>CAVRKY010000011.1:0-99414 GCA_963722335.1 uncultured Holophagaceae bacterium | reverse complement strand
GTCTGTTTCAGTTCATCCAGGTAGTCTGCCCATCGCTGCATCATCACCCGGCGCTCCGCAAGGTGCGCCGTTCTGTTGTAAGCGCGTCCGTTCGGGTCCTTCACCGTGTGGGCCAGCTGGTGCTCGATGATGTCCGGCCGGAATCCAAGCACCTCGTCCAGGATGGTCCGCGCCACGGCCCGGAACCCATGGCCGGTCATCTCGTCCTCGCCGATCCCCATCCTGCGCATGGCCGCCAGGATCGCGTTGTCGCTCATGGGCCGGGCTACCGTTCTTGCGCTCGGGAACACGTAGCGTCCGCGCCCTGTCATCGGCCGGAGGTCCTTGAGGATGGCCACCGCCTGGGCCGCCAGCGGAACGATGTGCGGGGTCTGAGTCTTGGTCACGAGGTAGCGCCACTCCCCGGCCTCCAGGTCGAAATCCGTCCAGAGGGCATGGCGCAGTTCGCCCGGACGGACGAAGACCAGGGGGGCCAGGCGCATGGAGAACTTGACCTGCGGGGATCCGCGGTACCCGTCCAAGGCCCGCAGGATCTCAGCCAGGCGCCGCGGCTCGGTGGTGGCCGCGAAGTGCTCCACCTGGCGAGGGGTGATGGCGTCGTGGATGTCATGGGAAATATCCCGCTCAGCCCTGCGATGTGGCGATGGCAAACCGCAGGATCTGGCCGCAGAGCCCCAGGATCCGATGGGCCGTGTCGATGGCCCCCCGCTCCTCGATTCTCTGGATTACCGTCAGCAGTTCAGGGGCGGTGATCTCCGCGATGGGCCGCTTGCCGAGCCAGGGGAACACGTTGAGTTCCAGCCGGCGCAGGGTGATGTCCCGGTATTTCAAGGAATCCCAGGTCGGCGAGAACTTGACGTGCCACTCCCGTGCCACCACCTCGAAGCTGTCGGCCCCCGCCTTCTCTTCAGCGGTTTTCCGGGCCTTCCGGTTGGCGCTGGGATCTATTCCATCACGGAGCATCCCCCGCGCCTCGTCCCGCCGTTCCCGGGCTTCCTTCAGGCTCACCTCGGGGTAGACGCCAAAGGAAAGGCGCTTCTCCTTTCCGTCGAATCGGTATTTGAGGCGCCACCAGGTGCCCCCGCTGGGGGCAACTTCAAGGTACAGCCCCTTTTCGTCAGCCATCCGGACCGTTTTCAACCCCGGCTTTATCTTACGGAGGGCTACGTCTGTGAGCGGCATGGGGGCATCTCCCGGTCGACATGGGTGAGTTGCCCCCAAATATGCCCCCAGGTGCCCCCAGATTTCAAGGGTCGGCGAGAAGCTTCACCGGACACAAGAAACCCGAAACAGCTTTGTTTATCAAGGCGTTTCGGGCTTCTCCGGACTTCCTCGGATTGATTGCTGGTGGCCCCACAGGGATTCGAACCCTGGACCAAGCGGTTATGAGCCGCCGGCTCTGACCGCTGAGCTATAGGGCCATTGCCATTCTAGCGAGGTGACGGCTTCGGAGGGGAGCCTCCGTCAGGCCTTCAGCCGGTAACCGACCCCCGGCTCGGTGAGCAGTAGCCGCGGCCGCCCCGGGTCCGGCTCCAGCTTCTTGCGCAGGCTGGCCATGTACACCCGCAGGTAGGTGGACTGGGCGGCCGGCATGCCGCCCCACACTTCCTGCAGCAGCTGCTGGTGGGTGAGCACTTTGCCGGCGTTGCGCACCAGCGCCGCCAGCAGGCCGTACTCGTTGGGGGACAGGTGCACGGGCACGCCGTCCAGGGACACCTCCCGGTTGGCCAGGTCCACTTTCAGGGGGCCCGCCTCCACCACCGGCTCGGTGCCGGCGGAGCCGGCGCCCCGGCGCAGGGCCACCCGGATCCTGGCCAGCAGCTCGCCGGAGCCGAAGGGCTTGGTGAGGTAGTCGTCGGCGCCCAGGTCCAAGGCCCCGATCTTGTCCTCCTCCTTGCCCCGGGCGCTCACCACGATGATGGGAACATGGCTCCAGCCGCGGAACTCCTGGGTCAGGTCCAGGCCGTCCACGTCCGGCAGGCCCAGGTCCAGGAGCACCACGTCCGGGTCCGTGCGCGCCAGCAGGTCCCGGCCCTCGGCGCCGGTGGCCGCCTCCTGCACGCCGTACCCGTAGGCCTGCAGGGTGGCCCGCAGGTAGCGCCGCAGCGGCGCGTCGTCTTCGATGACCAGGATCACGGGGTGGTCGGCGTTCATGGCGGCGAGCCTTCCTGGGGCAGCGCCGGGGGCGTCCCCTCCAAGGGCAGGGTCAGGGTGATGCAGGCGCCTCCCTGGGAGCGGTTGGAGGCCACGATGGTACCCCCGTGGGCCTGGGCGATGCTCCGGCAGATGGCCAGGCCCAGGCCCGCCCCGGGCACCGAGCCGGAACGGCTGCCCCGGCGCAGCTTCTCGAACACGGTCTCCTCCTCTCCCGGCACGAACCCCGGTCCCGCGTCCTCCACCGTCAGCCAGGCCTGGTCGCTCCAGGTCCCGGTGGCGATGGCGATGGGGCTGCCCGGCGGGCTGAATTTGAGGGCGTTGTCCAGGAGGTTCATCAGAACCTGTTCCAGGAGCACCGGGTCCAGGGGCGCCCAGGCTTCCTTCAGGTCCAGGGCCAGGGGCCGGTCGCCCAAACGCTCTTCCAGCCGGCTCACGGCCGCGCCCACCACCTCTTCCAGGGGCACCCACTCCTTCTTCACCTGCACCGGGCCGGACTCCAGCTTGGTCAGGTCCAGCAGGTTGTTCACCAGCTGCTCCAGGCGGCAGGATTCCTGGTGGATGCTCAGGAGCAGCATGCGCTGGTCGTCGGGGTTGGCTTCGGGCCCTGGGGCCAGGAGCGACGTGGTGGCGCCGGTGATGGTGCCCAGGGGGGTGCGCAGGTCGTGGGACACGCTGGAGAGGAGCGTGCTGCGCAGCTGCTCGTGGTCGGCCCGGCGCCGGGCTTCGGCCCGCTCCTCCGCCAGCCGGGCCCGCGCCAGGGCCAGGGTCACCTGGGAGGCCAGGGCCAGGGTCAGGCCATCGGGGCGGGAGCCGCTGCGGGGCGCGTCCGGCCCCGGGCCCAGCGCCAGCACCCCCACGGGCGTCTCCTCCGCCACCAGGGGCAGGAACAGGCACCGGGCCCCGGGGACCTTGGCCGTGCCATGGCCGGCGGGGTCGCGCTGGTCCATGGACCACTGGGCCAGTCCCAGCTCGTCGGGCTGCAGGGCCAGTTCCGCCTCCGGCCGGGGCCGCAGCTGGCCGTTCCGGTCCGCCAGCAGGACCAGGGCGGGGGTGCCCAGGGTCTGGCGGATGTGCGCCTCGGCCCGGGCCTGGACGGCCTCCGCGTCGCCCCCTTCCCCCAGGGCCGCACCCAGCCGGTACAGGGCGTTGGTGTGCTGCTCCCGGTCCAGGGCCTGGCGGGTCTGGGTGCGGATGCGCTCGGCCAGGTCCGCCACCACCCAGCCCACCCCCAGCATGACCGCGAAGGTCCCCACGTGGCGGATGTCCTGGACCGCGAAGGTGTACCGGGGCGGGATGAAGAAGTAGTCCAGGCAGGCGACGCTCAGGACCGAGGCGGTGACGGCCGCCCAGCGCCCGCAGCGGGTGGCCACGACGGTGATGCACAGCACGAAGAGCATGGCCACGTCCGCCAGGTCCAGGAAGCGGAAGATCAACAGCCCGGTGAGGGTGGCCAGGGCCACGGCGCCCAGGGCGGTGAGCAGGCGCTGGCTGTCCAGCCTGGCCGGCAACGCCTGGGACGGCAGCGCCACGGGATGTCTCCTTTACCTCGACAGTTTAGCCCTGGACGATGAACTGGGCCGCGATCCAGCAGAGCGTCGGCATCCAGGCCAGCACCAGGAGCAGCCACCAGGCCCGCTCGGCCCGGTTGTTCTTGGCGAAGTGGCGGGCCTTGAGGGAGGTCTGGGTTCCGGCCAGGCCGATCACCAGCCCGATGGGGAGGAACCAGATCATGGTCATGGGTTGACGCCGTCCAGGGACAGGTTGAGCACCAGCACGTTCACCCGGGGTTCTCCCAGCAGGCCCAGGAACCGGCCGGAGCTGGCCCGGCGCACCATCTGGCGCACCTGGGCCTCGGCCAGGCCCCTGGCCTTGGCCACCCGGCGCACCTGGTACTCGGCGGCGGCGGGGGTGATGTGGGGGTCCAGCCCGCTGCCGGAGGCGGTCACCAGGTCCTCGGGCACCGGCGCCGGGTTGTCCGGGTCCACGGCACGCAGGGCTTTGACGCGGGCCTGGGCGGCCTTGGCCAGGTCCGGGTTGCTCTGGGCCAGGTTGGACCCGCCGGAGTTGTCGGCGTTGGTGGGATAGTCGCCGGTGGCCGAGAGGCGGCCCCAGAAGTACCTGGGATCCTCCGTCTGCTGGGCGATGAGGCGGCTGCCCAGCACGTGGCCATGGCTGACGATGAGGCTGCCCTGGGCCTGGCGGGGGAAGGCCAGGGCGCCCACCCCGGTCATGGCGAGGGGGTAGGCCAGGCCGGTGATGAGGGTGAGGGCGGCGACGGTGACGAGGGCGGGACGGAGCATGGACATGACTGCCTCAAACCAGGCGGGCGGCCACCAGGGCCAGGTCGATGACCTTGATGCCGACGAAGGGGACCAGGATGCCCCCCACGCCGTAGACCAGCAGGTTGCGCCGCAGCACCGCCGCCGCGCCCAGGGGCCGGTAGGCGACCCCCCGCAGGGCCAGGGGGATCAGCGTCACGATGACCAGGGCGTTGAAGATCACCGCCGAGAGGATGGCGCTGTCGGGGCTGTGCAGGCCCATGACGTTCAGGAGCCCCAGCTTGGGATAGGTGACCGCGAAGGCGGCGGGGATGATGGCGAAGTACTTGGCCACGTCGTTGGCGATGCTGAAGGTGGTCAGGGAGCCGCGGGTCATGAGCATCTGCTTGCCGATGCGCACGATCTCGATGAGCTTGGTGGGGTTGGAGTCCAGGTCCACCATGTTCCCGGCCTCCTTGGCGGCCTGGGTGCCGGTGTTCATGGCCACCGCCACGTCCGCCTGGGCCAGGGCCGGGGCGTCGTTGGTGCCGTCCCCGGTCATGGCCACCAGCCGGCCCCCGGCCTGGTAGTCCCGGATGAGCTTGAGCTTGTTCTCGGGGGTGGCCTGGGCCAGGAAGTCGTCCACTCCGGCCTCGGCGGCGATGGCGGCGGCGGTGAGGGGGTTGTCGCCGGTGATCATCACGGTCGTGATGCCCATCTCCCGCAGCTCCGCGAAGCGCTCCCTGAATGCCGCCCTTGACGATGTCCTTGAGGTGGATCACCCCCAGCGCCCGGGCCATGCCCCCGGGCCGCGCCTCGGCCACCACCAGGGGCGTGCCCCCCTGGCGGGAGATGGTGTCCACTTCGGCCTTGAGGGTCTCGGGGAAGCCGCCGCCCTGGGTCTGCACCTAGGCCTCGATGGCGCTCACGGCGCCCTTGCGGATCTCCCGCCCGTCCAGGGTCACCCCGCTCATGCGGGTCTGGGCCGTGAACGGGATGAACTGGGCGCCCAGGGCCTGGATCTCCCGCTCCCGCAGGCCGTAGCTGTTCCTTGGCCAGCACCACGATGCTGCGCCCCTCGGGGGTCTCGTCCGCCAGGCTGGAGAGCTGGGCGGCGTCGGCCAGGTCCGCCACCGACACCCCTTCGGCGGGGATGAAGTCCACCGCCTGGCGGTTGCCCAGGGTGATGGTGCCGGTCTTGTCCAGGAGCAGCACGTCCACGTCCCCGGCCGCCTCCACCGCCCGCCCGGAGGTGGCGATGACGTTGGCCTGGACCATCCGGTCCATGCCGGCGATGCCGATGGCCGAGAGCAGCCCGCCGATGGTGGTGGGGATCAGGCACACCAGCAGGGCCACCAGCACGGTGATGGACACCGGGCTGCCCTGGCCCGCGGCCTTGACGCTGAAGACGGAATAGGGCAGCAGGGTGGCGGTAGCCAGCAGGAAGATGATGGTTAGGGCCGCCAGCAGGATGTCCAGGGCGATCTCGTTGGGCGTCTTCTGGCGCTTGGCCCCTTCCACCATGGCGATCATGCGGTCCAGGAAGGTGTCCCCGGGGTTGGAGGCGATGCGCACCACCAGCCAGTCCGACAGCACCAGGGTGCCGCCGGTGACGGCGCAGCGGTCGCCGCCGGACTCCCGGATCACCGGGGCCGATTCGCCGGTGATGGCCGATTCGTTCACGGACGCCACCCCTTCCACCACGTCCCCGTCCCCGGGGATGGTGTCGCCCGCTTCCACCAGGACGATGTCCCCCATGCGCAGGGCGGTGGCCCCCACGGGCTCCCAGGGGTCGCCGTGGGCGCTGCCCTTGAGGCGCTTGGCGGTGACGTCACGCTTGGCCCTGCGCAGGCTCTCCGCCTGGGCCTTGCCCCGCCCTTCGGCCATGGCCTCGGCGAAATTGGCGAACAGCAGGGTGAACCACAGCCACAGGGTGATGGCCAGGATGAACGCCGGGGGCGCTTCGCCCCGGCCCAGCAGGGCCTGGAAGTACAGCAGGGTGGTGAGGGAGCTGCCGATCCAGACCGTGAACATCACCGGGTTCTTGAGCTGGTGGACCGGGTTGAGCTTGGCGAAGGAGGCCCAGACGGCCCGCTTCACGATGGCACCCTCGAACAGGGGCCTGGGTTGGAGTTCGCCGAAGGAAGTGGAGGTGCGCATGGGCCGGGTCTCAGACGAGCGAAAGCTGTTCGACGATGGGGCCCAGGGCCAGGGCCGGGATGAAGGTCAGGGCGCCCACGATCAGGACCACCGACACCAGCAGGGCCACGAACAGGGGGCCGTGGGTGGGCAGGGTCCCGGCTCCGGGCGGGGTGCGCTTCTTGCGGGCCAGGGACCCGGCGATGGCCAGGACCGGGATCATGGTGCCGAACCGGCCCAGGAGCATGGCGATGGCCGTGGCGGTGTTGAAGAAGGGGGTGTTGGCGTTCAGCCCCGCGAAGGCGCTGCCGTTGTTGTTGGAGGCGCTGCTGAAGGCGTAGAGGACCTGGCTGAAGCCGTGGGCGCCGGGGTTGGACAGGCTGGTCAGGGCCGACGGCACCAGCACGGCGACGGCGGTGCACACCAGCACCGAGCAGGCCGGGATCAGGATCACCAGGGAGGCCATCTTGGTCTCGAAGGCCTCCACCTTCTTGCCCAGGTACTCCGGCGTGCGGCCCACCATCAGCCCGGCGATGAACACGGCGATGATGGCGAACACCAGCATGGTGTAGAGGCCCGAACCGACGCCGCCGAACACCACCTCCCCCAGCTGGATCTGCAGCATGGCCACCAGGCCGCCCATGGGGGTGAAGGAGTCGTGCATGGCGTTCACGGCGCCGCAGGAGGTGCCGGTGGTGGCGGTGGCGAACAGGCTGGTGCCGGTGATGCCGAAGCGCACCTCCTTGCCTTCCAGGTTGCCTCCGGGCTGCTCCTGGCCCGGCGTGGTCATCACGTTCTGGGCCACCGGCTGGGACCGGAAGGCCGGGTTGGGCTTCTGCTCGGAGGTGTGCAGGATGCCCAGGAAGATCACGAACAGCACCGACATGGCCGCCAGCACCGCCCAGCCCTGGCGGCGGTCGCGCACCATGCGCCCGAACGAGTGGCAGAGGGCGGCGGGGATGATCAGGATCGCCAGCACCGAGAGGAAGTTGGTGAAGGCGGTGGGGTTCTCGAACGGGTGCGCCGAGTTGGCGTTGAAGAAGCCGCCGCCGTTGGTGCCCAGCAGCTTGATGGCTTCCTGGGAGGCCACCGGGCCCACCGCGATCACCTGCTCCAGGAGGGTCTTGCCGCCTGGGCCGGCGATGGGGGAGAGCAGCCTGGCCACCGGGTCGGGCCCCAGGGTCTGGACCATGCCCTGGCTCATGAACACCAGGGCCCAGAGGATGGCCAGGGGCAGCAGGATGTAGAGGGTGATGCGGGTGAGGTCGACCCAGAAGCTGCCCAGGTTGGTGGCCTTGCGCCGGCGCAGGCCCCGGGCCAGCACCACCACCACCGCCATGCCCTTGGCGGCGGAGGTGAAGTTGAGCACCGCCAGGCCCAGCATCTGGGTCAGGTGGCTCATGGTGGTCTCGCCGCCGTAGGCCTGCCAGTTGGTGTTGGTGAGGAAGCTCACCGAGGTGTTCAGGGCGATGCCCCAGGGCACCGGCCCCAGGTGGTTGGGGTTGAACGGCAGCAGGTGCTGCAGGCGCTGCAGGGCGACCAGGAAGGCGAAGCTCAGCAGGCTGAACAGGAGGATGGCCCAGGTGTACGCCTTCCAGTCCATGCGGTCGTCCGGGGCGATTCCGGCCAGGCGGTAGATGCCCCGCTCCACCGGGCGCAGCACCGGGTCCAGGAAGGTGGATTCCTGCTGGAACACCCGGCCCATGTACTCGCCCAGGGGCTTGGCCAGGACCAGCAGCGCCCCCAGGAAGATCGCGAACTGCAGCAGACTGTTGGAGGTCATTGGAACCGCTCCGGCTGCAGCAGGGCGATGCCCAGGTAGGCCAGCAGGCCCAGGGCCAGGATCCCCGCCAAGATTTGCATCCAGGTCATACCGCCCTCCAGGGCATAACGGGCCGCCCGCCGCAGGCTCCAGCATCGCGGTTAGGACGTCAAGAGGGCGTTAACGTTGGGCCGGGAAACATCAAAGTTTCGTTAAACCGTCCGTGCGCCCATCCGCCCAAGCCTTCCCAGGGCCCCCCGGATCACTCTAGACTAGGCCAGGGCCGGTCCATCCCGGCCCATCTATTTCTTGCGAGCGCCCATGATCAAGGTGGTATTCAAAGGCAGGCACGTGGGGGAGATCGCCCTGGAGCGGGAGGCCCCGATCCTGGCCGCGGCGGCCAGGGGCGAAGTGGCGCTGAACCACCGTTGCGGCGGCCACGCCCGGTGCGGCACCTGCCTGGTGACCGTGGAGACCGGCGGCGAGCACCTCACCCCCATGGGCGCGGCGGAGACGCGCATCCTGAAGATCCTCAAGGCCAAGCCCGACCAGCGCCTGGGCTGCCAGGCGTGGGCCCAGGGGGACGTGACCTGCCGGATCGATTAAGGAAAAGCCCGGGTTGCACCCGGCGTGACTAGTTTGGAACGGAGCCAGGCGCGGTCGGCCCTGGCGCGGCCGGCCCAGGCGCAGGTGCAGGTGCCGGCCCTGGCGCTGGCGGCGCCGTGGGGACGGGCCCAGGCACGGCCTCCCCGGGTGCCGTCGGCTCGGCCGGCTGTACCGGCACCGGGGGCGGGCCGTACTTGGGGCTGTACTGGGTGGGCTCCGTGCCCTTCAGGAAGAACTCCACCTGCTTGTCCGGGCATCCGTCCGTAGCCAGGAGCCCGTTCTCCGGGTCGAGGGTGGCGGCGACCACCGTGTCCGGCATGGGGAAGTCCACCGGCGGGCGCCCGGCCACCGCCTGGGCCATGAAGCGGGCCCAGATGGGCGCGGCCGCCGAGCCCCCGGTGAACCCGCGGCCCACGGGCCTGGGCTGGTCAAAGCCCACCCAGACCCCGGCCACCAGCTGGGGCGTGTAGCCCACGAACCAGGCGTCCACATAGTTCTCGGTGGTGCCGGTCTTGCCGGCGCAGGGGCGGGTCTGGGCGAACCGGTGCAGGTTCTTGGCGGTGCCGTAGGTGAGCACGTCCTTGAGCATCTGGGTGGTGACGAAGGCGGCGCCCGGGTCCATGACCGGGGACACGGCGGTGCCCTGGTCGATCCAGGTCCCGGTGCGCCGGTCGTGGATGCGCAGGATGGTGCGGGCCTGGGGTTCGGTCCCGCCGGCGGCCAGGGCGGCGTAGGCCCGCACCAGGCCGTCCAGGGTCACGTCGCCGGTGCCCAGGGCCAGGGACAGGCCGTCCTGGGCGCGCAGGGGCAGGCCCAGGCTGGTGGCCAGGTCCAGGAAGTGGGGCACGCCCACCCGCTCCAGGAGCTTGACCGTCACCACGTTGCTGGAGTGGGCCAGGGCCTGGCGCAGGGTCAGGTCGCCGAAATGCTCCCGGCCGTAGTTCTGGGGCTTCCACACCTTGCCCTCGGCGCCGGTGTAGGCCACCGGGGTGTCGTTCCAGACGCTGGCGGCGGTGATCCCCTGCTCCAGGGCCGCGGCGTAGATCAGGGGCTTGATGGCCGAGCCGGTCTGGCGCCGGCTGTTGAAGGCCCGGTTGATGCCGGCGGAGCCGGCGCCCACGCCGCCCACCGCCGCCAGCACGTCGCCGGTGGCGGGATCCATGCACACCAGGGCTCCCTGCAGGCCCGGGGCCAGGCCCTTGACGCCGTCCGCCAGGGCCCGCTCGGCCTGCTTCTGCAGATCCAGGTCCAGGGCGGCGGTCACCTCCAGGCCCCCCTGCTCCGCCCGGTCTTCCCCATAGCGCTGCACCAGTTCATCCCGGATCCGGCCCAGGTAGGCCGGCGCCAGGCCCGGCCCCTGGGCCGCCGGAAGCCGGGCCTTCAGCTCCTGGCCGCGCTGGGGCGTGATGAGCTTCAGGTCCACCAGGCGCTGGAGCACCACGTCCCGCCGGGCGGCCACGTCCGCGGGCTTGCCCAGGGGGTTGTAGCGCCCGGGGTTCTTGGGCACGCCGGCCAGGGAAACGCACTCGGCGTCGCTGAGCTCCTCGGCGCTCTTGTTGAAGTACAGCCGGGCCGCCTGGGCGATCCCCGAGACCCCGCTGCCGAAATAGATCTCGTTGAAGTACATCTCCAGGATCTGGCGCTTGGTGTACTTCTTCTCGAACTCGATGGCCATGCGGGCTTCCTTGACCTTGCGGTCCAGGGACCGCTCCGAGCTGAGGTACTTGTTCTTGATCAGCTGCTGGGTGATGGTGGAGCCCCCCTCCGCCAGCTTGCCCTTGAGCAGGTCCTTCACCGCCGCCCGGGCGATGCCGCGCAGGTCGATGCCCCCGTGCTCGTAGAAGCGCGCGTCCTCCACCGCCAGCAGGGCCTGCTGCAGGAACGCCGGGACCCGGTCGATGGGCACCCAGTAGCGCCGCTGCGGCAGGATCCGCCCCACCGCCCGCCCCTGCTGGTCCACCACCGTGATGGGGCTGAAGCCGGACGGCTCCAGGGGATAGGCGGCGATGGCCTCCTGGGCCCGCCCGACCGCCGCCAGGCCCAGAACCAGGGCGACCTTGAGCAGGAGGCTGGACGATCGCTTGAAACCAAGGGAACAGATTGAACAACTCAAGGGAAATGTCTCTCCATCGGCGGATGCCGGAACGCTCCAGGCGCCGGTCCCGAATGGGTAAACCGCACCCTTTTTTACTTTACCTCATTCGGCAGGGGAGCCGCCGGGAACCTGGCGCCGGGCCGGGCCATCTAAAGGTTGAAGGTTCACCCATTCCGAAGCGTGCGGGGCCTCCTGGCCCTGTTTCCCTTGGGATGGAACAAGGTAATGAATAATGAATCGTTTGCTTGCACCCATGCCCGCGGCGCTGGTGGTGGTGGGGCTGGCGTTCCTCACCGATTCCCTGGTGTACGCCATGCTCCCGCCCCTGCTGCCGGAGTACGCCCGCATCCACGGCCTGAACCAGACCGAACTGGGGGTGCTGTTCGGCAGCTACGCGGGGGCCCTGCTCCTGGCCACCCTGCCCCTGGGCACCTGGGCCGACCGCAGCGGCCGGCGGGGGCCCTTCCTGGGCGGGCTGGTGGGCCTCGGCGCGGCCACGGTCCTGTTCGCCGGGGCCGGCAGTTTCGCCCTGCTGCTGCTGGCCAGGGTGTTCCAGGGGGTGGCCGCCGCCGCCACCTGGGTGGCGGGCATGGCCCTGCTGGCCGACCATTTCCCCGCCGGGCAGCGGGGCAAGGCCATGAGCGTGGTGTTCGCCGGCGCCAACCTGGGCATGTTCCTGGGCCTGGCCTTCGCCAGCGCGGCCCTGGCCGCCATGTTCACCTCGCCCCTGGTGGGGCACTGGGTGGACCGCCGGGGCGCCGTCCCGCCCCTGCGCCTGGGACTGGTGCTGGGCGCGGCCCTGCTGCTGGCGGCGCCGTTCCTGCCCGGGCGGGGGGCGGTCTATCCCTTCATGCTGGCCCTGGGCAGCACCTGCAGCCTGCTCATGTCCCCCTGCAGCCCCGCCGTGTCCCGCCTGGTGGAGCGCAAGGGCGGAACCGCCTATGGCTCGGTGTTCTCGCTCCTGAACATCACCTTCTCCCTGGGCATCATGGTGGGCCCCATGCTGGGCTCGGTCCTGGCGGACCTGGTGGGCCTCCGGGCGGCCATGGCCCTCCTGGCGGCAGGCTTCGTCTGCTACCTGGCGCCCCTGGCCGCCTGCCGCACCGCAGACGTCCGGGAAGCCCGCTAGATTTCAGCGGTGGGATCCGGTTGGCTGCGCACCATCATCTGGAGCATCGCCCAGCCGCCCAGGACCTGCAGCAGGATCCCCGGCGCGTGCAGGCGCAGGCCGGCCAGGGCGGCGGCCGCGCCGGTGTCGATGAGCACCGGAGCCAGCACCATCGCCTGGTGGATCGCCACCACCAGGGCCAGGTTGGCCAGGTTCGGGCGCAGGCCCCGCAGGCCGGCCAGGGCGGCCAGGACGCCCAGCGCCAGCGACTGCAGGACCAGGCCGCGCAGGGCCAAGGCCGGGGGCATGCCGGTGAGCAGGTGGTTGACCAGGGGCGAGAGGGCCGCCGTGAGCACGGCCGCCTTGAGCCCGTAGCGCCACCCGGCGATGAGGGTGAAGAACAGGATGGGCATCAGCATCGGCCCGGCGTCGGGGACCCGGTGCACCGCGTAGGGCAGCGCCAGGTTCCCCACCACCATGGCGGCGGTGGCCAGGTACAGGCGCGCGTCGCCGAGACTGTAGTGGCGCTGGATGACGGTGGAAGGAGCGCTGGACGGATGCATGGAACCTCCCCGGGACGGCGCAGAGTCTTCCGGCCGGTTGGTCGAATGCCGCCACGGCAGGTGACTTGCCTTCTCCAGATTACTCGGAACCGGGCCAGGAAGCACATGATAGGTTGGATGGATCCATCCACCGGATCCGGCGAGGCGCCCCATGGAGACCATCCTGTTCGATGACTGGAAGAAGCTGGCCCTGCGGGTGGGCCGGGTGCTGGAGGTGGAGCGGGTCCCCAAGACCGAGAAGCTGTACCGCCTGCAGGTGGAGGTGGGCTTCGAACGACCCATCCAGATCGTCACCAGCCTGGTGCCCTACTATGGGGCGGACCAGATCCTGGGCCGCTCCATCGTGGTGCTCACCAACCTCAAGCCCACCAAGTTCGCCGGCCAGGTTTCCGAAGGCATGCTCCTGTGCGCCGAGACCGAGGACGGGAGCACCTGCGTCCTGCTGGGCCCCCAGGAGCCGGTGCCGGCCGGGACGCCCATCACCTAGCTGCCGGTACGGTAGCTGGGATCCGGCACGGGCGTTCTGTGCAGGATCCTTGCAACGGTGCCGGGTCGAATCGTCAGGTGCGGCCGCGGGCGTCCCGGTTGCGGTCCGGCGCGGTCCCCCAGGCGCTGCCCCCGGGTGCCGTGGCCAGGAACACCCCAGCCACCACCACGGCCCCGCCCGCCAGCTGGAGGGAGTGCAGGCGCTCGCCCAGGAACAGGTAGGAAGCGGCCACGGACACGACGGGAACCACGTTGATGAAGATGGACGCCACCGCGGGGCCCAGGCAGTTCAGGCTGCCGATGTACAGCCAGAAGGCCAGGGCCGAGCAGGCCAGACCCAGGTACAGGACGTTCAGGACCGCGACCGTGCCCGGAACGCGCCAGCCCGACGCTTCGGTGAGGGCGAAGGGGATGCACCCGAGGAGTCCGAACAGGCAATGCCAGAAGGAGATGCACAGGATGCCGTAGCGGCTGGCCACCCGGTGGGTCACCAGGCCGTACGCCACCCAGGCGGCGCAGGCCAGGAGCATGTACAGGTAGCCCAGGCGGGAACTGGAGGTGCCGGCGGAACGGGCGAAGATGAGGGCCACGCCCAGGGTGGAGAGGATGGCGCCCCGGTACACCTTGGCCGCCACCCGCCGGCCCATGAACGCCCGTTCGGCCAGCACCGCCGCCACGGGGATGAGGCTCACCACCAGGGAGGACTCGGAGGCGGTGAGCAGGGCGACGCCGTGGTTCTCCCCCAGGAAATACAGGGTTACGCCGGTCAAGCCGCCGGCCACCAGCACCGGCAGGTCCGCCCGGGCCACCCTCAGCCGCTCCCCGCCCAGGCGGGCGACCACCGGCAGCACCGCCACGGCGATGGCGAAGCGGTACACGGCCATGGTCATGGGCGGGATCTCCACCACGGCCACCTTGATGCTCAGGAAGGAGATCCCCCACAGGATGGACAGGGTGATGCCCAGGAGCACCCCCAGACGGGTTTTGTTCATGGTTTCAGTCTATCCGGACCCCTTCCCTGACGCCTCGAGAGGACCCATATTGGCCGCCTGATGGCTCGCGTGGTCTTCACAGCCAACCTCCAGCGGCACGTGCCCTGCCCTCCCTGCCAGGTGCCGGGGCGCACCGCCCGGGAAGCGCTGGAGGCGGCCTTCGCCCGCTATCCCCGCCTGCGCGGCTATGTGCTGGACGAGCACGGAACCCTGCGCAGGCACATGGTGGTGTTCGTGAACGGACGGCCCTCCGGAGACCGGGAAGGCCTGGGGGATCCGGTGGGGGACGAGGACGAGGTCGCGGTCATGCAGGCCCTTTCGGGAGGTTGAGATGGCCGACCGGTTGCTTGTTTCCACGCGCAAGGGGCTGTTCTGCCTGGGCCGTTCCGGGCGCGGCCGGTGGCCGGTGGAACGGGTCTGCTTCCTGGGGGACAACGTCACCTTGACGTTGCCCGACCCGAGGGACGGCCTGTGGTACGCCGCCCTGGACCACGGGCACTTCGGCGCCAAGCTGCACCGCTCCCCGGACCGGGGCGCCACCTGGGAGGAGGTGGGTGTGCCCGCCTACCCCGAGCCGCCCGCGGGCTACGAGGAGAAGGATGCCATGGGCCGGGTGATTCCCTGGAAGCTCCAGCGCTTCTGGGCCCTGGAGCCGGGCCTGGCGGACCAGGAGGGCCTGCTGTGGGCGGGCACCATCCCGGGCGGCCTGTTCCGTTCGCCGGACCGGGGCGCCACCTGGGACCTGGTGCGCGGCCTGTGGGAGCATCCGGACCGGCGGGAATGGCTCGGCGGAGGCGCGGACTTCCCGGGCATCCACTCCATCTGCGTGGACCCCCGGGACGCCCGGCGGGTGACGGTGGCCGTGTCCTGCGGGGGCGTCTGGCGCTCCGAGGACGGGGGCGGGACCTGGGCCTGCCATGGGCAGGGCATGCGCGCCGCCTACGTGCCTCCCGGGCGGGAGACGGACATGCGCATCCAGGACGTGCACCGCCTGGTGCAGTGCCCGACGCGCCCGGAGACCCTGTGGGCCCAGCACCACAACGGCATCTACCGTTCCGCGGACGGCGGCGCGGTGTGGCGGCTCCTGGCGCCGTCCGATGCATTCGCGCCGGGGGACGCGCTCACCGGGTTCGGGTTTCCGGTGGCGGTGCATCCCCAGGATCCGGACACCGCCTGGTTCGTGCCCGGGGACAAGGACGAGCGGCGGGTGCCCCTGGACGCCAAGGTGGTGGTGCTGCGCACCCGGGACGGGGGCCGCAGCTTCGAGACCCTGCGCCGGGGCCTGCCCCAGGAGCAGGCCTACGACCTGGTGCTGCGCCACGCCCTGGACGTGGATGCGGACGGCCGTGGCCTGGCCTTCGGCTCCACCACCGGCTCCCTGTGGGTGAGCGAGGACGGCGGCGACGACTGGACCACCGTGGCGGAACACCTGCCGCCGGTGTACGCGGTGCGCTGGGCCTGACGATCCGTCCAAGGGGGTGCGGCCAGTCCTGGGATTTTTCCGGCCCGGTGCCGACGTTCCGTCGGAATCCGCCCGCAACGGTTGCCATCCCGCTGGCCCGGACCAAACTGGTGTCGGCAACGGAGCAAGGAGGCGGGCATGGACGCCATGGACCGGAAAATCGTCAGCGTGCTGATGGACAATGGCCGCCTGAGCCACGAGCAGATCGCCAGGGAAGTGCACCTTTCCCGCCCGGCGGTGTTCGAGCGGATCAAGCGCCTGGAGGGCCAGGGCATCATCCGAGGCTACGGCGCGCGCGTCCGCTGGGAGGCCCTGGGCCTGCCCCTCACCGCCTTCGTGTGGATCCGCGCCAGCGCCACCAGCGGCACCGATTGCGCGCGCCAGGTCGCAGGCCTGTCCTTCGAGGGCGGACTGCTGGAGGACCTGCACCGGGTCACCGGCGAATGGTGCATGGTGGCCAAGCTGCGCCTGGCCAGCCCCACGGCCCTGCAGCAGGCGCTCGACAGCGTCCGCGCGGTGCCGGGGATCCAGAGCACCATGACCACCATCGCCCTGTCGGGCCTGGATGAGATCCGGGCCAGCGGCACCGTGGCTCCCCTGGCCCGCCAGATGGCGGTCTAGCCGCGCCGAGTTCCCCACCCGGAACGCGGGAACGGGGACCGTGTCCCACAACCAAGCAAGAACCGGGTCGTCACCGGGCTGAGGACAAACCATCCTGGCCCCGGGATGGACCCCGCCCGGCGAGAGCCGGGGATGAAAGGAAAAACCATGTTCCAAGTACTGGTATCCACACCCACCCGCAAGTCCCTGAAAGCCTACGGCCGGGACCGGAATCGCGCCGCCCTCGAGCTCGTCAGGCCCATGGCCGGGGTTTCCGGAACCGTCACCAACGACCGGGTGGCGGTGTTCGCCCATATGGACGGCCAGCTCATCCGCTGTCTTTCCGGCAACCTGTGGGTGACCATCCAGGACGACCGGGAAGACCACGTGCTGGTCCCCAACGAATGGCTCCTGGTCAAGACCCCCGGCAAAGTGATCATCAGCGGCAAGGGCACCTACGAAATGTGAACCCCGGCGGCACCCGGATACCCCGGGATCAGTCCACCATGAAGCCGACCCCTTGCCAGACCCGCACCTTGGTTATGCCGTCGGCGGCCCGGGCCGGGTCGAACACCAGCCGGCGGGCCTGTTCCACACAGGTGGCGTTGGCCTTGTCGATCCACTCCCCGTGGCCGGGCAGGCCCTGGAGCAGGCGGGTGTCCAGCACTTCGCCGCTCTCGCTCACCAGCACGTTCACCACCACCACGCCCCGGTCGATCTTCTTGGCCTTGGGGGTGATGCGGCCCAGGTTCAGGGGCCGGGCGGGCGTGATCTCGGGGGTGATGGGCACCAGGGCGCCCGCGCCGGTGGGTGCGTCCCGCTTGGCCTTGGCCGCCTCAAGGTCGGTGCGCAGGGTCTCGTTGGCGGCCTGGGAGGCCTCCAGGTCCTCCTTGGTCTTCTGCAGCTCCTTGAGGATGGTGTCGGAGCTGCCCTGGTTCTCGGACAGGGCGGCCTTCATCTGGTCCAGCTCCTTGCGGCTGTTGTCCGCCTCCTGGCGGGCCAGATCGCGGCTCTGCCGGGCCGCGGCCAAGTCCTCCTGCAGGCCCTCGGTGGCGGTCAGGCGGCTCTGCAGATCGTCCCGTTCCTCGGTGAGCTTCTTGATCTGGGCCTGGAGCGCCGCCACCGAGACCTTGGGCTTCTGGGGCTTGGCCCGGGCGGTCTGGGCGGCCTGGGCCGGGGCCCAGGAAGCCAGCAGGATGGCAGCGGCAATGGTCAGGGTATGGAAGATGCGCATCGGCCCTCTCCGGTGGCGACGGCCTCACCGCCCATATTCCGGCTGGAGGCCTCCTGATGGTTTCTGGACTTTGAGGATCCCACGCTTGATCAGCTTGGAGAAGATCGCTGTGCATTCCTCCTGGGGGAAGGGCGAGATGGAGATGATGTCGTGGATGCTCCAGACCCCGTTCACCCGGGTAGCAAGGAATGCTTCATTGGGCCCCAACTGGGCCTCCATGAGATCTTCAATTGATATCGCCAGTTCCGGCACCAGGCGCTCGTCCACCATGCGGTCGTTGAGCAGGTGCTCCACCACCTGGAGCATGCGCGTGGCCTCGTGCAGCTTGGGCTGTTCCTGCAGCAGCTGGCGCAGCTCCTCCTGGGCTTCCTGCAGCTTCTGGCGCTCCACCAGCTGGCGGGCCCGCTGCAGCTGCAGGCTGGACTGCTCCCCCAGCTTGCCCCCGGGATGCACCAGGGCGGCCAGGCCCTTTTCGCACAGGTCGAACAGCAGCTTGTTGGCCTTGAACTCCGGCACCCGCATCTCGATGACCAGCTGGTCCACGGTCTTGTAGCCGTCCAGGCGGGCCAGGATGTCCGCGTCCTCGGAGGCCAGGGGCAGCATCTCGGCGATGGCCTCGGGCACCGCCGCCAGGATCGCGTCCCCGCCCTTGATGACCATGCGCACGCGCTTCCACTCGTCCATGCGCCGGGCCCCCTCCAGCACCACCCCGGTCACTTCCAGGCCGAGGAGCATGGACCTCTGCGGGGGCGGCTGGCCGTCCAGGAACTCGAACGTGCCCATGGTCCACAGGAAGGTGTCGTAGATGGACTCCTCCACCTTCATCTGGACGATGCGGCGGATCTCCGCCTCGGTGATCAGCTGGCGGTTCACCAGGATCCGCCCCAGGAGCTGGTTTTCGTCCTCCTGGGTGGCCAGGGCCTCCCGCAGCTGCTCCTCGGTGATCCGGTTGAAGGCCAGCAGGTACTGGCCCAGGTATTCCCGGGGGTCCGAGGACCACACGCTGGTGATCCGGCCATCGGCGAAGGACACCCGCTTGGTGTGCAGGAAGCCCTTGAGCTCCAGGACGCCGGTCTTCTTGCCCACCGCAAGCCACTGGAGGATGTCCTCCAGTCCCATGGTGGATAGATCGCCCTTCAAGCCCATCGATCCGCTCCTGCCGTCCTGCCGCGCCGTGGCCGCCCCGGGGGCGGCAGCCCCATTGTCGTCGGAAAACCTGTCCAGAGCCAGTAACTATAAGGTTGCGATCACTTCCCGGATGGCCCGGTTGAGCAGGACCGGGTGGTGGCGGGCCATCTCCGCTTCCGGATCGAGCAGGGGGCGGGCCACCACCGGCACGCCGCACAACGTGCCGGCGTCGGCCAGGAGCGGTGCGCCGCCCTCCTTGAGATACCGTCGCAGCAGAGCCGGCGGCAGCGGGGTGGTGTTGGCGATGACCGTGTGCAGGGCGATGCCGGCGTAGGCCTGGATGCTGGCCACGTGGGCCTCCAGGTCCATGCCGGCGCTCTCCCCCGGTTCGGTCATGAGGTTGGCCACGTAGATCACCGGCAGGCCGGTGCGGGCCACCGCCGCCCGCAATTCGGCGATGAGCAGGGCGGCGATGGTGGAGGTGTACAGGCTGCCCGGGGCCAGCACGATCACGTCCGCCTTGAGGATGGCCAGGACCGCCTCCGGCAGCGGCTCGGCGTCGTGGGGCTCCACCCACAGGCGGGCCAGGGGCGGGGTGGCCGAGTTCACGGAGGTCTCGCCGCAGTACACCCGCCCTTCCATGTCCTCGGCCCGCAGCACCACCGGCACCAGGGTGGAGGGATACAGCCGGCCCACGGTCACCAGGACCCCGGACAGCTGGCGGATGGCCCGCACCCAGTCGCCGGCCAGGTCCGCCATGGCCAGGAGCATCAGGTTGCCCAGGGAGTGCCCCGCCAGGGAACCGTCGCCCTTGAAGCGGTAGTTCAGCAGGTCGGACAGGACCGATTCCTCCCGGGTGAGGGCGGACAGGCAGTTGCGCAGGTCGCCGGGGGGGATGACGCCCAGTTCGTCCCGCAGCCGCCCGCTGGAGCCCCCATCGTCGGAGACGGTGACGATGCCCGTGAGCTTCCAGGGATCCCGCGCCCGGTCCGCTTCCGCCTTGACCGCCCGCAGCAGGGCCGCCAAGCCGGTGCCGCCCCCCATGGCCACCACCCGCAGGGGCAGGTCGGCGTGCAGACCCCTGGGGGCATTCATGGATCAGCTGCGCATGATCGCCGCGAAGGGCGCGGAGTGGCGCACGGCCTCGAAATCCGGCTCCAGGCGGAACTGGAAGAGCAGGTCGGGGTCCAGCTCCGCCGCGCGGGCGAGGGCGTCGGCGGATTCCTGGCTCTGGCCCAGCTGGGCGTGGGCCAGGGCCTTGAGGTAATGCAGGGCGGGCCGGTCCGGGGCCGCCTGCAGGCCGGCCGCCACCTTGGCCAGGGCCCCTGCCGGGTCCTTGCGGTTGAGCAGCAGCTGCGCCGCCAGCTCGGGGGATTCCTTGGACGCCTCGCCCTTCTCTTCCACCCGCGCCTGGATGGCGGCCAGGTAGCTGCGGGCGGTGCGCAGGAGGTTCAGGCGGTCCTGGTGCACCGCCTGCTCCTGCACGTAGGTGAAGGCCTTGGCGGCGGCAACCAGGTCGCCGGCGTCAAGGTGCGCCAGGCCCTCGGAGAAAACCCGCTCCACCGATCCTTCCGGCGCCGGCGCAGATGCTTCGGAGGTTTTCGTCTTGGTTGCCATGCTGAATCCCCTGATGTAATAACGTTTCCCACTATAGCCGAAATAGCGCGGACTCGCGGTTTAGCATGCGGGTCGAGACCCAGGTCATCAGGGCCGCCAGGCCCAGGGTCATGGCCAGCGCCACCCAGTATTGCCCCATATTTGCCTGCTGGCTGAACAATTTGCGGATGGCGAGGCTGACGTTCAGCACCGGCACGTACGGCAGCCACCCCATCTTCTCGATGCCCGGGGCCATGGAAAAAACCCCCAGGAACACCACCACGAAGATGCCCGGGGTGAGGGCGGTGGAGGCTTCCAGGGTGGTGCGCGCCTGGATGCCCGCCAGCAGGATGAAGTTGGCGAAGAACAGCCCCAGGGGCACCATCAGCAGGAAGGTGAAGCCCAGGACCCCCGGCGTGGCCAGGGCCGCCAGGCCGGTGGCGGTGGCCTGGGCGTGGGCCGGCGCTTCGGGGCCGGCCGCGGAGGCCAGCAGGCGCGCCACGGACAGGCCCATGCTGGCCAGGTTCACCAGCGCCGACAGGATGCCGATGGCGAAGATGTACAGGAGCTTGCCCAGGATGATCTGGGTGCGCGGCAGGCGCGTGGCCAGCAGGCTCAGGAGGGTGCCCCGCTCCTTCTCCCCGGCGGTGGCGTAGATGCCGTGCTGCATGGCGCCCGCATACATCATGATCATCAGAAGGTAGGGCAGGAAGGAGCCGATCATCTTGCCGGCGGCGAGCCCCAGGTCCCCGGCCTGGACGGTCTCCAGGCGCACCGGCTCGGCCAGCTGGGGCGGCGCCCCCAGCCGGTGCAGGCGCTCCTGCACCCAGCGGGTCTGCAGCTGCCTGACCACCCCCCGCAGGCGGTCCAGGGCCAGGCGCGAGGAGTCGTCGCTCTCGTCGTACTGGGCCTTGACCTGCAGGGTTTCCTGGCGGGCCAGCCTGGCCGCCCCGTCCGGCTCCACCTCCACCTCCATCTCCAGCTTCTGGTCCCGGATGGCCTGGCGCAGGTCGCCAGGAGGGGGAGGCACCAGCTGGAACTGGCGGGGATCGTCCCGCAGGGCCGGGGCCAGCACCCCGGAGGGGTCCACCAGGCACACCCGGCTGGCCTTCCCGGCCCGCAGCGCCGCGTCGTGGCTGCCCAGGCGTCCCATCATGGCGAAGATCAGGGGGTACAGGATCAGGGGCATGCCGAAAGTGAAGAACAGGGTCCGCTTGTCCTTGGACAGTTCCAGGAACTCTTTCTTGAGGACCAGGAGGGCGGCCTTCATGGCCGGTCCCCCTGGGCTTCGGCCGCCAGCTGGAAGAACACCTCGTCCAGGCTGGCCACGCCCCGGCCGGCGAGGATCTCCCGGGGCGGCGCGTCCCCGTGCAGGACGCCGTCGAAGAGGATCCCCACCCGGTCGCACACCGCCTCCACCGTGGGCATGATGTGGGTGGACACCACCACCGAGCGGCCCTCGTCGCGCATGACCCGCAGCAGGTCCAGCACGGCCCTTGCGGTGAACACGTCCAGGCCGGTGGTGGGCTCGTCGAAGATCACCACCTTGGGGTCGTGGAGCAGGGCCCGGGCGATGGAGACCTTCTGCTTCTGCCCGCCGGAGAAGCCTTCCATGCGGATGTCCTGGAACCCGCCCAGGTCCAGGAGCTCCAGCAGGTGCATGGCCCGGCGCTCGGCGGTGCGCGGCTCCAGCCCCTGGAACTCGCCGAACAGGCGCAGCAGCTCCCGGGGCGTGAAACGCCCGTAGACGCCCAGGTCCGTGGCCAGGTAGCCCACCTGGGCCCGGGCCTGTTCCGGGTGGCGCACCGTGTCCAGGCCGCCCACCAGGATGCGCCCCCGGTCCGGCCGCATGAGGCCGGCGATCATGCGCAGCGTGGTGGATTTGCCGGCACCGTTGGGGCCCAGCAGGCCGTAGATCTCCCCCGGGGCCACCCGCAGGGAGATGCCCCGCACCGCCTCGATCCGGCGCCGGGCGCGGGTGCGCTTGTCCTTCACCAGGAACGCCTTGTGCAGGTCCTCCAGGACGATCATGGGAGCCCCGGGCCGGGCACGAGGCCGGGCAGCATGGCATGGAACAGGGTCATGGCGGCTCCTGGACGGCGGGTCCGCATCGAGGGTGATCCGGTGGTGACGGCCGCGCAAGCCCTCCGGCCGGGAGCGGCGCCCGGTTCCCGGGCTATGATGGTCTCGCTTGAGCCTGTTGTCTTTCCCCTCGATGCCTGGAGACGGCCATGAAGACCCTGGACTTCCGCTCGGACACCGTGACCCGCCCGGGCCCGGAGATGCGCATGGCCATGGCCGCCGCCGAGGTGGGCGACGACGTGCTGGACCGGGATCCCACCATGGACCGCCTGGAGCGGCGGGTGGCGGACCTGCTGGGCCAGGAGGCGGGGCTGTGGGTCCCCACCGGGTGCATGGCCAACCTCCTGGCCCTCATGCTCCACCTGCAGCGGGGCGACCGCTTCCTGGCCCCGGCCCAGGCCCACGTGCTGGGCTCGGAACTGGGCACCGGGGCCTGGCTGGCGGGGGGCATGCCCGAGGCCCTGCCCTGGGAGGGCGGCCCGGGCCGGATCGTGCCCATGCAGGTGTGGCGCGCCGCCGGCAGACCGGGGCCCTACTACGCCCTGCGCACCGCGCTGCTGTGCCTTGAAAACACCCACAACTTCGCCGGCGGCGCGGCGCTCACCGGGGCCGAGCACCGGGCCCTGGTGGAGCAGGCCCAGGCGGTGGGGCTCAAGGTGCACCTGGACGGCGCCCGCCTGTGGCACGCCGCCGCCGCCCTGGGGGAGCCCCTGTCCGCCCTGGCCTGGGGGGTGGACACGGTGTCGGTCTGCCTGAGCAAGGGGCTGGGCGCGCCCATGGGCTCGGTGCTGTGCGGCTCCCGGGACGCCATGGACCGGGCCCGGCGCCTGCGCAAGATGCTGGGAGGCGGCGTGCGCCAGGGGGGCGTGATGGCCGCCGCCGGCCTGGTGGCCCTGGACTACCTGCCGCGCCTGGGGGAGGACCACGCCAAGGCCCGGCGCCTGGCGGACGGTCTGCGGGAGATGGGCTTCACGGTGCCGGTGCCCCAGACCAACATCCTCCTGGTGCCGGTGCCCAACGCCGGCGCGGCGGTGCTGATCCTGGAGGAGGCCAAGGTGCGGGTGCTGCCGGTGGGCGGGTCCCTGCGCTTCATCACCCACCGGGACCTGGCCGACGCGGACGTGGAGGCGGCCATCGACCGCATCCGGCCCATCACCGGACGCCTGGTGACCACCTGGGAGGGCGACCGCCCGATGATCTGAAGATCCGGCCAGCACGGGTCGAATCGTTCATCGTAAAATCGAAGCAGGACATCTCCCAGGAACCTGCTTGAACCGGCGCGCAGGAGGGTACGTGGATACGACCGTGAACCCGACGTTTGCCAACGGGGTGGCGTATGTGGAAGGCCAGTACCTGCCCCTGAACGAGGCCCGGATCCCCATCATCGACTGGGGTTTCATCCGGTCGGACGTGACCTACGATGTGGCGCACGTCTGGCAGGGCTGCTTCTTCCGCCTGGAGGCCCACCTGGCCCGGTTCAGCCGGAGCATGGACCGGCTGCGCATGAAAGTCATGGGGATCGACCTCATCCGGGAGATCCTGGTGCAGTGCGTGGCCCTGAGCGGGATGCGGGAAGCCAACGTGGAGATGATCTGCACCCGGGGCACGCCCCTGGCCCCGGACAACCGCGACCCGCGCTACTGCCACAACCAGTTCTACGCCTTCGCGGCGCCCATTCCCTGGATCGCCAGCCTGGAGAAGCAGAAGGCCGGGCTGCACCTGGTCATCAGCCGTGTGCTGCGCATCCCGGAAGCTTCGGTGGATCCGACCGTGAAGAACTACCATTGGCTCGACCTGACGGCGGGGCTGTTCGACGCCTACGAGCGGGGGGGCGAGACCGCGGTGCTGTGCGACCTGGGCGGCAACCTGGTGGAAGGCCCGGGCTTCAACCTGTTCCTGGTGCGGGACGGCAACGTGGCCACGCCCGACCGGGGCATGCTCCAGGGCATCACCCGGCGGACCGCCATGGAGATCTGCCGGGCGCTGGACATCCCAATAGAGGAGCGCAAGGTGCCCGCCACGGAGGCCGCGGACTGCGACGAGGCTTTCATCACCAGCACCTCGGGCGGAATCATGCCCATCACCCGGATCGACGGCAGGCCCCTGGGGAACGGGCTGCCCGGCCCGGTCACCACGCGCATCCGCACCGCCTACTGGGACTGGCACGAGGATCCTAAGTACCTGACACCAGTCAAGTACGACTAAGGCCGGCTGGAAGCCTCGAACACCACGGACTCCTTCGGCATCCCATTCCTGGAGCGCCCCGGCAACCCGGCGGGTGCGTGCTTCATCGGCGGGAGGGCGCGTGGTCGGAACGGATAGGGAGCCAAGCCTGGGTCGGGACCGGCGCTTCACCTCGTCGCCACCGCCGGGCCCTGGTGCTGGAGCCGGCCAGGAACCGCTGGGCCGATGATCGCCGACTCCTTGCTCCCCGCAACCTACCAGGACATCCAGGTGGGCATCGTCGCCCTCCTGGAAGAGGCCCGGACCGCCGCGGCCCTGACCCGACGCTTCGGCCATGGCTTCGGCTGGCGCAACCTTACTCAAATGAGAAACTTTCATCGCACCTGGCCAGCCGAGACAATTCTGCAGACAGTGTCTGCAGAATTTGATCTAGCCGCCCTGGACCAGCGATTCCCGCTTCCCTGGTCCGCCTATGTTCGGCTACTCTCGGTTCGCAATCCCGACGCTCGAACCTTCCACGAGCGGGAAGCCCTCATCCGGCACCTGACCGACTTCCTGCTCGAGCTGGGCGATGACTTCGCCTACCTGGGTCGGCAACGCCGCCTGCGCCTGGACGACGCCTGGTTTCGGGTGGACCTGCTGTTCTTCCACCGGCGCCTGAAATGCCTGGTGGTCATCGATTTCAAAGTCGGCCGCTTCAGCTATGCCGACGCCGGCCAGATGCACCTCTACCTGAACTACGCCCGCGAGCACTGGATGCGGGAGGGCGAAAATCCACCCGTGGGCCTCATTCTCTGCGCCGCTAAAGGGGCCGGTATGGCCCACTACACCCTGGACAACCTCCCGAGCAAGGTCCTCGCGGCGGAATACCAAACCGTGCTCCCTGACGTGAAACGTCTAGCCGACGAACTTGAGCGGACCCAGCGAGAACTGGAGGTCCACCGGAGGTCCGCACCCGCCCTAGGGTCCCGACGCAAGCCCAGGGCCACCCGCGAGGCCCAGGCACCCTGATCTTTTTCTCCCGGGCGCCTTGGACCCGGCTCCAGCCGGTTCGAAGACCTACGCTCCCGCCCGGGCCCCCTGCCCTCACGCCAACGGGAAATGGCAGGCCCACGTGCGTTCCCCGTCCACGGTCCCGGGCGGATCCTCCCGGGCGCACCGTTCCGACGCGAACGGACAGCGCGTGCGGAACCGGCACCCGGTAGGCAGGTCGATGGGGCTGGGGATCTCCCCCTGCAGCAGCAGCTTCTCCCGGTCCCGCCGGCGGGGGTCGGGCACCGGCACCGCGGCCATGAGGAAGCGGGTGTACGGGTGGCGGGGGTTGGTGAACAGGGCCTCGGCGGGGCCCGCCTCCACCAGCCGGCCCAGGAACATGACCCCGACCCGCTGGGCGAAGTGGCGCACCACCGACAGGTCGTGGGTGATGAACAGGTAGGTGAGGTGGAAGGCCTCCCGCAGGTCCCCCAGCAGGTTCAGCACCTGGGCCTGGATGGACACGTCCAGGGCCGACAGGGGCTCGTCGCAGACGATGAACTCGGGGTTCAGGGCCAGGGCCCGGGCGATGCCGATGCGCTGGCGCTGGCCGCCGGAGAACTCGTGGGGGTAGCGGCGCAGGGCGTCGGGGCGCAGGCCCACCACCCGCATGAGCTCCAGCACCCGGGCTTCCCGCTCCTTCCCGCGCCCGCCCACCTTGTGGGTGTCCAGGGGCTCGGCGATGATGTCGCCCACGCGCATGCGCGGGTTCAGGGAGGCGTACGGGTCCTGGAAGATCATCTGCATGCGCATGCGCATGCGGCGCAGGGCCTCGGGGCCCAGGGCGGTGAGCTCGGTGCCGTCCAGGGCCGCCGTGCCGGCGGTGGGCTCCACCAGGCGCAGCAGGGTCCGCCCAAGGGTGCTCTTGCCGCAGCCGGACTCCCCCACCAGGGCGAAGGTCTCCTGGCGGCGCACGGTGAAGGTCACGTCGTCCACCGCCTTCACCACCCTCGTCTCGGAGCCGAAGGCGCCGGTGCGCACCGGGAAGTACTTCTTGAGGCCGCGCACGTCCAGGAAGGGGGTCATGGCTTCGTCTCCCCGTCGGCGAAGTTCCAGCACCGGGCCATGTGCCCCTGCCCCAGCTGGCAGCAGGGGGGCGCCTGGGCGCGGCACAGGTCCCGGGCGTCCGGGCAGCGCGGGTGGAACCGGCAGCCCGAGGGCAGGCGCAGCAGGTTGGGCACCACCCCGGGGATGGCGCACAGGCGCCCGTCGGCGCGCCGGGACGCGGCGGTGCCGGGGATGGAGCCCAGCAGGCCGAGGGTGTACGGATGGGCGGGACGCTCGAACAGGTCGAACACGTCCGCCTCCTCCACCACCTCGCCGGCGTACATGACCACCACCCGGTCGCACAGCTCCGCCACCACCCCCAGGTCGTGGGTGATGAACAGGATGGCGGTGCGCAGCCGCTGGCGCAAGGCGCGCATGAGGTCCAGGATCTGGGCCTGGATGGTCACGTCCAGGGCGGTGGTGGGCTCGTCGGCGATGAGCAGGCTGGGCTCGCACACCAGGGCCATGGCGATCATCACCCGCTGGCGCAGCCCGCCCGAGAGCTGGTGGGGATAGCAGCGGTAGCGGGCCTCCGGCTCGGGGATGCCCACGAGGCGGAACATCTCCAGGGTCTGGCGCCGGGCTTCGGCGCGGCCCACCGGGCGGTGCAGCAGGATGGCCTCCCGCACTTGGCGGCCCACCGTGTACACCGGGTTCAGGGCGGTCATGGGCTCCTGGAAGATCATGGCGATCTGGTCGCCCCTCAGGGCGCACAGGGCGTTCCGGTCCAGGCGCGCCAGGTCCCGGCCCTGGAACTGGATCCGCCCGGCGACGATGCGCCCGGTGGCGGGCAGCAGGCCCAGGATGGACAGGGCGGTGACGGTCTTGCCGCAGCCGGACTCGCCCAGCAGGCCCAGGATCTCCCCCGGGCGGATGGCCACGCTCACGCCGCTCATGGCCGGGACCGCCCCGTCGGCGGTGAAGAACGAGGTGCTCACCGATTCCAGGGCGAGCAGGACCTCGCCATCGGGCGTGGGGGAGGCGGCGGGCGTCGTCATGGCTTCATGTGCGGGTCGAGGGCGTCGCGCAGGCCGTCGCCCATGAAGTTGAAGGCCAGCACGGTCACCAGGATGAACACGCCCGGGCTGATGGCGATCCAGGGGGCGGAGAACAGGAACTCCTTGCCGCTGGTGACGATCAGCCCCCAGCTGGGGGTGGGCGGCTGGGCCCCGATGCCCAGGAAGCTGAGGGTGGCCTCGGACAGGATGGCCCCGGGGATGCCCAAAGTGAACAGGACGATGAGGGCCGGAAGGCAGTTGGGCAGGATGTGGCGCACCATGATCACCCGGTTGCGCACCCCCACCGCCCGGGCCGCCTCCACGAACTCCTTCTCCCGCAGGGCCAGCACCTGGGAGCGCACCACCCGGGCGGTGCCGGCCCAGCCCACCACCGCCAGGGCGATGAAGATGTTCACCAGGGTGGCGCCGAGGGTGTACATCACCACCATGGCCAGGAGCAGGGAGGGGAACGCCAGCACCACGTCGCACAGGCGCATGATGGCCAGGTCCGCCAGGCCGCGGTAGTAGCCGCCGATGAGCCCCAGGGCGGTGCCCAGGAGCATGGCCAGCAGGGTGGGCACGATGCCAATCACCAGGGAGATGCGGGTGCCGTACAGGATCCGGGTGAGCAGGTCGCGCCCGTACTGGTCGGTGCCCAGCCAGTGGGCCCGGGAGGGCGCCTGGGACATGAAGTCCAGGTCCACCGCATAGGGGTCCCAGGGGCTCAGGTGGGGCACCAGGACCGCCAGCAGGGCCAGGATCAGCACCACCGCGGCGCCGGCCATGGCCATGCGGTTGCGCCGGTAGGCCCGCGCCATGTCCCGGAGGAAGGAGGCCGGCGGCGCTGCCGCCGCCTCCTGTTCCCAGGAAGGGCCGGCGAGGGTGTCGGGGTCGGTCATGGCGGCTCCCCTCAGCTGGCCTTGATCCGCGGATCCAGGTAGGCGTAGAGGATGTCCGCGCCCAGGTTGAAGACGATGACCAGGATGGTCTCGAACAGCACCGCGCCCTGGAGCAGGGGCATGTCCCGGGACTGGATGGCGTTGACGGCGATGCGGCCCACGCCGGGGATGTTGAACACGCTCTCGGTGATCACCGCCCCCGCCAGCAGGCCGGCCACCTGGATGGCCATGACCGTCACCACCGGCAGCAGGGAGTTCTTCAGGGCGTGCCCGAGGATCACCGGCAGTTCCCGCATGCCCTTGGCCCGGGCGGTGCGGATGTAGTCGTTGCGCATCACCTCCAGCAGGCTGGAGCGGGTCAGGCGGGCGATCATCCCGCTGCTGGCCCAGCCCAGGACGATGGCGGGCATGACCACGCTGCGCCACCCGCTGAACCCGGCCACCGGGAGCCAGCCCAGCTTCACCGCGAAAGCCCACTGGAACAGCAGGGCGGACCAGAACACCGGCATGGACACCCCCAGCAGGGAGAAGCCCATGAAGATGTTGTCCGGAAGGGAGTACTGCTTGACCGCGGAGACGATCCCGGCGGGGATCCCCACCACCCAGGCGAACGCCGCCGCCCACAGCGCCAGCACCATGGTGTTGGGGAACGCGCCCAGGATCAGCGCCGCCACCGGGCGGTGCAGCTTGTACGACTCGCCCAGGTCGCCGCGCAGGGCACCCGCCAGGAAGCGCACGTAGCGCACCAGGGCCGGATCGTCCAGGTGCATCTGGGCGCGCACCCGGGCCACCACGTCCGGACTGATGTGCTCCCGCATCATCACCGTGACCGGGTCCCCCGGCACCACGTTCAGCATGAAGAAGATGATGAACGTGATGCCGATCAGGACCGGAATGGAGATGAGCAGGCGCTTGAGGATGAACTTCGCCATCTAGGAGCCTAGTCGACTCGGGCCTCGTAGATGGGGAAGTCGGACCAGCCGTTCCAGGGCACCACGAACTTCTTGACCTTGGGCTGGACCACGTACAGGTGCTTCATGGAGAACAGGGGCACCCACACCGCCTGGTCGAACACCAGCCGCTTCTCCAGGTCAGCGTACAGCTTGCCCCGCTTGGCGAAGTCGGTCTCCGAGCGGCCCTGGTCCAGCAGCTTGTAGTTGTCCTGCACCAGGGCGTTGAAGGAGCGGGCCACGGTGCCCTTGGCGCCGAAGAAGGTGTAGAAGAAGTTGTCCGGGTCGTTGAAGTCCGCCGACCACTTGCTGGTGTACATGGGCAGCTTGCCTTCCTTGCGGGTGGCGTAGAAGGCCGCCTCGTCCATCTGGTTCAGCTTCACCCGGAAGCCGGCCTTGGCCACCATGGCCTGCACCACTTCGTCCAGCTTCAGCCACTGGGAGCCGGTGCTGGCCACCAGGGCGATCTCCATGTCCACCCCGTTGGGGTAGCCGGCCTCGGCGAGCAGCTTGCGGGCCTTGTCGGGGCTGTATTCGAAGGTGGCCTGGGCGGGGTTGAAGTGCAGGAGCCCGTACGGCATGACCCCGTTCTCGATCCGGCCCTGGTTGTAGTATAGCTTCTCCAGCAGCTGCTTGCGGTCGATGGCCATCTGGAAGGCCTTGCGCACCCGCACGTCGTCGAACGGCTTGATCTTCTGGTTGAAGGAGTAGTAGTAGATCCCGGCCCGGGTGCCGGAGACGATCTGCTTGCCCCACTTGGGGCTGGCGGTGAAGTACGGGATCTGGGTGGTGGCGTAGTCGCAGTCGAAGATGTCGATCTCGCCGGACTCGAACAGCATGCGCATGGTCTCGGGGTCGGTGACCACCTTGACCACGAACGTGTCGATCTGGGCCTTGCCGCGCCAGTAGGTGGGGTTGGCCACCATGGTGTGGTGGTCGTTCAGGACCCATTCCTTCATCATGAAGGGCCCGGTGCCGCAGGTGGAATCCGCGCTGAGGCCGTACTTGGCGCCCAGGGGCCGGGTGAACTTCTCGTTGAGGATGGAGGCCTGGGGGCTGGCCATGATGGCCAGGAAGGGCACGAACGGGTCCTCCAGGATGATCTGCACGGTGTACCTGTCCAGGGCCTTGAGGCCCACCGTGTAGTTGGCCTTGCCGCTCATGCGGTCCTTGGCGCCCAGCACGAAGTCCAGGATGTCGGTGTTGAGGGCCTTGGTGGCCGGGTCCAGCATGCGGTCGAAGGTGTAGACCACGTCCTGGGCGGTGAGCTCCTCGCCGTTGTGGAACTTCACGCCCTTGCGCAGGTGGAAGGTGTAGACCTTGCCGTTGGCGCTGACCTTCCAGGCCGTGGCCAGCCCCGGCACCAGCGACGACTTGCCCGGGCCGGTGGTGACGCACTCCACCAGCCGGTCGTAGACGTTCAGCGGAATCAGGTAGTCATCCGTGTTCATCTGCATGTCGGAGGTCTTGGGCTCTTCGTTGTAGGCGATGGTCAGGGTCTTCCCGGCGGCGCGGGCCGCCATGGCGCAAACGCCCATGAGGAGAACCACCAGGCCCAGGCGCATGGCGCCTTCAGGTACGCGTGACCAGGCTCTTGACAGCCAAGCTTTCATGGCGCATCCCTCCTGTCTGGATTGAATCGATCAAGGATGCGCGATGGTGCAGGGTTAGACCAATATCAATTTTGGGTTTTATTATTCATTTTTGATATAAGAGACATCCGGTCGTCAGTTCCCGCCCTGGAACCAGAATCCCGCCGCCTCCGTGGCGCCGCAGTGGGTGCTCACCTTGATCGCCACCTCGTCTTCAAGGGCCTGCGTTTTGTTGGTGCTGGACAGCCCGCCGCCGGTAACGGCATCGTACAAGGTGATCGTGGTCAGGTCGGTAACGCCTGGAGGCGGCCAAGCCACTGGACTCCCGCCCAAGCCAAAGATGCCCGCCTGGATCTCGTCCTGCAGCAGGTCGGTAAAGTAGGTGCCGCCCTCCCAGCAGCGTTCGATCGCGAGGTGCCCAGCTATCTTGTTGCCGTTGGGAAAGTTCGAGACCACGACAGCCTGGACGTTGCCGAATTTATTGCCCACAACCGAAGGTACGTCGGTGCTGAAGGCCGCTGGAGGAATGACTTGAAGGTTGAACACGCCGGCGCAGGTGGCCGGGGCCGGGCTCGCCGGAGTGATCTTGATGGAGGCGACATTGTAATCCAGGGTGCCGCAGCAGCAGCTGCAATCCGGGGCCAGGCGGCCGGCCGTGGTGAGCCCGCTCAGCTGGATGGTCGCCGTACTGTTGGTGGTGGTGCCGTCATTGATGCCTGGCGGCGGCGGAAATTTCACGGTCAGGGTGAGGTTCGCTCCCAGGGCAGGACCGAGAGCGCTCGTGCCCGGGTTGCCGCCCGACTGGCCAGTCGTGCCGGCGCTTGTGACCAGATAATTGAAAAGCTTGCTGGCCGGGGCCAAGTCGGGGCACAGGCCGATGCGGACGACTCCCTGCAGGCCTGAGAAGTAAGCCAGGGAAGGCGTCCCGACGGAAGGCGTCGGGTTCGGGTTGGGCAAGCTCGCGATCACCTCGAAGCTGTCGATGTCGAACCACCAGCTGGGATAGGTGACGCCGTTGACGGTGAGGGTGGCGGTGATGCCGGATACGGGGGTCTGGGCGAAGGCCACCGTTGCGGCCAGGGCCAGGGCCAGGCAGGTGATTTTCATCAAGTGCTCCAAGGGGCGAAGAAGGTTGGTTGGGTTCTGGAACGGTTGGGGACTTGGCAGCTGCTGAAAGAAAACTAAGTAGTGGACTGGTCCCGGCAATCGTCCCCGGAGAATTTTCCAACCCAGTCAATATTGTTCCGTTGAACTTGGGCAGGTTCCGGCCGTGCCGGAGCCTGGATCGGGAACGAACTGCTTCCGATGACCCGGATTCGGGGGAATCATTACCGGGGGAAAGCGGGTGTTGCATGCCCATCCGGACCAGGCTCATCTCGACCCTCATGGCGCTGGCGGCGGCGTCCGCCTGGTGCGGCCCTGCGAATACCGGGCACCTGAAGGTCCGGCTGGTCAGTGACACGGATTCGGTGCAGCCGGGACGGCCCCTGCTGCTGGGATTGCGCTTCGAAATGCAGAACCAGTGGCACATCTATTGGAGGAATCCAGGCGATTCCGGGGAGCCGCCCCAGGTCCGGTGGAAGCTGCCCACCGGATTCCAGGCCGGTGACCTCCAATGGCCCGCGCCGGAGCGGCTGGGCTCGGGCTCGGTGATCGACTACGGCTACCGGCGATCGGTGCTGCTGCCCGTGGAGATGCGGACGCCCGACACCCTTGCGGCCGGCGGCAGCATCACGCTTGCCGCCGAAGTCACCTGGCTGGTCTGCAAAGACGTCTGCGTTCCGGGCCAGGCGGACCTGACGCTGGTTTTGCCGGTGCGCCTGGCGCCCGGTCCGGCGCCGGCGTCCCATGCGCTGTTCCAGGAGGCGCGATCGCGCCTGCCCAAGCCGATGCCACCGGCCTGGAGCGTGGAGGCGACCGCGGCAAAGGAGTTCTTCGGGCTCACGATCCATGGCGCCGGCGTCGGGAAGGCATCCTTCTTCCCGCTGGAGGCCGACCAGATCGACAATGCCTCCCTCCAGACCGCCACGCCTCTCCCGGGCGGCGTGCGGCTGACCCTCAAGAAGTCCGAGCAACTGTCCAGGATGCCCGCCAGGCTTGAGGGCGTCCTGGAACTGGGCCCGGGCCGGGCCTACACCGTGTCGGCTCCCCTTCGCGCCGCCCCCGAGCCGCCAGCCACGCCGTAGGGCGGTTGCAGGTGCCGGTCAGGAAGCGGCCGCGGCCATCCGGTCCCCCTGCCCCGGTTCCGCCGGGCGGTCCCCCGCGCCGTTCTCCAGCCCTTCCAGGGCGGCCAGCACCGCTGCCATGCGGCTGCCGGGGGTGAAGTGGAACACCTTGAAGCCCAGGTTCCTGGCCCGGTCGATGTTGGGCCGGTGGTCGTCCACGAACAGGCACTCGTGGGGCTTGAGGCCCTGCTCCGCCAGGAGCACCTGCCAGGCGGCGTCCGTCTCCTTGGTGTGTCCGGTGACCTGGGACAGGTAGCACTGGTCGAACAGGCCCAGGAACTCCCGCCTGGGGTAGCGCTCCCGGAACAGCCGCCGGATGTGGTCCGTGTGCATGGCGTTGTTGTCGCTCAAGGCGAACACCCGGTAACCCCGGGACCGGATTTCCGGCACCGCCTCGATGGACTCGGGCAGCAGCGCCGGGACCATGGCGTTCCAGGCCCGGGCGAACCGCCCGGCGGGGATGGCGCCCTGGCCCTGCAGCCTGGCGAACCGCGCCATGAAGGTCCGGGTGTCCAGGGCCCCTTCCGAATAGCGCCGGACCAGGGCAGCCGAGTCCCGGTCCCGCAGCGGATCCCTGGACAAGGCCAGGCCGGCGGTCCGGAAGGCCGGCCCCGCCTTGGCCGGATCCACTTCCACCAGGACGTTGCCGATGTCAAGGATGACCGCCTTGACGACCCCGGCCCGGGGCGGGGCCGGGGCGCCGGCCTGGTGGCCTTCGATGCAGGCCTGGGCCAGCAGGAGCAGGAGCGCGCCGGCGGCGAAAGAGAGGGCGCGGCGGGAGCCGGCCTGGCGGGGCGACGATGGCATGGGAATCCTCAAGCAGGGCGCGCGTCTGGCGCCAGGGGTGCAGCCAGCCGTCCTGCTTCAGGAGTGTAATAATAATTAATATAGTTCCCGGCCGCCCAGGTCAGAGGGTGTCGGTGTAGGCCGACTCCCCGTGCAGCCCGAGGTCCAGGCCGATCTCCTCGATGCCTCCGCCCACCTTGACCCGGGTGATCAGGTCGATGATGCACAGCATGCCGTAGGTGAACAGGAACGCCCACGCGGAGGACAGGCTCACCGCCGCCACCTGCTTGCCCAGGAACCGGAAGCCGCCGCCGAAGAACAGGCCATTGGTGACCACGTGGGGGTTCCAGGCCTTGTTGGCGAACAGGCCCAGGCAGACGATGCCCAGGAAGCCGCCCACGCCGTGCACGCCCCACACGTCCAGGGCGTCGTCCCAGCCCAGGCGGTTCTTGAGGGCGACGGCGTAGTAGCACACCACCCCGGCGGTGACGCCGATGAGCACCGCCGTGGGGGGGGAGACGTAGCCGGCGGCGGGGGTGACGCTCACCAGGCCGGCCACGGCGCCGGTGAGCAGGCCCACGAACTTGGGCTGCTTGGCGTTCACCCACTCCAGCACCAGCCAGGTGACGGCCGCGAAGGAGGCGGAGAAGTCGGTGTTGATGAAGGCGGAGGTGGTCACCGAGTCCACCTGGAACTCGCTGCCGGCGTTGAAGCCGTACCAGCCGAACCACAGCAGGCCGGTGCCCAGGGCCACCAGCGGGATGCTGTGGGGGGTGGTCTCCCGGTCCTTGCGCTTGCCCACGTACAGCACCGAAGCCAGGGCGGCCATGCCGGCGGAGTTGTGCACCACGATGCCGCCGGCGAAGTCCAGCACGCCCCACCGCGCCAGCAGGCCCTGGGGGGACCAGACCATGTGGACGAACGGGAAGTACACGAAGATCAGCCAGGCGGTGAGGAACCAGATGTAGGCCTTGAACGTCACCCGGTTGGCGAAGGCGCCGGTGATCAGGGCCGGGGTGATGATGGCGAACATCATCTGGTAGGCCACGTGCACGAAGGTGGGGATGCCCAGGGCCGCGTCCCCCCGGTACAGGGTGTGCAGGTCGATGCCGCGCATGAAGGCGTGGGCGAAGGGATCGCCGATGATGCCGCCCAGGGAGGGGCCGAAGCACATGGAGTAGCCGAAGGCGCACCACAGCACGGTGGTCCAGCCCATGGACACGAAGCTCTGGATCATGATGCCCAGCACGTTGCGGCGGTGCACCAGGCCGCCGTAGAAGAAGGCCAGCCCCGGGGTCATGAGCATGACCAGGCTGGCGCACAGGACCATGAACCCAGTGTTGCCGGTGTTGATCTGGGGCAGCATCGCTCGCTCCTTGGGGAGGGTCCCTGGCCGGGAGGGACCCGGTTCAGGCGTCCGGATCCGGTTTCAGGCGGTAGCCGATGCCCAGCTCGGTGAGCAGGAACCTGGGCCGGGTGGGATCCGGCTCCAGCTTCTTGCGCAGGCTGCGCATGTACACCCGCACGTAGGCCGGGTGGGCCCCGGTGGCGTCGCCCCAGACCTCCTGCAGCAGGTGCCCGTTGGTGACCACCTGGCCGGCGTGGCGCACCAGCACCGCCAGCAGGTCGAACTCGTTCTTGGTGAGCCGCACCGGCTTCTTGTCCAGGGTCACTTCCCGGCTGGCGAAGTCCATGCGCAGCCCCCCCAGCTCCACCACCGCCGGGGGCGGGCCGGACACTTCGGCGGAATGGCGCAGGGCCACCCGGATCCGGGCCAGCAGCTCGCTGGAGCCGAAGGGCTTGGTGACGTAGTCGTCCACCCCCATGTCCAGGGCCAGGACCTTGTCCTCCTCCCGCCCCCGGGCGCTCACCACGATGATGGGCACCCGGCTGGTGGCCCGCAGGTCCCGGGCCAGGCTGAGGCCGTCCCCGTCCGGCAGCCCCAGGTCCAGGAGCAGCACGTCCGGCGTCAGCTTGTGGGCCTTGGCCCGGCCCTCCTCCCAGGTGGTGGCCTCCTCGACCCCGTAGCCGTGGGAGCGCAGGGTCGTGCTCAGGTACTGGCGCAGGTAGGGGTCATCTTCGATGACCAGGATGAGGGGATGGTCAGGATTCATGGGCAGCACCTGGAAGGTCGGACGTGAGGTCGGGATTCAGCTGGGACAGGACGGCCCCGGGGTCGCCGTTCTCCAGGGGCAGGGAGATGGTCAGCCGGGCGCCTCCGCCGGGCTGGTTGCCGGCGGTGACGGTGCCCCCGTGGGCCTCGGCGATGGCCCGGCAGATGGCCAGCCCCAGGCCCGCGCCCGGCGCCAGGGCGCCCCCGGTGCCCCGGTACAGCTTTTCGAAGATGAGTTCCTCCTCCCCGGGCGGGATGCCAGGGCCCTCGTCCTCCACCTGGAGGCGGAAGGCCCCGTCCCGGACGGCCCCGCGGATGCGGATGGCGCTGCCCGGGGGGCTGAACTTGAGGGCGTTGTCCAGGAGGTTCACCAGGGCCTGGTCCAGGAGCACCGGGTCCACGTGCACCCACTGCTCGGGCAGGTCCACCGACAGGGGCCGGGACCCCATCTGCTCCTCCATGTGGCTGATGGCCGCTTCCACGATCTCCTCCACGGCCACCCAGTCCTTCTTCACCTGCACCTGCCCCGACTCCAGCTTGGTGATGTCCAGCAGGTTGTTCACCATGCGCAGCAGCCGGCGGGATTCATGGTGGATGGCGTTGAGCAGGACTTTCTGGTCGCCGGGGGCCGCGTTGGGGCCCGGGTCCAGCAGAGTGGTGATGGCGCCGGTGATGGACCCGAGGGGGGTCTTCAGGTCGTGGGAGAGGCTGCTGAGGAGGGTCGCCCGCAGCTGGGCGTGCTCGGCCCGGATCCGGGCCTGGGTGCGCTCCTCGGCCAGGCTGGCCCGCTCCAGGGCCAGGGACACCTGGGAGGCCAGGGGCACCAGCAGGCTCATGCGGTCCGGCGGCAGGGACACCGCCTCGGGCCGGGGCTGCACCGCCAGCACCCCCACGGTCCGCTCCAGGCCGGCCAGGGGCAGCATGAACCACCGGGACTGGGGGCTGGTCTCGGTCCCCTGCCCCACCGGCGCGCCCAGCTTCAAGGCCTGCTGGGCCAGCGCCAGGTCGGCCGGGGTGAACGGGGCGTCCGGCCCGTTGCCGTCCGCCAGGTCGCCTTTGGGCGTGCAGAGCAGGACCGCCAGGGGCACCTCCAGCTCCCGCCGCAGGTACTCGTCCACCCGGTGCTGGATGGCCTCCGGCGACCCCCCTTCGGCCAGCACCTGCCCCAGGCGGAACAGGGCCCGGCTGTGGCGCTCCCGTTCCTGGGCCAGGCTGGTCTGGGAGCGGATGCGCTCGGCCAGGCCGAGGATCACCCAGCCCACCCCGAACATCAGCCCGAACGTGCCGATGTGCTGGAAGTCCGTCACCACGAAGGTGTAGCGGGGCTCGATGAAGCAGAAGTCCAGGGTCAGGATGGCGGCCACCGAGGCGATGAAGGTGGTCCAGCGCCCGAACTGGGTCGCGGCCACGGTGATGCACAGCATGTAGAGCATGATCACGTCGGCCAGGCCCAGGTAGTGGTAGACCACGAACCCCACTCCGGTGGCCAGGAGCACGATGAACAGGGCCAAGCCCAGGTGGCCCCAGTCCATGGCTTCCGGCCAGACCTTGAGGCGGGGATCCGAATGTTCCGGGAGCGGGTTCACCATCTGGATCGCCAGGCCCAGGTCCCGGGGGTTCAGGGGCTGCGGATGGGCGCCCTTGGGCTGCCCCAGCCAGCGGGAGCGCCCGGCGCTGTCCAGGACCAGGTCCGTGACCCGGTGGGCCTTGGCCAGGGCCAGGAGTTCCCGCCCCGGGGGACGCTCGGTGGGCTGGAAGCACACCAGGTCCGCCCCCAGTTCCTCCGCAAGGCACAGGTTGGCCCCCAGGCGGCTCAGTTCCTGGCGGGTGTAGAGGGTCCGCTGGGAGGCGTCCAGATACACCGCCAGCCAAACAGCACCCTGGGCCGCGGCCATCCGGGCGGTTTCCCGGATCAGCCCGGCGGAGGCCAGGCGCCCATCCACCGGCACCAGGAACCGCGGCTCCCAGCCCCCGGCTCCCGCCCCTTCAACCGCGGCGGGAACCGGGGAAGCATGGCCTGGGCGGTTGGGCATGGCGGCATCTCTTCAGGAACTTGGGGCGGGGGGGTGGCTTCATTGTAACCACTCTGTCGGCTCGCCCCGGTCCGTCTCCGGTGCTCCCTGCCCCCGGGTCAGTGCACGAACGTGCCGCCGACGAAACGCAGGCCGGCCTCGTTCAGGCGGGTGGCGCGCCAGGGCTCATCCCGGAAGTGGGAGAGCAGCTGGGCGTCGCCGGCGCTGTCCACGTAGGCCACATACTCCCAGTTGCTGGGAGGAACCAGGCACACCGGGTCGAAGCCGGCCGGGGGACCGTCCGTGGCCCCGCCCTGGTTTAGGCGCTGCACATGCCAGGCGCGGTCGTACCAAAGGTCCTGGACGTTGCCGCCCAGGTCGCGGTAGGTCACGTGCAGGGTCCGCCCTTCCACGACCCGGGCGCACGGGCTCCCAAGCGCCGGGGGAGCGTCCGTGCAGCCGCCTCCGTTCAGCTGCCGGGCATGCCAGGCGCCGTCGAACCACAGGTCCTGGATCCCACCGGAGACGTCCCGGTAGGCCACGTGGCAGGTCCCCTGCACCTTCGCCACCGCCGGGTCGCCCAGCGCCGGCGGGGCCCCGGTGCGCCCGCCGTGGTTGAGGGCCGCCACCGTCCAGGCGCCGTCGAACTGCAGGTCCTGGATGACGCCCCGGGCATCCCGGAAGAGCACGTGGCGCACCCCGCCGTGCACCAGCTGCACCGGATCCCCGGCGGCCGCGGCCGCCCCGGTGGCGTTCCCGAGGTTCAGGACCCGGCTCTGCCATTCCCGCCCGGCCCACAGGTCCTGGATGCCGCCCGCATGGTCCCGGTAGACCACGTGGAAGACGCCGTCCCACTCCACCCCGCTGGGATCCCCGGCGGCGGCGGGGGCCGTGGTGCGGCCGCCGTTGTTCAGCTGGTCCGCGTGCCACCGGTCCTTTTCCCGGTAGCGGTCGAACCACAGGTCCTGGATGTTGCCCCCGGTGTCCCGGTAGGTGAAGTGCCCCTGGGGAGCGTAGCGCCGGGTGCGCCGGGTGGGAGTGGCGGCCGGGTCGCCCGCCGCCGCCGGCGCCTGGGTGGCGCCGCCGCGGTTCAGGAGGTTGCGGCCGCAGGTGAGGTTCCCCTGGGCATCCCTCAGGATGGCGGGGAAGGTTCGCCATTCGGCAAAGTAGTCACTGAAAAGGCAAGGCTTGCCCACGATCGCCGGGTCCGCGGCGAGGGGACCGGCCAGGCCCAGGCAGGCCAGGATGGGAAGGGAAAGACGTAGCATAAGTATCTCCAAAAAAGACCACCCGGCCCCAGGCAGGCTTTGGGCCGTGAACAACCCGTGGGCGAAAGGCCGCCCCGGGTTCCAAAAAAACGTCGTGGCTAGCCCGGCGGACGGCCCAGCTCGTTCCAGAGCAGGGCACCGGCCCCCAGGATGGCCGCATCGGCGCCCCGCACCCCCGAGGGGAGCAGGGGGGTCCTGCCCTTGAAGGCGTCCGGCAGGTTCTCGTCCATGGCCTTGCGGGTGGGATTGAAGATCAGGTCGCCGGCCCCGGCCAGGCCTCCGAACAGGATGATCGCCTCCGGGCGGGTGAGCAGCACCAGGTCCGCCAGCTTGGCGCCCAGGATCCGGCCGGTGATCTCGAAGGCCTCCAGGGCCAGGGCGTCCCCCTGCTCCGCCTCCTGGAACAGCAGGAGGGACGTCAGGTCGTTGCACGGAATGGCCCGCAGCGGGGACGGGGCACGGCGGACGGCCATGAGTTCCAGGGCGGTACGCACGATGCCCGTGGCGGAGGCGTAGGTTTCCAGGCAGCCGCACCGGCCGCAGCCGCACTCCCGGCCGGAACGGGCGGTCACCGGCAGGTGGCCCAGTTCGCCCGCCAACCCGTCGGCGCCGTACACCAGCTGGCCGTTCACCACCAGGCCGCTGCCCACCCCGGTGCCCAGGGTGACGGCGACGAAATCCCGCAGGCCCCGGCCCGCGCCGAACAGCAGTTCGCCGATGGCCACGGCGTTGGCGTCGTTGGTGGCGGCCACGGGCACCTGGTAGTGCCGGGCCAGCTCCGCCTTCAGGTCCACGAAGGGCCACTTGAGGTTGGCCGGGCGCTCGATGGCGCCGGTGTAGTAGTTGGCGTTGGGGGCGGCGACGCCGATGCCCGCCAGGGCGTGGCCCGGTTCCAGGGTGGCCAGGAGCGCCTGGGCGCCCTCGTGCAGGCGGCGGAAGAACGGTTCCACCGGCAGGTGGGAATCGGTGGCGATGGCCCCGGAGCCCACGCACCGGCCCGACCGGTCCACGTACCCGAAGGCCGTATTGGTGCCGCCGATGTCGACCCCCAGCGCCCATTCCCTCGAGGTGTCCATGGCGTTCCTCTCCGCTCCCATCATAGACGCCCCGGCGACCCCGGCCGCAGGTGGCCCGCCGCCCCGTACCAGGCGATGTAACCGTAGCACAGGATGGGCAGCAGGAAGGCCACGCGCAGGCCCTGCAGGTCGGCCAGGACGCCCTGGGCCAGGGGCACCAGGGCGCCGCCCACCACGGCCATGCAGAGGATGCCCGAGGCTTCGCCCATGTGGTTCCCCAGGTCCCGGATGGCGAGGGTGAAGAGGGTGGGGAACATGATGGAATTGCACAAGCCCACCGCCAGGATGGCCCACAGGGACACCCAGCCGCCGGCGAGCAGGCTCGCGCCCACCAGGGCGGCGGCGGCGACGGCGTTGGCGGCCAGCACCCGGCCCGGGGCCGCCCGGCGCATCACCGCGGAGCCCAGGAACCGGCCCACCATGGCGCCGCCCCAGTAGAACGCCACGTAGCGGGCCGCCCCGGCCAGGTTGAGCCCGGGCAGGGCCAGCCGGTGCAGGTAGCTCACCAGGAAGCTGCCGATGCCCACCTCCGCCCCCACGTACAGGAAGATGCCCACCGCGCCCAGCACCAGGGGCCGGTGCCGCCAGGGCCGGTCCCAGGCGCCCGACGCCCGGGTTCCGGCGACGGCCTCCGGGCCAGGGGCGGCCCCGAAGTCCGGCTGGCGGGCCGGCCGGCCCTGGGGGAACCGGAACAGGGCCGTGAACAGGGCCAGGCCCGCCAGCACCACCGCCAGGATGAGGTAGGGCAGCCGCACCGCAGCCGCCTCGGCGCCGCCCGGGCCCCGGGCCAGGATCAGGGCGGAGCCGAACAGGGGCGCCAAGGTGGTGCCCAGGGAGTTGAACCCCTGGGTGAGGGTCAGGCGGCTGGAGGAGGTTTCCGGCCGGCCCAGGATGGCCACGTACGGATTGGCCGCCACCTGCAGGAGGGTCACGCCCGCCGCCAGAAGGAACAGGGCCAGGAGGAACATGGGGTAGCTGCGGGCGTCCGCGGCGGGGAGGAAGAGCAGGCATCCGCAGGCCATGGCGCCCAGCCCGCAGACCATGCCCCGCTGGTAGCCCAGGCGATCGACCAGGCACCCGGACGGAAGGGAGACCAGGAAATAAGCCGAGAAAAAGCTCAGTTGGATGAACATCGCCTGGGTGTAGTTCAGGCGGAAAACGCCCTTGAGGTGGGGCACCAGGATGTCGTTCAGACAGGTGATGAAGCCGAAGATGAAATAGAGGGAGCCCAGCACGCCCAGAGCGGCGCCGGGAGATCCCGCGGCCCGCGCCACCCGCCCCGATCCCCGCTTCATGGGGAACACCTGCTCTTCATGGCCAGGTTCCGCCGCGTCTTCCATGAAAAATTCCTCATTTAACAATAATTATTAAAAATAGCATTTTATAATAAAATATAGATCCAAACACCCACGCCCTTCACGGCCTGTTGAGTATACGCAGAACCAAGCCTTTGCCGCCACGATCAAATATCTTTGCTGGATGCCCGGTTATTTTTGGCACTGCCCCCGCCCCCCCGGCATCAGACCATGATCACGCGCTCCAGGACTTCATCCTGTTCAGCCATCTGCGTTTGCGGGGTGCTCCATGCCTTTCCACAGGCCTCTGCCGTTGTGCCTTTTTTTCCTCCTTCCCGCCGCGTTCCTTCCGGCCGCGGATCCCGGCGCAGTCCCGGCCGGGGCCCCGGAAACCGAGGTCCTGGCCCGGGAGCTGCGCGGCCGCCTGGCCAGCCTGGCCCCGGGGCCGGACTGCGACCTGGAGGTGAAGGACGTGCTCCGGGATCCGGACGGCAGCCGCCATGTGCGCCTGCAGCAGCGCTACCGCGGGCTGCGGGTCTGGGGTGGCCAGGCGATCCTGCACCTGGACCCCGGGGGCGCTGAAGGCCCGCCCACGGACGCCCTGGTGCGCGGCATCCAGGTGGACACCCACCCCAACCTGGGCGCCGCCGAGGCCCTGGCCATCGCCAACCAGGACGAGGCGCCCCACGGCTCCTACAACCGGTCGCCCACCACGGAGCTGGTGGTCTACCCGGCCTCGGTGCTGGAGCGGGTCGAAGGCTCCCGGGGCGGCGCCAACGCCCGGGACTTCGCGCCCCGGGTCACCCGCCACCACCTGGCCTACCACGTCCACACGGAACTGCAGAACGGCGCCCCGGAGACCCGCCGGGACGACTTCCTGGTGGACGCCCACACCGGCGCCGTCCTCAAGCGCTGGTCCACCCTGCTCACCCTGAAGAGCCGGGGCACGCCCGCCACCACCGTGGGCAAGTCCCAGGTACAGCGGCGAGGTGCGCCTGGGGAGCCTGTCCATGGACTGCGGCTACGTCATGTCCGACCCCACCCGGGGCTACATCTCCACCCGGGACCTGGCGGGGGGCACTTTCGGGCACGGAGCGCTCTACGTGAGCCAGACCGGCCAGTGGGGCGACGGCCAGAACTACGACCCCAGCCGGGGCACCCGGTCCGAGAACGGCCAGACCGCGGCGGTGGACGCCCAGTACGGCCTGCAGACCACCTGGGACTTCTACCGGAGGATCCTCAAGCGCAACGGCATCGATGGCACCGGCCGCACCGTCTACAACCTGGTGCACTACGCCACCACGTACGACAACGCCTTCTGGGACGACCAGTGCTTCTGCATGACCTACGGCGACGGGGAGATGTACAAGACCCTCACGGCCCTGGACGTGGTGGGCCACGAGGTGTCCCACGGCCTCTGCCATGCCACCGCCGACCTGGAGTACGACGGCGAATCGGGCGGGCTCAACGAAGCCAACTCGGACATCTTCGGCAGCATGATCCGCCTGTACGGCACCACCGGGCGGGGCCAAGGCGCCCGGCTGCCGGCGCAGGGGGCGGTGTGGACCATCGGCTCGGACCTGGCCACGCCCATGGCGCCGTCCCCCATCCGCTACATGTACAAGCCCAGCCTGGACGGCTTCAGTCCGGACGACTGGACCCCGGACCTGGACCAGATGGACGTGCACATGAATTCCGGCCCCATGAACCGGGTCTTCTACTTCCTCAGCCAGGGCGCCAGCGCCAACCCCAGGGACGACACCCACACCAGGCACCTGCCCAAGGGCATGATGGGCGTCGGCAACGACAAGGCCCTGCGCATCTGGTGGCGCACCCTCTCCACCTACCTGACCCCCACCAGCCGCTACCTGGACGCACGCCATGGGGCGATCCGCGCCGCCGAGGACCTGTACGGCCCCTGCAGCCCGGAGAGCATCGCCGTGCGCCTGGCCTTCCACGGCATCAACGTGGACGAGGGCAATTCGACAAGATATTGAAAATAAATGTTTAAAATTTTCCAGAGGCCCATTTGGGGGCTCATCGGACACCTATCGAGCACGGGTATTCATGAATCGGGGTATCCCCCCTTAACGATTCCCGAGGAGGCGCAGGGCCTCATCAGCACCCGGCCCCTGGGGGTCATCACCCCGGTTCGCTGGCAGGCCCTTGGCTCATGCGGTGCCTTGGTCCCAACGACAAGAGCAGATGTCGGCCCAGAGGCGCTTTGCAAACCCAGCGAACTGCCGGCGCGACTGGATTGATTTGTGCGAATTAGACTTTTTTCATTTTGATCGGGTCATGTTTTTTGCCGGATCCATTTTTTATGGGATTTACTTGATTTCAATAATGTTAATTTTATGGCATGAATAGTGCTTTTAGCGTTGGCGGTCTGACCAGAATGGCCAGATGCAAAGACTCCTCTTCTTTTTCCCGCCTTGCGGTGGTTCATGGTTGATGCCAGCAACGGCTCTCTGGGCTGTGTTCTCCCCTTGGAGCTATGGTTTCCCATTCCGACTCCGGAACCATCGGAGCCTCACCGTGAGGATCCCGACTTCCCTGATCCCTGCTCCAATTTTTGACTGAACCTCAAGCCTGCTGCTGGATCCCGCCCTCACTGTGGGAGTGACCTTGGGCAGCCGTCGAACTCCGGCCATTTGCCTCGTAATCATCGCGATGGCCATGGCTCTGCCGCTCCTGGCCGCCAGGCCGGTCCCGCCCCCGCGACCTCCACTGCCGTGGGCCGCCCTGGAGGCCAGGAACGCCACCATCGGCAAGATCACGGTGGAGATCGGCAATGTCTTCGATCTCTCCAAACCCGAAGAGAATACCTTTATCGGCCGGGCGGCTGACCACCTCCATGTCGCCACCAAGGAACCGGTCATCCGAAAGATCCTCCTGTTCAAGGAAGGGGACCGGGTGCGGACCCGGCGCATCTACGAGACGGAACGCCTCCTGCGCGCGCTGCCCTTCGTGAAGGATGCGCACATCGATCCCGTGGTCCAGGCGGACGGAACCGTGGTGGCCCTGGTCCGGGTCCGGGATGCCTGGACAACCCAGGTCAATGCGGGGTTCGACTCGGTGGGGGGCCAGAAGACGAGCAACTTGGGCTTGGATGAAAAGGACTTCATGGGGTCGGGCAAAAGCGTGGCCTTCGATGTTTCCAAGGACCCCCAGCGCAGCACCTGGGGCATCAGCTACGACGACCCTCAGTTCCTGGGGAGCCGGTGGACCCTCCTGGCCCTGGATCAGTACCTTTCCGATGGCTTCGCGCGCGCCTTCAGCCTGGGGATACCTTTCTTCGCCCTGGACACGCCCTGGTCCGCCAGCGGGGGCCTGAACGAGAAGCACACCACCCTCTCCCTCTACAATCGCGGAGCCGCGGTTTTCCAGGCCCCTTTCACCCAGAACGAGGTCCAATGGGCGGGGGCTGCGTTGTTTTACGAATCCGGAGACCGGGTCTGGCGGGCCGGCCTTGCCTTCGACCGCCAGGACACCCAATACGGGGCCATCACCCAGACCGGAGACCCGGATGGCCTGCTTGCGCCCACCTTGTCAGACCGGCGCCTGCGTGGAGCCGCCCTCACCCTTTCCACCGAGAGGGATGCCTTCGAGAGTTTCCATGACTTCCTGGGCATGGACACGCCCGAGGACTACAACTTGTCCTGGAACGGCTCGCTGCAGCTCGGCACCTACAGGCGGGGCTTTGGGTCCACCATGAATGCCCCTTATTTCCTCTTCCAGGCGGCCACGGGCTGGTCCGCCACCGTCGATGATCTCACCCTCTTCACGGCCAGCGCGAGCGGTCGGGTGCCTGCCTCCGGTCTGCAGAACGCCCAGGTGAACCTCGCGCTGGTGCAGTACTGCCGGTTGACCCCGGACCAGGTCTTTGCCGGCCTGGCGGCGGTGGATCTGGGCTGCCGCCTGGATCCCGAGAACTGGTTCTACGTGGGGGGCGACCAGGGCCTGAGAGGCTTCCCCAACGAACTCCGCCCGGGGGATGCGCGCTGGCTGACCTCCGTCGAATACCGCCTCCTGACCGAGCAGCGCTGGTTGGGGCTGGTGCGGCTGGGCTACGACGCTTTCGTGGACGTCGGGGCGGTGCGCCAGTTCAATGGCCAGGGCTGGTCCCGGCCCTACTCGGACATCGGGCTCGGGTTCCGCCTGGGCAACCTGAGGAGTTCCCTGGGCCGGGTGATCCTTCTGAGCGTGGCCGTGCCCCTGAACCGTGAGCCGTACCAGGGTCGCATCCAGTTCACCATCGGCAATTCCATGCGATTCTGACCGGAGGTGCCAGTCATTCCCAATTTGTCCGCCTAAATCGGCGCAAAAGGCCGAGGCATCCGATCGGAAAGCTGCCCCTTTAGGAATTTATTGCGTATTAATTTTTTTGCTCTAGGTTTTCGGAACCATTCACCCTGTGAGGTCGCTCCATGGTGATCCTTCCGACCCGGGCCTCGGCCCTGCTCTTCGCCTGCCTCCTGGCCGCCGGCTCCGCCCGGGCCGGTAGCGCCCCGGGCCCGTCCAGCCTGGGCGCCCTGCCCATCCCCTTCGAAGCGAACCGGGGGCAGGCCGATGCCCGGGTGCGCTTCCTCACCCGGGGCCAGGGCCGGACCCTGTTCCTGACCGGACGGGAGGCGGTGCTCACGGTGGCCGCCCCGGGACTGGAGGGAGGTGGCCGGGCCGTGGTGCGCATGACCTTCCCGGGCGCCCGCAAACACCCGGACCCGGTGCCGGAACAAGCCCTGCCCGGGGTGGTGAACTACTTCCGCGGCCGGGATCCCAGGGGCTGGATCCGGGGCGTGCCCACCAGCGCCGCGGTGCGCTACCGGGACCTGTTCCCTCGCACCGACCTGGTCTTCCATGGCCGCGACGGCCGCCTGGAATACGACTTCGTGCTCAAGCCGGGGGCCGACCCCAGGCGCATCCGCATGGCCTTCCAGGGCCAAACCAGGCTGCGCCTGGAGCCGGACGGGGGCCTCACGGTCCTGGCCTCTGGAGCCGAACTGCGCCAGTTCCGGCCCCAGGTTTACCAGGACACTCCGGCCGGGCGGATCCCCGTGCCGGGCCGGTTCCGGCTCCTGGCCAAGGACCAGGTGGGCTTCCAGGTGGAACGGTTCGACCCCGCCCGTCCCCTGGTGATCGACCCGAGCGTGGCCTGGAGCACGGTCATCGGCAGCCCCCAGGGCAACGAGAGCTATTCGGCGGTGGCGGTGGACGCCAATACCGGCGACCTGGTCGCCGTGGGCACGACCGACTCGGCCACGGCGTTCCCGACCCTGCCCCAGTCCGGAGGTCCCTGGCCAGCGACGGGGTTCTCCCCCGGGCAGGCCGCCGTCGGCCTCCTGGCCAGTCTCGGACCCGGGGTCGTCAGCGGCGCCTCCCAGCCCATCGCGCAACTGGTGACGAACGTGATGAGGGGTGCCTCCGGTTCCTCCGGCAACGGCAATGGCAACGGCCAGACCCTCAACTTCAGCCTCAACGGCTATCCGATGGCCGTCTCCCCGACCCTCACCACCTCGCTCGGTGATTTCATAAACGACATCTGCACGCTGGTGGAATTCGGCTCGCCGCAGAATTTTGCTCCCCAGCACCGATACGCGTCGGGCGACACGATGATTTCCAATGGATTCATCTGGATCGCCATGGCCACCCCGCCGGCGCCCAGCGCTGGCCAGGCGGACGACGCCACCGTCGATCCAGGACTGGCCCTGCTCGCCAACAAGAACGGCAACCAGTACGCCTATCCACCTTCCGCCGGCGCCCGGGCCGGGTCGTACCTCACCCCGGCCGACGACTGGGCGCCCGTGACGGTGAGCGGCGCCGCGACCATCCAGACCTATGCCTCAAGCAATGTGGGCTACAACCCGGGCGATGTGGTCCTGGACAACAACAACAACCTCTATGTGCTGCTCGGGCCCCTGGGCACCAACAACAACGGCAACAACAACGGCAACGGCAACAGCAACGTGCCGACCCCGCCCTGGTTCCAGTTGCAGGCCCCGGTCCGCTTCGGCGCCATCAGCAACGCCACGCTCGTCGGCGCCTTGCAGTCCGCGGAGACGGCGTTGCACGGCGGCGCGCTCGCCTTCATGGGAATCCCCGACGAAACGATGTCGCTCCAGGACGCCCTCGCCCAGGTCGACACGGCCATCGGCCAAGGGCTCCTGGTCCCGTTCGGGATCTACAACGACGGCACGACCCTGGGCGAATTCCTGTCCCGCCTGGGCGAAACCGCGCTGACCAGGCTTCTCGCCAGGCTCGGCCTGCCCATCGCCCCTTCGGGCGGCGGCGCCATCATCACCCGGCTCAGCGCGCCCGCGCCCTCGGCCATCCCGCCCTACCAGGGGGGAAGCTATGCTCCAGGCCAGGCGGTGACGTCCGGCAACCTGGTCTGGGTGGCCAACTCCAACCTCCCCGGCCCGGGCGTCGGGCCCGACCCCGCGGCGTATTCCGCCGCAGGCTTGGCGAACCAGGCGAATCCAGCCTGGATCCCGGCCGGGCCCAGCGCCGGGCCGGTGGCGGTGTTCGATGCGTCCCGCTCCTATGCCCCGGGGGACGTGGTCCTGGATCCTACGGACTGGAACGACTATTTCGCCACGGCCCCGTCCTCCGGCAGCGGCAACGCCTTCCCGTCCGCGTCGTCCGGCACCTGGGCCCTGGCCGCCCAGACCTCGGTCCCGGCCCAGGTGGTCTATGCCTCCGTGTTCGACACGGGCACCGACGGGCGGACCGTGGCGCTGGCCCCCACCGCCAACGGCGATTTCGACATCTATTTCGGCGGCACCGCCTGGGGGCCGCTCCTGGCGCCCCCTGCCCCCCCGGCCCTGGCACCGCTGGGCACCGGCCCGCTCCAGAAAACCGGCGTCCTGGGCAGCTTCCAGGGGGGCTTCCAGGACGGCTTCGTGGGCTGCCTGTCCAGCGACGGCAAGACCTTCCGCAGCTTCACCTACCTGGGCGGCAGCGGGGACGACGTGGTGCTCAGCCTGGCCGTGGACCCGGATCCGGCCATGGATGCCGTCTGCGTGGGCGGCTCCACGTCCTCCCGGGACCTGGCGACGAACCTGGGCCTCCCCTCGGCGCTGCCTCCCGGCGGGGGGCCCATGAGCGGCTTCGTGGCCAGGCTCAGCCGGGACCTGGTCCATCCCACCCAGTTCACCTACCTGGGCGGTGAAGCCTACGACCAGGTGAACGCGGTGGCCCTGGACCCGGTCCATCCGGGCGGCGTCCTCGCCGCCGGCTGGACCACGTCCGACCACTTCCCCACCACCCAGCGCCTGACCCGCGCCCCGGCCGCCGGCTTGAGCAACCAGCCCGGCTGGGCCTTCGTGGCCAGGCTGGACCCGGATTTCAACCTGGTCTATGCGGATCTCCTGGGCGGCCCGTCCAGTTCCGCCGGCAACTCCAGCCTGATCTCCTCCCTGGGGGCGCTCCCGGGGAGCTACGCGGGCAACGCCGCGTGGTTCGGGACGGCGGCCAGCTCGGCCACGGGCCTGGCGGTGGATGCGGCCGGATGCCCTTATGTGGCGGGGCTCACCAGTTCCCCGGCCTTCCCCGCCGCCCAGCTGCCCAACACCAGCAGCTTGACGCAATTCTCCAACCCGGAGCCGGAACTGCCCCAGGTGTTCGTCGCCAGGCTGAGCCCCGACGGAGCGACGCTGTTGAACAGCGGCTGCCTGGTGCAGGGCACCAGCCAGCCCTGCATCGCCGTGGACGGCCAGGGCGCCGCCTACGTGGCCGGGTCGTTCTACGTGGGTGCCAAGCTTGCCTCGGTGGGAAATTTCGCGGCGGTCCTGGCAAACGAGTACAGCCTGGATCCGAATTTCGCACCGGACGGCACCCCCGTGCTGGATCTGCTGATGCATCCCACCGCCTTCCTGGTCAAAGTCCGGCCGGACGGCGGCCAAGCCGAATGGGCCGGGCCCATCGCGTCGGCGACGCCCCAGGACCCCATCTCCTACCTCCCGGCCAGCTACGTCACGGGCCTGGCCTTGCTGCCGGCCTCCCGGGGGCTGGCCATGGTGGGCGGCTGGTCCTACCCAGCGGTCTGGTCGAAGGCGGAAGATGCCCTCGACCAGAATGACCCCGATTACGTCCCGCCCGGTTCCATCACCCAGACTTCCGGTCCCCAGTCGCCCTCCCGGACCGACAGCGACGGCTTGGCCTGGTGGTTCCAGCCGGGCCCGGCGGTGCCGGCCCTGGGCGCCCAGACCCCGATCACCGCCGGCGGTGCCAGCGCCATCTACTGCTCGGACCAGGGTGCCGGCTTCGCCTACACCTGGACGGTCGCATCGGGCCTGACGGGTGCCTTCGCGTCCTCCGGATCCGCCACCGGCTCCGGCCGGACCGACACCTTCACCCCCGCCACCGCCCAGGTCACCTCCTGGCCGGCCACCGCGACTCTGGCCTGCGCGGTCCCCCAGGTGCCCCAGTTCAATCCGGACCCGGTCCAGATCCAGGTCCTGCCCGCGCCCGCCGTCCAGATCTCCACCCCGGCGGTACCGGTACGGGGGCGGGACGGTCAGCTTCACCATCACCGGGGCCTACGCCTCCATCCAGGGCCCGGGCGCGCCGCCGGGGCTGGTCACCCCGGCCTCCCCTTCCGGCAGCTTCACGTTCGTCGCGGGTCCGTATGCCACGGGCGACGTGACCTCCGGCCCGGTCGCCTACCAGGTGACCGTGGGCAACGGCGCTGCCGACGCCCTGGGCACCAGGACCTTCCCGTTCTCGGTGACGGTGCAGCCGAACTCCGGCGGCGGCAGCCCGACCCCGACCCCGAGTCCGAGCCCAAGCCCGACCCCGGGCCTGCAGCCGGCCCAGGCGGTGCTGCTCCCGGACACCAGCCGCACCTTCACGTTCACCGCCGACAGCGGCCCGGTGGCCTGGAGCATCGAGCCCGGGGCCGTCCTCCAGAACCCGACCGCCACCACCGTGGCCGTGAGCATCCCCAAAGCGTCCCTGCTGGCGGGCGACGGCACCACCTACCACCTGGTGGCCAAGAGCCAGACCGGCGCGACGGCCACGGCGGTGGTGCAGGTGTTCGGCGAGGATCCCACCGGGGAGGACCCGGACCCATGGGACGTGATGAAGATGTTCGAGGAGCTGGGCACCAGCGATCCGGCCGAGGACCTGTGCGGGGACGGCCAGGTGGACAGCTGCAGCCTCCAGGTCATCCTCCAATCCCTGAACAGCGCAACGGCCCAAGGAGGTGCGCCGTGAGCAGGCTCATGAAACCGGCCCTGGCCGCCGCGGCCCTGGTCCTGATCGTCTCCCTGGGCGGCGGGGGCTGCGGCGGGGGATCCGGAGGCGGAGGCGGGACCGGGACCGCCGGCCTCAGCGCCCTGACCTACCAGGACCCCGCCGGCGACGGCTGGCGCCTGGTGCAGGACCCCTCGGCCTCCACCCCCACCCACCTGGTGCTGGGCCTGGTGCCGCCGGCCAACCAGTCGGGCCGGGGCGTGGCGATGGAGGTCCAGGGGGGCGGCGCCGGGGTGACCTGGGACAAAGTCCAGCCCGGCGACACCACCCTGGTGCGGAACCTGGCCTACGACCAGGGCGGCTCCGCCGGGGGCGCGCAGGCGCTGGTGGGCTCGGCCCTGGGCAACGTGCTGCAGGTGGTGGACCTGGAGAACACCACGGGCCAGCCGGTGGCCTATGACGGCCAGAGCCCGGTCCTGGAAATGGCCCTGACCCTGGGCGCCGGCGCGGCCGCTGGTCCGGTGCCGCTCCAGGTGATCCGTCCCCAGCACCTGCCCGCTGCGGGCCACCACGTGGACATTCCCCAGGTCCTGGTGGGAACCCTGGCCGTGGTGGATTCGTTCGCGGCGGCGCCGGGCGGTTCCGGTCAAAGGGGAAAATGACCCTGCCGGCCCGGACGGCTCAGGCTTCCAGCAGCCGCTCCACCACCCACGTCGCCACCGGCAGGCTGAGGCCGTTGCCCAGCAGCCGGTAGCGCTGCTCCAGGCCCAGGTCCTCTGGAAACCGGAACTCCGGCGGCAGGCCCAGCAGGCGCGCCACCTCCCCCGGGGAGAAGCGCCGGATCCCGCGTCCGGTCTTCAGGAAGGAGCCGCTGCCCACGAAGCGCTGCCCGTAGCCGCCGATGAAGCAGGCGCTGCGGCGGGAATCGGGCGTGACCAGGTCCAGCCCCGGCAGGTGCCGGCCCAGGATGGCCGGATCCAGGTACAGGGCCGGATCTTCCTGGAGATCCAGGTAGGGCGCCAGGGGCCCCGGGGCCAGGTCCGGCGGCTCCCGGCCGGCCAGCGGCCGGCGGGAGGCCAGCAGGAACGCCCGGGGGCGCTGGTTGGGGACGCCGAAGCGGGTGGGGCAGAGCTGGTGCGCCTGGATGTGGAAACCCAAGGCGCGCAGACGTGTCTCCAGCAACTGATGGGCGGTGGAGCCCAGGAAGCCCGGCACGTTCTCCAGGGCCAGGCGCTCCGGTGGCGCTTCCGGGAGCACGTCCAGCAGGTGCAGGAAGGCCGAGCTGCGCCGGTCGCCAAGGCCCTCCCCCTTGCCCATGCGGCAGAACGGCTGGCAGGGCGGGCTCATCAGCCAGGTGTCGGCGCCGTGGGCCCCGTAGGTCCGGGCCGGCACCCGGGCGATCTCCCGGGTCAGGGGCGCCAGGCCGTGGTTCAGGCGGTAGGTGGCATTGGCATGGTGATTCACGTCGTACGCCGCCACCACGGTGCCCCGGCCGCCCAGCGCATAGCGCCACCCCCCCAGGCCCGAGAACAGTTCCAGCACCCTGGCGGCCGCCCCCATCTCAGTAGCGGTAGTGTTCGGACTTGTACGGCCCTTCCACCGGCACGCTGATGTAGGCCGCCTGCTCGGGAGTGAGGGCGGTGAGCTGGGCATTGAGCTTCTTCAGCTGCAGCCGGGCCACCTTCTCGTCCAGGTGCTTGGGCAGGGTGTAGACACCGATGGGGTACTTGCCCGGGTTGGTCCACAGCTCGATCTGGGCCAGGGTCTGGTTGGCGAAGGAGGAGCTCATCACGTACGAGGGGTGGCCGGTGGCGCAGCCCAGGTTCACCAGGCGGCCCTTGGCCAGGACGATGATGCGCCGGCCGTCCGGGAAGATCACGTGGTCCACCTGGGGCTTGATCTCCTCCCAGTCGTAGCGCTCCAGGGAGGCGATGTCGATCTCGCTGTCGAAGTGGCCGATATTGCAGACGATGGCCTGGTCCTTCATCTTCACCATGTGGTCGTGGGCGATCACGTGGCGGTTGCCGGTGGCGGTGACGAAGATGTCCGCCTTGTCGCAGGCGTACTCCATGGTCACCACCCGGTAGCCTTCCATGGCCGCCTGCAGGGCGCAGATGGGGTCGATCTCCGTGACCCACACCTGGGCCGACAGGGCCTGCAGGGCCTGGGCGCAGCCCTTGCCCACGTCGCCGTAGCCGCACACCACCGCCACCTTCCCGGCGACCATCACGTCCGTGGCCCGCTTGATGCCGTCCACCAGGGACTCCCGGCACCCGTAGAGGTTGTCGAACTTGGACTTGGTCACCGAGTCGTTGACGTTGATGGCCGGGAACCGCAGCTCGCCCCGCTCGGCCATCTGGTAGAGCCGGTGCACCCCGGTGGTGGTCTCCTCGGTGACGCCCTGGATGGCCGCCAGCTGGCGGGAGTACCAGCCGCCGGTCCTCGGCCAGCCGGCGGCGGATGGCGCCGAACAGGGCCACCTCCTCCTCGCTGCCCGGATGGTCCAGGATGGAGAGGTCGCTGCTCGGCCCTGGCCCCCAGGTGCACCAGCAGGGTGGCGTCGCCCCCGTCGTCCAGGATCAGGTTGGGGGTGCCTTCCTTGAAGTTGAAGATCTCGTGGGTGAACGCCCAGTAGTCGTCCAGGGACTCGCCCTTGAAGGCGAACACCGGGGTGCCCGAGGCGGCGATGGCGGCGGCGGCGTGGTCCTGGGTGGAGAAGATGTTGCAGGAGGCCCAGCGCACGTCGGCGCCCAGGGCCTTGAGGGTCTCGATGAGGACCGCCGTCTGGATGGTCATGTGCAGGGAGCCGGCGATGCGGGCGCCGGAGAGGGGCCGGGCGCCCCGGTGCTCCTCGCGGATGGCCATGAGGCCGGGCATCTCCGTCTCGGCGATGGCGATCTCCCGCCGGCCCCAGGGGGCCAGGGCGAGGTCGGCGACGCGGTGATCGTTCCTGGTGGCGAGAGTCATGGCGGCCTCCTGATAGCTGGGCGCCGTTGCTGGGTTTGCCGAGCCTGGGACACGGGCCGTGTCTTGCAGCGCCTCTCGGACCGTTATCATGGTAGACGAATCCGGTTCCCCGGCCCAGGGGCCGGCAGCCCGGGAGGCCCCATGATCCATAGCCAGACCCCCTTCGACCTGGTCCTCCGGGACGGACTGGTGGTGGACGGCACCGGCGCTCCGCCCCGGCGCGCGGACGTGGCCATCCGGGGCGACCGCATCGCCGCGGTGGGCGCCCTGGGCCCGTGCCCGGACGTGCCCGGCCTGGACGCGTCCGGGCTGGCGGTGGCGCCCGGGTTCATCGACGCGCATGCCCACGACGACCAGGCGGTGTTCGCCCGGGCCGACAGCGAGCCCAAGCTCAGCCAGGGGGTCACCACGGTGGTGGTGGGCAACTGCGGCATCAGCCTGGCGCCCCTCACCCTTGGCGGCGACCCCCCGCCCCCCCTCAACCTCCTGGGGCCCCGGGAGCGCTTCCGCTTCCCCACCTTCCAGGCCTACGTGGAAGCCCTGCGGGCCGCGCCCCTGCCGGTGAACGTGGCGGCCCTGGTGGGCCACGGCACCCTGCGGGTGCACCGCCTGGACGACTACGCCCGCCCGGCCGCGCCCGGAGAAGTCCGGACCATGGCCCGGGACGTGGCCGAGGCCATGGACGCCGGGGCAGCGGGCCTGAGCTGCGGACTGGAGTATCCCACCAACCGGGGCGCCGACGCGGACGAGGTGGTGGCGCTGGCGTCCGCCGCGGCCCGGGCCGGGGGCCGGCTGTGCATGCACATCCGGGACGAGTTCGACGGCGTGGCCGGGGCGGTGCGGGAGGCCCTGGACTGCGCCCGGCGATCCGGCGCCTTCCTGGTGCTGTCCCACCAGAAGGTGGCCGGGGCCTCCAACCGGGGCCGCAGTGCCGAGCTGCTGGAGATCTACCGCCGGGACGGGGCGGGCCTGCCCTTCGCCATCGACACCTATCCCTACACGGCCGGCTCAACCGTGCTGGACGCATCCCGGTTGCCCTACTCCAGGGAAGTGCTGGTGGCCTGGTCCCGGCCCCACCCGGAGCTGAGCGGCTGGACCCTGGAGCGCATCCGCGCCCGCTGGGGATGCTCCGCCGAGGAGGCGGTGGCGCGACTGCTGCCCGCCGGGGCGATCTACTTCCACATGGACCAGGCGGACGTGGACCGGTTCCTCACCTGGGAGCGCTGCATGGTGGGCTCCGACGGACTGCCCCACGACCGGCATCCCCATCCGCGCCTGTGGGGCGCGTTCGCGCGCGTCCTGGGGGACTGCGCCCGGGACCGGGGCCTGTTCCCGCTCCAGGAGGCGGTGCGCCGGATGACCGCGCTGCCGGCGCAGGTGTTCGGGCTGGCGGACCGGGGCACCGTGCGGGAAGGCGCCTACGCGGACCTGGTGCTGTTCGACCCGGAGCGGGTGCGGGACCGCGCCACCTACACCGAGCCCCGCCAGCCTGCGGAGGGCATCGAACGGGTGTTCGTGAACGGCCGGCAGGCCTGGCCCGCGCCCGCCGGGGAGAGCGGCCGGTGGGGCCGGTTCCTGCCCGGAGGCGGGCACGGTTAAGGAAAATTCACCCACGTTTCCTTGCACTCTGGTGAAATGGGCGGCAGGATTCCCCCATGGCCACCAGTTTGACTCCCCTGACCCAGCTCGCCGCCTGGCAGGCTCTGGAAGCGCACCAGTCCAAGGCGCGCGGGCTGCAGCTGCGCAAGCTGTTCGCCGAGGACCCCAAGCGCGGGGAGCGCCTGACGGCGGAGGCGGCGGGCATCCATCTTGATTTCTCCAAGCACCTGGTGAGCCAGGAGAGCCTCGGGCTGCTGCTGCGCCTGGCCGAGGAGTCCAACCTGCGGGCCCGCATCGAGGGCATGTTCCAGGGCCAGCGCATCAACCGCACCGAGAACCGGGCGGTGCTGCACGTGGCCCTGCGCGCGCCCAAGGGCCAGGTCGTCACCGTGGACGGGGAAGACGTGGTGCCCAAGGTGCACGAGGTGCTGGGGCGCATGGCCCGGTTCGCCGGCCAGGTGCGCTCGGGCTCCTGGCTCGGGCACACCGGGAAGCCGGTGCGCAACATCGTCAACCTGGGCATCGGCGGTTCGGACCTGGGCCCGGTCATGGCCTTTGAAGCGCTCCGGCACTACTCCCAGCGGGACCTGACCTGCCGCTTCGTCTCCAACGTGGACGGCACCGACTTCTTCGAGGCCACCCGGGACCTGGATCCGGAGGAGACCCTGTTCATCGTCTGCTCCAAGACCTTCACCACGCTGGAGACCATGACCAACGCCGCGACCGCGAGGGACTGGGCCCTGGCCCGGCTGCACAGCCCGGCCGCGGTGGCCCGGCACTTCGTGGCGGTGTCCACCAACGCCGCCGAGGTGGCCAGGTTCGGCATCGATACGGAGAACATGTTCGAGTTCTGGGACTGGGTGGGGGGCCGCTACTCCATGACCTCGGCCATCGGCCTGTCCACCATGATCGCGGTGGGCCCGGAGCACTACCAGGCCATGCTGGAAGGCTTCCACGAGATGGACGAGCACTTCCGCACCGCCCCGTTCGAGCGCAACCTGCCGGTGCTCATGGGGCTGCTGGCCATCTGGTACCTGAACTTCATGGGCACGGCCAGCACCGCGGTGCTGCCCTACGACCAGTACCTCAAGAGATTCCCCGCCTACCTCCAGCAGCTCACCATGGAGAGCAACGGCAAGCGGGTGACCCTGGACGGCGTCGAGACGCCCTACCACACCTGCGGGGTGTACTGGGGCGAACCGGGCACCAACGGCCAGCACTCCTTCTACCAGATGCTGCACCAGGGGACCCAGGTGGTGCCCTGCGACTTCATCGTCTTCGCCCAGTCCCTGAACCCTCTGGGCCGCCACCATGCGCTGCTGGCCGCCAACGCCTTCGCCCAGGCGGAGGCCCTGGCCTTCGGCAAGACCGCCCAGGAGGTGAAGGGCGAGGGGGTGCCCGCCTGGCTGGCGCCCCACCGCACCTTCCCGGGCAACCGGCCTTCCAGCACCCTGCTGCTGGAACGGCTGACGCCGGCCGCCCTGGGCAGGCTGGTGGCCCTCTACGAGCACAGCGTCTTCACCCAGGGGGCCATCCTGCGCCTGGATTCCTTCGACCAGTGGGGGGTGGAGCTGGGCAAGGCGCTGGCCGGGCGCATCATCCCCCAGCTGGAGACCCCCGCCGCGGGCACCCTGGACCACGACAGTTCCACCAACGCCTTGATCCGGAGATTCCTGGCCCAAAGAGGATAGGTCCTGGTAGGCAAACAATCCCCGTTCAGGTATGCTTGGCTTATATTTCCGGACGAGGACACCCGCCATGATCACCGCTCCCGAGGTCAAGTCCCTCGCCATCGCCCTGGGCGCCGACCTGTGCGGCGTCGCCAGGGCGGACGCCTTCGGGGGGGCGCCGGAGGGATTCCGGCCCGCGGACATCTACCCGGACTGCCGCTCGGTGGTGGTGTTCCTCAAGGCCATGCCCACGGAGCTCGCCCAGGTCCCCAACCCGGTGCCCTACTCCAACACCGCCTACCTGATCTACGCCGAACTGGACCGCCTGGGCCTGGCCCTGGTGCGGGCCCTGGAGGAGCGGGGCATCCGCTCGGTGCCGGTGCCCTGCGACACCCCGTACCTGCACTGGGAGGAGGACCGGGGGCACGGCATGGGCATCCTGTCCATGCGCCACGCGGCCCAGCTGGCGGGCCTGGGCCGCCTGGGGCGGAACACCCTGCTGGTGAACGCGGAACTGGGCAACATGGGCTACATCGGCGCGGTGCTCACCGCCGCCGAGCTGGAGCCGGACCGGCCTCTGGAAGGATCCCCCTGCCCGGAGGACTGCCGCATCTGCCAGGAGGCCTGCCCGGAGAACGCCCTGGTGGGGCAGACGGTCATCCAGGGACGCTGCCGCAAGGCTTCCATCGTCAACGTAGGGCGCAACTTCAGCATCTACCACTGCCACGAGTGCCGCAGCCGCTGCCCCCTGCACCAGGGCCGGCGGGGCGCCCGCTGGCGCAAGGACTTCTCCGGCTTCCATTGAGTCCGCCCCGCATCCGTTGAACTCCAGAAGATTGATGGATCTTTTGCTTTTCTCGGCGATCCTCGGCTCCTCGGCGCCTCGGCGATAGGCTTTTTCTAGGTTCTGATAGCGCTCATAGTCTATGCGCAAATGCACCCATGAAAAAGCTTATCGCCGAGGCGCCGAGGAGCCGAGGCTCGCCGAGAAAAAGATCACGGGCAGCGGGCATTTATTTATTAAAGCCATTTTTGGGAAATGGCATTAAATGCCGGTCCCCGGACCCAGCCGGCACTCCAGGAAGTCCCGGAGGCGGCCACCCCGGTGCAGTGCCTGCACCAGGGCCGACCCCACCACCGGGGTCGCGCCCAGGGCCCGCACCTGGTCCAGGAGCGCCGGGTCGTCCAGGCCGAAGCCCACCGCCAGGGGACGGCCGGTGCCCAGGGCCTCCAGCCGCTGCCGCACCGGACCCAGGTCCGGCGCCCGTCCGTCGCCGGTGACCCCCAGGCGCGCCACCACGTAGGCGAACCGCTGGGCGAAGGGATGCCCTGGGCCCGGGTCCGGGCGGGCCGCCAGCAGGGCCCGGGCCCGGGCCGGCGGCGTGGTGGGGCTGAGCAGGGGCACCAGGGGGTAGCCCGCCGCCCGCAGCCCGGCCTCCCACTCGGGCTCCTCCCCCGGGGGCAGGTCCACCACCAGCAGGGCCCGCACCGGGGTGGGGCGAAGCAGGGGCACCAGATCCCCGCCCAGCTGCAGGAGCGGATTGAAGTAGGTGAACAGCACCAGGCTCGGGCTGCGCGGCACCCGGGCCAGGGTCTCCAGCACGCGCCGGGGGCTGGCGCCGGCGCCCATGGCCCGCTGGGCCGCGGCCTGGAGCACCGGGCCGTCGGCCACCGGGTCCGAGTGGGCCAGGCCCAGCTCCAGGGTGCCCACGCCCAGGTCCGCGAATTCCGCCAGCAGGCCCGGGAGCCGCTCCAGGTCCGGGTCGCCGGCGGTGATGAAGGGCAGGATCGGTTCCATGTCAGATCTCCAGATGGGCTTGGAAGGTGGCCAGGTCCTTGTCGCCCCGCCCGGACAGGCCCAGCAGCACGGTGTCGGCGCCCTCCCGGGCCAGCCGGCCCAGGTGGGCCAGGGCATGGCTGGACTCCAGGGCCGGCAGGATGCCCTCGGCGGAGGCCAGCAGCCGGGCCCCCTCCAGGGCCTCCCGGTCCGAGGCGCGCCGGCCCTCCACCCGGCCCGCCAGCACCAGGGCCGCCAGTTCCGGCCCCAGGGACGGGTAGTCCAGCCCGGCGCTGATGCTGGCGGTGTCCTGGGTCCAGCCGTGGGCATCCTGGAGCAGCAGGGTCTTGCAGCCGTGCAGCACGCCGATCCGGGCCCCGAAGGTGCGGGCGGCGTGCTCCCCGGGCCCGTCCCCGTGCCCGCCCGCCTCCACCGCCACCAGGCGCACCGGATCGTCCCGGAACGGCACCATCAGCCCCAGGCCGTTGCTGCCGCCCCCGGCGCAGGCCACCACCGCGTCCGGCAGGGCGCCGTGGGCCTCCAGCACCTGGGCCCGGGCCTCCTCGTCCGATCACCGACTGGAACACCCGCACCATGAGCGGGAACGGGATGGGGCCCCAGGGCAGAGCCCAGGATGTAGTGGGCCTTGTCGCAGCGGGCGGCCCAGGCGCGCAGGGCCTCGTTCACCGCCTCCTTGAGGGTGCGCTGGCCGGCTTCCACCGGCACCACCCGGGCCCCGAACAGCCGCATGCGCGCCACGTTCGGCGCCTGGCGGGCCATGTCCACGGCGCCCATGTAGACGGTGCAGGAGAGCCCCAGGCGGGCGCAGGCGGCTGCGGCGGCCACCCCGTGCTGGCCGGCCCCGGTCTCGGCGATGATCTCCGTCCTTGCCCATGCGCCGGGCCAGGAGGGCCTGGGCCAGGGCGTTGTTGATCTTGTGGGCGCCGGTGTGGGCCAGGTCCTCGCGCTTGAGGTACAGGGCCCGGCAGGCCCAGCTTCCCGGGCCAGGCGCGGCGCCGGGGTGAGGGGCGTGGGCCGGCCCACGAAGGCCCGCAGCTCGCCCTTGAGCTCGGCCTGGAAGGCCGGGCTCTCCAGGGCCTCGCAGGAAGGCGGCCTCCAGGTCCAGCAGGGGCTGCATGAGGGTCTCCGGGGCGTAGCAGCCTCCCAGGCCCTGGGGGCCGTAGCGGGTGGGCATCCGGAAGGCGGAGGTCATGGGTTCTCCAGAAGGTGGGCCCGGCGGACGAACGTCTCCACCAGGACGGGGTCCTTGCGACCCGGCGCGGACTCCAGGCGGCTGGCGGCGTCGAAGCCCCGGCACCGGGCCCGGACGGCCGGGGGCATGGCCTCCAGGCGCGCCGCCAGGAGGTGGCCGTCCAGGCCCCCCGCCAGCAGGAACGGGCCGGGGGGCGGGAAGGTCATGGGATGGGCCCGGCCCGAGCCGCCCAGGAGGCCGGTGGCGGCGGCGCCGGGCTCCCACAGGTACAGGTCCGCGTCCAGGGCGGGCTGGTCCGGCTGGTCCGCCCAGGGCAGCAGCACCTTGCGGCCCTGGTCCCGCAGGCGGGCCAGGGCGCCGGACCGCGCGGCGGCCGGGAGGTACGGCTGCACCCAGGGGGCGGCGCAGCGGTCCAGGAGCCGGGCCAGGGCCGCCCCGTCCGGAACCGCCGCAACCAGCACCGCCCGGTCCGGGGCCAGCCGTGCCAGGGCCAGGTCCGGGCAGTGCCGGGGGCTGGCGGGGTGGTGCAGGAACCCCACCAGGTCCGCGCCCGCCGCCAGGGTCCGCGCCAGGTCCCCGGGGTCCGTGAGGCCGCACACCTTGGCCATCATGCGGGCACCCGGATGGAGTCCAGGAAGGCCGCGGGATCGGCGCTGCGCATGAGGGCCTCGCCGATGAGCAGGGCGTCGAAGCCCTCTCCCAGCGCCGCCCGGGCGGCTTCGGGGGTGGCCAGCCCGGACTCCCGCACCAGCAGCGCGTCCGGGAAAGCCTCCCGGAGCAGGGCCGCGGGGGCCGGGCGCACCGAGAAGTCCGACAGGTCCCGGGCGTTCCAGCCCACCAGGCGCGGGCGGGCCCTCTGGGCCGCCGGGATCTCGTCCGCCCCGTGCAGTTCCACCAGGGGCTCCAGGCCCCGGGCCCGGGCGGCGGCGGCGAAGCCCGGCAGGTGCTCGCCCAGCAGCCGGGCGATGAGCAGCACCCCCTGCGCGCCCAGGGCGGCCGCCTCGTCCAGGTGCGCCTCGGTGCACACGAAGCCCTTGTACAGGACCGGCAGGCCGAAGCCGCGGGCCACGGCGAAGTCTCCGGCCCGGCCCAGGAAGCGGGCCGGCTCCGCCAGCACCGAGAAGGCGGCGGCGCCGCCCCGGGCGTAGGCCTCCAGGCGCTCCCGGGGGTCCGCCTGGGCGGCGAACGGGCCCAGGGACGGGGACCCGCGCTTGAATTCGGCGATGACCGGCACCGGGTTCAGGCGCAGGGCCGCCTCCAGGGGGCCGCGCCCCCTCTGGGGCCGGACCCGGGCGGGCGCCGGGAAGCGCAGGGTGCGGGCCCGTTCCAGTTCGGCCACCAGCAGCTGGCCCAGGATGCCCAGGGAGCGGGCGTTCGCCAGGAGGGTCCCGGGGGCGGGCGGAAAGGCCATGTCAGGCCGCCAGGGCCAGCAGGGAGGGCAGGTGCAGCCCGGCCAGCAGGGCGGCGCGCACCTCGTCCACCAGGGCCGGCAGCGCGGCGATGGTCCGGCCCCGCACCAGCAGCAGGGCCAGCGCCGCCTGCAGGGCCACCTCCTCGGCCACCCGCGGGGAGAAGTCCGGGTGGCGCCGGCCCCCGGCCAGCCCCAGGGCCATGGCCACGCAGTCCTCCCTGGAGGCCGCCGCCCGGGGCGCCAGGTGGCCGCGCACGCCCGCGTCCCCGGGCAGGATGCGAACCCGGGGCAGCAGGCGCCCGGCCCGCACCGGCTGGAGCAGGGTGGGCCCGTCCAGGGAAGCCTCGTCCAGGCCCAGGCCGTCCGCGGTGAGCCCGTGCACCACCAGGGCCCCCCGCAGGCCCAGGGCGGCCAGGGCCCGGGCCACCGGCTCCAGCCACTCCTCCCGGGCCACGCCTAGCACCTGGTACTCGGGCCGGGCGGGGTTCAGCAGCGGTCCCAGCATGTTGAACACGGTGGGCACCCCCAGGGCCCGGCGGATGGGCACCATGCGGGCCAGCACCGGATGGAAGCTGGGCGCGAACAGGAAGGCGAAGTGGGTGCGGGCCAGGTCAGCCGCCACCAGCTCCGGGTCCCGGGCCAGGTCCAGGCCCAGGGCCTCCAGGAGATCGGCGGAGCCGCAGCGGCTGGAGGCGGCCCGGCTGCCGTGCTTGACCACGTCCACCCCCATCCCCGCCAGTACCAGGGCCGAAAGGGTGGACAGGTTGGCGGTGTGCACCCCGTGCCGGGCGTCGCCGCCGGTGCCGCAGGTGTCCACCACCGGACGCACGCCGGGGTGGAAGGGCCGGGCCCGCTCGGACAGCACCTGGGCGAAGGCGGTCAGCTCGGCGGCCTGGAACGGGCGGCGGTTCAGGGCGGCCAGGGCGGCGCCCACCGCCTGGGGTTCCGAGCCCGGGTCCAGGCAGGCCTCCATGAAGGCGCGGGCCTGGGTCAGGGTGAAGGTGTCGTGGGGTTCGAGCGGGTTGCGCATGCGGGTCTCCGAGGAGGGCAGGTTCTGGACGCGGGCGTTACCGGGTGCCGCCTCACGCCCGCCCGCGCCGGGACCGGCACAGGTGGACGAAATTGCGCAGCAGGTCCATGCCTCCGGGGGTGAGGATGGACTCCGGGTGGAACTGCACGCCGTGGCAGTCGTAGCGGCGGTGGCGCAGGGCCATGATCTCCCCCTCCGGGCTGGTGCCCTGCACCGCCAGGCAGGCCGGGACGTCCTTGGCCGCCAGGGAGTGGTAGCGCCCCACCAGGAACGGGCTGGGCAGCCCCGAGAGCAGCCCGGTGCCGTCGTGGGCCATGGGCGAGGTCTTGCCGTGCATGGGCTGGCCGGCCCGGTCCACCCGCCCGCCGAAGGCCTCCACGATCACCTGGTGCCCCAGGCACACGCCCAGGATGGGCACCCTGGGCGCCAGGGCCGCCACCAGGTTCCGGCAGATGCCCGCGTCCCGGGGGTGGCCGGGGCCGGGGGAGAGCACCACCCCGTCCGGGTCCAGGGCCGCCGCCTGGGCCACGGAGAGAGCGTCGTTGCGCACCACCTCCAGGTCCGGCTCCAGGGCCCCGACCATGGAGACCAGGTTGTAGGTGAAGGAATCGTAGTTGTCCACGAACAGGATCATCGGTGGTCCTCCAGGGCGGCCAGGAGCACCCCGGCCTTGGCGTGGATCTCGGCCCACTCCGAGTCCTCGGCCGAATCGGCCACCACCCCGCACCCGGCCCGGAAGCGCACGGCGCCGTCCTGGCACTCCAGGGTGCGGATGGTGATGGCCAGTTCCAGGTTGCCCGAACGGTCCAGGATGCCCACCCCGCCGCCGTAGGCGCCCCGGTCCTCCCCTTCCAGGCGGGACAGGATCCGGGTGGCGCTGATCTTGGGGGCGCCGCTGAGGGTGCCGGCCGGGAACGCGCTCCACAGGGCGTCCAGGGGCCGCAGGCCGTCCCGCAGCCGCCCGTGCACCTCGGAGGTGAGGTGCATGACGTGGGAGAACATCTCCACCCGCTCCCGCACCGGCACGGTCACGGAGCCGTGGGCGCACACCCTCCCCAGGTCGTTCCTGGCCAGGTCCACCAGCATGGCGTGCTCAGCCCGTTCCTTGGGATCGTCCCGCAGTTCCTGGGCCAGGCGGGCGTCTTCCGGAGGCGAGCCGCCCCGGCGGCGGGTGCCGGCGATGGGCACCGTCATCACGTCGGCGCCCTCCACCCGCACCAGCATTTCCGGGGAGGCCCCCACCAGCTGGCGCCCGCCCAGGGACACGTAGAAGTGGTAGGGCGAAGGGTTCAGCCGGCGCAGGCGGCGGTAGACCTGGAACGGGTCCCCGTGGAAGGTGCCTTCGAAGGGCTCCGACAGGACGATCTGGTAGGCGTCCCCCGCCAGGATGGCCTCCTGCACCGCCGCGAAATTGCGCCGGAACCGGGCCCGGTCCGGGGTGCGCTCGAGGCGGAAGGAGCCGGCGCCGTCCCGCCCGGGCAGGGCCCCCTCCAGGCGCCCGCGCAGGTCCTCCAGCAGCCCGGCGCCCAGCCCGGGGGGTTCCGCGGGGCCGGGGAAATGGTACAGGTAGCCCAGCTGCTTCAGGTGGTCCAGCACCAGCCCGGTGGCGAAGCGCCCGAAGCGCAGGCGCGGCTCGCGGGCGGCGGGGAAGGCCTGGGCCAGGGCCGGCTCGGCCAGGGCGAAGGCGCTGAAATCGGCCCAGCCCACCGCGCCCCCCAGGAACGGCACCGGCAGGTCCGGGCTGGGGGCCCGCAGGCCTTCGGCCCAGGCGGCCAGGGCCTGGAGGGGATCCCCCGGGAGGGGTTCGGCGCGGCCCCCCCGGATGATGGCCGCCCGGTCCCCGGCCACGAAGGTCTCCACCGCGTCCAGGCCCAGGAAGGAGAACCGGGCCTGGGATTCGCCCCCGGTGACCGATTCCAGCAGGTAGGCGTCCTGGCCGGGCCGGGTGAGGGCCAGGAAGGCCCGCACCGGGGTGGTCAGGTCCGCCGGGAAGGCGAGCACCAGGGGCGGCGCCGCCGCCGGGGCTTGGAGGGGGGTGGGTGCTGGGGAAGGTGTCATGCCGGCCTCGGCCAAGGAATGGGAACGGGTAGATACAAAAAGGCCCACCAGGGAAGGTGGGCCGGGAAACTTGCCTTTGGAAGTCGCCTAAGTGAGGGTGCTCCGCGCGCATGGTCCCGACCGCTGGGGCCAGAAGCACCAGGACCAGGTGGAGGCGTTGATCATGCGCGACACGGGGACTCCGTTGGAACCGCCAGCATAGCAGCCCGGTCAAGCCGTGGCAACCTCAAGATCTTTCTCTGATAGCTTAGAGCCATGAGCGCATCGGCCCCCCTGCCCGCCACGACCTTCGACCTGTGCGTCATCGGCGCGGGGGTGAGCGGGTTGTGCCTGGCCCGCCTGGCCGCCGGGCGAGGCCTGCGGGTGCTGGTGCTGGAGATGCATCCGGAAGCGGGCGGCTGCCTGTGCTCGGTGCCGGTGGGCGGTCCGGAACCCCAGGGCTGGCTCGAGCTGGGGGCCCACACGTGCTACAACTCGTACGTGCGTTTCCTGGAGGTGATGGCCGGCACGGACTTCGAGTCCCGGGCCACCTCCCGCAAAGGCCTGGGGTTCCGCATGGTGGAGGGGGGCGCCATGCGCTCCATTCCGTCCTGCCTGAACTTCCTGGAAGCAGCCGCGTGCCTGCCCCGGATCTTCAGCACCCGCAAGGCCGGCCAATCGGCGGCAGCCTACTATTCGCGCATCCTGGGCCGGCGCAACTGGGACCGGGTGCTGCACCCGGCCTTCAACGCCGTGGCTTCCCAGGACACCGCCGGGTTCCCGGCGGACGCCCTGTTCAAGCAGCGCCCCCGCCGGCGCAAGGACGTGCTGCGCAGCTTCGCGGTGCACGGCGGGCTGGGGCCGGCGGTGCAGGCCCTGGGGGAGCAGCCCGGCATCCACCTGGCCCTGGAGCGGGAAGCTGTGGACCTGCGGCGCACCGGGGAGGGCTACCAGCTGGGCACCGGGCGGGGCGAGACGGTCGCCGCCCGCAAACTGGCGGTGGCGACCCCGCCCGACGCCGCCGCCAGCCTGCTGGCGCCGGCCTTCCCGGAGGTGGCGGCCCTGCTGGACCGCATCCCCACCCGCAAGGTGAAGTCCCTGGGCCTGGTGTTCGGGGATCCCCTGCCCCACGTGCCCAGGCTGGCCGGGCTGATCCTGCCCGAGGGCCCGTGCTTTTCGGCCGTGTCCGCGGACGCCTTCCCGGTGCAGGGGAAGCGGGCCTGGAGCTTCCATTTCGACGGCGGCCGGGTGGAGGATCCGGAGGAGATGGAAGCCTACGCGTGCCGGGTGCTGGGGGCGGACCCGGCCCGGGTGGAGGTCCGGGTCCGGCGCTACCACACCATGCCCTCCATCCCCCTGGGCCACGACCACTGGCTGGAGGCCCTGGACCGGGCCCTGGCGGGCGGCGACCTGATGGTGGCGGGCAACTACCTGTCCGGCATGTCCATCGAGGACTGCGCCGGACGGGCCCGGCACGAGTTCGAGCGGGTGCTGGCGCGGCCCTGAACGCCGCTCACGGGGCCGGATCCGCGCCCAGGTGCGCCCACTCCTTGCCGTCGAAGCGCACGAAGTACAGGTCCTTGATGGGCCGGTAGTCGGTCGGGCCGGTGTGCACCCGGATGCCCGGGGCCAGCATGCCCAGCTCCAGGTCCAGGTGGGTGGCCTGGGCCAGGACGTTGGCCCGGGTCAGGTCGTCCCCGCAATCCTTCAGCACCGCCTCCAGGGTCTGGGCCACCTCGTAGCCGAACACGTTCTGGGCGTCCCGCAGGCTGGCTTCGGGATTGTAGGTGCGCATCCACTCCAGGAACGCCTCCACCGCAGGGTCCCGGCCCGCCGCCGGCCCGGTCCAGCCCTTGGAGCGGGCGTTGCAGATCAGGCCATAGGCCTTGGGCAGCCCCGCCGGCTCCAGGAACGCCGTCACCGACAGGGAGGCGTTGGGGATGAACTGCAGGGGCCGCCAGCCCAGGTCGTAGGCGGCGCGGATGCCCCGGGTGGCGAAGCGGCCGATGGCCAGGTTCATGAACACGTCCGCCCCGGACTTCTGGAACCGGGCCACCAGGGCGTCGATGGCGCCGGGATCCGAGTAGCGGAACCGGCCGTCCTGGACGATCATGGCCGCGGCCTTGGCGCCCAGGGTCTCCGCCAGCCCGGCCCGGTACTCGGCGCCGTCCTCGTCGTCCGAAGTGAGCACCGCGATCCGGGCCTCCGGCTTGTGCTCCAGCAGGTACCGGCCGTAGAGGGCAGCTTCGGTGCGCTTGGACGGGGCAAAGCCCATGGTCCAGGGGTAATGCTCCGGATCCTCGAAGGCGGCGTCGGTGGCGGCCACGAACAGCTGGGGCACCCGGTGCTCGTTGAGGTACGGACGGACGGCCTTGTTGGCGGGGCTGCCCCAGGTGCCCGCCAGCAGCAGCACCTGGTCCTGCTCCACCAGGCGCCGGGCCAGCACCAGGGCCGCCTCGGGTCCGGGGCCGCTGTCCAAGGAGATGAAGGTGACCTTGCGCCCGCGGATCCCGCCGTGGTCGTTGACCATGCGGAAATAGGCGGCCTCGGCCCGGCCGATGGCCCCGTACTCGGCGAACGGGCCGGTGTAGGGCACGAAGTTGCCCACCTTGATCTCCGTGTCCGAGGCGCCCGGGTCGTAGCGCTTCTGGGCCGGCGCCGGCAGCGCCAGGACCAGGGCGAGCAGGATCAGGCACGGGAGCCTGGGCATGGGATGCCTCCAGGAAGACGGGCGGGGACCGGCGCCTGGGAACCGGTCACGGGGCCAGGCCGGTGCCCAGGGCCACCCACCCCTTGCCGTCGTAGCGCACGAAATACAGGTCCTTGATGGGGCGGTAGTCGGTGGGGCTGGTGCGCACCCGGATGGTCGGGGCCAGCATGCCCAGTTCCAGGTCCAGGTGGGTGGCCTGGGCCATGACATTGGCCCGGGTCAGGTCGTCGCCGCAGGCTTTCAGCACCGCCTCCACCGTCTGGGCCACTTCATAGGCGAAGACGTACTGGACCTCGTGCAGGTCCGCATCCCGGAGGTACATGTGCATGAAATCCAGGAACGCGCCCACCGCCGGGTCCAGCTTCACCCCCCGGCCATGGAACGACGCCTGCGCCATCCAGCCTTTGGAGCGGGCGTTGCTGACCAGGCCGTAGGCCTTCTTGGGATCCCCCAGGTCCGGGGACGTGACCACATAGTTGGAGCCGTTGGGAATGAACTGCATGGGTTTCCAGCCCAGGTCGTAGGCTTTGACGATGCCGCGGATGGCGGTGCGGCCATAGGTCAGGTTCATGAACACGTCCGCGCCGGCCTTCTGGAACTGGGCCACCAGGCCATCGATGGCGTCCGGTTCGCTGGAGCGGAACCGGCCTTCCTGGACGATCATGGCCGCGGCCCGGGCGCCCAGGCCCTCCACCAGCCCGTTCCGGAACTCCGTCCCCTCCTCATCATCGGTGGTGAGGACCGCGACCCGGGCGTCGGGACGGTTCTCCACCAGGTATTTGCCGTAGGCCAAGGCCTCCGTGCGCTTGGAGGGCGCGAAGCCCATGGTCCACGGGAAGTGCTCCGGATCGTCGAAGGTGGCCTCGGAGGAGGCCACGAACAGCTGCGGCACGTGGTGGTCATTGAGGTAGGGGCGGACCGCCTTGTTGACCGCGTTGCCCCAGGGACCCGCCACCAGCAGCACCTGGTCCTGCTCCACCAGCTGCTTGACCAGTTCCAGGGCCGCCTGGGGCCCGGCGCCGCTGTCCAGGGAGATGAAGTTGACCTTGCGCCCGCGGATGCCGCCGTGGTCGTTGACCATGCGGAAATAGGCGGCCTCGGCCTTGCCGAGGACGCCGGAGTCGGCAAACTGGCCGGAGTAGGGCATGAGGTTGCCCACCTTGATTTCGGTGTCCGAGGCGCCCGGGTCGTAGTGCTTCTGGGCCGGCGCCGGCAGCGCCAGGACGAGGGCCAGGAGGATCAGGCACGGGAGTTTGGGCACGGAACACCTCCAGGAGGCCTACCCGGAAAGCTGGCAGCCGGGCGGCGCCTGAATTTAACAATCAATCATAATAATTTCCACCTTTTCTTGGAGTGATCAGCGGCCGAACGATCACGAAGCTTCCGTCCGCTTCCAGCAGTCCGCCACGTGGTCGTCCACCAGGCCCACTGCCTGCATGAAGGCGTACATGATGGTGGGCCCCACGAACCTGAAGTCGCGGGCCAGGAGGTCCCGGGACAGGGCCCGGGCCTCCGGGCTGACGCTGGGCACCTCGGCCCGGGTGGTCCAGGCGTTCACCCTGGGCGCGCCGTCCACGAACCGCCACAGGTAGGCGTCGAAGCTGTCGAAGCGCTCCTGCACCGCCAGGAAGGCCCTGGCGTTGGTCACCGCGGCGGCCAGCTTCAGGCGGTTGCGCACGATGCCCGGATCCTGGAGCAGGGCGTCCAGGCGCTCCGGGCCGAAGCCCGCCACCGCCTGCGGGTCGAAGCCGGCGAAGGACCGGCGGTAAGCCTCCCGCTTGCGCAGGATGGTGCTCCAGCTGAGGCCGGCCTGGGCGCCCTCCAGGACCAGCATCTCGAACAGGCGCCGGTCGTCGTGGGCCGGCACGCCCCACTCCTGGTCGTGGTAGGCCACGTACAGGGGGTCGGTGCCGCACCAGCCGCAGCGGATCCTGGAGTCTGGGGCAAGGTTGTCCATGGGCCGGTCCGGCTGGAAGCCTACCACGGTTCACTTGCGCAGCAGCCGCATGATGAGGTTGAGCAGGAGCGTCAGCACCACGCTGCCCAGGATGCACGTGACGATGGGGAAGGAGCAGCCCCAGCCCCTGCCGCGCAGGTGGATGTCCCCGGGCAGGTGGCCGAGCCAGGCGGGCAGCTTCCCCGCCAGCAGCAGCACCAGCCCCGCCAGCGCCAGGACGGCGCCGGAGACCAGGAGGAGCAGCCCCACCTGCCTGACCATGGCCGCCTCAAGCCCGCCACTGGCGCCGGTCCCCCAGGACCCGGGCCGGGACGCCGCCGACGATGCTCCATTCGGGCACGTCGCCGGTCACCACGGCGCCCATGCCCACCACCGCGTGATCCCCCACCGTGACCCCGTCGGTGATGCCGGCGTTGGCGCCGATCCACACGTCGGCGCCGATGCGGATGCCGGCGGAAGTGACCGGCTGCTCCCGTACCGGGCGGCCCGGGTCCAGCCCGTGGTCGAAGGCGTACAGGCAGGCCCCCGGGGCGATGCGCGTATCGTCGCCGACGACGATGCCCTTGGAACCGCCGTCCAGGCTGGCCCGGGCGTTCACCGACACGTTCCGGCCCAGGGTGACGGGCCCGTGCATGAACACCTCCGCCGCCACCGCGCACCCGGGCCCCAGCTGGATGCCCCGGCCCGGCTCCCCGAACAGCCGCGCCTCGGGGGCCACGAAGCAGCCCTCGGCGATGGCGATGGTCTCCAGGGCCATCAGGCGCTCCTGCACCTCCCGCTGCCAGGCCCGGGCCCAGTCCCGGTGCCGGTCCTTGAGCACGAAGTACAGCCAGGGCATCCAGGACAGGCGCAGCTTGTGTTGGTCGCGGAAGGGTTCGAGGTCCATGGGGTGGAACGGCACGGCAGCCCGGAAGAGGTGCTTCCATTCAAGGATGCGTCCATCGGCCCGGACCTGGAAGCCTCATGGGCCGGTGGCCCCTTCCCGGGTGCCGATGACCAGGGCCCTGCCCGCTTCTGCCGTCAGGAGGAGGAAGGCCATCAAGATTATAGAAATCACCAGGAAATTGGATTCGATTTTGTCGATAGAATGAACCATGGACTTCACCCAGCTCAAGACCTTCCGCCTGGTGGCCGCCACCGGGAGCTTCACCCAGGCTGCGGCCGCCCTCCACTACGCCCAGTCCAGCGTCACCAACCACATCCATGCCCTGGAGGACGACCTTGGGGTCCAGCTGTTCCAGCGCCTGCCCCGGAGGGTGGTGCTCACCGCCGCCGGGGCCCGTCTGCTCAAGGAGGCCGACACCCTGCTGCTCCAGGTGGAGCAGACCCGGCAGGCGGTGCGCGCACCGGAAGCGTCCGAGGGCCCCTTCACCCTCAGCGCTCCGGACACCCTTTGCATCCACTGGCTGCCGGCGGTCTTCCGGGAATTCCGGAGTGCCCGCCCGGAGGTGCGCATGGTGTTCCGTCCCGCGCACTGGGCGGAACTGCGCCGGCTGGCGGGGGACGGAGTCCTGGACCTGGCTCTGGTGCTGGAGGAACCCATCGCCGAAAGTGCCATGCACGTCGAGTCCCTGTTTCCGACCCCGCTGGTCCTGGTGGCGCCCCCGGACCACCCCCTGGCCCTGGCAGGGCCGGTGCGGACCGAGGATCTGCGGGAGGAGTCGCTCCTGCTGGTCGAGCGGGGCTGCAGCTACCGCAACCTTTTCGAGCATGCCCTGATCGCCGCCGGCGTGCACCCGGGCACCGCCCTGGAGTTCGCCAACGTGGAGGCCATCAAGCAGTGCGTGATGGCCGGGCTGGGCATCAGCCTGCTGCCGGACCTGGCGGTGCGCCGGGAGGTGGCCCGCGGCCAACTGCAGGTGCTGGACTGGCAGGGCCCTGCCATGGCCGTCCAGGCGCAGGCCATCTGTCGCTCCGGGAACCTGGCGGCCGCCAGCGTGCGGGACTTCCTGACCATCGCCCGCCGGCATGCGGAAAAGTACCAGAGGCAGGCAGAACTCCGCGCCGGATGAACCGGTGTCACGGCCTGGCCGGGCATGGCCCGGAAGGGCGGGAACACCATCAATAATATTGATACCAAATTTCAGAACAATTCATTGGTTCAGATTTATAGACGACCTTATCTTCTGTTTGCGGGTCACGGTGGCCTCGGCGATGGTGACTCTCGGGTGAATGAATGAGTGCAGCCTTTTTCTATGCCGCATCAATGGTTCTGTTCGGGTCCATCGGCGCGGTGGTCCGTCTACTGGCTTTGCCTGCAAGCGAAATTGCGCTGTTCCGCGGCCTGTTCGGCTCCATCTGCCTGGTGCCGTTCTTCCTCTGGTGCGGCCGGGGCCATTTCGCTGAAAAACTGAGAAGGAATTGGCTGGTCCTGGCGCTTTCGGGAGTTGCGTTGGCGGGCAACTGGGTCTTGCTGTTCGAGGCCTTCCGCCACACCAGCATCGCCATCGCGGCCTTGTGCTACTACACGGCGCCGGTCCTGGTGGCCGGGGTCTCCCCGTTCCTCCTCGGCGAGAAGCCGAACGCGAAAAACCTCCTGGCCATAGCCGTGACCTTTCTCGGGCTGGTGCTTGTGGGCAGTGGGCAACACGGCGGAATCGGAGTGTCCCACCCCTTGGCTGGAGCCATGTTCGGATTCGGGGCCGCCCTTTGCTATGCAAGCCTGATCGTCATGAACAAGTTCGTGGCAGGGATGGACGGACTGGAAACGACCCTTCCCCAACTGGCCCTGGCCACCGTGATCCTGGCCATCTATGTGGCGGCATCGGAGACCTACCGCCCCTTTCCGCCGTTGGGTGGGCAGGCTGCCCTGCTCCTGGTCTTCGGGGCGGTCCATACCGGCGCCGGTTTCCTCATGTTCTTCCTCGGCATCAAAGGCTTGAAGGCCCAGAGGATCGCCCTGTTGAGCTACCTGGATCCGATGGTTTCCGTGGCCATCTCGCTGCTGGTCTTCGGCGAGACCCTGTCCCGCGTGCAGACCCTGGGGGCCTTCTGCATCGGCGGCTCGATCCTGTTCGCCACCCTGGTGCCGGCCAGGCCTGATGACCTCTCCGCGGTGGGGAATGGCCAGCTGCCCTAACGGCAGCTGGCAGCCCAAGGCAAGATGGCTGCAACGGTGCTAACGTGGAGAGCATCGTTCACCAACCCAAGCGGGGTGCGCATGGACGGCATGAAAAGGCTCATCGCCGACGCGGTCGCTGAGATCGTGCGCAGCCAGGTCCGGCACACGGAATACCGCTCTCCCCTGGTCGGTTTCGCGGACGCCCGGAATCCCCTGTTCGACCATCTCAAAACCCTGATTGCTCCGGACCATCTGCTTCCCACCGACCTGCTGCCCGAGGCGGAAACGGTCGTTTCATTCTTTCTGCCCTTCACCAAGGAACTCGTCCGCCAGAACCAGGACGGCCCCGTAACCGCACCCGCATGGGCCACCGCCAAGCAGGAGACGGATGGGGTCATCGACGCCGTCATCCAGGGTGTCAAGGAACGGCTCGCTGTCCACGGCATTGCCGGTTCCGCCAACCCTGCCCTGGAGCGCTACGACCCGGTGCGGTTCATCCACCGGTGGTCCCAGAGGCATGTCGCCTACCTTTGCGGCCTGGGCAATTTCGGACTGAACCAGTTGATCATCACCAGCCGGGGGTGCGCAGGGCGGCTCGGGAGCCTTTGCATCTCCGCGCCCATCGATCCGGATCCGATCTGCACGGAAGAGGTCTGCCCTTACAAGATCGATGGCAGCTGCGGAGTATGCGTCCAGAAATGCCCCGCCAAGGCCCTGAAGCACGGGACCATCGACAAGCCGGCCTGCAGCGCCTGGATCAACGCCTACACGGAGAAATACTTCAACGGAGACAGGGCTTTCCGATCGTGCGGAAAGTGCATCGCCCTGCCTTGCGCGCTGCAACGCCCTGGCCGGGACGGCCGACGCCGCCAAGCCTCCAGCGCATGAACGCCCTTGAACCATCCTGGGAACGCATCGGACTTTGGGGTCGGTGATCTACGCGTCAGTTTGAAAGCGTCATTACTGGCTGACGGGGCTTGGCGAATCTGCTTGGATCAGCTGGCATGGGAGGACCTGTGAAGTTTGCGGAAGCGATTCCCGCAGTCCGCCCCGAAGTCACCGATACCAATCATCTTCGGTCGGCCCCGACGAGCCAGCGAGTGCTTCGTCAGACCGCGACCAGCGCGGCCTGACGAAGCCGAGCACCGATGGGGCGGCGCGAGGCCCGGGAACCCGGCCGACGCGATCTGCCGCCGACCGGGACACGGACGCCCCAGCAGGACTACCCTGTTGGGTGTTTTCCCCAAGGAGGAGGAGCCGCCGGACCTGGACCCGGCGGACCTCGCCGCTCAGGAGCCTGGCCATGCTGCGCCGCCTGTACAACCAATGCCTGCTGCGCCCCGCCGACCTGCCCCCGTCCCGGGAGGACCTGGAGGTGGTGGGCGCGTTCAACCCCGGAGCCGCCCTCACCCCCGAAGGAGTGGTGTTGCTGGTGCGGGTGGCGGAACGGCCCCGGGAGCGGCGGCCGGGGTTCACCCCCCTGCCCCGCTGGGATCCGGCCACCGGCGGGCTGGCGGTGGACTGGGAGGCCGACGGCGACCTGGAGCCCCTGGACGTGCGGGTGGTGCGGCGCAAGCGCGACGGGCTGGTGCGCCTGACGTTCATCTCGCACCTGCGGGTGGTGCGCTGCGGGGACGGGCGGCGGGTGGAGTCCCTGGGCGGGCCCTGGATGAGCCCGGCCACCGGGTACGAGGAGTTCGGGGTGGAGGATCCCCGCATCACCCCGGTGGACGGCGCCTTCCACTTCACCTACGTGGCCGTGTCCCGCCACGGGGCCGCCACCGCCCTGGCCTCCACCCAGGCGTTCCGGGAATGCCGCCGGCACGGGATCATCTTCCCGCCGGAAAACAAGGACGCGGTCCTGTTCCCCGAGCGCATCGGCGGCATGTACGCGGCCCTGCACCGCCCCAGCCCGGCCACACCCTTCACCCGCCCGGAGATGTGGCTGGCCACCTCCCCGGACCTGCGCCACTGGGGCGGGCACCGGGTGCTCCTGGGCGGCGGGGAGGAATGGGAGATGGGGCGGATCGGCGGGGGCACCCCTCCCGTGCGCCTGCCCCAGGGCTGGCTGGAGATCTACCACGGCAGCAGCCGCGGCCGCCGCGGGGCCGTGGGCGCCTACTCCGCCGGGGCCCTGCTCCTGGACCCGGACGACCCCGGCCGGATCCTGGGCCGGAGCCCCCGGCTGTTCGAGCCCGAGACGGCTTTCGAGAAGGAGGGCTTCGTGCCGGGGGTGGTGTTCCCCACCGGCATCGTGCCCCGGGAGGACCGGGTGCTGGTCTACTACGGCGCCGCGGACGCGTTCACGGCGGTGGTGGAGTTCGAACTGGGGGAGTTGGTGGCGGCCTTCGGCTAGCGGTTACAATCCCCAGGTGTACACCTACTTCGACACCCACTGCCACCTCCAGGACCCGCTCCTGCTGCCGGTGCTGCCCCGGGTGCTGGAGCGGGCCCGGGCGGCCGGGGTCACGGACCTGGTGTGCTGCGCCACCCAGGAGGAGGACTGGAGCCAGGTGTTGACCTTGGCCCGCGACCATCCCCGGGTGCACCCCATGGTGGGCCTGCATCCCTGGTGCGTGCACAGCGCCGCGCCCGGATGGCTGGAGCGCCTGGAGGGGCTGTTGAAAACCCATCCGGCAGGGCTGGGGGAGTGCGGCCTGGACTTCCGCCCGGACCAGCCGGAGCGGCCCCTCCAGGAGCAGGCCTTCGCGGCCCAGGTGCGCCTGGCCATAGCCCTGGACCGGCCCTTGTCCATCCACTGCGTGCGGGCCTGGGACGGCCTGGTGGCCATCCTGGAGGCCACCGGCATCCCCCGGGCCGGGGCGGTGGTGCACGCCTACTCGGGGTCCCGGGAACTAGTGCCCGCCCTGGTGCGGCTGGGGCTGCACCTGTCCTTCGCCGCCAGCGCCGCCAATCCTGCCGCCAAGCGCGCCCACGCGGCCCTGGCGGCGGTGCCCATCGAACGCTTGCTGTTCGAAACGGACGCTCCCGCCCTGGCCCCGCCAGGGTGGGAGGGGCCCAACGAACCTGCGGCCATCGTCCGCATCGCCCAGACCGCCGCCCAGGTGCGGGGCGACGCCCGGGTGGCCGAGCGGGCCTACGCCAACGCCGCGGCCCTGTTCGGGGGGATCTCCCCATGAGGTGGTTCGCGCGCACCGAGCAGCTCCTGGGGCCCCCGGCCCTGGCCCGCCTCGGGGCGGCCCGGGTGGCCATCTTCGGCCTGGGCGGCGTGGGCTCTTTCGCCTGCGAGGCCCTGGCCCGGGCGGGGGTGGGCCACCTGCGCCTGGTGGACTACGGCACCGTGGACGCCTCCAACATCAACCGCCAGCTGTACGCCCTGCACTCCACCCTGGGCGCCGCCAAGGTGGAGCTGGCGGCGGCCCGGGTGCGGGACATCAATCCGGACTGCCAGGTGGACCCGCGCCGGAGCTTCCTGGACCCGGCCACGGTGGACGCCCTGCTGGAGCCGCCCCTGGACCTGGTGCTGGACGCCATCGATTCCCTGAACTCCAAGGTCACCCTGCTGGAGGCGGCGGTGCGCCGGGGGCTGCCCCTGCTTTCCAGCATGGGCGCCGGTGGCCGCCTGGACGGGGGGCAGGTCCTGGTGGGGGACCTGGCCGAGACCCGCATCTGCCCCCTGGCCCGGATGGTGCGCCTCCGCCTGCGCCGGCGCGGCATCCAGGGGGGCGTCCGGTGCGTGTATTCCCTGGAGCCCGCCCGGAACACGACCCCCTGCGACCCGGGCGACGCCGGGGAGCATGTCGGCACCGGGCGCCGGCGCACCCCCATCGGCACCGTGTCCTACCTCCCGGCCCTGTTCGGGCTGCGCCTGGCCCAGGAGGCCCTGGCCCTGCTCCTGGAGCCAGCCCAGACCGGCAAGTGAACGGGCGGCTGGGCCTGCGTTCCCGTTCCCGGATTTTATTTCTTTTTACCTCCCAAGAGGTTGCCGCCCATCCCCGACCCATGGACGGGACGCGGTTGGAACCGGCCCCGGTTACGGACATCGAAGGGGCATCGATCACCCGCCTCTTGAGGAGCGTTCATGAATTTTCTCCCCACCGTCCTGGCCTGCGCCCTCGCCGCCGTCCCCATCCCGGCTCCCGCCCAAGAAGGGGTGCCGGACTACTCCGACACCCCCCGGGCCCAGGTGCCCGAGGCCTGCAAGGCCCGGTTCGAGGACATCTATCCCAGCCCCGACGCCTGGCGGCGGGAGCTGGCGGCGGTGCGGGGGGAACTGCCCCGCCTGCAGGACCTGAAGCGGGGCTGGACCGCCGCCCCGGCGGCCATGGCCGGCCTGCTGGAGTGGCGGGACCGCGTGCTCATGCGCATCCAGCGCCTGAACACCTACGCCAGCCTGCAGAGCGACATGGACCTGGGGGACTCCCGCTTCCAGGCCATGAGGGGCGAGGCCCAGGACCTGCTCACCACCTGCAACGCCGGCCTGGCCTTCCTGGACGCGGACGTGCTGGCCCTGGGCGAGCCCCGGCTGGAGGCGTACCTGCGGGCCGAGCCGCGCCTGGCCCCCTACCGGGTGGGCCTGCTGCGCACCCTGCGCCTCAAGGACCACGTGCTCCCGCCCGGGGAGGAGCGGGTGGCGGCCATGACCGCCGCCATGGCCGCCGCCCCGGCCAAGGCCTCGGCCATCCTCAACGACCTTGACCTGCCCCGCCCCGCCGTCACCCTGTCCACCGGCGAGCACGCCACCCTCAACACCGCCACCTACACCCGCCTGCGCCGGACCCCCTGGGGAGAGGACCGCCAGCTGGTGGCCACCACCTACTGGCAGAGCCAGGAGGCGTTCGGCAATACCCTGGCGGCGCTCCTGGACACCGGCGTCCAGGCGCACGTGTTCGACGCCCGGGTGCACCGGTACCGCTGCTGCCTGGAGGCGGCCCTGTACCCGGAGGCCATCCCGGTGCAGGTCTACTCCAGCCTGATGGACACCCTCAAGGCCAACCTGGGCCCCCTGCACCGCCTGTTCAGGCTGCGCCAGCGGATGCTGGGGCTGGACCGGATGACCTACGCGGACGTGTATGCCTCGGGGCTGCCCCAGGCGGAACGGACGTTCACCTTCGAGGAAGCCAAGGCCCTGGTGCGCCGGGCCACCGCGCCCCTGGGCCCGGACTACCAGCGGGCCCTGGAAACCGCCCTGACCCGGCGCTGGGTGGACGTCTACCCCAACCGGGGCAAGCAGTCCGGCGCCTACTGCACGGACCAGGCCTACGGCTTCCACCCGTACGTGAAGCTGAACTACGACGGCACCTACGGGGCCGTCTCCACCCTGGCCCACGAGCTGGGCCACGCCATGCACACGGTGTTCGCGGACCGGGCCCAGCCCTTCGCCACCTCCGGCTACACCCCGTTCCTGGGGGAGGTGGCCAGCACCTTCAACGAGAACCTGCTGGTGCGCCACCTCCTGGCCAGCGACGCCCCGGACGCCTTCAAGGTGTTCGTGCTGGACAACTTCCTGGAGGAGGTGCGGGCCACCCTGTACCGCCAGGGCCTGTTCGCCCAGTTCGAGCGCGCCATGCACGAGCGGGGCGAGACCGGGGTGAGCCTCACCCCCGACTGGCTGAACCGCACCTACCTGGACCTGACCCGGCAGTACTACGGCCACCCGGACGTGGTGCGGGTGGACCCCTGGATCCAGTCCGAGTGGAGCGTCGTACCCCACTTCTACATGGACTTCTACGTGTTCCAGTACGCCACCAGCATGGCCGCCTCCATGGCCCTGTCCAAGGCGGTGCTGGAGCAGGGCGAACCGGCCCGAGAGCGCTACCTGGACCTGCTGCGCAGCGGCGGCAGCAAGTTTCCGGTGGAAGCCCTCAAGGACGCCGGCGTGGACTTCACCACCCCCCAGCCGGTGCTGGACGCCCTGCAGGAGTTCGACCGCCTGGTGGGGGAACTGGAGGCGCTCTGGTACCGCGTCATTCCCAAGGAGCGGCAGGGATGACCTGGCTGAACGATCTATTCATTATTGGAATAATGACTATTTCATCTTTTCATTGGACTTAGGCTTCTCCGGACCTTAATTTTGGGGGGTCGAGGAGGAAGCCATGAACGCACAAACGATCATCGCCGCCGGAGTCGTCGCCGCCCTGATATCCGGGATGGCCTGGCTGAAGGTGCAGGCGCTGTGGCAGGGCTTGAACTGATCAGGAAGCCACTGTCGCCCGCACCAGGTCCAGGAACCTGCGGGCGGCGGGCGGCAGAGGGCAGTCCCGTTTCCAGGCCAGGGCCCGGCGCCAGCGGAACTCCGGTTCCTGGATGGGCAGGCAGACCAGGGCCGGGTGCTCCCCGGGGCAGATGATCCGGGGCAGGAAGGCGGCCCCCACGTTGGCGGCCACCAGGGCCAGGATGAATTCCGACTGGCCACTGTAGGCGGCCACCCGGGGCGTGTAGCCGTGGGCCTGGCAGGCGGCGAGGATCTGGGCGTTGAGCGCGAAGCCGGGTTCGAACAGGATGAACGGAGTCTGGGCCAACTGCCCCAGGTCCACCTGGGAAGCCCCCGCCAGAGGGTGCTCCCGGGACACCAGAACCATCAGAGGCTCGTCATGGACCAGGATCCAGTCCAGGTCCTCGGGCACCGGCAGCCGGCAGATGGCCAGGTCCAGGCCCCCGTCCCGCAAGCCTTGCTGCAGGGACAGGACGCCCCGCTCCATCAGCTCGATCTCCACTCCCGGGTAGAGCTTGCGGAACTGCACCACCAGGCGGGTGAACAGCAGGGAACTGCCCAGGCGCGACAGCCCCAGGCGGATGCGCCCCCGGCGCAGGCCGTTAAGGTCCGCCAGATCGCTCTGCAGATGGTCCCGCTCGGCCAGCATGGCCACCGCATGGCGGTACACCAGGTCCCCGGCCACCGTGAGCTTGGCCTTGTGCCCCACCCGGTCGAACAGCTGCACGCCCACCTCGTCCTCCAGCTGCTTGACCGCCTTGCTCACGGTGGGCTGGGTGGCGAACAGCACCTTGGCGGCAGCGGAAAACCCGCCCTGCCTGACCACTTCCACGAAGGCCTTCAATTCCCGCAGATCCATGGCGCGCTCCGGCCGGCATTCCATTCTAGGAGCCGGTGCATGGGCTGGTGCTGGCGGCGGGAGGGACGATCCTCACCTGGCCACCACCCGGGGCGCCAGGCCCTGGAGCAGCAGCAGGTCCGCCAGCACCGCCGCCGCCACCGCCTCCACCACCACCGGCGCCCGCAGGGCGATGCAGGCGTCGTGGCGGCCGCCCATGGACAGCATGGCCGGGGTGTTGGTGCGCAGGTCCACGGTGCGCTGGGGGGCACGGATGCTGGAGGTGGGCTTCACCGCCACCCGGAACACCAGTTCGTTGCCGTTGGTGATGCCGCCGTTGATGCCCCCGGCGTGGTTGCTGGCGGTGCGTCCGGAGGCGTCCTCCAGGGGATCGTTCATCTCGCTGCCGCGCATGCGGCAGGCCTGGAACCCGGCCCCGAACTCGATGCCCTTCACCGCCGGGATGGCGAAGATGCCGTGACTGATGAGCGATTCGGCCGAATCGAAGAAGGGCTCGCCCAGCCCCGGGGGCAGTCCCTGCACTCGGCACTCCACCAGTCCGCCCACCGAGTCCTGGGCGGCCATGGCCTCCGCCACCGCCTGCTGGATGTGGGGACTGCCCCCGGCTTCCACCAGGCGGGCTTCCACCTGGGCCGGGGCCAGCAGCTTCTTGGCCACCACCCCGGCCGCCACCAGGGCGGCCGTGAGCCGGCCGGAGAAGTGCCCGCTGCCGCGCAGGTCCGCGAACCCGCCGAATTTCTTCTGGGCCACCCAGTCCGCGTGCCCGGGGCGGGGCGTGGCCTTCACCGCCTCGTAGGCGCTGGAGTCCACCTGCTTGTTCTCGAACAGGATCAGCAGGGGGGCGCCGGTGGTGCGGCCTTCCAGGAGGCCGCTGTGCAGGATCGGCCGGTCGTCCTCCCGGCGCGGGGTGGTGCCCGGGGCGCCTCCGCCCCGCCGCCGTTCCAGGTCCGCATGGAAATCCGCCTCGTCCAGGGGCAGCCCGGCTGGGCAGCCGTCCAGGAGGACCCCCACGCAGGGCCCGTGGGATTCACCCAGGATGGAGATACGGAACAGGCGGCCGAAGGCGTTCATAGGCGTGCTCGCAGGGATTCCAGGGCCTGGAAGAAGTCGGGATAGGACTTGGCCACGCAGCCTTCGCCGGCCATGGTCACGCCGTGCTCCGAGCGCAGGGCCGCCACCGCGCAGGCCATGGCCATGCGGTGGTCGTTGTGCGGGTCCACCGTGCCGCCCCGGACGGGCCCGCCGGTGACCTCCATGACCCCGTCCCGTACCCGGATGTCCACGCCCAGGGCCGAGAGCTCCGACACCAGGGCGGTGCCCCTGTCGCTCTCCTTGTGGCCCAGGCGGGCCACCCCGGCGATGCGGCTGGTGCCCCGGGCGTGGCAGGCCAGGACGGCCAGGGGCGGGAACAGGTCCGGGCAGTCGGTGGCGTCGAACTCGAAGGCCCTCAGGTTGCCCCGCCTGACCCGCAGGGCGGCGCCGTCCCAGGCCACCCAGGCGCCGGCGTCGGCCAGGGCCTGGAGCACCGCCCGGTCCGCCTGGGCGGAACCCGGGTCCAGCCCCTCCACCACCACCTCCCCGGCCGCCGCACCGGCCACCAGAAGGAACGCCGCCCCGGACCAGTCCCCTTCCACCGCCAGGTCCACGGGCGCATAGGCCTGCCCGCCCCGCACCCGGAACCAGGTCCGATCGGGGTCCGCCTCCACCTGGGCGCCGAAGGCCGCCACCACGTCCAGGGTCATGCGCACGTACGGCCCGCTGCGCAGGCCGCGCACCTCCAGCTCCGTGTCCCCGGCGGCCCGGGGCAGGGCCAGCAGCAGGCCGCTCAGGAACTGGCTGCTGGCCCTGCCGTCCACCTGGGCCCGCCCGCCCTGCAGGGGCCCCTGCACGGTCACCGGCGGCAGGCCGCCCCGGGTGTCGCAGCGCACGCCCAGCTGGCGCAGGGGTTCCAGGATCATGTCCACCGGCCGGGTGGCCAGGGAGCCCTCTCCCATCAGGGTGAACTCCCCTTCGCCCAGGGCCGCCACCGCCGCCGCCGCCCGCAGGCAGAACCCCGATTCCCCGCAGGGCAGGACCCGGGAGCGGGGCGCGCCGCCCCCGCGGATGCGCAGCCGGTCCGGCTCCTCCCGCACCTGGGCGCCCAGGGCCCGCACCACCTGCAGGCACGCCTGCCCGTCGGCGGAATGCCCCGGGTTGTGCAGGACCGATTCCCCTGGCCCCAGGGCCGCGGCCAGCACCAGCCGCTGCAGGTGGCTCTTGGAAGCGGGAGCGCGCAGCCGCCCGGCCACGGCACCGGGGGCCACGTGGATCACCGGATCACTCCTGCACCGGGCGGAAGGCCAGGGCCTCCCGCTGGCGGGGGTCCAAGGTGGCCAGGAAAGCTTGATAACGGGCTTCATCGTCCCGGAGGCGCTGGGCCAGGAATTTGAGCGCCCGGGCCTCGGCGGCCGAGAGAGGGGTTTCAAAGCGGGTCTTGGATGCCATGGCTGGATCTTACCCAGCCTGCCCGGGGGAATCCAGCCGCCGGGCCCAGGTTTTCCCATACCCGGGCAGGAATTTTCAGCACACATGAAAGTCTCAAAAAAATCACTCCTTCGAGGTGGCCGGTCCGGCCGGGCGCCGCACCGGTGATGCAAATCACGATCTCCCTTGGTGGTTCGCATTTAGGTTGAAAATGAGACGACATCTCAATTAGCATGGATGAGGAAAAGTTTGTCCCTGCTTTCAATTTTTTCCAGGTTGACCCTATGACCCTCTCCCCCGAGCCCCCAGCCGCATTGGCCGAAGAGCCCGCGCCCAGCGCCGTCGCCGCCCCCGGGACGCGCATCCCCACCGTGGCCATCGCCGGCAATCCCAACTGCGGCAAGACCTCCATCTTCAACGCCCTCACCGGCTCGCGCCACCATGTGGGCAACTGGCCCGGAGTGACGGTGGAACGGCGCCACGGCCATTTCGAGGTGGACGGCGTCCAGGTGCAGGTGGTGGACCTGCCGGGCACCTACTCCCTCTCCGCCCAGAGCGAGGACGAGCGCATCGCCGCGTCGTACCTGGGCGAACCGGAAGTGGACGTGATCGTCAACGTGCTGGACGCCTCCAACCTGGAGCGCAACCTCTACCTGACCACGCAGGTGCTGGAGCTGAAGAAACCTCTGGTGTTCGCCCTGAACATGATGGACGACCTGGAGCGCCAGGGCGTGGGGCTGGACCTGAAGGGCCTGCAGACCCTCCTGGGGGGCCCGGTGGTGCCCACGGTGGGCAACCGGGGCGAAGGCATCGACGCCCTGAAGGAAGCCATCCTGAGGGTGGCCCAGGGGGACGATCCCCGGGTCTGGCCGGTGCACGCCGGCTTCGGTCCGGACATCGAAGGGGAGCTGGCCAAGCTGGAGCGGGAGATCGCCAGGGACGAGGACCTGGCCCGGCGCCACGTGCCCCGCTGGGTGGCCCTGGGGCTGCTGGAGCGCGCGGCGGACGCGGAGGCGCTGGCCAAGGCCAGCCACGCCCGCCAGGCCATCGAGACCCAGCGCAAGGCCAGCGCCCAGTTCCTGGAGCAACACCTGGGCGCCGACCCCGCAACCCTCATCGCCGAGCGCCGCTACGGCTTCACCCACGGCCTGGTCAAGGAGGTGCTGCACCAGGACCGGGAGGCCCACGAGGGCTTCAGCACCCGCCTGGACCGGCTGCTCACCCACAGGTGGCTGGGCATCCCCATCTTCGTGGCCATCATGGCGGCCATGTACAGCCTCACCTTCCTGCTGGGCCAATACCCCCAGGACTGGATCACCAGCGGCTTCACCTGGCTGCACGACCTGGCGGCGGCGCACCTGCCGGCCGGCGAGCTCACCAGCCTGCTGGTGGACGGCATCCTCCCCGGGGTGGGCGCGGTGGTGGTGTTCGTGCCGATCATCATGATCCTCATGGGCTGCATCTCGTTCCTGGAGGACACCGGCTACATGGCCCGGGCGGCCTTCATCATGGACCGCCTGATGCACCTCATGGGCCTGCACGGCAAGAGCTTCATCCCGCTGATCATGGGCACCGGCTGCAACGTGCCGGCGGTGCAGGCCACGCGCACCATCGAGTCCCGCACGGACCGGTTCATCACCATCCTGGTGACCCCCCTGGTGTCCTGCTCGGCCCGGCTGCAGGTGTACATCCTCATCGCCGGCACCTTCTTCAAGCCGCTGCCGGCGGCCCTGGTGATCATCGCCCTGCACGTCCTGGGCTTCACCCTGGCCATGGTCATGGGCAAGATCCTGCGCCTGACCCTGTTCCGGGGCGAGAGCACGCCTTTCGTCATGGAGCTGCCGCCGTACCGCATGCCGGTGCTCAAGGCCACCCTCATCCACATGTGGGAAAAGGGCCGGCTGTTCCTGAGCCGCGCCGGCACGGTGATCCTGGCCGGGGCCACCCTGGTGTGGTTCCTGTCCCACTACCCGGGCATCGCCAACCAGGCCTGGACCGCCGAGCGCCAGGTGCAGGAAGCGGCCATCCGGGCCCAGCAGCTGCCCCCGGCGGAAGAGCAGGGCCGCCTGGAGGAGCTGGACCTGGCCAGCGAGGGGCGGATCATGAATTCCAGCCTGGCGGCGCGCTTCGGCCACCTGCTGCAGCCGGTGCTGGCCCCCATCGTCGACCCGGACCACAAGCGCCCGGAAGCCTGGAAGGACGGGGTGGCCCTCACCGCCGGGTTCGTGGCCAAGGAGATCGTGGTGGGCACCATGGGGGTCCTGAACCAGGCCAAGGCCGAGAAGGACGCCGAGAACCCCGGCCTGAGCCCCCTGCAGATGACCATGCGGCAGCGGTCCGGATTCACCCCCCTCACCGCGTTCGCCTTCATGGTCTTCATCCTGCTCTACACCCCCTGCCTGGGGCTGGTGGGCATGATCCTGAAGGAGACCCGCAGCCTGGCCCTGACGCTCTTCTCGGTGGGCTACGGCTTATGCCTGGCGTGGTTCCTGGCCTGGGGCACGGTGGTCCTGGGCCGCTGGTGGGGATTTGTTTAATGGAGGGTTTATGAACTGGCAAGGATGGGTGGCGCTGGGCCTGGTGGCTGCGGCCGCCCTGGCCATGGTCCGGAAACTATACCAGTCCATGGCTCGGAACGGGCGCGGCGGCTGCTGCGGCGACTGCCACTGCGGCGAGAAGCGGGCCCGGCGACCCGGCAACCTTGGATAAATCGGGCCTGATCCTGATTTCAGAACCGAAATATTCCGTGTCATTTCCTGCATTTCCGTAGCAGAATGGGCGCACCATCTACCCCTATCCGGAGGTCAGCATGATCAGCGCCAAGATGCAGGACGCCATCAACCACCAGATCAACCTGGAGCAGTATTCCGCCCAGCTGTACCTGGCCATGAGCGCCCACTGCGAGTCCCTCAGCTTCAAGGGATTCGCCCACTGGCTGCGGGTCCAGGCCGGGGAGGAGACCAAGCACGCCATGAAGCTCATCGAGTTCATCCTGGACCGCAAGGGCCAGTTGGAACTCCAGCCCATCGCCGCGCCGCCCCGGGAATTCGGCGGAGTCATCCAGGTGTTCGAGCGGACCCTCGAACATGAGCAGGGCATCACCCAGAAGATCAACGCCCTGTTCACCCTGGCCCGGACCGAGCAGGACTGGGCCAGCGAGATCACGTTGCAGTGGTACGTGAGCGAGCAGGTGGAGGAGGAAGCCAACGTGGGCCAGGTGGTGGACCACCTGCACGCGGTGGGGGACCAGGGCGGCGGGATCTGGTACCTGGATTCCAGGATGGGCAAGCGCGCCGCCGGCGCCTAGATCTACTGGGACGCCCGCGTTCCGGTTGGCGGCAGGTCCGACGTCCGGGTTCCGGTGCCTCGCGCCGCCATACCCTGGCTCGGCTTCGTCAGCGGGTAAGGACGCTTGCTGACCCGCGCGTGAATCACCGACCCCAAAATCCGATGCGGCTCGACGGCCGGTGGTCGTGAATCGGAGTGTGCACGCACTCCGATTCACGACCACCAACGGTGTGGCGGCGCCAACCCAGGGGACCCGTTCGACGGGCCTGCCGCCACCTGGGACCCGGGCGCCCAGGCTATTTCAGCTGCAGCACCACGAACAGGCTGGCGTCCTTGCGCTTCACCAGCAGCAGCACGCTGCCTGCCTTCTTGGACTCGTCCAGGGCCGCCTGGAACTCGCCCACCTTGGTGACCTTCTTGTGGTTCACCTCGGCCACCAGGTCGCCCTCCTGCAGGCCCACCTCGGCGGCGGGGCTGCCAGGCTCCACCCCGGCGATGACCACCCCTTCCTTCTGGGTGAGGCCGTAGCGCTGGGCCAGTTCGGGGGTCAGGTTCTGCAGGGTCAGGCCCAGCTGGGCGGCCTGGGCGGGGGTGCTTTCGGACCCCTCCCCGCCGCTGGCCGCTGGCGTGGCCTGCTCGCCGATGGTGGCGGTCATGGCGAACTGCTTGCCGCCGCGCATGACGTCCAGCTTCACCTTGGCGCCCGGAACGGTGCCGCCCACCTGGTTGCGCAGGTCGCGGCTGCCGGTCACTTCCTTGCCGTTGAAGCGCACGATCACGTCGCCCACCTTGACCCCGGCCTTGTCGGCGGCGGAATCAGGGGTCACGGAGGTGACCAGGGCGCCGTTGGTGTTGTCCAGGCTGAACTGCTTGGCCAGGTTCTCATCCAGGTCCTGGATGCCCACGCCCAGCATGCCCCGGGCGATCTTGCCGCCCTTGACCAGGGTGGGCAGCATGGACTTGATCATGGTCACGGGAATGGCGAAGCCCACCCCGGCGGAACCGCCGCTGGCGGTGGCGATGGCGCTGTTCATGCCGATCACCTCGCCGTCCATGTTCACCAGCGGTCCGCCCGAATTGCCGGGATTGATGGGGGCGTCGGTCTGCAGGAAGTTCTCGTAGTCGGCGATGCCCACGTCCGAGCGGCCCATGGCGCTGATGATGCCGGTGGTGACGGTCTGGGTCAGGCCGAAGGGAGCGCCGACGGCCATCACCAGCTCGCCGTCCCGCAGGGCGTCCGAATCACCCAGCTGCACCGTGGGCAGGTCCGAAGGCACCTTGTCCTTGATGCGGATCACCGCCACATCGGTCTTGGGGTCGGTGCCCACGATCTCGGCCTTGAACTCCCGCTTGTCGGCGAGGCGCACCTTGATGGAGTCCACGTCCTTCACCACGTGGTAGTTGGTGAGGATGTGCCCGGCCTTGTCCAGGATCATGCCCGAGCCCATGCCCCGCATGGGCACCTTGTATTCCTTGGGCGCCTGCCGGTGGCCGGGCCCGCCGAAGAACTGGTTGAAGAAGTCGTCCCCGAACGGGAAGCCGAATTCCGGCCCCTGCTGGCGGACCACCATCTTCTCCGAATAGACGCTGACCACGGCGGGCTTCACGTGGGCGGCCACGGCCACGTATGCGTCGCTCAAGGCCTTGGCCGGGGCGACGATGGCCGGGGTCAGGGGCGGGGGCGGAGCCGCCACCTTGGGGGAGGAACAATGCCCGGTGACGGCCAGCATCCCCCCGCCCACCAGCAGGGGCACGGCCAGGATGCTGGCGGCGTAGACAACAAGGCGCTTCATGGGGTATCTCCTATCAGGCGATCGCCGCGTGGCGACGGGCCCCTGGTTTCAGGCGCGGCGGCTCCGCGGGACTGGCCCAGGGTATGGGGGCTTGCCCCCTTTCGCCACCCTCCAATCAAGATCCGGGCCAATTATTTGGAGCCTTGGCAGGCCCACTTTCCCTGCCCTTACCGGGAGGGAACCGGGCATTTTTCCCAGGGGACCCGACATTTTTCCCTTGCACACCCCCCTTGAACCGGCCGGATCCTGGAAAAATCGAATTGGCTCCACCTTTGCATCAAGAATCCAGGAGGCCACTCCGTGGTCCAGCGTCCCAGCACCCCCCCGGCCCCCGCCGGAACCGGCATCCCCCGGTCCGGCCTGGGCCGTCTGTGGCTCCTGGGCGTCACCATGGTCCTGGCGCTCACCTGCGTCCTGGGGATCAACCTGTACCTGGAGTCCCGGGAGGCCCAGGCGGCCCTGGAGGATTTCAAGGAATCCCAGGTCAAGGTGGCGGAAGCCGCCGCCTGCGTGCTCCTGTCCAACCTGGAATCGTCCCCGGCCCCCCTGCCCTGGGTGCTGCGGGACCTGCACCCCCTGGAGCAGCCGGGCATCACCCGGCTGTTCGTGCGGCCCCCGGACATGCCCTGGCTGGGCCTGGACGGCCTGGAGGTGCACGCCCCGGCCCTGGAGCGGGCCTACGCCGCCAACGGCCGCTGGTTCCCGGTGGACCGGCCCGGAGCGGTGCGGCTGGGGTTCCAGGACGCCACCGCCGCCCTGGCCTTGAGCGGCGCCATGGACCGCAACGGCCGCACCTGGGTCGTGGCGGTGGCCGGCACCGCCTTCCGGGAGCCGGACCGCACCCAGCACGCCCGCTGGCGCCTCCTGGCCAGCTTCCTGTCCATGGGCGTGTTCCTGTTCATCCTGGCCGGATGGGCCCTGCGCTTCCAGAAGCAGGAGATGGAACTGGCCCGGGAGATCGAGCGGCGGGAGCTGGGCCGGCAGAAGGACCAGGCCCTGAGCCAGGCGGACCGGGCCGCCGCCATGCTCACCCTGGCCTCGGGGGTGGCCCACGAGATCGGCACTCCCCTGGGGGTCATCTCCGGGCGCGCGGCGCAGCTGGCGGCGCGCCTGCCCGAGGACGAGCGCAACCTGCGTCTGGCCCAGACCATCCAGGAGGAGGCGGAGCACATCAACCACACCGTGCGGCGGTTCCTGGAGCTGGCCCGGGGCGGCTCCCCCCGGACCGAGGAGTTCCGCCTCGGCGACCTGGCGCGGGCCGCGGCGGCCATGGTGGAGCACCGCTTCCAGAAGGCGGGCGTGGAGCTGGCCCTGGACGCCCCCGGGGACCTGCCCGGCATGCACGGGGATTTCCAGCTGCTGCAGCACCTCCTGGTGAACCTGCTGCTCAACGCCTGCGACGCCTCCCAGGGGGGCGACCGGGTGCAGGTGGCCGCCCGGCAGGAAGAGTCCCGGATGATCCTGGAAGTGACCGACCAGGGCAAGGGCATCCCCGAGGCCCTGGCCGGGCGCGTGATGGAGCCGTTCTTCACCACCAAGCCCGCAGGCCAGGGCACCGGCCTGGGCCTGGCCCTGGCCCGGGAGATCGTGCGCATGCACCGGGGCCGCATCACCCTCGAGCGGGTCCAGCCCAGGGGGACCCGGGTCCGGGTGGAATTGCCCATGACTGTCTAGATGGAGGTACCTGCCATGCCCGCCCGCGTTCTGGTCGTGGACGACCACCTGGAGATGGCCGAAATGGTCGCCGAGTCCCTGGCGGACGCCGGCTTCGAGGCGGAAGCCCTGGCTTCGGGCAGCGCCGCCCTGGAGCGCCTGGAGGCGGGGGGGATCGACGCCCTGGTCACGGACCTGCGCATGGACCGGGTGAGCGGCCTGGACCTCCTGGCCGCCAGCAAGCGCGACTCGCCCCAGCGTCCGGTGGTGGTCATGACCGCCTACGGGGCCATCGACACGGCGGTGGAATCCATCCGCCAGGGGGCCTACCACTACCTCACCAAGCCGTTCCAGCCCGAGGAGCTGGTGATCTTCCTGCGCCGGGCCCTGGAGGAGGCCAACCTGCAGCAGGAGGCCAGGCTGCTGCGCCGGGCCCTGCGCGGGCACCTGGAGGGCGGGGGCATCCTCGGCACCAGCCCGGGCATGCGCGATGTGCTGGAGCTCATGGAGCGGGTGGCGGCGGTGGACGTGCCGGTGCTGCTGCGGGGCGAGACCGGCACCGGCAAGAGCATGGTGGCCGGGGCCATCCACGCCATGAGCCCGAGGGCCAAGGCGCCGTTCGTGGCGGTGAACTGCGCCGCCCTGCCCGAGGCCCTCCTGGAGAGCGAGCTGTTCGGGCACGTGAAGGGCGCTTTCACCGGCGCCGCGTCGGACCGTCCCGGGCTGTTCGTGGAGGCGGAGCGGGGCACCATCCTCCTGGACGAGATCGGCGAACTGCCCCTGTCCATCCAGGCCAAGCTGCTGCACGTGCTGGAGCGGGGCGCGGTGCGCCCGGTGGGTTCCAGCCGGGAGCGGACGGTGGACGTGCGGATCATCGCCGCCACCCACCGGGACCTGCCGGAAATGGCCCGCACCCAGCAGTTCCGGGAGGACCTGCTGTACCGCCTGGACGTGGTGGCCATCGAGATCCCGGCCTTGCGCCACCGGCGGGAAGACATCCTGCCCCTGGTGGAGCATTTCCTGGAGACCTTCCGGGCCAAGTACCCCGCCAGCCCGGTGACCGGGCTGAGCCCGGCGGCTTTGCGCCAGCTCATGGACTACCCCTGGCCTGGCAACGTGCGGGAACTGGCCCACCTGATCCAGCGCATGGTGGTGCTGGGCCGCACCAAGGTGGTGGAACTGGAGGACCTGCCCCCCAGCCTGGTCCAGGCCCCCCAGGCGGTCCAGGACAGCTTCAGCGAACTGCTGCCGGCCCGGGAGCTGCAGCACCGCTACGCCGCCTGGGCCCTGGACCGCTGCGGCGGGCACAAGAGCCGCACGGCGGAGAAACTGGGCATCGACATAAAAACGCTCAACCGCTGGCTGCAGGAACCGGGGGCGGCGGAAGCCGGTTGACCGCCCCGGGCCAGCCTCGCTCCGCGTTTCCCGGATCCCGGCCTGGGCATGTCCTGGCCCGAGGATGAGGAGTAGTATCGAGCCCAGCCCACTTCCAAATGGAGTGAACCTATGCGAGTGCTTCCCGTTCTGGTTCCTCTCATGCTGGCCTCGTCCTGGTCCTACGGGGACGACGTTTCCGGCCCAGGGCGCGCGACCATCCAGCCATTCCCGTGGGGGAGCCTCTACTACGACCAGAACGGTGCCGGTCCCCTCCAGTTCGAACCGACCTCGAGCGGGTTCCGGTTCAGATCCGGGGCGGGCGAAGTGGTGATCCAGACCACGGGCGTCAACGGCTTCCGGTTCTCCTGTGGAACGGATCTCATGACGCTGGCGCAGAACATGCTGAACACATAGCTTCAGGCTGAAATCGCTCCCCCGGGTGGTTGGAGGAGGGAGGATCCAAGGCCGCCTGTCATCGCCATCGTTGCCCCGGAGTCATGGGAAGCGCGGGTGACCGGAGTTCCTAGGCTCCGCCCTGGTGAGCCTGGTGGAACTGCCTCAGGCGGTCCTCCAGGACCGGGAACTGGTCCCTGGAGATGAGCGAGGTGCAGGCGCGCAGCCCTTCGGTGCGCTGGCTGCCAGTGATGTCCAGGGTGATGGCGCTGATGCCGTAGTACAGGAACTCGGTCAGGAGTTCGCCGCTGGTCAGCCCCGGGTAGGCGACGGTGAAGTAGAATCCGTCCGCCACGGGCTGCCCAGATCCTTGTCGTAGACGATCCGGAAGCCGTTGTCGGTGAACATCTTCTTCATGATCCGGGCCTTCTCGCCGTACTCCCGGACGATGGCCACGAAGTCCACGGTGCCGTCGTTCACCGCCTTGAGCATGGCGGCCAGGGCGCACTGGGCCGAGTGGGAGGTGCCCGAGGACAGGCTGTAGATGGCGCCGAACAGCAGGGCGGAGCCGAACTGGTCGGAGGAGGTAGTAGCGCAGCAGGTCGGGGCTGCGCAGGGTCCACACCCGGTCCGAGACCACCATCACGCCGATGCGCTCGCCGGCGTAGCTGAAGGCCTTGGAGCTGGAGACCAGCAGGATGTAGTTGTCGGTGTACTGGGCCACCGTGGGCTGGTACGGGGGCTGGCCGGGCTTGCCGTAGTCCTGGCGGAAGTCCATGCCGAAGTAGGCCAGGTCCTCGATCACCACCACGTTGTACCGGGTGGCCAGCTCGCCGATGGTGCGCAGCTCCTCCTCGGTGAGGCAGATCCAGGACGGGTTGTTGGGGCTGGAATACAGGATGGACGAGACCTTGCCGGTCTTCAGGTAGGACTCCAGCTTGTCCCGCAGCTTGGGCCCGCGGTAGTCGTACATGTCGAAGGACTGGTAGCCGTGGCCCAGGAGCTTGCACTGCTGCTTCTGCACCGGGAAGCCCGGGTCCAGGAACAGGGTGCCTTCCCGGTCCGCCCACATGCGGTTCACCGTGAGGAAGGCGGCCATCCCGCCCATCATGGAGCCCACCGTGGGGATGCAGTGTTCGGGGTCCACCTCCAGGTTCATGAACAGCTTGGCGAAGCGGGCCACCTCGCGCTTCAGTTCGGGGATGCCCTGGATGTCCGGGTACACCGCCGCCACCCCGTCCCGCAGGGCCTGGACCTGGGCTTCGACCCCCACCTGCAGGGCCGGCAGGCCGGGGATGCCCATCTCCATGCGCACGAACTTCTGCCCGGAGTCCGCCTCGATGAGGTCCACCAGCTTCTTGATCTCGCGGATGGAGGCCTTGGCCAAGCCCTTCAAGCCGCTGGCTTCAAGCCTGCGGCGCACCACGTCCTGGTTGATGGGCGTCTGCCGGTTGTCCATGGAAATCCTCGAGGGTTCGGCCGGACAGAGCCCGGGCCGGCTATGGGTGAAGGGAAAGTGATCCGATTAACCATGAGGATTGCAGTAGGGCCGGCAGAGTCAAGGGGGCGGCCCAGTGGGATTGGTCACAACCTAGTGGGTGGGAATCTTCTGTACCTTTCCCGTCCCCGCCGGGCTCAGTTCCAGCTGCTGGGGCTGGCCCAGGCGCCAGGCGTCGGCGGCCGGGTCCACGGCGAGGTCAGGCAGCTCGGCCCGCTGGCGCCGCTTGGCGGCCGTGTCCAGCCCCAGATCCCGGTCCCGCTCGGCCACAAGATCGGGATTCACCTGGCCGTCGCCGGTGAAGCCCATCATCAGCTGGGGAATGCCGTACGGCAGGGCATCGCCCCGGTCCACCTGCCAGGTGTGCCAGGTCTTGCCGTAGGTGGTGGCAAAGTCCTTCATCAGCGCCTTCTCGGCCTGGTCCCCCAGCCCCGGCGCCAAGAGCAGCCCCGATTTCACCTCATAGGCGTGGCTGTGCCACAGGCGCTGCTCCTTGGGCGGCAGGGTCCGGAACCGCCGGCCACTGATGACATATTCAATACCGATCAGCCGGGCATTCTTGCGGTTGGAGTCATAGATTACGCACTGCATGAGGTCCTCGTTCACATGGGCGCAGTAGTGGTGGGCGATCACCTGCCGGTCCATCCGCCCATTGTAGAAATGCAGACCGCAGACGTAGGCGTGGATGCTCCGCAGAGGGGACACGCGGTTGCGCCCGGGCGCGTCCGCCGGGGCCGGCTTGGGCACTGCGGGAGGCACCACCGGGATGACGCCTCCCCGTACGGAGGGACCCGCCGCCGGCAGCAGGAGAAGGGCCGGGATAAAGACTGGAAACCATTTCATCAAGAGCTCCTGGAAGGATGGGGGGGGTCAGGAATGGCCACCCCCTGGCTTCGATGCCGGGCGCACGGGGCGCGTCTGGCCTATCCTGCTTTCATGAAGTACCAGCGGCGGTCGGGCCGTTTCCTGCGCGCTTGGCTGGCGGCAGGTGTGTCGTCGCTGGTGTCCTGGGCGGCCCAGCCCGGGGCGGACTGGGACCAGCTGGAAGCCCGGGGGGCCGTGATCCAGGAGATCCGGGTGGAGGTGGGCAACGTCTTCGACCTGGGCCGGGAGTCCGATGACACCTTCCTGGGCCGGGCGGCCAACGCGGTGCACGTCACCACCCGCCCGGCGGTGGTGCGCCAGCTCCTGCTGTTCCGGGCGGGGGACCGGGTCCAGGCCCGGCTGGTGCAGGAATCCGAGCGCATCCTGCGGGCCCAGCCGTACCTGCGCGAGGCGGAGATCCTGGCCGAGCCCATGGGCGAAGGCCGGGTGCGGGCGGTGGTGCGGGTGCGGGACAGCTGGAGCCTGCTGGCCTACACCAGCTTCTCCACCCTGGGCGGGCAGAGCCGCTCCAGCGCCACCGTCCTGGAGCGCAACCTGCTCGGCACCGGCAACACCCTGGGCTACACCTTCAGCAAGGACCCGGTGCGCACCAACCGGATCCTCCAGTGGAGCGATCCCCAGGTGCTGGGCTCCAACTGGGCCACCAGCGGCAGCTACAACCAGCAGTCCGACGGCCGGACCCGGACGTTGAACGCGGGCCTGCCTTTCTATGCCCTGGACACCCCCTGGTCGGCCGGGGTGCAGCTGCTGGACAACGACCAGGGCAACGGCATTTCCGACCGGACCGGGACGGTGGGCACGGTGTGGGCCCGGGCCCAGACGGTGAACGCCTGGAGCGCGTGGTCCCTGGGCCGGTCCGGGGACCGGGTCACCCGCCTGTGGCTGTGGGCCAACTCGTCACCAGCAGCGGGTCGAGAGCATCACCGGAGATCCCACCTTCGGCGGCTCCCTCCAGCCCACCGGGGACAAGCGGGTCCAGGGCCTGGGCCTGGGGTGGAGCCTGGCCGAGGACCGGTTCGTGCAGCGCCGGGACTTCGCCGCGGTGGGCCGGGTGGAGGACCTGCCCGCGGGCTGGAGCGCCAATGTGACGCTGGCCTGGAACACCTCCCTGCTGGGTTCCAGCCGCACCTCCCCGGGGCTGCAGCTCCAGGCCGGGTGCGGCTGGGACCTGGGGCCGGACGCCTACGCTTCCTGGGCGGCCAGCTTCCAGGGCCGGCTGGAGCGGGGCAAGGGCGAGCAGGTGCTGGCGTCCAACATCTTCACCGGCTACGACCGCCTGGCCTGGTGGCACCTGCTGGCGGGGCAGCTGTCCTGGACCGCCCTGCGCAACCCGGACCTGCCCGGAGCCCTCTACCTGGGCGGCGCCGACGGTTCCCGGGGCTACCGCAACGACCTGCTGGCCGGCGACCAGCGCTGGCTGGCGGTGCTGGAGGACCGGCTGTTCACCCACGTCACCTTCTCCGGAGTGCTGCAGCTGGGTTTCGTGGCCTACGCCGACGCCGCCACGGTGCACCGCCTCACCGACGGGCGCTGGACCCCGGTGTACCCGGACCTGGGCGGAGGGCTGCGGCTGGGGGACCTGAAGAGCTCCTTCGGGACGACGTACAACCTGACCATCGCCTTTCCCCTGCGGCACGACCCGCTCAACGACCGCTACCTGGTGAACGTGAGGGGGAGCGTGGGATTCTGACTTGGGGACACCGTCACGGCGCTTCGCCCCGGAATGGCGTACCTGGTGCCATCCTCCGCAACCACCCCATCCAAGTGCCCGGTGGGGGACCGCCCGGCGGTGCGGGTGACCAGCATCGGCGAGACCCGGTCCCGGCACAACCGCCTGCTCCTGGACGACACGGCAGGATATCCCGGTTGACCTAAGCTGTTGGAGTGCCGTTGGCACCAGCGGCAACCCCGACTCGGAGACGACGATGCCCGGATTGATCAAGACATCATTCATTTTCCTGGCCTTGAGCTTCAGGCTCCTCGGCCAGTCCCAGCCGGACCTGGTGGATTTCCTTCAGCGGGAATTCAAGTCCATGGAAAACGAGCAGGTGGAAGTCAAGGACATCAAGTTTTCCGACAATGATTCCACCTGCCGGATCACCAGTTCCGCCCCGGGCCAGCTGTCCGAGCAGACTCTGGAATTCGCCCTGGCCGACGTGGACATCTACACCCGGCAGACCCTCCAGAAGGGCCCGAAGGAGGATTTCGTCTACACCTACGCTTTGGTGGTGGCCCCCCGGGGCCGCAATGGCCAGCTGCGCAAGAACATGTCGAAAGCCGTGGCGCCGGAAGTCATCCTGCGCAGCACCTACAACGGGAGCAAGATCCGGTCCATGGAATGGGCCTTCGCCCGGCTGACCGAACTAACGACCGGGAGAACGACCTGGGTGCAGTTCCGCGGCGTACCGCAGACGCCCTAGGATTAAACGGTACAGCCACTTCCCGGGATGCCGGGGCCGTGGCCCCGGCATCCCGGGAAGGTTCAGAGCGGCTGCCGGTCCCTAGTCCGAAGTGCCCTGCACGGCGGCCACCTGGCCGCGCACTTCGGCGATGGTGGCCTCCAGGGCCCCGTTGATCAGCTCGAAGGGCGGGGTCTGGATGATGTCCTTCTCCTGGAGCAGCTGCACGATCTCCCGGTTCTGCTTGATGTCCCGGTCGGCCTGCTGGAACACCTGCTCGGGGGTGAGGTTGGCGCGGGCCACCCCGTCCAGGATCGCCTGCTTGGCCACGTCGGCGGCCTCGCGCGGGAAGACTTCGATGTCGTCCATGGTGGGCATGATGTGGTTGATGTCGAGGCCGCGGACCTGCTGCACTCGCGCCAGGGAGTGGGCGGCGGCGATGGCCATGGTGTCGGTGACCCGGGAGGAGTGGGTGAGCAGGCAGCCCTTGAGCAGCCCGGGGAAGCACATGGAGTTGTTCACCTGGTTGGCGAAGTCGCTGCGGCCGGTGGCCACGATGTAGGCGCCCGCGTCCTTGGCGTCGTGGGGGTAGATCTCCGGCACCGGGTTGGCGCAGGCGAAGACGATGGCCTTCTCGGCCATGACCTGGATCCACTCCTTCTTCACCACGTCGGGGCCCGGGGTGGAGAGGGCGCACAGGATGTCCGCGCCCTTGCAGGCTTCCAGGATGTCGTTCACCCGGTGGGGGTTGGTCTTCTGGCAGATCTCCCACTTGCGGTAGAAGCGCGCGTCGTTGCGGATGTCGTCCCGGCCCGCGTGCAGGCCGCCCTTGGTGTCGAAGACGATGACGTTCTGGGGATCCAGGCCCTCGGCCAGCATCAGGCGGACGATGGTGGCGTTGGAGGCGCCGGAGCCCCAGAATACGGCCTTGGCCTTCTTCCAGTCCTTGCCCGCCAGCTTGATGGCGTTGATCATGCCGGCCAGGGTCACGCAGGCGGTGCCCTGGGCGTCGTCGTGCCACACGGGGATGCCGCAGTCCTGGAGGCTGTCCAGCACCTTGAAGCAGTTGGGCTGGCTGATGTCCTCCAGGTTCACGGCGCCGAAGGAGGGCGCCGCCATGCGCACGAAGTCGATGGTCTTCTGGGCGACGTGCTGGTGCGGGAGCTTTTCGTTGAACGCGAACCCGGACAGGTAGGACTTGGGGTCGTCGTGGGTGTTGATGCACAGGGCGATGGCGTCCACGCCGCCCAGGTAGTACATGAGGAAGGCCTTGCCCTCCATGACCCCCAGGCCGCCGCTGGGCGAGCAGTCGCCATCCCCGAGCACCCGGGTGGAGTCCGAGACCACCGCCACCAGGTTGCTGCGGTTGGACACATCGTAGGACCGCAGGTTGTTCTCCCGGATGGCGGTGGAGATGGCCGACACGCCGGGGGTGTACCAGACCCCGAACCAGCCGAAGCCGAACATGCCGGCCTTGGGCACCACCTTCATCTTGCCGCCGTAGAACTGGTGGGCCGCCAGGGACAGACGCTTGAGGAAGATGGTCTGGGCTTTGGCGACCTCCGTGGGGGTGAAATCCTTCGGAAACCGCTCCTTGAGATTCTCCAGGTTCAGGTAGTTGGGAAAGTTCATGACGCCTCCTAGGGCGGAAGATGGGACGGCTTGCATGAGAATGGACTGTTACAGAATCCCCAAGTTTCTGCAGGACGGAGAGGGATGCTTCGTATCAATGTCCAAGTCGGTAGAATTAAAATAATACATGTTGTTAGATATTCAAGGAAAGGGATTTCCGGATCCGAATCCCGGCGTGGAGCGGCGCTGCCCTGGGCGTCGTTACAGGTAATGACCACACTAGTTAGAACCAGACACCGGTCCGGTTCCGGCCCGATCATTTGTGAGGTAGATCATGAGAGCCTTGGCCATCAACGGCAGTCCCCGCAAGCACGGCAACACCCGCCTGCTCCTGGAGCAGGTGCTGGCGCCCCTGGCCCAGGCCGGATGGGAAACGGAGCTGGTCCAGGTGGGCGGCCGGGATCTCCACGGCTGCCGCGCCTGCGACCTGTGCGCGCGGAACCTGGACTTGCGCTGCGGGTCCGAGGACGACGTGTTCAACGAGGTGTTCGCCCGGATGCTGAAAGCGGACGCGGTGATCCTCGGTTCGCCCACGTACTTCGCGGACGTGAGCGCGGAAATGAAGGCCCTGGTGGACCGGGCCGGCTACGTGGCCATGGCCAACCGCTTCGCCATGGCCGGCAAGATCGGCGCCGCGGTGGTGGCGGTGCGGCGCGGGGGGGCCACCCACGCGTTCGACACCATGAACCACCTGTTCTTCATCTCCCAGATGGTGGTGCCCGGCTCGACCTACTGGAATCTCGCCATCGGGCGGGAGGCTGGGGAAGTGGCCGGGGACGCGGAGGCCATGCGCAACATGCACCACCTGGGCCGCGCCATCGACTGGCTGGGCCGGGCCATGAAGGAAAGCCGCGCCCCCTACCCGGTGCTCCAGGCCGGGGAAGCTTGATTCAGCAGCTCACGGGGTCCTGCCTTCGATTGGCCGTTCACCCATTCACATGGCGCAGGGTGGCCTCGGGATAACGCAGCCCGGCGGCCACGCCCATGGGGGCGATGCCTTCGATCCGCTCCAGGTCCGCCGGAGTCAGATGGATGTCCAGGGCCCCCAGGTTCTCCTCCAGGTGGTCCCGGCGGCTGGTGCCGGGGATGGGCACGATGTCCCCGCCCCGGGCCAGCACCCAGGCCAGGGCCAGCTGGGAAGGCTTGACCTTGTGGGCCGCGGCCATGGCCTCCACCTCCCGCACCAGCTGCAGGTTCTTCTGGAAGTTCTCCCCCTGGAAGCGGGGCGACCGGCGCCGGTAGTCCTGTTCCGGGATGTCCTCGAAGGTGCGGAAGCGCGCCGTGAGGAAGCCGCGCCCCAGCGGGCTGTAGGCCACGAAGGTGATGCCCAGTTCCCGGGCCGCCGGCAGCACCTCGTCCTCCGGGTCCCGGGTCCACAGGGAATATTCCGTCTGCAGGGCGGAGATGGGGTGGGTGGCGTGGCCCCGGCGCAGGGTGGCCGGGGAGGCCTCGGACATGCCCAGGAAGCGCACCTTGCCCGCGCGCACCAGCTCGGCCATGGCCCCCACGGTCTCCTCGATGGGCACCGTGCGGTCCACCCGGTGCTGGTAGTACAGGTCGATGTGGTCCACCCCCAGGCGGCGCAGGGAGTCGTCACAGCAGGCCCGCACGTATTCCGGGCGGCCGCTCACCCCCAGGAAGGCGCCGTCCTCCCCCCGCACGTTGCCGAACTTGGTGGCCAGCACCACCTGCTCCCGCCGCCCGCGGATGGCCCGGCCCACCAGTTCCTCGTTGCGGAAAGGCCCATACATGTCGGCCGTGTCCAGGAAGGTGACGCCCAGGTCCAGGGCCCGGTGGATGGTCCGGATGGACTCCTCCTCCCCGGCGTTGGTGTAGAACTCGCTCATGCCCATGCAGCCGAGGCCGAGGGCGGAGATGGTGAGATCAGAGTGGCCGAGCGTTCGGGTGAGCATGGAGGCCTCCTGCCAGGAACCGCCGCCGCGGTCGCGGCGGCGGGCCGTGCAGGATTCTACCAAGCGAGCGGGTCAAGTCCACTCAGCATCCGGACGAAGGGGTCAGCTGGAGACCCTTGCAGCGTGACTAGGGGCCCAAATTTATTAACAAATAAATTGACTTGGATGGTATTGTATATGGATTGGTTTTTCAAGGAGGGACTCATATGGAAGAAAATAGTTCCAAACTCGAAAAACTCTTTGCTATTCGTCAAAAAGAACGGAACGACAAACAGATCAAATATACCCAAGAAATAACCGAAAAAGTCGACGCTTTACTTGGAAACAGGCTTATCCTCGCTTTTGACCAGCAGGATGCTGTCCCCTGGAAGATCGAAAACACAAAAGCAATCCGTAAATTTGATTTCAGGGGAGGTATATTTAACCTTATTGTTAATACCAACCTTGATTCCCAGAATGTCGATGTCGAGATTCAAACCATCGAACCTCAATTTGAAAAACTCGTTAAAAAAACAAATATAAATGAAATTAGCGAGGATTGGTTCTTCGATTCCATCGAAACAATTTCTTTTGAAATGAAGAATCGAATTAAAACTTAAAAGTCAGCTTCCGGGCATCCAACGGTGCCTGCCTTCCTGGCAGGTCCATCGGTGACTGGAAATATCCAACTTATTCCTCGTTGACCCGCTCGGCGATGGTGTCCAGCAAGTCCCA
>CAVRKY010000010.1:0-15407 GCA_963722335.1 uncultured Holophagaceae bacterium | reverse complement strand
GCTCTTTGGACGAGCCGTCCGCCTAGACCTTGCCCGGATCAGTTCCCTGGAAGCGCTGCCCCGGCTCCTGGCCCTGGCCGCAGGCCAGACCTCGCGGTTGCTGAAGCCCACCTTCCACTGGCGGCCGCTCATGGAAAGGGGGATCTCTGACCGCCCGAACTGCCAACATGGCACACCTATTGCTTGATATCCGTTTTAACCGAGCCAGATTACGCAAGCCCAATCCAACTGATCCTGCCAACCAGCCAAGGAGTGTGCCGTGAAGACTACTGAGGCCCCCTCGAACGTAATGCTGAGCTTGTACGAGCGGGCGCAGAAGGTTCTCCCGCCTGTCGCACTTCGCTGGACGCGTCTCGGCGTCGAACGCGGCTCGGGTTCTTACCTGTACACCGATGACGGCCGGAAGATGCTCGACTTCGCAAGCGGGGTGGGAGTCTGCAACGTCGGGCACAACCACCCCGAGGTGGTCGAGGCGGCCGTGGCACAGGTGCGCCGGCTGATCCACGCCGGCCACAACGTGGCCTACTACCCGACCTACGTCGAACTGGCCGAAGCACTGGTCGCCCTGACCGGCGGCGAAACGATGGTGTACTTCTGCAACAGTGGCGCCGAGGCCGTCGAAGGCTCCATCAAGCTGGCGCGGTATGTCACTCGACGCCCCGCCCTGTTGGCCTTCAAGGGCGGGTTCCACGGCCGGACGATGGGTGCGGCCTCCATTACGACCTCCAACGGTTCCTTTCGCAAGCACTATGAACCATTTATATCAGGGGTTTACTTCGCGGAATACCCCTACTGCTACCGCTGCCCTTTCAGCCAACGCCGAGGATCTTGCCAGTTCGAGTGCCTGAAGCAGTTCGACTCCCTATTCACGCACTTGGTCAACCCCGAGGACCTCGCGGCGATGATCATCGAGCCGGTGGCCGGGGAGGGCGGCTACATCGTCCCCCGCCTGAGTTCCTGGCCGCCCTTCGCGAGTTGTGCACCCGCCATGGGGTCCTGCTGATCTTCGACGAGGTGCAGACCGGTTTCGGGCGGACCGGAAAGCTCTTCGCCACGGAGCACCTTGGCTTCAGGCCTGACATCACCGCCTGCGCCAAAGGCATCGGCGGAGGCTTCCCGCTGGGCGCCATCATCGCTGACCAGCGGATCATGAAACTCTGGCCGGCGGGGGCCCACGGCGGCACCTTCGGCGGCAACCCCGTCGCCTGCGCTGCCGCGCTGGCCGTCCTCAAGGTGCTGCAGGGCGGAGCCTTGGAGAACGCCGTTCAGATGGGCGCCCGTCTGCTTGAAGGGCTCGTCGCCCTGCAGCGCCGGTTCCCGGCCCTTGGCGATGTCCGGGGTCTTGGGCTCATGGTTGCAGTCGAATTCGTGGACGCCCAGGGGGCTCCCGACGGCCACGCAGTCAAACAGGTGATCGAGGCCTGCGAACAGAGCGGACTGCTGCTTCTGAGTTGCGGACCCCATAAACAGTGCATCCGATTCATCCCTCCGACGATCGTGACGGCGGCGGAAATCGATCAGGCCCTTGCCACCTTTGAAAGGTCGCTGGCGACTTTACCCTCATAGGTTGGTGCTGGACTCGAGGGTACGGGCCGGCCCCGCCTCGCCTACCAATTGAATAAACCGTCAAGATCCGCAGCCGCCACGTCGAACACCGAGTTGTGCGGGGGCAGCTGCTCGGCGGTCATCCACTCGGGAAGGCGGTCATCCGCCGACGTGAATCCGGCGCGCTTGTTGAACTCCCGCTCAAGGGTCAGGGTTTCACGCCCAAGGGTCTGCAGGATCTCGGTCCCGACCTGCCAGCCATACCAGGCGTTGAGGAGTTGGGGAATGACCTCGGGTGCGACGGCGAAGCCGCCGCCTGAGAAAATGCAGGCGCCCAGGGTATCGTAGCCCGCCATGTTGATCTGAGCCGTCCGCGACAGGCCCGCCTGGATCCTGGGGTCGAGGTGATCCACCTGGGCCCGGAGGGTGTTGCCAGCGGTGTGGTCGGCCCCCTGGGGCGACGTGGCGTAGGTTACGCCGGTCCCTTTCAGGGCGCGGGGGTCGTAGGCTGCGATGGCCTGCCCTTTCACGGCAGGCACCCTTTGGATCCCGAGCGCGCGCCCGGCCACGACCGCGCCGTGTCCGAGGATCAAGCCCAGGGGCGTGCCCCTCCGGACCTCACCGAGCAGGTCAAGCGCCCGTTCTCCATCCCCGAAGTCCATCAATCCCGCCTGGGCCGCGATCCCCAGTGCCGCCCCCAGGTCGATGGAGTCCAGGCCGAGATCGTTGACTTCCCAGTTCAGCCGCGCAACAACGTCGAGGTCGGCGATGCCCAGGTTGGAACCCATGAGGCCGATGGTCTCGTATTCCATGGGAGCGACTAGCACCTTCCCCTTGGGATCGCCGTAACTGTTGGAACAGCGGATGGTACATCCGGGCATGCAATTGTGCGTCGGGTTGCTTCCGCCCCCACGCTGGAGCATCAGCTCCCGCATGTGCTCGCCGCTGAGAGCCTCGGCCCCCTCGAATTGCCCGCTGGAAAACCCCCGGGTCGGCATGGCCGCCATGGCGTTCACGAGCATCACCAGTGAAGCCGTCCCGTAATCTCGATACACGGCGGGTACGGGATGGCCCAGCAGGTTGTGGCTGTATTTCTTGCGGGCCTCCAGGAACGCCCCGGGATCCGCGATCGGCGGCCTGGAACCGCCGGCCGGGTCGAACACCACCGCCTTGAGCCCCTTGCTTCCCATCACCGCGCCCAGGCCGCCCCGGGCCGCGATCCGGGAGGGAACATGGTCCAGGTCCAGGTTCTGGATTCCGGCGGCCGAGAGTCGCATCTCCCCGGCGGGGCCGATAAGCGAGATGGCGACCTCTTCTCCGTACCGCCGAAGCAGGCGTGCCGCGGCCTCGGTCACCCCCAGGCCGGCCAGATCCCCGGCCGGGTCAAGGCGTGCGCCCTCCAGGCTGAGGTGGAGCACCCGCCAGCCGGCACCCGCGATTTGTTCCGGGATCCGGCCCTCGATGACCAGAGCGCGGATCCCAAGGCTGGCCATCTTCAAGCCAGTGGTGCCACCCGCGTTGGATTCCTTGATGCCGCGGGTCATCGGGCTCTTCCCGCCGATGGAGATGCGGTCGCAGCTGGAGAGCATCTGGCCGACCAGCAGACCGGGAGAGAAGATGAGCTTGTTCCTGGGCCCGAGCGGTTCGCAGCCCGCCGGCACTTCATCCAGCAGAATGCGCGCCGAGAGGCCGCGGCCTCCGAGCCGCGCCCAGGATTCGGGCACGGGCTCACGTTGCAACAAACCTGTGCCCAGGTCTACTCTCCAGATCTGCAAAGCGTCCTCTCTTCTACTTGGCCATTGCCGCCCGGCTGGAGCAGACTGCCTCGAGGGATTCTTCAAGGATGGAAAATCCGCGGTCGAGCTGTTCGTCCGTGATGACGAAAGGCATGAGGGTGCGGATGACGTTGCCGTAATGGCCGCAGGAAATGACGATCAAACCGCGCTCATAGCATCGCTTGATCAGTTCTTTGGTTTCCTCCACCGCCGGGGTCTTGGTTTCCCGGTCCTTGACCAGTTCCATGGCCAGCATGGCGCCCTTGCCGCGCACATCGCCCACCAGTTCGAACTTCTCTTGGAGAGCCTCCAGGCGAGCCCGGGCCTTCAGCCCCAGATTGTGGGCCCGGGTCAGGAGGTCGTCCTCCAGGAGGATGTCCAGCACCGCCAGGGCCGCCCGGCAGGAGATGGGGTTGCCAGCGAAGGTGCTGCCCAGGCCGTTCACGTGCACCGAATCCATGATCTCGGCACGGCCGGTGACCGCGCTGAGGGGCAGGCCTCCCGCCAGGCTCTTGGCGGTGGTGATCATGTCCGGCTCGATGCCCCAATGCTCGATGGCGTAAAGCTTGCCCGTGCGTCCCATGCCGCTCTGGATCTCATCGATGATCAGAATGATCCCGTATTTCTGGCAGATGGCCTGCAGCTTGGCGAAATACTCCTGGGGCGGGGCAATGAATCCCCCCTCTCCCTGCACCGGTTCGGCCAGCACGGCCGCGGTCTGCTCCCCGGCCACATGGCTGATGAAGAACTCCTCCAGGTAGTCCGCGCAGGCGCAGGCGCAGCCCGGGTACTTCAGCCCGTGCGGGCAGCGGTAGCAGTAGGCGTTGGGCAGGTGATAGACATCCGGGGCCAGGGAACTGAATTTGTACTTGTACGGCTTGATCTTGCTGGTCAGAGTCATGCACAGCAGGGTGCGCCCATGGAACGCCCCCTCCATGGCGATGATCCCCGGGCGGCCGGTGGCGTAGCGGGCGATCTTCACCGCGTTCTCCACCGCCTCGGCGCCGCTGTTCACCAGGAAGGTCTTCTTGTGGAAGCTGCCGGGGGTGATTTCGTTGAGCCGGGCCGCCAGGTCGATGTAAGGGGCGTACATGGCCACCGAGAAGCAGATGTGCGTGAACTTCTCCAACTGGTCCTTGATGGCCGCCACCACCTTGGGGTGGGCGTGGCCCACGTTGAGCACTCCGATCCCGCCGCAGAAATCGATGAACTCCTTGCCTTCGGAATTGACCATGATTGCGCCCCGGGCTTCCTGGATGACGCCCGGGATGGCCTGGAACACTCCCCGGGGGACGTGGATGCCCCTGAGGGTCGGATATTCGGATGGTTTCGCGGTCATGGAACCCCTCCTTTTTTCGGCGCTGTTAGGTACCCTCCATGCCAAGCAACCGTCATGCCAGCCAAACCGGGAAGCGCCCGGCAAGGCCCAGTGGCCGGAGCTGACCCAGGCCATTCGGAGGCCTGTATATGGATCGGTATAGCGGGGGGAAAGTTCGTTTAATGCGTGCTCGCATTTTTTTAATTCAGGTCGGCATAATTCCATCATGCATTCCGATACCCGTGTTGGCGGTCCCCTGGAGGAGACCCTGAAGGCCCATGGGCTGGATCTCCGTTTATGCGCCCAGGTGCTGGTGGAATCAAGCGGCCGCGGGTGTCTGGTGGCGGATCGTCACGGCGCGGTGGTGCTGGTGAACGCCCAGGGCCGGGAGCAACTGGGTCTGGCCGCCGGGGCGCGCCTGGATGAAGCCCTCCCTGAACTGGCGCCACGGGTGGCGGCCGTGCTGGCGGGAGCCCCGGACCCGGGCGGGCCATGCCTGCAGCGGAGGGGCCACCCGGTCCAGGTGTCCGTGCACGCCCTGGGGGGGGCGGGCGTGCTATGCCTGTCACGGGATCCCGCCCCCGGGGCGGAGGGCTACACGGAGCTGGCCCGGGAGCGGGACGCCATCCTGGATTCCCTGGCGGACGGGGTGTGGATCGTGGACGGCCAGGGCTACGTGCTGCGCCTTAACCCGGCGGCGGAACGCATGAACGGCGTCACCGCCGAGGAAGTGGTGGGCCGCAACGTCCGGGACCTGATGGCCGAAGGGCTGTTTGACCGGTCCGTGGCCCTGGAGGTGATCAAGCGCAAAGGTCCCGTCTCCATGATGCAGAAGGGCCGCGGCGGGCGCGTGTTCCTGCTCACCGGCACGCCAGTGGTGGACGACCAGGGCCAGATCGTGCGGGTGGTGACCACCGAACGGGGGGGCGCCGAGATCGAGCGGCTGATCCAGGAACTGGAGGACCAGGACCGGCTCCAGGCCGCCTACCCTGACCACGTGCCGGAACTGCCTTCCGACGAATTGTTCACCCGCCGGGTGATCGCCAAGAGCCCATGCATGCGCAATGCCCTGGGCCACGCCATCAAGGTGGCCAGAGCGGGCTCCACGGTCCTGATCCTGGGCGAATCGGGGGCGGGCAAGGAGCTGTTCGCGGACATCATCTACAAGTACTCCGGCCTGGAGGGGAAACCCTTCGTGAAGCTCAACTGCGGCGCCATCCCCGAGTCCCTGTTGGAGGCGGAGTTGTTCGGCTACGAACGGGGCGCCTTCACGGGCGCCCAGGCCAAGGGCAAGCCGGGCCACCTGGAACTGGCGGATGGCGGCATGCTGTTCCTGGATGAGGTGGCGGAACTGACCCTGTCGGCCCAGGTGAAGCTGCTGCGCATCCTGGAGGACGGCCGGCTGACCCGGGTGGGCGCCACCCAGAGCCGCAAAATCAAGGTGCGCATCCTGGCGGCCACTCACAAGAACCTGCGGGAGATGGTGGCCTCCGGCGCCTTCCGCTTGGACCTGTACTACCGTCTCAGCGTCATCCCCATCTTCATCCCCCCCCTGCGCGAGCGCACCGAGTGCATCCTCCCCCTGCTGCACCACTTCGTGGACCTGTTCGACGCCCGGGTGGGGGTGCGCCGGCGCTTCAGCCGGGAGGCCACCGCGGCCCTCCTGGCTTATGCCTGGCCCGGCAACGTGCGGGAACTGGCCAACCTTTGCGAGCGAGTGGTGGTCATGTCCGAGTCGGAAGTCATAAACCTACGGGACTTGCCCAGCGAGATCCTGCCGGTGCGCCCGGCCCCGGTCCGGGGCGCCGGGGAGGAGGGGAACCTGGACAAGGTCCTGGAGAAAACCGAACGGGCGATGCTCCTGGACGTCCGCCAGAACCACCGCACCCAGGCCCAGATGGCCAAGGCCCTGGGGGTGAACCAGTCCACCATCGCCCGCAAGCTGAAGAAGTACGACATTCATTGACGGTTATGCAGGACTGCATCGGTTCCCCCGGCTGCCCTGGGGGGGGTGCCGGACGTCACGCCTGGACCAACATCAGAGCGCTTTTTCAACTATCGGCACGCCTTTCGCGTACGGGTCCCAATCAACCCAACCCCATCGCCAGCATGACCGGCGTCACCTTATGGAGGGTGTATGAGACGAACCTTAGGTTTGGCTGCGATCACAGCGGTCCTCACGGCCCTGACCGCCGGCGCGCAGGAGGCCCGCGACTACTTCAAGTTCGGGGTGGTCGCCGAGCTGTCGGGTGAGAACGCCACAGGCGGCAACATCATCAAGCGCGGCTACGACATGTGGGCCACCGCGATCAACAACGAGGGCGGCATCCAGGTCGGCAGCAAGAAATACAAAGTCCAGCTGGTCTACGGCGATGCCCAGTCCAACCCTTCCCAGGGGGCGGCGGCGGTGGAGCGCCTGATCACCCAGGAGCACGTTGACGGCATCTTCGGCCCCTACACCTCCATGGTGACCATCGCCATGGGCCCGGTGTGCGACAAGTACCAAGTTCCGGTGGTAGGCGGCGCCGCGGAATCACCCATGATCTACCTGCAGAAATTCAAGTACACCTTCGGCGCCCTGCCGCCAGTGAACTTCACCGGCGCCGGCTGCATCGGCACCCTGTCCAAGCTGGACCCGCCGCCCAAAACCGCGGTCGTGATCGGGGCCAACGACACCTTCTCCAAGGCCACCGCTGAAACCTTCCGGGACGGCTTCGAGAAGGTGGGCATCAAGGTGCTGCGGTTCGACATCGTGCCCAGCGGCCAGGACCTGGCCCCGCTCCTCTCGGTGATGAAGGGCATGCGCCCGGACATTCTCGCCTTCGGCAGCCGGGACGAAGAACTGATCAAGATGGTCAAGAACCTGCGCCAGATGAACTGGGCCCCAAAGATCGTGGTCATGCACTACGGCGTCACCGACCCCTCCTTCACCGAGGCGCTCAAGGATGACGCCAACCAGGTCTTCGGCGTCACGGTCTGGACCGACACCAGCAAGAACACCAGCAAGTACCTGTGGAAGAACGCCGCGGAATACGAGGCAGCGGCCAACAAGGCCTATGGCCAGGACGGCGACTACACCCAGGGTGGGTGCTCGGTCTCGGGCATCGTGTTCCAGGTGGCCCTGCAGAAGATCAAAGCCACCCCGCCGCTCTCCCTGGAGAAGCGCCGCGAACTGTGCAAGGCCATCGAGGAGGTGGACGTGGAGACCTTCCTGGGGCGCATCAAGTTCGCCACTGAAGGCCAGTTCTACCATGCCAACACCTCCATCGAACCCCTGACCGTGCAGATCCAGGGCGGCAAGGTGAAGGTGGTCGGGCCCTCGACCATGGCCGAGGCCAAGGCCATCTATCCCATGACTCCCTGGAGCCAACGCTGAACAGCACCCAGGGGACGGGCGCCGCTCCGGCGCCCGTCCCCATCTCTCCCGCCGAGGGGCCATCCATGTTGCAGCTGCCGCAAGCCATCATCGACGGGATCATGCTGGGGTCCATCTACATCATCGTCGGCATCGCCTTCTCCCTGGTGTTCGGGGTGCTCCACATCATCGACTTCGCGGTGGGCGAGTGGATCATGCTGGGCGCCTTCGCTGGCATGTACCTGAACCTCTGGACCAAGCTGGACCCGTTCCTCCTCCTGCCCGTGGTGTTCATCGTCTTCGCCGCCCTGGGCTACCTGCTCCAGCCGGTGATCCACCGGGTGCTCTCGGGCGTCCGGGGCAACCCTCTGCTCATGGGCATCGTTTTCACTTTCGGCCTCACCCTGATCTTCCAGGGCTCGGCCCAGACCGCGTTCGGCTTCAAGACCCACTCCATCCCGTCCCGGTTCTCCAACGGGTCGTTCGACTTCGAGCACGGCGACTTCTTCCTCACGTTCTCCACGGTGCGCATCGCCGGGCTGATGTACGCGGCGGCCATCACCGCCGCCCTGAACTACCTGCTCAAGCACACCAACTTCGGCCTGGGGGTGCGGGCCCTGGCCCAGCGCAAGGAGATCGCCGGGCTCATGGGGGTGGACGGCCGGCGCACCACCGGGCTGGTGTTCGCCCTCTACACCGGCATCAGCGCCATGACCGGGGTAGTCATCGGCACGGTGCTGAGCGTTTCCTTCCAAATGGGACCCGAATACTCCATCTTCGCGTTCTTCGTAGTGGTCCTGGCCGGGATGGGCTACCTGGCCGGAGTGCCGGCGGCGGCGCTGCTGCTGGGCATCCTGCAGTCGTTCTTCCTGGTGTACGCCAACCCAACCTATACCCTGCTGGCGATGTTCGGAGTTCTCTACCTGATCCTCCTGGTGTCGCCCAGGGGCCTGTTCCGGAAAGGGATGTGACCCTATGATCACACTCAAGAGAGACCGGCGGCTGCAGGGCGCGGTGGTGGTGTGCGCGGTCCTGCTCCTGGTGCCCCTGGCCGTGCACGACACGTTCTACCTGCGGGTGCTCACCGAGGCGATCATGTGGATCGGCCTGGCCTTGGCCTTCGACGCCTTGGCCGGCTACACCGGCTACCTCAACTTCGGGCACCAGGCTTTCTTCGGGATCGGCGCGTACACCACGGCGGTGCTCATGATGAAGTCCGGGTGGCCGTTCTTCCTGGCGGTGGCGGCGGGGGGCGTGGCGGCGGCCATCGGCGCCCTGATCATCGGCCTGCCCACCCTGCGCCTGCGCGGCACCTACTTCGCCATCGCCACCTGGGCCCTGGCCCGGGCCATCCAGCAGCTGGCCCTGGTCACCAACCTGGTGGGCGGCCCCGGGGGCATCCGCCTCACCGCCTACTTGAACCCGGTGTACTTCTTCTACGTGATGCTGGGGGTCGTGGCGGCCATCTTCTTCGTCCTGTGGTTCCTGCTGGAGCGGGCCCCGTTCGGGCTCAAACTCAAGGCCATCCGCGAGGACCAGGACAGCGCCAAAGCCTTGGGGCTCAATCCCACCCTGCTCAAGAACCTGGCCTTCATCTTGTCCGCCGTGCCCACGGCCCTCATCGGCGGCGTGTTCGCGTACTGGATCACCTACATCGACCCGGGTTCCACCCTGGGCGACCTGGTCAGCGACCAGGCCCTGGTGATGGTCATTTTCGGCGGCATGGGCACTCTCATCGGCCCGGCCATCGGCGCGGTGCTCATCTTCGGCTTCAAGACCCTGTTCTGGACCTACCTGGCAGCCTACGAGGTGCTCTACACCATCGTCCTGGGCGGGGTGATCGCCCTCACGGTGGTGTTCCTGCCCAATGGGGTCCTGGGCCTGTTCTACCGGAACCGGCGCGGCCGGAACGCGCCAAGCCTGTTGCGGCCCAAGACCGGCATGCCCGAACCCAGCGGAAAGGAGGCGTGAAGCCATGCCCGAACCCATCCTGCGCGTGGAGAGGGTCAGCAAGGCGTTCGGGGGCCTCACCGCCGTGAACGACGTCTCCTTCGAGATGAACCGGGGGGAGATCCTGGGCCTCATCGGCCCCAACGGCGCCGGCAAGACTACCCTGTTCAACGTCATCAGCGGCTACTACCGGCCCACCCACGGCCGGGTCTTCTTCAACGGGCACGACATCAGCCACAAGCCCCCATACTACCTGGCCGCCCGAGGCATCGGCCGTACCTTCCAAGTGGTGAAGCCCTTCGCCGGTCTGACCGTACTGGAGAACATCACCATCGCCTCGTTCCTGAAACACCCCCGCCGGGCCCAGGCGGAAGCCCACGCCTGGAAGATGCTGGAATTCACCGGGCTGGCGGACCGCGCCAAGATCCAGGCGGCCAGCCTGACCCTGGCCGGGCGCAAGCGTCTGGAAATCAGCAAGGCCCTGGCCCTGGAGCCCACCTTCCTGCTCCTGGACGAGGTGGTGGCGGGCCTCAACCCCACCGAGGCGGACCGCACCATCGAGCTGATCCTCAAGGTGCGGGACCAGGGCATCACCATCCTCATCGTGGAGCACATCATGCGCGTCATCATGGGCATCAGCGACCGCCTGGTGGTGCTGAACTTCGGCATGAAGATAGCGGAAGGCAGCCCCGCCCAGGTGGCCGCCGACCCCGGCGTCATCAAGGCCTACCTGGGGGAGGAGCAGGAATGATCGCCCTGGAAGTCAACGGCGTGAACGCCGGCTACGGCCTCACCCAGGTGCTCTGGGACATCTCCTTCCAGGTGGAGAAGGGCCAGCTGGTGGCTCTCCTGGGCGCCAACGGCGCCGGCAAGACCACCACCCTCAAGACCATCTGCGGCATGGTGCAGGCCTCAAGCGGGACCATCCGCTACGCCGGCGAGGTGATCAGCGGCAAGCCGGTGCACCAGGTGGTGGACCGCGGCATCACCATGGTCCCGGAGGGCCGCCAGGCCTTTCCCAAGATGACCGTGGAAGAGAACCTGCGCATGGGCGCCTACCTGCGCCGGGCGCACAAGCGCCAGGCCCAGAACCTGGCCTGGGTGTACCAGATCTTCCCGATCCTCAAGGACCGCCGCCGCCAGGTGGCCGACACCCTGTCCGGGGGCGAGCAGCAGATGCTGGCCTTCGGCCGGGGGCTCATGGCCGACCCGGAACTGATCATGCTGGACGAGCCCAGCCTGGGCCTATCCCCGCTCCTGGTGCAGGAGACCTTCCAGGTCATCAAGACCCTGCACGGGGAGGGCCTGACCGTGTTCCTGGTAGAGCAGAACGTCAAACAGACCATGAAGGTGGCCGACTACTGCTACGTGATCGAGAACGGCCGGGTGGTCAAGGAGGGCAGCGGCAAGGACCTGGAAGCCGATCCGAAGGTCCGCGAAGCCTACCTGGGGCTGTGAGACAGATGGCCCCGGCGGCTGAAATCCTCCAGTCCTTGCGCCGGTGCGTGGGGAACGAGCATGTGCTGGATTCCGACCTGGACCGCTTCGGCTACTCGGTACGATTCCTCGTTCGTGCCCCTGGTGCCGCCGCACCGGCCCGACCTGGTGGTGCGGCCCCGGACCGCCGAGCAGGTGTCCGCGGTCATGGCCATCGCCCACCGGTACGGGATCCCGGTCACCCCCCGGGGCGCCGCCACCGGCCGTACGGGCGGTTCGGTGCCCTTGCGGGGGGGCATCGCCCTGGCGCTGGACCGCATGACCTCCATCCTCGAACTGGATGAGGCCAACTTGACGGTGACGGTCGAACCCGGAGTGCGCACCAGCGACCTGTACGACCACTGTGCTGCCCGGGGGCTGTTCTACCCCCCTGACCCGGCCAGCTGGAAGTTCTGCACCCTCGGCGGCAACGTGGCGGAGAACGCCGGCGGCATGAGGACGGTCAAGTACGGGGTGACCCGCAACTACGTCATGGGGCTGCAGGTGGTCCTGGCGGACGGGACGGTCCTGGAGACGGGCGGCAAGGCCATCAAGAACGTCACCGGCTATGACCTGACCAGCCTGTTCACCGGCTCGGAGGGCACCCTGGGCATCATCACCCGGGTCCTGCTTCGGCTGATCGCCATGCCCAAGGCCAGGACCGTGGCGCGGATCCTGTTCGTGTCCCTGGATGACGGCTGCGCCACGGTCCAGCGCCTGCTCCAGGAGGGCGTGGTCCCGTCCATCGCCGAGATCATGGACCACCTCTGCCTGGAAGCGGTGGCCCGGCACCGCAAGCTGGACCTGCCCCAAGCAGCCAGGGCCTGCGTGCTCATCGAAGTGGACGGCGAGGACGCGGCTGCCCTGGCCGCGCAGACCGCGCGCATCCGCGCCGTGGCGGCCGGTTGCGGCAGCCTGGAGTTCAAGGAGGCCCGGGACCAGGCCGAAGTGGAGGAATTGTGGGCGGTGCGCCGCAGCCTGAGCCAGGCTCTCATCGGCCTCGCCCCGGACCGGCTGGGGGAGGACATTTCGGTGCCACGGGGCGCCTTCCCGGAGGTGGTGCGGCGGATCGAGGCCATTTCCCAGCGGCATGGCCTGCTCATTCCCATCTTCGGCCACGCCGGGGACGGCAACCTGCATCCCGGGGTGCTGTGCGACCTGGCCGCCCCTGGGGAGCCCGAGCGGGTGGAGCGGGTGGTGAGCGAGATCTTCGATGCCGCCCTGGCCCTGGGGGGCACCCTGACCGGCGAGCATGGGGTGGGCATCACCAAGCGCCCGTACCTGGCCCGGGCCCTGGGGGAGGCGGGCGTTGCGGCCTTGCGGGCGGTGAAGGGAGCCCTGGATCCCAAGGGCATCCTCAACCCGGAGAAAATGTGGTGAGCCGCCGGCCGTCGAAGCCCCCCGGGCGGAGTCTGCTGGTCCAGGCAAAGGACTTGGTGGACCGGTGCGACCGTTGCGGCACCTGCCTGCCCGTCTGCCCGTTGTTCAAAGTCCTGGACCTGGAGCGAGCCAGTGCCCGGGGCCGGAACACCATCGCCCGCGGGTTGGCGGAAGGGTGCCTGGCGCCGGACCGCCCTACCCGGGCAGCGGTGGAGTTTTGCCTGCTCTGTCGCGCCTGCACCGACATCTGTCCCAACCACGTGCCCACCGATGAGGCGATGACACGGGTGCGCCAGTTCTATGCGGACGAGGCGGGCGGGCCGTCGTCCCGGTACCGGCTCATCGGGGGCCTGCTGCGCTCCCGGCGCTTGCTGAGGCTAGGCGCCTCGGCCCTTGGGCTGATCCGGCGCTTCCGCCTGGGGACCTGGGTCCCGGGAAGGCTGCTGCCCCGGGAATTCCCCCGGGACCAATACCTGGCCGCCTTGGCCGGGCCGGCAGTCCTGGCCGGTCGTGCCCCGGCTCCGGCCGTAAGCCCGGCGCCCGGGTCAAGGGTGGCGTATTTCCAAGGCTGCGGAATGAGGTTGCTGTTCCCCGACGCCTCCCGCAGCACCTTGAACCTTCTGGAAAGGTATTCCCGGGTCGCGATCAAGGACAACGGCTGCTGCGGCCTCCCCCACCTGGCCCACGGCATGGGCGACACCTTCCTCGAACTGGCCCGGAGCCATATCGAGCTCTACGCCGACGCCGACATCGTAGTGACCGACTGCGCCAGTTGCGGCAGCGCCCTGAAGCACCTGGCCTCCCACTTCGAGACCGATCTCCAGTGGCAGGGGCCGGCCGCCGCCTTCAGCGCAAAAGTCATGGACCTCACGGAGTACCCTGGTACGGCTGGGCTACCGGGGGGAGGTGAAGCGTGACGTCACCTTCACCTTCCATGATCCGTGCCATCTGGCCCGCGGCCAGGGCATCCGCTCCCAGCCCCGGCAGTTGCTCGAGTCCGCGGGGCATTTCTTAGACATGAGGGAATCTGATACGTGCTGCGGCGGGGCCGGCACCTTCCATCTGGACCATCCGAGTGCCGCAAGCCAGATCCTCGAGCGCAAGCGGGCCAACATCGAACGGACTGGCGCCGGGATCGTGGTCACGGCGTGTCCTGGATGTCTCATCCAGCTGACCCGGGCCGCCGAGGCAAGCGGCGGGAAATTCAAAGCCATGCACATCAGCCAGGTCCTTTGAGCCGATAGCGGCCAGGGCCGGGGCAGGACGCAGGGGAAGGAGGGCGGACCAAGCCATGAACCAGAACATCCGCCAGAGTGCCTGGGACCGGAACGGGGTGATCCGTTCGATCCTGGAGTCCGTCAGGATTCCGAGGATGGCCCGGGTCCGCCAGATCTTCGAAGCCAGCAGTGTTCCAGACATTCCCGTGGCCATCGACCGTGAGTTCGCGCGCCCGGGCGTCGGGGAACGGGTGCGGCCCGGCATGAGGGTGGCGATCGCGGTGGGAAGCCGCGGTCTGGCCAATCTGGCCGAAGTGGTCAAGGCCGTCGTGGATCACGTGCAACGCCGCGGCGGTTCTCCCTTCATCTTCCCGGCCATGGGCAGCCATGGCGGAGCCACCGCCGAGGGGCAAAGCGCCATTCTCGAGAGTTTCGGGATCACCGAGCGATTGGTGGGGGCCCCCATCCGGTCATCGATGGAGACCCGGGTGATCGGGCACACCTGCCGGGGCCAGGATGTCCACATCGACCGCATGGCCGCCGATGCGGACGGCATCATCGCCCTCAACCGGGTCAAGCCTCACACCTCCTTCCGAGGCGACTACGAAAGCGGCCTCATGAAGATGATGGCCATCGGCATGGGGAAGCAGAAAGGGGCCGAGATATGCCACGCCGACGGCTTCCCCAGGATGGCTGAAAATGTCCCTCTCTTTGGCAGGGTGGTCCTTGAGCAGGCCAAGGTCCTTTTTGGCATCGCCATTCTGGAAAACGCTTTCGATATGACGTACCGCATCGAAGCCCTGCCCAGGGCGGAGATTGAAAAACGGGAGCCGGGGCTCCTCCTGGAAGCGAAGTCCCTGATGCCGAGCATCCTCATCCCCCGGTTCGACATCCTCATCGTGGACCAGATCGGCAAGAACTTCAGCGGGAGCGGAGCCGATCCCAACATCACTGGGACCTTCAGTTCGCCATCCCTGCGCAGGGGACCCGAGTTCCAGCGCTACGTCATCCTTGACCTGAGCATGGAGACTCATGGCAGCGCCATTGGCATCGGCATGGCGGACTTCACGACCAAGCGACTTTATGACAAGACCGATTTCGACGCCACCTACCCCAACTCGTTGACCTACCGGGGGCCTGGGTCGGTGAAGATGCCCATGGTCCTAGCGAGCGACCGCCTGGCCATCCAGGCAGCTGTCTTCACCTGCATAGACATCGCCCCGGATGCGGTTCGGATCGTGCGTATCCCGAACACCTCGCATATAGACATCATTAGCGTTTCAGAGGCCATCCTTCCCGAATTAAAAAACAACAAGTTGCTGGAATTACTGGAACCGCCCTCTTACCTTCCCTTCGATGCAGAGGGAAACATCCTCTGATCCAGTAAATGG
>CAVRKY010000009.1:0-4772 GCA_963722335.1 uncultured Holophagaceae bacterium | reverse complement strand
ACGCAAGGCGAAAGGGGAGGAATCCAGGGGCGGCGAGATAAAGACCTGCCGATTCGCCAATAAATGCCCGCCGGCCGCCGCCTTCGACTTTGAATTCACTCTTGCTTGCCCAGGAACGCCTCGATGACCACCGGATCTTCCAGCAGTTCCCCGCTCGGTCCCTCCCGCAGGATCTGCCCATGGGACGAGCACGATCGCCCGGTCGGAAACCCGCAGGGCCTGGCGGGCGTTCTGCTCCACCAGCAGAACGGTGGTGCCCTCCTGCCGGATGCCCTGGATGGTGTCGAAGATGGTCTTCACCAGCAGGGGCGCCAGGCCCATGGACGGCTCATCCAGCAGCAGCAGCCGGGGCCTGGCCATCAGGGCCCGGCCGATGGCCAGCATCTGCTGCTCGCCGCCGCTGAGGGAGCCGGCCAATTGCCGGCGCCGCTCCCCCAGGCGGGGGAACAGGGCGTAGGCCCGGTCCAGGCCGGCCCGGACCTCGCCCGGGCGGGTCCAGCCGCCCATCTCCAGGTTCTCCTCCACGGTGAGCGGCCCCAGGATGGCCCGGCCCTCGGGCACCTGCACCAGGCCGGCCCGGACGATGCGGTCGGCGGGGGCGCGGGTGATGGTCTCGCCCCGGAACCGCACCTGGCCGGTCCAGGGGCGCACCAGGCCGCTCAGGGCCAGGAGGGTGGAGCTCTTGCCGGCGCCGTTGGCGCCGATGAGGGTGACGATCTGACCTTCCTCCACGGTGAAGGTCAGGCCGCACACCGCCTCGACGCTGCCGTAGCGCACCCCCAGGCCCAGGACCTCCAGGAGGGCCGCCATCAGTCCCTCCCCAGGTAGGCTTCCAGCACCTGGTCGTCCCGGGACACTTGGGCGGGGGCGCCCTGGGCGATCCGGCGCCCGAAGTTCAACACAACGATCTCATCGCAGACCTTCATGATGAGGTCCATGTGGTGTTCCACCACCAGCAGGGTGCAGCCGTGTCCGCGCAGGTCCAAGATGAACCGGCCCAGGCGCTCGGTCTCCACTTCGTTCATGCCCGCCGCCGGCTCATCCAGGAGCAGCAGGCGGGGATGCATGGCCAGGGCCCGGGCCACCTCCACCCGGCGCTGGTCCCCGTAGGACAGGGTGCCCGCGGGCACCGCCGCCAGGTCCGACAGGCGCAGCCGCTCCAGGAGGCCCATGGCTTCGAGGCGGGCGGCCCGCTCCTCCCGGCGCTCCAGGGGCAGGGCCAGGAACCCGGTGAGCAGGTTGGTGCGCAGGTGCGTGTGGCGGCCCACGATGACGTTCTCCAGCACGGTCATTTCCCGGAACAGCTGGATGTTCTGGAAGGTGCGGGCGATGCCGGCCCGGGCGATGCGGTGCGCCGGACGGTGCTGGATGTCCCGCCCCAGCCAGACGATGCGTCCGGAGCTGGGGGGGATGAGCCCGGAGACGGCGTTGATGAGGGTGGTCTTGCCGGCGCCGTTGGGGCCGATGAGGCCCATGATCATCCCTTCCCGCACCTGGAAGGACACGTCCCCCAGGGCCTCCAGCCCGCCGAAGGTGCGGGACACCCCTTCCAGTGACAGGAGCGGCCGCCCCTCATCCAGGCCGGTCCCGGACCGGTCCGGGTCCGGCAGCCCCCGGGAGGCGGGCGGCGCGGAACCGGCCGCGGCGCGCCTGCGGGCGGCGAACACGGAGCCCAGCCCTCCCGGCAGGAAGATCACCACCAGGATCAGGGCCAGCCCGTCGAGGATGTTGGGCAGCTGGGCGAAGTTCCTCAGGAAGCCCACCGAGGCCCCCAGCACCTCCCGCAGCAGGATGGGCAGGGCGGTGAGGAAGCCCCCGCCCAGGATGGGGCCGAACCACTGGCCGGACCCCCCCAGCACCGCGAAGCTGAGGATGTCCAGGGCCCGGTTGAACTTGAAGTCGCCGTTGTCCAGGGAGCCCACCGAGTGGGCGTAGAAGGCCCCGGCGGCGCCAGCGATCATGGCGCTCAGCAGGAAGGCCAGGCGCCGATAGGCGACGATGTCCACCCCCAGGGTGGAGGCCGCCTGGGGGTTCTCCCGCAGGGCCCGGAAGGCCCGGCCGATGCGGGACCGGGCCATGGTCCAGAACAAGTAGGCCAGCAGGGCCAGGAGCAGGACCAGCATCCAGGTGCGGGTCTGCTTCATGGCCTGGTACGGGAAGCCGGTGGACAGGTTGGCGCCGGTGGGTCCGCCGGTGAGGCCGGGAGTCAGGATGATCAGCACCCGCACCACCTCCCCGAAGCCCAGGGTGCAGATGGCCAGGTACACGTCCTTGAGCCGCAGCACCGGCTGGCCGATGACCAGGGCCACGGCGGCGCAGATGACCACCGCGGCGGGGATGGACACGGCGATGGGCAGGCCCGCCTTCACCGCCAGGATGGCCGAAGCGTAGGCGCCGATGGCCATGAAGCCGGCGTTGGCCAGGGACAGCAGCTTGGCGTGCAGGGTGACGAAGGCGCTCAGGGCCAGGATCATGTTGATGAGCAGCCGGTCCAGGTCCCCGGGGTTGCGCACGCAGATGAACAGGTCCAGGCCCAGGACCCCCAGCACCACGGCCCAGGGCAGCAGGCGTCGCCTCCCGGCGCCGCTCATGTCCGCTCCGCCGGGGTGCGCCCGACCAGGCCGTTGGGCCGCACGAACAGGATCAGGAAAAGGATCAGGAACACCACCGCGTCCTTCACGTCGCTGCCCCCAGGCAGGTAGGCGATGGCGAAGGTCTCCACCAGGCCCAGGGCCAACCCGCCCAGCACCGCCCCCTCCATGTTGCCCATGCCCCCCAGGATCACCACCGCCAGGCCCCGCAGCTGGATCTGCCCGCCCATGTCCGGGACGATGTCGTTGGTGAGCAGGCCCACCAGGATCCCGGCGGCCCCCGCCAGGGCTCCGGCCACCAGGAAGGTCACCACGATCACCCGGTCCACGGGGATGCCCAGCAGGCGCGCCGCCTTCTGGCTGGCTGCGATGGCCCGGATGGCCTTGCCCATGCGGGTGCGCCGGACGAACCAGCCCATGGCCGCCATAAGCACGATGGCCGCGGCGATGATGAGCACCTGGGCGGGGCTCACCCGCACGCCGGCGGGGCCCCCCAGATGGAACGGCTTCTGGCCCAGCACGCGGCTGGGGAAACGCCGGGTCTCCACCCCGAACACCGCCTCGGCCACGCTCACCAGGATCAGGGACATGCCGATGCTGCTGATCATGGTGGCAAGGCGGTCCGTCCCTTCCCGGCGCAGGGGCTTGAAGGCCACGTACTCGAGCAGCAGGGCGATGGACGCCCCGGCGGCCATCGCCGCCAGCAGCCCGGCCGGGAGGGGCCACCCTGCCACCGCCATCACCAGCCACCCGGCGAAGGCGCACCACATGAAGGTGGCGGCGTGGGCCAGGTTGATGATGTCCAGCACGCCGAAGATCAGGGTGAGGCCCATGGCGTACACCCCGTACAGGGCGCCCCGGGCCAGGCCGTCCACCAGGTTCTGGAGCAGGAAGACCGGATCGGTGAGGAGGCTCAGGTCCACGGGGCTACTGGAACAGGGTGTAGCGGCCACCCTTCACCATCAAGGGCACGCTGGCGTGCTGGGGGTCCCGGTTCTCGTCGAAGGAGAAGGTGCCCAGGACCGTGTCCAGGTTGCGGATCCCCGCCAGGGCGGCGCGGATGGCGGACCGGTCGGCGGAATTGGCCTTCTTGATGGCGGTGGCCACGATGTAGGCGCCCGCGTAACCCTGGGCGGCGAATTGGTCCGGGTCGGCGCCGTACTTCCTGCGGAACGCCGCCACGAAGTTCCGGCTCAGGGGCACTGTGGACTCGATGAACCAGGAGGAGCCCACGATCAGGCCTTCGGCGGCCTCCTTGGCGTTCTTGAGCACGTTGGGGTTGTTGAAGCCGTTGCCCCCCACGATGGGCTGGGTGATGCCGATCTCCCGGGCCTGCTGCAGCACCGGGATGGCCTCGCCGATGAGGGAGCAGAACACCAGGATGTCCGGGCGGTGGGCGTTGAGCTTGCTCAACTGGGTGCGGAAGTCCGAGTCGCCCTTGCTGTAGCTCTCGCTGGCCACCAGCTGGATGTTCAGCTTCTGCAGGGCGGCGCGGAACACGTCCGCCTCGCTCTTGGAGTATTCGTTGGTGGCCTCGTACAGCATGGCGGCCTTCCCGGGGCTGGTACTTGGCCGCCACCTTGGCCAGGGTGCCGGGGATCACCGAAGCCTGGGGCAGGCTGTCCCTGAAGATGTAGTCGCCCATGGCGGTGATGCCCAGGGCCGTGGTGCTGGTGCCCAGGACCGGCACCCCCGCCTTCTGGGCGATGGGGTCGGCGGCGAAGGCGGTGGAACTGAGGGTGGGGCCGATGATGGCGGCGACCTTTGCTTCGTCGATGAGCTTGGTGAAGACGCTGATGCCCTCCTGCTTGTCGGCTTTGTCGTCCATGACCACCAGGGCGATCTTGGCGTTGCCCAGCATCTTCGAACCGTTTATCTCCTCCACCGCCAGTTCGATGCCCTTGCGGATGGGGATGCCGTACGAGGCGTTGTCGCCGGTGAGGGATTCCACCACGCCGATCTTGAGGGTGGGGGGCAGAGCGGCGGCGGCCGGGCGCACGGCGGCAGCGCCGGCGAGCATCAATAGGGCGACGAGAATGCTTGGTTTCATAGTCACCTCGGTGAGTCTGGCCTGGAACATACCGGAAAACCGCTCTGTTAACACGATAAATCCTACGAACTTATTGCAATTGCAAGAATTCCGAAACGTACAAAAAGGTGGAACGGGCCGCCGCTTGCGTA
>CAVRKY010000008.1:0-25541 GCA_963722335.1 uncultured Holophagaceae bacterium | reverse complement strand
GTGTCAACGACTTTGAGACAGAAGGTGGCCTGATTTCAGGCGCCGACCCACCGGCTGCGGAGAGCCGCCGGGACCATGGAAATCGCTGACGCGATTCCCACAGCCCCTTGGAAAACCCTGCGGGTTTCCCACACCTCTCCGCAGCAGGAGGTCATCATCATGCAATTTGTTCCTTTTCTTCTTCTTTCGGCCGGTTGATCCAGGCGGGTCCCGGCAGTGCGGGCGGCTTGGGGCGGCCCTTGGGGAACCGCTCGGGGTGGGCCTGGAACGCCTGATCGAGCACCTCCTGACGGGCCTCGTAGATGGCTTCCGCCCGGCCTTCGTGGACGTCGATCGGCGTCATCATGCCGATGCCGCTGTGCCGGTGCTGGGGGTTGTACCAGTGGAAGTAGCGGCGGCAGAAGCTCCGCGCATCCTCGATGGAGCCGAATCGCTCCGGGAACCCGGGGCTGTATTTCAGGGTCTTGAACTGGGATTCCGAATAGGGGTTGTCGTCGGAAACGTGAGGCCGGCTGTGGCTCCTCGTGACCTTCAGGTCGATCAGGAGATCGTGAACCGTCTTGGAAACCATGGCTGCCCCGCGATCCGAGTGCAGGGTCAGCTCGCCGGGCCGGATGCCGTGCTGGTGAAGTTCTGCCGGTGGAACTCCTTGGCGATGTCCTCGTCCTCCTTGTGCTGCACGGTCCAGCCCACCACCAAGCGGCTGAACAGGTCGATCGTCACGTAGAGCTTGTAGCGGGTTCCGCGCGCTGGGCCCTTGAGATCGGTGATATCCCAGCTCCATACCTGGTTCGGGGCCTGGCGCACAACTCCGGTTTCACGTAGACCGGATGGGTGGCCTGCTTGCGCCGCTCCTTCACTTCCTGGGCCGCATCGAGGATGCGATACATGGTCCGAACCGAGCAGAGATAGATGCCCCGGTCCGTCAGGGTGGCCTGGATAGTGGCCGGCGGCCGGTCCACGAACTCTTCGCGGTGGCAGACGGCCAGCACGGCTTGGCGTTCCTCCTCGGAAAGGGCCCGCTTGGGGGTGGGACGGGGGCCGGACGGCCCCTTGGGCTTGCGCAGCCGGTAAAAGGTCGCCCGGGAAACGCCCAGGGCCTCGCATGCAGCCAGGATACCTACCTCTTCGGCCATCTCCTGGGCTGCCGTCATTCGCTGTCGTCGGTCTCGAGCTGATGGCCCAGCGCCATCTTCTCCATCAGTTCCGCACCTTTTTTTGAGATCTCCAGCAGCCACTCGGCCCGCTTGAGCTTGCGCTCCAAGGCCCGCTTCTCCTTCTCCAGTTCCTTCACCCGCCCTTCCAGCGGGTTCCGCTCCTTGGGCCGGGGACCCGTCCTGGCCGGTTCCAGGGCGTTCAACCCGCCGGCCTCCCGGGCGTCACGCCATTCCTTGAGCGTGGAGTAGTAGAGTCCTTCCCGCCGGAGCATCGCGGCTACCTGTCCGGTGCCCTTGCAAGCTTCGGCCTCGGCCAGGATCTTCAGCTTGTAGTCCGCGCTGAACCTGCGCCGCTTGGGGCGCTGCAGCACATGTACCTCGCCGTTGCCCAGATTGACGACTTTCTTCATTCGAAATCCTTCCCCGCCCAGCATAGCTAAGACTGTTGAGAAATTTCTGTCTCAACATTGTTGGCACGGGGGGATCCGGCCCGCAGATCATGAGTCTGGCCTTCGGTTCTCCGGAAAGTGCCGTAAGGACAATACACAAGACCCAAGGGCGGGTTAAGAACCTGCAGGTCGCAGTGGATCAAGGCGGCTCGGCCATAGCGATCTGGACCCAGAGCGGCGAAGGCTTTCAGCGGGTACTGGCCCAGACCTATGACGCTCTTGGCAATGCTTGGCTGGAGAAGCCGGTCGTCCTGGGTCCAGCGGCAGACCGGTTTTGGTTTCGGCAGAACCGACGGGGCCGATTAGCCTTACCATCGACCGGGAGGGCAACACTTGTGCCTTGTGGACCGGGCCACCGGGCCCGAGGGGACGAATGGTGCTTTTGGCCTCCAGGTATAGTGCCGCAGGAGCGAACTGGACGACTCCCGAGGTGCTCATGACGGCCAGTCGGATCCGGTTACCCAAGCTTGTCCTGCCCGACACGGATCATTCCAGCGGACAACAAGTGGCGGAGGCCTTGTTGGGAGCAGTCCGGAATTTGACTATTCCCCACGAAGGCACGGAGCCTGGCATTTTGACCATCAGCTTGGGCGTTGCAACCCTGATCCCATCCGCCAAGGCGGGTCCCGCGGATCTCTTGGCCCAGGCCGATGCAAAGTTATACGAGGCCAAGAAGGGTGGCCGAAACAGGGTGGAGGGGTCAAGGAGTCCCCAGTTTGCGTAGACCGTCTGGCCCCCCATGAAACGCGCCACTCAAGGGGCAACCAGGACCTCGACTTCATGACCTGCGCCATACGGCCACGGTGCGTTCTTTGGAAGCATGTCCACCAGACCAGGCCGCCAATCACATGCTCGCCCTTTCGACCTACCTCGGTCATTCGAAACTGGCGAACACGTATTGGTACATCCATGCAACTCCTTACCTCATGACCCACCGTCCGGCGTGCCCCGGCTCGGAGGATCCGTCCTCAAAAACCGTTCGTCCCCCATCGGGCATTTCCAGCCCCCCGTGGCTCCTGGCTGGTCGCCATTGGGCGATCCCCCATCAACATTTGGCCCTCGCCTGGTGCCCTTCACCGGAAGACGGCCACTTCGGCCGGTTCCGCCTCATCCTGGTAGCGAGGAGGTGCTCGGTGAAACATTTTGTATTGCTTCTTGCAGGCTTGTTGATGGGCGGGGTGCTGGTTGCCCAGGTTCCTGGGGCCGGGGGCCCACCACCCCAGGGCGGGGGCCAGCCTCCGAGGATCAATTATGACGCAAGCAAGGAAGTGACCCTCCAAGGGACGGTCACGACGGTCAATATCAGCACCCACGGGCCTGGACCCTTTGTGTCCCTCACCTTCCTGGCGGATGGCACGACTTATGACGTCATGGTCGGTCCCCAGGCCGTGCTGACCAAGCAGTCGGTTACTCTGGCGGCAGGGAATGCCCTGACCCTCGTGGGCGTGGCGAGCACGGGGGGGCGCGGCACCCTGTTTATGGCCCGCATCCTCAACAAGGACGGCACCCTGGTCACCCTCCTGAATGCGGATGGCTCGCCGGCTGGTCGGCCATGAGGATGCTGCGCCTTCCATGCCTTACAGCCCTGTCCTGCTTGACCGCGATGTTGGCGCTGAGCTGCGGGGCCGGGTCCAGCACGGTGACCGCCCCGACCATCACCAGCTTCTCCCCCACCTCCGGCGTCGTGGGCACCACGGTAACGGTCATCGGCACCGGGTTCTCCACCAGCATTAGCACCGTCACCCTGGGTGGCGTCACCGTGCCCGCCGACACGGGCAACGTCGTCAGCACCACGGAACTCACGTTTCCGGTGCCCAGCGCGGCGGTGACTGGGCCCATCGCGATCGCCAACTCGGGAGGCACGGCCTCATCTGCGATGAACTTCATCGTGGCACCGGAAATTACCGCCCTAAGCCCGGTCACGGGCTCGGCTTCGGAGGGCACACCAGTGACGGTCACCGGCTCGGGGCTAATGGGCATCAGCGCGATCACCTTCGGCACTACCGTCGCTACACCGACGACCCAGACGGCCAATGAGATCATCGTGCCGGTGCCCTCCGGGGCCAAGGTGGGGGCGGATACCATTACCTTCACGGTAAACCCCAGCTACGACCTCGCCAGCATCCTGTCGTCCTTTACGGTGACCGAATAGCCATGAAACGGGCCCTGCTGTTCAGCCTGCCCCTTACTCTGCTCCTGGGGGGCTACGTTGCCTGGGTGGCCTTCAAGCCCAAGCCGTCCACGGCGTGGTGGTTCGCCCAAGTGGAACGGGGCGATGTGAACCAGAAGGTGACCGCCACCGGGACCCTCAATGCCCTGACCCAGGTATCGGTAGGGACCCAGGTCTCAGGGGTGGTCACCGCACTCTACGCTGACTTCAACAGCGTCGTAAAGAAGGGCCAGATCATCGCCCGCATCGATCCTTCGGTGAACGAGACCCTGGTGGCCAACGCCCTCTCGGCGCTCCGAAAAAACCAGGCCGCAGCCGATCTGGCTCGCGCCCGCATCAATCCGGGCTACTGCACCATCACGGCCCCCGTGGACGGGGTGGTGGACGTGGGCCAGACGGTGGCAGCCAGTTTCAGCACGCCGAGCCTCCTCACCATCGCCAAGGATCTTGGCCGCATGAAGGTCCAGGCAGCCATCGACGAGGCCGACATCGGCCAGATCCGAGTGGGCCAGGCGGGGCTCTTTACCGTGGACAGTTACCCAGGCATGACCTTCCACGGGTCCGTGAGCGAGGTCCAACTCAATCCCACGGTGGCCAACAACGCAGTCACCTACATCGTGGTCATGGAAGTGGCGAACGTCCCGCGTCCCATGGACAAGCGCACGCCAGCGAAGCCTCCGACGACCGCGCGCTACCTCCCTCCGGGGGGCGCCGTCTACCGGGGCGGGATGACCCTGTTCCCGGGCATGACCGCCAATGTCACCATCGTCACGGCGGAGCGCAAGAACGTCCTGCGGGTGCCCAACTTGGCCCTACGGTTCAATCCTGCCGACGCCCTCGGGCCGTCCGGCAACAGGTTGTGCGTGCTTGACCATGGCACTCCCAAAGCCATTCCGGTCAGGGTGGACGCCAGCGGCGCCCAGTATTCTGAAGTCTCGGGATCGAGTCTCAGCGTAGGTTTGGCGATCCAGACCGGGATGGACACGGCCGTGCCGGCCACGGTCGCGGCTTCCTCTCTGGGCGGGTCATTCGGGCCGCCTCCACCCCACTGAGGACCTGGTCATCGATATCCACGAAGCCCTCCGGCTGGACCTCACTTCCCTCCCCCGGAACCTGCCCCGGACGATCCTCACCATGCTGGGGATCGTCATCGGGGTAGGGTCGGTCATCGTCATGATCGGCATCGGCACCGGCTCCAAGCAGGCCGCTCTGACCGTCATCCAGAAAATGGGGTCGAACACCCTGATCATCTTCAACGGCGGGGCCGTCGCCAACAGCCGCATGGGGCCTATGGCCGTGGGCGCCATTGAAGTGTTCAAGGAGGAGGATGCGGCCCTGATCGAGGAGGAACTATCGCACTCCAGTGTTCTGGCCGCCACGCCCCAGGTGCGCACGTCCTCGTCGGTCGTCTTCCAGAACATCAACTACCTGACCACCGTCCAGGGGGCCAGGGTGGCCTTCCCGAAGATCCAGGGCTGGAACCTTCAGGATGGCCGGACCTTCACCCAGGCCGAGGTCAAGGGCCAGGCCAAGGTCTGCCTGGCAGGGGCCACGGTGGTGAAGAACCTGTTCCCGGGGGGTGAGGATCCCGTGGGCCAGATGATCCGCATCGGCAAGCTGCCCTGCGAACTCATCGGCGTGCTGGCCCCCAAGGGCGCCGGCATGATGGGTGACCAGGACGACGTGATCATCGCCCCCTACACGACGGTGATGCACAAGATCATGGGGCGGGACCATATCCAGAACCTGCTGGTGAGCGCCCAGGAGGGCCGGGCCCAGATGGCCGAGAGCGAGATCGCCCCCCTGCGCGCCAGCGCCTTCCGCCTGGGCGGCGGCGCCTTCCTGGCCCTGGCGGGCCTGGTCACCGCCGTCTTCGTGCTCCCGGACGCCTCCCAGAAGCGGCAGCAGACCGAGAAGGCCCTCAAGGACGCCTCCAGGAATTTCGACCGCCAGGTGCAGGACCTGAAGAGCACCCAGGCGGAGGTGGACCGGATCCGGGCCGACCGCAAGGCCATCGAGGAGCTCATGCAGACCATGCCCGCGGAGAGCGTGGGCAAGCTGCAGTGGAGGCTCAGCCAGAAGCTGTGGGAACTGACCAAGAAGGACGAGGTGCGGCTGCTCTCGGTGAAGTACGGCGCGCCCGCCAGGGAGGGCACCAAGGGCAGCATCCTCGAGTCGGTGGACGTGGAATTCGCCACCGTCGGCATCTACATGCACCTGAAAGCCTTCATGCTGGACCTGGAAGGCAGCAAGCTGCCCTTCGCGGTGGTGAGCGCCAAGCTGGAGGAAGTGCCCGAAGGCGCCCACCTGACCATCACCCTGAGGGCCTTCCGCCAGACCTCGGCGCCCGCCGACCTGCATGACGGGGAGGGCGCGTGAGTCCCGCGATCAAGGGCGCCGATCCCAAGTCCTGGTGGCAGGAGATCAAGGCCAACCGACGGCTCCAGGTGGGCCTGGCGGCCCTGCCGGTGCTGGTCTACCTGCTCTGGCCCTCCTCCCCGCCGGCCCGGGACCGCCGGAGCGCAGACGCCGCCGGCCGCGCCAGCCTGGTCCTGGACGACCGCCAGGCGCGGGAGCTGCAGAAGCTCCCCGACCTGACCAGGCTGAACAAGGCCGGCGAGCTGCCCAACGAGTCCCGGATGTACCGGGACCTGTTCCTGTTCGAGGGCCCGCCCCCGCCGCCGCCGCCCCCGCCGCCGCCCCCGCCGCCCCCGCCCCCGCCCACCCAGGAGCAGCTGGAGGCGGAGGCCCTGCGCCAGGCCCGGGCCCAGGAGACCGCCACCCGGCCCCAGGACCTGCGCTACCTGGGCTTCCTGGGCACCGCCCGGGCCGGGCAGCTGGGCGCCTTCATGCGCGGCGAGGACCCGGTGACCATCAAGCTGGGCGACCAGGCCAACCCCCACTGGCGCCTGGTCAAGCTCACCGACTACTCGGCCGAATTCCAGAACCTGAAATTCGCCGACCTGCGGCAGAAGATCGACGCCGTGGACAGCTCCGGCGCCGGCGGTCGCCCCGGCCAGGCCCCCGCCAACGAATTCTGAAACCCACCTGGGGAACCCGACGATGTTCATCCCAAGATTTTCCCGAACCGCCCTGACCCGTGCCGTGGCCGCCGCCCTCACCCTCACCCTGGCCGTGACCCTGGCGTGCGGTCTGCACAAGGCCGACACGGCCTTCAGCAAGGGCGACTACGACGACGCCCTGGCCGAGTACCGCAAGGCCCTGGTCAAGGACCCGGACTGGATCGAAGCCAAGATCGGCCTGCGCAAGTCCGCCGCCCTGGCGGCGGAACAGCACCTGGTCAAGGCCAAGGAAGCCCAGCGGCTGGGCCAGGTGGACATCGAGACCCGGGAGGTGGGCCTGGCGGTGGCCCTGGACGCCTCCAACGCGGTGGCGGTGGACTGGCTGGCGCGCCTGGAGCGCGCCGCCGAGCAGCGCCGGGCCAAGGCGGAGGCGGAGGAGAGCATCGACGCCGAGCAGAAAAAAGCGGAAGCCAAGCAGATCCTGCCCATCAACCCCCGCTCCCTGGAGGGCATGGACCTGAACTTCACCCGCAAGACCAGCCTCAAGGAGATCCTCCAGCAGCTGAGCAAGAATTCCGGGGTGAACATCGTCCTGCACCAGTCCGCCGCCCAGCAGGACCAGCAGGTTTCGGTGGACCTGCGGGGGCTCCCCTTCCAGCGGGTGCTGGACACCCTGATGCTGCAGAGCGACCTGTTCTACAAGGTCATCGACCCCAACACCATCATGGTGTTCAAGAAGACCCCGCAGAACCTGCAGGAATACGAGAACAAGCTCATCCGCACCTTCTACCTCTCCAACGCCGAGGTGGACAACGTGCGGCAGATCTTCAACGCCCTCATGCCCCAGCTGCGGGTGTTCGTGGACAAGCGCCTGAACGCCATGACCGTGCTGGCCAAGCCCACGGACCTGGCGATCGCCCAGCGCATCGTCAGCCAGCTGGACAAGGCCAAGGCCGAAGTGATGATCTACCTGGAGCTGCTTGAAGTGGCCGAGACCGACACCGAGAGCCTGGGCCTGCTGCCGGTGGTCACCCCCTCGGACACGGTGGGCACCTACTCGGTGGGGGCCACCGCCAGCGGCGGCGCTTCGAACCTGAACCAGACCACCGGCTCCCTGCGCATCAGCAAGAGCACCATCAACTTCCTCTTCCCCAGCCTGCGCCTGGACATGCTCAAGGAGTCCGGCGCCACCAAGCTGCTGGCCAACCCCAACGTGCGGGTGGTCTCCGGCGAGACCGGGGAAGTGAACATCGGCGACAAGATCAGCACCACCCAGTCCTCCATCGGCGGCCTTACCTCCGCCACCGGCACCACCACCGGCACCAGCACAACCTCCACCACCAGCGGAGCCCTCACCACCCAGACCCAGTACAGCTACGAGGACGTAGGGGTGAAGATCAAGGTCAAGCCCAGGGTCCACTTCAACGGTGACATCACCATCGACCTGGAGACCGACATCAAGACCCAGAAGGCCGGCAGCACCCCGGGCCGGCCGGACCTGAGCCAGCGGGTCATCAAGACCTCCGCCCGGCTGCGGGACGGGGAGACGGCGATCTTCGGGGGCATGCTCAAGGAGGAGGAGCGCAAGGACCTGCAGGGCGTATGGGGCGTCAGCAGCATCCCGGTGGTGGGTGACCTGCTGGGCCACCACAACAACACCACCACCAAGACCGACGTGATCCTGACCATGCGGGCGGTGGTGGTGCGCAAGCCGGACCTGTTGGAGGAGGATTTCGAAGCCTTCGACCCGGACCTGGCCCCCAACGCCGCCAAGCCCTTCAACCCGCCCGAAGCCAAGGGGGCCCCCATGGTGCCCATGAACGCCGTGCCGCAACCCAAGCCCCAGCCCGCGGCGCCGGCGGTGATCCCGGGTGCTCCCGCCCGGCCGGCCGCAACCACGCCAACCCCGCCCCAGCCGGGTGCGGCCCAGCCGGAAGCGGCCCAACCGGATTCGGCCCAGGCGGATTCGGCCCAGGCGGATACGGCCCAGGCGGATACGGCCCAGGCGGATACGGCCCAGGCGGATGCGGCCCCGGACGCAGCGGCGCCCCCGCAGGCGCCCAGCGGGCCCCAGCCAAACGCGGCCTCCGCCCAGGACACCGACGCCAGCGGATCCCTGGTCTTCTTCATGAACCCCATCTCCCTGGAAGTGCCCAAGGGCAACACCGTGCGGGTCACCCTGTTCGCCAGCGGGGCCCAGGGCCTCACCAGCGGGTCCATGGAGCTGAAGGTGGATCCCAAGCTCACCGTCACCGGCTTCGCCGCGGGCGATTTCCTCACCGCGGACGGCGGCAGCCTGACCGGGGTGCCCGGCCCGAACGGCTCCCTGGTGTTCACCTTCCAGCGCAAGACCGGGGCCACCGACAGCGGCACTTTCGTCACCCTGGACGTGCAAGCCACCGCCACCGGCCAGGCCCCCATCCTGATCACGGGAGGCACGTATATGGTGGACTCCAACCCGATCCCGGCGCGCTTTTCCAACGCCCTGATCACGGTGAACTGACCCAGGCCGTCCACACATGAAACGCCAACTAGGATTCACCTTGCTGGAGATGCTGGTCACCGCCACGGTGCTCCTCATCCTGGCCAGCGCGGTCATGCCCATGGCCCGCAACGGGATCCGCCGCGAGAAGGAACTGGAGCTGCACCGGGACCTGCGGGAGATGCGCCAGGCCATCGACAACTACAAGGCCCAGGTGGATCAACAGAAGATCAAGGCGCCCCCGCCCGAGAACAACGGCTACCCCGAATCCCTGGAAGCCCTGGTGGATGGGGTGACCATGACCGGCAAGACCGCCAAGATGCGCTTCCTGCGCAGGATCCCGGTGGACCCTTTCACCAACAAGGCCGAATGGGGCCTGTGCGCGGTCACCGACGATCCCACCAGCACCAGCTGGGGGGGCGGCAGCGTCTACGACGTGTACAGCCTAGCCCCCGGCACCGGTTCCAACGGCATCTCATACAAAGACTGGTAAGGGAATTTCCAGGTAATGTTTTTCCCCTTGCAATCGCCAAGGGTCCGCACTACGACTGAGTTTCAGTGCGATGTGCTCTTGCGGGAGCCGGCGGCCTGAGCGGATATAGCACTACAACATGGTGCGTCAGAAGGAGAGTGTCCCAATCCATTAAATAAGTAACTATTGGGATGATCTCAATTTGTGTCGAATTGACTCAGGCTGAATGTGGCCGATAACCAGATTAGAAAATTTTAAGGTCACAATCTGTGACCTCAAGTTGTCCCACTCCTCCTGGGTGAGTTGGAACATGAAGTCGGCCGGGAACCGCTCCTCGTTCCTCTTGACGGCCTGGACCAGGGCCTTGGTCTCCACCCCGTAGAGAACCGCCAGGTCCTCGTCCAGGAGCACCTTCTCGCCCCGGATAAACAGGATGGTCTTGGTGATGCGGTCTGCCAGGCCATGCGTCGCTTCCATGCCTTTCCCCAAAGAAAGGCCCCAGTGTGCCAGGACAGGCACGGAATTTCACAAGGTGTCCTTTAGGCGCCCGGCTTTCCTACTTCCTTCAGGCCTACCTGGTCTCCGCCTCAGCCGGGTCCCGGAAAACCTCCTCCCGGATGATCCGCTCCGTGGCTTCGTCCAGGTACTCCCGGAGTGCCTCCGCCAGTTGGTTGAACTCGGGCCAGAGGAGGTCGTCCACGAAGCTTGGCACGACCATCAGCATGACCGTCGTCCGCCGCTGCCCATGCCGGCGGTAGGGTTTCAGGCCATATCGGCGGCACAGGGCCAGGAAGAGTCGCAGGTGCCATCCGTCCCCCAGGGTGAACTTCATTTCCTCTGGATGTTCCTGGGCCTCGAAGGCTTTGAGCTTCCCCAGGATCCGATCCCGTGCCGCCATGGCGGCCAGCCGCTCGCCATGGGTGGCGGCCCCGGCGAACAAGGCCTCGATCTTACGCAGCTTGTCCTTCAGTTCCTGTTCGGTGGTCATGGTCGGGTCCGCCTCTGCGCGAACAAGGATTCCGGAAAGCCGGACTCGTCCGTCTGATGCACTTTCATCCTACCTGGAGGCATGGCACTGGTCCCTGGCGCCCCAAGGCTGAAGCCGCTGTGGGACCTACCAGCGGGCCGTGTGCAGTGAGAGAACGGCCATTCCCCCCCAGCCGGGCCTCAGCTGAACTTACCGTGCCTCCAGGGCACGTTTCCGGATAGGCGTTCAAAGGTTCTCCAGGACCAACGTGATGCTATCCCAGCCTTCCACCGGTATCTCGACGGCGAGAAGGGAGAAATGCTCGCCATCCTGGCGTGGAACCGCAAGGATGGGGCGATCGGAATAGCCGTAGGACTGCTCGTGATCGTCGCCGCCCAACCGTGCATCGACCCGTACTCCGAGGCCAGGACACGGACCTATTAGCGCAGTTTGATGGCCTGGCACCTTCTCCTCCGAACCTGTCCATCTGCCGGAACGCGCTTCAAGGCCTACCCATGCCTGGAAGGACCCATCCACTCCCGGAGCTTAGACCAGCGGCGCTGGTCCCTTACCTCCCGGACCGCGATGGACACCGCCTTCTTCTGCCCGACCAGCACGACAAGTTTCCGGCCGCGGGTGACCCCCGTGTAGAGGAGATTGCGGGCCAGCATAGCGTAATGCTGGGTCATTACCGGGATCACCACTGCGGGGAACTCCGAGCCCTGGCTCTTGTGGACGCTCACGGCGTAGGCGAGCATGACCTCGTCCAACTCACCGAATGGGTAGAGGACGATCCTGCCATCAAACGCGATCGCGACCTCGTTGGCTTCCGGGTTGATGGCCGCCACACGCCCAATGTCGCCATTGAAGGTTTCCTTCTCGTAGTCGTTGACGATCTGCATCACCTTGTCGCCCACCCGGAAGGTGTTGCCGAACCGTTCGACAGCGGGCTCGCCGGGCCCACTCGGGTTGAGCGCGGTCTGCAGTTCGACATTCAGCGCCCGTGCGCCCACCCCGCCCCGGTTCATGGGACACAGCACCTGGATGTCCCGCACCGGGTCCAGCCCAAACCGTTGCGGGATCCGGTTGCACACGACCTCCAGGATCCTGCCTACGGCCTCTTCGGGCTCCTGGGCCTCGATGAAATAGAAGTCGCTCGCCACGTCCTTGGAACTAACCCACTCGGGCATCTGGCCGGCATTGATGCGGTGCGCGTTCACGATGATCCGGCTCTCTGCCGCCTGCCGGAAGATCTCCGTGAGGCGGGTCACCGGCACGAGGCCGGCGGCGATGAGATCGGCCAGCACCTGCCCCGGCCCGACCGAAGGCAACTGGTCCACGTCCCCGACCAAGATCACCGCCGCCGGGTCCGGCACGGCCATCAGCAGGGACGCCATCATGGGCACGTCCACCATGGACATTTCGTCCACCACCAGCAGGTCGCAGGGGAGCGGATGGTCGGACCCCCGCTTGAAGCCGCCGCCAGCCGGGTCGAACTCCAGCAGCCGGTGCAGGGTCTTGGCGGGCAGGCCGGTGCTTTCGGACAAACGTTTGGCCGCCCTGCCCGTCGGCGCGGCCAGAGCCACCTCGACGCCCTTGGCGCTGAGAATCTTGAGGATGGAATTCACCAGGGTCGTCTTGCCGACCCCGGGCCCCCCAGTGATAACCATGACCTTGGAGACCAAGGCCTGCTCGACGGCAGTACGTTGGCTCGCAGCCAGGGTGACCCCCAGCTTTCCCTCCACCCAGGGAATGGCCTTCCCCGCGTCCATGGCAGGCCAGGGTGGCACCCCGGCAGCGAGCGCCCGGACCCGCTCGGCGATGGTCTGCTCGGCTTGCCACAGGTGCGGCAGGAACACGCACCCGCGCCCGCCGATGGTGCCGGCAGTGACGTTGCCCTCAGCCACCTCCAGGGCCAGGGCCTCCACCAGGGACACCCGGGGAATGTCCAGGAGGCTTTCAGCCAAGGACAGCAACTCGTCCTCGGGCAGGGCGCAGTGGCCATCGTGGACGGCCTCCAGCAGGGCGTACGTGATCCCGGCCCGGGCCCGCAGCATCGAAGTCTTTTCGATGCCCAGCTTCTGGGCGATCTGGTCGGCGCTCTTGAAACCGATGCCGCGGATGTCTTTGGCCAGCCGGTAGGGATTCTCGGTTACCAGGGGGATGGCGTCCGCCCCGTAGGTCTTGTAGATGCGCACGGCCCGGGCCGTGCTGACCCCGTGCGACTGCAGGAACAACATGATCTCGCGGATGGCTTTCTGCTCGGCCCATCCGGCCACGATTCGCTGGATGCGGATGGGGCCGACGCCCGGGATCTCCTTGAGACGCTCCGGATTCGATTCAATCAGGTCGAACACCTCCTCGCCAAAGGCCTTCACCAGTTTCTCCGCGTAGACCGGCCCGATCCCCCGGATCAAGCCGCTGCCCAGGTACCTTCTCGATTCCCGCCAGGGTCGTGGGCAAGGTGGCCTTCAGGAAGGCGGCCTTGAATTGCAGACCATGATCCCGGTGGTTTTCCCAGATGCCGCTGGCCTGGATCTGTTCCCCGGCCTGGATGGCGGCAACAGATCCAATGACGGTCACCGGCTCGCGGTGCCCCCGCACCAGGACCCGCAGGACGCAGAATCCCGAGTCCGGGTTGTGGAAGGTGACCCGTTCGACCAGCCCCGCGAGGGGCTCCCGTCGTGGCTCGGTTGGGGATTCTGGGATCATGAAATGGCCAATTACCTTGGGCATGTGGCAAGGGCTGAAATGCCACTCCATGGTAAGGCCAGGGCCGAGGTCAGCGCGGCCTCCGTATGCCGGTGAGGATTCAAGACCTAATGGCGGCCAGCAGGCAATGGAGTTCCACGCTCCGGCGGGCCCGCCTCTTTCGACAGGCAACTCCTCCGGGACCATCCATTCGTACTCACCTGCCGAGCGTGGACAAACCGGGAGGGCCGGAGATTGGCCGAGGTCCTCTCAGTTACAATGGGCCCTGCACCGACGTTTTCTTTAATTGATTGAAATGTTTCGTGTTAGCTAAGGACGCACGCGAGGCCCGACGGTCCTCCCGGGGTGGCAGTTACCATCCGCCGGCCGGGTTTCCTCGCCAACCGGCTCCCAGCTTGACCTTTAGGTTCCGCTCCTGGAAATGCGCCGCCATCAGGATCTGCCAGACCGGCCACCGATCCGAGCCATTTCAAGCAATATCAGCATTTATTGACAAACCCAGGTTACTGGGTCTTCGCCCAGTTACAATGGACCCTGGAAGCCACAGAGAGCATTACTATTGAAATAGCTTGCCTTGAATTGAAGGCGGCAACCCCTGCCAGCGGGGCGGATGCCTTCCCAGTTACGATTCGCCCGCACGGCAGCGCCATGCCTCGCTCGGATGGTTCCCTTTTTAGCTGAGGATCGGAACCATGGGCCTGCGGAACCGTCCCCACGCTCAATCGAGCGTCTGAAAGCTTGGTCAGGCCCAATAGGGCAGATACCTCGCCCCAACACCCGGAGGTGCGTCAGGGTTCATGGGCTTGATCAGGTCCGCGCCCAAGGCATCCTTGATGACCCTGCTGGCCATGGGGTAGTTCTTCGGATCGATCCCGAGTCTGTGCCGAAGGGTCGCGTTGGTCATGGACTGTCCCGAAACCCACTGCAGGCAAGCGTGCTGATAGCAGGCCCGGACCCGGTCCGCGCGTTCCATATCCCGGTAGTTCCTGGGGGAGAAAAGGACCGCCCGGGTCCTCAACGCTCATGGGAATTGACCCACTCCCGCTCTCCAGAACTGATCCAGGCTTCGAACACGATTTATTTGTGATGGTGGCTGCCTGAGGTTCTCTCCCCCCAGGGGGCGCGTGGTACGGCTTGCTCTTGGTGGCGCCTGGAATCTCAGTGGAACCTGCGACCGACCTTGACCATGGCCCGTTCCACCGTCCTCCGGGCGTAGCGTTCCGTATCGGGGCCACGGCGGGACCGGGCCGTGGCGATCAGTTCTCGCTGCACCTTCGCGGGGTCCATGCCCGCTTCCAGCATGTTGCAGACCCAGGCCCAATCCATCCCGGAGGAACTGGTGTCGCGTCCGGACCGGTGGCTCAGTGTGCGCTGGCCGAAACCGGTCGGTCGGTGCGGCAGGGGCTCCTGGCCTTCCAGGATCTCCGCAGGGATCTCCAGGGCCTTGCGCAGGTCATCGGGCTCCAGCCGGCAGGCCCGGACGTTCACCCAGCACCCGCAGCGTTTCCAGTTCTTGAACCCGGCCAGTCGGCCCAAGTGCTCCCCCGAGACTGAGGCGGGTCTGCGCCGAATCTCCTGGCCAGCCAGCGCTGGGCCTTGCAGCGATCTCCCTCGTCCAGGGCCTCGAAACGCAGGTTGATCTGGTGGTGTTCGAGGTCCATGCCGCCGTCCGGGGGAACCGGGCAACAGGGTAGGCAACCCCGAACGGGGGGCCGAGGTCGTCTCGTGCCTCAGGGGGGAGGAGTATGTCTTTATTTCGATGAATCTATTGGTAGTTGGGCGGAAGCTGCGTCTCGCGGGGCGGAAATGAGGACTTTGTCGATACCTCGTGATTTCATTTGGCTTGCACGGAAGCTGCGTCTCGCGCCTGCCGGAGGAGGACTTTGCCGGTTTCTTCCACCAGGGTGGTGATTTTCAACCCGACCACTTTCCGGGCGTACCTCCAGTCGATGGCCTCCAGCGGGACGACCCGGCCCCTTCCAGGCGGATCGACCTTCACCAGCCTGGCGGTGAACCGGGTGTGGGGATCGTAGTCCGGGTCGCGCTCATGGAACCGAGCGCAGGCCCGGCGATGCCGCTCCTTCTGACAGGCTGGGTTCCCGCAGACGTGCTGCCGATCACCAACCATGGGGTCAGGGCGGAACCACTTGTCGCAAATCAGGCAGGGCCGTGCCTTGAACATGCCGAGCCTCCTGGAGGGTGAATGCCTCCAGCCTGTCCGGCCTTGGGTCCTGAGACCAGGGCGAAGGAAGGTGTCCCAACGCTGCCGGTGGGTGCAGTCGTGCCTGCAGGACGGTCCAGTCCGAATCCTGGCCTTACCGGGACTTGCCGGTCCGGTGGCGCAGGCCTCGCCACAGGGGTTCCAGGTGCGAGGCCCAATCGGCAGGAAGTTCCTGTTGGATCCACTTGACCAGGGATGGTTCCGAGCCTGCCGGCGCTACCTTGGCCCAGGTCTCCAGGACGCGGTAGGCTCCGCTCTCGGTGGGGAAGTCCGCCGCATCCTCCGGCAGGTCGTCCTTGAGGCGGGAGAGCCCGAGCAGCATCCCTTGGACCTGGGCCAACGCGGGCTCCATCTGTCCCATCTCCAGAAGCCGCTGCAACTCGTTCATGAACGGCTCCAACTTCTCCTCGCAGATCTCGTCCGCGGCCTCGCCGGGCTCGGTATAGCCGCCAAACTGGTCGGGACCGGACCGATCCCAGACTTCTTCCTGGTCGAAGCCCTGGAAGGCCCACGTCACCTCCTCGGCGACGGCTTCCGGATCCACCGTGGTGATCATCTCCAGGGCCATGGCCTCCGCCTCGGCCCGCAGTTCCGGGTGGACCTCCAGGAGGCGGGAAAGGAGCTTCCCTTCCTCTACCGGTCCCAAGCGCTTGAGGGCGCCGGATTCCTTCGCCTTGCGGGATACGGTTCTGGCTGGCATGGTTCACCCGTCCTGGACGGGCTCCATTCTCTCCATGGTTCGGCGGGTCGGGTAGCGCCATTCCTGCGAGGAACCCAGGTCCCGGAGTGGGTCAATTCAGGCGAGCAGGCCCGGGTCAGATCAGCCGAGCGCTAAAGCTTCTTGTGGGTGGCTCTTACTTCGCCTTCCTTCCATGCCATTTTCAAGCTTCTGAGGAACGTGTCCAGGTCCGGGTCCCGATGCGGAGGGATGGGTGTCACTTGACCCTTGGCCAGCCGGGCGATGTGATCCTGCATGGTCCGGATTTCTTCCAGGAGCCGCAGGGGATCAAGCTTGGAAACCAGCTCTCTCAGATGTTCCTTTGCGAATTCGCAAACATGAATGGAGGCCAGGAGACGGTTACAGGGGGTCGCTGGCGGGTGGTACACCTTCTTGATCTTGGCGCCCACCCGAGTCTTGGTATCGAGCTTGAAGGATGGCTGGAAGCAATTCACGTAGACACGGGTGGCCACATAGAGCCGGGCTATGGCCTTAGCCATCGGTAGTCCCGAAAATCTCTCATACCCGAGAAATCGGCGCACCACCGAGTTGTTCTTCTGCTCGATCCATGCCTGGTCGTTACTCTGGCGCGGTCTTCCGCGGGTGAAGGCGATTTGGCACTCCTTGCAGAATTCCGCCAAGCCGTCGTTCACGAATTCGCAGCCGTTATCAACATTGATGCCGCGAAGCGGGAAAGGGAGTCGTGTTCGGATGGTCTTGATCGCCTCGATGACCAGGGCCCCCGTTTTGGCAACGAGAGGTATGCACTCGGTCCACCCGCTGGCGATGTCCGTCATGACGAAGGAATGGATGAAGGAGCCGGAGAGATTGCCCCCACAATGAGCGACGCAATCAACCTCCATGAACCCCGGCTCAGGTTCGTGCCAATCTGCGAAGGTTTTGACCGGGATCTGGTTGCGGACTCTGTATTTTGGTTCTTCCGGGAAACCGTGGGGTAGCAGGGTAAAGGCCGGCATCAGCCCCGCGCCCCGGTCCGGGCTCCGAGCCTGCGGGCATTCCGGGGGCGTCAGCCCCGCTCCCTCCAGGGCCGCCCACCGCCCAAAATGCGGGCGGCGGGTCCCAGCGGCCCCTCCGGTCGCTCTTCGCTGCGCTCGCCGCCAGGGGGTGACCCCTGGCGGGAGCCGAGCGTGGGGCAGCCGCCCCCTGCATGCCCTCCGGTTCTCGCCCTACCCGAGGCACTCACCGGGTGATGGGAGGCACCGCCACGCTTCATTGACAGCCTCGGTGCGGCTTGGCAGCCTCAGGGTGGGCCGCATGGCCCAGAGGAGGCGCATTGGCCCAGTCCCGATCCCGAAAACTTAAGGGGGCTCCCAAGGAGCAGAAGGCCTGTGGCCTGTGCGGCAAGCGCACCAAGCTTGTCCGCACGGAATGCTGCGGACAATGGATTTGCGATGACGAGGACAACTACGTCCTCTTCTCCTATGCCCGGACGAGCTGCTATCGCAACCATCGCCGCTACACCCTTTGTGGCTCCCATTTCGCGGAAGGCCATGAGGGCCCCTGGCAGACCTGCCCCCACTGCAGGGATGCCTTCAAGCCGGAGATGTTCGTCTGGTATGGGACCAATGAATACAACTTCGAGAAACTGCCCAATCCCCCAGGATCGCCAGCGCTGCCGCATCGGGCGCCCCGGTCCACAGGGTGAGTTGACGCACGGTGTAGGCGCGCACCAGGAAGGGCGCCGCCAGGACCAGGGCGACGCAGGCAAGGGCTCCCAGGACCTTGCCCGGCCGGGACATGGGGATCAGCCAGCGCTCGATGGCCCCCGGGAAGAACCGGCCCGTGCGCTCCATGTATGCCCGATAGGTTTCCGGGTAGGCCAAAAGCATCCGCCGCTCCTCGTCCTTGGCCAGGAAGACGTAGATCAGCACCATCAGCAGCCACAGCACCGCATTGAGGATCCTGGGCCAGAGGATCGACAGGCCGACGCCAGTGACGGCCAGGGCGAGATACTGGGGATGCCGGATCCAGGCGTAGAGGCCGCCGGCCACAGCCCCCCGCCGGAACAGTTTGGCGGTGTAGATCTGCAGGGCGCACACCAGGAAGACAATCAGGCCCAGGACCGTCAGCACCGAACCCAGGATCCGGATGAACACCAGCAGCCCATCCCCCGGCAGGACCATATGCGGCAAGTAGAAGGCGCTCAGCCAGCGGGTGGCCGGGTGGCTCGCCACCTGGAGCAGCACCGGATTGAACACGGCGTAGAAGAAGCCAGCGAAGGGGCTGATCATGATCAGGACTTCGAAGGCGATGATGAAATAGACCACTACCGCGCTGCCGAACAGGGTCTTCCTTACCTGCATGGGAGGCCTCCAGGAATGGTAAATAGAATGCCCCGATCCCTGGCACAGAGGGATTGATCCCGATCAACCGCAGGCGCTTTTCCCCATCATGGCTCCGGATCGACGCTGGCCGGGCTCACTCCGTCGCCTGGGCATGGCGGTTCAGCCCGTCCACGTCAAGTACCTGGTAGCGCCTCGGGCTGAGCCGGTGCAAGACACCCTCGCCCACCAAGTGGCTGATGGACCGGGAAAACGTCTCCGGCGCCAAGCCCAGAGCACCCGCCAGGGTGGCCGAGGCCAGGGGCAACGTCACCACCAGGAGGCGGCCCGGTCGGGGACGCTCCTGGACCAGAGCCATGAGAGCGGCGGCAACCCGGGGGACAGCGCTGCGCTGTCCCAGCTGGTCGATGGTCCGGAAGGCCTCGCGGATCCGCTGGGCGAACAACTGGAACATCAAGAGGCCGGTCTCCCCGTCCTGGACCGCCCGCAGAAGCTCCGCCCGGCCCAGGACTCGGGCTTCCACCTCCTCCAGAGCCTGGACCGTCGTGGGATAGCCTCCACCGTCGAACAGCGGGATGAACCCCACGATCTCGCCGGGCCCACGCAGACAGGTCGTCACGCTTCGTCCCGAGGGTAGTTGACGGGAGGCCGCGATCCGGCCCCGGTCGAGAATGATGCAGCGGTGGGCCGGTTCACCCTCATGCCAGAGGAAGGCCCCGGCCGGAAAGCGCTCCCTGTGCAGGAATGGGCCCAGTAGCGCGACCAGGTCCCGGGCGAGGCGGCCCACCGAGTTGCCTTCAACAGCCTGGTCCGCTCGTGGGAGGTGGCCGGCCTTGGCCAGAGCCAAGCCCTGCGGGGTGATCTGCAGGCTCCGGGAGCGCCCGCCGGAAAGGACCACCACCCCCTTGGCCGCCAGGGCCCGAAGGTGATCCCGAACCGTCGCGACCGCCTTCCAGCCGAAATGGCCGGCCACCTCGCGGTAGGTGGGGTGGACACCCCGCTGGTCGCAGTCGCGAAGGTAGCGTAGGACCTCCCGTTGGACCGGGGTCAAGGAAGGCTGGAGAGGGAGCATGCTGGCATTATCCCACTCATTTGTGGGGCACCTTCCCCCAGCCTCAGCCAACGATAGTCGCCTTCGCGCTGGATGGCCCCATCAGCTTCCATGGCGCCTGGGATCATGCCCAGGCAGCTTCTTGCGCCCATTTATTTCAAGGCGGCGCGTTTCACTTGCCGCTTGGCAAACGCCTTGGCCAGACCTTCATTCACCTGGTCAAGGTGGAAGGCTTCGGCGTCCCAGGCCTCCATGCCCAGCCATTGCTTGAACTGGTCACACCGGGGGTCGTCCGGGTCCTGAAAGGCATCCAGCATTTCCTGATACCCCCCGACGCCTCCGCAATCTTCCGGAGGACAAGCGCGCTGCCCTCCAAGGCAGACCGGCACGCCGGCAGGTTCTTCCAGCAGAAGATGACCCTCCACGAGGATCTGGTGTTCCCAGGAATCCCCGAAGTCGTATTCATACTTGATCTTCGTCTTGAGGCGGAGCCCAAGCTTTTTCATCGCCACCTTCTCGCTGCGGGTTCCGGGTTCATTCTCCTGGTCCGGCGGAGCGTAGTCCTCGCCGTGGATATGGAAAGAGTGCAGGTGATAGTCCTGCCACCCGAAAGCGATCTGGATCACCCGATGCAACCGGGTCAAGGTGTAGTCGACCGGAACCAGCAACCGGCGCCAGATGGGCGGCTCAATTTCGGCCAAGGTCACCTTCAGTTGGACCACTTCCCGATGGCTTGCTGTCGGCATGGGGTTGCTCCCTATGGTGGCCTTCGATGGAAGTCTGTACCTGCGGTCGAATCAAGATGCATTTGGCGTCCAGAAACGCATTCCGAACCTTCATTAAACCACTTGGGGGAGATCCAGGCCTACCGGGCCTCCGGATCACCCGGGTCCTTGAAAACCTCCTCCCGGATGATGCGTTCCGTGGCTTCGTCCAAATACTCCCGCAGCGCTTCCGCCAACTGGGTGAACTCGGGCCAGAGGATGTCGTCCACGAAGCCGGGCACGACCATCAGCATGACTGTCGTCCGGCGCTGGCCGTGCCGCCGGAAGGGATTCAACCCATAGCGGCGACACAAGGCCAGGAACAGGCGCAGGTGCCACCCGTCCCCCAAGGTGAATTTCATCTCCACCGGGCGCTCCTGGGCCTCGAAAGCCTTGAGCTTCTCCCGGATGCGGTCCCGAGCCGCCATGGCGGCCATGCGTTCGCCGTGCGTCGAGGCCCCGGCGAACAGGGCCTCGATCTTCCGCAGTTTGTCCTTCAGTTCCTGCTCAGTGGTCATGGGCGGTTCCGGCCTTCCGCGAACAAGGCTTCCGGAGGACCGGGCTCGTCCGTCTGATGCCCTCCTATCCTATCCAGAGCAAGAGTGGCCTGCGATGGCTCCCAATGGAGACCAGGCTCGACGGCTACCAGCCGGCTTCCTCTTCCTCCGTGAAATCCAACCAGTTCAGCTTGGCCTGAACCACATGCAGGAGGAAGCGCACCCTGCCTTGGGTTGACCCGCCTATCCATCCGGCAGGACCCGGGGCGAAGGGTTGCAAATGATTACACCATTTTGACATTTAAAAATAATAATTCCCAAGCATCTTGATTTTTTGACATCAATATTTATCTTGACCTTCGAGGTGGCACAACGATGCTGAAGACGAATCCCATTCGATCGAAGGTTGTGGTGGCGGTCCTGAACCAAATCCGGGCGGACTCCTTCCATATGGAAACGGAACTGCAGGCCGCGCAGGTTGCTCTCCAAGTGGCCAGCGAGACGCTGGAAGCCTTTCGTGCGGCCAACCCCGAATGGCCGATGACCTTTTCCTGGACCCCTACAGGAAAGGAAAAGGCGCGACTGGAGGGGAACCTCTGGGAAGCCATCCGCCGACGGGACCGGTGCCGTGGCGCCTATGACCTCTCCACCCATTACAGGCGACTCATCGAGCAGACCGTGAGGGCCTGGTGAGTTTGCTCGTTTCTGATTTTTTGATGCCTAGATTTCTTGGAGCTTGCAATGGCGATCCTGACGTTCTGGTCCGACAAGGGCGGCACCGGCAAAACCATGCTGACCGCCCAGGCTGCATGCTGGGCCTGGCCAGAAGACCGGCCGGTGGTGGTCATGGACCTGGATCCCCAAAGGGATGCCTCGGGCTGGGCCACCCGCGCGGGGGTTCCCAGCCGGGTGCCGCGTTCCCCCGAGGAGGCGGCCGACCTGATCCGCTCATTGGGACCTGATCATACGGTCCTGGTGGACTGTCCTCCCGGCCGGCTAAGAGATCAACGCATGGCCGGGGTTGGAGTGGTCCTCGCGGACGCCCTGCTCCTCCCCTCGGGCTCCGGCCGCCCGGAACTGGATGCCCTTGGCCGGGCGATCCGGGCCCTGGACGAGCTTGCGGACCGGGGCGCGACCCTGAGGGCGGGGGTGATCCTGAACCACTTCCGGGAAACCACCCGGAACCGGGTGGTCGAGGAGGGTCTTCGCCTGGCCAAGCTTCCGCTGCTGGGACGGCTTTCGGAACGTGCCGCCTTCCCCGAGGCCTTCGCCGACGGGCGGAGCCTGGTTCACCTGGGGGGAGCAGCCGCGTTCGAAGCCAAGAAGCTCTGGTCCCGGGTTGAATCCTGGCTTCAAAGCGCCTAGATTTTATGACATCAAGAAATCGAGACGCCTTGGAGCCCCCATGCCCCCTTCAAAGAAGACCAGGAAGGATGAACTCCTCAAGGAGGTCTTGGAGGTTGGGTCCGGGAAGGCTTCGGTCAGTGCGATGGGAACGCCGAAGAGGCAGGACGCCGAGAAACGGAAGGCTGGACGACCTGTCAAAGAGCCAACAATCCCGTTCACTCTGCGCCTCCGGCAGGGGCCGGCCGAACTCCTTCAGCGTCTGGTCGCGGATCTCCAGGCCCGGGCGGTTCGTGGGGAGCTTGCCAGGAGCGAAGCGACCATCGGCACGGTGGTCGAGGAAGCCCTTGTGCTCTATGCCGGAAAACATGGGATGGCGGCGGGCCGTTCCCCTCAAGGCAGCGCCAAGAAGAAATCCTGATTCCTTGAAATATCCCTCCCGGCTCGTTCGGGCTCCATGAAGCGCCTCGGGTAGGGGGAGAACCGGAGGGCGTGCAGGGCGGGTGCCCCAAGCTCAGCCACCCGGCAGGGGCCTGCCCCTGCCGGGACGAGCAACGCGAAGAGTGACCGGAGGTAAGTTGGGCCCCGCCGCCCGCTTTCTGGGCGGTGGGCGAGCCGCAGGGAACGGGGGCGGGTCCCGCCCGGAACGCCTGTAGGCTCGGACTCCGGACCGGGGTGCGGGGGTGGTGCCAGGCCTTCTCGTGGCTTCCACACAGAGCGTCTCCCATTTTCACCAGGCGCAACGGGGCTCAGTCCAATAAGATTCAGTTGACCCACATTCGCTGTTCCAGCGGCACCCCGTCTCATTCCCAGTTCTTCGACCTTGTCCAGATATCGCAGGATCCAAACACATGGTTGCTACCCGTCTCAGGATCTTCATCAGCAGCGTCCAGAGGGAATTCGAGCCTATTCGTAAGGACTTGAAGGCCTTTCTGCTTGGGGACGCGGTCCTCCGCCGTTTCGTGTCCGAGGTATTTCTGTTCGAGGACCTGCCTGCCCAGGATCGTCGAGTCGACCAGGTCTACCTTGAGGAAGTCGGCCGCTGCGATGTCTACCTGGGCCTGTTCGGGAACGAATACGGCTACGAAGATCCCGAAGGCGTGTCCCCCACCGAACGGGAATATGACGAAGCTACCCGTAAGGGGAAGACCCGACTCATCTATGTCTGGGGTTCCGATGACAAGGCGCGTTCCCCGAAGATGAAGGCTCTCATTGGGAAAGCCAGCAGCCATCTCCTCCGCCGGCGAATCGAGAATGCCAGCGCCCTCACCGCCGAAGTCTATGCCAGCTTGGTGGAGCACCTAGACTCCCTGGGTGCGCTGCGCGTCCCTCCTTTCGATGCGGCCGCCTGCGACCACGCCACTCTGAGGGACCTCTCCCGCAAGCGCATCGATTGGTTCCTTGAAACGGCAGGTCATGAACGAGCGTTTCCCCTCAAGGCCAACACGACTACCCAGGCGCTGCTCACCCACCTGAGCCTGATCGAGCACGGGGTACCGACCAATGCCGCTGTGCTTCTGTTCGGTTCCGACCCCCAGCGGTTCCACCGCACCGCCGAGACCAAGTGCGTCCATTGCCATGAAACCGAGTACCGGCGTCCGTTCGCCTCACACCAGGTCTATGGCGGCAATCTTTTCGAGCAGGTGGATCAGGCCCGGGATTTCGTGCTCTCCAAGATCAGCCGATCCGTGGGCACCCGGGGCGTGGATTCGACTGCACCGGCTGATTACGAACTCCCGCCCGAAGCTGTCGGCGAGGCCATCGTCAACGCCATTGCCCACCGGGACTACCACAGCAATGCTTCCGTTGAGATCCGGCTTTTCTCCGATCGTCTCGAGGTCTGGAACCCCGGCACGCTCCCCGGGCTGCTCACTCCCGCCAGTCTGCAAACGGACCACCCTTCCATTCCCTACAACCCTCTGATGGCCGAATCCCTCTACCTCGCGCGCTACATCGAGAGAGCCGGATCGGGAACCCAGGCCATGATTCAGGCTTGCCGGGAAGCCGGCCTTCCCGATCCGCAGTTCGAAGTTCGACAGGGATCCATCATCGTTACCCTGTGGCTGGATTGGCTGACCGATAAGGCACTGGCCGGGTTCGATCTAAGCGACCGGGAGCGCCTTGGGTTGAGGCATGCGAAGGCTGCCGGCCGGATCACCAACGCCCAGTACCGGGAGGTGACCGGGGTTTCTGATCGCACCGCCCTTCGAGAGCTTCAGCACATGGTCGGCCTTGGCCTACTTGAAATGGCTGGCAGCGGCCGGTCGGCTCACTTCGTCCTCGCCAAGAGCAAGCCCACCAAGTAAGGCCCCCAGCCGAAACCCGCCACCAATCCGCCATCAACCCGCCAAACCCGCCACGGGGGGGCTGGATGTAAACCCGCCAGAAACCCGCCAAACCCGCCATGGCCCCAGGGATCCAACGGGCCGCGCCCCCATTTCCTGGACCACCAGGGGGGGAAAATCGATGGAAGGCATTCGTACAACCGGCCAAGCCATGCCGGAGGCGAGCCGGTGCGTGGCAGTCGGCGAAAAGGGCAGATCGCCCTCTGCTGCTGCATTTCCAGTCGTGTACCCGCACCCGTTCCCTGGACCGAATGACCAGCAGAGCCGCAAGGAGCACCACGACGAGAAACGGGGAAGCAGCGTCCCTGGAACCTCTGGACAAACCGTTCATTGCGAGTTGCGTATATACCCAATGCAATTCCACCGTAGCGGCCACCGAACGAACGAGGAGCACAAGCCCAACCCGAGGATCACTTCTGGCCACAGGTGAGACGAGATGAACCGCGGCGAATGTGGCCGAATCACCTCATGCGGGGTCAAGCCGTCCCCCCAACCGGAGCATCCATTCATACCTAAAAAATCATGCTTGACCAGTTAACCTAACTGACCAAACTTGTCGTGTCGGACATACCTGTCCGAGCATCCATGAAACTCCCCTTCCCCACCAGGTGCACCCATGACCGACGACTACTACATCCTGCGCCTCCCGGAAGTCTTGAAGGCCCGGGGCCGAAGCAAGCCCAGCCACTACGAAGACATCCAGAATGGCCTGTTCACCCATCCGGTACTCCTCGGGGGCCGCTCTGTCGGCTGGCCCGAGGCCGAGGTCCGGGCCATCAACCAGGCTCGGATCGCCGGGAGGACGGCGGACGAAATCCGGGCCCTGGTGGCCCAGCTGGAAACCATGCGGAGAGCGGCCTCCTAAG
>CAVRKY010000007.1:0-271135 GCA_963722335.1 uncultured Holophagaceae bacterium | reverse complement strand
CCCTGTTTCAACGAGGGCGCACCATCGCGCCGCTCGTCGCCGGGGTGCGGCGATTTTTGCCGCGCGTGCTGGTTGTGGACGACGGTTCCACCGACGACACTTCTTCGCGGGCGGCCGGCGCCGGCGCGCGGGTGATCCGCCATGAAAAAAATTCCGGCAAAGGCGCGGTGCTGCGCAGCGGTTTGTCGCGGGCGCTGGCGGAAGGTTTTGAATGGGCCGTCACGCTGGACGGCGACGGCCAGCACGCGCCGGAAGATCTGCCCGTGCTGCTGAATTGCGCTTCTCAAACCGGCGCGCCGCTGGTGATTGGCAATCGCATGAACGACGCGCGGAAAATGCCGTGGCCGCGCCGGCGGGTGAATTTGTGGATGAGCCGGCAAATTTCGCGGCGCGCCGGGCGTGATTTGCCGGACACGCAATCGGGTTTCCGCCTTTATTCTATCTTTGCCGCCTTGGGCCATGCTGCCGCTCAAATCCGAGCGGTTTGAAGTGGAGTCGGAAACGTTGATGGCTTTTCTCGCCGCAGGCCGGCGTGTGGAATTTGTTCCCGTCCAGGTCATTGTCAGCCGGCGCGACAGCCACATTCGTCCGCTGGCCGATTCATGGCGCTGGTTGATATGGTGGCGGAATTTCATCCGGCTCACGTCGCGCCGCCAGCCCGTCGGCGCCGCGCCGCGGACGGAAATTTTTCACCGGAAAACCGCGCACCATTTCGCCGGCTTAATTGGTGGGGAGTATGATGTATTTTCCGGCGGTGTCAACGTAACCGAATTTTCCGCTCACCTTGACGCGCGCCAGGCCGTTGACAAAGGGCATGGCTTCGTTGAATTGCGCGTTGATGACGATCTTGCCGGTGGCGTCCACGAAACCCCAGTGGCCTTGCTTGACCGGCGCCAGCCTTCGGCGAAATCGTTGGCGAAGTCAAATTGCGGATTGATGACGAATTTTCCGTCGGGACCTGATGTAGCCCCAGTGCTTGCCCTGTTTGGCGGCGCCAGACCCTTGACAAAATTTCCGGCTTCGTCGAATTGCGGGTTGATGATCAGCTTGCCGCTTTTGTCCACGAAACCCCATTTGCCGCCGGAGCGAACGGCCGCGAGTCCTTCGGAAAAAGACAGCGCGCGGTCGATTCTTTGGCTGCGGACCCGGCTGGACTTCCTGTCGGACCGCCCCGGGCCGGTCAGCCCCTGGTTTCCATCCTTATCGCTACCCGGAACCGGATCCCCTACTGCAGGAAGGCGGTGGAGACGATCCTGGCTTATCCGGCCAGGAATTCGAACTGGTCGTCCAGGACAATTCCGATTCCCGCGAACTTGGATCGGCCCTGGCTGATAAGTCCACGGATCCAAGATTGGTCTATGCCTATACCCCTCCGCCGTTTTCCTCCATCGATAACTTCAATGCCGCCATGGCATTGGCAAAAGGGGTGTACGTCTTGCCTGATCGGCGACGACGATTGCGTTTGCCCCAACCTTTTTGAATTGGCGGAATGGGCCAACAGCCGTGGGGTGGATTCCATCTGCCCCAAGGTATTTATTGATTACTACTGGCCGAACGCTCTGGGCGAAGGAAGCCGAGGTTACCTGACCATCCCATATGCGTCTAAAAAGATCTATAGTTTCGACCCCCGTTCTGCCCTCGCGCCGCTCTTAAAAGACGGCATCACAGACTACATGAGGTTCCACCTCCCCAAGGTCTACCACGGGTTAGTCAAGCGCGAATGGCTGGAACGGATACGCGCGACGACAGGACATCATTTCGGAGGCCTGAGCCCAGACATCTATTCCGCCGTGGCCCTTTCATGGCTAGTGAAGACACACCTTGTCATTGATTTTCCCATATCCATTTCGGGTGCCTGCAGTGTCAGCACGACTGCCGCTGGGCAGATGGGAGCCCATTCAGGACGCCTGGAGGATGCCCCCCATTTACGGGACCGGGGTCGGTACCTATGGGATCCGGCGATTCCGTCCGTACTATTCGGTTCAGACGATCTGGGCCGAATCGGCGATGAAGGCCATCAAGGAAATGAACCTGCCCCTGACTTTGGGCGGATTCAACCGGGCCCGACTGCTGGCCAGAAGCATCTTGGCCTCACCCCGCCATTGGCGGCTATTCCACGAAATGGGCCAGAAGGCAAATCGGGAATGTACTCCCCGGCGACCGTTTCTTTGGCCTGCGGACCGCCTTGGACCTGGCCCAGGTTTCTCTGTCCGTATACTATTCAAAATTCATGAACAAGACCGTCAGGAAGGTGTTCTCACCGAATCGTCGGATCACGGACGTCGAGGATATATGGAGGGCCAACGATCTGGTGAGATCTTACATTTTTGAGCTGGGCACCCGGAACCTGGTTGAATCCTGGGAAAAATCCAAAGATGCACGGTGATTCGGAGGGAATACCATTTTCGGTCGTGATTCCCCTTTTCAACAAGGAGGATCAGGTTAGGAAAGCACTGGACTCCGTCCTCGGGCAAGATTATTCGCCTTTTGAAATCATTGTGGTAGATGATGGCTCCACTGATCAGGGCGCCGGGATAGTGTTGGAGTGCACCCACCCATGCGTCAGGCTGATCCGCCAGCCCAACCAAGGCGTATCCGTGGCGCGCAATGTGGGGGTTGCCGAGTCGAGGTTCGAACATGTCGTTTTTCTTGATGCGGACGACTATTGGGAGCAGGGGTTCCTGAAGGAATTGAATCGGCTGGTCCATGAGTTTCCTGAAGCCGGCATTTATGGCCTGAATTATTACTTCATTCATGGCGACGGGAATTCTGAAGTGGACCATTATCCCGACCTGTTCGGCGGGGCAGTGCGCGGGTTGCTCCCTGATTATTTCCGATTGTTCGCCATTCGGGGCCGCTCTCCGTTCTGCAATTCGAGTTGCTGTTACCCCAGACGGGTCTTTCTGTCTTTGGGTGGGTACAAGGCTGGAGTGCGGCTGACCGAGGACAGCGATCTCTGGTGCCGGATCGCACTTGACCATGGGGTGGCGTTCAGCAGGGTGCCATTGGCACACTACCGTTTCCAGATCAATGGCAATACCAGTTCCTTGTTCTTGAGGGAGGATTTCGAAGTGGTCAGAACTCTTCGGGCCGCCCTCCAAGAGCGTTCCTGCAGCCGAACCCTCCGGTGTTCCATTAAGAGTCTTATACGTCTGCAAACGGTGAATCTGGTCAAAAGGGCTATCATGTCTGGGCACCGATCATTCGCAACCCAGAAGATCCTCGCCTCCAGGCTGCTCTACCAAGCACCGGGCCACGGCCTACTCTTGCTGATCGCGGCTACTTTTCCGCTCTCTTGGATCTCGTTTCTAAAGAAATGGGGAGTACGTCTGAGTTGATATACTATTTTTTAATCCTCTGCCTGGGAGGCGCTTCGCTCTTCGTCGGGCTGACACCAAGGGACCAACCTGGCCGGGACAAACTGTATGCGGCTATGGTCGTCGCCGCCTTGGCAGGCTTGGTCCTGGTCGGCGGCCTCCGCAAAAATGTGGGAACCGATTGGGATTCCTATCAGATCTTGTTCGCGCAGTTTTCATCCTGGCGTTCAGTCTGGGAAGCCCGGGAGGAGGTGCTTTTTTGTTCTCTCATGTATGTTTCTCGATTAATTTTTGATAATTTTTATTTCTGCATATTTGTAATCTTTGCATTGACGTTTATTTTAAAGGCAAAAATTATTATAAGATTATCTCCGGACGTGTTCCTTTCTTTGTGTGTTTATTGTTACACATTATTTATGATATATGATTTAAATGGCCTACGACAAGGGTTGGCAATGGCTTTCTTATTTTTAGCGATTCCTTTTGTACTGGCAAGAAAATTGAAATTGTTTCTGGTATTTGTTTTCTTGGCAAGTCTTTGTCATCTTACAGCGGTTGTATTCCTCCCCTTCTATTTCATTGGTCGAATCAATTTGGACAACCGGAAGATGATCCTGGTCTTCCTCGCCGCTATGCTGCTTGCATGGCAGGTAAGTCATGTAATTCAATACAACAGTTATGTCCAGGCCTTCCTTGCATTAGAGCAATTCTCTCATTATAATTATTATGTGTCAGGTGAAGATGTGGTGGTGGGCAGTCAAATCTTTTCACCGGCCTTTTTCCAGCGCGTCATAATTTTACTTTTGTTTATGGTTTATTTCGGTAAGATCAAAGCCAAATTGGAATTCAAACTTCTTCTTCGAAATGCATACATTGTTTCAATCCTTCTGTTCATCCTCTTCAATTTCAGTGCGGACCTATCGACACGTCTAAGTTTCTATTTTAAATCCATGGAAATCTTCATGGTGCCTATGGTGGCCACAAGCCCGGAATCCAAGCAGGAACGTCTTCTCCTTACATTATTTTTTATTCTTCTCTGTCTGGTTGGGGTGAACCGGTTGTTGGCCATCCCGCATGGTCAACTTGTTCCATACCACAATTTGATCACAAACTAAGCAGACTGGGGCAAGGTCCGGATCTTGTATCAGACCCGATCCAGAACCGAGAATCGCACGTCCCTGGCCAGATCCGCCGAAGTGAGGGATCCGGTCAGGGGTAGCCACATCTGAAGATGACTGGGCTTCAGCTGTAGTTGGAAACCTGCCGCGGATAGTTCGTCCAGGAGACCGTCACCCTCCCAGGCATTCAGGCGCCAATGCTGGGGCAACACCTGATCCATCAGATCAGCCACCGGGCGGGATGCGCCGGACCATTCGGCGACAATCGGTCCAATGGTGTCCCGCACGACGGTGAAGGAACAAGCATCGCCACAGGACTTTTCAACTGTCTGGGCGAAGGGAGGTACGCCAATAGTGGGCAGGGCATGCAGGCGGCTGAAGGAGGGGGCCGGGCGAAAATCCGTGCATGGTGCAGTCACCCATCCATACAGCGCTGAGTCTTCTAATTGAAAGCCGACCTTTTCATATACATTGGGTTTCCCGGTCCAGAGGGTGAGTGCTGCGAACCCGCGGTCAGCCGCATGATCAATTGTCTCCCGGAGGAGGATTTGGCTTAATCCCCTTCCCCTTTCATTTGGGTGGATGCACACGAGGCCAATGGCACCTATCTGAAGGCTTCCGAGAGGATTCGAACTGGAGTGGCTCTTAAGGACCAGACCACCGAGCAGACGACCTGACTGATATATCTCCATGAAGGTGCCGGGGCAAGGAACCTGGAACATCCAGGGAAAGTGGACCTCTAGCGAAATTCCGCGATGCTTCGAAAGAAAGAACTCGTCCCAGACGAGTTCCAGGAATTCTTTGCTGCCAGATCTGGATGGGATGATTTGAGGCATGCTCATGGTCTATGCTTCCAAACTTCGCTGACGCGTAGGACCTTAGTCAGCGCTTGCGAAGAAAGAATTGGGGAATCTTCGAACCGATCTTTTGGATGATGAAAAATGGAGAAATTGGCAGATTATTGGCCAGGCATGCTCTGCGGCTCTCCAGATTTGCTTTCAGAATGTTGGCCAGGCTCTGATTGGAAGCGCCCCCCATGCGAAATTTGATCAGCACTTGATCGAGGTGCTTGGAGGGGATTTGATAGCGGGCCAAAAACCTTAGGGTTAGTTCAAAGTCTGCCGCTATCTTGTAATCCAAGTTGAAAGTCCCGAAAGTTTCATAAACGTTTTTCCTCACAAAGAAGGTGGGATGGGGTGGCATCCATCCGCGTTCGAACAAACCAGGCTGGAACGGTCTCGACCGCCAGTGCCGGATGACCTTGCTGGGGTCCAGGGCCGAGACATACTCAAGATTGCCATAAACGATGTCGATTTTTGGGTCTTTGAATGCGTCCAGGACGTTCTGCAGAACCTGGTCATGTGCATAAAAATCATCTGAATTCAGGGTTCCCACGATATCTCCAGTGGCAATGGCTATTCCCTTATTCATTGCATCATAGATCCCGCGGTCCTTTTCGCTGATAAATTTATGGACTTTGCCGTAGGTCTGGATGACTTGCACCGTGCCATCTGTGGACCCTCCGTCCACCACGACACTTTCAATTTCACCATTCAGGGCCTGCCGGAATATGGAGTCCAGCGCATCCTTGATTTTTGGGTTGTTGAAGACCACGGTGATAATAGATATCTTCATAGTGGATTCTCGGCATGAACGAAGGTTATCCCCAATTGTGGTGGATACAAGTGGATAAGCCATCCAGACAACTGCTGCGTGGGGGTAGCAAAACTGGCCGTAGGTATGACGGATTCCCATCCGGCGGCCTGGACTGGTGAAACGAAGGCCGGAATTAAATGAACCGGCCCGGCTGTCGTTCGGAAACGACAGCCGGGCCGGCTAACCGTGGGGAACTTATAGGGTTCCGTTGCTCGTCTCACTGGCCATGAGCGCTTTCCGGCTCAGCTTGATCTTGCCGTTCGGATCCACGGCGATGCATTTCACCATGATCTCCTGCCCCTCGCTCACTTCGTCGGCGGGGTTCTTGACCCGGTGCGGCGCCATCTCGGAGACGTGCAGGAGCCCGTCGATCCCCGGCAGGATCGTGACGAAGGCCCCGAACTCCACCACCTTGGCCACCTTGCCCAGGTAGGTCTGGCCCACTTCGGCGGTCTGGATCAGGTCGGCGATCATCTTCAGGGCCACCGCCAGCTTCTCCTTGGTGGCGCCGGCCACCTGGCAGGAACCGTTGTCGTCGATGTTCACCGAGCAGCCGCTCACCTCGATGATGTTGCGGATGGTGGCGCCGCCCTTGCCGATGACGTCGCGGATCTTTTCCTTGGGCAGCTGGATGGTGTGCATCTGGGGGGCGTTGCCGGCGATCTGGCCGCGGGGGACGGCCAGGATCTCGCCCATGGCGGTGAGCAGCTCCAGGCGGCCCTTCTTGGCCTGGTCCAGGGCCTTGGTCAGGATCTCGGTGGTGATGCCGCCGATCTTGATGTCCATCTGCAGGGCGGTGATGCCCCGGGTGGTGCCGGCGACCTTGAAGTCCATGTCCCCGTAGTGGTCCTCCTGGCCGGCGATGTCGGTCAGGACCACGAACTTGGAGCCGTCGCTCACCAGGCCCATGGCGACCCCGGCCACCGGGGCCTTGAGCTGGATGCCGGCGTCCATGAGGGCCAGGGTGCCGCCGCAGATGGTGGCCATGGAGCTGGAGCCGTTGCTCTCGGTGATCTCGGAGACCACCCGGACCGTGTAGGGGTTCTCTTCCTTGCTGGGCAGCATCTGGGCGATGGCGCGCTCGGCCAGCATGCCGTGCCCGATCTCCCGCCGCCCGGGCCCGCGGTTGGGCTTGCACTCGCCCACCGAGTAGCCTGGGAAGTTGTAGTGCAGGTAGAAGGACTTCTTGTACTCGTCCTCCAGGCCCTCGATGGTCTGCAGGTTCTCGATGGTGCCCAGGGTGGCGGACACCAGCGCCTGGGTCTCGCCCCGGGTGAACAGGCAGGAGCCGTGGGCGGCGGGGAGGACACCCACTTCGATGTTCAGGGGACGGATCTGATCGAACCGGCGGCCGTCCAGCCGGGCTCCCTGCTTGAGGATGGCGTTGCGGAACAGGGTCTCCTTGAGCAGGTCGAAGCATTCGCCCACGTCATTCTTCAGTTCCGGGTGCTCGGCGGCCAGTTCCGCGACCGCTTCCTTCTTGAGGGCATCGATGGAGGTGTAGCTGTCGATCTTCACCTTCATGGTGAGGGCCACCAGCAGCTTCTCGGCGTACTTGGCGGCCACCTGCTTGTAGACCTCCTCGTTGCGCTCGGGCTTGACGGTGGCGAGCTTGGGCTTGCCCACCTTGGCCTGGAGGTCCCTCTGCAGCTTGACCAGGGTCTGGATGGCCCGGTGGCCGAATTCCAGGGCCTTGACCATGTCGGCTTCCTGGAATTCCTGGGCGCCGCACTCGACCATCACCAGGGCCTCCTCGGTCCCGGCCACGATCAGGTCCAGGTCGCTGTCGGGACGCTGGGAAACGGTGGGGTTGGCCACGAACTGGCCGTTGACGCGGCCCACCCGCACCCCGCCTACGGGGTTGTGGAACGGGATGTCGGAGATGATCATGGCCGCCGAGGCGCCCACGATGCCCAGGGTGTCGGGCTGGTGCTCGCCGTCGAAGCTGATCACCTGGACGGAGATCATGGTGTCGCCGTTGTAGCCTTCCTCGAACAGGGGACGCAGGGGGCGGTCGATGAGCCGGGAGGTGAGCGTTTCCTTGGTGGTCTGCTTGCCTTCGCGCTTGAACCACCCGCCGGGGATCTTGCCGGCGGCGAACACCGGTTCCCGGTAGTCCACGGTCAAGGGGAAGAAGTCGATGCCTTCCCGGGGCTCGGCCCGGCACACGGCCACCAGGACCATGGTGCCGCCCTGGCGCACGATGACGGAGCCGTGGGCCTGCTTGGCAATGCGGCCGGTCTCCAGGCTGATGGGGGTCCCACCCAGGTCGACGCTGACGGTGGTGGGGCTGAAATTCAGGGTGTTCATGGGGTCTCCTGGGACCAACGTCCCAACGTGGCTCCCTGATGGCGATCCCTCCATGAAACCCTCCGCCGGCTGGAATGGGGGGAGGTGGGCTTCCTGCAGAGGTCGCTGCCGACGGGAGCGGTGAAATCGGCGTCACGATAATAACACGCTTGCAAATAGATGACGAATCTCGTCAACTTGCTCTGGTTTCGAGTGGTTTCCAAGTGCCCGGCTAGCGCGCTCCGTGGCGGTCCAGTACAACCCGGATGGTGCCGAGGACGATCCTAAGCCAAAGCCCCAGGGACCGGTGCTTGATGAAGAACAGATCGTATTTCAGCTTGATCCGGGTCCCATTGAGGGAGTCCACATAGCCCTGGGAAACCTGGGCCAGGCCGGTCACCCCAGGTTTGACGGCGAACCGCTCTCCGTAGCGCGGGATCTCCTCGAGGAAAGTCTTGACGAAGGCCGGTTGTTCCGGACGCGGCCCGACTAAGGCCATGTTGCCCGAGAGGACGTTGAACAGTTGGGGAAGCTCATCGATTCGGCTGGTCCTTAGGAATTGTCCGCCGAGCAGGATGCGTTCGTCCCTGTGCGCGCAGAACCTCGCGTGGCTGCCATGGTCGTGGCGCATGGTGCGGATCTTGAAGATCCTGTAGGGCTTGCCGTCGAGTCCGATCCGGATCTGGACGAAGAACGGATTGCCGCGGTCCACCGCCAGGACCCAGAGGCAGCTGAGCACCAGGATCGGGAAGGTCAGGTACTGCCAATACCAGGGCCGCAAAAACATCGAGCAGGTAGATCGGGTCAGGGGCAGTGCGTGCCCGGCGTTTCGAAGGCAGGCCCTCCTCCGAATGGACGACCAGTGGCGGCTGGATCTGCGCCCCGACGAGTACGAACTCAAGCGATGTGGCATTGGGTGTGTTACCGTCGGGCGGGGTCATCGTATAACCATTTTGATTTATCTATTTACGGGTAATTGTTCGTTTTGTTCAAACCACCGTACGGTCGACTGAAGTCCCGACGGCAGGTCCATGGAGGGTTCCCAGCCGAGAACGCGCCGGGCTCGGTTTGAGTTGAGCACCGAGCGCATCTGCTCTCCAGGGATGGGAGGTGCGAACGAGTGCTCTGGAAGACCGGGAAACTGCGCGCGTACCTGGTCCGCGAGTTGGAGGATGGAGGTTTCGACCCCCGTGCCGAAATTCAGGACCCCCTGCGTGCGGTGGCGCAGGATCCGCGGCATGGCATGGGCGAGGTCCTGTACATGAAGGAAGTCGCGGGTCTGGTTGCCCGAACCGTTGATCTGAAGTGGCCGCCCCGCGAGTGAATGGGTCACGAAGATGGAGACCACGCCGGCCTCCCCCCGTGCGTTTTGACGCGGGCCATAGACGTTGGAAAACCGCATCGAGCAACTGGGCAGCCCGGCTTGGTGCCGAAACGCGTTAAGGTATTTGTCCACGCTGAGCTTGGCCACCCCATAGGGGTTCAGCGGCCGCTCCGGATGTTCCTCATCCTGGGGCCCATCCAAGGGTTCCCCGTAAATGGCTCCACCCGATGAGGCGAAGGCGAAGAAGCCGAGACCATAGTGCAGCCCCGATTCGATGAGTTTCAATGTATTTATGATGTTCTGCTCGGCGTCGAAGATAGGGCGGGCTGTGCTTACCCGAACATCGGTCTGGGCCGCGAAATGGAAGATCGCCTCAGGCCGGAAGGACTTTATCAGGGCCGATGCGCGCTCGGAGCCAAGATCGATCACTTCCAGGCGGATGTCCCTGGGCAGATTCTCCGGATGGCCGGAAGCCAGATTATCCAGGACAACCACTTCATTCCCATTCGCCAGCAAGGCCTCCACGGCATGGGAGCCTATGAATCCTGCGCCGCCTGTTACAAGGACACGTTGCACGAACACTCCCGGTGAATTCGAAAACCGCAGGCCTCTAAACTGTTTTCGCGGGCCTGATGGAAACAGTCGAGTGGGCGCGGGTCCTTAACGCCATTCCAACATTGTAACCTCATTGGCCCGAGAACGGGTATGTTGGATAATTCACACCTTGTTTACGCTTGGAATAAATATTTATCGCAACCCATCGGCTCGCTTCCTTCCGTGGTATTGCAAGTTGGTATTGGGCAATGGAAGTGTCAAGGCGTAACGCCCGAAAAATGTCGAATTCAACCTTGCGCAGTTGGTGGCTTTACCATACTTTCCACCAAGACCATTGGAGGGCGACATGATCATCCGGGCGGAGTGGCCGGGTTATGTGGTGGATGTTCTGGTCGCTCCAGGGCAGGAAGTGGAAGAGGATGAGACTCTCATGCTCATGGAGGGCACTGACTCCACCCACACGCCCTTTTACGTAAGCGCCCCCGAGTCCGGGAAGGTAAAGCACATTCTTCTGGAGGAAGGAGACTTCGCCGAAGAGGACGATGAGCTGCTGGAGCTGGTGGAGGTCGAATAGGGCGTTCTCGGGGACAGAACCGGCGCGGTGCGCATCCAAGTGACTGCGGAATCTGTACGCTGAACCTCCGGATGAGCCATGGCGGAACCCCACCGACGGCCGGCTGGCCTTGAGCACAGCCACCCTCCCCACGCCGCCCCTGGTCACCAGGGACCCGCCCCCGACGGGCTGGGCACGGCGGCGCGCCTGGCCTGGAGCGCGGCCATCTTCGGGGTCAGCGCCGCCCTGCAGGGGATCGGCGGCTTCTGGACCGGATCCCTGGGGCTGCTCTCGGACAGCCTGGAGAACCTCAACGACCTCATCGCCACCCTGCTGAGCCTCACCAGCCTCCTGGTGGCCAACCGGCGGGAGCCCAGCGACACCTTCGCCTACGGCTGGCACCGCCTGGAGGTCTTCAATACCCTGCTCGGCGCCGGGATGCTCCTGGCGCTGGCCGCGGCGGTGGTCCTGGAGGCGGTCCACCGCCTGAAAGCGCCCCCGCCCATCCAGACGGGATGGGTGCTGGGATTCTGTTGCCTGGGCCTGGCCTTGAACCTGGTGGCGGCGTTGACGCTGCGCCCCGGGGGGGAGGCGGCCCTGGAGCGGGACGCCAGCCTCAAGAGCGCCTACCTCCACGCCTTCTTCGATTCCCTGGCCAGCCTGGCGCTGCTGGGGAGCACCCTGGTCATCCGGTTCACCGGCTGGCGCTGGATGGACCCCCTGGTGGCCCTGGCGATCGTCGGGTTCATCGTCCGGGGGGCGTACGCCCTGGCGTCGGACGCCACGGCCATCCTCATGCACCGGGCGGCCTTCGACCACGCCGAGGCCCGGCGCCAGCTCATGCAGCTGCCCGGCGTCGCGGGGGTGGAGGATATCCGCAGCTGGCGCCTCTGCAGCCACCTGGTGGTCTGCACGGCCCACGTGCAGGTGACCGTCGAGCGCCTGGAAGACACCCAGCCGGTCCTGGCCGCCATCCAGGAGGTCCTGGCGGACCGGTTCCGGGTGCGCCACGTGACCGTCCACTTCGAGACGGCGGGGATGGCCGGCAGCCACAGCCACCGGTTCGTGCATGAACATGAGGCCGATCCCCATCATGGCCACGACCATGGCCCGGACAGTTAGGTAACATGGGGTATGCTTCGAGGTCCGCATGGCACTGCTGGTGAATAACGCCCGACTTCTGGATCCCGCCCGCGGCGGGGAAGGCCCCGGCTCCCTGCTGGTGGTGGACGGCAAAGTGGCCGCCCTGGGAGACCAGGCCGGGGCCGACCCCAGGGCCGCCGGGGCCGAGGTCCTGGATGCCAGGGGCAGGCTGCTCTGCCCGGGGCTGATCGACCTTCACGTGCACTTCCGGGAACCCGGCCAGACCGGCAAGGAGAGCATCGAAACCGGGTCCCGGGCGGCGGTGGCGGGCGGCTTCACCAGCGTCTGCGCCATGGCCAACACCAAGCCGGTGAACGACTCGGTGGCCATCACCGAGATGATGCTGGCCCGTGCCCGCAAGGCCGGCCGGTGCCGGTACTTCCCCCTGGGCACGGTCACCAAGGGCGCGGCCGGCGAGGAACTGGCCGATTACGGCACCCTCAAGGCGGCCGGCTGCGTGGCCTTCAGTGATGACGGCCTGCCGGTGATGAACGCCGCCATCATGCGCCGGGCCCTGGAGTACACCTCCTGGCTGGACGTGCCCATCGTCGCCCATGAGGAGGACTGCAACCTGGTGGGCAAAGGCTACATGCACGAAGGCAGCGTGAGCGCCGGCCTGGGCTGCCTGGGCATCCCCGCGGCCGCCGAGGAAGCCATGGTGGCCCGGGACATCGTCCTGGCCGAGCACACGGGCGGGCACCTGCACCTGGCCCACCTGAGCACCAAGGGCTCGTTCCGGATGGTGCGGGAAGCCAGGCAGCGGGGCTTGCGGGTGACCTGCGAGGTCACGCCCCACCACTTCGCCCTCACCGACCGGGAGATGACCCGTTTCGACTCCGACTACAAGATGAACCCGCCCCTGCGCAGCCAGGCGGACCTGGACGCGGTCCTGGAAGCCCTGGCGGACGGCACGGTGGATGCCATCGCCACCGACCACGCCCCCCACACCTGGGACGACAAGGAAGTGGAACTGGCCAGCGCCGCCTTCGGGGTGATCGGCCTGGAAACGGCCCTGCCGCTCACCCTGGAACTGCTGGTGAACCGCAGGGTCATCAGCCTGGCCCGGGCGGTGCAGCTGCTCACCGCCGGTCCCGCCAAGGTCTTCCACCTGGACCGGCTGGGGCTGGGCTCCCTGGAGGTCGGCGCTCCGGCGGATTTCATCCTGGTGGACCTGGCGGCCCGGATCACGGTGGACCGGGCGTTCATCCAGAGCAGATCGTTCAATACCCCGTTCAAGGGCTGGTCCCTCCCGGGCCAGGTGGTGGGGACCTGGGTGGAGGGCCAGCGCGTCTGGGGTTGAAGGGGCAGGTCAGCGGGGCGGGACCCGGATGAGCTCCCGCAGCGCGGCCAGCCTTCCGTGCAGGGCGTTGTCGGTGAGGGATTCCAGCCCGGCGGTGCCGAACTGCTCGACGGTGAAGCTGGCCAGCACCGTGCCCATGAGCGCAGCCCGTTTCAAGGTTTCCAGGCTGGTGTTCTCGGTGGCGGCGAGGTAGCCCATGAAACCGCCGGCGAAGGTGTCGCCGGCGCCGGTGGGGTCGACCACTTCCTTCAAGGGGAAGGCGGGCGCGAGGAAATGCCCGTCGGGCGTGAACAGGGCCACCCCGTACTCGCCCCGCTTCACCACCAGGATCCGGGGCCCCAGGAGCCGGATTTTCTCGTACACGTTGAGCAGATGGCGCTCGCCCGTGAGACTCCGGCCTTCCGCCTCGTTGATGAGGAGAATGTCCACCTGCCGCAGCACCCCGAGAAGCGCCTCCCGGGCGCCGTTGATCCAGAAGTTCATGGTGTCCAGGGCGATCCACTGGGGCCGGGACGCCATCTGCCGGACCACGTCTCCCTGCAGGACCGGATCGATGTTGCCCAGGAAGAGGCAGGAGGCGCGGCGATAGCTCTCCGGCAGGTTCGGCCGGAAATCCGCGAACACGTTCAACTGGGTATCCAGGGTCCTGGCCTCGTTGAGGTCCAGCCCGTATTCGCCCCGCCAATGGAACGACCGCCCGGCCTTGCGCACCAGCCCGGTCAGGTCGATGGGCCGGCCCCGGAACACGGCATCCTGGTCGGGCCCGAAGTCCTCCCCCACCACGGCCACCACCTGGACCGGGTGCAGCCGGCTGGCCGCCAAGGAGAAATAGGTGGCGGAACCGCCAAGGATGTTCACCCGCCTTCCGGAAGGCGTTTCCAGGTCATCAAATGCCACACTGCCGACCACAAGCAAGCTCATGCCATCCCCGTAACGGTCCGTTTCCAAAATCATAACCGCGAGACGTGGCCCGCGCCTGCCGGGATGGTCCGCTTCAGGCCATCCCGTGCCTGGCCAGGATCGCGGACCGCTGCTTGTCGTATTCCGCCTGGGTGATGAGTTGGCTGTCGAACAAGTCCTTGAGTTCCGTCAGCTCTTCCTTGAGGCTCTTGGCGGGGGCCGCGGGAGGCGGCTGGGCGGCGGCCGTGCCCTGGGGGAAGGGCGCCTGGGCCATCTGCCCCATGGCGCCGCCCATCTGCTGGCCCACCATGCTGCCCATGCCCACGCCGACCCCCAGCCCCATGCCCATTCCCGCCAGTCCGCCGGGGTTCTGGGCCGCCAGGGGCACCGAGTCCGCCACCTGCATCTGGGTGTAGGCGCCCATCACCGGGGCCATCATGCCCACGGACGTCCGCTTGTCCATCATGGCTTCCACTTCTTCGGGCAGGCTGATGTTCTCGATGAAGAGCTTCGAGCATTCCAGCCCCATGGTCTGGAACTCCGGGTCCATCTTCTGGCGCAGGAGGTCGGACAGCTGGTCGTAGTGGGCGGCCAGGTCCAGGGCCGGGATCCGGGCCTCGCCGAGGGTGTCGGTGAAGCGGCTCACCAGGCTCTTGCGCAGCTGTTCGGTGATGTCGTCCCGGGTGTAGAGGCCGTTGGTCCCCACCAGTTCCTTGAGGAACTTCTTGGAGTCCTTGACCCGGATGGAATAGATGCCGAACGCGCGGATGCGGAGCATGCCGAAGTCCGCGTCCCGCAGCATGATGGGGTTGGCGGTGCCCCAGCCCAGGTCGTTGAACAGCCGGGTGTTGGTGAAGTACACCTCGGACTTGAAGGGGCTCTCGAAGCCGTACTTCCAGCCCCTCAGGTCGGCCATGATGGGCATGTTCCGGGTGGTGAGGGCATGGGTGCCGGGGGTGAAGGTGTCGGCGAACTGGCCTTCGTGCACCAGCGTGGCCTCCTGGCTCTCCCTCACCACCAGCTGGGCGCCGTTCTTGATTTCCTGGTTGCGCACCGGGAAACGCCACGCCAGGGTGTCGTTGGAATCGTCCAGCCACTCGATGATTTCAATAAATTGGGCTTTGCCCCAGTCCATGAGCCCCACGGAGGCCTCCATGCGGCGACGGCCGCCGCTTCGAGTGTACGGAGGGACCGGGCAGATTGCCAGGAACCACCGCCCGGGGCCTGCCGCGGACTAGCCCTGGCCCGCCTGGGGAAATCCTAATTCTTGAAGCCAGAGCACATGCTCAGTCGGGCGCAGGCTTCGTTCGTTGCCCCTGCGCAAGGCCTGCAGCCGCAGGCTGCCGTCCCCGAACCCGAGCAGGACGCCTTCCCCGGTGGCCAGGAAGTGGCCCTGGGGGCAGGGGGCCCGCGACGGCAAGGCCCAGCCGACCTTCAGGATCCCTTCCGGGGTCTCGAGAAAGGCGTTGGGCCAGGGGTCCGCCACGGCCCGGACGAGGTTGAAGGCGTCCCGGGCGGAACCGGCCAGGTCCAGCCGGCCGTCCTCGGGCTTGCGGCCGCCGAAATAGGAGGAGGGGCCGAGGCTGCGCTGGGACACCCGGACGGCAGTGCCGTCCGCCAGCCTGGGCACCACCGAGCGCACCAGGTCCCGCCCGGCCGCGGCGCAGCGCCAGGTCAGGCTGAGGGCGGTCTCGTCCCAGGCGATGGGGATGGCGGTCTGGCCCACGATGTCCCCGTCGTCCGGCTTGGGGGTCATGGCGTGCAGGGTCACCCCGGTCCGGGTCTCCCCCTTGACGAGCACCCAGTTCACCGGCGCCCGGCCCCGGTACCTGGGCAGGAGCGAACCGTGCAGGTTGTACGCCCCCAGGCGCGGCACCTCCAGGAACCGGGCCTGGATCATCTCCCGGAAATAGAAGCTGAACAGGAAATCCGGGCGCAGGTCCCGGATGGCCTGGCAGACGCGGTCCTCGTTGAACCGCGGCTCCATGAGGACGGGGATCCCGTGCTCCTTGGCCAGGGCCGCCGGCGGGTCGAACCAGGCCTCCTCCGGGCTCTGGGGGTAGGTGAACAGGGCCAGGATCTCCGTGCCGGTTTCCAGCAGGCCCGCCATGGCTTCCCGTCCAACCGGCGAGTAGGCGCAGACGATCGCGGTGGTCATCTTCCCAACCTCCAGGGGTCCAGTTTAACCAGGCCTGCCAAGGGTCCCGTGGCGCGGGAATCAGTTCCAGGAGACGGCCTGGAGAGCGTATCGTATCCTTGGCAACCAGCAGCCACTACAGCGGGCCTTCCGGGATCAGCTCATATTGGAGAAAACAAATGCCTTGGGTCTCAAGGACATGGATCGGGATGCTGGCGGCCGTGCAGGTGCTGGCCCAGGATCCCACCGCACTGCTGAGTTCCGCCCAGGCCAGGCAGGAAAACGCGCCCGTGATGGGCTCCGCCCAGGCGTCCGATGCGGTGCCCAGGACGGCTCTCCCGGCTGCTCCCAAAGCGGACCAGACGACCCCGGAAAGCCTGCAGCTGGCCCAGGACGAAAAGCTGGACGCCCAGATCCGCCGGGCCAAGCTGAAGGAATATGGACCCAAGCGGTTCGCGGCGGACCTGTTCGACCTCCGGCAGGCCGGGGTCGCCCCCACCGACGGGGGCATTTCGCCGGACTATGTCCTCGGGGTGGGCGACCAGCTGCAGCTGAACGTCGTGGGCAGCGCCACCTTCGAGGTACCGCTCAAGGTGGATGGGCGGGGCATGGTGGCCATACCCAAGGTGGGCAGCGTGCCGGTGGCGGGGAAGAGCCTGGCCGCGGCCCGGGACGCCGTGCAAGGCCGGATCGCCCAGATCTTCTCCCGGTCCACCGCCGATCTTTCGGTCACCAGGCTGCGGGAAGTGCGGGTGCTGATCCTGGGGGAAGTCTACAAGCCCGGCTCGTTCCTGGTCCCGAACCTGAGCAGCGTCATCAACGTCCTGGGCCTCAGCGGCGGGCCGACGGCCATGGGCAGCTACCGGGACATCCGGGTCATCCGGGGCGGCCAGGTGGTCCATTCCTTGGACCTCTATCCCCTGCGCGCCAACGGCATCGGCAACCTCAACTTCGGATTCCAGAACGGGGACACCGTCTTCGTCCCGCTGGTCATGAACCAGATCCGCATGGAAGGCGCCTTCATGAGGGTGGCGGCCACCGTGCCGGAAAAACCGGACTGGGAAAGCGCGCCCGAGGACACCGACCAGCAGAAGGAGCTCAAGCGCAAGATCCGCACCCTCGAGGAGCGGCTCGGGCTGCCCCTGCCCTTCGAGGAGGAGAAGCACCCCAAGACGGAGCAAGCCAAGGACGAGCAGTGGGAGGAGGGCCGCCTCCGGTTCGGCGCCAACCGCCAGCAGGCGGTGCTTTCGTCCCTGCAGACCCAGGCGAGCAGCAACACCAGCAACCTGGCGAACCTTTCCGAGAGCGCCCAGCTCGCCGCGCTGGGCATGGCCCAGGCCCAACCCAACTCCACCGTCCTGGGGCTTTCCAAGGGCACGGCGGAGCTGCTGCTGCCCGCCGAGCGGGAGGAACTGGAATACAGCCTGGAAGTGTTGAAAGACGAGCTGAAAGCCAGCCGGAAAGCCAGGACCCGCACCGATACGAGGGTCGACAACAAACAAATGGACGACGAACTGGCCGACCAGCCCGCCTGGTTCGCCCAGTGGCAGTCCGGGGGCAAGGCGCCGGTCATGCTCTTCGAAATGCGCCCCGGAGAGACGGTGAAGGACGCGGTGAGTTTCGCCGGGGGGTTCGCCATCCAGGGCTTCTCCGGGTCCGTCAGCCTGACCCGGCTCGGGGCCGACGGGTCCCAGAACGTCCAGGAGATTCCGGACGGGGCCGCCATGGCCGGCGCCACCCTGGAGAGGGGCGATGTGCTCACGGCCCTGCCCTTGCGGACCTACCTGGTGAGGTCGGTGGACGTGGTCGGCTGGGCGCGGGTCCAGGGGCCTTTCTCCCGGGAGGAAGGGGAGCGGGTGGGCGATCTCCTGAAGCGCTACAACCTGATCCTGCCGGACACCTACCTGGAGCGGGGCGAGTTGATCCACGTGCAGGTGGACGGCACCAAGCAGTACGTCCCCTTCGACCTGTCCAAGGCGCTGGGCGGGGATCCGGCCGACAACCGGGTCCTCCAGGACCGGGACCGGATCCGGCTCTACCGCATCGGCGACCTGCGCCTGCCCAGGTTCCTGAAAGTGGTGGGTCCGGTGAGCCGGCCCGGCAGCTATGAATATATTGAGGGAATGCGGGCTTCCGACTTGCTGTTCCGGGCCGGAGTGCCGCTGGAGAAAGCCGACCGGTACTACGCGGAGCTGTCCCGTCCGGTGGAAGGGCAGCAGGCCCGGGTGGTGCGCCTGGACCTGGCCTCCCTGCTGTCCACCGAAGGCAACAGCCCGGTGGACCTGAAGGACGACCAGGTCAATCCGCGGCTGCAGCCCGACGACCAGATTTCCGTGTTCGCCAAGCCCGACTACCGCCCCCACCGGACCGTGATCCTCACCGGCCAGGTGGTCCGCCCCGGCGCCTACGACCTGGAGAGTTCCAGCGAAAGCCTCAGGGACCTGGTCATGCGGGCCGGGGGCCTCACCCAGGACGCCATGCCCCAGGCCGGGATCTTCCTCCGGCACATCCGCGCGGTGGACCCGGACCGCAAGAAAGCCAGCATCCTGGCCGGGCTCAACGACACCAACCTGACCTCCAGCGGGGTCAACGACATCCTCGGCCGGCTCAACGAGACCAAGCGCAACTCCACCACCGGCGCCTTGCAGCCCAATCCCCTGCTGCACGCGTTCCAGTCGGGCGAGATCAACCGCCTGGTGGTGGACATCCCGGGCATCCTGGCCGGACGGCCGGGTGCGGAAGTGGAGCTCCAGGACGGCGACGAGATCATCTTCCCGCGCCACACGGAGGTGGTCTACGTGGTCGGCGAGACGGCCAGCCCCTTCGCGGCCTTCAAGGTGGAGCCGGGCATGAAGGTCAAGGACGTGGTCAACCTGGCCGGCGGCTACACCCGCAACGCCGATACCTGGAACGTGCGCCTGCTCAAGGCCGACGGCCGGATCGTGGACCGGTGGATCGCCAGCAAGCCGGTGGAACCGGGGGACGCCCTGCTGGTGCCCCAACGGATCCGCCGCGACGTGAACTGGGCCGAGCAGCTGGCGGCCCTGACGCCCATCGCCATCCTGATCAACACATTCAAATAATGATGACGCCCCAGGATTTGCATGATTGCACTTGACCGCTACTTCCCCGACGCCCAGGCCTTCCTGGCGGCTCACCCCCGGCGTCCGGCCACCCTCTGCTTCACCAACGGCTGCTTCGACCTGCTGCACCCGGGGCACGTCCAATACCTGGAAGACGTGCGGGCCCTGGGCGACTTCCTTGTGGTGGGCCTCAACAGCGACGCCAGCGTCGCCCGGCTCAAGGGCCCCGGCCGCCCGCTCCAGGACGAGCGGGCCCGCGCCCAGGTCCTGTGCGGCCTGCGCAGCGTGGACGCAGTGGTGCGGTTCGACCAGGACACGCCCCTGGAGCTCATCACCGCCCTGCAGCCGGACATTCTGGCCAAGGGCGGCGACTATACGCCGGAAACCGTCGTCGGACGGGAGGTGGTGGAGGCCCGGGGCGGCCGGGTGGTGCTGATCCCGTTCCTGCCCGGGCACAGCACCACCGCCATCGTCGAGCGGATCCGCTCCGGCCGGGGCTGTTGACGGAACCCTGGAATCCATCGACCGGCTTTGCCGGCACCACGGCCTGATCGGCGTGGACGACTCTAGGAGCCTGTCCAGGGTTGAGCAAGTCTGGAAGAGCGGTAAACTATTAGTTTGCGGCTCTGCCGCAGGGGTCACCAAAGAGGATGCCATGCCGTTATATGAATACCGCTGTCAATCCTGCGGGGAGAAAGAGGAAAAACTGCAAGGTTTCAACGCCCCCACCGAGCACGACTGCCCCAAGTGCGGGAAGCCCCTGGGCATGCACCGGGAGATTTCCCTCGCTTCGTTCAGCCTGGCGGGCGGGGGCTGGCACGCCCAGGGCTATGTGAACGGATCGTCAGGCAAGAAGGCCGGGTCCAGCCCAGCCAAGGCCGAAGCCTCCGCTCCGGGCGGCTGCGCCGGGGGCTGCGCCTGCCATGCGGCCAAGCCGTCCAAATGAAAAAGGCACTTCCCTGTGGACAATTTCTGCCCTTTTGCTAACATTTAAGATTCCCGGGTCCTCTGGGCCCGCGTAACCTGCTCGCTCGATGTCGACATCCCCCGGGTGAACGACCTCTTGGGCGCCGGTTCGCAGCAACGCGAACCCAAACTAGGAGGATGGTGTGCCAACCATCAATCAGCTCATCCGCCAAGGGCGGAGCACGTTCTTCAACAAGACCAAGAGCCCAGCGCTCGACGCCTGTCCCCAGAAACGGGGGGTGTGCACCCGCGTGTTCACCACCACCCCCAAGAAGCCCAACTCGGCGCTGCGCAAGGTGGCCCGCGTGCGCCTCACCAACGGCATCGAGTGCACGACCTACATCCCGGGCGTCGGCCACAACCTGCAGGAGCACAGCATCGTGCTCATCCGGGGCGGCCGCGTGAAGGATCTCCCGGGCGTGCGCTACCACGTGGTGCGCGGCACCCTGGACGCCACCGGCGTGGCCGGCCGCAACCAGTCCCGCTCCAAGTACGGCGCCAAGCGGCCCAAGGCCGCCGCTGTCGCCGCGAAGAAGAAGTGAGGGTGCCATGAGCCGTCGTTCCAGCCCGACCAAGCGTGATATCCTGCCGGATCCTGTCTACCAGAGCGTGATGGTCACCAAGTTCATCAACGTACTGATGGAGCGGGGCAAGAAGTCCACCGCCGAGCGCATCCTCTACGGCGCCCTGGAGATCGTGGCCAAGAAGTCCGGCGAGGAGGCCCTCGAGGCCTTCCAGAAGGCCATCAACAACATCAAGCCCTCGGTGGAGGTCAAGTCCCGCCGGGTGGGCGGCGCCACCTACCAGGTGCCGGTGGAGGTGCCCCAGAACCGCCGCCAGTCCCTGGCCATGCGCTGGCTCAAGACCTATTCCGCCGGCCGCGGCGAGCGCACCATGCGCGACAAGCTGGCCGGCGAGATCCTGGACGCCATGAACTTCCGTGGCTCCTCCGTCAAGAAAAAGGATGACGTCCACAAGATGGCCGAGGCCAACAAGGCGTTCGCCCATTTCCGCTGGTAGCGAGTGCAGTCTTTTCAACGGGGCCGATCGGACGTTGATCGGCCCCCCTTTTTGCCCGATCTTGTCGTTCCTTGAATCATGACCTGAAGGAGGCCCCCGTGGCCCGCACGACCCCCCTCGAGCGCTACCGCAACATCGGCATCATGGCCCACATCGATGCCGGCAAGACCACGACGACGGAGCGTATCCTCTATTACACCGGAAAGATCCACAAGATCGGCGAAGTGCACGAGGGCGCGGCCACCACCGACTGGATGGTCCAGGAGCAGGAGCGGGGCATCACCATCACCTCCGCCGCCATCACCGCCGGCTGGATGCCCCAGACCGGCCTGCTCAAGGACATCGAGCACCGCATCAACATCATCGACACCCCCGGGCACGTGGACTTCACCGCCGAGGTGGAGCGCAGCCTGCGGGTGCTGGACGGCGCCGTGGCGGTGTTCTGCGCCGTGGGCGGGGTGGAGCCCCAGAGCGAGACCGTGTGGCGCCAGGCCGACAAGTACCGGGTGCCGCGCCTTGGCTTCGTCAACAAGATGGACCGCCCCGGGGCGGACTTCCTCCGGGTCTGCGAGATGATGCGCACCCGCATCAAGGCCCGGCCCATGCCCATCCAGATCCCCATCGGCGCCGAGGAGAACTTCCGGGGGGTGGTGGACCTGGTGATCATGAAGGCCCTCACCTTCAACGAGGAGGACAAGGGCTCCGAGGTCATCTACGGCGAGATCCCGGACGAGCTGGCCGGGACCGCCCACGAGTGGCGCGAGAAGATGATCGAGATGGTCGCCGAGACCGACGAGACCCTGATGGAGAAGTACCTCGACGGCGAGGCCCTCACCGAGGACGAGATCCGGGCCGGCATCCGCCGCGGCTGCATCGGGCTGCACTTCACCCCCATGTGCTGCGGCTCCGCGTTCAAGAACAAGGGCGTGCAGCCGCTGCTGGACGCGGTGGTCAGCTACATGCCCAGCCCCCTGGACGTGCCCGCCATCCAGGGCCATGACCTGGACGGCCACCCCGCCGAGCGCCAGGCCTTGGACAGCGAGCCGTTCAGCGCCCTGATCTTCAAGATCATGGCCGACCCGTTCGTGGGCTCCCTGGCCTTCATCCGGGTCTACTCCGGGGTGCTCGCCGCCGGCAGCGGGGTCTACAACGCCAACAAGGGCCGCCGGGAGCGCATCGGCCGCCTGCTGCAGATGCACGCCAACAAGCGCGAGGACATCGACGAAGTCCGCACGGGCGACATCGGCGCGGCGGTGGGCTTCAAGGACGTGCTCACCGGCCAGACCATCTGCGACGAGACCCATCCGGTGGTCCTGGAGTCCATGGACTTCCCGGACCCGGTGATCCAGGTGTCCATCGAGCCCAAGACCAAGGCCGACCAGGAGAAGATGGGCGTGGCCCTCGGCCGGCTGGTCCAGGAGGACCCCACTTTCAAGGTGAGGACCGACACCGAGACCGGCCAGACCATCATCGCCGGCATGGGCGAGCTGCACCTGGAGATCATCGTCGACCGCATGATGCGGGAGTTCAAGGTGGAGGCCAACGTGGGCAAGCCCATGGTGGCCTACCGGGAGACCATCCGGAAGCGGGTGGAGGCGGAAGGCCGGTTCATCCGCCAGACCGGCGGCCATGGCCAGTACGGCCACGTGAAGATCGTCCTGGAGCCCAACGAGGCCGGGAAGGGTTATGAGTTCATCAACGAGATCAAGGGCGGCGTGGTGCCCAAGGAATACATCAAGCCGGTGGACCAGGGCATCCAGGAGGCCATGAACTCCGGCGTCCTGGCCGGCTACCCGGTGGTGGACGTGAAGGTGACCCTCTACGACGGCAGCTACCACGAGGTGGATTCCAGCGAAATGGCCTTCAAGGTGGCCGGGTCCATGGCCTTCAAGGCCGGCTGCGAGAAGGCCGGCCCGGCGCTGCTGGAGCCCATCATGGCCGTGGAGGTGGTGGTGCCCGAGGAGTACATGGGCGACGTCATCGGCAACCTCAACAGCCGGCGGGGCCGCATCGAGAACATGGAGGACCGGGCCGGGGTCAAGGTGGTCACCGCCAGGGTCCCCCTGGCGGAGATGTTCGCCTATTCCACCAGCCTGCGCGGCATGACCCAGGGCCGTGCCAACTACACCATGCAGTTCTCCCACTACGACGAGGCCCCCAAGAACGTGGGCGAGGAGATTGTTGCCAAAGTCCGCGGGACCAAGTAGATTCAAGGAGGTCCGCCCGGCCCTGCGGGACCGGACGGACCTTGCCGTCATAGCCCCTGCCCAGGGGTGAGGCCGCAGCGGACCTTCCGGTCCGGGCCTCCTAATACCAAGCCGTTCCTGGGGAACTGTCCAAGAAAGGGCTTTGAAAACCTAAAAAAGCCATTGCAACTGCTTTGGCTTTTGTTATGCTAGTTGCCTTGTCCCTGTCCAATGGGATGCACTTAAACCTGGGCGAACAACGCCCCACGTCTATGGACGGCCCCCGTCCCAATGGAGTGAAGATGAAGGATAACATTCGCATCCGTCTGCGAGCTTTCGACCACCGTCTGCTGGATCAGTCCACCCGGGAGATCGTGGACACCGCCAAGCGCACGGGCGCCCAGGTCGCGGGGCCGATCCCCCTCCCGACCCGCACCTCGAAGTACACCGTCAACCGCTCTCCCCACGTGGACAAGAAGAGCCGGGACCAGTTCGAGATCCGCACCCACAAGCGGCTTCTGGACATCCTCAACCCGACCCAGAACACCGTGGACACGCTCATGAGGCTGGACCTTCCCGCCGGCGTGGACGTGGAAATCAAGGTGTTCAGCCGTCAGGGCAACCGGTAAGGGGGGGCGAGAATGACTAAGGGAATCATCGGCAAGAAGCTGGGCATGACCCAGATCTTCAACGAAAAAGGCCAGATCGTCCCGGTGACGGTCATCCAGGCCGGCCCCTGCGTGGTGGTGATGCGCAAGACCCAGGCCCGGGACGGCTACGAGGCCGTGCAGGTGGGCTTCGTGGATCCCCAGGGCGGCAAGCGCGCCTCCAAGCCCGAGAAGGGGCATTGCGAGAAGCACGGGGTGGCTCCGGTGCGCGTCCTGCGCGAACTGCGGGTGGACGCCGCGGACACCCTCAAGGAAGGCGACAGCATCCTGGCCGCCCAGTTCGAGGAGAAGGCCAAGGTCCATGTCACCGGCATCAGCAAGGGCAAGGGCTTCGCCGGCGTCATGAAGCGGCACCACTTCAGCGGCGGGCGGGCCACCCACGGCTCCATGTTCCACCGGGCGCCCGGCTCCATCGGCGGCAGTTCCTACCCCAGCCGCGTCTGGCCCGGCATGCGCATGGGCGGACACATGGGCAACGAACAGGTCACCGTGCGCAATCTCGAGATCGCCAAGGTGGACGCCGAGAACAACCTGCTGCTCGTCAAAGGCGCCGTCCCCGGCCCCAAGGGCGGCTACGTCGTGATCAAGCAGGAGGCGTAAGATGGCTGTCTTTCAAGCACCCGTCATGAACCTGGACAACGCCCAGGTGGATACCGTCGACCTGCTGGCGGAAGTGTTCAAGCTTGAGGAAATCAACAAGCACCTCATCTGGGAGTCGGTGCGCCACCACCTGGCCAAGCGCCGGGCCGGCACCGCCTGCACCAAGTCCAAGTGGGAAGTCTCCGGCGCCGGCCGCAAGCTCTGGAAGCAGAAGGGCACCGGGCGCGCCCGGGTCGGCTCCATCCGCTCCGCCCTCTGGAAGGGCGGCAGCACCGTCCACGGCCCCAAGCCCCGGGACTACGACTACGCCTTCCCCAAGCGGGCCCGCCGCTCCGCCCTGCGCAATGCCCTGTCCGCCAAGTTTGCCGCCGGCCAGGTCACGGTGGTGGCGGACTGGGAGGTGGAAACCCACAAGACCAAGGCGCTGATCGCCACCCTGGACAAGCTGGGCGTCCAGGGCTCCGCCCTCCTGGTGGGCACCGAGGCCTCCGAGAAGGCGGTCCTCGCCGCCGGGAACAACCCCAAGCTCGCCACCACCGAGAGCCTGGGCGTCAACGTCTATGACCTGCTGAAGTACGACCAGATCGTCTTCTCCAAGGAAGCGATCCTGGCCCTCCAGGAAGTGGTGAAGCCATGACCAAGATCTTTGAAGTGATCCGCAAGCCCCTCCTCACCGAGAAGGGCCAGATCCTGCGGGAGAAGAACATCCAGGTGTTCGAAGTGGCCACCTGGGCTTCCAAGCACCAGATCAAGGAAGCCGCCGAACTCCTGCTCCAGGCCAAGGTCAAGGCCATCCACACCGTGCGCATTCCGGCCAAGGCCAAGCGCCTGGGCCGCTGGATGGGCACCACCGGGGAAGGCAAGAAGGCCTACATCGAACTGATCGAGTCCCTCACCCCCAAGGGCGAGTAGCCGGTCCGTTCTCCCACACGTTCGGGCGGACAAGCATTGCCACTATCGCCCGACCTTTTCCAGGCAAGAGGTAACCATGAGCATCAAAATGCTCAAGCCCACGTCCCCCGGCCAGCGGGGCATGTCCAAGCAGGGTTTCGAGGAGATCACCTCGACCACCCCTGAGCGGTCCCTGCTGACCAAGCGCAACCGCACCGGCGGGCGCGGCAACACCGGGCGCATCACCACCCGGCACATCGGCGGCGGGCACAAGCGCCGCTACCGCATCATCGACTTCAAGCGCAACAAGACCGACGTGCCGGCCCGGGTCGCCACCATCGAGTACGACCCCAACCGCACCGCCCGCATCGCCCTGCTGGTCTACGCCGACGGCGAGAAGCGCTACATCCTGGCCCCCGACGGCCTGGAAGTGGGGCGCACGGTGGTGTCCGGCAAGAGCGCCGACATCCTGGTGGGCAACACCCTGCCCCTCAAGGGCATCCCCCTGGGCACCGAGGTCCACAACATCGAGCTCAAGCCCGGCAAGGGCGGCCAGATCGCCCGTGCCGCCGGCACCTTCGCCCAGCTGGTGGCCAAGGACGGGGACTACGCCCAGTTGCGCATGCCCTCGGGCGAGATCCGCAGGATCCACCTGGAGTGCAGCGCCACCATCGGCAAGGTGGGCAACCTCCAGCACGAGAACGTGGACCTGGGCAAGGCCGGGCGCAAGATCTGGATGGGCATCCGTCCCACCGTCCGCGGCGTGGTCATGAACCCGGTCGACCACCCCCACGGCGGCGGCGAAGGCCGCACCTCCGGCGGCCGGCATCCGGTCACCCCGTGGGGCCAGCCCACCCGTGGCTACAAGACGCGCACCAACAAGCGCACCGCCAAATTCATCGTCAAGCGGATCAACTAGGAGGGGAATCCATGGTACGTTCGCTTAAAAAAGGTCCGTTCATCGATGCCCACCTCCAGAAGAAGGTGGAGACCGCCCAGACCGTCAACGACAAGCGGGTCATCAAGACCTGGTCCCGGCGTTCCACGGTGGTCCCGCAGATGATCGGCCTCACCATCGCCGTGCACAACGGCAACAAGTTCATTCCTGTCTACGTCACCGACAACATGGTTGGGCACAAGCTCGGGGAGTTCTCCCTCACCCGGACGTTCCGGAGCCACGCCGGGACCAAGTCCGAGACCAAGGCGAAGGGGAAGTGAGATGACCGACATCGTTTCCAGCGCCACCATCCGCCACCTGCGCGGCTCGGCCCAGAAAGCCCGCCTGGTGGTCGACCTCATCCGCGGCAAGAAGGTGGGCGAAGCCCAGTGGGTGCTGTCCTCCACCAAGAAATACGCCTCGGACCACATCAAGAAACTCCTCGATTCCGCCGTGGCCAACGCCATCGACAAGGATCCGGCGGTGAATCCCGACGAGCTGTTCGTGCAGAGCGCCTTCGTGGACGAGGGCTTCCGCATGAAGCGGGTGCGCCCCGCCCCCATGGGCCGCGCCTACCGCGTGCAGAAGCGCACTTGCCACATCACGCTGCAACTGGGTCGGGAGGAATAAGCCATGGGTCAGAAAGTCCATCCGTACGGCTTCCGCATCGTTCACACCAAGAATTGGCACAGCAAGTGGTTCTCCAAGCGCGAGTACGCGACCCTGCTGCACGAGGACCTGAAGCTGCGCAGCCAGCTCAAGGGGCAGCTGCACGGCCTCAACGCCATGGTCTCCAAGATCGACATCGAGCGCGCCGCCGACAAGGTCACGGTGCGCATCTTCACCGCCCGCCCGGGCATCGTCATCGGCCGCAAGGGCGCCGAGATCGACAAGCTCCGCGAGGAGCTCCAGGCCAAGCTCAAGCGCCCGGTGAGCGTCGACATCCAGGAGATCAAGAAGCCCGAGATCGACGCCCAGCTGGTGGCCGAGGGGGTCGCCCAGCAGCTGGAACGGCGCATCGCCTTCCGGCGCGCCATGCGCAAGGCCGAGGAGGCCGCCATGCGCTTCGGCGCCAAGGGCTTCAAGATCAAGGTCTCCGGCCGCCTGAACGGCGCCGAGATCGCCCGCACCGAAGACTACCTCTCCGGCCAGATGCCGCTCCAGACGATCCGGGCCAACGTGGACTACGGCTTCGCCGAAGCCAAGACCACCTACGGCATCATCGGCGTCAAGGTGTGGGTGAACCTCGCCGAAGCCGCCGTCGAAACCGTGAAGCGCTGAGGTGAATTAACATGTTGATGCCGAACAAAGTCAAGCACCGCAAAGTCCAGAAGGGCCGTGTCCACGGCGTGGCGACGCGCGGCAACGAACTGTCCTTCGGGGATTATGGGCTGCGGGCCCTGGAACACAGCTGGGTCACCAACCGGCAGATCGAGGCCGCCCGTATCGCCATGACCCGCCACATCAAGCGCGGCGGGCGCATCTGGATCCGCATCTTCCCGGACCGGCCCACCACCAGCAAGCCGGCCGAGACCCGCATGGGATCCGGGAAGGGGGCTCCGGACGGGTGGGTGTGCGTGGTCCGGCCCGGCCGCATCCTGTTCGAAATGGAGGGGGTGGACGAGACCACCGCCAAGGAGGCCCTGCGCCTGGCCCAGATGAAGCTGTCCGTGGCCTCCGAATTCATTTCCCGAACCCCGCCGGAAGAGTGAGAGGAACGCCATGAGCAAAAAGAATCCGTTCAGCGCCCTGGCCGGGAAGAGTACCGAGGAACTGGCCCAGCTGGAAGCCGACCTGGCCGCCAAGCGTTTCACCCTCCGCATCCAGCATGCGGTGGGCCAGGTGGAGAACACTGCCGAGATCCGCAAGACGCGGCGCGAACTGGCCCGCGTCAAGACCGCCCTCAAGTTCAAGCTGGCCCAGTGAGGTAGCCCATGAGCCTAGAACACAAGATGATTCGCAGCGGCGTAGTGGTCTCCAACAAGGCCGACAAGACCGTGGTGGTCAAGGTGGAGCGCAAGTTCCAGCATCCCCTCTACTCCCGCACCGTCAAGCAAACCAATAAATTCATGGCCCACGACGAGACCAACAGCTGCCAGATCGGCGACGTGGTCCGCATCGTCGAGTCGCGTCCCCTGTCCAAGCACAAGCGCTGGATGGTCCTCGAGATCACCCAGAAGGCTGGGGAGTAAGGAGCCGCTATGATTCAGATGGGATCCATGCTCACCGTCGCCGACAACTCCGGCGCCAAGAAGATCTGCTGCATCCTGCCCCTGGGCGGCGGGGTCGGCCGGATCGCCCAGCTGGGCGACGTCATCACCGCTTCCGTCAAGGAAGCCATCCCCGGGGGCACGGTCAAGAAGAAGGCCGTGGTCCAGGCGGTGATCGTCCGCCAGCGCAAGGCCTTCCGCCGCAAGGACGGCTCCTACATCCGGTTCGACGAGAATGCCGCCGTCATCATCAAGAAGGACGGCGAGCCGGTCGGCACCCGGGTGTTCGGCCCCGTGGCCCGGGAACTGCGCGAGCGGAAGTACATGAAGATCGTTTCCCTCGCCCCTGAGGTGCTCTAATGGATAAACCGGTCAAGATGAAGCTCAAGAAGGGCGACACCATCGTCGTCATCGCCGGCAAGGAGAAGGGCAAGCAGGGCCAGATCGCCAAGGTCAGCCCCGTCACCAACAAGGTCGTGGTCACCGGCCTCAACATGGTCAAGAAGGCGGTCAAGCCCAACCAGCAGACCGGCGAGGGGGGAGGCATCAAGCCCAAGGAAGCCCCCATCCACGCCTCCAACGTGATGCTTGTGGACCCCAAGACCCAGAAACCCACCCGCAAGCGCCCGTGAGCCCAGCGGCCCAAGGGCACCTCCCGCGGGCTATTGTTCGTTCCATTCAGGCTTTTTTGTGAGAGAATGTCCGTTCCGCCGATGGGTCGCCGTTGGCGGAACTCCGGACCTCCGGATCCCGGCTCCGCCGGGCCATTGATAACCGAGGTTGGAAGGAAACAGGACGGACCGCCGGACCCAAGCCCTTCCGCTCTCCCGAACCCTGGGGATGTAGTCGTCCCCCGGAAATGGAGGAAACATGACAACCAAAGCGGAGCCCCGCATCAAGGCCCGCTATGCCGCCGAGGTGGTGGCAAAGCTCAGAGACGAATTCGGCTACACCTCCGCGATGCAGGTGCCCCGCCTGAACAAGATCGTCATCAACATGGGCGTCGGCGACGCCATCCAGAACATCAAGGTCCTGGATACCGCCGTGGAGGAGCTCACGGCCATCGCCGGACAGAAGGCCGTGGTGCGCAAGGCCAAGAAGAGCGTCGCCCAGTTCAAGCTGCGCGCCGGGATGCCCATCGCCTGCATGGTCACCCTTCGCGGCCCCCGCATGTGGGAATTCCTCGACCGGCTGGTGACCCTGTCCCTGCCCCGGGTCCGGGATTTCCGCGGCGTGCCCACCAAGTCCTTCGACGGCCGCGGCAACTACACCCTGGGCCTCAAGGACCAGCTGATCTTCCAGGAGATCGACTACTCCAAGGTGGAAAAGATCAAGGGCATGAACATCACCTTCGTCACTTCCGCGCCCACGGACCCCGAGGCCCGGGCGCTCCTCGCCCATCTGGGCATGCCTTTCCGAAAGTAGCCAGGAGCCCACATGGCCAGCATCTGCAAACGTTACAAAGACAGCATCAAGCCCAAGTTCTCCACCCGGCACCGCAACCGCTGCAAGGTCTGCGGCCGGCCCCGGGGCTACATGGGCAAGTTCGAGCTCTGCCGCCTGTGCTTCCGCAAGCATGCCCTGGCCGGCGAGCTCCCCGGCGTCCAGAAGTCCAGCTGGTAAGGGGGAATCCATGAACACCGATCCGATCGCCGATTACCTTACCCGCATCCGCAACGGCATCATGGCCGGCCACGACGCCGTGGTCATCCCCTCCAGCAAGATGAAGGAGCGCCTGTCCGCCATCCTGAAGCAGGAAGGCTACATCCACGGCTTCAAGGCGGTGGAGCACGAAGGGCGCAAGTACCTGATCATCAACGTCAAGTACGTCAAGCCTGGGGAACCGGTCATCCACGGCCTCAAGCGCGTCTCCAGCCCCGGCCTGCGCGTCTACGCCGGCGTCAAGGAGATCCCCGAGGTCCACGGCGGCCTGGGCATCGCCATCCTCACCACCCCCAAGGGCCTGCTTACCGGCAAGGAAGCCAGGAAGCAGAACCTGGGCGGAGAGATCCTGGCCCACGTCTGGTAGCCCCTTCGCTCATCCACCCATTCCAAGGAACCAATCATGTCACGCATCGGAAAAAAGCCAGTGGCACTGCCGAAAGGCGTCAAAGTGACCGTCCACGGGGCTGAGGCCGTCGTCGAGGGCAGCAAGGGCAGCCTGCGCTGCCCGATCCCCAAGGGGATCACTGTCAACCTGGAGGCCGATTCCATCAACCTTACCCGCGCCAACGACGAAGCCCAGTCCCGGGCCTTCCACGGCCTCACCCGCGCCCTCATCAACAACGCCGTGCTGGGCGTCACCACGGGCTGGAAGAAGGAACTGGACATCGTCGGGGTCGGTTACAAGGCGGCGATGGAAGGCAACAGCCTCCGCCTGGACCTGGGCTACAGCCACCCCATCAACTACCCCGCCCCCGCGGGCATCACCATCGGCGTGGAGAAGAACACCCATCTCACCATCACCGGCATCGACCGCCAGCTGGTGGGCCAGGTCGCCGCCGACATCCGCAAGTTCCGCAAGCCCGAGCCCTACAAAGGCAAGGGGGTGCAGTACACGGGCGAAGTCATCCGGCGCAAGGCCGGCAAGACCGGGAAGTAGGGGGCAACCATGGCTAACGATCTCACCCTTCGCCGTCAGAAGACCAAGGCCCGCATCCGCGGGCGCCTCGCCGGGACTCCCGAACGCCCCCGCCTGACCATCTTCAAGAGCCTCAAGCGGATCTATGTGCAGGCCGTGGACGACACCCGGGGCGTCACCCTGGCCGCCGCCAGCAGCCTGGAAAAGGACCTGCGCGCCACGCTCAAGAACGGGGCCAACATCGAGGCTGCCAAGGCCGTCGGCGCCGCCGTGGCGGCGCGCCTCAAAGAGCAGGGCATCACGGCGGTCGTCTTCGACCGCAACGGTTATGTCTATCACGGCCGCGTCAAGGCGCTGGCTGACAGCGCCCGCGAATCCGGGCTCCAGTTCTAGGGAGGGGCCAATGGCAACCAACGCACCTGAATCCAGGCACCAGCAGGAAGCGCCCCAGCCGGGCGAAATGAAAGACCAGGTCATCTACGTGGGCCGGGTCACCAAGGTCGTGAAGGGAGGCAAGAACTTCTCCTTCTCCGCCCTGGTGGTCGTGGGCGACGGCAACGGCAAGGTCGGCTTCGGGCTGGGCAAGGCCTTGGAGGTCCCCTCCGCCATCAAGAAGGGCATCGAGAGCGCCAAGCGCAACATGATCAAGGTCCCGGTCACCCCCAACGGCAGCCTGCCGCACCCCATCACCGGGCGCTTCGGCTCCGGCTCGGTGCTCCTCAAGCCCGCCCCGGAAGGCACCGGCGTCATCGCCGGCGCCGCGGTCCGCGCCATCATGGAGGCCGCCGGCATCAAGAACGTGCTCACCAAGAGTCTGGGCTCCTCCAATCCCCACAACGTCGTCCGCGCCACCTTCGAAGGGTTCAAGAACCTCATGGACCCCTATACGACCCTGGTGAACCGCGGCCTGGACCAGGCGGAGGCCTAGCATGTCCCAGTTCATCGGCAAACAGGTCGTCCTGACCCTCAAGTGCTCCCGGATCTGCATGGTGCCCAAGCACAAGGCCTTCCTGCAGACCCTTGCCCTCAAGAAGCGAGGGGACACCCGCGAGTGTGAATACACGCCCAATGTGCACGGCATGGTCAAGCTCATTCCCTACGTCATCGACGTCACGGTGAAGGGGTAAGTCATGAAACTCAATGAACTCCAGCCCGCCCAGGGCGCCGTCAAGGAACGCAAGCGCGTGGGCCGCGGCCCGGGCTCCGGCAACGGCAAGACCGCCGGCCGGGGCGAGAAGGGACAGAAGTCCCGCCGGGGCTATTCCCACCAGCGCGGCTTCGAGGGCGGCCAGATGCCCCTGCACCGGCGCCTGCCCAAGCGCGGCTTCACCAACATCCATGCGGCCTTGCTCCAGGAACTGAACCTCACGTTCATTTCCAGCCACTTCGCCGAGGGTGAGACGGTCTGCCTGGAGTCCCTCCGGGACAAGAATCTCCTGAAACCGTCCGTCAGCGGCATCGTGGTCCTCAAGCGCGGCGAACTGACCCACAAGGTCACCGTCGTGGCCGACCGGGTCACCAAGGGCGCCCGAGAGGCGATCCTGGCGGCCGGCGGCACGATCCAAGAACCCCCCTGCGCCAAGCAGTCGGTCAAATAAGGTTCAAACAGGATGGAAAAGCTCCGCCAGCTCTTCACCAATCCGGAACTTCGAAAGCGCGCGATCTTCACCCTGGTCATGCTGGTGATCTACCGGCTGGGGGTGCACGTCTCGGTTCCGGGCGTGAACGCGGAAGCCCTGGCCAGGAACCTGGGCAAGGCGGGGGACCTCCTCAACGTCGTGGACCTGTTCTCCGGCGGCGCCTTCAAGAAGTTCTCCATCTTCGCCCTGGGCATCACCCCGTACATCACCGCTAGCATCGTGCTCCAGCTGATGGGGGCGGTGGTCCCGACCCTGGAGAACCTCCAGAAGAAGGAAGGGGAGGCGGGCCGACAGAAGATCAACCAGTGGACCCGCTACCTGACCGTGGGCCTGGCCTTCATCCAGGGGTTCGGGGTGGCCACCATGGCCCAGAGCCTGGGGCCGGACGTGGTGATCATCCCCGGCTTCGGCTTCAAGTTCCTGTGCGGCTTCACCCTCTCCGTCGGTTCCGTGTTCGTCATGTGGATCGGCGAGCAGATCACCGACCGGGGCATCGGCAATGGCATCTCCCTGCTGATCTTTGCCGGAATCGTGGCCGGGCTGCCCCGAGGCTTGGGCACCATCGGCCACATGTTCAGGGATTCATTGGCCAACAAGGGCAACGTGGCGCCTCCCGGGGTGTTCCTGCTGCTGCTGGTGGCCATGTCCGCCGTGCTCCTGGCGGTGGTGCTGGTGGAGAACGCCTACCGGCGGATCCCCATCCACTACGCCCGGCGGGTGGACTCCTCCAGCATGGCCAGCCAGCGCAGTTCCTACCTGCCCCTCAAGGTGAACACGGCCGGGCGTCATGCCGGTGATCTTCGCCAGCTCCGTGATCTTCTTCCCCGCCACCATCGCCCAGTTCACCAAGTGGGAATGGCTGGCGAAGGTGTCCAGCTACATCAGCCCGCAGAGCCACTTCTGGATCTACCTCCCGATCTTCGTGGCGGTGGTGATCTTCTTCGCCTTCTTCTACACCAGCATCGTCTTCAACCCGGACGAGACCGCCGACAACATGAAGCGGTCCGGCGGCTACATCCCCGGCATCCGGCCCGGCAAGGAGACCAGCATCTACATGGACAGCATCCTGTCCAAGCTCACCTTCGCCGGAGCCATCTACCTGGCCCTGGTCTCCATCGTGCCGACCATCATCACCAACAGCATGCCGGGCTTGAACTTCTACTACGGCGGCACGTCCCTCCTGATCGTGGTGGGCGTGGCCCTGGATACGGTGGCCCAGTTGGAGAGCTACCAGGTCATGCGCCGTTATGACGGGTTCCTGGAACAAGGGCGGCATCCGCGGTGGGCGCCTGGCCCGGGCAGGAGGTCGGACCCGATGAAAGTTCATATCCTTCTGGGCCCCCCCGGCTGCGGGAAGGGAACCCAGGCCAAGCGCCTGGTGGAAAAAAGATCTTTGATACACCTGTCTACGGGTGATATTCTGAGAGATGCCGTTTCGAAAGGAACGGAGGTCGGCCTTCGGGCCAAGGCCTTCATGGCCAGTGGCAAGCTTGTGGATGACAACACGGTCAATGGCATCGTCTTCGCGCGGCTGCAGGACGAGACCGGGACGTGCTGTTCGATGGCTACCCTCGAACCCTCTTCCAAGCTGAATCCTTGCAGACATTCCTCTCCTCGCAAGGGATCGGCTTTGGGCTTCGTGATGGACATCGAGATCCCCGAGCAGGAACTGGAAGCCAGGGTCGTGAACCGAAGGGTCTGCAGCAACAACGCTTGCGGGGCCATCTACAACCTCAACAGCAAGCCACCCCGGGTGGAGGGCGTCTGCGACCTGTGCGGCAGTTCGCTGAAGCACCGGGCCGACGACACCACCGAGGCCTTCCGGAGCCGGATGGTCGAATTCAACAAGACCTTCCAGCCCCTCCAGGCCTACTACAAGGGAATGCCCAACTACCGGTTCGTGGACGGGAATCGGTCTCCGGACCAGATCCACGCCCAACTGATCCAACTCTTTCAGGAGCGCGCTTGAGCAAGGAAGAAGCCATTGAGCTCGAAGCCACAGTGGTGGAGTCATTGCCCAATGCCGTGTTCCGGGTTGAGCTGGAGAACAAGCACCAGGTGCTGGCACACATCAGCGGCAAGATGAGAAAGAACTTCATCCGCATCCTTCCGGGCGACCGGGTCCTGGTGGAGGTCACTCCTTACGACCTCAACCGGGGCCGCATCATCTACCGATTCAAGTAAGCTACGTTCCTATGTCCCTCTGGGGGAATTCATGAAAGTCAAGCCCTCCATCAAGAAGCTGTGCGAACACTGCAAGGTGGTCCGGCGCGAAGGCATCAACCGGATCATCTGCAAGAAGAATCCCAAGCACAAACAGCGCCAAGGTTAAGGAGTAAGCATGGCACGCATCGCAGGTATCGATCTGCCCATTGCCAAGCGCATCGAGATCGCGCTTACGTATATCTATGGCATCGGACGGCCCAAGGCGCAGAGCATCCTGACCCGGGCCAAGGTGGATTTCGGCACCAAGGTGCGGGATCTCACCGAAGAGGAAGTGGGGCGGATCCGGCGGGTCATCACCTCCGAGGAAACGGTCGAGGGCGACCTCCGCAAGAACATCGGCCTGGACATCAAGCGCCTGATGGACATCGGCTGCTACCGCGGCCTGCGCCACCGCAAGGGGCTGCCGGTCCGGGGCCAGCGCACCCACACCAACGCGCGCACCCGCAAGGGCAAGCGCAAGACCGTCGCCGGCAAGAAGAAGTAAGGTTGGAGAACTGACATGGCCAAGACTCAGTCGAAGACCGCCGGCAAGAAGGTGGTCAAGAAGAAAGAAAAGAAGAACGTACCCCACGGCGTGGCCCACATCCAGGCCTCGTTCAACAACACCATCATTTCCATCTCCGACCCGCTGGGGAACATGCTGTCCTGGGCTTCCTCGGGCAACCAGAACTTCCGGGGCACCCGGAAGGGCACCCCGTTCGCCGCTCAGATCGCGGCGGGCGTCGCCGCCGAGGCCGCCAAGGAACAGGGCGTCCGCTCGGTGGACGTCCGCGTGAAGGGGCCCGGCGCGGGCCGCGAGAGCGCCATCCGCGCCCTCAACGCCGCCGGCATTTCGGTGACCAGCATCCGCGACGTCACCCCCATTCCCCACAACGGCTGCCGCCCCCCCAAGCGGCGGCGGGTCTAGGCGAGGAGGAGAACCATGGCTCGATATAATGACGCGGTCTGCCGCCTGTGCCGTCGTGAAGGGATGAAGCTGTACCTGAAGGGCGAGCGCTGCTTCAAGGAGAAGTGCTCGTTCGAGACCCGCAAGGGCAAGATCCCCGGCCAGCACGGCGCCGCCAAGGCCAAGAAGCCCACCGGCTACGCCCTGCAGCTGCGCGAGAAGCAGAAGGTCAAGCGCATCTACGGGGTGCTGGAGAAGCAGTTCAGCCTCTACTTCAAGCGCGCCGACGCCAAGAAGGGCGTGACCGGCCACAACCTGCTGGCCTTCCTGGAATGCCGGCTGGACAACGTGGTGTTCCGCCTCGGGTTCTGCCCCAGCCGCGCCGCCGCCCGCCAGATGGTCATGCACGGCCATATCCTGGTCAACGGCAAGCGGGTGGACATTCCCAGCTACCAGACCAAGGCCGGCCAGAGCATCGAAATCTCCGTCCGGGCCCGCCTGAACGAATTCGTCAAGTCCTCCGTGGAGACCGCGGCCGGCCGCGGCATCCCCCAGTGGCTCACCCTCGACGCCGGCGCCTTCAAGGGCACGGTCATCGCGGCTCCCAGCCGCGAAGATGTGCCTCTTGACATCAACGAGCAGCTGATCGTCGAACTCTACAGCAAGTAAGGGGACAGGAATGCTGAACATCAGCGATTTCCAGCGTCCGCGTTTCGCGGAAGTCACTCCGGGCACCAAGACGGGCTCCTACGGCGAATTCGTCGCCTATCCGTTCGAGCGCGGTTTTGCCACGACCTGCGGTCATGCCCTGCGCCGGGTGCTGCTCAGCAGCATCGAAGGCGCGGCCATCACCAATGTCCGGATCAAGGGTGTGCAGCATGAATTCACCGCCATGCCTGGGGTCTGGGAGGACGTGACCCACATCCTCCTGAACCTCAAGGAAGTGCCCTTCAGGCTCCACACCAGCCAGGCCCAGATCGTCACCATCAGCCACAAGGGCGAAGGGCGTGGTGACCTCCGGCTCCATCCGCACCAACCAGAACGTGGAAGTCACCAACCCCAACATCCACATCGCCACCCTGGGCGAGGACGGGGAACTGGAGATGGAGATCCAGGTGAGCATGGGCCGGGGGTTCGTCACCGCCGACCGCAACCTGGACGAGCGGCTGGGCCTGGGGTTCATCCCCCTGGATTCCAACCACAGCCCCATCAGCCGGGTCAACTACATCGTCGAGCCGGCCCGGGTCGGCCACAGCACCGATTTCGAGAAGCTCACCCTGCAGGTGTGGACCAACGGCACCGTGGACCCCAAGGACGCGGTGAGCGACTCGGCCCTGATCCTGCGCGAGCACTTCCTCATCTTCGCCCGCCAGGACGAGGACGCGGTGGAAGCGGAGCCGGGCGTGGCCATCCTCACCACCGAGGGGGTCAACGGCATGCTCGCCAAGTCCGTGGAGGAGCTGGAGCTTTCCGTGCGGGCCAACAACTGCCTGCGCAACGCCAACATCACCACCATCGGCGAGCTGGTCCAGCGCACCGAGGCGGAACTGATGAAGACCAAGAACTTCGGCAAGAAGTCGCTCCAGGAGATCAAGGACGAGCTCGCCCGCATCGGCCTCTCCCTCGGCATGCGCATCGAACAAGAAGTCTAAGGAGCCATCCCATGCGTCACAATGTCACGGGCAAGCGCCTGGGCCGCACCACCAACCAGCGCAAGGCCCTCATGAAGAACCTGGCCACCTCGCTCATCGCCCATGAGCGGATCGAGACCACCCTCGTGAAGGCCAAGGAACTCCGCCAGTTCGTGGAGCCGTTCATCACCCTCGGCAAGATCGACACGCGTCGCCAACCGCCGCCTGGCCATGGCCCGCCTGGGCAGCAAAGCCACGGTGGCCAAGCTGTTCGACCAGGCCTTCCGGGCCCGGTTCGCCGGCCGCCCCGGCGGCTACACCCGAATCCTCAAGACGGACCACCGGCTCGGGGATGGGGCCGACCTGGCCATCGTGGAGTTCGTGGACTATGTCCTGCCGGAGCCTAAGGAGGCCGAGGCCGCCGAGGAAAAGTAGAACGCTTCCCCTCGCAGGGAGGAAGCGCCCCGGAAGGGGCGCTTTTCCTGTACGGGCAGCCCCGGCTCCGTCCCGGGAGCGAAGCCTGGCGGGAGCGCCCGGCAAGCTGAAGGCCGGCTTGAGGTTATGATGGAAGGTCCAGGGCCGGCGGCGCCTGGGCGAAAGGGTCGTAGTTTGGACAACTCGTACAACCGTTTCAGGGTCACCATGGCTGCCCGCACTGCGGGGCGGGTTTCGACGGCCCGGGGCCGGGGGGCGGTGGTTTCCGCCTCTCCCCAGGCTTCGGAACTGGCGGCGGCGGTGCTCCGGGACGGCGGCAACGCGTTCGACGCGGCCTTCTCCCTGGCCTTCTCCCTGTGCGTCCACCATCCCCAGGCGGGCAACATCGGGGGCGGCGGCTACCTCCTGTTCCAGGAGCGGGGAGACCGTCCGAAGGTGTTCGCCTACCGGGAGCAGGCGCCCGCCGGGGCCCGGCGGGAGGCCTTCCTGCTCCCGGACGGCACGCCGGATCCGGACCGGACCGCCTTCGGCCCCGCCTCCGTGTGCGTCCCCGGCACGGTGAAGGCCTTTTTCGAACTGCACGCCCGGTACGGACGGCTCAAGGCGGGGGATCTGCTCCGGGCCGTCGCCCGGCAGGCGAAGGAAGGGTCGGTGGTCAGCCAATACGAGGCGGACTGCCTGAACCGGCTGGGCCCCAGGCTGGCCCATTCTCCGGAAGCCAGACGCATCTATGTGCGGCCCACCCCATACCAGGCCGGGGATCTCCTGCCCAATCCGGCCCTGGCCGCCACCCTGGAGGAACTGGCCAGGGAAGGGGAAGCCGCCTTCTACCGGGGCCGCATCGCCGAGCAGATGGTGGCGGACCTGGCGGCCAACGGCGGGTTCGTCAGCGCCCAGGACCTGGCCGGCTACCAGATCCGGGAGGTGGAACCCATCGCCCTGGACCTGGCCGGGCGACGGGTCTGGACCGTGCCGCCCGAAGCGGGCGGGGCCATGCTCCTGGAAATCCTGGCCATCCTGGATCGCCCGGCCTGTTCCCGGCTGGGCTTCGGCGGTCCGGACTACGTCCATCATCTGGCCCAGGCCTGCAAGATGGTCTTCATCGACCGGATGGACTACCTGGGAGACGTACCGCTGGGGGACCACCCGATCTACCGGAACCTGTTCACCCGAACCAACGGGGAGCGCCTGTTCGACCTGATCGATGGCCGCCGGGATACGCCCACCGATGCTCTGGCCGCCCGCATGGGGGCCGGACGGCGGGCCGGGGGCCGGGATGCGGGCCTGGACACCACCCATTTCGCCGTCATCGACCGGGACGGGAACGCCGTGTCCAACTCGTACACCATGAACCTTCGCTACGGTTCCAAGTGGGCGGTGGCGGGCGCCGGCTTCCTGCTCAACGGCAGCATCGACTCTTTCGCGTTCACGGTCGGCAAAGAGAATTATTATGGTGTTATCGGCAGTGAACCCAACCTGTTCGCTCCGTGCAAGCGCCCGGCCAGCAACATGGCGCCGGTGCTGGTGACCGGGCCGGCCGGGGTGGAGTTGGTGGTCGGCACCCCAGGGGGGCCCACCATCCCCACCACCCTGGCCCATGTCCTGCTGGGCACCCTGGTGCATGGCCAGGCGCCGGAATCGGTGGTCGCCGCCGGGCGCCTGCACCACCAGGGCTGGCCGGACGTCCTGGCCCACGAACCCGGGTTCGACCGCCCGGATCTGCTGGCGGCCATGGCCGGGATGGGCTATCCCACCAAGGACAAGCACGAGCTCATCGCCGATGTGCAGGGGATCTGGAGGGCCGGCGGCGAGCTCCTGGCGGTGAGCGATTGGCGCCGGGAAGGCAGGGCCTCGGCCCTCTGATCCGAGCACTCCCGGCCCCCCTCCCCTACCGGGATAGGCTCTCAGCCCAGCAGGGGCTGCAGGATGCCGCCCGGGGCCACGTAGCCTTCGTGCCGGTCCGGCCCGGTGCTCAGGTAGGCCAGGGGCGTCTCCACCGCGTCGCACAGGGCGGCCAGGTAGTTCCGGGCCTCAACCGGAAGGTCCCGGGGATCGGTGATGCCGCGGGTGGGGGTGGACCAGCCCTTGAAACGCTTGACCACCGGCTCGATCTGGGCCCAGTCGGCGGCGCAGGCGGGAAGGCTGTCCATCTGGCCCCCTTCGCCGTCCCGGTAACCCACCACCATGCCCACTTCCTCGAAGCCGTCCAGCACGTCCAGCTTCATGATGCCCAGCCCGTCCACGCCGTTGGTGCGGCAGGCATGGCGGGTGATGGCGGCGTCGAACCAGCCGCAGCGGCGGGGACGCCCGGTGGTGGTGCCGAATTCCCGGCCCACCTGGCGGATCCGTTCGCCCATGGCGTCCAGCAGCTCCGACGGCATGGGGCCGGCGCCCACCCGGGTGGTGTAGGCCTTGGCCACGCCCAGCACGTGGTCCAGGGCCTTGGGCGGCAGCCCGGTGCCGGTGAACAGGCCGCCGATGCTGCAATTGGAACTGGTGACGTAAGGGTAGGTGCCGTGGTCGATGTCCAGCAGGGTGGCCTGGGCGCCCTCGAACAGGATCGATTCGCGCCGGCGCCATGCCTTCCAGAGGTAGTCCTGGGCATCGCCGATGAGCGGCAGGAGCGGCTGGGCCGTGGCCAGGAGGTTCTGGGCGATGGCCTCCAGGGGCGGCAGGATGCTGTCGGGTCCAAGCAAGAGGCGGACCTCTTCGTAGCCGGTGCGGATCCGCTCGACGAGGGTGTCCGGGTGCAGCAGGTCGCCCATGCGCACGCCCATGCGGGCCGTCTTCATTTCATAGGCAGGGCCGATGCCCCGCCCGGTGGTGCCGATCTTGTTGGCGCCCCCCTCCCGCCACAGGTCCAGGGCGATGTGGTGGGGCAGGATGATGTGGGCCCGGTGGGAAATGAGCAGCCGCCCGTCCAGGTCGAACCCGCGGTCATGGAGATTCTCCATTTCCTTGAGGAAGACCTCCAGGTTCAGGACCACGCCGGATCCCACCACCAGGAAGCATCCCGGGTGCAGGGCGCCGCTGGGCACCTGGTGCAGGGCCACGGTCTGGCCGTCCACGACGACCGTATGGCCGGCGTTGTTGCCGCCCTGGAACCGGGTGACGATCCGGAAGCGGGCGCTCAGGAGATCCACCAGTTTGCCTTTGCCTTCATCCCCCCACTGCAGGCCGAGGATGGCGAGATTCGTCGCTGCCATTGTCATGCAAAACCCCCACCCTTCAGGTTACCGCGTCCCCCCTTCGGGTCACAGCGGCAACTCTTCGAGGCAGACCCCATCCCCCCGGAACCAGGTGGGGACATCGAGGCCGGATGTGGATACCCTAGATTATCCTACCCCGGCCCCAGATGGGCTGATTGGCAGGACCTTTCCCCCGGGGGGAGCCGTGTTCGAAAAGTTCACTGAGAAAGCACGCCGCGTCATGTTCTTCGCCCGTTACGAGGCGAGCCAGTTCGGATCCGAAAGCATCCAGAGCGGGCATCTGCTCCTGGGTCTGCTGCGGGAGGCGGAGAAGACCTCCATCCAGCTGCTGGACCGCATGGGGGTCCAGACCAACCTGCTGCGGGAGCGCCTGATCTCCGCCCTGAGCCCCAGGGACAAGAAGACCGCGCCCAGCAGCACCAGCATCGACATCCCGATGGAAGAGGAGGTCAAGCGCATCCTCCAGCACGCCACCGTGGAGAGCGCCAAGCTCAACCACAAGCACGTGGGCGCCGAGCACCTGCTCCTGGGCATGCTGAAGGAGGAGCAGAGCCTGGCCGGCCGTCTGCTCAAGGAGGCGGGCGCGGACCTCATCGCCGCCAAGGAGATCCTCCTGGAAGCCACCAAGGAGGAGAAGATCGCCAAGAAGAAGAAGGAGCACCCGCTCCTGGCGGAGTTCGCCCGCAACCTGTCGGAACTGGCCGAGCGGGGCATCTTCGACAACCTCATCGGCCGCGACCTGGAGGTGGAGCGCATCATCCAGATCCTGAGCCGGCGCCGGAAGAACAACCCCATCCTGCTGGGGGAGGCCGGGGTGGGCAAGACCGCCATCGTGGAGGGCCTGGCCCAGAAGATCTTCGAGGGCGTGGTGCCGCCCAGCCTCCAGGACAAGCGGATCTACGCCCTGGACCTGAGCCTGGTGGTGGCGGGCACCAAGTACCGCGGGCAGTTCGAGGAGCGCCTGAAGTCCATCATCGCCGAAGCCTCCAAGGACCCCAGCGTGGTGCTGTTCATCGACGAGATCCACAGCATCATCGGCACCGGGGCCGCCGAAGGCAGCCTGGACGCCGCCAACATCCTCAAGCCGGCCCTCTCCCGTGGCGAGGTGCAGTGCATCGGCGCCACCACCCACAAGGAGTTCGCCAAGTACATCGACAAGGACCGCAGCCTGGTGCGCCGGTTCCAGCCGGTGAACGTGAACCCGCCCGACGAGGCGGAGACCCTCAAGATCCTGGGCGGCATCCAGAGCCGCTACGAGCTGTTCCACCGGGTCCGCTACAGCCCGCCCGTGCTGCTGTCCGCAGTCTACCTGTCCAACCGCTACATCACCGACCGGTTCCTGCCGGACAAGGCCATCGACCTGCTGGACGAAGCCGGCGCGCGGGTCAAGCTGCGGGGCGGGGCCACGGTGGGCGAGAGCCACAAGGCGGAGGAGGAACTGCACCGGGTCATCAACGAGATGAACGAGGCGGTGCTGAACCGGGACTTCGAGCGGGCGGTCCTGCTGCGCCAGAAGGAGGTCCAGCTGCGGGAACAGCTCCAGGAGTCCACGGCGGAACTGTCCGAAGAGGACTACGAGAAGTTCGCGGAGGTCCAGGAATCGGACATCGAGGACGTGGTCGCGTCCTGGACCGGCATTCCGGTGAAGGCCCTGAAGAACGAGGAGAAGTCCAACCTGGCGCACATGGAGGACCATCTCAACGAGCGGGTCATCGGCCAGCTCGAGGCGGTGAGCGCCGTGAGCCGCGCCGTGCGGCGGGCCCGGACCGGACTCAAGAACCCCAACCGGCCCATGGGGTCCTTCCTGTTCCTGGGGCCCACCGGCGTGGGCAAGACCGAACTGGCCAAGACCCTGGCCGGGTTCCTGTTCGGCGACCCGAAGAAGATGATCCGCTTCGACATGTCCGAGTTCATGGAGAAGCACGAGGTTTCCAAGCTGCTCGGGGCGCCTCCAGGCTACGTGGGCTACGAGGAGGGCGGCCTCCTCACCGACCGGATCCGGCGCAACCCATACTGCGTCATCCTCTTCGACGAGATGGAGAAGGCCCACCCGGACCTCATGAACGTGCTGCTGCAGATCTTCGACGACGGCCTCGCCACGGACGCCTTCGGCAACCAGGTGGACTTCAAGAACACCATCATCATCATGACGTCCAACGTGGGGAGCCGGGAATTGCTGCCGGACAAGAACCTGGGCTTCCTGGAGAGGAACGACCGCCCGGACGCCAAGGCCGGCGACGCCATCAAGGTGCTCAAGCGCACCTTCCCCCCGGAGTTCCTGAACCGCATCGACGAGATCGTGGTGTTCAACCGCCTCGGGGACGATGAGCTGCGCAAGATCGTGCGGCTGCTCATCGCCGACCTGAACGTCACCCTCCAGCAGCACCAGCTGGTGGTCACCCTCACGGATCAGGCCTGCGACTGGCTGGTCAAGACCACGGTCAAGGACCGGGCTTACGGCGCCCGGCCCCTGCGCCGGGCCATCCAGAAGCAGGTGGAGGATCCCTTGGCGGAACTCATGGTGGCCCAGGAAACGGTCCCGGCCGGAATGGTCCATTTCGACCTGGTGGATGAGAAACTGGTTCCCATCTACACACCGGCTCCCGAAGCGGCTCCGGAACCCCAGCTCACCGGGGTCCAGGGATAATTTCCAAAAATTCGTGCATCATAACTTAGCTCTGCCAAGCCGCCCCAGGCAGCTGAGCTCCCTGGAAACGCGTGGGAATGTTGAACCCCCTGTTACGGACTGTGGATGCAAAAGAAGTCGGAGGACCGAGGACAGCGCGGATGGCTTGGTTGGCGATTTTCCAAGGGATGGGTTGCCCTGGCGCTGGCGGCCGGGCTCCAGGCCCTGCCGGTGGCGGCCCAGGACGCGGAGATCATCACCAAGCTGGAAGTGGCGGGGACCCAGAAGCAGAGCCCTGATTCGGTGCTGTTCAAGGCTGGGATCAAGGAAGGGGACGACCTGCGCACCATCGACCTCACCGAGGTGCTGGAACGCCTCTGGTCCACCGGGGCCTTCGACGACATCAAGTTCGAGGTGTCCGACGAGCCGGGGGGGAAGAAGCTCACCATCCTTGTGAAGGAGCGGCCCCTGGTCAAGGAAGTGGACTTCCGGGGCGGCACCGAGGTGGGGGTCTCCACCATCAAGGACAAGATCAAGGACAAGAAGCTGACCATCAATCCGGACTCGGTCTACGATCCGGAGGCCACCCGCAAGATCAAGAACCTGATCGTGGACCTGGCGTCGGAGAAGGGCTTCCCCAACCCGGTGGTCGACGTGAGCCTGGAGCCCATGGGCCCCACCACGTCACGCCTGGTGTTCGACATCAAGGAGGGGGGCCGGGTCCGCATCTACCGGATCAAGTTCCGGGGCAACAAGGTCTTCAGCGACTCGCACCTGCGCTCCACCCTGGCCAAGACCAAGACGCACGGGATGTTCAGCTGGATGTCCTCCAAGGACCTGGTGATCCAGAAGAACCTGGAAGAGGACCTGGACAACATCCGCAACGGCCTACTGGAAGAAGGGCTACAAGGACGTCTTCGTGGGCAAGCCCGTCATCCAGGTGGAAGACCACACCACCGCCCGGCAGCAGAAGAAGAACCAGACCCGGATCCTGCAGGGCAAGTCCCCCAAGTACGACCTGCGGGCCACCCTCACCTTCCCCGTCATGGAGGGGGAGCAGTTCATGGAAGGGCACCTTCAAGCTGGAAGGCAACGACAAGGTGTACAGGGGCGCCAAGGGGGAAGAATTCTACCGGCTGAAGATCGCCGAACAGGAGCGGGACAACCGCTCCTGGCTGGCCCGCTGGTTCAACCTGAAACCGTCCCTCAACCGCCCGGACACGGGCAAGCCCCGTCCCTTTGACCTGGCGGCCCTCAATGAGGGCCTGGACAAGGTCAAGGAGGCCTACGCCAACCAGGGCTACATCATGTTCCATGCCGACAAGAAGATGGATGTCCGCGAGGAGGGCGGGGTCAAGAAGGTGGACGTGGACGTCAAGGTGGACGAAGGCGAGCAGTACACCGTCCACCGCATCGCGTTCGAAGGGAACACCAAGACCAAGGACAAGGTGCTGCGCCGCTCCATGCTGCTCAAGGAAGGAGACGTGTTCCGCACCGACGCCTTCCGGGACTCGTTCACCGGCATCTCGCCAGCTGGGCTACTTCGACGTGAAGAGCCAGGAGCCCCGGGTGGACCTGGTCCCGGACAAGCCCCAGGTGGACGTCACCATCAAGGGCGAGGAGGCGGGGGTCAACGAGGTGATGTTCCAGGGCGGCTACGGTTCGGTGTTCGGCTTCTCCGTGGGCGCCAGCTTCGCCACCAAGAACCTGGGCGGCGGCGGGCAGACCCTCAGCTTCAGCTACACCCTGGCGGCAGTACCAGCGCAACTTCTCCGTGAGCTACACCGAGCCGTACCTGCTGGACATGCCCTATTCCCTCACCACCAGCTTCGCCAACGGCTCGGTGAACTACAGCGCCTCCCGGGTGGGCGCGACCTATTCCTACAAGCAGTTCACCCGCAGCATCGGCACCTCCCTGGGCACCCGCCTCTCCACCTTCCTGCCGGACCGGACCTGGGCGTTCTTCACGACCTACAGCGTGGGCTACGGCTTCCGCATCATCCGCATCGAGGGCGGCCAGAACTACCTCTACCGCAACACCGGCAGCCAGCTCACCTCCAGCATCAGCCAGTCCCTCACCTACAACACCGTCAACCACCCGTTCAAGCCCACCACCGGCCAGAGGGTGGGCCTCACCCTCGAATACGGCGGCTGGCAGTTCGGCACGGACGCGCCCTTCTACCGGACGGTCCTGGACTACGAGCGGGTGGCCAGCATCACCGACCGGCACATCTTCGCCCTGAACACCAGCTACGGTTACATGAACAACCTCAGCAACGGCGACCTGCCCATCTGGGACCTGTTCCGTCCCGGAGGCGAGAACACCATCCGCGGCTACCGGTTCGGGCAGGTGGGGTCGGTGCGGGTGGACAACAACCGGCAGGAGGTGATCGTCGGTGGCAATAAACAATTTATTGTAAATTTGGAATACCAGTTCAAGCTGGCCGAGGAATTCCGGGCCGTGCTGTTCTACGACATGGGGCAGGCCTGGGCCGAGGGCACCAAGGTGTTCCACGAAGAGCTGCGCCGGAGCGCCGGGATCGAGTTCCGCTTCTTCCTGCCCATCAGCCCGGCGCCGCTGCGCCTCATCTGGGCCCGCAAGCTGAACCCCTATCCGTTTGACACCACCGGCACCTCGGATTTCCAATTCAGTATCGGCACCACCTTCTGAGCAATCTGCGGGCCCCGCCGGCCCGGACGAATGGAGAACCCATGCGCACCCTGACCTTGATGTTCGGTCTCATCGCGGCGTTTACGCTCGCAGCCCAGGACACCTCACCCCGGATCGCCATGCTGGTGCCCGACCGGATCATCGAGACCACCGCCAGGGGGCACAGGCTCTTCTCGGACCTGGACACCCTGAAGAAGACCCTCCAGGACAAGATCAACGCCAAGCGGGCGGAGATCCAGAGGCTCACGGGTCAGCTCCAGTCTCCGAGCGTCAGCGACGCCGGCAAGGAGACCATCCAGAAGCAGCTGCGGGACCTGGACTTCGAGGAGAAGAAGCTGCAGGACGACAGCCAGATGGAATTCCAGCGCAGCCAGCAGAAGGTGGTGACCCAGTTCCAGCAGGAGCTGAGCCCGCTGGTGGAGGAGCTGGCCAAGGAGCAGAAGCTGCAGCTGGTCCTCACGTACCAGCCGGGGCTGGTGGCCTTCGCGGACCAGAACTGGATCCTGGCCTTCACTGACGAGGTGGGCCGGCGCTATGACGCCAAGTACCCGGCCGGCGCCCCGCTCACGCCCGCCGCGCCCAAGCCCGGCGCCCCGCCAGCGCCCGCCGCGCCCAAACCCGCCGCGCCCAAGCCCGGTGCGCCCAAGCCCGCCCCCGCCACCCCCTGAGGCAGGAACGGCAGCCGGCCGGAAGAGCCGCCCGCCCGGGCGGCTCTTCCGACTTCCGGAGGACCCGGCTACTTGCTGCCGGTGGAGCCGTAGCCGCCATCCCCGCGCCGGGTGCCCCCCAGGGCCTCGAGGCTGGCCGCCTCCTGCCAGCCCCAGTCCGGTGCGGGTCCCAACAGCAGCTGGGCGATGCGGTCGCCCCGCTCCAGGCGGAGGGGGGCGGCGCCGTGGTTGATGAGCAGCACCTGCACCTCCCCCCGGTAGTCCGCGTCGATGGTGCCGGGGGCGTTCAGCACCGTGACCCCCTGCTTGTAGGCCAGGCCGGAGCGGGGACGCACCTGGCCTTCGTAGCCCGGGGGAATGGCCACCGTCAGCCCGGTGGGCACCAGGCGCCGTTCGCCGGGGGCCAGGATCCAGGCTTCTCCGACGGGGATGGCGGCGCGCAGGTCCATCCCGGCGGCGTGGGGGGTGGCCCGCTCGGGCAGGGGCAGGTCCAGGCCGTGGGGAAGGCGGCAGACGGGGACGGTGATCATGACTTCTCCCAAAGCGACTTGACGCGGCATTCAGGAAGGCGGGCGCGGCGCCTCCCTGGCAAACTAAACATACCATCGGCGCTCTTGCCGCCGCCGCCCGACCGGGAGATCTTCATGAAGTTCCAGGCTGTCCTCGTTCCGCTCGCCGCCATGGCCCTGTGGGCGGGGCCGGAGCTGGAGGAGGACACCCGGCCGCCCAGCCGTACCGAGGTGCGCACCGAAGCCCTGGCACCGGGTTCCAAGCTGTGGGTGCGCAACCGCAACGGAGGCATCTTCGTGAGCGGCTGGGACAAGGAGGAAGTGGCCCTGACGGCGGAGATCCGGGACTCGGAGCAGCGGCGGGTCGAACTGGCGGTGCAGCGGGTGGGGGCGGACCTGGACATCGAAGCCCTGTCCCAGCAGCCGCGCCTGAGCCTGGCCCTGGGCGCGGCCCCCAGTCCCTGGTGCCAGATGACCTTGAACGTGCCGCACCGGCTGCTGGGCCAATTCCGCACCACCAACGGCCCCGTCACCGTGGCGGCGGTGACTGGCTATGTGCGCTGCGAAACCATCAACGGCGATATCACCCTCGCCCACATCGCCGGGGAAGTGCTGGCGGAGACCAGCAACGGCAACGTGGAGGCCAAGGAGCTGCACGCCCGCATCCGGGGCGGCACCGCCAACGGGCGCATCGTCCTGGAGGACGTGGACGGCCAGGTGAAGGTGGAGACCACCAACGGCTCCATCCGTGCCCGCAACCTGGACGGCTGGGGCGAGGGGATCAGCCTGGAGAGCACCAACGGCGCCATCGACCTGGAGCTGGGCCGGGCCACCGGGGAGATCCTGGCGGAGACCGCCAACGGCACCATCCACATCAAGGTGCCCGGCGGCCAGGTCCTGGAATCCGGCAAGAACCGGGTGCGGATGCGGGTTCCCGGGCGCTACCAGCGGATCATCCTGGCCTCCACCAACGGCAGCATCCAAGTGTATTGAGCGGTACCGATGGGGTACCCTGGAGCCATGTTCCGCGCCTGCCTTGCTCTGGCCGTGGCCGCCCTGGCGGGGGTGGCGGGCCTGGCCCAGAACGTGCGGCTGCCCCAGGTGGCCGAGGCCAGCCTGAGCAACGGCATCAAGGTGCTGGTGGTGGAACGGCCCGGGAGCGGAGCCGTGCATGTGCGGCTGTTCATCCGGGGCGGGCGGGCCAATACCGGGGGCCTGCCGCCGGCGGCCGCGGACCTGCTGGCCCGGTCCCTGTTCCGCCGGGCCGTGCCCGGGAATCTGGAACCCAGGCTGGAATCCGAGCTGGAGCGGGAAGGGGGGGCCTTCGAGGCCCTGCGCCTGAACCGTCTGGCCCAGGCCCGGCTGCCCCAGGGCGGCCAGATCCTGGGCGCACCCGACCCGGCCTCCCTGGAGGCCATGGAGGAGAACGCCCTGGCGGCCCTGGACCGGGACCTGGGCCCGGTGGAATCCTGGGACGCCCTGGACGCCCTGGGCGCCACCAGCCGGGAACTGGAAACCTCGGCCGACTTCCTTTGCACCGCCATGGACCTCCCCGCCGCCTCCCTGCCGGGGTGGTGCCAGGTCCAGGCCGGGGTGCTGCGGACCCTGCCCATGGGGCGCTTCCCCATGGAACGGGAGCGGCTGGTGCAGGATATCGAAGCGGGCCACCCGCCCAGCCCTCCCTCCCTGTCGGTGCTCCTGGCCACGGCGCTTGCCGGGCGGCCGTACGCCTTGGCGGCGGAGTTCCACCAGGCCGAGGTGGAATCCCTGAGCTGGAAAGACCTGAAGACCTTCGCCCAGCGGGAGGCTGCCCCGGACAACATCAGCCTGGTCCTGGTGGGGGATGTGCAGGCCCCGGCGGTGATCCCCATCCTGGAGCGCAGCTTCGGATCCCTGCCCCGGGGGCCGGTGAGCCAGGCCCGATGGGAGGGCGCCCCGGTGTTCCAGGCCGGGGACCCGGTGAGTTCCCTGGAATCCCCGGGCGGCCGCCGTCTGCTGGCCAGCACCACCGGCGACACGCGCATCTTCTTCGGCTGGCGGGTGCCTCCGGCCAACCACCCCGACGGCTCCGCCCTGCGGGCCTTGGTCCAGATCCTGGGCGGCGCCCCGAGCGCCCGGCTGCAACAGAAGCTCCTGGGGGACCGCGGCCTGGCCCGGCGGGTGACGGTGCAGGCCGGAGTTCCTGGGCGGCGGGATGTGAACCTGCTGGTCATCGAGGCCGAACCCAACGAGGGCCACAGCCTGGATGAACTGGAACAGGCCATCCAGGACGAGGTGCTGCGCCTGCAGCGGGAACCCCTCACCGGCGCGGAAGTGCGCCAGGCCCAGGTGCAGATGGAAGCGGCCGAGGTGCGGGTCCAGGAAGATGCCCGCACCCTGGGCACAGCCCTGGGCACGGCTCAGTGCCAGGGGGGCGACTGGCGCCTGGCCTTCCGGGCCCTGGAGGCGGACGGCAAACTCAAGGCCGCGGAGATCCAGCGGGTGGCCCGCACCTACCTGGTGCCCTCCCAGGCGGTCATCGCCCAGCTGGGGCCGGATCCCCTGCTCCTGCCCCTGGACCGCACCGAGAGCCGCCTGCTCCAGGTGCTCACCGCCCTGCTGCGGCCCAAGCTCGGGGACTCGATCCAGGCCCAGGCGGTCCTGCGGGAAGCCGTGCGGCAGTTGCGCATGCTCTCTCCCAAGGAGCGGGAACAGACCCTCAAGCTCCTGGAATCCCAGGTGCACCCATGAACGGGTGGCGGAACCGTCCGGGTGTCATGGCCGCGGTCCTGCTGCTGGCGGCGGCTCCCCTGCCCGCCCAGCAGCCCCAGACCTTCCGCCTGGACACGGGCCTGAACGTCCTGCTGCTGGAAAGCCATGAGCGGCCTTTGATCCGCATGGAACTGCTGTGCCGGTGGGACCGTTCCGAACTGCCTCCGGGCAAGGAGGGCCTGGGGGGATTCCTGGCCCAGGTGATGGCCGCCGGAGGAGCCGGGGCCAATACCCGGAACCAGTTCCTGCGGGCCCTGGACGCGCAGGGCATGAGCTTCGCGTTCCAGCCCCGCATCGGCAGCTACCGCTGGACCTTGTCGACGGACAGCCGCGCCCAGGAGGCCGCCATGGAATACCTGGCGGACGCAGTGGTGCGGCCGGTGTTCGACGGTCCGCTGGTGGAGGTGGAACGGCAGGCCGCCCGTAAACGCGCCGCGGCCGCTCCGCCCCGGGAGCGGGCGGCGGCGCGGTTCCTGTGGAACCTGCAGGATCCCGCCGTCCTGGTCCCTCCGTCACCGGAGCCCCTCGAGCACCTGGAGTACCAGGACCTGCTGGACTTCCAGCGCCGGGTGATCCGGCCCGAGAACGCCGTGCTGGCCTTCTACGGCGATCTGAACCTGGCCCAGGCCCGCCAGTTGGCGCTCATGCACCTGGGCATCTGGGGCCCGGCCCCCCAGCCGCCCCTGATGGGCATCGGTCCCAAGGCGCAGGAGCCGGCGGCGGCGCCGTCCCGGATGCTGGCCGTGCTGGACCAGGACCCCGGCACGGAGCTTTGGACCGGCGCCCTGCGCCCGGAAGGCGCAACCAGCCCGGCGGTGGAGGCCCTGCTGCCCATCCTGCTGGCCCGGGCCTCCCGCGCGCAGTTCGGTGCACGGATCACCAGCTTCCAGCTGGGCCCCGGGGCTCCCCTGGTGATCAAGGCCAGGGCTTCCCGGGCGGAACGCGAGGGCCTGGTGCAGGGTGTCGCCGCCGCCCTGGAGGCATTGCGGACCAAGGGGTTCACGGCCGATGACCTGGGCTGCGCGCTGATCCAGTGGAAGGCCGAGAAACAGGCCCTGCCCCTGCACCCCGAGGCCCTGCTGCGAGGGCAGGCCGGGGGCCGCCTGGACCCGGACCTGGCCCGGGCGGTGGAGCAGGTGACGTTGCGGGAGATCGACGCGGCCCTGGAGGCCTGGCTGCAACCCAGGAACCTGCGCTTCCTGCTCCTGGGGGCCGACGCGCCCATGGTCCAGGCGGCGGAGAAGGCCGGGCTGGGACCGGGGGCCCTGTTCACGCCGGATTCTTAGAGGGTGTCTGCCCTAGAGTTTGATGACTCCCAGGCTCGAGAGCAGGATCACCAGGATCAGCACCGGCGCGATGAAGCGGGTGATGCCGTACACCAGCCGCCCGTGCCAGGGTTCCCCCAGGTAGCCCTTGTTGAGCTCCCCCAGGAACTCCCGCCTGGAGATCAGCCACCCGCCCACCACGGCGATGGCCAGGCCGCCCACCGGCAGGAGCACGTTGGACGAGGCGAAGTCGAACAGGTCGAAGAAGTTCTTGCCGAACACCTTGACGCCCGCCAGCGCCGGGCTCTGGGACAGGGTGGCCGGGATGCCCAGGGCGAACATGAGCCCGCCGGTGATGATGGCGGCGGTGCGGCGCCTGGCGTGGCCCATCTCGATGAGCCAGGCCACCGGCACTTCCAGGATGCTCACCATGGCGCCGATGGTGGCGATGGCCGTGAGCACGAAGAACAGCGCCGTGAACAGGCCGCCCGCGGGCATCCGGCTGAAGATCAGGGGGATGGTGTTGAACAGCAGCCCGGGGCCGCCGGCCGGGGTGCCGCCGAAGGCGAACACCGCCGGGAAGATGGCCAGGCCGGCCAGGAGCGATACCAGGGTGTCCGCCAGGGCCACCCGGGTGGCATTGGGCAGGATCCGGGTGGAGTCGGGCAGGTACGAGCCGTAGGTGGTCATGGTGCCCATGCCCAGGGACAGCTTGAAGAACGCCAGGCCCAGGGCCCAGAGCAGGACCGTGGGGGTGATCTTGGCCAGGTCGGGCCGGAACAGGTACGCCACCCCCCCGGCCGCCCCGGGCAGGGTCAGGGCCCGCAGGTCGCACACCAGGAGCAGGACGAACAGGAGGGGCATGAGAGTCTTGGTGACCTTCTCGATGCCCTTGGAGACGCCGGCGGCGATGATGGCGCTGGTGAGGGCCAGCACCCCCAGCTGCCAGCACAGGGGCTCCCAGGTGCCCCCGGCCAGGGCTCCGAAATCGGAACCGCCCAGGGTCCGGCCCGAGACGAAGGCGACGATGGACTTGAACACGTAGGCGAACACCCAGCCGGCCACGTCCGTGTAGAAGGCCATGATCAGGAAGGCGGCCAGCACCCCGGCCAGGCCGATCCAGGCCCAGAACTTCTGCCCGGGCACCACCGAGCCGTAGGCCTGCACCGCGTTCTGGCGCATCTTCCGGCCGATGGTGTGCTCCGCCACCAGCACCGGGAGGCCCACGAAGGCGATGGACAGCAGGTAGATCAGGACGAAGGCCGCGCCTCCGTTGGAGCCGGTGAGGTAGGGGAACTTCCAGATGTTGCCCAGGCCGATGGCCGAACCCAGGGTGGCGGCGAAGGCGCCGAGGGTGGAAGCGAAGGCATCGCGGCCGGGAGGCGGGTTGCGGTGGGATGCCCCGGCCTTGGCGGTGGGTGTCATGGCGGCTCCTGGATCGGTGCTCGAACTGAAAAAACCGTCCGTCAGGATAGCCTGGGATCAGCCCGGATAGCGACCGGGAATCCGCAGGCCCAGGGTCTCCGGCAGGCCCAAGGCCAGGTTCATGCTCTGGACCGCCTGGGCGGCCATGCCCTTGCCCAGGTTGTCGATGGCGGCCAGCACCACGCCGCTGCCGTCCCGGGCGGCCACCGCCAGGTCGGCGAAGGCGCTCCCGGCCACCGCCCCCACCCGGGGCGATTCGGCCACCAGGCGCACCAGGGGGGCGTCCCGGAACACGTCCTCGGCCCGGGCCTGGAGCCCGGCCTGGTCCAGCCCCTCCGGCAGGGCGAACTGCACCGCCGCGAAGATGCCGCGCACCATGGGGGCGCTCTGGGGCACGAAGGCCAGCCGGCCGCGGATCCCCATGGCCGCCATGCCCGCCCGCACTTCGGCCAGGTGCTGGTGGTTGAGGACTTTGTAGGCCTTGAAATCGCCGGCGCGCAGGGGGTGGTGGGTGCCCAGGGCGGGGCTGGCGCCGCTGCCGCTGGAGCCGGTGGCGGCGCTGGCGGCCAGCCAGCCCAGGTCCAGGCCCCGCAGGGGCAGGAGGGCCAGCTGCAGGGCGGTGGCGAAGCAGCCGGGGCTGGCGATGCGCCGGGCGCCCGCCAATGCCGCCCGGTTCCATTCGGGCAGACCGTAGACGAACCGTTCCAGGTGTTCCGGGCAGGGGTGGGCGCCGCCGTAGGCCGCCTGGAAGACCTTGGCGTCCTTCAGGCGGAAGTCCCCGCTCAGGTCCACCAGGAGAAGGCGCTCGCCCAGGCCTGCCCGGGCCCACGCTTCCTCCAGTTCCGGCAGGCGCTGGGCCAGCTCCCCGTGGGGCAGGGCGGCGAACACCACCGGCTGCCCGGCGCGGGCGAATCCGGCCCAGGGGATGTCCTCTTCGAACCGGCCCTCCACCAGGCCGTTGAGGTTGGGGTGGGCGGACCCGAAGGGTTGGCCCGCCAGGGCCCGGGCGGTGCCCCGGATGGAGCCCACCTGGGGATGGGTGGCCAGCCAGCGCAGCAGTTCACCGCCGCCGTAGCCGGAGGCGCCGAGGATCGCGGTCGAAAGCAAGTTCAGACTCCCTTCGCGTGACGGACCTTGGCCAGCACCAGCTCGCCCAGTTCCTTGGGGTTGTTGCGGGCGTTGCAGGCGGTCAGGCCCAGGGACTGCACGAAGCGGATCCCCACCCGGTTGTCGGTGGCGGGGCCCGCCACCACGTCCACGTCGATGCCGAAGGCTTCCTTGAGGTGGCGGATGCCCCCTTCCACCCCCACCGGGTCGTTGGCGCACAGCACGATAGCCCGCCGCCCAGCTGCGCAGCTCAGGATCCGCCAGCACCGCCTGGACGCCGTATTCCCCCAGGATGCCGTCGCCGGTCTCGGCGACGATGAGGTCCACGCCCCGGGCGGCCAGTTCCGAGAAGATGACCCGGGCGGCCTGGGGGGCGGTGGCCGGGCCGGTGCAGGCCACCCCGGCGTCGGTGAAGTCCAGGATGGCCTCGGCGCCGTAGTCCTGCATGGCGAGGATGTCGCGCATGAGGCTGACCCCGGTGAGCTTGGCGCCTCCCACCGAGAACCCGGCCTGGCTGAAGGCGCGCACCAGGGCGCAGGCGGCCAGGGTCTTGCCGGCGTTCATGCAGGTGCCCGGCCACGTACACCACCGGCACCTGGCGGGCCACCGGCCTGCCCTGCAGGGCGCGCAGGACTGGATGAAGGCGGGCTGGCCCAGGCGGTTGCCGAAGGTGGGGAAGGCCAGCACCTGCCCCAGCACCTCCACCTCGAACGGGCGCGCCCACGCCCGGATTGCTGGACAGGCAGACGGCCGATCACCCCGCCCAGGTTGAGCAGGTGCAGGCGGTCCCCGGCCGCGACCTGTCCGGGCAGCACCCCCTCGTAGCCCTGGAGGGCATTGCGGTGTCCCAGCGCGCCGACCACGATGTCGCCCTCGTGCAGGACGCTCATGCGGCCGTGGACATCCTCCAGCTGGTTGTACATGTCTTCTCGCCGTGGATGATGGCCGGCGATCACGGCGCCTTCCTGGGCCTCGATCTCCTGGCCGAGGGTGACCCAGCGGCCCAGGCGCAGGTTGCGGGTGATGGAGGCGATCTTGTCGAGGTGGATTCTCATGGGCCGCGCAATCAGTCCAGGCTGGCCCTGGCTTTCAGGGCGACCATCTGGGGCACGCCGAAAATCTTGGCGAAGCCGGCAGCCTCGGCGCCCGACCACAGGCGGGTGTTCTCCGCCATAGTTGGCCATGTCAGGCCGCACCAGGGAATACGGGGAGCGCACGCCTTCGACCGCGAAGCCCAGGGGGTGCAGGTTCAGGCGCACGTCGCCGGTGACGCGTCGCCTGGCTGGAGTCCAGGAAGGCCTCCAGGTCCCGGCCCAGGGGATCGAAGAAATGGCCCTCGTGCAGCATGGTGCCGTAGAGGTTGCCCAGGGACTCCTTCCAGAACATCTGCTTGCCGGTGAGCACCAGCTTCTCCAGCTCCCGGTGGGCGGCGATGAGCAGGTGCGCCGCCGGGGCCTCGAAGGCGACCCGGCCCTTGATGCCCATGATGGTGTCGCCCAGGTGGATGCCCCGGCCGATGCCGAAGGGCCTGCCCAGCCCGTTCAGCGCCTGCGACCAGGTCGACCGGGTCCAGGTCCTGGCCGTCCAGGGACCGGGGCACGCCCCGGTCGAAGCCCACCACCAGGGTGCGGGGCGGGGTGGCGGGGTCGATCTCGCCCCCCGGGTAGGCCACGGCCGGCAGGTGCTTCCAGGGATCCAGGGTCTCCTCGCCCGCCCACGCTGGTGCCCCACATGCCTTCGTTGACGCTGTACGCCTCCACCTTTTCCGGGAACTCGAAGCCCCGCTCGGCTTCAGGTAGGCCCGCTCCTCGGCCCGGCTCGGGGCCAGTTCCCGGATGGGGGCCAGCAGCGCCAGGTCCGGTGCCAGGGCCCGGAAGGCCACGTCGAAGCGCACCTGGTCGTTGCCGGCGCCGGTGGAGCCGTGGGCCAGGGCGGTGGCGCCCATGGTCCTGGCGTGGGCCACCACCCGCTTGGCCTGGCAGACCCGCTCGGCGCTCACGGACAGGGGGTAGAGCCCGCCCCGCAGCACGTTGCCGGCGATCAGGTGGCGCAGGTAGCCGTCGAAAAGCTCGCTGCGTGCGTCCAGGGTGGTGTGGGAGGCGGCTCCCAGCTGCCCGGCCAGGGCGTGGATGCGGTCCAGCTCCTCCGGGGAGAAGCCGCCGGTGTCCACCGTGACGGTGTGCACGTCGTGGCCCTGGGACTTGAGCCAGAGGACGCAGTAGGAGGTGTCGAGGCCGCCGGAGAAGGCGAGCAGGGCGCGGTGGTTCATCAGGTTCCCCATTGGAAAAGGTGTTCGGTGGTGCGGTCGATGTGCTGCCGGCGGCCCTCCATCCAGGCCATGCAGGCCGCCGCCGCCGCGGCGGTGTCCTCCAGGCCCAGGGGGCCGCAGGGCGTCGCTTGGGGCGGGGGCGAAGGTGCCGTCCTTGATCTGCTCCGCCACCACCCGGTAGGCATCCCGGAAGGGCATGCCTTCGGCGGCCAGGCGGGAGGCTTCCTGGGCGGCGTGGAGTTCCTTGGTGCAGGCGGCGGCGCAGGCCTCCCGGCGCACTTCCAGGCCCGGGAGCAGGTGGGCGAAAACGGTGAACAGCTCCTCGCCCTTGGCCAGGAGCTCCAGGAACGGGCGCCTTGAGCAGCTGGTGGTCCCGGTGGTAGCTGGAGGGCAGGCCCCCGGCCAGGTGGGCCAGCAGGCCGGCCAGGCCGCGCAGCTCCCGGCACCGGGCCCGGGCCAGCTCCACCACGTCCGGGTTGCGCTTCTGGGGCATGATGCTGGAGCCGGTGGTGAAGGCTGTCCGGCAGGCGGATGAAGCCGAATTCCTCAGTGCTGTAAAGGGCCAGGTCCCACAGGGCCTTTTCCAGAGTGCCGGCGGCCGAGACCACCCAGGCGGCCACCGCCTGCTCGTGCCGGCCCCGGCTGTTCATGACGTCCATGGGGCTGCGCTGCACCCGGGAGAAGCCCAGGAGGCTGGCGCTGCGGGCCCGGTCCAGGGGCACCGGCGGGCCGAAGCCCGGCGGCGGCGCCCAGGGGGCACCGGTCCAGGCGGTCCCACAGGGCCGGGAGGGCGCTCCAGGTCCTCCAGCAGCCCCTCGGCGAAGGCGGCGGCCCACAGTCCCCAGGTGCTGGGCATGGCCCGGCGCATGTGGGTGTAGCCGGGCAGGGGCGTGGCCTCCTCCCGCCGGGCCAGGTCCAGCAGCGCCGCGGCGCAGGCATGGACTGGCCCGGCCCAGGTCCAGGACCCGTTCGCGCATGAGCAGGCGCAGGGCGGTGATCACCTGGTCGTTGCGGGAGCGGGCCAGGTGGATGCGCTTGCCGGTGGCGCCCAGCCGTTCGGTGAGGGCATGCTCCAGGGCGGTGTGGCAGTCCTCCTCCTCGGGCAGGATGCTCCAGCTTGCCGTCCAGGGCTTCCTGGAGCAGGACCTTGAGGGCCCCCACCAGGGCCTTGGCCTCCCCTTCGGGCAGCAGTCCGGTCTCCCCCAGCATGCGGGCGTGGGCGGCGGAGCCCACGACGTCGAACGGCATCAGCTGCAAGTCCGTCACCGTGTCGGCGCCGACGGTGAACCGGTGCAGTTGCAGATCCAGGGGCAGGTTCTTCGCCCAGATGGCTTCAGCCATGGTCAACCTCCTGACCCGCCATGAGGGCGTAGGTCCGGACAAGTTTCTCATAGAAGGCCGCTCCGGCCCGCAGTTCGCCCAGGGCCAGCCATTCGTCCGGGCGGTGGCTGCGGTAGGTGTCTCCGGGCCCCGCCTTGACCGCGGGCAGGTGGCCCAGGTAGGCCCAGTCCGAGGCGGTGGAGGAGCCGGTGCCCCCCTGGGTGCCGGCGGCGGCCAGGGCGGCCCGCACCACGTTCTGGCTGGTGTCCGTGGCCACCGGACGGTAGCGGTCGGAGTACACCGTCACTTCGCTTTCCAGTTCGGCGGCGATCCGGGCGGTGAGGTCCGCGTGGTCCAGGTTGGGGGTGCTGCGCACGTCCACGATGAACTCGCAGTGGTCCGGCACCTGGTTCTTGGCCTTGCCACCCTGCACCAGGGTCACCTGGGCCCGGGCCTCGCCCAGCAGGAGGTGCGGCTCGAAGCGCAGGGCGTCGATGCGGGCGATGTCCCGGGCCGCCTTGTGCACGGCGTTCTCGCCCAGGTGGGCGTGGGCCACGTGGGCCGCCCGGCCCCGGGCCGCGCAACGCAGCAGCAGCATGCCCCGCTGGGCGGTGCACACGGTCAGGCCGGTGGGCTCCCCCACCACTGCGGCGTCCAGGTGGCCCAGGGCCGGCAGCAGTTCCTGGATGCCCTTGCCCCCCACCTCCTCGCCGGTGGTGAAGGCGAACACCGCCCGGGCGCCCAGTTCCCGGGCCCGGCCCTGCAGGGCCAGGGCCGCCAGCACCAGGGCTCCCACGCAGCCCTTGGCGTCGTTGGCGCCCAGCCCGAACAGACGATCCCCGGCCCACCAGGGCCTGAGGGGATCGGCGCTCCACCCTTCGCAGGGGGGCACCGTGTCCAGGTGGCTCACCAGCAGCAGGCGGGGGCCCCGGACGCCCAGTTCGAAATGCAGGTTCGCCCCCTGGCGCCGGACCGGGATGCCTTCGGCCGCCAGCAGCTCCGCCAGGCGGTCGGAAAGGGCCTGCTCGCTGCCCGACACGCTGGGGATGGCGACCAGAGTCTCCAGCAGAACCGCAGGGTCCATCATGAGGTCTCCTTGTCCAGCCTGGCCACCAGCATGGTGCCGCTGCCCTCGTTGGTGAACACTTCCGCCAGGATGGCGTCCGGGCGCACCCCCGAGACCAGGTGCACGCTGGCCACCCCGGCGGCCAGGGCCTTGCGGGCGGCGGCGAGCTTGGGGCGCATGCCGTCCTTGATGGCTCCGGCCTGGGCCAGATCGTCCAGCATGGCCGGGTCCGCCAGCGTCACCAGGCTGGTGGGATCGCCCGGGTCCGACAGCAGGCCCGGCACCTTCAGCACGAAGATCAGCTTCTCCACCCCCAGGGCCGCGGCCACCTCCGCCGCCACCGTGTCGGCGTTCGTGTTGAGCACCTGCCCTTCGGCGGTGGCGCTGAAGGGGGCCACCACCGGGACGAAGCCGCCCTGGAGCAGGTGCCGCAGCACCGCCGGGTCCACCCCGGCCACGTCGCCCACCATGCCGAAGTCCACCAGGTTGCCGTCCACCTCCACCGGCGGCCGCTTGCGCCCCCGGATCAGGCCGGCGTCCTGGCCGGACAACCCCACCGCCGGCATGCCGGCGGCAGCCAGGTCGCCCAGCAGGTCCATCTGGATCTTGCCCTTGAAGGCCATCTTGGCGGCGTCCAGGATCTCCGGGGAGGTGATGCGCCGCCCGGCCACCTTGGTGGTGGGCAGGTCCATGCTGGCGCACAACTTGTCCAGCCCGGCGCCGCCCCCGTGGACGATCACCAGGGGGATGGACAGGCTCCAGAGCAGGGCCAGCTGCTCGCACACCGGGGCCCGCAGGGCCGGCTCGTCCAGGATCTCGCCCCCCGAGCTTGACGACGAACGGATGGTGGCGGAAGCGCCGCACATACAGGGCCGCGTTGCGCAGGGATTCGAAGGGACGGAGGTTCTGGACCATGATTGCCTCGGAGCGGTGGGATTCGTTCAGCCTTCGAGCAGCCACTGGATGAGCGAGCGCTGGACGTGGAAGCGGTTCTCCGCCTCGTCCACCACCCGGCACCAGGGGCCGTCCAGCACGCCGTCGGCCACTTCCACGTTGCGGCGCACCGGCAGGCAGTGCATGAAGATGGCGTCCTTGGCGCGCCCGGTCGAAGTGGCGCGGGGTGCACAGCCAGTCCGGGAAGGCCTTCACCGCCCCGGGCTCCAGGCCGGACTCGGTGGTGGGGCCCCAGGCCTTGGCGTAGACCACCCGGGTGCCGTCCAGGGCCTGGCCCAGGTCGTTGGTGACGGCGACGCTGCCGCCGGAGGCCCGGGCCAGGGCCTGGGCCTGGGCGATCACGGTCGGGTGCAGCTCGAAGCCCTTGGGGTGGGCCACCCGCACCTCGCAGCCCGGCGGCGGCGGCGGTGAGCAGGAAGCTGTTGGGCACGGCCTTGGGCAGGGGCTTGATGTGCGGCGCCCAGGCCAGGGTCACCGGCAGGCCCTTGGTGGACCCGAAGGTCTCCCGGGCGGTCATCAGGTCCGCCAGGCCCTGGCAGGGGTGCTCCCGGGCGCTCTCCATGCTGATGGTGGGCACGGTGCAGAACCTGCGGAAGCCGTTCATGACCGGATCGCGGTGGTCCAGCTCGTCGTCGGCGCCCCCGGCGAAGGTGCGCACGGCCAGCATGTCCACGTAGCGGGACAGCACCGGCGCCGCCTCCTTGATGTGCTCGGCCCGGTCGCCGTCCATGACCGCGCCCTCCCGGTCCTCCAGCTTCCACACCCCGTTGCCCACCTCCAGCACGATGGCTGGAGCCGCCGCCCCGGGCCATCACCGCCTCGAAGGAGGCGCGGGTGCGCAGGGACGGGTTGAAGAACACCATGCCCAGGATCTTGTCCACCAGGTGCTTGGGATGGGGGCGGTGCCGCCAGGCCAGGGCCCGGCCCAGGACTCCTCAACCCCTTCGACGCCGAGGTCGTGGATGCCGGTTGCGTGTCTCATGTCAATTTCCTCGTTGAAAGCCGCGGACGGCGTCGAGCAGGGCGGACACCGCCACCAGGCTCAGGGTGAGGGGGGGCATCAGGCGCAGCACTTCGGGGTCGCCGCTGCCGCCCACCAGGATGCGCTGTTTCAGGAGATGGGCCTTGAGCTTGGCGGCCCCGCCCGGCACCTTCAGGCCCAGCAGCAGGCCCCGGCCGAGCACGTCCGAGACGCAGGTGCCCTTCAGTCCCTGGCGGATCATGTCCTCGAGGGCCAGGGTCTTCGGCATGAGGCCTTCTTCCAGGATCACCTGCAGGGTGGCCAGCAGGGCGGCGCAGGCCAGGGGGCCGCCGCCGAAGGTGCTGCCCAGGTCCCCGGGCTTGAGGGCCGAGGCCACCGGTCCGCTCATGAGCAGCGCGCCCATGGGCACGCCCGAGGCGATGCCCTTGGCGGAGGTGACCAGGTCCGGCTGCACCCCGTTCAGCCCGGCCACGTAGGGGTGTCCCAGGCGGCCCACGCCCGGTCTGCACTTCGTCGAAGATGAGCAGGCAGCCGGCGGCATGGGTGCGCTCCCGCAGCTTGCGCAGGAAATCGGGGGTGGCGGCGCGGATGCCCGACATGCTCTGGATGGGTTCCAGGATCACCGCCGCGGTGCGGGAGAAGTCGAAGGCGTCCAGGGCCGCCAGGTCGTTCGAGGGGCAGCCGGTCGCAGGGGGCCAGGAACGCGTCCAGCCCCACGGTGATCTTGGGATCGTCGGTGACCGACAGGGCCAGGGTGGTCCGGCCGTGCCAGCCGCCCTGGAAGGCGGCGAACCGGGTGCGGCCGGTGAGCTTGGCGGCCACCTTCAGGGCGTTCTCGTTGGCCTCGGCACCGCTGTTGCAGAAGAACACCGAGGCCAGCCCGGAGGGCTGGCCGGCGTTGGCGAATTCCAACAGCCCGGCCGCCGCCCGGTTGCGCACCGGCAGATCCGCGGCGGTGCTGTAGAAGATCAGGTCCTTGGCCTGGCCGGGCGATGGCCTCGGCCACCTTGGGGTGGGCGTGCCCGGTGGAGCAGACGCAGTGGCCGCCGTAGAAGTCGAAATAGGCGTGGCCCTGGTCGTCGAACACCTGGTCGCCCTCGCCGCGCAGGATGGGGAACGGGTAGGGCGCGTAGGTGGGCAGCAGGGCCGGGAGGGGAGAGGACTGCAAATGGGTCGGCATTTTTTGCAACTACCCGGGACTACCAGGTGCGTATCGGACAGTTTGCAGGGACCGGACCTTAGGGTCAATGATAAAGATCTTAGAGGTTGGGTATTGTCCTGGTGCCTTCCGAGGATTTTCATGGGTTGCAAATTGTTGCAAATTGTTGCAAAATTGCCTCATGAGCATGGATGCCGTCATCCTCCGCCACCTGGCCCAGCGGGACATCGCCGACCAGGGCGACCTGCTGGACCTGCTCAAGGACGACGGCTACGACTTGACCATCTCCACCCTCTCCCGGCACCTGAAGAAGCTGCAGGTGCGCAAGTCCGGCGGCCGCTACCAGGTGGTCCGGGCCCAGCACCACGCGCCGCCCCCGTACACCCTCCGCAAGGTCCCCCCCTGCCTGGTGATCATCAAGACCGACCCGGGCTTCGCCAACGCGCTGGCCCTGGCCCTGGACGGGGGCCGGCTGCCGTCCCTGGCGGGCACCATCGCCGGGGACGACACCATCTTCGCCGCCCCCACCGACGCCGCCCTCCTGGACCGCCTGGAGGAAGAGATCCTGGAGCGGCTGGAACAAGGGGTTTAGTCCTTGGCGGCCGGCACCCATCGGGTCCATCCTGGCTTCGCCATGAAAGAACGATCGCTGGCCACCCTCAAGATCCGCATCCTCCACGACGGCCTCTTCGCCATGGGGCCGGGCAAAGCGGACCTGCTGGAAGCCATCCAGGAGACCCGCTCCATCGCCGCCGCCGGGCGCAAGCTGGGGCTCAGCTACTGGAAGACCCGCCGCCTGCTGAAGGAGATGAACCAGAGCTTCCGGCTCCCGGTGGTGGTCACCGCCAGAGGCGGGGACAAGGGCGGGGGTTCCCAGGTGACCGACCTGGGACGCGCCGTCCTGGCCCAGTTCCGGGCCATGGAGGCGGCGGCCGGGGCGGCCATCGCCGGACCGGTCCAGGCGTTCCAGGAACTGCTCCGGGACACGGCCGCCGGGAAACCTGGCTGACGGTCCGCGGCACGAAAAGGTGAACTGGGGGACCGATGTATGAGCTATCATACATCGTCACCTGGATGCCTGGAGATGCCATGGGCTTGCGTTCCATCACGTGCCTTCTGCTGGCCGCGGCCCTGGGCCTGGGGGCCGCCGTCCCGGCGCGTTCCGCCCCGGTCCAGGTGGCCGTGGCCGCCGCCGGGGACCTGAGGGGGGTGCTGGAGGAGGTCAAGGCCGGGTTCGAGGCGGGGCACCCGGGGGTCCAGGTGCAGATCTCCTTCGGCGCCTCGGGCAGCCTGACCGCCCAGATCCTGCAAGGGGCACCCTTCGACGTGTTCCTGGCGGCGGATGAGGGTTTCCCCGAGCAGGTGCGCAAGGCCGGCCTGGCCGGCGCGGCCTTCCCCTACGCCACCGGCAGCCTGGTCCTGTGGGTGCGCAAGGACCTGGGCCTGGACCCGGCCCGGGACGGCTGGAAGGTCCTCTCCGCGCCCGGGATCGGCAAGGTCGTCATCGCCAATCCCCAGGTGGCCCCTTACGGGCGGGCGGCCGATTCGGCCCTGCGCACCGCGGCGGTGTACGACACCCTCAAGCCGCGCCTGGTGTTCGCCGACAACATCGCCCAGGCGGCCCAGTTCTGCCAGACGGGGAGCGCCGAGGCGGGGCTGCTATCGGCCGCCCAGGCGGACCACCCGGCCCTGCGCCAGGCGGGCGTGACCTGGACGGTGCCGGCGACGGCCTACCCGCCCCTGCGCCAGGCTGGCGTGGTGCTGCTCCGCAGCACCTGTCCGGACCAGGCGGCGGCCTTCAGCGCCTACCTCACCGGGCCGGAAGGCCAGGCGGTGCTGGCCCGGCACGGGTTCGGCAGACCCTGAGATGGACTGGGGGGCGGTGGGTCTGAGCCTGAAGCTGGCCACCTGCTCGGCGCTGCTCCTGGCGCCCCTGGGCATCCTCCTGGCCTGGCCCCTGGCCTACGGCTGTTTCCGGGGCCGGGTGCTGCTGGAATCCCTCACCTCGGTCCCCCTGGTGCTGCCTCCCACGGTCCTGGGGTTCTACCTGATCGTGGCCCTGGGCCCCCACTCGCCCCTGGGGCGGGCCTGGGAGGCCGTCACCGGCACCCGCCTGGTGTTCACCTTCCAGGGCCTGCTCCTGGCCCAGGTGGTCACCAACCTGCCGTTCTTCCTGCAGCCCCTGGTGGCCTCCCTGGGGGGGGTGGACCGCAAGCTGCTGGAGGTGGCCAGGACCCTGGGCTCCCGGGGGCGCGGGGTGTATTTCCGGGTGGCCCTGCCCCTGGCCTGGCGGGGCCTGTTGTCCGGGCTGATCCTCAGCTTCGCCCACGCCATCGGCGAATTCGGGGTGGTGCTGATGGTGGGCGGGAACCTGCCCGGCCAGACCCGCACCGCCTCCATCGCCATCTTCGACCAGGTGCAGTCCTTCGACATGGCCGGAGCCAACCGCACCGCCCTGCTGCTCCTGGGCTTCGCCCTGGCGGTGGTGGCCTGCACCTCGTGGCTGCGGGCCCGGGAGCGCACATGGGCCTGAAGGCGGACTTCACCCGGGCCTTTCCGGGCGGGCCGGCCATCGAGGCCGGCTTCGAGATGGCCCTGGAGAGCTTCGGCCTCACGGTGCTGTTCGGGCCTTCGGGCTGCGGCAAGACCACCGTGCTGCGGTGCCTGGCCGGGCTGGAGCGCCCGGACCGGGGCCGGATCCAGGCCGGGGACGAGACCTGGTTCCACGGGGAGGCCGGCCGCTCCCTGCCCACGGACCGGCGGGGCATCGGCTTCATGTTCCAGGAACCGGCCCTGTTCCCCCACCTGAGCGTGGAGGGCAACATCGCCTACGGCCTGCTCGGCTGGCCCCGGGCCGAGCGGCGGGAACGGGTGGCCGAACTGGTGCGGCTCATGGGCCTGGAGGGGTTCACCCGGCGCCGCCCGGATGAGGTCTCCGGGGGCCAGAAGCAGCGGGTGGCCCTGGCCCGGGCCCTGGCCCCCCGCCCCCGGCTGGTGCTCCTGGACGAACCCTTTGCCTCCCTGGACCAGGCCGGCGCCGACCAGCTGCGCCACAACCTGCGCCAGATCCTCAAGACCCTGGCGGTGCCCACCATCCTGGTCACCCACGATCCCCAGGAAGCCCTGGCCCTGGGCGACCGCATGCTGTTCATGAAGGAGGGCCGGATCCTCCGGGACGGCGCCCCGGCCGAGGTGCTTTCGGCCATCGGCAACGGCACCCGGGCCCAGATCGGGGAAGTGTTCAAGGCCCGCGTGGCCGGCCGGAAGGAGGGCCTGCTGTGCCTGGAGGTGGGCCCGGCGCGCCTGTTCGCCCCGGATCCCGGCGGCACCTTCCAGGAGGCCTACGCCTGCATCCGGGGGGAGGGCATCACCCTGGAGCGGGGCCCCCACGGCCAGCTGTCCCAGCGCAACCGCCTGGCCGCAATCGTGGCCAGCCTGGAGCCCCTGGGAGCCCTGCAGAAGGTGCGCCTGGACGCGGGCATCCCCCTGGAGACCCTCATCACCTCCTGGGCCTGCTCGGACCTGCGGCTGGCGCCCGGGGAGGCGGTGCACGTCCTCATCAAGGCCACCGCCATCCAGGTGATCCCGATCGAGTCCTGAACTATTCGATTCCCCCCGCCGGGGACGCCGGGGCGGCGTTCAGGGGCCGGGCGGGGAACCGGGAGTCCACCTGCTCCCCCTCCATCTGGTAGAGGGATTCCAGGTAGCCTCCGGTCCAGTGCTCCTGCACTTGCAGCCGGCCCACCACAGTCACGGTCCGGTCCATGAGGGACTCGGCCGGAGTTCCGGCCATGTGCACCTCCACCACCTCCCCGGCCCGGGGCGGCAGGCCGAAGCAGCAGCTGGCCTGGTTGCGCACCAGCAGGAAATCCCGTACCCGGCGGTCCTCCCGGTGGGTGGGGATCATGAATCCTTCGACCGCCACCCGCTGGCCGTCCAGGCCCAGCACCGCCCGGGGCAGCACCTTGCGGTAATCCCCCGCCCGGGCTGCGAGGGGATCCTGGGGCAGGGTCCCGGCGGCCAGCTCCCGGAAGGAGACCCGGGCCACCCCCTGGGGGATCTCGGGGGCTGGCGGAATCCCGGCCACCTCTTCCCCCGCTCCCAGGAGCAGGAGTCCGGCGGCCACCGCCAGGAGGATCTTGCCCGTCCCGTTCATGTTTTTTCCCGTTGCCATCTCAAGTATAGGCCTAGGTTTGGATCCCGAAGCGGGCGGCCAGGTCCAGGTAGCGCTCCCGGACCCCCCGGATGACGTCCTCGGGCAGGTGCGGGGCGGGTGGCTGCTTGTTCCAGTCGGGCAGGGCCTCCAGGTAGTCCCTCAGGTACTGCTTGTCCAGGCTGGGCGGATTGGCGCCCGGGCGCCAGGATTCCGCCAGCCAGTAGCGGCTGGAATCGGGGGTGAGCACCTCGTCGATGAGGATCGGCTCGCCGTCCTCCAGCAGGCCGAACTCGAACTTGGTGTCGGCCAGGATGATGCCCCGGTCCCGGGCCAGGTCCCGGCCCCGGCGGTAGAGGGCCAGGCACACGTCCCGGATCCGGGCCGCCAGGCCCTCGCCCACCAGGCGCGCCATGGCGGCGAAGTCGATGTTCTCGTCGTGCCCCACCTCCGCCTTGGTGGACGGGGTGAAGATGGGCTCCGGCAGGGGGTCGGCGTTGCGCAGCCCGGGGGGCAGGACGATGCCGCAGACGGTGCCGGACTTCCGGTATTCCTTCAGGCCCGAGCCGGCCAGGTAGCCGCGCACCACGCACTCCACCGGCAGCGGAGCGGTCCTGCGCACCAGGATGGAGCGGCCCCGCAGGACCGCCTCGAACGGCTGCAGCCCGGCGGGGAAGTCCTCCACCCGGGTCGCTTCCAGGTGGTTGGGCAGGATGTCCCGGGTGGCGCCGAACCAGAAGTTGGCCACCTGGGTGAGGATCCGCCCCTTGTCCGGGATGCCCTCGGGCATGATGCAGTCGAAGGCGGAGATGCGGTCGGTGGCCACCATCAGCAGGCGGCTGCCCAGGTCGTAGACGTCCCGGACCTTCCCGCGCCGGAAGGCCGGGAAGGGGAGGTCGGTGGTGAGCAGGACGGACATGGTCACGCTCCTCAGGTCAGGGGAGTTCGGGGATGTGCCGGGGCGTCGGGGCCAGCCAGTGCAGGCCCAGGGGCAGGAGCTGGTAGCGGTTCTGGAGGGTGACCCACCGGGACAGTTCGGTCTCCCGCATGGTGCCTCCCGGGCCGGTGACCGGGAGTCCCCGTTCGTGGCGGAAGGCGTTCACCTCCCCGGGGGAGACGCCCAGCAGGGTGGGCAGCACGTCCAGGGGATAGGTGTTCTCGTTGGGCGGGTGGTTCAGGATGCGGAAATCGAAGGTCTCCCGCAGCACCGCAAGGGTGGTCTCCCGGTCCAGCTCCAGGGCCGCGTCCAGGTGCGGGCAGGGATCCCCGCCGGCCAGGCTGCGGGCCTGGGCGGCGCCCAGGTGGGCCAGGGGGTGCACCGGATTGCCCTTGAGCACCCTGGCGAAGACCTCCCCGGCCTCCTGGTGCCGCTGCAGGTGCACCAGGGCCTCCCCGCGCATGAGCAGGGCCTCGGTGTTGCCCGGGCTGGCCAGCAGGAGCCGTTCGGTGACGTCCGCCAGCTCCTCGATCATGCCCTGCTGGCGCAGCAGCGAGGCCAGCCAGGCCAGGGCGGAGGTGTGCTGGGGCACCAGCAGCAGCATGCGTTCCAGGAGCTCGATGGCCTGGGCGGCGCCGCTCTCCTTCTCGGTGCGCTGGGCCCAGTCCCAGAGCACTTCCGCCTGGCGCGCCACCGGGTGGTTCAGGGTGCCCCGGCGCTCGTCGCTGGGGTGCAGGAGCTGGGTGCGCACCCAGGCATAGCGGTTGGGGTTCCGGCCTTCGGGGGTGGCCAGTTCGTCCTCGATGGCCCGGATGACGATCTTCAGGCCCCGGTCCCATAGGGGCGGGATGGGCATCTGCACGTGGGTCTGCAGTTCCCGCCTCAGGGGCTGGAGCGGGTCGCCGGAACGGCCCAGGTGCAGTCTCAGGCGCAGGTACCGGGATTCCAGGTCCGGCTCCCCGTCCACCCGGACCCGCAGCGCCAATTCCCCGGTATCCGGGTCGAACCCGTCCAGGAGGAGATACTGCAGTTGTCCACGCATGGAAGGAGATTAGCAAAGGTGGTTGACCTTGGCATCCTTACCTAGGAACATTGCAGTTGGAGAGATGTGCGGGAGCCGGCCATGAAAAAAACCTTTGCCCTCGGAGCGCTGGGCTTATGCCTGCTCTCCGTGCCCGCGAAGGCTGCCGAATTGGGCCTGCTGCTGGACAAGCAGATCGGCCGGACCGAGATCCTGGGCGCCGACGCCTCCGGCCTGCCCGCCGGCGGTTACGAGCGGGCCAACCCCTCCGGCTGGGGCCTTCGCGCCGGGTACACGTTCCTGAGCCTGAAGGCGGCGGACCTGGGCGCGGCGGTCACCTACCACCCCAAGGCCCAGGACGACCTGACCCAGGGCGGCGCCACCCTGGGCAAGCTGGGCACCCAGGTCCTGGGCCATCGGGGTCCAGGCGGACTGGAAATTCCTCATGGACCTCCACGCCGGTCTGGACCTGCGTTCGGAGAAGATCACCACCTCCGCCAACAACGGGGTTTCCGACAGCACCACCCTGATCCGGCCCTGGGTGAAGGCCGGGGTGGGTTTCCAGATGCCCACCCCCGCGGTGAGCCCCTTCGTGCGCCTGGAAGTGGCCGTACCCCTCACTTCCTACGAGTCTTCCGCCTCCGGCGACGACTTCCGCAAGGCCATGGCCCCTTCGCTGCAGGTGGCCCTGTACGGGGGCATCCGTTTCTGACCGCTTGACGTTTCCAGGGGTCCCATGGAGTTGCGGGTTCTAGGCTGTTCGGGCGGCGAAGCCGAAGGGAGCCGGCTCACGGGGCTGCTGGTGAACGGGCGGGTGGCCCTGGACGCCGGCTCCCTCACCCAGGCCCTCAGCCTGCGGGAGCAGGTGGCGATCCGCCAGATCTTCATCTCCCATTCCCACCTGGACCACGTCTGCTGCCTGCCCTTCTTCACCAAGAACATCTTCGGCCACACCGACGTGCCGGTGGAGATCCGCGCCCTGCCCGAGACCCTGGACGCCCTGCGCCGCCACCTGTTCAACGACGAGCTCTGGCCCGACTTCTCGGTGATCCCCAGCAGGGAGAACCCCATCATCCGGTTCCTGGAGATCCGGCCCGGGACCGCCTGCGAGGTGGAGGGGCTGCGCATCACGCCCATCCCCGTGAACCACCTGGTGCCCTGCGTGGGCTACCTGGTGGAGGACGACCATGCGGCCTTCCTGTTCACCTCCGACACCGCCGAGACGGACCAGGTGTACGAGGTGGCCAACCGGACTCCGAACCTGCGCCTGTTCATCACCGAGGCCAGCTTCCCCAACGAGCAGGACCGGCTGGCCCAGGCCGCCAAGCACCTCACCCCGCGGCTGCTGGGCCAGGAGCTGAAGAAGCTCACGGCCGACGTGCAGGTGGGCATCTACCACCTGACCCCCGGCGACCGTCCGGTGATGCTCCCGGAGTTGGCCGCCCTGGGCGATCCGCGCATCCACCTGCTGGACCAGGACACCCTGTTCAACTGGTGACGGCCGCCTGCGCCGGTCACCGCGGCGGCGCCCCCTGGAGGAGTCCGTGACCGCTGATCTCCCGCATGCTCTCAAACGATGTAGCGCAGCGGGTCCAGCATGAAATCAGCCATCAGGGCACGCGTCTCTTTCGGGAGTATGGCGAACCGGTCCGGATCGAAGGTGGACCCAGCCTGGTCGAACGATTCGAGGTCATCCTCTTTTTCCATCGCGTCGGCCATGCGCAGGAGAAACCAGGCAACTCTCTGGGCCGTGGCATCCTGTCCCCTCGCCCAGTTCCAGAACACCTGGGGCGAGCCTGTGGGCGCAGCTGCGAAGACGGGTGTTTCCTGGATCCTGGCCCATCCTTTTGCGTTGATAGGTCTCATGGCATCCTCCTGGGTCTCATGGAATCATTGTCTTATTTTCTGGACACTTGGCGAAAATAGTAGATATGACGAAGAAACGAATCAACCCACAGTTATTGATTTTTCATGGCCATTTTTGAATATTTCAGCAATAGGGCATCAGGAGTAGTTGACTTGAGCGGTACAGCAAGGGCTCGTGGCACCCTTGCTTGAAGTCGCTTCTTGCTATTGTAAGGCGATTACCGAGAATGTAAGGATGAAGACTGAGGTAGAAGGTATGGACCCCAAAGCGACCATGACAAGCAAAGGCCAAGTCACCATTCCCCTGGCCATCAGGGAGGCCCTGGGGCTGGATGCAGGAACGCAGCTGAGCTTCCAGGTTTCTGAAGGGGAGTTCCGAGTCCGCCCGATCAGCAGGAAATCCTGGCGAGACCTTTGGGAAATCGCCGCTGGAGCCCCAAGACCGGTTGGACCTGTGGATGTGGATGCTGCCATTCAGGCGGCTGTGAAAGAAAGGTTCGACCGGTGATCGCGGTAGACACCAATGTTCTGGTCAGGGCCATCCTGGGCGACGATCCAAAGCAATCCATGGTCGCCCGGAAGGTTGTCGAGCGCGCCCGGGATATCATCGTGCCCATCACGGTGCTGATTGAGCTTGCCTGGGTCCTGAAATCCGTTGGGTGGAACCGAAGCCAGATTCATCAAGCCCTTTCCACACTGGCGATGCAGCCAACCGTCCGGATCGATCGGGCACCCGAGGTGCACGCTGCCCTGGACGACTACAAGGCGGGACCTGCTGATTTCGCGGATTACCTTGCCCTCCACCAGGCAAGGTCGCTGGGGGCTCGGAAACTGCTCACCTTTGATCGCAAATTGGCCAAGGCGGCCGGTGCTGAACGCCTGGCCTGACACCTTGAAGCCGCCTGGAGCTTGGCTACTTATACCATTCCCCTGCGTCGAGGGTGCGGATCCTGGTCACCCTCCCTGGAACCCGTGGCCTCCCGGCTGGCCGGCGGCCTCCAGGCGGATGAGGGCGGCGCGCAGCTTGGCCTGGGCGAAGTCCAGGTCGACCTCGGTCTGGGCTTCCTTCAGGAGTTGGAGGGAGCGCTGGCGGGCGGCCTCGGCACGCTCCACGTCGATCATTTCGACCGTCTCGCTGACCCGGGCCAGGATGGTGACGTGGTCGGGCCCCACGTCGGCGAAGCCGCCGAAGACCGTGAGCCAGTGCTGGTCCTGGCCCTGGCGGAAGGTGACCAGGCCGTCCCCCATGGGGGTGATGAGAGGGGTGTGGCCGGGCAGGATGCCGTAGTAGCCCCGGTCGGCGGTGGGGAACTGCAGGTCCGCCACCTGCGCCGAGAAGACCCGGTGCTCGGGGGTCAGGACTTCCAGGTGGATGAGATCGGTCATGGCTGCCTCAGGCCTGGGCCAGCTTTTCCGCCTTCGCCGCGGCTTCCTCGATGGTGCCCACCATGTAGAAGGCCTGCTCGGGCAGGTGGTCCCACTTGCCTTCGCAGATCTCGGCGAAGCCGCGGATGTTGTCCTCCAGCTTCACGTACTTGCCCTGCATGCCGGTGAAGGCCTCGGCCACCGCGAAGGGCTGGCTGAGGAAGCGCTGGATCTTGCGGGCCCGGGCCACCACCAGCTTGTCCTCGTCGGACAGTTCGTCCATGCCGAGGATGGCGATGATGTCCTGGAGCTCCTTGTACTTCTGCAGGATGGCCTTGACCCGCATGGCGGTGTTGTAGTGGCGCTCGCCCAGGACCCGGGGGTCCATGAGCCGGGAGGTGGAGGCCAGGGGGTCCACCGCCGGGTAGATGCCCAGGGCGGACAGTTCCCGGGACAGGTTGGTGGTGGCGTCCAGGTGGGCGAAGGTGGTGGCGGGCGCCGGGTCGGTGTAGTCGTCGGCGGGCACGTACACCGCCTGCACGGAGGTGATGGAGCCCTTCTTGGTGGAAGTGATGCGCTCCTGCAGTTCGCCCATCTCGGTGGCCAGGGTGGGCTGGTAGCCCACGGCCGAAGGCATGCGCCCGAGCAGCGCGGACACTTCCGAGCCGGCCTGGGTGAAACGGAAGATGTTGTCGATGAACAGCAGCACGTCCTTGCCTTCCTCGTCCCGGAAGTACTCGGCGACGGTGAGTCCCGTGAGGGCCACCCGGGCCCGGGCTCCGGGGGGCTCGGTCATCTGCCCGTAGATGAGCGCCACCTTGGACTCGGAGATGTTGTCCTTGTTGATGACCCCGGATTCCATCATCTCGACCCACAGGTCGTTGCCCTCGCGGGTGCGCTCGCCCACGCCGGCGAACACCGACAGGCCGCCGTGGCCCTTGGCCAGGTTGTTGATGAGCTCCATGATCAGCACCGTCTTGCCCACCCCGGCGCCGCCGAACAGGCCGGTCTTGCCGCCCTTGGCGTACGGCTCCAGGAGGTCGATGACCTTGATGCCGGTCTCGAACATCTCGGAGGAGGTGTTCAGCTCATCGAAGGCCGGCGCCATCCGGTGCATGGGCAGGGTGGCCTTGTTCCCCACCGGGCCCCGCTCGTCCACGGGATCGCCCACCACGTTGATGATCCGGCCCAGGGTCTCGGGGCCCACGGGCACCTGGATGGGCCCGCCGGTGTCCACCACATCCTGGCCCCGCACCATGCCCTCGGTGGGCTGCATGGCCACGCAGCGCACCCGGTTCTCGCCCAGGTGCTGCTGGACCTCCAGGGTCACCATGTTGCTGCGCCCCTCGGCGTCGGTGACCTGGGTATGGAGGGCGTACTGGATCTCGGGCAGGTGGTCCTTGAATTCCACGTCCACGGCCGGACCGATGATGGCGATGACGCGGCCTTGTCTGGTTTCAATCATGGGGGAACCTCGTGGCAGGGGTCGTGGGGCGGGGCGTCAGGCGTTGGCGCCGGAGACGATCTCGATGATCTGGTTGGTGATGGAGGCCTGGCGGATCTTGTTCATGTTGAGCGTCAGGCGGTCGATCATGTCCTCGGCGTTGGTGCTGGCCTTGTCCATGGCGGCCATGCGCGCTCCGTGCTCGCTGGCCGTGCTCTCCAGCAGGACGTGCAGCAGGCTGGTCTCGATGAAGCGGGGAAACAGGGCGGAGAGGACCGTCCCGGGATCCGGCTCCAGGAGGTGGGGCACCTGGCCCGGCTGGGCCTCGTGGCCCTCCAGGACCATGGGGAAGACGCGCAGCACGGTGGGCACCTGGGACAGGGCCGAGCTGAAGAAATTGAAGATCACGTACAAGGCGTCGATCTCGCCCCGCTCGTACTGCCGGGTGGCCTGGAGGGCGATCTCCTGGGCCACCCGCTGCAGGTTGGGCAGGGACATGCCCAGGTACTCCTGGTCCACGGCGGTGCGCTTCTTCCTGGCCCACTCCAGGGCCCGCTTGCCCACCACGTCCAGGTGCGCCAGCCCGCTCCCGTTCTCCTGCAGGAACTGGGTGGCCTGCTTGAGCACGTTGGCGTTGAAGCCGCCGCACAGGCCCTTGTCGCTGGCCACCACCACCAGGCGGATCCGGTTCTCCTCCCGGGGGGCCAGGAAGGCCAGGGCGATGGGACTGAACTCCGTCTTCCCGTCCTCCTGGAACCGCGCCACGACGTTGCGCACCACCTCGGTCATCTTGTTGGAGTAGGGGCGCAGGGCCAGCAGGCGCTCCTGGGACTTCCGCAGTTTCACGGCGGAAATCATCTTCATGGCCTTGGTGACCTGCTGGGTGTTCTTCACCGACCGGATGCGGCGGCGAATGTCCTGGAGGCCGGCCATGGTCTAGGCTCCCGTGGGCTGGTTCAGGGAGGCGACGAAGGCCTCCTTGAAAGCGGCGACCTGGAGCTTCAGGGCCGCCTTGGTCTCGTCGGTGATGAGCTTGGTGTCCTTGATGGCCCGCAGCAGGTCCGGGGCGTTGATGTCCAGGTAGCCCAGCAGCTCGCTTTCGAAGCGGCGGCATTCGGACACCGGCAGGTCGTCCAGGAAGCCGGAGGTGGCGGTCCAGATGATGACCACCTGCTTCTCCACCGGCACGGGGGCGTACTGGGGCTGCTTGAGGATCTCCACCAGGCGCTGGCCGCGGTTCAGCTGGGCCAGGGTGGCCTTGTCCAGGTCGGAACCGAACTGGGAGAACGCCGCCAGCTCGCGGTACTGGGCCAGTTCCAGCTTGATGGTGCCGGCCACCGATTTCATGGCCTTCACCTGGGCGGCGCCGCCCACCCGGCTCACCGAGATGCCCACGTTCAGGGCCGGGCGCACGCCCGCGTTGAACAGGTCCGACTCCAGGAAGATCTGCCCGTCGGTGATGGAGATGACGTTGGTGGGGATGTAGGCGGACACGTCGCCGGCCTGGGTCTCGATCACCGGCAGGGCGGTGAGGGAGCCGCCGCCCCGGGCCGGGGAGAGCTTGGCGGCCCGCTCCAGCAGGCGGCTGTGCAGGTAGAACACGTCACCGGGGTAGGCTTCGCGCCCGGGCGGGCGGCGCACCAGCAGGGAGATCTCGCGGTAGGCGACGGCCTGCTTGGACAGGTCGTCGTAGATGCAGAGCACGTGCTGGCCGGGGTTGTCCGGGCCGGCGGGCTGGCCGTTGGCCCCGTGCCACATGAAGTACTCGCCCATGGCCGCGCCGGTCATGGGGGCCAGGAACAGCAGGGGCGCCGGCTCGGAGGCGGAGGCCGCCACCACGATGGTGTGCTTCATGGCGTCGTACGATTCCAGGGTCTTCACCACCTGGGCGATGGTGGAGCGCTTCTGGCCGATGGCTACGTAGATGCAGATGACGCCCGTGTCCTTCTGGTTGATGATGGTGTCCAGGGCCACCGCGGTCTTGCCGGTCTGGCGGTCGCCGATGATCAGCTCGCGCTGGCCGCGGCCGATGGGGATCAGGGCGTCGATGGCCTTCAGGCCGGTCTGCATGGGCTGCTTGACGCCCTCCCGGTCGACGATGCCCGGGGCGATGCGCTCGATGGGGCTGCGCAGGGTGGCCTGGATGGGGCCCTTGCCGTCGATGGGGTTGCCCAGGGCATCCACCACCCGGCCCACGAAGGCCGGGCCCACCGGCACCGACATGATCCGGGAGGTGCGCTTGACCGTGTCCCCTTCCTTGATGGCGAAGTACTCGCCCAGCAGGATGATGCCGACGTTGTCCTCCTCCAGGTTGAACGCCAGGCCCATCACTCCGTGGGGCAGTTCCAGCAGCTCGCCCGCCATGACCTTCTCCAGGCCGTGAGCCCGGGCGATGCCGTCGCCGACGCTGATGACCGTTCCGATCTCGGACACGTCGGCCTGGGCGTCGAAGCCCTCGATCTGGCTGCGGATGATGCGGGAAATTTCTTCCGCGCGGATGTCCATGAATTCCTCCGAAGGTCCGGGAAGGGGTTATGCCGAAAGGAGACGGGCCTTGAGCTGGCGCAGCTGGCCCTGGAGGGTGGCGTCGTAGACGGTGGAGCCCACCTGCGCCTTGACCCCGCCGAGGGCGGAGGGATCCTGGCGCCAGCTGAGCTTCACAGTCTTGCCGGTGCGGCGGGCCAGGGCGGCGGTGAGGGCGGCGCCCTGGAGCTCGGACAGGGGCTGGGCGGCGAGGACCTGGGCCTCCACCACCCCCATGTGCTCATCCACCAGCTGGTCGAAGGCCGCGGTGAGGTCGTAGATGAGGTTCAGGCGCGCGGCCGCGGCCACCACCCGGAAGAACTTGCGCAGGGTGTCGCTGACCCCCGCGGCCGCCAGCACCGCGTCCAGGGCCGCGGCCTTCTGGCCGGGCCCCAGGAGCGGATAGAAGGCCAGGCGCTCCAGGTCCGGGTTGCCGCGCACCAGGCCGGCCACGGCGGCCAGTTCCCGCTGGATCTGGGCCAGGCTGCCCTGGTCCTCGGCGATGCCGGCGAGGGCCTTGGCGTAGCGCCGGGCCACGAGGCGATTGCTCACTTGGCACCTCCGACTTGTTCAATGGCCCGGTCCATCACCCGGTCGGCCACGTTCCCCCGCACCCGGGCCTCCAGGCGCTGGGTGGCCCCGGCCACGGCCAGTTCCGCCACCAGCGCGCGCAGTTCCGCTTCCGCCTGGCGCTGCTGGGATTCGATCCCGGCCCGGGTCTGGTCCCGGATCAGGGCCGCCTCGGCCCGGGCGGACTCCAGGATCCGCCCCTTCTCGGCCTCGGCCTCGGTCTCCGCCTTGCCCATGATTCCTTCCAGTTCCTGCTGGAGGCCGGCCATGCGGGCTTCCAGTTCGCGGATCCGGGCCTCGGCCTCGGCCTTGTCCCGCTCGGCCTGGGACAGCTTGTCCTCCAGCTCCTTGGTGCGGGCCTTGAAGGCCGAGGACAGGGCTCCCTTCAGGAGCACCCACAGGAGGCCGGCGAACAGGATGAAGTTGAACACCATGATGGCGAGCTGGGAGCCCCGGCCCAGGGAGTGGCCGAGCAGCTTCACCTGCGGGTGGTGTGCCTGCCCTTCCTCCCCTTCCGGGGCTGCCGGATGGCCCGCCGCGGGCTGGACGGCCTCCACCTGGGGCGCTGCCCCGGCGGGCGCCTGGGCCCGCATGGGAACGGCGCCCAGGGCCAGCATCAGGGCGACGGGAAGGGCGAAAGGGGCGGATCGTCTCGCGTTCATCGGGTCATGCCTGGGGGAGGAGGTGCTGGACCATGGATTCGGACAGGGCCTCCACCTGGGTGAGCAGGTCGGCCTTGGCCGCCTCCTGGGCGGCCTTGAGCTGGGCGAGGGCGGCGGTCCGGAGCTCGGCGGCTTCCTGGCGGGACTGCTCCAGCAGGGCCTGCTTCTCCTTGCCGGCGGCGGTGGCCAGGGCCTTGCGGTGCTCGAAGGCCTTGGCCCGCAGGTCCCGCAGGCGGGCCTGGTACTCGGCCTGGCGGGCTTCCACCAGGGCGGCCGCTTCGGCCCGCTTGGCGGCGCCGGACTGGATGTCGGCTTCCCGGCCGTCCATGAGCTGCACCATGGGCCGGAAGAAGACCGCCTTCAGGAACAGGTACAGGCAGGTGACCAGGGCCATGACGAAAAGCAGGGTGCCCAGGTCGAGCTTCATGGGGTCGGGAAGCGCGTCCATGAAGCCCTTGGGCGCTTCGGTCCCACCGGAGGCCAGGAGGCCGAATTGCCAGATCGATGCCATCACATCGGGAAACACGAATCCCCCCCAAAACCTGCTTTGTGATTTGAAATATGGGAACGCCTGGAGTACATCTGAGAAATGACCGCTTGCAGGTGAACTACGATTCTTGCAAGATCCTTCCCGTTGCTCAAGCTCGGCTTTTGAACTTGACTAGAGGCGGCAGCCGTGGGAAGCTTTCGGTTCGGCGATACGGGCGATTAGCTCAGTCGGTAGAGCAGCTGCCTTACACGCAGCATGTCGGCGGTTCGAGCCCGTCATCGCCCACCAGACAGGTTCTTTTGAAAGCTAGATCAAGCAATTCCAGGGGGTTGTAGCTCAGTTGGTTAGAGTGACGGCCTGTCACGCCGTAGGTCGCGGGTTCGAGCCCCGTCAGCCCCGCCAATCAAAATGAAGCGCCCATCGGGCGCTTTTTTCTTCGCCCCACCATGAAAATTCCCCTCGTCGCCCTCTGCGGACGCCCCAACGTGGGCAAGTCCACCCTGTTCAACCGGCTGACCCGCTCCCGGGCGGCCCTGGTGCACGATCTGCCCGGCATGACCCGGGACCGGAGCTACGGGCGGGTCACCTGCCTCTCGGAGCAGGGGGAGCCCCAGGAGGTCTTCGAGCTGGTGGACACCGGCGGGCTGGATTTCCAGGGCGAGGACGCGATCACCCAGGGCATCACCCGCATGGCCGAGGCCGCCGTGGCCGAGGCGCACGTCGTGGTGCTGCTGGTGGACGCCCGGGAGGGCTGGAACCCCCTGGACGCGGAGATCGCGGCCCGGCTGCGCCTCCGGGGCAAGCCGGTGCTCCTGGTGGTGAACAAGATCGACGGGGTGCGCGGCGGCGCTCCGGACGGCGCCTTCTACGAACTGGGCTTCGACGCGGTGCACGTGATCTCCGCCAGCCACGGGGACGGTGTGCCGCAACTGCTGGAGGCCATCAAGGCCCGGCTGCCGTTCCACCGCACCCCCGAGGAGTCGGAGGCCCACACCCCCGGGGAGGAATTGCGGTTCGCGATCATCGGCCGGCCCAACGTGGGCAAGTCCTCCCTCACCAACAAGCTGCTGGGCTACGAGCGGAGCCTGGTGAGCGAGGTGGCCGGCACCACCCGGGATACGGTGGACACGGTGTTCGCCCTGGAGGACCGGGTCTTCCGCCTCATCGACACCGCCGGGATCCGGCGCAAGGGCAAGACCCACGAGGGGGCGGAGAAGCTCTCGATCCTCAAGGCCAGGCAGGCCATGGCCCGGGCCGACGTGTCCCTGCTCCTGCTGGACGCGGTGGAGGGGGTCGCCCACCAGGACGCGGTCATCGCCGGCTACGCCCAGGAAGCGGGCGCGGCGGTGATCCTGGTGGTCAACAAGTGGGACCTGGTGGTGAAGGACACCTTCACGGTCCTGGAATTCGAGGAGAAGCTCAGGCGCGACCTGGGCTTCCTTCAGCACGCGCCCATGGTCTTCGTGTCCGCCCTGACCGGGCAGCGGGTGAGCAAGCTGTTCCCGCTCATCCGCCGGGTGGCCGAGGCCCATGCGCTGCGGGTGGGCACCGGCAAGCTCAACCAGTTCCTGCGCGATTCGGTGGAGCGCATGTCGCCCCCGTCGGTGGACGGCAAGCTGCCCAAGCTCTACTTCATGACCCAGGTGGGCACCCGCCCGCCCAGCTTCGTGATCGCCACCAACACCGACCGGGACCTGCATTTCAGCTACCAGCGCTACCTGGAGAACCGCCTGCGGGAGGAGTTCGGCTTCATCGGCACCCCCATCCGCTTCGCCTTCCGCAAACGGGAGAAGGGCGAACGGGAGGGGGAGGTGGCCAAGGTGCGCCGCATCCTGGATCCGGGTGAAGGCCTGAAGCCTTCCCGGCGCAAGGAAGGCGAAGCCGCGCGCCCCCGGCGCCCCAGGGCCGCCGGAACCGGGAGGCCGGGGCGGCCGGCCCGCAGGCGGGGATAGTCAGGGATTGACCTGGATCTCCCAGGTGATGGGGGCGGCCTTGGCCAGCATGGCCGAGACCCCGCAGTAGCGTTCCATGGAGAGGGTCACGGCCTTCTCCAGCTTGGCCATGGGCAGGTCCACGCCCTGGAACTGGTAGATCATGTGGATGCGCTTGAACACCTTGGGGTGTTCCTCGGTCAGCTCGGCGTCCACCTGGACCTGGAATCCCTCCAGGGGCACCCGCATCTTCTCCAGGATGGACACCACGTCGATGCCGGTGCAGCCGCCCAGGCCCGAGAGCAGGAGGCCCTTGGGGCTGGCGCCGCTGTCCTGGCCGCCCGATGCCACGGGGGCGTCCAGGGGGATCTGGTGCCCCGTCTGGTGGGCGGTGAAGGCCAAGCCTTGTTTCCATTTCACGGTCGACTGCATGGGGACCCCCTGTCTGGCTGGTTGAGTCGTGTCCAGGACCCGGCGTTGTGGACCCGGGCATAGCCGGCCCGCTCCAGCAGCGCCTTGGCCCGTCCGGCCCGGGCGCCGGTGGCGCAGCACAGCAGCACCGGCCGGACCGGGTCGATCTCCAGGAGCCGGGCCTGCACCTGGTCCAGGGGAATGTTGACGCTGCCGGACGCATGCCCCTGGGCGAACTCGGCGGTGGTGCGCACGTCCACGATCTGGGCTCCGGCCGCCTGGAGAGCGGCCAGGTCGTCCCCAGGGGAGCCGCCCCGGGCATGCAGCACGATCCGCCGCAAGAGGATGAGGCTGCCTACGGACAGACCGGAAACCAGGAGCAGATTACCAAGGGGCACAACAACCTTTGCCAAGAAGTCGGAGGGGCATCCTATCCATTAAAAGATAAAAAAATAATAAATTTCTTTAGCAGGATGTCAAGGATGCAGGAAGACGCAGGGACTACCGGGGATGGGCTCCCCATGACCGTATTCTGATGGGAGGGAGGTCCACATGCAATCCTTGGAAGAGCGCCTCAAGGGTATCCGGCTGGTGTGCACGGACGTGGACGGCGTACTCACCACCGGGGCGCTCCACTATGGCGACACGCCCGCCCACGGCAAGGTCTTCAACGTGCGCGACGGCGCCGGGATCGTCTGGCTGCAGCAGGCCGGCATCCGGGTGGCCTTCATCTCCGGGCTGGCGGCGCCGGCCACCCGGCAGCGGGCCGCGGACCTGCAGGTTGAGGACTGCATCGTCGGGCAGCTGGACAAGAAGCCGGTGCTGGCCCAGCTGTGCGCCAAGTACGGACTGGACCCCGCCCAGGCGGCCCATGTGGGGGACGACCTGGCGGACCTGCCCCTGCTCACCTCCGTGGGCCTGGGCTGCTGTCCCCAGGACGCGGTGCCGGAAGTCCAGGCCGCGGCCCACTGGGTGGTGCCGGTGCCCGGCGGGATGGGCGTGCTGCGCCTGGTGGCGGAGCGCCTGCTCAAGGCCCAGGGACACTGGGACGCGGTGCTGGCGGGCTATGGTTTCGGCAGGCCGGGGCGGTAGCTTCCGTTCAGGCCGGCTCCAGGGGGAACATGCGCTGGATGACGTGGTCCGCGACCCGCTCCGCGGCCCCGGGCTGCCCCAGGTGGGCGCGGATCTTCGCCAGTTCCGCGCGCATCCCCGCCGCCACCGCCGGGTCCAGGAGGACGCCCAGCGTTTCCCCCAGGCGCCTGGGGTTGACTTCCTCCTGGAGCAGCTCCGGCGCCACCTGGGCTCCGGCCACCACGTTGGCCAGGCCGAAGTGGGGGATCTTCACCCACCGCCTGGCCACGAACAGGGTCAGGGGGTTCAGTTTGTACAGGATGGCGAAGGGCGTGCCCAGCAGGGCCGTTTCCAGGGTGGCGGTGCCGGAGCAGACCAGGGCGGCGTCCGCGTAGGCCCGGGCGGAATAGCCCAGGTCCCGGACCAGGCGCACCGGGCCGGCGCTCACCAGGGGACTCAGGGCCGCCTCGTCCAGGGTCGGCGCCACCGGGACCACCCACTGCACCGCCCGGCGTTCGGGCCGCGCCTGCCAATCCCGCACCAGGCCCGCCAGGGGGGGCATGAGCCGGGCCAGTTCCCCGGCCCGGCTCCCGGGCAGCAGGGCCACCAGGGGCCGCTCTGGATCCAGCCCGGTGGCCTGGAAGAAGGCCTGACGGTCCACCTCCGGCCGTACCGTCTCCACCAGGGGATTGCCCACCCAGAGCGCCTCCACCGGGCAGCCCTGGAACAGTCTGGGCTCGAAGTCGAAAAGGCAGTAGAGGGTGTCCAGGGTCCGGCCCAGATCGGGGATCCGCCCGGCCTTCCAGGCCCACACCTGGGGGCACACGTACTGGTGCAGGCGGATGCCCGGCAGGGCCCGCCGCAGGGCCTTGGCCAGGCGGAGGTTGAACCCCGGGTAGTCGATGAGGAGGGCGCCGGCGATGTCCTCCTCCACGGCCGCCGCCAGGATCCGGTGGAACAGGCGCCGGAGCCCGGGCAGGTGGCGCAGCACCTCCACGAACCCCACCACCGCCAGGTCCCGCACGTCCGCCAGGGAACGGTCCAGGTACGGGGCCATGCAACGGCCGCCCACCCCCACCACGCGCAGTTCCGGACGGCGGGCCTTGAGGGCGCGCAGGATCTCGGCGCCGTGCAGGTCGCCGGAGGCTTCCCCGGCGATGACCAGGATCGGTTTCACGGGCGCCCCTCCCCGGCGGCGTCCCCCCCGCCTTCGGGCAGATCCGGGAACAGCACCGGGGGGAACGCACTGGCAATGCGTTCCCGCCCCTCCAGGAAGGCGCCGGGGTCCACGACCGGCACCGCCAGGTTCCAGCGGTAGCCCAGCCGCTGGATAGGCCGGAAGTCGTCCCCCGGCGCTCCCACCGCGCAGAACAGCCGGTCCGAGATGCAGTCCAGGTCGCCGGCCACCTGGGAGTCCCAGCAGAACCCCACGGCGGCGCCCCTGACCTCCCGCAGGTGCCGGACCAGGGCGGGGGCGGCTCCGGGCGCCGGCCGCAGGGCGAGCTTGAAGCCCTGCCCCTGGGCCACCTCCAGCAGGCCTTCCAGCACCGCCAGGAAGGCGCTGGTCTGGGACCGGTCCCGGGGCTCCGGCGCCCCCAGGATCAGGAAGTCCACCCCCGGCACTGCCCGCAGGGCCGCCAGGGCGGTCTCACCCAGGACCGGGCCCCAGGGCAGCGGGGCCAAGTGCAGGGCGTGGACCTGGGAGAAGGTGGGCCGGGATCCGGCCCAGCCTGGATGCAAACCACCCGCCCAGGCCAGTTCCACCGCCGGGAACGGGACCCAGGGCTGCGCATCGGAGGTGGAAGGGAGGAGGGGCACAATTCGCATCAAGTGATTATCATGTAGCACCGGAGGCGTCCATGGCCCGAGTTTTCACCCTGGAAGAAGCTCGCGCGGTGCTGCCGAAGGTCCAGGCCGTGACCCGCCCGGTCTTCGAACTGGCTTCGAGCATGGCCGAAGAACTGCAGGCGGCGGAGGACAATGGGGACGATTCCCGGGTGGAATCCCTGCAGGCGCGCCTGGAGGCGCTGATGGAGTCCTGGGCGGATGCGGTGCGGGACCTGGGCCCGGACGTGAAGGGGCCCTGGCTGGTGGATTTCGATTCGGGCGACGGATACTGGTGCTGGGCTTTTCCGGAGGAGGACCTGGACCATTGGCACGACTACGAGGGTGGCTTCGCCAGCCGGGTGCCGGTGGCCCACAAGCCCGGAGCCGCCCGGCGCTGACGCGGATGGAGGAGCCGCGGCCGTTCCGGGAGGCGGTCTGCCGGGCGGTGGGCATGGTGCCCAGGGGGACCGTGGCCACCTACGGCCAGATCGCCTGGATGGCGGGTTATCCCCGCCGCCCCCGGCAGGTGGGGATGGTGCTCAAGGGCCTGCCCGAGGGCACGGAGCTGCCCTGGCACCGCATCGTCAACGCCCGCGGCTACGTCCCCAGCCGCGGCCGCTGGTGGGGGGCCAGGCTGCAGATCGAGCGGCTGCGCAGCGAAGGGGTGGAGGTGGACGACCTGGGCAACCTGGACCTGGACCGGTTCCGCTGGAGCGGATCCGGCTAGAATTGCTTTCTGGCGCGGTTGACCCATGCTTGGGCCGAACTCCCACAATCGAGGAGGGTGTCATGCCGATGGCGAAGCTGGCGGCGTTTCTCGACGCCAATCATGTGAAGTACGTGCGGATCAAGCACTCCAAGGCCTACACGGCCATGGAGGTGGCCCAGTCGGCGCACATCCAGGGCAAGGAGCTGGCCAAGACGGTGATGGTCAGCCTGGACGGCAGGATGGCCATGGCGGTGGTGCCCGGATCCCGGAAGGTGGTCCTGGACCTGATGCGCAAGGGGACCGGCGCCCAGTCCGTGCAGCTGGCCACCGAGCAGGAATTCCAGAACCTGTTCCCGGACTGCGAAGTGGGGGCCATGCCGCCGTTCGGCAATCTGTACGGCATGGAGGTCTACGTGGATCCCCGGCTGGCCGAGGACGCGGAGATCGCCTTCAACGCCGGGTCCCACACGGAGCTGGTGAAGATGACCTACCAGGACTTCGAGCGGCTGGTCCAGCCCAAGCGCGTGCCCATGTGACCTGCAGCCGAGACCCCAGGAAGTGAAGCTGGACAGCCGCGCCCGCAATCCCTCCGCGGCTATTGGGGCGTCAGCAGCGCGTGCACGAAAGCATAGGCAACGATCGGGATCGCGATGGCGACATAGGCTCGCAGCATGATCAACAGGCTCAGGGCCCCTTTCCCGAGCTTGCGGCGAGGCAGCGGGCGCATGGTCGCCGCCGCGAGCTGGTCCGGTTCCAGGGCGCTGATAATGGTGGGGTCGAATGGCATGGGAGTCCTCCGGTCAGCCCAGCAGGGCAGGGAATGCCGTCATCAGGCCGTAGAACGCGCCGACCGCGGCGATTCCGATAACGATGGTGCCTCCAGCCAGATTGGCCAGCCGGCCATTGGCCAGATGCCCCATGATCTCGCGGTCGTTGGCGAGCAGCAGGAGCAGCAGCAGCGCGGGCGCCATCAGCAGGGTGGCGATCACGTTGACCGTCAGGGTCATGGCGAGAAGGGGGGCGCCCGGGATCAGCACGATTCCGGCCGCCAGGAGGGTGGAGAGGATCCCCGTCCCGTAGAACAGGCGGCCGGTGGTGAAATTGAGGTTGAGGCTGTGGCGCGCCGACACCGTCTCGGCCAGCGAGTAGGAGGAACTGGTGGAGATCGTCATGGCTGCGACCAGGCCCGCTTCCAGGATGCCGAGCGCGAACAGGGTGGCGCCGGTGGTGCCAAGCAGCGGCCGGAGGGCGGTGGCGAAGTCGGCGCCGCTGGCGAATTTGGACACATCCACATGGGCGGCGAACAGCGGCGCGGCAGCGACCACCGTCGCCACGGCGGCCACGGCGGCCAGGACCGCCCCGATCCCGGTTTCCATCCGGCCTTGAGGAATGTCTGCCCTGGTCATGCCCTTGTCGACCACCGCGCTCTGCTGGAAAAAGATCATCCATGGGGTCACGGTCGCACCGATATCGGCCAGGACCAGCGTCAGGAAGACCTTGTTGAACCCGCCTGGGAGGGGCCCCCAGGTGGCGAGCGCGTGGCCCAGAGCCGCCCCGTCCGGATGGGCGAGCAAGGCCGCGGGAACGAACAGCAGGTTGAACGCGGCCAGGCCGAGCAACAATCGCTCCCAGGTCACGTAACGCCGGAAGGCCATCGAGCCGAACACGAGGGCTAAGCCGAGGGCGACCGACAGCCAGGACGGCAGGCCGAAATAGAGGCCGCCGGCCTGGATCGCGATGAACTCGGTGACCAGGGTCAGGAGGTTGCCGAACACCAGGTCGCCCATGGCGAAATAGCCCCAGAAGGGGCCGAAACGCTGGAAGATCAGTTCGGAATGGCCGCGATGGGTCGCCACCCCGACCCGAAGCGTCATCTCCTGCACAACATACGCCATCAGGAAGGTGAGCAGGATGAACGGCACGAAGAGCCCGATCCCATAGCTGGCGCCGGTGGTGGCATAGGAAACCATGCTGGGGCCGTCGTTCTCCCCGAGCATGACCAGCACGCCCGGGCCGGCCAGGAGCCAGAGCAGGCGAAGCGAGCTTTTGGCGGCGCGGGCCTTGAGAACCTTCAGGCGTTCCTGGGCGCGCAGGAGGTCCTCGTGGGTGAAGCGCTCCTCCGGACCTCCGGGGAACAGGGAAGGTCCAAGATGGAAGGTGTTCTCGTTCATGAGGCCTCAATGGTAAGTAGCCTACGCTACAATTAATGTAGCCAAGGCTACTGACCTGTCAAGCCGGCAAGTGCCATTTCCTCGACATCCGGTGGAGAATGAACCGTGGCTGCGCGCAGGCAAGGATCAACAAGACCATCGGGAACGGCGGGCCGGTTCGTGCGGGTGCGGCAGGACCATGCCCGGGAGATGGCCGAGGACTATGCCGAATTGGTCCTGGAGCTTGAAAGGGCGGGCTCGGTGCGGCCCGCGGATCTGGCACGGGGCCTGGGGGTGAGCCATGTGACCGTGCTCCGCGCCCTGGACCGGCTGGTCCGGACCGGCATCCTTCTCCGGGACGAGCAGGAGGGCATCCAACTCAGTCCCGGAGGCCGGGCCCTGGGCAAGGCCTGCATGGCCCGGCACCAGCTAGTGGTCGCCTTCCTGGAAAAACTGGGGGTGCCGCCCGAGGTGGCGGCGGTTGATGCCGAGGGCATGGAGCACCATCTCAGCCCGGCCACGTTGGAGCGCATTGCGGACTGGATCGCACAGGCCGGCCGGGAGCCGTCGCGGAATGGACCTGGTAACGGGTCCGTGTGAGGTTGTCCAAGTCCAGGCGGAGCCCTCGGGCTGCGCTTCCACTGCCCCGATGGGCAGCTTCGGATGGGCCAACTGCGGCTGTTCGGTGTTGCGTCCGAACTAGGAGCCTGTCAGTACCGCCACCCCGTTGGCCTCCCCCCGCCGAGCCACGGCACCAGCGACCAGAGTGTCCACGGTCGAAGGTTTACAAAAAAGTTGACGGGACCGAAGAGAGGATTTAGTCTGTCATCAGACAATCAGAAAGTCTGTGAGCAGGAGATCCCAAAGCGTGAAAACGCAGGTCGCGCCGGGCGTGAACCCGCAAGGATGCCTGGAGGCAGTGGGGGTGGAGGCAGTGGAGCGCGAGATGAGCGAAGCCCTGATGCGGATCCGGAGCCTGGCCGGGGACACTGAGGTGAAGCCCCCCGACTTTGCCCGGTCCGTCGATGAATCCGCCGGGGAACCACCGGTTCATGACCGTACGGCCCTCTGGGAAAGTGTGAGCTTGGGACGAACGGCCGCAGGCCGAGGGCCGCCGCCAACGGCAATCAGCACGACTCGGAAGGGAGTCGGGAACCCACGCCAACCCTCGCTACCGGCTACCGGAATAGAGCCAGTCGGAATTCAAAAAATCATGGATCACTTGAAATCCATCTGGTTGGGAAAGACAAACACGGACTTCCCGATTTAGATTTCTACTTCATCAACAACAGGAGGATTAATTATGGTGAAAACAAAGGGCCACGGGGTAATGCCAGCAGCTATGACGATCTGGAACCCGGACGAAAGCTTCAATCAGAAAGAAACAGAACGCTACCTGCATTGGTTGATCGACAAAGGCGCGCATGGCATTGCCATATGCGGCAGCACCGGCGAAAACATCGCGATGCGATTTGAAGAGCAAAAGCACATCATTGAGGTACTCACCAAGTCCATTGGCGGCGCCGTTCCTGTTTACGCCGGGACAGGCCGCTATACCACGGCAGAAACAATCGAACTGAGCCAGCACGCACAAAAATGCGGCGCTGATGGGGTTCTGGTGATCATGCCTTATTATCTGCTCCCGCATAAGCGGGCGGTCATGAATCATTACCGGGACCTGCGCCATGCGATCGATATCGAGATTTGTTTGTACAACAACCCTCATTTCTGCGGCTACGAAATGAATGGGCGGGAAGTCAAGCAGATGGTTGACGAGGGAATAATTAATTCAATTAAATCAGCCTTTGGCGATGCCGAACGCATCCACAGCCTTCGTTATCATTGTGGCGATAGACTCACCGTCTTCTATGGTCACGATTATGCGCCCATGGAGGGCTTTTTCGCCAAGGCGGACGGCTGGTTGAGTGGAATGCCGGCGGTGTTCCCGAAGTTCTGCAGGACGCTGTTCGATATTTGCACGGTCGAGAAGAATGTAGATAAGGCCAATGCATACTGGCAAAAGGTAATGCCGTTCATCGATTACTTCTACACCTATAAAACCGTGGACCCCCATTGGCACGAAATTTTCAAATATCTCCTCCAGGCTCAAGGCTTCAACGCAGGCTGCCCGCGGAAACCCCTGGGAGAGCTGAATTCGGAAGAGAAAAAAAAGGTCAATGCTATTCTCGACAAGATAGCAGAGATTCTATAAGAACATTCCTGCTGGGGTTTCCCCGGTGGTAGCGCACGGTTGCCACGAACCAATGGAAGTGGGAAGTCAAGATCAAATCGCGCAACTAAACCGACTACTCGAAAAGGAGGAAGGTCATGAAAAACACGACGGTTTGGAAAAGGTTTGGTTTGTATTCGGTGATCCTGGCCGCACTTGGGATGTTTCCCGCCTGTGGGCCATCGCAGAGCGCTACATCCTCCGCACCGGGCTCAGGGGATCTGCTGTCAAGGGTCATGGCCTCGGGGAAGGTCGTTGCCGCTTTCAACCTGGCCAATGCACCTTGGGAGGATAAGGATCCCGCAAGCGGGAATTTTACCGGAATGTCCGTAGACCTCATGCAGGGTTTCGCCAAAGGCATCGGGGTGCAGGTCGAATTCATGCCCCTTGAATTCGGCAGCCTCATCCCGGCTATTCAAGCAGGGAAGGCGGACATTATTTGCACGAACCTGTCGCGCACGATGGCCAGGTCAACCAAAGTGCTGTACACGGAGCCCATTGGCGGGTCGCCCGGTGTCGCCATATTTATGAAAGGCGGGAAGTGGACACCAGCGACCACCTTGGAGCAGGTGAATCAATCGGGCGTCATCCTCACCACCGAAGCCGGGACCATTCATGAAACGATGGCGAAGCAGAAATTCCCCAATGCCAAGATGAACGCGGTCAATCAGAACTCGGACGGGATGGCCGCCCTCAAAGCCGGCCGAGCTCATTTCTTCCTGTCGGGGAAGGATGTGGGCGATGCCATGAAGTCGAAGGATCCCTCTGTGGACTATCTCAACCAGGTCGTGTTCGCCGATTCGTTTGCATACGGCGTCAAGCTCTCCCCGGATTCCTACACGTTTGTGCAGGCATTCAACAACTACCTGAAAATCATTAAAATCGACGGAACTTATGGAGCCATTTACCAGAAGTACTTCCATGCCCCCTGGGTTCCCAATTCGATTGAAATTGCCAACTAGCCATACCTCCCCTTGGCTAACTCCTGCGACGGCTTCCCTGGGAGCAGCCACAGGAGTTGCCGAGTGAAGAGTATGGATAGGTGGTTCCCCTTCATCTGATCGAACAGGGTATTCGGATGACCCATACTCAATTTATGAATTGGCTGCCAACCCTCCTAGAGGGCATCAAAATGACGCTGATCGCGTCCTTCCTTTCGATAGTCACTGCTATCGTTTGGGGAAGCGCCGTTGCCTTTCTGGAAGAGTTGGGAAATAAGGTTCTCACCCCCATCCTGCTAGCCTATGTTTCCATATTCAGGAATTCCCCTTTATTGGTATTCATGTTTTTGTTCTTTTATGGATTGCCTTACGTGGGCATCACCATGTCACCGCTGCTCACGGGCGTTCTGGCGATCACTTTGAATGAGGGTGCGTTCGTAGCGGAGATCCTCCGGGGATCTATTCTGAACATTCCCAGCAGTGAGATCGAGGCAGCCTACAGCCTCGGGCTTTCGAAATTCCAAGTCGTTGGGAAAATCATCTTCCCGCTGGCGATCAGAACTTCGCTCCCCATGCTTACCGGGCAATCCTCAATTGTAATCAAGGATACCAGCCTGCTCTCCCTGATCATGATCCTGGACCTGACCCGGGCTGGAACGATGTTCTACAGCCAAACGTTCAATACATCTTCGATCGGGGTTATCGCCGTAATCTACGTCATCATCTTCCTGGGATTCAGTAATCTCGGTCATTTTATTGAGAAAAAAGTTGTGGTGAAGAGGTAGACCACCATGTCCATTCTCCAGATGATCAGGTTCATAGGATCCGGAATTGCTATCACCTTTGAACTGGCGCCGCTTTGCATGCTGTCGACACTGGTGCTCGGAACCATCTTGGGGTTTATTCAGTATAAGCGCGTTCCTGTTCTCTCCAATTTAATCGATTTTTATGTTTTGACCATGCGTGGCATTCCTCCGCTGGTTGTCCTGCTTCTGTTGTTTTTCACTTGGAATTTAAGTACAGCCTTTTTGACCGCTTTTCTGGCGCTGACGATCTATCACACTGCGTATATTTTGGAGATCGTGAGAGGTGGGTGCCAGGCGATTCCCAAAGGCCAGATGGAAGCAGGAAAGTCGCTGGGTCTGGGTTATTTCTCCATCATGCTGAAAGTTTATTTGCCACAGATCATCCTGCCTATCATTCCCTCCCTCTGCGGTCAATATATTCTTGTCGTGAAAGACACGACATTAGTTTCAGTGGTGGGCGTCCAAGACATCATGTGGAATGCACGACAGCTCATGGAGATCACCTTCAATCCAATGGTTGTCTACATCTTGATCGGTATCTTTTTCTATCTCCTCTGCTTGATCATCGAGGTCATTGGAAAGCGTGCCGAGAAAATGACACCTAAGATGAGTAGATTAAAGGCCTAGGAGATAGATGCCATGAAAAATAGTAATGGCCGTGAATTAGTCAAGTTCAGGAACGTTACGAAAACGTTCAAAAATGGTGAAACTATCATTTTGAAAAATTTTAACTTTGATTTCCTTGAAGGCGAGACCCACGTAATCTGTGGGAAAAGCGGATCTGGAAAGAGCACCTTGATTCGTTGCATCAACTATCTGGAAAAGATTGATCAGGGACAGATCATTTTTGAAGAAACCGAAGTAGGTCCACTGTCTGCGAAAGGCATCAGAAAAAAGATAGCAATGGTTTTTCAGGAATTCAATCTTTTCCCGCACATGACCGTTTTGGAAAATGTAATTTTTGGGCCAATTAATGCTTTGCATATTAACAAGAAGGTGACGATTGAAAGCGGGAAAGAATATCTCGACAAGGTTGGGTTGATTGAAAAGATAAATGTGCATCCAGTCGAATTGTCTGGAGGACAGAAACAACGGGTGGCCATTGCCCGCGCCCTCAACATGCACCCGGACCTGATCTTGTTCGATGAACCAACCAGCGCCCTGGACCCGGAAATGGTTGGAGAGGTCATCAATATTATGGAACAATTATCAAGCGAGGGTCGAAGCATGATCGTGGTCACCCACGAAATGAAATTTGCTCGGGAGGCGGCCAATCGAATTTCCTTCCTGGACAACGGGCAGTTCGTTGAAACGAGCGACCCTAATGATTTTTTCAACAGCCCCAAGCACGCAAGCGTCGCAAAATTCATCGAACAGCTTCAATATGACAAAAAGAAAAGATAATCATTCAATTCGAGAGGGGAATCGAAGCGGCCCATGCGGCAGAAAGGATGAAGATGTTTGAGCAAAAATATGTTTCCATGGTTCCCGGGCCAACCCAAATCAATCCAAAAATTTTACAGGCGCTTTCCCAGCAGATCGTCACCCATCTCCACCCGGATTGGTCCCCATACTATCGGGAAGTATGTAAAAAGATGGGGAAAGTTTGCCTGACCAGCGGAGAAGTCTTCCTCATGGCCTCAAGCGGCACTGGAGGGATTGAAGCCGCTCTCAGCAGCACGCTTGAGCCAGGGGAAAGAATCCTTGTTTTAACGAATGGGCATTTTGGCGACAGGATTGCGATGATCGCCCAGCGGTACCATCTGGAAACCGAGATCCTCCATTTCCCAGTGAATGAATCCGTCCGGCCGGAAGCACTCAAGGAACGTCTGGGAAAGGGCGTGGGGGACCTTGTGGCCGTGAGTGTGGTACAGAGCGAGAGCCAGAATGGCATCCTGAACCCGATCAAAGAGCTTGCAGCCATTTGTAACGGGTACCAGATCCCGTTGATCGTGGACACCGTGTCCGCTCTGGGAGGGGTTGAGTTCCGGATGGATGAATGGGGGGTCGACATCGCTGTGAGCGGGACCCAGAAGTGCCTCGGAGGCGTGGTGGGCATCTCGGTGGTGGCGGTAAATGATAAATCCTGGAAAATCATCGAGAAAAAGCAAGGGACGGGTTACTACTTCAATCTGAACTGCTGGCGGGACAGCATGCATCACAACATCATCCACCCACACCCCTGTTCCATGAGCGAATCGCTGATCTTCAGCGTCGACGCCGCCGCAGATCTCATCCTGGAGGAAGGTCTCGAGAACCGATGGCAGCGGCATTGGGATTTATATGAATATTACGTCCGAGAGTTTAAAAAATTGGGGTTTGAAATGTTTGTCCCACGACAAGATGCATGCCCCACCGTCATTTCTGTTAATAAACATCCAAAAATCACCATCGATGATTTCAGGAATCGGTTGAAAAATGAATATGGCATATTGATTGGTGTAGGAATCCACGAGCAGCAGGGGAAGATCTGGCGGATCGGTAACATGGCCGAACAAGCCACGAAGGACAAGGCTGAGAATCTCGTTGCAGCAGTGTCCGGAATCGTCAAGACGCTTTAAATTCCTTGGAGGGGTTTACTTGGATGAAGTAATGGTCATTGGCAGTCTGAACATGGACCTGGTCGTCCGTGTGCAACGGATGCCGAAACTTGGCGAAACAGTCCGTGGCAGCGATCTGCGGCTCGTTCCGGGCGGGAAAGGAGCCAACCAGGCAGCAGCCACCGCGCTTCTCGGAAACAAGGTGATTCTGCTAGGCCGGGTGGGGCACGATGAATTCGGATCTTCCCTGATTGCCAGCCAAAGCCACCTTGGCGTGGTGACGGACCCTATTATCCAGGATGCAAGCGCGGCAACCGGCACCGCCATGATTACGGTGGACGAGCAGGGGAACAACTCCATCGTGATTTCGGCCGGCGCCAATGGGCAAGTCACTCCAGGGGATGTGTTAAACGTTAAAGATCTGATCAGGACGGCCAGGATATTGATCCTTCAGCTAGAAATACCTTTAGATGCTGTGTCGAAGGCGGTTGAAATTGCCAATCAATTCCGCGTTCCGGTGGTTTTGAATCTCTCGCCGGTCATGGACTTGCTGGATGGGATGTGGACCCGAATCGACTATTTGATCCTCAACGAAATAGAAGCCTCCAGCATTGCGGGCATTGACGTGCAAGACCTTCCTTCCGCTCAGCTGGCTGCGGAGGAGATCCTGGTCCGGGGGGTGAAGAACGTGATTATCACTCTCGGCGCGAACGGTTCTTATTTGATGAACGGTACTCAGGCGAACTATATCCCGGCCGTGAAGGTGGATGTGGTGGATACGACGGCCGCGGGCGATGCCTTTATTGGAGGTTTCGTCACTGGGCTGATGAACAGATTTTCGCTGCCCCAATCGGTTCTCTACGGGAACTGTTCAGGAGCCATTACCGTTACCCGCCATGGTGCGCAAAGCTCGCTCCCAGACCTCGAGGCCGTCAACCGGATGTACCGGGCGATGGAACAAGAAAACCCGTGATCCAGAAAGGGGTTGACAGTAGCGAGGGACCGTTCTAGTCTGCTATCAGACAATTTTCATTGAGGACGTTGGGTTAAATGGAAAATTTATCAAAAATTTCGAAGATCTCAATTATTGACGAAGTCGTGAAGCGGGTACGGGCCTCGATTGTATCCGGAGGCTACAAAGTCGGCGACAAACTGCCTACCGAAAGCCAAATCTGCGAACAGCTGGGAGTGGGCCGTTCGACGGTCCGGGAGGGCTTCCGGGTCCTGGAAGCCCTCGGTCTGATCGAGATGCATTATGGCCGTGGCGCCTTCGTGAAACGGACGAGCGATGACAGCTATGAAGCGATAAGAGAATGGTTCATTGAAAAAGAAGACGAAATAAGCCGGTTCATCGAAGTCCGGATGGCCATTGAGCCCCTTGCGGTGAGGCTGGCCGTACAGAGGGGGACCAAGAGCCAGATCAAGCAAATCGAATTAATTCATGAACGTTTTGCCCTGGCGGCCAAGCGGAGCGACCCTATTGAATTGGGGACCTTGGACGAGTCTTTCCATAATGCGATCATCGAAGCCAGTCACAACAGACTGTTGATGAAAATCGGCCGGCTGCTGGCGGACGCCCTGGTCGAATACCGGGCCCGGACCTTCACCGTGACGGAGAACATCGTTCATGCCCTGATTCCCCACCAGCAGATCGTCGATGCCTTGCGGCGGCGCGACGAACGCGCCGCTGTCGAGGGGATGCAGCATCACATGGAGGAGGCGCTTATAGATCTACAGAACCTAGCCAAGGAGACGAAACACTAAATTTTTTTTAACAGTGATTGTCTGACGGCATACGTACAGACCGCCTTCGAAAGGGCCGAAACGGTAGCCGCCAAAGTGGGATCCAGGTTTGCCAAGGAGGCGTGAGCCATGACCAAGTTCAACAAGGACAAGTACGGAAGGATCCTGATTCCGATGGTGACACCGTTCCGGGAGGATCAGGGGGTCGATTACGAAAAGGCGGTGAAACTGGCCGAATACCTCATTACCCATAAGAGGGGCGACACCCTGATCCTGAGCGGAACGACCGGCGAGTTCTTCACCATGAACAGTGAGGAGCGGATCGAACTGTTCCGGGTGATCAAGGAGAAAGTGGGCAACCGGATTCCCCTGATCGCCGGGGTCGGGGCTGCCTCCACGGTCGAGACCATCAAGCTGGCCAAGGCGGCGGAACGATTGGGGTTCGAAACGGCGATGATCGTGGCGCCGTTCTACACGAAGCCAACCCAGGAAGAGTTCTATCAGCATTTCCTGAAAGTGGCCCAGTCGGTGGATATGAACCTGATCCTCTACAACATCCCGATTTTCGTCGGGGCCAACGTGGATCCGGAGACGCTCGGGCGACTGGCCAGGATCCGGAACATCGTGGCGATCAAGGAAGAGGCCGAGCTCAATCCCAAGCAGATAACGGCCTTTTTGAACGTGACGCCGGAGGATTTCATCATCTACAACGGTGACGACACGATGATCCTGGAGGCCTTCGCCCAGGGCGGCAAGGAGCGGATCGGCGGCGTGATCAGCGGAGCGTCCCACGTGATCGGGGACATGATCCGGACGATGATCGACACGTTCCTGGCCGGGCACATTTCCGAGGCGGCCATGATGCAGCGGAAGATCTACCCGCTGTTGAAGATCATGGGGCAGAACGGCCGAACCAACCCGGTGAGCCTGTGGAAGGAAGCCATCAAGCTGTATGGCTTCGATGCGGGGCTGCCGAGGATGCCGCTCCTGCCCGGGACGCCGGAAGAGATCGAAAACGTCAAGAAGGTCATGAACAGCCTGAAACTCGTCGGCTGATAAGGAGGCATGCGATGGCAGTTGCTCCGAGGGGCATCATTCCGCCGGTGGTGGTTCCTTTCACGGCCGACGACCGGATCGACGAGAAGGCTTTTCGCCGGGAGGTCGCCTACCTGGTCAAGACGGGCATCCATGGCATCAGCAGCGGCGGCAGCACCGGGGAAGGCGCGCTGCTTTCCGACCAGGAACTGCGCCGGTGCCTGGAACTGGTCAGCGAGGAGAAGCCGTCCGGGATGCCCCTCCTGGCCGGAATCATCAGGAACTCGACCCGGGATGTGGTCAAGGCCGGTCTCGATGCGAAATCGATCGGGGTCGACGCCCTCCTGGTCACCCCCGTGTTCTACTATGGCGCTACTGCGGAAGGTAATTTTAACTTCTTCAAGGAGATCGCTCGGCAGACGCGACTTCCGATCATTATCTACAATGTCGTCCCGACCAATCTGATCAGCCCGGAAACCTTCCTGAAATTGCTGGAAATCGATGAGTTGATCGGGATCAAGCAGGTCGACCCCGTTGCGCTGGCCGAGTTCGATTCGCTCCGGCCGGCGGCGAGAGCCTTCACCATCTACGCCGCCTGCGACCAGCTGCTGTACAGCTCCTACGTCGCCGGCGCAGCCGGCGCCATCTCCGCGCTGTCCACCGTCGCTCCAGCTCTCTGTGTGCGGCAGTGGGAGCTGTTCGAGCGGGGCGACCAGAAGGGCGCCATGGAGATCCAGCACAAACTGGTGCCGATCGTCAGGACCTACCTCCAGAAGCCCTTCCCGGGGAAGATCAAAGAGTTGTTGAACCTGCAAGGACGCCAGGTGGGTACGGGGCGTCCACCCCTGGAGATGCCCACCGTTCAGCAAAAGGATGAGATGCGGAAGGCGCTTGCCAACGCTGGACTCATACAGTCTGCCAAGCCCTGCCTTGGGCAAGCAGACTGCATCAGCTTCAACGAGTGATACTAAGTTGCGTTCAAAAAATTAGAACCTATCTTTATCCCAGAGCCCAAGGAGCTGGGATGAAGACCCTCATCGCCCCCGACCGAATAACGATCAATGCTCTGGCCGAACGCCTGAAGAAGGCCAAAGGACGTCCGGAGTTCCAGCGGATCCAGTGCGTTCTGATCCGAGCCACACTGGGAAGTACGGCCGCCGAGATCGCCCGCCTGTTGGGGTGGTCTACGGCCACGGTGCATGTCATCCACTCTCGGTGGGCCAAAGAGGGGGACACGATCTTCGAACTGAAGGCCAAGGGGGGACGGCGGAACCAATACCTGAGCGTCGCGGACGAAGCGGCTTTCCTTCACCCCTTTTTGGTGAAGGCGGAAGCAGGCGGGATCCTGAATGCCAATGAGATCAAGGCCGCTTTCGAAGCCCGGGTCGGGCACTCCGTGGCCAAGACCACCATCTACCGCATGCTTGAGCGCTGGGGCTGGCGGAAGATCGTGCCCCGGCCGCGGCATCCCAAGGCCGACCCGGCGGCGCAGGCCGCCTTTAAAAAAACTCATAACCGAAGTCCGGGATGAAGTTGAACGTCAGGCCCGGCTGGGACGGACCGTCAGGCTGATGTTCCAGGACGAAGGCCGCTTTGGCCTCCTGGGAGACCCCAGACGTTGTTGGGCGCCCAAAGGGATTCGTCCAATCGTCGGAGCACGCTTGCTGCGCGAGTTCACCTATGCCTTTTCCGCGGTTAGCCCCCACGACGGGGAAATGGACAGCCTGGTCCTGCCCTTTGTGACCGCGGAAACCATGTCCCTGTTCCTGGCTCTGGTCGCGGATCGCCACCCTGGTGAGTTCATCCTCATGATCATGGACCAGGCGGGTTGGCACATCGCCGAAGCCCTGGAAGTGCCTGCCAATATGCGGATCCTGTTCCTGCCACCCTACAGTCCGGAGTTGAACCCCGCCGAACACATCTGGAAGGCGCTTCGGGAAGCCTGGTTTGCCAATACCGTTTTCAAGGGCATGAAGGCCGTGTCGGACACCCTCTGCATGGGGCTACGGGCCCTGGAGTCCGACCACGAAAGAACTCGAATCATGACCGGCTTTGACTGGATAACTTCTATCTGTTTGAACGCTACTTAGTATGAGATAGTCGACCAGCGTCTGCTGCTCCGAAACCGGAACCCTCGCACCATGCTTCACCATCCGGGCGATGAGCGCTTTGGCCTTGACTGGGCTCGAGGTGCGGAAGACCATGGCCCGGAGGGGCGAATGGCATGAACTGCAACGGTTGTGGATGATCGTGGCGGCTGCGGAGCCTTGATCGGACACCAGAGTCAGATCTGTTGCGGAGGTTGCAAAGGCATTGGCGTCAAGAGAAGCCTGGAAGCCCCGCGCCAACTCCTGCTTTTGTCCTTCGCTGAGCCTTGCCTCCGGATGGACCAAGGTGTATCGCCAGGGCGGCATGCTGCCGTCGAGGGCCCGCCGCATGTCCGACGCGGTCAACCGGCCGTTCCATGCGGTGAAATCGAGACGTTGCCTAGCCTCATCCACGTCGTTGCGGGCCAGCCAGGAGAAGGGCGCAACCTTCACGGCCCACCACGACCGGGTCTCGCCGCTGTGGCAGTCATAGCACGCGGATTTGGCCAGGGCCTCGGCCGCCGGAGAGCGCCAGTGGAAGGAGTTCGTTGCCGGTCCCTTGGTGCGGTCTAGACCATAAGGTAGCAGTTGAATGGCGCCGGACAGGAGAACCAGACCAGCACTTGCCCATGCTGCAGCCTTCCATAGGGACCGTGGGGTTCGCGTGGGGGGGTGAACCAAAAAGACCTCCTTCTGGTGCGGGATCCGGTCGAACGGGGACCTGCGGTCCCGACCTTGCCAAGTACTTCGAGCCGGCCCAAGCAACAGAGGAGCGGGGGAGCCGATGAAGTACTGAAGAGTCGCTGATCACAGTGTTTGCGATCAGCGACTGAACCGCTACGCTACCCGTTCAAGTGGGCGCCCGCTAGCCCGAGTTCCGCCCTCGCTTCGCAAAAATCGACTTACGAGGCCCTCCGGACCTCGTAAGTCGTTTGTTCGCGGTACCCTGTTCGCGAAAGGGCCAACTTAGTCACTAAAAATATTTTTTATATCTTTGACGCAACTGTGTATTGAAGCATATTAGTATCACCATGTTCATCAAGCGTACGGTTGCCAAGCACGGCGAGAAGACCTACGTCAACCACCTGCTGGTCGAGTCGGTGAACACCGCTGCCGGCCCGCGCCACAAGGTGATCTGCAACCTTGGGCACCTGGATCCGGGGCCCAAGGAGGACTGGCTCGACCTGGCCGATCGCATCCAGGCAGCCCTGGGCGGCCAGCCTTCGCTGTTCCCGGATCCCCGCGTGGAGGATGCGGTCCGCCTGTGCCGGACCCGCCAGGCCAAGCAGAGCCAGGGCGAAGCGGACGCGGAGGATGCGCTTGCGGGTGAAGCCGCGGTGCCGGAAGTGGTGGCGGTGAAACCCGCCGGAGTGCAGATCCAGGACATCCGCGAAGTGGGTCCGCTGCATGTGGCGCACCAGCTCTGGCAGCGGCTGGAAGTGGATGCCGTGCTGAAGGCGGTGGGGCTGTCCCTGCCGGCCCGGCAGTTGACCGAGGTGATGACCCTGAACCGCCTGATCGAGCCGGCTTCGGAGCTGGCGATGGTGGAATGGGCCGGACGCGTGGCGGTCGCCGACGTGCTGGCCACCGAGGTTTCGAAGCTCAACGAGGACAAGTTCTACCGGAACCTGGACACCCTGCACGGCAAGCGGATCGAGATCGAACGCGAGTTGCATGCGCGGGAGAAGTCCCTGTTCAATCTGAACGGCCAGCTGCTGCTCTACGACCTGACCAACACCCACTTCGAAGGCCAGGTGACCGCGGTTGCCAAGGCCAAGCGCGGCCATAACAAACAGATGCGGACCGACTGCAAGCAGGTCGCCATGAGCCTGATGCTGGACGGCGACGGCTTCCCCATCGGCCACGAGGTCTTTGCCGGCAATACCCTCGACGGCCAGACGGTGGGGGCGATGCTGGACGCCCTGGAACAGCGGACGGGCCGCCAAGGCGGATTCACCGTGGTGATGGACCGGGGCTTTGCCAGCGAGACCAACCTGGACCTGGTGCGGGCACGGCACCACGACTACCTGGTGGCCGGCTTCCAGACCCAGCGTGGGCCGTTGCTGGACGAGTTCGAGGCGTTGCAGGGCTGGGCCGAGTTGCAGCCCAGTTCCATGAAAGCGCCGATCCGGATCAAGCGGATCGAGCGGGGCGAGGTCACGTTCCTGTTGTGCGTGAGTCCGGCCAGGGCCGAGAAGGACCGGGCCATCCGCGAGCGCCAGGAGAAGCGCCTGCTCAAGGACCTGGAGAAGCTGGGGGAGCGGGTGCGGCTGGCCCAGGAGAAGGCCCAGCCTTTGACCGATGCCGATCTGTTCGAACGCATCGGCAGGCTCCGGGAACGCTATCCCCGCGCGGCGCGCTATTACGCGATGGAACGCCAGGACGGCGTCCTGGTGTGGCCGGTGAAGGAGGACAAGCGGACCCGGGCGGAAGAGCTGGACGGCGCCTACTTCCTGAAGACCTCGCGCAAGGATATGGAACCGGAGGAAATCTGGAGAACCTACATGGTGCTCACCCGGGTCGAATCCGCCTTCCGGGATTTGAAGGGCACCCTGGATATGCGTCCGGTCTACCACCGCAAGGAGACCCGGGTGGAGACCCACCTATTCCTGTGCGTCCTGGCCTACCACTTGCAGGCGGCCATCGAGCATCTGCTCCAGCAGGCGGGCGATCACACCAGCTGGGAAACCCTGCGCCAGGAATTGAGCACCCACCACGTCGCCACTGTGGTCATTCCGACGGCGGACGGCCGGAAACTGGCCATTCGCCGCGGCAGCATCCCCGAAGCACGCCCGCGGGAGATCTATCGGCTCCTGGGCCTCGCCGGGGACCCGATGAAGCCCATCCGTACCTGGGTCTGACGCACCCCCGATTCCGCAACCCTAGGGACTAAAATCGGTCCTCGGGATTGGAAACAAAGCTGGTTAGTGACTTTGGTGCGGAACTCGGGCTAAGGGGCGCCGAACCAGGGCGAAAAACTGGGACCCGTGCGGATACGCAGTCAGCCTCCGGGATTCCCGCTTGCCCCACCGGCACGCCATTGCCGATTCGAGTCTTTCGGCATATAGGAACCGAGGCCCGCTTCGGGGCCCCGGTCAACTGGTTGGGGAGGAAGGATTCGAACCCTCACCTGACAGAATCAGAATCTGTTGTCCTACCATTAGACCACTCCCCAGTGGCAGGCCTAGAATATCCCTTTCCTGGGGAAGAAACAAGGTTCTCCATCCGGATTTACCGTTGCCCCATGGGGTGGGACGCTATCCTGGTCTCTGCTTTCATGGACGGGAACATCATGGCTGAATCCCTCAAATTGGCCTATTTCGTGGCGCTGAAGGAGGGGGCCAGCTACCTGGGCGGCCTCCTGCTCACGGACACTTCGGGCATTCCCATCGATTTCCGCTACACCGAGCCCATCACCCCCACCAGGCTCCAGTCGGTGCTCTACGGCAAGGCCCTGGAACCGCACCTGAAGGAGGAGGTCATCCAGAAGACCCTCCTCAAGGAGCTCAAGGCCACCCCTGACCTGTTCATCCTGCCCCCGGCGGACATGGCGGGAGGCTGGAACGGCGACCCGCGGTGCCCGGCGCTGGCCCTGCAGAAGTCCCAGGAGCCGCCCCTGACCCGGGCTGGAGAGACGTTCCGGGTGTCGCCCCGGGAGGTGCTGCTGCAAGGCGGGGAAGGGGCGCCGCCGCTGCGGGTGATTTTCGCCCAGACGGTGGATCCGGCGGCCCAGGAGGCGGTGCTGCAGAAGCTGCAGGAAGCGGCCTACCACATGGATCCCCTGGAGCCCCTGGAACGGGTGTACGCGGCGCTCCAGACCCTGGTGCGGCCGGAGTAGCCATGGTCGCCGGGCGCTTCATGGCGGCCATGTCGGACCTGGCGGAGACCATCCGGCGGGCGTTCCAGGATCCGCCGTCGCACCGGGTCCCGGTCGGCTGGGCGGAGCCCCGGTCCAGCCGGGCCGGCCTCCTGGAGGCCAAGGCCTCAGGACCGTTCACCCCCTTCGCCCCGGTCGCGGCGGCAACCAGCTTGATCCAGGCCAGGTCCCCGGTGACGGCCCCCCTCACCTGGGCGCCGTCGGTGACGGGGGAGTCCGGTCTGGGCGACTGGGCCACCGGGGTCCGGGTCGGCGCCCCGCCCTTGTTCCGGGCGGACCGCTGCGGGCGCCTGGAAGTGCCCGCCCTCCCGCGCCGGGCGGAAAGCCGCCGGGAGTGCCCGGCGTTCCCGGCGCCCGCGGTCAGGGCCGGCTGGAGCGCCCCGGCGGCGCCCGCATCCCGGCGCGGGCTCCAGCCCCTGGAGGCGGGGCGGACCTTCCCCGGGCTGCGGAAGGTCCTGGACCTGCCAGTGGCGGTGGCCGGGGAAGACCTGACCCGGATCTCCAAGGCCCTCTGGATGCGCTACACCCTCCAGCTGGTGCGCGCCACCGGTGAGAACATCCGCAACCTGGAGGTGGTGGGCCTCTACCGGATTCCCACCAAGGGCACCCGCCAGGTGCACCAGGATCCCGCCAGCGGGCGGCTGCTGGTGACCCTCGGCCCGGAATCCCGGGGCGCCGGGCGTGGGCTGTTCATGCTGGCGCGGCGCCGGAGCGACGGCTCCGTGGTTTGCAGTTTCGTGGAGGAGACTTGATGCCCGACCCCCAGGATGGTCAGAGCCCGTCCGGGTTCCCTCGGCCGGAGACCCCGGACCCCACGGTCTTCATCCCGGGCTGGCCTGACCAGGACACCTCCATGCGCCCGCGCTCCCCCGGGGAGGCGGAGGCCCTTCCGGCCGAGTACGTGCTGGTGGTCTACGCTGGGGCCATGCTGGGGCGGCTGTTCCCCCTGGGGCCCGGAGCCAACGTCCTCGGGCGCGCCCCCGGGCTGCACATCACCTTGGCGGACGATGAGGTGAGCCGGATCCACGCCGCCATCACCCTGGACGGGAGCCAAGGCCCGGGCCTGTACCTGGAGGACCAGGGGTCCACCAACGGCACGTTCCTGAACGACCGGGCGGTGGCCGGACCGGTGCGCATGACGCCCGGGGACCGCATCGCCGTGGGGGGCCACGTCCTGAAGCTGGTGGCCATGGACTCCCTGGAGCGGGCGTTCCACGCCGTGCTCCTGGACCAGAGCACCCGCGACCCCCTCACCGGCCTGAGCAACCGCCGCACCATCCTGGAAGAGCTGCAGAGCTGGTTCGACCTGAGCAGCCGGCACCAGCGGCCCCTGGCGGTGCTCATGTGCGACCTGGACCATTTCAAGCACATCAACGACACGCTGGGGCACGGGGCCGGGGACCAGGTCCTGGAGGCATTCGGGCACCGGGTGAGGGAGACCCTGCGCGCCACCGACCTGGCGGGCCGGATCGGCGGCGAGGAGTTTCTGGTGATCCTGCCGGAAACCGACCTGGAGGGAGCCCTCCTGCTGGCGGAGCGCATCCGTGCCGCCACCGGCGTGCCCTTCCTGGCCGGGTCCGGGCACCTCAAGGTCACTTGCAGCCTGGGGGTGGCCCAGCGCGGGGACCTGGACCAGGGCGCCGGGACGCTCCTGGCCCGGGCCGACGGCGCCCTTTACGCGGCAAAGCGGGCCGGCCGCGACCAGGTGGTGGCGGATCCTCCTGTACGTTGACACTGATGGGGGTCAGGCGTTGCAATGAAGAGTTCCCTCTGACTGCCTCGGCGCATGTACAACGAACGTCCGCTTTTCGATGACCTGATCGAATCCGAGCCGCCAACCATGCACGGGCCCGGCTTGGGCGAGGCCCTGAAGGAGGATCCGGGGCAATGGGCCCTGATCCGCTACGTGGGCAATCCCATCGGCGAAGTCCTGCTCCTGGAGACGTCCGGGCTTTCCCTGGGCCGCGCCCAGGACAACCTGGTGCGGCTTCCGGAGCCGGAGATCAGCCGCTACCACGCCAGGCTGGAACTGGTGAGCCAGAAAGGGCAGCCTGCGGAGGTGCTGCTCTCGGACCTGGGGTCCACCAACGGGACGTTCGTGAACGGCCGCCAGATCCCGCCCAAGGAAGGGCCGGTCAGCCTGCGCCAGGGCGACGTTCTGCGCCTGGGCACCCACACCTTCAAGCTCAAGCACCTGGATGAGCTGGAGAAGAACTACCACGAGGCGGTGCTGGCCCAGGCCACGGTGGATCCGCTCACCCGCATGAGCAACCGGGGCTCGGCGCTGCGCTTCCTGGAGAAGCACACAGACCTGGCCCGGCGCTACCGGCGGCCCCTTTCCGTCATCCTCTGCGACCTGGACCACTTCAAGGAAGTGAACGACTGCCATGGGCACGCCGCCGGGGACCAGGTCCTGCGCACGTTCGGCTCGGTGGTGTGCGGCCGCCTGCGGGCCAGCGACCTGGTGGGGCGCATCGGCGGCGAGGAGTTCCTGGTGGTGCTGCCGGAGACCGGCGGCGGGGAGGCCATGACCGTGGCCGAAGGGCTGCGGGCGGCCCTGGCCGCCGAGCCCATGCCCCTCCCGGAAGGCACCGACCTCCGGGTCACCTGCTGCTTCGGCGTGGTGGAGTTCAGCCCCAGCGACCCGGACGCCGGCTCGATGCTGGCCCGGGCCGACCTGGCCTTGTACCGGGCCAAGGCCCTGGGGCGGAACCGGGTGGAATTCGACGGCCCCCCATGACCCTCCTCCTGCCCAGGCGAATCGGCCCGGTGCGGGTGCTGGAGCGCCTGGGGGAGGGGGGCATGGCCGTGGTCCACCGGGCCGAGGACCCGTACCGCCCGGACCACCCCCTGGCGGTGAAGTTCCTGCGCGGGGAAGCCAGCGACGACCCGGACCTGGTGCGCCGGTTCCTGCAGGAAGGGGAGGTGCTGCGCCGCCTGCGCCATCCGAACCTGGTGGAGGTGGTGGATTTCGGCCGGGCCGGCAGCACCCCCTACATCCTCATGGAGCTGCTCCCGGGCGGCACCATCAAGCAGTGCTTCGGGGAAGCCCCGGCGCGCATCCTGCGCCGCCTGCGGCCCATCGCCGACGCCCTGGGGGTGGCCCACCAGGCGGGAGTGGTGCACCGGGACCTGAAGCCTTCCAACCTCCTGTTCGCCGCGGACGGCCAGCTGAAGGTGACGGACTTCGGGGTCTGCCTTTGGGAGGACACCGACACCACCCGGACCACCCGTTCCCAGATGGTGGTGGGGACCCTCGGCTACATGGCCCCGGAACAGCACGGCGATCCGCGGTCCGTGGACGGGCGCTGCGACGTGTACGCCCTGGGGGCGATCGTCTACGAGTTCACCGCCGGCCGGCCCTACAGCCAGGTCCAGATGCCCCCCGCCACCGTGCGCCACGGCTTTCCCCCGCGCCTGGCCCGGGTCCTGATGCAGTCCCTGGCGCCCGACCCCGGCCCGGCGCATCCCCTCCATGGCCGCCCTGGGGGAGGAGTGGGACCGGTGGCTGGAGAGCGCCGAGGCGGCCGGGTGGGGCGAAGAGCCCCTGCCCGGGTACGATCCCCTGCATACCGAGCAGGAGACCGTGGCCCGCCCCGGCACCCCGCTATCCCTCGGACCGGAACCCCCGGAGCGGCGCCTGGGCCCCTACCTGGACGGGCTGCGCACCGGCGGGGTGGGAGCCCGGCGCGCCGCGGCGGAGGGCCTGCAGGCGGCGGCCCTGCCGGGCGACGAAGATTTCCTCCTGCAGGCCCTGGACCAGGCGCAGGAGGGCATGCGCTTCGCCCTGGCCGGCGCCCTGGGGGCCGTGGGGACCCCGGCGGCGCTCCCGGCCCTCCTGCCTTTGCTGGCCGATCCCTTCGCCCAGCGGGAGGCCGCCGAAGCCGCCAGCCTCATCGCCCAGCGGGCCGGGGCGCCCCACCTGGCCCTGCCGGCCCTCCAGGAACGCGGCTTGGGCTCCCCATGGCGCTGGGCGGCCAGAGCCCGGCTGGGGGACGAATCCTGGAGCCGGTCCCTGGTCCAGGCCTGGGCGGGCCTGTCCCAGACCTTGCGGATCCAGGCCCTGGAGGCGGCCCGCCTGCTCCCGGGAGCCTTGCGCGCGCCCCTGAAACAGGAGTTCCGGGCGTCCGCGCAACGGGCCGGGGGACAGGTCCAACGGCTGTGGGAAGGGCTCTCGTACCACTGGGGCGTCCGTGTCCCGGTCGGAGGCAGGTCGCTTCGGCCGGGTTCCCGGGCCTCGCGCCGCCCCACCGGTGCTCGGCTTCGTCAGGCCGCGCTGGGCGCGGTCTGACGAAGCGCTCGCTGGCTCGTCGGGGCCGCCCAAAGATGATTGGTATCGGTGACTTCGGGGCGGACTGCGGGAATCGCTTCCGCAAACTTCACAGGTCCTCCCATGCCAGCTGATCCAAGCAGATTCGCCAAGCCCCGTCAGCCAGTAATGACGCTTTCAAACTGATGCGTAGATCACCGACCCCAAAGTCCGATGCGGCTCGACGGCAGGTGGCCGTGAATCGGAGTGCGCACGCACTCCGATTCACGGCCACCAAAGGTCTGGCGGCGCGAACCCAGGGAACCCGCATGGCGGGCCTGCCGCCGGGCCGGGACCCGGACGCCCCAGGAGGACTAGTCGTGCAGCCCCCGGAACGGTTCCGGGTCCCAGTCCCGCACCGGCCCCTCCGTCAGGACGGCGTGGCTGCCCCGCGTACAGGGCGCTCCACAGGGCGCCGCGCCCTTCCGGGGTGCCGAGGGCGTCCTGGGGCATGGCGACCCGGGTGTCGTGGTCCCAGCCCAGGCGCCGGTTGAGCCGGGCCAGCCTGGCCAGCAGTTCCCCATGGTCCAGGCGGCCGGTGAACGAGGTGCCCACCAGGAGGTTGTGGTCCCGGTCATGGTAGGCCTGGCGTCCGCCGTCGTCGTTGAACCGCGGCCCGCCCAGCACCTCGGCTGGAACCGGGGCGCCCTCCGGAGCCCATACCAGCCCGCAGCACGCGCAGGCGACCTCGCAGGCCCAGTCCCAGGGGCTCCCGGTGGCGCTGAAGATCCGCGTTCCCATGGGCGGTTCCCCGGCCATGATGCCCAGCGCCACCCCCTCCACCCGGTTGCGGAAGGCGGGGTAGGGCAAGGTGCCCCAGCCGGGGGCGGTGAAGGCCGGCCGTTCCTGCAGGCGCGCGGCCCGCTGGATCAGAAGGGCCCGCAGGGTCATGGCCGGACTCCTACTCCATCATCTCGCTGATGCTGCGCCCGCCGTGGATGCGCAGGATGGCGTCGCCGAACATGGGGGCGGTGGAGAGGATCTTGAGGTTGGGCACCCCTTGCTGGACCTCCGGGCGGATGGGGATGGTGTCCGTGACCACCAGCTCGTCCAGTTCCGCCTCCTGGAGCTTCTGCAGGGCGTTCCCGGAGAAGACCGCGTGGGTGGCGCCCACCCGGACCCGGCGCACGCCGAAGGTGCGCAGGATGCGGGCCGCCTCCCGGATGGAGCCGCCGGTGGCGATCTCGTCGTCGAAGATGATGCACGTCCTTGCCCTTCACCTCGCCGATGAGGGCCGTGCTGTGGGCCTCCTCGCTGTCGTCGTAGCGGCGCTTGTCGATGATGGCCATGGGCAGGCCCAGGCGCTTGGCGAAATGCCCGGCGATCTTGCCGGCGCCGGCGTCGGTGGCCACGACGGTGGCGTTGGACAGGTCCGAGTTGCGGAAGTGGTGCACCAGCACCGGCGTGGCCAGGAGCTGGTCCGCCGGCACCCGGAAGAAGCCCAGGATCTGGGGGGCGTGGAGGGTCATGGTGAGCACCCGCTCGGCGCCGGCGGTATGGAGGAGATCGGCCACCAGGCGGGCGGTGATGGAGATGCGGGCCTCGTCCTTCTTGTCGCTGCGGGCGTAGGGATAGTAGGGCAGCACCGCGGTGATGCGCGCCGCGCTGGCGAACTTCAGCGCGTCGATCATGATGAGCATCTCCACCAGGTTGTCGCTCACCGGCGGGGCGCTGGTCTGGATCACGAAGACGTCCGATTCCCGCACGTTCTCGTCGATCTTCACCTTGATGTTCTCGTTGGAGAAGCGGGTGATGCGGGCCTTCCCGAGCTGCATGCCCATGTGTGCCGCGATCCCGGCCGCCAGGGCCGGATGGCTGGAACCCGAGAAGATCTTCATTTCACCGAACATCGCACCCCCGACCCGCCCAGTTTACCCAAGCCTGCCCTTCTCTGTGCAGAAAGAGCCCCGACAAATTAGTGTAGAACTCAACATTTATATTTTTTTCAGCACCCCCATTCCGGTGCGCCGCGGTGCGGAACCCGTATCCGGGGGGCCTACACCCGCCCCCCTCCGACCCGCTCGATGCGGGCGCCCAGGTCCCGGAGCTTCAGTTCGAGGCCCGCATAGCCCCGGTCCAGGTGGTAGATCCGGTCCACGATGGTCTCGCCCTGGGCCACCAGGCCGGCGATGACCAGGGTGGCCGAGGCCCGCAGGTCGGTGGCCATGACCGTGCAGCCGGTGAGCGGGGAGGGGCCCGCGACGATGGCGGTGCCGCCGTCGATGCGCAGGTTGGCTCCCAGGCGCTCCAGTTCCATGGCGTGCTGGAACCGGTTCTCGAAGATGGTCTCCCGGATCACCGAGATGCCTGTGGCCTGGGTCAATACCGCCATGACCTGGGCCTGCAGGTCGGTGGGGAAGCCCGGGTAGGGGGCGGTGACCAGGTCCTTGGCCCGCAGCTTCTGGCCGGACTCCCGCTGGATCCGCAGGCAGGTGCCCTCGGCCGAGCGGCGTTCGGTGAACACGCAGCCGCACCGCTCCAGCAGGTCGATGGCCGAACGGAGGTGGTCCGGCACCACCCGCTCCAGCACCACGTCCCCGCAGGCGGCCGCCACGGCGCACAGGAAGGTGCCGGCCTCGATGCGGTCCGGGATCACCTCGTGCTCGCATCCGGCCAGGCGCTCCACGCCCTGGACGGTGAGGGTGGGCGTGTCGATCCCCTGGATCCGGGCCCCCATGCCCGTGAGCAGGCGGGCCAGGTCTCCCACCTCCGGCTCCATGGCGGCGTTGCGCAGGGTGGTGACGCCGTCCGCCAGGACCGCGGCCATGAGCACGTTCTCAGTGGCGCCCACGCTCACCTTCTCGAAGGCGTGGTCGATGGCCTTGAGACGCCCGCCCGGGACCCGCGCCTCCACATAGCCCTTGTCGATGGCCAGGACCGCGCCCATGCGCTCCAGGGTCTGGAGGTGCAGGTTCACCGGGCGGGCGCCGATGGCGCATCCGCCGGGCAGCGACACCGAGGCCCGGCCGAACCGGGCGAGGAGCGGCCCCAGGACCAGGATGGAAGCGCGCATGGTCTTGACCAGGTCGTAGGGGGCCTTGAGGTCTCCGCCTTCCAGCCCGGCCGCCGACAGGTCCACGGCGAGTTCGAACCCGTTCTCGTCCCTCTGGATCTCGGCGGCGCAGCCCAGGGCCTGCAGCACCCGCACCATGGTGCGGATGTCCGAGACCGCCGGCAGGTGGCGCAGCCGCACCGGCTCGGGGGTGAGCAGGGCCGCCGCCAGGCACGGCAGCGCCGCATTCTTGGCACCCGAAACGGCCACCCGGCCGGTCAACGGCACATCCCCTTGGATCACCAACCTGTCCATAGATCATTCTCCAGCCAAACCTCAAGCTTACCGGATGTGCGGCGGGACGGCCCCGCCTGGCCTACCAGCGCAGGGCCAGCCGGCGGCCGCGCCCGTCGGTGAGGGCCACCTCGCGGATCCGGGCCGGGGCGGCGACCTTGGGGCCCAGGGCGGCGGCGAGCCAATGGGCCAGGTCCAGGGGGTCCTTGAGGCCCAGGTCCTCCAGCAGCCGTCCCTGCAGCGGCGCCAGAAGGTCGTCCAGGGCGGCCTCCAGCTCCCGGAAGTCCACCACCACGTCGAAGGGGTCCAGGCCTTCCCTGGCGGCGACGACCTCCACGGTGAAGTCGTGGCCCTCCCAGGCGCCCGCGTCGGAACGGTAGACCACCGACAGGGGCCGCTGCACGGCGGCCTCGAAGCTCAGGGGGCGGGAGGCGGGCGGTTCAACCATGACCCCGATTCTGACACCGCTGCGGGTAAACTGGCATTTGCCGAGCTTGGAGATGCCCATGCGCGATTTTTCGACCCAGTCCGCCCGCCCGGGCCTGGAACGGGAGGAGCTGGAATTCGACGTCCTGTTCGTGGGCGCCGGACCCAGCAACCTCGCCGGGCTGTGGCGGCTCCTGGACCTGATCGAAGCCCATAACGCCACCTCCGGCGCCGCCAGGCTGGAAGGCCTGACGATCGGGCTGATCGAGAAAGGGGACGCCATCGGGGACCATGCCTTCTCCGGCGCGGTGCTGGACCCGGCGGCCCTGAAGGAGCTGTGCCCGGACTACCGGGAGCGGGGCTTCCCCAGCGAGGGGGAGGTGCAGCGCGAGGAGGTCTGGCTGTTCACCGAGCGCGGCGGCATGCGCGCGCCGGTGCCGCCGCCGTTCCTGCGCAACCACGGGTTTCCCATCGTTTCCCTGTCCCGGATGGTCCGCTGGATGGCCGAGCAGATCGAGCGGCGGGAAGTGCCGGGGGTCGACGTGATGCTCCTGCCGGGGTTCGCCGGGATGCAGGTGCTGTGGGAGGACGGGCGGGTGGTCGGGGTGCAGACCGCCGACAAGGGCGTCAACGCCGACGGCTCGCCCCGCTCCAATTTCGAGCCCGGCAACCGCCTGAAGGCCAAGGTGACGGTGTTCGGGGAAGGGCCCCGGGGCCACCTGGCCCGGGAACTGGACGCGGTGCTGGGGCTCCAGGCGGACGCGGTCAACCCGCAGTTCTTCGAGACGGGAGCCAAGGAGATCTGGGAGATCCAGGACGGACGGGTCCCGGACGGCTTCGTCCTGCACAGCACCGGCTGGCCGCAGGCGGATGGGGAATCGGGCGGCTCCTTCGTCTACAAGATGGCGGGCACCCGCCTGGCGGTGGGCTACGTGGTGAGCCTGGACACCCGGGACCCCTTCGCGGACGCCCACCTGGCCCTGCAGAAGTTCAAGACCCACCCGCGCATCCAGGCCATGCTGGAAGGGGGCCGGATGGTCCAGTACGGCGCCAAGGCCCTGGCCATCGGCGGCTGGTACTCCATGCCGCGCCTGGCCTTCGCCGGCGGCATGCTGGTGGGCGATGCGGCCCAGATGGTGAACGCCGCGCGCCTGAAGGGCATCCACCTGGGCATGAAGAGCGGGATGTGCGCGGCCGAGCACCATCCTCAAGGCCCTTCTGACGGGCGATGCCAGCGCCGAGTTCCTCATGGGCTACGCCCGGGCCTACCTGGCGTCCTGGGCCGGGGCCGAGCTGTACCGGACCCGCAACTTCCACCAGATCCTGGCCCACGGGCTCACCCCGGTGGCGGCGGTGAAGCTGGGCGTCAGCCTGGTGGCGGGGGGCTGGGTGCCCGGGGATCCCCTGCGGGGCGAGCCGGACGCCCTCCGCACCGTCACCACCGAGGATTATTACGGCAAGGCGGGGCTCAAGCGCGACCAGCTGGACTGGGGGGTGAAGTTCGATGGCCGCCGGTGCATCTCCAAGCTGGACGACGTCTACGCCGCCGGGGCCATGCACGACGAACACCAGCCGGGGCACCTGAAGATCGTCAAGGGCGACCAGGTCTGCGTCACCTGCTGGGAGACCAAGGGCAGCCCCTGCACGGTGTTCTGCCCCGCCCAGGTGTACGAGATGCACCCGGACGACCGGGGGCAGGTGCAGAAGGTCGCCATCGCCTATTCCAACTGCGTGCACTGCAAGACCTGCGACATCAAGTGCCCCGAAGAGAACGTGATCTGGACCCCCCCCGAAGGCGGGGGCGGCCCCAAGTACACCCTTTGCTGACCTGTCCGGGGGGAACCCGCCACATGCTCGATCCGCACCTGCTCGAAATCCTCTGCTGCCCGGCCGACCAGGACGGCGGCCCCTGCCACGGCGACCTGGAAGAGCGGGCCGAAGGCCTGCGTTGCCGCAGGTGCGGCCGGCTCTATCCGTTGGAGGACGGCATCCCGGTCCTGCTCCCGGAACGCGCCCTGCAGGAGCGGCCATGAGACTGGACCGCAGCCAGGCCGAGGGCCTGTTGGCCAAGGTGAAGGGGCGCCAGGTGGCGGTGCTGGGCGACCTCATGCTGGACGAATACCTGTTCGGGGACGTGGACCGCATCTCGCCCGAAGCGCCGGTGCCCATCGTGCGGGTGGTCCGGGAGCGGGCGGTGCTGGGCGGCGCCGCCAACGTGGCGGCCAACCTCAAGTCCATCGGCGCCGAGCCCATCCTGGTGGGGACCCTGCAGCAGGACATCGCCGGGAACCGCCTGCAGGCGCTGCTGCGGGGCCTGGAGATCCGCGCCGACCGCCTGGTGATCGATCCCACCCGGCCCACCATCATCAAGACCCGGGTCATCGGCCAGCAGCAGCAGATGCTGCGCATCGACCGGGAGGAACAGGGCGCCTGCCGGCCGGCGGCGGTGGAGGAGCTGTGCCAGCGCCTGGCCCAGGCCCTGGAGCAGGCCTGCGCCCTCATCATCTCCGACTACGCCAAGGGTACCGTCAGCGAACCGGTGATGGACCGGGTGCGCGACTTGTGCCGGGCCCATGGGGCATGCCCTGGATCGTCGACCCCAAGCCTGGCCACATCAAGCTGTACCGTGGGCGCACCGCTGATGACGCCCAACACCAAGGAGCTGGGCGAGCTCTCCGGCCTGCCCGCCAAGGGCGACGCGGAACTGGCGGTGGCCGGCCAGGCCCTGATGGAGCGGCTCGGGCTCCAGGGCCTGCTGGTGACCCGCAGCGAGAAGGGCATGGCCCTGTTCACCTCGGACGCCAGGCACAGGGCCCCATGGCTGATCCCCACCGAGGCCCGGGAAGTGTTCGACGTGAGCGGCGCCGGGGACACGGTGATCGCGGCCTTCAGCGCCGCCGTCGCCGCCGGGGCCGACTGGAAGGACGCGGCCATGCTCGCCAACGCCGCCGCCGGCGTGGTCGTGGGCAAGATGGGCACGGCCACCGCCACGCCCGAGGAGATCCTCCGCCACTACCAGGACCAGGAAGCTGTCTAGGGGCCTGGCTGCGTAATCGTACGTGTCCCGGATTTGCGCCTTGGTTCGTCGCCGCCGGCAGAGCCCTGCCCTTTACCCATAATTGGTGGTACATGTCCCACCATTACGCCCTCGTTCGTCGCCGCCGGCACAGTTGGCGTCAACGGAGAAGCAACGGCGATGAACGTGGGGTGGTGTTGCCACCCTCGCACTTCGGTGATCCTGGGGAAAGGCTGGTCTTGCGGGCTGTCCGGGTGGGCCTGGGGACCAGAGGACTCGCTTCGAGTGGGGCCTGGTTCCAGTTGCTTGGCGCCGACCCGATAGTTTGGGAGTGGTTCGATCCACGGCGAGTATCCGGAGAATCGTTGCACGATGGCTTGCAAGGCGCCCCAAATGATAAGGTCAGCGCGAAGCAGGTGGGCCTATGAGCAGCCCACCAAGTGGCGATCTCAAGCTATCCGCCTGCCCCGAGTTCAAAGCCCTGGGTCATGATCTGTAGGATGGAAAAGCCTCGCCACATGATTTCGTGTCCGGGCGGAGGATCGTTTTTTCGAGCCAGGTAGCCGCCTAGACGCGCCACCAAATGGACGGCGTTCTCGAGCTTGGTGGGTGCAGCCAGGCGCCTCTGGAGGGCCAGGGCCTTGAGGACCCGGATCTCAAAGTCCGAAAAGAGGATCTCCGCCGGTAGGTCCGGACTTTCCCTGCCCAGGAGGGTCATGAGCATGATCCGCCACGCGATCACCAGGCTTCCGGCCTTGCCGTTCTTGGCGTGGGTCGCGGCCTCGGATCCGTGCTGCTGGCGTCCGGTCGCGATGTAGGCCCTGATGTGGCGCTTGTGCAGGCCGGCCAGATTGGCTTCCGAGCAAAAACCTGCATCGGCGGAACAAACGGCAGGTTTGCGTCCGAGATTGGCCCGGACCTGATCCACCATGCCCAACAACTGGGGGCAATCGGCGTTGGTGTTCACCCGCTCGCAAGCCTTGGCGATCTTCCTGGAAGAGAAAACACCCTGCGTATACGAATGGAGGAGCAGGGCCACCATCATCGCCGGATGGAACGGCGGAAAACCCCGGTCTTCCACCTAGGTGTCGAGGATCGCCGAGAGGTCCAACGGTTCGACAACGAGATCCCGGATGAAGTGCACCGGGTGTCCCTCCGGAATGAATTCCGTGATTTCGGGCGGCAGCAGCCACTTCTGCTTTGGGTCCCATGGGCGGAATCGTTTGGTCATACTTTACTTATCGTACCTTCCAAGCTCTCCATTAGCCTTGGCCCGACGTTTTTCCACGTGCTTCAGCAAGGTTGAAACGCCCCCCAAACTATCAGGTCGGCGCCACGCTGGAGCTTCCAGGACCCACTCGAAGCGAGCCTTCGGGACCTCAGGCCCATTTGGATGGCCTGGAAGAACTAACCGGTCCCGGGGACCAACGAAGTGCAGGCGTGCAAACGCGGTCCAGGGTCCATCGCCGTTAGCATCCCGTCGGCGCCGGCTTCGCCGGCGACGACGAACCAAGGCAAACGTCTGGGACACGTACGATTACGTAGTCAGGCTCCTAGTCCGTGAGTTCCACGGACAGGTAGAAGTGGTCCGCCCGGGGGATCCGCTCCACCACCTGGTGGAAGCTCAGGTCGAAGGATTCCGTATCCATGGACCGCACCCCGCCGATCTTGGGCCCGCCGGTGGCCACTCCCACCAGGTTGTCGTCCGAGTCGAACACCGCCACCGCGAACCCCGGGACCCGGGTGACGCTGGCGGTATTGGTGACCTCCACCACCGCGCGGGTGCCGAACTCCGCCCCCTTGAGCAGAGACATGGTGCGCTTGTTGAAGTAGATGGAGTTGATCTTCAGGCCGTCCACCTCGGCGTCGAGGGGCATCAGCTTGTCCCAGCGGAAGGGGAACCGCTTGCTGAAGAAGCTCAAGGACTTGAGCTCCTGGGGGGCCGCCTTGGCCTCGGGCTTGGGGGCCTCGGCCTGGGCGGCGGGTGGCGTTGCCTGGGCAGCGGCGGACACGGCGCCGGCCGGGGCGAGCAGAAGCAAGGCTGGCAGGAGGATGTTGCGCATGTTTTCCCTCAATTGCGCCCGAACAAGCCGCTGAAGAGACCGCGCTTGGCCGGCGGCGGCGGAGAAGGCGGCGGCGGCTCCGGCTTCGCCTCTTCGGGCTGGGGCGGCCGGGTCTTGCGCAGGTGCTCGAAGATGGGGAGCAGGGCCGGCACTTTGCTGGCCTCCAGCCAGTTGTCGCTGAACTGGCGCGCCACCATGTGGGTTTCCTTGACCCGCCCCTGCTCGATCCAGGTGGTCATCTGGTCGAGGGAGGCATTGCTGCAGGTCTCCTGGTCCAGCTGGACCTTGAACAGCTCCGAGACGGGCGCCGCTTCGGGGTCGACCCGGGGCGCCTCCGCCTGCGGCTGGGCCTCGGCCATGGCGGCGATGGCCTGCCTCAGTTCGGCGCTGGAAATCTTGATGGTGGAAGCGGTATCGGGGCTGGGAGCGGGCTCCGGGACGGACGCCGGCGCAGGGCCGCCGCCCAGGGTGCTGTCCAGGGCGTCGAGGGTGGCCTCCACGTCCATGGTGCCGCGGCCGCCCATGCGCACCGGCGGCTGCAACGGCGGCGCGGGCGGGGTTTCCCCGAGGAGCCTGGCGATGGCGTCCCGGGCCGAGAGGAAGCCGGTAGCCCCTTCGGGGGTGGGCTCCTCATGGGGGGCGGGCTTCTGGGGCGCGGGGGCGGGAACCTCGGCCGCCGGTTCAGGCGGCGCGGCCAGGAGACGCGCTACCACCTCCTCGATGGTGAAGATCTCGGAGCAGCGGAAGCACTTGGCCCGGCGGATCCCGGGACGGACCCGGGCGGGCGCCAGCACGTAGCGGGTGGAGCAGCCAGGACATCGAAGGGGCTCGAGCACGGTCATCTCCAGGTGGTTTCCTCAAAGCATAGGCGCATTTCCCAGAAAATTCAGCCGGACCGCAGGTTGCGGCTATCCTGGGCACTGGCGGCGCTACCGGGGAGGGGCCTTGACGGGACTGCTCATCACCATGGAAGGCGTGGACGGTTGCGGCAAGTCCACCCAGATCCAGAGGCTCGCCGCCCGGCTGCGCCTGGGGGGGGTGCCGGTGGCCGTCTCCAAGGAGCCGGGAGGCACGCCCCTGTGCCAGGAACTGCGCTCCCTGCTGCTGGAGCGCCACGCTTCCGGGGAGACCTGGGCCCCCCGGGCCGAACTGCTGTTGTTCTACGCCGACCGGGCCCAGCACGTGGCGCGGTTCATCGCTCCCATGCTGGCCCAGGGCAAGGTCGTGCTCCTGGACCGGTTCGATGATTCCACCCGGGCCTACCAGGGGGCGCAGGGCATCGACGACGGGACGCTGGACTGGCTGCGGGCGGATGTGCTGGGCGGGCTGGCGCCCGCCCTGACCCTGGTCCTGGACCTGGACCCGGCCCAGTCCCTGGCCCGCACCGGTGTCCGCAACGCCGCCGCCGGGGATTTCCGGGAGACCCGGTTCGACCAGGAAACCCTGGATTTCCACCGCCGGGTGCGGGAGCGCTTCCTGGACCTGGCCCGCAGGGAACCGGCCCGCATGGTGGTGATTCCCGCCGATGCGCCGGTGGCGGCCGTGGAGGCGGCGGTCTGGGCCCAGGTGGAGCCTCGTCTGCGGGAAGCGGGCTATCCGGCGGCATGGGCCTGACCATGTTCGACCCTTCCCTGGTCGGCCACCGGGCCGTGCGGGAACGCCTTCTGGAGCGCCTGGGCGCGGGAAGGCTGGGCGGTGCCCTGCTGTTCACCGGGCCGGACGGGGTGGGCAAGCGCCGGGTGGCCATGGAGCTGGCCCAGCGGGAGCTGTGCTTCCGCCGCAGCGCCTGCGGCCAGTGCGAAGGCTGCCTGCTGTTCAAGGGCGACCTGCCGGTGGAGCTGCCCAACATGCTGCGGGTGGCCCCGGAAGGGAAGGCCGGGCTGATCTGCATCACCGCCATCCGGGGCGACGACCTGGTGGAAGGCGGGGTCATCCAGTGGGCCCACCGCACGGCCGCCCCGGGATGCCACCGGTGGGTCCTGGTGGAGGACGCCCACCGCCTGAACGCCGCCAGCGCCAACATGCTCCTCAAGACCCTGGAGGAGCCTCCCTCCGGTACCCATTTCCTGCTGGTCACGCACCGCCCCGAAGCGGTGCTCCCCACCATCCGCTCCCGCTGCGAGCGCATCGCCTTCCGCCCCCTGGAACCGGAGGAGGCCTGGGCGGTGGCCCGGCAGGCGGGTTGGGAGGCCGCTGACCGGGAGCCCTGGACGGCCCTGGCGGCAGGATCGCTGCGCTACCTGGAGCCGGATGCCTACCGCCGGGCCGCGGACCAGCTGGAGGCCTGGACCGCCCTCGGGGAGGGGGCCACCTTCACAGGGGCTGGCGCCCCCCTGCTTCCGGTCCGGGACGCGGAAGCCAGCCAGGGGGAGCAGGTGGCCCGGTGCCTGGAGATCCTGCTGCTGCTCCTGGCGGACGTGGCCCGCTGCCGGGAGGGCCTGCCCCCGCGCCTGGGCCCCTGGGCCCCGGCCATCCAGCGCCTGGCCGCCTCCAGCCTCGTCCTGGACCGTCCCCAGGCCCGGATCTTCGAGGACCTGCGCAACCTCCTCCGCAACCCCAGCCCCGACTCCTTGCTGCGCGAGGTGGCCATGGCGCTGCAGGGCTGAGGGCGAGGCTCGCGTCCCGGTCGGCGGCAGGCCCGTCGCCCCGGGCCCCATCCACCGCGCCGCCCCACCGGTGCCCGGCTTCGTCAGTCCGTCCTCGCTGCGCTGCGCGGGGCTGACGAAGCACTCGCTGGCTCATCGGGGCCGACCAAAGATGATAAGTACAGGTGATTTCGGGGCGGACTGCGGGAATCGCTTCCACAAACTCAAAAGGTCCTTCTGTGCCGGACGAACCAATAGGATCCGCCAAGTCGCGGGAGCCGGCGGGACCGCCTTCTGACCCACTCGTAAATCACCGAGCCCAGAGTCCGATGCGGCTCGACGGCCGGTGGTGGTGAATCGGCGTGCGCACGCACACCGATTCACCACCACCAACGGTGTGGCGGCGCGAGGCCCGGAACCCGGCAGCTGCAGCCTGCCCTCCCCAGGGACACGAACGCATCGTCCCGCCGTCTACTCCGCCTCCTCCACGCGGCCTTTGCCTTTGGATTTGGCCTTGAACAGGGCCCGGTCCGCCTTGTCCAGAAGGTGTTCGGCGCCGTCCGCGTCCAGGGGGTAGATGGCCACGCCGATGCTGATGGAGACCGGCACCCGCGCCGTGCCCACGGTGAGGCTGGACTGGTGCAGGGCCTGGATCAGGCGTTCCCCCAGCTTGCGGGCGCCGTAGGCGTTGCCCCCGGGGATGACGATGCAGAACTCGTCGCCGCCGTAGCGGTACAAGCGGTCCTGGAGGCGGATCATGCGCTTGGCCTCCATGGCGACCTGGGCGATCACCTTGCTCCCGGTGGGATGCCCGTACTGGCTGTTGAGGGCCTTCAGGTTGTCCACGTCCATGAACAGGAGGGCGACGGACGCTTTGCGCACCGAGGCGTCCCGGAGCAGCTGGGGCAGCTCCGCCTCCAGGCAGCGCCGGTTGTTGGCCACCGTCAGGTCGTCCGCGAAGGAGAGGGCCCGGCTGTGCTCGAACTGCCAGGCGTTGACGATCAGGTCCTCCACTTCCTTCACGAAGCCCAGGAAGTGTTCCGGGCCGGCGCGCGGCTCCAGCAGGCGCAGCACCCCCACCTGTTCCCCGGGGCAGAGGTACCAGGCCTGGCCGGCGCCCACCAGGGCCGCCACCTCCGCACGGGACAACGGCGCTTCCGGGAAGCCGTCGCCGAAGCGCTGGTAGAACACATCCTCCCTGCGGACCCACACGGCCCCGCCCTTGGCGCCCGAGAGCCGCACCGCCCGCAGCACCACCGGGCGCAACAGCTCGTCCAGGGAGGCCAGGTGGAGCATCTGGCGCAGCCAGCCTTCGCTGCCCAGGTCCCGTTGGCGCAACTGGGACAGGACGGCGCGCAGGGCCTCCAGGGGCTGGCTCTGGCGCACCACCCACCCGGGGCGGTAGGAGAGCACCTCGCTGACCGCTTCGGGAGTCCCATCCCGGACCCACCAAAGGATCTCGGTGCCCTGGTCGGGGATCCATTGGGGGTCCGGCCGGTCCGCCACGATCAGGAGGGTGCCGTCCCCGCAGCCGTTCTGGCACTCGAACCCCCACCCCGCCAAAGCCTGCCGCAAGGCGAAGGACCGTTCGGACGGGTGGATGTCAAGCCAATGAATGATTGACATGGGAATATCATTTTAGTTCAAAGCGGCATCCAACCGGGTGGCGAGGTGCCGGAGGTGGCTGGTGAGGGCCTCCAGGGCGGTTCGGGCGTCCCGCCCGCCCCGTTCGGCCCGGATCCAGCGCTTGAGCAGGCTCAGGGACTGGGGATCCCGGACCCCCAGGGTCTTGGTGGCCTGGATGAGCTTGTGGGCCAGACGGATCCGGTCCGGGGCGTCCGGTTCCAGTTCCGCCAGCTCGAGCCCCAGGCGGCTGGCCTCCCGGGAGGTGACCAGATCCAGGCGGATCAGGGGGGTCCGGGCGTTGATCCGCAGCTGGAACACGTCCAGGAAGCGCAACAGTTCCTCGGCGATCCCGGTGCCCTCCCCCAGGGCGGCGGCCAGATCGGGGGGATCGTCCAGGGTCCGGGCGAACTGCTGGGAGAGTCGGTCGAACTCCCGGCGGTCGGTTTGGCGGATCAGCAGGAACTCGGGACTGCGCCGGAACGCCGCCACCTGGTTCTGGGCCTGGGCCAGGGCCAGGGCCAGCCGGGGCCAGTCGCGCAGCTCCAGGTGCACCTGGAGCTTGGCCAGGACCGGATCCAGGTAGGCCCAGAGGCGGTACAGACGCTGGCGCAGCCGGTCCCCCTCCTCGGCCAGGGAGGGGGAATCCGGGAACAGTTTCTGGCGCAGTTCCGGGGAGAATAGGCCCACCAGGTCGCCCATGAGCTGGCGCTGGTGGCCCAGGAGGAGGACCCGCAGGTTGTCCAGGGTGGCGGCCAGCTGGTCCCCCTCCTCCTGGGCCAGGGCCTGCTGCAGGAGGCTGCGGATGGTGGCCTGGTCCTGGACCAGGGAGAGCACCGCCTGGCGCAGGAAGGCCCCCAGCAGGAGCGACTCCTCGCCGCCCTTGGGCAGCCCCTCGGCGACCCGGGGGTGGAACACCCGCTCGGCCAGCCGTCCCAGTTCCGCCTGGAGCACCCAGAAGGCCGGGACCATGGCGTAGCGCTCCGGCACCGGGGCGTTGGCCGCGGGGGGCAGGTTCTCCACCAGATTCAGCAGGGCCAGGTGGCTGGCCAAGGCGCGGGCGACGATGTGGAACAGGGGGGGATGGGTTGCCCGGAGCCCCTTGAGCAGATTGCGCACGTCCCTGGGCAGGCTGCGCTCCAGCAGCTGGTCCCCGACCCGGGGCAGGGTCCACCCCAGGTGGTCCCAGAGCCACTGGAGGCTGGCCCGGACGCGCTCCACCTCCGGCCAGCGCACGCCCTGGTCCAGGGGCCGGAACAGGGACAGGCGCAGGCTGGCGATGACGTGCTGGACCAGGAGCAGGGGCTCGGCCCGGCTGCGCACGTCCTCCGGAAGCGCGCCGGCCAGGAGCAGCTCCAGGCGGCGCAGGGAAGGCAGGGGGTTGCCCGAGCCGCCCTGGAGGGTCCGGTTCAGGACCTTCATCTGGGCGTTGAGCTGTTCGACCAGGGCGGGCCCCTGGGGACCGGCGCCCAGCGCTGCGCACAGGGCGGGGAACCTGGCCTTCTCCTCCTGCAGGAAGGCTGCCCAGTGGTGCTTGAGGCCGGGGCCGGCCGCCGTCCCGGTCCCCAGCGCGCTGGCCATGGTGCGCAAGGCGGCCACCAGGTCCAGGATCTGGACGACCCATTCCGGTTCCCGGTTCCCGGCCAGCATCTCCCGGTGGGCGGCGGCCGCGGCCTCCCCCAGGCTGGAGAGGGCGTGCTGGAGGACCAGGCCCATGGCCGCCCGCGCCTCGCCAAGACGTTCCGGAAAGCGGTTCAGGAACACCAGGAACAGACCGAACGAACGCCGCAGCCTGGCCTGCTGGGCCGCTTCCGCGGCCCGGGGTTCCGCCGCCGGCCCCGCCGGTTCCGTCAGCAGCCCGCCGCCCCCTTCGCGCAGGATCTCGTCCAGGAGCTGGATGTCGGACCGGGAGAGCCCCTTGTCGCGGATCAGGTCCCGGACCCGGTCCAGGCGGGGGTCGGTGGAGGGGATGGCGGGCATGCCCTCAAGCATAGCGGCTCGAGCGGTAGGCGCCAAAACCTCTTGATGGACCACATCCCCATATGAAACAACCCACATGGGTGTAAACTTCAGCCATCCTTCGGAGGCCCAATTGGCGAGCAAGCTTGGCGAGATGCTTGTGAAAGCTCAGCTGATCACCGAAGCCCAGCTGGAAGAGGCGATCAAGCTCCAGCGCCGCGAGGGCGGGAAGCTGGGCAGCATCGTGGTCCGCCTGGGCTTCTGCGCCGATCAGGACATCGTCAGCTTCCTGGGCATGCAGTACGGGGTGCCGGCCGCGGACCTGGACCAGTGGCCGCCCATCGAGCCGGCGGTCGTCGCCCTGGTGCCGGCGGAACTGGCCAACAAGCACAAGGTGCTGCCCCTGCAGCGTTCGGGCAACGTCCTGACCATGGCCATGTCCGACCCCACGGACATCTTCGCCATGGACGACGTGCGCTTCCACACCGGCTACAACATCGACCCGGTGGTCTCCTCGGAGATGGGGCTGGTGCGGGCCATCGAGCGCTACTACGGGGGCTCCTCGGCCCTGCGCCTGCGGGACAAGGAGGGCACCCGCCCCTCCGACCGGGACCGGGGGGCCGGCAGCCAGGACACCCAGGACCAGGCCAGCCGCGGAGGGCAGCAGCTCGAGGAGGTGCCGGAGGTCGCCCTGGACCTCAAGGGCCTGGAGGAGGAACTCGCGGAGGCCGGGGCGGAATACGAGGAGCTCGAGGACGAGGAGCACATCAACGCCTCGGCGCTGGCCAAGGGCGGCGAGGAGGCCCCCGTGGTGCGCCTGGTGAACATGGTGCTCATCGACGCCATCCGCAAGGGCGCCTCGGACATCCACATCGAGCCCTACGAGAAGAACTACCGGATCCGGTTCCGCATCGACGGCCTGCTGCAGGAAGTGATGCGGCCCAGCATCAAGCTCAAGGACCCGGTCACCTCCCGGGTGAAGATCCTGGCCAAGCTCAACATCGCCGAGAAGCGCCTGCCCCAGGACGGCCGCATCAAGCTGCGGGTCAACCTGGGCGGCAAGCAGAAGGTGATCGACTACCGGGTCAGCATCCTGCCCACCCTGTTCGGCGAGAAGATCGTCCTGCGGCTGCTGGATTCGGACAAGCTCATGCTCGACCTCACCAAGCTGGGGTTCGAGCCGGAGAGCCTGAAACAGTGGGACCGCCAGATCAACAAGCCGTACGGGATGGTGCTGGTGACCGGCCCCACCGGTTCCGGCAAGACCAATACGCTCTATTCCTCCATCTCCAAGCTGAACACCGCCGACGTGAACATCCTCACCGCCGAGGACCCGGTGGAGTTCAACTTCGCCGGCATCAACCAGGTCCAGATGAAGGAGCAGATCGGACTCAATTTCGCCATGGCCCTGCGCTCCTTCCTGCGCCAGGACCCGAACATCATCCTGGTGGGGGAGATCCGGGACTTCGAGACCGCCGAGATCGCCATCAAGGCCTCCCTCACCGGGCACCTGGTGCTGTCCACCCTGCACACCAACGACGCCCCTTCCACCATCAGCCGGCTCATGAACATGGGCGTGGAGCCGTTCCTGGTGGCCACCAGCGTCAACATCATCTGCGCCCAGCGCCTGGTGCGCCGGATCTGCGCCAAGTGCAAGGCGGCGGAAGCCCACCAGCCGCCTTCCGAAGCCTTCCTGAGGATCGGCTTCACCGAGGAGGAGGTCAAGCGGGGCATCGTCGTCATGAAGGGTCACGGCTGCGAAACCTGCGGCGGCCGGGGCTACAAGGGCCGGGTCGGGCTCTATGAGGTGCTGGAGATGTCCGAGACCATGAAGGACATGATCCTGACCGGGGCCAGCGCCATCGAGCTGCGGGAACAGGCCGTCAAGGAGGGCATGATCACCCTCCGGCGCTCCGGGTGCCGCAAGGTGCTCGACGGCGTGACCACCATCGAAGAGATCGTTCGCGAAACCGTGCTGTGAACCGGGAGCCAGCCATGGCCAGACCCAAATGCACAATATATCGTTCCCCTCCAGCAGATGCTGAAGACGATGGTGGAGTACGGGGCCACCGACCTGCACATCACCGTCGATTCGCCGCCCCAGGTGCGCATCGACGGGCGGATGGTGCCGCTCAAGCTGCCGCCCCTGGACGCCGCCCAGACCCGGTGGCTCTGCTACAGCGTCATGACCGACTCCGCAGAAGCACCGCCTGGAGGAGGACATGGAGGTGGACTTCTCCTTCGGCCTGCAGGGCGTGGCCCGGTTCCGGGCCAACGTCTACAACCAGCGCGGCGCCACCGCCGGCGCCTTCCGGGCCATCCCGGAGATCATCCGGTCCTTCGAGCAGCTGGGCCTGCCGCCGGTGGTCCAGTCCCTGTGCGACAAGCCCCGGGGCCTGGTGCTGGTCACAGGCGTGACCGGCTCGGGCAAGTCCACCACCCTGGCCGCCATGCTCGACAGGATCAACGAGACCGAGCCCCTGCACATCCTCACCATCGAGGACCCGGTGGAATACGTGCACAAGCACAAGCGCTCCATCGTCAACCAGCGGGAGATCCACGCCGACACCCAGAGCTTCAAGAAGGCCCTGCGCTCGGCCCTGCGCCAGGACCCGGACGTGGTGCTGGTGGGTGAGCTGCGGGACCTGGAGACCATCGAGGCCTGCCTGACGGTCGCCGAGACCGGGCACCTGACGTTCGGCACCCTGCACACCAATTCCTGCGTGCAGACCATCAACCGCATCATCGACGTGTTCCCGGCCCACCAGCAGCCCCAGATCCGGGCCCAGCTCTCCCTGGTGCTGGAGGGGGTGCTCTGCCAGTCGCTCATTCCCAAGGCCTCGGGCAAGGGGCGGGTGCTGGCCCTGGAAGTGATGGTGCCCAACCCGGCCATCCGCAACCTGATCCGTGAGGATAAGGTCCATCAAATCTACGGTTCCATGCAGACCGGGCAGCTCAAGTACGGCATGCAGACGTTCAACCAGAGCTTGTCGGAACTGGTGCTGCGGGGGGAGATCAACACTGAAATGGCCATGACTTACACGTCAAACCCGGAGGAACTGCGGGACCTGATCAACCGCGGTTCCGGGACCGTGAACATGGCCCAGAACATGGCCGGATCCAGGGGCACCGGGTCCGCAGGCATGGGCGGGCGGAATCCGAACATCAAATACACCTGATTTTCCATGCCAGCTGCTCTTTTCATGATGAAAATATCGCCTTATCCTGAAGCAAAGACCCCTCCCCATCGAGAAACGAGGTTCTAATGCCCGCATATCGTATGGAAAGGCAAAAACCGCCTCGGGGACATCCAGGAAGGCGTGATCGTCGCTGAAACCATGGACAGCGCCGTCGGTTCCCTGAAGCGCAACGGCGTCCAGGTGATCTCGGTGAAGCCCCAGTCGGCCGCCGGTGGCAAGGCCACCGGCAGGGTCAAGGCCAGGGACCTGGCCATCTTCACCCGGCAGTTCAGCGTGATGATCGACGCCGGCCTGCCCCTGGTGCAGTGCCTGGAGATCCTGGGGGCCCAGCAGGTGGACAAGGGCTTCCAGAAGATCATCAACGCGGTGCGCACGGACGTGGAGCAGGGCGCCACCCTGCAGACCGCCCTGGCCAAGCATCCCAAGGCCTTCAACGACCTGTACGTGAACATGGTGGGGGCCGGCGAGGCCGGCGGCATCCTGGACGTGATCCTGCAGCGGCTCTCCGGCTACATCGAGAAGGCGGTGAAGCTCACCTCCAAGGTGAAGGGCGCCATGACCTACCCGATCACCGTCATCACCATCGCCATCTGCGTGGTGGCGGTCATCATGGTCAAGGTCATCCCGGTGTTCTCCCAGATGTATGAAGGCATGGGCAGCAGCCTGCCGGTGCCCACCCTGGTCTGCATCACCATCTCCAACGTCATCATTCATTACTTCCCCATCCTTTTGGCTTTCCTGGTCGTGGCCGGGTTCGGGCTGCGGCAGTACTACCGGACCCGCTCGGGCCGCCTGGTCATCGATTCCATCTACCTGAAGATCCCGATCATCGGTGAACTCCTGCGCAAGGTGGCGGTGGCCCGGTTCTGCCGCACCCTGGGCACCCTCACCAGTTCCGGGCGTTCCCATCCTGGAAGGGATGGACATCACCGCCCGCACCGCCGGCAACATGGTGGTCCAGAACGCCATCATGAAGTCCCGGGAGGCGGTGGAACAGGGACGCAACATCGCCGGCCCGCTGGCGGAAACCAAGGTGTTCCCGCCCATGGTGGTGCAGATGGTGGGGGTGGGCGAAGCCACCGGCGCCCTGGACGCCATGCTGGCCAAGGTGGCGGACTTCTACGAGGACGAAGTGGACAACGCCGTGGCGGCCCTGACCGCCATGATGGAACCCCTGATCATCGCCGTCCTGGGCGTGGTCATCGGCTTCATCGTGATCGCCATGTATATGCCCATCTTCAACCTGGCCAACGTGATGGGCAAGGACTGAGCCGGTCGTCCTGGCTCAGCGGGAGGTGAGGGCGAAAGCCTGGAACCCTTCGCCTGGCCAGGCCAAAGGGTCCGGGCTGAAGAAACTGGCGGGTTCCGGCCCCGTGCCCAGGGCTTCGGGCCACACGGGCGCCGGCACCAGGTCCGGCCGGGAGGCCAGGAGCCGCTCCCGGTGCCCGCGCGCCTCCTCAGGCAGCCAGGAGCAGACCGCGTAGATGAGCAGCCCCCCTGGGGCCAGGCGGTCCGCCGCCGCGTCCAGCAGGCTCCGCTGGACCTGCAGCAGCCGGGGCAGGTCCAGGGCGTCCCCCAGCCAGTTCAGCTCCGGGTGCTTCTGCAGGGTTCCCGAGCCGCTGCATGGGGCATCCACCATGATCAGGTCGAAGGCCGGGCCGCCCTGGCGCAACCAGGGGGCCGCGTCCTCCACCCGGATCTCGGCCCGCACGCCGCGCAAGCGAAGGTTCTCCCGCAGGCGCCCGGCCCGGGCCGGGTGACGCTCCACCGCCACCAGGCGCGCGGTGGGGAAGCGCCGGGCCAGGACCGTGGCCTTGCCTCCGGGCGCCGAGCAGGCATCCAGCATCCGCTCCACCGGGCGGTCCCAGGTGAAGGCCAGGAGCGCCTGGGAACTGAGGTCCTGGACCATGCCCCGCCCCTGGTTCAGCCAGGACGCGGGGAAGGGGGCGCCGGGAGCCAGGGCCAGGGCTCCCGGCACCAGGCCCGCGGGCTCCAGGCCGGCCGGCGGGGGGTCCTCCCCCAGGCCCACGAAACAGGGCCGGGGCGGCTCCTGCAGGCGCTGCCACAGGGACTGGATCGGACCGCCGCCCCGGGGCGCCAGGGCGGCCCGCAGCACCCGCTCGGTGAAGGGAGACCGGTCCAGGGCCGGATCCCCGGCGTCCAGGGCCGCCCTGAGGGCCGGCCGGTCCTGGGCGGCGCGCCGCAGCAAGGCGTTCACCAGCCCTTTGTGGGGCGGAAAGCCCAGTTGCCGGTCCGTGGCCAGGTCCACCGCTTCGTGCACCGCCGCGTGGTCCGAAACGCCCGGCAGCCAGGCCAGCTGGGCCATGCCCGCCGCCAGGGCGACCTGGGTGCCCAGGGGCAGGCTCCGGTCCGGATCCCTGAGCTGGGGCCGCACGAACGCCTGCAGCCCGCCCCAGCGGCGCAGGCACAGGCCGAGCAGGGCATTGGCCAGGCCGGCATCCTCGGCGGACAGGGCGGCGTCCCAGGTTTCCGGGACCCGCTGCCCCTCCCCGAACACCAGGTGCAGGGTACGGGCCACGGCTGCTCGGCTCGGTGTGGCCATGGCCACCTCCTCCCCTTGAAGATTCGCACATCCGCGGCAGCGTTACACTGGATCCATGACTGACCTTCCCGTACCGGCCAGGATCCTCAGGGCCCTCACCGCCGACCACCATGTGCGTCTCGCCGCAATGGACGCCGGTCCCTTGTGGGACGGGGTGCGCCGGGGCCACCCCAACCTGGATGCGGGCGCCTGCGAACCCCTGGTGGAGATCATGGGCGCCGCCCTGCTGCTCCAGTCCCGGGTGCTGTTCGAGGAGCGCCAGCAGCTGCTTCTGAAGGCATCCGGGCGGGCCAGGGCCATGGTGGCGGACGCCTGGCCTGACGGCGGGGTCCGGTGCATGCTGGACCTGGCCCCGGGGAACCTGGCCGGCGTCCCGTGGCTGCGCCCCCCGGGCACCCTGCAGGTGATGCGTTCCAACCCGGCCGGGAAGCCGTACATCGGCGCCCTGGCCATGGTGGAGGGTTCCCTGTCGGCCCAGATCGAGGCCTACCTCCAGCAGTCCGAACAGGTGGAGGCGAGCGTGACGCTCTGGTGCGATGCATCCACCGGCGCGGGCGGCGGCCTGCTGGTGGAACCCTTGCCCGATTGTCCGCCGGAGCGCATGAAGCCCCTGGTGGCGGCCTTGGAAGGGCTGGAGGTGGTCCCCCTGTGGGAGCGCACGCCGGAGTTCCTGGTGGCCTGGATCAACCGCGGCGAAGGCGCCGAGATCCTCTCCGCCACGGAGGTGCACTACCGCTGCCGGTGCAGCCGGGAGGCCCTGGTGGCCACCCTGAACGGCTTCGGCCCGGACAAGGTGCGGGACCTGTTCGAGGCCGGGGAATCCCTGGAGATCCGCTGCGACTACTGTTGCAAGAGCTACCGCATCGCCGCCGAGGACCTGGCCGGGGGCGGAGGCGCCCCATGATCGGCGGGGAGGTGGAGATCATTTCCCGGGGGCGGCCCCTGGGGCGGAACCCCATCGCCCTCTGGCTGGAATACCGCCTGGTGCCCTTCCTGGCCGCAGGGTTGATGAAGGTCCTGGCCTACACCCTGCGGGAACGCCGGGAAGGGGAGGGACCGGTGCGGGGGTTCGCCCTGGACGACGAGCGTTTCATCCTGGCCTTCTACCACCGCCGCCTGGTGATGATGCCCCTGGCCTACCCGTTCCACCGCCTGGCGCCGGGAGGGGATCCCCGGGGCGTGGCCATCCTGGTCGAGCCAAAGCCGGGACGGCGAGCGCACCGCCGCCGCCTGGGGCTGGTTCGGCATCCGCTCGGTGCGGGGCACCGCCAGCCACGGCGGCGCCCAGGCGCTGGTCAAGCTCATCCGGACCGTGAAGGAAGGCTGGGACCTGGGCATCACCGTGGACGGCCCGCGGGGCCCGGCCCAGGAGGTCAAGCCAGGCGTGATCGCCATCTCCCGCAAGACCGGGGCCTGGATCGTGCCGGTGTGCGTGGCCTACGAACGGGCCTGGGCCCTGCCCTCCTGGGACCGGATGCTGGTGCCCGCGCCGTTCTCCGGTGTGGTGGTGCGCTACGGGGAGCCCTTCAAGGTGGAGGGGGCGGGCGACGAACCGCACCGGGCGCGGCTGGCCCAGGAACTGGACCGGATGGAGGCGTGGGCCCGGCAGGTCTTCAACTGAGGGCCTGCATCAGCCAGTGCATGAGGATGGCCCCGGCGGCGGCCACGTTCAGGCTGTCCACGTCCGGGGCCATGGGAATGCCCACGGTCAGGTCGCACCGGGCCAAGTCCGACCGGTCCAGGCCCGGCCCCTCGGGACCCAGCACCAGGGCGGTGCGGGGGACGGGGACCCAGTGCCGCACCGGGACGGCGCCGGAATCCAAGGCCGCCCCCACCACCTGGCCGCCCTCCCCGCCCCAGGCCGCCAGGGCGGCCCACAGGTCCGCGGAGCGCCACAGGGGCAGCTTCCACACCGCCCCCATGGACACCCGCACCGCCCGGCGGCTGAACGGGTCCGGACCCGGCCCCAGGAGCGCGCCGTCCAGGCCCAGGGCCGCGGCGGAGCGCAGGAGCAAGCCCAGGTTCTCGGCGTCCGCCACCGCCGGCAGGACCAGCAGGCGGCGGCAGGCCCGCAGGCCCTCCAGGTCCCGGGGCGCCGGCACCACCGCCGCCGCCAGCAGGCCCCGGTGGAACGGAAAGCCCACCAGGGCCTCCAGGTCGTGCCGGGTGGCGGTGAGCAGGACCGTCCCCGCGGGCAGGCGAAGCGCCAGCGCCTCGGCCTGGGCGGTCTCCCCCAGCACCGCCAGCACCCGCACCCGGCCCCGGCGGCCCCAGGCCAGCAGGTCCTCCACCAGGATCCGCCCCTCCGCCACGAAGCAGGGGCCGTGCTGGGGATGCACCCGGGAACCGGCAAAGCGCAGGTCCTGGAACAGGGGCCACCATTCGGAGTCGGGCATGATCAAGTGTAAGATCATGCCCGTTCTGGCCCGATGGCATCCAGTCGAAGGATCCGGCCTTGGTGATGACAATCATATTTTTTACAACCATTGTGCAATGGGAGCGGGATCGAAATAATTTATAAATGGAGTTCGCCTCGGTCCCTCCAACCGGCCCCGGAACGCCGCCCCCTCCGCCCGGGCCGGCACCGGTCCCCATCCAGCCCCCCTGGGCCGGACCCGGAGCCCGGAAACTGGGCCGCTACCGCCTGGGCCCGCTGCTGGGCAAGGGGGGCATGGGCGAGGTTTTCGAAGCCTGGGACTCCCTGCTGGACCGGCCGGTGGCCTTGAAGTGCCTCACCGTGCCCCATGCGGAAGCCGTGCAGCGCTTCCTGCGGGAGGCCCGGCTCCAGGCCCGGGTGACCCACCCCAATGTCTGCCGCATCTACGATGTGGACGCCTCCGGTGCCGTGCCTTTCATCGCCATGCAGCTGGTCCAGGGCCCGAACCTGCTCCAGGCCGCCCCGGACCTGACCGTGGACCAGGCGGTGGAGATCCTGCACGCGGTGGCCCTGGCCATCAACGCCGCCCACCGTCTCAACCTCATCCATCGGGACGTGAAACCGTCCAACATCCTGCTGGAGTCCGACGGCATGGGCGGCTGGAACACCCTCGTGGCCGATTTCGGGCTGGCCAAGGACCTGGGCCAGGGGGAGCCGTCCCACACCCAGGTGCCCATGGGCACGCCCGAATACATGGCGCCCGAGCAGCGCAGCGGCGACCCGGAAGCCATGGGGCCGGCGGTGGATGTGTACGCCTTGGGGGTGACGCTCAGGGTGGTGGCGGGCCTGGCCAAGGACGCGGAGCGGAACGGGCGCACGGGCACTGGCGCCGCCCTCGCCTGGGTCCGGGACTACCCAGGCGCCTCGACCTTGCGGGCCCTGCCCCGCCGGCTGCGCCTCATCGCCGCCCGTTGCCTGGAGGTACGGCCCCTGGACCGGTACCTCAGCGCCGGGGAACTGGCCGAGGACCTGCGCCGCTACCTGGACCGGGAGCCGCTCCTGGTCCAGCGGGGTTTCCGGCTGCGGAAGGTGCGCCGGGCCCTGCGCCGCCACCGGGTCCTGGCGGCCGCCCTGGCGGTATGCCTGGTCCTGGGCTCCGGGTTCGCCTTGGGGGCCCGGTACCTGGTGGCCCGGAGCCGGCGCCGGGCCACCCTGTCCCAGCGCTTCGCCCTGGATGCCCGGGACCTGGAGAACCGGATGCGCATCGAGCGCTTGATTCCGGCCCATGACCTGAGGCCCGCCCGGGCGCAGATGCTGGGGCGCCTGGAACGGATGCGCCGGGACTTGGCCGCCCTGGGCCCGGATGCCCAGGGGCCGGGCGGCCTGGCCCTGGGGCGGGGCTATGCGGCGGTCGGGGAACTGGACCGGGCCCTTGGCATCCTGGAAGCGGTCTGGGACGGGGGCTACGCCACGCCGGAAGTGGCCTATGCCCTCTGCCGGGTCCACACCGACTACTGCCTGCGCCTGGCGGATGACACCTGGGGCGGCGGCGCCGGCGCAGCCCAGGACGCTGCCCGCACCGTCCACCTGCGGGCGGCCCGGATGCGCTTCGCCCAGGCCGGCGGGGCGTCCTGGGAGCCCAGGGAACTGGGCGAGGCGGCCCTGCTGGTGCAGGAAGGAGCCTTCGCCGACGGTCTGGACCAGGCCCGCCGGGTATTCCAGGAGGCGCCCTGGCGGTACGAAGCCAAGGTCCAGGAGGCTCGGGCCCTGGTGGGGTTGGCCAGGGAACGTGCAGACCGGAAGGAGATCCGGGCCGCCCTGAGCCTGGCGCGGGAGGCGGAGCTGGCTGCCCATGCGGCCCAGGCCATCGGCCAGAGCGACGACGCCTGCTGCCTGGCGGAACTGGAAGCGCGCCTGCTGCGCCTGGAACTTCAGCCGGCGCCCTTGCCGGCGGTCCTGGCCGCCTGGGCGGCGGCGGAAGGCCTGGTGGACCGGGCCCTGGCCATCGATCCGGACAACCCCCTGGCCCAGCGGGCCAAGGTCTATGTGGTGCTGGGCCGGGCCGCGGCCCTGGTGGGGGCCCGGCAGGATCCGGAAGCGCAACTGCGCCGGGCGGAGCGCTACCTGGCGCCCTGGGTGGCTTCCAGCGCCCTGCGCCCGGCGGCAGCCCTGCTCCGGTGCCGGATCCGGTACCCGTGGGCCAGGTACCGGATGGAGCGGGGAGCGCCGCCGGGGCGGGAGCTGGACTGGGCCCTGGAGGATCGGGAGGGCGGCATCTGGACGTTGGAGGCGCTGGTGCTGCGGGCGCGTTGGCTGGCCCGTTGGCACCAGGATCCGGGACCCTGGCTCCAGGCCTTCTGGACCCGCCAGGGGGCCGGCCTCCCGGCAGCGGACCGGGCCCGCCTGGAGGCCTTGCGCATCCAGGCCCGGCAACTATCGTGGCTTCCGCGTTAATCTGGGAGATTCCGGCCGAAGGATTGCTCATGCCGCCTGCTCCCATCGCCGTGGTCGCCCTATCCGGGGGCCTCGATTCCTGCGTCGCCGCCGCCGTGGCCCGGACGGACGGTTTCGACCTGGCCCTGCTGCACGCCGACTATGGGCAGCGCACCGAGACCCGGGAACGCCAGGCCTTCACCGCCATCGCCGACCATTACCGGGTGGTTCCGGAACGCCGCCTGGCGATCCCCTTCGCCGGCCTGCGGGCTGTCGGCGGCTCCTCCCTCATCGACCCATCCATCCCGCTCCCCGAAGGGGACCTGGAACGCCGGGACGTGCCTTCCAGCTACGTGCCGTTCCGGAACGCCCATCTCCTGGCCGCCGCCGTCAGCTGGGCGGAGGTCCTGGGCGGGTCCGCCATCTATGTGGGTTTCGTGGAGGAGGATTCCAGCGGCTACCCGGATTGCCGGGAGGCCTTCCTGAAAGCCTTCGAGCGGGCCGCCAACCTGGGTACCCGCCCTTCCACCCGGCTCAGCCTGAGGGCGCCCCTGGTGCACCTGACCAAGGCCCAGATCGTGCGCAAGGGCCTGGAGCTGGAAGCGCCCCTGCACCTCACCTGGAGCTGCTACCAGGGAGAAGCGGCCGCCTGCGGCCACTGCGACTCCTGCCTGCTGCGCCTGCGGGGTTTCGCCCAGGCGGGCGTCAAGGATCCCATCCCTTACGAAACCTGAGCCTCCCGGAGCCCCTGTGCCCTCGAAGAAACCACCGGAACCGACCCTCAAGACCCTGCCCAGGCGCCGGGTGGCCGCGCCGTCCACCACCCTCGAGACCTTCGTCAGCCCCCGTCCCGGGCGGGCCTTCGAGGTGCGGTTCGAGACCGACGAGTTCACCTGCCTCTGTCCCATGACCGGCCAGCCGGATTTCGCCCGCCTGCGCATCACCTACATTCCCGACCAGCTGTGCGTGGAATCCAAGTCCCTGAAGCTGTACCTGTGGAGCTACCGGGACCGGGGCGCCTTCCACGAGGCGGTCACGAACCAGATCCTGGACGACCTGGTGGCGGCCCTGGCCCCCCAGTGGATCCGGGTGGAGGGGGACTTCCTCATCCGGGGCGGCATCCGCACCCTGGTGGCGGCCGAACACGGCCGGAAGGCCTAGCCGGCCATGCGCGCGCTGGTGGCGCTGGGGTCCAACCTGGGCGACCGCCGGGCCAACCTCGAGGCCGGCCTCGCGGCTCTGGGCGGGCTGGGCTCGGTGACCGTTTCCCCCCTGTGGTCCGAGACCCCCGACGAGTCCGGGCTGGGCCCGGACTACCTGAACACCGTGGCCTTGCTGGAAACGTCCGGGGAGGATCCCCGTGCCCTGCTGGAAGCCCTGCTGCGGGCCGAACTGTGCCTGGGCCGGGACCGCGGCCAGGGGCGCAACGCGCCCCGCACCCTGGACCTGGACCTGGTGGCGGTGGAGGGCCGGGAGGGCACCTGGGAATGGCCGTCGCCTCCGGACCTGGCGGCGCTGGGAGCGGTCCTCACCCTGCGGCTGCCCCATCCCCGGGCGCGGCGGCGGCCGTTCGTGATGGAGCCGGTGCGGGCGCTGGGAGTGGGGTTCTTCTGACCCCCGCGGCACGGTGAGGGTGCCGGCCCAGACCCAGCCAGCCCGGTTCTTGTTGACAAGTAAATAAATTAGAAACTTATTAGACCTTGGTGGCAGGTAGAAGAGCGGAGGGCCTGGCGTCCCGTTGCGGGGCGACGGCAGGCCGCGAAGGGAGTGCCCATGCGTCTGGAGAACACCCTCGGCCTTCTGGTCTCCACCCTCACCGTTCTGGCCATCCCGGCCATCGCGCAGCCCACGGCCGAAGCGGAGGTCAACCTCATCCGGGGGGAGGAAGCGGCAGGAGTCGCGGGCCGGACCATGCTCACCTGGATCAGGGTTGGAGAGGGTCCTGACGGTCCGCGTCCAGGCCGGGGGCACCGGGGGGTCGCGGGCGACGAAGCCGTGGCCGACGCGGCCGGCTTCGGGGAAGCCAGACCGGTGCGTTGGTTGCGCTGGATCATCGAGGGTGCCGGCCGGGGATAGGCGAGCCGAGTGGCCATCAGGAGGCCAGCAGCTCGTCCAGGAGCTGGGGCAGATCCACCGCCGCGAAGGTGCTGGCCCAGTCGCTCATGGCGTAGGGGATGATCAGGTTGTCCCCGTGGACCTGGCTGCCGCAGCTATAGAGCACGTTGGGCACGTAGCCGTCCCGCTCGGCCCCGTCGGGGTACAGCAGGGGCTCCCGCAGGCGGCCCCGGACCCGGCTCGGGTCGTCCAGGTCCAGCAGCACGGCCCCCAGGGTGTACTGGCGCAGGGAGCCGACTCCGTGGCTGAGCACCAGCCAGCCTTCCGGGGTCTCGATGGGCGAGCCGCAGTTGCCGATCTGCATGAACTCCCAGGGGAAGCGCGGCTTGATCACCAGCTCCCGGGTGTACCAGAAGCTCAGGGCGTCGGAGTACATCAGGTAGATGTTCTCCCCGTCCTGGCGGGAGAGCATGGCGTAGCGGCCCTTGATGCGCCGGGGGAACAGGGCCATGCCCTTGTCCTGGGCCTGGGGGCCGTTGAGGGTGGTGATCTTGAAGGTGAGAAAATCGCTGGTGGTGAGCATCTGAGGCAGCACCACCCGGCCGTCGTAGGCGGTGTAGGTGGCCAGGTAGTGGGTGGCGCCGTCGTCGTCCGTGAGCTGGACCCAGCGGGCATCCTCGATGCCGTTCACCTCCGTGGGGGAATGGGGGAAGATGATGCGCTCGCTCAACGGCGTCCGGGCTTCGAATTGGATCTCGTAGTTGGACTCGGCCAGGGTGACGATGGCGTGGCGGGACAAGTCGGGCTCCGGGTTCCGGCGCTCCCGCAGGCCGGCGCGGGCGGACCGGACGCTCTCCCGCAGCTCGGCCATGGTGAACCGGTCGCCCAGGCTCGCCAGCACTTCCACTGCGAAACCGTCGAAGTGGCCCACCTCCCACAGCTTGCGCTCGAACAGCGGCTTTTCGTAGAAGGGGTCGTCGTGCATGCGCGGAGAGGTGACGAACGGAGAGACCGGATCCAGGGTGATCCGGCAGTGCCGGTCGATGGTCCCCGAGCGGAAGGTGATGGAGGACAGGTGCCCCTCGCCGATGGAGCGCAGGCTCAGGATGAACCGCTTGGCGCCCTCCGGAACCCCATCCTGGTCGGGATGCCAGATCAGGGAGGGATTGAACAGGGCCGCCGACTCCACTGAGTACTCCTGGGTGAAGTAGGCGCCGATGAGCAACCGGCGCGGCTCCGACACCGGCTGGTCGATGAACAGGAATTCCTGGAGGGCGCCGTAGCGGTCGAGCAGGGTCCGGGCCAGATCGTGGTGGCGGCCCTGGAACCTGCCCATGACCTGGTCCAGCTGGTCCTTCACCTGGGCGTCGTCCAGGGTCATGACCCGGGCCAGGACCCGGGTGGTGCGGTGTTCGCTGAACGGCCCGAACGCCCGCACCATGACCCGGGCCGGGTCCGGCTTGAGCAGGGGGCCGATCCGGTTCACGGTCGCCACGGGAAGGCTCCTGGATCAGACGTGCATGATCTCGGCTTCCTTGTGCTTGACCGTCTCGTCGATCTCCTTGATGGCCTCGTCGGTGATCTTCTGGATCTGCTCCAGGGCCTTCTTGGCGGCGTCCTCGCTCAGGGGGGTCTTCTTGTCCTTCTCCAGCTTCTTCACGTCCTCGTTGGCATCCCGGCGGACGTTGCGCACGGCGGTCTTGATCTCCTCGCCCATGCGGCCCACCACCCGGGTCAGTTCCCGGCGCCGTTCCTCGTTGAGGGGCGGGATGGGCAGGCGGATGACCGTGCCGTCGTTGGCCGGGTTGAGCCCCAGCTCGGACTTGAGGATGGCCGTCTCGATGGCCTTGATGGCTTTCTTGTCGAAGGGGGCGATGACCAGCATGGAGGGTTCCGGCACGCTCACCCCGGCGATCTGGTTCAGGGGCAGCATGGAGCCGTAGTAGTCCACGTGCAGGGTGTCCAGGATGCCGGCGTTGGCGCGGCCGGTGCGCACCGTGGCCATCTCCTTCTTCAAGGTCTCGAGGGAGGTCTTCATGCGCTTCCGGGTTTCAGCAAGGATCGTGTCGACGGTGGTGGTCATTTGAATGCCTCCAGAAGTTGTCCAGTCCCTAGGATCCACGCTCCCCAGATTACATCAGCCCAGGCAGGTGCTGCACCGGGCGCCGGCCTGGAGGTTCTCGATGAGCCTGGGCACCGGCGACAGGTCGGTGATCTCCACCAGGTCCGCCTCCAGGGGGTGGGGCGGACGGGGGGCGCCGGCTCGGTTCACCCACACCGCGGTCCACCCGGCCTCCAGGGCGCCGGCCACGTCGTCCCGCCAGCTGTCCCCCACCATGGCCAGCTCCCCGGGGAACAGCCCGAGCCGGCGCTGGACCGTCTCGAAGGCCCGCAGGTCCGGCTTCAGGAACCCCATTTCGGCGCTCAGGAAGCGGCTGGGCAGCAGGCCGGTGAGCCCAAGGCGCTCCAGGAAGTCCAGGTCGAAGCTCTGGGTGTTGGAGAGCATGGCCACCCGGGCCAGCTTGCGGGTGCCCAGCACGGCCTGGACCGCTTCCGGGAAGCACTGGGCGTCGCCGGCGGCGGTCTGGAACGCCTCGGCCATGGTGTCCAGCTGGCCGGGGGTGAGCCCCAGGCGGTCCTTCCAGGCGGAGAGGAAGGCCTGGGCGCCGGCATGGGGGCGCTCCATGGCGTCCCACTTGAGGGTCGGGAACAGGTCCACCTGCCCGGGCGTCAGCAGGCGCTGCAGGTGCGTGAAGGGGTCGCCGTTGCGGCTGTGCACCAGGGTGTTCCAGAGGTCGAAGACCACGGCGCGGATCATTGGGCGGCTCCGGGGGCAGCTTGGGGTGCGGCTCCGAAGGTGCGGCGGGTGCGCACCGGCACCGTCACCGGGAAGCCGTACACCTCCCCCCGCAGGGTGCCGTCCAGCTCCCAGGCACCGGGCCGGTTCCGGTCCAGCGTCGCTTCAAGGTCCGGCCACAGGCCCGCCAGGTCCCGGTAGCTGAATGCCAGGTTGACCTTCAGCTTGGCCTCGCCGCCCGCAGGCAGGTCCAGGGGGCTCAGCAGGGTCACCTGGCCCAGGGTATGGTGCTGATTCCCCAGCTCCAGGCGGAAGGTCCCCTCGAAGGTCCGCAGGTGGAAGGCCACCGTGGAGGGGTTCTGCACGCCCACCGTGAGGTTGAAGCCGATCCGGGAACGTTCCAGGGGGAAGGCCAGCTGCAGGTCCGGCTCCACCTGCTCCAGGGTGAAACGCAAACTGCGCGCCGCCTCCTGGTACTTCCGGGCAGGGGAACAGGCCGTGACGGCGGCGAGAAGAGGAAGGGCTGCCCAGCCCAGGCGCATCAAGCCCCCCGGTTGATCACGCAGTTGTCGGCAGTTTCGTAGAGTTCCAGTTGGACCAGGCCGGGCAGTTCGGGCTTGAGCTGCGCCCAGATCCAGGCGGAGATGTTCTCGGCGGTGGAGAGCGGGATCAGGTCGTTGAGGAAGGTGTGGTCCAGGGGGAAGACCACCTTCTCCCGCACGACCTTGGACAGGTCGTCGAAATCCAGGATCATGCCCGTCTCGGGATGGACCGGTCCTTCCAGCGATACGAACAGCTTGTAGCTATGCCCGTGGAGATTGCGGCACTTGCCGGGGTGGTTGTGGATGAAGTGTGCGGCCTCGAAGCCGTATTCTTTGCGAAGGATCATGGTTCACGCTGAGATTCCCGCCGGGGAAGGTCCATTGTATCAGTGCGTCCGGTTCCGGGTTTTCGTCCCGGTCGCGGCGGGTTGGAAAACGGCCTTCGGGCCGTCAATGTTTCGAGGGTGGTGGCCCGAAAGCCGTTTTCCAACCCGCCGCTGGTGTCGCCGGCCACGGTCGAGGGATGAGGTCAGGGTAGAATTTCCTAGTGCTGCCGGGCAAGTCAGGCCGCAGATGGAGCTCAGATGGCGGACTTCTACAAATACCATGGTTTGGGGAACGACTACTTGGTGATCGATCCGGCGGAGTTCCCCTTCGTCCCGGACCCGGGCGCGGTGCGGGCGGTGTGCGACCGGAACTACGGTGTGGGGTCGGACGGCATTCTCCTGGGTCCCGGTCCGGACCCGGCCCGGCCGGTGCTGCGCATCCTGAACCCGGACGGCAGCGAGGCGGAGAAGAGCGGCAACGGCCTGCGCATCTTCGCCTGGTTCCTGTACCAGAAGGGCCTGGCCGGAGCCGGACCCTTCCCCATCAAGACTCTGGGCGGGCGGGTGACGGCCCGGATCGTCGATCCGGCCCGGAAGGTGGTCCGCGTCGACATGGGCGCACCCGCCTTCGACGCCCGCGCCGGCGCCGCCGGCGCCGGGCTGGACGAGATCCTGGACCGGGAGTTCACCTTCGGCGGGGAGACCTGCCGGATCACCTTCGTCTCCATGGGCAACCCCCACTGCGTGGTGCTGGGGCAACCGGTGACCCCCGAGGCGGCCCACCGCCTGGGGCCGGTGATCGAGCGCTCCCCCCTGTTCCCGGCCCGCACCAACGTTCAGCTCCTGGAAGTCATCACCCGGTCCGAGATCCGCATCGAGATCTGGGAGCGGGGCGCCGGCTACACCCTGGCCTCGGGCAGTTCCAGCTGCGCCGCCGCCTCCGCCGCCCGCAGGCTGGGCCTGGTGGGGGACCTGGTGACCGTGCACATGCCCGGAGGCAAGCTGACGGTGGCCTTCCAGGGTGGGTCAGCGCACCTGGAAGGGCCGGTGGAGAAGGTGATGGAGGGGAATTTCGCGGGAGATCTGCTGGACCGGATTCAAGCCGGCAGGTGAATCCGGATCACCGGACCTTGGATGGCGGGTTCGGGATGGCTTCCTTCCGGCGCAGCTTCATGTTGTTGCTGTCGATGAGGCACCGCCAGCCCTTGACCTGGCCTTCCATGTGCACCAGGACCTCGATCCCGCCCAGGCCATCGGGAGAATGGGTACCGCCCATGGCGATGCGGCGAGCCGAAACCGCCTCTCCTCCCGTTTCCACTTCCGCCACCGCCTTGGCGTCCTCGATCTGGTGGCGGCGCGGGTCGCAGCAGTCCTTCTTGGATGCGGGCAGGCCCGGGGTGGAGCTTGCAGCCGGCAGGCCGCCGGTGCCCAGGATCAGGCAGATCAGGATTGGCAGGGATGACCGGGACGTTGCCATTGTTCCTCCTTGGCGGGCAGGTCAGGAAGGAACAGTCTATTCGAAAAAATTCATCCCAGGTTGATCACATTTAAAAAAATATTCAATAGATTTTTTGTTGTTTAATATAATGGTAATAGTGATGAATTTATATTATTTTTTAAATTTTTATGAAGTTATTAATTTATTTATAAAATGCAATATTTTTTGAATCTCACAATTAATTTCAACTAATTTAAGTAATAATTATAAATTTTTAAACACCAACGTTTAAACGATAAAAAACTTTTAGTATCTAAAAGATTAAGCTTGGAATCCCAAACGTCAGGGCATCCCAAGTGATCAATTCAAGGGTCCTGCGAGCCTGCCAATTCCCTCTGCATTCGATGCAGGCGAACTCCCCGGCAGCCTCTTCCCCCGCTGCGGTCTTCACCCCTCAGGGCCCAACGGCCTGGGGCTGGTGTTGCCTGGGCAGGATCCGAACCAAAGCGGCGAAGGCAGCCTTGCGGAGCTCGTGGGCCAGGGCGTTTTCGTGGACTTTTTCCAGGAAGCCATGCCCAAGGCTTATGGCGACACGACGGGCGGTGCCGATGATTGGCTCGGTCAAGGGCTCCTGGATGGCCATGCTTTCCGTCCCCTGGTTGGCTGCGGGAAAGCATGGCCGGACGCCTTGGGCTTTGGGTAAGAATCCCCTCAGTCCCCCAAATCCCCGGCTAAAAAGCTTTTAGGCCGGGGATTTGGGGGACTGAGGGGATTTTGAACAGGTCCACTTCGTGCCGATGGAGGCCTCCGGCATCATCGCTGCAAGGGGGGCAGAGTCAAGGTGCTGATGTAGAAACGTCCCTCCTGGACCAACTTCCCCACCCGGCGAAGCGAACCCACGGACGCCCGGTTGGGACATGGCTGAACGGGTACGGTCAGTTTCCGGACATGGCCTGGAGGATGTCGGCCTTCAAGTCTTCCACGTTCTCGATGCCCACGGAGAAGCGCACCAGGCGGTCGTTGATGCCCAGCCTGGCCAGGAGTTCCGGCTCGAAGGAGGCGTGGGTGGTCTTGGCGGGCACGCAGATGAGGCTTTCGGCCCCACCCAGGCTGATGGCCAGGGAGATGATCTGGAGCCGGGAAAGCATGTGGTCCGTCACCTGGGGGCTCACCATCTCGAAGGAGATCATGCCCCCGAAGCCGCCCGCCTGTTCCTTGGCCAGCTGGTGCTGGGGATGGCTGGGCAGGCCCGGGTAGTAGACCTTCTCCACCTGGGGCAAGGTGGTCAGCCACTGGGCCAGGGCCCGGGCATTCTGCTCGTGCTTTTCCATGCGCACGCCCAGGGTCTTGATGCCGCGCATGAGGAGCCAGGAATCCTGGGGCCCCAGGATGCCGCCCATGGCCTTCTGCATGAAATGCACCTGCTCGCCCAGTTCCTCGGTGGCGGTCACCACCAGGCCCGCCACCACATCGCTGTGGCCGCCCAGGTACTTGGTGGCGCTGTGCACGACGATGTCGGCTCCCAGAAGCAGGGGACTCTGCCAGTAGGGGGTCATGAAGGTGTTGTCGACGATCAGCTTGCAGCCCCGCTCCCGGCACAGGGCGGCGATCGCCCGCAGGTCCGAGACCGTCATCATGGGATTGGTGGGCGTTTCCACGAACACCGCCTTGGTGCGGGGATTGATGGCCGCTTTCACCGCGCCCAGGTCGGAGGTGTCCACGAAGCTCACGGTCATGCCCATGCGGCTGAGGACCTTGCTCAGCAGACGGTAGGTGCCGCCGTAGACCACATTGGAGACCACGAAGTGGTCGCCCGAGTTCCACAGCATGAACACCGCCGAGATGGCGGCCAGCCCGGAAGCGAAGGCGTTGCCGCGCTTGCCGTGCTCCAGGGCGGCGAAGGCATGCTCGAGAGCGCTGCGGGTCGGGTTGCCCGAACGGGAATATTCGTAGCCCTTGGTGTTCCCGTTCACATCCTGGAGGTAGGTGGAAACCTGGTAGATGGGGATGCTCAGGGCGTCGAACTGGGCATCCACCTCGTTGCCGGTGTGCAGGACCAGGGTGTCTTTCTTCAGGCTTTCATGCATATCGGGTCTCCCTTGAATCGATGGGTTGGATTTAGCACGATTCATGCCAGAAGGTTTGGCTGCTGGGCGAGCCCCGAGGTGCGACGGGACCCTTGGGATCCGAGGATCCGGGCCGAGGGCAGCACAGCCGGAGGTTCACGAAACCGCTGACAATGGGTTCAATGGGTGATTCAATGATCCCACTGCCCCCGTTGAATGTTCCTCCCCGAGGTCCTCCATGGCCAAGAAGGTAGCGCTCATCAGCGCTTTCTCCAGCGTCGCCCGGCTGCACAAGCGGACCCTGGAGACCCTGTTCCAGGACACCATCGACCTGCAGTGCCATTCCTACGATGTGGGCAACCTCAGCGGGCCCCTGGACGCGGACCTGTTCGTGGTGACCATCCACCCGATCTACCTGACCCTGAAGCCGTACCTCCCGGTGGACGCCAAGGCCATCATCATCAGCAACACGCTTACGAACGAGCAGGACCAGCGCGTGGCGGAGCTCCCGTCCGGCCTGTCGCTGCTGGTGGTGAACTACAGCGTGGAGATGACCATGGACAGCATCTCCCTGTTCCGCCGCCTGGGCCTGAACCACCTGGACTACGTGCCGTGCTATCCGGGCACCACCCACGTGCCGCGCCTGGAGGTGGCCCTGACCCCCGGCGAACCCCAGCACGTGCCGGCCTTCGTCAAGCGGGTGATCGACATCGGCGACCGGGTCATCGACGCCAAGACCATCATCGACATGGCGTCCGCCCTGGGTCTGGAGCGGCTGCTCAAGGAGGACCGGTTCCTGGAGTACTTCCAGAGCGTGCGCACCACCCCGGACAGCGTCACGTCCCTGTTCGACCGAACCAACATCCTGGAGAGCCAGCTGTTCGGCCTCCTGGACCTGATGGACGAAGGCATCGTCATCATCGAGACCAACGGCATGGTCTGCGCTTGCAACCGCAAGGCCCGGGAAGTGCTGAACGCCCAGGGCGACCTGGTGGGATGCCGGGCCGAGGACCTGATCCCGGGAATCCCGTTCGCCCGGGTGCTGGAGGACCAGCTGGAGGTGGACTACACCCTGGTGAAGATCCATTCCCGGGACATCTCCATCAAGGTGGTGCCGGTGACCGCCGCCCGCAAGGCGAGGGGCGCCCTGGCGGTCATCAACACGTTCGACGAGAAGGAGCGCAGCCAGCACCGCCTGCGCTCGCAGCTGCTGGGCAAGGGGCACCGGGCCCGGTACACCTTCGACCACATCCTGACCCGGGACGAAGCCTTCCAGGAGGTCAAGAACCTGGCCCGGAAGAAGGCCCGGTCCGACGCTTCGGTGCTGATCGTCGGCGAGACCGGCACCGGCAAGGAGCTGTTCGCCCACGCCATCCACCACGCCAGCCAGCGCCGGGCCTGGCAGTTCGTCACCGTGAACTGCGCCGCCCTGCCCGAGAGCCTCCTGGAGAGCGAGCTGTTCGGCTACGAGGAGGGCGCCTTCACCGGGGCCCGGCGGGGCGGCAAGCCGGGCCTGTTCGAACTGGCCCACAAGGGCACTGTCTTCCTGGACGAGATCGGGGAGATGGACCTGAACCTGCAGACCCGGCTGCTGCGGGTGCTGGAGAGCCGGGAAGTCATGCGCATCGGCGGCGACAGCATGATCCACATCGACATCCGGGTCATCGCCGCCACCAACAAGGACCTGTGGAAGCTGGTGGAGGAAGGCAAGTTCCGGCGGGACCTCTACTACCGCCTGAACGTGCTGCCGATCCAGGTGCCGCCCCTGCGGGAGCATCCGGGCGACATCCTCTTCATCTTCGACCACCTGATGCGGCCGCTGGGGATGGACCTGGCCCTGGCCCCGGAGACCCAGGAACTGCTGGTCCGCCACCCGTGGCCCGGCAATGTGCGGGAGCTGAAGAACTGCGTGGAGTACCTGGCCTTCCTGGACCAGCGCAGCATCGAAGCCAAGGACCTGGCGCCGATCCTGAAGCGGGCCGAAACCGGGCCGGCCGGGCCCGACCCGGCCCTCTCCGCGTTCCTGGCCGCCATCGGCATGGACCGGGGCGACTACCAGTTCCTCCTGGAATGCCTGTACGCCAACCACCGCAGCCACCACCGGGCGGGGCGCCGCAGCCTGGTGCAGGCCGCCCGGGAGCAGGACCGGTTCCTCAGCGAAGGGCAGATCCGCAAGGCCCTGGCCCAGTCCCAGCAGATCGGCCTGGTGCGCCTCAGCCCCGGCCGGGGCGGCACCACCATCACCGCCGCCGGAATCGAGGCGCTCAAGCGCCTGCGGCCCGGATAACCTGGAACGTCGGTCCGCGGGAGAAGCGATGCACGAAGCCACCAGGCTCATCCAGTTCGACGGTGACGAAGGGCCGGGCGGGAGCGGGCGCTGCCGGGCCATCAATCCCGCCGTGAGCCGGGCCTCCACGGTGCTGTTCGAGTCCTACGCCGGCCTGGCCCTGGCCAACGCCGGCGAGTACCCGGGCCCCACGTACGGGACCGACCGCCTGCCTCTGCAGAGGACCTTCGAGGAGGCGGTGCGGGAACTGGAGGGCGGTGCCCTCACCCGGGCCTACCCGTCGGGCATCAGCGCCCTCATCGGCACCCTGCTGGCGTTCACCCGGGCCGGAGACCACATCCTCATCTGCGACAACGCCTACGGACCCACGGTGGCCTTCTGCCGGGAGGTCCTGGCCCGGTTCCAGGTGGAGACCGGCGCCCTGCCGGCCAACGCGGGGGCGGACGTTGTCGAGCACCTGCGCCCCAACACCAGCCTGATCCTGCTGGAGTCGCCCGGATCCAACACCTTCGAACTCCAGGATATCCCGGCGGTCGCCGGCGCCGCCCGGGAACGGGGCATCCTCACGGCCCTGGACAACACCTGGGCCACGCCCCTCTACCTCAAGCCCTTCCCCCTGGGGGTGGACATCTCCGTCCAGTCGGCCACCAAGTACATCTCCGGCCATTCGGACGTGCTGGCCGGGACGGTGACGGTCACCCAGGCCCTGGCGGCGCGCTTCGACGCCTTCTACCGGACCATGGAGCAGTTCGCCGCCCCCGAGGACTGCTACCTGGCCCTGCGCGGCCTCAAGACCCTCCCGGTGCGCCTGCGCCAGCACGAACGCGCGGCCCTGGAGATCGCCCGGTGGCTGGAGACCCAGGCCCCCGTGGACCAGGTGCTGCATCCGGCCCTGGCCGGCCATCCGGAGCATCACCTGTGGCAGCGGGATTTCCTGGGCTCCTCCGGCCTGTTCGCCTTCACCCTCCGGGATGAACCGTCCCTGGAGCGCCTGGCGGGTTTCATCGACGCCCTGGAGCTGTTCGGCATCGGCTACAGCTGGGGCGGCTACAAGAGCCTGGTCACGGCGGGGCGCTACCGCCGCACCCATCCGTCCCGCTACCAGGGCCGCACCATCATCCGCCTGAGCATCGGCCTGGAGGATCCCGCGGACCTGCGGGCGGACCTGGCGCAGGCCATGGCGCGATTGGGGCAGGAGCCCGGGTGACGAGGTCCCGGCTTCCTTGAGGTACAATCCCCGTGGGTCCCATAGCTCAGGTGGATAGAGCACGAGCCTTCTAAGCTCGGGGTCGCAGGTTCGAGTCCTGCTGGGACCACCAGACGGTTTCGGCGCTTCTCTTGGGGTCGGGGTTCGGGTTCCTGCAATCGGCCGGCCGTTCCGTTGGTTCTGGCAAGCGCCTCCGGGCCGACGGATGCTCTGGTCGTTGGGGCCCGGAGGCGCTTGCCAGAACCAACGGGGGGCCCGTTCCGACCGCGAGCTCACCGGCCCGGCAGGGCAGGGCGGGGGGGAATGATCGGTAGCGCGGCGCAAACCCCTTCCTTCTGAAAAAGGGGCGCGTCAATGGATGGGCAGAACCAGTGGGTGGCCGACTGGATTTCTGAGAAGGTCATGGTTTTCGATTTGTGCGAAATAGTACATAAATTTTGCAATGCCAGGGAAGATCTGAAGATCCACAGAATTTCATGGGAGGGAAAGAATTAAATAAAATTTTTCACAATTTATTTAATAAATATCTAAATTATTTCAACTTAACTTATTATTATTCATAATTAGAATAATTGTTAGTAAAAATTTGATTTCAAGATTGCATTGACTATTATTTTTCCATGTGCTGGAATCGTTCAGGTAAAAGTTACCGTACCCATCATTTGGATTCAACTTTGGATATTTGATCGTTTCCCATGCAGTGCCCTATTGAAATGCCATTGAAAACGTTAGTCAGCATCCTTCGCCGGGATCCCCGCCTGTCTTGCGGGGGGCAAGGCTTGGCGACTTGCGTCCGGGCGTCCGGCCTCGGGCGCCGGAATGCCTGGGCCCTAGGCCTGGGACTGGGCGTGGCCTCGCTCTGCGGACTCCAGGCCGGGCCCGCGCCGGCGGCCCAGGGCGGCGTGGCACGCCCCGCGCCCGGGACCGGGGAGAAACCGCCGGGGGAGGCGCCGGCGGCCCTGAAGGCAGCCGGCCCGAACGAACCGAAGGCGGGACTGGCCCCGGCGCCAATCCAGGGACGGCCGGCCACCCCGGAGCCGGCCTTCCGGCCCGCGCCGGCGCCCCGGCCCTTGGTGCTGGCTTCGGACCTGTTCGCCGCGCCCCGCCCCGGCGCGCGCTCCGGCGAGGTGCGCATGGGCGGCGACTACCTGCTCGGCGGCGGCGACCAGCTGGCCCTGTCCGCCTTCGGCAGCCTGACTTTGTCCAGGGTCCTGAAGGTGGACCGGGGCGGCAAGGTGGCCATTCCCGAGGTGGGGCTCGTGGATGTGGGGGGGCTCTCCCTGGACTCGGCCCGGGACCTCATCCGCACGGCGCTGCGCCGGAAGTATTCCGGACTGGAACAGTTCAACCTCGAGGTGGTGGGGCTCCACGACGTGGAGGTGCAGGTGATCGGCGAAGTGCGCCGGCCGGGCTCGTACCTGGTGTCCAGCGCCAGCTCCCCCTTGGCGCTCCTGGCCCTGGCGGGGGGGCCCGGGGACAACGGTTGGTACCGCGCCGTCCGGCACATGCGCGCGGGCCGGGTGCTGCGGAGCTTCGACCTGTACCGCCTGCGCTTCGACGGGGCGGGGCTGGAGAGCCGGGGATTCCTGGACGGGGACATCCTGTTCGTGCCCTTGGCGGGCACCCGCGTCCTGGTCCTGGGGGCGTTCCGGCGGGTGGCCGCCGCGCCCGCGAACCCCGGGGCGCCCGGGGTGCTCCTGGAACTGGCGCCGGGGGAGACAGCCCTGGAGGCGGTGCACTTCGCCGGCGGCCTGATCCCCTCGGCCAGCCGGGTGCTGGTCACGGTCCAACGCACCAGTCCCGCCGGCATCACCACGGTCAGGGACATCCCCAACGAGCCGGGGCGGCTGCGGGCCGCCAGCCTGTGCGAAGGGGACATCCTGCGGGCCCTGGTGCGGGCCGAGCGGGAGACGGAATACGTGGAGGCCGCCGGGTTCGTGGCGGTGCCGGGGCGGTTCGCGTTCCGCCCGGGCATGCGGGTCAGCGACCTGCTGGCCCTGGGCGTGGAGGGGGGCCAGGTCCTGCCGGGCACCTACCGGCTCCGGGGCGAGATCCTGCGCACCCTGCCGGACGGGCGCACCCGGCTGCTCAGCTTCGACGTGGACGGGGTCCTGCGGGGCGAGCCCGCCCAGAACCTTGCCCTCCAGCCCCGGGACCGGGTGGAGCTGGGCAACGTGGCCGACCTGCGCCTGCCTGAGCGGGTCACCATCCTGGGGCCGTTCACCCGGCCCGGGGTGTTCGATTGGCACGAGGGCATGCGCGCGGCGGACCTCATCTACCGGGCCGGCGTGCCCAAGCTCTCCGCCGAGCGCCACTATGCCGAGCTGGCCCGCCTCCATGACGGGCAGCCGGGCGAAGTGATCCGCCTGGACCTGGCCCGCCTGCTGAGCACCGAGGACCGGTCCCCGGTGGCCCTGGAGGACGACCGGGTCAATCCCAGGCTCCGTCCCTACGACCAGATCACCATCTACGAGAACCCCCATTTCCGCATGCACCGCACCGTCTCCATCCTGGGCCAGGTGGAGCGCCCCGGGCCGTACGTGGTCCAGGAGGACCGCTTCACCCTGCGCCAGCTCATCGAGCGCGCCGGGGGGCTGACCGGGGACGCCATGCCCGCCGGGGGCATCTTCCTGCGCTCGACGGTCCAGCCCCGGGACCCCAGCGCCCGGGACGGCGCACCCGTGGAAGCCGGGCCCGCCGCCGGCACCCTGGCCGCCATGGACGCCATTCTGCAGCGCCTGAACGAGACCAGGCGCAGCAAGGAGAGCGGCACCCTGGAGGAGAGCCCCCTGCTGCACGGATTGGCGCTGGGCGAGCGCAACCGCCTGGTGGTGGACTTCCAGGCCGTCATCGGAGGGGATCCCCGGCGGGACGTGGTGCTCCAGGACGGCGACCAGATCTTCATCCCCCGCCGCACCGACTCGGTCTACGTGGTGGGTGAAGTGGCCAGTTCCTTCTCCACCTACCACGTGCGTTCCGGGGACCGGGTACGGGATGTGCTCAAGCTGGCCGGAGGCTACACCCGCAACGCCGACCCGGGGGAAGTGCGCCTGCTCAAGGCCGACGGCCGGGTGATCGATTCCCGGGTGGGGAGCCGGGACATGGAGCCTGGGGATGCCCTTCTGGTGCCCCAGCGCATCCGCAAGGACGTCCCGTGGCAGGACACCTTGATGGCCCTGACGCCCCTCGCCCTCATCTACAACGCCATCCGCCGCTGACGGCTGGTCCCTGCACCGGCCGGGAGTCCGGGTTCCTGAACCATTCCTGAATCTCACCGTCCTGCCGTGCCGGGGCGAAAGAGCGTCTGTCTCATCTTGAGGCCATTCCCCATGGATCCCTTGAAGCCCAGTGAACCCAGCCCGAACCCCAACCCACGCGGCGGGCTCCACCACCAACCGGCGGTGCGCCGGGGGGGCAAGCTCCTGCTGGACGGCCTCCTGGCCCTGGGCGCCTGGGCCTTGGCGTGCGTGCTGGTCCGGCACGCCGCCCCCAGCGCCCGGGGCACGGCGATCTTCCTCGCCATGGCCCTGGCGGTCAACGTGGCCCTTGGCTTCACCAGCCAGCACTACCGCCTGGTGGGGTTGGCGGAAGCCTGGCTCCTGCTGCGGGGCACCCTGGCCATCGCCGCGGTCGCCTTGGTGTTCTGCGCCGTGGCCGGGAATGCGGGCCTGGCCGCCGAGGGGGAGGAGGCGTTCCTGCCCGCCGCCTTGCTGGCCGGGATGATGTGGTTCGGCATCCGGGTGCTGACCCGGCGTCTGCACCGCCGGAGGTTCCGGGCGGGCGGAAGGAATGGCCTGCCGGCCCGGGAAGCGCCGGAGCGCCCGGAGCGCACCCTCATCGTCGGCGCCGGGCGGGCCGGGATGCGGCTGTGCCAGGAATTGTGCGAGCACCCGCGGCTGCCGTACCACGTGGTGGGCTTCGTGGACGATGCGCCGGAGAAGCAGGGGGTGAAGATCCTGGGGCTCCCGGTGCTTGGCACCACCCGGATGCTCCCGCGCCTGATCGAGCAGCAGGGCATCGCCCTGGTGGTCCTGGGCATGGCCGGGGCGCCCGGAGCCAGGATCCGGGAGTTGAGCCGGGCGCTCCAGGCCCTCGGGGTGCGGGCGAAGATGGTGCCCGGCATCCAGGAACTGGTGGGGGACCATCCCTGGAAGCCGGAAGTGCGGGACATCGCCATCGAGGACCTGCTGCGCCGAGAGGCCATCAATCTGGATACGGGCGCCATCCGCCAGGCCCTGGAGGGGGCTGTGGCCCTCATCACCGGCGCCGGCGGCTCCATCGGCAGCGAACTGAGCCGCCGGGTGGCCAGCTTCCGCCCCGGCCGGCTGGTCCTCCTGGGACGGGGAGAGAACAGCCTGTGGGAGGTGGAGCGGGACATCCGCCGGCTCTACCCGGCCCAGGACCTGGCGGTGGTCCTGTGCGACATCCGCAACCGGGTGCGCCTGCACCAGGTGTTCGACGCCTGGCGCCCCCAGGTGGTGTTCCACGCCGCGGCGCACAAGCACGTGCCGTACCTGGAGCTGCATCCGGAGGAGGCGATCGAGAACAACATCTTCGGCACCCTCAACGTGCTCAAGGCGGCCCTGGCCTGCGCCACCCGCATCGTGGTGAACGTGTCCACGGACAAGGCGGTGAATCCGGTGAACGTGCTGGGGGTGTCCAAGCGCGTCGGCGAGCACCTGGTGATCCAGGCCGCCGCCGAGGCCCCGGCGGGGTCCCGCTACGTGAGCGTGCGCTTCGGCAACGTCCTGGGCAGCCGGGGCAGCGTGATCCCCCTGTTCCGGGACCAGATCCGCCGGGGCGGGCCGGTCACCGTGACCCATCCGGACATGGTGCGCTATTTCATGACCATTCCCGAGGCCGGCCAGCTGGTGCTGCAGGCCGGGATCCTGGGCGGGACCGGGCGGGTGTTCGTCCTGGACATGGGCGAGCCGGTGCACGTCCTGGACCTGGCCCGGGACATGGTGCGCCTGTCCGGGCTCTCCCCCGGGGTGGACATCGACATCCAGTTCACCGGCGCGCGCCCTGGGGAGAAGCTCTTCGAGGAACTGTTCTCGGATGTGGAAGACCGCAAGACCCACATCCACCCCAAGGTCTTCGAGGCGGTCCAGGACCCCAAGGACCCGGTGCTCCTGGAACAGGGGCTGGCCGCCCTGCGCCAGGTGGCGAGCCTGCCCGAGGGCGTCCGCCAGCGGGAAATCCTCGCGTGGTTCATGAACCTTGTGCCGGTGTACCGCCCTTCGACCCCAGGGCTGGGCCGCTACCTCATGGAGGACCGGCCCGTGGCCCGCTTCCGCCATCGCCCGGCCCCCCAGGAGGGGCCCCTGGAAGTCCCGGGCTAGGCGCCGCTGCGGCCGGCCTCCTCTGTTTCCTTCCACCCAGGGTTCCCATCCATGCCCTCTTCCCCCCTTTCCCCTTCCCCGAGCCCGGCGCGCTCCCTGCGCGTGCCCATGCTCCACGCCGGCCTGGCCGGGATCCTCGCCGCCGGGGTGGCCGTGTGCATGCCCAACCAGTACCGGTCCGAGGCCAGGATCCTGTCCGACGCGGGCCACGCGGGGGGAGGCTCGGCCCTGCGCACGGGGGTCTGGGCGCCCACGGCCCCGCCGGAGATCCAGGCCAGCCGGGAGGACGGGCCCACGGTCATCTACGTGGACATCCTCAAGAGCCGGCGCATGGCGGAACAGCTGCTGCAGCGGGACTACGACTACACCGAACGGCCGTGGCGGTTCGCCCGGCCGCGCCGGGTGCAGGGCACCCTGCAGGCCTACCTGGGCGCCGCCAACCTCGACCGGGCCGTGGGCCCCTTGAGGCGGGTGCTCGGGGTGCAGCGGGATGCCAAGTCCGGACTGTTGACCATCACCGCCGAGACCCGTGCTCCGGAATTGTCCCGCCAGGTGGTGCGCCAGGCGGCGGAGAACCTGCGGGACTTCCTGGTGGAATTCAGCCAGGCCGCCGGCAAGAACAAGGCCCGCTTCACCCTGGGCCGGCTGGAGGAGGCCCAGGCCACCTACCAGGAACTGGCCCGCCAGTTCCAGGCGTTCCAGGACGCCAACCGCAACTGGGACACCAGCCCGGCTCCCAGCGTGCGGTTCCAGGGCGCCCGGATGAAAGAGCGCCTCGACCTGTGGCGGCAGGTCGTGACCAACCTCACCCTCAACCACGAGCAGGCCCTCCTGGAGGCCCAGAACGACACCCAGACCCTGCTCCTGATGGACCCGGGCAACCTGCCGCTGGAGAAGAGCCGCCCCGCCCGGGCCTTCATCGTCTTCGTCGCCGCCGGCGCGGCGGGAGCGGGGAGCTGGATCTTCCGCAACCGGACCGTCATCGCCCGGCGTCTTTTCGTCAAGGAGCCATACGCATGAGCAGCATCACCCAGACTGGCGCGCTGGCCGCGCCGTCCGCCGAACTGATGGGGAAAATCAAGGAGCGCACCGCCCGGGTGGGCGTGGTGGGCCTGGGCTACGTGGGCCTCCCGTTCGCCGTGGAGAAGGCCAAGGTGGGCTTCCGGGTCCTGGGCTTCGACCGCAACCCGGCCCGCGTCGAGCGCGTGAACGCCGGGGAGAACTACATCGGCGACGTGCGGGACCGCGACCTGCGCGAGGCGGTCCTGGACCGGGGACTGCTGGCCGCCACCGGGGACTGGGACCGGCTCCCGGAGATGGACGTGGTGGTCATCTGCGTGCCCACGCCGCTCACCCGCAACCTCACCCCGGACCTGCAGTACATCGTGTCCGTGACGGCCGAGCTGGCCCGGCGCCTGCGGCCCGGGCAGCTGGTGAGCCTGGAGAGCACCACCTACCCGGGCACCACCGAGGAAGTGATGAAGCCCATGCTGGAAGCCGCCGGGCTCAGGGACGGCCGCGACTTCTTCCTGGCCTTCAGTCCCGAGCGGGTGGACCCGGGCAACCAGCGCTACAGCACCCGGAACACCAACAAGGTGGTGGGAGCCGGCCCCGCCGCCAGCCTGGAGGTGGCCCTGGCCTTCTACCGCCAGACCATCCTGGACGTGGTGCCGGTGAGCTCCTCCCGGGCGGCGGAGATGGTGAAGGTGTTCGAGAACACCTTCCGGGCGGTGAACATCGCCCTGGTGAACGAACTGGCCATGCTGTGCGACCGCATGCACCTGAACGTGTGGGAGGTGCTGGACGCGGCCGGCACCAAGCCGTTCGGGATCATGTCCTTCTATCCGGGACCCGGGGTCGGGGGCCACTGCATCCCCCTGGATCCCCACTACCTGGAATGGAAGGCCCGGGAATTCAATTTCAACACCCGGTTCATCGCCCTGGCCGGGGAGATCAACCGGCGCATGCCCGAATTCGTCCTGGAAAAGGCCATGCGCCTGCTCAGCGACCAGGGGCTGGGCCTGCGCCGGGCCAAGGTCCTGGCCCTGGGCGTGGCCTACAAGAAGGACGTGGACGACTCCCGGGAGAGTCCCAGCGCCGAGATCCTGCACCAGCTGGCCCTGCGCGGTGCGGCCGTGGCCTACCACGACCCGCTGGTGCCCCGGTTCCAGGAATACGGGCACGACCTGGAAAGCGTGCCCCTCACCCCCCAGGCCCTGGACGAGGCCGACCTGGTGCTGATCCTCACCGACCACTCCCGGGTGGACTACGCCATGGTGGTGGAGCATGCCCGGCTGGTGCTGGACACCCGCTACGCCACCCGGGGAGTTGCCGGCGGGCGCGGCAAGGTGGTGCTCCTGTGAGGCCGGCGGTGGCGGTGGTCGGGTGCGGCGCCTGGGGCCGCAACCACGTGCGGGTCCTGCACGAGCTGGGCGCCCTGGCGGGGGTGGTGGAGGTCCTGCCCGCCCTGAGGGAGAGGATCCGGGAGGATTACCCGGCGGTGCCGGTCTGGAGTTCCCTGGACCAGGCCTTCGCCCGCGCGGACGGGATCGTGGTGGCCACCCCGGCCCCGTCCCACGCGCTCCTGGCCACGAAGGCCCTGGCGGCGGGCAAGGGCGTGCTGGTGGAAAAGCCCATGACCCTGTGCGCCCGGGAGGCCCAGGACTTGGCGGACCGGGCCCGGGCAGCGGGGCGGCCGCTGATGGTGGGGCACCTGCTGCTGTACCAGCCGGCGGTCCAGGAGCTGAAGCGGCTGCTGGACACGGGGGCCATCGGCCGGCTGCTGCGCATCCACCAGGAGCGGCTCAACCACGGCCGGGTGCGCAATACCGAAAACGTGCTGTGGAGCCTGGCGCCCCACGACCTGGCGGTGCTCTGCCGCCTCATGGGCGGGGCGCCCCTGGGGGTGCGGGCCGTGGGCGCCGCCTTCCTGCAGCCCGGGATCCACGATGACGTGCACCTGGACCTGGCCTTCAGCGGCGGGCGGTCGGCCCACATCCACTCCGCCTGGTACTGGCCGGGCAAGCGCCGGGGCCTGAGGGTCCTGGGGAGCGAGGGCATGATCGCCTACAACGAGGCCGACCAGAGCCTCACGCTCCACCGCAAGCGCCTGCGGGGAGGCGATCCGCCCGCCGGCCTGGCGCCGGTGGATGAAGGTGCCGAACGGGTCTTCGAGGGCGTGGGCGATCCCCTGCGCCTGGAGGACTTGCATTTCCTGGACTGCCTGGCCACCGGCGCCACGCCCCTCAGCGACGGCCCGAGCGGCGTCCAGGTGGTCCGCATCCTCGAGGACGCGGACGCCCAGCTCAAGGAGTCCCTGCAGCCTGATATGAACGAGGGGGGGCCGCGCGTTCGCTTCGCTCACTCTCCGTCCCCCCTCGTGCTCCCCCACGATGTGCCCAGGCAAAGCCTGGGCACATCGTCTTCCGCCAAGGAGACGGCATGACCACCCTCACTGCACCCCAGCCCCACTATGCCCACGCCACCGCGGTGGTGGATCCGGGCGCCCGGATCGGCGAAAACACCCGGATCTGGCACTTCTCGCACATCTATCCCAAGGCCGTGATCGGCCGGGACTGCGTCCTCGGGCAGAACGTCATGGTGGCGGACGGCGTCACCATCGGCGACTTCTGCAAGATCCAGAACAACGTCTCCCTGTACGAGGGGGTGGTGCTGGAGGACTACGTGTTCTGCGGTCCCAGCATGGTCTTCACCAACGTGCAGACTCCCCGCTGCCTGCACCCGCGCAACACCTCCTCCGACTACCAGGTGACCCGGATCAGGCGCGGCGCCAGCATCGGCGCCAACGCCACCATCGTCTGCGGCATCACGCTGCACGAAGGCGCCTTCGTGGCGGCAGGGTCGGTGGTGATCCGGGACGTGCCGCCGTACGCCATGGTGGCCGGGGTGCCCGCGCGGATCATCGGCTACATGTGCGAACGGGGCGAACGGCTGCGCTTCGACGGCGGCGGGACCGCCGTCACCAGCTACGGCCAGCGCTATCACCGGACCCCGGACGGACTGGTCGCCAAGGAGCTGCCATGAGCGTCCAGGCCCGCATCCCCGTGCTCGACCTCAACCCCCAGATGGAGGCCCTGTGGGCGGACCTGAACCGGGCGGTGCAGCGCACCCTGCGCTCCACCCATTTCGTCATGGGGCCGGAGGTGCGCGCCTTCGAGCAGGAGGCGGCCCAGTACCTGGGGGCCAGGCACGCCGTCGGCTGCAATTCCGGCACCGACGCCCTGGTGATCGCCCTGCGCGCCCTGGGCATCGGTCCGGGCGACGAGGTGATCACCACGCCCTTCACCTTCTTCGCCACCGCCGAGGCCATCAGCCAGATGGGCGCAACCCCGGTGTTCGTGGACGTGGAGGAGGCCAGCATGAACCTGGACCCGGACCTGGCGGACCGGGCGGTCACCCCCCGCACCCGGGCGGTGCTCCCGGTGCACCTGTTCGGCCGCCCCTGTGCCATGCAGCCCATCCTGGACCTGGCCGCGCGCCACGGCCTGCGGGTGGTGGAGGACTGCGCCCAGAGCTTCGGCGCCCGCTATCGGGGCCGGCCCACCGGCACCCTGGGGGACCTGGGCTGCTTCAGCTTCTTCCCCTCCAAGAACCTGGGCGGCTGCGGCGACGGCGGGCTCATCGCCACCGACGACGACCGCCTGGCGGACCTGGCCCGGGCCCTGCGGATACACGGCAGCCGGAAGAAGTACCACAACGAGATGGTCGGCTACAATTCCCGCCTGGACGAGCTCCAGGCGGCGATCCTGAGGGTCAAGCTGCCCCACCTGGACGCCTGGAACGCCGGACGGCGCCGGGCGGCCCGCACCTACGCCCGGCTCCTGGCCGGCCTGGACCCGGTGGTGGCGCCGGAGGTGGTGGACGGCCATGTCTTCCACCAGTACACCGTGCGCCTGCCGGGCCTGGACCGGGACCGGGTCCAGGCGGGCCTGGAGCAGGCGGGAGTGGAGACCGGGGTCTACTACCCGGTCCCCTGCCACCGCCTGAAGCTGTACCAGTGCAGCCACGCCCAAGTGGCCTGCCCGGTGGCCGAGCGCCTCAGCTCCGAAGTCCTCAGCCTGCCCATCTGGCCCGAGCTGGAGGAGACGGCGCAGGCGGCGGTGGTCCGGGCCCTGGCGGACCAGGTGGGGGCGGGATGAGGCTGCCGTTCCGGCTTCCAGGGGCGCGCCCGGGCGGGTTCCGCCTGAAGGTGCTGCAGGTGGCCGGGGGTACGGCCACGGCCCAGGCGCTCCTGCTCCTGGCCTCCCCGGTCCTGACCCGGCTCTACTCCCCGGCCGATTTCGGGGTGCTGGTGGTCTACGTCTCCATCCTGGCCATGACCGTGATCGTCGCCTCCCTGCGCTACGAATACGCCCTGCCCATCCCCCAGGACGACGGGGAGGCGGTGAACCTGCTGGCGGTCTGCATCTTCCTGGTGGCCGCCACCACCTGCCTGGCCTCCCTGGCGCTGCACTGCATCAAGGGTCGGATCCTGGCCTGGATGGCCGCGCCCGGGCTGGAGCCGTACCTGTGGCTGGTGCCGGTGAGCATCCTGGGCGCCGGGTTCTACCAGGTCTTCAACTGCTGGGCCATCCGCAAGGGCGCCTACGGGCGCATCGCCCGCACCAAGGTGACCCAGAGCCTCACCCAGCTGACCGTGCAGGTGGGCGTCGGTGCCCTGGTCAAGGGCCCCCTGGGCCTGCTGGTGGGCGACGCCGTGGGGCGCAGCAACGGCACCCGCACCCTGGCCATGCTGGACTGGCGCGGGGACTGGCAGCGCCTGCGCCGGGTCAGCCCGGGCGGGATGTGGCGCGCCACCGTGCGGTTCCGCCGCTTTCCGGCCATCGCCAGCGGCACTGCCCTCATGAACGCCTTCAACCTGCGCGCCCCGGGACTGCTCCTGGCCATCTACTTCGGCCCGGCCGTGGCGGGCTGCTTCGCCCTGGCCCAGCGGGTGTTCGCCCTGCCCAGCTCGGTCGTCGGCGAATCGGTGGCCCAGGTGTACTTCGGCGAGTTCGCCCGGCAGGCGAAGCGGGACGCGGGCGGGCTGATGGTCCTGTTCCGGGGCACGGTGCGGCGCATGTTCCTCCTCGGCCTGCCCCTCATGCTCGCCGCCATGGGCGCGGGCTGGTTCCTGTTCCCCCTGGTCTTCGGGCCCAGGTGGCGGGAGGCCGGGGTGTTCGCGGTGGCCATCGCGCCCATGGCCCTGGCCCAGTTCACCGCCGCCTGCGCCGACAGCACCCTGGTGGTGCTGGAGCGGCAGGACCTGGCCCTGGTGCGGGAGGCGGTCCGCACCGGGCTGCTGCTCAGCGGCATCGTCGTGGCCTGGCTGCTCAAGTGGCCGCCCCGGCGCGCCATCTTCCTGTTCGGCGCCACCGGGACCCTGGCCTACGCCCTCTACGGGTTCATCACCTGGCACGCCATCCGCCAGCACCGGGGGGCCGCCCCATGACCCGGAGCCTCGCCCCGGCGCATCCCGCCTGGCTTCAGGGGCTCCGGTGCCTGGGCACGGGCGGCGCCGCCTGGCTGCGCGCCTTCTCCACCCGGCCACGCTTCCTGGCCCTGGCGGCGTTCCTGTTCGCCGGGGACCTGAAGGCCGATCCGCGCCTGGCCTGGATTCCGGTGGACCTCACCCTGCTCGCCGGGGCCCTGGTGAGCGGCATCCTGGGCGCGCGCTGGCGGCGCGGCGCCCGGCTGCCCTCCCGGGCCGGGGCGGCCCTGGTGGGCCTGTGGTTCCTGAGCTTCGCGCCGGGGCTGTTCCAGGCGGTGGGCTCCCCGTACGGGATCCAGAAGGTCGCCACCCTCTACACCTTCACCCTCCTTTCCGCCGTGGCCCCCATGCTGCTTCTGGAACGGGACCGGGACGCGGAGAAGATCCTGAACGCCATGGCCTGGTTCTGCCTGGCCATCACCTTGAGCGGACTGCTGGGCGGCGCCCGGGACACCCAGGAGGCCCAGCGGCTGCAGGCCTTCGGCGCCGGCACCATCTCCCTGGGCCGGGCCACCGGGCTGCTGTTCACTTATGCCGCCCTGACCCTGGCGGTCGCGGTCCCCTGGCCCGGCCTCACGTTCGGGATCATGGTCCTGGCGGGCGTGACGGCCCTGTTCTCCGGCTCCCGGGGACCCATCCTGGCGGCCCTGGCGGTGGTGGCGCTGGTGTTCGGGGCCGGGCGGGCGCGCCTGGCCAGGAACCTGTCCCGCCTGCTGGGCGCCGGGAGCCTGTTCCTGGTCCTGCTGGCCGCCTCCCTGTCCCTGGCGCCCAAGGGCTCCCTGCGGCGGGTGGAAGCCTTCTTCCACGGCCAGTACGGGGCCTCGGAACAGTACCGGATGAACGCCCTGGAAGCCTGCTGGGACCGGGTGGGGGACGCCCCCTGGGGCATCGGCTGGGCCGGCTTCGCCACCCAGATCGACCCGGAGCGGGGGGTGCCGCGCCAGTATCCCCACAACCTGCTGGCGGAGGTCACCCTGGAGGCCGGCTGGGTGTGCGGGGCGGTCACCCTCCTGGTGCTGGGCGCGGCCGTCGGCGCCGCCTGGTCCGTCTCCGCCCGGCCCGGTGGGCGCCTGGTGTTCGCCGGCACCGTGTTCTACCTGATCAACGCCATGGTCAGCGGGGACGTGAACGACAACCGTCCCCTGTTCATGTTCATCGGCTGCGCCCTGGCGCTCCCGTCCCTGCCCGGGGCGGAGGAGGCCCCATGAGCGCCCCGCCCCGGCGCATGGCCGTGGTGACCACTGCCCACTCCTGGGGCGACCCCCGGGTGTTCGAGCGGGAGTTGGCCGCCTGCCTGGAATGGGGCGTGGAGACCCACGTGTTCGTGCCCCTGGACGGGCCGCCGCCCGTCTCCGAGTGGAGCCCGCACCCACGGCTGGTGGTCCATCCCCTGCCGGTCCCCCGGGGGCGCCTGGCCCGGTTCCGCCTGGCCCTGGGGGTCTGGCGCCAGGTGCTGCGCCACGGACCCTTCCCCCTGGTGCACTTCCACGATCCCGAACTGGTCCCGGCCATGGCCCTGCTGGCCCTGGCGCGGCCCGAGACCTACACGCTCTACGACATCCACGAGGACCTGCCCCTGCAGCTGGAGTCCAAGCCGTATCTGCAGACGGCCCTGCGCCGTCCGGTTTCGCGGTTGGCCGGCGCCATGCTGCGGTCCGCCCGGGAACTGTTCAGCGGCTTCGCTCCGGCCACCGAAGCGGTGGCCCGGGCCTGGCCCGGGGACCGGACCCGGGTGGTGCACAACTATCCCAAGGCCATGTTCAGCCTGCCGGACGCCCGGGAGCGGCCCCCGGACCCCCGCCGGGTCCTCTACGTGGGCGGGCTGTCCCGAGTGCGCGGCACCGTGCTGGCCGTCCAGGCCGTGCGGGAGGCCCGGCGGGCCCTTCCGGGCCTGGGCCTGGAGTTCATCGGCTGGGTCATGGATCCGGAATCCGCCCAGGCCATCCGGGAGGCCCAGGCGGAGGGCTGGTGCACCCACGTGGAGCGCCTGGAGCCCCGGGCCCTCATGGAACGGGCGGCGGGCGCGGGGGTGGGGCTGGTGACGCTGCTCCCCCGGCCCAACTACCTGGAGGCCCTGCCCACCAAGCTGTTCGAGTACATGGCCATGGGCATCCCGGTGCTGGCCTCGGACTTCCCCCTCTGGCGCCGGCTGGTGGAAGAGGCCGGTGCCGGGCGGGTGGCGGAGCCTTCCCCCGGCCCGGTGGCCCAGGCCCTGGCCCAGATGATCGCCGATCCCGGCCAGCTCCGGCGCTACGCCGAGGCGGGCCGGGCGGCCTACCGCGAGCGCTACCGGTGGGAAGTGGAGGCCGCCAACCTCCACTGGCACCTGCGCCGCGCCTTCGCTTCCTGACCTTTCCACGGCGACCGTACCCATGCGCATCCTCCTGGTCAACCACTACGCCTTTCCGCCCACCCAGCCCGGTGGGACCCGCCACTACTCCCTGGCCCGATCGCTCCTGGCCATGGGGCACCAGGCCGCCGTGGCCGCCTCAGGCTTCGACCACATCACCCGCACCGACCGCCTGCTCCCGGGGGAGCCGGCGCGCCGGTCCGTCCACGGCGGGGTGCCCTTCATCTGGCTGCGCACCCCGCCCTACCAGGGCAGCGGCGGCCCGGCGCGGGTCTGGAACATGCTCGCCTTCGCCCGGGGGGTGGAGCGGCGTCTCCCGGCGCTCCTGGACGGGCGCCCGGACGTGGTGGTGGGCAGCAGCCCGCACCTGTTCGCGGCCCAGGCGGCCCTGCGCCTGGCCCGGCGGATGCGGGTGCCGTTCGTGCTGGAGGTCCGGGACGTGTGGCCCCAGTCCCTGGTGGACGTCATGGGCGTCTCCCGCTGGCACCCCCTGGTCTGGGTCATGGAGCGCATCGAACGGGAGCTGTACCGGGAAGCGGACCACATCGTCACCCTCCTGCCCGGGATCGGCCCCCGGGTGGCGGAACGGGGCGGCGACCCGGGCGCCCTCACCTGGGTGCCCAACGGCATCGACCTGTCCCTGGTGCCCCCGGTGTGCGAGGCGGAGGACGGCCCGACCTTCACGTTCATGTACGCGGGCTCCCACGGGGTGACCAACGCCCTGGACGTGCTGGTGGACGCCGCCGTCCTGCTCCAGGCCCGGCCCCGGCCCAGGCCCCTGCGCCTGGTCCTGGTGGGCACCGGCCCGGAGAAGGCGCGCCTGGAGGCCCGGGCCAGGGGCGTGCCCGGGCTGGAGTTCCTTCCGCCCGTGGCCAAGGCCGGGATCTACCACGTGCTGGCCCAGGCGGACGCCTTCTGGGTCAGCTCCCAGGCCTCCAGCCTGTGGCAGCTCGGCATCAGCTTCAACAAGCTCTACGACTACATGGCCATGGCCCGGCCCACGGTGATCGGGATGGACTGCCCCGGCAACCCCATCGCCGAGGCGGGCTGCGGCATCACCGTGCGTCCCGGGGATCCCGCCGCCATGGCCGAGGGCATGGAACGGCTCCTGGCCATGGGGCTGGACCGGCGACGGGAGCTGGCCCGCCGGGGCCGGGCCCACGTGGAAGCCCATTTCGACATGCAGGCCCTGGCGGCCCGGTTCGCCGGGACGCTGGAGGCGGCGCTGGACCGGCACGCCGGAACGGCCGCCGGGAGCGCTTATGCTGGCTGACTTCCTGGATTGCCGGGACCCCCGGTGGCAGGGCTTCCTGGCCTCCGGCCCCCATGACTTCTACCACCTGCCCGCCTACGTGGACCTGTGCGCCCGCCAGGAGGGCGGGACAGCGGCGGCCTTCTGGGCCCGCCAGGGCGATGCGGCCATGCTCATCCCCCTGGTGCTGCGCCCCCTGCCCCCGGGACTGGAGCCGCAGCCCGGCTGGCGCGACACGACGGCCCCGTACGGGTATCCCTGCCCGCTGCTGCGGGGCGGACCGGACGAAGCCGCCGTGGCCGGCTTCCTGGCAGCCTTCCGGCGCGCCGGGGCCGAGGCCGGGATCGTGTGCGCCTTCCTGCGCCTGCATCCGCTGCTGGAACTGCCCCCGGGGCCCCTGCAGGCCCAGGGAACCCTGGTGGACCACGGGCAGACCGTCTACCTGGACCTCACCCGGTCCCGGGACGACCTGGACCGGCAGACCCGGCCCAACCACCTGGCCGACGTGCGCAGGCTGCAGCGGCAGGGCTTCCAGGTGCGCCTGGACCGGTGGGAGCTCCTGGACGCCTTCATCGAGGTGTACGAAGCCACCATGCGCCTGCGCGAGGCGGACGCCTTCTACTACTTCGAGCGCCCGTACTACGACGAGCTGCGCCGGTGCCTGGGCCGGCAACTGCACCTCTGCACGGTGCAGGCTCCGGACGGCGCCATGGCCGCCGCCGGGCTGTTCACCGAGGTGGACGGCCTGGTGCAGTTCCACCTCAGCGGCACCGCCGAGGCGCACCGGCGCCTCGGGCCGGCCAAGCTGATGCTCATCCACATGCGGGACTGGGCCCAGGACCGGGGCGCCCGGTACCTGCACCTGGGCGGCGGGGTCGGCTGCCGGGAGGACTCCCTGGCCTTCTTCAAGCAGGGCTTCTCCAAGCAGCGCGCCCGGTTCCTGACCCTGCGCATGGTACTGGCGCCGGAGCGCTACCGGGCCCTGGCGGAACGCCGGGGCCTGGACGGGACCGGGGACCCCGCCCAGTTCTTCCCCGCCTACCGCCAGACCGCGGCCCCGCAACCCTGTGCCCGAGGTTGAACCCATGACCCAGCCAGCCAGCCATTCCGACCCTCTGACCCTCCTGCGCACCGCCGCCGGATCCCCGCCCACGGTGACCCAGTACCGGGCGTTCCAGGCCCTGGGCTGCCGCATCGTCGCCGCGGACTGCGACCCGGCTTCGGTGGGTTTCCACTTCGCCGACGCCGCCTACGTGGTGCCCCGGGTGGGCGCCCCGGGCTACCTGGAACGCATGCTGGAGGTGTGCCGGCGCGAGGCGGTGGACCTGTTCCTGCCGGCCCTGGACGAAGAGCTGGCGATCTGCGGGGAGCACCGGGACCGCTTCGAGGCCCTGGGCACCCGGCTCCTGCTCTCCAGCCCCCGGGCCCTGGCGGTGTGCGCCGACAAGCTGCGCATGTACGAGACCTTCCGGGCCCTGGGCATCGCCGCGCCGCGCACGGTGGCGGCCGGGGACTACCGGGAAGGGGCGTTCGGGCGCTATCCGCTGATCGTCAAGCCCCGGCGCGGGCGGGGCGGCGCCGGGGTGCACCTGGCCCGCGGCCACGCCGAGGCGGCCTTCTTCGCCGAGTACGTGGAGGACGCGGTGGTGCAGGAGCACCTGGAGGGGGTGGAATACACCATCGACGTGCTGGCCTCGGGAAACGGCCAGGTGCTGATCTTTTCCCCCCGCCAGCGGCTGGCCACCGAATCGGGAATCTCCTCCAAGGGCCTCACCCACTGGCGGGAGGAGCTCCTGGAGCCGGTGGCCGCCCTGGTGCGCGCCCTGGAGATGGCCGGTCCCCTCAATGTCCAGTGCTTCGTGCCCCCCGGTGGCCGGGCGGTGTTCACGGAAGTGAACGCCCGCCTGGCCGGGACCGCCATCCTGAGCCAGGCGGCCGGCGTGCCCCTGTTCCAGGGCATCCTGGACCAGGCCCGGGGCCGGGAGCCCGAACCCTGGCTCAAGCCCTGCGCTCCCCTGCTCATGTTCCGGGTACCTGGGACGAAGTGTTCCGGCGCGCCGACACCGCGTCCGACGCGGCCCTGGGCCGGGAGGCCTGAGCCATGGCCAAGGCGCGGGGCGGCGTGGCGGCGGTGGGCTTCGACCTGGACTACACCCTGTGGAACCAGGATTCCTTCTTCGCCACTTTCTTCGACGGCGCGGCCGGGGCCTTCGGCCGGCGCCTGGGCTGCGGCCCCCGGCGGTTCCGCCAGGCGTGCGCCGAGGCCCTGGAACAGCTCACCCCCGCCCACCCGGCCCTGTTCGACCGGGTGCTGCACCAGCTGGGCGCCTGGGATCCGCGCCTGGTGGGGGAACTGGTGGACCGCTTCCACCGCCACCGGCCTTCCGCCGCGCCCTACCCCGGCGTGCCCCGGGTCCTGGGCCAGCTCCGGGAGGCCGGCCTGCGCCTGTTCCTGGTCACGGACGGCCACTCCCCCACCCAGCGCCACAAGGTGGCGGCCCTGGGCCTCCAGGACCGGTTCGACGCCCTGGTGTTCACCGGGGACCTGCCGGCCGCCCAGCGCAAGCCCAGCGCCGCACCGTTCCGCCTGGCCAGCGAACGCCTGGGGGTGCCACCGGCCCGGTGCCTGTTCGTGGGCGACCACCCGGACGGCGATTTTCCCGGGCCCAAGCACCTGGGCATGCTCACCGCCCAGGTGGACACCGGCCCCTTCGCCCGCCGGGGGACCTCCCCGGAAGCGGCGCCCCACCTCCGCCTGGCCGCCCTGGACGACCTGGTGGACCTCCTGGTGGGGGTGCCAGCCCGGAGTGACCCATGAGCGGCTGGCCCGGAAAGCGGATGTTCGACCTGGTGCTGGGCACCGGGGTGCTGATCCTGGCCAGTCCCCTGCTGGGCCTCATCGCCCTGGCCATCCGCCTGGACAGCCCGGGTCCGGCCCTGTTCCGCCAGGTGCGTATGGGCCAGGGCGGGTCTCCGTTCACCATCTACAAGTTCCGCACCATGGCCCACGGCAGCACCCACCTGGGGTCCGGCCTGGAGACCAGCCGGGCCGACCCGCGCATCACCCGAGTCGGCCGGGTCCTGCGCAACCTGCGCCTGGACGAGCTGCCCCAGCTGGTCAACGTCCTGGAGGGCCGCATGAGCCTGGTGGGCCCCCGGCCCCTGCTGCCGGAGTTCCTGCCGGTACTACTCCGACCTGGACCGGCGGCGCCTGGAACTGCCCCCGGGCATGACCGGCTGGCAGCAGGTGAACGGCGCGGCCCGGCATTCCTGGAGGCAGCGGGTGGACCTGGACGTGTGGTACGTGGACCACGCCAGCCTGGCCCTGGACCTGCGCATCCTGGTGCGCACGGTGGGGGTCCTGGCGCGGGCCGACACCGCCTATGCCCAGGACGGCTCCCAGAAGAGCGGGCTGCCCGACGCCTTCCTGGCCGCCCAGCGCACCGGGCGGCCCGGAACGGAGGACTTGCCATGCGACCGTTGACCAAACTGGTGATCGCTCCCCATTCGGACGACGAAGTGCTGGGGGCCGGGGGCGCCATGGCCCGCTGGGCTCGGGAGGGCCACTCGGTGCAGGTGCTGGTGGTGACCCGGGGGCGGCTGCCCCTCTACTCGGACGAGGAGGAGACCTGCTGCCGGGAAGAGGCCAAGGCCGCCCACCGCCGCCTGGGGGTCGCCTGCACCTGGTACCTGGACCTGCCCGCCGCGGAGCTGGACGGAGTGCCGCACCGGGAGCTGAACGGCCGGGTGGAGGAGGTGGTGCGCTCCTGCGCCCCGGACGAGCTGTACCTGCCGTTCCTGGGCGACGTGCACCTGGACCACCAGCTGGTGTTCCAGTCGGCCCTGGTGGCGGCCCGGCCCTGCCGGGAAACCTGGCCCAGGCGGGTCTACGCCTACGAGACCCTCTCGGAGACCAACTGGAACGCCCCCTTCCTGACCCCCTCCTTCACCCCCAACCACTACGTGGACATCACCGGCACCCTGGAGGCCAAGCTGGAGGCCATGGCCCTGTACCGCTCCCAGGTGCGTCCGGCGCCCCACGAGCGGTCCCTCCAGGCCCTGCGGGCCCTGGCCACCCTGCGGGGCGCCACTGTCGGCCTGGACGCCGCCGAGGCGTTCATCACCATTCGCACCGTCGCTTGACCGGGAGGAATCCATGAACCCGTACCTCGACCCCGCCACCCTGGTGCCCCCGCCGCCCCCTTCCCCCGCGCCCTGGGCCGGGCGGGAGCGCCGCGCCCGGGTCCGCCCGGCGTTCGCCCGGGACCTGGCCATGGCCGCCGCCGAACTGGACACCTCGGACCTGCAGGCGGTGCTGGACGCGCTCGCCAGCGGCCGCCTGGCCCTGGGCCCCAGGGCCGCCGCCTTCGAACGGGCCCTGGCCGACTACGTGGGGGTGAAGCACGCGGTGGCGGTGAATTCGGGCACCGCGGCCCTGCACCTGATCGTCAAGGCCCTGGGCATCGGCCCCGGGGACCAGGTGCTGGTGCCTTCCTTCACCTTCGCCGCCAGCGTCAACGCCTTCCTGTACGAGGGGGCCGAGCCGGTGTTCGTGGAGCTGGAGCCGGAGACCTGCAACCTGGACGTGGCCGACCTGGAGCGGCGCATCACGCCCCGGTGCAAGGCCGTCATGGCCGTGGACGTGTTCGGCCACCCGGCGGACTGGGACGCCCTGGAGCGGGTGGCCGCCCGCCACGGCCTGCTGCTCATCGACGACTGCTGCGAAGCCATCGGCGCCGCCTACCGGGGCCGCAAGCTGGGTTCCTTCGGTGCCGCGGGGGCCTTCGCCTTCTACCCCAACAAGCAGATGACCACCGGCGAAGGGGGCATGGTGGTGACCAGCGACGACCGCCTGGCGGACCTTTGCCGCAGCTACGCCAACCAGGGGCGGGACCGCATGGGCCCCTGGCTGGAGCACCGGCGCCTGGGGCACAACTACCGCATGGACGAACTGTCCGCGGCCCTGGGCCTGTCCCAGCTGGCCCGCCTGGAGTCGTTCCTGGCCCGGCGGGACCGGGTGGCGCGCCGGTACGGCGAACGCCTGGCCGCCATGCCCGGGGTGCGGGCCCCGCAAGTGCGCCCGGAGGTGCGCATGAGCTGGTTCGTGTACGTGGTGACCCTGGACGAAGGCTACGACCGGGACTTGACCATCCAGGGCATGGAGCGGGAAGGGGTGCCCGCCCGGGGCTACTTCGCCCCGGTGCACACCCAGCCGTACCTCCGGGAGCGCCTGGGCGACCTGGCCGGCACCCTGCCCCGCACCGAGGCCATGGCCCGGCGCACCCTGGCCCTGCCGTTCCACAACCGCCTGGGGGAGGCGGAGATCGACCACGTGCTGGCGGTGCTCAGGCGGAACCTGAGGGGGTGAGGCGGGTTTGAATGACTCACGTATTCCTTTGGAGTCAATTAAGGAGTGAGGCGATTTTGCTTTGGAATCGCCTCACGGAGGGGAGGGTGGTTCGAGCCACAGCCGAGCTGAGCGAGGCGCCGGGCGCTAGTTCGGCCCTCCAGGAACCAGGCCGTATTTGGCCATGGTGGCCATGAGAGCGGTCTTGTCAGGCGGTCCACCGGCATTGACCACGGCTGCAACATCCATGAAATATTGAGGTCCAACGTCCGGCGACAGGACAACGAGTGCCCGTGCGGTCTGCTTGAACGGGTTGGAGAAGCCGTGGACCACCCCTTTGGGTGTACCGATGCTCTGCCCTGGGGCCAGGTCTCGCGTTTCCCCGCCGACGGTGCAACGAAGCGTCCCATCCAGAACGTACAGACACTCCTCGTTGTTCGTGTGGCTATGCGGTGGCGGGACGTTCGAACCGGGAGGCACAGTCAATTCGAACATGCCGATGCTCGCCGACTGGGAGCCATCGACAAGGTACTTGATGCCAATCTGGCCTACTTGAATTTCCGCTGGACTCATTGGGTCTCCTTCAGTGGCGGAACACCTTCGTGATCAATGCCGGGCAGCCCATTCCACCAGGGCGATCCGCATGGCCGCATGCAGGCTCAGACCCTGGGCCTCGGCTTTCCTGGCCAGTTGCATCCAGAAAAGGGTTGGCATTTTCAATGCCTTCACCTGGATTTCACCCGGCTCCTGCCCCTTTCGCGGCCTGCCGGACCCCACCAGCAGGGCCGGGACCTGGGGGCCACAGGCCTGTTCGGCTTCCCTGACTTCCAATTCATAGTTCTTCAGCACGTCCGCCAATGAACGGGTTTCCGGCTGGTACCCCAGATGCCTTTCCAAGGTCGAACTATCCTTCCTGGGCTGGGTTTCGCTCCGCCTAGTCATCATGTCCTCCCGCGGATCGGGAACCCGGTGATGACGAAAATTTCTTCCGGTCCAACCCTGGTGAAAACCAAACGATAAAGGCGTCCTCCAATGGAGGCCTCGAGAATGTTTCTGCCCTTTCCTTGGCTTGACGGTGCTGCCCTTTGATCTGGAGCATGGAAGATGGCTTCCGCGAGGTCAGGCCCGATTCCGTGGTTTGCCAGGTGGGCCAGGCTCTGTTCGACCCAGACGAATTTCATTCTGGTCCTTAAAAAAGTATTACTTTTAAAAGTTTGTGCAACAGCAAGAATTGATAAAAAAATAAAAATAAAAACGAATTTAAAGCTTAACGAATTTTTCCCCAGAACAAGCCCCATGTCCGGGGCCTTCGGCTCAGGAGCCGGTTGATTTCGCGGCGGCCTCCAGGGCGAACACCAGCGCCATGCAGTCCGCCACCCCGCCCATGGTCAGGCCCATCCGCACATAGGCCTGGTTCCGCCGCGCCAGCCAGGCCAGCGGATCCCGCTGGTCTTCCAGCATCCTCTGCAGCCGCGCCCCGTCCCGGCGCAGGCAGGCCAGGCCGTCCAGGCCGCACCGGTGCACGGCGGTGGTGTCCTCCACCCGCTGCATGAGCACGGCCATCAGGTAGAAGGCTGCATGGTCCGGGTCCCAGCCGGCGTCCAGGGCCTCCCGGTAGGCGGGCCAGCCGTGCCGGAACACCGACGGCAGGCCTGCTTCCGCCTCGGCCCGGACGCCCCCCAGATGGTGCCGGCGGCGCAGCTGCGCGCCGTGGGAATCCGGGTCCCCATGGGCGGCGAAGAAGGCCCTGGCCCCATCCCCCACCGCCGGGCCCAGGGCGGCCGGATCGCCCGAGCAGGCGCAGGCGCCCAGGAGCGCCAGTCCCGCCAGGAAGATGTAGCCCCGGTGGGCGTTGGCGTGGATGGCCCGGGCCATGCGCTCCTCGGCGGCCCGGCCGGCGGTCACCGCCGCCTCCAGAGGCCGCCCGGCCCGGGCGCCCGCCAGCAGGTCGGCGAAGTAGGCCGGCAGCAGGTCCACCGAGACCCGCATGGTGGCGTAGGCCAGGTCCGGATGGGAGCCGTTGTCCCGCCGATCCACCAGTCCGGGCTTGGGGGTGAGGTCCAGTTCCCGGCGGGCTCCCCAGGCCAGGCGGTCCGCCAGGGCCTCAGGGGTGAACCGCCCGAAGGCCGGGCGCCAGGCCGCCAGCAGGGCATCCACCCGGTCCTGGAGGGCGTCCGGGGCGTGCCGGCCCAACCGGATGCATTCCCCGGCCGGCTGGGCGCACACCAGGCACGGGCGGGGCGGCAGGCCCAGGGCGGCCCGGTCCACCTGGACCCCGTCGGCCCCGTAGATGTCCACGTCCAGCAGCCGGCCCCCGGCCAGCCCGGCCTCCAGCTCCACCGCGGCCCGCTTGGCGTCCCGGGGGGTCGCGGCGCAGGCGGCGATGTGGTAGGGCCCGAGCAGGTCCCGGCGGGACACCAGCAGGTCCAGGCCCAGGCGGCCGCCCAGGGACTCCAGGCCGGCGCCCAACAGGCGCGCCAGCCCGGGGCGGTTCTTGCCGGGGCCGGGCATGTTGGCGGCGAAGACCAGGTACCGAGGCGGCGCCCCGGCCCGCCAGGCAGCGCTCCAGCTCCCGCTGGCGCGCGTCCCGGGCTGCCAGCAGGCCCGCCCTCAGGGCCGGGTCATTCCCGGACCCGGTGGACCACATCGATGATGGAGCCATCGCGGTACTCGATCAGGGCGACCACCTCGTCGTCGAATGCCACCGGGCTGGGCACCCCGGTGATGCGGGTGATCTCCTCGTGGAACTGGTGGATCTCCTTCACCGGCAGGTTGCGCCGCAGCAGCTCCTGCTCCAGGTCCGCGTGCCTGGTCGGCCACGCAGATGCCCCGTTCGGTGACGATCACGTCCACCGTCTCGCCCGGGGTGGTGACGGTGGTGACCGCGCTCCCGCACGATGGGCAGCCGCCCGCGCATGGACGGCGCCACCACGATGGCCAGCTTGGCCCCGGCGGCGGTGTCGCAGTGGCCGCCGGTGTTGTGCAGCAGGTAGCCGCTGGATTCGGTGTTGACGTTGACGTTGAAGTCCACGTCCACCTCCGTGGCGCCCAGGATCACGCAGTCCAGCATGTTCACCACCGCGCCCCGGTTGTAGGGGTTGGCGTAGAGGTCGGCGCTGATCTCCCGGTGGCCCGGGTTGCGGCGGAGGGATTCCACCGCCCTCAGGTCGAAGCACTGCACGTCGAACAGCGTGTCGAATAGCCCTGCTCCAGCATGTCCACGAAATAGCCGGTGATGCCCCCGCAGCCGAAGCTGCCCTTGATCTCTCGCCGCGGCCATCTTCTGCTGGACCAGGTCGGCCACGGCCAGGGAGGTGCCCCCGGCGCCGGTCTGGAACGAGAAGCCGTCCTTGAGCAGGCCCGAGGCCTCGATCACCTCGGCGGCGTATTTGGCGATGAGCAGCCCCGCCGGGTCGCGGGTGATGCGGGTGGTGGTGGAGACGATCTTCTTGGGGTCGCCCAGGGATTCGATCTGCACCACGTAGTCCACGTCGCTCTGGGAGATGCTGATGGGAGCGGCCGGGGAAGCGGCACCAGGTTGTCGGTGACCGCCACGACCTTCTTGGCGTAGCGGGCATCCGTGTGGGCGTAGCCCAGGGACCCGCAGGCCGAGGGCCCGTCCACCCCGTTCAGGTTGCCGGTGATGTCGCAGCAGGGGGCGGCGATGAAGGCGGCATCCACCTCCACCTCCCCGGTGACCAGGGAGCGGGCCCGCCCGCCGTGGCTGCGCACCACGATGGGGCAGTCCAGTTCGCCCTTGCTGACCAGTTCCCCGATCAGGCCGTTCACCCCGGTCTCGATGCGGGTGATCACGCCCTTGCGGATGTAGGGGATGATCTCCGCGTGCACCGCATGCACCGAGCTGGAGGCGATGCCCATATCGCGCAGCCCCATGGCATCGAGTTCCTTCACCAGCAGGTTCAGGAGCAGGTCGCCGTTGCGCAGGGCGTGGTGGGTGGAGATGGTCATGCCGTCCTTCAGCTCGCACTGTCTCGATGGCGGCGCGCAGCGAGGGCAGCAGCTTGCTGCTCGCCGGGGGTGCGCCGCACCAGGGGCCGGGTGGCGCGCATCAGCACCTCCGGCTTGCGGCTCCAGGGGTCCAGGTACGGGTCCAGGGTGCGCCCCCGCCAGCGTGCCGGGATCTCCCGCCCGAGGCTATTTTTCGCCATGGATCACCTCGTCGGAAAGGTCGTATTCCAGCATGCCGAAGGCCACGCCCGACCGGATGGTCCGGGCCGCGCGCGCCACCACCGGGGCGTCCACCATCCTGCCCCTTCAGGGAGATGACGCCGGTGCCCATCTCCCGGGCCCGCTTGATGGCCTCCATGACCTCCAGGGCGTGCTCGATCTCTTCGACCGGGTGGGCCGGAACACCTCGTGGATCACCTCGATCTGCCGGGGATTGACCAGGGACTTGCCGGTGAAGCCCAGGCGCTTGACCAGCTCGGTCTCCGCCCGCAGGGCCTCCATGTCGTTCGCGTCCGAGAAGATCGAGTCGATGGCCTGGACGCCCGCGGCCTTGGCGGCCCACACCACCTGGGTCCGGGCCGAGAACAGCTCCTCGCCCGGACTTGGTGCGGTCGATCTCCATGGAGGCGGTGTAGTCCTCCGCCCCGAAGGCCAGCGCCACCAGGCGGGAGGAGGCCCTGGCCGTCTCCACGCAGTTGAGCACCCCCTGGGCGCTTTCGATGGAGGGGATGATCTTGAAGTGGCCGATGTCCAGGCCCAGGTCCTCTTCCTGCTCGGTGAGCAGGGTGTCCAGGCGCTCCACCAGCTCCGGGTGGTCCGCCTTGGGCAGGCGGATGCCGTCCGGGCAGCGCGGGCAGCACTTCCTCGCAGGTCCACCGGCGCCGTACGGCGTGTCCAGGGGGTTGATCCGCACGAACATCTCCTTGTTCCGGTCCCGGTAGAAGCGCAGGAAGTTCCGGGTCAGCAGCCCGGGCGGCGTCCTTTTCCAGCAGCGGCACCGCGTCCTCCAGGTCGATCATGACCACGTCGGCCTCGAACACCGGGATGTTCTGGAGCATGCCGGGCATGTTGCCCGGCACGTAGAGCAGCGATCGGCGCAGTTTCATGGCTGCGCTCCGGAGCTCACCATTCTTCGATGTAGATGGTGTCCACTCCGCTGGTGGCGGAGTGGTGGCGCTCGATGCCCTCCACCAGGTACTCCGCCAGCACGATTTCGCAGGCGGTGAAGACCTCCGCTTCCACCAGGCGCCCGCCCACCACCTCGCCGTTGGACTTGGAGCCCAGGATATAGAACTGGCCGGCGAGCTGCTTCTCGGCGCCGGGGGCGATGTTGCCTTCCAGGCCCAGCAGTTCCAGGGGCCCTTCCAGGTCGGTTGGTCTTGAAGCGGGCTTCGGTCATGGGCAGGTGGGCTCCGGCCTGGATGCCGCTGATCTCCACGTCGCGCACCGAACCGACCGCCGAGACCAGCGAGGCGAACTGGCAGCTTCTTGGGCCTGGGCGAAGTCCAGCAAGCATCTGGTGAATCCTGGCGCCCGGCTCGAGCTTGATGATGAACCGCCGCCCGGTGTCGCATTCCCGGTACCAGAGTTTTTCCATGGCGCTACTCCTTTGCAGCTCGGCGGACCGCGGTCTCCATCCGCGCCGCGATGGCATAGTCCAGGGCGCCGCGGTCCGAGACCTGGATGCGTCCCGCGCCGACCTGCAGTCCGTCCAGGGTCGCCTGGATGCGGGCCCGGATCAGGTGCTCGAACTGTTTCTTGACGGTGGATTCGATCTCGATCCGCAGGGTGGCGCCGGGTTCCACCACGACCATCAGGTCGCTGGACTGCATGGTGCCCGCACTGGCCTTGCGGCGGATCTGCATGGCTAGGCTCCTCCCATACGGGCGCGCAGGTTCTCGATGACGGCCGCCGCCTGGGGCGAGCGCAGGTACGCAAGGGTGGCGGGGGGGACCAGGGCCTCCAGCCCGTCCAGGGTCGCCCGCCGCGCAGCACCGCCCGCACGCGGCTGGCGCTGATGGGGGCGCCGTCCGCCTGGACCCGGGGCACCTCGGTCCAGGCCACGCCGCAGCCGGGCAGCACCTCCGCCATCATGCGGTTGTAGGCCGCAGTGGTGGGGCACAGGGGCTCCTGGCCGGCGAAGCGCCGGACGATGTGGAAGGGCGGCGCCAGGCGCCGGGCGAACAGCACCAGGTCCACCCCCATCTGGGTGGCCGCGGCTTCGTCCAGGCGCTTCAGGAAGTAGGACGGGAAAGGTGCCGGCGCTCACCGCGTAGCGGGACGTGTCCAGCACGGTCACGTTGGCCAGGTGGGCGGTGGCCTCCTGGGCCAGGCGCAAGCGCACCGGGAAGGGGAACACCGAACGGTCCTCCCGCACCACGAACAGGTACAGCCGCCGCACCTGCCGGGCGGCGCTCTCCACCAGGTGCAGGTGGCCGAGGGTGAAGGGATTGCCGTTGACCACCACGGCGCCGTTGGGGCCCGGGGTGACCAGGCGGGCATGCCCCGCCAGGTACGCCTCCAGCCCGGGGCCGTGCTCCAGCAGCGCCGCCTGGCCGTGGGCCGCCAGCAGGCGGAAATTCAGGGCCTGGAAGCTGGGAGCGTTGCCGGGGGGGGTGAAGACGAACACCGTGTCGTGCCCCGCCCCCAGGGCCGACTGGACCAGGGGGGTCACCAGTGCGCCCAGGCTGTCGCTGCCCTGGTATCCGGGCGGATGACCAGCATCTTGAGGACGTAGCCGGCCCGGGCGCCGCAGGCCACCAGGCGGCCCTGGTCGAACAGCCCCACCAGTTCGTCGAAGTCCGTCTCGAAGCGCAGTCCCTGGCCCTCGATCAGCCCCCGGGCGGCGGCCGGGGCGGGACGATCGAGCAGGAGCGGGCCCGATGGGCCTTGGGGAACGTCGGGTTCAGGGGCGGGCAAAGGAAAGTCGCTCAGATGAGACCAGCATACCTGGATCCATGGCGAGGGGGTTTACGCCAACTGGGTGTTCAGGGCTTTGTGCCGGTAAAGGACCAGGGTGCCGGCCAGGCCGCACAGGGCGGCGAACATCATCCAGAAAGCCGGGGCCGCATGGTTGCCGGTGGCCCTGATGAGCCAGGTGGACACCGCCGGCGTGAAGCCTCCGAACAGGGCCGTGGCCAGGCTGTAGGCCAGGGAGAAGCCGGCGGTGCGCACCTCCACCGGCATCACTTCGGTGAGGGCCACCACCATGGCGCCGTTGTAGCTGCCGTAGATGAACGACAGCCACAGCTCCACCAGCAGCATCTTGCCGAAGGTGGGGCCGGCCGTGAGCCAGGCCACCGCCGGATAGACGGTGAGCACCGCCAGCAGGGTGAACGTGATCAGCACCGGGCGCCGCCCGATCCGGTCCGACAGGGCGCCCATGACCGGCAGCCAGATGAAGTTCGAGACCCCGACGCAGAAGGTCACGATCAGGCTGTCCGCGGCGCTGAGCTTGAGCACCTTCATGCCGAAGGTGGGGGTGTAGACGGTGATCAGGTAGAAGGAGACGGTGGTCATGACCACCAGCATCATGCCGGCGACGACGGTGCCCAGGTTGGTGACCATGGAAGCAAGGATCTCGCTGATGCTGGGCCGGTGCTTGCGGGCCTTGAACTCCTCGGTCTCCTGCAGGGAGCGCCGCAGCATGAACAGGAGCGGCACGATGGCGCAGCCGATGAAGAAGGGGATCCGCCAGCCCCACTCGGTCACCGTGGCCGGGGCCATCCAGACGTTGAGGCCGTAGCCGATGATGGCCGCCACGATGATGGCCACCTGCTGGCTGGCGGATTGCCAGCTCACGTAGAAGCCCTTGTGGCCGGGCGTGGCCATCTCCGCGAGGTAGACCGACACGCCGCCCAGTTCCACGCCGGCGGAGAAGCCCTGGATCAGGCGCCCCACCAGCACCGCCAGGGGCGCCAGGATGCCGATGGTGGCGTAGCCGGGCACGAAGGCGATGAGAACGGTGCCCGTGGCCATGAGGGCGAGGGTGACGATCAGGCCTTTGCGCCGGCCCACATGGTCGATGTAGGCGCCCAGGATGATGGCGCCCAGGGGACGCATGAGGAAACCCGCCCCGAAGGTCATGAAGGTGGCCATCAGGGAGGCGAACTCGTTGGTGGAGGGGAAGAAGGTCTTGGAGATGTACGCGGCGTAGAAGCCGAACAGAAAGAAATCGAACATCTCCATGAAGTTGCCGCTGGTCACCCGCAGTACGGTCTTCAGCCTGGAAGAATCGGATCGTGGTTCGGTCATGGCCGCTCCGGGAGCTTTGGATAGGAATAACCATACCCTCATCCAGTTTCCCGGCGCCGCCCAGGTGAGTCGGTCCTCCCCCTGATTGCCTGAAGCCGGAGAAGCATTACTCTTGTGGCGAATTGATCGTTCTCTCGGAAGGATATTGGTTTTTTCAATTTCTCTTGCTCGGCCCGTACGCTCCCAAGGGACGGCCGGCGGCCTTGGTCTTTCATGAGTTAAGGAGGAGTTATGGTTCGTCCTTCGCACTTAGGCATGATGGCCGCAGTCCTGGGCCTGACCCTGGGACCGCCCTGCGCCGCCCAGGAGGAGGGCGGGATCATGAAAGGCCGGGCGTTCATTCCCGACACCAGCCTGGAACGGCCGGAACACGTGGGCCTGCGGGCCCACACCAACCACCGGATCCTGGTGGAGCCGGCCGGCGGCGAGGGGCCGGGGGGAGGCATGAACCCTCTCCAAATCCGGAGCTTCTATGGGGTGACCGGCACCGGTTCGGGGGTGATCGCCATCGTGGACGCCTACGACTACGCCACCGCCCTCTCGGACTTCAACACCTTCGCCGGCTATTTCGGTCTGCCCCTGGAATCCTCCTCCAGCGTCACCGCCTCCACCAACAAGGTGTTCCAGGTGGTGTACGCCACCGGTTCCAAGCCCAACAAAAACGGCGGCTGGAACCAGGAGGCGGCCCTGGACATCGAGTGGGCCCACGCCATGGCCCCGGCCGCCAAGATCGTCCTGGTTGAAGCCAAGTCGGCCTCTTACAGTGACCTGCTCAAGGCCGTGGACGTGGCGGCCAAGATCGCCAACGTGGAGCAGGTCTCCATGAGTTGGGGGGGCAGCGAATGGTCCGGAGAGACCAGCTACGATTCCCATTACCAGGTCACCGGCCCGGTGTTCTTCGCGGCCACCGGAGATACCGGTGGTGTTGTAATCTATCCTTCTTGTTCCCAATACGTGGTCGCCGCGGGGGGAACCAGCGTCAGCACCAGCAGCGCGGGGGCTTTTGCTGCCGAATCCGCCTGGAGCGACGGGGGGGGCGGCAACAGCGCCTATGTGCCCAAGCCCTCCTGGCAGGCCCAGGTGGCCATGACCGGCGCCCACCGGGGCGTCCCGGACCTGGCCTCGGACGCGGACCCCAATACGGGCGTCTCGGTGTATGACAGCACCTCGTACGCGGGCATGAAGGGCTGGATGGTGTTCGGCGGCACCAGCGTCGCGACTCCGTGCCTGTCCGGGATGCTGAACGCCAGCGGCGCCGCGTTCACCACCACCACCGCCTTCCTCACCAAGCTCTACGCCCTCTACGGGGGTACGTACAACGTCAGTGGCCAGACCTACGCCTTCCGGGACATCACCACCGGCAGCAACGGCCACTTCAAGGCCGGATCGGGCTGGGACTACTGCACGGGTGTGGGCGCGCCCATCGGGATGAGTTCCTGGTAGCGGGGGGGGCGGAACCCGTCGGTTCCGTTGCCGTTGAAAAGTGCCTCTGGGCCTAGATCTGCTCTTGTGGTCTGGGGCCCAGAGGCGCTTTATCAAAGCTGAAGAATTACCGGCACGGATAAGATGACAATAACGTCAACAATTTAATCTTTATATATGTCGGGCCGCGAAAAATATTTGACGGCGCCTCCGTCCAAGCGTATCGTCTCGCTGGTTATCAATTCCCGACTCCCGAAGGGCCTCCCGGGTGGACCAACCGTTTGCATGTCTCTTCTCCATTTGTTGGTTCCCAGTCTGTTGAACCGGTTGGAGCGGCGTGCCCATGTCCTAGTTTTTTCTCAAGCTCCCAGGAGGTCCCGATGGCGGAACCGCAAAAGATGGCCAACGACGCAAAAATGGCCATGATCTCCCAGTTCCTGGGGTTCATGCTCGACGCCTACGACATGGCGCTGGTTCTGATCATGGCCCCCATTCTGGTCAAGGTCTTCATTTCCCCCAAGGGCAGCGCGGCCTGGCAGTACATCGTCATCGTCTTCACCTATTCCATCACCATGGCGTCCCGGCCGATCGGTTCGGCCATCTTTGGCCGATATGCCGACAAAATCGGCCGCCGCTTCCTCCTGATGTTCACCATCGGCGGCGTGGGCGTGATGTCCGTCCTGGCGGGCTTCCTGCCGACCTACGCCCAGGTGGGCGTCTGGTCCTATGTCCTGTTCGCCTTCCTCCGGCTCTTGATGGGCGTCTTCTTCGGCGGCGAATATGCGGTGGGTCATACCTTCGCCATTGAATACGCCCCGCCGAAAAAACGCGGGACGATCGGCGGCTTCATCCAGTCCGGCTTCCCCGCTGGCTATGTCCTGGGCTCCTTGGTGTTCGCCCTCGTTTCGTTCCTGTCCACCAAGGAAGCCCTGGTCGCCTACGGCTGGCGCATCGTGTTCGTAACCGGGGTCATTCCGGTGCTGTTCGCGCTCTACATCCGAAGGCATCTCCACGAGTCGCCGGAATTCGAGAAGGTCAAGTCGTTGGGCAGGATCGAGAAGTCGCCTTTCCTGAGCCTGTTCAAGAAGCCGCAAGTGTTCGACTTCCTCCAGGTCTTCTTCTTCATGACCGGGCTGTTCCTGACCGACTACTCGGTCTACGGGTTCCTGCCCAACATCCTGACCCTGAAAGGGCGGGGCTTCGACACCACGACCTACAGCCTGATCTACGGATTCGCCCTGTTCATGGCGTTCCTTGGCTACAACTTCTATGGCTGGCTGTCGGACCGCACCGGCAGGAAGAGCCTGACCCAGTGGTACTGCGGCTTCCTCGTGGTGTTCGGGATCCCCGTGTTCTACGTTCTCTATCATGCCGCCATCGCGCGGAATCTATGGATGGCCGTCCTGGGCACGGTCATGGCGGCGATGCTCAAGCTGGCGTGGGGCGTGGTTCCCGCCTACCTCTGCGAGCGCTTCCCGACCAGGCGGCGCGCCGCGGGCGTCGGCTTCGGCTATTCCGCCGGCGCTCTGCTGGGCGCCTGGTTCAGCGTCTACGTGTGGTGGGCGCACAAGATCCCGTTCATAGCGGCGATCGAGGGGCAGGACATATGGCTGTCTCCGGCCGTGATCCTGTCCATTGGCGCGGTCATGACCTTCATCAGCCTGCTCTTCTCCCCTGAAACCAAGGACCTGAGCCTCGATGAAGTGGGAGAGAAACAGCCGGCCGCGTGAAAGGGCGGCAACCAGCCGCCGGAACCTCGGCAACCTGGAAGGTTTCGCGGGGCGGCCCCGAAGGCCGCTCCGCCGGCTTGTCCCACTTCGGCCTGAACTCACTGGAGCAGGACCCGCCCCAGGAAATAGACCGCCATGCCCGCGCCGATGGCGCCCAGGAGGTGGTTGAAGCGCCAGGCGATCCAGCCGCTCACGAGCGCCCCCGCCAGCCAGGGGTTGCGCCAGGGCAGCTGCCAGTGGGTCCCGTCCGGCACCAGCACCATGGGCACCGTGATGGCCGTGAGCACCGCCGCGGGCACGAAGCGCAGGGCCCGGCGCGCCAGCGGCGGGAAGCGCAGGCGCTCGCCCAGGGCGAAGAAGGAGTAGCGGATCAGGAAGGTGACCAGGGTCATGCCTCCCACCAGGACCCATTCCCGGGCGCTCATGCCGCCTCCCGTTGTTCCAGGATCAGGCCCACCATCACGCCTGCCAGGGCCGCCGCCATGAGCCCGAATCTGTAGGGCAGCCCCCGGGCCGCCAGGGCCGTGAGCCCGGAGGCCACGGCGGCGCCCAGCATGGGCCGGTGCTTGAGCATGGGGGCCACGATGCCCGTGAACGTGGCAGCCATGGCGAATTCCAGCCCCAGGCTTTCCAGGCGGGGCAGGGACCGTCCCAACAGAAGTCCGGCCAGGGTCCAGGCGAACCAGTTGATGTACATGGATATGCCCGAACCCAGGTAGTACCAATGCTTGTAGGGCGAGCCATCGCGCGCCTGGTAGCGGCGCAACATCACCGCGAAGGTCTCGTCGGTGAGCCAGAAAGCCAGGGGGACACGCCAGCGCTGGGGCAGTTCGGCCACGTGGGGCAGGAGGGTGGCCGAATAGAGGGCGTGGCGCAGGTTCACCACCAGGGTGGTGAGCAGGATCACCACCAGGCCGGTGCCCCCCGCCAGCAGGGTCAGGGCGATGAACTGGGACGACCCGGCGAACACGCACAGGGACATGGCCAGGGCGCCGCCCCGGGACAGTCCGCTGGGGGCCGCCAGGGTGCCGAAGATGGCGCCCAGGGGCGCCGCGCCCAGGAGCATGGGCAGCGAGTCCCGGGCGCCCGCCAGGAACTCGGCGCGGCGGCGGGTGGGGTGGGAAGACGGCTGGGATTTTGCCATTTCCCAAACATAGCGTATCTGCCCGCGCCGCCCGCCCGGCGCAAGCCGTCCGGATTCTAGAGGCCGGATCCGGAATCGGGAATCCCTCCTCTCGAAGGGGGGGATGTCTTGTTTTTAAACCCTGTAAATAAAAAAGATATTAAAAAGATCCGAGAGTCTCCAGATTGGCACCCCCGTTGCTCAGGATGGACCGGGGGGTCTCCGGTCCTGCTTGCAGCGCCGGTACCCAAGCCGAGCAGCAGGGTCCTGGGACAGCCGGAAACACCGGCCGCCTGGGCGGATTCTGGGAGAGGGAACGTTATGAATAATTCTAGAGGGTTCGTCCTGGGAGCAGGGCTTCTGGTCATGGGCTGCGCCTGGCCGGCACGGGCCGCCACGCTCTCCGACTCCGGCTACATTATGGCTCCCCGCCTGGTTACCACGGGAATGGCCGGCGTTCTCGCCTTCGTGCCGGCCCAGGCGGGCGCCACCTACCAGTGGAGCATCACCGGGGGCACCCTCGGGGGGATCGCCAGGAACGCCGCGGTCACCTTCGACGCCGGCACCGGGAGCACGGTCACGCTCCAGTGCGTGGTGACCTTGTACGGGGTCCGGACCACCTACACCCGGGCCATCCCGGTCCAGGCCAAGCTGGCGGCCGTGGCGTCCTGTTACGGTTCGGGCCTGGGCGCCGACTCCCTGGCCAACACGGTGGTGGGCGGGCCCAGCCTGAACGCCGCCAGCTACCGGTTCCAGGCCAAGCACGCCAGCGCCCTGAAGGGCATCCGGGTGTTCTTCATCTGGTCCCTGCTGAAGACCGGGTACCAGGCGGGCCAGGGGGGCACCATCCAGGTGGACCTGGAAGCGGACGACAACACCGCCGCCCACCATCCCAGCGGCGTGTCCCTGGCCTCCGTGAGCTACGGCAACATCATCGCCCAGAACAACAACTACCCGGAACTGCTGTTCCCGTACCCGGTCACCCTCAAAGGCGGCGCCTTCTACCACCTGGTCTTCACCAACGTGGACCCCGCCCCGGCCACCAACTACATTTCCATCGATGCCTTGTACACCGACGCCGCCACCGCCCCCATGCAGCCCAGCCTGACGGACGCCAGCTTCGCGGTGCTGGTGCGGGCCGGGAAGGGCCCCTGGCAGCTGCGCCAGAACTTCACTCCCACCGTGGAGCTGGACTACGCCGACGGCGGCAGCCAGGGCAACGGTTACATGGAAGTCTGGTCCGCCAACCCCAAGACCATCTCCGGCGCCGCCCTGGTGCGGGAGACCTTCAAGGTTTCAGGCCCCAGCCGCTCCTTCACCCGGATCATGGCCCGCCTGCAGCGGACGGCGGGCGCCAGCCCCCTCACCCTGCGCCTGGAGGAGGCTGACGGCACCCTCATCGAACAGGGCACCGCGCCCGCCGCCAGCGTGCTGGAAGGGGTGCCCAGCTGGGTGACCGTGACCTTCCCCCTGGCCACGGTCCTCGCCACCGGGGTGTCGTACCACCTGGTCCTCAGCAGCCCCGCCGACACCCAGTACCTCCGCCTACCCCATCCGCAAGGGCCATGACAAGGGCTTCTCCAACTACACCCTGTTCCCCGACGGCTACGCCCAGTACAGCACCACCGGCGGCGCCAGCTGGGCCGGCTGGGACATGTGGGGCACCCCCAACCTCACCGACAGCGACCTGCAGTTCATGTTCGTCCCGTGAACGGCATCCAAGTACCCGTCTTCCGGAGGCATCCATGGTCAGGCTGGCGGGCGCGGCAATGCTGGTTCTCCTCCCCCTGGGCCTGGAGGCCCGGGGCGCTTGCTACGGTCCGGCCATCCGGGCGGATTCCCTGGCCAACACACCTATCGGCAAGGGGGGCGTGCAGGTGAGTTGCCGGTTCCGGGCCATGCCCGGAGGGGTCTTCCAGGGTGCCCGCCCCTACCTCATCTGGAGCTTCAAGCGCCAGGGCTATCATGCGGGCAGCGGGGGCACCCTGCGGGTGGAACTGCAGACCGACGACGGCACGCCCCAGCACCGCCCCTCCGGCCAGGTGCTGGCCAGCAACGTCCGGCGCATGGCCCTCACCGCCACCAGCGACACCTTCTATCCCCTGCTGCGGTTCGACCGGGCCCCGACCCTGGCCCCCGGAACCCTCTACCACCTGGTGTTCCGCAATACCGACCCGGACCCCGAAACCAACTTCGTCTCCGTCAACGCCCTGTTCCTCAAGAGCTGCGCCCCGCCAACCCAGGTCTGCCTCCCGGACACGGACTGGGCCATGCTCATCCGCAGCCGCAAGGACCCCCAGTGGACCGTGCGCCGCACCGCCGGAACCGCCGAGGCGTTCACCCCCATCCTGGAGATCGATTACCAGGGCGGCCGGTCCCAGGGCATGGGCTACATGGAGTTCTGGATGGGGGCGCCCAAGCCCATCTCCGGGCCCGCCCAGGTGCGGGAAGTGTTCACCGTCACGGGCCCACCCCGCCGGGCCGCCTCCGTGTCCGTGCGGGTCCGCCGCCTGTCCGGCTCTGCCCCCCTGGGCATCCGGGTGGAGCAACCGGACGGCAAGGTGCTGGTGGCGGGAGAGGCCCAAAGCTGTCCGGCCGACAGGTACCCCCACCTGTTCCCTGGGCGGATGCGACTGGGCCACCCTCACCTTCCCGGCGCCCGTGACCCTGGCCCCCGGGCGGTCCTACGCCCTGGTGCTGACCGCCCCGTCCCGGGCCCGCTTCGAGGCCTTCCCCATGCGCAAGGGCAGCGACAAGGGCTACGGCGACACCACCGTGTTTCCGGACGGGCACGCGGAGTTCACCTCCGGGTCCGGCTGGACCGGGTGGGAACAGTGGGGCCGGACCCGGCGCACCGACGCCGACCTGCAGTTCTACTTCGCTTTGACCAAGTAGTGAAATTAATAAAGTTGAAGCAAGGTGGCCGAAGCGGGGTGACACCGTGGGCACGGCCGGGTAAACTGGCCAGGTCGCAAATAACACCTGTCGCCGTCCCTGTGGTCTCTCCACCCGGGATGGTTTGTCCATGGGGGGATCCCGGTTTGCTGCCCAAGCCGCTCAGAAGGTTGCTTTGGATCGGGTGCCTGGGGGCCCTGCTGCCCCTGCACGCCCAGGCCGACGACCCCAAGGACGCCCTGGAGCCGAACCAGCTTGCCGCCCTGGTGGACAAGGCCAAGACCCTCATCGGCATCCCCTACCGGTTCGGCGGCACCACCCCCACCCGGGGCTTCGACTGCTCCGGATTCGTGCGTTTCGTGTTCCGGTCCTTCGGCGTCGACCTGGACCGCACCTCCCGCTCCCAGGCCCGCCAGGGGGACCCGGTGCCCCTGGACGACCTGAAGCCCGGGGACCTGCTGTTCTTCGCCACCGAGGGGGTGCGCCGGGGCGTCAGCCATGTGGGCATCTACCTGGGCGACGGCCAGTTCATCCATGCCAGCGCCTGGCACGGCCCCGGCATGCACTGCGTGGAACTGGGCAAGCTCACGAGCAAGTACTTCGCCAACCGGCTGGTGGCCGCCCGGCGGTTCGTGACCGGGGAGAAGGACGAGGCAGCGCCCGCCGGGAAGTGATGGGCGATCCCAGCATCCGGGGCGGGCTGGTCGGCGTATGGGGCCAGGCAGAACCCGGCAGCCATCCTGGCCCGGGCACCGGAAGACTGCGCCAGAGCCAGTTGGGCCGCGTTCTGGGCCGTCAAGGGTCACCAGTCCATCAGGCCGCCAATCCGGGCCTCCAGCGCCCGTTTATAAGCCAGGTTGGCGGCCACCATGTCTTCCATGCCGATGCCCATGGCCTTGTAGAGGGTGATTTCGGTATTGTCTTGGCGGCCCGCTCGGCCCAAGGCAACGGCGCCCAGGGGGGTGGCTTGGGCCGGGTCAAGCCCGGACAGTTCCCCGCACCCAACCGGCGGGGGTTCGAAAGCATCCGGCGTCTCGACGAACAGGCGGTGTTTCCGTACCAATTCCCTCGGTAATTCCCCGTTCGGGGGATAGTATCCGACCGAGGACACGTGGGTGCCAGGGCGCACCCATTCGGGCTTGATGGTTGGCCGGGGAGAGTGGGCGGCCAGGCAAACCACGTCCGACCCCCACACCGCCGCCTCCACATCCTTCACGGCGTGCGCCCGGGGATCGGTGGCGGCAAGTCTCTCCGCGTCCTCGTGAATCAGCGAGCAGACGTTGATGCGGTCGAAATCCCGAACCAGGGGCAGCAGACGCAGGTGCTGGCGCCCCTGCACTCCCGCCCCGATCACCGTGGCGACTCGCGCATCCTTCCGGGCCAGGAGGCGCACGGAAAGCACCGCCGCGCCCGAAGTGCGGATGGCCGTTATATACGTCCCATCCATCACACACGTGGTGGCCCCCGTTTCCGGGTCGAACAGAAGGATCATGGCCAGGTGGTTCGGTAATCCCAGGTTCAGGTTCCCGTCGAAAACATTGACTTCCTTGACAGTTATCTGCATCCCCGGGCGCCACCCGAGCATGGCCAGCGAGAACCCTTTCCCGGGAACGGTGATCCCCGGCCGGTGGGGCGACTGGACTTCACCCCGTTCCAGGCCCCGGAAGCCGTCCTCGAGGCCGTCAAGAAGCTCCGGCAGGTCCAGGCATTGTTCGACCTCCGCCTCGCTGAGGGTCATGACCTTGCGGGAACCTTTCCCGATCTCGAACGCCGCCTTCGCCATTTTAGGTTCCTTTAGGGTTTCGAAGCTGATGGCCAAAGAATGGTCCCGAATCTAGTTGATTTCCATGGCGGTTTGATTTGATATTTCATGATGTGACTTAATTTTTTTTTAAGCGCAGATGCTCGCCATGGCCCTTTCTTCCACCACCATCAACCAGCTTCGAGTGTTCGAGGCCGTGGCTCGGAACGGCAGTTTCAAGCGAGCCGCACAGGAATTGTTCGTGACCCAGGCTGCCCTCAGCCACCATGTCCGCGGGCTGGAAGAGGACCTGGGCATCCAACTCTTCCTTCGGCTCCACCGGCGAATCCAGCTGACCGAAGCAGGCACCCTTCTGCTTGCCGAGATCGGCCATGCCTTGCAGTCTCTGGATTGGGCCGTGGAAAGCCGGAAACGACCCTTGCAGGAGGAATCGCTCCGGGTCAGCGTGGCTCCTTATTTTTCTGCTCGCTGGCTGACTCCCAGGCTCGGCCGGTTCTGGTCACGCCACCCGAAGATCGAACTGCTCCTGCACCATGCTTACCAGCCCGCCGATTTCGTCCACGATGCCGCCTCCGCGGGGATCAGCTGGGGGCATGGGCAATGGCCTGAAGTGGAGTCGACCCTGGTGCTCACCGGATTGCTGACCCCGGTATGCACCCCGTCCTGCATGAAACGGCTGCCTTCCGATCCGGAACCCCGGGACCTGGCAAGCCAGCCGCTGTTCTACGAATTCGATGAGGCGCACTGGAGGATGTGGTTCCAGGGGCAGGGGGTGAAGCTGACAGGACCGTTGAACGCCAAGCGCATCGATGATTCCCACGCCCTGCGCCGGGCGGTGCTGGATGACCACGGCTTCGCCTTGTTCTTCCAGGGTCTGATCCAGGAGGACGTGGCCACGGGGCAACTGGTCCAGCCTTTCCCCGCCTGCGTGGACCCGGGATGTGCCTACTACCTGACCCGGCCCAAAGGGACACCCATGGGGAGCAAGCTGCGTGCCTTCGTCACCTGGGTTCTGGCTGAAGCCGCCAGCCGTCCCTTTGCATGAACCAGCATGAAGCGGCCGGTGCCGGAGTCGGAGGGCGATGGGGCCGCCGCAGCCTGGACAAGTAAGGAGAATCATGCATAATGGTAAGGAGGTCGGGACATGTCCGGATCCACCATCGCCACCATCACCAGCAAAGGTCAACTTACCATCCCCAAGGCCATTCGCGAGGCCCTTGGCTTGCATGAAGGCGATCGGGTGAGGTTTGAACTGGATCCTGCACACGGCAGGGCTGCCTTGTCCCCCGTCAAGCACCAGGTCGAGGATCTTTGGGATTTCGCCATCCCGGGTGCCAAGCGCATGAGCCTCGTGGACATGGAAAAGGCCATTGCCAGGGGCGCGGCCAAGTGATCGGCCTGGATACCAACGTCTGGGCCCGGGCCATCCTGGGTGATGACCCGAAACAAAGCCGCACCGCCCGGGAAGCCATCACAGCAGGCGCGGTCAGTCAGGGAATCTTCGTGCCCCTGCTGGTCTTTGTTGAGTTGGGCTGGGTCTTGGGCAGTGCGCCCGGCTGGACCGCCTCCCGTGTGCGTCAGGCGCTGGAGACGCTGCTCGCTGCGGCGGGAGTGGAAGTTGAATCGTCCCCGACCCTTCGAGAGGCCTTGGGGAACAGCACGGGTTCCGTCGGCCTGGCTGACCATTTGATTGTCCTTTCCGCCCATGGCCGGGGTTGCGCCAAACTCCTGACCTTCGACGCAAAGTTGGCCCACACCGGGAAGGCGGAATTACTGAAGGCCTAGCTACGTAATCGCACGTGTCCCGGACTTTCGCCCTGGTTCGTCGTTTCCGGACCGCTGACGCGGTCCGTCACCGACGGAATAGAATTCGACAGAGATTGGAGAGTGCTTGTGCCACCTCCCCGGAGATCGTCTTCGAAAGGGTTTCAGGGCGATTTTGGGCCTATCGGGATGGTTTTCCCCTCAGGCCGTGGCCCCTGCGAGCTTGCGGAGGTTGTGAGCCAGGCTCCTGACCGGGCGCCTGGCCTCCATCTCGGTGTGATATCCGCCGGCCCAATGGGTGGTGATCTGGACCCGCTCGCTCTCACCCACAACCAGCACCACAACCTGATCGATCAATTCCCGAACAATGGCCTTGCGGTCGGCCGGCGTGGTGGTCTCCGCATTCCAGAGGCCCGGGAGGTCTTCAACCACTTTCCGGATCCTGTTCCGTTCTGCTTCCGTCAGGACTGCTGGGGCTTGGCGTTGATGCCGTTCGAAAGCTTCCTCGATTTCCCGGAGGGCGCGGAGCTTCTCTTCCCAGGCCCGTTCCACGGTGCGCGCAACCAGACGGTTTTCCGGCTCCACGACATCGTATTGCCGTCGGGCCCGGTCCGCCTCAAACTGGGCCCCTCTTCCCCCGCCCTGGCGCTTCCGGAACCGGAAATCCTCGCCCATATCTGTGATTTCAGCCTGGTCCAGCCACTCCTTGACCACTTCGGCGAATTCGCTCTCCGCCTTCACCATCCGGAAGTCCGGCTTCTGGAACCCGGTGACCGCGGCGAAGTCCATCCGTTCGAGGCAAGCCTTGGCGATCTTCCTGGAAGAGAAAACACCCTGCGTATACGAATAGAGGAGCAGGGCCACCATCATCGCCGGATGGAACGGCGGGAAACCTCGGTCTGCCACGTAGGTGTCGAGGATCGCCGAGAGATCCAACGGTTCGACAACGAGATCCCGGATGAAGTGCACCGGGTGTCCCTCCGGAATGAATTCCGTGATTTCGGGCGGCAGCAGCCACTATTAGCCTTGGCCCGACGTTTTTCCACGTGCTTCAGCAAGGTTGAAACGCCCCCCAAACTATCAGGTCGGCGCCACGCTGAAGTTCCCAGGACCCACTCGAAGCGAGCCTTCGGGACCTCAGGCCCATTTGGATGGCCTGGAAGAACCAACCGGTCCCGGGGACCAACGAAGTGCAGGCGTGCAAACGCGGTCCAAAGTCCATCGCCGTTAGCTTCCCGTCGGCGCCGGCTTCGCCGGCGCCGACGCAGGGCAAACGTCTGGGACACGTACGATTACGTAGTCAGCCTCCTAGGCACTCACCGGCGCAGCACCACCGACACCACGGTCTTGTCGTTGCCCCCCATGTTCACCAGCATCCCGTGCTCCTGGGCCAGTTCCACCTGGTACTCCCCGGCCCGGCCGGTGAGCTGCTTCCACAGGTCCACGGCCATGCGCACGCCGGTGGCGCCGGTGGGGTGGCCGTAGCCCACCAGGCCGCCGCCGGTGTTCACCGGGCAGGGCCCGGTGCGCCGGGTGGCGCCCCCCACCACCAGGTCGGCGCCGCCGCCGGGCGGGGCCAGGCCCAGGGCCTCCACGCTCAGGAGGCCGGAAATGGTGAAGCAGTCATGCACTTCGAAAACCCCCACGTCGGCCAGGGCGGTGCCGGCCATTTCCCGGGCCAGGGCGGCCGCCAGTTTGCTGGTGGTGAGCTCGGTGAGGTTCGGGGGCGGGGCGGTGAGGTTGACGGCCACCTGGGCGAACCCGGCCACCTGGACCACATCCCGGCGGGCGAGCCCGAGCCGGTGGAAGCCCTGTTCTGAAGCCACCAGGATGGCCGCGGCGCCGTCCGAGACCTTGGAGCAGTCGTACAGGTTCAGGTGCTCGGTGAAGGCCTTGGGGTTGGGCGGGGTGCGGCCCTGGGCCAGAAGGTCCGCCGCGGTGTTGTGGTACTCCTGGGCCAGGGGATTGCGCCGGGCGTTCTCCACCGCGTTGCGGTACCAGTGGGCCATGGCCTCCCGGGCCCGGTCGGTGCCCACCTTGGCCGCGTACGCTCCGGCCCGCTCGGAGAACTTGCCTGGGAAGAAGTAGGCGCTGGCCCGTTCTTGCGCTCGCTCAGGTAGTGCCCGGCGCCGGCCAGGTAGTCGGCGCAGTACAGGGCCTTGACCGTGTTCTGCACCTCCACGCCCGCCACCAGCACCACCTCCGCCAGGCCGCTGAGCACGCTCTTGATGGCTGTGGCGAGGGCCAGCCCGCCGGAGGCGCAGGCGCCCTCCACCCGCAGGGCGGGCTTGTATTCCAGGGCCGGGTGGATGATGGGCATGAGGGCGCCCAGGTGGCCTTGGCGGTTGAACCGGGCGGCCATGAAGTTGCCGATGACCGCCTCGTCCACCACCGCCGGGTCGGCGATCTGGGCCAGCACCGCCCGCCCGGCTTCCTGGATGTAGTGCTCCAGCCCGGGGCGTTCGGCCCGGGGGTTGAATTCCTTGCGGCCGGTGCCCAGGCTGATGGTGCAGGCGCCGGCGGCCAGGAACACGGGTTTGGCCATGGTTTTCATGGGCGGTCCCCTAGAGATAGTCGGTGACCGGGCCGTACAGGTGGTAGAAGCCCAGCTTGAGCACGTCGTTCACGTCCTCCGGGCGGTTGGCGACGCCCTGGCGGACCAGTTCCAGCGCCGTTTCCCGGCTGGCCCGGTAGGCGCCCTTGGCCAGGTCCGCCCCCAGGGTGTCCAGCCGGCCCAGGGCCTGGAACCAGGCTTCCAGCCTGGGGGCCGGATCCGGGTCCCTGGACAGGGCCTTCCAGGTGAGGACGGGCTCGGGCAGGGGGCCCAGGCGGGCCTCCGCCTCCCGGGCCCAGGGGGCGTCCAGGTCCTGGTACTCCTTGCGCGCCGGGTCGTACGCCGCCACCGGCCGGCCCTTCTGGTACTTCAGGAAGCCGGCCCGGGGCACGCCCCCGGCGCCCTGGCCGCCCCGCACCCCCTGGGCCAGGTGGCGCTCCAGGAGGTCGCAGGACAGGTCCTCCCCCAGGTACCGGGTCATCACCTGGGTGATGGACCGGAACACGTCCAGGCCCACGTAGTCCAGGAGCTGGAAGATGCCCATGGGCCGCAGCAGGAAGTCCCGGGTCACCCGCTCCACCATGAGCAGCGCCGGCAGGTAGCCGTGCTCCGGGGCCAGGCGCTCCACCTCCCGGATGGCCCGCAGGCCGTCCCGGATGAAGTGGCCGTTGCCGATGAACCCGGCCACGTCGCTGGCGGGCACGGTCTTCTTGCGCAGGGCGTGGGCCAGCAGGGCGGCCGCCTGGACCAGCTCCGGGTCGCACCGGCGGGGCTGGATCACCTCCACCAGTTTCTGCACCGCCGGCGGGTTGTAGAAGTGGAAGCCGATGATCCGCCCGGACAGGCCGCAGGCCTCCCCCAGGGCCCCCAGCGGGATGGAGGAGGTGTTGCTCAGGAAGAAGGTGCCGGGACCGCACAGGGTGGCCAGTTCCCGGTAGATGGCGTGCTTGACCTCCTCCGCTTCGAACGCCGCCTCGAACACCAGCCGGGCGTCCTTGGCCAGGGCCAGGGTGCGGCCGGTGCGGCAGCGCAGCAGGACCTCGAACACGAACTCCTGGACCATGTCCTGGTTGTCCACCAGGCCGGGCCGGTCCCGGAACGCGGCGCGCAGGCGGTTGATCTGCTTTTCCGCGTCCTTGGCGGCGTGCTCCCGCAGGTAGCGCAGGAGGCTCTGCAGGGCCTGGTCGTCCAGGTCGATGAGGTTCAGGATCCAGGGGGCGCCGCTCTGGGCATCGGCCTGGGCATCGGCCTGCTCCAGGGCCCGCCAGGTCATCTCCAGGGCCAGCAGCAGGGCGATGCCGCTGCCCATCTTGCCGGCGGCGCCCACCACCGCCACCTGGTGCAGCCGGGGGTTCAGGTCCATGGCGTCAGCTCTCGTTGAATTGCGGTTCCCAAGGTTCCACCACGCACAGGGGGTCACCGCTGGCCACCATGGTGCCGGGCCGGACGGTCACCGAGCCGACGATGCCGTCCATGGGCGACTTGATTTCGTTCTCCATCTTCATCGCTTCCAGGATGAGCAGAACCTGCCCGGGCGCAACCCGCTCCCCGGGCTGCACCAGCACCTGGCGCACGTTGCCCGCCATGGGCGAGCGCAGGTCCTGGCGGCCGGAGAGCCCCCGGGACAGTTTCATGGCCAGCTTCTTCTTCTTCTCCTCCACCATCTCCACGTCATGGGGGTCACCCTTGATGACCACCTCGTACAGGTCCCCATCGTCTCGGGCGTCCACGTCCACCTCGAACGAGCGGTCGTCGATGATCAGGGAGAACAGGTTGGGCTGGGGCTCCAGGAAGTCCACGTGGTATTCCTTGTCCCCCAGGGTCACCTGGAACCGGCCCGGGGCGGTCTCCTGCACCTTGACCCGGGTGGTCTTGCCCTGGTGGGTGGCGATGTAGGCCATGAATCTCTCCTCAGAAACGCTGATTCCCGCTGGACCCTGCCGCTGGCCTTCCACTTGGAGGCTTCGACGGCGCCGCCCTCGCACGGCAGCCCCCCAGCATGCGCCGCATCCGTTCCCGGTCCCGGCGGTAGGCCTTGATGGCGGCGGCCACCAGGGCGATGTCCTCGTAGGGCTTGACCCGGGCCGCGTCCTGGGGCTGGAACTCGTTGTCGATGAAGTTGGTGTCGATGTCGCCCCTTGTTGAACTTGGGGTTCTGCATGACCCGGGCGTGGAAGGGGATGGTGGTCTTGATGCCCTTCACCGAGTACTCCGACAGGGCCCGGATCATGCGGGTGATGCAGCGCTCCCGGGTGCTGCCCCACACCACCAGCTTGCTGACAGCATGGGGTCGTAGTGGATGGGCACGTCCATGCCCTCGTACATGCCCGATCTCGTCCCGCACCCAGGGGCCGCCGGGCACCCGCAGGCCGAGGATCTTGCCCGGGGTGGGCAGGAACTGGTTGTCCGGGTCCTCGGCGTAGATGCGGCACTCCAGGGCGTGGCCGTGCAGGCGCACGTCCTCCTGGACGAACGCCAGCGGGTAGCCGGCGGCGCTGCGGATCATCTCCTTGCACAGGTCGATGCCGGTGATCATCTCGGTGATGGGGTGCTCCACCTGCAGCCGGGTGTTCATCTCCAGGAAGAAGAACTCCCGGGTCTTGCCCGAGACGATGAACTCCACCGTGCCGGCCGAGTCGTAGTCCACGGACTTGGCCGCCCGGACCGCCGCCTCGCCCATGCGCCTGGCGCATGTCGTCGTCCACCAGGGTCGACGGAGCCTCCTCGATGACCTTCTGGTGGCGGCGCTGGATGGAGCACTCCCGCTCGGGGAAGTAGATGAGGCTGCCGTGCCGGTCCCCCAGCACCTGGATCTCGATGTGGCGGGGGTTCTCGATGTAGCGCTCCAGGTACACCGCGTCGTCGCCGAAGGCATGCAGGCCCTCGGACTTGGCGGCCCGGTAGGCGCCCGGCAGGTCCTCGGGGCGGCCCGACCATGCGCAGGCCCTTGCCGCCGCCGCCGGCCGCCGCCTTGAGCATGACCGGGTAGCCGATCTCCTCGGCCCAGGCCAGGGCGTGCTCCTCGGACTCCAGGTTCTCGCGCATGCCCGGCACCAGGTTCACCCCCATGGCGTGCACCGCCACCCGGGAGGTGGTCTTGTTGCCCATGATGCGGATCGCCCGGACGTTGGGGCCGATGAAGGTGATCCCCGCCTGGGCGCAGGCCTCGGCGAACTCCTCCTGCTCCGAGAGGAACCCGTAGCCGGGGTGGATGGCGTCGGCGCCGCAGCGCCGGGCCACCTCCAGGATCCGGGGGCCGTTCAGGTACGATTCCCGGCTGGGGGCCGGGCCGATGCAGTACGCCTCGTCCGCGGCCCGCACGTGCAGGGCGTTCCGGTCCGCCTCGGAGTAGACGGCCACGGTGGCCACGCCCAGCTCCCGGCAGGCCCGGATCACCCGGATGGCGATCTCGCCCCGGTTGGCGATGAGCATCTTCTTGAACATCACGGGTTCGCGAGTCATAAGGGCAGGTTCCCATGCTTGCGGGGCAGGTTGGCGGCGCGCTTGTTCCTGCACATCTCCAGGGCCCGGATGAGGGTGGGGCGGGTGCGGGCCGGGTCGATGACCTCGTCCACGTAGCCCAGCTCCGCCGCGTTGTACGGGTTGGCGAAGGTGTCCCGGTAGTCCTGCACCAGGCCCTTGCGGGTCTTCTCCGGGTCCCGGGACTTGGCCAGCTCGGCCCGGTGGATGATGTTCACCGCCCCTTCCGGCCCCATGACCGCGATCTCCGCGGTGGGGTAGGCGATGGCGTAGTCGCACCGGATGTTGCTGGAGTTCATCACGCAGTAGGCCCCGCCGTAGGCCTTGCGGGTGATCACGGTGAGGCGCGGCACGGTGGCCTCGGCGATGGCGTAGAGGAGCTTGGCCCCGTGCTTGATGATCCCGCCCTTCTCCTGGTCCACCCCCGGCAGGAAGCCCGGCACGTCCTCGAAGAACACCAGGGGGATGTTGAAGCAGTCGCAGAAGCGCACGAACCGGGCGCCCTTGAGGGAGGAATCCACGTCCAGGGCGCCGGCCAGGTGATCCGGCTGGTTGGCCACGATGCCCACCGAGCGCCCGTTGAGCCTGGCGAAACCCACCAGGATGTTGCGGGCGTAGTGCTGGTGCACCTCGAAGAAGTGCCCGTCGTCCACCACGGCCCTGATGATGGTGCGCATGTCGTAGGGCTGGTTGGGATTGTCCGGAACCATGGTGCGCAGGGCGATCTCGACGCGGTTGGGGTCGTCGGCGGCCGGGCCCCGGGGCGGGTCGTCCTGGTTGTTCAGGGGCAGGAACGACATGAGCTCCCGGATCAGCAGCAGGCACTCCTCGTCGTCCCCGCAGGCGAAGTGGGCGCACCCGGAGACGGCGTTGTGGGTCATGGCGCCGCCCAGGTCCTCCTTGCTCACCTCCTCGTGGGTCACGGCCTTGATCACCTCCGGGCCGGTGATGAACATGTACGAGGTGTCCTTGACCATGAACACGAAGTCGGTGATGGCCGGGGAGTACACCGCGCCGCCGGCGCAGGGGCCCATGATGGCCGAGATCTGGGGCACCACCCCGGAGCTCAGCATGTTGCGCAGGAAGATGTCCGAGTACCCGGCCAGGGACTGGACCCCTTCCTGGATGCGGGCGCCCCCGGAGTCGTTCAGGCCGATGATGGGGGCCCCGTTGCGGGTGGCCATGTCCATGATCTTGACGATCTTCTCGGCGTAGGCCAGGGACAGGGAGCCGCCGAAGACGGTGAAGTCCTGGGCGAACACGTACACCAGCCGCCCGTCGATGGTGCCGTAGCCGGTGACCACCCCGTCGCCGGGGATCTTCACCTTCTCCATGCCGAAGTTGCCGCACCGGTGCACCACGAACTTGTCGATCTCGGTGAAGGAGTCCTCGTCCAGCAGCACCTGGATCCGCTCCCGGGCCGTGAGGCGGCCGGACTGGTGCTGCTTGTCGATCTTGTCCTTGCCGCCGCCGAGTTCGGCCTTCTCGGTGCGGAGCTTGAGGAGTTCCAGCTTGTCTACCTGTTCCTGGGTCACGGGCGCCTCATGGGGGGGTAACGCGCGATGACGGTTTGCGACCGGCTTGTCCGAATTGTTGAAGTGGGCAAACTATAGCAGCTTGGCGATGGTCTGCAATTGCATGAACGTGGTGCCTTCATAGATCTTCCCGATCTTGGCGTCGCGGAAATATTTCTCCGCCGGGTAGTCCTTGGTGAACCCGTAGCCCCCGAACAGTTCCAGCCCTTCGCTGGCGACCCATTCGGCCATGTGGCTGGCGAAGTACTTGGCCATGGCCGCCTCCTTGGTGAAGGGCAGGCGGGCGTCCTTGAGGCGGGCGGCGTTGTAGGTCATGAGCCGGGCCGCTTCCACCCGGCTGGCCATCTCCGCCAGGCGCATCTGCACCGCCTGGAAGGAGAAGATGGGCTGGCCGAACTGCCGGCGCTCCCGGGTGTAGGCCAGGGCGTGGCCCAGGGCTCCCGCGGCCAGGCCGGCCATCTGGGCGGCGATGCCGATGCGGCCCTCGTTGAGGGTCTCGATGGCCACCTTGTAGCCCATGCCCACCTCCCCCAGCACCTGGTCCGGGCCCACGTCCACGTCCGCCAGGGCCAGCTCGCAGGTGGAGCTGGCCCGGATCCCCAGCTTGTTCTCCTTGCGGGCCACCGTGAACCCGGGCATGCCCCGCTCCAGGATGAAGGCGGTGATGCCCTTGTACCCGGCCTGGGGGTCCACGGTGGCGAACACCACGAAGATGTCCGCCTCCTGGGCGTTGGTGATGAAGATCTTGCTGCCGTTCAGGCGGTAGCCGGCGCCCCGGGGCGCCGCCCGGGTGGCCAGGGCGAAGGCGTCCGAGCCGGAGCCCGGCTCGGACAGGGCGTAGGCGCCCACCTGGTCCCGGCACAGGCGGGGCAGGTAGCGCCGTTTCTGGGCCTCGTCGGCCCAGGAGAGCAGGCAGTTGTTCACCAGGGTGTTCTGCACGTCCACCAGCACCGCCACCGAGGGATCCACCTTGGCCAGCTCCTCGACCACCAGGATGGCGTTGAAGAAGCTGGAGCCGGCGCCCCCGTACTGTTCCGGCACCTCGACGCCCATCACGTCCAGCTCGAACAGCTGCCGGACCAGGTCCGGGCGCATGGCCTGGGCCTCGTCCATCTCCGATCTCAGGGGCGCGATCTCCCGGGCCGCGAAGTCCGCCACCAGGTCCTGGAAGGCGGTCTCCTCTTCACTGAGGGCGGTGAGGGGTGAACTCATGGATTCCTCCATCGTGCGGTTCATACGGAACGGCGGTATTTCCCGCCCATTTCATAGAGTACGGCGGTGATCTGGCCCAGGCTGGCGACCCGCACGGTTTCCATGAGCGCCTCGAACAGGTTGCCGCGGCGGCGCACCTGCTCCCGCAGCCGCTCCAGGGCGGGGCCGGTCCGGTCCCGGTGGCGCTCCTGGAAGTCCCGCAGCTCCTGCAGGCGGCGGTCCTTCTCCTCCGGGGTGGCCCGCACCACCGTTGCGGGGTGGGACGCCTGCGCCGCCTCCTCCCCCAGGAAGGTGTTGACCCCCACCACCGGCAGCTCGCCCGAGTGCTTGCGGGTCTCGTAGAGCAGGGACTGCTCCTGGATGCGCGCCCGCTGGTACTGGGTCTCCATGGCCCGCAGCACGCCCCCGTGGGCGTTCAGGTTCAGGAACTCCTCCAGCACCGCTTCCTCCACGTCGTCGGTGAGGCGTTCGATGAAGTGGGATCCCTGCAGGGGGTTCTCGTTGGCGTAGGCGCCGAACTCCCGGGTGATGATGAGCTGGATGGCCATGGCCAGGCGCACGGAGGCCTCGGTGGGGGTGGTGAGGGCCTCGTCGTAGGCGTTGGTGTGCAGGGAATTGCAGTTGTCGGTGAGGGCGGTGAGGGCCTGGAGGGTGGTGCGGATGTCGTTGAACTTCATGTCCTTCAAGTGCAGGGAGCGGCCGGAGGTCTGCACGTGGTACTTGAGCTTGCGGCTGGCTTCCCGGGCGCCGTAGACGTCCTTCATGGCGATGGCCCAGATGCGCCGGGCCACCCGCCCCAGCACCGCGTACTCCGGGTCCAGCCCGGAGCTGAAGAAGAACGACAGGTTGGGGGTGATGTCGTCGATGGCCATGCCCCGGCTCAGGTAGTGCTCCACCAGGGTGAAGCCGTTGGCCAGGGTGAACGCCAGCTGGGTGACCGGGTTGGCCCCCGCCTCGGCGATGTGGTAGCCGGAGATGCTCACCGAGTAGAAGTTGAGCATGCGGTTGGCGATCAGGAACGCCTGCACGTCGCCCATCATCCGCAGGGCGAACTCGATGGAGAAGATGCACGTGTTCTGGGCCTGGTCCTCCTTGAGGATGTCGGCCTGCACGGTGCCCCGCACGCTGGCCAGCGCCTCGGCCCGGATCCGGGCCGCGGTCCCGGGGTCCGGATCCGCCCCGTGCTCCCGGCGCCAGGCGTCCAGGCGCTGGTCCACGGCGGCATTGAAGAACATGGCCAGGATCACCGGCGCGGGGCCGTTGATGGTCATGGACACGGACGTGGCCGGATCGCAAAGGTCGAACCCGGCGAACAGCGCCTTCATGTCGTCCAAGGTGGCGACGCTGACCCCGCTCTCCCCCACTTTGCCGTAGATGTCCGGGCGGTCGGCCGGGTCCTCCCCGTACAGGGTGACCGAATCGAAGGCGGTGGAGAGCCGGCGGGCCGCCTCGCCCTGGCACAGGTAGTGGAACCGCCGGTTGGTGCGCCCGGGGCCGCCCTCGCCGGCGAACTGGCGCTTGGGCTCCTCGTCCCCCCGGCGCAGGGGGAACACCCCGGCGGTGTACGGGAACTGCCCGGGCACCTGCTCCTGGCGCAGGTAGGTGAGGATCGCCCCCCACCGGTCCGTGCGGGGCAGCTCCACCTTGGGGATGCGGGTGCCGGACAGGGTGGTGGCGGCCAGGGGCTGGGTGAGGGTGTGGTCCCGCACCGGGTAGCTGAGCACGTCCCCCGAATAGGCCCGCACCAGGGCCGGCCACGCCTCCAGCAGGGCCACGCCTTCGGCCCCCAGCTCCGCCCGGGCCTGGCCGGCCAGCCGGCACAGGGGCTCCGCCGCCTCGGGGCAGGCCCCCAGGGCCGTTTCCAGGGCCTGGAGCTGGTCCGCCTGGGCCGCCATGAGCCGGGTCCGGCCCTTGTAGCCCCGCACGGCCTGGACGATCTGCTGCAGGTAGCGGGTGCGCTCGAAGGGGATGATGGGGGCGGTGCGCTCGCAGTCGAAGGCCGCCGGGCCCGGGTCCGGCAGGCGGGTGGGCCATGGGCCGGAGCCGTCCTCCCGCAGCAGGGCCAGCAGGTCCAGGTACAGGCGGTCCACGCCCGCGTCGTTGAAGTGGCTGGCGCAGGTGCCGTACACCGGCAGGCGCTGGTCCGGCACCGAGGCGGGGATGCCCCGGTTGCGCCGCACCTGCCGGCGCACCGCCGCCAGGGCGTCCTCGGCGCGCTTGTCCTCGAACTTGTTCACCGCCACCAGGCGGGCGTAATCCAGCATGTTGATCTTCTCCAGCTGGGTCCCGGCGCCGAACTCGCTGGTCATGACGTAGACGGGCAGCCCGCACAGCTCCACCACGTCCGTGTCCCCCTGGCCGATGCCGGTGGTCTCCACCAGCACCAGGCCGCAGACCCGCCGCAGCAGGGCGATGCCCCGGCGCAGCGCCTGGCTGGCGCCGGGCCCGGCGGCCAGGCTGCGGAAGAACACCTGCCCGCTGCCGGCGGTGTTCACGCGCAGGCGGTCACCCAGCAGGGCGCCCCCGGTGCGCTTGCGGATGGGATCGACCGCCAGCACTCCCACCCGCAGCCCCGGATCGTCCAGGAGGAAACGCCGGACCAGCTCGTCGCACAGGGAACTCTTGCCGGCGCCCCCGGTGCCCGTGAGGCCCACCACCGGGGCCCCGGGGCCGGCGGCCGGCGGCTCCGGCCCGGGCAGGGCCAGGTCCCGGTCCAGCACCGCCGTGAGCAGGCGGGACAGGCCCAGGCGGTCGGTCCAGGACGGCGGCCCCGCCGGGAGCGGCCCGGGTGCGCGCCGGGACAGGCGCTCCAGCAGGTCCCGGATCATGCCCTCCACTCCCAGGCGCATGCCGTCCCCGGGGGTGTAGATCTTCTCCACCCCGGCGGCCTCCAGGCTCCTGGCCTCCTCCGGGAGGATCACCCCGCCGCCGCCGCCGAACACCTTGACCCGTTCCGCCCCGGCCGCCCGCAACCGGTCCACCAGGTAGGCGAAGAACTCCATGTGCCCGCCCTGGTACGACGAGACGCACACCGCGTCCGCGTCCTCCTCCACCACCGCCTTGACGATCTCCGCCACCCCCCGGTCGTGGCCCAGGTGGACCACCTGGGCGCCCTGGGCCACCAGCAGCCGCCGCACCAGGTTGATGGCCGCGTCGTGGCCGTCGAACAGCGCGGCGGCGGTGACGATCCTGGCCGGTTGGACGGGGCCTGCGCCCATGGTTGCTCCCGTGGCTGAGAAAGAAGGCGATTCATTCTCCACCCCAAAGGCCGGCCGCGGGGATGGAAATTACCGATGCCCTCCCCAGTCCGCCAGGACCTGCCGGATGAACCGGGCCATGGCCTCCAGCACCTGGTCCCGGGCCTGGAAGTGGGGCACGTGGGCGCAGGCGGGCAGGAGCAGCCCCTGGGCCAGGCCGGCCGCCCCCTGCAGCACCGCCCGCAGTTGGTCGGGGGTGGCGTATTCGTCCTCCTCGCCCTGGATGGCCAGCAGCGGGCAGGTGAGGGCGGGAAGGTGCCCGGTCATGGACCAGTCCCGGAACTCCGGGGACAGCCACACCTGGCTCCAGGCGTGGAACAGGGCGTCGACCCGGTCGCCGTGGTGGGCCCGCAGGCGCTCCCGCAGGGGCGTGGTCTCGTAGGCCCGCAGGGTCCGCCAGATGCCCTGGAGGGCCGCCGGCTCCACGTACACGTGGGGCGCCTCGGCGACGACCGCCACGGTGCCGGCGGGGAAGCGCGCGCCGTACAGCAGGGCGATGGTGGCGCCGTCGCTGTGCCCCACCAGGAGGGGCGACTGGATGCCGCAGGCGGCCAGCACCTCCGGCAGCCGCTCCCAGGCTTCGGTCTCCAGGTAGGACGGGGGCAGGAGGCCGGTGCGGGCCTGGGACTTGCCGTGGCCCACCCGGTCGTACACCAGCGCCGGCAGCCCCGAGGCGCTGGCCAGGGCCATGGGGAAACCGCGCCACTGGGTGATGCTGCCCAGGCCCTCGTGCAGGAAGACCAGGGTCGGCCCGGTCCCGGTCAGGCTGGTGCCCGGAGGCTGGATGCTCTTGGCCTGGATGCGGAATCCTCCGGCGCTGAGGCCGAAGCCCAGTTCCTCGCAGGCGGCGGCGCGGATCGACGGCTTTTCCCCGATGGTCATGGCTCAGGTTCCCCGGAGTGGAATCAGTCTCAATATTGCTTCCGGCCCCATAAGCATAGGTCAATATCCAAGCATCGCAGCCCCGCGGGGAAACGGCCGGTGCTCGGCATCACATTTCAGACTAATTTGTCTTTTTCAAGCCACTTGCGCCTTGGCCCGGGATCAGGCCAGGCCCAGCACCGCGTTGTTGTGCGCGCGCACCGAGCGCAGCACGTCCACCTCCTTGGTCAGGTCGTGGCCGTACGAGGGCACCATCCGCCGCAGGTTGCCCTGCCAGGCCTCGGTCTGGGACTGATCGGAGAAGCAGCGCAGGATCAGGTAGATCATCGTGGTGGCGGCGGTGGAGGCGCCGGGGGAGGCGCCCAGGAGGGCCGCGAGGGAGCCGTCGGCGGAGGCCACCACTTCGGTGCCGAACTCCAGCTTGCCCCCCAGCTTGGGGTCGCGCTTGATGATCTGGACCCGCTGCCCGGCCACATCCAGCTTCCAGTCCTGGCTGCGGGCCGTGGGCACGAACCGGCGCAGGGCTTCCACCCGGGTTTCCTGGGACTGGAGCACCTGGCCGATGAGGTAGCGGGTCAGGTCCATGTTGTGCCAGGCGGCCGCCGCCATGGGCCAGATGTTGCCGGGGCCGATGGTCTTGATCATGTCCAGGTAGGTGCCCCGCTTGAGGTACTTGGTGGTGAAGCCGGCGTACGGGCCGAACAGCAGGGCATGCTGCCCGTCCACGACGCGGGTGTCCAGGTGGGGCACCGACATGGGCGGCGCGCCCAGGGACGGCTTGCCGTACACCTTCGAGTGGTGGCGGCGGATGACGTCCGGGCTGGTGCACATGAGCCACTGGCCGCTCACCGGGAAGCCGCCGTAGCCTTTGGCCTCGGGGATGCCGGACTTGAGCAGCAGGGGCAGGGCGCCCCCCCCGGCCCCCAGGAAGACGAAGCGGGCGCGCACGTCCCGCTCGCTGCCGGCGGCCAGGTCCTTCACGCGCAGGCGCCACCGGTGGTCCGGATCGCGCTTGAGGTCCTCCACCTGGTGGCGCAGGTGCAAAGTGAACCCGTCCCGGCGCTGGAGCCCGTCGAACAGGTACCGGGTCAGCCGGCCGAAGTCCACGTCGGTGCCCCGGGCCACGTTGGTGGCCGCCAGGGGCCCGGCCAGGTCCCGCCCCTCCATGACCAGGGGCATCCACTCCCGCAGCCTGGCGGGGTCCTCGCTGTACTCCATGTCCTCGAACATGGGGTGCGCCCTCAGCTGGGCGTGGCGGGCGCGCAGGAAGCGGGTGTTGGCCTCGCCCCACACCAGGCTCTGGTGGGGGCAGCGGTTGATGAAGTCGGTCCGGGGCAGGATCCCCTCTTCCACCAGGTAGGACCAGAAGCACAGGGAGATCTCGAAGGCCCGGTTGATGACCAGGGCCTTGTTGATGTCCACGGTGCCGTCCTTCTGCTCGGGGGTGTAGTTCAGCTCGCAGTTGGCCGCATGCCCGGTGCCGGCGTTGTTGGTGGCCATGCTGCTTTCCAGGGCGATCCCGTCCAGGCGCTCGAATACCTGGAACTTCAAGTCCGGCTGCAGCTGGGCCAGAAGGGTCCCGAGGGTCGCGCTCATGACGCCGGCGCCCACCAGCGCCACATCGACCTGTTCCGTGTTGGCCATGAGTTCCGTCACCTCAACTCCTTCGAAGAGTTTCCGTCCGGTCTGGGGCGGTTGCGCATGGATCCGGACTTCCTTGTCCGGATTTGATCTATTATGCACGTCTGGTATGCGGCTGCACCGGCTCAGGAATCCAGGATTTCCACCCGGTCCCGGCCCCGGGACTTGGCCTGGTAGAGCGCCTGGTCCGCCTTCAGCAGCAGGGTGGCGGGGTCCGTATCCCCGTCGGGCACCAGGGCGGCCACCCCCAGGCTGATGGTCACCTGCCCGGCCACGGCCGAGTGCTCGTGGGGAATCGCCTGGTCCTTCACCCGCAGGCGCATACGCTCGGCCAGGGTGCGGGCGTCCGCCAGGGGGGTGCCGGAGAGCACGGCCACGAACTCCTCCCCCCCGAAGCGGGCCACCAGATCCCCGGCCCGGTTGACCACCTGCAGGGCGTGGGCCACCTGCTTGAGGCACTTGTCCCCGGCCAGGTGACCGTAGTTGTCGTTGAAGGCTTTGAAGAAGTCGATGTCCAGCATGATCAGGGCGATGGGCTTCTGCTCCCGGCGCCGGCGCCGCCATTCCAGGTCGTAGAAGCGCTCGAAGTAGCGGCGGTTGGGGATGGCGGTCAGGCCGTCCAGGTTGGAGATCAGCTCCAGCTGGGTGTAGGCCTCCTCCAGCTGGCGCCGGCTTTCCTGCAGAGCCTGCTCCGCCTGCTTGCGGGCGGAGATGTCCCGGTAGATGCCGAACACCCCGGTGCCCCCGTTCGGGGCCTGGATGGGCACCCCCAGCAGGGAGACGTGCACCAGGGAGCCGTCCTTGCGCTGGCGCACCGCCTCCACGGTGTAGTTCTCGCCCCTGGCCACCGCCGCCGTTATGCCGGTGGCTTCGGTGCGGTACGCCTGCGGCGCCACCAGGTCGTCGATGTGGCGCCCGGCGGCCTCCTCCGGGGGGTAGCCGAACAACCGGGTGAACTCCCGGTTAACCTTGGTCACCCGTCCGTGCTCGTCGGTGAGCACGATGGCTTCCGGGATCTCTTCGAACAGTTTTTCGAAATAAAACGTGCTTCTGGCTTTCATTAACGCCGCATCCCCATGTTTTAGAACAATGACTTTCCCTTTTATAGGCGAGATTGGACGGGAAAGACAAGCCCAAAGGCGGTTTTTTGTCGTGTCGCGACGGGAACTGGGCTGGTCAGGGTTTCGCCTGGGTGCGGGGACTCCAGAACCGCCGGGGCGCGAGGCATAGGAGGATGAGTGCCGCCTGGGTGGCCACGAACACGGACAAGGCCCAGAAGGCCTGGTCCATGAATCCGTACGAATGGAGGCCGATACCCAGCATGTTCACCCCGAACCAGGACAGGCTGGTGATGATGTTGCCGAAGATGGCCATGGCCATGATGCCCCGCTCGGCGATGTAGCCGCCCCACCGGCTGTGCAGGATGATGGCGTTCCACAGGACGATGAGCAGGGCGCCGTTCTCCTTGGGGTCCCAGCCCCAGAACCGGCCCCAGGACTGGTCCGCCCAGATGCCCCCCAGCACCGTGCCCACGAAGCTGAACAGCAGGGCGAAGCAGATGATGCCGTAGGTCATGTCCACCAGGGCGGCGGTGGTGTCCGGGTCCGGGGACGGGGCCAGATGCTTGCGCAGGGTGTAGGCGATGGCCAGGATCCCCGCCAGGAAGGTGCCGCTGTAGCCGATGGTGATGCTCACCACGTGGGTCCCCAGCCAGAAATTGGAATCCAGGACCGCCCGCATCATCTCCATGGTGTCCCCCTCCATGGCCAGGTGGTGGGCGATGATCAGCGAGCCGAACCCGGCCGCGGCCGCCACCGCGGTGCCGAAGCCCTTGCGGTAGATGCGCTCCAGGATGAGGCCCAGGATCACCGCCGCCCAGCCCACGAACACCGCCGAGGAGTAGAGGTTGGTCACCGGCGGCCGCCCCTGCAGGAGGATGCGCGACGCCAGCCCCCCGGTGTGCACCGCGGCGCCGGCCGCCAGCAGGGAGAAGGCCGCCGGCTGGAGCAGGTCCGGGCGCCATAGCCAGGACCCGAACACCACCAGCAGGGCCAGCACGTAGATCACCATGCCCAGGTAGAAGGGCTGCACCCGGTTGAACAGCAGTTCGCCGTTGGCGTGGCGCAGAGCCTGGGGCCGCACCTGGGCGGTGAGCCCGTGCAGTTCGGCCACGGCGCGGTTGAAGGCGACCTGGTCGCCGGCGGCGTAGGCCGCTCCGGCCCAGGCCAGCGCCGCCAGGCCGGGATGGACCTGGGTCCCGGTGGCCGCCGCCAGGGCCTCGCCGGTGTTCATCCAGGCGTCCGGGCTCTGCCCGGGCAGGGGCGGCAGGGGCCGGAACCGCGCCACCTCCGCCAGGCTGCGGTAGCGCTCGGCCGCCTGGGGGGAGCCCAGGGCCTGGACCTCCTGGTACAGGCTCGGCGAATCCGCCAGCTGGACGGTGTTCTCCAGCTGGTTGTAGAGCAGGAGGCGCTGGTACAGGTTCACCACCGCGTTCTGGAACCGGGAGCGCTGGACCGCTTCCAGGGCGTTCGCGGCGCGCGCCTGGTTCTCCAGATCCTGGAGATGGGGCAGCAGGGTGTCGAAGGGGAAGTAGCGGTTGGCGGTCTGGCGCAGCCCGATGAGCCCCAGCACGTCCGGGTCGTTGATCACGAACACCGGCTGGGTGTCCGCCACCTGGGGCCTGAACAGCACGTCCAGGATCCATTCGTCCGGACCCAGGGTGCGCCCCTGGAACGGCAGGCTCTGCTTGCTCCGGATCATCAGGAGAGCGTTCCTGGCCACCGAGTCCAGGGGCTTGACCCGCCCCCCTTCCAGCACCGGCAGGCGCCCGAAGGCCTCCATGTCGAAGCCACGGGTGCGCCCAGCGGGCACAGCGGCGAGCAGCACCGCCGCCAGGGCGAGGCAACCGGGAAGCCAAGCGAAGATCCGACTGAGTTTCATACCGCCTCCGCTTCCGCCCCCGCCTGCCGCCGCTGGAGGGCCCGGAACAACGTGAGGCAGAAGTGGAAGAGCAGCCCGAGGGTGATGAGCGAACAGGAGATGTAGGGCAGCAGCCAGCCCGGATTGGTCACCACCTGCAGGATGGACAGGGTGTCGCCCTTGCCGTAGCTGGCCTGGTAGAAGGTCTTGCCCGCGTAGCGCAGGGGCTGGTTCATGTAGATGAGCACGTCCCGCTCCTCGCCCCTGGCCGGGTTGGACAGGTGCACCAGGCTGGAGAAGTTCTTGGGGATCTGGGTGCCCGGGTAGACGTCGTGGCTGAACTTCTTCAGGGTGAGGGAGAAGGGCAGGTAGTAGCGGCGCGCCCGCATGGCCAGGGCGTAGGTGCGGCCTTCGTGGATGAAGGACTGGGGCGCCCCCAGCACCGTGGACACCAGCCAGATGCCGTAGCTGCGCCCTCCGGCCAGGGGCTCCACCAGGGCGGAGGTGGCGTTCACTTCCTGGTCCGAGGTGGCCGGCGGTGCTTCGGTGATGCGGATGCCGGTGCCCACGCCCCGGTCGGCCAGGGCCGGCGGCCCGCCGGGGCCCAGGGGGGCCAGCTGGGCATTGGTGTAGAAGCGCTTCACCCTCAGGGTGACCGGGGTGCCCGGCAGGGGCACCCGCGCGCCCGTGCGCAGCCGGGAATCGGGCACCCCGTACTCCACCGGGTGGGCCGGGTCGGTGAGGTCCGTGACCGCCAGCTCCATCTTGTGGTAGTCCTCCAGGAAGTCCGCGGTCTGGCCTTCCTCGATGGTCATCTTGGCGTCCACCTGGAAGGCCCCGGTGACGAACTCGCCGGCCACCAGCAGCACCAGTCCGGCGTGCACCACCCAGAGGCCCAGGCGGCGCACGCTGAATTCGAACCGCCGCACCAGGGCGGCGGCCAGGTTGACCGCCAGCACCAGGCCCACCAGGGCGCCGCCCGGGAACACAGGCACCGGGACCCCCAGTCCGGGCAGGTGCCGCCAGACCAGCCAACTGCGCATATAAGTATTGACGGCGCCCAGGGTCCCCAGGTCGGTCTGGGCCAGGGTGCAGAGCACCACCAGCGCCATGAGCAGGGCCAGGGCGACGATGGTCACTTGCAGGGAGGCCAGGACCGCCCAGCACCGGGCGACGAAAGTCTTAACCAAGGTGCAGGCTCTCCAGGAACTTCATGAAGGCGGGCTTGGCCTTGCCCACCGGCTCCGCCTCGCCCACGAGCTTGAGGAACCAGGTGTTGCCGTCCGGGGTGGCCAGCAGGCCGGTGACCATGCGGCTCTTCACGTCGCCCGCGCCGGTGAAGTCGTACACCGCCACGGTGCCCGCCTTGCTCTGCACGGTCTTGCGGGCGGTGCCAAGGGTGGACTCCTCCAGGGGCGGCAGGCCGATCTGCCCGCGCCAGCGGTTCACGTTGGCCAGCTCCCCGCCGGCGGGGCCGGGAAGCACCACCACCGACATCTCCGCCTTGCCCCCGCCGGGCGGGAGCAGGGTGGCGTAGCGCATGCCGCTGCCCGGGTTCTCGGTCCAGCCCTTGGGGGTCGTCCACTTGAGGGCGCCGGCGCCCGTGGGCCGGGGAGGCGCGGGCATGGCGCCCATGGGCATGGCCCCCGGGGGCATGGTGCCCGGCGGCAGGGCGGCGTGCGGATTCGCGCCCGTGGGGGGCATGGCGCCCGGAGGCATGCTGGAGTGGGCATTCGCCGCCGGGGGCACGGCCATGGGCGCCCCCGCCGGAGCGGTTCCGGGAATGGGCGCCGGGGTCGCGGCCACCGGGGTGCGGCTCACCTCGTCGTGCCCGCAGGCGAGACCCAGGAACAAAGTCGACGCCAGGGCTGACGCCACCGCCAGGGCCGGCGTCCAGGGCCGGGTGGTTTCGGATTTGTGGATGAACTTCTGCACGATCTCCTCCTGCAACCCAGGATAGCTGGCCTGGCGGAAAATCCTGATGGTTTTGCTCGGGTTTAGCAGGTATGCCGAGCCATCTTTCTCTGGCAAATTAACCTAAAATATTATTCCGACCGTTCGGGGGCGATGTCGGTTGGGGGCAGGTCCAGGCCCAGGGTGCCCCCAGGGTTCATGAGCCCTTTGGGGTCCAGGTGGCGCTTGATGGCCCGGAGCAGGTCCATCTGGACGGGGCCCAGCTGGCCCTCCAGCCAGGGAGCGGTCATGCGGCCGATGCCGTGGTGGTGGCTCATGGCCGCCCCTTCCCGGAGAATCACGTCCAGAAGGCCCGCCTGGAAGGCCTGGTATTCCTGGATGTCGTCCAGGGGCGTTATGAAAATAAAATATAAGCTCGCCCCCTGAGGGTAGCCGTGGGAAAGGTGGGTCAGGCACAGGGTCCGGGGCCGGGCCGCGCAATAGGACCGCACGCTCCGCCGCACCCGCTCCAGGCCGTCCCAGGTGACGGCGCATTCCAGGGTGTCGGTGAGGATGCCGAAATCCAGCAGGTCGTCCCGCAGGTACGGGTCCCGGAACCGGCTGTGCTCCCAGGTCCGGGTCACCAGGCCGGTGGTGGGCACGGCGCCCCGGGACCGGCAGATGCGGCCCGCCTGCCGGCGCACGTTGCGGGCGAAGCGCCGTTCCCCCTCGGTGCTGCCCAGGAGCAGGCAGCGGGTCCCCGGGCGCAGTCCCAGCAGCCCCAACAGGGCCTCGGCCCCGGGGCGGTCGAGGCCATACTGCCGGATGGCTGCTTCGGTTTCCTCCGGGTCCGAGAGGCGGAACACGGAGGGGTGGCCGAACTGGCCCTGGAGGATCTCCCGGGCCGCGTCCAGGGCCGCGTCCCAGGTCCGGAACAGGTAGCTGAAGCGGAACTGGTTGCGGGGCATCCACCGGAACACCCGCAGGGTGGCCTCCGCCAGCACGCCGAAGGCGCCTTCGCTGCCCAGCAGGATCTGGTCCATGTCGGGCCCGGTGGCGGCGGCCGGGTGCTCCCCGGTGCGGATCACCCCGGCCGGGGTCACGTATTCCTGGGCCAGGACCAGGTCTTCGATCTTGCCGTAATAGGTGGAGCACTGTCCGGCCCCGCGGGTGGCCGCCCAGCCCCCCACGGTGGAATGCTCGAAGGACTGCGGGAAGTGCCCGCAGGTGTAGCGGCGCGCCGCCCCGAAGGCCTCCGGGGCCCGGTTCAGGTGCCCCTCCAGGCGCGGGCCGTACAGCCCGGGCTGGACGGTGATGGTCTGGCGGACTTCGTTGAACGCCAGGATCCGGTCCATGTGGGTGCGCAAGTCCAGGGAGACGCCCCCTGCCGGGCACTCGGTGCCCCGCACCACGGAACTGGCGGCGCCCCGGGCGGTCATGGGGATGCCGTGGCGGGAGCAGTAGTCCACGATCCGCACCAGGTCGTGCCGGTCACGGGGGTGCAGCACCGCGTCCGGGAGGTGCTCGGCGATGCCCCGGCGCAGCCTCAGCAGGTCCAGCATGCCCTTGCCGTACGCCGCGGCCAGGCGGGAATGGTCGTCGGTGCAGACGTTCTCTGGCCCCAGCATGGCCTCCAGGTCGGCGCGGGCACCCGCCGGCAGGGCCGGGGGCCGTCCGGCCCGGGCCGGTTCCAGGCCGGTTCGGCGCGGCCGCCGGAACGCGCCGTCGTCCAGCCCGAAAGTCTCCTTGAGCAGGCGGACCAGCCCCGGACCGGGATGCTTGAAGGTCCCCGCATCCCCCCACTTGAACAGGGACCGCCAGGACCCGGGCGGCGGGGGGGCCTCCATCCAGGGGGGCCGGAATCCGTTGCGCTCCTCCTTGGCCGTCATTCCCCTCCCTCCATCTGGCGGCGATCTGGGGCCGCCCAGGTTCCTGGGCAGCCTCCGGGGTCCCCGAGGATGGCGCGGATCCGCCGGTGCAGCGGACGTAGCCGCCGGCCCATGGGCAGGTGCACCTCCCGGTACAGCCGGCCGTACAGGTCGGCGGTCTCCGGGCGGGGCAGGTAGGTGCGCCCGGTGCGCACCATGGCCCGCACCGCCGCTTCCGCACCCGGGTACAGGCCGATGCCGGCGGCGGTGAGCACTGCGGTCCCCAGCCCGGCCGCCTCGAAGGTCTCTCCGGCGCACAGGGGCCGGCCCATGGCGTCGGCGGTGATCTGGCAGATGGTTTCGGACTGGGCCGCGCCCCCGGCGAGGCCGATGCGTTCGATGCGCACCTTCCCGGCCCGTTCGATGCGCTCCAGGCCCTCCCGCAGGGCGAAGCCCAGGCCTTCGATGAACGACCGGTACACGTGCCCACGGGTATGGGCTTCGCCCAGGCCGATCATGGAGCCCCGGGCCACCGGATCCCTGAGGGGGGCGGACCAGTGGGGCAAGGTCATGAGCCCGAGGGCTCCGGGCGGAACGTCCAGCAGGAACCGGTCCAGCAGGGACTCGGGAGGAACGCCCAGGGCCAGGGCCCGCTCCCGTTCGGGGATGCCGAACTCCCTCAGGAACCAGCGGATCAGCCAGTAGCCGCGGAACACCTGGACCTCAGGGCTGTACTGTCCGGCCAGGGCGGCGGGGTAGGCCGGCAGGTACGCCAGGGGCTCGAAATAGCGCCGGCTGGTGGTCTGCACCGTGGCGGCGGTGCCCAGGGACAGGCTGGCCATGGATTCCCGGACGCAGCCGGTGCCCAGGCTTTCCGCGCCCTTGTCCGAGGCGCAGGCGATCACCGGCACGCCCTGGGGGATGCCGGTGGCGGCGCTGGCGGAGCGGCTCACCGTCCCGATGGGCTGGGCCGGGGCGACCAGTTCCGGCAGCTTGCCGGGCTCCACCGGGAAGATCCGGGCGCCCAGTTCCCCGGGCCGGCACCAGCGCTGGTCCCGGTAGTGGAAGGGCAGATGCCCCGCCTGGCTGGCCACCGAATCCCGGAACCGGCCGGTGAGGCGATGGTTGAGGAAGCCGGACACCTGGAGCACCCGGGCGGCCCGGGCCCAGGTCTCCGGCTGGTGCTGGCGCACCCAGCTGGTCTTGCAGTCTTCCTGGGCGGTCTCCAGGACCGGCAGCAGCCCGGTGGCGGCGAACGCCAGGCGCGCCGCCCAGCCGGGCCGGTAGACCCGCCCGGCCTTGCGGGAATCCAGCCACAGGATGGCCGGGCGCAGCGGATCCCCGGCCGGGTCCACCAGCACGGGGGTGTTGCGCAGGGCGGCCACGCCGACCCCCTGGATCCGGGCGAAGGGGGCCACGGACCGTTCCCGCAGGGTGCGCGCGGCCGCGCACAGGGCCCCCCAGTACACTTCCGGGTCCTGTTCCGCCCAGCCGGAGCGGGGGCTGACGTAAGGCTCGTAGGACACCTGGGCCTTGCCCAGCAGCCGGCCGGCGGCGGAGAACAGCATGGCGCGCAGGCTCTGGGTGCCGCAGTCGATGGCGAGGAGGGTGGCTTCCACGGCGGGTTCCTTCACGGGAGGACGGTCCTGCGCACGTACTCCAGGTAGGCTTCCCGCTCCTCCCGGGTGCGGGCCGCGTCCCAGCCGCAGTGGCAGGCCATGAGGGCGGCCACCTTGCCCGCCAGTTCCGCCTGCCGGGGATGGGCCACCAGCATCTGCATCTCGGTGCGCCGCAGCATCACGTCGCCCAGGTGGGGGGCGTTCTCGAAGGCCAGGATGTGGCCCACCTCCGCGGCGCAGAAGGGGTGGCCCGCCAGCAGAGGCTCCCCCGCCGCCGGCGCGCGGCGCACTTCCCGCAGGATGCGCAGGCCCTGGCTGCCGTACTGCTGGTGCAGGTAGCGCCGGGTGCCCTCGGGCGCCGCCCGGTCCAGCCCCAGGTCCGCCGCCGCCCGGCACCAGGCCTCCCAGGTCATGCCCACCTTGTACGGACGCCGGGTGAAGTTCCGGCCCGCCTCCCGCCCGCGCAGGGGCCGGAGGTAGCCCGCCCGGGCGCACCGGTCCAGCACTTCCCAGGCCATGGTCCGGAAGGTGGTGAGCTTGCCCCCGGCGATGGTGACCAGGCCGGTGCCCGGATCCAGGAGCAGGTGCCGGCGGGACACCGCCGATGCGGCCGTGTCCTTGCCCCGCACCAGGGGCCGGATGCCCGCGGAGGTGGCGAGGACGTCCCGGCGGGTCAGGCGGGCCCCCGGGAAGACCCGGTTCACCGCGTCCAGGAGGTAATCGCAGTCCGCGCCCTCGCACCACGGCTGGTCCGGGGAGCCCGGGAAGTCCGTGTCGGTGGTGCCGATCACCGACACGTCCCCCCGGCGCAGGACGAAGAAGGTGCGGCCGTCCGCCGCCGAGCGGAGCACGAAGGCCTCCCGGTTGCCGATGCGGTGGTTGGGCACCACCAGGTGGACCCCCTTGGTGGGGCGGATCAGGCGGGAATCCACTCCGGCCAGGCGCAGGGTCTCGTCGGTCCAGGCCCCGGTGGCGTTCAGGACGCACCGGGCGGTCACGGTGAAGCGCCCGCCGCCCAGCCGGTCCTCCAGGTCCACGGCCCAGCCCCGTTCCCCTGCCGGGGCGAGGCGCGCCGCGCGCAGGTAGTTGAGCACCGGCGAGCGCCCTCCGGAAGCGTCCCGGGCCTCCTTGAGGGTCTCCAGCACCAGGCGGGCGTCGTCCACCAGGGTGTCGTAGTAGATCCCCGCCATGAGCAGGTCCCCGGTGTCCACCGCGGGCTCCCGGGCCGCCAGCTGGTCCGGGGTCAGGAACCGGTGGGGCAGGTTCTTGTACCGGCTGAAGGTGTCGGAAAGGAGGTCATACAGGATGATGCCCAGCCGCACCCGGGCCGGCGTGTCCCTGCCCCCGGCCCGGGCGCACAGGCAGAACCCCAGGGGGCGCACCAGGTTCGGCAGGGCGTGGCGCAGCCAGTTGCGCTCCGTGGCAGCTTCCCGCACCAGGCGGAACTCCCCCTGGGCCAGGTAGCGGAACCCTCCGTGGGCCAGCTTGGAGGACCGGGAGGAAGTGCCGAAGGCGAAGTCCTCCTTGTCCGCCAGGAGGAAGGGGATCCGGCGCAGCGCCGCCTCCCGGGCCAGGCCGGCGCCAGTGATGCCCCCGCCGATGATGACCAGGTCGAACGTGCCGGTCCTGGCCTGGTCCAGGGCGCGGCCGCGATCCTTGGCGCTCCAGGCGAGGGTGTCCAGGTCGGGGAAAGAGGGCTCGTCCATGAACTTCATAAAAATTATTATTAATTGACAGAGAGTTAAAATTCAGTTCGAAGGCTTCCGATGTTATGGTTTGATACCGCCTTTGGTCAAGTAGAAAATTTGCTTTTTCTCACCCTTTCGGGGAATGATCCTTCAAAGGAGCACTCGTTCAACCGGCCGCCGCGGGCTGGAACGGGCCGGCAAGGCTGGATAGCCCATGTAGAACACGAAGGTCGGTTGCCAGGATCGATCGCCGATGATCTCGGCCAGCCGTTCTGCCCGTTGCGGCGTTTTCCCGAGCGCCTTTTCGTGATCGACCATTTCCACGGCTTCATTGCAGGGCCGTGCGGCCAGGGCCCGGGTGGTCGCCAGCAGGTGGGCCCGCTGCCAGAAACGCCCCGCCCGGATGCACTGGTCGCGGTCGTAGCGGTCACGCACGGCAAGGATGCCGATCAGGGGCGCGCTCAGCATCAGGTCCGAATAGCCCAGCTTCGCCCCTCCGGCCGCGGCCCGGCGCAACATCCAGGCAGGCATCATCTTGGCGAGGCCGGTCAGGAAGGGCGGCAGCCCGAAGGCATCGACCGTGAGGCCGTCACGATACTCCTGGACCTCATGCCAATCGAACCGGAGCCACCTCTCGTTGGCGCGGATGACCTCCGGGTCCGAATAGAGCTCGCGGTTGGCCGCTGCACTCACCTCTACGATCCTGCGCCGGTCCGCCTCCGCCGTGAACATGAACAGCCGGAGGTCGGGATCGTCGCCGGCCAGATGCGCCAAGGCGTCGAGGAACGGAGGCGGAACCGGCCTTTCCGGCAGATAGGCGCCGCGATTGGTGTGCCGTCGCGGGATGGCCTCATACAGATCATCCAGTTCCTGGATGCAGGCGGAGATTTCCACCCGGGCCACGAGCATCGGTCCGGGCCGGGCTGGAACGGGTCCGAGGGTTCCGGGAACGATCGTGATCTTCAAGGCCGAGCCCTTGGCCACCGCTGCCAGGACCAGGTTCTCGAGCGAGCAGCCCATCCCGATGTGCGCTTCCCGCAGGAAGGGATCCAGCGCCCCCAGGTTCCTCCGGGCATCCAGGTACATCTCGATGGACCCGTCCGCCACCCGGAACAGCCAAGGCTGGGTGTTGTGCGGACTCGCCGCCAGGATCGCGGCGCGCACCAGGGGGAGCATGCCGTCGCCAAGGGTCAGGTCCTTGCGCCAGTCCTTCCAGGGCTGGTAGGCGGGTCCTTCCCCGGGGTGGAAGACGTTCTGGGCGTCAGCGCGCCATACGCCGCCCCCAGCGACCAGGATCGTGACGACCCCGGTGCCCTTGAGAAAAGATCGGCGATGCATCGAGCACCCCCCGCGTTTCCTGGTCGGCGCCATGAGGTGCGTTCCGTCCCTCAACTCTATGCCGTTCCGGGGGAAGTCAAGGAAACCGCCGGGATTCAGGATGGGTGTGCTTGGAAGCCATGGCCATTGACATGCCGGCGGCTTTTTTTTAAAATCCCCGCTAATAGTTTTAACCAACATAATTAATGTCATATTTAAATCGATTTTCAAGCATCCTTTGCCGAATGGGACCCCTGGCCGCCGCGGCCTTTCTCCTGGCCCACGGGGACGGCCTGGAAGCCGGGGGGGTCTTCTACGGCAGCAACCAGAGCGCCGAGTACATCCGCTGCTTCGACCGCAACAGCGCCCTGGATGCCGCCGACATCGCCTACTACAACATGGCCGGGACCGTGCTCCTGCGGCCGGGGCTCAGCCTGGACCTGGGCAACCAGGTCCTCTTCCAGCGGGCCGCGGTGCGCGTCCTGGGGAACCCGGCCCTGGGGGACCGCACCTACGTTTCCCGCAACCCCGTCTGGCTGGTGCCCGATGCCTTCCTGGTCTACCGCCGGGGCCGGTGGGCCCTGTTCACCTCCCTGCAGGCCCTGGGCGCCACCGCCATGCGCCGTTGGGACGGCGGCCTCCCCAGCATGGACCTGGCCGGCAAACAGGCGGCGGGTTACGGCGGCGCCGCCTCCCAGCGCATCGCCGCCGACGCTTACGCAGCGGCCCTGGGAGCGGGTGCCGCCCCGGGCCAGGCCCGGGCGGCGGCGGTGGCGGCAGGCCTGGACAGCGCGCCGTTCCCGGCCAGTTCCTGGCTGCAAGGCAGCTCCGCCTTCCTGGCCTGGCGGCACGGGGCCGCCTGGCGGGCCGGACCCCGCCTGGCCTTGGCCGCGGCCGGGCGGCTGGTCTGGGCCCGCCAGGACCTGCGGGGCGGGGTGACCGGCGCCTGTGCCTACGGCCGCGACCGGCCGGAGCAGGACCGCCTGTACCTCGACGTGACCCTGCGGGCCCTGGGCTATTCAGGGGAGCTGGGGGTCGACTACTACCCCCGGGAGGGCCAGGTCCTGAGCCTCACCTACGAGATGGCCACCAGCCTGGCGTTCCGCACCACCGTCCAGGACGGCCGGGACGGGGGCGGGCGGTTCCTGGACGGCCGGCGCGCCCACCTGGACCTGCCCCAGGCATGGCGCCTGGGGTTCGGCTGGCAGGTCGCGCCCCGCCTGCGCCTGGCCCTGGGGGTGAACGCCTACCTGGAGGGGACCGCGGCCATGGACCTGCTGGACGACCCGGGGCAGGGGGTCCGGGCGCGCCGGGACTACCGGGACACCTGGGAGGAGACGGCCGCCCTGGAATGGCGCCTGGAGTCCCGGTGGCTGCTGAGCCTGGGGATGAACGTGAACCAGATCGGCCAGACCCGCCGGGCGGTGTACCACACCAGCCTGGCGGGTGCCCACGGGAACTACCTCTCCCTGGGGACCGGATTCCGGTTCGAACCAAGCCCGGCGTGGCGCTTCAACTTCGGCGTGGCCTGCTCGGGCTTCGCCCACCGGATCCAGGCCGCAGACCTGGAGAGCGACCAGGCGCTCCGGGCCCGGTTCGCCGCCAACGGGGTCTCCATCCAGCCCCGCAAGGAATACGACAAACGCTACCTCATCCTCGCCTTCGGCGTGGAGTGGCACCTTCCCGGATAAAGGAGGATCCCAGTGCCCAAACGTTTCCTGCTGTTCATGCTTGCGTTCCTGGTGGTGGCCCTGGCCGCCGTCGGCCCGGTGTCCGCCTTCGCCCCGGACGATCCCGCCTGCACGGGCCCCGCGGCGCCCCTGGGGCCCGGGCGGATCCGGGTGGTCCTGGACCTGTTCCTGGTGATCTTGGCCGACCAGGCCCAGGCCGGGTTCGGCACCCGGGTGGCCCTGTACCGGGCGGCCACGGGCGACGCCCGATTGTCCGCCGCCACCCCCGACGGCCTCCAGGCGGTGCTGGCCAACCGCATCGACGCCAACCCCGGCGGTCCCTTCCGGGAACTGAAGGCCTGGATGGCGGTGCTGGAGTACCTGGCCAGGCCCCGGTCGCGTGGCGGCCATTTCCAGGACGGGCGCATCACCGGCGAATACGCCTCCGACCCGGACCCCGGCCGGTTCCCGGACGCCGGCGCGGCGGTGCGCACCCGCAACGCCGGTTATCCCCTGGAGCGGCTCCAGGCCCTGGGCGCCCTGGCCGCCGCCCTGGACCGGTATCCCTGAGCCCCGCCGTGACCGCCTGGCGCGGGGCCCACGTGCTCATCACCGGCGCCGCCAGCGGCCTCGGCCGGCTCCTGGCCCTGGGCGCCGCCGCCCGGGGCGCCCGGCTCACCCTCCTGGACCGGGACGGGCCGGGGCTGGAGGCGGTCCGGGCGGCGGTGGCCCGGGACGGCGGCGATGCGGCCAGCTTCACGGTGGACCTAAGGGACCGGCCCGCCTTCCAGGCGGCGGCGGGCCAGGTGCTGGCCACCCGCGGCCCGGTGGACATCCTGGTGAACAACGCCGGCATCGTCACCGGCAAGCCCCTCCTGGAGTGTTCCGACGAGGCCATCGAGCGCACCTTCCAGGTGAACGCCCTGGCCCTGTTCTGGTCGGCGCGGGCCTTCCTGCCGGCCATGATCGAACGGGGGCGGGGGCACGTGGTGACCGTCGCCTCCGCCGCCGGGCTGGGGGGCACCTCCCGCCTCACCGACTACTGCGCCTCCAAGTTCGCCGCCGTGGGCTTCGACGAGTCCCTGCGCCTGGAGATGCGGCGCCTGGGCCACCCCATCCGCACCACCGTGGTGTGCCCGTGGTACACCGACACGGGCATGTTCCGTGGGGTCAGGACCCGCTTCCCCCGCCTGCTCCCCATCCTGCGGCCCGAGTACGTGGCGCGCCGGATCCTGGACGCGGTCCAGGCCGACCGCCGGCGCCTGGTGCTGCCGCGTTTCGTCATGGCGGTGCTGGTGGCGCGCATCCTGCCCCCGGGGCTGTTCGACGGGGTGATGCGGTTCTTCGGGGTGGACCGGACCATGGACGAGTTCGCGGGGCGGCGGAATGAGACTGAGTCCACAGATGGTCCGGCCAAGTAGAACGGACCGGGCCCGGCCAAGCCGGGCGTTGATCTTTTACCTGGACGACCCCAAGGTTAGGGGACCGCACCCGGATCCCGGCGCCCCATGAAGCTCCGCACCAAGACCAGCCTCGTCATCGTCGCCACCGGCGTCCTGCTGTTCCTGCCCCTGAGCTCCATCATGGTCCGCCAGCAGGAGCGGGCGCTCCGGAAGGCGGCCTACAACACCGTGGACAGCGTGGCGCGCCATTCGGCGCTGCTGGTCAGCCAGTTCATCCGCAATGCCCAGCAGCAGGCGAGCCTGGTGGCCGCGGGGCTGGGCGCCGGGAACCTGCGGGCGGGCCGTCTGGGCGGCGTCCAGGAACGGCTCCGCGTGGCCTCCCAGGGCGGCCAGTTCGGGAACGGCTTCTTCATCCTGGACGCCCAGGGCCGGATCCTCCGGGACTATCCGCCCCATCCGGGTGTCTGGGGCCGGTCCGTGGCCTACCGGGACTATTTCCGCCGCACTCTGGCGGAACACCGGGGTGTGATGAGCAAGCCCTACACCTCCATCCGCACCGGCCAGCCGGTGGTCACCTTCACGGCGCCCATCCTGGATTCCAGAGGCAGGATCGCCGGGGTGGCGGCGGGGTCGTTCGACCTGCTCGCCCCCAACGCCCTCGGCGGCATCCAGACCCTGGCCTGCGGCCGCACCGGCTACACCTACATCTTCGACCGGAGCCGGCTGATGATCATCCATCCGGACCCGAAGCGGGTCATGCAGCGGGACATCCCTCCGGGCGCGAACCCGATGCTGGACCGGGCCCTGGACGGGTTCGAGGGGGCCGGGGAGACCGTCAATTCCCGGGGCGTGCCGATGCTGCTGAGTTTCCGCAGGATCCCCGGGACCTCCTGGATCCTGGCGGCGCAGATGCCCCAGGCGGAGGCGTTCGAGCCCATCGCCTCGCTCCGGCGGGTCATGCTGGTGACCACCGCCTTCAGCATCCTGGTGATCCTCGGGGTGGGCGTGCTGATGGTCAGGTACTTCGCCAGGCCCCTGGACCACCTGCACCGGGCCGCCAGCGCCATCACCCGGGAACTGGAGGCCGGCTCGGTGGCCCCCGAGGTGGTGCCCCTCCTGGAAGCCATCCGGACCCGGGACGAGACCGGCGGCCTCGCCCGGGCCTTCAAGGGCCTGGTGGAGCGCCAGCGGCACAGCCTGGGCCTGCTGAAGCAGGCCGCCTCGGAATGGGAGCGGACCTTCGACGCCGTGCAGGAAGCGGTGCTCTGCCTGGACCAGGACGGCCGGATCCTGCGGCTCAACCGCACCGCGGCCCTGTGGTTCCGCGTGGCGCCGGAGGCGGCCGTGGGCCGGTCCGGCCGGGACCTGGTCACGGGCGGGGAGGCCTGGGGATCGGATTGGCCGAGCATCGGCCAGTTCGATGCCGGGCACGCCCATGCCTGGACCGGCAGCCTGCCCAGGCGGGAAGGCCAGTACCAGTTCCAGGCCCTGCCGGTGGTCCAGGGCGGGACCATCACCGGCATGATCCTGTCCATCCGGGACTGCACCCTCCAGGCCCAGAGGGAGGAGGATTTCCGCAAACGGGCGTTCTTCGACGACCTCACCGGGCTGCCCAACCGGGCCCTGCTCATGGACCGGCTCCAGCAGGTCCTGGCCTCGGCGGGCCGGGCCGGGCAGGTGGTGGGAGTGTTCTTCCTGGACCTGGACCGTTTCAAGGAGGTGAACGACACCCTGGGCCACGACGTGGGCGACGGACTGCTGCGGGAGGTGGCCGCCCGCCTCAATGCCCTGGTGCGCCGGAACGACACCGTGGCGCGCCTGGGCGGCGACGAGTTCGTCATCGTCGTTTCCGGGCTCGCCGGCCCGGAGCAGGCGCGGCGGGTGGCGGCGAAGGTCGTCGAGACCTTCGCCGCGCCGTTCCAGGTGGCCGGCCATACGCTGCAGGCCAGCGCCAGCGTCGGCGTCGCCCTGGCCCCCGGGGACGGTTCCGACGGGGACACCCTCCTCAAGCGGGCCGACTCGGCGATGTACGAGGCCAAGCGGGAAGGCCGCAACGGCTACCGGGCCTACTCCGAGCTTGCCGTCGAAAACACGTAGGCGTCCAGGCCCCTTCAGGCGTCCGTGGGTTCCTTTGAACCAATCATGCGCCTGCCCTGGGGAGAGCCTTGAACCTCTACAGATAACGCAATGCCAAATCGATGATCTTCCGCACCCGCGGGGTGTACGGCGGGTACATCCACTGGATCGGCGAGTACCGCCTTGGGCTGGCCAGCACCCCCCGGGCGTTGGAGAAGGCCTGGAAGCCATGGAAGCCATGGGCCTTGCCGATGCCCGAGGCGTTCACCCCGCCGCCCGGCAGCCCGGGCTGGACGAAGTGCAGGACCGTGTCGTTGATGCAGGAGCCCCCCGACGTGGTGCGGGACAGCAGCGCCTCGGCGCGCTCCCGGCGGCCCGTGAAGACATACAGGGCCAGGGGCTTGGGGCGGTCGTTCACCAGCCGCACCGCCGCCTCAAGGTCCGGAACCCGCAGCACCGGCAGGATCGGCCCGAAGATCTCCTCGCGCATGAGCGGGGCGTCCAGGGGCACGTCGGTGACCAGGGTGGGGGCGAAGTAGTTGTCCGCCTCGTCCCAATCGCCGCCCAGGCGCACCCGCCCCGGGGAGTCCCGCAGCAGCCCGCGCAGGCGCGCATGGTGGCGGGCGTTGACGATCCGGGCGAAGTCCGGGCTGGCTCGGCGCTGGGCCGGGGTGGCCCCGTAGAAGGCCGCCACCGACCGCTCCAGTTCCTCCACCAGGGCGTCGTGGATCCGGTCGTGGGCCAGCACGTGGTCCGGGGCCACGCAGGTCTGGCCGGCATTCAGGAACTTGCCCCAGGCGATCCGCCGCGCCGCCGTCCGCGGGTCCGCGTCCGCGTCCACCAGCACCGGCGATTTTCCGCCCAGCTCCAGGGTCACGGAACCGAGGTGCTCCGCCGCGGCGCGCATGACCTGGCGCCCCACCGCGGGGCTGCCGGTGAAGAAGATGTGGTCGAAGGGGAGCCCCAGGAGCGCCTCCGCGACCTCCTGGCCGCCCTCGACCACCGCCACCTCAGCCTCCGGGAACAGGCCGCCCAGGAGCGATTTCAGGAACGCCGACGCGCCCGGGGTGTACTCGGAAGGCTTGACCACCGCGCAGTTGCCGGCGGCGATGGCCGACACCAGGGGGCCCAGGGTCAGGTACAGGGGATAGTTCCATGGGCTGATGATCAGGACCACGCCCTTGGGTTCGAAGCGCACCCAGGACCGGCTGCCGGCGAAGGCCAGGGGCGCGGGCGCCCGCGCCGGCCGCATCCACCGCCCCAGTCCGCGGATGGCGAACTTGATCTCTCCCGCCAGAGGGCACAGCTCGGCCAGGTCCACCTCCGCCGGGGCCTTGCGGAAATCCGCCGCCAGCGCCGCGTGGGCCTCCGCGCGGCGGTCCATCAGGGCGCCCATGAGCCGCCCGAGCTTGGCCCGGCGCTGGAGCGGGGTGCTGGCCGCCACCTCCCAGCGGGCCGCCCGCTGGCGCTGGAACAGCGCCGCCAGGGCCTCCATTCAGATGACCCAGTCGGCCGGAAGGTCCTGCCTGAATTCCACCGGCTTGTGGTTGCGGTACTGCAGTTCCAGGTTCTTGCCGGTGACCCGGGTGCGGGGCGGCACCGACTGGGTCACGAACAGGCCGCCGGCGATCACCGCCCCCTCGCCGATGACCGTGTCCCCGCCCAGGATGGTGGCGCCCGAGTAGACCGTCACTTCGTCCATGAGGGTGGGGTGGCGCTTGACCCCGCGCAGGGTCTGGCCGCCGCGGGTGGACAGGGCGCCCAGGGTCACCCCCTGGTAGATCCGCACGCGCTTGCCGATCTGCGTGGTCTCGCCGACCACCACCCCGGTGCCGTGGTCGATGAAGAAGGACTCGTCGATGGCGGCCCCCGGGTGGATGTCGATGCCGGTGACGCTGTGGGCGTGTTCGGACATGATCCGCGGGATCAGGGGCAGGCGGTTCCGGTGCAGCTCGTGGGCGATCCGGTGGGTGGTGACGGCCAGGAGGCCCGGGTACGAGAAGATGATCTCGTCGAAGTCCGCCGCGGCCGGGTCGCCGTCGAAGGCGGCCTGCACGTCCGTGGCCAGGATGGCCCGCAGGCGGGGGATGGCCCCCAGGAGGGCGCGGACCACCCGTTCCGCCTCCTGGTCCCAGTCCTGGTCGGGGAGCCCGCGCCGGTTGGCGTGGTGGCGGATGGCGTTGCGGGCCTGCTCGAACAGGAGCGTGTCGATGGCCCGCAGCAGCTCCTCCACGTGGTACTCCAGGGTCGAGGAGGTCAGGTGCTGCCGGCCGAAATAGCCGGGGAACAGCAGCTCCTGCATGAGCGTGAGGATCTCGATCACCGTCTCCCGGTTGGGCAGGTAGCCGGCGTCGATGTGGCGGGTGCGCGGCTCGGCCAGGTCGCTGGCCACGACGGCGGCCACCAGTTCCTGGAATTCACTGGGGTTGTTGCGGCTCGGAGGCATGTTCATGGGCTCGATCCTGGCGCAGGGACACGGGTTTGAGTGGAAAAAGCAGACCGGATGTAATGGAACTGCCGGGAAATGTAACGTCCGGCTGGGGCGCGGTCCAGCACATTTCTTGCCCCGGCGGCTGGACCCCTTGTGACAAACTCGTAACAGTTCTGGAGTTAGGTACGATGGGCAGGTCACGGGTGCAAATTCATTCGGTGCGGGCACGGCTGTCGGTCTCCTTCGGCGTCATCGTGCTTTTCCTGGCCGGGCTGATCGGGTTCAGCCTGTGGACCCTGCGGGCCGCCTTCCTGGAGGCCCAGGGCCTGTACCGACCGCAACCTGGCCCCGGTGGCCCAGCTGAGCCTGGGCAACGCGGCCCGCCTGCGCATGCAGTACCGCGACCCTGGCCCAGGTCCTGCTCAAGGACCCGGACGCGCGCCAGAGGAACGAGGTGGTGTGCAAGGACTACGACCAGGCCTTCGACCGCGCCATGAGCCTGTTCGCCCAGCTCCTGCCCGGGGACGGCGACAGCGCCCGCCGGGCCTGCGCCGAGATCGTCGCCGGCTACGACGGCCTGAGGGCCCTGAGGGAGAACGAGATCTTCCCGGCCTGCCGGGACGGGCATTACCAGCAGGCCCAGGCGGTCATCGAAGGCAAGTTCCTGCCCCTGGACCTGACCCTGAACAGCACCGTCACCCGCCTGGTGGACAGCATCCAGGACCAGGCCCAGGACGCCCTCAAGGCCACCCGCAGGGCCTACCAGCGCACGGTAGTCCTGACCCTGGCGGCGGGGTGCGCGGCGGCCGGCCTGTGCCTGCTCCTGGGCCTGGTGCTCGGCCGCGGCATTCTCGGTCCCCTGCGGGAGTTCTCCCGGGTGCTGGAGGCCACCGCGGCGGGCGACCTGCGGGTGCGCAGCCGCCTGGCCAGCCGGGACGAGTTCGGGGCCATGGCCGCCACCCTCGACCGCATGGGCGACCAGCTCCAGGGCACGATGGGGGCCATCCTGAAGGGGGTGCAGCAGGTGGCCGGGGGCGCCCGCCAGCTGTCCGCCGCCGCCGACCAGATGGCCACCGCCACCGGCGCCATCGCCCGCAGCGCCCAGGCCCAGGAAGCCGGGGCGGAGCGCACCGCGGCGGCCATCACCGAGCTTTCCGCCAGCATCTCGGAAGTGGCCACGGGCGCCCAGGAGACCCGCAAGCGGCTGGAGGAGGCCCAGGCGGCGGTGGCCCGGGGCGCCGGGGCGGGGAGCGACACCACCCAGGCCATGGCCGGGATCGTCCGGACCGCCGGGGACATCTCCAAGGCCATCGTGGTGATCCAGGAGATCGCCGGGCAGACCAACCTGCTGTCCCTGAACGCCGCCATCGAGGCGGCCAAGGCCGGAGAGCAGGGCAAAGGCTTCGCGGTGGTGGCGGAGGAGGTGCGCAAGCTGGCGGAGCGCTCGGCCCAGGCGGCCAAGGAAGTGGACCAGCTGATCCAGGAGGCCCGGGCGGCGGTGGAGCGGGGCGGCGTCACGGTGGCGGCCACGGTCCACTCCCTGGAGATCATCCACGCCAACCTGGACGCCTTCGGCCAGCTGGCCGGGCACATCGCCCACGCCACCGAGGAGCAGAGCCGCACCGGGGAAGAGGCGGCGCGCCAGGTGGAGCGGGGAGTCCACGAGTCCATCCAGACCGCCTCCGCCACCTCCCAGCTGTCCGCCACCACCGACGAGGTGGCCCGCACCGCCAGGGACCTGGCCCAGGTGGCCGAGATCCTGGCCCGGCAGGTTTCGGTGTTCCAGGTGTGATCCGGAGCACGAACTCCGCAATGTGACCCAGTTGTCTAGGAAAATGTTCTACTTTGAGTTGTTTCTACCGGAGACCGACCATGGCTCACACCATCACCGAATCCTGCGTCGCCTGCGGCGCCTGCGTCAGCGAGTGCCCCACCGAGGCCATCAAGGAGGGCGATCCCATCTACGTCATCGATCCCGAGACCTGCATCGATTGCGGCGCCTGCGCCTCCACCTGCCCCTCCGAGGCGATCGTCGCCCCCTGAACCTTGATCCGGCGGCCGGCACCCGGAACCTCGGGCAGGGCGTTCCGGGTGCCGGCGCTCGGGAGCAGCCATGGGTGACGGCCCGGCCCTGCTGACCCTGCGCGGGGCCCGGGAGCACAACCTCAAGGGCTTCGACCTGGCCATCCCCAGGGGCCGCCTGACCGTGGTCACCGGTGTGTCGGGCTCGGGCAAGTCCTCTCTGGCCTTCGATACCCTGTTCCGTGAGGGCCAGCGCCGGTTCCTGGAGACCCTGCCGGCCTTCGCCCGCCAGTTCGCGGGCGCCCTGTCCCGCCCGGCGGTGACCGCCATCGAGGGCCTGGGGCCCGCCGTGGCGGTGGGCCAGCGGGTGGCCCTGGGCAACCCCCGCTCCACCGTGGGCACCCTCACCGAAGTGTGGGATTTCCTGCGCCTGCTCTACGGCCGTCTGGGCCAGGGTCCGCCCGGCGGGCCGCGGCCCCGGCGGGGCCTGTTCTCCTTCAACGGCCCCGAAGGCGCCTGCCCCCGGTGCCGGGGCCTGGGGGTGGAGGACCGCCTGGACCTGGACCTGCTGGTGGCCGATCCGGCCCGGTCCCTGCGGGAGGGCGCCCTGCGGGTGAGCACCCCCAACGGCTACCTGATGTACTCCCAGGTGACCCTGGAGGTGCTGGACCAGGTGCTTCGGGCCCACGGGGGCTCCGTGGACATCCCCTGGGCCGCCCTGGCGCCCGGGGCGCGCCAGGTGGTCCTGTACGGCTCGGACCGACTGCTCATCCCGTACGGCAAGCATCCTCTGGAATCCCGCCTGCGCTGGCAGGGCATCACCGCCCGGCCCCGCCAGGAGGGCCACTACCGGGGCCTGGTGCCGGTGATGGAGGAGATCCTGCGGGGCAAGCGCAACGACTCCATCCTGCGCTTCGCCCGCACCGGGCCCTGTGCCGCCTGCGCCGGGGCCCGCCTGCGTCCCGAGGCGCTGGAGGTGCTCTGGCGGGAGCGCCGGATCGCCGATCTGGGCGCCATGTCCGCCTTCGAGCTGGAGGCCTTCCTGGAGGCCGTGCACCCCGCCACCCGGGAAGCGCCGGTGCTGGAGCCCATCCGGGCCGAACTCCTGGCCCGGTGCCGGCTCATGGAGGACCTGGGCCTGGACTACCTGACCTTCGACCGGGCCGCGCCCACCCTCTCCCCCGGCGAGGCCCAGCGCCTGCGCCTTTTGGGGCTGGCCCTGGGCGAGCTGCGCGGGCTGCTGGTGGTGCTGGACGAGCCCTCGGCGGGGCTGCATCCCCGCGAAGTGGGCCGTCTGGTGGCGGTGCTCCGGCGCCTGCGGGACCAGGGCCAGACGGTGGTGGTGGTGGATCACGACCCGGCCGTGGTGCGCGCCGCCGACTGGCTGGTGGACCTGGGCCCCGGCCCGGGCCACCAGGGCGGCCGCCTGCTGTGGAGCGGGCCCCCGCCCCCGGACGGGGACACGCCCACCGCCCGCTGGCTGCGGGAGGAGGGCGGGCGCCCGCAGCGGCCGCCCCGGGACGGGCGCGGCCTCCTGCGCCTGGATGGCCTGGACCGGCACAACCTGCGCCAGGCCGCCCTGGACCTGCGCCTGGGCGCCCTGAACGTGGTCACCGGCGTGTGCGGGGCCGGCAAGACCTCCCTGGTGGAAGCGGCCGTGGCCCGCCTGCGCGCCGGGGGAGGCCCCTTCTCCCGCCTGGTGTGCGTGGACGCCGGGCCCATCGGCCGCACCCCCCGCTCCAACCCGGCCACCTACACCGGGGCCTTCGACTTCATCCGGGACCTGTTCGCGGCCACGGCCCAGGCCCGGGCCCTGGGCCTGGGCAAGGGGCATTTCAGCTTCAACACCGCCGGCGGCCGGTGCGAAGCCTGCGAAGGCGCCGGGGTGCTGGAAGTGGGCATGCGCCACCTGGGCCGCCTGGAACTGGTGTGCGACCGCTGCGGCGGGCGGCGCTTCCATCCGGACGTGCTCTCGGTGCGCTACCGGGGGCGCACGGTGGCGGACCTGCTGGAGGGCAGCATCGCCCAGGCCGCCGAGTGCTTCCACGACCACCCGGCCCTGCGGCGCATCCTCACCGCGCTGCTGGATTGCGGGCTGGGGCACCTGCCCCTGGGCCAGCCGGCCACCACCCTGTCCGGCGGCGAAGCCCAGCGGGTGAAGCTGGCGGCGGAGCTGGGCGGTTCCCTGCCGGCCGGGCGGGGCGCCGGCGGCGCCCTCATCGCCCTGGACGAACCCACCACCGGGCTGCACGCGGCGGACGTGCAGGTGCTCCTGGACGCCTGGGACCGCCTCCTGGACGCCGGGCACACCCTCCTGGTGGTGGACAACGACCTGGACGTGGTGCGGGCGGCGGACCAGGTCACCGACCTGGGCCCGGGCAGCGGCCCCCGGGGCGGCCGGGTGGTGGCGGCGGGCAGCCCGGCCCAGATCGCCGCCTGCCCGGACTCCCTCACCGGGGCCGAGCTGCGCCAAGGAGCCCGCCCGCCCCAGCCGCCGCCCCTCCCGGCGCCGGGGGACGGGGCGACCATGGTCCTGACCGGGGTCACCACCCACAACCTGCGCGGCCTGGACCTGGCCTTCCCGGCCCAGGGCCTCACGGTGGTGACAGGGCCCTCCGGCTGCGGCAAATCCTCCCTGGTGTTCGACACCCTGCTGGCGGAGGCCCAGAACCGGTTCGCCGACCTGGTGGCCCCCTGGGCCCGCCGGCTGCTGCCCCGGCGGGGCGGCGCCGAGCTGGTCTCGGCCCAGGGGCTGCGGGCGGCGGTGGCGGTGCCCCAGCAGGCCGGGCGGCGCAATCCCCGCTCGCGCCTGGGCACCGCCACGGAACTGGACCAGCTGCTCCGCCTGCTGTACGCCCGGGCGGGAACCCGTCCCTGCCCGGCGTGCTCCGCCCCGGTGGCCGGCGGGCGCTGCGCCTGCGGCGCGACGCCGCCGCCCCTGTGGGCCGCGTCCTTCTCCCCCAACGCCCAGGCCGGCGCCTGCCCCCGTTGCAACGGGCTGGGGTTCATCCAGACCTGCGCCGCCGAGCGGCTGGTGTCCCGCCCGGACCGGGCCCTGGGCGCCGGAGCCCTGGACGGCACCCGCTTCAGCGCCTACCTGGAGGAGCCCGACGGCCGCCACCTGGCGACCCTGCACGCGGCGGCCCGGGACCTGGGCCTGGACTACTCCCGCCCCTGGCGGGAGCTTTCCCCGCGGGAGCGGGACGTGGCCATGGCCGGCTGCGGGGAGCGGGTGTTCCAGGTGGACTGGCGCTACCGGCGGGGCCGGGCCTCGGGGGTGCACCCCCTGCAGGCCCCCTGGCCCGGGTTCCTGGCCCTGGTGGACCAGGAGTACGAGCGCACCCACCAGGACGCCCGGGGCGAGGCCCTGGAGGCCCTCATGGCCGAGCGGGTCTGTCCGGCCTGCGCCGGGGAGCGGCTCAACCCCCAGTCCCGGGCCGTCACCTTCCGGGGCCGGCGCCTGCCCGAGCTGGCCCGCATGGCCGTGGCCCAGCTCCTGGACTGGGTCCAGCAGGACCCGCCGGTTGGGCCGGTGGAGGCGGAACTCACCGGCCTGCTGGCGCGCCGCCTGCGGGCCCTGGACCGGGCCGGCCTGGGCTACCTGGCCCCGGACCGGGAGATGGCCAGCCTCTCCGGCGGCGAGGCCCAGCGGGCGCGCCTGGCCGCCGCCCTGGGGGAGGGGCTGGCGGGGATCTGCTATGTGCTGGACGAGCCCACCCGCGGCCTGCACCCCCGGGACACCGCCCGCCTGGGGAGCCTGCTGCGGGACCTGGCGGACGCGGGCAACGCCGTGGTGGTGGTGGAGCACGATCCGGGCCTCGTGGCCCGGGCCGACCTGGTGCTGGAACTGGGGCCCGGCGCCGGTCCGGAGGGGGGCCGCCTGGTGGCCGCCGGCACCCCGGCCCAGCTCCTGGCCCGGGGCGACTCCCATACCGCCCGCCTGCTGGCGCCCCGGACCCTGGCCCAGGGCTCCCGGCCCCTGACCCCCGGCGTCACGGTGCGGGGGGCCAGCCGGCACAACCTGCGCGGGCTGGACGTCACCTTCCCGGCGGGCGCCCTGGTGGCGGTCACGGGCGTTTCCGGCAGCGGCAAGTCCACCCTGGTCCAGGACGTCCTGGGCGGCTCCCTGCGCGCCCGGCTCCAGGGCCAGGACCCGGTGGGCTGCGCCGGGCTGGACCTGCACCAGCCCATCCAGTCGGTGATCACCCTGGACCAGGATGGCCCGGCCGCCGCCGGGGCGGGCACGGTGGCCACCCTCGCGGGGGTGGCCGAGGCGGTCCGCAAGCGCTTCGCCGCCACGCCCCGGGCCAAGGCCCTGCACCTGGCCGCCCGGCACTTCGGCACCGCCCAGCCCGGGGGCCGGTGCGAAGCCTGCCAGGGGCGGGGCGTGGTGACCGTGGCCATGGACCTGCTCCCGGACGTGACGGTGGGCTGCGAAGACTGCCACGGGCTGCGGTTCCGGCCTGACGTGCTGGAATGCCGCGTGGACGGCCGGACCATCACCGACGTGCTGGAGGCCACGGTGAAGGACCTGGCCGGGCGGTTCCAGCGCACCCCGGCCGTCGCCCGGCCCCTCGAGGCCCTGGAGGACCTGGGCCTGGGCTACCTGCGCCTGGGCCAGGAGCGGGCCGCCCTGTCCGCCGGGGAACGGCAGCGGATCCTGCTGGCGGGCCTGCTGGCCCTCCCGGGGGCCGGGGCCGGGGCGGCCGCAGTGCTCCTGGACGAGCCTTCCCGGGGCCTGGGCGCCGCCGACGTGGACCGGCTGCTGGGCGCCCTGCGCCGCCTGGCGGCGGCCGGGCACCTGGTGGTGGCGGTGGAGCACGACCTGGACGTGATCGCCCAGGCGGACTGGATCATCGACCTGGGGCCCGAAGGGGGCGACGGGGGTGGCCAGGTGGTGGCCCAGGGCACCCCCGGGGCGGTGGCCCAGGGCGACGGGCACACCGCCCGGGCCCTGGCCGGGGCGACCGAATTTCCCGATTTGCAGTGATGTGTGGCCGTTTGCGGCTTAGGGAACCACCCTGAAGGGGTCGGGATTTCAAACCAGGTGCCCCGGCTTTTATTGCCACAAAACGCATTGTCTTTTTGTGGCAATGGACCCAAATTTGGATTGCCACAAGCATTTTGGAAAAGTTGTGGCAAAAGCCAAAGGGGACAGCCATGTCGAACCATGGGCCGAAGCGTTCTAGGGGAGGCGGCACGCCAGCCGGGGACGGTCCGCCAGCCGCCAGGGCTGACGAACCTGCGCCGACGAACCTGCGGATCACCCGCCTGTCATTGGAGACCCAGACGCTTTTGGCGGAACTTCTGGAGCACATGCGGACCGCCGAGTTCGTCAAGTCCTTCTCGGATCTCAAGGGGAGCTTCACGGCCCGGGAACGGGGGGACGGCGCCTACTGGTATTTCCGGACCACCGGAGGCGTTGGGGGCAACGTGAAGGATTTCTACATCGGGCCGGACGACGACAAGACCCGCGCCATCATGGAGGCCTACCAGTCTGGGCGTCTGGATGCGGAGGGACGCGCCGATCGGATCAGGCGGCTATCCGCGATGCTCAGGGGCGGGGATCTGATCGCCACCGACACGGATTCGACGCGGATCATCCGTGGATTCGCCGAGGCTGGGATCTTCCGGCTAGGCGGCATTCTGGTCGGGACGCACGCCTTCACGGCCATCGGGAACAACTTGGGGGTCCGCTGGCCATCCGGTCTCAAGACTTCGGACATCGATTTCAGCGCCTACGCCAAGCGGATCGACCTGGGCATCCCTCAAACCCCCCAGACCATGGCCAGCGTTCCTCGCGTCATCGAAGCGCTGGCCATGGGCTTTGTGCCGAGCCTGCGCCTGTCCCTGCAGCACCTTGAGTCCAAGTCCACCAGCTACAACATTCCTGGGACCGATTGGCGCATCGATCTGGTGACCGCCACCATGGGGTCCAACCTGGATGATCCCATCGAAATCCCCAGGCTGGGCACCTATGCGCAGCCTCTGCCCTTCATGGATTACCTGCTGGAAAAGACGATGGATGCCGTGATCGTCGGCAACATGGCGGTCCTCGTCAGGGTGCCGGAACCTGCGCGGTTCGCTGTCCACAAGCTCTTGGTGGCCAGCAATCGCGATCCGCAATCCGCCCTGAAAGCCGACAAGGACCGTCTCCAATCGGCCCTCCTGATGTCCCATCTGGAGGGCGAATGGCCCGGCAACCTCACCTTGGCTGTCGAGGACGCGATCTCCCGTGGCCCCAGCTGGGCAAAAAGAATCAGGCAGGAAGCGGAACGGATGCCGATCCCCTGCGCTGAATTGAAGGCAGCGATCGCTTCCACAGGGCGAAAAGAAAAGAAAGTGTGAATCAAGACCGTGTGAATCTTGGGCATTGGATTGCTTCGGGCCGGGTTTCCGCCGCCTTCAAGGCCGGTTGCCCCGCCCGGTTCCAGGCCAGCAGGATCATCTGGGCGGTGCGCTGGGCCGCCAGGGTCAGGCGGGCCTTGACGACGGGCATCTGCAGGCGCTCGAAGGCCTGCCAGTAGCCGGGTCCCGGTTCCTTGAGCTCGAAGGACTCACCTTGGCTGGCGGCCAAGTCGTCCCCCAGCACCGCCGCCACCAGGGCGTAGGAATCCCCCAGCCAGGTCCAGGGCGCGTACCAGGCATCCCGGCCCAGGCCGGCGGGACGCACCTCCGGTTGCCAACTCCCCAGCCGTTGCACCAGCCCGGTCTCCCAGCGGTGGTGGACGCCCTTCTGACCGGTCATCTGACCGTTATAGTTGGAGGTGGTGTGCAGGGGCACGGCCAGGTCCGCCACGTAATGGCAGAGGATGGCCGCCTGGTAGGCCACCTGGGCCGGGTCCCCCCCCTGGAAAGCCCGGGTCAGGGTGTCCACCCGGTCCTGGATGGTCCAGGGCACCTGGCCGTCCTGCTGGAACGCCTCCGGGCCCAGCATGGCCTGGGCGGCGTCCAGATCCCTGGGTACCGCGTCCGGACCGCCGTACGGCTCGCAGTCCAGGTAGTGGCGGGGCCCCTCCAGGGGATCCGATGACCGCCACACGTCCGGATCGTTGGCGTGCTCCGGCAGGGTGTCCTCCTGGCCCTGGAACCAGGCCCCCACCGGTGGGGGCAGGTCCCGCAGGGCCGCCTGGGCCACCATCCGGTGCCCCTTGGCGCCCCAGGCCCCCAGGGGGACGGCGCAGCAAACCACAGCCAGGAAGGCGGACCCTAGGCGCATGAATGGACCTCTCTGAAAAGGCAGCTGAAAAGGTGCGGCAATGCGGCGACCAGTTTGGCCAGGAACCTGGCCGGCCGCAAGGAGCCAGACCCGGGAAAAGATGCCCTCCGCCCGGGTGGCTCGCTGGTCCATTAATAAAGGTGCGTTCCCGGCCTAAGATGGATCGCAAGGAGCCCATCATGAACACCCAGCGCGTGGCCGTCGTGCAAGCCGGCTCGACCCTGTTCGACACCCCCCGGACCCTGGACCGCATGCAGGCCCACTGCGAGGAACTCCAGCGCCTGGAGGCCCGGCTGGCGGTGTTCCCGGAGGCGTACGTGGGCGGCTACCCCAAGGGGCTGGACTTCGGAGCCCGGGTGGGAACCCGGACCCCGGCCGGGCGGGAGGACTTCCTGCGCTACTACCAGTCGGCCATCCCCGTGCCGGGCCCCGAGACCGCCCGCATCGGCGGGTTCGCCGCGGAGATGGGCTGCCACCTGGTGGTGGGGGTCATCGAGCGGGACGGCGCCACCCTCTACTGCACCGCCCTGATGTTCGGGGCCGACGGCCGGCTGCTGGGCAAGCACCGCAAGCTCATGCCCACCGCCAGCGAGCGGCTCATCTGGGGCTTCGGGGACGGCTCCACCCTGCCGGTGCTGGACACTCCCGTGGGCCGCCTGGGGGCGGTCATCTGCTGGGAGAACTACATGCCCCCCACCCGCATGGCCATGTACCGCAAGGGCATCCAGCTGTACTGCGCGCCCACCGTGGACGACCGGGACATGTGGCAGCCCAGCATGCGCCACATCGCCGCCGAAGGCCGCTGCTTCGTGCTCAGCGCCTGCCAGTTCCTCACCCGCGCCGACGGCCCGGAGCAGTACGACTGCATCCAGGGGGACGCCCCCGAGACCCAGCTGATCCGCGGGGGCAGCGTCATCGTCGGGCCCATGGGGGACGTGCTGGCCGGGCCCGTGTACGGCCGGGAGGCCATCCTCACCGCCGACATCGACCTGGACGACACCATCCGGGGCAAGTACGACCTGGACGTGGCCGGGCACTACTTCCGCCCGGACGTGTTCACCTTCGCCGTGAACGAGGCGCCCCGTTAGAGCCCCTTGAGGATCTCCGCCCGCTTGGCGTCGTACTCCTCCTGGGTGAGCAGGCCGCTCTTGCGCAGGTTGTCCAGCTGGATCAGCCGCTCGCCCACGGTGAGGGGCTGGTCGGTGTTCTTGGGCCGGGTGGGCAGGCCGCTGGGGTTGCCGCCCGTGTTGCCCTGGTTCCTCACCAGCACGGCCTCCTGGAGGGGCTTGCCCAGTTCCCGGAAGATGGACCAGGCGATCCGGTCCATGTCCGTCTCGCAGCACTGGAGCGGGGTTTCACCGTCGTTGGCGGATTCCCGGGTGGAGAAGGCGAACAGGACCTGGCCGTCCTTGTCCACGATCTCCCCCTCGGCGGTCATTTCGGCCCCGGTCCTGCCCGAGGCGAAGCCTTCCGAGGCGGTCAGGGATGTGACGGTCACATTCAGGAGGTTGGTGGACCCGGGGATGGAGTAGCGCAGGAGGGGGACGGTGAAGTAGTCGATGGAGTTGGCGTAGTAGCCCTCCGCCTGGGTGGTGACCCGGCCGAGGGTGTAGCCAGTGGCCACGTCGTACTTGGGGTTCAGCCAGACCTTGGCCAGGTGGTGGCCCCTGGTCATCACCTTGACGATCTCCGGCGGCAGCGTCGAGCCTGGCTGGGCGAGCATGGGCCGCAGGCCGACCGCGAAAAGAACCAGAGCTCCCAGAATCCACTTCCTCATAACCCTTGCCCCCGGCGGAAGATCAAGATTGACTCCGCCATCATGACACAGACCCGCATCCAGGCCGGCATGGGGAATACGCCGGCCGGCCGGGCCGCCCAGGGACCCACCCGGCGGGGTGCTGACTCGAGGTCAGTGGATTTCATTATTTATAAGAAGATTATTATAATCTTATTTTTGCAACTATATATTTGAAAATAGGGAAGTTATTAGTTCGTGCTTTGCAACCCTGTGAAATTCGGGTAATTTTTTTTCGTATTCAAGAACCAGGGTGTTGTGTATATTCCTTGGAACACCTCTCGTTGGCATATGTTTCCTGTCCACCCCTAACATAGGAGGTCCCGTGAAGCGTTTCGCAAAGGCTGCAAGCCTGCTTCCCGCCTTGGCTCTCATGCTTTCGGGCGGGTCGGTGTTCGGGGCGCCCAAGTTCCACATCGGGGTATGCACCGAGACCGTCACCCAGGCGGAAGACGACCTGCGGGGCGCCGAGCAGCTCATCAAGGAATACGGTTCGGTGGCCAACGGAGGCATGGTCCGGCACATCACCTACCCGGACGACTTCATGTCCCAGCAGGAGACCGTCATCTCCAACCTGGTCTCCCTGGCCGACGACCCCCTCATGAAGGTGGTGGTCACCTGCAACGCCCTGCCGGGCGTGTCCGAAGCGTACAAGCGCATCCGCGCCAAGCGGCCCGACATCATCCTCCTGGCGGCCCTGCCCGCCGAGGATCCCCTGGTCATCCAGAAAGCCGCCGACCTGGCCGTGGACGCCGACTTCGTGTCCCGGGGCTACACCATCCCCTGGGCCGCCAAGCAGCTGGGCGCCAAGACCTTCGTGCACATCTCGTTCCCCCGGCACATGTCCTATGAGAGCCTCGGCCGGCGCCGGGCGATCATGGAACAGGCCTGCAAGGACCTGGGCATCAAGTTCGCCTTCGAGACCGCTCCGGACCCGACCTCGGACGTGGGCACCGCCGGCGCCCAGCAGTTCATCCTGGAGAAGGTTCCCCAGTGGCTCAAGAAGTACGGGCCCAACGGCGAGAAGGTGGCCATGTTCTGCACCAACGACGCCCACACGGAACCCCTGATCAAGCAGCTGGCCGCCAGCAAGAACGGCATCTTCGTGGAGCCGGACTCGGCCTCGCCGCTGATGGGCTTCCCGGGCGCCCTGGGCCTCGACCTCACCGCCGAGAAAGGCAACTTCCCGGCGATCATGAAGAAGATCGAGGCGGCGGTGGTGGCCAAGGGCGCCGGCGGGCGCCTGGGCACCTGGGCCTACTCCACCGGTTTCACCCTCACCGCCGGGCTGGGTGAGCTGGGCAAGCGGGTGGTGGAAGGCAAAGCCAAGCTTTCCAGCACCAAGGACATCTACGATGCCCTGGGCAAGTACACCCCGGGCGCCAAGTGGAACGGCGCCTACTACACCGACATGAGCACCGGGGTCCGGTCCAAGAACGAACTGCTGGTGTACATGGACACCTACGTGTTCGGCAAGGGCTACATGGGCACGACGGCCCAGAAGATTCCCGAAAAGTACTTCAGCATCAAGAAGTAAGCCTTCTTTTCGCCACTGTTCCACCTTTGCCTGCATCGCCATGCAAGCAAACTTCCCAAAAGGAGAAAGTCAATGAGCCGCTTCCGTAACCTCACCACCGCCCTCGCAGCCGCGCTGCTGGTCGCCGCCCCCTCCCTCCATGCGGTCGAACTCCAGTCCGTGGCAGGTAGCGATACCAAGCTGAACGTCTACGGCTTCGTGTGGGCGTACGCCAACTACTATGTCAATGGCAACGATAGCAAGTACGCCGGGACCTACGCCGGGAGCTTGTTCTACAACGCCGGGAGCACCCTTAACACCGATTGGCACAACATCCCGACCGGCCAGTTCTACATGGACGTGGCCCCGACCCGGTTCGGTTTCGCCAGCACCACTCCCAGCGCCAACCTGGGCGACATCAAGACCAAGATCGAGTACGACCTGAACGGCAGCAACGATCACCTGCGCCTTGCCCAGATCCAGGTCGGTGGCTTCACCATCGGCCAGGCCTGGAGCATGTGGGTCGACCTGGACGCCGGCGCGGATACCGTCGACTGGGCGGGCCCCATCGGCGCCACCTGCTTCGACACCTGCCGCCTCCCGGCCATCCAGTACGTCGCCGCCCTGGACAAGAACAACAGTCTGGGCATCGCCATCGAGCAGAACGGCGGGAAGACCGACGGCTCCGTCGCCGCCCCGGGCAACACCTCCGTGCCCTCCGGCAAGATCCCGACCATCATCGGCATGTATACCTATGCTGACAGCTGGGGCCACGTCGGCGTGCGCGTGATGGGCCAGCAGGATTCCTTCTTCATCCCGGCGACCGCCACCACGGGCAAGACGGACTACAGCAAGATGTTCGCCGCCTTCCAGGTGTCCGGCGACGTGAAGATCGCCAAGGACGACCTGGTCTTCCAGGTGTGGGACGGCACGGCCCTCGGCAGCTATGGCGACGGCTTCAACGCCCTCTATTACAACGACGCCACCCAGACCATCACCGGCCTGAAGCAGCTTGGCTGGATGGTGGGCTACACCCACCAGTTCACTGACGCGGTCCGTGGCAACCTCGTCGTCAGCGGCACCGAGTTCAGCTCCAACAGCGACGTCGCTGCCCTTGCCGCGGCCACCGACAGCACCAACGGCATCCTCATGAAGACCGGCTACTTCGCCGCCGCCAACGTTTTCGTCATGCTGAGCAAGAACCTCCAGTTCGGCGCTGAGTATGTCTGGGAGCAGGCCAAGGCCTTCGGTTCCAACAATGTCTGGATCGACTACGACGGCAGCCCGACCAACAAGATCGTCAACAACAAGATCGAGCTGGCCCTCAAGGCCAACTTCTAGTTCCACCCCCGTACGGCGGGCTGGCCTCATGATTCTTTCCTGAGGCCGGCTCCCCGGAAGGGATCCCAAGACCCAGCCGCGCCTTCGCTTGCGAAGGCGCGGCTGGGTCTTTTTGGGTCCGGACCGGCGCCGGAGACCCATGGCGGTTGCGGGCAGCGCCCAGGGCCTCCCTGGAACCACCGCGCTGGAGGACTAAGCCCAGAAAATGGGATGTAACCGTCCAGCCTCGGGGCGCAACGGTTCCAGGACTTTATTCGGATCCGGGCGGCGGATTCTGGTTGAAACGGGGATGACTGGGAGGGTGGCGGGTTCCTTCCAACCCAGAGGGTGCACCAGCGCGCCGGGACCACTGACCGGCGGTCGGTTGGCCGGGAATCCGCCAGCACACTCATTTTCCCTTTCGGAGACAGGACGGATTAGGGAAGGGAGCAGCCTAGACCGCTCCTCCAGAATTCGCCAAGGCCCGGGACCCTGCACAGACCGCTCTAGCCTAAAAAATGAAAAATTGTTGATAAATTTGTTCGATGATTTGCATTTTTATTATATTTATTGAATTTATGTCAATTTATACCAAATCGATTTGAAATTAAAATATAATTTAATTATATACATTTTCGACCCCAGGTTGTGACCGAAGGCCCAGGACATTCTGCGTTTGCACCGGATCTTCAGGTCTACAATCGTAGGTTCAACGTGCATGCTTGGAGGAGGCGTCATGAAGGATGGGACTCGATTTGCCACGCGCCCGGGGCCGGCCACGGGGCCCGGACGTGGCACCACCGCAGGCATCGGAGCGTAGAGGGCGCCATGGACGACAACTCTCCGCTCCTTTCGCTCCAGAACATTTCCAAGGACTTCTACGGGAACGTCGTCCTCTCGGACGTGTGCTTCGACGTCCGGGCCGGGGAAATCATCGGGCTGGTCGGCGAGAACGGGGCTGGCAAGACGACCCTCATGCGCATCTTGTTCGGGATGAACGTGATCCGGGATACGGGCGGGTACAAGGGCAAGGTCTGCATCAAGGGTGAGGAAGTGCACTTCCAGAGCCCCTTCGACGCCCTGGACGCGGGCATCGGCATGGCCCACCAGGAGTTCAGCCTGATCCCCGGGTTCACCACCACCGAGAACATCGTCCTGAACCGGGAGTCCATGCATGCCTCTGTGCTCAACGACGTGTTCGGGGACCGCATGAGCGTCCTGGACCGGGAGGACATGAAGCGCCGGGCCAGCGCCACCATCGCCAAGCTGGGGGTGAACCTGGACCCGGACACCCTGGTGTCGGAAATGCCCGTGGGGCATAAACAGTTCACCGAGATCGCCCGGGAGATCAACCGGGAGAAGACCCAGATCCTGGTGCTGGACGAACCCACCGCCGTGCTCACCGAGACCGAGGCGGAAGTGCTCATCAAGGCCTTGCGCAGCCTGGCCGCCCAGGGCATCGCCATCATCTTCATCTCCCACCGCCTGCACGAGGTCATCGAAGTGGCCGACCGGGTGGTGGTGCTGCGGGACGGCATCATCGTCAAGGACACCCCGGTGGCCGGAGTCTCCGTGCGGGACATCGCCGCATGGATGGTGGGCCGGCAGATGGCCTCGGACCGGGCCGACGAAGGCGTGCGCACCTTCCACGAGGACATCCTGTCGGTGGACCACCTGTGGGTGGACATGCCCGGCGAGACCGTCCGGGACATGAGCTTCACCGTCAAGAAGGGCGAGATCTTCGGCATCGGCGGCCTGGCCGGGCAGGGCAAGCTGGGCATCCCCAACGGCATCATGGGCCTGTTCCCGGCCGGCGGGCAGGTGCAGCTGCACGGCAGGGAGGTGCCCCTCAACGAGCCGCGCCTGGCGCTGGAGATGGGCATGGCCTTCGTGTCCGAGGACCGGCGCGGGGTCGGCCTGCTCCTGGAAGAGAGCCTGGAGTGGAACATCGCCTTCACCGCCATGCAGATCCAGGGCAAGTACCTGAAGCCCATGCTGGGCGGGCTGTTCAAGATCCGCGACGAGTCGGCCATGCGCACCCTCACCGATGGCTACATCGACATCCTGCACATCAAGTGCACCAGCGCCGCCCAGAAGGCCATGGAGCTCTCCGGCGGCAACCAGCAGAAGATCTGCCTGGCCAAGGCCTTCGCCGTGGCCCCCGACCTCATGTTCGTGTCCGAGCCCACCCGGGGCATCGACATCGGCGCCAAGCGCCTGGTGCTGGACGCCCTGCACAAGTACAACCGGGAGCTGGGCATGACCATCGTCATGGTGTCCAGCGAACTGGAGGAGCTGCGGGCCATCTGCGACCGCATCGCCATCGTCGACGAGGGGCGGGTCACCGGCATCCTGCCGCCCACCGCCAAGCTGGAGGCGTTCGGCCTGCTCATGACCGGCGAGCGGGAGGCTGCTTCGGAGGTTGCCAATGGCTGACGCGACGCCTTCCCGCCCAACCGCGACCATCACCCTAGAGGGGGCCTCCGTGCATAGGTTCAGACAGATCGTGGCCGACTTCGGCTGGCCGCGGATCATCATCTTCATCTTCCTGGTGGCCCTGTTCTTCGCCGCGCCCATCGTGAACGTGCGGGTGGACGCTTCCCTCTCGGACGTGTTCAACCGCTTCGGCCAGAACGCCCTGTTCGTCCTGGCCCTGGTGCCGATGATCCAGGCCGGCTGCGGCCTGAACTTCGGCCTGTCCCTGGGCATCATCTCCGGCCTGCTGGGCGCCACCCTCTCGGTGCAGCTGGGCCTGCACGGGGCCGTCGGCTTCTTCGGGGCCATCGTCCTGGCGTCACCGTTCTCGGTGCTGTTCGGCTGGCTCTACGGCAGGCTCCTCAACAAGGTCAAGGGCGAGGAGATGACCATCGCCATGTACGTGGGCTTCGCCGGCGTGATGTTCATGTGCATCATGTGGCTGCTGCTGCCCGTACAACGCTCCGACCATGATCTGGGGCTACGCCGGCAAGGGCCTGCGCACCACCATCTCGGTGGAGGGCTACTGGCTGCAGATCCTCAACAACTTCCTGCCGGTCAAGATCGGGCCGTTCTTCAAGTTCCCCACCGGCGAGATCCTGTTCGTGGTCCTGGCGGCCTTCTGCATGTGGCTGTTCATGCGCACCAAGACCGGCACCGCCATGACCGCCGTGGGCTCCAACCCGGACTACGCCCGCTCCAGCGGCATCAGCGTGGACCGCATGCGGATCATCTCGGTGATCCTGTCCACCTTCCTGGGCGCCGCGGGCATCATCGTCTACGAACAGAGCTTCGGCTTCATCCAGCTGTACACCGCGCCCCTGGCCATGCCCTTCACCGCCATCGCCGCCATCCTCATCGGCGGCGCCTCGGTGAACAAGGCGAGCATGCTGAACGTGGTGGTCGGCGCCTTCCTGTTCCAGGGGCTGCTGACCATGACGCCTTCGGTCATCAACTCCGCGCTCCAGACCGACATGTCCGAAGTGGTCCGGATCGTCGTCTCCAACGGCATCATCATCTATGCGCTTACCAGGAAAGCGAAGGTGACCAAATGAGCGGCAAAAAGTCCGTCGGCCGCTTCCTCCGGGAGAATGCGGTCATCCTCCTCTTCCTCGTCATCACCGTCCTGGCCATCAAGCCCTCGGGCCTGTCCCTGGTCTACATCGGCCAGGAGATGATCACCCGCCTGGGCCGCGACTCCTTCCTGGTGCTGGCCCTGCTGCTGCCCATCTACGCGGGCATGGGCCTGAACTTCGGCATGACCCTGGGCGCCATGGCCGGCCAGTTCGGCCTGATCCTGGCCATCAACTACAACCTGCTGGGGGTCTACGGGCTGGTGTTCGCCGCCCTGGTGAGCCTGCCGGTCTCCCTGCTCATGGGCTACGTCTGCGGCGCGGTGCTGAACAAGGCCAAGGGCCGCGAGATGGTCACCGGCTACATCCTGGCCTTCTTCATCAACGGCATCTACCAGTTCGTGGTGCTCTACCTCATGGGCTCGGTGATCCCGGTGCGCTCCCGGGCCATCGTCCTGTCCCGGGGCTACGGCATCCGCAACACCCTGAACCTGGACAGCGGTGCGCCTGTCCCTGGACAACCTGCTGGCGTTCCACCTGGGGCCGTTCGCCTTCCCCATCGCCACCTTCCTGGTCATCGCCGCCCTGTGCGTGTTCATCATCTGGTTCAGCAAGACCAAGCTGGGCCAGGACATGCGCAGCGTCGGGTTCGACATGCACGTGGCCGAGTCCTCGGGCGTGCCGGTGGACCGCACCCGCATCATCGCCATCATCATCTCCACGGTGCTGGCGACCATCGGCCAGATCATCTTCCTGCAGAACATGGGCAACATGGCCACCTACAACGCCCACGACCAGACCAGCTTCTTCGCCGTGGCGGCCATCCTGGTGGGCGGCGCCTCGGTGAAGAAGGCCACCATCCCCAACGTGTTCATCGGCGTCATCCTGCTGCACGTGCTGTTCGTGGTCTCCCCGGGGGCGGGCCAGAAGCTGTTCGGCGAAGCCATGATCGGCGAGTACTTCCGCCAGTTCATCGGCTACGGGGTCATCGCCGCTGTCCCTGGTGCTCTACGCCTGGCGCACCCGCCGGGAGACTGAGCGGGCCCGTGCGGGCGCGGGCCTGCGCGGCGGCGGCGCCGCCACCGCGAAAGGAGGTGCCCAGTGAGCAACGGCAAGCTTGAACCCGGCGTGAAGAGCCGGCGCCTCGTGGTCCGGTGCGCCCTGATCGTGGTGTGGGCCGCCTTCATCGCCTTCGTCTTCACCTTCGGCAAGGGCCACACCCTCATCCTGGACAACAAGGACTCGGACGACGGTGCCGTGAAGGCCTTCGAGAGCGTGACCATCGCCGTGGACGGCCAGGATCCCATCGACCTGCAGGCCGGGGACCGGGACATGGCCAAGGTGCGGGCCCAGAGCCACAAGGTGGAAGTGACCGTGAAGGACGGCCAGAAGGTGGCCAAGACCATCACCGTCCCCCTCAAGGAGGACGTTCTGCTGGTCTCCATCCCCAAGCTCATGGCCGGGGCCCAGGACGCGGTGATCCCGTTCGTGCCCAAGGACGTCGCGATCCCCCCCGAGGACAGCCAGAGCATCAGCAACACCCCCGCCGACACCACGGTCCCGGCCGCGCCGGGGGCGCCGGCAGCTCCCGCCGCCCCTGGCGCCCCCGCCAAGCCCGCCGCCACCCCCTGATCCCGGGAGCCCGGCCAGGGCAGGGCCGCCCCTCGTCCACTGGATGCGTGCGCATCCAGTGGACGAGGGTCAGGCCTTGAACCGGGACACCAGGTGATTGAGGTTCTCCGCCGCCTTGCCCAGGGCCTCCGCGGTGCGGGAGGCTTCCCGGATGGTGGCGGCCATCTCCTCGGTGGCCGCGGCGTTCTGTTCGGCGATGTCCGAGAGCTGGCCCATGAAGCCCACCACGGCGGCGCTGTCCTGGCTCTGGTCCTGGCTCTGCCCGCCGATGGTCTGGATGTGCCGGCCGCTGGAAGCGATGGCCTCCTGGATGCTCTGCAGTCCGGAACCGGCGGCGGCCACCTTGGCGCTGCCGTCCTGGATGCTCTTGCCGGACGTGGCGATGAGCACCGAGATCTCCTTGGCCGCCTGGGAGCATCGCTCCGCCAGCTTGCGCACCTCCTCGGCCACCACCGCGAAGCCCTTGCCGTTCTCCCCGGCCTTGGCCGCCTCGATGGCGGCGTTCAGGGAGAGCAGGTTGGTCTGGTTGGCGATCTCCGTGATCACCGTGAGGATGTTCCCGATCTGCTTGGAATTCTGGTTGATGGCCTGCATCCCGGTGACCACCTCGGTCACCGCCGCGCCGCCCCGGGCGGCCGCCTCCCGGGCCTGGTCGAACACCTGGAGGGCGTTGCCCACGTTGGCGTGGATGATCTGGGACGACTGGCCGATGGCGCCCACCTTCGCCGTGGCCTGCTGGACGCTGGTCTTCTGGTTCTCCGCGGTCTCGGCGATGGACTGGGCGGTGGCGTCCATCTCGTGCATGCTGGCGCTCATCTCCAGGGACCCGGAAGCGATGCTGGAGGAGATGGCGATCACCTGGTTCGACGATGCCCTGGATGTTCGCCACGAAGTGGTTGAAGTTGGCGGACAGCTGGGCCACTTCGTCCTTGCCGCGCACGTCCAGGCGGGCGGTCAGGTCGCCTTCGCCCTCGGAGATGTCCCGCATGCCCCGGTTGATCCGGTCCAGGGGTTTGACGATGGCGCGGGTGAGCGCCAGGGCCGCCAGGAGCCCGACGCCCGCCATCGCCAGGCCCAGGAGCACCATCATGAGGGCGCTCAGGCGCAGTTCCCGGTCGATGCTGGCGGTGTTCATGACCAGCATCAGGTAGTACCGCTTGCCCGGCTCGCTGCCGGTGACGGCCAGGGGGGTGGCCAGGACCTGGTAGCCGACCCGGGTGTAGCGGGTCTGCCCGGCGGCCAAGGGGACGGCCATGGAATAGGCCTCCAGCTTGGGGTCCTGGTTGAATTTCTTCTGGAATTCCACCACCTGCCGGCCGTTCTGGAGCACCGCCACCCCGGCCAGGCTCACGTCCCCGTCGTCCTTGACGAAATCCAGGGCCCGTTCCGTGGCTCCGGTGAGATGAAGCTCATCGTCGGCCAGGCCGGGGGCGACGGCGGCGCTGAGCAGGCGGGCCAGGCTGTTGGCCTTGACGTGCATGGCCTGGATCTGGGCGTGGCGGAGGGTGAGCCCGGTGGCGGCCACCGCCGCCAGGCCCAGGCAGACCGTCAGGCCCAGGAACGAATAGGTCAGTTTTTTCCGGATCGTCAACTCGGCACCCCAGCCCATCGCAACGCCTTTCTTGAATTTCGCAATGTTTGACATTTTCACTTAAATGCCGCGTCAAGGCACGCGGATTTGCTGGCCGTTCCCCTGGGCCGCGTCGGCGGCCCAGGGGAACGGCCAGGGCGGGAGGGCGGGACCCGGACCTTTATGCGACCGGGCTCACGGCGTTGAACCGGTCCCGCCATTCGGCGGTCAGTTCCACGCCCAGCCCAGGGGTGTCCGGGACCGTCAGCCGGTCCCCCTCTTCCCGGATGCCTCCCGCCACCGGCGTGAAGGCCAGGTCCACGTGCCCATCCAGGTCCACATGGGTCACCACGGGCGAGGCCAGGGCCAGATGGGCGCCGGCGGTGATGCCCACCCGGGTCTCGGTCATGCAGCCGATCAGGCAGGGCAGGCCACCCGCCCGGGCCACCGCCAGGGCATCCAGGGCCCGGGAGATGCCGCCCACCTTCTGGAGCTTGATGTTCAGCATGGCGCAGGCCCGGGCGCGCACCAGGTCCAGGGCGTCTTCGGGGGTGTGCACCGCCTCGTCGGCCATGACCGGCACCGGGCTGCGGTCGCTGACCCACTTGAGAGCCTCATGATCCCGGGCGGGCACCGGCTGCTCCACGAAGTCCACCCGCTCGGCGGCCAGCTGGGTGAGCACCCGCAGGGCGGTCGGGGCATCGTAGCCCTGGTTGGCGTCCACGTGCAGGGGGTAGTCCGGGCCGGCCAGGGCCCGCACCGCCCGCACCCGGACCACGTCCAGGTCCGGGTCCAGGCCCAGCTTGAGCTTCATTTCGGCGAAGCGCCCGCTGGCCAGGATGGACCGGGCCTCGGCCAGGGTCTCTGCCAGGGGCAGGATGCCGATGGTCATGGCGTTGGGGAGGCTGCGCCGGAAGCCTCCCAGCAGGTCCCGCACCGGCAGCCCGGCCGCCTTGCCGGCCAGGTCCCAGAGGGCCGTGTCGAAGGCGGTCAGGGCCGCGGCGTGGTCCCGGCGCCAAGGCTCCAGCCGGGCCAGCAGGGCCTCCCGCTCCAGGGGATCGCCGTCCCGGACCCGGGCGGCCATGGCCGCCAGGGCCGCGGCGGTGCCTTCCAGGTCCTCCCCGCACACCTCGAAATTGGGCGCCGCTTCGCCCAGGCCGGTGCAGCCCGAATCGGTGCCCAGCTGCAGCAGGAACCCCTGGTAGACCGTGCGGGTGGTGTAGGCCACCTTGAGGGCCTTCAGGCGCGGGATGGTGACCGGCAGGACCTTGATGGCGGTGATGCGCATGGCCGTCACCGGTTCCGCGCCGCGGCGAGTTCCGCCACCGTGCGCGGGCGGAACTTGCCCAGGATGCGGTGGCCCGCGGCGGTGACCAGGACGTTCTCCTCGATGCGGATGCCCCCGAAATCAAGATAGGTCTCGAGTTTCGAGTAGTTGACGAAGGCCGTGAAGCGCCCCTCCGCCCGCCAGCGGCGCGCCAGTTCTGGAATGAAGTAGAGCCCCGGCTCCACGGTCAGGACGAAGCCCGGCTGCAGGGGCCGGGCCAGGCGCAGGGACTTGAGGCCGAACTGGGTGCTCTTGGGCTGTCCTTCGTAGCCCACCCAGACCTCCCCCAGGTTCTCCATGTCGTGCACGTCCAGGCCCAGCATGTGGCCCAGGCCGCACTGGAAGAACATGGCGTGGGCCCCCTGGGCCACCGCTTCCGCGGGGTCCCCCTGCATGAGCCCGAGGTCCTTGAGCCCTTCCACCAGGGTCCGGCAGGCGGCCAGGTGGAGGTCCCGGTACGGGATCCCGGGCCGCACCTGGTCCACGGCCTGCAGGTGGGCGCGCAGCACCACCTCGTACACGTCCCGCTGGCGGGGCGTGAAGGCCGGGTCCACCGGGCAGGTGCTGGTGAGATCCCCGGCGTAATGGGCGGCGGACTCGGCCCCGGCGTCCAGCAGGAACATCTGCCCGCTCTGCAGAGTGTTCTCGTAATGGTGGTTGTGCAGGGTCTCCCCGTGCACGGTGCCGATCACCGGATAGGCCAGGGCGCCCCCGGCGGCCAGGGCCACCTGGGTGACCTTGGCCATGATCTCCGCCTCGGTCACCCCTGGCCTGGCCATGGCCATGGCGGCCAGGTGCATGTCCACGGTGATGTCCACGGCCCGCTCCAGTTCGGCGATCTCCTCGGGCCCTTTCGCCGCCCGCATGGCCACCACCGCCTGGAGGAACGGGGCGGAAGCGGCGGCGTCCTGGCGGTCCGGGGCCAGGCCCAGGAGGTGGAACAGCTTGAGGCGATGTTCCGGGCGGTAGGGCGGCAGGAAATGGACCGTGCGCCCCGCCGTCCGTTGCAGGGCCTCCTCCAGCCCGGACAGAGGGGCCGTTCCGGTGACCCCGGATTCCTGCGCCAGCTCGGCCAGGGTGGGCTGGAGCCCGGTCCAGACGATGTCGTCCAGGGTCAGGTCATCCCCGAACAGCACGGTGCGTCCCTGGTCCAGGTCCATGAGCGCCGCGCAGCCGGGCCGGTCCAGGCCGAAGAAATACAGGAACGTGCTGTCCTGGCGGAACGGGTAGGTGTTGTCCCGGTAGTTCATGGAGCTTTCGTCGTTGCCCAGGAACAACAGCAGGCCCGACCCCAGTTGCAGTTGCAGGCGGGTCCGGCGATCCATGTAGGTCTGGGCGGTGAACATCGACATCTCCAGGAAAGAGGGAAAGATCATTTCATTCTAGCGGGCTGCGGAGGGGGCGGTTCCGGGACCGGCGCGAGAGCCTGTGGCTGGCAAGTCTCCGGGCGGGCCGGTTCCGGACGATGATGTGATTTTAGGGATATATTTAAAATTCATCAAGCAGAATGACGGACCTGGGGGCAGCGTCCAACCCATCGTCCGGAAGCGCATCCGGACGGCGAACGTGCTTTATCCGGGGGACTTTTGGAATCCCGATCGGACCGGGAATCTGAGGCTGGATACCAACAGGGTACGCAGGGGCGTCAAGGTGAGAGGGGTCCCATAAAGCGCCTTGCATGGAAATAAAACAATAAAAACTCTATTAATTAAATTTTTTAATTAATAGAGTAATGACCACCGTCTGTTTAAAGATTATTCGCGTTTGACGTACCCGCTTTGACCCTACAATTTGAGTTTCTCAAAGGTCCTGGAGGCGGCATGATCAAACTGGACCCGATGGCCACCGCGCAGGTTCCGGCGGCGATGCGCCTGGCCGGCGGCCGCCCCATGGCCGACGCCCTGGTCAAGGAATACGGGCTTGGCTCTGGCGAACATATTATTAATAAAACATGATACAAAATACCCATGCGCAAAACAATTTTCTATTTGCATCGACCCATAAGGATATACAATAACTTCCTCCCCGATTATCCATCCGAATGGAGGTAACATGATTAAATCAACTCAGGTTGCGACCGCCTTGGTCCCGGTGGCGCTGTTCCTGGCCGGCAACCCTGCCATGGCTGACGCCAAGTTCCATGTTGGCATCTGCACCGGCACCGTGTCCCAGTCCGAGGACGACCTGCGTGGGGCCGAGGCCCTCATCAAGGAATACGGATCGGTGAAGAGCGGCGGGATGGTCCAGCACATGACGTATCCCGACGACTTCATGTCCCAGCAGGAGACCTTCATTTCCAACGTGGTCGCCATGTCCGACGACCCCAAGATGAAGGCGATCGTCGTCAACCAGGCCATTCCCGGCACCGCCGAGGCCTTCAAGCGGGTCCACGCCAAGCGTCCGGACATCTTCTGTCTGGCCGGCGAGGCCCACGAGGATCCCCTGGTCATTTCCGGCAGCGCCGACTTCGTGGCCAGCCAGGACTTCGTGTCCCGGGGCTACACCATCATCTGGGCGGCCAAGCAGATGGGCGCCAAGACCTTCGTGCACATCTCCTTCCCCCGGCACATGTCCTACGAGAGCCTCGGCCGCCGGCGCGCCATCATGGAACAGGCGTGCAAGGACCTGGGCGTGCAGTGGGCCTTCGAAACCGCTCCCGACCCCACGTCGGACGTGGGCGTGGCCGGCGCCCAGCAGTTCATCCTGGAGAAGGTGCCCGCCTGGCTCAAGAAGTACGGCCCCAACGGCGAGAAGGTGGCGTTCTTCTGCACCAACGACGCCCACACCGAGCCTCTGCTCAAGCAGCTGCTGGCCTCCAAGAACGGCCTGTTCGTGGAAGCGGACCTGCCCAGCCCGCTCATGGGCTACCCGGGCGCCCTGGGCATTGACCTGTCCAAGGAAGCCGGCAACTTCCCGGCCATCCTGAGCAAGGTCGAGAAGGCGGTGGTGGCCAAGGGCGGCGCCGGCCGTTTCGGCACCTGGGCCTTCAGCTACGGCTACACCGTGAGCGCCGGCCTGGGCGAGTACGCCATCCGGGTGGTGGAAGGCAAGGCCAAGAAGAACAGCCTGCCGGACCTGTTCGCCGCCTACGGCAAGTGGACCCCCGGAGCCAAGTGGAACGGCGCCTTCTACACCGATTCCAACACCGGTGTGCGCACCAAGAACATGGCCCTGCTGTTCATGGACTGCTACGTCCTCGGCGGCATCAAGGGCCAGCATTTCCTTCCCACCACCGCCCAGAAGGTACCCGCCAAGTACTACGCCATCAAGAAGCAGTAGCACCGCCCGCGAGGGTTTGCGGAACGGAGGGGCCCCCGGCCCCTCCGTTTTCGTATCCAGCCGCAAGCCCCGCCAGCGGCTGGTGGGCCCTGCCGCCTTCAGGCTTCCCCGGGTCCGCCCTCCCAGACCCAGGTGCGCAGCGACAGGCTGCCCATCTGCCACCCCTGGTACAGGGTGCCCGGTTCCCCGTCCCCGGCCGCCCCCAGGGCGAAATAGAGCGGGTCCAGGTGCTCGGAGGTGGGCACCGCCCGGGCATAGGCCGGGGCCTCCCGGGCGGCCTGGAACAGGGCGGGCAGGTCCTTGCGCGCCACCCGCCCGGCCATCCAGGCTTCGAAGCCCAGGGCCCAATCCTCGGGTCCCCGCCGCCCGGACCAGTCCAGCAGGCGCAGGTTGTGCACCACGCCGCCGCTGCCCGCCATCAGCACGCCTTCCTGGCGCAGGGGGCGGAGCAGGCGCCCCAGGTGGAAGACCTGGCTGGGGGTGCGGGACGCCGGCAGGGACACCTGCACCACCGGGATGCGGGCCTCGGGGAAGGCCGCCCGCAGGGGCACCCAGGCCCCGTGGTCCAGGGGGCGCTGGGCATCGCCCTGGGCTTCGACGCCGCCTTCCCGCAGCAGGTCCAGCACCCTGTCGGCCAAGGCCGGATCTCCCGGGGCCGGGTACTGCAGGTGGTCCAGACGCTCGGGGAATCCGCTGAAATCATGCAGGGTTCCGGGCTGGGGCGAGGTCATGACCCGGACCGGCCCGGGCGTCTCCCAGTGGGCGCTCATGACCAGGAGGGCCCGGACTCCTTCCAGAGTCCGGCTCCACCCGGCCAGGGCCGCGGCCCAGTCGCCCCCGTCCAGGGCCAGGGTGGGCGCGCCGTGGGATACGAACAGCACCGGCTGGGCAAGAGGAGTGGCAGGCATGGCGGCCTCCGGGAAAGCGACTCAACCAATTATATGTTTAAACATATAATTGGGCAAGGGTCCACCGCAATTGAGAAGCAGTTTCATAAACATTATTTTCAATTAAGTTATTGACATGACGAACCAAGGACCCAAAGTCTAACCCAACGAATTCAGATTTGAAGATTGTATAGTCCGAAATAAAATTGATCCCTCCCCGCCGGCCGGTCACCCCTCCGGCTCCTGGGGTTCCTTGGGAGCAGCGCATGGGCATCCCAGCCACCCTCCTTCCGCCGCGATGGATCCTGGGCGTCGCCTTGGCCTTGCTGGGAGCCCGCCTGTGCGCCCAGGACATCCAGGTGCCGCCCCCTCCCTTCACCGAAGGCATCTTCCCCTGCTCCGCCTGCCACGACGGCAAGACCTTGAAGGTCAATCCGGTGCGGCGGGAACTCCAGGGCATGCACGCGGACATCCAGCTCCAGCACGGGCCCGCAAGCCGGTGGTGCCTGGATTGCCACGACCCCCAGGACCGGGACCGGCTGCACCTGGCCAGCGGCGAGAAGATCTCGTTCAAGGTTTCCTATGAACTCTGCGGCCAGTGCCACGGGGAGAAGCTGCGGGACTGGCGGGCCGGGGTGCACGGCAAGCGCACCGGGAGCTGGAACGGGCCCAAGCAGTACCTCCTGTGTGTGAACTGCCACAACCCCCATTCCCCCCATTTCCAGGCCTTGAAGCCCATGCCGCCCCCGGTGCGCCCGGAGGCGATCCAGGCCCGCCGAGGAGGTGCCCTGTGACCTGCCCCCACCCTCCGGAAGGTCCCGAGCCGGGCCGGCGCCGGTTCCTGGGCGCCGCCACGACGGCCATGGGCGCGGCCCTGGCCACCCTCGCAGGCTGCGGCAGGGACCAGGTGGAGGCGTTCCTGCAGCACAACTTCCGGGAGCTGACTCCGGGCGAGCTGCGGGACACCGTCGCCCGACTGGAGCGCGAGGCCCGGAGCAAGTACGGCAAGGAGATCCACATCGGCACCGAGCCGGCGCTGCCGGGGGTGCTGTTCGGCTACGCCCTGGACCTGTCCCGCTGCATCGGCTGCCGGCGCTGCGCCAAGGCCTGCGTCAAGGAGAACAACCAGAGCCGCGAGCCCCAGATCGAATGGATCCGGGTGCTGCAGATGGACAAGGAACAAGGGGTGGACGTCACCCACGCGGACCCGTACTACGACCCGGAGCTGGTGCCCCAGGAGGGCCACTTCTACATGCCGGTGCAGTGCCACCAGTGCCGCAACGCCCCCTGCACCAAGGTCTGTCCCGTGGGCGCCACCTGGCAGGAGCGGGACGGCGTGGTGGTGGTGGACTACAACTGGTGCATCGGCTGCCGCTACTGCATGGCCGCGTGCCCATACGGGGCCCGGCGGTTCAACTGGGGCGAGCCCGGCCTGCCGGGGGAGGAGGTGAACCCGGACACCCATTACCTGGGCAACCGCCCGCGCCCCAAGGGGGTGGTGGAGAAGTGCACCTTCTGCATCCAGCGGGTGCGCAAAGGGCGCTACCCGGCCTGCGTGGAGATCTGCCCCACCGGCTCGCGCAAGTTCGGCAACCTGGCGGACCCGGCCAGCGAGATCCGCTACATCCTCGAGCACAAGCGGGTCTTCATCTTCAAGGAAGAGCTGAACACCAAGCCCAAGTTCTTCTACTTCTACGGAGTCTGACCATGGGGACGCCGCGCGCCTGGACCCGCTTCGCCAAGGATTCCCTGGGCCACATCCTGGTGGGCAACCGCCTGTACTACGCCTGGGTGGGCTTCCTGGTCCTGCTCATCGCCGTCGGGACCGCCGCCTACCTGGGCCAGCTGCGGGACGGCCTGGTGGTGACCCACATGCGCGACCAGGTGAGCTGGGGGTTCTACATCGGCAACTTCACCTTCCTGGTGGGTGTGGCGGCGGCCGCCATCATGCTGGTGATCCCCGCCTACGTGTACGACTGGGAACCCATCCGGGAGATCACCGTCCTGGGCGAAGTTCTGGCCATCAGCGCCCTGGTCATGTGCCTGTGTTTCGTCCTGGTGGACATCGGCCGCCCGGACCGGTTCTGGCACATCCTGCCCCTGGTGGGCCGGCTCAACTTCCCCACCTCCCTGCTGGCCTGGGACGTGATCGTGTTGAACGCCTACCTGCTGCTCAACTGGTTCGTGGTCACCTACCTGATCTACTGCTCGTACACCCGGCGCCACTACGTGAAGGCGCTGGTGCTGCCCCTGGTGCTGGCCTCCATCCCCATGGCGGTGAGCATCCACACGGTCACGGCGTTCCTGTTCAACGGCCTGGCGGCGCGGCCGTTCTGGAACTCCGCCATCCTGGCGCCCCGCTTCCTGGCCTCGGCGTTCTGCTCCGGGCCGGCCATCCTTCTGGTGCTCCTGCAGATCCTGCGCAAGGTCACCAGCCTGCGGATCAAGGACGAGGCCATCTTCAAGGTGGCCGAGCTGATGGCCTACACCATGGGCTTCACCCTCTTCCTCACCGCCGCGGAGGTGTTCAAGGAGTTCTACTCGGGCACCCAGCACCTGATGTACACCCGCTACCTGTGGTTCGGACTCAAGGGCCATCACGCCCTGGTGCCGTTCGCGTGGGCTTCCGCGGCCTGCGGGCTGGCGGCGTTCCTGCTGCTGCTGATCCCCCGCACCCGCCGCCACTGGCCCACCCTCAACCTGGGCTGTGCCCTCATCTACGCCAGCGTGTACATCGAGAAGGGCATGGGCCTCATCATCCCCGGACTGACCCCCGATCCCCTGGGGGAGATCTACGTGTACACCCCGTCCCGCACCGAGATCCTGGTGGCCCTGGGGATCTTCGGGGTGGGGTTCCTGGCCTTCACCTTGATGCTGAAAGTGGCGGTTCCCATCATCCTGGGGGAGACCACGGTGGATGGGCGGCAGGCGGGCAGGGCGGTGGGGCCGCCCTGAATCCTGCCGCGATCCCGAGCGGGCAGGTCCAGGAAGCTGTCCAAGTTGCAGGTCCGGGTCCCCCCAAGGCGCCCGTGGTTCGTCGCCGCCGACGGGGTCGGCGGCGACGGGGGGAATCATCGGGGGACCTTTGGCCTGTGCTGCCGCAACCTCTCTTCGATGAGCTGTGATGAGGGCTGAGGCACTGGGCTCTCCTCAACGGCCTAAGGCTGCAGCGGCGAGCCTCCGGTGCGAGGGATCGGTGGAGGCTGCGCGCCGACGCTGGTTACGGGGGCGGCTCCCACCTGCGTGTTGCCACCCGAAATCACCGAGTTCATTCCCGAGGGGCATCCGGCCCATTCCGTCCGGGACCTCGTGGTCGAGGAACTGGATTTCGCCGCCATCCTCGACACCTACGCGGAAGACAAAGGCTTGGCCAAAGTTGAAGCCGAATGGCAGCTGGCCTGCCTGGCTCACAACCTGCGCAAGTTGGCCAGGGCCTCCGCCTGAGGCGGAGATCCGCTGGAACCTTGGCTGCGGAGCCAATCAGGCCCCAATTCAATCCCCCTCTCGAGGGTGGAACAGGGGCCCGGAATCCATGTCAACATCCCTCCCGTCGATGCCAGTTCGCGCCAGCGAACTGACATCGACGAACAGGGCGATGGGTCGGGACACGGATGATTCCTACCCACCTGTGGCAACAGTTCGGACGGGGCGAGATCAGCCGCAAGCGCGGCATCGACCTTCTTGGTTTCTCACCCGCGCGCTCTAGGCCCGGATCGAAAGGCTCCCCGCTCCAGCATTCCGGGCGTGAGGCCGCCGGGCCTCCCTGGCCATTGAACGAATCTCATTGGATCGTTGGGGCGGAACCGACCCTCCGTTGGATTTGAAAAGCGCCTCTGGGGCCCAACGACACGAGCATCCGTCGGCCCAGAGGCACTTTTCAAATCCAACGGACTGCCGACACGACGGGAGGGACCTGAACGCCTACGGATGATGTATCATTGGGCATCTGTTCCATCCACCCTGCTGCCAATTCGCCGGGATCCCTTTGCCCGACCCAAGCCTGCCTGGCAAAAGTTCCGGTCTGGTTGGGAGAGCATCATGAACGTCACAACCGAGGCCCCAGCCCGTTCCACCATCCTGGTCGTGGACGACGCCCTGGAAAACCTCTCCGCCATGTCCACGATCCTCAGGGACCTGTACACGGTGAAAGTGGCCAGCAGCGGCGAGAAGGCCTTGGCCTACCTGCAGAGCGGCAATCTTCCGGACCTGATCCTCCTGGACCTCACGATGCCCACCATGGATGGCTGCGAAGTGCTGCGCCGCCTCCAGCGCTACCCGACCACCCGGAGCATCCCGGTGATCACCCTCACCAGCAGGAACGAAGCGGAAGGGGAGAACCTGGGCCTGGACCTGGGGGCGGTGGACTACATCCCCAAGCCCCTCAGCGCCCCCATCCTCCTGGCCCGGGTGCGCACCCACCTGCAGTTGAAGGAGGCCCGGGACTTCCTCCGGGACAAGACGGTCTACCTGCAGATGGAAGTGAACCGGCGCGTGCGCGAGCTGGCCAGCATCCAGGACGTGGCCATCGTGGCCATGACCGCCCTGGCCCAGAGCCGGGACAACGCCACCGTCAACCACATCCACCGCACCCAGCGCTTTGTCCGGATCCTGGCCCTGGAACTGGGCACCCGGCCCAAATACGCCGCGGCGTTGGACGACGAGACCATCGACCTGCTGTTCAAGTCGGCGCCCCTGCACGACATCGGCAAGATCGCGGTCCCGGACCGTATCCTGCTCAAGCCCGGGCAGTACACCCCGGTGGAGTTCGAGCACATGAAGCGCCACTGCGCCCTGGGCAAGGAGGCCATCGAGAACGCCGAGCGCCAGCTGCGGGCGCCGGTGCGCTTCCTGGCCCTGGCCAAGGAGATCGCCTATTCCCACCAGGAGAAGTGGGACGGCACCGGCTATCCCGAGGGGCTGCGGGGGGAGCAGATCCCCCTTTCGGCCCGGATCATGGCCGTGGCGGACGTGTACGACGCCCTGATCCGGCGCCGCATCCAGGCTGCCGGCCTGTCCCACGAAGCCGCCATGGAGATCATGCTGGAAGGGCGGGGCACCCACTTCGACCCGGACGTGGTGGACGCCCTGGTGCAGGTGCAGGGCAAGTTCAAGGACGTGGTGATGCAGTTCTGGGACACGGACCAGGACATGGCCCGGAAGTACCAGGACGTGGTGGAGAGCCTGCCTGACCCATCATTAAATTAACATCTCATTGGACCCGGATGGCCACCAGCCACTTGACCCACCGGTTCCCGGGCTGCCCCGGGAACACGGCCCGCACCGGGTAGCCATGGAACACCGGCAGGGCCTTGCCCTCCCATTCGTAGGCCAGGAAGGCGTAGCCCGAGCGGGCCTCGGCCAGGCTCACGGAGGCGCTGTAGCCGTCGGCGCTGACCAGTTCCAGCTCCTTGGCGCCCGGCTTCAGCCCCGCCTGGTCCAGCACCGCCTCCAGGCTGGCGCCGGCCCAGCTGGTGTAGTCCTCGAAATAGCCCCGGCAGACGATGGGGTCGCGGGTGGTGCGGCGGGGCAGGCGGCGAAGGTCGTCGTAGCCGAGGCTCAGAGGCCGGTCCACCTTGCCGGTCACCTGCAGGCGGTAGGTGGCGGCCTGGAGGTGCTGGGGTGTCCCGGTCATGTGCAGCCCAGTGCCGGGGTCCAGTTCCGTGTAGCCGGGAACCGCCTCGGGGGTGGGCGGCATGGCCAGGGGCGGCAGTGCCGGCGGAGGGGCGGCGAGCCGGGCCAGGAGCACAAGGATTGCGTAGGGTATGGGGTGGGGCAAGGGCGCCTCCCTGCCGGGCCGCCATGATCCCACGAACCGCGCGAGAGGTGAACCACCCTCTCAGTCCTGTCCTCCCGCCAGGCCCAGGGCCTGGACCGTGGCCTGGTGGGCGCCGCCGCCCAGCTCGAAGCTGTTGAAGCCGGCGCTCACCCGCAGGGCCCAGGTGGTGGCCGCCTGGGAGGGGCAGGCGTTCGAGAACCAGCCCCAGGGGATCCACTGCCGGGCGTTGGCGTAGAGGTAGCCGACCCATTCCCGACCATCGGGCCGGTGCTGGGGGTTGTAGTAGTGGGAGCACAGCTGGTCCACGCCGGCGATCATGCTCCGGGCCTGGGCCAGGAGCGCGGCCGCCTCGGCCCGGTCGGCGCGGGCGGGCTGCTGGTGGAAGTCCGCCAGGACGATGGCGGCATTGATGGCGCCCCAGGTCCACTCTCCGGACAGCTGGCTGGCCGGATCCCCGACCTTCTGGGCGTTGAAGCCGATGCCGGCCAGCGCCGGGCGCCCAGCCGCGTCCTTGACGTAATAGCCGCCCAGCTCCACGGCGGCCTGGAACATCCGGTCCAGGAAATCCGTGCCATACACCTGCTCCAGCTCTTGCTCCAGGCCCGGGTCGCCCAGGATGGCGGCGATGCCCCAGGTCTGCACGTCGGTGGCGAAGGCGCCCGTGTTGCCCCGGGCGGCCCCGGCCGGGCCGGTGGTGCCCTGCAGGAAGAACCCGTACGGGACCGCCGCGGCATCGCCGAACGGCTCTCCCGGCGCGTGCCAGACCAGGCTCCGGTTCTTGAAGAAGCTCTTGATGCCGGCCTGGATCCGGTCCAGGTCCTGCTCCGCCTGGTCCAGGTCGAAGTCCAGCTGCTGCCGGTAGCCGGGCAGGGCGGCGCGCAGGTCGACGATGGCCGCCTTGAGAAAGCGCAGGCCGGTGTACATGGACCAGTTGTTCTCCACCGACACGTCGTACCCGCCGGGATCGTCCGGCCTGGTGGGCGTCCGCACCTTGCGGTAGACGCCGCCGGTCACCGAGTTCTGCATCAGTCCCACCCCCCGCAGGGCCCGGCAGGCGTTCCCCACCAGGGCCAGCGCGTCCACCGGCGCCCGGGCCGCGGACCAGCCCGGCCGTCCCTTGGCCTGGTTGTAGGCCACCTGCATGGGCCCCAGGAAGGCCACCCAGGCCTCCTCCCCGGTGATCCCGTCCCACCCGGGCCAGTTCATCACCGCCCCGGCGGGAGCCTGGGGATCCCAGTGGGGGTCCGGATTCTGCCAGCGGGGCGCCGGGAAGGCCCAGTAGTAGGCGTTCCGGGAGTCGCAGGGCCGGCCCTGGGCGTCGGTGCCCTGGGACGCGTCCGCTCCGCTTTCGCCGTAATGCCAAGTGCCGGTGCCGCTCACCCGGTACGAGGCGAACCCCCCGGGGTAGGAGGAGGTGATGAGGAAATGGTGGTACGCGGCCAGGGCATTGGTGAAGTCGTCTGTCTCGGCGCCGGAAAAGTTCCGGTTGCGGGTGGCCGCGGACAGGGCGATGGCCCAGCAGGCCATGTCATAGCTGTTGCAGCCGCCGGCCATCATCACCCGCTCGATGGCGGCCTCGTTGCCGCTGCCCTCCGGGACGTCCATCTTGTGGTCGTCGTGGGCCAGGTCGTAGGCCTGGTACTCGGCGTTGTGCTCCAGCATCCAGCTGAAGTAGTCGGTGCCCAGGATGCCGTAGCCCGAGGTGATGTCGAAGCTGCGGGGGAACAGGTAGGCGGAGGCGTCGCCCACGTCCCCGGAGGTCCAGACCTGGTTCCGGATCCAGTCGGCCTCCCGCACCAGCAGGCCGGCGGGGCTGAAGTGCTGGGTGGCGACCGGGGCGTACGGCGGATACGCCTGACTCGCCGCCTGACCGGGGTTGGCGGCCCGGGCTGAGAGGGCAGGGGCGGAAAGCAGCGGCAGGATTCCCAGCGCAGCTGCGGAAAGGAACGAATTTTTGAAATAAATCATTAACAATTCCTCAATTTTAAAAGTAATACGTATTAGTGCCATGAAAAGTATCATTGATGGTTGGCGCTGCCTAGGATAGGCCTTCCTGGACCTTTTCCAATCCAAAAAATTCTTAAAGACTTGTTTTTGGCCCGGAGGCCGACCGCCAGCCGCGCAGCCGTCCGGAAAGGTGCAACGGACCTACCGGGCGGGATCGACCCGGGAAGCCGGACCAGGGGGATTATTCGTGAGGCGGTCCGCGCATTCCGGGCAGATGCCGTGGGAAAAGGTCAGGTTCGAGTGGGTGGCGAAGTAGCCCTCCAGCAGTTGGTGGAAGTCGATCATGGGATTCGCCGTCCGTCGCTTCAGATGCCCGTCCCGGCATAGACCACCCGCCCGTCGAAGACGGTGAGCACCGGCCGGACACTGGCCAGTTCCATCGGGTCCAGGTGGAACAGGTCCCGGTCCAGCACCACCAGGTCCGCCCGCTTGCCCGGGCTGATGCTGCCCTGGTCCCGCTCCTGCCCAGTGGCCAGGGCTGGCCCCATCGTATAGGCCCAGACCGCCTCCGCCACGGTCAGCCGCTGTTCCGGGTGCCAGCCCTCCGGGGGCGTGCCGTCCCGCCGCTGGCGGGTGACCGCGGCGTGGATGCCCAGGAAGGGGTCCGGATCGCTGACCGGCGCGTCCGAGCCGAAGGCGAGCCGGATGCCCGCATCCCAGATGGACCGCCAGGCGTGGCCGTACCGGCTGCGCTCGCCCACCGTGGCCTCCATCATGGCCATGTCCTCGGCCACCTCCACCGGCTGCACCGAGCCCATCACCCCCAGGCGGGCGAACCGCTGGATGTCCTCCGGGCGGATCAGCTGCATGTGCTCGATCCGGTGCGGAGCCCGGGGCGGGACCGCGCCGGGTGCCGGCGGGGCGTCCAGGACCCGCTGGAACACCCGGGCCAGCTCCCGGTTGGCCCGGTCGCCGTTGGCGTGCACGGACAGGGCCAGGCCGTGCTCCCGGGCGCGGCGCAGCGCATTTTCCAGCGTCTCCATGGGGGTGAGGGGTAGGCCCGTGCCGCCGCCTCCCGCGTAGGGCTCCAGCTGCCAGGCGGTGCGCACGCCCTGGGCTCCGTCGGCAAAGAACTTGCAGTGGCCGATGCGCAGGCGGTCGTTCCCCAGTCCCGTGCACAGGCCCAGGGCGATGGCCTCGTCCAGACGCTCTCCCGGGAGGTTGGTCCAGACCCGCAGGTCCAGGTTCCCGTCCGCCGCCAGGGTCTGCCAGGCCCGCAGGGCCGCCCCCCCTTCGATCCCGCCCATCAGGCGCTGGTCGTGGATGCCGGTGAGGCCGAGCCGGTGCAGGACCTGGAAGCCGTCCGTGAAGGCCTGGGCCACCTGGGCGTCGGTGGGGGGCGGGATCCGGCCGGTGACCAGGTTGATGGCCAGGTCCCGCAGGATGCCCGTGGGCCGGCCCTCCCCATCCCGGTCGATGACCCCCATCGGGGGGTCCGGGGTGCCCGGGCCGATGCCGGCGAGGCGCAGAGCCAGGGAATTGGCCGCGGCCAGGTGCAGGTCCGCGCGCCAAAGCAGGACCGGATGCCCGGGGGCGGCCCGGTCCAGGTCCGCCCGGAGGGGCATGCGCCCATCCGCCCAGTCCGTTTCCAGCCAGCCCAGGCCGAGGATCCAGCCGCCGGCCGGGGTGGCCTGGGCCGCCTGGGCGACCCGTCCGGTCACCTGCCCCAGGGAGGCCATTCCCGCCAGCTGGAGCCGCCGGCGGCCCAGGGCCCAGTCGTAGTAGTGGATGTGCCCGTCCACCAGGCCCGGGATGACCCGCCGGCCCTCCAGGTCGAGGGTCTGCGCGCCGGGCCCGCCCAGCGCCCGGATGTCCGCGTCCCCGCCCACGGCCAGGATCCGGCCCGCGCGGATGGCCACGGCGGTGGCGCGGGGGCAGGCGGGGTCCTGGGTGTGGCAGCGTCCGTTGACCAGCAGCAGGCAGTCCATGGGCGGACCCGTCACAGCCCGGCCAGGGCCTGGTGGAAATCGTCGATGAGGTCCTGGGGGTCCTCGACCCCCACCGAGACCCGGATGAGGTTGTCCGGGATGCCCATCCGGGCCCGGGTGGCCGGGTCCACGTTGCCGTGGGTCATGGTCCCGGGATGCTCCACCAGGGTGTCCAGGTCGCCCAGGGAGACCGCGTAGGTGGCCAGCTGCACCCGGTTGAGGACCCCCAGCGCCTCGGCCAGCCCCCCCGCCACGGAAAACGCGAGCATGCCGCCGTAGCCCCCGGACAGGATGCGGCCGGCCAGTTCGTGCTGGGGATGGCTCGCCAGGCCGGGGTAGGACACCGCCTCCACCTTCGGATGCCGTTCCAGCCAGCGGGCCAGGATCATGGCGTTGTCGCAGTGGGCGCGCATGCGCAGGTGCAGGGTCTTGAGGCCGCGCAGCCCGAGCCAGCACGCGAACGGGCTCGGCACCGGCCCCATCTCCATGTAGACGCTGGAGCGCACCTGCTCGATGTAGGCCGCGTCGCCGACGATGATGCCGCCCACGTGGTCGCCGTGGCCATTGAGGTACTTGGTGGTGGAATGGACCACCACGTCGGCGCCGTGCTCCAGCGGGCGGAGCAGGTACGGGGTGGTGAAGGTGTTGTCCACGAAGCTGCGCAGGCCCCTGGCCCGCGCCCAGCCCAGGACCGGGTCCAGGTCCAGCACCTCCATGGTCGGGTTGAGGACGGTCTCCAGGAACACCCCCCGGGTGTTGGGGCGGCACGCCGCATCCAGGGCCCCGGGCGTCATCTCCTGCAGGTAGGTGACCTCGATGTTCAGCTCGGCGAGGATCTTGCTGAACAGGGCGAAGGTGCCGCCGTAGACGGTGCGGCAGGCGATGAGGTGGTCCCCGCTGTGCACGGTGCCCAGCACCGCCAGGGCGATGGCCGCCATGCCCGATCCGGTGGCCAGGGCCGCCCCGCCCCTCTCCAGGACCGCCACCTTGTCCTGGAAACTGCTCTGGGTGGGATTGTGGCATCGGCCGTAGGTGTACATGCCGGCGGTGTCGCCGGCCAGGAAGCGCTCCATCTTTTCCGGGGTGAAGACGTAGGTGCTGGTCAAGTAGAGCGGTGCAACCAGCGCGCCGGTCTCCCGGTCCGGATGCTGGCCGGCGTGGACGGCCTGGGTGGCGAACCTGGCATGCACGGTGTTCATCTGTCCCCCTGTTCTTTCTGCCGGAAGACCCTGGGCCTCACACGGGACCCACGGCCTGCTGGGTGGTGGTTGTTTCTTGGCTGGCGGGATGGCTAAAGGATGAAATAATTGTAGTCACTATCCGACACCCGGAAGCCGAGGTAAAGGAGGATCCGTTGAAGAAGCTGGTCCTGTTCCTGATCGTCGCCGCCGGGCTCGGGGTCGGCGTGCACCACTACCTGACCGGGCGGTTCCCCTGGGTCGCTCCGACGACCGATGAACAGGAAGTGGAATCGCTTCAGGCCGAGTTCAGCAGCTTCCGCCAGCACTGGCAGCAGGCGGGCCACCTGGCGGCCTTCGGCGCGGACCCGACCTCCGCGGTCGACCCGGCCGTGGCCGATCTCAACCGCATCGAGACCACCCTGACGGAGATCACGCCCAGGCTCCAGTCCCACCTGGCGCAGATCAAGGCCGAACGCCTGCGCCAGGACCTGGCCGCCTTCAAGGCCGGGATGCACTGACCTCCCGACCCTGGCTACCGGACAGCCGCACAGACATATAGACGTGCGACCGCACCTGCGACAGCCGTGCCGAAGGTCTGCCACCACCGGCAGGCTGGTGCTGACCAGAGGGACGTTGACTCCGCCTGCCGGCCGGGCCGGAACTTAACTTGGCGGACTTGCACCCATCCGTGGAGGCACCTGCGCGGCCGTGCGCCGGGCGAGGCCTGGAGCCGGAAAGGAGTGGGGAATGCGAGCCGTGCCAAGATGCCTCAAGGTTGTCTCCTTCCTGGTGCTGCTGGCCGCGGGGCCTGATTCTCTCGGGCTTCATGCCATGCCTGGGAAGGATGATTCGAGTGCACCGGCTGGCGCCTGCGCGGAGCCGACGCACACACGGTCAGCCAGGCATCTACGGCTGGAGAAGGACCGGAACAAACGAGAGGAAACGCGAGTCCACCGTCACGCAGAACGGGGGAAAAGGCTTGAAGCCAAAAGGGCCAAGCTCCAGGAAGCGCTCGCAAAGGCGAGAGATGCTGTGCAGATGGCCTTCCTGGGCAGCACGGACAGGGACTACCGCCCGCGCGCCGCCGTAGCCCGTTCCAGTTGCCGGAGACGTTCCATTGGCATGGGTTGTCTGGCGCTGCTGGCCAGTGCCCACTTCGCGCCGGGCCATGACGGCATCCTTGCCGCCGACGCCTCGCCTTCCGCGGTGCTTGGGGCGATCACCAGCGAGACCGATGCCTACTTGAACTCCCACCCCGTGGGCACCCCGGCTGCACCGGCGCTGGGTACGCCGGAAGCGTTGACGGATTACCTGATGGCGCAGATCGCGTCCGACGAGATCAACACGAAAAGCGCGATGGTCGAACGGGCCTTGCAGGCCCAGCGGGCTCTACTCCAAGGCGCCCTGGGGGCGGCGAACCAGCTGGCCGCTCCGCCGCCGGCCGGGACCCCGCAGGCGCAGCTGATCCAGAACTCGTTCACGATAGCCTTCTCGGCTACGAGGAAGGACATGTTGAATGACGTACTGCCGCCGGAATTCGGACCCATTCCCAGCCGGCGGGCTCCGAACCCTGCCGGGCCCGCCACGGAAACCGGCGGTGTGCTCGGGTGTCCGGAGGTCGCCGCCGCCAAGGCCCAGCTGGATGCAGCCAAGCGGAATGTGGTTGCCGCCATCCGGCAAGCCGAGGCGGTTGGCTCGGACATCGTCATCGCGGCCCTCTCGCTCATCTCCTACGGCAGCCTGGGTTCGGCGGGCTACGCGGTGGAGATCGGCAGTTCCGTCACCAGCATATTCGTCAGTTCGCCCATAAGCGCAGGCGCGGTCGCGACCGGATCCCTCCTCGCCACCGCCAACGGATTGTTTGCGGCGGCCTATGCCTCGGACGCGGTGGCCGGCGCGGTGACCGTGCACAAGTTCCGGGAGCCGCAGATCGACGCCTTGAACGCGTTGGCCGATGCGGAAGAGGCCTGGCAGGGCGTCTTCAAGACCTACCTGGCCACCCTCCGCCAGGCCTTGTACTACTGCCCTCCCCCCAACGCCACCCAGGAGGCCGCCGGCACCGGCGCGCCCACGCCGGCCGCCACGTCCGCGAGACCCCACCTGGCCGGGGGGTTGGGGGCCTGGGGCGCGGGCCTGGGCAGGCGGGGCGGCCATCCATGATCAGCGATTCCCGGAGGCGTCCCCGCGGCGCCAAACCTTCCGGCAGTCCCCCACCTCGGCGTCCTGTTCCCGGGCTGCTTGCCACATAATCGGTGTGCACGAATGATGTGTCCTGGAGCAGACGGTCATGAACCTCACCCTTTCCATCGACCCTAGGATCCTGGGGAAAGCCCGGCTCACCGCCGCGTCCATGGGGCTGAGCGTGAACGAGATGGTGCGCCGATACCTGGAACAGGCGGCGGGGGAGGGTGATCGGGCCTCCACCTTCCAGGAACTCCAGGACCTGTGCCTCAACCGTGGCGGCCACTCGGCCGGGCGCACCTGGACCCGGGAGGCCCTGCACCGTGCCTAGGTTCTTCCTCGATACCCATATCCTTGCCTACGCGGACGACCTGGACGCGCCGGTGAAGCAGGGGGTCGCCCTGGGGCTCCTGGCCCGGGCCTACGGCGAATCGGCCGGCGTCATCTCGCTGCAGGTGCTGCAGGAGTACCTACATGGCTGCCACCCGGAAACTGGGGGTGGCGCCCGCCGACGCCCGCCCCAAGGTGGAGCTTTTCTCGCGGCTGGAAAGGGTCAGGCTGGAAGCCCAGGACGTATTGGCCGCCATCGACCTCCAGAGCGTCCTTGGGCTTTCCCTCTGGGATGCCTTGATCCTCCAGGCGGCCCTCCTGGCCCAGTGCACGATCCTGTACAGCGAGGACCTCCAGTCCGGCCGGCGCCTGGGCTCCCTCCAGATCATCAACCCGTTCCTGGAGGCACCATGTCCGAAACCATGACCCCATTGCGCCTGAAGCTGCTCCTGCTGGTGGACCAGCATCCGGACCAGCACCGGGACCGGCTCCTCGCCCTGAAGGGGGTGCAGCCCTCCGACTTGGCCTTCCTGGAGCAGCACGACCTGATCCGGGAACGGGAACCGGGCTGCTGCCGGATCTCCCATCTGGGCCAGCTGGCCTTGAAGCGCGGGCAGTCCATGTAAATGGTGTCAAGATCCTGGATGAACCTGCCGATAGAGGAATCGGGCTACCGGAGCTAGCGCGGCCGGGACGGCCTGAATCCAGCACGACCAAGGCAGTGAACTCCGCCGGCACGGGCACCGGCCCGGGATCCGGCCCTCCAGGCAGGATCCTCTCATGCACGGAAGCAGGTGGCTGGTTGCCGTCCTCAGTCTCATGCTCCTGGCCGGCTGCGGCGGGGGGAGTTCCGGGGGCATGACCGACCCCGGCCTGCCGCCGCCCACCAACAGCGCCTCCGGCACGGTCACCTTCAAGGGGGCGCCGCTCCCGGGGGTGCAGGTGTCGATCTTCTGCACCAACGACAACACCACCTTCGCCACCACCACCACCGACGCCCAGGCCTCCAGCGTCCAAAGCGCCGTCCAGGCCGCCACGTCCAGTTCCACCACCACCCTGCTGGACCTGCTGGCCTGATGGGCCTCGAACCCGGTCAGGCCAGGGCGTCCGCCTCTCCCACCACCCGCCCCTGCCGGAAGTAGACGCGAGGCACCCGGCGGCCGATGGTAACGAGCACCTCCAGGCGGTGCATCCCGGTCCAGCCGGCGATCTCGGCCAGGTCGACCTGGTCGTCGCCGCACCGGCCCAGCAGCAGCACCTCGTCGCCCTCGGCCGCCTCGGGGACGGTGGTGAGGTCCAGGATGGTCTGGTCCATGGACACCAGCCCGGCCACCGGCACCCGGCGGCCCCGCACCACCGCCTGGCCGCGGTTGGACAGGCGGCGGGAGTAGCCGTCGGCGTAGCCGATGGGCACGGTGCCGAGCCGCGCGCCGCCCGCCGGGGCCTTCCAGCTCTCGTCGTAGCTCACCCCCGCCCCGGCCGGCACCGGGCGCACCCGCGACAGCCGGGCCCGGAGGGCGACCGGGAGCCGGATGCCGGCGGTTTCCGGTGGGCACGGCAGATCCGTGACCCCGAACAGGAGCGACCCGATCCGCACCATGTCCCGGCGGAAATCCAGGTCGCGGGTCAGGCCCAGGGTCTCGCACACGTGGTGGAGGGGGAAGGCCACCCCCGTGGCCGCGGCCGCGGCCACCACCCGTTCGTACAGCTCGAACCCGGCCCGCTCGGAGGCCGGGCCCCAGGTCACAGGCAGTTGGGTGAAGATCCCCTCCAGGGCCAGCCCCGGCAGGTCCGCCATGCGGGCGATGACCCCGGCGGTGCCGGCATCGGGCTTGATGCCGATCCGGTTCATGCCGGTGTCGATCTTCACGTGCACCGGCGTGCGCACCCCCAGGCCCACGGAGGCCCGGGACAGGGCCTGGGCCTGGTCCAGGTCGAACAGGGTGGTGCGCAGCCCGGCCCGGGCGCAGTCCGGCAGGTACTCGGTGGGCGTGTGCCCCATCACCAGGATGGGGGCGTCGGCGAACCGGGCCCGCAGTTCCAGCGCCTCCGGCAGGCAGGCCACGGCCAGCAGGTCCGCGCCTAGGGCCAGCAGTTCCCCGGCCATGGCCAGGGCGCCCAGGCCATAGGCGTTGCCCTTGAGCACCGCCGCCAGCCGGGGCGGCCTGCCGTCCCGGGCCGGCGGCCCCTTGGCCAGCAGTTCCCGCACCAGCCGGTAGTTGTGGCCGACCAGGTCCAGGTCCACTTCCAGTCGGACGCTGCGTTTCACGGTGCCCCCCCAGAGAGCGACAGCCCGGCCGGGCCAGTGCCTATTCCATTCCGCTCCGGAGCAATCTAACCCGGGGGTCGCGGTTTTACAATCCGTTGGTATGAATCGCACTTGGAACAGTCCGAACCTGCACCTCGCCGGCTCCGGGTTTTCGCCATAAAGACGGCCTGTTCCAGCAACGAAATCTATCCGTGGGGAAGACCCCGGCCCATACTCCCTGATGAGCAGGTCAACCGGCCTCATGGAAGGACTCCCTGGGGCTGCTGATGGTTATTCGGCCCTTCCTCTCACGCCGGGAGCCAGGCTTCGCCAGCGAGGTGCGTCATGTTTAACCAGCTTCCCATCGGCAAGCGTCTCTCACTGGGCTTCGGGGTGATCCTGGCAATCCTGCTTTTTACTGTCGGCGCGGGCATCTGGGAACTGCGCATCCTGGGCCGGGCCGCCCAGGAAGTGCGACGCCAGAGCGTCCAGAGCACCCTGGCCATGGAGGCACATGCCCAGGCCCTCCAGGCGGTGGCCTACATGGGCGCCGTGGCCGGGAGCGCGGACCCGGAAGTCGGTCGGGGCTTCCTGGCGCTGGTAAAGACCCAGCGGGACGGCTACACGGGCAGGCTGGCCACCTTGCGGGCCAACACCGTCACCGCCGAGACGCTGAAGCTTCTTGATGACCTGCAGGCCGCCATCGCCGATGTCCGGGAAATCAACAACCAGGTCCTGACCCTGGCCCAGGCGGGCAGGACCCGGGAAGCCTCCCAGTTGTTCGCCACCGGCGCCTGTCCCAAGCTCCGGCCGATGGCCCAGGGCTTCGACCGCCTGGCCCAGCGCCGCCAAGTGCGCATGGAAGAGGCCATGGCCCGGGTGGAGGCGCTGGTCCGCCGGAGTACCTGGGCCTTGGCCGCCGCGGCCCTGGTGGCCCTGGCGGCGGCGGGCTACCTGGGCGCCGGCCTGACCCGCAGCATCACCAGGCCGGTGGCGGGGTTCATGGGTGTCCTGGACGCGGTGGCCGCCGGCAACCTGCGGGTGCGGGCCAAGGTGGACACCCGGGACGAGATCGGCCACCTGGGCCAGACCCTGAACCAGGCCCTGGCCCGTCTCCAGGAGATGATCCAGCAGGTGGCCCAGGCTGCGGCCACCGTGGCCAGCGGCGCCGCCGAGCTGTCCGCCTCCTCGGACCAGATGTCCGCCACCACCCAGGAGATCGCCAGGAGCGGAGAGCTGCTCCAGGGGGTCACCGATTCGGTCGCTTCGTCCGTCGTCCAGTTCACGGCTAGCGTGGAGCAGGTGGCCGGCAACCTGGATGTGTCCGCGCACCAGGTCCAGCAGGCGGTGGGCGCCACCGAGGCGGGGGCCCAGGGCAGCCGGGACGCGGCCGGGCGCATGGGGCTGATCCGGGACGCCGCCGGCAAGATCGCCAGCGTCGTCTCGGTGATCCAGGAGATCGCCCAGCAGACCAACCTGCTCTCCCTCAACGCCGCCATCGAGGCGGCCAAGGCCGGCGACAAGGGCAAAGGCTTCGCGGTGGTGGCCGAGGAGGTGCGCAAGCTGGCCGAGCGCAGCCGCTCGGCCACCGTGGAGATCGAGAAGCTGATCCTGGACACCCGGGCCGCGGTGGAAGGCGGGGTCAGCTCGGTTCGGGCCGCCGCCGGGCAGATGGAGGTCATCCAAGCGTCCATCGGCACCGTGGCCAGCCGGGTGCGGGAGATCGACACCGCCACCCGGGAGCAGGCCGCCACCGCCGGGGACATCGCCAAGCGCATGGAGGACAGCGCCCGGGAGGTGGGCCAGAACGCCGCCGCCACCCAGCAGCTCTCCGCAACGGTCCGGGAGATCACCCGCACCACCGCGGACCTGGCCCGGGTCGCCGACACCATGGCCCGGGCAGTGGCAGCGTTCCAGGTCTAGGAGCAATACAGTTCATTTAAGCATTGACATGGCGTAGATCCTGCCTATTTTTATAGGTGGGCACGCCATGGCAAGGACCGCAGCTTTACTCGAAGGTGGAAGCAGAATCTCGGATTACGTCACGCTGGGGGTCGTGGCGCGGATGTTCCCAGCCGAACGGGTGGAAGCATCCCTGAACGCGACTGGGAAGGCAAGCCAGCGCCAGCGCGACCTCCCAGCGCACGTGGTGGTCTACTACGTAATTGCGCTGGCATTATTCTCCCAAGCCTCTTGCCGGGAAGTGCTCCGGTGTCTTCTGGAAGGCATCCGCTGGCTCGGTAGGACCGGCGTCGATCTTAGAATCGCGGGGAAGTCAGGCATCTCCCAGGCCCGTACCCGGCTCGGCTGGGAAACCCTTCGCAGACTTCACGACGAACTGGTGCGACCCATCGCCACGGAGGGGACTCGGGGCGCCTGGTTCCACGGATGGCGGGTCGTAAGCCTGGACGGCAGCACTCTGGACCTTCCCGATGGTTCGGCCAACGAATCTGCCTTCGGCCGGCCGTCCACTTCGCGGGGAGCAGCTGCCTTTCCCCAACTCCGGTTCGTTTCCCTGGTGGAAAACGGCACCCATGTTTTGTTTGGAACCCGCTTGGGCCCGTGCGAGGCGGACGAACGCAGCCTGGCTTCGGAAGTGCTTGGATTCTTGACCAAGGGGATGCTCTGTTTGGCCGACCGCGGGTTCTACGGTTTTGCGTTCTGGAAAAAGGCCAAAGGCACCGGAGCCGAACTGGCTTGGCGAGTAGGTTCTAAACAAAAACTACCCAGGGAAGTTGAACTGGAGGACGGCTCCTTCCTTTCCACCGTGTTCGACGGCAATGATCGAAGGCGGCGCCCCGAGGATGGCGTGAGGGTGAGGGTGGTGGAATACACCCTGGATGGGGCCCGTGATTTCCGCCTTCCCGCTGTGCCGGAAGGTGAGCCCAGTTATCGAATCATCACCACCCTTCTGGACCCCAAGGCCGCACCTGCCAAGGAACTGGCGGCCCTGTATCCGGAGCGATGGGAGATCGAGACGGCCTTCGATGAATTGAAAACCCATCTCCGAGGCCGCCAGACCCTCTTGCGCAGCAAGACACCGGACCTCATCCGCCAGGAGCTATATGGCCTGATGATGGCCCATTTCGCCGTACGAGGACTGATGCATGAGGCGGCCTTAGTGGGGCAAGTGGATTCCGACGAGTTATCGTTCATGCACGCGGTTCGAGTGGTGCGCCGGACCCTGCCGCACTTCGCGGCTCTCCCCCCCCATGGGAAATCCCCGCAGTTCACGACGCCATCCTCCGGGAGATCCTGAGCGAAAGAGTGTGTTCCAGCCGCTCCCGGACGAACCCCAGGGGCATCAAACGAAAGATGAGCAACTGGCACCTTCGGGACCGCACCCTGAAATGCAATGCCAAAATTCACCCGGTGATTCAAATTGTGGTAGCTAAGTGAACTGTATTGGGTCTAGGAGCCTGACTACGTATTAGAAGGCCCCCAAACGCCGTCTCAGGTCGGGAACTGGTGGTTCGCCGCCAGGACGTCGATGCCGGTGAGCAGGCTCTCCCGGTGCGAGATGGCCTCCTGCACCACGTCGCGGTTGGAGACCACGCCCATGACCTCCTTGCCTTCCACCACCGGCACGTGGCGGATCTGCTTCTCGGTCATCAGGGCCATGCATTCGTCCACGGTCGTGCCCAGCCGGACGCAATAGACCGGGTTGGTCATGACCTCGCCCACCCGCTGGTCCAGGCAGGCCGGGCCGTGCTGGGCCAGGAGCCGGACCAGGTCCCGCTCGGAGAAGATGCCCGCCAGGCGGTCGCCGTCCATGACCACCAGGGCGCCGATCTTCTTCTCGTTGAGCCGCTGGACCGCGGCGCTGACGGTGGCGAAGGGGTCTATGAACCAGAAGCTGTTGCCCTTGTGTTCGAGGATGGTCCGGATGGTGCTCATGCGGGCTCCGTATGGGTGGATCAGTCTGGTTTTGAAAATAACCGGACATTTAAGATACGCCAGTATTTTTTTCGACCCATCCGGAACCCGCTGGGGCGAACCAGCACTACCCGGCGTGCCGCTGCAGGAAGGCCAGGGTCCTCTGGTTGAACTCCTCGACCTTCTCGTAGATCGGCGCGTGGGCACAGTCCTCGAAGATCACCAGTTCGGAATGGTGGATGGGGCCGGTCAGCCGCTCCGCGAAGCGTGTCGAGGTCACCAGGTCGTGGCGGCCGAAGGTGATCTGGGTCGGTGCGGTGATCTGCCCGAGCACCGCCTCGGCGTCGTGGCCGAGCACCGCGTCCGACTGGTGCATGAACGCCGCCAGCGGTGTGACCGGGCGGCTGCGGACGAAGGCCGCCAGGGAATCGATGTAGTCCGGCTTGGCCGCGTACAGTCCGGGGGTGAAGCACCAGGGGAAGATGCCCAGGATGACCATTTCAGGCACGCTCCCCAGGCCTTTGGCCAGTTGCCGCCAGCCTTCCACCACCGTCTTGAGGAAAGGGTCCGTCCGGGTCCAGCCGCTGTGCAGGGACAGGGTCTTGACCATCCCGGGATGCTTGGCCGCCAGCCACATGGCCGTGGCGGCTCCCAGGGACAGGCCGGACACATGGACCTTGGGGAGGCCCAGGGCCTGGATGAATCCGGCCACGTCGTCGGCGAACAGTTCGGTGGAGTATGCGCCGCCAGGCTGGTCGGACGCGCCCATGCCCCGCAGGTCGAGGGAGATGCAGGTGAAATGCTTGGCGTATTCCGCCACCTGGAAGGCATAGCAGGCGTAATCCGCCGCCAGGTAGGGAATGAGGATCAGGGGCTCGCCCTTCCCTTCCTGTTCGTAATGCAGGGTCAGGTCTTTGACTTTGACGCTGGGCATGGGAACCCTCCTCGTCTGGGCGGCCTCCAGGCCGCATGTGGGCTCAAGGCGGCGACTACTTTACCCCACCGCCTGGCCCGGACCAAGGATCTTGGCCCATCAAAATCACCACGATTTCCGGAGCAGGCTACGGGAACTTGGCGGAAAATTTAATCATTAATAATTTTGGGACCTGGATTTTCCAATCCGAACCGTGGTACCCCGGGAGATTCAATGCGTATTCCAACCTTGTTCTCATCCTGCGCCTGCATCCTGGTCCTGGCCCAGCCTCTGTCCGCCATGCCCCGCACGGCCTTCCTGGACCAGCCTCTGGTGCCGGCCCCCCAGCCCGCCCCGGGTGCCGCCCTCCGGTTCCACTGCCCAGCCCAGGAGCCTGGCCGGCAGGACGTCCTGGCCGAAACGCACCCGACCATGGCTCCCATGTTCCGGGTCGGGCTGAACCGCGACCCGGAGCCCGAGTACCTGTTCCAGTTCAACTTCCCGCAGTCCTTCCGGCGCGCTCTGCCGACTCCGGTCCGGGCCCTGGTGGCGCGCTCTCACGTTGAGCGGGTGGATATCCTCTGCGCGATCCAGGCTCTGCCCTCGGAAGCGGAGGTCCCGGTCGAGATCCGGCCTGAACTCTGGGCTGGCCCCCAGGCCCAACTGGATGCCGACCCGAGCGTCTGGATGAACCTCTACCTGGGCCCGGCCGGGGACCTGCCCTTCCGCTTCCAGGGCCGCCAATTGCAGGGTCTGGACCCCCGCGCCTCGTCCGCCTTCTGGACCGTGATCGAGGCGGGTGACCGGGTCGCGGCCACTCTCCACATCCTGGTCAACGACCAGGACCGGAAGACCCTGGCCGAAATGGCCCTCCTGCCTGGGGCCGGCGACGCCCGCGGGGCTTCGGGCGGCCCGGAAAGCCTGCTTGACGCCAAACACCAGCCCCTGGGCGCCGGCGGGCACCGCACTCTGGGCCTGTGGCTGAAGACTCTCAACGCCAGGGCGGCCGCCGGGGAACTGCCCTGGATCCATAAGCTCAATGAGCTGACCCGGCCCCTGGTCGACCGCAAGCGGGTCGAAGGCCAGGACCTGGTGCTGACCGGTTCGGGGTTCACCCACACCGCGGGGGTGCTGGTGGACGGCCTCATCACGCCATTCCAGGTGGTGGACGACCGCGAGTTGCGGATCCCCGGCGACTACCGTGATGCGAAGGACATCCAGGTGGGCACCCCCACCTGGCCGATCGTGCCCGCGCAGGCGGCGGTCCACGGCCCGGACCCCACGGAGGCGCAGCGGGCCCAGGAGGCGGACTTCGATTGGCGGCACGCTCAGGCGGGCCACTGCGTCGCTGATCTCAGGGCCCCCAGGCGTTGCAATTTCTGGCGGCGAATGATGACCTTTGTTCCCTATTGTTGAGGCACCTCCGGGAGGGCCGGCCCGGTTCTGGCCGATCTCGAACCGCGTGATGCGGGCCGGGACCTCGGGAACCCCTGGCGGCCCTGGGCCGGGGCGGCGAAACGCTTGAACGGTCGCGTGGGGGATGGGAGGCGAACTCATCCCTCACTGGTTTTTTTATTAGATAATTATTATATTTTAAACGCCATTCGGGGGCCCCCTGTCCAGGCGTTTCTCACCATCCCAAGGCAGGCTGACGTGTGTCGGTCTCATCCTCGCGCTGGCCGCCGCCTGCCCCGTGGCGGGGTGGGGAGGGGGTGGCCCCCGCCGTTCCGCCACGTCCTCTCCCGGCCCGGTCATCACGTCCATCGTTCCCCGATCCGGCCGCGCAAGGGACCGTATCGTGGTCACCGGTACCGGCCTGGCTTCGGTCACCGAGGCGTACCTGGGGGTCCAGCTGGCCCACCACCGCGTCCTGGACACCACCCGGCTGGAGCTCTGGGTCCCCCGGGGCGCGGTCACCGGCACCCTCCGTCTGCGCACCTCCACGGGCCTGGTCCGCAGCGCCAACCCTTTCGTCGTGATCCACGGCGCGCCTGTCATCAAGGATTTCCTGCCCGCCTCGGCGCGGGTGGGAGAGCCGGTACTGATCCGCGGCAACGATTTCCAGGATCTGAAGGCGGTCCGCTTCGGCGGGGTCCGCGCCGGCCGGGTGCTGAGCGCCACCCCGCTCGAGGTGCGGGTCCAGGTGCCGGCCGGGGCAGCCTCGGGTTCCATCGAGGTGGAGACGCCCGGGGGCACGGGACGTTCGGCCACCGGCTTCCGGGTGGCCGACGGCCCCCTGGGCGGGCGGACTGCCATCCGGTTCGAGGGGGCCTACGTCACCCAGGGGGTCCAGAAGATGGACGGATCGGTGCCGCTGGTGGAGGACCGCGACGGCTGCCTGCGGGTGTTCCTGCGCGCCGACGCCGGGAACACGGCGGCCCCGGCGGTGCGGGTGCGGCTCCTGGACCGGGACGGCGCCGCGGTCCTCACCGCGGACATCCCGGCGCCCCATCCCGGGGTGCCCACGGACATCCACGAGGAGATCCCGGAGAACAGCTGGAACCTGCCCATCCCCGGCCACCTCCTCAGGCCGGGCCTGGCGCTCCAGCTGGAGATCCCGCCCGGCGCCGGCGATGCCGAAGTGGACATTCCGGAGCGGTCGTTCCCGCCCGGGGGCCGGCCCGAAATCCTGGATGTGGTCCACGCGGTTCCGCTGCGCATCACCCTGATCCCGATCCGCAGCGGGGACCGGGTGGGCCGGGTGGAAGACGCCGACCGCATGCGGAGTTCCTGGCTGGAGGCCATCCTCCAATACTACCCGGTGGCCGCGGACCAGGTGGACCTCCAGGTGGGCCCGGTGTTCGAGAGCCCGGAACCACTCGGGGCCGACAAGGCTGCCTACGCACGGCTCCTCGATGCCCTGGAGGCCGAGCACCTGCTCGCCCACGCGGCTGACCGGTTCTGGTACGGAGTGTTCCCGGAAGAGGTCAACGCGCCTCTCAATGGGATAGGGCTGGTGGGACACCCGTACGACGACCGCGGTCGCACGGCCATTGGCTACGATGGGGAAACCGGGTCGCCTGCCGGCCAGAACTACTCCAACGTCATGGCCCACGAGCTGGGGCACAACCTGGGCCGAAGGCATGCTCCCTGCGGGGTGGCCACGCTTCTGGACCCGCATACCCCTACCGCCACGGCCGCATCGAAGCGCAGGGGTTCGATGTGGCCAAGGGCGAGCCCAGGGATCCCGGCACCTACACCGACATCATGGGCTACTGCGAGCCCCGCTGGCCCAGCGACTACACCTACCTAGGACTGCTCGCGTCCTTCCTGGTCTCCGGCGAAGCCCGACAGCCGAATGGCTCGGGAGAGCGCCGCCCGGCCGAAAGGGCTGCTGATGCCTCAGGAAAACCCGCCAGCCTGCTGGTGTGGGGCCGGATCCGCGGCGAAGGGGTCACCTGGGAGCCCTCCTTCACCGATCCCCAGGGCGCCGGGCGGCCAGAACCAGGGCCTTACACCCTGGAATGCGTGGACCCGCACGGCCGCGCCCTGATGCCCCCCATGCCGTTCGCCCTGGAAACGGTGGCCGACCTGCCCACCCGCCTTCCGGACCGGCCGTTCGCCTTCCTGATCCCCATGACCCCGGCCATGCAGGCTAGGCCTTTCACCCTCCACATCCGCCACCATGGCCACCGCCTGGCGGAAACGGCGCCGCTCATCGCCGCCGGCGGGCGCCGGGCCGCGCCGCCCCGGGAGCCGGTGGCCAGGCTGTGGCGCGCCGCCGGGGAACTGGGCCCCGGGCAGGAACCGGTGGTGCACCTGGGCTGGGACGCCGGGGCCTGGCCCGGGGTGGTGGTGCGGGATCCGCGCAGCCACGCCATCCTGGCCATCGCCACCGGGGGCTCGGTGGAGGTGGAGACCACGGCGGAGGAGCTGGACTGCCAATTCTCCCTGGCCCCCACCGCCCACGGGGAACGCAGTCAGATGAGGCGGGTGAAGGTCGGGCCGTGAACCTCCCGGTCAACGTGGGGCCGGGCTGGCTGGAGGACTGAGCCCGGATTGGCCGTCAGGCTTTCCGCATCTTCTTGTTTTTTTGCCATCTGGCCCTAGTTTTCCGTTGGGGTCCTGCGGGTTCCCGCTGTCAGCAACTCGGCCCGGCGTTGGTCATGTTCCTCGCTCCGGCAACAGGGCCGATGCCGCTCCGGGGTTCTGCCGCGGGTCGGATCGCACTTGAAAAGGAGGAGGCATGATAACCCCGGCGAAACAGCGGATCAACTCGAACAAGTATTTTTCCATCGATGACGACATGAGCGTCGATATGCAGAACGACCCGTTCCGCTGAGCCGGCCCGGAAGCCGGAGCCCCACAGGTCGTCCAGCAGCGTGCGGGGCCGCCGCGTCAGCCGCAGAACCGCACCGAGACCTGTCCCAGGGCGCCGAAGTCCGCCAGCACCGCGTCTCCGGCCTGCACCTCCAGCGGCGGCATGCACGTGCCGGTGGAAACGAACTGCCCGGCCTCGAGGGTGATGCCGAGACCGGACAACTCATTGACCAGCCAGGCCAGGGCCACCCGGGGATCGCCCAGGACCGCCGCGCCGGTCCCGTCCCGCTGGACGGCCGGGGCGCCGTTGCGGGTCACCAGGCCGCGCACCGGGTGGGCCGGGAAGTCGATCTCCCGCCAGGGGGCGCCGGTCGCCCCGCCCACCAGGAAATGTCCCGCGCAGGCCAGGTCGGCGATCAGCTGGGCCTCGCCGGCATGGGCGAAATCGGTGAAGCGCGAATTGGGCACCTCGATCACCGGCACCACGCGCTGGACCGCGTCGAGCACCCTGGCCACGGGGTACGGGTCGGGGCGGGGCGGAAGGTCGCGGCCGAACAGGAACCCGAACTCGGGTTCGGCCACGAGCATGCGGTTTCCGTGCAGGGATACGGCCGCGCCGTCCCCATGGACGAAGGGGGATAGGATCCGGCCCGCCAGCGGTCCGGCGACGCCGATATGGCGCTGCCCGGCGAGACTGGTGGCGGCGATCTTCCAGCCCACCGTGTCCAGCCCGGCGAGCCCCGGCAGCCAGGCCTGGACGGTGTATCCTTCCTCCCGGGTCCCGGGCCGGCCATCCGCGGGCAGCGCCGCCAGGGCGGTGCCCTTCTGCAGGGCATCCCAGATCAAGGTTGCGGCCTGTTCGGAGGTTGCATGCATGGTTCCATCCTAAGCCCGGCAAGGGTCCACAAGGCTCCTTGCCGGTGGCCGATTCGGCCAGGGGTGAGACCGTCGGCGATCATTGGTTCAAGAATTCAACCCTCCTGCGCTGGCTGCCATCTCCTCCACGCTATGATGACGACCATTCCATGAGGAGACCTTATGCGACCGGAACACCCCATCGCTCTCATCACCGGCGCGTCCTCCGGAATCGGGGCCGCCACCGCCCGCCTGCTGGCGGCCAACGGGTGCCACCTGGCCCTGGGCGCCCGCCGGGCGGGACGGGTGGCAGACCTGGCGGACGAACTCGCCGGCGCCCATGGCATCAGGACCTTCGCCGCCGAACTGGACACCCGGAGCACCGGCTCGGTGGAGACCTTCGTCCAGGAGGCGGTGGCCGCCCTGGGCGGCCTGCACGTGGTGGTGGCCGCGGCGGGGCTGGCCGCGGGCGTGGCGAAGGTGGAATCGATCCTGGAGAAGGACTGGCAGGCCATGCTCCACACCAACGTCGAAGGTGTCATCCGCACCATCCAGTGCACCCTCCCCCACGTTCGCAAGAGCGGCTGGGGGCACTACTTCACCATCGGCTCCACCGCCGGGCACTCGGTCTATGAGGGCGGCGGCGTCTACTGCGCCAGCAAGCACGCGCTCAGTGCCCTGGTGCGCACCCTGCGCCTGGAACTCTGCGGTGAACCCATCCGCATCACCAGCGTGGAGCCGGGCATGGTGGAGACCGAGTTCGCCCTGGTGCGGTTCGGGGACGCGGCCAGCGCCAAGGCCGTCTACAAGGGCCTCGAACCGCTCACGGGCGAGGACATCGCCGAGTGCATCCGCTGGGCCCTCGCCCTCCCTGATCATGTGGATATTGACGAAATGATCGTCAAGTGCCGGGCCCAGGCCAGCTTCACCGGGGCCAAGGTCCACCGCACGGCGTAGCTTTCGGCACGGTTGCAAAGGTGAGGGCGGGGCGGCACCGCCCCCTCCCAAGCGGCCATCAGGAACCCCCCCGGAAAACGGCTTCGACGAGGAGGGGGGAATCTGTGCAACCGTGCCGCCGTAACTTGAAAATTGAATTTCTCATCTTATATTTCCTAGGGTCCAGTGCGTGGAGGTGATCGATGTCCGGTCGCACCCTGCGGTTTGCCGCCCTTGAGATCCTGATCTGGGGCGGGCTGCTGGCCAGCCTCGCCCTTGCCCTCGGGACCGAAGGCTACTCGAGCATGAGGGCCCAGGCGCTTCCGCCCTACATCGAGGCCTTGACCCCTGACACCGGCCCGGTGGGCACCAAGGTGGTCATCACGGGCCTGAACTTCACCGGCGCCTCCCACGTGACCTTCAGCGATGGGCGCCAGGCCAATTTCCAGGTGCAGAGCGACACCGAGGTCTGGGCCACCGTGCCTCCGGGGGCGATCTCGGGTCCGGTCTCGGTGGAGACTCCGGCGGGCATCTCCCGCTCCCAAGTCCCGTTCAGGATCCCCATTCCGTGAGGCGGGCCGCCTTGGCCGGGCACAGACGGTCGCCGAATGGCCACTCGTCTTTCCTCCACCAGACCTGCTGTTCAGCCGAAGAAAGGCTCGCGGGCTTCCTCTTCCGGGAAACGGCGGGAGGCCCCGGAGTGGATCCACCGCTTCAGGCTGAGGAGATCCAGCATGGCGGCGTTCATGTCGTTCGTTCTTTCGAGAGCATTCACCCAGTCCGTCCCCAGGTCGCTCACCACCTGTCTCAGGTCCTTGACCTGGTCGGCAGGGGTCTCCGTCTGGCAGTTCCTCCGGCGGACCTCCAGGTGGTCGAGGCTGCGCTTGGCTCTTTCACGCACCAGGTCCAAGGTCTTGGTCACGGCCGTGTTGTCCTGGGTTTCACGACCGAGCATGAGGGTGGCCGCCTGGTATTCCTGCACCGCCATCTGGTCGAATTTCCGGATGGCGTCCGGATCGTTCAGGTCCGCCGAGCGCACGCCCTGGAGCAGGCGGTGGAAGGACTGGTAGACGTGGTCCAGCTTCCTGGCCAGTTCCAGGGCCAGTCCCTCCTTGCTCGGGCCAAGAGCGGAGCACGGATCCTGGTGATCCGTGGCCCCGCGGCGGCCGGTCCGGTCAAGGTTCCGCTCCAGCTCCGCCACCTTCCGGGCCGAAGCCTCCGCGAGCGAAGCGAACCGGACGCGCTCGCGATCGATGTGCGCCTGGAAAGCCCGGCAGCGCTCCTCCGTCCCGATGTCCTGGAGGTCGAAGAGCGGCACCTTGTCGGCGCAGTGCCAATCAACGTAGGCCTTGAGATCCATGGGCGGCGCATCGGGCAACCCCTGGGCCGCCTCGAAGATCGAGGTGCCCAGCGCCTTGCCGTATTCCTGGTGGAGCAGTCCCAGCATCTGCTGGTGGACGCCGGGGTCGGTCAGGGCGGCGGTGGCCAGGAGGCCCCCTGCGGCCATGCCCTTGAGCGTGTTGCCGGCGGCCAGGGGCTGGACGGCGCAGAAGCCAGCGGACAGCAGGAAAAGCAGCATGGACTTGGTCAGGATTCGGGATTTCATGGGAACTCCGGAGAAGGAAGGGTGGGATGCCGAACGCGCCGGGCCCCGGACAAGCGGACCCACCCAGGAATGTGGGCAGCCGCCGGCGGGTTCCGGTATTGCCGATCGCAACACTCCACACCAGTGCTCACCCGAGCTGACCTGGGCTGCATCATCCCGGGGCGGGCGTGACCAGTTCGCGCTGACAGCCCCACCCAAAGACCGAGAAACTAATTTCTTATTTATTGCATACCCCAGGATACAGGGATTTTTCCCTGTATTCCCTAGGAATTGTTATGAGCAAACAATGGAGAGTTGTCCTCGCAGCGCTGTTGCTGGGCGCGGTTGGGCTCCCGGCCATGGATCCGCCGGGCCGGATGCCAGAGGGAAAAGGCGACCATGCCAGCGCCGGAGCGGTGCCGTGGGCCCGCTGGTCGGCCCAGGATGGGCCCGCCACCCCCAGGGCGGCGGCATCCGGAGCCGATGGCGATGACGGTCCCGATCACGTTGGATACCAAGCCGGGATCATCGTCCTCATGGGACAGGTTCTGGACGCGGCCTTGACCGGAATCCAGAGTCCGGCGGAGCGGAAATTCGCGTCCCGGTCCCTGCTCGATCG
>CAVRKY010000006.1:0-175509 GCA_963722335.1 uncultured Holophagaceae bacterium | reverse complement strand
AGATTATCCAGCATGCTACATCTATATGTTGATTATGGTTATGTTGCATTTTATAAAATCAATGCCGTGTACAAATGGAGCCACGTTTGGATGTTCTTCCTTAGCCCATCTTCAACATTTGCTAGATTTAGTGGAACCCAAATCAAGCACCCCATCATACCTGAAAAATATTTTCAAAAATATCCCTCTGACCCTCTTTGGCCGCTGCTGCCCCTGAGTAATAGGTTACAGCGGCAGGAACCGCTGAGCCAAAGGAGCATCAAATGAGTGCGAGCACAGACAGCATCAACGAATACGATCCCTCAGCCACACCCGAGCAATTGGTCGAAGACCTCCAGCGAGTCCAGCGGGAGAATCCGGAGAAGTTCATCAGCAGCAACTTCTACCGGCTCCACGGGGCTTACTCCAGGAAGACCTGGGACGTGGTGTTCGGCACCTTCATGGAGTTCAGGCGGCAGGCTGGGTTGGAATTGGGCAGGCAGAAGGCCCAGAGGGCTATGCGGGTCGAAGCCTGCCGACAGGTGGGGATCCTTGGTCAGCACATCGACTGCCTGCTCCTGAACCACGCCTCGGTGATCAGCCTGCTCGGGATGGACGCTTACGAGCGGATCTTCCGAGCCCTCCAGGCCGAACAGGACCACTACTTTGAGCAGGCCAACCCTCAGGAGTAAGCATTCAGGCTGCTGGAGGATGTGCTGAAGGTTGAGGAAAGCGGAAGGCCAAGGATGATGTCCTCAGTTTGCGGCTCGGGCTCGGGTAGCCATTCGAATTGGCCATTGCTGGGGAGGCGAACGAGATCGGGTTAGATTTTGTAATTTGCCGGTTCGATTTTGAGGTTCTCAATATCGGATATTAGAGTGGGGGCCCCACCTATATTAATTATTAATGTTTCTGCCTTTGGGGGGTACTTCCCCTGGATCCCCCTCTGGTTCTGAAAGGCACAGTCAGGCCCCCAGCACCCACCACCTCAATGCCAACCCCGCCACCGGCACCAGCAGAATCCAGCAGCATCCAACCGAACGGCCTATTTTCCGTTGCCGTCCGCTCCGCGACAGCGGGATGCCGATCTTCCGCGACAACCGGGCTTGGGCCTGGGAAACACCCAAGGCTCGCCTCCATGAGAATGAAAGGCCGGGGATGCCGGTTCCACGCCTACGGGCCATGCTGTCTCCTGGGGATGTCCGGATTCTACTCCATGGGTGATCCGCGACAGGGCCATGCCGACTGGCAATCTTCCAGGTCACCGAGTCTGGCAGGGGTTGGGACACAAGCGATGGGGCCTCCTGGATGGTGCTCACATCCTTGCCAAGTTGAGGACCGTCGCCCCCTTCGGGCTCCAGTCGATCAATGCATAACCACATGCGACGTTCACGATCACGGTCTGGCCCAGCCTGATCCATCCGAAATCCGAATGAACATGGCCACAAAGCACCAAGGAATTCGGCCAGCCTCGTTCTTCCAGGTGGTCCGCCAAGGGCCGATGACCGATGTGCTGACCACCCGCTGATGTATCTAGGCAGCCATAGGGCGGGACGTGACTGAGGTAGATCCTCGGTCGGGGTGCAACCCGAAGCTGGTCATGAAGCTCACTTCTTAACTGGTTTCCATCGTCACTCTCTACTCCAACCCCACCAACCAAACTCAGCAGGGATGCCCTCCAAACGAACGACATGCCCATCAAGCCCGTTGGGTAGACGCCAGAGATCAGGATCCTCGAATCTTTCGATTTCGTGGTTGCCGCGCACCAGGGTGGTCCTGGCAGAGTCGCGGACGAAGGTGTGCCGGTATGTCTGCCAGAACTCCCGCTGGGCCTCCAAGCGGCTCTGCTGGCCAGGAATCATGGAGTAGTCCGGTAGGATGTCGCCGCAAAGCACGATCCAGTCCGGCTTCAGCCTGCTGATGAGGGCACCGGCCTGAGTAAAATGCTGTCCGTGCAGATCCGAAAAGACGAGGATTCGTAGGCTGGATGCGGTTGAAATGGTGTATCCCTTTCATAAGGCTGGTAGGTCTTGGTCGGCGTAGGCCACCCGGACGCACTCCGGATAACGAAAACGGATCGCGGAGATAGGATCCAGGGGGTGCCCCCTGGACAGGATCGTGCTGTGTTGTCTCCCGGCAGTCGAGCACAGATCGCTTGGCTCACTCCCCGCGAAGATGATTGATCACACGCCAATCCCCGTGCATGGATTCAACGGCGAGGTCTGCTCCAAGGCGTTGGTACTGGCCACGGCAATGCTCAAACAGCCCTTGCTCCCTACCAACGATCAACCACTCAAGGGGCGTGGCCCAGTGCTCATCGGCATAGCGAGCCAGAGGATATCTCCAATTACCCCAAGGATTGCAATAGAATCCGTGCTCCTGGACGACCAGCCCCTTCGGCGGCGTGGCCGGATACAGGGCTGAGATCGCACCCATGGCCTCCGCGCCCAGGGCCATGACGGCGACACGTCCGCCCCCGTCAAGCCTGTTGAGGACGGCCCAAACCCCGAACCGATGCTCATGGTAGTCAGCAGGAGATTGCGGTGCATGGATGGTTCCTCTCGCGAGGAAGGGCTCTGGATCGAACTCAGACATGGCCACAAGGCGGCAGGTCGGATACCCATCCTGGCCCACGAACCCAGCCTGGATGTTCTCCTTGATCTGGTCGAGTCGGACGCTGAGGTCGAGGAACAGGAAGGAATGGACCACACCCTCCATCTGCCGCATGGGCGAAACGTCCGTACCCGATCCTGGGTAGACGATCGCCTCAGACAGGAATCGTTTCATCCAGCGGTCAGGCCCCTGGAACACGTCCTTCGTGGTGATCCGCTGGAGCCAGGACGGCACCGGCCTATCCTGACCCTTCATGAAATCGAGCAATCGTCCTCCCTCAGGCTTTGCGCTGCTGCTGGCATTGAGAAGCTATGGCGCTTCCTCGGCATCAGGTGGAATCGTCGGCGAGGGCTGAATGTCCTGCCCTGCTGATACGGTTCCGCCGCGAACCACTGCCGCCACTTCCTCCAACTGCTTCCGAAAAATGATTGCCTGCCGCAATGCCGCATCCAGATCAGAGCAATCGATTCTGTTCTTGATCACATCCAGGACGGGGAAGCATTCCTTCATCAAATCTGGTCCGAAGAGATCGAGACCCTGCAAGAGAATCACAAACATCGATTCGTTGATTTCTTCGGGATCAGCAGCGGCAGTCAGTTGCTGGATGAGTGTCTCCAGGTTGTTGCACCATGAGTCAAGAGCAGCATTGGTGGGCTCGATGTCGGTCATAGCTCGGTTCCCCCTGTCATAGATGCACCTGAAAGCCACTGTCTTCTTGGCTTTGAGGCTCATCGGCCAAATTCCTGAATGGCTATCTGATCCCATCTGGCCACGCCGTTCTCCACGCGATTGGCATAGGCGACTGCATCGGGATCCTCCGGGTCGAAACGGATTGCCACGGTCCAGAAAACGCCAAAGTCATGAAGTTCAGATTTGATGATCAAGTCAGATCTGGCGGGAGCTTCGCCAAAATCACGTTCGAGTTGCTTGGCGAAGACAATACATTCCTTGAGGTTCTGATCGGAGAAGTTCGGGTTTCCCACCGTGGCGAGGGTTTCCTCATAGGGGCCTGCACAGATCACCCACGTCTCCGCCCTCATTGGTTCTCCTTCAACTTGTCGCTGAGCATTACCCAGGCCCATGGCCAACACAGACTCATTGCGAGTAGTGCAAGAACCAGCCCCGGAAACCCGAGATCAATCTTGCGGTAAGCCTGCATGCCGCCGTTCAGGAAAGCCCTGACTGCGAGTACGGCCAGGAACAAGAATGTCCCCGCTCCAATCAGAAACCATCCGACGACAGTGGATGCGAAGAGACTCATCGGAGCGGCCTCAATCCCAGCCTGCCCTTCGGGAAATCCATGGTGACGCAAAATTTCCCAAGAATGTCGCTGCCGATGATCCAGCCGGTGCCCATCCATGCGAGGGTTGATTCGGCCTTGCTGGGCAGTTTCCCAAACCGCACGAGGAAGCTCTGGCCGCCGATCTGAAGGGTGTCCTCCCAGAGATGAGAATGGACCGCACCCCAGAGAATGCTCCAGTCCACGAACTCCCCGACCACCTTGGCGGTGCGAGGGACCGAACCGATGCAGTAGGAATAGTGGGCTCCGGTGTCCACGATGGCTTCACTGCCATCATCCAACTTGCAGATGGGTGGGCCATTTAGGGCATCCATCGGCACCCAGGAAACCTCATCCTCCTGGACGCCAGTGGTAGCGACTGCGGTATGCGCCCTCCTGTCGAATGTCCAGGCCATCTTTCCGAGCACATCCATGCCGACCAGGGCAGTGAAGTCCACATTCAGCAGGTCAAAACCCTTCCTCCATGAACGAACGAGAAAGCGACGAATGACGGAGCCGGATTGGCTGACCGAGGAAGTCCAGAACCTCCGGCCCTCCAGGCATTTTCATGGTCCAGGGGCACCCCGTGTCGAACAGCACTTTTTGACCATCGACCTGGGCCAGCAGGTAACGATCGTCGTCGAGCAGATCGTACGTATAGATTTTATTTCCAGCATCTTGCGTTGCCAGCTTGGCCTTACTCATAGATGGGTTTGCCTCCGAATGGGTTGGTGCTGCCAAGGTAAAAAATTGCAGTCTAGGCCAGGGCCGCGAAGCCACGGATCGGCTTTGCCCTCTTGCTTGGGAGAGCGGACCTTTGCTCCTCTTCAACCGCTTGAAGGAGGATCTCCTGGCTGATGGCCCCCGCCTCGGAGGCACGTTGACAAGCATCGACGAATGCATTGCGAATCAGCCCGCCGGAGAGAGGATAGCGTTCTGCGACCGCACCCAAGTCCAGGGTGTCCTTCCCAGGGATCCTCGCATTCCGGAACAAGTTGGCCCAGATTTGAGCACGGACCTGACCATCCGGATTCGGGAATTCGAGGCGAAACTGAATTCGCCGCTCCACCGCAGGGTCGAAATCTGACCCTTGGTTGCTGGTCATAATGAGTACACCATCGAAATCATCAAGTTCCCTAAGCCAAGCATTTGCCAAGGAGGTCTGGTACCTCCGAGTACTTCCCTCTGCCCCGCTCCTTTCGGCCATAACCACCTCCGCCTCGTCAAGGAGCAGAACCACATCCTTCCCTTTGGCATCCTGGAAGAGCTTGTGGAGCCTGGATTCCGACTCGCCAACGTACGGTGATTCGAGTTCGCTGGCCTGGATTCGCCACAAGGGGAAACCCAGTTCTTTCGCTGAATAGCAGGCACTTAGCGACTTACCAACTCCCGGTCCGCCCGTCATCAGACAAATCCCCTGGGCCTTCCCGACCACCGCAGGGTCAAGTCCCCACTTCTCCAGCATCTGTTTCCGGCCCTTGATGCTCCGGACCATTCGTTCGAACCGTTCCATCAGTTGGGGCGGGAGGCACAGGTCTTTGAGACCCACCGTTGGTTCGACCTATTCCACGAACTTTGGAGCAATCCTTGGATTCGCGGTTCATCTGAATCGCCCGCTCCATCAGCTTTTTGATTTCGGACCGGAGAATGGCTCCGCCACTGAGTTTCAGCCTGGAGGCGTCGGATGGTCCGGACCAATTTGCCGGGGGAGATTCCCGACCGCCCTGTGTCGATCGGATCGACCTCCTGGAACAGCGGACCCGCGTCCTTGAGCACCCGGAAGCTGAAGGTGACCATAGTGGCGACATCCAAGGCACCAAGGTCCAGCACGAGATCCACCAGCCCCTCCACTTCGAGCCCGCCCCTGCCGTTGCTTTCCCGGAAGAACACGATGCCCTGCTGGTCCTGGATCTTTTCCCAGTCGTCCTCGTCGAAGCTGCCGTTACGCCAACCAGAACGCAGCATCCCGGCTGCGGCCCATCGAATGGATTGATTTCCCGCAACGGCAGTCCAAGTTGAGCGGCCATCGCCCGAGCGAGAGACCGCCGACCATAGCCCTCCGGCCCCTTCAGGAGGATACAGAATGCTTTTCCGGCCACCGGAGGGCGCTGGATCAGCTTCTCGACGGTCTGCCTCACCTCTTCCGCAAGCACCAAATCGTCCAGCAACGGACCTTCCACCTGCTCACCCTGGACCTGCGTTCCAATCAGCTTCCCGAGGGCATGAACATTGAGGCTGAACCGAGTCCGCAGGAACCGACCGACCGAGAAGGAATCATCTTCACCCCTTCGGTGTTTCCGATTCCAGTTCTCCTCGACGTTCAGGAGGCGCAACTGGCGAAGCGGAGCGTCCCCACTGAGCCGAGTCGCCAGTTGCTGGATCCCAACCGGAGGAACGAGCCCGAGGCGGTGGAGGGCCATCCCGCATTCCAGATCGTCCCCCTTGGGCAGGGGTGGATCCTGGATCCCGCCGTAGAGACAGATCGAGTGTGCCAGGGCCAGGGCAAGGATTTGATGGTCCAGCTGGTCATCCAGCCCAACAGCCGCCGGATTGAGCCACGGCGGTGATTCAAGTTCCCCCGACCTGCCAAGCAGGCGGTTCCACCCATCCTCGGGGCACTTGTCGCCAACCCAGGACAGAAGATCCGCCGAATAGGAATCCAGTGAACCTTGGTCCAGCGAGAATCGCCGAGATTCCCCTTCAGAATCCCCGCAACGCGCCGATTTCTGACGGTGACCTAGATGCCCAGGAGACCCTGACGGAGACGGATTTGAAGCAAACAGATTGGGTTGGTTGATTTCCTTTGGTTTGGTGCGTTGCTTCAAATCGTTGGCCACGGTCCCTCAGAGGGAGCCAGAATTAGCTCCACCCTATGTATACTCAACTTTTCGCACTTTTCTATACAATTATTTCAATCAAATGCGAAATAGATCTTCATTTCTGGGCGGGTGGCTTCGCCGGATCCCCCAGGATGACCCACACCTGCCTGCCTTGCCTCTGAGCTTCTCGGATTGCAGCAAATGCGGCTTTAAGCTGGACAAGTTCACTTTCGGATGCCCCAGTGTCCACCTGCAGGATTTCGCCTACGCCGAGTTCCGGCATGGCCATTCTGAAGGTTCTTGATTTGTTCAAAACTCATTGGAGATCCGTCCGAAACGGATCCCGGCGGGTCCAGGATTTTGAATCCCTCGCCGCTTTCCAGGGTTTCAGTCGGAAGCCGGAAGAGAGCAGCCAAGGCCCCCAGCGAAGCCCCCGTAGGGGCAGAGCGATCGCGCTCCCAATCGGAAACAACCTGTTGATCGGTGTGAAGGACTTTGGCAAGGGTGACTTGGCTCCAGCCCCAAGCAATTCGAATCCGTCGAATCCGCTCTCCGAGGGATTTTGGAGGACCGCCCGCAAATTTGGGCTTGTAAGGGCCCCGGGTAGTCATGAGAGACTACTCAATGAAATACCGAAATCCTGTATTTGGCAATGACCATCTTCAACCCCCTTCTGGATGGGGGGGAAAAGATCGGTCAGCCATGAAATCACGTTACATGCGGACCGCTCGCCGGACCAAGCAATTTCATTCTGAGCACATTGACCCAAACGCTGACGGAGGAGAAATTAATGAATAATTTGTCCAGCTTTTCCAAATACGGCATGGGGCTTCTATTGGCCCTTGCGATGGCCTGCGGTGGCGGAGGAGGCGGTGGTAGTTCACCGTCTACCATCAGTCCCAACTATAATCCAACAATCATTGCCCAGCCGGTGAGCCAAACTGTCACAGTAGGTCAAACCGCAACTTTCACGGTGGTGGCCACGGGAACCGGGGGTCAGCTATCCTACCAGTGGACTTGGAATGATTCTTCGGGAAACTCCTTAGGCTACCAGAATGGAGCATCAAGCAGTTATATCACTCCTCCAACGGTTTTAGCTGATAGCGACAGCACATGCTATGTGGTCGTGACAAATAATGTGGGTAATTCAGGATATCAAGTCAACTCCAACACGGTTACCCTCTCAGTGACACCTGCCTCTGCTTCGCCTACCATAACCAGCTTCACGGCAAATCCAACCAGCATTACCTCGGGGCAGAGCAGTACCCTTTCATGGTCGGTGAGTGGGGCGACGAGCCTCAGCATCAACCAGGGCGTTGGGACTGTAAGCGGAACAAGCGTCGCTGTTTCGCCGACCGCGTCCACCACGTACACGCTGACCGCATCCAACGCGACCGGGAACACCACCGCAACCGCTACCGTGAACATAACCCCTGCGGGTTCGCCCACGATCACCAGCTTTTCAGGCAACCCAACCACCATCAGTTCTGGCCAGAGCAGCACCCTTTCTTGGACCGTGACCGGAGCGACCAGTCTGAGCATCAACCAGGGTGTAGGAACGGTGACAGGCACCAGCAAGTCGGTCTCGCCCACGACGACAACCACCTACACACTCACCGCCAGCAACGCCGCAGGCAGCAACACCGCAACCACCACGGTGACTGTCAGTTCTTCCGCCAATTTCACCGGTAATTTCTTGGCTTGGACGGGCCCATCCGCAATCAATCCGAGTTATCCCTTCGAGCTTATCCGAATCAACGGCACGACCGGTGCGATCACAGCAATCGGAGGACAAGATAACTTCAATGGATTGGGTTATGGTCTAAATGGGGATTTGTATGGGATTTCTGATCACTTGGCGATCATCAATCCTGCGACAGGTGCGACCTCAAATCCTGTAAATCTCACATATGAGGGAGGATCTCCGATCCTTATGTGTGCGGCATCGTTCTCCCCAAGCGGCACTCTCTATGTTCTAGAGGACGTGAGCCCAGGGCGAATTTTCACCGTCAACTTGACAACTGGGGCATTGACACTTGTAGGAACTGCGCCAGGGGCAGCCGAAACAATAGGATTTGGTTCAAACGGGACATTGTACGCAGGTTTTAATGAGCTATACACGCTAAGCACATCCAATGCGGCCATTGTTAAGGATATCGGCAGTCTTGGCTACTCACCGTTCGTGAATGTCATTGCTCTGTCCGCAGGTGCTGGCGGGACTCTGTACGCTATGGATTGGGAAGGAGCATGTGTCTATTCGATCAATCCAACCGTCCCAAGTGCGACTGTTGTGGCCAATGTTGGCGGTAATGCCTCTGAATGGATCACCGCCTTTGTGGCAGAGCAATGAGCCTCAATTCTTCCTGGGATAGGCTTTTGAGGGGACATGGCTAGGAAAAGCGAATTTACTCAGTTGAAATGCAATAGCTGTGGGGCACCTCTCACACGAAACCCTGATGGGCTCGAATGGGAATGCACCTACTGTGGTGGCCGATCCATTTTTGAAAGCGGCGCAGAGGAACCTTTACCGCCTGATCTAGATTCGCTGATTGATCTATCAAATGAAGCTCTGGCTCGTATCCATGCAAGCAGGACCGAAGTTCATAACGGAATAGGGCATCAAACCCAATGGTGATGGGCATCACAAAAAATTGGCACAACTTTGTAGTCATGTAAATACCGTTGACGGCCCTAGTAGCGTGCCTATGCTTGGGGTATGTACATCACAATCATCCCGAATAGGAATTCTCCGCCGGCAGTCCTTCTGCGGGAAAGCTTTCGCGTGGATGGCGTGGTCAAAAACCGCACCTTGGCCAACCTGAGCGACTGGGCCCCGGAACGGATCGAGGCATTCAAGGTTCTGCTCAAGGGCGGCAGCCTAGCCACCGGCGCCGAACCCGAAGTGGTCACCTCCCTCGCTCATGGCCATGTTGCCGCAGTGCTCGGCATGGTGCGCGCCCTCGAAGTCGACAAACTGCTCCACGGCCGACGGCACCGGATGCGGGAACTGGCGCTGGCCCTGGTTGCGGGCCGGATCCTGGAACCGTCCAGTAAGCTCTCCTTGGCTCAGAGCCTCCAGGCCGGCGCGGAGCACTCCACCCTGGGCCTGGAGTTGGGTCTCGGCGAGGTGGACGAGAACGAGTTCTACGAGGCCATGGATTGGCTGGGGGAGCGCCAACCCCGGATCGAGGCGGAGCTGGCCAAGCGCCACCTGGGGGAGGGCTGCACGGTCCTGTACAGACCTGAGCAGCTCCTACTTCGAAGGCCATTGCTGCCCCCTGGCCCAGTACGGCCATTCCCGGGACAAGCGCGAGGACCGGCCCCAGATCAACTACGGCCTGCTGTGCAACGTCGACGGCATTCCGGTCGCCATCGACGTTGTGGAAGGCAAGGTGGGCGACCCCAAGACCATCCCGGGCCAGGTGGAGAAACTGAAGGAGCGGTTCGGGCTGAAACGGGTCGTGGTGGTGGGCGACCGGGGCATGGTCACCGAGGCGCGGATCCGAAAGGACGTTCAGGAAGCGGGCTACGACTGGATCACCGCCCTGCGCCACGCCAGCATCCAGCCGCTGCTGAAGGCCCGGCTGATCCAGCCCAGCCTGTTCGACGAGCGGGGCCTGGCGGAGGTCACCCACCCCGATTACCCGGGCGAACGGCTCATCGCCTGTTTCAACCCCTTCATGAAGGAGGAGCGGGCCCGCAAGCGCGAGGTCCTGCTCCAACTCACCGAAGCCGGGCTGGCCAAGGTGGCCGCTGATTGCGAGCGCCCCCGGAAGCCGTTGGAGGGCAAGGCGGAGATCGGGCTGAAGGCTGGTGCGGTGCTATCCCGGTTCAAGATGGGCAAGTACTTCAAGGTGCGGATCGGCGACTACAGCCTGAGCTACAACAGAAACCAGGAATTGATTGACCAGGAAGCCGCCCTGGACGGGATTTATGTGGTCCGGACCTCGGTGTCCAAGGCGCTGCTGAGCGACCAGGAGGCGGTCCTGACCTACAAGCGGCTGGCCAAGGTGGAGCGGGCGTTCAAGACACTCAAGTCCATCGACCTCCAGGTCCGGCCCATCTACCACCACTTGGAGCGGCGGGTGAAGGCTCACCTGTTCCTGTGCATGCTGGCCTACTACGTGGAATTCCACTTGCGCCAAGCTTGGCAGGGGCTGCTCTACCACGATGAGCTGGGCAGCCAGCGGAAGACCCCGGTGGCGCCGGTGGAGCCCAGCGTCGACGGCAAGGCCAAGAAGGCGACGGGGCGGTCCAAGGACGGCCTGCCGCTGCAGACGTTTAGTGGCCTGCTCAAGAGCCTCGGCGCCCTTTCCCGATCCCAGATCCGACTGGGCGTGGACGGCCCGACTTATTCCCGGACCGCGCAGCCGACGCCGCTGCAAGCCAAGGCGCTGGAGTTAGTCGGCCTCAAAGGGCTGTAGGCAGTAGCTGCAAGACCGAAATCGAGCAAAGTGCCTTATATCGCAAGGTGATTCTGCTCGGGTTCATATGGAACTTCGGCCCAGCGCATCAGCACGGAGTTTGGCTTGGCCTGCCCGAAGTTCATAACGGAATAAGGGCTCAAACCCAATGGTGATGGGCATCACAAAAAATTGGCACAATTTTGTAGTCATGTAAATATCATTGACAACACTACTGGCGGGCCTATGCTTGGGGTATGTACATCACCGTCATCCCGAATAGAAATTCACCGCCGGCGGTCCTTCTGCGGGAAAGCTTTCGCGAGGATGGCGTGGTCAAAAACCGCACCCTGGCCAACCTGAGCGATTGGGCGCCGGAACGGGTCGAGGCGTTCCGCGTCCTGCTCAAGGGCGGCAGCCTGGCCACCGGCGCCGAACCTGAAGTGGTGGCCTCTCTCGCCCATGGCCATGTCGCCGCGGTCCTCGGCATGGTGCGGGCCCTGGAGGTCGACAAACTGCTCCATGGCCGCCGGCGGATGCGGGAACTCACCCTGGCCTTGGTGATGGGGCGCATCCTGGAACCGTCCAGCAAGCTCTCCCTGGCCCAAGGACTTCAGCCCGGCGCCGAGCATTCCACCCTGGGCCAGGAACTGGGTCTGGGTGAAGTGGACGAGAACGAGTTCTATGAGGCCATGGACTGGCTGGTGGACCGGCAGCCCAAGATCGAGGCGGAGTTGGCCAAACGTCATCTCGGCGAGGGCTGCACGGTCCTGTACGACCTGAGCAGCTCCTATTTCGAAGGGCGGTGCTGCCCCCTGGCTCAGTTCGGTTACTCCCGGGACAAGCGGGAGGACCGGCCCCAGATCAACTACGGCCTTCTGTGCAACGCCGAGGGTGTGCCCGTGGCCATCGACGTGGTGGAAGGCAAGGTGGGCGATCCCAGGACCATCCCGGACCAGGTGGAGAAGCTCAAGGAGCGGTTCGGGCTAAAGCGGGTCGTGGTGGTGGGCGACCGGGGCATGATCACCGAGGCCCGGATCCGGAAGGATGTCCAGGAAGCCGGCTACGACTGGATCACGGCCCTGCGCCACGGCAGCATCCAGCCCCTGGTGAAGGCCCGGTTGATCCAGCCCAGTTTGTTCGACGAACGGGGCCTGGCGGAAATCACCCACCCGGACTATCCGGGTGAGCGGCTGATCGCCTGCTTCAACCCGTTCATGAAGGAGGAGCGGGAGCGCAAACGCGAGATCCTGCTCCAACTCACCGAGGCCGCCCTGACCAAGGTGGCTGAGGCCTGCGAGCGGCCCCGGAAGCCGTTGGAGGGCAAGGCAGAGATCGGACTGAAGGCCGGCGCAGTGCTCTCCCGGTTCAAGATGGGCAAGTACTTCAAGGTGCGGATCGGTGACTACAGCCTGAGCTACAACCGAAACCAGGAACTGCTGGACCAGGAAGCCGCCCTGGACGGGATCTATGTGGTCCGGACCTCGGTGTCCAAGGCGCTGCTGAGCGACCAGGAGGCGGTCCTGACTTACAAGCGGCTGGCCAAGGTGGAACGGGCGTTCAAGACGCTCAAGTCCATCGACCTCCAGGTCCGGCCGATATACCACCATTTGGAGCGGCGGGTGAAGGCCCACCTGTTCCTGTGCATGCTGGCCTACTACGTGGAATTCCACTTGCGCCAAGCCTGGCAGGGCCTGCTCTACCAAGATGAGATGGGCAGCCAGAGAACGACCCCGGTGGCGCCGGTCGAGCCCAGCGCCGATGGCAAGGCCAAGAAGGCGACCGGCCGGTCCAAGGACGGCTTGCCGCTGCAAACCTTCAGCGGCCTGCTCAAGAGCCTGGCCGCCCTTTCCCGATCCCAGATCCGATTGGGCGCCGACGGCCCGACTTATTCTCGGACCGCACAGCCGACCCCGTTGCAGGCCAAAGCGCTGGAATTGATCGGCCTCAAAGGATTGTAGGCAGTATCTGCAAGACCGAAATCGAGCAAATTGCCTTATATTCAAAAGGGATTTTGCTCGGGTTCATATGGAACTTCGGACAGGCAAGGGCGCTGGAACTGCTCGGCGTCAAGGAAGCGTAGGCAGTAACTGCGTCCTGGTTAAAGGCCAAAATGAATTATTTCACAAGCGGATTCTGGCTGGGTTTACGTGGACCTTCGGTCAGGGGGCGCCAGCAAGCTCCTTCAGCAGCCGTTTTGCCTTGGGGTCCTTGGGATCCAACTTCAACGCCGCCTGGGCCGCCGCCCTGGCCTCGTCCTTCCGTCCCAGCGCCTTGAGCACCTGGCCTTTCCTCCAGTAGGCCGTGGCGTAGCCGCCGCTGCCCCCTTCCAGGGGCTCCCGCAGCACCTGGTCCAGGGCGGCCAGGCCCTCCTCCAGGTGCTTGCCGGACCGGGCGGCGATCTTGCCCAACTGCAACCGCAGCAGGCTTGGGGCGTCGGTCCCGGGGATGGCCTCCCTGGCGATGCGCCAGGCGTCCTCCACCTTGTCCGCGTCCAGGAGGGCGTCGCAGATGGCGGTGAGAGGCCGGGCCTGGTGCCCGGCCGCGGGCAGCAGGCGCAGGGCCTCCTGGCCCTCCTGCTGCTTCTGGGGGGCGTCCCCCAGCACCTGGCGGGTCTCCCGGCTGCCCAGGGCGTCCAGGTAGCCGTAGATCACTTCCGGATCCGTGGGGGCCGCCGCCAGGGCCCGCTGGAAGCAGGGCAGCGCTTCCGTCCACCGCTTCTCCATGGCCAGGACGGTGCCCTGCAGCGTGTCGCCCTTGGCAGGGTCCACCTTCTTCAGGTTCTGGGCGCACTCCAGGGCCCTGCGGGTGGAGCCCCCCAGGAACCCGGGCATCTGCTCGTAGGCCAGGCCCAGGGTCATCCAGGCGGGGACCAGCGTGGGGTCGCCCGCCGTGGCGGCCTTCAGGTCGTCCATGGCGTTGGCGATCTTGCTCAGGCTGCCCAGGTTGCGCTGCTGCACGGCCTGGCCCCCCTGGGCCATGCCCCGGGCCAGCAGGCCGTCCGGCAGTCCCGGCTTGAGGGCCAGGGCCTTGTCGGCCGCCTCCAGGGCTTCGGGCAGGCGCACCAGGGCGGTGAGGGCCTGGGACTTGGCGGCCCAGGCCAGGGCGTTGCCGGGCTGCAGCTTGATCTGGGCTTCCGCCTCGTCCAGGGCCTTGAGGTAGTGGCCGGCCTCCAGGTCGGCCCGGGGGGCGTAGGGGGCGGCCAGGGCTGGGGCAACCAGAAGGAAAACGAGGGCAGGGGTCGATTTCATGATACTTATTCCATTCCTAGCATAGGGTGAATGGGCGGGGAGACTCGCGTTGCGGCACGAACCTTGAGAAGATGTCGCGGATCTTTGAGGGAGGCAAGCATGCTCATGGCGGGGAAGCGCGGGCTGGTGGTGGGGGTCGCAAATAAGTGGTCAATTGCATGGGGCATCGCCCAGAAGCTGGCGGCGGAGGGCGCGGAACTGGCCATCACCTACCAGAATGAACGCCTCGGCAAGCACGTGCGGGAACTGGCGGAAACGCTGGACAAGCCGGTGCTGATCCCCATGGATGTCGCCTCTGACAAACAAATTTTCATGACGTTCGAGCTGCTCAAGCGGGTGTGGGGGCATCTGGATTTCCTGGTGCACGCGGTGGCCTTCGCCCCCCGGGAGGCCCTGGAGGGCTACCTTCGTGGCCACCAGCCGGGAGGCCTTCCGGGTGGCCCACGATGTGAGCGCCTACTCCCTGGCCGCCCTGGCCAACTCCGCCCAGCCCCTCATGGACGCGGGCGGCGCCGTGGTGGCCCTCACCTACCTGGGCAGCACCCGGGTGATCCCCAACTACAACGTCATGGGGGTGGCCAAGGCCTCCCTGGAGGCCAGCGTGCGCTACCTGGCCGCGGACCTGGGCCCGGCGGGGATCCGGGTCAACGCCCTCTCCGCCGGCCCCATCAAGACCCTGGCCGCCTCGGGCATCTCCGGGTTCGGCGGCATGCAGCGCCAGCACCGCAACCGGGCGCCCCTGCGCAAGGACACCGAGACCGAGGAGGTGGCCGACGCCGCGCTGTTCCTGCTCAGCCCCATGTCCCGGGGGATCACCGGGCAGGTGCTCTACGTGGACGGCGGCTTCAACATCATGGGGGACTGACCGGGCCTGGCGCCAATTCTTGCGGTTGCGTCCAGGGTTTCCGTGGCTTCGTCGCCGATCCAACGTGGTCGGCATCTTCCCGAACCGGGCCCATCGATATTGGAATTCTCTATGGGAAGCAAACGAATCTGAATGGATCCCCTCGTCATCTCACCGTGCCCGGCCAGAAACCCTTACGCCTTGCCGGTCGAGTTGAGTTCGACCCAATCTGCGAAGGCGTTGATGAATTTCGCCGCGAATTCCCGGATTGAGTCGTTGGCGAGGCCACCCTTCTCGTCAAATAGGGTGGCGGCGTTTCCCACATAGGCCTCTGGCTGCTGCATGGCGGGAACGTTCAGGAACACCAGCGACTGACGCAAATGATGGTTTGCGCCGAACCCGCCGATTGCGCCGGGGGACACGCTCATGACCGCGCCAGGCTTCCCATCCCAGGCGCTTTGCCCATAGGGACGAGAACCCACATCCAGAGCGTTCTTGAGCACACCGGGGACGGACCGGTTGTACTCGGGGGTGACGAACAGGACGCCATCTGCCTTGGCGATTCGATTCCGGAACTCGGCCCAGGCGGCCGGCGGATTGTCGTCCAGGTCCTGATTATAGAGCGGAAGGCCGCCGATCTCGACGATCTCCAGTTGCAGCCGCGCAGGCGCCAGCGCAGCAAGCGCGTTGGCCATCTTCCGGTTCAAGGACTCCTTGCGGAGACTCCCCACGAGAACGGCGATCCTTTTCTGGGCCATGGCACCCTCCTGGCAGGAATCTACACCCTCATCAATGATCGTGAAATGGTGGCATGGCATGGAAGGGGAATCCGCATTCATAGTGGGTGACTGCACCCAGGAAAGGAAGGTTGGGCAAGGCTGCGTGCGCAGCGGAGGCGGTGCGGGAAGCTAGGTAAAAAACGCACGCAAAAATGGACGAACTCTGGGGATGGGGCGGAGCGTCAGCCCTTCCTCAGCCCCTCCAAAGTCTCCAGCACTTCCTGCACATGCCCCTTCACGCTCACCTTGGGCCACACGTGCCGGATCACCCCCTTGGGATCGACCAGGAAGGTGGACCGGATGATCCCTTCCATCTCCTTGCCGTACATGACCTTCTTCCCCCAGGCGCCCAGGGGGGCCAGGAGCGTCTTGTCCGGGTCCGAGAGCAGCGGGAACGGCAGCTCCTGCTTGGCCCGGAACTTCTGGTGGGAGGCCACCGAGTCCCGGGAGATGCCGTAGACCTTGGCTCCGGCCGCCTTGACCCGGGACCAGCTGTCCCGGAAGTCGCAGGCCTCGGTGGTGCACCCGGGGGTGGCGTCCTTGGGGTAGGCGTACAGCACCGCCCAGGCCCCGGCCAGGGTGGCGGGGGTCACGGTGCCGCCCTGGTCGTCGGCCAGGGAGAAGGGGGGAACGGGCTTGCCGATGAGCGACATGGGAGCCTCCGGGTCACGCGCCAGGACACCCGCTATCATGATGCAATTGGAGGTTCTGTGGAATCCGGTCTGGCCAAGCGCGCGCCCTGGTGGTGGAAACTGGTGGCGCCGCACCGGCGGGCCCTGGTCCTGGGCCTGCTGGCGACGGTGCTGTGCAGCCTGGCGGCGGCCTGGGTGCCGTTCTGGTCCGGGCGGGCGGTGCACGCCCTGGAACTGCGCGCGTGGGCCGACAGCCGCCGGGACCTGATGTGGATGATCGGCTTCACCCTGGTCGCCGGGATCGGGCGCTACCTCATGCGCAACATCCTCATCGGCCTCAGCCGGGCGGTGGAGAAGCTGCAGCGGGAACAGATCTACGACTTCCTCCTGGCCATGCCCCAGGCCTTCTACGAGCGCAGCCTCACCGGGGACCTCATGAGCCGCACCGGCGACGATGTGAACACCGTGCGCATGGCCACCGGCCCCGGCCTCATGAGCCTGCTCCAGACCGTCACCCTGCTGCCCATGACCGTGGCGCTGATGGTGCACTCCAGCCCGCGCCTGACCCTGGCGGTGCTGCTGCCGTTCTCCCTCCTGGCCCTGGGGTTCTACTTCGTCGGCCGGGCGAGCCACCGCCTGCAGCAGCGCATCCAGATCGTCACGTCCCGCCTGAACACCTTCAGCCACGAGACCATCTCCGGCGAGAGGGTGGTGCAGGCGTTCGGCCTGGAGGACCTGCGGGTGGCGGAGTTCGGCCAGCTGAGCCGGGACCAGGCGCGCATGAACATCCAGCAGACGGTGCTGTTCGGGATGTACCTGCCCCTGTCCGCCTTCACGGCGGGGCTCTCGGCCCTGGTCCTGGTGGCCTACGGGGGCAGCCTGGTGCTGCGGGGCGGCCTCACCCTGGGGGACCTCACGGCCTTCACCGGCTACCTGGCGGCCCTGGCCTGGCCGGTCATGTCCCTGGGCTGGGCGGCCAACCTGTTCCAGCGGGGCAAGGCCGGGCAGGAGCGCATCGATTTCGTCCTGGGCACGGCCCAGGAGCCCCTTCCCGCCGTTCCGGAGACGGATGGCGCCCGCCGGCTCGGCGGGGCCGCCGCCCTGGAAGGGCGGAACCTGGTGCACCGGTTCGAGTCCGGGCGGGGGCTGGGGCCCCTGGACCTGGACCTGGAGGGCGGGGCCCGCCTGGCGGTGCTGGGGTCCATCGGTTCGGGCAAGACGGTCCTGCTCCAGGTGCTGGCGGGCCTGCGGGAACCGCAGGAGGGCAGCCTGCGCCTGGACGGCGCCGCCCTGGACCGGGACCGGTTGCGGGAGCACTGGGCGGGCATCGGCTGGGTGCCCCAGGACGCCTTCCTGTTCTCGGCCAGCCTGCGGGAGAACCTGGCCATGGGGCGCCCCGACGCCAGCGAGGCGGACCTGTGGGAGACGGCGCGGGTGGTGTGCCTGGACGACCTCATCCGCCGCCTGCCCCAGGGCCTGGACACGGTGGTGGGCGAGCGGGGGGTCTCGCTCTCCGGCGGGGAACGCCAGCGCGCCGCCCTGGCCCGGGCGCTGCTGCGCCGGCCCCGGCTGCTGCTCATGGACGACGCCCTGTCGGCGGTGGACTCCGAGACCGAGGCCCGGATCCTGGAGAATCTGCGCGGCTTCCTGAAGGACGTGACGGTGGTGCTGGCCACCCACCGGGTGTTCGTGGCGGAACTGTGCGACCAGGTCCTGGTGCTGGAGGACGGCCGGGCCATCCAGCGGGGGACGCCCCAGGAACTGGCGGCTCGCCCGGGTCTTTTCGCCCGCATCAAGCAGCTGCAAAGTCTGGAGCGGGAGATCCTGGGCGTTCCGGGCGCCTGAATTGGGCCCCTGGCCGGAAGGCTCCAGGGCCGCGCCTGCACGCGCCTATAACTTGAAAAAAAAGATATGTCCAGCCTCGACAGGCGAGTCCGGGCCGCCATATTGAAGTTCTAGGAGGTCCCCATGTCCGCAGTCACGGCAACCGTCCCCCAGGCCGGGCCCGGGTGGCCGTCGTCGCTGGACCTGGAGGCCTATTTCCGGCGCATCGACTACTGGGGGCCGGAGGAGGCCGGCATGGAGGCCCTGGAAGCCCTGCATGTGCGGCACCAGGCGGCCGTGCCGTTCGAGAACCTGGACCCCATCCGGGGCCTGCCGGTGCGCCTGGACCTGCCCGGCCTCCAGGCCAAGCTGGTGACCGCCGGCCGGGGCGGCTACTGTTTCGAGCACAACAGCTTGTTCGCCGCGGTGCTGCGGGCCCTGGGCTTCCAGGTGGCCAACCTGGAGGCCCGGGTGCGGCATCCGGGGACCGATCACCTCCGGCCGCGCACCCACGGGGTGCTCCGGGTGGACGTGGAGGGCCGGTCCTGGCTGGTGGACGTGGGCTTCGGGGGCGACGGTATCCTGGGGCCGGTGCCCCTGGACGGCACCGTGTGGGAGCGCTTCGGGGAACAGCACCGGGTGGCGCCCGAAGGCCCCTTCCGGGTGCTCCAGGCCTGGGACGGGGCCGCCTGGCGGGACCTCTACGTCTTCAGCCTGGAACCCGTGCACCCCATCGACTGGGAGGTGGCCAGCCACTTCGCGGGCACCCATCCGGACTCCATCTTCGTGCGCCACCTCACGGTCCAGATCGCCAATCCGGTGTGCCGCCTGGCCCTGCGGGGACGGACTCTCACCGAAACCCGGGCGGGGCTGTCCAAGGTGCGCCGGCTCCAGGACGAGGAGATCCTGCCGGTCATCGCCAGGCGCTTCAAGCTGCGCCTGCCCGACGGTTTCGTCCTCCCGGCAGGAAAACTGGACTGGCCGCTCACCTGAACGTCGCCGGATCCTCGGGCCAAAGGTGGCGGGGGTAGCGCCGGGACAGGGACGGCCGCAGCTCCTGGTAGGCCCGCTGCCAGAACCCCCGCAGGTCCGTGGTCACCTGCACCGCCCGCTGGTTGGGGGCCAGAAGGTGCAGCACCAGGGCCACGGAACCGCCGGCGACCCGGGGGCCTTCCTGGAGGCCCAGGAAGTCCTGCAGGCGGGAGGCGATCCAGGGTGCCTCCCCGCCGTACTGCACCTTCACCTTGCGCCGGGGCAGGGCCACCCAGTCCGGCGCCCAGGTGTCCAGCAACCCGGCGGCGGTGGGCCCCAGCACCTGGCGCAGGGCGCCCGGCCAGTGGACGGCGGCCAGGTCCTTGAGGCTGGTGAGGCCCTCGCAGGCGGCGGTCACCAGGGCTTCGGCCAGGTCCGGCGCCGGCGGCAGGCCCAGGTCCGGGCGCACCTGCCCCAGGAAGGCGCAGCGCTCCAGGAGCCGGTCCACCGCCTCCTGGGCCGGCCCCAGCCCGGCCTGCAGGGCGGCCCGGGCCAGGCAGGCGGAGGCGCCCGGGTGGCCGGGGGGCGCGGGCCGGCGGCTCTCGTCCAGGCACAGGTCGTGGAACCAGAGGGTGGCGCGCAGGTCCACCCGTCCGGAGGCGGGGTTGAAGGCCAGGGTTTCGGTTTCCCGCACCGCCTCCGGGAAGGCGTCCAGGAGCCAGTCCGGCTCCACCCGGGAGGCGGTGCGCACCACCACCTGGGTGCCGGCCCCCTGGCTCTGGGTCTCCGCCTCCAGGGCCAGGATCCAGTCCGCCCGGCGCACCCGGCAGCCCGGGTCCAGGCGCGCCCCGCCGCCGCCGGCCAGGGTGCAGGTGCCGCCCCCGGGGGCCAGGCGCCCCACCCGGTCCGGGTAGGCCCGGAGCAGGGCCTGGAGCAGGCGCTCCTCGGCGTCCGGGCGGGTTTCCGCCTCGCCCCGCCCCAGGGCCCGGAAGACCAGGCTGGCCTGGCGCACGGCGGCGGGATCCAGGCCGGCGGCGCGGCAGGGGCCCGGGTGGAAGCGGGCGGCCTGGGCTTCCCGGTACCTGGTCCAGGCGCAGGAACAGGTCCGAGTCCAGGGCGTGCGCGGCCGGCTCAGGGCGCCGCCCCAGGCCGGCCCGGGCCTCCAGGGGGCCCGCTTCCAGCAGCGCCGCCGCCAGCCGGGCCAGCCCGGCAATGCCCAGGTCCTCGCCGGCGGTCACCAGGCGGGCCAGGCGGGGATGCAGGGGCAGGCGCGCCATGCGCCGTCCGATGGGGGTGATGCTTCCTTCCGCGTCCAGGGCCCCCAGGGCGGCCAGCAGCCGGGCGGACGCCTCCAGGGCTTCCGGGGGCGGCGGCTGGAACCAGCGCAGGTCCGTCGTGCCCAGGTCCGCCAGGGCCAGGAGGGTCTCCGCCAGGTCGGCCCGCAGGATCTCGGGGAGGTCGGCGGCGGGCCGGGCGTTGAAGTCGGACTGGGTGTAGAGCCGCAGGCACAGGCCGGGGCCGGTGCGCCCGGCCCGCCCCGCCCGCTGGACGCAGCGGGCCTGGCTGATCCGCACGGTGCGCAGGCCGGGCAGGCCGGACCAGGGGGAATGGAGGGCCTCCCGCCCCAGGCCCGAATCCACCACGGCCGCGACGCCCTCCAGGGTCACGGAACTCTCGGCCACGTTGGTGCTGAGGATGACCTTGGGGTCCGGGCGGGGGGCCACCGCCTCCTGCTGGGCGTCGAACCCCAGGCTGCCGTGCAGGGGCAGCACCTTGAACCCGTGCCGGGCCGCCGCCGGCGCCAGCGCGGCCAGGCCCTGGCGGATCTCCGCCGCCCCGGGCAGGAACACCAGGGTGTGGCCCCGCAGCCCGTCCCGGTAGAGGCCCTCCACGGCTTCGGCCACCTGGACGTCCAGGGGCCGGTCGTCGGGGCGGGGCAGGTGCCGTACCTCCACCGGGTACGGCCGCCCCGGGCAGCGGATCACCGGGGCGTCCAGGAAGGCCGCCACCGGCTCCGGGTCCAGGGTGGCGCTCATGACCGCCAGCATCAGGTCCGGCCGGGGACCCCGCTGCAGGCGGGCCAGGAGGGTGAGGGCCAGGTCCGTCTGCAGGTGGCGCTCGTGGAACTCGTCCAGGAGCACCGCCCGGATGCCCGGGAGGGTGGGCTCGGCCTGCAGGCGGCGCAGCAGGAGGCCTTCGGTGACGAAACAGAGGCGGGTGGCCGGGGAGGTCTTCTGGTCGAAGCGCACCGCGTAGCCCACGGTGCGGCCCAGGGGTTCCCCCCGTTCCGCCGCCACCCGGGCCGCCGCCAGCCGCGCCGCCAGGCGCCGGGGTTCCAGCACCCAGCAGGCGCCCTCGCCCAGGAGGCCGGATGCCAGCAGGGCCGGGGGCACGCGGGTGGTCTTGCCGGCGCCCGGCTCGGCCATCAGCACCAGGCGCCGGGCCTGGCCCAGGGTCTCCAGGATGCGGGGCAGGTGCGGGTCGATGGGCAGGGCCATCAAGCGCCGGCCACCCGCTTCATGGCCAGGGCGAAGCCCCGGAAGATCCCCATGGCCGCCCGTCCCGTGCCGTTCGCCATGCGCACCAGGTTCTCCGGGTGCCACTGGACGCCCACCACCCACCGGTTCGGGCCGGGAGCTTCGATGCCCTCCACCAGTTCCAGGCCCAGCCCCGGATCCCGGTACCAGGCCACCGGGTTCAGGCACGGGGCCACCTTCAGCACGGCCTGGTGGTGGCGGCTGTTGACGGTGGCCTGGTCCCCCCCGACCAGCTGCGCCAGGCGGGAACCGGGCGCTACCCAGACCTGGTGGGCCTCGTCCGCCTCCTCCGAGGACCCGCGCCGGTGCAGGGCGTCCTCCACCCCGCAGTGGCAGGGGATGTCCTGGATCAGGGTGCCGCCCAGGGCCACGTTGAGCACCTGCTCGCCCCGGCAGATGCCCAGGATGGGCAGGCCCCGGCGCCAGGCCTCCCGGGTCAGGGGAATTTCGAGGTTGTCCCGGTTCTCGTCGGGCTCGGCGGTGTGGTGCAGGGCTTCGTCTTCGTCCCACCAGCGGGGATGGATGTCGTAGCCCCCGGGCATGAGCAGCCCGGCGACCCCGTCCAGGGGGGGCGGCGGGGAGCCGGCGAGGGCCAGGCGGATGTCCCCGTCCCAGCCGCCCAGGCGCACCGCCGGGATGTAATTCCGCTCCACGGCGGACTTGTTTTGGCAGGTGATGAGAAGGCTTGACACGTCCACTCCGAGGAGGATCATGAACACCCTACCACCACCTCGGATAGACTGAGAGCAGGTGAGGCGGAGAGCTCCGCTGGATGCTACGGAGGCAGCACATGTCTGGTTCTCTCAACAAGGTTCTTTTGATCGGCAACTTGGGCCGGGATCCGGAACTCAAGGTCACCCCTTCCGGCCAGGCCCTGGCCCGCTTCTCCGTGGCCACCACGGAAACCTGGAAGAACCCCCAGGGCGAGAAGCAGTCCAAGACCGAATGGCACAACATCGTGGTCTGGGGCAAGCAGGCCGAGATCGCCGAGAAGTTCCTGCGCAAGGGCAAGCAGGTGCTCATCGAAGGGCGGATCCAGTACCGGGAGTACACCGACCAGGCCGGGGTCAAGAAGACCGCCTGCGAGATCCGGTGCGACAACTTCGTCATGCTGGGCCGCCTGGAGGAAGGCGGCAATCGGCCCTACGGCGCCGAAGGGCGCGCTGCCGACGAGTACGAATCCACCGGCCCGGTCCCCCCGGTGCCCAGCGGGGCGGGCGGGTACGAGGACGACATACCGTTCTAGTGACAGTTGCATCGGTGCCAAGGCAAAGAGTCATTCTCTGGTGTGGCTCTTTGCCAAGCGTTCGCACCAGCCGACAACGGTCGCCACGGGCATCCTGAGTCCCCGGATGCAAGGTACACCGCCCATCTGCTCTCCGGTGATCGTGATCCTTCCGAATGTCATGGTCGTCTCGGAGGGAGATGTCAGGGCTTCCCGGTGGGGCGACCGCTCATCCCTTCCAGTCTTCGGGAAGCCCGCATGCCTTCAGCACCGCCAGGACGTAGCGTTCCCCGACCCGGGACGCGCCGCTCTCGGCCCCGCTGACGAAGGCCTGCGACTTCTTCAACCGCTTGGACAACTCGACCTGGGTCAGCCCGGCGGCCTCGCGCATGGCGCGGAGGTCATTCGCAATGGAATTCCGCGCAAACTCAACGGCATCCACGCTTCCATCAGGAATGCCGCGAAGCCGGTCGTACTCCCGCTTGGGGATGACGACAAATTCTTCTCCATGAATGTTAAGGGCGACGGCGTTCATGATTCCTCCTCAGTCTTCGTAGATTTCGCTTCGGTGTTTGATGCGGACAACGATCACGTCAGGGGCCTCAAAGGTGAAGATCACTCGCCAGTCCCCCACCCGAATGCGGGCATGGCCAGTCCATTCGTGCTTGAGCCACTTCACCCCCGAAACCTCCGGCCACGACTGGAGGCGAGTGAAAAATATCCAGTACCCGAGGCTTCAGGCTCTTGGGTAGGCCGTTGAATTCAGTCTGAGCTTCAATGGACAGGGTGACCTTGGCCATACCTGAAATATAACCCAATATAACCCAAATACAAAAATGGACGACCGCAAGTTCCAGGACGCGGTAGAACAGCATGCCTCGACTGCGGGAGCGCCGGCGGTTGAACTGGAACACGAACTCGTCGAGGTAGCTTGGTGAATGGGCCGAATCCAGGGCGCCCTGGTGGGTGCCAAGTATCCAGCGCTTTGCCAGGGAGGCGACCCGGTGCACGGCAGGCAGCCGTCCCCCGGATAACCTGCAACCGTCCAGGCTCTCAGCTCTTGGTGAATTTCCCACAGAAGGCGCGGGTTCCTCCCGCGGCACCGAAGGTTAATACGCGTGCTTTGCTTCCCCGCGCCGGCACAAAACTGCCCGTCCCGGCCGCCGGATTCTCGGGCAGGCCTCCGGCCGGGGTATAGGTGAGGGTGAGATCAAGGGCGCTCTTGCCGGGGTCCGGGACGGTCAGGGCAACCGTGAAGGAATCCCCGCCCGGAACGGCGACCGTTCCCGCACGGTCGTTCACCACCAGGGTGAGGGCCTGGCCGAGGCTGTTGGCCGCAGGCTCGGAGGTGTAGGTTCCCGACAGGGCCGCCGGCGGCAGCGGTGTGGCGTAGGCTGGGTCGGGGGTGCTCGAGATGAATTTGACCGAGTCTCCTCCGGCCTCGCAGACGAAGGTGAAGGTGGCGCTTCCGGGACCGCCGGAAGAAGACGAGGTGTTGAACATGCTGCCCTTCTGGTGCATCACCGCCACCGCCCCCGCCGCAGCCGACCATGACCAGGCCAGAGGCCAAAACCATTGCGCCAAGGGCTCCTGAGGCGCAGGGAACGCAGGATCTCTTGAATATGCAGCCTTTCCTCGAGGTGGGGGAAAAGGTTCCTGACGGATGCACCGCCATGCCGGGTCCACCACGTCAGGCAGCGTCAGATCCTTAATGCAATAATTATTAATAAAGTTCCCGGCCTGGGACATTCAACGGGCGGTGGTGCCCGAGGTTGCCTTCCTGCGCTGGATCCGGCCCAGGGTTCTGCACCGGGCTGACAAGAGCCTTGGCGCTCACGGCCGCCGCGCCAGCGACGGGCGGGAGCGGCCCTGGCGCCGGGCCGGGACCCGTGCGTCCCCGCAGTCACCCCCTACTTGTGGCGGATGGCGTTGGCCTCGCGGGCCCGGTTCACGGTGATGACCACCACCGACGCCAGGATGATGACCGCAGCCAACAAGGAATGCACGGTGAGCTGCTCGCCGGCGAAGATGAAGCCCAGGAACAGGGCGACGATGGGATTGACGAAGGCATAGGTGGAGACCCAGGTGGTGTCGGCGTTCTTCAGGAGCCAGATGTAGGCGCTGTAGGCGATGATGGAGCCGAACAGGACCAGGTAGCCCATGCCCAGGAGGGACCGGGTGGTGACCCGGTCCAGAGCGAAGTGCGGCCATTCCCCAAGCAGGAATGAGGCCAGGAGCATCAGGGCGCCCCCCACGATCATCTGCAACGCCACCGAAAGGAGGGGCGAGGCGGGAACGCGAGCGCGGCGGGAATACAGGGAACCCAGGGACCACAGGAAGCTGCCCGCCACCAGGGCGGCGAGGCCCACCGGATCGATCCGGCCGCTGCCGCCGCCGGGCAGGGCCAGCAGGGCGATGCCGGCAAAACCCAGCAGGATGGCGCCCACAGTGAGGAAGCGCGGCCGGGCGCCTTCCTTGCCCAGGAAGCCAAGCACCAGCATCCACAAGGGCACCGTGCCCGCCATCAGGGCGGCGATGCCGGAGGCCACCCGCTGCTCGGACCAGCAGACCAGACCATTGCCCCCCAGGAGCAGCAGGCCGCTGGTGATCCCGGCATCCAGCCAGTGCTCCTTGCGGGGGTGGACGGCCCCGGTGGCCATGGCATAGAGGTAGACCGCCAGCCCGGCCACCAGGAATCGCACACCGGCCATGAGGTAAGGGGGAATGGTCTGCACCGCCAGGCGAATGCCAAGATAGGTCCCTCCCCAGAGCACGTAAACGATCAACAAAGCGCTCAAGGTCTTGATGCGTTTGCTCATGCGCCACTCCTGGAACCAGCATGGCCGATTCCGGGCGCCCGAACGACCCGGTTCTTGCGCCGCCTCCTAGAACCGCACCGCGTTCTCCACGCCGAACTGCCACCCGGACCGGCCGGGCTGCCGCTGCAGGGGCGTCGACAGGGTGATGTTCACCACCTTGGCCAGGGAACTCTTCAGGTCGCCCAGGCGCAGGCCGATGCCCACATCCGGATAAACGGGCGACCAGCCATGTCCGTCCACCCGGTGCACGCTCCCCGCGTCCAGGAAGACCATGGTGCCCAGGCGGAAGATCCCCCACCAGCGCTGTTCCGTGAAGAACCGGTGCTCCATGGAGAACACCCAGCTCCGGTCGCCGGGATGGAGGTAGTTGGGGTAGCCCCGCAGGCCTTCGGCCCCGCCCACGTAGAGCAGGTCCTCGGGGTACGGGCGGTGGGCCGCCCGGGCCCCCAGGTAGCCCGCCCACCCATACCTGGATGAGACCTGCTGGTAGGTGGACAGGCTGGATTCCAGCTTCAGGCGCCCGGACTCCGCCCCGCCTCCGAGCGCTTCCAGCTTGCCCTTGAACAGGGTCAGGCTGCCGGGCCGGCCGGCCCAGCCCCGGGACGCGTGCAGCTTCACGAAAGGCCCGGGACGGTTGGAACCCAGGCGGCGGGTGAAGGCCCCCACTTCGAGGGACCCGCCCCAGGCCAGGTTGTAGTCTTCGGACGTGTCCATGCCCTGGATGTCCTGGAAGCTCTGGAAGGCGTCCCGCTGGTACTCCAGGGTGAAGGCCGGGCCGCGCTGGCGCCGGTCTTCCAGGGGCGGCACCGGGAACCCGCCCAGGGGCGCCTGCGCCGACCAGGTGCCGTAATGGACATCATCCATGGTCAGGGAGGCCCCCGCCCGCCAGACCCGGTCCTCTTCCAGGCGGACGGCCCAGGCCGACGCCAGGCGCAGGGAATCCTTCCACCAGGGGGTCTGGAGGATGGCGCCGCCCTGGTCGTAGAGCGCCAGGTTGGAGCGGCGGGTCTCGCCTTCCAGGGCGGCGGACCAGGGGGTGCGCAGGGCGAAGAACGGGCGCCGCACCCACAGCCGGCGGCCATAGCCGTCCGTGGTCATGCTGTAGTCCCCGTCGAGGGTCCAGTGGCTGCCCAGGAGCTGGGGATCCCGGTAGGTGAACTGGGTATCGGTGCGCTCGGGGTTCTTGTCCAGGCTCGCCCCCACGGTCTTGCCGGTGCCGAGGAAGTTCTGGTCCTGGATGCCGAAATTGGAGCTGGGCTGGCCGCCCACCTTCTGGTACCCCCCGTCCACCTGGAGGGTCCAGGAATCCCGCACGGTCACCAGGGCCCTGGCCCGGTCCCGGCCTGCGGGTTCCAGCTGGATGTGGGCTTCCTTGATGAACGGCAGGGCGCGCAGGATGCGCTCCGATTCGTAGATCTCCCGGGAGCGCACCCGGCTGCCCTCCTGGAACAGCAAGGCCCGGCGGACCACCGGTGCCCGGGTGGATACGTGGATCCGGTTGGCCAGGCGGCCGAACCAAACATTCTCGGTGGGCTTCCGGGTGTCGAACACGGGCAGGACCTGGATCACCACTTCCTCGATGATGACGCCCCGGGACTCCATGGCCTTCCAGGCCGGGGGGCGGCCGCGGGGCAGGGGCGGGGAGCCCAGGGCCTGGGCGGCGCCCAGGAGGGCTCCCAGGCCCGCCCCTTTCCAGTCTTCCAGGGCCCGGACGCTCAAGGGTCAGGCATCAGGGCGCCCGGCGCCCGCGCAGAAGCTGCACCACCACGCTGGCCATCGCCAGCACCAGGAACACGTGGATGAAGGCGCCCATGGTGTAGACCCCGGCCCTGCCGATGATCCAAAGGAGCAGGAAGACGACCGCGAGGCTCCAGAGCATGGTTCCCCCTTTCGCAGAAGGTGCCAGAAGGCAATCTGCGCCCAGGGTCCTGGAGGTTTCCTGGATCCGTCCCGTCAGGTCCCGGCCCGACGTCCGTCCATTCGCGGTGCACAGCCGGCGAGCACGGGGCGAACCTCCGGGACCCGTACGCTGACTAGAGCGCCGCGAGCACCCGGCGGATCACCTCGTCCAGCAGGGCCGGGTCCACCGGGCGGCCCAGGCGGGCCTGGACGGCGTTCCTCACCTTCTGCGCCAGGTCCGGGTCCGCTCCCTTCCCGGGGCCGGGCGCCGCGGGCGGGTCCGGCTCCACCTTCTCCACGTACGGCACCACCCGCGCCCCGGCCTTGCGCAGCAGTTCCTGGGCGGCGTGGGTGATGGTCACCGAGGGGTGCACCACCAGGACCGCGGGGCCGCCGGCGAGCAGGCCGGGCACTTCCGCCGCGGTGTAGATCAGCCGCTGCCCCGGGGGCGCCTGCAGCTCCCGGCGCTCCCCGTCCGGGGCCTGGGGCCGGGACGGCGGGGCCGGGGCGGCGGCCGGCGCCGGCCGGGCGTACACCTTCAGGAAGTCCAGGGCGGCGGGGGTGAAGCGCGTCCCGGGCGGGAAGTCCGGGATCCGTCCCTTGCCGTTCTGCCAGGCCTGGCGCAGTTCCTCCTCGGTGATGACCATGTCAGCGCCCCGTGATGCCGTCCAGGGCTTCCAGGGCGTTCACCGCCGCGTCCCGGGCCTGGTGGATCTCCGATTCGGTGCCGGAGAGCCACATGCGCCCGAACCGGCCCAGTCCGGAAATGTGCACGATCTCGATGGAGGCGCCCTTCTCGGCCTCGTTGGCGGCGAAGTTGATGTAGGCCGCCGGGGCCACCTCCAGCACCAGCATGGTCCGCCCGGGCACCAGCATGGAGCCGCGCCGGAAGCGGTTGATGAGCTGGGCCTGGTACGGGTCCACGTTGGTGATCACCTGCACCGAGGCGAGCACCGGCTTGATCCGCTCCTGCTGGCGCAGTTCCAGGCGGTCCAGGACGATCCGCCCGGCCTCCAGCACTTCCGCCTGGGAACGGGAATGCACTTCGAACATGCCGAACTCCCGCTCCACGATCTGGGCGCCGGGGCGGGCCTCGGTGGCCTTCACGGCGATGTCCACCAGGCGGAACACCTCGTTGCCGGGAGCCACCTCGATGTAGAGGGCCGCCATGCCGGCGGTGGGCAGGTCGCCCTGGGTGACCGTGCCCACGAACGCGGCGTACTGGGGCTGCATCCGGTCGAGGTACGAATAGACGCGCAGCTGGAAGGAATCACCCATGGGCACCCTCGTTGGTCAGGACCGGGCGGGCCGGTCAGGCGCCGTGCCGGCCGCCGATGGACCCCTTGGTGTTCTGGGGGATGATCATCTCCACCTTGGCGTCGGGACGCGGGATCACGTGCACCGAGACCAGTTCCCCGACCCGCTTGGCGGCCGCGGCGCCGGCGTCGGTGGCGGACTTGACCGCGCCCACGTCGCCCCGCACCATCACGGTGACGAAGCCGCCGCCCACGTATTCGGACCCGATCAGGGTGACGTTGGCCGCCTTGACCATGGCGTCGGCGGCCTCGATGGCGCCCACCAGCCCCTTGGTCTCGACCATCCCCAGTGCGATCAGAGCAGGATCATTCACACGAACCTCCGTTTTGTCGGGCTGCTAACCAGCCATTGTGCCTATCAGGAGCGCAAATCCGCAAGGACCCGCTGGACGATCCGCTCCACCAGGTCGTCCGGCGCCGCGGGCCGGGGCGGCAGCGCCGGCGCGCGGTCGCCGCCCATGGCCTCCGGCGGCGCGGGCCGCAGTTCATAGGCCACGGTCTTCACCGAGAACATGTGGCGCACGCCGATGTTGTCCCCGGTGATGGCGCCGCCCACGCCGCCGGGGCCCAGGGTCATGCTGGGGTCCATGGCGGTGGTGAGCCCGGTGGCCCCCAGCGAGGCCATGGTGTTCACCACGATGCGGTGCACCGGCTTCTCCAGCCCGAAGGCCAGGATCACCTGCTCGTCCCGGGCGTGCAGGACCAGGGAATGGCCTTCGCCGCCGAAGTGGATGAGTTCCAGGCAGCGCTCGCAGCCGGCGCGCCACCCGTCCGCCTCGTACCACCCCAGCACGGTGGTGAGCTTTTCCCGGGACAGGGGCTCCCGGGGCCCCACCTGGTCCAGGCGGGCCACCAGGATGCGGGCCGGGCCGGGCACCGGGAACCCGGCCATCTGCCCCAGCGCCTGGGGCGACTTGCCCACCGCCTGGGGGTTGATGGCCCCGTCCGGCCGGAACAGGGTGCGGCGCAGGGCGTCCGCCTGGTCCGGCGCCACGAAGTGGGCCCCCTGGGCTTCCATGAGCCGGGCGAATTCCGCCGCCGCCGGGCGGTCCACCACCGCCGCCTGCTCGGTGGCGCAGATGACCGAGTGGTCGAAGGCCTTGCTGGCCACCAGGTAGCGGGCCGCCTGGGCCAGGTCGGCGCTGCGGTCCACGTAGCAGGGCACGTTGCCCGGGCCCACCCCGTAGGCGGGCTTGCCCACCGAATGGGCGGCGCGCACCATGGGCGTGCCTCCGGTGGCCAGGATCAGGGACACGGCCGGGTGGCGCATGAGTTCCTGGGTGCCCGGCAGGGACAGGCGGGTCATGCAGGCCACCAGTCCCGGGGGGGCGCCGGCGCGCACCGCCGCCCCGGCCATGGCCTCGGTGGCCGCCCGGGTGCAGCGGGCGGCGGCCGGGTGCGGGGAGACGACGATGGCGTCCCGCGCCTTGACCGCGATCAGGCTCTTGAAGAAGGCGGTGGAGGTGGGGTTGGTGCTGGGCACCAGGGCCGCCACCACGCCCATGGGCTGGGCCACCCGGAACAGCTTCCGGGCTTCGTCCCGCTCGATCACCCCGACGGTCTTCACGTCCCGCAGGGCCTCCCAGAGGAGGGTGGAGCACAGCTGGTTCTTGAGGGTCTTGTGCTCGGCCACGCCGTAGCCGGTCTCCTGCACGGCCAGGACGGCCAGGTCCCGGGCCGCCGCCGCCCCGGCCTCGGCCATGGCGGCGCACACCCGGTCCACCTGCTCCTGGGTGGCCCGGGCCCAGGTCTCCTGGGCGGCCTTGGCGGCCAGGGCCAGGTCCCGGGCCTCTTGGATGGAAAGCAGGTCGGCATCCAGTTCGGACATGGTCATCCCTTTCAATACCGGAACGGGGAGCGGGCGACGTCGAGCACGGCCTCCTGGAAGGCCTGGGCCGCCGCCTCGCAGGCGGACTGCTCCCCGGTGAGGATGGCGCCCATGAAGTTGGTCTCGGAGGGCGGCCGGGTGTACCTGGGCCAGCTCCACCGCCGCCGCCTTGAGGGCCGCGTCCAGGGCGTAGCAGCCCTCCAGGGGCGGGGCCACCAGGTAGGCCACCGGCGCGCCCGGGGGCAGGCCGGCGATCCGGGCCAGGTAGCTGCCGATGTGGGGCACCACGTGGGGAAAGAAGGTCACCCCGCGGCGCTCGTCGGCGGAGGACCAGAACGCCCGCTCGGCCAGGTAGCGCACGGCGGCGTCCAGGCCGGAACTCACCTCCGCCGGATCCGGGCCGGCCAGCATGGCGATGATCTCCCCGGACAGGGGGCCCGAGGCGTGCCGGGAGCCGGCGTAGAAGGAGTGGGCGTACACCACCTCCACCTGGGCCATCTTGGTGGCGTCGTCGATGGCCACGTAGGTGGCGTCGTCGTTGTCGGCGGTGAGCAGGCCCAGGCTGCGCTGGTCCGGGCCGAGCCCCAGGGCGCGGGCGTAGGCCGGGGCCACCTGGGGGATCAGGCGCACGGCCAGGGCCTTGGCGGGGATCGGTTCCAGGATGCCCATCACTCCTCCATCAGCTTGAGCTTCACGCCCGAAGCTTCCTTCTGGATCATGCGCTGGGCCAGGCGCAGGGCATAGGCGCCCGCTTCCAGGGGGTTGGCGCCGCCGCCGTCGAAGATGTTGCAGATGACGTCCCGCTCGGCGTCCGTATGCCCGGCCCGGGGCCGGTAGGCCATGTAGGCGCTCAGGGACTCGGCCCGGCCCAGCCCGGGGCGCTCGCCGATGAGCAGGATCGCCACCTTGGGCTGGAGCAGGTCGCCGATGTCGTTCAGCACCCCCACCCGGCAGTACTGGATGAAGAACGGGGTGCCCAGCTTCAGGCCGGCGGTGGCGCAGCCGGCCTGGAGCACCGGCAGGATCTTGCCCAGGTTGGCCTCCACCGCCCGGGCCGAGAGCCCGTCGCCCACGCAGATCTGCACGTCCGGCTGCATGGCGCAGCGCTCCTGGACGGTGCGCCGGGCCTCGGCGGACAGGCTGCGGCCCAGGTCCGGGCGCAGCAGGTACTCCTCCTTGCCCCCGGTCACCCGGGTGCGCACGGTGAACAGCCCGAACGGCTCCAGCAGCGCCGGGTCCACGTCCCGGGCCAGGGCGTCCTTGGTGATGGCCAGGTCGCTCATGAACAGGTGCAGGGGCCCGGTGCGCAGGCACGGGCCGGCCCGCCCCGCGCCGATGCGGGCGGTGGTGCACTCCAGCAGCGCCTCCAGGCCGCCGGCGTCCGCGGGGCGGTCGATCCACGGCCGGCGCCGGGCCTCGGGCGTGGTCGGATCGTCCAGGTCGATGGCCAGGGTGCCCGGTGCCGGAAGCGCGGCGGCCGCAGGCGTGGGAACGGCGACCGCAGGCGCAGGAACGGCTGCCGCAGGCCCGGGAACGGCGGCCGCCGGGGACGGGGCGGGCCTGGGCGGCGCCGGGGCGGGAGGCGCAGGCGGGACCGCCGGCGCCCGCTCCCCGGCGGCGGCCTCCAGTTCCTTCACCACGGCCCGGATCACAGCTTCGAGACGGTCGGGTTCCATGGGTCGCCTCACCGGGAAAGGAAGAAGCTGGGGTCGCCGGCCCTGGCGGTGAGCCGGCCGTCGCGCATGAGCCCCAGGGCTTCCAGCCACCCCTCGAACTCCGGGGCCGGGCGCAGGCGCAGCATCTGGCGCAGGGTGGCGATGTCGTGGAAGGAGGTGGACTGGTAGGAGAGCATGGAATCGTCGGCCATGGGCACGCCCATGAAGAAGTTGCAGCCGGCCGCGGCCAGCAGGACGGCCAGGTTCTCGGAGCTGTCCTGGTCGGTGCGGGCGTGGTTGGTGTAGCACACGTCGCAGCCCATGGACACGCCGGTGAGCTTGCCCATGAAATGGTCCTCCAGCCCGGCCCGGTGGATCTGCTCGGTGTCGTACAGGTACTCCGGGCCGATGAAGCCCACCACGGTGTTCACCAGCATGGGCGAGTAGCGCCGGGCCAGGCCGTAGTTGCGCGCCTCCAGGGTGAGCTGGTCCCAGCCGTTGTGGGCGTCGGCGGAGAGCGCCGAGCCCTGGCCGGTCTCGAAGTACATGTAGTCGGGCCCGGCCGGGTAGCAGTGCCGGCGGGCCAGGGCGAAGGCCTCGTCGAGCATGCCCACGGAGATGCCGAAGGAGTCGTTGCCCCTCTGGGAGCCGCAGATGGACTGGAACACCAGCCCCACCGGGGAGCCGGACTGGAGGCAGCGCATCTGGGTGGTGACGTGGGCCAGGACGCAGGTCTGGGTGGGGATCTCCCAGGTCCTGACGACGCCGTAGGCCATGTCCAGGAGGCGCGCCACCGAGGCGTAGCTGTCGTCCGAGGGGTTGATGCCGATCACCGCGTCGCCGCAGCCGTAGGACAGGCCCTCGTAGATCTCGGCGCGGATGCCCTCGGGGGAGTCGGTGGGGTGGTTGGGCTGGAGCCGCCCGGACAGGCGCTGGCCCAGGCCGATGGTGTTGGCGCTGTGGCGCCGGACCCGGATCCGGCTGGCGCCGTAGGCCAGGTCCATGTTGGACATGAGCTTGGCCACCGCCGCCACCATCTCGGCGGTGAGGCCGTTGCCCAGCCTGGCCAGGGCCTCGCCGTCCTGGCGGTCGTCCAGGATCCATTCGCGCAGTCGGCCCACGGTCCAGTCCTTGATCTCGCCGTAGACGGTCTGGTTCAGGCCGTCGTGGTTGACCCGGGTGACCTCGTCCTGGTCGTAGGGCACCGCCGGGTTCTCCTTCAGGGCCCACAGGGGCACTTCCGCCAGCACCAGGCGGGCCGCGGCGCGCTCCTGGGCGTCCTGGGCGGCCAGCCCGGCCAGGCGGTCCCCGGACTTCTCGGCGTTGGCCTTGCCCATGAGCACCCGCAGATCCGGGAACTCGTAGGTCTTGCCGAACAGCTTGGTGCGCAGGAGCATGGGGCCCTTCAGTGATGGAATATCAAGGTCTTGACCACCAGGGGCACCACCCTGCCGTCCATGAGCGGTGCGCCGATGTCGATGTAGTCGCCCTCCTCCAGGCCCACCTGGTCGATGATCAGCAGGGCGCGGCCGGCGTCCATGCCCTTCAGGGTCTGGCCCAGGGCCTGGGCGTAGTCGTGCTTGATGATGACGATGAGGGGGGCGGCCGCCGGCAGGGGCCGGGCGAACTCCGCCAGGGCGGCCGCGTAGGCCTGGAGCCGGGTGAAGTCCAGGCTGGGCTCCAGCTCCATGGCCACGGCGAACGGGGTGCCCTCGGCCCCGGTCAGGTCCCAGCGGCGCAGGGCCTCGCGGATGGCGCCCGGCAGGGCCGCGGGCCCGAGGCTGTCCCCGGCGCCCGGGCGCAGCACCGGCACGTTCCTGAGGGGCAGGATGCTGGGGTCGGCCCAGATGGTGGAACCGGACAGGGTGAGGGTCTGGGCGCTGGCGCCCAGCACGGTGGCCCGCTGGGTCTCCGGGGGGCGCAGGACCTGGTGCCCGCGCAGCCCCGGGCACAGGCGCAGGCTCTCGGCCAGCAGGGGGCCCACGTCCCCGTGCCGGGCCACCGCCGCCACCGAGTCCAGGGGCACGGGTTCGTAGTAGTAGTAGCCGACCCCGCCCGAGAACATCAGCCCGGAACCGGCCCCCCCGGGGCGCACCGGCGCCGTCTGGTAGAGGCGGTCGGCCAGGGGCGAGGTGGAGCCCTCCACCAGGTGGACGGTCAGCTCGGCCATGGCCTGGGTGGCCCGGCGCAGGTCGGCCAGCGAGGGGCGGTCGCCCGGGGCCAGGGTCAGGCCCGCCGAGGCCAGGATGGCCGCCCCGGACCGGGTGACCGAGCGCACCCGGTCCCCGTCCAGTTCGATGCTGCGGCCCCCGTAGCTCATGGCCGCCGAGCTCTGCAGCCGGCCCAGGCGGAACACGGCGCTGTTGGCGCTGCCGCCGCCGATGTCCACGTTGGTGACGGTGGCGAAGTGTTCCCGGGACCAGGCCGCCGCGCCGGAGCCGCGCCCGGCGATCATGCCTTCCACGTTGGGGCCGGCCACCGACACCACGAAGTCCCCGGCCAGCCCGGCCACGGCCTTGAGCACCTGGTCGGCGTTCTGCTTGCGGGCGGTCTCGCCGGTGATGATCACCGCCCCGGTCTCCACCTGGGCGGGGGTCAGCCCGGCCCGCTGGTACTCGGTCCGGATGACGGCGGCCAGCGCCTCCGGGTCGATGGTCTCGGCGTCCAGCAGGGGGGTGAACACGATCTCGCCGCTGTGCAAAAGCTTCCGCCCGGCGATGTCGATGCGCGGGATCTGCCCGGGCCGGGCCACGTCCAGCAGGGTCAGCTCGCTGAACACCACCTGGGTGGTGGTGGTGCCGATGTCGATGCCGACGCTGATCATCCGGCGCGGGAGGGCCATGCTAGCTTTTCTGGAAGGTGAACTTGCCGCTGGTCTCCAGGGAGTCCAGCACCCCCACCACCACCGCGTCCACCGGCAGGTCCCGGGTGAGGTCGGAGTAGCGGGCCGAGCTGCCGTCGGTGACGATCACCAGGTCGCCGGTGCCGGCGTCCACGGTGTCCACGGCCACGAAGGGCTTGCCGTGGGGCTTGCCGTCGATGTCGGATTCCCGGGCCAGCAGGAGCCGGTGGCCCTTGAGGCTGGGGACCTTGATGGTGGCGACGGCGGTGCCGATGATGAACGCGATTCGCACGGCGGCCTCCTGGCGGTTCAGAATACCCTGACTTGCTGTCGTTCCAGGTGGCGCTGGACCTTCTTGATGTCGACCTGGGAGGTGGTGGACCCGTCCTGGATGGAGACGGCGGCGGCGACGCCGGCGCCCTGGCCGGTCACGATGCAGCAGGACATGTTCCGGAAGGCGCTGTGGGCGATCCGGTCGCCGGAGATGCAGCGTCCCGCCACCAGGAGGTTGTCGACCAGCTTGGGCATCAGGGACCGGTACGGCACCTGGAAATAGCGTCCGGTGGTGGGCAGGATAAGCAGGCCGCAGCCGTCGATGAATTCCGGATAGATGCCGATGGAGTCCTCGAACCGGCCCTGGTTCAGCACATCCTGCTCGGTCAGGCAATAGGTCCCCTCGATCTTCCGGGATTCGCGGCAGCCGATGGTCATGCCGAAATTCCTCAGGCGGGCGTTGCCAAAGCCCGGAACCTTCTCGTTCAGGACCCGGATCGCCCGGAGCGCGTTGTCCCGGCCCATGATTTCGGCCTTGGTCAGGTCCTCCACGTCGGTGGAATCGATGTTGCTCTGGAACAGCAGGTTGAGCTGGGTGATGTCGCCGTTGGGCTTGATCGAGCTCCAGGTGCCGCCCAGGGCCACGAATTCGTCGCTCTCGATCATCCCCTCGGCGACGGCCTCCTCGAAGCACTTGGCGATGTAGGGGCTGAACATCTGGTCTTCCTTGCCGTGGGTCCGGATCGCCCAGTCGCCGCCCCAGTCCGCATAAGTGGGTTTCAGGGTGTCCTTGACGTAGTCCTGGAAGGCCGGGATGTCCAGGCCGCTGCAGGAGAACAGCTGGGTGGCGGCCATCAGCTTCTCCCGGGGCGACTTGACGTAGGGGGCGCCGGCCAGGGCGGCGATGTCGCCGTCCCCGGTGCAGTCGATGACCCGCTTGGCCAGGATGACCCGGCGCCCGGACTTGCTCTCGGTGATCACGCCCCGGATGCACCCCGCTTCCACCACCGCGCCGACGGCGAAGCTGTGCAGCAGAGGGGTGATCCCCGCGTCCAGGACCAGCCGGTCGGCGCAGCACTTGAACATCTCGGCGTCCAGGGCCTGGCTTTCGGACTGGCATTCGTCGCTGGAGGCGCCCATGGCCTTGGCCTTGGCCTCGAACTCGAACAGCAGCCCGCCGGCTTCCACCGTGCCGCTGTGGCGGTACCAGGCGAACCCTTCGACGCCGACCTGGGTGATCACGCCGCCGAAGCAGCCGTAGCGCTCCACGATCATGGTGCTCATGCCCTCGCGGGCGGCGGCGATGGCCGCCGCCAGTCCGGACGGACCGCTGCCCACCACCAGGACGTCCACCGAGGCGAACACCGGGGTCTGCCGGGCCGGCTCCAAGATAAGATCCATGGACTCACCTCATTTCATTCATTATTTCGCTTTGATCACTACACCGCCCCGCCCACGGCGGCGACGGCATCGTCGACGCCGGAATCCAGGCTGGTCACCAGGCACGCTTCCTTGGGGAAGCTCATGGAGACCTGGGAACCCGCCGCCGGCAGGGCGAGGTGCGGGGTGTTGAAGCGGTCCAGGGCGATCTCCCGGCTGCCGATGGCGATGGTCAGGCGCACGATGGAACCGAGGAAAACGACGTTGGTCAGGGTGCCGGTGAGGTTGTTGGCGCCCGGGATCCCCTCGTTCAGGGACAGCATCTCGGGCCGCAGGGAGAGCTTGACCCGGGCGGCGCCGTCGGGCGCCGGGCCGGCCGCCGCCACCTGCTGCCCTTCCACCGACAGGAGGCCGCGCCCGCGGTCCACCACCGAGGCTTCCAGGATGTTCAGGTTGCCGATGAAGGAGGCCACGAAGGGGGTGGCCGGGTGGTTGTAGATGGCGAAGGGGGTGCCCACCTGCTCGATCCTGCCCTGGTTCATCACCACGATCCGGTCGGACAGGGAGAGGGCCTCTTCCTGGTCGTGGGTGACGTAGATGGTGGTGATCCCGGTCTTCTGCTGGATGGCGCGGATCTCGGTGCGGAGCATGGCCCGGATCTTGGCGTCCAGGGCCGAAAGGGGCTCGTCCAGGAGCAGCAGCCTCGGCTTGACGGCCAGGGCCCTGGCCAGGGAGGCCCGCTGCTGCTGGCCGCCGGACATCTGGTGGGGATAGCGGTCGCCCAGCTCTTCCATGTGGATCAGGGCCAGCATCTCGGCGATCCGCGTGCGGATGTCGGCCTTCTTCCACCTGGCGACCCTCAGGCCGAACTCGATGTTCTTGCGCACGGTCATGTTGGGGAACAGCGCGTAGTTCTGGAACACCATGCCCACGCCCCGGCGGTTGGGCGCCACGCTGACCACTTCCGAACCGGCGATGCGGATGCTGCCGGCGGTCGGCGTCTCGAACCCGGCGATCATGCGCAGGGTGGTGGTCTTGCCGCAGCCGGAGCCGCCCAGGAACGACACGAACTCGCCTTCCTTCACGTCCAGGTTGAAGCCGTCCACAACCAGGTTGCGGCCGAACCACTTCTCCACGCCTTCAAGTTCGAGGAATGCCATGTGCAACTCCGGATCAGTGGGCGCCGCCGCCGACCGAGGAACCCTGGCCGGTGATGCCGCGGCTGGCGAGCTGGAGGAGCCCGATCAGGCCCCAGGTGAGCAGGAAGCTGAGGATGGCCAGGGCAGTGGGCTCGTAGGCGAGGTCTCGGCCGACGAAGGCCATGTAGGGGCCGAAGGCCGGCCAGGCCAGCATGACCGCCATCGTCAGCTCGCCGATCACGATGGCGAACGTCAGGAAGGTCGCGCTCAGGACGGCGACCTTCATGTTCGGCAGGACGATCCTGAACATGATGGTCCACCAGTGCGCGCCGAGGCTCTGGGCGGCCTCGGTCAGCCCGCGCAGGTCCATGGCCCGGAGGCCCGCGTCCACCGCCCGGAAGATGTAGGGGAACGAGATGACCACGTAGCCGGCCACCAGCAGGGCCGGGCTGGAGATCAGCTGGAGCGGGGGCTTGTTGTACATCTTGATCAGGCCGAACACCAGGACGATCGGCGGGATGACGAACGGCAGCAGGGAGAGGCTTTCGATCAGGAACTTGGCCCAGGGCGCGCGCAGGTGGATGTAGATCACCGTCGGGATGATCAGGGCCAGGCCCACGATGACGGTGAAGACCGCCATCTCCAGGGAGAAGGTGAAGGAGTGCAGGAATTCAGGGTCGTGGAACACCCGCACGTAGGCGGAGAAGCCCAGGACGCCCCGCTTGCCGTGGAGGGAGAAGAAGAAGGTGGCGAGGAGGGGGATGATGAAGTAGAAGATCCCCAGTGCCAGCCAGAGCCAGGCCCAGCTTCTCCGGGCCTTCATTTCAGCCACCTGGAGGCGCGCCGCTGCAGGACGGTGTAGCCGAGGATGCACAGGATCATGACGATCACCATGCCGAAGGCGAGGGCATAGCCGAGGTTGGGGTCGTGGAGGACGTCGCCGGTGATCTGGGCGCCGATGAGGATGGGCACAAGGTTCAGCAGACCGCCGGTCAGGGCGTAGGCGGTGGCATAGGCCCCGAAGGCGTTGCCGAACAGCAGGATCATCGAGGACAGCAGGGGCGGGGCGAGGATGGGCAGGGCCACCCGGAACCAGTAGTGCCGGCTCGAGGCGCCGAGGCTCTGGGCAGCCTCGCGCCATTCCTTTTTGACCCCGTCCAGGGCCGGGGTGATGATCAGCACCATGAGCGGCAGCTGGAAGTACAGGTAGGTGAGGGACAGGCCCCAGAAGCTGTAGAGGTTGAACCCGTGGTCATACAGGTTCACGTGGAACACGGTGCGCAGGATGACCGTGACCACGCCCACCCGGCCCATGGTCGCGATGAAGGCGAAGGCCAGGGGGACGCCGGCGAAATTGGAGGCCACACCCGAGAACGTCAGCAGGCCCGAACGCACGGCCCGGGGCAGGCCCCCCATGGTCACCGCGTAGGCCACCAGGAAACCGAACAAGCCTCCGGCAATGGCGGTGACCGCGCTGATCTTGACGGTGATGATGTAGCAATTCACGATGTCCGGCCGGGCCAGGTGGGCCAGGTTGGCCATGGTGAAATGCCCTTCCGCGTCCTGGAATGACCCCAGGAAGATCGCGCTGGCGGGCAGGATCATGAAGGCCAGGGCGAAGATCCCGAAGGGGACCAGGCCCAGCCAGGGGTACCTGCGACGGGGAGCAGGGGGGGCACCGTGCCGGCACCCCCTGCTCCCGGGTTGTTGACAGCCATGGGGCGTGTTCCCTACTTCTTGGTGATGTTGACGTTGACGACCTTGTCCCAATCCTCGGAGCAGGTCTTCTTGATGTAGTCAAGCTGCTTCATGGTGGGGAAGAAGGTCTTGGTGCCGGGGGCCGGTTGCGGCAGCTTGGCCATGATGTCGGCCGGGATCGCCTTGCGCTTCTGGAGGTCCTCGAACCGGATCGGGTGGCCGTAGCCCTTCAGCCAGGTGAGCTGGCCTTCGTCGGAATACAGGAACTCCTCCCACAGGCGCGCCGCGTTCGGGTGGGGCGCGTAGGCGCTGATGCCCTGGGCGTAGACGCCGGCCACCATGCCGCTCTTGGGATAGAAGATGCCGATGTTCGGGTTGCCGGCGCTCTTGTCCCGGTTGCTCATGGCCAGGTAGTCCCAGCGGATGGTGATCGGGGTTTCGCCCGAGGCCACGGTGCCGGGCACGGCGATGATGGGCACGAAGTTGCCGGCATCGTTCAGCTTCTTGAAGAACTGCAGGCCGGGCAGGAGGTTGTCGAGGTTGCCGCCGTTGGCGATGGCCGCGCTGGCGACCGAGGTGTAGGCCTGGCCGCCCAGGCGCGGGTCGCCGGCCAGGGCGAACTGGCCCTTGTACTCGGGCTTCATCAGGTCCGTCCAGTCCTTCGGGGGATCCTTGACGACGTCGGTGTTCACTTCAAAGGCCAGGCTGCCGTAGTAGTCGCGCGTACCACAGGCCGTCCTTGTCCTTCAGGTCCTTGGGGATGGTGTTCCAGGTCTTCACCATGTACGGGGCCAGGAGCTTCTCCTGGACCATCTGCGGGCCGAAGGCCAGGGCCACGTCCACCACGTCCGGAGCCTGGCGGGCCTTGCTGCCCTTGTTGGCCTTGATGGCCTCGATCTCCTCGCCGGAGCTCCCTTCGGGGTTCAGCTCGTTGATCTTGATGCCGTAGCGGCTGGTGAACTTGGTGAAGAGTTCGCCGTAGTTGAGCCAATCCCGGGGGCAGGCGATGACGGTGAGTTCCCCCTCTTTCTTGGCGGCCTTCACCAGGTCGTCGAAGTTGGCCGGAGCCTTGGTCAGGAGGGTCTGGGCGCCGAGCATGGGGGCAAGGGCGAACGCCAGGGTCGTGGCAAGGGCCATCCGGGTGATTCCGGCAGGAACGGAAGCCTTGATTCGTTTCATGCTCTTTCCTTTCGGTTCGGGGGATCCCGGTCTCGGCTGGGGATCCGTTAGTGAGGGCCGGTGCTGCTGAGGTTGAGAGAGACCGCGTGTGAATATAACAATAATAGGCACAGGCTTGAAGAGGGTGCCCGCATTAATCCAGGCGGCAGGCCATGGGGGGAACCTCGGGAAGCTCCCTGTCCCGGCGTGCTGACCTGGCCAGTCGGCCCCGCCCACAGCCTTCGCCACCGAAACCCGGGGTAAACGGGGTGTGACGGCGGGGGTTTTTGTGACCCAGGACGCTGGCCTGCCCCTTGGAACCTGCGAAAATTCGATGATCATGCATGGATTCTGAGGACACCCCACCGGCACCCACTCCCTGAAAGGATTCCCCCCATGACCGTCAAGCTCGAGAATCTCGGCAAAGGTGTGCTCGAAACCCAGTACGCCGTGCGCGGGCCCATCGTGGCCCGGGCCGCGGAACTGGAGCGCGCGGGCCGGGAGATCATCTACTGCAACATCGGCAACCCCCAGGCCCTGGAGCAGAAGCCCCTCACCTACGTGCGCCAGGTCCTGGCCCTGTGCCAGTACCCGGAACTGATCCAGACCGGCGCCGGCCTGTTCCCGGCCGACACGCTGGAGACCGCACGGCAGCTCCTGGCGGGTTCCAGGCACGGCATGGGCGCCTATTCCGAGAGCAAGGGCGTGCGTTTCGTGCGGGAGGCCGTGGCCCGCTTCATCTCCAGGCGCGACGGCATCGAGGCGGACCCGGAGGCCATCTACCTCACCGACGGCGCCTCCAAGGGCGTCCAGGCGGCCCTGCGCATCCTCATCGGCCGTCCCGACGACGGCATCATGATCCCCATCCCCCAGTACCCCCTGCTACAGCGCCACCATCGCCCTGTATGAAGGCAGGCAGGTGAACTTCTACATGGACGAGGGCAACGACTGGCTGCTGAACCAGTCCATGCTGGAGTCCAGCCTGCGGGAGGCCGAGGGCAAGGGCGTCAAGGTGCGCGCCATCTGCGTCATCAACCCGGGCAACCCCACCGGTTCGGTCATGGACCGGGACAACATCGCCATGGTCATCCGGTTCGCCAAGAGCCACGGGCTGGCCGTCCTGGCGGACGAGGTGTACCAGGAGAACGTCTACCAGCCGGGCCTGCGCTTCACCTCCTTCGCCAAGGTGCTCACCGAGCTGGGGGAGAAGGACGTGAGCCTGTTCAGCTTCCATTCCTGCTCCAAGGGCTTCACCGGCGAGTGCGGCCAGCGGGGCGGCTACATGGAGATCCGCAACGTCCCCGCGGACGTGGTGGCCCAGATCCTCAAGCTGCAGAGCGTCGGCCTGTGCTCCAACCTCACCGGGCAGATGGTCACCTACTGCATGGTCAACCCGCCCCAGCCCGGCCAGCCCAGCTACGACCTGTTCGCCCGGGAGCGGGACGGCATCCTGAGCGAGCTGAAGCAGCGGGCCATCATCCTGGCCGAGGGGCTCAACAAGATCCCGGGCATCCAGTGCAACAAGGTGGCGGGGGCCATGTACTGCTTCCCGCGCATCACCATGCCCGCGGGCCGCACCGACGATGAGTATTGCATGGCCCTCCTGGAGGCCACGGGCATCTGCGTGGTGCCCGGCACCGGCTTCGGCCAGACCCCCGGCACCGCCCACTTCCGCACCACCATCCTGCCGCCCACGTACAAGATGAAGCAGGTGGTGGAGAAACTGGCGGCCTTCCACGCGGCCTACAAATAGCCAAGAAGACCTTCACGGGCCCTCCCAGGAGTCTTCCCCATGTCCCAGAAGTACATCCTGGCCCTGGACCAGGGCACGACCAGTTCCCGCGCCATCCTGTTCAATGCGGCCGGCCGGTGCGTCGCGGCGGCCCAGCAGGAGTTCGCCCAGATCTATCCGAACCCCGGCTGGGTGGAGCACGACCCCATGGCGATCCTGGGCACCCAGACCGCCGTGGCCGAGGAGGCCATGGCCAAGCTGGGCATCGGTCCGGAGTCGGTGGCCGCGCTGGGCATCACCAACCAGCGCGAGACCACCGTGGTCTGGGAACGGGCCACCGGCCGGCCGGTGCACAACGCCATCGTCTGGCAATGCCGGCGCACCGCCGGGATCTGTGATGAGCTCAAGGCCCGGGGCCTGGAGGAGTACGTGCGGGAGAACACCGGCCTGGTCCTGGACGCCTACTTCTCCGGCACCAAGCTGAAGTGGATCCTGGACCAGGTGCCCGGGGCCCGGCAACGGGCCAGGGACGGCGAACTGCTGTTCGGCACCGTGGACACCTGGCTGATCTGGAACCTCACCGGGGGCAAGGTGCACTGCACCGACTACTCCAACGCTTCCCGGACCCTGCTCTTCAACATCAAGGAACTGGCCTGGGACCGCACCCTCCTGGACGCCCTGGACATCCCCGCGGCCATGCTGCCGGAGGTGCGGCCGTCAAGCGGCCTGTTCGGCGAGACCGCCGCGGGACCCCTGGGCGGGATCCCCATCGCCGGGGACGCCGGCGACCAGCAGGCGGCCCTGTTCGGCCAGGCCTGCTTCTCCCCCGGCATGGCCAAGAACACCTACGGCACCGGCTGCTTCCTGCTCATGAACACCGGCGCCCGGCGGGTGCGCTCGGACCGGGGCCTGCTGACCACCCTGGCCTGGGGGGTGGAAGGGCAGGTGGAGTATGCCCTGGAGGGCAGCGTCTTCGTGGCCGGGGCGGCGGTGCAGTGGCTGCGGGACGAGCTCAAGCTGATCGACAACGCCGCCCAGTCCGAGACCCTGGCGGCCGCGGTGCCGGATACCCACGGCGTCTACCTGGTGCCCGCCTTCGTGGGCCTGGGGGCCCCGTACTGGGACATGTACGCCCGCGGCGCCCTGGTCGGCCTCACCCGCGGCGCCGGCCGGAACCACGTGGTCCGGGCGGCCCTGGAAGCCATCGCCTACCAGACCCGGGACGTGCTGACCGCCATGCAGGAGGACTCGGGCATCACCCTGCGCGCCCTCAAGGTGGACGGCGGCGCGGTGGGCAACAATTTCCTGATGCAGTTCCAGGCCGACCAGCTGGGCGTCCCGGTGGACCGGCCCCGGGTCACCGAAACCACCGCCCTGGGCGCGGCCTTCCTGGCCGGCCTGGCGGTGGGCTTCTGGCGGGACCGCACCGAAATCGCCTCCAAGTGGGAAGTGGACCGCACCTTCATGCCGGTGCAGGATCCGGCGGTCCGGGACCGGCTGTACCGCGGCTGGAAGCGCGCGATCGAACGGGCCATGGCCTGGGAAGAACCCTGATTCCTCTCTTTCCGGTTGGAACAGCCCGCTCCGTGGATCACCCAAAGGGCAGGGATGCGCCCAGAGGAGGAGCCATGGCGGGCCGCGGGGTTCGGGGAGAGGCGCGTACCGGGGTGTCGCGCCGGCGGTTCCTGCAGGCGGCCTCCCTGGCCGCGGCGGGAACCTTGGGCTGGGTGCCGGCCTTCCAGGTGGAGATGGACAACGCCAGGGCCGTGTCCCCGCCTCCGCCCGGATTCCCGGAAAGCCTTCCGGTGTACCAGCAGGCCTACGAGAACTGGTCCGGGGAGATCCGCATTCCGGACCTCTGGACCGCCGCGCCCCGCTCGGCGGAGGAGGTGGCGGACCTGGCCAACTGGGCCTGCGCCCAGGGCTGGCGCATCCGCCCCAAGGGCCGGTGCCACGGCTGGTCGCCCCTGGTCCTGCCCAGGGACGCCGGCCCGGGCCGCTACCTGCTGGTGGACACCACCCGGTTCCTCACCGGCGTGCGGGTGGATCCCCAGGGCGAGCCCGCCACCGTCACCGCCCAGACGGGGGTGTCCATGGACGTCCTGCTGGCGATCCTGGAAGCCGCCGGGCTGGGCTTCACCACCGCCCCCGCCCCGGGGGACGTGACCCTGGGCGGTGTCCTGGCGGTGGGCGGCCACGGGGCGGCGCTCCCGGCCGCCGGGGAGGCCCCGGTCCCCGGGAAGACCTTCGGTTCCCTGAGCAACGCCGTGCTGTCCCTCACGGCGGTGGTCTGGGACGGCGGCCGCTACGTCCTGCGCTCCTTCCGCCGGGACGATCCGGGCATCCAGCCCCTGCTCGCCCACCTGGGGCGGGCCTTCATCACCGAAGCCACCCTGCAGGTGGGGGCGGACGCGAACCTGCGCTGCCAGAGCTTCTTCCACATCCCGGCCGAGGCGCTGTTCGCGGCGCCGGAGCGGGCCGGAGCCGACGCCTTCCAGGCCTGGATGGCCGCCAGCGGGCGGGTGGAGGCCATCTGGTTCCCGTTCACCGCCGTGCCCTGGCTGAAAGTGTGGTCCCCGTCCCCCCGGCGCCCCTGGTCCAGCCGGCCGGTGACCGGGCCCTACGCGTACACCTTCGCCAACTGGGTCACCCCCGCGCAGGCCCGGTTCCTGGATGGAGTGTTCCAGGGGCACCTGGAGGAGACCCCCTTGTTCCAGAACCTGGAGATGGCCGCCGCCGGATCGGGCCTGATCCTCACCGGCACCTGGGACATCTGGGGGCCGTCCCGGTGCACCACCCTGTACGTGAAACCCACCACCTTGCGCCTGGCGGAGAACGGCTACGCCGTCCTCACCCGCCGGGACCGCCTCCAGCAGGTGGTGGCGGAATTCTACGCCGCCTACCGGGACCTCGTCGCGCGCTACCGGGATCAGGGCGAATATCCCATGAACGGGCCGATCGAAGTGCGGGCCTCCGGTCTCGACCAGGCCCGGGAGGTGATGCTGCCCGGGGCCCTGGAGCCCCAGCTGTCGGCCTTGCGGCCCCGCCCCGACCACCCGGAGTGGGACTGCGCCGTCTGGCTCAACGCCCTGACCTTCCCCGGCACGCCCGGGGAGAACGCCTTCAAGGCCGACCTGGAGGCCTGGGTGCTGGGCAACTACACGCCCCCCTACGCGGGCGTGCGGGTGGAGTGGTCCAAGGGCTTCGCGTACACCGCCGACGGGGCCTGGACCCACGCGGGCACCCTGGGCCTGGCCATCCCCGCGTCCCTGTCCGACGGCCAGCGCCCGGGGGACGGCTGGAGCGCCGCCCTGGCCGCCCTGGAGCGCTACGACCCGGCGCGGGTGTTCAGCAATCCGTTCCTGGACGCCCTGATGCCCCCGCCGGCTGGGATTGGGCCAGGAGCCAATCCCGGCGGGTGATGCCGCACAAGTAGGAATCCACCCGTTCGCCCCGGGGGGTCCTGCGGTTCTGGAGGTATTCCTCGAACCGCAGCCCGGCTTTCTTCATGACCCGGCAGGAGCCCACGTTCTCGGGCCGGCACTGGGCCCAGACCCGCCGCACCTGCAGGTCCAGGAAGGCGGACCGCACCAGGGCCCGGACCAGTTCGGTGCCCAGGCCCTGGCCCCAGGCCAGGCGGTGCAGCACGTACCCCAGTTCGGCCGTGAACGGCGCCAGGGGGTCCAGGCGCAGGGCGGCGCTCCCCACCAGGGCGCCGGTGGGCTTGAAGATCACGGCCAGTTCGGTACGCCCTCCGTGGCTGGTCCCGGCTGGAACGGATGGCCCTGTCGATGAAGGCGCGGGTCTCCTCCGGGGTGTTGGGCCCCCAATCCAGGTAGCGCACCACTTCCGGGTCCCGGGCGTAGGTCTGCACCTGCTCCCCGTCCTCCGGTAGGAAGTCGCGCAGAATCAATCTTTCCGTTTCAATCGGTGCTTCCATCGCCTTCACCCGTGACCCTCCAGGCCGGGCGCCGCCGGGCGCCTTCCTTAAAATGAGGTGCCAGCAATGAATAATAAATTCCCCAGTAGGAGGGCGCCGGGTCAGGGAAGCAGGCGCGCTCAGTCCGGATTCTGCCGTTGAGGCTTGAGGGTTCAAACACACAGCCGGGCGGCCTTGTGCAGGTCGCGCAACCCGTCTGGAGCATCTGGCTTGAATCATGGTTTCCGCGGCATGGATGGAAAAGCTTTTGGCCGGGGACTTTTGCACCAGATAGAGCAGTGCTCTATCTGATGCAAAAGTGGGATGAAGGGGATAAAGCAAGTTAGTAAAGCGGTTACGCATGTTTGATCGCGCCGCGAGCATGCGCACCCTTGGGTTCCGGAGAGCCGTGGCCGGCGGCACACGCCCCGGGAGGGACGTGGCAATCTCAATGGATGTGCCTGGGGCGTGTGCCGCCGGCCACGGCTCTCCGGAACTCCCGGGCATAGCCCGGGACCCCGCCTGCGGCGGGGCCAGGGGTGTGCATGCGTCAATGGGTCGGAGCTATTGCATCCGCTAATCTAATCCCCGTTCATCCCATTCATCCCCGGCCAATTTTTTTATACGTTGGGCTGGGCGCTTCAAATAAATCGCGCGGCCTCCGCTGGCTTCGAGCTAAGCCGGGCTGAAAGGGCCGTGCCCCAATGACTGATGATCGCAATCCCTGCTATCAGGGTGAAGGGGCAGTGCCTGACTGGAAATTCGAGCCGCCAAGCTTCATTTGCAGAATCCGGGCCTAGGCGCCGGGCTCGATGCGGGTGCCCTGGGGCAGGATGGTGCCCTTGGGGATCACCACGATGCCGTCCTGGACCACCCAGTCGCCGTTGTCCATCTCGGTGCCCCGGGGGAAGGGCTTGATGACCACGCCGTCGCCCATGGCTGACGTTCTTGTCCAGGATGGCCCCCTCGATGTGGCAGTGGGCGCCCGATGCCCAGGGGGATCGCGCTCGTGCTTGCGCTCGTAGTAGTCGGCGCCCATGACGATGCTGTCCTTGATGCAGGTGCCCTGGCCCGATCGTTGCTGCGCAGGCCGATGATGGAGTGGGTGATCTCCGCCTGGCGGATGACGCAGCCTTCGGAGAGCAGCACGTCCTTGAGGCGGCTGTCCTCGATGATGGAACCGGGCAGGAAGCGGGAGTGGGTGTAGATGGGATGGGCCGGCGTCGTAGAGGTTGAAGGCGCGTCGACGGCGAGGTGAGCTCCAGGTTGGTGTCGTAGAAGGAGCGGATGGTGCCGATGTCCTGCCAGTAGCCGTCGAAATCGAACCCGTAGACCCCCAGACGGTCGATGCTGTAGGGGATCACGTGGTGCCCGAAGTCGTCGAACTCCGGGTGGCCGGTGAGCAGGTCCACGAGCACCTGGGTCTTGAACAGGTAGATGCCCATGGAGCCCAGGTACGGACGCTGCGGGATCGTCCCGGCTGACCATCCGGGCCTGGACCGCCGGATCCTTGGGCTTTTCAACGAACGACAGGATCCGGCCGTCCTGCCCGCGCTTGCAGGAGGCCGAACCGGGTGGCGTCCTGCACCGCCACCGGCTGGGCGGCGATGGTGATGTCGGCGTCCCGGGCCACGTGCATCTCCACCATGGGACGCATAGTCCATCTGGTACAGGTGGTCGCCGGCCAGGATCAGCACGTGCTCGGGCCCGGCGCCTGGATCTCGAACAGCTGCTTGCGCACCGCGTCAGCGGTGCCCTGGTACCAGTCCTCGCTGGCCAGGGTCTGCTCGGCGGCAAGCACCTGCACCCACCCGGTGTGGAAGGCGTCGAACTGGAAGCTGCGGGTGATGTGCCGGTGCAGGGAGACGGAGTTGAACTGGGTCAGCACGTGGATCCGGAAGATCCCCGAGTTGATGCAGTTGCTGATGGGGATGTCGATCAGGCGGTATTTGCCGGCGATGGGCACCGCCGGCTTGGAGCGCACCTTGGTGAGGGGGTAGAGGCGACTGCCGCGTCCGCCTCCCAGGATCACCGCCAGAACATTGTCGAGGCCGGACATGACCGCTCCTTATGGCAGCACCGGAAACCGGTTTTGGAAAGAATACGCCCAAGGAGCCTGTCCATGAAAGGTTCGGCCCCGTGGCGCGCGGGTCGGCTAACGATCCACCTTGATCACCAGGGAACGCGAGAACAGGTCCTGGAGTCCCCGGCGCTCCGGGCGCAGCAGGAGCAGGTAGGGCAGGACGTTGGCCACCAGGCTCAGGAGGAAGAAGGTCAGGGCCCAGGAGGCGAAGTGCCCGGCCAGGGCCAGGCGGCTGAACGCGCCCGCGGGGAAGCAGACGCGCACCAGCACGTCCCGGACGATCCAGGCGATGGCGCCGTTGGCCAGGTAGCCCAGCAGGCGCAGGATGGCGCCGTTCAAGTCCAGCCGCCCGGCCGGGTCGCCCGCGGGCACCACGCGCAGCTTCATGATCTTCTTTCCCGGGGAGGCGCCGCAGCGCATCCAGTACAGGGGCATGAGGATCAGGTAGGCCACCGCCAGGGCCAGGTCCACCAGGGCCAGCAGGCTGGCGAAGACCGCCAGGAAGCCGGAGGTCAGGAGCAGCCCCAGGATCCCCAGGGCCAGCAGGGGGGAGTAGTCGATCAGGGCGGCCTGGAACCGGGTGAGGAAGTCCCCCCGCTGGACCGTGCCGTCGGGGTTGAACAGGGGCCGGGCCGGGTCCGGGAGGTCCGGCAGGTAGGGATGCAGGAAGGCCGGGCCGGGCTTGCCGGTGTCCTTGCCGGTGGCCGGCAGGCGCGGCGCCGCGGGGGCCGGAGCGGGAAAGGGGGCGGGGGCGTCCTCCAGGATGGTGGACCGGATCTGGGCCATGGTCTCCGGATCCATGGCCTTGGTGCGCAGGGGGTCGGACGCCAGGACGGCCACGGGGCTGTCCACGAAGGTCAACTGCATCTGGCCCAAAGTGATGCGGTCGCCGTCGCGCAGCGGGGCGGACGTGACCCGGGCGCCGTTCAGCAGCACCCCGTTGCTGCTCTGCAGGTCCTCGATGGTGTAGCCGTCCCCGGCCTGGCGGATCACGGCATGATGGCGGGAGATGCTCGGATCGGACAAGCGCAGTGTATTATCGAGTTCACGCCCGATATTCACCTCGAGATCCACCAACTCGAACTCGCGCGCGCCGTTACTCTCCTGAACGAGCAGCTTGGCCATGGGGCATCCTTATCGGCAGGATCTTTCGTGAAGTTTAATGATGTGCTTTCGCCATTGCAATTGATGTCCGCCGGAGTCCGGCCGGGCGGGTTCCGCCTTGACCTGGGGCCGGCACCTCAGCCAAGCTGGCATCCACTCTCCCTCGTGGGGGCGCCATGGTCCTGTTTAATGCGGCAACCAAAGAACTGACCGCGAAAATCGTCTATTACGGCCCGGGGCTGTGTGGGAAGACCACCAACCTCCAGCACGTGTACGATTCCCTGCCCCAGGATGGCCGCGGCAAGATGCTGTCCCTGGCCACCCAGACCGACCGGACCCTGTTCTTCGACTTCCTGCCCATCGAGCTGGGCACGGTGCGGGGCATGAAGACCCGGATCCAGCTCTACACGGTCCCCGGCCAGGTGTTCTACGACGCCACCCGCAAGCTGGTCCTGAGGGGCGCGGACGCGGTGGTGTTCGTGGCCGATTCCCAGGCCCAGGCCATGGACGGCAACAAGGAAAGCTTCCAGAACCTCATCGACAACCTGAAGGAGCAGGGGACGGAGCTGGCCAAGCTCCCCCACGTCATCCAGTTCAACAAGAGGGACATCCCCAACGCCTTGCCGGTGGACCTCCTGGACCGGGAGCTGAACCGGTTCGATGCGCCCACCTTCGAGGCCTGCGCCACCCAGGGGCGGGGCGTGAAGGAGACCTTGAAGGGGGTGGCCCTGCTGGTGCTGCGCCACCTCACGGAGAAATACGGCGGGGGAGCGGCTGAAGCTCAGCCCGCCCCCCAGCTGTTCCCGCTGGCCCCCGCCCGCCCCGGGGCCCCGGATGTGGCCGCGGCCCGCAGCGGCCCCTTGGAAGTGGAGGACCTGGGGGCGGGGGAGATGCTGGAGGAGATCGACGAGATCCCCGAGACCCTGCCCGGGGGCCTTCCGGCGGCGGCCGGGGCCCACAACAGCGTGGTGGAAGTGCCGGTGGTGCTGGACCGGAGCCTGTTCACCGGCGACGCCCCGGTGGAGATCCGCCTGAAGCTTTACCTCAAATAGGGATACCTGGGGCAAACTAGAAACGGGCCACAGCTTCGGTCCGGTTCTCGAGAGGTCTTGATGTCCCAGCGCGTTGTCACCCGGTTCGCCCCCAGCCCCACCGGGATGCTCCACATCGGGGGCGTCCGCACGGCGCTGTTCTGTTGGCTGTTGGCCCGGAAGCACCATGGGATTTTCATCCTGCGCGTGGAGGATACGGACCTCACCCGATCCACCGACGACAACATCCGGATCATCGAGGAAGGGATGGAGTGGGTGGGCCTGGACTGGGACGAGGGGCCGGTGCCCGGCGACCCCAACGCCTTCCGGGGGCCCCACGGCCCGTACCGGCAGATGCTGCGCCTGGACCTGTACCGGTCCAAGATCCAGGACCTGCTGGACCAGGGCCTGGCCTACCGGTGCCGGTGCACCCGGGAAGAGCTGGACCAGCGGCGCAAGGAGGCCGAGGCTACGGGGCGCCCGTTCCTGTACGACGGGCGCTGCCGGGACCGGCACTGGGACGCCTCGGTCCCGGCCGCCATCCGCCTGCGCATGCCCACCACCGGGGACATCGTCCTGGAGGACCTGATCAAAGGGGACGTGCGGGTGCCGGCGGACAGCCTGGACGACTGGATCATCGCCCGCATGGACGGGACCCCCACCTACAACTTCTGCGTGGTGGTGGACGACACCCACATGGGCGTGACCCACGTGGTGCGGGGCGACGACCACGTGGCCAACACCCCCAAGCAGATCGCCCTGTACCGGGCCCTGGGCTACGAGCTGCCGGCTTTCGCCCACGTGCCCATGATCCTGGGCAAGGACAAGCAGAAGCTGTCCAAGCGCCACGGCGCCGCCAGCATCACCGAATTCCGGGACCTGGGCTTCCTGCCGGCGGCGGTGCGCCTGACCCTGGCCAAGCTCAGCTGGACCCCCAGGCTGGACGGCCGCGCCGCCGAGAGCGTCGAGGAGGAGCTGCTCACGGACGAGCAGATGATCCAGCTGTTCGACTTGGCAGACATCCAGAAGAGCCCGGCGGTGTTCGACCTGGACAAGCTCACCTGGGTGAACCAGAAGCTGATCCAGCGCCTGGACTGGCGGGAGATCGACCCCCACCTGCGCTGGCAGTTCCACCTGCGCGGTCTGGAGGCGGCCTGGTCGGCCCGGCCGGACGAGTGGCGGGCCCTGGCCATCAACTGCAACAAGAACCGGGCGACCCTCAAGGAGATGGCCGAGCACCTGGAATTCCTGTTCCACCCGCCCGCGGCGTTCGACCCGGCCGCTGTTGAAAAATTCATCACACCCCGGGTCACGGCCGCCCTCAAGGAGGTGCTGGCCCTGACGGATTACGGCCACGACGCCCTCAAGGCCGCCTTCGACGCGATCCTGGACCGGCACGGGCTCAAGCTCAAGGATCTGGCCCAGGCCCTGCGCGTGGCCTGCACCGGGCGCCCGGTGAGCCCCCCCATCTTCGACACCCTGGCCCTCCTCGGCCCCGGGCAGGTGGCTGCCCGGCTGGAACCCTGGCTCTAAAGGAACCTCTCCATGACCCCTGAATCCCCCGCCTCCGAAAGCCGCAGCCTGCACTTCATCGAGGAGATCATGGAGGCCGACCTGGCTTCCGACAGGCACGCCGGGCGCATCTGCACCCGCTTCCCCCCGGAGCCCAACGGCTACCTGCACATCGGCCACGCCAAGTCCATCTGCATCAATTTCGGCCTGGCCGCGAAGTACGGCGGCACGACCAACCTGCGCTTCGACGACACCAACCCCGCCAAGGAGGAGGTGGAGTACGTGGACTCCATCCGCGAGGACGTGCGCTGGCTGGGCTTCGACTGGGCCGCGGAGTACTTCGCCTCGGACTACTTCCAGTTCCTGTACGACTATGCGGAGTACCTGGTGCAGGCCGGCAAGGCCTACGTGTGCGACCTGTCCGAGGAGCAGATCCGGGAGTACCGGGGCAACTTCTTCAAGGCCGGCGAGCCCAGCCCGTACCGGGACCGCAGCGCCCAGGAGAACCTGGAGCTGTTCCGGGCCATGCGCGCCGGGGCCTTCCCGGACGGTTCCCGGGTGCTGCGGGCGCGCATCGACATGGCCCAGCCCCAACATGAACATGCGCGATCCGCTCATGTACCGCATCCGCCGGGCGTCCCACCACCGCACCGGCATGGACTGGTGCATCTATCCCATGTACGACTACGCCCACGGCATCAGCGACGCCATCGAGCGCATCACCCACTCCATCTGCACCCTGGAGTTCGAGGACCACCGCCCCCTGTACGACTGGTTCCTGGAGCAGGACGTGGACGCCAGGTTCTTCCAGCGCCCCCTGCCGCGCCAGATCGAGTTCGCCCGGCTCAACCTCACCTACACGGTCATGAGCAAGCGCCGCCTGCTGGAACTGGTGAAGGAAGGCCACGTGCGGGGCTGGGACGACCCCCGCATGCCCACCATCAGCGGCCTGCGCCGCCGGGGCTGCACCCCGGAGAGCATCCGGGCCTTCGCCGACAAGGTGGGGGTGGCCAAGCGCGACATGGTGGCCGACGTGAGCCTCCTGGAGCACTGCGTGCGCGAGGACCTGGGGCGGCGGGCCCGGCGGGCCATGGCGGTGCTGCGCCCCCTCAAGCTGGTGATCGAGAACCTGCCGGAAGGGGAGGTGCACTGGCTGGACGTGGCCAACCATCCGGAGGACGCCCAGCTGGGCCGGCGCCTGGTGCCGTTCGGCCGGGAGGTGTACATCGAGCGGGAGGATTTCCAGGAACAGCCGCCCAGGAAGTGGTTCCGGCTGGCCCCCGGGGCCGAGGTGCGCCTGAAGAACGCCTGCCTGGTGCGCTGCACCCAGGTGCTCAAGGACGCCGCCGGAGACGTGGTGGAACTGCGCTGCACCTGGGATCCCGCCACCCTTGGGGGGGACGCCCCGGACGGGCGCAAGGTGAAGGGCACCCTGCACTGGGTGTCCGCGCCCCACGCGGTGCCGGCGGAAGTGCGCCTGTACGACCGGCTGTTCACCGCCAAGGACCCCATGGACGCGTCCGGAGGGGGCGACTGGCGCGCCGGGCTCAACCCCGAGAGCCTGGAGGTCCTCTCCGGGGCCATGCTGGAACCGGCCCTGGGCGCCGCCAAGCCGGGGGAGCGCTTCCAGTTCGAGCGCATCGGCTACTTCGTGGCGGATCCCGATGCCCGCCCCGGGGCGCCGGTGTTCAACCGCACGGTGGGGTTGAAGGATTCCTGGGCCAAAGTGGCGACAGAAAACTAGGCGAAGTTCCTCGAACGACGCATACTCGGCGGGAAATCCCCCAGGAGCGTGCGCCATGCGAAGCCGATGGCAGGTCCCCGGACCCTCCCGCCCTTCCGCATGGGCCCTGGGCGGGTGGATCGTAGGCGCCCTGGCGGTGGCGTTGCTGCTCTGGACCCGCGTCCGGCCCCGGCCCGCGCCGCCGGCCGCGCCCGCCCCGGCGGCGGCGATGCCCATGCCCGCCGCCGCCCCACCGTCCCGGGCGGCTCCCGCCCAGCCGGCGGTCCCTGCCCCGGATGCCGCCTCCGGGCTGGAGGACGTCGTGGGCAGGGGCATCGCCGCGGTGGTGACGGTCGAGACTCCCCAGGGCAAGGGCAGCGCCTTCTTCGTGGCTCCCGACAAGCTCCTCACCAACGTCCACGTGGTGGCCGGCTGCTCCTACGTGACCATCCGCAAGACCGGCGGCGAGACCGCCACGGCGTACGTGGACGCCACCTCCCGCGACTACGACATCGCCGTGCTGAGGCTTCCGGGCGCCGCCGGCAGCCAGGCCACCCTGTCCCTGGGCACCGCGGCGGACCTGCGACCGGGCCAGGAGGTCCTGGCCATCGGCTCCCCCTTGGGCCTGCAGAACACCGTGACCCGGGGCATCGTCAGCAGCGTGCGGCAGATGGGGCCGGTGAGCGTGGTCCAGACGGACGCCGCGGTCAATCCCGGGAACAGCGGCGGCCCGCTCCTGGACCGGAACGGCAAGGTGGTCGGGATCAACACGTTCATCGCCACCAGCGGGCACGCCCAGGACACCCAGCCCGGCAGCCAGGGCCTGAACTTCGCCATCGCCATCGACCATGCCAAGGCCTTCCTGGAAGGCCGCTCCCCGGCCGAAGGGTCCCTGATGCCCGCCACCGGCAACGCCCTGGCCCCGGCGGCGGCACCTTCCGATTCGGAGCGCCAGCAGACCCTGGGGGCCCAGACCTACGAACTGCGTTTGGCCCAGCTGGCCAAGGCCGCCGAAAGCCTGGACCAGGCCTGGAACCGGATGCTGGCCGGAGGCTTCCAGGGCCAGGTGCCGGGCGGGTTCCAGCGGGGCTGGTTCGCGGTCTGGGCCGAGCCGTCCCCGCTGGGGTCGGTCATGCCCGGTTACGGTGACTACTTCCAACGGATCTGCACCAACGCGGAAACGATCAAGCGCTATGCCCTGTCCGCCGAGGAGGATGCCCGCCAGGCTGGCGTCCTGCCGGGTGTGCGCCGGGACCTGCGGCAGAAATACCGGCTGGATTGCCCGAACTGGGGGCTCTAGGGCGTGTTTATAATGTTTAAACTGGTATAAAAGATTGGGTTGTACTCATAAGGGTAAGCTCGTACACCCGGGTTTTCGACCTGCTTGAAGAGGCTTACAAGGCCTGCTCATCAAAGCCGTTCGAATCCCTTGTCGTTTCTTGCCTGGTTCCCGGCCACCGTATAGGAATAATTCTTGGGCAGGAACCAGGACAGGTTGTTCATGGCGAACTGGAAGGCTTCCAGGTCATGGAAGTCCTGGGGGGAGAACCCGAACACCAGTTCCAGGGAGCCGGACCCCGCATGATCCTGGGCTCCCCACCGGATCCGGGGCGCGGCCACTCCCAGCCGGGCCAGGAACGCTTTCAGCACGGTCCGCGCTGGCCGGGGCAGGCGCCCGGCCGGAGGCAGGACCCGTGGCGCGTCCTGCATGGCGCCTTCCGGGAGCGGGTAGAACCGGCCGTACAGGTGGAAATGCAGGATGTCTCCGTAGCTGAACGCCCAGTCCGCATCCTCGCCGCGGGGATTGAGGACCACCCCCAGGCCCTGGGTCAGCAGCAGGTCGTCCACGAGCCGGCGGATGGACCGAAGTGGCCCGGGCGGCTCCACGGGGGTGCCGTGCAGGGCGAAGTAGGGGAAGGAACCGGTTCCCTGGACCACGCTGGGCGTCCGGGTGAACAGGTCCGCATCCGCCAGGTGGGCCATGAGCTGCCCGGACCAGGCCGGGTCCCGCTGGGCCACCGGCACCCCCAGCAGGTCGCGCACGATCCGGGTGCTGGCCCCGGTGGCTGGCTGGGGCGCCTGGCTTTCCTCGGGCGGATGCCCGCCCTGGCGGTTGAGGAAGTCGAAAAACCCCATGGTCCTCCCCTTTGGAGCGGTGCCAAAGCAGGAACCATTGTAGGTGCTCCGACGCGGGAACTGGCCAATGGCCGGGCCGGGAGTATACAATTGGCTTATGAAATCCCACAGCCCGGCTTTCCGTGACGTGCTTGCCTGCCTGAGCCAGGACCAGGTCCTGGCCATCGCCCAGGACCTGATACGCATCCCCAGCCCCACCGAATCCGAGCGGGACGTGGCCCTGCACATCGCCGGCCTGCTGCGCCGGGAGGGATTCCGGGTGGACCTTCCGGAGGTGGAGCCGGGCCGGCCCCAGGTGATCGCCCGCCTGTCGGGCCGGGGCGGGGGCCGCTCCCTCATGTTCAACGGCCACATGGACAACGACTCCCTGACCGAAGACTGGCGCTGGAATCCCTATGAGCCGCGGGTGGAAGGCAACCGCCTGTGGGGCGCGGGCATCCACAACATGAAGGCGGGGGTGGCGGCCATGCTCGCCGCCGCCATCGCCGTGAAGCGCTCCGGCCTGCCCCTGGGCGGGGACCTGGTGGTGGCCTGCGTGGTCGGGGAACTGCAGGGGGGCAAGGGCACCCTCCACCTCCTGGACGCGGGCGTCCGCACCGACCTGGCCATCGTGCCGGAGCCCTATTCCACCAACAACATCCTCACCAAGTGCGTGGGCGTGCACAAGTGCGCCATCAGCACCATCGGACGGTCCGTGCACACCAGCCGCAGCGAGCAGGGGGTGGACGCCATCACCAAGATGCTCAAGGTGATCGAGGCCCTGCCGGGAGTGGAGCTGGCCAACGGCGACCCGGACTTTCCGGCCCTGCCCAAGATCGTCGTGGGCTCGATCATCGGCGGGCGCAGCCGGGACTACGACCTGGCCGGCCCGTGCAACCTGTCGGACTTCTGCACCATCATCGTGGACGTGCGCTACGCGGGCGCCTACACGCCCAAGGACATCGACCGGGCCTTCCTGGCCCTTCTGGACCGCCTCAAGGCCGGTGACCCGGACTTCAACTTCGAGTACCGCCACCCGGTTCCGGCGAGCTTCAAGGTGGGGGGCGCCGACATGCCGCCCACCGACGTGCCGGCGGACGCAGAGATCGTGCGCCTGGTCCAGGACGCGCACCGCCTGGTCACGGGCCGGGAGATCCAGCGCTGCGGGGTGGTCCTGCCCTATTCCTACTGCGGCAACGACACGGCGCACCTGCAGCGGGCCGGCATCCCCTGCTGCCTGTACGGGCCCCGGGGCTACCCGGACGATACCGAGAAGCACGTGCGCATCGACGAGATGGTGGAATGCGCCAAGACGATGGCCGTGTGCGCGGTGGAGGTCTGCGGAGCGCCTTGACCGGCGCCTGGAGGGTGTCGGCAAAAAAAATAGAAGGCCTCGCGGGGCCTTCTATTCTGCAGACGACCTCCAAGGGTCAGTTCTGGCACCAGGCCGGAGCGGTCCCCACCTGGGCGGTGCCGTAGCGGATCCACATGAAGCCGTTGATGCCCCAGTAGGGACCCCAGGAATTCTTCAGCAGCCAGGCCTGCTTGCTGTCGTCCCAGCCCACCAGGTTGATGGCGTGGTTGGTCTGGGCGCTGCGGTTGGGGTCCACGAACACGCCGCCGGTGTAGGCCTGGAAATAGTTGTCCGCGTTCACGGCGGCGGAGACGCTGCCGTACTTGTAGATGGCGGCCTTGATGGCGGCCACCGGAGGGATGTCGTTGCCGTCGCCCACGTAGCCCCAGGCGCTGACCGGAGTGTAGCTGGTGGCGGCGAAGCGGCAGGTGGTTTGCCGGGCCACGTAGGGGAAGCCGCTGGACGGGATGGCGCCCTGGTAGTAGCCCCTCTGCCCGGCCTTCTGGGGCATCAGCATGTCGAAGGCGTACCACCCGCCGTTGCAGCTGTAGCCGAACGGGTTGCAGGACAGGACCTGCTGCTCCGAGAGGATCCGGTAGTCGCCGCTGGGGGTGATGGAGCCGTCGGCGTTGACCGTGGCCTGGGGATAGCCGTGGCTCTTGAGGGCCGCCGCCTCCAGGGTGGCGATGGTGGAGAAGTCCCAGCAGCTGCCGCACTGGCCCTGGTCCTTCACGGTGCTGGCATAGCCGACGTAGCGGCTCGGGAGCGTGGACGCGTCCACTTCCTCCGCGGCCTCGAAGTTCAGGTAGCCGCCCGCCGCATGGGCCTGGTAGTCAGCCTGGCGCAGCTCCACCCGGGTGCCGCACAGCTGGTTCAGGTCGTATTGCATGGCCGGGTTGACGCCCACCGTGAAGGGCAGGCCCTGGGCGTGCACCTGGGCCGCCAGCTGGGCCGCAGCGGTCGCCACCTGGGGATCGTAGTCCTTGGGACCCAGGACGGCCTGGGCCAGCATCGGCGGCGCCGCCACCGAAAGGGCCACGAGGAGGGAGAAGGTGAGGGTCGTGCGCATGGTTCGCTCCGATAGGGGAAGGGTGGGGAACGTCCGGGCCGTGCCGGCGTTGCGGCTGGCTCGGGGCCGGCGATCCTGGAAGGCGGACTGGCGGCGGCGGGCGGAGCCCGGTCCGGCACGAGTCGGCGGGGATGCGAGAGGCGGGCGGGAGCGGCCGGCGGGTGATGGCCCGGCTTTGGGCCCGGATCCGTCTCTGCCCAACAAAGTCGTCCATTCCGTATCGATAGGCAAGGCCAAATTGAGCTTAGGTGATGGGCATCACCGGGTGTACAACCACCTTTCGCGGATACCGGCACATACCTGACAGGAGACGGAGCGAACGTGCACGGGGCGCCCTCCGCACCCTGGCGCCGTGTCTGCCGGGCAAGGTCCGCCAGCCTTGGCCCCCCGGTGCCTCCCTGCTAACTTGGAAGCTCGGGTTGCCCTGGGAACCCCGACGGAACGCCGCACATGGAATCTTTGGCCAGTCAGCTGCACCTCATGCCCGAGACTTTCTGGATGATCGCCAAACTGGCCATCGTCTTCCTGGGGCCTCTCACGCTGGCGGCGCTGCTCACCTGGGTCGAACGCCGGGGCAGCGCCATGATCCAGGACCGGGTGGGCCCCAACCGGGCCCTGCTGTTCGGCCGCTGGCGCCTGCTGGGGCTGCCCCAGCTGGCGGCCGACGGCATCAAGTTCTTCCTCAAGGAGGACCTGGTCCCGGCCGACGCCAGCCCGGCCCTGTTCTGGCTCGCCCCGCTCCTGGCCTTCCTGCCGGCGGTGCTGGGCTTCGCCATCATCCCCTTCGGGCGCAGCTTCACCCAGGGCGGGCACACCTACCACCTGAGCCTGCTGGACCCGGGCAACGGCATGGGCATGCTCTACCCCATGGCCATCGGCGCGGTGGCGGTCTACGGCATCCTCACCGCCGCCTGGAGCAGCAACAACAAGTGGTCGATCCTGGGCGGGATGCGCTCCTCGGCCCAGATGGTGAGCTACGAGATCTCCATGAGCCTGGCGGTGGCGGCGGTGTTCATGCGCGCCGGCGCCTACGATCCGCAGCAGATCATCGCCGCCCAGGCGGGCCTGTGGAACGTGGCGCCCCAGATCCTGGGCTTCCTGGTGTTCTTCGTGTGCATGTTCGCCGAGACCAACCGGCTGCCGTTCGACTTCGCCGAGGGGGAGAGCGAGATCGTGGCCGGCTTCCACACCGAATACGGCTCCATGAAGTTCGCCCTGCTGCAGCTTGCCGAGTACCTGCACCTGGTGACCGCCGCGGCGCTCATCGTCACCCTGTACTTCGGCGGCTGGCGGGTCCCCGGGTTCGCGGATCCGCCGGTGCTGCTCTCGGTGGCCGCGTTCGCGGCCAAACTGGTGTTCTTCTGCTGGGTGTTCATCTGGGTGCGCTGGACCCTGCCGCGGTTCCGCTTCGACCAGCTGATGTTCCTGGGGTGGAAGGTGCTGCTGCCCCTGAGCCTGGGCAACCTCCTGCTCCAGGCCTGGCTGATGCGAAGGGGGTGGTGAGCCATGGCGGTGCTGGTCAAGAAGGTGGAGCTGAGCTGGCTGGACCGGACCTACGTGTGGCCGGTGCTCAAGGGCATGGCCGTCACCATCCGGCACTTCCTCAAGCAGATCACCACCCGGCCCAGCAAGCGCTACACCATCGACTATCCGGACCGCAAGCGCACCCCCGCCCCGGGCTACCGGGGCCTGCACGAGCTGAAGCGGTTCGAGGACGGCTCCATCAAGTGCGTGGCCTGCTTCATGTGCGCCGAGGCCTGCCCGGCCCGGTGCATCACCATCGAGGTCGGAGGAATACGGGGACCTGAACCGCACCCAGGGGTTCCAGGAAAAGCGCCCGTCCGTGTTCAGCATCGACATGCTGCGCTGCATCTACTGCGGCATGTGCGAGGAGGCCTGCCCGAAGGACGCCATCTGGCTGCGGGACGACTACGAGCAGTCCTCCTACGACCGGCTCGCCCTGCAGATGGGCAAGTGGGACCTCATGAACACCTATGCGGACCGCGACCGCAAGCCGAGGATCGACCGGGACCCCACCCCGACGGTGCCGCACCACTCCGTCCTTCCCGAGGAACCCTGATGTTCCTGACCTTCGCCCTCATCACCCTCGCCGGGGCCGTGGCCCTGGTGTTCCAGCGCAACCTGGTGGTGGCGGGCCTGTGCCTGGTGCTCAGCTTCGCCGGGGTGGCCGGGCTGTTCCTGCTCCTGGGCAACCCGGTGGCCGCCGCCCTGCAGGTCATCGTCTATTCCGGCGCCATCGTGGTGCTGCTGCTGTTCGTGATCATGCTCCTGAACGAGCACCAGGAGGAGTCGGCCCTGCGCCCCCGGCCCCTGCAGCGCTGGCTCTCGGTCCTGGTCACCGTGGCCATGGGCGCCGGCGCGGTGCGCCTGGTGTTCCAATCCGCCCTCCTGCGCGGGCTGGACCGGGGCGGCCCCCCGGTGCCCGTGGCCCTGGACCGCCTGGGCGTCGCCCTGTTCCGCGACCACCTGGTGGCCTTCGAGGCGGCGGGGCTGCTGCTCCTGGCCGCCATGGTGGGGGCCGTGTCCCTGGTGAAACGGGACTTGTGAGGAGGATGCCATGACCACCGCCGGTTCCATTCTCCAGGGAGGGCTTCCGGGCTACATCCTGGTGGCCATGCTCCTGCTGCTCGTCGGCCTGGCGACGGTGCTGTGCCGGCGTTCGGTGCTGGTGCAGTTCATGGGCGTGGAACTGATGCTGAACGCCGCCAACGTGGCCCTGGTGGCCTTCGCCCGGTTCCGGGGCGGGGACGTGCAGGGCACCGTGTTCTACCTGTTCATCATCGCCGTGGCCGCCTGCGAGGCGGCGGTGGGACTGGCGCTGGTGGTGGGGCTGTACCGCCATCGCCAGAGCACCGACACCGACCGCGCCGACGCGCTGAAACAGTGAGGCCCTGATGCAAACGGTCGCCTGGCTCATTCCCGTCCTGCCCCTCCTGGGCGCGGCCTTCCTTGGGCTGCTGGGCCGGCGCCTGGCCAAGGGCGCGGTCACCGCGGTGGCCCTCGCGGCGGTGGCCGGATCCCTGGTCCTGGCCGGGTTGGCCTTCTGGGCGGTGCTGGGGGCGCCGGGCCGGCGCCTGGAATTCACCTACCTGGACTGGATGGCCGCCGGGTCCCTGCGCGTCCCCTTCGGCCTGGTGTTCGATCCCCTCAGCGCCACCATGGCCCTGGTGGTGGCCGGCATCGGCGCCCTGATCCACCTGTACTCAGTGGGCTACATGGAGGAGGAGCCGGGCTACGCCCGCTACTTCTGCTACCTGAACCTGTTCGTGTTCTTCATGCTGACGCTGGTCCTGGGCTCCTCGCTGCCCCTGCTGTTCGTGGGCTGGGAAGGGGTGGGGCTGTGCAGCTACCTGCTCATCGGCTACTGCCTACGACACCGAGCCGGCCGCCGCTGCCGGGCTCAAGGCGTTCCTCTACAACCGGATGGGGGACCTGGGCATGACCATGGGCATGCTGGCCCTGTTCGCCGCCTTCGGCACCCTCACCATCGGGCCGATCCTGGCCCGGGCCGGGCAGCTGGCCCCGGAAACGGGGTTCGGGATCCTCACCTTCGCCACCCTCATGATGTTCGCCGGAGCCACCGGCAAGAGCGCCCAGATCCCCCTGTACCTCTGGCTTCCGGACGCCATGGCCGGCCCCACCCCGGTGAGCGCCCTGATCCACGCCGCCACCATGGTCACCGCCGGCATCTACCTCATCTGCCGCCTGGCCCCCCTGTACCGGCTCGCCCCCATCGCCCTCACCACGGTGGCCTGGGTGGGCGCCGCGACCGCCCTGTTCGCCGCCCTCATCGGGCTGTTCCAGCGGGACATCAAGAAGGTGCTGGCGTACTCCACGGTCTCCCAGCTGGGCTACATGTTCCTGGGCCTGGGGTCGGCCGGGTTCGCGGCCGGCTTCTTCCACCTGTTCACCCACGCCTGGTTCAAGGCCCTGCTGTTCCTGGGGGCGGGCAGCGTGATCCGCGGCCTGCACCACCAGCAGGACCTGTTCCAGATGGGCGGGCTCAAGGCCAGGATGCCGGTGACCTTCTGGACCATGGTGGTCGCCACCCTCTGCATCATGGGCTTCCCGGGCACCGCCGGCTTCTTCAGCAAGGACGAGATCCTCTACCTGGCGTTCCAGAAGAGCCCCTTCCTGTACGCCGCGGGCCTGCTGGGGGCGGCCTGCACCGCCTTCTACATGTGGCGGCTGATGGCCCTGGCCTTCTGGGGCGAGCCCCGGGACCCCCATGCCTTCGAGCACGCCCATGAGAGCCCGGCCACCATGACCGTGCCCCTGGTGTGCCTGGCCCTGGGCGCGCTCCTGGCCGGCCTGCCGGGCCTGCCCCGCATCTGGGGCGGCCATTTCGCCATCGAAGGCTGGCTGGAGCCGGCCTTGGCGTTCGGCCAGGTGCGCGCCGGGATCCTCCCGGCGGAACCCGGGGGAGCGGCCCTGGCCTGGGGGCTCATGGCGGTGGCCACGGCGGTGGCCCTGGGCAGCGGCTACCTGGGCTGGCGCGCCTACCGGCGCGGGCCCGGGCCGGAGCTGGCGTTCGCCGCCCGCCGCCCGGGCCTGTACCGGGCCGTGGCCGGCAAGTTCTACGTGGACGAGGCGGTGGAGAAGGTCATCCTGGCCCCGGCGCGCTGGGTCGGCAACCTGCTCTGGAAGGGGTTCGACGTGATCCTCATCGACGGTCTGGGGGTGAACTTCCCGGGCGCCCTCACCCGGGCCGGGGGCGACCTGGCGATCCTGGTCCAGACCGGCCGGGTGCGCAACTATGCCCTGGCCATGGCCGCCGGGGCCGTGTTCCTGCTCTGGATCTTCTTGAGGTAGGATGCCCCGTGATCACCGCCTGGATCAATTCCCACCTCCTCACCCTCCTGGTGTTCGCGCCGCTCCTGTGGGGCGCCGCCCTCATGCCCATGGAGGAGCGCCAGGCCCCCCTGGTGAAGCTCCTGGGCCTGCTGGGCTCCTCCGGCATCCTGGCGGTGGCGGCCATCCAGCTGCTGCGCATGCAGCCGGACCCCGCGGGACAGATCTGCGCCGAGCGGTTCGCCTGGTTCACGGTGGTGGGGATCCCGGTGGACTACCATCTGGCGGTGGACGGGCTGAACCTATGGCTGGTGCTCCTCACCACCTTCCTGGTGCCGGTGACCCTCCTGGGCACCTGGAACAGCCTCCCGCGCCGGGCCGGGGCGGCGGTGGCCCTGTTCCTGATGCTGGAGACCGGCATGCTGGGCGCCCTGGTGGCCCAGGACCTGCTGGTGTTCTACCTGTTCTGGGAGGCCATGCTGCTGCCCATGTACTTCCTCATCGGGCTCTGGGGCGGGGACGAGCGCCAGTACGCCGCCACCAAGTTCGTGCTGTTCACCCTGTCCGGCTCCCTGCTCTGGCTGGTGGCCCTGCTGTTCCTGGCCGGGAAGGCCGGCAGCTTCGCCCCGGAGGTGATGGCCCAGGCGGTGTCCAGGCTGCCCGCCGGGACCGCCGACGTGCTGTTCCTGGCCTTCGCCCTGGCCTTCGCCATCAAGGTGCCCATGTTCCCCCTGCACACCTGGCTGCCGGACGCCCACACCCAGGCCCCCACGGGCGGCTCGGTGCTCCTGGCGGGGGTGCTGCTGAAGCTGGGATCGTACGGGTTCCTGCGCTTCGCCGTGCCCATGTTCCCGGACGCGGCGGTGCATTTCGCCCGGCTCCTGGCGGTGCTGTCGGTGGTGGCCATCGTCTACGGGGCGCTGGTGGCGATGGCCCAGACCGACATCAAGAGGCTGGTGGCCTACTCCTCGGTGAGCCACATGGGCTTCGTCATGCTGGGGATCGCCTCCATGACCGTGATCGGCACCCAGGGCGCCATGCTGCAGATGCTCAACCACGGCATCTCCACCGGGGCGCTGTTCCTGCTGGTGGGCATGCTCTACGACCGGGCCCACACCCGGCGCATCGCCGACTTCGGCGGGGTGGCGCTGCGCATGCCCATCTTCACCACCTTCTTCGTCATCGTGACCCTGAGCAGCATCGGCCTGCCCCTCACCAACGGCTTCGTGGGCGAGTTCCTGATCCTCAACGGCACCTACAGCTCCGGCTTCCCCTGGGGCCGCGTCCTGGCCTGCGTGGGCACCCTGGGGGTGCTGCTGAGCGCCGTGTACATGCTGTGGATGGTCAAGCGGGTGTTCTGGGGGCCGGCCAACGTCCGGGAGGACAGCGGCACCGCACACCTGCACGCGGACCTGGATTCCCGGGAGATCGCCGTGATGCTGCCCATCGTGGCGCTGATCTTCTGGATGGGCGTGCACCCCCAGACGTTCCTGGCCTCCAGCGAAGCCCAGGTGGGCCGGATGCTGAGCCTGGCGGGGGCGCCCGCGCCGGCCCCGCCGCCGCGCCTGGCCGCGGAGGTGCGTCCATGACCCCCACGCCTGCCGAGCTGTCCGCCCTGATGCCCCTGCTCATCCCGGCCCTGGGGGCCTGCCTGCTGCCCATCGCCGCCCTGGACAAGGACCAGGCCACGGTCAAGTGGATCCGCGGCTCCATGTTCTTCATCGCCCTGCTGGCCCTGGCCGGAGGGTTCCTGTACCTCACCCGCCTGTGGGCCTCGGGCGCCCAGCCCACCTACGGCGCCCTGCGCATGGACCGCCTGGCCCAGTTCGGCGGCATCTTCGTGGTGGTGGCGGCGAGCCTGGCGGTGCTGCAGCTGTGGGACCACCTGCACCAGGAGGGCTGGGTGAAGGGGGAGACCCTCTCCCTGCTGCTGTTCTCGGTGGTGGGCATGATCCTGTTCGCGGCCACCGGGAACCTGCTGCTGCTGTTCCTGGCCCTGGAGCTGCTCTCCCTGCCCCTGTACGTCCTCACCGCCACGGTGCGCATGCGCGCCCGGGCCCTGGAAGGGGGCATGAAGTACTTCCTGACCGGGGCCGTGGCCTCCGCGTTCTTCCTCATGGGCAGCGTGCTGCTCTACGGCGCCACCGGCAGCCTGGACATCACGGTCATCGGCGCCAGGCTGGGCCAGGCCGGCCCCCTGGATCCCATCGCCCTGGCCGGGGCGGCCCTGCTGCTCCTGGGTTTCCTCTTCAAGATGAGCGTCGTGCCCTTCCACCAGTGGACCCCGGATGTGTACGAGGCGGCGCCCCATCCCATCGCCGGGTTCATGTCCGTGGCCACCAAGGGGGTGGCCCTGCTGGCCCTGCTGCGGGTGCTGGCGGCGGGTTTGCCGGCGGTGGCCCCGCGCCTGCAGTCGGCCCTGGCGGTGCTGGCGGTGCTGACGCTGATCCTGGGCAACCTGGCCGCCCTGGCCCAGGTCAGCGTCAAGCGCATGCTGGCCTATTCCAGCATCAGCCACGCGGGCTACCTGCTCCTGGGCCTGGTGGCGGCCACGCCGGGGGCCTACGCCGGCATGCTCTACTACCTCCTGGCCTACCTGGCCATGAACATGGGCGCCTTCGGGGTGCTGGCCGCGTTCGGGCTGGTGGGGGACGAAGTCACGTTCGACCACCTGCGGGGCCTGGGGTGGAAGCGCCCGGGGCTGGGCATCGCCGCCACCCTGTGCATGTTCTCCCTGGCGGGCCTGCCGCCCATGGCTGGTTTCTACGGCAAATACATGATCTTCAAGGAATTGATCCTGCAGGGGCACATCGCCCTGGCGGTGCTGGGGGTGCTGGCCAGCCTGGTGTCGGTGTACTACTACCTGGCCCTGCCCGTGGCCCTGTTCCTGGCCAAGCCCTCCGAGCGCCAGGAACGAGAGGCGGCCGAACGGCCGGCGGTGGTGGCCCCCCTGGCCGGGGCGACGGTGTTCATCTGCGGATTCCTGGTGCTGGTGCTGGGCCTCATGCCCGGGACCATCGTGGACGGCTTCGCCCGTTCGGCCGCCCAGGAGACCCTGCAGATCCATCCTCCAGGATGGTGACGAGGCGCAAAATCCTCCCGCTGGGCTCAACCTTCGGGCGGTTGCCCGCCTCCCTTGGCAGAATGCTTGTGAATCACGGTTTACGGCGCCTGAGGTCAACATGAAACGATCGCTATGGGTCTGGACGGCGGTGGTCCTGGCGGCCGCCGCCGGCGGCGCCTTCCTGGTCCTGCACGGCCGCCGCGAGGAGATCCGGTGGCGCACCGCCAAGGTCGACCGGGGCGGCATCACCCAGCGGGTCACCGCCACCGGCACCCTCAACGCCCTGATCCAGGTGTCGGTGGGCACCCAGGTGTCCGGGGTGGTGACGGACCTGAGGGCCGACTTCAGCAGCCTGGTGCACAAGGGCCAGGTCATCGCCCAGATCGACCCGACCCCGTGGCTCACCAACCTCAAGGCCGTCGAGGCCGCGCTGGAGTCGGCCAAGGTCACCCAGGCCAACGCCCAGGCGGTCTACCAGCGCAACCTGGCCCTGTGGAAGGCCGAACTCCTGTCCCAGAACGACCTGGACACCGCGGACCTGGCCCTGAAGGTGGCCAACGCCAACCTGGACAAGGCCAGGGCCGACCTGGAGACCGCCCACACCAACCTGGACTACTGCACCATCAAGGCCCCGGTGGACGGGGTGGTGGTGGCCCGCCTGGTGGACGTGGGCCAGACGGTGGCCGCCAGCTTCTCCACCCCCAGCCTGTTCAGCATCGCCCAGGACCTCTCCAAGATGAAGGTCGCCGCGGCCATCGACGAGGCGGACATCGGCCAGGTCAAGGTGGGGCAGCGCGCCTACTTCACGGTGGAGAGCTACCCGGACAAGCAGTTCAAGGGCGTGGTGAGCGAGGTGCAGCTGAACCCGGTGGTCACCAACAACGTGGTCACCTACAACGTCGTCATGGAGGTGGACAACGAACCCCGCGCCGCCTACACCCCGGCCCAGGATCCGGTCCAGCCGGGGCCCGCGGGGGGCCGGCAACGGAAGGCGGGCCTGGCCTTCGGCCAGGCCGGGACCCTGGAGCACACCACCGCCCGCTACATGCCCCCCGGAAGCCCGGTCTACAACGGCAACATGGCGCTGTTCCCGGGCATGACCGCCGACTGCTCCATCATCACCAACCGCCAGGAGGGGATCCTGCGGGTGCCCAGCGCGGCCCTGCGCTTCAACCCGGCGGCCTTCGTCCCCATGGCCGAGCTCAAGGTCGCCATGGCCCCGCCCCAGGGGAACGGGTCCCATCCGGCGGCCCCGTCCGGCGCCATGGCCCATGGGGTGGTGGCCCGGGGGGATGAGCGCATCTGGGTGCTGGAGAACGGCCAGCTCAAGGCCATTCCGGTGAAAGCCGGCATCACCGACGGGATGTACACGGAGGTGAGCGGGGAAGGGATCGCCCCGGGGCTGGAGGTGGTGACCGGCGTGGGCGAGATGAAGAGGTCCGGCTCCCAGGGCAACGGCCCCCTGATGGGCATGCACCACTGACCCGGGAGCGCGACCATGGCCCTGCTGGAATTCCTGAAGCTGGCGCTGTTCGCCATCACCCGCAACAAGACCCGGGCCTTCCTCACCATGCTCGGGATCATCATCGGGGTGGGGGCGGTGATCGCCATGATCGGCATCGGCGAAGGCTCCCGCAAGGCGTCCATCGACCTCATCCAGAACATGGGCTCCAACATGCTCTCCATCTTCAACGGCGGGGGCATGGGCTCGAACACCCGCTTCGGTCCCCTGGGGCTGGGCAGCATGGCGGTCCTGGAGGACACGGACGCCCAGCTCATCGAGCGGGACCTGAAGGGCTCCAGCGTGGTGGCGGCCACCCCCCAGGTGCGCACCATGCGGGCGGTGGTGTACCAGAACAACAACTACTACACCGCCATCCAGGGCTCCGGGGTGCAGTTCCCCCAGATCCGGGGCTGGGAAGTGGCCCAGGGCCGCTTCTTCACCGAGCAGGAGACCCGCAGCATGGCCAAGGTGTGCGTGCTGGGCACCACGGTCCGGGACAACCTGTTCCCCGGCGGCCAGGACCCGGTCGGCAAGATCATCCGCATCTCCTCCCTGCCCTTCGAGGTGGTGGGGGTGCTGGAATCCAAGGGCGCCGGCATGCTGGGGGACCAGGACGACGTGGTGGTGGCGCCGTACACCACGGTCATGCACAAGATCCAGGGCGCCAACCGGATCCAGAACATCCTGGTGAGCGCCCAGGAGGGCAAGGCCGACCAGGCGGAGGCGGAGATCACCGCCCTGCTGCGCCAGCGGCTGCGCCTGACCCCCAAGGACGAGAACACCTTCATGATCCGCAAGCAGGACGACTGGGTGAAGATGCAGGACCAGCAGGCGGCCGTGCTCACCACCTTCCTGGCCCTGGCCGCCAGCATCTCCCTGGTGGTGGGCGGCATCGGCATCTCCAACATCATGCTGGTGAGCGTCACCGAGCGCACCCGGGAGATCGGCGTGCGCCGGGCCACGGGCGCCACCCGGGGCAACATACTCTGGCAGTTCCTCACCGAGGCGGTGGTGCTGTCCGTGCTGGGGGGGGTCCTCGGCGTGGGCAGCGCCTGGCTCACCATCTGGATCCTGCGCACCTTCACCGAGCTGCCGGCGGTCATCAGCACGTGGGCGGTGATGCTGGGGCTGGGCTTCTCCGCCATGGTGGGCATCGCCGCCGGCTTCCTGCCCGCCCTCAAGGCCGCCAACCTGGACGTGATCGACGCGCTCCGGTATGAATAGTAGTTCATGACTCATTCAGGCGACCCCTACCAGGCCTTGCGCTACCCGGAGTTCCGGGACTTCCTGGGCGGCACCGCCGCCCTGTCCATGGCCACCCAGATCCAGACCCTGGCCATGGGCTGGCAGGTGTTCCAGATCACCCGGGACCCCCTGTCCCTGGGCCTCATCGGCCTGGCGGAGGCGGTGCCGTTCCTGAGCCTGGCCCTCGTCGGCGGCCACGCCGCCGACCGCATGGACCGGCGCCGCCTGTCCCTGCTGGCCCTGGGCGCCCTGCTGCTGGGCGCCGCGCTGCTCCTGGTCCTGAACCTGGGCCGGCTCCCCCGGGTCGCCTGGCCCTTCTACCTGATCCAGGGCCTTTCGGGTGTGGGCCGGGCCTTCTACCGGCCCGCCTCCCAGGCCCTGAGCACCGAGCTGGTGCCCCTGGAGGCGTACCAGAACGCCGCCACCTGGCGCAGTTCCTCCATGCAGCTGGCCATGGTGCTGGGCCCGGCCCTGGGCGGGCTGATCCTGGGCTTCGCCAGCGCCGCCTGGGCCTACCTGGCGGAGGCCCTGCTCATGGGTTCGGCGGTGGCGGCCATGCTGCGGGTGGCGCCCCGGCCCAGGGCGCCGGGCCCCGCCTCGACGCTGCGCGGCGCCTCCATGCTGCACAGCATGGGGGAGGGCGTGGGGTTCGTGTTCCGGCACCAGCTGCTCCTGGGTTCCATGGCCCTGGACCTGTTCGCGGTGCTGTTCGGCGGCGCCCCGGCCCTGCTGCCGGTGTTCGCCTCCGCCATCCTCAAGGTGGGGCCCCAGGGCTTCGGCCTGCTGCGCACCGCCCCGGCGGCCGGCTCGGTGCTCATGGGCCTGTGGCTGGCCCACCACCCGCCCCGGCGCCGGGCCGGGCTGGTGCTGCTGGGCTGCGTGGCCGGGTTCGGCCTGTGCTGGATCGCCTTCGCCCTGTCCACCTGGTTCTGGCCCTCCCTGCTGCTGCTGGCCCTGAGCGGCGCCCTGGACAACGTGAGCGTGGTCCTGCGCAACACCCTGCTGCAGACCCGCACCCCCCCGGAGATGATGGGCCGGGTGCAGGCGGTGGGCGGCTTCTTCATCAGCTCCAGCAACGAGCTGGGGGCCTTCGAGTCGGGCCTGGCGGCCAAGCTCCTGGGGGTGGTGCCGTCGGTGGTGTTCGGCGGGCTCATGACCCTGGGCGTGGTGGGGGCCACCGGTTGGAAGGCCCCGGAGTTGAGGAAGCTGGAGAAGATCATCCGGTGACGTCCGGAATCAAAACCTGAATCCGGAAATGGACTATGCTTGGGGATGGAGAGATTTCCCATGCCGGCCAAACATGGATCCAGCCAGCCGCTCCGTTCGCCGAGGCGGCCAAGGAAAGGCAAGGATCCTGAACCCGCTGGCGCCCGGAGGCCGGCGCGGCCGGCGCCAATGAGCCCCCTGGCCGCCGCCCTGCGGGTCTTCGACCAGGCGGCCGCCGCCCTCGGCCTGGACGTGACGGCGCGCCTTCGACTGCTCAACCTGGGAAGATCCAAATACTTCGAATTGCGGTCCGACCCGGATCCGGTCCTGGACGTGGACCGGCGGGACCGTCTTGGCTATTTCCTGGCCATCTACGAGTTGAGCGGCCGCCTGGTGGGAAACCCCGGAGACTGGCTGAAGGCGCCCAACCAGGCTGCCGTTTTCCAGGGCGGAACGCCCCTTGGGCGGATCCAGGGAGGGCGGATGGAGGATCTGATCGCCACCGTGACGTACCTCAAAGGGGCTTACGGAGGTTGGGCGTGACGTCCGGCGCCGGACTGCCCCTGGCTCCGGCCCTTGAACTGACCCGGACGGCCTGGTTCAACCTGCGCCGCATCCATGACTATTCGCCCACGGGGATGCTGGCGGCGTCCAGGGAGGAGCGGGATGGGGTCCGGGCCTTCCTGGGTGGCTACGGAGTCGATCCGGTCCTGGGCCACCTGGGGGATCCGCTGGTGAAGCTGAAGGCTCACCTGGCCCGCCTGGATGCGGGGACTCCCAGCCGGTTCAGTGACGGCACCTACCCGGTGGTCTACATGGGGGATGCTGAGGCCACGTGCCTGGCGGAAGTCGCCCACCACCTGGCCCGCGCCCTGGCGGAGACGGGTGCCGAGAAGGGCCGGGCGCACTATTTCCTCCTGGCCCGGTTCCGTCTGCGGGGAAAGGTCCTGGACGTGCGCCGGGGATTTCCCAGGCTCCACCGGAAGGAGGATTGGACCCCCGCCCAGGCGTTCGGAGCGCGCGCCTGGGCCCAGGAGGCGCTGGGCATCACTGTACCGTTCCGTCCGCCGGGCCAGGGCGGAGGACGTCGCGGTGTTCCGGGCCATCCTGGTCAAAGGTGGCGCCCGGGTCAGAATCGTCGGCATGCGCTGGGACGGCCGGGGGCTGGTCCAGAACTGAGAGGGTGTCTGGCCCATAAACCCGTGATCACCGTCGCCCAGCCGGGTTGGGCCCCACGGATGTGATGAAGCGGCGGACCATTCGTCCAGAAGGCTGGCGGGGCCATGGAAGTGTATTACACTTATCGAGAAAGGCGAGGTCATGGATGGCAGGAAACCAAGGCTGAGATGGACTCCAGAGTCAGAAGGTTACATTTTCATCAAACACCGTGTCAGACGGGAAACCTTGGATGCCCTGATGGATGCGGAGGACCTTGCCATGGTGGGCAGCCGTTTCGGACGTCTGATGCTGCAGGGAACGGTGAACGGCAAGTGCTACCGGCTGGTGGTGGAATTGGTGGATAGAGAAGAATGGCTCCTGGAGCCCGTGACGGGCTACCGCTACGCCGCCGGGGACCGGAAGAAAGGCGGGACAGAATGAGCAGGCAGAAGAAGGCCATGAGTTGGGATGAAGTGATCCACAGGGCGGGGGAACTGCCCAAGGGCCATCTCGAGAAGCCCTTTACCGAGCGTGCCGCCGAGGCCGAACGCTGGGCGAAGGAACTGAAGGACGCCCCAGCTGGTCGTCCCGTGGTGCGCATGGGCCGGCCACGCGCGGTCGAGCCGAAGGTAGAGACCGAACTGGTGACCTTCCGCACGGACAGGCTCGAGAAGGAAGCCCTGGAAGCCCTGGCCGAGGCTCAGGGCCGCAGCCTGTCTGACCTCCTGCGGGGGGTGACCCATGACCTGGTGACCACGTTCAAGGCCGGCGAGAAGGCTGCCCGGACCAAGGCCAAAGCCTGAGAAGCCCCAGGCCTGGCCGGTGCCGGGCGCCGGCGCCCAGCTGGGAAAAGCGGCTGCCCCTATTTCAGCGCCGCCAGGGCCGCCTCGTAGTTGGGCTCGTGGGCGATCTCGCCCACCAGCTCCGCATGCAGCACCTTGCCCTTTTCGTCCAGGACCACCACCGACCGGGCCAGCAGCCCGCGCAGGGGACCGTCGCTGAGGGTGACGCCGAAGGCCGTGCCGAATCCGGAGTTGCGGAACACCGAAGCAGGCACCACCTTGTCCAGGCCTTCGGTGGTGCAGAACCGGGCGGCGGCGAACGGCAGGTCGGCGGAGATGCACAGCACCGTGGTGTTGGGCGCCTTGCCGGCCTGGGCGTTGAACGTGCGCACCGAGGTGGCGCAGGTGGGCGTGTCGATGCTGGGGAAGATGTTCAGAACCAGGCGTTGGCCCGGGAAATCGGCCGGGGTGACCTCGCTGAGGTCGGTGCGGGTGAGGGTGAAGGCGGGAGCCTGGCTCCCAACCTTGGGCAGATCCCCGGAAGTGTGGATGGGGTTGCCTTTAAGCGTCACTTGAGCCATGTCTGCTCCTCCTGGCACGATGCCCGCGCGGGCGTCACCATTCTACGCGTGATCTCCGTCTCAATCGGGGCTCCAGGGCGGGGCGTACAATCAGGTGTTGGAGGAAACCATGAAATTGTTGCGGATCAACCACCTGGGCATCGCGTCCCCCACCCTGGAGGACGCCATGGGCCGCATGGGCCGCCTGTTCGGAATGGCTGTGGAGCATATCGAAGAGGTGGCCGACCAGAAGGTGAAGACCGCCTTCTTCCCGGTGGGGCCCAGCACCCTGGAGTTCCTGGAAGCCACCGACCCGGCCGGCGCCATCGGCAAGTTCCTGGAGAAGAAGGGGCCCGGCATCCACCACGTGGCCTTCGAAGTGGACGACGTGGACGGGGCGGTGCAGGAACTGCTGGCCAAGGGCGTGCGCATGATCGACCAGCAGCCCCGGCCCGGCGCCCACGGCGCCCGGATCGCCTTCATCCACCCGGCCGAGACCGGCGGCGTGCTCATGGAGCTGTGCCAGTCACCCCATTAATTCGGACGGACCAGCAGGCTGTAGACCCACCAGAACAGCGGCCCCAGGATCAGCACCGCCAGGATCCACTTCACCAGGCGCATGGGGGTGAGCAGGGGCGCCTCGACCGGGCGGGGGCGCCAGTCCGGGCGGGGGCGCCGGCCCTGGGCGGACGGATGCTGGAAGGCGGGGTCTTCCCCCAGCTGGATCTTCACCGTCGGCGCCTGGGGCAGGGACGGGGCCGGGCGCGCCGGGGCGCCCCGCCCATCGACGGCAAGACCCCCGGACCCGGGGTCCGTGGCGAAGGCGGAACCCGGGATCGAGGCAGCGCGCACCCTGCGCAGGGGCTGGATGTCGCCGGCGTAGTCGTCATGCCGGAACAGTTCCCGGACCCGGTCCCGGGCCACGGGCTCCATGGGCCAGGCGTCCACCAGGGGCACCAGGAACTCCATCAGGGTCAGGGGCCGTTCGTCCGGGTCCTGGGCCAGGGCCTGGCGGAACACCTTGGCCGTGTCCCCGGACATGCCCGGGGGGAACACCGGGGGTTCCATGAGGATATGGGTGATGACCGAGGCCACGGTGACCCCCGGGTGGGGCATCAGGCCGGTGAGCAGCTCGAAGCCGGTCACGGAGAACGCGTAGCGGTCCGAACTGGGGGTGGGCTCGGCGCCCCGCAGCAGTTCCGGGGCGCTGTAGGCCGGGGAGCCCAGGAACTCGCCCGGGTGGGTGGACTGGGGGGCCATGGTCTTGGCGATGCCGAAATCCATCAGCATGGCCCGGCCGTTCTCCGCCACCAGGATGTTCTCGGGCTTGATGTCCCGGTGCACGATGGCGTGCATATGGGCGGCCCGGAGGGCGCGCATGGTCTGGATGAGGATGGCGAACTTGGTTTCCGTCTCCAGGGTGCCTTCCCGGATGAGCTGGCCCAGGCTGCTGCCCTCCACGTACTCCATGGCGAGGAACGGGCCCACGCCCGGCTCCTCCCCCACGTCGTAGATGGTGACGATGTTCGGGTGGTTCAGCTGGGCCGAGATCTCCGCCTCCCGCTGGAAGCGGCTCAGGGCGTGGATCCGCTCGTCGCCCACCGCCCGTACCACCTTGATGGCCACCCGGCGCTTGAGCAGGGGGTCCTCGGCCAGGTAGACGGTGCCCATGGCGCCTTGGCCCAAGGGACGGTCGATCAAATAGCGGCCGATCGTTTTGCCAAGCTCAGGCATCGCTGGTTTCCTTGCCATCATGATAGCTGGGGTCGTTGGTTGTGCTTCGGCCGGAGGCGGTGGTCATGGCACTATTTTCATGGGAGCCGTCCGGACCGGGTCAGCCCTGGGCCGGACGGGCCTGTCGCCCCCCTTTTCCCGAGGAACCCATGGCCGCCCTGATTGAAGCGATCAACGTCAAGCGCAAGATGTTTTTCGAATACGAAGACACCCCGTACCACTGCCTGGACGCGGAGGTCTCCACCCCCACCGCCCGGGGCGGCCAGACCCTGGTCCGGCTGAAGATGCGCAACCTGATCACCCGGGCGGTGTTCGACAAGACCTTCAAGGCGGGGGACAAGTTCAGGGAGCCGGACCTGCAGATGGTCCAGGCGTCCTACCTCTACAGCGACGGGGACGGCTCCCACTTCATGGACCAGGAGACCTTCGAGACCCTGACCCTCAACGAGGACATGGTGGGGGACGCCCTGGATTTCCTGGTGGAGGGCGCCCTCATCCAGATCCAGAAGTTCAACGGCAACCCCATCGGCCTGCAGTTGCCCCCCCACGTGGAACTGGCGGTCACCTACACCGAGCCGGGCGCCCGGGGGGACACGGCCAGCGGCAACGTCACCAAGCCGGCCAAGCTGGAAACCGGCCTGGAGATCCGGGTGCCCCTGTTCATCAAGGAAGGGGAAAAGGTGAAGGTTGCCACGGAGACCCGGGAGTTTGCCGGACGTGCCTGATTTATGAGCCGTAAGTACCGCCTGGGGCAGAGCCGGGACCTGGAGGATCTGGACGCTCCGGATGCCTACGCCCGGGAAGGACGGGCCCAGAGCAAGCGCCGGCAGCAATCCGCCGAGCGGCTGACCACCGAGAACGAGGCGCACGACTCGGACACCCTGCTCCGCCTGCCGGACCCGGGGCCCTGGATGCACCTCCCGGAGGCCACCCTGGTCTGGCGCCACAGCCAGATGGTGGACCTGGAGCGGGACGACGGCACCCCCTTGAGAGCCAGCCTGGCGGGCAAGCTCAAAGGGGTGAAGCTGGTGGTGGGCGACCGCCTGCGTTACGCCGCCCTGCCCGGGGAGGGGGGCTGGAACCAGGAACTCCGGACCAGGCCCCGGTGCAGGTGGTGGCGGTGATGCCCCGGCGCACCCTGCTCAAGCGCGGCGGCAGCGACGACCGGGAGCCCTGGCAGCTCATCTGCGCCAATGCCGACGAGCTCTGGGTGTGCGCGGCGGTGGTGGACCCGCCCCTGCGCCCGGGGCTGCTGGAGCGGGCCCAGGTGCTGGCCCTGGCGGCGGGCATGGCGTTCCGGGTGGTGGTCACCAAGCGGGACCGGGCCAGCCGCAAGGACACTCTCCCGGAACTGGACCCCCTGCGGGCCCAGGGCGTGCCCATCCTGGAGACCAGCGCCCTCCGGGGCCAGGGGCTGGAGCCCCTGCGGGAGCTCCTGGCGGGCCGGACGGTGGTCCTCCTGGGCCACAGCGGCGTGGGCAAGAGCATGCTCATCAACGCCCTGATGCCGGAACTGAAGCTGAAGACCGGGGCGATGAGCCGGTACGGCACCGGCCGCCAGACCACCACCGCCGCGCGCCGGATCCCCTGCCCTGGCGAGGGTGTCCTCATCGACACGCCCGGGATCCGCACCCTGAGCGTGCGCGGCTTCTCCCGCACCCTGCTGCCCCAGGTGTTCCCGGAGTTTCCGGGCGCCTGGATCGAGGATCCCATGGCCCTGGATCCGGAGGACGAGCGCCTGGGCCTGGACTACCCGGAGCGGCTGTTGAGCCTGCAGCGCCTGTGGCTGGAGATGGAGGAGCGCAACCCCAACCAGAACGTGCACCGGTGACCGGCCGGAGCGCGCGTCAGCTGCTGGGCGGTTTCAGGATCTGGAAATTGACCGACAGGTCGAAATCCCGGGGCATGATGTAGCTCGGATGGCGCACCTGCAGGGACTCCAGGTGGACGTTGCCGGCGTGCTGCAGCGGGGGCTGGATGGTCAGGCCGACCCGGTAGAAGGCCTTGGCGATGAGGGCCGAGCAGATGATCTCCCGGCTGCTGGAGCTGCCCAGGTACAGGCTCTTGCGCCGGAACCAGCGGGGCACCAGGTGGAAGGGGATCAGGTAGCGGGCCAGGTCGAGGACGTTGCGGTGGTCGTAGCGCACCCCCAGGTGCTGGAACATCTCCTGCAGCACCCGCTCCAGGCTCCCGGGGCGCAGGCCCAGGGGCCGGCAGATGCGCAGGTTCTGGTGCAGGTAGTGGGACAGGGGCACCACCGTGACCCCCTCCTTGAGGTCGCTTTCCACCAGCAGCTGGGTGGCTTCGGGGCCGTACTTGGCCAGGGCCCGGTCGGCCTCGGGGCCGCCCCAGCGCAGCAGGGCGTCGCCCACGAACATGGCCGCGTGGCTCCAGGAGCTCTGGGTCATGTACATGATGATCTGGCTGATGCGCCAGTTGCCCTCCACCAGCAGCACGTCTCCCGGGCGCAGGGTGGCCGCCAGCCGCCCCAGGTCGTTGGGGATCCGGCGCTGGTAGTTGGACACGGTCCCGGTGAGGTAGTCCACCATGGCCCGGGAAAGGGATTCGTGGAAGATCACCCCCTCAACATAGGCCGCCGGCGCCGGGTGCGCACGGACCGGTCAGAGGTCCACCAGCTCCACCGATTCCAGGGGTTCCGCCAGGAACCGCTCCCCCACCTCCTTGAGCCGGCTGCCGGCGTCCGTGAGGAGGATCTGCAGGTCGCCCCGGGCGCTGGCCGTGCGGTAGCCCAGGCGGCCCTGGAGCAGGGTGTCCACCGCCCGGGCCGTCAGTTCCCCGCTGTCCAGCCAGGTGGTGCCCGGGCGGGTGCGGGCCAGGGAGGGCAGCAGCACCGGGTAGTGGGTGCAGCCCAGGACGATGGTGCGCACCGCGTAGGGGACCTGGTTCAGGTACCGGCGGCACACCGCGTCGGTGATGGGGTCGTCCAGCCAGCCTTCCTCGGCGAGGCTCACCAGGAGGGGGCAGGCCAGGCTGTGCACCTCCGCGTCCGGCCTGCGGCGGAGGATGGCGTCCTCGTAGGCGCCGCTCTGGATGGTGGCCAGGGTGCCGATGACCCCCACCGGGCCGGGCTGGGCGCAGGCGGCCTCGGCCCCGGGCTCGATGACGCCGATGACCGGGCACGGGGCCGAGGCCTGCAGCGCCGCCAGGCCGTGGGCGGACGCCGTGTTGCAGGCGATGACCATGAGCTTGGGCTGGTACCGGGCCAGGATGCTCCCGGCCTGGAGGGCGTAGCGCTGGATGGTCCCGTGGGACTTGTTGCCGTACGGCACCCTGGCCGTGTCACCCAGGTAGACGATGGACTCCTCGGGCAGCATCCGGCGCAGGGCGCGCACCACCGTCAGTCCGCCGATGCCGGAATCGAACACGCCGATGGGCAGGTCGGCCCGGGTCATGGCAGCCGCTGGGCCAGGACGGCGATCCAGGCGCCCTCCCGCGCCACCCTCCGGGGCTGGAAGCCGTAGGCCGCCAGGCTTACCAGGGCCTCGTCCGTGCGCTCCCCCAGGATCCCCGATGCCACCAGGCGGCCTCCCGGGGCGGTGATGTCCGCCATGCGCGGCAGCAGGTCCTGGATGGTCTCCAGCAGGATGTTGGCCAGGAGGGTGCGGTACGGCCCCCGCACCCGGGAGTCGTCCAGGGTGCCCACGAACGCCTCGAAGGGGCGGGCGCCCTGGAGGAGCCGGGCGTTGTGCTCCAGGAGGCCGGCCATGGCCGGGCCGCAGTCCGGGTCGATGTCGAAGGCGGTCACCTGCCGGGCCCCGCACAGCCAGGCGGTCAGGGCCAGGATCCCGGTGCCGGCGCCGATGTCCAGGACCGGGTCCTGCAGCGCCCCCTGGTCCGCCAGGTCCTCGATGAGGCCCATGCACAGCCTGGTGGTCTCGTGCCCGCCGGTGCCGAACGCGAGGCCCGGGTTCACCGCGATGGCGACGCGCCCGGCGGGCGCCGGGCCGTCCTCCCAGAGGGGGCGGATGTGGAAGCCCCGCCCCACCTGGATGGGGCCGAACCCCTCCCGGCTCCTGGCCAGCCAGTCCTCGTCGGCGAACCGCTCCACCCGCACCAGGCGCACCCCGGGGAAGCCGGCCAGGGCGGCCGGGTCCGGGGCGGCCAGGTCCGGGGGGAAATAGGCATAGAACGCATAGGGAGGATCCGCCGACCGGAAGGTGGCGGTGGCACCCGCCCGCCCAAGCCAGTCGCCCAGGGCGTCCTCGGCGGCCTCCGGCACCTCCAGGAGCCAGCGCTGGTGGGGAAGAGCGTTGTCCATGCCTTCAGCCTAACATTGTCAGGAACCTTCGCCGCATTCGGGCAGGGCGTCCTCCAGGTCCAGGCGTTTCATCTTCTCCAGGAAGGTGGTGCGCTTGAGCCCCAGCAGTTCCGCCGCCCGCTTCTTGTTCCCGCGGGTCACCTGGAGGCTCTGGAGCATCAGCTTCTTCTCCACGTCCGAGACCACCTGGTTCAGGTCCAGCCCCTCGGCGGGCAGTTCCATGGGGGCGGGGGCGGCGGTCTGGGCGCTGAAGGCCGGGAAGGCCTCCAGGGGCGGCAGCGCCTGCATGATCTCCTGTCCCCCCGGGAGGCGTTCGGTGAGGAAGGCGAAATCCGCCCGGGTGAGCACCGGGCGCTGCACGGAAAGGACGATGGCCCGCTCGATGGCGTTCTCCAGCTGGCGCACGTTGCCGTTCCAGGGCAGGGCCATGAGCAGGGAGTCCACGGAGGGGTGCAGCGCCTTGGGGTAGAGGCCGTATTCCCGGGCCTTGCGGTTGAGGAAATGCTGGGCCAGGAACGGCACCTCCTCCCGCCGCTCGCGCAGGGGGGGCAGGGCGATGGGCACCACCTCCAGGCGGTAGAACAGGTCCTCCCGGAAGGAGCCGGACTGCACCCGCTGCCACAGGTCCACGTTGGTGGCGGCGATGACCCGCACCTCCACCTTCACCGGGGGCCCGCCGCCCAGCGGCTGCACTTCCCGCTCCTGCAGGACCCGCAGCAGGCGCACCTGGACGCTCAGGGGCATGGTGCTCACTTCGTCCAGGAAGATGGTCCCCCCATGGGCCTCCCGGAACTTGCCCGGCGTGTCCTTGCGGGCGTCCGTGAAGGCGCCCTTGGTGTAGCCGAACAGCTCCGACTCGATCAGGTTGTCGGGTATGGACCCGCAGTGCACCGGCACGAACGGCTGGTCCCGCTGGGCGCTCATGCGGTGGATGGCCTGGGCGACCACTTCCTTGCCCGTGCCGCTCTCCCCCAGCAGCAGCACGGTGGCCCGGGTGGCGCTGGCGGCCCGGGCCGTGGCCAGCACCTGCTGCATGGCCGGCCCCATGCCCACCAGGCCCAGGCCCAGGGCCTGGGAGATGGACAGGGGCACCTGGTGCGGCGGCACCGGCCGCAAGCCGGGCAGGGGCGGCTCCTCCCCGGCCAGGCCCCAGCGGATGCTGCCCAGCGCGCCCCAGCGGGCCAGGCCGGTGGGATCCGGGGCCGGCGCCTGGGGGTCCAGGAGCACCAGGATGGGCAGCGCCCCCACCTCCGCGCACAGGCGCGGCAGGTCCGGGCCCGGGTCGGGGCCCGCGGCCGAGATCACCCACAGGTCCGTGTCCGGGGGCGGCAGGGCCGGCGCCGCGCTCCGGTCCACGGTCACCTGCCAGACGGTCGCCCAGCAGCGCTCCAGCCCCGAGGAGGGCGCGCCCAGGGTGGACCAGTGGAGATGGGGCAGGGAGTTCATGCGGACTCTCTCGCTAAGTAACCTAGATCCTATGCAGAAGGTTTCAAGTCAAAAACATGACACACCTATCCGGGAATCGCCAGTCATACTCCGGCGTCCGGGTCCCGGGGGGCGGCAGGTCCGGCGTCCGGCTTTCGGGGGGCGGCGCCGACCCACCGTTGCTCGGCTTCGTCAGCCCGCGCGCGGCGCAGTCTGACGAAGCGCTCGCTGGCTCGTCGTGGCCGACCAGGGGACCCAGGTGTCGGGGACTCCGGGGCGAACGGGGGGGATCGCCTCTCCAAACTTCCCAAGCCCTTCCATGCCACCCAGCCCAAGCGGATTCGCCAAGCCCCGTCGGCCTGCGAAGACGCCTTCAAACTGACCCGTAAATCACCGAGCCCAGAGTCCGATGCGGCTCGACGGCCAGTGGCGGTGAATCGGAGTGCGCGCACTCCGATTCACCGCCACCAAGGGTGTGGCGGCGCGAACCCACGGAACCCGTGCGGCGGACCTGCCGCCGGGTCGGGACCCGGACGCCCCAGGAGTCCGTCCAGGTTGACGTTCGTGTCCGGTGTTCCGGCCTCGAAACTGCTTTTCTTCCGGGCCCAAGCCTTGCATCCTAGGCCATGGACCTGGAGGTGACCTCTTGCGCATGTGGCGGATCCTACCCCTGGCTTTGCTCGCCTTGCCGGCTTCGGCCCAGGCCTGGGACCTGCGCCTGGAGGCGCCGTTCCCCACCGGCCAGGACCTGCCCCAGACCTCGGTCCAGGGGACACCCGTATCCGGATCCCTGGATCAAGGCAGCGGGGTCATCCTCACCGCCAGCCATCGGATCGTGCGCGTGGGGCCCGTGCTCAAGTTCGAGTGGAACGTCGAGTACAGCCATTGGCAGGCCGACGGCCAGATCCAGCAAGGCGCCGCCGGCTCCGGCAGCCGCCTGCGCCAGGAGGGGCTGGGGGCCGGGGTGAACGCCCAGTTCTGGGTGCCCTTCACCGGCTTCGCCGGGGAGCTGGGGCTGCTGGAGCGGTTCCACAGCTACCGGTACGCCGGCGCCGGCGCCGCCCAGGACCAGGACCTGGTCCGCCCCTGGCTGCGGGCCGGCCTGCGCTGGGTCCTGCCGTTCCCGGGCATCGGGCCGTACCTGGCCGTCAGCTACCAGGTGCCCTTCACCAAGGACCGCCCGGTGGCCCAGTCCTCGGCTTCCAGCCTGGCCTCGTACCTGTCCGCCCAGGGCTCGGGGCAGGAATTCCAGCACCTGTGGACGCTGGGCGTCGGGATCACCTTCTGATCCCTACGCCACCCACCGCCAGATGATGGCGAACAGCAGCCTGGACACGAAGGGGATCCGGGCCAGGGGCGCCAGCCACCGCCAGCCGGGGAGGTGGCCCAGGACGGAGGGCAGGAGGCGGGGGCCGCTGTGCACCGCGCGGGTGCGCGGGTCGAAACCGTGGACGCCCCGGTCCAGGGGCAGCCCGGCCAGTTCCGGGGCCACGTGCAGGAGTTCCGAGTTCTGGAAGGGGAAGGCCACCACCAGCCCGCTGCGGTCGCGCTTCTGGATCCAGTCCACCAGGCCCTGGCACTGGTCATCCTCGCCGTCGTAGACCAGCAGGTACGGCGACGGCAGGGGGCCGGTCAGGCCGGGGAAGTCGCTGGTACCTTGTGCAGGTCCCTCGCCCATTCCACGGCGGTCTTCACCCCCCTCGGAGGCTCCAGGGCCTTCCTGTAGCATCGCAGCTCCCCTTCATGGTTGACGACGAAATCGGCCTCCTCCAGGTAGGTGGCCACCGGCAGGGTGGCGGTGGCCGCCCGGGCGAGGGCGCCGGGAAGCGGTTCCAGGACCAGGCTGAACCGGGCGCTGCCGAGGATCTCCAGCAGGCGCCGGTTCTCCCCGGCGGAGGAGAAGGCCTCGTCGTGCAGGACCACCACGGCCCCCACCCGGCCCTGGCGGAGCCGCTCCAGCAGCTCCTCCAGCTGGCCGAACCGGTAGCCCCGCTCTTCCAGCCCGCGCCGGTTGAAGATGCCGTCGCCGCTCGGCTGGAGGGCCGGAAAGAGGATGGGGTAGACATGGTCCCCGGTGCCGTAGCGCCATTCCGGCGCCGAGGCCAGCTCGCCCAGGCGCTGGACCGTGTCGCAGCCGAAGGTGCCCTGGGCCAGCACCGCCACCGGACCGGCCTCCTGGAGCTCCTGGGCCACCTGCTCGGTGGTGGCGGCCCCGCCCCGCAGCCTGGGGCCGGTCTCCCGGGCCGCCGGGTCCAGGTCATAGCGGTGATAGCTGTAGCGCTCGTGGTCGAACAGGAAATAGGTGGCCTTCCGGCCCGGCTCCGGGCGGGGGCGGAAGCGCCACACCCGGTTCTGGTCCACGTCGGCCCAGATGGGGGCGGCCAGGGCCGAGTGGCGGCTGATGGTGGGCACCGGCTTCAGGTACCAGACCCGCTTGTTGAACCGGAAGTCCCGGCTGGTGAGGGCGCCCACCGGGCACAGGTCCACCACGTTGCCGGCCAGGGGATTCCCGTCCATGGAGGTGCCGGCGTAGGTGGTGACTTCCAGCTCCGCGCCCCGGTTGGCCACGGTCAGCTCGAAGGTGCCGGACACCTCCTGGGTGAAGCGGATGCACCGGGTGCAGTGGATGCAGCGGTTCTTGTCGATGACGATCTTGGCGCCCAGGTCCTCGTAGCGGTAGCGGCGCTTGGGCTCCACCATCCGGCTGTCGCCGCTGCCGTACTTGTAGCTGTAGTCCTGCAGGCTGCATTCCCCGGCCTGGTCGCAGATGGGGCAGTCCAGGGGGTGGTTCATGAGCAGGAATTCCATGACTCCGGCCCGGGCCTCCGCCACCACCGGCGAGTCGGTGAACACCTCCTGCCCTTCCAGGGCGGGGGTGGTGCAGGACGTGGCCAGCTTGGGCTGCCCCTTGATCTCCACCATGCACATCCGGCAGGTGGCTACCGGCGAGAGGGCCGGATGGTAGCAGTAGTGGGGGATGTCCACCCCCACCTTGGCGCAGGCGTCCAGTAGCAGGGTGCCGGGCTCCACGGTGATGTCGATGTTGTTGATCTTCAATTTGGGCATGGAGCCATCCGCGTCTCAGGCTCCAATATGATGCATGCCCCCCCCGGGAGCAATGCCGGGTCGGCTACCGCCCGGGCGCGCCGACCAGGCAGTTCCGGCAGAACGCCAGGAAGTCCGTGAGGTTGGGAATGTCCACGGTGACCCCGGAAGGGATCACGGTGGTGATGACGATCCGCTTCTTCAGCTCGCCGCAGGCTTCAAGGGAGAACACGAACCAGGCCCGGCGGTCGGCTTCGGTGGACAGGTTGATGGAGACGGTTCGGGTCTCGAAGAACAGCTGCGGGCGCGTCTCCGCTTCCTGGATGACCCGCCAGTCCGGGAAGTGCCCCCGGCGCACGAACGCGTCCTTGAGCTCCTCCATGGTGTGCTGGACCGTAAACTGGACTTCTACCTGGAGATCCATGGTCCCCCTCCGCCCGTTTCATCGGCAGACGAGGGCCGGACGATGAATCCGGAACCGTTGTGCCCTGAGGCCATCCACCGCCGGGCCCCGGATCCGGGTTTCCGGGAGCGCCTTCTCCATGAAACAATGAGCCTTTGCGGGGAAACGACCCATGCCCACGGCGCTGTTCTCGGTCTACGACAAGAAAGGCCTGCTCCCCTTGGCCGAGGGCCTGCGGGCGCTGGGCTGGGCGATCCTGGCCACCGGGGGCACCCTCAAGGCCCTGCGCGACGGCGGGGTGGAGGTGCGGGAGGTGGCCGAGTTCACCGGCGCCCCCGAGGCCTTCGGCGGGCGGGTGAAGACCCTCCACCCGCGCATCCACGGCGGCCTGCTGTACCGCCGGGACGCTGCCCGGGCACGTGGCCGACGCCGCGCGGCTGGGGATCGACCCCATCGACCTGGTGGTGGTGAACCTCTACCCCTTCGAGGCCACCATCGCCAGGGCCGGCGCCATGCCGGAGGAATGCATCGAGCAGATCGACATCGGCGGGCCGAGCATGATCCGGTCCGCGGCCAAGAACCATGCCTCGGTGACGGTGCTCACCGACCCGTCCCAGTACCCGGGCTTCCTGGAGAAGCTGGCCCAGGGCGCCTGGACCCTGGAGGACCGCAAGGCCTGCGCCCTGGCGGCGTTCCAGCGCACCGCCGCCTACGACGCCGACCATCAGCGCCTGGATGGCCGAAGGGAGCGCCCAGACCGACACCCTGCCCGAACGGCTGGGGCTCGGCCTGGAAGTGGCCCAGGTCCTTCGCTATGGCGAGAACCCCCACCAGATCGCCGGGTTCTACGTGCGTCCGGGCGCCCGCACCGAGGGCTTCCCGGCCTGCCGGCAGCTGCAGGGCAAGGAGCTGAGCTTCAACAACCTGCTGGACATCGACACGGCGGCCCGGGTGGCGTTCCAGTTCATGTCCCCCGCGGCGGTGATCGTCAAGCACAACACCCCCTGCGCCGTGGGCCGGGGCACCCACGTGCTGGACGCCTTCCACAAGGCCCAGGCCGGGGACCCGGCGGCCGCCTTCGGCGGCATCGTGGCCTTCAACCGCCCGGTGGGCGCGGAGGTGGCCCAGGCCATGGTCCAGACCTTCTGGGAGGTGATCCTCGCCCCGGAGTTCACGCCCGAGGCCCTGTCCCTGTTCTCCGCCAGGAAGCAGGTGCGGGTGCTGGAGACGCCCGGCGCCTGGCCCCTGGCCGCCCACGGCCTGGACCTGCGCACCATCGGCGGCGGGTTCCTGGTGCAGCGCCCGGACAGCCTCGCCACCCCCGTGGAGCAGTGGCAGGTGAAGGCCACCGGGCGGGGGCCCTGGCCCCTGGCCGAGGAACTGGCCATGGCCGACACGGTGGCCCGGGCGGTCAAGTCCAACGCCATCGTCCTGGTGCGGGACGGAGGCACCGTGGGCATCGGCGCCGGGCAGATGAGCCGGATTGATTCGGTGGAGATCGCCTGCCGCAAGGCCGGAGACCGCGCCCGGGGGGCGATCCTGGCCTCGGACGCCTTCTTCCCCTTCCCGGACGCGGTGGAATGGGCGGCCCGCTGGGGGGTCGGCGCCATCGTCGAGCCGGGCGGGTCGCTCCGGGACAAGGACGTCATCGGGGCCGCCCAGAAGCTGGGGCTCTGGCTGTTCTTCACCGGCACCCGGCACTTCCGGCACTGAGCCGTCCTTTGGCAACCCTCCTGAAAGCATGAATCCATGAAGACATCCGAACTCCGCCAGTGTTTCCTCGACTTCTTCGCCGCCCGCGGCCACCGGGTGGTGGCCTCCAGTGCCGTGGTGGGACCGGCGGACGATCCCACCGTGATGTGGACCAACGCCGGCATGGTGCAGTTCAAGGACGTGTTCCTGGGCAAGGAGAAGCGCGACTACGTGCGGGCGGCCACCTCCCAGAAGTGCCTGCGCGCCGGGGGCAAGCACAACGACCTGGACCAGGTGGGCTTCACCGCCCGGCACCACACCTTTTTCGAGATGCTGGGCAACTTCAGTTTCGGCGACTACTTCAAGGCCGACGCCGTGCGCTACGCCTGGGAGCTGGTCACCGGCCCCCGGGACCAGGGCAGCCTGGGCCTGGATCCCGCCCGCCTGTGGGTGACGGTGTTCGAAGGGGCCGACGGCATCCCCGCCGACACCGAGGCGGAGGAGCTCTGGATCCAGGCCGGGGTGCCCCGGGACCACGTCCTGCGCTTCGGCAAGCACGACAACTTCTGGCAGATGGGCGACACCGGCCCGTGCGGGCCGTGCAGCGAAGTCCACTACGACCGGGGCCCCCGGTACGCGGGCGACGCCACGCCCAACGGCGAGGGCGACCGGGTCATGGAGATCTGGAACCTGGTGTTCATGCAGTACCGACCGGGACCCGGAGGGCACCCTGCACCCGCTGCCCCGGCCGAGCATCGACACGGGCATGGGGCTGGAGCGGGTCGCCTCCATCCTGCAGGGGGTGGACAGCAACTACGAAATCGACTTGTTCCGGCCCATCTTCGCGGCCATCTGGAAGAAGGCCAAGGTGGAGCCGGCCCAGCGCTCTGAAACCACCAACCGGACCGCCTCCCAGGTGATCGCCGACCACGTGCGCGCCGCCACCTTCATGATCTTCGACGGGGTGGTGCCCTCCAACGAAGGCCGGGGCTACGTGCTGCGCAAGATCATCCGCCGGGCCCTGCGCTTCGGCCGCAAGCTGGGCATCGAAGGGGCGTTCTTCGCCGACCTCTGCCCGGCGGTGGTCCAGGCCATGGGCGACGCCTACCCGGAGCTGGAGGACGAGCTGCCCCGGATCATGAAGGCCCTGGCCCGGGAGGAGGGCCAGTTCAGCCTGACCCTCGGCGCCGGGCTGCGCCAACTGGAGGCCCTGGACACCACCTCCGGCACCCTGCCCGGAAGCGAGATCTTCCGCCTGTACGACACCTTCGGCTTCCCGGTGGACCTGGTGGCGGACTGGTGCCGGGAACGCGGGCTCACGTGCGACCTGGCGGGTTTCCAGGCCGAACTGGCCGAGCAGAAGGCCAAGAGCCGTTCGGCCATGAAGGTGCACGACCTGCGCCTGGGCGGCGACCTGGCGGCCCTGGCCGACCTGCCGGCCACGGAATTCCTGGGCTACCAGGCGACCGAAGCCCAGGGACGGGTGGCGGCCCTGTTCGACCAGGACCAGAAACGGGTCCCGGAACTGGCCGGGAGCGGCTTCGTGCTCCTGGACCGGACCCCCTTCTATGCCCAGAGCGGCGGGCAGGTGGGGGACACGGGCACCCTCCGGGCCGAGGGCCTGACGGCCCAGGTGGGCGACTGCACCGCCCCGGCCCCCCGCCGGCACCTGCACCACGTGACGGTCCGCGGCGCCCGCCCCCTGCGGGAGGGGGAGACCGTCCAGGCCACCGTGGACGCCGAGCGGCGGGCCCGCATCCGGGCCCACCACACCGCCACCCACCTGCTGCACGCGGCCCTCCGGGAAGTGCTGGGCACCCATGTGAAACAGGCCGGGTCGGTGGTGGACCCGGACCGGCTGCGCTTCGACTTCACCCACTTCGCCCCCCTGGAGGCGGAGCAGGTGGCCGAGGTGGAGCGGCTGGTGAACGAGCAGACCCTTCGGGCGTTCCCCACCGAAACCCGGCTCATGCCCATCGACGAGGCCCTGGCGGCCGGCGCCATGGCCCTGTTCGGGGAGAAGTACGGGGAGGAGGTGCGGGTGGTGTCCGTGCCCGGGTTCTCCCGGGAACTGTGCGGCGGCACCCACGTGGCCAACACCGGCGAGATCGGCCTGGTGAAGATCGTGGGCGAAGGGGCGGTGGCCGCCGGCGTGCGCCGCCTGGAGGCGGTGGCGGGGGCGGCGGCCCTGGCCAGGCTGCAGGACGACGAGCACCTCCTGGCCGGGCTCAGCCGCCAGGCCAACGCCCCCCGGGACAGGCTGGCGGCCATGCTGGCCCAGAAGGAGACCCGCATCCAGCACCTGGAGAAGGAGCTGAAGGAGACCCGCCTGAAGGCCGCCACCGGCGGGGGCAACGCCGAGCGGGTGGAGCAGGTGGGCGGAGTGACCCTGGTGACCGCCGCCGTGGAGGGCATCGAAGGCGCGGCCCTGCGGGAGATGATGGACCAGTGCCGGACCCGCCACCGCAGCGCGGTCATCGCCCTGGCCTCCACCCTGGCCCCGGACCGCCTGGCGCTGCTGGTGAGCGTCAGTCCGGACCTGGTGGCCCGGGCCGACGCGGGGGCCCTGCTCAAGGCCATGGCCGCCCACCTGGACGGCCGGGGCGGCGGCCGCCGGGAACTGGCCCAGGGGGGCGGCACCCGGCCCCAGGGCCTTCCGGAGGCGTTCGCCGCGTTGAAGGGTTCCTTGGGCAAGTCTTGAGGCGCCCCATGACGCCGGGGCCAGGGGTGCGCATGCGGCAACGGGTCGGAGCTATTGCATCCCCTGATCAAATCCCCTTCATCCCCGGCTATTTTTTTTACCTGGCCCGCAATAGGCCGGGCGGCTTGGCCTTGAAATCATCCCGGAGCTGCTGTGCCACTCCCAAGCACCCGGCGGTCAAAACCAGGTATCTGGAAGGCGGAAGCCAAAAACATCCTGGTCAAAGGCATCCGTGCAGGGGCGGTCCTGGACGCTCCGGGAGTATCGCGCGACCTACGCCAGCACCGTCAGATTCATCTGAATCGAGGCGTCCATCCAGGCACTAGGAGTGTGACTATGCATTATTCGGCCCCGCGCCACCAGCGCGGGGCCGATACATGATGTCTAGTAGCGGATCAAGCCCATGTAGGCCGCCCACAGGGCCGGCCCGTAGAACACCACCACCGGCGTCGCCAGGGCCAGGGCGCAGCCGAAGGGGAGCATGGTCTGGGCCCGGGCCTTGCGCAGGATCATCAGGGGCAGGCCCACGGCGCTGCCCAGCAGGGCGCCCCCGAACAGGATCCCCAGCATGGGGCCCACCCCCCAGAACGCCCCCAGCCAGGCCAGCATCTTGAAATCCCCCATGCCGATGCCGTCGGTCTTGCGGATCAGGCGATAGATGGCGTTCAGCCCCGCCGGCACCCCGTAGCCCACCGCCAGGCCCACCAGACTGGACACCCAGGTCACCGGCCGCCCCATCAGGGCCCACGCGGGCGCCGGCTGCAGCCCGTTGGCGAAGGCCTCCACCCGGAGCACGTCGTGGCTGGAAGCCCACACGGAGGTCAGGTGCAGGGGCCAGGCCAGCTGGGGCAGGGTGAACAGCACCCCCAGCACCATGAGGGGGACCTGCACCGGGTCAGGGAGGATGAACGCCGTGAGGTCGGTGAAGAACAGCACCAGCAGGGCGTAGCCGCACACCACCCCCTTGGCCCAGATCAGGGTGCCCACCGGGAACACCCACGCGGAGCCGACCAGGAGCGCCCCGCCCAGGAACTCCACCAGGGGGTAGCGGAAGGGGATGCGCCAGCCGCAGCTGGCGCACCGGCCCCGCAGCCAGATCCAGCTGACCAGGGGGATGTTGTGCCAGGGGCGGATGCGCGCCTTGCAATGGGGGCAGCGGCTGGGCCCGGAGACTACGTTGCGTTCGGCCGGGTCTTCCTGGGGCAGGCGGTGGATGAGCACGTTGGCGAACGAACCAAGGATCAGGCCGAAGGGCACCAGCAGGATGGACAGGAACCAGGGCGGGAAGTCGATGGCGGGCATGGAGCCAGCATAGCCGCCTCCGGGCATGGGGGGATGACGGCTGGCCAGAACCGGCCGCCGATGGGACCATGGAAGGCGCTACGGACTTTCCAGGAGTGGTCAAATGGCTCAATTCGACCTGATCGTCATCGGTTCCGGTCCGGGCGGCTACATCGCCGCCATCCGGAGCGCCCAGCTGGGCCTGGCCACGGCCATCGTGGAGAAGGACCCGGCCGGGCTGGGGGGCACCTGCCTGCGCCGGGGCTGCATCCCGGCCAAGACCTGGCTGGAGACGGCGCACCGCTTCGGGCACATGGCCGACCTGGCGGAATACGGCATCGCCGGGGTGGACACGGCCCAGATGCGCGCGGACCTGGCGGCCATCGTCAAGCGCAAGAACCGCATCGTCCTGAAGAACGGCAAGGGCGTCGAGTTCCTCATGAAGAAGAACAAGGTGACCGTGCTCAAGGGCGCCGGCAAGCTCCTGGGCCAGGGCCAGGTGGAAGTGGCGGGAGCGGCGGTGGAGGTGCACCAGGCCCGGAAGATCATCCTGGCCACCGGTTCGGTGCCCAAGGAACTGCCCGGCCTGGAGACCGACGGGGTGCGGGTCCTGAACAGCGACCACCTCCTGGACCTCACGGAACTGCCCAGCCACCTGGTGATCCTGGGCGCCGGCGCCATCGGCGTGGAGTTCGCGTCCGTGTTCGCCCGCCTGGGCTCCAAGGTGACCCTGGTGGAGCTCCTGGACCGCCTCCTGCCCATCGAGGACGCCGCCATGGGCGAGGAGCTGGCCAAGATCTTCGCCAGGCAGAACAAGATGGACATCCGGGTGAAGACCCGGATCACCGCCCTGGAGCGCCGGGAGGACCGGGTGGTGTGCACCCTGGAAGGGGACAAGCCCGGGACCGTGGAGTGCTCCCACGTCCTGGTGGCGGTGGGCCGGGGCCCGGTCACCGCCGGGGTCGGCCTGGAGGCCACCCGGGCCCAGGTGGACCGGGGCTTCGTGGCCGTGGACAAGTACCTGGCCACCGCCGAACCGGGGCTGTACGCCATCGGCGACATCGTGCGCACCCCGCTCCTGGCCCACGTGGCCTCGGACGAGGGCATCGTCGCCGCCGAGCACGCCGCCCGCGACCTGGGCCAGGACGTGCAGCCCCACCCGGTGCGCTACGACCGGGTGCCCAGCTGCACCTACTGCGACCCGGAAGTGGGCTGTGTCGGCCTCACCGAGGCCCAGGCCCGGGAGCAGGGCAAGGACGTGGAAGTGGGCATCTTCCCCTTCATGCCCCTGGCCAAGGCCAACATCCTGGGCGAGCCGTACGGCTTCGTCAAGATCGTTGCCGACAAGACCTACGGCGAGATCCTGGGCATCCACATCATCGGCCCCAAGGCCACCGAGCTGGTGGCCTCGAGCCTGGCCCTCATCGGCGGCGAGTACACCGTGGACGAGCTGATCCACACCATGTACCCCCACCCCACCCTCAACGAAGCCTTCCCCGAGGCGGCGCGGGCGGTGTACGGCCGGGCGCTGAACGCCTAGATCTTCTGGATGAGCGCATCGCAGAAGGCGGCGTCCAGGGCGTAGGGCTTCACCAGCACCTGGGCCACCCCGTGGCGGCGGGCGGCCAGCACCAGGCTGGTGGAGGCCTCCTCCACCGCCAGGATGATGGGCGGAAGCGCCGGCAGGGAGCTCCGCAGGTCGTTCACCAGCTGCAGGGCGTCCAGGGTGCCCAGGCTGCCGTCCAGGAACAGCACCGCCAGGTTGGGCTGCTGGAGGTGTGCCTGCAACTCCGTCCGGTCGGTGGTGACCAGGACGCGGCCGAACCCTTGATCCCGCAGGAAGGCCTTCATCTGGTCGGCGCAGGCCGGGGTCGGGGCCAGGGCCACCACCGCCCGGGAACGCTTGCGCAGGCGCAGGATCGCTTCATGGCGGGCGGCCGGGGGCGCCTCGGGAGCGTCCGCCTGGGCGGGAGCGGCCGCCGCGACCGTCCCAGAGGGGCCGGGATCGGCCGGCCTGGGTTCTTCGTGGGCAGGGTCGGGCTCCTTGGACCCCTTCGGGGGGGCGCCCGCCGGGCGGTGCTCCTCCGGGCCGCCGCCGGCCAGCCCCAGTTCCACCGGAGCCGCTTCGGGTTTGCGCCGGGCCTTGGGCGGCAAGGCCGCCGGGATGGGCACGGTGCGCGACGCCACCAGGCCGCGCAGGGCGGTGGCCACGTCCACCCTGGGTGGATCGAAGGCGATGCCCATGACCAGGCCGCCGGCATTCTGGTCCAGGAACACCGCCCGACCCTCCAGTTCCATGACCCCCGGGCACTTGGGCGCATGGTTGAGCTTGACGAGCATGAACGGCTGGCCGGCCGGAACCAGGATGGCGCTCAGGGGCAGGCGCTTCTCCCCCTTGAGGTTCAAGGCCTTCTCCACCCGCACCCGGGCCCCGCCTTCGGACAGGTTCTCCACCACCCCGGTGATGCCGACCCCTTCGAACAGCCCGGTGAGGGCCGTGAGGGTGGCGCCTTCCTTGGGGTTCAGACGGGCCCGGGGCTGACTGCGGCGCTCCTTCAGTTCCAGGGCTTCCGGCAGGCCCACCAGCACCTGGGTGGCGCGCACGTCCGCCACGGTCCCGGAACCGCCCACCCGCAAGCCGTCCTGGATGAACAGGAACTCCACCCGGGCGCCCTTGTCCACGGGTGGGACCGCCGCCGCCTGGAAATGAAGGGTCCCTGCCGCCTCGTCGATCCCCAGGAGGGTCGCCTGGACCTCGGTCCGGCGGGGTCCCGCCAGGGTGAAAGGGGCGCGCGTGCGCTGGGCCTCTTCCAGATAGGCGAGGACCGACTCGGAAACGGCGCCGGCCTCCTTCCTGTCCTTGCCGAACCCAAACAGAGCCATGAGGCCTCGATTAAATCCAGGGGACAGCCTAGCTGAGTTCCAGCACCAGCGTAATCCCCAATGATTCACGGATGAGGGATGGTAATCTCCTTGGCTATGGAAGAACTGCGCCCCCGATGTTTTCTCCTGGCCCACCAGGGCCCCGACGACAGCGAAACGGACATCGAGGACCATCTGACCGAGCTGGGGGAACTGGCCCGGGCCTGCGACCTGGAGCCGGTGGGGCGGCAGCGCCTGAAACGGGCCACCATCGAGGCCCGTTCCTTCTACGGCAAAGGCCAGCTGCAGCTGGTGGCCGGCGAGGCCAAGCGCCAGGGGGCCCGGATCCTCATCTGCGACAACGACCTCTCCGGCGGGCAGCTGCGCAACATCGAGCGGTCCACGGGCATGGACTGCCTGGACCGCACCGGCCTGATCCTGACCATCTTCGAGCGGCGGGCCCAGACCCGGGAGGCCAAGGCCCAGGTGGAGCTGGCCCGGTGCGAATATGACCTGCCGCGGCTGAAGGGCGCCTGGACCCACCTGGAACGGCAGGTGGGCGGCGTGGGCGTGCGGGGCGGGGCCGGCGAGACCCAGATCGAGGTGGACCGGCGCATGGTCCGCCTGCGCATCAGCCAGCTCAAGAAAGAGCTGGACCACCTCCAGAAGGTCAGGGACACCCAGCGCCAGGGGCGCTCGCCCAGGGTCCCCCGGGTGTGCCTGGTGGGCTACACCAACGCCGGCAAGACCAGCATCCTCAAGGCCCTCACCGGGGAGGGCGAACCCAGGGACATGCTCTTCGCCACCCTGGACACCACCACCCGCAAGGCCTGGCTGGGGGAGGATCCGGACAGCGGCGAGCCCCGCCAGGCCCTGGTTTCCGACACGGTGGGCTTCATCCGCAAGCTGCCCCACCAGCTGGTGGCGGCCTTCCGCTCTACCCTGGGGGAGGTGCGCACCGCCGACGCCCTGGTGGTGGTGGCGGACGCCGCCAGCCCGGAGCTGGAGGACCAGCTCAAGGTGGTGGGCGCCACCCTCAAGGAGATCGGCTGCGGGGAGCATTCCCGCCTGCTGGTGCTGAACCAGATGGACCGGCTGTCCCGCCCCCGGCGCCTGGACCTGAAGCGCTGCCACCCGGACGCGGTGCAGACCTGCGCCCTGACCCGGGAGGGGGTGGAAGGCATCCGGACCTGGCTGCTGGGCCTCATCCCCGGCGAACCTCTCCCGAGGGTGAAGGAAACCTGGGAAATCTGACGAGGCAGGGGTCGTCCGGGTCCCGCCAATCATGGCCTGCATAGTCTACATTGCATTTTGATGATGACATCAGTAAATTGTCAGCATGTACGTTTCCCGGTTCCTGACCGACCGATTGGAATCCTTGGCCCGAAACTTCCCCGTGGTGGTGGTGTCCGGGGCGCGCCAGGCGGGCAAGAGCACGCTCCTGCAGCACGTCTACGGGCAGCAGGCCGAGGCGGTGGTGTTCGATGCCGTGCAGGACATCGGCAACGCCCGGCAGGACCCGGATTTCTTTCTGGATAACCACCCCGCACCGCTGATCCTGGATGAAATCCAGTATGTTCCGGAACTGGTGGCGGCTCTCAAGCGCCGGGTGGACCAGGACCGGAAGCCGGGCCAGTACCTGCTGACCGGGTCCCAGCAATGGCATGTGCTGAAAAACCTCGCCGAGAGCTTGGCTGGACGGGCGGTATTCCTGGATCTGGAAGGTTTCTGCCTGGGCGAGACGGCGCGGGAGGAGCCTTCGGCCGCCTGGCTGGGGGATTGGCTCCAGGATCCGGAAGGATTTCCCAGCCACCGGCGGGAGCGGCTGGAACTTCCCCATGTCCCGTTCGAATTGATCTGGCGCGGCACCCTTCCGGATGCGGTGAGTCTGCCCATGGAAGCGGTCCCGGACTTCTGGGGGGCCTATTTCCGGACCTACGTGGAACGCGATGTGCGCCTGCTGACCGAGGTCTCGGACTGGCATACGTTCGGGCGCTTCGTGCGGCTGGCGGCGGCTCTCACGGCCCAGGAGATCAATGCGAGCCAGCTGGGGCGGGACCTGGGCCTCACGCCCCAGACGGCCCGGCGCTGGCTGGACCTGCTGGTGGCCACCTTCCAGTGGTACGAGGTGCCCGGCTATTCGGGTGATGCGGTCAAGCGGGTTTCCGGCAAGGCCAAGGGATTCCTCGCCGACACCGGGCTCGCGTGCTGGGCCCAGGCCATCTCATCGCCGGCCGCGCTGGGCGGCCATCCCCTCTGGGGGCACCTGTTCGAGACCTTCGTCGTCGCTGAACTGCGCAAGCAGATGGCCATGCTGTCCCCGGCCCCCAGGCTGCACCACTGGCGCTCCCAGGGCGGTGCCGAGGTGGACCTGCTGCTGGAGCGGGACGGCCGGCTCCACCCGATCGAGATCAAGGCCAAGACCCAGGTCTCCCGTTCCGATGCACGGGGCATCGGGGCGTTCCGGCAGGCGTACCCCGACCTGAAGGTCGCGCCGGGCCTGGTCATCGCCCCGTGCGAACGGATGCTGCGGATCACGGACCTGGACTACGCCATGCCGTGGGATCTTGGCAAGCGCCATCCCTAGATGAGCCGGTACAGCACCGGCAGCAGTTCCTCGAAGGGGGCGCGCTTCTCGTGGATATGCACCGCGCCGATGGCATGGGCCACCGCCTCCACGCTGGCGTCGCGCCGGTCCGCCACCAGGATCACCGGCACGTCCAGGAGCAGCCCGTGGCGGCGCAGGGCCTCCAGGATCATCTGCCCGTAGTGCCCCCCCACCCGCACGTCCAGCAGCACCAGGTCGTGGCGGCCGGACTGGGCCAGACGCTGGGCATCCAGGTACGACCGGCCCTCGGACACCTGCTTGAAATCCTCCTCCCGCAGACACTCGGCCAGGGATTTGAGGCCGTCGCCCCCGGCGGAGATCACCAGGATCCGCCGTACCGCCTTGCGCAGGCGCAGGACCGGCGTCACTTCCGGGCGGGGCGGGCGCGCCGGGGGCGGCGGCGTGGGAGCGGCCGGCCGGATCACCACCTCCGGGGCCTTGACCACTTCCCGGGTGGCCTGGGGAGGCCCCGACTGGTCCGCCAGGTCGGTCTTGCGGTGCATGCGCGGGAAGGCCTGACCGAAAGTAGTGGGGTATCGGGGGGCCAGGACCCGTTCGACGTTGTTCTGGTCCGTCGCCCCCATCCCGATGAGCAGGAACCCGACCGAGGGCCCTTCCGGATCCGCCAGCACGTGGGCCACCACTCCCGCGCACTGGACGGTGGGGGTGAAGGGCAGGCCCCGGACGCACATCACGTCGAACCGGTCGCCCCGCCGCAGGGGGGCGGGCGCGCCGTCCAACCCGGCCAGTTCCTCCGGGACCATGCGCAACCCCTCCACGCTCAGGTCGACCAGCCGGCCAACCAGGGTCCGCCCGCCGGCGAAGGGGACGGCGAGCCGCTCGCAGGCGAACACTTCAACCCCCTCGCCCCGGGCGAAGGGGGCACGGAACCGCTGGCGGCGCTCGCCCTGGGCCACCGAGGAGGGGATCCGGAAGACGCCGGTGGCCATGACCCGGGTGGGGGCGGTGAAGCGCCTGGCATCCAGCATGAACGCGATATTCAATTGTTGCCCCTCCGCAAGAGGGGGTGTCCGGGTGGTGGCGAACGTGTCCCGCCCCACCCTGGAGATGGTGGTTTCGAACGGCAGGCCGTCCGGCTGAGGAACCAGCAATTGGACCGGGGTCTTGCGCAGAACCAGTTCATCCAGGTAGGCGCGGATGGTGGTCCCGTCGTGCAACTCGCTTTTCAACCCCAGGGTGCCCATGCTGATGATCTCTGGCGGAAGTTTATGTGGACTTCATCTAATGGCAACAGAAACTAGACAGCAGGCCCGCCGCCGTCCCGGGGACGGGGCAGGGCGGCGGTCCCGGCGGCCAGGGCCAGGGCCAGAGCCAGGCGCAACATCATGAGCTGCCGGGAGAGCCCATGGACCCGGCGGTAGGACACCCGGTCCGGGTGGTCCAGCGGGATGGTTTCCACCGCCCCGCCCATGCGCGCGCGCAGGTTCGTCAGCCTCGGGGTGACGATGCAGGAGCTGGTGAAGCACATGAGCAGGGCCAGCAGCACCGCCGCCCCCCACAGGCGCAGGGGCCCGACCGGCTCCGGATCCCGGACCTCCCGGGCCCAGCGGACGCCCTGCACCAGGACGGCGGCGCCGGCGAACCCGATCCAGGCACCCCAGTCCAGGAGCGCCACCACCTTGCCCGCCACCAGCCCGGCCAAGTCCCGGCTGGGGAGCACCCGGAACAGCAGCGGCGCCGTCAGGAAGGCGAACCCCAGCACCATCCCCGCCCAGAGCAGGAGCAGCCCCGCCGCCAGCGCGTCCATCCGGACCAGCCCTCGACCTTTCATGGATACTCCGAACCATGCCCCCGGTCGCGCCCGGCGGATCACCACTCATTGTAGGGGATCTGGTTCTCCCCCATGTCGGTGGATCCGCTGCGGATGCGGAAGATGCCCGTTTCCGCGTCCGGGTTGTCCGGGTCGGGCGGTTCCTCCTCGGTCATCCAGGTGCTGCTGGAACCGGTCATGGGGTCCGAGGGGATGTCGCGGATGTACCGTTCGTCCCGCAACTGGGCAATGGACGTGGGGTACTTGCCCTTGTCGGCGTAGAACTCCTCCAGGCAGTGGTTGAGCTGGAACAGGTCCTCCTTGAGCACCGCTTCCTTGGCGGCCTTGGTGTGGCGCCGGTAGCCGACGATGCCCACGGTGGCCAGCAGGGCCAGGATGGTCATGACAGTCAGCAGTTCAATGAGCGTGAAACCGCGGTTGCGTCGGCGGGAGGGTGAAGGGTTGACCATGACAGAACCTTACCAGGAAGATACGGCAAAAACCCCGCCGCATCACGCCCGGTTCCTGGTGTTATGAAAATCAATGCTGGCGTTCGGGTCCCCTTAGCGCGCCGTCCGTTCCGCTGGTTTGGAAAAGCGCCTCTGGGCCGACATCTGCTCTTGGAGCGGGGGCCCAGAGGCGCTTCACCAAGACAATGGAACTGCCGGGCGATTGGAGGAACCCGAACGCCTACCTAGGGTGCTCACCCCAGACTGGTGGCCGCAAACTTTTCGCGGGTGAAGAATTCCAGCACATCCCCTTCCCTCAGGGCGTCGAAACCGTCCAGGTCGATGCCGCAGTCCAGGCCGTTCTTCACTTCATGGACGTCGTCCTTGAACCGCTTGAGGGACCTGATGTCGCCCTCCCACAGCACGTCGGCCCCGCGCTTGACCCGGACCTTGAAGCCCTTCTGGACCTTGCCGTCGGTGACGAAGGAGCCGGCGATGACGGCCTTGTTCACCTTGAACAGCTGGCGCACTTCCGCCTGGCCCTGGACGGTCTCCTTCTCCACCGCGTCCAGCAGGCCCAGCATGGCGGCCGAGATCTCCTCGGTGACCTTGTAGATGATCTCGTGGAACCGGATGTCCACGCCCTCTTCCTGGGCCAGCTCCTCGGACTTGCGTTCGGCCTTGACGCTGAAGGCGATGATGGTGGCCTTGGAGGCCTCCGCCAGCAGCACGTCGTTCTCGGTGACGGTCCCGGCGGCGGCGTGGATGATGCGCACCCGCACCTTCTCGGTGGACAGGCGCTCCAGGCTGCCCACCAGGGACTCCACGGAACCCTGGGTGTCGGCCTTGATGATGAGGGGCAGTTCCTTGATCTGGCCTTCCTTGAGGGTGGAGAACAGGTTCTCCAGGGTGACCCGCTGCTTGACCTGGGCCGCGGCCTTGGCCTTCTCCTGGCGGAAGCCGACGATGTTCCGGGCCTTGGTCTCGTCCTCCACCACCTGCAGGTTGTCCCCGGACACCGGCACTTCCTCGAAGCCGAGGATCTGCACGGCCATGGACGGGGTGGCTTCGCTGATCTTGTCGCCCCGGTCGTTGAACATGGCCCGCACCCGGCCCATGGTGGCCCCGGCCACGAAGATCTCGCCGGCGTGCAGGGTGCCCTGCTGCACCAGCACCGTGGCCACCGGGCCCCGGCCCCGGTCCAGGCGCGCTTCCAGGATGCTGCCGGCGGCGGGGCAGTCGTAGACCGCCTTCAGGTCCTTCAGGTCGGCCACCAGGAGCACCGTCTCCAGGAGCACGTCAAGGCCCTGCTTGGTCTTGGCGCTGACGCGCACGGCCGGGGTGTCGCCGCCGAAATTCTCGGTCTGCACCCCGTACTGGAGCAGCATCTGCTCCACCCGGTCGGGGTTGGCGCCGGCCTTGTCGATCTTGTTGATGGCCACCACCATGGGCACGTCGGCGGCCTTGGTGTGGTTGATGGCCTCCACGGTCTGGGGCATCACGCCGTCGTCGGCGGCCACCACCAGGATGACGATGTCGGTCACCTTGGCGCCCCGGGCCCGCATCTTGGTGAAGGCCTCGTGGCCGGGGGTGTCGATGAACACGATCTGGCGGTCCGCCCCTTCGCCGCTCTTCACGTCCACGTGGTAGGCGCCGATGGCCTGGGTGATGCCGCCGGCCTCGCCGGCCGCCACCTTGGTGGTGCGGATGGCGTCCAGGAGGGAGGTCTTGCCGTGGTCCACATGGCCCATGATGGTGACCACCGGGGGCCGCCACAGCTTCTCGCCCACGGCCTCGCTGGACTCCTCGGCGGTCATCTGCACGTCCTCTTCGAAGGACACGATGTCGGCCAGGTAGCCGAATTCCCGGGCGATCTCCTTGGCCAGTTCCGTGTCCAAGGGCTGGTTGATGGTGGCGAACACGCCACGGTGCAGCAGCTTGGCCACCACGTCCTTGGCCGGGCGGTTGCACTTCTCGGCCAGTTCCTTCACCGTCACGCCCTCGGAGAGCATGACGATGCCGATCTCATCGTTGATGTACTCGGTGGCGATCTGCTGGGCCCGGCTGCGGGGCTGGCGGAGCTTGAGCTCGAGCTCCTCGGCCATGCGCTCGGCCCGGCTGCGCTTGTCGTCCTTCTTCTTGCCGGTGAAATGGCCGCCGCGGCCTGGGCCCTTCTGGGCGTTGGGATCCGGGGCCGTGGGCGCCGGCAGGGAGGGGCCGCGCCCCCGGTTCAGGGGGGGACCGCCGGGACGGGACCCAGGTCCGCCCGGCCGCGCGCCGGGCCCTCCGGGCCTGGAAGGACCGCTCCCCGGACGGCCGGGGCCGCCGGGACGCCCCCCGGGGCCGCCCGGGCGGGAAGGAGCCTGGGACCGGGCCTGGGGCAGCTGGATGTACCGGGCCGGTTCCGTCGGGCGGGGCGCCGGGGCGGGGTTGTCGGACATCTTGATGCGGGTGAAGCTGGAATCGGAACGCAGTTCGGTGATGGAGGGGGGGATGAAAGGCCGGCGCGACGGCGCCGGGGTCGGCTCGTGCTTGACGGCGCCCTTGCCGGTGTTGGCGGCCATGGGCAGGAGCGTCTTCTCCGGCTGGGGCTGGCCGGAGCGCTGCACCTGGGCCTGCTGCCCGGGACGCTGGATGACCGGGCGGGCGCCCGCTTCCGGGCGCACCTTGGGCGGCTGAGGCTGGGGCAGCTGGATGTACCGGGCCGGCTCCTGGGGCTTGGGCGCCGGGGCGGGGGCCTGGGAGATGCGCAAGCGGGAGAACCCCTCCCCGCCCTGGGCGGGGGCGCGCCCAAGCAAGGACTGGACCCGGGAACCGGCGGACGGGGACGGCTCGGCGGCGGAGGCCTCATGGCTCTCCACCGGAACCGGAGCGGGCGCGACCGGTTCCGCTTCCGCCGCCGGGGCGGCGGCGGCCGGCCCGGGAGCTTCCGTCCTCTTGATGAGGACCGGGGCGGTGGGCGGTGCCGTCGGCGGTGCCGGCGGTGGACCGATCGACTTGACGATCTTCACGCTGGGCAATACGGCCCGGGGTGCGGGGGGGCGGGCTGCGCCGGGGCGGCCGGGTGCTCCTGGCCCCTGGGCCTGCCTTCCATGACCCGGCGCAGGGAGTTCACCTGCTCGTCGCTGAGGTTGGAGCTGTGGCTTTTGCCCTGGATCCCCAGGTGCTTCTCGAGGGCTTCGAGCACGACGTGATTGCTCACGCCGAGCTCTTTGGCTAACTGGTTGATGCGCAGCATGAAAGAGGCGTACCTCGATCTGAAGGAAGGGGGCGGAAGGCAGTTACGGTTCGACCTGGCCCTACTCACCGAACCGGGCGTGCGCGGCGTCGATGAGGCGGAAAGCGAGATCCTGGTCGATGCCGGCAACCGTGAGCAACTGCTCAACCGTTACAGTGTACAAGGATTTTGCGTCCGTATAGCCAGCCGAGGCGAGGTTTTTGACGACCGTCTCATCCAACCCCTCGATGGCTCCCATTTGTGCCACCAGGAAGGATTCCGGTTGTTCGGCCGGTTCCTGCCGGGCGGCCGGTTCGGGCAGCGCCTGGACCATGGCGGCCTCGGTCTCCCGCCGCTTCTCCGCTTCGCTGCGCACGTCGATGTTCCACCCGGTGAGCTTGGCGGCCAGACGCACGTTCTGGCCCCGCTTGCCGATGGCGATACTGAGCTGTTCATCGTCTACCACCACCTCCACCCGGCGGTGCTCCAGGTCGGTGACGGTCACCCGCAGGGCCTTGGCCGGGTTCAGGGCGTTGGCGATGAACCGGGAACTGTCCTCGTCGAAGCGGACGATGTCGATCTTCTCGTTCTTCAGTTCCCGGATGATGGCCTGCACCCGGCTGCCCTTGAGGCCCACGCAGGCGCCCACCGGGTCCACGTCCGGGTCCAGGGAGTGCACCGCCACCTTGGCCCGGTCGCCGGCCTCCCGCACGCAGCTGCGGATGACCACGGTGCCGTCGTGGATCTCCGGCACTTCCTGGTCGAACAGCTTGATGAGCAGCCGGGGGTCGGTGCGGCTCACCTGCACCTGGGGGTCCTTGGCGGACTTGTCCACGGCCGAGATGACCACCTTGATGCGCTGGCCCTTGTCGAACCGGTCGCCGCGCAGGGCCTCGCTGCGCTTGAGCATGGCCTCCACCCGGTCGATCTCCAGGATGATGGCGCTCTTCTCGAAGCGCTTGACCTCGCCCACCACCACCTCGCCGATGCGGTCGGCGAACTCGGTGAAGATGCGGTCCCGCTCCGCTTCCCGCACCTTCTGCACCAGCACCTGCTTGGCGGCCTGGGCCGCGATCCGGCCCAGCTGGGAGGTGTCCTGGGGCAGCCAGAGGGTGTCCCCCTCGGCGGCGTCCGGGTTCAGGGCCTGGGCCTCCTCCAGGCTGATCTCCAGGTCCTCCTCCTCCACCACCGGCACCACCTGCTTCAGGGCGTAGACGTGGAACTCGCCCGTGTCGCGTTCCATCTGGGCCTGGAAATTCCCATAGAAGTCAAAGCTCTGGAAGTACTTCTCGGCCGCCTTGACCAGGGACTCCTCCACCGCCTTGAACACTTCCTCTTCGGGGATGCCCTTTTCCGCCGCGATCATCTTCACGCTGTCGAAAAAGCTTGTAGCTACGAGTGCCATAGGTTCTCCTTGCCGACGCTTGTCTCTACGCCGGCCGCTTCAGGTTGGTCCGGCGACCCGGCCTGGGCCGGGTGCCGGGGGGTGGGGCCTTCTGTTCGTCGAAAGGGGCGAGGCGGGCCTGCCGGATGGCCTCGAAGGGGATGGTCTTGAACACCCCGTCTTCCTCCAAGGTGACGCTCGCTTCGGTCGAAGTTCCGATCCAGCCTTTGAACCGTTTCTGCCCGTTGATGGGCGCGCCGGTCTGGACCCGGCAGAGCCGGCCCTGGAACCGCCGGAAATGCTCGGGCTTGACCAGGGGGCGCTCCAGCCCGGGGCTGGAGACCTCCAGGTTCACCCGTTCCCGCAGGGAGGGGAACTCCACGTCCAGCCAAGGGACGAGCCCATCGTTGACGGCGACACAGTCGTCCAGGGTGACGGCCCGGTCGCCGCCGGGACCCCGGTCCAGGTGGTCGATGTAGAGGCGCAGCACCGGATCCCGCCCCTCCTGCCCCTCCTCCAGGCAGACCAGCTCGTAGCCCAGCAGGGCGAGCTGCCGTTCCACGGGGGCTTGCATCTTGTTCAGATCCATCGGGCAACCTTGATCAATGGTGAAGGGGGCGGGGTCAAACCCACCCGACGCGGTCCCCATGGTTCCCGGCGCATCCGCACGATGCCACTCCGGTGCCCCAGAACCAGGGAATCCCAGGCCGAATTCAACGCAATAGATTATCGCTAATTGAACAAGGAGACAAGGGGAAAATCCCGGCATCGCCGGGCCTTTGCCCACTGCTTATGGGACAATGGGCGCTGTTTTCGGGAGCGACCGATGGTTTTGATTCTTGATGGGAAGTCCCATGCGGACCGGATGCTGGACGAGGTGGGCGCCGGGGTGCAGCGCCGGGTGGCCCAGGGCTTGCGGCCGCCCTGCCTGGCGGTGGTCCTGGTGGGGGACGACCCGGCCAGCCAGGTGTACGTGCGGGGCAAGATCGCCGCCTGCGCCCGGACCGGCATCCGTTCCCTGGAGCACCGCCCGGGCGCCGCCATCACCCAGGGGGACCTGGAGGCCCTCATCCGGGACCTGAACCGCGACCCCGAGGTGGACGGGATCCTGGTCCAGCTCCCCCTGCCCGGAGGCCTCGACTCCAAGCGGGCCCTCAGAGGCATCGACCCGGCCAAGGACGTGGACGGGCTGCACCCGGTGAACCAGGGGCTGCTCCTGGGCGGCCAGCGGGGACTGCGCCCCTGCACCCCCTCCGCCTGCATGAGCATGCTCAAGGCCTACGGCATCGCCCTGAAGGGCAAGCGGGCGGTGGTGCTGGGCCGCAGCGAGATCGTGGGCAAGCCCATCGCCTTGATGCTGCTGGAGGAGCACGCCACGGTCACCATCGCCCACAGCCGCACCCAGGACCTGCCCGGCCTGTGCCGGGAGGCGGACCTGCTGGTGGCGGCGGTGGGCCGTCCCGGGCTGGTGGAAGGGTCCTGGGTCAAGCCCGGGGCCGTGGTGGTGGACGTGGGCATCAACCGGGTGGAGGACCTGGCCTTGGGCGAACGGATCTTCCAGGCCGACCCCAGGAAGCTGGAGACCCTGCGCACCAAGGGGTCCGTCCTGTGCGGCGACGTGCGCTACAGCGAAGCGGCGGCGGTGGCCGGGGCCATCACTCCGGTCCCGGGCGGCGTGGGCCCCCTGACCATCGCGGGCCTCATGGCCAACACCCTGCAGGCCTGCCAGGCCCGCGAGGAGCAGCCATGACCTACGCGCGCCGGGAGGCCTTCCTGCCCTTCACCCGCCCCATGCTGGGAGCCGAAGAGATCGCCGAGATGGTGGATTCCATCGAGTCCGGCTGGATCACCACGGGGCCCAAGGCGGCCCGATTCGAGGAGGCGCTGCAGTCCTACAACGGGGTGGCCCACTGCCTGGCCATGAACAGCGCCACCACCGCCCAGGAGATCACCCTGCAGGTGCTGGGCCTGCGCCCCGGGGACGAGGTGATCACCACCGGCCTGACCTGGGCGTCCACGCTGAGCACCGTGGTGCTCCAGGGGGGCGTGCCGGTGCTGGTGGACATCGACCCCGCCACCTTGAACCTGGACCCGGACCGCCTCGAGGCGGCCATCACGCCCCGCACCAAGGGCATCATCCCGGTGCACCTCACCGGGCTGCCGGTCCCCATGGACGCCGTCTGGAAGGTCGCCGAGGCGAACGGCCTCTGGGTGGTGGAGGACGCGGCCCAGGCCATGGGCGCCCACTACCGGGGCCGCAAGATCGGCGCCGACCCCCGGTCGGTGATGAGCGTGTACAGCTTCCATCCCAACAAGAACATGACCACTGGCGAAGGCGGCGCCATCGCCTGCCACGACGACCGCTACGTGGGCCGGATCAAGCGCCTGCGCTTCCACGGCATCGAGCGGGATGCCTGGAAGCGGTTCCAGAAGGAGGGCAGCCCGCACTTCGAGGTGATGGAACCGGCCCGCAAGGCCAACTTCATGGACCTGCAGGCGGCCATCGGGCTGCACCAGCTGAAGAAGCTGGACGGCTTCAACGCCCGGCGCAAGAAGCTGTTCCTGCGCTACCTGGAACTCATGGGGGACATGGAGGAAGTGCTGCTGCCCATCCCCGGCGATGCGGTGCACGGCCATTGCCACCACCTGTTCGTGCTGCGGATCCGTCCCGAGAAGGCCGGCCTGGACCGGGACACGTTCGTGGCCCGCCTGAAGGAGGAGAACATCGGCACCGGGATCCACTACCGCCCGGTGCACGTCCATGCCTTCTACCGGGACTACTACGCCAGGCGGACCCACGCCCTGCCCGCCGACGGACTGCCCCACACTGAATGGAGCGGCGACCGGCTGCTGAGCCTGCCCCTTTGGCCCGGGCTCACGGAGGAGGACCAGGACCAGGTGGTGGCGGCGATCCGTCAGGTGCTGGCGGACGCCCGCAGGGGAGTGCACTGACTTCCTGGCGGACCTGGATTTTTATAAAGATGCCATATGCCGCCGGGTGGCCAAGCTGACGATCCTCGAGGCGGGCGGTACCCTGCTTCCACGCCCGGCCCCGGTCCGGTTGCCCCAGCCCGGCCCCCCGGAGGGTATGGTCAATCCATTGAGCAGGTGGTTCCACGCCAGCCTTCCCCGACGGGCGGCGGAGGCCCAAACGAAACTCCTAATGACTCAAATGAACCGACCCCTGGCAGGCCAACACCCTGCCAGGGTCCGCTCATGGCGCCAGGGGCGCGGCTACTCCAGGACTACCCAGACCCGGCGGCTGTCCTTGACTCCCTGGACCAGGCTCATCATGGCTTCCGAGAGCTGCTTGCCCTTGGAGGAGCCATCGCCCAGGTCCACCACCATGACCACGTCCTCGCTCCCGGCCGGGAGGCTCACGCTGCGTGGAAATTCCCGGTCCACCTTGGCGGACTCGGGGTGCGATGGCGGATCCGGAATCTTGAAGCCCAGGCCTCCTTCCAGCGCTTCGGTGCTGGTGCGGAAGAGGGAAGCCAAGGCGACGATGGCGGAACCGGAGGGCTTGATCTTGTCCCGCTCCCAGAAGGAGATGGAAGCCTGGTCAACGCGCAGGGCTTCGGCCATTTCTTCCTGGGACCACCGCCAGGTGAGGCGCACCGCCTTGATGCGGTCACCCAGCGTGGAGAGGGCCAGGGGGGCGTCGGAATTTGAATCGAATCGCTTCAAGTTGATCACTCCTCGAATTATTACGGAATGTCCGGATGCCTCACATTATGCAACGGCACTACCCTTGGATGATGCGAGAAAGTGCGCTGTTCCAGTCCCAGTGTGCCCCTCGTTTGAAAAAAACTAGATTCGTTCGTGTGGGAGGGTGGGGACCGGAGCATAAAGGGCTGTTGTCGGGTCCACCAAGTAAAGGTTACTGATACGACCGGTGTATGCGCAAGCGTACTGTTGGATCTGATCCGCGAACCGGGTTTGCTGGTACCCGTCCCGGAAGATGCTCCCCCATAGGGGATTGAAGGCAGATTCTAATCGATCATCAAGTTCTGCAAGTACTTTTTTCCCCACCTCCATTCGTATTTTCGCCGCCTCCAGTTCCTCCCGCAGCCGGGCGGCTTCCTGGTCCATGGCCAGGAGGGCTTCGGGGGAAAGACGGGGGGCGAGCAAGCGGCGATGTTCATGGTTGCGCCGGAGATTGTCTTCCAACAGAGACAGTTGGAGTTCCGATTTCCGGCGGACGTTCTCGAAACGAACAAATTCCTGCAGTTCGCCCGCCTGCTCCTCCAATTGCTCCAGGGTGGTGGCCAGCTCGGGGATCAGGAGCAGGGTATGCCATGAAACATTTTTCCTCGACCGAAGGATGTCCCCATAGATATGGTCACCCACATACATGATCTGTTCCCCGAACGTCTGGAGGCTGTCCTCCAGCCACAGGGCGTTGCCGCCCATGAATGCCTTGTTCTGCCCCTCCAGGGAGACGGGCGCCGGGGATTCCTGGAAGAACGCCGGCTTGCGCGCGCTCACCACCACCAGATCGAAATAATCCAGCCAGTCGGGGTGGGCCGGATCCAGGCCGTCCAGGAGGAAGCGCAGCACCCCGTCCGTGAAGGCCCACTCGCTATTGCTGAGGATGAACATCTTCTTCCCGGCCCGCCGCCAGCGGTCCAGGGCCGCCGGCAGCTGGGGGTCCCGCAGGATGTAGAGTTCCGGGTTGGCCAGGATCTCGGCCTTCATGCCGCCGTTGCGGTGGGCGCTGTCGATGGCCCAGCGGACGTCCTGGAAGACCTGGAAGCAGTCCTTGCCGGTGATGCGGCCCTCGTCCAGGCCGTCCACCAGGGTGGCGTACAGGTGGCATTCGGGAATCTCGAACAGCGTGTCGACGCTGCGGAACCCGGCGCCCGAGGCCACCACCCGGCGCCGCCCGTAGGCCTGGTCGATCTTGTCCCGGGTCATGGGCCGCCGCCCGTGGCAGGCCCGGGCCACCTGGCGGGAGCTGTCCAGCTTGAGCAGGTTGCCCCGGGTCCCGTCCAGGACCAGGCCGCGGATGGCGAAGGCCGGGTCGAAGTGGGTGTCCAGCAGCCAGGCGGGATAACCCCGTTCCTGCACCAGAAATTGTGCCGAGTGGCGGTAGGCCAGTTCGTCGATCTCCGGGGACCGGTAGTGGCTCAGGGTGTAGTCCATGTCGAACCCCAGCGCCTTGATGTCCCGGAAGTGGATGTCCCGCAAGGGGAACACCTTCCGCGCATGGGGGAGCCTGACCGCTTCGGGAGGCTCCACGAACCGGGGGATCGGCAGCAAGGCTGAAATGACGTTCTTCATCCCGGCGGCCTCAGTTAAGCGCGGGAACTCATGGACTTGGGACGAAACCCCACGCACGAAAGCTTAACAGCGCCCGAGTGGCCATGGCCGGCTTCCGGAGAAAAATTATTCGATTCTTATGGCGAAGGGTTTGAAGCCCCTGTTCTTGAGCTTCTGGGTGGTGCTGTCCATGGCTTCCCGGGGGCCGCCCCCGGTGAGCCGAACCTTGAACAAGCCTTTTTCCGCGACGATCCCGGCCTGGAACCCGGCGGCCCGGGCCCGGTCCACCATCCGCTTGGCCTCGGCCTGGTCAGGGGTGGAAATGAGCTGCAGGGTCCAGCGCCCGGCCGGCTCGGACTTCGGGTCCGGGGCTGGTCCGGCCTTCTTCTCGGGGGCCGCGGCCTTGGGGGGGACGGCACGTGCACTTCCACCGGCGGCGGCGCCTGGGCGGCCGCGGCCGGGGCGGCAGGGGGCTGGGCGGCGGAGGGCTGGGCCGGTCCGGCGGGGGCGGCGGTTCCCTTGGCGGGCCCGGGCGGGGCAGGGGGCGTCTGGAGCCCCGCGGGAATGCCCCCGGCCGCTTCCAGGGCCTTGAGCTGGTCGGTGATGGATGCGGGCAGCTCCTGCAGGTCCTCCCCGGCGCCCCGGGCCGCCGGGCGCCGCAGGGCGGCGCTCTGCTTGCCCACCTGGACCCCCAGCACGTAGCACAGCGTCAGCAGCCCGACGCTCACGGCCGTCACCAGGAGGATGGTCTGGCGGCTCAGGATGACGGTCTGTGAATCGCGGCTGGGCATGGCGGATTATACCGGATCGCGGGGGGCTCCAAGGAACCCCGGAGACGGTATGATCGGGCCTGGGGCCCTGCTCCCCCTGGATGACCCATGACACCCGCCGTTCCCCCGTTCCTGCCCGTCCTGCTGTTGTTCCTCATCGCCCTGGGCGTGGGGGCGGCCATCCTGGTGATCTCCGGCCGGATCCTGCCGGGGTGGTGCAAGCCCGGCAACCCCCAGCGGGCCAAGCTGACCCCGTACGAATGCGGCGCCCCGCCCCGGCAGGAAGGCGCCCGGCACCGCTACAGCGTGAAGTTCTACCTGGTGGCCATGCTGTTCATCCTGTTCGACGTGGAGGCCGCCTTCCTGCTGCCCTGGGCGGTGCAGTACAAAGCCAACCTCGGGACCTTCTGGGCCATGGTCAGCTTCGTCGCCACCCTCCTGGTGGGCTACGTCTACGCCTGGGGCAAGGGCGCCCTGGACTGGGAGCGCTGACATGGCCGGCATCCACCTCGACGATTCGGCCATGACCACCCGGCTGGACGCGGTGGTGAACTGGGCCCGGAAGAACAGCCTCTGGCCGCTGCCCTTCGGCACCGCCTGCTGCGCCATCGAGTTCATGTCCATGATGGCTTCCCGCTACGACTTCTCCCGCTTCGGCGCCGAGGCCCTGCGCTTCAGCCCCCGGCAGAGCGACCTGCTGCTGGTGCTGGGGACCGTCACCAACAAGCAGGCGCCGGTGCTGCGCCAGATCTACGCCCAGATGGCCGAGCCCAAGTGGGTGGTTGCGGTGGGGGTCTGCGCCTCCACCGGGGGGCATGTACCGCACCTACGCCACCCTCCAGGGCATCGACCGGGTGGTGCCGGTGGACGTCTACGTCCCCGGCTGCCCGCCCCGCCCGGAGACCATGATCTACGGAGTCATGGAACTGCAGAAGAAGATCAGCCGGGAATCCCTGACGGCCCGCAAGGAGCACATCGAGCAGTTCTACGCAGTCCCTGGCCCGGCAGGAGGAGCTGCAGCAGGCTCGCGGGCTGTCCGTCGTACCAGGTGGTGCGGGAGATGGTCCTGGAAGCCGGGGACCGGGGCGCCCAGCGGATCTGGTGAAACCATTTCGGGGAATGAAGCATGGTGATCGAGCGCATCGAAGCACAGCTGCCGGGGGCCGTCCTGGACCGGCACGCCTTCCGGGGCGATGCCGACCATCGTGGTGGACCGGGAGCGGTTCCTGGAAGTGGTGGACTTCATCTACAACGAGGGGTTCCAGCTGCTGCTGGACGTCACGGCGGTGGACCTGGAAACCCGCGCGAGCCCCGCTTCGACGTGGTCTACCACCTGCTGAACCTGGCCAGCCAGGAGCGGCTGCGCATCAAGGTGCCGCGTGCCGGAAGGGACCGCCCTGCCCAGCCTCACCGGGCGCTTCAAGTCGCGCCGACTGGGCCGAGCGGGAAGTGTTCGACATGTTCGGGATTCCCTTCGATGGCCATCCCAACCTCACGCCGCCTGCTCATGTGGGACGACTTCCCCGGGCATCCCCTGCGCAAGGATTTCCCCCTGGACGGCGGCGACCGGTTCTGCACCGAGGACATGGGGGCCTCCTTCGCTCCCGACGCCAAGCCCCTGGAGCACTGAGATGACCCTGGACGCCACCGCCCCCCGGCCCCGAAGGCGAACGCATGATCGTCAACATGGGGCCCTCCCATCCGGTCACCCACGGCACCCTGCACATCGTCCTGGAGCTGGAAGGGGAGTTCATCGTCAAGGCCACCCCCAACATCGGCTACCTGCACCGGGGGGTGGAGAAGCTGGGCGAGAACCTGACCTACCAGCAGTTCATCCCGCTCACGGACCGGCTGAACTACTGCAGCTCCCTCATGAACAACGTGGGCTATACCCTGGCGGTGGAGAAGCTGCTGGGCATCCAGGACCCGCCCCGCTCCCAGGTGCTGCGGGTGCTCGTGCTCCGAACTGGCGCGCATCGGCGACCACCTGGTGTGCGTCGGCATCAACGCGGTGGACATCGGCGCCTTCACGGCCTTCCTCTACCTGTTCAGGGAGCGGGAGACCATCTACGACCTGTTCGAGATGATGGCGGGCCAGCGCCTGCATTCCAGCTTCACCCGCATCGGCGGGCTGTTCCGGGACATCCCGCCGGAGTTCGACGCCGCTGTGCGAGCAGTTCCTGGAGAGCTGCCCGCGCACCATCGACGAGATGGAGATGCTGCTCACCCGCAATCCCATCTGGGCGGACCGCACCAAGGGCGTGGGCGCCATTTCAGCGCCGGCGACGCCGTCAACTGGGGCTACACCGGCCCCTGCCTGCGGGCCGCGGGCGTGCCCCAGGACCTGCGCAAGGCCCAGCCGTACCTGGGCTACGAGACCTACGACTTCGACATCCCGGTGGCCACCACCGGCGACGTCTACGACCGCTACCTGGTGCGCGCCGAGGAGATGCGCCAGTCCCTGCGGATCGTCCGCCAGTGCCTGGAGCGCCTGAAGGAACTGGGGCCCGGGCCGGTGATCATCGACGACTACAAGATCGCCCTGCCCCCCAAGGAAAAGGTCTACACCCGCATGGAGAGCCTGATCCACCACTTCAAGCTGATCATGCACGGCATCGAGATGCCGGTGGGCGAGGTGTACAGCGCCACCGAGGCGGCCAACGGCGAGCTGGGCTTCTACCTGGTCTCCCACGGCGGCAAGTGCCCGTACCGGATCCACGTGCGGCCCCCCTGCTTCCCCATCTTCAACAGCTTCGACGAGCAGGTGCGCGGGCGGATCATCGCCGACGCGGTGGCGGTGCTGGGAGGCATGAACGTCATCGCCGGCGAGCTTGACCGGTAGTGAGATTCCTGCCCCGGCTCTTCGAGAACAACCGTGCCTGGGCTTCCCGCCAGGCCCGGCGGGACCCCCAGTGCTTCCAGCGCCTGTGCGCCATCCAGCGGCCCGACCATCTCTGGATCGGCTGCGCCGACAGCCGGGTGCCGGCCAACGAGATCGTCGGGCTGGCGCCGGGGGAACTGTTCGTGCACCGCAACATCGCCAACCTGGCGCCGGAAGACGACCCCAATTGCCAGGCGGTGCTGCAGTACGCGGTGGACGTGCTGGGCGTGAAGCACGTGATCGTGTGCGGCCACTACCGGTGCGGAGGCGTCCAGGCGGCCTTCGGGCCGCCCCTGCCGGAGCCCCTGGAGGGCTGGGTCGCCCCCATCCGTGCGCTGGCCCTGGCGCGCCGGGCGGACCTGGAGCGCCTGCCTGACCCCGAGGCCCGGTGGCGGGCCCTGTGCGAGTGGAACGTCATGGCCCAGGTGCGCTCCCTGCGCTCCCAGGCCATCGTGCAGGACGCCTGGGAGCGGGGCCGGAAGCTCGCCCTGCACGGCTGGATCTACGACCTGCGGGACGGATTGCTGCGGGACCTGGAAGTCAGCGTCGATCGGCCTTGAAACCAGGGTGATGGCCTTACACTGTCGAGTAGTGGGAGGCCAAGCCATGGAACGGAGAGCGCTGGGGAGCCAGGGCCTGGAGGTCGGGGCCATCGGGCTCGGCTGCGTGAGCATGTCGGACGAGTACGGCAGGCCCGAAGACCGGGACGAGCATGAGGCGATCGCCACCATCCACAGGGCCCTGGACCGGGGCCTCACCCTGGTGGACACTGCGGACGCATACGGACCCTACACCAACGAGGAACTGATCGGGAAGGCCATCCGCGGGCGGCGGGACCAGGTGGTGATCGCCACCAAGTTCGCCTTGGCGGGAGGCCTGGACGGTTCCCCGGCCAACGCCCGCCGGTCGGCGGAGGCTTCCTTGCGCCGCCTGGGCGTGGACGTGATCGACCTGTACTACCTGCACCGCAAGGACCCGGCCGTCCCCATCGAAGAATCCGTCGGGGCCATGGGGGAACTGGTGGCCGCCGGCAAGGTCCGGTTCATCGGGTTGTGCGAGGTGGGCCCCGAGACCCTGCGCCGGGCCCACCGGGTCCATCCCCTCACCGCCCTGCAGAGCGAATACTCCCTCCTGGAGCGGGGGGTGGAGGCGGCCATCCTGCCCGCCGCCCGGGAACTGGGCATCGGCTTCGTGCCCTTCAGCCCCCTGGGCCGGGGCTTCCTGGCCGGCGCCTTCCACAGCGTCGCCGACCTGCCGGAGGGGGACTGGCGGGTGAACATCCCCCGGTTCCACGAGGAGCACGCGGCGGCCAACGGCAGGATCGTGGCGGCGGTGCGCGCGGTGGGGGACCGGCACGGGGCCACGCCGGCCCAGGTGGCCCTGGCCTGGGCGCTGGCCCAGGGGCGGGACATCGTGCCCATCCCCGGCACCAAGCGCCGCAAGTACCTGGACCAGAACCTGGACGCCGAAGCCGTGCGGCTCACCGCCCAGGACCTGGAAGAACTCGGGCACCTGGCCGCCCTGGTCTCCGGGGAGCGGTACCGGCCGGAACAGGCCAGGATGGTGGAACGGTGACGGTCCGCAAGGGAACCCCGCGAGGGTCTTCCTGGCGGACGTCAGTTGTGATCTACTAGTCCGATGAACGAAATTACAACGGCTTTTTCCATGGCCCGCCATGGGGGATCATGCGGATGAATCGTAAGTGGTGGATTCTGGGCGCCGTCCTGGGACTCCTGGCACTGGGGGGGCTCCTGGCCGCCCGGCGGGAGCCGGGGCCCCCGGTGCAGGTGGAGCCGGCCAGGCGCCAGGACATCCTGGCCAAGGTGAGCGCCAACGGCAAGATCCAGGCGGTGAAGAAGGTGGACATCACCGCCAACGCCTTCGGCCAGGTCACCCGCATGCTGGTGCAGGAGGGGGATGCGGTGAAGACCGGCCAGTTGCTCCTGGAGATCGATCCGATCCGGTCCGTGGCGGCCGCCCAGTCTCTGGCGGCGGCCCTCAGGGCCAGCTCCCACGACCTGGAGGCGGCCCGGGTGAAGCTGGCCCAGGCGCGCAACGACTACGGCCGGGCCGAGGCCAACCACAACGCCGGGATCATTTCCCAGAGCGACTTCGAGCAGGCCCGCACGGCCCTGCAGGTGGCCGAGAGCGCGGCCCAGAGCGCCCAGCAGCACATGGACCAGGCCAAGGCGGACCTGGCCGGGGCCGCGGACACCGTCGACAAGACCAGGATCACCTCCCCCATGGACGGGGTGGTGACCGGCAAGCACATCGAGCTGGGAGAGACGGCGGTGGTCGGGCTGCAGAACCAGCCGGGCACCGTGCTCCTGACCGTCTCGGACATGAGCAGGATCGAGGCGGAAATGGAGGTGGACGAGGCCTCCATCCCCACGGTGCGGCCGGGGCAGCCCGCCCAGGTGCGCATCGACGCCTATCCCAACCAGGTGTTCGAGGGGGTGGTGACGGAGGTGGGCGGCAGCCCCATCGTCCAGACCAACGCCAACGAGGCGATCAAGTTCAAGGTCAAGGTGCAGATCAAGCAGCCGCCCCTCACCATCAAGCCGGGCCTGTCCGCCCAGGCGGACATCTCCACCGGCAGCCGCAGCCAGGTGCTGGCGGTGCCCATCCAGGCCCTGGTGGTGAAGGACCGGCCGCCGGCCCCGGGGGGACCCTCCGGCGCGCCCCGGGCGGAGGAGGAGGGGGTGTTCGTGCTGGAAGGGGGCCGGGCCCGGTTCCGGCCCCTCAAGACCGGGCTCATGGGCGACCTGACGGTGGAGGTGCTGTCCGGCCTGGACGGGGGCGAAGCGGTGATCGTCGGGCCGTTCAAGGCCCTGCGGGAGCTCCAGGACGGCCAGCCGGCGCACCCGGAAAAGCGCCGGAAAGAAGGGTAGCGGTGCTCCCGGCGGACCTGGCGCGCGCCGCCCTGCGGGCCCTGCGGGCCCACAAGCTGCGCAGCTTCCTGACCCTGCTGGGGGTGATCATCGGGGTCACCACCATGGTCAGCGTGGTGGGGATCATCTCCGGGCTGGACGGCTACGTGAAGGCCAAGATCATCCGCCTGGCGCCGGACGTCTACGTGGTGGACCGCCTCGGCATCATCCAGTCCCAGCGGGAGCTCATCCAGGCCTTGCGCCGTCCGCCGCTCACCTGGGCGGACTACGAGCGGGTGCGCACCGCCCGCCTGCCCCACACGGCCCAGGTGAGCACGAGGGCCTTCCGCACCATGACCGCCAGGCACGGCACCCGGCACCTGGACAACGTCATCGTGGTGGGCACCACCTCCAACTTCGCCGAGATGTTCAAGCTCGACCTGGATTCCGGGCGCTACTTCTCGGACAACGAGGACCAGGCCGCCGGCAACGTGGCGGTGATCGGCGCGGACACCCGGGACGAGCTGTTCCCGCGCCTGGACCCTCTGGGGCGCACCCTGACCCTGGGCGGGCTGCCGTTCCGGATCCTCGGGGTGCTCACCCGCCAGGGCAAGGCGCTGGGGTTCAGCCGGGACAACGTGGTGTGCATCCCCATCCAGGTCTACCGCAAGAACTTCATGGGCCCCGGCGACTCCCTGAACCTGCAGATCCAGGCCCGGGGCGGGGTGGCGGGCCTGGACGCGTCCATGGACGAGGTGCGGACCCTGCTGCGGGCGGCCCGCCACACGGGGTTCCAGGCCCCCGACCCGTTCGGCATCCTCACCCAGGACGTGCTCCAGGACCTGTGGAAGCAGGTCAGCCGGGCCGCCTTCGTGCTCATGGCGCTGGTGGCCTCGGTGAGCCTGGGCGTGGGCGGGGTGGTGATCATGAACATCATGCTGGTGAGCGTGGCGGAGCGCACCGTGGAGATCGGCATCCGCCTGGCCCTGGGCGCCCGCAAGCGCGACGTGGCGCGCCAGTTCCTGCTGGAGGCGGCGGCCCTGAGCCTGTGCGGCGGGCTGCTGGGGCTGCTGGCGGGCGCCGGGATCACCTGGGGGGTGCGGGACCTGGTGGGCTTCCCGGCCCGGATCACGCCGGGCATCGTCGCCGCCAGCCTGGCCATGTCCACCCTGGTGGGGATCGCCGCCGGGCTGCTGCCGGCGCGCCGGGCGGCGAACCTGCCGGTGATCGACGCCCTGCGGGCGGAATAGCCATGGGCGCACTCCTCAAGCGCAGCGCGCTGCTTCGGGCCCTGGGGCCCGAAACCGTCCGCTTCGCGGTCCGCTCCATCGCCGCCCAGAAGCTGCGCAGCTTCCTCACCCTGCTGGGGATCCTGGCCGGGGTGGCGACCGTGATCGCCATGGTCAGCTTCGTGGCGGGCTTCAACCGGGCCGTCACCGGGGCGTTCGCCGCCAGCGGCACCACCCTGGTGCAGTTCCAGAAGTTCGAGCCGCGCTTCGGCGGCCCCCCGGAACTCATCCCCGAAGAGCAGCGCCGGCGGCGCAGCCTGACCCTGGAGGACGCCGCCGCCCTCAAGCGCCTGGCCACCCTGGCCGCGGCGGTGTCCCCTGAGCGCGGCCTGGTGGAGAACCAGCTCACCGCGGTGGTGAAGAACCGCCAGGGCACGGAGGCCAACGGCCCGGTCGTCCAGGGGGTGGGGCCGGACTACGTGCGGGCCAACAGCCGGGGCCTGGACGACGGCCGCTTCTTCGGCGACCCGGACCTGGCGCACCAGGCGCGGGTCTGCGTGGTGGGGGAGGACCTGGTGAAGGCCTTGTTCCCGGCCCGGGATCCGGTGGGACAGGAACTCCTGATCCAGGGGCTGGCGTTCCGGGTGATCGGGATCCTCGAACCGCGCGGCTCCCAGTTCGGAGGCAGCGCCGACAGCCTGGTGCTGGTCCCCCTGACCGTGTTCGACACCCTGTTCCCCCAGGTGAAGAACGGCAGCGGCGACACCCTGCACATCGCCACGGTGCCCCGGGACCCGGCCCGGGTCCAGGAGCTCACCGACCAGGAGGTGGCCATGCTGCGCCTGCGGCGCGGGCTCAAGGCCAACCAGGACAACGATTTCGCCATCTACACCAGTGACGAGAGCCTGCGCACCTTCCGCCAGGTGACCGGCGGCATCGCCGCGGCCATGATCTTCGTCGCCACCATCGCCCTGCTGGTGGGCGGGGTGGGGATCATGAACATCATGCTGGTGAACGTCACCGAGCGCACCCGGGAGATCGGCGTGCGCAAGGCCCTGGGCGCCACCCGCAAGGACATCGCCGCCCAGTTCCTGGTGGAGGCGGTGGCCCTCACCGGGCTGGGGGGCGCCGCGGGCATCGCCCTGGGCCTGGGCGCCGCCGTGGCGGTGCGGGCGCTGTTCGACTTCCCGACGGCCGCGCCCTGGTGGAGCGTGGCCCTGGGTTTCGGCATCAGCACCGCCGTGGGGCTGGCCTTCGGCCTCTGGCCGGCGGTGCGGGCCGCCCGCCAGGACCCCATCGAGGCCCTGCGCTACGAATAGGCCCGGCGTTCGATGAAGAAGCTTGAACCCTCCACCCGCTTGGCCTCCTTCTTGGCCACGGTGGCGGCGGCGGCGATCTCGTGGTGGGTGGGGAAGGTGCCCGGGGACACTTGCACCGCCCCTATGGACAGGGACACCAGGGGATGGTGCACCAGCCGGTGCCGGCGATCCTCGCTCACGTAGCCGCCCCGGGCCAGCGCCTCGGCGTCGAAGAACCGCGTCTTGTCCTGGTCGAACTGGCCAAGGATCCCCCGGCAGCGCTCCTCCCAGTCCGGACTGCGCCGGTGACAACGGCGTAACTTAATGAAGATGCATCCGGATAGCCTGGACCCACTGGTTCTCGTCGGGCCAGTCCGCCGGATCCAGGACCGGTCCCGGGCGAACCAGCACCCGGGTGTTCCGGCTGCGCATCAGGCGCCGCAGGTGGGGCACCAGGGTGGCGTCGCCGATCCAGGGGTAGCAGGGGTCCGGGGAGGAGAGGCGGACCGGCAGCAGCTTCGCCCCCAGGCGGTAGGCCATGCGCAGTCCCCCCTGGTGCAGGGGGGCCAGCCCCGGGCCGGCGGTGGTGGTGCCTTCGGGGAAGAGCAGGAACGGCTCGCCCGCGGCCAGGTCCCGCACCATGGCCCGCAGGGCCGCCGCGCGGCTGAACAGGTTGGCCCGGTCCACGAAGCGCAGGCCGATGCGGGCCGCGCCGGAGCCGATGAGGGGGTAGGAGGCCACTTCCGCCTTGGCCATGGCCAGGGAAGGCCGCAGGCTCAGGTAGATCAGCGGGTCCACCCAGCTCAGGTGATTGGACACCCACACCTGGGCGCCGGGCGGGATGGGCGCGGCCAGGCGGACGTCCACCCCCAGCGCCCGCAGGATCCGGCCGGCCCAGGCGTGCACGGCCGGGCCGGGGCAGCGGGAGCCCCGCACCCGCCAGGTGGTCCACAAGGTGCCGCCCAGCACCGCGGCCATCCGGAAGGCCGGACCGGGGTGGCAGGGCGGGAAGGTTCCTGGCTCGCGCATGGTCCCAGGGTGCCTTGCGGCCGTGGCCCGGGCGTAGCGCCGCGGGAACATCGGCGTTACGGCTGGGCTGCCGCCAGGCTGGAGCGGCGGGGCACCACCGTCCCGGTGGTGGTGAAGTAGCGCCGCACCCCCCGGGTGATGGCCTGGGCCACCCGGACCCGGAAGGCCGGGTCCCGCAGTTTGGCTTCTTCCCTTGGGTTGGAGATGAAGGCCGTCTCCACCAGCACCGCCGGCATGGCGGCTCCGCGCAGCACCACGAAGGGGGCCTGCTTGACGCCCCGCTGGCGGATGCCGACCAGGAGGTTGAGCTGGGCCTGGATGGCCACCGCCAGCCGCTCCGAGTCCCGCAGGTAGGCTTCCTGGGACAGGTCGTCCAGGATGCCGGCCACCACGTTGTTCGGATCCGCCTCGCTCCCGGGGCCGTCACCGGCGTTCTCCGCCGCCGCCAGGAGGGCCGCGGCGCGGTCGCCGGCGCCCAGGCTGAGGAAATACACTTCCGAGCCCCGGGCCTGGCGGCTGGGGTCGGCGTTGAGGTGCAGGCTGATGAACAGGTCCGCCCGGTCGGCGTTGGCCTTGCGGGCCCGGTCCCAGAGGGGGACGAACTGGTCGCTGTCGCGGGTCAGGCGGGCATCGAATCCGGCGGCGGTGAGCTGGCTGGCCAGCTCCTGCGCCAGGTCCAGGGCCACGTCCTTCTCCAGCAGGCCCTTGCGCCCGTGGGCGCCGTCGTCCTCGCCGCCGTGGCCCGGGTCCACCTCCACCAGGAGGCGGTCCGCGGGCGGGGATTTGGGGGTTTGGGCCTGAGCCAGTAGGCTAAGGGTGAGGAACGGCAAGACGCGCAGGAGTTTCAAGATGGTCCGATCCGGCAGAGGCGGGCAGGTTCCAATCGGCGATGAGTCCAGATACTCCAAGTCTATCGAGGTTGCCCCATGACTTTAACCACCCCCTGCACCCCGCCAGGCACCATGGAGCTGCTGCCCCGGCAGCAGATCGTCTTCCAGGGCATGATGGACACCATCCGCCGGGGGTTCGAGCTCTACGGTTTCCTGCCCATCGAGACCCCGGTGTTCGAGGTGTCCGACGTGCTCCTGTCCAAGAGCGGCGGGGACACGGAAAAGCAGGTGTACTTCGTCCAGTCCACCGGCGCCCTGGAACAGGGACACAGGCCGGGCCTGGCGCTGCGCTTCGACCTGACCGTGCCCCTGGCGCGCTACGTGGCCGAGCACGAGGCGGAACTGGCCTTCCCCTTCCGCCGCTACCAGATCCAGCGGGTCTACCGGGGCGAGCGGGCCCAGCGCGGACGCTACCGCGAGTTCTACCAGTGCGACATCGACGTCATCGGCAAGGACACCCTGCCCCTGGCCTTCGACGCGGAGATCCCGGCGGTCATCCACACCCTGTTCACCGAGCTCGGGGTGGGCCCGTTCCGGATCCACTTCAACAACCGCAAGGTGCTGCAGGGCCTGTTCGAGGGCCTGGGCATCCAGGACCCGGAGCGGCGCATGGCGGTGCTGCGCCAGGTGGACCGGCTGGACAAGGCCGGGCCGGACGGGGTGCGCGGCCTCCTGATGGGCGACGAGCTGGGCCTGGCCGGGGACGTGGCGGACCGGATCCTGGAACTGGCCGGGATCCGTGGCCCGGCGGCCGACGTGCTGGCGCGCCTGGGGGCCATGGCCGGGCGGCCGGGGGCCAATCCGTCGTTCGTCCAGGGCGCGCGGGAACTGGAAGAAGTGGTGTCGGCCCTGAGGGCGTTCGCGGTGCCCGAGTCCCACTGGAGCATCAACCTGGGCATCGCCCGGGGGCTCGACTACTACACCGGGACCGTCTACGAGACCTTCCTCACCGACCATCCGGGGATGGGCTCGGTGTGCTCGGGCGGGCGCTACGACAACCTGGCCAGCCAGTACACCCGGAGCCGCCTGCCGGGGGTGGGCATCTCCATCGGCCTCACTCGCCTGTTCTACGTGCTCTCGGAGGCGGGGCTGGCGGCCCCCGGGCCCAGCACGGTGAAGGTGCTGGTGACCCAGTTCGACGCGGCGCTGCTGCCCGAGTACCTGGCCCTGGCGGCGGACCTGAGGAACCATGGAGTGAACACGGACATCCACCTGGAGCCGGCCAAGCTGGGCCGCCAGCTCAAGTATGCGGACCGGACCGGCATTCCCTTCGCAGTGGTCATGGGGCCCGACGAGATGGCCGGAGGCGTGGCCACGGTCAAGGATCTGCGCACCGGCGCCCAGGTGCGGGTGCCCCGGGGGGAACTGGCCGGCTACTTCCAGGGGAGGGAGTAGGGCCGGGCTTCGCTGGCTGCATCCGGCCAACGGCAGAATCCGGGCTGCGAATCGGCGGAGCCAAGATGGGCGCTAAATAGCCTGGGTCCGTCGGAGGGCAGTGGATCCAAGGGGTGGAACGGTGGGGTTTGTTGTGAATATTTTATTTTTTGATTTTTTACAATATGGATTCATTGTTTTTTCCAACGACTATGTTGATATTAGTAAGGTAGTGCATCGGTCGAGGGAAATGGAATTGGCACGGCCTTCCGGGTAGGTCGGTGCAACCCTTTCAACCCAAACAATTTATTTGTAAAAATGACCGTGATTGCGGCATGAAAACCGGTTGGGGTCGGCTGAACTGGAGTCGCCTTTTTCAAGATGTGGGCAAAAATGCACGACTCCTTATGGGAGCGATCGGTTCTTTCATTTTTTTTCATAATGCATAGGCAAAAAATACCATAAAATTCTCATTGACTTAATTTGAATTCGCAAGAAATTTATTACGTTGAATCTTCACCATCCGTGAGGTCATCGAAATGAATAATTCGTCAGAAATTGGCTTGACCCTCTCCACCGTCGGCATGCTCATCGTAGCCGCCCGGAGGTCCATCCGGCAGCTGATCGCCGCCAAGGTCGTGCCCCTGGACATCACGCCCCACCACTACTGGATGCTGATGATCCTGTTCAAGGGCGCGCCCATGTCCCTGGGCGAGGTGGCCCGGGCCATGTGGATGGACAACCCCACCGTGTCGCGCATGGTCCAGCAGATGGGGCTGCGCGGCTACCTGACGGTGGGGCCCGACCCCACCCACGGGCGCCGGATCCGCATCCGCCTGACCCCCGAAGGGCTGACCCTGTGCGAGAAGCTGCTCAAGATCGGGGGCGAGTTCCAGGAGAACTCCCAGAAGGGCATGACCGCCGAGGAGGTGGCGACCCTGCGGGAAGGCCTGTGCAAGTACATCCGCAACCTCGACGTGATGGTGGCCAACGAACTGCCCGGAATGCCCATCCGCCCCCAGCACCACCACGAGTCTCCGGAAGAACAACCCCGCGCCTCCGGCATCTGATCCCCGCGCGCTCTTGAGAAAGGTCACCGCGGCTGCGATCCTGGGAGGATATGAAACTCGATCCGCTCGGCGACTTCCAACGCACGCACCGCAACGGCCAGGTGAACCTGGGCCTGGTTGGGCAAACGGTCAGGCTCCTCGGCTGGTGCAAACGCATCCGCAACCTGGGCTCCCTGGTCTTCCTGGATCTTCGGGACCGCTGGGGGGTGGTGCAACTGGTGGCCAACGAGACCGAAGTGGCGCCCGAACTCCTGGCCCGCCTCAAGGCGGTGCGCAGCGAATTCGTGCTGGGCGCCGAGGGCGTGGTGGCCGAGCGGGAGCAGAAGAACCCCAACCTGCCCACCGGGGACGTGGAGGTGCGCCTCACCCGGCTGCTCATCCTGAATGCCGCCCAGACCCCGCCCATCCCCCTGGAGGACGGGGCGGAGGCCAACGAGGACCTGCGCCTGAAGTACCGGTTCCTGGACCTGCGCCGGGAGAGCCTGCAGCGCAACCTGGTGCTGCGCAGCGAGGTGGCGGGGATCATCCGGAACTATTTTCACCGCAACGATTTCGTGGAAGTGGAGACGCCCGTGCTGGGCAAGTCCACCCCCGAAGGGGCCCGGGACTACCTGGTGCCCAGCCGGATCCATCCGGGCCAGTTCTACGCCCTGCCCCAGTCGCCCCAGCTGTACAAGCAGCTGACCCAGGTGGCCGGGTTCGAACGCTACATCCAGCTGTGCCGGTGCTTCCGGGACGAGGACCTGCGGGCGGACCGCCAGCCGGAATTCACCCAGGTGGACGTGGAGATGAGCTTCGTCCGCCCGGAGGACGTGCAGGCCATGATCGAGCCCCTGCTGGTGGAGCTGGCGGCCCTGGTGGGCAAGGAGGTGCGCGCGCCCTTCCCCCGCCTGCCCTACCAGGACGCCATGGAGTGGTACGGTTCGGACAAGCCGGACACCCGGTGCCAGGTGCGCATCCAGGACGTGACCGGGGTGTTCCAGGGGAGCGAGTTCGGGCTGTTCCGGGCCGCGGCCGAGAGCCAGGGGCGCCAGCGGGTGCGGGCGCTGTTCTTCCCCGGTGAGCCCGCGGCGGGCTTCAGCCGCAAGCAGCTGGACGAGCTCCAGGACGCGGCCAGGCACCTGGGCGCCGGCGGGCTGCCGTACGCCAAGTGGGGCAAGGACGGCCTGGCCTCCAGCTTCAAGAAATTCCTGGACCCGGACCGGGAGGCGGCCCTGAAGGCGGCCCTGGGCGCCGCCGGCGAGGGCCTGGCGGTGTTCGCGGTGGGCAGCTCGGCCGAGACCTCCAAGGTCCTGGGGGACCTCCGCCTGCGCCTGGCCCGGGCCCTGGGCCTGATCGACGAGTCCCGGTTCGAGTTCCTGTGGGTGGTGGATTTCCCGCTGTTGGAGTGGAGCGAAGAAAACCAGCGTTTCGTGGCCTGCCACCATCCCTTCACCGGGCCCCATCCGGACGACCTGGACCAGCTGGAGGCCGACCCGGGCAGCTGCCGGGCCCAGGCCTACGACATCGTCCTCAACGGCTTCGAACTGGGCGGCGGATCCATCCGGATCCACGACGCCGGCATCCAGGCCCGCCTGTTCAAGGCCATCGGCCTGGCCGACGAGGAGGCCCGGGAGCAGTTCGGCTTCCTGCTGGACGCGCTGTCCTTCGGCGCCCCGCCCCACGGGGGCATCGCTCTGGGGCTGGACCGCCTGGTCATGCTCCTGGTGGGCGCCAGCAACATCCGGGAAGTGATCGCCTTCCCCAAGACCGCCCAGGCCCGGTGCCTCATGACCGGCGCCCCGTCGCCGGTGAAACCCCGGCAACTGGCGGAAGTGGGGCTGCAGGTGGGCGCCTCCTCCTGACTTACGGCACCAGCAGCACCGCCAGGTCGCTCACGTTGGTGTTGGTGGGCCCGGTCTTGAGCAGGGAGCCGGCCCGCTGGTGGAAGGCGTACGAGTCGTTCGCGGCCAGGTAGGCGTGCAGGTCCAGGCCCAGGGCCACGGCCTGGCGCAGGACGCCGTGGTGGGCGAAGGCGCCGGCCGCGTCCGTGGGGCCGTCGCTGCCGTCGGTGGAGGCGGCCAGGAGCACCACGTCCCGGGAGTCCGGAGAGCGGCGCATGGCCTCCAGGCAGGCCAGGGCCAGTTCCTGGTTGCGCCCGCCCTTGCCGGTGCCGCGCAGGGTGACCGTGGTCTCTCCGCCGGCGATGATGCAGGCCGGGCGGGGCAGGGGGAAGCCGCGGGTGGCGATGTCCTCGCCGATCCCCAGGAGGAAGTGGGCCGCTTCCCTGGCCTCGCCGGTGAGCCGGGCGGTGAGCACCAGGGTGTGGTAGCCCAGGTCGCGCGCCTTGCGTTCGGCGGCCAGGAGCGCCTGGTGGTTGGTCCCCAGCAGGATGTTGCGGGTGCGGGCGAAGACGGGGGAGCCGGGCTTGGGGGTCTCCTCCAGGCCGCCGTCCGCGCCGGTCCGGAGGATCTCCAGGGCGCTCCCGGGCAGGCGGTCCTGCAGCCCGTGGCGGTGGAGGATCTCCAGGGCGTCCTGGTAGGTGGACCGGTCCGGCACGGTGGGGCCGCTGGCGATCACGTCCAGGTCGTCGCCCACCACGTCCGAGAGCAGCAGGCTCAAGGAGGTGGCCGGGGCGAAGGCCCGGGCCAGGCGCCCGCCCTTGATGCGGGACAGGTGCTTGCGCACGCAGTTCAGTTCGTGGATGGTGGCCCCGCAGCCCAGGAGCAGGCGCGTCACCTCCTGCTTGTGGTCCAGGGTGAGCCCCTGGACCGGGGCGCAGGCGATGGCCGAGCCGCCGCCGGAGATCAGGCTGATGGCCAGGGTCCGCTCATCGCAGCGCCCGGCCAGGTCCAGGATGGCCTCGGCGGCGGCCACGGAGGTGGCGTCAGGCACCGGATGGGAGGCTTCCAGGATGCGGATGCGGTCCAGGGACTCCACATGCCCGGTCTTCACCGCCACCAGCCCGCCGCCGATCCGGTCCCCCAGCAGGCGCTCCAGGCCCAGCGCCATGCGCGCCGTGGCCTTGCCCATGCCGGTGACGGTCACGGTGCGGAACCGGTCCAGGTCGTACCGGGCCTGCTCCTGCTCGGTCTCCACCACCAGGGCCGAACCTTCCAGGCGCAGGGTCCGGGCCATCATGGCGAGCGGATCCACCCGCTCCAGGCCGGCCCGGAAGATCGTTTCGGCGGCCTGGGCGAGCGGTCCGTAATCGAGTGCGGCGCGGTCGGTCATGGGGGGGCCTCCAGGTGGGATCGGGAATCTTTCTCGGTGGTTTAAGAGGAATCATAGACCCGACGGCCGTTCTCCGCGTACTGCGGCCGGGAGCCTGGCTACGGAATCGTGCGTGTCCCGGACTTGCGCCCTGGTTCGTCGCCGCCGGGCAGAGCCGGCGTCGACGGGAAGGCAACGGCGACGGAGGTGGGGCGGTGTTGCCACGTTCGCGCTCCGTTTTTGCTGGGGGACAGGGTGTGCTTCCGGGCTCTCCGGGCGGGCCCAGGGTCCGAAAGGCTCGCTTCGAGTGGGGCTTGGGTCCTTCTGCTTTGCGCCGACCTTGAAGTTTGGGAGGCGTTACGAGCTTTACCGGCGGCCCGGGAACGACGAACCGGGGGGTGATGGGGTGGCATGGACCGTTTCGTTGCTGGGACGAAACGCCGTATTTGCCGCAAACTTGAGGTATGCCCATCACGCTCCGCCAGCTGGCCCAGGCCATCCTCCACCAGGCCGGCTGGGACCTTCCCCCTTGCCCTGTCATCTGGTCGCCGCGCATGCACCGCTGCGCTGGCCTGTTCGTGGTGGACCGGGACTACCGCAAGGTCTGCCGCCCGGAGATCCGTCTTTCCATCCCGCTGCTGAAGCGCCGGGACTGGCCTTGGCCCCAGCAGGTGTGCGGCATCAACTGCCGCACGCCCGAGGAGATCGTCCGCCGGATCCTGGAGCACGAGCTGATCCACTACAAGCTCTGGAAGGAAGGTGCCGACTTCGGCCACACCGAACGTTTCCGCCATCTGGCCTGGGCCCACTTCCACCACCAGGCGGTCACCCACGGCATCGGGGTGGAGGGAGATTAGTCGCCGCCCGCCGTCTTGAGGAGGCGCTTTTCGGAAAGGCGCAGCCAGTGCTCGGAGGCCAGCACCGCCTCGCCCTGGCGGATGCGCTGGAAGTGGCCCAGGAGATGGCGCAGGGTGCGGGGGATGGCGGGGGCGAAATGGGGCTTGTTCTGGTGGATGATCTGGTGGGCGAAGGTTCCCAGGGCCTTGAAGTTGCGCTGGATGGCGCTGAGGTTCAGCTCCTCCCACAGGAGGCTCTCGCTCCAGCCCAGTTCCTCCCGCACCCCGCCCAGGAGCACTTCCCTGGCCTCCTCGGACCAGTCCCAGTAGCCGTCGAACAGGATGGAGGCCAGGTCGTAGGTGGCGGCGCCCTTGCGGGCGTCCTGGAAGTCCAGGGTGATGAGCCGCTCCCCGTGGATCATCAGGTTGCGCACATGGAAATCCCGGTGCACCAGGAAATGGGTGCGGGAATCCAGGCCGGAATGGAGCTCGTCCATCATCCGCTCCAGCCAGAGCGGCGGGTCCTTCTGCAGGAACTCGGCGAAGAAGTTCTGCTTGCAGAAGTTCCATTCGAACTGGAACTTGGCCTGGTCGAACCGGCGCAGCATGAAGAAGGCCCGGGGCGGGGCGGCCTCGGTGAGCAGCCCCAGCCAGGTGGCCAGCAGGCTGGCCGCTTCCCGGGCCCAGTACAGCTCCTCTTCCGGGTGGGCGGTGAGGCGCGTCTCCAGGGTCGTCCGGCCCAGGTCCTCCAGCAGCATGGCCCGCAGTTCGTCGTCGTACTGGATGATGGTGGCCACCCGCACCACCGGGTCCAGGTAGGCCTGCAGGGCCCGGAATTCGAAATAGGGATCCTCGCCCGTGTCGGGGTTGGCGGGGGGATAGAGCACCACCAGGGCGGTGCCCAGGAGGGGATGGTCCACCCGGTAGTACCGGCGCGTGCCGGCGTCGCCGCTCAGGGCTTGCGGACGAGCGCAATCCCAACGTTCAAGGGCGACCTGCAATCGCTGATCCATGGGTTAAGTCTATAGCGCAAGCCGAACTTGGCGACCGCCTTCCTGGAACCATAGTGCATTTTCGTCCTGGACGGCAGGGGGCGGCGCGGCTCCGGGCCCCAGGACGCACCGGCGCAGCCGGCCTCCGGGCACGGCGGTGGGATGGACATAACAGCCGGGCAGACGCCCTTCGTCCCGAGGGGCGTGGATCCGGGCCGCTTCGATGAGCTGGTCCGGCGTCCCCACTTCCAGGCAGGGGAAGGGCTCCACCACCACGCCCATGGCCCGCTCCAGGCGCGGCAGGATGTGCGCCTTGGTGTCCGCGGGGCCCTCCTCGGGGATCAAGGCCAAGGCTCGGGGACCCCACAGGGCCGGCCCCCAGAAGTGGTAGGGACCTGCGCCGGTCTCGCCGGGGGGCAGGATCCGGCCGTCCCGGGACAGCCAGACCGGGTTCCAGGGCCCGCCCGGGTGGGGCACCAGGAGCCAGCTCAGGTCGGCGCCCAGGCGCCGGTGGGCCTCCAGGAAGGCGGGCCAGGGCGCATCCGCCAGGATGTCGCCGTTCCAGACCGCCAGGGGCTCCGCGGCCCGCCCGCGCACGTGCCCCAGGCCCCCGGCGGAGCCCAGCAGCTGGGGCTCCCGGAAGACCTGGATGCCGCTTCCCGCCAGGGCGCCCTCCAGGAACCCGGGCAGGTGGTGGGCGTTGCAGGCCACGTTCCGGAAACCCGCGCGCCGAAGGCTGTCGGCGCACCACTGGAGGATGGGCCGGCCCTGCAGGGGCCAGGCGGGCTTGGGCAGCACCTGGGACAAGGGGCCCATGCGGGTGCCCAGCCCGGCCGCCAGGATGAAGGCGTCGACCTCAGGCCCCATGGCCCGGCTCCGGCCCGGAATCCGGGACGACGTTGGGCTTGAGCAGGAACTTGCGGGGAGCCATGCCGCGCATCTCCAGCACCCGGATGCGCCAGTCCTGGAGGCGCAGTTCGTCCCCGGCCTTGAGCACCCGCCCCAGGCGCTCCTGGAAGAAGCCTCCCAGGCTCACCGATCCGGCTTCCGCTTCCAGCCGCAGTCCAAGGACCGCCTCCAGCTGGTCCAGGGTGACCGTGCCCTGGGCCACCCAGGCGCCCCCCCGGGTCCGGTTCAGGTTCTTGACCTCCCGGTCGAACTCGTCCTGGATCTCCCCCACCAGCTCCTCCAGGACGTCCTCCAGGGTCACCAGTCCGTCCACGCCGCCGTGCTCGTTCACCACCAGGGCCATGTGCTGCTTCTTCTTCTGGAAGTCCAGGAGCAGGTCCTGGATCAGGAGCATCTCGGGCACCAGGAAGGCGGGCCGGGCGACGCTGCGCAGGTCCATGGCATCCCCCCGGTCGTGCAGGGCCCAGAGCAGCTCCTTCATGTGGATGATGCCCACCGAGTGGTCCAGGTCCCCTTCCACCAGGGGCAGCCGGGTGTGGGGGCTGGACCGGGCCAGGCGCAGGTTCTCCCGGAAGGGGCGGCGCAGGTCCAGGAACACCACCTGGGCCCGGGGCACGGCGATCTCCTTGGTGGTGCGCCTGGAAAAGTCGAAGACGTTCTGGATCAGTTCCCGGCGGTCGGTCGCCATTTGGCCGTTGGCCTCGCTCTTCACCAGCATGCGCCGGAATTCCTCCTGGGACGGGGCGGGCTCCTCGGTGCCGTGGCCCTGGGGCTCCATGCCCAGGATCCGCTCCATGAGCCGGGTCAGGGCCATGAGCACCCAGGTGATGGGGGCGATGGTCCGGGACCATAGCAATAGCGGGCCGGCGGTGACCAGGGCCACCGGCAGGGCGGCGCGGATGGCGGCGCTGCGGGGCAGGAGCTCCGCCAGGACCACCTGCGCCAGGGTGATGGCGATCAGCCCCAGGCCTGTGCCCAGGAGCAGCCCCAGCCGGGGCCAGGGCAGGAAACCGAACCAGGCGTTGAAGAGCACCACGAACGCCTTCTCCCCCACCGCGCCCAGGGAGATGGTCAGGAGGGTGATGGCCACCTGGATGCTGGACAGGTGCCGGTCCAGATGGCGGTGCACTTCCAGGGCCTGGGCGGCCCGGGGATCGCTGGACTGGATGGCCTCCAGCTGGGTGGAGCGCACCCGCACGGCGGCGAATTCGGTGGCCACGAAGCACCCCGTCAGGAAGATGAGCACCGGGGTGGCGATCAGGGCGCCTGGGGTCATTGCTGGTCCGTCTCCGCGCGGACCAGTTCCAGGGCCTGGCGCAAGGGATCTTCCAGGTTGAGCAGGCCGGTGGAGAGGGCCTGCAGGCGCTCGGCCCGCTGGCGCACCTGCTCCTGGGCCTCATCCCGCTCCTGCTCCAGGCGCTGGACGTCCCCCCGCAGGCCGGCCAGGGCGGTGTCCCGCTCGGCCAGGGCGGACTGCAGCTCCATCAGCTGCCGTTCATGTTCCTCTTCCATGGCGTTGTGCTGGCGGTCCAGTTCGGCCAGGCTGGCCTCCACCTGGGCCTGGGCGTTCCGGCTCTCGTCCCGCTCCAGTTCCAGTTCCCGGTTGCGCGCCTGCAGGGCCCGCTCGGAGCCCGCGGAGCGGTCCAGGTCTTCCCGCACCTCCGCCAGCTGGGCCTGGAGCAGCTGGTTGGACTCCATGAGGTCCATGGTGACCTGGCCCTTCTCCTGCAGGTCCAGCCGGACCGCCTCCTCCTGCTGGCGGGCGTCCTCCAGGTCCACCCGGACCCGGTCCAGGCTCTCCTGGAGTTGCGCCAGGCGGGATTCCAGGTCCTGGGCCGCCTGGGCCTGCTCCCGCTGGCGCTCCTGGGCCTCGTCCGCCTGGCGGCGCAGGGCCCCGGACTCCCCGAGGCTCCGCTCCAGGGTGTCCTGGGCCGCCGCCAGCCGGGCTTCCAGGTCCTGGACGGTCCCCAGCCGGTCTTCCATCTCCCGCGCCGTGCGGCCCCCCTCCTGCAGCTGGGCGCGCAGGTCCTCTTCCCGATGGCGGGCCCCCTCCAGGTCCGCCCGGGCCAGGTCCAGGGCGTCCTGGGCCTGCGCCAGCCGGGCTTCCAGGTCCCGGGCGGTCCCCAGCCGGTCTTCCATTTCCCGCGCCGTGCGGCCCCCCTCCTGCAGCTGGGCGCGCAGGTCCTCTTCCCGCCGGTGGGCCCCCTCCAGGTCCGCCCGGGCCAGGTCCAGGGCGTCCTGGGCCTGCGCCAGCCGGTCTTCCAGGTCCCGGGCGGTCCCCAGCCGGTCTTCCATTTCCCGCGCCGTGCGGCCCCCCTCCTGCAGCTGGCCGCGCAGGTCCTCTTCCCGCCGGTGGGCCTCCTCCACGTCCGCCCGGGCCTGGTCCAGGGCATCCTGGACCTGCGCCAGGCTGGATTCCAGCTGCATGGCGGCCAGGGTCTTCTCTTCGAACAGGTTCTGGGCCGCGTCCTCCTGCCGGCGCCGCTCTTCCAGCTCCCGGGTGGTGTGGTCCAGCTGCTGGGTGGCGGCCTCCAGCCGGGCTTCCAGGTCCTGGATCCGGGTTTCCAGGGCCCTCGCCCGCTCCGCTTCCAGGGACGCCGGAGCCGGGGCCAGGACCGACTCCGGGCCGAGGGGCCGGGTGACCATGTCCAGCTCCAGCTCGCTCTTGAGGCTCTCCAGCCACTCGTCGCCAAGGTCGCCGCCGCCCAGGTCCTCCAGGTTGCCCAGGGGCTCCTCGGCTTCCACCGGCTTCAGGGGCAGCAAGGTGGTGAGGGCGGAGACCAGGGCGTTGGGCCGCACGGGCTTGTGCAGGTACAGGTCGGCCCGGCCCTTGAGGCTCTGGTGGCGGGTGTATTCCTCCTCGGTGGCCTTGGCGCTGATGAGCGCCACCTTGAGCCCGGCGAGCTCCGGGTTCCGGCGGATGGCCGAGCACAGGGAGTAGCCCTTGTTCCCGGAGGCCTCCACGCAGACCAGGGCGGCGCCGTAGGTGCCGGCCTCCAGCTGGGCCAGGGCCCCGTCGGTGACCTCCCGGAAGTCCACTTCGAAAGCGGATTCAAGGGATTCCTTGTGCTCCTGGAGGAATCTCCGATCGCTGTCCACGATAAGGAGACGTTGGCCCATGGTCGTTCCTTGGGTTTGGATTAATAAGATAACCGATTGGCGAAGGGACCGCTGGATCTATCCGGGTGGGGAAACGTCCGGGTCAACGGGGAGGGATGGCCAGAGTGGCCTGGGCACCGCTCCGGGGGGACTGCACGAACACCAGGAGAGGCTTCCGGCCGCCCAGACGCTTGACCTCCTGGAGGAAGGCCTGGAGGTCCGCCACGTCCTGGGTGCCCACGGCGGAAATCACCAGGCCCGCCCGGAGCCCCTTGTCCATGGCCGCGGAACGGGAGGAGACGGAGGTCACCACCACTCCGTCCCAGTCCGGGGGCACCCCGAACTCGCGGCGGTTGGCCGGAGTCAGGGCCTCCACGGTGAAACCGTAGAGGCGTTCCAGGTCCATGGCTCCGCTCTCCCGGCGCCCGCCCCGGGGGGTGTCGTCCTCGTGGCCTTCGTCCGCCTGGGCATCGGCCTTCAGCAGCACCCGGCGGTCTCCCAGGATGGCCTTGATTTCCCAATACTTGCCCCCCCGGAACAGGGTGATCTTGACCGTGTCCCCGGCCCGGTGGCTGGAGATGGCCCCCACCAGGTCGCTGCCGCTGCGGATCCGCACCCCGTCCACGGCGGTGATCACGTCCAGGCGCTTGATCCCGGCCTTGTCGCCGGGGCCGCCCCGCGCCAGCTCGGACACCACCGCCCCCTCCTGGATGCCCAGGTAGTCCCGGAATTCATTGTCCAGATCCCGGGTGCCGACGCCCAGGTAGCCCCGGCTCACCGGCCTGCCGCTGCGCAGGTCGGGGAGCACCTGGGCGATCTTGTTCACCGGCACGGCGAAGCCGATGTTCTGCCCATCCGGGCGGATGGCCGTGTTGATGCCGATGACCTCGCCCCGCAGGTTCAGCAGGGGCCCCCCCGAGTTGCCCCGGTTGATGGCGGCGTCGGTCTGCAGGAACGCTTCCGGGGACGGGCCGGAGAACTGGCGGCCCTTGGCGGAGATGATGCCCTGGGTGACGGTATGGTCCAGGCCCAGGGGGTTGCCGATGGCCACCACCCACTCGCCCACCCGCAGGGCGTCGCTGTCCCCCAGCTTTGCGTAGGGCAGGCCCCGGGCGGCGATCTTGATCAGGGCGATGTCCAGCTCCTTGTCCCGGCCCAGCACCGTGGCCTTGTAGGTACGCTCGTTGGAGGTCTTCACTTCGATGGAGGTCTCGCCGCCCTTGACGCCCTCGATGACGTGGTTGTTGGTGAGGATCTCCCCGTCCGGGGAGATGAGCACCCCCGAGCCGCCCGCCAGGACCCGCTCCTCGTCGTCCTGGGGCCGCCGGGGGCCCGGGCGCTGGGGGCCGAAGAACCAGTTGAAGAAGTCGTCGCCGTTGGGCGTGTCCCCGTCCTCCCGGCTCCGGCTCTTCACGAAACTGGTGTTGAGGATGGACACCACGGTGGGATTGAGCTTTTCGGCCACTTCGGCGATGGGGGGCAGGGCTTCCACCGGCCTGCCGGCCACCAGCACCGGCATCTCCTTCTGGGCGACCACCACCCTGCGGAAGCTCAGTGCCATCCCGATCCCCATGCAAACGAGCGCGAACAGGGACAGGAGGGCAAGTTGCTTCAGGTGGCGCGGCATTTTCAACTCTCTCTCCAGGGTCCGGGCCGGGGTGGCCGGGCCGGTGCACCCCTCCTATGGTGGCAGATCTCCATGAATTTCCTGCAAATCAGGGGGGCCCGGGCGGCTTCGGGAAGGGGCGGGGGGAGTGAGCCGGGCCGGTGCCGGGTTTGGCGCTATCCAAACCCCCGATGACCGGCTATTCTGGTGGATCCAACGGCGGATGTAGCTCAGTTGGTTAGAGTACTGGATTGTGATTCCAGGTGTCGGGGGTTCGAGTCCCCTCATCCGCCCCAGATCGGAAGCCCCGTGAACACTGCGTTCCCGGGGCTTTTTGATGCCTGGGGACATGGTGCAGGTTGAGGCCGTTCGGGGCCATTCGGTGCCCGTAAGTCCTTCATTTGACCATTGGGTTCCAGTGGTTGTGGGGTGAATTCTGGCGGTCCACCCCCCGGGTAGGGTGGATCCATCCAGTCCAGGCGAGGCGACATCTCCGCCCGTCCGCTGGCCTACGACCTACGTGACCGAAATTCTTCATATGCGGGGATGTGTGTTGGGCGCAAAGAATGAATTTTTTGGGTCAATTTGATTAGAGGTCGATTTCACTTGCTGCAAGCCTTCCAGCTGCCTCTGGGCCGGTAGACCATTCCCGAGATGTCCTTCGCAGCTCCTGGGCCATTCTACGCACTCGCCAAAAATTCGTTTTTATCCTTTGGAACGATGCAATTTGTTCTAGCGTATCTCTGCCTATGGGTTTCGTTGCCTGCCGCCCTTTAGATCCTTTCATTCTGCTTCAGCAGCTCGATCACCTACCTTGACGGCTCGACCCCGTTCAGTCCCGCCGAGTGGATCAGGCCCATGAACAGGTCACCGGTCCAGGCTCCGGTTACCGACCGGTAGAACAGCGAGTTCATGCATGATGGCCCAATCTAAGGACGCTTCGCCTTTCAGCTCTCTGGAAATGGGAAATCCGCCAATAGAAGGCGGCCCTGTGGGTTTACAGGGTTTGTATACTTACACCTACAATTCCATTGCACAAAGCGGAGCATCCATGAGCCACGACGCCAGCGATAGTTCGCCGCTTTCCCCTTGGTGGAGACAGGCGGTCATCCTCGTGTTGATCTTCGGCTTCTCACTGCTCACCCTGGTGACCGTGAAGACCTACCAGGGCGCGCCGCCCATTCCTGCCCGGGTTGTAGATCCCGCTGGCCAGGTCGTCCTCCTGGGCAAGGACATCAAGGAAGGGCAGGAAACCTTCTTTAAGTATGGCTTGATGGAGCATGGCACCCTCTGGGGACACGGCGCCTACCTGGGCCCAGACTACTCCGCGGAGTATCTGCACCGGCTCGCCGAAATCGGGCAGGACACTTTGGCCAAGGCGAGGTATGGAAAACAATTCAAGGACCTGGATTCCGGCCAAGCCATGGAGATCGGCGAAACCCTGAAAGGTCAGCTCAAGCAGAATCGCTATGACCCGAAGACGGATACCCTCATCTTTACAGAAGCCGAGCGCGCCTCCTACCGCACCCAAGTTGGGGAATGGAAAGATTACTTCACGGGAGCCACTCCCCCTCCTGGGCTCCCCTCCAAATTCATCCAGGATGAAAGGGAACTGAAGTGTCTCGCTGGTTACTTCGCCTGGGCGGCTTGGGCCACGGTAGCCTCTCGACCTGGAGTCGACTACTCCTACACCAACAATTGGCCCTTCGAACCATTGGTCGGCAATGGTCCCACGGCCAGCGCCTATCTATGGAGCGCACTCAGCCTGGTGTCGCTCCTCGGCGGCCTGGGTTTGATCTTGTTTGTTTTTGGGAAGTTCGACTACTTGGGTTGGGGTGGGACTGGAGGCTACAAGCACGCTCAGGAAGGGCGGCTGCAAGGCTGGATACCGACTCCCAGCCAGAAGGCTCTTGGTTTCTTCTTCGCCATCGTGGCTCTGCTCTTCCTTGCCCAGACAGGCTTGGGTGGCGCCCTGGCGCACTACCGTGTGGAGTCTGGAGCTTTCTACGGCTTCGACCTTGCTGCATTCCTCCCCTATAACCTCGCCCGCACCTGGCATCTCCAACTGGCCATCTTCTGGATCGCCACGTCCTGGGTCGCCGGGGGGCTTTTCCTTGCTCCCCTTGTAGGCGGGGTGGAACCCAGAAAGCAGAGGCTGGGTGTCCTGGTGCTCCTCGGTGCCTTGACCATCGTCGTCTTTGGCAGCCTTGCCGGCGAGGCTGCCGGCATTCACGGGAAAATGGGGAACCTCTGGTTCTGGCTGGGGCATCAGGGCGGTGAATATCTAGATCTGGGTCGATTCTGGCAAATCCTCCTGGCCATGGGTCTGATTTTCTGGCTCTTCCTCATGTTCCGAGCCCTGCGTCCTGCCATGAAGGGAACCGAGCAAGGCGAGCTCCCTTCCCTTTTCCTCTATGCCGCTGCCGCCATTCCGCTTTTCTACCTGCCGGCGCTTTTCTATGGGCCACAGACCAATTACGCGGTCATCGACAACTGGCGTTTCTGGATCATCCACCTCTGGGTCGAGGGATTCTTCGAACTCTTCGCCACGGTGCTGGTGGCGGTCATTTTCTACCAGATGGGCCTCGTCACAGCGAAATCAGCCACACGACTGGTCTACCTGGACGCCATCCTCTACCTGACCGGCGGGATCCTTGGCACGGGGCACCATTGGTATTTCACTGGGCAGAGCACTTTCAACATGGGCCTGGCCTCCTGCTTCAGCGCCTTGGAGGTAGTGCCCCTCACGCTGCTGACCCTGGATGCCTGGGACTTCATCCGACTGAAGGAAAAGACCTGCTCCGACTGCAATCGGCCTCTGGCGGCCAAACAGGTCTGGGCCATCAAGTTCCTGATTGCCGTGGGAGTATGGAACTTTGTGGGGGCGGGAGTTTTCGGTTTCCTGATCAATCTGCCCATCGTTTCCTATTTCGAGATCGGCACTGCCCTCACGGCCAACCATGCCCATGCTGCCATGTTCGGTGTGTTCGGCATGTTGGCCCTGGCAGTCATGGTCTTCTGTCTGAGGGCCATCACCAGTGACACGACCTGGAGCCGTTCGGAAAAATTCATCCGGACGGGTTTCTGGGGGGTCAACGTGGGTCTGGGTCTCATGATCCTGCTGGACCTCTTCCCGGGTGGGGTCATCCAACTCTGGGACGCCATATCTCATGGCTACTGGCACGCCCGACGCCTCTCCTACCTCATGGGCGGGACCTTCCATGTCCTTGAATGGATCCGGATCATCGCAGACCTTACTTTCCTGCTGGCCGGTGCGGTGCCTTTGTTCCTCGCCGCCTGGAGGTTGGTCTTCAGCAAGGATCCCGAAGCCGCATAATTGTTGACCCACCTGTGGGGTGGAAGTATGTTTTCAATCCCAGTGACTTTGCCTGCTGCGTGGGGGCCGGAGGTTTCTATGACCATCACTGATTTCCAAGAAGCTCTGCCCATGCCTGACAAGGACCGGGCCATGCTTCCCCTTATCGACGTCAAGGACGACACCAAACTGGTGTTGGTGGCATTGCCCGCAGGATTGGATATTCCTCCCCATAAGGCGCCTTACCCCGCTAGTGCGCAGCTCCTCACGGGTCGAATCGAGGCCCTGAAGGGGAAGACCTGGATTCCGGTTGTCCCTGGAGAGCGGGTGGTCTTCGACCAGGACGAATTGCACAGCGTGAAGGCGCTGCAGCCCTCGTACCTCCTCGTCACCCACATGCGGGGTCAGGCGAGAAAGTAGAAAATTCAAGACACACGTGAATTCCCTTCCGGTACCCCCACGACAGGGTCGTCCTGCTCAGCCAGGTGCGGCTTGCCATCGAAGTCGATGAGGTGCCCCGAGCGGTGGACAGCGTCTTCTCCAGTGCGTGCAGCTCCGTTTCGACCTCCACCCGGTGGCCGTGCAGATCGTCCATATTCCGGTAGAACCGATCCTCGTTCAGCTCCTCGGTATCCACTCCCAGGATATCGCATGCACGTCAGCGGCCAGGCCCTTCCAGCGCGGAGCCCTTGTGCATAGCGATGTGGCCAGTCTTACCGCTCTTGATTTCATACTGCGGTTCGTCTGCGGATGCATGGTGCGTGTACCCCTTAAAATCGAAATCTCGTGTGTGCACCTTGATGATGGTTCCGCTGACGTACCCAGCTTCCGAGTTCCAGGTCACGTGATCGCCAACCTTGAATTTGACCGTCATGATGGTCATCCAACGAAAGCAAGGTATGGATTAAAAACAAACCGTGTGATGTTCTATCCTGGTGGCTGCATCGATTTCGGATTTGGCAGCCCGAACCAGATGAAACTGGCGGGTCGGCTCACGTGCGAGTTGAGTGGAACTGAACGAGTTCAGGTGCTCAGTAGTTGACGCAGTACGTAGAGGAGGATCCCGCCATGCCGAAAGTACGTCACCTCAACCGGGGTGTCGATTCGGACCGTTGCGGTGAACTCGCGAGTGCGGCCTTCATGATCCGCATGAACGGTGACATCGCCGGGTAGCTTCGCACTATCTGGGGAGAGAGCACTCTCCAATCCGGTGATCGAATATGACTCCTCACCGGTAAGACCTAGGCTCTCGATCGAGTCGCCTGGCTTAAACTGCAGAGGGATCACGCCCATGCCGATCAGGTTCGAACGGTGGATCCGCTCGAAAGAAGTGGCCAACACCGCCTTTACACCCAGCAAGAGGGTGCCTTTGGCTGCCCAGTCCCGCGAGGATCCCGAGCCATACTCGGCACCGGCAATCACAATCAACGGCACCTCATCTCGGGCGTACTCCATCGCAACGTCATAAATGCTGCCGGGCTCACCCTTCGGTAGATGTCGGCTGAAGCCACCCTCCAGCCCAGGTACAAGTCGGTTGCGCAGTCGGATGTTTGCAAAAGTGCCCCGAATCATCACCTCATGATTCCCGCGGCGCGAGCCATAGGAATTGAAGTCCTTCGGGCTAACACCTTGCTCGATCAGGTATCGCCCGGCGGGAGAGTCCTCTTTGATCGCTCCTGCGGGTGAGATGTGATCGGTAGTTATCGAGTCGCCCAACATGACGAGCACCCGCGCTCCGGAAATATCGTGCAGTGGCTCTGGCTCACGGGGCATGCCGTCGTAGTACGGCGGCCGGCGTATGTACGTCGATGCCTCGTCCCATGCGAACATGTCTGCGGAGGGGACGTCCAGCCCACGCCAGTTCTCGTCGCCGTCGAAGACGCTCGCGTAACCAGTGATGAACCGATCAGCCCGCACAAACTCATCAACGACCTGCCTGATCTCTTGGGTCGTAGGCCAAATGTCACGTAGGTACACGGGCAGGCCTTCGCCATCAAATCCCAGAGGCTCGTTCGGAAGATCAACATGCATGGTCCCTGCCAGGGCATAGGCGATAACCAAAGGTGGAGAGGTGAGGAAGTTCATCTGGGTTTCGGCATGAATACGCCCTTCGAAGTTGCGGTTGCCCGAGAGCACCGAGCACACGGTCAGATGCCGCTCTGCAATCGCGGCACTAACTTGCGGGATCAAAGGCCCCGAGTTGCCAATGCACGTCGTGCAGCCATAGCCGACCAGGTCAAAACCGAGCTTGTTCAGGTACGGCGTGAGTCCGGCCCTGTCGAAGTAGTCGGTAACCACCCTCGAGCCCGGTGCCAATGATGTCTTTACCCACGGTTTACTGGACAATCCCCGCTCTACAGCCTTCTTGGCCAACAGCCCCGCGCAGATCATCACCGAAGGGTTAGAGGTGTTCGTGCAAGAAGTGATCGCCGCAATCACGACGTGTCCATTATCGAGATGCGCGCTCTGTCCGTCAGGGAAGGTCACCGAGACCGGGTTCGAAGGCCAATGCTGCAACTTGTCGCACTCAAAGGGTTCATGCCCGTGCTCGCCCAGACTCTCCTGGGAGATCGCGATGGGGTCGCTCGCGGGGAACGACCCAGCCGAGGCTTGATCCAGCCCAGTCAATGGAGTGGGCGAAGGTGCGCTTTCGGCCAGCAGACACCCGACGGTATGCGCGGCCTTGGCGAGTGGGATCCGGTCCTGGGGTCGCTTCGGCCCGGCGATGGAGGGCTCCACGCTGGCCAAATCGAACTCGATGGTCTGAGAGTAGGCCGGCTCGTGATCCGGGTCATGCCAAAGGCCCTGCTCCTTGGTGTAGGCCTCAACCAGGCGAACCTGCTGCTCGCTGCGCCCCGTCAGGCGTAAATAATTCAACGTCTCACCATCCACCGGGAAGATCGCACAAGTTGAGCCGTACTCCGGGCTCATGTTCCCAAGAGTCGCCCTGTTTGCCAGCGGGATGCGGGCTACGGCCGGGCCGTAGAACTCGACAAACTTGCCAACCACCCCGGTTTGGCGCAAAAGCTGGGCGATGGTTAGTACCAAATCGGTTGCCGTTGTCCCTGCGCGGAATTCACCGATGAGTTTGATGCCGAGCACCTGCGGGATCAACATGCTCATTTGCTGGCCGAGCATCGCGGCCTCGGCCTCGATGCCGCCAACGCCCCAACCCAGGACGCCGAGCCCATTGACCATGGGGGTGTGCGAGTCGGTGCCGACCAAGGTGTCCGGGTAGGCCTTCAACCCGTCCGTCCCTCGTCGGGTGAAGACCACTCGCGAAAGGTACTCAAGGTTGACTTGGTGACAGATGCCGGTGTCCGGCGGCACCACCACGAAGTCGTCGAATGCCTGCTGGGCCCAACGCAACAACTGGTAGCGCTCCTTATTGCGCTCAAACTCCAGATTAGAGTTGATGCGGAAGGCGTCCGATCGGGCAAATACATCAACGATGACCGAGTGGTCGATGACCAGCTCGCCTGGGATCAACGGGTTGACCTTTTTGGGATCACCGCCAAAGACGGCCATCGCATCCCGCATCGCAACCAAGTCGACAACGCAAGGAACACCAGTGAAGTCCTGCAGCAGGACGCGGGCCGGCGTGTACCTGGATCTCGCTGCCGTGTTGGGCAGCTGGATCCCACGACGCTAGGGCGCTGATCTGGTCTGCGGTTACCCGCACACCATCCTCATTACGCGCCAGGTTCTCCAGCAAGACCTTGAGGCTGTAGGGAAGCCGGTTCGCGCCATCAATCCGGTCGAGACGATGGATCTCGTAGCTGGTGTCACCGACCGTAAGCCGGTCGCGGGTAGAAAAACTATTGGCGGTCATATCGGTTTGGTCGCTGTTCCATCCATAACGTGCAAGGCCAAAGTGGAATGGGCATATGCACCCCCGGCGCGCATTTCGGCGGCGACCCAGATGGCCTCCATGATCTCCTCAGGAGTAGCCCCTTTGAGTAGGGCCATCTTGGTATGTCCTTTGATGCAGTAGGGGCACTGGGTCACATGTGCTACCGCCACGGCGATGAGCTGCTTGGTTTTCTCGGGCAGTGCTCCTTCCGCGAAGACCGCATGACTGAAGGTCTCGAAGGCCTCATTGATTGCAGGCGCCAGCTCCTTCCGTCGAGCCTTAACTTTGGGTGTCGCAGCTGGGTACATTGATTCATTCATCACTGATCTCCCTTTCTGGCCACGCTGGCCTGTGAAGCCCCGGTCAAGATTGGTGCCTCGATGCACCCCAGGCTCGTAGGATCTGCACCCAATCCAATTGCGAGGCGGTTCCAACTGCTGATCGCCACGACTGCGAAAACAAGCGCAGCCACTTCCTGCGCTGAGAATAGGGTCCCGACCCTGTCGCATTCCCCGTCCGGAGCACCAAGGTGGGGTAGGTCAGTCAGGTGCTCGCACCAGGCTAAGGCGGCCTGCTCGCGTTCGGTGAAATATGGGGTATCGCGCCATGCCGCGACGGTGCCCAGGCGCACCTGGTGTTCACCGCTGGCTCTGGCAGCACGGGTGTTCATCGCCAGGCAGTGGGCACAGCCATTTATCTGCGATGGGCGGATGCGTACGAACTCCAACAGCGCCAGCTCGAGCGGGGACTCGTGCAGCGCTTCCTCCAGATTCAACAATGCCGGAACACCCTTGGGAAACTGCACTCGATTGTCGACGCGCATGGTCACATGCTCTTTCGCTTGCTCTCCTTCGCTTGCTCCTTGCATCTCCGTCATTGTGGTTGTGGCGCCGCAGAACCGCTGGTGAAGCGCCGTTCGATCATACTGCTGCTATGCAAGATGCAGTCAGTTCTCCAAGGTTTGATTACCAAAGATTACGAGAAACACGAAGGTGGACGTGGGCCGGGCCCCTCGCGTGACGCGATGAGGTCTAACTGCGATGAAACGTTCAAATCGGCCCTGAGAAACTCCTCTGATCATTTCAAGCGGCCATCGGGGTCGGGTAAACGTTCACCCATGTCCCGACCGGACGTCCGTAGGTCCGTTGAAGGGCTGGGGACCAAGCTCCCCAGCCCTTCAACAATTGTGAGCGCCCCTGCGCGAGGTTCAGGTGGATGCGAGAGCCGGTGCTGGAAGCACGTCAAGGCGTGCCTTGATCGTTCGGGTCGGCCCTTCCAGGATGGATAGGCCCCTGCGCCGTGCCGTCCCGACCAGGGTGAGGATCCGCTCCACGAACCGGGAGCCCGCCTCACTGTGGGCGCTGAGCGAGGTCTTGCGCCAGATCACCGCCTTGCGCAAGGTGCGTTCCGCGTCGTTTTTGGCCGGTTCCACCCCTTCGACGAAGGCGAACGTCCACAGGGCATCCCATTGCCGCAGCAAGTCCTCGCCCAGGTTGGTCGCCGCCCTGGAGTAGCCCGGATGGTCCCGAGCCCGCTCCAGGCCTTCATAGAACGCCCACTGAACCGGCAACAGAGCCTTCAGGAAGGCATGGCGGGTGAGTTGGCCGTCCTGGAACTGGTGCCAGTGATGGAAGAGATTGTGGCTGGCCGCCAACGGGGCCTGGCCCAGTGCCCTCGATGGCCCGGGGGGCTCGGCCAGAGCCTGGAATTCTCGGCGCAGGTGGGCTTGGCAGAGTTGGGAAGGGACCTTGCAGCAGGCTTCATAGGCCCGCCAACGGTCCCGATGCAGGATCCCACCATGGTCCTTCCCCAGGAGGGCTTCGGCCTCGGCCCGGTCCCAGCCGTCCTGCAGCAAGAACGCCTCGGCATCCCCGCTGGCGATCACCTAGAGCCACCGGGGATGGCCGTTCTCCTTGCCGAAGGACGTCTCGTTTGCATGCACCGAGGGCTGGGTCTTCAGGTGCTCGTGGATTTCCCGGACCGGTTCCGCCCCGGCCTCACGGCCGCCACGCAGCAGCCCTGCCCCAGGCTCCCATGGCGTGTTCAAGCGGGAGCAGGAAGCGCTGGTGGCCGAGGCAATTCGTTGCAGCGATCCGAAGAGGACCGATCCTGATGGGAAGCTGCCGACTGGAACCCCAGCATGAAAGCGCCCCCAGCGTTCAATGAACATACCCGTCTGGGTCAGATCGCCGCGGTCTTCCCGCCCTCCATGCAAATCTTTGAAGTCGATCGCCTGGACTACCGGTGCAGAGGTCTGAGGGAACTAGGCGAGGCATTTGCCGGCACCGAGTTTTCATCCAGAAAAGTCATAAACGACATTAAAGTATTGCGCATATCGGACCTGGCTGTTCATCAGAACAGGAATGAGTATTCCCTTGCAGATCTGGTCGGGGATTTGTTCGCTGCCCATCACACCCATACCCGGACCGAATTGCCCCGATTGGCATCCCTCTTGGAGAGGGTCGCCCAGTACCATGGCGCTGGACAGCCCAGAGTTGATGCCCGGGCACCTCGAGCTCAGATCGGTATGGTTGATCTCGGCCCATCCCTCTGGTTCGGAACGGGCATCCATGACACCTCCATGCAGGCCGACGATCCGGGAGCAGGTGTAGAGCCCGGCCCCAGTTCCCTTCCTGGCTCGACGTTCAAGGGCCTGAAGGCGGCTGAACTTCCTGAAAGGGAATGGGCGTTCCTGAGGAGCTCAGTGGACGAGCCACTGGATGGCAAGCATCAGAACGACACCCAGGGTCAGCGCAAAACCAATGTCCCGTGGCGAGGCCTTGCCGCAGGCTTCGGGCAAGACTTCCGCCCCAATCATCCAGATTATCGCACCTGCCGCCAACCCAAGCCCGAATGGGAGCACGGGTTCAAATGAACTCATCAAGAGAAAAGCTGGGACCGCCAACAACGGCTGGGGCGAACTGGAAAGGATGCTCCAAAGTCCTGCCTTCCATGGCCTAACCCCTTGTGGGTACTAGAACCAGTCCGATGGCGAGCCCTTCCGGAATATTATGCAGCGCAATGGCGAGGGTGATCTGGAATCCGAAATGCAGGCCCTTTCCAAGGGAAAGGCCAATGGCAATGCCTTCGGGGAAGGAGTGGATCGTCATGACGCCGACCAGGATGACTGCGTCCAGCACGCCGGCTCCCGCAAGATTGCCAATCTCGGAAGAGGCACGTTGCTCCAGCCACCTTCGGCCCAAGGAAATCAATGCCAGTCCCCCAATGACGCCAAGGACGGTCGTTGCCGAATCGACATTCGTCCCTTCGCTGAGCAGTTTGAATGCGACTGCCAGCAATAGACCGCTGGCGAGTGCGCCTGCCAGACTCATCAAACGAGCGGGAATCGACTTCGAAAAAACCAAAGGAATGACACCCAGTCCGGTGGCAACCGCCGTCAGCGCAGAGTAACAGGCGACCGTCATGAGATTTTTCATAAAGCCGACCACTACTGGATTAGATCAGGCCGCGCTTGATCGCGTGAAGAACCGCTTCGAGGCGGTTATGGGTGCGGAGCTTCAGGTTGATGGCGTGCAGGTGGTTCCTCAAGGTTGGCAAGGTGATGTTCAAGTCCCTCGCGATCTGCACCGAGTTCTTCGAATCCGAGAAGAGTTTCAAGATGCGGGTCTCCTGGTTGGAGAGCGGCTCGACGGGAGCCGGACGAGCTGCGCCGTTGGCCATGGAAAGGATCTGCCTGGATGCCTCGACCATCTTCGAGAAGGTCTGCTCCACTTCCTTGCGGTTGCTTATGTCGTGCGCGAGATGCACAAAAAGCCGCTTGTGCAGGCGGGAATCATCAAATACGATCGTCGAAACGTCGACCCACTTTTTCTGCCCCGAGCGGGTGGTAATTTCGAGATCGAAGTTCGGAACGGATTCAGTCCGGGCCGCGCAGGAGTAGGTGTCGCACCAGGCTCCGCCGACCATGGTCCCGAGCGCGCCCTTGCTGGCGAGCACGTCCTGGCAGGTCTTGCCGAGCACATGTGAAGCCGCATAACCGGTCAAGCACTCGGCTGAGGCATTCCAGAAGCAGATCTCCCCCTGGGAGGTGACCACGCACGCGGCATTGGCGGTGCGTTCCAGCAACTTATATAAATCTCCCATTAACAAAGGCCACCCACCCAAGTCTTCCAGATTGTAACCCGCCGCCCCCGGCCTGCCCATGGAACGGTTTGATCCAACCAGATCGCAGCGCGGTTCGGTGTCGCGGAATTGCGACCGGATGTTCACCCTCGGGAGGACCAGGCACATGGGAGCCCAGGGAAAGCGGCACCATCCCCGCCGGCCCCATGTTCAAGACCCCCTGGCCCGGAAATTACCAGCAGTGCCCCAACCCCCAAGGCCGCCGAAGAGGTAGAGGATGGTGTCGAGAAGACCAGCGTGTGGCGGACCTGATGGTGGAGACCGATCTGCACGGACATGAGCGCCACTGGCACGGTTGCGAACAGCTCGAGGAATCTTTCCACCCGGGTGTGGATGATCCAGAAGCGCCCGTTGTCGATCATGGTGACATGGGTGTGGGAGCCATAGAACATGGCGGGCAGCTAAAAGATCGGGATGGCGATGGCGCCGACCAGGAAGAGCGCTGGGAGTTACCCCTTGTCCGAGTCCTTCCCCATGGCCGGCCGCAGGGCCCGGCACATCAGGAACAGCCAGACAATGAGGCCCAAGGTCAGCAGCCCCTGCCAGAAGCGGCCCAGACCCAGGTACTCGCCGCCCTGGAGGCCGAATCAGAACCCAAGGTGGTCCAGCTTGTCGTCGATCCCCAGGTATTCCCCGCCGAGGCTGCCGAATACCACCGAGGCAAAGGCGCACATCTGGATGAGGTCATCCCCCGCCTCCCATCATGGATTGAACGAAACGCAACAAGGGGGCCGGAAAACAACCTATCGCGATGACCGCCACGGTGAGACCCGCGAGCGTCCAGGACAGTGAGCCGGGCGTGCAGGAAGGACGGTCCGGCGACCACGGCGCCGGAGATTCGCCCGCGGCTGCGTCCATCCGGCTGTAAAGGGCGATCAGAACCCGCAGGTAATAGAATAGGCCGATGACGCTCGACATGACCAGGACGAACACGAGCGGCCACAGGGAAGCCGACACCCCGGCGGCGACGAGATAGAATTTGCCGACGAAACCAGCCGTGAGCGGTATTCCCGCGAGGGACAGCAGCATGACGGTGAAGATGCCTGCGACCATGGGGCGGCGCCAGAAGAGGCCCCGGTACGAGCCCAGATCGCCCAGATCGTTGCCCGGCGTAGAAAGAACGGTGACGACGCCGAAGGCGCCCAGCATCGTCGCAACATACACAACCAAGTAGAAAGCGGCGGCCGAACGGGCCATGGCGTGGCCTGCTTCGAGGGGCACCAGCAGATAGCCGAGATGGGCGATTGAGGAATAAGCAAGAATGCGTTTCACGTTGGCCTGGAACAGCGCCAGAAGGTTCCCGGAGATCATCGATGCGGCCGCGACCGTCGCCAGCACCAGCAGAACGGACCTATCGCCGCGGAGGCCGGAATGGTCGAAAAAGCGTAGCAGGAACGCGAACATGGCCCCTTTCGAGACAGTTGCCACAAAAGCCGAGACGGGCGCCGGCGCGCCCTCATAAACGTCGGGGGTCCACATGTGGAAAGGGAACAGCGCAAGCTTGAAACCGACCCCGACGGCGATGAGCGCGACCGCCGCGCCGATGACGGATGGTGCGACGCCGGGACCCGCCATGGCTGCCGGGAAACGGCGAAAATCCATGGTGCCCAGCTCGAAATAGGCCATCGCCATGCCCAGGAGCAGGAAGGACGCGGAGGCCCCGGCGAGGACCAGGTACTTGATGCCGGCTTCGATCGAAACCTCGGCGCCGCGCTCGTACGAGACGAGCCCGTAGAGGGCCACGCTGAGGAGTTCCAGCCCGAGGAAGAAGGAGGCGAAGTGGTTGGCGCAGGCAAGGACGGCGGACCCAAGGGCGGCGGTCGGGACCAGAATGTACAATTCCTCTGGGCGGGCGGCCTCCCGATGCCGGTAATAGCCATGGCAGAGCAGCACGACCACAAGGCTTGCCAGGACGATCAGCCCGGTGAAGAAAAGCCCGGCCGAGTCGATCCTGAGCAGAGGGGTGACGTCCCGTGGCCCGAGCGGAGCCGCGATGAAAAGAGAGGCAAAGGCGGCGCACAATCCCGCGGTTGCCGTCGCTGTCGCGAACGGGTGGCTGCGCCGGACGGAAATGGCCAGCATGACGGCGACTGCCGTTGCCGCGATCGACAGCAGAGGCGAGAGGGCGAGCAGATCGGTGGAGGTCATGGTTCACTTGCGGCCGTTGGCGGCGGTCAGGCAGGCCTTGAGCGCCGGGTGGAAGGTGTTCAGGACCGGCTGAGGATCCAGGCCCAGCCACAAGAGGCTTCCGGCCATCAAGGCGACCATGGCGCATTCCCGCGACCCCAGGTCGGGGATGACCCACTTCCGGGTGTTGGGCCCATGGAAGGCACGCTGCACCATGTAAAGCGCATAGAATGTGGCCGCCAGCACCCCCACGGCGCCGACCGTCGCCAGGATCGGATGCTCGCCCCAGGTTCCCAGCAGGACCAGGAATTCGCCGACGAAATCACCAAGGCCCGGAAGGCCGAGCGAGGCGAGCGCGAACATGAGGCCGGCCCCGCCCAGCCGCGGCGCAGTCGACCAAAGTCCACCCATGCGATCCAGGTCGCGGGTATGGAGGCGTTCCTGGAGCGCTCCGGCCAGGATGAACAGGGCTCCGGTGCTGATGCCGTGGCACAGCATGGTCATCAGAGCGCCCTGGAGGGCGAGTTCATTCCAAGAGAAGACGCCAAGCACGACAAAGCCCAGATGGCTGACGCTGGTATAGGCTACGAGACGCTTCAAGTCGGTTTGGCCGAAAGCCAGAACCGCACCGTAGAGGATGCCAGCCGCGCCGAGAACCATCGCCACCGGCGCCCATTCATGGGCCGCGTTCGGAAACAGCGGCACGACAAAGCGGATCATGCCGTACCCACCGGTCTTGAGCAGCAGACCGGCGAGGATGACGCTGCCCGCCGTGGGGGCTTCGGTGTGGGCATCCGGCAGCCAGGTGTGCAGGGGAAACAACGGCAGCTTGACCGCGAAGGCCGCGAAGAAGCCGAGCATGATCCAGCGCTCGGCGCTCGCCGAAAGCGGCGTGCCGAGCAACTGCTGGTAATCGAACGTGTAGATCCCGCTGCTCCGGTGATGCAGGAAGTACAGCGCCAGGATCGCCACCAGCATCAGCAGGCCGCTGAACTGGGTGAACAGGAAGAACTTGACTGCGGCGTACAGGCGGCGATCGTGGCCCCACAGGGCGATCAGGAAATACATCGGGACCAGCATTGATTCCCAGGCGAAGTAGAACAGGAACAGGTCGGTGGCCAGGAACACGCCGGCGATCCCCGCCAGGATCCACAACAGATTGAAATGGAAGAAGCCCACGCTCACGGTGATCTCGTTCCAGGAGGCCAGGATCGAGAGGGCGCCCAGGAAGAAGGTCAGCACGAGCAGGAGCAGGCTGAGGCCATCCAGGGCGAGATGGAAATGGATGCCGAGGGTCGGGATCCAGGCCCAATCGAGCTGTTCGAGCCAGGGGCTGGCTCCCGCCGGGGCCATCCACCCCCCGTGGCGGACCCAGAGCGACAGGACCAGCGCGAAATCGCCGGCGACCGCGCCAAGCGCGATCCACCGGGCGAGGGCCGCCTGCCAACGCGCCGCGGCGGCAGCGGCGACGCCGCCGCCCAGAAGGATGAGGATGAGCCAGAAAAGGATCATCTGAACACCACCACCCCGATGAAAAGGGCCGCGCCGATGCCGACCGCCGCGGCGTACCAGCGCAGGCGGCCGCTTTCCGTCCGGCTCAGCGCTTGGAAGGCCAGTTCATTCAACCGGGCGATGCCCGTAACCCCGTGGTCGATGAGGTCGCGCCGGTTCGCCCTTGCGATCCAGACGAAAGGCCGCACCAACGCCCGGTCGTACAGCCAGTCAAGACCCCAGTCCGCCAGCCAGAGGGTATGCAGGCGCCGGCCCAAGGCGGTGGCCGCCAGGACCTCAGCGTATTCCCGTTTCCGCAGGAAAAGCCAATAGGCCAGTCCGAGTGCCAGCGCGAAGCCCAGGCCCGCGACCGTGCTGGAAAGCGCCTCGGCCCAACCTCCACCGGGGGCCGGGTCCAAGGCCGGCAAGGCACGATTCAGGAAGGCCAGCAGGGCGTTTCCCCACCAGCCGCCGGCGACCGAGAGGACGGCAAGCGCGAGGACTGGCACGGCTATGCGGAAGCCTGGCCGGTGAGTCGCCGGCGTGTTGCGGTTGCCGAAAAACACCAGAAAGATGAGGCGGAATGTATAGAGCCCGGTCAACACCACCCCGGCGATCCCCGCGGCCCAGAATCCCGGGCCGCCCGCGCGCGAGGTCAAGGTCTGCCACAGGATGAAATCCTTGCTGAAGGCTCCGGCTGTGACAAGCGGCAGTCCGGCCAGCGAGCACCCGCCGACCAGGAACATCCAGAAGGCAAGGGGCAGTTCTTTGCGCAGTCCGCCCATGCGGAAAATATTGTGCTCGTGATGGAGTGCCTCGATGACGATGCCGGCGGCGAGAAACAGGAGCGCCTTGAAGAAAGCGTGGGTCATGAAATGGAACAGGGCGCCCAGCCAGGACCCGGTGCCGAGCGCCAGGAACATGTATCCGACCTGGCTGATGGTGGAATAGGCGAGCACGCGCTTGAGGTCGGACTGCACTAGGGCGCTGCAGCCGGCCATCAGCAGCGTCACCGCGCCAATGACCGCGACCACCGACTGCACCGCCGGCGCGAGCGAGTAGAGCACGTGCATGCGCGCGATCAAATAGACGCCGGCCGTCACCATGGTCGCGGCGTGGATCAACGCGCTGGTGGGCGTCGGGCCGGCCATGGCGTCCGGCAGCCAGGTTGCCAGCGGCAACTGGGCCGACTTGCCGACGGCTCCACCCAGGAGCAGCGCGGCCGTCGCGGTCGCGAGCGGCGAACCAGCGGCCCATTGCACGCTCGCCTGGTGCATGAGGTCCTGGATCCGGAGGGTCCCCAGCTCCCGCTGAAGGAGAAACAGCCCCAGGATCATGGCGGTGTCCCCGACCCGGGTGACGATGAAGGCCTTGCGCGCCGCCCGGCCGTTGGCGGGATCCTCGTACCAGAAGCCGATGAGCAGATAACTGCACAAGCCGACCCCTTCCCAGCCGAGGTACAGCAGCAGGAGGTTGTCCGCGAGCAGGAGGACCACCATGGAGGCGACAAAAAGGTTCATGTAGGCGAAAAAGCGGCCGTAACCCTCATCCCCCTCCATGAACTCGGCCGAGTAGAGGTGGATGAGGAAGCTCACCACCGTCACCACCCCGACCATGAGCAGGGACACCGGATCCAGATAGAAGGCGATCTCCGGATGCAGGCCCGGCACCTCGAGCCAAGTCCATAACACCTGCCGGTACGGCGTACCGAGCGCGAGCCAGGCCGGTACGGCAGCCAGCGAAAGCAGGGCCGAAAGTGCGATGGAGCCTACGCCGACGACCGCCACCATCTTCCTTGGCAGCCCATGGCCGGCAATGGCGAGAACCAGGGCGCTCGCAAACGGGATGGCCGGGATCAACCAGAGGAATCGGAGCATGTCACCCTCTCAACCGGCGCGCGAGATCGGGGTCGAGGGATTTGAAGAGGCGGAACATCCTCAGCGCCAGCGCGAGACCTACGGCTACCTCCGCCGCCGCCACGGCCAGGGTGAACAGGTACATGACCTGCCCGTCCGCCTGGCCCCACCGGGCGCCGGCAGCCACGAGCGCGAGGCCCCCACCGTTGAGCATCACCTCGAGCGACATCAGGATGACGATCAGGTTACGGCGCGCCAGCAGTCCCGCCAGTCCGAGTCCGAACAGGATCGCCGCCAGCAGCATCGCCTTGCCCGGCAGATTCGACAGCATCGAAATCCTCCCTTTCTTCCGGATGGTTCCATCCCAGGTGGTAGGCCCCCACGATCCCGGCCAGCAGGAGCATGGACACCAGTTCCACGCCCAACAGGTAGGGCCCATACAAGGCCAGGGCGACGGCCTTCGGTCCCACGCTATGCACCGCGGCAGCCTGGCCGGCCGGTACAGATAACACATAAATCAATTGGACCACTAGGATTGCTGCCAGGATTCCGGGGCCGGCCCAGGCGCCCGGCTTCAGCAAGGCGTGCTCCTTCCGGATGGCGCGCCGGCCGAGGTTGAGCAGCATCATCACGAAGACGAACAGGACCATGATCGCCCCGGCGTAGATGATGACTTCCAAGGCGGCCACGAAGGGAGCGCCCAGGATGAATAAGACGATGGCCACGGCCAGCAGCGAGACGACCAGGTACAACAGCGCGTGCATGACATTGAGCCGAGTGATCATCAAAGCAGTGGCCGCAATGGCGACCCCGGCGGAGACATAGAAGGCCAGCAGCATCGTTTCACCTCACGGCAGCAACGTGAACCGGTCGGCCGGCGGAACTTCATGTTCCGCTTCGCCCTTGCCTTTCCCGGCGATCTCGACCCCACACACGCGCCAGAAGTTGTAGTCCGGATACTTTCCCGGTCCGTCGATCAGCAGGTCCTCTTTCTCGTAGACCAGGTTCGGCCGCAGGTATTCGCTCATTTCGAAGTCGGGCGTCAGCTGGATCGCATAGGTGGGGCAGGCCTCTTCACAAAACCCACAGAAGATGCAGCGGGAAAAGTTGATGCGGAAGAATTCGGGATAGCGCCGGCCCGACGCGTCTTCCGTAGCCTGGAGGGCAATGCAGTCCACCGGACAGGCCACCGCGCAGAGGTGGCAGGCGACGCACCGCTCGCCGCCGTCCGGATCGCGGGAGAGGATGATGCGGCCCCGGTACCTGGGCGCGAGGTAGGGCTTCTGCTCCGGATACTGCACGGTGACGCGCCGGTGGAACATGTGCAGGAACACATTCCAGAGGGTCCGAAGAATGCTGATCATGGTTTCACCTCCCCCGGGCCGTTGCCAGCACCACGGCCCCGGTCGCGAGCAGATTGGCCAGGGACAGCGGCAACATGACCTTCCAGCCGAAGGCCAGCAATTGATCGAATCGCGGGCGTGGCAAAGACGCCCGAACCAGAATGAAGAAGGCGATCAACAGGAACGTCTTGAGCAAGAACCACACCAGGGGGGACAACAAAGGTCCGAGCCAACCGCCGAGGAAAAGGACCGCGGCCAGTGCGGACACGAGGGCGACGCCCAGGTACTCTCCGACGAAAAACATGCCGAACTTCATGCCCGAGTATTCGGTATGGAAGCCGGCGACCAGTTCGCTCTCGGCTTCGGGGAGATCGAACGGGAGCCTGCGCGTCTCCGCCACTCCGGCGATCAGGAAAAGCGTGAAGCCGAGTGGTTGTGGAATGACGAACCACACGTGGCGCTGGGCTTCGACGATTTGCGCGAGATCGAACGATCCCGCCATCAGCACCACACCCATCAGCGACAACGCCATATAAACCTCATAACCCAACATTTGCGCGGCGGCCCGCAGCGCTCCGAGCAGCGCGTACTTGTTGTTGGACGACCATCCACCCAGGACCACGCTGTAGACGCCAAGGGATGACATGGCCAGGACGAACAGCAATCCGATGTTCAGGTCGGCGACGATGACGCCTGGCGCGACCGGCAGCACCGCGTACGACATCAGCGCTGCGGCAACGACGATCGCCGGCGCCCCGACGAACACGGCCTTGTCGGCGAAGGGGGGGATCCAGTCCTCCTTGAAGAAGATCTTGATCATGTCGGCCAGCACTTGCAGCAGCCCGAATGGCCCGACACGGTTCGGGCCATACCGGTCCTGCCATAAGGCAAGGAGCCGGCGCTCCAGCCAGATGAGCGCCGCGGCGTTGGTAAGCGCCGCAAGGAGAACGCCGAGGGCGGAGAAAATGGGGTGAGGGCTCGTCATCATATCCGTACGATCCGGCTCCAAGCCGGCAGTTCCAAACCCTCCAGCGGCTGGAAACCCGAGGGCAGGCCGGCCAGGCCTTTGGGCAGACCCGCCACGATCGCGACCGGCAGGCGGAAACCAAAGACTTCCACCGTTGGCCCGAACTGTGCGGCGTCGTCCGCATTCAACCCCACATAAGGATGTGGGCACAACCGGGCCACAGCCTGGGCGGACCGGCTCAGTTCCTCGCTGCCGAAAATATGGAACAGCGGCACCAGGAACCATTCGCCATCGCGGACCCGGAAAGGCCCTGGAAGCGCTGGGAAGTAGTCGGCCCCGGGCGGCCCTGAAGCCGGTCCGGGTTGGATCAACCGCACCCCGGGATCGCCGCCGCGGAGGGCTTCGCCGATTTCACTTTGATACTTGTTGGAAGCCTGGATGGAATTCCAACCCGGAGACCAGAAGAACGGGATCAGCGCTGAGGGCGGCTGCCCCGGGTTTCCTTCCATGGAGAATGAAAGCGGAGCATCAGGATCGTCGGGCGGACCGGGCTCGTGCACAGTGATGTTCGCGACCACCGCTGTCCGGCCGCTCGAGCGACTTGGCTCGCGGGGAACCTTGGCTCCGGCCATGCGGAACCCGGCGGCGGGAGCGGCCTGGGCGACGAGTGCCAGTTCCGGCAGAGCTGAAACCATATCCGCGATGATCGCGTCGAGGGTCCTCCATGAGCCGAGCCAGCGCCAGCTTTCTCGGACCGCGCCTTCCGGCGGGAACACCCGGTGGAACCTCTGGGCGCGGCCTTCGTTGTTCACCAGCGTTCCGCCCGCTTCCGCGAAGGTTGCCGCCGGGAGCAGCAGCTGCGCCTTTTCCGTGGTCCGGTTGGTCAGGTGGTCCAGCACGGCCAACTGCCCGCACCGGTCCAGGAAGGCTTCGGCCTGTTCCGCGGGCAGGCGGCGGTAGAGATCGTTCTCGAGCACGATGGCGGCTTCGGGATGGCTGGCCAGGGCCACGTCGAGCGACCGCTCCGCCAGGAGCGCGAGGCCGAAGCTGTTGCACTCCGGCGCGAGGAAGGCGAGCGCGCAGTCCGGCAAGGTCCGGGATACGTTCGCAGCCGCCTGGATGATGGCGGTGCTGCGCAGGCTGGCGCCCGCCACCACCAGGGGCCGCCGCGCCGACTGGAGCGCCGCCGCGATGCGCCGGGACCACGCCCGTTCCTCGCCGGCCCAGGCGACCGGTTCCGGCGCCTGGGGATCCAGTTCGTGAGCCACCGCGAAGCCCAGGCGGGCAAGGTCGTCCGGAGCGCCTCGGTAGCAGCCGGCCGCCACGTCGTCGAGCCTGGTGGCGGCCACGGCGGCGATGAACAGAGGTCCTTTCGCACCCTGGACCGCTTCCCGCACGGCCTGGTCATGCCAGGGCGGGATGTGCAGGCGCCTGGCGATCTCGTTCGGCCCTTGCCGCACGGATTGGCGAATGCTCAAAGCCATCCTCGGGGCGACGTTGGTGACGTCCTCTCCCAGGATGAACACGGCGTCCGCCGCCTCCACCTCGGCCAGGGATGGGGTGCGCGCAGGCCCGGCCCGGAGAATGTCGAGCATCTGGTGCAACAGGCGCAGTTCGCCTTCGGAAACGCCGGCGCAGAAGCGGTCGGGCCCGACCAGCTTCCGCAGGGCGAAATTGCTTTCCAGCGAAGCCCGGGGGGAACCGACGCCCAGGACGCCGCGTCGGCTTGCGACCAGGTCGCGCAGATGACCTTCGGCGGCCTCGGGAGTGACGGCCTCGCCATGGAATTCAACTTGCCGGATGCGCCGGTCTCCGTTCACGAACTCGTACCCGAACCGGCCGCGGTCGCAGAGGAAGTACCCGTTGACCTGGCCGTTGAACCTGTTCACGACCCGCCGCAGCGTGCCGTAGCGCTCGCCGATGCTGATGTTGCAGCCGAGCCCGCAGAGGGCGCAGATCGACGGGGCGTGCCGGAGGTCCCACTTGCGGGTGTAATGGCGCTTCAGGGTGGCGTCGGTGAAAACGCCGGTGGGACAGACCTCCGCAAGGTTGCCGGCGAATTCGTTCTCGAGCACCCCATCCCGGTCGCGGCCGAAATACACCAGGTCACGGAGGGAGAACACGTTGAAATCCTCGCCGCCCGCGTATTCCCGGTAGAACCGGACGCAGCGGTAGCACTGGATACACCGGTTCATCTCATGGTTGAGGAACGGGCCCAGGTACTGGTTCCGGAACGTCCGTTTCTGGAACCCGTAGCGGCGTTCGTTGTGCCCCGTCATGACCGTCATGTCCTGGAGATGGCACTCGCCGCCTTCATCGCATACCGGGCAGTCGTGGGGATGGTTGAGCATCAGCCCTTCGATGACGCCCGCCCGGAAGGCCGCCGCTTCCGGATCCTGGATGGAAATCCTGGTGCCGTCCGCGGCGGGAGTCATGCAAGCCATGACGAGCCGGCCTTCCCGGTCCTTTTCGTCCTTGTACAGCTTCACCGCGCACTGCCGGCAGGCCCCCACGGATCCCAGTGCCGGATGCCAGCAGAAATACGGCAGATCCAGGCCCAGGGTCAGGCACTGGTGCAGGAGATTCTGCTCCGGGTTCATCTGGTACGCGCGATCGTCGACCAGGACCGTTGCCAATTTTACCTCCACGGACAGCGCTTTTCGCGAATGTGACGTTCGAAGTCCTCACGGAAGTACTTGAGGGCGCTCTGCAACGGCTCGGCCGCGCCGGGGGCGAGGGCGCAGAAGGTGTGGCCGGGCGCGAGGAACTTTGTCTGGAACGTGAGTTTCTCGATGTCGCCGGGCGCGCCCCGGCCATCCTCCATGGCGTCCAGGATGCGTTCCACCCAGCCGAGGCCGCTCCAGCAGGGAGTGCACCAGCCGCAGGATTCCTGGGCGAAGAAGTGCTCGAGATTCCGCAGCATGCCGACCGGACAAGTGTGGTCGTCGAGGACGATCATGGTGCCAGTCCCCATGCGGCTGCCGACTTTCTGGACCGCGGTGAAATCCATCTGCACGTCAAGATGCTCCTCGACCAGGAAATCGGTGGAGGCGCCGCCCGGGAGCAGGCCGCGGAACTTCAGTCCCTCGCGCATGCCGCCCGCGTGCTCCTCGAGGATCTCGCGGGCAGGGGTGCCCATCGGCAGCTCCCACAGGCCCGGCCGGCGGACCTTGCCGCTCGCGCCATAGAGCTTGGTGCCCGCGTCCTCGCCGCGGCTCAGTCTCTGGAACCAGGCCGCGCCATGGGTGAGGATGTGCGGAACGTGCGACAGGGTCTCCACGTTGTTGATGACCGTGGGCCGGCCCCAGAGTCCGACCACCGTGGGGAAGGGCGGCTTCGCGCGCGGGTTGGCGCGCTTGCCCTCGAGCGCGTTGAGCAGACCGGTCTCCTCACCGCACATGTACCGGCCGGCGCTGAGGTGCAGGTACAGCTCCAGGTCGAACCCCGATCCCAGGATGTCCCTGCCGAGGTAACGCGCCTCGTAGGCCTCCGCGATGGCCCGGGAGATCCTCCGCGCCGCCAGCTGGTATTCCCCGCGAAGGAACACGTAGGCATGATCGGCCTGGATCGCATAGGCGGCGATCATCATCCCCTCTAGCAGCTGGTGGGGGTCGCCTTCCAGCAGGAAACGGTCCTTGAAGGTGCCAGGTTCCATTTCATCCGCGTTGGCCACCAGGTACCTGGGGCCATCCGCGGCCCGGGGAACCAGGCTCCATTTGAGCCCGGTGGGAAAGCCCGCGCCTCCGCAGCCCCTCAGTCTGGACGCCTTGACCAGATCGACGACCTCCTGCGGCGTCATGCTGCCCAGCGCCTTGCGCAGGCCCTGGTAGCCGCCGGCACGCTCATAACCCTTGAGGCCGGGAGGCTCCTGGCCCGGATGGATGTTATGGGTGAGGGGTGTCTCCATGGTCATCGGTAGCGGCTGAGGATTTCATCCACTTTCGTGGTTTCCACATCAAGGTGCAGGTGGTCATCGATCATCAGGACCGGCGCGTGGTCGCAGGCGCCGAGACAGACGCTCGGCAGCAGGGTGAAACGCCCGTCGGCGCTGGTTTCTCCCGGACGCGAGCCCAGCCTGGCCCGCAGGCGATCGCAAAGACCGGTGCCGCCCATGATCCAGCAGCTGACGCTGTCGCAGAAGAACACGACGTGTCGGCCCACCGGTTTGCGGAAGATCAGGTTGTAGAAGGTTGCCACACCGTCCAGGTCCGCCGTGGACATTTCCAGCAACTCGCCGATGTCCCGCAGGGCTTCGTCCGACACCCAGCTGCGGTGTTTCTGCACGATCTTCATGGCGTCGATGCAGACGGCCTGCCTGGTGGGATAGTGCGGAAATTCCGCCTCGATTTCCTGCCGTTCTTCCGGTGTCAGCACCTGGCCCCTCCTCCTCAGCGGTCGATATCCGCCAGCACATAGTCCATGGCGCCCAGTACCGCGAGCAGGTCGGGGATCATCCTGCCGCGGCACTGGAGCGGCAGCGTCTGCATGTGCGCGAACGAGGGCGTACGGATGCGCGTCCGGTACGAGGTCGTTCCGCCGTCGCTGACCAGGTAATAGCCATTGTTGCCCTTGGTTCCCTCGATGGCGCCGAGCGCCTCGCCCGGCGGAACCACCGGGCCCCAGCTGACGCCCAGGAAGTGCGTGATCAGAGTCTCAATATCGTGCATGGTCCGGTCCTTCTGTGGCGGTGTTGCCAGCGGGTCACCCGAGCGGTACTTTCCCCCGGGCATGTGGTTCACGCACTGCTCGATGATGCGGAGGCTCTGGCGCATCTCCTCCACCCGGACCACCGCCCGGTCGAAGCAGTCTCCCCGCTGGCCCACCGGAACATCGAATTCGAATTGCTCATATCCGCTGTAGGGTTGCTGCTTCCGGAAATCCCAGGCCATTCCGCAGGCACGCAGATTGGGCCCGGTCACACCCCAGTCGACCGCTTCCCCGGGCGTCATGGCGCCGATGCCTTTCGTGCGCGCCTGGAACAGGTGGTTCCGCAGGACCTCCCGGTCATACTCGGCGAGGCTCGGCGGCAGGTGTTTCAGGAAGTCCCGGACCATCGCGTCCCACCCCCGCGGCAGGTCCTGGGCCACGCCTCCGATCCGGAACCAGTTCGGATGCATCCGTGCGCCGCAGATGGCCTCGATGATCGCCAGGGCGCGTTCCCGGTCGTTGAAGGTGTAGAACACCGGCGAGAGCTGGCCCAGATCCTGGGCGAACGTTCCGTACCAGACCAGGTGGCTGATGATGCGGAACAGTTCACACAGCATGACGCGGATCACTTGGCCGCGCGGGGGCACCGTGACCCGGGCCAGCTTTTCGACCGCGGTCAGGTAGGCCAGGTTGTTCATCACCCCGCCGAGGTAATCGATCCGGTCGGTGTAGGGAATATAGGTGTGCCAGGTCTGCCGCTCGCCCATTTTCTCGGCGCCGCGGTGGTGGAACCCGATCTCCGGCACGGCGTCCAGGATCTCTTCCCCGTCGAGCTGGAGCACGATGCGCAAGACACCATGCGTCCCCGGGTGCTGCGGCCCCACGTTCAGGAAGAGGATGTCGCTGTCCCCCCTGGTACGCCGCATGCCCCATTCTTCGGGGCGGAAGCGGAGCGCCTCCTGCTCGGCATCCTCCTTGGCCTCCGGGAGCCGGAAGGGGCCCATCTCGGTCGCCCGCGCCGGATGGTCCTTGCGCAACGGATGGCCTTCCCAGGTCGAAGGCATGAGGATGCGGGTGAGGTGGGGATGGCCGGCGAAGGTGATCCCGAACATGTCCCATACTTCGCGTTCGTACCAGTTCGCGGAGGGCCAGAGGTCGGTGATGGTGTCCGCGGACAGTGCGTTCTCGGCGAGTGGCGTCTTGATTCGGATGTACTCGTTCCGATCGAACGAGAACAGGTGATAGATCAGCGTGAAGTCACTGGAAGGTTCGCCGGTGCGATGCGCGCGCATGCGTTCGTCCATGGCCGTGAGGTCGTACAGCATCCGGAACGGATCGGCGATCCGCTCTTTCAGGAAGGACAGGACCCCATGGACCCGTTCCCTCTCGGCCCAGTAAGTCGGGACGCCGTCCCGGTACGCTTCGGAAGGCGCCGGCTGGACGCCCAATTCGGCCGGGAGGGATATTTCAGGGACCTGGGCCGTCATGGGTCAAACCTCGTCCGGTGTCCGCAGGTCCGTCATCTGTTGCCGGCCGGGCCGCTTCAGGTCGCGCAGGGAGGGCGCCCGGAGCCGCTCCACCCCCTGGGGCCCCACGACCCAGCTCAGGGGCCGCCGCTCCGTCCCGACCGCCTTCTGCAGCAGGGTCAATCCCTCCAGAAAGGCGTCCGGGCGCGGTGGGCATCCGGGCACGTAGACGTCCACCGGGAGGAACTTGTCGACTCCCTGGACGACGCTGTAGATGTCGTACATCCCACCCGAATTGGCGCAGGATCCCATCGAAATCACCCAGCGCGGCTCCATCATCTGTTCGTAAAGACGCTGGATGATGGGCGCCATCTTGATGAACACGGTGCCAGCGATCACGATAAGGTCGGCTTCCCGCGGCGTTCCGCGGATCACCTCGGCGCCAAACCGTGCCAGGTCGTATTTGCTGGTGAGGCTCGTGGCCATTTCGACGTAGCAACAGGAAAGGCCGAAATTGAAAGGCCAGATCGAGTTCTTCCGGCCCCAGGCCACCATATCCTGCAACCGGGAAAGCACGATGGTGCGTTTGACCTCGTCCTCGAGCGCGGGTGACTCTGCGGATCCATACGTCTTGGCGGGTCGGCTCAGTGACCAGCGCATGCGTTCAACTCCCTCTCCGGCGTTGGCCGGCCTCCTTTACGGGCACGTCAAGCGCCCCCACCCGGGCCAGATAGTGCAGCGTCGCGACCAGGATGACCGTGAAGACCAGTGCTTCCAGGAACCCGGGCCAGCCGAGTTCCCGGGCCGCGACGGCCCAGGCCAGAAGGAACACTGTTTCCAGGTCGAACGCCACGAAAAGCATCGCGATCAGATAGAACTTGACGGACAGGCGCACCTTCGCGGAACCCACCGAAACGATCCCTCCCTCGTAGGGCGACCCGGTGCCGCGGCTTTGGTGCCGCTGCCCGAGCAAGAACGAGATCAGGAGCATGCCCGCGACGACCAGCAGGACCAGGGCGGAATACAGAACGAAGGGCCACATGGCGTCTCAATCAAGCGAACCGTCTTCTTTTCGCGCCGGTTTTTCACCTTTCCGTCTCATATTGACCATGGGAGATCTCCCATTCGGTGACTACCGGCTCGCCCTGGCCCGGCAACGACTTGGGATGGAAGAGTGGGTTTGATTGTTGGAATCGCCAATAGAAGTTTCGTCATGGATCCTGGAACGATCATCACGACTTGGCGGCCGGTGCGTGCGGCCCGGCGACGTCCCGGACCCGGCATCAGCCCCTTGGTGCCCCGTAGCGCAGGAGCCGTTCGGGCCAAGAACCTACTTGTCCCGGTTGGTGGCGCCGCCGTGCTGGCTAAGGTGCATGGTGGTGGGGCGAATTTCCAGTGTTGGGCACGGGATCTCCAGGTCGGTGGGGCCGATGGTGTTGATCGGTCGGACGGGAGAGGATCCGGGCAAGGACGCCCCTCGGCTCCACCTTAAGGCGCTCGCAAGTCGGCTCGGCCAAAGGTCAATTATCAGTGGCATGTCCTTGAAACTTGATCATGCGGGTACGGATGCGGTTCGCTGGCCGCTCTTGCTACAGCACTTGACGGGACTTGGGCTATACAATGAGATTTAAGTATTGAGATAATTCGCACCCCATCACGCGATCCGAGAAATGGTTTGCAGGACGGCGGTGATGAAATTCAAAGGAGTCAATGTATGTTCATAAAAACAGTTGAGGAAGTGATCGGTACGGATCTGGACGTGCCATGGGGCAACGGCCAAAGTCGTCGTCTGGTGGTTAAACGCGACGGCGTGGGTTTTGCCGTGGCACAAACGCTGGTGCGGGCGGGGACCGAATCGTTGCTGGAATACAAAAACCATTTCGAAGCCTGCTACTGCATCTCTGGCGAGGGCGAGGTCGAAGATATGGCCGGCACCCATTACCCGATCAAGCCGGGAACCATTTACGTGCTGGACAAGCACGACAAGCACTATGTGCGCGCGCACACGGACATGGTGCTGTTGAGCGTGTTTAATCCGCCGATTGAAGGCCATGAGCGCCACAACCTCAAGGGAAACCGCAGCTCTACGTATTGAGTTTTTTGTGCGTTTGCAAGGTGGTTGTTGAGCGTCAATGCCGTCACAGTGTCGTTGGTAACATTTCGTAATATTTCCGCCAAACCGTTCTTGATTATCGGCTGGCCTCCGCCAGAATCAGGAGTCTGTGAGGTATGGGTTTGTCACCCGCGGGCCGGGGGGGCGCCGCCAGAGGTCGCGCTCAGCACCCTGCGCCGGGCTGAACCAGGGAAGGCGCCGGACAGGGATCGTCCCGCCCTCTTTCTTGGGGCACCCTGGCTCCGAGGTGTGACCACATCTCCAAACCCTTCGTGACAGCCCCCTGCACTCTCGGTGATCGTGTCTACCGTGGACGCGCCTTCCTCAAAAAAGCGCCGGTGAGCCTCAGCGACGATGGTGGTCGGCCAAGACTGATGCTCGTCGTGACCCATCCGACGGTTTTCCTTGGAATCCCTGAGGACGACGCCCTGGCGCTGGTGACGACCCCGGCCGATGCATGCGCCTGGTTCCAGGGGCCGGGTGGCTGGCATGGCTGAGGCCTGAGGGCGGCCACCGGCAAGGCGCACATGGGGTGGGCTGTGGCGTATTTGTGGGGATGCCCTACTCGATGCCCCTGGAACCCGCACCAGATCCAGATCTCGGGAATTCGATACCTTTCTGGTGATTCCAGGTGCCGGGGGTTCAAGTCCCCTCATCCGCCCCAGATCGGAAGCCCCGTGGATACTCAATCTTCGGGGCTTTTCCATGCCTGCGGAGGGTGGTGATTCCCGGTGCAGACGGGTGCCGTACGCCGTTCGCAAGCCCTTTGTTTGGCCATTGGGGTCCGGTGGTCGTGGTGTATCTGGGGTGGGGGAATTCTGTGGGCACCACCGGGGGTGGTGGGTCGCGCCCCGAACGTCCGCAGGGCCCCAAACCGAGGCGCTGAATGCAGCGCCTCGACGGTGGTATCGGGCTACCCCCCTCCCCGCGGACTCGCGGAAGAACCCAAGATATTTGCTTCAGATATATGGCACACATGGTAAAATAAAACAAACATCAACACAGGAGCAAATCAATCCATGTCTTGGCTTGGTTGCTGTCGGGTACCCCCACCAGTCGCGAAGGGCGGGAGGTCAACTGCATGCATCCTGGCCAACCACACCTGCCCCACCCTCGCCCAGCAGTTCGTATCCGCCATGAAGGCCGGCTGCCATGTCTGAGAATGCATTCCTGCCTTTCGCCCTCCCTGAGATCGGACAGGCCGAGATTGACGAGGTCGTCGACACGTTGCGCTCCGGCTGGCTCACCACCGGCCCCAAGACCCGCCGGTTCGAGCAGGCGTTCGCCAAGGCCCTCGGCGACGGCCTGGAGGCCATTGCCGTGAACTCGGCCACGGCCGGGCTCCATCTCGCCCTGGAAGCCTGCGGGATCGGCCGGGATGACGAGGTGATCACCACTACCTACACCTTCACGGCTTCCGCCGAGATCGTGCGCTACCTGGGCGCCGAGCCGGTGCTCGTGGACGTGGACCCCAATACCCTGGAACTGGACCTGGAAGCCGCGGAGCGGGCCATCACGCCCCGGACCCGGGCCATCGTACCGGTCCACCTGGCTGGGCTCGCCAGCGACATGGACGGGGTCCTGGCCCTCGCGCGCAGGCACGGCCTCAAGGTGGTGGAGGACGCCGCCCACGCCTACCCCGTCCACTACAAGCAGCGCCTGATCGGGACGCTGGAGTCGGACTTCACCGTCTTCAGCTTCTACGCCACCAAGACCATCACGACGGGGGAAGGCGGCATGGTGGTGACGCGAGACCCCGAGCTGGCCCGAAGGTGCCGGGTGATGCGTCTCCACGGCATCGACCGGGACGCCTTCGACCGGTACACTTCCGACCAGCCCCGCTGGTACTACGAGGTCGTCGCGCCGGGCTACAAGTACAACATGACCGACCTGGCAGCGTCCCTGGGCATCCACCAGATCCCGCGGGCCGAGGCCTTCAAGGCCCGGCGCGAGGCCATCGCCGCCGAGTACCGCCAGGCCCTGGCGGACCTCCCGGTGGTGTTGCCCGCGGGCCCCACGCCGGACCGGGACCACGCCTGGCACCTCTTCCTGCTGAGGCTCAAGGACGACGCGCCCATGGGCCGGGACGCCTTCATCCGGAAGATGAGCTCGGAGATGCGCATCGGGTGCGGCGTCCACTACATCCCGCTGCACCTCCAGCCCTACTGGCGGGACCGCTACAACCTCAGGGAGGAAGATTTCCCGGTCGCGACCAAGGCCTACCGGCAGGAGGTGAGCCTGCCCATCTACACCCTCATGAAGCCCGGGGACGTGGACCGGGTCGTCACCGCCGCCAGGAGGCTCCTGCACCCATGATCCCCAAGCGCCTCTTTGACCTGGTCCTGACCTTGCCCGGCGTGGTGGTGCTCGCCCCTGCGGGCATGCTGATCAGCCTCTGGATCAAGCTGGACTCCCCGGGGCCGGTGCTGTTCCGGCAGCTTCGGGTGGGCCGGGACGGCAGGCCCTTCCAGATGCTAAAACTCCGGACCATGGTCTCCGGCGCAGAAGCCCGGGGCCTCGCCCTGACCACGGGGAACGATCTCCGGATCACGCGGGCTGGGCGCATCCTGCGGAGGTTCAAGCTGGATGAATTTCCCCAGCTCTTCAACGTCCTGAGGGGGGAGATGAGCCTCGTGGGCCCGCGCCCGGAAGTCCGGAGGTATGTGGACTGCTATCCGGCCGACGTGAAGGACCTCGTGCTCTCGGTCCCCCCCGGGATCACGGACTTGGCGTCCATCAAGTTCCGGAACGAGAACAGCATTCTGGACGGGGCGGCGGACCCTGAGGAGACCTACATCCGGGAAATTCTCCCCATCAAGCTCCGCTACTACCAGGAATACGCCAGGCACCACTCCACGCACGAAGACCTGCGGATCATCCTCCGGACCCTCGGAGCAATCTTCCGCTAGGAGCCTGACTACGTATCAGAAGGCCCCGCGCTCGAAGCGCCCAGGGACGCGCCCATGCATGCTTGGCCTTCCGGCCCGCCCCAATCCGCTGGACAGACCTGGTCCAGGTGGCGTTCCAGGAATCGGAACAGCTTGGGCAGTTCCCCATCGGAAAGGGGCAGGTTGACCACATGCCGCGCGGCCAGTACTGCACGAGGAAACATGGAAGGGTCGAAGTGCCATGGGTCCAGGTCCCGGCTGACCGGGTGCAGGGGACTGCAGAACCAATCGCCCAGGCTGACCCGACAGGATCTGGCCCGGTCCACGAACGTGTCCCGGTCCTCGACCAGAAGGGGATATTTGCAGAATGCATGGTCCTTGAACATTTCCATGCGCACGTGGTTCCTGCCCCGCTGGGCCAGGAACCGGGTGAGTTCCTCGGCGTTGGTTTTCCGCATGGCCTGGGACCGGTTGAACCCGAGCAATGCCTTGAGGCCGCGCCTGGCCTGGAGGGATGACATGCCCTTGCGGTAGGCTTTGGGCATGGCAACGCCTCCTTCCAGCTCTTCTGCACTCGACGAGCCCAGGACGAGGTTCGCGGCGCTCAGGGCGCGGTAGCCCTTGAGCAGGGCCCAGTAGGTCCAGTCGTTCAGGAGGCAGTCGCGCAGGAGATAAAGGCCGGACAGGTTGAGGACGTCCCATTCACTGGGCGCAGCCAGGTCGGCGCACTGTCCGGCGAGGGGACCCACCAGGGATGGGTCATTGAGGAGGGAGAACCCGCCAACGCCGGTGGAGAAAGGTTTGTTCCACTGGGTGGAGAAGAATGCCGCATCACACCAGGTTCCGTTGGGACGCCCCAGGAAGGTTCCGCCGAATCCGTGAGTGCAGTCCTCGATCGTCCTCAACCCCAGGGCCCTGGCACATTGGGCAATCACGTCGACCTGGGCCGACAGTCCGTAGGTGTTCTGACAGACCACCACCTTGGTCCGGGGGCTCCATTTCGCCCGGATGGCGTCTGCCCCGGCGCAGAAGGTGTCCAGGTCGATGTCGGCATAGACGGGCGTGGCGCCACAATAGAGCACCGCGTTGGGCACGACCACGCAGGTATAGGCCGGGAGGATGACTTCGTCTCCAGGACCCACCCCCATGGCCTTCAGCAGGGAATAGAAAGCGACCCTTCCTTTCCAGAACAGGGCTACCCGCTCGTCCTCGACGCCCAGGCGGCGGGCGATGGCGGCCCGGAAGGCCATCCTTGGGTCAGCCACGGGACTGCTCCACGCCGGCCTGGATCCCGGCCAGGGGGTCCGTGGTCCCCCGTCTCCTGGCCTGGAGGACCCGTTCGAACTCGGCCAGATAGTGCTCCGCGAGAACCCGGTAGTTGTGCTGGCGCAGGATGTAGTCCCGGCCCCGGTCCCCCATTGCCGCCCGTGCGCCTGCGCCCAGGCCCTGCAGGGTGCGTATGGCCTCGGCGATGGCCTGTGGCTGGCCGGGGGGGATGGAGATCCCGCAGCCGGCCTCGGCAACCGGGTCGTTCCCGGCCTTCACCGCTTGGATGACCGGGCGGGCCGCCATCATGTAGTCCATGATCTTGTTTGGGCTGATGCCGTACCGATACAGGGTCGGGCAGTCCTGCATGCCCAAGTAGAGAACATCGGCACAGGCAAGGGCCGCCGGCACCAGGCTTCTGGGGACGGGGTCCAGGAAATGCACGTTTCCGGGTTGCCCCGAAGCCAGGAGCTGACGCTGGTGGCCAGAACCGACCAGCACGAATGCCGTGCCGGAATCCTCGGCCAGCCTGGCAGCCTCGAGGAAGGGTTCCAGGGCATTGGCCCTGCCGATGGTGCCCAGGTACATGAACACGAACCCGTGAGCCTGCCTGATCCTGCCCAGGGACTGCAGGGTGGGATGGTCGCCAGGGATGCGCTCATCCCAGCCCTCCGGCTCGACGCCGTTGGGGATGTAAACGATGTTGCGGGGATCGGCGCCGTACCGGACAAAATAGTCAGCAGCTTTGGGCAGCAACGAGACCAGGAGGTCATTGTCCCGGTAGGCACGGCGCTCCACCCATTTCATGGCCAGCACCAGCGGGTGCCAGGCGGGAAGGCCGAGCAGCTCAACCAGGCTCAAGGGCCACAGGTCCCGGATCTCCACCACCACCGGCAGGCCGAAACTGCGGGCGATGGACTGTACGGCGGGAATGGCGAACAGATGGGGTGAGGACACCAGAACCAGGTCCATGCCCCGGAAAGCCTCCCTGATGGAGCCGAGCCGGCGGGAGAACGCCAGCATGCTGGCCACCTTCCCGATTCCGTTGCCTGAATAGGACGGAGTCTTCAGGTAATGGAACCGGATGCCGTCTTCTTCCTCGGAGAAGACAACCTGCCCCGACTCCGGGTTGACCAGGCGCAGATGCGAATAAGACCCGGCGAACACGTGGACCTCGTGCCCCGCCCGGGTCCAATGCCGGGCCAGACAGTAGTGCCGGTGTTCCATACCGCGCAGCCGGGATCCAGCATAGTGGTTTACGATCGCGATTTTCATGGGCAATTCCTGGGACCCGTGGAAGCCGGAGCCTGATGAAGGTTCAAGAAGTGAATCAATATTAATTTATTTTTCTAGTCTTGCACTCGGAAGTTTTTTCAGAAGCTCATGTATTTGTTTTATTAATTGAATGACTGTTTTATTTCGTCATAAAATGCACAGTGCGCGCCAACCAAAACGTGGTGGCCTAACGGCATTGTGCTGCTATAGGCATTCACCTCCGGGACACTTGCCAAGTTGGTTAGCCAGAATATCGCACGACCTATTTCACTTAATTATATTAATTTATGATAAAACAAATGTTATCATTCGTAATTAGCTTGATATAATAAAAGAGTGGCAAAAAAATTCTGGTAATGTTGCATTCCCTATTGTGCGACCTATCTTGGCTTCAAGATATTCATCCGGCGGAGTGTCGGCAAACGGGGCGACAAGACCTGGGTGAGGCACCTGCTCGTGGAATCCGTGGCGACTCCGGCCGGGCCGCTGCACGTGGGCTACCAGATGCGGCGGCGGCTGCAGCTGGACGCGATCCTCAAGGCGGTCAACCCGGCCGCGCCGGCCCGGCAGCTGACCGACGTGATGACCCTGAACCGGCTGGTGCATCCGTGCTCGGAGCTGGCGATGATGGAGTGGGCCAAGCGGGCGGCTGGGGCCGACCTCCTTGGAAGTTCCGGGCTCGGTCAGTGCAGATGCCGCCGCAGTGCCCCAAGCACCCGGTCCACCTGGGCACCGATGAGGCGGTTGTGGAAGGGCAGGGCCAGGGTGCGCCTGGCCACGGCCTCGGTGACTGGAAGAGTGCCCTCCAGGTCGCCGAACCGCTCCCGGATGTAGGGCTGGGTGTGGATGGGCGCGAAGCAGCCCCGGGCGGGAACGCCTTCCGACTCCATGCCGGCGATGGTCCGGTCCCGGTCGCAGCCCTCGGGAAGGGTGACCGCGAAGGCGAACCAGCTGCGCCGGCCCTGGCCGGCGGGTTCTGGGACCGCGACCTCCGGCAGCGCCGCCGCCAGGCCCTCCCGGTACATGCGGGCCACCCGCTCCCGCCGGGCCAGCAGCTGGTCGATGCGCCCCATCTGGGACAGGCCCAGGGCGGCGGACATCTCGTCCATGCGGTAGCTGTAGCCCATACGGGCGTGCTCCGGCCAGGCGCCCATGGCGCCGCGCCCCTGGTTGGCGCAGCTGCGCGCCAGGGCGGCCAGGTCGTCCCGGTCGGTGACGATCATGCCGCCCTCGCCGGTGGTGATCTGGTCGTCGGAATAGAAGGCGAACGCGCCGGCGTCGCCGAAGCTGCCCAGCCGCCGGCCCCGGTATTCGGCCCCAAGCGCCTCGCAGCAGCCGTCGATGAGGGGCAGGCCGTAGCGCCGGCCCAGCCGTTCCAGGGTGTCCCAGTCGGCCGGCAGGCCGAACACGTCCACCGCCAGGATGGCCCTGGTGCGGTGGGTGATGCGGCGCTCCAGGTCGGCGGGATCCAGGTTGAGGGTCCGGGGATCCATGTCCACGAACACCGGCCTGGCCCCCTCGTAGAGGATGGCGTTGACGCTGGCGGCGAAGGTGAAGGACGGCACCAGCACCTCGTCCCGGGGGCCCAGGCCGAGGCCCCTGACGATCAGGTGCAGGGCGGCCGTCCCGGAACTCACCGCCACCGCGTGGCGGACCCCCACGTACCCTGCCACCGCCCGCTCGAAGTCGCCCGCCCGGGGCCCCAGGGCCAGGCACCCGGAGCGCACCACCGCCGCCACCGCCTCCACGTCCCGCTCGTCCAGGTCGGGGGCGGCCATCTCGACGGGAGCCTCGTCCCCCTGGTCCGCGGAAGGACCGGGCCGGAGCGGCACGGTGGCGGCAGGAGCGCTGGGTGCAATCTCCGGGTGCAAACGTTCCCGGAATGCCATGGGGGCTCCTTCTAGGTCAGGCGCACGCGGAGACTCCGCCGCCTACGGGAGTGGCGTTGTGCAGAGTGACGTGGTGACCGGCCTGGGCCGGGCGCAGGAAGCGCCCCAGGCCGTTGGCCGAAGGCCGGTACCGAGGGGACCAGGCGCAGGAAGCATTCCAGCATTTCCTGGTGCCGGGCCGGTTCCGGAAGGCGGAGGATCCGCTCCAGGGCCACCAGCCCCTGGGACAGCAGCGCCGGATCCACTTGATCCTGGACCGCTTCCAGCACCTTGGCATGGACCTGGGTCTGCCGTTCCTCGATCGAACTGAAGAGTTCCTCGACCAGCTTCTCGCCGGGGCGCACTCCGGTGTAGCGGATCTCCATGTCCACCTCGGGCCGGTAGCCCGAAAGCCGGATCAGTTCCCGGGCCAGCTCCACGATCCGGACCGGATCGCCCATGTCCAGGGCGAACACCTTGCCGTTGCCGCCCAGCAGGCCGGCCTGGAGCACCAGCTGGGCCGCCTCGGGAATGGTCATGAAGTAGCGCACCATGTCCGGGTGGGTGACCGTCACCGGCCCGCCCATGCGGATCTGGTCCCGGAAGATGGGGATGACGCTGCCCCGGCTGCCCAGGACGTTGCCGAAACGCACGCTCACCAGGCGCGACCCGGTCGGGGCGCCGGTGGCCCGGGCCGCCAGCATCAACTCGCCGATGCGCTTGGAGACCCCAAGGACGCTCACCGGGTTGACCGCCTTGTCGGTGGAGACGTTCACCAGGTACCGGGCGCCCGCCTCCAGGGCCGCGTCCAGCACGTTGCGGGTGCCGAACACGTTGTTCTCCACCGCTTCTTCCGGATGCTCCTCCAGGAGCGGGACGTGCTTGTGGGCGGCGGCGTGCAGCACCACCTGGGGCCGCCAGGCCTGGAACACCTGGTTCAGCCGGCGCCGGTTGCGCACATCGCAGAGGGCCGCGGTCAGGGGCAGGCCCGGGAACAGCCCGGTGAGCTCGCGGTGCACCTGCCAGAGGGAGTTCTCCCCGCGCCCCAGCAGGACCAGGCGGCCGGGGCCGAGGTCCGCCACCCGCCGGGCCAGTTCGCTGCCGATGGACCCGCCGGCGCCGGTGATCAGCACCACCGCGTCCCGCAGCGCCGCCCGGATCGCCGCCGTGTCCAGGGCCACCGGCTCCCGCCGCAGCAGGTCCTCGATGGCGATGTCCCGCACTTCCGGCTTCCAGGGGCGGTCACCCACCAGGTCGGCGATGCCCGGCACGGTCTTCACCTCGGCGCCCGCCGACCGCGCCAGCTCCGCCAGTTCCCGCAGCCGCGCTCCCGGAGCCCCGGGAAGGCAGAGGATCACCTGGGCAGCGCGCTGTTCCTTCAGGAAGACCGGCAGCAGCCGGGTGGGCCCCAGCACCAGGACCCCGTGGATCCGCACCCCCTGCTTATCCAGGGCGTCATCGATGAAGCCCACCACCTCCCAGGGATGCCTCGGGTGTTCCCGCAGTTCCTGGCACAAGAGCGTGCCGGCGCCGCCGGCGCCGACGATCAGGGTGCGTTTGGGCCCGCTGCCTTCGGACACGGCGGGGACGTGCCGGTGCCGTTGCCGGTGCCGGATCACACAAGCCAGGCGCAGTCCGAACCACAGGGGTCCGGTGAGCAGGCAGGCCCCCAGCACCACGTCCGGGGGACCCAGGCTGGGCCACCTGGTCCGGTGCATGAAGCAGAGCCCCATGGCCGCCGCCACCAGCACCACGTTGCCCAGGAAGATCGACCCGGCCTCGGCCAGGGAAGCCACCCGGTAATGCTGGGTATGGAACCGGAAACCCAGGTTCACCGCCATGGCCAGGACCAGGTAGGTGGACCCGCTGCGCAGGTCCGGGAGGCCCCGGTGCAGGATCAGCCCCACCGCGGCCAGGGACCCGGCGGCGATGCCCGCGTCCAGCGCGATCTTCACCCCCTTGCGCACCTGGGGATGCATCCGGATCGCCGCCAGCCATTCGCGGGGGGCTACACCGCCGTAGAAGGTTCTCGCATCTGTTTCCATAATTTTGTGGAATTCCCCTCTCACCACATGGCATAGCCACAGCGTCAAGCCCAAGCTGGGATCAGTCTCACCGGCAGGTCGTCCTTTCATCCAGCGGCTTAATGAAATGCATTTAACAGTGCACCCCATGGATCAATCGGCCCGCGAACCGGTCAAGGAAACGCAGGAGCTGAAGACATGGGATGGGTGTTGGGCAATTGGTGACGGTTGCATTACCCCCAAGGGATCAGGGCTAATTTTCATTGATAAAATCAAGCGTTTGAAGAGGCTTGAATCAGATTTAACATATAAACATTTTTTTGGTACGGACCCATCGCTCTTCCAGGATTGATCTTCGGGAAGTCTTTATTTTCCGTGGGGCTGTTTGTAACATCCGGGTCATAGATGAGTACCCAGGACGAGTAATGGAAATTACCATCATAATTTGTGCTCATCCAATAAGGTAGTCAACATGAAAAATATTTAATTTTTCGTAACCATTCCAAAAAAATCCAAATTCATTTAAAAAATAATTTATACAAATGCTTTCATTATCAGAAAAAACTGGTCAAATTTGATATTTATTTAATGATTTTAACTATAATTATTTAATTACATGATCGTGGCCCCAGATTCTTCCCCTGAGGACGGCGCGGCTCTGCGCCTGCACCCGGGACCGCCACCGGCCAGCGAAGGACTCGTTCCGGAGCACTCAGCCGCGGGCAGCGGAAGGATGGAGCCTCGGTCCCTGGGACCATTCCGGAAAACCCCCTTGCCGAATGAATCATTACCCGTGAATTTATTCTTCAAGTCGGCAACTTCCATGATACGGTCATTCGGGCTGAAACCACTCAAACATTCCGGCATCCCAATGACCAAGTGCGGTAAAACCGTCACTTCGTGGATCATCCGACCTACCGGACTCCCGGGTAGCAGTTCCACGCCCGCACGGTCCATGATTCCGATTCAGGCGGACTACCGGCCGATTTCCAAGGCCGCTGCCTAGACAACCTCGCCGCCGCACCCCAGGCGTGCCCCCACCCTGCTCCGGAGATCCCGATGCCCGTGCTTCCGCCTCCCGCCTCCAGGCTTTCCGTGCCCTCCAGCCGCGCGTCCATGCGGGTTCGAGGCGCCGCCGCGGGGCTCGCGGCGCTGCTGGCGGCGGGCTGTGCAGCGCCGGGCATGAAGCTGGACGTGAGTGCTTCCGGCCGCCCGACCACCTCCGAATTCGAGGGCATGCGCGTCACCCTGCGCCGGCTGGACGCCCAGGCGGTGCATGCCCAGGCGGCGCCCCTGGCCGCGCCCCTCGGCCCCCTGGCGGACCTGCTCAGCACCCATCCGGAGCCGTACCGCATCGGGCCCCAGGACGTGCTCCTGGTCACCGTGTGGGACCATCCCGAGATCACCCTGGCCCTGGGCCAGTACCGCACCGACGCCGCCTCGGGCCTGGTGGTGGACGAAGATGGCTTCATGTACTTTCCGTACGTCGGGCGGATCCGGGTGCAGGGGCTGACCGCGACCGAGGCCCGGGTCCGGCTCACCGAGGAACTGACCCGGGTGCTGCAGAAGCCCCAGGTGGACCTGAAGGTGCTGGTCTTCCGCTCCCAGAAGGTGTTCATCACCGGGGAAGTGAAGAACCCGGGGGCCTACAACGTCACCGACGTGCCCTTCACCCTGGCCGAAGCCGTCCACAGCGCCGGCGGGTTCCTGCCCACCGCCGACGACAGCCGCCTGCTCCTCACCCGGGGCAACAAGGTCTGGAACCTGGATTTCCAGACCCTCATGACCCAGGGCAACCGCATCGGCAACATCTACCTCAAGGACGGCGATTCCCTGGAAGTGCCCAACAACCTGGAAGCCCCGGTCTACATGCTGGGCGAGGTGACCAAGCCGGGCTCCCTGCCCATGACCCACGGCATCCTTTCCCTGGCCAAGGCCCTCTCGGATTCCGGCGGCATCCTGGGCGCCAGCGCCGACGCGCGGTCCATCTACGTGATCCGCCAGGGCCAGGCGGCCAACGCGGTGGACGTCTACCACCTGGACGCCCGCAATCCCACCGCCATGATCCTGGCGGACAAGTTCGAACTCAACGCACGGGACGTGGTCTACGTGGACGCCGGCACCCTGGTGCGCTTCAGCCGGGTCATGAACCTGATCCTGCCCACGGTGAACGCGGTCACCTCCGGGGCCACCGCCGCCGCGGACGTCCGCTACCTGAACCGGAACTACTGACGGCGTGCCCATGCCTCCCGCCGCCGACCCCAAGGCCATCCTGGTGCTCTGCGAGGGCAACCACTGCCGCAGCCCCCTCGCGGTGGCCCTGCTGCGCCGCGCCCTGGGCCCCGGGTTCACGGTGGAGTCCGCCGGGCTGGCGGCCCTGGAGGGCATCCCCGCCCACCCGGAGGCGGCCCGCCTGGCGGCGGCCCACCACCTGGACCTCTCCGGCCACGCCAGCCGGCAGCTGACCCCGGCCATGGCCCTGGGCGCCGACCTGATCCTGGTCATGGACCGGGGCCAGAAAGCCTGGTGCGAGGGGATGGTACCCAGCGCCCGGGGCCGGGTGTTCCTCCTGGGGCAGTGGCGGCAACCGGCCCCGGCGGAGATCGCGGACCCCTACCAGCTGGGGCCCGAGGCCTTCCGCGCCGCCTTCGAGACCATCCACCAGTGCGTCGCGGACTGGGTGCCGCGCCTGCTCTCCGAACGAAGGTCCGCTTGAACCACGCCCAGTCCATCGCCGAGTCCGCAAACGGGATCCGCGCCGCCGCGGGAAGTCAATGCACGTGCTCCAGGTACCAGCCCAGCGCCTCGTCCAGGCCGCGCTTCACGTCGTACTCCGGCTCGTAGCCCAGGAGCCGCGCCGCCTTGCCGATGTCCGCCTGGGAATGGGCGATGTCGCCGTCCCGGAACGGGCCGTGGCGGGGTCTGGCCGCGGCCGCCTGGGGGTGGATCCGGGCCAGCCCGTCCCGGATCATCCGGAACAGCTGGTTCAGGGTGGTGCGTCCGCCGAAGGCCACGTTGTACACCTGCCCGGCGGCCTCCGGGCCGGCGGCGGCGGCCAGCAGGTTGGCCTGGACCGCGTTCTGGACATAGCAGAAGTCGCGGCTGTGCTCCCCGTCGCCGTTGATGACGCACTCGGCCCCCCGCAACATGCGGGCGATCCAGAGGGGGATCACCGCGGCATAGGGCCCCTCCGGGTCCTGGCGCCGGCCGAACACGTTGAAGTAGCGCAGGCCGATGATCCGCATCCCGTAGCAGCGGCCGAAGACCTTGGCGTAGAGCTCGTTCACCGCCTTGGTCACGGCGTACGGGGACAGGGGCTCGCCCGTGCGGTCCTCCTCCTTGGGCAGGCCCGGGTGGTCGCCGTAGACGGCGCTGGAGGACGCGTAGACGAACCGGGATACGCCGGCGTCCCGGCCGGCCACCAGCAGGTTGACGAACCCGTCCACGTTGGACTGGTGGGCGCCGATGGGATCGGCGATGGACCTGGGCACCGAGCCCAGGGCCGCCTGGTGCAGGACCACCTCCACCCCTTCGCAGGCCCGGCGGCAGTCCTCCAGGCTGCGGATGTCCCCGCGGATGAAGGTGAAGCGCCGCCAGGCCGCGGCCGGGACGGCAGCCTGCACCTCGTCCAGGTTGGCCTGGCGGCCGGTGGAGAAATTGTCCAGCCCGGTGACCCGCTGGCCGCGCTCCAGGAGCGTCTGCAGCAGGTTGGAACCGATGAACCCCGCCGCCCCGGTGACCAGCCAGGTCCGGGGCGCGGCTTCCAGGTCGGCGAGCACGGCGTCCAGTCTCATGGCGTCACAGGCTCCAGTACAGGATCCCCTGGGGGAAATGGGAGCCGGCGAAGGCGGACTTCACGTCCACCAGCACCGCCTTGGGGTTGAGGCATTCCAGCAGGCGGTCCAGGCCCGCCTGCTGGAACCGGGCGTGGTTCACCGCGTAGACCAGCGCGTCCAGGTCCTGGAAATCCTCCAGGGGCGAGAGCTGGAGCCCGTATTCCCGGCGCGCCTCCTCCGGGTCCGCCAGGGGGTCGTGGACCAGGGGCGCCACCCCGAACTGATTCAGCTCGTGGACGATGTCCGGCACCTTGCTGTTGCGGATGTCGTGCACGTCCTCCTTGAAGGTCAGGCCGAGGATGCCGACCCGCGCCTTCTTCACCTGGATGGTCTGCTGGATGAGCAGCTTCACCACCTTCTGGCCGACGAAGGCGCCCATCCCGTCGTTGATCTGCCGCCCGGCCAGGATCACCTGCGGGTGATAACCCAGTTCCGCGGCCTTGGTGGTGAGGTAGTACGGGTCGACGCCGATGCAGTGGCCCCCCACCAGGCCCGGGGAGAAGCCCAGGAAGTTCCACTTGGTCCTGGCCGCGGCCAGCACCTCGCAGGTGCGGATGCCCAGCCGGTCGCAGATGATGGCCAGCTCGTTCATCAGGGCGATGTTGATGTCCCGCTGGGTGTTCTCGATCACCTTGGCGGTTTCCGCCACCTTGATGGAGGAGGCCAGGTGGATTCCCGCCGGGATGATGGCGCCGTAGAACGCGGCGATGGTCCGGCGGCTCTCCTCGTCCTGCCCGGAGACGATCTTGATGATCCGGTCCACGGTGTGGACCTTGTCGCCCGGGTTGATGCGTTCCGGGGAGTAGCCGAGCTTGAAGTCGGTCCCGCACGCGAGGCCGGACTGCTGCGCCAGGATCGGGCCGCAGATCTCCTCCGTGACCCCCGGGAACACGGTGGACTCGTACACCACGATGGCGCCTTTGCCCAGCACGCGGCCGACGGTTTCCGAGGCCCGGATCACCGGCCCCAGGTCCGGCCGTTTCCAGCCGTCCACCGGCGTGGGCACGGCGACGATAAAGAAATCGGTCCCGCGCAGGGCCTCCGGATCGGCCGTGACGTTCAGGGAGGTGTCGCGCAGGGCGTCCGGGCCGACCTCGTTGGTGATGTCGATGCAGTCGCGCAGTTCCTGGACCCGCTTCCGGTCGATGTCGAATCCCACCGCCCCCTGGAATTTCCTGGCGACCTCCAGGGCCAGGGGCAGGCCCACATAACCGAGACCGACGACGGCGACGCGCATGGGGAGTTCCTAGAAGGGGGACGCGAGGATCGCGTCGGTAGTGGAGGTGCTGGCGACGGTGGTGGCGGAAGGAGCCACCTCCAGGGGCGTAATGGGGACCGCTACGGTTATGTCCGCCTGGGAACCGGAGCCCCCACTCCCGGAGCAAGCCTCCGGAAGGGCAAGGCCAAGAACCATGGCGCTGGCAGCAAGCCGGGCCGACCAGCGGATAAACCCTTCCTGAGGCAGCCTCAAACACACCACTAGACCTCCTGAAACGGGGGACAGAGCGGGCAAACGGGGTTAGGTCATTGACAAAGTAAATGGTAAATATTTAGTTGTCAATCCACATCGGCCAAAAAATCCGTCAAGAAGTACATATGTATCATAAGTTGGATGGTAAAAATTACGTGAGTGCATTACGATTGTGTTATTTTTAATAATTAATTAATTTAATAATTCATCCCTGAACCTGCTGGACCGCTCCCCAATCGATCAGGTGAAACCTGCCCAGTGGACACGCGCGTTCGCCCCCGGTTCGCGCCAGTCTGCCCCTGGCGGGAGAACGGGGTGTTTCCGGCAAGCGTGCGTGACCGTGTAGGCTGAGGGCAGGTAGCCTCGTGGGATCGGTGGAGACCCCATGAGGAAGCCGCAGAAGCATCCATCTCAGGAGCAACTGGAGCCGTTGCGCCATCAGATCCAGGAATGGCGAAAGGCCCGGAAGGGCCCCGGGCCTATACCCGAGGAGCTCTGGTCCGGCGCGGTGGCCCTAGCCAAGCGGTGTCAAGCGTCTTAATTCTTACCCACAGCGGCGTCAAAACTTCTGCCCACCCCCCCTTCGTTAACTGTTGACCGGCGAGAGCCGGAAATTGAGCGGCCAGCGCAGCGCCGCCGTGTTGGAATTCAATTAATTGCTCAAGTTGCTGCTGATAACCCGGTAAGGGGGCGATGTGGGAATCGCGCAGCGATTTCCAGCCGAAGGCCAGGGTGTGGAATGGTTGTGGACCCGCAGGGCGCCCCGCAGGGGCGTTTCCTGTGGACCTGGAGGGCGAGCGCAGCTCGTTCCGCGCAGCGGAATCCAGCAGGAAATCCATAAGCCCTTCCATGCCCGTGCAGCGCCCCCGGGGGTGGGCCGCGAACTTGGTTTGAGGGAGGCAGGCTCACCAGTTCTCCCTTTCGGAACATGCCGGCCATGCGCTTTTCCCGCAGCCTATAGCTATCGCCTTTGATCGTGATGACATGGCTGTGGTGGAGAAGCCGGTCGAGGACGGCGGTGGCGAGGACCACGTCCCCGAAAACCTCGCCCCAGTTCCCGACGGGCTGGTTGCTGGTGAGGATGATGCTTCCCCGCTCGTAGCGGCGGTTCACCAACTGGAACAGCAGATTGGCCGCCTGCCGTTCGAAGGGGAGATAACCGACCTCGTCTATGACCAGGACGGCAGGCTTCGCCAGGTGCACCAGACGCTCCTCCAGCCTACCATCCGCCTCGGACTGCATGAGCTGGGCAACCAGTCCCATGGCAGGAACAAAAAGGCAGCTGTTGCCTTGGTCGGTCGCCCTCCTCCCGAGACCGATGGCCAGATGCGTTTTCCCCACTCCTGGCGGGCCAAGGAGAAGGATGTTTTCCCCATTGGCGATATACCGTCCAGCCTCAAGCTCGTGGATCAGCTTGCGGTCGATGGATGGTTGGAGCGTGAAGTCGAAGTCATCCAGGGTTCGTTTAAGCGGGAAGTGCGCGATCTGCGCCATCATCCGGCTCCGCTTCTCGTTCTTTTGGCTCACCTCCTCGGCAAGGATGTCGTCCAGGAAGTCCAGGTAGGACCCCGACGCCTTCGAGGCCCGCTGGAGCAGGCCATCGAGTTGGTCCCGGGTTGCCGTGAGATCGAGCCGGCTCAGGTGCCGGTTCACCCGCTCCATCTGCGGATCGTCCATGGTTCACTCCCCGCCGCGGTTTCGTAATGGCTGAGCGAGCGCTGCAGTTCATGGGGCTCAGGCAGGTTGTAGGTTTTCCGCACCAGCCCTTCCAGATGGCTGGGCACCTGGACCTCCCCGTAGCGGCCCGACAGGAGTGTATGTTCAGCCACTGGCTCGCCGCGCCAGAACACCGTCATTTCCCCGGCGACAATCACCAGGTTGACCTCCTGACCTACCAGGTGGAAGGGCACGCTATATCGGTTGGTGTCCAGCTCCACGTGGCAGTCGCCTCGGACTATCCGCTTTAGCCTGCGGACTTTCAGGTAGCTGACGTGGCTGCCCAGGGGCGTCAGGGCGCCTTTCTCGCGCTCAAACCGGTCGATGGGGCGCTCCCTGGTGGTCCCATGGTCTCGTTTATCCGCGATCTCGGTCATCCACCACTCCATGTGGGCATGGAGGGCCTCCCAGGAATCGTAGGAGAGGCGGCCGAGGGCGTTGGCTTTGACGTATTTCACCCCGTTCTCCACCTTCCCCTTGGTCCGGGGGTGGTAGGGACGGCAGGCCCGGGGCCGCATGCCCCAATGCCGGCAAAAGGCCTCAAATTC
>CAVRKY010000005.1:7500-427461 GCA_963722335.1 uncultured Holophagaceae bacterium | reverse complement strand
CAGATTCGAGCCCGCGATCCTCCGTGGGATCTACTTGGCGTCCTTGCCGGATCAGCCGATTTCCGTCCTCGGTTCGGCTTTCCTCCAAACGGTGCGGCGCAAACTCGCCGCCATCCCGCGAAGGTGAACCGCGAGCCAGGCTCCTAGCACCGCCAGATTCATCGGTATCGCGGCGTACGTTCCAGGCACGAGCACCCCTAGCGGAGCAAGCTCCGCAAAGGGTGCTAGGACTCGAGGGCGGCGATGATCTCATCGGTGCTGGCACTGCCATGCGGGGGAAGATACGGGAGAGTGAGTTGGCATGGCTTTCGCGTGGATACCGGTCATGGCGTCGGCGGCGAACACCAGTTCATAGCCGCGCTCGAAGGCATCGCGGGCGGTGCTCTCCACGCCCAGCTCGGTAGCGATGCCGCAGATGACGATGGTCTCCAGGTGCCGGCGGCGCAGCTGCAGGTCAAGGTCGGTGCCGTAGAAGGCGCCCCATTGCCGCTTCAGGATCACGACGTCGCTGGGCCGTTGGTCCAGCTCAGGCAACAGTTCCCTCCAGTCGGGTGGCAGGGGCGCGGTGGGCCGGGACGGTTCGTCGATGAGCGGCTTCAGCCTGTCGACCCCGTCTTCTCCGCCCGCATGGATCAAGATGGGCTGCGCGCCGCTCCGGCGCGCTGCGGCGAGGAGCCGGAGGACGTTTGCGGTCATGGTCTCTCTTGGTAGTGGCGCCCCGGGCAGACGGTTGTTCACGACTTGAAGATCGTTGACCAGGATGGCCGTAGTCCGCGGGAGGAGGCGTAGATCGGGCTTGAGATCGTTCATGGTGGCTCCTTATTCGGATTTCTCAGGCGTGGTATGGCCCATGGGACTGTTCATGATGGACGCACTGAGTTCCGGTGCGGCGGGCAGGGTGGCCAGTTCACTCAGACTGATTGGTTTCACCGGCGGCCGCAGGCGGTAGAATCCGATCTCCTCGGGATCGGCCCTGAGTTCGGCCGCCATCATCTCACTGACCGTGAGCGAGCATAAACGCCCCTGGCATGGCCCCATGCCGCAACGGAGGAAGGCCTTCAGCTGATTGGGGCCCGGCACGCCGAGGGCGATGGCCCTGCGGACCGCCCCGCCCGCACCTCTTCGCAGCGGCAGACGATCGTGTCGTCATGGGCGGAATCCGGAAGGCGTCCCTGGGCCGGTAGAGAATGTCGAGGAAGGGCCGGCCGCGCCGGAACCGAGCCAGCAAACGCCGCAGGGGCTTCTGCAGGTCCGCCTTGCGGGCCTGGTCCAGGACGCCGATGGCGGCCAGCGCGCCCAGAGCCACCAGGCGACCCGACACCTCGGCCAGGGCGGCGCCGCCAATGGTGGCACCGTCGCCGGCGACAGAAATGCCTGGGACCGTGGTCTGTCCATCACCGTCGATCCTCGGCTGGAAGGCCAGCTGACGGGGGTTCCACTCGAGCGCACAGCCTGCGGAGCTGGCCAGACTGATTTCGGGAACCACACCCTGGTGCAGCAACACCACATCGGCTTCCATCTCGTTCCAGTTCCGGCCAGTGCGATAGCGCAGCCGCTCCACCCGGCCGTCACCGATGGCCTCGAGCCCAGTGACACCGTGCACGAGCCGGCCCGATGTCAGCACCTGGACCAGCAGTTTCAATCCCTTGAAGAAATAGGCCGAACGGGCGAAGTCCGGCAAGTGCGGCAAGGCTCTCAGGACCTGGCCAGGATCGGTTGTGTCCAGCACGGCAGAGACCTTGGCCCCCGCGGCCAGCAGCTCATGAGCCAGCAGGAGCAGCAACGGCCCACAGCCAGCAAGCACGACCTTGCCCTCGGGCACGATACCGGCAGATTTGAGCGCGACCTGGCCGGCGCCGACCGTCATCACACCGGGCAGGGTCCAGCCGGGCACCGGCATGGGCCGTTCGAAGGCTCCGGTGGCCAGGATGACGTGGCGGGCACGCAAGAGGCGGGCCTGGCCGGCAAGGGATATCCCGACCTCCAGCCCGGCGCCCGAGGGACCCGACAACGCATCCCCGCCGGGTGCAAGGCTCCAGACCGACGTGCGTGGAGCATAACTGATGCGGCTGGCCTGGAAGGCTGCGTTCAGCGCTGCGCCCCGCCAGTAGTCCGGCCCCAGGAATCCGAAGACCTCCGGCGAGAGTCTTGTGATCGCCCGGTACATCTGGCCTCCAGGTTCTCCGCCCTCGTCGAGGACCAGGGTGGAGACCCCGTTGGCTGCGGCTTCGACGGCGGCAGTGAGCCCGGCCGGCCCGGCCCCGACGATGACGACGTCATAGGCTGGGGCCAGGTCCGTTGCGGTGGTGATCACCCGAGCTGTCATTCCGGTATCCTCCCTTCAACGACCCGCGGGCCGAGCTGGCTCTGGACGACCATGCCCTCGGCCACCTCGACCTGGCAGCTTTGCCGGTTGGCGGTTCCGTCGATGGTGACCAGACAGTCGAAACAGACGCCCATCATGCAATAGGGCGCGCGGGGCTCGCCGCCGGCGACATTGTGCCGGAAGGCGCCGACGCCGGCGGTGAGGAGGGCGGCTGCGACGCTGTCTCCACGCGCAGCCCGGATTGACATACCATCAAAAGTGAAGGCCACGGTCTCCTGGGGTTCAATGAGTTTGCGAAACACGAAACCTCCCTGAATGGAATGCTTCCAGGTCGGCACCGAGCTGGCCTGCGAGGATTCTGGACGCCAATTCGAGCGCATGGTTGGACGCCAAGGTGACCCCGGAATGGCAAGCGATGACGAATGCGCCGGGTGCGCTGCCGGATTGTTCGTAGATCGGCAATCCGTCCGGCGGCATGATCCGGAACCCGGTCCAAGTGCGCACGATGTTGAGCGCCGCCAACGCCGGGAACGCCTGGACGGCCCGCTTGGCGAGGACTGCGCTGAGCGGCTGGCTGGTCAGGATGGATTCCGAGACGGTATCGGAACTCGAGCCGATCGTGATGCCACCCGTGTCGGTCTGGCAGATGATGGCTGAGGAGTAGGGGAAGAATGGAGTGCACTTTTCGGTGACGAGGACTTGTCCCTTGTCCCGAACCAGCGGGCAGGCCATGCCCACCATCGGCGCCAACCGTTGGTTGCCAATTCCACCCGCCAGCACCACTTTTTCCGCCCATGCCTCGCCCCAGTCGCCCAGGATGCGGAAGCCACCGGATGTCGGTTCGATGGTCCGCACGCCATGGTCGGCGTGGTAGGAGCAGCCCCGCGCCACCATGGCAGCATGCAGGGCGAACAAGAGACGCAACGGATTCACGTGGCCGTCCTGCTCACTGAAGATCGCCCCCTGGACCACAGGGCCGATGCTGGGCACCAACTTCCGCAGCTCCTGCTGGTTTAGCACCTCGTATTTTGCCGCTAGGCCCCCAGTCTCTCGAGCGATCCGTTCCCGGCCGCCGGCCTGTTCCTCCAGTTCTTTTTGGGACATGCAGAACGAGAGCCCGCCCAGTTGACGCAACTCGACGTCAACCCCGCTTTCGGCTTCAAGGTCGACGGCCAACTGCGGCCAGCGCTCCACCGCGGCTTTGCACCACAGGGCATAGGCCGGAACGCCACCCCCTTTACCCGACGCGAAGACCATGGCGAGGTTGGTCCGTGAAGCCCGGAAGGCAAGGTCGCCCTCGTCCATTACCAGCGGTTTGACCCCGGCGCGAGCCATGCCCCAGGCAATGCCTGCCCCCGTCATCCCGCCACCGATCACGGCGCAGTCCCACTTTCCCAGATGGGTCATAACCAACCTCTTCCTCTTCCAAACGAGCAAATCCAGGTCAACTCACCATCCGCCCTGGAATTGACGGATAAAACGCATGATTAATTATCACTTTCAGCCACTATGGGTTGAATCTCCAGATGGCAATTTAGGTGTCGTCTTGAAGGCCGTCAAATGCATTATTCACAACAATACATGCCTCAACGTTATGATAGGATTTGTGCCTACTGCCCCTCTGCCAATCAATGACTAAGCACCAGGCCCTTCTTCTGCTGCCTAACGTGCGGGATCCCAGTGCAAGCCGATCCCCAAGGATTGAGCCTCCCGGTAAACGACCAGCGCCGCCGCAGTGTCCTGGAGGGCGCTACCGGTCGTGTCGAAGACAATGATCTCCTGGTCATCTACCCGGCCACACTTGCGGCCAGCCACCACTTCCCCCAACTGCGCATGCACATGATCGCGGGTCGTGAGGTTGGCCTTCAGGGCATGGTGAAGTTCACCAACATTTGCGCATTGATCTAAAACGTCCACCACCAGCTTGGCCGAGGCTACCAAAGCGGGTTCCAATTCCTGCTTGTCTGGACTGTCGGCCCCCACTGCCGAAATGAATGTCCCCGGGCGAACCAGGTCTTTGGGAAGAAACCACCCCTTCGCCGGTGTGCAGGTCACGACAATGTCGCTATGTGGAACCGCTGCAGAGAGTTCTTGTACCGGAATAACCTCCAGGCTCCCTTTCCTGGCAGACAGGAAAGCCAACGCGGCTTCATGCGACTGGTCCCAGGCATAGACTCGGCGGATTGAAGGGCGCACCTCCAGGAGGGCCTCGAGCTGGACCGCTCCTTGCCTCCCGCAACCGCAAATGGTGACAACAGACGCATTGACTTTTGCCAGATGCTGGGCTGCCAATGCGGTTGTGGCTCCAGTTCGCAACGCGGTAATATCCGCGGAATCCATGACTGCGAGCGGGCGTCCATTGGCGCCATCAAAAAGAAGGATAAGGCCAAGGATGTTGGGCAATCCAAATCGTTCTTGGTTTTGGAAGAAACAACCACCTGCCTTCAATGCGGCCCAGGTTCCCATTTGCCTTAGGCCACCTCCTTTTACATGGAATTCTCCGCCATCAGCCTCAAAATGCATCAACGAAGGCGCCAGGAATTGTCCCTCGGCGTGCATTTTGAATGCCTCCTCCATGGCCGCGATACATTTTTTAAGCGACAGCCTGGAGAGAATTTCAGTACGATTTAAGAGAATGATTTCGGTGTTCATAAGATCTCCATACCATGACTGGGCTCAGATTTGGGTCCACCCCTTTGCATGAATTGATTTCTCGAGTAGACCCATCTACAAAGCTTCGGGCCGGGGTACCGCTTCTCACCAGCCACCGAACCTCGGCCAGGAGGAGCCAGTCGGGCGGCCATCGGCATCCAACAATTGGTAAGCTTCGTGCTGGGCGGCAGTGGCGCAACAATGGCTGGGCAGGACGCGCAGGCGCGAACCAAGCGGCATGGGACTTACCGGGCCGCCGTCTCGGCGGCCTATGACTCCATGTTCCTGGTTGGCGTCAACCACAATCAGGTCGTCCATGGGCCGGCCTTCAAGGTCGCAAACAAGGCCATAGCCTTGGTCTACCCGCTGGCTGGCCGTGCCCCGGCCCGGGGATAGAGCCATCCAGCCGGCGTCGATGAAGATCCCTTCCCGCCGGTGGCCGATGACCGAAGCCAGCACGCTGATGGCAATGTCCTCCAGGCGGCAGACACCCAGCCCCGCCAGCTCCAGGTCGAAGAACATGTGCATGCCGGCCCGCACCTCTGTGACGCCTTCGAAGGACTCGCTGAAATAGGCGGTGGGGGTGGATCCCACGCTCACCACGGGGCAGGGGATGCCCTCTCCGCGGAGCAACTGGGCACAGGCAACGGCTACCTGGCGCTCCTGTTCGCCGACCGCCTTGAGGGCCGCTTCGCTCCGGCATGAGTAAACACTTCCAGCGTGGGTCATGACACCCCTCAGGTCCGCGCCAGGGCTGGATGCAAGCATGTGTCCGATCTGCAGCAGGCGGGGATCCCCCGGGCTGACCCCGGCCCGGTGGCCGTCGCAATCCACCTCGATGAGCGCCGGGATATGGATTCCGAACCGGGCGCCAGCTGCCACGACGGCCTCGGCGGCCTCCACCGAATCCAGGACTACCGTTACCTCTGCGCCCCGTTTCAACAGGGAGACCACCGCCTCAAGCTTGGCCGGGACAATGCCCACCGCATAAAGGATGTCCCGGATACCTGCCTGGAAGAATTGCTCGGCTTCCTTCAGGGTCGACACCGTGATCCCGCCCGGTTGGCCCTCGAGGGCCCGGGCGATGACCGGGACACACTTGGCCGTCTTCACGTGGGGACGCAGAGGCACCCGGTGACCCTGGAGCCGACGGCGCAGGGAATCGATGTTCCGGTTCATCTTGGATGTGTCCAAAAGAAGGCACGGAGTGGGGAGGGTCTGGATGGACATGGGATCTCCAGGAAACGATTTCTGGCCTGATGGTGCACCCACGATCGCGGGGCCCAGGCGGAACCGCCTGAACCCTGGACCCTGGTTCAATGGGTCTAGCCGGCGGGCGAAAGGTCCACCTTGAACCATTTGATCGACAGCCTCTTCACCGTGCCGTCCTTGATCGCCGCTTTGATGGCGGCGTCAAATTGGGATTTGAGCGCTGCATCTTCTTTGCGAAGGCCGATTCCAACCATGCCGAACAAGCTGCCTGAGAAGAAGGCACCGGAGAACGCGGCGCCTTTCATCTCGGGCTTGGCCATGGCTTCAGCCAGGATGGCGGCGTTGGCCAGGACCGCGTCGATCCGGCCGTTGGCCAAGTCCATGTTGTGCTGGTCAACGGTCTTGTATTCCCGGACCTCGATGACGCCCTGGAAATACTTGGCCAAGAAAGTGGAGGCGGTGGTGGAGCCCTGGACGCCGACGACCTTGCCCTTCAGGACTTTGGCCATTCCGGCAAGGCACTCATTGGCTGCGGCTTCCTGGGTGTCCAGGTCGATGGTCTTGCCGCTTCCGGGCAGGTTCAGGTTGCTGCCTCCCATGACCGCGAAGCCGTCAATGGCGATCGCGTAGGGGGAGGAGAAGGCGATCACCTCCTTGCGCTTCGGGGTGATGCTCAAGCCATCCATGATGGCGTCGTATTTCTTGGCATTGAGTCCGGGGATGATGCCATCCCAGTCCACGGCCATGAGTTCGTAAGTTGCCCCCATGCGCCGGCAGAGGTCCTTGGCCAGGTCGACCTCGAATCCATCCATCTTGCCGCCCGGGAGGGTGAAGTTCCACGGGGCGAAAGCACCCTCCAGGGCGATGCGCACTGGGCTCTGGGCCTGGGCCATCCACGGCAGGGCCAGCGCCAGGATCGTTGTGGTGGCGATCAATTTAAGTCTCATGAATCTCCTCCTTTGTTTGCAGTGAGTTTGTGATTGGGAACACGACAATGGGAATTCATCGGAATACCGACTGGGGAGACATCCCCGAGAAACCTTCCCCGGCGATGAACTGGCGGAACCGCTCCGAACGCGAGCGGGAGAAAACCTCCTCTGGGGGGCCGTCTTCCTCGATTACGCCACGGTGCAGAAACAGCACCCGGCTGGAGACGCTCTTGGCGAACGCCAACTCATGAGTAACGATGAGCATGGTGCGCCCTTCGGTTGCCAGGTCCAGGATCACCTTCAGGACCTCACCCACCAGTTCTGGGTCCAGGGCGGAGGTCGGCTCATCGAACAGCAGGATGCGCGGGCGCAAGGCCAGCGCCCGGGCGATAGCTGCCCGCTGCTGTTGACCACCGGACAACTGGGAAGGATAACAGTCGCGTTTCTCCTCGATGCCGACCCGGCGCAGCAGAGCTTCGGCCTCGGCCACGCACTCCCCCCGGCGGCGCTTCTGCACGTGTACCGGGGCCTCGATTATGTTCTGCAGCACCGTGAGATGGGACCAGAGATTGAAGTTCTGGAACACCATGCCTACCTTGGATCGCAGCCGCTCCACCTGGTGCCGGCTGACCACCCGCGGCGCCCCTTTCGGGGGCTGGTGCAGATCGATCGTTTCGCCATCCACTGTGACTGAACCGGCGTTGGGCACTTCCAGCAAGTTGATGCATCGCAGCAGGGTGGTCTTGCCAGAGCCTGACGAACCGAGGATGGAAATAACTTCGTGCTCCCGTGCATCCAGTGAGACACCGTGCAGGACTTCGAGCGGTCCGAACCGCTTGTGAATGTCCTTAAGGCTGAACGCTACATTGGTTTGGGCCTCATGCATGGGGGAACTCCAGGTAGGGCTTGCTAGGGGTCACGTCGATGGGTGTCCGCTTTTCGGGCGACAGGGCGTATTCCCAGGTTGCGAGCAAACGGATGAACAGGTAATTCAGGGCCAGATAGATGGCTCCGGCGCAGATGAAGACCTCCACCGGACGGTAGCTGGCGGAGATCAAGTGAGCCGCCACTCCGGTGACTTCCATGAGGGTGATGGTCGATCCCAGCGCGGTGTCCTTCAACATCAGGACCACTTCGTTGCTGTATGCGGGCAACATTTGTTGCAATGCCAAGGGCATGACGATCCGGCGGAACATCAGCACCGGAGCCATACCGTACGCGCGGGCCGCCTCCACCTGGCTGGCGGGAACGGAAAGCAGGCCGCCGCGGATGATCTCCGAGCAGTAGGCCCCGCTGTTCAAGGTCATGGCCAGGACCGTGCACCAGGATGGCTCGCGCAAGAAGGTCCACAGGAAGCTGTGGCGAATAGCCGGGAATTGCGCCAAGCCGTAATAGATGATGAATAGCTGCACCAGCAGCGGCGACCCCCGGAAGACGAAGGCGTAGCAACGGGCCGGCAGGTCCAACCAGGCGTGCCCAGAAATACGCATGAGCGCCAGGATGAACGCCAGTACCGCACCAAGGACCACGGACAAGAGAGTCAGTTCCAGGGTCAGGGGCACCCCTGCCAGCAGCTGCTCCGTCGTGGAGACAAGGAAGTGGTTGTCGACCATCGCCATCACAGCACCCTCCTGACCCCGCGCATGGCCCAACCTTCGGCCCGGCGGAAGGCGTCCCCGGTGACTAACGCGATGAGAAGGTAGAGAACGCCAGCGGTGGTGTAGAAAATGAATGGCTTATGTGTTGAACCCGCCCCCACCGAGGCTTGGCGCAGCAGTTCTACCAAGCCGGTGACCGAGATAAGGGCGGATTGTTTCGGTACGGCCTGCCAGACGTTGGCCAAGCCAGGGATGGCGAACCGGGTCGCCTGGGGCAGGATGATCCGGCGCAAGGCCAGGAACGATCCCATGCCTACCGCCTTGGCCGCCTCGAGCTCACCTTGGTTGAGGGAGAGGTAGGCGCCCCGGAACACTTCGGTCTGGTAGGCCCCAGATACCACCCCGAGGGCCATGGCGCCCATGAGTAATTCCGGGGCCGACACAAACCCGTGGCCGCCGAAGGCTGCGCTCACGGCCGAGAGCAAATTGCTGCTGCCGAAGTAGAACAGGTAGATGACCAGGAGATTGGGTATGCCTCGGAACACCGTGGTGTAGATTTCCGAAACCAACCTCAGAGCCCGAAACCGGGAGAGTTTGGCCGCTGCCCCCAGGAGGCCCAGCAGCATGCCAAATGCGAAACCTGCGCCAGCCACCATGCCGGTCATCGCGGTGGCCTTGAGAAAATCCGGCCCCCAGCCGCCTGGTTGGAACCCCACAAGATTAGTACCAGACATGACTTTACTCCGCGGTCCGTGCGGCCCCTGCGGGCTGGAAACAATGGCTTCAGGACTTACAGACAGGGGGCGGCGGGTTTTTAAGAAGTCGCCAAAGCGAAATATGTGATCAATTTAATTAACTATGGGTTATGAATCGCCTAGCGCAAATCACATTTTGTTTTATCAACAAAAGTAAACCTGATATGATGCCTGACTCACCGGGCTGCACTCCCACCAGTCGCCTCTCGCTCACCTGGACCAGGTCTTGGCCGGCCTCCCGGCACACCTCGGCGAGGCGGCGCTTGCCGCCGCAGCATCAGTCCAGGTTCTTCTTTTCGAACAGCCTTATGGCCTCGGGGAACTCGAGGACGTTGTCTCCGATCCGGGTTTCGTTGGTAAAGGTCATGATTGCCTCCATGGCAGGGAGGTGAGGGGGCCAGGGCCCCAGTGGCTGCCAATCCCGGATTCAATGTCCGATTGGATTAGTCAAATAGTCTTGACGTGCATAAAGGTCCGAGAGAAAAAGCTCCATGCAGGACCTGGCTACCTTCCTGCCTCCGTTTGGCAACAGGCGGTGTCCTTGGCCAGCCCCCCGAAATTTGTACCACCCAGGATGTTTGGGTCGGTTAATGGGGAGCACCCTCGAAGATGCTGCTCCGTCTCGCCGTATTCCATGACACAGGTGACTGGGGGTTTGTGGCCGAAATGGTGGGTCCTGATCCGCCCCTTCCATGGCACCAGTTCGTGCTTGCAACGCAGACACAGGAATGGCGCATCCACTTTCTCGGAATCCCTCGCAAGAACCTCGGCTTGGCCGGACTTGCGGGCGGCGGTGAGTATCTCGAGTCCTATGAGTGACCCTTAGTCAATGCCGGTTAAGGAGCAGACTCGGGCCGCGATTGACCTCCCAGACTCTGAGCGCGACATCTCCGCCCTCCTCGGGACCGAACCGAGAGAACTCATGGGAGGGTATGTCATTGGGTGGTTGGTAGGTTTTCCCTCTTGCCCCGGCTTGATCGTTTTGTAGTGGTTGCCGCTCATCCACAAGTACGAGGAAAAACAAATGCGTTTCCTTCCGGTCCTGTGAGGATTGAAAGAGTCGACGGAAATCCACATTCAACCCCCAGTCTGCCCGCTGCGTTAGCGCATGCCAGCTATGAGTGGAACCGACGAGTTTGATCTCCGCGACCAATACGCCAGGGATGTAGAGATCCGCCTTTTGACCCGATCCAAGAGGTAGTTCGTTGACCTGGATTTGACGCCTTCCAAGAATGAACATCTCCCCTTGCAACCACCATTCCCGGCAAGACGACGCATGCATGATGAGAGCGATGTCCGCGGCCCTGCACCGGAAGAAGTGGTCCAGTTTCTTCACCCAATCAAGGAGGTCTGGGCGACCTGAAAGGGCATCTTGAAAGTTGGCCGGGTCTTGGTTCATTTGATGCCTCCCTTCTTCTTGGGATCCCACCCAGGTGGAGGACTTCCCCAACCTGGGCATCCTTCACGCCATGCATGTTCGCGACTTTTGGGAAATCCATGGCAATGGGTTGGCTTGGTCTCATGAATGAGGCACCGGTATTTCTCCTGCCCTCGACATTTCCTGAACCAGGGACAGCGCTTTGTAGCCTCTTCCCCGGTGATCGGATTGATCCAGAGGTCAACGACCCCAGGACTGATCTCATCCGTCCACGCAAGAATGTCCTCACGTCTTTCTTCCTCCCATCTTTTCAAGTCCTTGGATTCGGCACAAAGAACAAAAGCATCCGGCAGATGGCAGCAATGGCCGCACTGGGTGCAGTGGAATCCAAGGCGTTCGATCGAAGGAAGGCTCATCGGTAATGCCTCATGCTCGATATTTCAGTGACCTTGAGGGTCATGAAGTCCATAGGCTTGGCGACATGGCATAAACCATGGGGGCTCAGAAGGAGCGGCAGAGGATATGATCGAATTAGAGAATCAAGTCGTTATTTACCAATAACCGCATCTCAAACTGTGGGACAGAACTCATTTTGATGTGTTTCTTTATTGTAGCCTAAAACCTTAAGTGTAGGCTGAACCTATCTTCGAGACATTCCTATGGTTAATTAATTAATAGTGAAGACATAAGATGCACTCTGAGCACTATTTTATAGTTGAGAAGCGCGAACCAAAGGAGAGCAAGCCCCCAACACCAAAAAAAATCGAGCACTGGGAGAAGCTTGCTCGTGACTAGGGAGAGGCTTTTAGTTTTGAGCCCTGCCAAATCAAATGGGAGCCCTTGAGGTTCATGGACTGGCCGCCGAAATCCCGGAACGAATCCCTGGCGGCGTTCATGCGCCGCATCAACATCTGCGAGGAGCGGGGAAGCAGGGTCGACAAGGTCGTCGCCAAAATCGAGGAGTCCCAGCTCCCGGCGCCCAGCTTCACGGTTGTGGGGGACCATACTCGGGCGGCGCTTTTCGCGCCCCGGGGCTACCGGGACATGGAACGCGAGGACCGGATCCGGGCCTGCCACCAGCACGCCTGTCTCCAATGGGTCTCGGGCCAGGTCATGACCAATGCCAGCCTCCACCACCCATGACCGTGCAGGATGCCTGGCCTTATCACTGGGTACCAGTCTGTCATTTGGATGGTGGCGCTTCGGCGTGACGCTTGCCTAGGCGGAGCCTAACCGGTTCCCTGCAGGTCGAAGCCCATGAGCCGCCTCCAAGCCATGGTTATCAGGTCCCGTTTCCTTGCACCACAGCAGGACGGCAAGGCAAAGCCCCAGCAAAGCGGCCGCTGAAAATAACCACATTCCCAAGTGGTAACCAGCTGGATTGGTTTCACTGGCCCTGGAAAAATCGTTGGCCAAGCCAATCACCAAGTTGAATCCACTCACGCCAGCCCCCATGATCATGGACATCAACCCGAAGGCCTTCCCCAGATTCTCTTGAGGCACGATCATCATGACAGCCGGGTAGGCGACAGCAGGTACGAGGGCGAATGCCACGCCCATCATGGTCACCGGAATAAGCAGGTTCAGGTGGCCATACCCCATCAACAGGTACACCGGTGCCAGCAGAGCGAGGCCCAGGATCAAGAACCGCGCCCTGCGCCCGATCTTGTCCACCGCCAAGCCAAACATAGGAGAGGCGAGCAGGGAGATGGTCGTGGGGATGCCCACAAGAACTGAAGCATGTTGCAGCGTCAGGTGATGGGTTTCGATGAAGAATTTCTGGGCGAACGTTTGGAAAGGAAATAGGCCGACATAAAAGGAAACGTTCAGCCAAAGGACCAGCCAATAGGAGGGGCTGAAAGCGAGCATCCCTTTCCATGCCACCTTGCCGGCCCTGACCGAAGAACCTATGCAATAGTTTTTGCCGGCTTTGCTTTCCAGTAGCCAGCAGGTGATGGCGCAAAGCAGGCACAGCAAACCGGCGAGAACCGCGAGGACCAGCGGGGTTCTCCACCACGCGTATGCCCACCGGGCCCAGGCTGGACTGGTTTGGGCGAGGAGCGAACCCAGGCGCGAGATGGTCAGGCTCAACCCGAAGATGAAACTTATATTTACTCCGCGGAACCACTTGGCTATACCGGTACATACGGCGACACTCAAGCTGCCAGCACCGAGTCCATAAACCAACCTGCCGGTGGCCATGACCCAAAGGTGTGGGCTGAGGGCCGTGATGAACGCGCCCATCAGGCATAAAGAAGCAAAAAGGGTGCTGGCTATCTTGACTCCGATCCGGTCGATGATCACGCCCCCCATGAGCACCATGAAGATGCTGGGGAGACTGCAGCACGCCTGGAGCAACCCAATCTCGGCATTGGAAAAATGGAGTTGGAGCGACAACAGTCGGGCCAAGGGGCCGATGCAATCGTAGAGATAGGCCCTGGCGGCATCGGCGATGCTCAAGACCGCCAAAAAGATCCAGCAGAGATGCATGGGTGGGGGCGGCAATCCGCCGTCGGGGAAACGCGACCTTTCGGCCCTTGGCTGCCCGGCCATCGGAGCTCCCGAAGATCAGCTGTGAACCCGCGACAGGAACTGTTTGAGGCGTTCGCTGTGGGAATCGTCGAGCAATTGCCCGGGGGCACCTTCCTCTTCGATCCGGCCGTTATGGAGGAAAATGACATGGCTGGAAACGTCCCGGGCAAATCCCATTTCGTGAGTGACGACTATCATGGTGCGGCCTTCCTGGGCCAACTGCCGCATCACCTTGAGCACCTCCCCCACCAGTTCAGGATCGAGAGCCGAAGTCGGCTCGTCGAACATCAGCACATCCGGCTCCATCGCCAGGGCGCGGGCGATCGCCACACGCTGCTGCTGACCGCCGGAAAGATGGGCCGGGTACTTGGCTTCGACGCTGTTCAGGCCGACCTTGTCCAGGTAGAAGCGTGCCCGTCGCTGGGCCTCCTCCCGCGGCAGGCCAAGCACGTGGATCGGACCCTCCACGATGTTTTCCAACGCGGACATATGGGCCCAAAGGTTGAAATGCTGGAATACCATGGAAAGCCGGGTCCGCAAACGCATCAGTTGCTTGCGGTCAGCCACCTTGCCCGGTCCATGGCGGCGAGTGATGATCCGGATTTCCTCGCCATTTAGGGAGATGCTGCCTGAATCAGGTTGTTCGAGAAAATTGATGCAGCGCAGGAGGGTGCTTTTACCTGAACCTGAAGAGCCGATGATGCTGATGACGTCGCCGGCGTTGGCGGTGAGGGAGACTCCCTTCAATACCTCCAATGTGCCGAAGTTTTTATGAATGTCCTTGACGACGAGACTCAGCATGGGGATTCCTTTGCTTCCATTTTCCCTGGGCGTTTGGATCTGGGTTCGGTCTGGGGCCGCAGGTAGGCCAGCCAGCGGTGTTCCGCCTGGCGGAACAGACCCACCAGGACGAAAGTGATGGCCAAATAGATGATCGCGGCGATCCCGTAGGCTTGGAAGGTCATGAACGTGGCGCAATTGGCATCGACGGCGACTTTGAGGATGTCCGGAACGGTGGCCGTGAAGGCGATGGAGGTTGCGTGCAACATGAAGATCACTTCGTTGCTGTAGGCGGGCAGGGCCCGGCGCAGGCTGCTGGGCAGGATGATCCGGCGGAACAGGGCGGCCTTGGACATGCCGATGGCAAGGCCGGCTTCGATTTCCCCGTACGGAGTAGCCCGGATGGCCCCGGCGAAAATCTCGGTGGTGTAGGCGCAGGTATTCAGGGAGAACGCCAAGATGACGCAGTTGAAACCGACACGGAAGAAGGACCACAGGAACGGGGAATCCCGGATCAACCCCAGGCTCGCGAACCCGCTGTAGAAGATCAGCAACTGCACGAACAACGGAGTGCCGCGGAAAAAGTAGGTGAACAGCCATACCGGGCCGGAGACCCATTTATTGTGGGAAGCCCGGGCGATGGCCAGAGGGACGGCGAGGACAAAACCGAAAGCGCAGGAAAGGACCAGCAGCCACAGGGTCATGGCGAGGCCGGTCAGGCCGTAGCCGTCGCTCCACAGGTAGGCTTTCCAGTAGCCTTGAAGGAGATCGATCACAGCCGCACCTCACGGACCCCGACGGCGTAGCGCCGCTCCAGGAAGCGCAGAAAGACCTGCGACAAGGATGTGAATATCAAGAAGATGGCCGCCACCACCCCATAGAAGAAGAAATGGTGCATGGTCGCATTGCCAGCCTGGCGCGCCGCCTTCACCATGTCGTTGAGCCCGATCAGTGACACCAGGCCGGCAGTCTTGATGAGCACTAGCCAGTTGTTGGTGACTCCCGGCAAGGCCAGACGCATCATCTGCGGGAACTGGATCCGCCAAAAGGCCTTGGGCCAGGACATGCCGATCGAAAGGGCCGCTTCCATCTGGCCCCGGGGGACCGCCAGATAGGCACCCCGGAACGTCTCGGTGAAATAGGCACCATAGATGAATCCCAGGGTGATTATCGCGGCGGAAAGCGGATCGATATCGATCCGATGGAGGCCGATCTTCTCCGTGATGCCGTTCAGGCCGATCTGGACGCTGTAGTACAGCAGGAGCATCACCACCAGGGCGGGGATGCCGCGGATCAAAGTGGTATACAGGGAAGCGCACCAGACCAGGACCGGATTGGAGGACAATTTCGCCACCGTGCCGAGCAGGCCAATGCCGAAGGACGCCGCCAGGGACAGGAGCGCGACCTTGAGGGTCACTACGGTGCCCAGGGCGATAAGGTGAGTGTATCCGTAAAGGGACATGGATGACTGCCTGGCGAGGGTGTGGAAGGAGGGCAAGGGGCCGGGCAGGGCCACTAAGGTGTGGAGGCGGGGACTCCCTGGTGGTCGGCCAGCCTGCTTAACCCGGCCCGGCCTGGGCGGGGTCCTAATCCCCGTAGATATCGAAAGTGAAGTACTTCTTGGCAACCTTGTTGTAAGTGCCGTCCTTGCGGACTTGGGCGATGCCGTCGTTCAACTTCTGGAGCAGGGCGGTGTCCTCTTTGCGCACGCCGATGGCGGCACCGTAGCCGAAGATCACTGGATCAGAGAGGGCCGGCTGGGCGAGGATGTAATCCTTCCCCTGGGGCGTATTGAAGAAATTCTGTTCCGTCACGTACGGGTCGTCCACCATGGCGTCCAGGCGGCCGGCTATCAGGTCCTCCCGGACCAGATCAGAACTCTTGTAGGTGGAGATGGTGACCCCGTTGGGAGCCCAATACTTCTTGGCGTAGGTCTCGTAGACGGTGCCCTGCTGCATGCCCACGGTCTTGCCCCTCAGCGATTCGGGAGTCGGCTTCAGGCCGCTGCCCTTCTTGATGATCAGGAAGGAGGGGCCGTGGAACAACTTGTTGGTGAAGGAGATCTGCTTCTTGCGCGCCTCGTTCACGCTCATCCCCGACAGGATGGCGTCGAACTTCTTCGCCAGCAGGGCGGGAATGATGGTGTCGAAATCAGTCTCGACGAACTCGCACTTGGCGCCCATCTTGGCGCAGATCGCCTTGGCCAGGTCAATTTCGAAGCCCACGATCTCCCCGCTCGGGAGCTTGGACTCGAACGGAGCGTAGGTAGGATCGGTGCCGAACCGGATCGTTGCAGGAACCTGGGCGAAGGCCTGGACCGCAAACAATCCCATGGCGACTAGAGTCAGGAGCTTTTTCATGGAGTCCTCACAGTTGGGGATGAGTTGGGGGTGAGTCGGGTTGGGCAAGGGCCGGCCGCGGGGCAGCCGGTAGCCACGGTCAGCATTTGAGTTCGAACCAGACGTAGTTGATCCGGCCACCCGCCACGGTCCTGGACGAGTGCGGAGTCTTCCTGGGAATGCAGGTGCAGTCGCCGTCCTCCATGACGACGGTCTCCCCTCCGGCAGTGAAAGCGATCCGGCATCCATCCAGGCCGAAATACCACTGCTGAAGGTTCTCGTGGACATGCTCACCAATGTTGGCTGGCCCTGCGCCATCGGACCGATTCAATCCCATGCTGATCCGGGCCAGGTTGTCGTGCTCTATGATGGTGTGCTGCAGAACCGTCGGGCCCACGAACGCTTCCGTATAGTGGAGGCAATCCTTCAGAAGGCTGAAGTGCGGCAGGACCATCCGGCATTTGGTGAATTCCGTCCGATCGAAGTCGTTCATCGCGACGATGAAATTAAGGTATTCCATGTCGGTGCCGGCCTGGATGAAGAACTCCTCCTGGTCCAGCATCGGTACGAATAAGGCGATCTCGGTGATGTTGTGGGCCCGGTCCCGTGTACCGATGTAGCCGGTTCCCTTGGTGAAGAAGAAGATCTGGATCCTGTCGGGGTAGACCTTGGGAGTGGCCTTGCTGCCGGCGGTCTGGTGGCATTTGAACGTCTCCACCCCTTCCATCAAGCCCGGCAGCATCAGCCCCCTGTCGAGCCCTCCGCCCATGTCTTGCAAGGGAACTGCATTGCGTTTTGCAAAGCTGATGGTTGCCATCGAGTTCCTCCTGGTTGGCTTGAGTGAGGGGAGTGGGTGGTTCGAGCGCGGGACCGCGTCAAGCGCGTGGAACCGTTCAACCTTCGCTCAGCACTTGATCTCAAACCATACGTAGTGGATCCTGTCCCCCGCCTTGGCGGTGGATGAGTGGGGGGTTTGCTTGGGAATGCAGGTGAAGTCGCCGTCTTCCATGAACACGGAGTCCTTGCCTGCGTTGAACACCATCCGGCAGCCGTCCAGGCCGTAATACCACTGCTGCAGGTTCTGGTGGGTGTGCTCGCCCACCTGGTCGGGGCCGGCACAGTCGCTGACGATCACGCCCATGCTGATCCGGGCCAGGTTGTCGTGTTCAACGATCGTGTAGGACTTGACCGACGGGCCCTTGAACCCTTCCACGTAGCGCACGCAATCCTTCAGAAGGCTGAAGTGCGGCAGGACCATCCGGCATTTGGTGAATTCCGTCCGATCGAAGTCGTTCATCGTGACGATGAAATGAAGGTATTCCATGTCGGTGCCGGCCTGGATGAAGAACTCCTCCTGGTCCAGCATCGGTACGAATACGGCGATCTCGGTGATGTTGTGGGCCCGGTCCCGGGTACCGATGTAGCCGGTTCCCTTGGTGAAGAAGAAGATCTGGATCCTGTCGGGGTAGACCTTGGGAGTGACCTTGCTGCCGGCGGTCTGGTGGCATTTGAACGTCTCCACCCCTTCCATCAAGCCCGGCAGCATCAGTCCTTTGTCGAGCCCTCCGCCCATGTCTTGCAAGGGAATTGCATTGCGTTTTACCGAGCTGATGGTTGCCATCGAGGTCCTCCTGGTTGGCTTGAGTGAGGGGAGTGGGTGGTTCGAGCGCGGGACCGTGTCAAGCGCGTGGAACCGTAGGGGCAGGTCCGGATCCAGGCGGCGACCGGCCAGGCCCGGCCCGGACCTGGGGTGATGAATTAAAGGGGCAAGGCATGAGGATGTCTCCGCAAGGGGGTCAATCGCCCAGGGATTGGCCCAGTCGGCGCATATTGTCAAGGTCCGCGGACCGGGGGTCGGCCAGGTACCGTCCGTCAGTGAGTTCCTGGCTCAGGTAGCCCCGGTAGCCGTTGGCCGCGAAACACGCCAGGTGCTCCTCCAGGGACCGGGTGCCGTCCCCCCAGGCCAGGTGGCCGTATGGGGTGCCGTCCACGAAGTGGGAATGGACGATGTCCGCTCCGAACGCCTCGAACCACTGGCTGACAGTCTCCCCGGCGACCCCGACGGCCGTGGTGTCGATCATCGTTTTCAGGGCGGAATGTCCAACTTCCTGGACCATCCGCTTGGCGTCGGCCAGAGTGACAACCAGTTGGGATTCTTCCGGGCGCAGGCTCTCCAGGGCCAGGACGATTCCCTCCCGGTCGGCGGCCACCGCCAGCCGGCCGAGCATTTCCCGGGACCGCGCCCAGGCGTTTTCCCGCGGTTCGTTGTGGTAGCCCCAGCCGGAATTCACCGCCATGAGCCGGCACCCCAATTCCGCGGCGGCCCGGATCCCGTTCCGGAAATACCGGAAGCTCTTTTCGTACTGGTCGGCTTCCTGGGCCGCGTATTGGTATTGGTAGACCGTGCTGCCTGGCGTGAAGGCAATGATCTCCAGGCCACGTTCCGAGACCATCCGCCGCAATCGGCGGCAGTCGCCGAAGGATTCGCCGTCAAGCCAGAAATGGGGGGTTCCGCACCAAAACTCCAAGTTCTCGATCCCCGCCTCGACCTGGGCGTCCAGGAAGTAGTCCAAGGGGAAGAACAGGTAATGGATGTTCATTCCCGCCACTCGGGATCTATCCAGTTCGACCATGGCTGTGAGCACCATTTCCGGAAGTGAGGTTTACCCCATTCTAGCAATAAATTGCCGATTCGTTCTAAATTTTGGAACATGGATACGTTTTTTTTATTTGTTAATATTATATGACTTAATATACCATTTCGAAATACGGGAAGCGATGGCCACGGCCTCCTCCTGATGGGGCTGACCATGAAGGTGATGGCCGCAGCCAGCCTGGAGCGGGCCCGGGCCAGACGGGTCTGGTCGGCGGGAACTGGCTCCCCACCTGCCCGAGATGCCCACCTGGAGCACCGGTGACGATTGACGATTGACGATTGATTTGACCAGGGAAGACCATGAAAATGGACCCGAGATCCAAAAATGCCCAGAGCGGCCAAGAACAAACCCAAAGCAGTACCCCTGGTCAGTGCGGCGACGCGTGCCCTGGTGGTGCTGGAACGGCTCTCCGGGCAGCGCGACCTGGGCCTGGAAGACCTTTCCCGGAAGTTGAAGATGGCCAAGCCGACCGTCTACCGGTTCCTGCTGACCCTCCAGCATCTGGGTTACGTACGCCGGACCGACGGTGACCGGTGGAGCATGACCATGAAGGCGTTCAACGTGAGTTCCAGGGCCCTGGACCAACTTGACCTCTATTCCGCTGGCCGGGCGGTGGCGGAAGATCTGTCCGAGACCCTTGGAGAGACCACGCACATGGGCGTGCTGGATGGCGATTCAGCCGTCTACGTGCTGAAGATCGAATCCCGGCACACCATCCGCATGTTCTCGCGGGTGGGCCGCCGCATCCCCCTTTACTGCACGGCCATCGGCAAGGTGCTGCTGGCCTTCCTCCCCGGGGCTGCCCGGGAAACGGTTTTGAAAGAGGTGCATAGGGTGGCCTGCACCCGCAACACCCTCACCACCCGCGCTACCCTGGACGCCGAACTGGAGAGGATCCGCCTCCAGGGGTTCGCCCTGGACGCCGAGGAGTATGAGGAGGGCATCCACTGCATCGGGGCGCCTATCTTCGATCCCACCGGGGCCGTGGTTGCCACCCTTTCGGTCTCCTGGCCCGACTTCCGCTACCGGCGCGAGGAGGAGGCGGAGTACGTCCACCAAGTGAAGGCAGCGGCGGCGCGGGTCTCCGGGATTTTGGGCCACACTCGGTAGGGCCCGGACCGGGGTACCCTCCCGTAGCTCAGACCGCAGGATTGGCCAGGAATCCACCGTCCACCGGGACCACAATGCCGGTGACGAAGGATGCGTCGTCGGAGGCCAGGAAGGTGAGGGCGCAACTCAGTTCCCGGGGTGAGCCAAACCGGCCCATGGGCGTCTTGGCGATGACCTTCTGGCCCCGGGGGGTGAGGGTCTTGCCGTCCTCCTCCAGGAGCAGAAAACGGTTCTGCTCGGTGAGAAAGAACCCGGGGGCGATGGCGTTCACGCGGATCCCCAGGGGCGCCAGGTGCACGGCGAGCCAGCGCGTGAAGTTCTCCACGGAGGCCTTGGCGGCGGAGTAGGCAGCCACCCTGCTGATCCCGAAGGTAGCGGCCATGGAGGAGATGTTGATGATGGCGCCGCCGGATTCGGCCATTGTCTCGCCGAACACCTGGGAAGGCAGGAGGGTGCCGATGAAGTTGAGCCGGTTCACAGCCTCGAAACCGGCGACGTCCAGTCCGAAGAACCCTTCCTCCCGCGGGGTGGTACGGGTCGTCTGCTCGGCCCGGCAGGTGCCCTTGGGATGGTTGCCCCCGGCGCCATTGACCAGGAGGTCGATCTTGCCCCAACGCTCCAGGACCAGGGCCCGGGCGGCTTCCAGGGACGGGCGGTCCAGCACGTCCGCTGTCGCCACCAGCGTTTGGTCAAGGCCATTGGCCGCCAGGCGGGCCTGCAGGGCCCGGGCGGCTTCCTCGTGCAGGTCCAGGAGCGCCACTCGGGCCCCTTCCTCCAAAAGGGTCTCGCAGAACACCGAGCACAGAACCCCCGCCGCTCCGGTGACCACCGCCGTCTTGCCTTTCAACCGCATGTCATCCTCCCCGCATGTCTATCCAAGGTCAGCGGAGGCCCAGGTCTTGAGCCCGGCGCAGGCCCAGTTCCAGCCCCCGCAATTCCGCCAGGCCCACAAGGCGCCCCACGTAGGAGTAGCCCGCATAGCTGCCCCGGTCCCGGTCGCAGTCGAAGAGCCGGCCGTGGTCCGGCCGTACCGGGATCTCCCAATCGGCCAAGCCCTTGGCCCGGCGCCGATCCTCCTCCCGGATCAGGGCCGCCATGGCCCGGGGCAGGTCTATTGCCCCGGCCAGGTGCCCGGATTCGTGGAACGAGCGGGTGCCGTCCCCAGCGAAGGCGACGTTGCGGAAATGCACGAAATGGACCCGCCGCGCGAACCGCTCCAACATGGCCGCCGGATCGTTTTCCTCCAGGCTGCCAAAGCTGCCGGTGCAGAGGGTGAGCCCGCAGTTGGGGGAAGGGATGCGCCGGAACAGGTCCTCCACGTCGGCGGCGGTGCTCATGATCCGTGGCAGCCCGAAGATGGGCCGCGGCGGGTCGTCCGGGTGGATCGCCATGCGGATCCCGAACGCGTCGCAGACCGGCATGACCTCCTCCAGGAACGCATAGAGGTTTTCCTTGAGGGTGCCGGCATCGATGCCCCGGTACTCGTCCAGCTGCTGGCGGAAATCCGCCACGGTCAGGTCATCCACGGTCCCCGGCAGCCCCAGGAGGATGCTTTGCACCAGCTGCTGGCGTCCCGGCTCGGCCATGGCGGCGAACCTCCGGCGGGCGCCGTCCAGCTCCGCCGGGGTGTAGTCCGCCTCGGCGCCCTGTCGGCCGAGGATATACAGGTCGAAGGCGGCCTGTTCCGCCAGGTCGCAGCCCAGGACCCGGCTGCCGTCTTCCAGCTCCATGGCCAGGTCGGTCCGGGTCCAGTCCAGCACCGGCATGAAGTTGTAGCAGACCCTGGTGAGGCCCTGCCGACCGAGGTTGGCCAGGCTCTCCTTGTAGGCCTCCAGGTGGGACCGGAACCCTTCCCTCCGGGTTTTGATGCTCTCATGCACCGGCAGGCTCTCCACCACCGTCCAGCGCAGCCCCGTCGGGCCGCCGCGCTCTGGGTCCCGGGCGATCCGGTCCTGGTGGCGGGTGATCTCCGACTCGGTCCAGAGGACACCGCAGGGCAGGTGGTGCAGAGCCGAGACGACATCCGTGGCGCCCGCCTGACGGATCTCCCGCAAGGTTACGGGATCCCCGGGACCGAACCACCTCCAAGCTTGGCGCATCGACGCCCCCCTGGCGGACTGTGGAAGCGCAGGTGCGGCCATGTCCGTCCGATGACCGGCCTGGCCATCTTACCAGTGCAAAGGTTCTGATCCTATTTTTTTGGACCATTGATCCATTTTTGACTCGATCCCGGCCGCCCTTAGGGGCGGTCGTCCTAGTAGAACGATTCTCAAATAACATTGCTTATCGGTCTCAACCTTCACCCGTACCAGACCTGCTTGGTTAAGGTATTTCAGTTTTTATCCATTTTTTCATCCCCGTTGATCCCCTTCATCCCCGTCGAAACCTTGTTCGGGTGTGTCGGCAGGTATGGATGGGGAGAACGTGTCATGGCTATCCAGGATCCCCTCACCGGGCTGATCATCGGCAGCTGCTTTCGGGTGGCCAATGAACGGGGGCCCGGCTTTCTGGAAAAGGTCTACGAGAATGCGCTTGCCCACGAACTGCGCCAAGCGAAGGCCAAGGTGGTCCAGCAACAGGGCATCGAGGTCTTCTATGACGGCGTCAATGTGGGCAACTATGAAGCCGACCTTCTTGGGGAGGGACGCGTCCTGGTCGAGGTGAAGGCCGTCCAAGCTCTTGATCGCGCTCATGTGGGCCAGTGTCTGAATTACATGAGGGGCACGGGGGCAATCCCGCAGCCGTAGTGTTCGACGCCGATGACATTCCGACGCCGACCATGCAGGCCATCGCCCAGGAAACAAACCTGTCCGAAACCGTCTTCGTCCTGCGCCCGACCCATCCGGAGGCCCATTACCGGGTTCGGATCTTCTCTCCCGGGAGAGAGTTGCCCTTCGCCGGCCACCCGACCATCGCCGCCGCGTTCGCCGTGCTGAAGAAAGGCGACCTGTTTCCGGACGGCCGCGTTCCGGAGGTGCTGCGCCAGGAGTGCGGGATCGGGATCGTGCCGGTGCGGATAACCGACAAAGCCCCCGAGGGCAGGCTGTTCACCATGACCCAGGGCCGGCCGCAATACCGGGAGGCAGGAATCAGCCGCGGGCTGATGGCGGAGATGCTGGGCTGCCCAGTGGAAGCGCTGGCCTCGGAACCCTTCGAAGTGGTGTCCACGGGCCTCCCCTGGCTGATCGCCGAAGTCGTCAGCCAGCCCGCTCTCTCCACCCTGAAGCCCGACCAGAGACGGATCGCGGAGGGCTGTGCCGGCCTGGAGACCACGGGCATCACGGTCTTCTGCGAGAACCCACCCGGTTCGGCGGCGCGGATCCGGCTCCGGACCTTCGCCCCGGTGGTCGGCGTGTCCGAGGATCCGGTCTGCGGCTCGGGCAACGGCAGCGTCGCCGCATACTTGGCCAGGCACCGGCATGCCGGCCAAGGCGCCTTTGCCTATACCTCGGAACAAGGAGTGGAGATCGGCCGGCACGGGTGGGTGCATGTGGCCGGGACCCGCTCCGGAGACACCTGGTCCATCGAGGTGGGAGGTGCGGCCGTGGGCGTGCTCGCCGGCACCCTGACTCTCCCCTGACTCTCCGGCCATCGCGGTCCATCGTGACCGGACACCTTATACGAGCAAGTATCTGGGTGGGCACAGCGACATGGTGGCTGGCCTGGTGGCGAGTTCCACCGAAGACCTCGGCGAGCAGGTGCACTTCCTCCAGACCTGCCACGGATCAAGGCGGTTCACTATCCCGGGCTGGAGAACCATCCGCAGCACGCCCTCGCCAAGAAGCAGGCTCGTGGTTTCGGAGGCATGATCTCTTTCGAGGTCACCAGCGCCGAATTTGGAGACCGGTTCCTGAGCCGGCTGAAGATCCTTTCCCTGGCCATCAGCCTGGGTGGGGTGGAGAGTCTGATCTGCGCCCCAGCCAGCACCACCCACGCTTGGGCGGCTGCCCATACCAGAGGAGCAATAAATTATTTACTAGCTTCTGCCTCGATGGTGCCGCGGTGATCAGGCCGCAGACGGGGTGCCGGGACCGGAGCGATGGACCACTTGGCCCTGGGCGATCACGCAGCGCACCAGGGGCGCGCCCATGGCCAGGGCGATCTCATCGGGGTGGGAGCAGTCCAGGATGGCCAGGTCGCCGCGCTTGCCCACGTCCAGGGAGCCCCGGTCGCCGCCCCGCCGCAGCGCGTAGGCGGCGTTCAGGGTGGCGCCGACGATGGCCTCGGCCGGGGTCAGGCGGAACCAAGTGCAGGCCAGGGCGATGGTCAGGGGCAGGGAGGTGGCGTGGATGTTCGCGTTGAAGTCGGTGCTCACGGCCAGGGGCACCGAGCACTCGATGAACAGGCGGGCGTTGGCGCGGCGGTGATCCAGGAAGATCTGCTCGGCCAGCGGCATGACCACGGCCACGGTGCCGCAGCCGGCCAGGGCCCGGATCTCCTCGTCAGGGGTGTAGGTGAGGTGGTCCGCGGTCACCGCGCCGCCTTCCACGGCGGTGCGCCAGCCCTTCGAGTGGGAGTTGGCGTCGGCGTGCACCCGGGTGGGCATGCCCAGGCGGCGGGACGCCTCCAGCAGCCGTACGATCAGGGGCGCCGAATAGTCCCCATCCTCGCAGCACATGTCGTGGAACTCGGCGATGCCCTGCGCCCGCACCGCCGGCAGGATCCGGTCCAGGATGTTCTGCACGCAGGCTTCCGGGCTGGTGCCGTCCCGAGGGTGGAACTCGGCCCCCACGTAGGTGTAGACCAAGTCCATGGGCGTGCGCGCCGCCGATTCCCGCAACAGCCTCAATTGGCGCAGCTCCTGCTCGCAGGTGTAGCCGAAGCCGGACTTCACCTCCAGGGTGGTGACCCCGCCGGCCAGGATGTCGGCGTAGGCCCGGGCCGCGCTGTCCAGCAGGGCCTGGTCGGAGGCGTTCCGGGTGGCCTCGATGACGGCCCAGATCCCGCCCCCTTCCGCCCGGATGTCCCAGGACTTGGCCCCTTCCAGGCGGCGCACGTACTCCCGCGCCGGGCCGTTGCCCCCTTCATGCCCGGCGTACAGGGGATGGCTGTGGCAGTCCACCAGCCCGGGCAGGACGCACAAGCCGGAGGCGTCGAGGGTGGGCACGTCGGCGCCGGCGGCCTCCAGCACCTGCCGGGTGGGCCCGGCGGCCACGATCCGTCCGCCCCGGATCGCCACCGCCCCGTCGGCGACCAGGTCCAGCTCTCCCTGCAGGCGCCCCCGGCGCGGACCGCCCCGGTCGAGGATGCGGGCGAGTTGGGCGGCGTGGATGACATTCAGGTCCGCTGGCATGGCACCTCCGGGAACCCGAAGCCGGGAATATGGAGCTAATGATAAGGCATTGAGGCTTCGCCTCTTAGGTCAATAAATGGTTCCTCGCTGTTCCGAGGCCCCCAGGGTATAGGTGTCGCGTCCGATCACACCGTCCACTAGCTTGCGGTTAGCGACGACCGCCCGGGCTTGAGCCAAGGCTCCGGGGCTGGGCGGTGGATTGGCCTTGATGGAATCTCAATCTCATTTACCCTTGATCGAGGCATTCAATCGCAGGTCATTGCCAGGCCCCTGCCGGGCTGGAGACAAGGAGTCATGTATGCACACTGGGACGGGTGCTGAAGTTCCCCTGACCCCGGGGCTGGTCTTCGAGATGCTGCAGGCGCACCAACGCACGGCGGCGCTGAAGGCGGCCATCGACCTGGACGTGTTCCGGGCCGTGGGGGAAGGCCCGGGCGACGTGGCCGCTATCGCCCGCCAATGCGTCGCCTCGGAGCGCGGCATCCGCATCCTGTGCGACTTCCTCACCATCTGCGGGGTGCTGGAGAAGGAGGACGGGCGCTACCGCCACACGCCTGCCAGCGCGGCCTTCCTGGACCCGCGCTCGCCTTCGTCGCTGGCCTCCATCGCCCAGTTCCTGGGTAACCCGGCCATGCGGGAACCCTATGACCACCTGGCAGAGATCGTCCGCACTGGGCGCACGGTCATGCCCGGCGATGGCAGCGTGGAGCCGGAGAATCCCATCTGGGTGCAGTTCGCCGAGACGATGGCGCCGATGATGGCGCCGATGGTGGGTCCTCTGGGCGCGCTGGTGCTGGAGGGCCGGACCGGCCCCCTGCGGGTGCTGGACATCGCCGCCGGCCACGGGCTGTTCGGCATCGAGGTGGCGCGCCAGAACCCGCAGGCCCGGATCACGGGCCTGGACTGGTCGCCGGTCCTGCGCGTGGCCCTGAAGAACGCGCACCGCGTGGGTGTCCAGGACCGCTACGAGCTGCTGCCCGGCAGCGCCTTCGAGGTTGATTTCGGCGGGCCCTACGACATCGTCCTGCTCACCAATTTCCTGCACCACTTCGACCCGCTGACCTGCGTCGGGCTGCTGAAGAAGGTGCACGCGGCGCTGGTTCCTGGCGGCTGCGCCGCCACCCTGGAATTCGTGCCCAATGAGGACCGGGTGTCGCCACCCATCCCCGCCGCCTTCAGCTTGACCATGCTGACTTCCACCCCCGGCGGCGACGCCTATACGCTGAACCAGCTTTCAGACATGTACCGGGAGGCGGGCTTCACGGACATCAGCGGCCATCCCATACCCATGAGCCCGCATACGGTGGTCATGGGCCGGCCGCTGGCCGCGGCCGGGTGAGTTTGCAGGGAACTGGATTGGGCCGCCGATCGGCCCGGGCTAGGATGAGGCGGCGGTTTGACCGATTTGCCATGATGGAGGTGCCAAGCATGTTTGGTGCGCTCACCTTGCCGCGGCTCCTGGGGGCCTCCAGGCGCATTCTTGGGCCCCCTGGGGGCAGCATCTCTTCTTGTTGATCCCAGAAGGCTGCGGTTGAACGAAGCGCTGCGCGCGGAGGTCTTCTCGATCCACCCATGCTTTTCGGCCTAGCCTAAGCGCCTGGAAAAGGGCCCCTCGGCGGAGGCGATTGACGGTAGCCCGAAACGGCCTAGTTTTTCCATGCCTGCTCTCGAAGGGAGTTGCAATGTCCGTCACCGTCGAGTCCCGGATCATAGTGCGTTTGGCCGCCCAGGAGGATGCCGCGGCCTGCGGCCGGATCTGTTATGAGGCGTTCTCCACCCTCAACCAGGCCCATGGGTTCCCCTGCGATTTCCCCGCCCCCGAAGCCGCCGCGGGACTGCTCACCATGCTGTTCGCCAACCCGGGCTTCCATTGCGTGGTGGCCGAAGTGGATGGGCGGATCGTGGGCAGCAACTGTGTTGATGAGCGTTCTATAATAGCCGGCCTGGGCCCCATCACCGTCCAACCCGGCGCGCAGAATCGCCGGGTGGGCCGCAAGCTGATGCAGGTGTCCATGGACCACGCATGGGAGCGCGGCGCCGCCGGCATCCGGCTGGTCCAGGCGGCCTTCCACAACCGCTCCCTGGCGCTGTATGCGGCTCTAGGCTTCGATATCCGGGAACCTCTTTCCTGCATGCAGGGGCGCACGGCGCTGCGAACCGTGCCCGGCTGCTCGGTGCGGGCCGCCACCCCGGCCGACGCCGCCGCCTGCGCCGACCTGGCCATGCAGGCGCATGGCTTCACCCGCGGGGACGAGCTGGCCCAGGCCATCCAGCAGGGCAGCGCACGGGTGGTGGAGCGGGGGGGCCGGATCACCGCCTACACCACCGGCCTGGCCTTCTTCGGCCATGCCACGGCCGAATCCAACCCGGACCTCCAGGCGCTCATCGCAGCCGCGGACGGCTTCGGCGGCCCCGGCATCCTGGTGCCGGCGCGCAACAATGCGCTGTTCCGCTGGTGCCTGGCCCAGGGGCTGCGGGTGGTGCAGCCGATGACCTTGATGAGCCTGGGTCTCTACAACGAACCGGCCGGGGCTTGGCTGCCCTCCATCTCCTACTGAAGGGGCGCATGCCCCCCTGGGGGGACGGGGACAGTTGGCCAGGTCCGCCGCAGCGCGAAAGTTGACCGGAAATGCGCTTTACTCGAGGAGCCGGCGACCCGATCCTTAGGTCGATCTAAGCAGGTTCCAGCTTCTTGCGGGGGCCTGCCGGAGGAGCCGCCATGGGATGCCCACCTTGCAGGCATGGTGTCGCAATCCGGCCGGAGCGGGTACTTCTGGGGGCCAAGGTCACCGGGGCTGCCCCGCCTTCGGTACATCTCCCGCCGGATCCTGGCGGCGGGCCTGCTGGCCGTGGCCTCGGCCGCGTGTCCCGGCTGGTTGTGGGGCCAGGATGAAATCAGCTTCGGATTCGTCTGCGCGGCGACCGGCCGGGGCCCGGACGAGACCCGATGCGCCAGGTACGCGGTGGAGGACCAGGTTGCGGAGATCAACGCCCAAGGCGGGATCTGCGGCAGGAAGATCAACCTGGCGGTCTACGACCCGGAAGACGATGCGCAGGGGGTGATCCCCGGCGCCGCGCGCCTGATCGACGAGGACCACGTCGTGGGGATCATCACCCCGGAAGGGTCGGGCTCAGGCCTCCGGGTGGACCCCATCGCCGATCTCCATGCGGTCCCGGTCGTCGCGACCGCCCCGACCTACTTCCAGTTCGCCCGGGACGAGGAGGGGCGGGTCGTGGATGGGCAGGTGAACCCGTACCTGTTCCGGGTCGGCGTCGCCGGTCCATACCAGCCCAGGGTGGCCGCTGACTATGCCGTCCAGGACCTCGGGAAATGCCGGGCCGCCTTCATCTATGACCAGTCCGACCCTGCCTGCACAGGCTACGTGGCCGCCTGTTGGAACGAGTTCATCGAGCTCGGGGGCGTGGTGGCGGCCAGGGAATACTACACCTACGGGGAGAGGGAATTCCGGTACAAGCTCAGGCGGATCGCCAAGAGCTCACCGGACTGCCTGTTCATCGCCGCGGCCTCCGGCCTGGATGCCGCCCGGATCGCCAAGCAGGCCTCCCAGCTCGGCCTGAACATCCAGTTCCTGGGCAATGAGACCTGGGCGGTGGATGACGTGCTGGCCCTGGCGGGCAAGGAGCTCGAAGGCAGCTGCCTGACCACCGGGGTTTTCTCCGGGGATCTGGAGGTCGCTGATTTCAACGCCAACTTCATCCTGTCACACGGCATGACCTGTCAACCCGCCGCCTACTATGCCCTGGACGCCATCATGGCCCTGGAATACGCGGCTCAGGCATCCCTGGAGAGGACCGGGAGGGTGGACGGAACGACCATGAAGAATGCCCTGGAGAGAATGCAGGAGGTGCCGGTGTTCACCGGTACCTTGACCATGGACCCGGAGACCCACGTTCCGCTCGCCAGGCCCGTGGTCGTGCAGGCCATCTGGGACGGAGGGTGGCAGGAAGCCAAGACCTTTCATCCCGAGTAGCTGTGCCCTCCCGAGGGAGCCGCTCAGCCTGCCTGGACGCGCGCCGTACTCTCCCAGCGGCACGGTGGTGGAACTGGCGGAGACGCTCGGCACTTTCCGCCCCAGCGAACGTGAGTTTCCGGCAAACGTGCGTGGGATCGGTCACTCCATGACGAGGCCGGCCCGGGCCGACGAGCCCGATGGCTACCTTTTCGGCTCGTAACGCATGGCCACCGCCCCAGAGCCGAACTCCAGTCGTCCCACGAGCCTCAAGTCGATGCGCTTCGAAAGCCCTGTGAACAGCGTCGGACCGTGGCCCATCAGACTGGGGTGCACAAGTTTGATAAGCCTCAATCGTCGAGGCGGCCGGGGGCACTAAGGAATCCATCGTGCAGATGCAGATCTTCCTCCCGGACGTCACCCAGTGGGCCCTCGTGAATCGGGTCTACGAGGACCTGATGGGGAGCCACCGCCCGGCCCGCACCGTCGTGCCGACGCGAGACCTCCCCAAGGGCGCGCTCTTGGAAGTCAATGCGATCGCGCACATTCCGTAAAGGAAGCGAACTATCGTGACTCGCCGGGAAAGTTTCGCGCCCTTCCCAGCGGTCCACTGTCAGCCTGTCAATGCGGGTCCTCTTGGATTCACACACGGTTGTGGAAGAGACACCACTGATCCCGCGCCGCGCCGGTATCCCCGGACCCTCCGTCCGCGCCAGCCGTGCCTGCGCGTCCAGCACCAGGCCGGAAATTTGAGTTTGAGCGGTTCGGTTAGTGCTATGGTCTATCCGTACCAACCAGGCGCCTGAGATTGCAGAATCCAATGCCAGCCACGATGTGGCCGGTGGGGGGGTGTATGCGAATGATTTGTATCGGGCTTTCCTTGCTGACCCTGACGGCTCTTGGTTCCTGCACCAGGAATCCCGAGGTCCATGGCCCCGCCACTCCTGTTTCCGCCAACGAAGGGGTCGAGGGTGAATGGTGTACTTTCCACTATCGGGACAAAACCAAAGAAGGGGCCATCTTAAATGTCATAAGCAAAGTTAATTTGAAATCTTCATCCAGAGCTGAGATGAGCGACGGCACAACCATGATCGAAATCGTCTGGCAGGCTCAGAATATTGGCAGCGATACCATTTTCTTTCCGGGAAGGAACAAGTGCTTGAGTGATGAACAAGGCCGCCTGTTCCCGCCCAACGACGGCAGTGACACGTCTCCCGAAATGAAGCCAGGCTTGACGACGAACGATTTGAAGGTGAGCTATACCATCCCGGCAGGCCTTGGGCAGAACCTCTATTGGGGCAGGCGGAGCAATTTCACGGATGGATTGGATTTCAGAATCAAGCTCAAGGCCAAGTGAGGGCAGCCAACAGCGCCTCCGCATCCGTCTCGGAAGACGATCGGCTCCTCCGTAGGACCCTTCTTGGGCACAGTGGCCTCCTTGGCTGGGCTCCCTCCAAGGATGCCTCTGCTGGCGTTGAACTAAATTCTCAATTGGGATGAAAACCTGGAGATGGGTCACCTTGCGCCAGGGCGAAATAGCGGCCCGGGGTGATCCCCAGGATCTTCCTGAAGTGGCGGGTGAAGTGGCTCTGGTCCGCGAAGCCCGTCTCCCGCCCAGCCTGGTTGGGTGGAATCCCGCCCAGCATCAGGGCGCGGGCCCGCTCGACCCGCACGTGGACCTGGAAGGCGTGCGGCGGCATCCCCACCGCCCGGCAGAAAGCGTGGACCAGGTGGAACCGGTTGAGGCCGGTCAGGGCTGCGAGGGTCTCCAGGTCGGTCCCCTCACGGTAGCCCTCGCGCAGGCACTCCAGGGCCCGGTGGATGGCGGGGCCACTCCATGCGCCCGGATCCAGGCCCGGCATGGATTCGGCTTCGGCCAGCATGCGCTGGAGGCAGACCGCCAGACGGCTCTGCTGCTCCAGGGGGGATTCCTGCGCCTCCACTGACGCCACCAGGCGCCGGATGGCCTGGGCCGGGGCCGGATTCTCCAGGGGCTCGCGGCGCAGCCGGAAATGCACCGGAGCGGCCAAGCCCGCGGACGCGGCGGCTTCCAGGAAAGGTCCGGGGTCCACCAGGACGACCAGGAAGTCCCCGGGTCGATGGATCCGGGAGGTGACGGAGCATTCGCCAGGCTCCAGGAACATCAGCCCGCCGTCACCGATGGCCCCGGACTGTCCCCGGTAGCGCCATTCGGCGTGGCCCCGAAGCACGGCGCAGACCGCGAAGCGTTCGTGGTACATGCTGATGGGAACGCAGTTGTGGGTTCCGCGAAGGAAATCGACCCCAGGCAGGAACCTGGAGCGCAACCAGACGATGGACCCGAGGTCGTCCATGGCTCACGTCCTGGGCAGATGCCCAGATCATGGGTCCAGGCCGGGCGGGAGTCTTGAACGTCCTTGCTTGATTATTCCCCGCCGGGATCCCGACCGTGGGTCCACCCGGGCCGCCTGGACACGGATCCCGGCCGGTTGAAGTGCCTTGGCCAGCGTTCCTGCTCGGGCCGCAAGGTGTCCCCCGGGGCCCTTGCCCTCCCGCGACCGAAAATAAAGCTAGAACGTTCTATTTATTAATGGGCGAGGATCCTATCTTGCTGAAACAAGATCAACCCGGAGCAGGACCATCCCATAGGAGGCGTTAGACTGCAGCGATGTTCATTGCGGTGGCGGGCCTTCCCGAAGCTCCCACCTCCATGCAGGAGGCCGCCGTTCTTTGCGGGCTGACCCTGATGGAGGTGAGGACCCGCTGTGCTGGGGTACTGCCCAAGATCCTGGTGCGCCAGGCCCCCGAGGACCAGGCCCGGCGTCTGGTGGCAGAGCTCGGGGACTTGGGGTTCCGGGCCTTCGCCGCCGAGGTGCGCCAGGTGCCCACGGATGCCCAGCGGATCGTGGCCCGGCGGTTGGAGTGGACCAGCACCGGTTTCGCCGTGACGGACGGGCGCGGCGCCCGCCACGATTGCCCGTCGGCAAGCATCGAACTGTTCCAGCCCGGGCACCGGACCACCTCCCATTCCGAAACGGTCAAGTCCACGGACCGCAAATTCTCCATGGGCCGGGCCCTGTTGACGGGGGGCCTTTCCTTCAGCAAGAAGGTCGTGACGGTGACCGAGCAGGTGACCTCCGAGCGGGAGTCGTTCATCCTGGTGGTGCGTGCGGAGGGCCTGCCGGCGATCATCCTCTACGAGTCCCGCCTGGGTTTCCAGTGCCTCGGGGCCGATATCAACCCCGCACGCCATCTCAACCTCAAGATCCTGCTGGAGCGCCTGCGCGCCCTGGCCCCAGCGCCGGTGGACGACCGGGCCACCCAGCCGGCCTACCTGAGGGGCCTGCCCCGGTTGGGGGTGGACGAGGCCGATCTGGGGCTGTTCCTGGTCCAGGCCGCCAGGAACCTTTGAGGCAAGGATCTGGCCCCGATCCCTGGCTTTTGAACGTTAGGCCTTCTTCGTCGGTAGGGTTGACCGGGCACTTGACCTGGATCTTCTCCGCGGATGGAACCCTAGATCGACCACCGGTAGCCGAGGTTCAGGAGCAGGGTGTAGGCCGGGTTGGCCCGGGACACGGCCATCCGCCGAAACAGGGAAGGGAGGGCGTGGAACCGCGACCGGAACCATTGGAAGCCCGCCAGGAGCTCCTCCGCCGTCATGCCCCGGGGCGTGAAGGCCACCCGCGTCTTGCCGTTGAACCAGGACCAGTCCTCGCTCCGGAGGCGGCCGTCCCGCTTCATGTCCTGGTAGATGGGCGTTCCGGGGAAGGGCGCCAGGATGCTTGCGGTCACCCCGTCGATGCCGAGGGACTCGCACGCTTCGAGGGTCTCTGCGAAGACCTCCTTGGTGTCGCTGTCCAGTCCGAAGATCACCCCGGCTTGGATGCAAATGCCCTGCCGGTGCATGGCTGCGATCGCCGCCCGGTACTCCGAAACCCGGTTGCACGGCTTGCCCGCTGCGGCGAGGCCCGCATCCGTGAAGGTCTCCAGGCCCACGAAGAGATAGACACAGCCCGCCTCCCGCGCGAGGCGCAGAAGTTCCTCGTCCTCGCAGCGGTCGATGGTGGTCTGGGCCGCCCACCGCCTCCCGAGGCCCTTGAGGGCCGTCATCAACTGGATGGAATAGGCCCGGTCAGCGAAGAAATGGTCGTCCCAGAACACGAAATGCCGGTTGGGCATGCTGCGGATGTCCGCGATGACCTCCCCCACCGGCCGGGTCCGGAACCCGGGGGCGTAGACCTGCCTGAGGTTGCAGTAGGAGCACCGGTAGGGGCATCCCCGGGTGGCGAACACGGCGCCTTTGGTGAAGGACCTCTGCCGTATCAGGTCCCGGCGCGGAATCGGAAGCCCGGCCAGGGAAGGGGGTCTCGGGCAGACGTACCGGGCTTCCCCCGAGCCTTCCAGGAACGCCTCCAGAAACGGCGGCCAGGTCTCCTCCGCCTCGCCCACGAAGAGATGGTCGCAGTGGGCCGAGGCCTCCTCCGGCAGGAGGGTGGCGTGGGGCCCGCCCAGGGCGACCCTGGCGCCCCGGGCGCGGAACCGGTCCGCCATCTCATAGCAGTGCGAGGCGTTCGGGGTGTTCACCGTGATGGCCACCAGGTCGGCCGGGTCGTCGTAGGGGATGCGCTGGTTGTACTCGTCCACCAGCCGGATGCGGAATCGGCGCTCGTCCACGAACCCCGCCAGGTACGGCATGGTTACCTGGGTGAAATTGTTGCACTGCCGCCGCCGGAAACGGTGGATCTCCGCGTTTTCGGGAGTGATCAGCAGGAGGGATTTGTGGCCGCCCACGCTGTCCCCCCCTTTCCCGGAAACCTAAGGATAGCCTCGAGGTCAGATGGCCGCCGGCCAAGGTTGCCGCGGCGAGCCATCCATTGAAGCCTGCCCTGCCGCAGAGGCGGGGTGAGCGCGGATCAGCAGGCCATCGCCAGGGGGACCTCCACGGTGATGCGGTAGGTGCCCTTGCCGCTGATCACCACCTTGCCGCGACCGGCGATGAAAAGGCGCTCGCCGGTATGGAGCACGAAGTCGATGCGGTCGTTCTCCACCGTCACCCACAGGTTTCCGGAGGTGCAGGTGATGACCCGGTCCCTGCGGTTGTGGTAGCTGGCCACGTGGTCGTAGTCCACGGACCCGGCTTCCGAAGCCTCCACGCCTAGGTTGCGAAGCTCGTCGGAGTTGAAGTTGAGGGTCTGGGCAGTCATGGTGTTCTCCCGTTCTGGAGGACCCTGGGGGGCCTCCAATAGAAATATGGGGCTTCCCAGAAAATATAACAGTGATACAACATAAAAAATTTTAGCTAACAGTTAACTAACAATCGGTTTGTTAGATTAGAATATTCGCCAACTGTTACCTGGCACCAGGCCTGATCCGGGAGCCGCCGTGAAGGATACGCCCAAGATCCCCCGATACGAACAGTTCGCCCATGTCCTGGAGGAGCTGATCCGTTCCGGCACCTTTCCCATGGGGTCCCGCCTCCCCTCCATACGGGAGGCCATCGCCCAGCACGGCGTCAGTTTCTCCACCGTCCTGCAGGCCTACCGGCGCCTGGAGGACCGGGGTTTCATCGAGGCCCGCCCCCAGTCCGGGTACTACGTCAAGCTCCGCCCCGCCAGGACCGCGGCGGAGCCGGAGTTCACCCCGCTCCCGAGCGACCCCACCAGCGTCAGCATCGACGAGGTCACGTCCCGCCTGATCCACGACACCCTGAACCTGGACTTCGCCCAGTTCGGCGCGGCCCTGCCGGATCCGGCGCTGCTGCCCACGGCCAAGCTCAACCGGATCCTGGCCCAGCTCGCCCGGGAAGGCAAGTTCTCCCAGGTAACCGGCGAAGCCATCGCCGGCCAGGAGGACCTGCGCATCCAGATCGCCCAGCGGGCCTTCGGCTACGATTGCCACCTGAACCCGGGGGAACTGGTCGTCACCGCCGGCTGCACGGAAGCCATGAGCCTATGCCTCCAGGCCGTCTGCAGCCCCGGGGACCTGGTGGCCATCGAGTCGCCCACCTACTTCGGGATCATCCTGGCCCTGGAGGCCCTGCACCTGCGCGCCCTGGAGATCCCCTCCCACCCGCGCACCGGCATGAGCCTGGACGCCCTGAAGTTCGCGGTGGACAACCACCCCGTCAAGGCCGTCATGGCCATCCCCAATTTCGGCAACCCCACCGGCGGCCTCATGACGGACGCGGACAAGCGCGACCTGGTGGAGTTCCTCGCCCACAAGGGGATCCCCCTCATCGAGAACGACATCAACGGAGAGTTGTCTTTTTCCGACCGCCGGCCGCGGCCGGCCAAGTCGTTCGACCGCGACGGCACCGTCCTGCTCTGCTCCTCCTATTCCAAGGACATCTCCGCATGGTTCCGCATCGGCTGGGTGGCCCCGGGACGCTTCTCCCGGGAGGTCCAGTCCAAGAAATACGCCATGAGCGTGCGCACGTCCCTCCTCGCCCAGGTCGCCATCGCCCGGTTCCTGGAGAGCGGCGGCTACGACGCCCACCTCCGGAAGATCCGCAACGCCTACTCCCAGAAGGCCTCCATCATGGCCCAGGCCATCTGCAACCATTTCCCCGTGGGCACCCGGGTCATCGAGCCGGCCGGCGGCTTCGTGATGTGGGTGCAACTGCCCGGCAAGCTGGACTCCCTGGAACTCTACCGGGAAGCGCAGAAGGCTTTCATAACCATTGCCCCCGGCTACATCTTCTCGCCCACCCACAAGTTCAACGACTTCGTCCGCCTGAACACGGCGTGCTGGTCGGACCGGGCGGAACAGGACCTCATCCGGCTGGGCAAGGTGATCGCGAACCTGCTTCGGAGAAAATGACGGATGCCGATTGAGGACGGCACCAGGATCGTTCACATGGGAACGCGGGAGGCGGACGCCTTCCGGGTGAAAACCCGGCGGGCGATGGCGATCACCCCCCCATCCGACGGGCTCGATCGGAACGTGGGTGAACGGTTACCTTTTGTTAATTTTGCGACGCTTGCCCTTGTCAACATAAACCGATCAACCTATAGTCCGTCCGTGTTTATGCGCACCCCATGGGGTTGGTAGCCGGAATCTGCCCACTCGACTCAAGCAGGAACCGGGTTTTTCACCAACTCCAATCCCGCCGGCAACTCCGCTCAGGGCGGAATTTCTGCAAAGGAGACCTGTCATGACCACGGCCCTGGCCTTGACCTGCAAGAAGATTTTCATAAACGGCGAGTTCGTGGAGCCGTCCAGCACCAGGACCATCCCGGTCCTCAACCCTTCCACCGAGGAGGTGATCGGCGAGGTCCCCAGCTGCACCGCCGCGGATGTGGACGCGGCCGTGCTGGCGGCAGAGCAAGCGCAGAGGGACTGGGCCCGCAAGCCCGCCGTCGAACGGGCCGGGTACCTGCACGAAATCGCCCAGCTGGTCCGCGCCAAGGCCGAGGACATCGCCCGCACCCTCAGCGAGGAGCAGGGCAAGATCCTGCCTCTGGCCAGGGTGGAGGCCAGCTTCACCGCCGACTACTTCGACTACATGGCCGAATTCGCGCGCCGGTACCTGGGCGAGATCATCCCGAGCGACCGCCCCGGCGAGAACATCCTGATGTTCAAGATGCCCATCGGCGTCATCGCCGGCATCCTGCCCTGGAACTTCCCGTTCTTCCTCATCGCCCGCAAGATGGCCCCGGCCCTGGTGACGGGCAACACCATCGTCGTCAAGCCCAGTTGCGACACCCCCCTGAACGCCTTGATGTTCGCCGAGCTGGTGGCCAAGTCCAGCCTGCCCAAGGGGGTCTTCAACCTGCTCACCGGCTCCGGATCGGTGGTGGGCAACGCCCTGGCGGCCCACCCCAAGGTGGGCATGGTCAGCCTCACCGGCAGCGTGGACGGCGGTGTGGCGGTCATGCGCGCCGCCTCGGCCAACGTCACCAAGGTGTCCCTGGAACTTGGCGGCAAGGCCCCGGCCATCGTCGCTCCCAGCGCCGACCTGGACCTGGCGGCGGCCTCCATCCGCGCTTCGCGCATCATCAACACCGGCCAGGTGTGCAACTGCGCCGAGCGGGTGTACGTGCACGAGTCGGTGGCGGCGCCGTTCATCGAGAAGGTCACCCGGCTGATGCAGGCGACCACCGTCGGCGACGTGCTGGCCCGGCCCGAAGTGGAGATGGGCCCCCTGGTGAACCGGCAGCAGCTGGAGAACGTCACCGCGGCGGTGGCCCGGGCGGTGCAGGACGGCGCCAAGGTGGCCACCGGCGGCAAGCGCATCGAGACCGCCAAGGGCTACTTCTTCGAGCCCACGGTGCTCACCGGCTGCCGCCAGGAAACCGACATCATGCAGCAGGAGATCTTCGGGCCGGTGCTGCCCATCGCCACCTACAAGGACCTGGACGAGGCCATCGACAAGGCCAACGACTGCCAGTACGGCCTGACCTCCTCCATCTACGCCCAGGACATCGACACCGTGATGCGCGCCTGCAACGAGCTGAAGTTCGGCGAAACCTACGTGAACCGGGAGAATTTCGAGGCCATGCAAGGCTTCCACGCGGGCTGGCGCAAGTCCGGGATCGGCGGTGCGGACGGCACCCATGGACTGGAGGAGTACCTCCAGACCCACGTGGTCTACCTGCGCTACGACCGGGACAAGAAGTAGCCCTGGCACCCTCTGATTAAAGGGACATAAGCGCTGGGCCGTTCAACTTTCCGGCCGGCACCGGAGCCGTATTGCAGGGCCAGGATGAGCGACACCGGTCCGGAGGTTAGAGGGAAGCCCAGGAACCACCCGCTGAGGCCCGGCCCCCACCGGCGCCCGCCCAGAGTGGCCAGGGTGATCAGGATGGGGGTGAGCAGGAGCTTAAGGACCAGGACCATGGCGTTCGGGGTGGGGATGGGGCCAGTGTGGCCCGGAACGCCCCGGGACCGTCATCCCTGGGAACCCGCCATCCGAATTTGACAAATATCATGCATACAATTAATATATTACGTCCACCGTCCAATCCATCCGACCGCCTTCCTTATCGAAGGCCCCCAGCCCGCCACCCCTCGAGCCGTGCGGCAACGACATGGCTCCACGTCCAAAAGGAGCAAGTATGACGTACAGCTCAAGCAACCGCTTCGGAGTGTTGTCGGGAATCCTCCTGGCGGCACTCCTGCCCTTGGCCGCGGCCCCGAAGGGGACCCTGGTCATCGGGCACGTAACCACCATGACCGGGTCCGAAGCCTACGTCGCCCCCGGCGCCGTCCCGGCGGTCGAGGATGAAGTGGCCAGGGTCAACGCCGCCGGCGGCATCAACGGCTGGATGCTCAAGGTCATCGCCTACGACGGCCAGAACATGCCGGCCGAGTGCGTGGCCGTCACCAAGCGCCTGATCGACCAGGACAAGGTCATTGCCATCGTCGGCCCCAGCTTCTCGGGCGCGGGCATCCCCATGGCCAAGATCGCGGACGAGTCCCACGTGCCGATCATCGCCACCACCGCCACCAACGTCAACGTCACCGTGGACGAGGCCGGCAAGGTCCATCCGTACATGTTCCGGGTGTGCTTCATCGACCCGTACCAGGGCACCGCCCTGGCGGACTATTCTTACAACAAGCTGGGCAAGCGCAGGGTGGCCTTCATCACCGACGTGGCCTCCCCTTACACCGTGGCCCTGCACCAGTTCTTCAAGGACCGCTTCACCAAGCTGGGCGGCCAGGTGGTGACGGACGAAGGCTACAACAAGGGCGACCAGGAGTTCCGCGCCCAGCTGGCCAAGGTCAAGAGCACCAAGGCTGACGTGCTGGTGGTCTGCGCCGACAACTACAAGGACCCCGGACTCGTCGCCAAGCAGGCCAGGGCCCTGAACATGAACATCCAGATGATCGGCGGCGACGGCTGGATGGTGGAGGACATCCTCCCTTACGCCGGCAAGGAACTGGACGGTTCCTTCTTCACCACCATCGCCTCGGTCAATGATCCCACGTTCGCCAAGTACAACGCCGAATACAAGCAGAAGCACCCCGGCAAGGAAGCGAACATCTGGGGCTACCTGGGCATGGACTGCATGGCGATCATCGAGAACGGCATCAAGCAGGTCACCGCCAACAACGGGGCCTGGAGCCAGGAGAAGTTCCGGGACGCGATCGAGAACACCAAGGACCTGCCGGTGTTCACCGCCGCCAAGTTCACCTTCGACAAGTCCAACCACAACCCGTACAACAAGCCCGTCCTGCTCATCGAGATCAAGGACGGCCAGTTCAAGATCCTGGAGTCCTACGCACCCAAGAGCTAGGCCGTGTGACCGAGTAGAGGTCCGGGTACCGGCTTTTCGCCCTGGTTCGCCCAGTTGGATCGCAGATCGCGATCCAACTGGGCGGGGCGCATCAAGGCTGAAGGTGTTCGTGCGCGGTTCCGCACACGAACACCTTCATGTCCTGGGTCAGGGCCTGGGCCACGAAGGCCTGCAGGACCTGCGCCAGCTTCGCCTCGTCCACGTAGGCTACGGTGATGTGGTTGGACTGGTGCCCGGCCATCAGGTCGTCGCGGCCAACCCCGTCGAGGGTGCAGTTGAGCATCGGCCATTCGTAGGTCGTGGCCCGGCGGCGGCGCTCGAACTCCGGCGCGGGCAGTTCGACGGCGGTGCCGGTGCCCACGTGCAGCAGGACCTGGGTGCCCTGGTAGTGGGCCCGTGCCCACAGGATCCGGCCGGCCTTGCCCTGGCCGGTGATGGTCGCGCCCCCCTTGGGGAAATACATGGCCGGCTGGCGGTAGCCCTCGGCTCCGGCGATGCCGCCCTTGAGGTGCTCGAACGGGACGGAACCGGAGATCTCCAGGTCCCAGTAGAAGGTCCCCTGGAATTCGCTGCCCCAGCGGATGTCGTGCAGCGTGGTTGCGGCGGGGAGGCCCAGGGAACCGAGCAGGCGCCAGAGCATGGTCTGCGGAATGGCCGTGCCCATGTCCACTTCGTTGATGCAGGGGATCGGCTGGCCTGGGCGGATGATCTTGCCGTCGGCGTCCGGGATCGGGAACCGCTCCGCCGAGCCGATGGCGCCTTCGGCGAAATCCGAGGCGGCGCAGGAGTGGGCCAGGCCCTGCTGGTACTGGACGCCCACCGCGGACAGGCCGAACTGCTGGACGAAACGGGCCAGCGCGATGAGCATCGCGCATTGTTCGAGCACCTGGTCCCGGGTGAGGTCCTTCGCCCCGTCCGGGCCGAAGTGGAACGTCATCCCGCGCCGCTCGTACCAGGCCAGGCAATCCTCGCGCAGGGCCCGCGGCACCTTGGCCATTTCCACCAGCAGGGCCGACTGGGACAGGCTCTCCAGGGGCATGCCGATGCCGACCAGGGCCTGCTGCGGGAAGACGCCGTTCATCATGCCCATGCAGAAGGTGTCGAACAGGCCGAGGATCTCCTTGTGCTCCAGGATGTACTCGCCGACCTGGACCCCGATCCGGCCGGCCGGGGTGCGCAGGACCGGGTGCGCGGCGTCGACGGCATGCAGGTAGCTGGTGTCGTGCTCGATCCGGCCGGTCTTGAGCCAGGCCCCGAGGCCCTGGAAGAACAGGGGATCGTCGAAGCCGGACGACCACAGCCTGGAGTACGGTTTGCCCAGGCTGGTCAGGGTCCCGGCCAGGCACAGCATGCCCACCAGGCCGGGCCAGGTGCCGTCGAAGTTGGCGAGCAGGAGCACCGGCCCGCGATGGCGGGCGAGGCTGGGCGCAAGGTGGTGGGAGTACTGCCAGGCGGTGAGCAGGACGATGACCGGGGCGTCCGGGTCGATGCGGGCGAACAGGTCGCTGCCTTCCCGCTGGCTGCTGATGAACCCGTGGCCCTTGTCCTCCTTGAAGGGATGGGCGCGCCGGATCCGCAGGCCGAACCGCGCGGCGAGCGCCTTTTCCAGCAGCCGTTCGTACTTGGCCTGGGTGGGCCAGCAGACGATGTTGGCGGATTCCCGCAGGTCCGCGTTGGTCACCAGAAGGACTTCGTCCGGCCCGGGCCTGATCTTGGCGGAAGCGGCTGGGAGGTTCAGGGTGAGCATGGGTGTCTCCTTGGCTGGAAGGTCTCAGGACCGGCATTCGGCCATGCGTTGCCGGTGGCTCTCCTGGTGCTGGTGCATCAGGAGAAAGACCTCGTACTTGGCATCATGGAAAGCGCGGGCACCGGGCCGGGCGGCCACCGTCCCCCCCGGGCGGACCATCCGGGCCGCGGCCTCGCTGATCCTGCCGAAGGTGCCGCTGGCCGCGGCGGCGAGTACGGCCGAGCCGAGGGTGACGGCGTCCTCCTCCTCCACCAGCTGGATGCCGCAGCCGATCGCGTCGGCGTGTTCGCGCAGCAGGAGGGGGTTCCGGGTGCCGCCCCCGCACATCCGGATCCGGCGGATGTCGTGTCCGGCCGCATTCATCGCCTGGATGATGTGGCGGGTCCCGTAGGCCAGGGCCTGGACGGTGGCGAGGTAGGCCCGCGCCAGGGCGTCCCGCCCGGTTTCCAGGGTCAGGCCCGACACCATCCCCCGGGCCAGGGGTTCCGCCCTGGGCGAGCGGTTGCCGTGGTGGTCCGGCAGCACATGGAGGTGCCGGGTGGGATGGGGTTCGCGCTCCTCCAGGGCGGCGACCCAGCGATTGAGCACGGTGTGGACGCTGCTGCCGGTGTCCTTCGCTTCGGCCTGCAGCTCAAGCCAGGCCTGGCCCTGGCCGATGGTCCAGTCCAGCAGGGCGCCCGCGGCGCTCTGGCCGCCCTCGCTCAGCCACCAGCCCGGGAGCATGGCGCCAAAGTAGGGCCCCCAGACGCCCGGGACCATCACCGGGGCGCGGTTCACGATCATGTGGCAGTTGCTGGTCCCGCCGATCAAGGCCAGGGTGCCTTCCGGTTCCGCGCCCACCAGGGCCAGCCCGCCCGCGTGGGCGTCGATGATCCCGGTGGCGACGGTGACGTCGGGGGTGAGCCCCAGGCGCTCGGCGACGTCCTGGCGCAAGCGGCCGGCGGCCGAGCCCAGGGGGAGGATCCGGCCCGGGATCCTGCCCAGCAGCCCGCCCAGCCCGACCTTGGCCAGCATGGCCTCGGGGAACCGGGATTCGTGGGCCAGGTAGTTCCATTTGCAGGTGAGCGTGCAGGTGCTCGCCACATCCATCCCGGTGGCGCGCCAGACCAGGTAGTCGGCCAGGTCGAAGAACCTCCAGACCTGCTGGAACCGGTCCGGGCAGTGGCGCTTGAGCCACAGGACCTTGGGCAGTTCCATCTCGACGCTGACTCCGCCCCCGACGTAGGCCAGCGCCGGGTCACCGGTGGCGTTGATCGCCGCGGCCTCCGCCACGGCGCGGTGATCCATCCACATGATGACGTCGTGTCCGGGCGCACCGTCGGCAGCGACGGAGACTCCCTGCCCAGCGGCCCCCACGGCCACCAGCGAGCAGGTGGCGTCGAAACCGATGGCGGCCAGGTCGCCGGGGGCGACGGCGGCCATCTGCAGCGCTTCCCGGATGGCCGCGCAGCATTGGGACCAGATGTCGGCCGAGGACTGCTCCACATGGTCCGCCTGGGGCCGGAACTGCTGGATCCTGTGGACGCGGAAGGCCAGGCGGCGCCCGTCCTGGTCGAACACCCCGGCCCGCACGGATTCAGAACCAACGTCGACGCCAATGAAACACGCCATTGCGGCTCCCTCGAATGAGCAGACGGCATCGTTGCAAGAGCATACAGACTGGAAAACGCTATGAACAGAATCTAGCATCTATCTTTCCAGGAGGAAAATCATCCCCTGGGGACAACGCCATCGGGACGGCCCTTCAGCGGGTCAGTCCAGGGAAGGGGCTTCCACCATGCAAAAAACAACTACGCTCGACGAAGACCTGCGCAAGCTGATCGAAGCCCGCCACCACGACCCCTTCGCCGTCCTGGGACATCATCTTGAGGACGGGGAGTCGGTGGTCCGGGCCTTCATTCCCCAGGCCAGCGAGGTATCCATCCTCGAGGGCAACCTCCGGCTGGAACGGATGGGGTCCAGCGACCTGTTCCAGTGGCGCGGCCAGGGGGCCCACCTGCCGCCGCACTACCGGCTGGTCTGGCGCGACGGCGAGCACTGCGAGCACATCGTCCACGATCCGTACAGCTACCCCCCGCAGCTTGCGGATTTCGACCTGCACCTGTTCGGCGAGGGGAAGCACTGGCATGCCTACCGCTTCCTCGGCGCCCACCGGCACGAAGTGGACAACGTGGCGGGGGTGCTGTTCGCCGTCTGGGCGCCCAATGCGGACCGGGTGAGCGTGGTCGGCGACTTCAACGCCTGGGACGGGCGCCGCCATCCCATGCGGGTCCGGCCCGGCTTCGGGGTGTGGGAGCTGTTCCTGCCCGACCTCGAGCCTGGCACGCTGTACAAATTCGAGCTGCGCAACCGGGACACCGGGCAGGTGTTCCTGAAGGCCGACCCCTACGGCCAGAGCTTCGAGCTCCGGCCAAGGACGGCCGCCATCGTCCCCCAGGCCGAAGCCTTTCCCTGGACCGACCAGGCCTGGATGGAGCAGCGCGCCCGCTACGATTGGCGGCACTCGCCGATGAGCATCCATGAAGTGCATCTCGCTTCCTGGCAGCGGGGCATGGAAGGGGAATTCCTCAACTACCGGGACCTGGCCAATCGGCTGGTGCAGTACGTCCGCTGGATGGGCTTCAGCCACATCGAGCTGATGCCGGTCACCGAGCACCCCTTCGACCTCTCCTGGGGCTACCAGGCGACCGGCTACTACGCTCCCACCAGCCGGTTCGGGACTCCGGACGACTTCCGTTTCTTCGTGGACCTGTGCCACGACCAGGGCATCGGCGTCCTGGTGGACTGGGTGCCGGCCCACTTTCCCAAGGACGCCCACGCTCTGGCGCGTTTCGACGGCAGCTGCCTGTATGAGCACGAGGATCCGAGATTGGGCGAGCACCAGGACTGGTCCACCTTGATCTTCAACATGGGGCGCCTCGAGGTGAAGAACTTCCTCCTCTCCAGCGCCATGTACTGGCTCCAGGAGTTCCACCTGGACGGCCTGCGGGTGGATGCGGTGGCCTCCATGCTCTACCTGGACTATTCCAGGAAGGAAGGGGAATGGCTCCCCAACCGGTATGGCGGGCGCGAGAACCTGGAGGCCATCGACTTCCTGCGCGAGCTCAACGTGGTGGTCCATGACCAGTGCCCCGGGGCCCTGATGTTCGCGGAGGAGTCGACCTCCTGGCCCCAGGTGAGCCGCCCGGTCCACCTGGGCGGGCTCGGGTTCGACCTGAAGTGGAACATGGGCTGGATGAACGACACCCTCCGCTACATGAGCCACGAGCCGGTGCACCGGTCCTTCCACCAGGACCTCCTGACGTTCAGCATGCTCTACGCCTTCACCGAGAACTTCGTGCTGCCCTTTTCCCACGACGAGGTGGTGCACGGCAAAGGCTCCATGCTCAACAAGATGCCGGGGGACGAGTGGCAGCGGTTCGCCAACCTGCGCGCACTCTACGCCTACATGTTCACCCACCCGGGCAAGAAGCTCCTGTTCATGGGCACCGAATTCGGCCAAGGGCTGGAATGGAACAGCCAGGGAGTCCTGGATTGGTACGTGCTGGAGTATCCGTTCCACCAGGGGCTGCAGCGGCTGGTCCGGGACCTGAACCGCCTCTACGCTGCATCGCCGGAACTGCACCGTTGCGAGTTCGACTGGCAGGGCTTCGAGTGGATCGACTGCCACGATTCCCAGCAGTCCGTGCTGTGCTTCATCCGGCGGGCCGGCGAGGACTTCCTCGTGGTGGCGGTCAACCTCACGCCGGTTCCGCGCCACGGCTACCGGATCGGGGTTCCGCGCCGCGGCCGGTACCGGGAGGTCCTCAACACCGATTCCGAACTCTACGGTGGCAGCAACGTGGGCAATGGCGGTCAGCAACTGGCCAGCGAGGACCTTCCTTGGATGGACCGCCCCTGGTCCCTGGCCGTCACCCTGCCGCCACTGGCGGTCGTGATCTTTGCCGGTGCGCCCGAACCTGGCTGACGAAGGCCTCCAGGGCCATGCGCCGGGTCGGGTCGTCGCCGCCGGCGTAGACGGCGGTGAGGATGGGCAGGTTGTCGAAGTCCCGGCGGATCCGCTCGGTCAGGGCGGCGGCGGCGTTGCCCACCATGCAGCCGAAACAGATGGCATTGACGATCCCGTCCACGCCGCTGCGGGCGAAATCCACGGTCTTGGCCACATGCAGGAACAGCAGCTCGTTGGCCTCGTTGGGCATGTAGGCCGAGGCCAGGCGCCGGGTCTCCAGGTAGCCGGGCTCGGCCTGGCGGGCCACCCTCGAACCCACCACGCTGCGGATGCGCCACAGGTGGATCGCCCTGAGCAGGGCGATCTTGCCGTGGAGGAGCAGGTTGTGCAGGTCCAGGGTCTCCAGGCTGTGGAACAGGTTCCTGGAGATGTCGAAATCCAGCAGGTCGATCTGGAACGGGGAGGGCCAGACTTCCAGCCCCTGGGCCTCCAGCCAGCGCACCAGGTCCTGGTTGGCCACGGGGTTCACCCGGGTGTAGAGGTCCCCCACCAGCCCCACCACCGGCCGCTCCCGGTCCGATGCGCGCGGGATCATGGACAGCAGGCGCAGGGACTCGTCCAGGGCCGCCAGCACGTCGCCGTGGGCCACCGCGGCCTCGATGCGCTCCAGGTTCCGGGCGTGCAGGACGTCGGTGGCGCCCGGGTCCAGCTCGTAGGGGCGGATCTGGCAGACCGCCTTGTCCAGGATCTCGATGGCCAGGAGGCCGGTGTAGAACCGCTCCATGGCCTTGAGGCCCAGGGTCCCCGCCAGCGCCGGTCCGGTGGGGGCGCTCACCCGCAGGTGGCCGATGCCCAGCTCCCCCAGGAGGGTCTGCATGCCCTGGCCGAATTCGTGGAGCAGGCAGGGGAGGGAGGTGCCCGGAAAGAAGAAGACCTGGTCCGTCCCGTCCGGACCGCGGCCCAGGCGCAGGAGATCGCCCAGCAGCATGGCGTAGGCGTGGCACTCCTTGCCCAGGGCGTACTGCTCCCCCAGGGCCCGGGTCGCCGGCCCCGGCAGGGGCAGCACCTGGGCCTCGTGCCCGCAGAACTTGAGCACGCCGCTGTAGGCGTAGGCCTGGTCGGCGAAATAGGGGATGCGGATGGCGCTCGGGACGGCGGGCAGGAACGATCCCGCCGGCAGCGGGTCCGGGCCCGGGACCGGGAGGGGGTCCCGGGCGGTTTCCAGCTGGTCCAGGAAGGCCTCGATGCGGGTGACCAGCCCGGCCTCCCCCCGGTGCTCGTCCAGCTCCAGGACCAGCTGCGGCCGCCCCCGCAGGATCCCGCCCAGCCGCTGCAGGGTGAAGGCGTCGGGCCCGCAGCCGTAGTTGGTGACGATGACCGGGTGGACCGGGCCGGCCCGGGCAAGCCGGGCGGCGCCGCGGCACAGGTCGTGGGGATAGCGCCAGGGCAGCTCCGGCCCCGCTCCGGCCGGGACGCCCTCCGGGACCAGGAACGCCATGGGCAGCGCCAGCACGCCCATCCTGCGCAGCCGCTCGAACAGGCCCAGGTTGGCGAAGCTGTCCAGGACCGTGTAGGGCCGGCCGAGGATGCCGAACACCTGCCGCCAGCCGCCGGCCTCGAGCAGGTCCGCGGCGCGCCGGCGGAAGGCGGCCTGCACCTCGCCCTGGACCGCCACCGCGCTCCGGTAGGCCCGGACCACCCGGTTCCGGTCCAGGGTCCCCAGGCACGGGGCCAGGCCCGCGACGAAGGCCTCCTCGCTGGCGAACGAGACCGCGGGCGACAGCCGCCGCGCGCCGCCCGGATCCCGGTCGTCGATGAGGAAGGGCACGGCCATGGTGTATTGGCAGGCATGGGTGGTGGCGGAGTCCTCGCCCGGGAAGTGGACCACGGACGGCACGAACACCCGGTCGAGCCCCTGGTCCAGCAGCGCATGGAAATGCCCGACGGCGAGCTTGATGGGCAGGCAGACGCCCACCGCCAGGTGCTTGTGCCCCAGGGCGAGGGTGGCCTGGGAGGTGGGCGGCGCCAGGACCGGCTGGTAGCCCAGGGCCCGCCAGAAGGCGGCCCAGAAGGGCAGGTCACCCATCAGGCTGGAGGCGCGGGGCAGCCCGATCCGCGGCAGCCCCGGTGCGCCCGGGGCGCACAGGGCCGCGCAGCGGTCCAGGTACTCCTGGGCCAGGTTGGGCACGGCGCAGGAGGCTCCGGCCGCGCCGCTGGTGTAGCGCTCGCAGGTGTCGCCGAAGAAGGCGCGGCCGGCCCCCGTGCCGATCACGTTCACGTCGCACCGGTTGGCGCACTGCTGGCACTCGAAGGAGGCCAGGGCCGGCTCGGCGCCGTCGGCCATGCCCGTGAAGGCGCTCGGGCCGGAAACCGCGGCCCGGGCCGCCAGGGCCGCGCCGATGGCGCCCGAGATGCGGTTCCAGGGATGGACCTGGACCGGGCGCCCCAGGATGTTCCCGAAGGCGGCCACCACCGCCCCGTTGGAGGCTACGCCGCCCTGGAACACGATCCGTTGGCCCAGGGGCCGGTTGCCCACGACCTTGTCCAGGTAGTTCCGCGCGATGGCGTAGGCCAGGCCGGCGCAGAGATCGGCCACGGACCCGCCCCGGGCCCGGGCCTTGGCCACTTCGGTCTCCATGAAGACCGTGCAGCGGGAGCCCAGGTCCAGGGGGGCGGCGCTGCGGAAGGCCTGGGCGGCGAAGTCCCCGCGCACCGCCACGCCCAGGCCTTCGGCCCGCTCCTCCAGGAAGGAGCCCGTGCCCGCGGCGCAAACTTTGTTCATGGCGAAGTCCGCCATGGCCCCGGCGCGCACCGCGATGAACTTGGCGTCCTGGCCGCCGATCTCGAAGATGGTGTCCACGTCGGGAACGTAGCGCTGGGCGCCCAGGAGCTGGCAGGTGATCTCGTTCTTCACCACGTCGGCGCCGACCAGCTTGCCCGCCAGGTGGCGCCCGCTGCCGGTGGTGCCGCAGCCGAGCACCTGCAGTCGGCCGCCGAAGCGCGCCTTCAGGAGGTCGAGACCCTTGCGGAGCATGGCGACCGGCCGCCCCTGGGTCGGCAGGTAGACCGAGGACACCACCTCGCCGGCGGCATCCACCAGCACCAGGTCCGTGCTCACCGAGCCCACGTCGATGCCCAGGTAGCCCGCTGCGCCCGCCGGGTTCCCGTCTTGCGGTTCCAAGGGCCCGGGGCCGCCCTCGGGCGGCTGGAGGGGGCGGAAGGGCACCCGGTCCGGGACCTGGCCGGCCACCGCCAGTTCCGCCAGGACCGCCCGGACCTGCCGGAGGCCCAGGAGGGGCCCGCCCGCGGCCCCCAGCGCCGCGCCGACCGCCCCTTCCAGGCCCGGCGCCGCCGACACCCGCACGGTGTCCGCCGACCCGCCTTCCAGCATGGCCCGGAAGGCGCGCACGATGCCGAGGTTGCGGGCGCACCCGCCGGCCAGGACCACCGGCAGCCCCACCGCCCGCCCTTTCAGCAGGCTGGACAGGTAGTTCCTGGCGATGGCCAGGCACAGGCCGTAGGCGAGCTCCGCCAAGGGGGTGCCCTTCTGCTGGAGATGGATCATGTCCGAGGCGGCGAACACCGAGCAGCGCCCGGCGATGGTGGCCGGGCGTCCGGCCTGGACGGCCAGCCCCGACAGCTCCTCCGCCGACAGGCCGAGCCGGCGCGCCTGCTGTTCCAGGAAGGCCCCGGTGCCCGCGGCGCAGGCTTCGTTGGTGGCGAAATCCTCCAGCGCCCCGCCGGCGCCCAGGACCAGGAACTTGGCGGACTGCCCGCCCACTTCGATGATGGTCCGGGCCGAGCCGTGCAGGGCCCTGACCCCCGCCCCCACCGCCAGGATGGGGTTCACCTGCGCCGCCCGGACCTCGCCCTGGCGCAGCCCTTCGAAACCGGTGCAGCCCAGCCGGACCTGGAGGTCCGGCTGGAGCCGCTCCAGGTCGTCCAGGAACCGGGCCAGGGCCGCCGCCTCCTCCGGTCCCCGCTCCCGGGAGAAGCACAGGCGGATCCGGCCCTGGCCGTCCAGGAGCGCCCCCTTGACGCTGACGGAACCGAAATCGAAGCCGAGGGATCCCATGGCGCGCACCTTGCCCCTGGCGGGTCTGTCCTGCAGGAAAGCGCAGATTCAGGAACGGTAGCTGATGGTCACAGGGTGGGGCAGGACCTGACCTCCAGGCAAGGCGAGAACTCGTTCCACCGGTCTCTTCGCCCACGAATTCCAGGTGCTCATCTGCGAAGACGATCCGCGCGGCGCCGAGGAACAGGAAACAAAGGACTGTTTTTTATCATTTTTAATTGGGGGCTTCGATAATTTATTTTTTTATTATGAATCGAGTATGGCGAAATTTTCCAAATCAAGGATGCTTGTTGATTGGAAGGATGACCCCTGGTCCACCCGCTCAAGGCGTGTGAGAAGTTCCCCGGTTCGACCCAGCCTCGGGGCGTGCATGGGCAGGTCGAACAGCCAGATCGAGGCGAGGGCTCACATCCGGAATGTGTGGTGGCCATAAGTCAGAACGGGGTTCTTCACGAGTGGGGAGAAATATCCCCGGCTGGACCTGTGGAAATAATTGAGTTCGCTGGTCAATGGAGGAATTTATATGGCGATCCTGATCACCTCAGTCATGCTGATCGGCGGAATTATCTGGTATAGCGGCTATGTCAGAAAACACAGTTGAAAGGAACGCGCCGGCTACTGGCTGAATTCCAGCAACTGGAAGCCCTTGCCGTCCTGGATGCCGGGGGCGGGGACGAACAGCATGGGGGTGCCCGGGTCCAGGGCCATGGTCCTGGCGCCCGGCTCGGTCTTCAGCGTTCCCTCGAAGGTGAAGACCGCTGGCGAGTCCTCGTGGATCACCGCCACCGAGCCGTCCTTGCAGGAAGCGAACACCCGCTGGGTGCCCGGGTCGAAGCAGCAGGCGTCCACCCCGGCCCCGATGGGCAGGGCGGTGACCCTGCCGCCGGTGGCCAGGTCCAGTACCACCAGTTGCCTGCTGCGGCAGCCAACGAACAGCCGGGCGTGCTCCGGGTCGATGGCCATGCCGGTGGGGGTCGTGTACGGCGCCAGCGGCCAGGTGCCCACGACCTTCAAGGTCCGGGTATCCACCTCTTGCACCTGGTTCTGGTCCACCAGGTTCACGAACAGCCGGCCCTTGCCGTCCGGCTGTGACGCTTCCGGACGGCCGCCCAGGGCGACCGTGCCGATGACCTGCTGGGTGCCGGCATCCACCACCGTCAGGCTGCCGTCGCCGCCGTTCATGACGAACACCCGCCGGCTGACGGGATCGTAGGCCACCCCGTCCGGCTTGCGGCCGGTCCTGAGCCTGGTGAGCACCTTGGAGGTCTTCAGGTCGATGACGGCCAGGGCGTTCTCGCGGCCGCACGTGATGAAGCCGCGGTCGAACGCCTGGGCGAAGGCGATGCCGTGCACCCCGGCGGTGTCGGGGATCTCGGCCACCACCTGGCCGGCCATGGGGTCCACCACGTGCATCCGGCTTTCATGGGAGACGTAGACTCGGTGGGAGGCGGGCTCCACCGCGACGTAGTCCCAGCCGCCGACGCCGCCGATGGGCACCGCACCGGCCGGGGCCGGCAGGGGCGCCGCCGCCTGGGCAAGGCACGCGGCCAGAACCAGACTGGCCACCCGGGTCAAAAGTCGTCGCACGCGCCCCCCTTCAGGCCATTCTACCGGGGAGGAGCGGGACCCCCTGAGGTTCCAGGCTGGCACCTCCAGATCCTGTAACGGCCGAACTGGCCGGGTCCGGAAGGGTTGGAAAAAACTTGACAATGCGCATTGCGTGCGCATCATTAATCGATGGACAGTCGCGCAATCATCAAGATGCTTGAAGCCGACGGATGGAAGCTAGTGGCTGTTCAAGGGTCCCATCATCAATTCAAGCATCCGGCCAAACCGGGTCGAGTCACGGTACCTCGCCCCAAGAAGGACCTTCCGCTCGGGACCGAACGATCCATCCGCATGCAAGCCGGGCTGCCCAAAAGGTGAACCATGAGGAACTACATCGCCATCCTGCACAAAGATGCCGATTCCGACTACGGCGTCAGCTTTCCCGATTTCCCTGGCTGTATCACGGCCGGCTGCAGCCTTGACGAGGCCAAGGAGATGGCCAGGGAAGCGCTCCCCTTCCACATCCAAGGCATGAAATCGGACGGGTTGAAAATTCCGGAGCCCATGACCCTTGATGACGCCATGAAACATGAGTTCTCGACGGGCGCCCAGGCCTTTTTCCTGGTCGAGATTCCCTGGGAGGACCCCATCGTCCGCGCCAACATCACCATTCCGAAAGGGATGCTGGATCGGATCGACCGGTACGCCAAGGCCCACCATCTCAGCCGCAGCGCTTTTCTCACCCAGGCGGCTCAGCAAGCCATGCGCTGAAGAGAGCCCAGTTTTCACTGGGTGGGCATCGTGTGGGCAGGGCTCGTCCGGCGGCTTGACGCCCGGAAAGGGAAGGCCACCGTCGATGCCGGGCATCAGGCCGCCCCCGGGACGCTCACCCGGGCTGCGGGCCGTCGTAGCCTTCGATGATGATCAGGTCGATGCTGGACACCGGCACGCGGATTTCCTTGGCCGCCTGGTACACGGGCGAGGCGTAGCAGTCCAGGGCCGCCTGGTAGGAGGGGAACTCGATCACCACGTTGCGGGACCGGGCGGTCCCTTCCGGGTTCTCGAAGGCGCCCGCGCGGACCAGGAACTTCGCCCCGAACTGCTTGAACGCCGCCGCGTTCGCCGCCACGTAGCCGCGGTACCGATCCACGTCGCTCACGTCGACCCGGGCCACCCAGTATCCCTTCGCCATGGTCCCCCCCTGTTCGGATGCCATCCCGAGTATGACAACATCCCGGGCCTGGCCGCAGTCCGTTCACGGCCCCCGGTGGCACTGGCCGCAGGCGTCGAAGGCCGCCTTGCCGTCATGGCAGGCGAAGCACCGGGTTGGCCCGGCGTGGTCGCCCCAGGTGATCCGGCCCTGCTTCCCGGTCTGGAACAGCTGCCGGCCGGTGGGCACGAACACCGTGTGGCAGTCCCGGCAGGTCCAGCCGGCGCGGGAGTGCCGCTGGTGGTCGAAGATCACCGGCCCTTGGCTCCCGCCCCGGTAGGCGAGGGGCGGGGGGGCGGAACGGGCCGGGAACGGCGCCAGGGCCAGGTGGACCGCCAGGGCCAGGTACTTGAGCACGTCGTCGCCGTAGTGGACGCAGCCGTCCACCAGGATCACCAGCCTGCCTTTGACGGCGCCGGCGATGGCCGGAAGCGCCGCGGCGGTGCCCGGGGTGTGGTCCAGCACCCGCCCGCCGTGGTTGGAGACGCAGATGCCGGCCGCGCCCGCTTCGCCCGCCGCGAGGGCGTCCTCGGGGGTCATGATGCCTTTCACCACCACCGGGATGCGGGTGGCGCGGACGATCTCCCGCAGCTGGGCCACGGACTTGGGCTCCACCGCCAGGTCCCGGGGGTTGCCCTGGTAGCGCCCGGCGGAGTCGATGTCGATGGCGATCATGCAGGCGCCGGCCGCTTCGGCCAGGGCCACCACCTTGAGAAGGCTGGCCTGGGGGCGCGGCTTGATGCCGGCGATGGCCCGGCCGCCATAGTGCTTGACCACCTGGTAGCGGCGCGCCACTTCGTCCATGGGGTCCATCTGCCCGTCGCCGATGGCCCCGACCGTGCCCGCGTCCACGCTGCCGCCGATGATCCGGTCGAAGTACTCGGAGTCCGGGAGGATGCCGCGGAAATGGTTGACGGTCCCGCCGATGGGCGCGGCCATGGCCGGCAGGGACAGCTTCTGGCCGAAGATCACGGTGGACGTGTCGGGCTTGCGGTCCTGGGCGGAGACGGCGTTCAGGGGGCGCAGCTTCAGCCGCACCTGGCGCAGGTCGTTGAAGTTGTTCTGGAACGAGGCGCCGGACCAGAGCCCGCCCATGCCCGGGAACTCCCCGGCGCAGGCCACGCCGTCGCACTGGGGGCACACCCGGCAGATGGGATAGAGCGCCTCCCGCGCCCGCTGGTACACCTCGGCCACCTTGCCCCGGGCGCCGGGAGGCCCGTACGGCGGCGGGAAGGCCGGCGCCGGGACGGGGTGGACTGGGACGGCGGGAGGCGGAACCGGCGCCGTCCCGGCCGGCGCCGGCGCGGGGTCGGTCTGGGCAGCGGCCGGAAGCATGTCGCCGGCCAGCACGCCCGCGCCGAACAAGGCTGAAACCTTGATGAAATTCCGCCTGAACATGGCCATCTCCTGCTCGATCTGTTGGGATATCCATCAAGCAAATCGCCCCGCCGGGTCCGGGGAGACCTCGGCGGAGGCCGCGGCAACTTCATGTCGACGAGGCCTATGACTTCAGGCGATGGCGCGTGGCCGGCCGGGTTCGAGGTGGGCTCTTCCGGATCGCCAGACGCGGCGTTGGATCGATAAATAAGCTTGGGAAGCATCGATGGGTTGTGGAGAGGACCCTTGCCTTGTTCCGGCACTTCAAGCGCCTGGCCGTCCGATATGAGCGGAAGGCAGCAAGCCATCCGGCCTTCCTGAATGGGCTGCTTGTCTCATCTGCCTCTCGGCTCTGGGCTGGCAGCACTTGCCCGGCATCCCCGCTGTTTTTCTTTTTCTGGCGGCCTATCCTCTCCTGGAGGATGGGACATACTTATGAGCAAGGAATCAATTGGCAATTAATATCCTTTCTTCCCAGCAACTGGGCACTGGCTCTGCTGCATTGCTGGTCAGCACCGTCCTCGTGGTTGGTGTCCTGCATACCATTGTTCCGGACCACTGGGTCCCCATCACACTCATAGCACGGCAGCGGGGATGGACGAGAAGGCAAACCGCGCGTGCCGCTTTTCAGGCAGGAACAGGCCACGTAGTCACAACCCTCATTTTGGCTGCCATCGTCTGGCTTGCAGGAGTCGCGTTCGCGGCGAAATTCGGTCACTGGGTCGATACTGTTTCCAGTATCGCGCTCATCGCGTTTGGTCTATGGATAGCCATTTCATCCTGGATTGAACTTCATGCGGCCACTGGACAAGGGCATAGCCAGGGTCCACACGAACACACCCACGATTTTTCGCATCTGGCAGGCCCCGAGGGAACCCGCGAGGGCAGCGACGCCCCAGAGTTTCGGAGGAGGGAGTGTACCGAGCATGGGCATCACCATGGCGACCAGGCCCATCCTGGAGACCACGACCACCACCACCACCACGGAACCACCAAGAAGATCTCATCGCGCACCGCTCTGATATTGATTCTGGGATCTTCACCGATGGTTGAGGGCATCCCGGCGTTCTTCGCAGCCGGGAAGTACGGGTTGGGCCTGATCATACCGATGGCCGTTGGTTTCGCCGCCAGCACCATCCTGACGTACGTCCTGCTCTGCGTGTACTCGACGGCGAGCCTTCAGCGAGTGAAGTTCGGCACACTCGAACGTTACGGTGAAGTGCTCAGCGGAACTTTCATTGTGCTGGTGGGCGTGGCCTTTTGGGTCTTCCCGATTTTATAGGGAGGCCATGGTCGGCACCGAGACCGGGTTGGGGCAATAGGTCCTGATGCCATTTCCTAGTGATCGGTTATGATGGGCTCCTCGAGTCGCGAGGCACCTGTGCGCCACCGGCTGCTCCAGGCCCTCCTTGCCGCCGCCCTGCTGGCGGGGTGCCGGCGGGAAACGCCCGAGGCCCGGATCCACAAAGCCTTCGATGCCTGCGTGCAGGCCGTGGAGGCGGGGAACGCGGCCAAGGCTGTCCGGGGGCTCAGCCCCGGGTTCACTGGCCCGGAGGGCATGGACCAGGCCGGCGCGCGGCTCTTCCTCGCGGGCATCCTGGCCCGGGAGAAGGTGGGGGTCCACGTGCTGGCCCAGGACCTGGCGGTGCGCGGTGCCGAAGCGGTGCAGACGGTGGACCTGGTGCTCACCGGGCGCAGCGGCGGCGGACTGCTGCCGGGGGAGGGCTCGCACCGCGCCCTGGTGCTGCGCTGGGAGCGGCAGGACGGGGAGTGGAAGATCCGGGAGATCCGGGAATCCGGCGGCTCAGGGGGGGACTAGAAACGGATCAGGTACGCCAGGATCCGATTCATACCAAAGCCGCCCGCAAGGCCCCCCGGATGGCCAACAGCGTCTCGTCGCCCATGTTCCGCGCAGGCTCCCGGCCTTCGTAGCTCTGGCCCCACCGGGGATCGCTGAATTCCTGCTGGTGGAACACCCGGGCGCCCCGGTACCTGGGAATGATGTGCACGTGCAGGTGCCGGTAGACGTTGCCTAGAGAAGCGTAATTGAACAGGTCCGGCTGGAACAGGTCCGCCAGGGCCCGGCGCACCTTCCGGCCGGCCCGGAAGAAACCCCTCCGTTCGGCCCGGGTCATCTCCAGGAAATCCAGGGCATCCTCCCGCCTGGCCACCAGGCATACCCGGCCCAGGTAGCTCTGGTCGGGGTTCAGGTACAAGGACCAGTGCTTGAAATCCCGGATGCGCAGATCCTCCTGGGTCAGGGTGGAAACCGGTGCGTCCGTCATCGCCATTGCTCCCCAAGCAGATTACGCCCCGTTGCAGCCTCGGCCTACCCGAGCCATGGTCCCTCGCGAACCCCGGCTCTCACCAAGGCCCCTTCCTGACCGAGAATCGACCCGGCCCTGTTGGCGCAGCCTGGCAGCCCCAGGAAAGGGTGGAAAGTCTGTACTTACTGAATATTAACCATCTGTACCAGGCGGTTACAGGAACGTTTCCTAAACCAACCCTCAAGCAACATGGCCTAAGGTTCGAACGACCCCTACCAGCCTCCCCCTACCAGCCTCCCCCTACCAGCCTCCCCCTTCCGGCCTGAGCCGGACCCTCTTCCCGAAGGAGCCTTGCATGGACCGATCCCTCAAGTCCCTGTTATCCGCCGGTATCACCCTGGCCGGCCTCTCGGCCCTGGCCCTGGGCCTGGCCTGCGGCGGCGGGGGGTCCTCGCCCTCGGCCGCCGCCCCTGCCGCGACCGGGTCGGTGCCGTTGTCCCTGAGCGATGCGTCCACCGAGGACTGGGCCGTGATCGGCGTCAAGGTGCTCGGCATCACGCTCATTCCCGCCGGCGGCGGCACGGCGGTGCCGTTCTACACCGCCCCCACCCCGGCGCCCACGATCAACCTGGTCCAGCTGGACCAGCTGAGCGAGGTGATCGGCAACATCAAGGTGCCGGTGGGCACCTATTCCAAGGCGGTGCTCACCCTCAGCGCCAACCCCGGGGACGTCTACCTCACCGCCGCCACCGACCCCTCCTCCGGATTCGCCGGCACCCGCGGCGCCACCTACGGCCAGAGCAACCCGGGCGAGGTCCAGATCCAGGGAGCCAAAGGCAACACCGGCAGCAGGACCGTGCAGGTGACCGTGAACCTGGTCCAGGACCTCGCCGTGACCGCCACCGGCAGCAATGGCCTGGACCTGGAATTCGACCTCTCCCACCCGGCCTTCATTGTCGACCACACCCCGCCCTCGGCCAACGGCGCGCTGGTCTGGGCGGTGACCTTCGACAAGAACACCGTCCGCCACCACCCCTGCCGACTCACCGACCTGGTGGTGCGCCACCTGTACGGCACCGTGACGGCCGTGGCCCCGGACAACTCGTCCATGACCATCAGCAAGGACTTCCCCACCTGGCCCATCGCCAGCCCGGAGACCGAGACCACCTCCGGCCTGAGCCTGCCGGTGCAGGCCGACGCCACCAACGGCACCCTGTTCTACAACCTGGACGCCACCAGCAATCCCTACACCCCGGCCACGGTCTACAACTTCTCCGCCCTGGCCGCCCTGCTCGCCGCCAACAACGCCGCCAGCCAGACCACCCAGGTACGGCTGGTGACCCGCTACCAGTCCAACGGCACCCTGGTCGCCGCCCGGGTCTACACCAGCACCAACTTCAATACCGTCTTCGTCAACCCCGAAGGGCACGTGCTGCACGTGAGCGGCTCAGGCGCCACGCCCTATTTCGTGGTGGAGAACGAATCCGGCACCGGCACCCAGGTGAAGGTCACGGCGGCCACCAGCTTCTACTTCCACACCCCGCTCAGCGCCACCTCCGGAATCACGCCCATCGACCCCAGCGGCGGCGTGGCCTTCATGAACGCCAACCAGCTGGTCCGCGGATTCAAGGTGCACACCACCGTGGATCCCACCACCATGGACGCGGTGGACGTGGACATCGAGATCGCCAAGTACCAGGGGGTGATCAGCAACGCCAACGGGACCAGCTTCGACTACACCAGCGTGTTCCCCACCCTCGGCGACAACTACACGGACTTCAGCCTGCCCTACCTCGCCTCCGGCTCGGCCAACGGCATCGATCCCTCCACCGGCGACGCCTACACCGGCTTCAAGTGGTGGGACGTGGGCTATCCCACCCTGATCAACCCGGGCAGCTCCACCACCGTCACGGCGATCCAGAGCTACGTCAACGCCGTGGGCGGCTCCCTGACCTTCGGCGGCACCCCGGCCATCGACGCCGTGCCCTGCGGGGTGAGCTACTCCAGGTGGGCCGACCCCGCCAACCCCACCGGCTGGAGCGCCTTGTTCTCCATCCTGGTGCCGACCCCGCTGCCCGTGGGCACCGTCGCCGCCGCCTCCGGCTGGACCATGACCGGGACCACGGCCTCCTTCGGCATGAGCGTTCCCAACGGCACCCAGGCTGCGACGGTGCAGCTGAACACGGCCGCCGAATCGGCGCCCCTGGTCTACCAGGTGGACCGCACCAACGGCCTGGTCACCATCAGCCAGGTGGACATCACCACCGCCGCCGGCCAGCAGGCCGCCGCCACGTACCTGGTCCCGGGCATCAAGGTCAAGGTCTTCGGCATCCCGCAGAGCGCCAACGGCAACAACTACCTCATGTCCTACGTGATCTTCTACTACACCGGCACCGTCCCCCAGATGGCCAACTGAAGGCATGATGTCCGGCCCGGGCGGCGGCCCGCCGCCGTCCGGAGCCGCCCCGCCCCGCGGGGCGGCTCCGTATAATGGGGTCCCACCCGGGAGGACCCATGGCCGAACAGGCCTTCCAGGACTTCTATCCAGAATCCCTGGCCCACTGCTACGGCTGCGGCCGGCTGAACGTCAAGGGCCTGCACATCCGCACCTTCTGGGAGGGGGAGGAGTCGGTCACCCGCTTTCGCCCCCGCCCCGAGCACACCGCCATCCCCGGCTTCGTCTACGGCGGCCTGATCGCCTCCCTCATGGACTGCCACGGCACCGGCACCGCCGCGGCGGCCATGTACCGGGCCGAGGGGCGGCCCATGGACTCCCTGCCGCCCTACCGTTTCGTCACGGCCTCCCTGCAGGTGGACTACCTGCGCCCCACCCCCCTGGAGGGCGAGCTGGAGATCCGGGGCCGGGTGCGGGGCATCAAGGGGCGCAAGGTGACCGTGGAGGCCACCCTGCTGGTCCAGGGCGAGGTCACCGCCAAGGGGGTGGTGGTGGCGGTGCAGATGCCGGAAACCTTCCAGCGGCCGGATGGACCGCGCCCTTGACCTGGATGGAAAGGAAATGATATTGATTCGAGGGTTCCTGTCCGCGTCCGGGCGGGCCCGGCGGGTCGTGGCGCCACCTTGACCCGGAGCAGGCAGACCCTATCCAGGGGATTCCCTATGCCCAGTGCAGTGCTGCCGATGCTGGCCGCCGCGGTTCTTTCCCTATCCGCGCCTGCCGCCCCCCAGGCCCAGAAGGCGAGCCGGATCGAAAACCAGACCCCCTACGGCTGGAAGCTGACCATCGGCCGCTGGGTCGCCGGCCAGATCAGCATCCGCCGGGCCGGCAGCGCGGTCGAACTGGCCCGGCTCACGGCCGAGGGCGAAGCCTTCATCCTCGATTCGGGCAAGGCGGTGGACATCGTGCTGCTGCCCAGGGTGGACAGCCTGGCGCTGCAGTTGACCCTGACCCGGGTGGGCGGCGGCACCGCCCCACCCACCCGCTCCAGCATTTACCTCAGCGTCGGGACGGTTGGAGGGGTGCCGACCGTCATCGCCGTCACGGAACCCGCGGTGCGGGTGAATAAGGATTTTTATGGCGCGCCGCAGTCCGGAAGCTTCGTCCTGATCAAGGACTAGCCCTCCGGGGCGGGCGATGCCTCTGATCCGGTCCCGGTGGCCCGGTGTATTCCCTCCTGAAAGTCACCAGGAGGGCCTATGACAAGACCGATCGGAAGGATGGATTTTCTCAAGCTTCTGGGCTACGGCGGGCTGGTGTTCGCCTCCGGGATCAAGGGCTTCGCCGCCGCCGGGGGCGCGGAGCCGGAGCAGGACTTCTGCTTCGCCCAGCTCTCTGACAGCCACTGGGGCTTCCAGGGCCCCAAGATCAACCCCGACGCCGCCGGCACCCTGGAAAAGGCGGTGGGCGCCCTGAACGCCCTGCCCCTGCAGCCGGACTTCGTGGTGTTCACCGGGGACCTCACCCACGACACCGAGGACCCGGGGGAACGCCGGGCCCGGATGGTGAAGTTCAAGGAGATCGTGACCCGGCTCAAGGTCAGGGACCTGCGCTTCCTGCCGGGCGAGCACGACGCCTCCGCCGACCACGGGGAGGCCTTCAAGGAGCTGTTCGGGCCCACCCACTACACCTTCGACCACAAGGGCATCCACTTCATCGCCCTGGACAACGTGTCCCAGCAGGGCAACGTGCTGGGCAAGCCCCAGCTGGGCTGGCTGGCGGACGACCTGAAGGGGGTGGCGCCCGAGGTGCCGGTGGTGGTGTTCGCCCACCGCCCCCTGTTCGACCTGTACCGAGGAATGGGACTGGACCACCGACGACGGGGACCAGGCCATCGCCCTGCTGCAGGCCCACCCCAACGTGACCGTGTTCTACGGCCACATCCACCAGGAGCACCACCACATGACCGGGGCCATCGCCCACCACGCGGCCAGGTCGCTGATCTTCCCGCTGCCGGCGCCGGGCTCCGTGCCCAAGCGCGTCCCGGTGCCCTGGGATCCGGCCAGACCCTACCAGGGCCTGGGCCTGCGCGAAGTGGACGTGCACACCTGGCGCGCCGACCCCGCGGCCGCCCAGCAGATCCAGGAGAGCCTGCGGGAGTACCCGTGCAGGCGCCCAAGGCCTAGGAGCGTGACCATGACCTGCCCCGGATCCGGGTCTCCGTGCCCCTCCCCCAGCCGCCGCGCCTTCTGCTGCCAGGCTTGCGCCGCCGCGGCGCTGGCCCTGCTGGGGCCCGCCCTGCTGGGCCAGGCCCCGCCGGGGGGGGAACCCGGGGACGCCCGCTTCGTCACCGGGGAGACCCGGACCAGCATGGCCGCGGGCACCGCCCGGGACTTCCGCAAGCAGGGGGGCTTCTTCCTGCTGGCGGACGGCGCCGGCATCTACGCGGTCACCGCCATCTGCACCCACCAAGGCTGCAAGGTGCACCTGGAGGCCGGGCAGGGCTTCCACTGCCCCTGCCACGACAGCGCCTACGACCTGCAGGGGAACGTGACCCAAGGCCCGGCCAAGCGCCCCCTCAAGCACCTGGCGGTGGCCGAGGAGGGCCCCGGCGGTCCCCTGGTGGTGGACCTGCGCCAGGAGGTGGATCCCCATGTCCGGTTCTGACCTGGTCCATCTCCTGGCCCGGGCCCACCCGGCGGTGGTGCACGCGCCCATCGGCGCGGCGCTGTTCCTGCCCCTGGCCCTGGGGTTCGCGGTCCGGTCCCCGGGGCGGCCGGGGGCGGAGTCATGGTTGCGCACCGCCTGGTTTCTGGCCATCCTGGGGGTCCTGGGAGGGCTGGCGGCCATCGTGAGCGGGTATGCGTTCGCGCGGGACCTGGGGGGGATCGCCCCGGGCGCATGGCTGGCCCGTCCGGTCCAGCCGGAACCTTCCTTCAAGGCCCTGCTCCTGCACCACCAGATCCTGGCCGCCCTGGGCCTGCCGGCCGGGGCCGCGTGCCTGGCCTGCCTGGCCCGGGCCCGGAAGGGCGGCCCCCGGGCCCTGCGGGCCGCCTTCCTGCTGGCGCTGGTGTGGCTGGGCCTGTGGGGGGCGGCGGGCCACTGGGGGGGCCGGATGGTGTTCAAGGACCAGCCCGCCGACGGGGAGCAGCCATGATCCGGGCCAACGGCTCGGGGCCGGAGGAGGACGCCGCGGGGGAACGGCTGGATGGCCGCTCCGACGAGGAACTGATGGCGGACCTGGCCGCCGGGCGCCAGGAGGCACTCCAGGCCCTGCACCGGCGCCACGCGCCCCTGGTGTTCCACATCGCCTGCCGCAGCCTGGACGCGGCCGCCGCCGAGGAGATCACCCAGGACGTGTTCCTGCGGGTCTGGCAGAAGGCCGCCAGCTTCGATCCGGCCAGGGGGGCCTTCCGCCCCTGGGTGCTGCAGATCGCCCACCGGCGGGTGATCAACGAGCTGCGGGAGCGCGGGCGCCGGCCCCGGGCCGACGCCGGCTCCGAGGCGTCCCTGGTGGAGCTGGCGGCGCACGATTCCGGCCCGGAGGAGCAGGTGTGGGACCAGTACCGCCGGTCCGCCATCCGCCGGGCCCTGGCGGCCCTGCCCGAGGACCAGGCCAAGGCGCTGCGCCTGGCCTTCTTCCAGGACCTGAGCCACGAGGAGGTGGCCCAGTTCCTGGCCGTGCCCCTGGGCACCGCCAAGGGTCGCATCCGCCTCGCCCTGGGGAAGCTGAACGCGCCTCTGGCGGCGCTGGTGGCGACCCTGGTGGCGGCGGTTGGGGTCTCCACCGGGGTCTGGCTGCAGCGCCGGGCCGGGTTCCGCCGGGACGAGCGGGCCCTGGCCATGCTCACCGGCAGCCGCATGGAGGCCTTGCGCCTGGAGCCCCTGGCGCCCCAGGGGCCGGTGGAGCAGGGTCCCCACGTCAACTACCGGGCGGAGCGGGGCGGCGGCACCGTGGTGGTCACCTTCGCGCACCTGGCGCCGGCGCCCGCCGGGCAGACCTACCGCCTGTGGCGGATGGCCGGAGGGATGTGGCAGGCCCTGGGCGACCTGGCGCCGGACGCAGACGGGCGTGGCCGGGTCATCCTGGAGGCCAAGGTCCAGCCCTGGCCCGAGGCGCTGCGCCTGACCCTGGAAAGCCGGGGACCGGCCGGGACGGCCCCGGGCGGCGCTCTGGTGCTGTCCTGGCCGCGCGGGAAGTGACCAGCGGAGGCGGAACGGGACGGGCGGCGGCGGTCCGGCGTATGCTGGGAGGATCCCATCCCGCCGCCTGTTCCCATTCCGTGAGGAAGTCATGGCCTACGCCTCCGAAGATGTCCTCGACTGTGACGCCCTGACCCTGTCCCGGCGCATCCACGCCCGCAGCGTCTCCTGCCGGGAAGTGATGGCCGCCACCCTGGCGCGCATCGACCGGCTCAACCCCCGGGTCAACGCCATCGTCTCCCGGCGGGACCCGGACCAGGTCCTGGCCGAGGCGGCGGCCATGGACGGCCGGCTGGCCCAGGGGCAGCCCCTGGGCTGGATGCACGGCTTCCCCCAGGCGCCCAAGGACCTGGCCGCCGCCGCCGGGATCGTCACCACCCAGGGCTCGCCCCTGTTCCGGCATTTCGTGCCGGTCCAGGACGACCTGTTCGTGGCCCGGATCCGGGCTGCCGGGGCGGTGTTCCTGGGCAAGACCAACACCCCGGAGTTCGGGCTGGGCTCCCACACCTACAACACCGTGTTCGGCGCCACCGGCAACGCCTACGATCCCGCCCTCAGCGCCGGCGGCAGCAGCGGCGGGGCCGCGGTGGCGCTGGCCCTGGGCCTGCTGCCGGTGGCGGACGGCTCGGACCTGATGGGGTCCCTGCGCAATCCTGCGGCCTTCAACAACATCTACGGATTCCGCCCGTCCCCGGGCCGGGTGCCGGGCGTCCCGGCCATGGAGTTGTTCATCAAGCAGATGAGCACCAGCGGGCCCATGGCCCGGACCGTGGCCGACCTGGCCCGGCTGTTCTCGGTCATGGCCGGGCCCGACCCCCGGGCGCCCCTGTGCCTGGACCAGGACCCGGCGCGGTTCGCCGGGCCCCTGGACCGGGACGTGAAGGGCCTGCGCATCGGCTGGCTGGGGGACCTGGGCGGGCACCTGGCCATGGAGCCGGGGATCCTGGACCTGTGCCAGTCGGCCCTGGGGGTCCTGGAGGGCCTGGGCTGCGCGGTGGAACCGGCCGCCCCGGGCTTCGACCTGGACGAGCTGTGGTCCGCCTGGATGGTCCTGCGCAGTTTCGGGATCGCCGGGGAACATGGCCCGCAGTACCAGGACCCCGCCCAGCGGGCCCAGCTCAAGCCCGAGGTGGTGTTCGAGGTGGAGCAGGGACTGGCCCTCACCGGCCCCCAGGTGTTCGCCGCCTCGGCCCGGCGCAGCGCCTGGTACCTGAGGGTGCTGGAGCTGTTCGGGCCATTCGACGCCCTGGCCCTGCCCAGCGCCCAGGTGTTCCCGTTCGACAAGCGCCTCACCTGGCCCCGGACCGTCGCCGGCCGGACCATGGACACCTACCACCGGTGGATGGAGGTGGTGGTGCCGGCCTCCATGGCCGGGGCCCCGGCCATCAGCGTCCCGGCCGGGTTCAACGGGGCCGGGCTGCCCATGGGCCTGCAGCTCATCGGCCGCCCCAGGGGGGATTGGGAGCTCCTGCAGCTGGCCCATGCCTACGACCAGGCCACCCGCTGGCCCGCGCGGCGGCCGCCGGCGTTCTGACCTTCTTTTCGGGGGTACCCATGACCTTCCTGACTCGTTCCCTCCTGGTGGCCTTGTGCCTGGGCGGCGGCCTTGTCCGGGCCCAGGAATCCAACGCGGCCAGACAAGCCGAGGCCAGGGTGGCCAGGGCGCCGGAGCTCGCCTATTCCGGATTCCTGGGCGATTACAGCAAGTTGAGGCCCGTCGCCGGACGCAAGGGGCTGCTCCGGTACGCCAACCCGGCGGTCGACTTCAAGCCCTACACGAAGGTGATGTTCGACCCGGTGGAAGTGGTCCTGGTGCCGAACCCGAACTACCGGGGTGCCCGGCCTGATGTGCTGAAGGAGATGACCGATAACCTTCTCCAGGCCTTCATCCGGGAACTGGAGCCTGATTACCAGGTGGTCTCCTCGACCGGCCCGGACGTCCTGGAAGTCCGGATGGCCATCACCGGGCTGCAGCTGGTCAAGACCAGCATGACGCCCTTCGATTTCATCCCCATCAAGGCGGCCATCAACACGGGGCGGGCCGTGGCCGGGAAGTCCCCCCGCAGGGCGGAGCTGAGCGCCGAGGTGGAAGTGCTGGATGCCCAGGGCCGGCGGGCCGCGGCGGCGGTGGTGACCCGGGCCGGCGACAAGACCCTCGAACAGGGCGCCGACCTGACCTGGCGCGACGTGGAGGCCATCACCGCCTACTGGGCCAAGAACTTCCGCCACGATCTGGACGCCGCGCGAGGTGTGCAGCCTTGACCGGCAACCGGCCATTCAGGGAAGCCGGGGGGATTCCGGGCGGACCGGGTACCGGAGCAGCCGCAGCCCGTTGAAGACCACCAGCAGGCTTGCCCCCATGTCCGCGAACACCGCCATCCACATGGTCGCCCGGCCGGCAAAGGTGAGCAGGAGGAACGCGAACTTGATGGCCAGGGCCAGGACGATATTCTGGCGCAGGATCCGCCCGGTGGCGCGGGACAGGCGGATGAAGGCCGGGACCTTGCGCAGGTCGTCGTCCATGAGCGCCACGTCGGCGGCCTCGATGGCGGCGTCGCTGCCGGCCGCGCCCATGGCGATGCCGATGTGGGCCCTGGCCAGGGCCGGCGCGTCGTTGATGCCGTCGCCCACCATGCCGATGGGGCCGGCCTGGGCCAGGCGCTCGATGACCCCCAGCTTCTCCTCCGGGAGGAGGTTCCCCCGGGCCTCGTCGATGCCGGCCTGGGCGGCGATGGCCTGGGCGGTGTGGCCGTTGTCGCCGGTGAGCATCAGGGTCCTGACGCCCAGGGCGTGAAGTTCGGCGACGGCCTCCCGGCTGCCTTTCCTGAGGGTGTCCGCCACGGCGAACAGGGCCAGGGGGCCCGCTGCCCCGACCAGGATCACCACGGTCTTGCCCTGGACCTCCAGGGCGTCCAGGCGCGCTTCCAGCCCGGGGGAGCAGACACCCTGCTCTTCGACCATGCGGTGGTTGCCCAGGAGGAAGGTGCGGCCGCCGACCCGGCCCTGCACCCCGCGTCCGGGCAAGGCCGTGAACTCGTCCACCGCCTCCAGCGGGATGCCCTCGTTCCGGGCCGCCAGGGCGAGGGCCCGGGACACGGGATGATCGGAAAGGGACGCCAGGCTGGCGGCGGCCACCCGGCTCCGCTCCGGGTCGGCGTCGCCCCAGGCGGACGCGTCGGTCTGCACCGGCGCCCCGTGGGTGAGGGTGCCGGTCTTGTCCAGGGCCAGCCAGCGCAGCTTGCGGCCCTCCTCCAGGTAGGCGCCGCCTTTGATGAGGATGCCGTGCCGGGCCGCCGCGGCCAGGCCGCTGACGATGGTCACCGGGGTGGAGATGACCAGGGCGCAGGGGCAGGCGATCACCAGCAGCACCAGGGCCCGGTAGGTCCAGGCCAGCCAGGGCGCGCCCAGGGCCAGGGGCGGCGCCAGGGCGACGCCCAGGGCCAGGGCGAACACGGCCGGGGTGTACCAGCGGGCGAACTGGTCCACGAAGCGCTGGGTCGGGGCCCGGCTGGCCTCGGCAGCTTCCACCGCGTGGATGATCCGGGCCAGGGTGGACTGGTCGGCCGGCGCGGTGACCCGGTACTCCAGGGCGCCGGACTGGTTGATGGTGCCGGCGAACACCAGGTCGCCCACCCCCTTGTCCACCGGCAGGCTTTCGCCGGTGATGGGCGCCTGGTCGACGCTGGAGGCGCCCTCCACCACCTGGCCGTCCAGGGCGATGCGCTCCCCGGGCCTGACCCGCACCCGGCTGCCCAGGGGCACGTGCCGGGCCTCCTGGTCCGCCCAGGCGCCGTCCGGCTGCCGGACCAGGGCCCGGTCCGGCGCCAGGGCCAGCAGGTCCCGGACGGCCCTGCGGGTGCGGTCCAGGGACTTGGCTTCGATCCGTTCGGCCAGGGCGAACAGGACCATCACCATGGCGGCTTCCGGCCAGTGGCCGATGAGCATGGCCCCGGTCACGGCGATGGACATGAGCGCGTTCATGTTGAGCTGGCGGTTCCGGAGGGCGGTCCAGCCCTTCCGGTAGGTGGTGAAGCCGCCGGTGAGGATGGCCGCCAGGGCCAGGGCCAGCACCGGCCAGGAGCGCTCCGTCCCCAGCCAGGAGGCGATTTCCGCCCCCAGCGCCGCTGTGCCGGCGATCGCCAGGGGGATCCAGGCGGCGTGCGCCGGGGCCGGGGGGGCCGGCGCTTCCGCGCCCACCCGGACCCCCTGCATGCCGATGGCCGCCAGGGCCTGCTCCACCGGCTCCAGGGAAGCCAGGCCGTGGTCCACGTACAGGGTGCGGTCCAGGAGGTTGAACTCCAGGCTCCGGATCCCGGGCAGGCCGCCGAGCTTGGCCCGGATCAGGGCTTCCTCCGTGGGGCAGTCCATGGCCTGGATCCGGTAGGCGGCCCGGTCCGGGCGCGCCGCCGGCGAATCCGAGCCGCATGCTTGGCAACCGCAACCATTCATCGCAAACCTTCCGTGGCCTTGCCGGCACCCATTGGCAACCCTATAGGCGCTGTGCCGTCCAGGTCAAGCCCGGCTCCCTCCGCATCGTCCTGGACGGTCAGGCCAGGAAGAACCGGTACGCCGGGTTGGCCTTCTCGTCGGTCCAGGGGTAGCCCAGGTCCTGGAGGAAGGCGTCGAAGGACGCCGAGTCCTCCCTGGGCACTTCCATCCCCGCCAGCACCCGTCCCACGTCGGCGCCGTGGTTCCGGTAGTGGAACAGGCTGATGTTCCAGCCCCGGCTCATGCGGGTCAGGAACTGCAGCAGGGCCCCGGGCCGCTCGGGGAACTCGAAGCGGTACACCCGCTCCAGCTCCGGGTCCCGGGTGTAGCCCCAGGTCATGTGCCGCAGGTGCAGCTTGGCCATCTCGTTGTCGCTCAGGTCCACGGCCTGCAGCCCATGGTCCTGGAACAGCCGCAGGATCGCGGCCGTCTCCCCCCGGTCCGCCACCTGGATGCCCACGAAGATCCGCGCCCGCTCCGGGTCCGAGAAGCGGTAGTTGAACTCGGTGATGCCCCTTGGCCCGATGAGCTCGCAGAAGGCCTTGAAGGAGCCGGGCCGCTCGGGGATGGTCACCGCGAACAGGGCCTCCCGGTGCTCCCCGGAGCCGGCCCGCTCGGCCACGAAGCGCAGGCGGTCGAAGTTCAGGTTGGCGCCGGAGAGGATGGCGGCCAGGTCCAGGCACGACCGGCCCTGGCCCCACCGGCGCAGGCCGGCCACGGACAGGGCGCCGCTGGGCTCCAGGACGGTGCGGTTCTCGGCGAACACGTCCTTGATGGCCGCGCAGATCTCGTCGGTGCCCACCCGCACCACCTCGTCCACGGCGCCCCGGCACAGCTGGAACGGCAGGTCTCCCACCTGGCGCACCGCCACGCCGTCGGCGAAGATCCCGGCGTGGTCCAGCTTCACCGGCCGGCCCGCTTCCAGGCTCCGGGCCATGGAGTCCGAATCGGCGGGCTCCACCCCGATCACCTTGATGGCGGGCTGGAGCCGCTTGATGGCCGTGGCCACCCCGGCGATGAGGCCGCCGCCGCCCACCGGCACGAACACCGCGTCCAGGCCCCGGGGCCGCTGGCGCAGGAGTTCCAGGCCCACGGTGCCCTGCCCGGCGATCACGTCCGGGTGGTCGTACGGCGGGATGGGCGTGAGGCCCTCTTCCAGAACCACCTGGCGGGCATAGGCCGCGGCGTCGTCGAAGGTGTCGCCGTGCAGCCGGACCTCGCCGCCCAGGCGGCGCACCGCATCCACCTTGATCCGCGGGGTGGTCGCCGGCATGACGATCACCGCCCGGCAGCCCAGCCTGCCCGCCGCCAGGGCCACGCCCTGGGCGTGGTTGCCGGCGGAGGCGGCCACCACCCCCCGGGCCAGGACCTCGGGGGCCAGCTTGGCCATCATGGTGTAGGCGCCGCGCAGCTTGAAGGAGAACACCGGCTGCAGGTCCTCCCGCTTGAACCACACCCGGTGGCCCAGGGCCGCCGACAACAGCGGCGCCGGCTCCAGGGGGACTCGCGGGCCACGTCGTAGACCGGCGCGGTGAGCATCCGCTCGAAGACCTCGAGGGCGTCCGGGTTCTGCCGAGGGTCCATCCGCGCTCCGCCTGAAGTCAGAGGATGCGACGGCTGACAGCGGATCCGGGAGGGAAATCGGGGAATCCTGGGAATTCGAATAGGGCTATTGGTCGTTCCGCTGCGGACGGGGCCGGCCGTTGCCGAAACGCTCAGGCCGGCCGGTGGCTTTTCAGCCAATCCTGCGGGGCTGCGTCGATCTTGGCCTGCCATCCGTCTCTCGCGCGGAACCTTCCCGGATCCCGCGCGAGAGACGGATGGAGATTTGGCTCAGGCTATGACAAGCCCTTCATCCTGCTGTTTCCCCGTTCATCCCATTCATCCCCGTTCCCAAAACCCTCCCCGGCATGGCGGCACCTTGGGTTCGGGAGGCCCGCCATGCCCATCCAGGACCCGCTGACCCAGCAGATCATCGGCTGCTGTTACCGCATTGCCAACACCCTCGGCCACGGCTTCATGGAGAAGGTCTACGAGAACGCCCTGGCCTTCGAACTCCGCAAGGCCAAGATTCCCTTCCCCCAGCAGCAGTCCATCGAGGTGTTCTATGAAGGCGAGAAGGTCGGGAAGTTCGTTGCCGATCTCGTGGCCGAGTGCCAGGTGATCGTGGAGGTCAAAGCGGTCCAGGCGCTGGACGACGCTCATGTGGCGCAGGGGTTGAACTACTTGAGAGCCACCGGGCTTTCGACCTGCCTCCTGGTCAACTTCGGCAAGGCCAGGCTCGAGGTGCGCAGGCTGGGCATGAGGCCGGGGAAAGGGGCCGGGGATATGGAGCTCGAGGTGAAGGATGTCCCGTAACCTGCGCCGGGGTTGGATTCATCGATTGGGTAACGGGGATGAATGGGATTGAAGGGGAAAAAGCAGGATAAAGAAGGGCCTGCCTTTGCCGACAGCACCTTATCAGCTCAGGGGTGCCTCAAACATGGCGGCAACGATCCTGGGCCGCCTTGGCTCCCGGTCCGCCACCTGCAGGTGATCCTCGGGGTTGAAGGTGGATCCAGGTGCGTGGCGGAGAAGGTCCCTCTGGAATCGACCTGGGATACCAAGGCCGGCGCCTGGGACTATCAGGACCGATGGATCATTTTTTCCAGGCCGTGAGTCTGGCTTCCTGGCGCGCCAGGATCCGGTCGACTTCCTCGGCTGCCAGCGGGCTCAGCGCTGCGCCAGGACGACGCTGGGCGGCGCTGGCGATCGCCCCGCGTCGGGCCAGGACATATTTCCGCACGGCCAGGCCGAGGCCTGGCTGCTGCTCGTAGCACATCAACGGCAGATACGCATCGAACACGTCATGCGCCTCTTCCACCCGGCCTGCGCGGCTCAGACGGACGACTTCGACCATCATTTCCGGATAGGCGAAGCCTGTCATCGCCCCGTCGGCACCGCGCTGCATCTCTTCGGGAAGGAAGAATCCTCCGTTGCCGCACAGGATCGACACACGGCGGCGGCCCTTGGCTTCGGCCTGGCGGAAGTCGGTGATCTTCTGCAGGCCCGGCCAATCCTCGTTCTTGTGCATGACAAGGCTCGGATGGGCCTCGAAGATCGTGCCGAGGGTCCTGGACGAGATCTGCACGCCGGAGGAAAGCGGGAAATCCTGCAGGACGACCGGAACCTCCGGGCCCAGGGTAGTGACCACGTCACGATAATAGGCAATGATCTGGTCATCGGTGCGCAGAGACCACGGCGGTGCGACCATCACGCCCGCGGCCCCCAGGTCCATCACCGCTTTCGACAGTTCACCGATGGCAGCCAGCCCAGGGGCGGAAACCCCGACGACCACCGGCAGGTCCCTGGAACGCCCCAGGACGCGGCGGGTCACCTCGATGGATTCGCCCTGGGTGAGCTTCGGCGCCTCACCCATCATGCCGAGGACGGTCAGGCCATCCACGCCTTTCTCGTGATAGAAATCCACCACCCGGTCGAGGCTGGCGTAGTCAATGGCGCCGTTCTCCTCGAACGGGGTCACGACGATGACGAAGACGCCCTTGGTGTCAGGAGTGATATGGGCCATCGCAGGCTCCTAGTTGAACCACCGGGTCTTGCCGCGGGGGACATACTGCCCGGAGCCGGGCGCGTCGACGACTTCCCCGCCGTCCCAGGCGAGAGCGCCGCGCAGGTAGGTGCGTGCGACGGTGACGCTGAATTCGCGGCCGTCGAAGGGGCTCCACCGCAGGTCGTCATGCGCCTTCGCGGAATTCCAGACCTGCGGCCGGTTGGACAGGATGGTGAAGTCCGCATCGGCGCCCAGCTTGATGGCCCCCTTCCGGGGCCAGAGGCCGAAGAATCTCGCCGGGCGTTCGCACAAGTGCTGGACGGTCAGGACCGCCGCATCCAGCCCGCGCCGCTCGGCCCCGGTGTAGAAGGCCGGCAGCAAGGTCTCCAGCCCCGGCACCCCCGCGCCCGCATCGAAGATCGAAGGGGTGAGCTTGTTGTCGATCGGCCAGCTGGAATGGTCCGAGCTGACAAAAGCGACCCGTCCGGAGAGAAGCTCGCGCCAAAGGGGTTCGATCTGGCCTGGGCGGATCGGCGGGTTCACCTTCATGCGCGCGCCCAGCGCCGCTCCGTCCGTGTCGGGATCGAACCAGAGGTGGTGCACGCACAGTTCCGCCGTCGCCCGGAAGCCGTCCGCCGCATAGTGGTCGACCAGCCGGTAACCGCGCGGCGTGGTCAGGTGCACGATGTGCGCGTGCGCCCCGACGGCAGCCCCCAGTTCCAGGAACTGCGCCGTTGCCGCGAGTTCGGCCGCAGGGGGGCGGCTCTCCGAATGGGCCGTCAACCCGTTGCGCCCCTCGGCCTTGGCCTTCGCGACGAGGGAGTGGACAAGCTCCTGATCCTCGTTATGGACTCCCAGCGGAATGTCCGTGCCGGCCAGTGCGCTGAAGATCGCGAACATCTGGTCGGTGGTGATGCGCGGGAAGCGGGTGGGGCTGCTTTCGTAAGTGGAGATCTTGAACGCCGCGATGCCGCCTTCGATCAACGGCGCGATGTCGGCCGTGGCCTGACCCGGCATGACCGTGCCGTAGAGCGCCACATCGGCATAGGCATGTTCGTGGATCGCCGCGATCTTGGCGTCCAGGCGCGCGGTGTTGCTGAGTGGATCGGGATGGTCATAGGGCATGTCCACGATCGTGGTCACGCCGCCGGCAATCGCCGAGCGTGTCGTGGAGCGGAGGCCGGGAAGCCCGCCGGCGCTGCAGGCGTGGGTTTGTCCATCGACGACCCCGGGGATGATGATGCCGTCGGCCACCGGGTGGGATTGGGCGGCATCGGGGGCCATGCCGGTGCCGATCGCGGCGATCCTGCCGCCCGAAACGGCTATCCAACTGTCTTGCACAAGCCCGTCCGGCAGCACCGCGGGGCCGGTCACCACAAGGTCGTAGTTCATCTCCTTCTCCCATATCCCGAATCGAGGGCGTTGCTGGCCAGGGCGACGCCGGCCTGGACCGGATCCACGACCGGGATCCCAAGCCGGTCCTGCACGGCTTCGCGGTATCCGCCCAGACTGGCGCAGCCGAGGATCACCACATCCGCGCCATCTTCATCGCGCAGCAAGGCCCCTGTCTTGACGAGCGTTTCGAGGACGTTCTCCGACATGATCTGCTCAACCGTCCGGTCCATGGAGCGGTCGCCCGCAAGCCGGCCGTCCAACTTCAAATGTTGTAAATAGCGAAGATGGCGATTAATCGAAGACGGGCCGAGAGAAATGATCCCGAAACGCGGCCCCAGGCCCAGCGCGGTGAGATAAGCCGATTCAGCGATGCCGAATACCGGTACGGCCACCCGCTGGCGCACCTGCCCGATCCCGGGGTCCGAAAAGCAGGCGATCACCAGGGCGTCTGCCTTCGCAGCGGTGGCCGCCTCGATGAGGTTCGGCACGACCATGGCCACATGCTCGTCCGTTTCGATGCCAGGCGGCGACGTGGCCAGTTCCATGCAGCGGATCGCATGGGGAGACGCGGCCCGGATGGCGCCGAGGCAGCTCTCCATGGACTGGGTGACGGAAACAGAGCTGTTTGGGTTGATGACGAGAATCTCAGCCATTGGACCCCCTTCGGGCCTAGGGTTTTATTCACATATTTGTGACACTATAATAACACTGCTTCCGGGTTCCAAACTCCAGCTGTCCGATCCAGGCCCCGGCGGACCTCGAGGATCCGCCGGGGCCTGGGAGCACGGGTCCGGACTCAGCTCTTGGGAGCGTAGGACCCCAGGATCTTGAACTGGCCGTCCTTGATCTGGATGAGCAGGATGGGCTTGTTGTACGGGTTGTGGTTGGACTTGTCGAAGTTGAACTTGGCGGCGGTGAAGACCGGCAGGTCCTTGGTGTTCTCGATCGCGTCCCGCAGCTTGGCCTGATCCATGGGGGCGCCGTTGGCGGTGACCTGCTTGATGGCGTTCTCGATGATCTTCAGGCAGTCGAGGCCCAGGTAGCCCCAGATGTTCGCTTCCTTGCCGGGGTGCTTCTGCCTGTAGTCGGCGTTGTACTTGGCGAAGGCGGGGTCATTGATCGAGGCGATGCAGGTGAAGTAGGCGCCGTCCAGCTCCTTGCCGGCGTAGGGGAGGATGTCCTCCACCATCCAGCCGTCGCCGCCGATCATCTGGATGTTCAGGTTCAAGGCCTTGGCCTGCTTGGCGATGAGCCCGGGATCCTTGTAGCTGTCGGAGCACGCCACCAGCACGTCGGCCTTGGAGTTCTTGACCTTGGCCAGCAGGGCGCGGAATTCCTGGTCACCCTTGTTGTAGCCTTCCTCCATCACCACCTTGCCGCCCAGCTTGGTGAAGCGGTCCTTGAAGAACTGGTGCAGGCCCACGGTGTAGGGGGAGGCCACGTCGGTGAGGAAGGCCACCTTGCGCTTGCCCAGCTTGTTGTAGGCGTAGTCCGCCAGGGCCGTGCCCTGGTACGGATCGATGAAGCAGACCCGGAACATGTACGGATGGACCTTGCCGGTCTCGTCCACGGTGACGTTCACGTTGGTGGCGGTGGTGGCGATGATCGGCACGTGGGACTCGTCGGCGATCTTGGCCATGGGGATGGCCCCGCCGGAGAAGTGGGGGCCGATGATGGCGACGGCCTTGTCCTGGTCGATCAGGCGCTTGGTGACGGCCACGCACTCGGCCGGCTGGGACTGGCTGTCGTAGCTGATGACCTTGAGCTGGTAGCCGTTGATGCCGCCGGCGGCGTTGATCTTCGCCACTTCGTCCTCGAGCGCCGGGACCGCGCCGGGGGCATAGTAGGCGTCGGTCCCGGTCATGACGGTGACGTGGCCGATGACCAGGGTGCCCTTGGAGGCCGCGGACAGGGGCAGGATGCACGCAAGGAAGGCACTTGCGAGCAGGGGGGTGTGTTTCATGGTGTTCTCCTTGGAGAGGGAAGAAGAAAACGTGAAGCAAACTGGGAATGATTGGTTGATGACGAGAGTTTCAGATACTGGAAACTCCCGATTCGCCCAAAACCAGCTGCAGACTGCAGTGGAGGCCCCAACCCCTTACTTATTCACGCCGCTCAGGTCCTGTCGGATCCTGGCTGGGCCTGCCATCAAGCACCTGCTACTGCCGCAGCAAAAATTAATTTCATTGTTCCCGGGGTGGAACAAGTATCCCCCCCAAGGTAGGGAAGGCAATGGGAAATGCACGCAAGTCGAAAAATAATTCGAATTAATGAATTTTTTTCAGTAATGCGCCGCCCAGCATTGAATGGCGTTTGTCTAACCCCATGCGACGCTCCCGGATCAGGCAGGCCCATACTTCCGCGTCATCGGACCCTAAGAGGTCCGGCTTCAATGAGAGACCGGTCCGGGCACGTCGGCAAGCTTGACGACGATGGCGGAGAAGCCGATGCAGACGACGCCCGCGGCAAGCGCGACCCAGGCCGTCAGGGGATGTTCCCATCCGGGCGTCAGGATTCCAGCTCGAACAGGACCTCCCGGGCGCCCTGCCACAGGGTCTGCTCACCCAGGGCGCGCAGCCGGTCCTTGCCTTCCACCACGGTCAGGAAGTGGTTGCCGGCCAGCTGGCCCAGCTTGCTGGCGAAGCAGCAGCTGCCGTAGGCCAGCAGGATCTCGGTTTCGCTGAAGCCGCCGGGGTAGAACAGCAGGTCGCCCACCGACGGATGGCTGGTGGCATTCTCGAACCCGACCCCCAGCTTGAACCCGCCCAGCGGGATCCAGCAAGCCTCGCCGCTCCATCGCACGTGGATGAGGTTCTGCCGGTACGGCAGCAGCTTCATGAAAGCTGCCACCGTGTCAGGCGCGCCAGGGTGGGTTTCCGCGACGAACTGGTGTTCTCCCGCAGTGATGCGAATTCTGGACATGGCCAATCTCCATGTCCGGATCATCGCATAGCAGGGGGGGGTAAGCGCAAACCGCCGAAATTTCCGTTGACGGGTGGCAGGCTGGATCCATCCCGCAAGCACCCGCTTTTCGAGATTCGCGATGCGCTTGGCCATCAGGGAAGTGATCATCCGCAATCAGAACTGGCGGCCTGATGCTAATCTCTGGTCTGAACAACAGGGCACGGCAGACGCGGTACCCAGGGTCATGCTGGGTGCTGTTCTTAAAATCGATAATATTCATGTAGAACCCTGGGTCACATCCCATAGGAGCCATTGTCATGGATCTGATCATCAAGAATGGAACCATCGCGACGGCCTGCGATACCTACATTGCCGACATCGGCGTCATGGGCGGCAAGATCGTCATGATCGGCAAGGACCTCGACCTGACCGGCGCCGAAGTCGTTGATGCCACGGGCAAGTACGTCCTGCCTGGCGGAATCGACGTCCACACCCATCTGGAAATGCCCTTCGCCGGCACGGTCACCTCGGACGACTACTTCGCCGGGACCCGCGCTGCGGCCTGCGGCGGCGTGACCACGGTGTTCGATTTCGTCATCCAGAGAAAAGGCCAAGGGATCATTGAAGCCGTCCAGGGGCGCCTGGCCCTGTGCGCGCCCAAGGCAGCGGTCGACTATGCCTTCCACGTGGCCCTCACGGATCTCACCGAGGAGGTTCTCGAAGAATTCCCCGCCGCCGCTGATTATGGTGTTCCCAGCTTCAAGTTCTTCATGGTGTATAAGGAGGAGGGCCTCATGATGGACGATGCGGCGCTGATCACCGCATTGGAAAAAGGCAAAGAACACGGCATCAACATCAGCGTGCATGCGGAAAATCCGGGAGCTATCGATCTGCTGAGCGGCCGCTTCCTGGCTGAAGGCAAGACCAGCGCCAAGTACCACTATGAAAGCCGTCCGGAATGGGTCGAGGCGGAAGCCGATCTGCGCGCCATCCATTGGGCCAAGAGCCTCGACGCTCCTCTTTACATCGTCCACCTGGCCAACAAGGAAGGCATGGACGAAGTCACCAAAGCCCATAACGAAGGCTTCACGATCTACGCGGAAACCTGCCCGCACTACCTGTATTTCACCAAGGAAGTCTACGATCGTCCCGACGGGCGCAACTTCGTCTGCGCGCCTCCGATGAAGGGCCAGGAAAGCCAGGACGCCCTTTGGGCTGGCATCAAGCGCGGCGACATCTCCACCATCGCCAGCGACCACTGCCCGTTCCTGAGCACCGAAAAGGATTGGGGCAAGGACAACTTCACCAAGATCCCCAATGGCTGCATGGGCACGGAGAACCTGTACCCTTTCATGTTCAGCGAAGGTTTCAAGAAGCGTGGACTTGCCATCAACCGCGTGGTTGAGCTGGTTTCGACCAATCCTGCCAAGATCTTCGGCTGCTTCCCCCAGAAGGGCACCATCGCCGTCGGCAGCGATGCGGACATCGCCATCTTCGATCCCAACAAGCAGGTGACGATCACCAAGGATCTCACGCACTCCGATTGCGACTATACCATCTGGGAAGGCGTGGAGATGCAGGGCTATCCGGTCATGACCTTCTCCCGCGGCCGCAAGGTTTTCGACAACGGCGTTTTCGTCGGCGAGAAGGGCTGGGGCCAATTCGTCAAGCGGCATCCCAAGAAGGAGACCAAGGCATAGTACGTCAGACAAACGCCATTCAATGCTGAGCGGCGCATTACTGAAAAGAATTCATTAATTCAAATTATTTTTCGACTTGCGTGCATTTCCCATTGCCTTCCCCGTCTCGGGGGGGATACTTGTTCCACCCCGGGAACAATGAAATTAAATTTTGCTGCGGTAGTAGCAGGTGCTTGATGACAGGCCCAGCCAGGACCCGACAGGACCTGAGTGGTGCGATCAAGGAAAGGGCGGGGGCCAACACTGCCACCTCCAGCTGGGTTTGCGCGAATCGGGGATTTTGACGATGATCCACGGCTACATCATCAGAGGCACGTTCCAGGACTCGGTCACCCTGATGGCCTTGTCCCGGGACCTTGCCGCGCTGGCCGGCGTCAACCGTCTCTCCATCATGATGGGAACCCAGGCCAACCTGGACGTGTTCAGGGAAACCGGCTTCTGGCATCAGGAGCTGGCAGCCGCCGGCCCGAACGACCTGTGCATCGCCATCGACACGGACGACGACGCCCTGGCCGCCGGAATGGGCGCACTGGTGACCGGAAAGCTCGCGGAAGCGGCCAGGGGCCAGCGCGGCAAAGGCTACCCCAGCGTCCGCAGCTGGCGCCGGGCCCGGCAGCTGCTCCCCCAAGCGAACCTCGCCCTGATCTCCGTCGCGGGCCACCATGCCTTCGAACCTGCCCGCCAGGCCCTGGAGGCCGGCTGCCACGTCCTGATCTTCTCGGACAACGTCAGCCTGGACCAGGAAATCGAGCTCAAGCGGCTCGGCCGCAGCCGGGGTCTGCTGGTCATGGGCCCGGACTGCGGCACAGCCATCATCGGCCAGGCGCCCCTGGCCTTCGCCAACCGGGTGCCGGCGGGACCCATCGCCATCATTGGCGCATCGGGAACCGGAATCCAGGAATTGACGTCCCAGATCGCGCGGATGGACGGCGGCATCACCCATGCGCTGGGCCTCGGGGGCCGCGACCTCTCCGGGCCGGTGGGCGGCATCAGTGCTTTGCAGGCCCTGGAATTCATCCGCGCCGATCCGGCCAGCCAGGTCGTCGTGTTCGTCTCCAAGCCGCCCGCGGCGGCGGTGCGCGAGCGGGTGACTTGCGCCCTGAAGGCCATGGGCAAGCCGGCCGTTGCGCTCTTTCTCGGCGAGAAGCCCGGCCGGCGCATCGACGGGCAGGTGCATTTCGCCACCACCCTGGACGAGGCGGCCCGGCAGGCCACGGAACTGGCCCGGTTCGCGGCTCTGGCGGCGGGCCTCCCCGGCGTCGCGGGGAAGTCGGTGCTGGGCCTCTACACCGGCGGCACCCTCGCGGCGGAAGCCGCGCTCCTGCTGGCCGAGGCCCTCGGCCTGGACGAGGGCGGCAGCCACGCCGGGGGCCGCATGCTGGACAGCGGCGGCCATCGCGTCATCGATCTCGGCGACGACCTCTACACCCGGGGACGGCCGCACCCGATGATCGACCCCGAGCAACGCAACGGGATGATCCGCAGCCTAGCCGGGGACGGTTCCTGCGGGGTGCTGCTGCTCGACATCGTGCTCGGTCTCGGCAGCCATCCGGACCCCGCCGGGGAGGCCGCCAGGGCCGTGGCGGAGCTTCGGTCCACGCGCGCGAACGCGCCGATCGTGGTGATCGCGACCGTCACCGGAACCCCGGAAGATCCCCAGGACCTGGCGGGCCAGGTGGCGAAACTGGAAGGCGCCGGCATCGTGGTGGCCGAAAGCACCCGGAGCGCAGCCCTCCTGGCCGCCTACCTCACGACCCGGATCCCGGCGCCGCCTTCGGCCTGTCCGGATTGGCTGGCGAGGGCACCGTCCGTGATCAACATCGGGCTGCGCGGGTTCGCCGAAGACCTCCACGCCTGCGGAATACCCGTGGTCCACGTGCAGTGGGAACCGGCCGCAGGGGGCGACGAGCGCCTGAAACGCCTTCTCGCCACCTTGAATTGAAAAGGGATCCCATGTTCACGAGCATCCATGAAGCCAACCAGTCCGTCATCGCGGAAATCAAACGGGCGCGACCCTGCCTGGTGGACGTGCGCACCGCCTCCGCCTGCATCCCGGCGCTGCGGGAGGGTCGCGTGCTCCTGCACGCGGGCACGGCGATCCATTGGGACCAGATGACCGGTCCCATGCAGGGCGCCGTCATCGGGGCCGCCATCTTCGAAGGGTGGGCCGCCTCGAAGCAGGAGGCCGAGCAGCTCGCGGCGGCCGGCGGCATCCGCTTCCTGCCCTGCCATGATCATTCCGCCGTCGGCCCCATGGGGGGGATCACGTCGTCGAACATGCCGGTCCTGGTCGTCAGGAACGCCGCCCAGGGCAACCTCGCCTTCTGCAACCTGAACGAGGGCATCGGCAAGGTGCTGCGGTTCGGAGCTTTCGACTCTGAAGTGCAGAAGCGCCTGGTCTGGATGCGCGAGGTGCTGGGGCCGCTGTTGTCGCTGGCGCTCCGGCGCCTGCCGGAAGGCGTGGATCTCACGGCGCTGATGGCCCAGGCCATCACGATGGGCGACGAGTTCCACCAGCGCAACATCGCCGCCTCGGCGCTGCTGCTGAAGGTCCTCGCGCCGGAACTGGTCGCCTGCGGCGCGCCCCAGGCCGCCAAAGAGGACGTGCTGCGCTTCCTGGGCCGGACCGACCAGTTCTTCCTGAACGTCGCCATGGCCTACTGCAAGTGCGCCATGGACGCCGCGGCCGTCATCCAGGCCGGCACCATCGTGACCGCCATGACCCGCAACGGCCGCGAATTCGCCATCCGGGTGAGCGGGACCGGCGACCGCTGGTTCACGGCACCGGTCAACATGCCGGAAGGGCTGTTCTTTTCCGGCTACGGCCGGGAGGACGTCAATCCGGACGTGGGCGATTCGGCCATAACGGAGACCTTCGGCATCGGCGGCGCGGCGATGGTCGCGGCCCCGGGGGTCACGCGCTTCATCGGCGCCGGCGACTTCTCCGACGCGCTGGAGATCAGCGAGGAGATGCGCGAGATCTACGCGGACAGCAACCCGATGCTGCCGATCCCGACCTGGAACTCCCAGGGCGCCTCCCTGGGCCTGGATGTCCGCCGCATCGTGGAAACCGGCATCACGCCGGTGATCAACACCGGCATCGCCCACCGCAGGGCGGGCATCGGCCAGATCGGCGCCGGGACGGTGCGGGCGCCCCTCGAGTGCTTTGCCGCGGCCCTGGAGGCCCTGGCCGAGCTCCAGGGAACTTGTTGATCGACTTGGTGGGGCCATCCATGGACTTGATCATTCGCCAGGCACGTCTCACCGACGGCTCGCCGCTGCAGGACGTCGCCGTCGAACGGGGCCGCTACGTCCAGATCTCGCCGCGGGTCGAGGCCCATGGCGACGTGGAGATCGACGCCGCCGGCCGGGTCCTGATCCCGGGGCTGGTCGAAAGCCACCTGCACCTCGAAAAGGCCTTCGTGATGGACCGCCAGCCGAACCGGTCCGGAACGCTGATGGAGGCGATCGCCGTCACCGCCGCCTTGAAGCCGACCTTCACCCGCGAGGACATCGAAGCCCGGTCCCGGCGCGTTCTCAAGCTCCTGGTCGGCCACGGCAGCACCCACGTCCGGGCCCATGCGGAATTCGACCCGGCCCAGGGCTTCACCGGTTTCGACACGGTCCTCGACCTCAAGCGGGAGTATCGCGACATCATCGACATCCAGGTGGTCGCCTTCCCCCAGGAGGGCATCCTCAAGGCCCCGGGCACCGACCGGATGATGCGCGAAGCCATGGTCAAGGGCGCCGACGTCGTCGGCGCGATCCCCTACAACGACACCAGCGCCCAGGAGCACATCGACTGGGTGTTCGCCCTGGCCAAGGAGTTCGGCAAGGACCTGGACTTCCACCAGGACTTCAAGGACGACGCCGACGCCATGTCGATCGAGTACCTGGCCCGGAAGACCATCCGGGAAGGCTACGAGGGGCGGGTCAACGTCGGGCACCTGACGGCCCTGGGGGCGGTCCCTCCCGGGCGCCTGGCGGGGCTGGTCGCCCTGCTCCGGGACGCCGGGATTTCGGTGATGTGCCTGCCCGCCACCGACCTGCACCTGGGGGGGCGCAAGGACGCCTTCAATGTGCGCCGGACCCTGACGCCGGTGCGGGCCCTGCGGGACGGCGGAGTCAATGTCTGCCTCGCCACCAACAACATCCGGAATGCCTTCACCCCCTACGGCAACGGCGACCTGCTGCAGATCGCCATGCTCGCCCTGCCGGCCTGCCATCTGGGCGGAGCCGACGACCAGCCGTCCCTGCTGCCGATGGTGACCACCCATGCCGCCAAGGCCCTTCGCCTGCCCAATTACGGTCTCGAAGTGGGCAAGGACGCCGACTGCGTCCTCCTGGGCACCCAGCGGGCCGCGGATGCGGTCATGGACATCCCCGACCGCGATTTCGTCGTCAAGCGCGGCCGGATCGTGGCCCAGTCGGCCCGCACCGTGCGCTATGCGTTCTAGGCTCCTGGTCCCGCTCGCCATCAGCGACGCTGCGGCGGCGCTGATAGCCGGCCGGATCTGCGCCGTGACCGCGCGCCACCGCCGCGGCCTGAGCCTGGGTGTCCCGGGATCGCCGGAGGTCATCTACCTTTCGGCACCCGGGCAGGGCCTGCTGCCCCTGCACGTGGTCATCAGCGGCGCCAACCTCGGCCAGCTTCTGGCCCAGGGCCCCGATCCGGACGGCGGACTGAGCCTTCGCTTCATCGTGACCGGTGTCCGGCGGTTCACCGTGCGGATCCGGCCGATCGCCCCAGGACTGGACGCGGGGCCCGCCCGGGACGGAGTGGCGGCCATCAGTGCTTGGCTCTGCTCGCGCCAGGGCTTGAACGGCCTGGGCGAATCCGGCGCGGAGTCGCTTGCCGCCGCCAGCCGCTGGCGCCCCCTGTTCGGGGCGGACGGCCCGCGCCGGACCAGCACCCTGCGCGCCCTGGTCGGCCGCGGCAGGGGCGCGACCCCGGCCGGGGACGATTTCCTGGTCGGGGCCCTGGCCCATGAATGGGCGCGATCGGGAGCCGGCGGGGAACTCGCCGCGGGCCTCGCGGCCTTGGCCGGGGAACTGGACGGCCTGACCACCCCGGTCAGCGCAAGCTATCTGCGGGCCGCGGCGCGGGGCGAATTCAGCAGCCACCTGGCGCGGCTGGCCAGGCAGCTGCCCCAGGGCCGCAGGGACCGGCTGCTGGCCCAGGCCGGGCGGATCGCCGCCCAGGGCGCGACCTCGGGCCTCGATACCCTGACGGGGTTCATCGCCGCCGCCCGTTTCAGTCAGACTGGCGAATGGCCGCTCTCCGGCCCCGACCTGCCGTCTTCACCACCCGAGTAGGCGCCATGCTGGAACTCCGTGAACCCATCGACCCCGAGCTGCTGCGGACCTTCGTCGCCGTGGCCGAGCTGCGCAGTTTCTCGGCGGCGGCCCAGTTCCTGAACAAGACCGCGTCCGCGGTCAGCTACCGCATGAAGGCGCTGGAGGACGAGGTGGGGGTCGCGCTGCTCCAGCGCACCACCCGGTCCGTGTCGCTTACGCCGTCGGGCGAGCTCCTGCTGGAAAAGGCCAGCCACATCTTCGACTGGCTGCGCAGCCTGCCCGACGAGCTGCAGCAGGTGCGGGACGGCATCGAAACCCAGTTCACCTTGATCATCAACAACCTGCTTTACGATGCCGAAGCCGCCGCCCTGCTGCTGGCGCAGCTCCACGAGCGGTTCCCGCTGACGGTCCTGAAGGTGCGGGTGGGGGTCTACATGGGGGTGTGGGACATGATGCTGCACGGCGGCGGGCATTTCGCCATCGGCGCCCCAGGCTTCCACACCATCAGCGAGGAGTTCCTGACCGAGCCGCTGGGGGTCGTCAACTGGGTGTTCGTGCTGGCTCCCGGGCATCCCCTGGCCAGCTATCCCGAGCCCCTGCAGGATGACCACCTCCGCCCCTATCCCGTGGTAAATATTGAAGACACATCACTTCGTCTGACCAAGCGCACCGCCTGGAGGTTGGCCTGGCAACCGGAGATCCTGGTGCCCGACCTGCCCACCAAGATCGCCTGCCACGAACATGGCCTGGGGGTGGGCTTCCTGCCTGCCCCCATCGCCCGCGAGGCCCTGGCCGCCCACCGGCTGACCGAGCGCCAGGTTCTGTCCGGCCGCTCCCAGTCGGCGCTCGCCCTGGCCTGGCGCCGGAAAGGTGCCGGCCGGGTCACCGAACATCTCCGCACGTTGTGCGGCACCAGGGACGCGCTGGTCGCGCCCTTCCTCCGGGCCTTGGATCCCCCACCCCAGAGCCGTGAGAACCCGTGAATGGGTCGGGATTCCCGAGAAAGACAGGGTAACGAGCGATGCGATCGACATCCAAGGCCGATAATACCCGCTGGATCCAGCTGGCCCTGGGCCTGGTCGCCATGATGGCGATTTCCAGCCCCCAGTATGTCTGGACGCTGTTCATCCACTCCTTCCGCACGGCCACGGGGACCAGCCTGCCCGCGATCCAGGTCACCTTCTCCCTGCTGATCGTCCTGCAGACCTGGCTTTCCCCCGCCCAGGGCTGGCTGGTCCAGCGCTTCGGCCCCAAGCTGCTGATCGCCCTCGGGGCCGCGCTCAGCGGCCTGGGCTGGGTGCTGGCGGCCAGGGTGACCAGCCTGGCGGGGCTCTATGCGACGTACGGCCTGTTCTGCGGCATCGGGACCGGCATCGTCTACATCGGCACCATCGGCTTGATGGTCCGCTGGTTCCCCGACCGGCGCGGCCTGGCCACCGGCATCGTGGCGGCGGGCTACGGGATCGGCGCCATCCTGACCACCATTCCCATCGACGCCATGATCAGGTCCTCGGGCCACCAGGCGACCCTCACCCGGTTCGGGGTCATTCTTGGGGCGGTGGGGGTCCTGGCGGCCTTCTGCCTTCGCCCGCCCCGGCCCGGCGAGGCGGTCGAGGCCGCCGTGCCGGCCAGGGCGGTGCTGACCGGCCGGGAATGCTCGCCGAGAGGCATGCTGAAGACCCCGGTCTTCTGGCTGATGTTCGCGATGATGGCGATGATGTCCACCTGCGGGTTGATGGTCATCTCGCAATTCGCCAGTTTCACCAAGGATTTCGGCGTGGCCGGGGTGATGGTGTTCGGAGTCGCGGCCCTGCCCCTGGCGGTGACCGTGGACTGCATCGCCAACGGGCTGACCAGGCCTTTCTTCGGCTGGATTTCGGACCGGATCGGCCGTGAGAACACCATGGGCATCGCCTTCATCCTGGAGGCGGCGGCCGTGACGCTGATGCTGGTCTTCCGGCAGAACGCCCTCGCGCTCGTGGCCCTGTCCGGGCTGGTGCTGTTCTGCTGGGGCGAGATCTACTCCCTGTTCCCCTCGACCCTCACCGATACCTTCGGCGCCCGCAACGGCACCACCAACTACGGCTTCCTCTACATGGCCGCGGGGGTGGGCTCGGTGCTGGGGGGCCCGCTGGCGGCCTGGCTGCGCGTAGCCACCGGAAGCTGGCTGCCCGTATTCGCGGTGGTCATCACCATGGATCTGGCCACCGGGCTTCTCGCCCTCTTGGTGCTCAAACCGATGCGGACGGCCTGGTGCGGGCTGGCGATGCCGAAGGAGACCGCCAGTCCAGCACAGCAGGATCTGCCTCCGGGATCCGTGAACGTCTGAGGGCACTGGATCGTTGGGCGCCAACGGATCCAGGACATTTTTGCTTCAATCACCTCTTCCCTGGGAGAAAACCATGAACCAAGCCACCGGAGCCTTGAGCACGTGCCGGACCCTGTTCCCATCTCTGCGCCGCACCCTCGACGGCAAGCCCTTGGCCTTTTTCGACAGCCCCGGCGGAACCCAAGTGCCCCAGGCGGTGCTCGACGCCATCGCCGAGTACTACACCCGCTGCAACGCCAACGTTCATTGCGAGTTCATCACATCCCAGGAAACCGACCAGATGCTGCACGAGACCCGGGAAGCGGTGGCGGCATTCCTGGGAGCCCCGTCCTGGCGGGAGATCTCCTTCGGCGCCAACATGACCACCCTGGCCTTCAGCCTGAGCCGGGCCTTGTCCCGGCTGATCAAGAGCGGCGACGAGGTGGTCATCACCCAGTTGGACCATGAGGGCGACCGCGGCCCTTGGCTGAACCTGGCCGAGGCCGGCGCGGTCATCAGGGAAGTGGCCATGCTTGCCGACGGCACCCTCGACCCGGAGGACATGGCCCGCAAGATCAACCCACGCACCCGTCTGGTGGCCGTCGGCTACGCCTCCAACACCCTGGGCACGGTGAACGACCTGGCGCTGGCGCGCAAACTGTCCCGGGCCGTGGGCGCCTGGCTGCTGGTGGACGCGGTGCACGCGGCGCCGCACTTCTCCATGGACGTGGCCGCCCTGGACACCGACTTCCTGCTCTGCTCAGCCTACAAATGGTACGGTCCCCACGTGGGCGTGCTCTATGCCCGCCCGGGGCTGCTGGATACACTGCCCACGGACCGGCTTTGCACCCAGGACCAGTCGGCCCCGTTCCGGATCGAGACCGGCACCCTGCACCACGCGGCCATGGCCGGGGTGCGGGCCGCTGTCCACTTCCTGGCCGGGTTCTCGGAGGGCGCTACCCTGCGCGAGCGCCTGGTGGCCACCATGACCGCCCTGGAGCGGCAGGAACGCGCCCTGGCCCAGAGCTACTACCAGCGGGTGCAGGCCATTCCCGGGGTCTCGGCCTGGGGTCCGGACTTCCAGGCCGCCCACCGGGCGCCCACGGTTTCCATTACCGTGCGCGACCTCAACTCCAAGGCAGTGGCCCGCAAGCTGGGCGAGCTCGGGGTGCTGGTCGGGGACGGTCATTTCTACGCGGTCCGGGCCGTGGAGGCGCTGGGGCTGGAAGCCCAGGGCGGCGTGGTGCGGGCCGGGCAGGCCATGTACACCACGGAGGAGGATGTCCAGCGCCTGCTGGACGGCGTCGCGGCCATCGCCAACGGCCGACTCGATTGACGGTGGCGTCCGTGTCCCGACCCGGCGTCAGGGTCGTTCGTTTGGACCGCTGATGCGGTCCAAACGAACGGAGCAGCCCAGGCCCGTACCAGACTAGGTCATGGGTCCCGAGACGCACTCGGTGGTGAAGCGCAACGCCTCCAGCCCCGGGGGCAGTCCGGCGGCGGGCAACCCCGCCTTGAGCTTCAGGTGGTGCAGGAACTGGGCCGGGTCGGGCAGGCTCGCCCAGACGGCGGGCAGGAACAGGGCCATGGCCCAGCCGGCCTGGATGATGAGCCCGTCCCGGCCGGGGACCAGCCTGGCCAGCAGGTCCGCCTCGGTGCTGAAGGGCAAAGGCTGGGGCGGCTCCAGGACGGAGATCTGGAGGGACAGCCCGTCCAGTTCCGGCTCCTCCAGGGGCGGGAACCGGCTGTCCTGGAAGGCGGCATTGTAGGCGTTGTCCGCCACGTCCCGGATCAGGGGATGGGGGCTGTGCAGCCGGCCCACGCAGCCCCGCACGACCCCCCGGCGCTCCAGGGTCACGAACACCGGGCGCGGCTCCAGCACCGCGGGAGGGAGGTTCCGGAGATCCACGGGCAGGGGCCGGCCGTGGGCCAGGCCGTGGCGGATGGAAGCCGCGGCGGTGTCCAGGAGCAGCTGGCCATGAACGGCGGTGACGGGGGCGGCGGCGACGGGCTGGGGCATGGTCAGCTCCTGGGCTTCGGGCGGGTCGCCAGGGGAGGGAACCTCCACGGCCTGGGCATAGTCATTCTCCGGATGGTGGTATTGTCCGCCGCCTGGCCGCCGGAGCAACCGGGAAAACTCAGGCCTGGTCCCGGGGTGGTTCCCAGGCGGCCTCCACCATGCTGGACGCCAGGCCGTCGTGGTCCTCCCCCGCATGGGCGGGCCCGGTTCCGGACTGGGAGAGGGCCATGCCCGCCAGCATCAGGAGCCCGCCGCTTACCAGACGGCCGGTCAGGGGCTCGCGGAGGAACAGCACCCCGCCGATGCCCGCGAACAGCGCCTCCATGGACAGGATGATGGAGGCGTGGGCCGGGTGGGCGGTCTTCTGGGCGACGATCTGCAGGGTGTAGGCCACGCCGATGGAGAGCAGGCCGCCCACCAGGATGGGGATGGCCGCGGGGACCAGGCCCCGGAACGGGGCCGGCTCCCGGACCAGGGCCACGGCCAGGCTAAGGACCGAGCAGGTGACCACCTGGCCCACGGCGATCTCCAGGGCGTCCATGCGCGTCACCAGGCGGTTGATGAGCAGGATGTGGATGGTCCAGAACAGCGCCCCCACCAGCTCCAGCAGGTCGCCGGGGGCCATGGTGAAGCCTTCCTGGAACCCCAGGACGTAGAGGCCCGCCACCGCCAGCCCGGCGCCGGCCCAGGCCCGGGCCCCCGGGGACCGGCCCAGGAAGAGCCCCGCCAGGGGCACCAGGATCACGTACAAGGTGGTGATGAAGCCGGCGTTGGCGGCGGTGGTGCGGACCAGGCCCAGCTGCTGGAAATTCACCCCCAGGAACAGCACCAGCCCGGCCAGGGCGGTCCAGGCGGCCCGGGCGGGAAGGGGCCGCCGGGACGCCGGGCGCGGGCGTTTCCGCAGCGCCAGCAGGGGCAGCAGGGACAACGTCCCCAGGGCGAACCGGGCGGCGCTGTAGGCGAACGGGCCCATGTCCCGCATGCCGCTGCGCTGGGCCGCGAAGGCGAAGCCCCAGATCATGGCCGTGACCAGGAGCAGGCCGTCCGCCCCCAGCATTCCTCTGGACAGACGCATGCCCGCCCCCTGAGGAAAGCATATCAAGGGGCGCTGGGCGGCGCTGGGGGCTCCTTGCGGGGCTGCATGCCCGCCTGGTCCGCGAACGCCTTGACCTCTTCGCTGCGCTGGTAGTAGGAGCGGTTCAAGAGCAGGGTGCGGCGGTTCTCCTCCTCCTGGCGGATCTGCCCGCGGATTTCGCTCATCTCGTAGCTCAGGCGGGTCTGCTGGATCTTCAGGTAGGCCAGGGTGGCCAGGGGCAGGGTCAGGGCGAAAGCCAGCAACAGCATGCGCAGGATCCCTTCATCCTCCACCTGGCGCTGGGGATGGGACGCGGGGAAAAGTTGGGTTCGGGGTCGGGTGGCCATGGCGCAATTAGAATCTCGTCCCTTCCGGACGGCGCCGCCACGAAAAAAACCAGGACCGGGGGCTTGGGAGCCCGCCGGTCCTGGCCAGGGAGGGTCAAGCCTAGTCGTTGAGGGACGTCACGGTCTTGTGGGTCTCCACATCGGGGTCCTCGGTCTTCACGTCGATCTCCACCCGGCGGTTCCGGGCCTGGGCTTCCTTGCTGGTGCCGGGATCCAGCGGCTGGTCGAAGCCCATCCCCACGGTCTGGATGGACTCGGCGGGAATGCCCTCATCCTCCAGGACCTTGGCCACCGCATCGGCCCGGCGCTTGCTCAGGGCCAAGTTCATGGCCCGGGAGCCGACCTTGCTGGTGTGCCCGCTCACCACCAGGGTGTATTTGCCGGAATAGGCCTTGAGGCTTTCGGCCACCTTGGCCACCGCCTCGATCCCTTCCGGACGCAGGACGGCCTTGTTGTTGGCGAAGTGCAGCCTCGCCTCGTCCAGAACGATCTTGGCGGGAGGCGCCGGCGCGGGCTCGGGCATCGGGGTCGCTTCCACCGGGGCAGGCTCGGGCTCGGGCTCGGGCGTGACGACCGGGGCCGGAGCGGGCTCAGGCGGCGGAGGCGGAGGCGGGACGACCGCCGGCGCGGGTTCCGGAGCCGGGGCGGGGGCGGCCTTGCCCCACCGGTAGCCCAGGGTCACCAGGCCCACGGTCTCGTTGAAGCTCTTGATGGTCTCGATGCGGATCAGGCGGCCTTCCACGCCCACCAGGAAGTGCTCGGCGGGGACCATCTGCACGCCCAGCCCGCCGTGGTAGCTGAAGCGGGTGGTGGCGTCGGGGCCCCCGGACCAGGGCGACCCCAGGTGGGTGACGCCCAGGCCGGCGCGCAGGTAGGGGATGAAGGTGTTCGAGTCGGGGAACAGGTTGAACAGGGCCGAAACGTGGGTGTGGGTCTCGGTGGTGGAATCGTTTCCGGACTTGGCGTTGAGCTTGGTGCCCAGGACCCCCAGGTCGCCGCCCCAGCGGGGGGTGCACCAGGTGCCGATGGCCACGCCCAGGGCCGCGTTGTCCTTGGTGTAGCGGGAATCGTAGTTCTGCCAGTCGTAGCCGCCCTGGACCCCTACCCAGTAATTGGGCACGTCGGCGGCGGCCAGGTAGGGAAGGAACAGGGCAAGACTGGCGATCAGTGCGGATTTTTTCATGGCTCCTCCGTTATTGAATTGGAGCCTTGAGCTTGTAATTTATACATTAGAAAGTCAAGATAAATTTCATGCATTTGCGAAATTATGTCGTGGGAAATTCAAACCCAATTACAATGGTGCAAACAGTTCTCAGCGGTACGGACGTCATCAGCCCGGTAGGGCCCGTGCATAGGAGTTCATCATGAAATTGATCGATGAGTTCAAAGCATTCATCGCCAAGGGGAACGTGGTGGACCTGGCCATCGCCGTGGTGGTGGGCGGCGCCTTCGGGGACATCGTCAAGGCCTTCGTGAACGGCATCGTCATGCCCCTGGTGAGCTACGTGCTTCCCGCCAAGATGCAGTGGGAGGAATGGACCCTGGACAAGCTGCGGGTGGGGCTGGTGCTGGGCGCGGCCCTGCACTTCCTCATCATCGCCCTGGTGGTGTTCCTGGTCCTGGTGAAGCTGCTGGACATGCTCAAGCGCAAGGAGGAGGCGGCGGCGGCGGAGCCGGACACCAAGACCTGCCCCCACTGCCTGGAGACCGTCCCCAAGGCCGCCACCCGCTGCAAGTTCTGCACCAGCCAGTTGTGATCAGCGCAGCCCCAGGTAGACCCGGGGGCCGACCTCCTGCTTGGCCCGCTCGCCGCCGGCCACTTCGAACAGACGGGCGGGATCCATCCGGGCGTCCCGCAGGGCCTTGAACAGCGCCTGGGTGCGGGCTTTGGCCAACTGGGCCAGCTCGTCGGGGGAGACCGGGAAGGTATCCAGGAGCCGCTGCTCCATCTCCTCCGGCGGCGGGGCCTGGGCGGCCGGGGCGCCGGGCGCGGGCGGGAAGGCTTTCTGGTAGGCCACGCCCAGCCAGCGGGTCCGGTCGTCGCCGGCCACGGGCCCGGCGGTGGGCGTCCCGGCCAGTTCCAGCAGGCGCCGGTCCAGGGCCTGGCGGCGCAGGGCCAGGCCGTCGGCGCCCGGATCGGCGGTGCCCTCCGCCTCCAGGTTCAGGCCCGGGCGATCGTCCAGGGCCTTGACCAGGGCCTGGATCTTGGCCGCCGCCTCCGGTTCCGGCTCGGCGGTGCCGGGCTGGAAGGCCACGAAGCTCAGGTCCCGGTCCCCGGAGCCGGCCAGCTTGGCCAGCAGGGTGAAGGGGCTGGCGACGATCTTGGTCATGACGTTGAGGACGGCGTGCCAGATGATGCGGCCGTAGTGGAACTGGGGGTCGTCCAGGCTGCCCTGCACCGGCAGTTCCAGGTCGATGACCCCGTGCCGGTCGCGCAGGATGGCCAGGGCCAGCTTCACCGGGAGGTGGGTGGCGTCCGGGCTCTGGGTGCGCTCCCCCAGGAAGAGCTGGTCCAGGCGGGTCTTGAACAGGGAGTCCAGCTGGCGCTGCTGGATGCGGATGTGGGCGTCCACGTCCAGCCTGCCCTCGTGGATGGTGTAGCCCAGGTACTTGCCGGCGTAGGGGCTGAAGTCGGTCAGGTTGGACCCTTGGATGAGCACGGTCACGTCCGTGTCCTGGTCGTGGCGCAGGACCACGGCGTGGCCGAGGATGCTCAAGGGAGCGGAGCCGCCGGCCAGGCCACGGATGTCCAGGGCGGAAGGGGTGTCCGGCTCGGTGGAAAGGTGGGTGTAGGTGCCCGCCAGGTCCATGAGCGTGAGGACAGCGTTGGGCTCCAGGCTGCGGTCGATGAAGGCCAGGCGCCCGCCCCGCAGGGCCACCTGGTCCACGTTCAGGCGCCAGGCCTCCTTGGCGGTGGGCGGCACGGCGGCGCGGATGATCGCACCGGGCAGCGGGGCCGCCTGCTGGTTCAGGGCCCTGGCCACGTTGGTGCTGCCGTCCGGGGCCACCACCAGCCGCCCTTCAGGACCCTCCAGGCCCATCTTGCGGATGGCCAGGACCGCCGGCCGGGTGCGCAGGTCCACGCCCTCCAGGCGGAGCGCCCGGTAGCGTAGGAACGGCTCCCGCCGGGCGCCGTCCATGGCCTCGAAGCCGGCCAGGCGCAGATCGCCCTTGAAGGCGGTGAAATCGTCAGGTTTCCCGGCGAAGGCGCCCTGCACCCGGCCGGCCACGGCCAGGGTGCCCCCGGTGAGGCGCACGTCCACGGAGGGCGCCAGGTACGGGTCGAACGGCGGCAGGTCCAGGCCGTCCACCCGCACCTGCAGGTCGCAATCAGGCTTGAAGGGGTGCAGGCTGCCGGAGACGGAGACGGTGGCCTTGTGGTTGAGCTTGAGGGCGAGGTCCAGGCGGGCCGCGGCCTGGGGATCCAGGGAGAAGCCCCGGAGGGTGGCCTCCACCCCGTCGGCCAGGGCCGTCACCGGGCGCACCGTGGCCCGGTCCAGGAACGAGACCTGGAAGCCGTGCAGGCCCACTTCGTCCAGGGCCAGGCGGAAGGGCTGGGCCGCAGGCGGGGGCTGGGGCGGAGGCTTGGGGGTGAGCAGCCGAACCAGGTTGATGGCGCCGTCCGGCTCCCGCACCACGTCCAGGCGCCCGTCCTGGAGCTGCAGGGAGGCCACCGCGGCGCTGCGGGCCAGCAGGTCGGCCCGGATCCCCCGGGCCTCCAGGGACGGCAGGCGCACCTCGGGCTGGCCCTGGCCCGAGGCCAGCTCCAGGTCCTGGAGGCGGAGGCTGCCGTCGTCCAGCTGCAGCACGTGGTCGCCCGGGGCCCAGCGGAACCGGTACGACGCCCGCAGGGAGGCCAGCCCCCGGCGCAGGTCGAAGCGCACCTGGTCCTGGAGGTAGGGGCGGTACTTGGGCAGGTCCAGGCGCTCCAGGGTGAGGGTGCCGGCCGACTGCAGGGGCTCCACCGAGAACTGCCCGGTCCAGGACAGGGATTCGCCAGCCTCGGTGACGGCGGTGAAGGCGTAGGGGCTGTCGCTGTCCGGCCGGGTGGCGAAGCCGTCCAGGACCAGGCTGACCGGGCCCAGGGTTGTGGCGAAGGGCTGACTCAAGGTGTCGTCGTGCAGGTCCAGCCGGGCGCGCTGCACTGCCAGGTGGGTGATGGCCACCTGCCAGGGCCTGGACGGGGCGGCGGGAGCCGGGGCCGCGGACGGCGCGGACAGGCGCGCCAGCACGTCGGCGCAATCCAGGCGGCCGCCCTTGAGCAGCGTCACCTTGCCGTACGGACCCTGCCAGTCGATGGCACGGAAGGACAGGGTATGACTGAGCAGGGCGGTGGGTCGCAGGCGCACGTACAGCCGCTCCCAGCCCGCCCATGGGCCCCCCTGGGGGTCGGCGATGCGGAACCCCTCCAGGGTGACGGACCAGGCGAACGGATTGCACCGGGCCCGGTCCAGGGTGGCGGCCCGGCCCAGGGTCCGGGCCACCGCCTTGGGCAGCTGGGCCCGGATGACCGCCGGGAGCACCAGGAAGCCCACCCCCGCATAGACGACCACCAGGGCCCCGAGCACCCCCAGGAGGCGGCGGAGCCGAACGAACCAACGGGCAGGAAGGCTCTGGATTTTCATGCCCGTATCATAAGCTGCTTGGTGTCAGAAACAATCCTCAGCCGGCTGTCCCCGCGGATTTGGGGTCCGTCCCAGTGCTGGTGACGGTCTCCTTGTTGGCGCCGTGGTCCATGAGGGACCGGACGATGATGGGCAGGCCGTAGAGCTGGATGAAGCCCTTGGAGTCGGCGTGGTTGTAGAGCTCCCCGGTGGCGAAGCTGGCGATGCTGGCGTTGTACAGGGAGGTACGGGGACGTGGCGCCGGCGGGCCTGATGCTGCCCTTGAAGAGCTTCATGCGCACGGTGCCGGTGACCCGCTCCTGGGTCCGGTCCACGAAGGCCTCCAGGGCCTCCCGCAGGGGCGTGAACCACAGGCCGCCGTAGGTGAGCTCGGCGAACTTGTCGGCGACGAGGTGCTTGAAGGAGAACATCTGCCGGTCCAGGCACAGGTGCTCCAGCTGCTCGTGGGCCGCGTACAGGATGGACCCTCCGGGGGTCTCGTACACGCCCCGGCTCTTCATGCCCACCACCCGGTTCTCCACCAGGTCCACCACGCCCACTCCGTGCCGGCCGCCGATGCGGTTCAGCTCCCGGATCATGCGCACGCCGTCCATGGCTTCGCCGTTGAGCCGCACCGGGACGCCCCGCTCGAACGCCACCTCCACGTACTCCGCCTGGTCCGGGGCCTTCTCCGGGGGCACGCAGAGCTTGAGCATGGGTCCGTACTTGGGCTCGTTGGCCGGGTTCTCCAGGTCCAGTCCCTCGTGGGACATGTGCCAGATATTGTCGTCCCGGCTGTAGGCGTCGTCCTTCTTGGTGGGCACCTGCATGCCACGCGCTTCCAGGTAGGCGATCTCTTCCTCGCGGCTCTTGATGTCCCAGGTGCGCCAGGGGGCGATGATCTCGATGTAGGGGTCGAAGGCCCGGATGCCCAGGTCGAAGCGCACCTGGTCGTTGCCCTTGCCGGTGGCGCCGTGGGCGATGGCGTCGGCCCCGCACTTGTGGGCTTCCTGCACCAGGATCTTGGCGATGAGGGGGCGGGCGGTGGAGGTGCCCAGGAGGTACTGGTTCTTGTACACCGCGCCGGCCTTGAGAGTGGGCCAGATGTACCTGCTCCACGTACTCCTGCTTGGCGTCCACCACCACGCAGGCCCGGGCGCCGATGTCCATGGCCCGCTTCTTCACCGTGCTCCAGTCCGTCTCCTGGCCCACGTCCACGCACACGGCCATGACTTCACATTCGTAGTTCTCCTTGAGCCAGGGAATGATCACGGAGGTGTCCAGACCTCCTGAATAGGCAAGGACGATAGTTCGTTTCATAAGTTCTCCTTCGCTGAAGGGTTGGGCCGAGAAATGAATATTCCAGTACATCGGCCGGGAACGCGGAAGTCAAACCCTTTTCCGGGCTTTCGAGTGTAGGCTCGGGCTATGAACTGATCGGGGGGAGCGGGGCAAGGTGGACAAGGCGGTCAAAGGCTTGAGGCTGCATAGCTAGAGCTTTTCTTTCAGTTGCTTCCCGCCGGATGATCGGGATCCAGCTTGTCCAGGTTGGCGTTCAGCCGGTCCTCCTCGTCGTCGCTGGCCTTGATGGCGGCGTCCACCTTGGGCAGCGCCGGCTTGAGGGCCGTCTCGCCCTGGCCGATCTCCTTCTGGATCTCGGCCTTGGCGGTGCTGGCCAGGGCCCGGTCCACGTTGTCCCGGGACATGGCCAGGAACAGGTAGAGGCTGCCGTCCTGCGGGTCGGTCCAGGTGGCCCGGGTGACGCTGCCCACCAGCTCCTGGTCCACCACCTGGCGGGTGACGTTGCTGATGACCCGGTTCATGACGTCGGTCCTGATGGGTTTGGCACCGGTGTCGCCGGAGGCGGTGGTCACCTGCTGGTTGAGCTGGGTGAACATGCTCTGCACCTTGACCTTCAGTTTTCCGGCCAGCTTGGTGCGGGCGTCCGCCGCTGCCACGGTGCGCTGGAAGCCCTTGTCGCCCATGGGATTGGGCTGGGCTATGCCCACCGCCGCCAGGCCGTCGGGGATGATCTCGTTGTCCACCCAGGCGGGGGCCTGGCGCGCCGGGGCGGTGGGGACGGCGGGGGGCGCCGGCCGGGGCGAACCGCAGGCGGTCAAGGCCAGGAGGAGGGTGCCCAAGGGCAAGGTGATCCGCAGACGCATGGGGACTCCGGGAGGGAACGGGGCGGGCAGGCGCGGCAAAACGTTGACCTGGATGCCCTGGTAGGATCATGCCTCTTGATCTCGCCCGGGAAAAGTGGATTCATAGGTCGTGTTGGAATCCCCAAACCCGGGGCGATGGAGGTCACATGGATATGGGTCTGGACGGCAAACTGGTACTCATCACCGGGGGGTCCAAGGGGATCGGCCTGGCCTGCGGCAAGGCCTTCGCTGCCGAAGGGGCCCGCATCGCCCTCTGTTCCCGTACCCAGGAGAACCTCAAGCGGGCCAAGGAAGTCCTGCTGGGCGCCTCCACCTTCCAGGCGGACCTCATCGACGCCGGCGCCGCCGCGGACATGGTGGCCGCGGTGGAAAACCGCCTGGGTCCCGTGGACGTGCTGGTGAACAGCGCCGGGGCGGCCCGGCGCACCCCGCCGGCGGAGCTGAACCCCCAGGCCTGGCGCGCGGGGATGGACGCCAAGTTCTTCTCGTACATCCATGTCATCGACCCCATGGTGAAGCGCATGGCCCAGCGGGGCCGGGGGGTGATCATCAACGTCATCGGGGTGGGCGGCAAGGTGGCGGCGCCGGTGCACCTGCCGGGCGGGGCCGCCAACGCCGCCCTGATGCTGGTGACGGCGGGGCTGGGGACGGCCTACGCGGCCAAGGGGGTGCGAGTGGTGGGGGTGAACCCCGGCCTCACCGAGACCGACCGGGTCGCCGAGCGGTTGCTGGCGGAGGCCAAGGCGGCGGGCATCTCCACCGAGGAGGCCAGGGCCCGCAGCATCGCCCACCTGCCCCTGGGGCGCCTGGCCAGCCCCATGGAAATAGCCCAGGCGGTGGTGTTCCTGGCTTCCCCCAGGGCCAGCTACATCACCGGCACCACCCTGGCCATGGACGGCGCGGTCTATCCTTTCGTGCTCTGATCTGCCTGGTCGTGCGGGTTCCGGACGTCCGCCCTGGTTCGTCGCCGCCGGCACAGCCCTGCCCTTTACCCACATTTTTCGCTGGACAAGTCGAGGCTACTTCCGTAGCCTCGGGGCATGGACATCCAGGACCAGGTCCAAAGCCAGATCAAACATGCCCTCGGCCAACCCAAGGGCCTTGAGCAGATCCACCACCTGCTCGAGGATGACGACCTCCCGAGCCGGACTTCCCTGGCTGGCGAGCTATGCGAACTATTCGGGTTCATGGATTTCAGGGGGAACAGGCAGTTGGCGACCTGTCTGAAGGCGCTTCGGGACTTGGAGCAAGAGGGCCACTTCGTTCTGCCGCCGCCCGATTTTGTTCGGCATACGAAGCCCACGCCAAGGCGCCTTCCGGAAGCCGTGCCGGCGCCGATGGAGGTTCCCGCCGCCGCCGGTGAGGTCAGGGGGCTCAATCTGGTTCTGGTCGAAACGGTGCCTCAGATCCGCATCTGGAACGAGCTCATGGCGCGGGAACATCCCCAGGGAGCCGGTCCGCTGGTGGGCCGTCAACTCCGGTATCTGATCGCCTCGGAGCATGGCTGGCTCGGAGGCTTGGGGTTCGCTTCGGCAGCGTTGACCCTGGCTGACCGCGATCAGTGGATTGGCTGGGATGATGTCACCCGCAGGGGCCATCTGCAGCGGGTGGTTAACATGAGCCGGTTCCTGATCCGGCCCATGGTGCACTGCCGCAACCTGGCCTCGCAGATCCTTGGGATGACCTTGCGCCGCCTCAAGGTGGATTTCGAGCGCCGGTATGGGTTCGAACCTCTGCTGGTAGAGAGCTTCGTGGACACCGAGGCTTTCGCGGGAACCTGCTATCAGGCCGCCAACTGGGTGAAGGTTGGCAGGACGCAAGGGCGGGGCCGTCAGGACCGCCAGTGGGTCCGTCCCACTTCCGTCAAGGAGGTCTATGTCTATCCCCTTCGCCCCGATTTCCGCAGCTTGATCGGGTTGGCAGAGCCCAAAGGCCCGGTCGCCCTGGGGGCCACTGAAGGGCTCGAGGGGCCTGCTTGGGCGGAGCACGAATTCGGCGGAGCGCGCTTGGGGGATCAACGCCTGGGCGAGCGGTTGGTGGCCAGTGCCCGTGCCTTGGCCGAGCAGCCCGGGGTATCGTTTTCCGGCCTGGAAAAGGAGAATTGGGCTGCCGTCAAAGGCTACTACCGCATGATCGACCATCCGGACGACTCGGAAGTGACCATGGCCGCGATCCTGGCTCCCCATCAGCAACGCACGGCGCAGCGCATGATGGGGTATCCGACAGTGTTGTGCATCCAGGACGCCAGTGACCTGAATTTTGCCAACCTGGAGGACTGCGAGGGGCTGGGCCCGATGGGCAGCAACCAGCGCGCGGACTACGACGGCTTGCACCTGCACTCCATGATGGCCGTAACGGATACGGGGCTACCCCTGGGCATCCTGGATGCCACGTGCGAAGCGCCAGAGCGGAGAGCCGAGGAAGATGACCGACACAGGAGTGTCATTCCCATCGAGGAGAAGAACACTTTCAGTTGGCTTCTGGGCCTGCGCCAATGTATCGACCTCGCGCCCCAGTTACCCGACACCCATCTGGTGTGCGTCATGGATCGCGAGGCGGATCTTTTTGAGCTGTTTGATGAGCAGCGGTTGAAGTGCCGGGTCGACCTGCTGGTCAGGGCCAAGCATGACCGCCGGCTGGGAGAGGGGCAGCACCTGTTCGAGGCCATCCGCCTAAGCCCGGTGCGAGCTCGTTTGCAGATCCACGTCCCAAGGCAAAGCGCTCGGCGCAAGAAGGGGGATCGCAAGGCCACCGATCGCCGCCCCGGGCGGGAAGCGGAAGTGAACCTCCACTATCAGTCCATCGAACTGAGTCCACCCAAGCATTTGCGGGAGAAAGGGCCGGTCCGGTTATGGGTCGTCCATGTTCGGGAGGAGCAGCCGCCGGAAGGGGTCAAGCCCCTGGAGTGGTTCCTGCTGACCACCCAGGAAGTCGCGACGGTCGAGGCTGCCCAGGAGTGCCTGCGTTGGTACGCCCTGCGCTGGCGGATCGAGGATTGGCACCGGGTGCTAAAGACCGGATGCAGGGTCGAGGAGTTGGCCCACAAAACTGCGGAACGCCTGAAACGGGCGGTTGCCATCAACCTGGTGATCGCGTGGCGGATCATGCTCATGACCCTCCTGGGCAGGGAAAGTCCGGACCTACCGGCGGAGATCCTCTTTTCGGACTTTGAGATCCGGGTCCTCAAGGCCCTGGCCCTCCAGAGGCGCCTGGCTGCACCCACCAAGCTCGAGAACGCCGTCCATTTGGTGGCGCGTCTAGGCGGCTACCTGGCTCGAAAAAACGATCCTCCGCCCGGACACGAAATCATGTGGCGAGGCTTTTCCATCCTACAGATCATGACCCAGGGCTTTGAACTCGGGGCAGGCGGATAGCTTGAGATCGCCACTTGGTGGGCTGCTCATAGGCCCACCTGCTTCGCGCTGACCTTATCATTTGGGGCGCCTTGCAAGCCATCGTGCAACGATTCTCCGGATACTCGCCGTGGATCGAACCACTCCCAAACTATCGGGTCGGCGCCAAGCAACTGGAACCAGGCCCCACTCGAAGCGAGTCCTCTGGTCCCCAGGCCCACCCGGACACCCCGCAAGACCAGCCTTTCCCCAGGATCACCGAAGTGCGAGGGTGGCAACACCACCCCACGTTCATCGCCGTTGCTTCTCCGTTGACGCCGGCTGTGCCGGCGGCGACGAACGAGGGCGTAATGGTGGGACATGTACCACCAATTATGGGTAAAGGGCAGGGCTCTGCCGGCGGCGACGAACCAGGGCGGACGTCCGGAACCCGTACGACCAGGCAGTCAGGTTTCCAAGGGCAGGAACACGCTGAATTCGGCCCACTTGCCGTGCTCGGAGCGGGCGTCCACGGTGCCGCCGTGCTGGCGCACGATGTGGAACGCCGTGTACAGGCCGATGCCCGTGCCTCGCCGCTCCAGCAAGGCCGGATCCTGCAGGCGGCTGAACTTGCGGAACAGGCGGTCCCGCTCCTCCGCGGGGAACCCGGGGCCTTCGTTGAAGACCGCCACCCGCAGCACCCCGGGGCGCGGCTCCACGGTGACCATGATGACGCCGCCGTCCCGGCCGTACTTCACCGCGTTGCCCAGCAGGTTCACCAGCACGATGCGCATCAGGTGCGGGTCGCAGAAGACCGGCTCCAGTTTGGCGGGATGGATGCGCTCCAGCTCCATGCGGCGGCTCTGGACCTGGGCCAGGATCAGTCCCACCGCCGGCTCCAGCACCTCGTCCAGGAAATCCACGGTCCGGCGCTGGAGGACCAGGCTGCCGCCTTCGATGCGGGACAGGTCCAGGTACTCCCGCACCAGCTCCAGCAGCTGGGCCCCCGCGCCCATGAGGCGCTCCAGCTTCTGGGCCTGGTCCGGGCTCACCGGCCCCAGGTAGCCGTCCGCCAGGACCCGGGCGTCGGTGATCATGGAGGCGATGGGGTTCTTCAGCTCGTGGCTGACGAAGGCCAGCACCTCCATGTAGTCCTGGTTGGCCCGCTGGAGCTGGGCGGCCATCTGGTTGAAGGCCGTCTCCAGGCGGCCGATCTCGTCCTGGCTGGCCACCGGGGCGCGCGCCGAGAGGTCACCCTGGGTCATGCGGGCGATGGCCCCGGACAGGTCGTCCAGGGGCCGCAGGATGCTCCTGCGCACGAAGAAGGACACCACCAGGGCCACCACCCCCAGCATGCCCAGGCCGGTGAGGACCGCCAGCAGCCGGGTGCGGGCCACGTCCCGCTGCAGCCCGGCGGTGCTCACCGACACCCCGAAGGCTCCCACCAGCTCGCCGTTGGCCACGCCCTGGAAGGCCTTCATGCCCCGGGCGAAGTGGCAGCTGGCGCACTCCTCCTGGAGCTTGGCCGGAGCCAGCACGTACAGCCGCGGGGTGCCGTCCGGGTCCCGGTAGCGCCAGGACAGGGCGCCCAGGGCCGGGTTCCGTCGGAAGGTCTCCAGGGCCGTGCGCTCGAAGTCCGCCACCGGGTCCTGGCCGGCGACCTGCCCGGAGAGGACCCGGTGGAAGGCCATGCCCTGGGTGCGGCAGAACTCGGCGGCGGCGGAGTGGAGCATGTAGGGGGAGGACACGGCCAGGGTGGTGAGCTGGTCCTGGAAGGCCTGTTCCAGGTGCCGGGCCTGGGCCGCCCCCACCGCCCAGGTGAGCCAGACGGTGACCACGGCGAGCACGGCGCTCACCGGGATGAGGAAGCGGAAGGTCAGGTTGAGTCGCTGCAAGCGCACTCCCCAGCGGCGAAGTCCGGTTTACGCAATGAATTCGAAATTGATGATAATCCGGATACGGAGGTCTTCAACCGTCAGGTTGACCTTCCTTCAGGAGGGCCGACAGGGCCTTGAAGGACGGGTGGTCCTTGTGCCGGGCCCATTCGAAGGCCACCGACTCGTGGTTGGTGAGGGTGGCGCCGGCGGCGGCCATGCGCTGCAGGGCGTTGGCCCGGTAGTCCTCGCCGCGGCCGCTCACCGCGTCCCAGCACACGTGCACCGGGTGGCCGGCCTCCAGCAGGTCCAGCACGGTCTGCAGGACGCACACGTGGGCCTCGATCCCGCCCACCACCACCTGGTGCCGGTCCGCCGGCAGGCCCGGGCGGGCCCGCTCCAGGAGCGTCTGGAACCCCGGGTCGCCGCAGCAGCTGAAGCTGTTCTTCTCCAGGCGGAAGGCAGGGCCGGACAGCCGCCCGAACAGGTCCAGCAGGCTGGCTTCCGTGGGGCCCAGGCCCTTGGGGTACTGTTCGCTGAGCAGCACCGGAACGGCGAAAAGGTCCGCCAGGCGCAGGAGCCGCCGGGTCGTTTCCAGGAGCGTGGCCGGGCGGTGCACCATCTGCACCAGCTTGCCCTGGATGTCGATGAGGAGGAGGGTGCTGCGGGAGGCGTCAAGCAGGGGCATGGGACCCTCATGATAACGGGAATGGCTTGTGGGCATTGGGTTTTGTCATTGACAGGGTAGGGTGCGGGACTATAGTAAGTCTCACCTTGAAATTTCCCAATGATGGAGTTTTCAATATCCGGTCGGGCCCGGCCGGAGACTGGATGGGGCACCGAAAGGACGGCTGGTCTTGGCGAGGTTGCTGGACATCATCGATCTGACCACCCAGTTCGTCTCCAGTGGCAAGGTGGTCACGGCGGTGGACCGGGTCAGCCTGCACGTGGACCGGGGGGAGATCCTCTGCGTGGTGGGTGAGTCGGGCTGCGGCAAGAGCGCCATGGCCCTGTCGGTGATGGGGCTGGTGCAGGCAGGGGGCGGGCGCTGCGCCGGCGGCCGGATCCTGTTCGAGGGGGAGGACCTGCTGGCCAAGGGGGAGCGGGAGATGCGGGCCCTGCGCGGCCGCGCCATCGCCATGATCTACCAGGAGCCGGTGACCGCCCTGGACCCGGTGTTCCCGGTGGGCAGCCAGCTGGTGGAGGCCATCCGCGCCCACGGCCGGTCCACCCGCCGCCAGGCGGCGGCCAGGGCCGAGCACCTGCTGGACCAGGTGGGCATCCCGGACCCGGCCCGGCGCCTGGGGGACTACCCGCACCAGCTGTCCGGCGGCATGTGCCAGCGGGTCATGATCGCCATGGCCCTGTGCTGCGAGCCCCGGCTGCTCATCGCGGACGAGCCCACCACCGCCCTGGACGTGACCATCCAGGCCCAGATCCTGGACCTGGTGCGGCGCCTGCAGCGGGAGCTGGGCATGGCCATCCTGTTCATCACCCACGACCTGGGGGTGGTGGCGGAACTGGCGGACCGGGTGGCGGTCATGTACGCCGGCCAGGTGGTGGAGCAGGCTGCCACCCGGGAGCTGTTCGCCCGGCCCCGGCACCCGTACACCCGCGGCCTGATGGAATGCCTGCCCCGCCCGGGGAACCTGGGGCGCCTGCCGGCCATCGAGGGGATCGTGCCGCACCCCGGGCAGATGCCCGCCGGCTGCCGCTTCCACCCCCGCTGCCCGCTGGCCATGGAGCAGTGCCGGCGGGAGGCGCCGGCCCTGGGCGGCGGAGCGCATCCGGCGGCCTGTTTCCTGGCCCCGGCGGACGGCGGGGAGGAATGACATGGGCAGCCTCCTGGAGGTCACCGGGCTCACCAAGCACTTCCGCCTGCAGGACGGCTGGGGCCGGGCGCGGGTGGTGCGGGCGGTGGACGGGGTCTCGTTCCGGGTGGAGGAGGGCGAGACCTTCGGCCTGGTGGGCGAATCCGGCTGCGGCAAGACCACCACCGGAAGGCTGGTGCTGCGCCTGATCGAGCCCACCGGCGGGTCCATCCGGTTCGGCGGCCAGGAGGTCCTGGACCTGGACCGGCGGCGGCTCAAGGCCATGCGCCGGGACCTGCAGATGGTGTTCCAGAACCCCTACACCGCCCTGAACCCGCGCCTGACGGTGGGCGGCAACATCGCCGAGGTGCTGCGCATCCACCGCATCGGCGCGCGGCGCGAGCACCGGGACATGGTCCGGGACATGCTGCGCACGGTGGGGCTGCAGCCGGACTACATCGACCGCTACCCGCACGAATTCTCCGGCGGCCAGCGCCAGCGCATCGGCATCGCCCGGACCCTGATCCTGCGCCCCAGGCTGATCGTCGCCGACGAGCCGGTGTCGGCCCTGGACGTGTCCATCCAGGCCCAGATCCTCAACCTGCTCCAGGACCTCCAGGAGCGCTTCGGCTTCGCCTACATCCTCATCGCCCACGGGCTGCACGTGGTGGAGCACCTGGCCCAGCGCACCGGGGTCATGTACCTGGGGCGGCTGGTGGAGGTGGCGCCGGCCCGGAAGCTGTTCGCGGCGCCCCGGCATCCGTACACCGAGGCCCTGGTCTCGGCCATTCCCCTGCCGGACCCCACGGCCGCGCGCCGGCGCATCATCCTGGAAGGGGACACCCCCAGCCCCTCCAGCCCGCCGCCCGGGTGCCGGTTCTCCACCCGCTGCCCGTACGCCAAGCCCATCTGCCGGGACGTGGAACCGGAACTGGTGGAGCAGGACGGCTGGAGCGTAGCCTGTCATTTCCCACTTTGAAGGCGGACCGCATGGGCGCACTGAGGACTTTGGCGGGAAGGCTGGCGGCGATCCGGGACGGGCGCCTGCCCGGGGCGGTCCTGGACCAGGCCCGCCTGTGCCTGCTGGACACCCTGGGCTGCGGGGTGTACGGCAGCGGCCTGGACGAGGGGCGCCGGGTGGTGGCGGCCCTGGGCCAGCTGGGCGGCGGCGGGGCGCCGGTGTGGGGCTGCGGCGCCCTGCTGGCCCGGAGCGACTGCGCCCTGGCCTGCGGCGCGTTGGCCCACCTGCGGGAACTGGACGACGTGCACTGGTCCATCACCCACCCGGGGGCGGTGGTGGTGCCCGCCCTGCACGCCCTGGCCTGGGGCCGGGACGGACGCCTGGGGGAGGCCCTGGCCGCCCTGGTGGCCGGCTACGAGGCCATGGTGCGCGTGTCCCGGGCTTCGGGCTTCCTGGCCCATCGCCGGAAAGGCTGGCACGCCACCGCCACCATGGGCCCGTTCGGGGCCGCCGCGGCCTGCGGGGTGCTGCTGGGCCTGGAGCCGGACCGGCTGGTTTCGGCCCTGGGGCTGGCCGGCAGCCGCACCGGCGGGACCTGGGCCTTCAAGGCCGACGGCGCCATGAGCAAGCGGCTGCACCCGGGCCTGGCGGCCCGGGACGGGCTGACCGCCGCGTGCCTGGCCCGCTCCGGCATCACCGGGCCGGAATACGTGCTGGAGGCGGAGGACGGGGGGTTCTTCCAGGTCGCCTGCGAAGGGTGGGACCTGGACGAGCTGGACCGGGACTGGGGCCGGGCCTGGGCCGTGGCGGAGGTGGAGTTCAAGTGGTACGCCGCCTGCAAGTCGGTGCACGCGCCCCTGGAGGCGGCCCGGACCATCCACGGCCGGGCCGGGCGGCCCCCCGGCGAGGTGGCGGCGGTCCAGGTGGGCATCAACAGCTCGGCCATGGCCATGGCCGGGGGGATGTACCGTCCGGATTCGATCGCCTCGGCCCAGCTGAGCATCCCCTACGGCGTGGCCCTGGGCCTGAGCGGACGGGACGGCTCCGCCGCGGACTTCCAGCCGGACGCGGTGGCGGATCCGGCCCTGCTGGAACTGGCCCGCAAGGTGCGCGTGGCCGTGCTCCCGGAGATGGAGGCCCTGCGCCTGGAGCGGCACAAGAGCGCCGCCCGGGTGGAGGTGCTGTACCGGGACGGGGCCCGGGAGGTGGAGGAAGTGCACGACGCCCGGGGCCACCTGGGCAATCCCCTGGACCGGGCCGCGGTCCAGGCCAAGTTCCTGTCCCTGGCGTCCGGGGTCCTGGGCGCCGCCCGGGCCGAGGCCCTGGGCGCCGCGGTCCTGGAGGGGGCGCTGGACGCGCCGCTCCGGGACGTGCTTGACCTTACCCTAGGAGGGTGACCATGACGACCGACCCAGGCGGATTCTTCGAACGGACCCAGGGCAGCATGCACCCGGTGGTGGTGGAAGACTATTCCAGGCGGCGGATGGGCAACCTGGGGGCGTCCTCGGTCTACCTGCTGAGGGTGATGAGCGCCCACGCGGTGATGCTGGCCCGGCGCGCCATCATCCCGCAGCCGGCGGCGGCAGCCCTGGCCCGGACCCTGGCCCTCTGGGTGGAGCAGGGGGGCATTCCCCCGGAGCGCCTGGACCCGGCCCTGGAGGACCTGTACATCAACATGGAGCACCTCCTGGCCCAGGAGCTGGGCCCGGAGGTGAGCGGCCACCTGCCGGTGGCCCGCAGCCGCAACGACGTGGAAGCGTCCATGTGGCGCATGGAGCTGCGGGAGAAGCTGGCGGCCCTGGCGGACGAACTGCTCAGGCACGTGGCCATCCTGGGCGAACGGGCGGACCTCGCCGCGGACGCCCTGATGCCCGTGTACACCTACGACCAGCAGGCCCAGCCGGCCACCCTGGGGTTCACCCTCTCGGCCTATTCGGCCGCCCTGCTCCGGGACGTGGAGCGGATCCTGGACTGCATCCGCCGGCTGGACTACTGCCCCCTGGGGGCGGCGGCGGTGGCCGGCACCGGCTACGCCATCGACCGGGAGCTCACCGCCCGGCTGCTGGGGTTCCAGGGGGTGATGGACCACGCCGGGGACTGCGTCTCGGCCGCCGACTACATGCTGGAGGGCACCGGCGCGGCGGTGCTGGCCCTGAGCACCCTCGCGCGCCTGGCCGAGGACGTGATCAAGTGGTGCCTGAACGAGACCGGCTTCGCCCAGCTGCCGGACAGCCTCATCGACTCAAGCAGCATCATGCCCCAGAAGCGCAACCCGGTGATCGTGGCGGCGGTGCGGGCCAACGCCCGCCTGCTGATCGGACGCTTCGCCGGCATGATGGCCACCTGCACGGTGCCCTACGAGGCCAGCCGGGACGTGACCATCGTCTGGGAGGAGACTACCGACTGCCTGAACCTGGCCGCCAGCATGTGCCGCCTGTCCCAGGCCTACCTGGGGGAGATGACCTTCGACCTGGACGCCCTGGAGCGTTCCCTGGACCGGAGCTTCACCAACACCACCGAGATCGCCGACACCCTGGTGCGGGAGGGCCGGCTGCCCTTCCGCATCGCCCACCGGATCGTGGGCGGGGCGGTGGCGGACCTGTTCGCCCGGGGCCAGGGGGCGGAGGGCCTCACCTTCGACCTGCTCGACAAGTGGAGCCAGGTGGTGTGCGGCACCGGCCTGCCGGTGGGCCGGGAGACCCTGGACGAGGCCGCCCGCAACCGCACCAGCGTCACCCGGCGCAATTCCTTCGGGGGCACGGCGCCCACGGAAGTGCGGCGCATGGTCAAGGCCCAGGAACGGCGCGGCCGGGAGCTGGCCGCCGACCTGGGCCGGCACCGGCAGCGGTGGGCCGCCGCCGGCCAGGACCTGCAGGCCGCCTGCAAGGCCTTGTGACCCTTTCCATCATCCCATTCCTTCAAGGAGGTACCGTGACGCGAAAACATTGGCTCAACTCATTCGGGCCCTGGCTCCTGTGCCTGGCGCTGGCCCTGGCCGGCGCAAGCGCGGCCCGGGCGGCCGGGAAGGACATCGTGGTGGGCATCGGCACCGACGCCTCCACCCTGGATCCGCACCTGTGCACCGACTCGGCCACCGAGGTGATCAACAAGAACATCTACAACAACCTGGTGCGCTTCGACACGAACATGAAGCTGGTGCCGGACCTGGCTTCCGACTGGCACCTGGCCAAGGACGGGCTGACCTGGACCTTCATCCTGCATTCGGGCATCACTTTCCACGACGGCACCCCGTTCAACGCCGCCGCGGTCAAGTACAACCTGGAACGGGTGCTGGACCCCAAGACCGCCTCGGCCCGCCGTTCGGTGCTGGCCATGATCAAGTCCGTGGAGGTGGTGAACGACTACACGGTCAAGATCGTCACCGACTATCCCTGCGGGTCCTTCCTGTACCAGCTGGCCCACCCGGTGGCGGCCATGGTGAGCCCCACCGCCGCCGCCAAGTGGGGGGTGAAGGAGTTCGGGCTGCACCCGTGCGGCACCGGCCCGCTCAAGTTCGTGAAGTGGGAACCGTCCGAGCGCCTGGAGTTCACCGCCTTCGACCACTACTTCGAGGGTATGCCCAAGTTCCGGAACCTCACCTACACCATCGTCCCGGAGGACTCCACCCGGGCCCTGCTGCTTGAGTCCGGCCAGATCGACGTGGCCTTCCGGCTGCCGGTGACCGAGATCCAGCGCCTGGCCGGCAACAAGAGCATCGGCCTCATCACCACCCCGACCATCATGACCATGTACGTGGCCCTCAACAACCAGAAGGGGCCGCTCAAGGATCCCAACGTGCGCCTGGCCCTGAACCTGGCGGTGAACCGCGCCATCCTGGTCAAGGACGTGGTGAACGGCCTGGCCACGGTGGCCGACTCGGTCATCCCCCCGGGGGTGTGGGGCTACGCCCCCATCGGCGCCTACCCCTACGACCCGGCCAGGGCCCGCGCCCTCCTGGCCAAGGCCGGCTACCCCAACGGGTTCGAGTTCACCCTGTGGACCCCGGTGGGGCGCTACCTCATGGACAAGCAGCTGGCCGAGGCGATCCAGGCCCAGATGGCGGCGGTGGGCGTGAAGATGAAGATCCAGACCTGGGACTTCCAGGCCCTCATGGCCGAGGTGAAGAAGGCCCAGTTCGACTCGGTGCTGCTGGGCTGGAGCGCCTCCAGCGCCGACGCGGACCAGGCCATGTTCCCGGTGTTCGAGTCCACCCAGTGGCCGCCCAACTCCAACCGGGCCCTGTACAAGAACGCCACCGTGGACCAGCTGCTGCGGGATGCCCGGAAGGAAGTGAAGCCCGCCAAGCGGGCCGCCGAATACAAGGAGGCCCAGAAACTCATCATGGCCGACGCTCCCTGGATCCTGCTCCTCTATCCCAAGCAGTGCGTGGCCTACCGGGCCGGGATCACGGGCATCGAGGTCCTGCCCACCGAGCACGTGCTGTTCGCCCGCACCGTCAAGCCCTAGTCCGGAGCCGGCGGGGGGCCACGCCCCCCCACCGGTGGGAGACCCGACCCATGTACGTCCTGAAGAAGATCCTCCTCACCGTCGCGGTGCTCCTGGGCGCGGCCATCTGCTCGTTCCTGCTGCTGCGACTGCTCCCGGGGGACCCGGCCGAGGCCCTGGCCGGGCCCCAGGCGGCCCTGGAGGACGTGGCGACGGTGCGCCGGTCCCTGGACCTGGACAAGCCGCTGTCCCGGCAGTTCGCCACCTACATGGGGCACCTGCTCCAGGGCGACCTGGGCTACTCGTACCGCACCCACCGCCCGGTGGCGCAGGAGATCGAGGCCCGCTGGCCGGCCACCCTCAAGCTCTCCCTCACCAGCATGCTGGTGGCGATCCTGGTGGGGGTGCCCCTGGGGGTCCACGCCGCCCGCAAACGGGGCCGGCTCGCCGACACGGTGTCCATGGTGGCCTCCTTCGTGGGGGTCTCCATGCCCTCCTTCTGGCTGGGCATGCTGCTCATCGTCGCCTTCTCGGTGCAGCTGCACCTGTTCCCCTTCTCCGGGAACCAGGGCCCGCTCAACTACGTGCTGCCCAGCCTGACCCTGGGGCTGGGCATCGCCGCCAACATCGCCCGCATGACCCGGGCCAGCATGCTGGACACCCTGGGCCAGGACTACGTGCGCACCGCCCGGGGCAAGGGCCTGTCCGAGTTCCGGGTGGTGCACCTGCACGCCCTGCGCAACGCCGCCGCGCCCATCGTCACCATCATCGGCCTGCAGCTGGGCGCCCTGCTGGGCGGCCAGGTGGTCACGGAGATGCTGTTCGTGTGGCCGGGGCTGGGGCGCATGATCGTGGACTCCCTCAACGCCCGGGACTACATGGTGGTGCAGGGGGGCATCCTGGTGCTGGCGGCCACCTTCGCCGTGCTCAACCTGCTCACGGACCTGGCGTGCAAGGCGCTGGATCCGCGCATCCGCCTGTAAGGGGGACCGGCCTTGGGTTCGCTGCGCAAGTTCTTCCGAAGCCCCTCCGCCTGCGTGGGCGTGGCGGTGCTCCTGGCCCTGGTGCTGGCCTGCGCCTTCGCCTCACGGCTGGTGCCCTATTCCCCCTTCGACCAGAACCTGGAGCAGCAGCTGCTGCGGCCCAGCGCCGCCCACTGGATGGGCACGGACCAGTTCGGCCGGGACGTGCTCGCGCGCATCCTGGTGGGCACCAAGTACTCCCTCACCGCCGGCTTCGTGTCGGTGCTGCTGAGCCTGGCGGGAGGCCTGGCGCTGGGCATCCCGGCCGGCTACCTGGGCGGCGCCCTGGACAAGGGCCTGATGCTGGCGTGCGACATCCTCCTGGCCTTCCCGGGCATCCTCATGGCCCTGGCCCTGTCCATGGTCCTCGGTCCGGGCATCTACACGCCCATGATCACGGTGGGCATCAGCTCCATCCCGGTCTTCGCGCGGCTGGTGCGGGTGCAGTTCATGACCCTGCGGGAGGCCCCGTTCGTGGAGGCCATGCGCGCGGCCGGCGCCGGCGGCTTCCGGATCGCCGTCAAGCACATCATGCCCAACGCCATGGGGCCCATCCTGGTGCAGTCCACCCTGCGCCTGGGCATCGCCATCGTCACCGCGGCCACCCTGAGCTTCCTGGGGCTGGGCGCCCAGCCCCCCGCCCCCGAGTGGGGCACCATGCTCAACGACGCCCGCACCTACTTCATGACCAACGCCTACCTGGCCATGTTCCCGGGCCTGGCCATCACCGTGTCGGTGATCGCCATCAACCTGGTGGGCGACGCCCTGCGGGATCACCTGGACCCCAGGTTGCGGGAGCGATAACGTGGTTGGATGCTGTCCATCGCCGCCGTCCGCCAGGCTTTCAAAGCCCTGAAGCACCGCAACTTCCAGTTGTTCTGGGTGGGCCAGGGCACCAGCGTGGTCGGTACCTGGATGCAGACCACCGCCCAGTCCTGGCTCATCTACCGCCTTACCCATTCGCCCCTGGTGCTGGGCGTGCTCACCGTGGCCCGGTTCGCTCCCTCCCTGGTGGTGGCGCCGGTGTCCGGGCACCTGGCGGACCGTTTCCCCCGCAAGCCCCTGGTGCTCATCACCCAGTCCGCCAGCCTGGTGCTGGCCACGGTGCTGGCGGTGCTCACCCTCACCGGGCTGATACGGGTGGAGCACATCCTGGTCCTGGCCTTCCTGCAGGGCTGCGTGGACTCCATGGACATGACCGTGCGCCAGACCTTCCAGATGGACCTGGTGGGGCCCGAGGACCTGCAGAGCGCCGTGTCCCTCAACTCGGCCGCGTTCAATTCCGCCCGCATGGTGGGGCCGTTCCTGGCGGGCATCCTCATCTACCGCCTGGGGGAGGGGCTGTGCTTCGCCCTGAACGCCGTCAGCTACGTGGCGGTCCTGGTCACCCTGATCCTGATCCGGGTGCCGGCGACGGGCGCCGCCGCCGTCGCGCCGCGGCGCGCCACCATGGGCGCCGCCATCGCCACCGGCATGCGCTACGCCTGGGGCTCCCGGTCCATCCGGCGGGTCATGCTGGCGGTGGCCATGACCTCGGCGGTGGGCCTGTCGGTGAACACCCTCACCCCCGCCCTGGCCCGGGACGTGCTGGGCACCGGCTCCCAGGGCTACGGGCGGCTGCTGGCCGGCGCCGGCATCGGGGCCATCCTGGGCTCCCTCACCGCCGCCGCCGCCTCCACGTCCCGGTACGCCTTCGTGGTGAACGCCGCCACCCTGGCCGGCATGGGGCTGAGCCTGCTGGCCCTGGGGCTGGTGCGGCACCTGCCGGCGGCGGCCCTGTGCATGCTCCTGGTGGGGTCCATGTCCTCGATGCAGCTGTCCACCAGCAACACCTTCCTGCAGACCTCCGCGCCCCCGGAGCTGCGCGGGCGGGTGGTGTCCATGTACGTCTGGCTGTTCCAGGGCTCAAACCCCCTGGGCGGGTTCACCGCCGGATGGCTGGCGAGCCGCGCGGGCATTCCCCGCACGGTCCTGCTGGCGGGGGCCGCCTGCCTCGCGGCGGGCCTGGGGCTGGGGCTGACCCTGCCGGGGTGGTTCCGGAACCGCGCGGGCCCGGCGCCCGCGGCGGACGTTTAAGCGGACCGGAACCGCTGCAAGACTTTGTCAACGGAGGCGACCTTGAGCGCATCGAACGGATCCGGCGTCCTGCAGGATATCGCCTACACCCTGCTGCGGCTGGTGAGCGGCCTGAGCTTCAGCCTGCACGGCATGCAGAAGATCCTGGGATGGTTCGGCGGTTCCCGCCCGCACACCTTGAGCCAGCTGTGGTTCGCCGGCCTCATCGAGCTGACCTGCGGCCTGGCGGTGGCCCTGGGGCTGGAGGCCCGCTGGGCGGCCTTCCTGGCCAGCGGAGAAATGGCGGTGGCCTACATCCAGGTCCACTGGCAGCTGCACTGGGACTACCGGATCCTGCCGGTGGTGAACAAGGGCGAACTGACACTGGTCTACTGTTTCCTGTTCCTCTACGTGGCCGCCCGGGGCAACGGCCGGTTCAGCCTGGGCGGGCAGGGGTAGCATAGGACCGGGACCCACCCTTTCACCTTGCGGAGGCAGCCATGACCACCCTGATCGGCATCGTCGGCGACCGGGACCCGGGCAACCGGACCCACCAGGCCACGGAGGCGGCCCTGGGCCACCTGGCCCAGCCCGCCGGTTTCGAATGGGTGCCCACCGGGAGCGTGGTTCCGGATCCCCTGGCCCGCCTGGGCCGCTACCAGGGCCTGATCATCGCCCCGGGCAGCCCTTACCTCAGCATGGAGGGGGCCCTGGCGGCCATCCGCCACGCCCGGGAACGGCGGATCCCCCTGCTGGGCACCTGCGGCGGGTTCCAGCACATCGTGGTGGAATTCGCCCGCAACGTCCTGGGCATCGTCGACGCCGACCACGCCGAGACCAACCCCTCGGCGCCGCGCCTGGCGGTCATCCCCCTCACCTGCTCCCTGGCCGGCCAGAGCCACCCGGTGCGGGTGGTGCCCGGCACCCAGGCCGCGGCCCTGTACCGCACCGAAACCACCGTGGAGCCGTTCTACTGCAACTTCGGCCTGAACCCGGACTACCGGGCCCAGCTGGAGGCCCACGGCCTGGTGGTGAGCGGCTTCGGGGACGACGGCCGGGAGCGGATCCTGGAACTGCGCGGACACCCGTTCTTCATTGGCACCCTGTACGTCCCCCAGGCCCGGTCCCTCCCGGGGGAACCGCACCCCCTGGTGGCCGGGCTGGTGGCCGCGGCCCGGTCACGGGCTTGATCCTGCCGGAGCGCCCGCCTCACCCGGGGGAACGAGGCGCATCCGCAGCTTTGCGCAGGATCACCGTCACCGTTGGGGCGGACCGGCGGCCGGAGCCCGGATGTGCAATACCCCCAGGCGGTCCGCCGCGACCCGGCACCCGTACAGGGCCGAAGCCTGGTCGCACAGGACCCGGGCTCCCTGGTCTGGGTCCGGGAGCAGCAGGTAGGTGCGGGCGTCGTCGCCGGTGATGGTCCAGTGCCCCCGGTGCCGGTCCAGGAGGGCGGTGCCCCGGCTCTGGACCGAGTCCGGCGCCTCCACCGGGAAGGAACCCGGCTCCAGGGCCAGGTCCGGACCCGGGTCCGGGACCCGCTCCAGGCGCGCCCGGGCGCCGCTGCGCCAGGTGACCGTGAGGGTGTCCCCGGCCAGGTCCGCCTGGGCGAATTCGTTCTCGGCCGCGGGCCGGAAGCGGCCCGGGCCGGCCCAGACGAACTGGCCGAAGCCGCCCCGGATGGACAGGGCCAACTGGTCGTCGTCCCAGTCCAGCTCCGCCACCCCCGCCCGGGAGGCGTAGAGCCCGGGGGCGGCGCGGTCGGCCGGGGGCACCGGCGGGATGACCGGAGGCACCTGGAACTCCGGACGGGGCAGGCCCTGTTCCCGCTCGGTCCAGGTCTGCAGCAGGGCCCGGGCGATGCGCTTGAGGTCGTAGAGCCCCCCCGGATCCTGCCAGGTCTGGGCCAGCACCACGCCCAGGCCCCGGCCGGGCAGGAGCATGACCAGGATCTGGTGGGTGCCGCCGGCGCCGAAGGCCCAGGCCACCCGCCCCAGGTAGGCCAGGCGGTAGTCGGTGAGGTTCCACCCCAGTCCCGATTCGAACCCCTGCCGGTCCAGCTGCCCGGGGATGGCCGGGGACAGGACCGCCCGGGCCGCCTTGGGGCTCAGGGGCGCCCCGGGCTTTCCGCCGTAGGCGGCCAGCAGCGCCCGGCCGCAGGCGGCCAGGTCGCCCAGGGTGGTGCGCAGGGACAGGGAAGGTGCCAGGGGCGGCAGCAGGCTCTCCACCAGGCTGGGGTCGTACCGGGTCCCCTCGGGGAAGTAGAAGGGGACGGTGCGGGCCCCCTGGACCGGGGTGAGCCAGGCGGATCCGCGCATGCCCAGGGGCTTCAGGGCCTCCTCCAGCACCACCTGGGCCCAGGGCCGCCGGTCCAGGCGTTCCAGGAGCAGGGCCAGCAGGTCGTTCATGCCGCAGGACCAGGACTGGCGGAAGCCGGGCGGGAAGCGCTCGGCCCGGGCCCCCAGGGCCGGGAGCAGGTGCCGCCCGGGCACGTAGCCGGGCACCAGGCGGGGGATGGTGTCCACCCGTCCGGTGCTCTCGGCCGCCAGGGCGCGCACCGGCAACGGGCCCAGGCGGGCCAGGTGCCGGGAGGCACTGGTTTCCAGCCCTGGCCAGTAGGCTCCCAGGGGCCGGTCCAGGTCCAGGAGGCCCCGGTCGGCCATGCGCACTGCCGCCAGGATCACGATCCGTCCGGACAGTTCTCCGGCCATCAAGGGGGTGTCAGGGCCGAAGGGGATCCGCCCCGGGCCGCCGGCGCCGCTGGTGTAGGACCATTCCGGGCCCTTGGCCGTGAACAGGGCGGTGCCGAACCCGCCCCGGTCGATCTGACGCTCCGCCTGGATCAGGGCGTCCAGGGCGCCCAGGGTGGCCGGGGCCGCCCCGGGGCAGGCCAGGGCCGCCGCCCATGCGAGCCCTGCGAGGATCCAACGGTGCGCGCGTCCCATGCTGTCCTAAAGGTAGGCCCACCACCAGCCCCTGGGGTGGCGCTGCTTGAAGCCGGCGTACCAGCGGCAAAGGGGGAACAGCAGGACCAGGCCCAGGGCCCAGGCCAGGTACACCATGGCGAGGGAGAAGCCCATCTGGGGCGGCAGGGGCCGGGCCAGGTGCACCGCGCTGCGCCAGGGCTTGCCGGCCAGGGCGTGGAACAGCACCGCCAGGCCGTGGGCCACCGGCCACTGGAGCAGGTAGAAGAACATGGGCACCCGGCCCAGGGTGATCAGGGCCCGGTCCAGGAGGTTGGCCGCGCGCCCGTCCCGCCAGGCCAGGAGCAGCAGCCCGGGCCCCACGGTCATGAGCAGGTACAGCAGGCTGGGCGGGTACTTGGTGGTGTTGACGAAGGACAGGACGGTGCGCAGCGGCGTGGACTGGAAGCTCCAGGGCGCCGGGTCGCCGTAGGCGTTCCAGGGCCGCAGGGCCAGGAAGACCGCCACGCACCCCGCCCCAAGCCAGGCCAGGGCCCGCCGCCGCCGGGCCGGTTCCAGCCGGTAGACTCCGCCCAGGGCGAAGCCCAGGGCCATGACCCCCGGCCAGGGGATGACCGGGTACAGGATGAAGAACCGGGGGTAGGGAGCGCCGAACGGGGCCACCAGCCCCACCTGGTGGAGGGCGGTCCAAAGGGCCGCCCAGGCTCCGGGCGCCGGCCCCGCGCCCCTCCACACGGGCACCTGCAGGGGGTCCAGCAGGTTGTGCCCGCACACCAGCACCAGGCCCAGGGCCAGGAGCCAGGCCCGGGGCAGGCGCACCAGGAAGGCCATGAGCAGCATGCTGACGCCCAGCACCCAGATCACCTGGGCCAGCAGGGCATGGTGCCAGGGCGCCCACTGGAATTCGGCCCCCAGGGTCACCAGGGTGAACTCGGCGGCCAGCAGCCACAGGCCCCGGGTCCAGAGGAAGCGCCGCACCTGCCCCGGGGACCGGCCCCCCTGGAGCTGGAGACAGATTCCGAGCCCCGCCAGGAGCACGAACAGGGGCGCGCAGAAGTGGGTGATCCAGCGGGTCACGAAGGTGGCCGAGCTGATCACCGACAGGTCCGTGGCGCGGTGCCAGAAGGATTCGGCGTGCTGGAAGTCGCGGGTGTGGTCGATGAGCATCAGCGCCATCACCAGGCCCCGCACCCAGTCGACACTCTGGAGGCGCCGGCTGGGCGCGGGTTCCGCTGCCCCTGGGGTGCCGGGGCCGGGCATGGGGGTGTCGGGCATGAGAATGCAGCCATTATTCCATGTCCGCCCCGGGGGGGTAGGAATCATGCGGCTTCGGATCGTGGGGGACGGCGCGATCCTGCCTGGCCAGGTGTGGTTCGAGCGCAACTGCGGAACCGAATCGACCCATCCGGGCCGCCTGGATTCGAGGTCCTTGCTGGTGCCGATCCCAGCGCTCTGGCAGTTTGGGGAAATGTCTTAACGCCGAGGAGCAGAGGACGCTGAGAACTGATCTTCAGGAGCTGGGTTGGGCCGGGACGGATTCGTCCGTACGCCCGGCCTGCATCAGATTCCGATCAGCGCGGTTCCCGCCGGCGCCGCCGCGACGCTCCCGAACAGCGCGGACTTGAGCTCATCCAGCCGGGTCAGGTGCTCCCAGGTGAAGTTCTCCCCCTCCCGCCCGAAATGGCCGTAGGCGGCGGTGGGCAGGTAGCGGGGACGGCGCAGGTCCAGGGCCTTGAGGATGGCGGCGGGGCGCAGGTCGAACAGGTCCCGCACCGCCCGCTCGGCGACGGCTTCGGGCACCCGCCCGCCGCCGTGGAAATCCACCTGCAGGCTCACCGGTTCCGCCACGCCGATGGCGTAGGCCACCTGGATGGTGCACCGGTCCGCGGCGCCGGCGGCCACCAGGTGCTTGGCCACCCAGCGGGCCGCGTAGGCGGCCGAGCGGTCCACCTTGCTGGGGTCCTTGCCGCTGAAGGCCCCGCCTCCGTGGGGGCAGGAGCCGCCGTAGGTGTCCACGATGATCTTGCGGCCGGTGAGGCCCGTGTCCCCCTCGGGGCCGCCGGTGACGAAACGCCCGGTGGGGTTGATGAAGACCCGGGCCGCGGCCAGGGCTCCGGGCCCCAGCACCGGGGCGATGATCGCTTCCCGCACCGCCTCCTGGAGGGTGGCGTCCGGCACGTCCGGGGTGTGCTGGGTGGACAGCACCACTGCGTGCACCGCCGCGGGCAGGCCGTCCCGGTAGCGCAGGGTCACCTGGCTCTTGGCGTCCGGGCGCAGGAAGGGCAGCTGGCCGGACTTGCGCACCTCCGCCTGGCGGGCCACCAGGCGGTGGGCCAGGGAAAGGGCCAGGGGCATCAGCTCCGGGGTCTCCCGGGTGGCGTAGCCGAACATCATGCCCTGGTCCCCGGCCCCCTGCTCGCCATCGCTCTGCTCCACCCCCTGGTGGATGTCGTTGCTCTGGGCGTTGAGCACCAGGTTCAGGGCATGGTCGTGGGGGTCGAACCCGTTCTCCCGGGTGTAGCCCACGTTGTCCAGCACGCCCCGCGCCAGGTCCGGAATGGCCGCGGGCAGGGCCTTGAACAAGTCGGGGATGACCGCCCGGAATTCCCCCGCCACGGTCAGGGAACGGTGGGCGATGAGCACCTCGCAGGCCACCTTGGCCCGGGGGTCCCGCTCCAGGCACCAGTCCAGGACCGCGTCGGAAATCTGGTCGGCGACCTTGTCCGGGTGGCCTTCCGAGACGGATTCAGAAGTGAAAAGGCTTTCGCGCATGGGGTCCTCTGGATGCTCCCTTGTTTCAGGTTGGGTCCTGCGCATGGGACCTTGCGATCCTGGGCACCGCGGCACTTGCCCGGTTGCCGGACCCTTGCGGGCCGCTCCACATGCTCGTCAAGGGTAAAGTCATTCCCCGCGGCCAGCAAGATGGCCACCATCACAACCCCGACGGAATGCAATAGAATCCTCTAAGGTCATCAAACAAGGAGGCACGCCATGCTGCTCCAGGGCCGAATCGCACTCGTCACCGGCGCCAGCCGCGGCATCGGCGCCGCCACCGCCCGCAAGCTGGCCGCCCACGGGGCGGCGGTGGCGGTGAACTACTTCCAGAGCGGGACGGCCGCCAACGCCGTGGTGACGGAGATCCAGAGCGCCGGAGGGCGGGCGGTGGCCATCCAGGCGGACGTGCGTGATCCGGAGCAGGCGGCGGCGCTGGTGGCCAAGGCGGAGAGCCTGCTGGGGCCGGTGGACACCCTGGTGCTGAACGCCAACATGAGCTTCCCCATGGCGCCCTTCACGGAGATGCCCTGGGAGGGCTTCCAGCAGAAACTGGTGGGCGAGCTGGGCTCGGCCTTCCACGTGTGCAAGGCGGCGGTGCCGGGCATGGTCCGGCGCCGGCGGGGCTGCATCATCGCCGTGACCAGCGGGCTGTCCCGCCAGCCCGGCGACGGCTTCTCGGCCCACACCACCGCCAAGTCCGGACTGGACGGGTTCATGAAGGCCCTGGCCCACGAACTGGGACCCCAGGGCATCCGGGTGAACCTGGTGGCCCCGGGCCTCACCGAGACCGACGCCACCGCCTTCATCCCCGCGCCCGCCAAGGCCGCGGCGGGCAACCACCTGCCCCTGCGCCGCATCGCCCAGCCGGACGACGTCGCCGGGATCATCGCCATGGCGGCGGCGGACGAGGCCGGGTACCTCACGGGCCAGTACCTCTCCGCCGGAGGCGGGGGGCTGATGCTCTAGACATCATGTATCGGCCCCGCACTGATTGAGGGGCTCGGAGCATGAGGCATCCGGGGGCTCCGCCCCCGTACCCCCGGGATTTTGCGCCTGAAGCCAGGAAATGGAGGGAAGTGGGCCGGAGCGCCGGCCCACCCATTTCCCGACCCGGGTCGGCGCTCAGGTCGAACCCCTGCGTTGCCCTATCCTCCGCCCGGCTGATTCAAAGGTGAGCCAAGGGAAGGCGCTGGACAAGATCCGGCATGAAAGGGCCTGCCCATCCTCAACCACGCGGATTAAGCTCGGGGCGCTTGACCAACCGGCTCAGAGCCGTAATGAGGAGGGCAGGCCATGGCAGTGTATAGCAAGTTCGTCGGGATGGATGTGCACAAGGAGACGATCGCCGTCTCCGTCGCGGAGACTTTCGGGGGAGAGGTCCGCTACCAGGGGGAGATCCGGAACACGCCCGAGGCAGTCGGGAAGCTGATCAGGCAGCTCCAGAAGGGCGGCGCCAAGCTGTTGTGCTGCTACGAGGCGGGGCCATGCGGGTATGTCCTGCATCGGCAGCTGCTGGGCATGGGGGTCGCCAACCAGGTGGTGGCGCCCTCCCTGATCCCGAAAAAGCCCGGCGACCGGATCAAGACGGACCGGCGGGACAGCCAGACCCTGGCCCGGCTGCTCAGGGCCGGGGAGTTGACGGCGGTCTGGGTCCCGGAGGAGGCCCAGGAGGCCCTGCGAGACCTGACCCGGGGCCGGGAGGACCTGAAGCATTTGGAGCGCCAGGCCAAGCAGCGGCTGCAAGCCTTCCTGCTTCGCCACGGGAAGGTCTATGGCCACGAAAAGAAATGGACCCGGATGCACTTCCACTGGTTTGAGAACGTGAAGTTCGACCAGCCCATCCAGCAGTTCGTGTTCCAGGACTACCTGGACACCCTCCAGATGCTGACCCGGCAAGTGGAGGCTCTGGAGAAGCAGCTTGAAAGCGCTGGCTCGGCCTCCGGGTTCGGTCCGGTCATCGAGGGATTGATGGCTTTGCGCGGCATCAGCCGGATCGCGGCGACCACCACCATGGCAGAGATCGGCGATCTCCACCGCTTCCCGACCGCCCCCCAGTTGATGGCCTACCTGGGGCTGGTCCCAAGCGAACATTCGAGCGGAGCCACTCGGTCCCGCGGCGGCATCACGAAAACCGGGAACGGCCACGTCCGGCGGGTCCTGGTAGAGGCAGCCTGGACCTATCACCATCCGGCGCGGAAGACTCAACATCTCCAGCAAAAGGCGAAGCGCGCCCCGGAGGGGGTCCAGGAAATCGCCTGGAAGGCCCAGGTTCGTCTCTGCGCCCGATACCGCCTGCTGGAATCCAAGGGCAAGCTCAAGGTCAAGGTCTGCACAGCGGTGGCCAGGGAACTCGTGGGCTTCATCTGGGCCATCGGTCGTGCATTTCCAGCTCCCGGGGCAGCAGGTGCTCCAGGAGATTCGACAAACCCGCAGTGCATCGGCAGCAGAACGGGCAACGGTGGGAGAACCCTCGAGGCTCCTATGTAGGCGTCCAGCGATGGAATGACCCTCGAAGCTAGAGCGAGGCAGCTCCCCGACGAATCGGTTGTCATGCCGGTACCCAACCCGCGAATATCAGACTGATCAACCGGCGGAATGCCGTCCGTTCTGCTCCCTATGCACTGCCGGACAAAATGGGCCTGCCACCCTTGACAGGCCGATACATATCAGGAGCCTGTCCATGTATTATTCGGCCCCGCGTCGACGTCCAGACCCGTGCATATCGTGCGCAAGGCCCGCAGGAGGTAGTGGGTCTACCTTCAAGGGCCTTGCACACGAGAGGCGCGGGTCTGAACGTCGACCCTCCGGGCTGGTGGCAGCGGGCCCAGCCATCCTGCGTCACGCTCCTCGAAGGTATAACCTATACCTCCTTCGGAGCCTTCCTTGTCTGGCCAGGCCCGGTGCCACCAGCGCGGGGCCGAATAATACATGGTCAGGCTCCTAGGCGCTGCCGGCGCAGCGGCAGGCGGGTATCCTGGAGTCATTCTTCCCTCCCGGAGTCTTCATGGTGCCCACCCTCCTGAGCGCCCTCGTGCCGGTGTTCCTGGCCCTGGCCATGGGCTACGGCAGCGGCCGCAGCGGCCTGGTGGACCCCCGGGGGCTGGGCGGGCTGAACCGGTTCGTGATGGATTTCGCCCTGCCTTGCGCCAGCTTCACGGTCATCGCCCGGACTCCGCCCCGGGCGCTCCTGGGCCAGGGCGCCCTGGTGGGGGTCCTGACCCTGTGCATGGTCGCCAGCTACGCCGCCACCCTGGCCCTGGAACTGCGTGCCTTCCGGGAGGAGCCCGGGCGGGCCTCGGTGCAGAGCCTCACGGTGGCCCTGCCCAACTACGCCTCGGTGGGCCTGCCGGTGCTGGCGGGGGTCTACGGCCCTGGCACCGTCCTGAGCGTGGCGGTGGCGGTGGCGGCGGGGGCCCTGACCATCTCGCCCCTGACCCTGGTGCTGCTGGAGGGCGCCACCGGGGCGGACCACCCCTCCCCCTGGCACCGCTACCGGCACGCCCTGGGACGCACGGTGCGGCGCCCCATCGTCTGGGCGCCGGTGGCCGGGCTGGCGCTCACCCTGGGGGGCGTGCCCCTGCCGGACGCCCTGGAACGCGCCTTCGGCATGGTGGGCCAGGCCACCGCCGGCACCGCCCTGTTCCTCACCGGGCTGATCCTGTCCTCGTTCCGGCTGCGCATCAACGCCCCGGTGGTGCTGGGGGTGCTGAACAAGAACCTGGCCCAGCCTCTGCTGGCCTACCTGCTGGCCAGGTCCATGGGCCTTGCCGCGCCCCTGGCCGGGCAGGCGGTGCTCCTGGTGGCCGGGCCGGCCGGATTCTCGGGGCTGGTGTTCGGATCCAACCTGGACGTGCGCAACGAAGTGGCCGGCGCCACCATGGTCTGGTCCACCGCCCTTTCCGCGCTGACCGTGGGGGCGGCGATCGTCCTGGTGGGCTAGACATCATGTATCGGCCCCGCACTGATTGAGGGGCTCGGAGCATGAGGCATCCGGGGGCTCCGCCCCCGTGCCCCCGGGATTTTGCGCCTGAAGCCAGGAAATGGAGGGAAGTGGGCCGGAGCGCCGGCCCACCCATTTCCCGACCCGGGTCGGCGCTCAGGTCGAACCCCTGCGTTGCCCTATCCTCCGCCCGGCTGATTCAAAGGTGAGCCAAGGGAAGGCGCTGGACAAGATCCGGCATGAAAGGGCCTGCCCATCCTCAACCACGCGGATTAAGCTCGGGGCGCTTGACCAACCGGCTCAGAGCCGTAATGAGGAGGGCAGGCCATGGCAGTGTATAGCAAGTTCGTCGGGATGGATGTGCACAAGGAGACGATCGCCGTCTCCGTCGCGGAGACTTTCGGGGGAGAGGTCCGCTACCAGGGGGAGATCCGGAACACGCCCGAGGCAGTCGGGAAGCTGATCAGGCAGCTCCAGAAGGGCGGCGCCAAGCTGTTGTGCTGCTACGAGGCGGGGCCATGCGGGTATGTCCTGCATCGGCAGCTGCTGGGCATGGGGGTCGCCAACCAGGTGGTGGCGCCCTCCCTGATCCCGAAAAAGCCCGGCGACCGGATCAAGACGGACCGGCGGGACAGCCAGACCCTGGCCCGGCTGCTCAGGGCCGGGGAGTTGACGGCGGTCTGGGTCCCGGAGGAGGCCCAGGAGGCCCTGCGAGACCTGACCCGGGGCCGGGAGGACCTGAAGCATTTGGAGCGCCAGGCCAAGCAGCGGCTGCAAGCCTTCCTGCTTCGCCACGGGAAGGTCTATGGCCACGAAAAGAAATGGACCCGGATGCACTTCCACTGGTTTGAGAACGTGAAGTTCGACCAGCCCATCCAGCAGTTCGTGTTCCAGGACTACCTGGACACCCTCCAGATGCTGACCCGGCAAGTGGAGGCTCTGGAGAAGCAGCTTGAAAGCGCTGGCTCGGCCTCCGGGTTCGGTCCGGTCATCGAGGGATTGATGGCTTTGCGCGGCATCAGCCGGATCGCGGCGACCACCACCATGGCAGAGATCGGCGATCTCCACCGCTTCCCGACCGCCCCCCAGTTGATGGCCTACCTGGGGCTGGTCCCAAGCGAACATTCGAGCGGAGCCACTCGGTCCCGCGGCGGCATCACGAAAACCGGGAACGGCCACGTCCGGCGGGTCCTGGTAGAGGCAGCCTGGACCTATCACCATCCGGCGCGGAAGACTCAACATCTCCAGCAAAAGGCGAAGCGCGCCCCGGAGGGGGTCCAGGAAATCGCCTGGAAGGCCCAGGTTCGTCTCTGCGCCCGATACCGCCTGCTGGAATCCAAGGGCAAGCTCAAGGTCAAGGTCTGCACAGCGGTGGCCAGGGAACTCGTGGGCTTCATCTGGGCCATCGGTCGTGCATTTCCAGCTCCCGGGGCAGCAGGTGCTCCAGGAGATTCGACAAACCCGCAGTGCATCGGCAGCAGAACGGGCAACGGTGGGAGAACCCTCGAGGCTCCTATGTAGGCGTCCAGCGATGGAATGACCCTCGAAGCTAGAGCGAGGCAGCTCCCCGACGAATCGGTTGTCATGCCGGTACCCAACCCGCGAATATCAGACTGATCAACCGGCGGAATGCCGTCCGTTCTGCTCCCTATGCACTGCCGGACAAAATGGGCCTGCCACCCTTGACAGGCCGATACATATCAGGAGCCTGACTACGTATTAGAAGGCCCCGCGACGATGTCTGGAAGCCCGAATATCGAGCGCAAGGCCCGCAGGAGGATGTTAGTGCATCCTTCAAGGGACTTGCACACGATAGGCGGGCTTCCAGACATCGCCCGGAGGGTGGTGGCAGCGGCCACGGCAGATCTTGTCATCACTTAAGGCCACGTGGGTGGCCTTAAGTGGTGACAAGATCGTTACGCTCGTCGACCGATTATCCAAATCGCTCTCCTCGCGTGCCTTGTCCTGCCATGGCCGATGCCACCATCGCGGGGCCTTCTAATACGTAGTCAGGCTCCTAGTCCAGCATGTACCGGATCGCCTCCTCGATGAGCCGCGGCGCGGCCTCCAGCAGGTCGTCCCGGTGCACCCGCTCGGTGAGCTGGTGGAAGTCCTTGCCCCAGGGGCCGATGTTGACGCACGGCATGGCGTTGGCCCGGATCGCCGGGAACGGGATGGCGTAGGCGGCTCCGTGCAGGGGCATGTTGGGCACCAGGTTCTCCTCCAGCTCCCGGCCGTCCTGGAGGGAGGAGTAGCTCAGGTCCGAGATGCCGGTGTAGAAGGGCTCGCTCACGTAGCGCTGGTCCAGGTGCTCGGCGGCGAAGCGGATCAGGTGCGCGGCCAGGCCCATGGCCCGGTGGCCCGGGTAGCCGAACCCGGTGTTGGTGACGCTGGGGTAGTACGGGGGCACGAACCCCAGCACCACCAGGGGTCCCGGCCGCCCGGACTGGTCCAGGAGGGCGTCCACCAGCTCCCAGGTGGCCTGGGGCATGGTGCTCTGCCCCGAGCGCACCGCCTGGGCGGCCCGCGCGAACTCCGGATCCGGGGCGCCCGGCCTGGCCAGCTCCTGGAAGCGCAGCACCTGCACCGACCAGGGCAGGGGCGGCGCCGGTTCGCCCCGCAGGTGCCGGTAGCGGGCGTGGCTGCCTTCCAGGTCCCCCAGGAAGCTCTGGGCCGCCTCAAGGCAGGTGCGCTCCAGGTGGGCCAGGAGTGCGGCCGGGGAGCGGCCCAGGGCGAGCACGTTGAAGCAGGCGAAGGCGCTGCGGGGCAGGGATACGTCGTAGCGGGTCTTGCTGTCCTTGAGGAACAGGCAGGTGGGGGGCAGGGTCACTTCGCCGGCGCGCTGGTCGCAGAGCCCGGCGTCCAGTTCCACCCGGCGCACCACCTCGCACAGCAGGTGGACCGGGTTCACCCCGCTGAACACCTGGCCGGCGTGGGCCAGCACCCCGCGCACGTGGATGAACGGCAGCATCTTGCCCACGGACCCCTCGGACAGCACTCCCACCGCCGGGTCCCGGCGCTGCTGGGGCTCGGAATTGAGCATCAGACGGTAGTCCAGGCCGAAGCGCCGCTTCAGGTCGTCCAGCAGCAGGGGCGCGCTGCGCATGCCCTGGGACAGGCTCTCCTCGTCCGGGAGGGCCAGGAGCAGCAGGCCGCCGCTCCTGGGCTCCCGGCTCCAGCGCTTGAGCAGGGCCAGCTGGATGGCGCCCCCGCCCTTCATGTCGGCCGCCCCGTGGCCGAACAGGAATTGCCCCGACTCCAGGTCCGCCCGGGCCTCTTCGCCCAGCTGGAGGCCGCCGGCGCGCAGCCCCGCCGCCAGGGCGGCGGGGTCGCGCGCGGCCCCGGCCAGGTGCCGGTAGTCCTCGGTGCCCACCGTGTCCGTATGGTGGATCAGGACCACCGTGCGCGGGCCGGAACCCCGCACCAGGGCCCAGTGCACGCTGCGGCCCAGGGCGTCGCCGGCGATGGGCCAGGCCCCCAGGTGCCCAGGATGGGCCTGGAAGTACGGCTCGCTGCCCAGGCAGGCCCGGATGAACCCGCCGGCATTGTTCTCCAGGAGCGTGCCGGTGTCGCTGGGAACGGCCAGGTAGCGGTGCAGCAGGTCCAGGATGTCCGCTTCGAGAGTCAAGGGCATGGGACGCTCCAGTAGCGCCAGGATTTCGGGGAAACTTCCAGCGGCGCTTGATATGTTTTCAGGATACCAATAAGATACAGACTAGAGCCCCTCTTACATGTGCGCGGAGCAACCATGAGCAGCCTGCTGCTGGTCAACGGACGTATCCACACCCAGGACCCGGCCTGCGCCGGGGCCACCGCCGTCCTCATCCGGGACGGCCGCTTCCAGGTGGTGGGAAGCGACGGCGATGCCAGGGCCCTGGCCGGGCCCGGGGCCAAGGTCATCGATCTGGGCGGGCGGCTGGTGCTCCCGGGCATGGTGGACGGCCATTTCCACTACTACGACTGGGCCCTGGGCCGGCGCCGGGTGATGCTGGCGGGGGTGCCCTCCCTGCGGGACCTCCAGGACCGGGTCGCGGCCGGGGCGCGGGCCGCCGCCCCTGGGGCCTGGGTGCTGGGCCAGGGCTGGAACGAGACCGAGTGGGCCGAACGGCGCCTGCCCTCCCGGAAGGACCTGGACCAGGCCGCCCCGGACCACCCGGTGCTGCTGTGGCGCAGCGACCTGCACCTGGCCGTGCTGAACTCCATGGCGCTGCGCCTGGCGGAACTGGGGCCGCACACCCCGAACCCGCCCATGGGCGTCATCGACAAGGACCCGGAGGGCCGGCCCACGGGCATCCTGCGCGACCTGGCCATCAACCTGGCCACCGCCCGCATCCCTCCGACGCCGGACGCCGAAGTGGCCCAGGCGTTCCAGGACGGCTTCCCCTGCCTGTACGAGACCGGCCTCACCGGCGTGCAGGACCAGCGCCTGATGGGCGGCCCCGAGGGGGCGCAGGCGTTCCGGGTCTGGCAGAACCTGGACGCGGACGGGAACCTGGGCCTGCGGGTGTGGATGAACCTCCCGGGCGAGCGCCTGGGGGAGGCCATCGCCCTGGGCCTGCGCACCGGCATGGGCGGCGACCGCCTGCGGGTGGGCCACTGCAAGTACTTCAGCGACGGCGCCCAGGGGGTGCACACCGCCTGGATGCTGGAGCCGTACGATGACGACCCGGGCACGGGCCTGCAGCTCACCCCCATGGGGGAGATCGAAGCCGCCCTGCGCAAGGCCCACCCCGCCGGGCTGGCCATCGCCGTGCACGCCATCGGTGACCGGGCCTGCCAGGAACTGTCCCTGGTGTTCCAGCGGGTGCTGGGCGAGCTGGGGGCGTGCCCCGACGCGCCCCGGGCGCCGCACCGCATCGAGCACCTGCAGCTGGTGCAGGCCCGGGACCTGGACCGCCTGGCCCGGCTGGGGGTGACCGCTTCGGTGCAGCCCCTGTCGGTGCTGGACGACATCCCCATGATGGCCCCCACCATCGGCGCCCGCACCCGCATCGCCCACGCCTGGCGCTCCATGCTGGACGCCAAGGTGGAGCTGGTGTTCGGCTCCGACTGCCCGGTCTCGGACCCCAACCCCTTCAAGGGCATCCACGCGGCGGTCACCCGGCGCCGGGACGACCTCACCGGTGCCCAGGGCTGGCATCCGGAGCAGCGGGTGTCGGTGGCGGAAGCGGTGTCGGCCTACACCATGGGCACCGCCCGGGTCACCGGGCGGGAGCGGGACCTGGGCAGCATCAGCCCGGGCAAGCTGGCCGACCTGGTGGTGGCGGACCGGGACATCTTCACGGTGGACCCCATGGAGATCGCCCAGGCCAGGCCGGCCCTCACGGTGTTCGAGGGCCGGGTGGTGTTCCAGGCCCTCTGACCGGCCCGGCGGAAAAGGGCTCCCGCGCCGGTTTCCGGCCGGGTGCCCGAACGGCGAACCTATCATTCTGCGAACTGGATGGTATTCTTGGCCCAACCAACCCATACCTGAGGATTCCCGTCATGGTTCCCCGCGGCGGCACGAGCATGGACCGCAGGCCGGACTCCCGCGCCGGCGTCAGCCTGGCCGTGCAGGCTTTCCGCCTCCTGGAAGAAATGATCGTCACCCTGGAGCTGCCTCCGGGGGCCACCCTGTCGGAGGCCAGCCTCAGCCAGAAGACCGGGTTCGGGCGCACCCCCATCCGGGAGGCCCTGAAGCGCCTGGAGCACCAGGGCCTGGTCACCAGCATGCCGCGCAAGGGGCTGATCGTGCGGGACATGAAGGTGGAGGACCAGTTCACCCTGCTGGAGGTGCTGCGCCCCCTGGACCGGCTCATCGCCGTCAAGGCGGCCCAGTGGATCCTGGAGCCCCAGCGCGCCGCCCTGCGCGCCTGCGCCAAGACCATGGCCGCCGCCGCCAGGGCCGGGGACGTGCACGGGTACCTGCAGTGCGACGAGGAGTGCGACGCCATCATCTACCAGGCGGCGCGCAACCCCTTCGCCATCGACATCGTCACGCCCCTCTACTCCCACTGCCGGCGCTTCTGGTGCTCCTTCAACCGGGACGGGGACCTGGTGGAGGTGGCCCAGCTGCACGCGGACCTGATGGCCGCGGTGGCCGATGGCGACCCGGACCGGGCCGCGGCCGCGTCGGACGCCCTGGTCGCGCACCTGGAGCGGTTCACCCGCGCCATCCTGGGCTGGTCCTCCTGAGCGGGGGGTCCGGTGTCACGCCACCCGTAATTCATCCCGGGATTGCGTAATTCCCTTGACTCGGTTCCAGCATATCAATAGCATACCACCACCAACCTTGTCATCCCCGCACCACCCCCTCCCCGCCCCAGCGCGGCAGTCCCGTCGTGGTCCCGTCCGCGGCCGGCCGAGGGGTTCCGCCTAACGTGGTTTCCGCTGTTCCGGACTTCACCGCCATGGGCCGCCTCTGCTCCCGGAGGCGCTCTACTACCCAAACACCTAAGCCGCGCGGGAGCGACGCGGCTCCAAGCTCCTAAGGAGAGATGTATGGCAATCCGTTCCAAACTCAACCTGGGGATGATGGCCTTCTGTGTGGCCGCCTTCCTGCCCCTGAGCGCCGCCAGCAAGGGCACGCTGGTCATCGGCCACGTCACCACCATGACCGGGTCTGATGCCTACATCGCCCCCGGAGCCGTGTCGGCCCTGGAAGACGAGGTGGCGAAGGTCAACGCCGCCGGCGGCATCAACGGCTGGATGCTCAAGATCATCTCCTACGACGGCCAGTCCCTGCCGGCCGAGTGCGTGGCCGTCACCAAGCGCCTGATCGACCAGGACAAGGTCGTCGCCATCGTCGGCCCCAGCTTCTCGGGCGCGGGCATCCCCATGGCCAAGATCGCCGACGAGTCCCACGTGCCGATCCTCGCCACCACCGCCACCAACGTGAACGTCACCGTGGACGAGTCCGGCAAGGTCCATCCGTACATGTTCCGGGTGTGCTTCATCGACCCGTACCAGGGCACGGCCCTGGCCGACTACTGCTTCAACAAGCTGGGCAAGCGCAAGGTGGCCTTCATCACCGACGTGGCCTCCCCCTACACCGTGGCCCTGCACCAGTTCTTCAAGGACCGCTTCACCAAGCTGGGCGGCCAGGTGGTGGCGGACGAAGGCTACAACAAGGGCGACCAGGAATTCCGCGCCCAGCTGGCCAAGGTGAAGAGCGGCAAGGCTGACGTGCTGGTGGCCTGCGCCGACAACTACAAGGATCCCGGGCTCATCGCCAAGCAGGCCAAGGCCCTGAACCTGAACATCCAGATGATCGGCGGCGACGGCTGGATGGTCGAAGACATTCTTCCCTATGCCGGCAAGGAACTGGACGGCGCCTTCTTCACCACCATCGCCTCGGTCGATGATCCCGCCTTCGCCAAGTACAACGCCCAATACAAGCAGCTGCACCCCGGCAAGGAAGCGAACATCTGGGGCTACCTGGGCCTGGACTGCATGAAGATCATCGAGAACGGCATCAAGGTGGTCACCACCAACAACGGCGCCTGGAGTCAGGAGAAGTTCCGGGACGCAATCGAGAACACCAAGGACCTGCCGGTCTTCACCGCCGCCAAGTTCACCTTCGACAAGTCCAACCACAACCCGTACAACAAGCCGGTCCTGCTCATCGAGATCAAGGACGGCAAGTTCAAGATCCTGGAGTCCTACGCTCCCAAGAGCTAGCACTGCATCCGGGTTCCGGCCCGGCGCCCGTGGTCCGTTGCCGTGTGCCCGCCTGCGCGGGCACGCGGCAACGCTCTTCACCGTCCCCCCTGCGTTGCGCGGCGGGAATCAGTGCAGGTTGTTCAGCTGGTGCAGGAAGGTGGACCTGAACACCCGGGTGAAACCGCCGAACAGGTTCAGGGTGTGGCCGGCCCCGGCCGGGTCGGTGAAGGTGGCGGTGCGCTTGCGGGCGGCCACGCAGGCCTTGAATTCGTCCATGCGCACCCAGAGGTACTGGTCGTTCTCCCAGAACTTCAGGGCCTTGTGCTGCCTGGCGTAGGCGTACCCCTCGTCGAACCGCTCGGCGGGGACGTAGTCCTGGCGCGAAAAGAAGGTGCGGAAGGCGGCGCGGCCAGGGGGATGATGGAGATGGGTGGCGCCGTTGCGCAGGTCGTTGGCGTCGGTCTGGTGGTAGACGGTCACGGATTCTTCGTAGAGCTCATGCTCCGCGGCGCGGCTGAAGCTGCGGTTGCCGGCGTCATCCAGGTCGGACGGTTCCACGGTCCCGCCGAAGGCCCCCCAGGTCCCTTTTCCGTTCAACAGCCAGTCGGCTCGGCGGGCCAGGAGGACGTAGAGCTGGCCGTCCTTTTCAGCGTACACCAGGACCCCGGCCCCGTCGGGGAAGCCTCCGTTCTGATGCGGCGAAGCCACATCCCAGCCCAGTTGGGGCAAGGGGCTGGCGTGCGGGGGCGTGTCGTGGAAACGGAAACCGGCGTCGGGAACGGGTGGCTGGCCGTTGGGCGGTGTTGGTGGGGGGGGCGTTCCGGTGCTCGGGGGGGGCTTGGCGGCCTGGTCGCCTCCTCCGCCAGGGCACCCGGTCAGGACCAGGGCAAGGGCTGATGCGGCCAGCAACGTTCTGAAAGAGGTCATGAGAACTCAGGAGGGTGGAGAGGAGCCGGTGCGGGGAAATCACACCTGGTGATCCATCATAATAATTAATTTATATATAAAAGCAAGCCCTTCGGCCTGAACTGCATCGCCCTCGGAACGCGGACGCGTTCCGAGGGCGATGAACCAGGGCGTAACGGAGGGACCTGTACTTCTAGTGGGTGATGCCCAGGTAGCTGGCCTGCACCCGCGGATCCGCCAGGAGGTCCTGGCCGCGGCCTTCGAGGGAGATGTTGCCGGTCTCCAGGACGTAGGCGCGGTGGGAAAGTTCCAGGGCCAGGCTGGCGTTCTGCTCCACCAGCAGGATGGTGAGCCCCATCTCCTTGTTCAGGCGGACGATCCGTTCGAACAGGGCGTCGATGACCACCGGCGCCAGGCCCAGGGAAGGCTCGTCCAGCATGAGCAGCTTGGGATGGGACATGAGCGCCCGGGCCACGGCCAGCATCTGCTGCTCGCCCCCGGAGAGGGTGCCGCCGCGCTGGAACAGGCGTTCCTTGAGGATGGGGAACAGGGAGTAGATGCCCTCCAGGGTCTTGTCGACCTCCTTCTTGTCGGCCCGGGTGTAGGCGCCCGCCAGCAGGTTCTGGTGCACCGACAGCGGCGCGAAGATGCGCCGGCCTTCGGGCACCAGGGTGATCCCGGCCCGGACCGTCCGGTGGGCGATCTTGGGCACCGGGACGCCTTCGAAGGAGATGGTGCCGGAACTGGGGCGGTGCACCGAGGCGATGGCCCGGAGCAGGGTGGACTTGCCGGCGCCGTTGGCGCCGATCACCGAGACGATCTCGCCCTCGTTCACGCGCAGGCTGACCCCGTGCAGGGCGCGGATTCCCCCGTAGTGCACTTCGATGTTGTCTACTTCGAGCAGGGTGCCGTCAGTGGCCATTTTTTCTCTCCCCCAGGTAGGCCTTGATGACCTGCGGATCTTTCTGGATCTGTTCCGGCCCGCCCGTGGCGAGGTTGGCGCCCAGCTGCATCACGTAGATGCGGGATTTCCGGCACAGGTCCATCACCACGGCCATGTGGTGCTCGATCATGATGATGGTGTAGCCCTGGGTCTCATGGATCTGGCGGATGAGATTGACCAGGTCCTTGCATTCGTCCTCGTTCATGCCCGCGGCCGGCTCGTCCAGGAGCAGGATGCGCGGCGAGGCGGCCATGGCCCGGGCGATCTCCAGGCGGCGCTGGAGGCCGTACGGCAGGCTCCCGGCCCTGGCCTGGGCGAGCTTGTCCAGGCCCACGGTCTCCAGCAGCTGGTGCGCCCGGGCCCGGGACTCCCGCTCCTTCCGGCGCGCCCGGGGCAGCCGCACGAAGGCCTCGAACAGCGAGGACCGGGGCGCGCTGTGGATGCTCAGCTCGACATTCTCGTAGGCGGTCATGAAGGGGAACAGGCGGATGTTCTGGAACGTGCGGCTGATCCCCCGGTGGCAGATGCGGTCCGGGGTCAACCCGCGCAAGCTCTTACCCTCCATCAGGATCTGCCCGGCGGTGGCCTGGTAGGCGTTGGTGATGAGGTTGAAGATGGTGGTCTTGCCGGCGCCGTTGGGGCCGATCAGGCCCACCAGCTCGCCCGGAGCCACGGCCATGTTGAAGCTGTTGACGGCGCGCACCCCGCCGAAGTCCACGGTCAGGTCGCGCAGCTCGAGGATGGGCGCGGAGGTAGGGGTATCGGGACTCATGGCTGCTCCATGGCTTCGGGGGGCTTATGCCGGAAGAACCGTGTTATCCAACGGGAGTTCATCTGCACGTAGCCGAACAGGCCCTGGGGGCGGAACACCATCACCACCACGAACAGCAGCCCGTAGACGATGAACCGGTACAGGGCGAAGGTCAGCAGCAACTGGGGCACCGCCACGATCAGGATCGCCGTGATGGCCGGGCCGATCAGCGACTGGATGCCGCCGAACACCACCGACGCCAGCAGGTCCGAGGAACGCTGGATGCCGAAGAAGGACGGGTTGATGTAGCCGAAGTAGAAGGCCAGCAGGGCGCCTCCCACCGCCGCCAGGAAGGCGCTCACGAACAGGGCCAGGAGCTTGGTGCGCAAAAGGTCCACCCCCATCATCTCGGCGGCGGCCTCGTCCTGGCGGACGGCGATGCAGTTCATCCCGTACTGGGACGTGATGAACATGTGGGTCACCCACAGGGCGATCAGGCAAACGATCACCACCACCGCCCAGTCCGGCAGGAAGGTCATGTGCTTGAGCTCGGGCAGGTCCATGTAGCCGTAGGCGCCGCCCAGCCTCCACTTGCCGATGCTGTGGATGTTGTTAAGCAAGAGGCGCAGCGCCTCGGCGAAGCCCAGGGTGGCGATGGCGAAGTAGTCGCCGCGCAGCCGGCTGCGGAAGGCAGGGTAGCCGATGCCCAGGCTGATGATGCCGGAGAACAGGCCTGCCCCCAGCAGGCACGGGACCAGGTTCCAGCCCATCTCCTTGCCCAGGATCCCGCCCATGTAGGCGCCCAGGGCCATGAATCCGGCGTGGCCGATGGAGAACAGTCCGGTGTAGCCGGTCAGGACCGCCATGCCCAGGACGGCAAGGAGGTTGCACCCGCTCAGAATCGTGATGGCTTGCAGGTATCCCATGGGTTCAGTCTCCTTGGTTCACAGTTTTTCTTCCAGGCTCTTGCCCATGATGCCGTTGGGCAGGAACAGGAGCATGACGATCAGGAACGCGAACGAGAACATGTCCCGGTAGGTGGAGGAGATGTAGCCGGCCACGAAGGTCTCCAGCACACCCAGGATCATGCTCCCCAGGACGGCGGCCGGCAGGCTCCCAAGCCCGCCGATGATGCTGGCGATCATGGCCTTGATGGTGACCAGGCCCATGGTCGGGTAGACGGCGTACTTCATGCCGTAGAACAGGCCGGCCATGGAGGACAGCACGCCGGTGATGGTGAACACCGTGATGGCCACGGCGTTGTTGTTGATGCCCATCAGGGAGGCGGTGAGGATGTCCACGCTGCTGGCCAGGATGCCCAGGCCCAGCTTGGTCCGGTACAGGAACACCCACAGCAGCACCAGGATCAGGGCGGAGATGACCATGGCGATCAGGTCCATGCGGCCGATGGAGATGCCCCCCACGAAGTAGGGCTGCAGGTCCTCGAACGGGAACCGGCGGAACAGCCCGCCGTAGACGAGGTTGAGGGTGTTGACGATGGCCAGGTTGACGCCCATGGCCGAGATCATCATGAACAGCCTGGGCGCCTTGCGCAGCCGCAGGGGCCGGTAGGACGTGGTCTCCACGGTCACCGACAGGATGACGGTGGCGACGATGGAGAGGGTCACCGCCAGCCAGAGCGGCAGGGCCCAGGAGAGGATGGCGCTGAACCCGATGAAGGACCCGAACACCATGAACCCGTCAAAGGCCCAGTTGGTGAAGTTGTACACGCTGTACACCAGCGCGTAGCCCACGGCAAGCAGCGAGTAGATGGCTCCGATGGAGATGCCGCTGACCAGTTGCTGGAAGAACAATTCCCAATCCATGTGGACGCTCCTGCGGTGAGCGGGACGGAAACGACCGGCGGCCGCCGCCCCGTCTGGGAAACCATGGTTTAATGAAGGGAATTCCAGGTAGAGCCGACCCCCTGCGTGACCGGGATCGGGCCTGGATTCTGATCCCCGGGTGAGAGTTCCCGCCCGGGCAGCGCATGGATGTAAAGATTTGAGGCTCTTGGTATATCGAAGATATAGCAGCTTTCAAAAAGAATCAATAATCTTTGGTGCGGCAAGATACTGCACATTTCCGGTGCCCCGGCCCGGGGTCTGGGCGTGGCGGTGGGGCGTGATCACCACGCTGGGCCGGGTGTGCTCCGGCGCGGGCAGGGGCTCCACGCCCTGCAGGGCCCCGTGGGCCGCCGCCAGCTGGTCCAGGCGGCCCCAGTGCAGGGCGCGGGTGGGGCAGGCGGCCACGCACACCGGGTCCTCCTCGCGGTCCAGGAGGTCGGCGCAGAAGTCGCACTTGCTCATGGGGCCCCGGGGCCCGCCGAACTGGGGCGCGCCGTACGGGCAGGCCCAGGAACACACGTGGCAGCCCAGGCAGCGGGACGCATCGGCCAGCACCACGCCGTCCTCCCGCTTGCGGATGGCCGAGGCGGGACAGGCCGGGAGGCAGGCCGGTTCCTGGCAGTGCATGCAGGAGAAGGAGACGTGGTAGGCGAACACGCCCACGGCCAGCGGCAGGCCCTCCTGGGGCCGCCAGGCGCCTCCGGCGTATTCGGCCACCCGGCGCCAGTTCACCCCCACCGGCAGGTCGTTCTTGTCCTTGCAGGCCACCTGGCAGGCCTTGCAGCCGGTGCAGGCGCTGGTGTCCAGGTGGAAGCCCACCTGGTCGGCGGGGTTCATGGCTCCACCGCCCGCGCTGCGCGCCCTGCGTCCGGGGCCAGGGACCGGGCGCTGCGGGTCACCTGCACCACGCAGGAGTTGTAGCCCACCAGGCCCTGCCCGGTGGGCAGCAGCCCGGTGAGGACGTTGGCGCAGCCGGCCCGGTCCACCTGTTCCTGGTCGTCCAGGTCGGCCCAGGCGCCGGCGCCCATGGCGGTCACCCCGGGCATGATCCTGGGCGTGACGCTGGCCCGGCGCAGGACCGCGCCGCGGGGGCTCTGCACCAGCACCGTGTCGCCGGTGCGGATGTCCCGGGGCTCAGCGTCCAGGGGGTTGAGGAAGAACTCCTGGGGCCAGGCCTCCCGCAGCCAGGGCAGGTTGTCGAAGGTGGAGTTGGCCCGCCGGAGGTAGTGGACCGCGTAGAACTGGAGGGGATAGGGACCCTTGCGCCGGCCCTCCCAGTCCTGGAAGGTGGCCTCGTAGCCTTCCCGGGCCGGATGGTAGACCGGGATGGGCGGCGGGTCGTCCCAGCCGCAGGTCCGCACCAGGTCCGCCAGGCTCTGGCAGTGGATCTCCAGCCGGCCGCTGGGGGTGGCCAGGGGATGCCCCTGGGGGTCCTCCCGGAACGCCCGCAGGGGCACGTGCCCCAGGTTGTCCCCCGGGGCGCGGGGCACCTGGTACACCCCGTCCCGGCGGAAGTCCCGGAACCGGATGCGCCCCTCCTGGGGCTCCCCCTGGACGCCCAGTTCGGCGATGTCCTCGGGGGTGATGGCGACCAGGGGTTCGTAGCCGGCGCCGTCCGGGCGGATCACCCGCGCGCCCCGGGCGGCGTTGAACACCTGCTGGGGCAGGCTGACCGGATCCACCACCGCCGGATCCAGCCCCAGGCGCGCGCCCAGCTCCCGGGCGATCCACATGTCGTCCCGGGCCTCCCCCTGGGGCTCCACCACCTGGCTGCCGAACACCAGCACCTCCCGGTTGGCGTGGAAGTTCTTCAGCCAGCCGAAGCGTTCCCAGGGCGTGGTCACCGGCAGCACCACGTCCGAGTAGCGGGCGGTGGTGCTGAGGAAGTGGGCGTGGGTCACCACGCATTCCATCCGGCGGAAGGCGGCGATGCCCTTGCGCAGGTCCTGGCGGGCCCCCAGCAGGTTGGTGTCGCCGCCGTGGTACATCAGGCGCAGGTCCAGGGGCCGCAGGTCGTCCTTCCCGGCCTGGCAGCGCCCGTCCAGGATGGCGTCCCACAGCTGGTTGGCGCACACGCTGAGGCCGGAGGCGGGGCGGCCGAACGGGTAGTCCGCGGCGCCGCCCACCGGGTTGGGGATGGGCTCGACCCCGGAAAGTCCCGCCAGCACCAGGGGCGGCCCGCCGTTGCCCGAGGCGAAGTGGACGGAGGTGCCGGTCATGTTTCCGGGCTGGCCCAGGTGCCCGGTCATGCAGCCCAGGGCCAGGAACGCCTGGGGCCAGGCGTCGGCGTTGTTCACCCGGGCCGGGGCCCAGCTGGTGAGCAGCGCCGCCTTGCGGGTGCGGGCCAGGTCCCGGGCGAACCGGCGCTGGCGCTCCGCCGGCACCCCGCAGATGTCCTGGGCCCACTCGGGGCTCTTGGGCACGCCGTCCAGGACGCCCAGGACATAGTCCCTGAAGTTCAGCTTCGGGTCGGCTCCCGGCGGCATGTGCCCGGCGTCGAACCCGACCGTGCAGCGGTGCAGGAAATCCCAGTCGATGAGCGGGTTGCGCTGGGGGTCATCCTCGCTGAGCAGGGTGTGGGCCAGGCCCAGGGCCAGGGCGTGGTCGGTGCCCGGGCGCACCGGGATCCAGTCGTCCCCCAGCAGGGCGGCGGAAGCGCTGTAGAAAGGGTCCACGAAGATGAACCGGGCCCCGGCCTTCCTGGCCTGCAGGAAGTGCCAGGTGGGGCAGCCGGGGCTGCTCCAGGCGGGGTTGACGCCCCACATGACGATCAGTTCGCTCTCGCGCAGGTCCATGCGGTCGCCCAGGGCGCCGGGCGCGTCGAAGCCGCCGTCCGGCTCCGGCCGGTACAGCCCGGTGAGCTTGCCGGCGGCCATCCAGGCTCCGTGGGAACCGGTGCCCCAGCTGTCCACGCAGCCGCCCAGGAGGTTCAGCACCCGCTTCACCTCGCCGCCCTGGCAGAACAGGGCGGTGTTGCCGCAGGTGTCCAGCACCCGCCGGATCTCCCCGGCCACCAGGTCCAGGGCCTCGTCCCAGGTGATGCGCACCCAGGTGTCCCGTCCCCGCAGGGACCGGTCCCCGCCCCCGGGCGCCCAGTGCCGGCGGCGCATGGGGTGCTGCAGGCGGTCCGGGCCGAACACCTGGCTGCGCTGGGCCCGGCCCCGCACGCAGGCGCGCTGCTGGGGGAAGTCCGGGCTGTCCGGGTGGGTGTCGTCGGTCTTGAGGCGCACCACCTTGCCGTCCACCACCAGGGCCTTGAGCACGCAGCGCCCGCCGCAGTCGTGCCAGCACACGGCCGGAACCCAGCGCCCGGGGCCGGGCGGGGCGGAAGCGGAAGCGGAGGCAGGGGCGGAGGCCATGGCGGGTCAGCCGGGGAACCGGTAGACGCCCCGGGCCACCCGCCCGGCGTAGAACAGCCTCCGGCCCAGGATCTCCCCGGCGGCGGCGGCGGCCAGGGCCCCCGCCCGCAGGGGCATGGCGGCACCCTCCGGAACCGCCAGGGCCAGGGCCGCGGCGCCGGCCCCCAGCCCGGCCAGGGCCAGGCGCGCGGTCAGCAGTCCCGGACCGGCCGCCAGGATCCCGGCCCGCACCTCGGCGGGCGCCCGGACCAGCCAGATGGCCGCCAGGCCCGCCTGGGCGGCGCTCAGGACCACCACGGCCACGGCGAGGCTCCTCCAGGCCTCCTGGGCCCGGGCCGGGCCGGGAACCGCCAGGGCCAGGGCACCGCAGGCCACGGCGCCCAGCAGCAGGGTGGTGGCCAGGAAGGTCCAGGGGGTGACCGGGGTGTTCCAGGCCGGCACGGCCTCGAGACGATAGACCCGGGCCATGCACGGCACCAGCGCCAGGCCCAGGACGGTGGCCAGGCCCCGGAGCCAGGGCGCCTGGCCGCCGGGCACCCAGGACCCGGCCGCCGCCAGGGTGAAGGCTCCGGCGACCAGCACTTCCCGGCTCAGCCAGGAGCGCTTCCAGTTGCTGGCGGCGCGCCAGGCCCGGCCCGCCGCCTCCAGGTGGGCCAGGGAGGCGGCCAGGCCCAGGACCGCCAGCCCGGCCACCAGGCCCCATCCCGGGGCCGCGGGGAGCGCGCCCCGGCCGCCCAGCAGCACCAAGCCCAGGGCCGTGCCGGCGGCGGCCTGCAGCAGGAGCGTGAAGAGGAGGAGGGGAAGGTCGGCCACGGGTGGGATGGAAGGAGGGACCAAGGTAGTATACCGTTCGTAGGGCCTGGCCGGGCGCCGTCGCGTCCCACCTATCTTCAGGATCCCGATGAGATATCCCCGCGGCGCCGCCCTCGAACCCCAGCCCGGCGAGGGCTCCCTCAGTCTGGCCGAGCAGGCCTTCCGCCTCCTGGAGGAAATGATCGTCACCCTGGAACTGCCTCCGGGGGCCACCCTGTCGGAGGCCAGCCTCAGCCAGAAGGCCGGGTTCGGGCGCACCCCCATCCGGGAGGCCCTGAAGCGCCTGGAGCACCAGGGCCTGGTCACCAGCATGCCGCGCAAGGGGCTGATCGTGCGGGACATGAAGGTGGAGGACCAGTTCACCCTGCTGGAGGTGCTGCGCCCCCTGGACCGGCTCATCGCCGCCAAGGCGGCCCAGTGGATCCTTGAGCCCCAGCGCGCCGCCCTGCGCGCCTGCGCCGGGGCCATGGCCGCCGCCGCCGCGGACCAGGACCTGCACCGGTTCCTGCGCTGCGACCAGGAGTGCGACGCCATCATCTACCAGGCGGCGCGCAACCCCTTCGCCATCGACATCGTCACGCCCCTCTACTCCCACTGCCGGCGCTTCTGGTGCTCCTTCAGCCGGGACCGGGACCTGGTGGAGGTGGCCCAGCTGCACGCGGACCTGATGACCGCGGTGGCCGACGGGGACCCGGACCGGGCGGTGGCCGCCTCGGACGCTTTGGTGGGATACTTGGAAAACTTCACCAGAGCCGTGCTGGGCATAGGAGCGTGACCATGAAGGTCCTGATCGCCGTGGACATGGAAGGTGCCACCGGGGTGGTGGGGTGGGACCAGGTGGACCCCAGGACCACCGAATACCTGCGTTTCCGCCACCTGCTCACCGGGGACGTGAACGCGGCCGTGGAGGGCGCCCTGGCGGCGGGCGCCAACCAGGTCCTGGTCACCGACGGCCACTGGAGCAACAGCAACGTGCTCGTCGAGGAACTGCACCCCAAGGCCCGGCTGAACACCGGCTCACCCCTGCCCATGGCCATGGTCCAGGGGGCCGAAGGAGGCGCGGACGCGGCCCTGTTCGTGGGCTACCACGCCCGGGCCGGCACCCTGAACGCCATCCTGGACCATACCTGGTCCGCCGCCCGCATCGTCAACCTCTGGCTCAACGGCCGGCTCACCGGCGAGACCGGCCTGAACGCGGCCGTGTGCGGCGCCTTCGGGGTTCCGGTGCTGCTGGTCACCGGCGACCAGGCGGTGGCCGCCGAGGCCCAGGAATGGATCCACGGCGTGCAGACGGCGATCGTGAAGACCGCGTCCGGGCGCTACGGGGCCCAGTGCCTGCCTCCGGCCGTGACCGGCCCGCTCATCCGGGAAATGGCCCAGCGGGCGGTGCGGCGCTTCGTGGACGGGCAGGGTCCCCGCCCCCTGGCGCTGTCCTGCCCGGTCACCGTGCGCCTGGAGTTCAGCGCCAGCCAGATGGGCGACTTGGCCAGCCTGGTTCCGGGCGTGGAACGCCTGGACGGGCGCAAGGTGGAGTTCTCGGCCCCGGACATGCCCACCGCCTACCGCACGTTCCGGGCGGTGGTGGGCCTGGCCGGAACGTGACCGCCGGCGGACCGGCCATGCGGCCCCTGCGCGGATCCCTCCTCGTCCTGGCGGCCTGGGGCTGGTGGTCCCTGCAGGCCGCCGCCCCGGTCACCCTCCAGGGGGAGCGTCTGGCGGCGGCGTACGACGCCCTGGACGTGGCGCACCATTGGCTGCCGGGGCAGCAGGTGGAATGGCGCACCGGGGAGCCCCGCCCGGGGCGTCCGGGCCGGACCCACTGCAGCGCCTTCGCGGCCGCCGCCTGCGATCGGCTGGGCATCTACCTGCTGCGCCCGCCGGAGCACCCCCAGACCAACCTGGCCAATGCCCAGGCGGTTTGGCTGGCGCAGGAAGGCCCCGCCCAGGGCTGGCGCCCGGTGCCCTCGCCCCTGGCGGCCCAGGTCCTGGCCAACCAGGGGCAGGTGGTCCTGGCCATCTATGCCAGCCCGGATCCGGGACGGGCCGGCCACGTGGCCCTGGTGCGGCCCTTGGACAAGCCCGACGACCGGGTGCTGGCGGAAGGCCCCCAGGTGGTCCAGGCCGGGGCGGAGAACGCGGCTTCGGTGAGCCTGGCCGTGGGCTTCCGCCACCATCGGAGCGCCTGGATCCCGGACGGCGGGGGAGGGGTGGCGTTCTACGCGCATGGCCTCGCTGACGCCGGTCCGTGATGCCGGAGGATCGTTTCATGCAGCCATACCTGGAAAGACCCCGGGAAAACGCCAAATCGAGGATGCCCGTGGGCGTGCCCGGGAGATCGCGGCCGGCGGCGAGGCGTTTCTTGTGGAGGACAGCGAGAACCTCGACACCTGTGAAGGCGCCGGCACCATCGGGCTCGAACTCCTTGACGGGTTCGACCGCATCGATGCGGTTCTGCTCGCCCTCGGCGGAGGCGCGCTGGCCACCGGCGTCGGCCACGTCGTCAAGACGTTGTCGCCGGCGACCGACGTGGGTTGCATCCAGCCAAGAGGTGCGCCTGCCATGGCCATGTCCTGGCGCGCGCGGTCCGTCGTGACCACCGGCCCCACCGACACGATCGCCGACGGCGTCGCGGGCCGGTTTCCCATTCCGGCGGTCCTGGCCGACCTTCTGGCCGTCGCGGACCACGTCCCGCTGGTGGAGGAGGCGAGCATCCTGGCGGGCATGCGCATGCTCTACCGGCACGCTGGCCTCGTGGTGGAACCCTCGGCCGCGGTGGGCATCGCGGCGATCCTGGAAGACCCTTCGCGCTACCGCGGCAAGCGCGTGGTCACGGTGATCTGCGGATCGAACGTGCTGCCGGAGGCGTTCAGCGCGTGGATGCAAGGGTAGGGCAAGCCGTTCGTTAGGCGCGAGGTCACCCTGGACCCAAGGCGTGCTGGACCTTGATGGCCGCCCCAAGGAAGGCCTCCGTTACCTCCATGTGCGGATGGTCGCCGCTTTCGTACTCACCCCAGAATGGCCTCATTCCTGCCTCCCCTGGATGGTGAGATGCCTTCAGGATGGCCGCCGCTCCTTAACCATGATCGCTTGTCCGCCGATGGACCAACGACCGGGGATTCAGAGGAGCCTATCGGAATAGATTCCAAGGGGTGTGACCAGGCAAGGGACCGGGTTCCCCCTAGCCTTCCAGGTGCGCCGCCTTGAACCCGGCGTACAGCTGCTGCAGCCGTTCGGTCACTGGGCCCCGGCGGCCCGCGCCCACCGGAGCCCCGTCCACGCGGATCACCGGCATCACCTCGGACACGGTGCTGGAGATGAAGGCTTCGTCCGCGCCCAGGAAGGTCTCCAGGGGCAGGCGGCCCTCCCGAACCGCCATGCCGTCCTCCCTGGCCAGGGCCAGCACGTGCTTGCGGGTGGTTCCGGGCAGGATGTTGTCCAGGTCCGGGGTGAGCAGCGCTCCGTCCTTGACCGCGAAGATGGTGGAGCTGGGCCCTTCGCTGAGGTAGCGCCCCTGGGGCCCGTCCCGGTAGAACAGGGCCTCGAAGGCGCCGTGCTCCTTGGCGAACTGCTTGCCCAGGACGTTGGGCAGCAGGTTGATGGTCTTGAGGTGGCAGCAGCCCCCGCGGATGTCCGGGTAGGTGACCGTGGCCACCCCGGCCGACCAGGCGTTCTCGGGCATGGCCCGCAGGGGGTTGAGCAGCATGAAGAAGTTCGGCCGGACGCCGTGGGGGAACAGGTGGTAGCGCGGCGCTTCGCCCCGGGTGAACTCCAGGTACAGCTCGCCCTCCTGCACACCGTTGCGCCGGGACAGCTCCGCGCAGGCGTCCAGGAGTTCCCGGTCGCCGTACGGGAACTCCATGCGCAGGAACGCCGCGCTCTCCCGCATGCGGGCCAGGTGCTGGCTGAACAGCAGGAACCTGCCCCCCACGCAGCGGATCACCTCGAACAGCCCGTCGCCGAAGCACAGGCCCCGGTCCTGGACGCTGAGCAGCTTTTCGGTCTCCGGGTGGAAACCGCCGTTGAAGAAGATCTGGTTGGCCATCGGGAAGGTTCCTGGTCCGGAGGGGATGTCCGGATTATGGCACCAGATCGGCCGGGTTACTTGGCTTTACGCTGCCAGAGCCGCCAGGTGACGGCCCAGCGCGCGGGATCGTCGAAAGGCGCCGGGTCCACCCGCCGGCAGACGCTGCGGTGGGGGGCGGTGCGCACCAGCTGGGGATCGGCGTAGGCTTCCGAGGCCACCTGCTCCAGCACCGCCACGTACTCGTCCAGCTCCTCCTTGGCGTAGCTCTCGGTGGGCTCCACCGTGAAGGGCTGGGGGACGATGAAGGGGTGGTGGCTGCTCCACAGGTGCATGCCGTAGTCGGCCATGCGCAGCGAGATGTCCTCGGTGGTGACGCCCGTGTCCCGGTGCAGCTGCTCCCAGCTGTAGCGCACCTGCTCGATGCGCCGGTGGCCTTCGGCGTAGGGCGCCGAGGCGCCGCGGATGCGCTTGATCTTCTCCAGCAGGTAGTTGTTGTTCAGGACCGCCACCGCGGAGACTTCCCGCAGCCCGTCGGCGCCCAGGGCGCGGATCCAGGCGTAGGCCCTGAGGGCCACCTGGACGGTGCCGTAGAAGGCCCGGGTCTTGCCGATGCTCCTGGGCGCGCCGTAGTCCAGGCGGTAGCGCTCGCCCTCCCGCACCACCAGCGGCACGGGCAGGTAGTCCGCCAGGGCCATGGTGACCCCCAGGGCGCCGCCGGCGGGGCCCCCGCAGCCGTGGGGGGTGGAGAAGGTCTTGTGCAGGTTGAAGAAGCACAGGTCGAAACCGCAGTCGGCGGCGCGGGTGACGCCCATGATCCCGTTGGCGTTGGCCTGGTCGTAGCCGCACAGGCCGCCGGCCTCGTGCACCAGGCGCACGAACTCCTGGACGCTGGGGTTGTAGATGCCCGTGTCCTCGGGGTTGGTGATGAGCAGCCCGGCGGTGCGCGGGCCCACCGCCCGGCGCAGGTCCTCCACGGTGGGCAGGCCGTCCGGGCCCTGCATCAGGGTGATCACCTTGTACCCCTTCACCGCCGCCGCGGCGGCGTCCGAAGGATGGCTGAAGATGGTGGTGATCATCTCGTCGCGGGTCTGGGCCTCGCCCCGGTCCCGGTGGTAGGCCTGGATGATGGAGACCATGTTCAGGATGGCCGACGAGCCGGAGGCGGGCTGCAGGCTGAAGCGGTCCATGCCGGAGATTTCCCGCAGGTACAGGTCCAGGCTGTGCATCACCTCCAGGGTCCCCTGGACGGTGGCCGGGTCCTGCAGGGGGTGCAGGTCCGCCAGGCGCGGGCTGGCCGCCAGGGCGTCGTTGATCTTGGGGCTGTACTTCATGGTGCAGGTGCCCTGGCCGATGTCGACGTTCAGGTCGGCCCCCAGGTTCTCCTGGGACAGGCGCAGGAAGTGCTTGAGCACCCGCATCTGGCCCACCTCCGGCAGCAGGGGCGGGGTCCTGCGCACCAGGGCCGGGGGCAGCGCGCCCAGGCCGTCCCCCACCTCGGCGGCGATGCCCGGCTCCACCGGGGCCACCGCCAGCCCGCGCTCGCCGGGCTTGTGCAGTTCGAAGATCAGTTCCTCGTCCCACTTGGCCTGGTGGAACCCGTGACGCACTTTCGCGCAGCGCTTGGACATGTCAATTCCCTCCCAGGATGGCGGAGAGGATGGTGATGAAACGGTCGATCTCCTCCTGGGTCAACTGCTCGGTGACGCAGTACAGGGCCGCCTGGCCCAGGCCCGGGAAGTCCGCCGACAGGTCCTTGCCCCCGAAGATGCCGCGCTCCAGCAGGCGCCGGTTCAGCTCCGCCACGGTGCGCCCGGTGCCGTTGAAGTCCACGGCGAATTCCTTGTAGAACGGCGCCGCCAGGGCCGGGGCCTTGACCCCGGGCAGGGCGCCGAGGTGCCGGGCCAGGTACTGGGCCTTCTGCAGCAGGTGCACCCCCAGGTCGCGCATGCCCTGGGGGCCCATGAGGGCCAGGTAGACCCCGGCGGTGATGCCGTGCAGGGCCGCGGCGGTGCCCACGAACTCCTTGCCCTGCTCCCGGTGGGCGAACGAGGTGCGCTCGTAGGCCACGTCGCCGAAGCCGTATTCCCCGGGCGTTTCGGTGGTGGAGATGCCGAACAGGCGGCTGGGGAACTCCAGCACCAGCTTCTCCTCGTCCCGGCAGGCGATGAACCCGCCCATGCCGCCCCCGAAGCTCATGTGGTTGCCCAGGGTCTGGATGTCGCCGCACACCAGGTCGGCGCCGTACTGGCTGGGGGGTGCCAGCACCCCCAGGGAGTTCGGGTCCACCCCCACCACCAGCAGGGCGCCCCGGGCGTGGGCCAGGTCGGCCACCGCCTGCCCGCGGCTCTCCAGTCCGCCCAGGTAGCCGGGGTTCTCGAAGTACACCGCCGCCGTATCCGGGCCCAGACTCGCCTCCAGGCGGGCCAGGTCCAGGAGCCCGGTGCCCGGATCGGGCTCCTGGACCGCCACGGCCATGACCGGTTCGCAGTAGTTGCGGATGGCCAGCAGCTTGTCCGGGCTCACCGTCCCGGCCACCAGGGCCCGGGTCCGCCCGGTGTAGCGCCCGGCCATGCGCAGGGCGGTGCTGGAAGCCTGGAACCCGTCGTAGGTGGGCACGTTGCAGATGTCCATGTCCAGCAGCTCGGCCATCAGGCTCTGGTACTCCCAGAGGACCTGGAACCGCCCGAAGTCCGCGTACGGCTCGCCGGCGTAGGCGGTGAGGAATTCGCTGCGCCGGCTCACCTCGTCGCAGATGGCCGGGACGTAGTGGTTGTAGCAGCCGGCGCCCAGGAAGCTGGTGGCCTCCGCGCAGGAGGTGTTGCGGGCCAGGATGCCCTCCACGTGCCGGCGCAGGAGGCTCTCGGCGGGGATGGCCTCGGGGATGGCCATCCGGCCCTTGAACCGCAGCCGGTCGGGAATGTCCTGGTACAGCTCGTCGACGGACCTGGCGCCGATCTCGGCCAGCATCTCGGCCTTGACCGCGGGCACTGAATTCGGAATGTAGGGATGCCCCCTGTAGTCCTGCTCGGGCATGGCTGCCTCCTGGGCGATGGGATTATCTGCTAGGCGATGCCGCCGCCGTCCACCACCAGGTGGGTGCCGGTGACCCAGGCGGCCATGGGGCTGGCAAGGAACAGCACCGCGTTGGCCACGTCCTCGGGGGTGCCCACCCGGTGGATGGGCCGGGTCGCCGACTCGGCCATGAAGGCGTCCGGGTTCGCCCCCAGCTGGGCGCACTCGTCCCGCAGCATGGGCGTGTCGATGTCCCCGGGGCAGACGGCGTTGACCCGGATGCCCAGGGGGCCGAAATCGATGGCCATGGCCCGGGTCATGTTCATCAGCCCGCCCTTGGCGGCGCAGTAGGACACCGCCCGGGGGCCGCCCTTGAGGGCCCACCCGGAACCGGTATTGATGATGCTGCCCCCGCCCGCCTGCACCATGTGCGGCACCACCTGGCGGCTGAGCAGGTAGGTGCCCTTGAGCATCACGTCCAGGGCCAGGTCCCACTCGCTTTCCTCCAGGTCCAGGACGGTCTTGCGGATGCACACCCCGGCGTTGTTGCACAGGATGTCGATGCGCCCGAAGCTGCCGACCGCTTCCTGCGCGGCCCGGCGGCAGTCCGCCTCGGACCGCACGTCGCAGGGGTGGAAGGCCGCCAGGCCCCCCGCGTCCTTGATCTCCCGCACCGTCTCCCGGCCCCCGGCCTCCTGGATGTCCAGGACCAGCACCGCGGCCCCCGCCTGGGCCAGGCGCCGGGCGATGCCCCGGCCGATGCCCGAGGCGGCGCCGGTAACCAGGGCCACTTTCTTGTCCAGGGATAGCAGTGCCGCGAGGCTGGTGGGGGTAGCCATGACCGACTCCGTGGGGTAGCAACTAGTATATCAATGAGATCTCATAATAATACCACATTCTTGATATACTGCCAGCATACCTCCGGAGGATTTCATGACTACCGCCACCCACGCACTGAGTGCCTGCCGCAGCGCCTTCCCAATCCTGGGCCGGATCGTCGACGGCAAGACCATGGCCTTCTTCGATGGTCCTGCCGGAACCCATGTGCCGCAGGCGGTCATCGACGCCATCTCGAACTACTACACCCATTTCAACTCCAACTGCCATGGCGAGTTCACCATCTCCCGGGAATCGGACCAGATCGTGCACGAGACCCGGGAACGGGTGGCCACCTTCCTGAACGCCCCGTCCTGGAAGGAGATCTCCTTCGGCCCCAACATGACGACCCTGGCCTTCAACCTGAGCCGGGCCCTGGCCCGGACCATGAAGCAGGGGGACGAGGTGGTCATCACCCAACTGGACCATGAGGGCAACCGCAGCCCCTGGATGACCCTGGCCGAGGCGGGCGCGGTCATCAAGGAGGTGGCCCTGCGTCCCGACGGCACCCTGGATCCCGAGGACCTGGCCCGCAAGATCGGCCCCCGCACCCGCCTGGTGGCCATCGGCTACGCCTCCAACGCCCTGGGCACCGTGAACGACCTGGCCCTGGCCCGCCGCCTGTCCAAGGCCGTGGGCGCCTGGCTGCTGGTGGACGCGGTGCACGCGGCACCGCACTTCGTCATGGACGTGGCGGCCCTGGACACGGACTTCCTGCTCTGCTCGGCCTACAAGTGGTACGGACCCCACATCGGGATCCTGTACGCCCGCCCGGGGCTGCTGGAGGAACTGCCCACCTACCGCCTGCGCACCCAGGACCCGGCCGCGCCGTTCCGGATCGAGACCGGCACCCTGAACCACGCGTGCCTGGCCGGGGTGGGCGCCGCGGTGGCGTTCCTGGCCGGATACGGGGAGGGGGCCACCCTGCGGGAGCGCCTGGTGTGCACCATGACCGCCCTGGAAGCCCAGGAGCGGGTCCTGGCCAAGTCCTACTACGACCAGGTGCGGGCCATCCCGGGGGTGACCGTGTGGGGCCCGGACTTCAGCGCCGCGCACCGGGCGCCCACGGTCTCCATCACCGTCAAGGGCGTCAACTCGCACGAGGTGGCCCGGCGCCTGGGTGACCGGGGCGTGGCGGTCTGGGACGGGCACTTCTACGCCGCCCGGTGCATCGAGGTGCTGGGCCTGGAGAGCCAGGGCGGCGTGGTCCGGTCCGGGATGTCCATGTACACCCAGGCGGATGAAGTGCAGCGCCTGGTGGACGGCGTCGCCGCCGCGGCCAAGGGCTGAGCCTTGGCCCGGCTCCTGCTGGCGGGCTTCGGCAACGTCGGCCGGCGCCTGGTGGAGATCCTCGCCGAGCCCCGGGCCTTCCCGGGGCTCGGCGAGCTGCCGCTCACGGTCGCGGCGGTCACCACCGGCGGCCACGGCGCCTGGGCCGACCCGGCCGGGCTGGCTCCGGCGCGTATCCTGGAGCAGTACCCGCGCCGCGGGCCGGTTCCCCCAGGACCTGGACACCCTGGAGGCGGCCCGCGCCCTGGACTACGACGTGCTGGTGGAACTCTCGCCCCTGTCCGTGGCCGGGCGGGGCGAGCCGGCCATCGCGCACGTGCGGGCGGCCCTGGAGCGCGGCCGCCACGTGGTCAGCGCCAACAAGGGCCCGGTGGCCTGGGCCTGGCGCGAGCTCACCGCCCTGGCCCGGGAGCGCGGCGTCCGGTTCCTGCACGAAGCGGCGGTGATGGACGGCACGCCGGTGTTCAACCTGGCCCGCCACTGCCTGCCGGGAACCACGATCCTGGGCCTGGACGGCATCCTCAACTCCACCACCAACGTGGTGCTGGGGCGGATGGAGCAGGGCGCCACCCTGCAGGAGGCGGTGCGGGAGGCCCAGGCCAAGGGCATCGCCGAAGCGGACCCCAGCCATGACCTGGACGGCTGGGACGCGGCGGTGAAGCTCACCGCCCTGGCCAACGTCCTCATGGGCGCCGCGCTCACCCCCGAGCTGGTGGACCGCCAGGGCATCACCGGCCTGTCCCGGGAGGACCTGGACCGGGCCTGTGCCCGGGGGCGGCGCATCAAGCTGGTGTGCGAAGCCTTCCGGGACGGCGCCCAGGTGCGCGCGGTGGTGGCGCCCCGGGAACTGGACCTGGGGCATCCCTTCTCCCGCATGGAGGGATCCGATTCCATCCTGCGCCTGCACACGGACCTGATGGGGCGGCTGAGCATCGTCGAGGAGAGCCCCGGGCTGACCGGCACGGCCTACGGAGTGCTGGCGGACCTGCTGGCTCTGGTACTATAGGCTGATCCGCCTGGAGCGTGCCGTGACCCAGCCAGCCCCCACCCAGGAAGTCCTCCTGCTCATCGACATCCAGAACGACTATTTCCCTGGCGGCGCCTACGAAGTGCCCGGAAGCGCCGAAGCGGCGCGCTGCGCCGCGGAGCTGCTGGAAGCCTTCCGCCGGGGCCGCGGCCCGGTGGTGCACGTGCAGCACCTGGCCGTGAAGCCGGGCGCCACCTTCTTCCTGCCGGAAACGCCGGGCGCGCTGATCCACGAGCTGGTGCGCCCGCTCCCGGAGGAGCCGGTGGTGGTCAAGCACTTCCCCAACAGTTTCCGGGGCACGGAACTGGCGGGCCTGCTGCGCGGGCTGGGCACCGGGCGCCTGGTCCTGGCGGGGATGATGACCCACATGTGCGTGGACGCCACCGCCCGCGCCGCCTTCGACCTGGGCTTCGCCTGCACGGTGGCCGCCGACGCCTGCGCGGCCCCCGCCCAGACCTTCGGGGCGGTGCAGGTGCCCGCCGGGCAGGTGCACGCGGCCTTCCTGGCGGCCCTCGCGGGAACCTACGCCACGGTCCTGCCCACCGCCGAACTGCTGTGATCCCCGTCCGGCGGCCCTGGCCTTCGTGTTCACCAGCATCCTGGGCCTGGAGAGCTTCGAGCACCTGCGCAACCTGGTCTACTACAACGCCCCCGACGTGGAGCAGGTGGAGCAAGAGTTCACCGCCCACGTCGGGATCCGGAAGCGGGAGTCCCCCGCCGGGTAGAACTCTTCCTGCGCTCGAAGGGGAGCAGACGTCCAGGTCCCCCCGATCATCCGTCAGGTCCGTTGTCCTGGGAAAAGAGCCTCTGGGCCGACGTCTGCTCTCGTGGTCGGGGCCCAGAGGCGCTTTTCCCAGGACAACGAACTGCCGATGCGATGGGAGGGACCTGGACGCCTGCGGGGGGGAGATTCCTCCTGGCGGGCTTCAGGCCGCCTGCTGCTGCTGCATCCGCCGGCGGCCGAAGGCGAAGCCCGCCGCCAGCACCGCCGTGTAGATGGCCAGGATGATGGTGTAGGCGAAGAACCGCCACGGTCCGCCCATGGCCACCAGGGTCTGGTAGAGCTTCAGGCTGAACAGCGCCGTCAGGGCCTGGCAGGCCAGGACCATGCCCAGGGCCGGCAGGCGGTCGAACTCCAGGCGGAAGAACAGCACCGGGAGCGCCCACAAGGTCATGGCGCCCACCAGCGGGTACCACAGGTTGTCCCACAGGGCGGCGAACAGGCCCTTGCGGGCGGCCAGGTCGGCCAGGAAGTCGCTGTTCCACTGCAGCAGCACCACGAAGCCGATGGCCAGGGCGGCCAGCACCGCCACCCAGTCGAACAGCTCCCGCACGCCGGTGTCCTGGCGGATGGCGGTATCGATGTGGTGGGTTCGGGTCTCCTTGATGAAGATCGCGCCCACCACCACGGTCACCAGGGCGACGGCAATGGGGTAGAGCAGGCCGGCGTAGATGGACAGAGGCCCGAAGGCCTCCTTGGCCACCGCCGAGGCGGTCAGGGCGGTGGCGATCAGGGGCAGGAAACCCCCGAACCAGCCGTTGCCCAGGTGGTAGGGCAGGGACATGGAGGTGTAGCGGATGTTGGTGGGGAACAGCTCCACCAGGTAGGCGGCGATGGGGCCGTAGACCATGGTCACGTACAGCAGTTGGACGAACACCAGGCCGATCAGGGCCAGCAGGTTGGGGAACGGGATCGCCCCCAGCATGATCTGCTTGGCCCCGCCCATCAGGGCCGGGGTGACGGCCTTCATGCCGGCGTAGATGGGGATGTAGGTCAAGGCCGCCAGCAGGCAGCCGGCGAGCATGATCTTCTTGCGGCCGATGCGGTCGGACAGGTGGCCGAACACCAGGAAGAATGGGGTGCCCAGCAGCAGCGCCACCGAGATGATCAGGTAGGCCGGCAGCCAATGCAGCTTGAGCACGGCGATGATGAAGGTGAGGGCGTAGAACTGGCCGGTGTACCACACCACCCCCTGCCCGGCGGTGGCGCCGAACAGCGCCAGCAGCACGTAGCGCAGGTTCACCGGGTTGGTGAAGCTCTCCTTGAGCGGGTTGGTGGAGACCTGGCCGCGGCTCTTGAGCTTGGCGAACAGCGGGCTCTCCTGCAGCTTGAGCCGGATGTACAGGCTCACGGCCAGCAGGGCGAAGGAGAACAGGAACGGCACCCGCCAGCCGGAGAGCCACATGCCGGTGCCGTCCTTGAAGCCCTCCTCGCCCATCAGCCAGCGGGCGAGCCCGATGATCAGCATGCTGGCGAAAAAGCCCAGGGTGGCGGTGGTCTGGATGTAGCTGGTGTAGTAGCCGCGCCTGGCGTCGGGCACGTTCTCGGCCACGTAGGTGGCGGCGCCGCCGTACTCGCCGCCCAGGGCCAGCCCCTGCATCAGCCGCAGCAGGACCAGGATGATGGTGGCCCAGAGGCCGATGCTGGCGTAGGTGGGCAGCAGCCCCACCAGGGCGGTGGACATGCCCATGGTGGCCATGGTCACCAGGAACGTGTACTTGCGCCCGATCAGGTCGCCGATGTGGCCGAACACCAGCGCCCCCAGGGGCCGCACCGCGAACCCGGCGCCGAAGGTGGCCAGGCTGGCCAGGAGCTGGGCGGTGGGATTCTGGGCCGGGAAGAACTTGCCGCCGAAGAACACCGCCAGGGTGCCGTAGAGGTAGAAGTCGTACCACTCGAACAAGGTGCCCAGGGACGACGCGAAGATCACCTTGCGGAGGCCGGCGGTCCCGGAGGCGGGGGCGTCGGGGAAGGGGAGGGATTGACCGATGACGTGTTCGCTCACGCTTCGCTCCTGGAGGTGGGTGGGGTGCAAAGGGAAACCCCGGCGGCCAGCGCGGGCGGACGGGGTGCTGGGGAGAACGTTGCGGTTGCCATTGATATAAACGTCAAGAAGATAAGGTCGGCGACCGAACCGGGGAAGGGGAGGGATGAAGTTTTTTTACTTTTTCACCCCATACGAGGCATAGGCTCCTTTCAGGAAATGAAAAGACCACGTGAAGAAATAAATATTTTTATTGAAAATTTTTGTACATGAGGGCTAAAATTTTTTACTTTCAGGAGAAACCCATGACCAGGACGGTGGTAGTCGCCATTGGAGGTAATTCCCTCATCACCGACAGCGGGCACCAGACGGTGGGCGACCAGTACGAGGCCGCCGCCCTGACCTGCACCCACCTCGGCAGCATGCTCCAGGACGAGAGCCTGCGCCTGGTCGTGACCCACGGCAACGGGCCGCAGGTGGGCTTCATCCTGCGGCGTTCGGAGATCGCCGCCCCGGAACTGCACATGGTGCCCCTGGATTCCTGCGTGGCGGACACCCAGGGGGCCCTGGGCTACCAGCTGCAGCGGGCCATGGGCAACGAGTTCCGGCACCGAGGCCTGAAGCGCCGGGCCGTGACGGTGGTGACCCAGGTGCTGGTGGACAAGGACGACCCGGCGCTGCACAAGCCCAACAAACCCATCGGCTCGTTCATGTCCAAGGAGCAGGCGGAAGAGCACCGGAGCAAGGACGGCTGGGACCTGGTGGAGGACGCCGGGCGCGGCTGGCGGCGGGTGGTGGCTTCGCCCCGGCCCAAGGCCATCCTGGAACTGGACGCGGTGCGCAGCCTGCTGGACGCCGGCTTCGTGGTGGTGGCCGCGGGCGGCGGCGGCATCGCCGTGGTCCCGGACGAGAAGGGCGATCTCACCGGCGTGGCGGCGGTGGTGGACAAGGACCTGGCCTCCAGCCTGCTGGCCCACCAGCTCAAGGCGGAGACCCTGGTCATCTCCACCGCGGTGGAGAAAGTCTGCCTGAACTTCGGCAAGCCCGATCAGAAGGAGCTCTCCACCATGACCGTGGCGGAGGCCAGGCAGTACATCCAGGAAGGCCACTTCAAGCCCGGGAGCATGCTGCCCAAGGTCCAGGCGGTGGTGGAGTTCCTGGAAGGGGGCGGCAAGGAGGCGTTCATCACCGACCCCGCGCACTTGGCCGCGGCGCTTGCGGGCAAGGCCGGCACGCGGGTGGTGCCGTAGCCCTACCGCAGCAGGAAGCCCGCTCCGATGTCATCCCCGGGCTCGAGCCAGGACCGGGCCTCGCCCGTGTAGTGCGCCTGGCCCCCGACCCGCACCGTCACGGCCGGGCGGTCCCCGCAGGCGGCGGTGCCGATCACTTCCCCGCTGAACCGCGCCCGGGTGACGCTGTCGAACTGGCAGACTTCCCCGCTTGGCACCAGCCCCCGCTGGTACCGGGCGGCCATGCGCGCGGTGACCCCCGACCCGGTCGGGCTGCGGTCCACCTCGGCGTCGGCGAACACGCAGATGTTGGCCGAGGGGCCTTGGCCCGGACCGTCCCGGCCGTCGGTGAGGATGCTGCCGTAGAGGAAGCCCAGGTCCGCCTCCAGGGGGTGTTCGATGGGCAGCTGGGCCTTCACGGCCGCGGACAGCGCGGTGGCTGCGTCCACCAGGTCCCGCACCCGGCTGGCGCGCACGTCCAGGCCGAAACAGGCGGCATCCGCCAGGGCGTAGAAGGCCCCGCCGTAGCTCACGTCCGTGAGCACCGGGCCCACGCCGGGCACGGTCACCGGCACCTGCCGGTGCAGCAGGAAGGCCGGCACGCTGGCGAAGCGCACCCGCCCGGTGCGGCCTGCTTCCACGTCCACCTCCACCTGGACCAGGCCGCAGGGGCACTCCAGGCCGATGCGGGTGACCGGCTCCACCTTGGGCACCAGCCCGTAGTCCACCGCGTAGCGCCCCAGGGCGATGGTGGCGTGGCCGCACATGGTGCTGTAGCCCTCGTTGTGCATGAACAGCACCGCCAGGTCCGCTCCGGGCAGGGACGGCTGCACCAGCAGGGCCCCGTACATGTCGTAATGGCCCCGAGGCTCGAACATGAGCATCCGGCGCAGGTGGTCCAGGTGCTCCCGGGCGTACCGGCGCTTGGCCAGGATGCTGTCCCCGGGAACCGGCGGGTAGCCGCCCCGGATGACCCGGACCGGTTCTCCCCCCGTGTGCATGTCCAACACATGGATGGACGGGCCTTCGGACATGGGGGATTCCTTTCTGATCGGCCCACCGGGGGCGGCGTGTACCTTGCTGGTAAACGCTCAGTCAGCCCATGATAGGACATTCCATGGAGGCTGGACCCATGAAGTTCGCTGCCACGCCCCAGGCCCGCCGGGTGCGGCCATGAGCGCCCGCTTCGGCCACGTGAACCTGGTTGCCGCCGACTGGCGGCAGCTCTCCCGGTTCTACCAGGAGGTGTTCGAGTGCGTCCCGGTGCCGCCCCCCCGGGACCAGGCCGGCCCCTGGCTGGACGCGGGCACCGGCCTCACCGGCGCCCACCTGCGGGGCGAGCACCTGCGCCTCCCGGGACTGGGGGACGACGGGCCCACCTTGGAGATCTACACCTACGACCAGGCGCTGCCCCGTCCGGAACCGGCCCCCAACCGCCTGGGCCTGGGCCACCTGGCGTTCCAGGTGGAGGACGTGGCCGGGACCCTGCGCCGCGTGCTGGACCGGGGCGGCCGGGCCCTGGGCCAGGTGGTGTCCCTGCCGGTGCCGGGGAAGGGCACGGTCACTTTCGTCTATGCGGCGGACCCGGAGGGGAACCTGCTGGAACTCCAGTCCTGGTCCTGAGGTACGGATCCTGCTTTCCAGGTTCGAGGCCTGCAAAGCCTGCCCAGCGAGGAACCCATGAGCATCTCAGGCACTTCCGCCACCTCCGCCAGCCTCACCAGCCAGGTCCTGCAGCAGCTCATCGCCACCACCGGGACCCAGAGCCTCGCCGGGCTCCCCTCCGGGGTCCTGCAGGAGGTCCTGCAGGAGGCGCAGGGAAGCCAGGCCAGCACCGCCGGGGCTCCGGCGGCGGTCACCCAGGCCCTGGGCGACCTGCTCTCCGGCACCAATGCCGAGTCGGTCCAGGCGGACCTGGACGAGCTCCAGGGCTACTTCAAGACCAACCCCGACGCCCTGAGCGGAGTGCTCACCGCCCTCCAGGACGGGGGGACCACCTATACGGCCCAGGGCACCCTCGCCTCGAGCTCCAGCCTGGAGGAGGCCCTGGGAGGAGCTTCAGGCACGAGTTCCCAGTCCTCCATCCTGGACCTCCTGCTGGATTCCCAGTCCCAGGACCCGCTGCTGGCCTCCCTGGGCGGCTCTTCCAGCTCCGGGAGCACCCTCTCCTTGTTCGGCTGATGACGGTTCAACGTCGCTAGCCTGCGACCCGGGTCCCTGGGCGATCAGCCCAGCCGTCGAGAGGCTGTATAATGGGCAAGCCTGCCGATCGGAAAATTCCGGCGTCAGGCTTGGGGAGATTGGCCACATGAAAAAGCTGGGTTTCTGGGCGGCGGTCGTGGTTGCAGCGGCCCTGGCCGCGCCTGCCTGGGCCGCGCGGGTCGGGGAGAAGGCGCCGGACTTCACGGCGATCGACAGCAACGGTGTGAAACATGGTCTTTCCGAGTACGCACGGAAGTATGTCGTCCTTGAGTGGCACAACAATGGCTGCCCCTACGTCCGGAAGCAATACAACAGCGGCAACATGCAGAAGCTCCAGAAAGAGTGGACGGCCCGCGGCGTGGTCTGGCTGACGGTCGTCTCTTCGGCGCCGGGCAGGCAGGGCTACGTGACGGCCGCCGAGGAGAATGCGTACGTGAAGCAGGTGGACGCGGCTCCGACGGCCGCGCTGCTGGATCCGACCGGCCGGCTGGGTCACCTCTACGACGCCAAGACCTCCCCGCACATGTTCATCATTGATCCGTCGGGAACGTTGATCTACAACGGCGCCATCGACGATCAACCCACCCCGGACCCGGCCAGCGTCACGGGAGCGACGAACTATGTGTCCCGGGCGCTCGCCGAGGCGATGGCTGGGAAACCGGTGAGCGTGCCGACGTCGCGGCCGTACGGCTGCTCCGTCAAGTATGCCGATTGAGGCTGTGGGAACGCGCCAGCGCTTTCCAGGAGCCGGGCGGTTCTCCGCAGCCGGTGGGCCGGCGCGGAATGGAGTCCCCCGCACCTTTATAACTCTTTCCATTGGAATAGCTTGGATGTAACCGGGCACCTGGGGCCGGCATCCTAGGCAACGAGGTTTCGCCCTTGGAAGGTGCCGGACATACGGGAGTTGCAAACCGGGACCTGGAACCTGGGCCGGACGAGCCGGACCGCGCCCCGCCCGGGGTAGTGTGGATGACCCTTCCGGCAGGCCGGTTCCTCATGGACCTTCCGCCCGACGCCAGGGTCCGGTTCGGCCGCCAGGGCTTCCACGAGGCAGGCGCCTTCATCCGCACCCTGACCGTAGCGGGGCCCGGTGCCGCCCGGGCCATGGTGCAGGCCCACGCGGCGGCCCTGGCCGTGCCCCACGAGGAGGGCGGCACCCGCCTGGAGCGCGTGCTGGAGGGGCGCCGGCCCCACAGCTGGTTCCTGTTCTTCTGGAAAGACACCGCCTTCAAGGGCGACACGCTGGAGCTGAACGGGTATTTCTGGCGGGACGGCTTGTTGTTCATCTTCCGGAACGCCTGCCGGGCCGAACCCGCCCACATGAGCCGGCGGACGGAATGCCTTGAGGACCTGCTCGGCCGGGCGCGCCGCCGGTCCCTGAGGGAAAACCCGCCCGGCCCGGGCTTCTGCCTGCGGGACGCCTTCATTCCCGGCCGGGCGGAACCCAACTCGGACGAACACATCGAACTGCTGGTGACGTTCAAGGCCCGCCCCGGCCTGTCCCTGCGTTTCGGCACCGACACGGTCGGGGAGTTGATCCGTCACTATCCGCCTCTGCTGGAGCGCCACGCCCGCGGCTGGCCCCGGCCCCGGTGCCCGGCTGCGTCGCGGCTGCGGGCCGGGGAATGTCCCATAGGGCCCTTCCCCGGCCAGGAACTGGTGACCCGGGCGGACCTGCCCGGAGGCGGCTGGGACTGGGCCTGCGCCTGGGAATGCCTGGGCCGGCCCCGGGATCCCCTGGCGCCCATGATGGTCCTGGAAATGAAGTCCCGGGGGCACGGGCCCCATGGGGTCCTGGGCGAAAGGACCCTGCTGGCCCTCTGGGACGGAGTGCTGGGTTCCCTGCGCCGCCGGGAAAAAATTTTCAGAACCGTGAGACTTTCGGCCTCTTTCCGGTCATCCTTGAGCATGTGAACCGCACCGGGCGGCCACCACGAGTACGCTTTGACGGCCTGTGTCTGGGGGAATGTCAACAGCCGAGATAATGACCAGACATATTCCAGGATCAAGTCATGGCACAGCAAGGCATCGTCAAGTGGTTCAACGCCGAGAAGGGGTACGGCTTCATCACCCCTGATGGTGGCGGTCCCGATCTCTTCGTCCATCACACCGCCATCCAGGGCTCCGGCTTCAAGACCCTGGACGAACACCAGCGGGTTTCCTTCGAGACCGGGCAGGGCCAGAAGGGCCCCATGGCCACCAACGTCGTCAAGATCTGAGGAACGTTCCCACCCTGAACGGGCGGCCTCCACGGCCGCTCGTTCTCTGTATTTCTGGGAATCTGGCTACGGCGGAGCACGGGTCCCCCCACTACACCCTGGGTCGTCGTTCACGGACCGCTTGGCGCGGTCCATGAACGACGCAGATCAGCTTTGGCCCGAGGGTTCCCCGGATGCTTCGGCGTGGCGTGAAACGCCCCCAAATCTTCAAGGCCGGCGCGTAGCAGGTGGGCCCAGGCCCCACCCGAAGCGAGCCGTTCGGACCCCAGGCCGCCCCGGAGAGCCCGGAAACACAGCTGGTTCCCCGGGATCAACGAAGTGAAGGCGTGCCAACACCGCCCCCCATCCATCGCTGGTACGCCTCCGTCGGCGCCGGCCATGCCGGCGGCGACGAACCCGGGCGCAAGTCCGGAACCCGCACGATGACTAGGCATCCACGGCCAGACGGTACCGGCGGGCCACCCAGGTCTCGGCCAGGGGGTGTTCCAGCCCGCCGTCCCGGAGGTCCTGGAGGCTGTACAGGGAGAGGTCCAGCACGGGCGTGTGTGGACCCAGAGTGCCGTCGTCCAGGCGGGCCTGAAGGTCGCCCTTGGGGATGGGAAGCAGCCGGCCGTCCTTGCGCACCAGGAGGCTGGCGGCCGGGTCCACCAGGTCCAACTCCAGGCTTTCCAGCAGCCTGCGCACCTTGCGCAACATGCCGTCGATGGCGCATCCGGAAGGCTGGGTGGCCAGGACCGGTTCGGCCACGGCGATGAGCTGGGGCTCCAGCCGTGCGCCGGCGGCCTGGTAGGCCCGCCCCTTGTGCCGCCAGTGGGCCAGGATCTCCTCCAGCCCTCGGTCCAGGCGCGCCGCCCCGGACGGATCCGGAGGCTCGCCCAGGGCCAGCAGCCACAGCCGGGATCCGCCGGGAAGGTCCTCCAGGGACATGGTCCACCTCTGCTTCATCATAAATGGGATTTTGCGAACGAGACGCAAAAAATAGTTGAAAGGGGTTGAACCCATCGATTATTTGTTTATATTTGACCTTGCGACCGGTTGGTGCGCGGAGCCCGAAGGGCGCCGGGAAGGGGCGGCAAGGCTATGGGGGGAACGTGGGGTGGGTTCCTTGGATCCTATGTCTTTCCTTTGCTTGGCCTGGGGCTCCTGGCCCTGGGTAGCTGGTTCGTCTGGCTGGTGTGGGCCGGAGCCCACCCGTCCCTCCGTCCCCCCATGGCGGCCCGGTTGGCGGGCATCCTCCTCGGGGTCATGGTTGGCTGGGTCCTGGACATGGTGGCCTTGCCCCTGGACGCCACCCACGTGGCCATCGGTTTCCCCATGCCGGTGCTGTTCCTGGTGAAGGAAAGCGGAGGAGGCCAGGACCTGGGTTCCGGGGTCTCCTTCATCTGCGCCTTCCTGAACCTGGCCATCGGGGTGGCCTTGGCCCACGTGGGGCTGCATGCCCTGTGGGCCGGGCGCCGGCGCCGGGCCCCGGCATCCCTCCGGCCTGCCGTTCCCGCGCCGGGCCGGAGACGCCTGCATCCCGCCCTGAGCCCCCTGAGAGCCGAGCTGAAGGAATCCGAACCCCCCCGCTCCGAGGGTCACGCTTGACCGGGACATGACCCTGCGGGTCCCGGCTTCCGCCCGTGCCCAGGCCCGATGGCCTCCTACTGGATCGGTCCCATGGCCCGCCCGGCGCAGCGCAGGTCCTGGCAGGCGCGCACCACCCGGTCGGCCATGCCCTGCTCGGCCTTCTTCAGGTACGAGCGGGGGTCGTAGTGCTTCTTGTTGCCCACCTCCCCGTCCACCTTCAGCACGCCGTCGTAGTTCCTGAAGAAATGGTCGGCGATGGCCCGGCTGAAGGCGTACTGGGTGTCCGTGTCCACGTTCATCTTGATGACGCCGTAGTCCAGGGTCTCGTGGATCTCGTCCAGGCTGGAGCCGGAGCCGCCGTGGAACACCAGCAGGGCCGTCTCGCCTTGGCAGGCGGCGCGGATGGCGTCCTGGCCGTTCTTGAGGATGGCGGGCTTGAGGACCACGTTGCCGGGCTTGTAGACCCCGTGCACGTTGCCGAACGTAGCGGCCAGCAGGTAGCAGCCGACGGGAGCCAGGGCCTTGTGCACCGCCACCATGTCCTGGGGGGTGGTGTACAGCTTCTCCTTGCCCACGCCGCTGGTGTCGTGGCCGTCCTCCTCGCCGCCCACCACCCCGATCTCCACCTCCAGGATGAGCTCGCTTTCGGCGCAGCGCCGCAGCAGGCCCAAGGACCGGGTGATGTTCTCGGCCAGGGGCAGCTCGGAGCCGTCGAACATGTGGGCGTTGTACAGGTTGGGCCGCCCGGCCCGGCGCCGCCGCTCGGTCTCCTCGACGAGGGGCAGGACGAAGCTCTCCAGGTATTTGGGATGGCAGTGGTCGGTGTGGAGGGCGACGTTGACCTCGTAGTTGGCGGCCATCTGGTGCACGAACTCGGCCAGGGCGATGGCCCCCTGGGCCATGCTCTTGACCCCCAGCCCGGACATGAACTCGGCCCCGCCGGTGGACACCTGGATGATGCCGTCGGCCTTGGCGGTCTTGAGGCCCAGCAGCACGGCGTTGGCGGTCTCGGTGGAGGTGACGTTGAAGGCCGGCAAGGCGTATTTCTCCTGCTTGGCCCGCTCCAGCATCGTTGCGTATTGATGAGGGTTCACGACCGGCATGGCATGACCTTTCCAAGGATGAGGCATTCTAACCCAGGTCTGCGCAAGAAGGGGGTTGGCCTTGCCGGCCGGGTTACCATGGAGGGAATTTCCAAGGGGGCATGCCATGGGCACGGCTCGGGTCAAAGAAATCCTCTCCTGGTACGGGTCGGACAATCCGGGGGTGAAGGCCAACCTGGCCCGCCTGATGAACACCGGGGTGCTGGCGGGCACCGGCAGGTTCGTGATCCTGCCGGTGGACCAGGGGTTCGAGCACGGGCCGGCGCGCAGTTTCGCCCCCAACCCGCCGGGCTACGACCCGCGCTACCACGCTCACCTGGCCCTGGAGGCCGGATGCAATGCCTACGCGGCCCCCCTGGGCTTCCTGGAGGCGGTGGCGGGGGAGGTGGCCGGGGACCTGCCCCTGATCCTCAAGCTCAACAACAGCGACTCGCTGAGCAAGGGCATGGAACCCTGCTCGGCGGTCACCGGCTCGGTGGCCGACGCCCTGCGCCTGGGCTGCGCGGCCATCGGCTACACCATCTATCCGGGCAGCGGCGCCCGCAACGAACAGTACGAAGCCTTGAGCGACCTGATCCTGGAAGCCAAGGAGGTGGGCCTGCCCACCGTCGTGTGGGCCTACCCGAGGGGCGCCGGGCTGAGCAAGGAGGGCGAGACCGCCGTGGACGTGGTGGCCTACGCCGCCCAGATCGCCTGCCAGCTGGGCGCCCACATCGTCAAGGTGAAGCCGCCCAGGAACGTCCTGGAGCAGCCGGAAGCCAAGAAGGCCTACGAGAAGTACCAGATCCCCACCGCCACCCTGAAGGAGCGCATCCAGCACGTGGTGCAGAGCGCCTTCAACGGCCGGCGCATCGTCATCTTCTCCGGCGGCGAGGCCAAGGGCACCGGGGACCTGCTGGCCGAAGTGGCCGAAATCGCCGCCGGCGGCGGCTTCGGCAGCATCATGGGGCGCAACGCGTTCCAGCGGCCCAAGGAAGAAGCGATCAAGCTGCTGCGGGCGGTGATGGAGATCTACGCCAAGGCTTCCTGACTCCTCACATCACCGCGTCCGCCCCGCCGTCGATGGGGATCACCGTCCCGGTGGTCCATCGGCTGCCGTCCCCCAGCAGGTGGGCGGCCAGTTCGGCGATCTCCTCCTCCCGCCCCAGGCGCCGGAGGGGGTTCACCCCTGCCAGGGCGGCCAGGGCCGCCTCCGGGTCCGGGGCCTGGGCCAGGCGCCGGTCCACCATGGCGGTGCGCACCGGGCCGGGGGCGATGGCGTTGCAGCGGATGCCCCGGGGCGCCCACTCCAGGGCCAGCACCCGGGCCAGCATGTGCACCCCGGCCTTGGCCACCGAATAGGCGGCGGAGTCGGCGATGGCCCGCAGGCCGATGTTGGAGCCCACCAGCACCACGCTGGCGCCGTCGCGCAGGCGCGGGCCCAGGTGGCGGCACACCAGCCAGGGCCCCCGCAGGTTGCTGGCGATCATCCGCTCGAAGGTGGCCGTGGAGCTGGCCGCCACGCTGCCGGTGAGCAGTTCCCCGGCCGCCAGGAACATGCCGTCCAGGGGCGGGCAGGCGGCGGCGAACGCGGCCACGGCTGCGTCGTCCGCGTGGTCCAGGGCCACCGCCCGGGCCGACGGGAGGGTCTCGCGCAGAGGGTCCAGGCGCCGGCCCGCCAGCACCAGGGCGGCGCCCAGGTCGCTGAAGCGCCGGGCCGCGGTCCGGCCGATGCCCGAACCGGCGCCGGTGACCAGCAGGGTCTTGCCCGCCAGCCCGGGGCCGTTCACGTGCGGGGCCTGTGCTGGGGCGCCACCACGCCTCCGGAAATGGCCCAGGTGAGGGCCTCTTCGGGGCCCACCTGGGTGGGACGGACCTTGCTCTCCTCCAGCATCACCACGTACCCGGAGGTGGGGTTGGGCGCGGTGGGGACGTAGACGGCGATGAGCCCTTCGGTTTCGGGGCGGGCGGTCCAGGCGCAGTTGCGGTTGGCCACGAAGCCGAGGGTGTAGGAGCCCGGATGGGGCCATTCCACCAGGACCACCTCCTTGAAGCTGCCCCCCTGGCCGCTCTGGATGGCGTTCATGAGCTGCTTGGTGGCGCCGTAGATCCCTTTCACCACCGGGATCCGCATCACCAGCTCGTCCAGCCAGGTCTGGATCCGGGCGCCGATGAAGTTGCTCACCAGGGCCCCCACGATGAAGAGCATCAGGAGGGTGGCCGCGGCCGAGACGAGGGCCAGCGCCCAGTACCGGGGGGTTGGGCAGGCCCAGGCGGCTGGAGAGCCAGGTGGTGGGGTCGTCGAAGACGTTCACCAGGGCGACGAAGATGGCCCGCAGGATCCAGAACGTGACGACGGAGGGCAGCAGGGTGAAGAACCCCGCCAGGAGGTATCTTCGGATCATGGATTCCTCCAGCGCTGGCAGGCCAGGGTGGACGGGCAGGGGGTCATGACCGTTCCCGGGCCCGGTCGGCCGGCCCCGTCAGGCGCCCCTGGTTCTTGAGGATGCTGGGCCCCAGCTGTTTCCAGAAATGGCGGAAGTAGGCCACCGCGCTCCACACGGACAGGATCATGGCGATCCAGAGCAGGATCACGCCCATGCCCCAGAAGAAGCTGAAGGGCCTGGGCAGGCGGATGAAGAAGCGGAAGATCTCGACCTGGGTCCACTCATAGAGCCAGGCATCCAGCTTGGGGCCGAGGATGAGGCAGGAGATGGCGGCGATCTGGGCGCCCAGCTTCCACTTCCCCAGCCGCTCGGCGGCGATGGTGATGCCTTCCTCGCTGGCGATGCCGCGCAGTCCGGTGATGGCCATCTCCCGCCCGAGGATGATGAAGGTCATCCAGGCCGGGGCCAGGTTCAGTTCCACCAGGGAGATGAGGGCACCGCTGATGAGTAGCTTATCTGCCAGGGGATCCAGGAGCTTGCCCAGGGTGGTCACCTGTTCCAGACGGCGCGCCAGGTAGCCGTCCAGCAGGTCGGTGATGCCGGCCGCCCAGAACACCAGGACGCCGATGAGCTCGTGGTTGGTGACCCGGGTCAGGAGCACCACCACCAGGATGGGCACCATGAGGATCCGGGCGAGCGTAAGGTAGTTCGGCAGATTCATCGGGAAGATCGGGCAGGGGGACGGGGCAGTCCAGAGTGATGGCCATAGTCTAGCGGCTCCAGTGCCGGGTCCGCACCGAAACAAGGCCGGGAACGGTTTTTCCTCAAAGGATGGTCAGCGCTCCCCGCCCGGCCAGGCGCAGCCATTGGGAATCCTCCATGACCTCGAAGCGTGGGGGCTCCAGGGCGAACAGCTGGCTCTCCCGGGAGACCCGCACCGGCACCCCCCGGGCCTGGAGCTGCTCCAGGGCCGCCAGCGTCTGGGGATCCTCCAGCAGCTCCAGGGCGCCCAGGGCCAGGCAGACCCATGGCACCGCCGGGTCCAGTTCCTGGATCAGGCCCAGGAGCAGGCGCCGCCCGGCGTCCTGGGACGGCGAACCGAGGCGGGAACGGGTGATCAGCAGCGGCGGCGGGGCGGGGGCCGGCGCCTGGGCCGGGGCGGCCTGGACCTGGGGCCTCGGGGTCGCGGGCGCCCCCCTGCCGTCGGGCCGGGCCACGTCCATTCGCCACACCGGGCCATCCTGGCGCGCCTCGGTCTGCCGGCCGAGGCGGTCCAGCAGGCGCTGGACGTTGTGCTGGAGCATCCGGTCATGGCCCAGAAGGATCCGCAGGGGCCGGTCCGGGTGCTCCTCCAGGGCCCGCCCCACCTCCCGCAGGGCCTCGGAGACCGTGACTTCGAACAGTTCCAGGGTCAAGATTTCCATGATGGGAGTTTAAGACCATTGGACCAGGCGGCCGCGGAAAGCTTCAAGGAATGGTTGACCCGGGCCGCCCGGGACCTGGGCTTCGCCCGGGTGGGTTGCGCGTCCTGCGAACCGTTCCACGCGGAGCGGTCCCGCCTGGAAGCCTGGTTCGCCCAGGGGCGAGCGGCGCTGCTGCCCTACCTGCGCCCGGCCGCCATGCTGGACCCGGGCCGGGTGCTGCCGGGAGCCGCCACCGCCCTGGTGGGGTTCTTCCCCTACGCCCGGCCCGATGCGGTCCCGGGCGCCGCCCCGGGCTCCCTGAAGCTCAGCCGCTACCTGTGGGGCCGGGACTACCACCAGGTGCTCAAGGCGCGCCTGGGCGCGCTGCTGGCCCGGGCCCAGGAGCGCAGCCCGGGACTGCGGGGGCGCGCCTGCGTGGACACCGCCCCCCTGCTGGAGCGCCAGCTGGCGGTCCGGGCCGGCCTGGGCTTCCAGGGCAAGCACACCTTGCTCATCCTGCCCAGGCGCGGGGGCGGCGGGGGCGGCTCCTGGGGTTTCCTGGGCGTGCTGCTCCTGGACCTGGCCCTGCCGCCGGACCGGCCTTTCGCCACGGACCACTGCGGCAGCTGCACCCGCTGCCTGGAGGCCTGCCCCACCGGCGCGCTCGCCCCGTTCCGGCTGGATCCCAACCTCTGCCTCACCACGTACACGGTGGAATCCGAGGCGGAGCCGCCGGCGGCCGTGCGGGAGGCCCTGGCCGGGACCCGGTGGGCGGCGGGCTGCGATCTCTGCCAGGAGGTCTGCCCCTGGAACCGGACGCCGCTCCTGGGCGATCCGGCCCTCTGGGGCGGGCCCAGCCCTCTGCACACCCTGCCCGGGGAGCGGGCGCGCATGGGCGTGGCCCGCTGGCAGTCCCTCACCCGGGGCACGGCCCTGCGCCGGGTTCGCCACCGGCACTGGCTGGCCACCCTGGACCGGATCCTGGGCGTCTTCTAGGCCGGGATCCGGGCATCGGCGAAATTTTGTGCGTAAGCGCAGGGTCTTTTCCTTTACCGTGGCTTCTATGGGTTGAACCGGGAGAGCACCTCGATGGCCATCAAGAATTTCACGGTCCAGGACGCCATGACGATGTACGGCGTCAAAGAATGGGGCTATGGCTTCTTCTCGGTGAACAGCAAGGGCCACCTGGAAGTGCATCCCACCCGGGACGAGAACCTCAGCTGCGACGTCTACGAGATCGTCCAGCATCTGCGCAAGAAGGGCGCGGCCACGCCGCTGATCCTGCGCTTCCCGCAGATCCTCTCGGCGCGGGTCACGGAAATCAACGAGGCCTTCCAGAAGGCCATGCGGGAGTACGAGTACGAGGGCGGCTACCAGGGCGTATACCCGGTGAAGTGCAACCAGATCAAGGAAGTGGTCGACCAGGTGGTGAAATCCGGCTTCAAGTACCGGTACGGGCTCGAAGCCGGCTCCAAGCCCGAGCTCATGATCGCCCTGTCCATGAACCTGCATCCGGACGCTTTCGTCCTGTGCAACGGGTACAAGGACGAGACCTTCATCCGGATGGCGATGCTGGCGCGCAAGGCCGGCCGCAAAGTGCTCATCACCATCGAAAAGATGACCGAGCTGGCCCTGGTCCTCAAGGTGGCCAAGGACCTCAAGGTGGATCCGCTCCTGGGCCTGCGCTTCAAGCTCAACGCCCTGGGCAGCGGCAAGTGGGAGAGTTCCGCCGGGGACCACTCCAAGTTCGGCCTCAACACCCAGGAGCTGCTGGAGGCGGTGGAGACCCTGGAACGCCGCGGGCTGCTGGATTGCCTCCAGGAGCTGCACTTCCACATCGGCAGCCAGGTCACCGACATCCGCCGGGTGAAGACGGCCATGAAGGAGGCCACCCGCCTCTACGCCAAGCTGGTGAAGCGGGGCGTGCCCCTGCAGTACCTGAACGTGGGCGGCGGGCTCGGGGTGGACTACGACGGCTCCCGCACCACCTTCAGCTCCTCCATGAACTACACCGTGGACGAGTATGCCGCGGACGTGGTCTACACCACCATGGACGTGTGCACCCAGGAGCAGGTGCCCGTGCCCACCCTGCTGAGCGAGTCGGGGCGGGCCGTCACCGCCTACCACGAGGTGGTGGTGGTGGACATCATCGGCCTCATCGACACCACCCACACCAAGTACCGGGTGGACCTCACCGGCGCCGAACCCCAGGTACTGAAGGAGCTGGCCTACACCCGGGACAACATGACGGTGAAGAATTTCGCCGAGATGTACCACGACGCCATCACCCAGAAGGACGAGCTGATCACCCTGTTCAACCTTGGCTACCTGTCCCTGGACGACCGGGCCAAGGGCGAGATCCTGTTCTGGGAGGTGTGCCGCAAGCTCTCCCGGATCTTCAGCTACAAGAGCCTCAAGTACATTCCCGAGGAATTCCAGGACCTGAGCAAGTCCCTGGCGGACAAGCTCATCGCCAACTTCAGCGTGTTCCAGTGCATGCCCGACCACTGGGCCATCGACCAGCTGTTCCCGGTGATGCCCATCCACCGGCTCAAGGAGCGGCCCACCCTGTCGGCCACCCTGTGCGACATCACCTGCGACAGCGACGGCAAGGTGGACAAGTTCATCGACCTCAAGGACGTCAAGGACGAGCTGGCCCTGCACGAGCCCAGGCCGGGCGAGCCGTACTACCTGGCGCTCTTCCTCACCGGCGCCTACCAGGACATCCTGGGCATGCGCCACAACCTGTTCGGGGCCCCCACCGAGGCCCACGTGGTGGTGAACGACGACGAGGACTTCAAGGTGCAGCAGATCATCCCCGGGGACGCCATGGACGACGTCCTGAAGAGCGTGCACTACGACCCCAACGAGCTGGTGGAAGGCCCCACCAAGCGCCGCCCGAACCTCCAGGGCGACGCCTCCGAAGCCCTGAAGGCCCTCCTCACCCAGCTGCGGGGGCTGCCCACCTACCTGCAGACCTAGCGTACGGGTCCCGGTCGGCGGCAGGCCCGCCGTACGGGTTCCGTGCGGTCGCGCCGCCCCACCGCTGGTCGTGTCTTGACGTGCGTGCTCGTCGCAAGCTCCTGTGCGCGCACGTCAATCCACGACCGGCCGTCGAGCCGCACTGGACTTTGGGTTCGGTGATTTACGAGTCGGTTAGCGACTGTACTTGCCAGCTGGCTGGACTTGGCGAATCCGCCAGGTCCAACCGACCTGAAAGGCCCTTTAAAGTTTGCGGTAGCGATACCCGCAGGTCGCCCCGAAGTCACCGATACCTTGGTTCTTTGGTCGGCTACGACGAACCAGCGAGTGCATCGTCAGCCCGCGCGCAGCGAGGGCTGACGATGCCGAGCAACGGTGGGGCGGCGCGGCCCCTGGGAACCCGGACGACGGACCTGCCGCCGACCGGGACCCGTACTTTCCCAGGCTCCGTCAGTCCCAGGATCGGGAGGTGCGGGAGTGTTTGAGGGCGCCGGTGCGCTTCTTGGACTCGATCCGGCGGGCCTGGCCGGCCCGGGTGGGACGGGTGGGATGACGGGGCGCCGGGGCCTGGAGGCACGCAAGCACCGCCCGGGCCACTTTGCCCCGCGCATCTTCCAGGTTGGCCCCCTGGTCCCGGGTGCGGCTGCTGGTGAGCACCCAGCGCCCCTCCGCGTCGGTCTGGTTGCGCACCTGCCGGCGCAGCCGCTCCAGGGCCTCGGGGCCGAGGCCTTCGATGAGCGCCAGGTCCACCCGCAACTCGACTTTTGACGAAACTTTGTTGACGTTCTGTCCGCCGGGCCCCCCGGCCCGCACCGCCTTCATCTGCAGGGCGGCGCCCGGCACGCGCACCGTAGCGCTGACCTGGATGGGCTCCAGCATCAGCCCAGGATCTCGAAGATCTTTTCGAACTGCACGATCTCCAGCAGCCGCCGCACGGACGCGGACGGGCGCTTGAGGGCCAGGGCCAGCCGGCGGCCCTCGGCGGCCTCGCGCAGGAGCAGGACCATGCCCAGGGAACTGGCGTCCATGTAGCTCACTCCCTCCAGGTCCAGGACCAGGCGGCGCAGCCTGGGGTTGTCCAGGAGGCTTTGGGTGCAGGACTTGAAGGCCGGGTGGGTCTCGAAGGTGAAACGCCCTTCAAGTTTGACCATGCCTGTCTGGTCCTCGATCTGGCTGGTGAACTTCATGAAACCCTCCGGGGGTAGGGCAGGGAGACGGCTCTATGAATCATAACAATCGTTCCCGCCGATGGTGGCCAGGAAACCTGACATGATGAAGACATGATGCGTCTGGGGATCTTTCTTTCCGGAAGCGGAGGCAATGCCCTGAACCTGGTGCGGGCCTGCCGGGAGGGCAGGGTTCCGGCCCAGGTGGCGGCGGCGGTGGCTTCCACCCCCGAGGCGCCCGGCATCGCGCGCCTGGAGGCGGAAGGGATCCCGGTGGCGGTGGTCCCGCGCCGGGCCCACCCGGACGACGCGGCTTTCTCCCGCGCCTGCTACGCCCCGGTGGAGGCGGCGGGGGCCGGGCTCATCGCCCTCTGCGGCTGGCTGAAGAAACTGGACGTGCCGCCCCGGTGGGAAGGCCGCATCCTCAACATCCACCCGGCCCTGCTGCCCGCCTTCGGGGGCGCGGGGATGTGGGGCATGCGCGTGCACCGGGCCGTGGTGGCCGCCGGAGCGGCCGAATCCGGCTGCACGGTGCACCTGGTGGACAACCTTTACGATCATGGCCGCATCCTGGCCCAGGCCCGGGTGCCGGTGCTGCCCGGGGACACCCCGGAGCTGCTCCAGCAACGGGTCTATGTCCAGGAGATGCGCTTGTTCCCCGAAGCTCTGGCCGCCTACGTGCGGTTCCTGGAAGGCGGAATGGCCGGCCGGCCGGAAGGTTGACAACCCAATTGCCGTGGAAGGAGTCCTCATGTCGAAAGTGCGGGTAGCCGTGGCCGGAGTGGGCAGCCTGGGGCAGCACCACGCGCGCATCGCCGCCGCTTCCCAGGCGGCGGACCTGGTGGCGGTGGTGGATCCGGCCGAGGCCCGCGGCCGGGAGATCGCCGGAAAGTTCGGCACTGGCTGGGTCCCCGCCCTGGAGGCGGTCCTGGACCGGGTGGACGCGGTGCAGATCGCGGCCCCCACCGGCTGCCACCGCGCCCTGGGCCTGGCGGTGCTGGAGGCGGGCAAGCACGTGCTCATGGAGAAGCCCCTGGCGGCCACCCTGGACGAGGGACGGGACCTGCTGGCGGCCCTGGACCGGGCCCGGGCCGCGCGCCCCGGCCTGGTGGCCGCCGTCGGGCACCTGGAGCGGTTCAACCCGGCGGTGACGGCCCTGCGGGCCATGGGCATCCGCCCCCACTTCGCCGAGGCGGTGCGGGTTTCGCCTTTTCCCATGCGTTCCATGGAAGTGGACGTGGTCATGGACGTGATGATCCACGACCTGGACCTGCTCCTGGCCCTGGTGGGCCGCAAGGTGGTGTCGGTGGAAGCGGTGGGGGTGCCCATCCTCACCAAGTACGCGGACCTGGTGAACGCCCGCATCAAGTTCGAAGGGGGCGCCTTCGCCACCGTCACCGCCAGCCGGGTGGCCCGCAAGAAGGAGCGGGTGCTGCGGGCCTTCGGCGCCAACGCATACGCCAGCCTGGATTTCGCCGCCCAGAAACTGGAAGTGCTGCGCCTGGCGGCCGGGCCCCAGGGACCCGAGGTGCGCCAGGAGGTGGTGCCGGTGGTGGAGGGCGAACCCCTGAAGCTGGAGCTGGAGGCCTTCTACCAGGCCTGCCTGGGCCAGGGGGAGGACCTGGTGCCCTGGCCGGACGCCTTCGCCGCCATGGAGGTGGCCCACCTGGTCCAGGCTTCGGTGGCCGAGAGCCTGGCCAACCTGGTGATCCTGCCGTAATGTTCTTCGATCTCGCCTCCCTGGCCAAGCCGCTGGTCACCGCGCCCCTGGCCCTGGAGCACCTGGACCTGGACCGGGACCGCCGGACTGGGCTGGGCTTCCCGGACCGCCCCGGGCCCCTGACGGTGCGCCAGCTGCTGTCCCATTCCGCCGGGCTGCCGCCCTGGCTCCCGTACACCGGCGAGCCCCTGGCGCGCCAGCTGGCCCGGGGTTTCCCGGCGGGCGCCCACCCCAGGCTGGTGGTCCCGGAACCGGGGACCAGCTGCTATTCGGACCTGGGCTACCGGCTCCTGGCGGACCTGCTGGAACAGGAGACCGGGCGGGACTTCACCGGCCTGGGGCGGGAGCGCTCGGGGCTGGACCCGGCACCCTGGAGCGTGGCCCCGCCCTTCGCGCCCTCCGGGGCCGACGCGGACATGTGGCCCCTGGCGGAGCCCGGACTGCCGTTCCCGGCCCGGGACCCGCGCCTGCCCCACGACGCCAACGCCCGGGCCGGCATGCGCGGCCACGCGGGGTTCGGCGCTTTTCCCGAAGGCCTGGCGCGCTGCCTGGAGCGCTGGGTGGGCGCGGGCCTGCCCGGGCGCATGGCCGTGGCCACGGCCCGGGCCCAGGACGGCGCCCGGTGGGGCCTGGGGTTGCAGCGGGCCCTCACCGGCAGCGGCCGGTTCGGCACCCTGCTGGCGGCCCTCCCCCCGGACCGGTCCGGCGTGCACGTGCTGGTGCACGAAGAGACCCGCCTGAGCCCGGCCGCCCCGCCTCTGGAAGGCGAGCCCGGGGCGCCCTCGCCCTTCTGGTTCCACTTGGGCTACACCGGCCCGGCCCTGTTCGTGCGGCCCGACACCGGGCTCTGTCTGGCCGTCCTGGCCCACCGGCTGGGGCCCGCCGGCGAGCTGCTGGACCAGGAGCAGCTGCGGGCGCGCCGGTGGGACGTGCTGGCACGGGCGGTGGCGCAGGAAGGCTGACGGCCCTGGTAACCTGGGATCCATGCCCCGCGGCCAAGGATCCCGATGACCCCCGACCTGCCTCCCCATCCCAGTTCCGAGCCGTGCCGCGCCTGCGGCGGCCCGCTGCTGAAGGCGTTCGAGAGCGCCATCCAGGGCGGCCTGCCGGTGGCGTTCGGGGTCTGCCGGGACTGCCGCAGCCTGATGCTGCCGGAGCCCACCTGGCTGGAACGCGCCTACGCCATGACGGTGAGCCCGGACCCGGACTCGGGCGACCTGCAGCGGTGCCTGATGGTGTGGCGGGTGGTCCGGCGCCTGGCCAGCCTGGGGCTGGTTCCCGCCGGCGCCCGGTGCCTGGATTTCGGGGCCGGCAAGGGGGTGCTGCTGCGGGCCTTGCTGGATGACCGGCTGGATGCCTGGGCCTATGATCCCTACCCCCAGTCGGCGTTCGCCCGGGAGCGGGTGCTCACGGAGCTGCCTCCCGGCCCCTTCCACCTGGTCACCGCCATCGAGGTGCTGGAGCACACCCAGGATCCGGTGGCGACCCTGCGGCGCCTGGGCGATGCGCTGGCCCCGGGCGGGCTGCTCCTGGCGAGCACCGAGTTCTACCGGGAAGGGGTGCATGGCCCCGCCTGGTACTACCTGGACCTGCAGCGCGGGCAGCACATCACCATCCTGAGCGGCCGGGGCTTCGGGGAGGCCGCCCGGCGGGCCGGGCTGGTGTGGGCGGGTTCCCTGCCCTGGGGCGGCCAGCCGTTCCTGCACCTGCTCTCCAGGGACCGGGTGGTCACGCCCTGGACCTGGCTGCGCCTGCGCTTGCGCCACAAGCGCGGGGAGCACCGGGCCAAGCGCGCCAAGGTACGCCTGACGGCCGGCGTGCCCGGGCGCGCCGGGAGATGGGGTATCCTGACTGCTGCACCCTTCCCGCGCCACTCCCGGAACCCCGATGCCGTTCGCCCTGCTCATGCCCTCGTTCAACCAGGCCCGCTTCATCGGCGAAGCCGTGGACAGCGTCCTGGCCCAGGAGGATCCGGACTGGGAGCTGTGGATCCTGGACAATTCCACGGATGAGACGCCCCAGGTGATGGCGTCCTACCGGGACGGGCGGATCCATTTCGTGCACGAGCCGGCGCGCATGGACCCGGGCACCTGCCTGAACTGGATGCTGGAGCGCGTCCAGGGAGAGCACTTTTCGTACATCCACACGGACAACCGGCTCCTGCCCAGCTTCGTGGGGGCCCACCGCCGGGCCCTGGCGGCCCATCCCCTGGCCCTGGCCGTGTGCGACTACTGGGAGATCACCGAGGCCGGCCAGCGGCGCAAGCTGCGCCGGCGCCAGGACCCGTTCCCCCTGCGCCGGCTGTTCTCGGTGGACACCATCGGCGTGCCGTTCGCCGCCACCGTGGAGCTGGCGCGCCGGCTGGGCGGATTCTCCGCCTCCGACCTGGCCGACGACGTGCTGTTCGTGCTGCGGGCCGATCCCCTGGGTCCGCGGGTGCACCTCCACCAGCCCCAGATGGAGTACCGGGTGCACGGCGCCTCCCGGTTCCTGGCCAGCGGCGCGGGCCGGGTGCAGCGGGCCATCCTGCGCAGCATCGTCCAGGCCTACCGGGAGCGCCGGGAGGCGGGCGGGACGCTGCCGGACCCGTTCGCCGGCGGGGATGTGCGGGCGCGGGCGCACGTGGCCTGGGCCGCTCCCATGGCCCTGGTGCGGGCGGATCGCCTGCTGGCCGGCGCCGGGGCGGGCCCGCTGTGGATCCAGGGCACCGGCCCGGACAGCTTCTGGCTGGCCTGGGCCTGCTTCCGGCGCGGCCGGGGCGTGGACGGATTCCTGGACCCCGCGGAGGGGCAGCTGCTGGGCCTGCCCGTGCGCGCCCAGGCGCCCGCGGGCGCGGTCACTCTCCGGCCCCGCGCCCGGCGCGGCGTGGGGGAGAGCCTCCGCTGGCTCCTGCGCGGCCTGCCGCCCCTGGACCATCCCCTGAAGCGCCTGCCGGGGGACGTGATGTGCGCCCTGCTGGTGCCCTACCTGGCGGCCGGCCCCGCCGGCGCCTCCGTGTTCCTGCACGGGGACGGGGCGCTGGCCGCCTACCTGGCCTACGGCGCCCAGGTCCTGGGCGGGCTGCGGGTGGAGGGCCTCCTGGAGGGCCGGGCCGGCTGGCCGCCCCTGGAGGGCCAGGGGCCCCGGGCGGACGCCGACGTGTGGGTGGTGCCCGGGGGCGTCGGCCCCGGGCGCGTCTGGAGCGCCGGGCGGTGAGCGGGGCCCTGGCCCTGCCCCGCCCCCCCAGGCGCATCCTGTTGGTGCGGGCCGACGGCATCGGCGACCACGTGCTCGCCTCGGGGCTGCTGCCCCTGGTGCGGGAGCGCTTCCCCGGCGCCGTCCTGACGGTCGCCTGTCCCGACCTGGTTCAGGACCTGTTCGCCGCCTGTCCCTGGGTGGACCGGGTGATTCCCTTCAACAAGCGCCGGCTGCACCGCAACCCGGCCTACCGCCTCTGGCTGGCGGCCCGGCTGCGCATGGTCCGGGCGGACCTGGCCCTGAACACCGTCCACTCCCGGGACTCGGCCTCGGACCTGCTGTGCCGGATGAGCGGCGCGCCGGTCCGGGTCGCCCACCTGGGCGACGGTGTCAACCTCAAGCCGCAGCGCAAGCTTCGCAACGACCGGGGCTACACCCACCTGGTGGAGCCGGGCCCCGGGGACGCCACCGAACTGGACCACCACCAACGCCTCCTGGCCTTCCTGGGCGTCGCCGGGGAGGTCCGCCCCACCGCCTGGGTGTCCGGGGCGGACCGGGAGCGGGCGGCGCGCCTGCTCCGGGAGCACGGCCTGGACGGGCCGCCCTGCCTGGCGTTCTTTCCCGGCACCGGGGACCCCATCCGTTTCTACGGCGACTACGGGACCGTCCTGGCCGGGTTCCGGGACCGGACCGAGGCCGGGGTGGTCTGCCTGGGCGGGGCCGGCGACCGGGACTGGGCCGAGGCCGTCCTGGGCGGCCTGCCGGGACCCAAGGCCAACCTCTGCGGCGCCACCAGCCTGCCCCAGGCGGCGGCGGTGCTGGAGCGGTGCCGGCTGGGCTTCGGCGCCGAAACCGGCCTCGCCCACCTGGCCGGGGCGGTGGGAACGCCCCACCTGGTCCTGCTGGGGGGCGGCTTTTTCGGCCGCTTCATGCCGGTCTCCCCCCTCACCAGCGTGGTCTGCCTGCCGCTGGCCTGCTACGGCTGCGCGTGGAACTGCCGCTTCCAGCGCCCCCATTGCGTGCGGGACATCCCGCCCGGAGCGGTGCTGGAAGCCCTGCTGCGCACCTGGGCGGCGCCCCGGGACGGCTCCCGGCTGTTCCACCCGGCCCGCCCCCCGGAGTTGGCGGGGCCCGAACCGGCGCGCCTGGAAGGGACCCCGGTCAGCGTCCGCTCGACCCTGGTGGCGCTGGAGGGGTGACCTGGAATGCGCGGCAAAAACCTTCATCCCAGATAGAGGAAACGGTATCCTGGACTGGTTTTGATTAATTATTTAATGGGGATGTTGCACATGCGCGTTTGGGCGTCCTTCCTGCTGCTGACCATGCCCCTCTGGGCCCAGGCTCCGGCCGGCTGGACCCAGAGGCGCGCGCTGGGCGAGGACCAGCCGGCGGATCCCCTCTGGTACGGGGCCGGGTTGTGGGCCGGCGACCACCACGGGCCGGCGGTCACCTTGACCGACTCCCTGGGGCTGGGCAACGGCATCACCGGCGGCGGCTTCCACCTGGAAGGCGGCTTCCGCAGCGGCCGCTGGGACGCGGCGGCGGAACTGCTCGGGAACCGCGACACCCAGGGCCAGGCCTACATGACCCTGTACCGCAGCCACCTGTGGTACCGGGGGGAGCGCTGGCAGGGCGGGTTCGAGCAGGAACCCCTGGTGTGGGGCTACGGCCTGAACGGCGGCTACCTGCTGGGGGAAGCGGCCCGGCCGTTTCCCCGCCTGCGGGTGGAGTCCCCCATGGTGGACCTGCACCTGTGGCGGGTTCCCCTGGGGCGCTGGGGCTTCCAGGCGTTCATGGGACGCCTGGAGAACCACCGGATCCTGAGCCCCGAGATCCAGGACGCGTCCGTGCGCTCCCGCCTCATCGCCCAGAACGGCGACCCCCAGACCCCCATGTTCAACGGCTACCGGGTGCAGGCGACCTTCGGCCCGCTCATGGAGTTCTACCTCAACTACACCAACCTCTGGTCCGGGACGCTGAACGGCAAGGGCCTGACCTCGGGCTACGGCGCGTTCGACTACCTCACGGCCATGACCGGCACCAAGGACACCTTCGCTGAAGCCAACACCGATTTCTCCCAGCCCGGCTACGTCGTCAACGACTACAAGAACAACGCCCGGAGCGCGTCGGAGATGGACGTGGGCTTCCGCCTGCAGATGCCGTTCCTGGCCCGGCTCCTGGCGGCCGACAAGGCCTGCGCCTACATCAGCCGCGGCAGCAAGCAGGAGGTCTGGCCGGTGGGGGTGTTCGCGAAGGATCCCCCCAAGTACTTCGGCAAGGACGTGAAGAAGGACCTGGACAACGTCTTCTTCAAACCCAACCTCGGCTACCTGTGGAACCTCAATTCCCGCTACACCGCCCCGAGCGAGGGCCTGCCCAACGACACGGTGGGCATCCTGGTGGACTGGCCGGGGGTCAGGACCGGGCTGGAGTACTCGGCCTGCGTGAACCCCGCCAGCAGCGGCTTCCGCCCGTTCACCCACGGCGCCTACCTGACCGGCTTCTATTACTACGGCGACCCCCTGGGCGATGCCCTGGGCGGCGAATTCGTCGTCACCACCGCCAAGGTGGAGGTGGATTTCTCCTCCCGGCTCACCGGCGCGCTCACCCTCTGGCACGGGTTCCGCCCGTTCCGGGACAACCTGGCGGACTGGCTCCAGGACCATCCGGGCTTCAGCGCCGGCAAGAACCGCTTCGACGGGCTGCAGCAGGTGCTGGCCTGGAAAGCCGGCGACATCACCACCCTGGACATGGGCGCCTCCTGGCAGCGCCAGGACGCGGTACTGTATGAGTCGGGCCGGACCGGCAACGGCTTCGCCTGGTTCACCGATGTGACCTTCCGATGGCCCGCCCCCAACCGGTCAAGATGGTACAGTTGAATAAATCAATAGTAACCAAGCCCCCTGGAGCCTCTTCATGTCACCCACCGCACTCATCACCGGCATCACCGGCCAGGACGGCAGCTACCTGGCGGAGTGGCTGCTGGCCAAGGGCTACGAAGTCCACGGCGTGATCCGCCGGGCTTCCACCTTCAACACGGACCGCATCGACCACCTTTACGTGGACCCCCACCAGCACCCGCACCTGCAGCTCCATTATGGGGACCTGTACGACAGCAGCGGGCTGCGGCGCATCCTGGACCAGGTGCATCCTGACGAGATCTACAACCTCGGCGCCCAGAGCCACGTGCGGGTGAGTTTCGACCAGCCGGAATTCACCGCCGAAGTGGTGGGGCTGGGATGCCTGCGCATGCTGGAGGCGCTGCGCTCGTTCCAGGACGCCAGCAAGCGCCGGGTGCGCTTCTACCAGGCGGGCTCCAGCGAGATGTTCGGCAGCGCCAAGCCGCGCCAGAACGAGGACACCCGCTTCCAGCCGCGCTCGCCCTATGCCTGCGCCAAGGTCTACGCCCACCACCAGGTGGTGAACTACCGGGAGAGCTACGGGATGTTCGCCTGCAACGGCATCCTGTTCAACCACGAGAGCCCCCGCCGGGGCGAGACCTTCGTCACCCGCAAGATCACCCGGGCCGCCACCCGCATCAAGCTGGGGCTCCAGGACAAGCTCTACCTGGGCAACCTGGACGCCAGGCGGGACTGGGGCTTCGCCGGCGACTACGTGGAAGCCATGTGGCGCATGCTCCAGCAGGACCAGCCGGACGACTACGTGGTGGCCACGGGCGTGGCCTTGACCATCCGCCAGTTCCTGGACCTGGTTTTCGCCCGGCTGGACCTGGACTGGAAGGAGTGGGTGGAGATCGACCCGCGCTATTTCCGGCCGGCGGAAGTGGACCACCTGGAAGGGGATGCGGCCAAGGCCCGGCGCCTGCTCGGCTGGGAGGCCAGGACCGGCGTGGAGGCCCTGGCGGCCATGATGGTGGACAGCGACCTGCAGCTGGCCCGGCGGGAAGCGGTGCTGCGGGACGCGGGCCATCCCGAGACGCCCCGGGGAGGCTTCTGATGGCCGCCGAAACCTTCCCCCTGGCCGGCAAGCGCATCTGGGTCACCGGCGGGAACGGCTTCCTAGGCCCCCACGTGGTGGCCGAACTGGACCGCCGGGGCGCCGTGGTCCTGGCCCCCACCGAGGAGGCGTGCGACCTGCTGGATCCCGGGGCCGCCGCCCGGTTCCTGCGCCAGCACCGTCCGGACGGGGTGCTGCACATGGCCGCCCGGGTCGGCGGGATCGGCGCCAACCGCCGGCACCCCGGATCCTTCTTCTACGCCAACATGGCGATGGGCCTGCACCTGGTGGAAGCCTGCCGCGCCGAGGGGGTCGACAAGCTGGCAGTGCTGGGCACCGTGTGCGCCTATCCCAAGTTCTGCCCGGTGCCGTTCCGGGAGGACAGCATCTGGGACGGCTACCCCGAGGAGACCAACGCCCCCTACGGCATCGCCAAGAAGGCCCTGCTGGTCCAGCTCCAGGCCTACCGCCAGGAGTACGGCACCCGGGGAATCTTCCTGCTGCCGGTGAACCTGTACGGTCCCGGGGACCACCTGGACCCGGAGAACAACCACGTGATCCCGGCGCTCATCCGCAAGTTCCTGGAAGCCGGGGCCGCCGGGGCGCCGGCGGTGGAGCTGTGGGGGACCGGCAGCGCCAGCCGGGAATTCCTCTACGTGCGGGACGCGGCCGAGGCCATCTGCGAGGCCCTGGCCAGGTACGAGGATCCCGACCCGGTGAACCTGGGCACCGGGGAGGAGCTGAGCATCCGGGACCTGGCCCTGAAGATCAAGGCCATGACCGGGTTCCCGGGCGGATTGACGTTCAACGCGGCCTACCCGGACGGCCAGCCCCGGCGCAAGCTGGACACCAGCCGGGCCCTGGAGCGCTTCGGCTGGCAAGCCCGGGTCAGCCTGGACCAGGGGCTCGCGGAGACCATCGCCTGGATGAAGGGCGCCCTGGGGCTGTAGAGGGCGTTGCTTAGCGGTAGACCTCGCGCCGGTTGCCGATGCGCACCACCAGGATCAGCAGCTTGGCGTCCTCGATGGCGCAGATGATCCGGTAGTCGCCCACCCGGTATCTCCAGAACTCGCCCAGCTCCGAGCCCTTCAGCGCCTCGCCGATGCACCTGGGATCCTCCAGCGGAGCGATGCGCTCATGCAGGAATTTCAGGAGCCTCCGGACCACCCCCGGTTCCAGCCCCTTCAACCCTTTGTGCGCGACCGGAGAGAGTTCAATTCTCCAGGCCATATTCACGCATCACGTCGTCCAGGGGGATGGCCTTGACCTTGCCGGCGCGAATCTCCTCCAAGGCCCGCTCGGCCAGGTAGATGTCCTCCAGGTTCTCCAGGTGCTCCAGGATGGCTTCCCGGGCATAGAATGTCTTGGTGCGCCCGGTGGCCGCAGCCAGGGCGTCCAGGCGGCGTTCGATGTCTTCGGGAAGGCGGATCGCGAGCATGAAGCCGCTCCTTGCTATACAAGTATAGCACATCCGTACGGTTGGTCCAGGATCCTTGAATCATGGCCAGCTACTGGCCGGGCTCCGGGCGGGCACGGAACCACGCCCAGGTTTCGGCCAGCCCTTGGTCCAGGGTGGTGGCGGGGCGCCAGCCCAGCGCCGCGCCGGCCTTGGCCGCATCCAGCACCGAGCGCCGCTGCTCGCCGGGAATCCCCTGGCGGTGCTCGATGCGGGCCGGGTCCGCCCCGGCCGCGAGGCACAGCCGGCGGGCCAGGTCCAGGACCGTGGTCTCCCGGCCGGTGCCCAGGTTGAACACGCCGGCGGCCTCCCGGTCCAGGGCCAGGTACACGGCCTCCGCCAGGTCCGCCACGTAGACGAAATCCCGGGTCTGGAGCCCGTCGCCGTTCACCGCCGGCGCCAGGCCCCGGGCCAGGCGCCGGCAGAACACCGCCACCACACCGGCTTCGCCCTTGGCCCCCTGGCGGGGCCCGTAGGCGTTGGCGAAACGCAGGCTGCACCCCGCCAGGCCCCGCTGCACGGCGTAGGCGTGGAGGTATTTGTCGACGCTGAGCTTGGCGACCCCGTACGGGTTGACCGGGCATTCCGGATGGTCCTCCCCCTGGGGACCCGCCGCCTCGCCGTAGATGGCCCCGCCGCTGCTGGCGAACAGGAACCGCCGCAGGCCGCTGTCCAGGCCCGCCTCGATGAGGCCGAGGGTGCCCAGGATGTTCTCCTGGGCGTCGAAGACGGGCTCCCGGCAGCTGACCCGCACGTCGATCTGGGCCGCGCAGTGGACCATGGCTTCGGGGCGCAGGCGGGCCAGGGTCCGCGGCAGCGCCGGGTCCCGCAGGTCCATGGGCAGGAATTCCGCCCCCTGGGGCAGGTTGTCCGGGGACCCGCTGCGCAGGTTGTCCAGCACGGCCACCCGGTGGCCGTCGGCCAGGAGGCGGTCCGCCACGTGGCTGCCGATGAAGCCGGCGCCGCCGGTGACCAGGATCATCACGGCCGTCCTCCCCCCGCGGCCGGCTGGGCCAGGATGGCCTGCACCGCGTCCTTCAGGCGCTGGCGGTAGCGCTCCAGGGAATGCTCCCTGGCCATGTAGGCGGCGGTGGCCCGCAGGCGGCGGTCCAGTTCGGCGTCGCTCAGGGCGGCGGCCTGGGCCAGGGCCGCCTCCACCGCCGCCACCGTGGTGTCCTGGATGGGGACGCCGAAATCCTCCAGGTCGATGCCGTTGGCCCGGGTGAGCAGGGGGACGTGGCCGCCGTTGCCGCAGATGTTCAGCACCGAGGAGTTGCAGGCCTCGGCGCAGGACGGGGAGATCATGAAGGCGCTGGCCAGGAGGGCCTGGCGGAAGGCCGGCGTGTCCAGGCCCAGGAAACCCTCCACGTGGACGTTGGGGGTCCCCCGCAGTTCCCGCTGGAACGCCGCCACGAAGGCCGGCTCGTTCTGGATGGCCCCGTACACGTGCAGGTGCAGGTCCGGATGCCGGGCGAAGGCCTCCAGCGCCAGGTCCAGGCCCTTGTGCACCAGGCCGGTGCCGGCGAACCACACGAAATGGGCGCGTGCCCGGGGCAGGTCCCGGGCCGCCAGCACCGGCTCCGGGTCCACCACCGGCAGGAAGAACAGAGGGAGTTCGTGCACGGGGCGGGGCGTGACGGCCCGGTAGGGATCGGCGGTCACCCGGTTGCCCAGGACGATGAGCCCGTCCACCACCCGCTCCAGGCCCCAGCCCGGATCGCCCAGGCGGGCGGATTGCGGCAGCCACACGCACCGGCGCCGGTACAGGTCGTCCACGCGGGCCAGGCTGGACCGGTTGGACAGGGGCACGTAGGCGCCGCACAGGTAGAGGATCGTGCGCAGGCGCGGGAAGGCGTCCTGCAGGACCGCCCGCTCCATGGCCAGCCCCGCGCCGAACAGCACCTCGTAGGCGGAGTAGTCCACCGGCAGGGGACTGTCGTGGTTGATCACGTCCACCGCGTAGCCCAGTTCGTGGAGCGCCCGGGCCATCTCCAGGGCCTCGGTGAGGTTGTTGTGCTTGAGGTGGACGCCTTTCCGGAACGGGCGGTCCAGTCCGCAGAGGAGCGCCCTGCGTCCGAAGCCGGACCGGAAGGGGTCGCGCAGGATACGGTTCTTCTTCCAGGGCGGGAAGGGCATCATGGGTCCTTGGCCAGGGCGGCGGCCTGGACCCGGGCCTCCTCCAGCCACTCCTCCGGGGGCAGGGGGGCTCGCCGGGGCCCGGCTGGGTCTTGAACCGGCGGTGCATCCACAGCCACTGGGCGGGGTTGTCCTTGACCAGCCGCTCCAGCAGGGTGGTCATGCGCTGGGTGGCCAGCCAGGCGTCCTTGGCCGGATCGCCGGTGACGGGGCGCGTGGAAGGGGGGGTGGGCGGTCACGGTGAGGGTGCCGTCCGCATCCACCCGGCTGGAGATGGGCAGGATCGGCGCGTCGAAGCGGCTGGCCAGGATGCCGGGGGTGGGGAAGGTGGACGCCCAGCGGCCCATGAACTTCACGAACACGCCGGCGGCCAGGGCGTCCTGGTCCAGGAGGAAGCCCACGAACCGGCCCTCCTTGAGGACCTTGATGGCGCCCCGCACGGCGCCGTCCTTGGGGATCACCGTGTTGCCGAAGGCCATGCGGAACTCCCGGAGCCGGGCCTCCAGCAGGGGGTTGTCCAGCTCCCGGCCGATGCCGGCCACCTTCCAGCCGTTCAGGCACAGCGCCAGGGCCAGGAGTTCCCAGTTGCCCATGTGGCCGGTGAGCCCGATCACCCCTTTGCCCTCCGCGAAGGCGGCCTCCAGGTTCACCCGCCCTTCGAGGCGGGTGAACCGGCGCAGTTCCTCGGGGGTGGTGCGCAGGAGGCGCAGGGTGGTGAACAGCAGGGCGCCGAAGTGCTGGAAGCAGGCCCGGGACAGGGCCGTGATGGCCGCCTCGTCCAGGCCCAGGTCCGACCGGCGCAGGTTGTCCCGGACGACCCGGCGGTGCCGGGCGTCGACCCAGTAGTAGAGGCGGCCCACCCGGCGCCCCATGGCCCAGGCGGTGCGCCAGGGCAGGACGCACACCAGGCTCTCCACGGCCTTGAACAGTCCGTACTGCAAGCGGTGGGCGAAGGTGGGGGCGGCATTCCTGGGCACGTCCCGAGTATGCCACAGGGCTCCTGTCACCGTTCGGCGGCCAGCACCTTGAGCACCGACCAGGCCCGGGCCGCCGGAATGGCGCTGGTGACGGCGGCCCACGGGCGGGTCACCCGGTCCATGGCGCCGGCCGGGAGGGGGTACCGGGGGTCGCCGGCGGGATCGCCGCGCAGGGAGATGACCTTGGGGCCGCAGGGGAAGTCCCAGGTCCTCCTGCCCGTGGGCGAAGACCACGACGGTGGGCTTGCCGGTGGCCGCGGCCAGGTGGGCGATGCCCGTGTCCACGGAGACGGTGCCCATGGCGTTGGCCAGCAGGGCCAGGAGCTGGGCCAGGCTGGTCCGGCCGGCCAGGCACAGGCTGCCGCTCTCGGCGCCCAGGCGCTCCAGGCGCTCCCGGCTCTCGGGCCCCCCGGCCAGGACCGGGGTTACGCCTTCCTGCCGGGCCAGGCCGGCCAGGCGAATCCAGGGCTCGTCCAGGGGATACCAGCGCCGCTCCGGGAACTGGGGCAGGGGATAGACCCCGAACACCACGTACGGGCCACCGTCCCAGCCCTGGTCCCGCAGCAGGGACAGGACCGACGTGCCTCCGAACCCGGGGCCGCCCAGGGGGGTGATCGGGGCCGAAGCCTGGGGGCCGGCCAGCCACTGGGTGAGGGGCAGGTAGCGGAAATGCCGGTGGCCCACGTGGGCGTAGCTCATGAACGGATGGCTGAAGTGGTAGCACCAGTTGTTGGAACCGTCGGCGATGCCCGCCCGCACCGGCACCCGGGCCAGCCACGCGGCCACCTTGATCCGGTCCGACTTGGAGTAGTTGATCACCGCCAGGGGCCTGGCTCCCCGCCAATGGCGCAGGAGCTTGAGCGGCGAGCCGGCGGCGGGGAACTCGCCATCCACGTGGCAGGCCGCGAACACCTCCGGCACCGCTTCCTGGAACACCGACGCCGAGTGCCGGCCCGAGAGGACGAAGTCCAGGCGCACCCCCCGGTCCCGGGCCAGGCGGCTCCAGACGTCCTTGACGAAGAACAGGGAAGGCAGGGCCATCACCATGTCCCCCAGTTGGATGGGCAGCCTGGCCCAGACCTGGGCGGCACCCCCGGGCGGAACGGCCGCCAGGGCCGCCTGGAACCGGGTCAGCCCGTCGGGCTGGGGCGGACGCTTGGGACGGTCGGGATCCGGAGGATAGAGGGACAGCTGCACGCGGGTGCCTTTCGTCGTTTTTGAGCGGGGAACCCTTGATCCTACCGTCACCTGGGTGTCCCCGGCTATCCTGCCATGGATATGAGGCCGCCCATGCTGACCCCGCGCCAACGCCAGTACCTCAAAGCCCTGGCCCACCCCCTCAAGGCCAGCGTGCACGTCGGCAAGGCCGGCGTGACCCAGGCCCTGGGCGAGGAGCTTGACGTGATGCTGGACAGCCTGGAGCTGGTCAAGATCAAGGTGAACGCCAACGCCCACGAAGACCTGGCCCGGGCCCAGGCCCAGCTCCTGGCCCGGGTTGCGGGGCTGGAGGTGGTGCGCACCCTGGGCCACACGCTGCTGGTCTACCGGGCCAGCCGCACCCATCCCACCCGCTACCCGCTTCCGGAGGGGAAAGCTGCTAACCTCAAATGACCTAGGCTCGGGGCCCCAGGGCGGCGGACGGCTTGTCCCTCCCGGGGGCCCTCCAAGCAGGGAGGTTGGGGTGCCCTTTCTGTCATGGTTCGAAGGCGACGTCCTGCACCGGTATGCCCTCACCGGAGACTGCCAGGTGGGCCGGGACCCGATGGCCTGCCCGGTGTCCAGGCCCCATGATCCCTCCGTATCCCGGGTCCACGCCCAGGTGGTCCGGCGGGACGGGCGCTGGTGCGTCCAGGACCAGGCGTCCCTCAACGGCGTGATCATCGACGGGCTGCGCCTGGCCCCGGGAGAGCTGACCGCCCTGCTGGAGGGGCAGGAGATCCGCCTGGGGGACTGGATCCTGGTGTTCACCGAGGGCTTTCCGGGCCTGGACGGGGTGAACTTCCTGGAGGGGGTGGGCGACCTGTTCTCCGAACAGCCCACCCCGGAGGATTCCCGCCTGTTCCTGGAGGCCTTGCGGATGCTGCACCGCACCACCGAGTGCCTGCTGGAGGAGGGCAGCGTCAATGCCATGTTCCGGCGCATCCTCACCGAGTCCCTGGACCTGCTGGGGGCGGACCGGGGCTTCGTGGTGATGGTGGACCCCGGGGGCGGCTGGCGCAGCCTGCACCGCATCGGCGACCTGGAGGACCGCCAGGGCCTGTCCCATTCGGTGGTGGCCTACGTGCTGGCCCAGCGCACCAGCATCCTCAGCAACGCGCCCCTGATCGATCCGCGCTTCGGCGGGGGCAGCCTGCTGGAACTGCACCGGGGCGCGGTCCTGTGCGCGCCCCTGGAGATCGACCAGGCCATCCAGGGGGTGCTCTACCTGGACCGCAGCCGGGAAGGCAAGCCGTTCTCCCGCTTCGACCTGGTCGTGCTGCAGACGTTCGTGCGCCAGGCTGCCCTGGGCCTGCGCCACATCCAGCTGGCCCAGCGGGCCGTGGGCCAGGCCGAGGCCCAGGGCGAGTTCCTGCGCCTCAAATCCCGCTACCAGCGCATCCGCACCCGCACTGCCGAGCTGCTGGGGAGCATGGGCTCCTGCCTGCGCTGGATCCAGGCCTACGCGGAAAGCGGCTACGGCGACCGGGCCGCGGTACTGCGGCACCAGGCGGACCGGCTGGACTACCTGGTGGAGACCGGCCTGCAGGAGACCGTGCTGGAGATGCTCCCGGAGACCCCGGTTTCCACCAGCCTGGCCACCCTCCAGGCGGGGGTGGAGCCCGCCTGGAGGGACCTGCTGCGCCTGCGGGACGCCGCCCTGGACCTGGAGGCGGTGCCCGAGGGCGCCATCTGGGCGGCGGGCAGCCTGGCGGTCCAGGTGGTGCTGGGGCTGGTGGAGCCGAGTTTCATGCAAGTGCCCGAAGGCAGCCGGGTGCGCGGGGAATGGGTGGAGCAGGCCGCCCACTGGACCCTGCGCCTGCACTTCCCGCCCGGCGTGCCGATCCCCACCCCGGACCCCTGGACCTTCCATGCCCTCCAGGACGTGGGCATCGTCTGGCGCTGGAGCGACCAGACCCTGGCCCTGTCCTTCGCCAAGATGGTCGCCCAGGCGCCGGAGACGGTCCAGCGGCCCATGCTCGGCCTGGTGACCGAGGATTTCGAGCTCATGTGGCTGTTCGAGAGCGTCGCCGAGGCGGGGGACATGAGCCTGGCGCCCCTGGAACCGGAACCGCCGCCCCTGCCGGTGCCGCCCCTGCGCTACCTGGTGGTGGACGCCAAGGGCACGCCGGACTGCGTGGCCTGCGTGGAGACCTACCGGCGCCATCCCGCGTTCGCCACGGTGCCGATCCTGGTGGTGCGGGCGCCCGACGACCGCTATCCCCAGCTGCTCGCCGCCGGCGCCACCGATTGCCTGCCGGAAGGCTTCCGCTGGGAGACCCTGCACCACCGCCTGCAGGTGCTCAAGGGCCACGAGGAGCTGCAGCGCAAGGCCCGGGCCGCGGAGCGCCTGGACTCCCTGCGCCAGATGGCCGGGACCCTCAAGCACGAGATCAACAACCCCCTGGCGGTGATCTCCATGCAGGTGGAGCTGCTGATCCGGAAGTACCCGGACGAGCCCAAGCTGGTCAAGGTGATGGAGATGGTGGAGCGGATCCGGGTGCTGGTGCAGGTGCTGCAGAAGATGCGGGAAAGCGCCCAGGAGGAGTACCCCGGCGGGGACAGCATCCTGAAGCTCACTTGAAGGAGGCGGCGTGGCAAGCGTACGGATCGGCATCATCGGCGCCGGGCACTTGGCGGGGTATCTCCTGGAAGGGTTCCACAAGCGCGGCCCCGGCGCGCCGGTGCGCATCGCCGACGCGCGCCCCGGGCAGGCGGAGCAGCTCGCCCAGCGCTGGGGGGCCCAGGCGGTGGGGGGCAACCAGGCGGTGGTGGACGGCTCGGACCTGGTGATCCTGGCGGTGCGCCCCCAGGACGCCCTGGCGGCCCTGGCGGCCCTGTCCTTCCGCCCGGAGCAGGTGGTGGCCTCGGCGGCGGCGGGGGTGGCCCTGGCCGTCCTGGCCCCGGCGGCGGCCCCGGCCCGGGCGGTGCGGATCATGCCCATCTCCAGCGCCGCCCTGAACCGCAGCCCCACCCTGGTGCACCCGGACCACCCGGCGGTGCAGGAGGCCTTCGCCCTGCTGGGCCAGGTGCACGTCCTCCCCGACGAGGCCGCTTTCACCGCCGCCAGTGTCCTGGCCGCGTTCTACGGCTGGGTGTACGCCCTGGCGGACCAGGCCGCGGCCTGGACCGCCGGGGCCGGCGTGCCTCCGGACCTGGCGCGCCGGATCGTCCTGGAAACCATCCGCAGCACCGCGGACGTGGGCCTGGCCCGGCCGGACCAGCCGCTTCATGAACTGCTCGACCAGCTGGCCACCCCGGGGGGCATCACCCGGCACGGCCTGGCGGTCCTGCGCAAACGGGGGGCGCTGGAGGCCTGGTCCCAGGCCCTGGATGCGGTCCTGGAAAGCATGGGCGGGGGCGGCAAGCAGAAGTGTTGACATGAGACGTTGTTAGAGCCACCCTGGAAGGCGATACCGTTCCAACCTGTTCTCCAGTCCAACGGAACCTGCCTTGTCGGGAGTGTGCCCATGCGCATCGGGATCCTTTCCCTGGTTGCAACCCTCGCCTTCGGTGTGGTGATCGCCACCGGCTGCGGCGGCGGCGGATCGTCCGCCTCCGCCCCGTCCCTCGCCTATACCGGCAAGACCACCCCCGCCGTCATCACCTCCTTCGGGGACGCCGACACCCTGACCGGCGAGGCGGTGGCCGGCTCCCAGGCGGGCGCCACGGTCCTCGGGGCCCAGGTCCATGGCTCCGCCTGGACCGCGCCCGCCCTGTCCAGGTTCACCCAGGCCCTGCGCCAGGTGGCCGGCCAGGCCAGGCCCGGCGCGGCCCCCGCGGCCGGCGCCGCGCTGCAGTTCACCGAGGACGGCCCGTGCGGCGGCACCGCGTACTTCAACGGCACCTCCACCGCGTCCGCCGGCAGCTTCGCCGCCGACGGCTGGATCACGGCCAACGGCTACTGCAGCGTGGGGTCGGACGGGACCCAGGTGCTCCTCACCGGGACCATCCAGTTCTCCATGAGCGGAACCGACGAGTACGACTTCCAGTTCAGCATGTCCTCCGGCAGCCTGACGGTGGTGGAAGGGACCCAGGTCTACACCTTCAACATGAACTACCAGAGCCAGGTCACCGGCGGGGTCGAGGGGGCGGTCACCCTCACCTGCATCTACAAGGCTCCGGACGGCCGCACCTACCAGGTGGTGGGCTACACGGTGGCGGCGGACGGCACCAGCCACACCCTGAGCATCACTGGGCGGTTCTACGATCCGGATTACGGCTACGTGGACGTGACCACGCCCAACCTCCTGACCTACACCTACTGCTCCACCACCAGCGCCTATCTGCCCACGTCCGGCACCATCCAGGTGGCCGGGGCCAACGGCGCCTGGGGCCAGTTCAGCAGCGTGGACTGCCAGGGCTACCAGGTCTGCTACAACCTGGACGACGGCCTGGGCACCTTCTGCCAGTCCTACACCTGGCAGTAGCCCGTGGCGGCCGTCGCCACACCCTGCGCCGGCCTGGACCTGCCCGCCACCCCGTCCGGATTCACCCTGGGCGGGGTCGCGGCCTACGAACGCTACCGGGAGCCCGCCCTGGGGGTCACCGAGCAGGGCATGGCCTGGGGGGCCCTGGCGGGTGGCACGGTCGCCGCCGGGCTGGGCTGGCACCTGGGGGCCGGGCTGGAATGGGACCATGGACGGGTCCGCTACCAAGGTTCCGGGTCCCGGTCCGGAGTGCCGGACGACCAGCTGGATTGCCATCTCGCGCTGGGGCGGGACTGGGCCCTGGGCCAGCGGGCGGTGCTGGCGCCCTGGACGGGCTTCGGGGTGCGCATGGAGTGGAACGACCTGCGCGGCACCACCTCCACCGGCGCCCTGGGCTACCGGCGGGCATCGACCCTGAAGTACGTGCCCTTGGGCTGCGCCGTCCGGGTGGCCCTGGGGTGCGCCTGGGTGTTCGCCCCGATGGTGGAATACGACTGGGTGGTCCGGGCCCGGGCGGTGTCCCGCCTGGGCGACGCGGGCACCGGCCTCGGCACCGCCCTGAACCATCCCGACAGCGGCCACGGCTGGCGCCTGGAGGTCATGGCGGAAACCCGGCGGACCGCGTTCGGCCCCTGGTTGCGGTACCTGGAGCCTGGGCGCCTCGGACACGGTGCCGGTGGGCCAGGGCTACCGGGCCCAGGAGCCGGGGAACAGCACCTTGGAGGCGGGGGTCCGGGCCACGTGGCGTTTCGGCGGGGTCAGAACCAGGTGATGCCCGCCTCGGTGGCCAGGGATGATGAGTGGCGCCGCACCCGCTGGCCTTGACCCCCCCGGCTGTCCTTGACGATAATTAATTATTAATTATATTTTCTTCCGACGCCGGTGCTCCAGCCGACGCATCGGAGGCTCCATGCTCCCGGGAAGAACGTTCTGCTGGGTCCTGGCCGCGACGGCCGGGGCCTTCGCGCTGAAGGCGGCGACCACCGCGAGGCAGTACCAGACCGCCGCCGACGCCAACCGGAACACCGTCAGCCTGCACACCCGCATCTTCGGGGTGGACAACCTGATGCTGGTGCCCCTGCGTCCCAACGCCGCGGACAAGCGCGCAGGCGTGACCACCAACGATGTGGATGACTGGACCGGCCACGTGGAGGCAGTCGGGGCGTTCGTGGCCAAGGCGAAGGACGCCAAGCTGGACGCCGTCATGGGCGACCTGAAGAAGGCCAGCCACGACCTGCTGGTGGCCAGGCTCAAGGCCTACAAGCTGGTGGCGCCGGCCATCAAGGACGCCAGGAAGCAGGAGGAGGGCCTCAGCCAGTTCGACATCAACAAGGACAAGGGCAAGCTTGATCTCTCCAGGATCGACTTCAATCCCCTGAAGGAGGTGGCCGTCGATGGCATGGCCAAGGACCTGTCCACCGTGAGGCTGGACGCCCAGACCCTTAAGGACCTGGAAGCCCCGTGCGCCAAGGACGCCAAGAAGAAGGACGCCTGGACGGTGGAGAACCAGCTCGAGCTGTTCGTGGAGACGACCCTGCTGAAGATGGTCAAGGATTACGGCGTGCTGTGGAAGGCCTGGAAGGCCCCGTACGGCTACTGACCTTCAGGAGTAGGTGTTGTAGACGTTGTCCCGCTCCACCGGCTCGAACCCGGCCTCCCGGATCAGCCGCTCCAGCTCGCCCTTGGCCAGGGCCTGGGGGGTCCTGGCGCCGGCGTCGTGGGCGATGGACTCCTCGATGATGGTGCCGTCCAGGTCGTCGGCGCCGTAGCTCAGGCCCACCTGGGCCAGCCCCTCGGTGATCATCACCCAGTACGCCTTCACGTGGGGGACGTTGTCCAGGAGCAGCCGGGCCACCGCCACCTCCCGCAGGTCCTGGTGGGCGGTGCTCTCGTGGATCACGTACTGCCGGCTCAGCTCGTTGTCCTCCGTCTGGTAGGCCAGGGGGATGTAGGCCAGGAAGCCGCCGGTGCGGTCCTGCAGGTCCCGCAGGCGCAACAGGTGGTCCACCCGGTGGCGGGGCTCCTCGATGTGCCCGTAGAGCATGGTGCAGTTGGTGGGGACCCCCTTGCGGTGGCACAGTTCCGCCACCCGCAGCCAGGTGTCCGCGTCCTTCTTGCCGATGCAGATCCTGGCGCGGATCTCCTCGTCGAAGATCTCGGCCCCGCCGCCCGGGCAGCTCTCCAGCCCGGCGGCCACGCACCGGTCCAGGAACGCCTCCACGGAGATCCCCGAGGCCCGGGCGTAGTAGTCCATCTCCACCATGGTGAAGACCTTCAGGTGCAGGTCCGGGAACCTCCGCTTGAGGGAGCGGAACATCTCCTCGAAATAGTCGATCTTCAGCTTGGGGTAGTGGCCGGCCACCATGTGCAGCTCCCGCACGCCGGCGTTCTGGGGCTTCTCCATCTCCCGCACGATGGCTTCCGGGGTGTACACGTACGCCTTGGGATCCCCGGGCCTGGCCTGGAAGGCGCAGAACTGGCAGTGGGTGTAGCAGATGTTGGTGTAGGACAGGCGCCGGCTCACCACGTAGTAGGTCTTCAGGCCGTGGCGGCGCAGGCGCACCGCGTGGGCCAGGGCGCCCACCCCGGTGAGGTCGGGGGTCTCGTACAGCAGCAGGCCGTCCTGGAAGCTCAGCCGCTCCTGGCGGCGCACCTTGTCCGCCAGGGGCAGCAGGCGGGGGTCGCGGAGGTAGCGCTCCAGGGGCTGGGTGAGGCCGGGCATGTGGACTCCTGGAGTCCAGTATACCGGCGTGGGCCGGCGGGTCCGCCCTGCCGGCCAGGCACGATCCCCTCCGGGTGCCGGCCGCCGTCGCCCTGGGTCGACGCAACGGAGGCCGCCACGGCAGGTCTAGCGACCCGACTCTGAACCGGCAGGTTCGCCTCGCCGGGCGGCGGCCGGTACCCCCATTGACAAAGAGAGCGGGAAGAATATATATAAATAATTAGGTAAACTGTGGTGGCTACCTTCGTCGCCGCCATGCCACGGAGGTCTCAATGCTATCTGGTATTAGAAGGTTCACCCTGGTCCCTCTGGTGCTCCTGGGAACCGCCGTCGCGGCCAGGGCTGAGCAAAAAACATTCATCAACAAAACCCATGGCACCTGCATCGTGCTCTATGATTCGGGCGAGTCTGTCAATCAGCATGTTGTCGTGGCTTACCTGGGCCCGAACGAAACCAGGAAACTGGAAGTGGACAAGGCCAAGCCGTTCCAGATACAGGTGATCTACATGTCCATCTTCCTTCACAACCACCGTGTCGTCGTCTTCGGCGATTTGAATGTGAAGGACATCCAGAAGAACATCTACACCATCGACGACAAGGGCCTGACCGCCAGCGACCATTGAGCCCCGCCGGCCAGCCCCTCGGCGCAGCTTCCCCAAACCGGGCTCAGCTGGCCTACGGTGATGCGGGCGGGCCACATCCAGGGGCCCGATCGAACCGGCGGACCTACATCCACGCCCCGTCGTCGTAGTCGACCGCGGGTTTCCGGGGCGGGCTTTCCTTGGAGCCTTTGGCGGGATCCTGGCCCTGGCGGGGGGGCGGCGGATCGGGACGGGTGGCGAAAGGCGAGGCGGGGTTGGGCCTGGGCGAGAAAGGGGCATGATCGGGCGTGGCGCGCATGCTTCCTCCTGGACAGCGGAAAAGTGACGATGTGCATAACTAGATGCTTCAAAGGTCGGGCTGGTTCCCCAAAATATTTTTTTTATTAATGGTCTAACCTATAGTCCCTGGGCGACCTGAACATGGGCACCCATGATTATTTGGAATGATGTGGAAAGAAAATAACGTTTGTTTATACGGTGCCCCCTGGCCAAACTACCTGCAAGGGATTCCAATGAGGGATGCTCCCCTTGCGTCCCGCCGTGCGGCCGCCACCGGGGCTGAATGCGGTCTTCCTGGGAAATCAACCCATCCCCCCCCTGTATACGCCCGGGAACAACGCCCGCCGCGGGGTCGGAGCCGCCCCAGCCAGCGCGCCGGACTTCAACGCCAACCTGAGGACCGAACCATGACCCAGACCACCGAAACCCCCGCCGCCGTCCCGGGTTCCTGGGAGTACACCCGCCGCACCGAATACCCCGGACAGCTGGCGGCCCTCAAGGCGTCCCTGCGCCTGCTCAAGGAGATCCCCTTCTCCCCCAGCCAGCCCCAGCGGGGCTACAACGACCGGACCCTGTACGTGGACCTGGCCAGCCTGGAGGTGCGGGAGAAGCCGGTGACCCAGCAGATGAAGGACCTGTTCGTGGGCGGGCGGGGCTTCGGCCTGTGGCACCTGTGGCATGCCGTGACCGCCAAGACCCGCTGGAACGACCCGGAGAACGAGATCATCATCAGCCCCGGCCCCATCTCGGGCATCACCCAGTACCCGGGCAGCGGCAAGTCCCTGGTGGTCACCCTCTCCCCCCAGACTGACATCCCCATCGATTCCAACGTGGGCGGCTATTTCGGCCCCCTGCTCAAGTTCTCCGGCTTCGACGCCCTGGAACTGCAGGGCAAGGCCGACCAGGACCTGATCCTGTTCATCGACGGGGTGAAGGGCACCATCCGCCTGGAGGCGGCGCCCCCGCTGCCCGGCGCCAGCCACGTGCTGGCGGAGATCCTCACCCTCCACTACGCCGAGAACGAGGCGGACCGGCCCAACGTCTCGGTGGTCTCCTGCGGCGCCGCCGCCGAGCACAGCCTCATCGGCATGCTGAACTTCTCCTGGTGGGACGTGCGCCGCGGCTGCGTGCGCCTCAAGCAGGCCGGCCGGGGCGGCATCGGAACGGTGTTCCGGGACAAGAAGCTGGTGGCCGTGGTGGTTCGGGGGCCCAAGGTGAAAGGCGACGAGAACCACCCGGAGGATCTGGAGACCCTGGCCAGGGCCGGCGTCAAGCTGCACAAAGAGATCCGGGCGAACGACGCCAGCCAGTGCGGGATGCGCCGCACCGGCACCGCGCACCTGGTGGAGATCATGGACGCCTACGACCTCCTGCCCACCCACAACTACCAGTTCGGCTCCCATCCGGACACCAAGAAGATCGCCTCGCCGATCTGGCTGGCCCGGTGCACCCAGCGCACCGCGGACGGGTGCTGGTACGGGTGCTCCATGGCCTGCGCCAAGGGCTCCGACAACCTGGTGCTCAAGACCGGGCCCTTCAAGGGCCACATGGTCACCGTGGACGGCCCCGAGTACGAGAACGCCGCCGGGCTGGGCTCCAACTGCGGGGTGTTCGATCCGGAGTACATCCTGGAGCTGAACTTCTACTGCGACACCTACGGCATCTGCACCATCACCTACGGCACCATGACGGCCTTCATCATGGAGTGCTACCAGCGGGGCATCCTGAACCGGGAGCGCACCGGGGGCCTGGAGCTCACCTGGGGCAACGCCGAGGCGGACCTGGAGATGATGCACCAGATGGCCCGGGGCGAGGGCTTCGGCCTGGTCGCCGGCCTGGGCGTGAAGAAGATGAAGGAACTCTTCACCGCCAACGGCTGGGGCGACCCCCAGTTGATCAACGACATCGGCATGGAGGTCAAGGGCCTGGAGTACAGCGAGTACATCTCCAAGGAGTCCCTGGCCCAGCAGGGCGGCTTCGCCCTCACCAACAAGGGCCCCCAGCACGACGAGGCCTGGCTGATCTTCATGGACATGGTGAACAAGCAGATCCCCACCTTCGAGAACAAGGCCGAGGCCCTGTACTACTTCCCCCTGTTCCGCACCTGGTTCGGGCTGTACGGCTTCTGCAAGCTGCCCTGGAACGACGTGGAGCCCTCGGACAACGCCCAGACCGCCGAGCCCGCCAAGGTGCCCGAGCACGTCCAGAACTACATCGACCTGGTCAAGGCCACCACCGGGTTGCAGCTGGACCGGGCGGGCCTGATCCACCAGTCGGCGCGGGTCTACAACTTCCAGCGCGTCTTCAACATCCGCATGGGGAAGGGGCTGCGCCAGCACGACCAGCCGCCGTACCGGGCGGTGGGGCCGGTCACCCGGGAGGAGTACGAGTCCCGGACCGAGCGCTACGACAAGCAGATGCTGGAGGAGATCGGCGTTGACCCGGCCGGCAGGAGCGTGGACGAGAAGATCGCCATCGTGCGCAAGTACCGCCAGGACCGTTACCAGAAGCTGGTGGACGCGGTCTACCTGCGCCGGGGCTGGACGCCCAACGGGGTGCCCACCCTGGCGCGGCTCGAGGAACTGGGCCTGGACGTGCTGCCGGAAGTGGTGGAGGTGGTCAAGGCCTACGGAGGGTGACCGCCGTGCGACCGCTCGAACGTTCCCGGGTCCTGCCCGAACGCGAGCTTCCCCCCGTGGCGGAACTCCTCGCCGAGGGCCGCCGCCTGGCCGGGACCGTCCAGGTGGGCCCCTGTCCCTTCCTCGCCGACCATGGCGTGTCCTGCGAAGCCGAGTACAAGCGCCGGCGCATGGCCGAAGGCACGGTGATGCTGCACGCCCAGGTGGGCTACCGCAGCCCGGAGAAGAGCCGGCGCGCCTTCGCGGAGATCCACCGGAAGATCGCCGCGGCGGGGTACCGGGTGGACCGGTACGGCATCTGCCTGGACTGGAGCATGGGCTACCCGGCCGCCCAGCGGGCCCGCATGCCCCAGGGCACCGGGCTGATCCTGGACCGCACCGAGGATTTCATCGCCCTCACCGGCTCGGCGCCGGTGGCTCCCCATTTCGGCGACTTCGTCATCGGCACCCCGGCCGCCCTGGAGAACACCGCCTCGGCGCTCCTGGCCGGGGCCACCACCATCGGCAACCTCGGCCAGTATTTCACCTTCCGCATGCCGCGCTGGAGCGACGACGTGGGCACCACCGCCGAGACGGTCAAGGCCATCGCCCTGTGCGCCGCCCAGCCGGTGGAGATCCTCGTCCACTCCAACCTGGACGACGGCTTCGCGGCGCTGTTCTGCGACCTGGCCTGCGGCATCGGGGCGGCCCTGCTGGAGCGCCACATCGTGGAGGACCTCCTGGGCGCGCGGGTGAGCCACTGCTACGGCCACACCTTCTCCGAGCCCCTCACCCGCCTGGCCTTCCAGCGCGCCCTGGCCCGGGTGAGCCCGAACCCGGGCAGCATGGTCTACGGCAACACCACCAGCTTCGTGGCCAGCGAGGTGGAGAACTACGCCAACCTGGGCGGCTACCTGCTCACGGACATCCTGGCCCAGCGCACGCTCCCCGCCGGCCACGGGCTGAACCCGGTGCCGGTCACCGAAGCCATGCGCATCCCCGAGATCTCCGAGATCGTGGACGCGCACCTGTTCGCCAACCGGCTGATCCAGTGGGCCGACCGCTACCGTCCCCTGCTGGACCTGGACCGGGCCGACGCCCTGGCGGAGCGCATGGTGGAGGGCGGCCTGGCCTTCCGGGACCGGACCCTGCGGGGCCTGGAGGAAGCCGGCATCGACGTTCGCAACCCCTTCGAGCTGCTCCTGGCCATCCGCCGCATCGGCGCCAAGGAGCTGGAGGAGCGGTTCGGCCCCGGCCAGCCCCGGGCCGAGGCCCTGCGCGGGCGCACGCCCCTGGTCCAGGCCACCACCGTGGCCGCGTTGGAGGCCCAGGGCAAGGGCGTGGCCGCCGCCCTGGCGGCCGGGGACCGGGCCCGGCTGCGGGAGGCGGGGCTCAAGGCCTGCGTCACCTGCACCGACGTGCACGAATACGGCAAGATCCTGGTTGAGACCGTGCTGGAGGCCCTGGGGGTGGCGGTGGAGGACGCCGGGGTCAGCGCCGAGCCCGAGCACGTGGCCCGCCGGGCCAAGGCCGCCGGGGCCGACTTCATCGCCGTGAGCACTTACTGCGGCGTGGCCTTGGGCTACCTGCAGTCCCTGCGCCGGGAGATGGAGCGGATCGGCCTGGCGGTCCCGGTCTTCATCGGCGGCAAGCTGAACCAGGTGCCCGAGGACAGCGCCGACAGCCTGCCGGTGGACATCAGCGGGGAGCTGGAGACCCTGGGCGCCCGGGTCTGCGTGCGGGTGGAGGACATGCTCGCCGAACTCGCGGCCATGGCCCGGGAACGCGGGAAGGCCTGACGGACCGCCGTCCGGAAGCAGTCTGCTCGCACGGCCGGGCGCACGGGGGGGGCTTCTCCTGCGCCCAGGCTGCCCATAGACTGGGGCCGGAGTCCTCGGTGCGCATTGCCAACCCGGTCTACGACGTGGTGTTCAAGTACCTCCTCGACGACGAGAAGGTGGCCAAGCTCGTGCTCTCGGCCCTGCTCGGGCGCGAGGTCCTGGAGCTCACGTACCGGGCCACGGAGGTGCGTTCGGAAGTCCACACCTCGGTGCTGGTCCTGCGCCTGGATTTCGCCGCCACCGTGCGCCTGGAGGACGGGTCGTCCAAGCTGGTCCTGATCGAGATCCAGAAGGCCCAGAACCCCCTGGACGTGATGCGGTTCCGGCGCTACCTGGGCGCCCAGTACGGCAACCCGGACAACGTCTATGCAGGTCCCGGCGGCCAGCGCCGGGTCCTGCCCATCGTCACCATCTACCTCCTCGGCGCGGGCCTGGACCAGACCGACGCGCCGGTGGTGCGGGTGAACCGGCAGTACACGGACGCGGCCACGGGGGAGGCGATCCGGATCACGGAGCCGTTCGTGGAGGCGCTCACCCACGATTCCATCGTGGTCCAGATCGACAAGCTCAGGGGCCGGCGCCGTACCGACCTGGAACGGCTCCTGATGGTGTTCGACCAGGGCTTCGCCTGCGGAGACCCGCACTACCTGGAATTCCCTGACCAGGACTACCCCGAGCGCTACCAGGAGGTCCTGCGCCGGCTCATCCGGGCCATCGCCGAGCAGGCGCTGAAGGACGGCATGGATGTGGAGGACGAACTCCTGGGACTGCTCCTGGACAAGGACCGCCTGGTGGCCGAGCAGGCCAAGGTCCTGGAAGGCCAGGCCAAGGACCTGAAGGAGCAGGCCAAGGCTCTGGATGAGCTGGCCAGGACCCTGGACGATCAGGCCAGGACCCTGGACGAGCAGGCCAGGACCCTGGACGATCAGGCCAGGACCCTGGCCGAAAAGGATCGGATCATCGATGAGCTGAAGAGGAAGGCCAGATGATCCCGGGCGGTCCTGGCCGGACCAGGGTCATTGGGCCAGGTCGACGGCCAGGCGCCGGACGTCCGCCAGCAGGCGGGGATTGCGCTCCGCCTCCCCCACCTCCCCGGCGGTGCCGCACGCGAAGCCCCGGAAGTCCGCCCCCAGGCACCGGAACAGGTGCTCCAGGCTGGCCATGGCGTGCACGGCTCCGGACGCCTCCGGGGTGGCGTCCATGTACACCAACACCGCCCCGGCCGGCTTCCCGGCCAGGAAGCCCCGCTCCCAGTGCCAAAGCGCGTCCAGGCGGTCGATGAAGGCCTTCAGCTGGGCGGTGACCGCGAACCAGTAGATCGGCGTCAGCAGCACCAGGCCCCGGCACGCCAGGAGCTTGGGGTACAGCTGGTCCATGTCGTCCTTCTGGGCGCAATACCGCGCCTTGCGGTCCCGGCAGGCCCAGCAGCCCTGGCAGGGGGCGATGCGCATGCCGCGCAGGTCGATGCGCTCCCAGCCTCGGCCCAGCCGCTCCAGCTCGGCGGCGCACACCTCCGCCATCCGGGCGCTGTTGCCCCGGGGCCTGGGACTGCCGTTGACCAGCAGGAACTCCGCGGCCATGACCGCCTCCCCCAAGGAATGCCGTTCAAGCCACCGTGGCGGCGTAGATCAAAGTCAGGGCCTGGTTGACCAGGCCGGCCACCTCCTCCGGGCCCAGGAGCAGGTGCCGGCGCAGGGTCCGGGCCGCCTCCTCCAGGTCTCCGGCCTTCAGGGCGTCCAGGACCGCCCCGTGGTCGCCCAGGATCCGCTTCAGCCGCACCGGGTCGGAAAGCTCGACCCGGCGCACGAACCGGACCCGGGCGTTGATGCTGCGCAGCAGGCCGAGCCGCTCCCCGTTGCCGGACAGCCCAGCCAGGCCCAGGTGGAACGCCTCGTCCCGGTCCGCCAGGGCTTCGGGGGAGGCCTTGCGGGCCTCCCGGCGCATGGCCGCATGCTGCTTGGCCAGCGACCGCAGGCCCTGGGCCAGCGCCTCCGCCGGGATCCGGCCCACCGCCGCCGCTTCCAGGTCGGCCCGTACTTCGCACAGGGCGTTCACTTCCGAAGCGCTCAGGCGCCGGCAGGAGAAGCCCTGGTTGGGGATCACCGTGAGCAGGTCCTCGCTCACCAGCCGGTTCATGGCCTCCCGCACCGGCGCCCGGCTCATCTTCAGCACCCGCGCGAACTCCCCTTCGTTCAGCCGCTCCCCGGGCTTCATCGCGAAATCGATGGCCATCCTCCGGAGGTACTCATAGGCGCGCTCGACACTGCTCTGGGCCATCGGAGGATCTGGTACCACGGACACACAACTCTCCTTGGGTCAGATTGTAACCACCGCGGTCGGCCTCATCAAGCCGCGTGCGGGCGGTTCGGCGCGGCGCCCGGAGCCCGGACGGCGGACCTGCCGCCGCCCGGGCCGCGGTGCGGCGGACCTACTTGGCCACCCCGGCGTGCAGCCTGGGGGCGAGCATGGCGCGGATCTTGTTGCCGCGGACCGTGTCGACCCTGGCGAAGAAGGCGTCCACGCCCTGGATGTAGTCTCCCGCCTTGGACTCGGCGACGGCCTTGGGCAGGGCTTCCCGGAAGGTCTCGAAGCAGGCGAGGTCCGGGTGGGAGTAGTTCAGGCGCACGTAGTCGGCGCAGCCCACGTCGCCCAGGCCGTCGCCGGGGATGGCGGCGATCTTGTGCTTGAGCAGGCCCACCGTCACCTCCTGGGCGGTCACGCCCGTGCCGCTCACGTCGATGCAGGTGCAGAAGCCGTACTTGGCGTCCACGGGGATCTTCACGCCCGGGCACCGGGCCACGCTCTCCTTGAGGTGGGCGTAGTTGCGCCGGACCAGCGCGGTGCACTGGTCCAGGTAGTCATGGTCCTTGATCGCGGCGATGGCGGCGTACTGGCCCAGGTAGTTGATGTGGATCTTGGTGAGCTCCATGCGGGTGAGGAAGGCGCCCCGCACCAGGTCCGGGTGCCCGGCCAGGAAGCCGACCCGCATGGCCGCCATGCCGTAGCCCTTGGTCATGCCCGAAACCGAGATCACGTGGCTCATGTCGTTGCCGGGGCCGTGCAGGGAGGCCATGGGGAGGTGCTGGGCCTTGGGGTCGGTCTGGTGGGTGTTGTGGGTGATGTTGTTGAAGATGATGATGCCCTTGTCGCGGGCGATCCTGGCGATCTCCAGCAGTTCGCCGCGGGTCTGGATGGTGCCGAACGGGTTGATCGGGTCGCACACCACGATCATCTTGGTGCGCGGCGTGATGGCCTTGGCCACCGCCTCGGGGGTGAGCCGGAACTCGTTGCCCGCGTCCAGGGTGATGGGCACGATGGTGGCGCCGCAGATGCCCGCGGCGGGCACGAAGTGGAAGTAGCCCGGGTCGGTGACGATGATCTCGTCGCCGGGGTCCAGGAACGACAGGTAGGTGTAGCCGATGCCGCCCTGGGCGCCCTCGACCCCCATCACTTCGAACTCGGGACCCAGCTTGCGCCCGAACTTGCCCTCCGCCACCAGCTTCTTCAGTTCCGCCATGCAGTCGGGCGGGTAGAGCAGGATGTTCTCCCGGTGGCTGGCGGCTTCCAGCAGGGCTGCCACCGCCTTGGGCGAGGGTCCCATGTTGTTGGCCATGTAGCCCATGTCGAAGTAGCCCTTGCCGGTGACGCCGTAGATCCCTCCGGGGGCCACGTCGTCCCAGTTCAGGCCCAGGATGTCGATGGCGGACTTGAAGGTGAAGTAGTTGCCCATCCCCTGGGGATGGTTGAGCAGGCCCTGGGCCCGCTTGGAGAGCTTGGTCTGGATCGGTTTGATGGCAGGCATGGGGAGCCTCCGGGGGAAAATTGGACTTGAGTGTCCGAGGTTTTTACTAGTCGACTGTTTTGAAGACTGAATTGTCGACAATTTTAAGATCTGCATGGCCAGCTGTCAAGAGACAAGCTCCGGCGGAGTTTCAGCGTTCCAGCAGGACTCCCTGGGCGGTCGGGATCACCTGCCCGCCCACCCGCAGGTCCAGGCTGTCCCCCTCCTTGCGCGCCCGCAGCAGGAGCAGGGAAGGGCGCCCGGTTTCGTGCCCCTGCTCGATCCGCAGGGACAGTTCGTCCTGGGGGAAGTACCGGTGTTCCAGCAGGTAGGCCCCCAGGAAGGCAGTGGCGTTGCCGGCCGCGGGATCCTCCCGCACTCCGTGGGCCTCGAAGAAGAACCGTGCGCTCAAGTGGTTCCCCGGCTCCCGGGTCTCCGGGCAGAACAGGTAGACCAGGGCGGGGCACCCCTCCCGCGCCAGCTGGGCGTACGCCGCCAGGTCCAGGCGGCACCGGGCCAGGGCCTCCCGCCCGCGCAGGGGCACCAGCATGGCCGAGACCCCGGCGGTGGCCAGGCGCACCGGGAACCGCGGATCCAGGTCCCCGGGCTCGAGCCCCACCGCCGCGGCCATCCGGGACGGGTCGCACACCGGGCCCAGGGTCACGGGCGGCGCCTGCATCCAGGCCAGGTCCCGGCCGCCGGTCCCGGGCTCGAAGGTCACCGGCACCTGGCCCACCGGCAGCTCCAGGGCCACGGTGGTGGGGCGGCCCTCCCCCAGGTGCCGCCGGATGACCCAGGCGGCGCCCAGGATGGGGTGCCCGGCAAAGGCGATCTCCCGGGCCGGGGTGAAGATCCGCACCCGCCACGCCCCGCCGGGTTCCGGGGCGCCGGGGACGAACGCCGTCTCCGAATGGTTCATCTCCCGGGCGATCCGCAGCATCTCGTCCGAGCCCAGGCGGCCGGCCTCCAGCACCACCGCCAGAGGGTTGCCGGCATAGGGGCGTTCGGCGAACACGTCCACCACATGGAAGGCATGGGACATGGGGGAGGCTCCAAGGCGCAGGTCAGAAGGTCTCCCAGATGGCCCGGGGCTCGGCGCCGGTGCTGTGCCGCCTGGCCATCCCGGCCAGGGCGTAGACCGCGAGCCAGGCGAACAGGTGCATGGAGACTTCCCGGGGGTCCAGGCGGGGATAGACCTCCACCAGGTCAAGCCCGAGCATGGGTCCCTGGCCCAGGGCGAACAGGCCCTCCATCATGTCGCTGGAGGTCAGCCCGCCGAAATCGCAGGGGCCTCCGGGGTTGAAGGCGAAGTCGATGGCGTCGCTGCAGACCGTCACGTAGTAGCCGTCGGTGCCTTGGCTGACGATCTCCTGGGCCCGGGCCAGGGCGTTGCCGAACCCCTCCCGGCGGATCTCCGTCATGGTGATGACCGGGATGCCCCGGTCCAGGGCGTACTCCAGCTGGCTGGGCGAGTTGCGCGGGCCGCGGATGCCGAAGTGGACGATCCGGGCCGGCTCCATCCCGGGCAGCTCGCAGATGCGCCGCAGGGGGGTGTTGCGGGCGTACCGGTCGCCGCAGTAGGCGTCCGCGTTGTCCAGGTGGGCGTCGAAATGGAGCAGGCCCACCCGCCCCGGGCGCCGGGCGCACAGGGCCTTCAGGACCGGGTAGGTGACCGAATGGTCGCCGCCGAAGAAGACCGGGACGGCCCGGGTCGCGAACACGTCGGCGGCCGCCGCCTCGAAGCCGGCGAAGGTCTTCTCGGTGTCGTTGGGGACGGTGGGCAGGTCGCCCAGGTCGGCCACCGCCAGGTTGGTCATCACGTCGACCCGGTGCTCGGGCAGGAAGCCCGAGCCCAGGCGCAGGGAGGCCGCGCGGATGGCCTTGGGCGACTGCTCGCAGCCCGAGTAGCCGCCCCAGGTGTTGGACCCTTCCCAGGGCAGCCCGCCCACCACCGCGTCGAATTCCTGGGCCCGGGACAGGTCGCGCAGGGGCGTGGCGCCCAGGAAGGTGGGGATGGTGCCGTAGATGGTCGGGACCACGAGCTCCGAGGACGGGGCGGCGGCTTCGCGCGCCTCGCGGTTGCCGGTGAGTTTCACGATGATGCTCCTTTCTGCCGGGAAGGCTCACCCTCCCAGATAGGCTTTCTGCACCTCGGCGCTGGCGAGCAGGGTGGTCGAGGCGCCCGAGGCCACGATCCGGCCGGTCTCGAGCACGTAGGCCCGGTTGGCGGTGTTGAGGGCCAGGAAGGCGTTCTGCTCCACCAGGAGGACCGGGGTGCCGGTCTTGTGGATCTCCAGGATGGCCTCGTAGATGTGGTCCACCAGCACCGGGGCCAGGCCCAGGGACGGCTCGTCCAGCATGAGCAGCTTGGGCCGGGCCATCATGCCCCGGGCCAGGGCGAGCATCTGCTGCTCGCCGCCGCTCAGGGTGCCCCCGGGCTGGTCGAGCCGCTCCTTGAGCCGCGGGAACAGGGCGAACACCCGGTCCAGGTCGGCCGAGAGGTCGCCCTTGCGCACGAAGGCACCCATGCGGATGTTCTCCCGCACCGTGAGGTTGGGGAAGATCTGCCGCCCCTCGGGCACCTGGACGATGCCTCTCTTGACGATGGTCTCCGAATGGGCGTGGGTGATGTGCCGGTCCTCGAACGCGATCGTCCCGGACTCGGGCTTGAGCAGCCCGGAAATGGCGTTGAGGAGGGTGGTCTTGCCGGCCCCGTTGTTGCCGATCAGGGCGACGATCTCGCCGTCGCCCACCGATAGGGAGACGCCCTTGAGGGCCTTGGCCTTGCCGTAGCTGATGACCAGATCTTTGACGTCAAGCATGGGATTTCCTGAACCCTGTACCCAGGTAGGCTTCGATCACGCGGGGGTCGGCCTTGATCGTTTCCGGTCCGCCTTCGGCGATCTTCACGCCGTAGTCCAGGACCACGATCCGGTCGGAGATGTTCATGACCATCTTCATGTCGTGCTCGATGAGCAGGATGGTCTTCTTCAGGTCGCTGCGCAGCCGGGCGATGTGTTCCATCAGGACCTCGGTTTCGGCGATGTTCAGCCCCGCCGCCGGCTCGTCCAGGAGCAGCAGCTGCGGGTCCGTGGCCAGGGCGCGCACGATCTCCACGCCGCGCTGCTGGCCGTACGGCAGGTTGCGGCTGATCTCGTCCTTGACCCCTTCCAGGCCGAACATGGCCAGCAGCTCCACGGCCCGTTCCCGGGCCTGCCGGAACTCCCGGCTGGCCCGGGGCGTCTGGAGCAGGGCGCCGAACAGCCCGGTGCGGGTGCGGCAGTGGAACCCGACCATGACATTGCTCAGCACGGACATCTTCCCGAACAGGCGGATGTTCTGGAAGGTCCGGCCCAGGCCCAGTTCGACCACCTGGTACGACGGCAGACCGTTGAGCCGGGTGTCCTTGAACCGGGCCTCCCCGGCGGTGACGTCGGTGAGGCCGGTGAGCATGTTGAAGACCGTGGTCTTGCCGGCGCCGTTGGGTCCGATCAGGGCGAGGATCTCGCCCTCGGCCACGGTGAAGTCCAGCTCCTGGACGGCGGCCAGGCCTCCGAAGTGCTTGGTGAGCTTCTCGACGGTGAGCAGGTTCATGGTCTCCTCCTCACTCTGGCTGGAGGCTGGGCTTGGAGCGGCGGAGCCGCCCGGCCAGGGCTTCGAAGCCGCCCAGGATGCCCAGGGGCTGGGTCACCATGGTCACCACCAGCAGCATGCCCACCCAGAGCATGCGGTACTGGGCGAACACCCGGGTGGCCTCCGGCAGCACGTAGAGGATCAGGGCGCCGATGAGCGGGCCGACCAGGGTGCCCAGACCGCCCAGGATCGGCATGGAGAAGATCATGAAGGAGTCCATCATCTTGAAGGAGTCCGGCGAGATGAACGATACGTAGACGGCGTAGAAACTGCCGGCGATCCCCGCGAAGAAGGTCCCCACCATGAACACCTCGACTTTGTACCAGCTGGAATGGACGCCCATGGCCCGGGCGGCGATCTCATCGTCCCGGATGGCCATCAGGGCGATGCCCATGCGGGAGTTGACCACCCGCCGGGTGGCGTAGATGGTGATCAGCAGGAGGGCCAGGATGATGTAGTAGAAGGCCGTCTTGGATTCGATCACGAACGAGCCGATGGTGGGCGCGGGGATCCCGGGCAGCCCCATGGGGCCGCGGGTCATGGGGTACCACATGAGCAGGGTCAGGCGCACGATCTCGCCGAAGCCGAGGGTGGCCAGGCCCAGGTACAGGCCTTTGAGGCGCATGGTGGGCACGCCCACCAGCAGGCTGATCACCGCGGCGCCCAGGCCGGACAGGGGCATGGCCACCCAGTAGGAGAGGTTCAGGCGCAGCATGAGCAGGGCGGTGAAGTACGCGCCGATGGCGGCGAACGAGGCGTGGCCGAGGTTGAGCTGGCCCCCGTAGCCGTAGATGAGGTCCATGCTCACCGCCAGGATCATCCACATGCCGGTCATGATGATCATGTGCATCCAGTAGTCGTCGGTCACCATCCGGGGCAGCCCCAGAAGGACGGCCGCGGCCACGATCCAGACCATCCAGCGCAATCTCATACCTTGCCCTCCCCACGCTTGGCCTTGAACAACCCTGACGGGAAGAACAGCAGGGTTATGATCAGGACGATGAATGCGAATCCGGCCCGGAACCCGGATGAGATGTAGGCGGACCCCAGGGTCTCGATGAGGCCGATGAGCACGCCGGCGATCATGGCTCCGGGGAGGCTGCCGACGCCTCCGACCACCGCCGCCGTGAACGCCGGAATGCCGGTGGTCCACCCCATCATGGGATAGACGGCGTCGAAATAGGATCCCACCAGCATGCCGCCCACCGCGGCCATGACCGACCCGATGGCGAAGGTGATGGCGATGATGCGGTCAATGCTGATCCCCATGAGCCGGGCGGCGGTCATGTTCTGGGCCGTGGCGCGCATGGCCGCCCCGGTCACCGTGCGGGTGACGAACAGCTGCAGCACCGCCATCAGCGCCACCGCCACCACCAGGATGGTGATCTGCACCGAGGAGATGCGCAGCCCCCAGACCTGGAAGGCGACGCGGTGCAGGCCGCCCCCCATCGCGTGGGTTTCCGTGCCCCAGATGATCTGGGCCAGGGTCTCCAGGAAGATGGAGACCCCGATGGCGCTCACCAGCATGGTGTCCTCGAAGCCCTTGCCGAACCTGCGCACCGGGCGGTAGCACACCTTCTCGATGGCGACGCCGATGATGCCGGTGAGGATGGCCGACCCCACCAGCGCGGCGGTGAAGCTGAACGCGCCCGTGCCCAGCAGGACCAGGCCCAGGAAGGTCCCGATCATGTAGACGTCACCGTGGGCGAAGTTGATGAAGCCCAGGATGCCGAACACCATGGTGTAGCCAAGGGCGACCAGGGAATAGATGGAGCCGATGACCAGGCCATTGATCAGCTGTTGTACGAACTCCTGGAAAGGGTGCATGGGGGGACATCCTCACGAATGGGGGCCAGTCCGGGTGCGGGGCTGCCTTCCCGTGCCGGTCCCGGGGCAACCCTGGACCGGGTGGCGCGGAGCGCGCCGCCGCACTCGGATGACTGACCGTGTGGACTAGTTCTGGGCGAGGACGATCTTGCCGCCCTTGACGGTGAGCTTGGAGGGGACCTTCATGGTGACGTCACCGTGGGCATCCATGGTGTTGTCGCCGGTCACGCCCATCACGTGCTGGTTCGCCAGCTGCTTCTGCAGGGTGTCCCGGCTGAGGTTCTTGCCGCACAGGTCCATGGCCTTGGCGATCACCATCATGGCGTCGAAGCCGTTCGCGTCGAAGCCGCCGGGATCACGGCCGAATTTGGCCTGGAACAGTTTCCTGAATTCCTGGACCATGGGCAGGGGCGATTCCGGGAACCAGTAGCCGATGAAGAAGGTGCCTTCTGCCGCCTGGCCGCCCAGTTTGGGGTAGGCATCGGAATAGAGGCCTTCGGTGCCGAAGAAGGGCGGATTCCAGCCCACGTCGGCCATCTGCTTGCGGATCAGGGCCCCCTCGTTGTACAGGCCGCCGATGAAGACGGCGTCGGGGTTCAGGCCGCGGACCTTGGTGATGATGGAGCTGAAGTCCTTGGTCTCGCCCATGTAGTACGACTCGACGGCCACCACCTGGCCGCCCAGCTCCGGCACGGCCTTGCTGACCACGTCCCTGAGCCCGAGACCGTAGTCGTCGTTCTCCCAGAGGATGGCGATCTTCTTGTAGCCCCGGTCCTTGACCATCCACTTGGCCACGAATGCGCCCTGCTGGGAGTCGGTCACCTCCACCCGGCAGGTGTAGGCTCCGGCGTTGCTCACGGCGGGGGACGAGGACGCCGGGCTGATCTCCACCACTTTCGCGCGGTTGTAGATGGGGGCGCCGGCGAGCGTGCAGCTCGAATTGAAGTGGCCGACCACCGCCAGCAGGTCCTTGGTGTTCACCAGCTTGTTGGCCAGGGTCGCCGCCTCCTTGGGATCCGAGCGGTCATCTTCGCTGATCACCGTGATCTTCCGTCCGTTGATGCCGCCCTTGGCGTTGATGTAGTCGGCCGCGACCATGGCGCCGTTCCTGCAGCTTTGGCCGTCCTGGGCGCTGCTGCCGGTCAGCGGGGATGCGGTGGCGACGACGATGTCCTGGGCGCGGACCGGGCCGGCTGCAAGCAGGCCCAAGGTGCACAAAGCAATTGCGGTGAGGTTGTGTCGCATAGCGTCGTCCTCCTTTGTGGTGTTGCGGGTTGGGGTTGGGGGAGAGAGTGCTGAGGGTTGCCGGTGTTTCGGGGGAGCGGTCGGACTGGGTCAGGTGACGGCGGTGGCGTAGATCCGGGCGAGCCCCTGGGACACCGCGGCCGCCGCTTCGGCGGCGCTCAGGGTGAGGTGGCGGCGCATCAGGGCCGCGGCTTCCGCCTGGTTCCCGGCGCGCAGGGCGGCCACCACGTGCAGATGCTCGTCCAGAGACCGGGCCCGGGCCGGGTTGCCCAGGTTGATGCGCCGCACGAACCGGATCCGGGCGTTGATGTGCTTCAGGATGCCCACCCGCGCCTCGTTCCCGGCCAGGGCCGCCAGGCGCAGGTGGAACTCCTCGTCCCGGTCCACCAGGGTCTCCAGGGGCGTGGTGTCGAACTCGTCCAGGATGGACTGGCTGAGGGCGGCCAGGTCCCCGGTGACGGCCGGCAGGGCCTCCGGGGGGATCCGGACCAGGGCCGCCGTTTCCAGGTCGGCCCGGACCTCGTAAAGGGCCAGGATCTCGGATGCGCTGAGGCGCCGGCAGGAGAAGCCCTGGTTGGGAACCACCGTGAGCAGGCCCTCGCTCATCAGGCGGTTCATGGCTTCCCGCACCGGCGCGCGGCTCATGGCCAGCTGGCGCGCGATGTCCCCTTCGTTCAGGCGCTCCCCCGGCTTGATGTCGAACTCGATCGCCATCCGCCGGAGGAACTCGTAGGCCCGCTCCACGTTGGTGGTCCCGGGAGCGGCCGTAATGGTGCTCGACACCGAAACCTCCCAGGGAAAGTCCTCGTGCGGTCCAGGCGCAAAAAACATCCTTAGTCGACTTGAAAGCCAACAAGGTTGTCGACACAAACGATTTTGTCGACAAACTTAAAGACAGGAACTTCGGCTGTCAAGCAGAATTCGTTTTCCGCAGAAATATTTCGGCAACCCCGGCGCACCTGCCATCGGAACCCGGGCGGGCCGTGCCTGGCGCCATGGCGGGGTGTCGCGGCCGTCAAGCTAGGCGCAGCACCGCCGCCCCGAGGGTGATGATCCCCGCCGCCGCCAGCCGCACCGGTCCCGGCCGCTCCTTCAGCCACAGGCCGGAGATGGCGATGCCGAACAGGATGGACGTCTCCCGCAGGGCCGCGACCACCGCCACCGGGGCCCGGGTCATGGCCCACAGGGCCAGGCCGTACGAAGCCACCGCGCCGGCGCCGCCCACCAGTCCGTACGGCCAGCCGCGGGCCGCGCACCGGGTGAGCGCCTCCCGTTTCCAGACGCAGGCCCAGGCGGCGAGGGGCACGCCCGTGAGCAGGAAGATCCAGAGGGTGTAGGCCGCCGGGGCGCCGGAGCGGCGCACGCCCATGCCGTCCACCAGGGTGTAGGCGGCGATCACCAGGGCGTTGAGCAGGGCGAAGGTTAGGCCCCGGCGATGCTCCCGGCGGCTGCCCGCGGCCATGCAGAGGATGCCCAGGCAGACGGCGCCGGTACCGAGCCAGGCGGCCGGGGACAGGCGCTCACCGATGGCCGCCCGGCCCGCCAGGGCGACCAGGAGCGGGGCGGAGCCGCGCATGACCGGGTAGGCGAGGCTCAGGTCCGCCGCGTCGTACGCCCGCACCACCAGGACGAAGTAGACCACCTGCAGCAGCACCGAGGCGGCGATGAAGGGCCGGCTCCCGGGCGCCGGCGGGGGCAGGAAGGGCAGCGCCGCGCCGGCCAGGGCCGCGGCCGAGGCGCCCACCAGGATCATGGTCAGGAGCTTGTCCCCGGCGCCCTTGACGATGGCGTTCCAGGAGGCGTGCAGGGCGGCGCCGAGCAGGACCAGCAGGAACACCCCGAGCGGCATCGATCCTCCCCGGCGCCAGTGTAGCCGGTACGCCGCCCGTGTCATCCCGGCGGCTGCACCGGGCGCCGCCAGCCAGGTTCAGAACCGCCCCTGCAGGGTGTGGGCGTAGCCGGTCAATTCCACATAGGCGTTCCCGGCCTCCCGGCCCTGGCCGTCCCGCACCCGGCAGGCCCCTTCCCAGTAGGTGACGGCCGGGCCCAGGCGGGTGCGCAGCTCCTGGTCCGCCACCAGGGGCTCCAGGGTCCAGGTCTCGCCCCAGGCCTGCAGGGTGGCGGGCAGGGGGTAGCGGGCGCCGGAGGCGGGGCTGGCCCAGGAGCCGCCGGTCCACCGGAAGTCGTGGGTGGTGCGCCGGATGCGGCCCCCGGCGTCCACCTCCGCCAGGGTGGACCAGGGATCCTGGGCCCCCTCCGCGTCGCGCAGGCGGTAGACCATCAGGCTGCGGCCGTCCAGCAGCTGGATGCCGGCCCAGTCCCAGCCCACCTGGCCCGGGGCCAGCTGGCCGGAACTGAACTCGTGGTCCATCCAGGACTGGCCCTGGACCGCCTCCTCCCGCCCGGACAGGCGCAGCGTTCCGGCACTGGCCAGGCGCGGGAAGGCGAGGTAGTGGCTGGCGGCGGCGGGATCGGCCCCCTTGCGGGACACGCCGTTCTCCCCGAACACCACCGGCGGGGTGGCCGGGTCCAGGTCCAGGTCCAGGGCCGCCAGGCCCACGGAGAAGCTCAGGTGGATCCGGCCCCCCCGGGTATGGCGGGCGCTCCAGGAGGCGTCCCGCAAGTCCAGGTCCCCGACGGCGGCGGCCGCCGGGATGCCTTCCCGGTTGAGCCGTTCCTCCATGGTGAAGCGTCCGGCCCCCACGTCCGTGAGGGCCGCGTGGGCCAGCAGGACCTGGTCGCAGCGCCAGGCCGGGCTGCCGCTCCAGCCCTGGACCGGCAGGGCCCGGCGGAAGAAGGTCAGCTGGTAGCCGTAGCGCCGGGCCCCGTCCCGGCTCCACAGGTGGCCGGTGAAGTACCACCATTCCAGGGCGAAATCCGGGTGGGCGCCGTGGTCCCGGGGAAACTGGAACCGGTAGCCGGGCCTGGCCTCCCGGAACCCTCCCGGGGCGGCCGCCAGGATGCCGGCCAGCAGCAGGGGACCGATCACGTGGCCGCCTCCTCCACCTGGCGGTCCACCGGCAGCCCCGTGGCCCAGTGGGCGACCGGCGCCAGGACTCCGGCGGCCAGGGCCAGGCAGGCCCCCGTGAGCCCCCCCAGGAACCCCCAAGGCAGGCGGTAGCTGAGGGTCCAGCCGAAGGCCTGGGGGTTCAGCACCCGCACCAGGATGAAGGCCAGGGCCAGGCCCAGGCCCAGGCCCCCCAGGCAGCCCCCCAGGGCGACCCCCAGCCCCTCCCCCAGGAGCACGCCGCCCACCGCCCCGTCGCCGGCCCCCAGGGCCCGCAGGGTGCGCAGGTCGCCCCGCCGGGCCAGGGCCAGGCCGGCCATGGCCTGGGCCAGCCCGCCCAGGGCCACCCCCAGGCCGATGACTTCCAGGGCGTAGGTGATGGCGAAGGTCTGCCGGAAGATCTTCAGGATGCGGCCGCGCAGGGCGGCGTTGCCGCGCACCTGCAGACCCGGCCAGCGCTGGGCCAGGCGCCGGGCCACCGCCTCCGGATCGGCGCCGGGCCTCAAGTACAGGCCCACCCCGGCGCACCCGGGGTCCCCGAACCAGGCCCGGAACACCGGCCCGTCCAGGAGCAGGCTGCCCCGCTCGTTGCCGTAGTCCGCGTAGATCCCCCGCAGGGTCACCAGGTGCCGGAGGCCGTCCCGGGGCAGGTCCAGGCGGTCCCCCACGCGCAGCCGGAAGCGCCGGGCGAAGCTTTCGCTGGCCAGGGCGCCGGGGCGCTCCAGGCCGTCCCGGTGCAGGCGCGCCAGCACCGCCCGGCCGGGTCCCCCCCGGAGCATCACCATCTGGCCCCGGGCGGCGGTGACCGCCAGGTCCCCGGCGCCCAGGCTGGTGGTCTGGCCCCGGAAGGTGATCCCCAGCTCCTGGCGCCGGTCCGCCGCCGCCACCGCCGGGTCCCCGGCCAGCTCCTCCACCACCGCGGGCGGGATCCGGTGCCGCAGGCTGGCGCCTCCGGAGCCCATGGGGGACACGTACAGGTCGGCCCGGAAACTGGTGTCGATCCAGTTCCGCACGGTGCTCTCGAAGCTGTGCACCATCACGCCCATGCCCACGGTCATGCCCACGGCCACCGCCAGGGCCGCGGCGGCGAAGCCGTGCCGGCCGGTGGGGCGCGCCAGGGGGCGCAGGCCCAGGCGCAGGGGCCAAGGCATCCCGGTGGGCCGCCCTGGGGCCCCCAGGGCCGGGAGCAAGGCCAGGGTGCCCAGGCTGCCCCCGAACAGCACCAGGGCCGATCCTGCGTACGCGTGCCAGACGGTGCCCGGGGGCCGGTCCAGGAGGCAGGCCAGGGCCAGGCCGCTTCCGGCCAGGGCCAGGCCCCCCAGGGCCAGGGGTGCCCAGGGCATGGGCCGGGCTTCGCCGCCCCGGGCCATGCGCTGCACCGGCGGCGTGCGGCCGGCGCGCAGGGCCGGCCAGGCGGCGGCGCCCACACAGGTGAGAGTACCCCCCAGGAAGGCCAGCAGCGCCTCCCGGCCCTGGAACGCCGCCGCCCGGGCCGAGGCGGCCCCGTACAGGGCCGACATGGTGCGGGCCACCCCCAGCACCGCCCCCTGGGCCATGGCCCAGCCCAGCAGGAGCCCCAGCAGGCTGCCCAGGGCCCCCACCAGGGCTGCCTCCTCCAGCACCAGGGCCAGGACCCGCCCCCCCGGGCAGCCCAGGGCCTGGAGCAGCGCCCAGGTCTCCCGCCGCCGCTCCACCGCCGCGTCGAAGGCCTGGAACAGCAGGTACGCCCCCACCGCCAGGGCCACCAGGGACAGCACTGTGAGGTTCAGGCGGAAGGCCGCGCTCATGGTGCGCCCGCTCTGGGCCCGCAGTTCCGGATCCACGGTGCTCCACCCGCGGGGCAGGGCCGCCCGCACCTGGGCCTGGACCCTGGCCCCGTCCCGCCCGGGCAGCCAGCCCAGGTCCAGCCGGTCCAGCTGCCCTGGACGTCGAAACAGCCGCTGGGCGGCCGGCAGGTCCATGACCAGCAGGTTGCGCTGGGCCGGCGGGCGCCCGGGCAGGTCCGGCACCAGGCCGGCCACGTGCAGGTCCACCTCCCGCCCGTCCACCCACCCGGCCAAGTGGGCGCCCGGGGCCAGCCCCAGGGCCGGGGCCGCCAGCACTCCGTCCGGGTCCTGCAGGATCCGCTCCAGCCCGCCCCAGGTGCTGCCGGGGTCCGGATTGGCGGCGCCCAGGGCCACCAGGTCGGTGCCCAGCACCTGGAACGGCTCCAGGTCCCCGGCCCGGGAGAAGCTGCCCTCCAGCACCGGGCGGATCCAGGCGTCCCGGCGCAGGGCCTCCAGGCGGGGCAGCTCCCGCTCGTCCAGAGGGCCGATCTCCGCCCGCACCACCAGGTCGGCGCCGGTGCCCACGCCCCGGGTGAAGGCGTCGAAGCTGGCCACCGCCGCCCGGTTGGCCAGGCGGATGGCCAGGAACACCGAGACGCCCAGGGCCACCGCCAGCACCGCCAGGAACGTGCGGCCGGGCTCCCGGACCAGGGACCGCCAGGCCAGGCGCCGGAACAACCCGGTCACCACCCCTCGCCATCCTGGGCAAGGGGAGTCCTCCGCTCGCGCGGCTCGCTCTGGCCCCCCCTTTGACCCCCACGGGGGGGCCAGGCGAAGCCTTGCCCCCCCCTCTGCTCCCGGCCGTCCTTCAGGTGCACCATCCGGGGACAGATGGCCGCCGCGGCCGGGTCGTGGGTGACCAGCACCAGGGCGGTGCCGGAGTGCCCGGTGAGCGCCTCCATGAGGTCCAGCACCCGCTCCCCGCTGGCGCTGTCCAGGTTGCCGGTGGGCTCATCCGCCAGCAGCAGCTCCGGCTCGTTGGCCAGGGCCCGGGCCACCGCCACCCGCTGCATCTCCCCGCCGGACAGTACCCGGGGCCAGGCTTCGGCCCGGGCGCCCAGGTCCACCGCCTCCAGCAGCCAGTCCACCCGCCGCCGCACCCGGTGCCGGGGCCAGCCCAGCAGCTGCAGGGGCAGTTCCACGTTCTCCCGGGCGGTGAGGGTGGGCACCAGGTGGAACAGCTGGAACACCGTGCCCATGGCCTCCCGGCGCAGCTGGGCCAGGCGCCGGGGCTTGGCGGCGCCCAGGGACTCGCCCCGGAAGCGCACCTCGCCCTGGTCCGGGCGGTCCAGGCCGCCCAGGAGGTTGAGCAGGGTGGTCTTGCCGCAGCCGGAGGGGCCCAGCACCGCCACCCGCTCTCCCACCTCCACCTGCAGGTCCAGGTCCTGGAGCACCCAGCGCCCGTCGAAGCAGCGGCCCACCCCGCAGGCTTCCAGCAAGGCCATGGCTGCCTCCTCGCCAGCATCTTGCACGAAAAAGAGCCCCGCAGGGCTCTTTTTCCACCTTCCGGGCCGGCCTATTCGACGGAGATGGGGATTTCCGTGGTGTAGTCCAGGGTGATCACTTCCGGCTCCTCGAAGGCGATGCGCCCTTCCTCCACCTCCTTGACCGCCACCTGGGCCCAGAACGACGCCAGGCGCGGAGCTTCCTGGGCCTGGCCGAGCTTGGTCATGGGCACCTGCACTTCCACCTTGGGATAGGCCCCGCGCTGCAGCTGCTCGCAGCGCTTGCCGGTAACCACCACGAACCGGTACCTGTTGGCAACTTCTTCCGGAATGTGTACAACGGTGCGCGCTGTCATGGATCGCCCTCGAAGATAGCGAGTATAGCCCGGAACTGGGAGAAAATCCAGCGTTAGGATTATGGCGGAGGCTGGAATGAACATCCTGTTGGGCATCACCGGAGGCATCGCCGCCTACCGCGCCGCTGAACTCGCCCGGCTCCTCGCCAAGCGCGGCCACACGGTGCGCTGCTGCCTCACCGACGCCGGGTCCCGGTTCATCACCCCGCTCACCCTGGCTTCCCTCACCGGCCAGCCCTGCTTCGGGGCCAACCCCGAGTACCACGAGTGGCGGCCCAACCCCATCATCGAGCACGTGGACCTGGCCCGCTGGGCCCACGTGGTGGCGGTGGTCCCCGCCACCGCCGACATCATGGGCAAGACCGCCAACGGCCTGGCCAACGACCTGCTGTCCACCCTGCTCCTGGCCACCACCGCCCCGGTGCTGTGGGCGCCGGCCATGAACAAGGCCATGTGGGCGCACCCGGCGGTCCAGGCCAACCTCGCCCGGCTCGAGAGCTTCGGCCACACGGTGGTGGAGCCGGCGGAGGGCCTCCTGGCCTGCGGCGAGGAAGGCACCGGGCGCCTGGCGGAGGTGGCGGACATCGCCGACGCGGTGGAGACCCTGGCCGGCCCGCCCGATCCGGTCCTGGCCGGGCGCAAGGTGCTCATCACCGCCGGCCCCACCCAGGAGGACCTGGATCCGGTGCGCACCCTCACCAACCGCTCCTCCGGGGCCATGGGGGTGGAGCTGGCCCGGGCGTTCCGCAACGCCGGGGCCCGGGTGAGCCTGGTGCTGGGCGGGGAGCTGCCGGCCCCCTGGGGAGTCCACACGGTGCGGGTGCGCAGCGCCCAGCAGATGCTGGAAGCCTGCCAGGCCCTGTGGCCGGAGCAGGACGGCCTGGTGGCGGCGGCCGCGGTGGCGGACCAGCGCCCCCAGACCTGCGCCAAGGAGAAGGCCAAGAAGGGCGAAGGCCCGGAGCAGCTGATCCTGGTGCGCACCCCGGACGTGCTGGCCACCCTCTCCGCCCAGCGGCGGGAGGGCCAGTGGCTGGTGGGGTTCGCCGCCGAGAGCGAGGCCCACGTGCCCAACGCCACCGCCAAGCTGCACATGAAGCACCTGGACGGGATCCTGGTGAACGACGTGGGCGGGGGCAGGGGCTTCGGGTTCCAGGCCAACACCCTCCTGCCGGTCACCGCCGAAGGGCAGGGCCAGCCCCTGGGGCCCCTGCCCAAGGACCAGCTGGCCAAGGCGGTGGTGGCCTGGTGGGGCGGCCGGTTGGGCGGCAAGCGCTGACATGCGCATCGTCGGCCTGGTGGGCAGCCCCCGGAAGGGCCGCAACACCGACGTGATCGTCGGCCGGGTCCTGGACGGGTGCCGGGACGCCGGGGCCGCCGCCGGGACCCTCTATCTGAACGATCTGCAGATCCGGCCCTGCCAGGCGTGCCGGGTCCAGGACGGCCAGGGCTGCCGGTTCCGCGACGGCATGGACGGGATCTATGAAGTCCTCCAGGAGGCGGACGGCCTGGTCCTGGGCACGCCGGTCTACTACAACGCCGTATCGGCCCAGATGAAGTTGATGGTGGACCGCTGCCAGTGCCTGGCCATGCCGGTGCCCCTGCCGGACGGGGGCGTGACCTACCGGAGCGCGGTCGGCAAGAAAAAGAAGGGCGTCGTGGTGGCGGTGGGGGGCAGCGGGCTGAATCCGGACATCGTGCTGCCCACGTTCCGGATCTGGGCGCCGGAGGTGAACCTGGAACTGGTGGGGAGCCTGCTGGCGACCCGCGCCGGGCTGGGGATGGAGCCGATGGACAACGGGGTCCTGCTGGAGCAGGCGTACCGGATGGGCCGGGATCTTGTTGCCGCCATGATGGGGTAGGTTGCCAAGGGGCGCGAGACATCCGGACCGCCTGGCCGGAAGCATGGTCTCCGCAGCATGGATGGAAAAGCCATTGGCCGGGGACTTTTGCACCAGTTAGAGCAGTGCTCTTTCTGATGCAAAAGTGGGATTAAGGGGATAAAGCAAGTTAGAAAAGCGGTTTCAGATTATCGATCGCGCCGCGGGGCCAAGGTGTGCATGCGTCATGGGGTCGGAGCAATCGCATCCCCTAATCTCATCCCCGTATATCCCCTGAATCCCCGGCCATTTTTTTCAACGACTCGAACCGGAATACGCCGGGCCGCTTGCCTCCGGAAACCAGCCGCGACCACTGCCCCCACTGATATCATCACTTCTGTCCAAATTTAGGAGGTTCTCATGATTCCGGAGTTGGCAGCCACCGCCCACGCGTTCGCCGTCGGGGACCGTTTCCTGGATGGGCTGGTGGGGGATTTTGTGGAGGCGGATTGGCGGGCGACGGACCCGGTTGGGCATGATCCCCGCTGGGTCATGGGCCACCTGGCGGCGACTCGCCGGCGGTTGCTGGCGCTGGTGGGCCTGGATCCGGGCGCCGAGCCCTGGGAAGCCTTCTTCGGCCGCGGCACCAAACCGTCGGACGTGCCTGCGGATGTGGACCCCCGCGTCCTGGTCCAGGCCTTCCATACCGCCCACCAGACCCTGGCCGGGCGCCTGGAAGCCATGAACGCCGCCGATCTGGCCCGGCCCCTGGGGCGCACTCTGCCCGACGGCACCGATACGGTGGGGGGCGCGGTGTGCTTCCTGGCCTGGCACGAGGCCTACCACCTGGGGCAGCTGGGCCTGCTGCGCCGGTTGGCCGGCAAGACCGGGCGCGCCTGACCGTTCGTAACTTCAATGGTTCAGGAACAGCCCGGTTCAGAAGGAGGGGTTCAGCCAGGCCACCGGCTCGCTGGGGGCCCCCAGAACGTCCCCCACCCGCACGGCGACGGCCACCAGCCACCCGGCAGGCCGGCCGATCTGCTTCAGGTCCATGTTCAGGGTCTCCCCCGGCGAGGGCAGGTCCGGGCGGCTGCGCTCCAGGACCACCTGGCCCCGGGTCAGCACCTCCTCGCCGCTGGGCCGGGCATAGCCCAGGGGAAGGTAATAGATGCGCACCTTTTCCAGCCCCACCAGGCGCCCGCCCCGGGTGTCCCGGGTGGGCAGGCGCACCGCCAGGACCCGCAACCCCGCCCACTGGGCGGAACAGGCCGCCGGCGCCGTGCGGGTGCGGGGCACCGGGTCCCCCTTGCGGCCACAACCCAGGGCGCCGAGGCCCAACCCCACGGAGATTATGGACGCAGCTATCAGGTTTGGTAGGCTGGAAGGTCGCACCCCACCATGATGCCCCAATTGCCATTTCCCCGGCATGGGGCGCACCCTGAATCCAGAGGAACCTCCCCATGCCAGTGACCAAGCTGCTCATCGCCAACCGCGGCGATATCGCCTGCCGGATCATCCGCACCTGCCGGGAGCTGGACATCCCGACGGTGGCGGTCTATTCGGACTCGGACCGGGGCGCCATGCACGTTCGCCTGGCGGTGCTGTCGTACCCCATCGGGCCCACCCCTTCCCGGGAAAGCTACCTGCGGGTGGACAAGCTCATCGATGTGTGCCGCAAGTCCGGCGCCGACGCCATCCACCCGGGCTACGGGTTCATCAGCGAGGATACCGAGGCGGTGCGCCGCATCACCGAGGCGGGCATCACCTGGGTGGGGCCCGGGGCCGAGGTGCTGGCGAAGATGAACGCCAAGATCACCGCCCGGGAGATCGCCGCCAAGGCCGGATGCCCGGTGCTCCCGGGGATCCACGAGACCCTCAGCGACGAGGACGTGATGGCCGAGGCCAGGAAGGTGGGCTTCCCCATCATGCTCAAGCCGGTGGCGGGCCGGGACGGCAAGGGCATGCGCCTGGTGAAGAACCCCGGCGAGCTGCGCCGGGCCCTGCCCCGGGTGAAGGGGGACGCCCTGTTCTCCTTCTGGGACGAGCGGGTCTACCTGGAGAAGGCGCTCACCCACCCCCGCCACATCGACCTCCAGGTCGCCGGCGACAGCCACGGCAACTACGTCTACCTCTGGGAACGGGAAGGCTCCGTGCAGCGGCGCTTCCAGCAGGTGGCCGACGAAGCCCCCTCCCCGGTGGTCACGCCGGCCTTGCGCAAGGCCATGGGCGAGGCGGCCGTCGCCGTGGCCCGGGAGGCGGGCTACGTGGGCCTGGGCACGGTGGAATTCCTCATGGACGCGGACGGCAAGTTCTATTTCCTGGAAATGACCTGCCGGATCCAGGGCGGGCACGCGGTCACCGAGTGGATCACCGGCCAGGACCTGGTGCGCTGGCAGATCCAGATCGCCCGGGGCGAGAAGCTGCCCCTGACCCAGAAGCAGGTGCCCTTGTGGGGGCATGCGGTGCAGTGCCGCATCAACGCCGAGGACCCGGACCGGGACTTCGCCCCCAGCTCCGGGCGCATCCTGTACCTGCGCACCCCCGCCGGGCACCGCCTGCGGGACGACAACGGCGTCTACCCGGGCTGGGAGCTGTCCCCCTTCTACGCGCCCCTGCTGTCCAAGCTCTCCGCCTGGGGGCCCACCCGCGCCGAGGCCCTGGAACGCATGCACGCCGCCCTGAGCGAGTACCGGGTCGGCGGGGTGCGCACCAACATCGCCTTCCACAAGTCCCTGCTGGAATACAAGCCGTACCTGCGGGGTGAGCTGCACACCGGCATGCTGGACCACGCCTGGTGGAAGCAGAAGAAGGTGGGGGCCAACCTCAAGTTCGCGGTGGCGGCGGCGCTCTTCGACGAGCTGGAACTGGAGGAGCGGCGCGCCCAGCAGCCGGCCGAGAAGGACGAAGGCGCGGCCGGCCGGATCGCGTGGAATTCCCTTGGCAAGTTCAACCGTCTGTGAGTGGAAGCAGCCATGAAACGCACCCTGGTCATCGCCGATGAGACCCACGAACTGGAGATCCGCCGCGTCGGCGGCAAGACCGTCATGGTCTGGGACGGGGAGGAATACCCCTTCGACATCCTGCGGGTGGAGCCCACCAGCTATTCCGTCATCATGGGCGGGCACTCGGTGGGGGTGAACATCGACCGCATCCGCAACGTCGACCCGGACCTGCACGGGTTCCGGGCCAGCGTGTTCGACGGCGCCTACGACTTCACCCTCCAGGATCCCCACAAGATCCTGCTGGCGGAGGCCATGGCCCGGGGCAAGAAGGGCACCGGCAGCCTGGTCGCCGCCCTGATGCCCGGCAAGGTGCTCAAGCTCCTGGTCCAGCCCGGGGAGCCGGTGGAGGAAGGGCAGCCCATCCTCATCCTGGAGGCCATGAAGATGCAGAACGAGTACACCGCCCCCATGGCCGCCAGGGTGGGCCAGGTGCACGCGGAGGAAGGGGTCAACGTGGAGATCAATTCCCCGCTGGTCACCCTGGTGCCCCTGGAGGCCGCCGAAGTGCCGGCGGCTGCGAAGGAGGGGGGGAAGCCGGTCAAGGCCTAGCACATCGGTATACTGGGCTGTTCGGTGGGCGGGCGGGAGGACCGGAGGATGCTGGATCGGGGCGGCGGCGGTCGGGTGCGGGCCCCCCGGTTCCGTCGCCTGCTGCAGGCCGCCGCCATCCTGGCCGGGGTGGTGCTCCTGGGGGCCCTGGGCGGGGGGGTGTGGCTGCGGGCCCGGCTGCGGGCCAGCCTGCCCCTGGTGGAAGGGGACCGCGCCCTCCCGGGGCTGCGGGCGCCCGTGACCGTCCAGCGGGACGCCCTGGGGGTGCCCACCCTCCGGGGCGCCAGCCGGCTGGACGTGGCCCGGGCCTTGGGCTTCGTGCATGCCCAGGAACGGTTCTTCCAGATGGACCTGCAGCGCCGCCTGGCCGCCGGCGAACTGGCGGAGCTCATGGGCCCGCCGGTGCTGGCGTTCGACCGGCGCTACCGGATCCACCGCTTCCGGGACGTGGCCCGGCGGGCCCTGGCCCAGGCCAGCCCAGGGGAGCGGGCCGTGCTGGAGGCGTACGCGGCGGGGGTCAACGCCGGGCTGGGAGCCCTGGGCGCCCGGCCGTTCGAATACCTCCTGCTGAGGGCCGATCCGGCCCCCTGGCGGCCGGAGGATTCCCTGCTGTGCCTGGAGGCCATGTTCATCCAGCTCCAGGAGGATCCCGGCGAGCGCCAGTCCCGCCTGGGCTACATGCGGGACGTCCTGCCGCCGGCGCTGCTGGCGTTCCTGGCGCCCCCGGGCACCGAGTGGGACGCCCCCCTGCGCGGCGCCCCGTTCCCCCAGCCGGCCGTGCCGGGTCCCGAGGTGTGCGACCTGCGCAAGCTCAAGGTCCCCCCGCCCAGCGCCGCCGACCAGGAACGGCAGGAGCCGGACTTTCCCGGCAGCAACAACTGGGCCCTGGGCGGCGGCCGCACCCGGGACGGCCGGGCCATCGTGGCCAACGACATGCACCTGGCCATCACCGTGCCCAACACCTGGTACCGGGCCTCCCTGGCCTGGCCCGAGGCGGGGGGGGAGCGCCGGGTCACCGGGGTGACCCTTCCGGGCACGCCCTCGGTGGCGGCGGGCAGCAACGGCCGCGTGGCCTGGGGCTTCACCAACAGCTACGGGGACTTCCGGGACCTGGTGGTGCTGGAGCGGTGCGGGTTGGAGCCGGACACCTACCTGACCCCCGCCGGGCCCCGCACCCTGGAGACGGCGCGGGAGACCCTGCGGGTGCGGGGACGGGGGGACACGGTGCTGACCTTCGCCCGGAGCCTCTGGGGCCCGGTGGTGGACACGGACCACCGGGGCCGGCCCCGGGCCCTGCGCTGGACCGCCCATGACCCGGAAGCGCTGAATTTCCGGGCCCTGGGCCTGGAGACCGCGGACACGGTGCAGGCGGCCCTGGCGGTGGCCAACCGGGCGGGGATCCCCGCCCAGAACTTCGTCTGCGCCGACGCCCGGGGCCACATCGCCTGGACCGTCATGGGCCGGATCCCCCGGCGGGTGGGCTTCGACGGCCGCTTCCCGGAATCCTGGGCCGACGGTTCCCGGCGCTGGGACGGGTGGCTGGACCCGGAAGCCTACCCGCGGATCATCGACCCGCCCGGCGGACAGATCTGGACCGCCAACGCCCGGGTGGTGGACGGGCCCTGGCTGGCCCGCCTGGGGGACGGAGGCTACGACCTGGGCGCCCGGGCCCGCCAGATCCGGGACGACCTGCGGCCCCTGGCCGGGGCCCGGGAGTGGGACATGCTGCCGGTGCAGCTGGACGACCGGGCCCTGTTCCTGGCCCGGTGGCGGGACCTGCTGCTGGGCCTGCTCACCCCCCAGGCCCTGGCCGGGCACGCGGAGCGGGCCGAGTTCCGGCGCCTGGTGGAAGCCTGGGGCGGCCGGGCGGCGGTGGCTTCGGCAGGGTACCGGATGGTGCGGGGGTTCCGCCTGGTGCTCCAGGAGGAACTGTCCGGCACCTTCGCCCGGGCCTTCCGCCTGGGGCCGCAGCGGCGTTTCCGGGCGGGTTTCGCGGGCCAGAGCGAAGGGCCCCTGTGGGCCCTGGCCACCCAGCGTCCGCCCAACCTGCTGGATCCCCGGTTCCGCACCTGGGACGACCAGCTGCTGCGGGCGGTGGACGAGACCATCACCCGGCTCACCAAGGACGGCCCCCTGGCCCGGCACACCTGGGGCCGCCTGAACACCCCCCGGATCCAGCACCCCCTGGTCCGGGCCCTGCCGTTCCTGGCCCCGTGGCTGGCCATGCCGCGCCTGCCCATCCCCGGCGACGCCCAGATGCCCCGGGTCCAGGACCGGATCTTCGGGGCTTCCGAGCGCTTCGCCGTGTCCCCGGGGCATGAAGAAGACGGGTATTTCATGATGCCCTGTGGGCAGAGCGGGCACCCGTTGTCCCCGCACTTCGGGGATGAGCACCTGGACTGGGTGGCGGGCCGGCCGGGGCCGTTCCTGCCGGGACCGGCCGTGCAGACCCTGCGCCTGCATCCCTGACGGCGGTCCCTGCGCCGCCGCCCGGGAGCGCGCAGGAAACCTTCTACCAGGGCAGTTCCAGCGCCTTGGTCAGGAAGGCCATCAAAGGCAGGTTCCGCCGGCAGCACCCGGTGAACCAGGCCATGAAGTCCGGGGCGCACACATCCCGGTCGCTGATGGGTTCGTACGTGTAGAAGTCCTTCAGGCGCAGATCGTCCGCCCAGGGATGCCCAGGGTCGAACCCTTGCGGCACTCTCACCAGGGCGTCTCCCTGCACTTCGATGCCCCCCTCCCGCAACGCCTTCCAGGCCCGGCTCCGGGCCACGATGCTGTCCCGGACCTTGCGCAGGGCCGCCGGGTCCGGGTGCCAGAGCCCCGCGGCGGCGAAGCTCTCCCCCGGCTGGAGGTGCAGGTAGAAGGCCGGGGAGTGCACGTCCCGGGTGCAGTGGCGGTTGCGGAAGTGGGCCCCCACGTTGGTCTTGTAGGGGCTCTTGTCCCCGGCGAAGCGGGTGTCCCGGTAGATCCGGAACATGGACCCGCCCGCTGGGCGGGGGTCCGCCAGCAGGTTGCGGTTCAGGCCCTCCAGGGGGCCCGCGAAGGCGCCGATGAAGCGCAGCATGGGCCCCTTCACGTCCTCTTCATAGCGGTTCTTGTTGGCCTGGAACCACTCCCGGTCGTTGTGCTTCTTCAGCTCCCGCAGGAACGCGAACAGGGCCGGGGTGAAGGGTCCGGTCACCGGGGTGGATCCCTTGGCCTGGAGCATGGGCTGCCTCCTGATGCTTGAAAGGATTGTAAGGTAGGGATATCCCCCGGACCACACCATGGCGCCTTCGGTCTCCTCCCACCCCACCTGGATCGAACTGGACCTGGAGGCCGTGGCCGGCAACTGCGCCCGGGTCATCCAGGACACCGCCACCCCCCTCATGGCCGTGGTGAAGGGTGACGCGTACGGCCATGGGGCGGTGGCGGTGGGCCGCGCGGCGGTGCGCGGCGGGGCGTCCTGGCTGGGGGTGGCCCGCTGCGGGGAAGCCCGGGCGCTGCGCCAGGCCGGCCTGGACACCCCGATCCTGGTGCTGGGCATGGCCACCGGGGAGGAGGTGGACGAGGCCATCGCCTCGGGCGTCACCCTCACCCTGCACAGCGGCCCCTGCCTGGAGCGGTTCGCCGCCCGGGCCCGGGCCGCCGGGCGGCCCCTGGCGGTGCACCTCAAAGTGGACACGGGCCTGGGGCGTCTGGGGGTGCCGGTGGAGGACCTGGTCCCCTTCGCCCGGCAAGCCGCCCAGGCCCCGGGCATCCAGGTGGACGGCGTGTTCAGCCACCTGGCCCTGGCGGAGGAGCCGGACCACCCCCACAACCGGGTGCAGACGGACCGCTTCCAGCGCGGGCTGGCGGCCCTGGAGCAGGCCGCCCTGCGCCCGCGCTGGGCGCACCTGGCCAACTCCGCCGCCGCCTTCTTCCTGCCGGAGACCCGCCATGACCTGGTGCGGGTGGCCAACCTGGTGGTGGGCCTGCGCATCCGCCTGGACCTGCCCCTGGGGCCGGGCTACCGTCCGGCCCTGGCCTGGAAGGCCCGGCTGGCCTCCTGCCGGCAGCTGCCGCCCGGTTGGGGGGTGGGCTACGGCCAGGCCTATGTCACCCAGGGGGAGGAGTGGATCGGCGTGGTGCCGGTGGGTTACGGGGACGGCCTGCGCCGGGGGCCGGGCAACCAGGTGCTGGTCGGCGGGGTGCGCTGTCCGGTGGTGGGGAACCTGTGCCTGGACCAGCTCATGGTGCGCCTGCCCCGCCGCTTCCCGGAAGGGGAGGAAGTGGTGCTCATCGGCACCCAGGGGGGCGAAGCCATCGGCCTGCACGACCTGGCGGCACGCTACGGCACCACCCAGCCGGACGTGTGTACCCACCTGCACGCCCGGGTGCCCCGGATTCTCATGGGCGGTTGATGGCCCAGTGGGGAAGGAGGCATCGAATATGAATAGGCCAATAAGAAACCGTTATAGAACCATTGCGGTGCCCGGGGGAATGGCTCCTGCGCAAATTCCTAATCCAGCGGGCCTTGGGTTGTTAATTTAATACTGATATCTCAACGGGATCCTAATTGGATTATATTTATTAAACATGGAAAATAAAGGTCACCTTTTTCCAATGCATCAGCATTTTGTTGCTTGACAAGCTCGCTGGACCGTATTTAAATTGGTTGGTAATACTAGGTTAGTACCCAAAACCAGCTCATTCCGTGACTCCCCGAAAAGGCAGGAAGGGCTGCGGTGGCGGGACGCATGCCCGCACGCCAACCCTTACCAGGACGATTAAGAAATTATTAACATCTCCACTCTGCAGCCTGGGCTCCCTGGAGGGGGCAGGCCTTGTGTTGTGGAGCGCTTTGCAGGCAACCGTCAGTTCCCTTAACCACACCTTTCCTGACCTTAAGGAGGTCGACTCGTGCGAAAGATCCTTTGTGGAACGCTCCTGGCCGCCGCGGCCCTCACCGTCAACGCCCAGACCGTGAAAGTCGGCTGGTTCGGCCCCCAGACCGGGGACAGCGCCCTGTGGGGCCAGGCCGAGCTCGCCACCGTCAAGATGATGGCGGAAGACTACAACAAGGCGGGCGGCATCCTCGTCGGCGGCAAGAAGTACAAGGTCGAGATCGTCGGCTACGACGACAAGGGCGACTCGGTCGAGGCCGTCAACGTCGTCAAGCGCCTGGTGAGCCAGGACCACGTGGTCGCCATCGTCGGCGCCCAGGGCTCCGGCGAAGCCATCCCGGTGGCCCCCATCGTCAACGAGGCCAAGGTGCCCCTGGTCTCCTCCACCGCCACCAACCCCAAGGTCACGGTCCAGGACAACGGCAAGGTCAACGACTTCGTGTTCCGCGCCTGCTTCACCGACCCCTACCAGGGCAAGGTGGCCGCCCACTTCGCCTTCCAGAAGCTGGGCAAGCGCAAGGCGGCCATCTTCATGACCATCGACGACCCGTACTCCACCGGTCTGGCCCAGTACTTCAAGGAGGGCTTCGAGAAGGCCGGCGGCAAGGTGGTGGCCGAGGTGAGCTACACCTCCGGCGAGAAGGACTTCCGCGCCCCGCTCACCAAGATCAAGGCCGCCCAGCCTGACGTCATCTTCATCCCGGCCTACTACAACGACGTGGCCCTGGCCGCCAAGCAGGCCCGGGAGCTGGGCATCCACCAGCTGCTGCTGGGCGGCGACGGCTGGCCCTCCGAGAACCTGATCTCCCTGGCCGGCAACGCCCTGGAAGGCTGCCTGTTCGTGAACCACCTGGACTTCGACGGCAAGGACGCCGCCCCCATGCGCGCCGAGTACAAGGCCAAGTACGGCAAGAACGCCGAGCTGAACTCCTACATGGTGCATGACGCCCTGGCCATGGTCGTGGACGCCATGCAGCGCGCCAAGTCCACCGACCCGGCGGCGATCCAGAAGGCCCTGTGCACCGCCGACCTGAACCTGATCACCGGCCACATCAAGATCGGCCCCAACCACGACCCGGTCGGCAAGGAAGCCTGGCTGATCAAGATCGTGGGCAAGGACATGAAGTTCCAGGAAAAGTTCGCCACCCAGCTGTGATCTGAACGCGCCTTGAGCCGGTCCGGACCTTCCGGACCGGCCTTTATTTGGTCCGCCCCGGGGAGGTACGAATGGATCAATTCCTGCAGCAGCTGGTGAACGGCCTATCCATCGGCGCCATCTACGCGCTGATGGCGGTGGGCTACTCGCTGGTCTACTCGATCATGAATTTCTCCAACTTCGCCCACGGCAGCGTGATCATGCTGGGGGCCTATTTCGGGTTCTTCGCCCTCACCCTCCTCGGGGTGCCCTTCGGGGTGGCGTTCTTCATCGCCGCCTGCGCTTCCGCGGGGGTCGCCGTGATCCTCGAGCGGCTGGCCTACAAGCCGCTCCGGGACCGCCGCGCCCCGTTCCTGTACTTCATCATCACCGCCATGGGCGCGTCCATTTTCATCGACAACTCGGTGATCGCCACCATCGGCCCCACCCCCAAGACCTTCCCCCCGGACCGGCTGCCGGCCTTCTTCCAGGGCGACCCGTTCGAATGGGGGCCGCTCTCGGTGGGCCGGGTGGATATCGCCATCTTCGTGGTGGCCGTCATCTGCCTGGCGCTGCTGGTGCTGTTCATCGACTTCTCCAAGCTGGGCAAGGCCATCCAGGCCACCGCCTACAATCTCAAGGCCGCGGCCCTGATGGGCATCAACCCGGGCTTCGTCATCATCCTGGTGTTCGCCATCGGCGGCGGCCTGGCCGGGGTCGCGGGCGTCCTCTACGGGATGAAGTACCAGGTGTTCCCCCAGATGAGCGCCATCACGCTGAAGTCGTTCATCGCCGCCGTGTTCGGCGGCCTGGGCAGCCTCCCGGGAGCCCTCCTGGGTTCGCTGCTCCTGGCCCTGATCGAAACCTTCGTCTCGGGCTACCTGTCGACCCAGTACCGGGATCTGTTCGCGTTCGTCATTCTCATCGGCATGCTCATCGTCCGGCCTTCGGGGATCATGGGCAGGGAAGCCGAGGACAAGGCCTAGGAGAGCAGAATGGAATACCTGCAGGGCATCGCCATCCTCATCGGCATCAACCTGATCGCGGTCCTGGGCCTGTGCATCCTGACCGGGTTCACCGGACTGTTCTCCTTCGGGCACGGCGGCTTCATGGCCATCGGCGCCTACGTCGCCGCCATCGTCACCTCGCGCATGGGCCTGCCGCCCGGGGTCGCCTTTCCCCTGGCCATCCTGGCCGGTGGCCTGGTGCCGGCCATCCTGTCCGTGTTCATCGGCAAGCTCACCCTCAACCTGAAGGGCGACTACTTCTGCATCGCCACCATGGGGCTGGGCGAGGCGGTCCGGGTCATCCTCAACAACGTGGACTACGTGGGGGGGGCCCGCGGCTGGGCCAACCTGCCCCTGCTCACCACCGGCACCGCCGTGGTGGTCCTGGACGTGGTGTGCGTGGTGGTCACCTGGAACCTGATCAACTCCCGCCAGGGCCGCTGCATGGTGGCGGTGCGGGAGGAGGAGCTGGCGGCCCAGATGGCGGGGGTCAACGTGTTCCGGTCCAAGATGGTCGCCCTGGTGGTGAGCGCGGCCCTGGCCGGCATCGCCGGGGCCCTCCTGGCCAACTTCCTCCAGTTCCTGCGCCCGACCATGTTCAACATGGCCAAGTCCACCGACCTCACCATCATGGTGATCTTCGGCGGGCTGGGCTCCATTTCCGGCACCATCCTGGGCACCGCCCTGCTGGTGTCGCTGCCCGAGGTCTTCCGCAACTTCGCCCAGTGGCGCCTGGTCATCTACGGGCTGGCGGTGATCGTCATCATGGTCGGCCGGCCCCAGGGCGTGATGGGCGGCATGGAACTGACCCCGGGCGGCATCAGGAAGCGCCTGGCCGCCCGCAGGGCCAAGGCCAAGCTGGAAGCCGAACTCAAGGCGGCTGAACAAGGAGACGCGGCATGAGCGCGGCCACCCCCATCCTCGAGCTGAAAGGGCTCACCAAGCGCTTCGGCGGCCTCGCGGCAGTGAACAACGTCAGCTTCCAGGTGCGCGAGGGCGGCATTTCCGGCCTCATCGGCCCCAACGGCGCCGGCAAGACCACCGTCTTCAACCTGGTCACCGGCGTCTACAAGGTGACCGGGGGGGAGATCCTGTACCGCGGCAAGCCCATCCACAACCAGGAGCCGTACCGGATCGCCTGCGGCGGAGTCACCCGCACTTTCCAGAACATCCGCCTGTTCAAGAACCTGTCGGCGTTCGAGAACGTCCACACGGCCTGCCATCTCTCGGCCCGGTACAACCTGCTGCACTCGGTGTGCCGCCTGCCGCTGTTCCGCAAGGAGGAGCGGGTCCTGCGCGACAAGGCCATGGACCTGCTGCGGATCATGGGCCTGGAGGAGCGCCAGGACGTCTCGGCCAACAACCTGCCGTACGGGCTCCAGCGCCGCCTGGAGATCACCCGGGCCCTGGCCCTGGACCCCAAGCTGCTGCTCCTGGACGAGCCCGCGGCCGGCATGAACCCCGACGAGACCGAACAGCTCATGCACCTCATCCAGGAGGTGCGCACCCGGTTCAAGCTGACGGTCCTGGTCATCGAGCACCACATGGACCTGATCATGGGCATCTGCGACCACATCCACGTGCTCAATTTCGGCTGCACCCTGGCCGACGGCACCGCCGACGCCATCGCCAACGATCCCAAGGTGGTGGAAGCCTACCTGGGCGTGCAGGAGGTTAAAGAATGATGATGCTCGACGTCAAGAACCTGCACGTGTCCTACGGCGGCATCAAGGCCCTGAAGGGCGTGAGCATGGAAGTGCACCAGGGCGAGATCGTCACCATCATCGGCGCCAACGGCGCCGGCAAGTCGACCCTGCTCAACGCCATCACCGGCTTCCTCAAGCCGGTGAAGGGCGAAGTGGTGTTCAAGGGGCAGCGCCTGGGCCGCAATCCGGCCAGGATCGTCAAGCTGGGCATCTGCCACGTGCCCGAAGGGCGCCTGGTGTTCGCCAACCTGACGGTCCAGGACAACCTGCGGCTGGGCGCCTACCTGCGCCGCGACCGCAAGGCCGTCGCCGACGACCTGGAGCGGGTCTACCAGCTGTTCCCGCGCCTGGAGGAGCGCATGAAGCAGATCGCCGGGACCCTGTCCGGGGGCGAGCAGCAGATGCTGGCCATGGGCCGGGCGCTCATGACCAACGGCGAACTGGTGCTCATGGACGAGCCGTCCCTGGGCCTGGCGCCGCTCCTGGTCAAGACCGTGTTCGAGATCATCACCACCTTCAAGGCCATGGGCAAGACCATCCTCCTGGTGGAGCAGAACGCCCACAAGGCCCTGGAAGTGGCCGACCGCGCCTACGTGCTGGAGCAGGGGCGCATCCTCAAGACCGGCCCGGCCCGCGAGATCGCCCAGGATCCCGCCGTGCGCGCCGCCTACCTGGGCACCAGGTCGGTGGCGGCAGGCTCCTAGCGGTACCGGCAGATGTAGGCCACGTCCCCAGCCGCCTCCACCTCGAAGGAGGCCTTGGCCGGCACGATGAAACCCTCGCCGGCGTGCAGGGATTTCCAGTCTTCGCCCGGGAGCATCACCTTCATGGCGCCGGCGATCAGGGTCATGCGCTCCTCGGACGAGGTGGAGAAACTGTAGTGGCCCGGCTCGATGACGCCCACCGTGGCCGGGCCCTCCTGCTCGGCGAGGCTCAGGCTCTGGACTTTGTCCTGGTAGTAGGTGTTGTGCTTCATGGGACCTCCCGGTGCGGGTCGATGGCGGGTTGGCTGGCTCAGGCTTCGCCCATGTAAGGGTACTGGAAGTCCCGGTGGGGCGCGAAGCACTCCTTGATGGTCCTGGGGGAGGTCCAGCGGATCAGGTTCAGGAAGCTGCCGGCCTTGTCGTTGGTGCCCGAGGCCCGGGCGCCGCCGAAGGGCTGGTGGCCCACCATGGCGCCGGTGCACTTGTCGTTGATGTAGAAATTGCCCGCGGTGTCGGCCAGGACCCGGGCGAGGTGGTCGATCACCTGCCGGTCCCGGGCGAAGATGGAGCCGGTGAGGGCGTACGGGGAGGTCTCGTCCAGGACCTTCAGGGTCTCCTCCATGCGCTCGTCCTGGTAGACGAACACCGTGAGCACCGGGGCGAACAGCTCCTCCTCCATGGTGACGAACTTGGGGTCCCGGGCCAGGATGATGGTGGGCTCGATGAAGTAGCCCACGCGCTTGTCGCCGTGCCCGCCGCACAGGACCTCGGCCGCGCTGGAGGCCCTGGCCTGTTCGATGTAGCCCATGGTCTGGTCGAAGCTGGCCTCGTCGATGACCGCGCCCATGAAGTTGCGGAAGTCCCGGGGGTCGCCCACCTGGATCTGCCCCACCAGGTCCAGGACCAGCGCCTTGAGCTGGGGCCAGCGGGAGGCGGGGGCGTAGACCCGGGAGCAGGCGGAGCATTTCTGCCCCTGGTACTCGAAGGCCGAGCGCACGATGGCCACCGCCGCCTCCACCAGGTCCGCGGAGTGGTGCACGAAGATGTAGTCCTTGCCCCCGGTCTCCCCCACCAGGCGGGGATAGATCCGGTACTTGGACAGGTTCTCCGCCACCGTCCGCCACATTCCGTTGAACACCCCGGTGGAGCCGGTGAAGTGCAGCCCGGCGAAGGCCGGGTGGTCCAGCACCACCTGGCCCAGCTGGGCGCCCCGGGAGGGCACGAAATTGATCACCCCGGCCGGCAGCCCGGCCTCCTGGTAAAGCTGCATCAGGTAGTAGTTGGAGAGGATGGAGGTGGAGGCGGGCTTCCACACCACCGTGTTGCCCATGATGGCCGGGGCGGTGGCCAGGTTGGCGCCGATGGCGGTGAAGTTGAAGGGCGACACGGCCACCACGAAGCCCTCCAGGGGCCGGTAGTGCACCCGGTTCCAGGTGTGGTCGTTGGACTGGGGCTGATGCCGGTAGATCTGCTCCATGAACTTGGCGTTGTAGCGGAAGAAGTCCGCCGTCTCGCAGGTGGCGTCGATCTCCGCCTGGTGGGCGGTCTTGGACTGGTTGAGCACGGTGGCCGCGTTGAGGACGTAGCGGTAGCGGGCGGAGATGAGGCTGGCCATGCGGTTGAAGATGGCGGCCCGCTCCTCCCAGGGGGTGGCGCTCCAGGCCTCCTTGGCGTCCAGGGCCGCCTGGATGGCCAGGCGGATCTCCGCCTCCCCCGCCTCGTGGTAGTGGCCCAGCACATGGCCGTGCTCATGGGGGCAGATCACCTTCCTGAGCCTGCCGGTGCGGATTTCCCGGCCGCCGATGATCAGGGGGATGTCCACTTCCTGATTGTATTGCCGCTCCAGTTCGGCCTTGAGCCGGGCCCGTTCCGGGGCTCCGGGCGCGTAGCTGAGCGGAGGTTCGTTGTACGAGTCGGGCAGGCAGAAGATGGCGTTGGTCATGGATGGGATCCTCGCGGGCCGGGAAGGGCAGGGGCCGGCCCAGTCTTCGAATTTTTCATGCCTGCCGGCGCCAACCAAGCGAATGATGTTCATTCCAGGCATGAACCGGATTCATGATGGAAGCAACGTTGATCGGTGGTGCGTTCATGACCCATTCCTGGCATTCCCGTGTTCTACCCTCCGCGGTGGAGGCCATCGGCCAGACCCCCTTGGTGGACTTGGCCCGGATCGTCGCCCGGAACCGCCTGGACGGGCGCCTGCTGGCCAAGCTGGAATACCTGAATCCCGGGTTCTCCAAGAAGGACCGCATCGCCCGCCAGATGATCGAGGACGCCGAGGCCCAGGGCCTGCTGTGCCCGGGCCAGACGGTGGTGGAGCTCACCAGCGGCAACACCGGCACCGGCCTGGCCATCGTGTGCGGGGTCAAGGGCTACCGCTTCGTGGCGGTCATGTCCCGGGGCAACTCGGTGGAGCGGGCGCGCATGATGGCCGCCCTGGGGGCCGAGGTGGTGCTGGTGGACCAGGCGCCCGGGTCCCGACCCGGCGAGGTTTCCGGGGCGGATCTGGCGCGGGTGGAAGCCCAGGCCCAGCGCCTGGTGCGGGAGCGGGGGGCGTTCCGGGCCGACCAGTTCCAGCTGGAGGGCAATTTCCGGGCCCACTACCTGCACACCGGGCCCGAACTGCTGGTCCAGGCCGGGTGCCGGATCGACGGCTTCTGCGACTTCGCCGGCACCGGCGGCAGCTTCGCCGGCTGCGCCGCCGCCCTCAAGGAGCGCGACCCGGACACCCGCTGCTACGTGGTGGAGCCCGAGGGCGCCGCGGTCCTGGCCGGCCAGCCGGTGACCAACCCCAACCACCCCATCCAGGGCGGAGGCTACGCCATGCGCGACCTGCGCTTCGTCCGCCCGGAGCTGGTGGACGGCTACCTGGCGGTGGGCGGGGAGGAGGCCACCCGCACCACCCGGGACCTGGCCCGGTGGGAAGGGGTGTTCGCCGGCTTCTCCTCCGGCGCCAACGTGGCCGCCGCCCTGGGCCTGCTGGCGGGGGAGCTGAAGGGCGGGACCGTGGCGGTGCTGTTGAACGATTCGGGATTGAAGTATCTCAGCACCGGCTTGTGGAACGGCGCCCAATCTGGTTCATAATTGGATAAAACCACCATCCCTTCGGGAAGGAGTCGGAAATGAAACGCAGCGCGACCGCCACTTGGAACGGAGGCCTGAAGGACGGCCAGGGCGCCTTCGGCGTGGCCAGCGGAGCCATCAAGGACCTGAAATTCGGCTTTCGCACCCGGTTCGAGGACGCCCCGGGCACCAACCCGGAAGAACTCATCGCCGCCGCCCACGCCAGCTGCTTCAGCATGGCCCTCAGCGCCCAGCTGGGCGAGCGCGGCATCACCCCCAAGGCCATCGAGACGGTCTGCGCCGTCACTTTCGAGAACCTGACCCTCACCCACAGCGCCCTGCGCACCACCGTCACCGCCCCCGGGGCGGACCCGGCCAAGGTGCGCGAAGCCGCCGCGGCCGCCAAGGCCGGGTGCCCCATCTCCAAGGTGCTGAACCTGGAGATCAGCCTGGAGCTGAACGTGGTGGGGTGAGGCCGCCTGAGCCCGGATTCCCCAGGTGAAGCCGGATCAGCGTGTACCAACGGAAAGCACGTAGCTTCCCGGACTGGGTCCAGCACCCTGGCCGGGGGCGAATCGTTCCCGCAAAGCCTCAGGGCCCAGGTCGCGCAGGATGCGCCAGCCCTGCCCGGCCATCCGCGCATGCAGGCCAGGGGTGTCGAAACGGCTGTGGAACGTTTCCCCCACGGCTGACACCCGGGCCGCCAACTCGCCTTGGGTCCGGGCGTAGGCCTCGGCTCCCGACGCCAAGGGCTGGTTGCCGTGATCGAAGACGACCCGGGCCCCGCCCGGCAGGCGGACCAGGACCTCCAGGGTCGAGACCATGGCTTCAGCTGGCGCCGATCTTGAGAAAATTGGGGACAAAATGGAGACATTTAGACTTGTTTTCGTACCAATCTTCTCCTAACCTAGACCGGCCGAGGTGCCCCATGCGTCTGACATCGCTGAGGGATTTTCAGAAAAAGGGAATGGAAGCCATCACCGCGCCGAAGAGCGAAGTAGTCCTGCTGACCAGCAGGTCGGGCGTCTCGTTCTTCCTGGTGCCGGTTTTCGATACCGACCTTGCTTTCCAGGCGGAACAGCTGCAGCAGGCCATGGCGCTGTCAAGTCTGCGGGAATCCCAGGATGCGGCCGAGCGCGCGGGAACGAGCGGGACCACCATGGACGAGATCAACCAGGAGATCTCAGCCATCCGGGCAGCGAGGCGCAGGCGGAAATGAACCGCGCGGTCCTGGACACCAACATCCTGGTCTCGGCTGGAATCACCGCGGGCGGGAACTGCGACCGGGTCGTCCAGATGGCGCTGAAGAAGGAACTGGGGCTGGTGGTTTCGCCGGGGATCCTCGGAGAGTACTGGGATGTACTGCACCGAAGCCGATTCACCCGGTACGGATTTCCGCCCAGTTGGTTCCGCCGGTTGCTGGCCCTGGCCGAATGCCTCGCTGCCGATCCTCTCGAACTTCCTGACCTCCCCGACCCGGATGATCGGCTGTTTCTTGGGGTCGCACGCCACACCGGCCTTCTGATCACAGGGAACATCAAACACTTCCCCCCCGGCCGACGGGGGGAGGTGCAGGTGCTCACGCATGAAGCGTTCCTCCATCAATGAAACGAACCGGCCCTCCTGCGCGGGCCTGCCCGAGTGGGCGAGCGGAATCGAACCGCGGAAGGACAGGGACGTGCCACCCAACTGGGCGGGCAGGGTGGAACTCTAGGTTGAAAATATAAACTAAACAAAAATCTCACCGGGACATTTCAATAATCTTGTAGATTGAACCATTTGGAAATTCTAATTAATAATACGCTAACCAAGACCCACGCCCATGGATGCTCGTTCACCAGGCAGTCCTGCTGCCGTCCCGCCCGGGCCGGTGCCCCAGCGTTTGCTGTCGGGTGCCGAACTGCAGGTCCTGCGGGTCCTGGCGCGGTCCTTCCGGGCCGGGGATCTGGCCCGGCCGCTGCCGCCGGGGCCGCCGGCGCCGGCCCGGGCGCCTTCGGTGGCCGCCTCGGCCCGGCTGTTCGAGGTGGTCCGGCTGCTGGCCGACCATCCCTGCGTAGTCGTGGGCGGCCGGGCCAGGCCGCGCCTGATCACCCGCGGGGAACTGCAGAGCCTGCCCGGCCGGATCTGGCTGTTCGGCCTGGTGGCCGGACTCGAGCAGTTCCTCATGAACCGGATCCAGGCGCGCTGGAGCGAACCGGAATGGTCGGTCCTGCTGTCCCCCGGCCGGCTCGACAAGGCCCGGGAACTCCAGTCCGAGCGGGCCCGGATGGGGCACCCCGGCACCCTGGCCGACTGCCTGCAGTTGGCCGACAAGGCCGGCCTGCTGCTGCAGGACCCCGCGGAGCGGGCCCTGCTCGGCTTCCCTTCAGCCAGCGCCGCGCGCAAGGCCGTCCACCGCATCGAATCGTTCCGCAACCACCTGGTCCACGCCCAGGGGATCGCTGATTCCCACTGGGCCCAGATCACCTCGCTGGCAGGCCGGATCGAACGCCTCCTGGGCGCCGGCCGCCGGCCCGTTCCCGCTCCACCGTCGCCAGCCTGAAGTCCCGCAGAGGAGAGTGCGCATGCTCCGTCCGTCCCTGCTCCGTCCCGCTCCAAGGCAACTGACCTGCCTGGCCCTGGCCCTGTGCGCGCTGGCGCCCGGCTGCGGCCGCAAGGCCGCCCCGGCCGCCGCCCAGGGGCCCGCGCCCGCCGTGCTGGTGGCCCCGGTCCTGCAGAAGACCGTGCCGGTCACCAACGAGTTCGTCGCCCGCACCGACGCCACCGCGACGGTGGACCTGGTGGCCCGGGTGGAGGGCGTGCTGCAGCAGAAATCCTTCGAAGAGGGGCGCAGGGTCCGCAAGAACCAGGTGCTCTACCGGATCGAGCCGTCCCAGTACGAGGCCAACCGCATGTCGGCCCAGGCCAAGGTGGCCCAGAGCGAAGCCGAGCTCAAGAAGGCCGACCAGGACGTGGCCCGGTACACCCCGCTGGCCGCCTCCCACGCCATCCCCCAGCAGGACCTGGACACCGCCCTGACCAGCCAGCTGGCCGCCAAGGCCGACCTGCAGGCGGCCCAGGCCGCCCTGGTCCAGGCCGACCTGGAGCTGTCCTACTGCACCATCAAGGCGCCCTTCGACGGGGTCATCGGGCACAGCCTCATCGACACCGGCAACCTGGTGGGGCGCGGCAGCGCCACGGTGCTGGACACCGTGTCCAGCCTGGACCCGATCAAGGCCTCGTTCGCGGTGCCCGAGGCCGGCTACCTCACCGTGGCCAAGCGCCGCGGCGAGGGGATCTCGCTCGACGTCCAGCTGGTCCTGGCCGACGGCAGCCTCTACCCCCGCACGGGGCGGGTCACCTTCCTGGACCGGGCCGTGGACCTCAAGACCGGCACCTTCCAGGTCTACTGCGAGTTCCCCAACCCTGAATACCTGATCCGGCCCAACCAGTTCGGCCGGGTGCGGGTGGTGGTGGACACCGCCGAGAATGCCCTGCTGGTCCCCCAGAAGGCGGTCCTGGAAGAGCAGGGGGCCAAGGCGGTCTACGTGGTGGGGCAGGACAACAAGGTGACCGAGCGCATGGTCACCCTCGGCCCCTCGGTGGGGTCCGAATTCGTGGTCAAGGCCGGGCTCCAGAACGGCGACCGGGTGATCGTGGAGGGCCAGCAGAAGGCACGGCCGGGGATGGTGGTGGCGCCCACCGAGCAGCCGGCCTCCGCCGAGCCTTCGGGCAGCTGAGCCATGGCCAGGTTCTTCATCCACCGCCCGGTCTTCGCCATCGTGGTGTCCCTGGTGATCCTCATCGCCGGGATCGTCTCCCTGGCCGGGCTGCCCATCGCCCAGTACCCCCAGATCACCCCGCCCATGATCCAGGTGGAGGTGAACTATCCCGGGGCCAACGCCGCCACCGTCGAGCAGTCCATCGCCGCCCCCATCGAGCAGGAGGTGAACGGCGCCGAGCACATGCTCTACATGAGCTCGAAGAGCTCCAACGACGGCCGCTACGTGCTCCAGATCACCTTCGAGGTGGGCACCAACATCGACCTGGCCAACGTCGACATCAACAACCGGGTGCAGAAGGCCACCCCCAAGCTGCCCCAGGACGCGGTCAATTCGGGCGTGTCGGTCACCAAGCAGTCGCCGGACATGCTGATGATCATCGCCCTCTATTCGCCCGACCGCAGCCGGGACGACATCTTCCTGTCCAACTACGCCACCATCCACCTGGTGGACTCCATCTCCCGCACCCCCGGCGTGGGTTCCACCATGATCGTCGGCCAGCGGGACTACTCCATGCGCGCCTGGGTGCGCCCGGACCGCCTGGCCGCGCTGGGGGTGACCTCCAGCGACATCATCAACGCCATCCAGGAGCAGAACGTGCTCACCCCCGCGGGCTCGGTGGGCCAGCCGCCGGCGCGGCCCGGCCTGTCCTTCCAGTACACCGTGGACGTGAAGGGGCGCCTGGCGGACGAGGGCGAGTTCGGCAACATCGTAGTCCGGGCCGATGCCGACGGCTCCATCCTGCGCCTGCGCAACGTCGCCCGGCTCGAGCTGGCGGCCCGCACCTACACCAGCTTCGGCCGGATCGACGGCAAGCCGTCCACCCTCATCCAGGTCTACCAGCTGCCCGGGGCCAACGGCATCCAGACCGCCGGCAACCTGCGCGCCCTCCTGGCCCGGATCCAGCCCGACCTGCCCGCCGGGGTCAAGGCCGAGGTGGTGCTGGACACCACCACCTTCGTCCACGCCGCCATCGACGAGGTGCTGCACTCCCTGCGCGACGCCATCATCCTCGTGCTGCTGGTGGTGTTCCTGTTCCTGGGCAGCCTGCGGGCCACCCTGATCCCCATGCTGGCGGTGCCGGTGTCCCTGGTGGGCACCTTCGCCGCCTTCGTGCCGCTGGGGTTCTCCATCAACACCCTCACCCTGTTCGCCATCGTGCTGGCGGTGGGGATCGTGGTGGACGACGCCATCGTGGTGGTGGAGGCGGTGGAGCACCACATCGAGCGGGGGCTCAGCCCGCTCGAGGCCACCGAGCGGGCCATGGCCGAGGTCTCCGGGCCGGTGGTCGCCATCGCCCTGGTGCTGTGCGCGGTGTTCGTGCCGGTGGCGTTCATGGGCGGCATCACCGGCCAGCTCTACCGCCAGTTCGCCCTGACCCTGTCCGTGGCGGTGCTGCTCTCGGCCCTGGTGGCGCTCACCCTCACCCCCGCCCTGTGCCAGATGATCCTCAAGCCGCGCACGCAGATGCGCGGCCCGGTCGGCTGGCTCCTGCGCGGCTTCAACCGGGCCTTCGACCGGGTCGCGGGGGCCTACGGCCGGACCGTGGCCATGCTGGTCCGGCGCCTGGCCATCGGCCTGGGCTGCCTGGCCGTGGCCACCGCGGCCCTGGGCGGGCTGGCCAAGTGGCTGCCCACCGGCTTCGTCCCGGACGAGGACCTGGGCTACTTCTACGCCGTGCTCACCCTGCCCGACGGCGCCTCCATGGACCGCACCGGACAGCTCTCGCGCAAGGCCGAGGCCGACCTCGCCAGGCTGCCCGGGGTGCAGAACGTGATCACCCAGGGCGGCTACAACCAGCTGAGCGGGGCCTACACCTCCAACAGCCTCAGCTTCATCGTCGTGCTCCAGCCCTGGGAGAAGCGCAAGGAGCCCGCGCTCCAGGCCCCGGCCCTCATCGCCCGGCTGCGCGGCACCTTCGGCGCCTACCCCGAAGCCCAGGCGGTGGTCACCGTGCCCCCGCCCATCCCCGGGCTGGGATCGGCCGGGGGCATGCAGGTGGAGATCCTGGACCGGGGCGACCATCCGCCCATCGAACTGCAGCAGGTCGCCGACCGGATCGTTGCCGCCGCCGCCGCCCGGCCCGAGATCGCGGCGCCCTACAATTCCTTCCGCACCAGCGTGCCCCAGGTGAACCTGGACCTGGACCGGGACAAGGCCAAGGTGCTGGACGTGCCGGTCAGCGACGTGTTCCAGAGCCTGCAGGTGTTCCTGGGCGGCTACGAAGTGAACGACTTCAACATGTTCGGCCGCACCTACAAGGTGATGGTCCAGGCCGAACCCGAATTCCGGGCCACCCCCAGCCAGATCGGCAGCCTCTACGTGCGCACCGGCGGCGGCGCCATGGTCCCGGTGAGCACCCTGGTCCGCGGCACTTCGGCCGCGGGGCCCGACGTCATCCAGCGCTACAACATGTTCCGCGCCGCCGAGATCTCCTTCGCCAACGGCGGGCGCTCCAGCACCGGCCAGGCCATCGGGGCCATGGAGGCGGCAGCCAGCGCGGGCCTTTCCCCGGGCTACGCCTTCGACTGGACCGGCACCGCCTTCCAGGAGAAGGCCGCGGGCAGCTCCCAGGCGCTCATCCTGGGCATGGGCCTGCTGTTCGTGTTCCTGTTCCTGGCCGCCCAGTACGAGAGCTGGACCATCCCCTTCGGCGTGCTGCTGGGCCTGTCCCTGGGCATCTTCGGGGCCTTCCTGGGGCTGACCCTGCGCTTCCTCGCCGGCGGCCAGACCATCAACGACGTCTACGCCCAGATCGGCATCGTCATGCTCATGGGCCTGGCGGCCAAGAACGCCATCCTCATCGTCGAGTTCGCCAAGGACAAGCGCGAGGCCGGCCTGCCGGTGCGCGACGCCGCCCTGGAGGGCGCGCGCCTGCGCTTCCGGCCCATCCTCATGACCTCGTTCGCCTTCATCCTGGGGGTGGTGCCCCTGCTGCTGGCCGAGGGGGCCGGCGCCGCCTCCCGGCGCACCATGGGGACGGCGGTGTTCACCGGCATGACCTGCGCCACCGTGCTGGGCGTGTTCATCATCCCGGTGCTCTACACCGCCATCGAGCTGGTCATGGCCAGGCTGCGCGGGCCCAGGCCGGCGGCTGAACCGGCCGGGGCCGGGGACGCCGGGCCATGAGCCGGTTCTTCATCCACCGCCCGGTGTTCGCCATCGTCGTCTCGCTGGTGATCCTCATCATGGGCGCGGTGTCGATCCTGGTCCTGCCCATCGCCCAGTACCCCAAGATCGCCCCGCCCATGGTCCAGGTGACCGTGACCTATCCCGGCGCCAGCGCCGAGACCGTGGAGCAGTCCGTGGCCACCGCGGTGGAGCAGGAGGTCAACGGCGCCGAGAACATGCTCTACATGAACTCGAAGAGTTCCAGCGACGGCACCTACATCCTGCAGGTGACCTTCGCCGTGGGCACCGACGTGGACCTGGCCTCGGTGGACATCAACAACCGGGTGCGCAAGGCCATGGCCAAGCTGCCGCAGGAGGCGGTTTCCGCCGGGGTCACCGTGGCCAAGAAGTCCCCCGACCTGCTGATGGTCATGTCGATCTATTCCCCGGACGCCAGCTACGACGACGTCTTCCTGTCCAACTACACTTCCATCAACGTCCTGGACGCCATCAACCGCACCCCCGGGGTGGGCGGCACCAGCCTGGTCGGCCAGCGCGACTACGCCATGCGCATCTGGCTGCAGCCGGACCGCCTGGCCAAGCTGGGCCTCGCCGCCTCCGACATCGCCCGGGTGATCCAGGAGCAGAACCTGCTCGCCCCGGCCGGGGCGGTGGGCGCGCCCCTGGCGCCCAAGGGGCTGGCCTTCCAGTATTCGGTCAACGTCAAGGGCCGGCTCACCGACGTGCGCGAGTTCGAGAACCTGGTGGTGCGGACCCTGTCCGACGGCTCCATGATCCGGATCAGGGACGTGGCCCGGGTCGAGCTGGCCGGCAACTCCTACAGCAGCTTCGCCCGGCTGGACGGCAAGCCGGCCACCCTCATCCAGGTGTTCCAGCTGCCCGGCGCCAATTCCATCCAGACCGCGGACAGCCTGCGCGCGCTCCTGGACCGCCTGGGCGCGCAGATGCCCGCCGGGATCAAGGCCTCCATCACCTACGACACCACCCGGTTCGTGCGCGCCTCCCTGGAGGAGGTGGTGCACGCCCTGCGCGACGCCGTGATCCTGGTGGTGATCGTGGTGTTCCTGTTCCTGGGCAGCTTCCGGGCGACCCTGATCCCCATGCTGGCGGTGCCGGTGTCCCTGGTGGGCACCTTCGCCGCCTTCGTGCCCCTGGGCTTCACCATCAACACCCTCACCCTGTTCGCCATCGTGCTGGCGGTGGGGATCGTGGTGGACGACGCCATCGTGGTGGTGGAGGCGGTGGAGCACCACATCAGCCAGGGCCTGGCGCCCCTGGCCGCCACCGAGCGGGCCATGGCCGAGGTCTCCGGGCCGGTGGTGGCCATCGCCCTGGTGCTGTGCGCGGTGTTCGTGCCGGTGGCGTTCATGGGCGGCATCACCGGCCAGCTCTACCGCCAGTTCGCCCTGACCCTGTCCGTGGCGGTGCTGCTCTCGGCCCTGGTGGCGCTCACCCTCACCCCCGCCCTGTGCCGGATGATCCTGCGCCCGCGCAAGGCGGTCCGGGGCCCGCTGGGGTGGCTGCTCCGGGGGTTCGACGCCGGGTTCGAGCGCCTGACCCGCGGCTACCGGGGCCTGCTCGGGCTCTGCGTGCGCCGGTTCGGGCTGGTGCTGGCGTTCCTGGCGCTGCTGGCGGCGCTCACCGGCGGGCTGGCCAAGGTGCTGCCCACGGGGTTCGTCCCCATCGAGGACCAGGGCGGGCTCTACCTCATGCTCACGCTGCCCGACGGCGCTTCCATGGAGCGCACCGACCGGCTGGCGCGCAAGGCCGAGCGGGACATCCTGGCCATCCCCGGGGTCCAGGACGTGCTCACCTTCGGCGGCCTGAACATCCTGACCGGGACGTTCAGCTCCAACAACCTGACCCTGATCGCCGTGCTGGCCCCCTGGGACCAGCGGCGCGCCCCGGACCTGATCCTGCGCGGCATCTTCCCCAAGTTCCAGAAGCTCGCCGCCTCCTACCCCGAGGCCCGCCCGTTCGTGGCGGTCCCGCCGCCGATCCCGGGCCTGGGCACCGCCGGCGGGTTCCAGTTCGAGCTCCAGGACAAGGGCGGGCACACCCCCCAGGACCTGGAGCGGGTGACCCGGCAGTTCCTGGCCGACGCCTCGGCCCGGCCCGAGGTGCAGAACCTGTTCAGCGGCCTGCGCACCCAGGTGCCCCGGGTGCACCTGGAGCTGGACCGGGACAAGGCCAAGGTGCTCGGCGTGCGGGTGGACCAGGTGTTCCGCACCCTGCAGATCTACCTGGGCGGGCTGCAGGTGAACGATTTCAACCGGTTCGGCAAGACCTACAAGGTCATGATCCAGGCCGACCAGTCGTTCCGGGACAGCCCCGACGCCATCCGGAACTTCTACGTGCGCTCCGACGCCGGCGACATGGTGCCCCTGGGCACCCTGGTCCGCTACGGGCCGGGCACCGGCCCCGACCTGGTGCAGCGCTACAACATGTTCCGCACGGCCGAGATCAGCGGCTCCAACGCGTCCTCGGCCAGCACCGGCCAGGCCCTGGAGGCCATGGAGGGCGCGGCCCGGGCCTCGCTGCCCCAGGGCTTCGGTTTCGACTGGACCGGCACCGCCTACCAGGAGAAGCTGGCCGGCGGTTCCCAGATGGTGACCCTGGGCATGGGCCTGGTGTTCGTGTTCCTGTTCCTGGCCGCCCAGTACGAGAGCTGGGCCGTCCCGTTCGGGGTGATCCTGGGCCTGGTGCTGGGCATCTTCGGGGCGTTCCTGGCCCTGTTCTCGCGCATGGTCATCCAGGAGGTGCCCACCTTCAACGACGTCTACGCCCAGATCGGCATGGTCATGCTGCTCGGCCTGGCCGCCAAGAACGCCATCCTCATCATCGAGTTCGCCAAGGAGAAGCACGAGCGGGACGGGCTCGGCCCGGCCGAGGCGGCGCTGGAGGGCGCGCGCATGCGCTTCCGCCCCATCCTCATGACCTCCCTCGCCTTCCTCCTGGGCGTGGTGCCGCTGGTGATCGCCAGCGGGGCCGGGGCCTCGGCCCGGAGGACCATGGGCACCGCCGTGTTCGGCGGGATGCTGTCCGCCACCGCGCTGGGGGTGCTGGTCATCCCGGCCCTTTATGTCGCCGTCGAGCGCGTGGTGGCGGCCCTGCGCCCCCGCGCCAAAGTCCCGGCCGCCCCGGCGGCCCGGGAGGAGGAGTCACCATGAACCGCGCGATCCGTCTGGGCCTGGTCCTGGCCGGGGCCCTCGCCCCCGCCTGCCGGATGGCCCCCACCTACGAGCGGCCCAAGGAGCCCCTGCCGGCGGCCTACGCCGGCCAGGCCGCCCAGCCCGCGCCCGGCGCCAGTTTCGCCGACCTGCCCTGGTTCGAGCTGTTCCAGGACCAGGTGCTGCAGCAGCTGATCCTGGCCGGGCTGCAGGCCAACGCCGACGTCCAGCTGGCCGCCAACCGGGTGCTGCAGACCGCCGCCCAGGTGGGCATCGCCAAGTCCTACGAGTCGCCCAGCGTGGCCTCCAACCTGGGCGCCACCCGCGGCATCGACCAGTCCACGCGCGCCCTGTTCGGCAGCAACGCGACTCCGTCCGACCAGTACGTGGTCAACATGGGCATCTCCTGGGAGCTGGATTTCTGGGGCAAGCTGCGCAGCCAGACCGAGGCGGCCCGGGCCCAGTTCCTGGCCAGCCGGGAGAACCAGAACCTGGTCATCCAGGGCCTGGTCACCAGCATCGCCCAGGCCTACTTCCAGCTCCGGGAGCTGGATGCCGAGCTGGACCTGGCCCGGTCCACCCTGGGCTCGCGCTGGCAGTCCCTGCAGCTGATGCAGCTCCGCCGCGAGGGCGGCGTCTCCAGCATGTCCGACGTGAACCAGGCCCAGTCCCTGGTGCAGTCGGCGGCCGTGGTCATCCCGATGCTGGAGCAGCAGATCGCCCAGCAGGAGGGCGCCATCGACGTGCTCCTGGGGCGCTACGGGGACCCGGTGCCCCGCGGGCTGCCCCTGGACGACCAGCGCCTGACCGTGTCGGTGCCGCCCGGGCTGCCGTCCGACCTGCTCGAGCGCAGGCCCGACGTGCGCATGGCCGAGCAGCAGCTGGTGGCCGCCAACGCCCAGATCGGCGTGGCCAAGGCCGAGCTGTTCCCCTCCATCCAGCTCACGGCCGGCAACGGCTACGCCAGCTCCGGGCTGTCCAGCCTGGTGGGCCCCGGATCCAAGATCTGGAACGTGGGCGCCGGCGTGACCGCCCCGATCTTCAACGCCGGGCGGCTGCGCACCGAGGTCCGCCTGAGCGAGCTGCAGCAGCAGCAGATGGTGCTGCAGTACGCCAAGGCGGTGCAGCAGGCCTTCAACGACGCCGCCACCTCCCTGGTGTCGGTGCAGAAGACCCGCGAGACCCGGACCCAGCAGCAGGACCTCACCGCCACCCTGGACAAGCAGGTGGACCTGGCCAACCAGCGCTTCATGGGTGGCGTGGCCGCCTACCTGGAGGTCCAGGACGCCGAGCGCGCCGCCTTCGACGGCGAGCGCAACCTGGTCCAGGCCAAGCGCGACGAGCTGCTGGCGGTGCTGGCGCTGTACAAGGCCCTGGGCGGCGGGTGGACCCCGGAGGGCGGCACCTGATCGGAACGGGGGCCCAACGCTGCTCATTGGACGAGCCGTCCGCTTACGATTGGACGAACCTTTGGCTAGCGATTGGACGCCTACCTGGGTTGCGATTGGACGCTTTGCCAGGTCCCTTCCCATACCCCCGGTTCGCGGCGCCGGTTCGCAATCGATGGGATGCCGACGCCCGAAAGCTTATGGCGGCCAGCGACAGGCCGCCGACCGCGGTCATCGTTGTCATCTCTCGGTTGACCGTTACCTGTCAGCCCTCCGCGTCACCTCCATTGCCACCATCGCCAGCCCGGCCAGTGGTGCTGTTCCCACCATTGCCGCCCGCTCCCCCGTCAGCGCCATTTTGACCGGCTCCTCCATGGCCGCCGCCCTGGCCCTGCTCATCACCCCGGCCATGAGCACCCTGTTCACCAGGTTTTCCGTGCGGAGACATTGGGCTTCCATCCTCACCGTCCTTGGCGCGGGCAGGGACCGGAGGCTTCCCATCGGCAGTGCAGAGGGCCGGGCTCAGGAACGACGAAATGGCCAGAGCGAACAATGTCCTGCTTACCCTGCTATTGACCATATTTTTCTCTCTCCTATCCGCCGGTTCTAGAACCGTCATGTCCTCGGTTGCCGTCCCCAGCGGGACCCTTGCCGCCTTCGCCTCCCCCGCCCCCGCCATGAGGGCCGCTGCCCCCATTGCCGCCATCCCCACCTCTGCCGGTGGAGCTGCCGCCGCCTCTTCCGCCGTCACCTCCGCGGCCGGAATGGCTGTCGCCGCCATCGCCCCCCCGTCCGCCGTCGCGAGTTCCAGCGTCACCGCCTCGACCGCCCTTTCCACCGTTCCCGGCCTGAAGGGCCGGGGAGGCGGCGAACACGACCAGGGAAGCCAGGAGGACTGCTCTTCTTAGGATCATCTCCGAACTCCGTCTTCCTTGGGCTTCATTGGTCGGATCAGCTACCATTGCCCCCATTGCCACCGTTGCCGCCGCCGGCGCCACCATGGCCACCGTTGCCGCCTTGCACGCCAGAGTGCCCTCCGTGACCCCCATTGCCACCGTTTCCAGCGAAGGATGCGATGGGTGAAATGAAGACTAAGATGGTTGCCAGGACAAATGCCCTTTTTTGCACGCGTTTCTCCTTAGTTGATGAATATGATATTATAGAATGAAATCACGCTCGCCGTGTTGTTTATCTGATAAAACACAATTATTTTATAGACAATTAGATTGCAGGATGAAGTGAATCGATGCGCTTGACCCGTCGTCTTCTCTCTGGGCGATAGGCAATTGGGTGCCGTTAATCGCGTGGTAGTTACAGGCATTCGAAAAAATGTTCCAGAGAAATTGGTCTTTGGATATCATAGCTTTGTAATATAGGCACTTGCTTGCAGGTTAGCTTCATTTCAGGGCCTAGGGCGTGTCGGCAAACCCAAAGCCCGTGTTGCCAGGGCAATGACTACCTGACGGGCGGTACAAGTAGCATCCTGTTCATCCCCGGACATCCCATTCATCCCCGGCTATAGGTCAATGGGGCTTGGTAGAGCGCTGCCTATGGACGTCCTTTACGTCGAGTTCGATGTCCCCGGCCCCCTTACCCAGGCTCATCCCCAGCCTCCGAACTTCGATCTTGGCCTTGCCGAAGTTGATCAGCAGGCAGGTTCCCAGTCCGGTAGCCCGGAGGTAGTTGAGTCCTTGGGCGCTATGGGAATCATCCAAGGCTTGGACCGCTTTGACCTCCACGATGACCCGGTCTTCCACCACCAAGTCGGCCAAGTATTTCCCGACCTTCACGCCTTCGTAGACCATTTCGATGTATTTCCGCTGGGCGAAAGGGATCTTGGCCTTTCGCCATTCGAAAGCCAGGGCGTTCTCGTAGACCTTCGCCACAAAACCATGGCCGAGGATGTTCGAGACGCGATAGCAGAAACCGATGATCTGCTGGGTGAGCGGGTCCAGGATGGGTGAGCCCTCGAGCTACGCCAATTCCACCTTCGATGACCCCACCGTCCTGGCTGTGGCCACAGAAGATCCCGCGGGTTTCGTGGCCGACCTGCCCGAGCGGGTGATCCTGGATGAAGTCCAAAAGGTCACCCGACTTTTCCCGACCCTCAAGCTTTCGGTAGACCGGAACCGGAAGCCGGGCCGTTTCCTGCTGACCGGCTCTTCTCGGCCGGCTTCCGGATGCAGAGCTGCCGGCGCCTGGGCCTGGAACTGGCGGAGCGGATCGTAGCCGGAGGCTACCCCCCCACGGCCGCCCGGGTGAACCCCGGGCGCCGGTCCACCTGTTACCGGGACTACCTCGAAACGCTGGTCCAGCGGGATGTCCATGACCTTGCCCGGATCAGTTACCTGGAAGCGCTGCCCTGGCTCCTGGCCCTGGCCGCAGGCTGGACGGTCCAATCGTGGGCGTGACAAACATGCGGTCCCGGGTGCTCACGGAGGCGAAGCTGGCTGGCGTCACCCCGCACGATCTGCGCCGGACCTTCATGACGACGTGCTGCGAACTTGGCCACCCCCTGGCCATCGCTGACACCCTTCTGGGGCACAGCCTGGGCAAGATCCGCGACACGTACGTAAACCTTGGTTCCGAGGGCACCATGGCGACCGCGTCCCAGGAAACGGCCGACTGGATCCCAGCGCCGATGGGCAGGAGGTACAGGATGTCCGGCAGCCCCGCACCGAATCCAGCTGCCGTCAGGGGTGACGGACGCCAAAGCTGTGTGAGCGACTTTCCAGGCCAGCTTTGCCTTCAATGGTGAAAAACAATCAATTTCATGACTCAAAGCCGCATGGTGCCCATGGCCCAGGCCGGAGCCGCATCCTATCCACTTCTAACTTCAGTTAATTAAGGTCCAAGCTAAATGGATGATAACAAAATTGTCATGTTAAATATCTGAAATATCGTGAGTTGCGATTGAAAATCCATGGCATTTTGGAAGGAATAACGGATACTCTCGTCGTCAGATCCCCTGAGCGGTTCGAGCAGAGCGAACCTGTCGGCTTTTCCCCAAAAAAGCCTTACCAAACCGGTCTGGTGATCCAGGCCGTACCACGAAACCAACCGTCCGTCCTTGGCGGGGCACGGCTGCCCTGGGCCGGGGCAAAGGAGTTCTATGTCAATCATTCGGCCTGCCCGAATTGTATACCAAGGCCGTCCGCAGCGTTGGCGCAGAGGTCTTGCTTCCTTGATCCTGGTCCTGGCCCTGCCTGCGGCCGCTTCCCTCCTGATGACCGGCTGCGGCGGGTCCGCCGCCAACGGTGCGGCCACTCCGGAAGCCACGACTCAGGCCCCCGCGGTGATGGCCTTGAGTCCTACCTCCACCACCCTGCAGACCGGAACCACCGCCGTCTTCACCGTTACCATATCCGGGACCACCGATTCCTCGGTAGTTTGGACGGTGAACGGCATAGCCGGAGGCAACAGCGCCGTGGGCACCATTACCGGTACAGGCAACACGGCCGCATACACCGCCCCGGTCACGGCCGGATCCTACACGGTGGCCGCCTGGAGTGGCAACCAGCGGAACAAGTCCGGCTCCGCCACGGTGAAGGTAGTGGCGCCGGGCACGGTGTCGGTGAGGCTGTCGCCGTCATCGGCAAGCCTGGCCTGCGGAGGCAGCGCCTCGTTCACCGCTGCGGTGAGCGGCTCCAGCGACACCGCGGTCACCTGGTCCGTGGACGGGGTCGCCGGCGGCAGCAGTACGGCGGGCACCCTCGCCGGCACCGGCCTCACGGTCACCTACACCGCGCCGGCCACGGCTGGGTCGCACACCCTGGTGGCCACCAGTTCGGCCGACAGCACCAAGTCGGCCTCGGCGGCCATCAGCGTGCTGGCGGGGATGGTGACGGTGAGCACCAGCCCGGCCAGCGCCACGCTCAACCCGGGCGGGACGGTGACCATCTCCGCCACGGTGGGGGGGTCCACCAACACGGCCGTCGCCTGGACGGTGGACGGGGTGGCCGGGGGCAGCAGCACGGTGGGCACGATCACCGGCAGCGGCGACACGGTGACCTACACGGCTCCGGCGACCACGGGCAGCCACACGGTGACCGCCACCAGCGCGGCCAGCGGCACCAGCAGCGCCAGCACGGCGGTGTCGGTGCAGACCTCCAGCGGCAGCACGGCGGTGGCGCTGAGCTGCGCCGGCTGGAACCCGGTGAACGTGGGCGGGAGCATGCTGTTCACCGCGACGGTGACCGGGTCGACCAACACGGCGGTGACCTGGTCGGTGGACGGGGTGGCCGGGGGCAACGCCACGGCGGGGACCTTCAAGGGCAGCGGCAGCACGGTGCTCTACCTGGCGCCGGCGGCGGCCGGGAGCCACACGGTGACGGCCACCAGCGCGGCGGACGAAACCAAGAGCGGGTCCACGGCGGTGACGGTGGGCACGGCGGGCTACACGGTGGTGAACCCGAACAACGTCTACAACGTGAAGACCGGCTACGGGGCCACCGGCAACGGCAGCGCGGACGACACGGCGGCGATCCAGAACGCCATCAACGCGGCCACCGGCGCCGGCGGCGGTGTGGTGGAGGTGCCCTCGGGGACCTACATGATCAACCTGGGCTACCAGTCGGGCGAGATCGGGCTGCTGATGAAGTCCAACGTGACCCTGCAGCTGGACGCGGGGGCGACCCTGAAGGCCATGTCCGGGGCGCCGTCGACGTCGAGCATGGTGCAGTTCAGCAGCGGCAGCAACATGAACCTGGTGGGGCCGGGCACCCTGGAGGGCAACAAGGCCGTCCTGGGCGTGCATGAAGGCACCAAGAACATCTGCTTCTGGGGCGGCTCGAACGTCGTCCTGGCCGGGTTCACGTCACAGAACGCGCCCGGGGACGGGATCTACATCGACGGCTATCCGTCCGGGGCCGGGGTCGGGTCCCCGGTGACCAACGTGACCATCTACGGGGTGGCCTGCACCGGCAACGGGCGCAACGGCATGAGCCCGGTGGGTTGCAACGGGCTGGTGGTGCGCGACAGCGTGTTCTCCAACCAGGCCAGCGCCAACCCGATGAACGGGATCGACATCGAGCCGATCAACAACCAGGCGCCGAACAACTACGCGATCTTCAACTGCCAATTCACCGGCAACAAGGGCGGGGGCATCCAGTCGGGCCCGGACGACAGCGGCGACAACGCCACGTTCACCAACATGATGTACGCCTTCAACACGGTGAGCGGCAACGGCAACTACGGGATCGAGGCCCAGGACGGGGCCGGGCCGGTGAACATCCTGTACAACACGGTGAGCGGCACCACGTCCTCGTACGAGTTCCCGGGCTACGGGATCATGACCCGGGGCAGCGGCGGCATCAAGAACGCGACCATCCTGGGCAACAGCGTGACCACCAGCGGCAGCGACGGGATCTACCTGGCGACGCCACCAGCTCCACCTGCACCGGCAACACCGTCACCGACAACGGCGGCAAGGGCATCGACAACACGTGCGGCAGCGGCGTGACGGTGAGCGACAACACCGAAAGCGGCAACGCCGGCGGCGACTGACCCGGGTCGGGGCACGGACGCCCAAGGAGTTCCATGTCCGAATCCGGCGAGACAATGGGGCTTGCGCGCACCAAAATAGGGCCATGAGCATGGATCCCGGTCACCTCTACCAGGCTTTTGCCAGTCGCGACGCCCGTTTCGATGGGCGTTTTTTCGTGGGCGTGTCCTCCACGGGCATCTATTGCCGGCCCATCTGCCGGGTCCGGATGCCCAAGCCGGAGAATTGCACGTTCTATGAGAGTCCAGCCGCGGCGGAGCGTTCGGGCTTCAGGCCCTGCCTCCGGTGCCGCCCGGAACTGGCCCCGGGCAGCGCGCCCGTCGATGCCGCTTCGCGATTAGCACAGCGCGTGGCCATGGCCTTGCAGTCCGAAGACGAGGAAGGCCTGGAAGCGGTTGCAGCCCGGTTCGGCGTGAGCGAACGGCATATGCGCCGCGTGTTCGCTGGAGCGTTCGGGGTCTCGCCCATCGAATTCCTCCAGACCCGGCGTCTGCTTACGGCCAAACGGCTGCTCACGGACACGGGGATGCCGATTTCCGAGGTGGCCTGGGCGAGCGGCTTCTCGAGCCTGAGGCGGTTCAACGCACTCTTCCAGGACCGTTACCGCCTGAAGCCACTGGAACTCCGCCGGAGCCGAGCGGCGCCGGACCCCATCCAGGGCTATCGTTTCCGCCTGGCCTACCGCCAGCCTTACGAACACCGGCGGATGCTCGGTTTCCTCGAGCAGCGCGCCATCCCCGGACTGGAGAGCTTCGACGGAGGCACGTACCTTCGGACCGTGGCTGTGGAGGCCAGGGGAAGTCGTTTCCAAGGGTGGATCACCGCCCGCTTCCTGGCCTCGGAGGCCGCCCTGGAGGTGATCTGCAGCCCATCCCTGGGCCTGGTGATTCCACCGGTCCTGACCCGGCTCGGGCACCTTTTCGACCTGTGCGGGCAACCCGACGATGTCTCCGCCACCCTCGGAGCCCTGGCTGAAGGTCATCCCGGGTTGCGGGTGCCTGGCGCCATGGATGGCTTCGAGGTTGCCGTGCGGGCGGTGCTGGGCCAGCAGATCACCGTGAAGGCTGCAAGGACGCTGGCCCAGAGGCTCCTCGCGGCCTTCGGGGATCCTGTAGAGACTCCCTTCGCGGAATTGCGCTGGACCTTTCCGACGCCCCAGCGCATCGCCGGGCTGCATGCGGAACAGCTGGGCGCCCTGGGAATCCTCCGGACGCGCTGCGCCACCATCAGGGCCCTGGCGAAAGCCATGGCGGGAAAGGAGCTGAGGCTGGAACCCGGCGTCGATGTGGAAGCCACGATCAAGGCCTTGCTGGGGCTCCCGGGCATCGGCGAATGGACGGCGCAGTGACATCGCCATGCGCGCCCTGGCCTGGCCCGATGCCTTCATTCCAACCGATCATGGCCTCCGCACAGCTCTGCCGGGCCTTTCCGTCGCCGGGATCAAGGCCTGCGCAGAGGCCTGGAGGCCCTGGCGAGCCTACGCCGTGATGCACCTGTGGACCTCCCTGGAGAAGTGCAGCATCCCCGGTTCCCGTCATGCTCTGAAGACATTGGAGGCTTCCATGGATCAAGTTTTTGCGCCAGGTTGCGGGCTCCTGCTCTACAAGCCCGAGCTTGCGGACAAAGTGCAGCAGACATTGGCGAAGGAATACGGAGTGGCTACCCAGCACCTCACCTGCTGCCACCATGCGCCGGGATTGCCTGCTGGAACGGAGGTCATCAATGTGTGCCCCGGTTGCGATCGTCGATACCGGAGCCTGTACGAAGGCGTTTCGACGCGTTCCCTATGGGAGGTGCTCGCCGAGAGCCGCGCCTTCCCGTTTCCAGACTATGGCGGCAAGGCCATGGCCATTCATGACGCCTGTCCCACCCGCGACCAGGATCGGGTGCACGATGCCGTGAGGACGCTTCTCGCGAGAATGAACATTCGCGTCGTAGAGCCGAAAGCGACACGCAGCAAAGGAACTTGCTGCGGCGACACATTCTACGGAACCCTTCCGGCAGGCCGGGTGAAAGAGCTTATGGCGAAGCGAGCCGCTGAGATGCCCGAGGGAGAAGTGGTGGTCTACTGCGTGTCCTGCATCAAGTCCATGCACAACGGGGGCAAGAAGCCCCATTACCTGGTGGACCTGCTCTTCGGTGAGGAGACCGTGCCCGGGATGAGCGACCCCGATCCATGGCACGCGGAACTGGACCGCTTCATCGGAACACACTGAAGAACGAGGCAAGCTGACGTGCCTTTTGGGCGGAGTGGATCCCAACATTTCAAGCTGTCAAAGGGGTTGGGGGCAGGCCACCAGCGCTGCCTTTCAGAATCTCAGGTGCGCGGATCTGCCACCAAACTCGACGGGATAGAGTCACCCTGGAGTCATAGTTTGAGTCTTGACTTATGCCCATGCCGATAAAAAACAACCCCTGCTTATGTTTTGCAGGGGCTTTGACTGGAGCGGGCGAACGGGATCGAACCGTCGACGTTCAGCTTGGGAAGCTGACATTCTACCACTGAATTACGCCCGCGCTGGCTCCATCCTACTGGAGCACCCGGCGGAAAGCCAGCCCCCAATTGGGCCGGAACCGGCCCCGGCGGAGACCCCGCCCTTGGTGGCCTGGCCGTGCCATGGCTACACTTGGGCACGGAGGCGGCAGCCGCCCAGGCGCAGGCGGGCCTTCGGAAAGGAAGGCGATGGAGGATCCAGGGCAGGGCTCAGGGGGCCCCCAGGGCACCCGCCGGGCCGGACGCGGGCGGGCGGCGGCGGGCATCGCCTGCATCCTGGCCTCCGCCTCCTGTTATGGCTGCATGGCCATTTTCGGCCGGTTCGCGCTGCGCTCGGGGGCGGACCTGCCGACCTTGCTGGCGCTGCGCTTCACCCTGGCCGCCCTGGGCATGTGGGGGGTGTTCGCCTGGCGTCGCCAGACGCTGCCCCGGGGCCGGCACCTGGCGGCGCTCCTGGCCATGGGCGCCATCGGCTACGCGGGGCAGGCGTTCTGCTACTTCGAGGCCATCACCCTCGCTTCGGTGGGGCTGGTGGCCCTGCTGCTGTACCTGTTCCCGGCCATGGTGGCGGTGCTCAACTGGCTGGTGCTGGGCCATCCGCTGAGCCGCCCGCAGGTGGCGGCGGTGGCGGTGGCCCTGGCCGGCAGCGCCCTCACCATCGGCAGGGCCGGGGCCGGCTCGCTCCTGGGCGTCCTGCTGAGCCTCCTGGCCGCGGTGATCGTCGCCCTGTACATCCTGGCGGGCAGCCTGCTGCCCGCCACCGTCACACCCACGGCCACCGCCACCGTGATCATCTCCTCGGCGGCCATGGTCTGCGTGGGCGTCGCGGCGGCCCGGGGGCTGCATCCCCCCGGGACGGCGGCCGGATGGGCGGCGCTGCTGGGGGTGGCGGTCGTCTGCACGGTCCTGCCCATTCTGCTCTTCTTCGAGGGGCTGGAACGGGTGGGGCCGGTGCGCGCCTCGGTCTATTCCACCGTGGAGCCCCTGGTCACCCTGGGCCTGGGGGCGGCCCTGCTGGGGGAGCCCATCACCGTCACCCGGCTGCTGGGGGGCGCGCTCATCGTGGCGGCGGTGGTCCTCCTGGCCCGGGAGGAATTGCGCCAAGCAGCCACGCCACCAGGGGTTCGCCCCCCAGCACCCGCTGTTCCGCCACCCACACCGGCAGCGTGAGCTGGAGCGGTTCCTCCAGTTTCACCGCGTCCTTCTCGGTGCACACCAGGCCGGCGGCCCCCGCCGCCGCGGCGTCGGCCTGCAGGCGCCGCAGCCGGCCGGGGGTCAGGGCCTGGTGGTCCCGGAAACTGCACGTGCCGCACCAAGGCAGCCCCGCCACCAGGAGGTCCGCGTAGAAGGCGCTGGGGTGTCCCAGGGCGCAGAAGGCGAACAGGGGCCCGGGAGGCGGGGCGGGCAGTTCCAGGCGCTCCCGGGTGCCGAACCGGCGCAGGGCGCCGACGGCGAAGTCCAGCCAGAACACCGGGCCGCCGGAGCCGTAGCGCTCCCACCAGGCCAGGATCCGGCTCCGGTCGGCCCGGCCGCCCCGGGTCACCACCAGGCAGGAGGCCCGGGCGGCGCTGGCCATGGGTTCCCGCAGGTCCCCCAGGGGCAGTGTGCGCCCGTTGCCCCAGGTGCGCACCCCGTCCAGGAGCAGCAGGTCCAGGTCCCGCCGGAGGGCCCGGTGCTGGAAGCCGTCGTCCATGATCAGCAGGTCCGGCGCCGGATCCAGGGCCAGGGCGCGCAGGGCCGCCGCGTGGCGCCGCCGCCCCACCACCACCCGTCCGGGCCCCAGGCGCCGAGCCATCATTAGAGGTTCATCACCGGTCTGGGCGGTCGGAAGCACCCGGCTCCACGGTCATGGGGTCCACGGCCCGGTGTCCGCCGTAGCCCCGGGACACGATGGCGGCGCGCCGGCCGGCCCGCTCCAGGGCCTGGACCAGGTACAGGGCCACCGGCGTCTTGCCGGTGCCTCCGGTGGTGAGGTTGCCCACCGAGACCACCGGCACCGGAACCGCCGCGGTGCGCTCCGGATGCTGATCGAAGGCGCGGTTGCGCAGCCTCACCGCCAGCCCGTACAGGGGGGCCAGGGGGGCCAGGAGCCAGCGTGTCAGGGACATAGGTAAAAGCATATCCGCAGGTTTCTCCCGCCCGGCCGTTCCGTCCTGCACCATTGCAGGCTACCCTTGGAAGCAACCTCCGGTTTCCCATGTCCGAATCCAGTTTCATTGGCCAGAGCAAGGTCGCCTTCAAGGAAGGGGCCGTGGTCTACCGCAAGGGGGACATGGCCCAGCAGATGTTCGTCATCCTCTCCGGGCGGATCCGCCTGTACGTGGGCTTCGAGCCCAAGGGCGACTGGGTGGAGGAACTGGCCAAGGGCGACTTCTTCGGGGAGAGCAGCCTGCTGGAGCCCATTCCCCGCGTGCACACGGCGGTGGCCCTGGAGGACCTGGAGGTGGTGGCCATCTCCCGGGGCACCTTCCTGCGCATGATCCGCATGAACCCGGAAGTGTCGGTGAAGATGATGCAGCGCCTGGCCCAGCGCAACCGGGAGCTGGCGGCCCGGGTGGAGAGCGAGGTGGCCCGGGGGCCCAAGCCCCCGCCCAAGGAGGTCACCGTCTGCCTGGTGTCGGTGATCACCGGCAAGAAGTTCCGCATCCTCTCCCACGGCGCCCTGGTGGGCCGGTTCGACCCCAACACCGGCATCCATCCGGACATCGACCTCACCGAGGAGGACCCCCAGCTGAGCGTGTCCCGGCGCCATGCCAGGATCCTTTGCGAACACGGGCGCTACTTCCTGGTGGAGGAGAACGGGGTGGCCAACGGCACCTACATCAAGGGCGACCGCCTCGCCCCCGGGGATGCCCGGGAGCTGAAGCCGGGTGACCGGGTGGGCTTCGGGATGGTGGTGCTGTTCTTCGACAAATCCGTCTGAGGGGTGCCCTCGGCACGGATACGGGCCTACACTTTGGGCCCGGGAGGTGGCCCATGAAGATCGAGGTTTGGCAGGACGAACACGGCGTCACCTGGGAACTGGTGCAGATGGGCCTGGACGGCATCGCCGGCGGCTGCATCGTTCGTGAAGGTTTCAACTCCCTCAGCCGCAGCGACGGCGACTACCGGGAGGGCGTGGACGTCATCGCCCGCTTCGGCGCGGTGGAAGACGCCCGGACCTTCCTGGAGGAGGAAGGTTTCGAACCGGTCCACTGACGCGACTTGGGCGGCCGGGTCCCCGTCGGCGGCAGGCCCGCCGGACGGGTTCCTTGGGTTCGCGCCGCCACACCGTTGGTGGTCGTGAATCGGAGTGCGCGCACTCCGATTCACGACCACCGGCCGTCGAGCCGCATCGGACTTTGGGTTCGGTGTTTTGCGAGTCGGTCAGCAGGCGTCCTTGCGGGCTGGCTGGACTTGGCGGATCCGCCTGGTTCAGCCGACCTGAAAGGACCTGTGAAGTCTGCGGAAGCGATTCGCCGGGTTCGCCCCAACGTCACCGATACTTTGCTTCTCTGGTCGGCCACGACGAGCCAGCGAGCGCTTCGTGAGACCGCGCCGCGCGCGGGCTGACGAAGCCGAGCAATGGTGGGGCGGCGCGACCCCCGGGAACCCGGACGACGGATCTGCCGCCGACCGGGACACGGACGCCCCATGAGTACTACTTTCCGGCCAGCATGGACTTTGCGGCCTTGGTGAGTTCCGGGACCACGTCGAACAGGTCGCCGACGATGCCGTAGGTGGCCACCTTGAAGATGGGCGCCTCGGGGTCCTTGTTGATGGCCACGATCACCTTGGAGCCGCTCATGCCGGCCAGGTGCTGGATGGCGCCGCTGATGCCGCAGGCGATGTACAGGGTGGGGCTCACCACCTTGCCGGTCTGGCCCACCTGCATGCTGTGGGGCAGGCCCCAGCCCGCGTCCACCGCCGCCCGGGAGGCGCCCACCACCCCGCCCAGGGCGTCGGCCAGCTCCTCCAGGAGCTTGAAGTTGGCGCCGTCCTTCATGCCCCGGCCTCCGGAGACGATCACGTCCGCCTCGGTGAGGTCGGGCTTGCCGCCGCCCTTGGCCAGGATCTCCCTGACCACCGCCAGGAAGCCGCCGGCGGGGGCCGGCAGGGTCTCCACCGCGACGGCCTTGGCGCAGGGGCGCCACCGCGAACACGTTGGGCCGGGTGCTGGCCACCTGGATGGGGCTCTGGAAGCGGGTGGCCGCGAACGCCTTGCCCGCGTAGATGGGGCGCCTGACCGTGAGCTTGCCGTCCTCCAGGCCCAGGCCGGTGACGTCGGCGGCATAGCCGGCGTCCAGCCGCGCCGCGGCCCGGGGCAGCACGTCCTTGCCGACGGAGGTGGCGGCGCCCAGGAGCACCGTGGCGCCCTTGGCCTGCGCCGCCTCGGCGATGGCCTGGGCGTAGCCGTCGCTGGAATAGGCGGCCAGGCTGGGGGCTTCCACCTTCGAGGATGACGTCCGCGCCGTACTGGGCGGCCGCCTCGGCCCCCGCGCAGGAAGCGCCCACGAACAGGGCGCCCACCTGGCAGGCCGGCCCCGTCGGCCAGGCGGCGGGCCTCGCTCAGGGCTTCCAGGGAAGGCTTGCGGATGTTGCCGTCCTTCAATTCACAAAAAACCAGGATCATGGGCACCTCGACTCGGGAATTCGCGTGGATGGGCAGGAATCTAGAGAACCTTGGCGTCGTTGCGCAGCAGGTCCAGCAGGGCGGCGGCCTGGGCGGCCGGATCCCCATCCAGCTTGCGCCCTTCGGGCCGGGTGGGCGGCGCTTCCAGGGCCACCACCTGCACCTGGGCCGGGGCGGCGGCGCCCTCCACCTCCTCGATGGTCTTCTTCTTGGCGGCCATGATGCCCTTGAGGTTGGCGTAGCGGGGCTCGTTCAGCCCGCGCTGGGCGGTGACCACCACCGGCAGGGTGCCCTCCAGGATCTCCGTGCCCGCGTCGCCCTCCCGCTCGGCCCGGAAGCCGCCGTCGGTGAGGTCCAGCTTGACCACCACGTTGGCCTGGGCCATGCCCAGCAGTTCCGCGAGCATGGGCCCCACCGAGGCGTTATCGCCCCCGAAGCCCTTGTTGCCCAGGAAGATCAGGTCGAATCCCCGGCCCTTGGCGTAGCCGGCCAGGGTCCGGGCGATGGCCAGGGGATCGTCGGTGGGTTCGCCCTTGAGCAGCACCGCCGTGTGCACCCCCAGGGCCAGGGCGCCCTGGAGCACCGCCTTGGCCTTGTCGCCGCCCACGGACACCGCCGTCACTTCCGCAGCCTTGGACTCCTTCAGGCGCAAGGCCTCCTCGAGGGCGTACTCGTCGTACGGGCTGGTGATCCACTTGGCGTCCCCCAGGTCCAGGGACTTGCCGTCGGGGGCGATCTTGATCTTGGTCTCGGTGTCTGGCACCTGTTTCAAGGCGACGAGGATCTTCATGCAGGCTCCGGATAAAAAAGGAAGACCGCCCTTGCGGCGCGGTGCATGGACCGATTCTATCCTGGGGCAAGGCATACGTCCTCAATGGATTGGCGCGGCGGGGAAGGCGAGTACCCTGTAGCCATGGACATGACTGGATTTTCCGGCAGCCTGGTGCTCACCGGGGGCGGCACCGGCGGGCACTACTTTCCGGCGGTGGCGCTGGGGGAAGGGGCCCAGGGCCGCTGGCCCGGGCGGCCCATCGTCTTCGTGGGCGCCCAGCGGGGCATCGAGGCCCGCCTGCTGCCCCGGAGTCCCTGGCCCCATCTGCTGATGGACGTGGAGGGATTCGCCGGCCGTTCCCCATGGCGCGCCGCCCGCTCCGCCTGGAAACTGCTGCTGGCCTGGCGCCGGCTCACGGCCGCCTGGAGGCGCCACCGCCCCTGGGCGGTGCTGGGCACCGGGGGCTACGGGGCCGCTCCGGCCCTGCTGGCGGCCCGGACCCTGGGCATCCCCTATTTCCTGCACGAATCCAACGCCCAGCCGGGCCTGCTGGTGCACCGCCTGGCCCCCGGGGCGGCCGGGGTCTGGTGCGGCATGGAGGCGGTGCGCGCCCGGCTGCCCAGGGCCCGCTGCGTGTCCGCCGGAACCCCGGTGCGCTCCAGCTTCCTGCGGGCCTTCACGCCCCTGGACCAGCTGGGACCGCCCCGGCGCCTGCTGGTGCTCGGGGGGAGCGGCGGCGCCAGGGCCTTGAACGCGGCCGTGCTGGCCATCGCCCCGGCGCTCCTGGAACGCTTCCCCCAATGGGAGATCCTGCACCAGGCCGGCGCGGGCGGCTTCCAGGCCATCACCGCCCGGGACCGTCCGCGCCATCCCCGGCACCGGCTGGTGCCGTTCCTGGAGGCCATGGACCGGGAGCTGGAAGCGGCCAGCCTGGTGTTGACCCGGTCCGGCGCCAGCACCTGCGCCGAACTCAAGGCCTGCGGCCGTCCGGCCCTGATGGTGCCCATGCCCGGCAGCGCCGGCGGGCACCAGGCCATGAACGCCCGGGCCATGGTCCAGGAAGGGCGGGGGATCCTGCTGGACCAGGGCCCCGGCCTGGGCGACGACCTGCTCCGGGAACTGGCCCGGCTCATGGGGGATCCGGAACGCCTGGCGGCCCTGGCCCACCCGGAACCCAACCAGGCCGTTGACCGGTGCCTGGAGGACCTCCAGACGGTGATGAACCGGTAATTCCCATGTCCAGGCCAGGTGCACATGGCCTACACTAGGGGGATGCACCAGCGCACCTGGCTCTCCTTGTTCACGTTTCCCCTGGTGGCGGCCTTCACCTATCCGGTGATGGTCCAGCCAGCGCCGCCGGCCACCAGGGCCGAGGTCAGGACCGTCGCCCCGGATCCCCTGGGGGGCCTCTCGGACATCCAGGACGTGCTCACCCTGGTCCGGGACAACTACGTGGACACCCCGGACATGGAGAAGGTGATCGCCGGCGGCATCCAGGGCGTGCTGGAGCGGGTCCATCCCCTGAACGCGTACCTGACCTCCGAGGACCTGCGCCTGCCGGATCCCGGCCCGGCGGGGGTGGGCATCACGGTGGTGAAACGCCAGATCTACGCCCAGGTGGTGGCGGTGGTCCCAGGCAGCCCCGCGGCCAAGGCCGGCTTCCAGGTCAGCGACATGGTGCGCAAGCTCGACGGCGACTCCATCGGCCCCATGAGCGCCTGGACCCTGGAGCGGCGCCTGCGGGGCCCGGTGGGTTCGGCACTCACCCTGCTGCGCTATGCCGCCGCCAACGGCGAGTTGAAGAAGGTCACCCTCACCCGGGAGCGGATCCAGGCGCCGCCGGTCTCGGTGCGCAAGGATCCCCGGGCCACCGTGATGGCCATCCCGGACCTGGGCCCGGGCCGGGCCGCGGAACTCAAGGCCCTGCTCCCGTCACTGGACCACAACCTGCCCCTGGTGGTGGACCTGAGCCATTGCGCCGGCGGCACCCTGGCGGAAGCCGCCGAGGTGGCGGGCCTGTTCGTGGGGCCGGGCCCCCTGGCCACCATCCAGGAGACCGGCAAACCCCCGGTCCCGGTGGCCGTGGTGCCTGGCAGCCTGCCCCCCTTCGCCCAGGTGGCGGTGCTCCAGGGCAGCTACACCCTGGGCCCGGCCGAGGCCCTCAGCTCCGCCCTGAAGAAGCAGGCGGTGCCCTTGTTCGGGGAGCGCACCTACGGTCTGGGGGTGGAGCGCACCCGCTTCCTGCTGCGCCAGGGCGGTGCGGTGGAACTGGTGAACAAGCGCTGGATCGGAGCCGGCGGGGAGTACCTGGGTTCCGGCGGGGAAAAACCTGAACTTCTCAAGCCCCAGGAGGGCAAGGGGATATCCACCAAGGACCAGCCCTTCGGCTATGGCGTCCAGCCGGACTACGTGATCAAGGCCGCCCGGCCCGAGGAACATGCGGGCAAGGGGGCCAAGGGCGAGGATGACCCCTTGCCCAGGATCCTCGAGGTCCTCGGGACCAAGTCCAAGGCCGCGGCCTGACCTCCATGGCGGCCCGCCCAGGACGCCGTGCCTCGACTCCCCGGCTGGTCCTGTGGGGCATCGTCATGTTCCTTCTGGGCCTCGGCCTGGGGGCCCTGTTCACTTCCCGCGGCTGCCGGGGCGGCAAGGGCCGCCTGCCCGTGGAAGGGCGGCAGGCCCCGAGTGCGCCCGCCCCCAAGCGGGAGCGGGGCGCCCAGCCCGGGGCCCCGCCCGCCTCCGTCCCGGCGCCGCCCCAGCGCCCGGCCCCTCCCCCCGGCCTGCCCCGGGTGGCCCTGGTGATCGACGACCTGGGCTATGCCCAGCCGGAACTGGTGACGCGCCTGTGCGCCCAGCCGGTGCCTTTCGACGTGGCCGTGCTGCCGTACCAGGAGTTCACCCACCAGAGCGCCGAGATCGCCCATGCCCGGGGCAAGGAGGTGATGCTGCACCTGCCCATGGAGCCCCTGGGCTACCCCGGGCCGGGGAAGAACCCGGGGCCGGACGCCGTCATGTACGACCTCTCCGAAGCCCAGGTGCGCGCCCGGGTGCAGAAGGCCCTGGCGGACATCCCCTACCGCAAGGGGGTGAACAACCACATGGGCTCCCGCATCACCCCCGACCAGGCCCGCATGACCTGGGTCCTGGAGGAGATCAAGGCCAAGGGCTGCTTCTTCGTGGACAGCCGCACGGAAAGGGACTCGGTGGCCCAGGAGGTGGCCCGGGACCTGGCCGTGCCCACGGTGGAGCGCCAGGTGTTCCTGGACGACGACAAGGGCTACCCGGCCATCGCCAGGCAATGGGAACGGACCCTGGCCCTGGCCCGGAACCAGGGCCAGGTGCTGGCCATCGGCCACATCTACCCGGAGACCGTGGCGGCCCTGGAAAAACTCATCCCGGCCGCCAAGGGGCAAGTGGCCTTCGTGTACGCCAGCGCCCTGGTCAACTAGCCGGTTCCTCAGGAGCCCGTCTACGTGAAGGTACGGATTCCTCCATTGCGCCCTGTTCGCTCCTACGGGTCGCTGGCGCGACCCTGCGTAGCGGAAAGCCAAGCCGGATGGTCACCGTCGACGGTGTTTCACCCTCGGGATGGCGGCTCAATGGAACGTCCTGAACAGTAGCCAGCATCCGCCGAGCAGACATCGGGTTCCCGGCCCAGCCTTGGCTTTGGCCAAAGGTTCCCCGGATGCTTCGGTGTGGCTTGAAACGCCTCCCAAACTTCAAGGCCGACGCGCATCAGGGGGATGCAGGACCCACTCGAAGCGAGCACCCGGGGCCTTAGGCACAGTTGGAGAGCCCGGAAGACCAAGTTGTCTCCCAGCATGAGCGGAGTGCGAAGGTGCCAACATTGCCCAACGTCCATCGCCGTGGTCTTTCCGTCGCTGCCGGCCCCGCCGGCAGCGACGGACCAGGGCGCAAGTCCGGGACACGTACGATTGCGTAGACAGACTCCTAGAACCGGACGGTGATGCCTTCGCCTTCGTTGACGTGGACGGTGTCCACGAACCGCACCCGGCGCGGCTGGCGGTTGAGGATGAGGGAGGAGGTGCGCATGCCCTCGCCGAACAGCTGGACTCCCCGCAGGAGCTTGCCATGGGTGACCCCGCAGGCGGCGAAGATGATGTGCTGGCCCGGGGCCAGGTCCTCGGTCTTGTAGATGCGCCCGAAGTCCACCCCCATGCTCTCGGCCTTCTCCCGGGAGGCGGTGTTGGAATCCACCATCAGGCGGCCCTGGATCTCGCCGCCCAGGCACTTGAGGGCCGCCGCGGACAGCACCCCCTCCGGGGCGCCGCCGATGCCCATCACCGCGTGCACCCCGGTGCCCGAGACGGCGGTGGAGATGGCGGCGGACAGGTCGCCGTCGCCGATGAGGAGGATCCGGGCCCCCGCCTGGCGGATTTCCTCGATGAGCCGGGCATGCCGGGGACGGTCCAGCACCACCACGGTGATCTCGCCCACCGGGCGGTGCAGGGATCTGGCGATGGTCTCGAGGTTTTCGGCCACCGGGGCGTCCAGGTGGACCTTGCCCTTGGCGGCGGGCCCCACGCACAACTTCTGCATGTACAGGTCCGGGGCGTGCAGCAGCCCGCCCCGCTCCGAGGCGGCCAGCACGGCGATGGCGTTGTCGGCGCCGGTGGCGCAAAGGTTGGTGCCTTCCAGGGGGTCCACGGCGATGTCGATGGCCGGGTGGCCGCCGCCCCGGCCCACCTTCTCGCCCACGTAGAGCATGGGGGCCTCGTCCCGCTCCCCCTCGCCGATGACGATGGTGCCGTCGATGGGGAGGTCCTCCATGGTCCGGCGCATGGACTCCACCGCCAGCCGGTCGCTGAACTTGCGGTCGCCGTTGCCGATGCTGCGGGCGCAGGCGATGGCCGCCTGCTCCACCACATGCAGGAATTCGCCGCTGAGGGCACTCTCCATGATGGACTCCAAGGAACCGGGGAGCGGAAGGACGTCTCAAGCCTGCCGTGAGACCGAATGCTCGATCCACTGGAGGAAGGCCTCGGAACAGGCTTCCACCGGGACCATCAGGATCTCGGGGATCTCGTAGGTGTGCAGTTCGGTGATCACCTGGGACACGGTGGCGAAGTGCTCCCTGGTGGTCTTGATCATGAGCATCACTTCTTCGTCGAGGTGGGTTCCGCCCTTGTAGAAGTAATAGCTTTTGATGGCGGGAAAGATGTTCACGCAGGCGGCGAATCCCTGGTCCACCACCGCCGCCGCGATCGTCAGCGCTGTCTCTTCGCTGCCGCAGGTGGTGAAGATGGTAACGGCGTTGGTCATGGGCAAGGCAGGCTCCGCGCCAGACATGGTCTGAACAAGGAGTTTGCCATGGGTTGGGTGCCATCCCAAGGGCTGTCTCGCCAGAATTCTTCCCCGTCCGGGCCATCCCGCCCAATCCCGACCGTTTTGGTTCATGAACCCGGTCGGCTTCCGGAGCCGGCCTAAGCAGGTTGAGCTTCGCAACCAGAAGAGCGACCATGAATCATCCCAACCAAAGGATCTGATCATGAAATTGTTCGAGGACTTTGACCGGCAGTACGCGGAATGCGCCTGGCTGGATTTCGGCTATCTGGAGAAATTCATGTCCGACGCATTGGCCGCTGCGGGCGTGCCCCGGGAGGACGCCAGCACCGTGGCCGGGGTCCTGATCGAATCGGACAAGCGCGGCATCGATTCCCACGGCATCGGCCGGCTCAAGCCCATCTACATCGACCGCATCCGCGACGGCATCCTGGACCCGGTCACCCGGGTGGAGGTCGTGCGGGAGCGCAAGACCACCGCCGTGCTGGACGGGCACAACGGCATGGGGCACGTGGTGGCCAGGCAGGCCATGGCACTGGCCATCGCCAAGGCCAAGGCCCACGGCATGGGCATGACCGCGGTGCGCAACTCCACCCATTACGGCATCGCCGGCTACTACGCGCTGATGGCCGCCGATGCCGGCATGATCGGCATCACCGGCACCAACGCCCGCCCCTCCATCGCTCCCACCCATGGGGTGGAGAACATGCTGGGCACCAACCCGCTCACCATCGGCTTCCCCACCGACGAGGCGTTCCCCTTCGTCCTGGATTGCGCCACCTCGGTGACCCAGCGGGGCAAGATCGAGTCCTACGCGCGCATGGGCAAGGACCTGCCCCCGGGCTGGGTCATCGACCTGGAGGGCCGCGCCCGCACCGACACCGCCCAGGTGCTCATCGACCTGACCAAGGACCGGGCCGCCCTCACGCCCCTGGGCGGCCTCGGGGAGGAGCACGGCGGGTACAAGGGCTACGGCTACGCCACGGTGGTGGAGGTCCTGTGCGCCGCCCTCCAGGACGGCGCCTACCTCAAGATGCTCAACGGCTTCGATGCGGACGGCAAGAAGATCCCCTACCCCCTGGGGCACTTCTTCCTGGCCATCGACATCGAGGAATTCATCGGGCTGGACCGGTTCAAGGCCATCAGCGGCGCCATCATGCGCGAGCTGCGGGGCAGCCGCAAGGCACCGGAAGCGGAGCGCATCTACACCGCCGGCGAGAAGGAATACCTGGCCTGGCAGTACCGCCGGGACCGCGGGTGCCCGGTTCCCGCGGCGCTGCGCAAGGACATGGAGACCCTGCGGGGGTGGTACGACCTGCCGTACCGCTTCCCCTGGGAGGGATGAAGCCCGGCTGAAGAGCTAGGAGCCCGACCAAGTAAAGGTCCGGGTCCCTCCATTTCGCCCTGGTTCGCTCTGTTGGATCGCTGGTCGCGATCCAACAGAGCGGATAGTTTCGCCGAAAGGTAATCGTCGGCTATGTTTCACCTCCGGGGTATCGACCCCGCAGAGCGTTTCATAGGCTTCCTGGACCTATTTCTTGGATTTTTACCCCTCAGGCCGAAGCTCTGGCCATCTTCAGGAGGTTATGGGCGGTGCAGACCAGGCTCCATTCAGCCCTGACCTTGGCTAGCCCCCTGAGTAGGAACTGCCGGAAGCCCATGGCCTGTTTGACCTGGCCGAACACCGGCTCCACGACTTGCTTTCGAAGCCGGTAGGGACTCCGCCAGCCACCACGCTTCAGTTTCTCCCGCATCTGGGCCACGAGGCTACCCGGCTTGCCGTTCTTGGCGTGGGTTGCAGCTTTGCTGCCATGCTGCTGGCGGCCGGTGGCGATATAGGCTTGGATGTTCCGGGCCTCCAAGCCTTCCAGGTTCGCTTCCGAGCAGAACCCCGCATCCGCCGAACAGACCCTTGGCTTGCGGCCGAGATTGGCTTTCACCCGATCGATCATGGGCAGCAGTTGCGGGCAGTCCGCGTTGGTGGCCACTACATCACAGGCCACGATCACCTGGGCCTCGGCGTCCACCGCCGCCTGGGCGTTGTAGCACTGCTCGAAACCATCCTTGGTGGGCATGATCCGGCTCTCCGGATCGGTGAAATTGCGCTGGGCCTTGGGGTCCACCTTGGGCGGGTCCGGTGGGTCCTCATCATCGTCTTTCTGCTTTTCCTTGGCCTTCTCCGCGGCCTCCTGCTCCAGGGCCGCCTTGGCTTCCCTGATCTTCCGCATCCGTTCCGCCTTATTGGCCACCCAAGCTGGAAGCTCGTCTCCCTGGCGGTTCCGGAGCCGGAAATCCTCGCCCAGATCCGTGATCTCCGCCTGGTCCAACCAGCCCTTCACCGTCTCGGCGAATTCCCCTTCCGCCTTCTCCATCCGGTCGTAACTCATGGCCTTGTGCTTGTTGGCGTTGGCCTTGACCTTGGTGCCATCCAAGGCCACGTGTCCCAGGGCCACCAGCCCCGCCCGGCGGCAGAGAACCAGAACCTGCTGGAACAAACCGGCCAGCGCTCCCAGGTGCCGGCGGCGGAAAAGGCCGATGGTCCGGAAATCCGGCTTCTGAAATCCGGTCACCGCCGCGAAGTCCATCCGCTCGATGCAGGCCCTGGCGATCTTCCGGGAGGAGAACACCCCCTGGGTGTAGGCATAAAGCAACAGGGCCACCATCATGGCCGGATGGAACGGCGGGTAGCCCCGCTCCTCATCATAGCTGTCAAGAATTTGCGACAGGTCCAGCTGCTCAACCACCAGGTCCCGCACGAAGTGCGCCGGGTGCCCTTCCGGAATGAACTCGGTGATTTCAGGCGGCAGCAGCCACTTCTGTTTCGGGTCCCAGGGGCGGAATCGTTTGGTCATACCTACTTATCGTACAAACCCATCCAATCGTTAACCCGGTCACTCAAAAACTTTTGCCCGGGGGTGGAACATGGCCGTCGCGGTTCCTTCGTTAGCACCCATCGGTCCCTGAACGCGAACGCGTTCAGAGACCGATGAACCGGGGCGAAATGGAGGGACCCGGACCTTTACTTGGTCACCCTCCTAGTTGCACCCCGTCGTCGCCCCGCAGGTCTGGCACTTGAGGCAGGCGCCGTTGCGCACCATGGTCAGGTGGCCGCACTCGGGGCAGGGGTCGCCGGTGTAGCCCCTCTGCCGGGCCGCTTCGAAGGCCGAGGTGGCGCGCTCCGCCTGGCTCCGGGCGTGGGCGTGGGAGGCGCCGGCGGCGGCCAGGGCGGCGCTGGGGGTCTGCGCCACCAGGTTGTTGTCCCCCTCCGGGAACAGGGGCGTCATGCCTCCGGTGGCCAGGGGGCCGAGGGACTGGCCCTGGCTTTCGGGCTTCTTGTTGACCGAAGTGAGCTGCATGAGCTGCTCCGGTTCCACCTGGGCCAGCTCGAAGCGCCCCAGGTAGCTGATGGCCAGCTCCCGGAACACGAAGTCGATGAGGCTGGTGGAGAACTTCACCGTGTCGCTGCCCTGGACCATGCCGTTGGGTTCGAACCGGGTGAACAGGAAGGCGTCGCAGAACTCCTCCAGCGGCACCCCGTGCTGCAGGCCCATGGACACGGCGATGGCGAAGCAGTTGAGCACCGCCCGGAACCCGGCCCCCTCCCGGTGGATGTCCAGGAAGATCTCCCCCAGGGTGCCGTCCTCGTATTCGCCGGTGCGCAGGTAGAGCTTGGTGCCGCCGATGGTGGCCGCCTGGGTGTAGCCGCCCCGGCGGTTGGGCAGCTTCTTGCGGTAGGTGCGCACCAGGCTCTGGGCCAGGGCCTGGACCTTCTCCACCTTGGGGGCCTCGTCGTCCGCCAGGGTGTCGATGCCCTCCAGCAGGTCCAGGTTGGTGGCCATGGCCTGGCTCATCTTGCTGCCGTCCCGGTACAGGGCCACGGCCTTGATCATGTACTTCCAGCAGGCCTTGTGGATCTCGGCGATGTCCTCCACCGTGGCCTGGGCCGGGAGGTTGATGGTCTTGCTGATGGCGCCGCTGAGGAAGGGCTGGGCCGCGCCCATCATGCGGATGTGTCCCATGGGTGCGATGAACCGCTCGCCCCTGCGGCCGCACCGGTTGGCGCAGTCGAAGATGGGCAGGTGCTCGGGGGCCAGATGCGGCGCCCCCTCCACGGTCATGGAGCCGGCCAGGGCGTCCAGGAACCGCGCGGCGGCTTCGTCGCCGAACTCCTCCTTGAGCCGGTCCGCCGGCACCACGTAGGCCGGGTCGAAGGCGGTGGGCAGCTTCTCCTCCAGGGTGTCCAGCTCCTTGGGGGTCCAGCCCTTGGCCAGGAACCGGGACCGGGGGATGCCCGGCGTCTGCTCGTTGATCTCCAGCCAGCCCACCACGTAGCGCTCGATGTCCTTGATCTGGGTGGGGGTGTAGCCCAGGCGCATGAGGGCTTCGGGAATGGCCCGGTTCACCAGCTTGAAGTAGCCGCCCCCAGCCAGCTTCTTGAACTTCACCAGGGCGAAGTCCGGCTCCACGCCCGTGGTGTCGCAGTCCATGAGCAGCCCGATGGTGCCGGTGGGCGCCAGCACGGACACCTGGGCATTGCGGTAGCCGTGCCGTTCGCCCAGGGCCAGGGCCCGGTCCCAGCTTTCCCGGGCCGCGTCCAGGATCGACTTGGGCACGCCGGTGCCGCGCAGCCCCTGGGGCAGGATGGAGAGCTGCTCGTACTCCCCGTCGGGGGCGTTGTAGGCCGCCCGCCGGTGGTTGCGGACCACCCGCAGCATGGCGTCCCGGTTGCGCGGGAAGCCGGGGAAGGGGCCCAGTTCCGAAGCCATCTCGGCGCTGGCGGCGTAGGCGTCGCCGGTGAGGATGGCGGTGAGGGCGGCGCACCACTGGGTGCCCGGCTCGCTGTCGTAGGGGATGCCCAGGCGCATGAGCAGGGACCCCAGGTTGGCGTGGCCCAGGCCCAGGGTCCGGAACTCGAAGGACAGCTGGGCGATCCGCTCGGAGGGGAACTGGGCCATGAGCACCGAGATCTCCAGGACGATGGTCCAGAGCCGGATGGCATGCCGGTAGCCGGCCAGGTCGAAGCCGCCGTCCGGGGTCAGGTACGCGCAGAGGTTCAGGGACGCCAGGTTGCACGCGGTATCGTCCAGGAACATGTATTCGCTGCAAGGGTTGCTGGCATTGATGGGGCCGTCGGCGGGGCAGGTGTGCCAGTCGTTGATGGTGGTGTCGAACTGCAGGCCCGGATCGGCGCAGGACCAGGCGGCCCGGTTGATCTTGTCCCACAGGGCCCTGGCCTTGAGGGTCTTGTGCACCTTGCCGTCGGTGCGCCGCTCCAGGTACCAGTCCCCGTCCTTCTCCAGGGCGCGCATGAACATGTCCGGCACCCGTATCGAGTTGTTGGAGTTCATGCCCCCGACGGTGATGTAGGCGTCCCCGTCCCAGCTGGTGTCGTACTGCTTGAGGTCCCGGGCGAAGTCCCCCTGCTCCAGGCGGCTCAGGCACTGGGACAGGAAGGCCGGGGCCACCCCCTCCCCCTTGGCCCGGGCCAGGGCCTTGCGCAGCTTGTCGTTGCTCTTGGGACTGGCGTCCCGGGTGGTGGAGCTTTCCACCGCCTCGCACATGGCGTTCCAGTGCCGGTTCAGCACCAGGCTGCCGGCCGCCATCATGGCCACCTTGCGCTCCTCGTTGACCTTCCAGTCCACGAAGGCCTCGATGTCCGGATGGTCCAGGTCCAGGCACACCATCTTGGCGGCCCGGCGGGTGGTGCCCCCGGACTTGATGGCCCCGGCGGCCCGGTCCCCCACCCCCAGGAAGGACATGAGGCCCGAGGAGCGGCCGCCTCCGGACAGGGGCTCCTCGGCGCCGCGGATCCTGGAGAAGTTGGTGCCGGTGCCGCTGCCGTACTTGAAGATGCGGGCTTCGCGGGTCCACAGGTCCATGATCCCGCCCGGGTTCACCAGGTCGTCCTCCACGCTCTGGATGAAGCAGGCGTGCGGCTGGGGGCGCTCGTAGGCGGACGTGGAATGGCGCATCCCGCCGGTGGCGTTGTCCACGTAGCTGTGCCCCTGGGCCGGGCCGGAGATGCCGTAGGCCCAGTGCAGCCCCGTGTTGAACCACTGGGGGCTGTTGGGCGCGCACATCTGGTTGGCCAGCATGTACACAAGTTCGTCGTAGAAAGCCTGGCCGTCCTCGGGGCCGCTGAAGTAGCCGTACTGCTCGCCCCAATGGCGCCAGCAGCCGGCGAGCCGGTGGAACACCTGGCGGGCGTCCCGTTCGCCGCCGCCGGCGGGATCGATGCCTTTGCGCCGGAAATACTTCTGGGCCAGGATGTCCACCGCCACCTGGGACCAGCCCTCGGGGACCATCACATCCTTGGCTTCGAACACCACCGTGCCGTCCAGCTTGGTGATCCGGCTGGTGCGGGGCACGAACGGGATGCCAGCCAGGGGGTCCTGCCCGATTTTGGTAAAAAAACGGTCGATCTTCATGGGTTCCTCAATATGACGTGGACTTGGGCCAAACCTCCAGGCACCCTTCCGTCCCGGAAAGGAGCCCCCAAGACATCTACGGGTTGTGCTGGATGGAAAGGATCACCCCAAGATCTTGGGGCGTCAAGGGGAACCCGGGGTCTTTTTTCGGGCTCGTCCGGTTGCCTTGAAATTTAAGGCCGCGGCCGGATCCGGGAAAGTGTGACGCAGGTTGGAATGGTCGCGCGCCGCTCCCGCGCGCCGTCGCCGGGGCCTGCGATTCACGCTAGGATGGGTCAAGCCGGGCCCCATGCATTGGGGTGCGATGAACCGGGTCAGGTCGGAAGAAGCAGCCCTAAGTCGTTACCCCTAGTGCCGTGGCAAGCCCGGCCCTTGGTTTGTACGGTGGGGGCGAGCCTGGGTCCAGGCGCGGGTACGGGCGGACGGCTGCCCGGCCGGGACCTGCCGCCTTTTTTCCAGGTCGCTGTCATTGGCGCCAACCCCATGGCATCGAAGGCGTCAGAACAACGGAGCCGGCGACGGCCCCTGGACCTCCATTCCCTGGGGCTGGGGTTCAGTCCTTGCCAACGCCATTGCTGGAGCAGGCATGTCCAATCTCTTTTTGAAGAAGGGTCTTCCCGACCTGGTGGCCGACGCCGACGGCCCGGGCGGAGAAGGGGGAGCGTCCGGGACCGGCCTGAAGCGCTCCCTGGGGGCGTTCAGCCTCACCATGCTGGGCATCGGCGCGATCATCGGGGCGGGGATCTTCACCCTCACCGGCGAAGCGGCCGCCAACTACGCCGGCCCGGCCATCATCTACAGCTTCGTCCTGGGCGGGATCCTGTGCGCCCTGGCCGGCCTGTGCTACGCCGAGATGGCCGCCATGATCCCCGTGGCCGGCTCGGCCTACGCCTATTCCTACGCCACCATGGGGGAAATCATCGCCTGGGTCATCGGCTGGGACCTGGTGCTGGAGTACGCCTTCGGCGCCGTGACCGTGGCCAACGGCTGGTCCGGCTACCTGTTCTCCCTGGTGCACCGGACCCTCGGCGTGGGGCTGCCGGACCTGGCCCTGCGCTGCACCAAGGGGCCGTGGGAGACGGTCGTCCTGGGTTCCGGGCAGCAGGTGCCGGGGCTCTGGAACCTGCCGGCCTCCCTGGTGGTGCTCGCGGTGTGCGCCGTGCTGTACCGGGGCATCACCCAGAGCGCCTGGGTCAACGCCGTCATCGTGGTGATCAAGGTGGCCATCGTGGCGGTGTTCATCCTGCTGGGCATCGGCGTCATCTCCGGAGCCAACCTGCACGCGAACCCGGCCGCCACCGGCCTGGGCAGCCTGGTCCCGGCCCGGAGGCTGCTGATGGACGCCGGGCAGGAGGTGGAGCGTTACGGCTGGATGCGGGGAGGGGTGCTCACCGGAGCGGGGGTGGTGTTCTTCGCCTTCATCGGCTTCGACGCCGTGAGCACCACCGCCCAGGAGGCCCGGAACCCCAGGCGGGACATGCCCATCAGCATTCTCGCGTCGCTGCTGGTGTGCACCGTGCTTTACGTCCTGGTGGCCCTCGTCCTCACCGGAGTGGTCTCTTACAAGCTCCTGGGGGTATCGGACCCCATCGCGGTGGGCATCGACCGGATCGTCCAGCTGCGCCACTGGTCGCCCCTGGCCCAGCGGGCCTTCACCTTCCTGGTCAAGCTCGGGGCCCTGGCGGGGCTCACCTCCGTGATCCTGGTGCTCATGCTGGGGCAGACGCGGATCTTCTTCTCCATGGCCCGGGACGGGCTGCTGCCGTGGTTCGGCAAACTGCACCCGCGGCACCGCACCCCCCACTGCGCCACCTTGCTCACCGGGGCGTTCGTGGCCGTGTGCGCCGGGCTCATGCCCATCAGCCTGGTGGGCAAGCTGGTGTCCATCGGTACCCTCCTGGCCTTCCTGCTGGTATGCCTCGGGGTCCCGATCCTGCGCCGGATCAGCCCCGGGGCGGACCGGCCGTTCCGCGTGCCCCTGCCGTGGGTGGTGGGCCTGGCCGGTGCCGCCGCCTGCGTCTGGGTCATGTCCGGACTGGACTTGGACACCTGGATCCGCCTGGGGCTGTGGTTTGCGGTCGGGCTGGTGATCTATTTCACCTACGGCCGGCGGCACAGCCGCCTGCAACAGGAGAACGCCGGGCCGATGGCCCAGGAGGGGGTGGCCTAGGAGCCTGTCTATGTATTATTCGGCCCCGCGACGCCGTCCAGACCCGTGCATATCGTGCGCAAGGCCCGCAGGAGGTAGTGGGTCTACCTTCAAGGGCCTTGCACACGAGAGGCGCGGGTCTGGGCGACGTCCCTCCGGGCTGGTGGCAGCGGGCCCAGCCATGCTGCGTCACGCTCCTCGGAGGTATAACCTATACCCCCTTCGTCGCCTTCCTTGTTTGGCTAGGCCCGGTGCCACCAGCGCGGGGCCGAATAATACATAGACAGGCTCCAGGTTGGATCTTCCCTGCCGCGGCTGCCTGGGGCCCCTGGGGGCCGGAGCCCAGGCGGGCTTGTGCGGACGGTGCTGGTCCGGCCTGGTGCCCCTTCCGGAGGAACGCTGCCCCCGATGCGCCCTGGTGCACGGAACCTGCGGGGCAGGAGGGGCTTGGCGGCGTGGGGACGCCCTCTGGATCTACCGGGCGGGCCGCCCGGCCCTGGGTGCGCTCCTGGTGCCGGGGATCAAAGGCGGAGAGTGGGGGTGGAAGGGGGCGCTCCTGGAACGGGCCCGGCGGGCGCCCTTGCCGGATTTCGTGGACGCCGCCGACCTGGTGTGCAGCGCTCCCTCCGGCCTGTGGCGGTGCTGGCTGCGGGGGTTCGATCTGGCCGAAGAGGCGGCGGCCATGATCGCCGGGAGGATCCGGCGGCCGTTCCGCGGGTTGCTGCGCAAAGCCTGGCTGGCCCAGACCCAGGCCGGCCTTCCCGCCGGCCGCCGGCGGCAGATGCCCAGCCGGGCGGTGACCGTGCGGGGCGGGCGTTCCCTGGGCGGGGCGTCCATCCTGCTGGTGGACGACGTCTGGACCACCGGCACCACCCTCGCCCGTTGTGCCCAGGCCCTGCGCCGGGCCGGCGCCGGGGACGTGGCGGTGCTCGCCCTGTTCCGGGCCCTGCCGGAATCCTGACGTTGCCCGTTCGGCGGGATCCCGGGGAAGCGATCGATTGAACATTCGAATAATATTTATGACACGCAGGTCTTTTTTCGATAGACTGGACGCACCTTGAATCTATGGAGGCATCACATGAAGCGTTCCACCATCCTCGTCGCCGCCCTCCTGGCTTCCTTGGCCCCCTTGGCCATGGCGAATCCCGCCATCCAGAAGGAAGCCCAGAAGAAGGACCCCAAAGTCAGCTGCAAGACCTGCCACTCGGCCCTGCCCGGCACCAAAGCCAACCTCACCGATGAAGGCAAAAAGTGGGTCAAGTAGCGATCTGAACGGCCACCCGCTTGTGGAGCGCCCGCTATCATGCGGGCGTCTTTTTTGTTGAGCCGGGTCCCTCTGTTCGTCCGTCCGTTCCGTTGTCTTTGCCAAGGGCCTCTGGCCCGACGTCTGCTCTGTATGTGGGGGCCCAGAGGCCCTTGGCAAAGACAACGGGGGTGGTGCCAACCCGTACCCAGTGGTGTGGGGGGAATGTGGGACGAGAAAGCCCTGCCGGTTCCACAGCCCTCCCGATCCGGCCTCAAGCAACCTGGCCCGGGCAGGGGGTCCGGTCATTCCGTCGCGTCGGGCGGGGAGCGCGGGTCGCGCCCCCAAGACATCTGGCCGACCCGCGCTCCCCACCCGACGCAACGAACCGGCGTACGCCCAACCGGGACATGGCCGATCGTAGACCCTGGACCTACTCCAGGCCGAACGTGGAGGATTCGAGGTCTTTCTGGATCAGGGCCATGAACTGGTCCGCCACGGCGCCGTCGATGATGCGGTGGTCGAAGCTCAGGCCGCTGAACATGGTCTCCCGGATGGCCAGGGCATCCTGGCCGGCGGCGTCGGTGATGACCACCGGGCGCTTCTTCACCGCGCCCATGCCCATGATGGCCACCTGGGGCTGGTTGATCACTGGGAGCCCGAAGGTCTCGCCGAAGGACCCGGGGTTGGTGATGGTGAAGGTGCCATCCTGGATCTCTTCGGGCTTCAGCTGCTTGGAACGGGCCCGGGCGGCCAGGTCGTTGACCGCGCGGGCCAGGCCGGCCAGGTTCAGCTGGTCGGCGTGCTTGACCACCGGCACGATCAGGCCCCAGTCCAGGGCCACGGCGACGCCGATGTTGATGTCCAGCTTGTAGATGATGGTGTCCCCGGACACGGACGCGTTGACCACCGGGAACGCGCGCAGGGCCCTGGCGACCGCCATCAGGGTGAAGGGCAGGAAGCTGAGCTTGGTGCCGTAGGTTTGCTCGAACGCCTGGCGATGCCGTGCCCGCAGCCGGGAGACGTTGCTCATGTCCATCTCGAACACGGTGTAGACGTGGGCGCTGGTGTGCTTGGAGGTGATCATGTTGTCGCTGATGATCTTGCGCATCCGGCTCATGGGCTCCACCCGCACCTGCCCGGCCGGGGCGGCGGGAACCGCCGGGCGGGGCGGGGCCGCGGGGGCGACGACCTGGGCGGGGGCGGCGACCTGGGCGGGGGCGGCGACCTGGGCGGGGGCCGGGGCCTGGGGGGAGGCGGGGGCCCGGCTGGCCAGGTAGGCCTCCATGTCCTCCTTGGTGACCCGGCCCATCAGCCCGGTGCCCTTGACCGCGGTGAGGTCGACGCCCTGGTCCTGGGCCATGCGCCGCACCAGGGGGCTGGACTTGGTGCGCAGGCGGCCCTCCAGGGATTCGTCGTCGGGAAGGGTCCCGGGCGCGGGCGGCTCCTGGTCCGGCACCGCCTGGGCCGCGGGAGCGGGCGCCGGCTCCGGCTCCGGGGGCGCCGGAGGCCCGGCCGGTTTTCCGGAAGATGCAACCGCGGGTTTCTCATCTGCGCCCCCGATGCGCCCCACCACCGTGCCCACCGGGACGGTGGCGTTCTCCTGCACCAGGATCTCCAGGAGCGTGCCGCCCACGGGGGCGGGGATCTCCGCATCCACCTTGTCGGTGGAGATCTCGTAGAGGGTCTCATCCTTGCCTATGGTCTCGCCCACCTTGCGGTGCCATTTGAGGATGGTGGCTTCGGTGATGGATTCGCCCATCTGCGGCATGACGATGTCGAGGGCCATGGCCAGACTCCTAGATTGTCGGGTGCTTGAGGTGGTGGCAGGTGATCTCCTGGAAGGCGTGGGCCACTTCCAGGAGCCGGACGTCGCCCAGGGCCGGCCCGATGAGCTGCAGGCCCACCGGCAGGTGGCCGGCGAACCCGCAGGGCAGGGCCAGGGCCGGCAGCGCGGCCAGGGCCGGGGTGACCGTGAACACGTCCGAAAGGTACATGGCCAGGGGCGACCCGGTGCGTTCCCCGAAGGGAAAGGCGGTGCCGGGGCACACCGGGACGGCCAGCAGGTCCACCCGCCCGAAGGCCGCGCGGAAATCCCGGGCGATGAGGGTGCGGGCCTTCTGGGCCTTGAGATAGAAGGCGTCGTAGTAGCCCTTGCTCAGGCAGAAGGCGCCCAGCAGGATGCGCCGCTTGGCCTCCGGCCCGAAGCCCTGGTCCCGGGTCTCGGCGATCATGTCCCGCAGGGCTGGCGCCGGCTTGCGGGCGCCGAAGCGCAGGCCGTCGAACCGGGCCAGGTTGCTGGAAACCTCGGACGTGTTGATGAGGTAGTAGGTGTCGATGGCGTACGGCGTGTGGGGCAGGCTCACCTCGACCCGTTCGGCCCCGTGGGCTTCCAGGACCGCCAGGGCCGTCTCCACCGCACGCCGCACCTCCGGATCGATGCCTTCGGCGAAGTACTCCCGCGGCAAGCCCAGGCGCAGGCCCTCCAGCTTCGCCGGGCGGAGGTCGGCCAGGCGCTCGGAGCCCGGCAGGTCGATGGAGTTGGCATCCAGCGGATCCGCGCCGGCCATGACCGCCAAGCCCGCGGCCAGGTCCTGGGCGCTTCCCGCCACCGGGCCCACCTGGTCCAGGGACGAGGCCATGGCGGTCAGGCCGTACCGGCTGAGGGCCCCATAGGTGGGGCGCAAGGCCGTGACGTTGCAGAAGCTCCCCGGCAGGCGCACGGACCCGCCGGTGTCCGAGCCCAGGGCGAAGGGGACGTAGCCGGCGGCCACCGCCACCACGGCGCCCGAGGAACTGCCTCCGGGCACCCGGCCCAGATCCCAGGGGTTGCGGGTGGGCCCGAAGGCGCTGAACTCCCCACTGGAGCCCATGGCGAACTCATCCATGTTGGCCTTGCCCACCGGCACCGCGCCGGCCGCCAGGAGCCGCTCCACCACGGTGGCGTTGTAGGGCGCCCGGTAGTCCCCCATGATGCGCGAACCGTTGCCCACCGGCGCGCCCTGCAGGTGCAGGTTGTCCTTGAACGCCACCGGGATGCCCAGCATGGGGCCGCGCTCGCCCCGGGCCAGGCGCGCATCCGCCGCGCGCGCCGCCTGGAGGGTCCGGCGGGGATCCCGGTGGACCATGGCGTTGAGGGTGCCCTCCAGGCGCTCCATGCGCTCCAGGGCGGCCATGGCCAGGAATTCGGCGGAGAGATCCCCCGCCGCCAGACCTTCCCGCCATGCCGTCAAAGGACCCGAGCCCATCCACCGCTCCATCCGAGGCCTAGAAGTGTGCCAGCAAATCCGCCGGAAAAATTATTTCTCCCAGGGCAGGTGCTTGGAATATAGGCAATTGCCCGATGGTAAGTGATTCCTGCTCAAGAGACAATGAGTCGTATCTTTCCTACCCAAGGTGAACTAGGGTAATATCACCTTAGAAGGAAAATCATTATAATTTAATTATATTCCTCCATGGATCAACCATGAACCCATTCGAAGTCCTGGACATTTCACCGGGCGCCACGCCCGAGGAAATCAAAGCGGCTTACCATGGCATGGCGAAAAAATGGCACCCCGACCGGTTCTCCGGGGTAGCCAAGGCGGAGGCGGAGCTCCGGTTCCGGCTGCTGGCGGAAGCCTACAACATGCTGAAGGACCTGCCTGCGCCGGAGCGGCCTGCGGAGGCGCCGCCTCCCCCGCCGCCCGAGCCGGCCTTCCAGGCGCCTCCGGAGGTCATCCCCGAGCCCCGGCCCGCGGCCCTCAAGACCGCCGGGGAATGGTACCAGGAGGCCAGGGCCTCGGCGGAAGCCAAGGACTTCGAAAAGGCCCTGAGCCTGGTCCAGTACGCCATCCGCCTGGACGGCACCCGGGCGGAGTACCACGCCCTCCACGGCCGGATGCTGGAGGCCGTCGGCGGCGACAAGCGCCTCCAGGTGCGGGCCCTGGAGACCGCTCTGCAGATGAACCCCAAGGACCTGGGTTCCACCATCCTCCTGGCCCAGACGTTCGAGTCCCTGGGCATGCACGCCCGGGCGGGCCGGCTGTGGAAGGTGGCCCAGGCCATGGGCCCCAAGCCCGCGGCCGGCGCTCCAGCGAAGGGCGGGAGGGCCAGGGCCCCGGAACCGAAATCCGGAACGGCTCCTGGACTGGGTGAGCAGTGGACTGCCCTGGTGGCCAAGGCCCGGGAGACGCTGGACCGGATTCTCAGGAGAAGATGACCATGCGGATCTCCACGGCCGGCCGGACGGAAGTCGGATGTGTGCGCAAGCACAACGAAGACAATTTTCTGCTCCAACCGGACCTGGGCCTGTTCGTGGTGGCCGACGGGCTGGGCGGCCACGCCGCCGGCGAGGTGGCGAGCCGGATCGTGGTGGACAAGATCAGCGACTTCATCACCCACACCGCCGAGCGGGACCGCACCTGGCCGGTGGAGTACCGAGGAAGGGCTCAGCTATGACGGCAACCGCCTCAAGGCGGCCCTGCTCCTGGCCGACCAGGGGATCCTGGACGACATCCGGACCAACCCGGAGCGGGAATCCATGGGCTCCACGGTGGTGGCCTGCCTGGTCCACGAGGACCGGGTCACCCTGGTGCACGTGGGCGACAGCCGGGCTTATCTATTGGATCCGGAGGGGATCCGGCAGATCACCCAAGACCATTCCTGGGTGGCGGAGCAGGTGGCCAACGGGGTCCTGACCCCGGACGAAGCCCGCCGGCACCCCTTCCGGAACGTCATCACCCAGGCCCTGGGCAACGGGGGCGACCTGGACATCGCAATACAGGAGGTCCAGGTCCGGGAATTGGATCGTATTTTGCTATGCACCGATGGTCTGTCAGGAATGATTCAGGATCAAGAAATCTGGGAAACCGTGCAGAACGCCCCCGACGCCGACACGGCGGCCGAAACCCTGGTTCGCCAGGCCATGGACAACGGGGGGGAGGACAACATTACCGTCGTAATCGTCGCCTTCGACCCGAAAAAAGAATAATTCCCTGAACTTCAAGTTGACGCTGGTAAACAACAGGTTAGACTGAATCGCCCAATCTTCATCTTCATACAGCGAGGCTCCCTGTGGGTCTTTTCGGCAATAAGAAGAAGCAACTTATTGGGTTGGATATCGGTTCCAGCTCCGTAAAAATCTGCGAACTGCAGGTGACCGGGAAGGGCAGCAACCAGCGGCAACGCCTCCAGAAGCTCGGCATGGCCATCCTGCCTTTCGACGCCATCGTCGAGGGCGACATCATGGACAGCAACGCGGTGGCCACGGCCATCCGCCAGGTGCTGGCCGAGCAGAAGATCAAGGCCAGGGAGGTGGCCATCTCGGTCTCGGGCCAGCAGGTGATGGTCAAAAAAGTGACCTTCCCCCTGATGAGTCCGGCCGAACTGGCGGAATCGGTGCGCTGGGAGGCCGAGAGCTTCTTCCCCGCCGGCCAGGGGCTGGATGCCTACGCCCTGGACTTCGCGGTGCTGGAGGAGCGGCCCGCCGACGGCAACATGGACGTGGTGCTGGTGGCCTGCCGCAAGGACAAGATCGAGGCCTACCTGAGCTGCGTATCCATGGCCGGCGCCAAGCCGGTGCTGGTGGACGTGGACGTGTTCGCCATCCAGAACCTCTACGAGATCACCGCCGACGACGGCGCCCGGGACGAGGTGGTGGCGCTGGTGAACATGGGTGCCCAGTTCACCAACCTCACCATGCTGGTGAGCAAGAAGTCCCTGTTCTGGCGGGACATCGCCTGGGGCGGCCACCGCTTCACCGACAAGCTCATGGAGGACTGGGGGGTTTCCCGGGAGGCGGCCGAACAGCTCAAGGAAGGCATCGGCGCCGAAGGCCGCACCCCCGAGGAGGTGGAGCCCTCCCTTTCGGCCATCTCGGACAGTTTCGCCGACGAGCTGAGCCGGACCATCGACTTCTTCCGGTCCAGCTTCAAGGTGGACCGCCTGGACCGGGTCCTGCTCTCGGGCGGCAGCGCCAAGGTGGTCCACCTGCCCGATATCCTCAGCGAGAGGCTGCGGGTTCCCGTGGAACGGCTGGATCCGTTCCGATCCGTCGAGATGGATGAGCGGAGCGTGGATCCCGCCGTGGTACGCGACATCGGCTGCACCGCCGCGGTGGCGGTTGGATTGGCCTTGCGCCAAGTGGGGGACCGATGATCAAGATCAACCTTCTGGGCGATTCCCTCGCCCAGGCCAGCGCCAGGAAATCGGACAAGCAGGACGCGGTGCAGCAGGTCTACACCGAGGGGGAGGCCACCACCCGGGCCAGCTTCCCCATCGCCGGGGTCCTGCTGGGCGTGGTGCTCGCCTCCATGGGCGGGGTCTACTACGTGTACCTCAACGGCAAGGTGGAGACGGAAACCCAGCGCAAGGTCGAACTCCAGGCCAAGAAACAGGAACTGGAAAAGTACATCCAGCTGGAAAAGACGTTCCGCGAGAAGAAGGAAGCCCTGGCCAAGAAGAAAGAGGTCATCAAGGCCCTCAAGGACAACCAGGCGCTCCCGGTGCACATCCTGGAGGAACTGGCCAACTGCCTGCCCGATGACGTGTGGTTCCGGGAGATCAACCAGAAAGGCATGAACATCAGCATCCGGGGTGAGAGTGCCAGCTTCGAAGCCATCAACCAGTTCCGGAACCGGCTGATTGAGCAGAACAAGTGGTTCCAGAACGTGCAGTATCCCGCGGCGAACAAGACGGGGCGCACGGTTGAATTCACCATCTCATGCGACCTGAAGAATTCAGCCTGAGGCAGCCATGAGCTCGAACCTCCAGAAACAGATCCTCATCGGCGGTTTGGCCGGCCTGCTGGTCTTCGTGCTGATCTTCTTCCTCCTCGGGGGGAAGCGGGATGAGCTGAAAGCCCTGCAAGCCACCAACGCGACTCTCCAGCAGGAAGTGAACCGGGGCTATGCCCTCAAGGACATCTACGACAAGCTCAAGGTCGAGGTGGCCCAGGAGGAAAAGGAGATCGAAGAACTGGTCAAGATCATGCCCACCGAGGCGGACCGGGGCGAACTCCCCTACCGCATCAAGAAGCTGGCGGACGCCGCGGGCATCGAGCAGATGTCGTTCTCCCTCCTGCCCCCCCTGACCAAGGAGTACTACACGGAGTACCCCGTGCAGTTCGCCTTCCGGGCCGGCTACCACACCATGGGCCAGTTCACCTCCCTCGTTTCCGGTTTCGGCAAGATCATCAATCTCACGGACATGCAGATGAAACGGGAGTTGGGCAACCAGCTCTACCCCGTATCGGTGACCTGCAAAGTCAGCGCGTTCGTCTACAACCCGGCCAAGCCGGCAGCCCCGGCGCCCGGAACCCACGCCGCCCCCAAGGCCCCAGGGGCCACCGGCACAAACACCCAAGGAGACTGAGTTCCCATGCTCGCCACCCTTCCCAGGCTTCAAGCCCTGCCGGCGCTCGCAGCCATGGTTCTCGGTCTGCAGCTAGGAGCCGCCGGCGCCCAGCCCCCGACGGGGAACCCCGCCGCCAAGGCGCCCGTCCCATCCATCGCCGCGCCGGCGCCCAACAACGGATTGAACACCGAGGACCTGATGGTGTTCAGCCCGACCCCGTACCGCCCGAAGCTGGTGCGGGATCCCTTCGCGGCCCCCACCGACGCCGAGCAGAGCAACAAGGGCGACATGGTGGACGACATCGCCGTCAAGGGCAGGGTGGCCTCGGGCGGCACCGTCAGGGCGGTAGTGTCCGATGCCCGGGGCAATATCCGCATGCTCCCCATCGGCTACCGGTTCCGGGACGGCGTCCTGGTCGCCATCGACGACAAGTCCGTGACCTTCCATCAGTGGGACCCCAGCAGCACCAACAGCAAGATCTACCGCACCATCGTCAAAATCTACAAGCGTGAGGAGGCTAAACGATGAATGCTCGCCTGTGTTCCTTGCTGGTGGCGGGGAGCGTCGTTCTGGCGGGGATCCAGTCCGGATCCCTCCATGGGGCCGTCCCTGAGGTGGCCTTCGGCAGCCCGGCCTCCACTCTGAAGTGCGCGGCCATCCTTCCGGCGCCAGACAACGGCACCCTGATGCAGTTCGCCATCCCTGGCTACCAGGGTGCGCCCAGGCTGCAGGTGCTGTCCGCTCCGGACCGGATCGTGCTGGACCTGCCCGGGGTGGACCGGGGCCCGGCGCTCACCCGGAAGGAGATCGGCCGCCTCACCAGCCCCCTGATCATCCGGTGGCGGGCGGCCCAGTTCTCCTCCCATCCGGACGTGACCCGGGTGGTCCTGGAAGTGGTGCCGGGGACCAAAGCCGAGGTGGACCGGGACGCCGAGGGGGTGACGATCCTCCTGCATCCGGGGCGGGGCAATGTCCAGGCCAGCCTGCGCCCGGTTCCGGAAGCTCCCGCGGCCGCCCCGACCGCCACGGAGGCGGTCCCGGCGTCCGCCGCACCGGTCCCGGCCGCTCTGCCGCCCCTGGCGTCCCTGCCGCCCACGGTTCCGGTGACCCTGCCGGAGCCAGCCCAGCCTGCTGCCGCGGCGCCCATCCTGGTCCCGGCTGAGCCGGACGTGGCGGCCGCGCCGGCTCCCGCCCCCGTGGCGGCCCTGCCCGCCGTCCAGGTCGCGGCTCCCGCCCCCGTGGCGGCCCTGCCCGCCGTCCAGGCCACGGCTCCCGCTCCCTTGGCGGCCCCGGCTCCCGCCGCGCTGGCGCCCGCTCCCATGGCGGCCCAGCCCGTGGCCTCGCCGGCGGCGTCCCTGGCGCCCCTGCCGGCCCTCAACGCCTCCTTCCAGACCCTGCCCACCCTGGCGGTCAACGCCCTCCTGCCGGCCACGCCCGGCGCGGTGGCCCAGGACCAGGCCCAGGGCGTCCAGGCGCCCCGGACCCGGAACCTGCGCCAGGGCCGGACCCTCGGCGACACCGGCGGCCAGTACACCGGCGCCCGCATGACCATCGACGTGGTGGGCACCGACATCGTCAGCTTCCTGCGCATCATCGCCGACACGGCGCACCTGAACCTGATCGTCGACCAGGACGTGCAGGGCATCTACTCCTTCAAGTTCACCGACACGCCCTGGGACCAGGTGCTGGACGTGGTCCTGAAGCACGCCGGGCTGGGCAAGGAGATCAGCAACGGCATCATCCGGGTGGCCAAGGTCGAGAAGCTGCAGAAGGAGGAGGAGGACCGCAAGCGCCTGGACGACGCCAAGGCCCTGGCCGGCGAGACCACCAGCATCACCCGCCCCCTGTCCTTCGCCAAGGCCGCCGATGCCAAGGCCATCCTCGAAAAGATGCTCACCAAGCGCGGCAGCATCATCACCGACGAGCGCACCAACACCCTCATCATCACCGACCTGCCCCGCAACCTGCCCTTGATCGACGACCTCATCGCCCAGCTGGACGTGCAGATCCAGCAGGTGCAGATCGAGGCCCGGGTGGTGGAAGCCACCAAGAACTGGCAGCAGGCGTTCGGCGTGCAGTGGCCCACCTCCAACCAGGGCTCCGCCCAGCTCACCGTCAATGGCGCGGCCGCTCCCTGGGGCGCCGTGAACGCCCCCTCCTGGAACAGCATCAACAACCGCTCCAACGGCAGCAGCCCCAGCACCATGGTCGGCTTCTCCCCGGGCCAGCCTGGGGTCACGGACCTCTCGGCCCCGGCCGGGCAGTTCTGGCTGTCCTTCCTCAGCAACCGCATGAGCATCAACGTGATCCTGCAGGCCCTGGAGACCGAAGGGGTGATCAAGGTGATCTCCTCCCCGAAGGTGGTCACCCAGAACAACAAGAAGGCCAAGGTGCTTTCAGGCCAGAAGATCCCCTATCCGACCATCCAGTCCGGCAACGTCTCCGGGGCCATCACGGTGGCCTTCGCCGACGCCGACCTGTCCCTGGAAGTGACCCCCCAGATCACCAATGACGGCACCATCCTCATGGACATCCACGTGCAGAAGGACGACGCCGACTTCACCCAGGAGGTCCAGGGCACCCCCACCATCACCACCAAGCTGGTGGAGACCCAGGTGCTGGTCAAGGACGGCGGCACCGCCATCATGGGCGGCGTCTACAAGAACACCAACCAGCAGACCACCACCGGGGTTCCCTGGCTGTCCAAGCTCCCGCTCATCGGCTTCCTGTTCCGCACCAAGAACAACCAGGACCAGAACGACGAGCTCCTGGTCTTCATCACCCCGCGCATCGTCAAGAACTAGCGGACCTTGCATCCCTGCGCCCCGCCGGCCGCCCAGGTGGCCGTCGGGGCGCAGGTCATGGGAGGCTACTTGGGGGCGAGGGGCAGGGTGCGCACCAGGCGCTTGCAGGTGTTGCAGAGGATGGTATAGGTGTCCGGCTGCTCCGGGTGGTAGATGAAACCAGGGCCTTCCATGGGCGACTGGTCGGCTTTTTCCAGCCGGCCGAAGTGGTACTCGGCGATGCGCACACTTTGGGGGGCGGTGAGATCCGCGCCGCAGTTGGGACACGAAATGGCTGCCATGCTTGCTCCTCGGAAAGATGAATGCTACTTGAAGAAAAGGTACCAGATGCCGAAAACCAGGAGGCCCAAAAAAAGCAGTCCCGCCACCAGGCGCAGGATCACTTTGCCGATTCTATAGGCAACCCACAGCAACAGCAGCAGCCCGACGGCCATGAGGACGGTCTGCAGCCGGGTCAGGGGGCCCAGGCGGATGCGGGTGCTTTCCAGGACTTGGACACCTTGGGGCAGGGCAGTGGCGGGGAACATGCCTCAGTGTATCCGGTGCCCGCGCGCTGCCCTGGATGCTGGTACCATGGTTTTTCCCCTGGAGCCATGCGGACCGCGCACGCTGGAATTCACACTTCATGATCATCGATTATCACGCCATCACCCACCCAGGCCGGGTGCGGACCCAGAACGAGGACGCCTACCTGGTGAGCAACCTGGATGGGGAGGAGCCCCTGGTGAACGGGTTGCATGCCAGCTCCCCCATCCGCCAGTCCGGGATCCTGGCGGCGGTGGCCGACGGCATGGGCGGCGCGGCCACCGGGGAGATCGCCAGCCGGGAAGGGCTGGCCTCGGTGGCGGTGAACCTGTTCGGCCACTGGGGGCGGCTCCCGGCGGCCAAAGCGGTGGAATCGGACCTGCTGCGGGCCCTCAAGCACGCGGTGGAAGCCGCCTCGGCGGCGGTGCACCGGTACGCGGACGTGGAGCGGGCGTCCCGGGGCATGGGCTCCACCCTCACGGCGGCGGTGATCTGGAACGGCCACGCCTACCTGGCCCAGGTGGGGGACAGCCGGGCCTACCTGTTCCGCGGCGGGCGGCTGGTGGCGCTCACCGAAGACCAGACCCTGGTGCGGCAGATGGTCAACCAAGGCAGCCTGACGCCCGAGCAGGCCCGCAACCACCCCCGCCGGAGCATCATCACCCAGGCCCTGGGCGGGCCGGAGCCGATCCAGGTGGCCCTGGTCAAGGCCACTCTGCGCCGGGAGGACCGCCTGCTGCTGTGCACCGACGGGCTGTACGGCGACCTGCCGGACGCCCGCATGGAGGAGCTCCTCTCCCTGGGCCTGCCGGGGCGCCAGACCCTGGAACGGATGCTCGACGAGGCCCTGGCCCAGGGCGGGCACGACAATATCACCGCCCTGCTCCTGGAGTTGAACGACCCCGCTGTCCCGCTGCCCGTGGCCAATGAGCCCATCCGGGTGGTGGAACCGAGCGTGCCGGCGGCCCTGAGGGAAACCTCCAACCTGCTGTCCCGGCTCGGGCGCCTGCTAGGGAGAAAACCGTGAGTCTACTGCAAGGCACCCTTTCCCTGCGGCGGTTCCTGGTGCTGGGCCCCGTCCCCACCGCGGCGGACCTGCTGGAAGGCCTGCGCCAGGACACCTTCCGTCCCTTCGAGGACGGGCTGGAGGAGGAGCGGCTGGGCTGGTGCGATTGGCGCAACCTGCTCATCACCCCCCCCGAAGGGGAATGGGTGATGCAGGAGCGGTTCGCGGTCTTCGGGCTGCGCCTGGACACCCGCCGGGTGCCGGCGGCCCTGCTCAAGGCCCAGGTGGACCTGAAGCTGCACAGCCTGCAGAAGGAGAAGGATCTGGCCTTCATCGGCAAGGAGGCCCGGATCTCCCTCCAGGACGAGGTGAAGGCGGACCTCCTGCGCAAGGTCCTGCCCACCCCCCGGGTGGCCGAAGTGGCCTGGGACCTGAAGGGCGGCCTCCTGTGGACCACCGCCTCCTCCAACCAGATCCAGTCGGCCCTGGTGGGCCTGTTCATCAAGTCCTTCGGCTGCGAGCTGCAGCCCCTGGCGCCCCTGCTCCTGGCCGGGCGGCTGCTGCCCCACCTGTCGGTGGAGACGCTCCTGGCCCTGGAGCCCTTCGACCTGAACCTGGAGTACGCATGAAGCCGCTGGAGCTGGTGGAACAGGGCCGCTTTCTCGGGGAGGAGTTCCTCCTCTGGCTGTGGATGCGGGGCCTCACGGACGGCGGCACCAGCGGCCTGGAGGGGGACCCCTCGGCCTGCTTCGTGGATGACGCGGTGCAGCTGGTCACCGAGCGGGGGGACGTGAAGGAGCTGAGCCTGCGCAAGGGCAACCCGGCGGAAAGCCGGGAGGCCTTCGAGGCCCTGTCCCGGGGCATGCGCCCGGCCAAGGCCAAGGTCCGGCTCCTGTCCGGGGACATGGAGTGGACTTTCAACCTGGGGGCTGCGGGCCTGGAGGTCAGCACCCTCAAGCTGCCGCCCACCCAGTCCCGGGACCCCCAGGGGCGGGTGGCGGACCGGCTGTTCCTGCTGGAGGAAGGCATGACCCATCTGGAACAGCGGTTCCAGGCTTTCCTCGCCGTCCGGGCCGGGCAGCCGGAGGAACTCCAGGAGGCCATGCGCGCCTGGCTGCGCCAGGGGCTGGAAGGGCAGGCGGAGGTCACGGCCGCCGACCTGCCGTGGCAGGAATGAACCTCGCTCAGCGGGCGGCCATCCGGATCGCCCGGGGGGTCCTGGTCCTGGGCCTGGGGGCGGCGGCCATGACCGCCGGCCAGGCCCATGCGCCGCGCCCCGCCGAGGACCTGCCGGCTCCGGCGGAAGTCCAGGCGAGCGTGCCCGGGGGCGGCTCCACCCGGATCCTGCTGGCCTTTCGCCAGGGGCTCCAGGTGGCTTCCAGGGGCCTTCCTCCGGCCTTCCTGGCCCGGGCGGGGCCTGCCGCGGATTGGGCGGGGTTCCGGGACCTGACCCCGGAAGGGCAGCGCTGGGCGCTGCAGTCCCTGTTCCCCCAGGACACCTGGACCGAGGACCAGGTGGCGCACCGGGTGCGGTGGCCGCAGCTGGAATCGGTCTGGCTCATGGCCAGCCTGTTCATGGGCCACGGCCAGCGCTGGGACCAGCTCCAGGCGGCCAATCCGGCCAATCCGGAGAAGCTCAGGGTTGGAGACGTGTGGATCATCCCCAGGGCGCTCCTGGCGGAAGACCTGGGCGGCAGCCCGCCGGCGCCGGAACCGCGGGCCCGGCCGGAGGACGCCCTGGACGACGAGGCGCGCATGGCCGCGTTCCGGGCCATGCTGTCCTACGAAGAGGACGCCCAGGGCCGCTACGCGGCCTATCACCTGCGCAAGGGGGAAGCGCTCTATTCCAGCGTGGTCATGCGCTACACCGACCAGGTGGATCCCAAGGGAGTGAACGAGAAGGCCCTGGAAATCGCCCAGCGCAGCGGCATCCCCGACGTGCGCGGGATCCAGCCCGGCCAGCTGGTGAAGATCCCCCTGGAGGACCTGGCCAGCCCGTTCCAGCCGGAGGGCACGGTGGCCCTGGAGGAGGAGCGGGAGGTGCAGGCGGAGGTCCGGCGCACCCGGAGGGTGGCGGCCGGAGCGCGGCTGATGGGCACCCGCATCGTCCTGGACGCCGGCCACGGGGGCGTGGACAAGGGCGCCATGGCCAACGGCGTGTGGGAGTCCGACTACGTCTACGACATCACCATGCGGGTCCGGCGCCTGCTGGAGCAGGAGACCGAAGCGGCGGTCTCCTGCACCATCCGCTACCCGGGGGTGGGCTTCAGCCCCCGCAACCGCATCAAGGCCCCCACGGACCAGGCGGAGATCCTCACCCGCCCGCCGTTCTCCAACGACGGGGAGAATCCCAACGCCATCAGCGTGCACCTGCGCTGGGTCCTGGCCAACCACCTGTTCGCGGTCTTCGACCACACCGGCGATGTGCGCAAGACCCTGTTCATAAGCTTCCACGCCGACAGCCTGCACCCCTCCGCCCGGGGCACCATGATCTACGTGCCCGGGGCGGTGGGGGTGCCGGCGCGGTTCGCCCTTCCGGTCTCCCGCACCGTGCAGGTCCAGGAGCTGGGCGACGGTTCCCGGGTGGCCTTCTCGCCCAAGCAGCGCCTGCAGGGCGAGGCCCGCAGCCGGCTGTTCGCCGAGGAACTGCTCAAGGCCCTGCAGGCGGAAGGCATCGCCACCCACGAGAACCGCCCCATCCGCAACGTCGTGCTGCGGGGCGGCCAGAGCTTCATCCCGGCGGTGATCCGCTACAGCAACGCCGCCACCAAGGTGCTGATGGAGGTGCTGAACCTCACCAACCCGGACGATGCGGCCAACCTCCGGGACCCGGCCTTCCGGGAACGCTTCGCCCGGGCGGTGGTGAAGGGGATCCAGGCATACTACCGGACGTGAGGGAAGGCCCATGATCGTCTACGCCCGCATCAACCGGATCGGCTGGGTCCACCTCTGGGCCAGCCGGGAAGCCTTCGAAGACGGCGAGGCCTCCCTGCACTTCTTCGATCCCCGCACCGACCCCCGCTGGGCCGAGGTTGCCCTGAGCCCCGACCAGCTTCAGCGCCTGAAGGCCGGCGACCTGGTGGCCATCGAAGATCCGGGGTACCTGGAAGACTAGAGGGTGACGGGAACGACCCGGACGACGACGAAGGTTCAGAGGCTCAAGCGGGTCGCCAGGGCTTGGCGCTCGGATTTGAAGGACGGCTCGTTCTCGGCTTCCTTCAAGGTTGCCCTGGCCGGTTCGGTCTGGCCCAGGCGGGCCTGGCAGGTGGCGCGCATGAGGGCCACCCAGCCCCGGTCCGCGGGCGCGGGCGCGCTGGGATAAAGGCTCAGGGCGCCCTTCCAGTTCCCTTCCCGGGCCCGCAGGTCCGCGGTGAGGATGGCCAGGGGTTCCCGTGCGGCGCCCTGTTCCGGGGCCCGCGCCAGCCAGGCTTCCGCTTCCTTGAGCCGGGCGCCTGGCGCATCCCCGGGGTCCGGCGGGCGGTTCAGGAAGACCACCTGGGCCCGCACCCGCTCCGGCCCGGGACGGGCCTTGGCCAGGGCGGCCTGGGCCCTGGACCAGTGCCCCAGGGCCAGCTCCGCCTGGGCCCGCATCAGGCTGTCCTGGGCGCTCCCGCCCGGGTCCGGGAGCAGGTCCAGGGCGCCTTCGGGGTTGGCGGCCGGGTCGGTGTCCGCCAGGGCTTGCCGCAGGAGGGCGGGCCGTTCCCCCGGGGGGGCCAGGGGCAGGATGGCCTTGGCGGCTTCCGGGAGCCCGGTCTTGGCCAGGCGTCCCGCCAGGGCCAGGCGCTGGTCGGGGGTGAGGGCCTGGACGCCCTCCCGGTCCAGGTAGGGCAGCAGAGGGGCGGGCTGGTGCCCTTCCAGGAGTTCCTGGGCCCATTTGCGCATGGCCTCGGCGCGGAGCTGGGCGGCTTCCTGGCTTTCAAACGGGGCCGGGTGCTGGGCCCGCAGCCTGGCCACGTCGTCCAGGGCTTCCTGCCAGTGCCCTTCCTGCACGGCGAGCCGCCCCTTCACCAGCAGGGCCTGGCGGGCCGGGGCCTCCTTCAGGTTGGCATGCTTCAGGCCCGCCAGCAGGCTCCCGGGGGACGGGTAGCCCTTGGCCTCCTGGGCCGGGAGGCGGCCGTCCGTGAGCAGGGTGGCCAGGGCCAGGCGGGCTTCGTCCGCTTCCTTGGACCCGGGCGCCGCCTGGATCAGGTCCCGGAATTCCTGGGCGGCATGCGGGGCGTCGCCGGTGCTGCCCAGGAGCTTGGCCCAGTCCAGGTCCACCCGGCGGGCGTTGGGGCCGTCCGGATACAACTGGTGGTAGTCCCGGAGGGTGGCAGAGGCTGTGTCCTTCTGCTGGGCGGCACATTGGGCTTCCAGGATGCCCACCAGCCCCGGCTCGGTCGGCTTCGCGGCGCCGCTGGGCTTCAAGGCTTTCAGGATGGGCGCCCCTTCCGCGGCGCGCCCCTGCTCCGCCAGGCACCAGAGCAGGAGCTCCTGGGCCCGGCGCTGGGATTCGGCCGGGATGTCGGCGGCCAGGGCCCGGTGCAGGCGGGATTCGGCCTCCAGGTAACGCTTGTGCTCCAGGGCCGCCTGGCCCAGGACCACCTGGCCCTCCGCCAGGTAGGCGGACCGGGGCCAGTACCGCTCCAGGGTGTGGAAGGTGACTGCCGCCTGGGCCAGCCGCCCCAGCCGGTCCTGCAGCATCCCCTGCACGAACAGGGTCAGTTCCCGCTCCTTGGCCACGCTGGACCGGAAGTGATGATCCTGGAGGCGCTCCAGGACCTGCGCCTGCCACTTGGGGTCCTGGCTGGCCATGGCGCTCTTGGCCAGGGCCTCGATCTCCGCATCCGTCGCCCGGGCCGGGGCCGGCGGCTGGGGGACCGCCCCGGCCGTCCCGCAAGCCAGCACCAGCGCGGGGATGACCCAAGGTCTCAGGATAGCCATTGGGACAGGAACGTCTGCTTGGCCGACTCGAACTCTTCGTCCGAAAGCTTGCCCTTGCTGTGCAGGTCCGCCAGCTCCTGCAGTCGCCTGAAATCCCTGGGCTCCGGCCCGGCGGGTCCCGGGGCGATGACCTGGGCCAGCATCTCCATGCGCCCCTGCAGGGTTTCCATGGCCCCGACCCGCTTGGCGAGTTCCCGCACCTTGGCCTTGAGGGCATCCCGCTCGGCGATCAGGTTGATGCGTTCCACGATGCGCCGCAGCGTCTGGCGGAACGCCTCCAGTTGCAGGGGCTTGTTCACCAGGCCGTAGGCGCCCTTGTCCATGGCCTCGGTGGCCTGTTTCAAGGTGCCGTACCCGCTGAGCACCAGGACCGTGCAGCTGGGGTTCTGGTCCAGGGCCGTGCGCAGGACGTGCATGCCGGTCCGTCCGGGCATGACCAGGTCCGTGAGCACCAGCTGGTAGGGAGGCGCCGCCTTGCGCAGGATCGCTTCCGCCTCCTCCCCGGAGCCGGCGCAGGTCACGGTGAACCCCTCCACCGAGAGCACCCCCTGGAGGGTTTCCAGGAGCATGGGATCGTCGTCCACCAGCAGGAGGCGCTGGGGCGGGAAGTGGGGGGCTATGAGCGGAGACGCCAAGGGCAACTCGAGTCGAGGCAATACATTTTTCGGCCTGTTCGCCCGTTTACCCAATAGTTTTTTACGTCCCGTCAGGCGGCGCCCCGGCGCAGGTGGTGGACGTAGGCCAGCACCTGGGCGACAGCCTGGTACAACTGGGGCGGAATGGGCCGGTCCAGGTTCACCGTATGGTAAAGGGCCCTGGCCAGGGGCGGATTCTCCACCACCGCCACCCCGGCCGTGCGGGCCTGTTCCCGGATCTTCAGGGCCAGGTGGTCGACCCCCTTGGCCACCACCACCGGCGCGGCGGTCTGGCGGTCGTACTTCAAGGCCACGGCGAAATGGGTGGGGTTGGTGATGACCACCGAAGCCTTCGGCACCTGGGTGCGGATGCGGCGGATGGCGCTGGCCAGGAGCAGGGACTTCTGGCGGCCCTTGATGTCCGGGTTGCCCTCGGTGTCCCGGGCCTCGTCCTTGACCTCCTGCTTGGTCATGCGCAGGCTTTTCTCGTAGGAATGGCGCTGCCAGAGGAAGTCCGCGCCGGCCACCACCAGCATGAAGATCAGTGTGTTGCGGTACAGGATGAACAGTGTTTCCTGCAGATAGCCCATGGCCTGGGCCATGGACAGGTGCAGGGTGGACAGGATCACCGGCATCCGCGGGCCCACCACGGCGTACGCCATCCAGGTGATGATCACCAGCTTGGCCAGGCTCTTGAGCAGGTCCACCGCCGACTTGGCCGAAAACAGGCGCTTGAACCCCGAGGCGGGGTTGAGCTTGGTGAACCTGGGCATCATGGGCTTGAAGGTGATGTGGACCCCGCGCTGGACCACCTGGTTGGCGATGGCCACCAGCCAGTTCACGGCCAGGAACGGCAGCAGGACCCGGGCCAGGATGTCCAGGACTGCCAGGCCCAGGGCATGCAGGTTGGCCAGGTCCAGGATGCCCACCTCGCTGGACCGGCGGAAGAAGTAGGCGGTGGAGCGGGCCATGAGGGCCAGGGTCGAGGCGCCCAGGGCCAGGAACAGGAACAGGTTGCCCCACAGCAGGACGGCGGCGTCCAGGTCCGGCACTTTCAGGACCGAGCCTTCGTCCCGGGCTTTTTTCCGGCGCCGGGGGGTGGCCTTTTCGGTTCTCGAGGGATCGGCCATGGGTCACGACAGGAGGCGGAGGGCGGTGCGGGGCACTTCCTCCAGGAGGGGGCCCAGCCAGGCCCCGACTTCCCTCAGGACCACCCCCAGCACGGTGAGGCCCACGGCGATCTTGATGGGGAAGCTCAGCTGGATGAGCTGGAGCTGGGGCATGAACTTGCCGGCGATGCCCTCCATCACGTCGATGAGGAACAAGGTGAACAGGACCGGGAAGGCCAGCTGGAACCCCCGCACCATGATCAGCCCCATCTGCATCACCACGGCCAGGGGCTTCAGGGGCAGGCCCTGGCCCATGGGCAGGATCCGGTAGCTCTCCACCAGCGCCCGGATCATCTGGTGGTGCATGCCCGAGACCAGCAGGAAGACCATGGTCAGCTGGATCAGCAGGGAGCCCGAGACGGACACCGGGTGGGCGCTCACCGGATCCAGGAACTGGACGAAGGCGTAGCCCATCTGGGTGTCCATGAGCTGGCCGGCGAAGGCCGCCGTCTCGACGATCCAGGCCACGCACAGGCCCATCAGCAGCCCCGCCGCCAGCTCCGTCACCATCACCGCCGCCAGGGCCGGGATGCCGTCCGGGAGGGCCGGGGGCGGGGGCACGAGCGGGGCCAGGACCATGGAGAGCAGCAGGGCCAGCGCGGCCCGGATCAGGAGCGGGACCTGGGTCTGGCCGAAGCCCGGCAGGGTCGCCAGCAAGCCGGTCATGCGCACCAGGGTCAGGATCCACACCAGGATCCGGGCCTGGGTCAGCGCCCAGACCGCCGGGTTGAGCAGGATGCCGGAAAGGTTGCCGGTAGAGGCCATGGCCGCCGTCACTTGATCTGCTGGACGACCAGGTTGAACTCGGTGAACATGCGGGTGGTGAAGGCCAGCATCACCCGCATCATCCACGGGAAGCTGACCACCACCACCACCATCACCGCCACCACCTTGGGCACGAAGGCCACGGTCTGGTCCTGGAGGCTGGTCACCACCTGGAAGATGGAGATGGACAGGCCGACGATCATGGAGACGATCAGGGCCGGCGCCGCCACGAACAGGGCCGTGCGCACCGCCTCCCGGGCCAGGTTGATGATGATGACATCGTTCATCTCCGCCTCCGGATCAGCCGCCGTAGCCCCGCACCAGGGAGCCGACGATGAGATACCAGCCGTCCACCAGCACGAACAGCAGGATCTTGAAGGGCAGGGAGATGACCACCGGCGGCAGCATCATCATGCCCATGCTCAGGAGGATGGAGGCCACCACCATGTCCACGATCAGGAACGGCAGGAAGATCATGAAGCCGATCTCGAAAGCGGTCTTCAGCTCGGAGATGAGGAAGGCCGGCATCAGGACTTCCAGGGGCAGGTCGGCCTTGGTCTGGGGGGCGGGGGCCTTGGCGATGTCAAGGAACAGGGAGATGTCGCGCTTGCGGGTGTGCTTGAGCATGAACACCTTCAGGGGCGCGGCGGTCTTGGCGAGGGCCTGGTCCACCGTGAGCTCGTTGCGGTTGAGGGGCTGGATCACGGTCTGGTTGATTTCCCGCCCCACCGGGGCCATGACGAAGAACGTCAGAACCAGGGCCAGGCTGATGAGGATCTGGTTGGAGGGGGTCTGGGTGGTGCCCATGCCCTGGCGCACGAAGCCCAGGACGATGACGATCCGGGTGAAGCAGGTGGTGGTGAGCAGGATGGTGGGGGCGATGGTCAGGACCGTGAGCAGCAGCACCGCCTGCAGGGTGGAGCTGAGGGCCGGGCCCTGGGGCGTCTTGCCGAAATCCACCGTCACCGTCGGCAGGCTGGCCGGAGCCTGCTGGGCGTGCAGGGCGGCGGCGGCCCAGGCCAGGAGGAGCAGGGCCGGGGCCAGGCGCAGGAGCCTGGCGGCCAGGCGGGTCATGACAAGTCCCGCTTGAGCATGGCTTCCACGTCCCGCACCGGAACGGGGGTGGCGAGGTGCACCTGCCGCTCCAGGGCCTCCTGGAACCCGCCGATGCCGCTCGGCTCCTGGGGCTCCAGGCGGGCCAGGAGGCTCACCCCCTGGGGGGCCATGGCGATCAGGAAGCGATCGTCATCAGCCTTGAGGATGGAGACGAAGCGCCGGTCGCCCAGGGCCAGGGTCTCCTCCACCTTCAGGCGGGATCCGCCGGCGCCGGGCAGCCTGCTGGCGCCCCATTTGCGGAACGCCCACAGGCCTGTGCCCGCCAGCCCCGCCACCAGCACCAGGGAGCCCAGGGCGCGCCATCCGGACGGGCCGGAGCTCCTGGGCTCGGAGCCCGGCGTCGGTTTACCGTCATCCAGGACCAGGGGCGCCTGCAGTTCCCGCTCGGAGGGGGTGGGCTGGGCCGCCGGGGCGGTCTGGGCCGGCGCGGCGAAGCTCATGCTCACCAGGGCTCCCAGCAGGATGAGGCGTTTCAGCGGCACGACGGACTCCCGACACGGCAGGCAGGGAAGTGCGACAGGCATGCCAGAGTGGCTAAGATTTCTTCATGGCCGACCATCCGTCCCAGCCTGATCCGGGGGGGCCGCCCCTTGCCGTGCCGGCCATCGTCCTGGCCGCAGGGGCATCCCGGCGCCTGGGCCGGCCCAAGCAGCGGGTGCGGTGGGCTGGAGAGACGCTGCTGCGCCGGGCGGTCCGGGCGGCCCTGGGAGGGTGCTCGCCGGTGCTGGTGGTGGTGGGCTGCCGGGGCGAGGAGGTGGCGGCGGACCTGGCCGGGCTGCCGGTGACGGTGGTGGTCAACCCACAGTGGGAGGAGGGCATGGCCTCGAGCATCCGGGCCGGGATCCGGGCCTTGCCGGCCAACGTTCCGGCGGCCCTCTTCCTGGTGTGCGACCAGCCGGAGGTGGACCAGGACCTGGTGGCCAGGCTGGTGCAGGCGCACCGGGCCAGTCCCGGGTCGGTGGTGGCCTGCGGCTATGGAGGCGGGAAGGGGATTCCGGCCCTGTTCCCGGCCCGCTGGCTGCACCGGCTGCTGGCCCTGCAGGGCGACCAGGGCGCCCGGGGCCTGCTGGCGGACGAAGGCGTGGTGGTGGTGCCGTTCCCGGGCGGGGAGCGGGATGTGGACCGGCCCGAGGATCTGCCTGGAGAGGAAAGCTGACGGCGCAATGGGTTCATGGACAAATTCCATGAATCCACTATCCTTTCTGCATCCCCATCATCCCGGCGCTGGTACAGGCAGGAGGGCCCATGAACGTCCTCATCGTCTACGCCCACGAGGAACCCCACTCTTTCAACGCCGCCATGAAGAACATGGCCGTGGAAACCCTGGAGGACCAGGAGCACACGGTGGAGGTGTCGGACCTGTACCGCATGCGCTTCAAGGCGGTGGCGGACGGCAGCGACTTCCTGGAGCGCCGGGACCGGAACTACCTGAAGCGCCAGCTGGAAGAGCAGATCGCCGGGAAACTGGGCACCCTGGCGGGCGACATCGTGGCGGAGCAGCAGAAGGTCATGGCCGCCCGTCTGGTGATCCTCCAGTTTCCCCTGTGGTGGTTCTCCATGCCGGCCATCCTCAAGGGCTGGGTGGACCGGGTGCTGACCATGGGGTTCGCCTACGGGAGCGGCAGGTGGTACGACCAGGGCTGCCTGAGGGGCCGCCGGGCCATGCTGGCCCTCACCACCGGCGGGCCGGAGGCGGGCTACCTGGAACGGGGCATCAACGGCCCCATGGACCGGATCCTCTATCCCATCCACCACGGCATCCTGTATTTCTGCGGCTTCCAGGTGCTGCCGCCGTTCGTGGCCTGGAACCCGGCCAAGTCCAGCCCCCAGGACCGCCAGCTGACGCTGGACCGCTACCGCCGGCGGCTGCAGGACCTGGACAGCCTGCGGCCGCTGCCGTTCCACCCCCTGGACCACTACGGCGAGGGCATGCAGCTCAAGCCCGACTTCACTTGATGGTGAAGTTGCGGGCCTCCAGGAGGTTGCCCACGCTCTTCTCCAGGGTGGTGACGGCGTTGGCGTAGTTGATCTGGGCCTGGACCTCGGCGGTGCGGGCCGCGTCCAGGTTGGTCATGTCCTGGAGCACGTTGAAGTTGGTGGACATGCCGTTGTCGAACTTCTTCTGCTCGGCCTCCAGGGTCTTCTCCTGCAGGTAGCGCGTCTTTTCGGCCGCCTTCACCCCCTTCTGGGTGGCTTCGATGTTGCGCACCGCCACGCGCACCTGGTTGATGATGCTCAACTCATCGTTGCGCAGGTTCAGTTCGCTGCTGCGCAGGTTGGCCCGGGCCGCGGACAGGTTGCCTTTGGCGATGCGGTTCTGGATGGGCACGATGAACTTGAGCCCCACGGTGTAGCCAGGATAGTTGGCCCGGCCCAGGTCCGTGTTCACCGGGCTGAAGCTGTCGTAGTTGTTGGTGCTGCCGTTGTAGGCCACCATGGCGTTGAGCTGGGGCCTGGTCTTGTCCTGGCTCACGTCCACCTGCAGCTGGCCGACCTCCTGGGCGATGCGGTCGGACTTCAATTCCACCCGGCGGTCCAGGGCCATCTTGACGGCGGCGTCCTCGTCCAGCTGGCTGTGGCTCAGGTTGGGGGACTCGGTGAGCTCCAGGCCGGCGGGGCGTTCGGCGTTGGGATAGAGGTCGCGGATCAGCGTGTCCTTGGCGTTGGCCAGGTTCGCCTCGGAGGTGATGATGTTCTGCTCCGCCTGGGCCACCTGGGCTTCGGCGGAGGTGACGTCCAGGGGCGCCATGGTGCCCACCTTCAGGCGGATCATGTTCTCGTTCAGCTGCTTCTGGGCCAGCTGCAGGGAGATCTGCTTGTTGGCCAGGTCCCGCTGGGCGAACACCACCGCCCAGTAGTCCGTCTCGGTCTGGGCCACCAGGTTGATGATGGCCAGCTGGAAGGTGTAGTTGGCGGCGTCGGAGTTCTTGCGGGCGATCACCAGGTTGGCGGTGGTCACCTTGGTGCCGAAGCCCTGCAGCAGGCTCTGGGAGTAGGTGGCGTTGAAGGTGCCGGTGTAGGGGGCGTTATAGGAGAAATCCGTGGGGGGCGTGCCCAGGACCGTGCCCACCTGGTTGTAGTAGGCGGGGTTGTAGTTCAGGTCCAGGCTCCCGCCCCACTCGAAGGCCCGGGCCAGGTCGGCGGTGAGGGTGCGGTCGTAGGTGGTGTAGATGTCCCCCACGGCCGGCTGGCCCTTGGCGGGGGGAGCGAAACTGGCCCCGTCCAGGCGCTGGACCTGGAGATTGCCGGTGAAGTTCCAGTCGAACGCGCCTTCATTGACGGGGATCTGGGCCCGGGTCACGTCCCGGGCCTCCTGGGCGATGTCCACCTGGAGGTTGTACTGCAGGGAGGTCTGGAGGGCTTCCCGCAGGCTCAGGCGCTTGACCTCCCCGGCCGGGGGCGTGGCCCCGGGCTGCGGCGTCTGGGCGGCCAGACCACAGCACACCAGAAGCATGGGGACCATGGAAGCTCGAACCATCTTCACTCCTTGTCAGCAACGGTGGCAACGGCCGGCGGCCATCCATGACAAAAGAACGCCCGGCCGGACCGAAGGTTTACCCCGCGGGTTGGCACAGCAGGCGGCCCAGGCGGGCCAGGGCCGATTTGGAGCCTTCCCACATCATGAGATCCTGGGCTTCCTCGAACCCGCACCAGCGGAATTCCGAGTGCTCATCCAGCGCCAGGCGCACCGGAGCGCCGGCGGCCACCTCCACGTGGAAGCAGATTTCCGTGTTGAACCGCGGTTCGCCCGGAGGGAACCCCAGGATCCTGGGGTCCATCCAGAACGTGTGGGTGAAATCCAGGGACATGAGGGTGCCCCGCAGGCCGGTCTCCTCCAGCAGTTCCCGGTGGGCGGCCTGCTCGGGAGTCTCCCCGGGCTCCACCATGCCGGTGACGCTGGACCACCACTGCCCGTGCTGGGGGGTGCGCAGCATCACCAGGAGTTCAGGGCCCTTGGGCCCCTGGCGCCAGGTGAGGGCGGAGACGCTGCGGCTGGCGGGCGGCACCGGCCTTTCGGCGAGGCCCAGCGCCTGGACCAGGTGCGCCTGGAGCCGGTCCGCGGCCTGGTCCCAGGTGGGCGCCCCGTCCCCCAGGAGCGACTGGAGGGAGCAGACCCCTTTGTCGGTGATGCCGCAGGGGGTGATCCAGCGGAAGTGGGCCAGGTCCGGGGCCACGTTGAAGGCGATGCCGTGGGTGGTGATCCATCGGTGCAGGTGCAGCCCCAGGGCCCCCAGCTTCTCCCACCCCCGGGCCGTGTCCACCCAGACGCCCGGGTAGCCCTGAAGCCGCTGGGCGCCGACGCCGAAATCCGCCGCGGTGCGGATCATGGCCTCCTCCAGCCCCCGCACCAGGCGCCCCACGTCCTCCCGGCCCCCCTTGAGGTTGCAGATGGGATAGACCACGATCTGGCCGGGGCCATGGTAGGTGACCTGCCCCCCCCGGTCGGTGGGGTGCACCTCCACCCCCCGCTCCCTCAGGAAGCTGTCCGCCACATGGATGTCCTGGCGGGTGGCGTTGCGCCCCAGGGTGAATACCGGGTTGTGCTCCAGGATCAGGATCTGGTCGGGCTGGTCGCCGGCCGCCACGTGGGCGGCCATGCCCTGCTGCATGCGCAGCCCGGCGGCGTAGAGCACGTGGCCGACGCGGCGGATCTGGGCAGGCCTAGGAAGGGAGAAGCCAACTTGATGCATGTTTCCTAGCCTACAGAGACCAGCTGGTCGTCGCCCAGGGCCTTCTCGGTCTGGGCGTTGCGGAAGGCTTCCAGGCGCTCCTTCAGGGCGGTGTCCTCCAGGGCCAGGATGGCCGCGGCCAGAAGGGCGGCGTTCACGGCCCCGGCCCTGCCGATGGCCAAGGTGCCCACCGGGATGCCGGCGGGCATCTGCACCGTGGCCAGGAGGGCGTCCATGCCGTCCAGGGCCCAGCCCTTCATGGGCACCCCCAGGACCGGGAGCAGGGTCTGGCTGGCGCAGACTCCCGCCAGGTGGGCGGCGCCCCCCGCCGCGGCGATCAGCACCCGCAGGCCCCTGGATTCAGCGGCCCGGCAGTAGGACAGCACCTTGTCGGGAGTGCGGTGGGCGGAGGCCACGTGGGCTTCATACCGCACGCCCAGGGTCTCGAGGGTGCGGGCCGCGTCCTTCATGGTGTCCCAGTCGGACTTGGAGCCCATGAGAATGCCCACCTGGGGTGGATCGCTGGCCATGCCGCCTCCCGTGTTCCACCCCTATGATAGCCTCCGTCTAGAATTCGAAGGTCACGGCGGCGGTGAAGGCGGGGATCCTGGTGAAGGTGCCGGAGCCGCCCACGTCTTTCAGGGTGGCCTCGGAGAAGCGCGCTTCCCAGCCCAGGTGCTCGGAGATCCGCCAGCCCAGGCCCACGGCGTACAGGATCGCCGAGGACCGGCGGGCCGTGGGCAAGGGGCCGGTGTAGACGCCGACGTCTTCGGGGCTCAGGCTGACGCCGTAGAAGCGGGCCCGGGAGTAGCCCAGCCCGGCGATCCCGTAAGGCCCCTCCAGGTTGTTGTGGAAAAACCAGTTGTAATCCAGCGCCAGGTCCAGGATGGCCACCTTGGCGCTCTCGTTGAACAGGGGGTAGGAACCGTTGCTGGCCCTCACGACGATGGGCCCCCGCGGGTAGAAGGTGGTGTCGCCCCGCAGGCGGAACCCGCTGGTGCCGTCCGGGGACAGGAGGGCGTGCAGCCCGATGCCGATGCCGGTGTTGCCGTGGAACCACTTGCCGCCGTTCAGGTCCCCCTGGGGCTCGGCCACGGCGACCTGGCCGCCGAACAGCACATCCGCCCGCAGCGGGGCGGCCACCAGGGCCAGGCAGCCGAAGACCAGCAACCGGGTGACCGATCCCGCATCAAGGGTTGGCGTTCTTGTACTGGGCGATGATGTCATCCACCGATTCCTTCTGCTTGTCGGCTTCCAGGGTGGTCTCGAAGATGTGCTCCTGGGTGGCGGCCGTGCGCTTCCCGAAGATCTCCTGGCCCTCGTTCCCGGCCGGGGCGGCCGCCCCGGGCCGGTCGATGTGGAAGATGTCCAGCAGGCGGTTGAGCCCGTCCTTGAACTGCTTGAGCAGGAGCACCACCTTTTCCACCTTCTGCCGGGTGATGTCCTGGAACTGGAGGGTGTTGAGGATCTCGAAGGCTTCGTCGGAAATGGTGCCCAGGGGGACGAGGCATGCGTCCAGGTCCGCGGGCGGGGGGGCCGGAGCCAACTGCTGGGCGAACAGGTACTCCAGGATCTCCTGGGCCAACTGCTGGGGATCGGCCCCATCCCCCGCCCGTTCCATGAAGACGTCCATCTGGCCGTTGCAGTCGGCCTGGTAGGCCTGGAGATCGCCCAGCGCCCGCACGGCCTTCTTCACCGCCGCGTTGGCGGCGTCGCTTGCGGCCATGAGGGTGTCCAGGCGGTTCATGACGGTCTGGGTGGCCGTCTCCGTGTCGGCGGTGATGGCGTCCAGCTGGGCCGCCAGTTCCGGCACCCGGGTGGTCTGGTCCTTCACCGAGGTGTCCAGTTGCTGGAGGTTCTGCATGGTGGTGTTGAGGCTGGCCACCAGGGCGCCCAGCTCGCCCTTGGCCTGGATGTCGATCTTCTGGAACACCCGGCCGTTGGCCATGTCCTCGGCGGCCTTGGCCAGGCGGCCCAGGCTCTGCCGGGAACTGTCCTGGAGTTCCGAGCGGATCTGGTGGATCAGCTCCTGCAGGTCGTCCAGGCGGTGGTCCAGGGTTTCGCTGCGGTCCCGGAATTCCTTGAGCAGGCCTTCGGGCTGGACGTCTTCCTGGGGAGCCGGTTCCGGGGCGGGAAGGGTTTCCTCGATGTCCATGGGTTTCCCCCTAGGAATTGGAAAGTCAGAGCATGGGGCGGACGCCCACATTTAATCCTTCGAGCAGTTCCCACGATTGCATAAGTTCTCTTGAAATACCAATCGTCTGTTCGGACATGCCCTTGACGAAGCGCACCGGCGCCACCACGGACCTCCGGCCCCAGACCAGGCGCACCCGCTGGATGGGCGTGCGGCCGTAAGGGCCCATGATCAGCCAGTGGGCTTCGTGGATCTTGTCAAGTTTCACCTGGTCGCCCGGACGGAACAGTCCGGGCTTGGCGGCTTCGGCCGAGACGTAGATGGTGGGCTGGAGGAGGGCGAGCCGCCCGGCGCCCTGGAGCGCCGCGCACACCTGCAGCACCGCCACGTCCCCCAGTTCCGAATCGGTGATGATCTCCTGGAAGGTGCGGTAGCCGTCCAGGTAGGCCAGCACCCCCCGGTCCTCCTCGTGCAGCCGCAGGCCCTTGGTGAGGTTGGGCTCCTTGGCGGTGGGCCAGGGCACGACGCCGAGGTCCGGGAAGATGCCCGACAGGTACCGGCGGGAGTCGGTGGTGCGCGCGGCCTCCATGAGCAGGTCCGGCACCGACCGCTTGATGGTCACGGGCGCCTTGACGGGGGTGGTGACGAACTCGAATCCGCCCTGGTCCCATTCCAGGATGTCGAAGGCGGCGGTCTCGCCCTGGGCCTTGGCGGTCTCCGCGTGCACCACCACGCCGTTCTGCACGTAGAGCACGCCGCTCTGCTTGCCCTTGGTGACCAGGAGCTCGCCGGTCTTGCGGTTGGCATGCAGCAGCTGCAGCACGTCCACGAGGGCGATGCTCTGCAGCTTGCCGCGCAGGGTCGACATCATCCGGCTCCCGGCGGGGTGCGGCGGATCTCCGTCATGGCTGGCTTTCCCGGAGGGCCGCCAGCATCTCCCGCACCGCCTTCTCCATGCCCACCAGCACGGCCCGGCCGACGATGCTGTGGCCGATGTTCACCTCCTCCATCTCCGGAATGGCGGCCACGGCCCCCACGTTGTGGAGGTCGAGTCCGTGCCCGGCCAGGACCTTGAGGCCCAGGCGGGAGCCCAGGCGCGCCGCCTCCCGCAGCCGGCCCAGTTCCAGCGCGGGATCGGACCCCGGGCCCAGGTCCGCGTACGGGCCCGTGTTGAATTCCACTCCGTCCGCCTCCAGCTTGGCCGCCACCTTCAGCTGGTCCGGCTGGGGGTCCACGAACAGGCTCACCCGGATCTGGGAGGCGTGCAGTTCCCGGACCAGCTGGCGCAGGTGGGCGTGCAGGAAGACCGCGTCCAGGCCGCCCTGGGTGGTGGGCTCCTCCCGGGCCTCGGGCACCAGGGTCACCCAGGCGGGCTTCACCGGCACCACCGCTTCCAGGCCATCGGCCGTGGCCGCGCATTCCACGTTCAGGGGGATGGTCAGGACCTCCTTGAGCAGGCGGGCGTCCCGTTCCTGGATGTGCCGGCGGTCGGCGCGCAGGTGGATGGTGATGCCGTGGGCCCCGGCGCCCTGGGCCAGGAGAGCCGCGGCCACCGGTTCGGGCTCGTGGGCGCCCCGGGCCTGCCGGAGGGTGGCCACATGATCGATGTTCACGCCAAGGCGAACGGGCACGGAGGGCTCCTGGGGCGATCTGGGCAGATGCCCTACTAGGCTAGCACCAATTCATCCCAGGGCCAGATCGGCGCGGGCGGCTGATTCCAGGGCCTCCAGGGCCCGGTCCATGAGGCCCGTCTCCCGGGCTTCCACCATGAGCCTGAGCTTGGGTTCCGTGCCGGACCAGCGCACCACCATGCGCAGGTCCGCGCCGTGCCGGGCCTCCAGGCCGCTCATGGCCTCCTGGAGCCGGGGGCAGGCTTCCAGGGGGCGCCGGTCCTGGGCCTGCAGGTTCACCAGGCGCAGGGGCCAGGGCTGGAACCGCCAGGACCACCGGTCCGCGGCCGGGCGCCGCAGCAGCGCTCCCAGGACGGCCAGGGCCGTGGCCATGCCGTCCCCCGACGGGCCCACGTCCTTCTGCACCAGGTGCCCGGAGGCTTCCGCGGCCAGGTCCCAGCCGCGCCGGGCCAATTCCCGGAGCATGAACTTGTCCCCCACCGGGGTGCGCACGAAGGGCACCTGCAGGGTCCCCAGGGCCTGTTCCAGGCCTCCGTTGGTCATGACCGTGCCGACCACCCCCGGCAGGGCCTGGGCCCGCCGGCGGCGGTCCTGGGCGAGCAGCCAGAGCAGCTGGTCGCCGTCCACCAGCTCCCCCTCGGGATCCACCATCAGGCACCGGTCCCCGTCACCGTCGAAGGCGATGCCGGCGGCGGCCCGGAGCTGGCGGACCTGGTCCGTGAGCGCCGGCAGGTGGGTGGAGCCGACCCCCACGTTGATCCGGGCGCCGTCGGCGGGCACGCCCAGCCAATGGATGCGCCGGCCGCGGATCAGGCGCGGCGCCCAGGGGGCGGTGGCGCCGTGGGCGCAGTCCACCACCAGGGACAGGTGGTCCGGCAGGTCCAGGCCGCCCAGATGCCGGATGTATTCCTCCATCACCGGCCCCTGGACCGGGAGGGACGGCCGGGGCCGGGGCCGGGCCGGCACCTGCTCGAATTCCGCCTCCACCGCCGCTTCGTCCTCCTCGCCCAGCTTCTCGCCGTTGCTGTCGAAGCCCTTGATGCCGTTGTCCTCCGGCGGATTGTGGCTGGCGCTGACCATGAGTCCCCAGGCGCCCGGGCGCCTGGCGGTGGCGTGGGCCACCGCCGGGGTCGGCACCAGCCCCAGGACGCACAGGCGCAGACGGCCGCCCAGCCCGGCCACGAAGGCTTCCGCCAGGGGCACCGAGCTGAGCCGCGGGTCCCAGCCCACAACCAGTTCCTGGATGCCCCGCTGCTGGGCGACCCGGGCCCAGGCTTCGCCCCAGCGGCCAACTTCCTCCAGGGTGAGGGGAGGTTCCAAGGCCCTGCCCCGAACGCCGTCCGTGCCGAAATAACGTAGATCCATGTGGCCTCTCTAGATAGAGCCTGCCATTATCCCGCCGCCCGGGCCTCCTGTCAGCCTGCAAGCTGGACAGGCTCCTAGATCCGGTGCGTCCGGAAGACCCGGTAGCCCAGGGCCAGGGCTTCCTGATGGGCAGCGGCCGTGAGGTCGTCCCGCTGTTCGGCGGGCAGGGACTTCTGCCCGGCCCGCCAGGCCAGGAAGCGCTTGCGCGAGACGCCGATGCACAAGCGTTCCACCGGCCATTCCAGGGCCGCGGGCAGGCGGTCCAGGGCCCGCCACAGGGCCAGGTCCCCGGCATAGGTGGTGCCGAAGCCGAAGCCCGGGTCCAGCAGGATGCGCTCCGGGGCCACTCCGGCCCCCAGCAGGCGGTCCCGGATCCGGCGCAGTTCCGCCAGGGCCGCTTCCGGCTGGCCCGGGTCCGCCTGGTCGTAGCGCGGCATCGCATAGACTCCGCCCGCCGTGAGGCTGCGCATGGCGATGACGCCACAGGTCCCGGTCGCCGCGGCGTCCAGCATGGCCGGGTCCTGGAACCCGGTGACGTCGTTGAGGATGGTGGCACCGTGGGCGAGGCCCCGGACCGCCACCGGGGCGTGCCGGGTGTCCAGGCTCACCGGAACCATCGGCAGGTGGGCCTTCAGCAGGCCCAGGACCGGCTTCAGGCGCGCCCACTCCAGGTCCGGAGCCACGGCCGCGGCGCCGGGACGGGTGCTTTCCGCCCCCAGGTCCAGGGCCCGGGCGCCCCTGGCCACCAGGTTCCCGGCCTGGACCAGGGCGGCCTGGGGCTCCAGGAAGCGGCCCCCGTCGCTGAAGGAGTCGGGGGTGATGTTGAGGATTCCCAGGAACAGAGGCTCCTCCAGGGACAAGGGTCCGACACCGGTGAGCCACGCCTTGCCCATGGTCAGGCTCCTAGGCTGGACTGAGGGCGGGCTTGAACCCCGGGTCCGGCGGGGTGTCCCGGGGCTTGGCCGGCTCTCCGGTGGTGGGCTTGGGCGGCAGGATCTCCCCCTTCATGAGCAGAAGCACGTCGCCCGCTTCCAGGGTCTCCCGCACCAGCAGGGCTTCCGCCAGGCCGGCGAGGATCTCCCGCTTCTCCTGGATGATGGCCTTGGCCCGCTGGAAGTTGCGCATGACGATGGTGTGGACCTCCTCGTCGATGGTGCGGGCGGTGTCTTCGGAGAAGTCCCGGCGCTGGCTGAAGTCCTTGCCCAGGAAGATCTCGTGCTCGCCCTGGCCGAAGCTCAGGGGGCCCAGCTTCTCGCTCATGCCGTAGTCGCAGACCATGCGCCGGGCGATCTGGGTGGCCCGTTCGATATCGTTGGCGGCGCCGGTGGACAGGCGGCCGAAGAAGGTCTCCTCGGCCACCCGGCCGCCCATGAGGATGGCGATCTCGCCCTCCATGTGCTCGCGGGTGGCGGAGTACCGGTCCCGCTCGGGCAGCTGCCAGGTGACGCCCAGGGCCCGGCCCCGGGGGATGATGGTGACTTTGTGCACCGGGTCGGCCCCGGGGATGGTGGCGGCCACCACCGCGTGGCCGGCCTCGTGGTAGGCGGTGTCGCGCTTGTCCTCGTCGGTCATGACCATGCTCTTGCGCTCGGAGCCCATGTAGACCTTGTCCTTGGCCTGCTCGAAGTCGATCATCTCGACCCACTTCTTGCTGGTGCGGGCGGCGTACAGGGCGGCCTCGTTGCACAGGTTGGCCAGGTCGGCCCCGGCGAAGCCCGGGGTGCCCCTGGCGATGACCTCCAGGTCCACGTCCGGGGAGAGGGGGATCTTGTCGGCGGTGTGCACCTTGAGGATCTCGTAGCGGCCCTTCAGGTCGGGACGGTCCACCACCACCCGGCGGTCGAACCGGCCGGGGCGCAGCAGGGCGGGATCCAGCACGTCCGGACGGTTGGTGGCGGCGATGAGGATCACCCCTTCGTTGCCCTCGAAGCCGTCCATCTCCACCAGCAGCTGGTTGAGGGTCTGCTCCCGTTCGTCGTGGCCGCCGCCCAGCCCGGCGCCCCGGTGCCGGCCCACCGCGTCGATCTCGTCGATGAAGATGATGCAGGGGGCGTTCTTCTTGCCCTGCTCGAACAGGTCGCGCACCCGGCTGGCGCCCACGCCCACGAACATCTCCACGAAATCCGAGCCGGAGATGGAGAAGAACTGCACCTTGGCCTCGCCGGAGATGGCCCGGGCCAGCAGGGTCTTGCCGGTGCCCGGGGGGCCCATGAGCAGCACGCCCTTGGGGATCTTGCCGCCCAGCTTGACGAACTTGGCGGGATCCTTGAGGAACTCCACGATCTCCTGCAGTTCCTCCTTGGCCTCGTCGCAGCCGGCCACGTCGGCGAAGGTGATCCGCCGGGCCGAGGTGTTCAGGCCCCGGGCCCGGGCCTTGCCGAAGCTCAGGGCCTTGTTGCCGCCCATCTGGGCCTGGCGCATGAACACGAACCAGAGCACCACGAACACCAGCAGGGGGCCCCAGAACACCAGCATGTACATGAAGTTGTTCTCGCTGGGCTTGGCCGCCCGGAACTCGTCCAGCTGGCCTTCCTGCTTCCAGCTCAGGATGGACTTGCCCAGGTCCTGCATGGGGGGCGCGATGGTCTTGAAGCGGTCAAAAACCTCCCCTTTGGCGCCCTTGACCGGCGCCTTGTAGACGCCCTCCACGTCCTGTCCAGTAAGGGTCACGCTGCGGTATTTGCCTTCGACGCCCTCGGTGTAGAATGTGGAAAAAGGGATTTCATTGACTTTGGAGTTGGCGGGTATTTGCTTGAGCGCCAGCAGGACCAGCACGATGATCCCGATCCAGACCAGGGCGCTCTTCATCATTGAATTCAAGGTGCCTCCCGGGGCGATATACCCTTCCTGACCAGTTTAACCTGACCGGGCCAAGGGGCTTCTAACTTTGCGCGCATTCTTTACCTGAACAGTCGGATTTAGGGGCCAGGACCCACGACCATAGTCTACCCTGGGCCGGAGCCGCCGGAGCCAGCACCCAGCCTCCCCACTCCTTGGTTTTTTCAGACGCCCGATGCAAATGGGGCATCATCCAGGCGGCCAGGTCCCGCAGCAGGTCCGGCTCCCGGGGCCAGCCCTGGGCCCGGCAGGCCGCTTCCAGGGCCCAGCGCAGTTCCGGCTCCTCCCAGGGGCCGGCCAGCAGCAGGCCCGGGCCGGGCTCCCGGGCCAGCTCCCAGCGGGCGCCTCGCCAGGCTTCCACCTGCCGGTCCCGGAAGGCGGCCAGTTCCGCCACCTGGCGGTGGGTCTCCCAGAGGTGCTGGTCCAGGGCCGGGGCTTCCGTCCGCATGGGCTCCAGCAGCATGCGCCAGCGGTTGCGGGGGGTGAACGGGTCCTGGTTGGAGGCGTCCTCCAGCCAGGGGATGCGTTTCATGCGCAGGTAGGACCGCAACTCCTCCCGCCGCGCCTGGACCAGGGGCGACCAGCGCAGGCCCTGGCGCCGGGGCAGGGGCGTGAGGCAGCCGGCGCCGCCGCCCCGGGCCAGGCGCAGCAGGACGGTCTCCGTGTGGTCGTCCAGGGTGTGCCCGGTGGCCACCGCCTCGGCGCCTTCCGCCGCGGCCAGGCTGCGCAGCCAGGTCCAGCGCAGGTCCCGGGCGGCCGTCTCCAGGCCCAGGCTGGCCTCCTGGGCGCGGGCCCGCACGTCCAGGCTCGCCTCCACCAGGTCCAGGTCCGCGGCCCGGCAGAGCCCGCGCACCAGTTCCGCCTCCCGGTCCGCTTCCGGGCGCAGGCCGTGGTGGGCGTGGGCCACCACCAGCTCCAGGCCGAGGCTGCGCCGCGCCGCCCACAGGAACGCCAGCAGGGCCACCGAATCGCCGCCGCCGGAGCAGGCCACCACCACCTTGGCGTCCCGGACGCCGTCGCCGCCGGTGCGCACCGCCTCCAGCCAGGTGGCCTCGAACCGGTTCATCGCAGCTTGCCCAGGAGCTCCAGCAGGGCCGGGGCGACGGGCTTCTCGGTCCACAGGGCCTCGGCCCAGGGCACCAGGACCAGGGAGCCCCAGTGCATGGCCCGGCCCTCCACGCCGCGCCGGAAGGCCGGGTCGGAGATGCGGGTGGGGGGCAGGGCGGGATCGGCGGCGAACTGGGAGCCGAAGGCGTCGAACGCGGCCATGCGCTGGTCCCAGACGGGCGTCACGTCCACCACCAGGTCCGGGGCCCCGGGGTTCTCGCCGCCCGTCCAGGCCACCGCCTGGGGGCGCCAGGGCCCGCCCGGGCACGGATAGTTGCGCAGCCCCGAATAGTAGGCCGCCTCCCGGACCAGGCGGAAGGCCCGCCGGTGGTCCGGGTGGCGATCCTCGGGCGCCGGCAGCACCAGCACCCGGGGCCGCAGGGCCCGGACCTGGACCATCACCTTGATGCGGTTGGCCTCGCCCGTGTCGAAGCGGGCGTCCGGAAGGTCCAGGATGATCCGGCGCACCCCCAGGATGGCCGCCGCGGCCATGGCCTCGGCCTGGCGGGACTGGGGGGTGCCGCGGGTGCCCAGGTCCCCGGACGTGAGGTCCAGGATGGCCGCCTCCAGGCCGTTCCGGGCCGCCAGGGCCAGGATGCCGCCCACGTGCACCTCGGCGTCGTCCGGATGGGCGCCCACCACCAGCAGGTCCAGGTTCTCGTTCATGGGGTCTCCAGGAGGACCAGCCGGACGCCGGGGATCAGGGCGGCTTCCATGCGGTCCAGGAGGGGTTCGTCCCGGAGCCAGTACAGCCCGGGCAGGACGCGTTCCTGGGGCCGGCCCAGGGGGAACAGGGCCTGGCGCAGACGTTCCGGGTCCCGGCCCAGGGACCGGGCCGCCAGGTCCCGGCGCAGGCGCCGGTCCAGCCTGCCCAGGCGCAGTCCGGTGCGCTCCAGCTCCCGCTGGTAGGCCTGGGCCAGCCCCGGGCTCCACCGGGGGTCCGGGCGCAGGCCCGCCGCGGCCAGGGCCGCGCTGGGCAGCGGCGGGGCGTCCGCCAGGAAGGCCTCCCACGCGCCCCGGCGCAGGGGTTCCAGCTGCTCCGGCGCCAGGGCCGGGCCTTTGGGCAGGACGAACACCGACGGCCGGGGAATGATCCGGGGCGGCTCCAGCCCGAGGCGCTCCCAGAGGGGTTCTGCCAGGCGCCAGTAGGCCTGCTCCGCCGGGCCCAGCACCGCCGCGGCCAGGCCGGGCAGGAGCAGGGACTGCATGAGCGGGCGCAGCGCCGCGCCGGGGCTGAGCCAGTGCCCCTTGGGGCAGGGGGCGCCGGGCTCCAGGCGGCGGCGCAGCCCCCGTTCCGGATCCAGGGCGAACCAGGCGGCCTGGACCCGGGGATCCAGGGGCAGGGGCGCCCCCTCCCGCTCCAGCCGCTCCGCCTGGCGGATGAGCAGGCTTTCCAGCCCCAGGCCGCGCCAGCGCTCCAGGTCGCCCTGGATGGCTTGGCGCCGCCCGGGCTCAGTGGGGGAGAAGGGCGTGAGCCCCCGGTGCCAGAGGGGCTCCCCCAGGGCCAGGATGTGGCCGCGCAGGGTGGGTTCCCATGGTGTCGGCAGGGGCCCCCACAGGGCTTCCGCCTCCGCCTGCTGCGGCCCGGTCCAGGGCAGCCAGCCGGCGGCGGTGGCCTCCGGGGCCTGGAACCGGAACCGGTGGCGCACCAGGCGGTCGCCCTGCAGCCCCACGGTGCTGGCCACCTCCAGGCGGTCGTGGTCCTCGTCCGCCAGCCAGTAGACGGCCCGCCCGCCCAGGCGCCGGGCTTCCACCACCGCCGCCAGAGCCTTCACCACGGACAGGGACGGGGTCCATCCGGCCCCGATCTGCTGACCGGTCGCCACCAGGGGACAGGGCGTAGATGCCATGGGAAAAGCCTATCTATAATAGGCCCATGGCGTCACCTGCAATCGCTCCCTGGCTGCCCCCGGACCATCCGGACCTGGCCCGGCTGGCCATGGCGGCCGCCGACGCCGCCGGAATTCCCACCCTGCGGGCCTGGCCGGAGTTCCGGAAGGGCGGCGTGGGTTTCCGGGACTTGCCGCCGTTCCTGGCCTGGCGGGGCCGGGAGGACGGGCGCGACCACCTGGTGCTGGTGCAGCCCCGGGAGGTGGGCGCCCTGGTGCCCGGGGCCCGCACCGCCCCCCTGGCGGAAAGCTGGCTGGAGCAGCTGGACCTGGACAGCCTGGCCCGCCCCCTGGCGCGCCATCCGGACTTTCCGGGCGGCGCCTCGGTGCACGTGGTGCACCTGGCCGGGCCGGGCCGCGCCCGGGTGCGCACCTGGGGGGAGCCGGGGCCGGCGGTGGTGGCGGCGGTGCTGGAGCGGCTCACCGGGCTGGACCGGTGGGACCTGCCGGTGCGGCGCATCGACTGACCCAGGCCGTCAGGGAGTCTTGTCCAGCTGCGCCCGCGTCAGGGTCAGCCCCTGGGCCTGGAAGGCGGCCAGGATCGAAGCGGCGGATTTCTCGTAGATTTGGCTAGCCGGCCGCAGCAACCTCCACCCGCGGTGCGCCGGAGATCCTGGACACCCTCTTAGAGGGTGTCTGCAAAATAAATTGACAAAGCACAAAAATAGTCACATCCTTGCTTAACAAGCAAAGGAGGTGGCCATGGAGGAGGTTCACCGAGGTCCCGGCCGGCCCAAATCACTTGCCGCCGAGGAATTGTTGGTGTTGAAGGAAGTAGTCGAAGCAAGGCCAGATATTTCGCTTAGGGAACTGGTCAAAGTCCTGGTGGAGCGTTGCGGCAAACACGCTGCGCCCATAACCGTGTCTCGTGGTTTGAAGGGACTCGGGATCCATAAAGTTCCCGCCAGGAAGGCGCCATCGGAGGAACAACCGAAAATCAAGACAACTCGGTACCGAGCCATCCATCGGCGGGAACCTGCGTCAGGCCGTTACCCATCAAGTCTAACGGACCATGAATGGCAGGCCCTTTGCGCCATCCTGGAACCTGAACAAGACCGAGGACGCCCCCGGGTTCATGACCGCCGGGCCATGTGGGACGCGGTGTTCTATCTTGTGCGCGGGGGGGGAGCTTGGCGCATGCTCCCATCGAATCTACCTCCCTACAAAGCCGTGTTCGCGTTTTTCGCCAGGGCGCGCGACTCAGGCCTTCTGGAGCAGGTCTATCAACGCTTGCATGCCCTGTGGCGCGAGCGGAGCGGACGGAATGAATCTCCGAGCGCGGGTGTGGTCGACAGCCAGTCGGTTAAGACGACTGAAAAAGGGGGCTCTGCGGCTTCGACGCGGGGAAGAAGGTAAAAGGTCGGAAGCGTTTCGCCGTGGTCGATACCCTTGGCCTACCGATCTCCATCCAGATCCTTTCGGCCTCAGTGCAGGAACGTGACGGAGCTCCTTCCGCCATCGTTGAGGCCAAGCGGCGAGCGCCAAGGCTCACATGCATCTGGGGTGACTCCGGTTTCGCAGGGCGTTGTGTTGACCAGGTGCAGGAGAAGGCTGGGATCACGCTGAAAATCGTTAAGCGCTCCGATGAAGGTGATGTCCGCCGTTGGTGCGCCGGGGAATCGACGCCTACAGCCCTGGCAGTTGGCTTCAAGGTCCTTCCCCGGCGCTGGGTTGTTGAGCGCACTTTCGCCTGGCTCGGGCGCTATAGACGGCATTCGAAAGATTACGAAGCCAATCCCGAGAGCAGCCTAGCGTGGGCATACATTGCCTTTGTCCGCCTGCTGGTTCAGAGATTTGCAATTTTGATGGAAGCAGCTTGATTTTGCAGACACCCTCTTAGCTGGGATCCGGTTCCCACACCGACCCGCGTCCCGGGGGATCGGATGGGAGGACTTCCTCCACTTCATAGCGCCCCAGGGCGCCGATGCCCCACGGGTCCACCCGGCCCCCCCGGCCCCAGGGGAGGAAGCCGGCCTTCTCCGCCAGGCGGATGGAAGGCCGGTTGTCCTCCCGGACCATGTACCACAGGGTCCTCCCCTGGCACTCGGGGCGCCGGAACGCTGCCGCCAGGGCGGCCAGGCCTAGGCCGCGCCCGCGCCAGCCGGGATCGGTCCAGAGGCCGCCGGCCTGGAGGTCCCGGATGGCCATGAAGGGAAACCGGAAGTGGGCGGGGAAGATGCAGGTGCGGTGGACCAGCCTGGGGCCCGCCAGCACCAGCACCAGGAAGTAGTCCCGGCTGGCGAACACGCCCAGGAAATGGAACAGGGACCAGATGCCGAAGGGGACCAGGGGCAGGTCCCGGCGCATCGGCCGGGCCAAGGTCGGGCGCCAGATCTCCACCCGCACCCCGTCCCCCAGGTCCGGGCCGGGGGCCTGCGAGGCCATCCGGGTCTTGAAGTAAAGATAGTCCATGGTTCAACTTCCAGGGCGGGGTGACGGCTCCCGACTATAGCGGCAGGCCCCGGCGTCCAGCAAAGGCTTTCAACGGTTTTTTACCGCATGGCTGTGGCCGGGCTCTGGCCCATGGCCCGCAGGGCCGGGTACAGCCCGAAGGCTACGGCCATGCCCAGAGCCGCCAGCCAGGCCAGCGCCACGCTGGCGGGGGCCACCGCCAGACCGGCCGGGAAGTGGTGGGCGAGCAGCCGGCAGAGCACGGCCGCCGCCCCGGTCCCCCCCAGGGCGCCCAGGGCCCCCAGCAGGCCGGCCTCCAGCAGGAACTGGCCCAGGATCTGCCGGTCCGAGGCGCCCAGGGCCTTGCGCAGTCCGATCTCGAAACGGCGCTCCGAGCAGGCGATGAGCATCACCGACAGCACCCCCACTCCGCCCACCAGCAGCACCGTCCCGGCCAGGCACCCGAACACGGTCCTCCAGTTCCGCAGGTCGGAACGGAATCTCTGGTAGGAGCGGGCGGCAGCCTCATCCAGGTTCTTGAGCTCCACGTCGTCGATGCCGTGGCGGGCCCGCCGGGCCCGGGCCAGCATCGCCGCCCCCGCATCCCGCAGGTCCCGGGCCGACTTCAGCTTGACCGTGACCGCGTCCAGGCGGTGTCCCGGATCCAGGCGGTCCATGCAGGTCTCCAGGGGCACCAGGATGCCGTTGGCGTCCCGCCAGGCCTGCTCGCTGAAGATCATCCGGGGGGCCAGCACCCCCACCACCTGGAACTGGACCCCCTGCACCACCAGGTGCCGGCCCACCGGGTCGGCGCCACCCAGGTAGCGGGCGGCCAGGCTCGCCCCCAGCACCGCCACCGGGCTGCGGCGCCGCCGGTCGGCCTCGGTGAGCCCGCGTCCGGAAACCACGGGGCCGTTCATGAGGTCGTGGTACTCCGGCACGGTTCCGGTGACGAAGGCCCATTGGGCGCCGCCCGGCGCCCTGGGGCGCAACTCCACGGTGGCGTCCCAGCTCAGGCCCTTGAAGCCTGCCCGCACCTTGTCCTCGAACCCGCCCAGCACCGAAGCCAGGGCCACCAGGGCGAAGGCGCCCAGCATGAGCAGGGTCACGGTGCGCAGGGAACGCAGCTTGTGCGCCCACAGTTCCCCCAGGCAGCCCAGGGCCAGATCCCACACTGGAGCCCCGCTCCGCCGGCGGCGCCATAGTCCTTGGCCAGGGTCTGGGCCTGGTTCACGTCCGGCTCCACTTCCGCCAGCACCTGTCCGCGCCGGATCCGGTCCCCTTCCCGGGCCTTGATGGCCACCACCCGGCCCGACACGGCGGCCTTCACGTCCACCTTGGTGGCCGGATCCACCACCCCCGCTTCCCGCACGTTCACCTGCAGGTCCTGGGCCTGCACCCGCCCGAGCCGGAACGGCATCTCCCCCGGCGTGCTTCCGGCCGGCTTCCGCCCCGCGGCGGCGATCCACACGGCGCCCAATGACGCCACGCCCGCGCAGCCAAGGATCCAGTTGCGAATTTTCAAGGACTCCCCCTTCATCACTGCGAATGTTCCAGCCCCCGGGATGCGGTCCGGGCCATAAAGGTTCCCTAGCCCAAAGATTGCCTGCCACTCTTTTTTCCACCTGTGCTAAGGTCGTGGCCACGGTTTCGCCCCCGCCGGCAGACGGCGGAATCCTTGACACGACCACCATGAGGAGCGCCCGGGCCATGCGATTCGAAGGCAAGTGCATCCAATGTTCCCTGCTGGAAGGCGGCGTCGCCGAGTTGCGGATCGACCTGCGGGAGGATTCGGTCAACAAGCTCAACCGGGCCGCCCTCGCGGAACTCCAGGAGGCGGTGGAGCGCCTCCAGGCGGAGTCCGGGGTGCGGGGGCTCCTGCTCGCCAGCGGCAAGGACTCCTTCGTGGTGGGCGCTGACGTCACGGAGTTCCCGGCCTACTTCAGGGATTCCCAGGAGCAGCTCCGGGACTGGCTGCTGGGAGTGGACCGGGTGTTCAACGCCATCGAGGACTTCCCGTTCCCCACCGTGGCCGCCATCAACGGCTACGCCTTCGGCGGCGGGCTGGAGCTGGCGCTCGCCGCCAGCTACCGGGTCATGGCCCGGGACACGCGCATCGGCGTGCCCGAGACCAAGCTGGGGCTGTTCCCGGGCTGGGGCGGCACCGTGCGCCTGGCGCGCCTGGCCGGGGCGGACAACGCCATCGAATGGATCGCCGGGGGCGAGCAGCATCCCGCCGACGCCGCCTTCAGGCTGGGCGTCGTGGATGCGGTGGTGGCGCCGGAGCTGGTGCGGGAGGCGGCCCTGGACCTGCTGGGCCAGGCCATGGCCGGGCACCGGGACTGGCGGGCCCGGCGCCTGGAGAAGGTGTCGCCCCTGAAGCTCAATGCCGCCGAGGCGATGATGGTGTTCGAAACGGCGAAGGCGTTCGTGGGCGCCAAGGCCGGACCCCATTACCCGGCCCCGGTGGCGGCCATCGAGGTCATGCAGCAGGGCGCCGGCCTGGGGCGGGACCAGGCACTGGCCATCGAAGCGGGCGCCTTCGCGCGCCTGGCCCACACGCCCGCCGCCTTCAACCTGGTGGCCATCTTCCTGGGCGACCACCAGGTCTCCCGCACCGCCCGGAAGGCGGCCAAGGCCGGGGATCCGGTGCGCAGCGCGGCGGTGCTGGGGGCCGGGATCATGGGCGGAGGCATCGCCTTCCAGTCGGCCCTCAAGGGCATTCCCATCGTCATGAAGGACATCGCCCCCAGGGCCCTGGAGCAGGGCCTGGGCGAGGCGGACCGGCTGCTGGTGACGCGGGTGGAGCGCGGCCGCCTGGACCCGGCGGGGATGGCCGCGGTGCTCAACCGCATCTGCCCGGCCCTGAGCTACGGCGAATTCCGGGGCGTGGACCTGGTGGTGGAGGCGGTGGTGGAGAACGAGCGGGCCAAGCGCGCGGTCCTGGCCGAAGTGGAGGACCGGGTGCGGGAGGACGCGGTCCTGGCCAGCAACACCTCCACCATCTCCATCACCCGCCTGGGCGAGGCCCTGAAGCGCCCCGGCAACTTCTGCGGCATGCATTTCTTCAACCCGGTGCCGAAGATGCCCCTGGTGGAGGTGATCCGGGGCAGGGATTCCAGCGACCGGGCCGTGGCCACGACCGTGGGCTACGCCCTGGCCCTGGGCAAGACCCCCATCGTGGTGAAGGACTGCCCGGGCTTCCTGGTGAACCGGGTCCTGTTCCCCTATTTCGCCGGCTTCACGGGCCTGGTGGAGGACGGAGTGGACTACCGGCGCATCGACCAGGTGATGGAGCGGTTCGGCTGGCCCATGGGGCCGGCCTGGCTGCTGGACGTGGTGGGCATCGACACCGCCCGGCACGCCGCCCGGGTGATGGCGGAGGCCTACCCGGACCGCATGGCCCACCAGGGCCCCACCGCCATCGACGCCATGTTCGACGCCGGGCGGTTCGGCCAGAAGAACGGCAAGGGCTTCTACCTCCACCTGGAGGACCCGAAGGGCGGCTCCCGCAAGGAGCCGGACCCGGCGGCCCGGGAGCTGCTCCAGCCCCTGGCCCGCGGGTCGGCCCCGACGGACGTGAGCGACCAGGACATCGTCGACCGGATGATGCTGCCCATGATCATCGAATGCTCCCGGTGCCTGGAGGACCGCATCGTCGCCGGACCGCTGGAGGTGGACATGGGCCTGGTCTACGGCCTGGGCTTCCCGCCCTTCCGGGGCGGCGCCCTGCGCCACGCGGACACGGTGGGCCTGGAGCACCTCTGCCGGGCCGCGGAACAGCACCGGGCCCTGGGCCGGCTCTTCGAGCCCACCGCCCAGATGCTGCACCTGGCCGGGACCGGATCCACCTTCTACGAGGAGAAGTGACTCATGCACGAAGCCGTCATCATCGATGCCGTCCGCTCGCCCATGGGCCGGTCCAAGGGGGGCATGTTCCGCCACGTGCGCGCCGAAACGCTCTCGGCGGCCATGATCAATGCCCTGCTCCAGCGCCATCCCCAGGTGGATCCGGGGGAGGTGGAGGACGTGATCTGGGGCTGCGTGCAGCAGACCCTGGAGCAGGGGTTCAACATCGCCCGGTTCGCCTCGCTGCTCACCGCCATCCCCCACACCGCCAGCGCCCAGACCGTCAACCGCCTGTGCGGCTCCTCCATGAGCGCCCTGCACGCCGCGGCCATGGCCATCATGACCGGCAACGGCGACGTGTTCGTGGTGGGCGGGGTCGAGCACATGGGCCACCTGCCCATGACCCACGGGGTGGATCCCAATCCGGCCCTGAGCAAGCACGTGGCCAAGGCCTCGGGCATGATGGGCCTCACCGCCGAGGCCCTGGCCCGCCTGCACGGGATCACCCGGGAGGCCCAGGACCAGTTCGCCCTGCGCTCCCACCGCCGGGCCGCCGATGCCGGTGCCCAGGGGCGCTTCAAGGACGAGCTGGTGCCGGTGGAGGGCCATGACGAGCGGGGCTTCCCGGCCCTGCTGGACCATGACGAGGTGGTGCGCGCCGACGCCACCCTGGAGGCCCTGGCGGCCCTCAGGCCCGCCTTCGACCCCAAGCACGGCACCATCACCCCGGGCAATTCCTCGGCCATCTCCGACGGGGCCTCGGCCCTGCTGGTCATGTCCCTGGACCGGGCCCGGGCCCTGGGGCTCCAGCCCATGGCCCGGATCAAGGCCATGGCCACCGCCGGGGTGGACCCCGCCCTCATGGGCTATGGCCCGGTGCCGGCCGTGCACAAGGCCCTGGCCCGGGCGCGCCTGCAGATCCAGGACATCCAGATGTGGGAGCTGAACGAGGCCTTCGCCGCCCAGGCCATTCCGGTGCTCAAGGACCTGCGCCTGTTGGACCAGCTGGACGCCAAGGTGAACCTGAACGGGGGCGCCATCGCCCTGGGCCATCCCCTGGGCTGTTCAGGCGCACGCATCACCACCACCCTGCTGCACCTGATGCGCGCCGGGGGCTGCCAGACCGGAGTGGCCACCATGTGCATCGGCCTCGGGCAGGGGATCGCCACGGTGTTCGAGCGGGTCTAGACCAGCCGGATCGGAGGGGCAACCTGGCCGGATCGCCATAGAGGGCGGTGACGGAAAAAGATGCCGGCGGGTGCTGCGAAGGGCTCCTTCGGCCCCCGGCTCCAGATCCACCGGGACTTCCAGTGCCTGTTTAAACCGAGAGGCTGCCCGACAGCAAACGAAGCCCTCGGCCATGTGAACGAAGAATCAGCCGGGGATCAAGGGGGCCAAGGGGATGCTGATTGGCGGCCTTACCCTACCGAACCTCGGCGCTGCATGACCTTTCTCTGTGCAGATCCAGGCGGTGCGTGTTCGGGCCCCGGCAGGGGCCCCTGAACGCTTACAAGTTGCCTTGCCTTTGCATTGTCCGGGCGCCTGAACCCGGCTTAATAAAGTTCAATATTAATTTATTTTTATATAATTTTTACACCATTTTTAACACTTTTTATAGATAATTTTGCAGTATATTTAATCGTTTTTATTCATTATTTTATAAGTATTATATACGAAAATGCATTAATTTAAGTACGGAAGGGGCGCCCTCTGCCCTTCCGGAGTTCCTCCCATGTTCCCCCGCACCTGGACCCAGGTAGCGCCATCCGGTTCCCTTGAGGATCTGCTCATGCGGATCCAGGCGGGGAACCGGGCCCAGGTCCAGCCCCTGGGCGGCGGGCGGTGGGTGCGGCTGGGACGGTTCCTGCAGCGGCTGGGCCATCCGGTAGCCCGGGTGCCGTCGCTGGCGGAAGCGCTCCCGTATCTCCTGCCCAAAGTACGAACCCTGGACAACTATGACGCCTACGCCCGGAACACCGGCAAGGCCGTCCCGGTGCACCGTCCCCTGTGCGGCAACCTGGCGGTGAGCCTGGTCGCGGACCTGCCCAACCAGGACCTGGACCTGGACGCGGCGCAGATCCAAGCGTGGAACGCGGACTTCGACGTCCTGCTCCAGCGCGCCCGCACCAACCTCCTGGCCCGGGGGGAACGGAAATTCCGGGAGGTGCTGCCCGGCTGCTACCGTTCTGCCTGGCAGGATGGGCTGGACGGGAGCCGGATCCTGCTGCCGGGCATCCTCCAAGGGCTGAAATTGACGGGTGATCCGGTCGCCGTCCTGCCGGGACGGGATACCCTCCTGGTCACCGGCTCCGGGGACGACCAGGGCCTCGTGTGGCTCCTGGAGAGCCTCCTGGCACACCTCGCCCTGGATGGGGAAGCCACCGACGCCACTCCGCTCCGCTACCGCAACTTGGGCTGGGAACCGCTCCAACTTCCCGAAGACCATCCGGCGGCAGCCCTGCTGACCCGGCTCCAAGCCCGCCGGGGTCCGGACCGGCGCAAGCCGGATGTCCGCGCGGCCTGATCGTCCGGCTGGAACAACGGAGGCTCCAGCAGGATCAGGAGCCTGCCAGCTTTCAGACCAGTCGTCTGACCTTGGCTGTTCTCCCGAAATGGGCATCGAAGGTGACCACCTCGCGCGTGCCGTTGGCGAAACCGACCCGGGCGACCAGGTGGTCGGCAAACCCTCCCATGTTCCCTTGGCGGGTTGCCTCAAGGGCCTCCTGGACCAGGATCGGGCTTTCCACCATGACCCCCCGGGTCTGCAAGAGGCTTTCCAGTGTCTTCAGCACCCGGCCGCGGTCCCATCGGGTCCGGAGAACCCACGCCAATTCCGCCATGACGATCAACGGGACGAACACGCCTCCTTTGGACCGGGCGTCCGCCAGGACCTTGCGCGCTTTTTGCGCCTGGGCCGGATCGTCGTTGAGGCAGGCGCGGGCCCAGACGCTGGTGTCGGCGACGATCATCACCAGGCCCTCCGGGCCTTGGCGGCCTCCATCTCCTTGAAGGTCATGATTCCTTTGGGCTTGGGGGCCTGGTCGAGCGACTCCCAGAGGTCTTCCAGATCGAACAGCACCCGATCGGCCCGGAACCCGCCGTTGGGGGCCAGACTGAACCGGATCCGGCTTCCGGTCAGGATTCCGAGGTAATCCCGCAGGGCCTTTGGAAGGGTGACCTGCCCCTTGGAACTGACCGTGGCTTCCGAAACCTTCGCCGGAATGTAAAGTAAATCCTGGCGCATGATCCTACCTCCGCTTTACATATTAGGCGATTCAGTCTTACCCACAAGCAGGCGGCGCAGCTACTTCCGGAACAGGATCACTGCCATCACCAGGCCGGTGGCCACAATGACGCCGCGGACCAGGGCCGCCGGTAGGCGCCGGGCCAGGCGCGCGCCGAAGAAGCCTCCTGCGGCCGCCGCGGCCATCATCACCAGGGCCTGGGGCCAGCGCACGGCGCCGGCGCAGATGAAGGCCGCCACCGAGGTCAAGGAGAGCACCAGGGAATTGAGGTTCTTGAGGGCGTTGGCGCGGTTCAGGTCGGTTTCCCCGGCCAGGGCGGAGTGGGCCAGCAGCAGGTAGCCCAGGCCGCCGTTGAAATAGCCCCCGTAGACGGCGATGGGCAGGATGCCCAGGTCCCGGGCCCAGGGGCGGTCCCCGCCGGCGGTCTGCCGGGGCCGCGCCCGGCGGGGACCGGCGGCGAACAGTACCGTGGCGAAGAGCACCAGCCACGGCACCACGCGGGTGAAGAGCCGGGTCGGAGTGGCCAGGAGCAGCAGGGCGCCGATGACCCCGCCCAGCCCGCTGGCCAGCGCCTGGCCCGCCAGCCGGGAGCGGGGCAGGGTGCGCAGTTCGGCCCTGAAGCCGGCCACGCTGCCCAGGTAGCCAGGGCTGAGGGCGACGGCGCTGGTGGCGTTGGCGGGAATGGGCGGGACCCCCGCCAGCACCAGGGCGGGAAAGGTGAGGAAACTGCCGCCGCCGGCCACGGCGTTGAGCAGGCCGGCGGCGAACGCTGCGCCGGCCAGGAAGCACCAGGTCCACCAGGTCATGAAAGGATCTTATCGCTCCCTTTCCACTTTCTTGACCGGCGACTTGGCTCCGGCCCGCTCCGCGAGCACCAGCGCGATACCGCCCAGGATCACCACCGAGGCCGCCATCATGCGCAAGGAGAAGGCTTCCCCCAGCAGGACCACTCCGCCCAGGGCGGACAGCACCGGCACGCTCAACTGGACGCCGGCGGCCGTGACCGCCCGCAACCCGCGCATGGTGCGGTACCAGAGGGCGTATATCGGCCCGGAGGCCAGGGCGCCGGAGACCACCGCGTAGCCGCACCCGGCCGGGTCCAGGTGCAGCCGGGCATGGCAGGCCAGGCCCAGTCCCAGGGCCAGGACCGACGCCCGCAGGAAGTTGCCCGCCGTGGCGCCGGCGGGATCGGCCGAGCCCAGGCCGCGCAGGGAATAGACCCCCCAGGCGGCGCCGGAGGCGATCATCAGGAGGGCGGGGGTGAGGGGCGGCGGGGCGGATCCGGTGGCGGCGGCCCCGGGCCGCACCAGCAGCACCAGTCCGGCCAGGGCCAGCAGCAGGCCCGCCACCTGGGCCGGCCCCAGCCGTTCGCCCCGGCATAGGCCCCCAAGAACCATGGTGGCCTGCACCGCCGGGAACAGCAGCAGGGCGCCCGCGCCCACCGGCAGCTGCACGTAGGCGAAGGAGAAGGCGCCGGCATAGACCATCAAGGCGGCGGCCGAGCCCCAGTCGCCGGACACGGCGGAACGCCCGGAACGCAGCCGCACCAGGCCCCAGGTGGACAGGGCGGCGGATCCGACCCGGATGGCGGTGAAGCTGGCCGGGTCGATGCCGGTGCGGCCCAGGGCGGCCCGGCCCAGCAGGGAGTTGCCGGCGAAGGCCACCATGACCATGACCGTCAGCAGGAGGGTCGGGAGTGCCGGCATGACGGTCAGATGGCCGGCACTTGGGTATCCGGGTCCCCGTCCAGCACCTCCACGAGGTCGCACAGACGGGCGGCGTAGCCCACTTCGTTGTCGTGCCAGCCGAACACCTTCACCAGCCGCCCCCGCACCACCTGGGTCAGGCGCAGGTCCATCACCACGCTCTCCTCGCGGCCGATGAAGTCGTGGCTCACCAGCTGGTCGTGGGCGATGCCGACGATGCCCGCCAGGCGGCCCTCGGCCGCGTCCAGGAAGGCCCGGGCGATGGCCTGGGGGGTGACGTCCCGGTCCAGCACGGCGGTGAGGTCCACCAGGTTCACGCTCATGCAGGGCACCCGCAGGGCCCAGCCGTCGAAACCCGCGGGCAGGTAAGGCAGGGCCTTGTGCAGGGCCCCGAAGGCGCTGCTGGTGGTGGGGATGATGCTCAGGAAGGCGGACCGGGCCCGGCGCAGGTCCTTGTGGGGCAGGTCCAGGATGCGCTGGTCGTTGGTCACCACGTGCACGGTGCTCATGCCCGCCGCCTGGAGGCCGAAGGCGCGCTCCAGCACGTCCAGCATGGGCGCGGTGGCGTGGGCCGTGCAGCTGGCGTTGGAGATCACCCGGTGCCGGGCCGGGTCCAGGTCCCGGCCGTTGAACGGGTGGATCACCGTGAAGTCCGCGTCCGGGCTGGGGGCGGAGATGACCACGTGGCCCACCGGCCCCTTCAGGTGCCGGGCGGCCGCGGCCCGGGCGGTGAAGCGCCCGGAACTCTCCACCACCAGCCGCGCGCCGCACTCGGGGAACGGGATCCGGTCCGGGTCGGTCTCGTGGAACAGGGGATACTCGTGCCCTTCCATGCGCAGGTAGTCCTGGCCGCCGCGGCGGATGCCGTGCACCGGCGGATGGTCGTCCCCGTGCACCGAATCGAACCGCAGCAGGTGCACCACCGTTTCCAGGTCGGCGGGATCGTTGAGGGCGCACAGCCGGTGGGGATGGGTCAAGGCCAGGCGCCGCACCACCAGCCGGCCGATCCTCCCCACTCCGTTGATGGCGATCAAGCGCACCTCCCGTCCAGCCTGCGGCACAGGTCCAGGAGCCGGGCGGCATAGCCCGCTTCGTTGTCGTACCAGCCGAACACCTTCACGAAGCGCGGGGCCATGATGCGGGTCAGGGGCGCGTCCAGGAGGCAGGTGGCCTTGCTGCCCCGCAGGTCCACGCTCACCAGGGGTTCCTCCAGCACCTCCAGGAGGCCACGGAAGCCGCCGGCGGCGGCCCTGCAGAACGCTTCGCGCAGCCCGTCCCGGTCCGCGTCCCGGGCCAGGGTGACGCTCAGGTCCAGCAGGCTCACGTCCGGGGTGGGCACGCGCACCGCCTGGGAGGCGAAGCGCCCGGCCATGAGCGGCAGCACCCGTTCCAGGCAGGCGGCGGCGGTGCTGGGCGCCGGGATCATGCTCAGGGCCGCGGCCCTGGCCATGCGCGGATCCGGATGGGGCAGGTCCAGGATGCGCTGGTCGTTGCCGTAGCTCTCCACCGCGGTGGCCAGCCCGGCCTCCACGCCGAACGCCTGGTCCAGCACCCGCACCATCACCGCCAGGGCCTGGCCGGCGGCGCAGGCGGCGCTGAGGACGCGGTGCCGCCCGGGATCCAGGAGCCGGTGGTTCACCCCCATCACCACCGTCAGGTCCGCGTCCTCGCACGGGGCGGTGACCACCACCTGGGCCACTCCGTCCCGCAGGTGCCGGGCCGCCAGCTCCCGCCGGGTGAAGCGCCCGGTGCATTCCAGCACCACCTGCGCCCCGTGGGCCCCGAACGGCACCCGGGCCGGGTCCTCCTCCCGGTGCAGGGGCACGCGGCGGCCGTCCAGGACCAGGCAGCCCTCCCCGTGGCCCACCAGGAACGGCGCCCGGCCGTGGACGCTGTCGTACTTCACCAGGTGGGCCGCGCACGCGGGCTCCGCCAGGTCGTTGACGGCCACCAGCTCCAGCCCCTCAGCGCCCTGCAACTGCCTGAGGGCCTGGCGCCCGATGCGCCCGAGCCCGTTGATGCCGACCCGCATGCATGTCCTCCCCGCCTGGAAACAGCGCCGGCGTGGCCGCGCCGGTGCCGTGTTCCGCTTCCGTCCTACTTGCCCACGACCCGGACCATCTCCATCACCTTGCAGGAGTAGCCCCATTCGTTGTCGTACCAGGCGACGGCCTTCAGGAAGGTGGGATCCAGCATGATGCTGGCGTCCGCGTCGAAGACGGAGGTGCAGCTTTCGCCCCGGAAGTCGGTGGACACCACCTTGTCCTTGGTGTACCGCCAGGATGCCCTTCAGGGGCCCGGCCGCCGCCGCCTTCATGGCCGCGCACACCTGCTCGAAGGTGGCTCCCCGTTCCAGTTCGCAGGTCAGGTCCACCACCGAGACGTCCGAGGTGGGCACCCGGAAGGCCATGCCGGTGAGCTTCTTGTTCAGGGCCGGGATGACCTTGCCCACCGCCTTGGCGGCGCCGGTGGAGCTGGGGATGATGTTCTCCAGGATGCCCCGGCCGCCGCGCCAGTCCTTGTTGGAGGGGCCGTCCACGGTCTTCTGGGTGGCGGTGGCGGCGTGCACGGTGGTCATGAGCCCGCGCTTGATGCCGAAGGTGTCGTGCAGCACCTTGGCCAGGGGCGCCAGGCAGTTGGTGGTGCAGCTGGCGTTGGAGATGATCGGCTGGCCCTGGTAGGTCTCGTGGTTGACGCCGTAGACGAACATGGGCATGTCGTCCTTGGAGGGCGCGCTGAGGATGACCTTCCTGGCGCCGGCCGCCAGGTGTCCGCCCGCCTTGGCCGCATCCAGGAACAGTCCGGTGGATTCCACCACGACGTCGGCGCCCACTTCGCCCCACTTGAGGTTGGCCGGGTCCTTCTCGGCGGTCAGGCGGATCTTCCGGCCGTTGACGATGAGGGTGCTGCCGTCCACCGCCAGGTCACCCTTGAAGCGCCCGTGGACCGAGTCGTACTGAAGCATGTAGGCCAGGTAGTCCGGCTCCAGAAGGTCGTTGATGCCCACCACCTCCAGGTCGGGGAAGTGCTTCAAGGCGGCCCGGAAGACCATCCGGCCGATGCGTCCAAATCCATTGATGCCGACTTTTGTCATAGGACATCCCCCATTTCAGGACGGCCGCGTCCTTGCAGGGAAGACGTCGCCCGTCAGCAGTTGATCCCAGGATAGCGCATGCCGTCCAAGAGCGGTTCCAGCTTCTTGGAAAGGGTATTCCGGTGGATGCCCAGCTTGCGGGCGGCGGCGCTCTGGTTGCCGTTGTTGGCGGCCAGCACCTGCTCCAGGTAGATCCGCTCCAGCTCTCGCTTGGCCAGGTCCAGGGGGATCTCGTTCCGCACCAATTCCGCGATGAGTTCCTCCATCAGCTTGCGCATTGCTTCGACTCCAGGGATAGCCCAGAACCTTATCACCGCCCGGGATCCGTGCGAAGGCGATTTTACGGCGATAATGATTCCCATCCTGCGGAAAAACCTGTGGAATACCTGTGGAGAGGGGACCAGAGAACATGCGCAAAACCAAGATACTCATCACCATGGGGCCAGCCCTCGCGAACCGCGAAAAACTCTCCAGCGCTCTGCGCACCGCCGACGCCGTCCGCCTCAACGCCAGCCACGGCGACCTGGATTCGCGACGTGAAGCTCTGGAATGGATCCGGGAACTCAGCCTGGAATCCGGGCGGCGCATCCCGGTGCTGCTGGACCTGCAGGGGCCCAAGTGGCGCGTGGGCGCGCTGGCGGCCCCGGTGGAACTGTCCGCGGGCAGCGTGGGCGGCTTCTTCCCCGACGGCGGCGCCGCGCCCGCCGGCCTGGCCTGGGCCGCGCCCCTGCCGCACCCGGAACTGTTCCAGGGCGCGCGCACCGGCCAGAAGTGGGTGCTGGACGACGGCAACCTGGAAGTGACCGTGTGCGGCGTGCAGCAGGACCTGGTGCAGGCGAAGGTGGACGTGGGCGGCTGGCTGAAGGCGCGCAAGGGCGTGCACCCCATCGGCCTGGACGTGGCCTTCGATCCCCTCACCCCCAAGGACCTGGAGGACGTGCGCTGGGGCGTGGAGCACGGCGTGGACCTGTTCGCCCAGAGCTTCGTGCGCCGCGCCTCGGACCTGCGCGCCCTGGATTCAGTCGTCCGCGCCCAGGGCGGCGCCCAGCCCATCATCGCCAAGATCGAGCATCCCCAGGCGCTGGACAACCTGGAGGAGATCCTGGAGGCATGCTGGGGCGTCATGGTGGCCCGGGGCGACCTGGGCGTGGAGTTCGGGGTGGAGAAGGTGCCGGCCCTGCAGAAGCGCATCATCCACGCGGCACGCAGGGCCCTCAAGCCGGTCATCACCGCCACCCAGATGCTCGAGAGCATGATCGAGAAGGCCCAGCCAACCCGCGCCGAGGCCTCGGACGTGGCCAACGCCATCTGGGACGGCACCGACGCGGTGATGCTCAGCGCCGAGAGCGCGGTGGGCAAGTTCGCCCTGGAGGCCATCCAGTTCCTGGACCGCATCGCCGCGGACGCGGACCAGCATTACCACCCCAAAGTGGGCCGCCTGGAGGATTCCCTGGCCCGCCGTCACACCGGCCGCACCGACGTGTCCCTGGCCTTCGCCGCCTGCCGCACCGCCCAGGAGATCGGCGCCCGGCTGATCGTGGTGTTCACTGAAGGGGGCGGCAGCGCGCGCATGGTTTCCCGCCTGGCGGCGGACGTGCCGGTGATCGGCGCCACCACCGACCTGCCCAACGCCCGGCGCATGGGCCTCCTGCGCGGCGTGCAGCCCCTGCTGGTGACCCGGGTGGAGAACTCGGACGCCATGGTGGAGTCGGTGGAATCTTCGCTGCAGCGACAGCACGCCCTGGGGGCCGGGGACAGGGTGGTGATGACCCTGGGCCTGCCCATGTGGCGCACCGGGATGTACCAACACCATGAAGGTGATCCAGGTACCTGACGCAGGCCCATAGAGTGACGGTCACGCGGCCCTCTTGACGCTCCCGGATACCGTCACCTCCAGGGTGTCCAGCAGCTTGAACGCCTGGCTTTCGTTCACCCCGTCCACCTGCAGCCAACGCCCCTCGCCCAGGTCCATCCAGAGCGTGGCGCCCCGGGGCAGGAACCAGCCCTGCCGGCTCTTGGCGGGACCCAGCAGCCGGCGCGCTTCGGCCACCTGGGCCGGGGCGGGGCGGGGCACCGCCTCCACGGCGTGGACGCCGTTCCAGGCCAGGGTCAGGCGACCCTCCGCCAGGCTCCACCGGGCCCCGGCAAGGCGCAGCTGCACCCCGTCGCTGGCGGCCAGGGTGTCGCCCTGGGGGCGCACGTCCGCGGGCCAGGGACCGTCCGGCACCCAGGCGCCCTCCAGGTAGTCGGTGCCGGGCGTGCCAACGCCCACGCTGCCCAGGTCCGCCAGGTCCGAGGTGCCCAGTTTCAGGCGGTACGCGGATGCGGGCGCCTGGTCGAAGGTGGGGTCCAGGGGGATCCAGCGCCCGCCGATCCGCGCTTCCACCCAGAAGTGCACGGCCAGGGTCTCCCCCAGGCCGATCCAGCCGGTGGCGGCCCGGGCCGGGACCCCCAGCCGGCGCAGCAGGGCCACCGCCAGGATGCCGTGCTGGGAGCAGGCCCCCACCGGGTTGCGCGCCACCTCCTGGGCGGAGGCGAAGCCCACCGAATAGTTCTTGTCCCGGATCCATTCATAGACGAAATGGGTGACCTGCTGGGCCAGGTCCCACCGGGTGGCGTCCGTGGGGGCGTTGAGGCGCTTCAGCAGCCCCGCGAACACCGGATCGTTGAACTGCACCAGAGGGGTGGCGGCCAGGTACGGGGCATCCTCGGGCGAGGGCCGGCCCCGCACCGGGGGCTGGGCCGCCTCGGCGGCAGTGGGCGGCTGGGCCCGGGAAAGCAGGAAGCGTCCGGCTCCCAGGCGCCGCTGCTGGGGATCTTCCGGCAAGTCGGGATCGCTCCGGCCGGTCCAGCGCACCCGCACTTCCGGCAGCCAGAGCAGGAACGGGTGGGGTGGCAGGATCTTGACGGTGCGCTCGAACAGCCCGGCAGCAGGCGGCTTCGCCCCGGGCGGGGGCAGCTCGACCCGCTGGGACAGCACCGGGACTCCGGCCATGGTGCCCATGTGCTTCACCTCCCCCTGGGTGGGGGAGATCCACAGGTCCACGTCCTCCACCATGCTGCCCTCGGCAGAGCGGCCCCGGAACCGCACCGTGTCGGGGAACCCCGGCAGGGGCGCCGGGCCTACCGGCTGCAGGTCCACCTTGGACCACTGCTGGGTGGGGAAGGCGAAGAAGGTGGCCTGCATCGGGCTCAAGGCGCGGGCGGCGGCCTTGAGCCGGTCGTCCAGGTCCCCGGGCCACATCAGGGCGCCGGAAGGCACGTCCAGGGCCCGGGGCGGGCCGTCCTTGAAGGTGAGCCTGAGCTTGCCGGGTTCCCTGGGCGACCAGTCCCCCTCTCCCTGCTGGGGCTCCTGGGACATGGTCACGGTCCAGGTGAAGTGCATGGAGCCGTCCGGGCGCTTCAGGGCCTCCTGGCGCACTTCGAACTGGATGGTCACGCCCATGCGCTCCAGGCGGGTGGTCTCCACGCTCTCCATGCGCACGCCCAGGGCGTCCGCGGTCCGCCGTTCGGTGGCCTCGCCAGCCTCCTGATCGGCCAGCCAGATCCGTTGCACCTGCAGGTCCTGCGCCTGGCCCCGCATGGGCAGCAGCAGCAGCAGGGGAAGCAAGACACGGACGGCCGGCATGGTACGCTCCGCCGGCCATTCTATCGGGATTGCCCTGTTTCCGGCGGGCCGTCCGGCGGGATGCGGGTATCGTTACCTCGTGATCCGGAACCATTCGGCCATCGTGCTCCGCCCCACGCCGTTCCAGGACGGCGGGCTGGTGGTGTCGTTCCTCACCGAGCACGGCGAGCGCCTGGTGGGCCTGGCCAAGGGCGCCAAGAAGGCCTCGGCCCGGTGGGTCTCCAACTTCGAGCCCCTGGGCCTGGTGCACCTCAGCCTGTTCGGCAAGGAGCAGGCCGAGGTGCGCCGGGTGACCCGGTGCGAACTGGTGCATTCCCCCCTGACCCTGGGCCACCTGGAGTCCAACCTGGTGGTGGGCTGCCTGGCGGACGTGTTCGACCGGGTAGCCAAGGAGGGGGTGGAGGACCCGCGCCTGTTCCGGCTCCTCTCGGTCTGCGCCCGGGCCCTGAAGTCCCGCCCGGAACGGGCCCTGGCGGTGCTGGCCTACGGTGAGCACTGGGTGCTGCACTGCCTGGGGCTGCTGCCCCATCCCCGGCTGTGCGGCCACTGCGGCGGCGGGGAGGCGCCCCTGGTGCTGTTCAGCGAGGAGCACGGCTGGCGCTGCGCCGCCTGCACCCCGGTGGACCCCCGGGAGGCCTTTCCCCCGGGCGTCCGGGAGCACCTGCGCCGGCTGCGCACCCTTCCGGTGGACGAGGCGCCGGACCCGGAGGCGGATCCCGCGGCCCGGGCGGTGACCCGCCTTCTGCGGGAGCGCCTGCGCCGGGAGCTGGGGGCGCCCCGCAGCTACGAAATTCTGGAACGGCTGATGGTGCGGTAGTCTGGTGCCGTGGAGGAGGGCCAGGCTTGGAGGCTGCGGAGGAGCTCGGGACCGGCGGTGTGCCCAGGGGGGCGCACTGGGTGCGGTTCCCCCGTTTCTTCGGCGACGCCATGATGATCCACGCGGCCATCGCCCCCCTGCGCGCGGCGGGCCTGCCCCTGGTGGCCTGGGGGCCCGGGTGGGTGGTGGACCTGTTCGCGGGCAGCCCGGAGTACCAGGCCGCAGTGGCGGACCCGGGGCGCAAGTACAGCCCCTGGAAGGCCGCGGCCCTGCTGCGCCGCTGCCGCGCCGCCTCGCTCATCAACTTCCCCAAGAGCCACCGGCCCATGCTGGCGGGCCTCCTGGGCGGCGTGCCCCTGCGCCTGGGCTGCGGGGACGGGGGCGCCTGGGTGTTCTACACGCATTCCGTCCCGTTCTACAAGCAGGACGGCCCGTTCGTGCAGCGCTACGCGGCGGTGGTGGCCAAGGCCTTCCCCCACCTGGAGCCGGGGCCCTTCCGTCCGTTCCGGCCCAGGGCCCAGGCGCTGGAGGCGGTGGCCGCCCGCCGGGCCCAACTGGGCCTGGGGGACTACGTGGTCCTGGCGCCGGGCGCCAACTGCGCCAACAAGCGCCTTTCGGTGGCTTCCTTCGCGGCCCTGGGCGCGCGCCTGGCGGCCTCCGGCCTGGCCCCGGTGATCCTGGGCGCGGGGGCGGAGGACCAGGAGCTGGCCGGGGCCATCCGGGCGCGCCTGCCCCAGGCGGTGGACTGCACCAACCAGGGCGGCCTGGCCCTTTCCGCCGCCTGGATCGCCGGAGCCAGGGCCCTGGTGGGCATGGATTCGGGTCTGGCGCACCTGGCCGCCGGCTGTGGCGTGCCCACCCTGGCGGTGTTCGGTCCCACCCGGCCCCGCCACTCGGCCCCCTGGGGCCCGCGGGTGCGGGTGCTGCGCCGGGAGGACCTGGACTGCCTGGAATGCATGCTCACCCAGTGCCCGGTGCCCGGCAACCCCTGCATGACCACCTTGGTGGAAGGCCTGCTCTGGGCAGAACTGCAGGCGGTGATGGGCAGAGGCACCGCGCCCGGGCAGACTTGATAGAATCATCATCGATTCCGGGAGGTTGCTTGATGCGTGTCCTTCACGTTGCCGCGGAACTGTTTCCTCTCGTGAAGGTGGGAGGACTCGCCGACGTGATGGCGGCCCTGCCCGCGGCGCAGCGCGCCCTGGGGGCGGACGCGCGCCTGCTGCTGCCCGGGTTCCCGGCGCTGCTGCAAGGCCTCCAGGACCTGGAACCACTCGGCGAGATGCCGGGCCTGCCCGGGGCCGGCCCGGTCCGCCTGCTGCTGGGGCGGAGCGCGTCCGGGGTGCCGGTGTACCTGCTGGACTGCCCGTCCCTGTACGACCGGCCCGGGAGCCCGTACCAGGAGCGCGGGGACAGCCACCTGAAGTTCGGGACTCTGGGCCGGGCCGCCGCCCGGGTGGCCCAGGACGGCGATCCCCGGGGCTGGCGCCCGGACGTGGTGCAGGCCCACGACTGGCAGGCCGGGCTGACCCCGGTCCACCTGGCCCTGGCCTCCGGGCCCCGTCCCCGCACCATCACCACCATCCACAACCTGGCCTACCAGGGCATCTACCCCCGCTCCCTGCTGGGGGCCCTGGAGCTGCCGCTGTCCAGCTTCCACCTGGGCGGGGTGGAGTTCTACGGCCAGATCAACTTCCTCAAGGGCGCCCTTGCCTACGCGGACCGCATCACCACCGTGAGCCCCACCTACGCCGTGGAGATCCAGCGCCCGGACCTGGGCGCGGGCCTGGACGGGCTGCTGGCCCACCGGACCCGGGACCTGAAGGGGATCCTCAACGGCGTGGACTACCAGGTGTGGAACCCCGCCACCAGCCCGCACCTGTTCTACCACTACGACCTCCAGCGCCTGGCCGCCCGCAAGATCAACAAGAACCTGCTGCAGCGGGCGGTGGGCCTGGAGGAGGCCCCCGACGATCCCCTGTTCGCCGTGATCAGCCGCCTGGCGGAGCAGAAGGGCCTGGACCTGGTGCTGGAGAACGTGGCCTACCTGCTCCAGCTGAACGCCCAGCTCCTGGTGCTGGGCACCGGAGACCCCAAGCTGGAGGCCGGGTTCCGGGCCGCCGCCGAGGCCCATCCCGGCCGCATCGCCACCGCGCTGGGCTTCGACGAGGGCATGGCGCACCGGATCCTGGCGGGCGCCGACGTGGTCCTGGTGCCGTCCCGCCAGGAGCCCTGCGGCCTCACCCAGCTCTATGCCCTGCGCTACGGTGCCCTGCCCCTGGTGCGCCGCACCGGGGGGCTGGCGGACACGGTGGTGGACGCCAACCCCCACGCCGTGCTGGACAGCACCGCCACGGGGTTCGTGTTCCAGGAGCCCAGTTCCTGGATCCTGGGCGAGACCATCGGCCGCGCCTGCCAAGTGTACCGCCAGGACCCCAAGGCCTGGACCCGCATCCAGCGCCAGGGCATGGCCCAGGATTTCGGGTGGGAGGCCGCGGCGAGGGAATACCTGGACCTGTACGGCCACATCTAGGCTTACTCCGGCACGATCTCCAGCACCGGCTCGCCCCAGGGATCCGGGATGGTGCCCTGCATGCGCATCAGCCGGTACCACCGCCGCAGGGCCTGCACGAACACCACCGCCATCAGGATCATGACGATGATGGCCAGCACCGCCAGGAGGTAGTGGCCAGTGGGCAGGTAGCTGTCCACTACGTTCAGGTAGCCGGCCCAGAAGGTGATGAAAGCCATGAACAGCCCGGGCACGGCGGTGACCCAGGCGTAGCGGACCTTGTTCATGCGCATGAGCATGGAGGTGCAGACGATCAGCCCGCAGGCGGCGAGCAGCTGGTTGCTCATGCCGAACAGGGGCCAGATGGTGCTGATGTCGCCGGTGTAGACCAGGTAGCCCCAGGCCGCGGTGAAGATCGCCGAGGTGAGGATGATGCCCGGCCACCAGCCCTGCTGGCCCACCTTGGGCCAGATCTTGCCCAGCATCTCCTGCAGGAAGAAGCGCCCGACCCGGGTGCCGGTGTCCACCGCCGTGAGGATGAACACCGCCTCGAACATGATGGCGAAGTGGTACCAGTAGCCCATCAGGTTCTTGAAGATGGGGATGCCGCTGAAGATGTAGGACATGCCCACCGCCAGGGAGACCGCGCCGCCCGGGCGGCCCTGGACGTTCTCGCCCACCTGGCGCGCCAGCTCGGGCAGGTGCACGGTGGCCATGCCCAGCTTGGCGAACACCGCCGGGGCGGCGTTGATGGCGAAGTAGTCCGCCGGCACCAGCACGCAGGCGGCCACCAGGGCCATGGTCGCCACCAGGCCCTCGGTGAGCATGGCGCCGTAGCCCACGAACAGCACGTCCTTCTCCGCCGGGATCATCTTCGGGGTGGTGCCGGTGGCGATCACCGCATGGAAGCCGGACACCGCGCCGCAGGCGATGGTGATGAACAGGAACGGCATGGCCGCGCCCGGGATCACCGGGCCGCCGCCGTGGAAGTACTGGGTCACGGCCGGCATCTGCAGGGTCGGGTGGACGAAGAAGATGCCGATCACCAGCAGGGCGATGGTGCCGATCTTGAGGTAGGTGGACAGGTAGTCCCGGGGGCAGAGCAGCAACCACACCGGCAGCACCGAGGCGACGAAGCCGTACGCCGGCACGCTGAGGGCGATGGCCCGGCGGCTCAGGGTGAACCACTTGGCCAGCTCGGGCGTGGCCGCCACGTGCGGGCCGGCCAGGATGGCCAGGAACAGCAGGCCGACGCCGATCAGGCTGGCGCCGCGCACGTCCCCGTCCCGCCACACGTGCATGTACAGGCCCATGATGAAGGCGATCGGCATGGTGGCGAACACGATGAAGGTGCCCCAGGGGCTCTGGAACAGGGAGTTCACTACCGCCAGGCTCAGCCCGGCCAGGGTCAGCAGCAGGATGAACATCACCGCGTAGCCGGCGGTGCGCCCGGCCACCGTGTCGATCTCCAGGGTGGCGATGGCGGCCAGGCTGTGCCCCTTGTGCCGCACCGAGGCGAACAGGACCACCATGTCGTGCACCGCGCCGCCCACCACGCAGCCGATGAGGATCCACAGCGCCCCGGGCAGGAAGCCGAACTGGGCCGCGAGCACCGGCCCCAGCAGGGGCCCGGCCGCGGCGATGGCCGCGAAGTGGTGGCCGAACACCACGTACTTGTTGGTCTTCACGTAGTCTATGCCGTCCGCCATGGTTTCCGACGGCACCGGCCGATCGGTCCGCAACCCCAAGACCGTGCGGGCGATCCACAGGCCATAGAAGCGGTACGCCAGTGCGAACACGCACAGCGCCGCGAACACCAAAGTGAGGGCGTTCATAGACCTACCTCCGATGATGAGTTGGCATTGGTTCGGTCCGGATCATACCTCCAATCCGGGAGGAAATCCAATGGGTGCAGGTGACCCGGCAAGAGCAAGGCACCGCTGCACCCGGCCGGGGCCCACGGCAACAACGCTTGCGCTGCCCGGTGTCGGCAGGTTGAAAATCTGGAACGATAGTCCATCATATCGGTTGACCCGTTCCAGCGATTCCGAGGAGCCAGACGTCCGCGTTTTTCCGGCCGGGTCGCCGTGCATCCAGGGAGCCATGCCCTGATGCGGATCCAGCTGGGAGGAACGAAGCCATGAAGACTCATTCCAGAGCCGCGCGGGCGACGACCGATTCCCCGATCCGGAAGATGTTCAACCTGGCCAGCCGGATGACCGATGTGATCAGCTTCACGGTAGGGGAACCCGATTTCCCCACCCCCGACAACATCGTCCAGGCCGCCATCCGGGCCCTGCGCGAAGGCCAGACCCACTACACCCTGAATGCCGGGATCCTGCCCCTGCGCCAGGCCATCGCCGAGGCCACGGAGCGCAGCCATGGGCTGCGTTACGACCCGGAGGGGGAGGTCATGGCAACCGTTGGCGGCATGCAGGCTCTGATGCTCCTGATGCTGGCGCTGGTGGACCCGGGCGACGAGGTCATCATCAGCGATCCTTACTGGCCCAACTACGTGGGCCAGGTCAAGGCCTGCGGCGGGGTGCCGGTGCTCGTCAAGGTGCGGGAGGAGGACGGCTTCGTGTTCGACCCCGGCCGGGTGCGCGAGGCCGTGACGCCCCGGACCCGGATCCTCCTGGTCAATTCACCGGCCAACCCCACGGGGGGCGTGGCCGGGCGCGAGGTCCTCCGGGCCCTGGCCGAACTGGCGGTGGAGCGGGACCTGGTGGTGGTCTCGGACGAGGTCTACCGGCATTTCCTCTATGACGGCGCCGAGTTCGTCAGCATCGCCACGTTCCCCGGCATGCGGGAGCGGACGTTCGTCGTCGACAGCTTCTCCAAGACCTACGCCATGACCGGGTGGCGGGTGGGCTGGGCCGCGGGGCCCGCCGAGGTGATCCGGAACATGGTCAAGCTCCAGGAGAACGTCGCCGCGTGCGTCAACTCCGCGACCCAGTACGCCGCCATCGAAGCCCTCCGGGGCAGCCAGGAGCCCCTCCGGCGGATGCTCGAGGAGTATGCCCAGCGGCGGGCCCTCCTGCTGGGCGAGATCGCCGGGATCGAACGCCTTTCCTGCGTCCCGCCCAAGGGCGCCTTCTACGCCTTGGTGAACATCAGCCGGACCGGGCTCAGCTCGGAGGCGTTCGCCACCCGGCTGATCACCGAGAAGGCGGTGGCGGTGGTGCCGGGAACCGGGTTCGGCGAGGAAGGGGAGGGGCTGGTGCGGCTCTCCTACGCCACCTCCCGGGAACGGATCCTGGAAGGCTTCGCCAGGATCAAGGCCTTCGTGGAGAGCCTCTAGTTCAAAAGGGGCATCCGTGTTCCGGTCGGCGGCAGATCGTGTCGGCCGGGTTCCCCGGGGTTGCGCCGCCCCACCGGTGCTCGGCTTCGTCAGCCCGCGCTGCGCACGGTCTGACGAACCGCTCGCTATCTCGTCGGGGCCGACCAGGGATGATAGGACTCGGTGACCTCGGGGCGGACTGCGGGAATCGCTTCCGCGAACTTCACAGGTCCTTTCATGCCAGCTGGGCCAAGCGGATGCGCCAAGCCCCGTCAGCCAGCAATGACGCTTGCAAACTGACGCGTAGATCACCGACCCCAAAGTCCGATGCGGCTCGACGGCCGGTGGTCGTGGATCGGAGTGCGCGCACTCCGATTCACGACCACCACCGGCGGGGCGGTGCGAACCCACGGAACCCGCATGGCGGGCCTGCCGCCGGGTCGGGACCCGGACGCCCCGGCAGGCCTACGCCAGGTGGTCGGCGATGGCCTGGAACACGAGGGCGCCCACCACGGAGCCCCCGTCCAGGACGCCCAGGCTCCGGTCGCCGTAGTAGGCGGCCCGCCCGTGGACAGCGCGCATGGCGCGGGTCGCCTCGCTGCCGGCGGCCGCGGCCTGGGCGGCCTGGGCGAAGGCCGCGGCGGGGGTCTCCCCGGGCCGGGCCACGAGTTCCGCGATGCCTGGCGCCAGCGCGTCCACGATGGTCTTCTCGCCGGGCTTGGCGCCGGTCCTCTCCATCACCAGGCGGAGCCCGGCCTCCATCGCCGCGCCCAGCTCGGGCAGCTCGGCCCGGGCCTTGCCTTTGAGCGCCCGGGCCATGCCCATGAGGAAGAACGAGGTGATGGTGCCCAGGGTGGAAGGCGCGGCTTCGTTGAACACCGCCGAAGCCTTGGCCAGGATCCGGCCCAGGTCGGTTTCGGGACAACCGTCCAGGTACGCCGCCAGGGCCTTGTAGCCGCTGTTCATGGACAGACCCAGGTCGCCGTCGCCGTTCTTCTGGTCCAGTTCGATCAGGTAGTCCTGGTTGAGGTTCATGACCTCGCTGATGCGCCGGAAGGCGGGCTGCAGACAGGTGAGTTCGAGCATGGGAGCCTTCGATCGGTCTATTTGTTCACGCTGGTGTAGAACGGGGTCGAGGCGGGCGCGCGCAGCAGGGCCTTCAGCTCCGCGTCCAGCTTGAGCAGGGTGACCGAAAGCCCGGCCATCTCCATGGAGGTGGCGAACTCGCCCACGTGGGGCATGAAGGAGGCCACTCCGCGTGCCTCCAGGCCCTTGTGCAGGGCGCGGTACACGATCAGGAGCTCCTCCAGGGGGGTGGCGCCCAGGCCGTTCACCATCACCGCGACCTCATCCCCGGCCGCCAGGGGCAGTTCCTCCAGGATCTTGCCCAGGGCCAGCTCGGCGATGGCGTCGGCGGTCATCATCTTCCGCACTTCGATGCCCGGTTCGCCGTGGATGCCCATGCCGATCTCGATCTCGTCCTCGGCGATGGAGAAGGTGGGCTTGCCCACCTGGGGCACCACGCAGGGGCTGAGGGCGACCCCCAGGGAGCGGGTGCGGTCCAGCGCCTTGCGCGCCACCGCGGCCACCCCGGCCAGGTCGTCCCCGCGCTGGGCGGCGGCGCCGGCGGCCTTGAAGGCGAACACCATGCCCGCCACCCCCCGGCGCTTGGCCTCGGAGCCCCTGGGCGCGGAGGCGAGGTCGTCGTTGACCCGCACCGTGGCGGTCTTGATGTCGTCGAACTCGAGCGTCTCGCAGGCCATGTCGAAGTTCAGGTTGTCGCCGCCGTAGTTGCCGTACAGGCACAGCACCCCGGCCCCACGGTCGCAGGCCCGGATCATGTCGGCCATCTTCTGGGAGGACGGCGAGGCGAACACATTGCCCACCGCGCAGCCGTCCAGCATGCCTTCGCCCACGTAGCCCAGGAACACCGGCAGGTGCCCGCTGCCGCCGCCGGTGACGATGCCCACCTTGCCTTCGGCCGCGGGCGGGTTGCGCAGGATGATCCGGCGGTCGTCCCCCGGGCAGCGCAGGCGGTCGCCGTACGCCAGGAGGATCCCCTCGACCATTTCGTCCACAAAACGATCGGCTTCGTTCATGACCTTCTTCATCGCGGCCTCCACAAGTGGATTTTGGCTGGATTATAGCTGTATAGTGGACTCTTCCCATGGAAAACCTGGCCTCTTGAGGTTTACCTTCACCCTGGAAGGAGGAATGCGATGCGAGGACTGAAAGGCAAACGGGTCGTGATCACTGGCGGCGCCAGCGGCATCGGCGAGGCCACAACCCGCCGTTTCGTGGAGGAGGGCTCCCAGGTCTGCGTGTTCGACCGGGACGTGCCCGCCGGCGAGAAGCTCCGCAAGGCGGTGCCGGGCCTGGCCGGCTTCGTCCCCTGCGACGTGGCCCAGGTGGAAGGGATCCCGGCCGCCTTCGCCAAGGCGGTGGAGATCATGGGCGGCGTGGACGTGCTCATCAACAACGCGGGAATCAGCATCCGCCATGCCTCCTGCCTGGAGATCACGCCGGAGGAATGGAACCGGGTCGTGGGCATCAACCTCACCGGCGCCTTCTTCGTCGCCCAGGAAGCGGCCAAATTGATGGTCAAGCAGGGCGGCGGCGTCATCGTCAACATGGCCTCTACCAACGGCATGCGCGGCTTCCGCTACTACACCGACTACAACGCCACCAAGGCCGGCATCATCGAGCTCACCAAGTCCATGGCCATCGAGCTGGCGCCCAGGATCCGGGTGGTGGCGGTGGCCCCGGGCTACGTCATGACCCCCATGCAGCGGGCCGAGTACACCGACGAGATGTTCGAGGAGCTGAACCAGAAGCTCCCCCTCCGGCGCCACGCCCAGCCCGAGGAAGTGGCCTCCCTGTTCGCCTTCCTGGCCTCGGACGAGGCCTCCTACCTCACCGGCCACGTCTACGTCATCGACGGCGGCGAAGTGGCGGGAGGGTTGGCCAGCCGGTAGCCCTGCGGTACGGGTCCCTTGCGACGGCGGAGTCATCCGGCCGGGTTCCGGACCTTCGCGCTGCCCCACCGTTGCTCGGCCTCGCCAGACCGCGCGCGGCGCGGTCTGGCGAGGCGCTCGCTGTTTCGTCGGGGCCGACCAGAGAACCCAGGCATCGATGACTTCGGGGCGGCCCGGGGGGAATCGCCTCTCCAAACTTCACAGGCCCTTCCTGCTTGCCGAACCAAGAGGACTCGCCAAGTCCCGCCGGCCGGCAAGAACGCTTCCTGACCCACTCGTAAGCCACCGGGCCCAGAGTCCGATGCGGCTCGATGGCCGGTGTCCGTGAATCGGAGTGCGCACGCACTCCGATTCGCGGACACCACCGTTGGGACGGCGCGAAAGCGAGGAACCCGTACGGTGGGCCCGCCGCCGACCGGGACCCGGAAGCGACGGCAAGCCCGGCTACGGCGTCGGCATCTGGCAGGAGGAGGCTACGGCGGCGGGGAGGTAGCAGGTGCGCACGTAGTCCATGACCATCCGGTCCGCGTTGAAGCGCCAGGCCAGGGTCCGCCAGGACCGTTTTATGGCGTTCACCCAACGCCGGGGCACCCCGTTGTGATCCTGGTCGTAGTAGAGGGGGACGATCTTCTCCTCCAGGATCCGGAACAGGGCGTCCGCGTCCCTGCGATCCTGCGCTTCGTCGGACACGTGGATCTCGCCGTTGCCGATGGCGAAGCCGTTCTCCCCGTCGTAGGCCTCGGCCCACCAGCCGTCCAGGGAGGAGATGTGCAGGCCGCCGTTCATGACCACCTTCATGCCGCTGGTGCCGCAGGCTTCCAGGGGGCGCCGGGGGTTGTTGAGCCAGGCGTCCACGCCCTGGTAGAGGTTGCGCCCGATGTGGATGTTGTAGTTCTCCGCGAAGACGATGCGGTGGGCGAAGCGGGGATCCTGGATGATCGTGCCCACCTTCTGGATGAGGGACTTGCCGGGCCCGTCCGCCGGGTGGGACCGCCCGGCGAAGATGAGGTTCACCGGCCGCTTGGGGTCGTTCACCAGCCGGTCCAGGCGGTCCAGGTCGGAGAACAGCAGGTCCGGGCGCTTGTAGGGCACGAAGCGCCGGGCGAAGCCGATGGTGAGGGCGTCCGGGTCCAGGGGCGGCGGGTCCTGCGCCGGCAGCCCGACCCGGGCGCGCATGATGGCGACCCGTTCCCGCACCAGGCGCAGCATGCGGCCCTTGAGCACCTTCTTGATCTCCCAGATCTCCGCCGAATCGATGGCCTGCACCTTGATCCACAGGTCCGGGCGCACGATGCCTTCCTGCCAGCCCACGCCCAGGTGGGTCTGGAGCAGCACGTTCAGCTCCGAGGACAGCCAGGAGGGCACGTGCACCCCGTTGGTGATGTGGCCGATGGGCACGGCGTGCACCGGGCGGTCCGGCCACAGGCACTGCCACATCTTCCTGGCCACCGTGCCGTGCAGGGCGGAGACGCCGTTGGCCCGACGGCAGTGCTTCAGGGCCAGGACCGTGGGCAGGAAGGGGGAGCCGTGGTCGTTGGGGTCGATCCGGCCCAGGCCGAGCACGTCCTGGATGTGCAGGTGCAGCGCCTCGGCCAGGGGCCGCAGGTGCTCCTCGGCCAGGTCCGCCGGGAAGCGGTCGTGGCCCGCTTCCACGGGGGTGTGGGTGGTGAACACGGTGCCGCTGGCCGCCTCCTGGATGGCGGCCCAGGGGTCAAGGCTGTCCTGCTGCACCCGGTGCCGGGCCCATTCCAGGATGGCGAAGGCCGAATGGCCCTCGTTGAGGTGGTAGACCCCCGGGGTGATGCCCAGGGCCCGCAGGGCCCGGGAGCCGCCCACCCCCAGCAGCAGCTCCTGCTGGATGCGCATGCGCTGGTCGCCGCCGTAGAGGGCGCCGGCGAGGGCCTTGTCCTCGTCGCTGTTGGCCTCGTCCCGGGTGTCCAGGAGGATCAGCCGGATCCGCCCCACCCGCGTTTCCAGCACCTTGGCCCAGACGGTGCGCCCGGGCAGCTCCACCCCGACCCGCACCTGGTTGCCGTCCGGGCCCAGGGCGGGATCCAGGGGCAGGTCGGCGGAATCGAACGGCTCGCTCACGTCGTGCTGCCAGAAGCTGGCGTCCAGCACCTGGGTGGTGTAGCCCCGGTGGTAGAGCAGGCCCACCCCCACCAGGGGCACGCCCAGGTTGGAGGCGCCCTTCAGGTGGTCGCCCGCCAGGATGCCCAGGCCGCCGGAGTAGATGGGGATGGACTCGTGGATGCCGAACTCGGCGCAGAAGTAGGCCACCGGCCTGGACAGCAGGGTGCCGGCGTGGACCATGCCCCAGGTGGTGAGGGGGTTCAGGTAGTCGTGCAGTTGGCGCAGGGCCCGGTCGGTCCGGGTGAGGATGTCCACCTCCTCGGCCCGCTTCTCCAGGGTGGCCAGGCTGATGGTCTTGATGACCCGCACCGGGTTGCGGTGCACGTTGCGGTACAGTTCCATGTCCAGGTCGCGGAAGATGGCCCGCACCTCGGGCCGCCAGGTCCACCAGAGATTGCGGGTCAGTTGCCGGAGTTTGGCTTGCAGGGTTTCCATGGGATCGTTCCTCGCCGGGTGGCTAAGTTTGGCCGGTAGGTCAAGTTGCGAAAGCGCTTTGGGCAGTATGCCCTGAGCCGGAACCGATCGACAGCATACACTTCAGGCGCCGGTCCTGGGATCCGGACCAGAGGTCGGGCGCAGGATCAGGGCGCCCAGGGGAGGCAGGGTCAGGGCCAGGGACTGGGGGAAGCCGTGGGCGGGCACCGGCGCCGCCTCCACCGCGCCCTGGTTGCCGAAATTCTGCCCGCCGTAGCGGCTGGAATCGGAGTTGAGCGTTTCCCGGTAGGCGCCGGGGTGGGGCACCCCGATCCGGTAGCCGCTCTGCGGCTTGGCGGTGAAGTTGAGCACCGCCACCACGAAGGAACCGTCGGCGCCCCAGCGCAGGAGGGCCAGGATGCTGTTCTTGCGGTCCTCGCAGTCGATCCACTGGAACCCTCCGGGCGTGCAGTCCTGCTGGTGCAGGGCGGGCAGCTGCCGGTAGAGGGCGTTCAGGTCGCCCACCAGGGTGCGCACCCCCTGGTGCGGCTCGTACTGGAGCAGGCTCCAGGCCAGCGCCTGGTTGTGGTTCCATTCGTGGTCCTGGGCGAACTCCCCGCCCATGAACAGCAGCTTCTTGCCGGGATGGACGAACTGGTAGGCGAACAGCAGCCGCAGGTTGGCGAACTGCTCCCACCGGGTGCCGGGCATGCGCCACAGCAGGGACTTCTTGCCGTGCACCACCTCGTCGTGGGACAGGGGCAGGACGAAGTTCTCGGCGTCGTTGTAGAGCATGCTGAAGGTGATCTCGCCCTGGTGGAACTTGCGGTACAGCATGTTGCGCCCCAGGTAGCCCAGGGTGTCGTGCATCCACCCCATGTTCCACTTGAACCCGAAGCCCAGGCCGCCCGCGCTGGTGGGACGCGAGACCATGGGCCAGGCGGTGGATTCCTCCGCCACCGTCATGACGTCCGGATACTGGGCGTAGACCACCTCGTTCAGCCGGCGCAGGAACGCCACCGCCTCCAGGTTCTCCCGGCCGCCGTAGCGGTTGGGGATCCACTGCCCGGCCTTGCGGCTGTAGTCCAGGTAGAGCATGGAGGCCACCGCGTCCACCCGCAGGCCGTCGATGTGGTACCAGTCCAGCCAGTACAGGGCGTTGGCGATGAGGAAGTTCTGCACCTCCGTGCGGCCGTAGTTGTAGATCAGGGTGCCCCAGTCCATGTGCCGGCCCTTGCGCGGGTCGGCGTGCTCGTACAGGTGGGTGCCGTCGAACTCCCCCAGTCCGTGGGCATCCGCCGGGAAGTGCGCCGGCACCCAGTCCAGCACCACGCCCAGCCCGGCCTGGTGGCAGCGGTCCACGAAGGCCCGGAAGTCGTCGCTGGAGCCGTAGCGGTTGGTGGGAGCGTACATCCCCAGGGGCTGGTAGCCCCAGGAAGCGTAGAAGGGATGTTCGCTCACCGGAAGCAGCTGGAGGTGGGTGAAGCCCATCTCCAGGGCGTAGGGGATCAGCTGGTCGGCCAGCTCCCCGTAGCCCAGGAAACCGCCGTCCTCGCGGCGGCGCCAGGAGCCCAGGTGCACCTCGTACATGCTGATGGGCGCGTCGTAGCGGTTGCGTTCCCAGCGCCCGGCCATCCAGCGCTGGTCGCCCCAGGCGTGGCCGGGGGCCGGCGCCACCACCGACGCGGTGCCCGGGGCCGGCTCGCAGCGGAAGGCGAACGGGTCCGCCTTGAGGGGCAGCAGGCGCCCGTCCCGGCTCTTGAGCTCGAACTTGTACAGGTCGCCGGGGGCCAGCCCGGGGATGAACAGCTCCCAGACCCCGGTGGCGCGGAACCGCCGCATGAGGTGGCGGCGGCCGTCCCAGTTGTTGAACTGGCCGACCACGCTCACCCGCCGGGCGTCGGGAGCCCACACGGCGAAAGCCACTCCGGCCACCCCGTCCTGGGCCGCCGGGTGGGCCCCCAGCTTCTCGTACAAGCGCAGGTGGGTGCCTTCGGCCATGAGGTAGGCGTCCAGTTCGCCCAGGATCGGGCCGAACCGGTACGGGTCGTCCAGGTCCTGGGGCTCGCCCCAGCCGTGGATCCGGAAGCGGTAGGGGAAGGGCCGGTCCCGTTCCGGCAGGCGGGCCTCGAACACCCCTTCGGGATGGACCATGCGCATCGCCGCGGCCGTCCGGCCGGTTTCGCCGTCCACCAGCTCCACCCGCCCGGCGCGGGGCAGGAACGCCCGCACGGCCAAGCCTTTCCCGGGAATGGCGCGCATGCCGAAACAGGCGCCGGGGTCGCCGCAATCGCCCTGCAGGAAAGCATGGGCATCAAACGGGAAGGGATCGAGGTCGGACATGGTTGCCATCGCTTGGTTCGGGGTCAAAGGATTATGGCGCGATTCCCGCCCCGGGGGATCATCGCCGTCGTCCCGTGCGGCCGCGAGCGAAACTTGTCCCGCCAGGATGGCCCCCGGACGATAATATCGGATCATTCATCCAGGCCGGGGACCCTCCACGATGACGCTTGAGCCCAGGAAGATCGGCAGGTACGAGGTCAGGCGCGAACTCGGCCGCGGGTCCATGGGCGTCGTCTACCTGGCCTTCGATCCGCTCCTGAAGCGTCCCCTGGCCATCAAGACGGTGCGCGAGTTCGGCGCCGACCCCGAGTTGACCCTGCTGCGCTTCCAGCGGGAGGCGGAGATCTCCGCCCGGCTCAACCATCCCAACGTGGTGACCGTCCACGACGTGGGCCGGGATCCCGAGGCCGGGCCGTTCCTGGCCATGGAATACGTGGACGGCCTGGACCTGGCCAGCCTGATCCCCAAGGGCTTGCCGGTCCCAAGCGTGATCCTCCTGCTGCTCCAGGGCATGAGCGCACTGGAGGCGGCTGAGCGGGAGGGGATCATCCACCGGGACGTGAAGCCCACCAACATCCTGGTGGGCCGCGACGGGCGGCTCAAGCTCATGGATTTCGGCATCGCCCGCGGGGAAGGGACCCGCCTCACCCAGGCCGGCCAGTTCATCGGCACACCCTCCTACACGGCCCCCGAGGCCCTGGGCGGCGCCGAGCCGAGCTTCGCCGCGGACCGTTACGCGTTCGCGGTGATCGCGTTCCAGATGCTCACCAACGAACTGCCATTCGAGTGCCCCACCATCGCCGCCACCCTGTACCGGATCGTCCACGAACCGCCCCTGTTCCCGGCGGACCTGTCCGGACCGGTGCGCGCCGTGTTCCAGCGGGCCTTGGCCAAGAACCCCGAAGACCGGTACCCGGACCTGCCCGCTTTCGTGACCGACCTCATCAACGCGGTGGACCTGCCCCCCGAGGCGCGGGCCGAGTGGCTGGCCGCCGTGGCCCGGGACACGGGCGCCGAGGTGGCGCATCTGATCCAGGGCGGAGCGGCGGAACCGCCCGGATGCGACCGGAACCTGGAGACCCAGGCCACACCGGCACCGCACCGGTCCGGTCCCCCGAGCCCGCGGGACATGGCCACCGAAGCCTTTGGCACCCCGTCTCCGGAGGTCCCCGCGCCGGCCGCCCCCTGGGCCGAGGCGACCCTCATCCTGCCGCCGCCCGCGCCGGCGGCACCCCCGGCCGAGGCGACCGCCGCGGCAGCCACGCCGGTCCTGCCGTCCAGGCCGGAACCGACCCTGGGCGAGCCCGGGCTCGAGGACACCCTGATCATGGCCCTGGAGCAGCTCCCGCCGCCCCCCGTTCCCGTGCCGCGCCGCCGGCGCCGCGCCTGGGCCTGGTGGGCCGCCGGCGCGGTCCTGGCCGCGGCCATCCTGGGGGGCGCGGCAGCCCGGCTGCACCGGGGCCGTCCTTTCGCGCTGGACATCGCCTCCACGCCCGACGGAGCCAAAGTGATCCTGGACGGCCGGGAGATCGGCAGGACCAACCTGTCCGCCGTGACCTTCCCGGCCGGCGGGGGTTCCGTGCGTCTGGAACGGGACGGCTACCAGCCCCAGGAGATCCAGGTGCGTCCGGGCGCCGGGCCCCTGCAGGTGGCCCTGGTTCCGGCGCCGTACCCCATGCGCGTGGTGACCGACCCGCCCGGCGCCGAAGCCCTCCTGAACGGAGCGGCCAAGGGGCGCACGCCGATGGACCTGGAGGTTCCGGGCGAAGGCGCCCAGGAGCTGGTCCTGCGCCTCCCGGGCCGCCTGGAGTGGACCCGCGTCCTGGACCGCGGCGCGCCGCTCCCGGCGGTCATCCAGTTGGAACCCGCCACGGCCGCGGTGCGCGTCGTCACCGTGCCTCCCGGGGCGGAGGCCTTCGTGGAGGGCCGCCGGGCCGGGGTGACGCCCATCGACGGCCTGGCCGTGCCCGCCGCCGCGGCGCAGCGCCTGGTGCTCCGCCTGAAGGGCTACCAGGAATGGCATGGGGTGCTCCGGTCCAGCCGGACCTTGCCCGACCCCATCTTCCTGGTGCCCCGCATCGCCCATTTCGCGGTGCGCACGGATCCGCCGGGAGGCACGGTCTACCTGGACGGCCAGAGAATGGGGGTGGCGCCCCTGGACGACTTGGCCGTGCCCTTCCTCGGCACCCACCTGCTGCGCGTCACCCGGGACGGCTGCGAGGATTGGAGCGCCACCCTTGACCCCGCCAGGCCCTTGCCCAACCCCATCGTCCTGGCCAGGACGAGCCGCGCCCCGGCCCCGGCCCCGGCCCCGGCCCCGGCTCCGGCCCCGGCCCCGGCGCCCGTGGCGGTTGATGCCGCCAGGAAGGCGCCCGAAGCCCCGCCCAAGGTCCCGGCCCCGCCTCGGCGCGAGCGACACTGAGTTCCAGGGGCCTTCTGATACGCTAGTCGAGCAGCAGCCACACCCGCAGGGCCTCGGTGGCGCTCCAGGCCTGGGCGTCGCAACCCCGCTGCTGGTGCGGGGCGTCCCCGTCCAGGATCTCCGGCAGGTGGCCCACGCAGCCGGACGCCAGCAGCCCGTCCAGGGAGCCCAGGTAGGCCTTGGCCGCGGCCACCGCCTCGGGCTGGAACGCCCAGGCCCGGGCCAGGGCCTCGCAGAAGGAGGGGAGCAGCCATACCCAGGCGGTGCCGTTGTGGTAGGCGGGCTTGCGCCGGGTGTCCTCGTCCCCTTCGTAGCGGCCCCAGTACGGATGCCGGGGATCGTTGAGCAGCTCGCCCCCGGGGCCGTGGATGGGCAGGCCCTCGGGCGCCGGCAGGGGCGCCAGGCTGCGCAGGGCCCCGGGCACCAGCAGGTGCCGCTCCACCGCGGCCGCCGCCTGGCGGGCCCGGTCCCCGGCCACGAGGCCCAGGCTCACCAGGAACACCTGGTTGGGGCGCACCAGCCGGTCCGGGCGGGCCTCCCGGGCCGGGCAGCCCGGCTTGGCCGCCAGCAGGTCCTGGAAGCAGCCCATGGCCGGGTCCCAGAACAGCTCCAGGGAGGCCGCGGCCCGGTCCGCCAGGGCTCCCCAGCCGGCCTCGGGGCGCAGCCGCGCCAGCTGGCGCAGGAGCCGGACCCACAAGGCCTGGATCTCCACCGGGTAGCCTTCCCGGGGGGTGCTCGCCGGGTAGTTGGTGTCCATCCAGGTGAAATGGGAGGGGCTCCACACCAGGCCGGAGGCCGGGTCCACCCGGATGCCGTTGGGGGTACCGTCCCGGTAGCCGGCGGCGATGCTCTCCAGGACCTGGGCCAGGGTCCGCCCGCCGGCATCCTCCTGGAGGAAGCCGGGGGTCCCGGCGGCCGCCTCCTCCACCGCCAGGGCGAACCACAGCGGCGCGTCGGAAGTGTCCCGGTCGGCGGTGGAGTCGGCGTTCAAGGCGTTGGGCAGGGTGCCCCGGTCCTCGAACCTGGCGAAGGTGCGCAGGATCTCCCGGGCCTGGGCGTCGAAACCGGCCGCCACCAGGCCCCGGGCGGCGATGAAGGTATCCCGCCCCCAGTCCAGGAACCAGGGGTAGCCGGCGATCACCGTGCTGCCGTCGCCGCGCCGGGCCAGGAAGGCTTCCACCGCCCGGCGCAGCTGGCGGACGAAGGGGTCGGCGCTCGCCGGACGCGCCGGAGAGGCCGGTTCCAGCGCCTGGGCATCCGGCTCATCCGGGTCGGCGCAGGCCACCAGGGTCACCGCCTGCCCTGGCGCCAGGGGCAGTTCGAACCACCCGGGGCTCCAGGCGTCCCCCTGGGCGGTCATGCCCCGGGAGGCCTCCACCGGGTGGGCCAGGCCCACGCTCCACTCGGGCTCGGGGTGCCAGGCGCCCCGGTCGGCCCACACCAGCAGGCGCCGGTCCCCGGCCGGCTGGAACAGGAAGCCCGGCCGGCCCTCCAGGTCCCGGGTGTGTTCGCGGAAGTGCCAGTCGGCCCCCGGGTCGGCCCGGGTCTCCCCGTGGAAACCCCGGTCCTCCAGGTCCAGGCGCACGGTGAGGGCCACGTCACGGTCCCCGGGCAGGTCGTCGCCCGGGAGGGCGGGCGCCGGGCCGGGCCGGCGCAGGAACCGGGCCACCACGGTGTTGCGCAGGGGCAGCATGGCCAGGGTCAGCTCCACCTGCACCGTGCGCCCGTCCCCGGCGGGGCAGACGAAGCTCCAGCGGGCCGGCGGGCCCGGCTCGAAGCGCACCAGGCCGTCCCGGTCCAAAGCGGTGAGGAAGCCGTCGGCGTTGACCCAGGCCCGCAACCGCTTGGCCAGCACGTGCCGGTCGCAGGGCGCCTGCGGATGGAGGTTGGCGCCCAGCAGGCAGTCGTACTTGGAGCTCACCGCCCCCAGGTCCGCGTGCATGCGGGCCATGCCGCCCCGCCCGTTGGTGAGCAGGCACAGTCCTGAGCGTCCCGGCACGGGCAGGGCGGGCGCCTCGGCCAGCAGGCGGATCCGCCCGGGGGCCGGGTTGCGGGCCTCCCGGAAGCGTTCCAGGACGATCTCCGCCTCCACCGGGCGCGGCACCGCCAGGGCCGAAGGCGGCAAGGCGGCGGCGAAGCCCTCTGCCACCGGGATGGAGCGCAGGTGCCTGGGATGCTCTCCGGGCAAGGTGACGGTGACCGAGAAGGGGGCTTCGTCCTGGATCAGCAGCCAGTGGCCCGGGGGCAGGGGCACCACCCGCCCCAGGTCCGACAGGCCCCAGGGCACCACGCGCCGGTAGCCGGGCCGGGCCGACGCCAGGGCCCCCGGCAGGTCACGGCGGGCCGCCTCCGGGTCCAGGGCGGGGAGGGAGCCCAGGAACCCGCCCGGATCCCGGGCGGCCAGGGCGCCCAGGGCCTCCCAGGGGGCCGGGCCCAGGTCTTCGGCGGGAAGCACCGTGGCCAGGGCCTGGTAGGCCCAGGCCGCCTGCGCCCGGCGCGCCCGGTAGGCGGGGCCGGCCAGGCCCGCCGGCGCCCCCTGGGGGCTGAGGCAATAGGCGCTCCAGGGGGGCAGGGCGAACACCCGGGCACCGTCCTCCTGCACCCGCACCGGGGGCGGCGCCTGGCCCAGCAGGTCCACCGCCGGCTCCCCCAGCCGGGCCCACCGGGGGGCGTCCAGGGCCCACTCCCGCTCCTCCGGGTCCAGGTTCACCAGCACCAGGCACTGGTCCTGCCCATCCCAGGAACGCCGGGCCAGGGCCAGCACCATGGAGTCCTCGGCGCTGAGCCGCTCCAGCGCGGCGCCGTCGAAAAAGCACGGATGGCTGGCCAGCAGCCGGTTGAGCCGGCCCAGCTCCGCCACCAGGTTCTCCCTGGCCCCCCAGGCCAGGCCCCGGGACTGGTGCACCTCCACCCGTTCCGTGGCCAGCCATTCCACTCCGCTGGTGAACCCGAACGCCCCGCAGTAGCTGGTGAGGGCGCACAGGCGGTTGCGCACCAGGGACCAGGCCGGGGACTTGGCCGCCAGCCGTTCGTTGTCGTGGGTTTCGCTGTAGTGCACCAGGGGGCCCATGCGCCGGCCCTGGCGGATAGCATGGTCCAGGTAGCCGGACACGTCCCGGGGGCCGTAGTTCTGGAACAGCTCCGAATAGGCCCACTGCATGCCGCCCTCGGTGAGCAGGGCTTCGGTGGCCTCCCAGGCGCCACCCAGCCCCTCCAGCAGGAAGGTGCAGTCGGGAAACTCCCGCCGCACCCGGGCCACGATGTACTGCCAGGCGGGCAGGGGCACCATGTAGCCGGCGTCGCAGCGGAAACCGTCCACCCCGCGCCGGCACCAGGTGAGCAGGGTGCCCGCCACCGTCTCCCACAACCTGGGGATGCGGTGGTCCAGCTCCACCAGGTCCGCCCATACCACCCCCCAGGCGCCCGGGCTGCGGAAGGTGCCGTCCGGGTTGCGCTGGAACCAGCCGGGGCGCTCCTCCATCAGGCGCGAGCCCCAGCCGGTGTGGTTCACCACGATGTCCAGGAACACCAGCCCGCCCCGCAGGTGCACCGCGTGGGCCAGTTCCTGGAACTGCTCCACCCCGGTGGTGCGGCCGTCCATCTCCACCAGGGCCGGGTCGACCCCGGCCATGGACAGCTGGGCGTAGGGGCTGCCGAAGCGGCCGAAGCGGGCGTAGGTGGTGGGGGTGGGGCTGATGGGCAGCAGGTGCAGGATCCGGCAGCCCAGGGTGTCCAGGATGTGGGGCACGCACGCCGTGAGCTCGCGCAGCTTGCCGGAGGGGGGGATCACCGTGTAGCCGCGCCGGTCCAGGCCGGCCAGCTGCTGCTCCAGGTCGGGGCGGCGCGTGCTGCGCTCGCTCCGCCCCGGGCCGAACATGCGCGGGAAGGCGCAGTAGATGGTATTGCCGGTGCGCAGGTGGTCCGGGTGCACGCTGATGCCCACGTCCTCCCCCTCGGGCCAGAGCTGTCGCCCCTGGGCGTCCAGCAGGTAGGCCTTGGCGCGGAAGTAGCCCACTTCCGTGAGGGGCAGGTCCAGTTCCCAGCAGCCGTCGCCGGCCGCCAGGGGGATGTCCCGCCAGGCCGCGCCGGCGAAGGTGCGCGGCACGCTGGAGGCGGCGCCGGAGAGGTCGATGGTCTCCTCCCTGGCCCGGGCGCCCCGGGTGAGGTTGGTGCGCAGGAGGGCCCGGAGCCCGGGGCCGGCGTCCACCGGCGGGCGCAGGGTGAACCGCAGGCGGTCGCCCACGTACTGGACGATCCGGCTGCCGGGAGCGGGCGTCATGGCGGGGCGGTCCATGGAAACTCCTGGGAAACCAGATCAGATCTTCGTTTCGGCCACCGGAAGCCGGAAGATGAATGTGGAGCCGCGGCCCAGTTCCGTCTGCATCTCCACTTCCCCCTTCATGAGCACCGCCATGTGCTTGACGATGGCCAGACCCAGGCCGGTGCCGGGGATGCCGCGCACGCTGGGGGCCCGGTAGAAGCGCTCGAAGATGCGCTTGGCGTCGTTCTCCGAGATGCCGGGGCCCTGGTCCGCCACCGACCAGACCAGCCAGGCGCCCTCCCGGCGCACCCCGAACGTCACCCGGGAGCCGCCGGGGCTGAACTTGACGGCGTTGGACAGGAGGTTGTCCAGGAGCTGGGCCAGGCGCAGGGGATCGGCCCGGAACGGCAGGCCCGCCAGCTCCCCGGGCAGGTCCAGGTCCACCGCCACGTTCCTCGCCAGGGCCTGGGGCCGGGTGTTCTCCAGCAGGTCCTCCAGGAAGGAGCCCAGGCGCAAGGGCGCCGGCTCCAGGCGCAGGGCCCCGGTCTCGATCCGGGACAGCTCGGAGATGTCCTCCAGGAGCATGGTCATGCGTTCCACCGCCCGCACGATGATGCGCAGGCTGTCCTCCCCCTCGGGCAGGACCAGGGCGCCCTCCTGCAGGTTCTCCACGGCGATGCGGATGCCGGTCACCGGCGTCTTGAGCTCGTGGCTGGCGTTGGCGATGAACTTCTGCCGGGTGGTCTCCAGGGCCTCCTGGCGGGTGATGTCGTCCACGGTCACCAGCACCCAGGGCCGGGCGGAGGCCTGCAGAGGGGCCTCGAACGGGGTGGCCCGCACCTGCAGGCTGCGTGGGTTGCGCTTGAGGGACCACTCCAGGGGGGCGCCGGAGCTGGCCTGTTCCAGGTTGCGCAGGCTCTCGGGCTCCCGGAACGCCGCCACCGCCGGGTCGCCCAGCCCCAGGCTGCTGGAGGTGCCCAGCAGGGCCTGGGCGGACGGATTGAACTGGCGGATGGTGCGGTCCTGGTCCAGCAGCACCACCCCGGTGTTCAGGTGGGTGAGGATCTGCCGGCGGATCTGGTCCTCGGCCTCGGCCCTGGTGCGCAGCAGCAGGTTTTCCTGTTCCAGGGCATTCCAGGTCCGGGGCAGCTCCACCAGGAGTCCCTCATCCTTGTCCTCCACCGGCAGCACCGCCAGCACCTGGGCCATGAGCGACCTATAAGTGCGGATCCGCGCCAGCAGTAGCAGCCCGCCCCAGAGCAGCAGGCCCAGGCCCAGCGCCCGGGTCACCGAGTCCCGGGTGCCCGCCAGGATGGCGCCGCCGCCGGCTGCCAGGAGGAAGGCGAACCAGGGCGTGGTGAAGCGCTGGGTCAGGTCGGGCCGGGCCGTGGACATGGGCAAGGACACTCCAGGGGTACGTAAACCATTGTCCGGGTTTGGCCAAGACCTGGGGGTAAATTCCCCAGGAAAATCGAATTGTTTCCTATTCTTTCGCTTAACTTCCGGCTTGCCCGCCTACAAACAATTTCTACACTTTGAGGTGGACCTAAGTGGATCAAAATGGATTGAAGTGGTATTTAGTGGCAGCCAGGCTGTTCTCCCCGCTCACGGGGATTCCAGGGAAAGGCAGGAAACAGTGCTGCGACTTCGCGGCAACGCACCGGCCACGGTGGACGAGAAGGGGCGGCTCAAACTCCCCGCCACCTTCAAGGCCGACCTCGAAGCCTTCGCCCAGGGCGAAGGCGCCGAACCGCGCCACTACCTGACCTCCCTGGACGGCAAGAGCGCCCGGCTCTATCCCCTGCCGGTGTGGGAGGCCATCGAGGCCCGCCTGGCCCAGGTGCCCGGCACCAACCCGGCCAAGCGCCGCTTCCTGGAAGTGACGGCCTACTACGGCTCGGAGGTGGTGCCGGACGCCCAGGGCCGCTTCGTCATCCCGCCGATCCTGCGGGAAGCCGCCCAGCTCACCGGGGAGGTGGCGATCCTGGGCCAGATGGACCATCTGGCCATCTGGAACCGCGGCACCGTCGAACGCCGCCTGCAGGCCGAGCCGCTCACCACCGACGATTTCTCCGCCCTCGCGGACCTGGGGATCTGACCGTGCGCCCCGCCGCCGAACCCCCCCTGCACGTCCCCGTCATGCTGGCGGAGGTGCTGGACCTGCTCCAGGTGCCGGCCGACGGCCGGATGCTGGACCTGACCCTGGGGCTGGGGGGGCACGCCCAGGCCATCCTGGCCCGCTGCGGCGCCCAGGCCCGCCTCCTGGGCGTGGACCGGGACCCCCGGGCCCGGGAGCGGGCCCAGGAGCGCCTGGGGGCGGACCCGCGCTGCACCATCCTGGACGGCACCTACGAGGACATCTGGCAGGACCCGCGCTTCCGGGCCTGGATGGAGCGCCACGCGCCCGCGGGCCTGGACGCAGCGCTCATGGACCTGGGCGTCTCCGGCCTGCAGCTGAAGGATCCGGCCCGGGGCTTCAGTTTCCAGGCGGAGGGCCCCCTGGACATGCGCATGGACCCGGAATCCGGGATCACCGCCCGGGCCTGGCTGGACGACCAGACCGAGACCTCCCTGGCGGACGCCATCTACGCCTACGGCGAGGAGCGGGCCTCCCGACCCATCGCCCGGGCCATCCTGCGCTCCCGGGACGCCGGCACCCTGCGCACCACCCTGGACCTGGCGGCGGCCGTGTATTCCGTGCTGCCCCGGGAAGCCGCCCGGCGCAGGCGGCAGATCGACCCGGCCACCCGCACCTTCCAGGCCATCCGCATCGCCGTCAACGGGGAACTGTCCCGCCTGGCCGGGGCCATCACCGCCGCCGTAGAGGCCCTGAAGCCCGGCGGCCGGGTGGGGGTGGTCTCCTTCCACAGCCTGGAGGACCGTATCGCCAAGCAGACCCTGCGCCGGCTCGCCGGCCTGTACGACGGGCCCGGGCGCACCGCCCCCGAGCCGCTGCCCCGCCGCATCCGCCTGGTCCATCCCGGCGGCATCAAGGCCGGCGAGGCCGAAGCCGCGGCCAACCCTCCTTCCCGTTCCGCCCGCCTGCGCGGCGCCGAACGCCTCCCTTGAGTTTTCCACCAGGATCCGCCATGAACGCCAAGCTCAGCCCGGTCAAGCGCTTCACCCCCGCCATCCCCCAGCGCCAAATGGAAGGGGAGGGGGTCCTGCGCATGCTGCTCCTGGCCTTCGCCCTGGCCATGCCCATGGGCTCCATGGCGTACCTGAAGATCCAGCACACCCGCCTGAGCTACCAGATGAGCGAGATCCGCGACCAGTTCCAGAAGCAGGAGGAATGCCGGCGCAGCCTGATGCTGGAGCGCTCCCGCTACCAGCGGGACGAAGAGATCCAGACCTTCGCCGACCGGACTGGAATGCAGCCCCGCAAGCAGGCCCACCTGGTCCCCAGGGCCTTCACCAAGGAAGACCAGCGCTTGGCCAAGCTGCTGCCTCCCACCGGGCCGCTGGGGTTGTGAGCCAGGTACGGGCGTTCGATGCAGGATGCGTCCAACGGTGCTAGCCTCTCTGGCCAGGGAGGCGCCTTCCCATGGAGAACTACCAGCACCTGCGCGTGGACGCCGAGGACCTGATCCAGGCCCTGGACAGCCGCCTGGATGAAGGGGTCTTCCTGGTGGACCTGGATTCCGGGGAGGTGGTCCTGTCCGGGAGCGAAGAGGCCACCGGCATGCCCGAGGACGAGGAGTGGGAGGATCCGGAGCGGTTCCTGGTGGTGCATCCGATCGATTCCCCGGAAGCCTTCCGGATGATGGAGGCGTTCGTGGAGGAACTGCCGGAGGGGGAACCCTGCCGGGCCCTGGCCCGGGCCCTGCGCATGCGGGGGCCCTTCCGCGCCTTCAAGGACACGCTGCTGGAATTTCCCGACCTGTGCGAGCGGTGGTTCAGGTTCCAGGAACGGCGCATGCTGGAGTACTCCCGGGGATGGCTGGAGGAGAACCTGCCCGGCGCCACCCTGGTCATGCCCCCCAGGTTGCGCAAGCCGGGCTGACCGGGCCGGAAGTCCGGGACCGGCCCTTCGGCGGCCGGTCTTGTTAAGATGGGAGCCGGAGTTCACGTGGCTTTCGTCAGCATCTTCAGCGGTCCCAACCCGCCCCGGCGCCTGCTGGGGAGGCCCGAAGCCCAGGACCTGCTGGCGGCGCGGATGCCCTGGATCCTGGGCTCCATGCTGGTCTGGGTGCTGGCCATCTTCCTGCGCCTGGTGCTGCTGCAGGTGGTGGAGCACAGCTACTACCGCACCCGGGCCGAACACCAGCACACGGTGGCGATCCCCATCGAGCCGATCCGGGGCGAGCTGCGCGACCGGCGGGGCGGATCCCTGGCCATCTCCCTGAAGGTGGACAGCCTGTTCTGCACCCCCCCGTCCTTCTACCCGGACTACCGGGCCGGGAAAATCCAGTCCGTCTCGCGTACCCCGGCAGGGGATGCCGAGAAGGCCGAGGCCGACCGCTTCTGGGGCGAGCCGGACCGGGACGCCGCGGCCAAGGTGGCCGCCCAGCTGGCTCCCATCCTGGAGCTGCCCCGGGCGGGCGTCCTGGAGAAGCTCCTGCGCAGGAAGCCGTTCGTCTGGATCCAGCGCCAGCTGCCCGCCGCCAAGGCCGCCGCCATCCGCGCCCTCAAGCTGGACGGGGTGGACTTCCTGCCCGAGAGCATGCGCCAGTACCCCAGGGGGAGCTTGGCGTGCCAGATCCTGGGCTTCACCAACATCGACGGCCTGGGCCAGCTGGGCATCGAGAAGACGTTCGACCAGCAGCTGGCCGGCAAGGAGGGGGAGCTCATCGCCCCCCGGGACGCCAAGGGCCGCCTGCTGATCCTGGAGGAGAACTTCGCCAGGATCCCGGTGAACGGGTCCACCCTGCAGCTGACCATCGACTCCACCATCCAGCACCTCACCGAGGAGGCCCTGGCGGAAGGCGTGGAGAAGAGCCATCCAGCCAACGCCTACGCGGTGGTGGTGGATCCCAACACCGGCGAGATCCTGGCCATGGCCGGCACCCCCACCTTCGACCCCAACCACATCCTGCCCAGGAAATTCATTGGGCGCAGCGAATCGGAATGGACCCCGGCGGAGAAGGAGGAGTACCGCCAGTACCAGGACCGGCAGAAGGCCGCGCGCCGGGTGCACCCGGTGGAGGACAGCTACGAGCCCGGGTCCACCATGAAGATCTTCACCACCTCCATCGCCCTGGAGGAGCACAAGGTGCACCTGGGCGAGCCGATCAACTGCGAGGGCGGGCGCTGGTTCCACAACGGCACGTCCATCTCCGACACCCACCACAACGGCATCCTCACCTTCGAGGAGGTCCTGTGGAAGAGCTCCAACATCGGCGCCGCCAAGATCGGGCTGCGCCTGGACCCGGCCGTCCACTACCAGTACCTGCGCAAGTTCGGGTTCGGCGAGCCCACCGGGCTCAACTTCCCCGGCGAGACCGCGGGCCGGCTGCTGGCGCCGGACCGGTGGAGCGCCACCACCCAGCAGACCATGTGCTACGGCTACGGCCTGTCCGTCTCGCCCCTGCAGGTCCTCATGGCCGCGTGCGTCCTGGCCAACGGCGGCAGGCTCATGCAGCCGTACCTGGTGCAGAAGGTGTTCAACGACCAGGGGGTGCTGCTCCAGGAGTTCAAGCCCCAGGTCAAGGCCCAGGTCATCAGCGAGGAGACCTCCAGCATGATGCGGGAGACCCTCAAGGGCGTCATCACCAACGGCACCGCCCACCGGGCCAAGCTGGACAACGGCGTGGAAGCCTTCGGCAAGACCGGCACCTCGCGCAAGCTCATCAACAACCGGTACGACCCCCGGCGGCACTACGCCTCCTTCATGGGCTTCTTCCCGGCGGACAAGCCCCAGTACGGCATCCTGTTCATGCTGGACGACCCGGCCGGGGACGTGGACGGCGGCACGGTGGCGGCGCCCCTGTTCAAGGAGGTGGCCGACGGCATCCTGCGCTACCGCACCATGGGTCCGGACAACGACCAGGAGGCGGACCTGAAGCTGGGGCTGCGGGACTGGCCGGCCAGCGAGAACGACGAGGCGGTGGTGCACGTGGAGGTGGGCCGGGTGCCGGACCTGAAGGGATTGACCCTGAAGGCCGCCATCCACCGGGTGGTCCTGGCGGGGGGCGTGCCCAGGGTGGAGGGGCTGGGGGCTTCCGCCGCCACGGCGTACCGGGTCAAGGACCAGGACCCGCCGCCCGGCGGCCCCCTGGAACTCCAGGCCGTCGTGAAGATCCGTTTGGGGGGGACATGAAGTTCGCCGACTGGATGAGCGGGGAGGATGTGCATGGGCGCTGCGGCCCGCCGGCGGGGGAGGCGCAGGTGCGCCACCTCACCTGCGACAGCCGGGAGGCGGGCCCGGGCTGGGCTTTCGCGGCCCTGCGCGGCGAGCGCAAGGACGGTGCGGACTACGTGCCGTCGGCCCTGGCCCTGGGGGCGGCGGCCATCCTCTGCGACCGGGACCTGGACCTGCCGGAGCCGGTGCCCTTCGCCCGCCTGGGGGACGGCCGCCGGACCCTGGCGCTCCTGGCCCGCAAGCTCTACGGCGAGCCGGACCGGGCCCTGGCCCTCATTGGCGTCACCGGCACCAACGGCAAGACCACCACCACCACCCTGATGCGCCAGCTGATGCGCGGCGCGGGCCTGGGCTGCGGACTCATGGGCACGGTGGTGAACGCCGCCGGCGGCCGCGAGGAGGAAGCCCTGCGCACCACCCCCGAAAGCCCGGTGTTCTACCGCTGGCTCCGGGCCTCGGCGGACGCCGGCGACGCGGCCCTGGCGGCGGAGGTCTCCAGCCACAGCCTGGTGCTCGACCGGGTCCACGGCGCCCGGTTCAAGGTGGGGGTGTTCACCAACCTCACCCAGGACCACCTGGATTTCCACGGGGACATGGAGACCTACTTCCAGGCCAAGGCCCGCCTGTTCCGCCAGTGCGAACGCGCGCTGGTGAACGCCGACGACCCGTACGGGCAGCGCCTCCTGGCGGAGCGGGGGGGACTGGGCACCTACGCCATCGACCGGCCGGCGGACTACCGCATCGCCGGCCTGGCCCTGAGCCCCACCGGCACCGGGTTCCGGCTCACCGCGCCGGACCGGGTCCGGGACGTGCGCAGCCCCCTCCTGGGCCGGTTCAACGCCTACAACCTGCTGGCGGCCCTGGCGGCCCTGGCGGAGGCCGGATTCGACCTGGACCGGGTGCTCGAAGCCGTGCCGGGCGTCACCGGCGCCCCGGGGCGCCTGGACCGGGTGGACTGCGGCCAGCCGTTCGGCGTGCTGGTGGACTATGCCCACACTCCCGACGCCCTGGAGAAGCTCCTGGCCGAAGGCAGGCGCCTGCTCCCCCCGGAGGGCGGCTGCACGTGCTGTTCGGCTGCGGCGGCGACCGGGACCGGGCCAAGCGCCCCGGCATGGCCGCGGCCGTGGCCGCGGGCGCCGACGTGGTCTGGCACACCTCCGACAATGCCCGCCTGGAGGATCCGGAGCGGATCCTGGACGACGGGGCCCGGGGCCTTCCCGGGGACCTGCTCCAGGACCCGGGTCGCTACCGCCGGATCACCGACCGGGCCCTGGCGGTGGCCGCGGCGGTGGCCGACTGCCGGCCCGGGGACCTGCTGCTGCTGGCGGGGAAGGGACACGAGCCCTACCTGGACCTGGGGGGCGTCAAGTATCCGTTCAGCGACCGCGCCGCGGTGGAGGCGGTCCTGGGGGGGCGTCCGGTGCCCAGGCCCTGGGCCGGGGCGGACGCGGTGGCCGGGCCCTGCCGGAGCACCGCCTGGAGCCTGCGGCAAGTCCAGGCTGTGGTGGGCGGGACCTTGGCGGGCGACGGGGACGTGGCTCCGGCGGCCCTGTCCATGGACACCCGCACCCTCCGCCCCGGCGACGCCTTCGTGGCCATCCGCGCCGCCCGGGACGGCCACGCCTTCGCCCCGGAGGCGGTGGCCAAGGGCGCCTGCGCCCTGCTGGTGGACCACGAGCTGCCCCTGGACGTGCCCCAGCTGGTGGTGCCGGACACCCTGGAAGGACTCCAGCGCTGGGGCCAGGCCCGCCTGGCCGCGTTCCGCCCCCGGGTGGTGCTGGCGGTCACCGGCTCCCTGGGCAAGACCAGCACCAAGGAACTGCTCGCCGCCGCCATTGGCGCCTGGCGCACGCCGGGCAACCGCAACAACCTCCTGGGCCTGCCCGAGGCCCTGGCCACCCTGCCCGAGGGGCTGGACGCGGTGGTCCTGGAGATGGGCATGAGCACCCCCGGGGAGATCCGCCGGCTGGCGGAGATCGCCCCACCGGACTTCGGCATGATCACCAACATCGGGGTGGTGCACATGGAGTTCTTCCCCGATGGCCAGCAGGGCATCGCCCGGGCCAAGGGCGAGCTGGTGGAGGCCCTGCCGGCGGGCGGCGCCTGGGTCCATCTGGCCGACGACCCCTGGTGCCGGTGGGTGGCCCTGCAGCCCTGGGCCCGGGCCCGGGCGGTGGCGGTGGGTCCGGGCCTGCCCTTCGGCTGGGAGGAGGAGGCGTCCCTGGGCCTGCTCGGGGAGCGCTTCCTGCTGCGCCACCCCGGGGGCGCGGAGCCGGTGCGCCTGCGCCTGCGGGGCGCCCACCACGTGCGCAACGCCGCCCTGGCCGGCACCCTGGCCATCCTGGCCGGCTTCGAGCCCGGAGCGGTGGCGGCCGGCCTGGGCCTGGCGGAGCCCCTGGCCGGGCGGGGCCGCCTGCATGCCCTGCGGGGCGGAGGCTGGCTGCTGGACGAGAGCTACAACGCCGTCATGGATTCGGTGCTGGCCTGCGCCGCCACCCTCCTCACCCTGGACGGCGGCCCCGCCGTGGCGGTGCTGGGCTGCATGCGCGAACTTGGGCCCGCGGCCGAGAGCCTGCACCGCCAGACCGGCGAGGGCCTGCGGGCCCTGGGGCTGCAGCGGCTGCTGGCGTACGGCACCGAGGCCCGGGCCCTGGCCCAGGGCTTCGGCCCCGGAGCCCAGGCCTACCCGGATTTCGAAACCTTGCGGGATGACCCCGGCGGCCTTGGGTCCCTCTCCGGGGATGCCCGGATCCTGGTGAAAGGCAGCTTGTACTGGCGGGCCGCCCGGGTCGTGGACTGGCTCCTGGAGCGTCTGGCCGGGGAGGTTCGGGCCTAGGCAAGGCCCGATGCAGGCCGGCAGCGCCTGCCGCTAGCAAAAAAACGCACAAAACTCTCTTCCTTTATAATGGATTCCCATGATTCCTTGGCTCTTTTATCCCCTGCGCGACACCATCCCGGGGCTTTCGGTGTTCCGGTACGTGACCTTCCGGGCCGCCATGGCGGCTGCCGCCGCCATGATCCTGTCCCTGCTGTTCGGTCCCCTGGTCATCCGCACCCTCACCCGGCTGAAGATGAACCAGCCGATCCGGGCGGAGGGACCCGAGAACCACCAGGCCAAGGCCGGCACCCCCACCATGGGCGGCACCCTGATCGTAGGGGCCATCCTGGTCTCCACCTTGCTGTGGTGCGACCTGACCAGCCTGGGCATCTGGGTGGCCCTGGTCTCCCTGGTGGGGTTCGGCGCGGTGGGGGCCTGTGACGACGCCAGGAAACTCCTGCGCAAGGAGAACCTGGGCCTGCGCAGCTGGCAGAAGATGGTCCTGCTCACCGCCATCACCCTGCTGGTGGCGTACCTGGTCCTGCACTTCAACCTGCGCGGCCTCCGCACCGAGGAACTGTCGGTGCCGTTCTTCAAGCGCTTCACGCCCCACGTGGGCGTGTTCCTGGTGCCCTGGATCTGGCTTGTGATGGTGGGCACCAGCAACGCCGTGAACCTCACCGACGGCCTGGACGGCCTGGCGGTGGGGGGCACCCTCATCGTCGCCACCACCTTCGCCATCCTGGCCTACGTGGCCGGCAACGCCAAGGTCGCCACCTACCTCCTGGTACCCCACGTGCCGGGCGGCGCCGAGCTCACCGTGTTCATGTCCGCCATGGCCGGAGCTTCCCTGGGCTTCCTGTGGTTCAACGCCCACCCGGCGGAGGTCTTCATGGGCGACACCGGTTCCCTGGCCCTGGGCGGCGCCCTGGGCACCGTGGCCATCATGATCAAGCAGGAACTGCTGCTGGTGATCGCCGGCGGCCTGTTCGTGCTCGAGGCCATGAGCGTGATCCTGCAAGTGGGCAGCTTCAAGCTGCGGGGCGGCAAGCGCATCTTCCGCATGGCGCCGTTCCACCACCACATGGAGCTGGGCGGGCTGAAGGAGACCAAGGTGGTGATCCGCCTGTGGATCACCTGCATCGTCTGCTGCGTGCTGGCGCTCAGTTCCCTGAAGCTCCGCTAGCCTCGGGGCCGGTAAGTCTTGAGCAGCTTCTGCCTGCCGTCCTTGACCGTCATGACCAGCACGGGCAGGCGGCGCGGGTTGTGGGTCCTGGGGTCCATGGTCATCTTCCCGGTGAACACCGCCACGTCCTTCATGTTCTCCAGGGCGCTCTTCAGGGTCGTGGGGGTGATCTTCCCGGTCTTGTCAAGGGACACCCCGACCGCGTGCTCCAAGGCCATGGCGGCGTCCAGGACCTGGTAGGCGGAGATTTCGCACCGGGTGCCGTGGGCCTGGAGGAACTTGGCGTTGTAGTCGGCGAACCGCGGGTCCCCGGTGGTGAGCCCGGTAGTGAAGATCGCGCCTTCGACATCCTTCCCGCCCAGGGGCGGAAGTTCGTTCACCGCCCAGTCTTCGCAGCCCAGGAGCGGGACCTCGAGGCCCGCCGTCCGGGCCTGCTTGGCTATCAGGACCAGCTGCTGGCAGGAACCGTAGGGAACCAGGATGCAGTCCGGCTTGGCCAACCCGACCTTGGTGAAATGGGTCTGGAAATCGGTGGTGACGCCTGCACGGTAATTGGCGTTGGCCACCACTTTGCCGCCGAGGCGGCTGAACTCGGTTTCGAAGCGAGTCGAGAATTCCATTCCATTGTAGGTGTTGATGTCGTACAAAATGGCGGCCTGGCGTTTCCCGAGCTCATGGAAGGCATAATCGGCCAGTGCGGCTGCCTGGGCCGGTATGGTGAAGCAGACGCGGAACGTGTAGGGCCACGGGGCCCCGGAAACGTCTCTGGTGACCCCCGAGTAGGTGGCCCTGTCGATGTAGGGCACCTTGGCTGATGCGCACAGGGGTGCCAGGTGCACGGCCGAATGCCCCCATCCGTTCCCGATGATTCCAACCACATGGTCCTGGTCCATCAGACGGGAACCGCCAACCATGGCCTCCTCATAGCTGGACTTGTCGTCGTAGACGACCAGTTGGATCTTCCGGCCCTTGATCCCTCCCTTGGCGTTGACCGCCTTGACGTGGTCCTCCAGCGCCGTCCGGGTGGTCCGGCCCTGTCCCGCCCCCGGCCCGGTCAGACTGAGAATGCACCCGAACCTGATCTCCTCCGGAGCCGCCGCCCACGCGGACCCCCCCGTCGCGGCCGCCAGCGCCAGGCTCCCAGCCATGAGCATGCCATGGATGGAGCAAAGTCTTGGCATATCTCCTCCTTGAAAGATGAAGCAGGAAGCCGCTGTGGGGTCCACTTCCGGCATGCGAACCTTCGCACCTCGCTCTTGAGAATGCTTCCGACCGGAGGTGGAACCAGAGCCCGCCGATTTGACCTCCATCGTTCACCGAACGCGCACACGTTCGGCGAACGATGAACCAGGGCGCTTTGGTGGGATACGGACCCATGCTTGGTCACCCTCCTAGACTTCACGCACGTCCAGGATCTCGAGCAGGTGCGGACGCAGGGCTTCGACCAGCCGATCCTTCTGCACCTCCCGGACCTTGACGGTGATCTCCCAGCGGGCGCCCTTCACGTCCACCACCTCCTGGAAGCCCAGGCCGACGATGTCGCCGCCGACGCTGGTGATGGCGCCGGCGATCTTGGCGACGGTGCCCTTCTGGTCGGGAGTGCGGGCCCAGATGCGCACGCCCTTGCGCCGGGCGCCCAGGAGTTCCATGAAGGAGCGGAACAGGTCGCTCTGGTTCACCATGCCCACCACGTGCTTGCCGTCCATGACCGGCAGGCAGCTGATGTTCCGGTTCGCCATGATCTGGGCCGCCTCTTCCACCGTGCTGTCTTCGGTGATGGTGGCCACGTCCCTCACCATCATCCGCTCCACGGTGATCTTGGCCAGGAGGGTGGGGATCTCCCACACGGAGAGCAGGGAAGCCTGGGACGGGGCGGCGTTGTGCAGGTCGGTCTGGGAGATGATGCCCACCAGGTTGCCGCTGGCATCCACCACCGGCATGCGGTGCACATTCTTCTCCTTCATGAAGTTCAGCGCCTGGGGCAGGGTGGTGTCCGGGGTGAGAACCGGAGGTTTGGGGATCATGAGTTCACGAACGAGCATAAACATCTCCTTTTCGGGCGGCTTGTACCTTGCCAAAAACCGTTCGAAAGGCAAGGGAAATTGATTGATTTATTATTGGCATCCAGCGGGAGCAGGGCTGGAACCACCCCCGCCGGCTTGGGAAAGTGCCTCTGGGCCCCAACCCCATGAGCAGACGTCGGCCCAGAGGCACTTTCCCAAGCCGAAGGAACGGCCGGGCGACAAGGGGGAACCTGTACGGCTGGACCTGTTCAGGCCCGCATGGAGCCGGTGCGCTGGTACCGGGTGTGCCAGCTGAAGGCCTCCTCCAGGATGTGCGGCGTGTGCTTGCCCGGGGAGTTGTTGAGGGCGTACCGGGTGGTACTCCTTCAGCTGGTCCCGGTAGTCCGGGTGCACGCACCGGTCGATGATCTGCACCGCCCGCTGCTTGGGCGACGTGCCGCGCAGGTCCGCCAGGCCCTGCTCGGTGACCACGATGTCCACGTCGTGCTCGCAGTGGTCCACGTGGGAGACCATGGGCACCACGCAGGAGATCTCGCCCCGGCGCCCGGCGGTGGACGCGGTGGTGAAGATGCTCAGGAAGGAGTTGCGGGCGAAATCGCCGCTGCCGCCGATGCCGTTGATGATGCGGGTGCCGTTCACGTGGGTGGAGTTGACGTTGCCGTACAGGTCGAATTCCACGCACCCGTTCATGGCCAGCACCCCCAGGCGCTTGATCACTTCCACGCTGTTGCTGATCGACTGGGGCCGCAGGATCACCTTGTCCTTGTAGAAATTGATGTTCGCCTTGAACTTCGAGACCATGTCCGGGGACACGGAAAAGGCGGTGGCCGAGGCGAAGTCCACCTTGCCGGCGTCGATGAGCGCCAGGAGCCCGTCCTGGATCACCTCGGTGTACACCCCCAGGTGCTCGTAGGGGGAGTCCAGCAGGCCGTAGAGCACGGCATTGGCCACGTTGCCCACCCCCGACTGGAGGGGCAGCAGGTTGCGCGGCAGGCGCCCCTTGACCACTTCGTGGTCGAAGAAGTCCAGGATGTGCCGGGAGATGTCCTGGGAAGCCGAGTCCACGTCCTTGAACACGGTGGCGCGGTCCGGGTGGTTGGTCTCCACGATGGCCCGGATCTTGTCGATCGGGCAGGTGAGGTAGGGGGAGCCGATCCGGTCCGAGGGCTTGGTGATCATGATCGGCGCCCGGTTCGGGGGCATGGGCGGCTCGTACACGTCGTGCATGCCCTCCAGCTCCAGGGGCTGGTAGTGGTTCACCTCCAGGATCACCTCCCGGGCGGCGTCGATGAAGGCCTGGTTGTTGCCCACGGACGTGGACGGAATCAGCCGGCCGTCCTCGGTGATGCCGGTCACCTCGACGATGGCCACGTCGATCTCGCCGAAGAACCCGCAGGCCACGTACTGGGCCACCGAGCCCAGGTGGAAGTCGAAGTACCTCCATCTTGCCCGTGTTGATCTTCTCCCGGGCGGTGGGGTCGGAGTTGTAGGGCATGCGCAACTCGATCCCGTCCACCATGGCCAGGGCGCCGTCCAGTTCGCTGCTGGTGGAGGCCCCGGTCATGACCGAGATGCGGAACCGGCCGCCGTGGCTGTGCTCCCGCAGGATGTGCTCGGCCAGGGCCTGGGGCACCAGCTTGGGATAGCCCGAGCCGGTGAATCCGCTCATGCCGACCCGGTACCCGCTCTTGATGAGGGCCGCCGCCTCCGGGGCGTAGCAGATGCGGTCCCGCAAGGCGGCGTGGCGGATCCTGGCGTTGGTGGACGATTCGGTGGACATGGGCCTTCCTTCCGGCAGTTGGGGTCGATGGACCAGAGGCATCACGCTCCGGGCTGGTGCAGGGGCACGGGCTTGCCGAACAGGTAGCCCTGGCCCCAGGGCACGTCGGCGTCGACCGCGGCCCGGAGCTCTTCCAGGGTCTCGATGCCTTCGGCGATGTAGCCGACCCGCATGCGCTCGGCGAACCGGGCCAGGGCGTTGAGCAGGGCGGCCTGGTAGGGGTGCCGGTGCAGGTCGTGCACCAGGCTGCGGTCCACCTTGATGAAATCCGGCGTCAGGCGCGCCAGGCGGGCCAGGGTGTCGTAGCCCGAGCCCAGGTCGTCCACCGCCAGGCGCAGGCCCAGGTCCCGCACGCGCCGGGCGCAGCGTTCCATCTGGTCCAGGTCCTGGACGGTGCCGGTCTCGGTGATCTCCAGCACGATCCGGTGGGGCGGGATGGGCAGTTTCCAGACCCAGGTCTGGATCCGGTTCCAGAACACCGGGTTGACCAGGGTGACCGGGTGCAGGTTCACGAACACCAGGCTGTCGGTGATGGGATCCCGGGCCAGGGCGTCGAACACCGTGCCCACGCACAGGAGGTCCAGGCGCGCCCGCAGGTCCTGGGGCACGCCGGGGTCGTCCAGGAGGCCGCCCACCGTGTGCATCTCCCCGTCCATGTCCTGGAACCGGGTGAGCATCTCCTGGGCCTTGATGTCCCCGTCCTTGAGGTTGACGATGGGATGCACGTAGGTGACGGCCTGGCGCGCACCAGTGAGGATGCTGTGCAGGATGTTCTCGCTCATGGTTGGGCGCCGCCTTGCCGGCTATTTTGACAGATCCAAGAAACAGTTGCGCGTCCCGGTGCGGGGGCCTCCCTGTGCCAAACTGGAACCCGGGAGGCGACATGGGCCGGATCGTGGTGGTGGGGGCGGGACGTTCGGGGCTGGGCGCCGCGGAGCACCTGGCCAAGGCCGGCAAGGAGGTGGTGGTCACCGACAGCCGCCCCGGCCCCGACCCCCAGGCCACGGCCCGTCTGGCGGAGCTCGCCATCCCCGGGGTGTGGGGCCCGCACCCCCTCACCCTCCTGGACGGCTGCGAGGAGGTGGTGCTGAGCCCCGGGGTACCCCCGCGCGTCCCCTTCGCCGAAGAGGCGGCGGCCCGGGGCATCCCGGTCATCGGCGAGCTGGAACTGGCCCACCGGGCCCTGCGGGCGCGCGGCGACGGTTCCGTGCTGCTGGCCGTCACCGGCACCAACGGCAAGAGCACCACCACCGACTTGACCGCCCACCTGCTCAAGGCCTGCGGCCTGCCCGCCCGGGCCTGCGGCAACCTGGGCATCCCGCTGGTCACCGCCATGGACGGGGCCGAGCCGGCCACCCGGTTCGCCCTGGAATGCTCCAGCTACCAGCTGGAGACCATCCGGGACTTCCACGCGGAAGCCGCGGCGGCCCTGAACCTGACCCCCGACCACCTGGCCCGGCACGGCACCATGGAGTCCTACCGCCGGGCCAAGGCGCGCATCTTCCAGCGCCAGGCCCCCCAGGACCTGCGCCTGACCCCCATGGCCGACCCGGAGTTCGAGGCGGTGGCGCTCGCCGACGCCACCCTGGCGCAGGGGCGCAGCGCCCGGTTCGGCTGGGAGTGCCCGCCCGGTCCCGGAGCCTGGTGCGACGGGCACGGCACCCTGTGGCTGCGGGACGACTGGGGCGAGCATCCCCTGGTCCACCGGTCCAAGCTCAGGATCCCCGGCGACCACAACGTGGAGAACGCCCTGGCGGCGTCGGTGCTGGCCCGCCACGGAGGCGCCGACCTGGAGGGCGTCCGGGAGGGGCTGGTCACCTACCCGGGCCTGGCCCACCGCATGGTGCTGTGCGCCGACCGCCGGGGCATCAAGGTCTACAACGACTCCAAGGGCACCAACACGGACGCCACGGTGACGGCCATCAAGGCCCTGCCCGGGCCCCTGGTGCTGCTCCTGGGCGGCACGGACAAGGGCACCGGCTACCTGCCCCTGCGCCCGGCCCTGGACGGCAAGCTGCGCAAGCTGGTGTTCCTGGGGGAGGCCATCCCCCAGCTGGAGCGGGACCTGGGCGACCTGCCGCACCTGACCATCAGGCCCTTCGACGACGCGGTGGCCGCGGCCCTGGACCTGGCCCGGCCCGGGGACCAGGTGCTGCTCAGCCCCGCCTGCGCCAGCTTCGACCAGTTCGAGAACTTCGAGAAGCGCGGCGAGCGCTTCGAGGCCCTGGTGCGGGAGTGGGCCAAGTGAGCCCCGGAGCGCCAGCCCTGGACCGGCTCCTGGGTCCGGGACGGCTGCACTTCGCCGGGATCGGCGGCAGCGGCATGAGCGCCCTGGCCCAGTGCGTGGCCATGGGCGGGGGCCGGGTGAGCGGCAGCGACCGCAGCTTCGACCGGGGTCTGAACGGGCCGTCCCGGGCGCTGCTGGAAGGCCTCGGGGTGGCCATCCTGCCCCAGGACGGCAGCGGGGTCGAGGGGGACTGCGCGGCGGTGGTGTATTCCACCGCGGTGGAGGAGCAGGTGCCCGATTTCGCCCGGGCCCGGGCCCGGGGAGTGCCCCTGGTGCACCGTTCCGAGCTGCTCGCCCACTTCGTGGCCGGACGCCGGACCCTGGCCATCACCGGCACCAGCGGCAAGTCCACCACCGTGGCCATGGCGTTCGAGATCCTTCAGGGCGCCGGGCGGGACCCGTCGGTGATCACCGGCGGCGAGCTGCTGGCCCTGCAGGCCCGGGGCCTGTGGGGCAACGCCTGGGCGGGGAAGTCGGACCTGCTGGTGGTGGAGGCGGACGAGAGCGACGGTTCGCTGGTGCGCTACCGCCCGGCGGTGGGGGTGATCCTCAACCTGCAGCGGGACCACCAGGAGGAGGCCGAGGTGGCCCGCACGTTCGCCACCTTCCGGGCCCAGGCCCGGGAGGGCTTCGTGGTGGGCGACGCGGCCAACCTGGAGCCCTTCGCCGCCGGCGCGGTGGTGTGCGGGCTGGGGCCCCGGGCCCAGGTGCGGGCCGAAGGGGTGGTGGCCGGGCCCGAGGGGTCCGCCTTCCAGGTGCTGGGTGTGCCCTTCCGCCTGGACGTCCCGGGCGCGCACAACGTGGAGAACGCGGTGGCGGCCATCGCCGCCTGCCGGGCGGTGGGAGTGCCCCTGGAGGCCATGGCCGGGCCGCTGGCCGCCTACCGGGGGGTGGCCCGCCGGTTCCAGAGCCTGGGCCGCGCCCGGGGGGTGGAGGTGGTGGACGATTTCGCCCACAACCCGGCCAAGGTGGCCGCCTCCCTGCGCACCGCCCACGCCCGCGCGCGGCGCGTGCTGGGGGTGTTCCAGCCCCACGGCTACGGCCCCCTGCGCTTCCTGCGGGCGGAGTTCGTGGCCGCCTTCGCCGCCGGCCTGGAGCCCCAGGACCGGCTGTGGATGCTGGATGTCTTCTATTCCGGGGGCACGGCGGCCCGGGACATCTCCTCCGGGGAGGTGGTCCGGGAGATCGCCGGGCGGGGCGTGCGGGCGGACCTTGCCCCGTCGCGCCCGCGGCTGGTGGAGGCCCTGGCGGCGGAGGCCAGGGAAGGGGACCTGATCCTGGTGATGGGGGCCCGGGACCCTTCCTTGACGGAGCTGTCCCGGAGCATCCTGGCCGCCCTGTAGGCGTGTGGGCAAGTCATCGCCCGTGTCCCGACCCCTGCCTTTTATTTCTCCGCGTCTCCGTTCCTCAGCGTCCTCCTTTTCCGGCTTTTTCTCGGATGATGCCGTCGTGGTCGTCCGAGCTTCGTCACCAACCCAGAAAAAGCTGGAGAAGAGGACGCGGAGGGGCGGAGACGCGGAGAAAAAAATCAGGCCTTGGTGTTGACCACCCGCTTCAGTCCCTCCTTCAAGGGCCATTCCCGTCCGTTCGGTGTCCGGTTCCGTTACCATGAATAAAACAAAATGGGCGGTACCTTTTGCTCCGACGTCTCCAGGACACCTACCATGCCTTCTCCAGGCCTTTCTGGACGATCGCCTTCGGTGCCCTGGTCAGTTCGGCCGGCTCCAGCCTCATATGGCCCTTCCAGTTCATCTACATCACCCGGACCCTGGGGCTTAACCTGGCCACGGTGGGCACGCTCATCACCCTGAGCTCCGGCACCGGGCTGGCGGTCTCCTTCCTGGCCGGCACCATGGCGGACCGGTTCGGGCGCAAGCCGGTGATGATCGCCGCCCAGGCCGCCCAGGGCTGCGCCTGGATCCTCATGAGCTTCGCCCACACCTACCTGGGCTTCCTGGTCGCCCTTATGATCCTGGCCTCCTCGCAGCCGGTGTATTCGGTGGGCTCGGACGCCATGATGGCCGACCTGGTGCCCCCGGAACAGCGGGCTTCCGGCTACGCCATCATGCGGGTGCTGAACAACGTGGGCATCGCCCTGGGGCCGGCGGTGGGCGGGATCATCGTCACCCGCTCGTACGCCTTGGCGTTTTACGGCGCGGCCGCCGTGCTGTTCCTGTACGGCCTGTTCCTGCAGGGCTTCGTGCGGGAGACCCTGCCCCGGCGGGACGCCACGGGCCAGGGCGCGGCGGCCTCGGACCCGGGAGGCTACCGGCAGGTGGCCCGGGACCGGGGCTTCCTCCTGTTCACCCTGCTCATCACCCTGGGCATGACCGGGCCGCTCATGTTCTGGACCTTGATGCCCATCTACACCAAGCAGAATTTCCAGTTTCCCGAGCACCTGTACAGCTGGCTGCCCGTCACCAACGCGCTCATGTGCGTGTTCGTGCAATATTTCGTCACCCGCTGGACGCGCCGCTACGCGCCCCTGGCCATGCTGATCCTGGGGCTGGGGGTGTACGCCCTCGGGGTGGGCAGCGTCGCCCTCATGAGCGGGTTCTGGGGCTTCTGGACCAGCATGGTGATCTTCAGCCTGGGCGAGCTCATCACCATGCCTACGGGCACCACCTACGTGGCCAACCGCGCCCCCGTGGTCCTGCGGGGGCGCTACATGAGCGTCTACTGGCTCACCTGGGGCTGCGCCCGGGCGGTGGCGCCCATGATCGGCGGCACCCTCAACGACCTGATCAGCCCCCACGCCATCTGGTACGGCGGGCTCGCCATCGGCCTTGCCAGCGCCCTGGCCCTCACCTGGTTCCGGGCCAGCCGGGCCCAGGTCCGGGTCCCGGAGGTGGCACCGGCGACCGGGGCCGCGGCCACCTGAGGGCCGGGCCGCCGGGCCTGGTCCGGTCCGGAGCCCGTCACCTTCGCCGGGCCAGCAACGCCTCCACCGGCGGCACGTCGCCGGGCACGTCCACCCCCAGGCTCAGGTGCGGGGTCAGGGCCACGCCGATGGCCATGCCCGCCGCCATGGCCCGGAGCTGCTCGAGCATCTCCAGCTTCTCCAGGGGATGCGGAGGCAGCTGGGTGTACCGGCGCAGAGCCTCGGGACGGTACGCGTAGATCCCCAGGTGGCGATGGAACAGGGCCAGGTGCTCCGGGCGCAGCCAGGGACGGAAGTCGGCCTGGAACACCTGGCTGTTGCGCACGTACGGGATGGGGCTGCGGCTGAAGTACAGGGCCCGGCCGGCATCGTCGGTGACCACTTTCACGGCGTTGGGGTTGAACAGCTCCCCGGGGTCGTCGAAAGGGCAGGCGGCGGTGCCCATGGGCAGGTCCGGGTTGCGGGCCATGAGGTCCACCACCCCGGCGATGGTCTCGGGGTGCATGGCGGGTTCGTCCCCCTGCAGGTTCAGGATCAGGTCGAAGCCGGCGCCCATCACGGCGGTGGCCGCCGCCACCCGGTCCGTGCCCGAGGGCAGGGCCGGGTCGGTCATGGCCACCTTGCCGCCGAACCCCTCCACCGCCGAGGCGATGCGTTCATCGTCCGTGGCCACGACCACCGCGTCCACTCCGGCGGCGCCGGCCGCGGCCTCCCAGGCCCACTGGATCATGGGACGGCCGGAGATGAGGGCCAGAGGCTTGCCCGGAAACCGGGATGCCTGGAACCGGGAGGGGAGGACGGCGAGGGTTCGCATGGGCGGCCTTTGTTCAAGTCGTTCTTGATCATAGCAAGCGCGGCCCGGCCGGGCTTCAGGGCCTGGATTAGCCATTCGTGGAAAACTTCACCGAAATCCTTCACAATCGAAGGTTCGGCCCTGCAGCACTCTTCCGGAGGTTCCTTTGCAACAACGGCTTGCCCTTCCCGTTGGGATCACCGCCACCGGCCAGTTCTACCCCGAGCGGGTCGTCACCAACGACGACCTCGCCAAGATGGTGGAGACCAGCGACGAGTGGATCCTGACCCGCACCGGCATCCGCACCCGGCGCTGGGTCGAGCCCGGCACCGGCTCCTCGGACCTGGGGGCCGGGGCCCTCAGGATGGCCCTGGACCGTCGGGGCCTCGGACCCGAAGCCCTGGACGCCATCATCGTGGCCACGGTCACGCCGGACATGTTCTTCCCCTGCACCGCCGCCCTGATCCAGCACAAGATCGGCGCCCCCCGGGCCTGGGGCTTCGACCTGAACGCCGCCTGCTCCAGCTTCCTGTTCGCCATGACCACCGCCTGCGGGCTGGTGGCCGGCGGGGGCGTGCGGCGGGTGGCCGTGGTGGGGTGCGACATCATGACCTCCATCATGGACAAGACCGACCGCAACACCGCCGTGCTGTTCGGGGACGGGGCCGGGGCGGTGATCCTGGAGCCGGTGGAGCCCGGCTACGGGCTGCTGGATTACGAGCACAGGCTGGACGGCGCGGGCGCGCCCTTCCTGTGCATGCCCGGGGGCGGCTCCCTGTACCCCTCCACCCACGCCACCGTGGACGCCAAGATGCACTTCATCCGCCAGGACGGCAAGGAGGTCTACAAGCGGGCCGTGCGGGACATGGCCGAGGTGAGCCGGCTCATGCTGGACCGGAACCGGCTCACCACCTCCGACCTGGCCCTGTTCGTGCCGCACCAGGCCAACGTGCGCATCATGGACGCCGCTCTCAAGCGCCTGGAACTGCCCGCCGAGCGCATGGCCAACAACATCGGCGCCTACGCCAACACCACCTCCGCCACCCTGCCCACCGCCCTGCACCAGTCCCTGGAGGCGGGCAAGCTCAAGAAGGGCGACTTCGTGGTGTTCGCCGCCTTCGGCGCCGGCTTCACCTGGGGCGGCGCCCTGATGCGCTGGGCCGTCTGACTTGCGGATCATCTCCGGGACCCTCAAGGGGCGGCGCCTCCAGGCTCCCCCGGCCGGCGACCTGCGGGTGCGCCCCACCTCGGACCGGGCCCGGGAGGCCCTGTTCTCCATCCTCCAGCGCTGGCCCCAGGGCCCGTTCCTGGACCTGTTCGCCGGCACCGGGGCGGTGGCCCTGGAAGCCTGGTCCCGGGGCTACGGGCCGGTGACCTGCGTGGAGCGGGACCCGGTGGCCCTGGGCTGCATCAAGGCCAACGCCAGGGGCACCGGCCTGCTCGTCCTGGGCCAGGACGCGCTGCGCCTGCGCCCCGAGGCCCTGACGGCCCAGGCGGTGGTGTTCGCCGACCCGCCCTACGAGTCTGGCGCCCAGGCCTGGGCGGTCCTGGCGCCGCGGCTGGCCGCCTGGGTGGAGCCCGGGGGCCTGCTGGTCTGGGAGACCGGCCGGGGGGTGGACCTGGGCCCTGCGCCGGGTTTCGAACTGCTGGAACAACGGCAGTACGGCCTCGCCGTCTTGCACCTGTTCGTCCCCGCCGGCTAGACCTGGCCCTCCACGGTCCCCTCCGTCGCAGGCAGTCCGCGCCGGCGGAGCGCCTGCGGCGACCAGGGCGACGGGTCGGGACACGGACGTTTACTTGCCCGGGCTCCCCGTTAAACTGCTGGGGATGCTTCGGATTTCCATCAAGACCAAGCTGATCGCGGTGATCGCCGTTCTGGTCGCTGGTTTCGCCCTGTTCGACGTGGCCTACGTTCCCCGCCAGATGGAGAGCCGCCTGCGCGCCCAGGCCGACCTGAACGTCCGCCAGGTGGCCGAGGCCGCCAGCTTCGCCCTGGCCCCGGCCCTGGAGGGCGGCCGCCCGGAGGAGATCGAGCGCATCCTGAAGGGGGTGAAGCGCAACCCGGCCTTCCGGTTCAGCGTGGTGGCCGACGCGGCCGGGCGGGTGGTGGACGCCACCGCCGCCGCCCCCGCCTGGGCCCGGGACTACGCCCGGGAGAAAGGGCCCACCAAGGCCTTCCTGCATTCCCAGGGGACCACCCTGGTGGCCGTCACCCCCATTTCCTACCTGGAGGTTTCCGACCAGCGGGGCACCCTGATCCTGGGCTTCTCCACCGAGGAGATCCGCAGGCTGGCCCGGGACGACCGCCGGCGCGGCCTGTGGCTGGGCCTGGCGGCCCTGGCCGTGGGGGTGGGCGCCGCCGCCTTCCTGGCCAATCTCTATGCCCGGCCGGTGGTGGCCCTCACCGGGGCGGCCCAGCGGGTGGCCCAGGGCAATTTCGAGGGGCTGGCGGTGCGGGTGCGTTCCGGCGACGAACTGGAGGTGCTGAGCCGCAGCTTCGAGGTCATGACCAACAAGCTGAGGATCGCCCGGGACGAGATCGAGCGCCAGAACCGGCTGCTGGAGTCCCGGGTGCAGGAGCGCACCCGCCAGCTCATGGAGACCATCTGGGAGCTGGAGGAGATCCGGTCCAACCTGGAGCAGCTGGTCCAGGACCGCACCCGGGGCCTGGAGCAGTCCCGGGCCGAGCTGGCCGCCTGGGCCGGCACCCTGGAGGAGAAGGTGCAGGAGAAGACCCGGGAACTCACCCAGGTGAACCAGAGCCTCAGCGTCAGCCTGCTGCGCCTGCAGGAGCTGGACCGGATCAAGGACGAGTTCCTGGCCAACATGAGCCACGAGCTGCGCACCCCCCTCAACGCCGTCATCGGCTTCTCCGGGCTGCTGCTCCTGGAGGCGCCCGGGCGGGTGCCGGACGACGTGAAGGACGACCTGCAGGTCATCCACCAGAACGGCCGCAGCCTCCTGACCATGATCGACTCCATCCTGGACCTCTCCAAGATCGAGGCGGGCAAGTTCGAGCTGGAACTGACCCTCATGGACCCGGTGCCGGCGCTGGAGCAGGTGCGGGCCCTGGCCGCCGGGCTCATCCTGGACCGCCCCATCCGCTTCACCTTCGAGCCCCCGCCGGGAACCATGCGCGTGCTGGGGGATCCGGTCCGCTTCAAGCAGGTGATCACCAACCTGCTGGGCAACGCCATCAAGTTCACCGAGGCGGGGGAGGTGCGCATGTACGCCGAACGCCGGGGCGGCTTGCTGCGCATCCACATCGCCGACCAGGGGATCGGCATGACCCCGGAGGAGATGGGCCGGCTGTTCAAGCCGTTCCAGCAGGTGGACGGGAGCATCACCCGCCGGTTCGGCGGCACCGGCCTGGGCCTGGCGCTGTCCCAGCGGCTCATGACCCTGATGAACGGGCGCATCACCGTGGCCAGCGCCAAGGGCGAGGGCAGCACCTTCACGGTGGAGATGCCCCTGGTGGAGGAGGGCGCGCCATGACGTCCCAGGAGCCCGTGCGGATCCTCTGCATCGAAGACAACCCCGTGAACTGGAGGCTGGTGCAGCGGCTGCTGGCCCAGGCCGGCTACCAGATGCACTGGGCCCCGGACGGCGCCAAGGGCCTGGAGATGGCCCTGACCCTGCGCCCGGCGCTGATCCTGCTGGACATCAACCTGCCGGGCCTGTCCGGCTTCGAAGTGGCCACCAAGTTCCGCCAGTATCCGGAACTGCAGGGAATCCCGGTGGTGGCCCTCACCGCCAGGACCCTCAAGAGCGACCGGGAGACGGCCCTGGTCGCCGGCTGCGCCGGGTTCATCCCCAAGCCCCTGGACCCCTTCACCTTCGTGGGCCAGGTGAGCGCCTACCTGGGCGGGGCCCGGGAAGAGCTGGACCAGTCCCAGGAGAAGGCGGCCCTGCGCCAGTTCAACCGGCACGTGCTGGAACACCTGGAGGCCCAGCTCCAGGAGGCCCAGGAGGCCAACCGCAAGCTGCTGGCGGCCCAGGCGGCCCTGGAGGTCCGGAACCGCAGCCTGAGCCGGCTCCTGGCCCTCAGCCAGAGCACCCTCACCGAGCACGACCCCAGGGCCCTGCTGCTGCGCATCCTGGGGGAGGTACGCTCCGAGCTCCGGGCCGGGAGCCTGTGGGCCTACCGCATGCACCCCAGCGGGGGCTACCTGGAGGGCCTGCACTGGACCGGAAGCCGTTTCGACGGGACCCCGGTGCTGCCCCTGGACCACCCGTTCGTGCTGGCGAGCCGCACCCTGCCGGCGGGCACCGGCCTGCGCGGCGACACCCTCAGGGCCCATCCGGTATGGGCCGAAGGGCTGGGCCTGGGCTTCTGGATCGGAGGCTCCGAGGCCTGCCTGCTGGTGCAGCGTGACCACCATGCGGACTCGGAACTGTTCGGGTTCTGGATCCTCACCCGGCCCGGGGACCAGCCCCTGCAGCCGGCGGAGCTGGAGATGGTCGCCCTGCACGCCAGCCTGGCCCTGGTGCGGCTGGAGAACGCCGAGCTGATCGTGTCCCTGAACGACAGCAGCCGGGCCCTGGCCGCCAGCTACGAGCGCCTGGAGACCGCCTACCAGGACCTGCAGAACGCCGAGAACGTGCTCAAGCGCCGGGACCGGCAGGAAGTGCTGGAGAACCTGACGGTCAAGATCGCCCAGCGCCTGGAAGCCCCGGTGGCCAGCCTGCACCGCCAGAGCCAGCTGCTGGACCAGATGATGAGCCCGGAGGGGCAGGGCCGGGCCACCCTGCGGGAATCCCAGCCCAAGGCCCTGGCGGAGATCCGCGAGGCGGTGTTCCGGATCGACAGCCTGCTCAAGGCGCTGCTGCGGCGGGTGGGGCGGGGCGGGCCGCCCATTCCAGAGTGGCTGGACCTGCACGACCTGGTCCAGCAGGAGCTGGGGCTGTTCCAGGCGGAAGGGGTGATCCCGGCCGGGGTGGCCGTGACCCAGGAATTGGGCGCCCCGGCGCCCCTGATCTACGGCGTCTATGGCGATTTCGCCAACGCCCTCCTCAGCGTGGTGCACCATGCCCTGGGCGGTCCCACGCCCAGCCCGGCGCTGGCGGTGCGCACCCTCAACGAGGCGGAGGATTTCATCCTGGAGGTGCGGGACGAAGGCGGCCCGGTCCCGCCCGGCGAGCTGGCCACCGCCTTCGAGCCCTTCTCGGGCCTGCACCAGCAGGCGGTCCTGGGCGCCCGGAGCCCGGGGGAGGACCTGGCCACCTGCAAGCACCTCATGGCCACCTACCACAGCGAAATCACCCTGGAGAACCACCCGGACGGCACCCTCCTGCGGTTGCGGATCCCCCTGCATTCCTGAGTGCACGTACGGGTCCCGCCCATCGTCCGTCCGTTCCGTCGGCTTGGAAAAGGGCCTCTGGGCCGACATCTGCTCTCAGGTTGGGGCCCAGAGGCCCTTTTCCAAGCCGACGGGGTTGGTTCCGATCCGCCTCCCGCGGCCGGCAACGCCCGCAAACTTCAGGGTCGGCGCGCATCAGGAGGGCTCAGGCCCCACTCGAAGCGAGGCTATCGGACCCCAGGCCAGCCCGGAGAGCCTGGAACAACAACCTGTCCCCCAGGATCAACGAAGAGCGAGCGTGCCAACACCGCCCCGCCTCCATCGCCGTTGCTTCTCCGTTGACGCCGGCTCGGCCGGCGGCAACGAACCAGGGCGACCGTCCGGGACCCGTACCATCACGGAGTCGGGCCCTACAAGGACGGCATGTAGCCTGTACGGAGGGCGGACTCCCAGTCCGGGCGGCCCCTCGCGGCGGCCAGGTCGGCCATGGCGTGGTGGTCGGTACGGGACCGCATGGAGGGACGTGGACCAATGGCCGCCGCGCCGCTCCAGGGTGGCGTAGCGGGCGTCCGGGGACCCAGTCTCGACCCGCGCCGGGGGATCGCCGTACTCCCAGGCCGGCAGGCCGACGCTGCCGGGGTTGACGACCAGCTGGCCGGACCGGGTGCGCACCGCCCGGGGCACGTGGGTGTGGCCGCACAGGATCACTTCCGCTCCCGCGTCGCCCAGGCGGTCCTCCACCTCCCGGGCGGAAGCGGTCCTGCACCCGGTGGGCTCCAGGGTTTCCAGGAGCGAGTCCAGGTCGCTCTGGGGCGTTCCGTGGCAGATGAACACCTCGGGCAGGAACCGGCCGGTGGGGGGCTGTCCCGCCAGCCAGTCCAGTTCCCGGGCGGTGAGCCGGGCATGGGTATAGGTGTCCGAGAGCCCCCACTGGGCCGGCCCCAGGGTCAGCAGCTGGCGCTCGTGGTTCCCGGCGATGGTCATCCACCCCTGGGCCATGAGGAACTGGGCGGTCTCCAGGGGCATGAGGGGGCCGGACAGGCTGTCGCCCAGGTTCACCACCGCGTCCACCCCCCGGCCGCGGGCGTGCCGGAGCACCGCCTCCAGGGCCAGGAGGTTGCCGTGGATGTCCGCCAGCACGGCGATCCGCATGGGTCACGCTCCTAGGCCGATCGCTTCCCGTACCGGCCCTTGATGTAGTCCAGGACGATCTCCTGGAATTCCTCGGCGATGCGTTCGCCGCGCAGGGTGACCTTCTTCTCCCCGTCCACGTAAACCGGCGCCGTGGGCGTTTCCCCGGTGCCCGGCAAACTGATGCCGACGTCGGCGTGCCGGGACTCGCCGGGCCCGTTGACCACGCAGCCCATCACCGCCACCTTCAAGGCTTCCACCCCCGGGTAGCGTTCCTTCCACACCGGCATCTGCTCCCGCAGGAAGGTCTGGATCCGGTCGGCCAGGTGCTGGAAAACGGTGGAGGTGGTGCGCCCGCAGCCGGGGCAGGCCGCCACCATGGGCGCGAACTGGCGGAACCCCATGGTCTGGAGGATCTCCTGGGCCACGACCACCTCCCGGGTCCGGTCGCCGCCCGGTTCGGGGGTGAGGGAGACCCGGATGGTGTCGCCGATCCCCTCCTGGAGCAGCACCGCCAGGGCCGCGGTGGAGGCCACGATGCCCTTGCTGCCCATGCCCGCCTCGGTCAGGCCCAGGTGCAGGGGATAGATGCAGCGCCGGGCCAGCTCCCGGTACACGGCGATCAGGTCCTGGACCCCGGACACCTTGCAGGACAGGACGATCCGGTCCGCGGGCAGGCCCACCGCCTCCGCCTGGCGGGCGCTGTCCAGGGCGGAACTCACCAGGGCCTCGTACACGATGGCCTGGGCGCTCAAGGGGACCGGGCGGCTGGCGTTGGCGTCCATGATCCGCGCCAGGAGCTCCTGGTCCAGGCTGCCCCAGTTGACCCCGATGCGCACCGGCTTGCCGTGGCGGCAGGCCGCCTCCACGATGCTGGCGAACTGGGCGTCGCGCAGTTCGCCCCGGCCCACGTTGCCCGGATTGATGCGGTACTTGGAGAGGGCCTGGGCGCACTCGGGGTAATCGCCCAGAAGCTTGTGGCCGTTGTAGTGGAAGTCGCCGATGAGGGGCACCTCCAGCCCCTGGGCGTCCAGGCGCTCCCGGATGGCCGGCACCGCGGCCGCGGCGGCCGGGGTGTTGACGGTGATCCGCACCAGTTCCGAACCGGCCAGGGCCAGGTCCCGCACCTGGGCGGCGGTGGCCGCCACGTCCGCGGTGTCGGTGTTGGTCATGGACTGGACGACGATGGGCGCCCCGGTTCCAATTGATACCTCATTACTTCCGTGGCGCACCCGGGTGGTCAACCGGTGGCCCCGCGCGCTCGGCCCCGAGCCCTGCTCCGACAACATGGTGATCCTTCGTTCGTGTGGGAAAAAACAGTTCGGCGACCGATGCAACCGGGCAGAACCCCTCAGCAGCCTAACATGTCCTCGTAATCAAATGGCCTTACGAGCCGGAAAGTTCCTTTCACGGCGCAGCTTTCCCCCTGGAAAGAGTGTGGTAGGCTTCGGGAAATGCATGGAGGCAACATGACTGCTGCGGATCCACGGCGGGTCTGGCCCAGCCTGGACCCAGCCGGTTCCTCAGCGCGGCCAGTCCCAGGCGTGCAAGCCCGGGTCCTGGCCTGGCTGCGCGTGGCGGTCCTGGCCGCGGCCGGGGCCTCCGGCCTCTGGGCGGCGGCGCCTCCCGCCGCCCCGGAGATGGCCCCCGCCATCGCCATGGCCCACCGGGTCGACCACCTCAAGGCGGCCTTCCAGTCCGGAGACCCGGCCGCCGTCTCGGCGGCGGTCCAGGAAGTGGAGCTCCTGCGCCGCACCTACGGCACCCTGGACGTGCAGCCCCTGGTGGATGCCATGGTCCTCTACGCCCGGCGCCTGGGGGACCAGGGCCAGACCGCCAAGGGCCTGCAGGTGATCCAGACCCTGGACGCCTGGGCCCCGGGGGATCCCACCCTCCTGGGCGCCAAGATCATGCTCCTGCGCCAGCAGGGCCTGCAGAGCTATTTCCTGAGCATCGCCGACGTGATCGACCTGACCCGGTACCGCCTGGTCCATCCGGCCCAGCGGTGGCTCTGGACCCTCCAGCACCTGGGCTGGCTGCGCCTCATGGCCACCCTCATGCTCTGGGGCTGGGCCCTGACCCTGGCCCTGCGCTACCGGCGGGTGTTCCGCTACCTTTGGGAGGAGCCCTTGATGCGCCGCGGCATGAAACCCGCCGCGACGGCCGTCCTGGGGGCCCTGCTGGTCACCTTCCCGGTGCTCCTGGGGCTGGATCCCGGCGTGGCGGCCCTGCTCTGGCTCTGGCTGCTCACGCCCTTCCTGCTGCCCATGGAGTTGCGGGCGACCCTGATCATCGTGCTCATGCAGCTGGTGCACCCCCTGCTCACCTTCGCCGAGCCCCTGGCCAGGCCCCAGTCGGGCCCCAGCATCGTGGCCCTGCAGCAGCAGCCCCAGCCCCAGCCCCTGGACCGGCGGGCGTGGATGGCCCTGGCGCCGGCGGACCGGGCCTTCCTGGAAGGCTGGCGCCAGCTTCAGCTCCAGGACTGGAGCAAGGCCGAGGGCACCTTCCGGGACCTGCGCGCCAGCCACCCGGACCGGGGCATCGTGCTGAACAACCTGGGCGTCGCCCGCTTCCAGGCGGGTGACGTGGCCGGGGCCAAGGCCTGTTTCGACGAGGCCGCGGCCATCCTGCCGGGGAGCGCCGAGGTGCTGCTCAACCAGAGCGTGGTGGCCTTCAAGCAGATGGACAGCGTCCTGGGCGAAGCCAAGCAGGACGAGGCCAGCAGGGCCGCGGCCGACACCTACAACCGGCTCCTGTCCGCCAACCACGCCCGCAAAGAGCAGCGGACCTTCCCCGTCCCCCTGCCGGACACCCCGGCCCGGGTCCAGGCCCTGTCGGCCGCCGGGGCCTGGCGGGAGCCCGAGGCTCCGGCCGGCTCCCAGCTGGCGATGCTGTTCAACCTGCTGCTGCCCCTGGTGGGCGCGGGCGCCATCCTGGCCCGCCACCGCCGGAGCATCAGCGCCGCCCACCCGTCCCAGTGCGCCCGGTGCGGCGAGCCGTTCCACACCACCGACAGCGGCGACACCACCGTTTGTTCCAAATGCCACCACCTGTTCATCCTCAAGGACGGGCTGCACACCGAGAGCCGCAAGCGCAAGGTGGACGAGGTGGCGGCCTACCAGAAGTCCCAGCGGTGGCTCCATAAAGTTTTAATCTTTCTCCTTCCGGGGTCGGACCTCTCGTTCCTGGGCGAGACCTGGCCCGGCTTCCTGGAGTACGGATTCCTGTGTTTTGCGGCGGGCCTCGTGCTGGCGACCGGGCGGCCCCTGCGCTACCCGGGCGAGATCGTTGCGGAACCCGCATCCGTGTGGCTGCCGGTGGGAGTGATCCTGCTGGCGGTGCTGTTCTTCCGGTCCTGGCTCAAGCTGCTGCCCAGGCGTTCGTGAGGAGCCTATGGCGCTCGAAGGGTCTTTGCGCGATTTCGATCTCTTCTCCCTGTTCAATATGATCAAGACCCAGGGCAAGAGCGGCACCCTGGTGCTGTCCCGGGCCCAGGAGTTCGTCAAGGTCTTTTTCGACCAGGGCGAGGTGGTCGGCTGCGACTCCAACCAGGTGCCCATGGAGGACCGGCTGGGAGCCCTCCTGGTGCGCCTGGGCCGGTTGTCCGGGGAAGAGCTGATCGTCATGATCCAGCAGCAGCGCCAGACCGCCAAGCGCATGGGGACCCTCCTGCTGGAGTCCGGGAAGGTGACCCGCCAGGACCTCCAGGACGCCCTGTTCAACCAGGCCATGTCCATCATCTACCGGACCTTCCGCTGGGTCGAGGGGGACTACCGGTTCGATTCCATCGTGCCCATGGAACTGGACCGGGAGAATTTCCCGCCGATCCCCGTGGACACGGTCCTCATGGAAGCGGCCCGGATCATGGACGAGTGGCCCGAGGTGCAGCGCCGGCTTCCGGACAGCAAGATCCCCCTGGTCAAGACGGTGGTGGCGGAGAACCTGCAGCTGGGCATCGACCAGAACGTCTCCTTGGTCCTGGACGGCGGCGGCCAGGTGCACACCCAGGGTTCGGGCCTCACCCATGAGCAGGAGGTGGCCCTCACCTACTTCAACGCGCCCACCAGCCTCCAGGAGGTGTTGCAGATCAGCCGCTTCGACGAGCTGGAAACCTGCAAGATCATCGCCGATCTGCTGGACCTGAAGCTCCTGGAGCCTTCCCCCGATGCCAAGGAGCCGCGCCAGCCATCCTGGAGCGTGCCCCTGGAGATGGAGCGCCAGGCGGCCCAGCCTCCCGGCCCGTCCCGCCTGTTCTGGCCCCTGGTGGCGGTGCTCCTGGCGGTCCCGCTGCTCACCTACGTGCGCCAGACCCCCGGTACCCTGAACCAGGAACTGGCCAGCCTGCACCCCGGCGCCCTGGCCAAGGCCGCCGACCGGGACCTCAACGAGCGCCAGGCCTGGTCCCTGCGCCTGGCCGAGCCTAAGGACCAGGGCCGGGAGCTGGCCAGGTCCCTGGGCCTGGAGCTGGACGCCTCCCTCCAGGCGCCGCCGGACTTCAGCGCCCAGCCCGATCCCTTGGCGGGCATCCAGGCGGGCTCCTAGCCACCTAGCTGTCGGTCTTCGGCTTCGGCGCCGCGGCCCAGGCCACGAGGATGGAGATGGCATACAGCCCGAGCAGCACCACGCTGAAGAAGATGGTGGTCACCACCACGTCCCCGGGGGTCAGGAAGGCGCTCACGGCCAGGATCACGATGACGGCGTGGCGCCAGTACTTGAGCATCCAGCGGGCGGTGATCAGGCGGAACCGGGCCAGGAAATAGATGAGCACCGGCAGCTCGAACATGATCCCGGTGCCCACCACCGTGTAGATGAACAGGTCCAGGTAGTCCTCCAGGTGCAGGTTGGTGCGCAGGCCGGCGTTCAGGGCCTCCTGGAACAGGATGTCGCCGAGGAACTTGAAGGCGTTCCAGTAGGCGAAGGCGGCGCCCGCCAGGAAGCAGCCGCTGGTGACCAGCACGAAGGGGATGGCGTACCGGCGCTCCCGCAGGTACAGGCCGGGGCGGATGAACCCCCACACCTGGTGGAACAGCAGCGGCGACGCCAGGAGCACCGCCGCCCACAGGGACAGCCGCATCAGGGAGAAGAACGGCTCGGTCAGGCTGGTATAGGCGAACGGCTCGAACACCGTGGGCGGGGGCTGGTGCAGGGTCTGGGCCTGGGCGATGGCGTGGGCCTTGAACACTTTCATGAAAGGTTCTTGCGCCAGGGCCATGAGCCTGAAGCGGAAGCTGTATGTGGCGGCGAACACCACCACCAGGATCACCAGGCAACGGATGATGCGCGTCCGCAGCTCGGACAGGTGGTCCCAGAACGTCATCTGGTCGTTGGATTCGGGGGACGGCATGAGTTGGCTAGGACTTCTTCTCGTTCTTCTCGTCCTTGGTGGATTCCGCCGTGTCGTCCTTGACCGAATCGGTCAGTTCCCGGCTGGCCTTCTTGAATTCGTGGAGCCCCTTGCCCAGGGCTTTGCCCAGTTCCGGGAGCTTGGAAGGCCCGAACAGGAGCAGCAGGGCGATGCCGATCAGGAGCAACTCGCCGAAGCCTAGATTACCCATGGGAAACTCCTAACTTGGGGCGTCTGTGGGGGATGGCGGGGGAACCGCCCCATCGGCCATCCAGGCCCGGTCCGGGGTCCCGGGGATCAGGCTGGTTCCACCGGGGGGCGGCCGATGGAATGGTAGATCCATCCAAGGGCCTTCATGGCTTCCGGCTGGAACAGGTTCCGGCCGTCGAACATGAGTTTCTGCTTGAGCCGGCCGGCGACCGCATTCAGGTCGGCCTTGCCATATTGAGGCCATTCGGTCGCGATGAGAAGAGCGTCCGCGCCGTCGCAGGCGGCGAGGGGGTCGTCGGCGTAGCGCACCTTGTCGCCCAGCCTGGCCCGGACATTGGGCATGGCCTCGAAGTCGTGCACCACCACCTCGGCGCCCAGGGCGGTGAGGCTCTCGATGAGCTCCAGGGCCATGGCTTCCCGGATGTCGTCCGTATGGGCCTTGAAGGCCAGGCCCCAGAGGGCGAAGCGCCGTCCCTCCAGGGGCGCCGGGGCGCCCGGCTTGCACCGGTAGTAGCGGCGCACCTTGAGGGCCAGCACCTGCTTCTGGTGGCGGTTGGCCTCCACGGTGGCCTCCAGGGCCCGGAGGGGCTGGGCGTGCTCCCGCCCGACCTTCAGGAGCGCCTGCAGGTCCTTGGGGAAGCAACTGCCGCCGAAGCCCGGGCCCGGGTTCAGGAAATGCCTGCCGATGCGGTGGTCGCTGCCGATGCCTTCCCGCAGGTGGTCCACGTTCGCGCCCACCTTCTCGCACAGGGCGGCCATCTCGTTGATGAAGCTGATGCGCAGCGCCAGCATGGCGTTGGCGGCGTACTTGGTCAGCTCGGCGCTGGGCGTGTCCATGCACAGCCAGCGGCCGCCGCTGGCCTCGAGGAAGGTCCCGTAGAGCGCCTTCATCACCTTTTCGGCGTGGTCGCTGCCGCAGCCCACTACCACCCGGTCTGGCTTGAGAAAATCATCAATGGCGCAACCCTCCCGCAGGAACTCCGGGTTGGAGACCACCTCGAAGGGCCGGTCGGTGCGGGCGGCGATGATCGCCTGCACCCGGGCCGCGGTGCCCACCGGCACGGTGCTCTTGTCCACCACCACCAGGGGCGGCGCTTCCCGGGCGCGCAAGTTCATGGCCTGGCCGATCTGGTCGGCCACGAGCAGCACGAACTGCAGGTCGGCGCTGCCGTCTTCGCTCTGGGGTGTGCCCACGCAGATGAACGCCGCGTCGGCCCCGGCGATGCCGTCCCGGATCCCGGTGGAGAAGGCCAGCTTCCCGGAAGCCTGGTGGCGGGCCAGCAGGGCGTCCAGGCCCGGCTCGTAGATGGGGGAGACGCCGCGGCGCAGCTTTTCGACCTTGGCCTCATCCACGTCGACGCCCAGCACCCGATGCCCAGCCTCCGCGAAACCCACCGCCGCAACCAGCCCCACGTAGCCGGACCCGATGACCAGAACCTGCATGGACGCTCCTCGCAACCAGGCCAGGAACCTCGCGTTCCGGGCGGAAATCAACATTCATGGAGTATATCGCCCGCCGTGCCCCCAGGCGAGGCTTGTCCGGGTTTGCTAGACTGGACAACGCGGAGGCAGCATGATCCAGGTCGCGATGATGGACGGGCAGGGCATCAATCTCTGGGAAGTGGTCCTTCACAGCGGCATGGTGGCCAAGGTGGTGCTCGTGGTCCTGGCGGTGTTCTCGGTGGTCAGCTGGGTGGTGATCTTCCAGAAGGCCGTGCTGCTCAAGCGCAGCCGGGGCGCCACCGACCGCTTCCGCAGCCTGTTCCGCCGGGCCAAGGACTGGCGCGACCTGAAGGCCGCCGCCGCGGACTACAGCGCCAGCCCCCTGATCGGGCTGTTCACCGCCGGCTACCAGGAAGTGACCTACCAGCTGCGCCCGGCGGTGCCCGGCGTGCGGCCCCAGATCAAGAGCATGGAAGCCGTGGAGCGGTCCCTGCAGCGGGCCTCGGTGGTGGAGATGGGGCGCATGGAGAACTACCTGGGCATCCTGGCCACCATCGCCGCCGTGAGCCCTTTCATCGGCCTGTTCGGCACCGTGTGGGGCATCATCGACGCCTTCCGGGGCATCGGCGCCAGCGGCAACGCCAGCCTGGCCACCGTGGCCCCGGGCATCTCCGAGTCCCTGGTGGCCACCGCCATCGGGCTGGTGGCGGCCATCCCCGCGCTCATGGCCTACAACTATTTCCAAGGCCAGCTGAAGACCTGGCAGACCGAACTGGACGACTTCGCCCTGGAATTCATCAGCCTGTCGGAACGCAACTTCACCTGACCCGTATGTCCTGCGCTCCCGCCGCCCCGGTCTTCTGGCAGCGTCAACCGCGGCTGCCGCTGCCTGTGCTGAGGTTCCTGGGGGCCCGGGTGGAGGCGGCGCTGGCGGCCCCCGGGAACCGTCCGCACCTGGTGTGGCCCATGGTGCTGGGAGCGCCCCGGCTGCGCCAGGCCCATCCGGACGGGGTGCCGGAAGGGCAGCTGCTGGAGGCGGCCCGGGGCAGCCTCGGGGCCCTGGGCGCGGCGGATCCCAAGGCTGCCTGGGACGCGGCCCTGGAACGGTTTCCCGACACCGCCGACCGGGGCCCGGAAGGCTGGGTGCCCCACCGCATCTGGGAACCCCTGGCGCCCCTGGTGAGCCTGCGCCTGGGCGTGGCCCTGCTGGCCCTGATGGGGCAGCCGGAAGACGACCGCTACCCCCTGGCCTGCGGGGTGGCCCTGTTCAACTCCGCCTTGTTCCACGAGTGCCACGACGCCCTGGAGCCCCTTTGGCTGCGGTCCGACGGGGCCCTGAAGGCCGGCCTGCAGGGGCTGATCCTGCTGGCCGGCGGCTACCACCACCTGCAGCTGCACAACCCCGGCGGCATGATCAGCCTGTGGCGGGACGCCCTGCCGGCCCTGGAGCGATTCGACGGCGCCCTGCGCACCCCCTGGGGCACCGTGGGGTTCCAGGGCGGGGCCGCGCCTGCGGCCCTGCGCCTGGCCTGGCTGGACCATTTCGACGGGGACATGGCCCTGGACCCCCTCTGGGCCATGCCCCGCCCTCTTCTGGAGCTGTCATGATCACTTGCGACCTCCTGGTGCTGGGCGGCGGGATCGCCGGCTGCTCCGCGGCCCTGCGCGCCGCCGAGCTGGGCGCCGACGTGGTGCTGGCCATCAAGGACCCGCTCGGCATCTCCAACACCCGCTTCGCCCAGGGCGGGATCATCGGCCTGGCGCCGCCCGAGGCGGGCGATTCCCCGGAGCTCCTGGCCGCCGACATCGAGGCCGCCGGCGCCGGCCTGTGCCGGCCCGAGGCCGTGGCCCTGCTGGCCGACCAGGGCCCGGCCCTGTGCCGGAACTTCCTGTGGAAGTCCCTGGGCGTGCCCTTCGACCACACCGGGGACCTGGACCCGGAGCCCACCGCCGAGGCGGCCCACAGCGCCCGGCGCATCTACCACGTGAAGGACGCCACCGGCAAGGCCATCCAGGAGGCCCTCTCGGGGAAGGTCTCCGGCCACGGGCGCATCCGGGTGCTGGAGGGGCACACCATGGTGGACCTGCTCACGGTGCCCCACCACAGCCGCGACCCGAGGGCGGTCTACGAACCCATCCAGGTGTCCGGCGCCTACCTGCTGGCTCCGGACGGCCAGGTGGTCATGGCCATCGCCAAGCGCACGGTGCTGGCCACCGGCGGGCTTGGCTACCTGTACCAGCACACCAGCAACCCCCCGTCCGCCACCGGCGACGGGCTGGCGGCGGCGTACCGGGCCAACGCCCGGATCGTCAACTGCGAGTACGTGCAGTTCCACCCCACCACCCTGTTCGTGCCGGGCAAGCCCAGGACCCTGCTCACCGAGGCCCTGCGGGGCGAGGGGGCGCACCTGGTGAACCGCGCCGGGGAGCGCTTCATGGTCAAGTACGCCCCCGAAGGCATGGAACTGGCGCCCCGGGACGTGGTGAGCCGAGCCATCTTCCAGGAGATGGCGTTCTCGGGCGAGGTGTGCATGTACCTGGACCTCGCGCCCCTGCGCCGGAAGCTGGACCTGGAGGCGCGCTTCCCCACGGTCCTGGCCACCTGCCGGGATGCGGGCATCGAGCCCCAGGCCCAGGTCATCCCGGTGGTGCCCGCGGCCCACTACTTCTGCGGCGGGGTCAACGTGGACCTGGACGGGCGCGCCAGCCTGCCGGGCCTGTTCGCGGTGGGGGAAGTGTCCTGCACCGGGCTGCACGGGGCCAACCGCCTGGCCTCCACCTCCCTGCTGGAGGGCCTGGTGTGGGGTTACCGGGCCGGGGAGGCGGCGGTGGGCGACTGCCGGCGCACCCCCATGCCCGACCCGGGGACCCTGGAGCCCTGGAAGCACGCCCAGGAAGGCAAGGTTCCCGATCCCCTGCTCATCGAGCAGGACTGGAACAGCATCCGCAGCACCCTGTGGAACTACGCCGGCATCATCCGCTCCCGGGCCCGGCTGCAGCGGGGGCGAAGCGACCTGGGCTACCTGTACCACCGCCTGCAGACCTTCTACCAGGAGGCTCCCCTGTCCCGCAGCCTGCTGGAGCTGCGCAGCGGCATCATCTGCGCACGCCTGATCATCAAGGCGGCCATGCAGAACCCGGTGTCCCGGGGCTGCCACTACCGGGTGGACTGAGCCTGTTGCGGAGTTGATGGTCAGTACCCAGGAAGGCCTCAGTCCCGGCCCAGGCGCCGCTGCAGTTCCCCGATGAGGCGGTTCTGCCGTCCCAGGGCCTGGTCCTTCTCCTCCAGGGCCTGGTCCTTCTCCTCCAGGGCCTTGGCCTGCTCCTCCAGGGCCTTGGCCTGCTCCTCCAGGGCCCTGTCCTTCTCCTTCAGGGCCTTCTCCTTCTCCTCGATGGTCTTGTTCTTCTCCTCGATCTCGCGCACACGGTCCTGGAGCGTGGCAAGCACCTCGTCCTCCACGTCCATGCCTTCGCGGATGTCCTGCTCCGACGACGCCCGCATGAGCCGGCGCAGCACATCCCGGTAGCGCTCGGGGAAGTTCTCCTCGAGGATGTCCAGGAGGTGCGGGTCCGAACGCCTCGCCTGGCCCTGGTCGAACACCATGAGCAGCCGCTCCAGGTCGGTGCGCCGCCGGTTCCGCAGGCGGTCGATCTGGACCACGATGGAATCGTGGGTGAGGGCCTCCACGAAGGGATCCAGGATCGGGATCTGCTCGCCCGTGGCGGCATCGGTGTAATGCCGGTTGATCTTCACCACCGGAACGTCGATGTCGTCCAGCCCTTCGCCCAGGAAATAGATGGTCACCAGCGGCAGCGCCAGCTTCCGTCCCGTTTCGTCAAGGAAGACGTTGTCCTCGCTTGCATACTGGGACCCCAGGTAGCGCCGGAAGCGCAGCACGTCCATGGGGCTCCGGGCCTTCTGGATCTCGATCAGCACCAGCTTCCGGCTGCCGTCCTCCAGCGCGACGGTGGCGGCGAAGTCCATGCGCAGGACCAGGATGGACGGCCCCAGGGCCGGCGCGGCCTCGCGCCGGACTTCGGTGGGGCGGAACTGCAGTTCCAGCACCTCCCTGCCCAGCAGGGCGGAGAGCACGAGCTTGGCCGCCTTCTCGTCGTCGAGCAGGTACTTGAACACCACGTCGTAGATGGGATTAGCGATGCGCACCGGTGCGGGCCTCCAGGGCGGCAGTATAACCGCCGCGGGCGTCCGGGTCCCCTCTGGCCCAAACGGTAGGCACTGGGGCGAAGGTCCGGTAGACTGACGTTTTCCAACCAGGGGAGCCTCGGGTGGCTCCCCCCTGCGCACGAGGGCGCCATGGGCGATCCAGCGAAGAAGCGATATTCGGTCTTTCTCCCCCGCACCGACTTCCCCATGAAGGCCGACCTGCCCCAGCGGGAACCCAAGCGGGTGGAGCGCTGGAAAGCCGACCAGGTGTTTCAGCGCATCGAGGCCCGGCGCCAGGCCGACAACCAGGCCGGGAAGGGCCGGGGCCGGCGCATCCTCCACGACGGCCCGCCCTACGCCAACGGCGCCATCCACATGGGCCACGCCCTGAACAAGATCCTCAAGGACCTGGTCACCAAGTCCCTGTGGCTGGACGGCTACGAATCGCCGTACGTGCCCGGGTGGGACTGCCACGGGCTGCCCATCGAGCACGCGGTGGAGAAGGACCTGGGCCCCAAGCGCCGGGAGCTGAGCCGGCCGGAGTTCCTGGCCCGCTGCCGGGCCTACGCCCAGAAGTGGATCGAAGCCCAGCGCCTGGGCTTCCAGCGCCTGGGGGTGCTGGGGGACTGGGACAACCCGTACGTGACCATGGCGCCCCGGTTCGAGGCCACCGTGGTGCGGCTCCTGGGCCGCCTGTTCCAGGGCGGGGCGGTGAGCCGCAAGCTCAAGGTGGTGCACTGGAGCTACGGCGCCCGCACCGCCCTGGCCGAGGCGGAAGTGGAGTACGCGGACCGCACCAGCCCCGCCATCACCGTGGCCTTCCCGGTGGACGACGCGGAGGCCCGGCGCATGCACCTGCCCACGCCCCTGTTCCTGCCCATCTGGACCACCACCCCCTGGACCCTCCCCTCCAACCTGGCCATCGCCATGCACCCGGACATGGAGTACGCCGTGGTCAAGGTCGGCCATGGGGCCGGCGACCGGCACTACGTGGTGGGCGTGCCCCTGCTGGAGTCCTTCCAGAAGGACCTGGGCGTCCAGCTGCACGTCAAGGAGACCCGCAAGGGCCTCACCTTCCAGAGCCTGAAGGCGCGCCACTGCTGGCTGGGCCGGGAGTCGGTGGTGCTCCTGGCCGACTACGTGACCGCCGACGCCGGCACCGGGCTGGTGCACACCGCCCCGGACCACGGGGTGGACGACTTCAACCTGGCCCACCACCTGGGGCTGCTGCAGCTGGTGGGGCCGGACGGGCGCTTCCTGCCGGCGGTGCAGGATCCGGAGCTGGAGGGCAAGAACATCTTCGACTGCAACCCCCTGGTGGTGGACCGCCTGCGGGCCAACGGGGCCCTCCTGCACGAGGAGAAGCTCACCCACAGCTACCCCCACTGCTGGCGCACCAAGACTCCCATCTTCTTCCGGGCCACCGAGCAGTGGTTCATCACCATGGACGACGAGCTCCTGGGCACCGGCAAGTCCCTGCGGGAAGCTGGGCCTGGAGGGCGTGGACAACACCCGCTGGGTGCCCTCCCAGGGCCGCAACCGCATCTACGCCATGATCGCCGGGCGCCCGGACTGGTGCATCTCCCGCCAGCGGTTGTGGGGCACCCCCATCACCGTGCTGCGCTGCTCGGAATGCGGCGAGCCCCTGGCCCGCCAGGAGATCTTCGACAAGGCCGCCGCGGCCGTGGAGCAGGGCGGCATCGAGGCCTGGTGGCAGCTGCCCCTGGAGCAGCTCAAGCCCGAGGGGGCCGTGTGCGCCCCGTTGCTCGGGCACCGTGTTCCAGAAGGAGACGGACATCCTGGACGTGTGGATCGACTCGGGGGTGAGCGGCGTGGTGGTGTGCGAGACCCATCCCCGCCTGCGGCCGAGTCCGACTACGGGAATTTCATCTACCTGGAAGGCTCGGACCAGCACCGGGGCTGGTTCCATTCCTCCCTGCTGTTCAGCCTGGCCGCCACCGGGCGCAAGCCGTACGACACCGTGGTCACCCACGGCTTCGTGCTGGACGGCAAGGGCCAGAAGATGTCCAAGAGCCTGGGCAACATCATCACCCCCGAGGAGATGCATGAAGACCTACGGCGCCGACATCCTGCGGCTGTGGACCGCCAGCGTGGACTACAGCGACGACGTGCGCATCTCCAGGGAGATCCTGGAGCGCACCGCCGACGCCTACCGCAAGATCCGCAACACCCTGCGCTTCCTCCTGGGCGCCCTGGCGGACTTCGACCCGGCCCGGGACGCGCTGCCCCGGGACCAGTGGGCGCCCCTGGACGCGTGGGTGTGGGGGGCCTTCGAGCGCCTGGCCGGGACGGTGGTGCATGCGCTACCGCAACTTCCAGTACCTGGACGTGACCCAGGCCCTGCACGGCTTCTGCCAACCTGGACCTGTCCGGGCGCTACTTCGAGATCATCAAGGACCGGCTCTACTGCGACGGCCCCGATTCCCCGCGGCGCCGGAGCTGCCGCACCGTCTGCTGGAAGCTGGCCCAGGGCCTGGCGGTGCTGCTGTCCCCGGTGCTCAGCTTCACCGCCGACGAAGTGTGGGAGAACATCCCCGGGGCCGAAGGCCACGTGTTCGAGCAGCGCTTCCCCGAGACCGGCGCCGCCGCCGAGGCGCCCGACTGGGACCGCTTCTGGGCCATCCGGGAGGCGGTGCAGGGAGCCATGGAGCCCCACCGGGCCGCCAAGACCATCGGCACCAGCCTGGACGCCACGGTGCGACTGATCCTCCCGGACGAGGACCGGGCCCTGCTGGAGCGCCTGGGCGAGTCCCCCGAGGACCTGCTGGTGGTCTCCGGGCTGGCCCTGGAGTCCGGCCCCGACCTGCAGGTGGAGGTGTCTCCCCACCCGGGCACCAAGTGCCCCCGCTGCTGGAACCACAAGGGCGGCCACGGCCAGGGTGAGGATGCGGACCTTTGTCCCCGGTGCTGGGACGTGGTGCGGGCCCAGGCATGACGGCGGCGGACCGGAACCACCGGAGCCGCGCCCGGGGTGCCTGGGCCTGGCTCCTGGTGCCCCTGGGCGCCCTGGCCCTGGACATCCTGTCCAAGGCCTGGATCCTGCGGGCCCTCCCCCTGCACGAGACCCGGGTGGTGATCCCCGGGTTCTTCAACCTGACCATGAACTACAACCCGGGCGCCATCTTCGGCAGCCTGGCCGGGATGGCGCCCGGAGTGCGCAACGTGATCTTCACGGTGGCGGGCCTCGCCGCCCTGCTGTACTTCGGCTGGGAGTTCCTGAAGCCGGGCGTGGCGCCCATCCAGCGCCTGGCCCTGGGCCTGATCCTGGGCGGCGCCATGGGCAACGGCCTGGACCGCATCCGCCACGGCATGGTCGTGGACTTCCTGGACTTCGTGTTCTGGGGCTGGCACTACTGGACTTTCAACCTGGCGGACAGCTGCATCGTGTGCGGCGCCGTCCTGCTGGGCCTGTCGTTCCTGCTGGCCCTGGGGCGCCAGGCGCGCAGGGCCTGACCCGGTTTCATTGTCCAGGCGGTGAATTCGGGTTGCTGGATCGCCATCTGGTTCTGCGCCGGGTCAGTCATCGGCCGGATCCGGGAGGTCCAGGAAGGCCTCGATGAGGCCGATCTCCGCTCGCCCTGCCCGGTAGTCGGCCCCGAGCCGATCGTAGAAGTCGCCGAGGGCCTCGTAGACCCGTGCGGCCGCGCTGTCCTCCCCCACGAAAGCCGCGATCTCCCGCATTTCGGCGGCCCAGCGGTGCGCCTTGGGGAACATGTCCGGCAGGGCGGTGGTGAACCGCTTCAGGAGCTGCGGCTGGCTTGCGGCCAGCTCCTGGCGCAGCGGCTGAGTGGAGCCGGCCCGGCCGGCGGCCAGCACCATGGCGGCGGCGATGGCGGTCAGGCCCTTGGTGATGCCGGCGTAGGACATCTTCAGGGCCGAGGCCGCGCCCATGGGACCGTCGATCCGGCGGAGCTTGAGTCCGAACTCCTGGAGCCAGTCCAGGTCCGCGGCCGGGGCGCCGGCCAGGAAGATGGTGGGTCCCGCCTTGCCGGGCGCCGGCGGCGCGCCGATGATGCCGCCGTCCACGAAACGGGCCGGGCCGGCGTCGAGGATGGCGGCCACGCGCAGGGTGGTGCGCACGTCGATGGCGTTGCAGTCCACGTAGATCGGCCCATGGGCGGCGCGGGCGAGGGCGGGCGCCAGCCGTTCGGCCAGCGCCACCGCTTCGCCCGGGGGCAGGATGGACAGGATGACCTCCGCCGCGGCGATCTGGTCGTCCGTGGCGTCGACCATGCCGGAGGCCTCGGCCCGGCCGCGGGTGGCGGGGCTGCGTCCCGCCAGGGAGGTGAGCACCCGGGCACCGTGGTCGGTCAGGCGGCGGGCGACCGCGCTGCCCATGGCCCCGGGGGCGATGATGGCGATGGTGCGGGTCATGGAGGTCGCTCCCTGGCGGTCCAGGATACTCCTACCCCGGGGAGGGGGCGGTCGCCATCGGTGGGGTGCACGCTCATGGGTCCCCCCTGGCGTTCAATCTCTGAAACCCCCGGTCCCGTCCCGCCCCAGCACCGCCCGGATCCCCTGCACCTGCTCCAGCATCCGCTGGAACTCCCAGGGCAGCAGGGCCTGGGGCCCGTCGCTCAGGGCCCGCTCCGGCTGGCAGTGGGTCTCCACGATCAGGCCGTCGGCGCCGGCGGCCACCGCGGCCCGGGCGCAGGGGACCACCAGGTCGCGCCGGCCGGTGGCGTGGCTGGGGTCGGCGATCACCGGCAGGTGGGTGAGCAGCTTGGCGGCGGGGATCACGCTCACGTCCAGGGTGTTGCGGGCATGCTGGCTCCAGGTGCGGATGCCCCGCTCGCACAGGATGACGTTGCGGTTGCCCTCGGACAGCACGTACTCGGCGGCGAACAGCCACTCCTCCAGGGTGGCCGCCGGGCCGCGCTTGAGCAGCACCGGCCGGGAGCAGCGCCCGGCGCGCTTGAGCAGGGCGAAGTTCTGCATGTTGCGGGCGCCCACCTGCACCAGGTCGGCGGTGCGCTCCACCTCATCGAAGGTCTCCACCTCGGTGGCCTCGGTGACGAGGCCCAGGTCGAACTCCCGGCGGGCTTCCTCCAGCAGGCGCAGCGCCTCGGCGCCCAGGCCCTGGAAGGCGTACGGGCTGGTGCGGGGCTTGAAGGCCCCGGCCCGCAGCAGCCGGACTCCGCTCTCGGCCACGTACCGGGCCACGGCGAACAGCTGCTCCCTGGATTCCACCCCGCAGGGGCCGGCCATGACCGCCAGGTCCCTGCCGCCCACCGGCACGCCCCGCACGGTCACCACCGTGCGCCCCGGGGCGGCGTCCGCCGAGGCCAGCTTGAACGGCGTGGTGATGGGCACCACCCGGTGCACGCCGCCCATGGGCTCGATGCGGTCGGGCTTGAGCACCTGGGAGGCGTTGGGGGCCAGGATGCTGGTGGCGGCCGGGGACTCCTGCAGGAAGCTCCGCACCCCGGCCTGCTCCAGCAGGGCCAGCACCGACTGGACCTGGTCGCGGGTCGCGTTGGACTGCATCAGGATGAGCATGCCGCCTCCGCTTCCATCTTATCCCCGGGACGTTCCCGGGTAGGATGGAGGCCATGGAAGCCGCCACCTTGAATTGCCAATCCTGCGGCGCCGCCGTGGGCGAAAACGATGTGAAGTGCCCGTACTGCGGCAGCCAGCTGGCCACCCTGGCCTGCCCCAGGTGCTTCGGCCTGGTGGGCGTCCGCGCCCAGCACTGCCCCCGGTGCGGGGCGGCCATCGAGCACGGGGACGCCCAGGCCTCGGAGCGGGTCTGCCCCGCCTGCCGGCAGAAACTGGCGGTCACCGCGGTGGGCGGAGTGGCCCTGGACCAGTGCCGGGCCTGCGGCGGGGTCTGGGTGGCCCAGGCCAACTTCGAGCACCTGGCCGCCGGGAAGGCGGAGCGGGGGCAGGTGCTGGGCGCCCTGCCGGGGCCGGGGCCCCATGGCGAAGTGCATCTGGAGACGGTGCATTACCGGCCCTGCCCCCAGTGCGGGAAGCTCATGAACCGGGTGAATTACGCCCACATTTCCGGCGTGATCCTGGACGTGTGCAAGGACCACGGGCTGTGGTTCGACCGGGACGAGCTGCGCCAGGTGCTGGCGTTCATCGAGGCCGGCGGGATGGAGAAGAGCCACGCCCGGCAGGCGCAGCAGGAGGAAGAGCAGCGGCGGCGGGCGGCGGTGCCCGACCCGGGGCAGGGGGGTTGGAGTGGGGGCGAGGCGGCCCAGCCGGAGGGACGGGCGGCCGGGTGGGTGACGGAGGCGCTGGCCCGGTTGTTCTTCCGATAACGGCACCGGCACCTTTCTCTAGCCGGGGGTTCACGGATCGCTATCCACGGCCCTGGCGCATGGCCGCAGCGTCTACGATGCCCTCTACCTGGCCATGGCGGAGATCGAAGGGGGCGTCCTGGTGACCGCGGACGAGAGGCTGGTCAACAGCCTCCAGGGGACCCCGCTTGCCCCCCACCTGCACTGGATCGGCGCCGGCAGCCTGGCCTGAAAACTTGAGGTGCTAGTGTAGGTCCATCGAATCAGCGGAACCCTTTCACCCTGCCACCCGGAGTCGGTGAAATTCCGTAGATTTCGGATGGAACTTGGCGTCTCGGTACATTCGGCAAAAAAGCCTGGAAGCGCAGAGCAGGCCGAGCAGCGCTGAGTCCGCAGAGGAGGCCGGCACGAAGGGTCGCGTCATCACCGCGGAGCCGGTGCTGGGAATCAGGTACCTTGGGCGGTCAGGACGAACCGCTGGATCCCACCATCCTTCAAGGGGCGGGCCCAGAAGTTCAGGAGCAGGCCGACCTCTTTGCCAGCCAAACGGATGTAGGTGAGCAACTGGGCCTGATGCATGCGGTCCAACTTTTCGACGGCCTTGGCCTCCACGATCACGAGGTCATCCACCAGAAGGTCGAGGCGGTAGGCCTCGGGAACCAGGAGCCCCTCGAAGTCGATGTCGAGGCAAGCTCCAGGCGTCACGTAATGCCCAGCCTGACGCAGGGCGTGGGCGAGGCAGAGCTGGTAGGGCTTCTCGAGCAGACCCGGTCCCAGAGCGTCCTGAACGCGGATGGCCGCAGCGAGGATGGACTGGGTAAGACTGGCATGGGGATACGTTCTGGGAGCCGCGTGGGGCCTGTGGAACCTGCACCGGATGAGAGGCCGGACCCCCCTCAGGCGTCAGGAGCCGGGGCCGTCCTGCCAAGGCCTCAGACCAGGCCCGTTACGTCCGGGGGCGGCCGGCGACCCACGGTTGGGACGCGGAAGCGCCGGCCGCCCCCGGGCCAGGGCCTGGTCCGGGTGGGTCGAGATCTTTGCCCCGGCTCCGCGGTGACGACGAGACCCTTCCTGCTGGCCTCCTCTGCGCACTCAGCGTTGCTCTGCATGCTCTGCGCTTCCAAGCTTTTGGCCGAATGCGCCGAGATGCCGAAGTTCGTCGAAACCCCGACAATAATGCCACTCGGTGTGCCGGCGCGAAAGGGTTCCGCTGATTCGATGGGCCTCCACTAGCCCTTCGGCGCTCTTGCCGCCACCCGGCTCACCGGCATGGCCGTGATGCGATCCTCCAGCGGGAATTCGTGCAGCCCCGGATGGACCACCCAGAGCTGATCCAGCCGCAGTTGTTCCATGGCGGTGCGCATGGACGCGGTGAGCCGCGGCGCCTCGGTGAATTTCACTTCGAAGCCCCAGCGGCTGCCCTGGTGGTTGAACAGCAGGTCCATTTCCGCGCCCCCATGGGTAGACCAGAAATAGGCCTGGTCGGGCTTGAAGGCACGGAGGACCTGCTCGATCGCGAAACCCTCCCAGGACGCCCCCACCTTGGGATGCCCCAGGAGGTGGTGGCGGGTGGGGATTTCCAACAGGCGGTGCAGGAGGCCAGTGTCCAGGAAATAGACCTTGGGGGCCTTGACCTGGCGTTTGCCCAGGTTCTCGAACCAGGGTTGCAGCTGCCGAACCATGTAGGTGCCGGTAAGGATGTCCAGATAGCTGCGGACCGTCTTGTCGGAGAGACCCATGGCGCGGCCCAGTTCCGAGGCGTTCCAGGTCTGGCCATGGTAATGGGCCAGCATGGTCCAGAACCGGCGCATGGCCGGCGCCGCGATGCGGAAGCCGAACTGGGGTATGTCGCGCTCCAGGTAGGTGCGCACGAAGCCTTCCCGCCAGGCGTAGCTGTCCGCCTCGGAAGCGGCCAGGAACGAACGGGGGAAGCCGCCCCGCAGCCAGAGTTCATCCACGGCCGCCGTCCCGGTCTCCAGCAGGTCGAAGCCTGCCAATTCGATGAATTCCACCCTTCCAGCAAGGGTTTCGGAGGCATGGCGGATGAGGTGCGGCGAGGCGCTGCCCAGGATCAGGAAGCGGGCCGGGTGGTCCGGGCGGTCCGCAAGCCGGCGCAGTACCGGGAAACAGTTCCGGCAGGACCTGGACCTCATCCAGGACCACCAGCCCCGCAAGGGTGCCCAGGGCCAGCTCCGGGTTCTGCAATCGGCGCTGATCCACCGCTGATTCAAGGTCGAAGAAGGTGGCCTCGCGTCCCGTCATGAATTGCCTGGCGAGTGTGGTCTTCCCGCATTGGCGCGGACCGAGCAGGGCGGTAATGGGTGACCTCTGGGCCGCGGTTCCTAATTGTTGAAGGTAAAGGGGGCGATCCAACATAATCGAATCGATGGAAAATTCGGAGCCTGCCTCCGAACTTTCAAGTATAACCGCATTCGCCACCGGAAGGGTAACCTTTCACCCGTTCCCCGGAAGGGTTACGCTCCCCAGGACTTCAGCCCTGCCGGCGCCCGGTGCAGGTACGGATGCCCGGTGAGAGTCAGCACGAACCCCTCCGGCCCGGCCGCCAGGCGTCCCTGGCCGCCGATGGGCAGGGTTCGCAACCCCGGCATGTGGCCGCTGGGCAGTCCCGTGAGGATGGGCACGCCCAGCCGTTCCCGCAGGCTTGCCACCACCCGCTCCAGGGTGTAGCCGGCCAGGACGGTGTCCTCCGGGGCGTTGGTGAAAGATCCCAGCAGGATGGCCTTCTGCCGCCCCAGGATGCCGGCGTGCAGCAGCTGGAACAGCATGCGGTCCACCCGGTACGGGGTTTCCGCGTCATCCTCCAGGTACAGCAGCCCGCCCTGGATGTCAGGCAGGTACGGAGTGCCCGCCAGGGCCACCAGGGTGGCCAGGTTGCCGCCCCAGAAGGTGCCTTCCCAGGCTCCGGCGTGGGCCTGGGGCTCCTCCACCCGCACCTCCACCACCGGGCTGGCGATGGCCTGGGCGAAGCTGGCCAGCATGGCCGGCTCCGGCTCCGGGACGCCCAGGTCCACGGCCAGCATGGGGCCGGACCAGGTGACCACCCCGCCCCGGGCCAGCAGGGCCATCTGCACGTTGGTGAAGTCGCTGTAGCCCACCAGCAGGGTGCCCGCCTGGCGCAGGCGCGGGCACAATCGGGCGTAGTCGATGCGGTCCAGCAGGTGGATGGCCCCGTAGCCGCCCCGGGGCAGCATCACCAGCTCCGGCAGGGGCGTGGCCGGGTCGGCCAGGGCGTTCAGGTCCGCGGCCCGCTCCGCTTCGCTGCCGGCGAAGCGGCCCCGGCGGCGCCGGCCCCGCTCCGGGGCCAGCACCTGGAACCCGGCCTCCCGCAGCCGGCGCAGGCCCGCGTCATAGCGCTCCAGGTCCGGGGGCCACCCGGAGGGGGCGATGATCAGGACCCGGGGGGCCGTCATGCTGGGAGCCTGTCCCTAGGCCTGGGCCTGGGCCACCAGCTTGAGGAACTTGCCGGCGTCCAGGCTGGCCCCGCCCACCAGGCCCCCGGCCACGTCCGGGATGGCCAGGATCTCCTCGAAGTTGTCCGGGGTGACGCTGCCGCCGTAGAGGATGGGCACGTCCTGCCCCGGCCGCCCCAGCAGGCGCTCCAGTTCCATGCGGATGAAGCCGTGCACTTCCTTGATCTGCCCGGCCTCGGCCCGGCGCCCGGTGCCGATGGCCCACACGGGCTCGTAGGCCAGGGCCAGCGCCCCCGGACCGGCCTCGCCGAGGATGGCCAGCTGGTGGCGCAGCACGTCCAGGGTGGAGCCCCCGTCCCGCTGGGCCAGGCTCTCGCCCACGCACAGCATGGGCAGCAGCTCCTGGGCCCGGGCCGCGCGCAGCTTGGGCAGCAGGGTGGCGTCGGTCTCCTGGCAGGTACTGGCGCCGCTCGCTGTGCCCCAGCAGGACACCCGTGGCGCCGGCATCCCGGACCTGGGCCATGGAGATCTCCCCGGTGAAGGCGCCCTTGGGCTCGGCGTGGGCGTTCTGGCCGTACACCGGGACCAGGTCGCCCAGCTGCTGCTTGACGACGGCAATCAGGGTGAACGGCGGGGCGATGGCCGCCACCACTCCCGGCACCGGGCGGTAGCCCGACTTGAACTCCCGGCAGAAGGCCAGGGCCTCGGCGGTGAGGTGATGCATCTTCCAGTTGGCGACGACCATCTTCATTGGGCGGGCTCCATTCATCAGGTTGGCAGGGGCAGGGCTACCGGGCTTCCAGGGCGGTGACGCCCGGGAGTTCCAGGCCGCTCAGGAATTCCAGGCTGGCTCCGCCCCCGGTGGAAATGTGCGACAGCCGCCCGGTGACCCCGGCCTTGGCGGCGGCGGTGACGCTGTCCCCGCCGCCCACCAGCACGAAGGCGCCCCGGTCGGCCGCGTCGGCCATCTCCTCCGCCAGGGTCAGGGTGCCCGCGGCGAAGGCGTCCAGTTCGAACACCCCCATGGGGCCGTTCCACAGGATGGTCCTGGCCTTTCTCACTTCCTCGGTGTACAGGGCGACGGTCTCCGGGCCGATGTCCAGGCCCATCTGCCCATCGGGCACCGCCTGGTCCTGGGTGATCCGGCACTCGGCCTCCGCCTCCAGCCTCGGGGCCACCAGGTGGTCCACCGGCAGCAGCAGGCGGGTGCCGGCGGCCTCCGCCTCCTTGCGCAGTTCCAGGGCCAGCTCCAGCTTGTCCTCCTCGCAGCGGCTGGTGCCGATGGGCACGCCCATGGCCTTGAGGAAGGTGAAGGTCATGGCTCCGCCGATGAGGATGGCGTCGGCCTTGCCGAAGAAATGGCGGATGATGCCGATCTTGTCCGAGACCTTGGAGCCGCCCATGACCGCCAGCAGGGGGCGCTGGGGGTCGTGCATGACCTTGCCCAGGGCGCTGAGCTCCTTCTCCATGAGGAAGCCCGCCGCCACCCGGTCCGGCGGGAAATCCGCCACCATGCCGGCCACCGAGGCGTGGGCCCGGTGGGCGCAGCCGAAGGCGTCGTCCACGTAGGTGTCCGCCAGGCGCGCCAGGGCCCTGGACAGGGCCTCGTCGTTCCTGGTCTCCCCCTTCTCGAAGCGCAGGTTCTCCAGGAGCAGCACCTGGCCCGGGCGCAGGGCGGCCGCCTGGGCCTCCACCGCCGGGCCGGCCACGGCCGCGGCCAGGGTCAGGTCCAAGCCCTGGCCCTTGAGCCAGGCGGCCACCGGCGCCAGGCTGAACTCCGCCTCGAACCCGGTCCCCTTGGGCCGGCCCAGGTGCGAGGCCAGCACCACCGACGCGCCGCTCTTCAGGAGCAGGTCGAGGGTGGGCAGGGTCTCCTTGATGCGGGTGGCGTCGGTGATGGTGCCGTCCTTGAGGGGGACGTTCAGGTCCGCCCGCAGGAACACCCGGTGCCCCTTCACATCCAAGTCACGCAGGGTCTTGAAACGCATGGCCACCTCCCTGGCTCTCGCACTCCATCTTAATCGGAACGGCGGGAAAGGAACCCGATCCACCTGGGGGAGCCCTGCGGGTCGAACGGGCCGCCGCGGTAGTCGCCGGCCTCTCCGTCCAGGCGCAGGCCGCAGTCCCGGGCCATGGCGCCCAGTTCCGCCGGGTCGTACAGGCGCAGGGATTCCTTGACCCGGCGCACCCGGCCGGTGTCCAGGTGGGTGATGGTCATGCGCTTCACCAGCCGGTCGCCCTCCAGGGCGCGCCGGCTCTCCACCCGCAGGGCGCCGTGGGTGCCGGTGTCCTCGGGCACCAGGTGGGCGCGCGCGAAGGCGGCGTTGAGGTAGTCCAGCACCAGGGCCCCGCCCGGGCGCAGCAGCTGGGCCAGGCGGCACAACAGGGCCCGGTTGTCCCGGTCAGGGAAATAGCCGAAGGGCGTGAACCACAGGCATACGCCCGCCAGGGCGCCGGGCTTCAGGGGCAGGCGGCGCATGTCCGCCCGCAGCAGCCACGGGCGCAGGTCCGGGGTCGCCAGGGCCAGCAGGTCCCGGGACAGGTCCAGGCCGAACGCCAGCGGGTTGCGCCGGCGCAGCGCCGCCAGGTGGCGTCCCGCGCCGCAGCCCAGGTCCAGCACCGGCCCGGAGGCCAGGGCCGGGGCCCGCCCCAGGGCCATGGCCACCGCCGCTTCGGCCTCCGGCCCGTCCCGGTGCCCGTAGATCACGGCGTAGTCCCGGTCGAACCATTTCTTGAACCATTCGTCCACGCCGCCGCCCCTTTTCCCCGGCCGTCCTCCCGGGGAGGGCCGGTTACACTGGATTCCTGCCCGAGGTATGGAACCATGCTGCGCCCCGAACAACTGGAAGATCAAGTCCACTTCCTGCTCTCCACCCTGATCCAGCGGGAACTGCGCGACCCGGACCTGGGTTTCCTCACCCTCACCGCCGTGCGCCTCACCGGGGACCGCAGCCTGGCCCGGGTCTACTACACGGTGCTGGGCGACCAGCAGCAGCTGGAGCGTTCCCGCAAGGCCCTGGGGCGTGCAGCCGGCTTCCTGCGCAGCCACCTGGCCAAGCACCTGAAGCTGCGCCGGGTGCCGGAGCTGCAGTTCTTCCCGGACGACACCCTGGAAGCGGGCAACAAGATCGAGGCGCTGCTCGCGCGCATCCACGAGGAGGAGGCGGCCCGTCCGGCCCCGGCGCCCGGCGAGGGGGACGCTTGAACCCCGGCCTGTACCTGGTTCACAAGCCGGTGGGCCTGAGCAGCTTCGACGTGGTGCGGGAGTTCCAGCGGGAGGTCCGGGAGGCGGGGCTGGACAAGCTGGCCCTGGGGCACGGGGGCACCCTGGACCCGTTCGCCGAAGGGCTGCTGCTGGTGCTGGCGGGACAGGCGACCCGGCTCATGGAGCTCATGCACCCCTTGCCCAAGACCTACCTGGCCACCGTGGCCTGGGGCGCGGAGACCGACACCTGCGACCCCCTGGGGCTGGTGGTGGCGGAGGGGCCGGCCCCGGCGCCGGAGGTTCTGGAGGGGGCCCTGGCCGCCTTCCTGGGCTGGACCGGGCAGGTGCCCCCGGCCACCTGCGCCAAGAAGATCGCCGGCGAGTCCGCCTACAAGAAGGCCCACCGGGGCGAGGCGGTGGACCTGCCGGCGTCCCGGGTGTACCTGCATGAAGCCGCCTGGGCGGGCCACGACCTGCCGCGCGCCTCGGTGCTGCGCCTCACCTGCCGGGGCGGCTTCTACGTGCGGTCCCTGGCCAGGGACCTGGGGCGGGCCCTGGGGTGCCCCGCCCACCTCGCGGCCCTGGCGCGCACCGCCATCGGGCCCTGGTGCGACCCGGGCGCGGGAGGCCGCGTCCTGGTGCAAGGGCGGGACCTGGTCCCCTGGTGCCCGGCCCGGGAACTGGATGAGCAGGAGGCGGACCACCTCCTGCACGGCCGCCCCATCGCCGTGGGGCAGGTCCTGGGGCCGTCCTGGCCCCTGCCCGCCGGGTTCCCGGATCCGCAGGCGCCGGTGCGGGGGCTGCACCAGGGGCGGCTGGTGGCGCTGCTGCGGGAGCGGGACGGGGCCCTGTGGACCAGCGCCAACCTGCGCGGGGGGCTTTGACGGGCGGGTTCACCCGCTGATCCGGGAATAGGTGATGAAATCAGTCCCTGCCGGGTCCAATCCTTCGCGCCGGACCAGGGCCGCGATCTGCCCCCGGTGGTAGGCACCGTGCAAGGCCACATGGAACAGGATGTCGCCCATGGGGGATGCCATGGGTTGCCCCTTGGTGGTCCGGTAGGCAATCAAACCTGCCAGGCGGTCCTCCGTGCTCGTCTGCAGGATTTCCCGGAACCCCAGCCAGGATGCTTCCGCAAGGGCACGGCACTGGGCCAGCGACAACCATGGCCATACGGTTTCCTTGGAGGTGTCCTCGCCCCTGAGGCGCATCAGCCAGATGCGTTCGGCACTGACCAGGTGGCCGAGGAGCGCGAGGACCGGCTCCGAGGGGCTGCCGGCCCTTTCGAGTGCGTCCAGGACCAGGCCGTCGGCCCAGGCAAGATGGTCATACAGGCGGACCAGGTGAGGATTCATGAGATCTCCCAACACATGGATGGGGGCATTGAAAATGGATTCTGGCATCCATCCATCCATCCGGCATACCTGTTCAGCCACCCCCCACCCACCGGGAAGATTGATAAACACTGCATTTTCTTCTCCGCGTCTCCCTTCCTCCGCGTCCTCCAGAAATTGGTTTTTTGCTGGGAACTCCGATCCGATCGGACAATTTCATTGGAATCAATAAATCCATCAAAATGACAATTCTGGAGGACGCGGAGGAAGGGAGACGCGGAGAAAAAAATTAACTTGACATATATTCAAATGGATCGGCTGTGGACGGCCATGATTAACAGATGCCGTCCAGTAGGTGCCATCTTGACGATAATTTAAAAATTATTCATAATATCCAGTCCATGTGTTATGCCGTAAAGGAGCCCATGACCCTCCTGCCGCCTGCCCACAGCGCCGCCGGGGCCGGCTGCGAGCCGGCCGGCGGACCCCCATGAACAACCTCCTGGCCCTGGCCGGCCCCATCGACCTCCAGCCGCTCCTCCCCCGGCTCCTGGCCTGGCATCGGGACCGGGCCTCGGTCCTGGCCGGCCCGGGGAGCACCCCGGTCACCCTGCTGGCCCTGGAACTGCTGCGCCGGGGCCGGAACCTGCTGGTGGTGTCCCTGGATCAGGACATCACGGAGGACGTGGTGCTCCAGGGGCCCGGACTGCGCATCTGCCTGGGGCCCTGCCGCCCGGACGCCAAGGCCAGGTGGCGGGACGCCTGCAGCCGGGAACGGGAGTGGGTCCGGCGCCTGCTGGAGCGGGAACGGCCTGGGGCCGTGCACGCCCACGGGACCTGCACATTCGCCTTGGGTGCCCTGGACACCGGCCTGGGCCACCTGGTCACCGCCCAGGACGCGCCCTGGGTGGTCCTGGGCCAGCTGGCGGCCCAGGATCCCCGGACGGCGCCCGGCGGGGCGGTCAGGGTGGCCATGGCCTACGCCGCCTGCCGCCAGGCCCGGCGGCTCATCGCCACTTCGCCTTACGTGGCCCGCCACCTCCAGCGCTACCGGTTCACCACCGTGCCCGTCCGCGTAATCCCCAATGGTCTGCCGGCCGCCTGGTTCGTGCCCGGCGTCGCGGTGCGGGCTGCCGGCCGGGGCTCCACCTTCGTGGCTGTCCTGGATGGGACGTTCACGGGACGGAAGAATGGGCCGACCTTGCTGAAGGCGTTCGCCCGCCTGTTGAAGGGGCATCCGGACGCCCGCCTGGTGCTGTTCGGCCGGGAGACCGGGCCCGGCGGCCCGGCCGCCGCTCTGGGGGCGGTCCTGGGCTGCGCCGGAGCGGTGGCGTTCCGCGGAGCGGCGCCCCACCGGGAGATCCTGGCCTGTCTTGCGGCCGAGGCGGATGTGCTGGTGCACCCGGTCCTGGAGGAAGCGTCCAGCATGACCCTCCTGCAGGGCATGGCCTGCGGCCTGCCCTGCATCGCGGGGCAGGCCAGCGGCGCGGTGCCCTGGACCCTGGGCCACGGGGAAGCCGGCCTCCTGGTGGACGTGCGGGATCCCGGGACCCTGGCCGAGGCCATGGCCGGGCTGGCCGCGGACCCGCAGGCCCGGCGCCGCCTGGGGGTCCGGGCCCAGGCCTACGCCCGGGAGCACTATGCCCTCGAGCGGGTGGTGGACCACTTGGAGGACCTGTACGCGGACGCCGGGTGGAGAGGGGCCTGAGCATTCCGCGGCCGGCACCTCGTGCACCGGCATCGCTCCGGAACGTGGGTCAGGTGCGGCCATGGGCGTGGCGTCCGGCCCGCCTACCGGTCCGCCCAGTGCATCTTTTCCTGGAGCAGCCGGAAGAAGGAGAAGTTCTCGTCCTGGAGCAGGGTGATGCTCTGGCTGGAGCGGCTGAACTCCACCCGGTCCCCGGCCAGCAGCCCCTGCTCCACCTGGCCGTCCAGGGTCAGGTGGGCATCCTCGGCCCGCACCAGGGTGACCGTCACCGGCAGCGGCCCGGGCACCACGATGGGCCGCAGGGTCAGGGAATGGGGGCAGATGGAGGAGATCACCACCGCGTCCAGGGCCGGGTGCATGATGGGCCCGCCGGCGGACAGGGAGTACGCGGTGGACCCGGTGGGGGTGGCCACGATGAGGCCGTCGGCCCGGAGGTTGCCGGCGTCGCTGCCGTCCACCTGGATCCGGAACTCCATCATGCGCGCCACCAGGCCCTTCACCACCACCGCGTCGTTGAGCACCGGCCGCCCGGCCAGCTCCTCCTCTCCCCGCAGAACCCGGGTGTCCAGCATGGAGCGCTTCTCGGCGATGAACTTGCCCTGGAAATACTCCTCCACCACCCCCGCGGCCCGTTCCGATGGGTGGGAGGTGAGGAAGCCCAGGGACCCCAGGTTGATCCCCAGCAGGGGCGTGCCCCGCACGCCCACGTGACGGGCGGCGGTGAGCAGGGTGCCGTCCCCGCCCAGGACCAGGCAAAGGTCCGGTGCCGCGGCGCCGGCGCCGAACAGGGGATCCCCGTTGAAGGCCTCGGCTGGCAGTCCGGCGGCCAGCCAAATGTTGCGGATCTTGGGATGGCAGATCACCTGCCAGCCCCGGTCCAGGAAGGAGGGGACCGTCTCCCGCAGGGAATGGGAGAGCCAGGGGGACCTGGCTTTCGCCACGAGGGCAAGGATAGGTCGTGCCATGCCCTTAGGGTAACCTGGGTGCATGGCGAACAAGGCGCATTACCCGCGGAAAACCATCTCCGCCCGGAAATCATCCTGGGGCTGGGTCCTCTGGACCCTGCTGGGCCTGGCGGCGGCGGGGGCGGCGACCTTGGCGGTGGCCTGGTCCATCATGTCCCGGGACGTGGACAGCTTCCTCACCTATTTCGCCCTGCGGGTGCCCAAGACCATCACCAAGGTGCTGGACCGCAACGGGGACGTGATCGGCGTGTTCGCCGAGGAGAACCGGGTGGTGATCCCCTTCGGGGACATCCCGCGCGCCTTCGTGGGGGCGGTCATCGCCACCGAGGACTCGGATTTCATGCACCACCGGGGCATCTCCCCCCGGGGCATCCTGCGGGCCGGGTTCAACTTCATCACCAGCTTCGGCCAGCGGCGGGAAGGGGCCTCCACCCTCACCATGCAGCTGGTGCGCACGGTGACCGCCAAGCGCCAGCGGCGCCTGGACCGCAAGCTCAAGGAGATCATCCTCGCCCTCAAGCTGGAGAAGGCCTACACCAAGAAGCAGATCTTCGAGCAGTACGCCAACGAGGTCTACTTCGGTGGCGGGCGCTACGGCATCGAGGCGGCGGCCGAGTCCTACTTCGGCAAGAGCGCCCCCCAGCTGGGGGTGGAGGAGTGCGCCCTGCTCGCCGGCCTGATCCAGAACCCCAACTGGTACAACCCTTACAACCTCGACCCCAAGGTCCGCCTGGCGGCCAAGCTGCGCCGGGACCATGTGCTGCGGCGCATGGCCGCCGAGCACTACCTCAAGGAGGGCGACGTCAAGGCCCTCATGGACCGTCCCATCCGCCTGGCCCGGGAGAACGCCCAGGAGGAGGCGGTGGCGCCCTACCCGGTGGAGGAGGTGCGCAAGTATCTGTATGAGAAGTACGGCCGGGACCGGGTGCTGGAGGGGGGCCTGGAGGTGACCACCACCATCGACTCGGTGTGGCAGGCCGCCGCCAACCAGGCGGTGCGGACCGGGCTGCGGGCGGTGGACCGGCGCCGGGGCTTCCGCAAGGACGGGGTGGCGACCGTGGACAACCCGGACACGGCCCAGTTGCCCGGCTGGAACCGGTTCTTCCAGGAGGGGGACTCGGTGCGCGGAGTGATCCAGGCCTGGCAGTCCGGCGGCGCCCGGGTGCGGGTGGGGCAAAGCACGGTGACCGTGCCCGACTCGGCCTTCGCATGGGCCGGCAAGAACGTCCGGTCCCTCCTGCCCCGGGGCGCCGCGCCCCTGTTCCTGGTCAAGGAGGCCAGCGACGATGGCCTGCCCCTGCGCCTGGAACTGGACCAGGAGCCGGAGGTGGAGGGCGCCCTGATGGCGGTGGACCCCCAGACCGGGGAGATCCGGTCCATGGTGGGGGGCTACGATTTCAAGCGCTCCAAGTTCAACCGCAGCTACCAGGCGGAGCGCCAGGTGGGGTCCACCATGAAGGCGTTCGTGTACGGGGCCACCTTCCAGGAGGGCAAGACCCCGGCCACCCTGGTGGCGGACGTGCCCACCCGCTTCACCATGGACACCACCGTCTACGAGCCCAAGAACTACGAGCACGACTACTGGGGGCCCATCACCATCTGGGAGGCCATCCGGGATTCCCGCAACGTGCCGGCGGTGCGCACCCTGGAGGCCACGGGCATCGACAACGTCATCACCTTCGCCCGGAACACGGGGGTGGGGGGCAAGCTGAACCCGTACCCCAGCCTGGCCCTGGGCTCCGCGGACCTGACCCTCAAGGACATGGTGCGGGGCTACAGCACCTTCGCCGACGGCGGCCGGCAGGCGCCCCCGCCCTTCCTCATCACCAGGATCGTGGACCGGGGGGGCAAGGTGCTGGAAACCCACGACGGGACCCCCGGGGACCAGGTGGTGGACCCCATGAGCAACTACCAGCTCATCCAGTGCCTGCAAGGGGTGGCCCAGCGGGGCACCGGAGCCCGTTCCAACGAGCTGGGCTGGCCCCTGGCCGGCAAGACCGGCACCACCGACGACCACACGGACGCCTGGTTCGTGGGTTTCTCCACCCGCGTCGCCTGCGGCGTATGGGTGGGCCTGGACGCCAAGAAGACCATCTTCCGGGGCGCCGACGGGGCCAAGGTGGCCCTGCCCATCTGGGTGGACTTCATGAAGACGGCCCTGCCCACCACCCCCAAGGAGGAGTTCCCGGTGCCGGACGGCATGGAATGGGCGGAAATCGACCGCACCACCGGCCTGGTGGCCACCAGCGCCACCCAGGACACGGACCTGGTGCGCCTGGCCTTCAAGCCCGGCACCGCCCCCAAGACCCCCAGCACCAGCGCCACCATCGCCGCCGTGCGGGAGGCCCGGGAACGGGCCCGCACCCTGCCGGTGGAACAGCGCGCCTGGGGCGTCAACGTGCCTCCGCCCCCGGAGCCCTGGGCCGGCAAAGCCCCGTAATCTTCAGCCTTTGCGCTTCCGGGTGGCCGTCCCGGCACCCGGGCTCCATTTCCTCGGGGCCGGCGCAAAGGCCTTCCGGCCCCGGTCCGGGCCGCCCCTGGGCGTCCATTCCGCGGCCGGCGCAGGAGGCTGCCGCACCCCGGCGGCCTGCCCAGGCCGTGCCGGCTGGTGCGGGCCCGGCCGGCTCCCCGGGGTCCACCCGGGCTTCTCCCCCGGGCGGGGCTTGAAGGGGCGGCTCGAAGGCCGGAATTCCGGCTTGGGCAGGTCGGGGATGTCGAACCCTTCGCCCCCCTCGCCGTCCACCAGGGACAGCAGCGAAGCCACCAGCGCCGCCGGATCCCGCCCCTCCAGCAGGCGTCGGGCCGCCTCCAGGTGCCGGGGCGCGTCCGCCGCGGCCACCTGCTCCGCCAGGCGCCGGGTCCGGGTTTCCCGGATCTCCCCCTGGGTGGGCACCGACCGCCACTCGAGCTTCAGCCCTCCGCGCCGGGCCCAGGCCAGCAGGATGCGCGACTCCTTGAAGCCCACCAGGGCCAGGGAGGCGCCCTTGGCGCCGGCGCGCCCGGTGCGCCCGGAGCGGTGGATGTAGCTCTCCATCTGGGTGGGGATGCCCAGGTGCACCACCAGCGGCATGGCCTCCACGTCGATGCCCCGGGCCGCCACGTCGGTGGCCACCAGGTAGCGCAGCTTGCCCTCCTTGAACTGGGCCATGATGCGGTTGCGCACCTGCTGGCTCAGGTCCCCGTGCAGGCAGTCCGCCGGCAGCCCCGCGTTGCGCAGGGACTGGGCCACCTCCTCGGAGGTGACCTTCATCTTGGTGAAGATGAGGGCCGAAGACGGCTGGTCCGCCAGCAGGAAGTTCACCAGGGCCTTGGTGTGCAGGGTTTCGGCCACCAGGCAGGGCGTGTGGGTGATGTCCGCGTGCTGGGAGGTGCCTTCCACCTGGGCGTGGCTGATGCGCACCGGGTCCTGGAGGAAGCGTTTGGCCAGGGCGGCGATGGGGGCGGGCAGGGTGGCCGAGAACAGGTAGGTCTGCTGCCCCGGGGGCACGTCCGCGAGGATCTTCTCCACGTCCTCCAGGAAGCCCATGTTCAGCATCTCGTCGCACTCGTCCAGCACCACCATGGTCACCCCGGACAGGTCCAGGGTGCCCCGGTCCAGGTGGTCCTGGACCCGGCCCGGGGTGCCGACCACCATCCGGGCGCCGCCCTTGAGGGCCTTCAACTGCGGCACGTAGCTGAGCCCGCCCACCAGCAGGGCGGTCGCCAGGCCCGGCGTCACGCTCCCCAACTCGGCCGCCACCTGCTGGGCCAGTTCCCGGGTGGGCGTGAGGATGATGGCCTGGACCTGCCGGCCTTCCTTGAGGCGGTGCAGCAGGGGCAGGCCGAAGGCCAGGGTCTTGCCCGAGCCGGTGCGGCTCTGCACCAGCAGGTCGCGGCCTTCGAGGCCGGGGCCGAAGGTTTCCGCCTGGACCTGGGTGGGGGTGGTGAAGCCGCGCCGGGCGAGGGCGGACAGGAACGGTTCCGAACAGCCCAGGGCTGCGAAGGTATCAAAGGACAAGCTGTCTCCCGGGGCGCCGCCGGATCATCATGGCCGCACTGCGCCCGCCGGACTTGGCCCAAACAGCTAGAATCCCATAGCTTGATGTTTTCCACAAGCGGCCGGATTCCTGGCCAAGGGTACGCGTCCCCCCAATCGTCCGTCCGTTCCGTGGTCCTGGAAAAGCGCCTCTGGGCCGGCGTCTGCTCTCGGGATGGGGCCCAGAGGCGCTTTTCCAGGACCACGGGGTTGGTTCCAGCCCGCCTTCCGCGGCCGGTATCGCCCGCAAACTTCAAAGGTCGGCGCGAGCCGGAAGGGACCAGGCACCGCTCGAAGCGGGCTCCTAGGCCCACCCGGAGAGCCCGGAACACCCTGTTGTCCCCCAGGCGCAACGAAGAGCGAGGGTGCCAACACCGCCCCACCTGCGTCGCCGTCACCCCTCCGTTGCCGCCGGCTCAGCCGGCGGCAACGCTGCAGTTTGGACGTTTCGAGGCACGGCTCCGCCCAGAGCCTCCGAAACCATTTAAGCTGCAGCGTAGGTTTCCCTGGGATGGAGCAGGCCATCCGGGGGTTTCCCGTGGATTTGAGCAGCCAGATCGGCCCGGAGGCGGGTCAGCAGGTCATGGGCGGAGGGTTTTCGGAGCCCTTCCCGATCCTTCTCGCTCCGCCATCGGGGTAGTTCGTGGTAATCCGCAGTGCGAGTTGGGCCGAACGCCTTCATGGCAGCGAGCTTGAGCAGGGCATAGGCAGCCACCAGGGTGGGATGGAGGCGGGGGACGCTCTTATCGGACCAGACCTGGGCTTGGCCGAGACCCACCTGGGTCTTCAACTCCCGGTGCAGGACCTCGATTTCCCACCGGTCCAGGTACGCCTGGATGAGCGCCTGGGCGCTGGTGGTCAGATCGGTGGTGATGAGGTAGGCGGGCTGGTTGTATTTCAGGGTCCGGCAACCTGGGGGGCGGAAGGGCGTGGGCATGACGATGATGAGACGTAGACGGCGGCGCTTGCCGCCTTTGGGCCACAGGATCCCACCCAGTTCCTTGAACCGGAGTTCCCGGTTCCGGCCGCCGTAGAAGCAGGCGGTGGTTTGTTCCATCAGGGTGACATCGGTCCGGAAGGCTTCCGCAGTGGGCAGGCGTTCCCCATAGACTTTCCGACCTTTGCCCACGGCCGGCAGGAACAGCTTGAGGTCCTTGCGCACCCGACCGATGAACTCGGTGCGCTCGGGCAGCCCCTGAAGGAGCGTGTGATTGGTGTAGCCGCCATCCCCCACGGCCAGGACGTCCTGGTGCAGGCCCTCGGCGTCGCAATCCTGACGGAAGGTTTTCAGCCGTTCCACGCCGCGGGCCGGGAGGCTGTGGATGAGCTTGGCGGCACGGTAGGCGGCGACCGCCTCTGCAGACGCGTTGGGTTTCGGTTTCTTGGGTGGTGGGGCCAGTTCGAAGCCCACGGAAATGCCCGTGGCTCCGAGCCCATCCGCCTGGGGCGGCAGATGAACCATGGCATGCAGGCAGCGCAGGCCCCAGACGAAATTGGGTTCTTCACGGATTTCCGGGAAAGGCCGCACGGATCTTGAGGGAAAAGTAAGCCTCATCTCGGTAGCCATAGGCTATCCGCTTCAGGACCTTGATCTTGTTGTTGATGCCCTCCAGGATGCTGGTGTTCAAAGGCCAGCGGCAGTGCGAGAGGATGTCCTCTATCCGCTTGGCCAGGTTCTCCGCGAACCGCATCAGGGGCGGTAGGTTGCTGGCGCGGGCCATGCCCAACCAGTTCTCCCATGCCCTTCTTGCCCACCCCTCGCGCTTGTAGGCCCACAGGCCCTTGAGCGCGTCCTTCATGACGTAGGCCGTCATCAGGGCCTGGTTGGCGTCGAGGAGTTCGTTGAGCCTGACCTTGCTCTTGCGGTCGGGCAGGTTCTCCCAGTTGCCCAGGAGCAGCCACTTGGCGCCCTTGATGAGTTCGCGTGCAGCCTTGTCGTCCCGGCAGCGATTGGCTTCGTTGACTCGGATCCGGTCGATGACCTGGTGACCGAAATTCGCCACCACGTGGAACTGATCCAGGACGATTTCAGCATTGGGGCAGTGTTCGCGGACCTCCAGTTCGAAGGTGGGCGACATGTCCATCGCCACGGCGCAGATCTTCTTGCCTCTCCTCTTGCCCAGCCATTCGAAGAAGGGGCGGACATCAGCGCGGTTCCGGCCCTTGCCCACCCAGAGGACTTGGCGGGTCTCGGCATCCGCGAACACCGTAGCGTAGCTCTGACCTTTGTGGAGGGCGAACTCATCCATCATGAGGAGCCGCACCTTGCCCAGCCGGACCGGTTCCAGGGCGCGCTCCAGGAAGGCCTTGTCGATGTCCTTCACGGTGCCCCAGTGCAGGTCGTAATGCTCGGCCACCCGCTTGATGGGCATGACCTTGCAGAGTCGGGCCACGCTCTCTGCCAGCCGGGAGGTGACCCGAGCATAGGGTTCCAGCCAGTCCAGGGCTTCCAGCCTTGGGCCGCAGTTCGGGCAAGCCACGCGGGCGCGCCAGACCATCAGGATCGTGTCCGCATCGAAGATCGGCAGATCCCGGACCTCTCGGGGCGACCAATCATGGACGCCACGCACGGGACGTTGGCAGCCACTGCAAATCCTTGGTCGACCTTGGGGTAGGCCCAGCAGGTCGATCCAGACTTGGGCCCGTGGACCCTTCACGCCCGCCTCGAAGCGTTCCACGGTTCCGACGCGATGTCCTTTCCATCTGCCCAAGCGGGCAATAAGCTCTTTGGTAGGCAGCAGTGGCCTCCTTTCATCTCGGTTTCTCAGCAATTCCAAGATGCCTGAAGTCCACTGCTGCCGACCTGTTTTCCGATGGATTCGGCGAAACCCCAGGAAGAGCCTATCGCCGAGGACGCCGAGGAGCCGAGGTTCGCCGAGAACTAAAAAAGATCTTTTTCTCGGCGAACCTCGGCTCCTCGGCGTCCTCGGCGATAGGTTCTTTGCCCCGAACTGCCTGGATGGCCGGGTCAGAACGGCCTTTGACCACGTGGCTCAGGCTCCTCGTGAGAAGCCGGTCATCGTCAGTGTGGGTCGGGGTCTTCCCTCAAATCCGTGAAGAACCCGAAATTGTCTGGAACCGGGGCCCCAGCGGATCCCGCAGCCACGAGCAGGCTTTGATCATCCGGCTCCGCTTGGGCAGGCCGGTGTCGTCCAGGCTCAGGATGATCTGGCGTTGGGGACGCAAGTAGGGAGCCGCATGGTGGAGCACGCCGCGGAAGCAGGCTTGGACATCCCAGTCGCTGCGGGAGAAGGCCCGGAAATCGGCACTCCAACGCCCAGTCAGGCCGAACAGGGCCAGGGCGGACGTCACGGTGCTGCGCCCCCGGGTGGCGAGGAGGCCGAGCAGGATCCAGAGCACGCGCAGGAAGGACCGTTGCTGCGCAAAGGCGGAGCGCCACCACCCGGCCATGGCCAGCCAGGTTTGGAGGAGCATGGGGACTACCGGCCCTTCACCGTGAAGGTATTGGGCGCCACTCGCACGACCGGGCCAGCCGGCGCGATCACCTTGGTCAAGGCGGAGACCAGGCTGTCCCGGGTCGAGGGCAGTCCGCGCTGTTCCAACTGCTCCAGGATTTCCTGGATGTAGAGGGGCTGGGTAGCATGAGTAAGTATATCAATAGCGTTGCCGGTGCGTGATTGAGGGGCGTCCTTGCGGCCCGGTTTGGGCCGCCGAGGGGTGGGTTCGGGTTCCTTGGCCGCACGGATGCGTTTGATCTCCAGTAGTCCGGCACGGAAAGATGCCTCAAGCACGGATAGCACTTCGTCCCCGGCCAAGCCGGTCATTGGGCTAGACATGAGTGACCTCCTAAAATAAAGGTAGGTCATAAATGGGGTAAGTCAATGGCCTAGCAAAAAAAAAATTCACAAAACCTTCAATCTCGCCCTGGGATGGGAAGGGCCGCGGTGGAGAGTAGACGAGCTCGAGGCGCGCCAACCCAACTTCTGGTCGCCTCGAGCTCGTCTACTCTCCACCGCGAACTGACGTACGACTGTCCGGAACACGACTGAAATGTCCAAACTGCAGCGTTGCCGCCGGCTCAGCCGGCGGCAACGAACCACGGCGAACGTCCGGGACACGAACGTCTAGAGCCGTCCTCCGCCCCGGCGGGCCTCCCGCAGGGTTTCCCGGATGCGGCTCTGGATGTCCTCCACCAGCAGGATCATGCGCACCTGCTGGGCGGCGGGCAGGCCCTGCAGGAGGTCGGCCTCGAAGCGCCGCTTGCCGTCCTCCTGCTGGTGCCGGAGCTCCATGAACCGGTCCAGCAGGGGTTTGGCCCGAGTGTTCTTCTCGTCCTCGTTCCCGGGGCCCATGAGGAGCTGGTTGAACTGGGCCCGCATCTGCATCATCTGCCGGCCCCGGTCCATGAATTCCCTATCCCAGTTTCCCCAGCGCTCAGCCAGGGCCCGGGCCCGGTCTTCGGGCAGGCCCAGGGATTGGCGGATCCGGTTCACCCGCAGTTCGTAGAACTGGGCCAGGAGTTGCGCCTCCTTCGCCGCCCGCCCGGGCTGGGGACCGGCGCCGGGACCCTGCTGGGCCGCGAGGGTGGCGGCGAGGAACGGGATCAGCAGGAACCTGTACACGGGCACGACTCCTTGGGCGTCAGGGCTGGTTGCTTGGGCTGCTCACCCGTTCCATGAGGTGCCGGGTCTCTTCGGGGCTCAGGTTGGGAAGCAGGGCGAAATCCTCCTCCCCTTCCTGGAAGGGGGTGTCCGGAAGGGCCTCGCGGACATCCGGCGCCGGGGCCGGCGGGACCAGGGTGGCCTCCACCATGGGGGTCCGGTTGGCCCGCCCGGCCAGGAACCCGCCCACCCCCACCGCGGCCAGCAGGCCCGCCGCCAGGGCCCAGAGGGCCAGGTGCGGCCGGGCGCGCCGGGGGGTGCCGGGGAGCTTGGCCAGGATCCGTCCGGGCAGCCACTGGAAGTAGCCGGCCGGCGCCTGGGCGGCGCTCTCCTCCGCCTGGGCCAGCCAGGCCACCCGGGCCTCGGAGCAGGCCAGGCAGGCCTCCACGTGGGCGGCGGTCCCGGGGGTCAGGTCCAGGGGATCCGCTTCGATCTCCGCCAGGGCCTTGGCGCAGGCTTCGGATGGGACGGCAAAAGGCCCGTTCATGGCCGGCCTCCTCGGATCATCAGGGACAGGTTCTGGATGGCGTGGAAGATGTGCGCTTTCACGCTGCCCACGGAGATGTCCATCTCCCGGGCTATTTCTTCGTATTTCCAATCTTTCTGGATCTTCAGCTCCAGGGCCTGGCGCTGGCGCTGGGGCAGGCGGGGCATGGCCTCCCGGAGCAGGCGGCGGGACTCCTGGTCCAGGAGCGTGGTCATCTGGTTGCTCTCCACCCGCAGGGCCAGGTGCTCGGGACCGCCCTCCACCGGGTCCAGGCTCTCGTGGGCGCTGCGCTTGCGGGCCAGGAAATTCAGCGCCTGGCGGGTGGTGACGGTGATGAGCCAGGTGCGGAAGGAGGACTCGAACCGGAATCCGGGCAGGGCCCGGTACACCCGGAGAAAGGTCTCCTGCACCACGTCGTCCGCGTCCAGGTGGTTCTTGAGGATGGCAAAGGCCTTCCCGTACACGTCCCGCTGGAAGCGTTCCACCAGCTCTCCGAAAGCCGCCTGGTCCCCGGCCTGGGCGGCGGTCACCCAGCCATCCACCTCCGGACCATGATAGGGGGAGTCGTTCGCCCTGGAATCCATCAACTTCCCATCAAATGGAACGCTCGAAAGGGCTATCATCTTGGGCTCGCGAACAAAAGGCAAGAGGAGAGGTGGCCACCAACCCGGTAGACCCGGGAGCCCCGCCTAGGGTTGAATGTAAAGAACGGAATGGAGAAAGCCATGGTCAAGTCCCGCAGCCGCATCTACCCGCTTTTGACCGAGGAGCAGATCCAGCGGCGGGTCAAGGAACTGGGCGCCCAGATCACCGCCGATTATGAAGGCAAGGACCTGGTGGTGATCGGGCTCCTGAACGGCGTCTACCCGTTCTTCGCCGACCTGACCCGGGCCATCGACCTGGACCTGGACGTGAACTTCATGCGGGTGGCCAGCTACGGCAACGGCATGGAGAGCACCGGGGAGGTGAAGATCCTCACCGACATGGACAAGTCCATCCGCGGCCGGCACGCCCTGGTGATCGAGGACATCGTGGACACCGGGCTGACCCTGCACAAGGTGCGCAACCTGCTGCTGGACCGGGAACCCGCCAGCCTGCGCATCGTGCACCCTCCTGGACAAGCCCACCCGGCGCCGGGTGAGCGTCCCGGTGGACTACGTGGGCTTCGCCATCGAAGACCACTTCGTGGTGGGCTACGGCCTGGACCTGGAAGGCAACCTGCGCAATCTCCCCTATGTGGGCATCTACAACCCCGCCTAGCCGGCTGCGGACGGCGCTGGTGGCGGCGCTGACGCTGGCGGCCGCCCTGCGGCTGCCGGTACCACCGCCTGGACAACCGGCCCCGGCTGGCGCGCCTGGATGGTGAAGGGCGAGACCGTGCGCATCGGCAGCTTCGTGAACCACACCCCCAGGCTGGGGGCCGAGGAGGCGTTCCGCAAGGCCCTGGAGAACCGCATCGTGGCCGCCTCCCCCTGGAAGCTGGTGCCCCCTCCGCCAACTCCCGCTGGGTGCTGCAGGCCACCCTGGACCGCTACGACGTGCAGCCCCTGGGGCTGTCCCTGGGCAGCGCCGCCAATCCCGGGCTCCGCCGGCAGCGCCACCCGGGTGGAGGTGCTGGTGGGGGCCTCCGTGCAGCTCCTGGACGGCGTCACCGGGGACGTGGTCATCGCCCGGCCCCAGCTGACCTTCTCCAACCAGTACCGGGTGGACCAGAACTTCGCCAGCTTCGACAACCAGGAGCTGCGGGTGCTGGACACCCTGGCCGACGACTTCGCCGAGAGCTTCCTCACCCAGCTGCTGGAAGGGAGCGACTAGATGCCCGACCTGAGCCCCCCCGCGCCCATGGCTGGAAGCCCGCTACGCCCTCCTGCACGGGGATGACAGCGACGGGCGGGCCGCCGCCGTCGAGGCCTGGAAGGCGGTGCACGTGGACCCGGAGTGGGAGGTGTTCTCCTTCACCGTCTGCGCGGAGGGCTGCCCCTGGGCGGAAGTGCTCAACGCCCTGGCGGAATCGGCGCCCCTGGGGGCGGACCGGGTGGTGCTGGCGCCCCAGGCGGACAACCTGCTGGAGAAGGCCAAGGAGTTCCCGGCCGCGGTCCGGCTGGCGCTCCGAGTCGCCCCTCCCGGGCACCCGGCTGCTGCTGGTGGCCCGGGGCACCCTCACCGCCGGGCCGGGCAGGATCCTGGGCGCCAAGCCCTTCAGCGACTGGGCCGGGCAGGGGCGGGTGCTCAAGGTGGGGGCGCTGGAGGAGAAGGAGGCCGCCGCCTGGGTGGAGGCCGAATCGCCGGGAGCCCTGGGCCTGCGCCTGGAAGCGGGCGTGGCCGGCGCGCATCGCCGGGCGCCTGGGGGGAACCCGGGGATCCTGCGCCGGACCCTGGAAGTCCTGGACCTGCTCTGCCCGGAGCCGGACCGTGGACCTGGTCCTGGTGGACCAGGCCACGTTCCGCCTGGGGGAGCAGAACCTGTACGCCTGGACCAAGGCCTGGCAGGGAGGGCAGGTGGCCTCGGCCCTCGGGGCCCTGCGCCTGGCCCTGGAGGACAACCCTTCCAGCAGCGGGCCCCTCATGCTCCTGGGCCAGGCCCGGCGCGAGGTGGAACGCCTGTGCCGGCTGGCCGAGGCCCGACGCCAGGGGGTGAAGGGCGCGCCGGAGCTCGCCGAGGCCCTTGGCCTGAGCCCGCGCCAGGGCTTCCTCCTGGACGGCTACCACCGGGTCCTGGCCCGGATCGGCCCGGATGGGGCCCAGCGGCTCCTGGCTCTGGTGAACCAGACCGACCTGGACCTCAAGGGCCAGGCCATCTCGCGCAGCATCACGCCCATGCTCAACCTCACCGCCGCCCTGTGCCGGGCGTGGACCTGAGGGCTCCTTCCGGGGAGGATTCGGGTCCCCCTGATGCATCCGGCCGTTCCGTCGGGTTTGGAAAGGGCCTCTGGGCCGACGTCTGCTCTTGGGGTTGGGGCCCAGAGGCCCTTTCCAAACCCGGCGGGGGTGGTTCCCCTCCTGCTCCTGCCTGTTCGGCGGGCCTTCCCCCCCTGGTATCCGTTCAGCCGCCCCATACGCATTGGGAAGGACCATTTACCCGTCAGCCCAAATGGGTCAACTGTGGCTACCCGGAATATGGATAAATGCTTGTCATTTTGCCCTTGCGGGCGGAATCTAGGTGTTACCAAACGATGGGGGTACGCATGACATCCTGCCCGATGCCCGAACTTACTTCCCTGGCGGCGGTGGAGGCCAAGTCGGTGCTGCCCAAGGGCTGGACCGCCGACCTGGCGCAGCCCCAGAGCCTGGACCTGACCCTGCCGGTCCTGGAGATGATCCGCAGGACCACCAGCCGGATGCCCCAGGACATCGTCGAAGCCCTGGTGTCGGGCCGCAACGCCGAGGAATCCGGGTCCCGGGCCGCCAACACCCTGGACACCATGATCGAAAACGTCCGACTGGCGGACGACCACACGGCGCCCATGTGCCAGGACACCGGCACGGTGATCTTCTGGGTACGCCATCCCTTCGGCTTCTCCCAGATGCGCCTCAAGGAGCAGATCCGGGCCGCGGTGCGGGAGGCCACCGGCCGCTCCTGGCTGCGCCCCAACTGTGTGGCCGCCCTCAGCGGCAAGAACCCCGGCAACAACATGGACCCCTTCGGCGAAGGGCACCCGGTGATCCACTTCGAGGAGTGGGCCGAGCCGCGCATCGAGGTCGCCATCATGCTCAAGGGCGGCGGCAGCGAGAACGTGGGCGCCCAGTACCGCCTCCCGGACCCGGCCCTGGGCGCCGGCCGGGACCTGGGCGGGGTGCGCAAGTGCATCATCGACTGCGTCACCAAGGCCCAGGGCCAGGGCTGCGCCCCGGGGATCCTGAGCGTGGCCATCGGCGGCGACCGGGTCACCAGCTTCGAGCGCAGCAAGGAGACGATCCAGCGCAAGCTGGGCAGCCCCAACCCCGATCCCAAGCTGGACGCGTTCGAGCGCCAGCTCACGGACGAGCTGAACACTCTGGGCATCGGCCCCATGGGCTACGGCGGCCACACCACCGTCCTGGGCGTGCTGGTGTCCGAGATGTTCCGCCATCCGGCCAGTTTCTTCGTGAGCATCAGCTACATGTGCTGGGCCTCCCGGCGCATGACCCTGACCCTGGACGCCGGCGGCCGGCCGCGGTTCGCCTAGGAGCGTGACCATGAAACGCATCTCGACTCCCATTTCCGAAGCCGTCATCCGCGAACTCAAGGTCGGGGACGAAGTCCTCCTCACCGGCCGCGTGGTCCTGTCCCGGGACATGGGCCACAAGTTCATGGTGGAGAAGAAGCCCGACTGGCTGAAGCCGATCCTGGACGAAGCGGTGATCTACCACTGCGGCCCGGTGGTGGCCAGGCACGACGACGGCCACTGGTCCTTCGTCTCCGCCGGCCCCACCACCAGCAGCCGGGAGGAGCCCTACCAGGCGGACGTGCTCGAGACCTACCGCGTGCGCGGCGTCATCGGCAAGGGCGGCATGGGCAAGAAGACCTCCGAGGGCCTGAAGAAGGTGGGCGCCTGCTACCTCCACGCCACCGGCGGCGCCGGCGCGCTACTGGCCCAGCGGGTCAAGCGCGTGGTGGACGTGAAGATGCTGGAGGAGTTCGGCAGCCCCGAGGCCTTCTGGATCATCGAAGTGGAGGACTTCCCCCTGGTGGTCACCATGGACAGCCACGGAGGCAGCCTGCACGAGGACGTGCTCAAGGCCAGCCAGGAACGGGCCAAGGAGCTGATGGCCGCCAAGTGAGACCGGGCATCAAGCCTGGTCCAACACCGTGATCAGACCCTGGGCGACCACCATCAAGGCCGGGATATGATTCGCATCCGACCGGTCAATCCGTCTCCAGGTGTCCCAGGGGCAGCGGGGCTGCCTCCTTCACGGTCCGGATCACGAAATGGCTCCGCACGTCCTTGACCATGGGCAGCTTCAGCAGCCTTCCCAGCAGGAAGTCCTCGTAGCTGGCCATGTCCGGGAACACGCATTCCGCCAGGAAGTCCGCCTCTCCGGACACGAGATGGCAGGCGATCACCTCGGGCATGCCCCGGAACGCCTCCTGGATGGCGGTGGCGTTGGCATCCCGGTGGCCGTCCACCTTCACGCCCACCATCACCGTGAGCCCCAGGCCCACCTTGTGCCGGTCCACCTGGGCCCGGTAGCCGGCGACCACCCCGGCGCGCTCCAGGGCCTTCACCCGGCGCAGGGTCGGCGTGGGCGAGAGGTGGATGCGCTCGGCCAGGTCCGCATTGGCCAGGCGCCCCTCCCGCTGCAGGGTGCCGAGGATCCGGCGGTCGAAGGCGTCCAGGTCAGGTTTTGGCATGTTCACCTCAATTCATCCAGGTAAATAGCAAATAATGCTAACTCATGGCCAAATTATAGACCCATTGGCAATCGCACGCTCGTGCGTCCGTGTCACCTTATAGGCGCTGGAGGATCCCATGCCCTTCCTGGACGATTGCACCGCTACCGCCCGAACCCTGGACGCTTTCCTGGAACGTTGCCATGCCCGGGAGGGCCAGGTGATCCGCCAGCCGCCCATGGCCGATCTGGCCGGGGCGCTGCGGGTCGACCACTGGATCGCCCAGGGCGGCCTGCAGGGCCCGGCCCTGGCGGCCTTCCTGGACACCTACCTGGGCGCCGCCACCCGCCTGCACGACCCCCGCTATATGGCCCACCAGGTGGCCGTGCCCCACCCCATGGGGGCGGTGGCGGCCATGGTCGACGCGGTGCTCAACAACGGCCCGGTGCTGTACGAAATGGGCCCTTCCGGCGCGGTGGTGGACTACCTCCTGCTCAACTGGATGCTGGGCAAGGTGGGCTGGACCCCGTCGCCCCTGCCCGGGCAGGCGCCGCCACCCGGGGGGTTCGGCGGCGGCACCTTCACCCACGGCGGCTCCCTGGCCAACCTCACGGCCCTCATGGCCGCCCGGGGCGCGGCGGTGCCCGAGGCCTGGGAGCAGGGGGTTCCGGCCGGCCTGGTGCTGGTGGCTCCGGAGGTGTGCCACTACTCCATCGGCCGGGCCGCGGACGTGCTGGGCCTGGGCCGGCGCCGGCTGCTGTCCCCGCCCGTGGACGGCGATGGGCGGATCCTGCCCGGGGAACTGCCCGCTTTCCTCCGGGGACTGAAAGAGCAGGGGCGTACCGTCCTGGCGGTGGTGGCCAACGCCTGCAGCACCCCGGCCGGGCTGTTCGATCCCATCCGCCCGGTGGCGGAAGCCTGCCGGGCCGCGGGAGCCTGGCTGCACGTGGACGCCGCCCACGGAGGCTCGGCCCTGGCCGCCCCGGGCTGCCGGCACTTGCTGGACGGGGTGGAACTGGCCGACTCCCTGGTCTGGGACGCCCACAAGATGCTGCGCGCCCCCATGGTCTGCGCGGCGGTGCTGGTGCGGGACCACCGGGCCCTGGACCAGGCCTTCCACCAGGAAGCCAGCTACCTGTTCCACGACAAGGACCAGCCGGGGGTGGACCTGATCCACCGCAGCGTGGAGTGCACCAAGGGCGCTCTGGGCCTGCGGGCCTTCCTGGGGCTGGCCGCCGAAGGGGAGCAGGCCCTGGGCGCCTACGTGCAGCGCCAGGCCGACCTGGCCCGGGAGGCCGCCGCCTGGATCGCCGCCCAGCCCGGGCTGGAGCTGGCGGTGGAGCCGCCCTTCAACATCCTGTGCTTCCGGGTGGCAGGCTCCGACCAGCGGCAGCTGGACCTGCGCAAGCGGCTGCTGGACCGGGGCGACTTCTACATCACCACCACCACGTTCCGGGGCCGCCGCTGGCTGCGCCTGACCCTCATGAACCCGGCCACGGACCTCGCGGACATTCGCGGCCTGGTGGCGGAGGTGATGGAACTGGCTGCATAGCCGCATCTGGCACGTCCCCTGCTGCGGAAAGACCGTGGAGGTCGGCCATGCGGTATATTTTGCCTATAGCCCTGGGACTGGCGGCCCTGGGCTGCTCCATACCCAAGTCCCACGACCCCGACCTGGTGACGCATCCCCAGATCCCGTACCAGGAAGAACCCATCACGGAGAAGCCCCTTTCGGAGGGGTCCCTCTGGCAGGACCGCCTGATCGTCTCGGACCTGCGGGCCCGGCGGCTCAACGACCTGGTGACCATCCGCATCACCGAAGCCACCACCGCCACCCTCAAGGGCGATCTCACCACCAGCCGGGTGGGCTCCAATTCCTACGGCGCGCCCGGCTTCTTCTCCCACCTGATCGGCGTCGGCTCCGCCAACGCAGGCCAGACCGCCTCCAACACCAACACCAATTCCTTCAAGGGTTCGGGCGCAACCGACCGCAGCGCCGCGTTCACCACCACCATCACCGCCCGGGTGGTGAAGGTCATGGGCAACGGCAACCTGATCTTCGAAGGCTACCGGGACCTGCAGCTGAACAACGAGAAGGAGCGCATGTACGTGGCTGGCCTGGTCGAACCGGCGCGCCTGGACGTGAACAACAGCATCGCCTCCAGCCAGGTGGCGGAACTGCACGTGGGCTACGGCGGCCAGGGGGTGGTGGACGAGACCACCAAGCCCGGCTACATCAGCCGCCTGCTCAACTTCATCTGGCCCTTCTGAGGAACCCTCCATGCGCCTTGCGATCCTGTTCCTTTCGGCCCTGAGCCTGTTCGGCGCCGCCGCTCTGGACAACAACGAGGCCCGCCTGGAAGTGCGCCTGCGCGAGGTGGCCGACCTCCAGGGCGTGCGCAGCAACCAGCTGGTCGGCTACGGGCTGGTGGTGGGCCTCAAGGGCACCGGCGACACCACCCAGGCCAAGTTCACCGCCCAGACCCTTGGCAACTTCCTGCAGCGGCAGGGGCTCAACAGCCCCCAGGCCAACATCCAGGTGAAGAACGTGGCGGCGGTGATGGTCACCGCCGAGCTTCCGGCCTTCTCCAGGCCCGGACAGCGCATCGACGTGACCGTCAGCTCCACCGGGGACGCCACCTCCCTGGCCGGCGGCACCCTGATCATGTCGCCCCTGGCGGGGCCGGACACCCAGATCTACGCGGTGGCCCAGGGGCCCGTCCTGGTGGGGGGCTTCTCGGCCCAGGCCGGAGGCAACAGTGTGGTGAAGAACCATCCCACCGCCGGGCGCATCCCCGACGGCGGCCTGGTGGAGCGGTCCGTGCCCGGCAACTTCAACGACCGTCCCAACCTGCGCTACAGCCTGCAGGAGGAGGATTTCACCACCGCGGTGCGGGTGGTCAAGGCCATCAACCATGAGCTGAGCGAGCCCGCGGCCCGGGCCCTGGACGGGCGCACCGTGGAGGTGAACATCCCGTCCCAGGTACACGGGCCGGGTGGTGGAGCTGGTGGCCCGCCTGGAGAACCTGCCCATCGAACTGCAGAACAAGGCCCGGGTGGTGGTGAACGAGAAGACCGGCACCGTGGTCATGGGGGCGGAAGTGCGCATCGGCGCCGTCAGCATCGTCCAGGGCGGGCTGTCGATCCAGGTCACCGCCAAGAAGGAGGTGAGCCAGCCCACGCCGTTCTCCCGGGGGGGCAGGACCGCGGTCGTCGAGCAGAAGGACCTGAAGACCGAGGAGGAGAAGCCCAAGACCCTGACCATCGAGCCGGGGATCTCCGTGGGCCGGCTGGCGGAAATGCTCAACAGCATCGGCACGTCCCCCAGGGACATGATCGCCATCCTCCAGGCCATCAAGGACGCCGGCGCCCTGAACGCCGAACTGAGGGTCCTGTGAGCGACCCCGGCCTGTCCCTGCCGGCCCTGCAGCCCCAGGAAATCGTTGCCCAGCCCCTGCCTTCCCGCCCGGACAACGCCGAGGCCGCCAGGCAGTTCGAAGCCATGCTGATGGCCTACGTGTTCCAGCAGATGCGCCAGACCGTCCCGGTTTCGGGACTGTTCGGCAACGACGGGATCGCCCGGAGCACCTATGATTATCTTCTTGACCAGGCGGTCGCCACCAAGGCCCTGGATGCGGGCAAGGGATGGGGCTTGGCCCAGCGCCTGGAAGCATCCTGGAAGACCCGCCCAGCCAAAATAAAACAACAATAGAAAAACGGCACTTGACTTGTACCGTTGCCGTGCCGATACCTGATTCGACGAGGTGGAATCATGAAGGTCTCGGGCAATACCGGCGGTGTGACCCCAACGCCCAGCGTGGCGGGGGGCGTCAAATCTTCGGCCTCTGCCCAGCCCGCGGCCCCACCGGCGGTGACCCCGGGCGCCGACGACCTGAGCGTTTCCGGCAGCGCCCAGTTCCTGGCCGCGGCCCGGGCCGAACTGGCCCGGATTCCGGATATCCGCCCCGAAAAAGTGGAGCCCATCCGGGCCAAACTGGAGGCCGACGACTACCACCCGGACGGCGATGCGGTGGCCGACGGCCTGGTGCGGGAGCACACGCCCCCGGCCACCCCGTAAGGTGACCCATGATCACGCCGCTCGCCCAGCGCCAGATGTTCCAGACCATCAATGCCGAGTCGGTCAAGGCGGCCCTGGAAGTGAGCGGCCAGTTCCAGCGGGAATTGGCCCAGCGCCAAGCCCTGTTGGACCGGATGGCCGAGGACCGCGCGTCGGTGCCCACCATCCCCAAGGCCGAAGACCTCCGCACCGAGGAACGCAAGGGCGGCAAACAGGGCGAGGGCGAGCAGGGCCAGGGCGGCGGCGAGGACCGGGAGCAGGCCGGGGAGGACCAGGCCAAGGCAAATGTTGCCGATGGCCATGTGGACCTGCTGGCCTGAGGCCTGGTACAGCCCTTGCGGTGGGAGGCCCCAGGAGGCCTTCCATGCTGCACTCGCTGCCGGCCCTGCTCGACGACCTGGAGCGCAAGCTCGTGGCGGGCGAGGATCCGTTGCCGCTGCTCGGCGGGGTGCGCTGGCCGGAACTGATCGACTGGCCCCGCACGGTCGAGGATGCCCGGCGCCTGAACCGGAAGCTGGAGCGCCTCCGGGTGCTCATCAACGGCCTGCACGCCCCCTTGCGGGCCACCCTCATGCGCCTGGACCGGACCGCGACCTACGCCGCCCAGGGCGCCTACCGGCTGACTCCGGCGGTCTCCCGCCGCTTCGGCAGTTGCGTCTAGGAGGTTGACCATGTCGAACCTGGGTTCCAGTCTGGGCATCGGTCTTACGGGGCTGCAAGTTTCGCAGGCGGCCATCAGCGTCATCGGCCACAACATCGCCAACGTGAACACGCCGGGCTACAGCCAGGAGAACGCCGTCATCGCCACCAATCCGCCGGTGACCTTCGGCAACATCCAGTTCGGCACCGGCGCCACGGTCACCGGGGTCCAGGCCCTCCGGGACCAGTTCCTGAACCTGCAGCTGACCCAGGCCCTGTCCAGCCAGAGCGGCGCCCAGACCCGCTACGAGGGCGTGGAGTCGGTGGCCTCGGCGTTCACCGACGACGGCACCACCGGGCTCAGTTCCCAGATCCAGGGGTTCTTCTCCAGCCTCTCGACCCTGGCCGGCACTCCCGAGTCCGCCTCGGCCCGCCAGGCGGTGCTGGGCCAGGCCCAGACCATGATCAACGAGTTCCAGAGCGCCTACCAGGTGCTCGCCCAGCAGGCCGCCAGCGCCAACCAGCAGGTGGGGAGCCAGGTCCAGGAGGTGAACACCCTCACCAGCCAGATCGCCACCCTGAACGCCCAGATCTCCTCGCAGGTGGACCCCAGCGCCGCCAACGACGCCATCGACCAGCGCCAGGAGCTCACGGACCAGCTGGGCCAGCTGGTGGGGATCCAGGTCTCCACCAACAACAACAACCAGTACCAGATCACCCTGGACAGCGGCGCCGCCACCCTGGTGTCCGGCGGCACCGCCTACCAGATGTCCGCCACCCCGGACGCGGGCAACAACAACAACTACCAGGTGACCGTGGCCACCGGGAACCTGAACATCGACGTCACCGACCAGATCCAGGGCGGCTCCCTGGGCGCCGACATGGACCTGCGGGACCACATCCTGCCCGGCTACATGAACCAGCTCAACTACATCGCCGGAAGCCTGGCGTCCCAGGTGAACGCCCAGAACGAGGCCGGATACGTGCCTCCCAACAGCAGCGCCGCCACCGCCGCCAACGGCCCGGCCCTGTTCAGCGGCAACTTCACCGCCACGGGCGCGCCCATCTACGCGAATTTCATCAACACCCTCGCCATCAACCCCGCCGTGACCGCCAACCCCGACCTCATCGCCACCGCCGGCACCGCCGGAGACGGCGCCGGGGACAACGCCAACGCCCTGCTCCTGGCCAACCTCCAGAACACCGGCACGGTGGACGTGAACGGCGACGGCTCCCTCTACACCGGACCGTACACCACGGTGGTGGCCAGCCTGACTAACCAGGTGGGCACCGACGCCCAGAACTACAACGCCATCGCCACCAACCAGCAGAACCTGGCCACCGCCCTGCAGACCCAGAAGGCCAGCGTCTCGGGCGTGGACCTGGACCAGCAGGCGGCGAACCTGCTGTCCTATCAGCAGGCCTACCAGGCGGCAGCCCAGTTCATCAGCACCATCAGCCAGCTCACCAACCAGCTCATGGCCGCGGTGTCCACCACCACCGCGTAGGCAAGCCCCGGAGACGAACCATGACCATGCGGGTGCCCAACCTCCTGAACAACGTCCAGGCCCAGCTGGACCTGCAGCGCATCAAGCAGTCCTTCGCCCAGACCGCGCAGCAGGTGAGTTCCGGGCAGGCGATCGTGGACATCGCCGACGACCCCGGCGGCAACACCCAGATCCTGGGCTACCAGGCCAACATCAGCCAGAACGGGCAGTACATCTCCCAGGCGAACACGGCCAACGCCTACCTGACCAGCACCTCCACCATCCTCACCACCATGGGCAACGACCTCAACAGCCTGACGCAGCTGGCCCAGGAAGGCCTGGGCAGCGGCGCCACCACCAGCAGCCAGGACGCCATCGCGACGCAAGTGGACGCCCTGCGCTCCGACCTCATCAGCCTGGGCAACACCCAGGAGCAGGGCCGCTACATCTTCGCCGGCACCAACACCACCCAGCAGCCCTTCGACCCCACCACCGGCGCCTATTCGGGGAACGACGGCAGCATCAGCCTGGCCGTGAGCCAGACCGCCACGGTGGCCACCAACGTGCCGGGCGACACCCTGTTCTTCGGCGGCGCCGGAGGCGAGGGGGGCGACGGCGACCTGCTCACCCAGGCGGCCAACCTCGCCACCGCCCTCCAGGCCAACGACACCGCCGGCATCCAGACGGCCTACAACAACCTCCAGGCCATCAGCGACCGGGTCAACACCATCGTCGCCGACGTGGGCAGCCGCCAGAACGGCATCCAGGCCGTCCAGAGCGGTCTGACCGCCTTCAACAACACCCTCACCACCCAGGAGAGCTCCATCGCCTCGGTGGACTACCCCACCGCCATCACCCAGCTCAACCAGGAGAGCGTCGCCGAGCAGGCCACCCTGAGCGTCATGTCCAAGGCGAACCAGAAGACCCTGTTCGACTACCTGGGCTGACCGGCCGCCGGGGCCAAGGGCAGGGCCGCCAGCGGCAGCCACCAGGCGGCGCGCCCGCTATCCGTCAGCAGGACGTCCGCCCGCGGCGCCAGGGCGGCGGCCGGCGCCGGCGGCGCCAGTTCCGGAGGCGGGTTCAGCCCGGCCCAGGCCGGGCCCAGGGACAACCGCCACAAGACCCGGTCCCCTGGATGCCAGCGGTAGATCCGGTCCAGGCCCTGGGCGGCGTACGCCCCCCAGTCCTCCTCCGGAGCGGGGGCCTGGGAAACCGGCGCCCCCGGAGTCCCGGCGGCCGGGGCGGCGGGTTCCGGCGCGGCCGGCCCAGGCGCCGGCGTGGCCAGGTCGAACCAGAGGTTGCCTTCGGCGTCGGCCCCCGCCAGGCGCAGCAGGCGGGCATCCCGGGACCAGGGATCGTCCGGAGGCAACAGTCCCCGCCACTGGGACACCATCCGGCCGTCGCCCCGCACCCGCACCAGGGCGCCGCTGGACGGCTGCCACCACGCCCCGCGGCCGGCGGCCGCCAGGGTGCTCTTCCAGCCCACGCAAGGCACCTCCGGGCCCCCGTCGGGGACCGGGTAGTGAGTCCAGCCCTGGCCGGCCCGGTAGTATGAGAGCCCGCCAGGATGGGCGGCCAGGAAGGCTCCGCGCCCCATGGGCAGGAGGTCGTCCACCTCCGGCACCTCCGGGGGCAGGTCCAGCCGCTCGGCCACCGGCGCCGCCGGGGCCGTGCCGGGCCGGGCGGCCAGGGGCAGGCGCTGGATGGCCTCCTTGCCTCCGTAAAGGTAGAGCGCCAGTTCCGCTCCGGCCGCCAGGGCCATGCGCTGGAAGGGGCCCCGCCAGGTCCAGCGCACCTGCTGGGTGGCCTCGTCCACGCCCACCACCAGGGACTCCTCCCCGGCGGCGTCGCCGGCCTGGTAGCCCAGCACCAGCAGGCCTCCCGGGGCCGAAACCGCGTCCCGCAGGCCGGCGGAACGCCAGAACCCTTCGTTGACGCCCTGGGGCTTCAGCACCAGGAGCAGGCTCTGGAACGTGCCGTCCCGGAACAGGGCCACCCGCTGGCGGTCGTTCTGGCCCAGCACCTGGGCCGCCAGGAACCCGCCCTCCCGGGGCGCCAGCCAGCGGAAGGCGCGCAAGGGCGTGCGCAGGTCCTGGTACCTGATGAGCCGGCCCGCGCCGCTGGGCGCCACCGTGAAAACGCTGCCCTCGTCCTCCAGGAGCGTGCCCGCGGGCCCCCGGCGCATGGCCCAGGCCAGCCCGGCGGCCAGCGCCACGGCCAGCGCGGCGGCGGTGATCACCAGGCCCTTCACGGGAGCCGGACCCGGTCCAGGAACCCGGCCAGGGCCGCCAGCGCCCGCCCCCGGTGCAGCTCGCCCTTGGCCGCCTTCAGCCCCTTGATCCCCCCTTCCTTCTTCCGGGCCCTGGCATCCAGGGAACCCTCGGGCAGGGGCGGCAGCAGGCCCAGCATGGCGTTGGTGGGGCAGAAGTCCTTGGGCGCGGCGTGGGCCAGGTAGTGCAGCAGGCTGCCCAGCATGGTCTCCCGGGGCAGGGGGGCCGGAGCCAGGCCGCCGGCGGCGCGGTGCATGGCCAGCGCCGCGGCCAGCCCGGCGGCGGCCGATTCCAGGTAGCCCTCCACCCCGCTCAACTGGCCGGCGATCCACAGCCCCGGCCGGCGCCGCACCGCCAGGGTCGCGTCCAGCACCTCCGGGGCGTTCACGTAGGTGTTCCGGTGGATGCTCCCCAGGCGCACGAACTCCGCCCGCTCCAGCCCGGGGATGAGC
>CAVRKY010000005.1:0-2500 GCA_963722335.1 uncultured Holophagaceae bacterium | reverse complement strand
GCTTGGATGAGTTGAGGCTAGGGGTGAAAGGCCAATCAAATTCCGTGATAGCTCGTTCTCCCCGAAATAGCTTTAGGGCTAGCGTCGGATGTTTCGTCGTGCAGGTAGAGACCTGAATGGACTAGGGGGCTTACCAGCTTACTGAATCCAACCAATCTTCGAATGGCACGCCGTGAAGTCCGGCAGTCAGACTGCGGGTGATAAGATCCGTAGTCGAGAGGGAAAGAACCCAGATCGCCAGCTAAGGTCCCAAAGTTCATGCTAAGTGGAAAAGGATGTGGATGTGCTTAGACAGCCAGGAGGTTAGCTTAGAAGCAGCTATCCTTTAAAGAAAGCGTAATAGCTCACTGGTCAAGCGGGTCTGTGCCGACAATTCAACGGGGCTAAGCATGGCACCGAAGCTGCGAACGTAAGTGGTAGGGGAGCATTCCCTACGCCTGCGAAGGTCGACCGCAAGGACGGCTGGAGGCATGGGAAGGGACTCTGTCGGCATAAGTAGCGAAAAGACGGGTGAGAACCCCGTCCGCCGTAAGACTAAGGGTTCCAACGCAAGGTCAATCCGCGTTGGGTTAGTCGGTTCCTAAGCTGAGGCCGAAAGGCGTAGGCGATGGAAAGCTGGTTAATATTCCAGCACCATGTGCGGATCGTTCGTACGATGCAGGGACGCAGGAAGGCAGGGCCGCAGGGCTATGGAATGTCCTGTGAAAGGGAGCAAGGGTGTCCGCCAGGGAAGTCCGGCGGGCATGGCCCGAGCTTCGAGACGCAAAGCCCTGATCCTACACTGCCGAGAAAAGCTGCTAAGGAGATCCGCGTGTGACCGTACCGCAAACCGACACAGGTAGTCGAGGAGAGAATCCTCAGGCGTTTGAGAGAACTCTGCTGAAGGAACTCGGCAAATTAACCCCGTAACTTCGGGAGAAGGGGTACCCGGTAGGGTTCATAGCCCGATGAGGTGGCACATAAATGTTCCAGGCGACTGTTTAACAAAAACACAGGTCTCTGCAAACTCCAAAGAGGAGGTATAGGGGCTGACGCCTGCCCGGTGCCGGAAGGTCAAGAGGATAAAAAAAAAAAAAAAAAAAAAAAAAAAAAAAAAAAAAAAAAAAAAAAAAAAAAAAAAAAAAAAAAAAAAAAAAAAAAAAAAAAAAAAAAAAAAAAAAAAAAAAAAAAAAATGCCCGGGTAGGGTTCATAGCCCGATGGGGTGGCACATAAATGTTCCAGGCGACTGTTTAACAAAAAACAGGTCTCTGCAAATCAAAGAGGAGGAAGGGGGAGGGGGAGGCAAAGCGGTCAGCGCAAGCGAAGCTGCGAATTTAAGCCCCGGTGAACGGCGGCCGTAACTATAACGGTCCTAAGGTAGCGAAATTCCTTGTCGGGTAAGTTCCGACCTGCACGAATGGCGTAACGATCTGGAAACTGTCTCCAGCAGAGACTCAGCGAACTTGTAGCACCGGTGAAGATGCCGGTTACCCGCACTTAGACGGAAAGACCCCGTGCACCTTTACTACATCCTGACATTGAGGTTGGCATTGTGCTGTGCAGGATAGGTGGGAGACTGTGAAACTGGCTCGTTAGGGTCGGTGGAGTCATCGTTGAGATACCACCCTGCGCAATGCTGATCTCTAACTCGCGCCCGTGATCCGGGTGGAAGACAGTGTCAGGCGGGTAGTTTGACTGGGGCGGTCGCCTCCTAAAGAGTAACGGAGGCGTGCAAAGGTTCCCTCAGGCTGTTTGGAAATCAGCCGCAGAGCGCAATGGTATAAGGGAGCTTAACTGCGAGACACACACGTCGAGCAGATGCGAAAGCAGGTCATAGTGATCCGGTGGTTCCGCATGGAAGGGCCATCGCTCAACGGATAAAAGGTACGCCGGGGATAACAGGCTGATCTTGCCCAAGAGTTCATATCGACGGCAAGGTTTGGCACCTCGATGTCGACTCATCGCATCCTGGGGCTGAAGCAGGTCCCAAGGGTTCGGCTGTTCGCCGATCAATAGCGGTACGTGAGTTGGGTTCAGAACGTCGCGAGACAGTTCGGTCCCTATCTAGTGTGGGCGCAGGAGATTTGAGAGGACCTGTCCTTAGTACGAGAGGACCGGGATGGACTGACCTCTGGTGTTCCAGTTGTGTTTCCAAATGCAATGCTGGGTAGCTATGTCGGGAAGTGAGAAGCGCTGAAAGCATCTAAGCGCGAAACACCCCTCAAGATGAGATCTCCCCATGAGACCCGTGGAAGACCACCACGTTGATAGGTCGCATGTGTAAGCGCGGTAACGCGTTGAGCTTAGCGATACTAATTGGTCCATCGACTTGACTTTTCATCAATCAATTACATTCACCGAGAGCGTTGCTTGCGCTCGCCTCACCCTTCATTTCGCCCCCTTCGTCGTGGCTATACCCTGGAGGTCACACCCGTTCCCATCCCGAACACGGCAGTTAAGCTCCAGAGGGCCGATGATACTTCCTGGCACACAGGTGGAAAAGTAGGTCGCCGCGACGTT
>CAVRKY010000004.1:407500-472121 GCA_963722335.1 uncultured Holophagaceae bacterium | reverse complement strand
AATTCGGGGTGGCGGGACACTGAGGCTGGCGCAGGCAGGCCGTTGGTGGCCCACCCAGAATTGCGTGGTTGAACAAGCTCGTTCCGTAGCGGGGCCGGCGCGATTGGCTATGCGGAATTCGGGTCTGACGAGGTGATGCCGTGGAACCTCATTGACCTGGTGGCGTCGGCCCAGGGCCGCAAGCTTCTCGGCCCGCGCCAAGACAAGGTGCTGCGTCTCGAGCGCGGCCAGAAGCTCCCCTGCCTGTCCGAAGAGGGCAAGTCGGTGGCATGGACGATGGGCGCTGTGAGGACGACAATCATGCGGCACCGGTGGTGGGAGGTGCCCGGGGTCGTGGCAGGGTCGTCCCGGGCCATCGGCAGCTTGCAGTCGGGGCACACTCGGGCAGTTGGGAGGTCCCACGCCTCTCGGCTGGCATCCAATTCCTGCTCATCAGCGAGCGGCCGGCGCCAAAGGTCCGGGATTTCCTGACCGCCGAGGCTGACCCTGGCCTGTTCCAGGAGGCCACCGGGGCGGGAGGCGGCGTAGAGCCCGAAGTGCCGGACCTTGGTGAACTGCGGGGGCAGGACGTGGAGCAGAAAACGCCGGACGAAAATGCGGCCCGGTAGCGCGGCGGTGGCCTTGCCCTTGGTCCGGAAGGTCACCTGGTCCCCGCTGTCGTCCAGGATCCGGGAATTGGCGATGCCCACCCGGTTCACGTAGCGCCCCAAGTAGGCCAGCGCGTGCCAGGCTTCCCGGTAGGGGCGCTTGGCATAGACGTTCCAGTTCTGCTTGGCGAGGCTGGCCATGAGGACGTTGAAGGCCACCTCGGTGAGCCCCAACTCTCCATTCGCCTGAGCCACGCGCAGCAAGGCCATGAACTTGCCCTTGAACAGCTTGCCCATCCGTTTCACATGGAAGAGGAAGTTCTGGGCGGTGGGGATCCAGCCGGAACCATCGAGGGCGAGGCCGCCGGCGGGCACAAGACCGTGGGCGTGGGGGTGGAAGCGCAGGTCCCGGGTCCAGGTGTGGAGCAGGAAGGTCACGCCCAAGGTGGCCTTCAGGTGGGTCCGGCCCAATTCCAGGACGGTATCGCTGGCGGCTTGGAACAGGATGCCGTAAAGCAGGCGCGGCCGGCTCCGGCCCAGGGGCCGTAGGTCGGCAGGCTGGGTGAACACCACGTGGAAGTGTTCCACGGGCAGGAGCCGCTTGGCCCGCGCCTCGATCCAGCGTTCCTGGGCTAAGGCTTGGCATTTCGGGCAGTGCCGGTTGCCGCAGGAGTTGTAGCTGGGGTGCTCGCGGCCGCATTCCAGACAGACGTCGAGATGCCCGCCCAGGGCGGGAGTCCGGCAGCGGCTGATGGCCGTGAGGACCTTGCGCTGAACAGAGCTGATTTCCCCCTCCAGATCCGGCAGGTGCCTTCTCACGATGTCCGCGATTTCGAACTGGGGCCGCGGGTGGGCCACGCGGCGGGCCTATGGCTCCAGGCGATCCAGGGGGCTCTGCACGGCCGAGATCTGGCTGGTGGAGACCTGGGTGTAGATGGTGGTGGACTGGATACTCCGGTGGCCGAGGAGGACCTGGATGGTGCGCAGGTCAGTCTGGTTTTCCAGGAGCGAAGTGGCGAAGCTGTGGCGCAGACAGTGCGGAGTGACAATCTATTCGATCCCGGCCATGGCCGAGGCACACAGCAGAGCCCGGCGCGCCGTGTCCGGGCAGAGGGGTTGACCTTTCCGGGTGGAGAACAGCAGGGGCGGTGTGGGCCGGTCGTACCTTCCCAGTAGTTCCGCAACTGGTCCAGTAGCTTCGGGCTGAGCATAACCATGCGCTGACCTCCCCCCTTGGCATGCCGGACGTGGATCACGCCGCGCAGGGCGTCGATGTCCTGGGTCTCCAGGTGGCGGGCCTCGTTGATCCGCAGGCCCGTCGCATAGATCAGGCTGAAGAAGATGCCATATTTGGCCACGGTGAAGCTCTCCAGGACGCGCTTCACCTCCTGCGGGGTGGGGACCGCGGGGAGCGGGGCTCGCGCGGCATGGAGATGAAGGCCACCACCTCCGGCCGGCCAAGGGTCTTTTTGAACAGGAAGCTGAGGGCCGAATAGTGACATCGCAGCCGCTCCGGGCCGATGGGCTGAGTCTGGAGAAACTCGACCCACCCCCGGACTTCCTCCTCGTTGCCTGGTCCGTCGACTTCCCGATCCGCTCCTCGAATCGGCGAAGGGAGGCCAAATACTGCTGACGGGTTCCCAGGGCCCGCCCGGCCATCTTAAGATCAGACGCGAGTCGCTCCAGCACATGGCTGTGGCTCATGTCGTACTTCCTTGAATGTGGGGCCGGTGCGTCAACACCGCCACATTCAAGGAGCCTGATTTCAGCCGATTCCGCTAGCTAATTCCGAGCGGACCGGGAGCCGATGCGCTCCTCCACCGCTGCGGAACGCAGCTTCGTTCAACACACATTTGAGCCCTTATTCCGTTATGAACTTCGGGCCTGTAGCGGCGTCGGCGAAAAGCATTGATCACTGCCAGGTACGAACCCGGCCACTAGCCATCTATCCATTCGTCGCCAACGGCGATCTGGACTGTCAAAGCTTCAACGTCTTGAAGTAGCGGATGGTTTCTTTGAGGCCATCCTCCAGTGCCACTTTGGGCACCCAAGATAGTTTGGATTTGGCAAGTGATAGGTCAGGTTTGCGCTGTCTTGGATCGTCCGACGGAAGCGGCTGGAACATGATTTTCGAACGACTACCGGTCAACTTGATTACCAGTTCCGCAAGTTGGAGCATCGTGAATTCGTTTGGGTTGCCAAGATTGATCGGGCCGATGAACGCTGCGGGACTCTCCATCATCCTCATCATTCCTTCGATCAAATCGTCCACATAACAAAAACTGCGCGTCTGATGGCCATCCCCATAAATGGAAATATCTTCGCCCTGGAGGGCTTGGACAATGAAATTGCTCACCACTCTTCCATCCTTGGGGTCCATTCGCGGCCCATAAGTATTAAAAATGCGAATAACCTTTATTGGCAAATTGTATTGACGATAATAATCAAAAAACAATGTCTCGGCACATCGTTTACCTTCATCATAACAACTGCGTATGCCGATCGGGTTAACATTTCCCCAATACTCTTCTGGTTGGGGGTGTACCAAGGGATCGCCGTAAACCTCACTCGTGGACGCCTGGAGGATCCTCGATCTCGTCCGTTTGGCGAGACCGAGCATGTTAATGGCTCCATGTACGCTGGTCTTGGTCGTCTGTACCGGATTGTTCTGATAGTGGACAGGACTTGCAGGACACGCGAGGTTGAAGATGCGATTCACCTCAACATACAAGGGGAAGGTGACATCATGACGCATGAGCTCAAAGCGCGGATTCCCCATCAAGTGGGCGATATTGGCTTTGTTCCCAGTAAAGAAATTGTCAACGCACAATACGTCATCCCCCTGGGCCAACAAACGTTCGCAGAGGTGGGATCCCAGGAAACCCGCGCCACCACTCACTAGGATTTTGTCCATGTCGCATCGACCCCCTCAAAATCAATTGTAAGCATTCAAAGCTCTTTCGAACCACGGTGGTCGATTGGGGTTTATCACGTACATCAACTTGCGGGAGCTTGGGTTCAAAACCGGGTTTGGGCCAAAGCAGGGTGGATGCGCCGGAACACAGCCTGAAATTGATCCGGCAGGAAATATACCAACTTGAAGTCTGGATTATGTTGGAGGCTATCGAACACCCGGCGGTCCATGGTGGAAAGAGTTCCCTGTAAAAAATAGATGTTAGTTTGATTCATGCATTGTAGCAGTGGATTGCCCCAAACTTTAATAAATGAATAATCTATAGCAACCCAGCCAACATCAGGACCGGGAATGTAAGGGCCGTTCTTCTGAAGGATCAAACTAACCTTGCGGGATAAATGACGTCCATAGAGCGGATATGTCCAACCGTCGTAACCGCCGTCGTAAGCCACCGAGGCATCATCCGGCAACGATCGGTCGATGACCGATGCCGCCCGCCAGTCGCAGTGATAGATCTCGCGATTCATCTCAGGATGGAACCAACAGTATTCAACGTACCTGAAAGGAGTGTACTCGTCTAATTTTACCGTCGCCACGGTATAACTAGAAAATATTGCAATTGATAGGATGGAAGGAATCCACCCCCAATTCCTTTTTTCAACTAACTGCAGTGCCCATGGGCACCAAGTCCAGACCAGCAGAAATGGCAATCCAAAGAGAATGAACCTGGGGATGAAGCAGAAAGACCCGTATGGCCGGAGTCCAATCAGGCAGTTCGTCAAAACCAAGACCAAAGCCATCAATGAAATGGTAACAAGTTCATTGTATATTTCTGTAGAGAGCATTTTTTTTACTTTTCTAATACTAAATGGCAACAAAATAATCAATCCTGAAATGTGAATACCAAAATGAGAAAAGAACAAACCATAACCAGGCCAGAACCACATTTCGCCATTCCATGGAATAATGAAGTATTGTCCCCGGATAAACAAAGGTGCCGTCAAAAGCATCCAAAAAAAACGTGGGAGCTGCCAAAAAGCAGGGAAGGCGATTGTGTTCATTCCATTCGGCACGGGCGTTTGTGTTAACCCCATCAGGTGCCCGGTGGCGGAAAGGTTCGCAACATACTGAACAGAGCCGAGGAGCAGGAATGTTCCAAGAACCAGAATCAGTTGCAGACACCCTACAGCGAAAGTCGGACGCCAGATTCCCCTGCGCCAAGCCTGCCAAAGAAAAAGGATCGAGGCCAAAGCGATGAAAAGCCCATGGAACTTGGTTCCCATGGCCATCCCCAATGACAGGATGCCTATAACAGCGGAACCGAACCCGCCGCGCCTGCTATATCGCCCCAGCCAGACAAGAGCATTCAATGTCAAAATAGTCATCAACAAGTCGTTTTTATGGGCAGTGGTATGAAGCAATAGGACCGGGCTTGCCAACAAGATAGTCACGGCTGTCCATGTCAATAAGTTATTTTTCCAGATCCTGCTGAACAGCCCAAAACTGGTGGCCAAGAGCATCAGAAAGGAAAAATTCGTAATCAGTCCCGTCGCTTGGTCGCCATGCAGGAAAGTCATAAAGGTTGCGACAAGCAATTCATAATTACTGGGAAAATAGGGGACCCGAAAATCATTTGATGCGTTCAAGCTGAATTTCCCAGAGAGTGCAAACATTACTGCTTTTGGGAAATGGTAGGACAATGCATCATGATTGCAGGGCGGAATCACAGCAAGTGCCAAAATGGAGTAAATGAACCATGAACTTACGCAAAAAATGGCCACCAACTGTAATTTATCATATTCTACAAAATTGAGTGATTTATTAAATCTAATGATTTTCGAACATTTTAAAAGATAGCTCCAAGTTAACACCATTGTCGCCAGGAAAACCAAAATGGAAAATAGCAGCAACATAGATGGACGGAAGTGGCCCAAAAGGGAAAGGACCCACGCCTGGGCAAGCCAGAGCGCCAGCCCCAAAATCCCAGTCCAGGTGCTGCGATCCACGAAGGACAGGGAAGCCGATTCTCCACCGGCCAGAACCAACGCAAGCTTCCATGCCGATCCAGCAATACACACCAGGAAAAAAATCAGTCCAAACATGGTACCTCAGGTGATATTGGATTCCAATAATTTGGCTTGTCCGCCATCCCGGGTCCTGGGGCCATTTTCATTGACGGCACCGGCTAAACAGGTTGTATTTGAGGATGCAGCGCAAAGCCGAGATGCCATCCCTCCAACCAATTTTCTTACCTTCGGCGTAGGTCCGGCCTGAGTAGCTGATACCAACCTCATAGATGCGGCACCCAAGGTGGGCAACCTTCGCGGTAATCTCAGGTTCGAAACCGAAGCGGTCCTCCCTTATCAAGATTGATTGGATGACCTCGCGCCGAAAAGCTTTATAGCAAGTCTCCATATCAGTAAGATTTATATTGGTGAACATGTTTGACAGCAAGGTAAGGAATCGATTGCCGACCATGTGCCAGAAATAGACCACTCGATGCGCTTGGCCGCCAAGAAAACGGGAACCATAGACGACATCTGCTTTTCCATCCAGGATGGGCTGAATCAGTTGCGGGAAGTCCCGGGGGTCGTATTCCAGATCCGCATCCTGCACCACCACAATCTCTCCAGCGGCCAGACCGAAACCGGTGCGCAGGGCAGCGCCCTTTCCCTGATTCACGGGGTGAAACGCGATCCGGATCCCGGAGGGCTCCAACTCGTCCCTGAGGATTTCACGGGTACCGTCCGTTGAACCATCATCCACCACGATGATTTCCAGAGACTTGATAGGGCATTCAAGAAGGGCTTTGATGATCTGCCGGATGGTTGCGCATTCGTTGAAACAAGGGACGATGATGGTGAGAAGCGGTGTACCCATGGGCCATCCAGGAATGGTAATGACGTTCTGTTAGGCAATAGATGATGATTATTATGATCATGCCAGGGTTTGAACGTACCCTGTTGATATTTCCTAACCCGGCTTGAGTTGAGCTCCTCAGACAACAGGCGTAGATAATCGGGTAGCCTGGGTCTCAGGAATCGAGTTGGACCTTCCCCCAAGCGGTTGCATCTTCCGCACGGCGAGGAATTCAGTCAGCCCCACAAGGGAGAGGGCCAGACGCTGAAGGTGGATCACCATTGCAAACACCACCAAGCCGGAGGCGGGATACCCGTAGGACAGCCCGACGAGCAGGACCAAGGCCTCCTGAAGCCCGAAACCGCCAAAGGATAAGGGCACGATCATGGCAAAGTTGAAGATCGCCATGAGGCCAAGGGCGCTATGGAAGGGAAGCGGGGTTCCGGCAGCAACGCCAGCCAGCCAGACCGAAAGGCCCACCACCAGGACCGCGAAGGCGGATGCGAGGGCCATGGCCAAGGTGGTTGCGACGATATCTGAGCGCACTCGCAGGCCGCCGAACCGCCTCATCATCACCGGTGCCGAGGCGGCCGCCAGGGCCGCCAGGAAAGCGCCGACCGTCCAAACCGCCGGAACATGCACCCAGGGCGGGAGTTTAGCCAGTACGGCTACCGTGCCCTTGGGGTAGGAAAGGGCAAAGCCGGCTGTACAGCCCCATGCCGCAACCCCCCAGACCCGAGTGATGACAACCACGAACCCGCAAGAGGCATGGCGCCATTGAAGCCGGCGAAGCCGCAGCCAAACCATACCCTCCGATGCCATCGCGCCGGGTGCCAAATAAAAAAAGGGCCGGCTTCCCGCAAAAATCCGCAGCCATTCTATCGCCCGGGGCTGCTGCTCAAGCAGCAAGCGGCCAGCAAAGATCAGGCGGACCGACTCGATGACCAGACTTCCAACCACAAAAAGACCGATGGAAGCCGTTGCAATGGTGAGGTTCACGTGGAAGAGAGCGAGTTTTATGCCGTTAAGAGGCACCTTGTGCATGGCAACCCAGAGCAAAAGCCCGGTGCAGCCCAGCTTGAAGGGCAAGATCAGCCAGGGGTTGATTGACGTCCCTGGCTTAGCCACTTCGGAATTGCCCACATGCACTCCTTGTTTTCAGTCAAGACCATTATGCCTTCAAATCCTGGCCGCACGCAGCTCGCAATAGGGGCGAATGACCCCCGCCCCAAGCGGAACGATCAGGATGCCGCCATGGCTTTACGCAGGAAAACGGCTTCATCCCTCGAAGGATCCAGGTACATCAACTGCCAAGAGGGATCCTTCGACAATTGCAGAAAGACGGCCTTATCTTCCTTTGTCGCTATACCTTTGCTCGGAAGCAGGAAATCAGCAGTGCTGGTTGCGCCGGGGTGGCTCCACCCGGCATTCCAGGAATGATCGATTACAACCCATTTGGCCTGGCCCGGAATGGCAACGGAGCCCGGACTGGGCTTCAGAAAGTAAAGTGGACGTTCGCATCGAGTTCCATAGATCGGATAGAAAAGCGCACCGAAGCCGCCATCCAGGGCCACCGCGTCCTTCGGACCGGCGTGACGGTCAAACACCACTGCAACATTGCCCGCCAGGGGCTGTTCCGGATGGTCAAGCATTTCCCGGACCATGTCCCAGGAACGCGTCTCGTCCTTCCGCAAGTATTCCCAATGCTCACCGACGAAGTATGCCAGGGCACTGAGCGAAAGAATGCCATGAAGGATGGTACGTCCCCTCCCGCGCAGCCAGGACAGCAGGGGAACGGCGGTCCAGAGCACCACCAGCACCGGAAGGCACAGCAGGAAACGGGGCATGCCGCAGAACATGCCATCAACCCGGTATTGCTGAAGCAGGGTGAAGGCTGCGAAAGAAAGGGCACTGATGGTGACGACCCTGCGGTAGGGTGCTCCATCCGGTTGCACGCGGAGATGGTACAGGATCCCCACGGGCAGAAGGATCATCATGGCCGTGCACAGCCAACCAAAATGGCCGTACACCACTCGATAGGATGGCCAGAACCAGGTACTGCCGTGCCCATGGCACCCAGACCCCGAGTTGGTTGGAGGAAAATGGTTTCAGGAGCACCAGGATGGGGAACCGCCACACGTTCGAGAACCCGTTGTAGTGCGGGACCGCATTGGCTTCGAAACTGCTGATACCACCAGCTTTGGCGATCTCCCCGAAAACCTTTCCAGTCCATGCCAGGTTGAGAACAGGCCAAGCCGCGCCCAGCACCAGCAGGGTCATGGCGCCAACCATCATCAACCATACGGTTTTCCAGGCGCCGCCCCAAGCGCTCGGCCTGAACCAGAATCTTCGCTGCCAAACCATCACCGCCAAGAAAGGCCCAAGGAACATGGCTGTGGATTTGGTGCCAAAAAAAAGGCCGAAACTCATAATAGCCAGCCAAAGATTACGCCTCTTTCCTTGGATATACCAGCTTGTGGACCAGGCCATGAACTCCATTTGAAAAAAAGCCGATAAAGAGTCATTTTTGTTCGCGGTGATGTGCAGGATCAAGATTGGGGTGGCAAGCACCAGGATCGTCCCGAGGATGAGATCCCCTGGACGTGTCCTGGGCCAAGCCTGCCGGAAGAGCACATAAACGGAGGTGGAGAAACCACCGTAGGCCAGCAACGGAATCAGGAAGCTGAGCCGGTCTCCTGGGGTCAGCAGCAACGCATCGGCAATCAGCAACTCGTAGTTCCATGGAAAATAGGCCAAGCGAAAATCGCCACAAAAGATGTGCGGAATGGTTCGGGCACGGCAAATCTCGACAGCTTTCGGGAAATGGTAGGAGAGGGCGTCGAATTCCATGACCCATCCGCCCAGCACCAAACTCCGAACTATCACATACAGCAGGCTGAAGAAAAAAAGGGCCAGGGCGAGCCCCAGGAGCGGCGAAAGGCTTCGCAGTTCTGCCACCCCCGTCGTGTTGAAGCTGCTTGTCTCATCGGCAGGGCCAGCTTCAGCCCATCCGGGAAACCACCCCCGACGCAATGCGATGAGAACCCCGCCAACCAGCGCGCAGACGAGGCCTCCCCATCCAAGTGCCCGGGCAGTGAGCAGGTGCAATCCCGCCAAGATCCAGTTGAGCCCGATCAGGACCGCGAACCAGAGGAGAAACAGCACTGCGCTGCGCTCACCGGCACCCTCCCCCGATTCGACAGGAACGAAACGGCCAAGGATCCCCAAAGCCATGAGGAGGGTGGCTCCCAGGAGCCCAAGAAATTCCATGAATGACTCCAGTCAACACGGGCAAAATGCTTGCGACATGATCCGCTATCCAGCGACGAAAGCATTGACCAGGGGCGCTGCGTGTTTTCCAAACCGCCCCGGCCAAAGGTTTATCAACAACAGCATTTATTTGAAATTGGTTCATACGGATACGGCTGCGCTTCACTGGCGGCTCTTGCTACACCACTTGACGGGACTCAGGCGCAATGAACCCAAAGGACCCAGGCGTGGTCCCAGGTTCATGGGCGACCGGCCTCTCAAAAATCACTACGGTAGGCTGATTCTAGTTGAAGTGCTTCGGCGAGGCCAGGAAGGGGCGACTTGCCGTCCTGGGTCAGGTCAGGTGACGTGCAGCGTCACCTCCATTCTCTCCAGATCTTTACCCGGGTTAAAAAGCGATCAGCCCCTTCCCATAATCCGTTCTCGAGATTAAGGTATCTGGGAAACCTATCGTGCCATCCCATCTGGCATTTTATTTGCTACCAGTTGGGTCCCCAACCATCAAGGAGAACACCATGAAGAAACAGACGGGCTTCACTCTCATCGAACTGCTCCTGGTGCTGGCCATCATCGGCATCATCAGCGCCATCGCCATCCCCGCCCTGCTGAGCCAGCGCGCCCGGGCCCGGGACAAGGCCGCGGTCTCCAACCTGGACAGCGCCATCGCTGACATGGTGGGCCAGTGGGACAAGGCAAGGGAAGCCGGCTCGGATGCCGCCGGTGCCATTGGCCATGTTGCTTCCTACATGAAAGCCACCCACGCCAATGACAAGAATCCCTGGAATACCGGCATCGCTGCGTATATCTCAACGTTTGCAATACGACCGCCGGAAGACCGACGGCTTCGCAATTCAACGGGGACATGACGGCTGCTGCCTCCACGGGCCAGGTCGAACTGTATTACCAGCTTCCGGCCACCTCCACCGGCGGCTTCGTCGGCGGCGCCGTCCTGCTGAACGCCAAGATGAACGGTTCCACAACTTTCAGGAAGTGCACCGCCATCGAGTAGGCGGAGCGGTTCAGCACCTTTCCATAACGGGGGGGAACCCATTCCCCCCCTTTTTTTCTTGAAGGCAGCACATGAGTCGGAAGCACCAGGTCCATCCCACCCGCCTCCTGGCGTTCCTCCTGGCAGGCCCTTTGTTCCTGGCGGTCCTGGTCTTCCTGGCCTGGCTGCACTTCAAGGTGGACACCGGCGGGTTCGCCGGATTCATCTCCGACGCCTTCAAAATCAAACCCATCCGCCAGTTCGGGCTGCGCTACGGCCTGACCATCCTGGTGCCCATCTACCTGGGGGCCGGCGTGCTGGCGTGGCTGGTCAGCATGCTCCCCGCCGCCCTGGCCCGCCCCGGGCTGCTGAAGGACTGGCGCGCCGGGGAGGCCCTGGGCCTGGCGTCCTCCGTCCTGCTCTGGGCCCATGCGGTGCTGTGGTGGCAGGTGCCCACCGCCCTGTGGGTCATACCGGGGCTGCGCCGGCTGCCCTTCTTCCTCCTGTTTCCCCTCCTGGCCTTGCTGGCCTGGGCCTATCCCTGCCACTGGCTGGGGCGGTCCAGGGACGTCGGGCGGGTCCGGCGGGGCGCGGTCCTGGGCGCCTGGCTCCTGCTGTGGACCGGGATGGCCCTGGTGCCCCAGTGGCTGCCCAGGCTGAAGCCCGCCGCCAAGGGCGGCGACCAGCCCTGCCGGGTGCTCCTGCTGGGCATCGACGGGCTGCGCTCGGACACCTTCCTGGCCCACGCCGGGGGCCTGGACGGCATCCGCTACCGGAACGTGTACACCCCCATCCCCGCCACCCGCATGCTCTGGCACATCCTCTGGGGCGGCGACATCATGAACTACACCATCGGCCACGTGGCGCCCAGCGAGGAGGAGCTCAAGGCGCAGCACGACCTGGCGCTGCTGCGCCAGGCCAGCCTCAAGGGCTGGCGGCCGCGCTTCTACATCGACGACGGCGGCACCATCGGCCTGGCCGGGCGGCGCATGGACCTGGACGACGCCCTGATGCCGGCCACCGGCTGGGAGAACTTCGTCAACTCCAACCTGGCGGTGAACTTCCCGTTCTACGCGGTGATGGAGAACCTGCTCAAGCCCTTCCCCACCACCAACCCCTGGGCCCCCCTGGACGCCGGGCTCAAGGAGGCCTTGCGCCTGGGCCGGGGCAGCGGCTGGGTGATGTTCCACTCCTGCCTGGCCCACGCGCCCATCTTCCTGAACCGGGAGGAACTCTGGCAGGTGGGCCGGTGGTGGACGCTCTCCCCCCAGGCCTACCAGCCCAAGTCGGACCTGGCCGAGGTCAAGCCCGCGGAGATGGAGCACCCGGACCCCCGCACCAACACCTTCCTGGCCTACCAGATCCGCCAGGGCCGGATCCTGGCGGCCTGGAAGCCCATCTGGAACGGCCTGGCCCAGGATCCCGCCTACAAGGATGCGGTGCGGGTGCTGTTCTCGGACCACGGCGAACGCTTCCACCAGGTGGGGACGGCCGGGTTCCAGCTGCAGGGCGTCCACGGCTTCAACCTGGACCCCTGGGAATGCCGGGCCACGCTGCTGGTGGCCGGTCCCGGATTCACCCAGGGCGAGGACCCCACGCCCCGGGACGCCACCATCAGCCTCCTGGGCCTGCGGGCGGGGGTATCCCGGCTGCTGGACGGCACCGGCCCGTTCGACGCCGCCTTCCTGGAATCCTTCACGCCCAGGGCGCCGTTCCGCTACCATACCCTGGCCACGGACGCCTTCGGCGCCGAGCCGTACGAATTCCGGAGCGAGCCGGAGAAGGACCTGGCCGTGAACACCTACCTGGCCCCGGGCGGGCTGTGGTGGACCCTCTACAAGAAAAACGCCACGGAACGGGCCAAGGACGCCAGCGTCGGCTACGGGGAGGGCCCGGTGACCACCTACTTCAAGCCCTTGAAGGCCGGCGGAGCGCTGGAGTCCACCTTCCGGGGCTACCAGCTCACCGGTGAAAAGACCATCGACGAGGACGCCTTCCAGAAGGCCAAGGCCGACGTGGAGGCCTTGCTGCGCAAGGACGCGGTGGTGCCCCGCTGAGCCTCCGGGCCGCGGTCAGTACTTGGCGACCGTCGCCGACCCGGCCTGGTTGACGGTGTAGACGACGGCGCTGCCGATGGAGGGGTCCTTGACCTTGAGGGTGTAGGTGAGCCCCGCGCCGCCGATGGCCAGGCTGTAGTTCATCCGGCTCTGGCCCTTGGGGGTGAAGTTCAAGGCCTTGGCCGCCGACCCGCCGGTGGGGTTCGCGCTGGTGTAGGTCCAGGTGTAGGCGGCGCCGCTGGCGCCGTAGACCCCGTTGTCCGCCTTGTACGACTCCAGCAGCATGCGCAGCACCTGGGCGTTGGCCTCGGCGTCGCCGATGGTCCGCGCCCGCCGGCGCTGGCTGAGGTAGTAGGGAACCGCGATGCCGGAGACGATGCCCAGGATGGCCAGCACCAGCAGCAGTTCGATGAGACTGAACCCGGCAGCCCTCGGTTTGCGGATCATGGCGCGTCCCCCCGGAAAAACCCATGCAAAAAACATGCTTTCGGCACGCATTATATCGGCAACGGAGGATCAATCCAGCGGCAGGTGCAGCCATTGGACCCCGAAATGGGCCAGGATGGCTTCCCGTTCCGTGCGCTCCTGGTCGCCCATGCTGGTGTACGGGCGGTGGAACACCACCCGGCGCACCCCCCGGCGCACCATGGCCCGGGTGCAGACCAGGCACGGTTCGTCGGTGACGTAGGCGGTGAGCACCGGGCCGTCGCAGAAGCCCAGGGCGTTCTCCTCGGCGTGGCTGGTGTGCAGGCAGCGCTGGCCCGGCCCGCAGGTCTCGGGGGTGCAGTGGGGCATGCCCGGCAGGGCGCCGTTGTAGCCCCCCGAGGCGATCCCGCCGTCCGGGCGCAGCAGGATGCAGCCCACCTTCAGCCGGCAGCAGGTGCCCAGGCGGCTGAGCTCCAGGGCCATGCGCAGGAACACTTCGTCCTTCAGGCGGACGCGCGGGCTGGGGCCGGACTGGGTCATGGAACCTCCTTGGGGCCATTGTAGTGTGCCTCGCGCCCGGCGGACCCGCCGGCGCCTACCCGGGAGTCACCTCGATGCCGATCTCCTGGACCGGGCCGTCCGCGCGTTCCAGCCACAGCACCTGGGCCCCCAGGGCCCGGGCCAGGGCGTTGACCCCCTCCCGGGTCTCGGGCTGCAGGGCGTTCTTCAGGTCGTTGTGCAGGGTGAGGCGCACCTGGGCGCCCCGCAGGCGCTCCCCCTGGCGGGCCATCTCCCGGTAGACCCCCAGCACCACCGTCTCGGCGCTGAGCCGGTGCCCGGAGCCCCCGCAGTGGGGGCAGGGGGAGGTGAGCAGGCGCTCCAGGCTGGGCCCGGTGCGCTTGCGGGTCATCTCCACCAGGCCGAAGTCGCTGATCTCCACCGCCCGGGCGTGGTTGCGGTCCCGCTCCAGCTCCTCCTGCAGGCGCTTCATCACCGCTTCCCGGTGGGCCTGGTCCATCATGTCGATGAAGTCGATGACGATGATGCCCCCCAGGTTGCGCAGGCGCAGCTGGCGCACGACCTCCGGGATGGCCTCCATGTTGGTGAGGTAGACCGTCTCCTCCAGGTCCTTCTTGCCCACGAACTTGCCGGTGTTCACGTCCACGCTCACCAGCGCCTCGGTCTGGTTGATGACGATGCTGCCCCCGTGCTTGAGGAAGACCTTGGGCTGGTGGGCGGCTTCGATCTCCTTCTCGATGGCGAAGGCCTCGAAGATGGGCAGGTCGCTGGTGAAGTGCTTGACCCGCCCCACCCACTCCGGGTGCAGGCGGCTGACGAAATCCACCACCTCCCGGTAGGTGTCGTCCCGGTCCACCCAGAAGCTGGCCACCTCCTCCCGGAACAGGTCCCGCAGCACCTTCTGCAGCAGGCGGAAGTCCTTCCAGACCAGGGCCGGGGCGTGGCACTCCTGGCACCTGGCCTGCAGGTCCGCCCACAGGTCCCGCAGGTAGGTCACGTCGTTCACCAGGTCCTCATCCTTTTCGCCGATGGCGGCGGTGCGGACTATGAATCCTTCACCAGGAAGGGCGTGACCCTTGATGAGCGTCCGCAGCCGCTCCCGCTCCTGGGGATTGACGATCTTGCGGGAGATGCCCACGTGCTCGATGCCGGGCATGAACACCAGGTAGCGGCCCGGGAAGCTGATGTGCCGGGACAGGCGCGGCCCCTTGCTGCCGATGGGATCCTTCACCACCTGCACCAGGATGTCCTCCCCCTCCTTCACCGGCGGCAGGGAGACGGGCAGGGCGGGGAAGTCCAGGGCGGCCCCCTCCAGTTCCTCGTCGTCGGGGGATTCCTCGCTGGGCAGGCGGTGGGCCTCGGGCTCCTCCAGGTACAGGAAGCCGTCCTTGGCTCCGCCGATGGCCACGAAGGCGCTCTGCATCCCCTGCAGGAGCTTGGCCACCTTGCCCTTGTACACATCCCCCACCTGGCTGGCCTGGGTGGCCCGCTCAATGAACAATTCGCATAATTGCCCGTTCTCCAGGAGCGCGATGCGTGTCTCCAGCGGGGTCGCATTGACCACGAGGGACCGTCTGACTTCCATGGTTGTTACCTCTCTCAAACTCGGCCGGAACGCAGCTTGCGGTCCCCCAGGCGCCCCGGGCCGTGCCGGACGCGGAGCGTATCCCTTTTTAACAAGTCTAAGGAATTATGGGAAGGGGAAGTTGCAAGGCGATCGCATCACTATAGGACCGTGCCCTGCCTTTCAGGCCCGGTTGCCTATGGATGGAAGAGGTTCCGCAGGCAGCCCTGGGAATATCGCGGAATCATGCCAAACTCAACCGTCGAGCGGGCGGTCCCTGCATCCTGGCAGGAGTCTTGCTGGCGTCGTCCAGGGATCCCAGCCATGCCTTTCCGTTCCCCTTTCACCACCACCGCCGACCCGGGACGTTCCATCCACTACCGCCGGCGCTGGGCCTACACCGCCTGGGGGGTCATCCTGCTGGCGAGCCTCGGGGCCTGGGGGCTGTGGGAACGGCCCAAGGCCATGGTTTCCGCCGACCTGGAGGTCCGGGTGAAGATCCGCCAGGCCCCTCCGGACGTCACGGTGACGGCCTGGGCCGGCCCATGGGCCCGGTTCGCCGGCCCGGAACAGTTCCGGGACGCCCCCATCCAGGTGCCCCTGCTGCCGGACGGCACCGCCACCCTGCCGGTGTTCCACATGCCCATCGCGTACCGCCGCTGGGTCCGGGGCTACATCCCCCGGGGCACCTGGGACCTGGTGGTCCTGCGGTTCACCGCCCCCGGCCAGGGGCCGCGCTACCTGGGCCTGCCCCTGGCCAAGGACATCCGCAACGGCTTCCTGCTCCCCAGGCACAAGATGACCGCCGTGCTGGAATGCGCCTGGACCACCCTGCGCACCGACACCCTGGTTCCGGACCGCTAGAGGTCCAGGTGGCTGATGAACTGCGCCCCCTCCCCGCCGAGGGTGAGGAGGAGGTTGTCGATGAGGCGGGTCCGGTCCACCACCGCGGCCACGCACAGGGCCGCCGGGCGGGTGACGTGGCCCGCCAGGGCATCCAGGGTCAACGGGTCCACCACCTCGCAGTACTGGACCTCGTCCAGGCCTTCCAGATGGCGCCGGACCGCGGCCACCAGGGTGCCGGCGTCCCGCTCCCCCTCCTGGAAGCTCCGCTCGGCGGCGAACAGCCCGCGGCTGATGCCCAGGGCCCGCTCCCGTCCCTGGGGCGTCAGGTAGCTGTTGCGGGAGCTCAGGGCCAGTCCGTCCGGCTCCCGCACCGTGGGCGCCACCAGGATGTCCACGGGCAGGTTCAGGTCCTTCACCACCCGGCGGATGATGGAGGACTGCTGCAGGTCCTTCTGGCCGAAGAAGGCCAGGTCGGGCTGCACCAGGTTGAACAGCTTGGTGACCACCGTGGCCACGCCGCGGAAATGGCCCGGGCGGAACCGTCCGCACAGGGCCTCGCCCATGGGCCCCACTTCGATGGAGGTGCAGAAGCCGGTGGGATAGATCTCCGCCGGCTCGGGGATGAACAGGATGGCCACCCCCAGCCGCAGGCACAGGTTCTGGTCCCGCTCCAGGTCCCGGGGATACCGGGCCAGGTCCTCCCCGGGGCTGAACTGGGTGGGGTTCACGAACACCGAGACCACCGTGGTGTCGCACCGGGCCGTGCTCTGGCGGATCAGGGAGGCGTGCCCATCGTGCAGGTAGCCCATGGTGGGAACGAAACCGATGCTCTGGCCGCTCTCGCGCACGGCCTTGAGGGCGACACGTAGTTCAGGAATGGTGCGGACGATGCGCATGGATGAAAGGAATCCTCATTGGCCCGGTTGCTGGGGGTCTCCACCCGGGTCCGTGGAGGGCTGCCACGCCTGGAGCATTTCCCGGGCATCCTCAGGAAGGATATAGGACTCCTGCGGGCCAGGGAACCTCCCGGCGCGGACGTCCTGGCTCCAGGCCTCCAGGGCGGCACGAATCTGTTCGAAGGCATTCATGTAGGTGCGGACGAATTTGGGTGGCTTCTCAGGTAATAACCCAACGATATCATGAAAAACCAATACCTGCCCAGAACAGTGGGGCCCTGCGCCGATGCCGATGGTGGGCACCTTGACCTCCTGGGTGACCCGCTCCGCCAGCTGGGCCGGCACCCCTTCCAGGAGGATGCTGAAGCAGCCGGCGTCCTGCAGCCGGAGGGCATCCTGCACCAGGGCCACCGCGTCCCGCCCGGTGCGCCCCTGGACCCGGTGCCCGCCCATGCGGTGGATGGACTGGGGCGTCAGGCCCAGGTGGCCCATCACCGGGATTTCCGCATCCACCAGGGCGCGGACCACCGGGACCCGGTTGGCCCCCCCCTCCAGCTTGACCCCCTGGGCGCCCCGCTGGATGAACCCGCCGGCGTTGCGCAGGGCCTCCTCCACCCCCATGTGGTAGCTCAGGTACGGCATGTCCACCAGGAGCAGGCATCCGGGGCGGGTCCGGGCCACCGCCTCCAGGTGGTGGTTCATCATGGCCATGCTCACCGGGAGGGTGTTCTCGAACCCCAGGCAGACGTTGCCGACGCTGTCCCCCACCAGCAGGATGTCGGCCCCGGCGGCCTCGGCGATGCGGGCCGTGACCGCGTCGTAGGCGGTGATCATCACCAGCTTCTCCCCGGCCGCGGCCCGGCGCTGCAGGTCGGGAATGGTGAAGGATGCACGGGAATCGGGTGCGTGGCTCATGGCTTGGCTCGCAGAGAAGGCGCCCGGGCCGTCCCGGGCCGGGCAACGTTCCAGTCTGGCAGAGGATCGTCCGCGGGCGGCCAGGAGATGGTCATCCCGGCCCGCTCCGCCACCTTCCGGAAGGCCAGGATGTCGCTCCGGTCCAGGAAGGCCGGGCGGGATCCCTCCGGCAGGCCCGCGCACAGTTCCTGCAGGCCCGCCGCCGCGTCCTGCACCCGGGCCCGGGCCCCCAGGCGCTCCCCCTGGCCCAGGAGCAGTTCCGCGGAACGGGTCCCCGCATCCAGGACCAGCGCCGGGAACCCCTGCTCCCGGGCGCCGGCCAGGACCTGGCCCCAGGCCAGCAGCGCTTCCGCCGGGCCCGGCCCCTGGGCCCGGGCGGCCGTGAGGAGCAGGGCATGGGCGCGGCGCCACTCCAGGTCCAGCCACCCGGAGCCGCTTCCCGCCACCGTCTCCTTGAGCTGCCCGAGGCGGATCCAGGCGGCCTTCCCGGACGGTTCGCCCAGGCTGGCGGCCTCCAGGGCCTCCGCCTGGATGCAGCGCAGCCGGGCCAGGCGGTTGCGCCAGATCAGCCCGGCATGCTCGAACCGGCTGGCGGCGGCCTGGTAGTGCCGGCGCGCCTGGCTCCAGGCGCCCAGGAATCCGGCGCTCTCGGCCTCCAGGAACGCCCGTTCGCCCAGTTCCATGGGCGTGGCGCCCCCGGCGCCGGCGGCCTGGATCAGCAGCAGGTCCCCCTGGCCCGGATCGCCCAGGGCCGCCAGGTTGCGGGCCTGCCAGGCCTGGACCTGGGCCGCCCGGGCCCGGTCGCCCAGGAGGCCGAACCCGCCGAGGGCCCCGTCCAGGCACGCCTGGGCCGGCCCCAGCCGCTGGCGCCAGCTCCAGCAGGCCCCCAGGTCCAGCTGGAACTCCGCCAGGAGGCCGGGATCGTCCAGGGACCGCGCCAGGCCCGCGGCTTCCCGCAGGCGCGCCTCGGCCTCCTCCGCCCGGCCCATCCCCATGCGCACCAGGCCCAGGACGCCCAGGGCCTGGGCCCGCAGGCGCAGGTCGGCGCCGTGCTCGGCCAGGCGCAGGACCGCGTCCAGGACCTCCAGGGCGTCCTGGAACCGGGCCCCCTCCCCCTGGGTCCGGGCCAGTTCCAGGAGCAGGGCCGCCTGGTCCCGGGCATCGGCCCCCGGCCCTTTCTGGCGCAGGAGCGCCAATCCGTCCGCGCAGGCGGCCGCGGCCTGGGCCCGGGATCCCCGCTCCCAGTGCAGCCGCCCCTGGGCCAGGCGCAGGCGGGGCTGCTCCGGGTGGAAGGGATGGTCCGCCAGCAGGGCCGCCGCCTGGCGCAACTCGGCCTCGGCCCGGTCCGGCCGCCGCAGGCGCAGGTCCAGGAGGCCGTGCTTGCGGTGCAGGCGGGCGCGCGTCTCCTCCGCCGCCCAGCCCGGGTCCGGCGCCAGGGCGCCGGCGGCCCGCTCCAGCGCGTCCAGGGACCGTTCCCAGGGGCACGGACCGCCGGGGCCGAGTCCGTCCCCTTCCGTGGCCAGGCACCAGGCGTCCGCGAGGCATTCGAACAGCCGCGCCCGCTGGGCGGGCTCCGGCTCCAGGCGCAGGGCTTCCCGCAGGATCCGCTCCGCCTCCCCGGGGCCCGGGCGTTCCCGTTCCACCGCCTCCAGGAGCTTGCCCAGGGCCGTGTCCCGGTCCAGGGCGAAGGCCTGCAGGCGCACCGCCAGCAGAGGCCGGCCGCCGTCCCCGCCCAGCAGCTCCAGGAGGGTCCGCGCGCAATGGACCTGCTCGGCCTCCGGCATCTGCTCCAGCACCAGGTCCCGGGCGCCGGGCCCCTGGATCCGGGCGGCACCGTCGGCCCAGAGGGCGAGCCGGGCGGTGACGGCCGAGTGCAGGGCCTCTTCCGTCGCGTCCGGATCCAGGCGCAGCGCCCGGCCCAGGTCCGCCAGGTCCAGGGGCTCGTCCGCCAGGGCCAGGCAGCGCACCGCCGCCAGGGCCCCGGGGCGCAGGCGGCGCAGGCGGCCGCGCAGCAGTTCCGCCCCCAGGGCCTCCTGGCCCTCCAGGGCCGGCCATGCGCCTGGAGGGCAGGACCAGCGCCCCCTCTCGTACCGGATGGCGCCCTTGGCCTGGGCCGCTTCCAGGAACCTCCGCAGCAGGCCCGGGTTGCCCAGGCCGGCGGCACCCAGCCACGCCCCCTGGTCCTGGGACAAATCATGGGGGCCCAGCAGATCGTCCAGCACTTCCAGCAGGGCGCCGTCCTCCAGCCGGTCCAGCACCACGACCGCCGTGTCCGGATGGTCGCGCACCGCCCCCAGGGCGGCCCGGGCCTCCGGGCCCAAGGTCCCCTGGCCCTCCGGGCCCAGAGTCCCCTGGCCCTCCGGGCCCAGGCCCGGGTCCCGGACGGAGAGCAGCCACGGCATCCGGGACCGGAGGGCCAGGTCCGCGACCAGCGCCGCCGCGTCCGGCGCGGGGCGCTCCAGGCCCCGGACCAGGACCAGCCGGGGATGGCGCTCCTGGGCGAAGGCCATGGCCTCCAGGGCCGCCGCGGTTTCCGCCGGCTCGACCCGGCGCGCCCGCGAGGCGGCCCGTGTGCCGCCGGCCAGGAACCCGAAGGTGGCCAGGCGCCGGGCCAGGCCCCGGGCCACCGCCGGTCGGGCCGCGTACAGGTCCGCCTCCAGGCCCTTGATCAGTTCTCCCGTCATCCGTCCCAGCAGGTCGCCGGCGGTTTCCCCGGGGCGCAGGTCCAGGTCGGCGACCCAGAGCCCTTCCGTCTCGGCCACCGCCGCCGCCCAGTCGCACAGCCTGGTGTGGCCGAGCCCCGCCTCCCCCTGCAGGACCAGCACCCGTTCCATGGGGACGGCCGCGCCGAGGCCCAGCACCAGGGATTTCAGGTAGGTGAGTTCCCGGGCGCGGCCGCGCAGGGGGCGCCGCGCCGCGGCGGACCACTCCGGCGGCTCCGCCCAGGGGCGTTCCCGGGCCTGGGCGCCCGGAGGCGCCGGGCCGTCCCGCCCCAGCTGGGCGAAGAGCGCTTCCGGCCCCCAGGGCGAGGGGCCCAGGACCCGCGGCGCCAGCACCTGCCCGGGCTCGATCCCCACCGCTTCCGGGGCCGCCACCCGCGCCGCGCCGGGCCTGGACAGGGCCGCCGCGACCCAGGCCCGCAGGTCCCGGCGGCCAGCGGCGTCGGTCCGCGCCCAGACCCTGGGCAGGGGCACCCCGCACAACTCCTGGAGGAGCCATGCCTTGTCCTGGTCGCAGCCCAGGTGGCAGGCGCCCGGATCCAGGGGCTCGGTCCTGGAGAACCGGTGCAGGAACTCATCCTTGAGAACATCAAGAACCGGGGCCGGCGGGCAGGGGTCCCAGAGCTGCAGCAGCCAGCGGGAGCCGTCGCCTTCGCGGCGCACCACCCTCCAGGCGCACCCCGGGACCGCGCCGCCGGGCGGGACCAGGCGGGTTTCCGGCGCATACCCGTGGGGCCCCAGGCGCCACCCGGGCTCCATCACGCACCCGGAGCGCAATGGTCGATACGGCCCCCTCGCGCCCATACGCACATGGCGGGAATTCTAGCACCCCTTGCGGAGCTTGCTCCGCCAGGGGTGCTTGTGCCTGGGACGAACGCTCCGGTTCCGGTGGATCTGACGGTGCCATCAGCCTTGCGCGCCCCCGTCCCCTGCGGCCAGGGGAACACGGAACCGCATTTCCTGTTTGACAAGAAGGCGGCCCTATCTAAAATCAGCGCCATGGCAAAAAGGTGGGTACTGGGTTCCAAGGTGCTGGATTTTTGCTGGTCAGACAGGGGCGGCCATTGGATTATGAGGACCACGCGATCCCCGGAGAACACGCATGCATCCCTATGATCGAGCTGCACGCCTGGTGCTGCCTGTGGGTGCGGTCGCAGTGCTGGCCACGGTGATGGGCGTGGGCTGGTTCGTCCAGCCGGACCGCTTCGGCCGCGGCTACGCGCCGGTCCAGCCCATCCCCTTCTCCCATCGCCTGCACGCGGGGACCATGCAGATCCCCTGCCAGTACTGCCATTCCGGGGCCGCCCGCTCCCGCATCGCCGGCGTGCCGGCGGTGGAGACCTGCATGAACTGCCACCGGGTCACCAAGGTGGACAGCCCCGCCATCGTGCGCCTGACGCAGGTCTACAAGTCCGGCCAGCCCCTGGTCTGGCAGCGCATCCACAACCTTCCCGACTACGTCTATTTCGACCACCGTCCGCACGTGAACGCGGGCATCGCCTGCCAGACCTGCCACGGCGAGGTCCAGACCATGGACGTGGTCTTCCAGCACATGTCCATGCGCATGAGCAACTGCCTGGGCTGCCACCGGGATCCCCACCCCGCCCTGCCCGCCGGTTCCCCCATCCAGAGAGGCTCCGAGAACTGCGGGGCGTGCCACCGATAGCCAGCACCCAACCACCGAGGACGGATGAGCATGTCTGAACGTAAACCTGGAGCAACGCCGGCGGCCATGAGCCGGACCGCGTTCCTGCGCAACCTGGCCCTGCTGGGGGGCGCCATCGGCGTCGCCGGCCTGGACCTTCCGGCGCTGCTCGGCCTGGGCCGGGCGGTGCCCGCGCCCGGCCACGACCCCGACGCCGAACGCCTCTCCGCGGCCCCCGCCGCCATCACGCCCCCTGCCCGATCGGTGAAACGCCGTGGATGAACTCGCCCGCACCCCATCGGAACCGGACCGCCTCCCCGAGGACGGCCGCTTCTGGCGCACCCTGGATGAACGCGCCGGCACCCCCGCCGCCCGGGAAGCGGCGGCCAACGAGTTCGCGCCCGGAGCCTCGGAACCGCCCACCGGCCTGACCCGCAGGCGGTTCCTGGAACTGCTGGGCGCCACCACCGCGCTGGCCACCGGCGCGGCCTGTTCCCGCGGCAGCCGCGGGGGCATCGTCCCCTATACCCGCCGTCCGGCGGAGGTGGTGCCGGGCGTGGCCAACTACTACGCGTCCACCTTCCAGGAGGGGCCCCGCGCCTACTCCGTCCTGGTGAAGACCCGGGAGGGCCGGCCCATCCACGTCACCGGCAACGACGAGCACCCCCGGCTGCGGGGCAAGACGTCGCCCCGTGCGGTGGCCGACGTGCTGCGCCTGTACGATCCCGACCGCCTGCGCGCGCCGCGCCTGGACGGCCGCGAAGCCGGCTGGGAGGCCGCCGAAGGCCGGGTGGTCCAGGCCCTGGCCGGCGCCCGCCAGACCCAGGGGAAGGTGCTGCTGCTCACCGGCGCCCTGGAATCGCCCACCCGCAAGGCCCTGGTGGCTGAGCTGGGACGCGCGCTGCCGGGGCTCAGGCACCTGGCCTTCGAACCGGCCGCCGGCCCCGCCCAGGAGGCCGCCCGCGCCGCCTTCGGCGCCGACCTGGCGCCGCAGCCCCGCGTGGGCAAGGCCAAGGTGATCCTCTCCCTGGGCGCCGACTTCCTCACCGGCGAGGATCCGGTGGCGATCCAGGAATTCGCCCAGGGGCGCCGGCCCAGCGGCCCGACCGGATCCATGAACCGCCTGTGGGTGCTGGAAGGGCCCATGACCCTCACCGGCGCCAAGGCCGACCACCGCTTTCCCGTGCTGCCGTCGCGGCTGGCCCGGGCGGCTTTCGCCCTGGCCCGGGACCTGGGCCGCAAGCACGGCGTCGCCCTGCCGGCGGGCGTGGATCCGGGCCCCGGCGCCGGCCCCGGGGAACTGGGGATCCCGCCCAGAGCCTGGAACGCCCTCCTGGCCGACCTGGCGGGCGCCGGACGCCAGGCGCTGGTGCTCTGCGGCGACGGCATGCCGGCGGAGGCCCACCTGGCCACGCACTTGCTGAACGCCATGCTGCGGGCCGAGACCCTGGACCTTCGGCCCGCCGACCGGCTGGCCACCGGCGGCGACCTGGAGGAAGCGGTCCGGGCCATGGCCGCCGGAGAGGTTGCCGCGGTCCTGGTGTGGGGCGCGAACCCGGCCTACGCCCTTCCCCAGGCCGGCGCCTGGACCGCCGCCATGGCCAAGGTGCCGCTCCGGGTCTGGATCGGCCTGCAGGAAGACGAGACCGCGGCCCACTGCCAGGTGCGGCTGCCTGAGAACCATTGGCTCGAGGCCTGGGGCGACCACGACGGCGGCGACGGGCTGCTCACGCTCCAGCAGCCGGCGGTGGGCCCCCTCTTCGACACCCGCCAGGGGGAAGACATCCTGCTCGATGTCCTGCGGGGCCTGGGGGCCTCCGTCCCCGCCGACTACCACGGCTACCTCCAGGCCCGATGGCAGCGGGAAGTCCATCCGGGCAACAGCCTGGTGCCCTTCGAGCGCTATTTCGAAGTGTGCCTCCACGACGGGGTGGTTCCGGTGCCCGTGCCGCCCCGGCCGCCGGTGTCCCTGAAGGGCGAAGCGCTGAACGCGGCCGCGCAGGCGTCGGCCGGGCGCACCGCGGCCGGGGCGGACGAGGCCTTCGAGCTGGTCCTGTTCCCCGGAGCGGGGGCCTACGACGGCCGCTACGGCAACAATGCCTGGATCCAGGAATGGCCGGATCCGGTCACCAAGGTCACCTGGGGCAACCCGGTCGCGGTTTCGGTGGCCGATGCCCGGAGGCTGGGCCTCAAGGACGGGGACCTGGTCCGCATCACCGCCGGGCCGGCGAGCCTCGAGACGCCGGTGGTGGTGCAGCCGGGGCAGGCGCCGGGCGTCCTGGCCCTGGCCCTGGGCTACGGCCGGGCCGCGGGGCGGGTGGCGGACGGGATCGGCGGGAACGGGTTCCCCTTCAAGGATCCGGATCCGGCCTGGTCCACCCTCCGCCGCGGCGTCCGCCTCGCGCAACTCGGCGGCCGGAAGGAGCTGCCGGTCACCCAGGGGCACTTCCTGCTGGAGGGGCGGGACCTGGTGCACTCCTTCTCCCTGGCGGAGTACGCCCGGGAGGCGGGCAGGCACCGCCCCCGGGGCAACCCGTCGAGCCTGTACCCCGACCAGCGCTTCCCGGAGCACAAGTGGGGCATGGCCATCGACCTGAGCGCCTGCGTGGGATGCGGCGCCTGCATCCTGGCCTGCCAGTCGGAGAACAACACCCCGGTGGTGGGCCCCGAGCAGGTGCTCAGGGGGCGGGAAATGCACTGGATCCGCATCGACCGGTACTACCAGGGCGACCCCGGGAATCCCCGGGTGGTCCAGCAGCCCATGCTCTGCCAGCATTGCGACGACGCGCCCTGCGAGAACGTGTGTCCCGTCAACGCCACCAACCACAGTTCCGACGGCCTCAACCAGATGGTCTACAACCGCTGCGTGGGCACCCGCTACTGCGCCAACAACTGCCCCTACAAGGTGCGGCGGTTCAATTACCTGGAATTCACCGCCTTCACCAAGGCGCCCCAGTCCCTGGTGTTCAACCCGGAGGTCACGGTCCGGCCCCGGGGGGTGATGGAGAAATGCACCTTCTGCGTCCAGCGCATCGACAACGCGCGGATCCAGGCCAAGGTCGAGCACCGGCCGGTGCGGGACGGCGAGATCGTGCCGGCCTGCGCCGCCGCATGCCCGGCCCAGGCTTTCGTCTTCGGCGACCTCAAGAATCCGGCGACCCAGGTATCCCGGCTCGCGGACAGCGACCGCGGCCATCTCGTCCTGGAGGAGCTGGGCACCCGGCCCGCCATCACCTACCTCGCCGACCTGAGGAATCCCGCCATGGAGGAAGGGTGACATGAACCCTGAAGGCGCCCCGTTCCCCCTGGATCTCCCCGAGGTCCTGCGCACCACCCCGTTGATGGTGGGAAAGGTCGCCCCGGGCAGCCTGGACGACCAGATCCTGGCCTTTCCGGCCCGGGTCCCGCCGCGCAAGTGGTTCGTCGCTTTCGCCTGCACCAGCGCGCTCATGGCCGTCGGGCTGGCCCTGGTCGGCTACACCTTCTACATGGGCATCGGCGCATGGGGCAACAACAGTCCGGTGTTCTGGGCCTTCGGCATCATCAACTTCGTCTTCTGGATCGGCATCGGCCATGCGGGGACCCTCATCTCCGCCATCCTCTTCCTGTTCCGGCAGCGGTGGCGGAACGCCATCTCGCGGTTCGCCGAGGCCATGACCATCTTCGCGGTGATGGTGGCGGGGATGTTCCCCCTGATCCACGTGGGCCGCCCGTGGCTGGCCTACTGGCTGTTCCCTTATCCCAACCAGCGCGGCATCTGGCCCAACTTCCGCTCGCCCCTGCTCTGGGACGTTTTCGCGGTGAGCACCTATTTCACCGTGTCCCTGCTGTTCTGGTACCTGGGCCTGCTGCCCGACCTGGCGTCGCTGCGCGAACGCACCCCCGCCGGGGTCCGCAAGTTCGCCTACACGGTCCTGAGCCTCGGCTGGACCGGGGCGGCCAACCACTGGCGGCATTTCGAGAAGGCCTACGTGCTCCTGGCCGGCCTGGCCACCGGGCTGGTGCTCTCGGTGCACAGCGTGGTCTCGTTCGACTTCGCCACCTCGATCGTGCCCGGCTGGCACATGACCATCTTCCCGCCCTATTTCGTGGTGGGCGCCATCTTCGCCGGCTTCGCCATCGTGCTCATGTCCCTGGTCGTGGCCCGGGAGACCATGGACCTGAAGAACCTCATCACCGACTTCCACCTGGAGGTCATGAACAAGGTCATCCTGGGCATGAGCTGCCTGATGGGCTATGCGTACGTCGCCGAGGGGTTCACCGCCTGGTACAGCATGAACACGTTCATCCAGCACACGTTCCTGCAGTACGTCTGGGGGGCCTACGGCTGGGCCGGATGCCTCACCATCGCCTGCAACGTGCTCGTCCCGCAGCTCCTGTGGTTCCGCACGTGCCGCCGGAGCTACCCGTGGATGTTCCTGGTGGCCACCGCCGTGACCGTCGGGATGTGGATGGAGCGGTTCTCCATCATCGTCATCTCCCTGCACCACGACTACCTGCCTTCGGCCTGGCACAACTACAAGCCGACCCTGGTGGACATCGGCATCCTGGCCGGGTCCTTCGGCATCTTCTTCACCCTGGTGCTGCTGTTCGCCCGGGTCCTGCCCCTGATCGCGACCACCGAAATGAAGGCTGACCTGCCCGGGGCCCAGCCCCGCCACGGAGCCGTCCATGAGTGAGACCTTCGCCGTTCTCGGTCTCTTCGACAGCGCCGAAGCGCTGGCGGCGGCGGCGGCCAGGCTCAAGGACCAGCGGCTGGGGCGGCTGGAGGCCTATACCCCCTACCCGGTGCACGGCATGGCCGACCTCCTGGGGCACCGCCGTTCCCCGCTGGCCGGCATGGTGATGGTCATGGGCATCCTGGGCGCCCTGACCGCCCTGGGCTTCCAGATGTGGGTGGCCGCAGTGGACTACCCGCTGGTCACCGGGGGCAAGGCGCCCACCTCCTGGCAGGCCTTCGTGCCCATCATGTTCGAGGTCACGGTCCTGTTCGCCTCCTTGACCGCGGGGCTGGGCATGCTCCTGCTGCTGAACAGCCTGCCCTTCTTCGGCCACCCGGTCCTCCACTCGAAGGCCATCAGGGACATCACCCGGGACCGGTTCGCCCTGGCGGTGGAAGCGCCGGGGGGAAAGCCGGCTTCGACCCCGCCGCGGCCAAGGCGGCCCTGGAGGCCGCGGGCGCCCGGGACATCGAGCTCCTGCCCGGGCCGGGGGCAGGGCCGTCCTTCACCGCCGCCTTCATCCAGAGGTCCCTGGCCGGCATCGCCGGCGCCTGCCTGGTCTCGGGGCTGGTCATGTACGGAGCGGTGCAGATGATGCCCGCGATGCTGCCCATGGTCCACATGCTGGACCAGCCGCGGCTCGATCCCCAGAAGCCGAGCCCGTTCTTCAAGGACGGCCACGGCATGCAGCTGCCCGTCGCCGGGACGGTCGCCCGGGGGCACCTGCCCCCTGCCTTCGCCACCCCCGAAGGCGCGGCGAACCTGGTGAACCCGCTGCCCCGGACCCCGGAAGTGCTGGCCCAGGGGCGGGCTGAATTCCAGGTCCACTGCGCGGTCTGCCACGGGCCCCTGGGCAACGGCATGCCCAGCCTCACCGCCGCCTACGGGGCCAAGCCCGCCAACCTGCTCGCACCCAACTTCCGCGCCTATTCCGACGGCACTATCTACGGAACCATCGTCCTGGGCAAGAACACCATGCCGTCCTACGCCGCCGACCTCCCGGAGGACGCCCGCTGGGCCGTGGTCCACTACGTGCGGGCGCTCCAGCGGGCCGGCAACGCCAAGAACGAGGATCTCCCATGAGCACCGACCGCACCGCCGGGTTCCTCTGGAGTGCCACCGCCCTGGGCGGCATCCTGGCGGCCGGCTCCTATGTCGCCGCCGGCCCGCCGAGGTTCTGGGCCAATTGGCTGCTGTGGTTCCTGTTCCTGTTCACCCTGGCCCTGGGCGCGCTGTTCCTGGTGACCCTCGAGCACCTGGCGGGGGCCCGCTGGAGCGTGCCCCTGAGGCGCATCCCCGAGCGCCTGTCCCTGCTGCTCGTCCCTCTCACCGCCGTGGGCCTGGTGGCGCTCGGCGCGATCCCGGTGCTGTACCCGGGCGCGCGGCCCGGGGCGGGCGCCGACCCGGTGCTGGCCGGAAAGGCCTTCTGGCTCGGCCTGCCGCTCTTTTCCGCCCGGGTCGCGGTCTGCCTGGCGCTGGGCCTCCTGGCCGTGGCGGTCATGGTCCGGGGATCCCTGAAGCAGGACCGGGACCGGGACCCCCGCTTCACGATCCGGGCGCGCCGGTTCGCGCCGGTCGCCATGGCCATCTTCGCGCTGCTGGTCTCCCAGGCGGCGTTCGACTGGATAGGTGCCATGGAACCCAAATGGTACAGCGACGTCATCGGGGTGTACCTGTTCGCCGGCGCCTTCCTGGCGGGACTGGCGGCGTCGACCCTGGCGGTCCTGTACCTGGCGGGGCGGCAGCGCCTCCAGCAGATCCGCTTCGACCATCGCTACAACCTCGGCGCATGGCTGTTCGCCTTCACCATATTCTGGGGCTACATCGCCTTCGCCCAGTACCTGCTCATGTGGTACGCGAACCTGCCGGAGGAGGTCGTGCTGGTACCAGGCCCGCACCGGCGGAGCCTGGCTCCCGGTGGCCATCCTGGTGTTCCTCCTGCAGTTCCTCATCCCCTTCTTCGCCCTGGTCCCCTGGGACGCCAAGGGCGATCCCAAGCGCCTGCGCTGGGTGGCGCTGGTCGTCCTGGCCGCCCACTGGACCGACCTCTACTGGCTGATCTTCCCGGAGCTGGGACGGACCCCGCTGTTTTCCTGGCCTGAACTGGGATTCGCCCTGTTCTTCGGGGGCGGGACCCTGCTCTGGCTGCGGGGCGCCATGGAGAAAGGCGAGGACATGCCGGTGGGCGATCCCTTCCTGAAGGCAGGGCTGGAGTTCCGCCTATGATCGACCGCTACCTCAGTCCCGCGGAACTCAAGCGCCTGCTCTCGGCGCTGCTGGTGGTGGCCGGGTTCATCGGCCTTCTGTCCGTTTTCGCCTTCCTGGTCCTCCCCGGGACCCGCAACGCCAACCAGCCCGCCGCCCCCGGTACCGAATCCGCCTCCGGCGGAGGGACCGGCTGGCTGGATCCCACCGACTACCCGCCGGAAAAAGGACGGGTCCTGCCCCCCATCGACCCGGCCACGGTCATGACTCCCAACCCGGCGCTGCTGGCCCGGGGCCAGGAGCTGTTCGCCTCCACCTGCGCGTCCTGCCATGGCCCCAAGGGCCTCGGCGACGGCCCGGCCGGCCGCGGGCTCAATCCGCCGCCCCGCAACTTCACCCAGAAGAACGGCTGGCAGAACGGCACCCAGATCGATAGCATCTACAAGACCCTGGAGGAAGGCGTCAAAGGCAGTTCCATGGTGTCCTTTTCCTATCTGCCCAAGCGGGACCGCATGGCCCTGGTGCACTATGTCCGGTCCCTGGGCAACTTCGACCATGGTCCCGAACACCCCGAAGCCCTCGCGGCCCTGGCCAAGATGTTCAGCAGCACCGGCGAGGTCCTGCCCAACCGGATCCCGGTGCCCATGGCCATGGTCAAGCTGGAGCAGGAGTACCGCGCGCCGGCGGGGTTCGACCCCAGCCGCGAGCCCATCCTGGGCCAGGTCGTCGCCGATCCCGCCCGGGCCGCCCAGACCCTGGCCGCCGTGCCGAAGTGGCGCGTCAGCGACCAGGCCCTGGCCGCGGGCATCGTGCCCGGCGTTCCGGCCAACGGGTTCCGGCCGGAGGTCGCCCTGCTGACCCCCGGCCAGTGGCAGGAGCTGCGCGGCGCCCTGGATCGCTCGATTAAGGAGGAAGCGCAATGAAATCCGTTTTCCTGGCATTGGCCCTCACCCTGAGCCTGGCCCCGGCGCCAGCCCAGTCTCCCGCGCCGGCGCCGGCCCCTGGCGAAGTGGGCATCGACGAGAAGCTCGACCACCGGGTGCCGCTGGACCTGGTCCTGAACGACGAGAACGGCCGGCCGGTGACCCTGAGGTCGCTCATCGACAAGCCCACGGTCCTGACCCTCAACTACTTCCGCTGCACGGGCATCTGCACCCCCCAGCTGAACGGGGTCGCGGACGTGCTCAACCAGGTCCAGGCCCAGCCCGGGCAGGATTTCCAGGTCCTCACCGTGAGCTTCGACCCCCGGGACACGCCGGAGATCGCCCAGCAGAAGCAGCTCAACTACCTCAAGGAAGTCAAGCGGCCCATCTCCCCCGCCGCCTGGCGCTTCCTCACCGGGCCCGGGGACGCCACCCGGGCCCTGTGCGATTCGGTGGGCTTCAAGTTCAAGGCGCAGGGCGACAGTTTCATCCATGCCGCCGCCCTCATGCTCCTCTCGCCGGGCGGCAAGGTCACCCGCTACATCTACGGCGTCTCCTACCAGCCGGCGGACCTGCAGATGGCGGTGCTGGAGGCCGCCCGGGGCGAGAGCCGGCCCACCATCAACCAGTGGCTGCAGTTCTGCTTCAGCTATGACCCCCAGGGCCGCACCTACGTGTTCAGCGTCACCAAGGCCGTCGGGGCGGTCACCCTGCTCCTGGGCGCCGGGTTCGCGGCCCTCCTGGTGTTCCGCCGCAAGCCGCGGGTGCGGGCATGAACGCGGTCCTGCCCATCCCCCCCGGGAGCTTCCTGGACGACACGGGCTCAAAGCACGGGTTCCTGGCCTGGGTCACCTCCACTGACCACAAGCGCATCGGCATCCTGTACCTTGTACTCCGTCCTCACGTTCTTCGCCCTGGGCGCCTGCGTGGGCGTCCTCATGCGCCTCGTGCAGCTGCAGATGTTCCATCACCTGGTCGACGCCCGGTGGTACAACGCCCTGTTCACGGTCCACGGCGTGCTCATGATCTTCCTGTTCGTGATCCCGGGCCTGCCGCCGGTGTTCGGCAACTTCATGCTCCCCCTGCTCATCGGCGCCAAGGATGTGGCGTTCCCCCGGCTGAACCTCATATCCTGGTATTTTTTCGTGGCCGGGGCCTTGATCGCCATCACCTCCCTGTTCACCGGCGGGGGGCCGCCCGACACCGGCTGGACGTTCTACGTCCCCTTCAGCCTGAAGACCGGGACCAACGTGACCTTGGCGGTGTTCGGCGTGTTCATCCTGGGTTTCTCCAGCATGCTCACGGGCATCAACTTCATCACCACCATCCACCGCCTGCGGGCGCCGGGCATGACCTGGTTCCGCCTGCCCCTGTTCCCCTGGGCGCTGTACGCCACCGGCTGGATCCAGGTCCTGGCCACCCCGATCCTGGCCGTCACCCTGATCCTGGTGATGCTGGAGCGCCTGGCCGGCATCGGCATCTTCGACCCGGCCAAGGGCGGCGACCCGCTGCTCTACCAGCACATGTTCTGGATCTACAGCCATCCGGCGGTGTACATCATGATCCTGCCGGCCATGGGCGCCATCACCGAGATCCTGCCCACGTTCGCCAGGCGCACCATCTTCGGGTACAAGGCCATCGCCTTCTCCAGCCTGGCCATCGCCGGGGTGGGCTCCCTGGTCTGGGCCCACCACATGTTCACCTCCGGCATGAGCCCGTTCGGCAACCTCATCTTCTCCCTGCTGACCATGGTCGTGGCGGTGCCGAGCGCCATCAAGGTGTTCAACTGGACCGCCACCCTGTACAAGGGCTCCATCGATTTCGAGCCCCCGCTGCTGTACGCCCTCACCTTCATCTTCCTGTTCTCCATCGGCGGGCTCACCGGGGTGATGCAGGGCGCCCTGGCCGTCAACGTGCACGTGCACGACACCTACTTCATCGTGGGGCATTTCCACTACGTCATGTTCGGGGGCACCGGGTTCGGCTTCTTCGCCGCCCTGCTCTACTGGTTCCCCAAGATGTACGGGCGGATGTATTCCAAGCGGGTGGCCTACCTTGCCTGGTGGCCCATGTTCATCGGCTTCAACATGCTCTACTTCACCATGCTGGTCCTGGGGCTCCAGGGGATGCCCCGGCGCTACTACAACCACCTGCCGATGTTCAACACCGGCCATGAGGTGGCGACCGTCGGCTCCTGGATCCTGGTGCTGGGCCTGATCATCTTCTTCGCCAACCTCATCGTCGCCAGGAAACGGGGCCCTCTGGCCCCGGACAACCCCTGGGGCGGCGTGACCCTGGAATGGTCCACGAGCTCGCCCCCGCCGGTGGAGAACTTCGCCGTGATCCCCACGGTCACCCAGGAGGTCTACACCTTCGGGGAGGAGGGAAGCGCATGAGCCAGGCCGCCGCGCTCCAGGCCGAGGAGCACCACCACGATGCCTTCGCAGGCAAGCTGGGCATGTGGCTGTTCCTGCTCACCGAGATCCTGCTGTTCTCCGGGCTGTTCATCGCCTACTCGTACATGCGCTCGCGCTATCCCGAGGAATTCCACCATGCCGGCTCGGAGCTGAACGCGGTGATCGGGGTCGCCAACACCTTCATCCTGCTGACCAGCAGCCTGACCATGGCCCTGGGCATCGACGCCCTGGAGCGCGGCGCGCGCCGCCGGTCGCTGCTGTGCGTGGGCGCCACCATCCTGCTGGGGCTGGTGTTCCTGGTGGACAAGGCGTTCGAGTGGACCGCCGAGATCCACCACGGCCTGTATCCCGGATCTCCCCACCTGGCCGCCCAGCCCCCGGGGGAGCAGGTGTTCTTCGGCCTCTACTACACCATGACCGGGCTGCACGGCCTGCACGTGATGGCCGGCATGGGGCTGCTCACGACCATGGCGGTGCTGGTGGTCCGGGGGCGGATCACCCCGGAGCGTCCGCTGCTCCTGGAGAACAGCGGCCTGTACTGGCACCTGGTGGACGTGGTCTGGATCTTCCTGCTGCCCCTGTTCTACCTCGCGGCCTGACCTGGAGGGCGCCATGAGTGACCTTGTCCACACCCGACCCGGAGACGCCGAAGCCCACCACGCCAGCCCCGGCCCCGGCCTGTACGTGGCCGTGTGGGCGGTCCTGGTGGCCCTCACCGCCCTCCTGGTGATCATCAGCCACAGCGGGCAGTCCGCGGCGGTCTGGGGCCTGCTGCTGATCACCCCCGTGAAGGCCGGGCTGGTGTTCTACTTCTTCATGCACTTGAAATACGAGGGCCTGCTGTTGAAGGGGATCGTCGGCGTGGCCCTGGGCACCCTCCTGATCTTCTTCGCGCTGCTGTTCGCCGACGTTGCCTTCCGCTGAGGATCCGCCATGGGATGGATGACTCGAGCATCGACCGGAGCCCAACGGGCCGACGTAGTTTTCCTGTGGATCCTGGGTCTGGCCGTGCTGCTGCTGCTCGGCATCACCGCCACCATGGTCGGCTTCGTGATCCGCTACAGCCGCAAGCGCCACCCCAAGGCCGCGCAGATCCACGGCAACACCTGGCTGGAGATCGTCTGGACGCTGGTGCCCCTGGCGGTCTTCATCGGCATCTTCTACTTCGGCTGGACCAACTACGAATTCGAGCACAACGCCCCGGCCGACTCCATGGTGGTGAGGGTCACCGGCCGGCAGTGGGTCTGGTCCTTCGGATATCCCAACCAGAAGCAGACCTCGGTGCTCTACGCCCCCATCGGGCGGCCCATGAAGCTGGAGGTCCAGAGCCTCGACGTCATTCACGGGTTCTTCGTCCCCGCCTTCCGCCTGAAGATCGACGCGGTGCCGGGACGGATCAACACTGCCTGGTTCCGCGCCATCGAGACCGGCACCTACGACATCCAGTGCACGGTGATCTGCGGGGTCGACCATTCCCTCATGCTCAGCCACGTGGTGGTGGTGCCCGAGGACGCCTTCCGGAGGTGGTATTTCGGCGGCGAGGACGCCCCGGCGCCGACGCCGGAGCCGGCGAAAGCCAAGGCGGCCCCGCCCGGCGAACCCCCGGCACTGGCCCTGCTGCGCGGCCACGGCTGCCTGGATTGCCACTCCACCGACGGCAGCGTCGGCGTCGGCCCGACCCTCCGGGGCCTGTTCGGCCAGCGGATCGACGTGGTGGAGGGAAACCGCACCCGGACCGTGGTGGTGGACGAGAACCACCTCAGGCGCAGTATCCAGTCCCCCCGCACCCAGCGGCTGAAGGGCTACCCCGATGCCATGCCGGCGGTCAACCTGGATCCGGCGGAGCGGGACACCATCGTCAGCTTCATCAAGACCCTCCAATGACCGTGCGGGACTTCACCCAGCTCACCAAGCTCTCCATCTCGGGGGCCTCCACCCTCTCCGCCGCGACCGGGTACCTGGCCGCCCAGCGGGCTTTCCACTGGGGCCTGGGCACCTGCCTCCTGGGCACCCTGATGCTGGCCATGGGCTCCTGCGCCTGGAACGAAGCCCAGGAATGCGGCCTGGACGCCCGCATGGCCCGGACCCGCAACCGGCCCCTGCCGTCCGGGCGGGTGTCCCTGGCCGGAGGGGTCCTCCTGGGCGGCGCCCTCAACCTGGCCGGCTTCGCCATCCTGCTCCTGGCGCACGGGTGGCCCGCGGCCCTCCTGGGCCTGCTGGCCCTGGCCTGGTACAACGGCGTCTACACGCCCCTCAAGCGGGTGACGGCCTTCGCCATCATTCCCGGCGCCCTCATCGGCGCCCTGCCGCCCGCCATCGGCTGGGCGGCCGCCGGCGGCGGCCTGGACTCTCCCGCCCTCGTGGTGCTGTGCCTGCTGTTCTTCCTGTGGCAGGTGCCGCACTTCTGGGTGCTGATGCTGCTCCACGACCACGACTACGGGCGGGCCGAGTTCCCGACCCTGTCCAGGCATTTCCGCCCGGACCAGAGCGGCCGGCTCACCTTCACCTGGATGGCCGCCACCGCCTGCGCCCTGGCGTTCCTGCCGGCGTTCGGCACTGTCTCCTCCCTCCCGGTGCTGGGGGTCCTGGCGGCCGCCGCCCTGTGGCTGCTGGGCAGCGCCCTCCCCCTCCTGCGCGCGCCCCTGCCTCCGGCGGCCTTCCGGCGCGCCTTCTGGTGCATCAACCTGTTCGCCCTGGTGCTGATCCTGGCGGTGAGCGCCGACCCCTTCCTGCCGGGCCGCCCGATCCAGGTCTCGGCCCTGGCCCAGCGGGCTCCGGCCCTGCCTTGACCGGGGCGCCACCTCCCCGTTCCACCCGGACGCCGCCGGTCATCCTGGCCGTCTACCTGGTCGTCCTCGGGTGGGCGGTGCTGGCCTGGGTCTGTTGACGGCCCGACGCCCGTCGCGCCGTCAGGGCATGCCCAGCCACGCCCCCAGCAGTCCCAGCCGCCGCGCCAGCTCCCCGAACCGCTCCACCGGGAACCCCATCACCGTGGCGAAGCTCCCCTCGATGCGCTCGATGAACAGGGCCGCGATGCCCTGGGCCGCGTAGGCGCCCGCCTTGTCCATGGGTTCCCCGGTGCCGGCGTACCACCGGGCCTGGGCCGGACTCACCGGGCGCAGGTACACGTCCGCCGTGTCCACCAGGGTGTGCACCTGGTCGTCCTTGCGCAGGCACAGCCCGGTGTGCACCTGGTGGGCCCGGCCCTGGATCAGCATCAGCATGCGCGCGGCGTCCTCCGGGTCCGCCGGCTTGCCCAGCAGGTGGTGGTCCACCGCCACCGTGGTGTCGGCGGCGATCACCCAGCGCCCCCGGTTCACCACCGCAACGATCTCCGCCTTGGCCCGGGCCAGGCGCGCCACCATGGCCCCCGGCTCCTCCCCGTCCAGGGGCGTCTCATCCACTTCCGGGGCCCAGACCTCGAAGGGGATCTGCAAGGCTTCCAGCCACTGCCGGCGCCGGGGCGAAGCCGAGGCCAGGATGGGCGGAGCCAGGTGCGTGGTGGTGTCGGTGCTGGCGGACCTGCTCAAACTCCCCTCCCGTTACGGACTCCCCATTCTAGCGGGAGAAACGCCCCGCCCGCGGCAGGGGCGCAGGCCCCGGCCGCGGGCGGCCCCGGCGACGGGCGGGAACCGGCAGGCCTCAGATGAGCGGGGCCAGCAGCTCGCGGTAGACGGGAATCGGCCACCGGGAGGCGGCGCAATCCTTTTCCAGCTGGTCCAGGACGTCCCGGAGCAGTTCCTGGGCTTCCCGCACGGGGCCGCCGAAAGCTTCCGTGCGCTTGGGCAGGTCCTCCTCGGGCACGTGCTCGGCGGCGGTCATGGCGGTCTTGAGGGCCGCCAGGCGTTCCTGGGCGATGCCGGCCAGGCGCGCCTGGGTGCGCAGGGCCTCCTGCAGGGGGGCCGGGGGCTGGACCCCCACGGCGGTGAGCTTGGCCAGGGTGTCGGCCCTGGCCCCCAGATCTTCCAGGACGGCCGGCATCAGCATGGTCTCGGCCATCTCCCGCAGCACCTGGGCCTCGATGGCGATGGCCTTCTGGTACTGCTCGTGGCGGATGTGGATCCGGGCGTCCAGTTCCTCGGTGGTGAGGATGCCGGTGCGGGTGAACACCTTCCGGGTCTCCGGGTCGTTCCACACCCGCAGGGCCGCCACCGTGTCCCGGGCATGGGGCAGGCCCCGCCGTTCCGCCTCCTGCCGCCACTCGGGCGCATAGTTGTTGCCCTCGAAGCGGATGGGCTTGGTCTGGGCGATCGCTTCCCGCACCACCTCCATGGCCGCCACCTGGCCCGGACGGCCGGCGGCGACCGCCGCTTCCATCCGCTCGTTCATCTCGTCCAGGGCTTCGGCCATGATGGCGTTGAGCACGGTGAGGGGGAAGGCGATGGCCTGGGAGGAGCCCACCGCCCGGAACTCGAACTTGTTGCCGGTGAACGCGAAGGGGCTGGTGCGGTTGCGGTCGGTGGCGTCCTTCTCCAGGGCCGGCAGGCTGGCCAGGCCCAGGTCCAGGATCTCCTTCTCGGTGGCGTCCGCCACGTCGCCCCGCTCGATGGCGTCCAGGACGCGGTTGAGCTGGGACCCCAGGTAGACCGACATGATGGCCGGCGGCGCCTCGTTGGCGCCCAGGCGGTGGTCGTTGCCGGCGAAGGCGATGGCCGCGCGGCACAGTCCGCCGTGCCGGTGGATGGCCTTCAGGGTGGCCGCCAGGAAGAACAGGAACTGGACGTTCTCGGCCGGGGTGTGCCCGGGCTCCAGCAGGTTGTGCCCCTCGTCCGTGGCCAGGCTCCAGTTCACGTGCTTGCCGGAGCCGTTGATCCCGCTGAACGGCTTCTCGTGCAGGAGCGCCGCCAGGCCGTGGCGCTCGCCCACCGCCTTCATCAGTTCCATCATGAGTTGATTGTGGTCGGAGGCGATGTTGGCCGGCTCGTAGATGGGCGCGATCTCGAACTGGTTGGGGGCCACCTCGTTGTGCCGGGTCTTGGCGGGAATGCCCAGCTTGAAGCATTCCAGTTCCACTTCCTGCATGAAGCCCAGCACGCGCTCCTTGATGCTGCCGAAATAGTGGTCCTCCAGTTCCTGGCCCTTGGGCGGCCGGGCACCCTGCAGGGTCCGGTTGGCGAACATCAGGTCCGGGCGCTGGCGGGCCAGTTCCAGGTCCACCAGGAAGTACTCCTGCTCCGGCCCGCAGTTGGCCAGCACCGACGTGGGGCTGACTGCCGAAGTGGCTCAGGGCCTTGAGGGCGGAGCGGCTCACCGCCTCCATGGAGCGCAGCAGCGGCACCTTGTTGTCCAGGGCTTCGCCGTGGTAGCCCACGAAGGCGGTGGGGATGCAGAGGGTGGTGCCCAGCGGCCCCTGCATGAGGAAGGCCGGGCTGGTGGTGTCCCAGATGGTGTAGCCCCGGGCCTCGAAGGTGGCCCGCAGGCCCCCGGACGGGAAGGAGCTGGCGTCCGGCTCCCCCTGGATCAGCTGGTTGCCGGAGAACTTCTCGATGACCACCCCGGGCTCGTCCCAGTTGATGAAGGTGTCGTGCTTCTCGGCGGTGGCGCCGGTCATGGGCAGGAACCAGTGGGTGAAGTGGGTGGCGCCGTGCTCCAGGGCCCACTCCTTCATGGCCGTGGCCACGCCGTGGGCGATGTCCGGGGTGAGCTGCTGGCCGTGCTTGAGGCAATGGCGGAAGGCCTTGAACACTTCCCTGGGCAGGCGCTCCCGCATGGTGCGCTCGTTGAAGGTGCTGCAGCCGAAGAAGCGGCTGATCTTCATCTGATCCAGCCGCTGGATTTCCGAACCTTTCACTGCCTGCACGTTGGTCATGGACCCTCCGGACGGAATGCTTGGATGGTGCGCCGGCTCCGGGCCGGAGCGGAAAACCAGAAACAGGATAGATGCTGACCCAATGTACGAACTGCCATAAGGTTTTCAATCGTTTTTTTATATCAAAATTTGTTAATTTAAGACTAAATCCATACTTTCAAAGGCTTGCCTGCGTTCCACCGCCAGCCCCCAGGGGACCGGCGTAGAATGCTTACATGGACGCGTACGCCTTGGCCAACCCTGCCTTCGAGACCGTGGATCCGGCCCTGGACCTGGTTGAGGAGATCAAGCACCTGCGCACCGAACGCCGCGCCGTCATCCTGGCCCACTACTACCAGGACCCGGAAATCCAGGACCTGGCGGACTTCGTGGGGGACAGCCTGCAGCTGAGCCAGGCCGCGGCCAGCACCGACGCCCAGGTGATCGCCTTCTGCGGCGTCCACTTCATGGCCGAGACCGCCAAGATCCTCAACCCCGCCAAGCGGGTGGTCATCCCCGACCTGGACGCGGGCTGCAGCCTGGCCGACCGGTGCCCCGCGGACGCCTTCGCCGCCTGGCTCAAGGACTACCCGGACCACGTGGTGGTGAGCTACATCAACTGTTCCGCCGGGGTGAAGGCCTTGTCGGACATCATCTGCACCAGCTCCAACGCCGAGCGGGTGGTGGCCAGCATCCCCCCGGACCGCAAGATCGTGTTCGCCCCGGACCGCCACCTGGGCCGCTGGGTGATGTCCCGGACCGGCCGGGACATGGTGCTCTGGCCCGGGTTCTGCATCGTCCACGAGCAGTTCACCGCGCGCCGGGTGGCCCAGCTCAAGGCCGCCCACCCGGAGGCCCAGGTCATCGTCCACCCGGAATGCGATGTGAGCGTGAGCCAGATGGCCGACTTCGTCGGCTCCACCGCCGCCCTGCTCCGCTGCGTGGGCCAGAGCCCGGCCAAGGCCTTCATCGTCGGCACCGAGGTGGGCATCCTGCACCAGATGCGCAAACTGCGTCCGGACGCCGAGCTGATCCCCATTCCCATCGACAGCGGCTGCAACTGCTCCCTCTGCCCGTACATGAAGCTCAACACCCTGGAGAAGCTGTACCTGGCCCTGCGCGACCTGCGCCCTGAGATCGAACTTGACGAAGCGGTGCGCCTCAAGGCCCTGGTGCCCGTACAGCGGATGCTGGCCCTGGGGTGACTGGCGAGGTCGGGTCCCGGTCGGCGGCAGGCCCGTCGGCCGGGTTCCGGGGTTTCGCGCCGCCCCACCGGTGCTCGGCTTCGTCAGCCCGTCCTCGCTGCGCTGCGGGCGGTCTGACGAAGCACTCGCTTGCTCGTCGAGGCCGACCCAAGGACCCAGGTATCGGTACCTTCTGGGCGGGCGTGGGGAATCGCATCCGCAGACTTTACAGGTCCTTTCATGCCAGTTGGACCCAGCGGATGCGCCGAGTCCAGCCGGTTGGCAAGGACGCTTGCTGACCCCTCGTAAATCACCGAGCCCAGAGTCCGATGCGGCTCGACGGGCCGGTGGCCGTGAATCGGAGTGCGCACGCACTCCGATTCACGGCCACCAACGGTGGGGCGGCGCAGACCCGCGGAACCCGTGCGGCGGGCCTGCCGCAGAGTCGGGACCCGCCTGCCCCGGGAGCCCGTCTACTGCATGGTGGGGTGCATTTCGCTGTCGGCCAGGCGCACGGCGAGGGTGTCGAAGGACCCGGCCAGGCGCACCTCCACGACCCCCTGGCCCGGGCGCAGGCGCAGGCGGGGCGGGGGGGCCAGGACCACTTCCCCGGCCCGCAGGCGGGGCGGCACCAGGCCCTGCCAGGTGTCCAGGGGCAGGCGGCGGCGCAGCCCGCCCAGGCTCAGCTCCAGGGCCCCTTCCCAGTCCAGGTCCAGTTCCAGCCAGGCGCCCAGGGCCACGCCGCGGGCATGCTCCAGGGCCAGGCAGCACCCCGCCGGCCGTTCCCCATGCAGGCCCACCAGGGCCAGGGTGGGCATGGGCAGGGAGCCCAGCATTCCGCCCGGCCCCTGCACCGACCGGGGATCCAGGACGGTGCCGTCCCAGCGCCGCAGGGCCAGGGGCCGCGGCAGGCACGCCAGCATCCGCAGGTTCCCGGTCCGGGGCGCCAGGGCTTCGGGCAAGCCGCCGCGCCGGTGCCACTTCTCGGCGTAGGCCAGCACCTGCCGGGCCCGGTGCAGGGCCCGGGGCCCGCCCTCCAGCAGCGAACCCAGCGCCGGAGGCACCCGGGCATCGGCCAGGCGCTCCGCCCAGCCCTCCCCCAGCTTGGCCAGGCGCAGGACTTCCAGGCGGTTGAGATCCACCACCCGGCCGGGATCCGGGGGGAGTTCCGCCACCAGGGCGGTGCGTTCCACCGTCCCATCCCGCCAGACCGCCGTACCGAGCTTCATGCCCGGTCCGAGCGCCGGGCCCGCCTGGGGCTGGGGTTAGAAAAGGGCATAAGGTCTCCTGCCACCAATGTATCATCCTGGGTCATGGCGCCGAACCGGACCGAGCCCTGGAATCCCCCCCGCACTTGGGCCGACCTGTTCATCGCCCTCCTGCTCCTGGCCATCCTGGTGCTGGCCGGGAACAACCCCCGTTTCCACCCGGGCCATGCCCGGCCCCCGGCCGACCAGGTGAGCCTCCAGGGGCGGTTCCTGGACGCCGCCCTGGGGGCGGCCCGGGCCCAGGTATGGCCGCCCCTGCGCCGGTGGCTCCAGCCTGAACGCTCCCTCACCGTCCTGGCCGCCGGGGGGAACGGCGGATGGGACCGGGCCCTTCTCGCCGTCCATGCGGGCGAAGCGGGCGACCTGGCCACCGGGGCAACCTTGATCAAGGATGCGCCAGGTCCCGCCGGCGACACCTTCCGCCAGGCCTGGACCTGGTGCTACCAGCACCAGGGCGCCCCACCCCCGGCCAGCGGCCTGGAGCCGGTGCGGACCGCCTTGGGGAACGGCTACGCCGCCCGGATCCTGGAGGCCCGCCTGCAGGCCCGGGCCGGGGGCGATCCCCGGCCCCTGGAAGACCAGGCGCGCGCCTGGGCCGCCCGCCGCCTCCTGGCCTACAGCGCCGCGGGGCTCGGGATCCTCCTGGCGGGCTTGGCAGGGTTGGGCTTCGGCCTGCACCTGGCCATGACCCCCGTTCCCCCCCGGCCGCTCCCCCATTTCGGCATGTCCGGAAGGGCGGTGCTCATCGTCCTGCTGGGCTGGTTCATGACCCTCCTGGCGGCGGGCCCCGCCATCGGCCTGGTCCTGGGCCTGGTGCCCGCCCTCAGGCCCCTGAGCCTGCCCCTGGTCTACGCCTGCCACGCCTGCCTCGGCACCGCCTACCTGTGCTGGGCGGAAGGGATCTCCCTGGGCGAACTGTGGCGGCGGGTGGCCCCCGCCCCCCGGCGCACCGCCCTGGCCCCCGGGCTGGGGTTCCTGGCCCTGGCCTTCACCGCCGTGCTGGCCGTGTCCATGGTCCTGGGGCCCATGCTGCACCAGAGCGAACCGCCCCAGAAAGAGCTGATGCAATACCTCATGCACCTCCGGGGCGCCTGGACGGTGGTGCTCCTGTTCGGCACCGTCGCCCTGCTGGCGCCGGCGTTCGAGGAGCTGCTGTTCCGGGGCTTCCTCCTGCCCTGGCTGGGCGAGCGGCTGGGGACCCGCCTGGGCACCCGCCCCGGGCGGCTCCTGGCCGTGGCCCTCACCGGCCTGGGCTTCGCCTTCATGCACCTGCAGCCCCTGGGCCTGCCCACCCTCACCACCCTGGGCGTGGTGCTGGGCCTGGCCTTCCTGCGCACCGGCAACCTGGTCACCTCCATCCTGGTGCACGGCCTGTGGAACGGCGGGGTGTTCCTGCTGATGCGCCTGATGGCCTAGTCTCTATCGGGCGTATTCCACCGCCCGGGTCTCGCGCATGACCGTGACCTTGATCTGCCCGGGGTACTGCATCTCCCCTTCGATGCGCTTGGTGACGTCCTTGGCCAGCCAGAAGGCCTGGTCGTCGTTCACCTGGCCGGCGTCCACCATGATCCGGATCTCCCGGCCGGCCTGCATGGCGAAGCTCTTCTGGACGCCCTTGTAGCTGTTGGCGATGGCTTCCAGGGCCTCCAGGCGCTTGACGTAGGTCTCCAGCATCTCCCGGCGCGCCCCGGGGCGGGCGGCGGAGAGGGCGTCGGCGGCGGTGATGAGCATGGCCTCCACGGTCCTGGGCTCGAAGTCCCCGTGGTGGCAGCTCATGGCGTGGATGACGTTGTCCTTCTCGCCGAAACGCTTGAGCAGCTCCATGCCGATCTCGATGTGGGTGCCCTCCACCTCCCGGTCGATGGCCTTGCCGATGTCGTGGAACAGCCCGGCCCGGCGCGCCAGCCGCTGGTCCGCGCCCAGCTCGGCGGCCATGTACTCGGCGATGTGGGCCACTTCCTTGGTGTGGTTCAGCACGTTCTGGCCGTAGCTGGTGCGGTAGTTGAGCCGGCCGATGAGCTTGTGCAGCTTGGGGTGCACGTCCGGGAAGCCCAGGCTGATGGCCGCCGCCTCGCCCAGCTCCTTCAGGTGCAGGTCCATGTCGATCTTGGTCTTCTCCACCACCTCCTCGATCCGGGCCGGGTGGATGCGGCCGTCGGCCAGGAGCTTGAGGATGGCCTGGCGGGCCACCTCCCGGCGGATGGGGTCGAAGCTGCTCACCACGATGGTCTCGGGGGTGTCGTCCACGATCAGGTCGCAGCCGGTGGCCTTCTCCAGGGCGCGGATGTTGCGGCCCTCCCGGCCGATGATCCGGCCCTTCAGGTCGTCGCTGGGCAGCTGCACCGAACTGACGGTGGTCTCGGCCACCACGTCCGAGGACACCCGCTGGATGGCCGCGGTGATGGTCCACCGGGCCCGCTTGGCGGCCTCCTCCTGGGCTTCGTCCTCGATGCGCCGCACCAGCTTGGCGGCGTCCATCTTGGCGGTGTACTCCAGCTGGGCCACCAGCTCCGCCTTGGCGTCCTCCCGGGTCAGCCCGGCGATGGCCTCCAGGCGCCGGGACTGCTCCTCGATCACCCGCTTCACGTCCGCCTGCATTGCCCCCAGCCGTTCCTGGTCCTCCTTGAGGCGCTCGGTCTTGAGCTCCACTTCCTTGACCTTCTGGTCCACGTGGAGCAGCTTCTTGTCCAGGCTGTCCTCCTTGCCCTGGATCCGCTGCTCCTGCTTGTCCAGGGACTGCATGCGCTCCATGGCCAGCTTCTCGGCCTCCTGGCGGGCCTGGAGGGCCTGCTCCTTGGCCTTGAGCTCGGCCTCCTTGCGCAGGGCCTCCGCCTCCCGCTGGCCCCGGTCCAGGACCTTGGCGGCCTCCTTCTCGGCCTCCGCCAGGAGCCGGTCCCGCTCCGCCTTGAGCTCCGCCTCGGCCTTGGCCGTGGCCTTGGACACGTCCACGACCGCCTGCTGGGCCTTGCGCATCTGGTAGATGAAGGCGGCGAGGCCGGCGATCGCCAAGATGAAAAACAACCATCCCAATGCGTTCATGCTGATGCTCCTGAAGGTTTGGAGCCGTCGGCACTTGAACCTGTGGGACGAAATGGATCCCCGCTCAGTCGTGGAGGCTTGCCGTGTTCCCTAGCAAGTAGGGGGGCAACCAGAGTCCCGACATAAGGCGCGCCGTCGCGCGGAACGCACAGTGCCGGGGGAAGGTCTCCCATGGCATTTTACGGAACAAGCGCTCGGCCATATCACGGGCCTCGCAGGGATCAACAGTCTGGCCCATTCCCTTGGGAATGGCTAGCCCCTTGGAACAGGGGACCGGAAGGGGAGATGGCATCGTCCGGAACATCATCGAGCAGCCTAGTCAAGGTCTGTTCCAGGTTCTGAGTGTGCTGGCAGGCTTCCCTTTCCAGGCGCGCCACGCGGTGCGCCAGGTTGAGGGCCCCCATCAGCAGCCATGAAGATGTGTCCAGCGCCGACGGCGGATTACCCCATCTTAGCTCATAGGCCCGTTCCATGTCCTGGAACGTCTCCTCAACTATGGCCACCGCCCTGGTTATTTCATCGGGCGGAGCCTGGGTGGTGACCCGGACGGGCCGGCCCAGGACGTCCAGGGTCAGATCCCCGGTTCCGGTCATTCAAGTCCCTCAACCATCTTCAGTATGGATTCAACTTGCTTGCGGACGTCGGCCCGCTCCCGCTGCAGGGCGGCGTGCTCGGTCTGCAGATCTTCCAGCCGCAGGCGCAGGCTGTGCAGCTCCTCGTCGTGGCCGGTGCGTTCGGCCTTGAGCGTGGCCGCCTCCTCCCGGTACTGGTTGCGCTGCTGGACCAGCGCCTGCAGCTTGCCCTCGAGTTGCTTCAGAAGATCCATGGTCGCCTCGTCAATGGTCATTTTAGCAACCGCCGGGCCGTCCCGGCGGTCGCACCCATGCGGATCCGTTCAACTGCGCCGTTCGGCCCCAAGGGTTCGGGCGGCGGCCAGGGCCAGGGCCATCCAGCCGTCCACCTCCTCCCGGGTCAGGGTGCGCTCCATGGCCTGGAAGCGCAAGCGCAACAGCCAGGCCTGGCGCCCTTTGCCCAGGCCCTTGTGGAACACGTCCACGCAGCGCAGGTCCTGGAGGGGGGTGCCGCCCAGGGCGGCGGCCACGGCCTGGCGCAGGGCCGTGTAGGACTGGCCCAGGTCCACCAGCAGGGAAAGGTCCCGCTCCACCACCGGGAACCGGCTGAAGGGCGCGAACCGGGGGACGATCTGCTCGGGCTCGTCCGGAATGGCCTCCAGGGCGATCTCGAACCGCCATCCCACCGGTTCCTTGACCCCGCTCTCCCAGCTGGGAAGCTTCCAGTTGTTGAATTCGTGAACAGCCTCGGCGGGCACCCCCAGGGACCGCAGGACCCCGATGAGGAAGGCCTGGCCCTCGGGCTTGGACAGCCGGCGCGGAGGGGTGAGGGGGTCCTCCCCCCCTCCTCGCCCGCCCACACCAGGCCCAGGGTCCAGGTCTCCTGCAGGGGCTGGCCCGGGTGGGCCTCGAACACCGGGGCGATCTCGAACAGCCGGACCTCCTTGGCGCCCCGCTCCAGGTTCAGCCGGGCCACCTCGCTCAGGTCCCGCAGCAGGGTGCCCCGCATCACCGAGTAGTCCTCGCCCAGGGGGTTCTTGAGGGTGCGCAGGTCCGGGTGGTCGCCCTTGGGGTAGCCCTGCTCGGCCTCCATGGGGTCGCCGAAGCCCAGGGTCACGGTCTGGAAGAAGCCCAGGTTGGCCAGGCGCGCGGCCAGCCTGCGCCGCTTCAGGTAGCCTGCGGACAAGGGCACGGGCGCGCAGTCCAGGGGCGGCAGGGCCGCCGGGATGGCATCGTAGCCGTTCAGGCGCAGGACTTCCTCGGCCAGGTCGTCGGGCAGGGACAGGTCGTGGCGCCACGTGGGCGGCTGGACCTCCAGCCCGCCGTCCGCCTCCCGCACCTGGCAGCCCAGGCGTTCCAGGAAGGCGATGGCCGCCGGCCGTTCCACCCGGTATGCCGGCCACCCGGTCCATCAGCGTCCAGGCCAGGCGGATGGGCGCCGGGGCCGGGGGCAGGGAACCCGCCGCCCAGGCGGACACCAGCCGGGCTCCGCCCCAGGCCTGCAGGCGCTGGACCAGGAGGTCCCGGGCCACCCGGGCGAACGCCGGGTCCGCGCCCCGCCCGAAACGCTGGGAGGCGTCCGTGAACAGCCCGTGGCGCTGGGCCATGGCCCGCACCGTGCGGGGGTCGAACCAGGCGCTCTCCAGCAGCACCCGGCGGGTGGCGGCGGTCACCTTGGTGCCGTCCCCGCCCATGAGCCCGGCCATGCCGATGGGCCCCTCGTCGTCGGCGATGAGCAGATCCTGGGAGGTGAGCTTGCGCTCCACCCCGTCCAGGGTCACCAGGACCTCCCCTTCCCAGGCCCAGCGCACCGCGGATGCCGCCCTTCACCTTGTCCGCGTCGAAGGCGTGGGTGGGATGCCCGTACCGGTGCAGCAGCTCGTTGGAGGCGTCCACCGCCGGCAGCCCCTTGGCCGTGCTGCCCATGGCCGCCAGGAAGGTCCGGGCCGGGAGGGGGGTGGTGCCCCGGCCCAGCTCCAGGACCGCCGTGGAATAGAACGGGCCGGCGTCGCCCGGCTTCCAGGCGGATGGGCACCAGGGGCTGCCCTTCCTCCAGGGGCACGTGCTCCAGGGGGCCCAGCCGGGCGCCGAGCTTGGCCGCCAGGTCCCGGGCCAGGCCCGGTGGGACTGGGCGTCGCCGCGGTTGGCGGTGACGTCCACCTCCAACACCGGGGACGGCCCCGAGGTCTCCACCGCCATCCACGGGAAAGCCCAGGCCCGCCAGCAGCTCGCACAAGGCGCCCGGGGGGGTGCCGGCCAGCGCCGGCAGTTCCTTGGTCAGTGCGTCCATCTCGATGAGCATCAGTCCAGCCCTCCCATGGTCCTGAGGAACCGTTGGTCGTTTTCGAAGAAGAGCCGCAGGTCCGGGGTCTGGCTCACCATCATGGCGGTGCGTTCCACCCCCATGCCGAAGGCGAACCCGCTCCATACCTCCGGGTCGATGCCGGCCAAGGTGAGGATGTTGGGGTGCAGCAGCCCGGCGCCCAGCAGCTCCACCCAGCCGGAGCCCTTGCAGACCCGGCATCCGGCTCCGGCGCACAGGGGGCAGCGCACGTCCATCTCCGCCCCCGGCTCCACGAACGGGAAGTAGCTGGGACGGAAGCGCACGTCCGCGCCGGGACCGAACAGGGCCTTCATGGCGTAGGCCAGGGTGCCCTTCAGGTGGTGCATGCCGATGCCCTTGCCCACGATCATGCCTTCCACCTGGTGGAACATGGGGCTGTGGGTGGGGTCGATCTCGTCCTTGCGGTAGACCCGCCCGGGGGCCAGGAAGCGGATCCCGCCCCGGCGTTCCAGCTCGCTCAGCCCGTCCGCGCCCCGGGCCCCGATGCGGCGCAGCACCCGCACCTGCACCGGGCTGGTGTGGGTGCGCAGGAGCAGGCCCTCGTGGCCCTTGAAGTAGAAGGTGTCGGCGGTGCCCCGGGCCGGATGGTCCTGGAGGCATGTTCAGGCCGTCGAAGTTGTGGGACTCGGTCTCCGCCTCGGGTCCTTCCTCCACGTGGTAGCCCAGGGGGCGGAACACGTCCACCATGCGGTCCATGAGCCGGTTCAGGGGATGCAGGGCGCCCCGGGGGGGCAGGGGCGGGGGCAGGTCCGGATCCCAGGCGTTGGCCAGGGCCGCCTCCCGCAGCCGCTCCTGCTCCAGGGCCGCCTGGCGGTCCTTGAGGGCCTGCTCCCAGTGATTCTTGAGGGTGTTCACGGTCTGGCCCAGGTCCCGCTTGTGCTCCTTGGGCGCGGCCTTGAGCAGCTGCATCAGGGTGACGGTATGGCTGTCCTCCCGCCCGATGTAGGTCCCCTTGAGCCGCATGAGCGCATCCAGGTCGCGGCATTCGGCCAACAGGCCCGGGAAGGCCAGGTGGGCCGTCCGCATTTCATTCGGGAGCAGGGAAAGTTCCATGGCGTCCTCGGGGATCCGGAAACAGAGAAAGGCCGCGGGAGCGGCCTTTCAGGTCTTTGCGATGTTGAGGAGTGTCTTCGCTCAGCCCTTGGCCACGGCCACGAGCTTGGTAAAGGCTTCAGGGTTGCGGACGGCCAGGTCGGCCAGGATCTTGCGATCCAGCCCCACGCTGGCCTTCTTGAGCCCGCCCATGAACTTGGAGTAGGAAATGCCGTTGTTCTCGCAGGCGGCGCCGATGCGGACGATCCACAGGCGGCGGAAGTCGCGCTTGCGGGCCTTGCGGTCCCGGTAGGAGTAGCCGAGGGCCTTTTCCACCGCCTCCTTGGCCGTCCGGTAGAGGCGGGACTTGGCACCGTAGAAGCCCTTGGCGAACTTCAGCATGCGCTTGCGCCGCTGGACTCGCTTGAAACCACGTTTGACGCGGGTCATGTCGTTTCCTTTCCTGGTGGCAACCTCGGGGAGGTTTTCAAGGCCACGTCGGGGGTGGCGTCAGCCACCGGGTGATGGGTCGGGTCAGGCGTACGGCAGCATGTCGCGGACGCGGCCGAGATCGGCCTTGTCCACCATTCTGCCCATGTCCAGCTGGCGCTTGCGCTTGCTGGGCTTGCTTGACAGGATGTGGCGCTGGTGGGAGCAGCCGCGCTTGAAGAGACCGCTCGCGGTCTTCTTGAAGCGCTTGGCGGCGCCCTTGTGGGTCTTGAGCTTGGGCATTTTATCCTCTAGGCTTGGGTCGGTTCCGGGGCGGGCGCCGGTTTGGCGGCCCCAGTCTTGGGTTTCTTGACCTGTTCCACCGGGCGGGGGATGACGATGGCGTGCATGTCGCGGCCGTCGATGCCGGCGGGCTTTTCAATGATGGCCTTCTCGCCGATGCGGTTCAGCACGTCCTCGATGATCCGGTACCCGATGTCCCGGTGCACCACCTCGCGGCCCCGGAACATGACGACGATCTTGACCTTGTCGCCTTCCTCCAGGAACCGCAGGATGTGCTTCACCTTGAAGTCGAAATCGTGGTCATCGGTGCGGGGGCGGAACTTGACCTCCTTGACCACGATGTTTTTCTGCTTGGCCCGGGCGGCGTGCTCCCGTTTGGCTTCCATGAACTTGTACTTGCCATAGTCCATGATCCGGCAGACGGGAGGGTTGGCATTGGGGGAGACTTCCACAACATCCAGTGCCTTGCTCTCAGCCAATCGGATCGCTTCGAAGGGCGTCATGACGCCCAGCTGCGCTCCATCTTCGCCGATGACCCGCACTTCCGGAGCCCGGATGCCATCGTTGATACGCGTTTCATTCGCTCGAATAGGGTCCTCCTCAACAGCGCAAGGAAAGCCATCTTACCAACCAAACCCCGGAACACCAAGTAAAGATCACTGGGCCCGGGTCCGGATCTCCTCCGCCAGGCGGTCGAAGAACCCGCCCAGAGGCTGGGCCCCCAGGTCGCCCTGGTGGCGGTGGCGCACGGACACGGTGCCGGCGGCCGCCTCCCGGTCGCCCACCACCAGCATGTACGGCACCTTCTGCAGCTGGGCGTCGCGGATCTTGGCGTTGACCTTCTCGTTGCGCAGGTCCAGCTGCACCCGGAAGCCCCGGGACAGGGCCTGGTCCCGGACGGTTCTGGCGTACTCGTGGGCCCGGTCGGTGATGGGCAGCACCATCACCTGCACCGGCGCCAGCCAGGCGGGGAAGGCGCCCGCGCAGTGTTCGATGAGGATTCCCATGAACCGCTCCAGGCTGCCCAGCAGGGCCCGGTGCAGCATCACCGGCATGCCCTCGGTGCCGTCGGGCTTCACGTAGATCAGGCCGAAGCGGGCGGGCATGGAGTAGTCCACCTGCAGGGTGCCCAGCTGCCAGGGGCGCTTGAGGGCGTCGAACACCTCGAAGTCGATCTTGGGGCCGTAGAAGGCCCCGTCCCCGGCGTTGACCACGTAGTCCACCCCGGCTTCCTTGAGGGCCGCCGCCAGCGCGCCCTCCGCGTGGTCCCAGACCTCGTCGCTGCCCAGGCGCTTCTCCGGGCGGGTGGAGAGCTTCACCCGCATCTGGTCGAAGCCGAAGGTGTGGTAGACGCTCTTGAGGAAGGCCAGGAAGGACAGCATCTCCCCCTGCATCTGGTCCGGGGTGCAGTAGATGTGGGCATCGTCCTGGCAGAAGGTGCGCACCCGGGTCAGGCCGTGGGTGACGCCCGAGCGCTCGTACCGGTGCAGGCGGCCGAAGTCCGCGTAGCGGATGGGCAGGTCCCGGTAGCTGTGCCGGCCGTTGCGGTAGATCAGGCAATGGCCGGGGCAGTTCATGGGCTTCATGGCGTACTCCCGCTCCTCCACGGAGGTGAAGTACATGTTCTCCTGGTAGTGCTCGTAGTGCCCGCTGGTGCGCCACAAGCCCACGTCCAGGACCATGGGCGTGATCACCTCGTCGTAGCCTTCCCGGAGGTACCACTCGCGCATGTAGTTGACCAGCTCGTTGTAGACCACGGTCCCCTTGGGATGGAAGAACGGCGAGGCGGGCGCCTCCGGCTGGAAGGAGAACAGGTCCAGCTCCCGGCCCAGCTTGCGGTGGTCCCGCAGCCGGGCCTCCTCCAGGCGCTTGAGGTGCTCCTCCAGGGTCTTCTCGTCCAGGAAGGCGGTGCCGTAGACCCGGCACAGCTGGGCGTTCTTCTCGTCCCCCTTCCAGTACGCGGCCGCGGTGCTCAAGAGCTTGAAAGCCTTGAGTTTGCCCGTGTCCGGCACGTGCGGGCCCCGGCACAGGTCGTAGAAGTCCCCCTGGCGGTAGCCGGAGATGGTCTCCCCGGACGGGATGCCCGAGACCAGTTCCACCTTCATGTGCTCGCCCATGGCCTGGAAGCGGGCCAGGGCCACGTCCCGGTCCAGCTCCTCCCGGACCACCGGGATGGCCTCGGCGGAGATCTTGCGCATCTCCGTCTCGATGGCGGCCAGGTCCTCGGGAGTGAAGAACTTCTCCACCTGGAAGTCGTAGTAGAAGCCGTCCTCGATCACCGGCCCGATGCCCACCCGCACGCCCGGGAACAGCCGCTGCACCGCCTGGGCCAGCAGGTGGGCGGTGGAATGGCGCACCAGTTCCAGGGCCTCGGGGTCCTTGCCGGTGAGCACGGCCACCTTGGCCCCATCCGGCAGGGCCCCCTTCAGGTCCCGGACCTTGCCGTCCACCCGCACCGCCAGGGCCGCGTCCAGCAGGCGGGGCCCGATGCTCCGGGCCAGGTCCGCGCCGGTGGCCCCATCCGGCAGTTCACGGACGGATGCATCAGGGAGGCGGACGGAAATGGGCATGGCAACCTCAGAGTCGAACTTTCATCGTAACCCGCGCAAGGATGCAGGAAAAGGTTCCGGCGCCGGAAGGAACCCGGCGCCGGGAGACGGACTTGGATCCGAAAATATTATGAGTTGGATATTTAATCATTCCACTCCACCACCCCACCGTCCTTCAGGAACCCGGCAGGGTGACCTTCCGGACGTAGGGGGAAGTGAACAGGGCCAGGAGCGCCGCGTAACCCGGCCGGAACCCCAGTTCGTCCCCCACGCCCAGGGCCGCCTTTGCATCTTCCACGTCCAGCACCAGGTGGTCGCTGGAGCCGCCCAGGATTTTGATGCCGGCAAGCTCCGGCCTGAGGTCGCCCGGGGCGACATCCTGGCGGCCCAGGTTGACGATGGCGCGCCGGCGGAGCCCGGAATCCTTCGGGGTGGAGGTTTCACCGAAAGCGTTCTGTCCCCTCTCGCCGGCGGGACGGGTGGGCTTGCGCTCCACTTCGATCACCTCGGCCACCAGCCGGAAGGCGTCCTGGCGGGTGCCGGGCCAAGGCGCCCGGTCCTGGGGCGTGACCCCCAGCAGGGCCGTCTCGCCGATCCGGAAATGATTGATCTCCTTCGGCAGCCTCCCGGAAGCCAGGAGGGGCAGCGCGGAACTGGACGCGGCGGACAGGGTGTCCAGTCCGAGCCCGGTCGCCCTCCTGCAGGCATCCCGGACCTGGATCAGAGCGGCCATGTTCCCGGCCGACGGCAGCACCCCCGAGAAGCATCCCAGGTTGCATCCCAGGCCGAGCACCCGGATCCCCGCCACCCGGGAGGCCTCATCGGCCAGCCGGACGGCCTGGTCGGGCCAGACTCCCTCCCGGAGATCGCCCAGGTCGACCATCAGGATGACCTCATGCACCTGGCCCCCGCGCCGGGCGGCCTCCCCCAGCAGGTTGAGCGTGCGCAGGCTGGAATTGAGGCTCACCCGGCACCCGGCCACCACGTCCCGGGCGGCGCTGGGCGCGGGGAGCCGCAGCAGCATGAGGGGAAGGCGGACCCCCGAGCGGGAGAGGGCGGCCAGGTTGCGGAGCCTCGAATCGGCCAGCATATCCGCCCCGCCTGCGACCAGGGCCTGGGCCACCGCTGGGTGGGCGCAGACGGCCTTGGTCACGAAGGCCACCTCGGCCCCGTGGCGGTGGCAGGCCTGCGCCAGGTTCCGCGCGTTGGCGGCGACCCGTTCCGGGTGGATCTCCAGGCGGGGGGTGGCCTGCAGGACCATCTCAGTATAGGTGGCAGGAAGTGAAGTGGCCCGGGGACACTTCCTTCCGTTCGGGGTAGGCCTCCCGGCACCGGTCCGTCGCCCGGGGGCACCTGGGATGGAAGTGGCAGCCCCTGGGCGGATTGATGGGCGAGGGCAGGTCCCCGGCCACGATGGCCCTGGTGCCCCGCTGATCCGGGTCCATGACCGGCGAGGCCTCGAACAGGGCCTGGGTGTAGGGTGGAGCCGGTGGGCCATCAGCTCGTCCTTGGTGCGCGTCCTCCACGATCCGGCCCAGGTACATCACCAGGATCCGGTCGGAGATGAATTCCACCACGGACAGGTCATGGGCGATGAAGATGTAGGTCAGCCCATGGCTGCGCTGGAGGTCCAGGAGCAGGTTGATGATCTGGGCCTGGATGGAGACGTCGAGGGCCGAGACGGCCTCGTCGCAGATCACCAGTTCCGGGTTCAGGGCCAGGGCCCGGGCGATGCCGATCCGCTGCCGCTGCCCGCCGGAGAACTGGTGCGGGTACCGGTTCCGGTAGCGGACGTCCAGCCCCACTTCCGTCATCAGGTCATTGATGCGCTTCTGGCGTTCCCCATTGTTCCCCATGCCGTGGATGATCAGGGGCTGCTCGATGATGGATGCGGCGCTCCGGCGGGGATTGAGCGAGGAGAAGGGGTCCTGGAAGATCATCTGCATCTTCCGCCGCACCGCCTTCAGGGCCGAAGGGCCCAGGCTGAACAGGTCGGTGCCGTCCAGGACGGCCGTGCCCGCGGTGGGCTCGACGAGCCGGAGGAGGGTCTTGCCCAGGGTGGACTTGCCGCAGCCTGATTCGCCCACCACGCCCAGGGTCTGCCCCCTCAGCACGTTGAAGGACACGCCGTCCACGGCCTTGAGCAGATGTCCGCCCTGGATGTGGAAATGCTTGGCCACATTCCCGACTTCAAGCAGTGTGTCCATCGCGCTCCTCGTCTAACGGCCGGCGGCCGGGGCCTGGGCGAAGTGGCACCAGACGGAATGGGTGGGGGATACCTCCAGTTCCTCGGGGAAGCGCTCCCGGCATATGCCCTGGGCCAGCGGACAGCGGTTCTCGAACGGGCACTCGTCGCCGAGGGAGGTGAGGTTGGGCACCGACCCGGGGATGGATTCCAGCCGGTCGGCGCCGCGGTATTTGGGATTGCCGGGGATGGAATTCAGCAGCCCCCTGGAATAGGGATGGCAAGGCGCGGAGAGGAGTTCCTTGGTCCGGGCCGATTCCACCTTCCGGCCGGCGTACAGCACCGACTACGTCGTCGGCCATTTCGGCCACGACCCCCATGTTGTGGGTGATCAGCAGGATGCTGACGCCGACCCGCTGCTGCAGGGCCCGCAGCAGGTCCAGGATCTGGGCCTGGATGGTCACGTCCAGGGCCGTCGTGGGTTCGTCGGCGATGAGCAGGCCGGGCTTGGGAGAGGCCAGGGCCATGGCGATCATCACCCGCTGCCGCATGCCCCCGGACAGCTGGTGGGGATAGTCGTCCACGCGCTTCTCGGGGGACGGGATGCCCACCAGCGCCATCAGGTCGATGGCCTTCCTGCGGGCTTCCCGCTTGCCCAGGCCTTCGTGGTAGCAGAACATTTCGCCGATCTGCCGGCCGACCCGGAACACCGGATTGAGGGAGGTCATGGGCTCCTGGAAGATCATGGAGATCCGGCTGCCCCGCAGCATCCTCATCTCCTCGTCGCCCAGGGCCAGCAGGTCCCGCCCCTCGAACAGGACGCGCCCGCTGACGATCCTGCCCGGCGGCGAGGCGACCAGCCTCATGATGGACAGGGCGGCCACCGATTTCCCGCATCCGGATTCGCCCACCAGGCAGAGAGTCCGGCCCCGGTCCACGGCGAAGGAGACGTCGTTCACAGCCCGGACGACGCCTTTCAGGGTATAGAAGTAGGTGTGGAGTCGCTCCACGGAAAGCACGCGGTCCCCGTTCACGGTCATGGCGCCTACTCCTTCATCCGGGGATCGAGGACATCCCGCAGCCCGTCGCCCAGCAGGTTGAAGCCGAGCACGGCCAGGAGAATCGCCAGGCCGGGAAACGTGATGACCCATGGGGCGGTCGAGATGTACTCCTTGCCCGAGGCCACCATGTAGCCCCATTCCGGAGTGGGAGGCTGGGAGCCGAGGCCCAGGAAGGAGAGGCTCGCCGCCGAGATGATGGCTCCGGCGTAGGCCAGGGTGCTCTGGACGATGATCGGAGCGATGCAGTTCGGCAGGATGGCGGAGAAGATCAGGCGCGGATGGGACGCCCCCAGGGACCGCTCGGCCGTCACGTAGTCCAGTTCCTTCTCCGCCAGCACCGAAGCCCGGATGACCCTGGCGATGGAGGGTATGCCGATGACGCCGATGGCGATCATGGCGTTCTGGAGGGAGGGGCCGAGGGTCGCGCAGATGACGATGGCCAGGAGGATGGAAGGAAAGGCCATCATGAGGTCGATGAAGCGCATGACCAGGAGGTCCAGCGCCCCGCCGAAGTACCCGGCCAGCAGGCCCACCAGGCCCCCCACCACCAGCGAGATGGAGACGGAGATCGCCCCCACCATGAGCGAGATGCGGGAGCCGTACAGGATGCGGGACAGGATGTCCCGGCCCAGGTCGTCGGCCCCCAGCAGGTAGCCGCCGGTCAGCGGCTTGGCGAGCACGGCGTCCAGGTGCTGGGCCAGAGGGTCCGCCGGCGCGATGAGGGGGGCGATGAGCGCCAGGAAGAAGAACAGGACGACGATCGCCAGCCCGAAGACGGCGGCCTTGGCCTTCCGGAACTGGACCCACTGCTCGTAGAGGAGGGAATGGTCCTGGTAGCTGCCGGGCGTTTCCATGGCCATCCCCTAGTACCGGATTCTCGGGTCGACGTAGGCGTACATCACGTCCACCAGCAGGTTGATGAGGATGAACGCCACCGAGACGAAGGCCACCCCGCCCTGGACGGCCAGGTAGTCCCTTCCCAGCACCGCCGAATAGAGCCACTGGCCGATGCCCGGCCAGGCGAAGATGGTCTCGGTCAGCACTGCGCCGGCGAGGTTGTAGCCGAATTCCAGGCCGATGATGGTGATGACCGGCAGCAGCGCGTTCCGGAAGGCGTGGCTCCAGACCACGGTGCGCTCCGGGAGGCCTTTGGCCCGGGCGGTGCGGATGTAGTCCTGGCCCAGGATCTCCAGCATGCTGGCGCGCGTGACCCGGGCGATGACCGCCAGGGGGACGGTGGCCAGGGCCATGGACGGCAGGACCAGGTGGTACAGGCACGAGAACAGGTACTTGGGATCATGCTGCCGGAACAGGACGATCACGCCGTCGAGAGTGTAGAAACCGGTGATGGGCTCCAGGAGCATCCGTCCGTTGAGTCTGCCCCCGGTGGGAAAGAGGTGGAGGTTCACCGCGAAGATGATGATGAAGATGAGGCCGAGCCAGAAGATCGGCACCGAGACCCCCACCAGGGAGCCGATCATGGCCACGAAGTCGGCGAGGGTGTTGCGCCGGGTCGCCGCCACCACGCCCGCCAGGATGCCCAGCACGGCGGCGATGACCGTCGAGGTGATGGACAGCTCCACAGTGGCGGGAAACCGGGCCAGGATCTCCTTGATGACCGGGTCTCCGGTCTTGAACGAGCGCCCCAGGTCCAGGCGCGTCACCCGCTTCATGTAGACCAGGTACCTGTTCCACTTTCGGCCGGTCCAGCCCCCAGTCCTGGCGCAGCGCGTGCACCGCGTCCGGCGTGGCCCGCTCCCCCAGGTAGAGCCGGGCGGGATCCCCGGGGGAGAGGAAGCGGAGCAGGAAGACCAGGGTGATGACCCCCAGGATGGTCGGCACCACCAGGAGGAAGCGCTTCGCGATGTAGCGTTTCATTCCAACCTCTGACAAGAAAATCGCGCTCCCAGCATCCGTCGAGAGCGCGATTTCGACGATCCGAGCCTGCTGCCTACTTGTTGAGCCAGACAGAGGCCATCCAGACGAAGCCATCGGGGTAGATATTATAGCCCATGACCTTTTTGTTCATTGGCCGGAACTCGATGCCCCGGGCCAACGTCAGGATCGGGTAGTCCTCCATCATGATTTTCTCGGCCTGGTAGTAGAGCTTGGCGCGCTCGGACTGCTGGCCCAGCATCTTGGCCGAGGTGACCAGGTCGATGTACTTCTTGTTCAGCCAGCGGCCGTTGTTGTTGTACCCCTCGGTGAAGAGGTTGAAGAGCCAGTCGTCCGGATCGCCCTCGCCGGTCCAGCCGTTCTCGCACACGTCGAAGGCGCCTTCATCCAGCTTGTCCCAGTAGGTCCCCATCTCGTAGGTCTGGATGGTGCAGTCGAAACCCACCGCGTTCAGCTGCGCCTGGACGATCTCCGCCACCCGCTTGCCGTTGGGGATGTAGGGCCGCCAGGCCGGGAGGTAGAGGAAGTTCACCTTCACCGGCAGGGGCAGGCCGGACTCTTTGAGGAACGCCTTGGCCTTGCCCGGGTCGTACGAGTAGTCCGGGAGCTTCTTGTCGTAGCCCCAGAGCAGCGACGGCATGGGCAGCTTCTCCAGGACGCCGACCTTGCCGTAGACCGTGTCCATGATGACCTTGCGGTTCACCGCGTAGCAGAGGGCCTTGCGCGCATTGATGTTGGTGAAGGGGCCCTTCTCGCACTGCATGCAGAGGTAGCCGATGTTCAGGCGGTCTCCCGGCTGCAGCTTCAGGTTGGAGTCCTCCTCGATCGTCTTCATGCCTTCGGGGCCGGTGGGGTCGATGATGTCGGCCTCGCCGGTCTTGAGGGCCAGGATGCGAGCCTGCTCATCCGGGAACACCTTGAAGATGACTCCGTCCAGCTTGGCCTTCTCGCCCCAGTAGCCGTCGAAGCGCTTGAGGGCGATGTGGTCGTCCTTGACCCACTCCACGAACTGGAAGGGGCCCGTCCCCACCGGATGGCTCTTGAAGTCGGCGCCCCACTTCTGGACGGCGGTGGGCGAGACGATGCCGGTGAAGTAGAGGGCGAAGTTGTACATGATCGACTGGTCGGGCACGTTCAGGGTGATCTTCACCGTCGAATCATCCACCTTGACGATGTCTTTCACGATGCCCTGCTTCTTGTCGGTATCGGACCAGCCCTTGCCGCTCCAGTAGTTCCAGGGGCCAAATTTATTGAAAGGGTTGGACTTGTCATGCTGCCGCTTGAGCGAGAAGACCACCGCGTCGGCGTCCATGACGGTGCCGTCGTGGAACTTGACCCCCTTGCGGATCTTGAAGGTGATTTCCTTGTTGTCCTTGGAGACGAGGGGCAGTTCCGAGGCCAGGCAGGGGACGAGCTCACTGGTGCCCGGCTTGAAGGTGAGCAGCGGCTGGAACAGGTTGGTGATGACCATGGAGGAGTTGCCCTCGTCGCAGACCCCCGGGTCCAGGACCCGGGCATCCTTGGGCTTGCCGTACACCACCGTTCCTCCGGTTGTGGCGCCGTACGCGGAGAAAATCATGCCGCCCGCTACCAACGCCAGGCTGAGAGCCACCGAAAGGTTGGACTTCATGAAGCCTCCTGTCAGGAAGGGGAAATTCATGGAAGGCCCCATGAATTCCTAGGTTGAATGGGAAAGGCACTGCCCAAATTGAGGCGGAATTAGAGAAACCAAGCAATTCGGGTGCCAGACCCTGCCGCAGGGGGAAGCCCTTGCCCCCCAGTGCCGTCCCGCTTCCGCCCGGGCAAGCCCTCACCCAGGACCCTCCGGCCGTCACCGGGCCAAAGGAGCCTGCCCATGCGCCAGCCGGTCCGCCGGGGGCCCTGGCCTCGTCCTATTTGGCTTCATTTCAAATCTTAGTGCCTGCAGAAGGAGGGCTGCGCCTACGTGCTGCCGGGGCTCCCGGGCAGCCCGGCAGGACCCCGGCGACACCGCCGGCCGGCGGGTTCGCCCGGAGCCCGGCGCGGGCCTGGCAGCCTCCCGGGACGACTCAAGGTAATGGCCATGGGATGGCGGAACCAGAAAGCACCATTTAGACGACCATTACCCATTACCTTGCTCGAGGTAAGCTCGTCCGGGCCCCGTCAACCTCACCCCCACGCGCCCCCGGCCCATCTGGACCAGGCCCCGGGCAGCCAGATCGCCAAGAACCTTCCGGAGCTGCTGCTCGGACAGGACAAAAGGTGAATCCTGGGACAGGAGCGAGAGTTTTTTCCTGCCCACCAGGACCTGTTCCGCGTTGAACCGGTTGATGTTCTGCAACAGGAACAGGACCAGGCCGTCCGGTACCGCCCTGGGCACGGTGGCCATGCCCAGCATATCTTCCGGAAGCATCGAAGTTTCAATGACATCCCCCGCGCTCAGGGAAAGGATGTACTCCACTGTGTTCTCCAGTTCCCGGACGTTGCCGGGCCAATCGTAATCCCTGAGCAGTTGTTTGACTTCCTCGGTCATGGGGATCATAAAGCCGTTTTTCTGCACCAGGAAATGCTTGAAGAGCGGAAGGATATCCTCCCGGCGTTGCCTGAGCGGAGGAATCTGGAAGTACAATTTCTTGATCCGGTAGTACAAATCCTCCCGGAAACGCCCCTGTTTCATTACCTCCATCAGATTCTTGTTGGTGGCGGCGATTATCCTCACATCAACCGGGATGTTCTTGGTGCCTCCAACCTTCAGGATCTCCCGTTCCTGAAGAACGCGAAGCAGCCTGGATTGAATCTTCAAGGACGTGTCTCCGATTTCATCCAGAAACAGCGTGCCCTGGTTGGCCAGTTCGAACAGCCCAACCTTCCCGCCTTTCTTGGCCCCGGTGAAGGCACCCTCTTCGTAGCCGAACAATTCGCTCTCGATCAGATCGTCAGGCAGGGACGAGAAATTGACTGCAAAAAAGGGCCCATTTTTACGCAAGGAAGCGTTGTGAATGGCACCAGCGAAAATTTCTTTTCCGGTTCCGCTCTCTCCGTAAATCAAAATATTGAATTCGCTTTCAGCGAGTTTCCTGCTTTTGGTTATTAAATCACCAAGGACCTTGGAGCCGTACACAATGTCACTGAATTGATATTTTGCCCGGTAACCCTGCTTCTTCAACTCACTCCTGAGCCGGTTCTCCATGTTGATGCGTTCACGCATGTTCTTGATGGTGAGGAGAAAGTGCCCGGTCATGCCGATTTCTCTTTTGGACAGTAGATAGGTGGCCGAGTCCAAGTGCAGAATATGGTTTTCCAGATCTGCATGCATCAAAAAATGGTGCAAATTCTTGTTTGAAATATCACTTTGTATTATAATATTTGATTCATTGGTAATATCCAATATTTTCATTGCAATCCGATTGATCAATTCCACCACCCCTTTGGGATCGTATACAACAATCCCATCATTAACTAAATTAATGATTTCCAAAAGAAATGAATTTAATGAATTTAAATTTTTATTTTTTCCTTGAATCTCTTTCCCAAGGGAAATGATTTTGCTTAAATATTTTGCCGAAATATGACTGATTTTTTTGTTGATGTCCTTTTCTTCCATTTGAAGCATTTTCACAACTTCGATGATGGAAGCGATATCGAGAATCCTGGGGCCGATGTCGATCACCCTCGGATACGGCATGGGGACGAGGCTGGTTTCCCCCGGTGTGATCACATAGTCGATGGGCACCTGGACCGGCGCGCAGCCAGGGTGGTACGGGACGAATCTGTAGTTGGTAAACCCAATGGATTTAAGCAGCTCAATTACTTCCTCGGTGGTCTGCCGGGCATCATTGACGATCAACAGGTTGGACCCTTCGGGGATGCTGTAGAGCTTGTCCAGGTGGGCGAAATTCAAGGTCCGTTCGGCGACCACCACTTTGCAGCTGGCACCTATGAATTGCTTGCACTCCCGGTACGTCCAATGGGAGGTCACCAGCACCAGGGCATTGTGGATGGGCTCGGCGAGGCCTTCGGGCCCCGTGAAGCTGTCCATCGCCACACTGCCGCCAAAGAGTTCCGTCAACTGGGCGACGACCTCCCTCCGGGTCGGTTCCGAACCGGAAATCACCACCAGCCGCATCATGGCCCACCTCTGCTGTTCAATGTAAAGGCACTCCCAAAACATTAATACGCCTAACCCTTGGCCGCGAGCGCTGGGGCCGGCCCGGCGATTGGCCTGCCAATTGCTTTATGGTTGCCGATCCACTTGGGAGAAACGGGAATGATCAAGGTGGTAAGGAACGGAACGATTTTCGCGCCTGAACGCCTGGGAAATAATGATTTATTAATTTTTGGTTCCAAGATTGGCTGGGTGGGCCAGGATCTCCACCCACCGGCCCCGGTCCCAGTCCCGGTGCAGATCATCGATGCGGGAGGGATGTACGTCTTTCCGGGCTTCATTGATGCCCACGTGCACATCGCCGGGGGCGGCGGCGAAGGGGGGTTCCGCACCCGCACCCCGGAAATCACCCTCTCGAGCCTGGTGCGGGGGGGTATCACGACCGTGATCGGCTGCCTGGGCACGGACGGGATCACCCGCAGCGTCGAGTCCCTGTATGCCAAAGCCAGGGGGCTCACCGAAGAGGGCATCTCCGCCTACATCCTGAGCGGCTCCTACCGGGTGCCCACCACCACCGTCACCGGCGACCCCATGAAGGACCTGATGTTCCTCGACCTGGTGGTGGGCACCGGCGAAATCGCCATCGCCGATCACCGTTCCTCCCAGCCCACCCTCGAGGAGGTCCGCCGCCTGGCCGCCGCCGTCCGGGTGGGCGGCATCCTCTCCGGCAAGGCGGGGGTCGTGAACGTCCATCTGGGGGACGGCGAGGGCGGCCTGGCCATGCTGGAGGAGATCGTCGCCACCACCGAACTGCCCTACAGCCAGTTCCTGCCCACTCACGTCAACCGCAATGAGCGGGTCTTCACCGAAGCCGTCGCCTATGCCCTGAAAGGCGGGTACATCGATCTTACGGCCGGGGCGGTGGACGCCACCAACCTCCTGGCGGCCCACCACGCGCTCAAGCGCTGCCTGGAGCAGGGCGTGCCGCCGGAGCGGATCACCCTGACTTCCGATGGCCAGGGCAGCCTGCCCGAGTTCGATGACAAGGGCGAGTTCATCCGGTTGGGCGTGGGTCAGGTCGGCTCTTTGATGGAGGCGGTCCGGGATGCGGTCCTGGGTGAGGGCATCGAGCTGGAGACCGCACTCCGTACGGTCACCTGCAACCCGGCGGAACGCTACAAGCTCACGGGGAAAGGGCGGCTCCTCGCTGGCTGCGACGCGGACCTGATCCTGGTCGAGCCCAAGGACTTCCGGGTCGCCGCCGTGATCGCCAAGGGCGAGGTCCTCATGCTCGATCGCCAGGTGAAGGCCAAGGGGACATTCGAGTAGACCAGGACCAGCCAGGGAGGCGCGGATGTGGAATAGCACCGTACTGGGCGGAGGCCAGATCAGCGAGGCCATCCACCATCCGGCCGCGGCGGAGGTCCTGGGGCCCATCGGGCGGATCGATCTGCTGGTGGTGCGCCTGCCCTTCGTGGAGCCCTTCGGCACCAGTGTCGCCTCCTGGGCCGTCAAGGAGGCCCTCCTGCTGAGGATCGAACAGGAGGGTGCCTCCGGCTGGGGTGAATGCGTGGCTGATCCGGATCCCTACTACGATGCCGAAACCATCGCCTCGGCCCGGTACATCATCACCGACTTCCTCCTGCCGGAGCTCACCCGCGACCGGACCCTGGGCCAGGTGCTGGACCGGTTCCGGCGGGTCCGGGGCAATGCCATGGCCAAGGCAACCGTGGAGAATGCCCTCCTGGACCTGCTGGCCCGCCGCCGGGGCATCCCCCTCCATGCTCTGCTGGGGTGCGCCGCCAGGCGGATCCCGTCCGGCTACAGCATCGGCATCCAGGACACCCTGGCGGCCTTGCTGGGCAAGGTGGAGGAGGTGGCCGCCCGGGGCTACCACCGGGTGAAGATCAAGATCATGCACGGCAAGGACATGGAATGGGTGGAAGCGGTGCGCGAGCGCTTCCCGGACCTGCCCATGATGGTGGACGCCAACGGGGACTACACCCTGGAGGACGCCGAACGGCTCAGGCGCCTGGACCCTCTCGGCCTGATGATGGTCGAACAGCCCCTGGGCTACCACGACCTCTACCAGCATTCCCTCCTCCAGGCCCAGCTGAAGACCCGGATCTGCCTGGACGAGTCCATCCACAGCCTGGAGGATGCCGTTGCGGCGCTGGCCCTCGGCGCGTGCCGGGTCATCAACATCAAGCAGGGCCGGGTGGGTGGGCTCCTGGAGTCCTGGGCCTCGCCAAGTTCTGCCAGTCCAGGGCCGTTCCGGTATGGTCCGGCGGCATGGACGAGACCGGCATCGGCCGGGCCATGAACCTCCACCTCCAGACCCTCGAAAATTTCGACCTGCCCGGAGACACCTCGGAAACCTCGCGCTACTTCCCGGAGGATATCGTCGACCCGCCGGTGGTGCTGGACCCGGACGGGTACGTGGCGATCCCCCCGGGTCCCGGCACCGGAGTGACCCTGGATGCAACCCGGCTCGACCGGTACACCCTCCACCGGGAGCGCCTGCGCTGACACGAAAAAGCCCCCGCGTGGGGCGGGGGCTTTGGATTTAACGTCGCGGCGACCTACTTTTCCACCTGTGTGCCAGGCAGTATCATCGGCCCTCTGGAGCTTAACTGCCGTGTTCGGGATGGGAACGGGTGTGACCTCCAGGGTATAGCCACGACGAAGGGGAGAATTGAAGGGTGAGGCGAGCGCAACAACGCTCTCGGGAATGTAATTGATTGATGAAAGGTCAAGTCGATGGACCAATTAGTATCGCTAAGCTGAACGCGTTACCGCGCTTACACATGCGACCTATCAACGTCGTCGTCTACCACGGGTCTCATGGGGAGATCTCATCTTGAGGGGTGTTTCGCGCTTAGATGCTTTCAGCGCTTCTCACTTCCCGACATAGCTACCCAGCATTGCATTTGGAAACACAACTGGAACACCAGAGGTCAGTCCATCCCGGTCCTCTCGTACTAAGGACAGGTCCTCTCAAATCTCCTGCGCCCACACTAGATAGGGACCGAACTGTCTCGCGACGTTCTGAACCCAACTCACGTACCGCTATTGATCGGCGAACAGCCGAACCCTTGGGACCTGCTTCAGCCCCAGGATGCGATGAGTCGACATCGAGGTGCCAAACCTTGCCGTCGATATGAACTCTTGGGCAAGATCAGCCTGTTATCCCCGGCGTACCTTTTATCCGTTGAGCGATGGCCCTTCCATGCGGAACCACCGGATCACTATGACCTGCTTTCGCATCTGCTCGACGTGTGTGTCTCGCAGTCAAGCTCCCTTATACCATTGCGCTCTGCGGCTGATTTCCAAACAGCCTGAGGGAACCTTTGCACGCCTCCGTTACTCTTTAGGAGGCGACCGCCCCAGTCAAACTACCCGCCTGACACTGTCTTCCACCCGGATTACGGGCGCGAGTTAGAGATCAGCATTGCGCAGGGTGGTATCTCAACGTTGACTCCACCGACCCTAACGAGCCAGTTTCAAAGTCTCCCACCTATCCTGCACAGCATCAATGCCAACCTCAATGTCAAGATGTAGTAAAGGTGCACGGGGTCTTTCCGTCTAAGTGCGGGTAACCGGCATCTTCACCGGTGCTACAAGTTCGCTGAGTCTCTGCTGGAGACAGTTTCCAGATCGTTACGCCATTCGTGCAGGTCGGAACTTACCCGACAAGGAATTTCGCTACCTTAGGACCGTTATAGTTACGGCCGCCGTTCACCGGGGCTTAAATTCGCAGCTTCGCTTGCGCTGACCGCTCCTCTTGACCTTCCGGCACCGGGCAGGCGTCAGCCCCTATACCTCCTCTTTGGAGTTTGCAGAGACCTGTGTTTTTGTTAAACAGTCGCCTGGAACATTTATGTGCCACCACCTCGGGCTATGAACCCTACCGGGGTACCCCTTCTCCCGAAGTTACGGGGTTAATTTGCCGAGTTCCTTCAGCAGAGTTCTCTCAAACGCCTGAGGATTCTCTCCTCGACTACCTGTGTCGGTTTGCGGTACGGTCACACATGGCTCTCCTTAGCAGCTTTTCTCGGCAGTGTAGGATCAGGACTTTTCGTCAGAATCCTTGGGCTCATGCCCACCGGACTTCCCTGGCGGACACCCTTGATCCCTTTCACAGAACATTCCATAGCCCTGCGTCCCTACCTTCCTGCGTCCCTGCATCGTACAAACGAGCCGCATCATGGTGCTGGAATATTAACCAGCTTTCCATCGCCTACGCCTTTCGGCCTCGGCTTAGGGACCGACTAACCCAACGCGGATTGACCTTGCGTTGGAAACCTTAGTCTTACGGCGGACGGGGTTCTCGCCCGTCTTTACGCTACTTATGCCGACAGAGTCTCTTCCCATGTCTCCAGCTGTCCTTACGGTCAACCTTCACAGACGTAGGG
>CAVRKY010000004.1:392500-402500 GCA_963722335.1 uncultured Holophagaceae bacterium | reverse complement strand
CGGCGGCGATGCGCCCCTGACGGTTGGCGGGCCCCGCCAAGGGCACCAGGGCCGGGTCGCCGCTGACCAGGTCCCGCACTTCCACCGCGTCGCCCACCGCATAGATGTCCGGGCGGCTGGTGCGCATCCGGTCATCCACCAGGATGCCGCCGGTGCTGCCGAGGGCCAGCCCGGCATCCTTGGCCAGGCGGGTTTCCGGCCGCACGCCCACGCCCAGCACCGCCAGGTCGCAGGCCACCGCGGACTGGTCGTCCAGGAGCACGGACAACCCTTGTCCCGCTTCCCGGAAGGCGGCCACCGAACGGCCCAGGCGCACATCCACCTGATGGGCGGCCAGTTCCTCCCGGATGGCCATGGTCATCTCCGGGTCGGCCAGGCCCATGACGTGGTCCAGCTTCTCCACCAGGACCACGTCCAGGCCCCGGTGCCGCAACTGCTCCACCAGTTCCAGGCCGATGTAGCCGGCGCCCGCCACCAGGGCCCGCCGGACCCCGCCTTCCCGGACCGCCTGGAGGATGGCGTCCATGTCCCCCATGTTGCGCAAGGTGAACACCCGAGCCCCGGACACCCCGGGGATGGCCGGGCGGATGGGCTCGGCCCCGGGGCTGAGCACCAGGGCATCGTAGGGTTCGCGGACCTCCTTGCCGGTCTTCAGGTTGCGGGCCACCACCACCTTGGCGTCCGGTTCGATGGCCACCACCTCGGTATGCACCCGCACGTCCAGGTCGAACCGGGCGCTGAGGCTCTCCGGCGTCTGCACCAGGAGCCGTGAGCGCTCCTGGATGACGCCGCCCAGGTGGTACGGCAGCCCGCAGTTGGCGAAGGACACATACGGGCCCCGCTCGAACAGCACGATGCTGGCGTCCTCCGCGAGCCGCCGTGCGCGGGTGGCGGCGCTGGCGCCGCCGGCGACGCCGCCGACGATGACGATCCGGAGCGGTTGGGGCATGGCAGGTCCTTTTCCAGGCACTTCACTTCTGTTCCAGGTTGTTCCGGTACCAGCACTCCGCCCGGGGGGCCTGCTTCCCGGCCAGCAGCCGCCCGACCTCGGCGGCCACCTCCTCGGGCAGGACCTGGGCGCACTCCTCGTAGTCGCAGCACACGGCGCAGGACCGCTTGAAGCTTTCGAAGCCCCTCAATTCGACCTGCGGAGCCAGGAACCCGTCCTTGGCCCCTTCTTCCCGCATGAGGTCGGTGCTCAGGTACTTCTTGTTGTCGTCGGCGAACACGGTGACCACGATGGCGTCCGGGGCCAGCAGATCCTGGGCCATGAGCGCCCCGAGCAGGTTGGCGCCGCTGGAGATGCCCACCCCAAGGCCCAGCTGGGCGGCCAGCTTCTGGGCCATGAGGATGGCGTCCCCGTCATCCACCGCGATGACCGGATCCAGCTCCTTCAGCTTCAGGATGGCCGGTATGAATTCGTCCGAGATGCCCTGGATGCGGTGCTTGCCCACCTTGCAGCCGGTGGAGAGGGTCGGGGAGTTGGCCGGCTCCAGGGGATGGACCTTGACGGACGGGTGCATGGCCTTCAGGAAGCTGCCCACCCCCATGATGGTGCCGCCGGTGCCCACCCCGGCCACGAACGCGTCCGGCTTCAGGCCGCGGTAACGCAGCTGCCACCAGATCTCCGGACCGGTGGTGGTGGCGTGGGCCTCGGGGTTGTCCTCGTTGGCGAACTGCTCGGGCAGGAAGCATCCGGCGTTCTGGGCGGCGAAGTCCTCCGACAGGCGGATGCTGCCCAGGAAGCCGCCCTCCTCCCGGCTCACCAGGCGGATCCGGGCCCCCAGGCTGCGGATCAGGTCCTTGCGCTCCTGGCTCATCCAGTCGGGCATGAAGATGGTGACCGGATGCCCCAGGGCCCGGCCCAGAGCCGCGAAGGAGATGCCGGTGTTGCCGCTGGTGGCCTCGGCGATGGGGGCTCCGGGCTTCAGCACGCCACGCTGGTAGCCCTTGCGCAGGATGTGCAGGGCCATGCGGTCCTTGATGCTGCCGGTCATGTTCAGGTTCTCGGCCTTGGCGTAGATGCGCCGGGGCTGTCCCTTGGTACTCCAGGTCGATGGCCAGGAGCGGAGTGTTGCCCACGAGGTTGCGCAGGCTGTGCAGCCGTTCGCGGTCTTGAATCATAGTCACCTCCGGTGGATGACTGGGTGATGGGGGAGAAGGGAGGGCCACGGGTGCGCGGGACCTGCCGCGGCCCTCCAGCTGGGCTGGGACCTCTCTACTGCTTCTTCTTCCTCTGCATGGCCGCGATCTCGGCGACCCCGTGGATGGCCGCGTCGATGTGGGCTTCCGTGTTGAAGGCGCCGATGCCGAACCGCACCGCGCCGTGGATCTTGTCCGTGCCCAGGTGCTCATGCACCATGGGGGTGCAGTGCAGGCCGGTGCGGCAGGCGATGTTGTAGTCCACGTCCAGCATGGTGCCGGTGTCCAGGGCCTCCAGGCCGTCCACGTTGAAGGACAGGACACTGATGCGCTCCTTGCCCGGGACGTCGTCGGCGCAGTACAAGGTCACCCCTTCGATGCCCCGGAGACCGTCGCGCAGCCGCTTCCAAAGGGCCATCTCGTGCCGGTGGATGGCCCCGATGCCGTACTTGTTCACCCACTTCACCCCGGCGTTCAGTCCGGCGATCCCGGGCAGGTTGGGCGTCCCGTATTCCATGCGGTAGGGATACTCGTCAAGGTGGGTGCGCAGGGCGCTCTTGACCCCAGTGCCGCCGGCGCGGGTGCGGCGGATCTCCACCCCTTCGCGCACGTACATCCCGCCGATGCCCATGGGCCCCATCAGGCTCTTGTGGCCCGTGAAGCAGACCACGTCCGCCCCCAGGTCCTCCACCTGCACCGGAACCATGCCGCCGGTCTGGCTCACGTCCACGATCAGGTGGATGCCCCGCTCACGGCAGGCCTTGCCCACGGTGGCCACGTCCTGCACGGTGCCGATGACGTTGGAGCCGTGGTTCATGACCACCGTCGTAGTGCTCTTCCTGAGGCGCCGGATGACCTCCTGGGGGTCCACATAGCCCTGGGCATCGAAGTCCACCCAGTCCACGTCCACCCCCTCCTGGCCCAGCGTCCAGAGGGGACGCAGGGTGGAGTTGTGCTCCACGTGGGTGGTGACTACATGATCCCCGGCCTTGACCAGCCCGAAGATGGCCAGGTTCAAGGCGTCCGTTGAGTTGTAGCCGAACACCAGCCGGTTGGAATCGGACCCGCCGAAGAACTGGCATAGCAGTTTGCGGGTCTGGTCCACCAGGCTCCCCGCCTCCAGGCACAGGTCGAAACCGCTGCGGCCTGGGTTCACGCCGTAGTTGCGGTAGAAGGTGTCCATGAAGACATAGACAGACTCAGGTTTCGGGAAGGATGTGGCGCCGTTGTCCAGGTAGATGAGCCTGGTGCTGGGGTGCTCGTCCAGCTGCAGATAGGGGGAAGGGGCTTCCACAAGGGTCATCGGATCACCTCGGTTGGGTCAGGGGTTGGGGACAATGGCTTCCGCTACCATTTCGGCGACGGTCTTGATCTGGACATTGAGCTTGTATTCCTTGTTCAGTTCCATGAGCTGGTCGATGCAGTTGTGGCAGGGGGCCACCACGATCTTGGCGCCGCTCCTGCGGATCTGCTCGGCCTTCATGCCGCCGGACTGGATCCGCCGCTCCTTGTAGCGGGCCATGGAAAGCTGGCCGCCGCCCCCTCCGCAGCAGAAATTGTGCTCCCGGTTGGGGGTCATTTCGGTGAAGGTGGTCACCACCTGGCGCAGCACCCGGCGCTGGGCCTCGCAGATGCCGCCGTGGCGCACCAGGTTGCAAGGGTCGTGCAAGGTGACGGGGAGCTTGTTCCGGGACGGATCCACCTTGATCCGCCCGTCGCGCAGATAGTCGTCCATCACCTCCAGGACGCTCTTCAGTTCGAACGGGTAGGTCATCTGCAGCCACTCGGGACCTTCCCACCGGGCCGAGCCGTAGCCGTGGCCGCATTCCCCGATCACCAGGGTCTTGCAGCCCAGGCGCGCCATGGCGTCCACAAGGTTCTGGGTGATGCGCCCGGCCTGCTCGTCGATGCAATTGAAAAGCCCGTAGTTGGTCAGGTCCCAGCCGCAGTCCGAGGCCAGGGTCCAGTCTTCCCGCGCGGCCCAGAACACCTTGCCGCTGGCCTGGAGGGACAGGGGGAAGAACTTGGGCTCCCGGGGATTGACCGTGAACAGGATCTTCGCCCCCTGCTGGTCCAGCGGCATCCGGGCCTGGGGATCGCCGGTCTCCGTCTGCAGTTCTTCCTCGATCCACTGCACGGTCTCCACCCAGTCCTCCTTGGTGACGGCCATGTTGTTGCCGTGCTGGAGGGAGTTGTCGACCGTGGCCTGGAGATCCGGGGGCACCAGGCCCATGGCGCCCAGGGCCGCCCGGGCAGCCCGGAAGATCCTGGGCAGGGGGATGCCGATGGTGCAGTTGACGGAGCACCGCCCGCACAGGGAGCAGCGGCCGAACACCGCATCCACCCAGGCCCGGGTCATTTCCCGGTCGAACGTCCGGGCGCCCACCAGACCGGGGGCGAGCCGGCCCATGACGGTGAACCGGCGCCTGAACACGGAGGTGACCAGTTCGAGTTTGCGGGCCGGGATGTTCTCCAGGCACGGGTCGGTGCGGTGGTAGTGGCAGGAGTCGGCGCACAGGCCGCAATGGACGCAGCTGTTCAGGTAGGACGCCTCCGGGGCCCTCAGCTTGCTGCGGAACACCTGCAGCCCGCGCTGGAAATCCTCTTCCTGAAGGGCTTCCAGACGGGATTCCAGTTCGTCCAGTTCAGGCATGGAGGTTCCCCCCGGGGGGAACGTGCCCCGCCGTCCGAAGAAGGCACCCAGCTGGTACCGGGTGGTGAAGAAGAACAGGCAGTGCCGGATCTTGCCCAGGGGGGCGTACACCAGCAGCACCGCGGCCTCGGCCAGCCAGAGGCCTGCCACACCGGGGCGGAAGGTCCAGTCCAGGGCCAGCAGGATGAACAGGGAACTGAGGAAGTTGGACAGGTAGTCGTCCGGACAGGACAGTCCCCGCAGGTCAGGCTTGAACAACCGCTTCATGAACAGGCTGAAGCCGCCGACGGCGCCGGCGAGGGTGAGCAGCCGCGCCGGGAGCAGCAGGAACGCGGGCGGATCCAGGCCGGCGAGCGCCATCAGCACCAGCGCCAGGGCGGTGCCCACGCCCGCGTGGAAGGCCATGCCGGCCCCGTAGGAAAGCAGGTGCATGCGCACGCTTTCCTTGGCCCAGGGAGCCAGGCCGCCGGTGAAGGCGTAGCGTACGCCCGCGGCCGGGTCTCCGGCGGGGCGGGAATACAGCCGGCGCTCGCCGTAGGCCTTGGCCCTCCGGTGCAGGAAGGCCATGGCGACGACGGCCCAGGCCAGGGCGAGCAGCACAGCCAGGTGCGTGCCGCGCATGGGACTAGACGCAGCCGTCGGGCTTGGGCAGGCCCGCCAGCTTGCAGGCGCCCTTGGCCGGGCCGCTGGGGAACAGTTCGTAGATGCGCTTCAGGGGCACGCCCGTGCCCTTGCACATGGCGCGCACCATGGGGGCGTTCTGGTGCTCCAGGTAGTGGCCGCGGATGAAGCGGATCACCGACCAGTGTTCGTCCGTGAGCTGGTCCAGGTCTTCTTCCTGCCTGGCCAGCGCCAGGGCCACTTCGTCGTTCCACAGGGCCGGGTCGACGAGGAAGCCTTCTTCGTTCTGGGCGATGGACACGCCGTTGTGCAGGATAGGTGCCACTGGGGCCTCCTGGGGCTGGATGGTTTGGCAAGGAATGCAACAGGCGATGTGTTATTTTGTGCGTAGATTCATGAGGATTGTGTGCATGACAATCTGGGTTCCCGACCTCTCCAACTCCCTCCAGCCCACGTACCTGGCCATCGCCGAGGCCATCGGCGAGGCCGTCCGCCAGGGGCAGCTGCGCCCGGGGGACACCCTTCCCACCCACCGGCTTCTGGCTGACTTGATGGGACTTAACGTGAGCACCATCACCCGGGCCTACCGGGAGGCCGCGCGCCGGCGCCTGGTGGGGGGGGAGGTGGGGCGGGGCACCTTCGTGCTTGGGGCCGCCTCGGAGGCCGCCCTGTTCGCCCTGCAGCACCGGCCCGAAGGCGGGGTCATCGACCTGTCCCTGAACATGCCCCCGTTGGCGGTGCGCGACAAGGACCTGGCCGCGGCCCTGGGGCGCATGGATCCCACCCAGGCAGCCCGGTACCTGCACTACCCCAGCCCGGACGAGGTCCTGGTGCACCGGCGCGCCGCGGCCGGGTGGCTCAAGCGGCGCGGGGTGGAGGCCCCCATGGAGAGCATCGTGGTGTGCGCCGGGGCCCAGCACGCCATGGACACGGCCCTGGGCCTGTTCGCGGACCAGGAGGAGGTGGGGTGCGAGGCGCTGGTGTATCCGGGCCTGAAAGCGGCCGCCCGGCTCTGGCGGCGCCGCCTCCACCCCCTGCCCATGGACGGGGAGGGCCTGCTGCCCGAGGGCCTGGAAGCGGCCGGCCGGAGCGGCCTGCGCCTGGCGGTGGTCTCGCCCACCCTGCACAACCCCACCACCGCTACCATGGGCCTGGAGCGCCGTCAGCGGCTGGTGGCCATCGCCCGGAAATGGGACCTCACCCTGGTGGAGGAAGATGTCTACGGCCTGCTCAAGGAGGATGCCTGCCCGCCCCTGGTGTCCCTGGCACCGGAGCGGGTGTGCTACCTTACCGGGTTGTCCAAGACCGTCGCCCCGGCCCTGCGCATCGGCTACCTGTTCCTGCCCCCTGCCCTGCTGGACCGGGTGCGGGACGACGAGCACCACACCACCTGGTATGTGTCGGCCTTGACCATGGCCCTGGCCACCCGCTGGCTGAACGACGGCACCGCCTGGCGGCGCCTGCAGTCCCAGCGGCGGGAACTGGCCGCCCGCCACCGCCTGTGCCAGGAGCACCTCCAGGCCTACCACTGGCGCGGGGAGCCCTGCTGCCCCCACGTGTGGCTCACCGCCCCCCCCGGCGGTTCCGGGGCCTTCGCCAAGCGGGCCCTGGCCGCCGGGGTGGTGGTGGTGCCCTCCAGCGTCCTGGCGGTGGGACGTCCGGGCGCCATGGATGGGGTCCGCATTTCCATCGGTTCGGCGCCGGACCGCAAGACCCTGGGCGAAGGCCTGGCGCGGCTCGCCGGCCTCGTGGAGACTCGATAAAGCGGGCACGAAAAAGCCCCCGCGTGGGGCGGGGGCTTTGGATGTAACGTCGCGGCGACCTACTTTTCCACCTGTGTGCCAGGCAGTATCATCGGCCCTCTGGAGCTTAACGGCCGTGTTCGGGATGGGAACGGGTGTGACCTCCAGGGTATGGCCACGACGAAGGGGGGTTTTGAAGGGTGAGGCGAGCGCAACAACGCTCTCGGGAATGTCATTGATTGATGAAAAGTCAAGTCGATGGACCCATTAGTATCGCTCAGCTCAACGCGTCACCGCGCTTACACATGCGACCTATCGACGTGGTCGTCTACCACGGGTCTCATGGGGAGATCTCATCTCGAGGGGTGTTTCGCGCTTAGATGCTTTCAGCGCTTCTCACGGCCCGACATAGCTACCCAGCATTGCATTTGGAAACACAACTGGAACACCAGAGGTCAGTCCATCCCGGTCCTCTCGTACTAAGGACAGGTCCTCTCAAATCTCCTGCGCCCACACTAGATAGGGACCGAACTGTCTCGCGACGTTCTGAACCCAACTCACGTACCGCTATTGATCGGCGAACAGCCGAACCCTTGGGACCTGCTTCAGCCCCAGGATGCGATGAGTCGACATCGAGGTGCCAAACCTTGCCGTCGATATGAACTCTTGGGCAAGATCAGCCTGTTATCCCCGGCGTACCTTTTATCCGTTGAGCGATGGCCCTTCCATGCGGAACCACCGGATCACTATGACCTGCTTTCGCATCTGCTCGACGTGTGTGTCTCGCAGTTAAGCTCCCTTATACCATTGCGCTCTGCGGCTGATTTCCAAACAGCCTGAGGGAACCTTTGCACGCCTCCGTTACTCTTTAGGAGGCGACCGCCCCAGTCAAACTACCCGCCTGACACTGTCTTCCACCCGGATCACGGGCGTGAGTTAGAGATCAGCATGACGCAGGGAAGTATCTCAACGACGACTCCACCGACCCTGACGAGCCAGCTTCACAGTCTCCTTCCTATCCTGCACAGCATCATGCCAACCTCCATGTCGGGCTGTAGTAAAGGTGCACGGGGTCTTTCCGTCTAAGTGCGGGTAACCGGCATCTTCACCGGTGCTACAAGTTCGCTGAGTCTCTGCTGGAGACAGTTTCCAGATCGTTACGCCATTCGTGCAGGTCGGAACTTACCCGACAAGGAATTTCGCTACCTTAGGACCGTTATAGTTACGGCCGCCGTTCACCGGGGCTTAAATTCGCAGCTTCGCTTGCGCTGACCGCTCCTCTTGACCTTCCGGCACCGGGCAGGCGTCAGCCCCTATACCTCCTCTTTGGAGTTTGCAGAGACCTGTGTTTTTGTTAAACAGTCGCCTGGAACATTTATGTGCCACCCCATCGGGCTATGAACCCTACCGGGGTACCCCTTCTCCCGAAGTTACGGGGTTAATTTGCCGAGTTCCTTCAGCAGAGTTCTCTCAAACGCCTGAGGATTCTCTCCTCGACTACCTGTGTCGGTTTGCGGTACGGTCACACGCGGATCTCCTTAGCAGCTTTTCTCGGCAGTGTAGGATCAGGCCTTTGCGTCTTGAAGCTCGGGCCACGCCCGCCGGACTTCCCTGGCGGACACCCTTGCTCCCTTGCACAGGACATTCCATAGCCCTGCGGCCCTGCCTTCCTGCGTCCCTGCATCGTACGAACGATCCGCACATGGTGCTGGAATATTAACCAGCTTGCCATCGCCTACGCCTTTCGGCCTCGGCTTAGGAACCGACTAACCCAACGCGGATTGACCTTGCGTTGGAACCCTTAGTCTTACGGCGGACGGGGTTCTCACCCGTCTTTTCGCTACTTATGCCGACAGAGTCCCTTCCCATGCCTCCAGCCGTCCTTGCGGTCGACCTTCGCAGGCGTAGGGAATGCTCCCCTACCACTTACGTTCGCAGCTTCGGTGCCATGCTTAGCCCCGTTGAATTGTCGGCACAGACCCGCTTGACCAGTGAGCTATTACGCTTTCTTTAAAGGATAGCTGCTTCTAAGCTAACCTCCTGGCTGTCTAAGCACATCCACATCCTTTTCCACTTAGCATGAACTTTGGGACCTTAGCTGGCGATCTGGGTTCTTTCCCTCTCGACTACGGATCTTATCACCCGCAGTCTGACTGCCGGACTTCACGGCGTGCCATTCGAAGATTGGTTGGATTCAGTAAGCTGGTAAGCCCCCTAGTCCATTCAGGTCTCTACCTGCACGACGAAACATCCGACGCTAGCCCTAAAGCTATTTCGGGGAGAACGAGCTATCACGGAATTTGATTGGCCTTTCACCCCTAGCCTCAACTCATCCAAGCGGTTTTCAACCCACACTGGTTCGGACCTCCATTCGGTGTCACCCGAACTTCATCCTGGTCAAGGCTAGATCATCCCGTTTCGCGTCTATTCCCAGCGACTGAACGCCCTGTTCAGACTCGGTTTCCCTGCGGCTTCGCCTCTTCGGCTTCGCCTCGCCACTGAAAATAACTAGCCGGCTCATTATGCAAAAGGCACGCGGTTCCCCTGGATTGCTCCATAGGGGTCCCACTGCTTGTAGATTGACGGTTTCAGGTTCTATTTCACTCCCCTCATCGGGGTTCTTTTCGCCTTTCCCTCACGGTACTGGTGCACTATCGGTCTGATGGACCTATTTAGCCTTACCGCATGGTCGCGGCAAATTCCAGCAGGATTCCTCGTGTCCCGCTGTACTTGGGAACTCCAACCGGAGGCGGAGCGGCTTTCGCGTACGGGGCTATCACCCGCTATGGCCGGCCTTTCCAGACCGTTCCACTAACCGTCCACTTGGTAACTCCGTGCCGGT
>CAVRKY010000004.1:0-390000 GCA_963722335.1 uncultured Holophagaceae bacterium | reverse complement strand
ACTTCAAGGTTACTACGTTTTCACAACAACGCGAAGAAAAAAATCCAGAAAAGAAGCACCGGCATTGGGTGCGCGCGGTCGTCTCATTGTAAACGTTAATATTATTGATTTTCTTTTGGGCGTTCGGACGCCTGGCCGGGCGTCCAGGCCAGGCCTTGGGCCACATCCTCGGCGATCTGTGCCTGCAGGGCCTCCAAACCGGGAAAGGCCTGCTCGCCCCGCAGGCGGTGCAGGAACCGTACTTCCAGGTGGCACCCGTACAGGTCGCCGTCGAAGCCGGGAAGGTGGGTCTCCACCGTCAGGGCCGGGCCGTGGAAGGTGGGCTTGGTGCCCACGTTGGTGAGTCCGCGCATGGCCTGGGGCAGGTGCGCCCCGTGCACCTCCGTGACGTAGACGCCGTTGGCCGGGAGCTGCTCCTGCTCCCAGGCCAGGTTGGCGGTGGGAAAGCCCAGGTGGCGGCCCCGGCGGTCCCCTTCCACGACGATGCCGGAGAGGGTGTAGGGATGCCCCAGCAGGGCGGCGGCCTCCTCCACGTGGCCGCCGTCCAGGGCGCGGCGGATGCGGGTGGAGGACAGGTGGCCGCCGTCCGGGGCGCGCAGGGCGTGGCTCTGGACCCGGCAGCCGGAGGCCTCGCCCCAGGCTTCCAGCGTGGCCAGGTCGCCGGCCCGGTCCTTGCCGAAGCGGAACGCTTGCCCCACGTGCAGTTCCAGGGGCTTGAAGACCTGCCTCAGCCCGTGCAGGAACGCCAGCGGGTTGAGTTCCGAGAAGGCGCGGCTGAACGGAATGATCCAGGCCAGGTCCATGCCTTCGGAGGCGAAGGCGTCCAGGCGCTGGGGCAGGGTCATGAGCAGTTTGGGCCGGCGTTCCGGGGCCACGATCACGGCGGGGTGGGGATCGAAGGTGACCACCACGGCGGGCACCTTGAGGTCCCTGGCGCGCTGGGCCGCGTGCTCCAGCAAGGTCCGGTGCCCCGCATGGACGCCGTCGAAGTTGCCCAGGGTGAGGACGCAGGGCCCCTTGTGGGGTGCGGATTCCAGGCTGTGGCGCCAGACCTCCATCAGTGTTCTCCTTTTTGCGCCTGGGGCCGGATCATGCTGCCGGCGACGCAGACCGCCAGGATCAGGGCGATCACCAGCAGTGACACCAGGATGGGAATTTCCACGAGTTTCGCCAGGCACATCTTGGCGCCCACCAGGACCAGGATGGCCGCCAGCCCGACCTTGAGCAGGTGGAACCGGTCCACCATCCTGGCCAGGAGGAAATACAGGCTGCGCAGGCCCAGGATGGCGAAGACGTTGGAGGTGTAGACCACGAAGGGGTCCCGGGTGACGGCCAGCACCGCGGGGATGGAATCCACCGCGAACAGCACGTCGGCGGCTTCCACCAGCACCAGGACCATGAGCATGGGCGTGGCCCGGCGGGAGGCCCACAGGCGCGTGAAGCCGCCGTCGGGGTCGAACGGCACCAGGCGGCGGAACATCCGCGCCACGGCGCCCTGGCGCGGGTCGGCGGGCTCCCGGTCCCGCAGGACCAGCATCTTGACCCCGGTGTAGCCCAGGAAGGCGCCGAACAGCATGACCATCCATTCGAACCGGTTCAGCAGGGCGATGCCGGCGCCGATCATGAGCGCCCGCAGGAGCATCGCCCCCACCACGCCCCAGAACAGGATCCGGTGCTGGTTGTCGGCCGGCACCCGGAAGGCGGAGAACAGCAGGACGAAGACGAACAGGTTGTCCACGCTCAGGGATTTCTCCAGCAGGTAGCCGGTGAGGAACTCCGCCGCCCTGGCCGTGCCCATGGCCCGCCAGACCACGGCATTGAACGCCAGCGCCAGCAGGATCCACACGGCGCTCCACCAGGCCGCCTCCCGGAATCCCGGCGCGTGGGGGACCCGGTTCCAGACCCCCAGGTCCAGGGCGAGCATGGCCAGCACCAGCAGGTGGAATCCCAGCCATGCCCACCAGGGCGCGGAGCTTAGCAGGGCGTCGAGCAAAGGACCTCCGGACGGCCATTCTATCTGCCCGGAGGTGCTTGCGGTATGGTGGACCGGACCTGCCCGCACCGGAACCCGCCATGAGCCTCCCGCGTTTCTTCGTTCCCCAGCCCGGCCCGGCCCGCGCCGGGCTGGAGGTGCAGCTGGATCCGGCCCAGGCCCGGCATCTGCGGGTGCTGCGGCTGCCTCCGGGCGCGGCCCTGGAGCTGGTGCTGGACGGTCACGGGTGGCGGGCCGACCTTGCGGAACTGGGCAAGGAGCGCGCGCTGGCGCGCCTGGTGGCGCCGCTCCTGGAAGAGCGGGAACCGCCCTTCCCCATCACCGCCTTCGTGCCGGTCCTGGCCCAGCTGGCGCTCCTGGACGAACTGCTGCCGCCCCTGGTGGAACTGGGCGCCACCGCCATCCGGCCGGTGGTGTTCCACCGCAGCGAGCACGATCCGGCCAAGGCCGCGGCCCGGTTCGAGCGCTGGCTGCGCATCGTGCAGGGGGCCTGCGAGCAGAGCCACCGCACCCGGTTCCCCGAACTGGCGCCGCCGGCGCCCTTCGAGACGTTGCTGCCGGTAGCGGTGCCCCAGCGCTGGGTGGCGCACGAACTGCCTTCGGGCCAGGCCAACCCGGTGCTGGAGCGGGGCCCGGTGGCCTTCACCAGCGGGCCGGAAGGGGGTCTCACGGACGGGGAGTACCAAGCCCTGGTCCAGCGGGGCTGGCGGCCGGTGCACCTGGGGGGCGGCATCCTGCGGGCCGTCACCTGCCCGGTGGCCCTGCTGGGGGCGATCCGGTTCCAGATGCCCGCCTGACGCCTTTTCCTGGCCAAGCGCTATAGTGGTGCCGGCGGCGCCGGAACCGCCGGGAGGTGGGGCATGGGCAGGGAACGCGGCCGCGGGACGCGGGGTTGGCTGGCCGGCCTGGGCGCGGCCGTGGGCCTGCTGGCCCATGGAGCCGGGGTGCAGCCGGGGATGCCGGCCCCCCTTTTCCAGGCCAGGGACCAGGACGGCACCCTGGTGCGGCTGGCGGACTATCTTGGCAAGTCGAACGTGGTCCTGTACTTCTACCCCAAGGACGACACTCCGGGGTGCACCAGGGAGGCCTGCTCCCTGAGGGACGGCTACCAGGCCATCCGGAAGGCCGGGGCGGTGGTGCTGGGGGTGAGCGCCGACGACGCCAAGAGCCACGCGGCCTTCGCCGGCAAGTACCACCTGCCCTTCCCCCTCCTGGCGGATCCGGACGGCAAGCTGATCCGTGCCTACGGCGTGAAGATGCCCATCCTTCCCTGGGCCTCCCGGGTCACGTTCCTCATCGACAAGCAGGGCATCGTGCGCCACCGGGTGGCGAACGTGGACACCGCCCGCCACGACCGGCAGGTGCTGGACCTGCTGAGGGGCCTCTAGTCAGGAGCCGGCCCGGGCATCATCCGGGCCCGCGTCCAGGCCGTGCCAGGATGGCCTGCACCAGCCCGATCCGACCCTCGCTGAGGTTCCGTTCGAAGTTCGCCACCATCACCGGGAACTCCGGTCCCATGGCGAGGTGGAGGCCCAGGGCCGGGGGGGTACTGGAGGCACGATGGATCCGCTGCTCGGCGAACCATCGGAGGGCGGCGTCACTGCTGTCCGTCCACGCATGGCTCTGGAATCCCAGCCTGGCCAGCATGGTCCGCATTTCGGCGGCCGTCAGGAGGAAGCTGGTGCCGGGGGTGCGGGACCAGGGGACCGGGAACAGGACGTCCTGCCCTTCCCGGGCGACGACGTCGTAGATCGCAAAGCGCCCGCCCGGGCGAAGGACACGGAAGGCCTCGGCATAGAATCCGTCTCGATCGGCAATGTTCATCGCGACGTGCTGGGTCCACGCGATATCGAAACGTGCGTCCTCGAAGGGCAGGGCCAGGGCATCGCCGCATCGGTACCCGACCCGGTCGTCCAGCCCGCAACGTTCCGCCAGGAAGGATGCGGCCTCGACGAACCAGGGGCTCAAGTCCACGCCGATCACACGGCAGTCGTAGTTCGCCGCGAGGTACCGCGACGGCCCGCCCAGGCCCGAGCCGATGTCGATGATCGATTCGCCGGGCTGGATCCCGATGGCCTCGGCCAGTTCCACGGTCGCAGCGAGACCGCGCGCGTGGAACTGATCCAGGGGCGCCAGGGATGAAGGTTCGAGGGGGTTGTCCCCAAGCCCTGCCGCGGCCAGCGCTGCCTTGAGCCGCCCGAGAAAGCTGCCCGCGCCGTAATGACCCAGAAGTTCGCTCCGATCGCCCACGCTACGCCCTCCTTCCCGTTGGCCGGGGTGCCCGCACGAGACGTTGCCAGGCCATTCTCGCAGCTTGGAACCAGACCTGGCGAGGGCCGGAGCGCGGGCGACGCTTCAGGGCCGGGCGCAGACCCGGGCCATGCGCCGCTCGGGGCGGCCGGCCCAGTGGCCCTGGTGGTAGGCGTAGCCGGCCAGGAGGGGGAAGGTGATCGTGGCTTCGCCGAACACCATCTGCTCGTGGGTGGTGGACACCTTGCCCCAGGAACTGGCCTCCTTGAGGGTGGAGCCGGACAGCGCCCCGTCCCGTTCGTCGGCGACGGTGAGCTGCACGGCGTACTTGTGCATGGGTGCCTGGCCGCCCAGCAGCTCCGCCGCCACCACCGTGTCCTGGGCGAAGTTCTTGGGCACTCCGCCGCCCACCATGAGCAGGCCGGTCTCCTGGAAGGCCAGCTTCACCCGGGTGAGTTCCAGGAAGTCCCGGGCGCTGTCCAGGGTCACGCACCGCCCGGGGCGGGCCGCCTGGTGCAGCACCAGGCCGAAGCCGGCGGAGCAGTCGCTGAAGGCCGGGCAGAAGATGGGCACCTCCTTCTCGAAGGCCGTCCGGACGATGCTGTCCGCCCCCAGGCCGCGGTCCTGGAGGTGGCGGCCCATGACCTGGATGAATTCCCGGCTGGAGTACGGACGCGGCTCCAGGGCATCGGCGATGCGTCCGATGGTCTGATCGCACGCCCGCAGCTGGTCCTCGTCGATGAGGGTGTCGTAGATGCGGTCGATGGCCATCTCCCGCAGCCGGTCGTCGTCCAGGGCCGGGCTGCCCAGGTAGTGGCGGAAGCCCAGGGCCTCGAAGAAGTCCTGGTCGACGATGTTGGCGCCGGTGGCGACGATGGCGTCCACCAGGGGACGGGGATCGAAGGCTTTGAGGTCCAGGTGCTCGATGGGCGTGGACAGGAGTCCCGCCTTGGCGTTGACGGTTTTCATCATGTCATCTCCAGACGACCCGTGCTGCCCGGGGGTCCTGGTCGCGCGCTCCCCACCGGGGACGCCCTACGGTTGCATTCCGCAATCCGCCATCGGAGCGCCGGGTGGCTGGTGAGCGGCCATTGTAGCCCAGCCCGGGGCTTTTGCTCCAACCGGGGCGGAAATTAGGGCAAACTCAAGGGATGGCACCGGATCGTCTCGATCTTCCAACCACCTTCGTCGACACCCCTGGGGCGCTGGCGGACGCCCTGCCCCACTGGTTCGCGGCGCACATCCTGGCGGTGGACATCGAATGCAGCCTCACCGGGTTCCACCATTGCGTCATGGCGCTGCTGCAGGTGGCCACCCACGACCGGGCCTGGCTGGTGGACCCCCTGGCCCTGCCCCGCCTCATGCGCCCCGCCTTGCTGGCCATGGCCGAGGTGCCGTGGATCGTCCACGACTTCTCCGGCGACGGCATCGTGTTCAAGCGCCTGTACGACGTGGTGCCCTGCTCGGTGCTGGACACCATGCTGCTGGCCCGGGCCCTGGGCTACCCCCAGCCGGGGCTCAAGACCATGGCCCGGCTCAAGCTCGGGTTGGAGATCCCCAAGGAGGAGCAGGACTCGAACTGGATGCTGCGGCCCCTGCGGGAGAGCCAGATGGCCTACGCGGCCCGGGACGCCACTCTGCTCCTGCCCCTGCTGCGCAGCCTGGCCCTGGAGGCCGAGGCCAGGCGCCAGGACCCGGAGGTGGGCCCGGGGCTGCGCCGACTGCCCGAGGAGATGGGCCGCGTGCTGCACCGGGTGCGCCACTACCGGGCGCCGGACAGCCAGCCGGTCCTGGAGAAGGTTCGCCACCTGGGCCTGGGCGAGGCGGCGCTGGAGAAGGCCCGGCGCCTCACGGAGCTGCGCCACCGCTGGGGCAACCAGGGCGACGTGGCGGCGGTGATGGAACTGGGCAACCGGTGGATCATCGCCCGCCTGGAGCATCCGCCCAAATCCAAGGAAGCCCTGGAACGGTCCATGCCCAATCCGCGCTTCCGCCGGGCCCGGCTGGAGGCATTGTGGGAAGTGCTGGGGGAGAACTAGTTTCCCCGTTCGTCCGGGAGTATCCATGGCGCAGGATGACGTCAACATCAGCTTCCCCAACGGGCTCATCGGCTATCCGGCCTTCAAGGCCTACCGCCTGTACGAACCCAAGGACAGCTACCCGCTGAAATTCCTCCAGTCCGTGGACCGGCAGGACATCTCTTTCATTTGCATCGACGTGCAGGCCTTCAAGCCGGACTACGTGGTGCCCCTGGGCGATGCGGACGCCCAGGCCCTGGCCATCCACGAACCGGCCGAAGCCCTGGTCCTGGCCCTGGTGGCCATTCCCGAGGATCCGACGCGCATGACCGCCAACCTGGCCGGACCCGTGGTGGTGAACGTCAAGACCTTGCAGGCGCGGCAGATCGCGCTCAACATCGACCATTACCCGCTGGCCTACCCCGTCTTCCCCGGAAAGTAGGGCGTCATGCTGGTCATCACCCGCAAATTGGATCAATCGATCATCATCAATGGGAACATCGAGGTGGTGGTGACCGGCATCACCAAGGACGGGGTCCGCCTGGGCATCATCGCTCCCAAGGAAGTGGAAGTGCACCGCCGGGAGGTTTTCGAGGCCATTGCCGCCGCCAACCGGGCCGCCACGGCTCCGGCCCAGGGCGTGCCCCGGCCCATCCAGGACGCCGCCGCCCTGTTGCGGGCCCGGCTGCCCAAACCTCGCAGCATCAAGCTGCCCGGGAAGGATTGACCCCGGGCGCTGCCCTCCTCGGCGCGAACCTTCCCGGTCCGGCCGGGCGTCAGCGCTTCAGGTACGGCTTCAGGAACTGGCCGGTGACGCTGGCCTTGTTGCGGGCCACCGCTTCGGGGGTGCCCTCGGCGATCACCTCGCCCCCCTGGGCTCCCCCTTCGGGCCCCAGGTCGATGATCCAGTCGGCGGTCTTGATCACGTCCAGGTTGTGCTCGATGACGATCACCGTGTTGCCCGCCTCCATGAGCCGGTGGATCACCTCCAGGAGCTTCTGGATGTCCTTGAGGTGCAGGCCGGTGGTGGGCTCGTCCAGGATGTACACCGTGCGCCCGGTGGGGCGCTTGGACAGCTCCTTGGCCAGCTTCACCCGCTGGGCCTCGCCCCCGGAGAGGGTGGTGGCGCTCTGGCCCAGGTGGATGTAGCCCATGCCCACATCCACCATGGTCTGCAGCTTGTTGGCCAGGACCGGGATGGGGCCGAACAGCTCCAGGGCCTCCTCCACGGTCATGGCCAGCACGTCGGAGATGCTCCTGCCCTTGTAGTGCACCTCCAGGGTCTCCCGGTTGTAGCGCTTGCCCTTGCATTGCTCGCAGGTGACGTAGATGTCCGGCAGGAAGTGCATCTCGATCTTGAGCACGCCGTCCCCTTCGCACTTCTCGCAGCGCCCGCCCTTGACGTTGAAGCTGAACCGTCCCGGGGTGTAGCCCCGGGCCTTGCTTTCGGGGAGCTGGGAGAACAGGTCCCGCAGGGGCGTGAACAGGCCGGTGTAGGTGGCGGGATTGCTGCGGGGGGTGCGGCCGATGGGCGCCTGGTCGATGTCGATGACCTTGTCCACCTCGTCCAGGCCCTTGATGGCCCGGTGCTTGCCCACCACGTGGGCGCCCAGGTGCAGCCGGTTGGCCAGGGCCTTGTAGAGGATCTCGTTCACCAGGGTGCTCTTGCCCGAACCGGAGACCCCGGTGACGCAGGTGAACAGGCCGATGGGAAAGGCCACGTCGATCCTGCGCAGGTTGTTCTCCTCGGCCCCCAGCACCTGGAGGTGGCCCCGGGTGGCCTTGCGCCGGGCCTTGGGCAGGGGGATGTGGTCGGCGCCGCGCAGGAACGCACCCGTGATGGAGGCTTCGCTGCGGCTGATCTCCTCGGGGGTCCCCTGGGCCACCAGGTAGCCCCCGTGCTCGCCGGCGCCGGGGCCCAGGTCCACCACGTGGTCGGCGGCCAGGATGGTCTCCAGGTCGTGCTCCACCACCAGCACGGTGTTGCCCAGGTCGCGCATCTCCTTGAGGGTGTGCAGCAGTTTCTGGTTGTCCCGCTGGTGCAGGCCGATGCTGGGCTCGTCCAGGACGTACATGACGCCCTGGAGCTTGGAGCCGATCTGGGTGGCCAGGCGGATGCGCTGGCCCTCGCCGCCGCTGAGGGTGGCGGCGGAGCGGTCCAGGGTCAGGTAGCCCAGGCCCACGTCGTCCAGGAACCCGAGGCGCTCCTTGATCTCCTTCAGGACCTTCTCGGCGATGATGGCCTCCTTCCCTTCCAGGCGCAGGCCCTGGAACCAGGACCGGGCCTCCCGCACGCTCAGGGCCGACAGGGCGGCGATGTGCAGCCCGCCCACGAACACCGAGAGCACCTCCGGGCGCAGCCGCGCGCCCCCGCAGGCCTCGCAGGGGGTGATGCGCATGGATTCCTCCATCTCCGCGCGGATCTCCTCGCTGCTGGTCTCCCGGTAGCGCCGCTCCAGGTTGCCCACCACCCCTTCGAAGTTGTGCATGAACTCGTAGCGGTTGCCCCGGTTCTGGTAGACGAACTTCATCCTGCGGTCCAGGCCGTGGAGGAGCACCTGGCGCACCTCGGCCGGAAGCTTCTTCCAGGGGGTGTCCAGGCGGAACGACAGGGCCTTGCCCAGCTGCTCCAGGAACTGCCCCCGCCAGCCGTCCTCCCCGGCGCTGCGCCAGCCGCTGGCCTGGATGCAGCCCTGGTCGATGCTCAGGTCCGGATTGGGCACGATGAGCTCCTCGGCGAACTGGCGCTTGAAGCCCAGGCCGTCGCAGGCCGGGCAGGCCCCGAAGGGGGAGTTGAAGGAGAACGAGCGGGGCTCCAGGTCCGGAAGCCCAAGGCCGAAGCGCTGGCAATCGGGGTTGTTGCAGGCCAGCTTGGAGGAGAACAGGCGCTCCTGACCGTCCAGGTCCACCAGGGCCGAACCTTCGGCCAGGTTGCAGGCGATCTCCAGGCTGTCCGCCAGGCGCGTACTGATGGCGGGGCTGACCTTGAGCCGGTCGATGACCACCTCGACGGTGTGCTTCTTCTGCTTGTCCAGGTCCGGCAGCCCCTCGGTGAGGTCCAGCATCTGGCCGTTGACCCGGGCCCGGATGTAGCCCCGCTTCATCAGATCCGCCAGGAGCTTGCGGTACTCGCCCTTGCGGGCCCGGACCACCGGCGCCAGGAGCTGGACGCGGGTGCCCTCCTGCTGGGCCAGGATCTGGTCGGCCATCTCCTGGATGGTCTGGCTGGCGATGGGGCGCCCGCAGGCCATGCACACCGGCTTGCCGACGCGGGCGTAGAGCAGGCGCAGGTAGTCGTAGATCTCCGTGACCGTGGCCACGGTGGAGCGGGGGTTCCGGCTGGTGGTCTTCTGCTCGATGGAGATGGCCGGAGACAGGCCCTCGATGCTGTCCACGTCGGGCTTCTCCATCTGGTCCAGGAACTGCCGGGCGTAGGCGCTGAGGCTCTCCACGTAGCGGCGCTGCCCCTCGGCGTAGAGGGTGTCGAAGGCCAGGCTGGACTTGCCGCTGCCGGAGAGGCCGGTGATCACCACCAGGCGGTTGCGGGGGAGGACCAGGTCAAGGTTCTTGAGGTTGTGCTCCCTGGCTCCCTTGATGTGAATGCAGTCCATGATTGCCTCGATCTTGCATCTTACGCTAAATTTTCGTCGTCTCGCCAGATCCGGCTGTTTTCCGCCTCTCGTCCAGTCCTGCCGTGGCGGCCTCCATGGGGCCAAGTCGGGCGCCACAGTATGGCTAGAATGTTTCCATGTTCTGCCTTGAACTTTCCGTGTTGCTCCACCGGGCCCTGGAGACCCGGGTGGAGACGCTGATGAACGAGCTGGCCAGGCCCGGCTGGCAGGACCTCCCCGATGCCCTGCACGACGTGCGGGTGGCCTCCCGGCGGGTGCGGACGGTCCTGAGCCTGGTGCAGCCGGGGCTCTATCCGGGCCACAAGCGCCAGACCCGCAACCTGAAGCGCCTGACCCGGGCCCTGGGGCGGACCCGGGAAATGGATGTGCACGCGGCGATCCTGGAGAACCTGGCCCGGCGGGCGCCGGACCTGGCGGCGGCCCCGGCCCGGGAACACCTCCTGGAGGTTCTGGCGAGGCGCCTGGGCAAGGCCCGCCGTTCCATGGCCCGGGCCCTGGAACGGATCAACCTCAAGCGCCTGCCGCACCTGCTGCAGGTGCCCAGCCTGCCGGACCCGTTCCGGCACGAGGAGGACCTGGGCCCGGCCATCTGGGACAGCCTGGCCCCCTGGCTGGAGGGGGCCTTCCCGGGGGAATCTCTCCTGGACCGGGACGACGCCGGGGCGCTCCATGCCCTGCGCATCCAGGTCAAGCGCCTGCGCTACGCCCTGGAAGTGCTGGGCACCGGGTTCCCGGTCCCGCCCGAGGGAGAGCTCAAGCACTTGCGGAACCTCCAGATGGCCCTGGGGAACCACCATGACCTGGCCACCCTGCAGGCGTGGCTGAAGGGCCTGCACCAGGGGTTGGCGGCCAGGGAGCGGCCGATCCTGGCCGAAGGCGTCCGGACCTCCTGGATTACCTGGGGGAGGAGCGGCTGATCGCCTACGAACATTTCCGCGCCTTGGCGCTGGCCCTGCCGGAGGCGGCCTTCATGGCCGGCCTGAGGCGCAACCTGGGGGTGCCTGCCCCGGAACCCGGGTCCCCATGACCTTCCGCCCCTTCGCCTGGTTCCACACCCTGCACTCCAAGCTCTTCCTGGTGACCGCCCTGGTGACCAGCGTGCTCACGGTGGCGGTGGCCTTCTCCATCACCCGCAACAGCCGGCGGGAGCTGGAGAAGTACTCCAGGAACCTGTCCATCGAGACGTCCCAGGCGGTGGAGACCGAGATCCTCCAGCGCTGGAACAAGGATTTCCACGACTTCAAGGACCCGCAGAAGATCAAGGAACTGCTGGAGAGCCTGGCCGGGCCGGACCGGAGCATCTTCCAGATCGACGTGTTCCGCCGCCTGCCCGGTTCCAGCCAGGTGGCCCTGGTGGCCTCCAGCGAGGACGAAGACAAGGTGGAATGGGGCAAGGAGATCGGCAGCCACATGGAGATCAGCTCGCCCCAGGCGGAGCTGGTGGAGCTCACCACCGGCACCCGGGCCTGGAAGATCTACCTGCCCATCCGCAACCTGAAGCCCAAGCAGCCGCCCGTACGGCCTGATCCGCACCTACTGCGACCTGGAGCGCTGGGAGACGGTCTGGGAGAACAACCTCAACAACACCCTCATCCGCCTGCCCATGGTGGTCCTGGGGGAATTCATCCTGCTGTGGGTCATCCTGGGCTCGGTGGTGAACGGACCCATCATCTCCATCACCGAAGCCATGTCCCGCCTGGAGAAGGGGGACCCCTCGGCGCGCACGGACGTGCACAGCCGCGACGGAGCTGGGCATCATCGCCAACCGCTTCAACCTCATGGCCGCCGAGCTGGAGCGGGCGGCGGCGGAGCGGGAGTCCCTCATCGCCGAGATCCAGGGCCTGAACGCCGGACTGCAGAGCCGCATCCAGGAAGCCCTGGCGGCCCTGCAGGGCAAGAACCAGGAGCTGGAGAAGCTCATGGAGGGCAACGCCCTGCTGCGGGAGGAGCTGGCCAGCAGGAGCGCCTGGCGGTGGCCGGGCCAGCTCACGGCCGCCTTCGCCCACGAGGTGGGCACGCCCCTCAACCTGGTGAACAGCCACCTGCAGCTGCTGCAGGGCCAGAGCGAACTCAACGACAAGACCCGGGAGCGCCTGGGGGTGATCCAGGCCCAGATCGAGCGGGTGGGGGACATCGTGCGCAGGATGATGGACCTGACCCGGCGGCCCCGGATCGAACCAGGAGCCGGTGCCCCTGGGCGCCCTGGTGGCGGACCTGCAGCGCCTGTGGAGCCCGACCCTGGCCATCCACGGCATCAGCTTCGACCTGGACGCTGCCCGAACCGTGCGTCCTGCACGTGGATCGCAAGCAGATGGAACAGCTCTTCATCAACCTGGTGAACAACGCCGTGGACGCCATGCCCGAGGGGGGGCAGCTGCGCCTGTCGGCCCAGCAGGACCCGGACGCGCCCCGGTGGCTCGTGAGCCTGAGCGACACCGGCGCGGGCATCCCCCCGGACATCCTGGGCAAGGTGTTCCGGCCCATGTTCACCACCAAGCCCGAAGGCAAGGGCACCGGCCTGGGGCTGGCCATCTGCCGGGAGATCGTCCGGGCCCACGAGCGGGGAGATCCACATCGAGAGCCAGGAAGGCAAGGGCACCACCATCATCTTCTCCTTGCCGGCCATGGCGTCGGCGCCAGTTGATGTTTAATTAATCCACCCGGCAAGACCGGGCTCCACTCCAGGACAACCTATGCGTCGCATCGTGAAAGCGGTCATCCCCGTCGCCGGCCTTGGCACCCGGTTTCTCCCGGCCACCAAGGCCCAGCCCAAGGAAATGCTGCCCCTGGTGGACAAGCCGGTGATCCAGCACGTGGTGGAGGAAGCCATCCACGCGGGCATCGAGGACATCATCCTGGTGACCGGGCGCGGCAAGCAGGCCATCGAGAACCATTTCGACGTGGCCTACGAACTGGAGGACACCCTCGGCCGCCGGGGCAAGCTGGAGGAGCTGGAACAGGTCCGGAGCATCACCCGGCTGGGCCAGTTCGCCTACGTGCGCCAGGGGGAGCCCCTGGGCCTGGGGCACGCGGTCCTGTGCGCCCGCAGCACCGTGGGCGACGAGCCGTTCGCGCTGCTGCTGGGGGACGACGTGTTCGACGAGGCGGATCCCGCCCTGGGGGCGCTGGTGGCGGCCTTCGAGGCCACCGGCAAGTCGGTGGTGGGGGTGCAGGAGGTGCCCCTGGCCCACGTGTCCCGGTACGGCATCGTCAACCCTCCGGACCCGGCGGTTTCCGGATGGTGGGAGGTGCACCGGATCGTGGAGAAGCCCGCCCCGGACGTCACCCCCAGCCGGTGGGCGGTGGTGGGGCGCTACGTGCTCAAGCCCGAAGTGTTCGATTGCCTTGAACAGGTCAAGCCCGGGGTGGGGGGCGAGTACCAGCTCACCGACGCCCTGGCGCTCCTGGCCGGTGCCGGACAGCTGGTGGCGGCCCCCATCCCCGCCCGGCGCTACGACACGGGCGACAAGCTGGACTACCTGAAGGCCAACGTGGAGTTCGGCCTCAAGCGCGCGGACCTGGGGGAGCCGTTCCTGGCCTACCTGAAGGAACTGGTGGCGGGGCGGTAGCCCTTCAGCGCGGCAAGGTGAAGGTGCGCTCCCGGGACGTCAAGTCGCCAGGTGCCCCCGTTCCAGGAGCAGGTGCAGCAGGGTCACCGCCGCCGGGGTGATGCCGGGGATGCGGGAGGCCTGGCCGAGGGTCTCGGGGCGGTGGAGCTGGAGCTTCTCCTTCACTTCGTTGCTGAGGCCCGGCAGGTGCTCCACCCGGAAGTCCACCGGGATGCGCACGTGGTCCCAGGCCCGCTGGCCCTCCAGCAGGCGCGCCTCCCGGGCCTGGAAGCCCTGGTAGCGCAGTTCGAACAGCAGCAGGTCCCGCTCCCAGGCCGGATCCCAGCCGTCTTCCCGGCCGGCCTGCCAGGCTTCCAGGAGGGCCAGGGCCTGATCCGCCAGGGATTCGGTGATCTGCTGGCGCCGGAACAGGTCCGCCAGGCTCATGCCGGCGGCGAGGGTGAGCCCGGCCGGCCTGGGCGACGGGGGCCGAACGGGGAACTGGAGGTGACCCAGGCCTCCTGGCAGCCGCTCCCGCACCCGGGCCCGGCGCTCCTGGCGCACCTCCACCTGGCGGATCTCCTCGGGGGCCAGGGCGCCCACGGCCCGGGCCACCGGCAGCAGGCGCGCGTCCGCCAGATCGCAGGCCAGGCTCAGGCGGTGCTCGGCCCGGGCGGTGAGCATGCGGTAGGGTTCGTCGGTGCCCTTGGTGACCAGGTCGTCCACCATGACCCCCAGGTAGGCCTGGTCCCGGCCCAGCACCACCGGTTCCTGGCCCCGCAGCCAGCGCACCGCGTTGATCCCCGCCAGGATGCCCTGGCCCGCCGCCTCCTCGTAGCCGGTGGTGCCGTTGATCTGCCCGGCGAACCAGACCCCTTCCAGCCCGATCGACGGCCAGGTCCCGGCCCAGCTGCAGGGGGTCGAAGCTGTCGTACTCGATGGCGTAGCCCGGACGCAGGATCTCGGGCTGCCGCGAAGCCCGGCAGGCTCTGCACCATGCGCTGCTGCACCTCCGGGGGCATGGAGGTGGAGAGCCCGGCCAGGTAGATCTCCTCGGTCTCCAGGGAATCGGGCTCCACGAAGATCTGGTGGCTGGCCTTGTCGGGGAACTTGACGAACTTGTCCTCGATGGACGGGCAGTAGCGGGGGCCCACCCCTTCCACGTGCCCGCCGTACATGGAGGACCGGTGCAGGTTCTCCCGCACCGCCCGCTCGGTCTCGGGGGTGGTGTGCACGACGTGGCAGGGCACCTGGGGCAGGTGGATGCCCGGGCTGAAGAAGCTGAAGGGGCGCGGGACCGGGATCCCCCGGCTGGGCCTCCAGCCGGCTGAAGTCGATGGTGCCCGGCGGCGATGCGGGGGCTGGTGCCGGTCTTCAGCCGGCGCCAGCGCAGGCCCAGGGCCCGCAGCTGCTCGGCCAGGTGGGTGGAGGGCGGCTCGCCGGCCCGCCCCGCCTCCAGCTTGCGCTCGCCGATGAGGATGCGCGCCGTTCAGGAAGGTGCCGGAGGTGACCACCACCGCCCGGCAGGGCAGGAACGAGCCGTCCAGCAGTTCCACCCCCTCCAGGCACCGGGTGCCCGCGCCGCCAGCGCAGCCCGCTGGCCATCCCCTGGCACAGGTCCAGCCCGGGGGTGTGCTCCAGGTGCCGCCGGGCGGCGATGCGGTAGCGCACCCGGTCCGCCTGGGCCCGGGGGCCCGCGCACCGCGACGCCCCGGCTGGCGTTCAGGATGCGGAAATGGATGCCGGCGGCGTCGGTCAGCCGGCCCATGGCCCCGCCCAGGGCGTCCAGCTCCCGCACCATGTGCCCTTTGCCCACCCCGCCGATGCTGGGGTTGCAGCTCATCTGGCCGATCTGGTCCAGGTTCATGGTCAGGAGGGTGGTGGGCACCCCCATGCGGGCGGCGATGTTCGCCGCCTCGATGCCGGCGTGCCCGCCGCCGATGACCACCATGCCCATGAACGTCTCCCTGCCCAGCAGGACAGTCTAGGACGGGCGGGTACCGTGCCGTAGTGATAAATTCAACCAGCGGCTTCCGGGGGCTCCTCCTCCGCCTTTTCCTCGCAGCAGCCGGAACGCAGGGCCCGGCTGGCCTCCTGGGCCTTCTGTTTCAGCCGCTTGGACAGCTCCGCGAGGTCAGCCCGCAGGTCCGGCCCGTTCTTGGGGGTGGTGAGGGCCACCACCACGGCCCCGACGGCCGCGCCCATCAGGAAGAACATCAGGTTCGTGCCCAGGTATCCACGGTCCTCACTCATGGCTCTCCTCCTCGGAAGCGGCGCCTTTCTTGGGCCGGCGCAGAAATTTCAAGGCGATTTTGAACCCTGTCAATAGGGGCGCCACCCAGGCCAGGGTGCGCGGGTTCAGGAACGTTTCGAAGGCGCGGGTGGCGGTGCCGGCCATGCGGGCGAGGCTGATGGGCAATTCGAGGCATCCGGTCGGCCTGATCCGCCAGGCCGTCCACCCGGGTGCGCAAGTGATGGACATCCGCCGTGATCAGGTCCAGATCCGTCCTGGCGCTCTCCGCCAGGGCCTGCACGGCCGCGGCGGTGCGCCGCAACTGGAACAGCAGCTGCACCAGGAACCCGCCCACGACCAGCAGGACCAGAGCCAGAATGACTTGCAGCCACCAGGACATGAACGCTCCTTGATCGTTTCCCTAGAAGAGTAGTGCCGGAATCCTGCAAAAGCTTCCCTCAAGTTGAATCAGCCGAATTTTGATGGGACAATGAGGCGATGAGACCGCGCCTTAACCTCGAGGAACGCAAGGAACGCCGGCGCCGGGTGGTGGCCCGGTCCAAGTTCGCCCTGCCTTCCACCATCACCCTCATCTCGGTGCTGTGCGGGTTCTCCAGCGTCGTCATGTCCATCAACGCCGCCGGCGACCATCCGCGCTTCTATTTCACCTGGGGGGCGGGGCTCCTGATCCTGGCGGGGATCTTCGACGGCCTGGACGGCCGGGTGGCCCGGGCCACCAATACCGCCACCGAGTTCGGCGTCCAGCTGGATTCCCTGGCGGACGTGCTGAGCTTCGGCATGGCTCCGGCCATCCTGGCCTACCGCTACGGCTTCTTCCAGCTGGGCCTGGCGGACCCCCAGCTGCGGGCGGTGGGCTGGGCGGCGTCGTTCTTCTTCGTGGCCTGCGGCGCCCTGCGCCTGGCCCGCTTCAACGTCCAGGTGGGCTACGTGGATTCCCGGTTCTTCGTGGGCATGCCCATCCCGGTGGGGGCCGCCTGCGTGGCCGCGGTGATCCTGTGCTGGCCCAGCTCCCCCTCCGACGCGCTGTTCGCCTACCTGTTCGCGGCGGAACTGTTCCTGGTGGGGCGCTGATGGTCTCGCAGGTGCGCTTCCCCAGCTTCAAGAAGCGGTCCCACCACCCCTTGCGCCATCCACTGGACCACCCTGGGCATCCTGGTCCTGCTCTCCCTGCTGGTGATCCTGCGGGAACGCTTCTTCCTGCCGTTCTGCGCCCTGTACCCTGGCCCTGACCTTGGCCATGAACCTGGCCTGGAAACTGGGCTGGCGGGGGGTGGAGCCCCCCCTCAAGGCCGCCCGGAAAGTCGATCCCGGCACCGAAGCACTCTAGGATTTTCTGGTTCCTTTGTGCGCCGCCCCCCCTGTGGCGCCCCCGATCACCGTGGTGTCATCCAGGGTCAGCTTCCAGCCCAGGCGGTCGCCGATCTTGAGGCCGGTGCGGCGCAGGGTCCCGGCGGGGAACTCCACGAAGTGGCGGGCGGGCCTGGTGCCCCCGTAGGTGGGGCAGTCGTCCCCCTGCAGGGGCGGGCAGGGCGGGGTGTTCTCGCTGGCCTCCACCACCGTGCCGTCCTCCTTGATCCACACCACGTCCAGGGCGATGAGGCAGTTCTTCATCCAGATGGGATGCTGGCCGTCCTCATCGTAGAGGAAGATCATGCACCGGTCCCGGGCCAGGGCCTGGCGGTACATGAGCCCCGGGCCTGTTCCTGCGGGGTGCGGGCCACTTCGGCCAGGAACCGGTGGCCCTTGGCGGTGACGATCCCCCCGTCCGGAACCCCGGAGGCGGGGGCGGTGGCGAGGACCAGACTCAGCAGCAGAGGGATCATGAAGGCTCCGAAGGATCTCCCATGGTAGCCGCTGGATGGCTTTCCCGGCTCTTGAGCCAGTCCACGATCCGCTTCAGGTCGCCCTCTTCGTGCCAGCCATGGAAGGCCAGGCGCAGGTAGCCTTCCCGCACGGAGGCGTACACGCCCCTGCGGGCGCCCTGCTCCAGCAGGTCCGCCAGGTCCTGGGGCGCGTGCCCGCCGTGGTGGAAGCACAGGGTCGGCCCCAGCCGGTCCTGGGCCAGCAGTCCGCGCAGGCGGCGCACTTCCCCGTCCCAGGCGGGGGATCCGGCCAGCTGGTCCAGGAGCGCGGCCTGCAGGAAGCGCACGTGCCGGGCGATGGTGTCCACGCCGGCCTGGCGCAGGGTCCGGAGCGCCTCCAGCAGCCCCGCACAGGCCATCACGCTGGGGGCGCCCGGCTCCAGCTTCCGGCCGTCGGCCACCCAGGGCCGGTGGTCGGTGTCGAGGCGCCCGGGCCCGCAGGCCTCCTCCACCGACAGCCAGGTGCCCATGGGAGCCAGCAGGCGCCGGAAGTCCGGGTCAGTCCACAGGAAGCCCTGCCCCTGGGGCGCCAGCAGGCCCTTGTTGCCACCGGTGGCGAAGGCGCTCACCCCGTACAGGTCGGGCACCATGGTGCCAGCTCCCTGGATGGCGTCCACCACCAGGTGGATGCCGCGCTGGCGGCAGGCGGAACCCAGCCTGGCCAGGTCCAGCTTCAGGCCGTCCTGGAAGCGCACCCAGGAGACCGCCAGGATGCGCGTGCGCGGGCCCAGGGCATCCAGGAGCCGGGCCTCCGGGTCGTCCCCCGGCCCGGGCGGGGTGCTGTCCCAGGCGTTGGCGCCGGCCCGCTGGCCATCCCACAGGGGTGCCTCGCGGAATTCTACCGAACGGACGGCCAAGCTTTTCCAGGGGTAGACATTGCTTGGGAACTCGCCCAGGGGCACCAGCACTTCGTCCCCGGCCCGCCAGGGGAACCCCTGGGCCACGGTGGTCAAACCGGCGGACGTGTTGGGGGTGAGGGTGATGTCCCCGGAGTCCGCACCCAGCAGCCGGGCCGCCTCCTCCCGCAGGGCCTGGGGCAGGCCCAGGAATTCCTCCTGCCAATCCAGTTCCCAGGGCCAAAGCTCCTTGTGCAGCAACCCGCGCAGGCGGCGCACCACCGAACGGGGCACCGGCCCGTCGGCGCAATGCATCAGCCACAGGTGGTCTGAATCCAGATGCAGCAGGGCCGGATTCAGGGGCGGAAAGGTCATGCGCCGCCCTCGCTGAGCAGGGCCTTGAGCCCCACCGGGAAGATCGCCTCCACCATCTGGCGCACGGCGGCGGCGTACTGCTGGATCTCCCACTGGGCGTGGCTGTCGGTGCGCAGGCGGATGAAGTGGGCCGCGGCCTGGAGGCTGACGGTCCAGTACACTTCGGAGTACAGGGCCAGGGGCAGCACGCACCGGGCCTGTTCCCGGCACACGCCCAGGGCCAGCAGGGCTTTGTACTGTTTCAGGGCGTTGCGGCAGGTGGCCAGGTACTGCTCGTGGGCCTGGGCGGCCTCGGCCCCCTCCACGGCGCCTTCGGACCCCTGCTTGTTCACCTTGGCCTGGCGGCGGAAGGTCTGGGGCACATAGAACTCGTCCTCGGGAAACTCCACGTAGCGCCCGGAGATCTCGTTGAACTCGCTGGCGATGCGGTGCTTCATCCACTGGCGGAAGACGAAGATGGGGGCTTTCACGTGGAAGGTCAGGGCGGTGTGCCGGAAGGGGGAAGTATGCTCGTTGCGGGCCAGGTAGCCCACCAGCTTGGCGTCCCCCTCGTCGAACGTTTCCTTGCGCTTGCCGAAGGAAACCCGGGCCGCGTTCACCACGCTCAGGTCCGTTCCCATGTGGTCGATGAGTTTCACGAAACCGCGATCCAGCACGGGAATTTCGGTCTTGGCCATGGGCGGTCTCCAGTGGGTCAAGTCTACCCCTACCCGGGTACTCCAGTCCCGGCCCGGAAGGGTTCATGCTCAGTTCAACTGCCCCACGGTACCTGCGATAATGGGAAGCTTGGCAGGCAGCCCGGGGCTCCGGCCCGCCCCCCCAAAGGACGCGCCGGAGCCCGCCCTCCTTGCCGCCAGCCCGGAGATCCCATGAAATTCTTCATCGATACCGCCAACATCGCCGAGATCAGGCGCATCAACGAATGGGGCATCCTGGACGGGGTCACCACCAACCCCAGCCTCATCGCCAAGGAGACCGGCAAGCCCTTCGAAGCCATCATCGAGGAGATCTGCGGCATCGTGAACGGGCCCATCTCGGCCGAGGTGATCGCCCTGGACGCCCCGAGCATGCTCCAGGAAGGCCGCAAGCTGGCCAAGATCCACGAGAACGTGGTGGTCAAGGTGCCCCTCACCGCCGAGGGGCTCAAGGCCGCCCACGCCTTCAGGGCCGAAGGCATCCGCACCAACGTGACCCTGTGCTTCAGCGCCACCCAGGGACTCATGGCGGCCAAGGCCGGAGCCACCTACGTCTCCCCGTTCGTCGGCCGCCTGGACGACATCAACCTGGTGGGCATGGAGCTGATCCACGAGCTGGTGGAGATCTTCGCCAACTACGAGCTGCCCACCAAGGTCCTGGCCGCCTCCATCCGCAGCCCCCGGCACGTGACCGACGCAGCCCTGGCCGGCGCGGACGTGGCGACCATCCCCACCAAGGTGTTCGACCAGATGCTGGCCCATCCCCTCACGGACCGGGGCATTGAAGGGTTCCTGGCGGATTGGAAAAAGGCCGGAAGGTAGCGAGTAGGCGTTCAGGTCCCCCCAATCATCCGTCAGTTCCGTTGTCTTTGAAAAGTGCCTCTGGGCCGACGGATGCTCTTATGGTTGGGGCCCAGAGGCACTTTTCAAAGACAACGGGGATTGTTCCAACCCACCTCCATTGCGGAGTGAACGGCGCCTTCGGTCCTCAGCTCCAGGCGCGGATCGAAGGGCTCCCCGCTCCAGCATTCCGGGCGTGAAGTCGCCGGGCCTCCCTGGCCTTGGACTGACTCCGAGTGGGGCGTTGGGCGGGGCCAATCCTCCGTTGGATTGGAAAAGCGCCTCTGGGCCCCAACGACATGAGCATCCGTCGGCCCAGAGGCGCTTTTCCAATCCAACGAACTGCCGAGACGATGGGCGGGACCTGAACGCCTACGATAGCGATAATCCTGGATTTAACGAATCCCAGGCGGTATAACGGGCCCGAGGTGCGCCATGACTCCTGCGGCCCGCAGCGAACTATTAATTAAATATGCCCATGGCCCCGCCCTGCTGGCGGCCGCCGTGGCCAATTGCCCCAAGGACTGCCTGGACTTCAAGCCAGGACCCGGGAAGTGGAGCATCCAGGACATCGTCTTCCACCTGGCGGAGACCGAACTGCACGGCTACCTGCGCGCGCGGACCATCATCGCCGAGCCCGGCAACCCCATCATGGCCTTCGACCAGGACCGCTGGGCCCAGACCCTGGACGTGAGCGCCCAGCCCCTGGGGGAGGCGCTGGAACTGTTCCGGCTGGTGCGGGAGATGCTGGCCCGCCAGCTCCGGGCCCTGCCGGAGCCGGCCTGGGAACAGCACGCCATGCACTCGGAGCGGGGCAAAATCACCCTGGAGCGCTGGCTGGAGAGCACCGTGGGGCACCTGGACACCCACCTGGCCCAGATGGCGCGCACCCACAAGGCGTTCACGGCGGCCAACTGAAGCTTTCGGCCTAATAAGGCAAAAAATTACGCCGTTAATTTCCCACCCGCTCCCCGGGGTTCGGTTCCCTGACCGGGGCGTCGTTGGGTATTCCTCAGTGCGCCTGGGCTAGCCCTATACAAAAAAGATATAATGTGGTTTTTGCGCCCAGGAGACCCGATGCCCCTTCAAGAGAAGATCGAGACCTTGCGCTCACGCTACGCCTCGGCGTTGAAGGGGGGCGGGCAGGCGCGCATCGACAAGCAGCACCAAGGCAACAAGCTCACCGCCCGGGAACGCATCGCCGCCTTCCTGGACGAGGGTTCCTTCGAGGAAGCGGACGCCCTGGCCATGAACCCCTTCGAAGGGGGTGAACGCATCCCCGGGGACGGCGTGGTGACGGGATTCGGGAGGGTGGACGGCCGGCCCGTGGCCATCTTCGCCCAGGACTTCACCGTCATCGGCGGCAGCCTGTCCCTGACCCATGCCCGCAAGATCACCAAGGTCATGGACATGGCCATGAAGGTGGGGTGCCCGGTGATCGGCTTCAACGATTCGGGCGGCGCCCGGATCCAGGAGGGGGTGAACTCCCTGGCCGGGTACGCGGAGATCTTCCTGCGCAACACCATGGCCTCGGGGGTGGTGCCGCAGATCTCCCTGATCATGGGCCCCTGCGCCGGGGGCGCGGTGTACAGTCCAGCCATCACCGACTTCATCACCATGGTGCGCAACACCAGCTACATGTTCGTCACCGGCCCGGAGGTGATCCGGGCGGTCACCCACGAGGACGTCACCAAGGAGGACCTGGGGGGCGCCAGCGCCCACGGCTACAAGTCCGGGGTGGCCCACTTCGTGGTGCCTTCGGACCTGGCGGCCCTGGCCCACACCCGGGAACTGCTCTCCTTCCTCCCTTCCAACAACCTGGGCCAGGCCCCCCGCCGGGCCCCCATGGTGGAGATGCCCCTGGAGAATCCGGAGCTGGACACCATCATCCCGGAAGACGCCACCAAGCCCTACGATGTGCGCCACCTCGTCAAGGGCATCGTGGACGACGCCCATTTCTTCGAAGTGATGGAAGCCTACGCCGGCAACATCGTCATCGGCTTCGCCCGCATGGACGGGCGCAGCGTGGGCATCATCGCCAACCAGCCCGCCCACCTGGCCGGGGTGCTGGACATCGCCTCCAGCGAGAAGGGCGCCCGGTTCGTGCGGTTCTGCGACTCCTTCAACATTCCCCTGATCGTGTTCGAAGACGTGCCGGGGTTCCTGCCGGGAGTGCACCAGGAACACGGCGGCCTGATCAAGAACGGCGCCAAGCTGCTGTACGCCTTCTGCGAGGCCACCGTGCCCAAGCTCACGGTGATCACCCGCAAGGCCTACGGCGGTGCCTACATCGTGATGGCCTCCAAGCACATCCGGGCGGACTTCAACTTCGCCTTCCCCACCGCCGAGATCGCGGTCATGGGCGCCGAGGGGGCCGCCAACGTGCTGTACTCCAAGGAGATCGGCAAGGCCGCCAACCCGGTGGCCCGGCGCGCCGAGATCATCAGCGAATACAACGAGAAGTTCGCCAATCCATACGTGGCTGCAGGCCTCGGCTACGTCGACGAGGTGATCATGCCCCGGGAGACCCGCAAGAAGCTGCTGCGGGCCCTCAACCTGCTGGAGACCAAGCGGGAGTCCATGCCGCCCAAGAAGCACGGGAACATTCCCCTCTAGCCATTCGCCCGGGGGTGGCACGGATGCGCAGTATCCTTCGAGGCCCCGATGGCACCCTGCGCGACGGCTGGAGGGCCGTGCTCTTCCTCCCGGGTGCGTGGGCCTGCGGCGGCCTCGCCGGCGCCCTGCGCCCGGCCCTGCCGGAGGTGCTGGCGCCCTGGTTCCCGGCTCCCTGGTGGTTCTTCCTGGGCTTCCTCTTCCTCACCTGGGTGTGCCTGCAGCTGGAGCGCCGCCCTCTGGCCTCCGTGGGCCTGGAGCCGGGCCGGCGCTGGGCCCGGGAGTTCCTGCTGGGGGTCCTGGGAGGCACCGGCCTCATCGCCCTCATGGCCCTGGGCGCCTTGCTGGCCGGGGGCTGCCACTGGGTGCGCAACCCCCAGGTGGGCCTGGCCCGGGTGGGGGCCGCCGCCTGGCTGTACCTGGCGGTGGCCGCGGAGGAGGAGCTGCTGTTCCGCGGCTACCTGTTCCAGCGCCTGGTGCGGGGGCTTGGGCCGTGGGCGGCCCAGCCGCTGGTGGCCGCCCTGTTCGTGGGCCTGCACTGGGGCAACCCGGGCCTGGCCGGCGCCACCCGGGCCTGGGCCGGCCTGAACCTCTTCCTGGCCGGCGTGCTCCTGGGGTTCTGCTACCTGAGCACCCGCAGCCTGGCCCTGCCGGTGGGGGTGCACCTGGGCTGGAACTGGACCCAGGGGGCGCTGCTGGGGGTCGGGGTGAGCGGCCTGCCGGCGGCCGGGTGGTGGAAGCCGGTGTATCACGGCGGGCCGGTCTGGATCACCGGCGGGGCGTTCGGGCTGGAGGCGAGCTTGCCGTGCACGGTGGTGGCGCTGGGGGCATGCCTGGTATTGGCGCGGAGTCACCACGCCCGCCGGTCCGGATGGTTGATCATTTAGGTAAACTATTATCCATCAAGAAAAATTTTTATACATAACGAAAAATTCTTGACTATTCCTCCGGATACTCCTAGAATTGCTGTTTGTTTAGTAGGTCTTTTAATAACAATGTTTCCCCATGACCGCCCGGTTCCCCCAGGATCCCGGGCGTCATAGCCATGAAGGGCGGAACGCTCCCGAGACGCTCATGACCTCGCCAGGCGCCTGGGTTCTTCCGGCCGGGGACCCGCTTCCCATGCGGTCCAGCCCGGATCCATCCCTTCCCCCGCCCCCCATCCCGGACAGGCATACGCCCATGGAGTTCACCCTCAACGGCCAGGCCGCACAGCACCACGACCCGGAGCGCAACCTCCTCGCCTACCTGCGGGAAGACGCGGGCCTGCTCAGCCCCAAGGACGGCTGTTCCGGGGAGGGCGTGTGCGGCTGCTGCGCGGTGCTGGTGGACGGCAGGCCGCGGCTCAGTTGCCGCATGTGCCTGAAGGAGGTGGCAGGCAGGGAGGTCACCACCCTGGAGGGGCTGACGCCCCTGGAGCGGGACGCCTTCGCCGACGCCTTCGTGCTCAAGGGCGGGGTCCAGTGCGGGTTCTGCACCCCGGGCATCGTCATGCGCGGCGCCGCCCTGGTGCGAGGCAATCCGGAACCTACCCGCCAGCAGATCACCGACGGACTGCAGGGACACCTGTGCCGGTGCACCGGCTACAAGAAGATCGTCGATTCCATCCATTGCGCCGCCGAGGCCCTGCGCTGCGGACGACCGGTGGCCATGCCCACGGGCACGGGCGCCGTGGGCACCCGCCACCCCAAGTATTCGGCCCGGGACGCGGTGCTGGGCACCCGGGTGTTCGTGGGGGACATGAAGGAGCCGGGCATGGTCTACGGCGCCCTGCGCTTCTCGGACCATCCCCGGGCCAGGGTGCTGAAGGTCGACGTGTCCGGGGCCCTCCAGGTGCCCGGAGTGCTGAAGGTGCTCACCGCCCGGGACATCAAGGGCAAGCGGGTGAACGGCATGATCGCCCGGGACTGGCCGGTGATGGTGCTGGAGGGGGAGACCACCCTGTGCATCGGCGACGTAGTGGCCAGCGTGGCCGCCGAGACCGAAACGGCCGCCCGGGAGGCGGCGGAGCTGGTCCGGGTGGAGTACGAGGTGCTGCCCCCGGTCACGGACCTGTTCCAGGCCCTGGAGCCGGACGCGCCCCGGCTCACCGCCAGGGGCAACGCCCTGTCGGTGACCGAAGTGCGCCTGGGCGACGCGGAGGCGGCCCTGAAAACCGCCGCCTTCGTCACCCGCCGGCGCTACACCACCCAGAGGATCGAGCACGGCTTCCTGGAGCCCGAGGCGGCCCTGGCCCTGCCCTGGAGCAAGGACGGGGAGCCTGGAGTGAAAATCTACGACGGCGGGCAGGGGGGTTACGAGGACCGCCGCCAGATCGCCGAGCTGCTGGACCTGCCCGAGCGGCTCGTGAACGTGGTGCTGGTGCAGAACGGCGGCGCCTTCGGCGGCAAGGAGGACCTCACCTGCCAGCACCACGCGGCCCTGCTGTGCCTCGCGGCGGGCCGCCCGGTGATGCTGCGTTTCGACCGCAAGACGTCCCTGCGCATGCACGCCAAGCGCCATCCCATCGTCATGGACTACGCGCTGGGCTGCGACCGGGACGGCAGGCTGGTGGCCCTGGTGGCGGACATGCACTCGGACACCGGCGCCTACGCCAGCGTGGGCATGAAGGTGATCGAGCGGGCCGTGGCCCACTCCGCCGGCGCCTACCACATCCCCAACGTGCACGTGAAGGGCACCGCGGTCATCACCAACAATGCCCCCTGCGGGGCCATGCGCGGCTTCGGCGCCAACCAGGCCTGTTTCGGCATAGAATCCAGCGTGGACGAACTGTGCGCCCTGGGCGGCTTCGACCGCTGGCAGTTCCGGTGGGACAACGCCCTCACCGAGGGCAAGGCCACCGCAACCGGGCAGGTGCTCAGGAGCGGCGTGGGCGTGCGCGCCTGCCTGGAGGCCCTCAAGGAGCGCTTCCAGGGCGCCAAGTGCGCCGGCATCGCCGCCGGCATCAAGAACACCGGCATCGGCTGCGGCATGCCCGACTGGGGCCAGGCCAAGATCGCCGTCACCTCGGCAGGCAGGGTGGTGCTGCACCACGGCTGGTGCGAAATGGGCCAGGGGGCCCACAACATGGCCCTGCAGACCCTGGTCACCGAGACCGGCATCGACCCGGCCCTGGTGGAGGTGCGGGTGGAGACCGACGAAGAGGCCTACGCGGGCATGACCACCGCCTCCCGGGGCACGTCCCTGGTGGGCAACGCGGTGCGGGCGGCCTGCCGGGACCTGAAGCGGGACCTGGACGCGGGCCTAACCCTGGCCCAGCTGGCGGGCCGGGAATACCGGGGCGAGTGGGTGTGCGACTGGACCACCAAGGTGGGCGTCGACCCCCCGCCCGGCAAGGAGATCGTCACCCACTACTCGTACGGCTACGCCGCCCAGCTGGTGGAGCTGGACGACACCGGGCGCATCGCCCGCATCACCGCCGCCCACGACGCCGGGCGGATCATGAACCCCACCCTGTTCGAGGGCCAGATCGAAGGCTCCCTGCACATGGGCCTGGGCTACGCCATCACCGAGGACTTCCCCTACCGGGACGGCTGGCCCGTGTCCTGGAAGATGGCCGACCTGGGCATCCTGAGGGCCAAGGACATGCCGCCCATGGACGTGATCGGGGTGGAAGTGCCGGACGCCCACGGCCCCTACGGCGCCAAGGGGGTGGGGGAGATAGGCCTGGTGCCCACCGCCCCGGCCGTGGCCAACGCCCTCTGCCAGTTCGACGGCGTCCGGCGCACCAGCCTGCCGCTGAAGGAAATGAAGCTGTTGGGCAAGAAGAACAAGAACTGAGCGCATCCGCTCGCCATCCACTGACCCGGGAAGACACCATGGAAAAGCCCTTCCGTCCTGCTCCGCTTGAGCTGCTTGCCGGCTGGATCTTCAATGAGCTGGCGGCCCGGGATACCGTCCTGGGCATTCCCAAGCAGAACGTCCAGATCCCCACCGCCCGCATGGCCACCCGGATGTTCGGGCATACGGTGGCCGCCCCCCTGGGGGTGGCGGCCGGCCCCCACACCCAGCTGGCCCAGAACATCGTCGCCAGCTGGCTGTGCGGCGCGCGCTTCATCGAGCTGAAGACCGTGCAGATCCTGGACGAGATCCAGGTGAGCCGGCCCTGCATCGACTCGGCGGACGAGACCTTCAACTGCGAATGGTCCCAGGAGCTGAAGCTGGAAGCCTCGTTCCGGGAGTACCTGAACGCCTGGGTGCTGCTGCACGCCCTGGCCCACAAGCTGGGCCTGCCGGACCCGGGCACCCATTTCAACATGAGCGTGGGCTACAACCTGGAGGGCATCCAGAGCGAACGGGTGCAGGCCTTCATCGCCGCCATGCGCGACGCCGGCCCCGCCCTGCAGGACGCGGTGGACCGGGTGGCCAAGGCCTATCCGGCGGTGCGGGACATCCCCATCCCCGCCCAGCTGTCCAACCACATCACCCTCTCCACCATGCACGGCTGCCCCCCGGCGGAAATCGAGCGCATCGCCGCCTACCTGCTCAAGGACCTGGGGGTGCACACCTGGGTCAAGCTCAACCCCACCCTGCTGGGTCCCGAGCGGCTGCGGGGCCTGCTGAACCAGACCCAGGGCTTCGACATCGAGGTGCCGGACTCGGCCTTCGGCCACGACCCCAAGTTCGAGGAGGCCATGGCCATGGTCAAGAACCTGGCCAGCCTGGCCAAGGGCCTGCCCAACGCCTTCGGCCTCAAGCTCTCCAACACCCTGGAGGTGGTCAACCACCGCCCGGTGTTCCCGGCCAACGAGAAGATGATGTACCTGTCCGGGCGGGCCCTGCACCCCCTGACCCTCACCCTGGCCCACCTGGTTTCGGAGGAGCTGGACGGGCAGGTGCCCATGAGCTTCTGCGGCGGCGCCGACGCCCGCAACTTCGCCGACCTGGTGGCGGACGGGGTCTACCCGGTCACCGTCTGCACCGACCTGCTCAAGCCCGGCGGCTACGCCCGGCTTCAGCAGTACCTGGTGAACCTGGAGGCGGCCATGCTCCAGGCCGGGGCCGGTGACCTGCCGGCCTTCGTGCGCGCCACCTCCGGCGGCCACGGCGCCCGCTTCAACCTGGCCCGGCACGCGGTGAAGGTGGTGGGCGACGAGGCCTACGCCCAGCGTGCGCGTCCCCTGGTGTTCAAGGGCGAGCGGCCCCTCGGCCACTTCGACTGCATCGCCGCCCCCTGCACCGAAGGCTGCCCGTCGCACCAGAACATTCCCGACTACCTGTGGCTGGTGGCCCACGGCAAGCCCCGGGAAGCCATGGAGGTGATCCTGCGCACCAACCCGCTGCCCGGCATCACCGGCAGCGTCTGCGACCACCCCTGCACCGAGCGCTGCGTGCGCAACTTCTACGACGCCCCCCTGGCCATCCGGGAGATCAAGCGCTTCGCCTTCCAGTACGGCGGCGCCCATCCCGAGGTCCCGGCGGCCCCCGTGGGGGTCGAGGTGGCCGTCGTCGGCGCCGGCCCGGCCGGGCTGTCCGCGGCCTACTACCTGGCCAAGCGCGGGTTCGGGGTCCAGGTGTTCGAGGCCAAGGACCAGCCGGGGGGCATGGTCAGCGGGGTGATCCCCGGCTACCGGCTCAGCTGCGAGACCCTGGAGACCGACCTGGACCGCCTGCGGGAGCTGGGCGTGCGGTTCCACTTCGGCCAGGCCCTGGGCCGCGACCTGGCCCTGGACCAGCTGCGCCGGGACTTCCCCTACGTGTTCCTGGGGGTCGGAGCGGCGGCCGGCAAGCGCCTGGGCATCCCCGGGCAGGATGCGGCCGGGGTGATGGACGCCCTGGAGTTCCTCGACAAGGTGCAGGCCGGCACGCCCATGGACCTGGGCCGGCGGGTGCTGATCATCGGCGGCGGCAATTCCGCCATGGACGCGGCCCGCTCCGCCCGGCGGCTGGTGCCGGACGGCGAGGTGACCCTGGTGTACCGCCGCACCCGCGCCCAGATGCCGGCGGACACCGCCGAGGTGGAAGACTGCATCGAGGAGGGCATCGGCCTGCGCGACCTGCTGGCCCCCGCCTCGGTGGTGACGGACCACGGCCGGGCCACCGGGCTGGCCTGCACCCGCATGACCCTGGGCGAGCGGGACGCCTCCGGGCGGCCGCGCCCGGTGCCGGTGCCCGGCGGCGAGGTGGTCCTCCCCGCCGACACCATCATCCCCGCCATCAGCCAGGAGCCGGTGCTGGACTTCCTGGCGGGCCTCCCGCTCCAGTACAAGAAGGACGGCACCCTGGCGGTGGATCCGGCCACCCGCGAGACCAGCGTCCCGGGGCTGTTTGCCGGCGGCGACGTGGTGCACGGCCCGGCCTCGGTGATCCGCGCCATCGCCGACGGGCGCGCGGTGGCCGAGGGCATCGCCCGCAAGCACGGCTGCGTGATCGAAGCCGAGCCCCGGCTGGACAAGGGCAGCGCGGACATCGCCCTGATGGAGAAGAAGGCCCGGGTCACCCGCCCCCAGAAGGTGCCGGTGCTGCCCCTCAGCGACCGGGAGGGGTTCCGGGAGGTGACCCAGACCTTCACTCCCGAAGCCGCCGCCAAGGAAGCCAGCCGCTGCCTGGACTGCGACGACCTGTGCAGCCTGTGCGTGACCGTCTGCCCCAACCGGGCCAACCATGCCTACACCGTGACGCCCTTCAAGCTGGACCTGCCGGTGCTGGTGCAGCGGGGCGGGAGGCTGGTGGCCGAAGGCTCCCGCGCGTTCGCGGTGGACCAGGCGGTCCAGACCTTCAACGTGGCCGATTTCTGCAATGAATGCGGCAACTGCGCCACCTTCTGCCCCACCGCCGGCGCCCCGTACCGGGACAAGCCCAGGTTCTGGCTCGATCCGGACGGGTACCAGGAAGCTGCCGGCGACGCCTTCCGCATGGAACGGCGCGGGGAGCGGCTGGTCCTCCAGGCCCGCCTGGGCGGCCAGGAACACCAGCTGGAACTGGACGGCCGGGAGGCCCGGTACCGGAACGCCCAGGTGAGCGTCCGGCTGGAAGCGGGCACCTGGCGGGTGCTGGGCTGGGAAGCCCAGGCGGTCCTCCCCGAAGGGAGCACGGTGGACCTCGGCCCCTGTGCCACCCTCCTGGTGCTGACCCGGGTGGAATCGGCCCTGCCGGAACTGGTCTCGATGCAAAGGTAAAAAATTTTCAGTCATTGGCAAAAATTTTTCTTGACGACTGCATCCTCTATTCCTAGAATTTCCCGTATCCAAGGAATAGAAGTCCCGGTCGGCAAAGGGGGACCCGGACTTTCATGGGCTGGCCATGCCCATTGAGCCCCTCCCCTGGGGTGTTTGCATGCAGGTTTTCATCGCGTTCTCCAACCCTCCAACTGTAGGCCGGGGTCCGGCCGCCCAAGGGAGTCCCTATGAATCACAAAGGCAGCGTCCAACCTGTGGATGAAGTGCTCCCCGCAGGCAAACTCACCCTCCTGGGCATCCAGCATGTTCTGGTGATGTATGCCGGGGCGGTGGCCGTCCCCCTCATCATCGGCGGTGCCATGAAGCTGCCCAAGGAGCAGCTGGCCATGCTGATCAACGCCGACCTGTTCGCCTGCGGCCTGGTCACCCTGATCCAGTCCCTGGGCATCTGGCGGTTCGGCGTGCGCCTGCCGGTGATGATGGGCGTCACCTTCGCCGCCGTGAGCCCCATGATCGTCATGGCCACCACCCCGGACATCGGCCTGCTGGGCATCTACGGGGCGGTGATCACCGCCGGCGTGTTCGGCATCCTGGTGGCGCCGGTCATCAGCCGCATGCTCCCGGCCTTCCCGCCGGTGGTCACCGGCAGCATCATCACGGTCATCGGCATCTCCCTCATGCGCATCGGCATCACCTGGGCCGCCGGGGCCAACAGCCCGACCATCATGAGCAGCAGCGTGCCCCCGGTGCCCATCCCCAACCCCGCGTACGGCGCGCCCCTGCACCTGGCCGTCGCCGCCATCGTGCTGGTGTTCATCCTGCTGGTGACCAAGTACGTCAAGGGCTTCTTCTCCAACATCGCGGTGCTGCTGGGCCTGGTCCTGGGCATGCTGATCGCCATCGCCCTGGGCAAGGTGAACTTCGGCAACCTCGGCCTGCAGCCCTGGTTCGCCTTCGTGCGGCCGTTCCAGTTCGGCCTGCCCACCTTCAATTTCGGCGCGGCGTTGACCATGTGCCTGGTGATGGTGGTGGTGATGATCGAGTCCCTGGGCATGTTCCTGGCGGTGGGCGAGATCGTCGGCAAGCCGATGACCCAGCGGGACATCGCCAACGGCCTGCGGGTCGACGGCCTGGGCACCGTGATCGGCGGCGTGTTCAACACCTTCCCCTACACCTCCTTCTCCCAGAACGTGGGCCTGGTGGGCGTGACCGGGGTGCGCAGCCGCTACGTCTGCGTGACCGGCGGCATCATCCTGGTGCTGCTCGGCCTGCTGCCCAAGCTGGCCTTCATCGTCGCCTCCGTTCCCCTGTTCGTGCTGGGCGGGGCCGGCATCGTCATGTTCGGCATGGTCGCCGCCACCGGCATCCGCATCCTGTCCGGGGTCGATTTCCAGAAGAACCGCCACAACCTCTACATCGTGGCCATCAGCATCGGCTTCGGGATGATCCCCCTGGTGGCCGACAAGTTCTTCGCCCAGATGCCCAGGTTCCTCGGCCCGCTCCTCGGCAGCGGCATCCTGCTCGCTTCCATCATCGCGGTGGTGCTGAACCTGTTCTTCAACCGCCTGAGCGGACACGCCGCGGCCGCCTCCGAATCCAAGGGCGCCAGCATGGCCAGCGAGGCCTGATCCTCGCCGGTTCGACCCCGTTCCGGTTTGCCATAACCATCATCCACAACCCCTTCCAAGGAGCCAATCATGAAACGCCTCACCTTCGCCGCCCTGGGCCTCGTTGCCCTGGCCGCCCTGCCCGCCACCGCCGCCAACTGGAGCGACACCTACCTGGGCTACCAGGTACCAGCAACAACTTCAAGGATCCCGGCATCGTCGGCGGTGAAGTGAAGAACCGCACCGAACTCAGCGGCGTCTACGGCTGGGACTACGGCACCAACTTCTTCGACGTGAACATGCTGTGGGCCTCCCACCGCGACCCGTCCAACGACTCCACCGGCCAGGCCCAGCCCAACGTGCCGGGCGACACCGAGGTCTACTGCGTCTACCGGAGCAACTTCGACATCGGCAAGATCACCAAGTCCGACCTGAGCTTCGGCCCCGTGCGCGAGATCGACCTCACCGCCGGCTTCGACTTCGACTCCACCAACAACGCCTTCGCCTCCAACAAGAAATTCGGCCTGCTCGGGGTCCAGTTCGGGTTCAAGGTCCCCAACGGCTTCTGGAACCTGGGCGTAGGTGGCTGCCGGGAGCAGAACTACAACGGCATCGTGCAGAGAGAAGTGGACTTCCGCACCACCTACGTGATCTGGACGGCCTGGGAGAAGTCCTTCAACCTGGGCATCCCCGTGGCCTTCAAGGGCTGGGCCAACTACATCGGCGCCAAGGGCCAGGACGGGTTCGGCGCGGAAACCGAGCCCGAGACCGTCAGCGACATGTACCTGATGTTCGACATCAGCCAGGTCTTCGGCCGCAAGAAGGGCGCCATCTTCATCGGCCCCGGCTTCGAGTACCTGGAACAACAAGTTCGGCGACCGGAACGTGACCTCCCTGGGCAACCCGTACAACAACAACCAGCAGGTCACCGCGCCCATGCTCTGCGCGGAATTCCACTTCTAGGCATCTGCCGACTGCAGTTTCGTAGGAAAATACTTTCATCCAGGGCCCGGGCGGCCCTGGGCCCCCAGGGCCCTGGATGCAAGATGGAATCCGACAGCCGCCCCACCCCCCACCCGGGGGTTTCGACTGGATCCTTCCCATGGCTTCTTTCCGTTACCGCTGTACCGATTGCGGCCGCACCTTCGCCCGGGACGAAGTGCGCTACCTCTGCCCGGTATGCGGACCGGCCTACCGCCCCGGGGTCCCCCTCCTGGGCGTGCTGGAGGCGATATTCGACTACGAGGGCATCCGGGCCGCCTTCGATCCCCGGCGCCCGGACTGGAACCTGTTCTGCGCGGTGGAGCCGGAGTTCCACCCGTCCCTGCCGGTGGGCAACACCCCCCTGGCCCCGGCCGGGCGCCTGGGCGCGGGCCTGGGCCTGCCCTCCCTCTGGATCAAGAACGACGGCCTGAACCCCAGCGGCAGCCTCAAGGACCGGGCCTCCTTCCTGGTGGCCGCCGAGGCCCGCCGCCTGGGCATCGACCTGATCGTGGCCGCCTCCACCGGCAACGCCGCCTCCGCCCTGGCGGCGGTGTGCGCCTCCACCGGCCAGCAGGCGCTGATCTTCGTGCCGGAGAAGGCGCCCAAGGCCAAGCTGGTGCAGATGGTCCTGTACGGGGCGAAGGTGGTGCCGGTCAAGGGCACCTACGACGACGCCTTCCGGCTGTCCCTGGACTACACCGCCCGGCGCGGCGGCCTGAACCGCAACACCGCCTACCATCCCCTCACCCTCGAGGGCAAGAAGACCGCGGCGCTGGAGATCTGGGCCCAGCTGGGCTTCCAGGTTCCGGACGCGGTGGTGGTGTCGGTGGGCGACGGGGTGATCCTGGGCGGCGTGCACAAGGGCTTCCTGGACCTGCGCCGAGCCGGCCTCATCGACCGCCTGCCCCGCCTCATCGGCGTCCAGGCGGAAAGCTCCGACGCCATCCACCGGTTCGTGCAGACCGGCAGGTACTCGGACGCGGCCAACCCCACCACCCGGGCCGACTCCATCTCGGTCACCTGCCCCAGCAACGCCTACGGCGCCCGCCGGGCCATCCAGGACAGCGCCGGGCTCACCCTCACCGTGACCGACGAGGAGATCCTCGCCGCCCAGGCCAGGCTGGCGGCCGGCACGGGCATCTTCACCGAACCCGCAGGCGCCACCGCCCTGGCCGGCCTGGCCAAGGTCCAGTCCGGGCCCAAGCCCCTGGCCGCCGCCGCCCGGGTGGTGGTCCTGGCCACCGGGCACGGTCTCAAGGACGTGGAGGCGCCCCTGTCGCGCATCGGCATCCCCCCCGCCATCGACCCGGTCCTGGAGGCGGTGCCCGCATGAGAACCCTGGTCCGCAACGGCCGCGCCGCCCTTCCCGACCGCCTCCTGGACGCCGACGTCCTGGTGCAGGACGGGCGCATCGCCGCGGTGGGGCGCCTGGGGGACCTCCCGGCCGACCGGGTCCTGGACGCCTCCGGGTGCTACGTGCTGCCCGGGCTCATGGACTTCCACACCCACGTGGACGACCAGATCGGCCGGTTCTACCTGGCCGACACCTACGAATCGGGCACCCGCGCCGCCCTGCTGAGCGGCATCACCACCCTGTGCACCTTCGTCACCCAGGGCGCCGGGGAATCCCTGCCCACGGCCATGGCCCGGGCACGGGGCAAGGCCGAGGGGCACTGCCACTGCGACGTGCTCTGGCACCTGACCCCCACCACCTTCGAGCCCGCGGACCTGCGGGCCCTGCAGACCCTGGTGGGGGCCGGCTACCGGACCTTGAAGCTCTACACCACCTACAAGGCCGCCGGGATCTTCGCCAGCTACCGGCGCATCGGCGAGCTGTTCGGGCGCCTGGGTCCCCTGGGGGCGCGTTTCCTGGTGCACTGCGAGGACGACGAGGTCATCGCCGGGGTGGATCCGGGCCGGGTGGACCTGGCCCAGGCCCGCGCCCACACCCAGCTGCGCCCGGAGGCGGCGGAGGTGGTGGCCATCCAGAAGGTGGTGGACCTGGCCCTGGAGCACCAGGCGGCCCTGCACGTGGTGCACGTGTCCACCGCCGACGGGGCCTGGATCCTGGTGTCCGGACGGCACCTGGGGGACCTGACCTTCGAGACCTGCCCCCAGTACTTCCTGCTGGACGACGCCTGGCTGGCGCGGGAGGACGGCCACCACTGGCTGTGCTCGCCGCCCCTGCGTTCCGGCCCGGAGCGGCTGCGCCAGATGGTGCGGGCCGGGGCCGCCGACATCATCGCCACCGACCACTGCGCCTTCCGCCCCCAGGACAAGGACGACTGGGACCACACCGACCTGCGGTCGGTGCCCAACGGCCTGCCCGGGGTGGGCGCCCTGCCCCACTTGGCCTGGAAGGTCTGGGAAGGGGACCCGGACCGGGCGGCGCTCGGCCTGGCCACCCACCTGGCCCTGAACCCCGCGCGCCGCGCCGGCGTGCAGGAGCGCAAGGGTGCCCTGCTTCCCGGCCTGGACGGGGACGTGGTGGTGCTGGACCCGGCGGGTCCGGAATGCCCCCTGCACTCCACCCTGGTCCCGGCCTTCGAAGCCTTCCCGGGCTTCACCTCCAGGCTCTCCTTCCGCCACGTCCTGCTCCGGGGCGAACCCCGGGTCCAGGACGGCCTCCTGACCGACCCCGGCGTCCTGGACGGTCAGCCCCTGCAGCCTTCCGCAGCAACCCTCTCCTTCCATTGAAACGTCCCTTCCCCCCGGAGTGCGCCATGCCCACCGTCGCCGAAAACCTCAAATCCTTCCAGTCCTTGAAGACGGACCTGTTCCGCAAGGACTTCCTGCTCACCTGGGAGCACCCCGAAGAGGAGATCAAGGCCGTCCTGGCCCTGGCCGACGCCTTCAAGGGCCTGCACAAGCAGGGCAAGTCCTACAAGTCCTTCGACACCGGGCTGGCCATCTCCATCTTCCGGGACAATTCCACCCGCACCCGGTTCAGCTTCGCCAGCGCCGCCAACGCCCTGGGCCTGGGCCTGTCCGACCTGGACGAGCAGAAGAGCCAGGTGGCCCACGGCGAGACCGTCCGCGAGACCGCCAACATGATCAGCTTCCTCACGGAAGTGATCGGCATCCGGGACGACATGTTCCTGGGCGAGGGCCACACCTACATGCAGGAAGTGGGCGCCGCCCTCACCGACGGGGCCGAGCACGGCGTGCTGCACCGCCGCCCCAGCATCGTCAACCTGCAGTGCGACATCGACCATCCCACCCAGGCCCTGGCGGACCTGTGCTGGCTGAAGGAGCACTTCGGCGGCCTGGACCAGCTCAAGGGCAAGAAGCTCGCCATGACCTGGGCCTATTCCCCCAGCTACGGCAAGCCCCTGTCCGTGCCCCAGGGCATCATCGGGCTCATGACCCGCTTCGGCATGGACGTGCGCCTGGCCCATCCGGAAGGCTACGACCTGATCCCCGACGTGGTGGAGCTGGCCGGCCAGCAGGCCGCCAAGACCGGCGGCAAGTTCAAGAAGACCACCAGCATGGAAGAGGCCTTCGACGGCGCCGACATCGTCTATCCCAAGTCCTGGGCCCCGTACCACGTCATGGAGCGCCGCACCCAGCTGCTCAAGAACGCCGACAAGGACGGGCTCAAGCAGCTGGAGAAGGAGTGCCTGGCCAACAACGCCAAGTTCACCAGCTGGGAGTGCGACCGGGCCAAGATGAACACCACCCACGGCGGCAAGGCCCTGTACATGCACTGCCTGCCCGCCGACATCACCGACGTGAGCTGCAAGGCGGGCGAGGTCTCCGCCGAGGTGTTCGAGCAGTACCGCATCCCCACCTACCATGAGGCCAGCTACAAGCCCTTCGTGATCAGCGCGCTGATCTTCCTGTCCCGCATGCAGGACCCCAAGGCCAAGCTGGAAGCCATCGTCAAGCGCGCTCAGGATCTCTACCTGTAAGCCTCTGGAGGAACTCCCATGTCAAGGATCATCAAAAGCTTCAACGAAGAAGTGGTCAAGCGCACCGCCAAGCGCTGCAAGGCCCGGGGCATCGTCATCCCCACCTTCCAGCAGATGCGCCGCCCGGAGACCGCCCCGGAGGCGATCAAGGCCAAGCTCAAGACCGTGGGCCTGTGGGACGTGGATCCCGCCAACCTGTTCCGCATCACCTGGAAGAACGACCCCCAGAGCGGGCTGTTCGGCGGCCCCAACTACCTGGAGATCCCCCAGGCCATCACCGGCGTGAAGGCCCGCATCATCGGCCTGGTGGGCAAATACTTCCCCACCGGGGCGCACAAGGTGGGGGCGGCCTTCGCCTGCCTGGTGCCGCGCCTGGTGAGCGGCGAGTTCGACCCGGACTACCACAAGGCGGTCTGGCCCTCCACCGGGAACTACTGCCGGGGCGGCGCCTTCGACTCGGCGGTGCTGGGCTGCACGGCCATCGCCATCCTGCCCGAGAACATGAGCCAGGAACGCTTCACCTGGCTGGCCCAGATCGGCTCGGAGGTCATCGCCACCCCCGGCTGCGAGAGCAACGTCAAGGAGATCTACGACAAGTGCTGGGAGCTGAAGCAGGATCCCAGGCACCTGATCTTCAACCAGTTCGAGGAGTTCGGGAACCCGGTGTGGCACTACAACGTCACCGGCCCGGCCATCGAGGACGTGTTCAACGCCGTGAAGACCCCCGCTTCCCGCCTGGCGGGCTACGTTTCCGCCACCGGCAGCGCCGGCACCATCGCCGCGGGGGACTACCTCAAGACCCTCCACCCCGGGTCCCGCACCGTGGCCAGCGAGGCCCTCCAGTGCCCCACCCTGCTCATGAACGGCTTCGGTGACCACCGCATCGAGGGCATCGGCGACAAGCACGTGCCCTGGGTGCACAACGTGCGCAACACCGACGCCATCGCCGCCGTGGACGACGAAGACTGCATGCGCGTCATGCGCCTGTTCAACGAGCCCACCGGGCAGGCCTACCTGGCCGAACTGGGGGTGCCCAAGGCGACCATCGAGAAGCTGGCCCTGGTGGGGATCAGCGGCGCCTGCAACCTGCTGGCCGCCATCAAGGCCGCCAAGTACTGGGAGCTGAACGAGAACGACATCGTGTTCACCATCTTCACCGACAGCGTGGAGATGTACCGTTCCCGCCTGGCCGAGCAGACCGAGGCCAAAGGCGTCTTCACCACCGTCAACGCCGGCCAGGCCCACATCGGCAGCCTGGAGCGCCAGGGCGTGGGCAACTTCAAGGAACTCACCTTCCCCGAGAAGAAGGCCATCCACAACCTGAAGTACTACACGTGGGTGGAGCAGCAGGGCAAGACCTACGAAGAGATCTGCGCCCAGTGGCAGCCGGAGTACTGGACCGAGCTGTTCACCCAGGAAGCAGCCAACTTCGACAAGCTGATCGAGCAGTTCAACCAGGAAGTGGCAAAGGCTTAATCAGTCTTTTTCTCCGCGTTCCTCTGCGAGATCTCCGCGCCTCCGCGTCCAAGTGGTTTTATGAGTGGGCCGGCGCGACCGTCCAAAGGCAAAAGGCGCCGACCCATTCATAAATCCAACTGGACGCGGAGGCGCGGAGATCTGGCCGAGGAACGCGGAGGAAAAGATAATGTCTGTTCTCATCCTTTGATATCCGGGCGGCACCATGGCTTCGCGCATCCTCATCCAGAACGGCACCCTCATCACGTTCGGCAAGCCTTGCCAGGTCCTTGAAGGCCAAGCCCTTCTCATGGAAGACGGGCGCATCGCCCGGATCGCCCCCAAAGAGAAGATCCCCGGCCCCTTCGACCAGGTCCTGGACGCCAAGGGCCAGCTGGTGATGCCCGGCCTGGTGAACGGCCACATGCATTTCTACTCCACCCTGGTGCGCGGCCTGGGCAAGGCCGAGCCCAGCAGGGACTTCCAGGAAGTGCTGGAGCACCTGTGGTGGCGCCTGGACCGCAAGCTGAACCTGGACGACGTGGAGATGAGCGCCCAGTTCATCCTTCTGGACGCCATCCGCAAGGGCACCACCACCCTGGTGGACCACCACGCCAGCCCCTTCGCCGTGACCGGCTCCCTGGACCGCATCGCCAAGGCCGTGAAGGCCATGGGGGTGCGGGCCTGCCTGTGCTACGAGGTGTCGGACCGGGACGGGGAGGCCATCGCCACCGAAGGCCTGGAGGAGAACGCCGCTTTCGCCCGCCGCTGCGCCGCCGAGATGGATCCCCAGCTGCGCCCCCTGTTCGGGCTGCACGCCGCTTTCACCCTCTCGGACCGCACCCTGGACCGGGCCGCGGCCATGGGCCAGGACCTGGGCATCGGGTTCCACGTGCACGTGGCCGAGGCCCGGTCCGACGTGAAGGCCAACCTGGACCGGCACGGCCTGACCCCGGTGGCCCGCCTGAACGCCCACGGCCTCCTGGGCCGGGACAGCATCGCCGGCCATTGCGTGCACGCCACCTCCGCGGACCTGGACATCCTGGCCGAGAGCCGCACCTTCGTGGCCCACAACCCCCAGTCCAACCTCAACAACGCCGTGGGCATCGCCGACGTGCAGGGCCTGGTGGCCCGCGGGGTGCGGGTGGGCCTGGGCACCGACGCCATGACCGTCAACATGCTGGAGGAGCTGCGGGTGGGCCTGTGGGCCCAGCACCTGCGCCAGGACAACCCCACCTGCGGCTTCATGGAGCTGGCCGAGGCCCTGGTGGTGCGCAACCCGGAGCTGGCCTCCCAGCTGTGGGGCTTCCCGGTGGGCACCCTGGAAGAAGGCGGGGCCGCCGACGTGATCCTGGTGGACTACTTCGCACCGACCCCCCTGGACGGCAGCACCGTGCTGGGGCACCTGATCTTCGGCATCTCCCAGGCCGCCGTGGACACCACCATCTGCGCGGGGAAGGTGCTCATGCAGGGGAAGCGGCTGAAGATCGGCGTGGACGAGGCCGGCTTGGCGGCGCGCAGCCGGGAGCTGGCGAAGGGGCTGTGGGAGCGGTTCTAGGACCGGCCGCGCCGCCTGCATTGCGGGTGTGGCCACGCAAAGGTCCAAGCCCGCGTGTCGCCAGGGTTGATCCAAGGCCCGAGTAAACCGATCCTGGGAGGTGTCCCCGCGCTGGGCTCAGGAGCATGCATGAAAGGTTTCGAGGAGATTCTCGCCGCGGTGCGCTCCCTGTCGGAGCCGGCGGCCCTGGCCACCTTGGTGCGGGTGCGGGGCAGCTCCTACCGCCAGCCCGGGGCGCGCATGCTGTTCGGGCCCGATGGGATCCGGGCCGGGGTGATCAGCGCCGGCTGCCTGGAGACGGACATCCTGGCCCGGGTCCGGCAGGTGCTGGAAGGTCAGGGCGCACGCCTGGCGGCCTACGACATGGGCAACGATCTGGACCTGGTGTGGGGCACCGGCATGGGCTGCCAGGGGCGGGCCGACGTGCTCCTGGAGCGGGTGGATCCCGGCCAGCCGGCGGCCTGGATGGAGCGCAGCGCCGGCCTTCTCGCCCAGCGACGGCGGGGTGCCCTGGCCACCGTGTTCAACGCCGAGGGCGAGACCGGCGGCCTGCGGCCAGGCGACCACTTCCTGCTGGAGGAAGGCGGGCCGGGACTGGCGCCGGAGCCCGGCCCCTTCGCCCAGAGCCTGGGCGCGGCCCTGGCCAAGGCCCTGGCCACCGGCCGGCCCGAAGCCGCCGTGCTCCGGCGGCAAGGCGGCGAACTGCGCGTCCTGGCGGAACCGGTCCTGCCGCCGCACGCCCTGTGGATTTTCGGCGCCGGTGAGCATTCCCGCCCCATCGCCCGCCTGGCCAAGGAACTGGGCTGGTTCGTGGGGATCGTGGACCACCGTCCGGCCATGGCCACCCGGGAGCGGTTCCCCCAGGCGGACCGGATCGTCGTGGGCCATCCCCCCGAGTCCCTGCGCGGGCTGCCCCTGGACCGGCGCTCGGCGGCGCTGGTGGTGAGCCATGTCTACGAAAAGGACCTGCGCGCCCTGGAAGCCCTGATCCCGGCTCCGCTGGCGTACCTGGGGCTGCAGGGGAACCGGGCACGCAGCCACCGGATCATGCACGACCTGGCCGGGGCCGGCCTGGCCCTCACCGAGGAGCAGCGGCGGACTCTGCGCTTCCCCGCCGGCCTGGACATCGGCGCCGAGACCCCTGAGGTCATCGCCCTGTCCATGCTGGCGGAAGTGCAGGCCGCTTTCGCGGGGCACCCAGGCGGCCCCCTGCGGGACCGGGGGGGAGCCATCCACCATGGGTCCGAGAACGATACCTAGTTTCCAGAAGGGTCATCGGTCCCGTTTGGGGTTGAAGCTGTACGCACCCGGGTGCGCGGGCAGCCAGTGGTCCACCAGCAGGGGCTGGGCGACCTTGTCGGCGGCCTTGAGGCGCTTGATGGTGCCGGCCCGGTCGGAAGACGCCACCACGATGGCGAAGGCGTGGGCCAGGGCGGCGAAGGAGGTGATGCTCCAGCTGAACAGCAGGTCCTCGCTGGGCACCGGGATGAGGATGTCCGCGACGGCCTTCAGGGGCGAGTCCAGGCGGTCCGCGAAGGCCAGGACCGGAATGCCGCTGTCCTTGGCGAACATGGCCGCATCCACCGTCTCCCGGCTGTACGGGAAGAAACTGAGCGCCACCAGGAGGTCCGAGGCCCCCAGGTTGGCCACCTGGGTGGAGAAGTCCGAAGGGATGGCGGCGATGCAGGGCAGGCCCGCCTGGGTGAGGTAGAACCCCAGGACCAGGCTCATCACGTGGGAGACGCCCCGGCCGAAGATCACCCGGTGGCGGGCCTCCTCCAGCATCCGGGTGGCGGCCTGGAGGGTGTCGTGGTCCACCGCCTGGATCAGGCGCTGCAGGTTCTCCCCGTCCCGGCGGGCCACTTCCGCCAGGGTCCCGAAAATGTCCGTGGGCGCTTCCATGAGCTCCAGTTCCGCGTCGCCGCTGCGGGCGTGGCAGGCTTCCCGCAAGGCGTCCCGGAACTCGCTGAACCCCTTGTAGCCGAGCCGCTTGGCGAAGCGCACCACGGTGCCGACGCTCACCTCCGCCCGCTCGGACATGGCCTCGATGCCCCACAAGGCCCCCAGCAGCGGGTCGGACATCAGGGCATCGGCGATCCGGCGCATGGCCTCGGGAAGTTCACGGTACGCTTCGGCGATGCGGTTCTGTACGTTATGAGGCGCGGGTTCGGTAGCCATCTTGGCCTACAGGATAGCACCCGGAGCCTGCGGGCGAGGCCGTTCATCCGGACGGCTCTTGGATTAACTCGAGATCAAAGGCTCCCTGGACAAAGAGCCGGGCCAGCGCTAGGATACTGGCAATACCAAAAAAGACCTTTGTTCACTTGAATTCCGAAGCCCCCGGCGGTCCGGGGACAGTGCCCTCGCCAACGCGGCGTGCCCGGCCCGGCGGTCCAGAGGGGTCCATGCCATCGGAAGCGTGGTCAGGTAACGGGTTCCGGTCCCACCGGAGGAGCGTGCACGATGGCTGACAAGGCACTCGCGGAAGAACTCCGATCGATCGTCGGCAAGGGCAACGTGCTCGACGGCAGCGTCGACCTTCAGCTGTACCAGTACCGACGGCTACCTGGAAGAGCGCCGCCCCGACGTGGTGGCGTTCGTCCATTCCACCGAGGAGGTGGCCAAGGTGGTCAGGGCCTGCAACCGGTTCGGGACCCCGTTCGTGGCCCGGGGCGGGGGCACGAACCTTTCCGGCGGCACCATCCCCTTCAGGGGCGGCGCGGTCATCGAGATGATCCGCATGAACAGGATCCTGGAGATGGACACCGCCAACTTGCGGGCCCGGGTGCAGCCGGGGATGTTCAACCTGGAGCTGGGCAACGCCCTGGCGCCCCTGGGCTACCAGTACCTCCCGGACCCGGCCAGCCAGAAGGCCTGCACCCTGGGCGGCAACGTGGCGGAGAACGCCGGGGGGCCCCACTGCTTCAAGTACGGGGTGACCACCAACCACGTGCTGGGCTTGACGGTGGTCCAGCCCGACGGCGAGGTGGTCCAGTACGGCGGCAAGGCCCCGGAGACTCCCGGGTACGACCTCACCGGCCTGTTCGTGGGCAGCGAGGGGACCCTGGGCATCTGCACCGAGATGGTGGTGCGGATCGTGCGCCTTCCCGAAGGAGTCAAGACCCTCCTGGCCGTCTACGACAGCATCGAGGCCGGCAGCGAGACCGTCTCGGCCATCGTCGGCGCGGGCATGGTCCCGGCCACCCTGGAGATGATGGACCAGCTGGTGATCCAGGCGGTGGAAGGGGCCATGAAGTGCGGCCTGCCCGTGGACTGCGCCACCGTGCTGCTCATCGAGGTGGACGGGCTCAAGGACGACCTGGAGATCCAGGCCAAGGCCATCGAGGACCTGTGCAAGGCCCACGGCGCCCGGGAGGTGCGGGTGGCCAAGGACGAGGCCGAGCGGGCCCTGCTGTGGGCCGGCCGGCGCGGGGCCTTCGGCGCCGTGGCCCGCCTGGCGCCCAGCTTCCTGGTGTGCGACGGCACGGTGCCCCGCACCGCCCTGCCGGTGGTGCTCAGGAAAGTGGCGGAAGTGGCCGCCAAGTACGACCTGCGCATCCCCAACGTGTTCCACGCGGGCGACGGCAACCTGCACCCCCTCATCCTGTTCGATTGGCGGGATCCGGACCTGATGGCCCGGGTCAAGAAGGCCGGGATGGAGATCCTGGGCCTGTGCGCCGAACTGGGCGGCACCATCAGCGGCGAGCACGGGGTGGGGCTGGAGAAGATGGAGTCCATGCGCCTGGTGCTGTCCGAAGCCGACATCCAGGCCCAGAAGCGGGTGAAGCGGACGTTCGACCCCGAAGACTTGGCCAATCCCGGGAAGATCTTCCCGGCCGCCGAGGAGGTGTCCCATGCTCACTGACCAGGGCGCGCTGCGCGCACGGCTGGAAGGGATCGTGGGCCCGCCCCAGGTGACATCCGACCCGGGCGCCAACGGGGCCTTCGCCGTGGACGGCCAGGTGCCGGGCCTGGTGGTGCGGCCGGGAACCCAGGAGGAGGCGGCCCAGGTGGTGGGCGCCTGCGCCGCGGCCGGGGCGGCCCTGGTCCCCTGGGGAGGCGGCACCGCCATGGGGCTGGGCAATCCGCCGGCCCGGGTGGACGCGGTGGTCCACCTGGACCGCCTGGACCGGGTGGTCGAATGGGACCCCGCCAACCTGTGCGTCACCGCGGAGGCGGGCATGCGGCTGGCGGCCCTGGAGGAGCTGACCGCCCGCCACAAGGCGGTCCTGCCCCTGGACCCGCCGGCGGCTCGCCAAGTGACCCTGGGCGGCCTGGTGGCGGCCAACCAGAGCGGCCCGGGCCGCCTGCTCTACGGGACCGTCCGGGACTGGCTCCTGGGCCTGCGGGTGGTGCTCCCGGACGGGGAACGCATCCACTGCGGGGGACGGGTCATCAAGAACGTCTCCGGGTACGACATGAATAAGCTATTCATCAAGAGCCTGGGCACCCTGGGGATCATCACGGAAGTGACCTTCAAGCTGCTGCCCATGCCCGCCCAGCGCACCGTCGCCATCGGCCTGTTCCCGGACGCCCCGGCGGCCTGGAAGGTGGTGCAGCGGACCCTGGCCTCCTTCCTGCTCCCCGAGGCGCTGGAATTCTTCAACCCCGCGGCCCTGGCCCTGCTGCTCCCGGAACTGGGCGTGCCGGCCATGCCCGGCGCCTGCGCCCTGGCCGTGTCCCTGGCCGGGAGCCCCGAGACCGTGAGCCGCCAGACGCGGGACTTCGCCGCCCTGTTCACGGCCGGAGGGGGCAAGGCGGTCACCTTGGCCGGCGAGCCCGCCGCCACCGCCTGGGAAGCGGTCCGGAACCTGCGCGGCAGGCCGGCGGGGACCCGGATCCTGAGCCAGGTCGCGGTGCCCATCTCCCGCACCGGCGCCCTGGCGGCCGCCGCCGAAAAGGCCGGCGAGAGTTGCGGCTGCCCTGCCGTGGTCACGGCCCACGCGGGCAGCGGCGTGGTCTGGGCCCTGTTCCTGCCCGGGTCGCAGCCGGACAGCGCCCTGGTGGGAGCCCTGAAGGAACTGCGGCTGGAAGCGGAGGCGGCGGACGGGAGCCTGGTGCTCCAGGAGGCCCCGCCGGCCGTGAAGCGCAGCCTGGATGCCTGGGGCGCACCCGGGGGAGGTCTGGGCATGATGCGCAAGCTCAAGGCGGAATTCGACCCCCGGGGCGTGTGCAACCCCGGCCGGTTCGTGGGTGCGATCTGAGGCGAGAGGCGAACCATGGCAACCAACGAACTGCTCCCCCTGTTCGACACCATCGCCCAGTGCAACCGGTGCGGCTTCTGCCAGGCCGGTTGCCCGGTGTTCCGCACCACCGGCTCGGAGCACTCCCTGGGCCGCGGCCGCCAGGCCGTGGCCCGGGCGCTGATCCTGGGCCAGATGGAACTGACCCCGGAGGTGTTCCATGCCCTGGAGGACTGTCTGCTGTGCCGCGGCTGCACGGCCCACTGTTTCCCGGCCATCAAGACCGACCAGACGGTGCTGGCGGTGCGCCACGCCTACCTCCGCCGCCACGGCCAGCCCCTGTGGCAGCGCTTCCTGTTCAAGCGCATCCTGGCCAGCAGCAAGACCCTCGAGACGGCCGGACGGATGGCCCTGTGGGCCAAGCGCCACGGCCTGGTCAAGGTGGCCCTGAAGTCCGGGGTGCTGCGCCTGGTGGACCGGCGCTTCCAGGTGAGCGACGAGCTTCTGCCGCCCATGGGGGAGCGGGCTTTCCTGCGCGGGGACCAGGCCCGGGTGCCGCAGCCCGCGGAAGCGAAGCACCGCATCGGCTATTTCGCCTCCTGCGGGCTCAGCTTCGAATTCCCGGAAGTGGTGGCCGCCACCCTGCGGGTCCTGGCGCGCAACGGCTGCGCGGTGACCATCATGGACAACACCTGCTGCGGCCGGCCGGCCCATTCGTACGGGGACCTGGACACCGCCCGGGACATCGCCCGGAAGAACCTCGACCGGATGGCGGAAGAGGCCAAGGGCCTGGAAGCGGTGGTCTCGGACTGCGGCAGCTGCAGCACCCACCTGAAGGAGTACGGCGAACTGCTCAAGGACGATCCCGCCTACCGGGAGAAGGCCGCGGCCTTTGCCGCCAAGGTCCGCAGCTTCAGCGAGTACCTGGCCGCCATCGGCCTGGACCCGGGGCTGGGGACGGTTTCCGGGACCGTCACCTACCACGACCCCTGCCACCTTTCCAACCGGTTCGCCAAGGTGACCGCCCAGCCCCGGGCGCTGCTCAAGGCGGTCCCGGGCCTGGCCTACCAGGAGCTTCCCGAAGCCGACTGGTGCTGCGGGGCGGCCGGCAGCTACACCTTCCTGCACCACGAGGAGGCCTCGGGGGTCCTGGACCGGAAGATGAACAACGTGGCCAGGACCGGGGCCGGCACCCTGGTGACCGAATGCCCGGCCTGCATGATGCACCTGGACTACGGGGCCCGCAGGAAGGGCCTCAAGGTGCAGGTGCGCCACGTGAGCCAGATCCTGGACGAGGCATACGCGGCGGGGAAATGACCCCTGGTATGCTGGGGCCATGAACTATGCGGCGCTGGCCTCCGGCTCCAAAGGTAATTGCCATGCCTTTTCGGACGGCCTGCGCACGCTGCTGGTGGACGCCGGCATAACCCTCAAGCAGATCCGCCTGCGCATGCGGGCGATGGGGATGGATCCCGAGACGGTCGGGGCGGTCGCCCTCTCCCATGAGCACAGCGACCATATCCGCGCCGTCCCGGTCCTGCTCCGGCAGACCGACTGGACTTTCCTGGCGACCCCCGACACCCTGGCCGCCGTGAACGCCATCCACGGCATCGACATCCCCAAGTCCCGGGTGGTCCGCTTGCGGGCCGGCCACGTCACCCACTGGGAGGGGATCCGCCTGCTGCCTTTCAGCACGCCCCACGACGCCGCCGACCCGGTGGCGTTCCGCCTGGAGTGGCAGGCCTTCCGGGCCGCGGTGGTCACCGACCTGGGCTACCCGGACGCGCTGGTGGCGGACCACTGCCAGGACCTGGACCTCCTGGTCCTGGAAGCCAACCACGACGTGCAGATGCTGCGGGAAGGACCCTACCCGCCCCAGCTCAAGGCGCGCATCCTCAGCCGGGTGGGACACTTGAGCAACGAAAGCATGAGCGAGCTGCTGGCCGGTGTCCTGGGCCCGCGCCTGCAGACGGTGATCCTGGCGCACCTGAGCGAACAGAACAATACCCCGGAATTCGCCCAGGGCGCCGCCCTCGCGGTCCTGGGCGGATCCTCCGCAACCCTGCACCTGGCCCGCCAGGATGAACCTCTTTCCGTCTTCAACGCATTTCTTCCCGGGTGAACGCCATGACCGCAAAATCCCTCCTCGTCCGGTCCGTTCTCGTCGCGTCGGCGGCCTGGGCGCCCCTGGCGGCCACTACGCCCCTGTTCACCGACGGTCCCTCCTTCGGCGGCTCCAAGGTGTTCTCCGAAGGCACCAACCCCCTGGGCAATCCGGCCCGCTACAGCCTGGCCCCCTCGAGCTACGGCTTCACCTTCGTGGACGGCGACCTGCGGGCCCAGGACAACAAATCCATCCTGTCCTCCGCATCCTCCCCGGATCCGGCCGCAGCCTCCGCGGCCCTGGCCCAGCTGGCCGACGCCCCCTGGGCCCAGCGGGACCGGGCCTACGGCCTCGCCGGGTTCAAGGAGGGGACCTGCCTGGCCCTGACCCAGGAAACCCTGAACGGCATGCTCGCCTATCCGGACCTGGCTCCGGCCGACCTGGGCGGCGGCCTGGCGAACAACCTCTCCACCCTGGACGGGCGGCAGGCCCGGGTGAACCGCCTGAACATCGGCGCCGGCGCGCCCCTCTCCAAGGGCGACACCACCTCCCTTGGCGTCGACCTGCGGGTGGAGCGCTGGTCCAGAGGCCAGGTGGTGGAGTCCTACAACTCCGCCTTCGGGCGACAGCCGTACTTCGCCGACGCCGAGCCGGTCCTCATGGGCAGCCACGCCACGTCCCTGCGCACCTGGAACTTCGGGCTGGACGCCGGGGCGGTCCTGGAACTGGCCCCGGGGGTGCGCCTGGGCCTCACCGGCGACCAGCTGGTCGCCAAGCACCTGTGGGACGTGAGCCTGCAGCCCCAGTTCCGGGCGGGCCTGCAGCTGGACCTGACGCCCTCGGCCAGCCTGTCCCTGGAAGGGGACCTGAACGCCGCCGAGCGCATGCCGCTGCCGGCGAAACAGCAGTCCGTCTCCGCCTCCCTGCGCTACGCCCTCTCCACCTCGGCGGTGGTGCTCCTGGGGGCGGAGCGGACCAAGGTGGACAGCGCCTCCGTCACCCGGGGCGGCGTCACCCTGCAGATCCGCACCCAGGCCGTGCTGTTCGCCGTGGGCTTCCAGGCGGGCGAGGACCGGCCGCTCAAGAGCGCCACGTTGATGGTGTCGAATTGAAGAAGACCGGTCCCGGGTGGCCGGGGATCGGGTGCGCCTCCCGGCGCTTCCTGGGCTGGCTGCTGCTGGCCGCCCTGCCGGCAGCCGGCCACAAATTGCCGCCGGGCGGCCAGCCCATGCCTTCGGTCCAGGCGGCGGCGGAACGGTTCGACGCCGCCCAGGCCAAGGTGAACACGCTCCAGGCACCCTTCACCCTCACCATCCGCAGGGTCCTGCTCAAGACCCCCACGGTCACCAAGGGCACCCTGTACCTCCAGGGGTCCGACTTCGTGCATTTCGCCTTCGCCCCGCCCGAAGACCTGATCATCCACCTCACCCCCAAGGCCCTGATCTCCTACAGCCCCGCCGCCGGGTCCGGGGAGATGCTCAAGATCGGCTTCATCAAGAACGCCAACCGCCAGTTCCTGGGCCTGGGACAGAAGCTCTCTTATCTTTCTGATTATTTCAAGATCACCCTGGAGGACGGCCGGGATGTGAAAGGGACCTACCAGTTCGTCCTCCACCCCCGCAGCCTGTCGGTGAGGAAGCGCATGGAACTGCTCAGCATCTGGGTGGACATGGAATCCTTCCTGCCCCGCCAGGTGACCTGGGTGGAGCGGGGCGGGGACTCCTGGCTCCTGGAACTGGGACCGCTGGTGGTCAACCAGCCGCTGCCCGCCGCCGTGACCGGGTTCAAGGTCCCCCCGGGGGTTCCCATGAAAGAGGAATTCAGTTTTTTCGCCACAAGAAAGTAGACTGGGCATAACCAAGGGGAGAGGGGAAATGATCGTCGTCTGCCCTTCCTGTTCTGCGCGTTTCCAGTACCCCGACGCACGCTTCCAGGGAGCCCTGTCCAAGCGCTTCAGGTGTCCCAAGTGCGCGGCGTTCTTCGAAGTGATGAACCCCGCCCTGCCGGAACCGCAGCCCGCCGCCCCGGAGGCCCCGCCGGACGCGCCCAAGCCCACCGAAACCACCTCCCGCAAGGAAAAGGACATCCAGATGGTGGCCGCCGGCAGGGGCCCGGGCGCCCTGCCCAAGGGCCTGCGCTTCAGCCTGGCCTTCCTGACGGGTCCCCAGGCTTCCACCGTGCGGGCGCTGGATTCGGCGGTCACGGTCATCGGCCGGGAAGAGGGGGACGTGGTCATCCACGACCCGGAGATTTCCCGCAAGCATGCCCGCATCGAGATCCACTCGGACGGTTCCGCCTGGATCGCCGACCTGGGGTCCACCAACGGCACCGAGACCAATGGCCGGAGCATCACCGAACCCACCGAACTCCTGGACCGGCAGGAATTCACTTGCGGACGCAGCACCTTCATGCTGCTCATCCGGCCCGTTGATTCCCTGGCCCAGGATTGACCGTGCCCGACCTCCACGACCCCTACCAGAACCACCTCGACCGTGCCGAGTCCCTGTTCCAGTCCGGGGACGTGATGCAGGCCGGGCAGATCTGGCAGGCCATCCTCAAGCGCCGCCCGGAGCACGCCGGGGCCAGGGCCGGGCTCTTCCGGGTCAAAGAGCGCCTCGAGCGCCCGGACCCGGCCGCGGTTCCCCAGGCGGCGCCGCCGGCGCCCGTCCCCGCGGATCAGCCGTCGGAAACCCAGAAGCAGAAGGCCGTCCGCCTGGTCCAGGAAGGGGCCCAGCTCTATGAGATGGGCATGAACGAAGACGCCATGGCCAAGTGGGAGGAGGCGTTGGCGGCCCAGCCCGACCACCCGGACGCGGCGGCCTACCTGGCCATGGCACGCCGGGAACGGGTCGCCCCTCCTCCGACTGGACGCCGGGCGGTCCAGGCCCAGTCCCCGGCCGGGCCGCCGCCGGTGGCCCCGGCCCCCCCGGTCCCGGAGCCGGGACCCGCCGCCCAGCGGGAAGCCCGGATCGAGCGCGCCGAGCGGGTATTGCGGGAAGGCCGCCTGGCGGATGCGGCCCAGGCCTTCCAGCAATTGCTGGAAACGGGCCCCCAGGATCCCCGGGTGCTGCAGGGATACCACCATACCCGCGCCCTCCTGGCCGCCCGGGACGCGCCCCCGGTGGCCCTGGCCGTCGTGCCGGCGCGGGTGCCCAGCCTCATGCCCAAGGCCCCGGCGGTGCTCGAACCGGCGGGCCCGCCCCGCTCCCTGACGGTTCCCAGCGCGGCCCCCCGGGCCGGATTCCGCCTTCCGGACCTGGTCAAAGACATCCGGGTGCCCGCCTGGTTCCAGTCCCCCCGGAACCTGGCGGTCGGGCTGGGAGCGCTGGGCCTGGTGGTCCTGGGGCTGTCGTTCTACAACCTGCACCGGCGGGAGGTGGCCCTCAGGAAGGCGGTCGCCGCGGCCAAGCTGGACGCCCTCAAACCGGTTTCCCGGATGGTGAAGGTGCCCGCCCTGGTCGAGCCCACCGAAGCGGTGCGCCGGGAAGCGGGCCAGGCCCTGGCGGAAGAGCCCCTGGTCGCCTATTACCGGGCCCAGGAACTGCTGCGCCGGGACCCGGACGATGCGGATGCGGCCAAGTTGGCGGCGCAGGCCCGGGACCGCATGGCCGCCATAGCCGCCCCCGCGGATCCGGAGGCATTCGACCAGGACATCAAGGAAGGCAACCTGGACGCGGCCCGCACGTGCATCCTCAACCTGCTGCGCATGAATCCGGACGACCCGGACCTGCGCGGGCGCGCCAAACGGGTCCTGCTGGCCCTGGCTCCCCTGTACGCCACCGAGGGGCACCTGGGCCAGGCCCGCGACACCCTGCGCCTGGGCCGGGCCATGTTCCCCAGGGATCCATCCTGGCAGGCCCGGCTTAGACTTCTGGAAGCCCTCCAGGCCATGCCCGAGCGCGACCGGGCCCCATGGCTCCAGTTGCTTGGCTGATGCCCGCCCTGCCGGAAACCCCACGTTGAACCTCCGCACCCACTGCCCCAGCTGCCACTACCGGATCACGCCCCTGGTCCTGGAATGCCCCCAGTGCGGCCTCAGCCTGGCCCGCCAGCCGCTGCCCAGGCCGCTGCTGTTCCAGGCCTCGGCCCTCAAGTCCCTGAGCCAGGCCCGGGGGGAGCCCCAGAGCCTGGCCACGCCCGCGCTGGGGCGGGTGGAGCCCATGACCATCCTGGAGCGGGTGCCTCCGGCGGAGGCGGCCCGGTTCCAGGACTACGCGGGCTCGGGCCTGCCGGCGGAGGAGGCGCCCGGGCCCGACCTGGAGCTCACCGATTCCTTCTGGCCGGTGGTGAAGATGGAAGCCCTGGAGTGCCTGATCCTGCTGGCCCTGAACGCCCTGCTCACATTGGTGGCCAGCTGGATGGCCGGGGGGTTCCCGTTCCAGACCTACGCGGTCTTCTGGCCCTACCTCCTGCCCGTGCACGGGGCCGTGTCCTGGGCCTACCTCATGGTGCCCCTGGTCCTGGTGGGCCAGTCGCCCATGATGGGGATGGAGAACCTGCTCCTGGACACGAACCTCCCCGAGCGGCGCATGTCCTTTTCCTTGCTGCACCTGGTTTCGGTGCTGGGCTTTCCGGTGTCGTTCCTGTGCATGGTGCTGACCCCGAACCACCGCACCCTGGCGGAGCTGCTGTCCGGGCTGGAGATCCTGCAGCTGCCCAGCAGGAAGATGCGCTAGGATGTCCAAGTTACAGGTCCGGGTCCCCCCAAGGCGCCCGTGGTTCGTCGCCGCCGACGGAGTCGGCGGCGACGCTGCAGTTTGGACATTTCAGTCGTGTTCCGGACAGTCGTACGTCAGTTCGCGGTGGAGAGTAGACGAGCTCGAGGCGACCAGAAGTTGGGTTGGCGCGCCTCGAGCTCGTCTACTCTCCACCGCGGCCCTTCCCATCCCAGGGCGAGATTGAAGGTTTTGTGAATTTTTTTTTTGCTAGGCCATTGACTTACCCCATTTATGACCTACCTTTATTTTAGGAGGTCACTCATGTCTAGCCCAATGACCGGCTTGGCCGGGGACGAAGTGCTATCCGTGCTTGAGGCATCTTTCCGTGCCGGACTACTGGAGATCAAACGCATCCGTGCGGCCAAGGAACCCGAACCCACCCCTCGGCGGCCCAAACCGGGCCGCAAGGACGCCCCTCAATCACGCACCGGCAACGCTATTGATATACTTACTCATGCTACCCAGCCCCTCTACATCCAGGAAATCCTGGAGCAGTTGGAACAGCGCGGACTGCCCTCGACCCGGGACAGCCTGGTCTCCGCCTTGACCAAGGTGATCGCGCCGGCTGGCCCGGTCGTGCGAGTGGCGCCCAATACCTTCACGGTGAAGGGCCGGTAGTCCCCATGCTCCTCCAAACCTGGCTGGCCATGGCCGGGTGGTGGCGCTCCGCCTTTGCGCAGCAACGGTCCTTCCTGCGCGTGCTCTGGATCCTGCTCGGCCTCCTCGCCACCCGGGGGCGCAGCACCGTGACGTCCGCCCTGGCCCTGTTCGGCCTGACTGGGCGTTGGAGTGCCGATTTCCGGGCCTTCTCCCGCAGCGACTGGGATGTCCAAGCCTGCTTCCGCGGCGTGCTCCACCATGCGGCTCCCTACTTGCGTCCCCAACGCCAGATCATCCTGAGCCTGGACGACACCGGCCTGCCCAAGCGGAGCCGGATGATCAAAGCCTGCTCGTGGCTGCGGGATCCGCTGGGGCCCCGGTTCCAGACCAATTTCGTCTGGGGCCTGCGCTGCCTGCATGCCATGGTTCATCTGCCGCCCCAGGCGGATGGGCTCGGAGCCACGGGCATTTCCGTGGGCTTCGAACTGGCCCCACCACCCAAGAAACCGAAACCCAACGCGTCTGCAGAGGCGGTCGCCGCCTACCGTGCCGCCAAGCTCATCCACAGCCTCCCGGCCCGCGGCGTGGAACGGCTGAAAACCTTCCGTCAGGATTGCGACGCCGAGGGCCTGCACCAGGACGTCCTGGCCGTGGGGGATGGCGGCTACACCAATCACACGCTCCTTCAGGGGCTGCCCGAGCGCACCGAGTTCATCGGTCGGGTGCGCAAGGACCTCAAGCTGTTCCTGCCGGCCGTGGGCAAAGGTCGGAAAGTCTATGGGGAACGCCTGCCCACTGCGGAAGCCTTCCGGACCGATGTCACCCTGATGGAACAAACCACCGCCTGCTTCTACGGCGGCCGGAACCGGGAACTCCGGTTCAAGGAACTGGGTGGGATCCTGTGGCCCAAAGGCGGCAAGCGCCGCCGTCTACGTCTCATCATCGTCATGCCCACGCCCTTCCGCCCCCCAGGTTGCCGGACCCTGAAATACAACCAGCCCGCCTACCTCATCACCACCGATCTGACCACCAGCGCCCAGGCGCTCATCCAGGCGTACCTGGACCGGTGGGAAATCGAGGTCCTGCACCGGGAGTTGAAGACCCAGGTGGGTCTCGGCCAAGCCCAGGTCTGGTCCGATAAGAGCGTCCCCCGCCTCCATCCCACCCTGGTGGCTGCCTATGCCCTGCTCAAGCTCGCTGCCATGAAGGCGTTCGGCCCAACTCGCACTGCGGATTACCACGAACTACCCCGATGGCGGAGCGAGAAGGATCGGGAAGGGCTCCGAAAACCCTCCGCCCATGACCTGCTGACCCGCCTCCGGGCCGATCTGGCTGCTCAAATCCACGGGAAACCCCCGGATGGCCTGCTCCATCCCAGGGAAACCTACGCTGCAGCTTAAATGGTTTCGGAGGCTCTGGGCGGAGCCGTGCCTCGAAACGTCCAAACTGCAGCGTCGCCGCCGACGGAGTCGGCGGCGACGGGGTGTTATTGGGGGACTTTTGGCCTGTGCTGCCGCAACCTCTCTTCGATGAGCCGTGGTGAGGGTTGAGGTCCCAGGCTCCCCTCGGCGGCCTATGGCTGGAGCGGCGAGCTTCAAGTGGGAGGGATCGGTGGAGGATGCGCGCCGACGCTGATTAGGGAGGCGGCTCCCTCCTGCGCCGACCACCTCAGATTCCGGTCCGGAGTGATCATCGCCTCGCCGGTTTCGCGGCAGGCTCAGGAAGGACATCGCGACCGGGCGCCAGAAGCATGGTTCCGAGGCTGCGGTGCATGCCATGAACGGCAAGCCGGGAAGCCTGATCAATCCCCCTCTCGAGGGTGGAACAGGGGCCCAGAATCCAGGTCAGCATCCCTCCCGTCGATGCCAGTTCGCGCCAGCGAACTGACATCGACGAACAGGGCGATGGGTCGGGACACGGATGTTTGCGTAGACGGGCTCCCAGCTCAGTCCGGCAGGTGCATGCGCACCGAGGTGACGATCACTCCCGGCCTGAGCATGAGCGCAGTCTTGATGCGGAACGCCATCTGGTTGTGCAGGATGCGCTGCCACCACTTGGGCGTGACGAATTCCGGCAGGATCACCGTGAGGCAGACTTCCGGCTCCACCAGCTTGAACCGGTCCACTTCCGCCAGGATCGGTTCCACGATCCGGCGGTACGGGCTGGGCACGCTGCGCAGGGGGACGCCCATGCCGTAGTAGGCCCAGTCGGCCCGCAGCTTCTGGATGGCGGGGCTCTCGTGGTAGCCGTCCGAGCCCAGGTCCACCGTGAGGGCTTCCACCCGGAGGCCGGAGATGAGGCGGGCGTAGGCCAGGGCCTGGACCACTCCGGCGTGCAGGCTGGACACCAGGACCATGGCGTGGTGCTTGCTCGGCAGGAAGGCGTCGGTGCGGCTGGCGGCCAGGGTCGACTTCACCCGGATGTAGTGGCGGTGGATGTTGAAGAAGGTCATCACCAGCACCGGCACCAGGGCGGTGACGATCCAGGCGCCGCCCACGAACCTGGTGACGGCGAGGTCCAGCAGGACCACCGCCGAGGCGGCGGCGCCCACCCCGCTCACCACGGCCCGGGCCTGCCATCGCGGGCCGCGCTTGGCGTACCAGTGGACCGCCATGCCGGTCTGGCTGATGGTGAAGCCCAGGAACACCCCCAGGGCGTACAGGGGCAGCAGCATGTCGGTATTGGCGTGGAACAGGAGGACCAGGACTCCGGAGACCGCCGACAGGATCAGGATGCCGTTGGAGAACACCAGCCGGTCGCCGATGCTGGTGAACTGCTGGGGCAGGAAGCCGTCCTTGGCCTGGAGGGCCGCCAGGCGCGGGAAGTCCGCGTAGGCGGTGTTGGCGGCCACCCCCAGGATGGCGAAGGTGAAACCCTGGATCAGGTAGTAGCAGAGCCGGCCCGGGACGCCGAGGGTCCCGTCCTGGCTCAGGATGGCGCGGCCGAGCTTGGACAGCAGGGTCTCCTGCACCAGCGCCGGGTCCGCGCTGTGGTGGTAGGTGACGCCGAAGTGGCGGCTGAGGAGCGTGATGCCCAGGAACATGGCGCCCAGCAGCACCACCATCCAGGCCATGGTCCTGGCGGCGTTCCTCTGGGGCGGATCCTTGAAGGCGTAGACGCGGTTGGGGATGGCCTCGACACCGGTGAGGGCGGTGCACCCGGCCGAATAGGCGCGCATGAACACCCACAGCAGGGCCAATCCCGCCAGGCTGGGAGCGTGGCCGGCGGCGGCCTGCACCTGGGCCGCGCCGGGCTCCGGGAGCACCGGGACGCCCAGGGCCCAGCGGGTGAAGCCGAGGACCAGGAGCAGCAGCACCATGGTGATGAATCCGTAGGCGGGAATGGCGAAGAGCCGGCTGCCCGGCTTCACCCCACGCAGGTTGGCCACGGCGACGAAGGCGATGGCCAGCAGGGCGAGCAGCACGTTCCAGCCCTGCAGCTCGGGCACCGCGGCGGTGATGGCCGCCACTCCGGCCGACACGGACACCGACACGGTGAGGATATAGTCGATGAGCAGGGCGGCCCCGGCGGTCTGCGCCACCATCTCGCCCAGGTTCTCCTTGGCCACGAGGTAGGCGCCGCCGCCGTGGGTACGCCGTGATCGTCTGGCGGTAGCTCAAGGCCAGCAGGGCGAGGAGGATGACGATGCCCACGGCCACCGGCACCGACAGCCCGAGCACCGCCGAGGCGGCCACCCCCACGGCCACCCCGGCCGCTCCGCCGTGCCCCAGGGCCATGGCCAGGGACGCCATGATCTCCTGGGTCCCGTAGGCCACCGAAGAGAGGGCGTTCGATGAGAGGACCGCCAGTCCGATGGGATTGCTGACCTGGGTGTAGTGGGTCTCGTCGCTGGCCAGACGCCGGCCGAGCAGCAATCGTCGAAAATCAGCCATATGCCCCCATGCGGAACCCTATGGATTATGACTCAAGAATGCGGCTGGGTCTCGAGTCCAGAAGGAGCCGCGCGGACGCGGGACCCTGACCGCTTCCATCACATGGGTGCGGCCGTTGGCCAGGGGCCAGAGCCAGCGCAGGTGCCGGTCCGGCGCACGCTCCCTGAGCTCGCCGGCCACGTCCACGCCGCACAGGGGGTCCTGCGCCTCGACCGGGCCTTCGCTGCGCAGCTGGGCGGTCCAGGGGTCCACCGTGGGTCCCAGGGACACGGCCGCCGCCTCGAACAGCACCGCCCGGTCGTGCACCAGCCAAAGCTCCGCGCCGCTTCCCGCCAGGGCCTCCAGGAACGCGCGCACCGCCCGGGCGGTCCAGGCGTCCAGGGCCTGGTCCATGGGGTCCGGCTCCTCCGGATCCTGGGTCCAGGGCGGGTGCCCGGCGAAGGCCCGCTCCACCAGCCCCTGGGCCACCGCCCCGAACTGGCCCATGACATTCGCGGCCAGGACGGTGGCCGGACGATGCTCGCGGAGCCAGTCCCGCAGGGGCCCGCAACGGGGGTCCAGGGACGCGGCCAGGCCCGCCAGGCGGCGCCAGGCCGCCCGGTTCGCCCGGATCCGGCCGGACCAGGGCTGCCGGGCGGTGCGCCAGGCCAGGGCTGCCAGGTCCTCCAGCCCGCCGGTGAGGTCCTGGAACACCCAGGGCATCCAGCGTCCGTGGCGCAGGAAGGTGCGCAGGCGGCTCCAGGGATCCGCGTCCCACCCCACCGCCGACGGCGGAGCCAGTTTCCAGGGCACCTCCAGTCCGGAGCCGGCCCCCAGGACCAGCACCTTCGAGCCCGGGCCGGCGCTCCCCAGGCCCTCGCCCAGGAAGGCGCGCACCCGGGCCAGGTGGTCCTCCCATCCCGCCCGGTCCCGGGCCAGGAAGGCACGCTGCTCGGCGGCCAGGTGCCGGCCCAGGGAGGGCGCCCTCACCGGCGGCTCCAGATGTCGAAGGGCTGGGTGCCGATGAGGGTGTTGAAGGAACCCGAGAACCGCCCCCAGCCCCGTCCCGGGACGGCATCGCGCTCGAAGCCGTAGGAGCATTCCACGTAGAACTTCTGCACCATGGTGCGCAGCATCACGCCGGTGCCCTGCATGCGGTTCTCCCGGAACAGGCCGCCGGCGTCCTGGGCGGCCACCCCGTAATCGAACCGCGGGATCGCCTGGAACGAGATGCCGAACGGCCCGGGCACGCGCAACGGCGCCCCCAGCCGGCCCACCAGGAAATTGGGCGCCAGCAGGCCCATGGACTGGGTACCCATGAGGAAGCCGGGGCCGCCCAGGATCCACCACCGGTCCAGGGGCGGACGGCGGCCGTAGCCCCACTCCAGGTCCAGGTCCAGCCCGGGGCTGGCGAGAGCCCGCCCGGAGTCCAGGCTGGTCACCCCCCGGACCCGGGCGTAGGCGAAACGGAAGGCGGCGGCCGAGGCCCCGGCGGTCGCGGAAGGGGGCTCCAGGGACTCGCCGACCCCATACCTTCCCCGGAACAGCATTCCGTCCTGGGGGAACGTGTGGCGGTCCAGGTCGTCCCACTCGGTGGCGAGTTCGGCCGTGCGCTGGTGCTGCACGTCGCGCTGGGCGCCCCAGGTGGTCTCGGCCTCGCGCCAGCCCGCGTCCAGCCCGGTCTTGCCCTGGCCCAGGCCGCCGAACCGGATGAACCAGCCCAGCCCCAGGTCCCGGCAGGTGATCAGGCCCTGGTCGTAGCCGGCCGGGATGGTGCTGCTGGAGAAGGCCAGGGGCCCGTCCAGGCGCTGGTGGGAATTGCCGGCCCGCAGTTCCATGCCGGTCCCGGGGAAGGCCGGCACCACCGGGCCCCGCACCGCCAGGGCGAGCTGGTCCTGCAGGCGGTTGCGGGCGCCGCTCAGCTCCCCCTCCACGCCGGTGCCGCCGAAATTCACGGTCCGGTAGCTGAACCCGGTCTGGCCGCCCAGGTTGGATTCGTAGCCCAGGCTCAGGGACAGGGCCTGGGTGCGATGGTGCACCGGCACCAGCACCAGGTCCACGCCAGCGTCGGCGTCTCCGGCCCCGGGGCCGGGCCGGAGCTGGTAGCGCAGCTCCTGCAGCTGCAGGCGGTGCTCGGCCAGGTCCACGTACTGGCGCAGGCCGCCGGTGCGCAGGGGCCCGCCCACCAACGGCGCCATGACCCCCTCCAGGTAGCGGGCCTCGTCCGCGCCGGCGGCGCCCTCCACCGTGACCGCGCGCACCCGCGGCTCCCGCATGGCCACCCGCACCACCCCGGCATCCTCCTGGAAGCCCGAACCGCGCACGTCCACCAGGGGCGTGCCTTCCAGCACGATGCGGTGCACCCAGTCGCCCAGGAAGGTCCCGAAGGTCTCGGGATTGAACGGCTGGCCCAGGGGCAGCCGCGCCTTCAGCATGGCCTCCACCTGGTTCCGCCACGGTTCGGGTGCCGCCACTTCCCACCCCCGCACCGGGGCGTAGGAGGCCAGGCGCAGCCCAAGCACCGGCTCGCCGTCCTGCCGCTCCATCCCGGCGTCCGCGTCCCGGGCCCAGCCGTGCCGCAGCAGCTGCTCCAGGGCGCGGACCACGTCCCGGCGCCGGAGGGGAGCGCCCGCGGGCAGCGCCCGGTCGAGCATGGCCCGCGCCTCGGGCGCCAACGTGCCGTCCGCATGCAGCACCCACCGTCGCGCCGGCAGGACCTCCTCGCCGCCCGCCTGGCCCATGATCCTCGCCTGGAGGGCGGGCAGGGTGGCGTCGAACGCCTCGCGCCCCGCGGCCACCAGGGCCGGCACCTGGTTGCCGTAGTCCAGGAACTGCACCCGGTTCAGCTCCGGGCGCACCAGGAACGAGGCGGCGGACCGGCTTTCCACTTCCCGGCGTTCCACCACCAGGTCCAGGCTGCGCGCCGCCAGGGAGAAGAAGTTGCTGACCGGATGGGATCCCAGAGGATTGCTCACGTCCACCGCCAGGGTCAGGTCCGGGTGGAAGGCGTCCCGGGCGATGAACACCGGGAGGTTCTCCACCAGCGCCCCGTCCACATAGTGGAAGCTTCCGATCTGCACCGGGGCGAACGCGCCCGGCACGGCCATGGATGCCCGCAGCACCTCCACCAGGTCGCCCTCGGCGAACACCTGCCCGGCGCCGGTCTCCAGCTGGGTGGCCACGACCCGCATGGGCACCTTGAGCTGGTCGAAGCGCCCGTGGGCGTAGAAGACGCCCCGGGCCAGGAAGCCCTCCAGAGTGCGCTGGATCTCGATTCCTTCCCGCAGGGCGAGGACGAACGAGGGCACGCCGCGGTCCACCTGCAGGGACAGGAGGGTCCCGTTGTCCGCCTCGTCCTCCTGCAGGGTGCGCCCAGGGGTGCGCAGCAGAGGGTCCAGGAAGGCCCGGTTGAAGTCCACCCGGGTGAACAGGTCCTCGATCTCCCGGCCCGTGAAGCCGCAGGCCATGAGCGCCCCCACCAGGGCTCCGGCGCTGGTGCCGGTGACGCTGTCCACCGAGATCCCCTCCTCCTCGAGCCGCTGGATCACGCCGATGTGGGCCACTCCGCGGGCCCCGCCGCCGCTCAGGACCAGGGCCAGGCTGGGCCGCCCGGGCAGGTCCACCCGGGGGGTGAAGTGGAACAGGTAATCGGGGGGGGTGACCCGCACCCGGATGCGGTCCTCCGCCGGCGCCTCCCCCGCCGCCAGGCAGGCCACGGCCGCCGCCGCGGCCAGCATCCTTCTCATGCTCGTCGTCGGCAAGAATGGGCCATGATCAGCCTCCCAGGGCCGCCTGCTGGGCCACCATGAGCGCCCGGCAGCCCTCCAGGCCCAGGTCCATGAGCACCATGGCCTCGGCCCGGGTGAAACTGCGCCCTTCGCCGGTGGACTGGAATTCCACCAGTTCCAGGGGCGCGTCCGCCGCCCCGGCGGGCCGGGTGGCCACCAGGTTGCCGTCCACCGCCGCCAGGCGGTCCTCTTCGTACTCCAGGTCCAAGGCCAGGCCCCGGCGCCCGGCGCCGCCCAGGGAATCCGGCTCCAGGAGGCCCACGCTCACCGCCGCCACCTGGCGCACCAGGGCGGGTGCCAGGCCCAGGGACCGCAGGGCCAGGGCCAGGGCCACCCAGGCGCCGGTGACGGCGGCGCAACGGGTGCCGCCGTCGGCGTTGAGCACATCGCAGTCCAGGGTCACCTGGCGCTCCCCCAGGGCCTGAAGGTCCACCGCCTGGCGCAGGCTCCGCCCGATGAGCCGCTGGATCTCCACCGTCCGTCCCTGCTGGCGCCCCCTGGCCGCTTCCCGGTCGGTCCGGGTGTGGGTGCTGCCCGGAAGCATGCCGTATTCGGCGGTGATCCAGCCACGCCCCTGGCCTTTCAGCCAGGCCGGGACCCGCTCCTCCAGGCTGGCGGAGCAGACCACGTGGGTGTCTCCCAGGCGGATCAGGCAGGAACCGCCGGCGTGCACCTGGACCCCCGTCTGCAGACTCAAAACCCTTAGTTCATTAGAGATTCTCATCACGCCCCCCGCCCAGCTCGATCTTTTTCACACGTTTTTCGTGCCGTCCGCCGAGAAAGGGGGTTTCAAGAAAGGTTTTAAGGTAATATTCAGCTAGGAGCGGATCCGTCAGCCGCTGGCCGAAAGCGATGGCGTTTGCGTCGTTGTGCTGTCGAGCCAGTCTGGCGTGCTCGGGGGAAGTCACCAGGGCACAACGGATGTTGGCGTGGCGGTTGGCCGCGATGCTGACCCCGAGCCCCGAGCCGCAGACCAACACGAGGCGATCCCACTTGTCCATTCCAGCCGCCGCCCGATGTGCGAAATCCGGATAATCCACCGCCGCGGGACCCTCGGTTCCGAAGTCGACCACCTCGTACCCGTGCGCCAAGGCCCAGGCCTTCAGCCGCTCCTTCAGGTCGAAACCCCCATGATCGCTGGCGAAACCAAGTCTCATACGGCCGCTCCCTGGAAAAGGGTAACTGAATGACCCGTCCCATCCTCCAGTATCGTCCCCTGGATCGCGGCTTTCTGCTTTGTCTTCCGGGCGAATCTTCGGTGGGCGACTGGCAGCGGGCCCTGCGCAACCTGCCGGGCAATCTGCACGGCCGGGACCGGCTCACCCCCGCCCGGGCCAGGGCCTTCCTCCCGGACGGACGGCTGGTGGAGACCCATACGGTGCCCTTGCGCTGGCAGCGGGCCCTGCCCTGGCTGGCCTCCATGGCCACGGAACCGGAACGGGTGGGTGGGAGCCTGGCCTTCTGGGGCGTGGCCCTGCGCCTGCTCCAGTCCCTGGTGCTGCGCGGCGCCCTCCTGCCCCAGCTGGACACCCGGGGCAATCCCTGGCGCGCCACCTGGGGCATCAGCCTGACCAGCCCCATGGACCGGGAAGCGGTGGACCAGCTGATGCAATCCATGCCGCCGTCGGTGCTGGCCTTCCCCGAGGACGACAGCTGGAGCTTCACCAAGGGGCTGGGGCTGGGCACCCTGGACATGGAGGAGCTGGACGACGACCTGGCCCTGCCGCCCAGCGGCGAGCAGGTGCTGCGGGCATTCCTGGAGGACGGCGCGGACTTCCTGGTGCGCTTCGTGGCCGGCTCCTTGCGCCAGGGGGAGGATCCCCGCCTGAGCCTGATCCACCGCCTGCGCGGGCACAAGCGCGACCGGCTGCCCTGGGACGAGCGGCTGATGGTGGCCCTCAGCCACCCCATGAACGAGTTCCCCACCATCGGCATCACCGAGCGCACCCTGGGCGAGCAGCTGGAGCAGTGGAGCGAAGGTGCCCGGGTGCAGTGGATCCGCCCCAGCCTCAAGCTGGAGGCGCCGCCCGTGCCTCCGGGCAAGGACGCCATCCAGGAAGCCGACCGCCTCTCCGAAGGGGGCTGGATCCTGCGGGTGGGCCTGGAGACCCAGGAGGGGGACGTGATCCCGGTGGCCCGCCTGTGGGAACCGTCCACGGAACCGGAGGTGCTGGAGGCCCGGAAGGTCCTGCTGCGGGGCCTGGCCCGGGCGGTGCCGTTCTTCCCGCCCCTGCAGGGAGCCCTGTCCGGGCGCCAGCCCGAAGACCTGGTGCTGAGCCCCACCGAGGCCTGGCAGTTCCTCACCCGGGGCGCTTCCCAGCTCAAGGAGGCGGGCTTCCTGGTGCACATCCCCGAGGCCCTGGCGGAATTCGGCGGCGCCCGGCGGCTGCGCGCCAAGGTGCGCCTGGGGGCCCGGCAGCTGGCCGTCCCGGGCGGCGCCGGAGCCGCCGCCCAGGAAGGGCTGGAGGGGGCCGTTTCCGCCGACTGGTCCCTGATGCTGGGCAACGACACCCTGGACCTGCAGGATTTCGCCCAGATGGCCAGCCTCAAGCATCCCCTGGTGGCCTGGAAGGGCAAGTGGGTGGCCCTGGACCCGGAGACCCTCAAGCAGATCACCCAGGTGATCCAGGCCAGCCGCGGCGCCGGCTTCGAGAGCATGAGCCGGGGCGAGGCCCTGGCCGCCGCCCTCACCGGCACCGCCCGCATCCCCGGCGTCTCCGAGGCCATCGAGGTGGAGGCCGCCGGCGACTTCGGCGCCGCCCTGGAGGAGCTCAAGGTGCTGCCGGACCGGCCCATCACCCAGCCCGCCGGGTTCCGGGGCCAGCTGCGGCCGTACCAGCTGCGCGGTTTGGCCTGGCTGGACGGGCTCGACCGCCTGGGGCTGGGCGGCATCCTGGCGGACGATATGGGCCTGGGCAAGTGCGTCGGACCCGATACCAAGGTGGTGGTCAACGGCACTCTGACTCCCATCGCCAAGCTCTGGGAGAGCCATGCCGGACCCGTCCTCTCCGATGGCGAAGGTGAATGGGCCGTACCCGGCGCACCCTTGCACGTGAATGCCCTGGATGAAACCCAGGGGCGCATTCAGGCGAGGGAAGTCAAGCGCCTGTACCGCCAGTGGATCAGCGAACCCGTCCGCCAGGTCGAACTGGAAGATGGGAACACGGCCCTGCTCACCCGACGCCATCGTTTGCTGGGTCTGGAAGGCTGGACCCGGCACCTCCAGGAAGGACAGTGGGTGGCAGTCCCCTCCCGGCTGGTCCATGACGGGCAGGAAGGGGACCTGGAACTGGCCAGGATCCTCGCCTGGCAGATCGCCGAGGGGTACGAGCCCGACGTCAGCGGATGCTTCACCATCACACAAAAAAACCCGGTCCTGCTGGAGGAGCTCAGGGAAGGACTGATCCGGATCGGGAAGCGCTATGGTCTGAAGATCAATCAGCCAACCCTCGTGCAGCCAGCAACCAAGGCCGCCTACCTGCGCGTATCCAGCGCCGCCTACCGCAGGTTCCTGGAACACCTGGGCTACCACTGGGGCCAGCGTTCCCGCCAGAAGACCATTCCCGATTTCTTGATGTCGTCTGGGACCCAGACGGTCCGGACCTTCCTGAGGAACTTCTTCGATGCCGAGGGATGCGCAGTGCCCAGCATGGCCTCCATCGAGATCTCCAGCGCCTCCCGCATGCTGATGGACCAACTGGGGTCGCTGCTCAGGCGTTATGGCGTCTGGATGCGGGTTCATCCCAAACGCAAGCGGGCAACCAATGGCGCCGGTACCTATCGCAACTACACCATCGGCACCATTGGGGGAGAGTCCCTGCGCAGGTACGCTGAACAGATCGGCTTCGGAGTCCAGGAAAAACAGGACCAGCTGCTGGAATTGGCCAAGGTTGATGCCAATACGAACGTGGAGGGCATCCCGGCCCATCGCTCGGTCAGGACCATGATCGACAGGACGGGCCTCCCTCTGCGCCATTTCGGCATGCACAATACCGTGTATGTCGACGGCAGCCAGGGTTTCTCCAGGGCCAGCCTGCGCCGGGTGGTCGAGCATGGCCATCGGGTCCTCAGCGGGGAAAGTGAAGCGCTCTACCGGGAACTGCCTCGTTCGAAGTGGACGGAGCGTACCCTGGGCGCCTACGCCGCGCTCGACCACCCCAGCCTCGAGGCGGACCTGGCATCCTTCCGGCGGCTCATCGAAGGCGAGGTCCACTATTGCAGGATCAAGTCCATTTCGGAGGTCACTTACACCGGCTGGGTCTATGACCTGGAAATTGACGAACACCACAATTTCGTTGCTGAAGGCATGCTTTGCCACAACACCATCGAGGTGCTGGCCCTGCTGCTGCACCGCCAGCAGCGCAAGCCGGCGGTGGGCCCGCCCACCCTGCTCATCTGCCCCACGTCCCTGCTGGGCAACTGGGAGCGGGAGATCGCCAGGTTCGCCCCGAGCATCCCGTTCTTCGTGCACCACGGGAACAACCGGGACCGCCTGCCCCGGGAGTTCCGGCCCCACACCATCGTGCTCACCACCTACGGCGTGATCCGCCGGGAGGAGGACGTGTTCGCGGCGCGCCACTGGGGCATGGCGGTGGTGGACGAGGCCCAGGCCATCAAGAACGCCTCTTCGTTCCAGGCCAAGGCCTGCCGCAAGCTCAGGGCCTCCTTCAAGCTGGCCCTCACCGGCACGCCCATCGAGAACCGGCTGCTGGAGCTCTGGTCCATCCTGGCCTTCGCGCTCCCCGGCTACCTGGGGGGCGAGTCCCTGTTCAAGGACCAGTTCGCCGCCCCCATCGAGAGGTACCGGGACCCGGACGCCGCCCTGGAGCTGCGCCAGCGGGTGGGGCCGTTCATCCTGCGCCGGCTCAAGACCGACCGCACCATCATCCAGGACCTGCCCGAGAAGCAGGAGATGAAGGTCTACACCCAGCTCAGCAAGGAACAGGCCCTGCTCTACCGGACGCGGGTGGAGCAGATGGACCAGGACCTGGCCGCGGCCCAGGGCATCGAGCGCCGGGGGCGCATCCTGGCCCTGCTCACCCACCTCAAGCAGATCTGCAACCACCCGTCCCAGTTCCTCAAGCAGACGGGGCCGTACAAGGGCCGCAGCGGCAAGCTGGAACGGCTCACCGAGATGCTGGAGGAAGTGCTGGAGAGCGGCGAGAAGGCCCTGGTGTTCACCCAGTTCCGGGAGATGGGCGACCGGCTCCAGGTCCATCTCCAGGACGTGCTCGGCTTCGAGCCCCCGTTCCTGCACGGCGGGACCACCCGGGAGCAGCGGGACGAGATGGTGCGCAGCTTCCAGGAGGACGCCGACGGCGCCCGGGTGCTGCTGCTCAGCCTCAAGGCCGGCGGCGTGGGGCTGAACCTCACCGCCGCCACCCACGTGTTCCACTTCGACCGCTGGTGGAACCCGGCGGTGGAAGACCAGGCCACCGACCGCACCTACCGCATCGGCCAGACCCGCAACGTGCAGGTGCACAAGCTCATCACCATGGGCACCCTGGAGGAGAAGATCGACGCCATGCTGGAGTCCAAGCGCGACCTGGCGGACCGGGTGGTGGGCTCCGGCGAAGGCTGGCTCACCGAGCTGGACGACGAGGCCCTGCACCGGCTGGTGGTGCTGGAGCCGGACGCGGACATCATGGGCGAGGACGAGCTCAACGGCAATGGCAACGGCAATGGCAATAACCACGCTCCCGGCACCGGAACCCCGGCGCGCGCGGCCGCCCCGGCCGCCGGGCCGGAGCCGGCCGTCCCCCTGGCCAGCTCTGACGGGCCCGCGGCCCAGGAGGAAGACGAGGAGGAGCCCACCCTTGCGGGCGCCCAGGCGGCCGGCGAAGGCCCGGCGGCGGCCGAGCCCGGCCGGCGGCCGGCTCGCAAGAAGCCCAAGAGCGCCGGGGGCCGCGGCCCGGCGGCCCGCCCCGTGCTGCGGAAGGGGGTGATCTCGTGAGCCAGCTGAGCGAGCGCTTCGGCACCACCTGGTGGGGCCGCCTCTGGATCACCGCCCTGGAACAGCTGGGCGACGACTTCGAGAACCGTTTGCCCCGGGGCAAGAAATACGCCGAGGAAGGGGCCGTCAGCCATTTCACCGTCAGCCCCGGGGAGATCCAGGCCAAGGTCCATGGGCGCAAGACCTACAACGTGACCCTGGGCCTGCCGGCGCTCACCGCCGCCCAGTGGGAACGGGCCCTGGAACGCATCCGGCAGGAAAGCCGGTTCGTGGCCTCGCTCCTGGCCGGGGAGATGCCCCAGGGCCTGGACGAGACCTTCCGGGAAGCGGGCGCCAGCCTCTACCCCCGGGTGCCCAAGGAGCTCCAGACCCACTGCGACTGCCCGGACTGGGCCAACCCCTGCAAGCACGTGGCCGCGGTGTGCTACATCATGGCCGAGGCCCTGGACCGGGACCCCTGGCTGCTGTTCGACCTGCGCGGGCGCACCCGGGAGGAAGTGCTGCAGGCCCTCCAGGCCATGGTGGAGGTGCCCCCGCCCGAACCGGCGCCGCGCAAGCGGGGCCGTCCCAGGAAGGTGATCTCGGTGGCGGACCTGCTCACCCGGCGCCGGGAACTGGCGGAACCCTGGTTCCGGCTCCCGGACGACGGCTACGACGCCCCGCCCCGGCCCCTTCCGGACATCGCCCTGCCCCGCACCATCCCCGCCGACCCTTCGGTGTTCATCCAGCTGGGCCCCCTGCCCCACGCCCGCATCGAGGCGAGCCTGTGCCTGGCGGCCCTCATGCACCGCACCGCCCAGGTGGTGCAGCTGCAGATCGAGGAAGGCGTGGAGAACATGGAGGACCCGGAACCCGCGGAACCCACCGCGCCGTCGCCGTTCGAAACCCCCATGCCCGCCCCGTCCATCTCCAAACCCTGGCGCCACAACAAGAAGCGCCGGTGGAGCAAGAACTGACCCAAGGAGTCCTGATGCAGCCAGCCCACCCGACCACCATCCACACCCCCGAGGCCCCCGCAGCCCTCGGCCCCTATTCCCAGGGCAAGGTCTTCGGCCACCACCTGTTCACCTCCGGCCAGATCGCCCTGGTGCCCGGCACCGGCGAGTTCCTGGGCGGAACCATCGAGGCCCAGACCGAGCAGGTGCTCAAGAACCTCGAGGCGATCCTCAAGGCGGCCGGCACCGACTGGGAGCGGGTGGCCCAGACCACCGTCTTCATGACCGACCTGGCCGAGTTCGGGGCCATGAACGCCGTCTACGAGCGGATCCTGGGCGCGGCCAAGCCGGCCCGCGCCACGGTCGGGGTGGCCGCGCTGCCCAAGGGCGCCAAGATCGAGATCGAGATGGTGGCCTTCGTCTAATCTTTGCGCGGCAGGCCCATGAACTCCAGGATCCGCCCCTGGGTGTCCAGCAGGCAGGCCTGGTAGGCCCGGTCCAGGCTTCCCGTCCTGGCCAGGGAAGCGGCGAACAGGCTCGCGGCCACCTCCAGGTGCAGGTCCACCGGGGGCGGCGCCGCCGGGCAGGAGTCCAGGGCCGCCACCAGGCGGGCCAGGTCCACGGCCACCCCCCGGCACCAGAGCTCCGCGGCCACCTTGACCGCCTTCAGCAGGGCGTTTTCCCCCTGCACGTCCATGGCCAGGAACACCCCTTCCCGACGGGGCAGGATCCGCATCAGGGCGGAGGTGAGGAGGCTGCGCGGCCCATGCTCGATGAATATCCGCACGCCGGCGTCCCAGGCCCGCCAGGCCATCTCCGGGAAATCCACCGGCATCATGGCCTGCCCGGTGATGGCCATGGCGGTGCGGTCGTCGCTCAGGTCGTAGGCGCCCCGGAAGTGGGCCGAATGGAATTCGATGCCCTGCACCGGGCGGGTCGGGCGCAGGTGGTGGCGTTGCCAGACCTGGCGCTGGGCGCCCAGGATCGGGGTGTGGAGGGTGCTGCCGGCGGTGAGGAAGGCGGTCAGGTCCGGGCAACCGGCCATCACCCGCCGGCAGGCCTCCGCATCCCCGGACAGCATGCAGTGCACCGGAGAGAGCACCATGCTCACGTACGCCCGCTCCTCCTGGGCGGCCCGTTCCTGGACCTTGGCCACGGGCCCGAACACGGTCCAGGTGCGCCACTGGGCCGGGGTCTCGGCCGGCAGGCCCCACCAGGACCTGGCCGCCTCTCCGGCGCCGGCCAGCAGCCGGGTGTAGGCCCGGTCGGCACGCAGGCGCTCGAATTCCCCTTCCCGGCATTCCCAGGCCCCGTAGGCGGTCAAGGCGTTCATTTCCCCCTGGGAGACCCCCAGGGCCAGGTCCGGACGGATGCCCAGGACATCCCGGGTGTAGGCCGCGTGGACCTGGCTAAGGAACATGGTGGCGGTCCAATCGCCCAGCAGGTCCCCCGGCGGCCCCGGCTGGGCCCCGTAGACCCAGCCGGCCGCCGTCAGGTCCCGGTATCCGCGCATGAACATGGGCAGGTAGGGCATGCCCAGCAGGAGTTCCCGGCCCATGCCCAGGTAGCCGGCCCCGGCGGGGGTGAACAGGCAGGCCACCTTGCCCCGCACGGGAGCCGGGCTGAAGCAGGCCCGGGGATCCACCCATCCGGGAGCGCCACCGCAACGCTTCAGGGCCTGGGGCACCCGCTCCAGCACCTCCCGCCGCTCCCGGGCGCCCTGGGCCAGCACCGCCAGGCGCACCGGGCCTGCCCCGCCGCGCTCGTCCAGGATCACCCGCCGCAGCAGGTCCTGCAGGGTGTCACCCCCGTAGATGGCGAGGCCGGGCGCCTGGAACAGAGGCAGGGGCGCCGGTCCCGGCTGGAAGGGGCGCCAGAAGTCCGATCCGGTCTTGCCGCCCCGGGGGGTCTCCACTTCCAGGGCGAACCCGACGCCGTCGGTGCGGTCCAGCAGCGGCTGCCAGCGGTGGTCCTCCTGGCTGCAGCAGGCATGGTGGGCGGCCATGACGCAACCGGCCGCCACTTGCAGCAGGCCTGAGACCGCGGTTCCCTGGTCCCCCAGGAATTCCCGCGGGTCGAAGCGCAGGGGCCGGCGCCGGCGCACCGGCCCGGGCGCCAGCACCGTCCAGATCCGGTCCCGGCTGCGCTGGGCCGCGTCCCGGCGGCGCAGGGCCAGGAACACCGCCAGCCCCCCCAGGGTCGACCCGTCCCGCCCGGGCCAGGCCTGGACCGCCCCCACCAGGGCGCCGTCCAGCAAGCCGGTCTCGATCCGGCGGATGGCCGCCTCCAGGGCCAGGTTGCCCCCCAGGTCGTCGCCGAAGCAGATGCCGCCCTTGCCCTGCATGCCGAACCGCTGCTCCAGGACCCTGGGCAGCCGTTCCAGCCCCCCGCCTGGATTGCGCTCCAGGCTGAGGAAGAGGCTGGAGCGGGCCTGGTTCCAGGTGCCGGCCCCGCCGTAGGCCTCCGCGGCGGCGCCCAGGGCCACCAGGCACAAGTCCCGCCCCCCCGGGGCTTCGCCCGCCGTCTGGTTCTTCACCAGCCTTTCGATGAAGGCGCGTGATCCATCCAGGCCCAGGCCGCAGATGCCCACCCCCACCACCGCCACCTCGGCCGTGCGCAACGATCCGGACGCTTTCACGCGCCACCCCCTCTCAGGGGTTCCGCACCACCCCGCCGGCCGGTGGAATCTGTATCCATGACCATGAATATCCCATTGCCCCCGAAGAGGCATGGCTAAGGTAGGTTATGATTTATTAATTGTCAATATGGACCTTCCCGGGCATGGTTCCTTCCTTGAGGCGCATCGAGGATTCCCCGGCCCTTCCCCGAAAATGGATGCAAAATGCATCCGTCCCCTCAGGACTCCTTCAACGAGGCCACCGCCATGATCCAAGATTTGAAGACCGTGCTTCTGCGTGACCTGGCCAGCTTGCGCCGGGAGATCGAGCAGTATCCGGACGACGCCTCCCTCTGGCGGCCGCTCCCGGGCACCGCCAATCCCGGAGGCAACCTGGCCTTGCATCTGGCGGGCAACCTGCGCTTTTTCGTCGGCGCCCAGCTGGGCAAGGTCCATTATGTGCGCGACCGGGAACGGGAGTTCGCGGTCCGGGACCTGCCCCGGTCCCAGGTCCTGGAGGAGATCGATGCCGCCGCCCGGGCCGTGGAAACCACCTTGGGCAGCCTGGATCCGGTCGTCCTGGAACAGGAATTCCCCGTGCCCATGGGCGGCCAGCGCCTGGGCACCCGCCATTTCCTGTTCACCCTCTGTTCCCACCTGGCCTACCACCTGGGCCAGGTGAACTACCACCGCCGCCTCGGCGGCGCCGTACACTAGTCCTGCTGGGGCGTCCGGGTTCCTGCCCGGCGGCAGGCCCGCCATGCGGGTTCCGTGGGTTCGCGCCGCCACATCTTTGGTGGCCGTGAATCGGAGTGCGTGCGCACTCCGATTCGCGGCCACCTGCCGTCGAGCCGCATCGGACTTTGGGGTCGGTGATTTACGCGTCCGTTTGAAAGCGTCATCACGGGCTGGCGGGGCTTGGCGAACCTGCTTGGATCAGCTGGCATGGGAGGACCTGCGAAGTTTGCGGAAGCGATTCCCGCCGTCCGCCCCGAAGTCACCGATACCAATCATCTTTGGTCGGCCCCGACGAGCCAGCGAGCGCTTCGTCAGACCGCGCCCAGCGCGGCCTGACGAAGCCGAGCACCGGTGGGGCGGCGCGAGGCCCGGGAACCCGGCCGACGCGATCTGCCGCCGACCGGGACACGGACGCCCCAACTAGTCCTTGGGCCAGCGCAAGGCGAGGGGCGACCAGGGTTGCCTGGTGGCGTAGGTGATCTCCACCGATTCCAAGGCTCCGAGTATAAAGTGGATAAATAAATTATCAATCCAGAAAATTCAACCGGAACCCGCCGCTCCTGGCGGAGCCTCCGCCGGAACCCCTGGGAACGGTCACCCCTCCTCCTGGGGCTCCTTCTTTCGGCTCTTGGACGATGGGCGGGCGGCCAGCCGCAGGCTTTCGGGAGGATTGGGCAGGTCGGGCAGGGAGATGGGGGCCATGAAATAGTCCCCCACCACCTTCCAGGCCCGGGCCTGCTTGGGCAGGCGCTCGGGCTGCATGACCTCCCAGCCCTGGGCGTAGGGCACGAAGGAGGGCATCACCAGGGCGAAGCCGGTGTACAGGAAGGCGGGGTAGCGGATCCATTGCTGGCCGCTCTCCGCGTCGAGCATGGGCAAGGCGAACAGGGGGTGCAGCCCGCCGTTGATCCAGAACCCGGTCGGCGGGTCGTGGCGGGGATAGACGAAGATCCGGCGGTGGTGGATGAGGGTGTTGGAACCCACCCGGTACGAATCCAGGGGCTGGATTCCGGTGTTCTCCAGGGAAGGGCCCCAGGCCCGCTCCGGGTGGCCCACCACCTGGATGACCTCCCGCCCGTGGCCCTGGAGCTTGTAGAACAGGCCCCGCAGTTCCTCGCCCTCCTCGTCTTCCAGGTGGCCCTGGTTGGGCTTGATGTCGCCCAGGAGCACCACGCGCCGGGGCTGGTAATCGTCCAGGAGTCCCAGGAGCCGTTCCCAGATCTCGTGATGCTGCCCGTTGGGCACCGGGTCCGGCCGCTTGCGCCGTGACGCCCCCAGCCCCAGGAACAGGTCCGCCAGCACCAGGGTCTCCTGGCGGGGCAACAGGACCGCGCGCCGGCTGTCCAGGATCACGTCGTCGGAAAACTTGATCTGCATGGCTGGAGGATTCCCCTCCTGCTATTGGAACATGGGTTTCCCGCCGGTCCCAGCCGGGGCCCCAAATAGGGGATCCTGGTAGGAGGAGGGGAGCATGCATGGAATCTGGATGGAGGGCCTGGCCAGCCTGGGCGCGGGAGTGTCCGGGGGCCTGCTTTCGGGCCTGTTCGGCATCGGCGGGGGCGTCGTGCTCATCCCCCTCCTGGCCCTGGCCCTGGGCCTCGACCAGCACCAGGCCCAGGGGGTGGCCCTGGCGGCCATGCTCCTGCCCAACGGCCTCCCGGCCGTCCTCTACCTGAGGCGGATGGGGATGCTCATCCACTGGAACCTGGTGATCACGCTCACCGCCGGGTTCCTGCCGGCGATCTGGCTGGGCGCCCAGATCGCCAACCATCTCCCGGAAATGCCGTTGCGCCTTGGCTTCGCCTGCATGCTGCTGGCCCTGGCCGGGCGGACCCTGCTCCTGCGGCGCCGGAGCGGACCCCGGCGCGCCAGTGCCGCCCCCCTGGCCCTGGACCGGGCCTGGCTCCCGGGGCTGGTGATCGGCGCCCTGGGCGGGGTGGCCTCTGGACTGCTGGGCATCGGCGGAGGCATCATCATGGTCCCGCTCATGACCTGGTGGCTGAAGCTGCCCCAGCACGAGGCCCAGACCACGTCGCTGGTGTTCATGCTGGCCCCCATCGGCCTCCCGGGGGTCTGGGTCTACGCCCGCGGACACGGGCTGCCCTGGCTGGCCCTGGCCGGCGTGGCGGCGGGCTTCCTGGCCGGCGCCTACGAAGGGGCCCGCATCGCCCTGAGGGTGCGCGGACCGCACCTGCGCCAGGGCTTCGCCCTGCTCATGGCCGGACTGGCCGTGATGCTGCTGGCCAAAGGCTGGTGATATTCTGGCCCCGGAGGTTGCCGTGCCTTTGGATGCTCCCGCGCCGCTCTACCAGGGTGAACGCCTGAGGGACCTCATCCTCTGCTACGCGGGCCCCTGGGCTTTCCTGCCGTACCTGCGCTGCCGGGAGGACGAGGAGCTGCACTGGCATTCCCGCCAGGGGGTGCTGCTGGCCTTCGTGGAGGTGGTCGTCGCCCTGGCCCTGCTGATCCTGGGGCTGTTTCCCATCATCGGCCTATTGGCGGTGCGCTTCCTGCTCCCGGTCTGGCTGCTGTGGTGCCTGGGCATGTCCGTGACTTCGGTGCTCCAGGCCAGCAAGGGCAAGCGCCACCGCATCCCGGTGATCAGCCAGTTGATGGACTACCTCTAAGAGGGTGTCTGCAAAATAAATTGACAAAGCACAAAAATAGTCACATCCTTGCTTAACAAGCAAAGGAGGTGGCCATGGAGGAGGTTCACCGAGGTCCCGGCCGGCCCAAATCACTTGCCGCCGAGGAATTGTTGGTGTTGAAGGAAGTAGTCGAAGCAAGGCCAGATATTTCGCTTAGGGAACTGGTCAAAGTCCTGGTGGAGCGTTGCGGCAAACACGCTGCGCCCATAACCGTGTCTCGTGGTTTGAAGGGACTCGGGATCCATAAAGTTCCCGCCAGGAAGGCGCCATCGGAGGAACAACCGAAAATCAAGACAACTCGGTACCGAGCCATCCATCGGCGGGAACCTGCGTCAGGCCGTTACCCATCAAGTCTAACGGACCATGAATGGCAGGCCCTTTGCGCCATCCTGGAACCTGAACAAGACCGAGGACGCCCCCGGGTTCATGACCGCCGGGCCATGTGGGACGCGGTGTTCTATCTTGTGCGCGGGGGGGGAGCTTGGCGCATGCTCCCATCGAATCTACCTCCCTACAAAGCCGTGTTCGCGTTTTTCGCCAGGGCGCGCGACTCAGGCCTTCTGGAGCAGGTCTATCAACGCTTGCATGCCCTGTGGCGCGAGCGGAGCGGACGGAATGAATCTCCGAGCGCGGGTGTGGTCGACAGCCAGTCGGTTAAGACGACTGAAAAAGGGGGCTCTGCGGCTTCGACGCGGGGAAGAAGGTAAAAGGTCGGAAGCGTTTCGCCGTGGTCGATACCCTTGGCCTACCGATCTCCATCCAGATCCTTTCGGCCTCAGTGCAGGAACGTGACGGAGCTCCTTCCGCCATCGTTGAGGCCAAGCGGCGAGCGCCAAGGCTCACATGCATCTGGGGTGACTCCGGTTTCGCAGGGCGTTGTGTTGACCAGGTGCAGGAGAAGGCTGGGATCACGCTGAAAATCGTTAAGCGCTCCGATGAAGGTGATGTCCGCCGTTGGTGCGCCGGGGAATCGACGCCTACAGCCCTGGCAGTTGGCTTCAAGGTCCTTCCCCGGCGCTGGGTTGTTGAGCGCACTTTCGCCTGGCTCGGGCGCTATAGACGGCATTCGAAAGATTACGAAGCCAATCCCGAGAGCAGCCTAGCGTGGGCATACATTGCCTTTGTCCGCCTGCTGGTTCAGAGATTTGCAATTTTGATGGAAGCAGCTTGATTTTGCAGACACCCTCTAACGGATGCCCCGGATCAGCATGGCGTCGCCGTAGCTGAAGAACCGGTAGCGTTCCCGGATGGCCTCCCGGTAGGCCTCCTGGGCGAAGTCCAGGCCCATCAGGGCGGCCACCAGGACGAACAGGGTGCTCTCCGGCAAATGGAAATTGGTGAGCAGCAGATCGGCGGTGCGCACCGGGTAGCCGGGCTGGATGAACAGCCGGGTGGCGCCGCCGCGCCTGAGCGCGGACCCGTCCCAGGCCGCCTCCAGGGTGCGCAGGCTGGTGGTGCCCACCGCCAGGAGCGGACGCCCCCGGTCCCGCAGCACCGGCTCCAGCTGACGGGCGGTGGCCTCGGGGATCTCGTAGCGCTCCTCGTGCATCACGTGGTCCTCGAGGTCTTCGGCGGTCATGGGGCGGAAGGTGCCCAGGCCCACGTGCAGGCGCACCGGACACCACAGGCAACCCCGGTCCCGCAACCGCCGGATGAGGCCCTCGGTGAAGTGCAGTCCGGCGGTGGGGGCGGCCACCGCCTCGCCCGCCTCGGCCCGGTACACCGTCTGGTAGCGCCCCTCGTCCTCCTCGTCGGCGGGGTGGGCGATGTAGGGGGGGAGGGGCAGGCGGCCGATGCGGTCCACGGCGTCCCAGTCCAGGTCCCGGTCCGCGTCCGGCTCCCCCTCGGGACCCAGCACCCGCACCCGGCGCAGGCCCTCCTCCAGGGACGCTTCCACCAGCAGCCGGCCCAGCACGGCCCCGGTCCGCGGATCCACCACCGCGGCCCGTTTCCCGGGCTGCAGGCGCGCCCCCGGGCGCACCAGGGCCTCGAAACCCCCCTGGGGCAGGGCCCGCAGCAGCAGGGCCTCGCCGCTCCCGCCCCCGGCCCTGCGCAGCAGGAGGCGGGCGTGGCGGACCTTGACATCGTTGGGCACGAAGGCCGTGCCGGGGGGCACCAGGCCCGGCAGGTCGGTGATGCGGGCGTGCTCCAGAGTGCGCGACCGGGGATCGGCCACCAGCAGCCGGGCCTGGTCCCGCTCGGGCGCCGGGTGCTGGGCGATCAGCTCCGGAGGCAGGTGGAAGTGGAAGGCCTGACGCTTCACGACCGGAACTGCATCTGGTAGAGCCGGTCGTACTCCCCCTTGGTGGCCAGGAGTTCCTCGTGCCGGCCCATCTCCACCACCTCGCCCCGGTGCAGGACGCAGATCCGGGTGGCCCGCTGGATGGTGGACAGGCGGTGGGCGATCACCAGGGTGGTGCGGTCCTGCATGAGCACCTCCAGGGCCTCCTGGACCGCCCGTTCACTTTCCGTGTCCAGGGCGCTGGTGGCCTCGTCCAGGATCAGGATGGGGGGATCCTGGAGCAGCGCCCGGGCGATGGCCAGGCGCTGGCGCTGGCCTCCGGACAGGGTGGAGCCGGTTTCCGCCAGGGGGGTGTCGTAGCCCCGGGGCAGGGCGCTGATGAAGGCGTGGGCCTGGGCCTTGCGGGCCGCCGCCTCCACCGCCTCCCGGTCCGCCTGGTGCCCGTAGGCGATGTTGTCGTGGATGGAATCCATGAACAGCAGGGTCTCCTGGGTGACGATGCCGATGCGCTGGCGCAGCTCCCGGGGGTCGAACTGGCGCAAGTCGATGCCGTCCAGGGTCACCCGGCCGGAGGTGGGGTCGAAGAACCGGGGCACCAGGTTCACCAGGGTGGTCTTGCCGCCCCCGGAGCCGCCCACCAGGGCGACGGTCTCGCCCTTGCGCACCTCCAGGTTGATCCCCCGCAGCACCTCGTTGCGCCCGCGCCGTCCGTCGTAGGCGAAATGCACGTCCTCGAAGGCCAGGCGCCGGGGCTGCCCGGGCACCGGCACGGGCTGGGCGGCGATGGCCATGCGGGACTGCCGGTCCAGGATGGAGTAGACGCGGTCCAGGCTGGCGTGGGCCACCTGCACGTCGGCGTTGAGCTTGGTCAGCCGGCGGATGGGGTCGTAGAAGCCGTACACGGCGATCATGAAGGCCAGGAGCCCGGGCCCGGTCATGGTCCCGGCGCGGATGCTGCCGGAGGCGTAGATGAGCAGGCCGGCCAGGAGCAGGCCCCCCACCAGCTCCATGATCGGGTGGGCGACCGCCTGGGCCCGGGCCGACTTCATCGTCAGGCGGAACAGCTCGTTGTTCAGGCGCTCCAGGCGGTCCTGCTCGAACGGCTCCCGGGCGAAGCCCAGCACCACCCGGACGTTGCTGAACACCTCCTTGAGCCGCTGCAGCAGCCGGCTGGAGGCTTCCATGTTGCGATGGTTGATGCTGCGGATCCGCTTGCTGAGCTTGGTGATGGGCAGGACCACCAGGGGCGCGGCCACGAACAGGGACAGGGACAGGCGCCAGTTCATGACCAGGATGGTCACCAGCATGGCCAGGGCGAGGGTGAGCTCCCGCACCGCCTCGGCGAACTGGTTGGAGGCGATGCCCTGCACGGCCCCCACGTCGCTGATGCACCGCTGCAGAAGCTCGCCCACCGGGTGGCGCTGGAAGAAGGACGGCTCCTGGCGCAGCAGGTGGGCGAACATGCGCTCACGCAGGGCCAGGGTGGCCCGGACGCCCGAGCGCACCATGAGCAGGGTGCCCCCGTAGGTGAACACGCCCTTCAGCAGGAAGATCAGCACCAGGGCCGCGGGGGCCAGGTAGCCCTCCCTCAGGTGGACGGCCGTGGGCAGGTGGGCGGTGGCCCAGGTCCTGGCCTCGTTCAGCAGCCCCGGGGCGGCCATGCCCCCGGGCAGGGTGGGCCCCAGCCCCAGGTTGTCCTCCAGGGCCAGGCGGATGATGGCGATGATCAGGCCCTGGCAGGCCCCCGCCAGGCTGAGCAGCAGGCTCCCGCCGGCGATCAGGGGCAGGTAGCGCTTCAGGTATTCGCGGAAGAACCGGGTGAAAGAGGCCATCAAGGGTACCTATTGGCAGCGGATGGGAGGCTGGTCGAGCTTGGCCATGGCCAGGTCCACCTGGTCCTGGGTCAGCCGGCAGCGCAAGCCGATGCAGCGGCTCTCCTGCAGGATCTCGGGTGTCGCCCCGGGCGCGCCCGGAACGGCCGAGGCGGCCTCCAGGAACCGGTGCACCCAGGAGGACGCCCGCTCCACCGCTTCCGGGGACCCGGCCAGGGCCAGCTCGAATCCGATGGCGGCCTCCGGGGCCGCTCCGGGCGACAGCCCCCAGGACACGGACTCGATGCCCCGGGGCAGGTCCCGGGCCAGGTCTCCCGGCAGCCTGGGAACGGTGTCGTCCCGCAGCTCCTGGGGCCGGATGAAGCCCTGGACGGCCGCGGCCCCGCTGATCCATCCGGACGAGGCGGCCAGGGCCGGCGGCGCGTAGCCGGGACGGGAAACCAGCCCGGCCAGGGTGGCCACGTCGCCCAGCCAGATCCGCCCCTCACCGTCGGCCATGGCCCGGATGCGGATGGGCTGGGCGTCGGTGATGACGAACAGGGGAAAATCCCGGTTGTTCATGGACAGCGCGCCCTCCACCGGAAAGGCGTTGGCCACCGCCACCTGCAGCCGCCCCGGATCCCGGAAGCTTCCCAGCTGGATGAGGAAGCCTTGGTGACCGGCCTGGGCCGGTTCCGACTGGATGAAGAACACCGTGACCCGCCCGGTCTCCTGGCGCAGGTCCAGGCGGGCCCGCTGGAGGAACAGGTCCAGGCTCTGGCGGGCCAGGGGAAAGGGCTCCAGCAGGCTCAGCAGCCGGGGCTGCTCCAGGGCCCAGCCGGCCCGGCAGGAGATGGCCATCACCGCCGCCGGCGGCGCGCTCAGCACCCATTCGGGAACCGCGGGCCGGCGATGCCCGCACCCCAGGACGGCCAAGCACAGCACTAGCGTTCGAGCAAAGGTCACGTCGGCTCCGACCTTGCAGTGTACGACGCCGGCCCCTGGGTACCTACCCCAGTTGCCGCAGGGTCGCGGGCAGGTGGGGGCTGCGCAGGAGGGTCTGGTGTTCGCTTTCGGAGAGGAGGCCCCAGATGCGCCTGGAGGCCTGGTGGGGGGTCTTGGGATTGAGCAGGAGTTCGCTCGTGACCGCCGGATGGGCCATGAGCACCGGGTGGGACGCGATCTGTTCCAGGATCTCCCGGGGGGTCTGCCGGTTGCGCGCCAGGCGCAGGAGGATGCCCGGGTCCACCTGGCGGTCCTCCACCAGGAGGCGCAGGGTCTCCTGGTCTTCCAGGATCTCCTGGGGCAGGTGGCGCAGCAGTTCCCCGCCGCTGGCGCGCAGGGCCAGGATGCGCTGGGGCACCGGCATCCTCCGGTAGGAGGCCCGCAGGTGCTCCAGGGCCTGGCGCTTCACTTCCAGGTGGGGCAGGCGCGGATCCCGCAGGACGTCCAGCAGGACCCGGTGCGGCAGGTCGCCCCGCAGCAGCCCCAGGGCGGTCTTCTCCTGCAGGCGGGGATGGTGGAGGAGCGCCTCCCGCACCCCGGTCAGGGCGCCCCAGGCCCGGTGCCCGGCCACCTGTTCCGCCCGGGCGCCGTCCAGGCTCGGAATCACGGCCACCACCACGTTGGCGGTGAGGCCGGGGTTGCCCAGCGCCGCCTGGAACACGCCCGCGTCGCCATCCTTGAGGGCAGCCATGAACTGGTCCGGCTGGGTGGCCCGGCTGGCCATGTGCACCCGCTCCTTGAGGGTGACCCAGCGCCCTTCGCCCCCTTCCCCGCCCAGGCCGCTGGCGTGGTTGGCGCACCGCCGCTGCAGGCGGTCGAAGAAGATCTTGACGACCCGCAGCATGGCCGGGGCCCGGCACTTGGCCCACCAGGTCAGGTACTGGAACTCCGACTCGTCCAGCTGGTGGAAGAGGCTCACCACCCGGTGCAGGGCCGTCCCGTCCAGCGACCCCTGCCCCAGCAGGTCCACCAGGTCCCGGGAGCCGGCCATCTTCCGCGCCAGGGCCAGGGGACAGCAAGGCGAGGCGTAGACCGCCTCCCGCAGGGGATCCCGGAAATACCACCGGGCCTCCGCGTAGATGTCATCGAACAGCTCAGGCACCGCGCAGCGGGGGAGGACCTCCAGCAGGACCTCCTCGGACAGGGCCGGGTTGCGCAGCGCCGCGGCCCGCACCTCCACGTCCTCGTCCACCAGGAAGGCCTGGAGTTCCTCCAGGATGGGGGTGGACTCGGCCCGGGCCAGCAGGTCCAGCCTGGGCAGGCGCGCCGGCGGCCGCCGTGCCTCCGCCTCCTGGGGCGGGGTGGTGAGCGTTTCCCAGTCCTGCTCACCCGCGGGCAGGGGCGGCAGCTCCAGGGTCTGCCCGGAAGCGTGCACCGAGCGGGCCAGGTGCTTGGCCTGCTGCTTGACCACCGCGCGCAGGTTCAAGGGCAGCTGCTGGTACAGGGCGCGCACCATCTCGGCGCGCTCTTCCCGTTCCCCGGCCGGGGACCGGTCCAGTTCCCGCACCAGGTCGAACAGGGACACGGCCAGTTCCAGGTCCCGCCGCATCGCCTCCGGAGTCGCCTCGTTGCCCGCCAGGGCCAGGAGCACCGGGCCGCTCACCACCCAGTGGGGAGTGCGGGCGATGAGGGTGAGCAGCCGGGGGGAGGCGAGGTTCCGGGCCAGGCTCTCCACGAGCTGAAGCTGGCCCGGGGTGGGCGCCTGGGGCCGGATCAAGGCAAGGTTGCGGAAGGGGATCCGGTCCTGCTCCGGGAGCCGGGCCATGAACGCCGCTTCATTCATCAGATGTGGGCCAGGTTCAAGGCGCCGAGCAGGTCCGGGTCTTCAAACAGCTGCAGGGCGTCCAGGGCGACGCCCTGCAGGCCGGGCACTTCCCCCGCCAGCTTGAGGTGGTCACGGGTGCGGATGGTCCCGCCCATGAACAGGGGGATGCGGGCGTTCAAGGAGATGGTCCTGGCGGTGTCGAAGTCGGGCGGGGCCAGGGCGGCGGTGGGGATGTCGGTGAACAGGATGCGCTTGAAGCCGTGCTCCCGGATCCGCTGCCCGGTGCTGTCCGGCTTCAGCGGCGAAGGTTCCCGCCATCCGGAGGACTGGATCTCGCCGGCCCGGGCGTCCACACCCGCGGTGAGGTGGTCCCGGAACCGGGCCAGCAGCTGCTCCACCACCAGGGGCGAGCGCTGGATGAGGGTTCCCACCAGGATCCAGGTGGCCCCGTTGTCCAGGAAGAACTGGGCCTGGTCCGAGCTGCGGATGCCCCCGCCCACCTGGATGCAGACCTTGGCGCTGCGCCGGTGGTACTGGCGCATGATGCCGGCGATCAGGTTGCGGTTGTGGCTCTGGCCTCCGGCGGCGTCCACGTCCACCAGCGCCAGCCGGTGGCAGCTCCGGTCCAGGAGAAAATCCACCAGCTCGCATGGGTTCCGGGGGCGATGGCCCGCCTCGAGCCAGGGGACCGCCAAACCGTTCTGGAGATGCAGCGTGGGCAGAATCTTCAAGGCCAGTACCTCTCCCTCGGCGACTCTGCGATGGTAACCCATACCGGGGTTATTAAAAAGCCTGCACCGCCGGCAGGGATTGGAGGAGGATCCGGGCGGCTTCGGCCTGGGCACCCTTGAGGGTGCCGGCGGTGGCGGTGGCGGAACGGCCGCCCAGCTGCGCCCGGACCGTGAAGGCCGGCGCGTGGTCGGGGCCGCTGCGCTCCATAAGCCGGTAGACGGGAGGCGGCAGGGCCAGGGCGGCGGCCCGTTCCTGGAGGGTGGTCTTGCTGTCCTGGGTTTCCCACACGCCCACGAAGGCCTGCTTGATCTCCTCCAGGCAGCGGCGCTCGACGATGGCCAGCACGGTGGCCAGGGGGTCCGCCCCCTGGGCCTGCGCATCCAGGAAGACCGCCGCCAGGACCGCCTCCATGGCGTCGGCCAGGGGGTTGCGCTGGTCCACGGCGCCGGCCTTGCGGGGCGAGCGGGGGCCGCGCAGGAGCTGGATCCCCAGGTCCCTGGCCCACTGGTGCAGAGCGTCGGTGCAGACCAGCATGCCCCGCAGCTTGGACAGGGCCCCCTCCGCCCACTGGGGATGCTCCCGGTACACCAGCAGGGACGCGCACAGGTGCAGCACCGAATCGCCCAGGAACTCCATGCGCTGGTTGTCGGCGGCCAGTCCCGCCGAAGGCGGCGTCAGGGCGGCCCGCAGCAGGGCCGGATCCTGGAACCGGTAGCCGAGCCCGGCCTCCAGGGCCGATTGGGTGGGCGAGGGATTGGAATCCTTGGTGGGCAACGGGCCTCCCGGGTCAGGTGCGGCGGTTCCGAAAAAATCCTAGCGCGGCGCAGATGCAGAAATGGAGCGGACGCACCTGGAATGGGAGTATCATTATATAATATTGGTAGTAACAGCCCCGGGAGCCAAGGTGAGCGAATCGGCCTTGACCAATGACCTTCCTACCACCCTGGCGGCGTTCCGGCAGGACCGGGTGGACGGGGAATTGGTGCTGGAGCAGAACGACGGCACCCGCCGGCTCTACTGGCGCAAGGGAGAGCTGGTGTACCTCCTCAGCGACGCGGCCGGCGAGCAGTTCGGCAGCTACCTGCTGCGCCAGGGCGTCATCGACTTCGCCACCCTCAACAAGCTGCTGGGCCAGGACGACCGTTACCGCATCGGCGAGAAGGTGGTGCAGTGGGGCCTCATGACCGTGGAACAGCGGGACAACCACCTGCGCCGCCTCCAGGAGCAGCTGATGCTCAATGCCCTGGAGCATCCGGTGGTGCGCATGGTCTGGAATCCCGGCTCCCTGAACCTGAAGCTGAGCGAGGACCTGTACCTGAAGCTGGACCACCGCCACCTCATCTGGAACGCCTTCCTGGAGGCCCACAACCTCCAGGCCACCTACGACCTGCTGCATGCCCGAGGCGACTGGAAATGGGAGGGCATGCCCCGGCTGCTGGAATCCCTGTCCGACCTCCCCCTCACCCCCGGCAACGCCTACGCCATCTCCTTCCTGGGCTCGGAGCCCATCAGCTTCGACACCTTCGAAGCCCTCAGCGGCCTGGACGAGGAGGAAGCGGGGCGGATCTTCCTTAGCTTGTGGGCGGTGGGCTCCCTGATCCTGACGATGGGGCAGCTGCCCGGTCCGGCCGCGGCCCTCAAGCCTCCGCCTCCGCCGCCCCGCCGTCTCCCCGCCCCGCCCCCCTCGGCCAACACGCCCCGTTCCGTCCCCGCCCCGCCCCCATCCAGGACCCCGGCGCCCGCCGCCCAGGCCCCGGCCAAACCGGTGCCGGAGCCGCCCGCCGGCGCCGGCCAGGGCGGCCCCTACCTGGAGATCGAACCTGACTTCTCCTATTCGTACCAGCCGGAATTCCTGGACCTGGAAGATGAACCGGCCCGAGGTGGCGCCGGAAGCAGCCCCGCCGGGCCGCCGGTGAGGCAGGACATGTCGCCCGCCGGGCCGCCGGTGAGGCAGGACATGTCGCCCGCCGGGCTGCCGGTGAGGCTGGACCTGTCGCCCGCCGGGCTGCCAGTGAAGCAGGAGGCACCCTCCCCGGGCCCTCCGGCCCGGCAGGACGTGTCGCCCGCCGGGCCCCGTCCCGACCGGTCTCCCGCAGGACCGCCACCGCCCGGGTGGAACGACCTGTCTCCGGCAGGTCCGCCGCCGGTGCGCGCGGAACCCGCTCCGCCCGTCTCCCTGCCCCTGATCCCGGAACCCTCCCCCACCGAGCCCTTGCCCCTCAAGCTGGACTTTTCCCCCGCCGGACCGCCGCCGATGATCCCGGACACGCCGTCCGGGTCCCTGCCCCCGCTGCCGCCCGTGCCCCAGCTGGACCAGCCCGGCAAGCCCCAGACGCCCACGGAACGGGCCCGCAGCCTTTACCACAAGGCCCGGCAGCTGCACTACAAGAGCCTCACGGGGGAAGCCATCCATTCCCTCGAACTCTCGGTGCAGCTGGACCCCACCTCGGACGAGGCCTACCCGGTGTGGCTGCTCCTGGGGCAGCTGCGCATGTCCAACCCCGCCTGGGCCACCCGGTCGGTGAACGCCTTCCAGGCCGCCGCCCGGATTCGCCCCAACAACGCCGAGCCCTGGATCTGCATGGGCCAGGTGTACCACCGCAAGGGCTTCCGCACCAACGCCCTGGCCTGTTTCCAGAAGGCGCTGGAGCTCGATCCCTCGGTGCCCATGCCCCATGGCATCGACCTGGCGGAACTGGGGAACGACCCGACCGACCCGCTGCCCGCCCCCACGCTGTTCGAAAAGTTCAAGTCCATCCTCAAGGGGCAGGACCGGGGTTAGGGGCCTTCTATTGTCTTTGTCCGGGTCCCGGACTTGCGCCCGGTTCGTTCCTTTGGGTCGCAGGCGCGACCCAAAGGAACGGAAGACAGAACGGAAGGAAAGGGAGGACCTGGCTCCACCCACGCTGGAAGATGGCGCCGTTCCTGTTGCGCTGGGGGCCTTGAGGAGCTTCCCCCTGAGCCGCCATCCCGGAGGCGAACACACGGCCCGTTCTGTCCCTCAGGTTCGGCTTTCCGTTGCGCAGGGTCGCGCCGGCGACCCTGCGCGGCGATCACGGCGACCAGGAGGGACCCGTACCTCCACGCAGCCGCCCCGCCCCGTCTAGGCACCGAGGTCGCGGGCCAGGGCTTCGAGGACAGGGTCCCAATCCCCGGGCCGGGGCTGGCGGTACAGGCGCAGGCTCGGGTACCAGGGGCTGTCTGGCCGGTGCAGCAGCCAGCGGGAGTCGGGCCCGAAGGCCAGGAGCACCAGGGCGGGAATGCCCAAGGCGCCGGCGAGGTGGGCCAGGGCCGTGTCCACCGTGATCACCAGGTCCATTCCGCTCAGGGCGTAGGCGGTGTCGGAGAAATTGGCGAGCAGGGGCGCCAGGTCCACCAGCCCCGGCAGCGGCGGAGCGGAACCGGGCTCGATCTGGAAGCTGTGCCAGGCCACGCCCGGCAAGCCGCCCAAGGGCGCCAACGCCGAAGCCGGCAGGGAGCGCTCCTGATCCCGGGGGTGCTTGGCGCTTCCGGCCCAGGCCAGGCCCACCCGGGTCCGGCCCGCAGAGGCGGCCAGGGCTGTCGTAATCGCCAGGCGGTTCGGCACCTGGTCCGGCACGTCCAGATAGGGGACTTCGCAGGGGATGCTGTCGAGGTCCGTCCCAAACCGATGCGGCAAGGACAGCAAGGGGGCCCAGAAGTCGTGCGGGGGGGTCGGGTAGCGATGGGAGAACACCTGGTCGACTCCGGGGCAGGTCCCGGCCAGATCCGCCAACTCCGGCTGGGCCAGGAGCACGACCCGGCCCCCCAGGGCCTTGGCCCGGGCGGCATAGCGCACGAACATCAGGGTATCGCCGAGCCCCTGTTCCCAATGCAGCAGCAAGGTCTTGCCCGGGAACGGGCGGCCGTCCCACTCCGGTTGGGACCACTGCCAATCGATGGTCAGGTCCGGCAGGCGGCGGCGCGCCTCGTAGAGCTCCCATCCCCGGCGCAGATCGCCGAACAACAGGCGCAGGTGGGCCTCGTAGAAATCCCGCAGGTCCCCGGGCGGATCCAGCCGCACGAGGGTTTCCAGGACGGTGCGGAGACCCTTCCAGTCGCCCTTCCGGGCCAGAACCGTGCGCAGCAGCCACCAGGCGGCCCGGTGGCCCGGCTCCTGGGCCGTGACCTGCTCAAGCAGCCGCGCGGCCTCGGTCAACTCCCCACGATCGAGCAACGTTCCGGCCAGGCGGATCCGGTCCGGCCCGGGGCCCGGAAGGCCAGGGCGACGGGGCCGGCCGGGCCGCTTCGGGCGGGGCGCGGTCATCCGCAGGTTTTCCGGGCACCCGACCCGGCACCGGATCCGGTATCGGCGGCGGTCTGCTTCGAGAGTGGCGGTACCGCCGGCTCTTCCCGAGGCAGCTCGCCGGCAAGCCTCGCCAGCCCCGGGTGGCCGGGAAACGTCTCCAGACCCAAGGCCAGCACCGCCCGGCCGGGCCGGACATGGCCCTCCTTCAGCAAGGCCAGGGCCGCCAGCGCGTGCCAGTCGCCCCCGCCTTGGTCCGGCAACGCCCGCAGCGCGTCCATGGCGTCCGCGGCGGCCTGGACCGGCAGGTGCAGCCGGAAGTCCAGGTCCAGCAAATCCTGGCGCAGGCGCGGATCCCCGGGCCGGCAGGTGACGGCGGCCATCAGCGCCTGCCGCGCCGCCGGCGGCCGGCCGGCCCGCTCTTCCAGCCCGGCGAGGACCAGGCAAGGCCACGGATCGTCCGGGTGGGCGGCCGTGGCCCGGGCGAGGCTTGACCTGGCCTCGTCCAAATGGCCCAGGGCTTCCAGACAGCCGGCCATACGGCAAAGCGCCAGCAGGTGCTCCGGCTGCGCCTTCAGGATCTGCCGCAGGTGGACCTGGGCGGCCTCGGGCCGGGCCGTCTGCTGATAGGCCAGGGCCAGCGTGAGGCGCACCGTGGACGGCACCGTCCGGCTGTGCCGCAGGAACGCGAGGCCGGCCCGGAGAGCCGTCTCCCAGCTCCCCGCCACCTCCGCCTGGGCCATGAGGTTGAACTGGCGGTTGGGATCCCGCGGGTGCTCCTGGGCCTCCTGCTCGGCCAGGCGCAGGTAATAGGCAGCTTTTGCCTTTTCCCGGCCCTGGTCCAGCTTGCCGAAATGATGGATCACGGCGCCCAGGCTGCCGACGGGAAGGTGCTTGCGCTGGAGGCAATCGTCCAGGCGTTCATGGATGCGGCCTTCGAACTGGAGGTCCGGCAACCGGCGCACCAGGCGCAGGATCGGCTGGTCGAAGTAGAAGGGCAGGTCCGCCCCTTCCGAATACCGGGATCGATTGGGGGTCGCTGGCTGGTCGAACAGCCGGGCCGAACCATCGCGGGTGTAGTTGCGGCTGACCAGATGGAACGCCGCCGCCGCGCCTTGGTCCACGGCCCGGCGGAGCTCCGGGTGGTCCAGCGGGTCCACCGCCTCGTCCGCGTCCAGCAGCAGCACCCAGTCGCCGGTGCAGAGGCGCAGGCTCTCGTTGCGGGCCGCCGCGAAGTCGTCCCGCCAGGGGAACCGGCCGATGCGGGCGCCGAAAGACTGGGCCACCGCCACCGTGCCGTCCTCCGAACCGGTGTCCACCACCACCAGTTCGTCCACCAGGCTCCGCACCGACTGCAGGCAGTGGCCCAGCGCGGCCGCTTCATCCCTGACGATCATGGCCAGCGACAGGTTGGACATGGTGCATGGTAGCACTGCCGGGTCTAGGCTTCGGCCGGGGGCCGGGACCCGGGACCGGCAAATTTCCCTCTCAAGGGACCCGCCGGTCCTGCCGAAAAAGATGAGCGTAGGGGGGCCCCCCGCAACCACCCGGCAGCACGGATGCTGCCTTGCGCATCAGGAGGATGCAATGTCTGGTGTTTCCATTCTCAACAACATCGCCGCTCTGGGCGCCAGCTACGAGCTGGGCATCACCGGAACGGGCCTGCAGGACACGATCCAGCGTCTGACCACCGGCAAGCGCATCAACCAGGCTTCCGACGACGCCTCTGGCCTCACCATCGCCAACACCCTCACCTCCAACACCCTCGTCGACACCCAGGGCCAGGCCAACGCCAACAACATGCTGTCGTCCCTGCAGACCCTGGACGGCACCTTGAACGAGGCCACCAACCTGCTCACCCGCGCGGCGGAACTGGCCCAGGAAGCCCAGGGCGCTGCGGGCACCACCAACATCCCCGCCCTGGACGCAGAATTCAAGAGCATCATGACCACCTTCAACAGCCTCACCACCACGGCCGACAAGGGTTACACCACCGGCCTGGGGCAGGCCAATGGCGGCTCCGCTTTCACCGTCACGGTCAGCGGCGTGGGCCTCGGCAGCGCCGGCGCCCTCACCCAGTTCAACGTCTCCACCGACAACCTCACCGCGAACCCGACCCAGGCCGCCACGGACGTGGCGACGCTGCTGTCGAACCTGGGCGCCGCCCGGGGCAGCATCGGCGCCGGCGAGGAGTCCCTCCAGTCCTACTCCAACGTGCTGGGCATCACCATGCAGAACACGACCGCCCAGCTCAGCACCATCCAGGACGCCAACATCGCCAACGAAGTGGTGAACCTCACCAAGTTCCAGATCCTGAACCAGTCCGGCATCAGCGCACTGTCCAAGGCAAACCAGGCCGGCGAGTCCATCCTGACCCTCCTGCAGTAGTCAGCCTGAATTGACATGACGGGAGGGCGGGCCATGTCCGCTCTCCCGCATTTCAACAGGGAGTAAACCACATGGCCGAAGCGATCAGCAGCTCCAGCAGTGTGGCCTCGGTTGCGCAGGTCGCCGCCCTGGCGGTGGTCCAGTCCCAGATGGTCCAGGACCGGACTTCCGCCGACGGCGCCCCCGCCGAGTCCACGGGGCAGGCCGTGGCTGCAGCAGTCTCGGCGCCCCAGCCAGGCTCGTCATCCCCCGTCAAGGGCACGTCCAAGGATGCCGGCCCGGCCGCCCAGGCCGGGTCCCAGTCACTGGATCAGGCCGTCAAGAGCCTTCTGGACTACATCAAGCCCCAGCAGGACGTCACCCTCCAGGTGGACAAGGCCAGCGGGCAGACGTACGTGAAGATTGTCGATGCCCAGACTAAGCAGACGATTCTCCAGATCCCGTCCGCCCAGGTCTTGGCCATGGCACGCAAGTTGCAGGAAATGGCGTACCCCCAGGCCGCTTCCGGCGTCCTGGTGGATGAGGAGGGCTGAGCCTTCCGGAGTTCGGAGGAACCATGACCTCGGCCCTCAATCTGTCCAACCTCAGCACCAGCAGTTCCGGCGCCAGCAGCTTCGCCGGGATCTCCAGCGGCATCAACACCACCGCTCTGATCCAGGCAGAGATTTCCCAGGCCAGCCTGCCCATGGAGCAGCTGCAGGCCCAGCAGACCGCCAACACCGCCCGGTCCACGGCGTACGGCAACCTGGAGTCCCAGATGACGGCCCTCTCGTCCGCCATCTCGGACCTGAACCAGAGCGGCCTGCCCGCCCGGGTGGTGAGCAGTTCCGATTCCACCAACAGCTACGTGACCGCCACTGCCTCGGGAGGCGCCTCGGGAAGCTACTTGGTCCAGGTGGGACAGCTGGCCACCAACGCCCAGCTGTCCCCCACCCTGGACAGCACCACCGGCAACCCCACCAACCTGGCGGTGGCCAGCGCCACCGCCCCGGTATTCACGGACACCAGCGGCGACGGCACCGGCACGGCCACCTTCGCCATCGAGGGGACCGACGGGATCACCAGGCAGATCACCCTCGGCGCCGGGCAGAACAACATCTATGCCCTGGCGGACGCCATCAACGCCGCCGGCGTCGCCGACCCCAGCGTGCCCGGGTCCCAGGCCCTGGGGGTGACCGCCACCGTGGTGAACACGGGCAGCGGAACCGATCCCTACGAACTGGTCCTGCAGAGCGCCAAGACCGGGGTCGGCACCGCCGGAGCCAACCTGACCATCGCCGACGTCAGCTCCGGCGGGGCAGTGAACACCCTTGGCATCGCCGCGGGGTCGGTGACGACGGACGCCCAGGGCAACCCCACCGGCGTCACCGGCGGCACCCAGTCCAACCAGTCGGCCCAGAACGCCCAGTTCACCCTGGACGGCATCCAGATCACCCGCGCCTCCAACTCCGTGTCCGACGCGGTCAACGGAGTCACGTTCAACCTCGTGCAAGGGGGCCAGACCGGCACCACCACCCTCACGGTGAACGCGGACTCGAACACCGCCCTCACCGACATGCAGGCGGTGGTCGCCGCCTACAACACCCTGATGACGACCTACAACACGGACATCGCCAACAGCGGCCCCCTGGCCGGGGACGGCAATGCCCGGGCGCTCATCCAGCAGGTCCAGAATTCCCTCACCGGCTCCGTGGCGGGCCTGCCGGCCGGCGCCGCCTACACGAACGCCGCGGCCCTGGGGCTTTCCACGAACAACGACGGCACCCTGAGCCTGGATACCACCCAGTTCACGAACGCCTTCCAGGCCAACCCCACCTCCGCCCAGAACGTGTTCGCCACCTCCGCCACCACCACCAACGGCGTGGTGTCCCTGGACTACGCCGGTTCCGGCATCACCGCCGGCACCTTCGGGTTCAACATCACCTCCTTCGCGTCCGGGGGGGCCGTGAGCGGCACCTTCACCGCCCCGGACGGCAGCCAGTACACCCTCACCGGCACCAACGGCCTCCTGGTCGGCCAGGCCGGCACGCCCCTGGCGGGTCTCTATCTGGGCGTGACCGGCACCGGCACCGGCAACCTGATGCTCACCAAGGGGGTCGGCCAGGCGGCCATGGACGCCATCGGCAACATGACCAACCCGGCCACCGGCACCATCACCCAGCTGCAGACTGACATCACCAGCGCCAACAATGACCTCACCAACCAGATCAACAACCAGCAGACCATGCTGAACAACATGCAGACGTCCCTGCAGAACCAGTATTCCCAGATGGAGACCACCCTGGCCCAGCTCCAGGCCGTGTCCCAGAGCATCGGGTCCCTGGGCTGAGGCCCCGGCTTGAGCGCTCTCACCCTCCCGCCGATGGAATGAGCAAGGAGATGACCATGAATCACGGCTACGGCGGCAACCACGCCAACAGCTACCTGGCCCAGCGGATCAACAACGCCAGCCCGGAAGAACTGGCCGGCATGCTCCTGGGCGGAGCCGAGCGCTTCCTGACCCAGGCGGCGGCCGCCGTCCGGAGCAGGAACCACCTGGAGAAGGCCCGCCTGCTGTCCCGGGCTGCGCAGATCATGCAGAGGCTCCTGGTGATGCTCAACCCGGAGGCGGAACCCAAGCTGGTGAACCGCCTGCACGGCATCTACATCTGGTGGATCAAGGAGATGTTCGAAGGCAGCCGCAGGAACCAGCCGGAGCAGATCGAACTGGTGGTGCGCCAGATGGCCGCGCTCCGCAGCGGCTGGGAGGAACTGAGCGCCCGCCGGGTGAAGGCCCAGGCCATCGCGCCCCTGTCGGTGGAAGGCCTGGTGGGATGACCGACCTGGACGTCCTGGCGGCGCTGGACACCCTGGAAGCCCTCCTGGCCGGACCGGCGAGCCAGCCCAACGGCGATGCCGTCGCGACCTGGCACGAGGCCTTCAAGCGCGCCCTGGCCGGGGCCGAACGGGGCTTCCGGTGGGGAGAGGTGCAGGCCCGGGGCCGGGTCCTGGGCAACCTCCTGAGCCAGCGCATGGCCCTGGTGCGGGCCGCCCGGGACGTCCTGGGCCGGGACCTGGCCAAGGTCGCCTCCGGGCGGCGGGCCCTGAAGGGCTATCGGCCCTGAGGCCCTACAGCGTTCCGTACAGCCGGTCCCCCGCGTCGCCCAGGCCCGGAAGGATGTAGGCCCGGTCGTTCAGCTGGCGGTCCAGCGCCGCCACCACCAGGTGCACGTCCGGGTGGTCCGCCTCCAGGCGGGCGATGCCTTCGGGGGCGGCGATCACCGCGGCCAGGGTGAGCTTCCTGGCCCCCGCCACCTTCAGCTGCCGCAGCGCCTCGGAAGCGCTGCCGCCGGTGGCCAGCATGGGGTCCAGCACGAACACGTGGCGCTGCTCCAGGAGCGGGGGGAAGTTCCGGTAGTACGGCACCGGCACCAGGGAGTCGTGGTCCCGGTACAGGCCGAGGTGCCCCACCTTGGCCGTGGGCAGCAGATGGAGGAAGGCCGGCAGCAGGCCCAGCCCGGCCCGGAGCACCGGCACCAGCACCGGGTCCAGGGGCAGCAGCCGGCGCCCCTGAGTGCGCTCCAGCGGGGTTTCCACGGCCACCGGCTCCGTGGGCAGGACGCGGGTGGCCTCCACCGCCAGGAGCAGTCCGACCTCTTCGATGACCCTCCGGAACAGGCTCCCAGGCGTTTTCACGTCGCGCAGCAGGGTGAGCTTGTGGTGGCAGAGCGGGTGGTCGAGCACGGTGGCGTCCATGGGGCGATCTCCTGTGAAGTAGGCGGCTGGCGGGTTCCAGCGGATCAGCAAGGTGTTGAGGCCGGCAAAAACCACGAATAGAATATCGAAAATAACGCTCACAAATCTGTTGACCGTATTGAAAACGCTGGTGTAGTGGATTCTAGTAAGAAGCACCCCACTCGACACCACACACAAAATTGTGTCAGGAACCGATGGGATTTGGGGGTTGTAAATGTTGAAAAAAGTCCAGATATTCAAGGCACTGGACATCGAAATCAAGAAGCAGAAAGGCCCGGCAGCGGTGAAGGACGCCTACAAGGGACACCACTCGCTCAAGGAGGAACTGAGCCAGCCGGGCATTTCCATCATTGCCGAGACGGCGGGGGGCAACCCGCTGCGCGGCCAGGTACGGGACGCCTACCGGGCTTCCACCCACGCCAAGAGCCTGGTGGAGAACGGGGCACGGGTGGTCTCGGTGGCGACGGACCGGTTCCTGTTCTTCGGGGAGGACAAGCACCTCTCCGAGGTGCGGGGCGCGGTGAAGGTGCCGGTGCTCCGCAACGACTTCATCTTCGAGGAGTACCAGATCGAGGAGAGCAAGATCCTCGGCGCCGACGGCGTCTTCCTCATGGCCGCCCTGCTGGAGCCGGAACGGCTCGAGGCCCTGCAGAAGCTCGCCCGGTCCAAGAGCCTGGACGTGATCGTGGAGGTGGCCAGCGAGGCCGACCTCAAGCGGGCCCTGGACGCCGGCGCCGATATCGTGTGCGTGCTGGGACGCGACCTGGACACCTGGGAGCCCCGCTGGGAGGAGGCGCTCGCCCTGCTGTCCAAGGTGCCCCAGAACCGTTGCCTCAGGATCCTGGAGGCGGGCGTCGGTACCCTCCAGCAGATCCGCCAGCTGGAAGGACTGGGCGTCCATGGCGTCATCATCGGGGACGCGCTCCTGGACGAGTTCTACCCCGGCAAGCGCCTGGCCCAGATCCTGGCCGGTGTGGAGATCCCGAAGAAGCCCATCAAGACCAAGGGCAGGCAGGACGTTTTGCAGGACCGTGCGGCCAAGGGCGCCAAGCCCGGAAAGGCGGCCGCAGGACCACATGAAGTGAGCAGACAGAAAACGGGCGGCGCCGCCGCCCATACCCCTCAACCAGCCCGAGAGGGCAAAAAGGAGTTCCCCATGGAACAAGTCCATCAGCCCGACGAGACCAGCCTTCCCGTCGCCAGCGAGGCCGAAGTGATGGCTCCCCCGGCCAAGAAGCCGGCCGCCAAGAAGGCCGCTCCCAAGAAGCCGGCCGCCAAGAAGCCCGCGGCCAAGAAGCCCGCCGCCAAGAAGCCGGCCGCCAAGAAGCCCGCCGCCAAGAAGGCCGCCCCCAAGAAGCCGGCCGCCAAGAAGGCCGCCCCCAAGAAGCCGGCCGCCAAGAAGGCCGCTCCCAAGAAGCCCGCCGCCAAGAAGGCCGCTCCCAAGAAGCCGGCCGTCAAGAAGGCCGCTCCCAAGAAGCCGATGGCCAAGAAGGCCGTCGCCAAGAAGCCGGTGGCCAAGAAGGCCGTCGCCAAGAAGCCGGTGGCCAAGAAGGCCGTCGCCAAGAAGCCGATGGCCAAGAAGGCCGTCGCCAAGAAGCCGGTGGCCAAGAAGGCCGTCGCCAAGAAGCCGGCCGCCAAGAAGGCCGTCGCCAAGAAGCCGGCCGCCAAGAAGGCCGTCAAGAAGTAGCACCGGAACACGGCGCCCAGCCGTCCCCCGCCCTTCGAGCCAGACCTTCAGCGTGAATCGGGACCCAAGATGAAGTTGATCGATCGCATTTCCGGCCTAGAGATCCTGGATAGCCGCGGCAACCCCACGGTCCTGGCCCGGGTAACGCTGAACGACGGCACCATCGGCCAGGCGATGGTGCCGTCCGGGGCTTCCACCGGCAGCCGCGAGGCGCTGGAACTCCGGGACGGCGACAAGCGACGCTTCCAGGGGAAAGGCGTGCTGGGCGCGGTACAACACCTGAACACCGAGATCAGCGATGCCCTCCAGGGCATGGATCCGTTCCAGCAAGCGGAGCTCGATGACCTGCTCCTGGACCTGGACGGCACGGACAACAAGGGGCGCCTTGGCGCCAACGCCCTCCTGGGGGCCTCCATGGCGGTCGCCGACGCCGCCGCCAAGGCCTGCGGGCAGCCCCTCTACCGGTACCTGGGCGGCGCCTCCGCCCGGACGCTGCCGGTGCCCATGATGAACATCCTCAACGGCGGGGCCCACGCCGACAACAACGTGGACATCCAGGAGTTCATGATCCTGCCCGTGGGCGCCCCCGGCTTCGCCGAATGCGTCCGCTGGTGCGCCGAGGTGTACCACGCCCTCAAGGGCGTGCTCAAGGGCAAGAAGCTCGCCACCGGCGTGGGGGACGAGGGCGGCTTCGCCCCCGACCTGGGCAGCAACGAGGAGGCCCTCACCCTCATCGAGGAGGCCATCGCCAAGGCCGGCTACAAGCCCGGCAAGGACATCTGGCTGGGGGTGGACTGCGCCGCTTCGGAGTTCCACAAGGACGGCAAGTACCGCATCGACGGCAAGGCCAGGACCGGGCCGCAGCTGGTGGACTACTATGCCGGCCTGGTGGACCGCCACCCCATCGTGACCATCGAGGACGGCTTCGACGAGGGCGACTGGCCCAACTGGAGCCTGATGACCGAGCGGTTGAGCCAGCGCATCCAGCTGGTGGGGGACGACCTGTTCGTCACCAATCCGGCCATCCTCGCCCGGGGCATCAAGGAGCACGTGGCCAACGCCATCCTCATCAAGCTCAACCAGATCGGCACCGTCACCGAGACCCTCAAGGCCGTGGACATGGCCCACAAGGCCGGCTACCGGGCGGTCATCAGCCACCGCAGCGGCGAGACCGAGGACACCTTCATCGCCGACCTGGCCGTGGCCGTCGGCGCCGGGGAGCTCAAGACCGGCGCCCCCTGCCGCACCGACCGGGTGGCCAAGTACAACCGGCTGCTCCAGATCGAGTGGGAACTGGGAGCGGCGGCACGGTATGCGGGACGGGACGTGTTCGGTTCCTGGCTTGACCGGTAGGCGCCCATGAACGCCACCTGGCTCCTTAAATCCAGCACGCTCTGGACCGTGCTGGCGCTTTCGGGGCTGCTTTCCACCTGCATCCTCCTGCTCGCCCCGGACGGCCTGCCCAGCCTGCGCAAGCGCCAGGACGAAATGGCCGACCAGATGGCCCAGCTCCAGAAGATGCGCCGGGCCAACCTGGAGCTGGCCCTTGAGGTGCGGCGCCTGGCGGCCAAGGATCCGGAACTGTACGAAGCGCTGGCCCGCCAGCAGGGCCTGGCCCGGCCCGGAGAGACCATCTACACGTTCCGCGAACCCGGCAACCACCGTTGATCCCTGTGGAACCTGATAGACTCGGGTATGTTCCACAGGTGAGGGTTTCCGTGCCGCCAAGTGAGTTTCCGCCCGTCATGCCCCCGGGGGCCTGAGATGCCCGCACGGATCATCGCGCTGGCCAACCAGAAGGGTGGGGTGGGCAAGACCACCTCGGCCATCAACCTGGCCGCCTCCCTGGCCATGATGGAAAAGCTGGTGCTGCTGGTGGACTTCGATCCCCAGGGGCACAGCACCACCGGCCTGGGGTTCCCCAAGCCGGACTACCGGGCCGGGGCCTTCGCGCTCATGAAGGGCGCTCCCCCCAAGGCCCTGATCCTCACCACCGAAGTGCCCATGATGCAGATCATCCCGGCGGGCAAGGACCTGGCCCAGCTGGAATTCGAGCTGTTCGAACTGCCGGAGCTGCAGGTGCTGCGCCGGGCCCTGGAGCCCCTGCGCAACGACTACGACTACATCCTCATCGACCCTCCGCCCAGCCTGGGCATGATCACCCTCAACGCCCTCACCGCCGCCGACGAGGTGATCGTGCCCATGCCTTGCGAGTTCCTGGCCCTGGACGGCCTGGCGGAACTCATGGAAACCATCCGCCGGGTGCAGCGGGGGCCCAACCCGGGGCTCAAGCTGGGGGGGATCCTGCTCACCATGGCCGAGGAGCGCACCAACCTGGGCTCGGCGGTGGCCAACGAGGTGCGTTCGGCGTTCCCCGGCAAGGTCTTCCACACCCACATTCCCCGCAACATCCGGCTGGCCGAGGCGCCCAGCCACGGCAAGCCTGTGGCGTTCTACGACATCCGCTCCAAGGGCGCCCAGGCGTACCTGACCCTGGCCCGGGAATGGCTGGAGCAGGAAGCGGCCGCGATTCCAGGAGGCCACGAATGATCCCCAAACGTCCAGCGCTGGGCCGGGGGCTCACCTCGCTCATGAGCCAGCTGGCCCCGGAGGACGCCGGCCAGCTGGAGGTGCCGGTGGGGTCCCTGGTGCCCAACCGCCACCAGCCCCGCACCCACTTCGACGAGGCCCTCCTGGACGACCTGGCCGCCAGCCTGAAGATCCACGGCATGGTCCAGCCCATCGTGGCCCGCAGGGTGGGTGACCGCTTCGAGATCATCGCCGGAGAGCGGCGCTGGCGCGCCGCCCGCAAGGCCGGGCTGGCCATGGTGCCGGTGGTGGTGAAGGAGGTCCCGGACGAACGGCTCCTGGAATTCGCCCTGGTGGAGAACATCCAGCGCCAGGAACTGAACCCCATCGAGGAAGCCAAGGCCTACTTCCAGCTGGGCGAGCACCTGCGCCTCACCCAGGAGCAGGTGGCGGACCGGGTGGGCAAGTCCCGTCCCCAGGTGGCCAACACCCTGCGGCTGCTGCGCCTGCCCACGGGGATCCAGGAGCTGATCATGACCGGTCAGCTGTCCACCGGCCACGCCAAGGTGCTCCTGGGAGTGGAGGAGGTCCGCACCCAGGACCAGCTGGCCGCGGAGGTGGTGGACCGGCAGCTGAGCGTGCGGGCCCTGGAGGCCCGGATCAAGCACCTGGGTCGGGCGCGCCGGGCCAAGGCCAGGCGCCACCATCCCCAGGCGGTGTTCCTCAAGGCCGCCGCCGAGGAACTCACCCAGGTTTGGAGCGCCCGGGTGGAGATCAAGCCCAGGGGCAAGGGCGGCTCCCTGGTCCTGCACTACGCCAGCGAAGCGGAACTGGACCGCCTGTTCGAAGGTTTGAAGAAGGGCCCTGCCCGATAAGCGCTAAGCTGGGGGGCTGAGGCGAGCATGTCCTGGTTCATCAAGAAGCGGCAGCAGAAGATCGCGGTGGAGGAGAAGACGGTCCGGGTGCCCGAGGGGCTCTGGATCAAATGCGAGGCGTGCCGGGAGCTGATCTATCGGGCCGAGCTGGCGAACACCCACAATGTCTGCCCCAAGTGCGGCTACCACTTCCGCATCGGCGTGGAGGAGCGCCTGGCGGCGCTCATGGACCCGGGCTTCCAGGAGCTGTTCGGCAACCTGCGCAGCAACGACCCCCTGCACTTCACCGCCGCCAAGCCCTATGCCGACCAGCTGGAGCGCCTGCGGGCCGCCGGCCATGACCACGACGCGGTGGTGGTGGTGGAGGGCACCCTCAAGGGCCACCCGGTGGTCCTGGCGGTGATGGACTGGGACTTCCTGGCGGCCAGCATGGGCTGCGTGGTGGGGGAGAAGCTGAAGCTGGGCGCCGAGCGGGCCCTGGCCAGCGGGGCCTCCTACATCATCCTCAGCTGTTCCGGCGGCGCCCGCATGCAGGAGGGGGCCTATTCCCTCATGCAGATGGCCAAGGTGAGCGCCGCCCTGGCCCGCCTGGACAACGCCGGGATCCCCTTCCTCTCCCTGCTCACCGACCCCACCACCGGGGGGGTCAGCGCCAGCCACGCCATGCTGGGGGACCTGAACATCGCCGAGCCCAAAGCCCTCATCGGCTTCGCCGGACCCCGGGTGATCGAGCAGACCATCAAGCAGACCCTCCCCGAAGGCTTCCAGCGCTCGGAGTTCCTGCTGGAGCACGGCATGGTGGACAAGGTGGTGCCCCGGGACAAGCTCCGGGACTTCGTGGCCTTCGCCCTGGACTGGATGACCCACCCGGTGACCGAAGCCTATGACTGAAACGGCCATGCCTCACCTGGAGGCGCTGGAGGCCCGCGGTCATTGGGGCATCAAGTGCGGGCTGGACAACCCCAGGCGGCTCCTGGAAGCCCTGGGGAACCCGGAACGGGCCTTTCCGGTGGTGCTCCTGGCCGGCACCAACGGCAAGGGTTCCACCGGGGCGTTCCTGGCCCATGCCCTCCGGGCCTGCGGGCTGCGCACCGGCTGGACCACCTCCCCGCACCTGGTGTCCCCGGCGGAGCGCATCTGGGTGGACGGCGCCCCCCTGGCCGAAGCGGCCCTGGACCGCCTGCTGGGCCAGGCCTTCGCCGCCGAGGCCAGGCTGGGCATCCAGGCCACCTACTTCGAACTGATGATCGCCGCCGCCTGTCAGGCTTTCCGGGAGGCCCAGGTGGCCGTGGCGGTGGTGGAAGTGGGCATGGGCGGGCGCTGGGACGCCACCAACGCCACCGACCCGGTGCTGTCCGTCCTCACCAACGTGGCCATGGACCACATGCGCTACCTGGGGAACACCCGGGAGGCGATCGCCCGGGAGAAGCTGTGCATCGCCCGCACCGGCCGGCCCCTGGTGCTGGGCCCCGGGCTGGACCCGGCCTGGGCCGGGCCCCTGCTGGAGTGCCGCCCGGTCCTGTACCCGGCCCCGGGGATGCGGGCGGACCATCTGGCCTGGGACCATACCTGGGTGGAAGGCCACCGGATCGGCCTGGCCGGGGCCCACCAGCTGGACAACCTGGCCACCGCCTGGGAAGTGCTGCGCGGCCTGGAGCACCTGGGCTTCCCCATCGACCGGTCGTCCGCCTGGCGCGGCATGGAGGGCACCGTCTGGCCCGGCCGCCTGTGGGCGGTGCCCGGACTGTCCAACGTGACCCTGGACGGGGCCCACAATCCCCACGGCACCCGGGCCTTGGCCGCCCACGCCCGGGCCACGGGGGTCCGGCCGCACCTGTGGTTCAGCGCCATGGGCGACAAGGACCTGACCGGCATGAAGGCCGAGCTGGAAACCATGGAACCGGTCGCGGTGACCCTGGTGCGGGGGGAAAACCCCCGCTACGCCACCGCCCAGGCCCTCCAGGCCCTCTGGGGCACCCACCTGGAGGTCCTGGACATCCCTGCCGCCGCCCGGGCCCTGCGCGAGCCCAGCGCGGCCCCCAGGCTGGTTTGCGGCTCCCTGTACTTCCTCGGGGACCTCCTCAAGGCCCTGGGGATGACCGCCACCTTCTGAACACCGCCCGGGGGGGACTCGGCATCCACATAAACCCTGGCATCCGTAGCCAATTTGACTACACTGGGATTCGAGGGCGCACCATGCGACAGGTTTCCCTTCGAGAATTCCGCACCCGGGGCGCCAAGGTCCTGGAATCCGTCCCCCGGGGCGAGACCGTGCTGCTGTCGGGGCAGCAGGGTCCCGCCTACTTCCTTGTTCCGGTCCTGGGGGACCTGGCCCTGCAGGACCGGGAACTGCGCCGGGCCATCGCCAAGGCCAGCCTCCAGGAGAGTTGGCGTCTGGCGGAAGCTTCGGGCCCGGACCAGCTGGGCGACGAGGAAATCGACCGGGAGATTGCCCAGGTCCGCGCTGCCCGCCACCGGGGAACCGGGGGATGAGGCTGGCCGTCCTTGACACCAACGTGATCGTTTCGGCAGGAATCCGGCCCGGAAGCCCTCCAGCCCGGATCGTCATGGACTGGGTCCTGGACGGGGTGGTCCAGGTGGTCACCTGCCCATGGGTCATCGGGGAGTACCGGGACGTGGTGCGCCGCCCCAAGTTCGACCGCTACGGCTTTCCACCTCTCTGGCTGGAGTTCCTGGTGGACGAGAGCCTGTGCCTGCCCGATCCGCACCCATGGCCCCAGCCCTTGCCGGACCCCAAGGATGGCCCGTTCCTGGCTCTGGCCCGCCAGTCCGGCGCCTGGCTGGTGACCGGGAACATCCGGCACTTCCCCGAATCCTGCCGGGAGGGCACCGTTGTCCTTCCCCCGTCCGAGTACCTGGCCCACCTGGAAGCCCCCGGCGAGCCCTGAAACCAGGGACGCGTCGGAACCACCCCCGTCGGCTTGGCGATGGGGTAACCCGACCCCCCCCTAAGCACGGAAGGCCCCCACTTGCGTGGGAGCCTTCTCTTCGCCACTGTTCTGCGTTTCCGGCCTTCCATGTGTCCGGGAGCCAATCGGACACCCCTGGGCAAGAGCGCAAGGGATGAAGTCTTGCAACCTCACTCCGTCCTCAAGATGTCTGGGGGGAGGGGAAGGTTCCCGGGTTCCAAAAAAAATTTAATTTTTTTGGGGAACCTGATCAGACCCCGTCGCTGATCAGGATCGCCGGCTCGAAACCCAGCCCCTGGGCCTGGGCGGGGGTGGCCAGGCCCCAGAGGGCCAGGCGGTCCTGGTAGGGGGCCCAGAAGGCCGGGCGGGCCTGGACGGCCTCCAGGGGCACGTGCAGGGTCAACTGGACGGGCAATTCCCCCAGGGTGTCCCCGTCCAGGCCGGCGGCCTCGTCCTCCTCCCACAGCAGCCCGCACCGGGCCTCATGGCAGGCGGACCAGAGCTGGAACACCTCGCTGTGCTCGAAGCTGCTGAACAGCACCCGGTCCAGGGCCCCGGCGGCCTCCACCGCGGCCAGGGCCTGCTTCCACCCAGGCTCGCCCTTGAGTTCCACGTTCACCAGCCGCGCCGGGAGGGCCAGCACCTCCACCAGGCGGGGCACCGGCTCCCCGTTGCGCAGCAAAGGCAGATCGGCGGACTTGGTCCGGCGCAGGACGCCCCCCCGCTGGGCGGTGCGGGCCAGGTTGTCGTCATGCAGCACGTGGCATACCCCATCCTGGGTAGGCTGCACGTCCAGCTCGAAGCCGTCCATGCCGGCGGCCAGGGCGCCCCGGAAGGCTTCCATGGAATTCTCAAGATACTGGGCCGAATAGCCCCGGTGACCGAGCAGGAGGGACATGGCAGACTCCGGAATGCCCTTATTCTGACCCAACCTTTTGCACTCAGAGCACTTTTCCCGGGTTGAAGAGGCCCATGGGGTCCAGCGCCCGCTTGATGCCCCGCAGGCTTTCCACCAGGGCCGGGTCGGTGAAGCGCAGGAACGCGTCCCGCTTGGCCAGGCCGATGCCGTGCTCGCCGCTGAGGGCGCCCCCCAGGCCCACCGCCAGGCCGAACAGGGTCTCCACCTGGCGCTCCAGTTCCCGGGGGTCGGTCGCCCCGGCGCCCAGGAGGTTCACGTGCAGGTTCCCGTCCCCCAGGTGGCCGTACGTGACCGCGGGCAGCCCGGTGGCCTCCAGGCGCCGGAAGAACTCCCGGATGCGGGAGCGGGGCACGACGATGTCCTCGCTCACCTTGTGGGGATAGCGTTCCTTCAGGTGGGAGGAGGTCATGCGCCGGACCGCCCACAGGTCCTCCCGCTGGCGCTGGCCGACGGCGGTCTGCAGGTGCTCCGCCAGGTCCCCCAGGGCCTCCAGGAGGCCCTCCAGGAAGGGTTCGGCGGCGCAGTCCCGGTCATCGAACTCCAGCAGGGCCAGGGCCTCCCCGGGCAGGCGCCGGGCCGCCTCGGGGCCGTGGGCCCGCAGGTCCTGGAGCACCGCCGGGTCCCAGAATTCGAAGGCCGCCGGCAGGTAGCCGGCGGACACCAGCCGGCCCGGCAGGTCCAGGAGGTCCTGCCAGCGCTCCATGGGCAGCAGCAGGGTGAGCCGCTGGGCCGGGGCGGGGATCAGCTTGACCGTGGCCGAGACGATGAGTCCGAAGATGCCCTCGCTGCCCACCATGAGCTGGGCCAAGTTGGGGCCGGTGTTGCACTTGACCGTGGGGATGCCGAAGCTGTGGATCTCCCCGTCCGCCAGCAGCGCGTCCAGGGCCAGGACCCAGTGCCGGGTCATGCCGTACTTGCAGGCCCCCGGCCCCCCCGCGTTGGTGGCCAGGGTGCCCCCGAACGAGCACTGGTCCCAGGAATTGGGATCGGGGGGGTAGAACAGCCCCTGGTCCAGGGCCGCCCCCTTCACGTCCTTGAGCATGGCGCTGGCGGGAGCCCACAGGCACAGGTCCGTGTGGGAGACCCGGATGGCCCCTGGCCACTCCCCCATGTCCACCACCACGCAGGGCCCCAGGGGGGCGCACCCCCCGGCCTTGCCGGTGCCGGCGCCCCGGGGGACCAGCCCGAACCCTTCGCTCTTGGCCCGCCGCACCAGTTCCCGCAGGGCCGCCGGCCCCCGGGGCTTGACCACCCCCAGGGGCCGCTCACCCATGATGTGAGATTCATCGTGCCGGTAGGGTTCAAGCAGGTCGGGGTCGGTGATGACGGAGGCTTCGGGGATGTCTTTCAGCGGATCCATGCCCCTAGTCTGGCCCAGCCCCGCCTAGTTCACCAGGGTCCCCACCACTTCCCCCCGCACCGCCGCCATCAGGTTGCCTGGCTGCATCATGTCGAACACCAGGATGGGCAGGTGGTTCTCCCGGCACAGGGCGATGGCCGCGGCGTCCATGACCCGCAGATTCTTTTCCAGCACTTCCTGGAAGCTGATCTTCTCGTACTTGGTGGCGGTGGGGTCGGTCTTGGGGTCGGCGGTGTAGATGCCGTCCACGTTGGTGGCCTTCATGACCACCTCGGCGTTGATCTCGTTGGCCCGCAAGGCGGCGGCGGTGTCGGTGGAGAAGTACGGATTGCCGGTGCCGGCCCCGAAGATCACCACCCGGCCCTTCTCCATGTGCCGCATGGCCCGGCGCCGGATATAGCTTTCGGCCACTTTGGGCATGTCGATGCCGGACATGACCCGGGTCATCACCCCCTTCTGCTCCAGGGCGTCCTGCAGGGCCAGGGCGTTGATCATGGTGGCCAGCATGCCCATGTGGTCGGCGGAGACCCGGTCCATGCCCTTGGTGGCCCCCGCCACCCCCCGGAAGATGTTCCCGCCGCCGATCACCAGGCCCACCTCCACCCCCAGGTTCTGGATGGACTGCACCTGCTCGGCGATCATGTTGACCACCCCCGGGTCGATGCCGTGGCCTTGCTCGCCCATGAGGGCCTCGCCCGATAGTTTCAGCAGGATGCGTTTGAACTTCATGGCAACTCCATTAATGGCGCCTAGTGGCCCGTTCGGGAAAACGCCCCCGGGCTTTTGCGCTCCGGGGGCGGGATGACGTCAGGATTCCCAGGGGGGAGGCCCGGTCAGGATTGACCGGGAGACGCCTGGGACAGAAGGCGGGCCAGGGACTGCTGGATGTGCTGGTTGACCCCGTGCTCGCTGGCGGTGACGGCCGCCCGGATGGCGTTCTTCACAGCGTGGGCATTGCTGCGCCCATGGCCGATGATGGTGATGCCCTGGACCCCCAGCAGCGGGGCGCCGCCGTACTCGGAGTAGTCCAGCTTCTTCTTGAAGCGGCGCAGGGCGGGGAGGGCCAGGAAGCCGCCCAGCTTGGAGTACCAGCTCTCCATGAAGGTGGCGGTGATCCCGGTGACCAGGCCCTCCGCCAGGGCCTCCGAGGACTTGAGGATGGCGTTGCCCACGAACCCGTCGCAGGCGATCACGTCGAAGCGGCCGTTCCAGATGTCCCGGCCCTCGGCGTTGCCCAGGAAGTTCAGGTCGATGTCCCGGAGGGCCTGGACCGCCTCCTTGGTGGTGGCGGAACCCTTGCCGTCCTCCTCGCCGACGCTGAGCACCCCGACCCTGGGGTTGGCGATCCCCAGCACCTCCTCCGCGTACACCGAGCCCATCACCGCGAACTGGGTGATGTGCTCGGGCTTGCAGCCCACGTTGGCGCCCACGTCCAGGAGCACCGTGGGATGGCCGGTCATGTTGGGCAGGACCGAGGCCAGGCAGGGCCGGTCCACCCCCGCCAAGGTGCCCATGACTTTCATGGAGGCCACCATGGCGGCACCCGTGTGGCCCATGCTCACCAGGCCGTCGGCGGAGCCATCGCGGACCAGGTGGGCGGCTACCCGGATGGAGGATTCCTTCTTCTCCTTCAGGATCACGGTGGCCTTGTCTTCCATGGTCACCACGCAGGCCGCTTGCACGATCCGGGTACGCTCCACCAGGGTCTTGTCCATGCTCATCTGCTTCAGGATGGGGCGTCATGCGAGATTCATCACCCACCAGGAACAAGAACAGGTCCGGATGGGCCGCCAAGGCTTCCCGGGCACCCTCGAGAATGGCCACGGGGGCGTGGTCGCCGCCCATCACATCCAGCGCGATCCGGTATCCGGTGGGGGCGTCCACCACCCTGCCCTCAGACCGTCTGCTCGACGCGCAATGCCTGTTTGCCTCGGTAGAATCCGCAGGAGGGGCAGACCCGGTGGGGCATCCGGGTGGCGCCGCAGTTCGGGCAGGTGCTGGCGCTCATCACGTCCAGAGAGTCGTGGGTGCGGCGGCGGTCGCGGCGGGCGCGGGAGTGGCGTCTTTTGGGATTCGGCATGGCAAACTCCTCAAGGGAAGGACCTGGGTAAGGGGGATCGGGACGCTCAGCCGTCGCTCCGGGGACCGGAGTTCAGGTCGGCGTCCTGGAGATTGAGTTTCAGGCCCACCAGGGCTTTGGCCAAGGCGCTCGGCTCCTTGCGCAGTTCGGACCGGCAGGCGCACGGGCCCTTGTTCCAGTTCTTGCCGCACTGGGGGCAGAGTCCGGCACACGTTTCCCGGCACAGGGGGTGCATGGGCGCCTGGAGCTGGAACTGTTCCCGCACCATGGACTCCTCATCCAAGGCCGGTTCAGGGAAGTAGACCACATCCAGGTCCTGGGTGCCCAGGGTGTGGGAGCCCCGCACCACCAGGTCGGGATCCTTGCTGCCCAGGAACCGGCTCTCCACCTCCAGGGCCAGGTCCAGGGGCTCCAGGCAGCGGGAGCAGGTGCCCTCCCAGACCGCCCGGCCCTTCACCTCCATGAAGAAGTCGGCGCCGGAAGGCAGCACCAGCAGATGCCAGCGCACGTCACGCAGATCGCTGCCGTCGCCCAGGGTCAGGGTGGCCTGGGCGCCCTCGAGCCGCAGCCCGTCGGGAGGCAGTTGGGCCAGATCGATCATGGCGTGGTCCCTTGGGCGGCAGGCGCCGCGCCTCCCTGGGGGGTGGTGCTGGAATCTCCCTGCATGCGGTCCGGGGTGATGTCGAAGGGCTTGCGGTCCTCGCTGCCGCTGGGGTCGCCCAGGCACTTGAGCTCGTAGCGGCCCTTGCCCGAGGACGCTTCGAAGGGCTGGTCCCAGGGGTCCTTGGCCGGGACGTTGACCGGGATCATGTTCTCCTTCACCAGGGGCGAATTGGCGTCCACCATGGATTCGTAGCTGGTGAGGTCGGGGTAGCGCCCGTGCTTGAGGTAGTACTGGTCCAGGCCGTCCTTGACGATCCGCAGGGTGTCCTGGGCCTTCAGGTAGCGGGCCCTGGCGGAGTAGTCGCTGTACTTCTTGAAGCCGAGCGTGGCGATCACGGCGATGATCATCATGGCCACGAGCAGTTCGATGAGGGAAAAGCCGGACTGGGTGTTACGACGCATGGCGGGTGTCCGCGGGTAGGCTGGGGGTGTATGGGGATGGCTACCGGAGCCCGGACATTCGGGCCCGAGCATCCCAGTGTGCCATAAGGAAACGATCTTACAAGAAATCATTGGCGGAGTCACCCCTCAGCTCCGTGTCCGGGCCTCCTCCCGGGGGGTAATCGTCGGGCCGGGGGAACCGGGCCGGCAACGTTTCTGGACCACCCATCTCCTGCAGCCAGTACCGATAGGCACGAAAGCCCATGCCCAGGAGGCGCGCCGCCCGGGTCTTGTTGCCATCGGCCCGTTCCAGGGCCTGGCGCATGAGGTGCCCCTTCAGGGCCACCAGGTAGGCCTCCAGGTCGAAGCCCTCCGCCGGAATTTCCAGGGCCGGCGCCGGGGGCGCCGGGGCCGGTTCCAGGACGTTGTCCGGAAACAGGTCCTTGCCGATGGGGCCGCCCGGATTCAAGGCCACGCAACGTTCCATGAGATTTTCAAGTTCACGCACGTTGCCCTGGAACCGGTAGAGGCGCAGGGCCTCCAGAGCGTCCTCCGCGAGGGTCATGGGGGGCTTGTTCAGCTTGTGGCAGAACCGGTTGAGGAAATGCTCCGCCAGGACCGGCAGGTCCTCCTGGCGCTCCCGCAGGGGGGGCAGCTCGATGTGCAGGATGTTCAGGCGGTAGAACAGGTCCTGGCGGAACTGGCCGCGCTCGGCCCAGGCCCGCAGGTCCCGGTTGCTGGCGCCGATGACCCGGGCATCCACCGCCCGCTCCTCGGTGGCCCCGATCCGCCGCACCCGGCGCTCCTGCAGCACCCGCAGGAGCTTCACCTGCAGGGGCAGGGGGATCTCGCCGATCTCGTCCAGGAAGATCACCCCTCCTTCCGCCTCCTCGAACAGGCCCCGCTTGACCCCGGTGGCCCCCGTGAAGGCCCCCTTCTCGTAGCCGAACAGCTCGGACTCCAGCAGGGTCTCCGGCAGGGCCCCGCAGTTCACCGGCACGAAAGGTCCCTTGGCCCGGTCCGAGAAGCGGTGGATGAGGCGGGCCACGATCTCCTTGCCGGTGCCGCTCTCGCCGGTGATGAGCACGGTGGTGTCCGCCCGGGCCACCTTGCCCACCAGGGCCTGGACCTTGCGGATGGTGCCGCCCACGCCCACCAGGCCCCCGATGTCCGACACCTCCTGGGCGGCCGGGGACGCGGGGGCGGCGAAGATTCCCTTGAGGACCTTGGTGAGCTCCTGGAGGTCGTTCTTGGTCTTGGTGAGGAAGTCCACGGCCCCCAGGTTCAGGGCCTGCACCGTGGTCTCGGTGGTGGCGTAGGCGGTCATGACCACCACCGGAGTGCCCAGGCTCCTCTCCTTGAGCCAGCCCAGCAGGTCGATGCCGCTGCCGTCCTTGAGGCGCAGGTCCGAGACCACCGCGTCGAAGGGGTCCTGGAGCAGCAGCCGCTGGGCTTCCGCCAGGGTGCCCACGGCCACCGTGTCGAAGCCCTGGGGGGCCAAGCCGATCTGCAGCACGTCCCGGAAGCTGGCTTCGTCCTCCACGAGAAGGACACGTTTTGACGGCATGGTCGGCATCCTGCGGAAATGGCTCGGCTTCTCCGGCCAGTATGGACCTGTTGGCGAGACAGGGAAACGGTTCCGTTGACGCTGCCGGCAGAATGCGGAACCATCCATGGCATGCGATTCCTCCTGAGCCGGACCGACGCCCTGGGCGACCTGCTGGTTTCCCTGCCCGTGATGGAGCGCATCCGTTCCCGCCAGCCCGGCGCGGAGATCCACTGGCTGGTCCAGCCGTACACCGGCCCGGTGTGCGCCGGCCTGGACGGGGTGGCGGGAATCCACCTGCGCGGCGACGACCGGGAACTGGGCGAGCTCCTGGCCACGTGGACCTTCGACGCCGTGCTGAACCTGGGCCACCGGGACCCGGCCGTGATCACCGCCGCCCGTGCCGCGGGCGTGCCCATCCGGGTGGCCCGGGCCCGGGGCCGGCAGATCTGGCAAGCCACCCACGTGCTGTGGCAGGGCCGCACCGGCACCGGCCGGCACGAGGCGAGCCACGCCCTGGATTTCCTGCGCCCCTGGGGCTGGCAGGGCGGGGTGCCGCGACTCCCGGCCCTGTCCGTCTCCCGGGAGGAGCTGGAAGCTGGCCGCCAGGACCTGGCCGCCGGGGACGACGGCCGGCCGGTCCTGGGGGTGGTGCTGAGGGGCAGCGGCGCGGGTGCCTTCCCATCCTCCGCATGGTGGGAGCGGGCCCTGGCGGTTTGCTCGCAGGCCGGCTGGCGTGCCCTGGTGCTCTCTCCGCCCGAGGCGGGCCCCTTGACCCCCGTGGGACTGCGGGGACTCATGGGCCGGCTGGCCGCTTGCCATGCGGTGCTGGGGCCCAGCACCGGCCCCCTGCACCTGGCCTCGGCCCTGGGGGTGCCGGTGGTCTGCCTCATGGGCCGCCGGCCCCACCACGGCCCGGACCGGTGGGCGCCCCTGGGGCCCCGGGCGCAGGTGCTGCAGTACCCCGCCCCGGAAGCGGACCTGGCCCAGGGCATGGACCGCCTGGATCCGGCCGAGCTGGTGCCCCACCTGGCCCGGGTGCGATGATCCCCCCTCCGGACGCCACCTGGGTGCGCTTCCCCCGGTTCGTGGGGGATGCGGCCATGCAGCTGCCGGTCCTGCGCCTGCTGCGCAACCTGGAGGTGGGTCCGCTGGTGGTGTGGGGGCCGGCGTCCACCGTGGCCCTGGTGGAGGGGCACGAGCTGGCCGACGCGGTGGTCCCGGACCAGGGCAGGCCCGGTCCCTGGGCCATGGCCGCCCTCCTGCGCCGGTACCGGGCCGCCCGGTCCATCCACTTCCCCAAGTCCCTGCGCCCGGCCCTGGCCGCCTTCCTGGCCCGGGTGCCCGAGCGCATCGGCGTGGACGAGAGCCTGGCCGGGCTCTTCAATACCCATAGCGGGCCCTTCTGGCGCGCCGAGGGGCCCTTCATGCAGCGCTACCATGCGGTCCTGGCCCGGCGCTGGCCGGGCCTGCCGCCCATGCCCTTCGCCGATTACGCCCCCAGGGCCGCGGTGGACCTGCCCCGGGAGCCCTACCTGTGCCTCATGCCCGGGTCCACCTGGCCGTCCAAGGCCTGGCCCCGGGAGCACTTCCTGGCCCTGGCCCGGAAGGCGCGCCAGGAGGGACTGGGGGTGGCGGTGCTGGGCTCGGCCGGGGAAGGGGAGGCGTGCGCCTTCGTGGCCCAGGACGCCACCCACGACCTGTGCGGGCGCACCACCCTGGTGCAGGCCGCCGCCTGGCTGCGGGGCGCCTGGGCCGCCGTGGGCAACGATTCGGGGCTCAGCCACCTGGCCGCCGCCTGCGGCACCCCCACCCTGGCCCTGTATGGCGCCACGGATCCGGCGGGCAGCAGCCCGTTCGGTCCCCGCACCCTGGCCCTGCGCCTGGAGGGCATCCCCTGCGCCCCCTGCTTCCGGCCCGCCTGCACCGTGGCGGGGCATCCCTGCCTTGCCGGCATCACCCCGGACCAGGCCTGGGCAGCCCTTGCAGGCCTGCTGCAAACGTAGGAGATTGCTTTCCTAGAGGTTCCCATGCGCCTTCCCGCCCTGCTCGTGCTCGCCCCGGTCGTCTGCCTGGCCCAGCCACCCCAGGAACCCCAGCAGCTCCAGCCGTCCCAGCCCGCGCCGCACATCAGCTTCGACGCCCTGCACTTTGATTTCGGCAAGATCTCCGCCGACGCCAAGGTCTCCCACCGGTTCAAAGTGACCAACACCGGCCAGGCGTACCTGAACATCACCCGGCTCGACCCGTCCTGCGGCTGCACCTCCACGGTGCTGGGCAAATGGTCCCTGGCCCCCGGGGAGAGCACCGAGGTGGAGGTCATCTTCAATCCCGCCGGCTACCGGGGCCCGGCCCGGAAATCCGTGCAGGTGGTCTCCAACGATCCGGCCAGCCCCACCACCCTGACCTTCGAGGCGGACGTCATCCGGGAGATCATGCCTTCCACCGACAGCGTGTTCTTCCAGGACGTGGTGCGCACCCGGCCGCGCAATGCCTCGGTGAAGATGGTCTCGGGCACCGACCAGCCGGTGAAGCTCCTGGAGGCCAAGGCCCCCGGGGCCCCGTACCTGTCCACGAGCCTGCGCCAGGACGGCAATGACGCCTGGGTGGACATCACCCTGGACGGCCAGAAGATCCCGCCCGGGCGCCAGATGGGGGCCGACGCCATCTTCGTGCGCACCGCCAACCCCAAGGTTCCCAACATCACCGTCACCGTCCAGTGGGAAATGCGGGCCAGCGTGGTGGTGGACCCCCAGCGGGTGGCCTGGTCCGACGATGCGGGCAAGGAACTGCGCGCCAAGATCGTGCTCAGGCAGGTGGACGGCAAGCCGTTCCGGGTCCTGTCGGCCAAGACCACCAACCCGGTGCTCACCGTGGAAGGGGCCGGCAGGAAGGAGGCCGTGCCGGTCCAGGAACTCCAGGTGGTCATGGCCCCCAGCGCCCGTCCGGGCCTCTACACGGAGAAGGTCCTGCTCACCCTGGACGACCCGGACCAGCCCGAACTGGAGGTGCGGGTCTCCGCCGCCCTGCGCCAGCCTGCCGCCCCGGCCAGCGCCGCGGCCCCTGCCCCGGCGTAGGCTCCCGGCCCGAATTCTCGACTTGCCGTGACGGCATGCGGGTGGCCAGGTGATCACGGATTTCGGATAAGCCCCGAGCAGCCCTGCAACCACGCCTGGCTGGTGTGCATCCTTCCTGGGACCCGGCCTTCAGCCTGGAAGACTGCGAACGCATATCTGCGCCCGCTGGACAACCTTCCCCCCTAACTCCCGCAGGAACGCCTGGTCGAGATGGGCCAATTCCGCCGTAACAGGGGTAACCGATGCCGCCACCGCCTCCGCCAAGGCGGAAACCCGCTTCTTCAGGTAGGGCATAGCCACACCGGTATGCTCGACCATCCGAGCCCATTCTCGCGGAGGGGCCTGCAATGATCTCCTGCTGGAGGCCTAGATGAATGATTGTTTTAGGGGAAAAATTTTATTGGCATCACAAGAAAATCAATTTAAAAATTATTCATTAAATTTTATTCAAATCGTCAAGGAACACGCGGGCGTCCGGCCTTCAGGTTTTTTCGACCTTGGGCTATGCCCCAACTGTTTGGTTCCAGCTTGATGCTTCCGCATGGCTTGAAACGCCGCCCATCTTAAGAGTCGGCGCCAACACAGCCCCATGTCCATCGCCGTTGCCTTTCCGTCGATGCCGCCTCCGCCGGCGGCGGCGACCCAGGGCGAAGGTCCGGGACACGTACGTTTATCTAGCTGGTGCGGTCCAGCACCACCAGGGTCACGTCGTCCGAGAAGGGCGCCGGCTGGCTGAAGGCGGTGACTTCCTGGATGATCAGGTCGGCGGCCTGCTCCGCGTCCCCGGGCAGGTCCACGCAGATCTCCAGGAGGCCCTGCTCCCCCAGGTACTGACGGTCCTCCCGTTCCGCCTCCACCAGGCCGTCCGTGTAGAAGATCAGGCGGTCGCCGGCTTCCAGGGGGGCGGTCTGCTCCAGGAACGGCAGGTCCTCGTCGATGCCCAGCATGTTGCCCTTGCCCCCGAGGATGGACAGGTGCTTGCGTCCGCCCCCGGCCCCCTGGTGGATGCGCAGGGGCGCCGGGTGCCCGGCCGAGACGTACTGCATGGTGTTCTCGGCCGGGTCCAGGCGGGCCAGGAAGGCGGTGGCGAACTGCTCGGACAGGGTGCTGCGGGCCAGGTCCCGGTTCATGGCCTGGGCCCAGGCCAGGGGGCTGCGCCCGAAGCGCACCTGGCTCTCGAAGAAGGTCTTGATCATGGCCGAGATGAGGGCGGCGGTCACCCCGTGCCCGCTCACGTCGGCGATCATGAAGGCCGCGCTGCGGTCCGGCAGGGTCTGGATGGCGTAGATGTCCCCGCCGATGCCCTCCGCCGGCAGGTACCGGTGGGTATAACGCAGCCGGTCGGCCTGGCCGGGGATCTGCGGCAGCAGCCCCAGCTGCAGCCGGGCCGCCAGGGCCAGTTCCGCGGTCATGCGGTCCTGGAACCGGGTGAGCTCCACGTTCTGGCGCTTGATCTCCTTCTGCATGCTGATGATCCGGAAGGCGGACTCCACCTTGGCCATCACTTCCTGGGCATGGAAGGGCTTGGAGATCATGTCGTCGGCACCCAGGTTCAGGCCTCCGATCTTGGACGCGAGCCCGTCCAGGGCCGAAACCAGCACGAAGAAGGTGTCCCGGGTCCTGGGGTCGCCTTTCACCGCCTGGCAGAGCTCGTCCCCGGCCATCTCGGGCATGCGCAGGTCCGAGAGGATCAGGTCCGGCCGGAGCTTGGCCATCTCCTCCAGGGCCATCCGCCCGTTTTCCGCCAGGAGCACCTGGTAGCCGGCGCGTTTCAGGTAGAAGCTGAGGATATCCCTAATGGGCGCTTCATCATCCACCACCAGAACTACGCCTTTGTGCATGAGCCGCCTTCGGGAAGCCTGCGCCCGGCTGACGAGGAGCCTAGACTCCGCGGAGGGCGTCCTGCTCCGTGCTGAAGATGGAGAAGTAATTGGTCAAGTTGGTCTGGTCGAAGGTCTTCTTGACCTGGGGCGGGAGGCCGCAGAGGTGCAGCTTGCCGCTGTTCTTGTCGACGCTGTTCCGGGCCGCCACCAGGAGGCCAAGGCCCGATGAATCGATGAAGCTGACGCTCTCCAGGTTGATCACCAGCAACTTGGGCTGCAGGGTGGTGACCGTATCCCGGATCACGTCCCGTAACTGGGCGGTGACTTCGAAGTTCACCTTCCCCTGGATAGTGACCACCGAGGCGTTGCCTTCCTGGCGGGTCTGAATGTTCAACATGCTGCCTCCAATGCCTCAATCCAATGCAGGACTTGAACTTCGAACGCAAAGAAGAAAGTAAGCTCCTATGGGCCGGGGATCAACTGCGGATTGTGGAAATTATCCATGGTTCCAGGCCCCCGATCCGCCGGGAGCGCGTGCGGCGCCCCCGGCGGCAGGCACGGCCTTACTTCAAGGCGAAAGCGGCCACCAGGACATAGATCACCAGGGCCTCGATGAGGGCCAGGCCGATGATCATGGTGGTGCGGATATTGCCGGAGGCCTGGGGATTGCGGGCGATGCCTTCGCAGGCGGCGGCCACCGCCTTGCCCTGGGCCATGCCGCAGCCGGCGGCCGCGATGGCGAGGGCGATGTGGGCCAGGAACTGGCCTTCGAACAGGCTCTTGGTGGGGCCGGCCGGGGCGCCCTGGGCGAACGCGGCCACGGACAGCGTGAGCAGGAAGGCGGTGGTGAGGAATTTCTTCATGGGGCACCTTGGGGGAAAGGGGCGGGGGGTTCGGAATCCCGTCGCCGGTTGGGACTGGGTCTGGAGGGAAGAACCCGGCTCAGTGGTCGTGCGCCACGGCGCCGGAAACATAGATGGTGGCCAGCATGATGAACACCAGGGTCTGGATCAGGCCGAAGAACAGGCCCATGACCATCAGGGGCACCGGCACCACCAGGGGCACCAGGGTGAAGAAGATGCCCGAGACCATGTGCTCGCCGGCGATGTTGCCGAACAACCGGAGGCTGTGGCTGAGGATCCGGGAGAGCAGGCCGAGCACTTCCAGGGGCCACATGAGGACCCACAGGAACCATACCGGGCCGGCGAAATGCCCCAGGTACCTGCCGATCCCGTGCTCCCGCATGCCGTGGAAGTTGTAGGTACAGGAACACCACCAGGGCGCAGCCCAGGGTCACGTTCCAGTTGGAGGTGCCCGAACCCAGGCCCGGCACCAGGCCGAACAGGTTGTTCAGGAGGATGAAGAACCCCAGGGTGCCGATGAGGGGCATGTACCGGTCCGGCTGGTGCTCCACGTTGTCCGAAACCAGGTTGCGCACGAAGGTTACGGCGAACTCCATGATCTGCTGGAAGGGCCCTGGGATCCGGGCCAGCCGGAAGCGCACCGCCAGGGTCAGGGCCACCGTCACCAGGGCCGCCAGGACGGAGATGAACAGGTGGTCGTAACGCTCCAGGACCGAAAGGGGCTCCCCGTGGGCGAAGGTGCCCCAGGGATGCCTGGCCAGCCCGAACAGCCAAGTCAGAAGGACGGCGAGGCCCGAAGCGTGGTGTTCCATAAATCTAACCCCTGTATCTATTGCGCTTAAGATTCCGGCCGGAAGATCAGGTAGATCGCCTCGAGCATGATGGACGCGCTGAAGAGCAGGATTCCGGTGACGGAAGGCAGGACTTCCAATGGGAAGAAATCCATGATGCCACGCAGGATCAGCGCGATCAACGCCAGTTTGACCGCCACCAGGAAGCCGAACACCCAGCGCAGGCGCACGGAAGGGGTCAGCATCCGGGCCACGATCCACCGGTGGGAGTGCCAGAACAGGATGCTGGTGAGCCCCGCCAGGAGGAACGCCAGGGCGGCTGGCCCGGAACGGAACAGCCAGGCGGCCCCGCCCAGCGGCAGGAGCCCTGCCTGGTACCACCCGATGCGGGTCAGGTGGGCGGCACCCGAACCCTCAGCGGTCAGGACCACGGTCCCCTCCCGTCCGGTCCTTCCCGGGGCCGTCCTCCTCCGGCCCGTCGCCCTTCGGCCGGCCATCCTTGCCCTGCTCGGCCTGGTCCCAGCGGTTCAGGCGCACGGTCACCTTGTACAACTCCCAGAACCCGGTGGCGACGCCCCACACCAGCCCCACCACCATGCCCACCCTGGGAACGCCAAGTAGCCCGCCAACCCAGCGGCCAACGAAGAACCCCAGGGCGATGGCGATGGGAAACACCATCCCCATGGCCATGAGGTCGCCCCAGATGGCCCGCTCCTTGGGGCTCGCGTCTTTCCTGCCTGGTCGGATGAACACCGGCGCCGCGCTCCTGGGGACCCGCCCCAGGAACGAGTACAACCCAAGACGGCCGCCGCCGCCAGGGGATTTCTATCGGTACGTCCGGGTTCCGACCCTGCGGCAGGCCCGCCGCACGGGTTCCGTGGGTCCGCGCCGCCGCACCGGGGGCGGTGGTGAATCGGCGTGCGGGCGCACTCCGATTCACCACCAGCGGCCGCCTGCTAGAATGGCTCCCCTGGAGGCGGAGCATGTGCCTGATCCTGGTCGCCTGGCGGTGCCACCCGGATTTCCCGCTGGTGGTGGCCGCCAACCGGGATGAGTTCTACGCCCGCCCCAGCGCCCCCGCCGGCCCCTGGGCGGAAGATCCCCGGGTGCTGGGGGGCCGGGATCTGGAGGCCGGCGGCTCCTGGCTGGGGGTGCGCCGGGACGGGCGGTTCGCCGCCGTCACCAACGTACGGGAGCCGGGCGTGCCCAAGGGGCCCCGGTCCCGCGGGCTGCTGGTGGGGGACTTCCTGCTGGGCGGGCGGGAGGCCGGGGACTATGCCCGGGGGATCCCGGCCGGGGACTACTCGGGCTTCAACCTGCTGGTGGCCGACGGGCAGGCCCTCTGGTACCGCTCCAACCGGGACGGCGACGCCCGGGAGCTGGCGCCGGGTGTCTACGGAGTGTCCAACCACCTGCTGGACACCCCCTGGCCCAAGCTGGTGACCGCCAAGGCGCGGTTCAGGGCGGCCCTGGAAGGGCTTCCCGAGACCGGCCCGCTGTTCGGGATCCTGGCCGATCCGGAGACGGTGCCGGACGAGCACCTGCCCCGCACCGGCCTGTCCCCCGAATGGGAGCGGATGCTCTCGGCGGTGTTCGTGCGCTCCGCCACCTACGGCACCCGGGCCAGCACGATCCTCACCCTGGACCGGGGCCGCGGACTCAGCCTCGAGGAACGGCAGTTCGGAGTCCAAGGGGTTCCCGAGGGCATGACCCGGCCCAGCGTCTGAACCTGGAACCGATTCCGCGCTGAACCGAGGGCTTTGTGCCATCCTCAAAGGAACCAAGCTCTGTCCAGCTCTTGTTCCACGCTCTCTCTACCAAGGAGTCACTCATGGATTTCCAGGTCCAGACGCCCAACCCTGCCTCGATCGCAGGCTGTCCCAAGCCTTCCTTCCGGCCGGTCCATTGGATCGCGCTCGCGCTTGGGCTGCTGGTCGGATGCGGGGGCTCCACCACCAACACGCCGCCAGCCGTCACCTCGTTCAACCCCGCCTACGGCTCGGCCCTGACCAGTACCCTGGTCACAGTGAGCGGATCAGGGTTCTCGTCCGGAATCAATTCCGTTTCCATGGGCGGAGTCCCGGTTCTAAGCGGCAGCGTCCTCAGCGATTCGGCCCTGCAGTTCACGGTTCCGGCTGACGCCGTCACCGGCGCGATCTCAGTCGACACCCCCGGGGGGACGGCGACCTCGGGCACCTCATTCATCGTCGTGCCCTCTGTCAGCACCGTCAGCCCCTCGACCGGTTCCGCCTCCGCGGGCACCCAGGTGACTTTCGCAGGCTATGGCCTGGAGGGGATCGTCCTGGTCCAGTTCGGGACCGTGACCGCTGCTCCGAAGACCCAGACCGCGACCGGCATCACCGTGGACGTGCCCGCCGCCTCCCCCCAGGGAGCCATCAATATCATCCTCGTGCCCAACCCTGCCTACGGCACGGTGGCAACCAACATCATCGTCCCGTTCACCGTCTACCAGTAGCCGGGGTCCCGCCGGCATTCAGACGATCGTCGCCGCCCAGCTGAGCAGCTTGGCCCCGAAGCAGGTGCCGAGCAGCACCAGGGCGCAGGACAGTCCCACCACCCAGGCGGTGACGGAGCCCACCGGCTGCGGCGCCTGGTCGGACGCGGGCTCCTTGAAGTACATCAGGGACACCACGTTCAGGTAGTAGTAGGCGGCCACGGCGCTGGTGAGCAGGGCGATGGTGGTGAGGGCCACGTGGCCCTGTTCGATGGCCAGCTTGAACAGGTAGAACTTGCTGAAGAAGCCCACCAGGGGCGGGATCCCCGCCAGGCTCAGCATGAGCACCAGCATGGCGAAGGCCACCGCCGGGCGGGTGCGGCCCAGGCCCCGGAAGTCCTCGATGCGCTCCCCTTCCCCCTTGCCCTGCAGGTAGATGATGATGGCGAAGGCGCCGCTCTGCATGAGCAGGTAGGTGAGCATGTACAGCCATACCGCCTGGGGCCCGCCGGGGCTGCCCGCCCCCAGCACCCCCAGCAGCATGTAGCCCACATGGGCGATGCTGGAGTAGGCCAGCAGGCGCTTCATGGTCTGGGCGCGCAGGGCGGCGAGGTTGCCCAGGATCATGCTGGCAGCGGCCACGAAGGACAGGGGCGCGACCCAGTCGGTGCTGACCCCGTTGAAGCCGGTGCCGAACACCCGCAGGAACGCCGCCAGGCTGGCGGCCTTGGGGGCCATGGACATGAAGGCGGTGATGGGGGTGGGGGCGCCGTCGTAGGCATCCGGCGACCACATGTGGAAAGGCACCGCCGCGACCTTGAAGCAGAAGCCCACCAGCACCATGAGCACGCCCAGGAACACCAGCAGGCTGCTGGAGTGGGGCGCCAGGGCCAGCTTGTCGTTGAGCTCGACCAGGTTGGTGGTGACGCCTCCGCCGGCGGCGAACAGCAGGCTGATGCCGAACAGCAGGATGCCGCTGGAGAAGGCCCCCAGCAGGAAGTACTTGACCCCAGCCTCGATGCTGCGCTCATGGGTGCGCAGGTAGCCCACCAGGATGTAGATGCACAGGGCCATGAGCTCCAGGGAGAAGTAGATGGAGACGAGGTCCGTGGCGCCCACCAGGAACAGCATGCCGGAGATGGAGTACAGCAGCAGGGCGTAGTATTCCACCGTCTGCTCGCCCAGGGCGTCCAGCTGCAGCTGGCTGAGGAACACGGTGATGATCCCGGCGGCCAGGCACAGGTACTGGAACCCCTTGGCCATGCCGTCCACTTCGAACATGGCGCCGAAACCCTGCCCGTTGGGCGTGATGGCAACGGTGAACCAGGCCACCACCAGGGCGGCCACCGTCACGTAGGCCCAGCGGCGCTTCTCCCCCCGGGGCACGAACAGGTCACCCGGCCAGAGCATCACGGTGGCGGTGACGATGAGGATCAGCTGGGGATAGACGAGGGGCAGGTCCTGGACCAGGGCCCCCCACAGACCAGCGGCAAAACCCATCACTCACCTCCCGATTGGGTCCCGGCTCCCCCGCCGGGGGCCGCCATGGCGGCCATGCCGGACTTGGCGGCGCTCTGCTGGGCGACGGCGAGGGCGTCCTGCTTGTAGAAGTCAGGGTTGACCTGGGTGACCAGCTTCTGCACCGGCTGGCGCAGCACGTCCATGAACGGTTTCGGATACAGCCCGATCCAGAAGGCGACCACGACCAGCGGCAGGAAGTAGGCCACCTCCCGGGGATTCAGGTCCTTCATCTTGGCGTTGGTCTCGCTCACCGGACCGAACATGGCGCGCTGGAACAGCCACAGCATGTAGGCGGCGCCCAGGATGATGCCGGTGGTGGCCAGCACCGCCAGCCAGGGGGCGGCCTGGAAGGCGCCCTGCAGGATGGCGAACTCGCCGATGAAGCCGTTCAGGCCCGGGAGCCCGATGCTGCTCAGGGTCATGATCAGGAACACGGTGGCGTAGACCGGCATGGTCTTGGACAGCCCGCCGTACTCGGCGATCATGCGCGTGTGCCGGCGCTCGTAGACGATGCCCACCAGGAGGAACAAGGCCGACGTGGAGATGCCGTGGTTGATCATCTGGAACATGCCGCCGGTGATGCCGTTGGGGTTCATGGCGAACAGGCCGATCATGCACAGCCCCAGGTGGCTCACGGAGGAGTAGGCCACCAGCTTCTTCATGTCCTTCTGGATCATGGCCACCAGGGCGCCGTAGATGACGCCGGTCAGGGCCAGGCCCATGAACCAGGGCATCAGCTCCACGGTGGCCTTGGGCACGATGGGCAGCAGGAAGCGCACGAAGCCGTAGGTCCCCATCTTCAGCAGGACGCCCGCCAGGACCACGGAACCGGCGGTGGGAGCCTCCACGTGGGCGTCCGGAAGCCAGGTGTGGAACGGGAACATGGGCACCTTGATGGCGAAGCCGATGAAGAACGCCAGGCACAGCAGGATCTGGAACGCGTGGCTCTGCTGGGCGATGGCCCCGGCCATGGCCTGGAACGAGGCGATGGACATGTCGTAGTGCCCGGTGGTGCGGTACTGCAGGAAGTAGATGGCCAGGATGCCCACCAGCATCAGCACCGAGCCGGACAGGGTGTACAGGAACAGCTTGATGGCGGCGTAGAGCTTGTTGGGCCCGCCCCAGATGGCGATGAGGAAGTACATGGGCACCAGCATCAGTTCCCAGAACAGGTAGAACAGGAACATGTCCTGGGTGATGAACACCCCCAGCATGCTGAACTGCATCACCAGCAGCCAGATGTAGTACTCCTTGTGCCGCTCCTGGATGGCCGAGAAGGAGCACCACACCACGATGAAGCCCAGGAAGGTGGTGAGCAGCAGCAGCACCAGGCTGATGCCGTCCATGCCCAGGCTGAACTTCACGCCGAGGCTGGGGATCCAGTCCATCTGGGTGACCCACTGCACGGCCGGGGTGCCCCGGTCGTACTGGAACCACAGGGGCACGCTGACCAGGAAGTCCGCCACGGTGACGGCCAGGGCGCCCAGCTCGAAGGCCCGGCGTCGGCTCTTGGGGACGAAGAGGAGCACCAGGGCCCCGAGGAGGGGGATGGCGGTGACCCACAGGGGAAGGTTTTGGTACCAGGGGATCATGGGAACTCCGGCAATCAGCAGGGGGGCGTAGGGCATCTCAGACGAGGAACTTCCAGAAGGCGAAGGCGAGGAAACCGATGAACATCACGAACGCGTAGTTCTGCACCCGGCCGCTCTGGAAGCGGCGGAACCCCTGGGCGACCTGCTGCAGGACCCAGGCCACGAGGTTGACCAGGCCGTCCACGATCCTGGCGTCGATCCAGTGGAAGATCCGGCACAGGATCAGGGTGAACTTGGCCGCGCCGTTGACCATGCCGTCCACCGCCAGCGAGTCGAAGCGCCAGAGCTGGGCGCCCAGCTGCTTGCAGGGGCCGATCAAGGCCGCTTCGTAGAACTCGTCCACGTAGGTACTTGGCGTTGCACCAGCGGTACAGGTCGGGGAAGCGCTTGACGAACGCCTTGGGCCGGGACCAGGACGGGTCCTTGCCGTACAGGAACCATGCCAGGATCATGGCCGCGGGCGCCCAGACCACGGTGGCCACGAGCATGAGGATGTACTCCATGGCCGGCGCGGCCTCGTGGGCCTCGGGGGCATGGACCTGGAACAGCAGGGGGGAGATCCAGGCGGTGAAGTGGCTGCTGCCGATCCAGTGCAGGCTGTGGGGGATGTTCAGGAAACCGCCCACCAGGGCCAGCACTGCCAGGATGAAGACCGGGACCCACATGTTCCAGACCACTTCCTGGGGGCCGTGGACGGCATGGCCGTGGGCGTCGTGCCCGTGGGCGTCGTGCCCGTGGGCGTCGTCGTGGCTGGCGTGGTGGACTTCGGAGGGCACCGTCAGGCCGTACGGGTCATGCCCGGCCCCGCGGAATTCCCCGAAGAAGGTCATGACCATCAGCCGGACCATGTAGAAGGCGGTCATGAAGGCGGCCAGCATGCCCACGATCCAGCACGCCAGGTTCAGGGTGTTGCCGCCCCGGTACCAGCCTTCGAACACCTGCCACAGGATCTCGTCCTTGGAGAAGAAGCCGGAGAAGGGGAAGATGCCGGCGATGGCCAGCGTGGCCAGGCCCATGGAGGCGAAGGTCCAGGGCATCTTCTTGCGCAGCCCGCCCAGGTTGCGCATGTCCTGCTCGTGGTGGCAGGCCAGGATCACCGAGCCGGAGCCCAGGAAGAGGGCCGCCTTGAAGAAGGCGTGGGTGAACACGTGGAACATGCCGGCGGAGAACGCCCCGGCGCCCATGCCCATGAACATGTACCCCAGCTGGCTCACCGTGGAGTAGGCCAGCACCTTCTTGATGTCGGTACTGGGCCAGGCCCATGCTGGCCGCCACGATGGCGGTCAGGGAGCCCACCACCAGCACCACGGCCAGGGCCACCGGGGCGTTGGCGTAGATGAAGTTCATCCGGGTGATCATGTACAGGCCGGAGGTCACCATGGTGGCCGCGTGGATCAGGGCGCTCACCGGGGTGGGGCCCGCCATGGCGTCCGGAAGCCACACGTACAGGGGGATCTGGGCGCTCTTGCCGCAGGCGCCCAGGAACAGGCAGCACCCGGCCAGGTTGAACCACCAGGTGGGGGCGTGGGAATAGCCGAACAGGGTGATCTCCGGACGGGCCAGGATGCCGCGGGTCATGCCCATGAGGGTGTCGAAGTCCACCGCCCCGTAGATCATGAACAGCAGGAAGAACCCGATCATGAAGCCGAAATCGCCGATGCGGTTGGTGACGAACGCCTTCTTGCCGGCGATGGCCGCGTATTCCCGCTCGAAGTAGAAGCCGATGAGCAGGTAGCTGCACAGGCCCACCCCTTCCCAGCCCAGGAACATGATGACCATGTTGGCGCCCAGCACCAGGTTGAGCATGGAGAACACGAACAGGTTCATGTAGCACATGAACCTGTAGTATTCGCCGCTCTTGCGTTCGTCAGCCATGTAGCCGGTGGAGAACAGGTGGATGAGGAAGCCCACCCCGGTCACCAGGAGCGCCATGGCCCCGGACAGGGGGTCGAACTTGTAGGCCCAGGCCATGACGTTCTGGGACAGGCCCCCCAGCACGTGGGCCCCGCCCAGGTCGAACCAGGTCCACAGGGTCTGGTTCACCGACCGGTCCGCGGGGGCCTGGCCCAGCAGGCGGGCGAAGCAGCACAGCACCAGCAGGAAGGAGAGGGCCACCGAACCCAGGGCGATGGCGTCCACCAGCCTGGTGTTCCTGGCCCAGCGCCCGGTGAGGCCGTTGACCAGGGCGCCGAAGGCCGGCAGGAAGGGGATGAGCCAGAGCACCGAGCTGTGGAGGGGCGTGGACAAGACCATCTGGATTGGCGCCGCGCTGACTGTCGCTTGCATCATCATTCGTTCACCCGGAATCTGGTTGCGTAGGGACCGCGCCTGGGCTCTCAGCCTTTCAGCAGGTTGATCTGGTCCACCTGGATGGTGTCCTTCTTGCGGTAGAGCGCCACCACCAGGGCCAGCCCGATAGCCACCTCCGCCGCCGCCAGGCCCATCACCAGCAGGGCGAAGGCCTGCCCGGCCACGGTGCCGCTGTGGCGGGCGAAGGCCACCAGGTTGAGGTTGGCGGCGTTGAGCATCAGCTCCACGCACATGAGGATGATCAGGACGTTGCGCCGGATCAGGACCCCGGCCACGCCCACCGAGAACAGCAGGAAGGAGATGAAGAGGACGGAATTCATCGAGGCCATGTCACACCCTCTCCTTCTTGGCCAGCACCACGGCCCCCACCAGGGCCACCAGCAGGATCACCGACAGGATCTCGAACGGCAGCAGGTACTGGGCGAACAGCCCGCGGCTCACCGCCTGGGCGTTCTGGTGGGCCACGTCCAGGCCCTGGGCCAGGGACGGGCTCAAGGTCAGGGGCTGCTGGGCGTCCGGGCCGAACCAGGTTTTCCAGAACACCGCGAGGATGGCCGCGGCGCCCGCTACCACCACGGCCACGGCCACCGGCGCCTGCACCTGGAACAGGCCTTTTTCCTTGTACTTGGTCATCTCCACCAGCATGACCACGAACAGGAACAGCACCACGATGCCCCCGGCATAGATGAGCAGCTGGGCCACCGCCAGGAACTCGGCGGAGAGGGTCAGGTAGCAGCCGGCGATCGCCAGCATGGCGAGCAGGAAGCCCACGACGCTGTGGATGGCGTTGCGGGAGAAGACCAGCGCCAGGGCTCCGCCCACGGCCATGAGGCCGAAGATGTGGAACAGGTACTGGCCGGTTGACGCGAGCAATCTATCCATGGGAGGCCTTGTGTGGGATGCGGTGGGGTTGGTCAGCCCTTGTCCGGGTCGGCGTACGAGAACTTGCCGACCGGGGTCAGTTCGAACATGTTCTGGGCCTGGCCCAGCATGCCTATGGAGAAATCTTCCCGATTGTACGCCGCCAGTTCGAACTGGTGGTTGAGGATGATCGAGTCGAAGCCGCAGCTCTCCACGCAGAACTCGCAGAAGATGCAGCGCTCCATCTCGAAGTCGTAGCGCACCGGGATCTTGGTCTTGCGGCCTTCCTTCTTGCCGCCCTCGATGGTGATCACCTGGGTCGGGCAGATCTTCTCGCAGGCCATGCAGCACACGCACTTGGTCTCGCCCTGCTCGTCCTTGAGCAGGGTCAGCCGGCCCCGGAACCGGGGCTGGACCTTGGCCGGCACTTCCGGGTACTCGGAGACCACGTGGAGGGGCACCTTGCGCCGGTTGGCGGTCCTGAACACGCGCAGGAAGTGCGTGCCCGTGAGCTTGAGGCCCTTGGCGATGTCCTGGGGGATGAGGGTCTTGAAAAACTTGTTCATGGTCGGTCTACCTCAGGCCGCGAAGCGGATGATGGCTGCGGCGGCGAGTTCCACCAGGGTGACGGGAATCAGGTACTTCCACGCAACGGCCATGATCTGATCATACCGATAGCGGGGAATGGTGCCCCGGACCCAGATGAAGGTGAAGAGCAGGAAGATGATCTTCAGGACGAACCAGAGCGCGTTGGGCGCCCCGATGACGGGCACGCCGACGAAGAACCGGTGCAGCCCGAAGGGGAACAGGAACGGCCCGCCCAGGAAGAACCCGACGCACAGGGCCGAAACCACGATCATGTTGATGTACTCCGCCAGGTAGAAGAGGCCGAAGCGCATGCCCGAATACTCGGTGTGGAACCCGGCCACCAGCTCGTTCTCCGCCTCGGGCATGTCGAACGGGGTGCGGTTGGTCTCGGCGAAGCCGCAGGTGAAGTAGACGAAGAAGCCCACGAACAGCAGGGGCATGGCGTAGACGGGCATCTGCGTGGCGGTGCGCAGGGTCATCTCGTTGAAGTTCAGGCTGCCGGACAGCACCACCGGCACCAGCAGGCTGAGGGTGAGCGGCACTTCGTAGCTGACGATCTGGGCCGCGCTGCGCAGGCCGCCCAGGAGGGGATACTTGGAGTTGGAGGCCCAGGCGCCCAGCACGATGCCGTAGACGCCCACGGAGGCCACCCCCAGGATGAACAGCAGGCCCACGTTCATGTCGGAGATGCAGCCGGTGAAGGGCAGCCCGCCCACCACCGGGAAGGCCTTGGGGAAGGTGAACAGGGCGCCGGGGTAGAAGCTGATGGCGGCGAACACCACGATCGAGGCGATCATGCTCAGGCAGGGGGCGACCATGAAGATCATGCGGTCGGCCTTGTCCGGGATGATGTCCTCCTTCACCAGGAGCTTGATGATGTCGCCCACGAACACGGGCAGGCCGCGGATGATGGAGAAGAAGGGCAGCTTGCCCATCCGCCACATGCCCCGGTTGAGCATGCCGGTGATGCCCACATGGTGCCCGGCGATGCGGGTGGCCCCCAGGCGGTCCTGGAGGTAGCCCAGCACCTTGCGCTCGGCGAAGGTGGTGAGGGGCACCACGATGAAGATGAAGATGACCACGGCGATGGCCTGCAGGATCGCCATCACGCAGATCTGGGACAGGGTCATGTTCGGCATGTCAGTCGCGCCCGCAATAAGAGTCGTTGGAGTCAAGGGCCGTCATGGGGTCACTCAGCGGTCGATCTCGCCCAGCACCACGTCCAGGGTGCCGATGGTGGCGATCACGTCCGCCACCAGGGAGCCTTCGATCATCATGGGCAGGGCCTGGAGGTTGATGAACCCGGGCGCCCGCACGTGGAAGCGGTACGGGTTGGTGGAGCCCTTCTCGCCCACCAGGTAGTAGCCCAGCTCGCCCTTGGGGCACTCGGTGGGGTGGTACACCTCGTTCACCTCGGCCCGGAGGATCTTGGGCAGCTTGGCCATGACCGGGCCTTCGGGCAGCCCGTCCAGGCACTGGTTGATGATCCGGTGGCTCTGGCGCATCTCCTCCAGGCGCACCAGGTAGCGGGCGTAGGTGTCAGCCTCGGGCTTGGTGGGGATGTCGAACTCCATCTCGTCGTAGGCGGCGTACGGGAAGGCCTTGCGGATGTCGTACGGCACCCCGGCCGCCCGCAGCACCGGGCCGGTCACGCCCATGGCGATGGCGTCGTCGGCCTTGAGGATGCCCACCCCGATGGTGCGCTTCTTCCAGATCCGGTTCTCGGTGAGCAGGGTCTCGTACTCGTCGATGCAGGCCAGGAACCTGGCCTGGAACGTCCGGGCCATCTTCTCGAAGCCCGGCGGCAGGTCCTCCCGCAGTCCGCCGATGCGGAACGCCGTGGTGGTGAGCCGGGCGCCGCAGAAGGCCTCGAACAGGTCCAGGACCGCCTCCCGCTCCCGGAACGTGTACAGGAACACGGTCATGGCGCCGATGTCCAGGGCGTGGGTGGCCAGCCAGATCAGGTGCGAGGCCAGCCGGTTGTACTCGTTGAGCATCGTCCGGATGTACTTGGCCCGGCGGGGCACGGTGATGCCGAAGAGCTTCTCCACCGCCTCGGCCCAGCCCAGGTTGTTGGCCACCGCCGAGCAGTAGTCCATGCGGTCGGTCCACACCTGGCCCTGGAAGAAGGTCTTGTTCTCGCAGATCTTCTCCACCCCCCGGTGCAGGTAGCCGATCACCGGGCGGCAATGCCTGACGATCTCGCCGTCCAGCTTGAGCTTGAGCCGGAGCACCCCGTGGGTCGACGGGTGCTGCGGCCCCATGTTGATTTCCATCTCCTCGTTCTTGAACACAAGGAACTCCTAGATCCGGCTTCGTTATTCCGCCTTGGGGGGATTGAGGTTGAGACTCTGGAAGCCGGCTGTCTCCAGCGCGCGCCGGTTGAGCATGCCGCTGCGGTCCTCCCGGAAGTCGATCTCCCGCTGGCCCAGGCCCAGGACCGGGTATTCCTTGCGCAGGGCGTGGCCCTCCCAGCCTTCCGGGCACAGGATGCGGGTCATGTCCGGGTGCCCGCTGAAACGGATGCCCAGCATGTCCCAGATCTCCCGCTCCAGCCAGTTGGCGGTGGGGTAGACGGTGGCCGCCGTGTCCGGCTCGAACCCCTCGGGGATCAGGATGCGCAGCCGCAGCCGCTTGCGCCGGCGGATGCTGGTGAGGTGGTAGACCACTGAGAAGGCGAAGTCCTTGGCCGCCGGGTAGTGGGTGGCGGTCTCGTCGGCCAGCATCTCGTAATGCAGGGCGTCGTCGTCCCGGCACAGCCGCAGGGCTTCCTGGACCGCTTCCCGGGCCACCTGGCAGGTGAGCTCCCCAGCCTGCTGGAAAGCCTCCTCCACCTTGTCCCCCAGCACCTCCTGCAGCCTGAGCAGGTCCGGATCGGTGGCCGGGGCGGGCGCGGGGAACTTCATGTCGTTGGCGTCGGGCTTGGCCACCGGCCGCACCGGGGGCTTGGGCGCGTCCTTGCCTTCCGCCTCGGCCTTGGCCTTGGCCGCCTCGTAGTCGGCGAGGGTCTTCTGCCACTTGGCGGCCTCCGCGGCGGCGGCGGCCTCCTGCTCGGCCTGCCAGAGCTTCAGGCTGGGCAGAGGCACCGTCTTGGGCAGCACCACCTGGCGGTTGGGCGCCGCCTTGAGGTCGTAGACGCAAGGCCCGGCCTGGGTTTCGGGTTCGGAATTCTCGTTATTTGCCATGACTAGACCACCGCCTCGAAGATTTCCTTGTACCGGTCGGCCATGCTGCTGGCCATGATCTTGTCCTGGAGCTTCATGAATCCGTAGATGAGGCTCTCCGGACGCGGCGGGCAGCCCGGAATGTACACGTCCACGGGGACGACCTTGTCCACGCCCTGGATGGTGTGGTAGCTGTCGAACGGGCCTCCGGCGGTGGCGCAGCTGCCCAGGGCGATCACCCACTTGGGTTCCGGCATCTGGTCGTACAGCAGCTTGATGATGGGCGCCATCTTGTAGGTGACGGTGCCGGCCACGATCATCAGGTCGCTCTGGCGGGGGGTGGCCCGGAAGATCCCGGCCCCGAACCGGTCGAAGTCGAACCGGGAGGCCCCGGCGGCCATCATCTCGATGGCGCAGCAGGCCAGCCCGAACGTCATGGGCCACACGCTGGTTGCCCGGGACCAATTGATGATTTTTTCAACTTTGGTCGTGATGAGGATATGCTCCAGCGCGGTGGGCTGATTCATCATTCCCATGTAAGGGCTCCTTTGGACCAGATGTAGCCGTAGCCGAACAGCAGAAGGAACAGGAAGATGCCGATCTCCACCAGGCCGAAGACGGCCAGTTCCTTCATCTGGATGGCCCATGGCATCAGGAACACGGTTTCCACGTCGAACACGAGGAACATGACCGCCACCAGATAGTAACGCACCGAGAACTGCTCCCGGGCCTCGGACTGGGTTTTAATGCCACATTCATAAGTGGAGTACTTGGCAGCGCTGGGCACGTGAGGCCGCAGCAGCCAGCAAACGGTCAGGATCACCACCGGCAGGGCGATGGCGATGAGGATGAGAAGTAGGACCGGTAGATAGCCGCGCATGGTGCCTCCCAGGCGGATGAAAGATGAAAAGTTCTATTGTCATGCCCGCCCAAAGGGGGGTCAACGGCGATCTCTCCGTGGCCCAGGTCCGGAACGGCACCTTTTCGGCCACGGGCGCGCCCGAAGCATTACCATTAAGGCCATGATACCCGAAACTACGCCGCAAACCCCAACAAGTGTTACACCTTTCACCACTGAACTCAGTCAGGGCCTGCCTTCGGACGGACTTCCCAAGCCCGAGGCGCGCCCCGAGCCGCTCTATCCCACCCTGGACCTGACCCGGGAACCGGTGGACTTCGCCTTGTTCCAGGCCGTCTCCCTGGACTTGATGTTGAAACACCGGTTTGTGCCGGTGCACGACCGGGACGGCTACCTGTGGCTGGCCATGGCCGACCCCCTGGACGTGGTGGCCCAGGACCTGCTCCGCAGCCACCTGAAGCGCCCCCTGCGCTTCGCCGCCGCGCCCATGGCCCAGATCCAGGTGGTGCTCAAGAAGTCCGAGAGCGGCCAGAAGGTCATGGACGAGGCCGGGGAGGCCCTGCGGGTCCAGGTGCTCCGGGAAGAGGACGTGGAGGAGGAGCTGGACCTGGAGAACCTCACCGACAAGGAGGAGGCCCCCATCATCCGCCTGGTGGACACGGCCATCTTCAACGCCCTGCAGCGGCGCGCCTCGGACATCCACCTGGAGACCACCAGCAACGGCTTCCAGATCAAGTACCGCATCGACGGCAGCCTGTACCCGGCCGCCGACCCCATCGACAAGCGTTTCGCCTCGCCCATCATCAGCCGCATCAAGGTCATGTCGGAACTGGACATCGCCGAGAAGCGCAAGCCCCAGGACGGCCGTTTCAAGCTCAAGGTGCGGGGCCGGGCCATCGACTTCCGGGTGAGCATCATGCCCACCATCCACGGCGAGGACTCGGTCATCCGCATCCTGGACAAGGAGAACCTGAGCGAGGAATTCAAGACCCTGAACCTGGAGATCCTGGGCTTCTCCCCCACCGAGCTCGTGCGCCTGCGCCGGTTCGCCCGGGAGCCGTACGGCATGTTCCTGGTCACCGGCCCCACCGGCAGCGGCAAGACCACCACCCTCTACGCGGTCCTCAGCGAGATCCGCAGCCCCGAGGACAAGCTCATCACCATCGAGGACCCGGTGGAATACCAGCTGGAGGGCGTCACCCAGATCCCGGTGAACGAGAAGAAGGGCCTCACCTTCGCCGTGGGGCTGCGCTCCATCCTGCGCCACGACCCGGACAAGATCCTGGTGGGCGAGATCCGCGACTCGGAGACCGCCCAGATCGCCATCCAGTCGGCCCTCACCGGGCACCTGGTGTTCACCACCGTGCACGCCAACCACACCCTGGACGTGCTCAGCCGGTTCCAGCACATGGGTGTTGAAGTCTACAACTTCGTCTCGGCCCTGAACTGCATCCTGGCCCAGCGCCTGGTGCGCACCCTGTGCGCCAAGTGCAAGCGCCCCCTGGCTCCGCCCAGCGAGGCGGAACTCACCGAGAACGGCCTGGATCCCGGCTGGCTGCGCACCGCCACCCTCTACGACCGGGTGGGCTGCGTGGAGTGCAACGGCACCGGGTTCCGGGGCCGGCAGGCCATCATCGAGTTCATGGGCATGAACGACGACATCCGGGAACTGATCACCCGCCGGGCCTCGGTGCGGGAGATCAAGGCCGCCGCCCGGGCCCACGGCATGCAGACCCTGCGGGAAAGCGCGGTGGAGAAGGTCCGCCAGGGCATCACCACGCTTGCGGAAATCAACAAGGTGACGTTCCGGGAGTCCTAGTTGACGGTCACTTGAATGGTCACCGAGGAGCTGCCGAGGGCGTTGGCGGCGGTGAGGACGTAGGGCGCCTGGGCGCTGGACGCCGCGGGGGTCCCGGTGACCTGGCCCGTGAGGGGATCCAGGTTCAGGCCGGCGGGCAGGGCCGGGGCGATGGTGTAGACCAGGTCGGCGCCGAACGTGAGGGTCGGGAGAGGTCCAGTGAAGGGCTGCCCCGAGGTGGCCACCAGGTCCGGGCAGGCCATGCCCACCGGCGCCGGGGTGGGCGCGGCGGCCACCAGCAGGACGAAGGGTGCGTTGGCGCTGCCGGACGGGGTCGTGGCCGTGAGGGTGAAGGTGGTGGGGGCCAGGGTCGCGGCGGGCGTGCCCGAAACCAGCCCGCTGTCGGGAGCCAGCACCAGCCCGGCGGGCAGGGCCGGGCTTACGCCGAACCCGGTGGCGGCCCCGCCCGACACGGTGGGAGGGGACAAGGTCAGCCAGGATCCCACCGCCCCGGCGGCGGCGCCGGCGCCGTTGTAGGCCAGGGTCACCGGGGACGTGGCCTGGACTCCCAGCTGCACGGTGAAGGTGCCCGGACCGCCCTGGTTGGTGGCGCTGACCACGTAGGGAGCCGTGGCGGCCACCGCCTGGGGCGTCCCGGAAATGACCCCCGTGGCCGGATCCAGGGTCAGGCCGCCAGGCAGGCCCGGGCTCACCGAGAAGGTGATGCCGGTGGTGACGATGGTGCCCACCCCCTGGTTGTGGATGTACGCCTGGGCGACCGGGGCCACGCTGGCGAAGGGCTGGCCGGCGGTGGCCAGCATGACCGGGCTCTGGTAGGTGACACTGGGGGCCTCCACGCCATTGTCCTCATGGTTGCCCTTGTGACAGCCCGCCTGGAAGCCAGTCACCAGCCCCAGGCCGATCACCAGCCCGCAAAGGACCATCCCCCTACCCTTCCCGACCGCCATGCGCGCTCCCAGACGACTGGTTTGAGGTTAACACCAGGACCTTGAATCCGTGCCCGGGTCCCTTCCGCCGCCGGCCATCCGCTGGGCGAATGGCCGGCGGCGACCAGGGCGACGGGCCTGGCTAGCCCTTGGTCCAGCGGAGCACTGGCTTGCGGGCGGCGGCGGTCTCGTCCAGACGGCGCATGCCGACCTTCACCGGGGCCTGGTGCAGGGCCTCGGGGTCCTCCGCGGCTTGCCTGGCGATGTCCTTCATGGCCGCGATGAAGGCGTCCATCTCTTCCTTGCTCTCGCTTTCGGTGGGCTCGATCATCAGGGCGCCGTGGACGATCGCCGGGAAGTAGATGGTGGGCGGATGGAAGCCGCGGTCGATGAGGCCCTTGGCCACGTCCAGGGTGTGCACGTCGTAGGCGCTCAGGTAACTGTCGTCCAGGATCACTTCGTGCAGGGTCGGGGTCTGGTATTCCATGTGGTAGGTCCCGGCCAGTTCCTTGCGGATGTAGTTGGCGTTGACGATGGCCCGCAGGGTGGCCGCCTTGAGCCCGTCGCCGCCGTGGCTGAGGCAGTAGGCCATGGCCCGCACCACGATGCCGTAGTTGCCGAAGAAGGCGTGCACCTTGCCGATGCTCTCGGGGCGGTCCCAGTCCAGGCGGTAGGTGTGCCGGGGCACCTGGCCCTCGCCCACCTGGACCGTGTCCCGCACCACCAGCGGGCGCGGCAGGAAGGGTTCCAGGGCCTTGCTGCAGGCCACCGGGCCGGACCCGGGCCCGCCGCCCCCGTGGGGGGTGGAGAAGGTCTTGTGCAGGTTCAGGTGCATGACGTCCACGCCGAAGTCGCCCGGGCGCGCCACGCCCACCATGGCGTTCATGTTGGCGCCGTCCATGTACAGGAGGGCGCCCACCTGGTGCATCGCCTCGGCGATCTCCTGGATGCGGTATTCGAAGATGCCGAGGGTGTTGGGGTTGGTGACCATGAGCCCGGCCACGTCCTGGCCCAGTTCCGCCAGGAGGGTGCCGAGCCCTTTCTGCACCTTGCCGTCGGCGCCGGTGACGTCGTCGAAGCTGACGGTGCCGTCCGCCTGGGAGGCCACCACCACCACCTCGTAGCCGGCCATGGCGGCGGTGGCCGGGTTGGTGCCGTGGGCGCTGTCCGGCAGCAGGATGACCCGGCGCTTGGCGCCCTTGGCCAGGTGGTACTGGCGGATCAGCATGACCCCGGTGAGTTCGCCGGCGGCGCCGGCGCTGGGCTGGAGGGTGACCCCGGGGAGTCCGGTGATCTCCTTGAGCCACTCCTGGAGGTTGTGCAGCACGGCCAGGTTGCCCTGCACGTGCGCCACCTGGGCCATGGGATGGGTTTCGGTGAACCCGGGCAGGGCCGCCACCCTCTCGTTGAGCCTGGGGTTGTGCTTCATGGTGCAGGAGCCCAGGGGGTAGAGGCCGTCGTCCACGCCGTAGTTCCCGTGGGAGAGCCGGGTGAAGTGGCGGATCACGTCCACTTCGCTCACCGAAGGCAGGGCCTCGAAGGCAGACCGCTTCAGGTGGGCGGGGCGGGTGTCCTGGGCCGGAGGCACGTCCAGGCGGGGCAGGTCCATGCCGGTCTTGCCGGGCACCGAACGTTCGAAGATGAGGGGTTCGCGGGTGCGCGTGGTCATGTCTGAATTCCTTATCCAACCAGGCTCGGGACCCGGGCCAGGACTTCCACCAGCTCCTCCATCTGCCCGCGGCTGTTCAGTTCGGTGGCGCACCAGAGGATGCAGTTCTTGAGGTCGGCGGCGTAGGGGGTCAGGTCCAGGCCGGGCAGGATGCCGGCCTTGGCGCACTCCGCCTGGAGGGCCTTGACGTCGCCCCGGTAGTGGGTGACGAACTCGTTGAAGAACGGGGCCTGGAACTTGGGGGTGAAGTCCGGCAGTTCCAGCAGGCGCGCCCGCAGGTACTGGGCCTTGGCGGCGTTCTGCTCGGCCAGGCCTCGGATCCCCTCGGGGCCGGCCAGCTGCAGGAAGATGTTGGCCCGCAGCGCCACCAGGCCCTGGTTGGAGCAGATGTTGCTCGTGGCCTTGTCCCGGCGGATGTGCTGCTCCCGGGCGGTGAGGGTGAGCACGTAGCCCACCTGCCCGTCCAGGTCCCGGGTCTGGCCCACCAGCCGGCCGGGGATCTCCCGCTTGAAGGCGTCCTTGACCGTCATGAAGCCCAGGTAGGGCCCGCCGAAATTCAGCCGGTTGCCGAACGACATGGCCTCGCCGCAGGCCAGGTCGGCCCCCACCTTGCCGGGGGCTTCCAGCCAGCCGAAGGCCAGGGCCTCCTGGGTGACCGAGACCACCAGGGCGCCGGCCCCGTGGGCGGCGTCGGCGATGGCCTTCAGGTCCTCGACGGAGCCCAGGAAGTTGGGGTAGCCCACCAGCACGGCGGCCACGTCGCCGTCAAGCTTGGCCGCCAGGTCGTCCAGGTCCGTGACTCCGTCCTTGAGGCCCACCAGTCACCAGCTTCAGGCCTTCGTGGGGGGTGATGTTGGTGCAGAGCACCTCCTGGTAATGGGGATGCAGGGCGGCGGAGATCAGGATGGTCTTGCGCTTCTTCTGCAGGCGCACGGCCATGAGCGCCGCCTCCACGCAGGCGGTGCCGCCGTCGTAGAGGCTGGCGTTGCCCACGTCCAGGCCGGTGAGGTCGCACATGAGAGTCTGGTACTCGAAGATGTGCTGCAGAGTGCCCTGGCTGATCTCCGGCTGGTACGGGGTGTAGGCCGTGAACCATTCCTGGCGGCTGATCATCTGGTCCACCGCCGCCGGAACGAAGTGGTCGTAGGCGCCGGCGCCCAGGAACCGGGACCGGAATGGCGTGTTCATGGCCGCCAGGGCCTCCATCTGCTGGAGGACTTCCTGCTCCGACTGCTGCCCGGGGAGGTCCAGTTCCCGGTCCAGGCGGAGCTTTTCCGGAATCCCCCGCAGGAGATCCTCGGCGCGATCCACCCCGATGGCATCAAGCAGGGCGCGATCTTCCAAAGGAGCCGTGGGCAAGTAGCGCATAGGGCAACCTCGAATCAGGAAGGGTGACGATCAACCGTTCACCGATGAAGGGTACACGCTGGCGTGGGCTGAAGTCGACTCATTCCCATGGATTATGCCAGGGACGTGACCAAATTCACGCGGTCAAACCCTATCCGATAAATTCCTTAATTTCTATAACTTAAATCACCAATCCTGGGGCTCGGCCACAAACCCCGCCAAGCCTTGGCAGCCTGGGCAGAATGCCGTAGGCCCGACCTGCTGCATTGGCTGATTCCCAGGTGTTTCCGAGAAGGGCCAGACCTGTTCCCTCTCCGCGTCTCCGTTCCTCCGCGTCCTCTTTTCCGGCTTTTCCTTGGGTGATTCCAGCCGGCCGGTTACTGGACGAGCGCGACGGCATCCTCCGAGACAAAGCCGGGAAGGGAGGACGCGGAGGAACGGAGACGCGGAGGAAGAACAGGCCTGGGTCGTTCCGGATGCTTCTTCCGGATGCCTCCACGCGAGAAGCGCGGCCGGACCGCCTTCCCGTCCCGCGTTCCACGTGGAACATGACGGCCGTTCTTGGGTTAACCTGGACCCATGCGCTGCCCGTTCTGTGGCCACCTTGAGGACAAGGTCGTGGATTCCCGGGAAACCCGGGAAGGGGATGCCATCCGCCGCCGGCGGGAGTGCCTGAAGTGTGGCCGGCGTTTCACCAGCTATGAGCGGCTTGAGGAAGTGCCCATCCTCATCGTCAAGAAGGACGGCCGGCGCGAGCCCTTCGACCGCCAGAAGCTGCTGCGGGGGATCATGGCCGCCTGCCAGAAGCGCCCCGTCTCCCTGGCCACTTTGGAAGAAGCCGTGGGAGACATCCAGGCCAAGCTCATGGAGCAGCCCGACCGGGAAGTGCCCAGCCGCAACCTGGGAGAGCTGGTCATGGACGCCCTGAAGCACATCGATTCGGTGGCCTATGTGCGGTTCGCCAGCGTCTACCGGGACTTCAAGGACCTGCCGGACTTCGTGCGGGCCCTGGAAGCCCTCATGCCCAGCGCCCCGCCCCTGGCGCCCCGGCTCCTGCGCCCCGCCCAGCCGGTGGCGGAGCCGGCCCCGGAGCCGCCCCCGCCCCGGCCGGTCCAGGAACCCTTCAAGGCCACACCCCTGTTCCCAGGCGTGGCCGCCGACAGGCCGGCCCCATCCAAGCGCCGCAAATCCCACTGAGCCAGGCGCCCGTGCCGGATCCAAGCAACCCTATGCGGAGCAAGCTCCGCAAGGGTTAGACTGTTAACCAGAGGTATTCCGTGGCCGAAGAAATCGTCATTCCGCAGCTGCTCGAAGAATCGCCCAAGATCCCTGATGTCCTGCCGGTCCTTCCGCTTCGCGATGTGGTTGTCTACCCCTACGTGATCCTGCCCCTTTCCGTGAGCCGGGAAAAATCCCTGCGGGCGGTGGACACCGCCCTGGTGGAGAGCCGGATGATCCTGCTGCTGTCCCAGAAGCAGATGGAAGTGGAGGATCCGGGGCCGGACGAGACTGTACACGGTGGGCACCGCGGCCCTGATCATGCGGGTGCTGAAACTGCCGGACGGCCGGGTGCGGGCGCTGGTGCAGGGGCTGCAGCGGGTGCGGGTGGAGTATTTCACCGAGACCGAAACCCAGTTCAAGGCCAAGGTGGAGATCCTGGCGGAACCGGAGATCGGCGAGCACGACATCGAACTGGACGCCCTGCTGCGGTCGGTGAAGCAGACCCTCGAGAAGGCGGTGGCCCTGGGCAAGAACCTGCCCCAGGAAGTGCTGGTGATCGCCGCCAACCTGGACAGCCCCGGACGCCTGGCGGACATGGTGGCGTCCAACCTGGACATCAAGCCGCCCCAGATGCAGGAGGTGCTGGAGATCGCCAACCCCGTGAGCCGGCTCAAGCGCGTCAACGAGCTGCTGATGAGGGAGATCGACCTGCTGGAAGTGCAGCAGAAGATCACCATGGAAGCCCGCGGGGAGATGGACAAGAGCCAGCGGGAGTACTACCTGCGCCAGCAGCTCAAGGCCATCCAGCAGGAACTGGGGGAGGGCAGCGAGCTGGCGGAGGAGATCCAGGCCTTCCGGGACAAGATCGCCAAGCTCAAGGTGCCCCCGGAACCGCTCACGGAGATCGACCGCAACCTCAAGAAGCTGGAGCGCATGCACCCGGACTCCAGCGAGACCGCGGTGACCCGCACCTACCTGGAGTGGATGACCGAGATGCCCTGGGGCGCCATCACCGAGGACAACCTGGACCTGAAGGAGGCCAAGCGCACCCTGGACGAGGACCACTACGGCCTGGAGAAGATCAAGGACCGCCTGGTGGAGTACCTGGCTGTGCGCAAGCTGAACCCGGAGCACAAGGGCACCATCCTCTGCTTCGTGGGCCCCCCGGGCACCGGCAAGACCAGCCTGGGCCGCAGCGTGGCCCGGGCGCTCGGGCGCAAGTTCTCCCGCATCTCCCTGGGCGGGGTCCACGACGAGAGCGAAATCCGCGGCCACCGGCGCACCTACGTGGGCGCCATGCCCGGGCGTATCGTCCAGGCCCTGCACCAGATCGGGTCCATGAACCCGGTGATCATGCTGGACGAGGTGGACAAGATCGGCCGGGACCTGCGCGGCGACCCCTCCGCGGCCCTCCTGGAGGTGCTGGATCCCGAGCAGAACCATACCTTCCGGGACCACTACATGAACGTCCCCATCGACCTGAGCCAGGTGCTGTTCCTCACCAACGCCAACGAGCTGGACCCCATCCAGCCGGCGTTCAAGGACCGCATGGAGATCATCCACCTCTCCAGCTACACCCTGGAGGAGAAGATCGGCATCGCCGAGCGCCACCTCGTCCCCCGCCAGCTGGCCAAGAACGGGGTCACGGCCGAGCAGGTGGAGTTCACCGTCAAGGGCCTCCAGGCCCTGATCACCGGCTTCACCCGGGAGGCCGGGGTGCGCCAGCTGGAACGGGAGATCGGCACGGTGTGCCGCAAGGTCGCCCGCAAGGTGGCCGAGGGCGAGTTGAAGGGCAAGCTGGTGCTCACCGAGAAGAACGTGCACGAACTGCTGGGCCCCGTGAAGCTGCTCCAGGATGAGCGGCTCAAGGCGCCCCGGGTGGGCGTGGTGACGGGCCTGGCCTGGACCTCCACCGGCGGCGAAGTGCTGTTCGTGGAAGCCCTGAAGATGCCCGGCAAGGGCGCACTGGTGCTCACCGGCCAGCTGGGCGATGTGATGAAGGAGAGCGCCCAGGCCGCCCTCAGCTACATCCGCAGCCGCGGGGACGCCTTCGAGATCGACCCGGAGGTCGTTCCAGAAGAACGACCTGCACATCCACCTTCCCCGAGGGGGCGATCCCCAAGGACGGTCCCAGCGCGGGGGTGGCCATGGCCACGGTGCTGCTCTCGGTGCTCAAGGGCGTCCCGGTGAAGAACACGTTCGCCATGACCGGCGAGATCGACCTGCGGGGCGAGGTCCTGGCCATCGGCGGGCTCAAGGAGAAGGCCCTGGCGGCCCTGCGGGTGGGCATCAAGAACGTCCTCATCCCCTTCACCAACCAGAAGGACCTGGAGGAGATCGCCCCGGAGGTGCGGCGCAAGCTCAAGTTCCACCCGGTCAAGCACGTGGAGGAAGTCTTCGAGATCGCCCTGGAGGACTGGGTCCGGCCGGAGAAGCGCAGGCGGGCCAAGGCCGAGCCCGGGAAGGCCGCCAAGCCGGGGTCCGGCAAGGGCGACCTGACGGCGACCGCCAAGAGGTCCCGTTGAGCCTGTTCGGAACCCTCTTCACCAAGTTCAAGCAAGGACTCCAGCGCACCCAGGAACTGGTGCTGGCGCCCATGGGCCGCCTGCTGGGCCTGCGCCGCCTGGACGAGGGCCAGCTGGAGGAGATGGAGGATCTCCTGCTGCAGGCGGACCTGGGCGTGCACGCGGTGGCCCGGCTCATGGACCGCCTGCGCTTCGAGCTGAAGAAGGCCGACGAGATCGACCCCAAGGCCATCCTGAAAGATGAACTCCTCAAGATCCTGCGCCAGGTGCCGCCCCGCCCCTTCACCCTTGACGGCACCCAGGTGATGCTCCTGGTGGGGGTGAACGGCGTGGGCAAGACCACCACCCTGGGCAAGCTGGCCGCCCACCTGAAGGCCCGGGGCGACCAGGTGCTGGTGGTGGCCGGGGACACCTTCCGGGCCGCCGCCATCGACCAGCTGGAGCTGTGGGCGCAGCGGGCCGGCGTGCCGGTGATCCGCAACCAGATGGGCGGCGACCCGGCCGCCATCGCCTACGACGGCGCCGCCAGCGCCCTGGCCAGGAAGGTGCCGTGGGTGCTGGTGGACACCGCCGGGCGGCTGCACACCAAGGACCATCTCATGCGCGAGCTGGACAAGATCCGGCGCAGCCTGCAGAAGGTCATCCCGGAGGCGCCCCACCGGGTGCTGCTGGTGCTGGACGCCACCACCGGCCAGAACGGCCTGGTGCAGGCGGAGGCCTTCAAACAGGCGGCCGGGGTCACGGACCTGATCCTCACCAAGCTGGACGGCTCCGCCAAGGGCGGGGTGGCGGTGCCCATCCTGGAGCGCCTGAAGCTGCCCATCGCCTTCGTGGGGGTGGGCGAACAGCTGGACGATCTGGTGCCCTTCGATCCGGAAGCGTTCGTGGACGGGTTGCTGGATGTCTAGGCCGCTGACCCCCGACCTGGCCTGGGAACTGGCCTGCGGGGGCCCGTTCCCGGATCCGGTGCACTTGTCGGGCGACGAGAGTTTCATGGCCCTGGCCCTGCGGGAAGGGATGCTGGGGGTCGGGTTGTCCAGCCCCAACCCGCCCGTGGGCTGCGTGCTGGTCCGGGACGGGCGGGTGCTGGGGCGGGGGGTGCATACCCGTGCCGGGGACCCCCACGGAGAGATCATGGCCTTGCGGGACGCGGAGAGCCGGGACCAGGATCCCCGGGGCGCCACCGCCTACGTGACCCTCGAGCCCTGCTGCTACCACGGCCGCACCCCGCCCTGCACCAGCGCCCTCGTCCGGGCCGGCATCCGCCGGGTGGTGGTGGGGGTCCGGGACCCCAACCCGCGGGTGGACGGAGGCGGCGTGGCCATCCTCCAGGCCCACGGCATCGCCATCCAGGAGGGGGTGCTGGGGAGCGCCTGCACCCGGTTCCACGCCCCCTTCTTCAAGCTCATCCAGACCGGCCTGCCCTGGGTGATGCTCAAGCTGGCCCTGGGCTCGGACGGTTCCACCGGACCGGAGGGGGTCAGCACCCAGGTGACCACCCCCGAGATCCAGCAGTTGGCCCATGCCTTGCGCCGGGCCACCGAAGCCATCGTGGTGGGGCGCTGGACCGTGCAGGTGGACGATCCCATGCTCACCGACCGGTGGCACGCCCCCACCGCTCCCCACCGCCAGGCCCTGCGGGTGGTCCTGGACAGCCACGGACGCCTCCCCGCCGACCGCCGGGTGTGGCAGCAGGTGGCGGGGCAGCCGGTCCTGCGGGCAGTGGTGGAGGACCTGTCCCCCATCCGGGACGTGGAGGATTTGCGCTTGCCCCCCAGCTCCGCCGGTTGCAGCCTGCGCCACCTCCTGCACGAATTGGCCGCCCGGGGCGTCGGCCGGGTGCTGTTCGAGGGGGGCGGGCAGCTGGCCAAGGGCCTGCTGCAGCAGGGCCTGGTGGACGAATTCCACCGTTTCACCTCCGACACCCCGGCCGGGGGCCAGCCCGTGGACCTGGACCTCTCCGCCCTGGGCCGGATCCGGGCCCAGGTGGACTTCAAGGGCGGACGCTGGGAAGTGCTGGCCCGGACCTGAGAGCCTATCTCAGTGGGGGAGGGGGCCGGATCACGTCCCCGTCTACAGTGAACTTTCCATAACCCTGGTGATGCAGGGTCCGGGCCCGGCGCCGGCCGCGGTTGATCCAGGCCTGGACCACTTCCAGGATGAACATGTTGTAGCGCCCCACCATCCGGGTATCGATCACCCGGCACTCCAGGTTGGCGTAGCACTCGGCCACCAGGGGCGCCGAGACTTTTTCGGCGGATGCGGGGGTGAGCCCGCAGACGGCGAACTTGTCCGTGTCCCGCCCGGAGCAGTTGCCCACCCGCGCCACCTGGCCCGCCAGGTCCGCGGTGGGTATGGCCAGCACCGCCTCCCCGGTGCGGCGCAGGGCGGTGAAACTGTGGTTGGCGCCGCTGACGATGCAGGCCACCTGGGGCGGCTGGAACTCCACCATCATGTGCCAGGACATGGCCATGACGTTGGTCCGGCCCTTGTGGGCAGTGGTGAGCAGCACCACCGGGCCCGGCTCCAGGAGTTGGTACACATCCGGCAAGGGGAAGGGCTTCATCACGGCGGCACCCAGGGTCTGGATGGCCCTGATGGTAACGCCGATCGTTCCGGGATCAACCGCCGCCCACCAGGCGCACCACCTCCAGGACGTCTCCGTCCCGCAGGGGGGTGGTTTCGTGGTCGGCCCGGCGCACCACCTGGCCGTTGAGTTCCACCGCGCTGCCGAACGGAGGCAGGTCGAGCCACCGGGCCAGGTCCGCCACCGTGGCCAGGAGCGGGGCGTCCTGGCCCCGGCCGTTGATGCGCAGGCGCATGGACCCCCCCTACGGTGTGCGGGGAAGGATACCAGCGGGATTCAGCGGGTGCGCCAGAAAACCACCGCCAGGGCCACCACCGCCAACGCCAACACCGCCAGCACCCGCCAGAAGGTGGGGCCGGCGTGCGCCAGGGTCTCACCCTGGGTGGCACGGTCCGGGTCCGTGAGGGCCGCCTGGGTGAGTTCGTCTTCGGGGGCCTCGGGCGGCTCCGGGTGGTACGGCACCAGGTCCCTGGAGATCTGGCCGAAGTACACCAGCTTCCAGGCATCCCGGTCCTTGGGCGCCGGGTCCGGCGCGCCCGGCGCGCCGGGGTTGGGATCGTTCTCGCTCACGGTTCCTCCATCACCGCCAGGAGCTGGTCAAGCACCTGGTTCACCACCTGCGGGTTCACCCGCCCCTGCCCCGCTTTCACCACCTGGCCCACGAAGAACCCTCTCAGGTTGCCTTTGCCGGCGCGGTACTGGGCCAGCTGGGCCGGGTTGGCGGCCAGGACGGTCTGGGCCAGGGCCACGATCAGGTCCCGGTCCGAGACCTGGCCCAGCCCCAGGCGCGCCACCACGGCCCCCGGGCCGCCCTCCCCCGCCAGGAGGGCCGGATAGACCGTCTCCTTGGCGGTCTTCAGGGTGATGGTCCCGCGCTCCACCAGGCTGATCAGCTCCCCCAGGTGGGCGGCCCCCAGGCCCAGGTCCTGGATGGCCTGGCCCCGCTCGTTCAGGGTCCGGCTCACCTCCCCCAGCATCCAGTTGGCGGCCTGCCTGGGGTTCCCGGCGGCCGCCACCGCCTCGAAGAAGTCTGCGAAGGCCAGGCTCTGGAGCAGGGTGGCGGCCTCCGGGCCGGACACCCCGTACTGGGCCTGGAAGCGGGTGAACCGGGCCTCGGGCAGCTCCGGAAGGGTGCGCCGGACCGCCTCGATCTCGGCCGGGGCGATCACCAGGGCCGGCAGGTCCGGCTCCGGGAAGTACCGGTAGTCCATGGCCGCCTCCTTGCCCCGCAGGCTGCGGGTCTCACCGGTGGAAGCGTCCCAGCCCCGGGTTTCCGGTGGGAATCCCTGCCCCTGTTCCGCCAGGGCGACCTGGCGGCCGATCTCGAAGTCCAGGGCCTGGCGCACGAACCGGAAGGAATTGATGTTCTTCACTTCCACCCGGGTGCCCAGGGGATCGCCCGGGCGGTGCACGCTCACGTTGGCGTCGCAGCGCATGGAACCTTCCTCCAGGTTGCCGTCGCAGATGCCCAGGAAGGTCACCAGGCGGTGCACCGCCTTCAGGTAGTCATAGGCCTCCTGCCCGCTCCGCAGGTGCGGGGCGCCCACGATCTCCAGCAGGGGCACGCCGGCCCGGTTCAGGTCCACGAAGGAGCAGCCGGACACCGGGTCGTGGTTGGACTTGCCCGCGTCCTCCTCCAGGTGGGCCCGTTCGACGCCCACTTCCACCAGCCCCGCCCCGCTCCGCACCTGGGGATCACCGGGGATGCGCAGGCGCCCCCCTTGCACCACCGGCACCGGCCCCTGGGTGATCTGGTAGCCCTTGGGCAGGTCCGGGTAGAGGTACTGCTTGCGGTAGAACGTGCTGCGGGCCTGGATCTGCCCTTCCAGGGCCAGCCCCAGGGCGATGGCCATGCGCACCGCTTCCCCGTTGAGCGCCGGCAGGGTGCCCGGCAGGCCCAGGCACACCGGGCAGGTGCGGGTATTGGGCTCACCGCCATAGCGGTTCGGGCAGGCGCAGAACATCTTGGAGCGGGTGAGCAGCTGCACATGCACTTCCAGACCGATGACCGCTTCGAAACCCGCTTTCATGTACGCTCCCAGGGCGATTATCGCGGAAAAGGGCCGCCGTGGGACAATGGAAGCTCCACCGGAGGTTCCATGTCCGACGCCATCCTGCCCCTTGGGGATCCCCGGCTGCGCCTCCAGGCCCAGCCGGTCCTGGACGTGCGGGACCCGGCCTTCCGGGCCGAGAGCGCCCGCCTGCAGGGGGTCCTGGACGCCTTCCGCCGGGAGCATGGGTTCGGCCGCGGGGTGGCGGCCCCCCAGATCGGCATCCCCAGGCGCTTCATCGCCGTGAACCTGGGCCAGGGCACCCGCTCCCTCATCAATCCCGAAATCACCTGGACCAGCCCCGAGACCTTCACCCTGTGGGACGACTGCATGTGTTTCCCGTGGCTGCTGGTGCGGGTGCGCCGGCACGCCTCCATCTCCCTGGCCTTCCAGGACGAGACCGGACAGCGCCAGCACTGGGAGCGGCTGGGCCGGGCCGAATCGGAGCTGCTCCAGCACGAGTGCGACCACCTGGACGGCATCCTGGCGGTGGACCGGGCCGAGGGCCCCGAGAGCCTGGTGAGCCGGGAGGCTTTCGAACACGACCGGGACCGGTTCGCGGCCAGGGTCGACTACCTCATCCAGCCGACGGTCTGACCGTCATTTGCCCAGGCAGAACCCGGAGAAGACCTGGTCCAGCGCCGACTCGGCCCGGTCCTCGCCGGTGAGGCGGGCCAGCAGCCCCCAGGCCCCCTGCAGGGCCGAGGCCGCCAGTTCCGGGGGAGCTCCCGGATCCAGCTGGAACAGCAGGTCCATCTGGACCACCAGCTCATCCAGCAGGTCCCGCTGGCGGCGGGTGGCCAGGGCCCCCAGGCAGGCGTCCGGCGCCCGCCCCCCCAGGAACCGCTCCCGCAAGGCGGCGGCCAGGGGCTCCAGGTGCCCGGCCAGGGCCGAGATGCAGGGCTCCCCGGGGGCGGGCGCACCGCCCAGGTCCGCCTGGTTGCGCACGGTCAGGGTCTTGCCGGCGAAGGGCGCCAGGCGTTCCAGGATGCGGGGATCGGGCTCCGGGTCCGGGAGCGGCACCAGGTGCAGGATCAGGTCCGCCCGTTCCAGGACGCCCCGCACCCGTTCCACCCCCAGCCGTTCCACCGGGTCCTCGCTGGTGCGCAGCCCGGCGGTGTCGAACAGGGTCAGGGGCAGGCCCGCCCACTGCACCCGCGCCTCCAGCACGTCCCGGGTGGTGCCCGGCAGCTCGGTGACGATGGCCCGGTCGGCGCCGGCCAGGACGTTGAACAGGGTGCTCTTGCCGGCATTGGGCCGGCCCACCAGGGCGAGGCGTATCCCCTCCAGCAGCCAGCCCGCCGCGTTGGCCCGCCCCTGTTCCACGTAGAACAATTCCTTCAGGGGACCCAGGTCCCGGCGCATGGCCGCCAGGTCCAGGGCGATGCCCTCCTCTTCCCCGTAGTCCACGCTGGCCTCGGCCCGGGCCAGCCAGGGGGCCAAGGCGTCCTTGGCGCGGACCACCCACCCGGGCAGGGCCCCGGCCCGGGCCTGGGCCTGGCGCACCTGGGTGTCCGTGGCGGCATTCACCAGGTCCCTCAGGGCCTCCGCCTCCAGCAGGCTCTGCTTGCCGTTGAGCAGGGCCCGGCGGGTGAACTCCCCCGGCTCCGCCAGACGGATCCCCAGTGTTCCCAAGTGTTCCAGAAAACGCCTCACCAGCAGCGGGTTGCCGTGCAGGTGGAATTCCGCCAAGTCCTCCCCCGTGTAGCTGTGGGGGGCCGGGAAGAACAGCACCAGGCCCTTTTCCCGGTAGTCGTCCCAGGCCAGGGTGCGCAGGCGCGCTTCCCGGGGGGGCGGCAGGGCCGCCAGGGAACGCAGCCGTTCCCCCAGCCCGGCGCCCGACACGCGCACGATGGCCACCGCCGAGGGCAGCAGCGGAGTGGCGGGGGCGCAGATGGGATCGGACATGGAGGGGCCGGAGAGTGGACTGGAAAGGTCCCCGGTGCGGTATCCGGCGCCGCGGATCAGACCCGGGTGACTTTCAAGGCCTTGAAGGTGCCGGTGCCCTCGCTCTCGGTGGTGAAGCCCGGCTGGCGGCCCAGCACCATGTGCACCCAGCGCCGCTCCCGAGGGCTGAGGGAGGAGAACGTGTAGCTGCCCAGGGCCTTGGCCTTCTCGGCCGCGAACCCGGCCATGGCGATGACCTCCTTCATCCGGAACAGGCGGTAGGACTCGGCATCCAGGTAGACCAGCCGGTTCTCCTCCCGCTCCCCCTGGGCTTCATGAAGAAGAAATTGTAGGGCATCCAACACTTGGCCCTTATTGCCGGACAACCAGCCGGCGTCCGGGCCGCTGAGCACCAGGCGGTTGGGGAACAAGGCTTCATCCCCGGACGTCTCGAAGGCCGCCTTCACGTTGAAACCCAGGTGGCGGCACCACCGGGCCATCACCTCGGGGGCCTGTTCCAGCGGAAGGGCGGTCTTGCGCATGGGATCCTCCTCCTCAGGTCACGATCGGCTGGGGCTTGTAGCTCCGCATCACCAGCCAGGTCTGCAGGATGCCGATGAGGTTGAACATCAGGTAATACAGGCACAGGCCGGAAGGCGTCTTGGCGAAGAAGAAGGAGAACATCACCGGCATGACGATCATCATCATCTTGCGCTGGGCCGGGTCGCCCACCGCCGGGGTCATGGCCTGCTGGGCGATCATGGAGAGGCCCATGAGCACCGGGAGGATGTAGAACGGGTCCGAGGCGGACAGGTCCTTCAGCCAGCCGATGAAGTAGGCGTGGCGCAGTTCGAACACCGCGTTGAGCATGGACCACAGGGCGAAGAACACGGGCATCTGCACCACCATGGGCAGACAGCCGCCCATGGGGTTGTGGCCGTTCTTCTTGTAGAAGGCCATGAGCTCCTTCTGCATCTCCGCCTTCTTGGTCATGTCGTTGCCGAACTTCGCGTACTTGGTCTGCAGGGCCTTCTGGTACGGCTCCAGCTCCTTCATGCGCATCATCTGCACCGTGGTCTTGGTGTTGAGGGGCCACAGGGAGGCCCGGATGACCACCGTGAACAGGATGATGGCCCAGCCCCAGTTGGGCACGAAGGTGTGGATCCCCCGCAGGATCAGGAACAGCAGCTTGGCCACCAGGCCGAAGAAGCCGAAGTCCACCACCTGCTTGAACATGGCCCCCGACTCAGGGTCGCCGGGGGCGTGGAACTGGGCCAGGTCCTCGCTCTGCTTGGGCCCCAGGTACAGCCGGGCGGACACCTTGCCGCCCCCTTCGGGAGCCAGGAGGTAGCCCGCCGCCGGGTCCCGCACCGGTTCCCGGGAAGCGTCCCAGATGGCGGCGAAATAATGGTTGGCGGTAGGCTTGGTGGAATCCACCCCGGCGTCCATGCCCAGGCGCGGGGAAGCCGGGGGCAGGTCCTTGCGCCTGGCGCCCAGGAAACTGAAGAAGGGGTCCTTGAGCATGGCGCTCCAGGCCACCGCCTTGATGGAGCTGGGCTCGATGGTGAACACCCGGCCCAGGCCCAACACCGCCTGCAGGCTGTCCGGGCGGGGCAGCAGGTTCAGGGCCGCGCCCTTGGGGGACGTCCACTCCATGGTCAGAATGTGCCCCTGGGCCGGCACCGTGTAGGTGAGCCGGTCCCCCTGGGCGTTGTGGAAGGTCACCGTGCGCCCGCCGGGCACGTCGGCCACCTCCGGGTCCCCTTCGAAGCGGGTGTTCACCGCCGCCGCCAGGCCGGGGAACTCCTGGCCCGCTTCCGGCTCGTCCTTGCCGGGCCGCGCCTCCGGGAAGAACTTGGTGCCGTCGCTCCACTCCACCTGGGCCAAGGCGCCGTCGCCCTTGCGCCAGGTGAGCCCGAGGGTGTCGTTGCGCAAGGTGAAGCGGGCCGAGAGGTCCACCGCCGGAGCGGCCGCCGGGCTCGCCGGGGCGCCGGGGGCCGCGACCGGGCCGGCCGCCGGAGCTGGACCGGCGGATTGCACCTGGGCGGGCCTGGGCGGGTTCAGGTGGGTCGTCAGGTACTGGTAGCCCCACAGCAGGACCACACTCAGTATGACGAAAACAATCATGTTCTTGTTCTTCATCGATGGTCCCAACGGCGCAGGGCCAGCCGAAGCTGGCTTTCGATTTCATGGAAGGAGAAAGGACAGCCTCGAGGTGCCCCGCGGGCGGGGCGGACCCACACAACGTATCGTAGATCAACCGGGGCCAATCCTTCCTCCAGGATCTTGAGGAAGGCCATGCGCACCCGGCGCCGGAAGCGGTTCCGCTGCACAGCTTGGCCCTGCCTGCGGGACGCGGTGACCAGGAGCAGGGGTTGCGCGCCGGGTGCCCAGGGCCAGACGCGGATGTCCAGGGAATGCTCGCGCCCCAGGAGGGATCGCGGAACGGCGGCGGGAACCGCGTGGTCCTGGCGCCGCACCACCTGGTAGCGCCCGGCTACCTGCACTAGAGGGCCAGGGTGTGGCGCCCTTTGGCCCGCCGGCGTTTGAGCACCAGGCGACCGTTCTTGGTCTTCATGCGGGTAAGGAAACCGTGGGTCTTGGCCCGGTGCCGGTTGTTGGGCTGGAAGGTACGCTTCATCGAACACCTCATGGCCCAATCTTTGGAGGAAGGGGCGAACCTTTGAGCCTACCAGGAGCCGATTTGGCGCTCAACTCCAAAGAGTGACCCCAAGGACCGGACGGCGATGCTAAAGTACCATTCCCGCATCCGGAGTGGAGTACCAGGGCCGTTCCCCCGCCACGAGCCTGACGCCCTTCCCGGGTCGGGTTCCACTTGGTTGTCATAGACTGGGACTTCGCCATGTCACAAGATCCACAAGCCCTCTGGGACACCCTGCGCAAAGGGCTCGGCCAGCGCCTTCCCGAGCGGACTTTCAGCGACTGGATCGAACCCTGTTCCGCCGTGAGCTACGACGGCAACACGCTGCTCATCCAGGTGCCGTCCCCGTCCGCCCGCATCTGGATCGAGCAGCAGCTGGCGGAAGAGTTCCACGATGTGCTGGTGCAGTCGGACCTGGCCAACCTGAGGCTGGCCTTCATGGTGGCGGGGGACGCCCGCCCGCCCAAGGGTTCCCAGCGCCCCAAGGCCGCCGCTTCCACGGCTCCGGAAGACGACGTGGATTCGCCGTTCCCCCAGGGTTTCCATCGCTACACCCTGGACCGGTTCGTGGTGGGGCCCAGCAGCCAGCTGGCCTTCGCCGCCGCCAACGCGGTGGTGGAGAGCCACGGAAAGCCCAAGTCTTCCCTGAACTTGAATCCTCTGTTCGTCTACGGGGGTTCGGGTCTGGGCAAGACCCACCTGATGATCGGCATCGGCAAGGGCCTTCTGGCCAAGAACCGGTCCCTGAAGGTGGCCTACCTGAAGGTGGACAATTTCTTCAACGAGCTCACCCTCGCCATCCGGGCCAAGAACACCGAGCCGATGCGCAAGAAGTACCAGCAGAACGACGTCCTGCTCCTGGACGATGTGCAGACCCTGGGCCGGATGGAGCGGACCCAGGAAGAGATCTTCTACATCCTGGAATACCTCCTCCAGTACGGTAAGCAGATCGTCATCACGTCCGACAAGCCGCCCCAGAAGCTGGAAGGGCTTCACGATCGTCTCATTACCCGCTGCAAGTGGGGACTCACGGCGGATATCCAGCCGCCCGACTTCGAGACCCGGGTGGCCATCCTGCGCAAGAAGCTGGAAGACGAGGTGTTCAAGGGCCTGCCGGAAGTGGGGGAGGACGTCATCACCTTCATCGCCCACAAGGCCAAGGGCAGTGTGCGGGACCTGGAGGGCCTGCTCACCCGGGTGGTGTTCCAGAGCAGCTTCCTGGGCGTCTCCCCGAGCCTGGAAGTGGCCCAGCTCGCCTTCCAGGGCCTCACCGGCAACGAGGCCACCGCCGCCATTTCCATGGAACGCATCTGCCGGATGACCGCCGAGACCTACAACCTCTCCTTCAGCGACCTGATGAAGAAGAAGTCACGCCAGCAGGCGGTCCTCCTGCCCCGCCAAGTGGCCATGTACCTGACCCGGGAACTCACCGCCGCCTCCTTCACGGAAATCGGGCACAGTTTCAACGATATGCACCACAGCACGGTCATGAACGCCATTAATTCGGTCAAGAACCGCATGCAGAAGGATGCGGATTTCCACAAGATCGTGCACTCCCTGCTCAACAGCATCCAATGACATGACATTACTTACTTCATCAGCCGGGGTTTTCCTCAGGAGCTTGCGCGCATCCTTGTGGAAAGCCCCTCTTTCCCGGGGTGCCCTCAGGTTCCTCCCTCCGGGAATCCACCCTTCCAACCCCTGGGCCCGCACCTGCCCAACGCCGTTGTTTCAAGCTACACTAAGGGTTTGAAGCGATTTCCGCAGGATTGCTCTCCACTCAGCATAATCAGGGTGATTCATGAACTTTCAGGTACAGGTTTCCAAAGAACGTCTTGATAAGACCTTGGGGATTCTGAAACACGCCCTGGAACGCCGGGTGACCCTGCCCATCCTCCAGCACATCCTGGCGGAGGTGAACGACCACGAGATGACCCTCAAGGCCACCGACATGGAGTTGGCCTTTGAAGCGGTGGTCCCGGTGGAAGGCCAGGGCAACCGGGTGGTGGCCATCCCCGGCAAGAAGTTCATCGAGACGGTGCGGGTCTTCCCCGAGGGCATCCTGAGCCTGGAGTGGCCCGATTCCGGCAACCGCATCTGGCTGCGGGCCAAAGGCTTCAATTCCGAACACAACGTCCAGCCCGGCGAGGGCTTCCCGGAGTTGCCCAAGCCCGAGCCGGGACTGCCTTGCGTGCACGTCCCCACCCAGTCCTTCCGCAAGGCCATTACCCTGGGTTCCATCTCCGTGAGCAAGGACGCCACCAAGCCCGCCCTCTCGGGGGTGCTGCTGCACCTGAGCAAGCACTACATCCGGGTGGTCTCCACCGACGGCTTCCGCCTGGCGGTGGTGGAACTGCCCTGCGAGACCGGCCTCGAGGCCGACGCGCGCCTGATCGTGCCGCGCCGGGCCCTGGACCTGCTGCCCACTTCCCTGGGCGACGACGGCCAGCTGACCCTCACCTGGGACGAGCGCAGCCTGTTCATGGACCAGCCTGGGCTCAAGTTCTCCACCCGGCGGGTGACCGGCAACTACCCTGCCTACGAGAAGGTCCTGCCCTCGGAACTGCCCAAGAAGGTGATCATGGACCGGGAGGATTTCCTCAAGACCCTGCGGGTGGTGGGGCTCAAGAAGGACGACTACAACAAGAACGTGCGCCTTTTCTTCGAATTCCCCAACCTGCGGGTGTTCTTCCAGCACCCGGACGAAGGGGTCAACCAGGGCACCCTCACCTTCTCCGGAGAGGAGCAGCCCCTGGAGCTCGCCTTCAACATCGACTACCTGACCGAGCTCCTGGAACGGATTCCCGGCGAGGAGGTGGTCTACCAGTTCAAGGACGATGTCGGCCAGGGCATCTTCATGTCTCCCAGCATCGAGGACATGAGCTTCCGCTACATCCTCATGCCGGTGAAGTTTGCCAATCCCGGTTGAAGCGCCCGCAACGGCATCCGGCCGCACGACGCCATTTCTTGAACCCGCGAGCCGCCATGAAAAGTGAGTATTAATGACTGAAGAAGTAATTCCCGCCCAGATCAAGGACAACGAACCTACCTACACCGCCGACAACATCACCGTGCTGCGCGACCTGGAGGCCGTGCGCAAGCGGCCGGGGATGTACATCGGCGATACGGATGACGGCAGCGGCCTCCACCAGATGGTCTACGAGGTGGTGGACAACGCGGTGGACGAAGCCCTGGCGGGCTACTGCACCCGGGTCGACGTGTACATCCACGACGACGGCAGCTGCTCGGTGGAGGACAACGGCCGGGGCATTCCCACGGACCTGCACAAGGAGGAGAACCGCTCCGCCGCGGAAGTGATCATGACGATGCTCCACGCCGGCGGCAAGTTCGACGACAACTCGTACAAGATCTCCGGCGGGCTGCACGGAGTGGGCGTCTCCTGCGTGAACGCCCTCTCCGAGCGCCTGTGGCTCACCATCTGGAGGGACGGCAAGGAGCACGCCATGACCTTCACCCGGGGCAAGGCCGACGCCCCCCTGGCGATGGTGGCCCCCACCACCCGCCGGGGCACCCGGGTGCGCTTCAAGCCCGACGCCGAGATCTTCCACCTGCAGCTGGACTTCTCCTTCGAGGTGCTGAGCCAGCGCCTGCGGGAGCTCAGCTACCTCAACAAGGGCGTGCACATCCGCATTACCGACGAGCGCAGCGGCGAGCACCACGACTTCTTCAACGCCGGGGGCATCGACGCCTTCGTGGAGCACCTGAACCGCAACAAGACCGCCCTGCACCGGCCGCCCATCCACATCGAGGACACCAAGAGCGACACCCTCGTGGAAGTGAGCCTCCAGTGGAACGACAGCTACCAGGAGACGCTGTACTGCTTCACCAACAACATCCGCAACCGGGACGGGGGCGCCCACCTGGAGGGTTTCCGAGCGGCCATGACCCGGGTGATCAACACCTACGCCGAGAAGAACAACCTGCTCAAGTCCGCCAAGGTGGCCCTCTCCGGCGAGGACGTGCGGGAAGGCCTCACGGCGGTGATCTCCGCCAAGGTGCCCGACCCCAAGTTCAGCAGCCAGACCAAGGACAAGCTGGTCTCCAGCGAAGTGAAGGGCATCGTCCAGACCATCGTCTACGACCGCCTCACCACCTTCTTCGAGGAGAATCCGCGGGAGGCCAAGGCCATCCTGGAGAAGGCCATCGAGGCGGCCCGGGCCCGGGAGGCGGCCCGCAAGGCCCGGGAGCTGACCCGGCGCAAGGGCAGCCTGGACAGCGCCGGACTGCCGGGCAAGCTGGCCGATTGCCAGGAGAAGGACCCGGCCGTGTCGGAACTGTTCCTGGTGGAGGGCGATTCCGCCGGCGGCTCCGCCAAGCAGGGCCGGGAGCGGCGCACCCAGGCCATCCTGCCCCTCAAGGGCAAGGTGCTCAACGTGGAGAAGGCCCGGTTCGACAAGATCCTGGGGCACAACGAGCTGCGGCTGCTGATCCAGGCCCTGGGCACCGGCATCGGCGCCGAGGACTTCAAGGTGGAGAACCTGCGCTACCACAAGATCGTGCTCATGACCGACGCGGACGTGGACGGCTCGCACATCCGCACCCTGCTGCTCACCTTCTTCTACCGGCAGATGCCCGAACTGGTGCTGCGCGGGCACCTGTACATCGCCCAGCCGCCCCTGTACAAGGTCAAGAAGGGCAAGCAGGAGCGCTACCTCAAGGACGAGCGGGCGCTGGAGGAGTTCCTGTTCAACAAGGCCCTGGACGGGTGGACCCTCACCCTGCCGGACGGCGAGGAGCACCAGGGCCCGGCCCTGGTGCGGGAAATGAAGAAGTGGGGCGAAGTGAAGCACCTGTACGCCAAGCTGGAGCGCCGCGGCTATTCCCGCCCCCTGGTGGACGCCATGCTCAACGAAGGGCTCCTGGACGAGGGCCGGTTCGCCACCGCCGAGTCCCTGGGCGCCTTCATGGCCGCCCTGGTGGCCCAGGGCCTGGGCCAGTGCGAACTGGATTCGGTGGAAGCCATGCTGGTGGACGGGGAAACCATCCCGGCCGTGCACCGCCTGCGGCTCACCTGCGTGCACCTGTCCCGCCCCATCACCCTCTGGATCGACCAGCAGGTGTCCCACTGGGGCGAGTTCCGGCGCCTCATGGCCCTGCGCAACGACCTCAAGGCCTTCGCCGGCGGCGCCCTGCGCCTGCGCCGCGGCACCGCCGCTGCCCCCGCTTCGGCTCCCGCCTCGGCCCCGGCCCCCGGGCCCGGGGAGGGCGACGAGCCCGAGGCGCAGGAAGGCGCCCTGGGCCGCCAGGCCAGGGAGCTGACCTTCGCCACCGCCGAGGACCTGCTGGCCATGGTCCTGGAAGAGGGCAAGCGGGGGGTGGGGATCCAGCGCTACAAGGGCCTGGGCGAGATGAATCCCGAACAGCTGTGGGAGACCACCATGGACCCGGAGCGCCGCATCCTGCTGAAGGTGCAGGTGGACGACGCGGTGGAGGCGGACGAGATGTTCACCATCCTCATGGGCGACGCGGTGGAGCCCCGCCGGCGCTTCATCGAAAACAACGCCCTCCTGGCCGAGAACCTTGATGTCTAGACCTTTGTTCCACGTGGAACGCACGGAAGCCGAATGATCCCCAACTCTCGCGTCGAACCCATCGAAATCGAAAAGGAAATGCGCAAGTCCTACCTGGACTACGCCATGAGCGTCATCGTCGGGCGCGCCCTGCCCAGCGTGCACGACGGCCTCAAGCCGGTGCACCGGCGGGTGCTGTACGCCATGAAGGAGAGCGGCAACGACTGGAACCGCGCCTACAAGAAGTCCGCCCGCACCGTCGGGGACGTGATGGGCAAGTACCACCCCCACGGGGACGCGGCCATCTACGACACCCTGGTGCGCATGGCCCAGCCGTTCTCCATGCGCCACGTGCTGGTGGACGGCCAGGGCAACTTCGGCTCCATCGACGGCGACCCGCCGGCGGCCATGCGCTACACCGAGGCCCGGCTGGCCCGGCTGGCCACGGAGATGATGGCCGACCTGGAACAGGACACGGTGGACTGGGGCCCCAACTACGACGACAGCATGGAGGAGCCCCTGGTGCTCCCCGCCCGCTTCCCCAACCTGCTGGTGAACGGCAGCCAGGGCATCGCCGTGGGCATGGCCACCAGCATCCCCCCCCACAACATGGGGGAATGCTGCAGCGCCTTGATCGCCCTCATCGACGATCCCGCCCTGGGCCTGGAGGGGATCATGGAGCACGTCAAGGGCCCGGACTTCCCCGGGGGCGGGCTGATGCTGGGCACCGAGGGGGTGGTGGAGGCCTACCGCACCGGGCGCGGGCGCTGCGTGGTGCGGGGCAAGTCCCACGTGGAGCAGATCCGGCGGGCCGGGGACCGGGAGCAGATCGTGTTCACGGAGCTGCCGTACCAGGTGAACAAGGCCACCCTGCTGGAGAAGATCGCCGAGCTGGTGCACGAGAAGAAGATTGACGGCATCTCGGACCTGCGGGATGAGAGCGACCGGGAAGGCATCCGCATGGTGGTGGAGCTGAAGAAGGGGGAGAGCAGCGACATCGTCCTGAACCAGCTGTACCAGCAGACCCCGCTGCAGAGCTCCTTCCCCATCACCATGCTGTGCATCGTCAACGGCCAGCCCCGGATCCTCACCCTGCGGGAGATCCTCAAGGAGTTCATCGGCTTCCGGCGCGAGGTGGTGACCCGGCGCACCCTGTTCCAGCTGCGCAAGGCCGAGGAGCGCCACCACATCCTCCTGGGCCTGAAGATCGCCCTGGACTTCCTGGACGCGGTCATCAAGCTCATCCGCGCCGCCGCGTCCCCCGAGGAGGCCAAGCAGGGCCTCATGGAAGGCCGGTTCGCCTCCGCCGCCCAGGTGAAGAAGGACCCCACCCTGCGCCTGTCCGACCGGCAGGCCCAGGCCATCCTGGACATGCGGCTGCAGCGCCTCACCGGGCTGGAGCGGGAGAAGATCCTGGAGGAGCTGGCCGAGGTGGAGAAGATCATCGCCCAGCTCAAGGCCATCCTCAACAACGACAAACTCCTCATGAGCGTCATCCGGGAGGAGTTCCAGGCGGTGGCGGACCAGTACGGCAACGAGCGCCGCACCGAGATCGCCGCCTTCTCCGGCAACATCCGCATGGAGGACGTGGTTCCGGACGAGGAGATGGTGGTGACCATGTCCAAGGCCGGCTACATCAAGCGCACCGCCCTGGCGGCCTACCGGCGCCAGAAGCGCGGGGGCAAGGGCAAGCTGGGCATGAAGACCAAGGATGAGGATTTCGTGGAGCAGCTGTTCCTCACCAAGGCCCACGACACCCTGCTGGTGTTCACCGACCGGGGCTACGCCTACGCCCTGAAGGTGTACGACCTGCCCGAGGCGGCCGCCTCCACCCGCGGCAAGCACATCAAGAACCTCATCTCCCTCAAGGACGACGAGAAGGTGGTGACCCTCATGGCCCTGCGGGAGTTCCCGGAGGAGCACCAGCTGGTGTTCGCCACCTCCGACGGCACAGTCAAGAAGACCAGCCTCAGCAATTACGCCAACATCCGCAGCAACGGCCTGATCGCCCTGAACATCGGGGACGGCAACCGGCTGGTGTGCGTGCGGGTGTCCACGGGCAACCAGCAGATCCTGCTCATCAGCGCCCTGGGCAAGGCCATCCGCTTCCCGGAGGAGGACGTGCGGACCATGGGGCGCACCGCCACCGGGGTGCGGGGCATGCGCCTGGGCCACGGGGACGAGATCGTGGACATGGAAGTGGCCGCCCCCCTGCCCGACTTGGCGGAAGGGGAAGAGCCGGACGAGGCCACCGCCGCCCACGGCATGCTGCTCACGGTCACCGAGAAGGGCTACGGCAAGCGCAGCCTGCTCCAGGACTACCGCCTGCAGGGCCGGGGCGGCACCGGCGTCATCAACATCCGCGCCGGGGTGCGCAACGGCAAGGTGGTGGGCTCGGTGCTGGTGAAGCCCGGCGAGGGCTGCCTGGTCATCTCCCAGGAGGGCATGGTCATCCGGTTCAACGTGGAGGAGGTGCGCAAGACCGGGCGGGCCGCCCTGGGGGTGCGCCTCCTGAACTTGGCCTCGGACACCGACCGGGTGGTGGGCTTCGCCAAGATCGACGCCGGCGCCCAGGCCCTGGACGAGGAAGAGGACCTGGACCTGGTGGTGGAGGCCGAGACCGGCAACCCCGCCCCCAGCGAGAACGGCGAGCAGCAGAAGCTGGACCTGGAGTAGACGACCCGGGCCGGAACGGTTTGGCACCTGCGGCACCGACCGCAAAAATGACCCATATTGGAGGTGACCCCCTCAGGGGTCCGGCTTCCGGGGGAGGCCATGCATCTCCATACACCCTTCCACCCCTTCCAAAGGCACCCGGTCACCGCGCCAGCCGTGGATCTCCTGAACCTCCTGCTGATCCTGCTGGGGGTGGCGCTGGTCCTGGTGCTCAGGCCCTGGTAGCGGGAACCAGGGATGTCACAGGTTGGTCGCACGGCCGTTACATCCGGCGCCTACAGGTAGTGCATGCCCATCCGGGCTTTGCCGGAGGGAACCATGCCCGAGCCCAAGCCCGAACCGGACCAACCCGACCGTCCCGGCCCATCCCTCACCGCCTGCCTGGACCTATGGAATCTGCTGCTGATCCTGGCGGGCATCACCCTGGTCCTGGTGCTGGTCCACCGCTGACCGGAGGTTCCGCCGGCGGCCTTGGGATATGATCAAGGCGCGAAGGGGTCCCGATGCGCCTCATCAAAGCCTTGTCCCTGTCCCTGGCTTGCGTGGGGTGGGCCTGTGCCCAGCCCAAGGCGGTGCTGGAGTCCAGCCAGTTCGATTTCGGGCGGATCCCCCAGGGGTCCCGGGTCCTCCACCGCTTCGTCCTGGCCAACGGGGGGGACGCGCCCCTGGAGATCATCCGCCTGCAGCCCGGCTGCGGCTGCACCACCGCCGTGGTAGGGCAGAAGACCCTGGCGCCCGGGGAACGCACCGAACTGGAGGTGGCCTTCAATCCCGGCGGGTTTCGCGGGCCGGTGCAGAAGACGGTGGACGTGGTGACCAACGACCCCGCCCGGCCCCGCCAGGCCCTGGACATCCGGGCGGACGTCATGGGCGACATCCTGCTGGCCTCCGACCAGATCCCGATGCTGGACCTGGCGCCGACGGACCGGCGCCGGGTCACCGTGAAGCTGGAATCCGGCACCGGGCAGCCCATCGCGGTCACCGATGTGGACCTGTCCCCGGCGCCCTGGCTTGGCGTGGCCACCCGGGAGGTCGGCCAGGACGTGTTCGTGGACCTGGACCTCCTGGCCCGCCGCCTGCCCCGGGACCGCCAGGCCGGGACCGACACCGTCACCCTCCACCTGGAGAATCCCAGGCCCAATGCCGTGACCCTCAAGGTCAACTGGGCGAAGCTCCCGCTGGTCTCGGCCACCCCCGAATGGTTGGCCTGGGCCGAGTCCGCAGGCAAGGACCTGGCCGCCACGGTGACCGTGGCCCGCCGGGACAAGAAGCCCTTCCGGATCCTGGGGGCGCGCACCACCAGCGCGCTCCTCAAGGCGGAGGACCTCACCCCCGGTGCCGCCGCCGCCCACCAGGTCCGGATCGTCCTGGGGGAGGCGGCCGGGCCGGGGACCTATGAGGAGAAGGTGACTCTGGACCTGGACGTGCCGGACCAGCGGGAACTGGACCTCCGGGTTTCGGCTGTGCTTCGCTGACCCGGCCCTCCGGGCTAATGGACCGTGCGCCAGACCCGTGCTTTGGGGAACCGGCTTTGCCCCTGGCCGGAGTAGGTGGCGGAACTCATGGTGGTGATGGTCTGGTTGGGGTTGGCGGGGTTGGCGGTGGCGATGGTGCCGGCCTGCTGGACGCTCACGCTGCCCATCATGGAGAAGTCCGAGGCGACGTTGAGCCACGTGCCGACCCAGCCGCTGCCGCAAATCATCCCGGTGGGGGTGGGCACCGACACGACCGGGTTCATGACGTCGCAGATCTTGTTGGAGTAGGTGAAGCCCGACCCGCCCGTGCAGACGTCGGCGGTGGTGGGGGTGAAATAGGAATAATACAAGCTGCCGGATACGACCATCGGGGGGTTGATGCCCTTGGAATAGTGGTAGACGGTGGTGTTGGTCGTGTCCTGGAGCTTGTCCGGGAAGGTCACGTAGTACCCGAAATCGGTGCTGCCTTGGGAGGAAGGAGCCAGGTAGTAGGAAGAGGTGCCGGGGGTGATGTAAGCGCTCCCGGTCGGCAGGGTGGTGCTGATCCCGCCATTGGCGCCCCATTTGCCGGCATTCAGCAGGTAGGAGTCAGAGTTGATGCCCGTATCCGGCCCCGAGGCCGAATCGAAGGTCCAGGCCCGGCTGTCCTGACGATCGAACACGACGGTGAGTCGCGTGTTCGCCGGCAGATTGGTACCGAAGTCCAAGGGATCATAACGGTTGCCGCTTTCCATCGCGATTCCCACCGCGGTCGGGATGGCGGTCGTGCCCAGGGCGTCCTTGTGGCCGGCACCCGTGAAGGTGCCCACCAGGAAGGGCGAGGGCAGGGTCGTGTAGGCGGGGCCGGACAGGAGGCCGCTGGCGACCGTGGAGTTGGCGTCGTGATAGACCTTGCGGATACCGGTGGCGCCGTAGGGCGCGCTCTGGGTCCCGTCCGAAGACCAGGCCTGGAGTTCGGAGGTATCCAGGCGGAAATTCCGATAGCCGGGATTGCTCGTGCTGGAACTGGAAACCGTGTTCTTGCTGCCCCAGCACCACAGGCTCCCCCACATGTCCAGGAAGTAGGCCCGCTGCGCCATGCCCGAACCGAGGAAGTACTCGAAGGGGACCAGCCCGTTGGCGATGGGGCCCACGGAGGTCCCGCCGATGCTGGAACTGGTCAGGTCCACCGCGGCCAGGATATTGCCTGAATAGGCGTCGATGGCGAGAACCGAACGCCCGAGCTTCGGGGCGCCCGTGAAGTTCGCCTCGACCTGGGGCACGCTGTACCCGCCCCCGAGGAACACCACGTCCTTGTAGACACCGTTGAACAGGACGCGCCCGATGGAAGGCGTGCAGGTGGAGAACCCCATGTTCGCCACGATGCCCTGCAAGGTCGCAAGGGACAGGCCGGTCAGGTTCCGGGACTGGGGAATGCTGGAGGCTTCATCCGGCACCAGCGACCATTGCAGGGTCGGAACGAACGGATTGTGGAGGTTCAGCGCATAGTAGCTTCTTCCGCCTTCCCGCAGCCCGATGAGGGCAATGGCACGTTCATGGGTGGTGTCCGTCAACGGATTGATGGCGACGTTGGAACCGTCATAGGTGCCGTTCCCGCTTCCCCCCGACGAGGACGGCAGGTCCAGGAAGTAGATGTCCGGGGTGCCATCCACCATGAATTTGTGGCTGTTGGTGGAAGTGTTCAAATAGTCCAGGTATTTGAGGAAATCCGTGGGCATGAAGGCCCACAACTCGTCCACCTCGCCGGTGACCAGGTTGACGTAGGTATTGGGCTGGCTGGTGGGGTTGGGCCGGACCGAGTTGACCTGGGTCGTCTCGCCGAAGGCCTCCAGCCACCCCTGGTTGGTGCCCACCAGGATGATCCGGAACCGGTTCCGTCCGGCGAGGCTCAGCTTGGAGCCCGTCGGCAAGGTGATGTCGGAGAACGTGTAGGTCAGGTACGCCGGGGCCGAATCGACGATGTCGCCCATGATGTTGGCCCGGTTGGCCAGGCTCGGCGTGGAGTCGGTCGGATCCAGCGGGTTGGCGCCCATGAGGAACTCGATCAGGCTCTGCTGGTTGGTTCCCCCGGCGGGGTAATTGGTCGGGTTGTCCTGGGCTACATAATTCAGCAGGAGGTTGCTGGTGGTCGTTCCCGTATAGGTGAAGGGCGTCAGGGTGGCAACCGTCGGGTCCGCACCGGGGAGCCGGGTATAGAGCTTCCTGGCGTCCCAGCGGCGGTTGGCGAGGAGGGCATCGTAGCCCGACCATACGGCGGTGGTCGAATTCAGGGTCGAGGTCGGGTTCCCGGTCTTGTCGAGGATGACGGTATTGCCGTTGGAATCGGTGGTGGTCGGGAACATGAGCAGGTCGCCGGCCCACATCACGCCACCGTTCTGGGGAGGCTGGAACTTGCCGAGCAGGATCTCCTCGCCGAGGGACGACCCGATGAAGGGCAGGTTGGGGTTGGAGGTCACATTGATCTGGGAGGAGTTGATCGCGGACTGGAAGGCGTAGACGAGGTCCTGGGAAATGGCGTCGGGGTTGGTCCCATCGAAATAGTAGATGGACCCCGAGACGCGTCCGCCGCTGCCGGAATTGAGGGACGGGTCCCACTGGAAGGGCGTGAGCTGGGTGACGTCCGGGTAGGAATCCACGGTCGGGTCCCCCAGGGCCGCCGCCAGGAGGAGGTTCCACTTGGGGCTGATGCTCCCGGTGGCCGGCGGGGCCGTGGTGCCCCCGAGGCTGACGCCCACGGTCATGGTGGTGATCGGGTGGTCATGGTTGAACACGGTGCCGTTCCTACGATGGATGGCGAAGGGGATGAAGGCCGACGGCGTGCCGCTCTTCTGGGCCGCCCCCGGGCTGCCCGGGTCCCATGCGGCCAGGTAGTCGGTCCCGGCTACTTGCCCCCCCAACGTCGAATCGGACATGTGGGCGGCCATGCCGGAGAAGGTGAACATGTTCCAGTCCGCACCGTTGCGGTTCACCACGCCGTAGCCGGAACTGCCGAGAATGGCCTTGTTGCCGGTGTCCGCGTTGAAGACGTAGGCCGAGCCCGACTTGGTGACATAGGGCGTCGTCCCGTTGGTGTTGTTGGTGCCGCTGCCGTTGTTGTCGATGCCGTCTGTGAACACGATCAGGAAGTGGCTCAGGCACTGGGACGTCGTGGAGACCCCGTTCGAAGTCTCCGGGCCGTTGAAGACGCTGTTGGGATCGGTGAACTGGGCCAGTCCCCTCGCCATGGCGTAGGTCAGCGGCGTGTCGTTGTTCGGGAACAGCGCCGCGATGCGTTGCATGCCGATGACCGAATTGCCGCTGGTGGAGGTGGTTCCCTGGGCCGCCGTATTGTTCATCAGGGTCCAGGCGGAATCCTGCCCGTAACCCTGGGCAGTGATCGTCCCCGCCGCATTGGTGAGGGTGGTCTTGGAGTTGTTGTCGATGGTGGTGGCGCTCCCGCCGTTCGCCTCGTGGGATGGGTCGAGGAACCGGAAAGCCCACAGCACGTCGGCCTGGTACTTGATCCAGGTCTGGATGGCCGCGCGCTTCACCGCCTGGCACCGCATGAGCGCCGGCACCGCGTTGAGGGAGGCGCTGACCGTTGCGTCGCTCTGCCAGACGCCGCTGAGGCTGTACTGGGGCATCTGGATGGTATCGGTGGCCGCGAAGGTTCCGTAGCCCTGGCCCCAGGCCAGGTTGCCGGTGCCCTGGCCGGCGGCGAGGTTGCCCGTGGCCGCGTCGAAGACGATGTATTTGCCGGAATCGGCAACGCTGTAATAGGCGTTGGCGGAATTCGAGCTCTGGTACTTGCCGGTGAAGAGCCAGGTGAGGTAGGCGTTCTTGTACACCACCAGCGACAGGTTCGTGGTCGTCGTGGCCGAACTGTTTCCGCTGAGCACGTCGCTCCCGTTGTCGAAGGTGTACATGAGGTCCATCTCGACCTGCTGCCCGCTCCCGTAGGTCGTGGTGGTCCCGTTGGAGGCCACCTTCACCTCCTGGTCCAGGACGGTCTGGGAGGGCAGGGGGTTCTGGATGGCCACGTTGCGGTTGGTGATCTTCCAGGGAATGGGCACGTCCACGGTCCGGGTCGTGCCGCTGTCGTTGTAGGAGAACCGGGCATGGCTGGCGGCGCGCACCCAGTTGCGCACATCGCTTGCGCCAGAGCCGATGCCGTACAGGGTAAGCCCGGTCGGGTTGGCAGCGTTGCCTGCGTCCGTGGCGGTCACGGCGGTGCCGTCGGGCTTGACGAGACAGACGAGGGTGGCGCCCGAGAAGGCGGAACCGCCCTGGTAGGCACTGAAGGACGCCGAAATGTAGGCCGGGGTGCCCGCGTTGTAGGCCGGAGGTGTCCAGGTTGCATACTGATTGACATGATTCTGGTACACATAACTGCTGCCGCTGTGTTTCGCCAAAGTCACGTTGCCTGGGTCGGTCGTGGAACCCACCGTGCCGGAGGGCGAGACGGACCACGTAACACCAAGATCTGCAGTGTGAGTGCTTGAAGTGCTGGAATTGGTGCCATAAACAGTCACGGACAAAGAGATGGGGCTGGTTCCGGTCGCCGTGATTTTGGAAATGCTGATGTAGACGGAACCTCCAGTGGTGTGGTGCCCGTAGGGCTGGGTTCCCGAGCCATAAAGGTAGGTGGGTGTGTTGGCCGTGACCGTAACGGTCCCATTGCTATTGACGACCAACCCCACCGAAGCGGTGACGGAGGTGTCCTGGATGGAGGTGGCGGTGACGGTATAGGAATTGTTCCCGGCCACGGCCGCATTCAGGGTGAAAGTCATCTGGGATTCGTTCCCGCTGTCCGTCGCGTCCGTGTTGACGTACTGGGGATGGAACATCAGGTTCTGCATGGATCCCGAGAAATCGAAGACGGTCATGATCTCCGGCTTGACCTTGGCCTGGCTGGACTGCTGGTAGAGGTCGAGGAAATCCGTGGGGCTGCCCTGGAGCTGGGGGTTCAGCTGGGCGGACAATGGCACGCTGCCCCCCAGGGACAGGATCAGCGCCGCCAGGATCGATCGAAAGCCGAGTCTCAGGTTCATGACGTTCTCCCCATCCAATGGGCACTACTGACGAGAAGGCGACGAGATCCACGCCTCTTTCGAGTTCAGGAAGGTCAGGCCACCGATGCTGACCAGCCCATCGGAGCGCAAGGCCCAGATGTCGGGGGCCGTGAGGGCCAGGTTCCCTGCCGCGGGCGTGTAGCCCGTGCTCGGCGAGCCGACCGTCTGGCTCTGGTTGATCATCGGCATCTTGCCCATGGCGGTCAGCGCCAGGTTGAACCCGTTGCCGCTTCCGGCCGGAACCTGCAGGTCGGCGGGCGGTGTGGCGGTGCTGGTGCCGGTATAAAGCGATTGATTGAGGTTGTACGCGATTCCGTAAAGCTCTCCCTGCAGCAGGTAGCTGGCGAGGCCCTGGAGCGCCCCGGCGGAGGAACCGCCCGAGGCGGCCAGCTGCGTGCTCGGCTGCATCCAGAGGATGCCGAATTCGATGCCTGAATCCGCGACGTTGCGGGCCATGGAGCCCTGGCGGGTCGACGCGGAGATGATGACCTCCTGGAACGAATTGCGGGACATGCCGACCGCGGCGATGGTCAGGAGCACCAGAAGCGACAAGGCCACCAGGGTCGTGATGCCGCCCAGCTCCCCCCGGCGCGGTCCGGGTTCTGGGGTGAGGTTCAAGGAAATCATGGCTCCCATCCCTTCAGTTCAAGGTCAGTCCGAAATGCCTGGGGACCATGACCAGGCTCTGGGTCAACGTCTTGTAGGCCAGGGTGGTTCCCGTGCTCGAGTATTCGCCCCGCTGGAGCGCCGTCCGGGTGGTGATGTCCAGGCGCACCAGGATCGGGTTGTCGCGGTACCAGCTGGCATCCCCGGAGGTGGTGGTGTAACCCGACCGGCCGATGGTGCCCAGCTGGGTGTTCAGGGCCGCCTGGATGCCGTTGGTCCAGCCGGAGGTGAAACCCGTGGCCGCCAGCCCCAGGCCGGCCCAGTCCGCCCCCGAATCGGCGCTGAGGTAGGCCTTGAAACCGGCCACGTCCTCGGCGATGACCGTGGTCGAGGTCGGGGCGCCGAAGAACCCTGCGGACGTGGGGTCGGCGGTGGAGTCGTAGGGGATCTGCTCCCGGATCAGGCAGGGCATGGCGTTGGCCGCGGTGGGGTCGAGGTTCAGCATGGCGATGCGGTAGCGCACCATCTGGGCGGCCGTGATGAACACCACGCCGCTGTTCGGGATGCGCGCGTTCGCCCGGAGCGTCGCGGGGTCGCCTCGCCCCGTGACCTGGGTGGCCACCGAGGGCGTGGTGGCGGTCTCGATGGTGACGCTCTTTCCAGCGACAGTGTCGACGCTCTGGATCTGCATGGCGGCATGGCTCAGATCATCCTTGATCTGCATGTACATCCCTGGGGCGACCTGGCTTGCGTAAGAAGCGTCGCCGCAGTTGATGACGTACTTGTTGTCGGTGCCCACGGCAAGCGTCGCGCCGCCCAGGACCGCGGTCGTAGCGGTGGCTCCCGAGACCGCCCCTCCCCCGGAGGTCAACTGGCCTTCGAAAGCCAAGGGCTGGTCGAAGGCGAAATAGAGAATGTCGGTGGTCTGGGGACCGTTGGCCACGGCATTGACCACCGGCACGTTGGGAACGATGTAGAAGGGCGAGTTGCTGCCGGCGGCGAGCGGCGAAGTGAGGTCCACCATCACCATGCCGGCGCTGTTGATGTCGTCGTACAGCAGGTCCATGGACGTGCGGTTGCGGCGGACGCTGGAGAGCTTCTCGCCCATGGTGTAGGAGGCGGACAGGCTGGATTTGAACACCGCCGCCAGGCCAGCCATCAGGATGAAGATGAACACCATCGCCACCATCAGCTCGACCAGGGAGAAGCCGCGGGAACCCCGATGCCTACCCATGGAGAATCCTCCGCGTGATGGTGACGGTCCGCTGGATCGGAGCCTGGGTGGCGGCATTGACGGAATCCTCGAACTGGACCTGCACCTGGACGTCCGACAATCCCGTCCCTGCGACCACGGTCTGGGACATGGTGAGCTGGAACATGGAGCCGGTCGCGGAGGCCAGCAGGGCCGGATCCCCCGTGGCCGCATTGATCGCGAAATACTGCTTGACGGAGGCCTTGTTGATGTAGGTCAGGCCATTGAGTGTGCCGGGCGTCGCCTGGTTGGTGATGTTGGTGTTCAGGTAGGTGAGGCGCCCCTCGAGCTCCACCTGGTCCATGACCTGCTCGGCCAACTGCACGGCCATTCCCAGGTCGTGCCCCCCGGTCGCCACCCGGATCGACATGAGCTGCAGCATCGTCAACCCGAGGATGCCGATGCTCAGGACGAACGCGACCATCAGCAACTCCACCATGCTGAAGCCCGATTCGCCCCTTCTGCGTATCCGCCGTTTCCCAGCCATCACATCCGCCTCCATGTTCCCCCGGAAGAGGCTCCCGGATTGTAGAACTTGTAGATGGAAGCCCCATTCCCCTGGACGACCAGGAGCCCGATGGGGCCGCCGGCCACCGGCGCTCCGCCGCTGATGCCCACCACCTGGATCCAGAACGTGGTCGTGAACCGCTTGTTGTCGCCGCTGATGCGGGCGCTGCTTACGACCGTTCCGCCCTGGAACAGGTTCGGCTGGCTGGCCAGGATGCCCTGGAACCCCGTGGTGGCGTCATTGAAGGGAGCCACCGAAGTGATGTTGGTGGTCCCGGTCTCCGCGGTGCCCCACCACCCGGCGTTCGCCTTGGTCACCACGGCCGCATTCATGTGTTCCCGCCCGAGCCCCCCGGCGGCATTGACCGCCAGGCGGAAGGAGTTGGCTGTCGTCTGCCCGTTGCTCAGGATGGTCCCAGTGCCCAGGGTGGCGCTGCCGTAGGCCATGATCACGGGGTTGGCGGGGCTCCAGTCCCCCTGGGTCACCAGCAGGACATCCTGCCCGGAGGCCACCGATGACTTCTGCGCGGCCAGGAGGGTGCCCTCCAGTTCGTCCATGACCTCGCGGACCGACCCGGCCGAGCGGCTGCGCAGTTTGACGACACCGACAACCGAGATGGTCCCGATGATCACCAGGACCAGCAGAAGTTCGATCAAGGAGTAGCCTCGGCTCCTTCCCGGGTGAGAGGTCATGCTGTGCCTCGGAGATCTGCGGGCAGGATGAAGCCGCCCGCGCACTTTGGGAGATAAAAACTAACTTATCTATCCACATCAATTATGTCTAAGGCGTGGGATGGCCCCGGTTCCCCGGGCACGGATATGTATAATTTTTAGTCAGGCCTTTCCAAGGAATGTGCGCCTTCTTGACCGGGTTGGGCCAGAGGTCGGAGGCGGCCCCCCGAGTCAAGGGATCCGTCCAGATCGGAGCGCCGATCGCCCCCGGGCCAAGCTACTCGGGAATGGGGAACCGGCTGGTGAGGGCGAACACCTCGTCCCGCACCTTGGCCACGGCGGCCGCGTCGGCGCGGTTGCGCAGGGCGTGGTCCATCCACCCGGCGATGAGCAGCATCTCCGCTTCCTTCATGCCCCGGGTCGTGACGGCGGGGGAGCCCACCCGGATGCCCGAGGGCTTGAGGGGCGGGTTGGGGTCGAAGGGGATGCCGTTCTTGTTGACGGTGATGCCGGCCAGGTCCAGGGTCTTCTCGGCCTCGTTGCCCATGATGCCCTGCTGGAACACGTCCACCAGCATCAGGTGGTTGTCCGTGCCTCCGGAGACGATGCGCCAGCCCTTGCCGGCCAGGGCCTTGGCCAGGGCGGCGGCGTTGCGCACCACCTGCTCCTGGTAGGTCTTGAACTCTGGCCTGAGGGCTTCGCCCAGGGCCACCGCCTTGGCGGCGATGACGTGCATGAGCGGGCCGCCCTGGGTGCCGGGGAACAGGGCCCGGTCCAGGTCCTTGGCGTACTTCTCCCGGCACAGGACCAGGCCGCCCCGGGGGCCGCGCAGGGTCTTGTGGGTGGTGGTGGTGGTGAAGTCCGCGTACGGCACCGGGCTGGGGTGGTGGCCGGTGGCCACCAGCCCGGCGATGTGGGCCATGTCGACCATCATGAGCGCGCCCACCTCGTCGGCGATGGCCCGGAAGGCCGGGAAGTCGAAGGTCCGGGGGTAGGCCGAGGCGCCCACCACGATGAGCTTGGGATGGTGCTCCCGGGCCAGGCCGCGCACTTCGTCCATGTCCACCCGCTCCGTGTCCCGGGCCACGTGGTAGCCGATGAAGTGGTACAGGAAGCCGGAGCTGTTGAGGGGATGGCCGTGGGTGAGGTGGCCCCCGTGGGCCAGGTCCAGGCCCAGCACCGTGTCCCCGGGCTTGAGCACGCTGAAGTACACCGCCATGTTGGCCTGGGCCCCGCTGTGGGGCTGGACGTTGGCGTGGTCGGCGCCGAACAGCTGCTTGGCGCGGGTGCGGGCCAGCTCTTCCACCGTGTCCACGTTCACGCAGCCGCCGTAGTAGCGGCGGCCCGGGTAGCCCTCGGCGTACTTGTTGGTGAGATGGCTGCCCATGGCGGCCATGACGGCCAGGGACACGTAGTTCTCGGAGGCGATCAACTCCAGGTTCTGGCGCTGGCGCCGCACCTCCAGTTCGAACGCCTGGTACACCGCAGGATCTTCGTTACGCAATGCTTCGTACATTTTCATCATGTGCTCCTGTAGGTAAATCTTCTCATGGCAGCCACCAGCGGGTACCGCCAAAAGCCGCCGTTTTGCCGGGGTGCGTGACTCCCGTTCCACGTGGAACAGCCCCCCAGGGTGGCCGGCGGATCTGCCAAACTGGAGACGCAAGGTGCCCCATGACCCTCCTTCCCCCCAGCGACGCGCCTGACCTGGAACGTTTCGAGCACCCCTTGGCCGCCCGGTACGCCTCCAAGGCCATGGTCCGCCTGCTCTCCCCCCTGTACCGCATGCGGGTGTGGCGCCGCCTGTGGGTGGCCCTGGCGGAGAGCGAGGCGGAGCTGGGCCTGCCCATCACCCCGGAGCAGCTGGACCGCCTGCGGGAGACCCAGGACGACGTGGACCTGGAGGCCATCGAACGCCGGGAGGTGGAGCTGCGCCACGACGTGATGGCGGCCATCCACGCCTGGGGCGACCAGGCGCCCGCCGCCCGCCCCATCATCCACCTGGGGGCCACCAGCTGCTTCGTCACGGACAACGGGGACCTGCTCATCGGCCGGGAGGCGCTGGGGCTCCTGCGCGGCCGGCTGCTGGACGTGGTGGCCGCCCTGGGCGCCTTCGCCGACCGGTGGCGGGACCAGCCCTGCCTGGGATTCACCCATTTCCAGCCGGCCCAGCCCACCACGGTGGGCAAGCGGGCCACCTTGTGGATCCAGGACCTGCTCCTGGACCTGGAGGACCTGGACCACGTCCTGGCCACCACTCCGGTGCGGGGGATCAAGGGCACCACCGGGACCCAGGCCAGCTTCCTGGAGCTGTTCGACGGCGACGGCGCGAAGGTGGAGGCCCTGGAGGCCCGTTTCTGCGCCAAGGTGGGGGTCCCGGCCATCCCGGTGGCCGGCCAGACCGCCACCCGCAAGCTGGAGGACCGGATCGGCCAGGTGCTGTGCGGCCTCGCCGCCTCCGCGTCCAAGTTCGCCTGCGACCTGCGCCTGCTCCAGCACCTTAAGGAGGTGGAGGAGCCGTTCGGGACCCAGCAGGTGGGCTCCTCGGCCATGCCCTACAAGCGCAACCCCATGCGCAGCGAACGCATCAATTCCCTGGCCCGGTTCGCCCTGGGGCTCCTGCCCAGCAGCTACCAGACCAGCGCCACCCAGTGGCTGGAGCGCACCCTGGACGACTCCGCCCACCGCCGGCTCACGATGGGCCAGGGGCTCATGGCGGTGGACGCCATCCTGGTGCTCTACCGCAACGTGGCCTCCGGGCTGGTGGTGTACCCGAGGATGATCGAAGCCCGCCTGCGGGCGGAACTGCCCTTCATGGCGGCGGAAGTGCTGCTCATGGAGGCGGTGAAGCGGGGCGGCGACCGCCAGGACCTGCACGAGCGGTTCCGGGTCGCGGCCCTGGAGGCGGGCCGGCGCATCAAGCAGGAGGGCCGGCCCAACGAGCTGCTCCGGCTGCTGGCCCAGGACCCCGCCTGGGCCATGGACGAGGCCGGACTGGCGGCCCTGCTGGACCCGGTGCGCTTCACCGGGTGCGCCGGCGACCAGGTGCGGCGGTTCCTGGACGGCCCGGTGGCCGCGGTCCTGGCCGGCCATCGTCCGGGTGCGGAAGCCGCGGTGCGGGTATGATGGCGCCCACTCATGAACGCAGTTTCTGATCAGGTGAATCCATGCTGAAGTTGGCTGTCATCGGTGCCGGTTCCCTGCTCGGCCGGGAATTGACGAAGACCCTGGAAACCCGCGACTGCTCGGTGCTGCCCCTGACCGCCGGGCCCACCACCCTGGAGGAGGAGGACGGCGACGTGGTGGTGTTCGCCCCCGAACCGGCGCTGCTGGAGGGCCTGGACGTGGTGGTCCTGGCCGAGACCCCGGTAGCCGCCGGGCTGCTGGACGCCTTCCCGGGCCGGACCCTGGACCTGCGCACGGACCCGGACCCGGCCCTGGAGCCGATGCCCCTGGCCGGCCCCTGGCCCAAAGAGCACACCCGTCTGCGCGGGCGGCCGGCCCTGGAACAGGTGCTCGCCAGCCTGCCCCGCCTGGTGGAAGGCATCGGGGAGGTGGCGGGCACCCACCTCCAGTCGGTGGCCTGCCTGGGGGACCGGGGGGTGGCCGGGCTCATGGCGCAGACCGTGGCCATCCTCAAGGGCGAGGATCCGGACACCGCCCCCCTGGGCTACCGGGCCGGTTTCGAGGTGGTGCCCCAGGCGCCCCGGGGGCGGCTGATCACCGTGCGGGTCCCGGCCTTCCACGGGGACCTGCTGGTGCTGCACCTGCGGGCCGCCGAAGGCCGGGCCCTGGCCCGCCTGGAGGCGCCCCTGGGGATGGCCTGGCGGGACCAGCCGCCCACCTCCCGGGACGTGGCGGTGAACGCCTCCCTGCTGGCCCACTTCGCCCCCGCGGAGGAAGGCCGGTCCGCCATCCTCACCCTGGGCTTCGATCCCATCCTGTGGGGGGTGCTGGTGCCCATCCTGCGCCTGCTGGAGCTGTGACGCCATGAGCAAGCTGGACCAGCCCCACGGCCGGGGCGACTTCTTCAAGGCCCTGGGCACCCTGGCGGCCGGATTCCTGGCCGAGCGGGTGGAGGAAGTGATCACCGGGACCGGCCCCAGGCTGCTGCGCCCGCCCGGAGCCCTGGACGAGTTCGACTTCCTGGTGGCCTGCACCCGCTGCGACAAGTGCGTCCGGGCCTGCCCCCAGGGCTCCATCTTCAAGGCCGGCCCCCAGGCGGTGCTGGCGGCGGGCACCCCGGCGGTGGACCCCCGCATCATGCCCTGCTTCCTGTGCACCGACCTCCCCTGCGTCACCGCCTGCCCGGAGGGGGCCCTGGTGTGGCCCAAGCGCCGGGCCGCCGGGCGGGACCTGGAAGGGGCGCCGGCGGTGCGCATGGGCACCGCCCGGGTCAAGCGGAGCCGGTGCCTGACCTACGCCCGGGAGGACCGCCCGGCCCAGGAGTGCCGCACCTGCGTGGACCGCTGCCCGTACCCCGGGGTGGCCATCCGCATGGGCGAGCCGAGCCCGGACGGCCCCGCCCACCCCCAGGTGGTGGAGGCCTTCTGCACCGGCTGCGGCCTGTGCACCTTCGGCTGCCCCACCCCCCAGCCGGCCATCGTGGTGGAACCTCAGACCTCCTGAAAAAAGGGCTATCGAGAATAATTGTCAATCTCATGAAGCCCTGAGATCATGGGCCACGCTCTTTTCATGGGACGGGTCCTGGACATGGCACGGGATGGCATCGGCAGGTCGGTGGCGCGCACAGAAGGGCCGGACAAACTCACCGGGAAGGCCATTTACGTTGGGGACCAGGCCCTGCCCGGGCGCATCTGGGGAGCCACCGTGCGGTCCAAGGTGCCGTGCGGGCGGATCCGCGCCGTGCGCTTCGAGCCCGGGCTGCCCTGGGAGACGTTCACCATCGTCACCGCCGGGGACCTGCGGGCCATGGGCTGGTACAACCGGGTGGAGTCCATCGAGCCCGATCAGCCGTTCCTGGCGGAGGATTTCATCAACCATGCGGAGGAGCCCATCGTGCTCCTGGCCCACCCGGACCGGTACCTGCTGGAGCGGGCCCGGCAGGCGGTGATCGTGGAGGTGGAGGAGCTGCCCGCGGTGCTGGACCTGGACGAGTCCCTGGCCTGCACCCGGCTCGTGGGGGGCCGGAACAACGTGTTCAAGGACATCCTCATCGAGAAGGGGGACCCGGACCCGGTGTGGGCCCAGGCGGCCCACGTGGTGGCCGGGGAATACCGGACCGGCGCCCAGGAGCAGCTGTACATCGAGACCAACGGCATGACCGCCGAAGTGACCTGGGACGGGGACCCGCCGAGCGTCATGGTGCGGGGGTCCCTCCAGTGCCCCTACTACGTGCACACGGCCCTCACCGACCTGTTCCGCCTGCCCGGCGACCGGGTGCGGGTGCTGCAGATGGAGACCGGCGGAGCCTTCGGGGGCAAGGAGGACTACCCGTCCATCATCGCCGGGCACGCGGCCCTGCTGGCCTGGAAGGCCGGGCGGCCGGTGACCATCCTGTACGACCGGGACGAGGACATGGCCTGCACCACCAAGCGCCACCCCTCCCGCAGCCGCCTGCGCACCGCCTTCGACGCCCAGGGCCGGCTGCTGGCCATGGAGACGGACTTCCTGCTGGACGCCGGCGCCTACACCACCCTGTCGCCGGTGGTGCTCAGCCGGGGGGCCATCCATGCCCTGGGGCCGTACCGCTGCCCCAACGTGCGCATCCGCGCCCGGGCGGTGGCCACCAACACCCCGCCCAACGGCGCCTTCCGGGGTTTCGGGGCGCCCCAGAGCCTGTTCGCCATCGAGCGCCACATGGACCTGGCCGCCGCCCGCCTGGGCCTGGACCCGGTGCACCTGCGGCGCATCAACCTGCTCAAGCTGGGGGACCTCATGGCCACCGGGCAGCGGGTCACGGAGGCCCTGGACCTGGAAGGGCTCATGGACCGGGCCCTGGCGGACCTGGGCTACCCGGAGCAGCGGGCCGCTTTCCAGTCCCTGAACGCCGGCCCCGGGCCGGTGAAGCGGGGGGTGGGCTTCTCGGTGTTCATGCACGGCTGCGGCTTCACCGGCTCCGGGGAGAAGCGCCTGGCCTCGGTGACCGGGGCCAGGACGCTCCCGGACGGGCGGGTGCAGGTGCTGGCGGCCTCCACGGAAATGGGCCAGGGCAAGGGCACCGTGTTCACCCAGATCGTCTGCGAGGCCCTGGGCATCCCCGCCGCCCTGGTGGCCATGGCCGACCCGGACACCCGGGTGGTGCCCAACAGCGGGCCCACCGTGGCCTCCCGCAGCACCATGGTGGTGGGCAAGCTGGTGCAGGACGCCGCCCTGGGCCTGAAGCAGATGCTCGTCCAGGGCGGCCACCTGCGGGAGCCCTGCGAGGGCGGGGCGTTCCAGGAGGCGGTGCGCCGGGCCCACGCCCGCACCGGAGGCCTCTCCTGCTACGCGGAGTACCAGCAGCCCGCCAACCTGGTCTGGGACGAGGCCACCTACCGGGGGGACGCCTACCCCACTTTCGCCTGGGCGTGCTATGCGGCGCGGGTGGCGGTGGACACGACCACCTGGGAGGTGCTGGTGGAGGACTTCGTGGCCCGCCAGGAGGTGGGCCGGGTGATCAACCCGGTCCTGGCGGCGGGGCAGATCGAGGGCGGGGTCGCCCAGGGCATCGGCTGGGCCCTGTGGGAGAAGGTGGAGTGGGACCGGGGGCGCATGGTCAACAACCAGATGACCAACTACATCGTCGCCACCGCCCAGGACCTGCCCCGGATCCGGGTCCAGTTCGAGGAGAACAACCCCTATGCCCTGGGTCCCGGCGGGGCCAAGGGGCTGGGGGAACTGCCCATGGACGGGCCGGCCCCGGCGGTGCTGGCGGCGGTGGCGAACGCCCTGGGGCTCCAGGGGCTGCGGGAGGTGCCCATGACCCCCGAGCGGCTGCTGGCAGCGGTGGAGGCCGACCATGACTAAGATCCGGCTCGAGCTGACCGTGAACGGGACGCCCCGCTCGCTGGAGGTCCATCCCATGGCCCGGCTCCTGGACGTGCTGCGGGAGGACCTGGGCCTCACCGGCACCAAGGAAGGCTGCGGGGAGGGGGAGTGCGGCGCCTGCTCGGTGCTCCTGGGCGGCCAGCTGGTGAACAGCTGCCTGGTGCCGGCCGTCCAGGCCCAGGGCCAGAGCCTGCTCACCATCGAGGGGCTGGACCGGGACGGGGAGCTGAACCCGCTGCAGCGCGCCTTCCTGGCCTGCAACGGGGCCCAGTGCGGCTTCTGCACCCCGGGCATGGTGCTGGCGGCCACCGACCTGCTGGGGCGCTGCCCCCATCCGGACGAGGCGGCGGTGCGCGCCGGGCTGGCCGGAAACATCTGCCGGTGCACCGGCTACGTGAAGATCGTGGACGCGGTGCTGGCGGCCGCCGCCCGGGAGGCGCCCGGGCCGGAGGAACGCCCATGAGAGGCGACGTCCCCAACTGCCAAGTGACCGCGCCCGGGTCCCTGGACGAGGCCCTGGACCTGCTCAGCCGGGAGCCCGGGACCTGGCGGCCCCTGGCCGGAGGCACCGACCTCATGGTGCCCTTCGCCGCCGGGCGCCTGCCGGACACCCGGTTCCTCAGCCTGCACCGCCTGGAGGCCCTGCGCGCCCTGGAACCGGACCCCCAGGGCATCACCCTGGGCGCCCTGGCCACCTACACCCAGGTGCGCAGCCACCCGTACGTGCAGCGGCACCTGCCCAACCTGGTGCAGAGCGCCCTGGTCACCGGGGCGGTGGCCATCCAGAACCGGGGCACCCTGGGCGGCAACCTGGTGAACGGCAGCCCCGCCGCCGACACTCCCCCCAGCCTGCTGGCGTACGGCGCCCAGGTGGAGCTCACCTCGGTGCGGGGCGCCCGGTGGGTGCCGTACGAGGGCTTCCATACCGGCTACAAGCGCACCGTCATGGCTCCGGACGAGCTGCTCACCCGGGTCAGGGTGCCCTGCCCCGGGCCCGGCTACCATTTCTTCCGCAAGGTGGGCACCCGGGCGGCCCAGGCGGTGTCCAAGGTCTGCCTGGCCGCCTTCGCCCGGGTGGAGGCCGGCCTGGTGCGGGAGTTCCGGGTGGGCCTGGGCAGCGTGGCCCCGGTGCCCTGCCGGGCCCGGGGCGCCGAGGCGGCCATCCTGGGCCGGCCCCTGGCCGCCCTGCCCCTGGCCGCCGCCCGGGAGGCGCTCATGGGCGACCTGAGCCCCATCGACGACATCCGCTCCACGGCCCACTACCGCCGGGTGGTGGCGGGCAACGTGCTGGTCCAGATGTTGACGGAATGGGCCGCTGGTATAAACCTACGAGCGTGACCAGGGGTCCGTTGCCCCGATCCGTGACCCATGGAGGGACCCTTGATTCCTCGGTGCAAGCGAACGACCGCCATCACGGGCGGTATGGGATTGGCCTTGGCCCTGGCGATGGGCTGGCCCGCCGCTGCCCAGGGCCAGGAGCGGCCCAGGGAAGAACCGTCCCGGGGGCACCCGGAAGCGCCTCGGGAGGCTCCGAAGGCGGCTCCGCGGGAAGAGCCGGCCCGCCCCTCCCCGGAAGCCAAGCCGGCCCAGCAACACCCCGCCTCGACCCAGGGATCCCAGCCCGCCGGGCAGGCTGCCCCGGAAACAAAGCGCGCGCCGTACCAGCCGAAGGCCCCCCAGCCCGCCCCCGGACAGGCTGGGCCGGCCAATCCCTCCCCCCGCCCCCAAGGCAGCCCCCAGCAGGCCCAGCCCGCCAATCCCTCCCCGCACCTCCAAGCCAACCCCCAGAGGCCAGCGCCTGGCCCCTATGCCGGCCATCCGCCCAAGGTGACCCCGCCGCCCGTGACCATCACCCATACTCCGGGCGGCGGCGAGATCCACCGGGGACCGGGGGGCGTGGTGCGGGAAGTGCGCACCCCCACCGGGGCGGTGATCCATTACGCGCCCGACGGCGTGCGCCGGGTGGAAGTGGCCCGCCCTGACGGTCGGGTGCTGGTGGCCAGCCCCGGCGGGCGGGTGGGTTACGTCCAGCGCCCCCTGAACGTCCAGGGCCAGGCGTTCGTGCAGCGCACCTACGTGTCCAGGGGCGTCACCGTCGCCCGTGTCTACCGGCCGTGGCCTTACCATGGGGTCACCTACCAGGTGTACCAGCCCAGCCGCTTCTACCGGCCCGGGTACTACGCCTGGTCCTGCCAGCCGTGGCGCCAGCCGGTCCACTACGGGTGGGGCTGGGGCGGCGATCCGTGGTTCTTCTACTGCCGGGGCTACTGGCACCCCTACCCGTACTACGTGAGCCCAGTGTTCTGGCTCGCGGACTTCTGCCTGTCCGTCACCTTCCAGGAGGCCTATGAGAATCGTCAGGACTGCGCCGCTCCACCGCCGCCGCCCCCCCCGGGGGAAATGAGCCCGGCCGCGCAGCAGGCCATCGCCGACGAGGTGCGCCGGCAGATCCAGGATGAGCAGGCCCAGCAGCAGGGGGCGAGCCAGGGCTACCTCCCGGCCCCGACCGGGGCGCCGCCCCTGTTCAGCGACAATGTCTCCCGGGTCTTCATGGTGTATGCCGGAGTGCCGGCCTACCTGAACGGGCTGGAATACTACCTCACCGAAGGGGACGTGCTCCAGCTCAGGGGCGCCCCGGCCCCCAATGCCACCTACGCGAACGTGTCGGTGCTGGCCAGCCGCACCCCGGGCGTGCCCACGGGGAGCATGGTGTCGGTGAGCCTCCAGGACCTGCAGGAAATGCAGAACCACATGATGGCCATCCTGGACCAGGGCATGCAGACCCTCCAGACCCAGCAGGGGCAGGACGGCCTGCCTGCGGTTCCGCCCCAGAACCTGGGCATGAGCAATGCGCCCTACCTGGGCGGGGTGCAGCCGGACCCCAACGCCGCCGCGGAGTTGAACCAGACGGCCGAACAGGCCAGCCAGTCCGGACAGGGGACGCTGGCCCAGGGCGGCACCCAGGGTCCGCCGGCCACCTCTCCCCAGACCGTTACTTTGGGCATGACGCCGGACGAGGTGCACCGGATCCTGGGCGCACCCAAGCAGGCGGCCGATATGGGGGCCAGGCAGATCGAGGTCTACCCCAGCCTCAAAGTCACCTACCAGGACGGCAAGGTGACGGACGTCCAGTGAGCCGGCTGTTCCACGTGGAACAGCCCCTATAAACCGTATTCCTTCCAGCGGCTGCTGATCCGTTCCAGGATCGGGTCCGGGAACACCAGGTCCCGGGGCCACTCCCGGGGGAAGGCGTCCAGCGTGCGGCTCTTGCGGGTGGCGTCGATGCCCACCTTGCTGCCGAAGGCGAACCGGTCGCTGCTGTGGTCCAGCACGTCCAGGGGCCCGTCGGTGAACAGCAGGTCCCGGCGCGGGTCCACGTTGCTGGTGACCCGGAACAGCACCTCCTGCAGGTCGTGGGGGTCGATGTCCTGGTCCACCACCACGATGGCCTTGCTGAACATCATCTGGCCGGTGCCCCAGATGGCGTTCATGACCTTCTGGGCATGGCCAGGGAAGGCCTTGCGGATGGCCAGGATCACCAGGTTGTGGAAGCCGCCCGCCGGGGGCAGGTGCATGTCCACCACCTCCGGCAGGACCATGCGCAGCAGGGGCAGGAAGATGCGCTCGGTGGCCAGGCCCAGGTAGGCGTCCTCCTGGGGCGGCCGGCCGACGATGGTGGCGGGGTAGACCGGATCCCTGCGGTGGGTGATGGCCTCCACGTGCAGCACCGGGTAGTCGTCCGCCAGGGAGTAGTAGCCGGTGTGGTCCCCGAACGGCCCCTCCCGGCGCAGCTCGCCCGGGTCCACCCAGCCTTCGATGACCAGCTCCGAGTCCGCCGGAACCTCCAGGTCGTTGCTGACGCAGCGCACCATCTCCACCCCTTCCCCGCGCAGGAAGCCGGTGAACAGGATCTCCGGGATGAAAGGCGGCAGGGGCGCGGTGGCGGCGTAGGTGAGGGCCGGGTCGCCGCCGAAGCTCACCGCCACCGGCATGCGCTCCCCGGGGGCATAGCCGTGGCGGGCCCGGGCGCCGTCGTGGTGCAGCTGGGTATGGAAGCCCAGGGTGTGGTCGTCGTAGACCTGCAGGCGGTACAGGCCCATGTTCCGCTGCCCGCTGCGGAAGCGCACGTGGCTCAGGCCCAGGGTGATGAAGGGCCCGCCGTCCTCGGGCCAGGTGGTGAGCACCGGCAGGCGGGAGAGGCGCGCCTCGGCGCCGCGCCAGACCACGTCCTGGCACAGGCCCCGGCGCACGGTCCTGGGCATCCACCCCGCCACCTCCACCAGGAGCGGCAGCTTGCTGAGCTTCTCCAGCAGCCCGGCGCCCGGTTTGGGCATGACTTCCTGGATCAGGTTCTCGATGCGGGCCGCCACCGCGTCCAGGCCGGCTGGATCCTGGTCCACTCCCAGGGCCATGGCCATGCGCCGGGCGCTGCCGAACACGTTCATCACCACCGGCATGGTGGCACCCTTGATCCGGTCGAAGCGCAGGGCCTGGCCTCCTCCCGGCTGCTTGGCCATTCGGTCCGCGATGGCCCCGGCCTCCAGGAACGGATCCACTTCCACAGCCACCCGCTTCAGGTCGCCGCCCGCTTCCAATTTCTTGAGGAAGGTCTGGAAATCCTGGGCCATGCAGCACCTCGGCTTCAATCCTACAGCGTCAGTCGAGGCTCTCCAGCAGCCAGGGCGGGCTTTCCCGGGGCTCCGGGCCCAGGGTGATCCAGCCCGCCGGCAGGGGCCTGGGCTCGCGGTCGTTGCAGTACAGGGTGAGCAGCTTCTGGCCCGCTTCCACCTTCTGCCCCACCCGCACCTCCACCCGGATGCCCACGCCCGGGTCCAGCACGTCGTCCTGGCTGAGCCGTCCCGCCCCCAGCTCCATGGCCAGCACCCCCAGGTCGCGTCCCCGGATGCCTTGCACATAGCCGCCCTGCGGGGCCAGAACGGCCACGGTGCGCCGGCTGCCCGGCAGCAGGCTGAAATCGTCCAGGGCCTCCGGGTTGCCCCCGTTGGCCGCCACCCAGGCGCGGAAGGTGCGCATGGCGTCACCCCCGGCCACCGCCGCCGCCACCCGGGCCTCGGCCGCCGGAAGCGTGGCCGCGGCGCCGCCCAGGACCAGCATCTCCGCCGCCAGGCGGAAGCTCATCCGGGCCAGGGCGCGTATCCCCGTGCCGTCCCTTCAGGATCTCCACCGCCTCCATGACCTCCAGGGCATTGCCGATGGCCCAGCCCAGGGGCTCCTCCATGCGGGTGATGAGGGCCTTGACCCGCAGGCCGTTGGCCCGTCCAACGGCCTCCATGGCCCGGGCCAGGGCCCGGGCGTCCTCCAGGGTCTTCATGAAGGCGCCGTCGCCGCATTTCACGTCCAGCACCAGGGCGTCGGCGCCGCCCGGCCAGCTTCTTGGCCATGATGCTGGCGGTGATGAGGGGGATGGACTCCACGGTGGCAGTCACGTCCCGCAGGGCGTAGAGCTTGCGGTCCGCCGGGCAGATGTCCGCGGTCTGGGCGCTGTTGGCTGAACCCGGTGGCGCGCAGGCTGGCCCGGAACGCATCCGGGTCCAGGTCCACCCGCAGCCCCGGGATGGCCGCGTACTTGTCCACGGTGCCTCCGGTGTGCCCCAGGCCCCGCCCGCTGAGCATGGCGCAGGGCACCCCGCAGGCGGCCACGATGGGCCCCAGGATCAGGGTGGTCTTGTCCCCCACGCCGCCGGTGGAGTGCTTGTCCACCTTCACTCCGGGCACCCCGGAAAGGTCCATGCGCGCGCCCGAGTCCCGCATGGCCAGGGTGAGGGCCAGGGTCTCCGCGGGTGTCCATGCCCCGCCAGCAGATGGCCATGAGCAGCGCCGCGCTCTGTTCGTCCGGCACGGTGCCCCCGGTCACTCCCTCCACCCAGAAGGCGATCTCCTCAGGGCTCAGGCGCCCGCCCGGTCTTCTTGGTGTAGATGAGGTCGTACATGCGCATGGCGCGTCCTCGTCCGGGCGGGCAGGGCCCATCAGGCTCCGGCCAGCATCCGGTCCAGGCTGGGGTCCGCCTGGCCCTTGAACCTGGCCTTGTATTCCGCCAGGTCCTTCCAGGCCTGGTCCCGGTTGCCCTGCAGCCGGTCCGCGTCCAGCAGGGTGGACCAGTAGGCGGCGGCCCAGTCCTGGTCGGGGCCGGCCGTGCCCCGCAGGGGAGCCAGGGTGGCGGCGGCTTCCGGCCCCTGCCCCAGGGCCACCTGCTTCTGGGCCAGGCGCAGCTTGCCCCAGGCCTCGGTGGGGGCGGCGGGCGTCGTGCCCCCGGGCACCCCCAGTTCCGTGCGCCAGGTGGCCAGCAGCCCTTCGGTGCACGACCGTTCCCCGGCGGGCGCGTTGCGCGCCAGGCTTTCCAGGCGCGGCAACCGGTCCCGCATGCGCTGCTCCAGGTCCGCGGGCGGCGGGGCGTTGGTGGCGCCCGGCGTGACGCCCAGTTCCCCCAGCAGGTCCGCCACCGCCTCCTGGTGCTTCTCCCGGGTGCCGGCCCGCACCGCCTGGATGGCGAAGAAACCGCCCACGACCACCACCGCGATCCCGGCGCCGATGAGCAGCGGCTTCAGGTATCCCACACGCGCGTCCTGCCCCGACACCACCTGCTTCTGGAAAGCCTGGAGGCTCTGGGCGGGTTTTTGCACCTGGATGATCTTGTCTTTGCTATGGGAAACCATGCCGATGACTCCGGATCTAATAGAATGCCCGACCCGGCCCGCCTGCGCACTTGAAAATGCGCATCGCCCTGGTAGGATGGAACCCTTGGCCCGGATAGCTCAGTTGGTAGAGCAATGGACTGAAAATCCATGTGTCGGCGGTTCAAATCCGTCTCTGGGCACCAGAAGAAGAGCCTTGAAACCTAACAGTTTCATGGCTTTTTTCTTGTGCCTTAAGCGGGTGAGCTTTTCGCGCCATGACGCTGAAAGTGACTCCAGCGACCCGGGCCGAGGTTTCGACCACCTCCCTCCATGGCACCTCCGCAGGCCACCAGGTCCCCGTTGGCCTGCAGGACTGGATTCCAAACCTCATCCCCCAAGGTTCCAATGGGCGTGATGGTGCACCCCCCGCTGCCGAAGGTAGTGTCCGTCGACCCATCCGCTGCAAACGTCGTTTGGAACCGTGGCCTATGCGTTAAAGTTGCAGTGTTAAACCTTGGCATGGAGAAGATCATGACAAACCTCCCAACCCCGACCCAAGTTACGCCCTCGGCCGATAAGCCCAGCAATCACTATTTTCGTTTTCACGCGCCACACCTTCACCTCACCTCGGTGTTTGGGGACGACTGGTTTGCACTGAAGGCGGAACGTTTCGCCCGATTCTTCGGCACGCCAGTCTTCCTCGTTGCCCAGACCGTTGTGGTCGCGATCTGGATTGGGCTGAACGTGTTCGGCCTCACCAAATTCGATGTTTACCCATTCATCCTTCTGAACCTGGCCTTCAGCCTCCAGGCCGCCTATGCAGCCCCCCTCATCCTGTTGGCTCAGACCCGTCAGGCGGACCGGGACAAGGTCCACGCGGATGCCGATGCACAGCACCGCGAAGCTCTGGCACTGGCCGCCACCGAGCGCCAAAACCTAGCTGCGCGGCAAACGGCCGACATGATGGAGTTGCTCCAGCAGAATACGAAATTGACCGAAATCGTCCGGGACCTCAGCCAACGCATCGAAACCCTCACGACTGAGATGCATGGGAGGGTGCTTCAAAGCGAAAAGGGCCACTGAGACCCTTCACCGGACCGATGGGCCCGGATCAGGCCAGGACCGGCATCGCCATGCCCGAGGCGGCCACCTTCAGGCCCTGGCGCACGGTCAAGTCCATCCGGCCCAGGTTCACCCCGGCGAACCCCACCTGGAAGATCTCGGTTTCCCCATCGGCGTTGGGCACCTTCCGGGGCGCATCCATGAAGGTGTGGGTGTGGCCGCCGATGATGACGTCGATCCCGGGCACCAGCCTGGCCAGGTTCAGGTCGTCGATGGCCTCGCCCTGGCGGTCGTAGCCCAGGTGCGAGAGCAGCACCACCAGGTCCACCCGTTCCGCTTCGCGCAGGTGCCGGACGACCGGCCGCAGCTCGGCGACCGGATCGCGCCAGTCCACCCCGGCGTGATTCTCCCGGGCCACCAGCCCCCGGAAATCCACGCAGACCCCCGTCAGGCCGACCTTGACCCCGGGGAACCCCTTGACCAGCCACGGGCGCAGCCGGGTGCCCAGAAGCGGGGCGCGGCGGGTGTCGAGGTTGCAGTTCAGGATCGGGAACCGGCCTTCGCCCATGGCCGCCACCAACCCGTCTACGCCCAGGTCGAAATCGTGGTTGCCCAGGGTGCCGGCATCGTAGCCGCACAGGGACATCAGCTTGAAATCCACGAACCCCTTGAACTGGTTGAAGTACGGGGTGCCCTGGAACACGTCCCCGGCATCCAGCAGCAGGACGTTGGGGATGGCCTGGCGGATCCGCTTCACCAGGGTGGCCCGGCGGGCGATGCCGCCCCGGCCGGCCAGGTTGCCGCTGCCCGGCCCGAACGGCTCGATCCGGGAATGGGTGTCATTGGTGTGGAGCAGGGTGATCCGGCCCGGTTCCGCGGATTGCGCCCGCAGCGGGAACCACGACGCCGCCAGCGCGGTGCCCAGGCCCTGGAGGAAGGCGCGCCGTTCCATGGCTAGGAGCCTGACCATGTATTATTCGGCCCCGCGCTGGTGGCACCGGGCCTAGCCAGGCAAGGAAGGCGACGAAGGGGGTATAGGTTATACCTCCGAGGAGCGTGACGCAGCATGGCTGGGCCCGCTGCCACCAGCCCGGAGGGTCGGCGCCCAGACCCGCGCCTCTCGTGTGCAAGGCCCTTGAAGGTAGCACCACTACCTCCTGCGGGCCTTGCGCACGATATGCACGGGTCTGGACGTCGACGCGGGGCCGAATAATACATGGTCAGGCTCCTAGGTACCGGTGCATCCGGGCCCGGATGGCCGCGGCCAGCTCCGGCGAGAACTGGTAGCGCCCGCCTTCGGGAGCCTCGATGAGATGCCCTTCCCGGCCCCGGGTTGCGCACCAGTCGATCAGCAGCTGGCGCACCGGCAGGCTGGTGAGCACCACGTTGCGGCCGCGCTTCAGGGTCGGGGTGGCGTCCCCGTTGGCCAGGAGGTAGTCGGTGGTGGCGACCCGGTAGCTGGCGGCGGGATCGATCGCCGTCCCGTCCGACCAGGAGACGGTGACCTGGGGCCGATTCAGCGGACCCGCGGCCGCGACCCGCACGCCGGACACCGGCTCCCCGCCCTTGCGCCGGATGGCTTCGCGCACGATGGCGAGCACCTGGGCCCCGGTGTACTCGGCCACCACCAGTTCATCGTCGAACGGCACCACTTCGTACAGGTCGCCGACGTGCACCGGGCCGGCCGGCAGGTTCCGCCGGATCCCGCCGGAGTTGGTCAAGCCCAGCCGCACCTCGCCCCCCACCGCCGCCGCGGCCCCCGCCCGCATCACATCGGCCAGCAGGAAGCCCAGGGGGAACTCCCCTGGGCCGTGAAACCGGGCCATCCCGTCCGGGGCCTGGGCGATCACCCGGCCGTACGAGGCCTGGATCTCCGCCGCCAGGGGCGCGATCACCCGTGCCAGCTCAGGATCGTCCGGAACGGATGCGGTGACGGGGGCATCGCTCCCCTGCTCCAGCCGAGGTGGCGGCGCCTGGGCCGCCAGCGCCAGCGCCAGCGCCGCCGAACCGAACAGCCCTCGCCATCCCTGCAAGGCCGGCCCTCCCATCCGTGAAGTCACCCAGGATGATAGCGGCAAGCCCAGGGAACGGACGATCTATACTCGCACCACCAGCTTGCCGAAGTTGCGCCCCTGCAACAGCCCCAGGAACGCCGCCGGCGCGTTCTCCAGGCCGTCCACCAGGTCTTCCCGGGCCTTGACCCGGCCGGTCTGCACCCATTCCCGCATGGTCTTCTGGAACTCCCCGGCCCAGTCCGGGAAGTCCAGCCCGATGATGAACCCCTGCATGCGCACCCGCTTCACCAGCAGCGTACGCAGAAGCAGGGGGGTGCGGTCCGGTCCCTTGGGCAGCGTGGTGGCGTTGTACTGGGCGATCAGGCCGCACACCGGCACCCGCGCCAGGGTGTTGAGCAGGGGCAGCACGGCCTGGAAGACCTTGCCGCCCACGTTCTCGTAGTACACGTCGATGCCCCTGGGGCAGGCGGCGGCGAGGCTGGCGGCCAGGTCCGGGTCCCGGTGGTCCACGCAGGCGTCGAAGCCCAGTTCCTGCACCGCGAAGCGGCATTTCTCCGGCCCCCCGGCGATGCCCACCGCCCGGCACCCCTTGATGCGGGCGATCTGGCCCACCACCGAACCCACCGCGCCGGTGGCGGCGGCCACCACCACCGTCTCCCCCGCCTTGGGCTGGCCGATGCCCATCAAGCCCGCGTAGGCGGTGCATCCGGGCATGCCCAGCACCCCCAGGGCCAGGGACGGGTGCGGCAGGCCCGGATCCAGCCGTTTCAGGCCGGCGCCCGGGACGGTGGGGCGGCTCTGCCACCCGGTGGACCCCAGCACCAGGTCCCCCGGGTCCAGCCCCGGGTGCCTGGAGGCCGCCACCCGGCTCACGGTCCCGCCCACCATCACTTCCCCCAGGGCCACGGGCGGCGCGTACCGAGGGCTCCGGGCTCATGCGCCCGCGCATGTACGGGTCCAGGGACAAGTACAGGGTTTCCAGCTGCACCTCCCCTGCCCCTGGATCCGTGACGGGGACCGCTTCCAGGCGGAAATCCTCCAGGGACGGAAAGCCGTCCGGGCGACGGGCCAGGACGATGCGGGTGTTCACGTCAGCGGGCATGGTGGCACCTCAGGAAGGCAACTCCTTCTCGCGATTCCGGATCATAGGCCAAGGGCCCGGCGGAAGCGAGGGGGCGTTCGCCAGCTAGGCTGCTTTTCTGGAAGTGGCCCAAGACCCGCATGGTTACGACATCATTCATGGAAAAAATCTATCTAGATTTTTTCAACATCTTGTTATAGTGGCCCCCACCCCATCCTTCAGGAGGCCCCGATGCTGATCCGTGAGCTGATGATCCCCAAACCCGCGGTCGTGACTCCCCACACCACCCTGCCGGAGGCACTCAAGCTCATGAAGGAGAAGCACGTGACCCGCATGCCGGTGGTGGACGCCCACGGCGCGCTGGTGGGGATCATTTCCGAGACGGACCTGCACAACGCCACGCCCTCCTCGGCCACCCTGCTGTCCTTCTGGGAGATCCCCACCCTGCTCGCCAAGATCACGGTGGACATGTTGATGGTGAAGGACGTGGCCACGGTCATCGAGGAGACCCCGGTGGAGGAGGCGGCCCGGATCATGGCCGACCGGAACATCGGCGCCCTGCCGGTGATGCGCGGCAAGGCCCTGGTGGGCCTGGTCAACCAGGGCGACATCTTCCGCGCCTTCATGGAGCTTCTGGGCGGGCGCCGCAAGGGCGTGCGCATCTGGGCCACCACCGAGGACAAGCGGGGCACCGTCGCCCGGATCACCGCGGCGGTGGCCCAGGTGGGCGGAGACATCGTCGGCCTGGGCTTCCACGAAGTGAGCGACGCGAAGGGCGCCCGCTGGGAGGTGACCCTCAAGGTCCAGGACGTGCCCCAGGACACCCTGGTGGCAGCCCTCAACCCCCAGGTGACCGAAATCCTGGACGTGCGCATGTGCTAGGAGTGTGGCCACGCCGGCTAGCTGGCCATCCGTCTCCCGGGACTGCGCCGGCGGGTTGGGGTGAGGGGTTCGGGTTTGAGGGTGGGGTCGGGGGCGAAGCCCGGGATCACCTGGGTGGGCAGGGTGCGCTTCAGCAGGCGCTCGATGTCCCGCAGCAGTCCGGCCTCGTCCACGCACACCAGGCTCAGGGCCACGCCTTCGGTCCCGGCCCGCCCGGTGCGGCCGATGCGGTGCACGTAATCCTCGGCCACCTGGGGCAGCTCGTAGTTGACCACGTGGGGGAGCTGGCTGATGTCCAGGCCCCGGGAGGCGATGTCGGTGGCCACCAGCACCTGGACCCGCCCTTCCTTGAAGTCCGCCAGGGCCTTGATGCGCTGGGGCTGGCTCTTGTTGCCGTGGATGGCCGAGGCGCTGATGCCGTCGAGCTCCAGCTGCTGGGACAGCCGGTTGGCGCCGTGCTTGGTGCGGGTGAACACCAGCACCTGCTCCAGGTGCTGGGTGCGGATCAGGTGGGAGAGCAGGGCCCGCTTGCGCTCCCGGTCCACCGGGTGGACCCGGTGCTGCACCAGTTCGGTGGCCGAGTTGCGCGGCGCCACGTCCACCGAGACCGGATCGTGGAGCAGGCCGCCGGCCAGCTGGCGGATCTCGTCGCTGAAGGTGGCGGAAAACAGCATGTTCTGGCGGCGGACCGGAAGCAGGGCCAGGATCCTGCGGATGTCCCGGATGAAGCCCATGTCCAGCATCCGGTCCGCCTCGTCCAGGACCAGGAACTCGACCTGGCCCAGGTTCAGGTGGCCCTGCTGGTGCAGGTCGAGGAACCGTCCGGGAGTGGCCACCAGGATCTCCACTCCGGCCCGCAAGGCCTTGATCTGGGGATTGATGTTGACGCCGCCGAACACCGTGGTGGAACGCAGGGGCAGGTGCTTGCCGTAGAGGCGCACGCTCTCCTCCACCTGCATGGCCAGCTCCCGGGTGGGGGTGAGGATCAGGCAGCGCAGGGGGTGGCGCGCCGGGGAGGCGCTGGTGCTGGCCTGGGGGGCCAGCAGCTGCAGGATGGGCAGCACGAACCCGGCGGTCTTGCCGGTGCCGGTCTGGGCCCCGGCCAGCAGGTCGCGCCGTTCCAGGATCTGGGGGATCGCCCGGGTCTGGACGGGGGTGGGGGTCTCGTAGCCGCGGTCGCGTACGGCATGCAGCAGCTCAGGCAGGAGGCCCAGGGACGAAAAAGACATGATTGCTCCGTTAAGAGGCCCGCCCGCAGGGCCTTCCAGCCGTCGCGGGCCCCGGTCGGGGCATATGGGATGCAGGAACTGAGAACTCTCAGCGAGCGATGGCGCAGACCGGCTCGCGCCACCCTCCAATAGCCCCCAGGATATCGAGAAAAAGTCTCAACGTCCAGCCGGGATTGCCCCGGCGTTCATGACCCTCTCCACCGCTTCGGACAGGTCCGGGTCCAGGGGCAGATCGGCGAGGATGCGCTCACCGCCCGTTCCCCTCACCTTCAATTCCCGGGTGGCCTGGACGACCATTTCCGCGGCCAGGCCCGGGGGAATCTTGCCGGTGTCGATGACCAGGTCGAAGGCCTTGGCCGTGTCCCAGTCCTGGCCGTAGACCATTTTGATGAATTTTTGCTGCAGGTTGTCGTTCTTCGTCACCGCCTGCTCGGCCAGGCCGGGGTCGCCGATGCCGGGCACCTCCAGAAGGCGCCGGATCCGCACCGGGATGGGCGCCTGGATCCGCACGTGCAGGACGTCGCTCAGGCCTGCCAGGACCGCGAACCCGCCCCGCCCCACGATCACCACGTTGCCGCAGCGGGCCAAGGCGGAGATGCACTTGTTGAGCATGTTGATGTGATGCTGCCGCTCCTCCCGCTTCTGGGCGTCGAAACGTTCCCAGAACCCGGGGATGGAATCGTATTCCCTGGTGAACTGGACCAGTCCGTAATCCTTGAGGACGGTTTCGATGGTGGTCTTGTCCGCAAGGTGGTACCCGAGCGTACGGGCGGCGTCTTCGGCCACCAGGCTGCCCAGGCTTCCGAACTCCCTGGAAATCGTCACCACTGACATCTTCCACCTCCTTGGGCGGGCGCATTCCGCTTCAGGGCCGGGTGAGAAACTGCCATAGATACGGGAAACGGTGTCTGCCCAGGGCAAGTATGGGTTCCGGGGGCCCACTCTCCAGGCCGGGATCGGCCTATTCACCGATGATCTTGATCAGGACCCGCTTGTCCCGGCGCCCGTCGAACTCCCCGTAGAAGATCTGCTCCCAGGGGCCGAAATCCAGTTTCCCCCCGGTGATGGCCACCGTCACTTCGCGCCCCATGACCTGGCGCTTGTGGTGGGCGTCGCCATTGTCCTCGCCGGTCCGGTTGTGCAGGTATCCGCCCTTGGCAGGGTCGCTGCCCGCGTTGAAAGGGGCCAGCCGCTCCAGCCACCGGGCATAGTCCTGGTGCAGCCCCGGCTCGTCGTCGTTGATGAAGACCGAGGCGGTGATGTGCATGGCGTTCACCAGGCACAGGCCGTCCTGGATGCCGCTGGCTTCCACCACCTCTTCCACCTCCGGGGTGATGTTCACGAATCCCGTCCGCCCGGGCAGGTGCATGACCAGGGTTTCTCGATGGCTGCGCATAGGTCCTCGCCTCCGGGGGCCGGAAGATGCCTGGACAGGCTCCCAGGACCTAAGGATGCCTCCGGTGCCGTAGACTGGGCCACGGATTTTTCGGAGACCGCACCATGCTCACCATCGCAGGCAGGACCTTCCGCAACCGGCTCATCCTCGGAACGGGCAAGTACAAGGATTTCGCCACCATGAAGGCATGCTACGAAGCGGCCAGGGTGGACATGGTCACCCTGGCGGTGCGGCGCTTCGACCTGGGCGCCAAGGGCGACGGCAACATCCTCCACTGGATCCCGCGGGGCATGGCCCTGCTGCCCAACACGGCCGGATGCGGCACCGGGGAGGAGGCCCTGCGGGTGGCCCGCCTGGCCCGGGAGGCCCTGGGCACCGAATGGGTGAAGCTGGAAGTGATCGGCGACCCGGTGAGCCTGTACCCCGACGGGGAGGAGACCTTGCGGGCGGCCGAAGTGCTGGTCCGGGAAGGCTTCGTGGTGCTGCCGTACGTCAACGCCGACCCGATCCTGGCCAGGAAGCTGTGCCAGGCCGGGTGCGCCGCCGTCATGCCCCTGGCCAGCGCCATCGGTTCCGGCCTGGGGGTGCAGAACCCCTATGTGCTCCAGATCCTCCGGGACGTGGTGTCAGCCCACGGCCTGCCCCTGATCGTGGACGCGGGGGTGGGCACCGCCTCGGACGCGGCCGTGGCCATGGAACTGGGCGCCGACGCGGTGCTGCTCAACACGGCCGTGGCCGAAGCCCAGGACCCGGCCAGGATGGCCCGGGCCATGAACCTGGCGGTCCAGGCCGGGCGCCTGGCCTTCGAGGCCGGGCGCATGCCCCGGAGGCTGTACGCCAGCGCCTCCAGTCCGGTGGCGGGGGTGGTGGGGCGCGCCTGAGTTCAGGGTATTCTTGGGGCATGCCGGGAGAGGGGTGATGCCACGATTCGCCAGACGCGCGGGCCGGGAGGTGCTGGAGGGTCATCCGCGCCTGCCGGAGTGGATCACCCGGGAACGGGTGCGCCTGGGGGACCTGCACGGGATGAAGGCGGGACTGCGCCGGTCGGACCTGCATACGGTCTGCGAGGAGGCCCGGTGCCCCAACCGGGCCCACTGCTTCAACCACGGCACCGCCACCTTCCTGCTCATGGGCGACACCTGCACCCGGGCCTGCGGCTTCTGCTCCATCCGGAGCGGCCGCCCGCTGCCCCTGAACCCCCTGGAGCCCGAGGAGACCGCCCGGCGGGTGGCGGCCCTGCAACTGCGCTTCGCCGTGCTCACCTCGGTGAACCGGGACGACCTGCCTGACGGCGGCGCCGGGCACTTCGCCAGGACCATCCGGGCCATCCGCCGGATGAACCCGGGGGTGGGGGTGGAGGTGCTGACCCCGGATTTCATGGGCGACCTGGAAGCGGTGGCCCAGGTGGTGGCGGCGGGCCCGGCGGTGTTCAACCACAACACCGAGACCGTGCCCAGCCTGTACCCCGCGGTGCGCCCCGCGGCCCGGTTCCCACGCACCCTGGCGGTGCTGGCCGAGGCCAAGCGGGTGGGCGCCTCCCTGTTCGGGGACGCGTTCCGCACCAAGTCCGGGCTCATGCTGGGCCTGGGGGAGACCGAAGCCGAGCTGATGGACGTCCTGGAGGCGCTGGTCCAGGCCGGCGTGGACATCCTCACGCTTGGCCAGTACCTGCGCCCCACCCGGCACCAGGTGCCGGTGCGGCGCTACGTGCACCCGGACGAGTTCGCCGAGCTGGGGCGGAAAGCCAAGGCGCTGGGCTTCCGCACCGTGTACGCGGGCCCCCTGGTGCGGTCGAGCTTCAATGCCTTCGAAATCAGCGCCAAGGACGGCATTGCCATAGCCTGAGCGACGCATGTGAACCCCTTCACGGGCACCGACCGGTTCGCCATCCGACGCCGCCTTGGGTCGGGAAGCAGCGGTGTGGTCTTCGAGGCCTTCGACCACGAGCGCCAGATCCCGGTGGCCTTGAAGGTGCCCCATGATGCGGAGAACCGGGACCTGGCCCGGTTCCGGGAGGAGTTCCGGACCCTGGCGGAGCTCTCCCACCCCAACCTGGCTGGCCTGTACGAGGTGATGACCCACGAGTCCGGTTGGTTCTACACCATGGAGCTGGTGGAGGGAGCCACCATCCTGGAGGAGCTCGCGCCAAGCTGGCAGCCCTGCCAGGACTTCCAGCGGGTGAGGGCGCTGGCACGCCAGCTGGCCCAGGGCCTGTGGGCCCTGCACCAGGCCGGGACGCTGCACCGGGACCTGAAGCCCAGCCATGCGCGGGTGGACCCGTCCGGGCGGGTGGTGCTGCTGGACTACGGCTTCACCGACCCGCCCGGCCTGCGTCCCCCTGGATTCCGCCCGGGCGGCGCGGGCGATGGCCGGACCCAGGATGGCCGGGCCCCCGAGAGCCATGCCTACCTGGCCCCGGAGCGCATCGGCGGCCATGCCCCCACCGAGGCGGCGGACTGGTACAGCTTCGGGGCGATCCTCTACCAGGTGTTGACCGGGACCCTGCCCTTCCCCGACGACACCCTCGCCGCGCTCATCGACAAGATGCGCATGAGCCCGGCGCCTCCGGACCTGCTGGCGCCCCAGGCCCCCACGGACCTGAGCTCCCTGTGCATGGAGCTCCTGGACCGGCAGCGGTCGGCCCGTCCCGCCGGCGCCCGGATCCTCGAGCGGCTGGGCGCGGCGGTGGTGCCGGCCCCGCCCCGGCTGCCGCCGCCCCGCAGGCTGCGCACCAGTTCCCTGCTCATCGGCCGCAAGGCCGAGCTGGGGGCCCTGGGCCGCGCCTTCGAGACCGCCCTGAAGGGCCGCACCGCGGTGGTGTTCGTCCACGGGCCTGCAGGCATGGGCAAGAGCTACCTGCTGCGGCGCTTCGTCCGCCGGCTGGGACGGGAAGAGCCGGGCACGGTGGTCCTGGCCGGCCGGTGCGGAGAGGAGGGCTCAGCACCGTACCAGGCCCTGGACAACCTGATGGAGAACCTGGCGGAACACCTGGACCGGCTGCCGGAGCCCAAGGCCGCCATTCTCATGCCCCGGGACATCCTTTGCCTGGCCCGCTTGTTCCCGGTGCTGAAGCCGGCGGCGGCCCGGGCCCCCCAGGCGGGCCTGGCGGCGCCTCCCCCGGATCCCCAGGAACTGCGCCGCCGGGCCTTCGCCGCCCTGCGGGAACTGCTCATGCGCATGGGCACCCGGCACCCCCTGGCGCTGATCCTGGAGGACCTGCAGTGGGGAGATCCGGACAGCGCCGCCCTCCTTTCCAACCTGCTGCGGGTCCCCGACCCGCCGGCCATGCTGGTGGTGCTCTCGTACCGCACCGGCGAGGGCGAGGCCGCCCTGCCGTTCCGGACCTTCCAGCGCCGCCTGGCCGAAGAAGGCACGGAGGTGACGGAGATTCCCGTGGAGCGCATCCCCCGGGCCGAGTCCGAAGCCCTGGCCCGGGCCCTCCTGGGCAGCGGACGGCCCGGAGGGGGCGGCGCCGAGGCCGCCTGGGTGGCCCAGGAAGCCGGGGGCAGCCCGTTCCTGATCGGGGAGCTGAGCCGCAGCCTCCGGTCCGGAATCGGAGGGCTGCAGGGGCCCGGGGAACGGACCCTGGACGCCTACCTCCAGCACCGGGTCGCCGCCCTGCCCGAGGCTTCCCGGGCCGCCCTGGAAACCCTGGCCCTGGCCGGGCACCCGGTGGAGTGGGAGGTGCTGCGGCGGGCTTCCGGAGTGGCCTCGAGGGAGGCGGAGGTGCTGACCCCCCTGCGGGCCGCCCACCTGATCCGTTCCCAGGGCGCCCCGCGATTGCTGCTGGAGCCCCACCACGACCGCATCCGCCAGGCCCTGCTGGGCGGCATCACCGAATCCCGGGCGCGGGCCATCCACCTGGCCTTGGCCGAAGCCATGGAACAGTTGCCCAGGCCCGATGTCCGGACCCTCAGCCTGCACTACGCGGCCGCCGGCCTGCGGGAACGGGCCGGGCAGTGCGCCCTCCAGGCGGCGCGCCAGGCGGTGGCGGCCCTGGCTTTCGGCCGGGCCGCGGAGCTCTTCGGGGAGGTCCTGCGCCTCAAGGAACTCAAAGGGCGGGAGTACCTGGAAGTTCTCCTGGAATGGGGCGACGCCCTGGCGGGCGCCGGGCTGGGCCACCAGGCCGCCCAGGTGTACCTCAAGGCCCTGCCCCTGTCCCAGCCTTCCGACTCCCTGCGCCTGCAGCGGCGGGCCTCGGAGGAATACTTCCGCAGCGGCCACTTCGACCACGGGAAGGAGGCCCTGGCGGCAGTGCTCGAGCCCATGGGCATGAAGCTGGCCCTGCCGTCCTGGCGGGCCCGGCTGATGCGGCTGGGCACCCGGCTGCGCCTGCGCCTCCGGGGCCACGGTTTCCAGCCGCGCACCGAAAACCAGATCCCCCAGGCGGACCTGGACCGGATCGACGTCTGCTGGGCCGCGGCCATGGGTCTCAGCCCGGTGGACCCGGCCCGGGGCGGCGCCTTCCAGGCCCGGCACCTGCTCCTGGCCCTGCGGGCGGGGGAGCCGTTCCGCATCGTGCGGGCCCTGGCCCAGGAGACCATCCACCAGGCCAACCGGGGCAACCGCGGGGCCCGGGCCGCCCAGCGCTGCCAGGACCTGGCCCTGGACCTGGCCCAGCGGGTGGGCCACCCCAATCCCCGGGGCCGGGCCCTGGTGGCCGCAGGGACCGCGGCGCTCATGCAGGGGCGGTGGAAGCCGGCGGTGGAGCTGCTGGAGGAGGCCGAGACCCTGCTCAAGGACCACTGCGCCGGGCTGGATTTCGAACTGCACCTGGCCCAGTTCCATGCCCTGCTGGCGCGCCAGAAACTGGGCAGCCTGCGGGACCTGGAGATCCGCCTGTCCGCCCAGCTCCAGGCGGCCCAGGACAAGGGTGACCTCCTGGCCCTCACCAACCTCCGCACCGGCGTCTCGCCCCAGGTGCACCTGGCCCACGACGACCCGGAGCGGGCCCTGCGGGAGGCGCAGCAGGCCATCGGCGAATGGTCCACCTCCGGCTTCCACACCCAGCACTACCATGCCCTGGTGGCCCAGGTGGAGGCGCTGCTCTACGCGGGCCGGCCGGAAAGCGCCCGGACCCTCCTGGCCGCCCATTGGCAGCGCCTGCGCCGTTCCCGCATGCTGCAGGTGCAGAGCGTGCGCATCACCTGCCTGGAACTCCGGGCCCGGGCGACCCTGGCCCTGGTCCTGGGCGGCGTTCCGGACTCCCGCGGCCGGCGGTCGCTGGTGCGCGCCGCCGACCGGGACATCCTCCGCCTGGAGCGGGAAAGGTCCCCCCACGGGACCGCCCTGGCCCTGCGCCTGCGGGCCCTGCTGGCGCTGGCGGAGGGCCGGCCGGACCAGGCCGGAGCCCTGCTGTACCAGTCCGAACTGGCGTTCCAGGCCTGCGACATGATGCTCCACGCCATGGTGGTCCGGCACCGGCGGGGGCGGATGGAGGGGCCCACCGGCCTCGAGCAGCTGGAAGGCGCCGAGCGCTGGATGCGCGCCCAGGGCATCGCCAATCCGGGCCGGTTCGTGGCCATGCACGTACCCGGGAACGCTCCCGTCGTATACTGAGTCCATGTCGGAGCCCGCCGCGAACCCCTGGGACTGGGCCGCCCCGGAAGGGGCGGGGCTGCCGTCCGCCTTCGGCTGGCTGCCGGAGGACCTGGAGCGCCTGGGCGCGCCGGGCCGTCCGGAATGGCTGTTTTCCCGGCTCCAGCGCCCCTGGACCTGGCAGGACGCCGCGCCGGCCCTGGGCAAGGCGGCCCGGGCCTGGCTCCAGGGCAACGGCGCCGCCGCCCTGCCCCGGATGCTGGAGGCCCATCCCTCCGGCGACGGGTCCACCAAGGTGGTCCTGGGCCTGGACGACGGCGAGCGCATCGAGGCGGTGCACATGCCCCGGGCCGTGCGCAGCCCCCGGGTGACCCTGTGCCTCAGCAGCCAGGTGGGGTGCGCCATGGGTTGCACGTTCTGCGCCACCGGCGCCATGGGCATCCGGCGCAACCTCTCCGCCGGCGAGATCGTCGCCCAGGTGATCGCCCTGATCCGGGCCCTGGGGCCGGACCGCTCCCATTCGGCGACCCTGGTGTTCATGGGCATGGGCGAACCCCTGCACAACCTGGACCATGTCCACCGGGCCATCCGCATCCTCAACCACCCGGCCGGGCTCAACATCTCCACCCGGCGCATCACCGTCTCCACCTCCGGGCTGGCGCCGGCCATCGAGCGCCTGGCGGGCATGCGCCCCCGGCCCTGGCTGGCCCTGAGCCTCAATGCCACGACGGACGAAGCCCGCAGCCGGCTCATGCCGGTGAACCGCGCCTGGAACCTGGCCCGGCTGCGCCAGGCCCTGGACCGGTGGACCCTGGACCCCGGCGAGAAGCTCCTGGTGGAATACGTCCTCATGGCCGGGGAGAACGACACCCCCGCGGACGCGGACCGGCTCGCGGACTGGCTCGGAGACCTGGCCCGCGGGCACAACATCAACCTCATCCGAATGAACGAACATCCGGCGGCACCCTTCCGGGAGCCGCCGGAGACCCGGCTGCAGGCCTTCCTGGACCGCCTCAAGGCCCGGGGCTGCTTCGTGACCGTGCGCAAGAGCCGGGGCCGGGATGTCCAGGGGGCCTGCGGGCAATTGCTGGAATGATCAAAAAATCCACCCAGGACAGAATTGGCCCTGTTCGAGCGGACGGTGTGTGCTAACGTCGTTGGGTCAATGATCCTGAACCGGACTTTCGGAGCTTGCGATGGTGGTCGACAACGAACAGCCTGGTGTAGCGAACCCGGTCTACTCCAATCCTGTTCCCGAACCCTGGCAGCCTGAAACGCCGCTTCCGGCCTCGGACCCCTACAGCCCCGATCCGTACTACCCGGATCCTTACACCCATTTCTGAATGGACGTCCTGCTGGCCACCCGGAACCCGGGGAAGCACCGGGAGTTCCAACATCTCCTGGGGGATCTGCGGATCTGGCCCTGGCCGCCCGAGGCCCCGGAGATTCCGGAAGAGGGCGCTTTTTTCCAGGACAACGCCTTGCAGAAGGCGACGTTCGCCAGGGACTGGTGGATCCGCAACGGCTCCTTTCCGGTGGACGGCGTGCTGGCGGATGATTCGGGCCTGTGCGTGGACGCCCTGTGGGGCGGCCCCGGGGTGCTCAGCGCCCGGTTCGCCCGGGGGCTGGACCAGGACGCCAAGAACCGCCGGCTGTTGGCCATGATCCCGGTGGGCGAGCGGCGCACCGCCCGGTTCGTGTGCGTGCTGGCCTGGGCGCCCATGGCCGGCGCCCCGCGCCTGTTCACCGGCAGCGTGGACGGCTCGCTGGCCCCGGAACCCAGGGGCAGCGAAGGGTTCGGGTTCGATCCCATCTTCATCCCCGAGGCCCTGGAGAGCACGTTCGGGGAACTGTCGGCGGAAGTGAAAGCCCGCCTCAGCCACCGCAGCCGGGCCTGCATGGCCTTCCTGGCCGGAATCTAGCTCCTCCAAAGCCGCCGCAGTTCCGCCGCCACCTGCTCCACCGGGATGCCGTGCATGCAGGCGTGCAGGGGTGCGAGGTAGTCCTGGCCGGGCGGGTTGACGCAGGGCCCCAGGCCGTCGGGGAACATGGAGATGGCGGCATCCTCCCGGAAGCAGGGCTGGCAGGGCAGGTCCAGGCACAGGTTCACGTTGTGGGGATACCCGGTGGCGGAGCGCTGGCTGCTGCCCCAGAGGATCACGGAAGGGACCTGGCGTCCGTTCCAGTGGTAGTGGCTCAGGTGGTTGGTGAAGGAATCCACCCCCAGGTGCACCCGGGCATTGGCCAGGAGTGCGGCGCCGACCATCAGGGGGGCGCCCCGGTGATCCTGCCGGGCGCCCCGTACGGGCAGGTCCTCCGCGGCCCCCAGCTGGTAGACGGGAATGTCCGGACAGGCCCGCAGCACCGCCTCCCAGCGCTCCAGGGGCCAGTTCTTGTAGACCGACCACCGGGCGGTGGGGTGCAGGGTGGCGTAGGGGCCCTCCAGCCCCGGAAGGAATGGCAGGCTCAGGCGCAGGGAAGGCAGCCCGTCGCACGCCAGGCCAAGCTCCCGGGCGAAATACTGGATCAGGTGCCGGTCCATGGGCCGGCGGGGGAACCCCTCTCCGAGGGGATACCCCTGGAGGATGAACGCGGCCGCCGCATCCGGGAGGGCCTGGAACTGGTCCATGTCCCTCCAGGCGGTGACTCCGGCCATCTGCATGAGGGCTTCCAGCTGGGCGCCGATCCAGCGGTGGCAGTAGTAGTGGATCAGGTGCCCCGGGTACTTCTCCCGCAAGGCCGGGATCAGGTTCAGGCTCATGATCACGTCGCCGATGGCCCCCGGGCGGTAGATGGCCACCACCGGCACCCGGGGCGCGGGACCGGATCCGGGGCCGGCCGACCCGGAACGGGCGAAGGCCTCCAGGCGGGGATCCCACCCGGGCCCGAGGTTGACCTTGATGGGGCGCAGCACCAGTTCCCGCTCGCCCAGGCCCGCCCGGGTCCGGGTGCCGGCCAGGGCGAACCGGTCCCCCCCCTGGGCCAGCAGCTCCAGCAGGCTGCCCAGGCAGTGCTGGAGGACCGGCCCCGCCGCCGCAGGCGCGCAGCCGGCCACTTCATGGTCGGCCAGGCGCAGGTAGACCAGTCCGTCGTCCGCCACCAGGTCCCGCAGCTTGCCCAGGGCCCCCAGGGGATCCGCCAGCTGCTCAAAGAAGCCGACCAGGGTCAGCAGTTGATACTTGCCAACGCGGATCTCCTCCCCCGGCGCGGCCGCGAACTGGGCCGGAGTCCAACGGGATTCCCGGACTTCCCAGCCCCGGGAACTCAGGTGCGCCCCAAGGCCGGCCGGGGCCAGACCCAGGGTCAGGGCCCGTCCCGGACGGGGGGCCAAGCCCCTCTGCTCCAGGTAGGCCGCCAGGTTCAGGCCGGCCTGCGGAGGCTCCCCGGGGTCCAGGGCCGGAGCGGCCTGGCCGTCCGCATGTCCAGGTCCGGAGAACCGGCAGGCGCACCGGGGACAGGACCACCAGTCGCCGTCCCGGCTCGGGTCGGCGGGGGTGGCGCAGACCGGGCACCGCGCCTGCAGGGACGACCCGGGAGAGTCACTGGCGAGAAAGGGTTGCAAGGGATCCGGACACCGCAGCCAGTCAAAACCAAAACGGGAGGTTTGGCAACAGGGCTTCATGAAGTTCTCACCTTTTGCCCCGGCCCTTTTTTCGGTCGGTAGGTTATGTGAAGATGATAAAAATATTAATATTTCAATTATTTAAATTTCGAGAGACTCGATGACTTTTGATTTTAGCTTATATTTTTGAATTGAGTCTAGGCATGGCCTTGCTTGATCTGGAATGACAATAAATAAATTTATAATATTTTTGTTCTGGAGTTTTGCCATGGACCGGCCATCAAGTTTGGGACGCTGGGCGGGGAATGCAGCCCTGACCGCCCTGGCCTTGGGCTGCGGGGGCGCCGAAGGGGAGACCGTCCCGGGAGAAAAACCGCCGGCTCCCGTGACGGCCCCCCAGGACGGCAAGGCCCGGGTGCTGGTCAAGGAGATCGCGCCGGCCCAGGTGGCCAAGCGTCCGCCCCAGTTCGTTTCCGTGGCGCCCCGCCAGGCCTGGGAGGGACGTCCATACCTTTACAGTATCGACGCCGAGGATCCGGACGGAGAGGAGGTGAACCTGACCCTGGTGCGGGCACCCGAGGGGGCGGTCCTGGATGGCAGCCTTCTGAAGTGGACCCCCTCCCCCACCCAGGCGGACCACCGCCAGAGGTTCACCCTGCGGGCGGCGGACCCGGAGGGCGCCGCCAGGGTCCAGGACTGGACCCTGGTGCCCAGGGCCGGGCACTTGCATGGCGTCCTGGCCGGGCCCAGGCATCACCACTGAAGGTTCAATCGCCGAACTCCCCCTTGTCCCGCAGGGCCACGGCGGCCTGGTAGGCGTTCAGCACGGCGATGCGCACCCTCTGGTAGGAGTTCTCGGTGACCTTGGTGCCGAAAGTCAGGGTGGCCACCACGAAATACCCTTCGCCGCTGGGCAGGCGCTGGGGCTGGGGGATGCTGGCCTGGGGCGGCAGCACGGCGGAGGAACTGTCCTCGCGCAAACGGTTGCCCACCCGCTCGGCCCAGGCCTGCAGGCGTGGAATGACGGCGAGGCCCGCCGCCTCGTCCGGAACCAGGATCCGCCCGAACAGGGTGAAGAACAGGCGCAGCTGGGGGAAGTCCACCGCGGAGTTCAGGTAGCCGGCCATGGCGGCGATCTGCTGGAAATCCTTCTGGAGGGCCTGGAGCCGGACCAGGGAAACGGGGGCGGGTGTGGTGGCCATGACGCCATTGTCGCGCAAATCGGCCGTTGGGTAAAAGAAGCGGTTGCCAGGCCGCCTGCGGGGCGGAGAAGTGCCGGCCCAGCCGGGGAACCCTCCGCCGCCCCGACCGGACCTTGCCTTCGGCGGCGCCTTCTGGGATGCTTTACCCCTACATCGTGTGCTGGATGTTCGGGAAGCAGGTGTGATTCCTGCGCTGCCCCGCAACGGTATGCACCCCGGCCCCTCTCCGGCAACCGCCGGAATGGTTTCTGGAGCCGGGAGACCTAGCCGGTCCCACTGGGGCGCAGCCCCGGGAAGGGCCCGGGGGCACGGCAAGGTGCCTGTCGCGTGCAAGCCCGGAGACCGGTCCCGCATTTCCCAATCCCGCCGTGGGGGCGGGGCGGGACCCCTGCCCGGGTGCCGCTCCTCCTCCGCCGGCTTCATGCGCGGAGCATGACATGGGCAAAACCCGGATCACCATCCTCCTGGCCCTGGGGGCCAGCCTCCTGGGCGCCGCTGACGCGGCCCTGGACTCAGGCGCGCCCCGCCCCGAAGCGGAGGCCTCGGCCACCGTCACGGTCACCGCCGAGGCTCTGCCGGTGGCCCTGGACCAGACCCCGAACCCGGTGCAGGTGATCGACCAGGACACCATCCAGCGGCGGGGGGCGACGAACCTCACGGAACTGCTCCAGGACCAGCTGCCCGGCCAGGTGTTCAACGCCGGCGGGGTGGGCACCGCCGCCACCATCTTCCTGGGCGGCGCCCGGGCCCAGGACACGGTGGTCACCCTGGACGGCCTGCGGCTCACGGACGTGTCCGGGCTGGGGGGCGTCAACGCCAGCGCCATCGACCTGGCGGGCATCGACCGGGTGGAAATCCAGCAGGGCCCCTGCTCCACCCGGTTCGGGTCGGACGCCCTGGGCGGGGCGGTGGCCCTGTACTCCGCCGCCTCCGCCCCGGCGGGCTTCTCGGGCGAGGCCCGGGGCACGGCGGGCAACGAGGGGATCCTGGGCGGGCGCCTGGGCGCGGCCTACGGCTGGGACCAGGGCTGGGTGCGCCTGGGGGTCTCGGCCCAGCGGGAGGATCAGGTGCTGGACCCGTACAACCAGTACCCGCAGCGTCGGCACCTTCCTGGGCCTGGGGCAACAGCTGGGCGAGGACAATCTGCTGACGGTGAACTACTTCAATTCCTTTTCCGGGGTGCCCATCCCGATCGTGTACGTGGACTACGGCACCGGCACCCGCTCGTCCTACCAGTACGACCCCGCACGGGAGGACTTCAATCGCACCCAGATCCTCAGCGGCACCCTGCGTTCCCAGCTCACCCCGGTCCTGTCCAGTGAACTCACCCTGGGCCAGGTATTGGAGAACCGTCTGGAACCGGACGTGAACACCAACCTCCCCACCACCCCCTACCGGAGCCGGCGCAACCAGGCGGTGGGGCATATCACCTGGCAGCCCACCGCCGCCGGGTCCGTCTCCGCGGGCCTGGACCTCTCTGCAGATGACGCCCGGACTCCGGATCTGTCCGGGGAGAATACCCTCACCGCCACCGGGCGCCACATGGCCCTCTACCTGGAGGGGCAGCGGGAGGTGGTGACCCGGGTGCGGCTGGTGGCGTCCCTGCGCACCGAGCGGGACCGGGTGACGGTGCCCACCTTCTCGGCGGGCACCAGCGATTCCGCCTCCAACCAGACCACCGGCAAGCTGGGGCTGAACGTGACCCTCCCGGAGGGCTTCCGGTTCTTCGCCAACGCCGGCACCGGCTTCAGCAACCCGCTGCTGTACCAGTCCCTCTTCAACGCCAACTACGGCGGCGAGGCGCTGGCCAACGAGAAGAGCCGCACGGCCCAGACCGGCCTCACCTGGGCCTCCGGGCCCTGGACCGCCGGCGTCACCCTGTCCCGCACCCTGTTCGAGGACCTGGTCTACTACGATGCCGATGGCGGCGTCCCCATCCCCGCCTGGGGCGGGTACCTTTCCGGGATCTACCGCAACGGCCAGCAGGTCCGCGCCCAGTCGGCGGAATTCAAGGCCGGCTACGAGACCAAGGTCTGGGGTGTGGACGGCTTCTACCGCAACCAGGAGACCCGCGACCTGCAGGCCCCCGTGGGCGAGCAGCTGAGCAGCGCCGCCTCCATCGCCCGCAGCCCGTTCCAGACCCTGGGCGCCCACGCCTTCAGGGTGCTGGGGGCGTTCCGGCTGGAAGGGCGCTGGTCCTGGGTCGGGCCCCGGTACGACTCGACCCTGGCCAGCCCCGAGGATCCCAGCCAGAGCTTCAAGGAGCACTTCAACGACCTGAGCCTCTCGGCGGCCTGGTCCGCCCGGGACAACCTGACCTTCACCCTGCGCGGAGAGCACCTGATGCAGCCCAGGACCAGCCTTGACCAGTGGCTGAACCGGGTGCGGGACTTCGAGAACGACGCTTCGCTGGTGTTCGGCTATCCGGCCCAGCCCCCCGCGGTGACCCTGGAGGCACGGTATCGTTTCTAGGCGCACGTTCCGGATCGATGGGAAAGGTGGAATGAGAAAGGTCCTGCTGCTCCTCCTGCTTGCCCTCCCCGCCCTGCTGGGGGCGGGGAACCCGGCGCGGGTGGTGAGCCAGACGGTGGGCACGGACGACCTCCTCATGGCCCTGGCCGCCCCGGGCCAGATCGCCGCCCTCAGCCACCTGGCCCGGGACCCCCGGTACAGCCCCTCGGCCGCCGCCGCCGCCGGCCATCCCTGCCTGCGCAACGGCGAGGCGGAGGACATCCTGCGGTTCCGCCCGGACCTGGTGCTGGCGGCCTCGTACACCGCCGCCGAGACCGTCGCCCTGCTGCGCCGGGCCCGGATCCAGGTGCTGGTCCTGGACCGCTTCGACAGCCTGGAGGATCTCTACGCCAACGCCAGGCGGGTGGGCCAGGCCCTGGGCCGCGGGGAGCGGGCCGAACAGCTGGTCCGCCAGTGGCAGGCCCGGGTGGCGGCCCTCCAGGCCCGGCTCCGGGGGCGCAAGCCGGTGCGCGTGCTGGCGGTGGGCTTCTACCCCTTCACCGCCGGCAGCGGGACCACCTTCCAGGACCTGTGCGACCACGCGGGCGCCCTGAACGTGGCGGCGGAGATGGGCTTGAAGGGGCACGCCCCCACCCCCGGCGAGCAGGTGCTCGCCTGGGACGTGGACGTGCTGGTGGCCCCGGCCGAGCCGGGCGTGGACCTGCGGGCCCGGCTGCGGGACCTGGCGCCGTACAAGTTCATGAAGGCCTGCCGGAAGGGCCGGGTGGTGGGCCTGCCCGCGGCGCTCATGGCCAGCACCAGCCAGGCCCGCCTGGACGCCTACGAATGGCTCGCACGGGCCCTGCACCCGGAGGCGTTCCAGTGAAGAGCCTGGGCGCCGTCGCCGTGCTGGCCCTGCTGCTGCTGGGGGCGGTGCTGGCGTCCCTGGCCCTGGGGGACGCCAGCCTCAGCCCCTTGCAGGTGCTGCGGGCCCTGGCCGGGCGGGGCGACGACCTGGCCCGCACGGTGGTGTGGGACCTGCGCCTGCCCCGCACCCTGGTGGGCATGGCGGTGGGTGCCGGGCTGGCCGCCTCGGGGGTGGCCATGCAGGCGTTCTTCCGCAACGCCCTGGCCAGCCCGGGCCTGCTGGGCGTAAGCGCCGGCGGCGCCCTGGGGGCGGTGGCGGCCCTGGCCCTGGGCGGGGGCGCGGTCACCGTGTGGACGGTGCCCGGAGCGTCCATCCTGGGGGCCTTCCTGGCCACCGGCGCGGTGGTGGCCCTGGCCCGGCGAGGCGCCGGCCCGGAGCACCTGCTGCTGTGCGGCGTGGCCCTGAACGCCCTGTTCGGCGCCGGCACCAGCTTCCTGCTGGTCCTCAGCGCCGGCCGGTTCCAGGTGAGCGGCCAGATCCTGTTCTGGCTCATGGGCGGCATCGAGAACCGCACCTGGGAGCACGTGGCCGTGGGCCTGCCCCTGGTGGTCGTGGGGTGCCTGCTGATGCTGCCCCTGGGCCGGCCCATGAACCTGCTCAGCCTGGGTGAGCCTTCGGCCCAGAGCCTGGGGGTGGACGTGCGCCGCCTGCGCTGGCAGCTCATCGGCCTCTCGACCCTGCTCACCGCACTGGCCACGGCGGTGGGGGGCGTGGTGGGCTTCGTGGGCCTGGTGGTGCCCCACCTGCTGCGCCTTGGGCTCGGTCCGGACCACCGCCGGCTGCTGCCCCTGTCCATGCTGGGCGGGGCGGCCCTGGTGCTGCTGTGCGACCTGCCCACCCGGTTCCTGCCCGGAGGCCTGCGCCTGGGGGTGATGACCGCCCTGCTGGGGGGTCCGTTCCTGCTCTGGATGCTGCGGAGGAACCCGTGCTGAGCGGCGCTTCCGTCCCGGTCCCGGCCCTCGCCGCCGAGGGGCTGGACCTGGGCGCCCGCCTGCGCGACCTCAGCGTGCGCCTGGAACCGGGGCTCATGGCGGCGGTGGTGGGCCCCAACGGCGCCGGCAAGTCCACCCTGCTGCAGGTGCTGGCGGGCCTGCTCCCGGCCCGGGGACGGATCCGCTGGCGGGGCCGGGACCTGGCCCGGATACCCTTCCTGGAGCGGGGCCGCACGCTGGCCTGGGTGGGCCAGGAGAGCCATGCGGAGTTCGCCTTTCCGGTGCGGGAGGTGGTGGCCCAGGGCCGGCACGCCTGGGGCGACGACGGCCATGGGGTGGAGGCGGCCCTGGCCGCCCTGGACATCACCCACCTGGCCGCGCGGCCCATCACCCAGCTCAGCGGCGGAGAGCGCCGCCGGGTCTTCCTGGCCCGGGCCCTGGCCACGGGGGCGCCCCTGCAGCTGTGGGACGAGCCTGCCGCCAGCCTGGATGTGCGCCATGCCCTGGAGGTGCTGGCCCTGGCCAGGCGCCTGGCCCTCCAGGGCCATACCCTCCTGGTGAGCCTGCACGACCTGCGCGCGGCCTGGTGCTTCGACCGGGTCCTGGTGCTCGACCAGGGGGAACTGGTCGGGCACGGCCCCCCGGAGGAGGTGCTGACCCCGGAACTGATCCAGCGGGTGTTCCGGGTGCAGGCGTCCATGGGCCAGGCCCTGGTCCTGGAACTGCCCTAGCGTCCGGCGCCTGGCACCCGTTGTTGGGCCTCACAGCTTAAATTACAATCAACAATTAGAGGAGTTTCCATGAACGCCCGACCCTCCCGAGAAGAAGCCTGGAAGCTGCTGGTGGAGTACGTGCCCAGCGAGAGTCTCCAGCGCCACGCGCTGGCGGTGGAGGCGGTCATGCGCCACATGGCCCGGTCCCGGGCGGAGGACGAGGACGCCTGGGGGCTGGTGGGCATGGTCCACGACATCGACTACGAGCGCTACCCGGAGGAGCACTGCGTGCGCGCCCGGGAGATCCTGGAAGGGCACGGCTGGCCCCCGGAATTCGTGCGGGCGGTGGTGTCCCACGGCTGGGGCCTGTGCTCGGACGTGGAGCCCCTCAGCACCATGGAGAAGACCCTGTTCGCCGTGGACGAACTCACCGGCCTGGTGACCGCCGCCGCCCTGGTGCGCCCCTCCCGCAGCGTCCTGGACCTGCCGGCCAAGTCGGTGCTCAAGAAATGGAAGGACCGCTCCTTCGCCGCCGGGGTGAACCGGGGCGTCATCGAGAAGGGGGCGGCCATGCTGGGGGTGGAGCTGACCCAGCTCACCGAGCAGACCATCGCCGGCATGTGCCCGGTGGCGGCGGAGATCGGGCTGAAGGGCAATCTCTGAGGCTCCGGAACCGCGGCGGCCTCCCCGGCATCTTACTTGGACGGTCTGCTCTCCCCGGTCCACCGGAAGGCGCCCGCGGGAGGCCTATTGAAAGAAAGCGGCATCTACCTCCTGATGATCAGCATCCATGGCCTGGTTCGGGGCACGGAGCCGGAACTGGGGCGGGACCCGGATACGGGCGGGCAGGTGCTGTACGTCTTGGAGCTGGCCAAGGCTCTGGGGCGCCAGGAGCAGGTGGCCCAGGTGGACCTGCTGACCCGGCTGGTGGAGGACCCGGGCGTGGGGTCCGACTACGCCCGGGCGGAGGAGGGCCTGGGTCCGGACGTGCGCATCATCCGCCTGCCCTTCGGGCCCCGGCGCTACATCCGCAAGGAGCTGCTCTGGGACCACCTGGACCAGCTGGTGGACCGCTACCTGGCCTTCGCCCGCAAGCTGCCGCGGCTGCCGGACCTGATCCACAGCCACTACGCCGACGCCGGGCACGTGGCCCAGCGCCTGTCCTCGCTCCTGGGCATCCCCTTCGTGCACACCGGGCATTCCCTGGGGCGGGTGAAGCAGGCCCGGCTGCTGGAGACGGGGGCCAGGGAGGCGGCCCTGGAGCGGGCGTTCCACTTCGCCCGCCGGATCCAGGCGGAGGAGGAGACCTTGCGCCACGCGGCCCGGGTGGTGGCCAGCACCCGCCAGGAGACCCTGGAGCAGTACGGCCTCTACACCCATTTCAACCCCCGGCGGGCGGTGGTGATCCCCCCCGGCACCGACGCTTCCCGGTTCGCGCCCCCCGGGCGCCGCAAAGCGGATCCGGGCGTCGCCTCCAAGGTGGACCGGTTCCTGGCCCACGGCCGCCGGCCCCTGATCCTGTCCATCGCCCGCCCGGTGCCGTCCAAGAACCTCCTGGGCCTGGTGCGGGCCTTCGGGGCCGATCCGGAACTGCGCTCCCGGGCCAACCTGGTGCTGCTGGCCGGGTGCCACGAGGATGTCCAGGACCTGGACGAGGAAGGGCGGGCCACTTGGGAGGAACTGTTCCGCACCCTGGACCGCCTGGACCTGTTCGGTTCGGTGGCCTTCCCCAAGTCCCACCTCGCGTCGGAAGTGCCCGGGTTCTACCGTCTGGCGGTGCAGCGCCGGGGCATCTACGTGAACCCGGCCTTCGCCGAGAGCTTCGGCCTCACCCTCATCGAGGCGGCCGCCTCGGGGCTGCCGGTGGTCACCACCGACAGCGGCGGACCCCGGGACATCGTCGCCAACTGCCGCAACGGACTGGTGGTGGAGCCCAACGACGACCGGGCCCTGGCCGCGGCCATGAAGGAGGCCCTGGGGGACCCGGCGCGCTGGACCGCCTGGAGCCGCAACGGGCTGCGGGGCGTGCGCAACTTCTACACCTGGGACGCCCACGTGCGGCGCTACCTGAAGGAGGTCGGCCGGTTCCTGCACCGCGGGCGCAAGCGCCGGCGGCGTGAGCTGCTGTCGGTGACCCCGGTGGGCGAGACCTCCCCCTTCCTGCACACCCAGGGGGTGCTGGTGTGCGACCTGGACGACACCCTGCTGGGCGACCGCCCGGCCCTGGAGCGGCTCCTGGCCTGGGTCCAGGCCCACCGGGACCGGTTGGCCTTCGGGGTGGCCACCGGGCGCAAGCTGGACAGCGCCCTGTACGTCCTCAAGGAGTGGGGCGTGCCGGCGCCGGACGTGATCATCGGCGGCATCGGCACGGAGATCCGCTACCAGTTCAACGGCACCAGGGACCTGGGCTGGGAGAACCACATCCGCCAGGGCTGGCGGCGGGAGGACCTGGCCCAGGTCCTCAAGGACGTGCCGGGGCTCACCCTCCAGGGCCGGCGCAAGCAAGGCCCGTACAAGCTCAGCTACAACGTCAAGCCCGGACGGCTCCCCGGCATGGAAGCCCTGCAGGATGCCGTCCACCGGGTCGGGCTGCAGGGGAACCTGGTCTATTCCCGGTCCCGGTACCTGGACGTGCTGCCGCACCGGGCCTCCAAGGGCCAGGCGGTGCGCTACCTGGCGTTCAAGTGGGGGATCCCCCTGGACCGGTTCATCACCGCCGGGGATTCGGGCAACGACCGGGACATGCTGGTGGGGGACATGATGGGCATCGTGGTGGGCAACCACAGCCCCGAACTGGGCTCCCTCCGGGGCCGGACCCGGGTCTACTTCGCCCACCAGCCTCGCGCCGCGGGCATCCTGGAGGGGATCCGGCACTACGCCCTGCGCTACGGCTTCCCGGCGGCGGAGTCGGCGCCGGACCCACTCTAGTCCTACCTGTGGCGCCCGCCTCGACCCCATGGAGGCCGCCAGCGCCGCGCAATCCTGCGTCGACGGCCTCGAACGATGAATGAGCATCGCCCTTCGGCCGTCTCCTTGTCTTGCGCGGCGCTGACCACCTCCCTGGGGCCAAGTCGGGCGCCACAGTAGGACTAGGGGCCCGGCTGCGAACAGGAACTTCGGCTACTGCACCAGCAGTACCCGGGCAGGGGGCGCCGTCCAGGATCCGGCCCGCCCGGGACCAGGCCTTCAGCCGGCCCCAGAGACTCAGGCCCTTGGCGCTCAGGACGATCAAGTCGCTGCCCTGCACCTGGGAGGCGGTGGCGGCGGCCTCGGCCACCGGCCCCTCCAGCACGTCTGTCTGGACCTGGCCGGGGATGGCCCCCACCTCCTGGCGCAGGGTTTCTGCCAGGGTCTCGGCGCGGGCCTGACGCTCGGCGGTGGCTTTTTCCATCTCCTGGATGCCCAGGTAGTCGGGCACGGACGGGTAGGCCACCAGGATGCACACATTGGAGGTGCGCAGGGACCGGGCCGTTTCGCCGGCCATCCGGGCGGCCTGCTTGGCGCGCTTCGGATCATCGGTTGCCAGCAGAATGTTGGTGAACATGATTTCCTCCTGAAATCCGGGCTGGGCCTGACGGCCCCCGGGCCCGGGTGTCCCCCGCCGCGCGGTTGGCCCTTGGATCGGGCATGAGGTCAACGGACCCGTAGCCAGAGTTCCGAATCGCCGCCGGAGAATTATTATTTATAAATTAATCGCGAGCCTGGGAGTCACCCAGGTTCCGGGTGGTGCGGGGTTGGTGGCTCTTCCGTCGGGCTCGTTTCCGAGCGGAAGCCCGTCCCGCTGCTAAAAGGATGGGATCACGCCCAACAGAAATCAATAAGTAACTTAATTGATTTCTTTCCACTGAACTTTACTTAAACTAAAGCGATCATGGACCTGAGCGCTTCCACCATCGTGCAGTTGCGCGCTTTCGAGGCGGTGGGCCGGCATGGCAGCTTCAAGCGCGCAGCCGAGGAACTGTTCGTGACCCAGGCGGCCCTGAGTCACCATGTGCACCACTTGGAGCAGGACCTGGGGGTCCAGCTGATCCGCCGCCTGCACCGGCGCATCGAACTGACGGCCGAAGGCACCCAGCTGCTCTCGGACTGCGCCCGGGCCCTGGGGGCCCTGGCCACGGCCCTGCGCAACGTTCAGCGGGCGGCCAAGGAGGAGGTGCTCACGGTGGGCGTCAACCCCTACTTCTCCCTGCGTTGGCTGACGCCCCGGCTGGGCAGCCTGTGGCAGCGCCATCCGGGGATCAACCTGCTCCTGCACCACATCTACCAAGCGGCGGATTTCGTGCACAACAAGATCGACGCGGAGATCACCTGGGGGCATGGCCAATGGACGGATGTGGACTCGACCCTGGTGCTCAAGACCCACCTCACGCCCATCTGCGCGCCCGGCTACCTGCGGCGGTTCCAGGAGCCGCCCCGGCCCCAGGACCTGCTGGACCACCAGCTGTTCTTCGAGGTGGACCGGAAAGACTGGCGGCAATGGTTCCAGGCCGCCGGAGTGGACCCTGGGGACCGCTTCCAGGCCATGCGCATCGACGATCCCCACGCCCTCCGGCAAGTGGTGCTGGACGGCCACGGCTTCGCCCTGTTCTACGTGGAACTGTCCCAGGAGGATGTGCGCGCCGGCACTCTGGCCATGCCGTTCGCCCTCGGCATCGATTCCGGGTGCGCCTACTACCTGAATCGCCCCCGGGACACCCCCGCCAGCGCCAAGCTGCAGACCTTCACCCGCTGGCTCCTGGAGGAAGTGGCCAAGCGCCCGTTCGCCTGAAATCGCCGCCCAGGCCCGATCAGCGACTCAGGCCTGGTCATGGACGGGAGGCTCCAGGAAACGCAAGGACAAGGATGAGAGGGCGATCTCGGCACTTTCCAGGAAGATGCCCAGCCGGCGTCCGATGAAGCGTGCATCCACCAGGGACAGGCGCACCACCCCGTTCACCGACAGCTCGATGTAGCTGCCCCACCGGATCAGGCGCAGGGCGTAGCGCCGGTCGGCGATGGGGGTGAACTCGCCGGCCTGCAGGGCTTCGTAGATGTAGTTCTGGAACACCTGCTCCGGGCGGCTGCCCCAGGCGCGGATGTGGGCGGTGCCCCGTTCCGTGTCCAGGGAGATGAAATAGCCGTTGAGGTGCTCGTCCAGGTCGAACACCAGCCCGCAGCCCCCCGGCTGCAGGGTCTGCCACTCCAGGTCCCAGATCCAGAAGGGCTCGGCGACCGGCGCCAGGAACAGCTCGAAGCCGCTGCGGCAGGCGAACCGGAGGCGGTCCCCCTGGGCTTCGCAGGCAGCCGTGGGGTTGTCCAGGCTGGCCCTGAACGGGTCCATCTGGAGGGTGGCGGCGCCGTTCACCTTCCCGGCCCAGCGGTGGTAGCTCACCAGCTCCAGCTTGCCGTCGGAGCGCCGGCGCAGCTGCTTGGGAGGCGGCAGGCTGCGGGTGCCGCTGGTCACGTCCAGGCCGTTCACGTAGAACGTGAAGATGAGCACCTTGTCGCCGTCGCGCATGATCCGGGCGGCGTAGTTGCCCCGGGGCATGAGCACGTTGTCGTTGAAGGACCGGTACTCGCCCAGGAAGCTTTCGCACCACCAGTAGTGCACCTCCACGTCCTCCCGCACCGAGCCGATGAGGTAGTAGGTACCCTCCAGCTGCACCAGGCAGGGGCACTCGATGTCGTCGTACATGCGCGGGATGAACAGCGGCGGCTCCAGGTGGTAGCCGTCCGGGGCGCGGCGCACCAGGCCCACGCAGCCGCGGCGGTTCACCTGTCCCCCCAGGACCCGGGCGCACAGCAGCAGCCAGTCCTGCTGGTCGATGCGCACCAGGAACGGGTCCCGGAAGGAGATCCAGCCCCGTCCCGAGAATCCGGGGCCCTCGTAGTAGGCGCCGGTGGGCAGGAGCGGCAGGTTGTGCTCGTTCTCCTTGCGCCAGCGCACGAGGTCCCGGGAGACGGCCCGGCCGATGCGCTGCACGAACCCGTTCTCGGCCCGGTGCAGCCCGGTGTAGAACATCTCGTACAGCCGGAGCCCGGGGTTCAGGGACACGTGCATGGTCCAGAGCATGTCGTCGTCCCAGGTGCCAGGCTCGCCGGTGAAGATGGCGTTGCGGGTGCGCTGCCAGGTCATGCCGTCCTGGGAGACGGCGTGGGCGATGTAGTCGTGGTTGGGCAGCACCAGGTGGAACAGGTGGTAGGTCCGGCCCCGGCGGATGACGTCGATGTCCCCGATCTCCCATTCCCTGAACCCCCGGGACGTGTACATCCCTCCCGCCTTGTCCAAGTCGCTGCAATGCTTGGATTCCGTCCGGGGGCCAGGCGTTCCCGGGGCGACGTGGCGGGCGGACGCTCACCGGGGGGTGTCCCGGGGCGGTGCGGCCCGCCGCCAGGGCACCGGGAAGAACCGGGGCACCGCCTTCCGGTAGGCGGCGTAGGGCCTGCCCAGGGTCCGCGCCAGGTCCCGCTCCTCCAGGAGGGTGCCGGCCAGGATGTACCCGCTGGCGCCGGCGGCGAACAGCAGGTGGCCGGCGGTCATGACCGGGGCGCACCAGAAGGTCACCAGGAACCCCAGCATGAGGGGGTGCCGCACCCGGGCGTACAGGGCGGTGAGGCGGAACTCCGGCTCCCGGTACGGGCGGCTCCGGAAGCGGGCCCACACCTGGGCCAGCCCGAACAGGTCCAGGTGGTTGATGAGGAAGGTGCTGGCCAGGACCAGGGCAGTGCCGCCCCAGAACCCGGCCCAGGCCGCCAGGCGCAGGGCGGAGGGGCCCAGGTCCCACACCACCGCGGGCAGGGGGCGCCAGAACCGGAACAGGGCCGCCAGGGCCAGGCAGGAAGCCAGGACGTAGGTGCTGCGCTCCACCGGGACGGGCACCAGCCGGGTCAAGAGGCGCTTGAACGCCGGACGCGCCATGAGGCTGTGCTGGACCCCGAACAGGGCCAGGAGCCCCAGGTCCGCCGCCAGGGCCCGGCTCGGCGGCCCCGCCGGGCCCGCGGACACCGAGCGGGGCACGCCCAGGTCGCCCACGAAGGCGATGAGGTAGGCGAACACCGCCAGGAACACCAGGTAGCAGAAGGCGCCGTAGGCCAGGGCCAGGAGTCCCGGAGGGGATGCCGTTCTGAACCTGGGCGAATCCATGGAAGTCTGCAACAAGAATCGGAAAAAGCAGCTGGAAAATCAGTTCACAAGCGGGATTATAGCTCATCCCTCTGGATGTGTCGCGGCCCTGCGCCGGCGCAGCGCCCGGCCCAGACCCACCGGCCCGGCCACGGTGGTGAGCAGCAGGGCGCCCACCACGCCCGCCTGGAGCACCGGGTCAAGCAGCGGCCGTCCGTCCAACTGCAGGCTGCTGCCCACCGCCACGAAGATGAGTCCGACCTCCCCCCGGGGCACCATGCCCCACCCCACCACGGCCACGTTCAGACCTCCTCCTGCGACCCATCCGGCCGCCAGCTTGCCGACGGTGCCCAGCAGCCCCAGCACCAGGGCGAGCAGGAGGGTGCGCGGCGCCACCAGGGCGGAGGTGTCGATGCGGGCCCCCATGAGCACGAAGAACAGGGGCGAGAGGGTCACCACCAGGGGTTGCACCAGCTGTTCCAGGCGGAATAATTCCCGCTTTTCCAGCACCTGCACGTGAGCCGGCTCCAGGATGAGTCCGGCCGCGTAGGCCCCGACGATGGGCGCCAGGCCCGCCAGGCTGCCCAGCCAGGCCAGCAGGAACGCGAAGCCCAGGGCCGCGGGCAGCAGCACCTGCTCGCTGCGGAAGCGGCTGGCCTGGCGGAACAGGTGCGGGGTGGCGAACCGGCCCAGGGTCAGGGCCGCCGCCAGGAAGCCCAGGGCCAGGGCCAGGCTCCCGCCCAGCTGCCCCCAGCCCATGCTCCCGCCGTCCGCCGCCGCCACCGCTCCGCCCACGGCCCCGAGCACCAGCAGGCCCAGCACGTCGTCCACCACCGCCGCCCCGACGATCACGCGCCCCTCCCGGGACTTGGCGGCTCCAGCCTGGCGCAGCACCTGGGCCGAGATGCCGATGGAGGTGGCGCACAAGCAGGCGCCCACGAACAGGTCCGCCACCAGGGGCGTGCCGGCGGGCAGGAGCAGGTAGGCGGCCAGGAGCCCCACGGCCATGGGTGCCAGCATCCCCAGCACCGCCACCCGCACCGCCGGCAACCCCACCCGGACCATCTGCGGCACGGTGGATTCCAGGCCCACCGCGAACATGAGCACCACGATGCCCAGGTTGCCCAGCAGGTCCAGGGGCGGATTGGCGGCCACCCCGGGGAACCACGACGTCATCTGGTGCAGGGCGCCCAGGGCCAGGCCCGCCCCCAGCTCGCCGGCCACCGCCGGGAGCTTCAGGCGCAGGGCCAGCTCGCCCCCCAGTTTCGCCGCCAGCCAGAGCAGGGCCAGCAGGGCCAGGATCTCACCCAGCGGCTCGGGATGATGGGTGATGGCCAGCACGGAGGCTCCGGCAAGGAAACGGGGTCCAGGATCCAGCCATGCATGGTTCGGCGTCGCGAAGCCGAATCATACTTGGTCAGTTCGTGCTTCAGAATACCCCCATGAGCCCCTTTTCCTCTGTCTCCTGGTTGTCCCGGTGTCTGTCCGCCCCCGGGTTTCCTTTGGCGCTGCTGGGTATCTGGGGCCTGGAGGCCTGGCTCACCCGGGTCCGCCTGGGGGACCTTCCGGACCTGCCCGGGCCGGACCCGGACCCGGCGCTGCCGCCGGTGGCCCTCTGCATCCCGGTGCGCGACGAGGAACGGGAACTGGGCCCGGCCCTGGATTCCTGGCTTTGCCAGGACTACCCGTCCCTGCGCATCCTGGCGGTGGACGACGGTTCCACCGACCGGACGCCGGAAATCCTGGCCCGGCGGGCCGATCCGCGCCTGCGCGTGCTGCGCGTGGACCCGTTGCCTCCGGGCTGGCTGGGCAAGAACTACGCCCTGCACCTGGCCTCGCGCCAGCCGGAGGCCCTGGAGGCCGAGTGGCTGCTGTTCGCCGACGCCGACGCCCAGGCCGCCCCGGACCTGCTGCGCCGGGCCTTCGCCTTCCTGGAGCGGTGCCCCGCCGACCTCTTGACCCTGCTTCCCGCCCTGGACACGGTGGGCTGGACCGAACGGGTGTTCCTGCCGGTGGCGAACCTGTTCTTCCTGTGGCTGGTGCCCCTGCGCCGGGTCCCCGATCCGCGCAGCCGCGTCGCCTGCGGGGTGGGCGGGTTCATCCTGGTGCGCCGCCGGGCCTACCAGGCCGCCGGGGGCCACGAGGGCGCGCCCATGGCGGCGGTGGACGACATGGGGCTGGCGTACCGGGTCAAGGCGGCCGGCGGCGTGAACCGGGTGGCCCTGGGGGGGCCGCACCTGCACCTGCGCATGTACCACGGCCCCCTGGAGATCGTCCGCGGCCTGCGCAAGAACCTCCTGGCCCTGCCCTGGACCTTCCCGCTGGCGCCCGTCCTGGCGGCGGCGGCGCTGCTGGCCACCTTCGGCTGCGTGCTGGCGGCCCTGGGCGGCCATCCCGGGGCCGGCCTGCTGCTCTGGCTGCTGGTGCCGCCCCTCCTGGGGGAAGCGCACCAGCGCTTCACCGGCAGGCCCGTGGACCTGGCCTGGGCGTTCTGGCCCCTGAGCGGCGCGCTGGTGCTGGCCGGGCTCCTGCCCGCCTTCTGGGACCGCCTGCGGGGGGTGAACCGCTGGCGGGGCCGGGACGTGCCTATTCGAAAACCTTGATGGTCTCGTCCAGCTTGCGCAGCACCGCCAGGATCCGGAACGGCTCCACCGGCATGTAGTCCACGGCCCCGGCCGCCAGGGCCCGGTTGCGCTTGAGCTCCAGGTCGTCGGCGGTGCCCGCCAGCAGGATCGGCAGGGGACATTTCTCCTGTTCAACCAGTTGGCGGGCCAGTTCCAGAGGGCTCGACAGGCGCAGGTGGTTGTGGACGACGATCAGCCGGACGCGTCCCCAGCCGGCCCCGTCCCCGGGAGCCAGGAACGGCCGCACCGGCCCCTTGATGTAGTCCAGGCTCTGCACCCCGAACTTGCGGCCCAGGGCTTCCCCCATGTGCCGGGCGAAGTCCTCCCGCTCGGTGAGGATCAGGAAGGCCGGGGCCCGGTCCACCCACACGCGCACCTGGGGCAGCGCCGCCGGGCGCTCCTTGGCGCCCTGGCGGCCCCCGGACTCGTAGGCCTCCTGGTCCCGCATGGCCTGGAGGCGCTGCTGGCCTTCCAGCCAGCTGCGGTACTGGCCCAGGACCGTGCGGTCCACCCGGTCGGTGAAGCGCATGCCCACGTAGTCGTCGCCGAAGTAGGCCACCTTGGCGTAGGTGGTGATGCGCAGGTTCTCCTCCAGGGTCAGGTCCAGGGTGGATTCCTCGCCCATGCGCAGCACCTCATGGACCTTGCGCGGGGAGCCGGGCACGGTGAGCTCGAAGCCCTCGTGGCCCATGCCCTTGATCTGGCCGTCCAGGAGCGCGCTGCGGGCGTTGGTGAAGGTCACCTTGGGTGCGGTCTCCGGCACGAAGAAGGCCACCCGGTGGTCGTCGGTGCGGCGCAGGGACCGGGGCACCGAAAGGGTCGCGCAGCCCACCCCCTCCCACTCGGCGAAGCCCTTGAAGTCCACCACCGCCTCGTACCGGAAGCCCCGGTCCTCGATCCCCACCGAGACCTTCTCCCCGGACGGAAGCTCCCAGGCGGCCCGCTCCTGGGCCGGCATGGCCAACAGGATGCGTTCGGCCTCCTGGGCCAGGAGCTGGAACGGCCCGCGCCGGTCCCGGGCCGAGAGGGCCACCTTCACCGCCCCCAGGCACAGGCGCTGGAGGATGATGCGGATGCTCAGGTCGTCTTCGAGAGTGCGCAGATCCGTGGACATGGAAAGCCTAGGAGGAGGAAACAGGTTTGGGCAGCCAGCGCTGCAGGGCGTCCCTCAGGTCGCGGATGGCGATGGGCTTGGCCAGGTAGTCGTCCATCCCCGCCTCCAGGCAGCGCTCCCGGTCACCGGGCATGGCGTTGGCGGTCATGGCCAGGATCGGGGTCCTCCGGGCGCCCCCTTCCCGCTCCCGGATCCGGCGGGTAGCCTCGAACCCGTCCATCTCGGGCATCTGGCAGTCCATGAGGATGAGGTCGAATGGCTCCAGCTCCACCGCCGCGCAGGCTTCCAGGCCGTTCTCGGCCAGCGCCGGGGTCACCCCCAGCTTCTTCAGGACCGCCACCGCCACGCGCTGGTTCACCAGGTTGTCCTCGGCCAGGAGCACCCGCATGGAGGCGAACGCCTCCGGGGCGGACACCAGCGGCGCCGGCGCCGCCGGCGCCGGCAGGCTGCCCCGGTGCCCTTCCAGCAGCGTGCGCAGGTGGGAGGCGCGCAGAGGCAGGGGCAGGAACTCGGTGACCGGCAGCCCCGCGGGCTGGGCGGCCCCGTCCTTGGCGTACAGGGAATGGGTGCGCACCAGGCGCGTATGGGCCAGGCCCGGGTCCTGGTGCACGCCCTGCAGGAACCGCAGCAGGTCCGGGGCCAGGTCGCCCCCGCCGGGGAACATCACGACGGCGGTGGCGTCGTCCAGGGGACCGATGGCGCGCAGCCGTTCCAGGGCCTCGTCGCCCGGCGCCAGGCGCTCGGTGCGGAAGCCCCACTCCCGCAGCTGGGCGTCCAGGAACCCGGCGCCGGGCTCCCCCAGCCCGGCCAGGAAGAGGCGCGGGCGGGTGTCCGGGAACCAGGTCTCCCGGCCCGCCTCCGCCGCCTGGAAGCGGGCGGTGAGCCAGAAGATGGAGCCCTTGCCGGGGGTGCTGCGCACCCCGATGGCCCCGCCCATGAGCTCGGCGATGCGCCTGCAGATGGCCAGCCCCAGGCCGGTGCCGCCGTACTTGCGGGTGGTGGCCGAATCGCCCTGGTAGAAGGACTGGAACAGCTTGGCCGCCACCTCTTCGCGCATGCCGATGCCGGTGTCCTCCACTTCGAAGCGCAGGGTGACCCCCGGCTGCGTCGCGTCGCCCCCCTCCTCCAGGAGCACCCGGATCATCACCCAGCCTTCCCGGGTGAACTTGATGGCGTTGTCCGCGAGGTTGGTGAGCACCTGGCGCAGCCGGATGGGATCGCCCATGAGCTGGACCGGCGCCTTCCGGGACACCCAGGTGGCCAGCTCCACGCCCCGGTCGTGGGCCTTGACCCCGAGGATCGCCACCAGGTCGTCCAGGAGCCCGTGCAGGTCGAACTGGATGCGCTCCAGCTCCAGCTTGCCCGCCTCGATCTTGGAGAAGTCCAGGATGTCGTTGATCAGCCGCAGCAGGGTGGCGGCGCTGGCGCGGATGGTGGAGGCGTACTCCTTCTGCTCGTCGCTGAGGGCCGTGTTGAGGAGCAGTTCGGTCATGCCGATGATGCCGTTCATGGGCGTGCGGATCTCGTGGCTCATGTTGGCCAGGAACTCGGACTTGAGGCCGCCCATGCGCACCGCCTCGTCCCGGGCCTGGCTCAGTTCCCAGTTCTTCATCTCCAGGTCCAGGGCGGCCCTGGCCAGCTTCTCCTCGGACCGCTTGCCGCTCGGTGATGTCGCGGAACTGCCAGAAATGGCCGTAGAACTCGTCCGCCGCCTCGATGGGAACGTAGTCCATGGCCAGGATCCGGCCGTCGGCCATGGGCAGTTCGGCGCCGCTGGCGGCCTTGCGGCGCTCCAGCATGGCTCCCTGGAACTCCTGGAAGGCCTCCGGGTCCTGGAACTGCTCCTGGATCATCTCCAGCAGCTCCGCCGCCTCGCTCCCGGCGAGGAGCTGGGGCGGCACCGGCACCTGGAACATCCGGCAGAACGACTCGTTGATGAGGGAGACGCCCCGCTGGGGGCTCTCCACCAGGATGGCGCTCGGCCATGTTCTCGATCAGGGCCCGCAGCCGGGAGGTGAGGGAGTTGAGGGCGGCCTCGCCGCGCTTGCGTTCGGTGATGTCGTTCATGGTGCCCGAGACGCCGGTCACCACGCCCGCTTCGCCCAGGGTGATGCGGGTGTACATCTCCACCCACCGCACCTGGTCGTCCCGGGTGCGGAACCGGAACTCACCCCGCACCGTGTCCTGGGCCGTCTCCTTGGCGTAGGTGAGCATGTCCAGGTAGCGCCCCTTGTCCACCGGGTGCATGCGGTCCAGGAAGGGGGTGCCCAGGCTTCCGCCACCGGGAACCCGGTCATGGCCTCCCAGGCCGGGTTCAGGAACGACCAGTTGCCGTCCCGGTCGATCTGGAACACGGTCTCCCGGAGGTGGTCCACCAGGGACTTGTACCGGGCCTGGTCGGCGGGCGGCGAGGCCGGATCCCCGGCCGGGCGCAGGCGGGCCCCCACCGCCGCCAGGAAGGCCTCCCAGGCCGGCCCCTGGGGCACCGGAGTGCCTGAAGCAGCCAGGGCAGCGAGATGCTGATCGAGGAAGGAGTTGGGTTCCATGGGAGGCCGGCGGGTTCCTGGGCGGAGGATGGGATTGCTTTCATACTATCCAGTGGCCGGGCTCTAAGGTGTATCGGCCACGGCGGACGGGAAAAGAAATTTCTTGTTTTTTTCGCTTTTCGCCTTCATGCTTGGACGTGCCCCACCGGCACCCTCCCCCCTCGCGCCCCGGAGTTCCCATGGCCACCCCCGTCAATGAACAGGAAGACCGCATCAAGGTCCTGAACCGCGCCCTGGCCGACATCGAGCGGGCCGTTCGGCAAAGGCTCGATCATGCGCTGGGCGAGCGCATGAGCGTCGATGGCATCGATGTGATCTCCACGGGCTCCATCGCCCTGGACGCCGCCCTGGGCGTGGGCGGCGTGCCCAAGGGCCGGGTGGTGGAGATCTACGGCCCCGAGGCCAGCGGCAAGACCACCCTGGCCCTGCACATGGTCGCCCAGGCCCAGAAGAAGGGCGGCCTGGCCGCCTACATCGACGCCGAGCACGCCCTGGATCCGGACTACGCCCGCAAGCTCGGAGTGGACATCGACAACCTCTTCATCAGCCAGCCCGACAGCGGCGAGCAGGCCCTGGAGATCTGCGACCAGCTGGTGCGCAGCGGCGCCCTGGACATCATCGTCGATCGACTCGGTGGCGGCCCTGGTGCCCAAGGCGGAGATCGACGGGGAGATGGGCGAGATGCAGGTGGGGCTCCAGGCCCGCCTCATGAGCCAGGCCCTGCGCAAGATGACCGCCTCCATCAGCCGCACCAACACCTGCGTAGTGTTCATCAACCAGATCCGCATGAAGATCGGCGTCATGTTCGGCAACCCCGAGACCACCACCGGCGGCAACGCCTTGAAGTTCTACTCCTCGGTGCGCCTGGACGTGCGCAGCATCCAGAGCATCAAGGGCAACACTGGCGATCCCCTGGTGGCCGCCAAGGACGAGGACTCCTCGGTGGTGGGCAAGAAGACCAAGGTCAAGGTGGTGAAGAACAAGGTCGCCCCGCCCCTCAAGGTGGCCACCTTCGACATCATGTACGGCGAGGGCATCAGCCGCCTGGGAGAGCTGGTGGAACTGGGCACCCAGCTGGAGATCATCCAGAAGAGCGGCTCCTGGTACAGCTACAAGGACTCCCGCCTGGGCCAGGGTGCCGACAACGTCAAGAAGCTCCTGGCCGACAACCCCGAACTGGCCGACGAAATCGAATCCCAGGTGCGCACCAAGCTGGGCCTCAAACCGCTGTAGGCGTGCGGGCGTCATCCTGCCGACGCGTGCGTGTCCCGGTGCGGCGGCAGGCCCGTCGTACGGGTTCCGCGCGACGCGCCGCCCCACCGTTGGTGGTCGTGAATGGGAGTGCGTGCTCGTCGCAAGCTCCTGCGCGCGCACTCCCATTCACGACCACCGGCCGTCGAGCCGCATCGGACTTTGGGCCCGGCCATCTGCGCGTGAATTGGAAGGCGTCCCTGCCGGCTGACGGGACTTGGCGAGTCCTCTTGGTTTGGCAAATGGAAAGGGCCTATAAAGTTTGGCGAGGCGATTCCCGCAGGCCGCCTCGATGTCACCGATGCCTTGGTTCTTTGGTCGGCCCCGACGAAAAAGCGAGTGCTTCGTCAGACCGCGCTGCGCGCGGTTTGACGAAGCCGAGCCCCGGTGGGTCGGCGCGAGGCCCCGGAACCCGGACGACGGACCTGCCGCCGGAGGGAAACGTCAGCCCACCGGGTTGCGCAGGATGCCCAGGCCCTCCACTTCGCATTCGACGACGTCGCCGGGCTTGAGGAATTCGGGCGGGTTGCGGGCGAAGCCCACGCCGGCGGGGGTGCCGGTGGCGATGACGTCGCCGGGGAGGAGGGTCATGCCCTTGGACAGCCACTCGATGGTGGCGGGAAGGTCGAAGATCATCTGGGCGGTGTTGCCGTCCTGCTTGAGCACGCCATTCACTTTGCAGGTGAGGCGCAGGGCCTGGGGGGCGGGCACCTCGTCCCTGGTCACCAGCCATGGGCCCATGGGGCAGGTGCCGTCCAGGCTCTTGCCCTTGAAGAACTGGCCGCCATGCCCGGTCTGCACGTCCCGGGCGGAGACGTCGTCGATGATCGTGTAGCCGAACACGTGGCCCATGGCCCGTTCCCGGGGGATGTCCACTCCGCCGGGTCCGAGGACGACGCCCAGTTCCACTTCCCAGTCCAGTTCCTGGGTGGCCTCCGCGTGGACCGGGATGGTGGCCCCGGGGGCCAGCACCGAGGTGGTGGCCTTGGTGAAGAAGATCGGCCGGGTGGGCAGCCTCACCTCCTTGCCCCGACTGGCGGCGGCTTCCTTGCTGTGGTCGGCGTAGTTCCAGCCCAGGCAGAAGATGTTGCGCCGGGGCGCGGGGATGGGGGCCAGCAGCCGGACCCGCTCCAGGGGCTGGCGGGGGCCTCTGGCCAGGGCCTCCCGGGCGGCGGCCAGGCCGGCCTCGCCGGCGGCCACCAGGTCCAGCATGGAGGCGAAGGGCAAGGCCACGTAGTGGTCCATCCCGGCCAAGGCGGCCACGATGGGGCCGGAGTCCTGGAGGCAAGTGATGAGGCGCATGGTCAAACTCCTAGTCGTCTTTGCCCTGGACGCCCAGGCTGAGCCCGCGCAGGTGCGCCGGCACTGGGCTGGAAATCTGGGCGGCGCGGGCCCCGGAAGCCGCGGGTTCCTGCATGGGGGCGTTGACCGGGCGGGGGCGGGCACCGCCCGGGGAGCGGAACAGATCGGCCATCTGCTCGGGGGTGGCGAACCGCTCCAGCCGGGCCAGCTGGACTGCGGTGGGGAAACCCTCGTAGCGCAGTCGCCGGGGACCCCAGATGTCCACGGGCGTGCTCCGCAGTTCCGAGATGCGGGGCAGGGTCTGGCGGAAGTAGATGCCCAGGGGCCGTCCGTCGGCGGTCACGAAACCCACCAGGTCGGTTTCCGGCACCAGCACCGGCCGCCCTTCCCGCCAGAGGGTGTAGCTCACCGAGCGGCCCTGTTGGGAATGGATCAGGCCCACCGGCGCCGGCTCCCCCAGGTCCGCACCCAGGCTGGCCTCCTGGGCCCGGTAGGCTTCCAGCTGGTCCCCCTGGCGCAGCTCCCGCTGGGGCTGGGCCATGGGATGGGGATCCTGGAGGTTGGCGGGCAGGAAGTGGTCGTCCACCTGCTGGTACACGGTGCCCATGAGCCGGGGGCCGGGGCCGCCCAGGGATTTGACCACCGTCTCCACCAGCTGGGGCAGGAGCACCTGGGGCGCCACGTAGAGTTCATCCTCGCTGGGAATGGCCAGGAAGATGTTCTGCCCCGGGAACAGCCCCCGCCAGAGTTCCGGGAGCAGGAACCGGGCGGCGCTGTGCCCGTCCGGGAAGGCCCCCCGGTAGATGCCGCTGGGCTGGCGCTGGAAGGGGCAGTGGAGGGAACGCTCCCGCAACTGGTCCATGCTGCGGTCCAGCAGGTCCTCCCAGGTGACGCCCCAGAGGGTCAGCCAGGGGGCGGGCATGGTCTGGCCGCACACCGCCATGCGCAGGGCCAGCCCCTCCAGGTAGGGGCGGTAGAAGAAGCCGTCCCGCTCCCCCTTCCAGTTGGGCACCAGCCGCGGGGCCAGATCGGTACTGGGCCTCGGCCCACAGGGGCGGCAGAGCCCAGCCGTGATCCATCAGTTCCCGGACGGCATCGCCCCAGTGGGCACGCTCCTCGGCGCCCAGATGGGGAAATTCCTCCAGGTGCGGCTCCAGCCCGGGCAGGTCGACGGGAAGGTTTCTCGCTCCCAGGATCTCCTCGAGGGTGGGCAGGACCTGTTTGGGCGTGGATTGGAAGAATCGGGAAAGGAAAGCCATGACACATCCATCAGTTAACTCTTATTTTGCCCCAAGCCGAGCGGGAGGGATTGCCGTAATCTGGAAGCATGGGGCCTCTCGACTCCCTTTCCCGGCCCATGAAGGCCTTGCGCGTGTCGGTGACGGACCGGTGCAATTTCCGCTGTCCTTACTGTATGCCAAGGGAGGGCTTCGGGGAGGGTTTCAAGTTCCTGGACCGGGAAGAAATTCTCACGTTCGAGGAAATCGTCCGCCTGGTGCGGGTCTTCGCGGGGCTGGGGGTGGACAAGGTTCGCCTCACCGGCGGCGAGCCGCTGCTGCGCCGGGGTCTGCCGGGCCTGGTGGCGGAGCTGGCGCGCGTTCCGGAACTGCGGGAAGTGACCCTCACCACCAACGGTTCCCTCCTGGCGGGCCTGGCCCGGCCCTTGAGGGAGGCTGGCCTGACCCGCCTGACGGTCAGCCTGGATTCCCTGGATCCCCAGCGGTTCCAGGCCAATGGCGACACCACCGTGACCCTGGCCCAGGTGCTGGAGGGGCTCGAGGCGGCCCGGGCAGCCGGGTTCCAGGGCACCAAGCTCAACTGCGTGCTGCGCCGGGGCGAGAACGACGCGGACATCCTGCCCCTGGCGGACTTCGCCCGCCGGGAGGGCTACATCCTGCGCTTCATCGAGTTCATGGACGTGGGCACCCGCAACGGCTGGCGCCTGGATGCGGTGATCCCGGCCGCGGAGGTGGCCCGGACCATCGCCGCCCGGTGGCCCATGGAGCGCTTCTGGAAGACCGCCCCCAACTGCGTGTCCCAACACTGGCGCTACCTGGACGGAGCCGGCGAACTGGGGCTCATCGCCTCGGTCACCGAGCCGTTCTGCGCCGGCTGCGACCGGGCGCGGCTGTCGGCGGACGGATCCTTGTTCACCTGCCTGTTCGCTTCCCAGGGGCTGGACCTGAAAGGCTTCCTGAGAGCCGGCACCTCGGACCAGGACCTGGCGGCCCTGCTGGAAGCCCGCTGGAAGCGCCGGGACGACCGCTACTCGGAGATCCGCAGCGCCCAGACCGCCAGCCTGCCCCGGGCCGAAATGTTCCACCTGGGCGGGTGATCAGAGACTGAGCACCTCCTGCAGGCAGGCCTCCCACACTTCGTCGGGGGTCTCCTCGAGGTACAGTTCCACGGCATTCCCCGCCGGCCGGGCCTCCGGATGGGCCGACCAGGCGGCGTAGACCAGGTCCAGGCCCTGGCGGTCCATGGGGTTGTACCGGAGCTTGTGGGCCTTGCGGGCCCGGTCCGGGTCCGGGCCTTTCACGGACAGGCCATGGTGGGGGGCCGCGTGGAAGGTGAACACCTGGGACCAGGTGGAACCGATGAGCTGGTTGAAGTGAAGGAACGCTCCGTGATTGGATAAGGTGCAGGTAATGTTGCGTTTGGGGCCAGGCCACAGAGCCGACCAGCGGACCAGGAGCGCCTCCGCGCGCCTGCGGTCCTGGGGATGTTTCAAGGCCGCCTGGGCCTTGGCCAGAAACACGTTCAAGTCATCCAAGGTCAACTCCCCCCAGTGGAGAAGCATACCCTCGTGGAAAGGCCGGGGGCATCGGTCCAGCCGGGTCCCGGTCCGTCGTCCGCCCATCCCGGACAGCGGAAAGCCCCGCCCCCGTGGCTGGCCGATGGCTACGTTGAAAAAAGACAAAACTTTTATCGATCCGTTCGAAACCGCCCCGGAAGGCGCCCCCGCCGTCTCCCTGGCCCGGTCCCCGGGCAGGAAGGTGCCTTCCGGATGGATCGAGACGATGAGACAAGCTTTTTGTTTACAGTGTTTGAATTGGGATCCAAGGCGGGATACCCTGGTTCCCGCCCCCACCCGGCCAAGGCTGGGGAGGCCCCCCCGGCCCAGAACCCGGCTTGGGGCCCACAATCTTTTTTATAACGAACCTTCCCTTGTTATGTGTCACCTGATATTAATGTTGCACCTTCCTGTGCAACGGAACCGATTCTGGTTTTCCATCCCCAGAAGCTGAGGCATTTATGATCAAGATCGACATCGCCGGAACCTTGATGCAGACACTGCCCGTTTCCAAGTCCACAGCCCTCCAGGTGGTGGACTTGCTCACCGACCGCATGAAGAAGGCGTTGCTGGACGGGCACCGGATCGAGATCCGCGGCTTCGGGGTGTTCGAGCCCCGCCCCCGCAAGCGGGGCATGGGCCGCAACATCAAGACCGGGGCCAGCGTCGACATCCCCAAGGGCCGCAGCATCCGCTTCAAGCCGGGCAAGGATCTTCGGGACATCGAGGTGAAGTAGCGGGCCCTGCCCCCCGCCTCACTCCCGGGGATACACGCGCACGCTCTTCCATTGTTTCAGCAGGACCTTGCCCGGAGGGAAACCCCGGGGCTTGGACACGTCCGCGGCGCGGCAGTAGTGCACCTCCGCCTTGCCCCCGTCCCGGGCCTTGCTGAAGAAGGCCGCCAGCTCAGCGGCCCGTTCGATGAGGGCGCGGGGCAGTTCGGCGATCCGTTCAGGGTTGCGCACCACCACGTGGCTGCCCGGCTGGTTCGCCACGTGCAGCCACAAGTCATGGGGAGCGGCGACTTTGAAGGTGAGCTGGTCGTTGTCCGCGTCGCCCTTGCCGATGAGCACTTCGAACCCTTCCACCATGACCGAGCGGAAGGCCTTGCCTTTGCCGTCGGCGCGCGCATCGGTCCGTGCTGCCGTCCGTTTTCCCGTCTTCTCGCTCAGGCGCTTGACTCCCGGGGCCGGCCCGGAAGGCGCGGGAAGGGCCGCCGGGTCCGCCCGGGCCGGGTCCTGCTGGGCTTCCCGCAGCTCCAGTTCCTTCATCTGCCGGTGCAGTTCCCGCTCCAGGTCCTGCAGGCGCGCCAGGCCCCGCTCGGCCCGCTTCACCCCATGGAACCAGCGCTGCACGGCCTCCTCGGCCCGGAGCCCGTCGGGCAGTTCGATCGCCGTGCCGTCCAGCAGCTCCGCCCGTCCGCTCACTCCCCGCAGGCGGTACAGCTCCGCCGCCAGGGCCTGGGCCCGGGGGCGCAGGCCCACGGCCAGGGAATGGCGCTCCCGGTCCCGGTTCAGGGCGTCCCGGTAGCGCTCCAGGCGCTTGCGTTCGGTCGCCAGCTTCCGGTCCGCCACGGCCTTGCGGGGGGCCAGCACCAGCCGGGCCGAACGCTCCAGGGACCAGGACCGGTGCCGGGCCAGCAGGGGGCCGGTTCCCGGAAGCACGTCCGGGATGTCACCGGCCAGGGCGGCGTCGGCGCTGGCCCCGAAGCGCTCCCGGAAGCGCTGCAGGGGCGGGGGCTCCGTCCCCGGCTCCGGGGGTTCGGCGGGGAACAGGTGGCCCAGGCCCATGCGGGCCGGGTTCAGGTCCAGGCCGTCCAGGCGCAGCCCGGCCCGGCCCGGGATGGCCTGGAAGGTCAGCCGGGCGGCCTCGATCCGGCCGGTGATGGCGCGCCGGCGCAGCACCATTCCCAGCCAACGCTCCCGGGGGTCCCCCTGCACCTCCGTGAGGCGGGTGCCCTTGAGTTCTCCGGCCCAGCGGCGGGACAGGTCCGTGCGGGCCTCGGCCTTGAGCAGGCGGTAGGCCTCGTCCCGTTCCTGGAGCAGCCACAGTTCCGGGGCCGGGTTGAGCACGAAGATCCAGGCCAGGCCCGGCTCCAGCCCGGCCCGCCGGTCCGGGGCCCACAGCAGGGCCAGGGCCCGGGGGGAAGCCCAGGCCCCCTGGACGGAGCCTTCCCCGGCCCGCAGCCGGGCCCGGGCCAGGGCGAGCAGCAGGGGAGCGTCCATCAGAGCAGTTGCAGGATGGCCTCGGTGGGCAGCACCATGGCGAACTCCCCTTGCAGCTCCGCCAGGGCCGCCTCGTGCAGGGGCTGGGCCGGGAGGCGCCGGCCGTCCACGTCGTCCAGCTCGAACGTCACGCAGGCGTCCCGCAGCACCACGGTCTTGAAGCCCAGGTCGCAGGCGGTGCGGGCGGTGCTGGAGACGGCATGGGGAAGGGTGAACCCGGCGAGCACCAGGCGGGTGATGCCCCGGCCGCGCAGGTGCGCTTCCAGCCCGGTGCCGGTGAAGGCGCAGTGGCCGTGGGTGCGCAGCACCGTTTCCGAGGGCAGGGGTGCGGTACCGGGCTTGAAGGCGTGGCCGGGCTCCTCCGGGTGCAGGGGCGAGTTGGGGTCCCGGCTGTCGCTGGCCACATGCACCACCTCCAGGCCGTTCCGGCGGAAGGCCTGCAGCAGCGCGGCCATGTTGGCCTCCGCCTCGGGCTGGTTGCGCTGGCCCCAGTACGGCTCATCCCACGCCTTCTGCGCGGCGACGAGGAGCAGGGCGATGTTCTTGGGCAGCAAGCTAGAACTCCTCGGAGAACGGCGATGGGCCTTCCTTCTCGAAATAGGTCTTGAGGATCATCATGGTGCGGGTGGTGACCTGGGGGCCCAGGGAACGGATCTTGCGCAGGCGCTGATGCACGCCCATGGGGGATTCGGCCACGATCTTCAGGAGCAGGCTGTCCTCGCCGGCGATGGTGTAGGCCGCCAGCACGTCCAGTTCCCGTTCCAGGGCCTGGATGAACTGCTCTTCAAGGTGGTCGTCGTTGCCGGACTGGTAGCGCACCGCCACGAAGGCCACACAGGGCTTCATCACCGCGGCGGGGGCCACCCTGGCGCCGTAGCCGCCGAGCACGCCTTCGGCCTCCAGGCGCTTGACCCGGTCGATCACCGTGGGCCGGCTCACCCCCAGCCGCTCCGCCAGTTCCGCGTGGCTGATGCGCCCCTCCTTCTGCAGGGCCGCCACCAGCCGGCAGTTCAGGTCGTCCTCCATGATGTTCTTCTGCATTACATCCCCCGCCCATCCATTGTAGCGGTGGCGACTGCCGGTGCGGCAGCACGATGGAACCGTTCCTTCACGCCGCCTATACTTTCCCCCAGGCACCCCCGATAGCGGAGAAGCACCATGGATTTCGTACGGCCGTTCACGGAACGCAGCTTCTTCCTCATCGCCGGGCCCTGCGTCATCGAATCCCGGGAGCATGCACATTTCCTGGCGGCGCGCCTCCAGGACCTCACCGATTCCCGGGGCATCCCGTTCATTTTCAAGGCCAGCTTCGACAAGGCCAACCGCACGTCCATGGGCAGTTTCCGGGGCGGCACCATGGCCGAGGGGCTGGACATCCTGTCCGAGGTGCGCTCCCGCCTCGGGGTCCCGGTGCTCACGGACGTGCATGAAACGGCCCAGTGCGCCCCCGTGGCCGAAGCGGTGGACGTGCTGCAGATCCCCGCGTTCCTGTGCCGGCAGACGGACCTGCTCACCAGCGCCGCCGCCACCGGCCGCCCGGTGAACATCAAGAAAGGCCAGTTCCTCGCCCCCTGGGACCTGCGCCACGCGGTGGCCAAGGTGGCCAGCGTCCCGGGGCACGGGCCGGTGTGGGTCACCGAGCGGGGCTCCAGCTTCGGCTACGGCAACCTGGTGGTGGACTTCCAGGCCTTCCCCCACCTGCGCCGCACCGGCTGCCCGGTGATCTTCGACGCCACCCACAGCGTGCAGAAGCCCGGCGCCCTGGGCACCGCCACCGGCGGGGCCCGGGAAATGATCCCCACCCTGGCCCGGGCCGCCGCCACGGCCGTGGACGGGTTCTTCTTCGAGGTGCACGAGGAACCGTCCCGGGCCCTGAGCGACGGTCCCAACGCCATCCGCCTGGACCAGTTCGGGGACCTGCTGGACCAGCTCCTGGAACTCTGGCGGGCGGGACGTGGGGGGACCGTGGGGGACCAGGCCGGACGGGAAGGCGCTTGACGGGTATCCTGGTGGTCATGGCAGCTGACGCCCGAGCTTCCACCCTCCAGGCGCTCCTCCGGAAGGCCTATCCGGACGCCCGCTGCGCCCTGGACCACCGGGACCCGTACCAGCTGGTGGTGGCGACCATCCTGAGCGCCCAGTGCACCGACGCCCGGGTGAACCTCACCACTCCGGCCTTCTTCAAGCGCTTCCCGGACGCCGGGGCCCTGGCCGGCGCCGGCCCGGAGGAAGTGGAGGCGCTCATCCGGTCCACCGGCTTCTTCCGGGCCAAGGCCCGCAACCTGCTGGCCCTGGCCCGGATCCTGGTGGAGCGCCACGGCGGCCGGGTGCCCGGTTCCCGGGAGGAGCTGGCCAGGCTGCCCGGGGTCGGCCCCAAGACCGCCAACGTGGTGCTGGCCAATGCGTTCGGGGTGCCGGCCCTGGCGGTGGACACCCACATCTTCCGGGTGGCCCGGCGCCTGGGGCTCTCCACCGGCGCCAACCCGGACAAAGTGGAGGGGGACCTGTGCCGGCTGTTCCCCTCGGACAGCTGGATCGAGCTGCACCACCAGCTGATCTTCCACGGGCGGAGGGTTTGCCACGCCCGCAAGCCGGACTGCCCCGGCTGTCCGCTGCTGGGCCTGTGCCCCACCGGACTCGGCGAGCGGGACGATCCCCATACCGGAACGCGCTTTCCGGCCTTGGCCGGGGACTCGGGCCCGGCCGGGCCCGAGCCGGCCCCCCGGCTTCCGGACCAGGGCCCGGCGCGGATCGTCTCCCTGGTGCCCAGCGTCACGGAACTGCTGGTGCAGTGGGGCCTGGCGGCGCGCCTGGCGGGGCGCACCGCCTTCTGCGTGGAGCCCAAGTGGATCCGCGCCACCGTCCCTTCCGTGGGGGGCACCAAGAACCCCGACATCGCCCGCATCGTCTCCCTGCGTCCGGACCTGGTGATCCTGGAGCGGGACGAGAACACCCTGGCGGCCGCCCAGGCCCTGCAGGCCGAGGGATTGCGGCTGCTGGTGCTGGAGGTGGGTTCCCTCGAGGACTGCCTGGAGGCCTACCGGGTCCTGGGCGAGGCGGTGGGCGCGCCGCGGGCGGGGCAGGCCCGGGCCGAGGCCCTCAAGGCGCTGATCGAACCCCGCCCGCCCAGGGGCCCGCGCACGCTGACCCTGATCTGGAAGGATCCCTGGATGAGCGCCGGGCCGGACACCTACGTCGCCGACCTGGTGCGCCGGGCCGGACTCACCCCCATCGGCCCGCCGCGCTACCCGGCCCTCGGCGAGGCCCAGCTGGCGGCCCTGGAGCCCCAGGTGATCCTGCTCCCGGACGAGCCGTACCGCTTCACCGCCCGCCACCAGGCGGAACTGCAGCGGCGCTTCCCCCAGGCCCGGGTGCTCAGGCTGGAGGGGCGGCACCTCACCTGGTACCTGAGTCGCACCGAACAGGGCCTGGCGGCCTTGAAGGAGCTGGTCAGCCGTCCAGGAACTTGAGCATCGCCGCCGGGTCCTGGAAACCCACGACGCGGCGCAGTTCGCGGCCGTCGCCGTCCAGCAGCAGCACCGTAGGGTAGCCGAGGATGCCCAGGCGCTTGGCCAGGTCCTCGCGCACCGCGTAGGTGTCGATGCGCACCGCCACCGCCCGGTCCCGGACCCAGGCGGCCACCTGGGGGTCGGGCCAGGTCTTGGTGTCCAGTTCCTTGCACTCGGCGCACCACTCGGCGTACACGTCCACCAGTACCGGCTTGCCGGAGGCCTTGGCCCGGGCCAGGGCGGTCTCCAGGTCCTGCTGGAGCCACCCTGCCTGGTCGGGCGCGGCTTCCTGGACCGGGGCCCCGCCGGACGGAAGCAGGTTCAGGTCCAGCTTGAGCTCCGCCGCCCGGACGCCCAGCAGCACGCCCAGGGTCAGGGCCACCAGGCCCACGGCCTTGCCCAGCCCCGAGGGCAGGTCCCCGGCCGGGCGGAACGCCCCCGCCACCACGGCCGCCACCAGCAGGGTGAGGCTCCAGGAAGCGTAGTTCAGCCACCCGGGCACCACCAGGCGCACGTTCCAGGCGGCGAAGCCGAGCACCACCAGGCCCATGGCCTGCTTGAGGCGCACCAGCCAGTCCCCGGAACGGGGCAGGGCGGCGGAGAAGGTGCCCACCGCCATGAACAGGATGCCCATGCCCAGGGCGAAGGTGAACAGCAGGGAAGCCCCCAGCAGCACCCGGCCCTGCTGGGCGATGGCCACCAGGGCGGTGCCGATGAAGGGGCCCACGCAGGGGGCCGAGATGGGCCCCAGCACCAGGCCCATGACGAAGGCGCCGCCCAGCCCGCGCCGGGGACCGGAGCCCTGCAGGCGGGATTGGAGACCCTGGGGCAGGCTCACCTCGAACGCGCCGAACAGGCTCAGGGCGAACAGGGCGAACAGGAGGGACACGGGGATCAGGAAGGCCCGGGACTGGGCGAAGGCGCCGAAGGCCGAGCCGGTGAGCGCCGCCGCCACCCCCAGGGCGGTGTAGGTGGCCGCCATGCCCAGCACGAGAGCGGCGGACAGGGCCAGGCCCCGGGCCTTGCCGCCGCCTTTGGCCCCCAGCACGGCCATGGTGATGGCGATCATGGGGTAGACGCACGGGGTGAGCGAGGCGGCCAAGCCGAAACCCAGGGCCGCCAGGTACAGCAGGACCAGGCCGCGCAGGCCCCGGGCCGGCCGGCCCGGGACCGGACCCGGGCCGGCCCCGGCGGCGAGGGCGGCGCCCTGGACCTTCAGAATCCGGTCCCGGGGCGGATAGCAGACGCCGCCGGCGCCTTCGGTGCAGGGCTGGTACGTGACCACCAGCTCCACCTCCGCGGGCAGCCCGGTGCCGGAGACGGGAACCGCCACCCGGCCGTGCCAGATGCCGTCGCCCAGCTCGTCCTTGGCATCCGTGGGCGGCAGAGGTCCGGCGCGCAAGGTGCCCGGAGTTCCCGGCTTGAGGGCCACGGTCAGGAAGGCGGATTTCAGGTGCGCGCCCGGAGGCACCGTGAGCACCACCGACCCGTCCTGGTAGGCCACCGCCACATCCCGGTCCGGGTCGAACGGAGCGGCCGCGCCCAGGAGGCTCCCGGCCAGGAACAGCAAACCCGCGATCCATGCCTGCAACCGGCGCATGCGCCCCCCGGCGGACCACCTGGCCCTGAGCGATGATGCCACCTACCGGGCGCGGCGGGACAGCCCAACCGGCTAGAATGAAAATGTGAACATTCTGCTGACTCTCCGCCGGCCCTTCGTGGCGGACCACTTCCACGACCTGCCCGGTTTCGTGGAGGCGCGCCATGGCCACAACTGGGAGGTGGAAGCCACGTTCCGGGTGCTGGATCCGGGCGAGGAGGCCGAGTGCGCCGCCGCCCTGGATGCGTGGGTGGGGCAGGTGGACTACACCCTGCTGAACGACCAGCCCGGCACCCGCGGGCGCAACCCCACCGCCGAACTTCTGGCGCAGTGGCTGTTCCTGTTCCTGGAAGGCCGGGGCCGGGACGCGGCCCGGGTGAAGGTGCGGGAGAAGGCCAACTATTGGGCGGCCTGCGCCAGGTCCGGATCTTGAGGGCGCGGACGGGGCTATGTCTCGGTCTCCTGGCCCTGGGATGCCTGGGCCTGACGGGATGCGGGCGCCGCCGGGAGCCGGCCCAAGCCGCCGGCCCCAGGCTCGCCGAGCGTCCCCTTGAGCCCTGGCGCTGGCACCTGGCGGGCGGCATCCTGATCGTCGAGGGCGAGCTGGACCACGCGGAGCAGCTTACCCTGAAGGGGCCGACCCTCTCGGAAACCTGCCTTGCGGCCGCGGGTCCGGTGCGCTGGGAACTGTACCGCCCGCCCCGCGGCGAGGTGGCGCAGCTGCGCGGGGGGGACGGGCGCCTGCTGGCCACTTGGGACTTCGACCAGCCTCCCCCTGTGGCCGCCCCCAATCCCTCTCCGTCGCCGGTCCCGCCGCCGGCGCCCATTCCCAAGCCGGCCCCGCCTCCGGTTCCGCCGCCCGCGCCTCAGCCCAAGCCCACCCCGGTTACGCCCCAGCCCCCGGGGCCCGCGCCCAAGGCTCCGCCGCACCCTGCGCCCGCGCCCAGGCCGGCGCCCCGGCCTTCGGGGCTTTGGGTCTGGATCAAGGCCCACCTCCCGTTCCTCCGCCCCAAGGTTGCGCCCCCGGTTTCGCCTGCCCCCAAACCGGCGCTCCCCGCCCCGGTCCCGCCCCCGGCACCCATCCCCAAGCCGGCTCCGCCTCCCGTTCCGCCTCCCGCGCCTCAGCTCAAGCCCGCTCCGGCTCCGTCCCGGCCCCCGGGGCCCGCGCCCAGGCCCGTGGCTCCGCCGTCCTCTGCGCCCGCGCCCAGGCCGGTGCCCCGGCCTTCTGGACTTTGGGTCTGGATCAAGGCCCACCTCCCGTTCCTCCACCCCAAGGCCCCGCTCCCGGTCCCGCCTGCGCCCAAACCGTCGCCTGCGCCCAAACCGGCGCTCCCCGCCCCGGTTCCGCCGCCCTTGCCCCCTCAGGGCCCCTGGGCCCGCACGGAGCCCCACCTGCCGCTGCCCGCGCCCAAGGCTCCGCCCGCGCCGCCGCCCAAACCGCCGCCCCCCCCGGCCCCGATCCAGTCCCCGGGACCCGCGCCCAAGCCGGCGCCCCTGCCCCCTCCGGGCCCCTGGGCCCGCACGGAGCCGCATTTGCCGCTGCCTGCGCCCAAGGCTCCGCCCGCGCCGCCGCCCAAACCGCCGCCCCACCCGGTCCCGGCCCAGCCCCCGGCGCCCGCGCCGCTACCCAAACCGCCGCCCCCCCCGGCCCCGGTCCAGCCCCCGGCGCCCGCGCCCAAACCGGCGCCCCTGCCCCCACCGGGCCCCTGGGCCCGTACGGAGCCGCATTTGCCGCTGCCTGCGCCCAAGGCTCCGCCGGCGTCGCCGCCCAAACCGCCGCCCCCCCCGTCCCTGGTCCAGCCCCCGGCTCCAGCGCCCAGGCCGGCACCCCTGCCCCCTCCGGGCCCCTGGGCCCGCACGGAGCCGCATTTGCCGCTGCCTGCGCCCAAGGCTCCGCCCGCGCCGCCGCGCAAGCCGGCGCCACTCCCGGCCCCGGTCCAGCCCCCGGCGGTCGCGCCCAGGCCGGCACCCCTGCCCCCTCCAGGCCCCTGGGCCCATACGGAGCCGCATTTGCCGGTGCCTGCGCCCAAGGCTCCGCCCGCGCCGCCACCCAAACTGGCGCCACCGCCCAAACCAGCGCCACCCCCGGCGCCCGCGCCGCCGCCCAAACCAGCGCCACCCCTGCCTCCTCCGGGCCCCTGGGCCCGAACGGAGCCTCATTTGCCGCTGCCTGCACCCAAGGCTCCACCGGTGCCTCCACCCCACCCGACGCCACCCCCAGCGCCTGTCCAGCCGCCCAAGCCGCCAGCCCCTCCGGCACCCGCCCCGGCCCGGAAACCCGCCCCGCCCCCGGCCCCGTCCGGGCTCTGGGCCTGGATCCGGGCGCACCTCCCCGGCCTGGGTCCTGAAGCCACACCGGCGCCGCCGCCATCCGGGCCCTGGGCCCACACCGAACCGCACCTGCCCCTGCCCAGGCCCAGGGCGTCCCTCGCGCCCGCTCCGGCGCCCCAGCCGGCGCCTGCCCCGCCGGCGGCGCCACCCGCTCCTTCCGCTCCGGCGCCCCCATCCATGCCGCCCGGGCCGGCGCCCAGCACACCCGCCGCCATCCAGCCGCCGCCGGCCCCTCCGGTTCCGGCACTCCCGCCCCCCCCGGCCCTGCCGCCGGCACCCGCCGCCCCGCCGCCGGTGGCCCAGCCCCTGGCGGCGCCCCCGTCCGCCGGCGCCCCGGAAGCCTCCCGGGACTGGCCCGGCGCCGGGGAAGGGCTTGACCTCATCCGGGGGCCCAAGACCGGCCGGCGCATCTGCATGACCTTCGACGGCGGCTCCACCGCGGAAGTGGCGGAAGACGTCCTCAACGTGCTGAAGGCCCACGGCATCCGCACCACCCTGTTCCTCACCGGCGAATTCATCCACAAGTATCCGGACCTGGTGCGCCGCATGGCTTTGGACGGCCACGAGTTGGGCAACCACACCTTGAACCACCCGCACTTCGCGCCGCGCATGAAGCGCGATCCGGCCTGGACCAAGGAACGGTTCCAGCAGGAGCTGCTGGATGCGGACCGGGCCCTGGTGCAGCTGCTGGGCCGTCCCTTCGATCCCTACTGGCGCCCCCCGTACGGCGAGGAGACCCTCGAACTGCGCCGGTGGGCGGAAGAACTGGGCTACCGGCACTGTGTCCTGGAGCGAAGGGGCCGACTCCCTGGACTGGGCCACGGTGAAGGAATTCAACCTGTACCGCAGCGGCCAGGCGATCATCCAGCGCCTGGAGAAGCGCATGAAGAAGCAGGACGGTGACGGCCTCATCGTGCTCATGCACCTGGGTTCCCTGCGTCCGTACCTGGACCGCCCCGCCACCTACCTGGGACCGTTCCTGGACCGGGCCCAGGCGGAGGGCTGGCACTTCGTCTGCATCGGGGACTACCTCAAGGCCATGGGGCGGCCGGTCTGGGAGCCGTCCCGGCGCATGGCGCGGATCCAGCAGGGAGCCGCCCCCGATTCGCCGTAGGATAGAGGCAGGAGTCTTTGGAGGTGCCGTGAAGGGAATGGGCCGGATCCTGCTCAGGGTCGTCGCCGGGGCGTTCGCGCTGATCATGATGCTGTCGCTCCTGAGCTTCTACCCCCTGGATCCGCACCCGTTCGCCCAGGGGGCGGTGGGCGGGCCGGTGCACAACCTGTGCGGGGTGCTGGGCGCTTCCCTGGCTGGAATCCTGGAGACCCTGGTGGGAGCCGGCGCCTGGCTGGTGCCCCTGTACATCCTCTGGGAGTGCTTCCCCGCCGGCCAGGTCCGGTGGCTGCGCCGCCTGGCCTGGCTGGTCCTGGCCCTGTGCGCCTGGACCCTCCTGGGCGGACTGGGCCCCCGCCTGTGGCCCCTGGCCGAAGGCCAGCACCCCATCGAGTTGCGCTGGGGCGGCTGGATGGGCCGGTTGCTCTGGCCGCCGGCCCGGCATGTCCTTGGCCCGGTGGGCCTGCCGGTGGTGCTGGGAGTCCTGGTGCTGCTGGCCCTGCTGGTGCTGGCGCCGGGGTTCACCACGGCGGCGGGCAGGCTGGTGGCCAGGTGGTTCGGGAACACCGCCCTGCCCTTTGTCAAGCCGTTGCCGGCGAAGGGCGCCCGGGGCTTCCTGGGCATGGTGCGCCGGCCGTTCCTGGCTCTGCGCCGGCGCCGGGAGGTGCCGGAACTGGACGCCCGGGACGCCCGGGAGTTGACGCGGGTCGCGGAACGCAGCCAAGCGGAGGAGGAGCAGGTGGCCTCCCTGGAGCGGGCGGAACGGGAATCAGCCCAGTACCGCAAGGTGAGACGGCCCATGCCGGATCCGGAGCTTCCGATCATCCATTCCATGAACCTGGATGCCCCCGAGCCGGCGCGGGTGCCCGAAACGGAGGAATTGGCCCTGGTGGTGGCCCACCGCACCACCCCGCCCCCGGAACCCCTGCCCCCGCCCACCTTGCTGCGGGGCCTGCCCCCGCCGGTGGTGAAGCCGCCCCTGGTGGCGCCCCGGGTGGAGCGGGACGCCTTCGGCCGGATGGTGGAACAGCAGCCCCTGGGCCTGACCGAGCCCACTCCTGCCGTGCCCTTGCCGGAGGTTCCCGCCGTGCCCGCGCGCCCCGGCCCCCAGGCGGCCCCTCCGGAGCCCCGGGCCCAGCGCGGCGGCGTTGGGCGGGCGCCCGCGCCCGTGGAAGACCTGCCCGGGGTGGTGGACCGCCTGGAATTGCCGCCCCGGCGCCTGTTCGATCCCCCCGGGGCGGAGCACCGCCTGGACCTGGCCGCCCTGGAGGCCACCCGCCAGCTCCTGCAGCAGAAATTCAACGAATTCAAGGTCAAGGGCGCCGTAACCGGGATGCAGCCCGGCCCGGTGGTCACCGTCTACGAGTTCCAGCCGGATCCCGGGGTGCCGGTGGCCAAGGTGCTGGGGCTGGAGGAGGACCTGGCCCTGGGCCTGAAGGCCGAGAAGGTGCGCATCGACCGCATCCCGGGCCGCAGCCTGGTGGGCATCGAGGTGCCCAACCAGCACCGGGAGGTCATCAGCTTCCGGGAGGTGGTGGACAGCCCGGCCTTCCGGGACCCGGCCCAGAAGGACGGGAGCAGCCTGCTGACCCTGGCCCTGGGCAAGGACATGGCCGGACACCCGGTGGTCGCCGACCTGGCCAAGATGCCCCACCTGCTCATCGGCGGCTCCACCGGCAGCGGCAAGAGCGTGGGGGTGAACGCCATGATCTGCTCCCTGCTCCTGCGCGCCCTGCCCTCGGAGGTGAAGCTCATCCTGGTGGACCCCAAGATGGTGGAACTGGGCATCTACGAGGACATCCCGCACCTCTGGGCCCCGGTGGTCACGGACATGAAGGAGGCGGGGCGGGTGCTCAAGTGGGTGGTGGCCCAGATGGAGGACCGCTACCGCCGCCTGGCCATGCTCAGCGTGCGCAACCTGGAGGGCTTCAACGCCAAGGTGCTGGAGGCCGGGGGCAGCATCGACCTGGGCGACCGCACCCCCAACCCCCGCTGGCCGGACCGGCCTTCCGTGCTGGAGCCCCTGCCGTACGTGGTGGTGGTCATCGACGAGCTGGCGGACCTCATGATGGTGTGCCGGGCGGACGTGGAGGACAGCATCGCCCGCTGGCCCAGAAGGCCCGGGCCGTGGGCATCCACCTGATCCTGGCCACCCAGCGGCCCTCGGTGGACATCGTCACCGGGGTCATCAAGGCCAACCTGCCGTCCCGGCTCAGCTACCGGGTCAACACCAAGATCGACAGCCGCACCATCCTGGACAGCGGCGGCGGCGAGCAACTGCTGGGCAGGGGCGACGCCCTGTTCCTGGCCCCGGGCCACGCCCGCCCCCGGCGCATCCATGCCCCCCTGCTCACCGAGGACGAGAGCCTGCGTCTGGTGGAATGGCTGCGGGAACGGGGCCGGCCGGACTACAACGACGGTCTCCTCACCGCCATGGAGAACGAGGAGGAGGCCGGGGCGGAGGGCGCCGGGGAGACCTCCGGGGCCGGCGGCGACGATGTCTACGAGCGGGCCGTGGCGGTGGTGAAGCGGGAGCGCAAGGCCTCCACCAGCCTGCTCCAGCGCAAGCTGAACATCGGCTATGGCCGGGCCGCGCGCATGATCGACCGGATGGAGGAGGAGGGGGTCATCGGCGCCGACCGGGGCGTGGGCAAGCCTCGGGAAGTGCTGGTGGGGGAGGACTAAGGAGGGGGCCGGGGGTGGCGCTGCAGCTCTGCGGGCGGGTAACCTTATCTATCGAACGGAATTGAAGATAAGGTTAAGCCCATGTTCTCCCACTGCCTGATCCCCCCGTCGGACCCACGCTTCGTCATCCAGGTGCACGGGGGTGCCTGGACCATCCCCCCGGCCCTCAAGGAGCCTCACCGGGACGGCGTGCAGCGGGCCTACCGGGCGGCCCTTGAGTCCTTGACGGCCGGACAGCCGCCCCTGCAGGCGGTCCTGGCCGCCCTCAAGGTGATGGAGGACGACCCGACCTTCGACGCCGGCACCGGCAGCTTCCTTGACGAAGACGGGCAGGTGCAGCTGGACGCGGCGGTCATGGAGGGCGCCGGGCTCAAGGCCGGGGCGGTGGCCTCCATCGGGCGTTTCAAGAACCCATGCGAAATCGCCCTGGCGGTCATGGAGCGCACCGAACACGTGCTGCTCATCGGCACCGGGGCCGAGCGCTTCGCCCTGGATGAGGGCTTCACTCCGGTGGATCCCGCCAGTCTGGTGCATCCTCGGGAATACGCCGGGTACGCCGCGTGGGTGGCTGCCGGCAAGCCCGATGCCCGCACTTTCTTCAACGAGGAGGGCAAGGTGGAGCCCCGAAGCGCCCCGGCGGAGCACGCCAAGCGGGGCACCGTGGGCATCGTGCTGGGCGTGTGCCAGCCGGGTGGAGCGTTCCATCTGTTCTCCGGCATCAGCACCGGCGGCACCCGGGGCAAGAAGGCCGGGCGGGTGGGCGACGCGCCTCTGGTGGGCTGCGGCATCTACGCGGACGACGAGGGCGCCGCCGTGTGCTGCACCGGCTGGGGCGAAGCCTTCATCCGCACCGCCGCCGCCAAATCCACCTCGGACTTCATCGGCCGGGGCACGGAGCCCCAGGAGGCGGTGGAGACCGTGCTGCGCACCATCTATCGCCGCACCCAGGGCCGCGGCGGCATCCTCGCCATCGGTCCCGACGGCCGCGCCGGCGCCGCCTTCACCACGCCGGACATGGGCTACGCGGGCCCCGGGTGCAGGGAGCTGGTTCTGCCCTAGTGCAACATCCCTTGAATAGCTTGAATAAATAGCCAAGCAGGCTGATCTTTTGCGGTACGTCCAACCGCCACTACGTCCTTTTGGACCTGCCGAGCAGATCGATGGATCTGTTGCTTTCCTCGGCGAACCTCGGCTCCCCGGCGCGCTCGGCGACAGGATTTTCACCGGTCCCGCGGCGCATTGACTCTATGCGTTACCAGAACCGAGAAAAGGCATGTCGCCGAGCGCACCGAGGAGCCGAGGCTCGCCGAGGGAAAGAACACAGGCCACGGGTGATAATTTATTAAAGCTATTTTAGGGAGGTTGCACTAGGAGCCCGACCAAGTAAAGGTCCGGGTCCCTCCATTTCGCCCTGGTTCGCTCTGTTGGATCGCTGGTCGCGATCCAACAGAGCGGATAGTTTCGCCGAAAGGTAATCGTCGGCTATGTTTCACCTCCGGGGTATCGACCCCGCAGAGCGTTTCATAGGCTTCCTGGACCTATTTCTTGGATTTTTACCCCTCAGGCCGAAGCTCTGGCCATCTTCAGGAGGTTATGGGCGGTGCAGACCAGGCTCCATTCAGCCCTGACCTTGGCTAGCCCCCTGAGTAGGAACTGCCGGAAGCCCATGGCCTGTTTGACCTGGCCGAACACCGGCTCCACGACTTGCTTTCGAAGCCGGTAGGGACTCCGCCAGCCACCACGCTTCAGTTTCTCCCGCATCTGGGCCACGAGGCTACCCGGCTTGCCGTTCTTGGCGTGGGTTGCAGCTTTGCTGCCATGCTGCTGGCGGCCGGTGGCGATATAGGCTTGGATGTTCCGGGCCTCCAAGCCTTCCAGGTTCGCTTCCGAGCAGAACCCCGCATCCGCCGAACAGACCCTTGGCTTGCGGCCGAGATTGGCTTTCACCCGATCGATCATGGGCAGCAGTTGCGGGCAGTCCGCGTTGGTGGCCACTACATCACAGGCCACGATCACCTGGGCCTCGGCGTCCACCGCCGCCTGGGCGTTGTAGCACTGCTCGAAACCATCCTTGGTGGGCATGATCCGGCTCTCCGGATCGGTGAAATTGCGCTGGGCCTTGGGGTCCACCTTGGGCGGGTCCGGTGGGTCCTCATCATCGTCTTTCTGCTTTTCCTTGGCCTTCTCCGCGGCCTCCTGCTCCAGGGCCGCCTTGGCTTCCCTGATCTTCCGCATCCGTTCCGCCTTATTGGCCACCCAAGCTGGAAGCTCGTCTCCCTGGCGGTTCCGGAGCCGGAAATCCTCGCCCAGATCCGTGATCTCCGCCTGGTCCAACCAGCCCTTCACCGTCTCGGCGAATTCCCCTTCCGCCTTCTCCATCCGGTCGTAACTCATGGCCTTGTGCTTGTTGGCGTTGGCCTTGACCTTGGTGCCATCCAAGGCCACGTGTCCCAGGGCCACCAGCCCCGCCCGGCGGCAGAGAACCAGAACCTGCTGGAACAAACCGGCCAGCGCTCCCAGGTGCCGGCGGCGGAAAAGGCCGATGGTCCGGAAATCCGGCTTCTGAAATCCGGTCACCGCCGCGAAGTCCATCCGCTCGATGCAGGCCCTGGCGATCTTCCGGGAGGAGAACACCCCCTGGGTGTAGGCATAAAGCAACAGGGCCACCATCATGGCCGGATGGAACGGCGGGTAGCCCCGCTCCTCATCATAGCTGTCAAGAATTTGCGACAGGTCCAGCTGCTCAACCACCAGGTCCCGCACGAAGTGCGCCGGGTGCCCTTCCGGAATGAACTCGGTGATTTCAGGCGGCAGCAGCCACTTCTGTTTCGGGTCCCAGGGGCGGAATCGTTTGGTCATACCTACTTATCGTACAAACCCATCCAATCGTTAACCCGGTCACTCAAAAACTTTTGCCCGGGGGTGGAACATGGCCGTCGCGGTTCCTTCGTTAGCACCCATCGGTCCCTGAACGCGAACGCGTTCAGAGACCGATGAACCGGGGCGAAATGGAGGGACCCGGACCTTTACTTGGTCACCCTCCTAGGTCAGGTGAACGACCCCCCAGGCGCCGGAGCCTTGGCCTTGTCCCGCAGCTTCGTCCCCATCACCACCTGCAGTCCCCGCAGATGGCTCAGCACCCGCTCCAGCTTCTGCCTGGCGATGTCCTGGAACTGCAGCTGGTGGAGGAGGTGGAAGATGCGTTCCTGGAGCTCAGTGCCCAGGCGTTCCATCTCGGAGATGGCGGGCTCCTCGCCCTTGAGCCGGCCCAGGGCCGCCTCCTGCTTGAGCCGCACCAGGGCCTGGAAGCCCTGGTCGCTGCCCGCGAGCATGGATTCCACGCAGGTGATGACCTTGGCCATCTCGCCCTCGGTGTGGGCGATGGCCTCCTCCATCTGAGGGATGATGCGGGCGCGTTCAGCCTGGGCCTTGGGTGGGGCCATCTCGATGAGCGACGTGAGCTCCTGGTCCAGGAGCTGGCCCCCGTCCTGGGCCCGGACGCCCCTCAGCCGGGTCCTGGACCCGTGCAGGGCGGTGATGAAGCCGGTGTCCAGCAGGGCGATGATCCGGTCCTCCTGCAGGACGAACCCGCGCACCCAGGCCCCTTCGGGACCGGCCAGGAGGGGGCTGGCGGGCGCCACCTGCCCGGGGGCGGCGCTCACCACCGCGTCCACTGCGTCCACCAGGGCGCCCACCAGGCTGTCGCCCCCCAGGTCCAGCACCACGATGTTCTGGGACAGGCCGGCGTCCTGGGCGGCCAGGCGCATGCGCGCCCGCAGGCTGATGACGGGGATCACCTGGCCCCGGTGGTTCAGCAGCCCCGCCACGCTGGGGGGCATGTGCGGGATCTGGTTCAGGTCCCTTAAGGGGGTGATCTCCGCCACCTGGCCCAGGGGCACCGCGTACCGGTGCCCGTCCAGTAGGAAGCTCAGGTATTGGCGCTGGGCCAGGGCTGCGCCGGTCTCCGCCCCGGCCGGGCCCGCCGGGAAGCTCACAGGCCCTCCTCGACCGCAAGCATGAGCAGCTCGGCCGGATCCAGGATCAGCACCACGCCGCCGTCACCCAGGATGCTGGCGCCGGAGATGCCCGGCAGGCTCGCCAGGTACGGGGCCAGGGGCTTGATGACCATCTCCTGCCTGCGCAGGAAGGCGTCCACGATGATGCCCATGCGCCGCCCGCCGGTGGAAACCACCACCACCGGCAGCTCTTCGTCGGCGGTCGGTTGGCCGTCCGTGCCCTTGAAATGGAGCAGGTCCCGCAGGCGCACCACCCCCAGCACCTCGCCCCGCAGGTTGATGGCCTTGCGCCGGGTGAGGTGGGCCACGGACTCCCGGGGCACCAGGAGGGTCTCCTCCACCGCCGTGCCGGGCAGGGCGAACACCTGCCCTCCGGCCCTCATGAGCAGCGCGTCGATGATGGCCAGGGTCAGGGGCAGCTTGATGGTGAACACGCTGCCCTGGCCCACGACGCTGCTCACCGACACGCTGCCGTTGAGCTTGCGCACGTTGGACTTGACCACGTCCATGCCGACTCCGCGCCCGGAGAGGTCGGTGACCGTCTGGGCGGTGGAGAATCCGGGCAGGAAGATCAGGTTGACGGCTTCCTCGTCGTTCAACTGCTCCGCCCGCTCCTGGGTGAGGATGCCCTTTTCCACCGCCTTGGCCCGGACCACCTGGGGATCGATGCCCTTGCCGTCGTCCTCGATCTCCACCAGGACCGAGCCCCCTTCATGGCGGGCCCGCAGCACCACCGTGCCGCTCTCGGGCTTGCCGGCCCGGGCCCGCACCTCCGGGAGCTCGATGCCGTGGTCGGCGCTGTTGCGGATCAGGTGGATCAGCGGATCGCTCAGCTCCTCGATGAGGCTCTTGTCGATCTCCGTCTCCTCCCCCAGCATCTGCAGCTCGATGCTTCTTGCCGCTGCTCTTGGCCAGATCCCGGAGCATGCGCGGGAACCTGGTGAAGATGGTCTTCACCGGCACCATGCGGATGCCCAGCACCGAGGATTGGATCTCCTTGCTCACCTGGTCCAGGTAGAGGCTGGCCTTGCGCAGCTCCTTCACCAGGTCGTCGGCGGAGGCGGGCAGGGTCTCGGTCTCCAGGCGCTCGACGATGTGGCTGATCATGGTCTTGCTGATGATCAGCTCGGCCACCGTGTTCATGAAATTGTCCAGCTTGGCCTGGCTCACCCGGATGGTGTCCGAGGACTTGTCCTGGGCCTTCTCCGGGGTCCGGGCGGGGCCGGCCGCCTGGGCTGGTTCCGCCGGGGGCGGGGCGGGTGCGGGAGACAGCGCCGGGACCGGAACCTGGACGGGCGAAGGCGCGGGCGCGGCAGCCGCCCGGGACGGGGCCGCCGGGGTGGGGGCCTGGGCCGGGGCGGCGCCCAGGTTCAGGGGGCAGTACTGGATGGCCACGTTCTTCACGCCCCCGAACAACTGCTCGACCGCCTCCTGGGATTCGGCCGGGCGCACCAGGAGCACCAGGTCGAAGGGCACCTCATCCGGCCGGTACTGATCCAGGTCCACGTCCCGCAACAGCACCGTGCAGCGGATCAGGGTCCCCACCAGGTCCACCATGGTCAGCATGGAGAGGGGATTGAAGTGCGTGGTCAGGATCTCCGGCAGCAGGTGCACCACCAGGGCCAGGACCTCCTCGCCGCACCCCAGGGCCGCTTCGGCCGCCTGGGCCGAATCCGCGTCCAGGCCGGCCAGAAGCGCGGGAAGGACCACCCCCGGCTCCCGGCGGCCCGGGGCGGGGGGCATCGGGGCCTTGACGCCGCCCTTGAGGGCCTCCAGGCGGGCGATGAGCCCGGAGGTGTCCGGATCCGCCGCGGTGCCCTGCTTGCGCAAGCCGATGCCCACATCGTTCACCAGGACCTTGAGGGTGTCCTCGGTCTCGAAGAGCACTTCCATGACCCTGGGACTCACCGGGATCCGCCCCTTGCGCAGGTCGTCCAGCACGTTCTCGCCTATGTGGGCCAGGGCCTGCACCTTGGTCAGCCCCAGGAAGCCCGACGCGCCCTTGATGGTGTGCACGCTGCGGAAGATGGCGTTGAGGATCTCCAGGTCCCCGGGGGATTCCTCCAGCGTCAGGAAGTTCTGCTCGATGAGCTCGAAGTGCTCCCCCGCCTCGACCAGGAAATCCTCGTAGAAACTGGGGTCATCCAGGGCGAAGTCGCTCATGGTTCAGCCTTTCTTCTTGCCCTGGAAGACCTGCAGCTGCTGGCCCTCCACTTCCGTGAGGAGGCACTGCACGTCCAGCAGGAAGATGACGCCCGCCTCCACCCGGGCCACTTTCTGGATGAAGGCGTTGGCTCCCACCGCCGAGACCCTGGGCGGGTCCTCCAGGCGCTTCGGGTCGATGCTCTTCACCTCGTCCACCGCATCCACGATCAGCCCGGTGCCCACCCCGCCGATGGGGGTGATGATGATCCGGGACACGTTGGTGACCGGCTGGCGGGGCAGCCCGAAGCGGTCCCGCAGGTCGATCACCGGCATCACCTCGCCGCGCAGGTTGAGCACCCCCTCGATGAACGCTGGGGCCCGGGGGACGGGGGTGATGTTGCCCACCATGATGATCTCCCGCACCTCGTGCAGGCGCAGGGCGTAGGTTTCGGCCGCCAGGTGGAACACCACCATGGGCAGTTCGGTGCTGGCCGCCTGGAGATCCTCGGGCCGCTGGGGCATGAGGCTGCTGCCCATGGCCGCGATCCTGGCCTGGTCTTCGCCTGTGATGATGTCCAGGATCTTGACCAGGCTGACCATGCGGTCCGAGCGCAGCACCACCCCTTCCAGGTCCGCCGCCTCCCGCTCGCTGAGGGTCTGGGGCGGCGCCAGGACGTCCTCCTCCCGGATCCGGATGATCTCCTGGATGCCGTCCACCACGATGCCCAGCTTGGCCTGGCCGAAACTGAGCAGGATCACCATGTCCGCCGGCACCGCCGCGGCCGCGGGCTCCGCATGCAGCAGCTGGGACAGGTCCAGCAGGGGCAGGACCTGGTCCCGCAGGCAGATGACGCCCAGTACGTAAGGCGGAGCGTCGGGCACCTTGGTGACCGGCGGCAGCTCGATGATCTCCTCCACCATCTTCAGGTTGATGCCGAAGGACTCCTGGCCCAGGGTGAAGGTCACGTACGGCAAGTCCTCCTGCACCTCCTCCTGGGCCTCCAGGGCGCTGCCGCCGGCTCCGAGCGCGCGGGTCTCCCCGGCCCGTTCCACCAGGCGTTCCCGCTGGCCGAACTCGGCCGAATCCAGGATCTTGTCCAGGTTGACGAGGGTGATCAGGCGGTTGGCCGCGGTGACCATCCCCGCCAGGTAGTCGCTGCGCACCCCGGCCACCAGGGGGGGCGTTTCCCTTAAGGTGAAGTCGTCCAGCTTCACAACTTCGGACACCGAATCCACCATCAGCCCGGTGAGCTGCCCGGCCAGGTCCAGGATGATGATCCGGGTCCTGGGGGTGGGCTCCCGGGGCGGCAGGTGGAAGCGCAGCCGGCTGTCCAGCACCGGGATGATGCTCCCGCGCAGGTTGACGATGCCCAGGATGAAGCTGGGCGAGCCGGGAACCGGCGTGATGGTGGTGCGGGGGGTGATTTCCTGGACCCGGTCGATGTCCATGCCGAATTCCACATCGTCCAGGGTGAAGGTCACCAGCTGGCCCGAGGGGACGACATCAAGTGCCTGCCTGCCCTGGAGTTCCGCGGTGGCCATGGATCAATCCCTGTTCTTGGCGCGCTTGAATGCCTCCACCACCGAATCGGCGTGGGCCCGCTGCGCGTCCGGGACGGTGCCCGTGGAGGCGATGGTCCGGCTGATGGTGGGCGCGGTCCTGGTCGCCCTTGAGCCCGGTGCCCAGGAGTTCGACGATGTAGTCGTGGATCTGGCGCAGGTGGTGGACGATGCGCTCCAGCTTCTGCCGGGTGATGTCCTGGAACTGCATCAGGTCCATGGCCTCGTAGACCTTGTTCTGGATGTCCTTGCCGGCGGCCATCACCTGGTTGATGGCCGCCTGCACCGACGGGTCCTGGGCGCCCGGGTGACGCATGACGCCGGTGACGAGGGCCTGCTGGGTGCCCACGAGGCTGCTGATGAGGTCCAGCTGGTCCATGACCTTGTTGGTCTCCCGCTCGGTGACCGCGGTGACCGCGTCCAGTTCGGAAATGACGTGCCCCTGGGGATCGTCGGGTTGCACCGGTCCCCCCGTGGTTCCGGAAGGCGCTCCGCCCTTGGACGTAAGCTGGTTGATTTCAGATGGATCCATGTGCCCTCCCGGGGGGCGTCTAGCCTAGCAGCGATTCGATCTTTTCCTTCAGGGTGTCGGGGGTGAAGGGCTTGACCACGTAGTTGTTCACCCCCGCCTGCAGGGCCTGGACGATGTCCTCCTTGGCGGCGTTGGTGGTGACCATGAGGATGGGGATGGCGGCGTTCTGGGCCCGCACCGCCTGGACGAACTCCAGCCCGTCCATCTCGGGCATGTTCCAGTCGGTGATGATCATCTCGACCCCGCCCTGGGCGAGCTTCTCCAGCCCGGCCTTGCCGTGTTCCCCTTCCACCACGTCGGTGTAGCCGATCCGGGAGAGGGTGTTGATGATGATGCGGCGCATCGTCGAAGAGTCGTCCACGATTAGGATCTTCAAGGGGAACTCCTTTTAGGGACAAACGTCCGGTTACTCGGGTGCTGGGACGGAGGCCTCGATGAATTTCCGGAGGGCTTCCTGGTCGTCGGGATACACGTTCAGGAACTTCACTCCGATTTCGTACTCCCTCTCCTCCAAGGTTTCGATCCTCACCACCTGGCCCACCGCCACCAGGGGCCGCAGGTCCCGTTCGTGGGCCGGCCCGAACAGGCTCTGGTGCTTGCCCCACCCCGGCACCCGGATCTCCAGCTTGAGCAGCGTGCCCAGAGGGAACAGCCTGGGCGAGTTGAGGAGCAGGCCGCCGGCCGAGATGTCGGTGTACACGCTGGTGGAGGGCTCCGGAGCGATGGAAAAGGAAAGCTCCTGGAAACCCACGGTGGCTCCCATGGGCATCCGTCGGTAGGTTCGGCGCTCGGCTGGCATGTTCGGATTCCTGGAAGCGGCGTGGGGGGGCGGGTGCGTCCTGAAGATCTTCTAAAGTTCAAGCTTATTGCATCACACTGGAGACCGGGCAGGAAGCGGCGGAATCGCCAAAATTCTTCCCCTGGGCCTGGCCCGCCTGCCGATTATTCCCATGGCACTTCGAACGGGCGGACCGCGTGCTCGATGCCCTTGAGCGTGACCGGCGCCACTTCCAGGAGACCCTCCCGGCCGATGAGCTCGGCCGTGCGGGGCCCGATCACGATCGGCGCCGGGCCTTGGCCACCGAGCTTTCCAGCCGGGAGGCCAGGTTCACCGCCGACCCCATGACTGTGTAGTCCATGCGCTTCTCGCAGCCGATGTCCCCGGCGAAGGCCTCGCCGCTGTTGATGCCGATGCGCATGGCGAGGTCCGGGTAGCCCTCCGGGCGGTCCTGGTTCAGCTCCCGCAGGCGCTGCTGCATGGCCACGGCGGCCCGCACGGCGTGGAGCGCGTGGTCCGGGTCCGGCGCCGGGGCCCCGAAGAAGGCCATGATGGCGTCCCCGATGTACTTGTCCAGGGTCCCCCCGCGCAGGAAGATCTGTTCGGTCAGAGCCTCGAAGGAGCGGTTGAGGATGGCGGCCAGTTCCAGGGGCTCCATGCCCTCGGACAGGCGGGTGAAGCCGGAAATGTCGGCGAACAGCACCGAGATCTCGCAGCGGCGGGCCTGGAGCAGGGGTGCGTCCAGGTTCTGGGCCGCCCGCAGGATCTCCCCCACCACCTGGGGGCTGTGGTAGCGCTCCAGGCGCTGCCGGAACCGGGTCTCCCGCTCCCGCTGGATGCCCACCGCGGCGAAGTTGGCCATGGCCGAGAGGAGGTGCTCATCCTCCCGCTTGAACCCGCCCTTGCTCAGGCTGGACTCCAGGTAGACCACCCCCAGGGGCTGGTCCTCCACGATCAGGGGCGCGCACAGGGCCGAGGAGATATTGTGGATCTTGATGCTCTCGCCGGCGGCGAAGCGGGGATCCACCCGGGCGTCGGTGGTCAGGATGGTCACCTGGTCGGTCATGGCCATGCGGGCGATGGTCCGGCTGATGGGGGCGGAGATCAGGCCGGGCTTTTCCTCCCAGGTGCACTCCGGCACCAGCTCCCCGGCGGCGTCCGCGAGCAGGATGAAGCCCCGCTGGCAGTGGATCTGGGCGGTCACCAGGGTCATGACCGATTCCAGCAGCTCGTTCAGCCCGGCCGCGCCCAGGAGCTTGGCCGCCATGGTCGCCAGGCGCTGGACCAGGGACTCCACCTCCGCCGGGGGCTGCTCCACCTTGTGCCTGGCCAGCAAGGCCTCGATGCTCGCGTGAGGCACCAGGATGCTGCCCGAGGCGTCGAAGGCCCGATCCTCCAGGAGGATGAGCTTGGCCTCGGTGGTCATTCGGCCGGCGGCCCGGGTGACCGGGGGGACGGTGGCCGTGGCGTCGTCCAGCCACCGCACCGACACCTCCCCCAGCAGGATGGTATCCCCCGGTTTCAGGAGCATGGGCCCGGTCACCGGCACGTCGTTCAGGGTGGTGCCGTTCAGGGAATGCCGGTCCTCGATCCAGGCCTGGCCGTCCTTGAGGTAAAACCGGGCGTGCACCCGGCTGACGGCGTTGGAATTGATCCGGATGTCCGCGGCGTCGCCCCGGCCGATGGTGGTCCCCGCCTCGGTGAGCGTCACCGGATGCCTTGCCCCGTCCACCAGCAGGTTCATCTTCATGAGTCGTGTCCAGAGAAGGGCGATTCTACCATGGGGCCTTGGGGGGGTGCCGGCCCCCCGGCCCGGAACCCGTTCTGGACCGGGGCGATGCTTGGGATATTCTGGAGGGTCAGGAGTACGGATGACCAAAGTCGGTTTCATTTCCCTGGGATGCCCCAAGAACCTGGTGGACAGCGAGGTGATGCTGGGCCATCTGCGCCTGAAGGGCTACACCCTCACCCCCGACCCGAGGGAAGCCGAGGTGCTGGTGGTGAACACCTGCGGATTCATCGAAAGCGCCAAGAAGGAGAGCATCGAGGCCATCCTGCGGGCGGCCGCCTGCAAGCAGGACGGGGCCTGCCGCAAGCTGGTGGTGGCGGGGTGCATGGTGGAGCGCTACCGGGAGGAGCTGCTGGCGGACATGCCGGAGATCGACGCCTGCCTGGGCACCCGGGACATCGAGCACATCGCCGAGGTGGTGGGCGCCCCGGACCGCCTGTTCGAGCCGGAGCGGGACCCTTCCTACCTGTACGATGAGCACAGCCCGCGCCTGCTCACCACCCCCAAGGCCAGCGCCTACCTGAAGATCAGCGAGGGCTGCGACCACGCGTGCGCCTTCTGCGTCATCCCGGCCATCCGGGGCCCCCAGCGCAGCCGGCCCATCCCCTCGGTGCTGGCGGAGGCCCGGCAGCTGGTGGACCAGGGGGTCCTGGAGATCAACCTGGTGGCCCAGGACACCACCGACTACGGCCGCGACCTGGGGGACCCGGACGCCCTGGAGAAGCTGGTCCGGGAGCTGGGGCGGGTGCAAGGGCTGCGCTGGTTCCGCATCCACTATGCCTACCCCAACCGGCTCACCGCCGGCCTGCTCCGGGCCTTGGTGGAAACGCACAACTGCGCCAAGTACTTGGACATGCCCCTGCAGCATGCGGACCCCGGGGTGCTGCGGGCCATGGCCCGGGGCGGCGGCCGGGCCGGGTTCATGAGGCTCCTGGACCAGGTCCGGCGGACGGTGCCGGGGATCTTCATCCGCTCCAACTTCATCGTCGGCTTTCCCCCGGAGGACGAGGCCGCCTTCGGGCAGCTGCGGGACTTCGTGGCGGAGGCCCGGTTCGAGCACGTGGGCGTGTTCACCTACTCCCCCGAGGAGGGCACCCCCGCCTTCGCCCTGGGCGACCCGGTCCCGGCGCGCACCAAGAACAGCCGCCGGCGCCGGATCATGGAGCTGCAGCAGAAGATCTGCCGGGAGCGCAACCGGGGCCTGGAGGGGCAGGTGCTGGAGGTCCTGGTGGAAGGGCCGCACGAAGAGACCGACCTGGTGTACCGGGGCCGCCACTGGGGCCAGGCCCCGGAGGTGGACGGCCAGGTCCTGATCGTGGGCGGCGAGGTGCGGCCCCACACCATCCAGCCGGTGCGCATCACCAAGGGGCACGCGTACGACCTGGTGGGCGAGGTTGTGTGATTCCGCCGACCGGGTATCTTGATTATCCAGGAGGTTCGCCATGGAAGCTGTCCCTGCCAACCTGACCTGGTCGGGCGATACGTCCCGGACCGACTACCCCCGCGGGGCCGAGCTGGCCAAGCCCGGCGGGGCCACCGCCATCCCGGTGAGCGCCCTGGCCCAGTTCGGGGGCGACCCGGCGCGCTGGAATCCCGAGGACCTGCTGGCCGGCACCCTGGCCCACTGCCACATGCTCACCTTCCTGGCCCTGGCCGCCAAGGCCCGGCTCCAGGTGCTGGGCTACCAGGACCAGGCCGAGGCCACCCTGGTCACCGAGGACAGGATCAGCCGGGTGGGGGAGATCCTGCTCCAGCCCACCATCACCGTGGCCCCGGGCACCGACCCGGCCAAAGTGGCGGAGCTGTTCCAGAAGGCCCACAAGTACTGCACCATCGGCAACAGCCTCACCGCCCGGGTGGCCATGCGGCCCCGGGTGGTGGCGGGCTGACCCGGCCGTGGGGGCGTCCGGCGCGCCGGGCCAGGTGAAAGCCCCGAAGTGGGCCTGGGCGGTGGCCACCGGCCTGGGATCCGGGTGCCTGCGCCCGGCGCCGGGCACCTGGGGCAGCCTGGCGGCGGTGGCGGCCTGGTGCCTGCTGTCCCGGCTCCTGGCGACCCCGTTCGCCGCCTGGGTCCAGGCCAACCGGGGCGTCCCGTACCTGGGCTACCGCATCTACGGGGCCGAGCTGCTGTTCCTGGCGGCCCCCCTGGCCATGGCCTGGCTGGCGGTGCGCGCCGCGGACCTGGTGGTGGCGGAGACCGGCGCGAAGGACCCCGGGTACATCGTGGCCGACGAATGGGCCGGCATGTGGATCACCCTGTGGCCGGTGCGCTGGGAGATCGCCCAGAACCTGCACCGCCTGTGGGCCCCCGGCGGCTGGCGCTGGCTGCCGGCGCTGCTGGTGCCGTTCCTGGCGTTCCGGCTCCTGGACATCTGGAAGCCCTGGCCGGTGCGGCAGATCCAGGTGCTGCCGGGAGGGCACGGGGTGGTGGCGGATGACGTCGTGGCGGGGCTCTACGGCATCCCGATCGTGATGCTGGGGGTGCCGCTGGTGTTGCGCAGTCTGGCCCTCTGGTGAACTACCACTCCAGTTCCTGGATGCTGGACCAGGGCAGGACCCGCACCCCCTGCTGGGTCCGATCCGCATCCCCGCCGTGGACGAGGCGCTTCTCGATCTGGCCCTCCGGTCCGAGCCGTCCGGCGAATTCCGTGAGGTTGCGGAAAAAGCTCGAATCCACGGTCTGGCCCGATTTCACCTCCAGGAGCTTCCAGCCTGTCTCCCCCTGGACCAGGAGGTCCACTTCCGGGCCACGGTTTTCCCGGTAGTGGTAGAGCCGGGGGGCAAGGCCCTTGTTCAGGCGGGCCTTGAGCACCTCGCCGGCCGCCCAGGACTCGAAGATGGGCCCCCTCAAGGGATGCCAGGCCAGCTGGGCCGGAGTCCCGATCCCCAGCAGATGACACGCCAGGCCGGTATCCACCAGGTGGAACTTCGGATTCTTGATGGCCCTCTTGCGGACATTCGGGTGCCACGCAGGGATGGTCACGGCCAGATGGCTGGCCTCGAGGACCGAGATCCAGGCCTTGATGGTGTTGACCGCCACTCCGGCGTCCGCGCTCAGGGCCGTCAGGTTCAGTTCCTGCGCGGTCCTGCCGGCCGCGAGCCGGAGGAACGTGGCAAAGCTGCCCAGGTCGCCCACCCGAAGCAGGTTGCGCACGTCCCGTTCCAGATAGGTCGCCACGTAGTCCTCGAGCCAGACTTCGGCGGGGATTCGCTGGTCGAAGATCCTCGGGAAGCCCCCGGTCCAGACGGAGGACCACAAATCCAGGGGCGCGTCCGGGAAGCCCAGGACTTCCCGGCGGGTGCAGGGAAGCAGGTGAAGGATCCCCGTGCGGCCAGCCAGGGATTGGGAAATCTCCTGGTTCAGGGCCAGGTTCTCGCTGCCGGTCAGGATGAAGCGCCCTGGACGGTTGTCCCGATCCACGTCCTCCTGCAGGTAGGAGAGCAGGGAAGGAACCCGCTGCACTTCATCCAGGATGGCCCCGGAGGGGATGGCGGCAAGGAACCCGCGCGGGTCGCGCCTGGCGAAATCCTGGGAGTCCGGAGATTCCAAGGTCAGGTACGGTTTTTCCGGGAACAGGGCGCGGCAAAGCGTCGACTTGCCCGATTGGCGCGGGCCGGTCACGGTCACCACCGGGTAGAAGGTGGCACGAAGGCGCAGGGTCGGGGCCAGGGTCCGGTCGATCATCAAACTCAAGGCTAGGCCGTAAACCAAAATTTGCAAAACAATTTTATATTTTGGTTTTAATTGAAAATAAGCGACTTAATTTTAAACAGAGCGTCGTGGTCCGAACCCTGCCGAGCGAGGCAAACAGGGCGCGCAGCGCAGCCTGTTCCGCCCCCAACCCACGCCGGGAGCCCCAGGGCCTGTGCTTGGACAAGGGTCACGACTTCGACGAAATCAGGGATCTCGCCCGAGACTTCAGCTTCACGGCCCACATTCGCGCCAGAGGCGAGGAAGCCAAGGCCATCAGGGATGGGACCGGGTTCCGGGGCCCGGCGCTGGGTCGTCGAACGAACTCACAGCTGGATGAATCGGTTCCGCCGCGTGGTGATCCGCTGGGAGAAACGGGGCGACCCATGCCCTTTCCTACTCCGCGTCTCCGCTCCTCCGCGTACTCCAGGATTGGATTTTCGACGGATTTACCGGTCGGCTGGGGTTTGCCCGATCGAATCGGAGTACCGGCAAAAAAACCCATTCGGGAGGACGCGGAGGAGCGGAGCCGCGGAGAAAAAATCACGCCTTGGTATTGATTACCCGCTTCAGTCCCTCCTTCCAGGGCCAAGCCCTGAAGTTCAATGGTGGCCCCACCTCCAGACCCGAGAAACCCAGGTGGCTGTTCTTCTGGGCGGCATGGCCATCACCGCTTGTCCATCGAGGAACCAACGGCCAGGGACTCGGGAAAGCCTACCGGAACAGGTTCTTGAGCCGGTCAAAGCGAACCATATTTCGCATAGGCCTCGGTGACGGTGACGCCCCGGCGCAGTTCCTCGCGCATGCCGCATTCCCGCTCGAAGACGTCCTCGGCGGCCGCGAGGACGTCCATGGTCAGGTCCTTGGGGATCACGACCACTCCGTCGGTGTCGCCGAAGACGAAATCGCCCGGATGGATCACGGTGTCGCCGACCCTGATCGCGATCTGGCAATCGACGAGATCCCATCGCCCGACCGAACTGACGGGGCACTTGAACTTCGCGAAAACGGGGTAGTTCAGGGCATTCACGAAATCCACATCGCGGACCCCGCCGTCAACCACGGCGCCGGTGCACCCACGCTGCCTGGCGGCGGTGGACATGATCTCGCCCCAGTGGGCGCAGTCCAGGCTGCCGCCGGTGGCCCACACCGACACGGTGCCCGGGGCCAGGCTGTCCAGGATCCTGAGCCGCGTCCTCGTGTCATCGTGGGCGGTGTCGGCGCACGGGTAGCCCTGGGCGGTGAACGCGATGCCGGCCACGCGGTTGGCGGTCGTGAACGGGGTTATGGCGTGGGGCAGCGCCTGGTTCCGGTAGCCGTTCTTGTCCAGGATGTCAGCGATCGCTCCCGTGTAGAGGCGCGAAAACCGGCCCGCCACTTCAGCAACGTTCCCGGCCGTGACTGGCATCTGTCCGCCTCCCGTGGGACCTCCCTATGGGCCCGTCTCCTCCAGCATACGCGGCCAGACCACCGGCTCGCTCAAGCGCCCGGTTTCGTCCAGGTACCGGCTCTCGATCAGGTACCGGTATCCCTGCTCCGTCAGGAACAGCTGCCGGTTCCGGGCGAATTCCTGCTCGGTCGTGTCCCGGGAGATGAGCGAGTAGAAGTAGCTGATGTTCCGCTCCCCCTTGGGCCGCAGGATCCGCCCCAGCCGCTGGGCCTCCTCCTGGCGGGAGCCGAAGGTCCCGCTCACCTGGATGGCCACGCTGGCGTCCGGCAGGTCGATGGCGAAGTTGGCCACCTTGCTGACGATCAGGACCCGCAGGCGGCCTTCCCGGAACTGGCGGTACAGATCCTCCCTCTCCCGCTCGGGAGTCTGCCCGGTGAGCACCGGCCCGCCCAGGCGCTCGCCGATGATGCGCAGCTGATCCAGGTACTGGCCGATGACCAGGACGCTCTCGGTGGGGTGCCCCGCCAGCAGCTCATCCATGACCTTCAGCTTCAGGGAGTTCTCGCTGGCGATGCGGAACCGCTGGCGCTGCTCGGAGACGGCGTACTCCATGCGCTCGTCCGCCGGCAGGGGCACCCGGATCTCCAGGCAGTGGGCGGTGGCGATGAAGCCGTCCTTCTCCAGGGTCTTCCAGGGCACGTCCACACGCTTGGGGCCGATGAGGGAGAACACGTCCTCCTCCTTGCCGTCCTCCCGCACCAGGGTGGCGGTGAGGCCCAGGCGGCGCTTGGCCTGGAGTTCCGCCACGGCCCGGAACACCGGGGCGGGCAGCATGTGCACCTCGTCGTAGATGAGCAGCCCCCAGTTGGCCGCCTCGAACAGCTTGAAGTGCTCGAACGGCGCGCCCTTGCTCTTGCGGTAGGTGAGGATCTGGTAGGTGGCGATGGTGACCGGACGGATCTCCTTGGTGTCCCCGGTGTACAAGCCGATCTCCTCGTCGACCAGGGACGTCTTGTCCAGCAGTTCCTGCTTCCACTGCTTGACCGCGGTGACGTTGGTGGTGAGCACCAGGGTGCGGGTCTGCAGCCGGGCTATGCAGGCCATGGCGATGATGGTCTTGCCGGCGCCGCAGGGGAGCACCAGCACGCCGGCGCCGCCTTCGGGCCCGCCGCCGGCGTGGAACACGTCCGCCGCCGCCTTCTGGTAGGGCCGCAGCCCGAACCGGCGCCCGGCCTCCCGGGTGCGCGCGCGCATCGCCACGGGCAGGGGGTCGCCGGGCTTGAATCCGGCCATGTCCTGCACCGGGTGCCCCAGGCGGATGAGCTGCAGCTTCACCTCGCCGCGCATGCCGTTCTGCAGGTAGATGCCGCGCTGGTCCGGGTAGGGCTCGGCCAGGAGCTCCTGCAGGCTGCGCTGGTTCTCCAGTTCGTAGTACAGGCCCCGGTCATCCATCTCCAGGGCCAGCCGCCCGCCGCGGTCCACCAGGCGCAGCTTGCCGTAGCGGGTGCCATGGTCCTGGATCTCCTGGATCAGGTTCTGGGGCAACGGATACTTGGACCACCGTTCCAGGGTGGCCGCCATCTCTTCGCAGGTGACGCCGGAGGCGGAGGCGTTCCAGAGGGACAGGGGGGTGATGCGGTAGGTGTGGATGTGCTCCGGGGATTTCACCAGTTCCGCGAACCGGGCCAGCTCGTCCCGCACTTCCTCGAAAGCGGGGTGGGAAACCTCCAGGAGCAGGGTCCGGTCGCTCTGCACGATCAAGGGGTTTTCCGGACGGAGGGCGATCACGAAGGTTGTCCCAAATGATTGAGACTAGGAGCAGAATCCGCTTGGGTCAACGGTTCCCTGCGGGTGGCAGGCAGGAAGATTTTTTCAGTCTTCAGATTGGGTAATTCATGAGAAACTGATCGGTCACCGGATCGTGAAAGGCAAGCGAGGTACCATGTCCCTTTCGCACTACCAGCTGTTGGCCAACTGCAGCGACGAACAGCTACGCCAGATCTGCGTCAGGCGCAAGCTGCCCCTGCCCCAGCAATGGCAGGAGGGTCCCGACGGGCGCGTGCGGCTGCTGAAGACCATGGTCTTCCACCTGGAGGACAACAAGCACCTGACCAATACCCTCCTGGACCTGGGCGCCCGGCCTCTGCAGGCCCTCAAGCGCCTGGCGGAGAACGGGGAGCAGCCCCGTGCCGATGAGCAGGAGGTGCTGTCCGGACTAGGGTTGATCCTGCCGGACGGGGCGGAATGGCAGGTGCCCGAGCGGGTCACCGACGCCCTGGCCGACTTCGACGACGGGGCCTTCTCGTTCCAGGCGGACCCGTCGGTCAACCTGGCCCAGGCCCAGCCGTACGGCTTCTCCCTGGCCCTCACCTCGGTGCTGCTGCGCTGCATGGGCGGCATCCGGGTGCTCAAGGGCGGGCTCCCGGCCAAGAAGGAGCTGGGCCAGCTGCTGCAGAAGAACGCCCTCATCAGCGAGGAGCGCGACGCCACCCTGGTGTTCACCCTGCTGTACCGCCTGGGCCTCCTGTGGAACCGGGACGGGCGGGTGGACACCCTGCTGCCGGCCGTGCTCTCCCATCCGCCCCGGTGGGTGGCGGAACGGGCCTTCGCCATCCTCCTGGAACACGATCTGCGCCTTTGGAACATGCCCCCGGCGGAGGACCGCCTGTTCTTCATGCAGCACCTGCTGGAGCGCAAAGGCCAGGTGCTGGCGGTGGAAGCGTTCCTGTCCTTCCTGCAGACCCTCCATCCCCTGGATGCGGAACGGTCCCGCACCGTGTTCCTGCCGTTCCTGGCCCGCATGGGCCTGACGGTCCAGGATCCGGAAGGGCGAGCACCTGGCCCTGAGCCCCCACGGCGAGGCTTTGGCCCACGAATACCTCCTGCGCGACCACCGGGGGCCGGAACCCCACTGGAGCTTCCTCCTGGCGGAGCAGCCGCTGGTCATCCAGCCCACCCTCGAACTGCTCACCCCCATGGTCCAGAACCCTCACCGCCTGCTGCGCCTGGCCCAGGTGGCCGAGGTGGAGACCCTGGACACCATGGTCGGACTGCGCCTGGGTTCCGACACCCTCATCCGGGCCCTGGACCTGGGGCTGACCCTGGAGGACATGCGGGCGCTGCTGGGGGGCAACGACCCGGCGGCCATGCCCCAGCCCCTGGCCCAGCTCCTGGAGGACCTGGCCCGGCGCCTGGGGGAGGTGGAGGTGAAGCAGGGCTGCCGCCTGGTGAAGGCCCGCACCCCGGCCCTGGCCGAAGAGCTGCGCCTGCGCCCGGAACTGGCCTCCCTGCGCCTGGAGCCCATCTCCGACACGGTCATGGAGGCCAACGGCCCCGGCAACGCCTTCGCCCTGCTCAAGCAGGCCGGCTTCCTGCCCAAGCCCGGGCGCTTCCTGCCGGTGAGCATCGACGGGGACGAGGCCCTGTACCTGTGGTCCCTGGCCTGCCTGTCCTTCGTCGACGAGCAGGGCATGAACCACCACCTGGACCCGGTGCGCCAGATCATCCACGCGGCCCTGCAGCGCATCCAGAGCGAGGACCCGGGCCTGTACCAGGAAGTGCGCCGGCGGGTGCCCATGCTTCACCTGGGCAGCGGCGCCCAGGCGGCGGAGGAGACCCAGCGAATCCTGGAATACGCCGCCAGCTACAACCTCATCGTGGAACTCACCTACCTGCCCCTGGCGGCGCACCGCGCCCAGCTGCGCAAGGTCACCCCCCAGGGCATCGAAGGGGAGCACCTGCGGGGCTTCTGCCACCTGCACCAGGAGGAGATGAGCTTCCGCCTGAGCCGGATCATGGCCGTGCGCCTCCTCAACGAACACGGCTGGACCCCGCCGTTGCAGTCCGAAGCGGGGTAGGGCCGGGTCGGCGGGCGTACGGGTCCCGCCAGTCCGCCCTGGTTCGTCGTCCACGGATCGCGCAGCGGTCCGCGGACGACGGGTCAACCGGTAAGTTCCTGGATGCGCTTGTCGATCCTGTCGCCGACCTTCTCCAGGATCTCCTTGATCTCGCCCCGGCTTTCCTTCTGGTCCTTCTCGGCCTTGCGCTCCAGCTGCAGGACGGACTTCTGGAGCTGGTTCACCAGGCCCTTGAGCTCGTCAAGCTGGTCCAGGATCTGGTTCATGCGGACGTCCGGAGGCCGGCTGTTGCTGAACACGGACATGCCCGCCAGCACCGCCGCCAGGGCCGAAAGCATCAGGATAAGGACTCCCAGGGCGTTGGACATCACCGTCCTCCAGTGATCTACATCCTACCTCAGCCGACCATCGTCCACTGAACGCGCACGCGTTCAGTGGACGATGGTCGAGGGCGCTTCTGGGGGACCCGGCCCCTTGCGGGGGCAAAGCTCCTACGGGGCCTTCACCCGCTGGGTTTCGCTGACGTCGGGTTCCACGGAGCGCTCCACCGGAATCACCAGTTCCTTGCCCCTGGGCTGGCGCTCGGTCTTGCCCGCCAGCAGGGTGTGCGGCGCCCGGCTCCTGGCGGCGGGGGCCTTGGCCGGGGCCGGCTGGGGCGCCGGCGGGGTCTGGAGGACGGCGGCCAGGTGCTTGACCTCCGCCTCCTCCTGGGCCAGGGCGGTGGCCAGCTGCTCGGCTTTGCGCTCCTGGGCCACGCCCCAGACGCCCAGGCCCCCCAGGGCCAGGGTGACCGGCACGGCGGCGGCGGCCAGCATCCAGGAATGCTGCCTGCGGACGGTGTGGCTGCGGCGCCTGGCTTCCCGGCGCAAGTCGTCGGCCAGGCGGATCATCTCCGGGCCGGGCTCGACTTCGAAATAGTTGGCATCCCGGGCCGGAAGGCCCAGAAGGCCGCGCAGTTCGTTCCGGAGGGCGGTCTCCTCGGCGGGTTCACTGCTGCGGTCGGGGTCATGCCAGGACATGGAGACCTCCAGAATTGAGTTGGTTCCTGAGATGGGCTTTGGCGCGATGAATGCGGGTCTTGACGGTGGCTTCGGGGATGTCCAGGATTTCGGAGATCTGGCGGATGGAAAGGTCTTCCACCACGAACAGCCAGAGGGTTTCACGGAACGTGGGGGAGAGGGACTTCATGCGCTCCCGCACCTCCTGGCTCAACAGGTCCTCGTCCGCGTCGGGGCCCTTGCCGGGCTCCACCACCGCCTCCAGGCTGATGGACTGATTCTTCAGGGGGCGGCGTTCAGTGAGGGAGAGGGTGCGCACCGTCCCGTACAAGTAGGCGGTGGGATGGTCCACCGGAGCGTCCCGCTGCATGAGGATCACGAACGCCTCCTGGGCAATGTCTTCCGGGTAGGTGGCGCCGTAGCGTCTCGCGTAACTCACCAGCCGTGGGTACAGGGAGGCGAATATGTCGTGAAACTCATGCGAATCCCCGAAGGGAACAGTTTGTGTTTTCAATGGCTCCATTGATGGCTCCAGCATCGGAGTGCTGTATGGACTGACAATGTTCCCTCCGGATCCAAAGATTTTTTTGAACCTGGGTAGTCTATGACCATGATCGGTCCCTTTCATCCGTGGCGTGACACCCTTCAAGACCTGGGCGTGATGGGCCTGGTACCTGTTCCCGTGCAGGGGGAGACCGTAACCGAGAATCCGCCGCAATCCATTTTTACCCAATTATCGAAAGAAGTGGACCAGGAAAAAAACCGCAACGTCAATTCGGCGGCAAACTCAGCAGATCCAGTGGCCTGCCCGCCTCCGGAACGGGTGGCCGCCGTCGCATCCTTGTCAGAACTTGAAGAAACCATCCATGGCTGTTTAGCCTGTCCCCTGGGGGGCGGGCGGATCCGCTTCGTGTTCGGGGAAGGCAGCCCCGGGGCGGCCTTGATGTTCATCGGCGAAGGCCCGGGCCGGGAGGAAGACCTGAAAGGGCGCCCTTTCGTGGGCAAGGCCGGGGAGCTCCTGGACCGGATGCTGGCGGCCATCAACCTGGACCGCAGCCAGGTCTACATCGCCAACGTGGTGAAATGCCGCCCTCCGGACAACCGCACCCCCACCGGCCCTGAAGCCCAGCGCTGCCTGCCCTACCTGCGCCGGCAGATCGAGCTGCTGCGGCCCCGGGTCATCGTCACCCTGGGCGCCACGCCCCTGCGGGAGCTGCTGGGGATCCAGACCGGCATCACCCGGCTGCGCGGCCAGTGGCAGCGCCTGGACCTGCTGGGGGGGATCCCGGTCATGCCCACCTTCCACCCGGCCTACGTGCTGCGCCAGTACACCCAGGAAGTGCGCCGGGCCGTGTGGAACGACCTGGTGGCCGCCAAGGACTGGCTGGACCGGGGCGGCCCCCCGGTCTGAACCGGGACGAACAGGAACCGTTTCCGTGCGAAACTGGGCCAAACAGCATGAGGATCCTCCATGCGCTTAATCAATGTTCTTTTCATTGCACTTGTCGCCTTCGTGCTGGTTTCGGTGGGCTATGTGTACGTGGAGAACTCCCGGCTCATGGCCGGCGAAGTGATGTTGTGGGACGGGGTGCGGGTCAAGGTCTCCACCCTCCTGATCGGCGTGTTCCTGCTGGGGTTCGTCCTGAACCTGCTGTACACCGGCATCATGGAGCTCCGGCGCCTGGTCCGGGGCCTGAGCGCGTCCGCCGCCACCCGGGCCGGGAAACGCCTCTCCAGCCTGCTCCAGGACGTCCGGGACCTCCTGGCCCACGGCCTGCCCGGGGAGGCCCGGCAGATCCTGGAGGGCGTGCTGAAGGAGCGCAATGGCCACGAAGGGGCCAGCCTGCTCATGGCCGAGGCCATGCTCAAGCTGGGCGACCATGACCAGGCGGTGCGGTTCCTGGAGGCCTGTTGCCTGGCCCACCCCCAGAACATCGAGTTCCGCTACCAGCTGGCCGAGGCCCTGTCGGGCGCCCGCAACGCCGAAGGGGCCGCCGGGGTCCTGAAGGGCCTGGCCGGGGACCATCCCAAGCACGCCCTGCGGGCCCTGCGCAAGCTGCGCAGCCTGCATGTGGACGCCGGGCGCTGGGAGGATGCCCTGGACGTGCACAAGCGCATCGCGTCCCGCTTCGCCGCGGCCATGAACCAGGCCGAGAAGGCCCAGGGCACCGCCTTCCTGTACCAGGTGGGGATGGCCAAGGTGGAGGCGGACCAGTTCAAGGAGGCGGCCCAGGTCTTCCAACAGGTGATCAAGGAGGACCCCGCCTTCGTGCCCGCCTACCTGAGCCTGGGCCGGTGCATGATCCTCCAGGACCAGGAGCCCCAGGGCGTGGAGATCTGGCTGGAGGGGTTCCGCACCACCGGAGAGGGGGCCCTCCTCCAGGAGATTGAGGATTATTTCATCCAGAGCGGCAAGCCCGAGGAGGGGCTGGCGGTCCTGCGCCGGGTGGCCGCCGTCAGCGAACACCTCACCACGGCCAGGTTCTTCCTGGGCAAGATGCTCTACCGCCTGGAGATCCTGGACGACGCCCTGGTGCTGTTCCAGGAGGTGCGGGCCCAGGTTGTGTATTCGCCCATCCTGTTTTTCTTCATGGCCAAGATCCATGCCCGGCGGGGCCGGATGGACCAGGCCCTGAACGAGTACCGCCAGCTGCTGCGCAACCTGGGCGTCCTGAAGATGCGCTTCGAGTGCAGCTTGTGCGGGCACCGCACGGCCGATTTTGCCGACCGCTGCGACGCCTGCGGCAGCTGGAACAGCAGCCATTTCCTGTTCAAGGAAAATGAGATGCCGGAACTGCACCTGCGCCCTGAAACAGGCCCGTGGGTTTAGGTTTCCGTTCCCGCTGCCGGTGCGCTAAACTCCAAGAGCGAAGAACGATGGCCTCAACCCGCCGAGGGAACGGGCTCCGAGTCTTGGAGAACCCTGGCCGTGGTGATCCACGGTCTAACCTAAGAAGGGGACAACGCATCAGCGCTGGCCACGGCAAGGAGTGAATCATGGAGATACTTCTCATCCAAAACGTCCCGACCCTGGGTGCGCGCGGCGACGTGGTGAACGTGAAGGACGGTTATGCCCGGAACTTCCTGCTGCCCCGGAAGCTGGCCCTGCCCGTCACGGCCGGCAACAAGCGCCTCATCGAGCTGGAAAAGGAGCGCAACCTGAAGATGCGCGCCAAGGAACTGGCCGATGCCCAGGCCCTGGCGACCAGGCTGGAAGCCGTCTCGCTCGCCGTCGCCAAGAAGGTCGGCGACAGCGGCACCCTGTTCGGATCGGTCACCAATGTGGACGTGGCCGATCTGCTCAAGGCCAAAGGATTCGAAGTGGAGAAGCAATCCATCACGCTCCCGCACGTCAAGACGATCGGCACCTACGAAGTGGATGTCCGCCTGTACTCGGGCGTCCATGCCAAGCTGCCGATCGAAGTCACGGCGCTCGCCGCCGAATAGCTGCCAACATCGTTCCGTCCTCCGGAGCCAGTCCCTGGTTCCATCAAGTCTCTTTCAATTTCCTCAAGAGGGTCAGCATGAGCAAGCCTGTCACCAAACCTGAAACCATCGGCATTCCCGAGCTTTCCGCCTCCCTGGCCGAGGCCCACGACTTGACCAAGGCCCGCGCCAAGGCGATGCTGGACGGCCTCCGGGACGAGGTCGTCCAGTCCCTCCTGGAAGGCAAGCGGGTGAACGTGTTCGGACTGGGCACGTTCGAGGTGCGTGCCACCAAGGAGAAGATGGGCCGCAATCCCAAGACCGGTGAGAAGATCCAGATTCCCGCCGGGCGCAAAGTGGTGTTCAAGGCCGCCAAGGGGCTGAAGGACCAGATGTAGTCCTTGCCAGGCCCCGGTTGGGCGACGGCCGTCCTGCCCGGGGCGGCCGTCGTTCGTTCCGGCCGGGCCTCAGCCGCCGCTTATGAGGTGGATCACCTGGACCACGGCCCCGTCCGGGATGGTCGTGGTGTCGTAGGCCGCGCGCTCCACGCGCACGCCGTCGATGGAAACGATGAGCAGGGGGAAGGCGTATTTCCTGGCCTTGAGGACCCCCCGGACCGTGAGTCCGGAGGTCCAGTCCAGGGGGTCGCCGTTGACCAGGATCATGGCCGGGTCCTTGCTTCAGATGATCCGGGGTTCCGGCACGGGGACCTCCACGATCTCCAGGGCCACGTGGGGGCAGGCCTTGACGCAGATGCCGCAGGCCGTGCACTTGTAGGGTTCCAGCCAGCCCGGGTTGCGATTGAACGCGCCCTTCTCGCAAAAGCCGATGCACATCATGCAGCCCACGCACAGCTTCTTGTCGATCATCACCACGCCCAGCTTGTTGCGCCTGAGGGCCTCCGCCGCGCACACGGTGACGCAGTCGCCGCACTGGTCGCAGAGGATGGCCGAGCTCTCCCCGTCGGCCAGGGCCTCGATGTGCAGAGCCGCGCCCTTGGGGTCGTCGAGCTTGAACACCCTGGTGGCGCAGGCCTCCTCGCACTCGTGGGCGCAGTTGCGGCCGCCGTCGCACTTGGTCAGGTTGATCTTCAGCTGTCTCATGCTAGGCCACTCCCGATGAGGGTGTTTCCCCGAACACCGTCTATAAACAGAACTTCCCCCACATAAAAAGTACAGTGGGGGATGGTAAGCGGCAAGAAACGGCCCAGTGCATGTGACCAGTCTCACCGTATCCACCCGGATATTCCGCCTCGGCATCCCGGGTTTGTTGGAATTTTGAAAAATCAACAACTCGGACCCCGCCCGGGGGCGGGGTCCGTTCGCTGCGCGGGGCGGAGCCTATGGGTGGAACGTGCGCATCACTTCGCTGGCGGCGCGGAAGTCCGGAGTGTAGGACCGGTCCTCGTCCAGCATCGGCACCTTGGCGCGGATGGCCTGGTACAGCTTCAGGGTGGCGGGGGACAGCTGGTAGTCGGGCGTCTTCTGGTGGCGCAGGTCCACGGCCTGGGCGGCGTGGATCATCTCGATGCCCAGGAGCCAGAAGCTGTTGTCGATCTGCTGGTGCAGGCGCTCCACCACCAGCGGGGCGTTGGTGGCGACGTCCTCCACCTGGCCGGCCACGGGCAGGAAGTCACAGGAGACCGGCATGCTGAGGACCTTGTTCTCCATGGCCAGGGTGACGGGCGGCTTCTCCATGGCGCCGAAGGCGTGATAGCTCTTGGGGGTGCCCAGGTAGCGCTCCAGGCCCTCGGTGAAGTCCGGCGTGCCCAGCTTGGTGGTGCGCAGGGCGGAGGTGATGGAATTGTGGGCCATGGCGATGCCCAGCTGCTCGAAGGCGATGACCCAGGGCAGGGGCTCGAAGTTGGCGGAAGGCAGCACGGCGCCGGAGCCGTTGCTGGTGGTGACGTAGCTCTTCATCTCCTGGTAGCGGTCGCTCTTGGCGGTGACGTTCACGGCCACGCCCGGGTTGTCGTCGGAGGAGTTGAGCTGCACAGTGAACAGGAAGCGGGCGGCCTCGTAGGCCCGGTTCACTTCGCCGATGGTGAACACGCTGTCCCGGTAGCTGAGGGGATCCTGGAGCCGGCGGTTGTCGTCCCGGTTCCAGATGCTGGAGCCCTGGAGCAGGCCGCGGATCTCGGCTCCGGCCTTGACCGTCTCCGGGAACGGGTGCAGGGCCAGGGTGTCCTCGAGGAACGGCGACACGTTGCCGTTGAGGCCCTGGATGCTGAGGGCGAAGGCGATGGTGTTGATGTTCTGGAACTGGGCCATGTCGGCGAGGGCCAGGCAGCCCATGCCGACCGAGTAGGCGTTGGAGCTCAGGATGGCCAGGGCGTCCTTGCCGAACAGCTTGACCGGCTTCATGCCGATGGCCTTGAGGGCGTCGGCGGCGGGGACCTTCTTGCCCTTGTAGTAGACTTCGCCCTCGCCGATCATGGCCTGGCCCACATGGCTGCAGATGGTGATGTCCGCCTCGCCCATGGAGCCGTTGTTGGGCATGCAGGGGGTGACGCCCTTGTTCAGGAAGCTGACGTAGGCGTCGATCACCGGGATCTGCACCGCCGCCCCGCCCACCAGCATCATGTTGAGCCGGGCGGCCATGGTGGCCCGGGCGGTGGGGATGTCCATGTCCGGTCCGACGCTGCCCGAGTGGGCCCGGATCAGGCCGGTCTGGAACTTGCTGGAAGCGTCGATGACCTCCTGGGTCAGCTCGCCCTTGGCGTCCACGAACTTGCGGTCCTTGTTCAGCCCGACCCCGACGGTCAGGCCGTAGATCATCTGGCCTTCGCCCGCGGCCTTGCACAGCACCCGGAAGGCGTCCTCGGAACGCTTCATGGCGTCCGGGGCGATCTTGACCGACTCGCCTCCGGCGATGGCGGCGATCTGTTCTGGGGTCGCCGAGTGCCCGTCCAGGGTCACTTCGGCGTTCAGGAAGGTGGCTGGGGCGCAGGCCGCGACCGCGACCAGAGATAAGAGGAGCTTCTTCATGCTGGGCCTCCATGGGAGATGTCCACAGGCTGTGGAAGGGGTGAAGAGAGCGAAGGGGAGCCCGGGGTCCCGGGGGACGAGGCCTGGGGCGACAGAGCGATCTGCTCGGGGGGCAGGAACAGGATGGACACCAGGGCCACCAGGCAGGCCGCCATGACATACCAGGCCGGCGCGTAGCCGCCGCCGGGGCGGTCCGTGAGCCAGGTGAGGATGGCTCCGGCGAAGCCGCCGAAGATCATGACGGCGATGTTGTAGGCCAGGGACATGCCGCTGGAGCGGACCCGGGTCGGGAAGATGCCCGCCAGGGTGGCCGGCGCCACCCCCACGAACATGGCCACCATGAAGCAGAACGCGGTCTGGACCAGGATCAGGGATCCAGTGGTGTGGTTCCGGCTGAGCCAGACCAGCAGGGGATAGATGCCCACCAGCATGAGCAGGGTCGCGAAGGTCAGCACCTTGCGCCGGCCCACCCGGTCCGAGAGTGACCCGGCGAACAGGCAGCTCACCACCATCAGGCAGTTGCCGATGAACGACGCCAGGAACGCCTGCCGGCCTTCGAAGTGCATGACCCGCTGGACATAGGTGGGGGTGTAGATGATCAGGGTGTAGACGCAGATGGCCCACAGGACCGAAAAGCCGGTGCCCACGAGCAGGGAGCGCGGGTGGTCCCGGACCACCTCCAGCAGGGGGGCCTGCAGGGACTTGCGGTCCTTGTGGTTGCGTTCCATCTCGGCCCGGTATTCCGGAGTCTCGTCCAGGGTGGTGAGCAGCCAGATGCCCACGGGCCCGATGGCCAGGCCGACGACGAAGGGGATCCGCCAGCCCCAGGCGGCCACCTGGCCCTTGGTGAGGAACAGGGTGACGCACGTGGCCACCAGGGCCGCCAGCACATTGGACAGGGCCATGCTGGCCTGGATCCAGGAGGCGTACACCCCCCGCTTGCCGGCCGGCGCGTGCTCGATGAGGAAGGCGGTGGCACCGCCGATCTCGCCTCCGGCCGAGAACCCCTGCAGCACCCGGCCGCAGACGATCAGGAGCGGGGCGCCGATGCCGATGGCGGCGTAGGTGGGAGCCACGGCCATGACGCCGGTGCCCACGGCCATCAGCAGGATGGTCAGGATCAGGGCGGGCTTGCGTCCGGCATAGTCCCCGTAGGCGCCGATCAGGACCGCCCCCAGCGGGCGGGCGATGAAGCCGATGCCGAAGGCCAGGAAGGCCTGGAGGGTCTGGGCGCCGCCGCTGCGGAACAGGGCCTGGCCGATGTACACCGCGAAGAACGCGTAGACCGAGAAGTCGTACCACTCCAGCGCGTTGCCGATGGAGGTGGCGACGATGGCCCTGCGGCCGGTGGTCACCTGGGAAGACGAGGCTGTTGCCATGGGGCGATTCCCGCACAGAGAGGAGACGTCCCCGGGGGGCGGTCGGCAGAGGCCGTCCGGCCGTGATGAGGGCTCGTCAGGAAAATCGTAAATATCGGATTACAAAAATCGAATAAAGAAGCATAACATGTTAACTGTTTTTTTGGACCGTCATTAATTTCAAAACATTTGCCCCGAGCGCGGCCCGCCTGTGCTAAATATTGAATCATTACATAACATGAGGTTAACCCCTTGAGCTTGAACCTTCGCCAGATCGAAGTCTTCCGGGCCACCATGCTCACCGGCTCCATCAGCGGCGCCGCCAAGATGCTGCAGGTCTCCTCACCGGCGGTGTCCCGGCTCATCTCCAGCACGGAGCAGCGGCTGGGTCTCACCTTCTTCAAGCGCATCAAGGGCCGGCTCTATCCCACCCCCGAGGCCAAGCGCCTGTTCCAGGAGGTGGACACGGTCTACCAGGGCGTGGAGCGGGTCAACGAGGTGGCCGAGGACCTGGCCGGGAACCGGGTGGGCCACCTGCGCATCGGCTGCAACCCCAGCCTGGGCCAGCTCATGCTTCCCCACGCGGTGAAGCGCTTCTACGAGCGGCTTCCGGAGGTGCGCATCATCCTGCACACTCTGCTGCCCAGCGTGCTGGTGCAGGCGGTGCTCACCCAGCAGGTGGAGCTGGGGGTGGCTTTCGTCCAGGAGACCCACCCCAACCTGCAGATGCGCCCCCTGTGCGAGAACCGCCTGGTGGCGGCCCTGCCTCGCCACCACCCGCTGGCCGCCCGCCCCAGCCTGCGCCTCCAGGACTTCCAGGACCAGCCCTTCATCGGCTACGGATCCGACAGCCCCATCGGCCGGCTCCTGCGCAAGCTCCTGGCGGACGAGGGCATGACCCTGCGGGCCAAGGTGGAAGTGCAGCAGGTGCACGTGGCCTGCGCCTTCGTCCACGACGGGCTGGGCATTTCCATCATCGACGAGCTCTCGGCCATGAGCCCCATCTGGCCCAACCTGGTGACCCGGCCGCTGGTGCCCGCCTGTGCGGCGCCCATCAGCATCATCCATGGGGCTTTCTCTCCGCCGTCCAGGCTGGCCCAGGAGTTCATGACGACCCTGGCGGAGATGTACGCCAGCTGAACGCCGCCGTTCCGGCCCCGTCACAGCCTGTTCAGCGCCGCCACGATGCGCTCCGGCAACGCCGGCAGGGTGGTGATGCGGATGCCCAGGGCGTGGTTGACGGCGTTGATGATGGCCGGGGCCACCGGCACCGTGGCGATCTCGCCGACGCTCTTGGCGCCGAAGGGGCCCAGCTCCTCCCCGGCCTCGATGAGGGCCACCCGGATGGGCGGCATCTCCGGGGCGTTGGGGACCGTGTACCGGCTCAGGCGGCCGTTCAGCACCCGCCCGGAGGCGTCCACGGCCAGCTCCTCGCTCAGGGCCATGCCCATGCCCATCTGCACGGACCCCTGGATCTGCCCTTCCACGAAACCCCGGTTGATGGCCTGGCCGATGTCGTGCACCGCCACGTAGTCCAGCATCCGCACCCGCCCGGTGAGGCGGTCCACCGCCACCTGGGCGAAATGGGCGCCGTAGCTGGTGGGGTTGCCCGGGGACTCGTAGGTGAGCTGGACCTCCAGGGGCCGGTGGCAGACGCTCTGGGCGTGCACGGCGCAGTCCCCGTAGGTCACCCGCCGGTGCGGCTCATCCCGGGGGAAGACCCGGCCCCGGTCCAGGGCCAGGTCGCCCCGGTCCCGGCCCAGCAGGGTGGCGGCGCAATCCAGGAGCTGGTCCCGCAGGGCCTGGGCGGCGGCCTGGACGGCCCCTCCCACCACGAAGGTGACCCGGCTGGCCTGGGTGCCGGCCGAGTCGAAGGGCGACACCAGGGTGTCCGCCCCCGGCACCACCACCCGGTCCAGGTCCAGGTCCAGCACTTCCGCGGCGATCTGCATCATGGTGGTGACGGTGCCGCAGCCCAGGTCGTGGAAGGCGCCCTTGAGGAGGGCGCGGCCGTCCCCGTCCAGGCGCAGGTCCACGGTGATGAAGTCCGGGTAGGCGCCCTGGTAGCCGTTGCCGTGGGCGCAGCAGGCCATGCCCACCCCCTGGGCCCAGCGGCCCGGGTCCCGGGGGCGGCGGAAGCGTTCGTCCCAGTGGAACAGGGTGCTGCCGGTGGTGACGCAGTCGATGATCCGGGCGTTGCCCAGGCTCACCCCGGAGAGGGGGTCGAGGTCGTGGGGATGCACCAGGTTGGCCAGGCGGAAGGCCACCGGGTCCAGACCCAGGGCCAGGGCCGCCTGGTCCAGGTTGATCTCGGTGGCGGCCCAGATCTGGGGGCTGCCGTAGCCCCGGCAGGCGCCCCCCACCGGGGTGTTGGTGTAGACGACGTCCGCCCGGTAGACCTGGTCCGGGACCCGGTAGAGCTTGAAGGTCTTCTTGCCCATGGCCATGGCGATGGCCTCGCCATTGGTGCAGTAGGCGCCCGTGTCCACCAGGGCGTGGATGTCCCGGGCCAGGATGCGCCCGTCCCGGTCCACGGCGGTGCGCACGGTGGTGATGGTCCTGTGCCGGGTGCGGGTGGCCACCATGCTCTCGGCCCGGTCCAGGCACAGCTTCACCGGCCGGCCCAGGGCGCTGGCCAGGAACGCGGTCACCGGTTCCAGGACCGGTTGGCTCTTGCCCCCGAAGGAGCCGCCGGTAGGGGTCTTGACCACCCGCACCCGGTCCAGGGGCATCCCCAGCGCTTCAGCCACGATGAGCTGCACCTGGAAGATCACCTGGCAAGGGGTGTACACGGTGAGGCCTCCCGAAGGGTCCGGAACGACCACGCAGACGTGGGTCTCCATGGCCCCGTGATGGACCTTCGGGGTTTCCACCGTGTCCTCCGCCACCCGGTACGCCCTGGCCATGGCGGCGGCCGCGTCGCCGCAGGCCATCTCCTTGTGGTAAAGGTGGTTGCTCGTCCCGTGCAGGGGCGTGGAGGCGGGGTTCAGGGCCGCCTGGGGGTCCACCACGGCCGGCAGTTCATCGGTACTGGATGCGGATGCGCCGGACCGCCGTTTCCGCCGCCTCCCGGCTGTCCGCCACCACCGCGGCGATGCGGTCGCCCCAGAAGCGCGCATGGTCCGTGAACAGGGTTTCGTCCCGGACCACGTCCATGCCCTGGATCCACTTGTGGGAGTTGTAGGGCCGGCGGGGGGTGTTCCAGGGGGTGAAGATGGCGGCCACTCCGGGAACCAGTTCGGCCTCGGACAGGTCCAGGGTCCGGATCCGGGCGTGGGCCACCGGGCTGAGCACCAGCTTGGCGTGCAGCAGCCCGGGGAACCCCATGTCGTTCAGGTAGCGCAGCGTTCCGGTGGCCTTCTCCCGGGCGTCGTGGATCACCGGGGAGGCGCCGATGTGGCCTTGGGCTCTGCTTTCCATGGTCAGTACTCCCCGGCGAACAGCTGCTCGAACAGGTCCAGCGCCAGCCCCCGCACGTCGTTGAGCTTGTGCTGGAAGATGGCCACGGCGCCGATGGAGGCCTTCACCTCGCCCCGCAGGGCCTCGGCCAGGTCCTGGGCCAGGGCGGGAGTGGGCGCGGCGCCTTGGAGCAGCGCCTCGGCCACCGCGGACCGGAACGCCACCGGGGCGGCGGAGCCCAGGGCCACCCGGGCGCCCAGGATGCGCCTGGGGTCCGGGTCGTACTCCAGCACCAGGGCCAGGCTCAGGTTGGCGATCACCACCCGGGTCCGGGCGCCCATGCCGATCTTGCCGTAGGCGCTGCGCTGCAGCCGCCCCGGGCGGGGAATGCGCACCCCGATGATGGCCTCCCCGGGCCGCAGGGTGGTGCGCCCGATGCCCGTCACCAGCTCCGGCACCGTGCGCCAGGCGGCGGCGCCGGTCCCGTCCAGGATTTCCGCCTGGGCCTGGAGGGCCAGGAGGCAGGGGATGGCGTCCCCGCCCGGGGAGGCGTTGGCCAGGTTCCCGGGCAGGCGGGCCATGTTGCGGATCTGGGCGGAGCCCACCTGCTCGGCCATCTGGGCCAGGCAGGGCAGGTCGGCCTGCACCAGGGGATGGTCCGCGAGCTGGGCGTAGGTGACGTTGGCGCCCACGTGGATCCAGGCGCCGTCCGCCTGCACCCGGTCCAGCCCGGCCACCCCGGTGAGGTCGATGAGGGTGCCCCGGGTCACGCCCCGCTCCCGCAGGCGGATCACCAGGTCCGTGCCGCCCCCCAGGAGGTAGGTGTCGGGGCCCGCGAGCCGCAGGCAGGAGGTGAGCTCCTCCAGGGTGGCGGGAGTCTGGAAGGCCAGGTCAGGCATGGGCGGCCCCCGGGGTCTGGGCCACCGCCTGGACCGCCTTCACGATCTTGGTGTAGCCGGTGCACCGGCAGAGGTTGCCGGCAATGGCCGCGCGGATCTCCGGTTCGGTGGGGCGGGGGTTGTGCAGGAGCAGGGCTTTGGCGGACATGAGCATGCCGGGGGAACAGTAGCCGCACTGGATGGCCCCTTCCTGGATGAAGGCCTTCTGCAGGAGGTCCAGTTCCCCGTCCCGGGCCAGCCCCTCCACCGTGACCACCGCACGCCCCCGGGCCTGCAGGGCCAGCACCAGGCAGGCGTTCACCGCCGCACCGTCCATGAGCACCGTGCAGGCGCCGCACTCGCCCTCCCCGCAGCCCTCCTTGGTGCCCGTGAGATCCAGCCGGTCCCTCAGCACGTCGATGAGCCGCGACTGGGGCTCCACGGCCACCGCCCGGGGCGTTCCGTTCACTGTGAATTCAAGCAGCATCAGGCCTTCTCCCCGGTTCTCGAACAACCCAGGATGCGAATGAAGCGAGGGGGACGGCCCCCCTTGGAATGAAACCGATGGTTAAACGATAACCTAGAGGAAAGAAAATTTCAAATTTTGGCACTCAATGTTAATGGTGTGAAATAACATCACCCACCTGAACCTTCGGACGGGTTGGCCCTGTTTCAGTTACTAGTAGAATGATTCCAAAATAGCATTGTAAAAAGGTTCCGATGACCTACGCTTATATGTAGGTCATCGGAGGCTTCATGGGACGCACATCGATAAGGGCCAAGCTGGTTCTCGATGCGGAAGCCAGGGCCAAACTTGAGATCATTGCAAAATCCAGGACAGAGGCGCATGCCCGCATCGAGAGGGCCAAGGTTCTGCTGGCCTATCACGCGGGAGAGCGGGTAACGGCCTTAGCCGAAGCCTTCCAGACGAACCGCCCGAAGATCGAGCGAATCCTCAACCGGGCACTTGAAATGGGTGCCCTGGCTTCACTGGAAGACCGTCCCGGGCGGGGCCGTAAACCTGAGATCACTGCGGAGGCGCGTGCCTGGCTCATGGCTGTTGCCTGTACGAAGCCCGTCGACCTGGGCTATCCCGAAGAGCTCTGGGCAACCCGGACCTTGGCTCTCCACGCCCGAAAACACGGGCCCGAAGCCGGTCATCCATGCCTGGCCAGGCTCGGGCGGGGCACCGTTTCCAAGCTGCTCACCGGCGCCGAACTTCGGCCGCACAAGATCGAGTATTACCTGGAGCGGCGCGACCCCGAGTTCGACACCAAGATGGCCCAGATCCTGATGGTCTACCGTGAGGTCCAGGTCCTGCAGGAAAAACTCCCCGCTGGCGACAAGGCCGAGACGGATGAGGGACAGTTGATGGCGGTTCTGTCCCTTGACGAGAAGCCAGGCATCCAAGCCATTGGCAAAGTGGCAGCCGACCTTCCGCCGGTGCAGGGGAAGCACCCTGCCAAGGGTCGGGACTACGAATACAAGCGGCATGGCACCTTGAGCCTCCTGGCGGGCCTGGATCTGCTGACCGGGAAGGTCCACGCCTGCATCGAAGAACGCCACCGCAGCCTGGAATTCACGAAGCTGCTCGAGCAGATCCACCAGGCCTACAGCGCGGAAACCCGCATCCTCATGGTGCTGGACAACCATTCCGCCCACATCTCGAAAGAAACCCAGGCCTACCTCAAGACTCGGCCCAACCGCTTTGAGTTCGTGTTCACGCCCAAGCACGGGTCCTGGCTGAACCTGGTGGAAGTCCTTTTCGCCAAGATGACCAAGACCATCCTCAGGGGGATCCGGGTGGCCTCGAAGGCTGAACTGAAGGCCCGGATCCTGCACTACCTCCAGGACCTCAATGCCGACCCGGTGGTATTCCGGTGGCGCTACAAGCTTGAAGAAGAGTCGGTATCATAAGCATATCTTTTCTTTTATCAGCCTTTATCCCCGTTTATCGGCGTTCATCCCCGTCGCACCAACGCTGGAGCAACCGAGCCGTTGGCTATTGGACCTCATCCACCTTCAAGTCCACATCCCCGGTTTCAGCCCCCCGGCTCATGCTCAACCGCCGAACCTGGATCTTTGCCCTGCCGAAGTTGACCAGGAGACAGGTCACCAGCCCCGTGCCCTTCATGTCATTCAGGCACTGGCCCACATGAGCACTATCAAGGGCCTGGACTGCCTTCACCTCGACCAGAACGCGCCCCTCCACAAGAAGGTCGGCCTCATAGTTGCCCACATTGACGTCGTCATAGAAGACCTCGATGCCCTGCTGCTGGACCACCTTGGCCTTCGCTTTGCGCAGTTCGTGGGCAAGCGCATTCTCGTAGACCTTTTCCAGAAAGCCAGGACCCAGTTCATTGGCCACCCGGAAGCAGCAGCCGATGATCAGCCCGGTGAGGGGATCCTGGATAGCCATGGCACGCTCTCCCCACCCATACCTGCCGGCACAGCCGAAGAAGGTTTCGACGGGGATGAAGGGGATCAACGGGGATAAAAATGGATAAAAGCTGAAATGCCTTAACCAAGCAGGTCTGGTACGGCTGAAGGTTGGAACCCAAATGTAATATTATTTAGAATCAATCTACTAGCTCATAAGCCTGGGACAGTCGCCTAATCCATCGATAGGGCGAATTCAAGAAAAAGACCGCACGCAGAGGTCGCCGAGGAGCAGAGGACGCTGAGCCGCACCATCCTTGCGTTCGTCAAGCATGGCCCGCCTGGGTTCAGACGGTAGGTGCACCGGGATGCACATGGGCGTCCTGGTAGGTACGGTGCGACCGGCGCGAATGCCCATGTGCATCCCGGTGCACCTACCGTCTGAACTCCCTGGGCTACGCCCAGGGACCCCGCCCCCGGCGGGGCCAGGAGGGCCATGCGGCGAGTGGGTCGGAACCTTTTGTCCGCAAAATAATCAGTCCTCAGCGTCCTCTGCTCCTCGGCGACCTCGGCGTTCAAGCCCTTTCCTCAGGATCGCCACGACCTGAATTCTGGCTGCGGCAACCATGCTGAGGTCAATACCTTCCAGTCAGTCGGAAAGGCAACGATCGAACCGCAAGGTCAGTCCCCGGACCACATCTCATCCCCGGGTGATGAGATGCACGGCCGTGGCCTTGAAGCTGGCCACCACCGCCCGGCCCGGGGCCAGGGCCAGCTCTTCCAGCGCCCCCGGGGTGACGAAGGCGGCCAGGAAGAAGCCGCAGTCCAGTTCCACCTTGAAGAACGGCCCCTTGGGCACCACCCGGGTGACGGTGGCGGGGAAATGGTTGCGGGCGCTGTGCCCGGCCCCGTCGTGGTCGGAGAGCAGCACGTTTTCCGGGCGGATCCCAACCAGGACCGGCGTGCCCGGTTGCGGCCCGCCCACGCAGTGCACCTGCGCGCCGCCCACGGCCACCGTGCACAGGCCCTGGCGGCTTTCGGCCACCTGGCCCGGAAGGATCGTCTCCATGCCCACGAAGGCGGCCACGAACTCGTCCACCGGGCGGTTCACCACCTCCACGCCGCTGCCGGTCTGGACGATGCGCCCCAGGTGCATCACCGCCAGGGTGTCCGCCAGGCGCAGGGCTTCGTTCTGGTCATGGGTGGCCAGCACGGTGGTGGTGCCGGTCTGGCGCAGGGCCGCGCCCAAATCCTCCAGAAGCCCCTCCCGGGTGGGCGGGTCCAGGGCCGAGAAGGGCTCGTCCAGGAACAGGATCTCCGGCCGCAGCACGAAGGCCCGGGCCAGGCTGGCGCGCTGGGCCTCGCCTCCGGAAAGCTTGCGGGCCCGGCGATCCAGCAGGTGCTCGATGCCGAAGCGCCGGGCGGCGTCCAGCACCCGCTCCCGGCGCTCGCAGGCGGGAACGCCCCGCAGCTTCAGCCCGGTCTCCAGGTTGCGGGCCACGGTGGTGTCGAACAGGAGCGGATCCTGGAACACCATGGTCACCCGCTTGCGGTACGCCTCCCGGTCCAGGCGGGAGCCCAGCTCCCGCCCCTGGAAGCGCAGGCTCCCGGCCGCCGGCTCCAGCAGGCAGGCCAGGGTCTTGAGCAGGGTGGTCTTGCCCGAGCCGTTGGGGCCGATGAGGGCCAGCACCGAGCCGGCCCGCAGGGCCATGACGGGGACGTCCAGGACCTGGACGCCGCCCCGGTGCACGGTGAGCCCGGAAACCTCCAGGGCCGGAGCCGTGGCCGGCGCCTCCGCGGCAGCGGGGGCGGCGCTCACCGGGGCCGGTCCCGCTGCTGGATGTGGGTGAGCAGGGCGTTCACCGAGAAGGTGAGCACCATGAGGATCAGGCTCAGGGCGATGGCGGTGTCGAAGTTGCCCATGCCGGTCTCCATGACCGTGGCGGTGGTGAGCACCCGGGTGCTGTCCTTGACGTTGCCGCCCACCATGATGGACGCCCCCACCTCCGAGATCACGCCGCCGAAGCCGGCCATCACCGCGGCCATGAGCGGCAGGCGCGCCTCCCGGGCCAGCAGGCCCAGCATCTGCCAGCGGGTGGCCCCCAGGGCCAGGATCTGCAGGCGCAGGTCCGGGTGCAGCTGCTGGATGGCCGCCAGGGAGATGCCGGCGATGATGGGCGTGGCGATGATGGTCTGGGCGACGATGATGGCCGTGGGCGTGTACAGGATGTCCAGGAAGCCGAAGGGCCCGCTGCGCCAGAGCAGGATGGTGACGAACAGGCCCACCACCACCGGGGGCAGGCCCATGCCCGTATTGATGACGGCGATGGCCAGGCGCTTGCCTGGGAACCGGGTCAGGGCGATGGCCATGCCGGCGGCGCCGCCCAGCACCAGGCTGATGAGGGTGGCCAGGATGGAGACCTTCAGGGAGAGGGCGGTGATGCCCAGCACCTCTGGATCCAGGGTCCACAGGAGCTCAAAGGCTTTCTTGACGCCCTCCCAGAGCAGGTCCAATCGTCATTCCTCTCCCATGAAAGGATAGGAGAATTCCCGGGGTGGAGCGAAGCACTCCTTGATGGTGCGGGGGGAGGTCCAGCGGATCAGGTTCAGGAAGCTGCCGGCCTTGTCGTTGGTGCCCGAGGCCCGGGCGCCGCCGAAGGGCTGGTGCCCCACCATGGCGCCGGTGCACTTGTCGTTGATGTAGAAGTTCCCGGCGGTGTTGGCCAGGGCCTCGGTAAGCCGGTTCACCACGTAGCGGTTGCGGGCGAAGATGGATCCGGTGAGGGCGTACGGGGAGGTCTCGTCCAGGGTGCGGATGGTCTCGTCGGCCTGGTCGTCCTCGTACACGTACACCGTGAGCACCGGAGAGAAGATCTCCTCCTCCATGGTCACGAACCTGGGGTTGGTGGTCTGGATCACCGTGGGCTCCAGGAACCAGCCCGTGGCCGCGTCGCCCCGGCCCCCGGCCAGGATCGTCGCCTCCCCGGAGTTCCGCGCCAGTTCCACGTAGCGCAGGGTGTTGTCGTAGCTGGTCCGGTCGATGACCGCCCCCATGAAGTTGCGGAAGTCACGGGGGTCGCCCACCTTGATCTGCCCCACCAGGTCCAGGACCAGCGCCTTGAGCTGGGGCCAGCGGGAGGCGGGGGCGTAGACCCGGGAGCAGGCGGAGCATTTCTGCCCCTGGTACTCGAAGGCCGAGCGCACGATGGCCACCGCCGCCTCCACCAGGTCCGCGGAGTGGTGCACGAAGATGTAGTCCTTGCCCCCGGTCTCCCCCACCAGGCGCGGGTAGATGCGGTACTTGGGCAGGTTGCCCGCCACCGTCTGCCACATCTCGTTGAACACCGCCGTGGAGCCGGTGAAATGCAGGCCGGCGAAGGACGGGTGGTCCAGCACCAGCTTGCCGACGAGGGCGCCCCGGGAGGGCACGAAGTTGATCACCCCGGCCGGCAGCCCGGCCTCCTTGTACAGCTGCATCAGGTAGTAGTTGGAGAGGATGGAGGCGGAGGCGGGCTTCCACACCACCGTGTTGCCCATGATGGCCGGCGCGGTGGCCAGGTTGGCGGCGATGGCCGTGAAGTTGAAGGGCGACACGGCCAGCACGAACCCCTCCAGGGCCCGGTAGTGCACCCGGTTCCAGGTGTGCACGTCGGACAGGGGCTGGGACCGGTAGATCTGCTCACTGAACTTGGCGTTGTAGCGGAAGAAGTCCGCCGTCTCGCAGGTGGCGTCGATCTCCGCCTGGTGGGCGGTCTTGGACTGGCCGAGCATGGTGGCGGCGTTGAGGATGTATCGGTACTTGGTGGAGATGAGGCTGGCCATGCGGTTGAAGATGGCCGCGCGCTCCTCCCAGGGGGTGTTCTCCCAGGCGGCCTTGGCCTCCAGGGCGGCGTCGATGGCCAGGCGGATCTCCGCCTCCCCCGCCTCGTGGTAGCGGGCCAGCACATGCCCGTGCTCGTGGGGGCACACCGCCTGCTTGAGCCGGCCGGTGCGCACCTCCTGGCCGCCGATGATGAGGGGGATGTCGACCACCTGGTCGTACTGCCGCTCCAGCTCGGCCTTGAGCAGGGCCCGCTCCGGGGTGCCGGGAGCGTAGGAGACGGCGGGTTCGTTGTAGGATTCCGGGAGCTGGAAGATGGCGTTGGTCATGACTCCGTCCGGGTCGAGACCACCAGTCTATTACTCCGGCTTGCCGGCATCAGGAAAAAAGAGCGGCGATCCGAACTTGTCCACTCCGAAGGTGCGGATCACCGCCTGGGTCGCGGGGGCCAGCATGAACTCGGCGAAGGCCGCGGCGCCCTGGGCGTTCACCTTGGGGAACCTGCCCGGGTCCACCTCGATGACGTGGTAGATGTTCAGCAGGGACGGGTCCCCTTCGCTGAGGATGGCCATGCCCAGGTTCTTGCGCAGGGCCAGGTAGGTGCCCCGGTCGGTCAGGGTGTAGCCCCGCTTCTCCGCCGCCACGTTGAGGGTCTGGCCCATGCCCAGGCCGGTCTCGAGGTACCACTTCCGGTCCTGGTCCTGGGCCTTGGGGTCGAGGCCCGCGGCCTTCCAGAGCTTCATCTCCTGGGCGTTGGTGCCGGAATTGTCCGCCCGGGAGAACCAGGGCTGGCCCTGGGCGGCGATCTTCTTGAGGGCTTCCGGGGCGGTGGGGGCCGCCTTCACTCCGGCCGGGTCGGCCGGGGGGCCCACCACCACGAAATCGTTGTGCATGACCAGCCGGCGCCGCACGCCGTTCCCTTCGGCCATGAACTTCTTCTCGGCGTCCGGGGAGTGGGACAGGAGCACGTCCGCCTCCCCCTTGGCGCCCATGGCCAGGGCCTGGCCGGAGCCCACGGCGATGGTCTTCACCTGGATCCCGGTCTGGCTTTCGAACAGGGGCAGGAGGGTGTCCAGCAGGCCCGAATCCTGGGTGCTGGTGGTGGTGGCCAGGATGAGGCTCCTGGGGGCCGCTCCCAGGGCCGCCCCGCCCATGCCCAGGACCATCGCCGCCCCTGCCAGCCAAGAACGCAGACCATGACGCATGAAGACCTCCGGGAAACCTGCCCGATGGTACCGGCTAACTATAGCGGCGGCAAGCCGCCGGGCCTATTCGGGCTTCAGCAGCCGGAGGTAGTCCTGGTAGGGGGCGCGCAGCACCGTCCAGGCCTGGTCCTGCAGCGCCCGGTAGCGGCGCAGGGCCTCGTGCCCCAGGTCCGTGACCCGGGCCCCGCCCCCGCCGGCGCCGCCCAGGTGGGCTTCCACCAGGGGGGTGGCGAAGGCGTGGTTCATCTCGTCCACCAGCAGCCAGGCCCGCCGGTAGCTCATGCTCAGGCTGCGGCCCGCGGCGGAGATGGAGCCGGTGGCGTGGATGGCTTCCAGCAGGTCGGCCTTGCCGGGGCCCATGGCGTATCCGCCCCCGCGGGGGATGCCGATGCGGACGATCTTCCTGGGCGTGGCTTCCATGGTTGCGCTCCGGGGGACTGGGACCAGAATACTTCAACTCCCGCCCGGGACCCCAGCCGCCAGGGCCCCGGAACCGGGCAATATAGATTCGAGGTACTCTCTTGCTCACCTATCCCCAAGCCCTGCGACTCATCCTGGACCGGGCGGCGCCCCTTCCGGTCCGGGCGGTGCCCTTGGACGAGGCCTTGGGCCTGGTGGCGGCCGAGCCCATCCCGGCCCGGGAGCCGGTGCCCCCGTTCACCAACTCGGCCATGGACGGGTTCGCCCTGCGGGCCGCGGACTGCGCCGGCGCCACGCCCCAGTCCCCGGCGCGCCTGCCGGTGGCGGGGGAGATCCCGGCCGGGCGCCCGGACCCGGATCCCCTGCCGCCCGGGGCGGCGGTCCGGATCATGACCGGGGCGGTGCTGCCCCAGGGGGCGGACGCGGTGGTGCCGGTGGAGGAGGCGACGGCGGAGCCGGGCTGGGTCCTGGTGGCGTCGGCCCCGCGCCCCGGCGCCCACGTCCGCCTGGCCGGAGAGGATGTCCAGGCGGGGGGGCTGGTCGTGCCCCAGGGGCGGGTGCTGCGTCCGGCGGAGCTGGGGGCCCTGGCGGCCATCGGCTGGGCCCAGGTGCCGGTGCATCCCCGTCCCCGGGTGGCGGTGCTCACCACCGGCAACGAACTGGTGGACGCGGGGCAGGTTCCGGGCCCCGGGCAGATCCGGGACGCCAACATCCACTCCATGGGCGCCCAGGTTCGGTCCGCCGGCGCCCTGGTCCAGGCCTTCCCCCGGGTGCCGGACCGCCGGGAGGCGGTGACCGGGACCCTGCTCCGGGCCATGGAAGAAGCCGACGTGGTGCTCACCAACGGCGGCGTGTCGGTGGGGGATTTCGACTACATCAAGGACGTGCTGGAGGACCTGGGGGCGGAACCGGTGTTCTGGCGGGTGGCCCAGAAGCCTGGAGGCCCCCTGGGGCTCTGGACCCTGGGCGGCAAGCTGGTGTTCGGCATCCCGGGCAACCCGGTGGCCGCCATGATCATGGTCGAGGAATACGTGCGCCCGGCCCTGCGCCGCATGCTGGGGTACGCCCACCTGCACCGCCCGGAGCGCATGGCCCACCTGGCCGCCCCTTGGCGCAAGCACAGCCCCGACGGCCGCCTGAGTTTCCTGCGGGTGGCCACCCGCCTGGAGGGCGGCCGCCTGGTGGCGGCCCTCACCGGGCCCCAGGGCTCGGGCCTGCTCATGTCCATGATGCAGGCGGACGCCCTGGCCCTGGTGCCCGCCGAGACCCTGGAGGTCCCGGCCGGGGGCGAGGTGCTGCTGCACCTCCTGGACCAGCCGGAGGACCACTGATGGCCGCCGGGAAGGGGATCCGCTGGCGGCGGGGGGTCCAGGTGGCCCTGCGCTCCGTCCACATCGCCACCATGGGGCTGGTGCTGGGGGGAATCTGGCTGGGCGGGGGGTTCGGGCGCCTGCGCGCCGCCATCCTGGCGGCGGTCCTCAGTGGCCTGCTGCTGGCCGCCATGGACCTGGCGAAGGGTCCCGGCTATCTGCTCCAGGGCAGCGGCGTGGCGCTGCTGCTCAAGCTGGCCCTGCTGGGGCTGGGCAACCTGTTTCCCGGAGCGCGCCTGGAATGGTACCTGGCGGCCGCCCTGGTGGCCTCGGTGGGCTCCCACATGCCGAGCTCCTGGCGGCACTTCTCGTTCCGGGAAGGCCGGGTACTGGAGTAGAGTAGCAATCACTCATTTTGCCAATCCCCCTGTTTCCTGAGGCACGGATGGTTCTCGGTGTGTTGAATCGGTTCGAGGCGTTGACCGTCTGGCTGGACCAGAACGGGTGGGCGAAACTGCAGCGGCTGTTCCTGGTGGTGGTCACCTGCGCCCTGATCCTCTGGGGCATGCGGCTGGTGGGCAAGGCGGTGAACCGGTCCCTGGGGGCGGCGCTCAAGGAAGGCAACCCGGACGCCATGCGCCGGGCCAAGACCCTCGGCTCGGTGCTGGAGAACATCGCCCGGGTGGCGGTGGTCGCCTTCTTCATCATCGAGACCCTGCAGGAGTTCAACGTGAGCGTGGGCCCCCTCGTCGCCGGCCTGGGCATCATGGGCGCGGCCATGGGCTTCGGCGCCCAGAGCCTCATCAAGGACGTGATCGGGGGCTTCTTCCTGCTGGTGGAGAGCCAGTTCGGGGTGGGCGACATCATCTCCGTCGCCGACAAGCACATCGGCACGGTGGAACGCATGACCCTGCGCATCACCGTGCTCCGGGACCTGGAAGGCCAGGCCCACTACATCCCCAACGGCGCCATGGTGGACGTGGTCGTGCTCAGCACGGAGTCCGCCAAGGCCATGGTGGATGTGGAAGTGAGCCGGGACGAGGACCTGCTCCGGATCCTGGACGTGCTCAGGGAACTGGGGGTGGAGCTGGCCGCGACCATGGCCACGGTGCGGGAGCCCACCGAGGTGCTGGGGGTGGTGGCCCTGAACCCCCACAGCTGCGTGATCCGCACCCTCACCAAGGTGGCCCCGGGGGAACAGTGGGCCGTGTCCCGGGAGCTGCGCAAGCGCATCGTCCTGCGCTTCCAGGCGGAAGGCTTCTCCGGGCCGGTGCCCCAGAGGGTCATCTGGAACCGGCCCTGGGAAGGGCCGAAGACGACCTGAGGGCGGTCAGGCCCGTTCCGCGTCCTTGGCGATGAGGTCGTTGATGCGCCGGGCGAAGGCGCCGGGATCCGGGATCCGGGAGCCCTCCGCCAGCACCGCCTGGTCGTGCAGGAGCCGGACGTACTCGGCCACCCGCGGGTCCGCCGGGCGGGCCTCGTGCAGCTTGCGCAGGCCCTGCACCGCCGGGTGGTCCGGGTTCAGCTCCAGGATCCGCCGGGCCTCGCCGCCCAGGTCCGAGCGCCCCAGCTTCTGCAGCAGCCGTTCCATGTTGGCCCCCATGGCCCCTTCCTCCGCCACCAGGCAGGCGGCGCTCTCCTTCAGGCGCCTGGACAAACGCACGTCCTTCAGGTCCGGCAGGAAGGCTTTCGCCGCCTGGAGCAGGGACTGGAACGCGCCGGCGGCCTCCTCGATTTTCCTGGCTTCCTCGGGGGACAGCTCGGGGGCGGACCGGTCGGCGGCCTTCAGGGCCTTGCCCCGGTAGTCGCCCAGGCTGGGGAACACGAACTCGTCGATGGGGTCGGTGAGCAGGAGCACGTCCCAGCCCTTGTGCCGGAACGCCTCCAGGGACGGGGAAGGGTCCAGGGCGGAGCGCTGCTCCCCGGCCAGGTAGTAGATGTCCGCCTGGTCCCCGGGCATGGCGTCCACGTACTGGGCCAGGGTGGTGTACTTGCCCGCCTCGGTCCGGAGGCTCTGGAACAGCAGCAGGTCGGCGATCGCCTCGCGGTGGTCCGAGTCCCGGGCCAGGCCCTCCTTGAGGATGCTGCCCAGCTCCTCGAATACCGGAACATAGGTGTCGTAGTCCTGGGTCTTCAGTTCCTCCAGGGCGCCCAGCACGTTCTTCACCAGGCTCTTGTGGATCTTCTCCAGCAGCGGGCTGTGCTGGATCACCTCCCGGGAGACGTTCAGGGGCAGGTCCGAACAGTCCACCACGCCCTTGACGAAACGCAGGTAGCCCGGGAGCAGCTGCTCGCAGTGGTCCATGATCTGCACCCGGTTGATGTACAGCTTGGGACCCGCCTTGGCCTCGGCGAACTGCAGGTCGAAGCTCTTGTGCCTGGGGATGTAGAGCAGGGCCTTGAAGTCCAGCGCGCCTTCGGCGGCGTAGTGGATGACCTTGACCGGATCCTCGAAATCGCTGGCGACCTGCCGGTAGAAGGCGTTGTGCTCCTCCTGGGTGACGTCGCCCTTGCTGCGCAGCCACAGGGCCTTGCGGGAGTTCAGGGTCTCCTCTTCGGGGCCTCCCGCCCCGGCCTTCTCCGCGTCCATGACGATGGAGTGCTCGATGAAGTCCGAGAACTGCTTCACCACGCTGCGCAGACGCCACGGCTGGAGGAATTCCTGCTCGTCCGCCTTCAGGTGCAGGGTCACGTCCGTGCCCCGGCCGGGCCTCGAAGCCTCCTCCACGGTGTACTCCCCCTGGCCGTCGGACACCCAGCGCACCGCCCCGGTCTGCCCCGCGGCCCGGGACACCACCGTCACCTGGTCGGCCACCATGAAAGCGGAGTAGAACCCCACCCCGAACTGGCCGATGAGCTCCAGGCGGGCCGCGGCATCCGCCTGCTTGATGCTGTCGAGAAACGCCCGGGTGCCGGAGCGGGCGATGGTGCCCAGGTTCTCCACGATTTCCTGGCGGGTCATGCCGATGCCGTTGTCCGAGACGGTCAGGGTCCCGGCCGCAAGGTCGGCGGCGAGCTTGATCTTCCAGTTCCGGTCGCCCTCCACCAGGTGCTCGTTCTGGAGGGAATTGAAGCGCACCTTGTCGATGGCGTCGCTGGCGTTGCTGATGAGCTCGCGCAGGAAGATCTCCTTGTGGGAGTACAGGGAATGAGTGATCAGGTGCAGCACCTGTTGCAGTTCGCTCTTGAACGGGTGTTTCTCCGCGGACGTGCCGGCCATGGGCGTGCTCCTCCATGCAACGGCGATCATTTTAGCCTCAACCGCCCAGAATCCGGTCCGAAGCCGGTAGGATGAAAGCAGGATGACCCAGCCCTGCCCCCCTCTCCCACGACCCGCCATGGCTCTGGCCCTCGAAGGCGTCATCGGCGCCTACGAGGGTGTCCTGCCCGCCCGGAACACCGCGCCGCCGGACCCGCCGCCGGGTCCCGGCCACGCGCTGGGCCCGCGGGTGGCGGAGGCGGTGGCGTTCGCCATCCAGAAGCACGGCAGCCAGGTGCGCAAGGGCACCACCACGCCCTACCTGACCCACCTCCTGGCCGTGGCCTCCCTGGTGGGGGAATCGGGCGGCAGCGAGGCCGAGGTGATCGCCGGCCTGCTGCACGACGCCGTGGAGGACGGCGGCGGCGCCCCGGTGCTGGAGGAGATCCGCGCCCGGTTCGGCCCGGAGGTGGCTGCCATCGTCAGCAGTTGCACGGACGACGACTCGGTGGGCGAGAAGGCCCCCTGGCTGGAACGCAAGCGGGCCTACCTGGCCCACCTGGTGGAAGCGCCCATCCCGGTGCTGCGGGTGGTCTGCGCCGACAAGCTGCACAACGTCCAGGCCATCGCCAAGGAACTGCGCAACCATGGCGTGTCCGTGTTCGAGCGGTTCCGGTGCGACCGGGAGGGAACCCTGTGGTACTACCGGAGCATCGCCAGGCTGTTCGGGGCGCTGATCCAGGACGAGCCCAGCCTGGACCCGGGCCTGCGCGCCCTGATCCGTGAACTGCGGGAATCGGTGGCGAGGCTTGAAACCTGATCGGGGAAATACGGCCCGCCCCTCGGATCAAGTTTGTTTTTGCCAACCTGGTTCCAGTTCCGTGGGCTTGCGGGCGGGTGGCCTCCGGGGATTGAACGGGCGCGGCCGGCTTCATGGTGTTAACATGGTTGGTTCCCCATCCGGGGGAACCGGCGAGGTTTGAAACATGCAATATGACTTGGAAGGCAGGACTTCCTTCGGCCGATCCCGGGCGGAAGACCGGGCCGCGTTCGTGCGCAACGTCTATCTGTGGCTCATGGGCGGATTCGGCGTGGCCGCCGTGGGGGCCATGAGCGCCCCGTACGTGTTCAAGGCCCTGGCCCCGGCCCTGGGCTCGGCGTTCGTGTGGGTGCTGTTCATCGCCCAGTTCGGGTCCCTGCTCTGGGCCAGCGCCGTGAGCCGGCGCAAGCCCCTGAACCGCTACGCCTACGCGGTGTTCACCTACCTCTGCGGGATCATCGCCGGCATCGTCATGCTGTACGTGGCCAGCACCTCCGGTCCCGGCATCGTCCTGGCGGCGTTCGGCATGACCGCCGCGGACTTCCTGCTGCTCACCGCCGTGGCCGTGTTCTCCAAGACCGACTTCAGCTTCCTGCGCAGCTTCGTGATCGTGGGCATCGGCGTCATGTTCTTCGGCAGCCTCGCGGCCGCCATCTTCCACCTGGAAACCTTCGGCATGGTCATCGCCGCAGTGGCGGTCATCGCCTGCTCGGCCAAGATCCTGTGGGACACCTCCGCCATGCTGCGGACCGAGGACTACAGCGATCCCGCGGGTTTCGCCCTCTCGCTCTTCGTCAGCCTCTACAACATCTTCCTTTCCCTCCTCCGCCTCCTGGGCGGCCGCCGCAACTGAACCCATCCCAATGCCGAAAAGGACGAACATGCTCCGCAGCTTGATCCTTGCCATGGCCACCGTGGCCCTGGCCGCACAGACCCCCGCCCCCGAGACGGCCAAGCCGGAGACCCCGGCGGTGGCGCCGGCACCCGGGGCTCCCCAGCCGGCGGAGGCTGCCAAGCCGGCCGAAGCCCCCCAGCCGGACGCTGCGCCCGCCGGGACGGAAGCCGCCGACGCGGCCCCCGCCGCTCCGGCCCCGGCCCCGGCCAAGGCCGCCAAGCCTGCCAAGCCCGCGGACACGGTGCTGGCCTACATCGGCAAGGTGCCGGTGCGCTCTTCGGAATTCGAAACCTTCCTGGACACCGCCCTGAACCCCCAGCAGCGCATGCAGGTCCAGTTCATCGAGGGCGCCCGGGAGCAGTACCAGAAGCAGTACCTGGAATACCGGGCCCTGGCCGCCAAGGCCAGGAAGGAGGGCCTCCAGAACCAGCCTGGCCACGCCAAGAAGCTGGCCATCATGGACATGCAGCTGCTCATCCAGGCGCTGATGGAACGGGACGGCCCGGCGCTCCAGGCCAAGGCCGCCATCAAGGACACCGACGTCAAGGCCTACTACGACTCCCACAAGGACAAGTTCGTGACGCCCGAGACCTTCTCCGCCCGGCACATCCTGGTGGGCACCCAGGCCAAGGGTGACCAGAAGGCCCTCACCGACGACGAGGCCAAGGCCAAGGCCGAGATGATCCTCAAGGAGATCCAGGACGGCAAGCCCTTCGCCGACGCCGCCAAGGAATATTCCGACGACCCGGGCAGCAAGGACAAGGGCGGCCTCTACGAAGACACCCCGTTCGGGAAGTTCGTGCCCGAGTTCGACCAGGCGGTGCGGGCCCAGCCCGTCGGCAAGGTGGGCGAGCCGGTGAAGACCACGTTCGGCTACCACCTGATCGAGGTGGAGAAGATCACCCCCGCCAAGCAGCAGACCTTCGAGGAAGCCAAGGACGAGGCCCGGGAACAGGCCACCTCCGAGCGCCAGGAAACGGTGATGGAAGGCTACATGGCCGGCGCCAAGAGCGAGGTGGGCTTCAAGCTCGCCGGCGCCGATCCCAGGCCGGCCGCCAAGACCCCCGCCAAGCCCGCCGCCAAGGTCAAGAAGGTGGCCGTTCAATGACCCTGCGCCGGCTCGTCCTGGCGGGCCTGGCCTGCCTGGCGGTCGCCCTGGGGTCCACGGCCTGCCGGAAGCCGGCCCCCGCGGCCCCGCGGGCGGCGCAGCCAGCGCCGGAGGCCAAGCCCAAGCCGGCGGCCGGCTCCGGGCAGCGCCCGGAGATCCGCGAGGAGATCCTGGTGGTGGTCAATGGCCACTTCATCTCCCGCCGGACCTACCAGCAGGCGGTCGAGGCGGGCACGGCCGCCCTGTACCGGACCTTCTCCGGCCGGGACCTGGACGCCAAGCTGCGGACCGCCCGGGAGAAGACCCTGGAGGGGATGGTCGACGCCTACGTGATCCAGGACAAGGCCGCCGACCTGGGCATCGCCATTTCCGACGAGCAGCTGCGCAGCTTCGTGGAGGACGTGAAGAAGCAGAACAACTTCACCTCCGACCTGGACTTCGAGCAGGCCCTCAAGAGCTCCCTGGGCATTTCCCTGAAGGAATATCTCCAGCGCTCCAGGCAGGACATGCTGAAGCAGGAGGTGCTGCGCAGGGAGGTGTTCGCCCGCATGGTGGTGGAGGAGCAGGAGCTCCAGGCCTATTACCAGGAGCACAAGGAGGACTACCGGGTGACCGGCAGGTACCGGATCCGGGAACTGGTCCTGCCCCGGGGCGCCACCCCGGAGGAGCAGCAGGAAACGAGCACCAAGGTGCAAGCCATCCTGGAGGCGCTCAAGGCCGGTACTCCGTTCGAGACCCTGGTGGAACAGTATTCCGCCGCCCCCAGCCGCAGCACCGGCGGCGACCTGGGCTGGCTGTCCAAGGGCATGCTCCGGCCGGACCTGGAAACGGCCATCCTGGCCCTGGGCAAGGGCCGGGTTTCCGCTCCCCTCACCACCGACAAGGACGTGTACCTGGCCCAGCTCCTGGACGTGGAGAACGAGGGCTACCAGCCGTTCCAGGAGGTCCGCGCGGCCATCCGGGAGAAGGTCATGGAGCCCAAGGCCCAGACCGCCATCGAAGCCTACATTCAGGACTTGCGCAACCGTGCCAATATACGCTACATGGTTCCCAAGGATTCCATCTTGAAAGGATGAGCGTGCGCCTGGACCTGTTCCTGAAAAAGACCCACCTGGTGAAGCGGCGGGAATTGGCGCGGGAACTCTGCGAGGAGGGGATGGTGCGGGTGAACGGGACGCCCCGCAAGCCCAGCCATGAAGTGCACCTGGGGGACGAGCTGCTGTTCCCCCTGTACAACCGCATCATCAAGGCCCGGGTGCTGAACCTCCCGGAGGGGACCGTGCCCCGGGGCGACCAATGGTCGTTCATCGAGGTGCTGGAAGAAAAACGGGCCCCCCTCGAGGAATCCTACCCACTGGACCCCTTGGTGCCCCGGCCCAAACCCCCAACAAACCACTAATTAATCCCGGAGCCGTATGGCCGAACAGCCTGAACTCCGTTCCCTCAAGGAAGGGGACGTCTTCAATGGTTATCTCCTGGCCCAGGAAGTGGCCTTCAAGACCAGCGCCAAGGGCTCCGAGTACCTGGAACTGAAGCTGGCGGACGCCTCGGGGGACCTCAAGGGCTTCCTCTGGGACCTGCGGGCCATCGAGGGGGACATGGACCGGGTGGCCGTGGACGCCTTCCTCAAGGTCAAGGGCCTGGTGTCCGTGTACAACGGGCGCACCCAGCTGCGCCTGGACAAGGTGCGCTACGCCCAGGACCAGGAAGTGGGCGACTTTTCCCGGTTCTTCCCCACCAGCCGGCGGGACCCCCGGGAGATGCTGGCGGAACTGGACGCCCTGGTGCGGAGCGTGCGGGACCCCTGGATCCGCCGCCTCCTGGAGGCTCTGCTGGTGGAGGACGCGGGCCTGCGGGCGGCCTTCGCCCAGGCCCCCGCCGCCAAGAGCCTGCACCACGTGTACCTGGGCGGCCTGCTGGAGCACACCCTGTCGGTGGCGGACATGGCCGGACGGGCCTGCGCCCACTACCCGGAACTGAACCGGGACCTGGTCCTGGCCGGGGTCCTGCTGCACGACCTGGGCAAGACGGCCGAGCTCACCTACCAGCGCAGCTTCGGCTACTCGGACGAGGGCAACCTCATCGGCCACATCTCCATGGAGGCCGGATGGATCAACCGGGCCGCCGCCCGCCTCCCCGAGTTCCCCGAGGCCCTGCGCCTGCTCATCCTGCACATCGTCCTGAGCCACCACGGCAAGCTGGAATTCGGCTCCCCGGTGGTCCCCAAGACCCCCGAGGCCCTGCTGGTCCATTACCTGGACGACCTGGACGGCAAGCTGGAAGCCATGTTCCGGGGCATCAGGGAGGATGCCGGCGAGGGCAACTGGACCCTGTATTCCCGTTCCCTGGACCGGATCCTGTACAAACCCCGCTGGCCCGCCTGCACCGAGTAGATCCAGGACGTCCCAAGAAACGCACGTTCGCCAAGCTCAAGTCCCGGGCAGAACGTCTCATGAGCGACTTGCGCCAGCTACTGGCCCCCTGGTGAACCCTCAGGCCTTCTGGGCGAAGGCCCGGATGCGCCGGGTCAGGGCGTCCGGGCTCAGTCCCTGCTCGTCCAGCAGCCGGGCCGGGTCGCCGTGGGCGACCACGTGGTCCGGCACCGAGCAGCGCAGGAGCGGGCGGCGGATGTCCTCGTCCGCCAGGAGCTCCGCCACGGCGGAGGAGAAACCGCCCGGGGCGCACCCTTCCTCCAGGGCCACCACCTTGCGGGTGCGCTGGGCCCAGCGGGCGATCAGCTCCCGGTCCAGGGGCTTGACGAAGCGGGCGTTGAGCACGGCGCAGGAAATCCCCTCCTGCTCCAGGCGCTGGGCCGCCGCCAGGGCCGGGGCCACCAGGGTGCCCAGGGCCACCAGCGCCAGGTCCTCCCCCTCCCGGACCACTTCGCCCTGGCCGATGGGCAGGGCGGTCACCGGATCCTGCAGGTCCACGCCGGCGGCGCTGCCCCTGGGGTAGCGCAGGGCGGCCGGGCGGTTGCTGTAGATGGCGGTGAACAGCATCCGGCGCAGCTCGTTCTCGTCCTTGGGCGCCATGAGGACGAGGTTGGGCATGCAGCGCAGGTAGGCCAGGTCGTAGAGCCCGTGGTGGGTGGGGCCGTCGGCCCCCACCAGCCCGCCCCGGTCCATGGCGAAGGTCACCGGCAGGTTCTGCAGGCACACGTCGTGCAGCACCTGGTCGAAGCCCCGCTGCAGGAAGGTGGAATAGATGGCCACCACCGGCCGCAGGCCCTGGGTGGCCAGCCCGGCGGCGAAGGTCACCGCGTGCTGCTCGGCGATGCCCACGTCGAAGCAGCGCTCCGGGAAGGCCTGCCGGAAGATGTTGAGCCCGGTGCCGTCCAGCATGGCGGCGGTGATGGCCACGATCTTGGGGTCGCGCCGGGCCAGGTCCGTGAGGGTGTTGCCGAACACGGCGGTGTAGGTGGGCGGGGGCGGGGGCGCGGCCGGGTCCACGGGCTTCTTGCGGATCTCCCCGGTCTCCGCGTCGAAGGCGGTGACCCCGTGCCATTTGAGCGGGTCCTTCAGGGCCGGGGCGTAGCCGTAGCCCTTCTTGGTCTGCACGTGCAGCAGCACCGGCCCGCGCTCCATCTTCCTGCGGGCCTCCGCCAGGGCCTTGAGGGTGGCCGGACAGGTCATGGCCGTTCACCGGCCCCAGGTAGCTGAAGCCCAGGTCCTCGAACAGCAGGCCCGGCACGGCGATGCGCTTGAAGGACTCCTCGCTCCACTTGGCGACCCGGGCCAGGCGCCGGCTCACGCTCTGCACGGGGATGGCCTTGATGGCGTTCTCGATGCGGTCGCGCCAGCGCTTGTAGTACTGGCCGGAGATCATCTGGTTCAGGTAGCCCTGCAGGGACCCCACGTTGGGGTTGATGCTCATGTCGTTGTCGTTGAGGATCACCAGGAAGTTGGGGGTGTCCAGGAACCCGGCCTGGTTCAGCCCTTCGAAGGCCTCCCCGGCGGTCATGGAACCGTCCCCGATCACCGCCACGCAGGCGAAAGTCTGCTTCAGCAGGTCCCGGGCGGTGGCCATGCCCAGGGCCGCGGAGATGGAGGTGCTGGCGTGCCCGGCGCCGAAGTGGTCGTAGGGGCTCTCGTCCCGCTTCTGGAACCCCGAGAGCCCGCCGTGCTTGCGCAGGGTGGGGAAGCGCTCCTTGCGCCCGGTGAGGATCTTGTACGGGTAGGCCTGGTGGCCCACGTCCCAGACGATCCGGTCCGCGAGGAAGTCGAACTGGTGCGCCAGGGCCACGGTGAGCTCCACGGTGCCCAGGTTGGAGCTGAAGTGCCCGCCGGTCTCGCTGATGGAATCGATGAGGAACTGGCGGATCTCGGCCGCCAGCTGTTCCAGCTGGGGGACCGTGAAATGCTGGACCTGCTGGGGTGAGGCGATGGAATCGAGCAGGGGATGGGCGGTCACGCGCTCCGCTCCGCCAAGTACGTGGCCAAGGCGATCAGGGAATGCGGATGGGGAAGCTGCTGAAGCTGACATAAGGCTCGCTCGGTGGCCGCCTGCAACTCCTTCTGGGCTCCGGCGAGCCCCAGCAGCAGGGGGTAGGTGATTTTACCCTTGCCCTGGTCCTTGCCAACCCGCTTGCCCATGGCGGCTTCGGTGGCCGTGGCGTCCAGGATGTCGTCCTTGATCTGGAACGCCAGGCCCAGGGCTTCGCCCGCGCGCCGCAGGGCCAGGGCCTGGTCCGGCGCGGCGTCGCCGGCGATGCCCCCCAGCTCCAGGGCGGCCCGCAGCAGGGCGCCGGTCTTGAGGCGGTGGATGACCTGCAGCTGGCCCATGCCCACCGGCTCCCCGGCCCGGGTGGCGCGTTCCCCCTCCAGGTCCAGGGACTGGCCCCCCACCATGCCCCGCCACCCGGCGGCCTCCCCCAGCACCCGCAGGGCCTCCACCCGGCGGGACGGCGGCAGGGCCGGGTCCGAGGCCAGGGAGGTGAAAGCCTCGGTGAGCAGCCCGTCCCCCGCCAGGATCGCCTGGCCCTCCCCGAACACCACGTGGCAGGTGGGCTTGCCCCGGCGCAGGTCGTCGTCGTCCATGGCCGGCAGGTCGTCGTGGATGAGCGAGTAGGTATGGACGTATTCCAGGGCCACCGCGCAGGGCAGGGCGTCCTGGGCCGAGGCCCCCACCGCTTCGGCGGCCAGCATGCACAGGACCGGGCGGATGCGCTTGCCCCCGGCCTTGAGGCTGTAGGTCATGGCTTCGGCCACGAGCCCCGCCTCCCCGCCGGCGAACGGCATCAGGTAGCGGGATTCCAGCAGGGGCAGGAGGCGTTCCAGGTCGGTCCGGACCTGGTCCTGGGCGGTCAGGGGCAAGAGGGGTCTCCTTCCAGGGGTTCGGCGCGGTATTCCCCGCCCAGACCCTGCTTGAGCACTTCCACCCGGCGCTGGGCCTCGGCCAGCTGCTGCTGCAGGGCCTGGCTGAGGGCCACCCCCTCCTCGAACTCCCGCAGGGCTTCCTCCAGGCTCAAGTTCCCGCTTTCCAGCTTCTGCACCAGTGTTTCAAGCCGGTCCAGGCCATCGTCGAAGGAAGCGGGCTGCGTCATCATAAGATTAAGGTTAGGGCCCTTCGTGGAACGATTCCACAGAGGATTCGTCATCAAGGTTCTCAGGGGACGGATGGAACATGACACGCGTGCTGGTGGTGGACGATAGCCAGGAAACCTGCGACCTGCTGGAGCTTCTGCTGGCTGATAGCCAGGCGGGGGCGGACCTGGAAGTGATCAAGGCCACCCGCCCCGAGGAGGCGGTGCGGCACCTGGAGGCGGGGGGGGTGGACCTGATGCTCTCGGACATCAACCTGGAGGCCAGCATGGACGGACTGGACCTGCTGCGCCTGGCCAAGCCCCTGGGGGTGGAGACCATCCTGCTCACCGGCTTCGGCACCCTGGAGCGGGCCCTGGAGGCGGTGCGGGAGGGGGCCTTCGACTTCCTCTCCAAGCCCTGGAACAACGAGGAGCTCAAGTCCCTGGTGAAGCGGGCCCTGCTCATGAAGGAGAGCAAGGAGGGGCGCAAGCCGGCGGACCGGGCCCCGGACCGGCGCCAGAGCGTGATGATCGGGTCCAGCCCGGCCATGATGGAGGTGTACCGCACCATCGCCTCCCTGCAGAACAGCCGGACCACCGTGCTCATCGTCGGCGAGAGCGGCACCGGCAAGGAACTGGTGGCCCGGAACATCCACGCGAGCAGCGACCGCAGGGACCGGCCGTTCGTGGCCATCAACTGCGGGGCCCTCGCCGAGGGCCTGCTGGAATCGGAACTGTTCGGCCACGTGAAGGGGGCGTTCACCGGGGCGGTCTCGGACAAGAAGGGGTTCTTCGAGGAGGCCACCGGGGGCACCATCTTCCTGGACGAGATCGGCGAGACCTCCGCCAACTTCCAGGTGCGCCTGCTGCGGGTGCTGCAGGAGCAGGAGATCCGGCGGGTGGGCAGCAACCGGACCATCAAGGTGGACGTGCGGGTGATCGCCGCCTCCAACCGGGACCTGGCCCAGATGGTCAAGGCCGGCAAGTTCCGGGAGGACCTCTACTACCGCCTGTGCGTGGTGGAGATCCGGGTGCCGCCGGTGCGTGACCGCTGGTCCCGGGACGCCAGGACCGGCCAGGTGGTCTCGGACATCCCCGCCCTCATCGACCACTTCCTGGCCGAGTATGCCCGCAAGGACAACCTCTCCTACCAGATCCGCGCCGACGCCCGCAAACAGCTGGAAGGCTACAGCTGGCCGGGCAACGTGCGGGAGATGGCCAACATCGTCGAGCACCTGACCCAGCTCAGCCGGGGCCGGGAGATCACCCCCGAGGACTTCCCCGACAAGGTCCGGGAGGAGCTGCGCACCCGGGGGGCCGGGCTGGCCCAGGCCCCCACCCCCCTCCTGGAGCTCATCGAAGGCTGGGATCACCTGCCCACGCTGGAGGAGTTGGAGAGCCGCTACATCCAGGTGCTGCTCAGGCACGAGCACCGCAAAAGCCGGGTGGCCGAGCTGTTGGGCAAGGACCGGACCACCCTGTACCGCAAGCTCAAGGAACTGGGGCTGGCAGAAGCTGGGGACGACTCCGGGCCGTGATGCAGATTGCAACGCGTTGCAAGATCCAACGAAATTTGTTTACGGGCTGTCCATCTAAATATTGATTTTAAAGGTATTAATTTTTGGCTTGAAACATGCTTATTGGGATACCGCGACCGGCCGTGCCGGTTCCCAACTGGAGATCCCAATGAGTAAACTTGCTGCCCTGCTGATCGCGGCCGCGCTCATCAGCCCCGCGTTCGCCCAGGCTCCCGCCACCCCGGCTCCGGCCGCCCCGGCCGCCGCCGCCCCGGCGCCCCAGAAGCCCGCCAATAAGCCGATGAAGAAGGCCAAGAAGGAGAAGAAGGCTCCCGCTCCGGCCGCCGCTCCGGCCCTGACCGCCCAGGCTCCGGCCGCCGCTCCGGCCGCCACCCCGGCCCCCGAGAAGCCCGCCAAGCCCGCGAAGAAGGCCAAGAAGACCAAGAAGGCCGCTCCCGCCGCCGCCCCGGCCCTGACCGCCCAGGCCCCGGCCGCCACCCCGGCCCCGGCCCCGGCCCCCGAGAAGGCCGCCAAGCCCGCGAAGAAGACCAAGAAGACCAAGAAGGCTGAGAAGAAGGCCGCTCCCGCCGCCGCCCCGGCCCTGACCGCCCAGGCTCCGGCCGCCACCCCGGCCCCGGCTCCGGCCCCCGAGAAGGCCGCCAAGCCCATGAAGAAGACCAAGAAGACCAAGAAGGCTGAGAAGAAGGCCGCTCCCGCCGCCGCCCCGGCCCTGACCGCCCAGGCCCCGGCCGCCACCCCGGCCCCGGCTCCGGCCCCCGAGAAGGCCGCCAAGCCCATGAAGAAGACCAAGAAGACCAAGAAGGCTGAGAAGAAGGCCGCTCCCGCCGCCGCCCCGGCCCTGACCGCCCAGGCTCCGGCCGCCACCCCGGCTCCGGCTCCGGCCCCCGAGAAGGCCGCCAAGCCCATGAAGAAGCAGAAGAAGGAAAAGAAGCAGAAGCCTGCCGCCGCTCCGGCCGCCTAAGCTTTACGGATCGCACTCGAAGGGGGCCCCGGTCGGGGCCCCCTTCGTTGTCTAGAAGAACCGGGAAAAGAAGGCCCGGTTCCGGGCCACGGCCCGGTAGGCCAGTTCCACGACCCAGACGGAAGGTGGATGGGCGAGGAGCCGGGCCAAGGACCCCAGGCCCGTATGTTCAAGGATGAACAGGACCGCCCGGCCGCCTCGGAGGACCCCGCCGTCGGACCGGACCACGTGGACGGCCCGGGCGCATGCTGCGCTCAGGTCAGAGGTCATGGGCGGCCAGGGAGCATCCTGGTACGGGATGGCAATGAACATCCCCTTCCGGTCCCGGGAGGTCACCCGGGCCACCGCCCGGCGGCAGAAACCGCATTGGCCGTCGAAGAGGATGATGTGCCGCTCCGCCATGTGCCCCTGCCGGAGGCCCGTTCCTGACCGGTCTAGCAGACCTCGTGCAGCCAGTGGTTGGGATCCGGCGCCAACCCGTGCTGCAACTCCAGCAAAGACTTGCGCAGCTGGGTGGACACGGGCCCGACCTCGCCCTTGTTCACCACCCACTCGCCGTGAGTGCTCCTGATGGTGCCGATGGGGGTGATCACCGCGGCGGTGCCGCAGGCGAACACTTCGGTCATGCGGCCTTCCCGCAGGGCCTCCTCCCACTCGTCGATGGAGATGCGCCGCTCCTCGGCCCCGTAGCCCAGGCTCCTGGCCAGGTCCAGCAGGGTGAGGCGGGTGATGCCCGGGAGCAGGGTGCCGGTGAGCATGGGCGTCACCACCACGGTCTTGCCCCCTTCCTGGTAGACGAAGAAGATGTTCATCCCGCCCATCTCCTCCACGTACCGGCGGTGCACCGCATCCAGCCACACCACCTGGTCGCAGCCCTCGCCCTTGGCCTCCTTCTGGGCCACTAGGCTGGCGGCGTAGTTGCCGGCGCACTTGGCGGAGCCGGTGCCGCCCGGCGCGGCCCGCACGTAGTTCTCGGAGATCCACACGGTCACGGGCTTGGCGCCCTGGGCGAAATAGGCGCCCGAGGGGGAGGCGATCAGCATGAAGAGGTAATCCTTGGAGGGCTTGACCCCCAGGGCGGCCTCGGTGGCGATCATGAAGGGGCGCAGGTACAGGCTCTCACCCACGTTGCCGGGCACCCAGTCCCGCTCCTGGGCCACCAGCAGGTCCGCTGCCTCCACGAAGAGCTCCACCGGCAGTTCCGGCATGGCCAGGCGCCGGGCGGAGGTGTTGAAGCGGTTGGCGTTGGCCTCGGGGCGGAAGGTCTTGACGTGGCCGTCGGGCTGGCGGTAGGCCTTGAAGCCCTCGAAGATGGCCTGGCCGTAGTGCAGCACCGAGGCGGCCGGATCCAGCACCACCGGGCCGTAGGGCTTGAGGGTCCCGCGCCCCCAGCCGGTCTCCTCGTTGTACGGGATGACGATCATGTATTCGGTGAACACCTTGCCGAAGCCCGGGTTCTGCATGCGCTTGGCCCGCTCCTCGGCCGGCAGCGGCTCCTTGGCCAGCTGGATGTCGAAGTGGGTGGTAGGAACGGTGAGGGGACTCACGGAAGCTCCTTCAGGTGGAGGCGGCCGAACGAGAATGCATCAGCCCGCCCAGACGGGCGATGGCGTCGCGGGTGACGCTCGGCGCATGGGTTGAGAAGTTGAGGCGCAGGCAGTTGGTTCCCCGGCCGTCGGGGAAGAACAAGGGCCCGGGGGCGAAGCTGAGCCCATGGGCGATGGCGGTGCGGTGCAGGTCCAGGGCCGACAGGTCCTCGGGCAGGACCACCCACAGGTGCATCCCGCCCTTGGGCTCGGTGATCTCCGAATCCCGGGGAAACTGGCGTGGATGGCCTCCAGCATGGCGTCCCGGCGCTCCCGCAGGGCCTTGCGCAGGCGCGAGAGGTGGCGCTTGAAGGCCCCGGAATCGAGGAAATGGCCCACCACCGCCTGGGACAGGGTGGGCACGGAGATGCTGTGCACTTCCTGGATGGGCGCCAGGCGGTCCAGCACCCGGGTGGGGGCGATGAGGTAGCCCAGGCGCAGCCCGGCCGCCACCGACTTGGAGAAGCTGCCCAGCTGGATCACGTGGTCGGCGGCCGGCAGGCTGCGGCAGGAGGGGATGCGGGCGCCGATGAAGCGCAGGTCCCCGTAGGTGTCGTCCTCCACCACCGGCACCCCGTAGGTGCGGGTGAGGGCCAGGATGCGCTCCCTCCGGGTGCGGCCGAAGGTGAGCCCGGTGGGGTTGTGGAAGGTGGGCACGGTGAACAGCAGCTTGGCGTCGCCCTTCTGCAGCAGGGACCCGAGCCGTTCCGTGTTCATGCCGTTGCGGTCCACCGGCACCGGCACCGGCTCCCGGCCCAGGGTCTGGATGAGGGCCAGGGCGCCCACGTAGCCCGGGCTCTCCACCAGCACCCGGTCGCCGGGGATGGTGAGGGATTCCAGCACCAGGGCCAGGCCCGCCTGGGCGCCGGGGGTGGCGCGGATGCCCCAGCCTTCGGGGATGGGTTCGTTCTCCGAAGCCAGCCACCGGGCGATGGCCTCCAGGTAGGTGGGTTCCCCCACCGGATTCCCGTAGCCCCAGGCGTCGGGCCCCAGGTCCTTCATGGTCTGCACGTACAGCCGCCGCAGGGCGTCCCCCGGCAGCAGGTCCGCCGGCGGGAAGTTGGCCGAGAAGCTCTCCAGCGACCGGTTCTGGGCCGCGCCCAGGGTCTCCCCCAGCCAGGGCCCCAGTTCGTCCTCCCGGACCTTCAGGCTGGAACCCTGGAACGGGAACGATTCGGGATCCCGCAGGGCCGGGGCTTCGGGCAGATGGTCGGCCACGAAGCTGCCCCGCCCGGTGACCGTCTGCACCCAGCCGGTGCGCTTGAGCCCGGCCAGGGCCTTGAGCACCGTGAGCCGGTGCACCTGGAAGCGCTGGGCCAGCTCGGGCACCGCGGGCAGACGCATGCCCGGATGCCACTCGTTCTTCTGGATGAGCATGCGCAGGGAGCGCTGCAGCTGGAGGTACAGCGGGCTGGCGGCTTCCGGGTTGAGGGGATGGCTGGAGGTCATGACCCCCAAAGTTTGGGCCTTTTATAACGAAATGTCACTTATTCGTGGTTCAGAGGATAGGCCAAAGCAGACCACCCTCCTGGCCCCTTGTGGTGGAGCGATCCCCCAGACCGGCACAGACCGCTCCCGGACCGCTTCAAAGGCCGTCGGCGAGATCCCGGGGCCGGATCCCGGTGCCGCGGCCGGTGCCCAGGGCGGAGACCCCGAAGGCCTCCGGCTGGAGCACCGCCTGGGCCACCCGGCGCACCTGGTCCAGGTCCACCTGGTCGATTTCCCGGATCTGCTCGTCCAGGCTGCGCCACCGGTCCATGTGGATGGCCTGGTGGGCCAGGGCGAACATGCGATTGCTGACCGATTCCTGGTTCAGCACCAGACTGGTGCGCAGCTGGAGCTTGGCCCGCTCCAACTCGTCCGCGCCCACCCCCTCCCGGCGCAGCCGGGCGCACTCCCGCACCGTGCGGCGCACCAGCTCCTGGGCCCGTTCCGGGGCGCAGCTGGCGGCGATCTGCAGGGCGCCGGTGTCCCCGGTACTGGCTCAGGTAGGTGCCCACCTGGTAGCACAGCGCCTGTTTCTCCCGCAATTCCATGAACAGCCTGGAGGCCATGCCCCCGCCCAGCACGAAGCTGAGCAGGTTCAGGGCCGAGCGGTCCGGGTGCTGGTGGGGGAAGGCCGGGAAGCCCATCACCAGGCTCACCTGCTGCAGTTCCCGGCGGGGGACGTTGAGCAGGAAGGCTTGGGCCCGGTTGGGGCGGGGGGCGCCGGCTCGGCGCCCTCGGGGAGGCGGGCGAGGATGGGCCGCACCAGGTCCAGGAAGGGCTCGGGCTGGAGATCCCCGGCGGCGGCGATGAGCAGGTTGGGCGCCCGGTAGGTCCTGCGGAAGAACGCCTGGGCCTGGGCGTGGCCGTACCGGGCCACCTGGTCCCGGGTGCCCAGGATGGGGTGGGCCAGGGTGCCGCCGGCCCAGAAATGGCCGTAGAACAGTTCGCTGACCCAGTCATCGGGCTGGTCCTCGCTCTGGCTGATCTCCTCCAGGATCACCTGGCGCTCCCGGGCCAGCTCATCCTCCTGGAACCGGGGCGTGGTCACCAGCTCCCCCAGCAGTTCCACCAGGGCCGGCAGCTGTTCCCGCAGCACCTTGCCGTAGAAGCAGGCGCTCTCCTTGCCGGTGAAGGCGTCCACGTTCCCGCCCAGGCGGTCCGTGGCCTCGGCCATGGCCTGGGGGTCCGGGAAGGTCTCGGTGCCCTTGAACACCGTGTGCTCGATGAAGTGGGCCAGGCCCTCCTCTTCGGGCCCTTCCCCGCAGGAGCCGCGCTTCACCCAGAACCCAACCGAACAGCTGCGCACGTGGGGCAGGCGCTCCACCAGGATCTGGGTGCCCTGGGGCGTTACGGTGCGAAAGGGCCGCTTCTGCATCCAACGAGTGTAACTAGAACCGGTACCAGACTCCGCCCTTGAGAGAGCTGTAGCCGCCCAGGGAGGATCGGAACTGGCCCACCTCCAGGCCGAATTCCATGCCCCAGTTGGCGTTGAAGCGGTTGCCCACGCCGATGCTGGCGGTGGGGGAGGTGAGACGGGTGCTGCCGGCGAAGCGGTACTGGGAATACCACCAGACCAGGCCCACGCCGCCGAAGGCGTACAGGCCCCGGCGGCGCTCCTCCAGGTAGCGCAGGTAGTCCGCGCCCAGGCCGACGCCGTAGACGGTGGTGGTGGAGGTGAGGGAGGCCAGGCTGAAGGAGCCGCCGTCCACCCGCGTGTAGTCGATGCGCGGGCGGATCTCGTTGCCGCCGCCCAGGTCGATGGCCCCGTGCACGCCCACCTGGAAGCCGATGCGCCCACCGGTGGCGGTGCGCAGGTCCTGCTGGGGGAAGACCAGGGATCCCTGGATTCCGGCTTCGGTCTGCTGGGCGCCCAGGGGCAGCATGCCCGCGGCCAGGCAAAGGGCGATGGAAAGATGATGGGTTCGCATCGGGACTCCAAGGCTGTGGCCCTAGCGTACCATCAGGCACAGGAAAAAGGCCTGGCATCGCGCCGGGCCTTGTTTCCGACCGGATGCCCGGCTATTCGCCCGGAACTTCCGCCCGGCGGCGTTCCTTGAGGCGTCCGGCCTTGCCCAGCTTCTCCCGCAGGAAATACAGCTTGGCCCGGCGCACCTTGCCGCTGCGCAGGACTTCCAGGTGGTCGATGGAGGGGCTGTGCAGGGGGAAGATCCTCTCGACGCCCACGCCCACGCTGATCTTGCGCACGGTGAAGGTGGTGCGCATGCCGCCGCCGCGGATGCCGATCACGATGCCCTGGTACACCTGGATGCGTTCCTTCTCGCCTTCCTTCACCTTCACGTGGACCTTGACCGTGTCGCCGGGCGCGATCCGGGGCAGGTCGGTGCGGATCATGCCCGCCTCGAGGCGATCGATAATGTTCGTCATGACGTCTCCTATTGGGCCAGCGGTCCAGACGCCACTACGGCGGGACATGGTACCCGAACCCGGGAAGGGGCCTTTCAGTCTACCTGAAATGCGCCAAAAAGGAAGCCTGCGCCGGCTATCGGGACCAGCCCCGCCAGCCCTTGGGCTTCGGCCGGTCCCGGTCCTCGGGATGTTCCGCTTGCCAGGCGCACCACTGGTCGGTCCGGGGCAGGCTGCCCAGGCGCTGGTCCAGGAACGTCCGCCACAGGTCCGGACGCAGCCGCCGGGTGCGCTCCATGGCCTCCCGCAGGCGCCAGAGCCGGACCGCCTCGTGGTCGCCGCCCAGGAGCACCGGGGGCACCTCCCGGCCCTCGAACCGCGGCGGGCGGGTGTAGTGGGGGTGGTCCAGCAGCCCGGTGGCGAAGCTGTCCTCCTGGGCCGAGGCCTCGTTGCCCAGCACTTCGGGCAGCCAGCGGCACACCGCGTCGATGAGGCACAGGGCGGGCAGTTCCCCCCCGGACAGGACCGCCTCACCCACCCGCAACTCCTCATCCACGTATCGGTCCACCGCCCGCTGGTCCACCCCCTCGAAGCGGGTGCATACCAGGATCAGCTGGTCCAGGGCGGCCAGTTCCACCACCTTGGCGTGGTCCAGGGGCGGCGCCGCCGGTGAGAAGTGGATGACCCGGCCCCGCCCGGCCCGGGGCAAGGTCGCCAGGGCGTCCCGCAGCACGTCCGGCCGCAGCACCATGCCCGGGCCCCCGCCGAAGGGGGAATCGTCCACGCGTCCCCAGGGGTTGCCGGCGAAGGCCCGGTAGTTCAAGGTCTCCAGGTGGTGCCCAAGGTCCCGGAAGGCCCGCCCGGTGACCCCGGTCCGGGCTGCGGCGAACAATTCGGGAAACAGGGTAAGGACGTCAAAACGCATGGTTTGCTTCTAGCACAAGAAGGCCTGTGGCGAGTAGGTGAAATCTCCGCCGGCCAGCGGGAAAAGGGATCGGGAGCCGGGTGGATGCATCCAAGAGGCAACGACCCAATCCCCCGGCCAGCCCGGGGCATCGATGAAAACCATCCTTCATGGGAGCGCCTGTGGTCATGAATATCGCCGGGAATAACGCCGTTGTTGGCCTGTCGCTCGGGTGCATCGCCAGTCTCATTCTGGCGGTCTTAAAAATAGTGAAGATTCTCATTTAATTGATTATTTGAATATTTGTCAAATTAGGGTCAATAAGGCTATCCGTGGAGATTCATAGGAGATCAACATGCCAGCTGCTGCAGGCTATCTTAACGTATTTGATTACCTTGGTTTGATAATTGCTGTTCTCACACTGGTGAGGTTCATATGGAATTTTCTTGTCTGTTGATGGGTAAACTTAAATAAATAAAAATTATATAATATAGTTTAAAAATTCAATTATTATAACCGTTTTTTATTTTTTTCTTTTTGATTGGATAAACTTTGACATGAATGTAGTTGGGGTGGTGCCAACGCGGCGGTTACTGGACGGGCACGACGGCATCAGTCGAGAAAAAGCCGGAAAAGGAGGACGCGGAGGAACGGAGACGCGGAGAATAAAGATCCGGCTTCGGCATTGATGACCCGCTCCAGTCCCTCCTTCAGGGGCCAAGCCCGGAAATGTCATCGTGTCTCGCGTATCCCCGCGGGAGACGCCGAGAGGTTCGCCGGCAGCCCCACCTCCAGACCCGGGAAACGCGGGATACGTGCTAGCCGGGCTCCTGGTCTTGGGGCGTCCCGGACCAGCCTTCCCCTTCTTCCTGTTCCGGGGCTCCAGGCACCCGGTAGCCCTCCCCGCTCCACGCCCCCAGGTCCTTCAGCCGGCAACGGTCGGAACAGAAGGGGCGGGTGGGGGTGGTATCCCAGCGGACAGGTTTGCGGCAGATGGGGCAGGGGCGAACCAGCATGGAACCAGTGTACCGCCCCGTGAAAGTCCAGACCGATATACTGCCTTGCAGGTGATCGGTTAAAGAAATCTTAGTCAAATTTTTTAGATTTCATTGACAGGCAGGTCCCTGACTCTAAACTGGGGAGGTGAACACGGCCTGGAAGGCATCTGTTCCAACCGGCACGAACCACGGAGGCAAGCATGGGCAAGATCATCGGCATCGATTTGGGCACGACCAACAGCTGCGTCGCCATCATGGAGGGCGGCCAGCCCAAGGTCATCCCCAATGCGGAAGGTTCCAACACCACCCCCAGCGTGGTGGGTTTCAACCCCAAGACCAGTGAACGCCTGGTGGGCGCCTCGGCCAAGCGCCAGGCGGTGGCCCAGCCCAAGAACACGGTCTATTCCATCAAGCGCTTCATGGGCCTGCCCTTCGCTGACTCGGACAAGGAGCAGCGCCTGGTGCCCTACACCGTGGAGCGGGGCGAAAAGGGCAGCTGCGTGGTCAACATCATGGGCAAGCACTACACCCCCGAGGAGATCAGCGCCATCATCCTGCACAAGATGCAGGACAGCGCCGAGGCCTACCTGGGCGAGAAGGTCTCCCAGGCGGTCATCACCGTGCCGGCCTACTTCAACGACGCCCAGCGCCAGGCCACCAAGGACGCCGGCGCCATCGCCGGGCTGGAGGTCATGCGCATCATCAACGAGCCCACCGCGGCCGCCCTGGCCTACGGCCTGGACAAGAAGAAGGACGGCACCATCGCCGTGTTCGACTTCGGCGGCGGCACCTTCGACATCTCCATCCTGGAAGTGTCCGAGGGCGTGGTGGAGGTGAAGTCCACCAACGGCGACACCCACCTGGGCGGCGACAACGTCGACCAGGTCGTCATCGACTGGCTGGTGGAGGAATTCCAGAAGCCGGAGGGCATCGACCTGCACAAGCAGGCGGACGCCATGCAGCGGCTGAAGGAGGCGGCGGAGAAGGCCAAGTGCGAGCTCAGCTCCACCACCCAGACCGACCTCAGCCTCCCGTACATCACCGCCGACGCCAGCGGCCCCAAGCACATCACCCAGACCCTCACCCGGGCCCGCTTCGAGGCCATGATCGAGCCGATCCTGCAGAAGCTGCGCATCCCCTGCGAGAACGCCGTGAAGGACGCCAAGCTGTCCCACCACGAGATCGACGAGGTGGTGCTGGTGGGCGGCTCCACCCGCATCCCCAAGGTGCAGGAGCTGGTCAAGGCCATCTTCGGCCGGGAACCCAACAAGAGCGTGAACCCGGACGAGGTGGTGGCCGTGGGCGCCGCGGTGCAGGGCGGCGTCCTGGCCGGCGACATCAAGGGCGTGCTGCTGCTGGACGTGACGCCCCTGTCCCTGGGCATCAACGCCAACGGCGGGCAGATGAGCGTCATCATCCCGCGCAACACCACCATCCCCACCAAGCGTTCGGAAGTCTACACCACCGCCGTGGACAACCAGCCCGGCGTGGACATCGAGGTGTTCCAGGGCGAGCGCCCGCTGGTGGAGGGCAACAAGCTGCTCGGCAACTTCCACCTGGGCGGCCTGCCCCCGGCGCCCCGGGGCATGCCCCAGATCGAGGTGACCTTCGACATCGACGCCAACGGCATCGTGCACGTGACCGCCAAGGACAAGGGCACCGGCAAGGACGCCAGCATCACCCTCACCGGCTCCACCGGCCTGTCCAAGGACGAGATCGACGCCAAGGTCGCGAGGCCGAGGCCCACAAGGCCGAGGATGAGGACCGCAAGAAGCTGCTCGAGGACAAGAACACCCTGGACCAGACCATCTACCAGGTGGAGAAGCTCATCAAGGAGCACGGCGACAAGCTGCCCGAAGGCGACCGCAAGGAGGCCGAGACGGCCATCGGCGAAGGCAAGGAGGCCCTGGCCAGCCTGGACAAGGCCCGGATCCAGAAGGCCCTGGAGACCCTCAACGCCAAATCCCACAAGCTGGCCGAGTCCATCTACAAGCAGACTCCGCCCCCGGCCCCGCCCACCGGCGGCGGCGCCCCGGGCGGCGGCGGAGACGGCAAGAAGGACGACGACGTCATCGACGCCGAAGTGGTGAGCTGAAGCGCCAGCGCTCCCCTCGGCGGCAGGATGCGAGGAGCCGGGGCCCAGGTCCCGGCTCTTTTTCCATCCTGAAAAAATATGAGTCCATCCGGCGCAAATTTACGGTAGATTGCTGCCATGGCCCACCCCGATTACTACAAGATCCTAGGCGTGCCCCGAGGCGCCTCCGAAGAGGACATCAAGAAGGCCTACCGCAAGCTCGCCCGCAAGTACCACCCCGACCTGAACCCCGGGAACAAGGACTCGGAGGCCAAGTTCAAGGAGGTGTCCGAGGCCAACGACGTGCTCTCGGACGCGGAGAAGCGGAAGAACTACGACACCTACGGGGACCCGGCGGGACCGCCGGCCGCGGCCGGCCCCGGGCCCTCCTTCGAGGGCTTCGATCCCGGGGGAGGGAGGTTCGGCGAGCGTTCCAGGACCTGTTCCGGAACTTCGGCAGCGGCCGGACCCGGGGGCGGGGCGGGCCCAAGCCCGGCGAGGACACCCAGCACGTGGTGCGCATCGGTTTCCGGGAAGCCTTCCACGGCACCAAGCTGTCCCTCAGCCTGCAGCGCACGGAAACCTGCCGGGCCTGCCAGGGCACCGGCGACCTGCCCGGCTCCCGGCCCGCCACCTGCTCCGCCTGCGGCGGTCGGGGCTTCCACGGAAGAAGGCGGCGGGTTCTTCCACACCCGCGTCGAATGCCCGGTGTGCGGGGGCACCGGCAAGAAGGCCGCCCCTTGCCCCACCTGCCAGGGACGGGGACGGGTGCCCAAGGCCGAGACGGTCACCGTGGCCATACCCGCCGGGGTGGAGGACGGCACCCGCCTGCGGGTGGCCGGCAAGGGCGAGGCCGGGCGCCGGGGCGGAGGCCCCGGGGACCTCTACCTGCAGGTGCAGGTGGAACCGGACCCCCGGTTCGAGCGCCGGGGCCCCAATCTTTATCTTGACCTGCCCATCAGCTTCACCGAAGCGGCCCTGGGCACCAAGGTGGAAATCCCCACCCCCGACGGCCATTCGACCATCAAGATCCCTCCAGGCACCCAGGGCGGCGCCAGCCTGCGCCTGAAGGGCCTGGGCATGCCCATCCCGGGCAGTCCCCAGCGGGGCGACCTGTTCGCCCGGATCAAGGTCGTCACGCCCAAGATCGTTGATGAACGCAGCAAGGATCTGCTGCGGGAACTGGCGGAGCTGAACGACGCCGCCATTCGAGCCGATGCCTGGAGGTAGAGAGGTATGCGCCGGGATCCCAAAAGCGGTTCATATATGATCGGGGTGGTGGCCGCCCGCTACGAAATCCACCCCCAGACCCTGCGCCTGTACGAGCGGGAAGGCCTGCTCCTGCCCTCCCGCACCGAGGGCAAGACCCGGCTTTACAGCGAGGACGACCTGGAGCGCCTGGAATTCATCCTGAGCCTCACCCGGGACCTGGGGGTGAACCTGGCCGGGGTCGAAGTGGTCCTGAACCTGCGGGACCGGATGAAAAAAATGCAGGAGGAAATGCAGCGAGTCGTGGAAAAATATGAACAGAAAATGAAAGCCGCCGGCATTGAACCCGAACGGGCTTGGGAGGGCATTCCTTCCACAGGGCTGGTGAAACTCACGTCCCAAGGATTGCGCAAGCGCTAAGCAGGTTCACCTTTTGATATCCTGATCCCTCCCTGGAAGGTGGAATGTGCCCCAACGGCATCTAGAAGAGCGGTCACTGGACAAGTACTTCGATTCCATCCGCGACCTGCCGCTGCTCACCGCTGAGCAGGAGCGGCTCTACGGCCGGCTGTGGCAGCGGGAGCGGAACCCCGAGGGGCTGCGCATGCTGGTGGAGGGCAACCTGCGCTTCGTGGTGAAGGAGGCCCGGAAGTTCCAGGGCATGGGCCTGGACCTCCTGGACCTCATCTCCGAAGGCAACCTGGGGCTCATCGAAGCGGCCAAGCGCTTCGATCCGGAGCGGGAGAACAAGTTCCTCACCTACGCCTCCTGGTGGGTGCGCCAGGCCATCTTCCACGCTCTGGCCGAGCACGGCAGCAAGATCCGCCTGCCCCAGAAGGTGGCCGGGCACCTGGTGCAGCTCAACCGCATCGCCCACCGCCTGGGCCAGGACCTGGGGCGGGTGCCCACGGTCCAGGACATCGTCGACGCCAGCCACTTCACCGCCGAGGAGGTGGAGCGGCTGCAGCTGCTCCAGCAGACCACCTCCACCGTGTCCACCGAGCAGGGCATGGGCGAGTCGGACCTCACCCTGGGCGACAGCCTGGAGCAGAGCATCGAGCCCTCGCCCATGGACACCATGGACCAGGAATCCTTCCTGGACCAGGTGCGCCTGAGCCTGGGTCTCCTGAACGAGAAGGAGCGCCGCATCATCGCCCTGCACTTCGGCCTGGACGGCACGGACCCCATGACTCTGGAGCGCATCGGCCAGTCCTTCGACCCGCCCATCAGCCGTGAGCGGGTGCGCCAGATCGAGGAGCGCGCCTTCATGAAGATCCGCGACCGGCGCCGGGTCCTGCTGGGCCAGTTCCTCAAGGGGGACCGGGCGTGAAAGGCCGGGACGGCTGCCCCCATTGCGGGGGCCTGGGCGTGGTCCTGGATCCGGATCCGCTCCGCCCCGCCCGTCCCTGCGAGTGTATCGGGTCCGCGGCGGCGCAGCGGGTGCTGGAGGGCATCCCGCCCCGCTACCGGGGCGCCAGCCTGGAAGGCTTCTGGGAGTGGTGGAAGATCCGGCACTCCCGGGAGAAGCTGGGCGCGTCCCTGGCCATGGCCCAGCAGATGCTCGAGCACGAGCTCACCCGCGCCACCCTGCCCCAGGATCTGCGCGCCAAGCTGGAGCTGATCCTGCACAAGTGCGGATTCCGTCAGCTGGGGGACGGGGAGGCCGCCTGGCGTGACCTGCGTCCGGCCCAGGAGCCCCAGGGCTACCGCAGCCTGGTCAACTGGACCCGCAGCGACCGGGATCAGGCGGACTTCTGGTGGATCGACGGTCCGCCCGGCAGCGGGCGCAGCACGCTGGCCGCGGCGGTGCTCAAGGCCTGGTGCGAGCGGTCACGGCAGCCGGGCCTGTTCGTGTCGGTGCGGACCTTCAGCCTGGAACTGAAGGACATCTACTACGACAACCGCAGCTTCCGGAACACGGACTTCCTGGGCGAGCGGGACCGGATGGCGCCCCTGCTGGCCGCCCCGTGCCTGGTGCTGGACGATTTCGACCGCATGGACGCGGACATCCGGGTGGTGCGGGCCCTGGCCCAGCTGCTGGACCACCGGTACGGCGAGCAGCTGCCCACGGTGATCACCGCGGCCCGCTGGGCGGAGAGCCTGCAGGGCACCGACAAGGAGACCTATCCCCTGCTGCGTCTGGAGGACGCCAGCCTGTTCCGGCGGCTGGCCACGAGCAAGCGGGTGGAGCTGCGCCCGACCCTGGAGCGGCTGCTGGAAAGCACCGGGTAGCGCATGGGCAGAATCCTGCGCGCCCTCCTGCGCCTGCACCTGCGCCGTCCCGCGGGGCTGTGGCTGGTCCTCGGCGGGCTGACCCTGGTGCTGGGCCTGGGGGCCCTGCGGGTGGAGCGGCGCCTGGACCTCATGAGCCTGCTGCCCACCGACAATCCGGTGGTGCGCGCCAGCATCGAGGCGGGAGTGGGCCAGCAGGAACTGCTCTGGCTCGCCGCCGAGGGCACCGGCCAGGACCTGGAGGCGCGGGAGGACTGGGCGGAGCGCCTGGTGGACGCGCTGCTCACCAGGTCCGGGGCGCCCCTGAACGGGCTGGACGAGGACGGGCGCATCGCTGCGCCCATGCCGGTGCCGGACGCGAAAGGGGCGTCCGTGTGGCCGCCCCTGCTGGCGGCGGGCAGCTTCCTGGAAGGTGACGGGGCGGTGGGCCGGCTGGTCACCGAAAAGGCCTACGCCCTGGCGCCCATGCTCCTGGGCGACCGCCTGGCGCCCCTGCGGGACCCGGCCGAGGTGCGGCGGCGCCTGCGCCTGACCGCCAAGGCCCTGGCCTCCCCGGATCCCGCCAAGGCCAAGCTGGCCCAGTTGGACCCCCTGCACCTGCTGGACCTGTTCCCCAAGGGCGACAGCACCCTGGCGCGGGTCACCGCGTCCGCCAGGGCCTTCCCCCTGGTCCTGCGCACCGGCTACCTGGAGACCAAGGACGGCCGGTTCGTGCTGGTGCCGCTGGTGCTGGACTTCCCCAGCGGCGACGCGGCGGCCACCGCCAGGGTGCTGCATTGGCTGGGCTGGGGCGCCAGCGGCCCCCGGCCGCCCAAGGTGTCCCACGCCCAGGTGGAGCGCGCCCTGGCGGCCCATGCCGGGCGCCCCTTCCCCATCCAGGCCACCGGCGCCCACGCCATCGCCTACTGGGAATCGTACCGGCTGGGGCGGGAGGTCCTCATGAGCCTGGCCTTGAGCTTCGTGCTCATCGGCCTGGTGTACTGGATCGGGTTCCGCACCCTGGCCGGGTACGGGTTCGTGGTGGCGCCCCTGCTTCTGGGCATGCTCTGGGCCCTGGGCCTCACCGGGTGGATCCTGGGGCGGCTGAACCTCATGGCCGCGGCCTTCGGGGCGGTGCTCCTGGGCATCGGCGACGATGTGGGCATCCTGCTGTTCAGCCGCTACCGGGACGAGCGCCGGGCCGGGCGGGGCAAGCCCTGGGCCCTGCGGGCGGCGCTCCTGGCCACCGGGCCCGGAGTGGTGGCCGGGGGGCTGGCCACCGCCTGCGCCTTCCTGGCGTGCATCGCCGCCCCCTTCCCGGGGTTCCGGGACCTGGGCCTCACCGCCGGGCTGGGGCTGCTGGCGTGCATGACCTCCTCCTTCCTGGTGCTGCCCGCCCTGCTGCTGGGCCTGGACCGGGGCAAGGGCACCTTCGCCCCCCTGGCGCGCCAGGCCCCCCCGGCCGCCGGGATCCCGCCGTGGAAGCCCCTGGCGGCGCTGGGGCTGGTCCTGGCGGGCCTGTGGGGCATCCGGGGCCTGACCTGGGAGGAGGACCTGCGCCGGTTCCGCCTGAAGGGGAACCCGGCCCTGGCCTTGCAGGAATCCCTGGGCCACGCCCTGGGGGCCGGGCTGCAGCCCCTGGCGGTGCAGTTCCCCCTGGACGACCCGGAGCAGCTTCCGGCCATGTGGAACCAGGTGGTGCCGCCCCTGCGCAAGGAAGGGCTGCCCATGCCCTGGTGGGCGGACATGGACCCGGACCTGCGCATGGTCCTGGGCTCGGACACCTGGTACGGGCGGGTGCTGGACGAAGCGGGGGACGCGGGGCTGGACCCGGTGGCCCTGGAGCGCCCCCTGGCCGCCCTCCGGGCCAGCGCCGGAGACCCCCTGGCGGTGCCCCGGGCCCTCCAGGCCCTGATGCCCCCGGTGAAGGCCGTCCCCGAGCGGCCCCGGTGGAGCCTGCTGGAGGGGATCCGGCGGCGCCCGCCCCCGGCGGCCCAGGTCCCGGACACCTTCACCCTGCCTCTGCGCCTGGGAGAGGCGGCCCAGGAGCGGGTCCAGGGCGCCATCGAGGCGGCCGGCGCCCGCATGGTGGGCACCCGGCCCCTGTTCCGGGCCGTCAAGACGGTGGCCCGGGACGCCCTGCGCCAGATCATCCTGCTGGCCCTGGCGGCGGTGCTGGCGGTGGTGGCCCTGTTCGGCCGGCGGCCGCGCTTCCTGGTCCTGGCCCTGGTGCCCCTGGCGGCCAGCCAGATCGGCGTCCTGGGGATCCTGGGGTGGACCGGCGAGCCCCTCACCTTCCTGTCCCTGGTGGCCATCCCCATTTCCCTGGGGGTGAGCGTGGACACCGCCATGAACCTGCTCCACCGCTCCCGCCTGGAGCCCCAGGCGGCGGCCCGGGTGGCCCGGGTCAACGCCGTGTGCGCCGGAACCACCCTGGCCGGCTTCGGCGGCCTGGTGTTCAGCGGCTACCGGGGCCTGCGGGGCCTGGGCCTGGCGTCCCTGGGCGGCGTGGCCCTGGCCCTGCTGGTGACCCAGTGGGTGCTGCCCTGGCTGCTGCAGCGGTGGCCCGTCCTGAAAGGCCGTCCATGAATCCGCTGCAGGACCTGCTCGACGCCCGCCGGCAGGCGGGCCCGGTGCCGGCCGCGGAGGTGATGGCCTTGGCCCTGTACCATCCCCAGGCGGGCTACTACCGCCGGGCCACCGGTCCCTGGGGCTTCCACGGGGCCGACTACTACACCGCCCTGGACCTGGGGCCCCTGCTGGGGGAGGCCCTGGCCGCCCGCCTGGAGCAGGCCTGGGCAGGCCTGGGGCGGCCCGACCCGTTCCTGGTGCTGGAGCCCGGGGCCGGGCGCGGCTGGCTGGGGCGGGACCTGCTTCAGGCGGCCTCCGGGCCCTTCGCCGCGGCCCTGCGCTACCTGCACCGGGACGACAACCCCGCGGCCCGGGACGCGGCCCGGGAGGCCCTGGCGCCGTTCCTGGCCTCCGGCCGGGCCCGCCTGGTGGCCCAGGACCAGGCGCTGGAGCCGTTCCGGGGCGCGGTGGTATCCAACGAACTGTTCGACGCCCTGCCCGCCCAACCCTGGCGCTGGAACGGGGAGCGCTGGGAGTACGAGGCCCTGGGCGCCTCGGGCCCGGTCTGGCTGCCCGGCGCGGCGTGCCCGGCCACCGAGTGGTTCGCCGCCCAGGCCGAGGGCGGCCTGGAACCCGGCGACGGCGCCCCCTGGTGCGAGGCCCTGCCGGGCCTGGCCCGGGACTTGGCCGGGGTGCTGGCGGGCGGCCTGTTCCTGGCCATCGACTACGGCGAGAGCGCGCCCCGCCTGGTGGACAAGGGCGCCGACCTGCGCCGCTTCAAGGGCCACAGCGTGGACGGCAAGTGGTGGGAGGACCCGGGGGAGTCGGACCTGACCGCCGACGTGGACTTCACCCGCCTGGCCCGGCTGCTGGAGGCGGAGGGCCTGCGGCCGGCGCCGCTCCAGACCCTCGGCCGCTGGATCCGCGCCCACGCGCCCCTGGCCCGGTGGGAGGCGGAGTGGCAGGGGCTGCCCGCGGGGGACCGGCTGCGGCGCATGGAGAACCTGCTGCAGCTGACCCTGCCGGCCAGGATGGGGGACCGGTTCCGGGTGCTGGAAGCCTGGCGCGGAGCCTGAGGCTACCGGGCCGCGCCGTGCTCGCCTTCCAGGTAGTCCATGTCCAGGCCGTGGGTTTCCCGCAGGCCCACCAGGGAGCCCAGGGCCAGGGTGAAGCAGACCGCCCCCACCACCGCGGCGCTGCCCACGAAGCCCAGGGGCGCCTTGAGGAAGACGAAGCTGCTGGTGATCAGGGGCACCGCCCCGCGCACGAAGTTGGGCACGGTTGTGGCGACGGTGGAGCGCAGGTTGGTGCCGAACTGCTCCGCGCCGATGGTGACGAACACCGCCCAGTAGCCGGTGGCCAGGCCCAGGTAGAGCGCCAGGATATAGAACATGGCCGGGCTGAGCCCGCGCACGGTCAGGTAGAACACCACCCCCGCCAGGGTGGCGGTGATGAACAGCCCGACCACCTTCTTGCGGGTGCCCCAGATCTGGCTCAGGAAGCCCGAGCCGAAGCTGCCCAGGGTGATGCCGCTGTACGTGAAGGCCACGGCCGTGCCCGCCTGCACCGGGCCGGTGACGCCCAGCTTGGGGGCGAATTCCGGGGCGAGGTTGATGAGGATGCCCACCACGAACCAGGTGGGCAGGCCGATGAGGATGCAGCGCAGGTAGCGCCCCAGCCGCTCGGCGTTGGTGAACAGGCTGAGGAAGTCGCCCCGGCTCACGTTGGAGCCGTGCATGTCCTTGAACAGGCCGCTCTCCCGGAGCCCGATCCGGAGCAGGAGCAGGAGCAGCCCCAGCCCGCCGCCGGCCAGGTAGCCCATGCGCCAGGGAAAGTACTTGCCGACCAGCGTCGCCGCCACCGTCCCGAAGATCCCCACCGCCGCCACGATGGTGGTCCCGTAGCCGCGCAGGTGCCTGGGCAGGATCTCGCTCACCAGGGTGACCGCGGCCCCCAGTTCCCCCGCCAGGCCGAAGCCGGCCACGAACCGCCACACCATGTACGCGGAGGTGGAGTGGACGAAGGCGTTGGCGATGTTGGCCAGGGAGTACAGGGTGATGCTGCCGAACAGGGTCGACAGGCGCCCGCGCTTGTCCCCCAGCATGCCCCAGAAGATGCCGCCCAGCAGCATGCCGACCATCTGGGCGTTGAGGAGATTGCGGTACACTTCGATCTGGGCCGGGCCCACGATCCCCAGGGCGGCCAGGCTCGACTGGCGCAGGATCGGGAACAGCAGCAGGTCGAACATGTCCACGAAGTAGCCCAGGGAGGCCACCAGGACCGTGAGGCTGAAGATCTGGCCGAGGTCTGATTTCTGGTTCATGCTTTATTCAATCATGAATGGGAAGGGGCATGGGGCCGGCAAATCCCCTTTTCACCTTGCCTTCTCAACAAAAGCATGGCATTCTGGTCAGCCTTGTCTTGGGCTCCGCAAGTGCGCACCTGATTCCTGGCTGCGCCGCCCAAGCCTCCTGAGCGAGGATGTCATGTACGCAGTGATCCAAACCGGTGGCAAGCAGTACCGCGTGGCCGAGGGCGACGTCGTCCGGGTCGAGCTCCTGGATAAGCAACCCAAGGAAGCTTTCGCGTTCGACCAGGTGCTCCTGGTGGACAACGACGGCAGCTGAACGTGGGCAAGCCCACCGTGGCGGGCGCCACCGTGACCGCCGAGGTGCTGGGCCACGACCGGCGCAAGAAGGTGCTCATCTTCAAGAAAAAGCGCACCACCACCTACCAGCGCACCCAGGGCCACCGCCAGGGCTATACGGAAGTGCGCATCACCGGCATCAACGCCTAATCCGAACCGGAAGATCAGAGAGGTTTTGTCATGGCTCACAAAAAAGGCGTCGGCTCCAGCCGCAACGGTCGCGATTCCAATTCCCAGCGCCTGGGCGTGAAGGCTTTCGGCGGCCAGGTGGTCACCGCCGGGTCGATCATCGTCCGCCAGCGGGGCACCACCTTCAAGCATGGGCGTCAACGTGGGGATGGGCACCGACCACACCCTGTTCGCCAAGATCGAAGGCCGGGTCCGCTTCCAGGATAAGGGGCAGCATGGCCGATTCATTCATGTGGATCCGGTGGAGGCCTGATTCGCCGCCAGGTTCCTGAGGGCGCGCGGCCGCGAGCGTCGGCCTGCGCGCTCTCTTTACGTTTCGGATGTGCCGGATGTTCCTTGACCACTTGACCCTGCACCTGGAGGCCGGACACGGGGGCGCCGGGGCCGCCACGTTCCGGCGGGAGAAGTTCGCCGAGAAGGGCGGCCCCGACGGCGGCGACGGCGGCCAGGGCGGGTCCGTCTCGTTCCGGGCCGAGCGCGGCCTGAACACCCTGAACCCGTTCCGCCACCAGCGCAGCTTCATCGCCGGGCGGGGCCAGGCCGGGGCGGGGGGGCTCTGCCACGGCAGCGACGGCGCCAGCATCGTGCTGGACGTGCCCCTGGGCACGGTGATCCGGGACGCGGCCAGCGGCGAGATGCTGGCGGAGCTCCTGGAGCACGGCCAGGCGGTCTGCGTGGCCCGGGGCGGACGCGGCGGCCTGGGCAACAACTGGTTCAAGAGCTCCACCAACCGCACCCCGCGCCATGCCCAGCCGGGCGAGGACGGGCGAGGTCCGGGAGGTGGACCTGGAGCTCAAGCTCATCGCCGACGTGGGCCTGCTGGGCTTTCCCAACGCCGGCAAGTCCACGCTGGTGAGCCGGGTCTCGGCGGCCCGCCCCAAGATCGCCGACTATCCCTTCACCACCCTGGAGCCCCAGCTGGGGGTGGTGCCCGTGGACGACCTGGTGAGCTTCGTCATCGCCGACATCCCGGGGCTCATCGAGGGCGCCGCCCAAGGGGCCGGGCCTGGGCATCCAGTTCCTGCGCCACGTGGAGCGCACCCGCATGCTGCTGCACCTGGTGGACCTGGCCGATCCCATGGTGGAGCCGGAGGAGGCCGTGCGGATCATCGAGGGCGGAGCTGGAGGCGTTCTCGCCGGCCCTGGCGGCCAAGCCCTGCTGGCTGGTGGGCACCAAGCTGGACGCCCTCCAGGACCCGGACCGGCGGGCCCGGTTCGAGGCCCTGTGCCGTGCCCGGGGCCAGGAGCCGCTGCTCATCTCCGGCGTGACCGGCGACGGCCTCCGGCCCCTGGTGTTCCGCCTGGCCCAGGCCCTGGCCGCGGACCGGCAGCGGATGAGCGCCATGCGCGTGGGCCTGCTGGGAGGCACCTTCAACCCGCCCCATCTGGGGCATCTGAAACTGGCCGAGACTGGCCCTGGAGACCCTGGGGCTGGACCAGGTGCGCTTCGTCCCCACCGCCGCGCCTCCCCACAAGCCCGCCTCCCGGCTGGACCCGGGCGGCGCGGTCCGGATCCGCCTGCTGGAACAGGCCCTGGCCGCCACCGGCCGGCCGTTCCGGGTGGAGACCCTGGAGGTGGAACGGGGCGGGGCCAGCTTCACGGCGGACACCCTGGAGAGCCCTCGCCGCCCGGGAACCCGGGTGCTCATGGATCTTCATCATGGGCAGCGACCTGCTGCCCGGATTTCCGGCCTGGCGGCGTCCGGAGCGGGTGCTGGAACTGGCCTCCCTGGCGGTGGCCCCGCGCCCCGGAGCGCCCGACCCCCGGCCGTTGCCGCTGCCCGGGCTGCTGGCCGGCCGGGTCCGGGCCCAATGGTCCGGAGCGCCGGGCGAGCTGGTCTGGCTTCCGGGCACCCAGCTGGACCTGGCGTCCACGGACCTGCGGGAGGCCCTGGGGCGGGGCCGGGCCCCCAAGGGCATCCCCCCGCAAGTATTGGCTGCGATTCTGCATGAAAAACGGTACCGTTAAACTTGGATGGGAGTTCCAATGAACCTTGACCAACGGTTGGCGAGCGTGGTTGAAGCAGCGCGCTCCAAGAAAGCCTTCCGGATCCGGTTGCTTGACGTGAGCGGCATCGCCAGCTTCACGGACACCTTCGCCTTCATGAGCGGAGGCAGCGACCGGCAGAACCGGGCCGTGGCCGAAGCCGTCGAAGAAGCCCTGAAGCTGGCCGGGGAACGCCCCCTGTCCAGCGAAGGGGTCGAGAACGGGAACTGGATCCTCCTGGATTACGGGGATCTGATCGTCCACATCATGGACGAGGACACCCGCAGCTTCTACAACCTGGAAGGCCTCTGGCAGAAGGGGAGGGAACTGGAGCTCCCCCCGAGGCGCCGGCCCCCGCAAGCACGTTCACCAACAACGTCGAGGGGTAAGCACATGCACCACCCAGCACACCGCGTTCGACGCCATGCAGGCCCGCCTGCGGGTGGCGGCGGAGCTGTACGGCCTGGAGGACGCCCTCTTCCAGGTCTTCATCGCCCCCATCCGGTCCATCATCGTCAGCTGCCCGGTGCACATGGACGACGGCCGCTGGGAGGTGTTCACCGGCTACCGGGTCCAGCACAACGTGGCGCGCGGGCCCGCCAAGGGCGGCATCCGCTACGACCCCAGGCTCACCCTGGACGAGATCAAGGCCGGCGCCGCCTGGAACACCTGGAAGACCGCCGTGGTGGACGTGCCCTTCGGCGGCGGCAAGGGCGGCGTCATCTGCGATCCCCCGACCATGAGCCAAGGGCGAGCTGGAGCGCCTCACCCGCCGCTACATCGCCGAGATCATGGACCTCCTGGGCCCCGACCGGGACGTGCCGGGCATCGACATGGGCACCAACTCCCAGGTGATGGCCTGGGTGCTGGACACCTACACCATGCACACCCGCCAGACCCAGAACGCCGTGGTCACCGGCAAGCCCATCTCCCTGGGCGGCAGCCTGGGCCGCACCGAGGCCACCGGGCCGCGGCATCCTCATCTCCGCCCGGGAGGCCATGCAGCGCCTGGGCAAGCCCCTGGCCGGCGCCACCCTGGCGGTGCAGGGCTTCGGCAACGTGGGCTCCCAGAGCGCGCGCCTGCTGCACGAGGCCGGGGCGCGCATGGTGGCGGTGTCCGACCTCAAGGGCGCCATCCGCAACGACCGCGGCATCGACACCCACGCCCTGCTCAAGCACCACGCCGAGGCCAAGACCGTGGTGGGCTTCAAGGGCGCCGAGGCCATGGACGCCCGAGGAACTGCTCACCATGTCCGTGGACATCCTGGTGCCCGCCGCCACCGAGAACCAGATCACCGAGGACAACGCCGCCAAGGTGCGGGCCAAGGTGGTGGTGGAGGGCGCCAACGGCCCCACCACCCCCGAGGCCGACCCCATCCTCCTGGACAACGGCGTGCTGGTGGTGCCCGACATCCTGGCCAACGCCGGCGGCGTCACCGTGAGCTACTTCGAGTGGGTGCAGAACCGCATCGGCTTCTACTGGCGGGAGCGGGAGGTGAACGAGCGCCTGGTGGAATACATGACCCACGCCTTCCAGGCGGTGTTCGCCACCACCGACAAGTTCAAGACCAACCCCCGCATCGGCGCCTACATCCTGGCCCTGGACCGGGTCAGCCAGGCCATGCACGCCCGGGGCTTCTACGCCTGAACGGGCGTGGTGGGGCGGTGGGTCGGACCTGGATTGATTTGATTTTCCGGGTCAGAACACTTTCAGCAGGGCCACGAACCCGTTCACCGAGCGCACCCCCGGCATGTCGCTCAGCAGTCCGGCGCCCAGGTCCACCCGCACGGTGGTGAACCAGCCGAACCCGGGCAGGTCCCCGGCCACCCCCAGGCCCGTGAAGGTGAAGGTGCGAGGGTCGTCCAGGCTCTGGAACCAGGCCTGGTCCAGGCTCAGGCTCAGGCGCAGCCCCGGCGCCGAGGGGAACACGAAGCCGGCCTTGGCGTAGGTCAGGCGGTCGGCAGCGACGGCATCGGTGCGCAGGCCGGCGATCCGCACGTCGCCCCCCAGGCCGCCGACGCTCAAGGCCTTGAAGCGGTCGAAGCCGGTGCCCCCGGCCCACCCGGTCTCCAGGTGGCCCCAGGCGCCGGCGGCCAGGGACCGGTCGTAGCCGGCTGCCGCGCCCCAGCGGCGGTAGCGCCCCTGGTCCGGCACCGCCTGCAGTTCCCCCGGGGCCCCGTAGACCCCTTCCGGGCGCTGGCCCTGGCCGTAGTAGCCGGACAGCTGCAGCCCCCAGCGCTGCCACGAGAGGCGGGCCCGCAGCTCCCGGGTGACTCCGGACGGAGGCAGCACGAACCCGGGGGTGCGGTACTTGGTTTCCGTGGGCTGGGCGAAGCTGTCCTGCTGGAACCGGGAGGAGCCGTCCAGGCGCAGGCCCCAGCCCAGGTCATGGCCCAGGGTGAAGTTGAGGGTGGCGAAGCGCCGCCCCACCCCGTCCTGGTCCTGGAGGCGCCCCTGGACGATGGGGCGCTCGGTGGTGGTGAGGAACAGGGAGGTGCTGTCCGCGGACAGGTCGAAGCCGGCCCCCAGGGGCGCGGTGGCCTGCAGGGTGTTGAACACCACGGCGGTGAGGACGTTCACCTGGATGCCCCGGCCCAGGGCGTCGAAGTCCAGGTAGGCCAGCCCGGCCAGGGGGACCACCGGCAGGGGCAGGGTGGGGTCCACCAGCGCCACCACCCCCAGGGCCCGCCCGGAGGTGCGGGGCTGGTCCTCCACCTTGCGGGTGCCGTCCTTCTGCTTGCTGAAGTAGCGGGTCCCCGCCACCGTCTGGCGCATCATGGTGGCGCTGGAGGCGCGGGCCGCCTGGCGCTCCGCCTCGAACCCCGGGTCGTCGGCGCGGCAATCCGAGTAGGCCAGGGTGCGCTGCACCTGGGTCACCTGCCCGGAGAGCATCCAGCGCTCGGTGCTGGCCGCCCGCACCACCCGCCAGCTGCCCCCGCCCCCATCGCCGTAGGTGAGGACCCGCTGTTCGGACTTGACCGTGCCCGGGAGGCCGGAACGCTCGCTGCGCTCCTCCAGCACCCGCCCGGTAGCCTCCTGGACCAGGAGTTCGCCGGCGAACTGCAGAGGATCGCCGTCCGCCGGCTGGAAGCGCAGCCGCCGAGCCCCGGGGCCGCCCGGGCCGCCGTCCCGGTAACGGTAGCGCTCGGTGAGGTTCAGGGCCACCGGCGGCGCCAGGGCGGTGCGGCTCTCCACGATGGGCAGCTGCAGGCCGGCGCCCAGGTTGGCCCTCACCCCGTTCACCTGCACCTGCTCCTGCACGTCCTCCTCGGGCTCCCCCGCCGCCTCGAAGAACCGGAACCGGAAGCCGATGTCCACCCCGGGCCCCTGCTCCCCCTGCAGGTGCAGGTCCACCGCCAGGCGCCCGGACCGGGTGCGCACCCGGTGCTGGTCGGCCCACTGGGCGGCGCGCATGCAGGCCAGGAGCGCCCCCACGTCGTAGGTTTCCCGGGCGGTCACGGCCACCGCGTTGCGTTCGGCGGGAAGGGGCGCCGGCGCCCAGGCTCCGTTCTGGAACCGCCACCGGCGGGCTGCGCCGCCTTCCGGGCGGCGCAGGGTCAGGTCGCCGGCGCCCCCCTCCACGTCCGTGTACCCGTCCGGGAGCTGGGCCGCCAAACGTGCTCCGGGACCGCCCGCGGGCACCACCAGCCGGCCCCCGTCGCCCAGGAGCTCGGCCAGGGCCGGGCCGGGATCCGCGGGCGGCCAGAGGGTCCAGGGCCGCCCGGGAAACTGGGCCTGGGCTTCCATGAGGCGCTCCCGCCAGGTTCCGGGATCCGGTCCCAGGTCCGCCGGGAACAGGGCGCCCCCCTGCACTGCCCCCCAGGCGGTCGGGTCCAGCATCGGGTCCGCCCCGGCCTGGAAGCCCAGGAGCAAAGTGACGGCGGGGTCCATGGCCCTGAGGGCCTGGGAGGCAGCCAACAGGATGGGCAGGCGATCGGCCCCGTGCCGGAGCCAGGATCCGCACCGAGCCGGCGCCCCGGAAGGGGGCGGTCCGCTCCGCCCAGGCCCGGTGCATGGCCTCCACCTGGGCCGGGTCCCGCACGTCCCGGGGCAGCCAATCCGCGGCCGCGGCGTTGCGCAGGTCCAGGGTGGGCGGCAGGTCCGCGGCCACCCGCAGGGGAGCCTGGGCTCCCAGGGCCAGACCGACCACGCAGGCAGCAAGGAACCGGAACAAGACATCTCCAGGGCGAGCCCAGTGTACCCGTTTCGGGGGTTTCCTTTTTAGCAGGTATTCTTACCTTTGACCTGGAAGCTCACGATGCGCTACACGGTGAAATTTACAACCTCGGCCGGCGAGATCCTCATGCGGGACTACGACGGCGCCTCCATCTCCGAGATCCGGGAACGGGTGCTGGCGGAAGGGCATTTCCCCATGGACGTGCGCCGTTCCGGAGCCGCCTTCCGGCGCCAGCGGGCCATCGGGGCCGCCTCCCTTCTGCTGTTCAACCAGGAGCTCCTGGCCCTGCTCAAGGCCGGCATTCCCCTGCTCCAGTCCCTGGAACTGCTGGTGGGGCACGGCAAGGACCCGCTGCTGCGCAATTCCCTGGACCGGGTGGTGGAACTGCTGAAGGAGGGCATGTCCTTCTCCGAGGCCCTGGAGCAGGTGGGCACCTTCCCGTCGGTGTACCGGGCCAACGTGGTGGCCGGGGAACGCAGCGGCACCCTGCCGGATGTGCTGGCCCGTTGGCTGGCCTTCCAGGCCTTCGCCCAGAACAGCCGCCGGCGCATCCTCGAGGCGCTGATCTACCCCATGTTCCTGGTGCTGGTCATGGTCATCGCCCTGGCGGTGATCTTCAACGTGGTGCTGCCCCGCTTCGCGGAGATCTACCAGGGCAGCGGGATGGAGATGCCCGTCGCCACCGAGTACCTCCTCAGGATGGGCGCGTTCGTGCGCCGGACCATCTATTTCCAGGCCGCCGGCCTGGTGGTGCTGGTGGTGTTCCTGCGCTGGATGTTCACCACCGAGGCCGGCAAGCGCATCTGGGAGCACATCGTGCTGGCGCTGCCCCGGCTGGGCACCCTGTACCGCATGTACCACTCCTCCATCTTCGCCCGCACCCTGGGGGTGCTGCTGGCCGGGGGCATGCCGGCCCTGCAGGCCCTGGAGGTGATCCAGCGCACCACCCCCAGCGAGCGCATGCGCCAGCGCCTGCGCACGGTGACCGAGCTGGTGCGGGCCGGGTCCGCCCTGCACATGGCGCTGGACCAGTCCAAGCTGCTGGACCCCCTGGCGGTGGAGATGACCCGGGTGGGGGAACAGTCCTCGGCCCTGCCGGAGATGCTCAACCACGTGGCCGACTTCTTCGACCAGGAGGTGGAGAAGGCCACCACCGCGGTGACCTCCCTCATCGGCCCGGTGCTGATCCTGTTCATGGGCGTGACCGTCCTGGGGCTGCTGCTGGCGGTGTACGTGCCCCTGTTCAACGCCGGGAGCATGGTCCGCTGAGGGTCCCGCGGCCGGTCACCTCAGGTAGACCAGGGTGTTCAGGTAGAAGGCGAACAGCAGCAGCGGCCAGAAGGCCAGCTTGGCCAGGGCGTTGTCGTCGTAGCGGACCAGGGAGTTCTCGCTCACGGCGAACACCAGGGCGTTCACGGACACGCCCAGGATCGCCCCGTACAGGATGAAGAAATACCACTCCAGGTCGATCACCCCTTCCGCCACCACCCGGGCCCGGCCGCCTCCAGGGTCTGCAGGAACACGCCGGTGGGGCGGAAGGTGGTGGTCACCTGGGCGTCCCCGGCCTTGCGGGTGCGGTACCGTTCCATGAACCGGTCCAGGCTGGTCCGGTCCATCACCTGGAACTCGTCGCTCGGGGTGGGGGGCGGGGGCAGGCTGTTGATGAGGTAGAACAGGGCCGCGCAGGCCGCCGCGATGGCCAGGGAGCCGGCCGCCACGGCCCACCAGAGATCGCGCTGGGCGCCATGGTGGCCCCGGAAGCCCAGGAAGATCAATGTCAGGGCCAGGCCCAGGGCCAGGCTCACCTCCAACGCCCGCACCCAGCGTTCCCACGGGGGCCGCAGGCTCAGGTCGTCCTTGGTGTACATCAGGCCCAGGGACCAGCCCAGGGACGGCAGCCGGGACAGGAAGATCCAGGTGCGCTGGCCCGTGACGCCGCTGAACCCTTCGGTGAAGCCGCCGGTTCCGCGGGCCACCAGCTGCGCCAGGTAGCGCCGCCCCGGGTCCCGGGTCGCGTCGGCCATGTCCTGGATGGTCTTGCGCCCGGTCACCAGTTCCATCCGGGGATCGGCCAGGTAGACGCCTTTGGCCGACAGCAGGAACCCGTAGCCGATGCGGCCCACGTCCAGCCCGTCCACCAGAGCCTGGATGCCGGTGAGGGCCACCGTCAGGCGCACCAGGCCCGATGGGGCGGCGGCGCCCGGGAGCCGGAACGGCTCCATGTACACCACCCGCAGGACCCCGCCCCGTTCGGACAGCCCCGGTTCGTCCCATCCGGCCTTCCAGGGCTCGGTCCGGAACCAGGCCTGGGCGGTGTAGTCGCTGGATGACTCGTAGCGGTACGGGCGCACCTCCTTCCCCACCCGTTCGGCGGCGGGGCCGAACGGGCCCGGGGCCACGGCGCCGGGGCGGAACAGGACCGCCAGGCGCAGGGCCGTGCCGCCTTCCTGTTCCAGGGCCCGGGTGAGCGCCCCCTGGACCTGGGCCGAGGACAGGCGGCCGGACTCCAGGTCCCGGACCAGGCCATGGGCCGCCCCTTCGGCGCCCTGCATGGCCTTGAGGATGGTGCCCGAAGCCTGGTCCGCCTGGGTCTGGCACCGGGCCCGGGTGGTGCGGGCCACCCCCTGGAGATGGATGAAGAAGCCAAGGTGCACCGCCGCCAAGGCCAGGGCGAAGACCAGGGCGGCAAGACTGGTGATCCGGCGCAGGGTGGTGGATGTCATGATTTTTACTCGTACTTATAGAGTTCTTCACGAAAAGGGTGAACGCGACTAATGAAATATTAATTAAAAAATAAACCTGGCAATGGCCAGGGGGACAAAATCATCGGGTTTCCGTGCGCCGGGTAGGGGAACGCCGGGGGACGCGTTCATCCTGATCAGGAAAACCTTGGGGTCAGGGCTGACGCCGAACTTCTGGGCCTGGCCCCTGAAGGATGAACTGAAGCGGGTGATCAGCACCAAGGCCTGATCTTTTTTCTCCGCGCCTCCGCACCTCCGCGTCCTCTTGTTCCGGCTTTTTCACGGATGATGCCGTCGGGCTCGTCCAGTGCCCGGCCGTGCTGGCATCACCCTATGAAAAGCCGGAACAAGAGGACGCGGAGGTGCGGAGGCGCGGAGAAGGGAAAGGTCTGGGTCGTCCCGGAACCTTCTGGATTCCGGCACCCTTCATCGGTACCGGTTCTTCAGCCATTTGTTGGGGTCCTGGGGCTGGGTCAGGCGGCGGATCTCGAAGCCCAGGCGGGGGCCGTCCAGGGTCCCTCCGACGAATCCCATGACCTCCCCCTGCTTGAGCACCTGGCCCTTGGCCACCTGGAGGGACTCCAGGTGGGTGTAGAGGCTGAACCAGCCGCCCCCGTGGTCCAGGATCACCATGGGGCCGAAGCTCTGGTACGGCTCCGCGTAGACCACCCGCCCGTCGGCCACCGCCTGCACCGGGGCGCCCTGGTCGGCGGCGATGAGCAGGCCGCTCTGCACAGTCTTGGTGTGGAACAGGGGGTGCAGGTGCTCGCCGAAGCCCTGGGCCAGGGTGCCCGGGGCGGGCTGGGGGAGGGCGCCCTGGAGGGAGACGAACGGCACGGCCGCTTCGAAGGCGTCGGTCCGGGGCTTGCCCAGCAACTGGGTCAGCATCCGCTCCAGCTGCACCTCCTCCTCCGCCAGTTCCGCCTGGATCTCCTTCTGGCGGTTCTCGTCCTGCTTGAGGCCGTCCAGGAACTGCTGCAGGCGCGCTTCGTGGAGCTGCAGGCTGTCCTGGGCCTGGACCGCTGTCCGCTCGTCCGTCGTGAGCCGCTGGAGGGCCGCCTGCAGATCCTGCTCCCGCCGGGCCAGGTCCTGCTGGAGGGTCTGGATCCGGTCCAGCCGGCGGCGCTCCTGGTCCTGCAGGTACACCAGGTACCGTCCCTGGATCACGTAGTCCTCGAAGCTGGACAGCCCGAGCAGGAACGTCAGGTCCCCCAGGGGGCCCTTGGCCTGCATCCAGCGCACTTGCTGGCGCAATTCCAGGCGGCGGGAAGCGATCTCCTGCTGGATCTTCTCCTTCTGGCCGGTGATGGCGAGCACCGCCGCCTGGGCCTGGTCGCGCTTGAGCCGGGCGGCTTCCGCCTGGGCCCGCATCCGGTCCGCGTCCAGCTCGATGCCCTGCAGCTCCACCAGGACCCCCTTGCGGCGCTTCTTCAGGGCATCCAGCTGGGTCTCCACCGTTCCCAGCCGGGCCTGGACCTCCGCCAGGCGGCGCTTGATCTGGGCCGGGTCCTGGCCCTGGGCCGGCCCGGGCGCGGGCTGGGCAGGCTGGGGCTGGGGCTGGGCGGCAGGAGCCTGGGCCAGCGCCGGCCCGCCAGCGGGCGGTGGGGCCGGGGCCTGGGCCGCCAGGACCACCCCGGAGGCCAGGAGCAGGACCCGGCCAGGGTTCAAGCGCGGCTCCGCTTGGCCGCCTTCGCCGGGACCAGGAGCAGGAGCAGGGCCGCCAGGAACGGCACCCCCAGGCTGATGGGCAGGGCCTTCCAGCCCACCGGGTCCGAAGGCAGCTGGCCGGTGGGCAGGGACATGCCCAGGAAGGCCATGGTCTTCACCAGCCACCCCGGCACGTCCAGGTCGCCCAGGAACTCGCCGCCCCAGGCCATGATCCGGCCCACTTCCGTCAGGCCGTAGGCCAGGAGCACCGCCAGGCCCCGGTTGGACCGCAGCAGCAGCCCCAGCGCGGCGGCCCACAGCAGCAGCTGCAGGCCCAGCACCAGGGCGTTCACGTCGGCCAGGAGGATGGACGGCGCCAGGGGGGTGCCCAGCAGCCGCCAGCAGGCGGCGAGCACCGGCAGGACCGCCAGCTGGCCCAGGAACAGCCCGTGCAGGAAGGCCAGGGCGGTGCCGGCCAGAAGGCCCTGCAAGCGTTCCCCGCGGCTCCCGGCGCCGAGCCACTCGCCCAGGGGCACGAAACCGCCCAGCAGGATCACCGCCGGCACCACGGTGTACACCAGCCGGCCCAGGTTCTGGATGACGTAGGGCTTGGGATCCTCAAATCCCAGGGGGATGCCGGTGCCGAACACCATCAGCTGGGTGCCCCCTTCCCCGAAGCCCTGGATGCTGGTCAGGACCAGCCCGGCCAGCAGCAGGCAGACACAACCCCAGACCATGCGCAGTTTGGTGCTCCCGAACCGATCCATCCCGACTCCTGTGCCTTGGGTGAAGGTGACCAAGTATATCGTTCCGGCCCGCCGGCGCGGGAGCATGGACGGCGCGCCCGGGAGGCTGGAGAATGGAAGGATGAAACTGATCATCTGGGATTTTGACGGCACCCTGGCGGACACCCGGCCGGTCATCGAGGCGGGGATGGCCCACACCCTCCAGGTCCTGGGCCTGGATCCTGGCTTGAAGGAAGCCTGGCTCACGTGCGTGGGGCTGCCGGTGGAGGAGGGCATCCAGCGCACCTTCGGCCACCTGGGGCTGGCCCTGGAGCCGGTGGTGCAGGCCTACAAAGGCTTCAAGCACCAGGAGCACGAGCACCTGATCAAGGGCTTCGACGGCATCACCGACCTGCTGGCCGAGCTGCGTGGGCGCCGCATGCCCATGGCCATCGCCTCCTCCAAGCGCGGCACGCCCCTGCGCCGGCAGCTGAAGGTGCTGGGCTGGGAAGGCCTGTTCGATCCCCTGGTGACCCCGGACGAGGTGCGGGCCGGCAAGCCGGACCCCGAGAGCCTCTTCCTCTGCCTGGCCGCTTACGGCCTGCGCCCGGAGGAGGCGGTCATGGTGGGGGACACCCCCTACGACCTGGACATGGCCCAGCGGGCCGGGGTGCCCAGCGTGGCGGTGGGGCACGGGTTCTCCTCCCAGGAGGCCATGGCCGTCTTCGCGCCCCGGGCGTACGCCCCGGACGTGCCCGCCCTGCGCGACATCCTCCTGGCCTGGAGCGAGCCATGACCCTGACCCATCTGGACCCGGAAGGCCGCCCGCGCATGGTGGACGTGTCCGCCAAGGCGGTCACCCGCCGGCGGGCGGTGGCCGCCGGCTACCTGGCCCTGGCCCCGGAATGCGCCGAGGCCCTGGCCACGGGGGGCGGCCCCAAGGGCGACCCCTGGACCACCGCCCGCATCGGCGCCGTGGGCGGCGCCAAGAGCGCCGGCCACCTGATCCCCCTGGCCCACCCCCTGCCCCTGGACGCCATCCTGGTTGACCACCACTGGGATCCGGAGGCGCGCCGGGCCTGGCTGCGGGTGGAGGTCTCGGTGGAGGGACGCACGGGGGTGGAGATGGAGGCCCTGGCCGGGGTCACGGTGGGACTCCTGGTGCTTTATGACATGCTCAAAGCGGTGAGCCACCGGATGGAGATCGGACCCGTCCGGCTTTTGCTTAAAGAAGGGGGACGCCGGGGCTCGATTCGCGAACCCTGGGAGGGGTGTCCCTGGGATTAGCATGTGCAATTTATCGAAATATATTTTGGGTTTGATCAACAAAGTCCTCCTGGGATAGGATCTAGGTTCTTGCTTGGTCCACCAGGGGGTCTTTCCTCCAGGAGGTTGCAAAGGCATCCATAAGCCTTCCGTTTCCCGCATGAGGAGATCCCATGCGCACTACTCTCTTAGCGCTCGCAATCGCCATCTCCGGCATGACTGGAATCCTTCAGGCCTCCCCTGTGGTGCGGCACCATTCGGTGCACAAGGTCAAGAAAGGCCAGCCGACGGCCCACAAGGCCAAGCGGCCGGCGGCCCACAAGGCCAAGCGGGCGGCCGCCCTGCCTTTGCGCACCCTGCCTCCCGGCGCCCTGGCCGGGCGCTCCGCCATCGCCCAGGTGCCGCTCCTGCCGGGCACCCCGGCCCTGGGGCCCACTTCGCTGGTGCATCTGGAGCGCATCCTGCCCCTCGAGGGCCTGGCGCCGGTGCCCACGGACGCGATGCCTTCGGACGGCGAGATCCCCCACGCTTCCGCCGCCACTCCGACCCTGGCCGGCATGCGCAAAGTGGTTCCGGAAGAGGACCAGGCGGAGGACCTGGTCCTGCCCTCCGGCGATTCGGCCGCCCTGCCGTTCGAGCCCGCCGACCGGGACGCCCTGGACCTGCTGTGGCCGGTGGAGACCCGCTCCATCAGTTCCGCCTGGGGCCCGCGCGTGCGCACCCGGGTGGTGCGGGTGAAGACCGCCCGGCACAGCCGCAAGGTGCTGCGGCGCTTCCTGGGCAACCACAAGGGCGTGGACCTGAGCGCGCCCCAGGGCTCGGATATCTTCGCGGCCATGGACGGGGTGGTGATCGCCTCGGCCCGGCACAAGCAGTACGGCAACTTCGTGGCGGTGGACCACGGCAACGGGGTGGTGACCCTGTACGCCCACTGCAGCCGCAATTTCGTCCAGGAGGGCGACGTGGTCCGCCGCGGCCAGAAGATCGCCGAGGTGGGGCGCACCGGCAACGCCACCGGGCCGCACCTGCACTTCGAACTGCGGCTGGACGGCATTCCCCAGAATCCTCTCCCGAAGATGAACGACACCGAGGAGATTCCCTCCGAGCTCATGGCCCAGAACCACGAAGCCGTCCCGCCTTCCGCCGGCCGCTGATCCGGAAGGCGTGGTAGGCTTAGGTTTTTCGCGAGTTTCAGAGGTGAGCATGGCGGCAGTCCCTTCCTGGTTGCGCCCTTGGGCGGTGATGCTCGTCGCCGCCGGCATGTTGGGATCGGTTTCGGGGTGCAAACGGGGCTCCGGGGAAACGGCCGGCACCGTGTCTATCACGGGCACCGTCACCTACACCCGCGCCCCGATCCTGTACGATGCCAACGGCAGTCCCACCGGCCTGGGCGACCCGGCCACCGCCGGCGTGGTGACCCCGGCCCGGAACGTGGTGGTGCGGGCGTTCCAGCTGTTCTGGGACGTGGACAGCAGCGGCAGCCTGGTTCCCACCTGGCGCCTGGCGGGTTCCGCGGCCACCGACCTGAACGGCGACTACACCATCTCCGACTCGGCCTACGGGGGCTACGCCACCTTCGTGGAGGTGGAGAGCGTCTTCCAGCAGCAGGGCGGGGACGCGTCCACCGTCAAGGTCGTCGGCGTTCCGGCCGGCCTCGTCGCCAACGATCCCGGCGGCATCCGCAGCGCCCTGCCGGAGCCCAGCAGGCCCATCTACGCCTACCGGGAGGACATCAACGGCAACCCCTTCACCGACCCCACCGACAACCCGGGCAGCCTGCCGGTGCAGCACGACGACGCCACCGTGAACTTCACGCTGGGCGCCAGCGCCACCTGGGCGCTCACCTCCCCCACCTGGTACGTCCCAGGTTCCACCGCCCAGGCGCCGGTGGGGACCGTGGACGTGGGCAGCCGGGTGCTGGCGATCCTGGATTCGGTGTTCTATTTCACCTACTACTACGGGGATCCCACGCCGTCCCAGACGCCCGGGGGGATCCTGGACCTGCACTACTATCCCGGCCAGACCGAAACCCCCCGCCGGTCCTACGTGGTCTACAACCCGGACCTGTTCTACAACGCCGCCACCAACGTCAATACCGCCTTCGACGGGGCCACGCTGCACTACTTCGGCACTCTGGCCGGGGGGCCGGCCGTGGACGACGCCTACGATCCGGGCGTGATCTACCCCCTCCTGGCCCGCAACTTCCTGTTCGGGCAAGGCAAGACCAGCCTGTTCCCGTACGGGCAGGGCACCGCCTCCTTCCTGCTCCCCAACCTGGCGCCGGACCTGGCGGTGGTGGAAGGACTGGGGGACGCCCTGGCCGCCAACCTCCTCCAGACCCCCTTCCTCACCGACCTGTCCGCCGCCACCGCCCTGGCCCCCCGGGACATCCGCGTCCTCCCGGCCCAGAACAACATCTACACGCCCACCACCGTGGCGGCGGCGGGCTGGCAGCTGAACCTCACCGGCCAAGGCGTCGTCGGGGCCGGCGACCCGGCGGTATGGAAGGTCCTGGCACCCTCCAACACGTGGATCTTCTTCTCCCTCATCTACCCCACGATCACCTTCCAGGCGAACGCCGGACCGGCCACCATCCAGACCGACATCGCCAGCTTCTACACCCAGGTCGGAAGGCTGCAGGAGAACCACCCCGAGGACCCCATCAACCTGGGCAACGTGTTCCCGGACTCGGTGCTGATCCCCCTGCTGGCCAACCCCTTCGATATCCTGTGGCCGGGCAAGGACCTGTGGCCTCTGTTCGCGGACAACTGGGGCGTGAACCCCAACTCCAGCCTGGCGGCGCTGCCGGGCTTCACCCTGTCCCGGGCCCAGGCCGAGGCGGCCGGGGCGGTGCCCAACCCGAACGTCGTGAACCCGGTTCCCGCCACCGTCTATCTGAACGAGTCCCAGGGCGAAGTGCACTATGCCAAGCTGGCCCTGACCCTTGACCGGGCCTACGCCCTCAGCTTCACCACGGTGCCGGACCTGGTCAGCGGGACCCCCTTGCCCCCGGGAGCCGGGATCGAAGTGGTGGTGGACGGCAACGTCCGCGAGCCGTTCGTGTTCAACGCCACCCAGAGTGCCGCCCAGACCATGGTGCTGCGGGGCAATCCCACCGACACCAGCAACCCCGCCTGGCACTGGGTGCGCATCCGCCTGGTCAGCCCGGACCCGTCGACCACCCAGCCGGACATCCAAGTGACCGTCAACCTGACCCCCCTCAGTTGACCATGGACCTTGCCGCCGCCCAAGCCCTGCTCCAGGCCCGCGCCCCGTTCGTGCCGGAGCTGGCCATCGTCCTGGGTTCCGGCCTGGGGGCCCTGGCCGGATGCCCCGAGGCCGGGGCCGGGCTGCGGGTGAGCTTCACGGAGCTGGGCTTGCCGCCGCCCACGGTGCCGGGGCACCAGGGCCAGCTGATCTTCTGCCGTCTGGAGGGCCGCCGGGTGGTGCTCCAGGCCGGGCGCTTCCACGCCTACGAAGGCCATCCTCCCGCCCTGGTCACCGCCACCCATGCGGCTGTTCGGCCGGCTCGGGGTCCCGGCGGTGCTGCTCACCAACGCCGCCGGAGCCATCAACCCGGACTTCTGCGTGGGCCAGCTGATGGTGCTCACGGACCACCTCAACGGCACCGGCGCCAACCCCCTGGTGGGCCCCAACCAGGAGCCCGGGCCCCGGTTCCCGGACCTGACCGCCGCCTACGACCCGGACCTGCGCCGCCAACTCCACACCGCCGCCGCGGGCCTGGGCCAGGCCCTGCAGGAAGGCATCTACGTGGGCCTCACCGGCCCCAGTTTCGAGACCCCGGCGGAGATCCGGGCCTTCCGCGCCCTGGGCGCCGACGCGGTGGGCATGAGCACCGTCCCGGAAGTGATCGTGGCCCGCCACGAGGGCCTGCGGGTCGCCGCCATCTCCTGCCTGTGCAACATGGCCGCCGGCATGCTGGCCCAGCCCCTGACCCACCAGGAAGTGCTGGACGCCGGGGCAGCGGCGGCGGGGCGGTTCGAGGGGCTGATCCGACGGTTTGTCCGGAATCTGGCCCTGTAGGGATCCAGGCACCACCCCCTTCGTCCGATCGCCTATCACGGGTCCATGCCATGCCTAGAATCCGAGTGCTGTCCGACCTCGTAGCCAACCAGATCGCCGCCGGCGAAGTCGTGGAAAGGCCAGCGTCCGTCCTGAAAGAGCTGGTCGAGAATGCCCTGGACGCCGGGGCCGGGCGCCTGGAGGTGCGCTGGGAGGAGGGGGGCAAGCGTCTCCTGGAGATCGCCGACGACGGCTGGGGCATGGGGCGGGATGACCTGTACCTGGCCCTGGAGCGCCACGCCACCAGCAAGGTGCGCACGGTGGACGACCTGGGCCGCCTGGCCACCTATGGGTTCCGGGGCGAGGCCCTGCCCTCCATCGCCTCGGTGACCCGCCTGGAGCTGTGCTCGGCCGAGGAGGAGGGCCAGGGGCACCGCCTGCGGTGCGAATTCGGGATCATCAAGGAGGTGCTCCCGGCCCCCCGTTCCCGGGGCACCACCGTCACCGCCCGGGACCTGTTCGCCCAGCTGCCGGCCCGCCGGCGCTTCCTCAAGTCCACGGACACGGAGCACGCCCACCTGTGGGGCGTGCTCGACCCGCCTGGCCCTGGCCACTCCCCAGGTGCACTGGACCTTGCGCTCGGACCGGGGCGGCGACCTGGTGCTGCCCCCGGTGCCGGCGGCCGGCGCGCGCCTGGGGCCCCTGCTGGGGGAACGCCTGGCCAGCCTGGTCCCGTTCCGGTCCGGGGAGCCCCCCTGGGTCCTCCACGGCTACGTCTCCCCGCCCCAGCTCAGCTTCCGGGACCGCAACCACCTGTACCTGTTCGTCAACGGCCGGGCGGTGCGGGACCGCCTGCTGCTGGCGGCCCTGTCCGAAGGGTGGGAGGGGTTCTTCCCCAAGGGCGCCTACCCGGCGGCGGTGCTGTTCCTGGACCTGCCCCCGGAGGCGGTGGACGTGAACGTGCACCCCACCAAGGCGGAAGTGCGGTTCCGGGAACCCCAGCGGATCTTCCCCTGGGTGAGCCGGTCCCTGCGGGACGCCTGGGAGCAGCTCAAGGGCGGCCTGCCCTCGGTGCTGGACCTGCCGCCCCGGCCCGTGGAACTGGAGCTGGACCGGCCGGTGCGCCCCCCGGCCCCGGCCGCCCCGCCCCGCCAGCCGCACCTGTGGGAGCGGGAACCGGACGCCACCGGGGCCGCGGCCGCCCTGGCCGCCGCCTTCGCCCCGGCGCCCGCGGCCGGGGGCCCGTACCCCGTGCCGGCGGAGGCCGGAGCGGCGGAACCGGCCGCCCCCTCCCGCCCCCGCCGGTGCGCTACCTGGGGGCCTTCGAGGACACCTACCTCCTGGCCCAGGTGCAGGGGGAACGGGAACCCGAGCTGTGGATCATCGACCAGCACGTGGCCCACGAGCGCATCCTGTACGAGCGGCTGTTCCAGCACAGGCACCAGCCGGCGGTGCAGCCCCTGCTCCCGCCCCAGGTGGTGCGGGTGGGGCCCGCGGCCCTGGCCCGCCTGGCCCCGTTCCTGGAGGAATTCGACCGGGCCGGCCTGGAAGTGGAGGCCTTCGGCGACGACTCCCTGGTGGTCCGGGGCCTGCCGGATTTCCTGGCGGAGCGGGATCCCCAGGCCCTCCTGGACGACCTCCTGGCCCGCCTTGACACCCAGGGCAAAGTGGACCTGGACTTCTTCCGGCGCGAACTGAACGCCGAACTGTCCTGCAAGGCCGCCATCAAGAAGCACCACCAGCTGCCCCCGGAACTGGCCCAGCGGCTGGTCGAGGACCTCCTGGCCTGCGCGGTGCCCCACACCTGCCCCCACGGGAGGCCGGTGATCAAGAAGCTGACCCGCACGGACCTGGAGCGCAGCTTCGGACGGCGGGTCTGAACCGGCCGTCCCTATGACTTTGGGCATATCTTCCGGGCGCTGATGCGGGGTGGCCCCTGCGGTCCGGAGCACCCGGTCGACCCGGTCGCCCTTTGATACCGGTCATCCGCCCAGGATAAATCCTGCCGGGCGCGGCGGCGGGCCGGCGACTGCCCCGGAATGTGGAGGCAAGCGTTGTCCATTCCTCGCTTGGCCCTGGGGACGTAACCTTGATTCACAGGCTGGAGCCCCCGAGCCAGGACGGCGCCCTCCGGCGCCGCCAGGAACCGGCGGAGAACGTCCAGCGAACGATGGAGACCGGGAGGGAACCATGACTCCAGACGAACTCATGCGCCGCTTCGATGCCGGCGAGCGGGACCCTGACCTGCTCCGCCAGCTGGGGCACCTGGCCTGGCAGGAATTCCACGACCCCTGGGAATTGCCGCCCGCCTTGGGCGCGGTGCAGGAGGAGGCGCCGGCCGCCGACCCGGGGCAGCCGCCCGCGGACGAGGTCCAGGAGCGGGCGCAGCCCTTCACGGTGGACACCCTGGTCCGCTACCTGCGGGCCAGCGGCCTGCCCTTCTGGGAAAGCGGGGCCAGCGCCTACACCGCCAGCTGGGACTACGACCCGGCCATCGACCGGTGCACCCAGGCGTTCTTTTCGGTGGAAGGGGCCGACCAGGGCATCCTGAGCGCGCGCTGGGTCAGCGACCGCCGGGTTCCGGCCGAACATTTCGACCGCGCCTTCCGGTTGTGCAACCAGTGGAATTCCGAATGGCACTGGCCCCGGGCCTACCTGGACATCCCGCGCCTGGCCGGGGGCCGGGACGGGGCCGATCCGGCCTCCGGGATCCTGGCCTTGGACCTGCACCTTTACCTGGCCAAGGGCATCCACCAGGGGCTGTTCGACAGCCAGGTGTGCGCCGCCCAGGCAGCCAGCTGGAACTTCTGGGAACTGGCCAACCGGGAGTACCGCCTTTGAAAAATACTCCCGGGGTAGGCAGCCGATAGAAAGGGGGAAAGCATGGAGCAACTTGGCGACCTGTCCTATGGCTACGGCCACAAGTTCATCTATTCCGACCAGGGCTGCAACCTCAAGGTCACCGGCCTCAAGGCCACCACCGGCATGCCCCGCCCTGCGCCTGGGCCATGGGGATGTGCGCAGTGTGGAGGGGATGGGCCTACGTGCCGACTGGGTCATCCACGGCGCCGAGCTCTGCAGCCGGAACCTGAACGATACGGGCCCTCTGGAGATGATTGACATCATCGTCCAGGCCACGGCGGCGGTGCTGGTGGTGGCCCGCTCCTGCCCCTGGACACCCGCTTCGCCGTGGGCAATTTTCTCCGGGATGGTTTGGATGGGAACCACATCCGCATCCTGGGGGACGGCACCTCCATGCGCCTATCTGCACACCGACGATCTGAGCCACTGTCTTGGAACCATCCTGGCCGAGGACGCACTGGGCCGGCCATACAACGTGGAAGCCAGGCACCCGGTGAGCATCCGCCAACTGACTGAATACGTGACCAGGCTCTGTAGGGTCCCGGTCACGGTTGCCCAGCAGTCCAGGCCAAACGCTCAGCCAGCCCGGTACGTTCCCTGCATTACCCGAAGCCGGGAGGAACTGGCTTTGTCACCCATCCTTGATTGGCAGGAAGCGGTCGCCAGGACCCTGACTTGGCACCAGGCCTACCGGCAGGAGGTGCGCTCATGAGCCATTGGGTGGCGGATTACGTCGCCCAGATCCTGGTTGCCTGTAGGATCCAGAACGCGTTCCTGGTGACTGGCGGCGGCGCCATGCACCTCGCCCCAGCGCGGCATTCGACCTCATCATTATCCTCGCGCACCCCACCCGTTTCCCGGAGGATCCGTGGCCCTCGACTTGCAGCAGCTCCACCAATACCTGAAAGGCAAAGACCAGGAAGACGCCGCGCGACCCAAGGCCTTCTTCGTGCAGCGCCTGGGAGGCCTGGGGGACGTGATCATGGCCCTCAGCGCCATCCACGCCCTGCGCGTCCAACATCCCGATTGCAAGATCTACCTACTTACAGAGAGCCGTTATGCCGATCTGGCCCGCCATTCTCCCCACGTGGATGGGGTGATCAGCTCATATCTTAAATGGAATGTGCTTTTGCATGAGCACTCCATGAAGAAGTTCTTGGTGCGTTTGGTGGATCTCAACCCCGTGAACTATGGCATCAATCGGGATCATCAAGTGAATGCCTACTTGCTCGAAATGGGGATCCACGCCCCCAGCGCCGACAAGAGGGCCGTAGTCACCCTTCCAGAAAATATCCGTCGGCGTTCGGAGGCCAAACTTAAATCCCTGCTCGCTTCGGCCCAGTCATGTCGGATCCTTCTCCATCCCGGCCAAGGGGATAAGAACCGTACCTGGCCTGCGGAGCGCTGGGAGCATCTGGCGGTTCTGGTGTTGGCTGCGGGGCACACTCCCATCGTCGTGGGAGATAGCTCAGCGGTGCCTTACAAGGGGGTGCTGAGCCTCAAGCCCCATCCTGGCATGCTGGATCTGACCAACCAGCTCAGCTTCGAAGATACCCTCGTGCTCTGCGATCAAGCCCAGGTCTTCGTCAGCCCGGACAGCGGACCCGTCCAACTCGCGGGCCTCACGGACATCGGCATCGTGGGCATCTACTCCACCGTACCGGCGCGCTGTCGATTGCCCTTCCGTCATGGACTTTTCGCCTGGCGGGCCGCAGGCGTTGAGCCCACCTGTCCCCACAAGGGCTGCTACCACCTGTTCCTGAAGGACGAAACCCAGTCCGAGCGCCTCCAGAAGGCGGCGCGAGAGGATCTTCAGAACCCTGGCATTAACGCCACCAATACCTTCATGGGTGATTACTGCCACCTGGAGCAAGGTAAGTACCGATGCCTGCTGGAGGAGATTACGCCGGAACGGGTTTGGGAAGCCTGCCAGGGTCTGCTGGACACAAACTGGCAAGCCGTCGATGCCAAAGTCGCGCGTGCGAGAGCTAGTGCGGCTCAAGGTGACGGGAATGCCACCCTGGACCACCTGGCTCAGCTCCCGGCCAGTCTGGCCAACCCCGAAGTGGCCCACCTGCGCGCCCATGCCCTCGCCTTGTTGGGGGAGTGGGAGAACTCTGCCCGCGCCTTCGGCGCCGTCCTGGCAGCCTTTCCCAACTCGGAGGCCCTGAACAGGATGGGGCTCATCTTCTACGCCAACCAGCGATACGAGCAGTGCGCCCAACTCTTCCGCAAGGCCCACGAGTGGAACGAAGCTTTCCGGCCCGCCCAAGCCAATGGGACGTATCTAGAGGCCAAGCGATGCCTGGAATCCGGCGACCCCCTGCGGGGCCTTCTGGCCCTGGAGCTCTTCAAAAACCTGCATGGGGACTTGAGCCCCCAGGAACGGGAGCACGCCTTTACAATGGCGGAGGCCCAGTTACTGCGGGGCAATTTGTTGGTAGCCCTCGCTCAGCTCAGCGAGGTCAGCCAAGCCTTTGAGCGTGCCACAGAATTGATGCCAAGAACTTCTCCAACTGGAACTGAATTCATGAAACCCAACATGGAAGTGCCTTCCTGTGATTCCGATGAGGTTTTTAAGGAGACCGTGCTCGCGCAGGCGACGGCCCTGGCTGAGGAAGCGGGGCGCATGCACGCCCAAGGCCGCCTTCTCGAGACTTCTCAGCTTGTGGAAGGCCTCGTTTCGGCCGCCGCTGCCTTCCATCGCTCCGGAGCGTCGGAGGTCGCGTACGCCATCCAGGCTGTCTGCGCAGCCCAGCTTCCCCAGGACGGCGCGGTACAGAGCTTGCGCACCCGCCTCGAAGGCTCCGTGCCCTGGGCGACGTGCAAGATCTGCGGCCGAAAGGCAGAATTCTTTGGGTGTGCTGATCTCGGGAAGAGCTGCATGCCGGAAGGCTCCCAGTTCATGCCTCGCGCGTGCACCTATGCCGCATACCACCAGTGTAACTTTCTGCGGTTTTCTGTTCACTTCGGATTTGGATGACTGGAACTTCGAGGATTTTGAATCTCGCATCTACAACGATGACTACGTCAAGGTGGACCCCGACTTCGTTGACGTGCGGCCCCAGCAGAGATCGGAGGAACTGGCTTCCCGCCTGGGCGCCTGGGGCGGCATCCTAGATATCCTGGACTACGGAGGCGGCTCGGGAATCTTGGAGACGAAGCTTCGCAAGGCGGGTTTCCCCTCCGTGGCCACCTACGATCCTTTCTTCCATTCGCGGGGCGACTTCGCCCAGAAGACCTACGACCTGATTCTTTCCTTTGAGGTCTTCGAGCACGTACCCGACCCCCATCGTCTGATGGGCGACCTGGTCTCCTTCCTGCGCCGGGATGGGGTCATCTTCTTCACCACCTTGTTCCAGCCGAAAAACTTGGACGAACTGGGCATTTCCTGGTGGTACTTGGCCCCCCGGAACGGCCACCTTTCCCTTTACTCCAGGGATAGCCTGCGCCTTTTGGCCTCGGCCCACGGCCTGAGGCTCTTCTCCGTGAACGATTCCACTCACGTTGCCTTCTTCACGGATAGCCCCTTGCTGCGCCATCTGCTGAAAGCGGACGAGTACCCGAAACCTGTCTCCAGGTTTGTAGCTTCTTGCGATAGCGTTACGCCCACTTGGCTGACCGGGGATGGGTATTAGATCCCTTCGGATTTTTAATTGTTATCAGCTACCTGCTGGCCTTCCAGGCGGGCGAACCGGTGCTGCTGGTGCTGCCCTGGGCGGGGGTGCCGGGCGAGCCGGCCCTGGAGGACATCCAACGCCGGGTACTGGAGTGCACCAAGGCCGCCGGGCGGGAGCGGTTCCCGGACCTGGCCCTGGTGGACCGCCCGGAGAACCTGGACGAGCTGCTGGCCGGGTGCGCCACCGTCACGCCGGTTCCCCGGGGCCGGGGGGCGGTGGCGGGACTGGTGGGCGCATACGGTCTGCGCCTGGCCGCGGCACGGTCCCGGCTGGCCCAGGGGCCGGCGCCGGCAACAGGCTGAACACCAGCACCGACCCGATGATCATGGCCGCGCTCACCAGGTTCAGCGCCAGGAAGGTCTCCCCCAGGATGGCCACCGCCAGGATCATCACCTCCACCGGCACCATGTTGATGAACAGGGACGACTTGCCCACGCCCAGGTGCTTGATGGCCTGCTGCTGCACCAGGTAGCCGATGAAGGTGGGGAACAGCCCCATGTAGACGATGGCCATCCAGCCCCGGGCGTCGATGGCCAGGCCCCGGCGGCAGATCTCGACGGCCTGGAACGGGGCCAGGGCCACCACGCAGGAGAGGAAACTGTAGAAGGTCGTCACGATGGGGTCGAAGCGGCGCACCAGCCGGCGCACCAGCACGGCGTACACGGACCAGCACACCACCGCCCCGGCCATGAGCATGTCCCCCAGGCTGGGGCCCTGGCGCACCAGCACGGCCGGGTGCCAGTTGCTGATGGTGAGCAGCACTCCGGCCAGGGCGGTGGCCATGAGCAGGATGCGCCGCCCGTCCAGGCGCTCCCCCAGTACCAGCGCCGCCAGGACCGCGGCCACGAGCGGGTTGGTGGCCCCGATCATGGCGGTCTTGATGGCGGTGGTGTGGCGCAGGGCCTGGAAGAACAGCATGTGGTAGCCCACCATCCCCACCACCCCCAGCGTCGCCAGGGGCCCCAGGTCCCGGCGCCCGACCCGCAGGGAGATGCGCTTGACGCGGGCATACAGGAACAGGCACGCCACCGCCAGCAGGAAGCGGGTGAAGGTCAAGGTCATGGGAGAGGCGGTGCGCAGCCCGATCTTGCCGGCGATGAAGGCTCCGGCCCAGAAGGCAGTGGCCATGACCATGAGCGCGAACCAGCGCATGGGAGGGATTCCCTTCAGGGCGAAGGGCCACGGCGGCTCCCGGCGGGGCGATCCCCCGTGCCGGATTAGCTAGGACCGCCTATGGCCCTTGAGGTGAAAGGATCATTCTACTCCCCGTAAACCTAAGGCTTTTGGTGAAAATGATTTGCAAGGTCGTGTCCGGCGCTGTGCGGGTCAGGCCGCGGCCTTGGGCATGAAGAACCGGGTCCAGAAATCGCCCACCCGGATGAACAGGATCCGGGTCGGCCCGCAGTGCTTGCGCCGGTCGGTCATGGCCTTCCGGCGATCCACCGGAACCAGGACCGGATTGACCCAATGGATGATGCGGCGATCACTCATGTAATGGCTCCACTTCCAGAAGAAGAACCTGAATGAGAGAACGGCGGGCGTTGGTGGTTTCCTGGGGAAAAAATAAGGCAAAAAGGGGGGAAAGCCAGAGAGAAATTACGTATATTTTATGTTTTGCTGAAATCGAATGCGAAAAATCCAGACGAATGGCAGGCATCATGTGCGTTTTTATATCGTTTTTTTAACAATGGAAAACCCCGGGCCGGCGCTCGGCCAGGGCCCCGGGATGATCTCGAAGGAGAGCCTGGCCTCAGACAACTTGGCCCGGATCCAGTTCCAGCGGGCCGCTCTGCAGGTTCGCGGCAGGCCCGGGCAACGCCTGCAGCCCTGGAGATCCGCCATTAAGCTGCCTATCCTGATACCGGTCCGAACCCGGAGGTCCTCCATGAGCCTGGCCGCCATCCACCAGCAACTGCACCGCTTGCAGGAAGTGGGAGGGAACGCGGAACTGGAGGCCATCGAACTGGTGCTGGCGGAACGGATCCGCCAGGTGGATGGTGAGGGGTGGACGCCCGAGCACGACGACCAGGAGCGCCGGGAGGGGCAGCTGGCCGCCGCGGGAGCCAGCTACGCCCTGGCGGTGCACCAGAAGGCCCTGGTGCACGCGCGCACCGGCAGCCTGGACGTGAAGCCCAGCGCGCCCCACGCCCGCTGGCCCTTCAGCCCCCTGGCCTGGAAGCCCGCCGGGATCCGCCGCATGGCCGTGAAGGGGGCGGCCCTCATCCTGGCGGAACTGGCCCGCCAGGTGCGCGGCGGGTTGAGCTAATCCAGACCGGCCCGGGCCCGCTCCTGGTCCAGCTCCAGCCCCAGGCGCCGGGCGACGGCGTACAATGCCGGGCGGGCCAGGCCCAGGGCCCGGGCCGCTTCGGCCACCCGGAACCGGTGCCGGCGCAGGGTCTCCAACAGGAGGCCGCGCTGGAACTCCCGGGTGGCGGCCAGCCATGGGCGGGGCGGCCCGGAGGGCCGCTCCAGCTCCGGGAAGTGGCGCGCCTCCAGGGGGCCGGGGCCGCACCTCAGCAGGGCCCGTTCCAGGGCGTGCAGCAGTTCCCGGACGTTGCCCGGCCAGTCCAGGCCGCCCAGGGCCTGGGCCAGTCCGGGCTGCAGGGGCGGCGCCGGCACGCCGTTCTCCAGGGCCAGCTGCCCCACCAGGCGCGGGACCAGGTACGGGAATTCGTGCCGGCGCTCGCCCAGGGAGGGCAGGGTGAGCACCGCGCCCTGCAGGCGGTACAGAAGGTCCTGGCGGAACGTCCCGCCCGCCGCCAGGACCTCCAGGGGGCGGTGGGTGGCGGCCAGGAAACGCACGTCCACCCGGCGGCCCTTCTCCGCGCCCACCCGGCGCACCTCCCGCTCCTGCAGGACGCGCAGGAACAGGCACTGGAGGCGGGGCGAGAGATCCGCCACCTCGTCCAGGAACAGGGTGCCCCCTTCCGCGGCTTCGATGGCCCCCCGGCGGTCCCGCAACGCGCCGGTGAAGGCGCCCTTCACGTGCCCGAACAGCTCGGACTCCATGAGGGACTCGGCGAAGGCCGAGCCGTTCACCGGCACCAGGGGGCCGGGACGCCCGGACAGGCGGTGCGCTTCCCGGGCCGCCAGCTCCTTGCCGCTCCCGGAGGGGCCCAGGAGCAGGATGGTCAGGCGCGACGGAGCCACCCGGGCCAGTTCACGCAGGATGGAGGCCATGGGCTCGCTGCCGTCGGTGAGAAGGGTCCGGGCGCAATCCACCCACCCACCGTGCCCGGTCCGGCCCGCCGCTTCAAGAGGTTTCTCCCGGCGCTACCGGACGTCCATGTACGGTTTGAGGATGCGCTTCTCCTCCGTCATCTCGAACCGGTAGACCCCGTACAGGTCCACGGGGCGGGAGTAGTGCAGCTGCACGGTGCAGGTGCCCTCGGAGGACGTTCCGGACGTGGAGACCGTGATGCCCCCTGGGCGCAGGGCCTCGGGGATCTCCAGCTCCTTGGCCCGGTCGCGCAGCTGGGCGAGGATGGTCGCCGCGTTCTTGATCCCGGCCTGCCCCGCCAGTTCCCCGGCGTAGGACTCCAGGCTGTTGTTGTTGTAGTAGATGGGAATCACCTTCAGCCCCACCCCGATGCCGATGATGAACACCAGCAGGGAGAGGATGCAGCCGATCTTCCCTTCGCCGCGCGCTCGGTTGTGCCGTGAATCCATGGGGACCCTCCGGAATCAGGGTTTCAGGTCCGCCAGGGCCTGCTTGGCAAGGGGCGCCAGGAGGGGGCCGCCGGGGCCGAACAGGGTGGCCTGCGGGTATTTCGAAGCTTGGTTGAATGATTGTAGAGTCTCGGTGAGATAAACGTCACCCATATGCAGCAGGCAAACCCCGGTGTAGTAGTCCAGGGTCCCCTGGCTCACGCCCTGCATGCTGGCCATCCGGGCATCCCGGAGCTGTTCCAGGGCCTTCTCGTACTCGCGGAAATGCATCAGGGCCAGGGCCTGGTCCAGGCGCAGCAGCCCGGCCTCATCGCCGGCGGCGCCCGGGTAGCGCAGGCGCAGGTCGCACAGCGCCATGGGATAGCACACGCTGGCGGCGTTCACGGGCAGTTCCACCGGTTGCGGGGCGACCGCCAGGGTGATGGGCGCATCCCCCTGGCTGACCGTCACTTTGCCGGTGCCGGACGCCAGCGCCTCGCGCACGGCTTTGCGGAATTCCGCCACGCTGGCCAAGGGCTTGCCGTTCACCCGCTGCAGCGCCTTGCCGGGCCGGACCCCGGCCTTCAGGGCGGCGTCGTCCGCCTGGAGCACCCACGGGCCGTCCGGGGGCAGGTCCAGCAAGACCAGTCCGGCCCAGGGCTCGTCCAGGGACAGGGGGGCCTCCAGGCGCGCCACCAGCTGCCCCAGGGGATCGCTTTCCAGGGGCCGCACCACCAGGCGCTCCTCCTCCCCGGTGAGGGTGCTGAGGATGAGTTCCACCTCGTGGACGGGCTGGTCGGGCACCGGCCGGGCGCGCAGGATCAGCTCCGTCTCCTTGGAGGCCTGCAGCCGGGCCACGCATTGGTCGGGAGACTCGGACGGTCCGGCGGTGAGGAAGACGGCACGGCTGAGCCGGGCGCCCAGGCCCGCCAGCAGTCCGGTGATCCGGTCCCGGCCGGCGAAGTCGGCGCCGCCCTCGAAGCCCGCGTAGGTGAGCCGGGGCTTGGGGCGCACGGTGAGGGAGACGGACTTGCCCTCGCCCAGTTCCACCCGCTGGGCGTAGAGCCCGGCCGGGAAGCGCACCTGGAGGTCGCAGGTCTGGGCGCACACCTCCAGGTTCTTCACCGGCACCGGGCCGTAGCTCCTGCCGGACAGGAACAGCTCGCCTCCGGGAGTGGCGGTGAGCACCGTGAGCCGGCTGCGGGAAGGCTGCAGCTGCACCGGTTCCAGGTCGTGGTCGGCGAACGGGGTGGTCAAGGCCTCGGGCAGGTCCAGGAGCTTGGGCTGGTAGCAGGGCAGGCGCAGCTCCACCTGGTGCCGGCCGGGGGCCAGGCCGCTCAGTTGGAAACCCGCGGAGATCTGGTCCAGGCCCACCCCCAGCCTGGCGGCGGAGGGAGCCAGTTCCGGCGGGGCGGTGCCCTGGGTGGCGCCCACGGCATGGCCGTCCACCAGCACCTGGGCCCCGGGCGGGGAGGTGAACAGGGTGAGCACCGACGAGGTGCGGGTGAGCTTGAGGTCCAGGCTCTTGTTCTCCTTGGGGCCCAGGTCCACCCGCTGCTCCTGCGGCTCGAAGCCCGGACGGTCGTAGCGGAAAGTGTGGGCGCCCGCCGGGAAGTAGTGCGGGCCGGCGGCGAACCCGGCCGGGCGGGTCCTGCCGTCCACCGCGAGGGCGCCGCCGCCCGGGGCGAGGGTCAGGTTCAACCGCCCGAGCCTGGCCCCGCGCAAGGCGTCGAAGGCGTTCTGCAGGCGGACGTTGGTGATGTTCCGGTCGATCTCGAAATCCGGGTCGGCGGCCAGGGCCGACTCCAGGTAGTGGGGGGCCTTGTCCCGCTTGGCGGGCACGCGATCATCCAGGATGGCCATCCAGTTGTAGGTCTCGCAAAGCACCTGCAGCCAGGCCGGGTCCAGGGTGGTTGCGTTGGGCTCCAGGGCGGCCAGGACCGACTGGAACAGGGCGCTGGCCCCTTCCCGGTCCCCCTGGGTGGCCCAGGCGGCCTTGGCCTGCAGGAAGGTGTCCTTGAGGGCCGGGTCCTGGGCCCCCAGGGTGAGGAAGCCCACCAGGGCGGCGAGGAACACGGCGGCAAGGCGGCGGGGGATCATGGTCAGTCCAGGCGGATCAGCTGGTCATTGGAACGGTCGGCCAGGATCAGCCCACCCTGGCGGTCCATGGCGATAGCCCTGAATCTGCCCGCAAGGCCCAGGCTCTTGAAGGTGGCCGAGCGCAGCAGGGCGCCGTCGGGGCCCCACACCGCCACCCCGTCGAAATCCCCTTCCACCAGCGCGGCAACGTGACCCAGGGGATCCGCGGCCAGGGCCAGGACGGACTTGAAGGGTGCCGGCAGGTCCTTGCCGTAGGGCACGGTGAACCGCACCTGGCCCTGGGGGTCCAGGAACACCAGGGCGCGGGCGGCGTCCGAGGCGGCCACCATCCCGCCCCCCGGCAGGGCGGCCAGGCCCGTGGCCCCGGCCAGGGGCACCGTCCGGGCCGGCCCTTCGGGCGGGACCACCTGCAGGGACGGGGCCTTGGCGTCGCTCAGCCAGAGGTTGCCCCAGAGGTCCAGGGCGGCTCCGGTGGGGGCCTGGAGGGGGGGCACGCCGGCGAAGGGAGGCGTGCCCTCCCGCACCACGCCCTGCCTGGAAGTGACCAGCCACACCTGGCCCGCGGGTGTCGCCACCAGGGCCTTGGCGGCCCGGGTGGGCGGTCCGGCGGGAATGAGCTGGCCATCCTTGAGGCGGAAGGCCTGGTCCAGGTCATCCTGGTACAGGAACAGTTCGCCCCCCGGGCCGGTGGCCAGGAGCGTCGGGGTCTTGAGCCACTTCTGCCGCCCGTCAGGCCAGGGGCCCTGGGAGCGCAGGGGCGGCTTCTGGATGCGCTCCTTGACGCGCACCTGGATGCGCCATTCGGCGTCCCGGGCTTCGGCGGACTGGGGCGCCCGGTCCCGCAGGTACTGGAGCATGCGCAGGCAGCCGGTGGTGTCGCCCATGAGGTCCAGGGTCTCGGCCGCCTCCAGCTGGGCGGACCTGGCCGCCGCCGTGGCCGGGTCCAGGCGCACCGCCTCCAGGTAGCTCTGCAGGGCGCGCCCCCACTGGCCCAGCAGCCGGAAGCTGTTGCCCAGCTCCAGGCGCACCTCCTGCACGCAGGGGTGGTCCGGGAACAGGTCCAGGACCCGGTTGAACTCGCCCATGGCCTCCTTCAGGTCCTGGGGCCGGCGCCGGGCGGCCAGGATGCGCCCCCGCATCAGCAGGGCCTCGGCGGCCCAAGGGGTGTCCAGGTGCTCGGCCTTGATCCGGTCCAGCCAGGGCAGGGCCGCCTCGGGCTGGTGCGCCACCTCCACCTGGTACCGGGCCATGCTGAGCAGGGCCTGGGCGGCGAAGGCGGACTTGGGCGCCGATTGCACCACCTGGGCCCAGGTGTCCAGGGCTTCCTGGTAGCTCTTGATGGCGTACGCCCGCTCCCCGGCAAGGTACAGCCGTTCGGCCTGGCCCGGGTCCTGGGCGATCAGTGCGGAGACGGCGGCCAGGGCCAGGAGAAAGCCGCGCAGCCTGGGCACAGACGACGACATGGGGGCCTCGTGGGGTGATGGCGGTGGATGGGACGGCCGAGGTGACAGTTGCATCGAGTCTATCTGCTTTCCCGGTACACCTCGGGTCAGCCAAGGGCCTGGGCCACCTGTTCCAGGGAATAGGGCTTGAACAGGGTGCCGATCACCCAGGGCGCCTGGGCCAGGCTCCCCAGGTCCCGGCTGGAGGCGGAGACCAGGGCGTAGCGGCACCGGCGCTGGGACCACAGGGCCTCCAGCCAGGGCGCCAGGTCGCCCTCGGCATCCTTGCTCTCGGTGAGCACCAGGTCCACCGGGCCCCGGGCCAGGATCGTCTCCGCCTCCAGGCGGCTGGCCGCCTCCGCCAGCTCCCACTTGCCCTGGGCGCCCAGGAAGCTGACCAGGCGCTTGCGGAAAAAGGCGCTGGGTTCCAGCACCAGGATGGAACGCACGGGTAGCCGGCGGTTCAGGTCGTCTTCCGTCAGCCCCAGGGCCACCAGGGCCGAGCGGGCGGCGCTCCTGAGCCCCAGCCCGGTGGCCCGCAGGTGGATGTCCCGGATGGGTTCCACCAGCAGGCCGTCCTGGCGCGTGAGGCCGCCGATTTCGCACAGGTGGGCGGTCTCGCGCCATTCGGGGCCGGGGTTGGCGAGACCGGCGAGCACCAGGTCCGCCAGCTCCCGGGCCAGTTCCGGGCGCAGGATCAAGGCCGGATCCTGGAGGGTCTCCCGCAGGGCCAGGAGCGCCTCCGCCCGTCTGGCCCCGGGAGGGGGCAGGGTCTGCATCCGGTTGCGGACGGCGGCCTCCTTCTGGGCCAGTTTGCCCAGGCTTTCGGCGCGCCGTGCCAGTTCCTTGATCACCGCGGCCACCCGGTCATTGCTGTCCCGGTCCCAGGCCTCCTTGGTGCGCAGGTCGAACAGGTAGTCCGAGAACCGGTCCTTGAGCCGGTCGTAGGCCTGGCGGTTGAAGACGTACAGGTCCTGGGTGGCGAGCACCGCCCGCAGGCGCTGGCCTTCTCCTTCCCGGTCGTCGCAGCAGCGGTCCAGGAGCTGGAGGAAGGCGGGCAGCTGGTCCGGGGGCAGGGGCCGGTCGAAGCCGGGGAACGCGCGCAGCGCGCCCTCCAGGGCCAGGATGAGCACCGTGGGGTGTTTCAGGGCCGCGGCCCGGGCCAGGAGACCGAGGGAGGCCTGCCGGGTGCCCAGCTGCTTGAGGGCGCGGGCCAGGGCCACCTGCAGGTTGAGGGGCTTGCCGTCGTGGAGCAGCTCCAGCAGCACCGGCGCGCTGTCCGGGTGGTCGATGGCGGAGAGCGCGTCCACTGCGTCCACCAGCAGGAAGTCGCGCCCGTCGGTCTGGAGGAACTCCAGCAGGGGGCCGGCCGCCTGGGAGGTGCGGTTCTCCTTGAACACCCCCAGGGCCAGCCGCACCTGGTCGACATTGCCGCCCGGGAACAGGCTCATCAGGGCCGGAAAACTGGAGGGCAGCTTGCCCAGGTGATGGACGGCCAGCAGGCCCACGTCGACGATGGGATCCTGGACCGCCTTCAGGAAGAACGGCGCCAGGGCGTCATCCTCCCTGGCGCCAAGGGCGTCCAGGTACTGTTCCCGCCGGGCCACGTCCGGATCGGCCAGGAGCTCGTCCAGGACGTCGCCGGCGCCGGCCGGGAGCAGGCGCAGATAGGCGTAGATGAAATCCGCGCTCCCCGCCCGGGCCCGCAGGATCTCCCGGAACGGCCCCAGCAGGCGTTCCGGGGCCAGGATCCCCTGGTCCGCCAGGAAGGCCAAAGCCTCCCCCAGCTGGTCGCACTGGAGCCCCAGCCGGGCCAGGCGGGCCTCGGTGGCCTGGGCCAGTTCCGAGACTGAGGCCGAATAGCGCGCCACCTTGCCTCCCGTCACCAGCGCCAGGGCGTTCACCAGGAACCCGTCCAGCGCACCCTGGGCGAGGGGGCGCAAGGCCTCCAGGGCGGACCCGGGGTTCTCCTCAGGCCGGTTGGTGGCCTGCAGCAGCACGGCCACCGCAACGGGCGCCCGGGCTCCGAACCGGGCCGACGTCTGGCGCAGCAGTTCCGGCAGGACCGAGGCCCGGGGCAGGGTCTGGAGGCGGCCGAGCAGGTCCAGAAGTTCCCGGTGGTCCAGGAATTCCAGGCGGGTGCGCCCGGCCAGGTCCAGGAGGAACTCCGCCGCCGGGGTCCAGGGCAGGGAGCCCAGGACCCGCACCACCAGGCGTTGGACCAGGGGATCCCCGTCCCGGAAGGCGTCCTGGAGAGCGGGCAGGTCCCGCTCCTGGACCAGGTCGGCCAGGAGCTTGGCCCCCTGGGCGGCCAGCCGGGGGTTCTTCTCCCCTTCCCCCAGGCGGGCCAGGGCGTAGGCCAGGCCCTGCTGGGTCTGGAACTGGCCCAGCTCGCGAGCCAGGATGGTCTGGTGGCCCGGGTCCTTGCGGCTGCGCTGGAGATTCCGGAGGGCCTCCAGGCTGCCCCGGGTGCCCAGGGCGCCCAGGGCGGCGCAGCCTTCGTCGAAGACTCCCAGGTCCGTTTCCGCCTGAAGCCCCTTCAGGATCCAGGGGACCCACTCGGGCCAGTCGAGCCGGGGCACACAGCCCAGGATGGCCCGCCGCAGCCCCCGGGAACCGGCCCCGGGCAGCAGGCGGGCGCCCAGTTCGCCCAGGGCCTGCTTTTTCAGTTTCTGCACCGCCTGGGACAGGCGGGTGGGGAAGCTGGGATCCCCGTCCGGCGCCTCCGCCAGCAGGGACCGGAGGACGTCCAGAGGAGTTTGGGGGGCGCGGTGGAGGGAACTGGTCATAGGATGGAGTGTTCTCGACCCGAGAGCGGTTGAGATTTTTCAACATTATTCATCTCACTGATCGTTGTCATTGGCGAGGATTCCTTCATGCGCACGCGCCGTTTTTTCCCGAAGCCATCCCGGTGCCGGTGATGGCAGGGTTGGGCCGGCTGTGGGGCTGCGTCCGGGCGCCCGGGGCGGGGTTCCGGGACCGGGCCGCCCAGCACCCGGACCTGGGGCGGGCGGTGCGGGACCTGCTGTTCCTCCGGACCCTCCCGGCCCTGGCCGGGCTGGCCCTGGGCTACCTGGGCCTGGCCCGGATCCTGGCCAGCCTCCTCCAGGCCCAGGGCCCGGTCTGGGACCTGGTGCGCTCGCGCCTGCCGGACTTGGCCCAGGCCGAGGACCTGAAGGCGGCCCTGGGCGGCCTGCCCCCTCTGCCGGGGATCGGGCGGGTGCTGCCCTGGCTGGCGTTCCTGGCGCCGGTGGCCGTCCTGAGCCTCTGGCTCCACGACGCGGTCTGGGACCACCTGGCCTTGTGGCTGTTGCGGGGCCTGGGCCGCGGGCGGTTCCGGGACACCCTGGTGGCCGAGGCGGAAGCCCTGCAGGTGGGCGTGTTCGGGGCCCTGGCCGGGCTGCTGCGCCACCTGGGCCTGCTGGTGGGCGTGCTGCTGTTGCCGGTGGGGCTGTATTTCTGGATCCTGCGCGGCCATGCCCTGGCGGCCTGGCACGGGTGCCCGGTGTGGAAAGGGGTCCTGGCCACCCTGCTGCACGCCCTGCTCCTGGGCCTGCTGTTCCTGGCCTTCCTGGCGCTGATCGTCGGGGGCCTGGCGGCCCTGGCGCCGGGCTGACCCCTCGGGGGAATTCCCTTCCCTTGGCGGGAGGAGGGAGGCAAGATGTTCGCACGCCCTCCATGGAGTCCGCCCATGCCTTTCCAGGAGATTCTGGACAACCTCATCGAGCGTGTGCCGGAATCCATCGCCGCCACTTTCAACGACAAGGACGGCGACCCCATCTGTTCCCGCACCATCCAGGTGCCCAACGACGCCCTGCAGTTGCTGGGCGCCTACCGGAACGTGCTGGACCGCCACCTGCACCAGGCCATCGAGGAATTCGACCGGAACGAGGTGGAGCAGGTGTCCTTCTGCACCAACCAGCACTGGGTCCTCATCCTCGCCGCCCAGGACCGCTGCTCCCTGGTGCTGGTGATGCTCCGGGAAGGCATCCTGGGCCGGGCCAGGTTCGAGATGCAGAAGGCCGTGGAGCTGCTGAACGCCGAGCTGTGACCGGTCAGTCCAAGGCCCGGGCGGGTTCGGCCTTGCCCGTCAGCAGCCCCAGGGATCCCACCGCCGCCCCCGCCACGATCAGCCCCATGGCGCTGCCGGAGAGGAAGGTCAGCCGCCGGCCGCCCACGGCCACCAGCACGAGGGTGGATAGGAGCGGCGTCAGGTAGGCCAGGGCGCCGATCACCCGGGGGTCGCCGCGCTTCATGGCCGCGTCCCAGGTGTAGAAGGCCGTGCCCATGGGGCCCAGGCCCAGGAGCACCAGGAACAGCCAGTCCCGGGCGGCCAGGGCCACGGGTGGCTGGGCGGGGCCGGCCAGGCGCTCCAGGGCATGCAGCCCCAGGGCCAACAATCCGGAGGCCAGGGAAATGCCCCCCACCGCGCCGGAGGGGAAGGGCGGCACCCGCTTGAGCAGCAGGGAGTAGCTGGACCACACCACGGCCGCGCCCACCGCCAGGAGGTAGCCGGAAAGGTGGGCCAGGTCCAGGCTCAGCCTGCCTCCGGACAGCACCAGGGCGGCGCCGCCCAGGCCCAGGACCGCGCCCAGCACGTGGTGGGCCGCCAGGCGGCTGTGGCGCAGGTAGACCGGGGACAGCACCACGATGAGCAGCGGCCACAGGTACTGCAGCAGGTTCGCCTCCACCGCCGGCGCGTGGCGCAGGGCCAGGAAGAACAGGGCGTGGTAGCCGAAGATCCCGCCCACCCCCAGGGCGAAGGTCCGGGGCGGGATGGGCCAGTCCCGCGCCCGGAACAGCCCCACCAGGCCGCCGATGCTGAGGGCGATCCCGGCCGAGAAGAAGGCCGGCAGGTGGCTCACCCCGGCGCTGAGCAGCGTCAGGCTGCTCCAGATGAGGATGGTGGTCAGGGCGAGCAGGACGGCGGCCACTAGGCCTCCAGCAGGTGCGCCACTTCCTGGCGCATCTGCGGAATGCCGGTGCCCTTTTCGGCGCTGACCCAGGCAATGTCGCCGGGCTCCAGCCCCAGGGCCGCGGCCACGTCCCGGCGCTGGGCCTGCTGCCGGGAGGGCTTCACCCGGTCGCACTTGGTGGCCACGATCCGGTGCGGCAGGCCGGCCGAGCGCAGCCACGCGAGCATCTGCTGGTCCAGCCGGGTGGGGCCCACCTCCGCGTCCACCAGCACGAACACCATGCCCAGGTTCGGGCGCCCGGCCAGGTAGCCTTCGACCATGCCCTGCCAGGTCTCCCGTTCCTGGGCCGGACCGGCGGCGTAGCCGTACCCGGGCAGGTCCACGATCCACCGGTCCGCTCCGGTCACGAAGACGTTGATGAGCCGGGTCCGCCCCGGCGTCTTGCTGGTCTTGGCCAGGCCCTTCTGGAAGCACAGGGCGTTGAGCAGGGAGCTCTTGCCCACATTGGAACGGCCCACGAAGGCCACTTCCGCGGGGCATGCCCCCAGCTGGCGCACGTCGGAGGCGGAAAGGAGGAATCGGGTGTCCTTGAGGGGCTGGGGCATGGTCCTAGCTTGACAGAGCCTTCAGGCACCCTGGTAGACCCGCTCGACCCGCTGGCCGATCTGGCAGGTGACCTCGTAGGTGATGGTCCCCAACACCTTGGCCCACTCGTCCACGGTGATGGCCGCATCCCCGCTGCGGCCGATGAGCACCACCGGATCGCCCACCTGGACCGCGGTTTCCGGGCCCAGGTTGACCATGGTCTGGTCCATGCAGACCCGGCCCACCACCGGATAGGAGCGGCCGTCGATGAGCACCCGCCCGCGGTTGGAGAACAGGCGGTTGAAGCCGTCGGCGTAGCCCGCCGGGATGGTGGCGATCCAGGTGTCCTCCGGGGCAGCCCAGGTGAGGCCGTAGCCCACCCGGGTGCCGGCGGTGATCTTCTTGAGGAAGGCCACCCGGGTGAGGAAGGACAGCCCGGGGAGCAGGGAGACGGTCCTGGGGGTGCCCGGGTCCGGGTAGAAACCGTAGACCATGATCCCCGGACGGACCAGGTCCAGCCAGCCCTCGGGGTGCCCCAGCACCCCCCCGGAATTGGCGCAGTGCACCAGTTCCACCTCGTGGCCCAGGCGGTCCTGGACCGCGTCCACCGCCGCCTTGAAGCGCAGGATCTGGGCTTCGGTGTAGGTGGGGTCCGCCGCGTCGCTCACCGGCAGGTGGGTGAAGATGCCCTGGATGGACAGCCGGGGGCAACGCTCCACCAGAAAGCCAGCCAGGCTGGGCGCGTGCAGGGGCTGAACGCCGATCCGGGACATGCCCGTGTCGATGGCCAGGTGCACGTCCACGGCCGCGCCCAGGGCCTCGCACACGCTTTGCAAAGCCTCGGCGTTGGCCTCGTCGCACACCGGCAGGGTGATGCCGCCGCGCACCGCCTCGGCCATCTCCTCCGGGAAGGCCGGGGACAGCTTGAGGATCGGCAGGCGGATGCCCGCTTCCCGCAACTGCAGGCCCTCGGGGACCGTGGCCACCCCGAGCCAGTCGATGCCCACCTGCCCGGCCAGGCGCGAGACCGCCACCGCCCCGTGACCGTAGGCATTGGCCTTGACCGCGATCAGGATCTTGCGCCGGGGCCCCACCGCGGCGCGGATGGCCAGCAGGTTGGCCCGGATATGGTCCAGGTGCACGATCACATGGGTCTGGTAGAGCATGTCCCCATTCTACTCAGACCGCATCGGCCGGGTGGCGGGACCGGGCGCAGATCACAGAACCCGCCCGGGATCCGCTTCACAGGGCGGCGCGGCCGCCCTGCAGCAGTTCCGGCACCGTGTGCCCGAAGCTGTGCCCGTAGCTGGGGCTCTGGATGCGCAGCTTGCCAATGTGCACTTTGCCGATGATGGTGCGGATCCGCACCTGCTGGCCCAGTTCCGCCTCTTCCAGGAGGAAGCCGGAGACCCGCACCATGTAGGAGGGGAGCTTGGCCGGATCGATGGGGCGGCCGGGCGTCCGCCGATCAGCGCTCACCAGGGTGCGTTCCACTTCAACCCAGGTTCCTTTGGGGATCTTGCTCATGATTCACCTGCGGCGGCAGACCTCGAACGGCCTGGAAGGGACGAGGAAGACAAGGGATTCAACCGGCCACGCCGTTGGGGGGACCCAATGCCTGAATGGCTGGCCACATCCAAAATCATGGCACAAATCGATAACTATGGTTAAATAAGAATTTTTACTCTTTTTTTAATTTTATCCAGGCGTTTTTTCAAGTGTTTGATGCCTTATCTAATTGTAAGCGATGGTTTTTCCGGGGCCGCGCCGTGACCCGCGAAGCAGGTTCATGAACCAGAAAACTTTACATTCCGGCAAAGCTCCCAGACAAGGGTCCGGGCTTCCCCAGAGCGGCCTGGTCCAGCCTGTCGCGCGGCCACGCCTTCGTGCCGATGGGGACCTGAATGAGGTTCTAAATTTCAACTCATGTTTTTCCCGAGTGCGGATCGCGCACGCCTGCTGGGGGAGGCCGGCCGCGGGACCGGAAAGCAATTTTAAATACCTATTTTGAGTCCTAGTCTTAAATTTAAGTTGACGAATCCCAGGCTGGGGATTCCCGGAGGCCCCATGAACACCTTCCCCGCGCTCCTGGCCGCGCTGTGCGTCTACGCCATCGGCTACCGCTACTACAGCGCCTGGATCGCCGCCAGGGCCGTGGTCCTGGACGACGCCCGCAGGACCCCGGCCCACGTCTACGAGGACGGGCACAACTACGTGCCCTCGCCCAAATGGGTGATGTTCGGCCACCACTTCGCCGCCATCGCCGGCGCGGGGCCGCTGGTGGGGCCCACCCTGGCGGCCCAGTTCGGGTTCGCCCCGGGGTTCCTCTGGATCGTGTTCGGCGCGGTCCTGGCCGGCTGCGTCCACGACTTCATGGTGCTGGTGGCTTCCATTCGGCACCAGGGCAGGTCCCTGGCCGAGATCGCCCGCACCGAGATCTCGCCGTTCGCGGGGGTCGTGGCCATGGGCGCGGTGCTGCTCATCCTGCTGGTGACCTTGGCGGGCCTGGGGGTCGTGGTGGTCAACGCCCTCTCGTCGAGCCCCTGGGGCGTGTTCACCATCGGCTGCACGGTGCCCATTGCCCTGTTCATGGGCGTGGCCATGTTCAAGAGCACCCCCGGCAAGGTCAACGTGGCCGCCCCCAGCGTCATCGGGGTGCTCCTGCTCATCGCGGCGGTGGTGGGCGGGCATTGGTTCGCCGGCACCTCGTACGCCTCCACCCTGGCCTACACCCCGCACCAGATCACCCTGCTCATGGGCGCCTACGGCTTCATCGCCTCGGTGCTGCCGGTGTGGCTGCTGCTGGAGCCCCGGGACTACCTTTCCACCTATGTGAAGCTGGGGACCATCTTCCTGCTGGTCGTCGGGGTGCTGATCGTGCACCCGGACGTCCGGTTCCCGGCTTTCACCGCCTTCGTCCACGGCGGCGGGCCCATCATCAAGGGCAAGCTGTACCCCTTCCTGTTCATCACCATCGCCTGCGGCTCCATCTCCGGGTTCCACGCCCTGGTGTCCTCGGGCACCACGCCCAAGATGATCAACAAAGAGGCCGACGCCCGGTTCATCGGCTACGGCGCCATGGTGTGCGAGAGCCTGGTGGCCGTCCTGGCCCTCATCGCCGCCTGCTCCCTGAGCCAGGGCGACTACTTCGCCATCAACACGGCTCCGGCGGTGTTCGCCAAGCTGGGGCTGCACACCACCAGCCTGGACCTGTTCTCCGCGGAGGTGGGCGAGCACCTGGCGGGCCGCAGCGGCGGCGCGGTCTCCCTGGCGGTGGGCATGGCCCAGATCTTCCGGGGCCTGCCCGGCATGCGCACCCTCATGGGCTACTGGTACCACTACGCCATCATGTTCGAGGCCCTGTTCATCCTCACCACCATCGACACCGGCACCCGGGTGGCCCGCTACGTGATGCAGGAGGTGCTGGGCCGGACCGTGCACAAGCGGTTCGCCGACACCCACTGGGTGGTGGGCAACCTGGTGTGCACGGTGGCGGTGGTGGCGGCCTGGGGCTATCTCATCTACACCGGCAACATCTCGACCCTGTGGCCGCTGTTCGGCACCGGCAACCAGCTGCTGGCCACCATCGCCCTGGCGGTGTGCACCACCTTCCTGGTGAACATGGGCAAGGCCCGGTACGCCTTCATCACCGCCGTCCCGCTGCTGTTCGTGGGCACCATCACCATGTCCGCCGGGGCGCTGTCCATCCGGAACATCTTCTGGCCCATGACCGCCGTCCCCGCCACCGCCTTCACGGGCTACCTGGACTGCACCCTGATGACCCTGTTCATGGTGGGCGTGGTGCTGGTGGTGGCGGACGCGGCCCGGCGCTGCTACCGGACCCTCAACGGCGAGCCGGTGCCGGTCGACGCGTTCGGGCCGCCGGTGACCCCGGAGGGGCTGCCGGCCAGGTGCTGCTAAGAGGGTGTCTGCAAAATCAAGCTGCTTCCATCAAAATTGCAAATCTCTGAACCAGCAGGCGGACAAAGGCAATGTATGCCCACGCTAGGCTGCTCTCGGGATTGGCTTCGTAATCTTTCGAATGCCGTCTATAGCGCCCGAGCCAGGCGAAAGTGCGCTCAACAACCCAGCGCCGGGGAAGGACCTTGAAGCCAACTGCCAGGGCTGTAGGCGTCGATTCCCCGGCGCACCAACGGCGGACATCACCTTCATCGGAGCGCTTAACGATTTTCAGCGTGATCCCAGCCTTCTCCTGCACCTGGTCAACACAACGCCCTGCGAAACCGGAGTCACCCCAGATGCATGTGAGCCTTGGCGCTCGCCGCTTGGCCTCAACGATGGCGGAAGGAGCTCCGTCACGTTCCTGCACTGAGGCCGAAAGGATCTGGATGGAGATCGGTAGGCCAAGGGTATCGACCACGGCGAAACGCTTCCGACCTTTTACCTTCTTCCCCGCGTCGAAGCCGCAGAGCCCCCTTTTTCAGTCGTCTTAACCGACTGGCTGTCGACCACACCCGCGCTCGGAGATTCATTCCGTCCGCTCCGCTCGCGCCACAGGGCATGCAAGCGTTGATAGACCTGCTCCAGAAGGCCTGAGTCGCGCGCCCTGGCGAAAAACGCGAACACGGCTTTGTAGGGAGGTAGATTCGATGGGAGCATGCGCCAAGCTCCCCCCCCGCGCACAAGATAGAACACCGCGTCCCACATGGCCCGGCGGTCATGAACCCGGGGGCGTCCTCGGTCTTGTTCAGGTTCCAGGATGGCGCAAAGGGCCTGCCATTCATGGTCCGTTAGACTTGATGGGTAACGGCCTGACGCAGGTTCCCGCCGATGGATGGCTCGGTACCGAGTTGTCTTGATTTTCGGTTGTTCCTCCGATGGCGCCTTCCTGGCGGGAACTTTATGGATCCCGAGTCCCTTCAAACCACGAGACACGGTTATGGGCGCAGCGTGTTTGCCGCAACGCTCCACCAGGACTTTGACCAGTTCCCTAAGCGAAATATCTGGCCTTGCTTCGACTACTTCCTTCAACACCAACAATTCCTCGGCGGCAAGTGATTTGGGCCGGCCGGGACCTCGGTGAACCTCCTCCATGGCCACCTCCTTTGCTTGTTAAGCAAGGATGTGACTATTTTTGTGCTTTGTCAATTTATTTTGCAGACACCCTCTAAGAGTGTGACTATGTATTATTCGGCCCCGCGTCGGCGCCCAGACCCGTGCCTCTCGTGTGCAAGGCCCTTGAAGGTAGACCCACTACCTCCTGCGGGCCTTGCGCACGATAGGCACGGGTCTGGACGCCGACGCGGGGCCGAATAATACATAGTCACACTCCTAGTTCCCCGCCGGCACCACCATGCTGGCGGGAGCGGGGTAGTCGAAGGCCATGCGTCCGTGGTCGAGGCCGATGACGCGTTTCTTCATCCGCTGGATGAGGTTCCGGTCATGGGTGGCCACCAGCACCGTGGTGCCCTGGCCGTTGATGCGCTCGAACAGGGCCATGATCTCCTGGGCCAGGTCCGGGTCCAGGTTGCCGGTCGGCTCGTCGGCGATGAGCACCAGGGGATCGTTCACCAGGGCCCGGGCGATGGCCACCCGCTGCTGTTCGCCGCCGGAGAGCTGCAGCGGGTAGCTGGCCAGCTTGTGCTGCAGGCCCACCATCTTCAGGGCCCGGAAGGCGCGCTGCTTCTGCTCGGCGTGGCTGACGCCCAGGATCTTCAGCACGAAGGCCACGTTCTCGAACACGGTCATGGACCGGATCAGCTTGAAGTCCTGGAACACGATGCCCAGCTTGCGGCGCAACTGGGGGATCTCCTTGAGGGGCATGGACGCCAGCCGGTGCCCCGCCACCCGGATCTCCCCGGTGGTGGCCACCTGCTCCCGGAACAGCAGCTTGAGCAGGGTGGACTTGCCGGCGCCGCTGGGGCCGGTGAGGAAGATGAACTCCCCCGGGTCGATCTGGAAGCTCACGTCCGCCAGGGCCGTGTGGATCCGTCCGTACTGCTTGCCGACGTGCGCCAGGGAGATCATCTAGCAGCCCACCACTTCCGTATACCAGCCGCGCGCCCGCTCCGGGGTGATGTCGCCGTGCAGGAGCGCCCGCCCGTCCCGGAAGATCATCACCCGGAGCCTTCCGTCCTCTCCGGACAGGGCCAGGGGCGTGAGTTTCCAGGGGGTGCCGGTGCGCTGCTCCAGGCGTGGCCGGAGCGCCTCCAGGTCCAGCTTCCCGGGCGGATTGACCCGGATCTGGACCCCCTCCAGGCCGCACAGGCGGGAGGCCATCATGGTCCAGCGGGCGTTCAGGAACTCGGTGACCTTGCCGGAGCAGAAGCGGCACCGGCTGGCGGGGGGTTGCAGGAACTGCCGCTCGTCCCGCCAGAAGTCGAACCGGGCCAGGTCCCGGTGGGGCTCCTGGCCGGTGAGGATCTTGAGGGCCTCCAGGGCCGCCCAGCTGCCCACGATGCCCACCGCCGGGCCCAGGACACCCGCACTGTCGCAGGTGTCCACGTCGCCCCCGGCCGGGGGCTCCTCCATGAGGCAGCGCAGGCAGGGGGTCCGGGGCGGGGCCAGCGGCCAGACCATCCCTTCCCCGCCGATGGCGCCGGCGTAGATCCAGGGGACCCCGGTGAGGATGGACACGTCGTTGATGAGGAACCGGGCCTCGAAGTTGTCCGTGCCGTCCATGATCAGGTCGAACCCCTGCAGCGTCTGGAGGGCGTTGCCGCTGGTCAGGTCGGTCACCACCGGGTGCAGCTCGATCTGGGAGTTGGCCTCCCTGAGGCGCTCGGCCGCCCTTTCCGCCTTGGCGTGGTACAGGTCCGCTTCGCCGTACAGGACCTGGCGCTGCAGGTTGGAGAGTTCCACCAGGTCCCGGTCGATGAGGGTCAGGTGCCCCACGCCGGCCCGGGCCAGCCAGGTGGCGATGACCGATCCGGTGGCGCCCAGGCCCACTACCGCCACCCGCCGGCTGCGCAGCCGGGTGTCGCCCTGGGTGCCGAGGAAAATGCGCTGCTTGGCGTAACGGTCGACCATGCCACCAGCATAAACGAGCGGGAACGGGCCGGAAGTCCGTTCCCGCCCGGGCTACAGGTTATTTCAGTTCACGCTGCCCTTCTGGCCTTCCGCCACCGACTTCTCGTAGTCCGCCTGGAGGCGGGTGCCGTCGGAGATGGCGAACTTGTAGACGTATTCAAACCGGTCCGCTCCCTTGGTGAGGCCGATGATCACTTCGTAGATCCCCTCGGCCCCCACCTCGAAGGGGGAGGCGATGACGTTGAAGGTGCCTTCCTTGGCCCCTTCGGGGATCTCCACGGCGCTGTCCCGGATGATGTCCTTGCGCTCGCCGCCGGGGGAGACGATTGAGAAGCTGAACTTGAAGGTCCCGTCCATGCGGGAGAAGCGGGTATAGAAGCAGACCTTGGGCAAGACGAAGGGGATCTGGGGCACGACGATGTGGTGATCATAAAGCCCCATGAGCGAAGTCTTCCCGCCCATTTCCTGGCGGATGTCGTCGCAGAGGAGCGTGAATTCGTGCTTGGGGGCCTTGATCTGGACTTCTTGCATGGGAACTCCCTGGGTGAACTGCCAGTGTACCTGTTGCGTCCAGGCTGTCCAAGCAAAGTGCGAACCGGACCGGTCCAAATCCGGCTCCGGGCGGTTATGGTAAAGACCAATCAGTCCCGGAGGAGGCGGCATTGGTGCAGTGGCTGGCGATCCTATTCTGCGTCCTGACCCTGGGCGCCCAGGAGGCGCGGGAGGTGCGGGTGCAGGTGCTCATGACCGCCGACCTGCACGGCCACGTGCTGCCCCAGGACAGTTACACCCTCCAGCCGGCCAACCACGGATGGGCCAAGCTGGCCACCCTCATCCGGGGCCTGCGGACGGCCAACCCCAACACGGTGGCAGTCGACTGCGGCGACGCAACCCAAGGGGAACCTATTAATTACGTTTGGTCACGGCTGAACAGCACGCTGCCCGAGCCTTCCATGGCCATCATGAACTCCCTCGGGTACAGCGCCATGGTGGTGGGCGGGCAGGAACTGGACCACGGCCTGGCACAGGTGCGCGCCATGGAGGACCAGGCCCAGTTCCCCTGGCTGGCGGCCAACGTGGCCTTCGCGGCCGACGGCCGTCTGGCCTTCACCCCGTACGTCAAGCTGGACCTGGGCGGGGTGCAGGTGGCGGTCCTGGGCCTGGCCGGGACCTCCCCGGGCGGCACGTTCCTGGGCCCACCGGCCGGCATGTCCGTCAGCGACGGCCTGATCTTCCAGGATCCGATCGCGGTCGCCCGCGCCATCATCCCCCAGCTGCGGGAGAAGGAAAAGGTGGACATGGTGGTGGTGGCCCTGCACGGGGGCGCCGGCAAATCAAGCTGCCCGGGGGGCGAGGATGCCACCGCCGTCTGCCTGGCCACCCAGGTGCCGGGCATCGACCTGATCCTGGCGGGCCGTTCCCGCCAGCAGATGACCACCGAGGCCAACGGCGTGCCCATCCTCCAGGCCGGATTCGGCGGCCAGGCCCTGGCGCAGGCGGAGTTCGTGTTCCAGAGCCGGCGCCGGGGCCGTTGGGAACTGGTCTCCCGGCAGGCCCGGATCCTGCAGCCCAGCGCCGACACCCCGCCGGATCCCCAGGTGATGGACCTCACCGCCCCCCTGCGGGCGGCGGTGGAAACCTACCTGAACACTTTCGCCACCAACCTGGCCACGGACCTGGACGGGCGCTGGGCGCGCATGGAGGATACGGCGGTCATGAGCCTCCTGCACACGGTGGCCCACCAGGCCACCGGGGCCCAGGTCACCGCCCTGCCCACCCCCGGCTCCCGCCTCTTCATTCCCAAGGGCGTGACCTCCGTGCGCCAGTTCTACGCCCTGATCCCCGACGACAACCGCATCGCCCGGATCCGGGTGACCGGGCGCCAGCTCCGGGCCTACCTGGAAAACGCCGCCCGGTTCTACAACTTCAGCCACAACCCGGACCTGTTCAACCGGTCCGTGGCCCCGGAGGACTTCGATACCCTGGACGGCTGCTCCTACGCCCTGGACATCTCCCGCCCGGTGGGGCAGCGGGTGGTGGAGCTCACGTTCCAGGATCAGCCGGTGAAGGACGACCAGGAATTCACCCTGGGCCTGCCCACCAACCGCCTGGCGGGCAGCGGCGGCTACCTGGAGGCCATGGGCTGGACCGGCCAGCCCGACTTCGTCAGCGCCGAACCCTTCCGCAACCTGGTGCTGGACTATGTCCTGTCCCGCCCCACCCTGGCTCCGGCGCCCGGGGACAACTGGCGCATCATCCCCTCCCTGGACCGGGAACGGGTGCTGGCCCAGCAGCCGTGACTATATTGGCCCGGGAGGAGGGCGGGTGATGGAACTGAGCGGCATCGGCCTGGGCACCTACCTGGGGGACCCCGACCCGGCCACGGACCGGGCCTATGAGCATGCGGCCAGGGCCTATGCCGCCGCCGGCGGAACGGTGTTCGACACCGCGGCCAACTACCGCATGGGCCGGTCCGAACGGGCCCTGGGGGCGGTGTTCCGGGACCTGCCCCGGGACACCTTCTTCGTGAGCACCAAGGCGGGCTACCTGCCCAGGGGCGACGGGCGCAGCTCCGAATCGCCCCGGGCCTGGTTCCACCGGGTGCTGGCCGGGCCGGGCATCCTGGCCGCGGCGGACGTGGTGGACGGCTGCCACGCCATGACCCCGCGGTACCTGGCCCACCAGCTGGCGGTTTCCCTGGAAGCCCTGGGGGTGCCCAGGGTGGACCTGTTCCACCTGCACAACCCCGAGCACCAGCGCCCGCACCTGGGGCCCGAGCGGTTCCGGGCGGCCCTGCGCCAGGCCTTCGCCGCCTGCGAGGACCTGGCGGCCCGGGGCCTGATCGGCGCCTACGGCTGCGCCACCTGGAACGGCTTCCGGGTGCCCCCCCAGGCGCCGGATCACCTGGGCCTGGAGGCCCTTCTGGAGGACGCCCGGGAGGCCGGCGGCAGGGACCACCACTTCCGCTGGATCCAGTTGCCCCTGAACCTGGCCATGCCCGAGGCCTTCACCCTGCCGACCCAGCCCTTCGGGGGCGCGCTGCTCACGCCCCTCCAGGCGGCCCAGGCGGCGGGTCTCGGGGTACAGGTCTCCGCCAGCCTCATGCAGGCCCGGATCCTGGACCGGCTGCCGGCGGGGGAGGGGGCCATCCTGCCCGGCTGCCGCACCCCCGCCCAGGCGGCCCTGCAGTTCGCCCGCTCCTGTCCGGGGGTCACCACCGCCCTGTGCGGCATGAGCCGCACCGGGCACGTGGCGGAGAACCTGCAGGTGCTGGCCTTGCCCCGGGCCGGGGCGGACGAGCTGCGGGACCTGGTGGGCGGGTAGGCCGGAATCAGTTGTCCAGAGCCGGCCGGTCGGGCAGCGGCTGGCTCGGTTTGTAGTTCCGGAAGATGCCCTCGAAGGTCTGGCTGTTCCTGAGGGCGCCGAAGGCCGAAGACCAGGCCTTCACCACCTCCTCCCGGGTCTTGAGGGACATGACGATGTACATCTGGGCCTTGCAGATGGGGATGGTGACCCGCAGGTCCGAGAGCTGGCAGCCGGCGGCCCGGGCCAGGTCCTCCGCCTCATCGAAGGTGGCGACGAAAGCGTCCAGGTCGCCTGCCAGGAGCTTCTCCAGGTTGGTCAGGTTGTCGTCGGCCCGGTCCAGGTTGGTGAAGCCCTTCCCGGTGAGGAACTGGTCCCGCACATCGTTCCGGTAGACGCCGATGGCCTTGAGCCCCCGGGCGTCGTCCGGGGTGCGGATGACCCTCCTGGAGCCGGCCTTGACCCACACGTAGTAGATGGTCTCGTCCAGAGGGCCGATCCAGTGGAACAGGGACTCCCGCTCGGCGGTCCGGGCCATGCTGAACAGCACCACGTCCGGCTCGTCCAGGGCGGCCTGGTAGCCCTTGGCCCAGGGGACCACCTGGATGGGGTCCCGGTTGCCCACCAGCTTCTGGAGGGTCCGCACCACCTCCACCCCGATTCCCGAGAGGCTGCCGTCCCGTTCCTGGATCTGCTGGGGCGGAGAAACTTCTGTATAAATATTTAATTCACCAGCTGGGGCCGCCAGGCTTGCCATGACCAGGGCCAGGAGAACGGAGCCCAGACGCTTCATGGTGACGTACCCCTAGTCTTGACAAGAGATGATGGGGAAAAAGCTGGTCGCGGCATCCACAATGCTGGCTGCCCAACGGCCGCTCGCTGTGGAAGGGATATTAAATATTATCACGGTTTGCCCCCCCACGGCCCGGCAGTCCCGCGCCGCACATGTGACCGAGGTCCATCGGTCCGCCGCTAGATTGGATCCCAACGCATCCTCGCGGCCGTCGTCGAGATGTGTCTATGGATTTTTAATCCTGGTGTAGCATATTTCCCTCATGTTTGTTTTGGCAATCTCCCCCGGACAAGGGTTCCTGGCGTCCCGTTGGGAACGGGTGCTGGAAGCAGGCGTCGACGCGTTCATGGACGGCGCGGCCCTGATGAGCAGCCTGTGGGCCACGGACGACCCGTCCGGGGTGGTGGCCCGGCTCCGTTCCGCCTGGGCGGCCGGAGCCGCCCCGTGACCCCCCGAACCTTTCCGGAGTCCCGATGAGACTACGTTTTGCCTGGCTGTTGTTTGGGTTGAGCGCCCTGTGCCTGCGCGCCGACGCGGACTGGAAGTCCCTGGCCGCGCGCTTCCCCCAGGCCATGTCGGTGGTGGAGGACAGCCGGGACACCTACGTGGTGAGCGCGGACGGCAAGTACGTGGGCACCTCCCACTACCGGGCCACCATCCTGCAGGAGCCCGGAATCGAGCGCCTGTCCAAGTACGGCGACAGCTACTACGAGAAGTACGACCAGGTGAAAGTCAAGCGGGCGGTGATCATCGGTCCCGACGGCAAGACCACCCCGGTGGGCGAGGAGAACGTCAAGGACCTGCCCATGCCCGCCGAGGGCTCCTTCTACCTGCAGAACGTGCGCCTGGTGCTGATCACCTTCCCGGACCTGCAAGTGGGCTCCACCGTCGAGGTGGATACGGAAACCCAGCGCAGCGCGCCGCCCATGGACCACACGTTCTCCACGCTGCAGACCCTGCAGACCGACCAGCCGGTGCTGCGCCAGGACCTGACGGTGACCCTGCCCGCGTCCATGCCCCTGGCCTGGAAGGTCTACCGGGGTGAAGCCCAGTTCACCCGCCAGGAGCGGGATGGCCAGGTCATCTGCCATTGGCAGGTGGGAGAGCAGCCGCAGATGGTGCCGGAGCCCTCCATGCCTCCCGCCCAGGAAGTGATGCCCGTCCTGGCCATTTCCACCATCCGGTCCTGGAAGGACGTCTCCCGGTGGTTCGCCAACCTGTCCCGGGACGGACAGAAGATGACCCCGGACCTGGACCGCCTGGTGGCCCAGGTCACCGCCGGCAAGAGCCGGCAGGAGGATAAGGTCCAGGCCCTGTTCTTCTGGGTGTCCCGCAACATCCGCTACGTGGAGACCGCCTTCACCGGCGAGAAGGCCGGCTTCCTGCCGGCCCCGGCCGAGCAGACCTGGCGGCGCAAGTACGGCGTGTGCCGGGACAAGGCCGAGTTCCTGGTGACCCTGCTCCGGTCCATCGGGGTGGACGCGTACAACGTCCTGATCACCGCGGGGGTGCGCCGGGACGTGGACATCCCCGGCATCCAGTTCAACCACGCCATCGTCGCGGTGCGGCGCCCCGGGGGCGGCTTCACCTTCATGGACCCCACCGCCGAGGATTCCCGCCAGTACCTGCCCTACTCGGACCAGGACAAGTACGCCCTGGTGTGCACCCCCGAAGGGGAGGACATCCAGCTCACCCCCCTGGCGCCCCCCGCCGACAACCGCATGGACATCACCCTGGACACGGCCCTGGGGGCCGACGGCTCCCTGCGCACCCGGGTGGTGATGGAGCCCTCCGGCATCTATGACCTGGTGTTCCGCCAGTACCTGAACAGCATGCCCCCGGCCCGGCGGGAGATGTTCTTCACCTCCATGGCCGGGCGCATCTTCCCGGGCGCCACCCTCTCGGGCCTGGCCCTGCCGGACCTGGACGACCTGAACCATCCGGTGCGCATGGCCTTCGACCTGTCCGCCCCGGACCAGGGCATCCGGGCCGGCGACTACCTGATCTTCACCACGCCCGGCCAGGGCGGGCAGCTGGACCTGCTCCTGGGCTCGCTGCTGTCCGGGGCCACGGCGGCCCAGCGCCGCTACCCGCTGGAACTCTCCGCCACGGTGGAATCGCGGGTCCGGGAAACCATCCAGCTGCCCTCCGGGTACCAGGTGCGCTCCCTGCCCTCCCCCGTGGACCTGAAGGAAGAGGGCGCCGCCCTCGCCCGCAGCTGCCGGGCGGTGCCGCAAGGCCTGAGCTACCAGGAGGATTTCTCCGCCTCGCAGCTGTACTACACGGGCAGCGCCTACCAGGGCTTGCGCCGGCTCCTGGAGCAGCGGGGCCGGCTGCGGGACGGCAAAGTCATTCTCATGCGCCAGGGAGGTGCCCAGTGAAGCGGTTGGTTCAGACCCTGGCCCTGATCTGCGGACTGGCCCTGCGGGCCCAGGACCCGGCCGCCGTGACCGCCGCCCTGGCCCGCCCCGCCACCGCCGCCAGCTATCCCCAGGCCGGTGCCGTGGTGCTCATGGACCAGACGGTGGTCACCCTGGATGCCCAGGGCCGCAGCACCATCGAGGGCCACCGGCTCATCAGGATCCTCCAGGACCGGGCCCTGCGCCAGCTCAGCGACCAGAGGATCCCCTACCAGGGCGACCGGCAGATCTGCCAGGTGCTCACCGCCCTCACCCGCCTGCCCTCCGGGGAGGTCCGGGAACCGGAGCCCAGCGGGCTCATGGAAGTCTCGGACCCGGAGGCCGCCGCCGCTCCGTTCTATTCCAACGCGCGCCTGAAGGTGGTGTCCTTCCCGGCGGTGCAGATCGGCGCCGTGCTGGAGCTCAAGTACCGCATCTCCCCCCTGCCCGGGTCCGGGGACGACCGGGCGCCGGACCCCTTCATGGGCGAACAGGCCTTCGGAGGTTCCGAGCCGGTCCGGGACGCCTCCCTCACCCTGAACGTGCCGGCCGGCACCGACCTTCAGGTCCAGATGCTCAACGGGGCCCCCGCTCCCGGAACGAGCACCCTGGGGGGCGTGACCACCTACACCTGGACCGTGCGGGACCAGCCCCAGATCGTGCATGAGGCCGGCATGGTGCCCGACGACGAGATCGTGCCCCGGGTGGTCTGGACCGTGGTGAAGGACCGGGCGGAGCTGGGCCGCTGGCTGTACCAGCGCTTCCAGGCCGCCACCGCGCATGATCCGGCGGTACAGGCCAAGGCCCGGGAACTCACCGCCGGTCTGACCAGTCCGGACGCCCGCCTGGAGCGCCTGGCCCTGTTCGTCACCAAGGACATCCAGAACGTGCCCCTGGGCCTGGGGCGGGTGGGCTACCGCCCCACCCGGGCCGGGATCATCCTGGTCAACCGCTACGCCGACTGCCGGGACAAGTTCGTCCTGTTCCAGAGCCTGGTGGAGGCCGTGGGCCTCACCGCCCAGCCGGTGTTCATCCGCCAGGTGCGCGCCAAGGGTTCGGACCTGGCCTGCCTGGAGGAGTACCAGGACATCCTGGCCCGGGTGCCCCTCGGGTCGGGCGAGCGTTATTTCAACCTGAGCCGCAACCTCTCCCGCCTGGGCCAGCTGGTGGCCGCGGACGCGGGCCGCCCGGGCCTCCTGGTGAGCGCCGCCGGCGGCCAGGCCCTCACCAGCCCCCGGGTGGACGAGGGCACCCAGTACCTGCGGGCCCGGTGGGACATGGCCCTGGAGCCCAGCGGCGACCTGGAGGCGCGCATCGCCCTGGAGTTCGGCGGCCTGTTCGACCAGCACATCCGCAGCTACCTGTACGGGCGCAACGACGCCGACCGCCGGGTGCTGTTCCAGGCCACCGCCGGCCACCTGAAGCAGGGGGCGATCCTGGAGGGCTTCCAGGTGTCCGATCTCCTGGACCTGGCCCAGCCCGCCACCGTGTCCCTGACCGTGCGCATCCCGGCTTTCGGCTGCCTGCAGGGGGACATGATGATCGTCAACTGGCCCGCCAGCCTGATTCCCCTGGGGGAAGACCCCGTGCGGCCGGCCCTGCCGGCCATGCACTACCCGTTCCTGGTGCCGGCCACCTGCGCCATGGACGCCACTCTGGCCCTGAAGCTGCCCGCCGGCTACCGGGTCGCCTACGCTCCGCCCAGCGCCGAGACCCGGCAGGGACTCCTGGACTTCCAGGTCGCCTCCCAGGCCGAGCCCGACCGGCTGCAGCTGCGCTACACCCTGCGCTGGCAGGACGGCGAGGTCGAGCCCGCCGCCTACCCGGCCCTGTGGAAGGCCTTCGGCCAGACCACGGCCCCGGCCAACGCGCTGGTGCTCCTGGAGAAGCAGGACTAGGCTCCTAGGATCTCACCCGGCCAGGCAGTGCCCCACGGCGATGTGGTGCTCGAACTCGTGGCGGAATTTCTGGAGGGCCGAGTCCACCGGCCCGCACGCCGCGTCCCCCAGGGGGCACAGGGTGCGCAGGTTGATGCTGCGGCGTCAGGCTGGCCAGCAGGTCCAGGTCGCCCGGGCGCCCCTGGCCGTGCTCGATGCGGTACAGGATCATCTCCATCCAGTTGCAGCCCTCCCGGCAGGGGGTGCACTGGCCGCAGCTCTCGTGGGCGTAGAACCGGGTCAGGCGCAGGGTCACCTCCACCATGCAGGTGTCCTCGTCCATGACGATGATGCCTCCGGAGCCGGCCATGGAGCCCCGGGCCTTCACCGTGTCGAAGTCCATGGGGCAGTCGAAGTCCCGGGCGTCGAAGATCGGGGCGCTGGACGCCGCCGGGGATCACCGCCTTGATCCTGCGCCCGGTGCTGGAACCCCCGGCCAGGTCGTTCATGATGAAGTCCAGGGGCAGGCCCAGGGGCAGCTCGTACAGACCCGGGCGCTTCACGTGCCCCGACAGGCAGAAGATGCGGGTGCCGGTGTTGCCCGGGGTGCCCAGCATGGCGTACTGGGCCCCGCCCATGCGCAGGATGGCCGGCACCGCCGCCAGGGTCTCCACGTTGTTCACCGTGGTGGGCTTCCCGTAGGCGCCCACCTGGGCCGGGAACGGGGGCTTGACCCGGGGCTCGCCCCGGCGCCCCTCCAGGCTGTTGAGCAGGGCGGTCTCCTCGCCGCAGATGTAGGCGCCGGCGCCCCGGTAGGTGAGCAGGTCGAAATCCCAGCCGGTGCCCAGGATGTCCTTGCCCAGGTAGCCCGCGTCCCGGGCCTGCTGGATGGCGGCCTCCAGCTTGTCGATCAGCCAGACGAACTCGCCCCGCAGGTAGATGAAGCCCAGCCGGCACTGCATGGCCCAGCCGGCGATGATCATGCCCTCGATGAGCTGGTGCGGGTTGTATTCCAGGATCGCCCGGTCCTTGAAGGTGCCCGGCTCGCCCTTCGTCGCCGTTGCAGACCAGGTAGCGGGTGGGCTTGCGCTCTGGCGTGTCCTTGGGCATGAAGGTCCACTTCAGGCCGGTGCGGAACCCGGCGCCGCCGCGGCCCGCGCAGGTCGGAGAGCTTCACCTCGGCGGTGACCGCGGCGGGCTCCATGCGCCAGGGCCTTGCGCAGGGCCTGGTAGCCCTCCCACTTGTCCCGGTAGGCGTCCAGGGTCCAGTTGTCCAGGTCCCCGGCGCCCCGGAGCATGAGGTTGGGGTACTTGGACGTGCCGAAGCCGTCGAAGGTGTAGCGCTGGGGATCGGCCTTGGTGCGGATGGCGGCTCATCGGCGCTCTCCCCACGCGGCGGTACTCGCCCTTGCGGCAGGCTTCCAGGATCTCCTCCAGCCTGGCCTCGTCCACGAACTCGTCGTACACCCCCTCGTTCACCTGCAGGCAGGGAGCGCTGCCGCAGGAAGCCAGGCACTCCACCTCCTCCAGGCTCCACATGCCGTCGGGGGTGGGGCCCTCCCCGGGCACCGCGCCGGTCCTGGCGGCCACCTTGGCCAGGAGCTCGCCGGGCGCCGTTGAGGGCGCAGCAGACGTTGGTGCAGACCTGCAGGTGGAACCGGCCCACCGGATGGCGTCTTGAACATGGTGTAGAAGGTGGCCACCCCGAACACGTGCCCCTCCGGCACCCCCAGCGCCCGGGCCACCTCCTTCATGGCCGCCAGGCTCACGAAGCCGAATTCCCGCTGGGCGATGTACAAGGCCGGCAGCGTTCCCGCCAGCTTGTCAGGGTATTTCCCGGCAATGGCCCGGATTTCCGCCACCGCCTCCTCGCTGAGCCGGGTCCGTTCGCTGCGGGGAAGCCGCATCCCCGGCGCCAGGGGCACATCGCTGGTCTCAGGTGTCAAAGGGTGATTCATGGATAGGACCCGCCGGCGGACCGCCGCAGAAACCCCAAGTCTAGCCGGAACAAACTCGCCCTTGGGGGCGAATCCGCCGGCTTGGGGTACGGGTTCCCCCATGGCGCCCTGGGTCGGTGTCCGCGAATCGCTGGCGCCATTCGCGGGCACCGGGGAACCTGGCCGTCAGGAACGCCAAGGCGCACCGCGGAGGATCTTCCCGGTGCCGGCTGGCCTGCGCAGCCGCCCGGGACGTGAAACACCCACACCGGGTCGTAACCCGCATAAAACCCTCGCTCGCGGCCGTCGCGTCCGCGACGGCCGCGAGCGGCCCTGGCGACGGGATGGAACCCGTCGATATCTAGAGGTTCAGGCTCTTGTGGGTGCCGTCGCAGAAGGGCTTGGTGCCGGAGTGCTTGCAGTTGCACAGGGCGACCTTGGTGGGTTCGGCGATTTCGAATTTGGTGGGGGAGAAGCCGGTGCCCTTGTGGGCGCCGCTGCAGAAGGGCTGCTTGGTGGACAACCCGCAGGCGCACCAGTAGTAGGTGCCGGGCTCCAGGGTCATGACTTCGGGCTTGAGGGCGGCGATCTTGGGTTCGCTCATGGAGCTTCTCCTTTGGGGGGTTACTGCTTCTTGTTGGCTTCCACGCTGAGAGTGATGTTCACCTCGTCGCCCACCGGGCCGTTCAGGGTGGTGATGCCGTAGTCCGAACGTTTCAGGGTCAGGGTGCCCCTGCGGAAGCCCGCCGCGGGGGTGCCCTTGGAGCCAGTGCCGCTGGCCCAGCCGGTCACTGCGATCACCACCTGCTTGGTGACCCCGTGCATGGTCAAGTTCCCGGCCACCTGCAGCGTGTCGGTTCCGGTGGCCGTCACCGAGGTGCTCTTGAAGGTGATGGTGGGGTACTTGGCCACGTCGAAGAACCGGGGGCTGCGCAGATCCTTGTCCCGCATCTCCACGTCGGTGGTGATGCTGGCTGCGTCGATCACCACATCGGCGCTGGACTTGGAGAGGTCGGACAGATCCACCATGAGGGTCCCCTGGAGCTTGGCGAACTTGCCGGTGACCGTGCTGAAGAGGAGGTGGGTGATCTCGAACTGGGCCCGGGAGTGGTCCGGGTCGATGACGTAGGTTTCGGTGGCGGCCCGCAGGGGGACGGAGGCCAGGACCGGGAGGCTCAGGGCCAGGACGGTGGCCGGGAAATACCGGGAACAAATACCTGTCTTCAAGGGTGCCTCCAAAATAGGTGTTGAAACACCAATATCTGAAAGGTAGACTCCTTTGTTGAAGTTGCAAGACCTTTTTTTGAGAACCAGTCTCTCTTTGCTGGTCTAATGTCAGGGGATTGTACCCCACTTGCCAAGGCCCCCGGGGCGGCGCGTGCAGAGGCCGCGCCCCCGCCGCGCCAGGAGATCCGGATGAAGCTGCGTGAGGAACTCCAAATCACCAAGGCCATGGAGCCGGGCCAGGAGATGATGCTGGCGGTGCTGCTCACCCGCGAGTACGTGGGACGGCTGTCCGAGGAGCGCCTGTTCAAGCCCGCGGGGATCACCGACCAGCAGTTCAACGTGCTGCGGATCCTCCGGGGCGGGCCCGAGCAGGGCTACCTGATCCGGGAGATCCGCCAGCGCATGATCTCCCACAGCGCCGACGTGCCCCGCCTGGTGGAGCGGATGGTGCGTTCGGGGCTGGTGCAGCGCCGGGAGGACCCGGCCGACCGCCGGGGCTCCCTGGTGCGCCTCACCCCCCAGGGGGAGGCCCTGGAGGCCCGCCTGGCCCCCACCCACTCGGACCTGTGCCGGGAAGTGGCCGGCGTTCTGGAGGACTGGGAGGGCAAGGCGCTGCTGGGCCTTCTGCAGCAGCTGCGGGATGGGATCGGCGCGCGGCTCGGGTTCAAGTGAATGCCATAGGTTTCCGCTGGACTTCAGGTTCCAGCTCACCTTGGAGGAGTGGGCGCTCAGGAATCTTTTTTACGCAACTTGGGTCTGGCCGTCCGCGGATGGCCTTGGCTCGCCGGCCTGGATGGAACCGGATCCTTGCCAGCGATCCCTGGCCGTGCACTGACCTTTGGCCCGGTGCCCGGTCTGGCCCCAGTCCCTGGCCTTGGGCCCGCGCTGGCCTTGACCCCTCGGCCAGCCTTGGGTCCTGCTGCGGGTCTGGCATCGGCTTCGGCCCTGGGTCCGGCTCCGGTCCTGGGTCCGGCTCCGGTCCTGGGTCCGGCTCCGGTCCTGGGTCCGGCTCCGGCCCTGGGTCCGGCTCCGGTCCTGGGTCCGGCTCCGGTCCTGGGTCCGGCTCCGGTCCTGGCCCTGGCGGGCCTGGCGCCGGCTCCGGCCCTGGGTCCGGCCCCGGTCCTGGGTCCGGCCCCGGTCCTGGGTCCGGCTCCGGTCCTGGGTCCGGCCCCGGTCCTGGGTCCTACTCCGGTCCTGGCCCCTGCGTCGGGCCTGGCGCCGGTTCCGGGCCAGGGCCTGGGGGCGGGTTTGGGCTCCGCCTCCGCCCCGGGCTCCGTGAAGCGCTCGGCGCGCATCCTCCGGGCCACCTTGCGTTCACGGGTGATCCTGGGCTTGTACAGGTCCTCCTCGCCGGTGAGTCCCGCTTCGGCGCGCACCACCCGGCGGGCATTGCGCAGGGCCTTGAGCACGTTCTCCATGTCCGCGGGCATGGGCGCGGTGACCGTCACCGCCTCGCCGCCCACCGGGTGGCGGAAGCCCAGCAGCTCGGCGTGCAGGGCCTGGCGCCCGATGGTTTCGCTGGGCTCGCCGTACACCTGGTCCCCCAGCAGGGGAAAGCCCCGCTCGGCGAACTGGACCCGTATCTGGTTCCGGCGCCCGGTCTCCAGCTTCACTTCCACCACCGTGTGCCCCGGCAGCCGTTCCAGGACCCGGTAGTGGGTCACCGCCAGCTTGGCCCCCTTGGCGTCCCGGGCGGCGCGGGAGCCCTCGGGCAGCACGGACATCTTCAGGGACTTGCGCTCCACCAGCTTGTCGGTGAGGGTGCCGGCGTTCTCGGGCAGTTCCCCTTTCAGGATGGCGATGTACACCCGGCGCAGGTGGTGCTCGTCGAAGATGTGCTTGAGGCCGTTGAGGGCCTCGGGGGTCTTGGCGAACACCAGGACGCCGGAAGTGTACCGGTCCAGGCGGTGGGCGATGAACAACTGGAAGCGCTTGAAGCCCCGCCGGCGGTACAGGTCGGTGATGGCCTCGGCCAGGCAGGGGTCGTTGTGCTTTTCCGCCGGGACCGTGAGCAGGCCCGCTGGCTTGTCCACGAACAGAAGGTGCTTGTCCTCCCAGAGGACCTCGAACGGGGTGTCGCTGGAACGGCCGGGGGGGGGAGCACGGTGTAGACCCGGTCCGGGTCGAAGGCCACCGCCACCGTGTCGCCCTGTTGCAGTCGCAGGCCGTGGCTCCTGGCCGGCTGGCCGTTGACCGTGACGCACCCGGCGTCGATCAGCCCCTTGGCTTGGCGGTGGCTCACCTGCAGGTGGGCATGCACCTCGGTGGCAAGGGCGGCGCCGGTGGCGCCGGCCTGCCAGGTTTCGTTGGTTCGGGCCATGGATCCCTCCGTTGCCCGGCGTCCTTGGAAACGCTGAGCGATCCTCTAGAAGACCATCAAGTTCCGGAATCCCCAAGGGCTTTCCGAAGCCAAGAGAGAACCAGACTCAACCGCCCCGCAGGCCGGCCACGGCCATGGCGGCGCCGGCCAGGGCGCAGGCCGCCGCCGTCCAGCCCACCCCCTTCAGCCGCCGGGGGGCCGGGGGCGCCAGCCACAGAACCAGACCCGCCAGGGTCATGGGCAGGAAGGCCCAGGACGCGGCGCCAGGCAGCAGGACCCGCCGGCCAGGGCCCCAGGCCAGGCCGGTGAGGGCCACACCGAACAGGAAAGCGGCCAGGCGAGGGGCCCCCGCCCCGCCCCGGCGCAGGGCCAGCAGGTGTCCATGGACGATGGCGGTGCCCAGGGTGAACAGCGCGGCCAGGACCAGGGCCAGGCCAAGGCCGGGCCCCGGGGCTCCGGCGGCGGCGGCCACGGCCAGGGTCCCGGCGGCGAACGTCCACGCCGCCAGCAGTTCGCCCAGGGCGGTGCGTTCCCGGTGGGCCAGGAACAGCCCGAACAAGGCCAGGCCCAGGACCCCGGCGGGCGCCAGGAAGGCCAGGCGGACCCAGGGCAGGCCCCACCAGGCGGCCCCGGCGCAAGCTGCCGCCAGGATCCCGAGGATGCCCAGGCGCCGCCCGGCGGCCGCGGCGGTGCCGGGGGGCGCCTCCCCCCGGCGGCCCAGGAGCACCAGCAGGGGCTCGCTGCCCAGGAACAGGGCCGCGGTGGCGACCGCCTGGGCCAAGGCCCGGCCCCGGGGTGCCAGCGCCAGGGCGGCGGCCAGGGCCACCCCCATCTGCACGTAGGCGCCGTGCTCCCGGGGCCACAGGGAGGGCCGGCGGCTCACAGCAGGGCCGCCAGGCGGTCCTGCCACGCCTGCTGCAGGTCCGCCATCCGGAGCCCCTTGCCGCGGCCCTCGGCGGCCTGGAGCAGACCCAGGGGCGAGGGGTGGGAGAGGCTGTGCAGCTGGAAGGCCGGGACTCCGTCCACCCGCTGCAGGATCCATTGGGATCGCCGGCCCATGGCGATCACCCGCAGCACCCCCGGGCAGCGGCCGGCGGCCGCGTCCAGTTCCCCCCTCAGGCGGGCGAAGTTTCCGGGGCTGCGCAGCTCCCGGTCGGTGGGGGCCCGGAAGCTCTCCCCGTCCCGGGTGGGGCAGACGGGGTAGGCATTGCTCAGGGCCGCGCCTTGCAGCACCGGGCGCAGCCCTTCCTTCCGGAACCGGGCCCCGTCCCATTCCAGGTAGGCTTCGGCCGGGACCCGGGCCAGGCCGGCACGTTCCAGGGCCCGGTAGACCAGGACGCCGGCCCGGTCACCCCAGAAGGGGATGCCGCTCTGGTCGGCGCCCCGGGGCCCGGGCGCCTCGCCGAACAGCATGACCCGCACCGGTCCTTCCGGAGGGAACAAAGGCGCCACCTGGGTTAGAAGAATTCGACCCATATGGCATTAGATTGCCAGATGCCTATCTTGAAGGGTGATCATTTGGCTTGAAGGAGGCTGATATGAGCGGGGCACCCATCCTGGCACCGGAGGCCAAACGGTCCGAGGATTGGGCTTACTCGAGTTCTTTATCGGGAAATGTGCCGGTCTGGGACCAGGAGTCTTGTCCCCGGCTTCATAAAGGTGACCTGGATGATCCGGAATCCTTTCATCGAAGGCTGGTCGACTGGCTAATGAATCAAAAATAACTAAAGCTTTTGCCTCCTTGCAGTCCGTCGTTCCGGTGGTGATCCATCTAAGCGTTCATACGGCGAAATAGCGGGCTTGAGGATGCCAGGCCACCAGGGCCGAGGTGGTGTATTCGGGATCCATCTGGAATTGGTCGGTGATGTCCACCCCGATGGCGGCCCCGTCCAGCAGGTCCAGCACCGTGGCGTTGCCGGCCAGGTCCGGGCAGGCCGGGTAGCCGAAGGAATACCGGGAGCCCTGGTAGCCCTGGTTGAACAGCTGGCGCAACTCCCGGGCGTCCTTGCCGTGGATGCCCAGGTCCCGGCGGATGGCCGCGTGCAGGCGCTCGGCGAAAGCCTCGGTCAGCTCCGTGGCCAGGCCGTGGAAGAAGAAGTAGTCCGCGTACCGGTCGGCCCGGAACAACTCCCCGGCCGCCTGGGCGGCCCGGCCTCCCAGGGTGACCACCTGCAGGCCCAGCACGTCGAATCGGCCGCCGGCCGCCGGCTCGAAGAAGTCGGCGATGCACAGGCGCCGGCCCTGGGCCTGGCGCGGGAGGAGGATGCGGGCCAGGACCCGGGGCCGGTCCCCGGCCCGGTACGGGGCGCCCGCCGGGTCGTACACCACCAGGGCGTCCCCCTGGGCCTGGACCGGGAAATAGCCGTACCGGCCCCGGGGCTCCAGGAGCCGGTCGCCCAGGATGCGCTCCTTCCACTGGGCCAGGAGGGGTTCGGCTTTCAGGCGAAGCACCTCCTCGAAGGCCTGGTCGTCGAGCTGGCCCTGGGTGAAGGACCAGCGGTTGCGGATCACCACGAAGGTGTCCAGGTACTCGAAGACCGCTTCCAGGGGCGGGGCCGCCTCCCGCACCCCCCAGAACGGCGGGGCGGGGATGTCCAGCCCGCGCCTGACCCAGGTGCTCTGGCCCGCGGGTGAAAGCTCGGCCCCGGCCGCCCCCCGGTGCAGCACGGTGATCTCCGGCGCCAGGGCGGGCGGGGCCGGAGCGGGCCCGGCCGTCTCGCCGGCGACGATGGCGTTCATGTGGCGCAGGCCCTCGAAGGCATCCTCGGCGTACAGCACCCGGCCGCTGTAGACGCTCTGGCACTGCTCCGCCACGTACTCCCGGGTGAGGGCGGCGCCGCCCAGGATCACCGGCAGGCGCAGGCCCCGCTCTTCCATGTAGGCCAGGTCGTCCCGCATCACCGAGGTGGACTTCACCAGCAGGCCCGAGAGCCCGATGGCGTCCGCCTTGAACGTGTCCAGGGCGGCCAGGATGCTTTCCACCGGCTGCTTGATGCCCAGGTTCAGCACTTCGTAGCCGTTGTTGGAGAGGATGATCTCCACCAGGTTCTTGCCGATGTCGTGCACGTCCCCCTTGACCGTGGCCAGGACCACCCGGCCCTTGGCGGCGGAAGCCTCCCGGGGCAGGTGGGGCTCGATCCGGCGCACCGCCGCCTTCATGGCCTCGGCGCTCTCCAGCACGAAGGGCAGTTGCATCTCCCCGGCGCCGAACCGCTCGCCCACCACCCGCATGGCGTCCAGCAGGATGGTGTTGATGATCTCCAGGGGCGGGACGGTCTGCAGGGCCTCGTCCACGTCCTCGAGGATGCGCCGTTTCTCCCCGCCGAGGATGTCGCCCTTGAGCCGCTCGGCCACCGGCAGGTCCCGGCTCTGCTCCGGGGCCGGGCCCGGCCCGGAGCCCTCGCTGAACAGGCCCAGGACCGCCCGGAGGGGATCGTAGCCCTCCCGCCGCCGGTCGAAGATCAGGTCCTCCACCGCCTGGCGCTGGTCCGCGGGGATGGTGGCCACCGGGATGACCTTGGCGGCGTTGAAGATGGCCAGGTCCAGCCCGGCCTTCACGCCGTGGTAGAGCATCAGGGCGTTGAGCACGTGCCGGACCTGGGGCGCCAGGCCGAAACTCACGTTGCTGACCCCCAGGATGGTGAGCACCCCCGGGAAGCGCTCCTTCACCTGCCGGATGGCCTCCAGGGTCGCCATGGCCGAGCGGCGGAACCCCTCCTCGCCGCTGCCCAGGGTGAAGGTGAGGGGGTCGATGATCAGGTCCCCCGGATCCAGGCCGTACTCCCCCACCGCCAGTCCGTGCAGGCGCCCGGCCACCGCCAGCTTGCGCTCCACCGTGTGGGCCATGCCCTGCTCGTCGATGGTCAGCCCCACCACGGCGGCCCCGTAGGCGCGGCACAGGTCCAGCACCTTCCGGGCGCGGCCCTCCCCGTCCTCGAAATTGATGGAATTGACCACGCACTTCCCGGGCGCGGTCTGCAAAGCCTTCTCCAGCACCGGCACCTCGGTGGTGTCGATCATGAGGGGGAGCAGGGTCTGGGGCACCAGCTTGCGCAGGAAGGCGGCCATGTCCGCCGTCTCGTCCCGGCCCACGTAGGCCACGCACACGTCCAGCATGTGGGCGCCTTCCCGCTGCTGGTCCCGGGCGATCTCCACCAGGCCGTCGATAGTCCTCGCGCGCCAGGAGGTCCCGGAAACGCTTGGAGCCGTTGGCGTTGGTACGCTCGCCCACGATCAGGGGCCGGGGCTCCTGGTGCAGGGGCACGCTCTGGTACAGGCTGGAGACGCAGCGCTCCCGGCGGGGGTCCGGTGGGTGACGCCCCGGTCCCCCAGGTGCTGGCGCAGGGCCCGGATGTGCGCCGGGGTGGTGCCGCAGCAGCCGCCCACGATGTTCAGGCTGAACCGGCCGGCCAGGCTGGCCACCTTCTCGGCGAAAGGTTCCGGCTCCAGGGGGTAGACCAGCTCCCCGTCCCGGCTCACCGGCAGGCCGGCGTTGGGCAGGCAGCTGAGGCTGAAGGGGGAGCTTTCGGCCAGGGCCTGCAGCGCCCCGTGCATCTCGTCGGGCCCGGTGCCGCAGTTGAGGCCCAGCACGTCGATGCCCAGCATCTCCACGGCCGTGAGCACCGCCTGGATCTCGGTGCCCAGCAGGAGGGTGCCGGTGGTCTCCACGGTGGCCTGCACCCAGATGGGGCAGGACTGGCCCAGCTGGGCCATGGCCTCCCGGGCGGCCCGCACCGCGGCCTTGATCTGCCCCAGGTCCTGGCAGGTCTCGATGAGCAGCGCGTCCACCCCCCCTTCCACCAGCCCGAGCATCTGGGCCAGATAGCTGCAGTACAGGTCGTCGTAACGGATGTGCCCCAGGGTCACCAGCTTGGTGCCGGGGCCCGCGGAACCGATGACGTAGCGCCGCCGGTCGTAGGAGGCAGCCACCTCCCGGGCCAGGCGCGCCGCCGTCCGGTTCAGTTCCTCGGTCCGGTGCGGCCAGGCCGAACTCCCCCAGGACCACCTGGTTGGCGCCGAAGGTGTTGGTCTCCACCGCGTCCGCGCCCGCGTCCAGGTAGGCCGCGTGGATCTCCCGGATCCACTGGGGCCGGCGCTCGTTCAGCACCTCCATGCAGCCTTCCTGGGCCGGGCCGCCGAAATCGTCCACGGTGGGCCTGCGGGCCAGGATCTGGGTGCCCATGCCGCCGTCCAGCAGCAGCACCCGTTCCAGGAGCAGGGAGGAGAGAGTGGTCATGGCTGGTCTCCCAGGTATTCTAGCGCCACCGCGCCCGCGCACCCGCACCTGGCAGGCCAGGCGGTGGTCCCCGGGGGCGCAAACGCCCCGCAGGAAGTCCCGCTCCTCGGGCCCCATGGGCGAACAGTGGTCCAGGCCCGCCAGGATGCGGACCCGGCAGGTGCCGCAGGACCCGCTGCGGCAGCCGAAGGTCAGGTCGGCCCCGGCGGCGTCGGCGATGTCCTGGAGGCGGGCGTCCCAGGGGCGCCTGGACCAGCAGGTCCTCGGGCAGGAACCGCACCCGCACCGGGCCCGTGGGGGAGGCGGCGCCGGCGCCGGTCACCTTGCGCCTCCCGCGTCCAGGAGCGGCTCCAGCAGCTCCACCTGCCCCAGGGGCGCGGACAGCTGCAGGCCCCGCACCGCGGGGCGCACCCGGTCGATGGTCTCCCGGGCGATGTCGAGCCCCTCCTTCAGCTGGTCCTGGGCCGAGGTCCACCGGGCCATGCGGGCCAGGAGTTCCGGCGGCACCCGCACCCCGGGCACCTCGTTGGCCATGAATTCGGCGTTGCGCAGGCTCTTGAGGGGCCAGATCCCGGCGATGATGGGGATGCCGAAGGGGCTGGCGAAGTCCAGGAACCGGAACAGGGCGTCCGGGTCGAAGATGGGCTGGGTCATGGCCCACTCGGCGCCGGCCTCCACCTTGTAGCGGAAGCGCTGGCTGCTCCCGCTCCAGGTCCACGGCCACCGGGTTGGCGCCCACCCCGATGCTGAACCGGGTGGGCATGCCGATGTCGTTGCCGCCCAGGTCCAGCCCCCGAGTTCAGGCTGGCCGCAGGATGTTCACCAGGCCGATGGCGTCCACGTCGAACACCGCCGTGGCGTTGGGGTAGGGTCCCAGCTTGGGCGGATCGCCGGTGATGGCCAGCACGTTCTGCAGCCCCAGCGCCGCCGCGCCCAGGAGGTCGCTCTGGATCCCCAGCAGGTTCCGGTCCCGGCAGGCGAAGTGCATGACCGTCTCCATGCCCACCCGCTGCTCGATGATCACCGCGGTGGCCAGGGCCGACATGCGGGCCATGGCCCGGGGCCCGTCCGGGCACGTTGATGGCGTCCACCCCCAGGTCCCGGCAGCGGGCGGCCTTCTCCACCAGCTTGTCGGCGGTGGTGCCCTTGGGCGGCACCAGCTCCACCGAGACGACGAACCCGCCCTCGGCCAGCTTGCGGCTGAAGGCGCTGCGCTCGGCGGTCGGGCACCGCCGGGTGGGAGGCCTCCACTTCGACCCGTTCGCTGGTGCCCTCCACGAAGGCCCGCTCCTGGCGCAGGGCGCCCTGCATGGACGCGGATGTGGGCGGGGGTGGTGCCGGCGCAGCCGCCCACCGCCCGGGCGCCCAGCTGGAAGGCCTGGCGGGCGAACTCGCCCAGGTATTCGGGACTGGCCATGTACAGCAGCCGGCCGTCCACCATCCGGGGCAGGCCGGCGCTGGGCTGGAGGATCAGGGGGCAGGCGGTGACGGCCTTGAACCGCTTGAGCAGGTCCAGCAGGGGCGCGGGCCCGCTGCCGCCGTTGACCCCCACCAGGGCGGCGCCCCATTCGGCCAGCTTGCGGATGTACCACTCCGGCTCGGTGCCGTAGAGGGTCTGGCCCTCGTCGTTGGGGGTCATCATGGCCACCACCGGCAGGGGGCAGACCTCCTGGATGGCCAGGATGGCCTGGTGGGTCTCGTTCAGGTCGGCGAAGCTCTCCAGCACGAACAGGTCCACCCCTCCCTCGAGCAGGGCCCGGGCCTGCTCGGCGAAGAAGCCCTGGGCCTCCTCGAAGGAGGTGGGTCCCCAGGGCTCGATGCGCACCCCCAGGGGACCGACGCAGCCGGCCACCCACCCGGAAGCCCCGCTCTTCCAGGGCCTCCCGGGCCAGTCGGGCGCCGTTCGTGTTGATGTCCTGGAGGCTTTCCGCCAGTCCGTAGCCCTGCAGCTTCACCCGGTTGGCGGCCCAGGTGTTGGTGGTGAGCACCTGGGCGCCGGCGGCCCGGAATTCCTGGTGGATGGACCGCACCAGGTCCGGCGAGGCCAGGTTAGCCTCGTCGAAGGAGCGGTTGATGTAGACGCCCCGCTCGTACAGCACGGTCGGGGTGGACCCGTCGAACAGGAAGCACTGTCCCGAGTTCAGCGCGTCGGCGAAGGCGATGGTCATGAGGGCTCGTTTCCTTTCGCAAATGCCTGCCCGCATCCAGGGTGCGGGAGGCGGGAGGTCACCGCAAGGCCTGGTCCAGGTCGGCGATCAGGTCGGCCGGATGCTCCAGGCCCACGGACAGGCGGATGAGGTCGTCGGTGACCCCGCAGGCGATCCGGGCCTCCCGGTCCAGCTGCTGGTGGGTGGTGCTGGCGGGGTGGATGATCAGGCTCTTGGCGTCGCCCACGTTGGCCAGGCGCGAGAACAGCTCCACCCGGTCGATGACCTGGCGCCCGCCCTCCAGGCCGGCCTTGGCCCCGAAGGTGAGGATGCCGCCGAAGCCCGCGCCTTCCCGGAAGTAGCGTCGGGCCAAGCCGTGGCTGGGGTGGCTCGGGAGCCCGGGATAGCTCACCCACGCCACCTTGGGGTGGGACTCCAGCCACCGGGCCACTGCCAGGGCGTTCTGCCCGTGGCGCTCCATGCGCAGGGGCAGGGTCTCGATGCCCAGGAGCAGGAGGAAGGCGTTGAACGGCGACTGGGCCGGGCCGAAGTCCCGCAGCCCCTCCAGCCGCGCCTTGGCGGCGAAGGCCCCGGCCCCGGCCACGTCCGTGAGCACGGCCCCGTGGTAGGACGGGTTGGGGTTGGTGAATTCGGGGAAGTTGCCGTTGCGCCAGTCGAACCGCCCGCCGTCCACCACCACCCCGCCCAGGGTGGTGCCGTGCCCGCCCAGGAACTTGGTGGCGCTGTGCACCACCAGGTCCGCGCCGTGGGCCAGGGGCTGGCACAGCCAGGGGGAGGCCAGGGTGTTGTCCACGATCAGGGGCACGCCCGCCTCCCGGGCGACCGCCGCCAGGGCCTCGAAGTCGGGCACGTCCAGCTTGGGGTTGCCCAGGGCCTCCACGTAGATGGCCCGGGTCTCGGGTCGCAGCGCCCGGCGGAACGCCTCCGGGTCGCCGCTGTCGGCGAAGTCCGCGAAGATGCCCAGGCGGCGGAAGCTCTGGCTGAACAGGGTGTGGGTGCCCCCGTAGAGGTTGGTGCCCGCCACCAGCCGTTCGCCCGACCGCAGGAGGGTGAGCAGGGCCAGGGCGATGGCCGCCTGCCCGGAGGCCGTGGCCACCGCCCCCACCCCGCCCTCCAGCGCCGCCACCCGTTCCTCCAGGACCGCCACGGTGGGGTTGCCGATGCGGGTGTAGATGTTGCCCGGTTCTTCCAGGTTGAACAGGCGGGCGCCGTGCTCGGTGGAATCGAACACGTAGCTGGTGGTCTGGTAGATGGGCACGGCCCGGGACCGCGTGTCCCGGTCGGGGCTGTGCCCCCCGTGCAGGGCGGTGGTCTCGAAGCGGTAGGTCTGGGTCATGCAAGGCTCCGTGGCAAACCCCCCGATTCCGGTGGGGGGATGGTTGGGTGCGCCCTTGTCTCCCCTTGCGGGGCCTCCGGGAGCGTCGAGGGAGTCTTCCGTTCCGCGAGCTTGCGATAGACAAAGGGGACCCGATCGTGGATCGGGCCCCCTTGCTGCTGTTGTCCTTGTCGAGATTCACATCAGTTCGGCATCTATCCGGCGTTGCCGCCGGCAGGAATTGGCACCTTGCTCAAGGCAGGTTGCCAAGGTTTCACAGGGCCCGTCCCTCCACCTTTCTGGATAGCTCACTATGGAACTGACAAAGAACTCAGAGCCCCCATGGTCGGTGCAATCCTTCCGGTTGTCAATGCACGATGGGGTACCCTGGAGCCATGCTCACGTCCCTGCGCATCCAGAACCTCGCCCTGGTTGAGGACCTGGCGGTCGAACTGAAGCCGGGATTCACCGTCCTCACCGGTGAGACCGGCGCCGGCAAGTCGCTCCTGGTGGATGCCCTGTCCCTCCTGGTGGGAGCCCGGGGGGACGGGGACCTGGTGCGCCAGGGCGCCGAACGGGCCGTGGTGGAATCGGTGGCGGAAGGCGGCTTCGAGGCCTGGAGGGCGTTCCTGGCCGAGCGGGGCCTGCCCGAGGAGCAGCCGGTGGTGCTGCGCCGGGAGATCGCCGCCGGCGGGCGCAGCCGGGCCTGGCTCAACGGCGGCGCCTGCAGCCTGGCCGACCTGCGGGAGGCGGGGCGCATCTGGATGCGCCTGACCAGCCAGCACGACCACCAGTCCCTGATGGCCGAGGAACGGCACCTGGCCCTGGTGGACGAGGTGCTGGGCATCCGCCCGGACCTGGCCCGGGAGGTGGCGGAGGTGCGGGAGGCCCAGGCCCGGCTGTCCGCCCGCAAGCGCAGCGAAGCCCAGCGCGGGGAGCGCCTGGAGTGGCTGGAGGAGCAGGTGGGAGACCTGGACCGGCTGGCCCCCCGTCCCGGGGAATGGGCTCAGCTGCGGGAGGAGCGGGAGCCGCTGCGGCACGCGGTGCACCTGGAACAGGCCTACCGGGAGAGCGCCGAGGCGCTGGACCAGGCCGGGCGGGGCGCCGAGGCCGGGCGCCGGGCCCTGGCCCGGGCCGCCGTGATCCTCCCCGCGGCCCAGGGGGACGTGGACCGCCTGCGCTCCGTGGTCCTGGAACTGGAAGATCTCCTGGCCCAGGCCCGGGACCAGGCGGTGCGCTGGTCCCGGGAAGGGCTGGAGCGCCTGGAGAAGGTGGAGGCCCGCCTGGCCTTGTTCGAACGGCTGGCCCGCCGCCACCGGTGCGAACCGGACGAACTGCCCCGGCGCCTGGCGGACCTCAAGGCGGAGCAGGCGGAACTCCAGTCCGGCAACTCCAGCCTGCAGGACCTGGGCGCCGCCCTGGCCCGGGCCTGCGCGGCCTACCGGACCGGGGCCGAGGCCCTGCACCAGCGGCGCCTGCAGATGGTGCCCCGGCTGGAGAAGGAGGCGCACCAGCGGCTGAAGAAGCTGGGCATGGCCGGGTCCCGCCTGCAGGTCCGCCTGGGCCTGGCGGAGGACGCCTCCAGCCCGGTGGAGCAGTCCGGGCGCCCGGTCCGGCTCGCCTCCCCGGGGTTCTCATCCCTGGCCATCTGGATCGAACCCAACGTGGGGGAGGGTTTCCGGCCCCTGGCCAAGATCGCCTCCGGCGGGGAGCTAAGCCGGATCATGCTGGCCCTGCAGGGCGCCGGCATGGCCCTGGGCGGCGACGGGGGCGACCCCATGGTGCTGGTGCTGGACGAAGTGGACGCGGGCATCGGCGGCGAGACGGCCATCGCCGTGGGGGCCGCGGTGGGCGAGCTGGGCCGGCGCCACCAGGTGCTGGCGGTGACCCACCTGGCCCAGGTGGCGGCCCGGGCCGACCACCACGGGCTGCTGCGCAAGGAGGTCCAGGACGGGCGCACCCGCAGCGGCCTGGCCTGGCTCCAGGGCGAGGGCCGGGTCACCGAGCTGGCGCGGCTGCTCTCCGGCCATCCGGACCGCCCCGAGGCCCTGGCCCACGCCCGCAGCCTCCTGGACCGGCGGGAAAGTGCAATATAGTCCCTTGGACTGGGGGCGGCTTCCGGCCATCCTAAATCTTTGTCCAGGATATGCGGGATGGCCCGGTCATCCGGAAGGGCCCGGCGGTGTCTGTGGAGGTCCAGGGAATGGTGCGAATGGCGAAAAGGATGGGGATGGGCGTGCTGGGGCTCCTGGCCGGGCTGGGGGCCCCCCGCCTGGCGGCCCAGTCCTGGGCGCTGCCGGCCTCGGATCCCGTGGGCATCGCCCGCAGCGGGGCGGGGGTGGCCTATGGCGCCGACCTGGAGGCCACCGCCCTGAACCCGGCCCTGCTGGCCACCCTCCGGGACCGGGGCGGCCTCTATCTGGCGGCCGGCGAGGAGATGCAGTCCTCCGAGGCCACCCTCCAGTCCAATACCCAGACCCTGTACAGCACCGACCGGAACCGCTTCCTGCCCAGCCTGGGGTTCGCCTGGCGGCTCAGCCCGTCCCTGGTCATGGGCATGAAGCTCGACCAGCCGTTCCTGCGCCACGCCCAGATGCCCCTGGATTATGCCGGCCGGTTCCAGGGCCAGGCCCTGGACCTCACGACCCGGCGGGTCGAGGTCCAGCTGGGCTGGGCCGCCTCCCCCAACTGGGCCTTCGGCGCCAGCCTGGGCGGCACCCGGATCCGGTATTCCTGGGACAACATGGTGCGCACGGTGATCCTCCAGCCGGGCACCCCCGCCACACCCCTGGGCCTCATGGAGACCGACCTGCACCAGGGCGGCACCCGGACCGTCCCTTCCTATTCCCTGGGCGTCCGGTGGGCGGTCAATTCCCGCTGGACCTTCGCCGGAACCTACGTGGGCGCCCTCGAGGGCACCATGCCCCTGAGCGTCTCCTACGGCTCCGCCCCCACCAGCTACTACTCGCCCACCGGGACCCAGCCGCCTCCCGCCGGCCTGTCCCGCCTGGGCCCCGCCGTCCAGTCCGCCAGCCAGCTCCAGCCCGGCGGCGGCGCCATCACCCTCCCGGCCAAGGCCGTGCTGGGCGTGCGCCAGCGGGTGAACCAGGTGTTCACCTGGGAACTGGACGTGCGCTATGTCTTCGGCTCCAGCACCCAGCTTCCGGGCTACCCTTCCTCCACCGCGCCGGGCGGCAGCCCCGTCAGCGGCTCCGGCGAGAGCACGGCCTTCCGCAGCGGCTGGGGCATGAGCCTCATGGGCGAGCTGAACGTGGCCAAGGCCTGGGTGGTGCGCATCGGCGCGTCCCTGGATCCGGCCCTGCGGGACTACACCGCCGTGGACCCGCTGGTGGGCGGCGCCAAGACCTCGGGCCTGTCCGCCGGCTTCGGCTACAAGTGCCTGGGCGGGGAGCTGAACGTGGGCTACCAGTACCGCCAGTCCCAGGCGGTGGACAGCCCCGGCCTGGAAGGGAACTGGACCGCGTCCGGGTATCCACCACCCCCGCCCGGACCCGGGTGGAAGGCATGGGCCACCTGTGGTCCGTGGGGTACAAGAGGTTGTTCTAGTGAAATACCTGGGGCCGCACGCTTGCGAAGAAGCCCTGGAGCGGGGCGAACTGCAGATCCTGCGCATCGCTCCCGGCGCCTGGGAGCGATGCGCCAAGCTGCGCCAGGCGGCCAGGGAGCGTGGGGCCGTGGTGCACCGGGAGCCCCTGGAGAGCCTGGACCGGCGCAGCCAGGGGCAGCGCCACCAGGGCGTCCTGGGGGAAGGGGAGGCCGTCGCCCTGGCGCCCCTGGAGGCGCTCCTGGACCGGGTCCGGGAACGGGGGCCCAAAGCCCTGGTGCTGGCCCTGGACGGCGTCAGCGACCCCCACAATTTCGGCGCCATCCTGCGCTCCGCCGCCGGCGCCGGGGTGGACGGCGTGGTCTTTCCCGAGCGGCGCTCGGCCCAGGTGAACGAAACGGTCATCCGGGCCAGCGCCGGAACCGCCGGGCGGATCCCCCTGGTGCGGGTCGTGAACCTGGCCCGGGCCCTGGAACAGTTGCAGCAGGCCGGGGCCTGGGTCTACGGGCTGGCGGGGGGCGAGCCCAGCCGGAACTACCTGGATGAACCTTTCGACCGCGCCACCGTACTGGTGCTGGGCTCCGAAGGGGAAGGGCTGCACCAGAAGATCCGTCAGCACTGTGATGGGTTGCTCCAGATCGAAATGCCCGGCGGCATCGAAAGCTTGAATGTCTCAAGCGCAGCCGCCGTCATGCTGTTCCGGGTCCTGGCCCGGAGGCGGACCGCCCATGCCTGAGTTTGGCTCGCGATCTTTTCTGTTGTGCCGTCCCAATGCCCGTGCTAGCCTTAACATTCCCTCTCAGGAAAGCTTTGCCTCCCAAGGCTCCTGTCCGGGGGCCCCTATGGGGCGATTGACAACGCCGAGATGGCCGAGTGGTTAATGGCAGCAGACTGTAAATCTGCCGGGCACCGCCCTACGGAGGTTCGAATCCTTCTCTCGGCACCAGTTCTTTTGCGGAAGACTGGTTGAATGCGGGAATAGCTCAGTTGGTAGAGCGTCAGCCTTCCAAGCTGAATGTCGCGGGTTCGAACCCCGTTTCCCGCTCCAAAAGTACAGGCCCACATAGCTCAGTGGCAGAGCGCGTCCTTGGTAAGGACGAGGTCGACGGTTCAATCCCGCCTGTGGGCTCCACTTTTTGTCTGAAGCTTCCTCGTGCTATAAACATCTCCCCACCCACCTCCAGGAGGCACCTGTGGCCAAAGAGAAATTCGATCGCTCCAAGCCCCACGTAAATATTGGCACCATCGGCCACATAGACCATGGCAAGACCACATTGACGGCGGCCATCGCCACCCTGCTCTCCGTCACCCAGGGCGGGCAGGCGAAGTCCTATGAGCAGATCGACTCGGCCCCTGAGGAAAAGGCCCGCGGGATCACGATCAACACCGCCCACGTGGAGTACCAGACCAAGAATCGGCATTACGCCCATGTGGACTGCCCCGGCCACGCCGACTACATCAAGAACATGATCACCGGCGCCGCCCAGATGGACGGAGCCATCCTGGTGGTGGCTGCCACCGACGGGCCCATGCCCCAGACCCGCGAGCACATCCTGCTGGCCCGCCAGGTGGGCGTGCCGTACATCGTCGTGTTCATGAACAAGATCGACATCGCCGACCCGGAACTGAGCGACCTGGTGGAGATGGAGTTGCGGGAACTGCTCACTTTCTACGGCTTCCCCGGCGACGAGATCCCCATCATCCGCGGCTCGGCCAAGCTGGCCATGGAGAACTGCACCAACCCCAACTCCCCCGACGTGAAGTGCATCTATGAGCTGATGGATGCGGTGGACAGCTACATCCCGAATCCGGCCCGGCCCGTCGACAAGCCCTTCATCATGCCGGTGGAAGACGTGTTCACCATCACCGGGCGCGGCACCGTGGTGACCGGCCGCATCGAGGCCGGTGTCGTCAGGGTGGGCGAAGAAGTGGAGATCATCGGCCTGCGCCCGACCGTCAAGCGGGTGGTCACCGGTGTGGAAATGTTCAAGAAATCCCTGGACCAGGGCCAGGCGGGCGACAACGCGGGCATCCTGCTCCGCGGCGTGGACCGCAAGGACGTGGAGCGCGGCATGGTGCTGGCCAAGCCCGGCAGCATCACCCCCCACACCAAGTTCACCGCCGCCGTTTACGTCCTGAGCAAGGACGAAGGCGGCCGGCACACCCCGTTCTTCAACAAGTACCGCCCGCAGTTCTACTTCCGTACCACCGACGTCACCGGGTCCATTGAGCTGGAAGCCGGCCGCGAGATGGTCATGCCCGGTGACAACGTCACCCTGACCGTCGAGCTGATCCAGCCCATCGCCATGGAAAAGGGCCTCAAGTTCGCCATCCGGGAAGGCGGGCGCACCGTCGGCTCCGGCCGCGTGGACGAGGTCATCGCCTAAAGGATTCCTGCAATGGCTGATATGGTTATCCTTGTCTGCACCGAGTGCAAGCGCAAGAACTACACCACCACCAAGAACAAACGGACCAACTCAGGCAAGCTTGAGTTCAAGAAGCATTGCCGTCATTGCGGGGGGCACCGTGTCCACCGCGAGGGCAAGTGATAGAATTTTCCCAGCCCCGCCCAGGCTGGCGGGGCTGGGAAAGGACGTCATTTGAATAGGGGAGTAGCTCAGCTGGTAGAGCAGCGGACTCCAAATCCGCAGGTCGCGGGTTCGAAACCTGTCTCCCCTGCCATTCTTGGTCCGGCCCCAGTCCTCTGAACTGGGGCCACATTATTGGATACCAACCCGCGGTGGGGGACTCCTTTGATATCAATCATTAAAAAGCAAGTGCGGGAGCTCATGCTTGAGCTCAACCGTGTGGACTGGCCCACCAAGGACAGCGTGCTGAAGTCGACCTACGCGGTCACGGCCGTCTCCGTCTTCGTGGGCGTGTTCCTGTGGAGCTCCGACTGGGTCATCACCTGGGCGATGCAGCTCATCCTCCCTCACCACTAGCCAAGAGGACGCCATGACCGCTGATCCCTTGAGCATGCTCGCCGGTGAGGGGCTGCCGGCGCCGGCCGCCCCTGAGCGCAGGCTGGCGTGGTTCATCATCCACACCTATTCCGGCTACGAGGCCAAGGTGATGGAGAGCCTGCGCCAGCGCATCAAGATGGAAGAACGGGAGGAACACTTCGGCGACCTGCAGATCCCCGAGGAGACCTACGAGGAGATGAAGGTCGATGCCAAGTCCGGGCGCAAGGAGCGGGTGCTGAAGAAGCGCAAGTCCTTCCCGGGCTACCTCCTGGTCCAGATCGCCGTGACCAAGAAGGGCGCCAACTTCGAGATGGAGGACGCCGACTGGCACCTGGTGCGCAACACCCCCAAGGTCACCAGCTTCGTGGGGGCGAACAAGAAGCGGCCCACGCCCCTGACCGAGGATGAGGTCCGCCAGATCATGAACCACACCGAGGAGACCCAGGAGAAGCCCAAGCCCAAGTATCACTTTGAAAAAGGCGAAAAGGTCCGTATCATAGATGGCCCGTTCGCCAATTTCGAAGGGGACGTGGAAGAGATCCACGAAGAACGCTCCACCATCAAAGTGATGGTGACGGTGTTCGGTCGCAGTACCCCCGTGGAACTCGATTTCATCCAGGTGGAAAAGCGCTGACCCCGGCCGGGGCGGCTGAGCGGTTCCACCCTACAAGGCAACAGTGGCCGGCGAATGCCGGAATCCGTTGCGGGAGAGGAAAGAAATGGCCAAGAAAGTCACTGGTTACATCAAGCTGCAGCTCCCCGCCGGGGAAGCCACCCCGGCTCCGCCGGTGGGCCCCGCCCTGGGCCAGCACGGCGTGAACATCATGGAGTTCGTCAAGCAGTTCAACGCCAAGTCCGTGTCGGCCGTGGAGAAGGGCACCACCCTCCCGGTGGTGATCACCGTCTACGCCGACCGCAGCTTCAGCTTCATCCTCAAGACCCCGCCCGCGGCGGTCCTGATCAAGAAGAAGCTGGGCCTGGAGAAGGGCAGCGCGATCCCCAACAAGACCAAGGTGGGCAAGATCACCAAGGCCCAGCTGGCCGAGATCGCCAAGGTCAAGATGCCCGACCTCAACGCCGGCAGCCTGGAAGCCGCCGTGCGCTCGATCGCCGGGTCCGCCCGGTCCATGGGCGTGGAAGTGGTGGACTAGTCTCCGCCAAGCAGGTGTTCGTCACAGGAGGCCCGCGGCGCGCGGGAATCCCGGCAACCGCGACCGTCATCGCGGGAGATCTGAGGAGAAGGAGTTTGTATGGCAAAACCTGGCAAGAAGTACCAGGCTGCCGCCTCCAAGATCGAGAAGCGCCCTTATGAGCTCACGGAAGCTATCACCGTGGTCAAGGACTCGGCCTTCGCCAAGTTCGACGAAACGGTGGAGCTGCACATGAGGCTCGGCGTCGACCCCCGGCACGCGGACCAGATGGTCCGCGGCACCATCGTCCTGCCCCACGGAACGGGCAAGACCATGCGGGTGGCGGTCATCGCCGCGGGCGAGAAGATCAAGGAAGCGGAAACAGCCGGTGCCGACATCGTGGGCGGGGACGATCTGGTGGAACGCATTTCCGGCGGATTCATCGAGTTCGACGCCCTGGTCGCGACCCCGGACATGATGAAGGGCGTGGGACGCCTGGGCAAGATCCTGGGCCCCCGCGGCCTGATGCCCAACCCCAAGACCGGCACCGTGACTTTCGACATCACCAAGGCCATCAGGGAAATCAAGGCCGGGAAGGTGGAGTACCGGGTCGACAAGACCGGCATCATCCACGCCGGCGTGGGCAAGATCTCCTTCGGCGTGGAAAAGCTCACCGAGAACGCCAAGGCGCTCATCGACGCCGTGCAGAAGGCCAAGCCTCCCGCGGCAAAAGGCAAGTACGTCCAGGCCATCCACGTGGCCTCGACCATGGGCCCCAGCGTCACCGTGTCCAGCACGGTTTTGGAAAAGTAGAGGCGGACCATGGAACGCGAACAAAAGCGCACCGAAGTGGCCCAGCTCAAGGGTACCTTCACCACGGCCAAGTCCGCGGTGGTCCTTGGGTTCAAGGGCCTTACCGTGGACAAGGACACGGCTTTCCGCAAGTCGGTCCGGGAAGGCAAGGGGCAGTACCGGGTGGCCAAGAACACCCTGCTGCGCCTGGCCGTGAAGGAAACGGCTTTCGAGGGGCTGGCGGGTCATTTCAAGGGCGCCACCGCCGTCGCCACCACCGAGACGGACGTCGTCGCCCTGGCCAAGGCCGTCAACATCTTCCTCAAGGACAACCCGGGCGCCAACCTCAAGGGCGCGATCCTGGACGGGAAGGCGGTCACCCCCGGCGAATTCAAGATCATCGCCGAGCTGCCCTCCCGGGAAGTCCTCATCGGCAAGCTGCTCTTCCTCATGCAGTACCCGATCTCCGGCCTGGCGGTGGCCCTGGAGGCCATCCGCAAGCAGAAGGAAGGCGCCGCCTAGCCCGCCGTCCCGAACCCCGAACCCAACCCGGTACTCGACTTTGCCTCGAACGAATGAACCGAGAGGAGAACTTAGATGGCTCTCACCGCTGATACGTTGATCCAGGAAATCGAATCCATGACCGTCCTCGAGCTGGCCAACCTGGTCAAGGCCCTCGAGGAGCGCTTCGGCGTTTCCGCCGCCGCCATGGCGTCACCCGCCGGCGGCGCGGCCGCTCCCGCGGCCGCCGTCGAAGAGCAGACCGAGTTCAATGTGGAACTCCTGGAAGCCGGCGCCGCCAAGTTGAATGTCATCAAGGCGGTCCGCGAGATCGTCCAGGGCCTGGGCCTCAAGGAGGCCAAGGACCTGGTCGACGGCGCCCCCAAGCTCGTCAAGGAAGGCGTGAGCAAGGACGAAGCCGCCAAGATCAAGGAGAAGCTCGAAGCTGCCGGCGCCAAGGTCGCCATCAAGTAAAAAACGACCTATGGCGTCGAATACAAAGCGCGAGGTGTCTTGCACACCTTGCGCTTTGTGATTTGACGAAAAGTGGTATGCTTATTCCTTGCCCCCGGGCCAACACCTCGGGAATCCAGTTCTCAGTCACTACGAAGGGCCCCGGTTGCATCATTTTCCGTGTGCCAGCACAGCGCGAACCAGCGGGTCGGCTTCCACCAGGGATGGCGGAAAGCCGGCCGTAGGCATGTCCGGGCTTTTCACCGCAGTTCCAGCACGACCTTACCCATGCTTTCCCCTTGGCCTTCCCAGGGCCTCTGCGGGCGTTCTCCGGAGTGAACCATGAGTGTTCAGCAGAACATCTACCGCCAGCGGATCCAGTTCTCCAAGATCCGCTCCCTGGTGCCCATCCCCAACCTGATCGACATCCAGAAGCGCAGCTACGACGAATTCCTGCAGATGAACCTGCTCCACACCGAGCGCGAGCCCAGGGGGCTCAAGGCGGTGTTCGAGTCCATGTTCCCGGTGCACAACGGCAAGAACGCCGACGGCGGCGACGCCTCCCTGGAAGTGGAATTCGTGGACTACACGGTCGGCCACTGGGCCTGCAAGTGCGGCAAGAACGAAGGCCTCGAACACCTCCGGACCACCTGCAAGAACTGCGGGCACCACATCGTCACGGACCACCCCAAGGACCCCACGGTGGACTGCCCCAAGTGCGGCACCCGCAACAAGAACCAGGCCAAGATCTGCGACGTGTGCAACGAGCCGGTGGGCCTGCACCAGAAGATGCGCATGGAAGAGTGCGTGGAGCGCGGCGCCACCATGGCCTCGCCCCTGAAGATCCGGGTGCGGCTCAACCAGTTCGACAAGGACGACAAGGGCAACCGGCGCTACAAGCAGTCCCAGGAATCGGAGGTCTACTTCGGCGACCTGCCCACCATGACCGACCGGGGCACCTTCGTCATCAACGGCACCGAGCGGGTCATCGTCTCCCAGCTGCACCGCAGCCCCGGGGTGTTCTTCGCCATCAGCAACGACAAGGCCCTGTACAGCGCCCAGGTGATCCCGTACCGGGGCAGCTGGATCGAGTTCGAGCTGGACACCAAGGGCCTCCTCTATGCCCGCATCGACCGCAAGCGCAAGTTCCTTGGCTCCACCTTCCTGCGCGCCCTGGGGCTGTTCGACCCGCGGCTCGCGGACAACCAGTCCCTCCTGAGCCACTTCTACTCCGCCGAGAAGTTCCTGCTCAAGGGCACCGACGTGGCCATGGTGCCCAGCGATCTCCTGGTGGGCCAGAAGGCCCTGGATGACGTCAAGGACCCCAAGAGCAAGGACGTGCTGGTGCCCAAGGGCAAGGTCATCAGCCGCCGCCTGCTGGAGAACCTGGTGAAGGCCGGCGTCAAGGCGGTGCCGGTGGAGCGCAACATGCTCGACGGCGCGGTCCTGCTGGAGGACGTGGTCAACATGAACACCGGCGAGGTGCTGCTGGAGGCCAACGACGCCTTCGTCCAGACCCACCTGGAGATGTTCCTGGCCAACAACGTGGGGGAGTTCTCCGTCTGCTTCCCGGACAACGACGCCACCGGCAAGGTGTTCAGCGAAACCCTCTCCAAGGACCACACCGAGGATTGCGAGGAGGCGGCCAAGGAGCTGTTCAAGAAGATCCGCCCCGGGGAGCCCGCCACCCTGGAGAGCAGCAAGAAGCTGCTCCACGCCATGTTCTTCGACCCCCAGAAGTACAGACCTGTCCAAGGTGGGCCGGCACAAGATGAACGCCAAGCTGGGCCTGAACACCGACCTGGAGGCCCGCACCCTGAGCGTCGAGGACTTCGTCGCCACCGTGCACTACCTGCTGCGCCTCAAGAAGTACGACACCACCCGGTCCGAGCGGGTGGACGAGGTGGCGCCGGTGCGCAAGGACGACATCGACCACCTGGGCAACCGCCGGGTGCGCAGCGTCGGCGAGCTGCTGGAGAACTGCTTCCGGGTGGGCCTGGTGCGGGTGCAGCGGGCCATCAAGGAGAAGTTCTCCATGGCCCAGGACCCCAACAGCCCCCTGCAGCCCCACGACCTCATCAACTCCAAGCCGGTGATCGCCGCCATGAAGGAGTTCTTCGGGTCCAGCCAGCTGTCCCAGTTCATGGACCAGAACAACCCGCTGTCGGAGATCACCCACAAGCGCCGCCTGTCGGCCCTGGGGCCCGGCGGCCTGAGCCGGGACCGGGCCGGGTTCGAGGTGCGCGACGTGCACACCTCCCACTACGGCCGCATCTGCCCCATCGAGACCCCGGAAGGTCCGAACATCGGGCTGATCTCCTCCCTGTCCTGCTACGCCCGCATCAACGAGTTCGGGTTCATCGAGAGCCCGTACCTGAAGGTGGAGAACGGCCGCATCATCAACTTCGCCAAGGTCACCAGCGTGGGCGATTCCAAGTTCGGCTACATGCAGGTGGTGCGCCTGGACGAGCTGGAGGCGGAGAACCAGCAGCTGGAAAAGGCCGGCAAGCGCCCGGCGAAGTATGACATGCACGCCTGGTACCTGTCCGCCTGGGAAGAGGACGAGCACGTCATCGCCCAGGCCAACGTGCCGGTGGACGAGCACGGCTTCATCCTGGACGAGTACGTCACCGCCCGGGTGGCCGACGAGACCAAGACCGTGGAGCGGGAGAAGGTCACCCTCATGGACGTCAGCCCCAAGCAGCTGGTGTCCGTGGCCGCCAGCCTGATCCCGTTCCTGGAGAACGACGACGCCAACCGGGCCCTCATGGGCGCCAACATGCAGCGCCAGGCGGTGCCCCTGATCCGCACCGAGGCCCCGGTCGTGGGCACCGGCATGGAGTACTACGCCGCCCGCGACTCGGGCGCCTGCGTGCTGTGCCGGCGCTCGGGCATCGTCGAGACCGTGGACGCCAACCGCATCGTGGTGCGGGTGGAGGACGTGGCGGAGAGCGAGGGCCTGGAGAGCGGCGTGGACATCTACACGCTGATCAAGTACGCCCGGTCCAACCAGAACACCTGCCTCAACCAGGTGCCCCTGGTGAAGAAGGGCGAGTACGTGGCCGCCGGCCAGATCCTCGCCGACGGGCCCTGCTGCGACCACGGCGAACTGGCCCTGGGCCGCAACCTGACCGTCGCCTACATGCCCTGGCGCGGCTACAACTTCGAGGACGCCATCCTCATCAGCGAGCGGGTGGTCAAGGAGGACCTGTTCACCACCATCCACATCGAGGAGTTCGAAGTCCACGCCCGGGACACCAAGCTCGGGCCCGAGGAGATCACCCGGGACATCCCCCAGATCCGCGAGGAGATGCTCAAGAACCTGGACGAGTCCGGGATCATCCGCATCGGCGCCACCGTGCGCCACGGCGACATCCTGGTGGGCAAGGTCACGCCCAAGGGCGAGACCATCCTCAGCCCCGAGGAGAAGCTCCTGCGCGCCATCTTCGGCGAGAAGGCCTCTGACGTGAAGGACGCCAGCCTCACCGTGGGCCCCGGCATCGAGGGCACGGTGGTGGACGTGAAGGTGTTCACCCGCAAGGGCCAGGAGAAGGACCTGCGCACCCAGCAGATCGAGCGGGACCAGATCGCCAAGTGGGAGAAGGACCTGGAGGACGAGGAGCGGATCATCCGGGCCGAGTCCAAGAAGAAGATCGTGGCCCTGCTCAAGAACAAGGAGCTGGCCGAGCCCCTCACCGACGACAAGGGCAAGGAACTGCTGCCCAAGGGCAAGAAGCTCACCCAGAACATGCTGGAGGCGGTGCCCTACCACCGGTTCCGGCAGGTGACCGTGAGCGCCGGCAAGGAACGGCTGGAAGCCCAGGTGCTGGACATCCTGGACAAGACCGAGAGCCAGCTGCGGGTCCTGCGGGACATCCTCAACGAGCGCATCGACCGCCTGGTCAAGGGCGACGAGCTCATGCCCGGCGTGCTGAAGACCGTCAAGGTCTACGTGGCGGTCAAGCGCAAGCTGCAGGTGGGCGACAAGATGGCCGGCCGGCACGGCAACAAGGGCGTGGTCAGCCGGATCCTGCCCATCGAGGACATGCCCTACCTGCCCGACGGCGCCCCGGTGGACATCGTGCTGAACCCCCTGGGCGTGCCTTCCCGCATGAACATCGGCCAGATCCTCGAGTGCCACCTGGGCTGGGCCGGCAAGGTCCTGGGGGTGCACTTCAGCACCCCGGTGTTCGACGGCGCCCGGGAGGTGGACATCAAGGAATGGCTCAACAAGGCCTGGGAGAAGAAGGGCCGGCTGGGGCCCGACACCACCGGCAAGACCCTGCTCTACGACGGCATGACCGGCGAACCCTACGAGCAGCACGTGACCGTCGGCTGCGTCTACATGCTCAAGCTGCACCACCTGGTGGACAACAAGATCCACGCCCGGAGCATCGGGCCCTACTCCCTCATCACCCAGCAGCCCCTGGGCGGCAAGGCCCAGTTCGGCGGCCAGCGCTTCGGCGAGATGGAAGTGTGGGCCCTCGAGGCTTACGGCGCCGCGCACGTGCTGCAGGAGCTCCTCACCTACAAGTCCGACGACATGCACGGCCGGACCCAGATCTACCAGGCCATCATCAAGGGGGAGACCATCAAGGATCCCGGCCTTCCCGAGAGTTTCAACGTGGTGAAGAAGGAACTGAACGCACTCTGCATCGATGTGGCGATGCTGACCCGGGAAGAGCTCGAACCGCTCCAGGACGTGGAAGAGCCCGCGTTCTCCATCGAGGGGTGAGAGCCGGCCTGCCCGCCCCCTGCGCGACTCCCTGTTGAAACCACATCGCTTCGAGAAGAGGTCCCCATGTATCCCGAGCAGCAAAACATCAATGCCTATGAGTGCATCCGGGTCACCCTGGCCTCCCCGGACGTGATCCGCTCCTGGTCCAGGGGCGAAGTCACCAAGCCGGAGACCATCAACTACCGGAGCCTGAAGCCCGAGCGGGACGGCCTGTTCTGCGCCCGCATCTTCGGCCCCGTGAACGACTGGGAATGCCTGTGCGGCAAGTACAAGCGCCAGAAGTTCAAGGGCGTGGTGTGCGACAAGTGCGGCGTGGAAGTGACCCGCAAGGCGGTGCGCCGGGAGCGCATGGGCCACATCGCCCTGGCTTCCCCGGTCAGCCACGTGTGGTTCTTCAAGGGCGTGCCCAGCCGCATCGGCTACCTGCTGGACATCCCCCTCAAGGACCTGGAGCGGGTGCTGTACTTCGAGGCCTACGCGGTCACCGATCCGGGCGACACCCCCCTCAAGACCCGGGAGATCCTGGCCGAGGACAAGTATCGGGAATACAAGGTGGAGTACGGGGAACGGTTCCGGGCCCAGATGGGCGCCGAGGCCATCAAGGAACTGCTCAAGCACGTGGACGTGGAGGCCCTGGCCATCGAGCTGCGGCACCTGATGAAGGCCGAGACCTCGGCCCAGAAGCGGGTCAAGATCGCCAAGCGCCTGAAGGTGACCGAAGCCTTCAAGCGCAGCGGCAACAAGCCCGAGTGGATGATCCTGGACGTGGTGCCGGTGCTGCCCCCGGAACTGCGCCCCCTGGTGCCCCTGGACGGCGGCCGGTTCGCCACCTCCGACCTGAACGACCTGTACCGCCGGGTCATCAACCGCAACAACCGGCTCAAGAAGCTGCTGGAGCTGCGCGCCCCCGAGGTGATCGTGCGCAACGAGAAGCGCATGCTCCAGGAGGCGGTGGACGCCCTGTTCGAGAACGGCAAGCGCGGGCGCCTGCTGCGGGGCGTGTCCAACCGCCCCCTCAAGTCCCTGAGCGACGCCCTCAAGGGCAAGCAGGGCCGGTTCCGCCAGAACCTGCTGGGCAAGCGGGTGGACTACTCCGGCCGCTCGGTCATCGTGGTGGGCCCGGACCTCAAGCTGCACCAGTGCGGGCTGCCCAAGAAGATGGCCCTGGAGCTGTTCAAGCCCTTCATCTTCAACCGGCTCGAGCACAAGGGCCACGCCGCCACCATCCGCCAGGCCAAGGAGATGGTGGAGCAGGGCGTGCCGGAAGTGTGGGACGTGCTGGACGAGGTGATCCAGAACCACCCGGTGCTGCTCAACCGCGCCCCGACCCTGCACCGCCTGGGCATCCAGGCGTTCCAGCCGGTGCTGGTGGAAGGCAAGGCCATCCGCCTGCATCCCCTGGTCTGCACCGCCTTCAACGCCGACTTCGACGGCGACCAGATGGCCGTGCACGTGCCCCTCTCGCCCATGGCCCAGATCGAGGCCAAGGTGCTCATGATGTCCACCCAGAACATCCTGAACCCCGCCAACGGCCGTCCCAACGTGGTGCCCAGCCAGGACATCGTGCTGGGCGGCTACTACCTCACCAAGAAGCGCTCCGGGCGCAAGGGCGAGGGCATGGTGTTCGGTTCCGTGGACGAGGTCATCGCCGCCCATATCGCCAAGGTGGTGGACACCCACGCCATCATCCAGCTGCGCTTCACCGGCCCGGTGGTGGACACCGAGGCCTGGCACAAGAGGGATCCCAAGAAGCGGTCCGAGCAGGACGTGTTCGAGTGCCCCGCCCACGAGGTCAAGCATGAGCTCATGACCACCACCGTGGGCCGGGTGATCTTCAACCGGTCCATGCCCGAAGGGCTGCCGTTCATCAACGGCCTGCTCAAGAAGGAGGGCCTGCTCTCCCTGGTGAACCGGGCCTACAAGCTCAACGGCCCCGAAGTCACCATCCGCCTGCTGGACGCCATGAAGGACGTGGGTTTCCTGTGGGCCATGAAGGCCGGGGTGAGCGTGGGCATCGACGACCTGGTGGTGCCTCCCTCCAAGCCCAGGCTGCTGGAGGAGGCCAACAAGGAAGTGCGCGCCATCGAGCACGAGTACTACCATGAAGGCAAGCTGGACGCCGCCACCCGCTACAACCGCATCCTCGAGGTGTGGGGCCGCACCGCCGAACAGGTGGCCACGGACATGATGAAGGAGCTGGAGAAGCGCAACGAGACCGGCGAGTTCCTGAACTCCATCTACATCATGGCCGACTCGGGCGCCCGGGGCTCCAAGACCCAGATCCGCCAGGTGGCCGGCATGCGCGGCCTGATGGCCAAGCCTTCCGGCGACATCATCGAGACCCCCATCACCGCCAACTTCAAGGAGGGGCTCAGCGTCCTGCAGTACTTCACCTCCACCCACGGGGCCCGCAAGGGCCTGGCGGACACCGCCCTCAAGACCGCCGATTCGGGCTACCTCACCCGCAAGCTGGTGGACGTGGCCCAGGACGTGATCATCAACGAGGACGACTGCGGCACCCTGGACGGCATCGAGGTGAAGGCCATCGTCAACAGCGACGGCACCATCCGTTCCCGCCTGCGGGACCGGATCATGGGCCGGGTGGTGCTGGAGGACGTGCTGGATCCGTATTCCCAGGAAATCGTCGTCCAGGCCGGCACCCTGCTCACCGAGGAGCTGGCCTTCCGCATCGAGACCTCCGGCATCATCAGCGTCAAGATCCGTTCCGTGCTCACCTGCGAGGCCCGCCGGGGCGTCTGCGCCAAGTGCTACGGACTGAACCTGTCCAGCGGCCGCCTGGTGGACCTGGGCGAGGCGGTGGGCGTCATCGCCGCCCAGTCCATCGGCGAACCGGGCACCCAGCTCACCATGCGCACCTTCCACGTGGGCGGCGCCGCCAGCCGCACCTCCGAGAAGTCCACCCACGAAGCCCAGATCGCCGGCACCGTCAAGCTGGACGGCATCCGCTACGTGGAGAACACCGCCGGGGAGCTCATCGCCATCAGCCGGTCCGGCAACATCCTGGTGGTGGACGCCAGCGGCAAGATGCGCGAGAGCTACAAGATCGCCCCGGGCGCCACGATCCGGGTCCGGGACGGGGAGGAGTGCGAGCCCAAGACCGTCCTGGCCGAATGGGACCCGTACAATGATTACCTCATCTCCGAACGGGCCGGCCTCGCCGACTTCAAGGAGTTCGAGCTGAACGCCAGCTACCAGGAAGAGAAGGACCAGATCACCGGGCGTTTCCGCAAGCGGGTGATCGACCCCACCGACGACAAGCTGCACCCCCACATCAACATCAAGGGCGAGAACCACAAGGTCCTGCAGCGCTACAACATCCCCACCGGCGCCTACGTGGAAGTGGAGGACGGCCAGGCCATCGAGCCCGGCGACGTGCTGGCCAAGACCCCGCGCCAGCAGGCCAAGACCTCCGACATCACCGGCGGCCTGCCCCGGGTCACCGAGCTGTTCGAGGGCCGCAAGCCCAAGGATCCGGCCATCATCAGCAAGGTCACCGGCACCGTCAAGTACGGCAACCGGGTGCGCGGCAACCAGAAGGTCATCGTGGAGAACCCCCACGGGGATCATGAGGAGTACCTCATCCCCCGCGGCAAGCACATCCAGGTCCAGGACGGCGACGAGATCCAGGCGGGCGAGAAGCTCACCGAGGGCGCCGTCTCCCCCCACGACATCCTGGAGATCCAGGGCGACAAGGCCCTCCAGGCCTTCCTGCTCAACGAAGTCCAGGAAGTCTACCGGGCCCAGGGCGTGACCATCAACGACAAGCACATCGAAGTGATCATCCGGCAGATGATGCGCTGGGTGCAGATCACCGACGTGGGCGACACCCCGTTGATCGTCGACGAGAAAGTGGACAAGCACCGGTTCAAGGAGATCAACGAGCAGGCCCTCAAGGACAGCGGTTCCCCCGCCACCTGCGAGCCCCAGCTCCTGGGCATCACCAAGGCCGCCCTCACCAGCGAGTCCTTCATTTCCGCCGCCTCCTTCCAGGAGACCACCCGGGTGCTCACCGAAGCCGCCCTGGAGGGTCGCGTGGACTACCTGCGCGGCCTCAAGGAGAACGTCATCCTGGGCCGGCTCATCCCCGCCGGCACCGGCATGGCCCTCTACCGCAACCTGGAGATCGAGGAAGGCCAGTACCCCGAAGCGGTCGACACCGACCAGCTGGGCCTGGACGACTTCGACGACGAGTACAGCCGGATGGCGCAGCATGTGGAGGAACTGCAGGGGATGAGCGAAGTGGAAGGCGAGGACCTCTAGTCCCCACCTTCAAGACCCGTGCAGGGTAGCCCGTTTCAGGGCGCCCTGCCTGGGGTTTGAATTCCGGGATTTACCTGGGGTATGCCGAATCATACTAAGTTGCGTTCAAAAAATTAGAACCTATCTTTATCCCAGGGCCCAAGGAGCTGGGATGAAGACCCTCATCGCCCCCGACCGAATAACGATCAATGCTCTGGCCGAACGCCTGAAGAAGGCCAAAGAACGTCCGGAGTTCCAGCGGATCCAGTGCGTTCTGATCCGAGCCACACTGGGAAGTACGGCCGCCGAGATCGCCCGCCTGTTGGCGTGGTCTACGGCCACGGTGCATGTCATCCACTCTCGGTGGGCCAAAGAGGGGGACACGATCTTCGAACTGAAGGCCAAGGGGGGACGGCGGAACCAATACCTGAGCGTCGCGGACGAAGCGGCTTTCCTTCACCCCTTTTTGGTGAAGGCGAAGCAGGCGGGATCCTGAATGCCAATGAGATCAAAGCCGCTTTCGAAGCCCGGGTCGGGCACTCCGTGGCCAAGACCACCATCTACCGCATGCTTGAGCGCTGGGGCTGGCGGAAGATCGTGCCCCGGCCGCGGCATCCCAAGGCCGACCCGGCGGCGCAGGCCGCCTTTAAAAAAACTCATAACCGAAGTCCGGGATGAAGTTGAACGTCAGGCCCGGCTGGGACGGACCGTCAGGCTGATGTTCCAGGACGAAGGCCGCTTTGGCCTCCTGGGAGACCCCAGACGTTGTTGGGCGCCCAAAGGGATTCGTCCAATCGTAGGAGCACGCTTGCTGCGCGACTTCACCTATGCCTTTTCCGCGGTTAGCCCCCACGACGGGGAAATGGACAGCCTGGTCCTGCCCTTTGTGACCGCGGAAACCATGTCCCTGTTCCTGGCTCTGGTCGCGGATCGCCACCCTGGTGAGTTCATCCTCATGGTCATGGACCAGGCGGGTTGGCACATCGCCGAAGCCCTGGAAGTGCCTGCCAATATGCGGATCCTGTTCCTGCCACCCTACAGTCCGGAGTCGAACCCCGCCGAACACATCTGGAAGGCGCTTCGGGAAGCCTGGTTTGCCAATACCGTTTTCAAGGGCATGAAGGCCGTGTCGGACACCCTCTGCATGGGGCTACGGGCCCTGGAGTCCGACCACGAAAGAACTCGAATCATGACCGGCTTTGACTGGATAACT
>CAVRKY010000003.1:0-3333704 GCA_963722335.1 uncultured Holophagaceae bacterium | reverse complement strand
TCACGCTGCTCACTCTTCGCCTTCTCCAATTCTTCAACTGCTTGAACGTCTTTGCGCCCCAAGTCCTCGTAGAGTTGATGAACTCCTTGACGAGTTGCGGCGTCAAATCGGTCGGTGGCTTGGCGCTGGCTTCGGGCTGAGACTTGGCTCCATTTTCCGGTTCCGGCTCTGGCTCGGCTTGGGTCGCGGGTTCAGGCTCGGCTTTGGTTTCGGCTTTCCGGATACCAGCAGGCTGCCGCCTGGTTCCAGTCCTGACCTGCTTTGCCATCCTCACGCCCTCGTCCCTCATAGAGTTCATAGGATCGCTTGGCGATCTGCTGCGTCAAATCGGACGGTGACTTGGCTTTGGTTCCCGACTTAGACTCGGCTGCACCGGTATCAGGCTCAGGCTCGACTTTGGTCACGGGTCTAGGCTCAGCCTTTGCTTCGGGTTTCGGTTCTGCCTCGGCTTTGGCTTTAACCGCGGCCTTGACATCCGGTTTTGCCTCGGTCCTGGCTGAGGGTTCCGTTCCGGCTTTGACCGGATCAAAAATCCGGAACGCGAGTAGCTTGATGCGGTCATTCAAGAGGAACCACAGCAACGCGTACCCCCACACGAACCCAGCCCAGCCCCAGCCGAGGGGAGTCATGAACATTCCATAAACAGCGATCAGGGTTGCCACGGTCTGCGTGCCGAGCACCGCCACCCAGAGAATCCGCGCGGGACGGATGGACCAGAACGGGCCACGGGTGCGGGTGAGGAAAATCGTCAGGTGCCCAGCCACCGACAGTTTCAAGTACATCAGGGTCTGGATGTGGGCGCGATCGAGATGGAACACCCGCTCGCCCAGATAGAACAGGCCGAAGGCGGAGATGACCCCGATGAAGCCGAGCACGGAGGAAATCCCCAGCACCATGCGCATATTCCAGGATTCGGGCGCACTCTTGTAGTGGACGTTGTCATAGGCGATCGACAGGATGGCGCCGTCGTTGAGCAGCGCCAGCATCACGATCATCACCGCGGTCAAGGGATAGAAATTGAAGACCAGGATCGCCAGGGTCATGAAGAACAGCACTCGCAGGGTTTCGGCGATGCGGTAGATCGCGTAGCTGTTCATCCGCTGGAAAATCTTGCGGCTCTCCTTGATCGCGTCGATGATCACCGACAGCCCGGGCGTTGTCAGCACGATGGCCGCTGCCGCGCGTGCCGCGTCGGTGGCACCCGAGACGGCGATACCGCAATCGGCCTTCTTGAGGGCAGGAGCGTCGTTCACCCCGTCCCCGGTCATGCCTACGATGTGCCCGAGTTTCTGCAGAACATCCACGATGTGGAACTTGTGCTCGGGGAATACCTGTGCAAACCCATCCGCCTTGTCGATGGATCCGGCCACTTCCTTGCTCTCCTCCTTGTCCGTGTCGCCCAGGCTGGCGGCATTTAGGATATTGCTGCCCATGTCCAGCTTCTTGGCCGTCTCCTTGGCGATGGCCAGGGCATCGCCGGTGACCATCTTGACCTTGACGCCCATGGCCAATGCGGTAGCGATGGTCGACTTGGCATCCTCCCGGGGCGGATCGAACATCGGCAGCACCCCCAGGAACTGCCATGGGCCGTCGCCTTCGGCCCGTGCCACACCCAGCGCCCGGAAGCCGCGTGCCGCGAACTCGTTGACCGCCTTGTCGACCTCGGCCTTCACCTTTCCGGCATTGCCGGACAAGGCCATGACCACCTGCGGCGCCCCTTTGGTCACCTTGAACGTCTTGCCGTCCTTGCCTTTGACCGTGGCCTCGGTGCGCTTGTGCACCGGGTCGAAAGGCTGGAAATGGACCACCTCATACTGCTTCAGGGCATCCTTGTCCTTGAGCCCGCCCAGCACCGCCAGATCGATCGTGTCGTTGTTTTCCTCGCGGGAGGCCAGCGCGCCGAAGAGGATCACCTGGTCGGCGGGAACCGCGCCCACGCTGAAGGGATCCCCCAGGGTGAGCTTGTTCTGGGTCAAGGTGCCGGTCTTGTCCGAGCACAGCACGTCCACTCCGGCCAATTCCTCGATGGCCACCAACCGGCTCACGATCGCCTGTTTCCTGGAGAGCAGGCGCGCGCCGACCGCCATCGTCACCGAAAGCACCGTCGGCATCGCCACGGGAATCGCGGCCACGGTCAGGACCAGGGCGAATTGCAGGGTGGTGAGGAAGGGGTCGCCGCGGACGATCCCAGTGCCGATGATCACGGCCACCAGCACCACTGCCAGAATAATGAGGTAGTTGCCGATTTTCAGGACCGCCTTCTGGAAATGGCTGGTGGTGTGCGCCTCTCCCACCAGTTGCGCGGTCTTGCCGAAATAGGTCTTTTCGCCCGTGGCGTAGACCATGGCTGTGGTCTCGCCCTGGCGGATGATCGACCCGGAGAACACGGCGTCGCCTGTCTTGCGCTCGGCTGGCAGGGACTCGCCGGTCAGGGCGGACTGGTCCACCTCCACCGGGTCGTCCCCCAGCAGCCGCGCGTCCGCCGGCACGATGTCGCCCAGACGCATGCGGATGACATCGCCCGGCACCAGCTCCCGGGCTGCCGGGTTGATCCACTTGCCATCCCGCCGCACCCGGGCTTTGATCGCCAGCTGGGCTTTCAGGGCGGCGATGGCGTTGCTCGCCTCACGTTCTTCCCAGAACCCGACCGTGGCGTTGGCCACCAGCAGGACCAGGATAATGGAAAAATCCGGCCAATGCCCCACCACGCCCGAAAGGATCACCGCGATTTCGATCATCCACGGAATCGGACCCCAGAAATAGGAGAGGAATTTCAGCAGGAGATTCGTCTTCTTTTCTTCAAGTTCATTCGGCCCATACTGGCTCAACCGTTTTTGCGCCTCGGCCTGGGACAGGCCGTCCGGCGTGGACCCAAGTTTCTTCTCCACCTCGGGCAGGGGCAGGGTTTTCAATTCGTCCTTCACCGCGGGCTCGGCCACGGGAGTCTTTGGCTGGTCGTCGTCTTTGCTCATCGTCTGGGTCCTCCCATGTGCTTGGAAGTCTGGAATGAGGCGGGTCAGACCATGGCCAGTGGCGGGTCGACGGCTCTCTCCGGCGGCATAGTGGCCGGCAGGTCGAGGCGGGCCACGCCGATGCGTGAATAATTGCCCTTCGCGACCAGCCGGGGAAACAAATACAATTCACCATCAGGACCGCGGACGGCGGCAGGATTGGTGACCCCTTCCACCTCCTGGGGATTGCCGGGCGCTGGTTCCATGATCTGGCCGAGGCGGTGCAGCTGAAATGGATTCATCGATTTGTCCCCTCGGCCAGATTTGCGCATCGAGCTGAGCCCAGACACGCGATGATCGCTTCAATCACTCGCTTCGATTCGTCAGGATCCCGGACCTGGATGCACAAGGCGCCGGCTTCCTTGGCTGGAAGATCGTTGCCGCCCGGGAACAGGGCATCTCCGACATAGATCATGTCCTGGATGGCGATGCCAAGCGTGTCCCGGAGCTTCCTGATCCCGTAGGCCTTGTCGATGCCTTGCTTGGTGATGTCTATGGAGGTGGTGCCGCCCAGGCGTACCGAAAACCCGGGAAGAAGCTTGTCCAGGAGAACTTTCATCTTCTTGCGCTTGCAGAAATCCGGGTCCCATTTCTCCTTGGCTTCGATGGGCGCCTCCTGGCCCAGGGCAGAAAAGGTGATCTGGCTGCCTCGATCTTCAATCGCCTCGCCCCAGGTTTTTTCGGGTTGGAATCCCGATGAATCGATCGCCTTCTTTAATGAATCCAAAATTTTCTTTTTCTCCTCGTTCGTGAAATCTTCCGAATAGAGCCGTTCCCAACTTGTCTCATATTGGTAGAACTTGGTGCCACAGGTGGGAAGGATGGAAAGCTGCTTCAGATGGGGGTCCAGGGCCAGATGGGAGAGCACTTGTTTCTGGAACTGGGGCCAGTTGCCGCCAGATATGATGGCGACCTTAACGACCGCCAGAAGCCCGCTGAACAACGTGGCCATTTCGGCATCGAGCGGCGACTTGCTTTCGGCGATCGTGCCGTCCAGGTCAAATACGATGAGCTTTTTCATGGGTCAAACGCCCTCCGGAAGGGAAAGCTCCAGCAACGTGATCGTGCCAGGACTGGAGCATGAGCATGCTCCCACCGCCGCCGGCAGAAGCAGAACGTCGCCTTTGCCCACAGCATAAGAGACGCCGTCGTGGTCCAACTGGCCGTTTCCGGCGACGCAGACCACTACCCGGGGCGTCGCCGCCGCGCCGACTGCACGCCATCGCCTGTTCGATCTGCAGTGGCCGGCCTCGGCCTGTCTTCGGGTCCACATGGTCCCAGTCGTAAAGCCGGAAGGTCACGTCACGGTTCTCCTGCACTTCGAACACCACCAGGTCGCCCAGGGAATGCACGGTGCCGGCTGGGATGAAGATGCCGTCGCCTGCTTTCGGCTTGAAGCTGGCAAGTAGGTCAGGCACCGTCCGGTTCGCGATCGCCCTCCGCAGGCCGCCCCCCGTGGTGCCTGGTTTCAGGCCCGCATAGACGCGGCTGTCGGGCCCCGCTTCCAGGACCACCCAGGCTTCGGTCTTGCCGGACTCGCCCGGCGGCAGGAAGCCGGTTTGCCGATCCGCTGGATGGACTTGAACGGAGAGGGTGCCACGCGCATCGCAGATCGGCGCAAACCGCAGGGGGTACGCCGGCATCGCGTCCATTTGGGATTCGCGCTGGGTCATGTTTTCCCTTCCTTTGCCAAGGGGGTTTTTGCCCCCCTTGGTTTTGAATCTGTATGCAGGCTTTGTACCAAATTAATTAATCTGAAAACTTGCATCGTTTACGGAAGCGCCCATGGCAGCGATGGTCGTGCCCACAAGTCAGAATGATGGACCGGCTCGTTCGAAGAGCGCCACCGGCATGACGTCCCACTTCGCTGGACGAAGCAGGAGGACACGAAACAATCCAAGAACGTATCCAACTTGAACGCGCGAATCCGGTGCGCGTTCAATTCCTGGCCTTCGTTGCTCACCACCACCGTCTTCAGGCCGTACTTGGCTTTGAGCGTGCGCACCAAATCCATCATCTGCGGGCAGGGTTCGGATTGCGCGAACATGAACTGCTGGAACTGGGCCAGGGTGAACGGTCGCGCCTGGTAGAAGACAACTCGGGCCAGGTATTCTTTGAGGGTGATTTTGCCCTCTTCGTAGGTGTCGAAGGTCAGGTGGTGTCGATACTCCATTTCAGCGAGTTCCAACTGGAAATGCGCCGCGGTCCTCTGGCGGATTGCAGCGTCCCAGCCATTGGGGATTCCCAAGTTGTACGGACGCCCGGTGTACTGGTCCCTTGCCTGTGCCTCCTGCAGGCTGGCCATCAGGTCTCGCCCGGTGGTGTCGTTCGCCCATTCGTAAATCTCGAAGTGGACCGTCAACTGGGCTCTTCCGATCAAAGTCCGGAGGCAGCCCAGGATCTCAGTCCCTGAAGGAAGGAGCCGAACATCATTGCCTTTCGATACAGGCAGACGGTGGCGCTCCCCATAGCGCAGGAGTCGCTGCCACAGGCTCGCGGCTCGCCTTCGGATGAACGATGTGGTTGCCGGGATCACTTTTTGCGGCATGCCATCCTACCCTCCAGCAATCCACCTTTGTGGGGGAACCCACCCTGGAACCTGGGACTCGTCAAATTTCTTTCCCCTCCTTGAACCTGATCCAGCCTCTTTTGGCGATGTATCTCATGAACTTGACGATTCTTCTCACCGATTCGTCAATGTCGTCTCCGGTTTTTTCGCTGAGAATGCGGGCGACGTCCAGGATGCACCGGCGCCCGTCCATGTTGAGCCAGGCCGAAGAGGCGAGCTCATCCAACTCGATGTCCGAGACGGGGTTCCGGTGGGCGAGCCTGGCCAGCAGCCTCTTGGCCGGGTTGATCTCGAACTCAAGCAGAACCTTGCCCGCCTCGGTCACCCTGAACCGGTGATGCTTGATCTCAGGGACGTAGAGGACGAAGTTGTCCTTGGCGGAGTCTTGCGTAGTCATTCTGTCCGAGCCTTGCGCAGGGAGTACCCAGTACATCCAGGCTCCCAGCAGCACGAACATGACCAGTGCCACCAGATTGTTTTTGGAGACCGCCGGGAACAGCTTGAGCCCGAAGGCGATGTTCACCCCGAGCGCGGCGAACATCCCGACGACAATGCCCATCAGGGCGCCTCCGGCCACCAATCCCGAGGCGAGCAGAACACCCTTGTCGACGGCAACGGCCTCCTCATCGGCCTGTTGCTTCGCTTTCCGTTCCACCAGGGACCTGATGATGCCGCCCGCGAAGATCGCCGAAGTCAGGCCCAGCGGAAGGTAGATGCCGAGCGCGATGGCGAGGATCGGAAGGTCCACCAGGTAGCAGAAGACGGCCAGCGCCACCCCGACGGCGACCAGCGTCCACGGCAGTTGGCCGGTCATGATGCCCTGCACGATCAGCTTCATGAGCGTCGCCTGGGGAGCGGGAATGGCCATGCTCCCGACTCCGTAGGCCTTGTTCAGCATCATCAAGGTTCCCGCACAGGCGATCGATGCCACCGAGAGGGCGACGAACATGCCCACCTGGTTGGCTCTGGGATCACCCCCGATGATGAAGGTGGTCTTGAGGCTCTGGGAGGTGCCGCCCGCCACGGCGATGGCGACACAGATGACCGAGCCGATCATGAGCACGACCGTCATGCCGTGAGTGCCGGTATGCCCCATGAGCTTCAGCACGGTGGCGACCACGAGCAGGGCCGCGATGGTCATGCCTGACACGGGGTTGTTGGACTCGCCGATCAGGCCGACCATCCGGCCCGAAACCACCGCGAAGAAGAAGCTGAACACCACGGCCATGATCCCGCCGACCGGGCCGCCGCCCACGACCGGAACGAACCAAACCAGGAGGAAGCCCAGGACCGCCGCCGCGATGACCCAGGTGAGGGGCGTCTCGCGATTCACCCGGGTCACCGGTCCGGCTTCACCTTTGCCCATGCCCCCGGCAGCCAGCTTGAAGCTCCTGTAAATGGCGGGAAGGGATCTCGCCAGCGATATGAAGCCTCCGGCCGCGACGGCGCCCGCGCCGATATAGCGGATGTAATGGGACCAGATGGAGTTGGCATCCATCTGCGAGATCAGGACCGTGGAGGGGAAGACCGGCTGCGCCAGCCCGGTCCCGAACAGCTTCAGCAGAGGGATCAGCGCCAGCCAGGCGATGATGGAACCGGCGAACATCATGGCGGTGGTCTTGGTGCCGACGATGAAGCCGACGCCCAGAAGGGAAGCCAGGGTGTCCATGCTGACGATGGTGCCCTGGTAGGGTTTGATGGTGTAGGCAGCCTCTTCGCCCCAGAACGCGAAGCCGCCGGCGAGCAGCTTGAAGGTGGCACCGAAGCTGATGCCCATGATGATGGTCTTGAATCCGCTTGCGCCTTCGGTTCCCGTGACGAGGATTTCCGCGGCGGCCATCCCCTCGGGATAGATGAGCGTGCCGTGCTCCTCGACGACGAGGTACCGGCGCACGGGGGCGATGAAGGCAACCCCCATGAGGCCGCCGATGACCGTCACGATGATGCACGTCGTGACGCTCAGGCCGAAGCCGAGCATGATCAGCGCCGGGAGGACGAAGATGATGCCGCCCGAGAGGGCCTCGCCCATCGCGGCCAGGGATGAGACCAGGTTCGCTTCCAGGATGTTGTTCCGCTTGAAGACCTTCTTCAGCAGGCCGATGGCCAGGATCGCGCCGGGGACGGCCGAGGCGATGGTCATGCCCACCTTGAGGCCGAGATAGGTATTCGCCGCGCCGAACAGGAGCGCGAAGAGGATGCCCATGATGATGGAGTAGCCCGTGATCTCAGGCATCGCCACGGTCGTGGGGACATAGGGCACATAGTCGGCGCCCGGGCAGCCACCATAGGCGTTCTTGGATAACCCGAGCTTTGTGACGGGTTTTTCCATGGTAGTCTCCCCTTATTTCAGTTGCGCGAGAACCGAGGTCAGGAATTTCCACGTGTTGGCCACCGACTTGATGCTCAGGTGCTCCTCAGGGGTGTGCACGTTGTAGAGGTTCGGACCAAAGCTGATCATGTCCGTCTGGGGCAGTTCCACCCTGAGCAGGCCGCATTCAAGCCCTGCGTGGATGGCCTTGATCTGGGGGGCGCTGCCGAAAACGTCCTTGTAGACGCTGGAGCACAGTTCCCGGATCTTGGAATCCGCCTGGTACTGCCAGGCGGGATACGCGCCGGTCCTGGCGCTCTTGGCGCCGGCCAGGCCCGCCAGGATCTCCACCCTGCGGGCCAGGCTCTCCCGGATCGAATCGACGCAGCTCCTGATCATGACGATCAGCTTGATGGACTCGCCCGACTGCTGCAGCACGCCGAGGTTCAGGCTGCTTTCCACGAGACCTTCCAGGTCCATGCTCATGGACTGGACCCCATTGGGGGCGACCACGAGCAGGTCGATGAGCTTGTCCGTGGAAGCGCGGTCCAACTGGCGCACGGCCTTCTCGCCGGCGGTCATGACCACGCTGATGTCCGGATCCGCTTTGGCGAACTCCTGGTTCAGGTCCTTGGACAGGCGATCCACGATGGCTTTGATCTTGGTGAGGACCGGGGCTCGGGCCGTGATGGTCGCCTGCGCTTCCCGGGGGATCGCATTGGATTTCGCGCCTCCCGACAGCGAGACGATGGCGAACGGCCCCGCCGCTCGGGCGGCATCGAGGATCCGGCCCAGAAGCTTGATCCCGTTCGCCCGTTGCTGGATGATTTCAATTCCCGAATGCCCGCCCTTCAGGCCCGAGACCTCGATGTGCAGCGAGCTGCCCGCGACCGGCTCCCAGCGGGTGGCGAACTCGCATTCGACACTGACTCCGCCCGCGCAGCTGACAGAGAACACGCCTTCTTCCTCGGAATCGATATTCAGCAACGTCTTCCCGGTGAGATGGTCGGCCTTGAGGGCATGGGCCCCATCCATGCCGGTCTCTTCGCTGGTGGTGACGAGCAGTTCGAGCGGCGGGTGGGGGATGTCCTTGCTATCCAGGATGGCCAGTCCGCACGCCACGGCGATGCCGTCGTCCCCGCCGAGGGTGGTGCCGTCCGCCCGCAGGAAGTCCCCCTCGATCTTCAGGGTCAGCGGGTCCTTGGAAAAATCGTGCTTGGACCCCTTGACCTTCTCGCAGACCATGTCCATGTGCCCCTGGAGGATCACGGCGGGGGATTTCTCGTATCCCTTGGTGCCAGGCTTCCGGATGATCACGTTCAGGGCTTTGTCTTGAAACGCCTCGAACTTCCTCTGTTTGGCGAAATCGACCAGGAAGTCGCTCACCTGCTTTTCGTTGCCCGAGCCTCTCGGGATCTTGGTCAGTTCTTCAAAGTAGTGGAATACCTCTTTGGGTTTCAATGGCTCTAGCATCCGAATCCTCCCGAAGTGTTCATTCAAAATTTCTCAAGGTGGTTCCAGTAAGCAATTTCAGGTCCAATCGTTAAATACATATAATTCAATATTTTAAATATCACTGACGCCTGCCGGGTCATGGATTTACTCGAAATGACTTGGCTTCCTTTCAAATTGAATGAGAGCAAGCCTTCGACCCGGTTCCGCGGGCACCGCCAGCACGGTCCTATTCCCGTGGGTCCGCACGCGAACGTGGGGCGGCGCGAATTCTGCTTGTGATTGCGGTTGGCGCAAGCCAATGGAGCCGCGAACCGCAGGGGATGGCCAGGAGGCCGAGCATGCCCAACCGTGTCGAGAAGGATTTCATCGGGGAGCGCGAGATCCCCGAGAACGTCTACTATGGCGTGCAGACCCTGAGGGCTATTGAAAATTTCAAGATCACCGGCGTGCCCATATCGGCAGAGCCCTCCTTCATCCAGGCCTTCGGCTACGTGAAGAAGGCCGCCGCCCTTGCCAACCAGGAACTGGGGGTCCTGCCGGCCGAGGTGGCCGACGCCATCGTCCAAGCCTGCGACCGGATCATCGCCGGAGAGTTCCTCGACCAGTTCCCCACCGACATGATCCAGGGCGGCGCGGGCACCTCCACCAACATGAACGTAAACGAAGTCATCGCCAACCTGGCCCTGGAACACCTGGGGCGCCCCAAGGGCGATTACCAGCGGGTCAGCCCCCACGACCATGTCAACCGTTCCCAGTCCACCAACGACGCCTACCCGACGGCCTTCCGCATCGCCCTCATCAACCGCCTCGGCAGCTACTCGCAGGTCCTGGCCCGGCTGCGGGACGCCTTCCACGACAAGGGGACGGAGTTCGCCAAGGTATTGAAGATGGGCCGGACCCAACTGCAGGACGCTGTGCCCATGTCCATGGGCGAAGAATTCCACGGCTTCGCCACCAACCTGGGCGAGGAACTGGCCCGCATCGAGGACGCCAAGGGCCTGCTGGCCGAAGTGAACATGGGCGCAACGGCCATCGGGACCTCCCTCAACGCGCCCCAGGGCTATCCGGAACTGGTGGTGCGCCACCTGAGCCGCATCACCGGGCTCAACCTCAAGCTCGCCGTGGACCTGGTCGAAGCCACCTCGGACGAAGGCGCCTATGTCCAGCTCTCCAGCGTGCTCAAGCGCACGGCGGTCAAGCTGTCCAAAATCTGCAACGACCTCCGCCTGCTGGCCTCGGGCCCCCGGTGCGGCTTCAACGAGATCAACCTCCCGCAGATGCAGCCGGGCTCCTCCATCATGCCCGGCAAGGTCAACCCGGTGATTCCCGAGGTGGTGAACCAGGCCAGCTTCTATGTCATCGGCGCTGATCTCACGATCACCCTGGCTGCCTCCGCGGGTCAGCTCCAGCTCAACGTGATGGAGCCGGTAATGACCTTCGCCCTGTTCAGCTCCATCATGACCATGGAAAACGCCATGAAGACCCTGCGCGACAAGTGCATCATCGGCATCACCGCCAATCCTGAGCGCACCCGGGACATGGTCCTGGGCAGCCTGGGCATTGTCACCCTGCTGAGTCCGATCCTGGGCTACGAGCAGTGTTCCGAGATCGCCCTGGAGGGCTCCGCCCACGGCAAGTCAATCCATCAGATCGCCGTCCTGGAACGGAAGCTCATAACTCAGGAGAAGTGGGATGAGTTGTTCTCCATCGATAACCTCATTAATCCCTCCTTCATTCAAGGGTCGGTGATCCCGTTTCTCTCGACAGGGGTCATCCGCCCATTCGTATGATTCGATGTTTCCACCCCGGGCGGTCACAAAGGGTTTCCATCTTGAATGTCCTTGGACTAGGGGCCCACCGCCAGGTTGCCATCAACTACCTGCACCACGCCTACGACGTCATCAACGCCCGCCTGGACCTGTTCGCGGCCGGCCTGGGCAGCCTCCTCCAGCGCCTGGGGCACCGCGCCCTGTCCATCCCTGCCTCCCGGATGGTGGACGGTGAGCGCATCTGCGCCGCCTTCTCCCACAAGCTGGCCGCCCACAAGCACGGTAACCAGACAATCGTTCATGTATGGGTAGGAGTATGGGCAGCATCACAGCTAAATAAAAATATCTTTTAACTTAGAGATTTTGCCCGTATCATTGGCGGAGGGCGAGGGATTCGAACCCCCGGTGGGCTTGCACCCACATCAGTTTTCAAGACTGGCCCGTTAAACCACTCCGGCAGCCCTCCGAATTCAGCAAAAGTCTGCCACGGGCCTTCTGGACCGTCCACTGGGGACGAACCCGATGCAGCCGGAGCCTTGGTTCGAAGCCGGACCCAATAGCGCCGATCCACCCCGGCCAAAAGAACGAGCCGGGGATGCACGGGGATGAACTGGATCTCATCAAGGGCCTGTCCGTCCCGTTCATCCCTGCCCGGCCCTGGGCGCAGCGGTGATGCCCGGCTGAAGATTCGAGCCGCCAAGCTTCAACTGCAGACTCCGGGAATAGCGGTGGGCATGACTTGTCCTTCACGAGGATGGGGATCAGGTTCGTCACCGACACGCAGGTCACAGTTCCAGCTGCCGACCTTGGATAGGGCCAAGCCAGGGTAATATCCTTTGCAACTGTGTCAACGTCTCAACAGAAAGACGGCAAGGGGTGGGCTTCATTGGGGGGACTCGGTCTCGTTCACGCAGCGGGTCCCGGTCTGCCCTCGATCCGCCTCCAGGACCGTCACTTTTCGTTCGGCCCAGCAGGAGACCCCTTCGTCGGTCACGCCCCGGTAGCGCACGGTGCCCACCCCTTCCTCCAGGAAGGTCCCCACCGCCCGGACGGAGCCCGCCCCGATAAGGGACGCCTGGCTGCGCTGGACCATGGTGCCGTCCGGATCGATGAACTCCACCGTGCCGTGGAGCGGCGCCAGCGGCACCCTCGGCGCCGGCGCCATCCCCCGGGTCAAGGTTGATGAACACCGTGAACGGCTCCCCCACCCTGGCCTGGGCCACTCCGTGGATCCGTGACGAGGGCGGGGGGGCCGCCAGGGGCGCGGTGAGCTGGGCCACGCAGCAGCCGGTGGTGACGAGGAGCCGCCCCTGCGGCCCCTCCGGGTCCCAGGCGAGGCCCCGGGGCTGGTCCAGGGCGGCGTAGCGCTCGTCCAGGGGGCCCGGGACGCCGTCCCGCAGCAGCCCCCAGCGCAGGACCGGCTCCTCCCCTTGGGGCTGCGGCCCGCCCGCCGGGGTGGTCAGGGCGCCGGTGCGCAGGTCGTAGTCCCGGATGGCCTGGTTGCCCTGGTCGGCGATGAACAGGTGGCCATCGCTGGCCGTGAGCCCCACCGGCCGGTTCAGGCAGGGAACCCCCGCCAGGCTGAGGGAGGCCGGTCCGGCCCCATCCGGAGCCTCGAGACAACCGGGGGTGCACGGATCGCCCAGGAGGGTGGTGACCCGCCCGCCCGGGGTGACCTGGCGGACACTATGGCCGTCCACCACATACAGGTTGCTGTCACGGTCCAGGACCATGCCCTGAAGGTCCAGGAAGCGGGCCTCGGCTCCCTGGCCGTCCACGCTCCCGGGCAACCCGGGGCTTCCGGCCAGGGTCGTGACCGCGCCCGCCGCCGAGATCTTCCGGATGACGTAGTTGCCCCCGTCGGCCACGAAGACCTGCAGGCGCCGGTCCACCGCCAGGCCCCTGGGACCGTTGAATCGAACCCCCCCGGGGTCGGTGCTGTCCCGGTGGCCCGGACACCCCGGGATGCCCGCCAGGGTCGACACCTGGCCGCTCGCCTTCAGGAGCCGGATCACATGGTTGCCGCTGTCGGCAACCACCACGGACTTGCCCTCGACGGGTTCCACCGCCAGGAAGGTGGGGCGGTTGAACAGCACTTCCCCCGGCAGCCCGTCCTGGAGCCCGGGCTGGCCGGCCCAGCCCCAGAGGGTCTTCACGTCCCCGTCCGGATCGACCAGCCGCAGCACCTGGCCGTCCGGGTCGGCCACCAACCACTTGCAGTACCTTGAGCCGGCATGGCGCCGGCGTGGCGCCGAACCCGGGTCATGGGGCGTCCAGGCCACCCGGACGATCCCGCAAGGGGCCTGGAACCGCGCCTGGATGCCCCGCCCATCCCGGGTGTCCGGCTGGGCCGCGGGGTTGCCGGCCAGGGGGAGCAGGCCCCGCACCCGGGCGGTGAAGGTGAAGATGGAACTGCGCAAGAACGGTTCCGGGTCCGGCCCCAGCGCCTCCACGGTGATGGTGGCGGCGGCTTGGCGCAGGCGGACGGCGGCGCAGGCATGCCCGGTCACCTCCCGGCGCCGCACTCCATCCTCCTCCGCGACGGATAGCAGCTGCCGCGCGGCCCAGGGCGGGACCGGCCAATCCAGCTGGAAGGGCAGCCCGTACCCGGCCATGCCCGCGTCCACGCGCCGGCGGTTGCGCCGGCCCTCCTGGCCCGAGGCATGCCCGGGCGGGGCCGGAACCGGGCGGGTCAGGAACTGGCCCAGGGTGTCCACGTACCATCGCCAGGCCCACTTCCACCAGGGGAGGGTCCGGTGGGAACGGGTATCCGCGAACCGGTTCCCGGTGGCCAGATCCACGAAGGGCCAGTCCGCGGACCAGTGGTCCCCGTCCCCGGCGGCACCGAGGTCGGCCAGGATCCCGGCGACCGTTTCCTGCCCGAACGGACTGAAGGGGAGCACCAGCAGAGTCGCTTCGGCCCAGGCCGGGGTGCGGCGGAAGTGCACCCGCACCCGGAAGGTCCCTCCAGCGCTGCCCATGGGCGCGGTGAAGGTGCGCAGGCCCGGTGCGGTGCCCGGGTTGCGGATCCCCGCCTCCGGCCCCTCCGGGAGGCGCTGCCCCCACTCATCCAGCAACGTCCAGTCGCATTCCTCGCCAGCCTGGGCGGGATCGACGCCCGGCAGGCCGGTCACCTGCACCACCAGGGGGAACGCCCGGCCCTCCACGACCGCCTGCCGGACGGGCTGGACCCGCACCGACACCCGGGCGCAGGCCGCCACTCCGCCGCACAAGGCCAAGCCCCATGCGATCCGCACCAACCTCGCCAGGAGCCCGTGGGGCGGCGGCGGTTCCCAGGGGCGCCCCACCGGTGTAGCTTGATGAAACCCGTGCCCCAGGCACCTTTTAGAAACCCCTTTGGAAAGACTTTCATGCGCACCAGGCTGCATCGTTGCCTACCCTTCCTGCCGGCAGCCTTCGCCGCCGGCCTGGCGGCCCAGACCCCGCCGCCGCTCCCGGCGGACCTCGACGTCATCCGGATCCTCGATTTCTACCCCAGCTGCGGCCCCGCGGGGACCCAGGTGACCCTCCTGGGCCTCCACTTCACCCGCACCTACCCGCTCTCCTTCGGCGGCGTCGTGACCGGGAACTGGAACCTGGTCAGCGACCGGGTCATCTCGGCCATCGTGCCGGAGGGCGCGGTGACCGGGCCCATCTCCCTGGGGCCCTACCGGTCCCGGGGGCTCTTCGTGGTGACCGCGGCGCCGTGCCCCGGCCGGCCCGGGGCGTAGCGGGGCCCCGGATCCCCGCCGCACCGTGACCCAGCTCCACTCGCACCCGGAGAGCCCCTGGGCGGTGACCCAGCGGAACACCACCCGGGCCCTGCCCGGCTGGGAGAAGCAGGTGGTCAAGGACAGCGGCGCCCCTTCCAGGGCGTGGCCGCTGATGGGCGGCTCGGGGTCGGCCGGGTCCGCCTCCAGGAAGAACACCTCGTAACTCACCCTCCAAGGCGACCCCTGGGGGTCCTGGAACAGGCCGCGGGGAGGGCGGAAGGTGGCCGTGAACGGGGTGTCCTGGTCCACTTCCAGGGCGGGCAGGGTGATGGGTTCAAAATAAAGGGAGTCGTCCCGCCGCGGGTAGAAGTCGCGCAGCAGGGCCAGGCAGGTGGAGGTGGACACCGCCAGGCTGCCGCCGACCAGGTCCAGGGCCACGTCCCGGGGGGCGTGCAGGGCTCCGTAGCGCGGGTCCAGCTGGCCCCAGATGCCGTCCCGCAGCAGGCCCCAGCGCACCTGCGGCCAGGCGGGATCCCCGGCCAGGGTGCGCAGGGCGCTCTGGGACAGGCTGAATTCCCGCACCGCGTGGTTGCCCGTGTCGGCCACGAAGACACTGTCCGGCCCCATGCACAGCCCGCCGGGGTCGCGCAGGCAGGGGATGCCCGCAAGCCCGGTGCGGTCCCATTCGGCGGCGAACCCCGGGGTGTCCGGGGCGCCCGCCAGGGTGGTGATCTCCCCGTCGTAGCTCACCTGGCGGAGGCTGTGGCCATCGGTCACGAAAAGCCCATGGCTGTTGGCCGCCAGCCCCTTCAGGTCGGTGAAGGTCCCCACCCCTGGCGGGCCGTCCTGGGCGCCCCGGATCCCGGGCCGGCCGGCGAGGGTGGCCACTCCGGCCCCAGGCTCGATCCGGCGGATCACACCGTTGCCGGAATCCGCCACGTACACGGTGCCGTCCCCGGTCACCACCACCCCCTTGGGCGCGTGCAGCAGCGCTGCGCCCGGATCGGGTCCATCCAGGTGCCCGGCCTGCCCGGGCAGCCCCGCCAGGGTGGTCACCCGGCCCGAGGAATCCACCCGGCGCAGCACATGGTTGCCGGTGTCCGCCAGCACCGCCTCCCAATCATAGAGGCAGCCGTCCGATGGAGAGCATCTGGACATCCAGTGGCGGACATCCAGGTAGGTGGGCCGGCGGAAGCGGCTGTGGGCGCCGTCCTGGTGGCCCGGTTCCAGGGGCCGGCCGCAGAAGACGGCGGCCTGCCCCTCCGGCGAGACCAGCCACAGGCAGTGGTTCTCCGCATCCGCCACCAGGAAGCCCGGGGCCGCCGGATCCCGGACCACCCGGGCCAGGCCGGACGGCTCCCGCAGCTGGGGCGGGCCGGCTGGATCGTCCGGAGGCACGGGGACGGGGTTGCCGGCCAGGGCCATGAGCCCCCGGACTCCTACCCGCAGCTGGCCCACACGGCTCAACCACCGGTTCGAGGTCCCGTCCAGCCGCTCCAGGGACTCCAGCTGGATGGGGCCCGCAGGCTGGTGCCAGAGACGGAGGTCCGCCGCATCCTGGCCGGTCACGTCCTGCCGGACCACCTGGTCCGCCTCCTGGTAGGAGAGCAGCTGGGCCTCCCCGGGCAAGGGCGTCCAGGAGAGCCGGTAGGCGAGGCCGGAGCCCAGGGTCGGGAAGGGCCGCGGCCCCCGGGCGTGCTCCTGGACCCGCACCTCCGTTCCCGACGCGAACCGCTGGCCGGTGGCCAGGTCCAGGAACGGCAGGTCCCGGGACCAGGCTTGCACCCAGTCCAGCCCCAGCACCTGCTCCACCACCTGGAAGGGCTGGTGGGGCAGCACCACCACCCGGGCCTCGCCCCGGCACCCCGGATCCCGCTCCAGGCAGACCTGGACGCGCAGGGCGGCCACGTCCTCCGGGTAGGAAGCGGTGAAGGTGCCCTGGGCGGCATCCAGGAGGCCGGCCGCGCAGGCCCCGGGTTCCGGGGCCAGGGTCCAGCGGCAGGGGCCCGGGTCGGCACCCGCCAGCCGGGCCTGGAAGGCCACCGTCTGGCCCGCCCGCACCACCGGGCAGCGGGGGGCGACCTGCAGCCCGACGGCCCCCGCCGGTGCGGCCGCCAGTGCCAGCAGCAGGGCCAGGAGCGGAAATCGGACGGGCCCGGGGCTGCGGGGCATGGGTCACCTCACGGGAATCGGCGACCTGGACGCAAGCCTGGCCAAAGCCGAAGACCCCCTGGAGTGCGGCGCGGGCCGCGAGGGTTCCCCGGTGGCCAGGCCGGGAGACGAAGCGCCGGGCCCTTCCGCCGGGTGGAAACCGGCACGCCCGTCCGGCGCCGGGCAAGTCGCGTCAAAGCTTCGGCAGGATTTCCAGAGCCAGGGAGTAGTCGGCATACCCCACGGCCCGCCAGAACTTGACGGCGGCTTCGTTGCTGCACAGCACCTCGACCCAAAGCCGCTTGTCCTTGGGCCAGACCTGGTCGAACAGGATCGCCATCGCCCGCCTGCCCAGTCCTTGCCGGCGCTGTTCCCGCGCAACGAAGAATTGCCGCAGGTGAACCTCGCCGGGAAGCTGCCGGTACAGCGCATAGGCGACCGGCATGCCGTTCTCCTCGAAGATCACCGCCTTGTACTCACCCTGGGTCCAGCGCTTCATCCTGTCCCGCAATTCTGGAACGGCCATCGGATTTCGGTGCCCTTCGTCGCGGATGAGTTGATGGTTCCAATCGGCCAACAGGCCCAAGTCGCTTGCCGCGGCCATGCGATGCTTCATCTGGTTTCCTCCTGGTCGAGATGCTCCATGAATGAAATCGCCCATTCAACGGCATCCCGGGTCAAGGCCTCACAAAGATGGGGTGGGTTCTGGGGGCTGAACCCCTGGGGCCTGAGCTCCCTGCAGATGAGGCTGCCGAATCGCGACGTGAAGGATTCAGCAAAATTCCGACAGGCGAGGACGATCGTCGCGGGAGGCCAGCCCTGCGCCCGGCCCCAGACCCCCAGGAACACCAAGGCGCCTTCCACCAGACCGCATTGGGCGCCGAAACCACCGGCACCATGGAGACCGGCGGCGGCGTCGAGGACCTGGCCTTGCAGCACCAACCCCCGGCGTTCGGCCAGGATCTTCAGCATGGCTGTCGCGCAGTTGCAGCCGTCGTCCCAGTAGAGCTGATGGACCCGTTCCGCCACACCGCCGTTGGTCATGGTCCCCCTTGCCGCCCGGGCCTGAAGATGATCCGCCTGACCTCGCCATGGTACTGCATCCGTCGTCGGGGCACAGGAGCCGGGTGGCCCAGGCCAAACGCCTGAAGGCGGCCGGCGCCACGGTCTACAACCCCAACCTGGACACCAGCCGGGACTTCTACGGGACCATCATCCACACCCGCACCTTCGACGACCGGCTCGAGACCATCCGCGCCGTGCGGGCCGCGGGCCTGGAAGTCTGCTCCGGCGGCATCGTCGGCATGGGCGAGGAAGTGGGGGACCACATCCACTTCCTGCACGAGCTCACCCTCCTGGACCCGCCCCCGGAGAGCATCCCCATCAACCAGCTGGTGCCGGTGGCCGGCACCCCCCTGGCCGGCGTGGAACCGCCGCCGCCCCTGGAGTTCGTGCGCATGCTCGCCACCGCCCGGATCCTCTTCACCGGCGACAAGCTGCTCACCACTCCCAATCCGGGCGCGGCCCGGGACCGGGAACTCCTGGAAGCCCTGGGCATGCGCATCGAGGCAGCCCGGGCTGAGGAGCCACGGGACTCATGAGCTGGATGAGGATTCCCTCCATTCCCGCATCCCCCGGACCATCCCCTGGCCCCCCCGGCCCGGCACGTCCCCGCCGGGCTTACCGGTCCTGAAGCCCGGGACCGGCCTTGTCTTCCGATAGCAAGGCAAGGTCGTCGATTTCCAGCGACATCAGGTGCTTCACCAAAGCCAAGTCCTCTGGGCCCAGCATGCCCTGCAGCTCACTTAATTCTTGCAAAAGCGTGGCTTCTTTTTGTGCCACGGCCCGGGCGAAGGCCACGTATTCCCCCGCCGCCCCAGGGCCTTGGCTGCCAAGGAGCGCCTGGAGGATCTCGGCATCAGCGTCGCGCCGGGCCGCGGGGGCGCCCCCCCCGGGATCCTGGCCGGCCTCCAGCATACGGTCCTGGCACAGGTCCGTGGCGGTCCGCCCCGCGGCGTTCCGGACCGCGGGATCGGCCCCCCTGCCCAGGAGCAGGTTGACAACGTCCAGCCGTCCGGCCGCCACGGCCAGCATCAAGGGGGTGGCACCGGCCGCATCCGGCTCATTCACGGGTTCCCCTTGGTCCACAAGCGTTCGGATTCGCTCCAGCGGTTCGGTGGATACGGCGGTGTGCAGTTGCCCGGCTGCCAGCACGCTGGACAATCCAAGGCTCCAAAGCAAAGGAATGCAGGCCTTGCGGTTCATCGGCAATCTCCCTATAGGAAAGAAATGCATTAGCATTTCATTATTCTGCTGGATGGTTCCCAGAGGTTCCCTGCGGAGTGGTACGGGAGGACAACCGTGCCTGTCCAGGCCACGCCGGCCCGGCACAGCGTCGACTGATCCTCGCCCGCATGACCAACGCCCTCTGCCTTCCAGCCGCCCCGGCCCGGCGAAAACAGTTCGCAGGACCCGTCTCAGGTCTCCCTCTCCAGCATGCCGACGGGGGCAACACCTGCCGTCCATCTTCAGGAACCTTGGCCTGGCTGGCTGCATGTTTCATTCATGATTCACCTACGTCTTCCTTACTTTGGTTTCATTGCAAAACCCAACAGCATGACATCCCGGACCCGGCGACCAGGCCGCACGCTCCTCGGCGGCGCCCTGATCCTGGGTTGTCTCCTGGGTTGCGGCGGCTCCGGGGGATCCGGGGGATCCGGCGGCTCCGGGGTCTCCAGGGGATCCGGCGGGCCCCCCAGCCCTCCTCCCCCCTACACCGGCATGGGCGGTGCGGCCTTGACGCTGGACGTCCTGTCCGCCACCGACGAACACGGCCAGGCGTGCCAGCTCCACTCGCCCAGTTCCGCCCATGTCACCGTCATCTGCCTGCGGACCGGCAAGGCCCGGATCAAGGCCGAAACCACGAGATTCGTCCAGGACGTGACGCCGTACCTGCCGGAAATGATCACGGATTCCATGCTCCAGCACACCGGCGCCCCCAACCCGGCGGCCTTCCTGGACGCCACCTACAACCCGAACCTGTTCAACCGGGGCATCAAGGCCTACCTGCCCTCCCAGCCGTACCGGGACGCCCTGGCGGGCCTGAACGAGAAGCTGGCCCGTTTCGTCCACGGCACCTACGTTCCGACCACCCCCGGTGCCCCCGGTGCCCTGGGGACCTACGACCTGATCGTGGAGGCCACCACCAAGCCGAACCGGGGCAGCTACACCCCCCACCTGACCGTCAAGGCACCCAGCACTTATGGGGGCACCGACAACCCGGTCCAAACGGTCAGCGCGACCCTGAAGCAGACCCTCACCATCCGGTATTACTCATATAAATAATCAGGTCTTGGTGTTGATGACCCGCTCGATGGGTCCTTCCTTCAGGGGCCAGGGCCGCGCCTCCGGCGCCAGGCGGGCGTCCCGGTCCCGGCAGGCCCGGACGAAGCTCTCCAGGTAGCCCGAGGCCACCACCGGCCAGGCCATGGTGCGTCCGTACTCCGCCGCCTTGCGGCGCATGGCCAGCCGCCTGGCGTCGTCCCCCAGCAGGTCCACCACACCCCGGGCGATGGCGCCCGCGTCCCGGCTGGGCACCAGCAGTCCCCGCCCGTCCGCCAGCAGTTCCTTGGCGTAATGGTAGGGCGTGGAGATCACCACCTTGCCCGTCCCCAAGGCGTAGGCCAGGGTGCCGGAGGTGATCTGTTCCGTCTTCAGGTAGGGGGTGAGGTAGATGTCCGCCGCGGCCAGGAACTGGGTGAGTTCCTCCAGGCTCACGAAGCGGTTGAGGAACCTCACCCGGTCCGCCACGCCCAGGCGCCGGGCCCGGTCCTCCAGCATGGCGCGGTAGCTCTCCCCCATCCGGGCCCGCACGTGGGGATGGGACGCCCCCAGCACCACGTAGACCGTCTCCGGGAAGGCCCGCAGGATCGCCGGCATGGCTTCGATGACGTATTCGATCCCCTTGTCCGGCGCCAGCAGGCCGAAGGTGAGGAGCACCCGCCGCCCGTCCAGGCCCAGCCGGGCCTTGGTCTGGCCGTGGCAGGGCACCTGGGGGATGCCGTGGGGGATCAGGTCGATCTTGCGCTGGGGCGTCCCGTGCACCTGGCGCAGCAAGGCGGCGCCGTAGGCGCTCATGACCACCACCCGCTCCGAGAGCCGCAGGACTTCGTCCATGACCGTCCACTGCCGGGGGTCCGGCTGGGCGAGGATGGTGTGCAGGGTGGTGACCACGGGCAGGTGCACGTCCCGAAGCAGGTCCAGCAGGTGGGCGCCGGCCTTGCCGCCGAAGATCCCGTACTCGTGCTGGACGCACAGCACGTCCAGCCCGCGGTGGTCCAGGACCGCCGCGGCCCGGCGGTACGAGGAGGGGTCCTCCTGCCGGATCTCCATTTGCACGCCATCCGGATAGTCGTAGGCCTGATGGGGGTCGTTCACCGCCACCACGAAGCAGTCCAGCTGGGGGTAGCGCCCGGCGATGGCCGTGCGCAGGTCCGCCGTGAAGGTGGCGATGCCGCACTGGCGGGGGACGTGGGTTCCGAGGATGGCCACCTGGCGGATGGTCCCGGAAGCGGCAACGGGGTTCATGACTCCTCCAGGGGGGCGCCGGCCGGCTCCAGGGACGGGGAAAACCTGGGCCGGCCAGGGGAAACCGCCCCGCGGATCCAGAGGCGAAGCACAATAAGGTTTATCAATAAAATCACAATAAATACCATTTTATTATAATTAATTATCATTACATTTGTTGATTCAAAGACATCGATCAACCTTTTGAAAGTAAACCCTATCTGCTATCCTTTGAAGACATTTCCAAACGCTCAAGAGGAGACTTGGCAAGTCAATAAAAAATAAAAAAAATTATTAACCTACAGAATCGTTTGCTCTTGATTTCCATAAACATCACCCGCCAACACTGATTAAAAATTCAACATGATGGTTCTGCGAACGGTCCCTGCCGGACCGCCTGCGAGTCCGATGAGGAAGCCGGTATGCCCGCCCAGGAGCCCGACATCGCCAATCTGTATCCGCTGCATCCGGATTCCGGCTTGATGGGCCTGGCGGCCCGTCTGGTGCACAACGCCTCTTCGCAGGCCCTGGCGCGGCGGGCCTGAACCTTGCCCGCGCCCTGGCCGCCCATCAACCTGGACTTCCTCCGGATCATGACCGACTCCACCGGGATCCTGCAGCACGCCCGGTTCTCGGTGCCCCGGTACGAGGAGGGCTACTGCCTGGACGACAATGCCCGGGCCCTGCTGCTCATGTCCCGCCTGGAGCGGACCGGCCCGCCGCCGGACCTGGCCGGGCTGGCTTCCCGATACCTGGCCTTCGTGAGCCACGCTTTCAACGCCCCCCTGGGCCGGTTCCGGAACTTCATGGACTTCTCCCGCCGGTGGCTGGAGGACCTGGGGTCCGAGGACAGCCACGGCCGGGCCCTGTGGGCCCTGGGGGCCACCGTCGCCGGGACCCGGGATCCGGGACGCCGGGCCCTGGCGGAGGAACTGTTCCGGGCGGCGCTGCCGGCGGCCCGGGCGTTCACCTGGCCCAGACCTTGGGCCTACGCGCTCCTGGGCACCCACGCCTACCTGGCCGCCGTGCCGAGGGACGCCGCGGCGGCGGCCCTGGGAGAGGACCTGGCCGGGCGCCTGCACGCGCTGTACCGGGAACGGGCCGGGCCCTCGTGGCGGTGGTTCGAGGATCGCCTCACCTACGCCAACGCCCGCCTGCCCCAGGCCCTCATCCTCGCCGGAGGACGCAGCCGCCGCCCGGACTGGGCCGCCGCCGGACTGGAGGCCCTGGACTGGCTGGCCCGGGAGCAGACGGACCCCTACGGCCGGTTCCTGCCCGTCGGCTGCGCCGGATTCTACGTCCGGGGCGGCGTCCGGGCCGACTACGACCAGCAGCCGGTGGAGGCCTGCGCCACCGTTTCCGGCTGCCTGGACGCCCTGGCGGCCACCGGGGATCCGGTGTGGGCCGGGCGGGCCCGGGACGCCTTCCAGTGGTTCCTGGGTCGCAACACCCTCGGCCTGCCCCTGTACCGATCCCCGCACCGGCGGGTGCCGGGACGGGCTGCGCCCGGACGGGGCGAACCAGAACCTGGGCGCCGAGTCCACCCTTTCCTTCCTCCTGGCCCTCCAGGACCTGCGGGAAAAGCTGGAAGCCTGACGGGACGATCAGCCCTGGGCACTGCCCCGGCGCGCGAATTCCCGGGCCGCCGCCTGCACCTGGTGCAGTTCATCGGCGGTCCAGGCGGTGGGGGAGCGCTTCTCCCCCAGCGCCTCGTTCACCAGGCCGGCCAGATCCTGCCACACGGCCGGCGCGTCCAGGTCCACGCCCTGGAGGACCTGGACCACCTGCAGCCGGGCGGCCCAGGGGCTGCGGTCGTTCCAGGCCCGCCGCACCTGCTCCGCCAGGGCCGGCCCCCCCTCGGGGGGCATGGGGCCCCAGGGCTCCCGGCAGGCCCCGGCCAGGGCTTCCACGGCCACGACGTGCAAGGCCGGAAGCTTGATGTCGTCGGCCTTGGCGCACAGGGCCAGCGCCGTCTCGGGCGTGCGCAGGCCGCCCAGGGCCTGGGCGACGGCCAGCTGCAGCCTGGGGCTCTGGCCCGAGTGCAGCATGTCCAGCAGGGGCTGGGCGGTCTCGATGGCGGCCACCGCGCCCAGAGTCTGCACCAGATGCAGCACCAGGTCCTCCCGGGCGGCGCCCTTGAGCCTCACCAGGAGCTCCGGGACCAGGGCGCGGAAACCCTGTGGGGCCTCCTTGAGCCGGCGGTCCGCCAGGGCCTCCCGGTGGCTGTCGGCCAGGATCTCCAGGAGGGCGGCGGCGGCTTCGGAGGTGCTGATGCGCGCCAGGAGGGCGAGGGCGGGGCGGAAGACCAGCAGGTCCGGATGCTGGGACACGGTGCGCAGGGCGGGGATGCTGTCCGCGTCCACCAGGGGCGCCAGCCTCTGGGCGGCCTCGTTGGCCGCCGCCGCGTTGGCGTGCCCTGGAGCAGGCGCTCCAGGTAGTGGTTGAAAGCCTCACGGGGATCAGCTTCACTCAGGACCTCCGCCAGGGTCTCCTTGAATTCGGCCCCCTGGCGCATGGCGTTGAGTTCCCTCAAGGCCTTCAGGGCCTCGGCGGTGCCGATGCGGCCCAGGGCCCGGGCGCCGGTCACGAATATTTCATGGTCCGGTTCATAGCGCAGGATCCGCTCGTGTCCCAGGCTTGGCGCCGCCCCGGCAAACAAAAGGCACGACGCAGGTTTCACCGTTTCTTCATGGGCGGCGGCCCTGGGCGCTCAGGCTCCGCGGTCCGGCCGGGGTTCGGCCAGGGCCAGGGCCAGCTTGCGGGTGCGCTCCAGGAGGTCCGGGTTCTTCTGGGCGTCGCCGATGTCGCCGGCGGACCCGTACGCGAACCCCCGGCAGTCGGCCCGGATGTAGCGGAACATGTGCTCGAAGGACGAGACGGCGTTGATGCCGCCGGATTCGTACAGGTCGGCGTCCGCGTACACCAGCACCGCTCCGGTGCCCTTCCCGGCCAGGAAGGCGGGATCCCACTTCCAGAGGCCGTACAGGCGATCGATGAAAGTCTTGAGCTGGGCCGTCACGTTGAACCAGTAGACCGGGGAGATGAACAGGAGCGCCCGGCACTGGAGGACCTTGTCGTACAGCGGCTGCATGTCGTCCTTCTGGGCGCAGTACTTGACCTTGCCTCCGGCGCACAGGCCGCAGGCCTTGCAGGGGGCGATCTTCAGCCGGCGCAGGTCGATCTGTTCCCAGCTGACGCCTTGCTGGTCGAACACGGTTGCGCATACCGCCGCCAGGCTGGCGCTGTTGCCCTCGGACCTGGGGCTGCCGTTGACCATCAGGATCTCTGCGGCCATGCCGGACCTCCTTGGAATTTGACCTTGCTCGGTAAAAGAATTTTAACCATGCTCAAACCATCCACCAAAGGAGCAATGCATGATCCGGACGGCTAATCTCCACTCCATCCTCGGCGTGGCAGCCTTGCTGGTCTCCGCGTCCCTGTCCGCCGCCGCGCCGGAGGCCCCCGTGAAGGTCGGTTTCGTGTACGTGGGGCCTGTTGGCGATGCCGGCTGGACCTACCAGCACGACCTGGCCCGGAAGCAGCTGGAGCAGGAGTTCAAAGGCAAGGTGGTGACCCAGTTCGTGGAGAACGTGCCTGAGGGCGCCGATTCCGAGCGGGTGATCCGGGAGATGGCCCGGGGCGGGTGCAAGGTGGTGTTCGCCACCTCGTTCGGCTACATGAACCCCACCCTCAACGTGGCCAAGGCCTATCCCGACGTGGTGTTCATGCACGCCACCGGCTACAAGACCACCCCCAACGTGGGCGTCTACAATGCGCGCTTCTACGAAGGCCGCTACCTGAACGGCGTGATCGCCGGCAGGATGACCAAAACCAACGTGGCGGGCGTGGTGGCCGCCTTCCCCATCCCGGAAGTGGTGATGGGCATCAACGCCTTCACCCGGGGCATGCGCAGCGTCAACCCCGACGCCAAGGTGAAGGTCATCTGGACCAACTCCTGGTTCGACCCGGGCAAAGAGCGCGAGGCCGCCCTGACCCTCATCACCGAAGGCGCCGACATGCTCACCCACGACACCGATTCCACCGCCGTGATCCAGGCCGCGGAGGAGAAGGGCGTGGGCGTGTTCTGCTACAACTCCGACGAGATCAAGTACGGCCCCCACGCCCAGCTCTCGGGCACCGTGCACCAGTGGGGCGACTTCTACGTCAAGACCGTGAAGGCCGTGCTGGCCGGCACCTGGAAGCCCCGGAACGTCTGGGGCGGCCTGAACCAGGGCATGATCACCCTGGCCCCCATGAGCGCGGCCGTGCCCAAGGACGTGAAGGCCCTGGTGCTCAAGCTCCAGGACCAGATCAAGGCCGGCAAGCTGCATCCCTTCACCGGGCCGGTCCTGGACCAGGCCGGGAAGGAGCGGGTCCCCGCCGGCAAGACCATCTCCGACGAGGACCTGGAGAAGATGGACTACTTCGTGCCGGGCGTGGACGCGAAGATGCCGAACACCTAGTAATACTTGGGCGTCCGTGTCCCGGTCGGCGGCAGATCGTGTCGGCCGGGTTCCCGGGCCTCGCGCCGCCCCACCGGTGCTCGGCTTCGTCAGGCCGCGCTGGGCGCGGTCTGACGAAGCGCGCGCTGGCTCGTCGGGGCCGACCAAAGATGATTGGTACCGGTGACTTCGGGGCGGACTGCGGGAATCGCTTCCGCAAACTTCACAGGTCCTCCCATGCCAGCTGATCCAAGCAGGTTCGCCAAGCCCCAGCAGGACTGGTCAGGCCGGCACGGCCGCCAGGGCCTCCAGCCAGGGGGCCCGCTCCGGCTCGGTCACGAAACTGGCGAGAAGGCTGTTGCGGGCCAAGGTGACCAGCTGGGCGCGGGAGAGTCCCAGACCCTCGGCGGCCTCCAGGTAGTTCTGGGCGATGTAGCCGCCGAAGTAGGCCGGGTCGTCGGAGTTGAGGGTGATGCGCACGCCGGCCTCCAGCATCCCCTTGAGGGTGTGGTCGGCCATGCGCTGGAACACCCGCAGCTTGACGTTGGACAGGGGGCACACGGTGAGGGGGACCCGCTCGGCGGCCAGGCGCGCCACCAGGGCCGGGTCCTCCACCGCCCGCACTCCGTGGTCGATGCGCTCGGCCCCCAGCAGGTCCAGGGCCTGGGTGATGTAGGCCGCCGGCCCCTCCTCCCCGGCATGGGCCACCACGTGCAGGCCCAGCTCCCGACAGCGCCGGAACACCCGCTGGAACAGGGACGGCGGGAAGGCCCGCTCGGAGGAGTCCAGCCCCACCCCGTGGATGCGGTGCCGGTGCGGCAGGGCCTGCTCCAGGGCGGCGAAGGCCTCCGCCTCGGGCAGGTGGCGCAGGAAGCACAGGATCAGCCGGGTGCTGATGCCCCACTCGGCCCGGGCCTCCCGGGCGGCCCGCTCCAGGCCGTCCAGGACGGTCTCGAAGGCCACGCCCCGGGCGGTGTGGGTCTGGGGATCGAAGAACACCTCCGCGTGCACCACCCCGTCGGCGGCGGCCCGCCGGTAGTAGGCCAGGGCCAGGTCGTGGAAGTCCTCCTCCCGCACCAGGGCGGCGGCGCCGGCGTAGTACAGGTCCAGGAACGACTGCAGGTCGCTGAAATCGTAGGCCGCGCGGAGTTCCTCCACCGAGCCGCAAGGCAGGGGCCTGCCGTTGCGCCGGGCCAGCTGGAACATGAGCTCCGGTTCCAGGGTCCCCTCGATGTGCAGGTGCAGTTCGGCCTTGGGCAAGGCGCGGATGAAGGTCATCAGGTCCATGGGGCTTCCTTGGGGCGCTGGTACCGGTGCGGGCTGGCGGCCAGGCCGGTTCTAAGCATAGGCCCGCCCGGCCCGGATTGACCATCTGGCGGCCAGCAGGCCCACCAGCACGCAGCCCCCGGCGCACACCTGCCCCAGGCTGAAGGGCCCCAGCCAGGGCACCCCGTCCGCCCGCACCGCCTCCAGGGCGAAGCGCAGAGTGCCGTAGCCGGCCAGGAACCCGGCGGCGCACCATCCGGACGGCAGCCCGTCCCGTTCCGTGCCCCCCAGCAGCCGCACCAGCACCAGGCCCAGCACCACGTCCCCCAGGGCCTCGTACAGCTGGGCCGGGTGCAGGGGCACCCCCAGGAGGGCCGGCGGGCACGCCGAGGCCGGGTCGGTGAAGGTCACGGTCCAGGGCCAGGACGGCCCGGCAGGCCGGCCCTGGCAGCAGCCGGTGAGGTGGCAGCCCAGGCGGGAGGTGGCCATCCAGAAGGGCATCGCCACGCCCAGGTGGTCCGCCACCCGGCCCAGGGGCAGGCGGCGCAGGCGGCAGAGCACCAGCACCCCGGCCGCCATGCCCGCGAACACCCCGAAGGCCGAGAACCCGCTGGTGAGGGGGAACACCAGGTCCCGCCACTGGAACGGCGGCAGGCCGGGGTCCGTGGCCAGGTAGCCCAGGCGCCCTCCCGCGAACCCGCCCAGGAGGATGGCGTCCAGCAGCAGCCAGAAGTCGTCCGGGCCGCGCAGCCCCATGCGGTCCCGGCGCACGTACACGAAACTGAACACCAGCAGCGCCCCCAGCTCCGCGAAGGCCGAATAGCTGGGCAGGCGGAACCCGCCGAACTGGAACAGGATCGGGCACACGGCCGGATGCGCAGGCGTTCAGTTGCCGGTGTAGACCTTGGTGGAGCGGATCTCCTGGCCCTTGGCCTTGAGCTCGAGCATCTCCTCGGTCTCGAGGTACTTGTAGAACCGTTCCATGACCATCGGGTAGATCTCCTTGAGGGCGTTGGCCATGGCGTCGGCGCGGCCGTCGTAGAGGATCTTCCCGGCGCTGTAGCCGGTGAACTGGGGGCCGTCGCAGCCGCCGCCGTTGGAGTACTGGGCGATGGCCTCCTGGGCGATGATGCCCTCGCTGCGGATGGGGTCGATCTCCAGCTTCTTGATCCACATCTTCTCGCCGGTCATGGGCTCCTGCATGATGAAGGAGATCCAGCCGGTGACGTTCATGACGAAGTGGGACTCCTGGCGGTCCGCCCCGTAGATGTGCTGCCAGTCCCCCTGCTTGATCTCGGCGGCGACGAACACCCGGGGGGCCAGGGTCAGGTCGGCCCCCTTCTTCTGGGAATAGGTGATCTCGTCCAGGGAGGCGTACGGGCCGGTGGTGGTGATCCCCTTGGCGATGAGGATCTTGTCCAGGTCCGTGCCCATGGACACCGAGAGCCCCTTCCCCACCCCCGAATACATGGGCGAGGCCAGGGCACTGTCCGCTTCCTTGTACGAGGGGTTCACCACCGCCATGGTGACGGGCACCGACCCCGCGCCCACCTTGGCGAAGCCGGCGGGCAGATCGTAGCTGTACGCGTACCGCCCGCCCCAGGGGGATTCGGGCAGGGCCGGAGGCGGCGTGCTCTGGGGCTGGCTGCAGGCGAACGCCCCGAGCCACAGGGCGAGGCCGCCGGCCACGCTGCAGGCCAAGGTGATGGTCGTGATCTTGGACGTGGTAGGCAGCCGCATCCGGTCCCCCTTTTCCGCTGGAAGAGCTTGGTGAATGTCCTACTCTTCCCGGGAAAGGGTGCCGTGTCAATCCTTTGCGTTGGCCTCGTGGGTGCCGCCGCCCAGGTACGCCTTGACGATGCTTTCATCCTGGCGCAGCCGGGCCGCGTCCCCCTCGATGACGATCCGGCCGGTCTCCAGGACGTAGCCGTAGTGGGCCAGCTTCAGGGCCACCTTGGCGTTCTGCTCCACCAGCAGGATGGTGGTGCCGCGCTCGTTCAAGTGCCGGATGATCGCCATGATGGCCTGCACCAGGAAGGGGGCCAGCCCCATCGAGGGCTCGTCGAGCAGCATCAGCTTGGGATCGGTCATGAGCGCCCGGCCGATGGCCAGCATCTGCTGCTCGCCCCCGGAGAGCAGGCCCGAATCCTGGTTGCGCCGGTCGTACAGGCGGGGAAAAAGTTCAAACACATATTTACGCCGCTCGGCCAGCAGGTCGGTGCGTTTGTGGTCCACGAAACCGCCCAGGTCCAGGTTCTCCGAAACCGTCATGCCTTTGAAGATGCGCCGGCCTTCCGGCGCGTGGATGAGCCCCATGCGGACGATGGCGTGGGGGGGGGCGGCGGTGATGTCCTGGCCCTGGAAGGTGATCCGCCCTTCGGTGGCGCGGATGAGCCCGGAGATGGTCCTGAGGGTGGTGCTCTTGCCGGCGCCGTTGGCCCCCAGCAGGGTGACGATCTGGCCCTGGCGCACCGTGAGGCTGATGCCCTTCAGGGCGTGGATCTTGCCGTAGTAGGTCTGCAGTCCGTCGATCTGGAGCAGGGTTTCGGTCATGTCAGTCTTCCTTGCCCAGGTAGGCCTCGATCACCTTGGGGTCGTTCTGCACTTCCTCGCAGGTGCCCTCCGCGATCTTGCGTCCGTAGTCGATGACCACCACCTTGCGGGAGATCTTCATCACCAGGCTCATGTCGTGCTCGATCAGGAAGATGGTGATCCCCAGCTGGGCCTGGATGCGCCGGATCGTATCCATGAGCCGTTCCTTCTCCTCGTAATTAAGGCCCGCCGCCGGTTCATCGAACAGCAGCAGCTTGGGCTGGGTGGCCAGGGCCCGCGCCCACTCCACCCGCCGCTGGTCGCCGTAGGCCAGGGTGGTCGCCAGCCGGTCCCTGTAGTGCAGGATGCCCACGAAATCCAGGCATTCCTCGGCCTTGCTCAGAATCAGCGCCTCCTCCCGGTGCTGCCTGGGGCTGCGCAGGATGGCCCCGATGGCGCCCACATGGGTCCGGCAATGCATGCCGGACATGACGTTCTCCAGGACGCTCATCTGCCGGAACAGCCGGAGGTTCTGGAAGGTGCGGGCCATGCCGCGCCGGGTGATCTCGTGGGGACTGTGCTTCCTCATGGATTTCCCCAGGAACCGGATGTCCCCCGAGTTGGCCTGGTAGAAGCCGGTCAGGCAGTTGAAGACGGAGGTCTTGCCGGCGCCGTTGGGGCCGATGAGGCTGACGATGCTGCCCTCCTCCACCTGGAAGCTCAGTTGCTGGATGACTTCGAGCCCGCCGAAGCGGAGGGTGAGGTTCTCGACTTCCAGAATGGCCATGGTTGCGTCCCCCGTCAGTGCCGTCGCTCAGGCCACATGCCCTGGGGCCGGAAAATCATCATGAGGAGCAGGATGATGCCGAACAGCAGCATCCGCAGGGAGCCTATGGAGCGGAACACTTCCGGGAACAGGACCATGACCAGGGCGCCCACCACCATGCCCGGGATCTTGCCCATGCCGCCCAGCACCACCGCCACCACGATCATGAGCGACTGCAGGAAGGTGAAGGAATCGGGAGAGATGGCCGTCATCTTGGCGGCGAAGAAGCAGCCGGCCATGCCCGCGAACAGGGCGCCCATGATGTAGGCCGAAAGCTTGATGGCCGACTTGGGGATGCCCATGGCTTCGGCGACGTCCTCATCGTCCCTGACGTACTTCCAGGCCCGGCCCAGGCGCGAGTGCTCCAGCCGGTGGCTGATCACCAGGGCGAGGAGGACCATGATGAGGAAAATGTAGTAGTAATGGCTTATCTGATTCAGCTTCAGGCCGAACAAGGTCGGGCGCCTGATCCCGATCAGGCCGCTGGGCCCGCCGGTCAGGTTCTTCAGGTTCCGGGCCAGGATCCGGACGATCTCGCCGGCGCCCAAGGTGACGATGGCCAGATAATCGCTGCGCAGCCGGAGCGTCGGCACCCCGACCAGGATCCCCAGGACCGCCGCCAGGACCAGGGCGGGGGGGATGGCCAGCCAGAAATTCCAGCCGTACTGGGACGTGAGGATCCCCGACGTGTAGGCGCCGATGGCGAAGAAGGCGGCATAGCCCAGGTCGAGCAGGCCGGCATAGCCCGCGACGATGTTCAACCCCAGGCAGAGCACGACGTAGAGGTAGGAATTGGTGAGGATCTCCAGGACGTACTGGCTGAAGAACCTGGGTATGAGCAGGGCCACCAGGATCAGGACGGCCCACGTCCCGAAGCGGTAGGCGCGCACGTCCATGAACTCGAACATGCGGTCTTCCAGGCCGGGGATCCCGGTCCGCCGCACCGCCGGTTCCGTTGACGATTCAAGGCCAGCCATGGTCTACATCCTCTCGATGGTGGTCCGGCCCAGCAGGCCATTGGGTCTGAACACCAGGACCAGGATCAGGATTCCGAACGAGAACACGTCTTTCCACTGGGAGCCGATCCAGGGTATCTGGGTGCCGAAGGATTCCAGGGTTCCCAGCAGCAGGCCGCCGAGCATGGCCCCGGGCAGGATCCCGATGCCGCCGAGCACGGCCGCGGTGAAGGCCTTGAGGCCGATGATGAAGCCCATGAAGAAATGAATGGAACCGTAGTAGGTGCCCGCCATGACGCCCGCGGCCGCCGCCAGCGCCGACCCGGCGAAGAAGGTCAGGGCGATGATCTTGTGGACATCGATCCCCATCAGGCGGCAGGCGTCCATGTCGATGGAAATGGCGCGCATGGCCTTGCCCCAGATGGTCCGGTTGACGAACACGGTCATGGCCACCATGAGCACGGCGGTGGCCAGCACCAGCACGATCTGGGTGTAGCTGAAGTGGATGGGTCCGTAGTCGATGCCCTCGAAGCCGAGGTCAGTGTTGAAGGCGAGGTACTGGCCGTTGGTGATGGCCATGACGGTGTTGAACAGGACCAGGGACACCCCCAGGGCGGTGATCATGATCGACAGGCGCGGGGCGGCCAGCATCGGACGGTAGGCCAGGCGCTGGATCAGGACCCCGAGGAAGCCGGTGGCGATCATGGACAGGATCAGGGACACGGCGATGCCCACCCAGCCGGCGCCAAGGAAGCCCGAGACCAGGGACAGGACCCCGAACCCGATGAAGGCCCCCACCATGTAGATGTCGCCGTGGGCGAAGTTGAGCAGCTTGATGATGCCGTAGACCAGGGAGTAGCCGATGGCGACCAGGCCGTAGAACGAGCCCAGGACCAGGCTGTTGGCCAACTGCTGGGTGATGATGTCGAAAAGGTTCACGGGCAGGCACCCCTTTCTAAAGGCCCCGCAGGGTCCGCGCCCGCCGGATGGCGCGGACCCGCGGTCAAACCGCAGAAATCATTCCCCACGCGGTCCCCGGTCGGCCGGCGCCTGGCCAGCCCGCCCGGGGTCGACGCGCCTGGGACAGTTCACTTCACCAGGACCCACTTGGCGTCCTTGACCTGCAGCACGACGAAATTGGAATGGGCCAGGTTGTTCTTGTCGTCGAAGGAGATGGGGCCCGAGATGCCGGGGAAGCCGTCGGTCGCCTTGATGGCGGCGGTGAGCTTCGCGTGGTCGGTGGACTTGGCCCGCTTCAGGGCGTCGTTCAGCAGCATCATGCCGTCATAGCACAGGGCGGAATAGGGGCCGGGATCCTGGTGGAACTTGGCCTTGTAGCGGGTGACGAACTCCTTGCCCTTGGGCAGGAATTCGGGGAGCGGGTTGGCCATGGCGTAGGTGTTCTCGGTGGCCTTGCCGCCGATCTTGATCAGGTTGATGTCGGTGGAGCCGTCGCCCACGGTGATCTTCCCCCGGTAGCCGCCCTGGCGCAGCTGCTTGATGAGCAGGCCGCCGTCGGCGAAGTAGGCGGTCCAGAAGATCATGTCGGGATTCGCGGACTTCAGGGTGGTGACCAGGGCGGACATGTCCTGCTCACCCTTGGCGACCAGCTGGTTGGACACCACCTTGCCGCCGGCGGCTTCCCACTTGGTCGCGGTCAGGTTGGCCAGGTCGGCGGAGTAGCCGTCGCCCTCGTTGACCAGGGCGAGGTTCTTGACGTGCAGCTTCTTGAACAGGTCCACGGCCGTGTCCACCTGGTAGGTGGCCAGGGCGTTGATGAGGAAGGCGTTGCCCGGGTTCAGGCTGCTGAATTTGCTGGAGTTGGCCGCGCAGATGATGAAGGGGATGCCGGCATCCGCGTAGATCTTCAGGGTCGGCAGCGTCGCTCCGGAGCAGTAGCCGCCCACCACGGCGGTGACTTCCGAGGACGCCAGCTTGCTGGCCGCCGCGGTGGCCATCTGGGGATCGCAGCCGTCGTCACCGGTGAACGTGGTGTATTTCTGCCCCAGGACCCCGCCCTTGGCGTTGAGGTCCTCCGCGGCCATGTTGATGGCGTTGGCCATGTCGATGCCGTAGGCGGCTTCGGATCCGCTGGTGGGGACCATGATGCCCACCTTGATCTCGGCCTGCATGGGACCGGCCGCGACCAGGGAGTAAAGAACTATCGCTGAGAGCAATCGATTTTTGTTCATGGAAGTTCTCCTGGCAGCCATGGTTGTGGGATCCAAGCTGGATGTCAATCGCAAAATATAATTTTCGGCCTCCCCGGGAAGGCGGGGAGTCCCTGGGGAACCTGCAGCCGGGTGGCGCATTTTATTGCCGGACGTCCCTATACTTGGGAACCAATAAGCAACGGTTCATTAGAATTTAATTTTCAATTTATTAAATTTTTATAATGTCTTAAAATTCGTTGATCTACTGGGATCCAACAAAGATCCAAAAGGGGTTAACCGGGGGCATCATCGACCCTATAATTCACCCAGCGCGGCAGGGAAGCAGGTGACCGTCTCCGCAGACGCCGGCGCGCCCGCGGCCGGTGTTTCGGAAAAAGGTGGGCTACTCAAATGAACAATCGTCTTAACGATATCCTGGACGTTCACAGGGACAACCAGGATGCGGAGAGCCAGACGGAACATGCCTACGGCCTCATTGAAGAGATGATCGTGACCCTGGAACTGCCCCCGGGCGCCTCGGTCTCGGAAGCCACCCTTTCCGCCCGGACCGGGATCGGCAGGACTCCCGTCCGCATGGCCCTCAAGCGCCTGGAGCACCAAGGGCTGATCACCAGCCTGCCGCGCAAGGGCGTCTTCATCCGCCAGCTGAACGTGGAGGACCAGCTGGCCATCCTGGAGGTCCGGCGCCCCGTGGAGCGGATGCTGGCCATGAAGGCGGCGCGCCTGGCCACCAGGCCCCAGCGGGATTCCCTGCGGTTCTGCGTGGACTGCCTGGTGCAGGCGGCCATCGCCGGGGACGTGCACCGTTACCTGCATTTCGACCAGGAATGCGACCGGATCATCTATGCCACCTCCCGGAATGCCTTCGCCACCGATTTCGTCAGCCAGCTCTACACCCATTCCCGGCGCTTCTGGGTGGCCCACAGCCAGGCCACGGACTGGGTGCGCATAGCCCACCTGCACTCGGACATGATGAACGCGGTGGCCGACGGCGACGAGGAACGGGCCGCCGGCGGCCTGGACGCCCTCATCGACTACCTGGAGGGGGCCTGCCGTGAAGTGCTCGGCCTGGCTTGAACGGAGGCGACCAGATGAAGCGGATCAGCATTTTCAACCACGTCCTGGGGCCCGTCATGCGCGGCCCCTCCAGTTCCCACACGGCCGGGGCCTACCACATCGCCAGCGTGGTGCGCTCCCTGGCGGGAGGCACGCCGGCGCGGGTGTCGTGCGCCTTCGACCCGGGCGGCTCGTACGCCCGCACCTACGCCCAGCAGGGGGCGGACCGGGCCTTCGCCATGGGCCTCATGGGCCGGCCCCTCACCGACGAGGCGTTCTTCCGGGCCCTGGACCTGGCGCCCAGCCAGGGCCTGGACCTGCGCTTCGAGGTGCGCCCGATCCCCGGCGCCGACCATCCCAACCTGGCGCACATCCTGGCCCAGGGCGCCGACGGCCGGCAGCTGGACCTCATGGCCCGGTCCATCGGCGGGGGCGATTTCGACATCACCCGCCTGAACGGGTGGCCCGTCCGGTGCAACGGCTGCGCCTACGACCTGGCGGTGGAAGTGGAGCCCGAAGGCCTGGCCGAGGTCCAGGCCGGGATCCTGCGCCACGGCTTCCTGCTGGGCGCCCCGGCCCTGCAGAAGCGGGAGGCCGCCGCCCTGGTGACCGCCAGCCGGTCCCGGGACGGGGCCGAGCTGCTGGCCTGGCTGCGGGCCCTGCCCCGGGTGCGCTGGGCCTGCCAGGCGGCGCCGGTGTACTTCATCCAGCCCGGCGCCATGCTGTTCCACAGCGCCGCCGAGATGGAGGAGCTGGCGGCGGCGGGCGGGCTGTCCCTGGGCGAGCTGGCGGCCCGCTACGAGGCCCAGCTCCTGGGCCTGGAGCCGGACCAGGTGGAGCAGGAGATGCTGCGCCGCTACGCGGTCATGGAACAGGCGGTGCGGCGCGGGCTGGACCCGGAATTCGAGGGCATGCAGCTGCTGGAGCCCAGCGCCGGCCGGGTGTTCCTTGCCCAGGCCAAGGGCCCGGGCAAGGTCGGGCTGTCCCTGGGCGGGCCGCATCTGCGGGCCGCGGCCCGGGCCATGGCGGTCATGCACGTGAACGGCGCCATGGGCGTGGTGTGCGCGGCCCCCACCGGGGGCGCCGCCGGCACCCTGCCGGGGACCATGGTGACCCTGGCCGAGGAACGCGCGCTGGAGCCCCGGGCGGTGGCCCGGGCCCTGCTGGCGGCGGGCGCCGTCGGCGTCATCGTCGCCCAGCGCGCCACCTTCGCGGCGGAAGTGGCGGGCTGCCAGGTGGAGATCGGCGCCGCCGGCGCCATGGCGGCGGCGGCGGTGGTGGACGCGGTGGGCGGCTCCGCGGCCCAGGCCTGCGCCGCCGCGGCCATCGCCTTCCAGAACACCATGGGTTCGGTGTGCGACCTGGTGCAAGGCATGGTGGAGGTCCCCTGCCACACCCGCAACGCCGTGGCCGCGGCCAACGCCTTCCTGTGCGCCGACCTGGTGCTGGGGGGCTACGCCAACCCCATCCCCCTGGACGAGACCATCGACGCGGTGTACGCGGTGGGCCGGATGCTGCCCGCCGAGCTGCGCTGCACCGCCCGGGGCGGCCTGGCCCTGGCGCCCTCGGCCCAGGCCCTGAAACCCAGGGGCGCCTGCCAGGAGTGCGGTTCATGATCCGGGTGACCTGTACAGGCGGTGGGAGGCATGCGCGAGTACTTCCCGGAACCGGAATTCCCGGTGGAACTCCCGGACGGAGCCTGCCTGGGCGACCTGCTGGACCGCCTCGACCAGCGCCACGGGGAGCGCCTGGCGGGGACCGTCTGGAACCGCAAGGCGCGCCGGTTCCGCGGACCGGTGGTGATCAAGGCCGGCTCCCGGCTGCTGGGAAACCGGGATGCGCCCCTCCAGGACGCCCTGGTGGTGAGCTTGTACAAGGCCGTGGTGGGCGGCTGAGCCTGCCCGGGGCGGGTGCGCCCCGCGTTCTGCAAGGAGGCGATGTGTCAGAGGAAGTCAAAGGTTCCACCGGCCGGCAGCTGCGCATCCGTCTGGACGGCCAGACCTGGCGGACGGAGGCCCTGGACCCGGAGAAGGTGGCCAATTACCTGGGCGGCGTCGGCTACGGCTGCCGCCTGCTTTACGACGAACTGGCCCCCGGGCTGGATCCCCTGGGCCCCGGGAACAAGCTGGTGTTCGCCACCGGGCCCCTGTGCTCCAACGCCGTTCCCGGCGGGGGCAGCGTGGAACTGTGCTTCAAGTCCCCCCTCACCGGCGCCTGGGGCGAGTCCCGGGCCGGCAGCGACTTCGGGCCGGACCTGCGCCGGGCCGGATTCGACCACCTGATCGTGGAGGGCCGCTCCCCGGGCCCGGTGTACGTGGTGATCCAGGACGAACAGGTGAGTTTCCGGCCCGCGGACCACCTGGCGGGCCTGACCGTGGGGGAGAAGCTCGACCTGATCGGCAAGGAGCTGCCCCCGGGGCGGTTCACCGTGGGCGCCATCGGCCCCGCCGGAGAGCGCCTGGTGAAGTTCGCCAGTGTCATGTTCGGGGACCGGGCCGCGGGCCGCTGCGGCGCCGGGGCGGTCATGGGCGCCAAGAACCTGCTGGCGGTGGCCGTGTCCGGAAGCCGGAAGCAGGAGCCCGGGAACCCGGAGGCCCTGCGCGCCGCCGTGCTGGAGGCCATGGCGACCTTGAAGGAGCACCCGGCCAGCGCCGCCTTCCGCGCCCACGGCACCATGGGCGACTACACCGGCAACGACGAGAAGGGGGACTTCCCCACCCGCAACTGGCAGGCCAACGCCTGGGGCAAGGGCGCGGAGCTGTTCGACCGCTACGAGGCGGAGAACTTCGTCAAGCCCTATCCCTGCTACCGGGGCTGTCCCATCGCCTGCGCCCGCAAGGCGCAGGTGGCCTCCGGCGCCTACGCCACCCCGCTCCACGGCGGCGCCGAATACGAGACCATGGCCTGCTTCACCGCGTACGTGCTGAACGAGGACGTGGACGCGGCGGTGCACTGCGGCTGGCTGTGCAACCAGTACGGGCTGGACACCATCTCCGCCGGCGCGGTGATCGCCTTCGCCATGGAATGCGCCGAGAAGGGCCTGATCCCGCCGGAGCTGCTGGAAGGGCTGGACCTCGCCTGGGGCAACGCGGCCGTGCTGCCGGTGCTGCTGGGCCGCATCGCCCGGCGGGAAGGCCTGGGGGACCTGCTGGCGGACGGGGTGCGCGTGGCCGCCCGGCGCCTGGGCCCGGAAGCCGCCGTGGCGGCGGTGCACGTGAAGGGCCTGGAGGGCCCGGCCCACGACGGCCGCTCCGGCAAGGCCCTGGCCCTGAGCTACGGCACCGGCAACCGGGGCATGTGCCACATCCACCCGGTGGAGGCCATGGCCTGGGACAGCGGCAAGATGGACTGGGGGCTGCAGAAGTACGGCCTGCCGGATCCCAACGGCGTGGCACGCTGGGGCGAGGCGGGCAAGGCCCCGGCGGTGAAGCTGCTCCAGGACGGCCTGAGCCTGCCGGACATCCTGTGCACCTGCAAGTTCTTCATGTACGCAGGCATCACCGTGGACCACTGGGCCCAGCTGTACTCCGCCCTCAGCGGCCGGCCCACCACCGGCGCGGACCTGCTGGACGTGGCGGAACGGGTCTATACCCTGCAGCGGATGTTCAACCTGCGGGAAGGCCTCACCGCCGCCGACGACCAGTTGCCCGAGCGGGCCCTGGCGGTGCCCGCCTCCGGCCCCTACCAGGGCGAAGCGGCCTGCGTGGTCCAGGACTACCCCGCCCTGCTGCGGGACTACTACCAGGCCCGGGGCTGGGACCCGGCCACCGGGGTGCCCCTGGAAGCCACCCTGAAGCGTCTGCAGCTGGTCTGAAACCTTGCGCGAAGGAGCCCCATCATGGCCGCGTTCCACGGAGTCTACGTCGTCAACGTCACCCCCTTCACCGCCGACCGGAAGGTGGACGGCCCGGGACTGGAAGGGAACATCCGCTGGCTGGTGGGCCAGGGCGTCCACGGCCTGATCCCCCTGGGCTCCACCGGCGAGTTCGCCAGCCTGGACCAGGACGAGCGGCACCGGGTGCTGGACACGGTGCTGGCGGCCGCCGGTGGCAAGGTGCCGGTCATGGCCGGCATCTCGGCGGAAACCACCGAGCGGGCCATCGAGAACGCCCGCTACGCCGCCCGGGCCGGCGCCTCCAGCCTGCTGCTGCTGCCGCCCTGGTACTACACGCCGGACCAGGAGGAGATCTACGACCACTACCGCCGGGTCGCCGAAGTCACCGACCTGCCGCTCATGATCTACAACAACCCCTTCACCTCCAAAGTGGACGTGCAGGCCGCCACGGTGGAACGCCTGGCCAGGCTGCCACACATCCAGGGCATCAAGGAGAGCACCGGGGACATCCGGCGCATCACCGAGCTCCGCACCCGCACCGGTGATGGCCTCACCGTCTTCTGCGGCTGGGAGGACATGGCCTACGAGTCGTTCCTCATGGGCTGCGCCGGGTGGGTGTGCGTCATCGGCAACGTGCTGCCCAAGGCGGCCGTGGAGCTGTTCGACCTGGTGGTGGAGAAGAAGGACCTGGATGGCGGCTGGCGGCTCTACAAGCGCATGCTGCCCCTGCTGCGGTTCCTGGAGTACGCCGGCAAGACCCAGAAGGCCCTCAAGCACCTCATGGACGGCATGGGCCTGGCTGGCGGCTTCGGCAGCAGCCCCAAGCTGCCCCTGGACGAGGGGACCAAGGCCGAGGTGGAGCGGATGTTCCGGGAGTTCTAGTCCTAGGAAGGTTCAGAGCTCCAGGATGCCCTCGGCCCAAGGCAGGCACCGGACCCGGCCCAGGCGCTGGGGCCGGGGGTCCCGGGACAGCAGGCAGAGGTCCGCGTCGGGGAAGTCCCGCTGGAAGGCCTGCAGCGACCTGGCATGCTCCTCCCGCACCTGGCCGGTGCTCTTGATTTCCACCAGGGCCGGGGGCCGGCCGGGCCGGGCGATCACCAGGTCGATCTCCACATCGTCCTTGGTGAGCAGGTACGAGAACTGCCAATCCAGCTGCTCGTAGGCGCTTCTCGCGTACAGTTCAGCCACCACCAGGTGCTCGAACAGGTCGCCGAAATAGCTGGTGCCCGGCTGGGGCGGAACGTTGAGCAGATGCCCCATGGCCCGGGCCACGCCCGGATCGATCAGGAAGTTCAAGCAATCTGTGGAACATACTCCATATTCATCCGTTAAATATGGAGTATAGTCCAGGAAGGTCACCTTGCAATCCCCCTGACCCTCAGTCTGGCCCCAGGACCTGGCGGATGAAGGGGGCCTTGGCGGCGGTATAGGCCTCCCGGTCCAGCCGGAACCGGACCGCCAGGTCCCGCTTGAGGGCGGCGTACTGGGCAGCCAGCCCCGGATCCCGGCGCAGGGCGTCCCGGAAGGCCAGGCGCTGGATCCAGGCCAGGCTCTGGAACGGCACCAGGTGCAGGTGGTGGGTGCGGTGACTGGGCGAAGGCTTGCAGAACCAGTGCATGGTCTCCGCTTTGTAGGGGAAGTGGCAGTACCCGGCCGCGGCCACCGCCCCGATGGCGGGACGCGCCGCCTCCAGGGACGGCACCGGGGCCATGATGTCGATCACCGGCTTGGCGGGGAGTCCCGGCACCGCCGTGCTGCCCACGTGTTGGATCGGCCCCGCCAGCCACGAAGCGAGGATGGGCTCCAGGAGGGCGCGCTCGGCTTCGAACTGGGCCGGCCACGAGGGATCGTACTCGACGACCGCCACCTCCGCTCCCGGGCTGCTCCCGCCGGCGGTGGCCAGGTACTTGCGCATCTTTAAGTTGTGCAGTTCCACGCCCCGTTTGACCACGGTCTGCCCAGTCTCCACCGCGAACCCCCACTTCTCGAAGAACGGACGGGCGGTGAGGCTCACCTCCGCATGGAGGGACGGGAGGCCCTGCCCCAGGGCGGCCTCGTGGATCCGGCCCATGAGCGCGGTGCCCACCCCGGCGCCCGCGGCTTCGGCCGCCACGAAAAAATGGTCGATGGTGCCGTCGGGCTGGAGGTCCGCATAGCCCAGGCGCTTGGCGCCCGCCTCGGCCACGAAGGGCCGGATGGCCTGCAGGCGCTCGGCCCAGGCCGCTGCATCCACCTGAAGCGGCGCCCAGGCGTCCAGTTGGGCAGGTGCGTAGTCCCGGCAGGCGATCCCGTGCACGGAGGAGTGGAACACATCCCAGAGGGCCGCCGCCTCGCCTTCCCGGTACGGTCGGATGATGAAATCAACGCCAGGCCTCATGTTCCCCCCCGGCAAGCATAGACCAGGTTAGGCACAGCCAGCGTTTTGCCCCGATGACGTAAATGATTTAGGGGCAAAAATGGTTAATTTCTTTATTTTTCAGCCAAACCCGATTGTAATGACAACCAATTGCCCCTAACATGTCCCATCCATTAGGGGCAAAACCATGGCCCAACCCCTCAGTCTGGAAACCCAAACCCTATATGCCGAACTTCTGGAGCGCCTGCGCGTGGTGGACATGCACCGGTCCTTCGCATCTCTTGAGGGAGGATTCGTCAAACGGTTCAGGAAAGGCCATGCCTACTGGTATTTCAGGACTTCGGAGGGGGTCTCCGGCCAGAGGGAATTCTATGTTGGCCGGGATGATGAAGCCATACGGGCAAGGCTCGCCGAGGTGAACAAACAGCGCGAAAGCCTGGCGGACCGTGCCGAAGGGATGACACGGCTGGCCGCCATGCTGCGGATCGGTGGCGCGACCGTCACCGATTCCTTGTCCGCCAGGATCATCCGCGGCTTGGAGGCCGCTGGGGTGTTCCGCCTTGGCGGGGTCCTGATCGGGACCCACGCGTTCGTGGCCATCGGCAACGCGATGGGGGTTCGCTGGTCGTCCGGTCTGCGCACCCAGGACGTGGACGTGGCCGCCATCCGGTCTCTCGGCGTGGGGCTCCCGCAATCGCCGCAGTTGCTGGCGAACCTGCCCAAGGCGCTGGATGCCCTCGCAATGGGATTCATCCCCTGTGTCCAGGTGCATTCGGACCGGAAACCCACGACGTTCGTGGCGCCTGCCCGGGATGAATGGAAGGTGGATTTTCTCACCGATTCCAGGGGGCGGGACCGGACCACACCTGTCCCCATTCCCCGACTCAACGTGTACGCCCAACCCCTGGAATTCATGGGTTTCCTGCTCGAGCGCAGCTTCGAGGCCATCATGTTGAATGGCGAACCCACCTTGGTCAGGATTCCTGAACCGGCCTGGTTCGGCCTGCACAAGCTCCTGGTGGCCAGCAACCGGGATCCCAGCCGCCAGGCCAAAGCCCTCAAGGACCGCATGCAGGCCTTCGAGCTGCTGTCCTTCCTCACCGGGGAGAGGCCGGGGGATGTGGACCTGGCGGCCGAGAGTCTGCGCAAGCGCGGCAAGAAGTGGGTCCAGCGCGCCGTCCGTGAAGCCGGAAAATTCCCGAGCCCCATTCCAGGGCTTCTGGACCGGTTCTCCTGACCACTAGCCCCAATACTATTCGGTTAGATCTCGGCATTGATTTTCCGATTCGTCTTTCCGTGGGGCCTTGGCTCGACCACGATCACAATCAACGGCTCCAACCGCAGATTGGTTGGCTGGCCCCGCTTGCGTAGCGGGTAGTTACTCATTTTCCTTTTGACACCTCGGGGGGTACGCCGGGATCGGCTTGATACCACATGCTCATCCAGGAGTTCCAGTAACACTCCCTCATGGAAGACTGGTCGGTCCTGAGGGGGGGAGAGACGCGAATCGCGCCATTTTTCGCCGAATCACACGCACCGCGTGCATGAACGATAGGCGGTCGGGATCGACATCCCCTTTGAGGGCAGCCTCGTGCATGAGACCACGGATGGCAAAATGAGCCATCAGGAGCCCATAGAATTCCTGTCGGACCAGGTCCGGAGTTTTGCTCCGCAAGGTGAGCTGCCGTCCCCGCAGGTGGGTCTTCAGCTCATCGAAGGCGGATTCAATTTCCCAGCGCTCGTGATAGAGGGCGGCCAACTCTTGGGCAGGGGCTCGAGTCGGTTCCAGGATGCTGGTCGCCACCCGGTAACTGGGTTCTGCATCTGGAATGCCGTCCAAGCTGTATTCCACAATCCGCACGGGAATGCCCGTTCGCTTCCGCTTTCGAACGGTCCTTAGAACAGCCTTACGAACAGCCTTACGAGCACCTCCAGGAGGATGCATCGTGCTGAGGTAGGACCCATCCTCAAGTTCCATTTCCCGAGGGAATACGAGGTCATTTCGCAGACGCCAGACGAGGTCGGCACCCGTCGCCTTCGCCCGTTTCCAAAGGGCGTAGCCGATGAAACCACGGTCCGCCAAACACAGCATTCCAGGCTTCAGCAGTGGGAGGACTTCTTTGGCGAGCGTTGATTCCCCAACCTCGCAGGCCCCCATTCGGCTGCCAAAGATCACGTGGGTGCCATTCTCCACCAAACCGACGAAACGGATCTGAGGGAAGGCGCTTGCCCCCCGCGATGCTCCTGGCATCCCAAAGGCCGCTCGGTTCGCGACTTCGTCCGGAACATCCAGCTTGCTGCCATCGAGGCTGACCAGCCGCCATTGCCGATACCAGGCGCCCTTGGTGGCTTCAGTGGCGATGGGTTGGACGATCTCGTCGTGGAGCTGGCGCACCGGTTCCCAGCCCAGGCGCACCCGGGCCTCGGAGATGCTGGACTTGACGGCCACCTTGGGTTCCACCGCCTTGGTCTTCAACCATTGGACACCTTCCAGGAGACAGCGCAGGACTTCCCGGTAGGAAGCCTGCATGTACAGCGCCAAGGCGATGACGTAATAGACCACCACATGCGCAGGAAGTTCGCGCTGGCGGGCGCTCGTCCGGCCTGTTCGCCTTAGAACGTCCTCCACTTGGCTTTTTGGGAAAGCCTTGGCAATCACCCCAAGGCTTATGTAGTCCGTGATCCGGCTCCCATTGGTGAGCCTCGCCAACGTCCGTGCCATGGTCGCCTCTTCCTGTAACTATAAGCAGGAAGGTGCCTCAGTCAATAATTAACCGAACAGTATTGCCACTAGCCCCGCTTCAGGAAGGCCGTGCAGCAGTGCACCGCCCCCCGGCCCTTGATGACCTCCGAGAGATCCACGGGGATCACCTTGATCCCGTTCTTCTCCAGCACCTCGCGGCACCGGGGGCTGCCCTCGGGCTGCACCACCACGCCCGGCTCCAGGGCCACCATGTTGCAGCAGAAGGTCCGCCTCACCTCGGCGGTGGAGGGCGCCTCCAGGATCTTGTAGCCTTTGCGCCGGAGGGCGTCGCACACGTCGTACGGCACCTGCTGGGCGTGCACGATGGCCATGTCGTGGGAGAGCAGGCTCAGGTTGCCGTCGATGTGGATGTTGGTGGAGGGCACCTGCATAGGGATGATCTGGTCCACGCCCATGCGGGTCAGCACCTGGGCCACCTGGTCGTAGCCCGAGCGGTTGGTGCGGGAGGAGGTGGCCAGGATCACCGTGCGCCGGTCCACGAACATGGCGTTGGCACCCTCGAAGATGCCGTCGCCGCCGATGGTGCAGACGATGGGCACGCCCAGGCGGGCCATGGCGGCGGCCAGGTAGCGCTCCTCGCCCCGCCGGGCGGCCATGCCCGGGCGGCCGATGATGGCCCCTTCCGGGGTCATGAAGGTCAGGTCCCGGCAGTACACGGCGTTGGGCCGGTCCGGGCGGGTCTCCCCCACGTAGTGCACGGTCACGCCGTGGTCCCGGTAGACCTGGACCAGGGCGTCGTGCTGCCGGCGGAACAGCTCCGCGTCCAGCGGCTCTTCCGTGAACCGCATGACCATGGGGTCGACGGACTCGATCTCGGGGCCGGGGCGGTGCATGAGCACGGCCCGGAGGGTGTCCACTTCCGAGGCGCAGCCCCAGTCGCCCCAGCAGGACTGCATGTCCTCCTCGAAGGTGGACTCCTTGGGGAACCAGGTGTCCAGCGGGATGGCTTCCAGGTCCTTGCTGGCGGGTTCGGCGGTCATGGGCGTGCCTCCTGGGCGTCGTTCAGGTTCCTGAGCAGGCCTTCCTTGGCCACCCGGCAGATCTCGCCGACGGTGCCGATCAGGACTCCGGGCTGGTTCTTGATGTGGGCGATGATCTCCTCGATCATCTTCACCCGGCTCACCCGGCCGCTGATCATGGGGTGCAGGATGAAGCAGATGGAGCCGCCCTCCTGGTAGATCCCCTCGAACTCTTCCAGCCAGATCTCCTTGACGGCGCTGCAGGGGGCGATGGGGCGCCGGGACGGCTCCTGGATGGTGAAGAAGAAGTGCGACGAGTCGTCGTACAGCCAGTTGAAGGGCAGCTCGGGGATGAAGTCGCCCTTGGAGGTCTTGTGCAGGTACGGGCAGTCCCGGTCCATCATGTTGGTGGAGTACCTCGAACCCCATCTCCACCAGGGCGTCGATGGTCGTCTGGCTCAGGTCCGCCTCCGGGGCCCGGTGCCCCTTGGGCACGACCCCCAGGAGCTCCTTCATGATCTTCTTGGACTTGGCCACCAGCTCCCGCTCCTGCTCCAGGAACCAGGCCTTCTCGTGCAGGTAGCCGTGGTAGCCCACTTCGTGCCCCCGGCGCACGATCTCGCGGCAGATCGCCGTGTGCTGCTCGATGACCCATCCGGGGATGAAGAAGGTGCTCTTCACCCCCTGGCGGTCCAGCATGGCCAGCAGCCGGGGCACGCCCACGTTGGGATCGTAGCCCCCCTCGGCCATCAGGTTCACCGAGAACATGCTGTCCATGCGCCGGGAGAACCAGAAGGTCTCCGCGTCCACGTCGATGGTGAAGGCCACCGCGCACTTGATGCCGTCCGGCCAGATCGAGCTGCCCATGGTCGCTCCTCTTCAATCTGAATTGTTGAGATTGGACGGATTATAACGCCAATTCGGGAAACCGGCCGGCCACCTGAACCTTCATTCCGGCCCGCTCCAGCAGGTCCTTGGCCCAGGCGACCTTCTCCGGGCCGAAGGCCGGGCTCCCGGCCAGGGCGCGGGCGCGGCCCAGGCGCTGGTACCTGGGCTCCTCCACGCGGCGGAAGGGCAGCAGGTCCAGGCGCTCCACCCCCGGCAGGGTGCGCACGAAGGCGGCGGTGGCCTCCAGGTTGTCCCGGGTGTCGTTCACCCCCGGGATCAGGGGCACCCGGATCACCAGCGTCCTGCCCCCCTCCGCCAGGCGCCGGGCGTTGTCCAGGATGTCCTCGTTGCTGGCGCCGGTGTAGCGCCGGTGCTCGTCCGGGTCCATGTGCTTGAGGTCGTACAGGAACAGGTCCACGTTGGGCGCCAGCCGCTCCAGGTGCCACCAGGGCGCCTGGCCGCAGGTCTCCACCGCCGTGTGCCGGCTCCTGTCCTGGTGCTTGTACCGGGCCAGCAGCTCGGCGGCGAAGTCCACCTGGGCCAGAGGCTCGCCCCCGGACAGGGTCAGGCCGCCGCCGGAGCCTTCATCATGGAGGGCGTCCCGCAGGACCACCGCCAGCACCTGCTCCACGGTCATCCAGCGGCCCATGAGGCGCAGGGCCTCCCCGGGGCAGGCCTCGGCGCAGGCCCCGCACCGGTCGCACCGGGCCTGGTCCAGCTGCCGTTCCCCGTGCTCGCCCCGGGCCAGGGCGGACCTGGGGCAGGCGGGCAGGCACAGGTCGCAGCCCAGACACCGCTCCTTCAGCCAGGCCAGGTCCGGGACCCGGCCCTGGGACTCGGGGTTGCAGCACCACAGGCAGTGCAGGGGGCAGCCCTGGAGGAACACGGTGGTGCGCACCCCGGGACCGTCGTGGGCGGCGTACGAGCGGATGTCGAAGATCAGGCCCTGGAGCTGGCTGGACGGCAAGGGGTCGCTGGGCAAATCAGACTCCGGAGCAAGCACTCGGGCCGCCGGCCCGGGGCGTTTGGGTTGGCTTTCCGCCAGGTCAGCAATCGAGGGCTTCCCAAGCCGCTTCGGCCTCGTCCGAGAAGTTGGCGCAGCAGACCCAGCCCCGGACCAGGATCCCGGCCTGGTCCCGGGCTTCCACCCGGAACACCGCCTGGTGGCGGGCGATGGCCAGGCGGAAGGGACCGGCCGGCCACCAGCACAGGTGCGCCGACACCAGGTCGAACCCGTGGTCCCGCAGCCACCGGCGCAGGGTCTGGCGGGCCCGGCCCAGGCGGACCACGTTGTACCAGGCCACCATCCCCGCCAGGGGGACGAGCAGGAAGACCACGACCGGTACGGACAGGGCGGTCATCGTTGGCTCCTGGACAGGTGGGGACCCGGTGGTACAGGCCCCCGTGGAGGTTGGGACCCATGGAGGGGGACGCATGTTTAGCCACCCTCCAGGCATTATTAGAGCACTGTTAAAACATAGATCAATTCTGGAGGCCGGTTGGTAAAAAATGAACTTTATCTATTTAAGAAACATCCCAAGAGATGGGGAGTCTGCCATTCCCTGAGCTTTGAAAAGACCCATAATCACACGGCGGCTCGTCCGCACCTTCGGAGGAACCCATGAAGCTCAGCGCCCGGAACGTCCTCAATGGCCGCATCACCCAGGTCGTCCACGGTGCGGTGGAGTCGGAAGTGGTGCTGGAAGTGGCACCCGGCATCCACATCGTGGCCACCATCACCAAGTCCTCGGCGGAGCGCATGACCCTCAAGCCGGGGGACGCCGCCGCCGCCATCATCAAGGCCTCCAGCGTGATCATCGGCGTGGATTGACGGGCGCCGCCGCGCCGGTCCCGGCCACGGACAACTCGCGGGCTGCCACCCGGATGGGCAATGCTAAACTGGCCAGCGGACCGGTCCGGCATCCGGTGGGGTCGGGGCAGCGTCCGAGCATGGGAGGTGGGCGCCTTGGCCCCTTGCGGCAGCGAAACCCTGGGGAGGGAACTGGAGAAGGGCACCCTGGGGGAGGTCTGGGTGCGGTTCCCCCGCCTGCTGGGGGATGTGATCTTCTCCCTGCCCTTCTTCGGCAGCCTGCAGCGGGCCTGGAACCCGGTGGCGGCGGCGGCGGGCGTCCGGCTGCGCTGGATCGCCGTGGGGCACGCCCTGGGCGCCGCCCTGTTCAGCGAGGCGGACCCGGGGTACGTGGCTGAGAGCCTCACCGAGTCCGGCGGACAGGGCAAGCCGGACCCCCGGTCCCTGCAGCGGCGCTGGCGGGCCAACCGCCCGGTGGCGGTCGTCAACCTGAGCCAGAGCGTGCGCCTGGCCCTGGGGGCCTGGCTGGCACGGGTGCCCATCCGGGCCGGGGACGTGAACAACCACCTGGGTTTCCTGTACCACCACCGGTTCACCTACCGGGACCTGCCGGTGCCCATCGTGGAGCGCTACCGGCCCCTCCTGGTCCAGCTCACCGGCCAGGACGCCCTGTGCTGGGAACCCATCACCCCCCAGCGGTTCGGCGGGCTGGGCGGACCCAGGAAACTCCGGGACCTGGGCTGGGCGGGCGAGCCCTACGTGACCCTGGGCTTCGGCACCCGGGGCAATCCCAAGCGCTGGTTCCCCGAAGAGGGAAAATGGCCCGCCCTGGGCCGCCTGCTCCAGGAACGGGGCCTGGCCGTGGTATGGCTGGGGGGCCCGGACGAGCATGACCAGGGAAGCCGCCTGGCCGCCGCCGTACCCGGCTCCTTCAACCTCACCGGCCAGACCACCATCCCCGAGGCCTGCGCCCTCCAGCACGGCGCCGCCGGCAACATCGCCGTGGACACGGGGCTGGTGCACACCGCCGCCGCCACCGGCCGACCCACGGTGATGCTCAACAGCTGCTCCCCGGAGCCCCTCATCAATCCCCTGGGGCCCCTGGCCCTCTCGGTGCGCGGCCCCCTGCTGGACCTGGACGACCGTCCCGCTCCCGGCGGCCAGCCCGGCTGCTCCGCCCACCGCATCCCGCCCGAACGGGTGCTGAACCTGCTCCTGGCCCTCATGGACGAGGCCCGGCAGCGGCCCGCAGCCACCATGCCGGCGTAAATCATGCGGGGCGGTCCCACCCTTCCGCGGCCCGGAAGCTGTGGACGTGTTCGCGCCCGACGATGATGTGGTCGCCCAAGGGCACCCCCAGCGCCTCTCCGGCCGTGCGCAGGCGCCGGGTAAGCAGGATGTCCTCCCGGCTGGGGGCGGGGTCCCCGGAGGGGTGGTTGTGGAAGGCCACGGCGGTGACGGCGCCGTAGCGCAGGGCCTCCCGGTAGAACTCCCGGGGGCCGATGAGGGTGCCGTAGCTGGTGCCCTGGCTGAGGATCCGCTCCGCCAGCAGGCAGCCCCTGGCGTTCAGGGCCAGCAGGCCGAAACGCTCTTCGGTCCAGCCCTGGCAGCGGACCAGCAGGTAGTCCCCGCAGGCGCGGGGGGAATGGATGCGCGGGGCCGCGGACCCGCCCCGGCGGCTGCGCCGGCACAGTTCCTGGGCTGCCCACAGCTGGCAGGCCCGGGCGGGGCCGAGGCCCGGCAGGGCGGTCCAGTGCCCCAGGCCCTGGGCCAGGATGCCCGCCAACCCGCCGCACTGGGTGAGCAGTTCCTGGGCCGCTTCCACGGCGCTCAGGCCCCGCCGCCCGGTCCCCCACAGCAGGGCCAGCAGGTCCGCGTCGCTCAGTTCCTCGCCCCGCCCGGCCAGGAGCCGTTCCCGGGGACGCAGGTCGGGGGCAAGTTCAGCCATGCGCATGGTGCACCTTTCTGGATCGTCCGGCGTTCAGGCGCGCTCCCACCGGCCGGGGCGGTGGCGCCAGCGCAGGAGCGTGAGGCGCCCGTGACCCTCCAGGCGCAGGCACACCGCGTCCCGCCCGTCGGTGAGGAACCAGGCGTTGGCGGTGGCGGTGCGCCAGGGGGTGACGGTGATGCAGGCGTGGGCGGCGCCCGTGACCTGGGCCCGGAGGGTGTCCTTCATGCCCGGAGGCAGGGGCACCTCCGGGGGCAGGCCCCAGCGCACGCCCCGGGGCAAGTTCAAGGGGTGTAGGCCGCTGTCCCCGCCCTCCGGGGCCGGCGCCGCCAGGGCCAGCCGCACCGGCCGTCCCCGGGCCCGGGCCAGGTGGAAGGCCTGTTCCACGCTGGCCCGCAGCTCGCCCTGGACCGCCGCCAGGGCCGGATTGCCCGGGGGCCGCCCCAGACCTCCCAGGCCCGCCAGGATCCCCAGGATGGCCAGGACCACCAGCAGTTCCACCAGGGAGTGGCCTCCCCCCGGCCCGGGAGACCCGGGCGCCCTGGCACCGCGCGCCACGGCCAATCCCCCTCAATCCAGGGTCAGGTAGGGCCGGAGCCGCAGGAAGGCCTTCTCGCCGATGCCCTTGACGTTCATGATCTCCTCCAACCGCCGGAACGGGCCGTGCTCCCGGCGGAAGGCCAGGATCCGCTCGGCGGTCTTGGCGCCGACCCGGGGCAGCTGCATGAGTTCCGTGGCGGTGGCGGTGTTCAGGTTGACCGGGCGCTCGGGCAGGGGCCGGGGGGTGCCCGACAGGGCCGCCCCGCCCAGGGCCAGGGCCAGGGTGAGCATCCAGGAGGTGAGCCGGGTACGCAGGAGGGTTCGCATGGGCCGGGAACTTCAACTTCCGTGCCGGCACCGGCCAGGGGGGTTGGGTTCCGGCCGGCGCTGGCCGTGTCATGGTTCAAGGACGCTGAGGTCCATGGCCCTGGCCCAGAACGGGCAGCCAGGCCATGTGCCAGATGTCCGGTGCTGCCCCCGGTGTCATCCAAAGTTGACGGGGCTCCGGGCCGGGCCCGGCGGAGGTTGTTGCTACAATCGGCTCGTGATCAAGAGAGTCCCCACGGCCGAGCTCAAGCTGGGCATGTTCGTCCACGACCTGAATTGTGGGTGGCTCGACCACTCCTTCCTGCGCAACAGCTTCATGCTGCGCAAGGAGGCGGACCTGGGGAAGATCGTGCAGAGCGGCATCTTCGAGGTCTACATCGACACCATCAAGGGCATCGACTGCCTGGACGCCCCCACCGATGCGGAAGTGCAGGAGGAGCTCGCCGCCCGGATCAGGGACCAGGCCGCGGCCGCGCGGCCGGCGGGGAGCCACGCCACCTATGCGGAGGAGCTGGGGTTCGCCCAGCAGATCCTCAATGAAGCCAACCAGGTCATCCATGCCGTCCTGGGCGACGTGCGCCTGGGCCGGCAGATCCAGGTGGAGCGCGTGCATCCGGTGGTGTCCCGGATCACCGAGTCGATCCTGCGCAACCAGGGCACCCTGGTGAGCCTGTGCCGGATCCGGCAGGGCGACACCTATACCTTCCAGCACTCGGTGAGCGTGTGCGCCCTGCTGGCGACCTTCTGCCGCGCCCTGGGCATGGGCCCCGAGACCATCCATGAGGCCGGCATGGGCGGGATGCTCCACGACCTGGGCAAGATGCGGGTGCCGGACCACATCCTCAACAAGCCGGGCAAGCTCACCGAAGCGGAGTTCGCGGTCATGAAGGACCACGTGATCCTGGGAGTGGAAGTGCTCAGGAGAACCCCAGGCATCTCCCGGACCGTCCTGCAGGTGGCTGAAGAGCACCATGAGCGCTACGAAGGCACCGGCTACCCCAGGCACGAGAAGGGGGAGGAGATCTCCCAACTGGGGCGCATGGCCGCCATCGTGGACGTGTACGACGCCATCACCTCCAACCGCATCTACCACAAGGGCATGGAACCGTCCGCGGCCCTCACCCGGCTGTACGAGTGGAGCGACCACCACTTTGATCCGGACCTGGTGCAGCGCTTCATCCAGGCCATCGGGATCTACCCGGTGGGCTCCCTGGTGCGCCTGGACAGCGGGCGCCTGGCGGTGGTGGCCGAGCAGGGGTCCCAGGGGCTGCTGGTCCCGCTGGTGCGGGTGGTGCACGACCCGCGCCTGGCCCGGCAGGTCCGCCCGTACGACCTGGACCTGTCGAACCCCGCGAGCGGGGGGGACAGCATCGTCGACCAGGAGGACCCCGGGGCCTGGGGCATCAACCCGTACGACTGCCTGCTGCTGGAACCGTCCTAGTCCGCCAGGCGCAGCAGGGTCTGCAGCAGGACTTCGGCGCCCAGCCGCAGGTGCTCGTCCCGGGTGCGCTCGTCGGGGCTGTGGCTGATGCCGCCGATGCTCGGCACGAAGATCATGGCCGCGGGGCAGATGCGGGCCAGCATCTGGGCGTCCTGGCCGGCGCCGGAGACCATGGGCCGGGCCGGGTGGCCCAGGGCCGCGGCGGATTCCTGGATCACCCGCACCACGCCCGGATCGAAAGCCACCGGCTCGAACCGGGCCAGGCTGCGGGTCCGGATGTCCAGGCCCTCCGCCGCCGCCAGGCCCTCCAGGAACGACGCCAGGCGCCCTTCGGCCTCCCGCAGCCGCCCTTCGTCGGTGTTGCGCAGGTCCACCGTGAGCACCGCCTCCCGGGGGATGACGTTCACCAGGTTCGGGGCCAGGCGCAGCGCGCCCACCGTGGCCACCTGGGATCCGCCCAGGTCCCTGGCCAGGTCCCGCACGAAGCAGATGACCCGGGCGGCGCCGTAGCCGGCGTCGTGGCGCATGGGCATGGGGGTGGTGCCCGCATGGTTGGCCACGCCCCGCACGGTCACCTCCCGCCAGGAGATCCCCTGCAGGCTCTGCACCGCCCCCAGGTCCCCGCCTTCCCGGTCCAGGATGGGCCCCTGCTCGATGTGCAGCTCCACGAAGGCGTGGGGCACGATGGCGCCGGGCTCCATGGCGCCCAGGTAGCCGATGCGCTCCAGTTCCGCCCCCAGGGCCGGGCCGTCCACGGCGGGCGTGGCCAGGGCCTCCTCCAGCCCCAGCCCGCCGGCGTACACCAGGGAGCCCAGCATGTCCGGCTGGAACCGCGCCCCCTCCTCGTTGGTGAACACCGCCACCGCCAGGGGCCGCCGGGTGCGCAGGCCGGCCCGGTCCAGGGCGCGCACCGCCTCCAGCCCGGCCAGCACCCCGTAGTTGCCGTCGTACTTGCCGCCGGTGGCCACCGTGTCGATGTGGGAGCCGGTCATGACCGGAGCCAGGTCCTCCCGGCCCGGGCGCAGGGCGACGATGTTGCCCACCCGGTCCACCCGCACCTCCAGGCCCAGTTCACGCATCCACGACACCACCAGGTCGCGCCCCCGGCGGTCTTCGTCGGTGAGCGCCAGCCGGCAGCAGGAGCCGTCCTCCCGGCGGCCCACCGCAGCCAGTTCCTCCAACCGGGCCAGCAGTCGTCCGCCGTCGATGCTCGGGGTGGCCATGGCGATTCTCCTCCTGGGAATCACTCTATTTTGCCAACGCGGTTTCGGGAAGTTCCCGGGGCGGATGCACTTCCGGACCGCCGGCGGACGCCGCGACCCGGCGAAATCCCGGCCAAACGCTGCAAAAGATGAGGAAAGCCCCAGGAGCGGCCATAATGGATGGATCCCATCGCAGGCCTGGAGCCGGCCCCCGGCTCCGCTGACCCGTTCCGGAGCGTCTTTCCTGGAGGCTTCATGCTGCCGTTCGAGTTCCACAATCCCACCCGCATCGTCTTCGGCGAAGGGCGCATCGCCCAGCTGGACCGGTTGATCCCGGGCCAGGCCAAGGTGCTGATCCTCACCGGCGGGGAGAGCGCCGAAAAGCACGGCACCCTGGCGGAGGTGCGCGCGGCCCTCGGCGCCCGCAGGCACGAGACGTTCCGGGGCATCGAGCCCAATCCCACCTACGAGACCCTCATGGAGGCGGTGGAGCTCATCCGCCGGGACGGGTTCGACTTCCTGCTGGCGGTGGGCGGGGGCTCCGTCCTGGACGGCACCAAGTTCGTGGCCGCCGCGGTGCTCTGGCCCGGCGACCCCTGGCAGATCCTGGTCACCCAGGGCAAGGACGTGACGGAGGCCCTGCCCCTCGGGACCGTGCTCACCCTGCCGGCCACCGGTTCGGAGATGAACAACGGCGGGGTCATCACCCGCCGCAGCGAACAGGCCAAGCTGTTCTTCGGCTGCGCGGCCACCTACCCGCTGTTCTCCATCCTGGACCCGGCCAAGACCCTCACCCTGCCCGAGCGCCAGGTGGTCAACGGCATCGTGGACACTTTCGTGCACGTCACCGAGCAGTACCTCACCAAGCCCGCCGGCGGCCACGTGCAGGACCGCTTCGCCGAGGGCCTGCTGGCCACCCTGATGGAGCTGGGGCCGCGGGCCCTGGCCGAGCCGGGCGACCTGGACGTGCGGGCCAGCCTCATGTGGGCCGCCACCCTCGCCCTCAACGGCCTGATCGGGGCGGGCGTGCCCCAGGACTGGGCCACCCACATGCTGGGGCACGAGATCACCGCCCTGCACGGCATCGACCATGCCCGCACCCTGGCCCTGGTGCTGCCCGCCCTCCTGGAGACGCGGTTCCCGTGCAAGCAGGCCAAGCTGGCCCAGATGGCCGAACGGGTGCTGGGCATCCACGAGGGCACCCAGGAGTCCCGGGCCCGGGCCGCCATCTTCCGGATCCGCGGCTTCTTCGAGGCCATGGGCTGCCCGACCCGGCTGTCCGCCTACGGCCTGGACGCCGCCGCCGTCCCGCCCCTGCTGCGCCAGCTGAAGGCCCACGGCATGACCACCCTGGGCGAGGACAAGGGCGTGACACTGGAACTCAGCCAGGCCATCCTGGAGGCGGCCCTGTGACGGGAAGCATCTGGAAAAGCCCCATCGACGTGGCCGGCCTCACCGCCGTGTGCGCCGGCACGGCCGTATCCCACCTGGGAATCCAGTTCCTTGAGGTGGGGGACGACTTCATCCGGGCCCGCGTCCCGGTGGACCAGCGCACCCGCCAGCCGTACGGGTTGCTGCACGGCGGGGTGTCGGCGGTGCTGGCGGAGACCCTGGGGTCCATCGGCGCAGTGCACGCGGCGGAGCCGGGCCGCCGGGTGGTGGGCCTGGAAATCAACGCCAACCACCTGCGCAGCGCCACCTCCGGGTGGGTCACGGGCACGGCGCGGCCCCTGCACCTGGGCCGGTCCACCCAGGTCTGGCAGATCGAACTGGAGGACGACCAGGGGCGGCGGGTCTGCGTATCCCGGTTGACCCTGGCGGTCCTGGCCAAGGACGAAACCTGACGATTAATAATTTATCCTTTCAGGGGCTGGGTAGACGGGGGGTACGGTCGGCCCGGAAGCCTGTGGCGTCCAAAGTACCAAGGTTGACGTCTTGCGGGATGGTGGAAGGATTACATAATTATTTAATCAGAAATCCGGGATCCATCCGGGTGCCATCCGCCCAGTCTCCTTAGGAGAGATCATGCCATTGCTTGCCCGCGCGCGGGCCGCAGTCGCGGTCTGCCTGTTCACCGTCCTGGCCTGGGGCCAGGCGACCCCATCCGGCACCCCCGCTCCCCAGCCCCCTCCGCCGGCCCCCGCCGCGCCCACGGCGGGGGGGTCCGACGCCCCGGCACCCCAGGCTGCGGCCGGTCCGACCAAGCCCGCCGCCAAGGACGCCAAGTCCACCGGTATTGCCCCCGCGCCGGTGGCGGACGCATCCGCGCCCGCCGCACCGGCCCGGGCCCCTGCCCCCGCCCCCGCACCCGCCGCACCGGCCCAGGCCCCCGCGCCTGCCCCCGCCCCCGCGCCCGCCCCTTCGCCCGCGCCCACCGCACCGGCCCAGGCCCCTGCCCCCACGCCTGCCGCCCCGGCCCAGGCCCCCGACCCTGCCCCCGCGCTTGCCGCTCCGGCCCCGGTGCCCGCCCTTGCCCCAGCGCCCGCGCCTCCGGCCCCGGTGCCCGCCCTTGCCCCTCCGCCCGCCGCTCCGGCCCCCACGCCGGCCGCTCCCGTCGTCCCCGCCCCCGTCGTTACCGCCCACGCGCCCGTCGTTCCCGTCTCCGAACCGCCGGCCAAAGGCGTGGTCCTGCACCTGCACGTGATGTATGGCTCTCGCCAGGCCGCGGCGGACGGCATCCTGCCCGGGGAACTCCAGGACCGGGCTCCCTCCTTGAAAATTGAGGAGGGGCTGGGCAACCTGGCGCTCGCCGCCTCGTTCCAGATCCAGGCCATGGATGGTGCGGCAAGCCTGAGCGGCATGGAGCAGTCCCAACCCATTCCGGGCGACTATCCGGGCGGCAAGCCGGCCACTGTCAAGTTCGAATGGAAAATCGACAGGCTCAAGGTGGACAACACCCCCGGGGGGCTCGCCAGCATCTACATGCAGGGGTTCCAGCTCGCCACGTCCGTGGATGCCGGTGTCATCGCCCAGCTGAAAACGGACCTGTACTTTCCCGACGGCCGGAAGGCCCTGGTAGGCACCGCCGGCACGGTGGGGGACAAGGTGCTCCTGGTGGTGGCGGTGGCCAAGGCCGTGCGGTAGTAGAGTGGTCCGGTCATGTCCGGACCCGACCCAACCTCACCCTGGTCTGCCCTCGCCGCCGGCTGGGAGGACCTGTTCCCCCTGCGCCCGGCCCGCCTGGCCCTGGCCGAGGCCCTGGCCCCGCCCGGCGCCCGGATCCTGGACGCGGGCTGCGCCACCGGCAGCCTGCCCCGGGCCCTGGCCGCCCGGGGCAGGACGGCCCACGGCCTGGACCTGGACCCCACGTTCCTGGACGTGGCGCGGCGCCGGGCCGAGGCCGAGGGACTGCCGATCACCTGGCACCTGGCCGGTCTGCTGGACCTGGGCCGGGTGACCGCCGGAAACCGGTTCCGCCTGATCACTTGCCTGGGCCAGACCCTGCCCCACCTCCTGGAAGAACCGGAGTGGCTGGACTTCTTCCGCCAGGCCCGGGAAGCCCTGGACCCGGGCGGGTTGCTGGTGATCCAGGTGGTGAACGACGCGGGGCTCGCCCCCGGCCAGGAACGCGCCCTGCCGCCCCTGGCCTGCCCTGGGGGTCGCCTGGAACGGCGCCGGGCCATGCTTTCGGAAACCCTCGCCCGGTTCGAGACGGTGTTCCACCCAGACGGGGGGTCGCCGATCGCGAGCCAGGTGCTGCACCGGCGCATGGCGCCTGAGCGGGCCGGGGAACTGCTGCGCCAGGCCGGCCTGGAGCCGGGCCCGCCCCAGGCCGATGAAACGGGGCGGCCCTTCCGGGTTGACTCCGCGGGCTGGTTGATGATCGCCCAACGGGTCGCTTGAAAGCGGCCGTTCCACCCTCTGCGGGGGTGAAGGGCGCAAATAGGCAATTAATCCCACGATGCCTGGGATCTCGGCAAGGAACCATCCGGATCGTGAACTTCCAGGCGGTCGGTGTCCTGCAACCGGTCCAGGTACACCACCAGGTTGAATCCACCAGGATCCGCAAGGGAGGGAAAGGCCAAAGCCTTCGCCTTGGTTCCCATCACCTGGTCGAAAAGCCGCCACGAGGGCGGATCCACCCGCTTCAGGAAGGCCGCTTCACGCCAATTGCAGTTCCATTCCAGCCAGAGGCTATCCCACGCCCCGGCGACGTAACCCGCGCGAAAGTCCAAGACGGGCTCTACCTGAACGCGATAGGCCACCAGCAGCCCAGGTGGAAGCAGATCCGAATGCCGTTGGTACTCGGCGATGGCGGTCCCGGTCGAAAAAGAAAGGTACAAGGCGTGGTGCCCAGGGCGGTTGAACCTCCCGCCCAGCTTCGCCGCGCCCGCCCCGCTCAGCGGTTGGAAGGCCCACCGGGGGGTGAGCATGCGGTACAACGAGGACTTCGGGACTGCCGAAAAAATCATCCCGTGGGCCCCGAGGCGATGGACTCGATGTACTTCAGCACCGCGTCGGTCTCGCCGGCGGCGACCAGTTCATCCGCCGTCCGATATCCGAATTCGGCGATGGGGCAGTTTTGGAACCAGATGAGCGACTTGTTGATATCCCCATCCGTGAGTTCAAGGGTCGCACGCACGATCCGCAGGACGTTGCGCAGGTAACCCTGCACCGCAGGCGAACCCGGCATGCGGGTCACGGTATTGCGGTGCACATGGGCGCGCTCGGCGATCATCTGGATCGGCCATTTGAACCGCTTGGAAAAGCGGGCGGGAGAAAGCAGGGGCCTCCTGGCCTCGCTCACCGAAACCAGGAACTTGGTGAACTGCGACTCGGGGGTGCGGACATGCGCGGATGGAGCCAGCACGTTTCACGCTCCTTTGGAGCACAGTATAGGCTCAAATCCTGCACATGAAAGTCGAGCCGTTCGGTCCCTGCAGCAAAGGCGCCCCCGAAGGGGCGCCTGGCTGCGTGCGGATCCCGGCGTTCAGCCGTTCTTCTTGACGAAGGCTTCCATGTATTCCACCAGGGTCTTGACGTTGTCCACGGTGACCGCGTTGTAGGTGGAGACCCGGATGCCGCCGATGTCCCGGTAGCCCTTGAGCCCGACCATGCCGGCCTTCTTGGCGTCCTTCACGAAGGTGTCGGTGAGTTCCTCGGTGGGGAGGAAGAAGTCCACGTTCATGAGGGAGCGGTCGGCCTTCTCGGTGACGAACGGCTTGTAGAAGCCCGCGTGCCTGTCGATGCAGCCGTAGAGCAGTTCGCCCTTCCTGCGGTTGTTGGCCTCGATGGCCTGCAACCCGCCGATGGACTTGTTGTAGGCCAGCACGTTGCGCAGGATGTAGATGCCGAAGCAGGGGGGGGTGTTGTACAGGCTGTTCTTCTCGGCGTGGATCTTGTAGCGCAGGTAGCTGGGCAGGTCGTCGGCCTTGCACTGGTCCAGGAAGTCGTCCCGGACGATGGTGAGGGTGACGCCCGAGGGGCCCAGGTTCTTCTGGGCGCCGGCGTAGATCAGGCCGAAGGGGGTGACGTCGAACGGCCGCCACATGATGTCCGAGCTCATGTCGCAGATGTAGGGGATCCCCTTGGTCTCCGGGAAGCTGTGCCACTGGGTGCCTTCCACCGTGTTGTTGGAGGTGAAGTGCACGAAGGAGGCGTCCGGGCGGATCCTGATCTCCGCGGGCCGGGGCAGGCGGGCGAACTTCAGCTCCTTGGTGGTGCCGGCGCACTTGACGTTCTCCTCGCCCCCCACCAGCTTGGCTTCCTTGTAGGCCTTCTCGGCCCAGTTGCCGGTGACCAGGTAGTCGGCCTTCTGGCCGGCCCGCAGCAGGTTCATGGGGATCATGCCGAAGGACAGGTGGGCGCCGCCCTGCAGGAGCAGGATCTTGTAGTTGGCGGGGATGTTCATCAGCTCGCGGGTGAGGGCCAGGGCTTCCTCGTGGACCGCGTCGTATTCCTTGGCCCGGTGGCTGATTTCCATGACCGACATGCCGGTGCCGGCGAAATCCAGCAGTTCTTCCTTGGCCCGTTCCAGGGCCGGCAGGGGCAGTCCGGCGGGGCCGGCGTAGAAGTTGATGGTGCGGGTCATGTTGGGCTCCTATCTAGGCTTTGCTACGGGAAAGGATTGCCACCACGATGTCGCCGATGCGCAGCAGGTTCTCCTTGCTGCTGGCGCCCAGGTGGGGAGACATGAAGACGTTGGGGGCGGTGAGCAGGGGGCACTCGGCGGGCGGCGGATCGCTGAACCACACGTCGGTGCCGTAGGCCCGCACCTTGCCGGACTTGAGGGCCTCGGCCAGGTCCTCTTCCACCACCACCTTGCCCCGCCCGGTGTTGATGATGATGACCCCGTCCTTCATCCTGGCGAACACGTCCTTGTGGAACATGCCCTTGGTCTCGGGGGTGAGGGGCGTGTGGATGCTGATGACGTCCGCCTGGGCGCACACTTCATCCAGGCTCTTGAGCTGGGCGATGGGGTGGCTGGTGAGGAAGGGATCGTAGGCGATCACCTTCATGCCGAAGGCCACGGCGCGCTTGGCCACTTCCGAGGCGATGGCGCCGGCGCCGATGAGGCCCAGGGTCTTCTGGTACAGCTCGGTGCGCTTGAGCTCGTTCTTGAGGAACTTGCCTTCCTTCATGCCCATGTGGGCTTCCACCAGGCGGGCGGGGATGGCCACCATGAAGGCCATGGCCATTTCCGCCACCGAGACGCTGGAGGCGGCGGCCGTGTTCATCACTTCGATGCCCTTGGCCTTGCAGGCGGGAAGGTCGATGGTGTCGAGGCCGACGCCGCCGCGGATGACCAGCTTGAGGTTCGGGGCCTGGTCCACCATCTCCTTGGTGACCTTGGTCTTGGAGCGGACCAGCAGGACCGTGGCGGTGCCCAGCTCGCCCATGTCGCTGGTCACGGCACCGAATGTTTCGAGGCGCTTGGGCAGGGATGCGTCGAAGGCATCTGCGATCAGGATCTTCATAGGAGGTCTCCCGGAAAAACGGTTGGAATGACAGACTTGGGACCAGGTCAATCCTGGTAGGTCCGGACCAGCAGGCCGGACCTGAGCTTGGGTTCGAACCAGGTGGACTTGGGCGGCATGATCTGGCCGGCGTCGGCCACGGACATGAGCTGGTCCAGGGAGGTGGGGAACATGGAGAAGGCCACCTTCCACCCGCCCTTCACCCGCTTCTCCAGCTCGTCCATGCCGCGGATGCCGCCGATGAAGTCGACGCGGTTGTCGGTGCGCGGGTCCTGGATGCCCAGGATGGGCGCCAGCACGTTCTCCTGCAGGATGCTCACGTCCAGGCTGCGCACCGGGTCCTCCGCCGGATAGGTGCCGGGCTTGGCCTTGAGGGAGTACCACCGGCCGTCCAGGAACATGCCGAAGCTGGCCGGTCCGGAGGGATTGCGCTGGGCGGCCGGGGCCACGGTGAACGTCTCCCCCAGCCTGGCCAGGAACTGCTCGGAGGTGAGGCCGTTCAGGTCCTTCACCAGCCGGTTGTAGTCCAGGATCTTCAGCTGGTTGTGGGGGAACACCACGGCCATGAAGCTCTCGAACGGCGCATCAAAGTTGGGCTCCCTGGCGGCGGCCCGGCAGGCCTGGCCGTAGCGGATGGCGGCGGCGGTGCGGTGGTGGCCGTCGGCGATGTACAGGGCGGGGACGGACTCGAACAGGTGGTTCAGGGTGTAGATGTGGGTCTCCTGGTCGATGACCCACACGGTGTGGCCGATGCCGTCGCTGGTGACCACGTCGTAGACCGGCCTGGTGGCCCGGATCTTGTCGACCAGGGAGTCGATGTAGGGCACCGCCCGGTAGGCCAGGAACACCGGCTCGGCGTTGGCGGCCTGCTCGGTGACGTGGCGGGTGCGGTCGTCCTCCTTGTCCTTGCGGGTGTACTCGTGGCGCTTGATGCGCCCGTCCTCGTACTCCTTCACCGAGCACAGGCCCACCAGCCCGGCCTGGACGTGGTCGCCCATGCGCTGCTGGTAGATGTACAGGCAGGGGGACTTCTCCTGGAACAGGGTGCCTTCCTGCATGAGGCGGCGCAGGTTCTTCACGCCCATGGCGTACACCTCATCCGCGTGGATGTCGGTGGCGGGCGGAAGGTCGATCTCCGGACGCCCCACGTGCAGGAAAGAATAGGGATTGCCAGCCGCAAGCTGGCGCGCCTCATCGGTGTTGATCACGTCGTAGGGCACCGAGGCCACCTTTCCCGCCAGCTCCGGCTTGGGGCGGTAGGCCTTGAAGGGTTTGAGTTGAGCCATTGATTGTTCTCCCAGATGGAAAGACGTTGAATGATGTTAGTACATACCCATTCTCAAGGCCTATTTTCCCAAACCTGGACCTCGGGGAGAACCCCCTGTCACAGTTTCCGGTGCACAACTTCGCCGAACAGCGGCGTTTGGTGGGACGCGTCGTTCAGGCGTACCACCTGAAGGTGTTCCAAATTTGGCCCTTCTAACAGGTTAAGACAAGTCGCCGCCTGCCGGAAGCCCCAAACCCGGGACCGGGGCAACCCCAGGATCCGGCACAGGAGAGTTCGGCTCACCGCGTCGTGGGTGACTATCAATACGACATCCTCAAGGCCCAGTCCAGCGCAGGCGGAGCCGAAGGCCGGCCAGGCGCGCGCCTCCACCTCCTCCAGGGTCTCCCCCCCCGGCAGCCGGACCCGGTCCGGGGTCTCCCGCCAAGCCCGCTGCAGGTCCGGGTAGGAGGCCTGGATCGCCCCGGGCACCAGACCTTCCCACTGGCCGTGGCTGATCTCCATCAGGCGCGGATCCAGGGTGAGCATGGGGGCGCGGTCCCCCAGGGCCAGTTCGGCGGTCTGCCGGGCCCGCAGCAGGGGGGAAGCCACCGCCCGGGCGATGGGCACCTGGGCCAGGCGCGCCCCCAGGCACAGGGCCTGGGCCCGGCCGGCCTCGGACAAGGGAATGTCGTAACCCTGACCCTGGCACCGGCCTTCGAGGTTCCACTGGGTTTCCCCGTGCCGGGCAAGCAGGATGCGCACCAGGTCAATCCCGCCAGCCTTCGATTTCGGACTTGGAGGCGAGGTCCGGGGACCCCGGGAGTGCCGTTTCGGGGGAGGCCTGGGACGCGGCCTCAGCGGGGGCCTGGGACGCGGCTTCCGAGGGGGCCTGGGACGCGGCCTCGGAAGGGGCCTGGGGCACGGCCCCGGAGGGGGCCTGGGGCGCGGCTTCGGCGGGAGCGGTTTGCAGGTCCTGCTGGAAGGCGGCCTGGATGAGCACTTCCGGCACCGGCAGGTCCATGGTGGGCTGGACCCGGCAGGTGCCCACGAACTCCACCCGGGCCCCCTCCCAGGCCAGGATGCGCAAGGCCGCCGGCAGCCCCGTGTCCTGCTCGCAGGCGGCGTGGACCAGTTCGCCGTCGTTCACGTACAGGTAGCCGATGGTGCCGTCGAAGCGCACGGTGAGGGTGGCGGTCTTGCGTTCCCAGTTGAGCAGTTGCACCAGGCCCGGCAGGGACAGCCCGTGCACCACGCCCGGGGACGGCATGACCGCCACGGCGCGCACTTCCTCCATCAGCCGGGAGAGCCGCACCGGTTTGATCAGGACCCGCATGGCCCCCAGTTTGACGGCCCGCTCCAGGTTCCCAGGCTCCGAGACGGCGGTGAGCACGATCACCGGCAGGGAGGGGTACTTCTCCCCCAGGATGGCGAGCAGGCTGTAGCCGTCCAGGACCGGCATCCTCAGGTCGGTCACCACCACGTCCACCGGCTGGGCCCGGATCTGCTCCAGCGCCTGGGCGCCGTTGGTGGCCGACAGCACCCGGTATTCCCGCATCCCCCGCAGTCCGGTCAGGTAGAACCGCATGGTGGCCGGCTCGTCCTCGACCAGCATGACGGTTTTCGAGGGCGCCTCGGTGGGCCTGGGTTCGGAATAGGTGGGCATGGTCGGGGGGTGGCGATGGATGGATTGATCCTACTCTACCCCGCAGGTTTCAGGCGAGCTTCCGCCCAGCGCTCCTGCCCCTTTGGTATCTTATGCAATGGCTTGGGTTCCAAAGCCATGAGGCGCTCGGCCCGGTCCCGGTCCGCGGGATGGCCGGCCATCCAGGCTTCCACCCAGGGGGGCAGCTGGGCGTCCTCGTAGTCCCGCACCTTACGCAGGCTGCCCACCAGGGACTGGACCACCGCGTCGTGCCGATCCTGGTCCGAGAGGGGCCGCTGGCCCTGGAAGATGGGCAGGGCGAAATAGGCCTTGAGGGCGGCTTCGGCTGGCTTGCCCCACACGGCGTAGGTGCGGTCCTGGGGCCCGCCCACGGGCTTGCGGTCCAGGTTCTCCCCGTACAGGTAGTAGAAGACCGCCTGGCCATCCGCCCAGTTGCGCAGCACCCCGAACGCCCCTTCCAGCAGTTCCTCCTGCAGGTCCAGGTCGCAAGGCCGGTCGGTGCGGAAGTCCCAGGGGCCGGCGTTGGCCCCGGCCACGCTGGGGTAGCCCACTTCGGTGATCATCACCGGGCGGTTGAACCGGGCCTGGAGGGTGCGGGCCTTGGTGACGATCCACCACCAGGCGTCCCGCACCTGCCCGGGCGTGGGCCGGGCGTCGTGCTTGGCGATGGGGTCGTAGGTGTTCATCCCGATCACGTCCAGGCAGTCCCCGAAGGTGAAGCTGTCGTGGCTGTCGAAGTTGACGCTGTAGGTGATCTTGCCCTTGAACACCCGGCGCACCTCCGCCACCAGGGCGCGCCAGCGGTCCGGGAAGCGTTGGGCGCTGGCCATCTCCGTGCCGACGCTGTACCACTCCACCCCTTCCTCCTGGGCGATCCGGGCCAGGCGCACGTTGAACGCCGTGTAGTTGCGCCACCACAGGTCCCAGTCGGCGGGCTCGATGTTGCCCCGCCACCACTTGGCGTTCTCCGCCTCGTCGCGGATGTTGATGGTCGGGAAGAACATGATCCTCAACTGGGCGGCCCGGGCCTCCCGGAAGGTGCGGCGCAGGGCGGCCTCGGTGGGGCTGCTGGTGGGGTGCCGGCGGATCGTGCCGCTGCGCCCCGTGTCCATGCGGTAGATGGCCTGCAGGCTCACGCAGTTGGCTCCGGCGGCGGCGATCCGGTCCAGTTCCCGCCGGTAGTCGTAGTCCGGCCGCCCGGCGTAGAGCCCCAGCACCATGCCCCGGGGCTGGGGCACCAGCTTCCGGCGCTCCATCCGGCGGATCACCGCCAGGGTCGCGGGCAGGACCAGGAGCGCGGCGATGGCGAGAATCCTCTTGATCATCCTGGTCCTAGTTCAAGCGCTGCACGTGCACCTGCAGGATCCGGGGACCCTCCATCCGGTGCACGGTGAGCCGGGCCCCTGGGATCTCCAGGGTCTCCCGGGGGCTGGGCACGTGCCCCAGGGTGGCCATGACCAGCCCGGCCAGGGTGTCGAACCCGTCCCGGGGGCAGACCAGGCCCAGGGTCCGCTCCAGGTCCTCCACGTGCATCTGGCCGCACACCATGTACTCCCCCGGGGACATCTCATGGAGGTCAGGGGTCTCCTCGTGCTCGTCCCGGATCTCCCCGAACACCTCCTCCAGGAGGTCCTCCAGGGACACCAGCCCGGAGAGGCTGCCGTACTCGTCCACCACCATGGCCAGCTGGCTGCGGTTGTGCTGGAGCTCCCGCAGCAGCTGCAGGATGGGCTTGCTCTCGGGCACGAACTGGGCGGGCTTGACCAGGGCGCGCAGGTCCAGGTCCGTGCCGGGGGGAAACTGCATGAGGTCCTTGAGCAGCAGGATGCCGACGATGGTGTCGATGGTGTCCTGGTAGACCGGCATGCGGGAGTGCCGGTTGTCCCGGAAGGCCTTCCAGGCCTGCTCCAGGGTGGCGGTGACCGGCAGGCCGTGGACGAGGGTCCGGGGCGTCATCACTTCCCGAACCAGGGTGTCCCCGAATTCCACCACGTTGCGGATCAGTTCCCGGTCCCCCTCCTCCAGGATGCCTTCCGCCTCCCCCTCTTCCAGGAGCGCGGTCACCGCCTCGTCGTTGGGCTCCTCCGCCTCCCCTTCCCGGACCCGTTCCAGGTGTTCCCGGCCCCGTTCCACGAACCGGGCCGGGGGGGCCACCAGGGGCGCCAGGACCGGATGGGCCCAGGCGTACCAGGGGAACAGCCGCTCCACCCAGAGCGCCGGGTTGCCGGCGGTGAGCAGGGTCGGCACCACCAGGTCCAGGCACCAGATGTAGAGCAGGGTCGCCGCCCCGAAGATCCAGGCGCCGGCCGGCGTCAGGTCCCGGGCCGGCCACAACAGGCACAGCAGCACCACCAGGAGGACCTGGTTCCACAGGAACAGGCCCAGGCGCAGGGCCTGGGGCCGCTCCAGCAGCCCGGCCAGGCGCGGGTCGGCGATGGCCCCCTCCTCCAGCAGCCGCCGGCGCTGGATGGACGGCAGGGTCCGCAAGGCCTCCAGCAGGGCGGCCATGACCGCCCGGTAGATCAGGATCAGCACACTAAGGCCCACCAGCCAGTTCGACGGGGCGCTACTCGCAGGTTCGCTCACTGAACAATATTAGCAGGGCCGGGAGCGGCCATCCCCCTGCCGGTTGAAAGTATCAACCAGGTGCATCTTCTCCGGATGGCGGTGGTAATAGCCCAGGGCCACCACGCCTGCGCCCAGGAACCAGAGCCCCAGGGCCGCCACCCCCAGGCGCTGGAGACGCCGGGCCCGCTGGGGCTGGGTCCGCACCCGCTGCCAGGCCACGGCGGCCGCCAGGTTCAGGGCGATGAGCAGGGCGGTGAGGGTGAGGGTCGCGCCCCAGCCCAGGCTGTGCCATTCCCACCCGGCCCAGAGACGCACCGGCCGGGCCAGGAGCAGGCCGAAGATGAGCTCCAGGTGCAGCATGTACACCAGCAGGGACTCGGCGCTGGCGGCCTTCACCGGGTTGGGCCCGGGCCAGGTTCCCCGCACGGCCTCCAGCCAGCCAAGCAAGCTGCCGGCTAGGCAGATCGCCCCCAGGCGCTGGGCGATGCTGGGCAGGGTAGTGTTGTGCAGCCGCCCCGGGTCCGCCTGGGCCCAGGGAACGCCCCGCAGCCAGCCCGGGGCGCTCGCCGTACCCCACAGGACCAGAAGGATCCCCAGGAGGCCCAGGGCGGTCAGCCACTGGGCCTCGCTCCACCGGGCCGCCGGGGCCGGGCCGGTCCCGGGCAGCGCCCGCGCCTGGCGGTACAGCGCGCCCAGCACCGCGCCGGAGGCGGCGAAGGCGAACCAGGGCGCCAGGGGGAACAAGGCGGTGACGCCCCGGTCCGGGTTGCCGTTCACCAGGCCCCGCACCGGCAGCCACCATCCGTCCGCCGTGCCGGGGAGCCACAGGCGCGGGGACACCAGGGCCACCGCCACCGCCGCGCCCAGGGCGGCCGCCGCGAACACCAGGGGGCGGCGCAGCAGCCGGGCCAGGCCCTGCAGGACCAGCAGGGAGAAGACGATGCACTGGAGCACGTCGATCTTGAATATTTCACGGTACTTCTGGGCGGTGGCCAGGAGGGTCCAGTCGGCCAGGTTCAACCCCGGGGCGTGCAGCAGGTAGGCGCACACCAGGATGAACCCCAGGCGCCGGGCGGTGGGGGCGAAGGGGCGGAGGCTGCCGTCGGGCCGGAAGGTGGAGAGCGCCAGGCTGAACCCCGCGCACAGGATGAAGCTGGGCGCCACCAGGCCGTTGAGGTACTGCAGCCAGTCCGGGATCTGCTGGAAGGGCAGCCAGACGTTGACGCAGTGCACCTCGATCATGACGATCACCGCCCAGCCCCGGACCAGGTCCAGCCAGTCGCAGCGTCGGGAGGGGGTGCGGTCGTTCCAGGCGGGGCGTCCCATGCCACGAGACTGCCCGAATACAGGGAATCTTCAACAGCTAATGGCTGGTCGCCGGCGGCTTGCGCTTGGGCTTGTCGCGGCGCACCACCAGCACGTCGCAGGGGGCGTGCTTCACCACCCGGGCCGCGGTGCTCCCGAACAGCAGGCGCTCGATGCCCGTGTGGCCCACCTGGGCCACCACCAGCAGGGATTCCGGATCCGCCAGGGCCACCAGTTCCTCGGCGGGGCTGCCCCACTTGACCTCCACTTCGGCGCCGGGGATGTCGGCGGTCCACAGCTTGAGGTGCTCCCGGGCGTGGTCCTCCATGGCCTGCAGCCAGGCCGGGTCCGGCAGGGCGATCTGGGCTTCGGGCAGCATGGGCGCCGGGGGCTGGAGCACGTGCACCGCCAGCAGGGGCTTGGCCATCTTCTCGGCCCAGGCGGCGGCCTGGGCCAGGGCGCCCCGGGAGGCTTCGGAAAAATCGACGCCGACGATGACACGGTTGATCATGGCGACCCCCAGGGTGGAAATGGTACCTCCAACATAGCCCTGTCAAGACCCAGGGACCACCACCACGGCGCCCGGAAGGGCAAGAACCTTGCAGCCGTGCGCAGATTCATGCGCCCCGGGGCGGGAAACGGGCCAGGATGCCCTCGCCCTGGCTTGCCACCGTGACCTGCACGAAGCCGGTGGGCGCCCGTGCCTGGGCCAGGAACCGCTCCAGCACGCTGGCGAACAGGTACAGGGAGTGCCCTTCGAACCGGCTTTCATCCACGGTGACCACCACCTCCGTGCCCCGGGCGAAGCTGGGCGGCCCGGACGCCTGGACCAGGGCGGTGGCGGCCCGGGTATGCACCGACTGGATGCCCTGGGTCCACCGGGCCGCCCCGGCGAACGTGTAGAGGTCCAGGAGCTCCTGCAGCCCCTCCCGGTCCAGGTTCGCCAGGGACAGGTGGTTCATGCAGAGGTGGGCGAGGATGCGCCAGTGTCCCCGGTGGCCGCAGGGCGGCCCCAGGCTGGCAGTGGGCCGGCGCAGGGGCCGGGCGCGGGCCACCGGGGCGTGGCGCACCAGCGAGAAGTCCGCCCGGCCCGGAGCATCGAAGCCGAAGGGGATGGCCTGGGGCAGGTCCCGGTCACTGCAGGTGAGCGCCAGTTCCAGGGTGGCCCCTTCCGGGCAGGCCGGGTGGCCGCCAGGGTCCACCAGGGCCAGGCTCACCTGGGTGCCCGGATCGTTCCCGCCCTCCAGGCGCTCCCGGGCGGCGAACCAGGCCCAGCCGGCGGGGCCGCCTCCGGCAAGCCGCCCCAGGGCGAAGAATGGGGGCACCTCCCGGCCGGTGCGGCCGGACCCTCCCCGGGTCAGCCGCACCCGGTCGATGGAGTAGACCTCGCTGCGCTCGGTCCGCCCCGCCGCCAGCACCGGCCAGGCCGGGCGCGGGCGGTCCAGGGGGATGGGCGCGGCCTCCAGGGAGTACAGGTTCACCGCGGGCACGCAGCCCAGCTTGAAATGTTCAGGCCCCAGGGTCTCCGCCAGCCGCCGGTGGTGCCGGGACGCTCCGAACCGGTCCAGGTGGAACTCGATGCGCAGGCGTTCCCCGGTCCCCTCCAGCGCCTCGCCCAGCCCCTCCAGCTGGAAGAACTGGAATTTCTCCGGGAACACCGCGTACTCGAACATGAGCCGGAAACCCTGGAACGTCCTGGGCCCGTCCTCGAACAGAGCTTCCTCCGGAGCGAACCCGGCCGGGCGCAGGACGGCCGCCGGAAGCACGGCGCCGCCCACCCGCACCTGCCGCACCCGGAACCCCAGCAGCTCGTAAAGCAAGCCGGCCAGGGGCGGTTCCAGGTCCAGGAAGAACCGCAGCCGGTCAAGGCCCAGCCCGGCAAAGGTCCGGCCGCCCGCGGCGGCCAGGTCCAGCGCCAGGACCGCTCCCGCGCCGCCCGGGGCCGGCGGAAAGGCCAGAGCGGCTCCCGCCACCGCCACGGGCCACAGGTCCACCGGGTGGGTGGTGCGGAAGGCGCACCGGGTGCCCCGTACGGCCGGCGCCAGGGCCAGCGTGTGGCGGGGCACCGTGTACCGGGCCGGAAGATCCGCCTCCCGGGGATCCCGGACCAGCTGCAGCAGGGTGGCCGACGGGACGGGCCGGGTGAAGGCCGGGCAGAGCATCTGGATGAGCGGTTCCGCCAGCTCCGGCACCTGGTCGTCCAGGCGCCGGGTGACCCGTGCCGCCATCCAGGCGAACACCTGGAACAGCCGCTCCACGTCCGGGTCTTCGCAGTGGTCCCGGGCGATCTGCAGCCGCCGGGCCACCTTGGGGTAGCGTTCGGCGAACCCCGCCGCCAGGGCGCGGATGGCGCCCAGTTCCCGTTCGTAGAAAGGAAGCAGTTCCTCCAGCATCCCGAAAGGAATGTGCCGGCGCAGGACGGCCGGTTCCATCCTTCCTCATCCCGGACCGCCGGCAGCGGTAGACTTGAAACCATCCATCGAAGGCCCTCACACCCTTGCAGCCCGATCCGGCCCGGAGGCAACCATGCGCGTCAGCAACCTCATCACGGCGGTGGACCTTCACGCCTGCGGCGAGCCCGGCCGGGTGATCACCGGCGGGGTGCGGGACGTGCCGGGGCGCTCGATGTACGAGAAGATGCGCTACTTCGAACAGCACCACGACGACCTGCGCCTGCGCATGCTGCGGGAGCCCCGGGGCTACCCGGCGGCCAACTGCAACATCCTGTTCCCGCCCACGCGCCCCGAGGCCGACGCCGGCTTCATCATCCTGGAGCAGGTGGAATACCCGCCCATGTCCGGGACCAACACCATCTGCGTGGTCACCGCGCTGCTGGAGACCGGGCTGGTGCCCATGGCCGAGCCGGTCACCGAACTGACCCTGGAGGCCCCCGCCGGGCTGGTGAAGATCCGTGCCCGGTGCGAAAACGGCAAGGTCACCGGGGTCACCTTCGAGAACGTCCCCGCCTTCGCCGCCTACCTGGACACCCCGGTGGAGGTGCCCAAGCTGGGCACCGTCCCGGTGGACGTAGCCTGGGGCGGCATGTTCTACGTGATCGCCGACGCCGCCCGGTTCGGGCTGCGGCTCACCTCGGACGAGGGCGCCGACATCGTGCGCATCGGCGAGATGATCAAGGCCGCAGCCCAGGAGCAGCTGCCGGTGGTGCATCCGGAGAACGAGGGCATCTCCGGCATTTCCATCGCCCAGCTGTCCGGGCGCCCCCTGGGCGAAGGCGCCAGCTGCCGGAACGCCGTGGTGGTCTCCACCGGCAAGCTGGACTGGGACGACCCGGGCACCTGGACCGGCGCCATCGACCGCTCCCCCTGCGGCACCGGCACCTGCGCCAAGATGGCCGTCCTGCACGCCAAGGGCCTCCTGCCCCTGGACCAGGACTTCCGCCACGAAGGCGTCCTGGGCACCCTGTTCACCGGCCGCCTCCTGCGGGAGACCCAGGTGGGACGCTACCCCGCCGTGGTCCCCACCATCACCGGCACCGCCTGGATCACTGGCCTGGCCACCTACGTGGTGGACCCCACCGACCCGTTCCCGAACGGCTTCACCGTCGGGGACATCTGGGGAACTTAGCGGTTCGGCTCGGCCACCAGCCGGCGCTCCACCCGCCAGGCGCCGCCGGCCAGCCTGGCCAGCGCCCTCGCCAGGGCCTCCCGGCTGCATCCCAGGGCCCCGGCCCACGCGTCCACCGGCAGTTCGCCCCCCTCCGGATGCTGGGCGGTCCACGGCTCCCACAAACCGCCCAAGGCCGCGGCATCCGGCTCCTGGCGGTCCTTCCAGTTGCGCTCCTGGGGGCGGGTGGGCTGGTAGAAGGTCTCCGCCCGCAGGGCCTCGGGCAGGAAGGCCTGGGGATGGGCGTAGTCCAGGTGGGAATAGAAATAGCCCTCGCCCTTGCCGGCGGCGCGGCTGGTGGAGGTGTGGGCGTCCGCCAGGCTGTCGGGAATGGGCGCGTCCGGGGCGGCCAGGGCGGCGTCGACGGCGCTGACGGTGGCGTTGCTCTTGGGCGCGTTGGCCACGTAGATGACGGCCTGGGCCAGGGGGATCCGGGCTTCCGGCCAGCCCATCTGTTCGGCGGCGCGGCTGGCGGCTTCGGCCACCAGGAAGGCCTGGGGGTCGGCGTTGCCCACGTCCTCGGCGGCGCACACCACCAGGCGCCGGGCGATGAAGCGGGGATCCTCGCCGCCCCGGATCATGCGGGAAAGGTAGTACAGGGCCGCGTCCGGATCGGACCCGCGCAGGCTCTTCTGGAAGGCGCTGGCCAGGTCGTAGTGGCCGTCGGCCCGGTCGTACTGGATGCGCCCCCCCAGGGCCTCCCGCAGGGCTTCAAACTCCCGCTCGGCCGGTTCCAGGTTCAGCCAGGTCTCCAACCCGGTGAGGGCCGACCGCAGGTCGCCCCCGGCCCACCGGCTGAGCCAGTCCAGCACAGCCGCGGGCGGGGGTTCGCCCGGGGCGTTCCTGGGCCCAGGCCCGGTCCAGGACCTGGCGGATGGCCTCCGGCGGCAGGGGGCGCAGGGGGATGAGCTGGCAGCGGCTGCGCAGGGCCGGATTCAGGTAGAAGGCCGGGTTCTCGGTGGTGGCCCCCACCAGGATCGCCTCGCCCCGCTCCAGGGACGGCAGCAGGATGTCCTGCTGGGCCCGGTTGAAGCGGTGGATCTCGTCCAGGAACACCACCGGGGGCACCGAGCGGAACAGGGGTTGCTCCCGGTGCTCCATGAGGAACTTCTTGAGCTCCGCGGCGGAGCCTCGCGGCCCCGGAGAACTCGAGGAAGTCGTGGCCGGTGGCCTGGGCCAGGATCCGGGCCAGGGTGGTCTTGCCGGTGCCCGGCGGACCCCACAGGACCATGGACGGCAGCCGGCCTCCGGCGGTGAGGCGGCGTCAGGGAGCCCCGGGGACCCAGCAGGTGCGGCTGGCCCACCACCTCCTCCAGGCGCGTGGGGCGCATGCGCTCGGGCAGGGGAACGTGGGAATCGGCCATCGGGGCTCCCGGGAGCGGGCGCTCCCGAGCCCAGATTAACGCAAAGCCCTTGGCGCGGGCCCGGCCTGCAAGCCAAGATAGGTTGCATGGGATGGAACCGGAAGCCGCAGCGCAACCCGAGGCGGGCCCGTCGGGCCAGCCCTGGCGGCCTGGGTGCGGGCCAACCGGGTGCCGCTGCTGTTCGCCCTGCTCCTGCTGGCCATCCTGCCCATGCGCGACCTGTGGGCCCCGGACGAGCCGGACTTCGCCCAGTGCGTGCGGGAGATGCGGGAACGGGGCAGCTGGCTGCTGCCCTACCTCAACGGCCAGCCCTATTCCGAGAAGCCCATCCTGTTCTATTGGCTGATGAAGCTCTCGGCCATGGCCTGCGAGCGCCTCACCGGGGGCGCCGGCTTCACCCACGGCGTCTGCGCCTGGGCCCTGCGCCTGCCCTCGGCGGCCGCGGCGGGGGGCTTCCTGTTCGCGTTCCGGGGCTGGACGGCCCGGTTCCTGGACCGGGACCTGGGCGACCTGGCCGCCGCCATCCTGGCCACGGTGCCCATCTGGCTGCTGCAGGCCCAGATGATCCAGACCGACATGGTGTTCGCCGTGCTGCTGGCCTGGAGCTGGCTCTCCTGGCTGGGGGCTGGCTGGTCCTGCGCGGGCACGCTCCCGGACGCCATTCCGGCGCGGGCCTGGTTCCTGGGCGCCTACGCGGCCCTGGCCCTGGCCTTCCTGGCCAAGGGGCCCCTGGCCCTGGCCCTGAGCCTGCCCCTGGTCCTGGCCTTCCTGGCCTGTGGCAGCGGGACCTGCGCGCCCTGGGCCGGGTGCGGGCCGGAACCGGGCTGCTCATCGGCGGCGGTCATCGTCCTGCCCTGGTACCTGGCGGCCTGCCTCCAGGGCGGGACCGCCTACGCCTACCAGATGGTGGTGCACCAGAACCTCGAGCGGGCCTTCAAGGCCTGGGACCACCAGCAGCCCCCCTGGCGCTATGTGGAATACCTGGCCGGGGACTTCGCCCCCTGGACCCTGCTGCTGCCGGCGCTGGCGCTGTTCCTGGTCCGGGGCCGGGCCTGGCGCGCGCCGGCCCAGCGGTTCCTGATCCTGGCCGCGGCCGTCCCCTTCCTGCTCCTGAGCCTGCTCCCAGAGCAAGCAGGGCAAGTACATCCTGATGATCTACCCGTTCCTGGCCCTGCTCCTGGCGGACCCTGCTCCAGCGCTGGCCGCGGCGGCGGGCTTCCGGATCCGCCGCCTGGGCGGCCTGCTGGCGGCGGGCCTGGCCCTGCCGGGCCTGGCCCTGGCGGCGGCGGCGCTTCCTGGGGGCCGGGGGGCGCCACCTGCAGGTCCAGGTGCAACCGTTCCTCGGGCCCCTGCGCCTCCTGCGCGCTCCTGTTCCTGCTCGGCGCCGCCGGGGTGGCCCTGCGGGCCCGGCACGGAGACGGTCCGGCCCTGGCGCGCGCGTCGCCGCCCTGGCCCTGGGCCTGGTGTTCCTGGTGACCGGAACCTGGGGCTTCCACCGGCTGGATCCCCTCAAAAGCTACCGCCGGTGGACCGCCGCCGCGGCAGCCCCTCATCGGCTGGACGCCAGGTCTATTTCTGGCAGACCATCCGCAGCGGGGTCATGGTCTACACGGACCATCTCATGCCGGAAATCCGCTCCCGGGCCGACCTGGACCGCCTGGTGGGCCCGGATCAGCGCCTGGTGGCCATGAAGACCGGAATGGGACCAGGACGCCTGGGGCATGGATCCCCAGGCCCGGGACCCGTTCGAGATCCTGCTCAGGGTGCCCGTGGGAGGCGGCGAGGTCCTGCTGCTCCGCCGGCGTGCGACCCTAGTTTCCGAGGAGTCCCCAATGAATCCCTACATGAAGGCCCTGCCCCTCATCCTCATCGGCGTGCTGCTGAACGCCTTCGCCCAGATCGCCATGAAGAAGGGGCTGCAGGCCGTCCGGGGGCCTCGCCTGGGACCTGGGCGCCCTGGTGCGGCTGGGGCTGCATCCCTGGACCCTGGCCTGCTTCGCCTGCTACGCGGTGAGCATCGTGGTCTGGGCCGGGGCCCTGAACCTGGTGGAGGTGAATTTCGCCTATCCCTTCCTGGCGCTGGGGTTCCTGGCCAACGGCGTCATGTCCCGGGCCTTCCTGGGGGAAACCATCCCGCCCCTGCGCTGGGTGGCCCTGGGCGTGATTGTGTTCGGGGTGGCCTTGCAGGCCTTCACGGGCACGCCGAAACACTTATAATAAAAACCTCAACAAGTTTCCAGTGTCCCTCCCCAAAGGGGCCGTCATGCATCTGAACGGCACTCCGCCCGCGCTCCCCATCGATTGGCCGCTGCCGGGATACCTGCCCCGGGATATTCGGATCCTGGTGGTGGACGATCAGGAAATCATCCGCCTGGCCGTGACCCGGATCCTGGGCCAGCACGGGTTCACCTGTCCTGGAAGCGGCCAATGGCCAGGATTGCCTGGACTTCCTGGAGCGGGAGGCCTGCGACCTGGTGCTGTGCGATATCCGCATGCCCGGAATGGACGGCTTGACCCTGGTGAAGGCCCTGGGTCCCCGGATCCCCCAGACCGCGGTGGTGATGGTCAGTTCCATGGACAACGCCGAGATGGCCATGGAGTGCCTGCGCTACGGAGCCTACGGCTACGTGCTCAAACCCTTCAAGACTAATGACATACTCATCGCGGTGGCGAACGGGCTGCGGCGGCGCATGCTGGAACTGGAGTACCGGGACCGGGAACTGATCCTGGCCCGGCGGGTGATGGAGCAGACCCTGATGATCCGCGCCTCCCGGGAGGAGGTGGCCCTGCGCCTCATTTCCGCCTCGGAGCACCGGGACAACGAGACCGGCGCCCACGTGCGGCGCATCGGCCTGTACACCGCCGAGATGGGCCGTCTGATGGGATGGAACGACGAGGCGGTGGAGAGCATCCGCTCCGCGGCGCCCATGCATGACATCGGCAAGATCGGCGTGCCGGACCGGATCCTGCAGAAGGGGGGCAGCCTCACCGAAGAGGAGTGGATCATCATGAAGACCCACACCACCATGGGCGCCAACATCCTGAAGGACTCCACCGTGCCGTTCATCCAGATGGGCGCCCGCATCGCCGACTGCCACCACGAGAAATGGGACGGCACCGGCTATCCGGCCGGCCTGAAGGGGGAGTCCATCCCGGTGGAGGCCCGGATCACCTGCCTGGTGGACGTCTACGACGCCCTCATCAACCGCCGGGTCTACAAGCGGCCCTGGCGGGAAGAGGAAGTGCTGGCCTACATCCACAACGAATCCGGCCACCAGTTCGATCCGAGCCTGGTGGGCCATTTCTTCGACCACTTCGACAAGTTCCGGGCCATCCAGCTGACGTTTCCCGACCGCTACGCCCAGGGGGACCTGCCGGACTGACCAGGGTCCGGGACCCGTATCCGCCCTGGAAGGCCCTCCGCTATAGTGGGAGCCATGCGCAGACCGTGGTTGTGGTGCCTGCCCCTGGCCCTGGCGGCGGTCATCGCCTGGCTGGGGACCTGCAGCCTCCTGCCCTTCGGGCTGTCCTTGCCCCACCCCCGGGACTACCTGGGCCACGCCGCCGGGTTCGCCCTGTTCGCCTTGGCCCTGGAGCTGGCCTGGAGGCTGAACCGCGCTGGAACGCCCATCTACCGGCGCCACCTGGTCATCTTCCTGCTCCTGGCCCTGTACGGGGGCGCCGTTGAAGGGGTGCAGTCCTTCGTGGCCGGGCGGGGAGGCGATCCGCTGGACTGGCTGGCGGACCTGGCGGGAACGTGCCTGGGCCTGGCCATGTCCTGCCTGCCCTACCTGCGCACCCGGCGGCTGGCGGGCATGGGCTGGAGGCGGGGCACGGACCGCCGCCCGGACCCTTCGGCGCCCCTGGTCCTGGTGGCCGACCCCCACTGGAGCGGAGCGCTCACCGGGCTGCGGGAGGCCCATGCGGCCCACCCGGACGCGGACTGGCTGTTCCTGGGGGACGTGTTCGACGTGTGGGTGGGGATCCCCGGCATGGCCACGGACCTGGAACGGGACTTCCTGGACTGGGTGGCGGACCGGCGGCGGGAGGGGCGCTGGGTGGGGCTCTGGCTGGGCAACCGGGAATACTTCCTGGACCGGTTGGCGGATCGCTTCGACTTGATGGGCGAGGGCACCGGCGGCGGCCTGCCCGCCGAAGGCCTGGCCTGGGAACACGGCGACCTGGTGAATGCCGGCGATTGGCGGTACCGCCTCTGGAACCTGGTCTCCCGCAGCGGGCCGGTGTGGCTGCTGGCCCGGACCCTGCCCAGGGCCGCCGCCCGGGCCCTGGCCCAGCGCCTGGAGGGGGCCCTGCATACCACCAACCAGGCCTACAAGCTCAGGTTCCCCCGGGAAGCCTTCCGGCAGGCGGCCGCCGAGCATCCCGCCAAGACCTTCATCACCGGCCATTTCCACACCCACCAGGTGGAGGCCAACGGCACCGCCCTGCCCTGGGCGCATGAAGGCCGGTTCATGGTCTGGCGCCAGGGCCGGGTGGAAGCCTTAAACCTCGGGTTTCCTGGGGACATCCAAGGTCCCAGCGGGAAGGGAGGGTGATGCCATGGTGCGGACCTTGAAGCTGGCGGCGCTGGCGCCGGTGCTGGCGCTCCTCGCCGGGTGCGCCGGCATCGCCGTGCGCTACGACTACGACCGCGGCGCGGACTTTGCTTCCTACAAGACCTACGCCTGGTACGAGGGCGCGCCCCCGCCGGCCGGGGCGCTCCCCGCGCCGCCCGGGCCGCCCCCCGCCCAGGCTCCACCAGGGCCACCCCCGGCCGGGACTCCGGCCGAACCGCCCCCGGCCGAGACTCCCAGCGGACCGCCCCCCACCCAGGTTCCGCCTCCGCCGCCCGCCCAGGTGCCGCCACCTCCGGCTCGCCCCGGAAACAAGCCCGGATCCACCGCCAATCCCATCATGGACCGGCGGGTGCGCCGGCTGGTGGAGCAGGAACTGAGCGCCCGGGGCTACCAGCTGGTTCCGGCAGGGAAAGCTGATTTCCTGGTGGCCTATTATCCCGTCTACCAGGACCGGGTGGTGGCGACCTACACGGACCTGGGGCCCGCCTGGGGCTACGGCTGGGGCTGGCGGCCCTGGGGCTGGGGAGTCGGCGCCGGCATGCAGGAAGTGCAGCACTACCGGGAGGGCAGCATCGTGCTGGAGGTGCTCGATCCCAGGACCCGCCAGGTGGTGTGGCACGCGGTGGGGGAAGGGGCGCTCAACGACCTGCGCACCCCGCAGGACGCGGAGGAGCAAGTGGGCGAGGCCATCCGCAGGATGCTCGGGAAATTCCCGCCGCCGCCCAAGGGCTGAACCCCCGGTGTCCCATCTTTTCGCATTTCCAAAGGGAAGCGGGGCCAGGACGGGTATTCTGGGGTCAGCATGGACACCAACCGCATTTTGATCGTGGACGACGAGCCGGACTTCCGGACGCTCCTGGTGGAGGCTCTGGCCAGCATGGGCTACTCGCCCGAGGGCGCGGCCACCGCCGAAGAAGCGATCCTGATGGCCAAGACCCGGCACTACGCCATCATCTTCACCGACCTGAACATGCCCGGGGGACTGTCGGGGCTGGACCTGATCAACACGGTCCAGGAGATCGACCCCAGGACCTTCTGCATCCTCATGACCGGCTACGCCACCACGGAGGCGGCCATCCAGGCCCTCAAGCGCGGCGCCTACGACTTCATCCAGAAGCCGTTCAAGCTGGCGGAGCTGGACGCCAGCCTGGTGCGGGCCCTGAACCACTACAAGTCCCTGCGGGACAACGAGGCCTACCAGACCCGCCTGGAGGAGATGGTGCAGGAGCGCACCACGGAGATCCTCACCCTCAAGGAGGACATCGAGAAGCTGTTCGAAGGCTTCGTGAACGCCTCCGTGGTCGCCATTGAAGCCCGGGACCCCTCCACCTCCGGCCATTCCTTCCGGGTGGCCCTGCTCACGGTGGGGCTGGCGGAGGCGGTGAACCGCACGGCCAGAGCGGCCCGTACGGCGCCGGTCCGCTTCACCGACCCGCAGCTGCGGGAGATCCGCTACGCCAGCCTGCTGCACGACTTCGGCAAGGTGGGGGTGCGCGAGCAGGTGCTGGTGAAGGCCCGCAAGCTGGAGCCGGAGCGCCTGGAGCGGATCCTGCAGCGCCTCTACCAGCGCGACCTGGAGGCGGTCAACGCCCGCATCCTGGAGGCCTGGAGCCAGGGCGAGCCGTTCGACCCGGGCTTCGCCCGGGTGCTCATGGCGGCCCACCAGGTGGAGCGGGAGCGCATCATCGACTTGATCCTGCGCTGCAACGAGCCCAAGGTGCTCCCCCAGGAGGTGGTGGAGGCCATGGACGAACTGGAGGAGCTCAGCTTCCGCCACTGGCGCGGCGGCGACGGCCGGATCCTGGAGAACGCCGACATCGCCGCCCTGCGCATCCCCAAAGGCAGCCTTTCGGAGGAGGAGCGCAACGAGATCAACAGCCACGTGCAGAAGACCTTCAACTTCCTGAGCAAGATCCCCTGGACCGGGCCCCTGGCCGGCGTGGCGGACATCGCCTATGCCCACCACGAGCGCCTCAACGGCATGGGCTACCCCCGCAAGCTGAAGGCCGACGAGATTCCCGCCCAGAGCAAGCTCATGGCCATCTGCGACGTGCACGACGCCCTGGTGGCGGCGGACCGCCCGTACAAGGCGGCCGTCAGCATACCCCGCAGCCTGGAGATCCTGGAGGACGAGACCAAGGCCGGGCTCCTGGACCGGTCCGCTCCTGGACATCTTCCTGGAAGCCAGGATCTACGAGCTGACCAAGGGCATGCTCAACGTGGAGACGGTGAGCCCATGATCCCCGATCCCATCCTCCTGGTGGACGACGAGGATGACCTGCGCCGCAACCTCAAGGAGGCCCTCACGGCAGGACGGCTACCAGGTGGAGGACGCGCGCCGACGCGGTGGTGGCCCTTGAGCTCATGGCATCACACCACTTCCCCGTGGTCGCTCACGGACCTGAACATGCCCGGGGGGCCCAGCGGCTTCCAACTCATCGAGGCCGTGAAGGCCCTGGACCCCGCCACCCTCTGCGTGGTGATCACCGGCTACGCCTCCCTGGAGACCGCCATCCAGGCGGTCAAGTTCGGCGCCTACGACTTCGTCCAGAAGCCGTTCAAGCTGGCCGAGATCGAGGCGGTGCTGGACCGGGCCCTGGACCACGCCGCGGCCCTGGACCAGCTGCGCGACTACCAGCGCGGACCTGGAGCAGCGGGTGCTGGCCCGGATGCGGGACCTGCAGGCCCTCCACGACGAGGTGCTGCGCCTGAACGACCTGCTGGTGGCCGCCCAGCGGGAGGTGGCCGAAGCCCCCATCGTCGGGCCGTTCCTGGACCACCTGCGGGCCAGCCGCAACCCGACCCGGTGCCTGGCCCTGCTGCCCACGCGGCGGGACGCCTGGGAGCTCCTGGCGGAAGACGGCCTCCGGCCCTGGACCGCCCGGACTCCGGAGCCCCTCCCGCCCCCTTCGGCCCTGGCGGCGCCGCTGGAATGGCGGCCCGGAAGGCGTGCGCCGAGGGCCACCTGGTGCCCCTGCGCAGCGGGGAGCTGATCCTGGGCGCCGTGTACCTGGGCTTCAAGGAACGCCACGACTTCCAGCCGGACGACGCCGGCCTTCGTGCTCTGGCGCCGGCAGCTGGAGGCGGCCCTCCAGGGGCTGCGGCGCACCCGGGACCTGGTGGGCGCCCTGCGCACCGGGGCCCAGGCCCCGGACCCCTGCTCCTGAGCCATGGCCCACCCCGCCCATCAGCTGCTCTGGAGCGGGTCTTCGCGGGCCGGACCGCCGCCGCCCCGGGGCTGGCCAGGCGCCGGGGGGCGTGGTGCTGTTCGGCCGCAACCTGGACCCGGACCCGGCGGCCGGCCCGGCCCGCTGCCACGCCCTCGTCCGCGGCCTCCAGGACCGCGGTGGGACCCGGCCCCCTGGCGGTGGCCGTGGACCAGGAAGGCGGCACCGTGTCCCGCCTGCGGCCCTGGGTGGGCCCCACGCCCGGCCCTGCGCCAGGTCTGGCTGGCGGGCGGCGCCGGCGCCTGCCGGCGTCTGGGGCGCCCTGTGGGGCCGGGGCCTGGCCCTGCTGGGCTTCAACGTGGATTTCGCCCCGGTGGCGGACCTCTGGGCCCCGGGAGCGGCCCTGGGCGACCGCTGCGCCAGCGGCCGGACCCGCTGGAGGCGGCCGCAGGCCGCCGGCGCCTTCCTGGCGGGCCTGGAAGGCGCCGGGCGTGCGCGGGCTGCCTCAAGCATTTCCCGGGCCTGGGCGGCACTGGCCCTGGACAGCCACCTGGGCCTGCCCGAGCCGGCGGACCCCCTGGCAGCGGGCAGTGCCACGCCCTGCCCTTCCGGATCCTGGCCCACCCGGACCGCCTGGCGATGGTGGCCCACCTGCGGGTGCCCGGCAGCGCCGAGCCTCCCGGCCAGCCTGGCCGCGCCGGCGTGCGGCGTCAACCCCTGGGGCGTCCGGGCCCGGTGGCTCCCCGACGACCTGGAGATGGGGGGGTGCGCCGACTGGGGCTGGGACGGAGCGGGTCCGGCTTGCCCTGGAGGCCGGCCACCAGGCCCTGCTGGTCGTGCCAGACGCCGGAAGGAGTGGCCGCCTGCGCCCAGGCGGCGGAAGCGGGTGCCGGAAGGCCTCTGGCGCCCGGCCGCTGGCGCGGTTCCGGGCCTGCGCCGGCGCGCTGCCCCGGCGCCGGAGGCCCTTCCAGGCGCGGGCGTGGGAGGCCTGGGTCCAGGAGGTGCGGCAGGAGGCCGGCTTAACAATAATTAACCGGGGATGGTCCCTTACGGCTTCCCGAAGCCGAGCCTTAACCCAAGGAGACCATGGAACGCGCCTACTATCCGCCCATCGTCATCGAGGAGACCCCGCGCGGCGAGCGCAGCTACGACATCTATTCCCGCCTGCTCAAGGACAACATCATCTTCCTGGGCACCGCCATCGACGATTCCGTGGCCAACGCCGTGGTGGCCCAGATGCTCTTCCTGGAGAGCGAAGACCCGGACAAGGACATCCAGATCTACATCAACAGCCCCGGCGGCAGCGTCACCGCCGGGCCTGGCCATCTACGACACCATGCAGTTCGTGAAGAACGACATCGTCACCTACTGCATCGGCCAGGCCGCCAGCATGGGCGCCCACCTCCTGGCCGCCGGCACCAAGGGCAAGCGCTTCGCCCTGCCCAGCGCCCGCATCATGATCCACCAGCCCTCCGGCGGCGCCCAGGGCCAGGCCTCGGACATCGAGATCACCTTCAAGGAGATCCAGCGCCTCAAGGACAACCTGGCCGCGGCCCTGGCCAAGCACACCGGCCAGAACCTCAAGAAGATCATCAAGGACATGGACCGCGACTTCTTCATGAGCGCCGAGGAGGCCCTGGAGTACGGCCTCATCGACCAGGTGCTCTCCGAGCGCCCGGCCTAGCCGCCCGACCCCGCCGCCCCATGCAGCCGCCCGTCTTCGAACACCTGCGCCAGATTCCCCGGACCCGTCCCGGGCACCCATCCCCTCTTCGCGCCAGGACCTGGTGGACCTGGCGGCCAACGACAATCCCTGGGGGCCGGCCGCGGCGGTGCGGGAGCGCCTGCGGTCGGCCCTGGACGACGCCGGGATGGACCGGCTCCGGCAGTTCCCGGCCGCGGACGGGTGCCTCTCCGCACCGCCATCGCCGCGCGCCGGGGCGTGAACCTGGACCGTCTCATCCTGGGCAACGGCAGCTCCGAGATCATCGACATGGCCGCCCAGGCCGCGCTCATGGACGGGGGCAGCGGCCTGGCCGCCCGGCATTCCTTCGCCCCGTTCGGCATCGCCGTCCAGGCCGTCGGGCGGGCGCTTCATCGAATGCCTGGCACGACCTCCGGAAGCCGGACGTGGGAGCCGCTCCTGGCGGCGGTCCAGCCGGACACCCGGATCGTCTACCTCGGGCACCCCAACAACCCCACCGGCACCCTGCTGACCCGGGACGGCCTGGCCCACCTGACCGCGCGCCCTGCGCGACGACATCCTGCTGGTGGTGGACCAGGCCTACGCCGAATACGAGGATCCGGCCACCTACCCGGACGCCGCGGCGCAACCTGGAGGACCGGGCCAACCTCCTGGTGCTGCGCACGTTCTCCAAGATCCACGGGCTGGCCGGGCTGCGCATGGGCTACGGCCTGGGCGGCCAGGAACTGGTGGGCCTGCTGGAACGGGTGCGCATGCCCTACAACACCAACCACCTGGCCCAGGTGGCCGGGGCCGCCGCGGTGGACCAGGAGGCCTTCGAGGCCCTGTGCCGGGCCCGCAACCTGGACGCCCGGACGCGCTTCCTGGCCGAGGCGGAGCGCCATCCCTGCCGGATCACCGGGCAAGCGGGCAACTTCCTGCTCATGGAAACCATCTTCCCGGCCCAGGAATTGGCCCGAGACCTGCTCCACCGGGCGGGTCCTCGTCCGGCCCCCTGGACGACTACGGCCTGCCCAACCACCTGCGCGTGACCATGGGCACCCCGGAAGCCATGGCTCATTTCTGGAAGGCCGCCGCCCCGATCCTGGACAACCTTTCGGCTGCGGTTGCCCCTGAAGCGCCGCCCGGCCTACCATGGGCCTTCGGGCCCCAGGGAGGTCCAACGTGGACAGGTACACCATCGCCAGTGACCACCTTCGGGCCGACGTCAAGGCGCGCGGCGCCGAATTGTGCCGCCTGCTCGCCGGCTCCGGGCTGGACCTGCTCTGGGACGGAGACCCGGCGGTCTGGGGCCGCCAGGCGCCGGTGCTGTTCCCGGTGGTGGGCGCCCTGAAGGATGGGCGGCTCCTGCACCAGGGGCGCTCCTACCCCATGCCCAGGCACGGCTTCGCCCGGGACCTGGATTTCCGGATGGTGCGGCTGACCGCCCACGCCTGCACCCTGAGGCTGCAGGACGACGACGCCACCCGGGCCGCCTACCCGTTTCCCTTCCATCTGGACCTCGCCTTCACCATCCTGGGACCGGAACTGAAGGTCGAGTACGCCCTGCACAACCCCGGGGACACCGTCCTGACCGCCAGCTTCGGAGCCCACCCGGCCTTCCGCTGGCCCCTGCTTCCGGGCCTGCCCAGGCAGGACCACTGGCTGGAGTTCGAAAAGCCCGAAGGGGATCCGCTCCCGGCCCTGGACGCCCACGGCCTCCTGGGCGGACCGCCCCGGCCCAGCCCCCTGCTGGGGCGCCGGCTGCCCCTGGACGACGGGCTGTTCGCCCGGGACGCGCTCATCTTCCGGCCGGTGCAGAGCCGGGCCGTGCGCTACACCGCCCCCGGAGCCCCGGTCCTGACGGTGGCCTGGGACGGCTTTCCGCACCTGGGCGTGTGGTCCAGGCCCGGGGCGCGCTTCCTCTGCATCGAGCCCTGGCGCGGCTACGCCAGTCCCGAGACCTTTGACGGCGAGTTCGCCCAGAAGCCCGGCTGTTTCCAGGTGGGTCCCGGCGCCACCGTCACCGCGGCCTACAGCGTGACCGTGCAACTCCCGGAGGAAGGTTAGCGAGCAGGGCCAAGGCGGGCAAGGGGGAAGGACGGGGGGAGCCCATCGAGGACCCGCAGGTCCTGCGCGAGGCGCTGCAACTGCTGTTCGAGTCGGAAGCCGAGTTCCTCATCAAGGTGGAGGGCACCGCCACCCTGCCGTACGCCGCCTGGGTCCAGAGCCTGCAGGTGGACGCCGGGCGGGCAGGTTACTGCATCCGGACGGCCATGGCGTTGAGGCGGGCGATGCGCTTGGCCACCGGCGGATGAGTGGAGAACAGGGTGAACAGGCCGCCCCCGCGCAGCGGGTTGATGATCATCATGTGGGCGGTGGCCGGCTCCGCGTCCCGCATGGGCACCTTGCGGTTGAACCCTTCGATGCGCTCCAGGGCCGAGGCGAGCTGGTCCGGGCGCCCGGTGAGGTGGGCCGAGTAGTCGTCCGCGTCGTGACTCCCGGGAGCGGCTCACGGCCATCTGCAGGAGCAGGGCGGCGATGGGGCCGAGGATCATGACCAGGATGGCGGCCATGGGATTGCCGCCCTCCCGGTCGTCCCGGGGGCGCACGAAGAAGGCCAGGCGGGAGAGCAGCATGATGGCCTGGGCCAGCACCGCGCACAGGCTGGAGATGAGGATGTCCCGGTGTTTCACGTGGCCCATCTCGTGGGCCAGCACCGCCTCCAGCTGGGGGCGGGACAAGGTGTCCAGGATGCCTTCGGTGACCGCCACCACCGCGTGGTCCGGGTCGCGCCCGGTGGCGAACGCGTTGGGCGTCTCGTCGGGGATGACGGCCACCTTGGGCATGGGCAGCCCGGCCCGCTGGGCCAGGTTGGCGACGACGGCGTACAGCTCCGGCGCCTGGTCCGGGGTCACCAGCTGCGCCCGGTAGGCCGCCAGCACGATCCGGTCCGAGAAGAAATAGCTGACGCCGTTCAGGACGATGCTCAACATCAGGGCCAGGACGATCCCCGATTGCCCATACAGCAGGTCGCCGATCCAGACCAGGAGCCCGGTCAGCGCCATAATAAGGATGAATGTTTTAACACCGTTCACGGGTCCCCCCTTCAATCCTAACTCATTCCGGTGCCCGCTCCGGGTACCCTGGGATGAACGGCAGGAAACGGTTGCGCGAGCCTCGCGATCAACCAGGAGGCAGCCATGGAAATGAGCGGAATCCCCTTCGGCGTCACGGACTGGTCCCGGCTGGCGCCCACCGAGCACCCGGGCACCACGGGCACGGCCTTGTGGCGCATCTGCCACTTCAACGGCATCCGAGTGAGGATGGTGGAGTACACCCCCGGCTACCTGGCCGACCACTGGTGTTCCAAGGGCCACATCCTGCTCTGCCTGGAAGGGGAACTGCACACGGAACTCAAGGATGGGCGCAGCTTCGTGCTCACCCCGGGCACCAGCTACCAGGTCGCCGACCAGGCGGAAGCCCACCGCTCCTCCACCGCCACCGGCGCCAAGCTCTTCATCGTCGACTGATGGTCCCGTTCCGGGTCTGTGGCCTGGCCGCCGCCCTGCTTCTGGGTGCCTGGGGTTGCCGGGCCCCCGCGCCGGCACCGGCCCGGGGCCCCGCCCCGCCCCTGGCCGCGCCCAGCCCGGCGGGCGCGCCCCGCACCCAGGGCGCCGCCCGGCCCCAGTTCATCTTCGCCACCTGGAGCAAGGCCCTGCCCCTGATCCGCCAGGGGCGGGTGACCGAGACCGTCACCGGGTCGGGGGGCGTGTCCCTGATCCTGGACGACCACACCTGGGTGCACCTGGTGGCCGAGCCCGGAGACCCCCTGCCCCGCAACCTCATGGACCAGCTGGCCAGCAACGCTCCCAACGCCAAGAACATCAAGCATTCCAAGGAATAGGCGGTTCCGGCCGCGCACCTCCCTCCTCCTGCACCCGCTTCACCACCACCAGCGTCACATCGTCCTGTGAACCCCCCGCCTTCCATGTGGGCGAAGGTCCGGGTCAGCAGCGCCTCGAAGATGTCGTCCGCGCTGCGCCCGGGGCACTCCCGCACCACCTCCACCAGGGTCTCGTCACCCAGCTCCTCGCCCGGCGGCGTTCTCCGCTTCCACCAGGCCGTCGGTGAAGATCACCAGGGTGTCCCCCGGGTGCATGGTGGCGCGGCCCTCGGCGAAGGTGGCCCCGGGCAGCAGCCCCACCATGGGGCCGGTGGGCATGAGCCGCTCAAGGGGCCGGCCGTCGGCCGGACACCAGCAGGGGCGGGTTGTGGCCGCCGTTCACGTAGCGCAGATCGCCGTTGGCCGGGTTGAGGCTGCCCATGAACAGGGTGGCGTAGCGGTTCCGGTCGCGCACCTCGTTCATGCGGGCGTTGAGGCGCGGGCCAGGTCGCCCCAGTCCGCCACCCGCAGGTCGGCCATGGCCCGCAGGAAGGCCGAGAGCTGGGTCATCATGAGGGACGCCGGCAGGCCCTTGCCCGGAGATGTCGCCCACCGCCAGGTGCAGGCGCGGGCTGCGGTCCGGTTCCGACGGCCATCCACAGGTCGTAGCAGGTCCCCGCCCACCGCCTGGTACGGCAGGTTGGCCGCGGCGCACTGCCAGCCCGGGGGGCTCCGGCAGGCGCTTGGGCAGGATCCGCCGCTGGATGTTCCGGGCCAGTTCCAGGTCCTTCTCCAGCTTCATGGCCTGGACCGCGCTCCTCCCGCAGCTCGCGGCTGGTGAGCTGGGCGGAGGTGATGTTCACCAGGGTCTGGAAGAAGAGCTCGTCGTCCTCGCTGGGGGAGCCCGCCCGGGCGGGCTCGGCGGTGTAGACGAAACCGTGGCTGTGGTCCAGGTCCTGAGCTCCACTGGCGTGCACCAGGCCCTGTTCCGCCACCAGGGCGCGCAGCGCGTCCCCGGACAAGGCGCGGGGCAGCGTGCCCAGGCCCCGGCTGTGACGATCACCCGCCCGTTGCCGTCCACCACCAGCAGGCGCTGGATCATGGAATTCGCCGGCCAGGGTGTTGGCCATGAGCCGGAGCAGGTCCTGGCGCGGTCTCCCCCTCCCCCAGGTTGCGGGTCAGGTCGAACAGGGTGTTCAGGCGGGAAATCTGCAGGGCCAGGGCCCGGTTCTGTTCGCTGCGGTTGGCCTCCAGCCGGCGCCAGGCCAGGAGCGGCGCGGAGATGGAGAGCAGCAGCACCAGGGCCGCCGGCACCCGGGGCGTGCGCACCACCAGGTGCCCGTACTGGTCCTCGCCGTAGGTCCAGGGCAGGCTGGCCCAGCCGGGCCCGGGATGGGTGGGGAACGGGGCGGCGTTGCCCCGCAGGAAGAGCCAGCGCCGGCCGTCCCAGAGGCCCCCCTGGGAGGACTTGGCGATGCCCAGGGCGGTGACCCCCACCAGGTGGATGAGCGCCTCCTCGGTCACCTGCTCCGGGAACGTCTCCAGGAAATCGATGATGGGCAGCAGCTCCTGGGTCCCCTCGGGAATCCGCATGGCACAGCTCCCGCAGGCGCTGGAAGGAGGCGTTGGGACGTCCGGCGGGCCTGGGCGCGGGCCTAGCACGACGCTCTTGATCATGCAGCACTCGCATCCGCTCGCCGGTTTCGCTGAAATGGATCTCGTCCATGAAACGGCTCATCAAGCAGCAGCCCCAGACCGCCCTTGCGGGGATGCTTCACGTACTCCCGGGGATCGGGCAGGACCACCTCGCCGTCCCGCAGCCCCTGACCGGTGTGCCAGATGTGCATCTCCAGGGCTCCTGGGGCATGAAGCGCAGCTCGATGTCCACCTGGTGGTCCGCCATCGCCCGTGGTAGGCGTGGATGATGACGTTGGTCACCGCCTCGTCCACGGCGATGGAGACCTTGGCCGAGGTGGCGTCGTCCATGCCCGCCACCAGGGAGGCCCGCTTGGCCAGCCCGGTCACCAGGTTCAGGTAGCGGGTCTGGCTGGGGATGACCAGCCGGAAGGATTCGGGTTCGGGCCGGGCTGCGCACTCAGGACTTCCCCTTCAAGGATCGCAATGCTTCGGCTTCGGTCGGAACACCCGGTAGAGCTGGGTGAAGCCCAGGGTATCGAAGATCGCGAAGACGTTCTCCTGGAGGCTGCACAGGAGGATGTCGCCGCCGTTCTCGCGCACCGTCTCGATCAGGCCCATGATGGCTCCCAGCCCGGCCGAACTGATGTAGTTCAGCTGCCGGCAGTCCAGCAGGATGGTGAACTGCCCCTCCCGGCACCAGGCTCTCCAGGGCGCCTTCGAACTGCGGACCGTGTGGGCGTTGATGAAGCCTTCCGGTCCGCAACACGGCGACACCATCCACTTCCCGCACCTGGATCGAAAGATCGGCCATTCGAGCGCTCCTCGAGCCCACGCTGAATCCTAGCGCTCCCCCGAAAGAATTGCCAGCCGTGGCCCTTCCTCCCGCAACATCGGCTAGAATTCTAGAAAAACCCGGGCCCTACATGGATGCGAGCACCCAAGCCACCCTGACGACCTTGCTTCAGCAATGGCTCGGGGAGCGCCAGCAGATGTTCCGGGACCAGGTGGCCCAGGCCTGGATCACGGCCCTGGAGGCGTTCCGGCCCGACGACGAGCTGGCCACGCGCGTCCAGGAATGCCTGAAGGCCGCCGAACCTGAAGAGGAAGATCCGGACGAGGCCCTGGGCGCCGCCCTGGACCACTTGGCCCAGGCGGGCACCCAGAGCGAAACGCTCAAGCGACTCATAGAAGGTGCTCACCCGGTTCGCCGAGCGCAGCGCCCTGTTCGTGATCAAGCAGGGCATCGCCAGCCTGTATGCCCACCGGGGCTTCGAGGCCGCCCGCCCCAGGGCGGGGGCGCCGGTGGTGCCTCCCCCGGCCCTTGAGCCGCTGGTGCAAGGCCATGGAGCGATCATCGACACCCCGGGCCCCGCCTATGAGGCCCTGCTGGCCCCCCTGGGCCCCAAGGCCGCCGCCGTGCGCGTCATCCCCCTGCGCCTGCGCCGCAAGACCGTGGCCCTGCTCCTGGCGGACAGCGGCGCCCGGGAGCGCCTGGCCCACCCCAACCAGTTGCGGGCCCTGGTGCTGGGGGCCGAAGCCCGGCTCTCCTGGCTGGCCGCGGCCCGGGAGGAGGAGCGCCCGGCCCTGGCGGAGGCCCAGCCTTCCGTCCTCACCCAGCGCATCCCCGACCCCATCGCCGAGCCCGCCACGGCCCTGGACCCCAAGCGTGCGCGGCAACGCCGAGCGCAGCGCCCGGGTCCTGGTGGGCGACATCGAACTCTACTTCCCCGCCAAGGTCGCCCAGGGGCAGCAGCCAGGGCAACCTGTACGCCGATCCATGAAGGACGAATTGGACCGTAGCCGGGCCTCGTTCGTGGAGCGGTACGGCGACGAGCTGGAAAACCAGCACCAGATTTTCTACAAGACCGTCGTCCAGCAGCTATGCGCGGGAGACCCGTCGCGCCTGGGGCCCGCTCCCTGGGCGGCGCACTGAGGCCCAGCCATTGGAAAAACATTCTCTACCCCGGTGACAACTGCACGGAAACATGGTAAATCCTTGATCCTTTGACGGGATTGAGGGAGCCATGGCGAATTTGGGCAAGAAATGGACATGTTTCAGATGCGCGGCGAAGTTCTATGACTTCGCCAAGCCGGAGGCCGCTCTGCCCCAAGTGCGGGGCCAACCAGAAAGAGGCGCCCGCCAAGCCCAAGGCGCTGAAGAAGGAGAAGGTGGTGCTGCAGATCGATGACGACTTCGTGCCGGAGGCGGACGCGGACGCCGGTGGCGAGGACACCCTGGAAGAGAGCCTGGGCATCTCCGGCGCCCGCGCCGAGGGCGTGGATCCAGGCGACCTGCAGATGGACGACTACGACGAATGACCCGCGCCGGCGTCCCCGCCGTGCCCCGGCGTGGACCGGCATGCCCACCTGGAGGGCAGCCTCGATCCGGCCTGGGTGCGCCGGCGGCGCCCAGGAGCGAAGGCCTGGCCCCGCCCGCGGCGCTGGAGGCCCTGTGGCGCCATGAGACGGTGCCCTTCGAAGGGTTCATCGAGGCCTTCTTCTTCGGATGCGGATTCCTGCGGGGGGCCGAGGCGGTGCGCGCGGCCGTCCTGGCGGCCGTGGGGCGCCTGCCTCCGCCGGCGCCGGGCCTGCCCCGGGGCATCGATCTGTGGGTCTCGCCCCATTTCCTGGTGAAGCAGGGCAGGCTTCCTGACCCTGGACGCCCTGTGGGAAGGACTGGACGAGGGCATCCAGGAGGCCGGCCGCCAGGGCGTCCGGATGGCGGTCATCATCGACGCGGTGAACCATTTCGGCATCGAGCACGGCCACGAGGTGCTGGACCTGGTGCTGCCCGGACGGCCTTCCTGGGTGGTGGGCTTCTCCACCGGCGGCCTGGAGCGGGTGCCGTTCCGCCAGTGGGCGCCGGTGTTCGACCGGGCCCGCAAGGCCGGGCTGCGCCTGGCCGCCCACGCCGGGGAGAACGGGCCCGGGACCAACGTGCGGGACGCCATCCTGGACGCGGGCGTGGAGCGCATCGTCCACGGGGTGCGCGCCGCCGCCGTCCCGGACATCGTCGCCCTGCTGGCCGGAGCGGCGCATACCCGCTGGACCTCTGCATCACCTCCAACCGGGCGCTGGTGCCGGACCTGGGGGACCATCCCCTGCCCCGGCTGCTCCGGGCGGGGGTGCGCTGCGCCCTGGGCACCGACGATCCCGGCGTGATCCCCTGCACCCTGCCCGGGGAATGGGCCAGGGCCCGGGACCTGGGCCTGACGGCCGAGGAGCTGACGGCAGTGCGCGCCCACGGGGACGCGGACGCCTGGTGCCTGCAGATGGGGCGGGACCGGGAATGACGCGTGATTTCCGGCCTCTTTCATGGCAAAATAGCGGTTTCGTAGTGCGCCCGTAGCTCAGCTGGATAGAGCATCAGGCTTCGAACCTGAGGGTCGGGCGTTCGAGTCGCTCCGGGCGCACCACGAGGATCCCTGGCAATTCATGCGAATGTGGCGGAACTGGTAGACGCACTGGATTTAGGTTCCAGCGGTTCACAACCGTGCGGGTTCGAGTCCCGCCATTCGCACCACCTTACCGGCCCCAGTTCCTCTCTTTCAACCTGCAGCAGGAGCACCCATGCAGTCCAGCCTCAACCACCACACCGCCACGCGGAAATCCCTCGATTTCACCGTCCCCGCCTCGGAGGTGAACGAGGAATTCAGCAAAGTGATCACCAAGCTGACGCCCAAAGTGAAGATTCCCGGGTTCCGCCCGGGCAAGGCCCCCAAGTCGGTGCTCCTGTCCCGCTTCGACCGGGAGATCAAGTCGGAAGTGGCGGAGGCCCTGGTGGACCGGCATTTCCTGGCGGCCGCCACCGCCGCCGGGGTCCAGCCCATCTCCCGTCCGGCCCTGGACAAGGTGGAACTGCAAGGAGGGCAACGACGGCAAGTTCAACGCCCAGTTCGACGTGGCCCCCCAGGTGCCGCTGCCCGAGTACAAGGGCCTGAACGTGGTCAAGAAGAAGCAGGTCATCGACGACGAGGCCGTGGCGGAGCGCCTGGAGGCCATGCGCGAGGAGGCCGCCAAGTTCATCCCCGTGGAAGACGGCGCCGCCGAGCTGGGCCACTACGTCACCCTGGACATCAAGGTGAAGCCCCAGGGCATGAAGGCCATGGAGCTACAAGGACCAGGTGATCCAGCTGGCCGACGGCCGCCCCTTCGACCCGAGATCCTGGGCATGCGGGCGGACGAGACCAAGAAGTTCACCCTCACCATGCCCGAGGGGGAGGCGAACCGCCCCGTGGCCGGCAAGCCCATCGCCTATGAGGTGATCATGAAGGACCTGCGGGCCAAGGTGGTGGCGGACCTGAACGACGAGTTCGCCAAGGACCTGGGCCACGCCAGCGGCCTCGAGGACCTGCGCGCCGCGGCGCGCAAGGAACTGGAGGAGAACGCCGAAGCGGATGCCATGACCCGGGCGCACCAGGGCATCCTGGACCAGTTCCTGGACGCCACTCCCTTCGAAGTGCCCGCGTCCATGGTGGGCCTGCAGCTGAACGACTACTGCCAGGAGTTCGCCGACCTGGTGGCCCGCCAGGGGGTCGACCCCAAGAAGGTCAACTGGGAAGCCTACCGCCAGAGCCGCACCCGGGACGCGGAGCGGGCCGTGCGCTCCGGCTACCTGCTCCAGGCCATCGGCAACGCCGAGGACATCCAGGTGAGCGACGAGGAGCTGGACGCGGAGATCCGCTCCTTCATGGAGGAGCGCAAGGTCCAGCAGCCCTTCGAGGCCTTCAGGAAGAAGCTGGAGGAGACGCGGCGCCGTCAACGAGATCAAGGGCCGGGTGCGCACCGACAAGATCTTCAGCCACATCATGGCCCAGGCCACGGTCACCGAGGAGCTCCTGGGCCAGGAGGCCTTCGCGGCCCTCAAGGAGCAGGAGCGCAAGCGCGAGGCGGGCGAGCCCACCGCCCGGTTCGACGTGACCGAAGGCCAGGAGGATGAGGAAGACGGCGGCCCGGCCCGGGTGGTATCGGCGGAACCCGAGCACGTGCACGGCCCCGACTGCGACCACGACCATGACCACGACCATGACCACGACCACGAGCACTGACCGTCCCCGGATCGGCATCGTCACCATCTCGGACCGGGCCAGCACAGGCGTCTACCAGGACCTGAGCGGCCCGGCCATCCGGGACACCCTGCGGGCCTACCTGGCCACCCCCTGGGAAGAAGCCTACCGGCTCATTCCGGACGAGCAGGAGCAGATCGAGGCCACCCTCAAGTCCCTGGTGGACGACCAGGGCTGCTGCCTGGTGCTCACCACCGGGGGCACCGGCCCCAGCCCCCGGGACGTGACCCCCGAGGCCACCCGGGCGGTGTGCGACAAGATCCTGGACGGGTTCGGCGAGCGCATGCGCGCCGTCTCCCTCCAGTACGTCCCCACCGCCATCCTGTCCCGGCAGCTGGCCGGGCTGCGGGGCCGCGCCCTGATCGTCAACCTCCCGGGCAAGCCCAAGTCCATCCGGGAGTGCCTCGACGCCGTGTTCCCGGCCATCCCGTACTGCCTGGAACTGGCCGGAGGTCCTTCCCTGCACACCGACGAAACCGTGATCAAGGCGTTCCGGCCTAAGGCAGGTTGATGAACGGTTTGCCATTGTCGGCGTCGAAATTGGCGGGGAGCAGACGGTTCCCCAAGTTGGGGCTGGGGCTGATGGCCGCCGGGGTGTTCCGGGCGAATACCTTGTTCTTCAGCTGCTTGATGTTGGCCATGTAGGTGGCGCCGCCGCCGGTGAACTTGAGCGTGAGGGCCACGCCGCCCTTCTCGGGGTAGACGGCCAGGTAGTAAGGCACGTGCGCCTGCATCTGGAAGGAGTCGCCCAGGCTCTTCAGTTCCTTCGCAAGGTGGGTGTAGCCCCCGGTGCCGGCGGACGGGTGCTGGTTCCGGAACACCGGGTTCTTGTCGATGGTGTAGACCTTCACCTTGCCGATCTTGAAGAGCTTGTCACCGTAGCCCAGGGTGTACGGCTGCTGGCAGTCGATCCGGGACAGGGGCAGCAGGGCGCGGTTTTCGTTGGCGTCCTGCATCCCCAGGGTGGTGGCCAGCACCTCGGTGTTCTCCCGCAGGATCGGGGGGGCCGCGTCGACGATGGCGTTGGTCAGCCTGTCCTTGGCCAGGTCCATGAGGTTCCGGGGCAGGCCCGCGTCGATCCAGATGAAGGCGCTGGGAATGGCCACCATGGCGCCGCCCACGTGCCCGGTGCCGGTCTGGCCCACTGCCATCTTCAAGATGGCGATGGGATTGAGCCCCTGCTTCACCCAGTCGTCGTACAGGGCCTCGGTGCCGCTGAAACTGGCGGTTTCGTCGAAGGGGTCATGCACCAGCAGCACCAGGGCGCCGGGCTTCCACCCGCCCACCAGGGAGTTGTCGTCCAGCAGCTTGCTCAGGGGGCTGGCGCGGTTGTCGATGTTGGCCTTGACCCAATTCTCGTTCAGCACGGCCCGGGCCGAGACCAGGCTGTCCTTCTTGCCGGTGAGGCGGGCCTGCATCAGGGGGGTGATCTGGTCCCCGCTCAGGTCGCCCTTGAGCCAATCCACCACGTTGCCCGTGGCGTCGGTCTTGAGCAGGTCCGGGTTGGCGGCCTCGCGGAAGGACACCACCCCCGGGTACAGGTCCTGCCAGGCCGCCAGGAAATAGGCGGGAATGTAGGGCCGGCTGTAGGGAGTCTTGGCGTCCTCCAGCAGGTTGCGGATCTGGGTGGAGAAATCGAACGGCCCGCCCATGCAGGCGGCGCCGGTGAGCTTGAGGTCCTTGCAGCTTGGGTTGGTGGCCAGTTCCTTCACCGCCGCCATGGCGATGAAGCCCCCTTCGGAGTAGCCCACGACGTAGGTTTCCCCATCCCAGATGTAGTTGACGTCATCAAAGATCTTGCGTCCGTCCACCGAACCCTGGGCCGCCCGGATCAGGTCGCACACCGCCAGGGCTGTGGTCTTGGCGTGGCAGTAGGCGTGCTTCAGGGGCGACGGGTCGGCGCCCATGCCGTCCCCGTCCGGCATCACCACCGCGAACCCGCACAGCTCGGCGGCCAGGGCGCCGAGCATGGTCTCGTCGCCCTTGTTGTAGTAGGGAACGAACTTGCGCCGAGTCTCGGTGGCGTGCTGGTAGACCACCAGGGGCACCTCGACGGGTCCGTCTTCGGTCTTGCGGCTGGGCAGGAACACCCGCCCGGAATAGACCCGCTCCCGCCCCGAGGCGTCCCTGGAGGCATAGCGCAGCTTCCGGGAGGGTACCAGGGCGGAGACGTGTTCCTGGAGCATCTGCTGGAACACCACCATGGGCCCGAGCACGCGGAAGTCCTCGGCGCGCTTGCCCAGGTCCGCGGCGACTTTCGATTCCCACTGGGTCTTCCACTCCTTCACCGGGGTGACTTCCAAATCCCCCAGTTCCACCAGGGTACCGGGGGCGGCGGCCGGGGCCGGCACCGGCGCCAGGAAGGCGGCGGCCAAGGCAAGGCCGCAGAACCAGCGGGAGGTCCTGGGGCGAAGGAGGCTGGGCATGGGCGGCCCTCCCTATTTAATAACTATTTAATAATAAAACCGCCAGACCAAGAAGCAACCTCCCGCCGGTGGACCGGTGGGACCTAATGGCCAAACGATTCAAGTTCCACTGAACAGGCCCGGCACGGTTGCCGCCTCGGAGCCCCAGACCAGCAGGACCAGGGCGGCAAGGCGGGAACAGAAGGCCCGGAGCATGGACAGGATCGAAATTTACATTAAAAATTAATCAAAATTCCGATCCGGCCCCCCACAACTTGCCCTGCCCGCCGGTTCCTGGGGCAGGTGGAAGCGGAACCAGCGCTCCCCCCGTTGTCTTGGAAAAGGGCCTCTGGGCCCCCACCCCAAGAGCAGACGCCGGCCCAGAGGCCCTTTTCCAAGACAACGGAAGGGACGGACGAACGGTGGGACCCGTACCTCTACGATCCGTCAACGCCGCCGGTCATGGGCCGGGGATCCAGCAGGGCGTCCAGCTCCGCTTCGGCGAGCAGGCCCTCCTCCAGCACCACCGCCTTCAGGGACCGGTTCTCACGGTGCGCCCGGGTGGCGAGACGGGCGGCCTGCTCGTAGCCGATGCGGGGCACCAGGGCGGTGACGGTCATGAGGGTGCGCTCCAGGAGGTCCTGGATGCGCGGGCGGTCCGGTTCGATGCCCCGCACGCAGTGGCGGGTGAAACTGGCGCAGGCGTCCGCCAGCAGCCGGATGGACTGGAGCAGGGCGTGGCCCAGCACCGGCATGCAGGTATTCAGCTCGAACCGGCCGCCGGCGCCGGCGGTGGCCACGGTCACGTCGTTGCCCAGGACCCGGGCGCCCACCATGATCACCGCTTCGCACTGGGTGGGGTTGACCTTGCCGGGCATGATGGAGCTGCCCGGCTCGTTGGCGGGCAGCCGGATCTCCCCCAGGCCGCACCGGGGGCCCGAGGCCATGAGGCGCAGGTCCTCGGCGATCTTCACCAGGCTCACGGCCAAGGTGCGCAGGGCCCCGTGGGCGAACACGCAGGCGTCCCGGCCGGCCATGGCTTCGAACCGGTCCGGGGCCGGGCGCAGGGCCAGGCCGGTGGCTTCCCCCAGGCAGGCCACCGCCCGCCGGCCGAACCCGGGCGGGGCGTTTAGGCCGGTGCCCACGGCGGTGCCTCCCAGGGGCAGTTCCAGGAGCCCGTCCAGAACCGTGTCCAGGCGCGCCAAGCCATGCTCCATCTGGCTGGCGTAGCCCCCGAACTCCTGGCCCAGGGTCACCGGCACCGCGTCCTGGAGGTGGGTCCGCCCCACCTTGACGATGTCCCGGAACTGCGCCGCCTTGGCCCCCAGGGCCTGGGCCAGGTCCCGGACCGCGGGCGCCAGGGCGTCCCGCATCTCCAGGGCCGCGGCCAGGTGGATGGCGCTGGGGAACACGTCGTTGCTGCTCTGGGAGCGGTTCACGTGGTCGTTGGGATGGGCCGGCCGGTGGGAGCCCCGGGGCTCCCCGGCCAATTCGCTGACCCGGTTGGCGATCACCTCGTTCACGTTCATGTGGCTCTGGGTGCCGGACCCGGTCTGCCACACCACCAGGGGGAAATGCTCATCCAGGGCCCCCGCCGCCACCTCCTCCGCCGCCCGCATGATCAGGGCCCCCACGGCGGGATCCAGGACCCCCAGTTCCCCGTTGACCCGGGCGCACACCTGCTTGATCCGCCCCAGGGCGTGGATCAGGGGCGCGGGCAGGCGCTCCCCGCCGATGCGGAAGTGCTCCAGGGAGCGCTGGGTCTGGGCCCCCCAGTAAGCCCAGGCGGGCACCACCACATCGCCCATGCTGTCGTGTTCGATGCGGGTGTCCATGGCCCAGAAGATAGGAGGCCGGGACCGGCGCGCCAGTCCGATTGCCTATCCGCGGGCATGGGCCCGGTGCCGCTCCAGGATCCAGGCCACCACCTGCTCCGGGGTCAGCCGGCTGGAATCCAGTTCCACCGCGTCGTCCGCCCGGCGCAGGGGCGACACGGCCCGGGTGGAGTCCGCCTGGTCCCGGCGCTGGATGTCCGCCGCCACCTCCTCCAGGGGCTGGGGCGTGCCCTTCTCCAGCAGGTCCTTGAACCTCCGCTCGGCCCGGGCGGCGATGCTGGCGGTGAGGAAGATCTTGCAGCAGGCGTCCGGGAACACCACGGTGCCGATGTCCCGCCCGTCCACCACCCAGCTCCCCGTGCGGCCGATGCGCCGCTGCTGGTCCACCAGCACCTGGCGCACCCGGGGGTCGGCGGACACGTAGGACGCCATGCTGGAGATCTCCGGGGTGCGGATGGCCTCGCTCACGTCCTCCCCGCCCAGGAACTCCCGGGCGCCCCGCTGCTGGATGTCCAGGCCCGCCAGCAGCCGCTCCACCTCGCCCGGGTCGGCCAGGTCCAGCTTGTTGCGCTTGAAGGCCAGGGCACAGGCCCGGTACATGGCTCCCGTGTCCAGGTAGCTCCAGCCCAGCTCCTGGGCCAGGCGCTTGGCGGTGGTGGACTTGCCGACCCCCGAGGGGCCGTCGATGGCGATGAGCGGGAGTGCGGGCATGGACCCCTTTCCGGTACGGATCGGCTTGCTACCATTCTGCCTCATCCGCCCGGAAGCCATCAAACGGCCGGGATTCCTTCCAATGAAAAATTCAAAGGGCCGGCTGGGCGCCTTCCTTCGACCCCTCCGAATCGATCACGCAGAGGACCTGGCGCATTTCCACGTTGTCCCCCTGCTTCACGTTCATCTGGGTGATGACGCCGCCGGTCCTGGCCTGGAGTTCGTTCTGCATCTTCATGGCTTCCAGGATGATGACCGTCTCGCCCGGTTCCACCCGGTCCCCTTCCGCCTTGAGGATCTTGAGGATCAGTCCGGGCATGATGGCGGTGAGCGCGCCGGCTTCCTCGGCGGCGCCGGTGGTGGCCTTGCGGGGCCGTCCGGCGGCCTTGGGCTCCTCCAGGCCCTGGGCCTGGACGGGGTAGGCGATGCCGTCCACTTCCGCCGTGCCGTTGCCCAGCTTCACCAGGTGGGGGTTGCCGGCCACGGTGATCTGGTTTTCCTTGCGCTCGAAGGCGAACTCCATGCCGTTGACCACCATCATGCCTTCCCGGCGCTCCAGTTCGTAGGCCTGGCCGTCCAGCACCAGCTTGAACTTGTTGTTGGCCATCTCACCACCCCCTCTGGATGCCCGCGCGCGCGGCCAGCTTCCACATGGATCCCCCCTGGGCCGGTCCCGCGGCCGCAACCGGCTTGACCTCCCTGCCCACGGCCTGCTGGTAGAGGGCCTCGCCGATGGCGGCGGCCAGCTCCTCCTTGCCGCCCAGGCCCTGCCGGCGCCGTTTGAGGAAGGGCCGGGCGATCTGGGGGAACAGGGCGTAGGACATGACGTCCTCGTCCGACTGGGCCAGGTCGCCGATCTCCTGCCTGGCGTCCTCCCAGGCCGGGGCCAGCATGTCGGCGGGACGGCAGGTGATGGGCTCCTCGTCGCCGATGGCCAGCTTCTGGATCTCCGGGTCCATGGGCGCCGGGGGCTTGCCGTAGTAGCCCCGGAAATACTGTTTCACCTCCTCGGGGATCACCTTGTAGCGCTGCCCCAGCAGGATGTTCAGGGTGGCCTGGGTGCCCACGATCTGGCTGGAAGGGGTCACCAGGGGCGGGTAGCCCATGTCCTTGCGCACCCTGGGGATCTCGTCCAGCACGTCGTAGTACTTGTCCATGGCGCCGTTCTGGCGCAGCTGGCCCACCAGGTTGGAGAGCATGCCGCCGGGCACCTGGAACTGCAGCACGTTCACGTCCACCGGGGGCACGCCCGCCTCGAAGCTCGCGTACTTCTTGCGCACCTCGGTCATCTTGCGGGCCAGGTCGGCCAGGGCGTCCAGGTCCAGGCCGGTGTCCCGGGGGGTGCCCTTCAGGGCGGCCACCAGGGTCTCGGTGGGGGGCTGGGACGTGGACATGGACATGGCCGAGATGGCGCAGTCCACCACGTCCACGCCCGCCTCGGCGGCCTTGATCAGGGAGGCGGTGCCGAAGCCGGAGGTGTAGTGGGTGTGCAGCTGCACCGGCAGGCCCACTTCCTCCTTGAGGGCCTTCACCAGGCTGTAGGCGATGTAGGGGCTGATCATCCCGGCCATGTCCTTGACGGCGATGGAGTCGGCGCCCATGGCCTTCAGGTCCCTGCCCATCTGCACGAAGGCGGCGTCGGTGTGCACCGGGCTGATGGTGTAGGAGATGGTCCCCTGCACGTGCCCGCCCTCGCGCTTGGCGATCTTCATGGCCTGCTCCATGTTGCGCAGGTCGTTCAGGGCGTCGAAGATGCGGAACACGTCGATGCCGTTCCTGCGGGCCAGGACGATGAACTTCTCCACGATGTCGTCCGGGTAGTGCTTGTAGCCCAGCACGTTCTGCCCGCGCAGGAGCATCTGCAGGCGGGTCCTGGGCATGGCCTTGCGCAGGGCGCGCAGGCGCTCCCAGGGGTCCTCCCCCAGGAACCGGATGGCCGTGTCGAAGGTGGCGCCGCCCCACACTTCCAGGGACCAGTAGCCGATCTCGTCCAGGACCGGGCAGAAGGGCAGCATGTCCTCGGTGCGCATGCGCGTGGCCAGCAGGCTCTGGTGCGCGTCCCGCAGGAGGGTCTCGCAGATCATCAATTTGGTCGGCATGTCGCGCTACTCCACTTCGGACGGGTGGGGGAACATTTCCTTGGGCTTCACCATCAGCACCAGCGCACCCTCCAGGGACTCGGAGGAGTGGGTGGTGTAGGCCCGCACCACCGTGCATTCCCCCTTCTTGAGGGAGATCGGAGGGGCGTTCTTGAACCGGATGGTGATCTCGCCCTCCAGGACCAGGTACAGCTCATCCTGGATGTGCCGGTGGAACGGGTACGTCTCCTTGAAGTTCATGATGTAGGCGGCGTGGTCGTTGACCTGGCCCAGTTCCAGGTGGCTGTAGGGGGTGGTGAGGAGATTGGCGAGTTCGGCGATGCTGGTCTTGTGTGCCATGGTGTCCCCCTCCGCTCACAAAGGCATGGTGCTGTGCTTGCGCGGCGGGTTGCTGTCGCGCTTGTTGCGGGTGACCTTAAGGGCCTCGATGAGCCGGGGCCGGGTCTCGCACGGGTCGATGACGTCGTCCAGGTAGCCCCGGGAGGCGGCCACGAAGGGGTTGGCGAACTTGTCCTTGTAGATCTCGATCAGCTCGGCGCGCTTGGCGGCGGGATCGGCGGCCTCCGCCATCTCCTTGCGGAAGATGATGTTCACGGCGCCGTCGGGCCCCATGACGGCGATCTCGCCGGTGGGCCAGGCCACGTTGTAGTCGCCGCGGATGTGCTTGGAGCTCATCACGTCGTAGGCGCCGCCGTAGGCCTTGCGGGTGATCACCGTGAGCTTGGGCACGGTGGCCTCGCAGTAGGCGTAGAGCAGCTTGGCGCCGTGCAGGATGATGCCGCCGTGCTCCTGGTCCACGCCGGGCATGAACCCGGGCACGTCCACGAAGGTCACCAGCGGGATGTTGAAGGCGTCGCAGAAGCGCACGAACCGGGCGCCCTTGATGGAGGCCTTGATGTCCAGCACCCCGGCCAGGACCATGGGCTGGTTGGCCACGATGCCCACCGTGTGCCCGTCCAGGCGCGCGAAGCCGACGAGCATGTTGCCCGCGTAGCCAGCGTGGACTTCCAGGAACTCGCCGTTGTCCACCACGTGGCCGATGACCTCGTGCATGTCGTAGGCCTTGTGCGCATCGGTCGGGACCAGGTCCTCCAGGGCCATCTCCTTGCGGTTGGGGTCGTCGCCGGTGTCCACCCGGGGCGGATCCTCCATGTTGTTGCTGGGCAGGTAGCCGAGCAGATGGCGGATGGAGGCCAGGCAGTCCGCCTCGTCCTCGGCGGTGAAGTGGGACACGCCGCTCTTGGAGGCGTGGATGGCGGCGCCGCCCAGGTCGTCCATGGACACGTCCTCGTGGGTGACGGTCTTCACCACGTCCGGGCCGGTGATGAACATGTGGCTGGTCTTCTTCACCATGAAGATGAAGTCCGTGAGGGCCGGGCTGTACACCGCGCCCCCGGCGCAGGGCCCCATGATGGCGCTGAGCTGGGGCACCACCCCCGAGGCCAGGGTGTTGCGCAGGAAGATGTCCGCGTACGCCCCCAGGCTCACCACGCCCTCCTGGATGCGGGCGCCGCCGCTGTCGTTGAGGCCCACCACCGGCACCCCGTTCTTGACGGCCAGGTCCATGACCTTGCAGATCTTCTCGGCGTGGACCTCGCCCAGGGACCCGCCCAGCACGGTGAAGTCCTGGCTGAACAAGTAGATGGGACGCCCTTCCACAGTGGCCCAACCGGTCACCACGCTGTCGCCCAGGAAGTGCTTCTTGTCCATGTGGAAATCATGGGTACGGTGGGTGACGAAGGCGTCCAGCTCCCGGAAGGAGCCTTTGTCCACCAGGGCTTCGATGCGTTCCCGGGCGGTCATCTTGCCCTTGGCGTGCTGGGCTTCGATGCGCTCCACGCCTCCGCCGAGCAGCGCGTCCTTACGCAGCTTCTGCAGCATTTCCTCTTTAGCCTTGGTATCCATCCAGCGTCCTCCTGGGATCCGGTTGATCCGTTGCGGAAATCGCTCCGGCCAGGGCCTGGACTTCCGCTCAAAGTTATCAATACCTGCCAACGACCCATTGTAGGGACCTTCGGGAAAAACCACCCCGCACCCGTGATAATGGACACAGCCGGGAGGGCGGGCCGGCGCGGTTCCCTGCCCACGGAAATAACAAGACACTGCTATCAGAAAGCCTTAGGATTAACCGCAAAATCACTCTGGAGCCGTTCTCATGAGCCATCCTTTCCAACACTTCGTGGATGAGTTCGTTCAGATGGTGGATGAGGCTCGGTGCCTGCCCCTGGGCGGCCTGCCGCCGGCGCCGGCGCCGCGGCTGCTGGACAACGCGCCCCGGGCCCTGGTGTTCGCGCCCCACCCGGACGACGAGAGCATCATCGGCGCCCTGCCCCTGCGCCTGCGGCGGGACCTGCACTTCCGGGTCTCGGTGGTGGCCGTGACCCAGGGCAGCAGGGTGGATCGGCAGGCGGCGCGGCTGGAGGAGATGCGCGGCGCCTGCCACTTCCTGGGCTTCGAACTGATCACCACCGGCCCCGGCGGCCTCAGCGGCATCAACCCGCGCACCCGGGAGGCCAAGCCCGGAGCCTGGGATGACGCGGTGATCTACATCCACCAGGTCCTCGCCTACCACCGGCCGGCGGTGATCTTCATGCCCCACGACCAGGACCAGAACAGCACCCACGTGGGCACCCACCACCTGGTGGTGGACGCCATGCGCAGCATGCGCCCGGGCTTCCGCTGCAAGGTGGTGGAGACGGAATTCTGGCGTCCCATGGCCGACCCCAACCTGATGGTGGAGTCCAGCCCCGCCGAGGTGGCCGACCTGGTGGCCGCCGTCTCCTTCCACAAGGGCGAAGTGGCGCGCAGCCCCTACCACCTGGTCCTGCCTTCGTGGATGGCCGACAACGTGCGCCGGGGCAGCGAACTGGTGGGGGGCCAGGGCACGCCGGCCCAGACCTTCCATTTCGCCACCCTGTACCGCCTGCGGGAGTGGGCCATGGGCGACTTCTCCCCGGTGCTGAACGCCCCGCGGGTCATCGCCTCCGGCCCGGGCCTGGCGCCCCTGTTCAAGCCGTAGCAAGATCCGGATTGAGGAAGAGGCCTGGATCCCGGATCCTTTGGGGGAGGGAGGGGGCCATGTCCCAGAGCGATTTCACCCGGGTGGCCGAGGCCATCCGCTACCTGAGCGGGCAGGTGCGGGAGCAGCCCTCCCTGGCGGAGGTGGCCGCCCGGGCCGGGGTCAGCGAATTCCACTTCCAGCGCATCTTCCAGAAATGGGCGGGCGTCAGCCCCAAGCGGTTCCTGCAGTTCCTGACCCTGCGGGACGCCAAGGAGCTGCTGCTGGAGTCCCGGTCGGTGCTGGAGGCCAGCCTGGAGGTAGGTCTCTCCAGCCCCAGCCGCCTGCACGACCTGTTCGTGTCCGTGGAGCGCATGACCCCGGGGCAGTTCAAGGAGCAGGGCGAAGGCCTCACGCTGCGCTGGGCGGTGGCGCCGACCCCGTTCGGCCCGGCGCTCTTCGCCACCCTGGAAGACCGGCTGTGCGCCCTGGCCTTCCAGGAGGGGACGGCGCTGGACGAGCTGGAGGCGCGCTGGCCCCGGGCCCGGCTCCAGCGGGACCCGGAGGCGGTGGCGCCGTTCGTCCGGACCCTGGAGAGCCGCCTGCGGGGCGAGCCGGCCCGGCCCCTGGCCCTGGCCCTCAAGGGCACCCCGTTCCAGCTCAAGGTCTGGGAGGCCCTGCTGCGGATCCCGGAAGGGCGGGTGCTGGCCTACGGGGACCTGGCCCGGCGGGTGGGCGAGCCCGGCGCCAGCCGGGCCATCGGCGCCGCCGTGGGCCAGAACCCGGTGGCCTGCCTGATCCCCTGCCACCGGGTGATCCAGGCCAGCGGCGCCCTGGGCGGCTACCACTGGGGCGCCGGCCGCAAGCGGGTGCTCCTGGCCCTGGAACGGGCGCGGCAGGTAGTGGCCTAGTTTGACGCCAGCATGCCCCGCAGCAGGTCCACCGCCGTGCCCAGCAGGCTGTCGGCGAAGGGCAGGTCGAACAGGGCCATGGACGGGTCCTTGAGCATCTGCCGCACCGCGGGCGGGCGGGCCGCCATGAGCTGGCTGGCGATCACCAGGCCGTGGAAGCGGATGAGGTAGGCCATGCCCCGCCCCGGGGGCAGCCCGGGCAGGACCCGCTCCAGGCGCCGGCCCACCTGCACCACGCCTTCCTGCAGGAAGCGGGCGAAGGCGTGCGCCTCGGCGGCCGGGATGTTCCGTTCCAGGACTCCGTGCAGCAGGGCCTGGAGCCCGGGGAGCAGGGGGTGGGCCACCAGCTCCCGCACCAGTTCCCGGGCCACGGCGGCGGGGTCGGCGCCGGTGGGAGTGTCGTCCAGCACCCGGGCCGCCGCCTGGAACCAGGCTCCCAGTTCCGCCTGCAGCACCGCCAGGAACAGCGCCTCCTTGGTCGGGAAATAAAGGTAGAGGGTGCCTTTGCCCAGGCCCAGGCGCTGGGCCAGGTCGATCATGTGCAGGTCCGGGAAGGGAGTCTCCCGGAACATCTGCAAGGCGCCGGCCAGGATGGCCTGGCGGCGGATTTCCTTTTCCTCGGGACGGTAAGCGCGGAGCATATCAATCACTCGTATCCCTAATGCTGACTCTGGGTCATTTAAAAACTCCATTATGCCCCAAAAGGCGGCTGCCCCTGGCCGGAACTTGTTATCGTGGACGGTTCTTTTGAAACTCCATGCCACCATTAATGTTGGCAACCTTATTCGCAAGGAGATGAACTTAATGGTTCGATATACGCATGTCTCCCGTCTTACGGCCCTGGCCTTGGCGCTGGGCGGAATGCTGGCGTCCCGGGCCGCCGCTTCGGGCTACCAGCTGCGGGACCAGAGCGCCAGCGGCCAGGGCAACGCCTACGCCGGCATCAGCGCCGGGGGCTCCGACATCAGCAGCATGTTCTTCAATCCCGCCACCCTGGTCCGGTTCAACGACAACCGGCTGCAGCTGGGCCTCACCGAGATCATGCCCAGCTCCCGGCTCCAGAACGGCACCGCCACCCGGCCGGGGCTGCCCCCCGCCGTCGGGCCCAGCACCATCAGCGGCCCCACCAGCTCCGGGAACATCGCCTCCAGCGCCACCCTGCCCATCCTCTACGCCCTGTGGTCCGTGTCCGACGACTTCAAGCTGGGCCTGGCGGTGAACGTGCCCTTCGGCCTCACCACCGAGTACGATCCCACCTGGGCCGGGCGCTACCACGCCATCCGCTCCCACCTGGAGACGGTGGACATCGCCCCCACCCTGGCCTACCGCCTGGACGAGCGCTGGTCAGTGGGCGTGGCGCTGGTGGCCCGGCGGGCCAAGGCCCAGCTGAGCGAGGGCATCGACCTGGGCGCCCAGGCCCAGGCGCAGGTCCTGGGCAGCGGGCTGTCCGACACCCTGGACGGCCAGACCATCGTCTCCGCGGGCGGCGCCGACGGCGACGCCACGGTGAACGGCACCGGCTGGGCGTACGGCTACCGCCTCGGGTTCCTGTACCGAACCGGCCCCCACCTTCCGCATGGGCCTGGGCTACCAGTCGGAGGTGCGGGAAACCATCAAGGGCACCGCCACCTTCAACACTCCCGACCTGACCCCGGCGGTCCAGGCGCTCATGCTGGCCAACCCCGGCAAGCAGGCGGAGGTCGCCAACCTGGCCGCCTCCTGGCAGCGGGCCGTCACCGACAACTCCGTCTCGGCGGTGCTGCGCATGCCCGCCACCCTGTCCCTGGGGGCCGCCTGGGACCTGTCCGGCACCTTCACCCTGGCCTCCGAATTGGCCTGGACCAAGTGGTCCTGCTTCCACGAACTGCGCGTGCGCTTCCCGAACCCTTCCTTCCAGCCGGACAACGTCACCGTGGAGAACTGGAAGGATTCCTGGTTCTTCGCCGTGGGCGGCACCTGCCATCCGGAAGGCCCCTGGACCTACCGCCTGGGCGTGGCCCTGGACCAGACCCCCGTGCCCGACGCCACCCGCACCCCCCGCATCCCCGACTCGGACCGCACCTGGCTCTCCGCCGGGGCGAGCTACCAGTTCACCAAGGCCTTCGGGATCGACGCGGGCTACAGCCACCTGTTCTGCAAGGACGCCCCGGTCAACCTGTCGGCGGGGAACAATCCCGCCAATGCCGGCCAATATTTCGACGGCAACCTGACCGGCACCTACAAGAACAGCATCGACATCCTGGCGATCCAGGCGCGGCTGGTCTTCTAGCCCTGCCGGGGCGTACGGGTCCCGACCCGGCGGCAGGCCCGCCGTACGGGTGCCGCGGGTACGCGCCGCCACACCGTTGGTGGCCGTCGAGCCGCATCGGACCTCGGGGTCGGTGACTTGCGAGCAGGTTTGAAGGCGTCCTGCTGGCTCACTGGGCTCGGCGAATCCGCTTGGCCTGGCTGACATGGAAGGGCCTGTGAAGCTTGCGGAAGCGATTCGCGCAGTCCGCCCCGAAGGCACCGATACCTTGGTTCTTTGGTCGGCCTCGACGAACCAGCGAGCGTTTCGTCAGACCGCGCCGTGCGCGGCCTGACGAAACCGAGCACCGGTGGGGCGGCGCGACGCCCGGGAACCCGGCCGATGGGCTTGCCGCCGACCGGGACACGTACGCTCCCGTTGAGCTGGGAGCCCTTCAAGGATCCTGCCGCTTGAACCGGACTTCGGATGAGGCCCCGAGCAGGCCGAAGCCGGCGTCGAGGGTCAGGGCCAGAAGTCCGGCCAGGATCGCCCCTTCCGCCAGGAACCCGTTGTTCTGGGTGACCAGGCCCGAAAGGATGGGGGCGCCCAGCCCGCCGGCCCCGATGGCGGCGCCGATGGCGGCCGTCCCTACATTGACCACCGTGGAGGTCCTGACTCCGGCCAGGATGAACGGCCGGGACAGGGGCAGCTCCACCTGCCACAGCGCCTGGCCGGGGCGGAAGCCCAGGCCCTGGGCGGCGTCCCGGGTGGCGGAGGGCACCGCGAGCAGGGCCTCCACCGTGTTGCCGAACACCGGCAGGATGCCGTAGAGGGCGAGGGCCACCCAGGCGGGGCCGAGCCCGAAGCCCAGGACCGGGACCATCAGGATGAGCACGGCAGTGGGCGGGAAGGTCTGGCCGACCGAGGCCAGGGTCCGGGCCAGGGGGAGAAAGGCCTGACCCCACCGCCGGGTCACGGCGATTCCCAGGCCAAGGCCGATGGCGAGGGCCACCAGGCTGGAAAGGCCCACCAGCACCAGGTGCTGGGCCAGGAGCCCCAGGGGGCTCGCCCGGGGATAGAGGGGCCAGGGCCATAACCCCGGGAACGCTGCCAGGAGCGCCAGGACGCCGCCGAACCCGGCCAGGGACATCCAGTTCCTCATGGGGCGGTCGCCCCGGACCGGGCCCAGGCCTCGAGATCCCGCCGGTGCAGCCATCCAGTGATGCGCTCCTGCCGGTTCTTCAACGGGACGATGTCGGTGCCGGATCCCAGGAAATGCGACAGCACCAACCGCAGGTCCAGGTCCTCGGCCAGGGCGGCCGCTGCGCCGGCCCCCGGGGCGCCCGTCCCGGGGCCGGCGGCCCGGGCCAGGGTCGAGGCGGGAACCCGGCTCAACCGTTTCAAGGTCCGGTCCTGACCCAGGAACTCGCCGACGAAAGGGTTCGCCGGGGCCTCGAGCAGCACCTCGGTCCGGTCGTACTGGACCAGGCGCCCCTCCTTGAGCAGGGCGATCCGGTCGCCCAGCCGGACCGCCTCGTCCACATCGTGGGTGACGAAGACCACGGCCTTCTTCAGGCGCCGCTGGATCTCCAGGAATTCCCCCTGGATCCGGTGCCGGCCCAGGGGGTCGACGGCGCTGAAAGGTTCGTCCATCAGGAGGATGGGCGGATCCGAAGCCAGCGCCCGGGCCACCCCCACCCTCTGGGCCTCGCCGCCGGAAAGTTCGTGGGGGTAGCGGCCGCCGAAGGTCCGGGCCGGGAGCCCGACCAGGTCCATCACCTCCTCCACCCGGGCGGAGATCCGGCCCCGTTCCCAGCCCAGCAGCCGGGGCACCGTGGCCACGTTGTCCCGGACCTTCCAGTGGGGGAACAACCCCACGCTCTGGATCACGTAGCCGATGTTCCGGCGCAGCGCCTCGGGCCGGTAGGAGCGGACATCCCGGCCGTCCAGCAGGATCCGGCCGGAGGTGGGTTCCAGCAGACGGTTGACCAGTCTCAGCAGGGTGGACTTGCCGCTGCCCGAAGGCCCCAGGAGGATGCAGAGTTCGTGGTCGGCCAGCGTGAGGTCGATGCCGGCCAGCGCCGCGGTGGCGCCGAACCGGCGGGAAACGCCTTCGAAAGTGATCATGGTCGCGCTCCTCGGGGCCGGGACAGGAAGCCAAGGACCTGGTCGGCCGCCAGGGCCAGGGCCACCACCGGCAGGGTGCCCAGCAGGACCAGATCCATGGCGGTCTGGCCCAGGCCCTGGAAAATGAAAGTGCCCAGTCCGCCCGCACCGATCAGGGCAGCGACGACGGTATTGCCGACCGTCTGGACGGTGGCGATCCGGATCCCGGCCAGCACCGCCGGCCAGGCCAGGGGCACTACCACCCCCAACCCCAGCTGCCACTCGGACATGCCCATGCCCCGGCCCGCGTCCAGCACGGCCTGGGGCATCTCATCGAGAGCGGTCAGGGTGTTGCGGGCGACGGGCAGGGTTGCGTACAGGCTCAGGGCGATGACGGCCGGTGCGGGGCCGATGCCCTTGATGCCCCAGGCCCGGAGCGAAGGAAACCGGGCGGACAACCATGCCAGAGGCAGGATCAGCAGGCCGAAAAGGGCCAGGCTGGGCAAGGTCTGCAGGGAATTGAGCGTGAAAAACCCGCCCAGGCGCCAGCCCGGGGAGCGGTGGGCCGCGACGCCCAGAGCCAGCCCCAGCACGGTCCCGGCCATGACCGCGCCACCGGTGAGGGTCAAGTGCCGGGTGAATTCGGTGCCGAAAGCAGAACCGAGGCTGCGCGCCTCCCGGACCAGGCTGAGGGCGTCGAGCCAGCCCCGGGCCAGCCCGGCGACCGCCAGGCCAAGGGCGGGCAGAAGGCCCAGGGCCCGCACCAGGATCCCGGAAGGCATGGCGATGCCCGCCACCAGTGCGCCGAGCAGGGTCAACCAGAACCCGGCGCCCAACGTCACCCGCGCGACCGCATCGGCTCCCGCCAGGGCCCAGGAGACCCGGGCGGCGCCCGCCAGGGCCGCCAGCACCGGCACCGGGACCAGGAGCCAGGCCCAGCGGGCCGCGGCAGCCCGCCGGACCGAAGGGGGCAGGCAGGCGAAAGCTCCAATCCCCAGCCAGCCCGCCAGGAGGCCGAGGGCCGCGGGCAGGCTGGCCGGAGCCAGGAACCAGCTGGTCCCGCCCACGATCCGGTTGGGAGCGAACTGATAGAAGGGAACCAGGAAGGCCGATCCGGCCCCGGCCAGGGCCAGGGCGGCCAGGACCGGGTCGACCCGGGGGGACCCGGGGGCGGCGAGGGCCATGGGGCGCATGGGGCGCCCCGCTACTGCCCCAGCCCCTGGGCCTTGAGCCAGCTGGCGGCCACCGCCGCGGCCGGCTCCCCGTTGACGGCGACCCGGCCGTTCAGGGTCTGGAGGGTCACCAGGTCGAGCCGGGTGAATACGGCGCCCAGGAGCTGGCCGATGGCCGGGTAGCGGTCGAGCACCTCCTGGCGGATGATCGGGGCGGGTTCGTAGATCGGCTGCACCCCTTTGGTGTCGGCCAGGACCACCAGCCCCAGGGCCGCCAGGGACCCATCCGTGCCGTAGGCCATGGCGGCGTTCACGTGGTCGGTCCCCTCGGCGGCGGCCTTCTCGGTCAGGGCCGTGTTGCCCCCGGGCAGGGACAGGAGCTGGTCGGGCTTGAGGCTGAACCCATAAGTCTTCTGGAACGCCGGGAGAGTGTCGGGCCGGCTGATGAATTCCTCGCTGGCGGCCAGCTTGAAGGGCTTGCCGGCCTTGAGGTAGCTGGCCAGGTCTTCGAGGCTGGTCAGATGGTTCCCGGCGGCCAGGTCCTTCCGGACGGCGATGGCCCATGTGTTGTTGGCCCGGGCCGGGGTCAGCCAGACGATGCCGTTCTTCTCCAGGTCCAGCTTCTTCACGGTCTCATAGCCCTTCTGCTCGTCCTTCCACAACGTCGGATCGGTGCCGGGGAAGAAATACTCGCCGTTTCCGGTGTACTCGGGATAGAGGTCGATCTCCTTGGCGGCAATGGCCTTGCGGACCACATCGGTGGTGCCGAAGCCGACCTTGTCAGTCACCGGGATCTGGTTGGCGGTGAGGACCTGGACGATGATCTTGCCGAGGACCGAACCTTCGGTGTCGATCTTGGAGGCGACCACCACCGGGGCATCGGCGGGGTAGGCGGCGGCCGCAAGGCTCAGGGCAGCAAGCAATGCAATGCTTCTCATGGGATCCTCCTTGAACGGCCGCTTGCCGGGGTTGGGTTGCGGGACGACAGATAATAGATAATCCAGCCGGCCGCGCGCGCCACCGGCGCGGGCAGGGTGGAGTCGCGCTGGCTGTCCCTGAACGAGGGCTAGGTTTTGCGCAGCCGCGCCAGGACCTGGGCCCGGGCCTCCAGGGAGCCGGCCTTGCCCTGGAACAGGCGCCCGGAACCGCCGCCCCGGGCGGAGAGGAGGGCCGCGGCTTCCCGGCCCAGGGCGGCGGTGTCCACCGGGGAGGCGGCGCCGGAGGCCAGGACGAAGGCGTGCTGGCCGTCCCGGGTGGCCGTGAGGAAGGCGGTCTTGCCAGGGGCCCGGGCCGCCAGCTGGCGGGCGGCGCGCTGCAGGAAGGCCAGGTCCCTGCCTTCGAAATGCCGCTCCACCAGGTCCTCGGCCCGCTCCGCCAGGGCGCCCGCCGCCAGGTCGGCCAGTTCCTCCTCCAGCAGGCGGATGCGCTTTTCCAGGCCCCGCTGCTGCTCCAGCCGGGCCGCCACCGCTTCCTCCAGGCCCGGATCCGGAGCCCCCAGCAGGGTGCGCAGGGCGGCGTTGCGCTGCTCGTGGGCGGCCATGCGGCGCCGGGCCCGCCCGCCCGCCACGAAGAACACCCGGGTGCCGCCCCGCAGGGTCTCGGTGCCCAGGAGGCAGAGGCCTTCCAGCTCGGCGGTGGAACGCACGTGGGTGCCGCCGCAGGTGTTCAGGTCCAGGCCCTGGATCTCCACCAGGCGCACGTCCCCCTGGAAGCCTTCCGGCAGTCCCCGGGAGCGCACCTCCAGCCCGGGCAGGTCCTCGGGCGCCACCCGGCGGCAGGTCACCGGGCGGGCCAGTCGGATCTCCGCCGCCACCTCCGCTTCCAGAGCCGCCAGGGCGTCCGGGCTGATCCGGGGGGCGTCCAGTTCGATGTCCGCCATTTCCCCGCCCAGGTGGAAGGCGGTGGTGGCCCAGCCGTGCCGCGCCTGGGCCACCGCCGTGAGCAGGTGCTGGCCGGTGTGCTGCTGCATGTGGTCGAAGCGCCGGTCCCAGTCCAGGCGCAGGGTGGCGGGCCCGGGAACGGCGGGCCCGGCCAGGTAGTGGCGCACTTCCCCGTCCCGTTTCTGCACGTCCACCACCGCCAGGCTGCCCAGGAAGCCATGGTCCGGCGGCTGGCCGCCTCCTTCCGGGAACAGGATGGAATCTTCCAGGACCGCGTAAGGGCGGCCGCCCTCCTCGCCGGTGCGCAATACCCGGGTTTCCAGGCGAGTCAGGTAGGGGTCCTGTTCGAAAGCGGCGATCGGGTCCATGGCGGCAGCCTACCACCTTTGGCCGGGCGCCGGCGTCAGAGCACGCCCCGCCGCTGCTGGTCCAGTTCGATGGAGTCGTACAGCGCCTGGAAGTTCCCTTCCCCGAACCCCATGTTGCCCCGGCGCTGGATGATCTCGAAGAACAGCGGCCCGATCTGGTCCTCGCTGAAGATCTGCAGCAGGTAGCCGGTGCCGTCCCCGTCCACCTGGATGCCCAGTTCCTGCAGCTCCCGCAGGTCCTCGGTGACCCGGTAGCCGCCCAGCTCGATGCGGCCGGGCAGGAGTTCGTAGTAGGTGGCCGGCACCTTCAGGAAGGCGATGCCCTGGGCCGCCAGCACCCGGATGGACTCGGCGATGTTGTTGGTGGACATGGCGATGTGCTGCACCCCCTGGCCCCGGTGGCGCTGCACGAACTCCTGGATCTGGCTCTTGGGGTCGGCGGGCTCGTTGATGGGGATGATGACCCGGTTGTTGGCGCTCTGCACCACCTTGGAACGCAGCCCGGTGCCCAGCTGGCCCTGGATGCGGAAGGTGCGCGTCACCGCGAAGCCGAACACCCGTTCGTAGAAGGCCACCAGGGCGTCCAGCTCCCCCGGGCCGACGTTGTTGGTGAGGTGGTCCGCACGCACCAGGCCGGGCGCGCACAGGGGCAGGCCCGGGTCCGGATGCAGGTCGGGCCAGAATCCGCCCGGCTCGCCCCGGCGCTCCACCAGGTAGTTCAGCACGTCCCCCACGCCCTTGATGGCGGCGTAGCGCACGGTGCCCGCTCCCAGGCGGCTGGCCTCGGGCTGCAGCATCACCTTGGCCCCGGCCGCCCGGGCGTGCTCCATGGCCACGTCCAGGTTCTCCACCTGGAAATTGAGCGCGCACACCCCTTCCCCGTGGGCCTGGTAGTAGCGCCCCGCCGGATGGGTGTCGTCCGCTTCGAAGATGAGCACGTCCATGCGGTTCTGGCGCAGGTGCAGCTGGCGGCCCCAGGGCATCCTGCCGGACCCGATCCGGGAGAAGCCCAGGCGCCGGTACAGGGGCTCCAGCCGGTCGATGGTGCCGGTCATCTGGAAGTGGTCGATGCGGATGATCCCCAGGGGGTTGGACGCCGCCGCCCCAGGGTCCGGTTGGTCCAGGGAAAAGGTAGGTTTCCGCATGGTTCCGCCTCCGCGCTCGGGCTCGCGCAAGGCGGGAGGATAACAGATCCATCCAGGCTTGGAAACCGATCTGATTTTTATGACTTATCATTGTAAAAAAACCAGTTTAAATTGCATCGAAAAGTTCTTTTTTCACGAGTAGACTTTGGGCGGACCTTTCCGGATCTCCCCATGCGCCTGACCCATGAGACGAACCTGTTCCCCCTGCGCAAAGGCGCCGTCGCCCGCCAGGCCCATGTGGACCTGCCGCCCGGGACCTTCGAAGAGGAATTCGCGCGGCACGGCTTCTACGGCCGCACCGCCCACCTGTACCGGCGCCATCCGGTCACCGCCTGGACCCGCATCGAGGGCCCCCTGCGCCCGCACAGCTACGACCTGAACCGGGTGTCCTGGGACCAGGACCTGGACGATTCCCGGTTCGGCAGCCGGGAGCCCGCCTTCAGCCCGGTCTGTCTCCTCCACAACGAGGACGTGGCCCTGCACTGGGTGGCCCCGGGCGCCATGGACTTCTACTACCGCAACGCCGACGGGGACGACGTCTACTTCATCCACGCGGGCGGCGGGCGCCTGGACTGCAGCTTCGGGGTGCTGGACTACGCGGCGGGGGACTACCTGGTGATCCCCCGGGGCACCACCTACCGGTTCCTGCCCGAGGCCCAGCCCCAGCGCTACCTGCTCATCGAGAGCGCCGGGGAAGTGGTCATCCCCGACCGCAACCAGCTGGGCCCCAACGCCCTGTTCGACCCGGCCATGATCGACACTCCGGAGCTGGAGCCGTACCAGGACGACGGCCAGCGGGAATGGGCGGTGCACATCAAGCGCGCCAACGAGATCACCCGGGTCTACTACCCCTTCAACCCCAACGACGCGGTGGGCTGGAAGGGGGACCTCACCGTCTGGCGGATCAACGTCAAGGACATCCGTCCGGTGTGCAGCCCCCGCTACCACCTGCCCCCCAGCGCCCACACCACTTTCCTGGGGCGGAACCTGGTCATCTGCTCGTTCCTGCCCCGCCCCCTGGAGGAGGACCCGGGGGCCATGAAAGTGCCCTTCTTCCACTCCAACATCGACTTCGACGAGGTGCTGTTCTACTCCGCCGGGCATTTCTTCAGCCGGGAGGGGATCGGGCCGGGGATGGTCACCTGGCACCCCCAGGGCATCCACCACGGGCCCCACCCCAAGGCCATCCAAGCGTCCCGGGCCAAGGAGCGCACCGACGAGGTGGCGGTGATGGTGGACGCCTTGCGGCCCCTGCGGGCCACCGCCGCCGCCGGCCGGGTGGAGAGCACCGGCTACTGGGCCACCTGGAAATAGGGGCCCCGCCAGGCTGGACTGTGACTTGGCGCAACCCTGGAACATGGGAAAATTCCCTTTCCGCGCATGCCGCCCGGACCCGGAGGTGCCTTCTTGAATCGGAATCTCATTTCAGGCCTGGCCATCGGTGTTTTCGTCGGCTTCCTGGCCGGCTATTTCACGGCGGCCAGCCGCTCCAACGACGAGGCGCCTCCGGTGGCCGCCCCGGCCCAGGCCCAGGCCCCGGCGGCCCCGCCCCGCCCGAACCCCATCGACCTGCAGCAGCGGATCGCTTCCAACCAGCAGGTGGTGGCCTCCGATCCCAGGAACGTCGCGGCCTGGATCGCCCTGGGCAACGACTATTTCGACCTGCAGCAGGCCCAGAACTCCGTCGACGCCTACGCCAAGGCCCTGGCCCTGGAGCCCCGGAACCCCAACGTGCTCACGGACCAGGGGGTGATGTACCGCCAGCTGCAGCAGTACGACAAGGCGCTGGCCAACTTCCAGAAGGCCGTCCGCCTGGATCCCAGGCACGTGCAGAGCTGGTACAACCTGGGCATCGTCTACTCCCAGGACCTGAAGCAGCCCGACCAGGCCATCAAGGCCTGGAACAAGCTCATCGAGGTGGCCCCGGACTCGTCCCAGGCGGCCCAGGCGCGTCAAATCATCGAGAGCATGAAACAAGCCAAGCCCTAGTAATACTGGGGCGTCCGTGTCCCGGTCGGCGGCAGATCGCGTCGGCCGGGTTCCCGGGTCTCGCGCCGCCCCACCGGTGCTCGGCTTCGTCAGGCCGCGCTGGGCGCGGTCTGACGAAGCACTCGCTGGCTCGTCGGGGCCGACCGAAGATGATTGGTATCGGTGACTTCGGGGCGCTTTCAAACTGACGCGTAGATCACCGACCCCAAAGTCCGATGCGGCTCGACGGCAGGTGGCCGTGAATCGGAGTGCGCACGCACTCCGATTCACGGCCACCAAAGGTGTGGCGGCGCGAACCCACGGAACCCGCATGGCGGGCCTGCCGCCGGGCCGGGACCCGGACGCCCCGGCAGGACTAGCCGCAGGCCAGGCGCAACCCTGCCAGCCGCCAGGCCTCGTCCAGGTCGTCCAGGTCCAGGGCCCGCTGGATGGCCCGCTCCAGGGCCGGGGCAGCCTCGGGGTCGCCGTCCCGGCGCTGGGGGCGGGTCAGGTCCGGAAGCACGGTGACATGGGCCAGGCGGCCCAGATCGTTGCCGGTGAGGAGGGTGCTGCGCTTGAGGGGCTCCGGCAGGGCGTCGAAACCGATGGGCCGGCCCACGGGCTTGGGCCGTTCGAAGATGGCCGCCCCCGCGGCCCGGCAATAGAAGGAGCCACCGTGACGGCCCACCAGGTCCAGGCGCCCCGGATGCAGGGCGCCCCCTTCCCAGCAGTCCTCCCGGGCGTGGAACGCCAGCACCTCCCCCAGCAGGAGCAGCCCGGAGCCAGGGCCGCTGCCCAGCTCCACCACCTGGTGCAGGCGGCACTCCATCTGGAAGGGCGATTCCCCCACCAGGGCGGGCTGCACCCGCACGGCCGGCCGGGGGGTGAAGCCGGATTTGACGAACTCGTCCACCGCCTCGGGGTATTCGGCGCTGGCGATGTTCATCTGCTGGACCATGGCGTGGCTCACCGCGGCGATGACAAATTCCCGGGTGGCCACGGCATTCCGGTAGGTGTCCTTGACGCCGCCGTCGCGCCCCCGGCGGTTGGGGGCGAAGCCGACCATCGGGGGATGCGCGCAGAAGGCGTTGAAGAAGCTGAACGGAGCAAGGTTGCGCACACCTTCAGGGGAGACGGTGCTGGCCAGGGCGATGGGCCGGGGCCCCACCCCGCCGGTGAGCAGCGCCTGGACCTGGGCCGCATCCAGCTGTTCCGGGAACAAGGTGCGCAGGCTCATGGCCGGTCCTCCCCCACCCGGCCCGCTTGGCCCATCAGGCGCGGCCCTTCGGCCACCAGGGTGAAGGGCAGGTCCGGCCCGGCGCCCCGCACCACCGTGTTCACCAGGCGTCCCAACCCCTCCACCTCCATGACCACCTCGTCGCCCTCCCGCAACCACAGGTCGTCGGTGACCTTGGAGCCGTTCAGTTCCAGCAGGCAGCCGGTGCCCACGGTGCCGCTGCCCACCACTTCCCCGGGGCTCACCACGGCCCCGTAGGCGCAACGCTGCAGGATCTGGGCGAAGGTCCAGTTCATGGTGGCCGCGTCGCCGTCGCTGAGCGGCCGCCCGTTCACCGCGCAGGTCATGCGCGCATGCAGCACCTGCCCCTGGGGTGAGGGTTCCAGGCGCAGTTCGTCCCTGGTCACCAGCCAGGGCCCCAGGCTGGTGGCGAAATCCTTGCCCTTCCAGGGGCCCAGGGAAAGCTTCATCTCCTCCGCCTGGAGGGCGCGGGCGCTCCAGTCGTTCATGATGGTGAAGCCGAAGATGGCCTCGTCCGCCTCCCGCAGGGTGCAGTTCCGCAGCGGCCGGCCGATGACCGCCGCCACCTCCAGCTCATAGTCCAGGTGGCGCAGGTGGTGCTCCAGCACTTCCACGGGGCCCGGGCCCACCACCGCCTGATGATTGGTGAAGTAGGCCACGGGGAACAGGTCGAACTCGGGAATCATCTCCAGCCCGCGGTTGCGCCGGGCGGTGGCCACGTGCTGACGGAAGGCGTAGCCGTCGCGCATGGCCACGGGGCGGGGCAAGGGCGCCAGCAGGGCCGCCGCCCCGGGGTCCAGGAGGCCCCGGTCCGGAGCGGCGGCCAAGGCCCGGGCCAAGGGCATGAGTTCGTCCTGGCGGTGGATCAGGGTCAGCATGTCCACCGCCAGGCGCGGCTCCAGGGCGTGGAAATCCAGGATGCGGCCGTCGCCCATGACCGCGCCGATGCGTTCCTGGCCGTCGCGAAGAAAGGTCACCAGCTTCATGAAAGTACCTCTGGGGTTGTGCTAAGGTGTTGCGGACATCCGTGCTTCTGTTCAGTGCCGATTTTTACCACCTTTAGAGAAATCTTTCCAAAAGGATATATCATGACCGACCTGGCGCCCCAGGCCTCCCCGGCCCGTCTCTCGCCCTTGGACGGGCTTGTCCGCCCTTTCCTCGGGCTGTGGCGGTCGCCCCGGCCCCTCTGGGCGGTGTACCTCGACCTCCCTCACCGAAGGGTTCGTCTACTTCGGCATGCTCATCTACCTGGCCATGTACTTCAACGAGTACGGCGGGCTGGGCGACCTGCACGCCGGATGGATGGTGGGCACCCTCACCTCGGGCATCACCCTGAGCATGCTCTTCTTCGGCGGCAGCACCGACCGGTGGGGCCTGCGCCGCACCCTGCTGCTCTCCCTCCTGCTCATGTTCCTGGGGCGCACGGTGCTGGCCCTGGCCCCGCGCCTGAGCCTGGCCGCGGGCTCCCTGGGCACCCCTTTCATCGCCGTGACCCTGGGTGGCATCCTGTTCATCGTCACGGGCTACGGCATGTTCACCCCCGCCGGCTATGCGGCGGTGCGCCAGTTCACCACTCCGGCCAGCGCCAGCATGGGCTACGCCATGCTGTACGGGGTCATGAACCTGGGCGGGTGGCTGCCCACCTTCATGTCGCCCATCCGGCAGCGGTGGGGCATCCAGGGCGCCTACGGGTTCTATGCGGCCACCACGGCGGCGGCGTTCCTGGCCTGCGTGGCCCTCCTTGGGCGCAAGGGGACGCCGGTGCCGCCCATCCTCCACCCCCCCGGGGATCCCCTGGGCGGAGGGATCCCGGCCCAGGAGGCCCTGCGGGCTCCGTCGGGCCCCCTGGCCGGGCTGGGCCACTGGCTGCGCAACCATCCCCTGGCGGACCTGAAGTTCGCCTGCTTCATCTTCACCCTGGTGCCGGTGCAGACCCTGTTCGCCTACAACTGGCTGGTGCTGCCCCAGTACGTGAACCGGGCCTTCGCGCAGACCTGGGTGGGGGCCCGGTTCGAGGCCGCGACCAGCCTCAACTCCCTGCTGATCTTCCTGCTCTGCCCGGTGGTGGCCGCCCTCACAGCCAACACCCGCGTGTACCCCATGATGATCCTGGGCACCGCGCTCATGGGCGCGCCCACCTTCTTCCTGGCCTTGGGGCCCACGGTTCCGGGGCTGCTGGCCTTCATCATCCTCATGACCGTGGGGGAGGCCATCTGGCAGCCCCGGTTCCTGCAGTACGCCGCCGAGATCGCGCCCCAGGGACGCACCGGCGCCTACATGGGCGTGGCCCAGTTCCCCTGGTTCCTCACCAAGATGGTGGTGCCGGTGTATTCCGGGGCCGCCCTGGCCCGCTGGTGCCCGGACCCGTCCCGGGGCGTCCTGAACACCACGCCCATGTGGCTGATCTTCGGAGGCGTGGCCATGCTCACCTCGGTGCTCCTGGTCCTGGCCAGGGGCTGGCTGGGCAAGGACCTGAAGCGGGCATCCGCGAACTAGAAGGTCCGGGCCCCCCTCAGAGGGACCCGGACCAGCATTCCGGTCGCACTCCCAGCTAGAGCCCCAGTTTGTCCAGGGCGTTCTTCACGTCCTCGGTCACGTCCTGGGCCTTCGCCTCCAGCTTGCCGGGCGCTTCCCTGGGGAAGCGGAGCACCTTGACGTTGTGGTTGAGGTTGTGCCAGTTGTCGTCCAGGGAAGCAGCGCCCCGCTTGAAGCCCATGCCCTGGGGCGTGAAGGTGACCAGCTGGTCCGCGCCCAGCCGGTAGTAGGCCAGGCGGGTGTGCCTGGCGCCGCCCTTGCCGCTCTTGAAGGCCAGCAGCCAATGTATCCTGGAGCCCGGGCCGTTGCTCTCGATCCCTTTCAGGTCCACGCTCATCTGCACCACCCCCCCGGCGCCCACGATCCAGACCTGGCTCCACCCTGGGCGGGTGTAGGCCAGCTGCTCGGTGCCATTGCCCAGGAAGTCGCCCACGGCGGCCAGCAGGTCGTTGTCCACGTCCAGCTCATGGGTGCTGCCAGGGATCAGGTCCGCCTTGGGAGAGTCCTGGCCCCTCTCGTACAAGCCTGTCACGAACCCCTGGAAGGGCTTGTCCAGGCGGTTGCCGTTGCTGAGCACCTTCCATCCGCCCCAGTCCTTGCGGGCGTAGATGAAGTCCGAGATGCCGCTGCCGGTGAGGTCCACCGGCGCCACCAGGGTCTTGCCGTCGTCGGGGAGATCCTGGGTGAGGTCCTGCAGAGCGACGCCCGGGCCAACCGGATAGTGCTGGTACACCGGCATGTCGAAGGCCTCCTGGGTGCGGGTGTCCACCACCTTGAAGGTGTTGTGGTTCACCAGGTCCTCCAGGTTCTGCACCCGGGGCAGGGGGCGCTGCTCCTTGGGATCGCTCTCGGAACGCTTGAACAGGCCTCCCAGGTAGGCGTTGTCCAGGGGTTTGGCGGCGAAGGCGAAGGAAGAGGCGAGCCCGGCGGCCAGGGCCATGGGGCGGGCAAAAGCTGAGAATTTCATAAATATCTCCGTAGGAACTTGCATGAATGTGGGGTCGGCGCGCCACACCCTTGATGCAAGCAACATTACGGAGGTTCTTATTTAAATTTTTATCTAGTTACTATGCTTTCATTCAAGAATGGCTAAAATCCCGTCAAAAGCAGACCCAAAGCTCGAAGCAGGTCCATCCGGGCGCCGGCCAGGTCTCCAACCGCCGGGTCCCGCCGCTTCCGGGCGGTACAAGGGGACGACAACCCGGGTGGCCAGGGCCTGTTCGGCGATGTGGGAGATGTTCAAGCCCTGTGCCTTGGCCAAACGCAGGAAGTCGCCGTTGAGGCTCAAATTGACGGCTTTCTTTGGGGCGTCCAGGAGAAAAGGTTGAACCAGCTTCCGTTGCCTTTGTGAATGATGCGCATCAATTCTGCGCGTGCGGCCCCCATGTCGAGGCTCGGCTGCCTCGGACCGGATCAGCTCTGCCAGGGCAGCCGGTCCAGGTCCACGTTGCCGCCGGACAGGACCACCCCCACCCGCAGGCCTTCCAGGCCCGCCCGCCGCTCCCACAGCACCCCCACCGGCACCGCCGCGCTGGGCTCCACCAGGAGCTTGGCCCGCTCCCACAGGAAGCGCATGGCGGCCACGATGCCGGCTTCGCTCACGGGCACGATGCGCTCCACTTGCTCCCGGATGATGGCGAACGTCAATTCGCCCAGGGAGGTGAGCAGGCCGTCGGCGATGGTGCGGGGGTCCACGGAGGGGAGGATGCGCCCGGCCGCCAGGGACCGGCAGGCGTCGTCCGCCCCTTCCGGTTCGCCGGCGATGACCCGGATCCCGGGCTTGAGCCCCTGGGCCGCCACGGCCGTGCCGCTCAGCAGCCCGCCGCCACCCACGGGGGCCAGGATGACGTCCAGGTCCGGCACTTCCTCCAGCAGTTCCAGGGCCGCGGTGCCCTGCCCGGCGATGATGCGGGGGTCGTTGTACGGGTGGATGGGGGTGGCGCCGGTCCGGGCCACCACCTGGGCCTGGGTGGTCTCCCGGGCCTCCAGGGTGGGCTCGCAGAACGTGATCTGGCCTCCATACCCGGCCACCGCCGCCTTCTTCACCGCCGGGGCGGTGCGGGGCATGACGATGTAGGCGGGGATGCCCCGCAAGCGCGCGGCCAGGGCCAGGGCCTGGGCGTGGTTGCCGGAGGAATGGGTCACCACTCCATGCCGGGTCTCATCCTCCGCAAGGGAGAACACCGCGTTGCAGGCCCCCCGGAACTTGAAGGCGCCCACCCGCTGCAGGTTCTCGCACTTGAGGAAGACCTGGGCGCCCACCTGGCGGTCCAGGGTGGAGCAGGTCATGACGGGGGTGCGGTGGACGTAGGGACGGATCCGTTCGGCGGCCAGGCGGATATCGGCGAGCGTGATGACCATACAACCTCCAGGCACCAGTGTAGATGCAAGTCGGATGCCGGGCGCGCATGCGATAATGGCCGGTGGCGCCCGCCGCCGATCCTGATGGAGTCCCCGTGATCCCCATGGCCATCCTCCCCGGTTCCGCCCGCTGGCGCGGGTCCCTGGAGGCGGTGCTGGCCCATCCGGGCCCACTGTGGGTGTACGGCGCGCCGGGCACCGGGGTCTCCACCGTGGCCGCCTGGATGGCGGCCCAGCGGGGGACGGAATGCCTGGATGACGCTGACGCGCTGGGCCCGGCCGCCCTGGATGCCTGGGTCACCGCCCATGGCCGGGGTGTGCTGGGGGCGCACCGCAGCCCCGAGGACCTGGCGGCGGCCCCGGCCGCCTCCCGCTGCCTGGGATTCCGCCTCCAGGCCCTGGACGAGGATCCGGCGAGCCTGGCGCCCTGCCTGGAGGCCATGGCCCGGGAGGACGGGATTCCGGGACCCCTGCCCGGAGCCCTGGGCCTCCTGCCCTGCCCCGGGAACCTGAAGGGCCTGCGCAACCGCCTGGCCCGATGGCGCCTGCTGGGCCAGTTCCCGGATCCCCCCGGGGCCGTCGACCTGCCCCTGGAGACCGAGGACCTCGCCGCCAATCTGCACGTGCTGGAACGGCTGCTGCTGTACCGGGCCCTGCGGCGCAGCTACGGCAACCGGGTGGAGGCCGCCGCCCGCCTGGGGGTGAGCCGGCGCCAGCTGTACCTGCTCATCGCCCGCCACGGGGATCCGGTGCGCGGAGAGCTGCCCCGTGCCCAGGGGCCCAAACGCCTGAACAAAACCGGCCGGAATTCCAGGATCCTGGAGTCCGGCCGATAATCTTTGTGAACAGCCTGAATGGAACGGACGATGGTGAATCCCCAAAGGGTGCTGGTGGTGGATGACGATCCCGGTATGCGGGAGGGCATGGCCCTGAGCCTGAAGCGGGCGGGGTTCGTGATCGAGCAGGCCAGGAGCGGCGAGGACGCCATGCGGCTGACCCGTCCGGGCGCCTTCGACGCGGTGGTGACGGACCTGCGCATGACCGGCATGGACGGGCTGCAGCTCACCGCCCGCCTCAAAGCCCTGGACTCCGGCCTCCCGGTCCTGCTGGTCACCGCCTTCGGCAGCCTGGACACGGCCCGGGAGGCCATGCGCCTCGGGGCCTTCGACTACCTGTCCAAGCCCTTCGGCCCGGACGAGCTGGTCCAGGCGGTGCGCAAGGCCATCCGCTGCGACGCCCGGCTCAAGGCCGAGGAGCCCGGGGAGGCGCCGGTGATCCTCACCCAGGACCCGGTCCTGGCGGAAACCCTGGCCCTGGCCCGGCGGGCGGCCGACAGCCGGGCCACCATCCTCATCCAGGCGGAGAGCGGCACCGGCAAGGAGCTGCTGGCCAAGCTCATCCACGCCGCCAGCCCGCGGCGCAAGGGCCCCTTCGTGGCCATCAACTGCGCGGCCATCCCGGAGAACCTCCTGGAGTCCGAACTGTTCGGCTACGAGAAGGGCGCCTTCACCGGGGCCACCAGCGCCAAGCCCGGGCGCTTCGAACAGGCCGAAGGGGGCACCCTGGTGCTGGACGAGATCGGCGAACTGCCCCTGGGCCTCCAGGGGAAGCTTCTGCGGGCCATCCAGGAGCGCACCGTCGACCGCCTGGGGGGGAGCCGGACCATCGGCGTGGACGTGCGCATCATCGCCCTCACCAACCGGGACCTGGCCACGGAGGTGAAGGAAGGGCGGTTCCGGGAGGACCTGTACTACCGCCTGAACGTCATACCCCTGCGCCTGCCCCCCCTGCGGGAACGCACCGCCGACCTGGAGCTGCTGGCCCTGCATTTCGCCGAGCGTTACGCCCGGGACAACGACCGCACCACCCCGCGCCTGGCCCCCAGTTTCCTCACCGCCCTCACCCGGCATCCCTGGCCCGGGAACATCCGGGAGCTGGAAAACGCCATCCAGCGTTGCGTGGTCCTCAATCCCAGCCACCTGCTCACCGCCGAAGACCTGCGCTGGCTCCTGGACGCCGCCCAGATGGAGGACCTGCCTCCGGATCCGCCCCAGCCGGAGGCGCCCCGGCCGGAACCGTCCCGTCCGGCTCCCCCGGCCCCGCCCCCGCCGGCGGCCGAACGGGACCCCGGCGTCCGGATCCAGGCTGCGGATCCCCGCAAGCCTTTGCAGGATGCGCCCCTGGGCACCCTGGTGGCGCTGCCCCTGGGCCTGAGCCTGCCGGAGCTGGAGCGGTTCTGGCTGCTGTCCACCCTGGCCGCCCTGGAGGGCAACCGCACCCACTGCTCCCAGAAGCTGGACATCGCCCTGCGCACGGTGCGCAACAAGATCAACGAATACCGCGCCGCCGGATTCGAGATCCCCTCCAGCGGGCACGGCCGGGACGATTAGCGCGTCGTCGTCCGGGCTCCCCGCCCGGCACGTGGAAGATGGTTCCGGAATGCCGGCCGGGGCGGCTATACTCCCGCCCTGGAGGCCCGCACCAGTGCGCATCGCCAATCCCATCTACGACGTGGTGTTCAAGTACCTGCTCGACGACGAGAAGGCGGCCAAGCTCGTGCTCTCCGCCCTGCTGGGCAAGGAGGTGCTGGAACTGCAGTTCCGTGCCACGGAAGTCCGGCGCGAGGCGGCACCGGCCCTCGGACCGGCCATCCTGGTGCTGCGCATGGACTTCGCCGCCACCTTGGCTTTGGAAGACGGCAGCCGGAAGCTGGTGCTGATCGAGATCCAGAAGGCCAGGAGCCCCATGGACGTGCTGCGTTTCCGCCGCTACCTGGGGACCCAGTACGCCAATGAAGAGAACGTCTACCTGGATGGGACGGGACGGAAGACAGCGCTGCCGCTGGTGACCATCTACTTCCTGGGGGAGGGTCTGGACGGCATCGACGCTCCGGTGGTGAAGATCAACCGGCATTACACGGACGCCGCCACCGGAGAGGAGATCCCGATCCTGGACCCGTTCGTGGAGGCGCTCACCCACGATTCCATCGTGGTTCAGATCGACCGGCTGCACAACCGCCGGCGCACCGACCTGGAGCAGCTTCTGATGGTGTTCGACCAGGGCCAGGCGAGGCGTTCGGACCTGCATCTCCTGGACATCCTGGAGGAGAACTTCCCCGAGCGCTACCGGGAGGTGCTGCGCCGGCTCATGCGTGCCTCGTCGGAGCAGGACATCCGGGAAGGCATGGACGTGGAGGACGAGGTGCTCACGACGCTCCAGGACCACGTGCGCGAGTCGGCCGAACTGCGCAGGACCCTCGAGGAGAAGGACAAGACCATCGAGGCGAAGGACAAGACCATCGAGGAGCAGGAACGGGCCTTGGAGGAAAAGGCCAGGGCCCTGGAACGGCAGGACCGCCTCATCGAGGATTTGCAACGGCGCCTGGGCCGGGGGTGATCGCCCCCCCACGGGGGGGACAGTCCGGCTAGATGGTTCGAGAACCCAGGTCCAGCAGCCCCTGGGGCGGGTCCAGGTCGATGCGGCGGGCGGCCAGGTCCACCTGGAACCAGGCCTTCACGTAGGGGATGTCCCGTTCGCCGCGGCGGCCCGGGCGGGCATCCCGCATGACCACCATGTCATAGCCCATGGGGGTGGGGTCGAGGCGCAGCACTTCGCCCACCTTCACTCCCTGGATGAACACGTCGCAGCCCACCCAGTCGTGGCGGTAGGTCTCCCCGGCCTCGAGGGGGGCCAGGGGATCCGAGGTCCACAGGGCCCAGCCGCGGTACGGCTCCGAGGCGGTGCGGTCTGGAAGCTCCTGGAAGGCCACGCAGGGCCGGTCCTGGTGGTTGCGGAAGCTGCGCACGCGCACCGTCCGGGCCGGAGGCGCCGGTTCCGCCTGCCCCTCCAGGTCCAGGTCCGGGGGCGCCAGGACCAGGTGTTCCAGCCCGGTGAGCCGGGACGGATCGTCCATGAACTCATGGAGGAGGAATTCGCCCTTGAGCCCTTGGATCTTGGCCAGGTGGCCCAGGAGCCTCATGTCAGCGGGCCTCCGGATCGCGCTCCGGGGTCGATCCGCCCCGGGCGGCGGCCCGGTCGGTCCCTTCCTCATCCTCGTCGTACAGCTCCAGGTTCACGGTGTTCACCCCGGCCTTCTCACCGGCTGCCTTCACCAGGGTGCGCAGGGAGGAGATCATGCGTCCGCTCTTGCCGATGATCCGGCCCCGGTCCTTGGGATCGGCGTAGATCATCACCTCGATCTTCCGCCCCTCGGTCTTCACGTCCACTTTGAGGGCCTGGGGATGGTCCAGGATGGGAGTCAGGACGTCGCTCAGGAAAGCTGAAAAATCCATGAAAGCTCCGCCGGTTGGCCGGAACCCCGGCCGGTGGGATGCGCTGCACCAGGCCGGGCCCCGGGCCCGGCCTGGATGAAAGGTCTTGCGGCTACTGCAGGACGGCGTTCTTCTTGAACAGTTCCAGGACGGTCTTGGAAGGCTGGGCGCCCTTGGCCATCCAGGCCTTGGCTTTCTCGGTGTCGATCCGGACCGATTCGACCCCGGAGCCGATGGGGTTCACGAAGCCCAGGATCTCGATGGCCCGGCCGGTGGGAATGCGGTCGTTCTCGGACACGACGATGTGGTAGAAGGGCCGCTTCTTGGCGCCGTTCCTGGCGAGACGGATGGAAAGCATCGGGGACTCCTTGGTGTTGAAAAGGGGAGGCAGGTTAACGGGGAAACGGCGGGTTCCCCAGGTTCGGCAGGTTGGGCATGCCGGGCATGTTCTTCATGTTCTGCATGCGCTTGAGGAAGGTCGGGTTGCTCATCTGGGACATCATCTTCTTCATTTCCAGGAACTGCTTCAGCAGCTGGTTCACCTCGTGCACCGGGCGGCCGCAGCCGGCGGCGATCCGGCGCTTGCGCTTGCCGTCCAGGAGGTTGTGGTTCTGCCGCTCCCTGGGGGTCATGGAATTGAGGATGGCCTCCAGGTGCTTGACCCGCTTGTCCGTGACCACCGTCTCCAGCTGCTGCTTCATCTGGCCCATGCCCGGGAAGCATCCCCAGGATCTTCTGCATGCTGCCCAGCTTCTGGATCTGCTGCATCTGCGAACGCATGTCCTCCAGGGTGAACTGGTTCTTCACCAGCCGCTGGGCCATGCCCTCGGCTTCCTTCTCGTCGATCCTGTCCTTGGCCTGCTCGATGAGGGTGAGCACGTCGCCCATGCCCAGGATGCGCTGGGCCATGCGGTCCGGGTGGAAGCGCTCGAAGTCGTCCAGCTTCTCGCCGTTGCCCACGAACTTCATGGGCGTGCCGGTGATGTGGCGGATGCTGAAGGCGGCGCCGCCCCGGGTATCGCCGTCGGCCTTGGTGAGGACCACCCCGGTGATGGCCAGCTTCTCGTGGAAGGCGCCGGCGGAGCGCACCGCGTCCTGGCCGGTCATGGCGTCGGCCACGAACAGGATCTCCACGGGGGCGCAGGCGGCCTTGATGCGGGCCAGTTCCTCCATCAGGGTCTCGTCCAGGTGCAGGCGCCCGGCGGTGTCCAGGATCACCACGTCCCAGCCCTTCAGGACCGCCTCCTGCACGGCGGCAGCGGCAGATGGCCACCGGATCCCGGCTGTCGGTGCGGAAACTGGGCACGCCGGCGTCCCGGGCCACCACGTGCAGCTGCTCGATGGCCGCCGGGCGGTAGACGTCGGCGGGCACCAGCAGCGGGCGAATGGCCGTTCTTCTTGAGGTACTTGGCCAGCTTGCCGCAGGTGGTGGTCTTGCCCGACGCCCTGCAGGCCCACCATCATCACCACCGTGGGCGGCTTGGACGCCAGCTCCAGGGGCCGCTCCGGCGCCTCCCCGCCCATGATGGCCGTGAGTTCCTGGTAGACCACATCGATGAACTGTTCGGCCGGATTCAGGCCCTTGAGCACCTCCGCGCCCAGAGCCTTCTCCTTCACCCGCTGCAGGAAGGCCCTGGCCACCTGCACGTGGACGTCCGCCTCCAGGAGCGCCATGCGCACTTCCCGCAGCGCGTCCTCGATGTTGCGCTCGGTAAGCTTCGCCTGGCCCCGCAGGGACTTCATGGCCCGGCTGAGTTTTTCGGTCAGGGATATCGAACATGGAATCCGCAGGCAGACGTTGCCATCCCCGGCATTGGGATGAACCCATGATCTTAACCCCAAACCCGGTCCACCTCAATGGAAAGGAGCGCGAATGGCTCATCCCGCCGGATGGTGCCAATATCTGAGCACGGAGGTCAACCATGTCCGATCGCCCGGCCAACCGGCTCATCGGCTCCACCAGTCCCTACCTGCTCCAGCACGCCCACAACCCCGTGGACTGGCACCCCTGGGAGCCCGAGGCCCTGGAGCGGGCGCGCCGGGAGGACAAGCCCATCTTCCTGAGCATCGGCTACAGCGCCTGCCACTGGTGCCACGTCATGGAGCGGGAGTCCTTCGAGGACGAGGCCGTGGCCCGGGCGCTGAACGCCCAGTTCGTGCCCATCAAGGTGGACCGGGAGGAGCGCCCGGACCTGGACGAGCTCTACATGGGCGCGGTGCAGGCCCTCACCGGCCGCGGCGGCTGGCCCATGAGCGTGTGGCTCACGCCGGACCTGAAGCCCTTCTACGGAGGCACCTACTTCCCCCCCGCCCCCCGCTACGGCATGCCCAGCTTCCTGCAGGTGCTGGACGGAGTCGCCCGGGCCTGGCGGGAACGCCGGCCGGAGGTGGAAGGGGACGCCCGGACCCTCGCCGAGGCCCTGGCCCGCCAGGCGGCGCTGGCGCCCGGCGTGGACCTGCCGGGGCCCGGGGTGTTCGCCCAGGCCCTGGAGCACCTGCGGCGCGCCTTCGACCCCCGCTGGGGAGGGTTCAGCCCGGCCCCCAAGTTCCCCCCGAGCCAGGCGGTGGAACTGATCCTGCGCCGGGGCGGGCCGGCGGACCGGGCCATGGCCGGCCGCACCCTGGACGCCATGGGCGAGGGGGGCATGTTCGACCACCTGGGCGGCGGGTTCTGCCGGCTACTGCGTTGACGAAAAATGGCTCATACCCCACTTCGAGAAGATGCTCTACGACAACGCCCTGCTGGCCGCCTGCTACCTGGAGGCCTACCAGGCCACCGGGCGGGAGCCGTACCGGATCATCGCCCGGGAGACCCTGGATTACCTGCTGCGGGACCTGCGCGATCCCGCCGGCGGGTTCCACTCCAGCGAGGACGCGGACAGCGAAGGCCAGGAAGGGCGTTTCTACGTCTTCACGCCCCGGCAGCTCCAGGAAGTCCTGGGGGCGCCCCTGGGCGAGCGGTTCGCCCGGGCCTACGGGGTCACCCCCCAGGGCAACTTCGAGCATGGCGCCAGCGTGCTGCACCGGTTCGAGGCGCCCCCGGACCTGGACTGGACCGGGCTGGACGAGGCCCGGGCCCGGCTGCGGGCCTGCCGGGACGCCCGGGTGCGTCCAGGCAAGGACGACAAAGTGCTGGCCGCCTGGAACGGCCTGGCCCTCACCGCCCTGTCCCGGGGCTTCCAGGTGCTGGGGGAGCCCCGCTACCTGGAGGCGGCCACCGGCCTGGCCCGGTTCCTGGATGAACAGATGCGGCTGGACGGAGGCCTGGCCCGCACCTGGCGGCGCGGGCAGGCCCATACCCCGGGCTTCCTGGAGGACTACGCCGCCGTGGCGGGAGGCCTGGCGGACCTGTACGAGGCCGGTTTCGATCCCCGGTGGCTGCGGTGGGCGGGGGCCTTGGCGGAGACCATGCGGTCCCGGTTCGAGGATCCGGCCCAGGGGGGGTTCTTCGCCACCCAGGACGGCGGTGACGATCTGCTGTTCCGCCAGAAGCCCCTGTTCGACGGCGCCCTGCCCTCCGGCAACACCCTGGCCGCCCGGGCCTTGCTGAAGCTGGCCGGGCACCTGGAGCGCCCGGAGTTCCGGGCCAGCGCCGAAGGCGTCCTGCGCTGCGCGGCCCCCCTGGCGGAACGGGCCCCGGGCGCCTGCCTGGGCCTGCTCCAGGCCCTGGACGAGCTGGTCCGCCCGGCGGTGACCGTGGTCCTGGGCGGCGCCTGGCCGGATCCCGCCACCCAGGCCCTGGTGGCGGCGGCCCGGCGGCCCTACCTGCCCGGCCTCCGGATCTCCCTGGCGGCGGCGGACCCGGACCTGCCCTTGCACCGGGGCCGCAGTGAGGGAGGGCGGCCGGCGGCGTACGTCTGCCGGGGCACGGTCTGCTCCGCGCCCATACAGGACCCGGCCCGGTTGGAACAGGTGTTGGACGAACTATGGAATAATTATTAATTATTTGATTCCACTTCAGAGTTAACTTGTTTTTCGGCAATAAATAAAATTATCATAACATCATGGAAGGTTAGGCTTATTATTCACTTGTCATGATTGGTATTTCATTTTGATTTTATAAACTTGCTTTACCGTTTCTCCTGCCCTCCCCTCCCAGGTCTACCCTTTGCCAGAATCACTCATTCAACCGGCTTGGCTTGACGCCCAGGGGCGACGGGAGGGGCGGTACGTGATCGGACCGCTCCTGGGGCATGGCGCCATGGGCGACGTGTACGAAGCCTGGGACATCGTCCTGGCCCGTCCGGTGGCCCTCAAGATCCTCCAGCACCTGGAGCCGGCGGCCATGATCCGGTTCATGCACGAGGCCCAGCTCCATGCCCGGCTGGACAGCCCGAACATCTGCCGGATCTACGATGTGGACGCCACCGGGGGCTCGCCCCGGATCGCCATGCAGCTCATCCGCGGGCCCACGCTGGAGGTCGCCGCCAAGGACCTGCGCCTGGACGAGGTGGTGGACATCCTGGCCCAGGCGGCCGAGGCGGTACACGGCGCCCACCAGCTGAACCTCATCCACCGGGACATCAAGCCCGGCAACATCCTGCTCCAGTGGCAGGAAGGCGCCGGGTGGAGCCCGTACCTGTGCGACTTCGGCCTGGCCATGGCCCTGGACGGTCCCTCGGTCACCCAGCCCCTGGCCCTCACCGGCACCCCGGCCTACATGGCCCCCGAGCAAGTGCGGGGCGACCGGAGCCAGGTGGGTCCCCCCACCGACGTGTACGGCCTGGGGAGCACCTTGTATTTTGCCCTGGTGGGCCGCCCCCCCTGCGTCAGCACCGTCACCGCCGAGATGCTCAAGGTGAAGCGGGAGTGCCGGTTCCCCACCCCCCGTTCCCTGGAGCCGGAGATCCCTCCGGCCCTGGAGGAGGTGCTGTTCAAGTGCCTGCGCCCGGCCCCCCAGGACCGCTATGCCAGCGCCCGGGAACTGGCGGCGGACCTGAGGCGGATCCACGCCACCCTGGCTCCGTCCGCCGGGGGCGGGGCGGCCACCGCCCGGGTGCCGCCCCGGGCCCGGGGGCGCCGTGCGCTCCTGGGCGGCCTGGCGGCCCTGGCGGCCCTGACCACGGCCCTCCCGGTCCTGGCCCACTACCTCCGGCGGGAACGGGCGCGCCAGGACGAGGCGGCCCAGACCCTGGCCCTGGAGGCGGCCAGCCTGGACCAGGCCCTAGGCAGCGAGCGCATGCTGCCCGCGCACGACCTGCGCCCCGCCGCCAAGGACACCCGGGCGCGCATGGCCGCTTTCCAGGCCCGCATGGCCGCCCTGGGCCCCCAGGACCCGTGGCCCCATGGATCTCGCCCTGGGCCGGGCCGAGGTCCCGGCTCCAGGACCTGGGCCAGGCCAAGGCCCGCCTGGACCAGGCCTGGGCTGCCGGCTGCCGCGGCCCCGATGCGGCCATCCTCCTGGCCCAGGTGAACCTGGACCTGCACCGCAACCTGACGCTCCAGGCCGCCTTCCAGGGCCAGCCGCCCCCGCCCGGGGCTGCCGAGGCCCAGTCCCAGGCTGAGCAGTACCTGCAGCAGGCCAGACTGCAGACCAGCCATCCCCGGCAGTACGTGGACGCCCTGGAGGCTGACCTGCAGGGCGACCCGAGGCAGGTGGCGGAAGATGCCCGCGAGGCCCTGGCGGCCAATCCCTGGCACCTGGAATCGGCCATCCTGGGGGCGGCCGCCCTGGCCACCCTGGGCAAGGCCCGCCTGGAGACGGGCGACGCGGACGGAGCCGCGGCCCGCTACCAGGAGGCCCTGGACATGGCCCAGGCGGCCCTGGCCAGGGGGCAGAGCGAGCCGCGCCTGCACCACGCCGCCCTCGCCGCCGCCCTGGGCCTGGCCACGGTGGCCCTGGAGCGCGGCACCCTCGGCGCCCAGGAGGAGGACCGGCTTGCGCGCCAGGCGGACCAGGCCCTGGGCCTGGACCCGGACAACCCGGAAGCCCAGAGCGACTGGCTCCAGGTGGCCGCCCTCAAGACCATGCGCCTGCTGGGCCTGGGCCAGGATCCCCGGACTGTGCTGGACCGGGCGGTGCGGTTCTACTGGATGCACACCCGGGACCCCCGCCCGCCTGCCCTGCGCATGGACCACCTGGTGCTCTATTGGCTCCAGGCGGAGCGGGACCGGGCCCAGGGCGAAGACCCGGGACCCGCCCTGACCGAGGCCCTGAAGGATCCCGTACACACCGTCACCCGGTCCCGGGACTTCCTGGGCGACCTCCTGAACCTGAAGGCGCGGGTGGATGCGGCCCAGGGCCGCGACCCCCGTCCCCAGGCGGAAGCCATCGTCGCCGGTTTCGAGGCCCCGCCCGACCAGCTGGCCCCCGCCAGCCAGCGGGAGACGGCCGCCCGGGCCTGGCTCACCCGGGCCGGATGGGAGCTGGACCACGGCATCGACCCCCTGGACAGCCTGCGCCAGGCCCAGGCCCAACTGCAGCGCGCCCTGGAGGTGTGCCCCACCTCCGCGGCCGCCCATGCCCTCCAGGGACTCGCCCAGGCCCTGGAGGCCCGGGCCCGGCCCGGGCAGCGCCGCAGCCTGCTGGCCCGGGCCCGGGAACACCTGCGCTGGTCCATCCGCCTGAACCCCTGGGACTGGGACCAGCGCCGCCTGCGCGTGGTCCTGTCCCGTTCCTGACCCCCCTTGCCGGCGCCCCTTCGAGGAATATCCTTGGAATCGGGTAGACAACTAGTCTGCAGGACCCGAACGGCGGGGCTGCCTAAGTGCGAGCCCCTTCCCCAGGAGCGGATCTCCGGAATCCATTGCCTGGCGAGACCCGAAAAAGGTTGGCACCCCCTTCCCGGGGGTGCCTTTTTTCGCTTCCGCCCCGCCGGGCGGCAGTTTAAAGGGTGTCCAGGGCCTGGCGCAGGTCCTCGATCAGGTCCTCGGTGTCCTCCAGGCCCACGGACAGGCGGACCATGTTGTCGGTGATGCCCGTGTGGGCCTTTTCCTCGGCGGTCATGTCCGAATGGGTCATGGTGGCGGGGTGCTCGATGAGGCTCTCGATGCCCCCCAGGCTCACGGCCACCTTCATGTGGTTCATGGCGTCCAGCACCCGGAAGGCCTCCGGCCTCGCCGCCCTTGACGCAGAAGGAGACGATGCTGCCGGTGCCGGTGCACTGGCGGCGCCACAGTTCCACCTGCCGGGCGCCCATCTCCGGGCTGCCCGGGTAGGCCACCTCGCCACCTTGGGGTGGCTGCGCAGGAAGTCCACGATGCGCAGGGTGCTCTCCTGCTGCTTCTCCATGCGCAGCTGCAGGGTGCCCAGGGAGCGGTGGATGAGCCAGGCGGTGTCGGGGTCGGAATTGGAGCCCAGGATGGTGCGCATGACCTTGATCTGGCCCACCAGTTCCTTGCGGCCCATGGCGACGCCCGCCACGAGGTCCGAGTGCCCGCCGAAGAACTTGGTGGCCGAGTAGACCAGGATGTCCGCGCCGTGTCAGCAGCGGCTTGCTGAAGATGGGGCCCATGAAGGTGTTGTCCACCATCACCAGGATGCGCCGGTCCGGCGGTGGAGTACTGGTCCGGCCAGCTCGCGGGCCGCGGGGATGTCCGAAAGGATGTTGGTGGGGTTGGCCGGGGATTCGATGTAGATGACCTTCACGGTGGGGTCGCCGGCCACCAGCGCTTCCATCTCCTCCCGGGTGGCTGCCGGCCGGGAACGCCACGGTGCGGATGTTGAAGGCCGGGAGCAGGTGGCGGAACAGGTACTCGGTCCCGCCGTAGACCGGGTCGGAGAACACCAGGGTGTCCCCGGGCTTGAGGAAGGCCAGGCAGGTGCTGGAGATGGCGCCCATGCCCGAGGAGAACAGGGCCGCCGCCTCCGCGCCGGTCCCAGGCGGTGATCTTGTCCTCCAGGATCTCGCTGTTGGGGTTGTTCACCCGGGTGTAGATGAGGGCCGGGCTCTCGCCGGCCTTCAGGGCGTCCAGGCCGTAGGCGATCTCGAACGCCCGCTTGCCTTCCGCGGCGGTCTTGAAGATGAAGGTGGAGGTGCGGAACACCGGCGGCACGGCCGCCCCTTCGGACCGCTGAGGGTCATAGCCCTTGGAGAAGAGCTCGGTTTGCGGCTTGACGCGAGAGGGGGTCTTCACTGACATGATCGGCTCCAATCCGGTGGATTGAACTAATTATCGCCTCCACCCCAAACCCCATGGGGTGCGGTTCGTCACATCGCGGTCGGGCGCCCGTTCATGGGGGTCGGAGCCTTTCCGAAAATGTGCCCGCCCTTGGGCCACAGAGGGAAAGGTTGGGAAAATCCTTGCACGCCTGGAGGCGGCAGGGTAGCCTGTATTTTCCAAGTGTCAGGACGACCTTCATGGAGGCAACATGGCCGCTTTCGTAACCCTGCCCGCGCCGGACTTCGAGGCGACTGCCCTGGTCAACGGCCAGTTCGCGGCGGACTTCACGTTGTCCCAGTTCCAGGGCAAGAAGGTGGTGCTGTTCTTCTACCCCCTGGACTTCACCTTCGTGTGCCCGACCGAGATCCTGGCCTTCTCGGACGCCATCGGCGCCTTCCGCGAGCGCAACGCGGAGGTGGTCGGCATCTCGGTGGACTCCCACTTCAGCCACCTGGCCTGGGCCAACACCGAACGCAAGGACGGCGGCATCAAGGGCGTGACCTTCCCCCTGGTCTCGGACCTCAACAAGACCATCGCAGCGGACTACGGGGTGCTGCTGGGCTCCGGGGTGGCCCTGCGCGGCCTGTTCATCATCAACGAGAAGGGCATCCTCAAGCACATCACCGTCAACGACAACAGCCTGGGCCGCAACGTGGACGAAGTGCTCCGGGTACTGGACGCGGTGGACTTCTCCGAGAAGCACGGCGAAGTGTGCCCGGCCAACTGGAAGAAGGGCGAGAAGGCCATGAAGCCCACCTCGGAGGGGTTGAAGGCCTACGTGGCCGCCAGGTAGGGACCGGGCCCGGCCCGTCGTCCGGATTGCCGCCGCCGACCGGGACACGGACGTCCCAGGAAGGCTGGCTCAGAGGCTGACGGTCCGCCCCTGGAGCACCAGGGTGCAGATCTCGTAGAGATTGGTGATCCGCCCCACCGCCAGCTGGTCCTTGAGCTGGTAGAACTCCAGGCAGGTGCCGCAGGCCAGCACCTCCACCCCCTGGTGGACCAGGCGCTGCACGTTGAGCACCGAGTCGGAACCTTCCACCGCCAGGCGGACTCCGCCGTTCATGAGGATGATGCGCGCGGGCAGGGATTCCGCCTCGGCGAGGGCGGCCAGGAAGCCGCGCATGAGCAGCGCCCCCAGCTGATCATCGCCGGTCCCGATGCCGGCCGCGGTGATGAGGAGGGTGGCGCCCCGGGTGAGCATGGCGGCGGCGTCCACCACCGGGTCGGGCCGGGCGAACACCCGCCCGGACTCTCCGGGGCTGGGACCGGGAGCGCCGGGGCGGATGAGGATGCGGCTGGTCTCCCCTTCCTCCAGCACCTCCTGGACCGTGCAGTGGGTGTAGGTGGCGAAGCGCACCACGTTGTCCCGGGAGGAGGCGTCGTCCACCAGCACTTCCAGGAGTTCGAACCCGCCTTCGGCCAGGGCTTTGCGGGTGAGGATGACCGGCTGGGGGCAGGCCTGGCCCCGGGCGTCAAGGATCCGGCGGGATTCGTTCATAGCGTTTGACCTTTCGGGAAGAAGCAGCCCCCTGGTCCGGTGTGACCCGCCAGAGGGCCTGGGCACCGCACGCGCCCAGCAGGCGCAGGCGGCGGGCCGTCTCGGGGGCGTCGGCGCCGGCCTCGACCCGCAGGCAGAAGCCGCAATCGCCGTGGATCTGGGTGGGCACGGGAACGAGTTCCACCGGCAGGGCCTGGCCCAGCAGGGCGCGCTCCGCCTCCAGGGCCGTCTGGGTGGAGGGGAAGGTGGCGATGAAGTGGATCATGGAAGGATCTCGAGGGTGCCGCCGGGGCCGGCGGTCTCGCCCACCCGGACCGCCGGGACCCCGGCCGCCGCCAGGGCCGCCAGCACCTCCCCGGCCAGACCCATGGGCACCGCCGCCAGCAGGCCGCCGGAGGTCTGGGGGTCGAACAGCACGTCCAGGACCACTGGGTCCAGCACTCCGGCGTTGCGCACCACGTGCAGGCGGCCATTCAGGTTCCGGCGGGTGCCCTCGGGCACCATCCCCATGGCCGCGTACTCCATCACCCCCGGCAGCAGGGGCAGGTCCCGCACCGCCAGGCGCAGCCCGCACGGGGCCCCGGCGACCATCTCGGCGGCGTGCCCGGCCAGGCCGAAGCCGGTGACGTCCGTGCAGGCCAGCACCGGGAACCGGGCCAGGACCTCGGCGGCGGCCTTGTTGAGGGTGGCCATGGACGCCTGGGCCGCGGCCAGGGCCTCCGGAGCGGCGCACTGGGCCCGGCTGGCCATGTTCACCAGGCCGGTGCCCAGGGGCTTGGTGAGGATGAGGGCGGCGTCCGGGACCAGGGTGTTGTTGCGCCAGGCCCGGGCCGGGTCCACCAGGCCGGTGACGGCGTAGCCCAGCTTGGGCTCCGGGTCCTCGATGCTGTGCCCGCCCACCAGGGCGCAGCCCGCTTCCACCAGGGCCTCCAGCCCCCCGGCCAGCATGGCCTTGAGGGGGTCCAGGCCCAGGCGCCTGAGGGGATGGCAGACCAGGGCCAGGGCCGTGACCGGCCGGGCGCCCATGGCGTACACGTCCGAGAGGGCGTTGGCGGCGGCGATGCGCCCGAACAGGCGCGGGTCGTCCACGATGGGCGGGAAGAAGTCCACCGTCTGCACCAGGGCCAGGTCCGGGCCGACCCGGAACAGCCCGGCGTCCTCGGAGCCGGAGAAGTCGGCCAGCAGGTCCGGGTAGGCGGGCTGGACCAGGCCGCACAGGGCCTGCTCCAGGACTCCGGGGCCGAGCTTGGCGCCGCAGCCGGAGAAGCGGGTGAACTGGGTGAGGGCGGGTGTCTCGCTCACGTGAGCAGGGCCTCCAGGGCGGCCAGGGCGGTGTCCAGGTCCGCCTCGGTGGTGAAACAGCCCGGCGCGAACCGGAGGGTGCCGCCGGCGGCCAGGGTGCCCAGGCTGCGGTGGGCGGCCGGGGCGCAGTGCAGGCCCACCCGGACGGCGATGTCCCGGCGGTCCAGTTCCAGGGCCAGTTCCCCCAGGTCCCGCCCGGGCACGGTGATGGAGACCACCGGAGCCCGTTCGGCGCCCGGGCCCGGACCTACCACCCGCACCCCGGGCAGGGCCCCCAGCCCCCGCACCAGGTGGTCGGCCAGGGCCGCCTCCCGCCGGCGCACCTGCTCCACCCCGGCCGCCTCCAGCCACTGGAGCGCCGCCAGCAGGCCGGCCAGGCCCGGCAGGTTGACGGTGCCCGACTCGTACCGGTCCGGCAGCAGGTCCGGCTGCTCCTCCCGGTCCGACGCGCTGCCGGTGCCCCCCCGGACCAGGGGTTCGGGTTCCCAGCCCGCCTGGGCGTAGAAGCCCCCGGTGCCGGCGGGCCCCAGCAGCCCCTTGTGGCCGGAGAAGCACAGGAGGGGCAGGTCCAGGTCCGCGGCCGACAGGGGCAGGTGCCCCACCCACTGGCTGGCGTCCAGGCACAGGGGCACGCCCGCGGCCCGGCACAGGGCGGCGATCTCCCCCACCGGGGCCAGGCCGCCGGTGACGTTGCTGGCCGCGTTCAGCACCATCAGGTCCGGGCGCCGCCCCAGCGCCGCCCGCAGGGCCTCCGGGTCGGGCCGGGCGCAGGCGTCGAAGGGCACCACGTCCAGGCGCACCCCGCGGGTGGCCTCCAGGTGGCGCAGGGGGCGCATGACCGCGTTGTGCTCCAGGGAGCCCAGGGCCACCCGGCCGCCCGCGGGCAGCCGCCCCAGGAGCGCCTGGTTGAGGGCCTCGGTGGCGTTCAGGGTGAAGGCCAGGCGCGCCGGCTCCCGGATCCCCAGCAGGTCGGCGCAGGCCGCCCGGGCCTGGAACTGGATCCGGCTGCCCTCCCGGGCCATGCGGTGCCCGGACCGGCCGGGGTTCCCGCCCACCTCCGCCACGCACCGGGCCATGGCCTGGGCCACGCCGGGGGCCTTGGGGAAGCTGGTGGCGGCATTGTCCAGGTAGATCATCGGGCTCCCAGCATGAGGATCGCTTCCAGGACCCCGCCGGCGATGGCCAGGGCCTTGTCCGAGACCGTGTGGCAATGCTCCCGCCGGCAGCGGGGATCCACGTCGCCCACCTTCATGCCCGCCGGCACCGGGAACCCTTCCCGGATCAGCCCCCGCAGCATGCCGTCGATGGCCGCCGCCACCGTCCCGGTGCCGTCCGGGCCGTGCAGGGCCAGCACCGGCTCCCCGGCCCGGACCCGGTCGCCGATGGCCTTCAGGTTCTCGGCCGTGCCGGGCCGCGGGGCGTGCAGCACCCGCTCCCGGCCCACCCCGGCGATCAGCCCGGGGGTGCCCGTGTCCGGTTCGGCCCGGCCCCGCAGCAGCACCCGCCCCAGGTCGTGGCCCCGGTTGGTCTCCACCACCGCGTGGGCGTCCACCCCCGCCTCGAAGCCCGGGCCCAGGGCCACCACCACCGGGGCCATGCCCAGGCGGGTGCCCAGGTTGCGCTTGGCCAGGATGGCGTCCACCAGGGCCAGGGGCTCCAGGAGCGGCAGCACGAGGGCCTGGGGATCCTCCAGCAGGGGCACCGGCCCGGCCGGCCCGAAGCGGTCCAGGGCCGCCTTCAGGGCCCCGGGCGAATCCACCCGCACCGCCTCGATCCCCTCCACCTCGGACCGGCCGTCGTACATGGCCTCGGACAGGCTGACGGTGCGGCGGATGGCGCTGGGCCGGGCGACCTCCAGGGCCGCCACCCGGAACCCGGCCCGCACCAGGCGCAGGATGCACCCGGTGGCCAGGTCGCCGGCCCCCCGCACCACCACCAGGTCTCCTCGGATCAAACTCATGGGTGGGGACCTCCGGCTTCCTGACCTACTTTACAGCGCCTGGACCCGAACGACCCGCGCTTCCGGGCGCGCCGCGCCCAGGACGCACACCAGCACCCGGTCCACGCCCTGGAGGCCCAGCGCGGCCAGGCGCGCCACCAGGGCCGCCGGGGCCTCCGGGCACAGGTCCGCCTGGTTCAGGACCAGCACCCGCCGGGCGCCGGCGGGGGCGCCCTGGAACAACCCCCGGGGCGAGCGCGCCAGGGCGGCCAGGTGGTCCAGGGCGATGGGGGCGCCGGGAGCGCACCCGGTCAGGGGACCGAAGAGTTCCGGGCGGTGCACGGTGCGGCCGTCCATGGGCCGGCCCAGGCAGGCGAGGCCCACGAAACCCAGCACCAGCCCGCTGGCGGGCGGGAGCACCGGCTCGTGGCCGGCCGGAGCCTTCACCGGCAGGCGCTTGGCCCCGTCCGCCTCCAGGATCACGTAGTCCCAGGCCAGGGCCAGCCGGGCCGCATGGTCCGGGTGGATGCCCCGGAGCTTGCCGGTGCCGGGTTCCTCCCTGGCCGCCAGCACCACCCGGCAGGGAGCCTGGGCCGGGCGCGGGAGCGGGCCCGGGGGCTCCCGGGCCGGGTCCGCCAGCTCCGGCGCCAGGACCAGCCGGTCGAAGCCCCGGCCATCCTCCAGGCGCGGATCGTAGATGTGGGTGGTGGTGGTGAGCAGGACCCGGGCCCGGGCCGGGCCCAGGGCCAGGTCCTCCCCCAGCCCGAACAGGGCGCTGGTCTTGCCGCCGGCCCCCACCAGGGCGATCACCCGCCCGGGGCCGGGAGGCAGCGGCGGCAGGGCCTCGGCCAGACGCATGGGATCAGGCCCGGCGCCCTTCCCGGGCCTGGTTCAGGGCCGCCAGGATGGGCGCGTGCCGGCGCACCGCGACCACCTCCCCCAGGATGGCCACCGCCAGTTCCTGGGGCGTCTCGGCGGCGATGTCCAGGCCGATGGGCCCGCACAGGGCCGCCACCTGGTCCGGGTCGAAGGCTTCCGCGCGCATCTGCTCCAGGATCAACCGGGTCTTGCGGGCGCTGCCCATGAAACCGGCGTAGCGGTAGCGCCGGCCCAGCACCGCGCGCACGCATTGGAGGTCCGACTGGTGCCCCCGGGTCACCACCACCACGTAGGTGGCCGAATCGAAGGGGAAGCCGGCGATGGCCTGGGCGAACCCCGCGTGGACCGCCCGGACCCCTTCGGGCAGCCGGGTTTCGGCCAGGAACTCCGGGCGGTCGTCCACCACCGTCACGGCGAAGCCCAGGGCCGGGGCCAGGGCCGCCAGGGCCTGGCCCACGTGGCCGGCGCCCAGGATCAGCAGCTTCTCCTGGGGCAGCAGCGGGTCGTAGAAGACGCCGGTGTCCGGGTCCAGGTGGGCCTGGCCCCGGTCCAGGGCCCGGGCCGCCGCCGGGGCTTCCGCCGCCTCCGCCCGCCCGTGCAGGGCCCGGCCGGCTTCGTCCAGGAGCGCCACCTCCACCTGCGCCGGTCCGGCCTCCCCGCCCCGCAGCCGCTTCACCAGCAGCACCCGCTCGCCGGCCTCCAGGCGCTCCAGCGCGGTGCGGTACGGGGCCAGGTCGCCCAGGGGCTCGATGAGCTGGGTGGTCACGCCGCCGCAGACCATGTCGGTCCCGATCACGTCGCCGCCCACCATCTCCACCTTGAGCCGTTCGCAGGTGCCCGAAGCCAGGGCGCGCCGGCAGGCCTCCAGGGCCATGGCCTCGCCGCGCCCGCCGCCCACCGTGCCGGCCAGGCGCCCGGAAGCGCCCGCCAGCATCTTGGCGCCCGGATGCCGGGGCGACGAGCCTTGCACCTGCAGGATGGTGGCCAGGGCCGAAGCTTCGCCCCCTGCGCAGACCGCCCGGACCAGTTCGAGCCCCATGGCATCACTCCCTGGTTCTATTTTTTACGGCTGTACGGCGTGTCTGCCAAGGGCAATCGGGTGCGGAACCGGCCGTCCCGGCGGAAATAGGCGTTGGCCACCGCCGGGGCGGTGGGGATGGTGGTGATCTCGCCCACCCCCTTGGCGCCGAAGGCCAGGCTGCTGGTGCGGGCCTTCACCAGGATGCACTCCATCTCCGGCACCTGGGTGGCCCGGAACAGGCCCAGGGTGCCGTACTTGGCGGTCGGCACGCTGTCCTTGAGGGGATAGTCCTCGGTGAGGGCGTAGCCCAGCCCCATGACCACGCCCCCTTCGATCTGGGCCTCCACGCCGGTGGGGTTGATGGCCGTGCCCACGTCGTGGGCGGCCACCACCTTCTCCACCTTGCCGGCCGAATCCAGGAGCACCACCTGGGTGGCGTACGAATAGGCCACATGGCTCACCGGATTGGGCTTGTCCGAGCCGAACGGGTCGGTGACGCCCGAGTACTCCCGGTAGTACTCCCGGCCCTCCAGGGCCTGGATGGGCTCCTGGTCCAAGTCCCGCTTCAGGTCCAGGCCGGCCAGGCGCGCCGCCTCGCCGTTGAACACGGTCTGGCGGGAGGCGGTGGTGGTGCCCCCGTTGGGGGAGGTGGAGGTGTCCGGCACGGCCACGGCGATCCGCTCCGGCGGCAGCCCGGTGGTCTCGCCCACGAACTGGAGCAGGACGGTGGCCAGGCCCTGGCCGATGCACGCGGCGCTGGTGTAGATCACGGCCTTGCCGTCCTGCACCCGCAGGCGCACCCGGCCCACGTCCGAAAGGCCCACGCCGATCCCGGCGTTCTTCATGCAGCAGGCGAGCCCCGCGTCCGGACGGCTTTCGAAAACGTCCTTCACCGCCAGAAGGGTCTCCTTGAGGGCGGTGTCCGGATCGGCGATCTGGCCGTTGGGCAGCGGGTCCCCGGCCTCCACCGCGTTGCGCCAGCGCATTTCCCAGGGGCTGATGCCCACCCGGGCGGCCAGGTCGTTCAGGCAGCTCTCCATGCCGAAGCACGACTGGGTGACGCCGAAGCCCCGGAACGCGCCGGCGGGCGGGTTGTTGGTGTAGACCCCCAGCCCCAGGATGGACACGTTGGGGATCCGGTACGGGCCGCCGGCGTGGGTGCAGGCCCGCTGCAGCACCGGGCCGCCCAGGGAGGCGTAGGCGCCCGTGTCGGCCGTGAGGATGGCCTTCACGGCGGTGAGCCGGCCGTCCGCGTCGCAGGCCACGGTGAAGTCCATCTCCATGGCGTGGCGCTTGGGGTGCACCTTGAGGCTCTCGGCCCGGGACAGGGTGACCTGCACCGGCCGCCTGGCGACCCAGGCCAGCAGGGCCGCGTGGTGCTGGACGATCAGGTCCTCCTTGCCCCCGAACCCGCCGCCCACCAGCTTGCTGACCACCTTCACCCGCTCGGGCGCCACCCCCAGCACCCCGACGATGCCCTTGTGGTCGTCGTAGATGCTCTGGGTGCCCGTGTAGACCGTGAGGGAGCCGTCCTCCTGGGGCACCGCCAGGGCGCTCTCCGGCTCCAGGAAGGCGTGCTCGGTGGGGGGCACCTGGAACACGTGGTGGACCACGTGCACCCCCTGGGCGATGGCCGCGTCCGCGTCGCCCCGGGACAGCACGGTGCGGGCCAGCAGGTTGCCCTTCGGATGGAGCCTGGGGGCCCCTTCGGCCAGCGCCATGGCCGGCGTGGAGAGGGGGGCCAGCTCCTCCCAGTCCAGCTGGATGGCCGCCGCCGCGGCCCGGGCCTGGGCCTTGGTCCCGGCCGCCACCAGGGCCAGGGCGTCGCCCACGTAGCGGGTCTCCTCGCCCTCGGCGATCATGGCCGGCCAGTCGTGGATGATGTGGCCCTGGCAGCCGCTCCCCGGGCACGTCCCTGGCGGTGAGCACCACCGCCACACCGGGCATGGCCTTGGCCGCGGCGGTGTCGATGCGGCGCACCAGCACCCGGGGCCTGGGCGCCCGCAGCACCGCCCCGTAGAGCATGCCGGGCACCTTCATGTCGTTCACGTATTCCCCGCTGCCCAGCACCTTGGCCCGGGCGTCCAGGCGGGGCATGCGGTCGCCGATGCGGTAGGCGCCGCCGGTGGCGTCGGGCAGCGGCTGGTCCTCCCGGAACATCTGCCCGGCCCGCAGGACGGCCTGCTCGATCTTGGCGTAGCCGGTGCACCGGCAGATGTTCCCGTTGATGGCCTTCTTCACTTCCGCCGGGGCCGGGTCCGGGTTCGCGTCCAGCAGGCCCTTGGCGCTCATGACCATGCCCGGGATGCAGAAGCCGCACTGGACCGCCCCGGCGTTGGCGAAGGTCCAGCTGTACACGTCCTTCTCCCGCGGGGACAGCCCCTCCACCGTCACCACCTTGCGCCCGGCCAGCTTGGCGGTGGTGAACAGGCAGGCGCGGGCGGCCTTGCCGTCCACCAGCACCATGCAGGCGCCGCAGGCCCCCTCCGAGCAGCCGTCCTTCACCGAGGTCAGGCGCAGGTCGTCGCGCAGGTAGTCCAGGAGGTTCACGTCCTGGTCGGTGCAGTAGTCCTTGCCATTTACGTGGACGGTCAGGGTTTGCATGGTCAGGCCTTCCGCTGGGAGGACCCGGCGGCGGAACCGCTGACCCTGTTCCTGCCGCCGGTTTCCTTGGCCTATAAGTATACGGTTTCAATAAAGAATTGTTGAAATATTTTTCCACCCGTAGGCAATTTTTTATTTATCCGCCATGGACTTGGTTCAGACCGGAACCTTCAGTAACCTCGAAGTTCTATGAATATAGTACATGCCTCAACGATCATGGTGGCCGCCTTCGCCGCCGGAGCCATCAATTCCGTGGCCGGCGGAGGCACCCTGGTGACCTTCCCCGCCCTCCTGGGGGTGGGCCTCACCGGCCAGCAGGCCAACGTCACCAGCACCCTGGGGCTGATCCCCGGCTCGGTGGGGGGGTTCCTGGGCCACCGCAAGGACTTGGCGGGCACCCGCAGCTTCGCCCTGCGCCTGGTGCCGCCGTCCATCCTGGGCGGGGTGACCGGCGCCCTGCTGATGCTGCTCACCCCCAAGGGGGTCTTCGACCAGCTTATCCCCTGGCTGATCCTCACCGCCACCCTGCTCATGGCCGCCAACGAGCCCATCAACCGGGTGCTCCAGCGGGTCCACGGGGGCCACCGCAGCGCCGGCTGGTGGACCTGCGCCATCCTGTTCCAGTTCGTGGTGGGCACCTACGGCGGCTACTTCGGGGCCGGCATCGGCATCCTCATGCTGGCGGCCCTGGGGCTGCTGGGGCTGGACGACATCCACCAGATGAACGGCCTGAAGAACTTCATGGCCTTCGCCATCAACGGCATCGCCATCGTGGCGTTCGTGGTCTTCGAATGGCTCTACCACCCGGGGAACGTGGTCTGGTGGATGGTGGTGTGCATGATGGCCGCGTCGCTCCTGGGCGGCATGTTCGGCTCCGTCATGGCCCACCGGGTGGGGCGCAAGGCGGTGCGCTCGGTGGTCATCGGGATCGGCTTCGTGCTGGCGGGGTGGTACTTCTACAAGATGCACGGCGGATCTTAGTGCTTCAGCACCTTTTCCGCCGCGTCGAAGATCTTCTGGTAGCCGGTGCACCGGCACAGGTGCCCGGACAGCTCCCGGCGGATCTCGTCCTCGGTGAAGGTTTTGCCGCTGTCCCGCAGGGCGGTGGTGGACAGCACCAGCCCGGGGGTGCAGAAGCCGCACTGGATGGCCCCCTCCTCCACGAAGGCCTTCTGCACGTCCGACAGCTCCCCGTCCTTCTCCACGCCTTCGATGGTGAGCACGCTCTTGCCGTCGGCCCAGGCGGCCAGGTAGATGCAGGAGTTCACCGGGGTGCCGTCCACCAGCACGGTGCAGGCGCCGCATTCGCCCACCGCGCAGCCCTGCTTGACCCCGGTGAGCTGCAGGTGGTTGCGCAGCAGGTCCAGCAAGGTCTCCCGGATGTCCACCTGGAGCCGGTACGGCCGGCCGTTGACGGTGATGGAGAGGAGTTTGGTTGCGACGTCGCTACTGATCAGCACGGCGGCCTCCAGCACGGTTGACCGCCTCGGTCACGGCCCGTTCGGTCAGAACTTCGATCAGGTGTTCCCGGTAGTCCTTGGAGGCGCGCCAGGAGGTGCGGGCCCGGGAGGGCTTCACCGCCAGCCTGCCGATCTCCCGGATGGTCTCCGGGTCCGTGGTCCGGCCCTTGGCGTAGGCCTCGGCCTCGGCGCAGCGGATGGGCACCGGGGCGGCGACGCCCAGGCCGATGCGCAGGTCCTGGAACCGGCCGTCCCGCGCCCGGCACACCGCCGCCACCCCCAGGGTGGCGATGTCCATGGCCTTGCGCATGGCGAACTTGATGTAGTGGCCGCCGGTGTCCAGGTAGCTGTCCCGGGGCACCAGGACCTGGGTGAGCAGCTCCCCGGGGCGCAGGTTCACCTTGCCCGGCCCCGCGTAGAACTCGTGGATGGGCAGGATGCGCGTGCCGGCCAGGCTCTCCAGCCGGAGCAGCGCGTCCAGGGCGAACAGGGTGGAGGCGCTGTCGCCGGAGACGGCGCCGTTGCAGATGTTGCCGCCGATGGTGGCGACGTTGCGGATCTGCGGGCCGCCCATGGACACGGCGGCCTCCGCCAGGATGGGCACCCGCGCCCGGATGACCGGATTCTGGAAGATGCGGGTGAACGGGGCGGCGGCGCCGATGTGCACGGTGCCGTCCTCCCGCTCGCCGATCTCCTCCATTTCCTTGATCTTGCGCAGGCTCAGCAGTTCCTCCCAGCCGTCCGCGCCGTGCTGCAGGCGGATCAGCACGTCGGTGCCGCCGGCGATCACCCGCAGGCGGGCGTTCTCGGCCAGCATGCCGAGGGCGGCCTCGACCGACTCAGGCTCTTGCAGGACTGAGATGTTGAACATCTTCCACGCTCCCCTCGCTAAGCAATCCCAACTGCTTGAACTTCTCGAACACCACCTGCGGGTACAGGGGGATCCGGTTGAAGGCGACGCCGGTGGCGTCCAGCACCGCGTTGCGCAGGGCCGGGGCCGGCGAGATCACCGGGCATTCGCCCAGGGCCTTGGACCCGAAGGAACCGGCCGCGTCGCTGGTCTCCACGAAGGCGGCGTTGATCTTCGGGGTGTCCAGGATGGTCGGCAGCTTGTAGTCCAGCAGGTTGTTGTTGAGCGGCTTGCCGGTCTGCGGGTCGAACAGCATCTGCTCCAGCAGGGCGTAGCCCAGGGCCATGCTCACGCCGCCGTGCACCTGGCCCTCGGCCAGGGACGGGTTGATGATGGTGCCCGAGTCGTGCACGTTGTAGAGCTCCAGCACCTGGATCTTGCCGGTCGCCATGTCCACCTCCACCTCCATGAAGGTGGCCCCGTAGGACATGGCGTTGATGCGCACGTTGGCGGACACGTCGCTCTTGATGGGGTCGGCGTGGATCCGGTCGTAGTAGGACTCCATGGCGATCTCTTCCAGGGAGCACAGGGTGCGGCCGAGGGCCTTCTCCACCACGCTGCCGTCCCGCAGGTCCAGCGCCTCGGCGGCCAGCCCGCACTTGCGGGCGGCGATGGCCAGCACCTTGGCCTTGGCCTCCAGGGCGGCCTTGCGCACGGCGATGCCGGTGACGAAGGTCTGGCGGGAGGCGTAGGCGCCGGTGTCGAACGGGGTGATGTCCGTGTCCTGCACGGTCACCACGTTCACCATGTCCATGGTGATGCCCAGCTCCTCGGCCACCATCTGGGCGAACACCGTGTCCGAGCCCTGGCCGATCTCCGTGGCGCCCACCTGCAGGGTCACCGAGCCGTCCTGGTGCATGACGATGCGCGCCCCGGCCAGTTCCAGGCCCACCGGGTGGGTGCCGGAGGCGTAGCTGAACAGGGCCATGCCCAGGCCGCGGCGCCTGGGGCCGGTCTGGCTGGCGTTGGCCCGCATCTTCTCGTCCCAGCGGATCAGCTCCATGCCCTTGGCGATGCACTCCGGGATGCCGAAGGAACGCACCACGTTCTTGGTGAGGGGGTCCTGGAAGCCCACGGAGATGAGGTTCTTGCGCCGGAACTCGATGGGGTCCAGCCGCAGCTCCCGGGCGATGTCGGTCAGCAGGCTCTCCAGGGCGAAGAACATCTGGGGCACCCCGTAGCCGCGCATGGCCCCGGCCACCGGCAGGTTGGTGTAGACGGTCCTGGGGCGGAAGCGGAAGTTGGGGAACCAGTACAGCGGCCGGAACTTGGCGCCGGTGGACATGGCGATGGAGTGGCCGTGGGAGGCGTAGGCTCCGGTGTTGCTCAGCACCGTCACGTCGATGCCCTGCAGCATGCCGTCCTTGGAGGTGCCGATGCGCAGGTCGATCTTCATGGAGTGCCGGGTGCGGGAGTCGATGAAGACCTCCTCGCGCGAGAACGTGCAGCGCACCGGCCGCCCGTGCACCGCCAGGGTCATGGCCGCCACCAGGGGCTCGATCACCACGTCCTGCTTGGCGCCGAAGCCGCCGCCGATGTAGGGCTTGATCACCTGCACCCGGCCCCAGCGCAGGTCCAGGGCCTGGGCCACGATGCGCCGCACGATGTGGGGGATCTGGGTGGAGCTGTTCACCACGATGCGCCCGTGGCTGTCCACATAGGCGATAGGCGGTCTGGGCCTCCAGGTGGCAGTGCTGGACGATGCTGGTCTCGAAGCGGCCCTCGAACACCCGGTCCGAGGCGGCCAGGGCGGCGTCGATGTCCCCGTACTGGGTGCCGAAGCTGCTGACGATGTTGTCCGGGCGCTCGTCGTGCAGCACCGGGGCCCCGTCCTTCAGGGCGTCCTCGGCGGTGAGCACGAACGGCAGCACCTCGTACTCCACCTCGATGAGGTGCAGGGCCTTCTCGGCGGTGAGGGCGTCCACCGCCACCACCGCGGCGACCGCGTCGCCCACGAACCTGGCCTTGTCGGTGAGGATCAGGCGGTCCGCCACGTCCCGGTGGGCCGGATCCATGGACCAGGGGTGCCCGGCGGTGGGGAACTTCACCTTGGGCAGGTCCGCGGGGGTGATCACCGCCTCCACCCCGGGCAGGGCCTTGGCCCGGCTCACGTCCATGCGCTTCACCCGGGCGTGGGCGTGGGGGCTGCGCAGCACTTTGCCCACCAGCATGTCCCGCTCGAAGTAGTCCTCCGAGTAGCGGGCGCGGCCGGTGACCTTGGCCACCGCATCCAGGCGGCTGACGCTCTTGCCCACGATCTTCATGTTCATGATGGACCTCGGGTGGACTGTAACCCCGCCGAGCGGATACAACGGCATCCGCGCATCCCTGGGCAGAGCCTGGATTCGAAGCTAATGACTGCAAGTACTGACAATGTCCGCCACGCTGCTTTCCCTGGGGTACTCGCTCAAGGCGGACCGGGATCCACTGACCCAACAATTATGAGAGTCTTTCGTCCCTAATTCAAATTTTATTCATGAATAGAAGGTTTTTTTTCATGGATTTAGACTCTGTTGCAATTTCCATTCACAGCGCCGGCGGCGGTCCCAGGAAACGCCAGGGATGGGCCAGGAAGGCGCGCCAGAGCTGCCGGTGCAGCCCTTCCCGGCCGGGCCGGTCCAGGCCCCGGGCGTCGATGGCGGTGCGCAGGGCCAGCAGGAAGGAGATGCCGAGGTTGAACACCGCCACCGCCCCCACCCCGGCCAGGGCCCAGGCCAGGTCCGTCACAGGCAGGGGGTCGGCGGAGGTGAGGTAGTGCCCCGCGCCGATGGCCACCGAGGCGGCGGCCAGGGTCACGTGGCGCACCTCCAGGGGGATGCCCATGAACTGGCACAGCACCGGGGTGAAGCCCAGCAGGAAGCCCAGGGCTACATACCCGCATACCCCCCCCAGGTGCCGCTCCACCAGCCGGCCCAGGGCGGCGGCCCGCTCCGGCCCCAGCCAGTAGCCCAGGCGCCGGTGCCGGGCCAGGGCCCCGGGCAGGCGGCGGAACCGGCTCCAGTTGGCGGCCCACCCCCCGGCCAGGCTGGACGCCCACAGGAACACCCCGGTGCCGGCCGCGTAGGGGATGGTCCAGCTGGCGAAGGGGTGCATGCCCTCCAGGGTGTGCCGGGCGGTGGCCGCGGAGACCATGGGCCCGCCGGTGAACAGCTCCCAGCCCAGGGCCAGGGCCAGGGACGCCGGGACGGTCCACAGGACATTGCCCAGGACGGCCACCACCTGGCTGCGGGCGATGCCCGCCACCAGGCCCTCCAGGGAGTCTCCCGGGCGGCGCTCCTCCAGGGCCCCGGCCAGGCGGGCGGCAGTCATGGCGGGCATCTTGGAGGCCAGGGTGAACCCCGCGAACTGCATGACCACGAACGAGCCGGCGTAGTTCCCGGCGAAGGCCAGGCCGGCGATCATGGGCGCCAGGGCGGCGGCGGCGATGCCGTACTTAAGGGCGGCGGTGACGGCGGTGAGGACCCCGCCCCAGGCGGCGGCCCAGAAGGTGCTGACCCACTCGGCGCGGGTGTTGGCGATGTAATGCTCGCCGGTCTGCCCGGCGTGTTCCACCACCTTGCGGGCCAGCCGCTGAGTGGAGCTGCGCAGCAAGGACCCCAGGCTGCGGTGGCGGGCGGCCTGGCGCACCAGGGCGGCGGCGAAGGCCTGCCCATCCAGGCGTCCGTCCGCCAGGGCCGCCAGCTCCTCCAGGCGGCGCAGGTGCGCCTCCAGTAGGTCCAGGCGGTAGACCAGTTCCGTGGACACCCCGTGGCGCTCCAGGTAGGCCAGGGCAACCTGCAGGCGGGCAAGGCAGGCGGCCAGGAGCGCCGGCCATTCCGCCACCTCACCCCGGCGCAGGGCTCCCACCACGTCTGGCAGTCGTCCGAACGGGGAGTCCAGTTCCCGCTCCTCCGGACCCAGCCCCAGGAGGTCCCGGGCCAGGCCCAAGGCGGCGGCCCGGAAGGCGAGGAGCTGGGCCGCGTCCCACAGGGCCTCCGGCGGCAGGGCCAGGAGTTCGCGCCAGGGCGCGGCCAGCCCCGCCTCCAGGGTTTCGATCCAGTCCGCGTCCCGTTCCGTGAGGTCCAGGCGGTGCAGCAGGCCGGACAGGTCCGCCTCCGGGTCCAGGCGCGGCACGAACCGCTCCACCACCCGGTGCAGCCCCTCCCGCAGGAAGGCCGCGTGCGCCGGCAGCCCCGTGTCCGCCAGCAGGCGCACGGCGCTGGTGTGGCTCCAGACGTTGCGGATCCGGGCCCGCCACTGGGGCCCCCGGGGATCGGCCAGCAGGGCCCCGTTCAGGGACTCCAGACGCTGGCCGCGCGGGGAGGGCGCGCCCCGCGCCGGAACCTCCAGCACCCAGCGCAGCAGGTTCTCGACCCAGACGTCGTCGCTGCCGGGGGCGTTCAGGAGGAAGGCGAGGGTCGGCTGCACGAGGGACCTCCCGGGACACGGGCGTCTGGCATTCTAGGGCTGCGGGGGATTCCGTGTCCCGGTCGGCGGCCGATCCATCGGCCGGATTCCCGGGTCTCGCGCCGCCCCACCGTTGCTCGGCTTCGTCAACCCGCGCGCAGCGCGGCCTGACGAAGCGCTCGCTGGCTCGTCGGAGCCGACCAAAGAACCCAGGTATCGGCGACTTCGGGGCGAACCGGGGGAATCGCTCCCGCAAAATTTACAGGTCCATGCATGTCAGCTAACCGAATTGGACTCGGCAAGTCCAGCCAGCCGGCAAGAACGCTTTCTGACCGACCCGTAAGCCACCGACCCCAAAGTCCGATGCGGCTCGACGGCAGGTGGCCGTGAATCGGAGTGCGCACGCACTCCGATTCACGGCCACCATCGGTGGGGCGGCGCGAACCCACGGAATCCGTACGGCGGGCCTGCCGTCAGGTCGGGACCCGGACGCTCCGTAGCGTCAGCGCGACCGTGCCCCGGCCGGTTGTGGCAAGATCGAGCGATGCCCGCATTTCCCGACGCCCTCCGGTCCCTGCGCCACCGCAACTACCGCCTGTTCTGCAGCGGCCAGTTGGTGTCCCTCATCGGCACCTGGATGCAGATGGTGGCCCTCAGCTGGCTGGTGTACCGCCTCACCGGCAAGGCCGCCATGCTCGGGCTCATGTCCTTCTGCAACCTGATCCCGGTGTTCCTGCTGGCGCCGGTGGGCGGGCTGGTGGCGGACCGGGTGCCGTCCCGGCGCCTGCTGCTCACCACCCAGACGGTGGCCATGAGCCTGGCCCTGATCCTGGCCCTGCTGACCCTCACCGGGCACGTGCGCATGTGGCACCTGTTCACCTGCGCGCTGCTGCTGGGCACCACCAACGCCTTCGACAACCCCGGGCGGCAGGTGTTCGCCGCCCGGGTCGTGCCCCGCCAGGACCTGATGAACGCGGTGGCGCTCAACTCCTCCATGGTCACCGGTGCCCGGGTGGCCGGGCCGGCCCTGGCCGGGGTGCTGGTGGCGTTCCTGGGCGAGGGCTGGTGCTTTTTCCTGAACGGGGTGAGCTACGTGGCGGTGATCGCCGGGCTGCTGGCCATGCGCTTCCCGCCGGCGGAGGCGTCCGCCGCGTCACGGGGGCCCCGATCCCAGCTGCGCCTGCTGCTGGAAGGGTTCCGGATGATCCGGCAGGCCCGGCCCATCGCCGCCCTGCTGCTGCTCCTGGGGCTGCTGAGCCTGCTGGGGGCGCCGTACCAGGTGCTCATGCCCATCTTCGCCGCCGAAGTGTTCCACGGCGGCTCCAAGGTCTTCGGCCTGCTCTCCAGCACCTCCGGCCTGGGCGCCCTGGCCGGGGCCGTCACCCTGGCCGTGCGGCCCCACTTCCACGGCCTGGGCCGCTGGATCGCCGCAACCGCCCTGCTGTTCGGCCTGGCCCTGGCGAGCTTCGCCGGCTCCCGGACGCTGGTGCTGTCCCTGCCCCTGCTGTTCCTGGCGGGGGGCGCCTACATGGTGGAGATGGCCGCCACCAACACCCTGATCCAGATGATGGTGCCGGACGCCTTCCGGGGCCGGGTCATGTCCATCTACGCCATGATGTTCCTGGGCATGGCGCCCCTGGGCGGGCTGCTGGCGGGGCTGCTGGCGCATCGCTTGGGCGCACCCCTCACGGTGGGCCTGGGGGGAACGGGATGCCTGGCGTGCGGGGGGGCGTTCACCTGGTACTACCGCCGGTGGCGGGAGGGGGCCCGGGACCTGGTGCGGGCGGCGGAGTTGGAGGCCAAGGCGCGGGGCTGATCCCGATCTTTGGACCAGGCAGGGTCAGGGCCGGTCCTGGAACGTCTCCGCCACCTGCATCCGCCCCTGGCGCATGAGGATCCGTCCCCGCGCCAGGACCGTCTCCACCGTGAATCCCTCCGGGTCCACCAGCACCAGGTCCGCGTCCCACCCTTCGGCGATCCGCCCCTTGCCTTTGAGCTTGTAGACCTCCGCCGGGTTGCGGGTGATGGTGGCCAGGGCCGCCTCCAGGTCCACCTGCTCCTCCAGCACCGCCTTGCGCACCGCCCCGAACAGGGCGGTGACCCGCCCGATGCCCATGCCCACGCACTCCCGGCGCTCGTTGAACAGGGGCAGGCTGCCCTGGCCGTCCGAGGTGAAGGTGATGCGGGACGCCGGCACCCCCGCCTCCAGGCAGCGCTTCAGGGCCCGAGGGGCCGGTACCTCCCGGTTCACCGTCCGGTTGGCCTCGGAGCAGGTGATGTCGATGAAGCCGCCGTCCAGGGCATAGGCTACGGCCTCCTGGAACAGGCGCTCGTTGCGGTTGACGTGGGTGGGCAGGAACTGGCGGTACGGCAGCTCGCCGCCCGCCACCAGGGCCCGCAGCAGCTTGAGACCGTCCGGCCCGTCCCCCACGTGCAGGTTGAGCACCCCCGCCTTGCCGGACAGGATGCCCCCCACCCGGACGTCCGCGGCCAGGCGCTGGAGTTCCTCCAGGCGCGGCTGGGCGGAGCGGTGGTCGGAGATGGCCACCTCCCCGGCCCCCACCACCCGGTCGATGAGGATCAGGTCCTTCATGGGGTCCCCGGTGAAGGTCGGCACGGGCACGCGGTAGGCCCCCGTGAGAAGGTAGGCGCTGAGGCCCTCCTCCTCCAGGGCCCGGGCCTTGGCGTACAGGGCCTCGGGGCTGCGGGTGACGCTGTCGGTGCCCAGGCAGCCGATGACCGTGGTGACGCCGGCTTGCACCAGGTCCGCCAGCCGGACCTCCGGGGTGCGGGTACGGAAGCCCCCCTCGCCGCCGCCCCCGGCGATGTGCACGTGCCCGTCCACGAAGCCCGGGAACACCAGCCGCCCGGCGGCGTCCACCTCCTGGACCGGGACCCCGTCCGGGAACACCGGCTCCAGGTGGTCGGCCATGCGGGCGATGCGCTCGCCCAGCACCAGGATGTCCTGGGTGCCCAGGTCTTCGGGGGCGTAAAGGCGGCCATGGCGGATGAGGGTGATCAAGGGGATGCCTCCGGTGTCTCTATAATGGACGGACGATTCCACTATATTGGTTCGCCTGAAGGGAGCCCGCACCATGGATGATCCCCTGTTGACGTCGGCCCGGTCCCTGGCCGGGCGCCTCACGGCCCTGCGCCGGGACCTGCACATGCACCCGGAACTGTCCTTCCAGGAGACCCGCACGGCCGCCCTGGCCGCCCAGGCCATGGCGGCCCTGGGCGCCCGGGTGCGCACCGGGGTGGGGCGCACCGGGGTGGTGGCCGACCTGGGCCCCGCGGCCGGGCCCAAGGTGGCCCTGCGGGCGGACATGGACGCCCTGCCCCTGCAGGAGGAGAACCCCGTGGCGTATGCTTCCCAGGTTCCCGGGAAGATGCACGCCTGCGGCCACGACGCCCATGTGACCTGCCTGGTGGGTGCCGCCACCCTGCTGGCGGCCCAGGACCTGCCGGTGGGGATCCGCTGCATCTTCCAGCCCAGCGAGGAGAAAGCTGACGAGGAGGGGCTGAGCGGGGCCCCGCGGATGCTGGCGGACGGGGCCCTGGAAGGGGTGGCGGCGGTGCTCTCCCTGCACGTGGACGGGTCGCTGGACACCGGGCGCATCGGCGTGGAGAGCGGCTACGTGAACGCCGCGTCCGACGCCTTCACCGTGCGCATCCTGGGCCGGGGCGGCCACGGCGCCCATCCGGACCTGACCGTGGATCCCATCTGGATCGCCAGCCAGGTGCTGGCCGCCCTGTACGCCCTGCCGTCCCGGCGCCTGGATCCGGTGTGCCGGAAGGTGCTGTCCGTGGGCGCCATCCACGGGGGCGAGGCGCACAACGTCATCCCCGCCGCCGTGGAGCTGAGAGGGACCCTGCGCAGCTTCGATCCGGACACCCGGGCGAACCTGAGGCTGGAACTGGAACGGGCCCTGGGCCTGGTCCGGGCCCTGGGGGGCGACTACGAACTTCAGATCAAACCCGGCTACCCCGCCCTGCATAACGACCCGCGCCTGTGCGACCGGGTCAGCCGGGCGGCCGTGGCCCTGCTGGGCGCCCAGGTCCTGGGGGAGCCTCGCATCTCCATGGGTTCCGAGGACATGGCCTATTTCCACGAACGGGTCCCCGGAGCCCATTTCCGCCTGGGGGTGCGCCGCCCGGGCGAGCCGTCCCGGGGCCTGCACTCCCCCACGTTCGACCTGGACGAGGCGGCCCTGCCCATCGGCGCGGCGCTGCTGGCCCGGGCGGCCCTGGACCTGGCTGCTGGCCTGGGGGGCTGAACCGGTCCCATCGGCAGGCTGATCGAAAGACCCCTGGAGTCCAGTTCCCAACGCCGGTTCGAGCCAGGATCCCGCGCCGCACCGCCCAGGCAGGGCCTGGCGGAGTGCCGGTTCCGGCTTCCAGCCGGCTTGAACAAAGGGTTCCTGCCACCTATTTCATTCCTACCCCCTTGCCATCATTAATAAAATAATTATAAATACCATCGCGGTCATCCGCAGGCTCGAGTCAAAACGTCGGCAATCCCCCCCCCTCATCCACACCTTCCCCGGCATGGGAGCCCCTCAATGAACCTCCGACCGCTTGCCCTGTTCCTGACTGGAACGGCCACCGTTCTGGCGCAGGCCCAGACGCTTCCTGTTCCGGTCATCTCGGCCAAAATCCAGTTTCCAAATGGGGTCCACCTCAACCTGCCGGTCCAGGCCTTCCAGCTCAACGAGGGGCTTGCACCGGCAAACACCAGCATTCTCACCACTGCCTTGACTTTGCAGCTCAAGGCCGGCCTCTTGTCGGAAGCCCTGGTGTGGCCCCTTCAGTACGCCTGGAGCAACAACCCGGCGACCCTCACCCTGACCGTTGCCTACAACAAGAATAGCGCCACCCCGACCATCACGACCATCACCGCAAGCGGTCTTGCCCTCGGGAGTTCGGACCTCGGTTTCGACGACACCTTGCCCACCTTCTCCGCCACCACCAGCACGACGCCGTCCTTCACGTCCACCGGCAGCCAGCTGTTCGGTAATTCCAACTTCGACATCAGTTTTTATGATCCGGACAACGGCAACCAGAAGGCAACTCCTGCATTCTTCCAGGATTATTTAGATTTCCAGGGGGCACGGCTATCCAATTTCAACCCCATAGCAGTCCTGTCTCATATAACTAATGAATTTGATCGTCCCTGGTTGGGCGATACGCGACTTCCCGCCATCCTCCAGGCGGAACTCAACGACAACAATGACTTCCACCCAACCGTCCTTACCAAACCGTCCCCGAACGGTCCCATCAGTATCGGCCCTCCGGTGGTGGTCCAATTTTCTACCGGGCTCTACCCTGGCTCCAACTCGAACCATAATCCCCCTTCTGCCGCGGGTTCTGATGGCCTTCCAGATCCTTATGGGTGGTCGTACGGCACGATGGATCGGTTGGTGATCAACGTCACCGACCATGGATCGGACCAGGAGACGGTGACAACGGAACTCTTGAATCTCCTCTTCTGACCGATAGCCCCCGATTCACCCGGCCGGTGCTTTCCCCAGGGGGGCGGCCGCTGAATCCGCCCATCGCGGCATGATTGGAAAAGATGTTTACTCATGCGCTCCAATGGATCAACCGCGAGAATCCGGTTGAGTGGGTATTTGGTTGTTTTGTCTTTCTTCACTTAAATAGCCAAGTGGGCTGATCTTTTGCGGTACGTCCAACCGCCACTACGTCCTTTTGGACCTGCCGAGCAGATCGATAGGTATTTTGCTTTCCTCGGCGAGCCTCGGCTCCCCGGCGCGCTCGGCGATAGGATTTTCACCGGTCCCGCGGCGCATTGACTCTAGGCGTTACCAGAACCAAGAAAAGGCATGTCGCCGAGCGCACCGAGGAGCCGAGGCTCGCCGAGGGAAAGAACACAGGCTACGGGTGATTATTTATTAAAGCTGTTTTTAAGGATATTGCTAGTTCACGCCCGCCTTGGCACCTTCCACCACCCGGCCCACCAGCTCCGCCAGCTTCCCGGCCTTGCGCTCCTCCAGCTCGTACCTCACCCGCACCATGGGCTTGCTCACCTTGAGCACCCGGGTGATGTCGATGGGGGTGGCGGACACCACCAGGTCGCAGGGGGTGGCTTCGATGGTCTTCTGCAGGTCGGCGATCTGGGCGTCGCTGTAGCCCATGGCCGGGAGGATGCCCTTGGCGTTGGGGTATTTGTTGTAGGTGTAGGCGATGGAGGCCACCGCGTAGGGGCTGGGGTCGACGATGGCCGCCGCGCCCAGCTGGCGCACCGCCACCACCCCGGCGCCGATGCTCATGGAGCCGTGGGTGAGGGTCGGGCCGTCCTCGATCACCAGCACCCTCTTGCCCTGCACCAGCTCGGGCCGCTCGCAGGTCACCGGGGAGTCGGCGCGGATCACGGTGGCCCTGGGATTCAGCCGGGCGGCGTTGGCTTCGATGGCCCGGATGTCCTCCTCCTTGGCGCTGTCGCACTTGTTGATGACGATCACGTCGGCCATGCGGAAGTTGGTCTCGCCTGGGTGGTACCGGGTCTCGTGGCCGGCGCGCAGCGGGTCGGCAATGACGATGTGCAGGTCGCAGGCGTAGAAGGGCAGGTCGTTGTTGCCCCCGTCCCAGAGGATGAGGTCGGCCTCCTTCTCCGCCTCACGGATGATTTGCTCGTAGTCAACCCCGGCATACACCACGAAGCCGTTGTCGATGTGGGGTTCGTACTCCTCCCGCTCCTCGATGGTGCACTTGTGCAGGTCCAGGTCCGCGTAGGTGGCGAAGCGCTGGCAGGCCTGCCGGGCCAGGTCCCCGTACGGCATGGGGTGCCGGATCGCCACCACCCGCTTGCCCAGGGACTTGAGGATCCGGGACAGGTAGCGGGTGGTCTGGCTCTTGCCGCAGCCGGTGCGCACGGCGGTGACGGCGATGACCGGCACCTTGGCCTTGATCATGGTCTTCTGGGCGCCCAGCAGCTCGAAGTCCAATCCCAGGGAGGTGCACAGGGCGGACAGGTGGCCCACGGTGTCGTAGGTCACGTCCGAGTACGAGAACACCGCCGCGTCCGGGCGCTCCTGGGCGACCAGGGCGGGCAGGTCCGCCTCGGGGACGATGGGGATGCCCTGGGGATACAGGCTGCCGGCCAGGACGGCGGGGTAGCGGCGGTCCTCGATGCCCGGGATCTGGGTGGCGGTGAAGGCCACCACCCGGAAGTCCGGGTTGTCCCGGTAGACCGTGTTGAAGTTGTGGAAGTCGCGGCCGGCGGCTCCCAGGATCACGACGCGTCGTGGACGGCTGGACATATCAAGCTCCTTTGGCTCGCAGTCGACCGAAGGGCCGACACACCCGGGGAGGGCAGTCATGGTCTCGGGACTAGGTTGGGTTCGAGGGTATGCTACCGGGCGGGCCTGCCCTGTCAAGCAATATATTGCTGATTTTTCAAGACGCAACCGGATCGGCGGGGCCTGGGGCCGGAAAGCAAAATTGAGGATTGCCAGGGACGCCAACACCTCCCCATGCTGGTAGGCATCCAACAGGTCCGGCGTTGCATCGGGCATGCCCCCAAGGCACGCGAGCGACCAGCCCATCGGGGGACGGCCATGGCTTTCAATTCCCAGAAGCTGCTCCGCACCATCGCCAAGAACGTGGTCCAGACCCGGCGCGCCTTGAAGTGGAGCCAGCAGGAACTGGCGGACCGTTCGACCGTGAGCGTGCGCATGGTGGGCCTCATCGAGGCCGGAGACAACAACGTCAGCCTGGCCACCCTGGGCAACCTGGCCGGAGCCCTGAACCTCACCTTCTCCCAGTTGGTGGAGGAGGCGCCGTCCCCCTTCGGCCCCGCGGGCGGCCAGCCCCGCCGGGGCGTGCGCCTCTGGGAGGGCAGCCACAGAGGCACCAAGGTGGACCTGCTCCAGAGCTTTCCCGCCAGCCACCTGATGGAGTTGTGGAAATGGACCATCGCCCCGGGGGACCGCTACCGCGGTGAACCGGACCTGCCCGGGTTCCACGAGGTGGTGTACGTCCTCCGGGGCGAGCTGACACTGGAACAGGAGGATGGACGGCAGGTTCTCAAGGCGGGCGACACCCTGGGGTTCCCTTCGGACCGGCCGTACGCCTTCGTCAACTCCGGCAAGACCAGCCTGACCTTCACCCTGAACGTCGTGGGATAAGGAAAGGGGCACCCGTGCTGGATGCCCCCCTTGTACTGATTGGTCGGGGCGAGAGGATTCGAACCTCCGACCTCTCGGTCCCGAACCGAGCGCTCTACCAGGCTGAGCCACGCCCCGACGAAGCTAAGATGCTACCTTACTCCGGCCCCCGGGTCCATCCCTCTTTCGGGCCCCGGCGCAAAAGCTCCAGGACCGCCAGCAGGGGATCCGGGCGGGAACGAGGAGGGGCGGGGGTCTCGGACTCGGGGGGATCGCAGGGGACGATCTCCATGCGCTGGAACTTGAGCTTCCACAGGCGCTCCAGGCGCTCCCGCAACTGCGGCCAGATGGCCTCGGCGGCCTGGCGCAGGCTGGGCACCAGGTCGGGGCGCCAGCAGCCCACCACCAGGATGCCCTTGTGGGCCCGCACCAGGCGGGTCTGGTCCACCAGGGCCGGGCCCACCACCAGCAGCCAGGACCGGCGCAGCCGCGCCTCGGCCAGGGCGGCGCGGTCCGGCTGGCGCGCCGCGGCGCCCAGGGGGACCAGGCCCCGGGTGGCGCTCCGCCTCATTCGGGCCACCGGGGCGGAGGCAGGTGGCTGCAGGCGCGCTCGTCGTTGAACAGCACCGGGGAGGCCAGCACCGGGATCATGGTCCCGGTCGACGGGTCGTACAGGGTGTGGATGAGCCGGTGCAGTTCCCCGGCCTGGCCGAACAGCACCTCGTCCACGGTGCGCACCTGGCTGGCGGGGATGGCGTTGGCGTCGCAGAAGGCGATGGTCTCCGGCACCGTGCGGCCGCGGAAATGACGCTCCAGGACCGGCAGCAGGCGGTCCCGGTCCTGCACCCGGCCCCGGTTGGAGCGCCAGCCGGGTTCGGCGTCCAGGTCGATGCCCGCCCACAGGGCCAGCACTTCGAACTGGCGGTCGTTGCCCACGCCGATGGCCGCCTCGCCGTCGCTGCAGGCGAAGGTCTGGTACGGGACGATGTGGGGATGGGCATTGCCCAGGCGCTTGGGCGCCCGGGCGGTCATGAGGGTGCCGGCGCCCACGTTCACCAGTCCCGCCAGGGCCGCCTCCATGAGCGGCACTTCGATGTGCAGGGCGTCGCCGGTGCGCTCCCGGTGCAGCAGGGCGGCCTGGATGCCGTTGGCGGTGTACAGGGCCGCCAGCACGTCCGCCAGGGCCACACCCACCTTCATGGGCCGGCCGTCGGGCTCCCCGGTGATGGACATCCAGCCGCTTTCCGCCTGGATGATGAAATCGTATCCGGGCCGCCGGCAGGCCGGGACGTCCGAGGCGAAGCCCCGCACCGAGGCCACGATCAGCTTGGGGTGCAGCAGGTGGATGCGCTCCCAGCCGAGCCCCAGCTCCTCCGCCGCCTCGGGCATGAAATTCTCAACCAACACGTCGGAGCTGGCCATGAGCTCGCCCAGGTGCTCCCGGTCCCCGTCGTCCCGCAGGTCCATGCGGATGCTTTGCTTGCCCCGGTTGGCGCAGCGGAAGTAGGCGCTCTCCCCCTGGTCGCCCCCTTCGAAGGGCGGCCCCCAGCCCCGGGTGGGGTCGCCGGAGACCGGTTCGATCTTCAGCACCTCGGCGCCGAAATCCGCCAGCAGCTGGGTGGCGAACGGTCCCGCCAGGATGCGGGACAGATCCAGGATCTTGAAGTGGCCGAGAGGTTTGGGCACGGCTGGAAGGTCTCGCGGAAGGGCGCCCGTCGCCACGGGCGGTCACGGTGCCGGAACGGTCCCGGCGGAAGGTCAGGGGAGCGTCTTCAGGATACGCTGGATGGCCACGGCTTTCCGCCCCTCCGTTTGCACCAGCACCCCGTGCAGCTGCAGGTCCCCCTCGGCCACCTCGAACCGCTCGCCCCTGGCCTTGAGGAAGCGGCTGAGGCTGGCTTCCTTCTTCATGCCGATCACGCTCTCGTAGGGACCCACCATGCCGATGTCGGTCACGTAGGCGGTGCCTCCGGGCAGGACCTTGGCGTCCAGGGTCGGCACGTGGGTGTGGGTGCCCACCACCGCCGCCACCCGGCCGTCCAGGTACCAGCCCATGGCCTGGGACTCGCTGGTGGCCTCCGCGTGCATGTCCACCAGCACCAGGTCCGCCCGCTCCCGGGCCAGGACCGCGTCCACGCACCGGAACGGGTCGTCGCAGGTGGGCATGTGCACCCGCCCCATCAGGTTGATGACCAGCACCTCCAGCCCGGGGGGGGTGTGCAGCTTCACGTGGCCGCTGCCCGGGGTCCCGGGCGGGTAGTTGGCCGGGCGCAGCAGGCGCGGCTCCTTCTGGAAATACGGGCCGATGTCCTTGACGTCGAAGGCGTGGTTGCCGGTGGTGATCACGTCCACCCCCAGCTCCTCGAACCACTCGCGGGCGATGCGCTCGGTGATGCCGTTGCCGTGGGCGGCGTTCTCCCCGTTCACCACCAGGAAGTCCAGGGCCAGTTCCCGGCGCAGGGCCGGGACGTGGGCCTCCAGGAGCCTCCGCCCGGGCTCGCCCACCACGTCGCCGAGGATGAGAATGCGCATACCCAACTTTATCCCGGGCCACCATCCCGCTCAACGCCCGGCCCCGGTCCCTGGTCTGTAGTTTTTGCAACCGCAACCCTTGCCGGTACCATGAAGCTCTGCCATCCTGGCCGGCCCCATCCCCTGTTAGGCTTTCCGCATGCCCAAGTGTCTCCGCTTGCTCTTTCCCTTGCTCATCACGGCCTTTCTGGGCGCCCAGGCCCCCGCGACCCTGGGACTGCAGGAGATCCATCCAGGCATGAAGGGCCAGGGGCGGACCGTGTTCCAGGGCGGCCGGATCGAGCGCTTCAATTTCGAGGTGCTGGGGGTCCAGCGCGACATCATGCCCGGGCGCAGCCTCATCATGATCCGGGCCGGCGGCGGCCCCCTGGCGGAGACCGGGGTGATGCAGGGCATGAGCGGCTCCCCCTGCTACATCGGCGACAAGCTCATCGGGGCCCTGTCCATCGCCTTCCCGTTCGAGAAGGAGCCCATCGCCGGGGTCACCCCCATCGGCGAGATGCTGGACCAGCTGCGGGACCTGCCGGACCTGCCCTCCAGCCGCACCCCCCTGATCCTGCCCAAGTTGGCTCCCCCCTCGGTGCTCAAGAGCGCCCTCACCGGCACCATGGTGCCCGTGGCCCAGCTGCTGGGGGTGCCCCCGTCCCTGGGCGGCGGGAGCGCCCAGATGATCCCCATGCCCATCGTCGGGGCCGACCTGGCGCCGGAGGCCCGGAGTTTCTGGGAGGGCCTGCCGGTGTCCTTCATGGCCGCCCAGGCCGGCGGCGGCGCCGGGGACGGCGAAGCCAGCCCCCTGGAGCCGGGGGGCATGGTGGCCGTCAACATGGTCCAAGGCGACCTGGTCATGTCCGGGGCCGGCACCATCACCTACCTGGACCACAAGCGCATCCTGCTGTTCGGCCACCCGTTGTTCAACCTGGGGGAAGTGGACCTGCCCCTGTGGTCCGCCACCGTGGCCGCCTCCATGCCCAGCTAGCAGACGTCCTTCAAGCTGGCCGCGCCCGTGGCCCCCATCGGCGCCGTGCGCCTGGACCGCAGCACGGGGGTGGCCGGGCTGCTGGGGGCCGAGGCGCACATGGTGCCCATGCGCATCGGCCTGAACCTGAGCGGCAAGCGCATCCTGAACTACAAGTTCGAGCTCATGGACCACCCGATCATCACCCCCACCCTGGCCGCCACGGTGCTGGCCCAGACCCTGGCCACCCAGGTGCGCGCCCAGGGGTTCCAGAGCCTGTCCATGCAAGGCAACATCAAGATCTCCGGGCAGCCGGCCCTGGAGATCGAGGACATGGTGGCGGACCTGAGCCCCGCCCGGCTGTCCGGGTACCTGGGCGCGATCCTGCAGATCCTCACCCTCAACCCCTTCGAGCGGCCGGTCATCGAGGGCATCTCCCTCACGGTGAAGGCCGAGGAGCGCCTGGACCTGACCGCCATCGCCGGCGCCCGCACTGCTCAAGGCCCGGGTGAAGCGCGGCCAGGCCTTGCCGGTGCTGGTCACCCTGCAGAACCTCCAGGGGGTGCGGGAGACCACCACCTTCAACCTGTTCGTCCCGCCCAGCGCCAAGCTGGGCCCCGCCACCCTCCTGGTGGGGGACGGCTTCAGCCTCATCAACGCCGATCCGGACGAGCGCGCCATCGAGATGAACAGCCTGGCGGACGTGGTGCGCCTGCTCAACGGCGCCATGAAGAACAACCACGTCTACGGCCTGCTGGTGCAGGCGGTGCCGGGACTGGGCCTGCGGGGCAGCCGCATCGAGGGCGTGCCGCCCACCGTCAGCAGCCTCCTGGGCAGCGACGGGGACGCCACCGGCAACCGCCTGCAGCACCAGGTCATCAGCCGCGGGGTCCTGCCCCTGGAACGGGAAGTGCGGGGCCTGGTGAGCCTGGACGTGGAAATCGAATAGCTGGGAAAGGGATCCGGACCGATGAAGACCGTCTTGAGAATCGTGGGTGCGGCGCTGCTGGCCGCGGCGAGCCTGGCGCGGGCCGAGCAGCCTTCGGCCGCCTTCGTCTCCTTCAACGACTGGCTGACCTCCGACTTCAAGGGGGTGCGCATCGACGCCGACGGCCGCCTGCGCCTCGGGCCGAACCTGCGCCGGGTGGCCCAGCTGCCCGAGGGGGTGGTCTGGGCGGCGGTCGCGGACGGCGGCGGAGGCGCCTACCTGAGCGCCGGCAACGAGGGCAAGCTGTTCCATTTCACCGGCGGCGCCATGACGCCCTTGACCCAGGTGAAGGGGGGCATCGTCTTCGCCATGGCCCGCCTGGGCCAGGACCTGGTGGTGGCGCCCAGCGGCGAAGGCAAGCTGCTGCGGGTGACCCCGTCCGGCGAGACCAAGCCGTTCGCGGACATCGACGCCCGGCTGGTGTGGGCCATGGCGGTGGACGGCAACGAGGTGGTGGTGGCCGGGGGCGGGGAGAAGGGGGCGATCCTGATCCGGGCCCGGGACGGCGGCAGCCGCAAGCTGGCGGACCTGCCCGAGGAGACCGCCTTCACCAGCCTGGCGCCCGACGGCCACGGCGGCTACTACCTGGGCTCCCACGGCCGGGGCCTGGTGCTGCACTACACCGCCGCCGGCGACCGCCTGGAGACCCTGCTGGCCACCGGCTTCGAGGAAGTGCGCGCCCTGGCCGTGGACCAGGGCCGGGTGTACGCCGGGGCCACGTCCGGCCTGGGCGCCAAGTTCAGTTCCGGCCACCTGGAACGGCGCGAAGGCTACCTGGCGGAACCGGGCACCGGCACCCGCTCGGCGGTGCTGGAGCTGGACCAGGACCGGGTGCCCCGCACCCTGTGGCAGAGCTCCTTGAGCCAGATCTTCGCCCTGACCCTCTGGAACGGCCAGATCCTGGTGGGCACCGGCAACCGCTCCCGGCTGTTCGCCATACCCCTGGCGGATGCGGCCCGGAACCAGACCCCCTTCAGCGCCCTGGAGGACCTGGGCACCGCCCAGGCCACCGCCTTCCTGCGCATGGGCTCGGACCTCATGGTGGTGGCCTCCAATCCCGCCGAGTTGCACCTGCTCAACGAGGCCCAGGCCACCGAAGGCACCATCGACAGCCGCATCCTGCACGCCAAGCCCCTGGCGGACTGGGGCCGGGCCTACCTGGAGGCCCAGACCCCCACCGGCACCGGGGTGACCCTGCAGATCCGCACCGGCGCCACCGAAATCCCGGACGGCACCTGGTCCAACTGGACCCCGCCCCTGCGCAGCGGCGAACGGCCCGTCCTGCCTCCGGCCCGGTTCGCCCAGTTCCGCCTGAAGCTCACCAGCAGCCGGGGCGGCGCCACGCCCACGGTGGAGAGCGTGCGCATCCACTGGGCCAACCGCAACCTGGCCCCGGTGTGGGAGGACGTGGAGATCATGCCCCCGGGCCTGGTCATCACCCGCAACGCGCCTCCCGACGACATCGGCATCGAGCGGGTGCCCCTGGAGATCCAGAAGCTGATCCCGGCCATGGGCTTCGCGGGGGCCGAGAAGCACAGCTTCCGCCGGGGCGCCCAGGCGTTCCAGTTCAAGGTCTCCGACCCCAACGGCGACCAGCTCCAGTTCCAGATCCGCCTGCTGCCCGAGAGCGGCGCGCCCCTGGAACTGGACGCCGCCTGGACGGAGCGGTTCTTCACTTTCGACACCCTGCTGGTCCCCGACGGCCGCTACCGCCTGGAAGTGACCGCCTCGGACGCCCCCAGCGAGCCGTTCAACCAGGCCCTGACCACCACCTGGCGCACCCCGGTGTTCATCATCGACCATACTCCGCCGGTCATCGCCGCCCTCACTGCCATGCCCGAAGGGGACGGGGTGCGGGTGCGCTTCCAGGCCCATGACGACCTTTCCGTGCTGAAGGCGGCCGCCCTTTCCGCCGACGGCGACGAATGGCTGGAAGTGGCCCCCGAGGACGGCATCTTCGATGCCCGGGAGAAGAGCTTCAACATCCTGGTCCCCAAGGACCGGGTGAAAGGCAACCGGGTCCTGGTGCGGGTCACGGACGCCCAGAACAACGAACAGACCGCCATGACCAGCATCGGGGCCAAGAAGTAGGGGATCCGGGTGCGGCCAGGTTCACCCCAGGGGTTCGCTGAGGGCCTGGGCGATGGCTTCCTTCAGCGTCTGGAAGGTGTAGGGCTTCTGCAGGAAGCCGGCCAGGGGCGGATAGGGGGAGTCCTGGGTCACGTCGGTCTGGTTGAAGCCGCTGCACAGGATGATCTTCAGGCCCGGGTCCAGGGCGCGCAGGGCGTGGGCGGCCTCGCGCCCGTCCATGCGGGGCATGGTGAGGTCCATGAGCACCAGGGAGAAGGCTCCCGAGTGGCTCCGGAACAGGTCCACCGCCTCCCGCCCGTCCCGCGCCTGGACCACAGTGAAGTCCATGAAGCCGAGCAGTTCCGTGGTGGCTTCCAGGATGTCCGGCTCGTCGTCCACCAGCAGGATGCTGCCGGTATGGGGCGCCGTCCGGCTCATGGCCGGCGCCGGCTCGGGCGCCAAGGCGCCTTTGACGCCGGCTGGGAAATAGAGTTTGAACGAGGAGCCCTCTCCCTCCCGGCTGCGGATCCGGATGCCGGCGCGGTGGCCCTTGAGGATGCCCAGCATGGCGGAAAGGCCGAGGCCCCGGCCGGAGAACTTGGTGGTGAAGAACGGGTCGAACAGCCGCCGGCGGGTCTCGGGGCTCATGCCGCAGCCGGTGTCGGCCACCTCCAGGGTCACGAACAGCCCCGGCTCCAGGGTCCAGCCGTGGCTCTCCACCTGCTCCTGGGGGGCCTGGAGGTGTTCCGCGCCGGTGGTGAGGGTGATCGTCCCGTCCTGGTCGCCGATGGATTCGGACGCGTTGGTGACCAGGTTCATGATCACCTGCTGCACCTGGGCGGGGTCCGCCTCGATGGGGGGCAGTTCCGGCTCGAACTGGTAGTGCAGCTGCACCCGCTTGGAGATGGAAACGTCCAGGAGGTGGACCATCTCCTCGGCGATCTGGTTGAGGCTCAGCTTTTTCACCAGCATGCGGCCCTTGCCGGAGTAGGCCAGCATCTGCCGGGTGAGGTCCGAGGCGCGCTTGAGGATCTTCTCGATCTTGGTGAGGAACGGCGCCGCGTCCGGGTCGGGGCGCATGTTCATCTGGGCCAGTTCCAGGTTGCCGCCGATGGCCGACAGCAGGTTGTTGAAGTCGTGGGCGATGCCCCCGGCCAGGACCCCCAGGCTCTCCAGCTTCTGGGCCTGGCGGAAGGCGTCCTCGGCGTTGCGCCGGTCGGTGATGTCCTGGATGGTGCCCCGCACCCGCATGGGGCGTCCGCTCCTGGACCCCTCCCCTTCCAGGATGGCGTGGAGGAACCGGGTGCAGCCGTCCGGCCTGACCACCCGGAAATCCAGGGGCGGCACGTCCCGCCCTTCCACCAGGTGGCGCAGGGAGCGGCCGAACAACGGCCGGTCCTCGGGGTGGGTGCGCTCCATGATCCGCCTCAGGGAAGGCACCACCGCCCTGGGCTCCCACCCCAGGATCCGGAACATCTGGTCGGACCAGAGCACCTCGTCCGTGGCCCGCTGCCACTCCCAGTTGCCGATTCCGGCCAGGGCCTGGGCCTTGGCCAGGCTCTCCTGGCTGCGGTTCAGTTCGGTCTCCATGCGCATGCGCCCGGAACTGTCTTCGGTGAACCCCAGGATCAGCCAGGGCTGGCCGTCCGCATCCCGGACCAGGGTCTTGCGCACGCGCAGGAACGCGCCCCCGACCGCGGTCTCGGGCATCTCCAGGGTCTCCTCCCCCCCATGAGCGCCAGGTCGGTCTGGTAGTACCTGGTCACCCCGGCTGTCGTTGAAGATCTCCGCGTCGGTGCGGTGCAGCACCTGGTCCCGGCTCAGGCCGTAGACTTTTTCGGCCATGCGGTTGAATACCACATACCGGAACTGGTCGTTGGGATCCTTGGCGAACACCGCCAGGGGTAGCGCTTCCAGCACCTGGGTGACGAATTCCGCGTTCGGGCCCGGTCCGGCGGCCAGCGCCACGGCTGCGCCGCCCGCCCTGGGGGCGAGCCGGCACCGGGCACGGTGGATCCTGCTTGGCATAGGCGGGGCCGACTCCATGCGATCAAAAGTCAATCATATCTGCAGGCAAACCAGGGGATAGAGCTAAAAGCAAAAACTAGAGCATTTTATGTAGATGCGCCAGTCCCCGGTCCGCAGGCTTCCAGGCTGACCACCACCAGGACGGCCGGACCGCCCCAGGCACGGGCGGCCCCGCCGCCACCCCCGTCGAGCCTCAGCAGTTCGCCCTCCGCGAGCGACTCCGGACCCAGGCGGGCCCGGCCCTGGGCGCAGAACACCAGCACCGTCGCCGCCGGCCGCAGGGGCGCCGGGACCGGCCCCGGGCGCAGGATGTCCACCCGGTGGCGCATCGCGTCCCGGCGGGTCATGACGTTGAAGTCCCGGCAGGGACCGTCCAGCAGCCGGCCGTGGGTGGGCCAATCCCCGGAGAAGGACACCGGCTGGAAGGGCCCTGCCAGCATCGCCCGGCCGTGGGGGCCATGGTCCAGCTCCATGCCGTTGCCGGCCAGGAGCAGGAGGGTGCGGTCGATGCCCGGGAACGGCGAGAACGGCCCCGAAGCGGGCACGGCGGCCATGCTCAGGCGCCAGAGGAAGCCCGTCTCCAGGGTCGCCCCGGAGGGCTCGATCTGCAGCTCGACGGTCGTCCCGCGGCCGTTCTTCCACGGCCGCTCCGTGAAGTCCCCGGGGCCGAACCGGCGCACCAGCATGGTCGGGCTCCCGGCCTCAGCGCAGGTTCAGGTCGAACGGCAGGCGCGCGTAGACGCCCCGCGGGTCGTTGAGGGTCTGGACCGCGGCCAGCACCTGGCCCAGGCGGTCGCCCAGCTGGGCCAGAGGGTCGGTGCCGGCCTGGCTGTAGGCCCTTTCCTCGCTGTCGCCGAGCATGCGCAGCAGGCGCTCGACGGTGCTGCGGGGCTCCCCGGGGCTGTCCACGTGGTAGTCCCCTTCGATCTTGGCCTGCTTCGCCGCGTAGCGGATGGCGGACTCGATGCCGCCCAGCTCATCCACCAGCCCCGCCTTCAAGGCCTGGCGCCCCGACCATACCCGGCCCTGGGCCACCGCCTCCACCTGGGCCCGGGTCAAATGCCGGCTGGCGGCGACCCGGTCCACGAACTGGTCGTAGGTCCGGTCCACCTCCGCCTGGACCCGGTCCAGTTCCTCCCGGGTCTTGGGCCGGACGATGCTGTCCATGCCCGCCAGGCGGGACGTCTGCACCCGGTCGAAGGTGATCCCGTGGTCGTTGGCCAGCTTCCGGACGTTGGGCAGCAGCCCGAACACCCCGATGGAGCCGGTGATGCTGTTGGGCTCCGCGAAGATCCGGTCGCCGTAGGTGGAGATCCAGTACCCCCCGGAGGCGGCCAGGTAGCCCATGGACACCACCAGAGGCTTCACCTTGCGGGCCAGGATCACCTCCCGCTGGATCAGGTCCGAGGCCATGGCGCTCCCCCCGGGGCTGTTGACCCGCAGCACGATGGCCTTGACCTGGGGGTCCAGGCGCAGCTTGCGCAGTTCCCGGCTCACCCGGTCGCCCCCCACCTGGCCCAGGCGTCCGGGCCCGTCCACGATCTCCCCTTCGGCGTACACCACGGCGATGCGGTTGTGGCCCTGGTCCCGGACCGGCATGCGCATGTAGGTCTCCAGGTCCACCTGGGGGAACTCCAGGTCCGAGGCCTTGCGTCCCGCCAGGGCCTTGAGTTCATCCAGCACCTGGTCGGGGGTGGCCGTGCGGTCCACCAGATGCGCTGCCTGGGCCTCCGGCCCGGACAGCACGCCCTTGCGGTCCGACAGCCCCTGCAGGTCGGCCGCCGTCAGGTTGCGGTCGTCGGCCACGGCGCGGGTCCAGTCGTCCCAGATGTCCCCCAGCAGGGCGCTGACCTGTTCCCGGTTGGCGTCGCTCATGCGGTCCAGGAGGTAGGGTTCCACCGCGCTCTTGTAGCGGCCCACCCGGGTCACCTGCACCTGGATTCCGTACTTGCGCAGGGCCCCGGCGAAGAACATGGGTTCCGCCGACAGCCCGGTGACGTCCACTTCCCCGAAGGGGTTCACATAGAGCCTGGAGGCCCCGGCGCACAGGTAGTACTCCCGGCGGTTCCAGACGTGGTTGTAGGCGATCACCGGCTTGCCCGACTCGGCCTTGAAGCGCAGGATGGCCTCCCGCAGCTCCTTCAGGGCCGCGGGCCCGGAGCCGTAGCCCTGGGCGCGCACGTTGCCGGTCAGGTAGAGGGCGCTGATGGCATGGTCGCGGGCCGCCCGGTCCAGAGCCTGGAGCACGCCCTCCAGGGGCAGTGCCGGCACCTCGCTGCCCCCCACCGCCCGCTGGATCAGCCCGGCGGGGTTGGGATCCTGCACCGAATCGGGGAAGCTGGTGGAAAGGTTGAGAATGAGCACACTGCGGGGGGTGACGGCCGGGTTGCCGGTGCTCACGACGAAGGTGACGGCCGCCAGGCAGACCAGGATGCCGCCCGCGAACAGCACCAGGGCCGCCAGCGAAGCCAGCATGGAACGGAGAAAATCCTTCATCAAGTGCTCCCAAGGCCCCCATGATCGCATAACCGCGCCCGGGAACCGGGGGTGGTCAATCATGACTTATGCGGTAAACTATCGTTCTCGAGGGAGACCCCATGGCCAACTATCCCGAACAGCAAGTGGCCCCCATGCGCGAGGAACTGGTGCAGGCAGGCTTCACCCAGCTCATGACCTCCGGGGAGGTGGACCGGGCCCTGGCGCGGCCGGGCACCACCCTGCTGGTGGTGAACTCGGTCTGCGGCTGCGCCGCCGCCGGGGCCCGCCCGGGCGTGATCCAGGCGCTGCGCCGCCGGGGACTGCGCTTCGACCACCTGGTGACGGTGTTCGCCGGCATGGAGACCGAGGCCACCCAGCGGGCCCGGCAGTACTTCGAGGGCGCTGCCCCCAGTTCCCCCCAGGTGGCCATCTTCCGGGACGGCCAGCTGGTGCGTCTCATGCAGCGGAACGAATTCCTGGAGCGCACCCCCGAGGCCATCGCCGAGGAGCTGGCGGCCGCCGCCGCCGCGGCGGGAATGGTCGCCTGACGCCGCTGGCGCACGGGGAAACCTGTCCAGGCACTGGCCTCAGTTCCGGGCCAGCTTGCGGTACAGGGACGTGCGGGAGTAGCCCAGAGAACGGGCAGCCAGGCTCACGTTGCCGCCGTGCTGGGCGATGCGGTCGAGGATGACCTGGCGCTCCTGGGCCGCCAGGGAGGCCTTGATGCCGGCCCGGTGCTCCCGCAGGGAAAGGGGTTCGGCCTCCCGGGCGCGGCGGAGGTCCGGAACCCGGGGGTCCGTATTCCGGGAGGCCGGACCCCCCAGGATCTCGTCCGGCAGGTCGTCCAGGGTGATGGGGCGCCGCCCGCAGGCGTTGACCATGCGTTCCAGGACGTTCTGGAACTCCCGCAGGTTGCCGGGCCAGTCGTAGGCCTGCAGCCGGGCGATCACCTCCGTGGGCGGATCGGCCGGCTCCAGCCCCAGCTTCCGGCCGATCCGCCGGTGGAAAGTATGGAACAGCAGGGGGATGTCCTCCCGCTGGCGGCGCAGGGGCGGCAGCACGATGGAGATGACGTTCAGGCGGTAGTACAGATCCTGGCGGAAGTTGCCCCGGGCGATCTCCTGGAGCAGGTCCTTGTTGGTGGCGCAGATGATGCGCACGTCCACCAGCAGGGCCTTGTCGCCGCCGATGCGGGTGATGGTCCGGTCCTGGAGCACCCGCAGCAGCGAGACCTGCTGGTCCAGGGGCATGTCGCCGATCTCGTCCAGGAACAGGGTGCCGCCGGCGGCCAGCTCGAACTTGCCGGGCCGGCCCCGCCGGAGGGCGCCCGTGAAGGCGCCTTCCACGTACCCGAACAGCTCGCTGCCGATCAGCTCCCGGGGGATGGCGCCGCAGTTGACGGCGATGAACGGCCCGTGCCGGCGTGCGCTGCGGTTGTGGATGGCCTGGGCGAACATCTCCTTGCCGGTGCCGCTCTCCCCCTGGAGCAGGACGTTGCTGTCTCCGCCAGCCGCCTGGATGGCCTGCCCCACCGCCTGCTTCAAGGCCGGCCCCTCCCCCAGGATGTCGTCGAAGGTGAAGGCCGCGTGGGCGCCGCTGAAGCGGTTGATGAGCTTGTTGATCCGGTGGATGGGGTTCAGGAACATCACGGCGCTGGTGAGCCGGCCCTGGTCGTCCCGGATGGGCTTCCCGGAGACCAGGCAGGCCACCGGCTCCGGACGGGTGTCCAGGTTCAGTTCCAGATCGGCGAACGGGCGCCCCTCAGACACCAGGGCCCGCACCGGATCCGGCCGGTCCACGTGGCCGATGAACGGGGTCCCCACCAGGGCTTCGCTCCGGGTCTTGAAGATGGTCTCGGCCACCGGGTTCACCTGCTGGATGGCCCCCTGGGCGTCCACCACCACCACCCCGTCGGAGACGCTCAGGAACAGGTTGCTCAAGTGCCCGTTGAGCAGGGTCAGCTCCCGGTTGCGCAGCTGGACCCCCAGCTGCTGGCGGATGGCCTCCGCCGCCGCCACCACCATGCCCAGGGTGTGCTGGTGGGTGGCCGCCACCGGCCCGGACATCTCCAGGATCCCGATGATCCGGTCTTCGTCGTCGCGGATGGGGGCCCCGGAACAGGTCCAGGGATGGTGCTTCAGGCAGTAGTGCTCCGCCCCGGAAACCTGGAACGGGCGCTGGAGCGCCAGGGCCGTGCCGACGCCGTTGTTGCCGATCTCCCCCTCGGTCCACAGGGCGCCCCGGTCGAAGTTCAGGTCCGGGGAACTGCGGATCACGTCCGGGTCACCCACGGTCTCCAGGATCCGGCCGCGCTCGTCGCAAAGCAGCACCACGAAACTGGACCCGGCCACGAACTGGTACAGGTTGCCCATGAAGGGCCGGGCCACCGCGATGAGGTTCTTGTGCCGCTCCAGCAGCTGCTCCAGCTTCGGCCCGGCCAGGAGGCGGGTGGAGCGGCCCTGGTACGGATCCACCCTCCCGGCCCGGCAGCGTTCCCAGGCCTGGGCCACATCCGGCCGGACCTCTCCCGGCTCCAGGCCCCCGCCGGCGATGAAGCGGGTCCAGGCCGCCAGGAACCGGCCCCCCAGGGGCGGTTCTGTCCTTGGATTGTCGTGGGATTCGCTACAGATACTGCACACTCCCGTTACATCCCTGGAACAAGTCTCCCAGCCGGTCGCTGGCCTGACCCAACATTCCCATACAAATATAGCGGGAAACGGTTCTGGCATGGCCCTTGAGTAGGTTCAGGCCACCTCTCCACACGCCGGAAGCCTTGTCCCAGCTTGGGCTTCCGCTTGTCTATCCCTTGCTTCAAAAAGGAGACCATCATGGTCAAGCCGGACGAGAAATACAAATTATTCATCGACGGTCAGTGGGTCGAGCCCAAGGACGGCAAGACCTTCAAGGCCGTCAACCCCTCCAACGGCGAAGTCCTGGCCACCTGTGCCGACGCCGGCAAGGAGGACGTGGACCAGGCCGTGGCCGCCGCCTGGAAGGCCTTCCCCGCCTGGAAGCAGGTGAGCCCCCAGGAGCGCGCCCGCCTGCTGCTCAAGGTCGCCGACCTGATCGACGCCAACGCCGAGCGGCTGGCCATGATCGAGACCCTGGACAACGGCAAGCCCATCCGGGAGACCCAGGGCATCGACGTGCCGCTCAGCTCCGACCACTTCCGCTATTTCGCCGCGGCGGTGCGCACCGAGGAAGGCGAGGCGGTGATGATCGACGCCAACACCATGAGCCTGATCCTGCGCGAGCCCATCGGCGTGGTGGGGCAGATCATCCCCTGGAACTTCCCGCTGCTCATGGGCGCCTGGAAGATCGCCCCGGCGCTGGCGGCCGGGGACACGGTGGTCATCAAGCCCTCCTCCACCACCTCCCTGAGCCTGCTGGAACTGGCCAAGCTGCTGAACCAGGTGCTGCCTCCGGGGGTGGTGAACGTGGTCACCGGGCGCGGCTCCGTGTCCGGCAACTGCATCCTGGAGCACCCCGGATTCTGCAAGCTGGGCTTCACCGGCTCCACCGAGGTGGGCTACACCATCGCCGACGCCGCGGCCAAGAAGCTCATCCCGGCCACTCTGGAGCTGGGCGGCAAGTCCGCCAACATCTTCTTCCCGGACGCGCCCTGGGAGAAGGCCATCGAAGGAGTCCAGATCGGCATCCTGTTCAACCAGGGGCAGGTGTGCTGCGCCGGTTCCCGGGTGTTCGTGCACGAGGACATCTACGACAAGTTCCTGGCCGAGTGCGTGGCGGCCTTCAACAAGGTCAAGGTGGGGCTGCCCTGGCTGCCCGACACCCAGATGGGCGCCATCGTCAACAGTGAGCAGCTGCAGAAGATCCTGGGCTACGTGGAGACCGGCCGGGGCGAGGGCGCGAAGCTGGCCTGCGGCGGCCGGCGCCTCACCGAGGGCGGCCTGGACAAGGGCTTCTTCATGCAGCCCACCATCCTGGCGGACGTGAACAACCGCATGCGGGTGGCCCAGGAGGAGATCTTCGGGCCGGTGGCCTGCTTCATCAAGTTCCGCACCGAAGCGGACGTGGTCGCCATGGCCAACGACAGCGAGTACGGCCTGGGCGGCGCCGTGTGGACCCGGGACATCAACCGCGCCCTGCGGGTGGCCGGCGCCGTGCAGACCGGGCGCATGTGGGTGAACAACTACAACAACCTGCCCGCCCACGCACCGTTCGGCGGCTACAAGAAGTCCGGCATCGGCCGGGAGACCCACAAGATGATCCTCGAGCACCTGACCCAGAAGAAGAACATCTTCATCAGCCTCACCGAAACCAAGGTAGGCCTGTACTGACCGCCGGCGTTGGCGCCCGTGTCCCGGTCGGCGGCGGGCCCGCCACACGGGTTCCGCGGGTTCGCGCCGCCCCACCGGTGGTGGTCGTGAATCGGAGTGCACGCACTCCGAATCGCGACCACCGGCCGTCGAGCCGCATCGGACCTTGGGGCCGGTGACTTGCGGGCAGGTTTGCAGGCGTCCTGCTGGCTGACTGGGCTTGGCGAATCCGCTTGGCCTGGATGACATGGAAGGACCTGTGAAGGTTGCGGAAGCGATTCCCGCAGTCCGCCCCGAAGGCACCGATACCTTGGTTCTCTGGTCGGCTCCGACGAACCAGCGAGCGCTTCGTCAGATCGCGCCGCGCGCGGTCTGACGAAGCCGAGCGATGGTGGGGCGGCGCGAGACTCGGGAACCCGGACGACGGGCCTGCCGCCGCCAGGGACCCGCACCCCCCATGCAGCAAGGCCGGAGGTTCAGAACGCCAGGACTTTGCGCATTCCCTCCAGGACCTTCTCGGTGTTGGGCAGGATGGCGCGCTCCAGGATGCGGCTGAAGCCCACCGGGGTGAAGGTGGAACCCACCCGGGCCACCGGGGCGTCCAGCCAGGGGAAGCACTCCTGCCCGATCTGGGCCGCCACTTCGCCGCCGAAGCCGCCGAACACCTTGTCCTCGTGCACCACGATGGCCCGGTGGGTCTTGCGCACGCTGGCGGTCAGGGTGTCCAGGTCCAGGGGGCTCAGGCTGCGCAGGTCCACCACCTCCACCTGGATGCCCTCCGCCTCCAGCTTGAGGGCCGCCTCCAGGGCGAAGTGCACCGGGGTGCCGTAGGCCAGCACGCGTCAGGTCGCTCCCCTGCCCGCCGCACCCGCGCCCTGCCGAACGGCACGGCGAATTCCGGCGGAACGTAGGCCTTGGCCTGGGCGGAGTTGTACAGGAACTTGGGCTCCAGGAACAGGCTCACGCCCCTGGGACCGGATGCAGGTGCGCAGGAGTCCCGCCGCGTCGTCGGCGAAGGCCGGCACCACCACCCGGAGCCCCGGGATGCTGGTGAGGAAGCCCTCGATGTTCTGGCTGTGGTACAGCCCGCCGCCGATGTAGCCGCCGCTGGCCAGGCGGATGGTGACGTTGGGCGAGTACTGTGCCGCGGGTGCGCCAGTATTCGTGGGAAAGCTCGATGAGCTGCTCGGCGGCCGGCCAGAAGTAGTCGGCGAACTCGGCCCCCTCCACCACCACCCGGATCTTCGGGTCGAAGCGGGAGAAGCCGTCGGCGGTGCCGGTGATGAAGTCCTCCGCGATGGGGCCGTTGAACACCCGCTTGCGCCCGAACTCCTGCTGCATGCCCTTGGTGATGTTGAAGATCCCGCCCTTGTCCCTGTTCGCGACGTCCTGGCCCCAGATGTAGGTGTCCGGGTTGCGCCGGAACTCCTCCTTGAGGGTCTGGTTGATGGCGTGTGAGCATGCTCACCGGGGTGCCGGAGCCGGCGGGCAGGCCCTGGGGATACCGCTCCGAAACCCAGGGCTCGGGCACCACGAACCGGGTGACGCTGGCCGGATCCGGGTTGGGGGCCTTGATGGCGGCGTCCGAGGCGGCGTTGTACTCCTCCTGGTTGCGCTGCTCGATGGCCGCCAGCTCCTCCTCGGTGACGCCGTGGTCCAGGCAGTGCCGGCGGAAGCGCGGCATGGGGTCCTGGGCCCGGGCGGCGGCCAGTTCCTCGGGGGACCGGTAGAGCTCGTGCTTGTCGCTGTTGGAGTGGCTGCCGATGCGCACGCAGTGGGCATAGACCATGGCCGGTCCGGCCCCGGTGCGCACGAAGGCCAGGGCCTCGGCCATGGCGCGCATGGCGTCCACCGGGTCCTTGCCGTCGCACTTGACGATCTTCAGGTTGCAGGAAGCCGGTGAAGTTGTCGCAGATGTCCTCGTTGGCCGTCTGGTCCGACTTGGGCACGGCGATGCCGTAGCCGTTGTCCTGGATCACGAACACCACCGGCAGCTGCTCCCGGGTGGCGCCGTTGACGGCCTCGTACACGTAGCCTTCCGAGACGCTGCTCTCCCCCTGGCTGCAGAAGACCACCGCCCCGGAGCCGTAGGTCTTCACCGCCCGGGCCAGGCCCACCGCGTGCTGGGCGTGGTTGCCGGTGCAGCTGGAGACGTTCTGGATGCCCACCTCGGGCTTGGCGAAATGGTTGGACATGTGCCGGCCGCCGCCGGCCACGTCCGTGTCCTTGGAGATGCCGTTGAGGATGATCTCCAGGGGCGTCAGGCCCGCGGCCAGGCAGGTGAGGAGGTCCCGGTAGTACGGGAAGAGGTAGTCCATCCGTGGCCGGAAGCTGAGCCCCAGGGCCAGCTGGATGCCGTCGTGCCCGGCGCAGGGGGCGTGGTAGGACCAGCCGATGGCCTGCTTGAGGTAGTTGGGCGCCTTTTCGTCCAGGACCCGCCCCATGTGCATGATGCGGTACCACGCCTTGAGCGTCTCCGGATCCGGGGCGCCGGCGCCGGGCCCGGCCACCGGGGCCACCAAGGCCAGGCGCGAGAAGGTGCCGTTGCCCGTCGCCTCGTTCATGGCCGTTTCCATCCTGCTCTTCACCATTCGCCCGCCTCCTCCAGGAAGCTGGCCCGGTCCGCCTCCAGTATGGACCAGGCCACCCATCCATAGTCTTCCCCCCGCAGGCCCCGTTCCACCGCTTCCGCCAGGGCGAACTGGGCCCGCCGGATGGCCGGCTGCAGGGTTGGCGAACTGCGGTCCGGGTCCAGCAGGGGATTCCACATGGTGGCGCCCACGGCCACCTGGCCCAGGATGGCCCGGACCCGGGCCAGGGCCACCTCCACCCCCTCCCGGGAGGTGCGGGGAAGCACCATCAGGAACCGGTCGCCCCCCAGGTCCACCAGCAGGTCCACCCCGCGCAGGGAGCGGCTCAGCTGCTGCAGCCCGGCGTTCCGACCCGGCACCTCGGACAGGGACCACGCCACCAGGGCGATGACCTCCTGCCGGCGGCGGGCCTGCACCAGATGGGACTGGGACCAGATCTCCAGGTAGCGCCGGGTCGCCAGCCGGGTGACGGGGTCCTCCAGAGCCTGGTCCTCCACCACCGCGGCGGTGAGGTCCAGGCAGGCCTGGGTCCGGGTCAGCTCGGCCTTGAGCGTCTCCGTCTCCAGGGCCGAGCCCAGCAGCTGGCCCAGGACCAGCACCAGGTCCAGGTGCGAGGGCTTCCAGGCCCGGGCCGACCGGTGCTGCACCGACAGCACCCCCACCGCCCGGCCGGAACGCCGCAGGGGCACCCCCAGGTAGGACCGGATGCCCAGGGACTGCCAGGCGGGATGCAGGCGCCAGCGGGGATCCCGGGCGGCGTCGGAGATGACCAGGGGGGCGCCGGGGGGGACGAGCACCTGGGGGCAGAAGCACAGGTTGGGGTCCAGGGCGCCGGGCCGCTTCCCCAGCACGTCGCCCTCTCCGACGGCCCACCACAGGTGCTCAAGCCCCAGGGAGCTGTGGGCCGTGAGGCAGGCCCGGTCCACCTTCAGCTGGCGGACCAGCAGGTCCAGCCCCCGGGTGAAGACCTCCTCGGCCTCCTGGCAGGGGGCGGCCCCCAGGGCGCCCAGGGCGTGGAGGTGGTGCATCTGCTTCCGGACGGCGGGGACGCTGCCCGCCACGACAGGGTGGATGTTGGTGGACCCCACGATGGACTCCTGGCTCGCCTCGGTGCTGGCTTGATACATGATGGCGGTTCCGGCCCGTCACGCTAGCCCAATTGAATGAACTAATTAGTAACTGATGACCCGGATCCCGGGATCCACCTCGTCCTGGAGCATGCCTTCGATGTAGCGGAGCGTGCCCGAGGCGGCACTGGGGCAGGAGCCGCAGGCGCCGTGGTAGCTGATCTGCAAAGTGTTGTCCTCGAAGGAGATGATTTCCAGGCCGCCGCCGTCTCCGGCCAGCCCCGGGCGGATCCGCTCCTCCAGCAGGGCGTTGATCTTCTGCAATTTGGCATCCTCGTTCAGGTCCTGGGCCCCGGGCAGGGGCACCCCGTCCACGGCGTCCGACTGCAGGTCTTCGATGGCTTCGCAGATGGGATCGATGAGCCCGGTCCACTCGGCGGCGGGTTCCTTGTTCACGGTGACGAACCGGTCCATGTAGAACACGGACGTGACCGGTCCCAGGGCGAAGATCCGGGACGCCAGGGGGTCGCCCACCGCGGCGCCGAAGTCCCGGAAGGAGCGGGTGCCCGAGCGCAGGACGGGGCGCTGGACGATGAATTTGAGGGCATCCGGGTTGGGGGTGGGTTCGATGTTCACGACCTTGGGCATGACCGGCTCCTCTTCTTAAATAGTTTACTGAAAGTGTCGGGTTTCTTCAAACTCAATGTGTCATCCACCCGCCGCCCCGGGAGAGAATGGACCGGGGAGGGCAAGTCATGGAACAGCAGCACCAAGAGGCCTGCATCGCCGCCGCCCGGGCCGGAGGGGACGTGCTCCTGGGCTGGTTCCGGCAGCTGGACCCCACCCAGGTGCGGGAGAAGACCAAGCACGACCTGGTGAGCGCCGCGGACCGGGACAGCGAGGCGGTCATCAAGGCCCTGCTGGAAAGGCGGTTTCCCGGGTACCGGTTCCTGGGGGAAGAGTCCGGGGCCGCCGGGACCGGGGACGGGCCCCGGTGGATCGTCGACCCCCTGGACGGCACCCTGAATTTCGTCCAGGGCTTCCCCCACTGGTGCGTGTCGGTGGCCCTCTGGGACCGCCAGGGCGCCCTGGCCGGATGCATCTACGATCCCCTGCGCCAGGACCTGTACGTCGCCGCCCGGGGCCGGGGCGCCCACTGGAACGGGCGGCCCATGCGGGTATCCGGCCATCCTGGGCTGGACGGGGCGTTCCTGGCCACCGGCTTCGCCTGGCAGCTGGGGGAGCGCTTCCCCGCCTACAACCGGGCGCTCTGCGCTGTGCACCCCCGGGCCCTGGGCATCCGCCGGGCCGGCTCCGCCGCCCTGGACCTGGCCCAGGCGGCCTGCGGCATCTACGACGGCTTCTTCGAGCTGGGCCTGAAGCCCTGGGACCTGGCCGCGGGCACCCTGCTGGTGCAGGAGGCCGGGGGGGTGGTCACCGACTGGCAGGGGGGCGCCGGCTGGTTCGAGTCGGGGAACGTGGTGGCGGGCGCCCCGGAGGTGGTGGGGGAGTTGGTCCAGGCGGTGACGGCCTGCACGTAGGCTCAATCCGGGTACTTGTCCAGGATCTCCCGCACCACCCGCCGGGACAGCCCGTGGTAGCCCGGCTCCGCGTGGGCGAAGATCTCCCGGGCCAGGGCGCGGGTGGCGGGGTTCTGGGCCAGGGCGCCGTACAGGGGCCGCAGGTACTTCATCCGCCCCACCCGGGTGAGCACCTCCCGGATGCGCCCGAAGGCGGGACGGAAGCCTGAAAGGGCGGCCAGGGTCAGCCACTCCACCAGGACTTCGTAGTTGCCCCGGCCGGTGAGGTCCAGGTTCTCCTCCAGCCAGGCGCAGCCCCCGGCCCCCAGGTCCCGGGGCAGGTGCTGGAGGTAGACCAGCAGCTCGTCGGGGCCCCAGGCCGCCATCTGGGCCTCGGTGGGCCGGGCGCCCTGGTCCCATAACCGGGCCAGGGCGGTGAGGTCGTCCAGCCTGGCGGAGCGGAACACCGGCGCCGTCGCGGGCATCCCGGGCTGGTTCAGCCACACGTCCGCGTCCACCCGCCCCAGCACCCCGGGCAGCTGCTCTTCCACGAAGGCGCAGAACCGCTCGGTGGTGATGGAGGTGAACCGGAAGCGCTGCATGTAGGCCCGCAGGAAGGCCCCGAACACCTCCCTGCCCGCCGCCTGCTCCAGGGCGGCCACCAGCCGGGCGCCCTTCTCGTACGGGATGCTGGAGAAGGCGTCGTCCGGGTCCACCCCGTCCAGGTGGGTGCGCAGCAGGGTGAGTTCGGGGCGGTCCCGGAACCGCTCCAGGGATTCCTCCAGGGCCTTTTCGCCGATGGCCCAGGCCAGGGCGCAGGCCTCCTCGCCCCGCAGGGCCCGCAGGATCTTGCGCTCGGCCCAGACCGTGAACCCCTCGTTGAGCCAGAAGTGCTCGGCGGTGGCGTTGGTCACCAGGTTGCCGGTCCAGGAGTGGGCCAGCTCGTGGGCCACCACGTCCACCAGGGAGCGGTCCCCCGCCAGCAGGGTGGGGGTGAGGAAGGTCATGCGCGGGTTCTCCATGCCTCCGTACGGGAACGACGGGGGCAGCACCAGCAGGTCGAAGCGGTCCCACTCGTACGGCCCGAACAGGCCCTCGGCGGTGGTGATGAGCTCCTCCACCCCGGCGAATTCCCAGGCGGCCCGGTCCAGGGCGGCGGGCTCGGCCCACACCCGGGAGCGCGGGCTCAGGTCCCGGCCGGCCAGTTCCCCCACCGCCAGGGCCAGCAGGTAGGAAGGGATGGGCTGGGGCATGCGGAAATGGAACACCCGGGTGCCCGGGATCTCCCCCGGTTCGTCCCCCAGGGGCCCGGCGGACATGACCGCGCGCAGGCCGTCGGGCACCACCACCTCCGCGTCGTAGGTGACCCGGGCGGCGGCGCTGTCCTGGCAAGGCACCAGGGTGCGGGCGTGGATGGCCTGGCACTGGCTGAACAGGAACGGGTGGCGCCCGTCCTCGGTCTGGGCCGGTTCCAGCCACTGCAGGCCCAGGGCGTCAGGGGAGGTCTCGTAGGCGAGGGTCACCGCGTGGGTGTCCGGGGGCAGGTCCAGGCGCAGCCTCCGGCCCAGGACCGGCTCCTCCGGCCCCAGCAGGTACGGCACGTCCTGGCCGGTCAACGGGTTCCAGGCCCGGTGGAGGGCCAGCCCCTTGGTGTCCAGGTCCAGGGTGCCGCCGGCGGGGTGGGGGAACATCAGCGTCGCCTCGCCCCCCAGGATCCGGCTGTCGAAGTCCACCAGCAGGCGCAGGAACCACCGGGTGGCCTGGGGCTGGGAGTCGTCGAAGTAGGAATGGGGATCGGTGCGGGCCATGGGTCCACCTCCCGTGCCCGGCCATTATCCACGAGCCGGCCGCGTTCCAGGCGATAATTGCGGCGGCGCTCCGGCGCCCCCCCGCCACCGAGGTGCCATGCTCCCGCCCGCCCCCCCCGCCCAGGTCCAGACCGCGCCCCAGGCCCGGGAGGTGGCCTTCCCGGGGTTCAACCAGCTGCCCCTGAAGGGCACCGTGCTGAGCGCCCAGGGGCTGCCCTGGTTCGCGGTGCTGGTGGCGGATTCGGGCCCCCTGGACCGGGACTGGGTGCACCCGGCCCTGCCCGGGAGCCACCCGGGGCGCACCCTGGCCCAGTGGCTGGCGGACCAGGGCGTGGGCTCCCTGCGTTTCGACAAGCGCCTGTTCGGCAGCCGGGACTCCAGCCTGGACACCTCCCTGGACGCCCAGGCGGGGGACGTGGGCGCCGCCCTGGCGGCGGCCCGGGACCTGCCCGAGGCCAAGGGCCGGAAGCTGCTCCTGGTGGGCCACGGGGAAGGGGCGCTGCTGGCCCTGCTGGAGGCCTCGAAGGTGGACGCCCTGCTGCTGCTGGCCATGCCCCCCCAGTCCATGGCCCACAGCCTGGCCGCCCAGATCCAGACCCAGCTCCCGCCGGCCACCGCGGCCCCCAACATGGATTTCCTGGAGGCGGTGTTCCAGGCCATCCGGAACCGGCGGCCCTGCCCCGCCCCCGGCCCGGAGGTCTACCCGGCCCTGGCGCGCCTGGGCAGCAGCCTCATGGCCCCGGAAACCCTGGACTTCGTGCGCGCCACCCTGGACCTGGACCCCTGGGCCCTGGCGTCCCGGGCCCCCGGCCCGGTGGCCCTGGTGTGGGGGGACCGGGACGTGAACGCCTGGAAGCCGGCCGCCGTCCCCCCATCCTTCCGCGGCACGGTGCTGGAAATCCCCGGCGCCAACCACCTGTTCAAGCGCGAGGACCGGCCCCGGCAGGAACTGGACGGCGGCTCGGCCCTGGCGCGCTACGGGGACGACGTGCCCCTGGCGGACCTGGGGCCGGTCTCCCAGTGGCTGCGCCGGCTGCCCTGAAAATTCAGAACACCACGCTGCGGGGCGACACCGCCAGGGACTCGTCCCCCTGGGCGTCCACGGCGGCCACCGCGAAGAGGTCCGTGTCGGTGCCCACGTCCGGGATGACCTGGCCGTCGCACTTGGCGAAGGTGCGGGTCTGGGCCCACTGGACCGAATCCCCGCGCCGGCGGTAGATGACGACGCCGGCGGTGCGGGGGTCCTCGGGAAGGAACCAGAACAGCTTGGCGTCGGGCCCGCCGCACCCGCCCAGGCCCACGTTCTGGGGCGCAGGGGGCGCGTAGGACAGGTGCCGGAAGGTGGCGACCAGCATTCGGGTGACCCGGGCGCAGTAGCCGGAGTTGAAGGAGGCCGGGGTGTCCCCGGTGCGGCGGCTGCCCTGGGACACCACGTTCTGGCGCAGGTGGTCGTAGTTGTCCACCAGTTCGGTCACCTGCACGGCGGGGTAGCCCTCCCGCAGGAACGGGTCCTGCTCGCCGCTGAAGCCCAGGCGGTTCCGGCGCAGCATCACCAGGGCCTCGAAATCCTCCACGTAGAACTCGCCCACGTGCTTGACGTAGCGGGCCAGGGACCGGCTGGGGCCGTCGTCCTGGTCCCCCAGCAGGTCCCGCAGCCGGCGTTCCCCCTCGCTCTCCACCCGCGCCGGCTCGCCCGAGAACAGGCGCACGGCGGTGTCGCCCTTGACGGCGCCGGAGCCGGGGGCATTGCCCACGCTCTCGGCGGCCACCATGGCCAGCACGTCGATGCCGGCCTCCTTGAACTTCTGGGCCAGCCGGACGCTGCCCAGATTGCCCTGCTCGCCCCCGGCGGTGGCCACGAAATAGATGGCCACCGCCGGCTTTTCCGCCGCCAGCACGGTGGCCATCTCCAGCACCAGGGCCACGCCGCTGGCGTTGTCCACGGCCCCGGGAGCGTCGGAGCGGCCGTCCAGCACGTCGGCGGCGCGGCTGTCGTAGTGGGCCGCCACCACCAGCGCCTGCTTGTTCCGGGCCGGGTCGGTGCCCGGGAGCACCACCCCCAGGTTCACCAGCTCCACCGCCCGGGGCAGGTTCGGCCCGGGGCCGGCCTGGAAGGCGTCGTCGAAGGGTTCCAGGCGGGAGCCGGGGGCGCGGGTGAGGACCTGGAACTCCCCGGCCAGCCAGCGGCGGGCGGCGCCGATGCCCCGGTTCTCCGCCGCCGGGTCCGAGAGGGTGTGGCGGGTGCCGAAGGAGGCCAGGCGGTCCACGGTGCGGCTCAGGCGCGCCGACTCCACCTTCGCCGCCAGGTCCCGCACCAGGGACGGGGGCCGCTCCTGGGCCGGCAGCAGGGCCGCGACGGAAAGGGCCAAGCCTAGACAGAACCAGCGCATAGGACCTCCGGATGGAGCCATCATCCCACCCCTGGTAGACTCTCAGACCTATCTTTGTTCGGAGACCGCATGTTCTCACTCGAAGGCAAGATCGCCCTCATCACCGGTGCCAGCCAGGGCATCGGCGAAGTGATCGCCCGCCAGCTGGCCAAACAGGGCGCCCTGGCCGTGTGCGCCTCCCTGCCCTCCACCGAGGGCGACCTGCAGAAGGTGGTGGCCGGCATCCAGGCGGACGGAGGCAAGGCCGAGTACGTCCTGCTGGACATGCGCGACGGGGACAGCGTCCGCGCCGCGGTGAACACGGTGCCGGAACGCTTCGGCGCCCTGCACATCCTGGTGAACAACGCCGGCATCACCAAGGACCGGCTCATGATCCAGATGAAGGAGGAAGAGTTCCAGCTGGTGCTGGACATCAACCTCAAGGGCGCCTGGCTGGCCACCCAGGCCGCCGCCCGGCCCATGATGAAGCAGCGCTGGGGGCGGATCGTCAACATCGCCTCGGTGGTGGGCCAGATGGGCAACGCCGGCCAGAGCAACTACGTGGCCTCCAAGGCCGGGCTGATCGGCCTCACCAAGACCATCGCCCGGGAGCTGGCCAGCCGCAACGTCACCTGCAACGCCGTGGCGCCCGGCTACATCGCCACCGCCATGACCGATGTGCTCAGCGACGAGGTGAAGGCCGAGTTCACCCGCCAGATCCCCCTGGGCCGCATGGGCACCCCCCTGGACGTGGCCAACGCGGTGGTGTTCCTGGCCTCGGAGGAGGCCGGCTACCTGACCGGGCAGGTGCTGTCGGTGAACGGCGGCATGCTGATGCCCTGAAACCTACTTCTGCAAAGCCCGCAGGCGGTCCATGACCGCCTCCAGGGCCGCTTCCAGCCCCGGCACCAGGGCGCTGTCCCGCATCCGGCCCAGGCTCATCTCGTTCAGCCCGCCCGGGGTGGCGGCCTCCGCCGCCAGGTCTCCGAAGGCCGCCCCGCCCTCCGCCATGCGGGCCATGGCGGCGACCATGGCCGCCAGGTAGGCGCCGGCGAACCCCGGCCGGGCGCCGCCGCCCACGCACCAGTCCTGGCCGGCCTGCAGCAGGGCGAAGAACGGCGAGAGCAGGCCGGTGGCCGCCCAGAGCCGGTCCAGCTCGCCCAGGTCCGCGGTGGCCAGGGGTTCGCCCAGGGCCCCCAGGACCTGGGCCAGGCCCGGGTCCTCCGGGAAATAGAGCACCGGGCCGAACCTCCTGGCGGCGCTGGGCAGAGGCAGGGCCTTGAACACCCGGACCGCCGGCCGGACCCAGGCGCCCACCCGGTCCAGGGGCAGGCCGGGGAACAGGGCCACCACCGTGTGGCCGGCCCGGAACCGCAAGGGCGGCACCACTTCCGGCGCCACCGGCGGGCGCAGGGCCAGGAACACCAGGTCGCTGCGGTCCAGGACCTCCTGGTTGTCCCCGGCCCGGGCTACGTTGGGCCAGCGCCGGGCCAGGGCCAGGGAGCGGGCTTCGCTGCGGGGGGAGACGACGATGGGGGGCGGCTGGGGGCCGCCGCTGAAGCCTTCCACCATGGCGCCGGCGATCTTGCCGGTGCCGAGGAAACCCAGGCGCGGGGAGGGGGTACGGGTCATGGGCGGGCCTATGGACGAAAAGTAAGACGATATCAGGCAATAACCTGGTCAGTACGCCTGGTCGTGGTGGAATACGAAATCGACCACGATGACCGGCCCCTTTTGCAGGCGGCAGATGGCGCGCCAGTTTCCCCTCCGCCCCCGCCCGGCAAGGGGTTGGAGCCTATCTCAGTCCTCCAGCACCCCGCGGCGCCGGGCGTCGGACCACTGGAGTTCCACCTGGGACCCCGGCGGCGCCTGGGCGGAGCGGGTGAGCGGACGCCCATCCCGGTCCCGCACCAGCACGAACCCCCGGTCCAGGGGCCCGCGGGGGTCCATGGCCTGCAGGCGCGCGCCCAGCAGGTCCAGGCGGTGGGACCGGCGCGCCAGGACCGCCGCCAGGGCCGGCGCCAGGCGCCGCCGGGCCTCCACCAGACGCGGGCGCGCCTCCCGGCCGAGACCCAGGGCGGCGTGGCCCAGGCGCTGGACCAATAGCCCCAGGCGCCCGCCGCCCTGGTCCAGGCGCCGCTGGGGATGGGCCAGGTGCAGCCGGTGGGTGAGGACGCGCAGGCGTTCCATGGGCGCGCCCGCCTGGGCGCAGCGCCCCAGGCGGTGGCGCAGCGCCCCCAGGCGCTCCCCGCTCCTGGCCAGGCGCTCGGGCAGGGCGTGCATGCCCCGGCTGTCGGTGAGCAGGTTGAGGGTGCTCTCCAGGCCCTGGAGCCTCCAGGCCATGCGCGCCACCAGGGCGTCCTGGCGCCGGCGCAGTTCGCTCTGCAGCTGGGCCCGGTCCGGGGAGGCCAGTTCCGCCGCCTGGCTGGGGGTGGCGGCGCGCCGGTCGGCGGCCAGGTCCACCAGGGTGGTGTCGATCTCGTGCCCCACCCCGGTGACCACCGGCAGGCGGCACTGGGCCACCGCCTTCACCAGGGCCGGGTCGTTGAAGGCCCACAGGTCCTCCAGGCTGCCCCCGCCCCGCACCAGCAGGACCACGTCGCAGTCCCAGAACGGGTCCTGGATCTCCTGCAGGGCCATCAGGTTCTCCGGCACCGCCCGGTCCCCCTGGGCCGCCGCCGGGGCGATGAGCAGGTGCACCCCCGGAGCCCGCCGCCCGGTGACCTGCACCACGTCCCGCAGGGCCGCCCCGCCCAGGGCCGCCACCACGCCGATGCGGCGGGGCAACCGGGGCAGCGGCCGCTTGGGACGGTCGAACCAGCCCTCGCCCCGCAGCTCCGCCTCCAGCTGGCGCAGCCGGGCCTGCAGGTCCCCCACCCCCGCCGGCTGGCAGTGGGTGACCGCCAGGGTGAGGCTGCCCCCGGCCACGTACAGATTCAGGGATCCTTTCACCTGCACCCGCTCCCCGTCCCGGGGCACGTGCCCCACCAGGCGCTGCTGGCTGGCCCACACGGCGCACTGGAGGGCCGCGCCCTCCTCCTTGAGGGTGAAATACCAGTGCCGGCCCGAGCCCCGGAAGTTGGAGACCTCCCCCACCACCCACAGGTTGGCGAAGGGCGGTTCCACCCGCGCCTTCACCTGCTCCAGCAGGCGCTTGACCGATATGGGCGCGTCCATCACGGCTCGCCGGCCAGGCGCGCCAGGGCCTCCCACAGCTGCTCCACGTGGGTGCGCTCGGTGGCCTCGCTGCCGATGGAGACCCGGATCATCTGGGCGCCCTTGAGCACCGCCGGGGTCAGGTAGAACCGCCCGCCCTTGTTGATGCGGTCGACGATGGCCAGGTTGTGCCGGCGCAGCTGGGCCTCCCCCCGGAGCCGCGGCGGGCAGTGCCGGATGCACACGGTCTGCAGGGGCACCGGCGCCAGCCGCTCCCAGTACGGCGCCGCGTCCACCTGGGCCATGAGCCACTGGGCGTGGCGCATGTCCCGGCGCAGGCGCGCCTGGAGCCCCTCGACCCCCTGGTCCCGGATCACGAACCACAGCTTGAGGGCCCGGAACCGCCGGCCGAGGGGGATGCCCCAGTCCCGCAGGTTCTTCACCTCGCCGTCGTGCTCGGTGCGCAGGTAGCTGGGGTTGGTGCTCATGACCCGGATCAGGTGCTCCGGGTCCCGGACGAAGTAGGCGCTCAGGTCGAAGCCGGTGCCCAGCCACTTGTGCGGGTTGACGACGACGGAGTCGGCCGCCTCGATGCCGTCCCACATCCACCGGCACTCGGGGCAGATCATGGCCGACCCGGCCAGGGCCGCGTCCACGTGCAGCCACAGGCCGTAGCGCCGGGCCAGTCCGGCCATGCCCCGCACCGGGTCCAGGGCGGTGGTGGCGGTGGTGCCCACCGCGGCCACCAGGGCGCAGGGCTTCCGGCCCGCCGCCAGGTCCGCCTCGATGGCCGCCTCCAGGAGGTCCAGGCGCAGGGCGTGCTCGCCGTCCGTGGCGATGAGGCGCAGGTTGTCCTTGCCGAACCCCGCCAGCAGGGCGTCCTTGCCCACCGAGCTGTGGGCCTGGTCCGAGGCGTACACCACCATGGGCGCCTCCTCCGCCTGCAGCCCGCCCCGGTTCTGGCCGAAGCCGCCGGTGCGCTCCCGCGCGCAGAGCAGCGCCACGAAGGTGGAGACGCTGGCACTGTCCTGGATCACGCCGCTGAACGCCTCCCCCAGCCCCAGCATCTGCCGCAGCCAGTCCATGACCACCTCTTCCACCTCGGTGGCCGCGGGGCCGGTCTGCCAGTTCACGGCCACGGCCCCCAGCCCGCTGCCCACCAGGTCCGCCAGCACCGAAGCCAGGTCGGCGTTGGCCGGGAAATAGGCGAAGAAGCCCGGGTGGGTCCAATGGGTGATGCCCGGCAGCACCACCTGGTCCAGGTCCTGGAGGATCCCCTCCAGCCCCGCCCCCCGGGCGGGAGGCTGCGCCGGGAGCAGGCGCTTCACCGCCCCGGGCTGCAGGGGGCTCATGACCGGAAGGTCTTCCAGATGGTCGCGGTAGCTGGCGATCCACTCCACCAGCTGGTGTCCTAGGCGCCGGAATTCTTTGCTGTCCATCCTGTCATTCAACACCCGCGGGATCGGCGGTGGCCACCGCAATTTGCCCTAGAATTGTGTCCGGAGAACGGGAGCCATGGAGGAATCGCCGCTGGAGCCGCTGGAGCAACGCGTTCTGGGGGTCCTGCTGGAAAAGGAGCTGTCCACGCCCGAATACTACCCCCTCACCCTCAACGCCCTGGTGAACGGCTGCAACCAGTCCAGCAACCGGGACCCGGTCATGCAGGTGGGCGAGGCGGCCGCGCAGGAGGCTTTGGAGCGCCTGCGGGACGCGCGCCTGGCGGGCACCGTGCAGGGGGGCGGGATCCGGGTGGTCAGAGTACGCCCAGCGCCTCACCGAGGGCCGCGGCCTGTCGGTGCAGGAAGCGGCCCTGCTGGCGGAACTGCTGCTGCGCGGCCCCCAGACCCCCGGGGAGCTGCGCGCCCGCTGCACCCGCATGTACCCCTTCCAGGACCTGGGCGAAGTGGAGGCGGCCCTGGAGCTGCTGGTCCAGGCGGAGCCGCCCCTGGCGGTGAAGCTGCCCCGGTCCCCGGGCATGAAGGAATCCCGCTACGCCCAGCTGCTGGGGGGCCCGGTGGAGGCCGGACCGGCCCCCGTCCAGCCACCGGCGCCTGGCCTGGCGGCGCGGGTGGCGGCCCTGGAGGACCAGGTGGCCCGGCTGCAGGAAGCCTTCGAGGCCTTCAGGCGCCAGTTCGAGTAGTCAGAACCCCGGCCCCCGGGCGGTGATGGCCCACAGCGCCTCCACCCGGTCACCCCGGTAGCCCACGTACCAGTCGTGCAGGTTCACGGTGGGATCGCAGTGGCCGGGGATCAGGAGGACCTGTTCGCCGACCTCCAGGGCGCAGCCGTCCCCGTGCAGGGCCAGGGTGCCGTGCTCGTCCGCAACCCCCACGTAGTCCACTCCCGCCCGGCCCGCCACCAGAGGCAGGCCCGAATCCACGCTCACCGCCTTCAGGCCCGCGTCCAGCACCGCCCGCTCTTTGGCCGGGTGGCTCATGACCGTGGCCAGCACGAACAGGCTGTGCTCGAACTCGGACACGAAGGCGCCGGCGGCGTCCAGGTTGCGGCCGTAATCCGCGTCCATGAAGATGTACGAGCCCGCCTGCAGCTCGTTGTAGACCCCGCTGGCGCCCTCGAAGGGATAGGTGCCGGTGCCCGCCCCCGAGACCCATTCGCAGGACAGTCCGTGCCGCTCCAGCAGGACCGTCGTGTGCTTCACCAGCTTCACCGCCTTGTCGATGGCCTCCCGGCGCCGGGCGAACTCCCGCAGGTGCTGGGCGCCCCCGTGGTAGGCCTGCAGTCCGGCGAAGCGCAGGCCTGGGGAGCCGTCGATGAGCTGGGCCAGCTGCAGCGCCGCCTCCCCGGGGGGCACGCCGCAGCGGTTGCCGCCCACGTTGATCTCCACCAGGACCGGCAGCGACACCCCCAGGCGGCTGGCCGTGTCGCTGAGCTGCTCCACGTTGCCGGCGTCGTCCACGCACACCCCCACCCAGGCTTCCCGCTCCAGGGCGGCCAGCCGCTCGATCTTGGCGGGGGCGACGATCTCGTTGCTCACCAGCACGTTGCCCACCCCGCCGGCCACCAGCGCCTCCGCCTCGCCCACCTTCTGGCAGCACACCCCCACCGCCCCGGCGGCCATCTGCCGCAGGGCGATCTCCGGGCACTTGTGGCTCTTGGCGTGGGGCCGCAGGCGCATGCCCAGGCGCGAGGCCACCCCGGCCAGACGGGCCAGGTTGCGCTCGAAGGCGTCCAGGTCCAGGAGCAGGGCGGGCGTGTCCACCTGGGCCAGGGACATGCCGATTGCCGCCGGAAGCCGGGTCGCCATCCTTCACCTCCTGGGCATGGGAAGAGGGGATGATCCAGGATGACCCGGCGGTCAGGGATCGGCAATGCTCAAGGGTTCCGAACTGTTAGCATGGCTTCAGCCCTGCCCGGGAGACCCCATGCGCCGCTTCCACCCAGCCCTGGCTCTCGCGCTCCTGCTGCTGCCGGCCTGCGGCGGAGGCGGCGGCGGCACCCCGCCGGCGCCGCCGGGCCTGGGCATTGGCGCCCCCCTCAACGGCTGGCTGCCCTTCCCGGCGGACAACCCCTGGAACCAGGTCGTCTCCGCCCTCCCGGCGGACCCGGACAGCAGCAACGTCATCAGCTACGTGGGCGCCGCCACGACCCTGCACCCGGACTTCGGCTCCGGGCTCTATGACGGTTCCCCCATCGGCATCCCCTACGCGGTGGTGGCCGGCGATCAGGCCCGGGTGGCGGTGGTCTACAACGCCTACGGCGACGAGAGCGACCCCGGCCCCTTCCCGGTGCCGTCGCCGCCGCCCTACGAGGGCGTCGCCCCCACCGACACTTCCGGCGACCGCCACGTACTGGTGCTGGACCGGGACAACGGCTGGCTCTACGAGCTCTACGGCGCCCAGCTGCAGGCCGACGGCACCTGGACCGCGGGCAGCGGGGCGGTCTGGGACGTGACCCGGAACGACCAGCGGCCCCTGGGCTGGACCAGCGCCGACGCCGCCGGCCTGGCCATGTTCCCCGGCCTGGCCAAGTACGACGAAGTGGCCGCAGGCGCCATCCGGCATGCCCTCCGGCTCACCGTGCCGGTGACCCGGGAGGCCTGGATCCTGCCCGCCACCCACTGGGCCAGCAACGTCACCAACCCCAGCGCGCCGCCCATGGGCGCCCGGTTCCGCCTCAAAGCCTCGTACGACATCTCCGGTTTCCCGCCCCAGTCCCAGGTCGTGCTCAAGGCCCTCCAGACCTACGGCATGATCGTGGCCGACAACGGCTCGGCCTGGTACCTGGGCGGCGCCCCGGACCCGCGCTGGGACAACGACGACCTGCACACCCTCGGCCAGGTCACCGGCGCCGACCTGGAGCTGGTGACCACCGGCAGCATCGTCACCTCGGTGCCGTCCGGGGCGGCGCCGGCCATCCAGAGCTTCACCGCCGCCCCGGCGGCCATCGCCTCCGGCGGTTCCAGCACCCTGGCCTGGAGCGCCACCCAGGCCACCCGGTACTTCGTCAACCCGGGGCCCGGGCCGGTGCGGGGCACCAGCGCCGCGGTGAGCCCGGCGGCCACCACGACCTACACCCTGGTGGCGGAAGGCCCGTACGGCAGCGCCACCGCCACCGTCACAGTCACCGTGCAGCCCGAGGCATCCCCATGACCGGCAAACTCCACACGCTCTTCTTCAGCCCCACGGACGGCACCGCGAAGGTCGTGCTTGCGGTGGCGGAGGGATTCGGCACCGGAGCCGTGGCCCACGACATGACCCTGCCCCGGGGCCGCGGCCAGGGTCTGGCCTTCGATCAGCGGGACGTGGTGGTCATCGGCGCGCCGGTCTATGCCGGCCGGGTGCCCCTGGTGGCGGCCGACTACCTGGAACGGGTCCAGGGCAACGGCGCCTGGGCGGTGCTGGTCGGAGTCTATGGCAACCGGGCGTTCGAGGATGCCCTCCTCGAACTGCGCGACCTGTGCGTGGGGTGCGGATTCCGCTGCCTGGCGGCGGGCGCCTTCATCGCGGAGCATTCCTACACGGCCGAGGTGGCGACCTCCCGCCCCGACCGGGCGGACCTGCTGGCGGCCAGGACTTTCGGCGCCACGGCGGCCCGGAAATTCCATCGCCGCCCGGAACGGCAAGGGTCGCCGGACCTGTCCATCCCGGGAAACTTCCCCTACAAAGACCGCCCGCCAAGGGTGGCCACGGCCCCCGACACCGGTGAGCCATGCGGCAGGTGCAACACCTGCGCGGAGCACTGCCCCACGGGGGCCATCAGTTTCGATGACCCGCGCCAGGTGGACGCCGACCGCTGCATCCGATGCTGCAGCTGCGTCAAGCGCTGCCCATTGCAGGCAAAATCCTTCAAGCACCCGGATTTCCTGGCCCGCAGGGCAGCCCTTGCCGCCAGCCTGGGCCATCTGCGCCGGGAGCCGGAGATCTTCCTCTAGCCCCACGGTGGCGCCCGGCTCCCACCCTGCCGTCGTGCTCGTGTTGCCAACGCCCATGGGCCCGGAGTAGGATGGTGGGACCCTGCCGGAGGAACCCCGGACGGCAGGAAACCCAGCAGCCGTAGCTCAGTTGGATAGAGCGTTGGCCTCCGAAGCCAAAGGTCGCGCGTTCGAGTCGCGCCGGTTGCACCAGTGAAAAGCCCCTGAAACCCTTACGCAGCAATGGTTTCAGGGGTTTTCTCTATCCAGCCAAAGAGCCTATGACCACCCGCGAGTGATACCTAAGTGTAGATCTTTTCGGGGAGAATGGCACCCAGGAGGGCACAACAAAATCAGCCGGAAACCCGCGCCAAATCTAATTCTTCTTGGGTCCTAGAAAAACAGGAGTACACAACATCGTGACCGATGCCTGGCGACAAAAGGAATAGACCACCGTGCCCGTCTCCTCATCGCTAATTTCCAAGGATTCGCCATACCCGGGGAGGGTTTCAACGGGCTACACACCGCGAGAAAGGGTGGGCTGGAGGGGATGTATCCGACCCTGGGAGTGAAGGACCCGAAGGCAAGGGCGAAGGCAGCCGCACAGGCGCTCCAGGGCGAGGTGCGGGCATTCCTGGAACGATTCACTGAGCCCGGGGACTTTTCAGCCCTACGACCCTGCGGGAAGCCTTCATTGCCCACCGTGGCGGGGAGGCTGCCAGTGCCACGGCGTTTGGTCAAGCGGTGAAAGTTGTGACAGGTGAAGGCTCTTGCTCACCGGGCGGGAAGCGGGGCTATCAAGGTTTCCAGCTATCTGAGGCAGGTTTGGGGTTAACCAAAAGTGTGTATAGGTACCGTGCCGCCGCGTATGTCAACCGACTTATCTATTGAGCACACAGGCGACATAAGTTCTGAGCACCCCCCCTCTGAGTGTTAACGCCCGGCAAGTGCCGGAATGGAAGCGGCCAGCGCAGCGCCGCCGTACCAAGTTCAATGAACGAATTAAGCTGCTGATGCCCTCCAGACCAGGGGTGGGTGTGGGAAACGCGAAGGCGTTTCCCAGGCGAAGCCCGGAGGTGTGGGCAGGTTGTGGACCCGAAGGGCGCCCCGCAGGGGCGTTGCCTGTGGACCCGGAGGGCGGGCCAGAGGCCCGTTTCGCGCCAGCGAAATCCATCAGGCAATCCATCAGCCTGTCCATGCCCCCGCACCCGCCCCGGCGGGTGGGTCGCGGCCTCGAGGCCATCGATGCAAGTGCACCTGGTTTCCTTTCTGGGCCGGCGGCCGGGTTCAGGACCCCAGCCCCTCTCCCTTGCGGAGCAGGCCGGACAGGCGCTTTTCGCGCAATCGGTAGCTCTCCCCTTTGATCGAGATGACGTGACTGTGGTGGAGCAGCCGGTCCAGGATGGCCGTAGCCAGGACGTTGTCGCCGAATACCTGCCCCCAGTTGCCCACCGGCTGGTTGCTGGTGAGGATGATGCTGCCGCGCTCATAGCGGCGGTTCACCAGTTGGAACAGCAAGTTCGCGGCCTGCCGTTCAAAGGGCAGGAAACCGACCTCGTCGATCACGAGCACCGCGGGCTTGGCCAGGTGTGCCAGTCGTTCCTCCAGGCGCCCTTCCATCTCCGAACGGGTCAACTGTGCCACGAGGCCCATGGCTGGCACGAACAGGCACGTGGCGCCCTGCTCGATCACCTTCCGGCCCAGGCCGATGGCCAGATGGGTCTTTCCAACCCCTGGCGGGCCGAGCAGGAGGATGTTCTCTCCGTTGGCGATGAACCGGCCCGTCTCCAACTCCCGGAGAAGCTTGCGGTCAATGGAGGGTTGTTGCGTGAAGTCGAAATCGTCCAGGGTGCGCTTGAGTGGGAAGTGGGCGATCTGGGTCACCATCCGGTTCCGTTTCTCATCCTTGGAGGCAACCTCGTCGCTCAGCAGCGTGTCCAGGAAATCCATCAACGTGCCGTCAGCCTTCGCTGCCCGCTGGAGGATCGACTCCAGCCTTTCCCGGGTCGAAGTGAGCTTGAGCCGGGTCAGGTGCCGGTTCACCCGTTCCATCTGGGGATCCATCATGGTCACCCCCCGACCGCGAGGGTGTAGTCGCGCAGTGACCGCTCCAGTTCGTTTGGCCCAGGCATGTTGTGAGTTTTCCGGACCAGGCCTTCGAGGTGGCTCGGCACCTGGACGGTCCCGAACCGGCCCGGCAGGATGTCATGTTCGGCCACCAGTTTGCCGCGCCAGAGGACGGTCATTTCGCCGCAGACCACCTCCAGGTTTACGGACTGGCCGACCAGTTCGAAGGGGATGCTGTAACGGTTCGTGTCCAGTTCCACTCGACAATCGCTGGTGACCTTCCGGACCAGACGCCGCACCTTCAGGTAGCTGGCGTGGTTCCCCAGGGGGACCAGTTCGCCAGCCTCCCGCTCGAACCGATCGATGGGCCGTTCCTGGGTCGTGCCGTGGATCCGGGCATCGGCAATCTCGGCCATCCACCAGTCCAGGTGGGCATGCACAGCGTCCCAGCTCGTGTAAGCCAAGCGGCCCAGGGCGTTGCCTTTGACGTATTTGACTCCGCTCTCCACCTTGCCTTTGGTCCTTGGCCGGTAGGGCCGGCAGGCCCGGGGCCGCATCCCCCAGTGCTCGCAGAACGCCTTGAATTCCGGGTGGTAGTGGGGCTCATCCTCTTTCCAGTGGATGACCAGGGCCTTGGCATTGTCCACCAGGCACTCTTTCGGGGCCCCGCCGAAGTGGTGCAGGGCGGCCTCCAGGCCCTCCAGCCAATGCTGCTGCCGCATGGCTGGATAGATCCGGGCAAAGGTCCGCCGGGAATAACCGAGGGTGGCCACGAACACGAACGCCTTCACGCGCTCGCCGCCCACCACAATCCACTTCTCCCCGAAGTCGATCTGGAGCTGCTCCCCTGGATCGGTCTCGAACCGTAAGGTGGCGGCCTCCGCAGCACGATGTTCCTGCCGCCAGGTCTCGACGGCCCTCTCCACAGTCCGGAGTCCAACCTCCACGCCCTTTGCGGCCAATTGCTGGCGCAGGACGTCGGCGTTGTGGACGCCGCCTTTGAACTCTCTTTGCAGGTAGCGCGCCTCCCTGGCGAGCTTCCGGGGGCGTCCCATCACCGGCCGGGCCGTTGGCAGGCCCCGGTCGAGCCAGCCCCGGATCGTGTTCCGGGACCAGCCGAATTCCTTGGAAATCGCTTTCACGCTCCAGCCCCGCTTCTGCAGAGTGAAGATGAGCGCTACTTGTGATTCATCCAACATGCCGACTCCTGGGTAGACCTCTCCCAGGGTGCTATTGATTTGATCCATGACCTCTCCTTGGCGATCAGGGGGGTCAGAACTTATGACGCCAAGTGCTCAGTTTCCGATGTCGCCCGACAGCGTAAACAACCCGGGATCGGGCAGGGCGCGATGGGTGTCATAGTTGAACACCCACATCAACCCGTCTCCTTACCTGGGAAAGCCTTTCCGTCTTCAGGACCTCGATGATGCCGTGAACTTGGCACTGCGGCAGGGGACGCCCTTTGTAGTGACTTCTGGCTGACAAGCAGGGACCCGTCGGTGGACCCCAGCACCCAGGGCAGAAAGTCGTTTCGAACGAAGTCACCCCAGTAGGAAACCCGCGGGATGGATACTCCTCCCCTCTTAAACAAAGACCGGCAATTTTAATGGAAGACCTCGAATGACAGGCATTTCATCGCCAGAAACCTATATTTGAATTTTAGTCGGACCACCAGCAATCAGCAGCTTGATCTGCCATATCTCCAACTTGCACAGGGGACGCCTATGTCTGACCGCCGCGTTCGCGGCTCGGAACGTCGACAACAACGTGGACTCCTCCGAAACTTTTATATAGGGGTCCGACAGCTCTGGACCCGGTTCCTGGTGGAAAGCTCTAAGTCTGCCAGCAAAATCGTCTGGGTTGAAATAGCTTCCTTTGGAGCGATTATCGTTATCTCTTGGGCGAACGAGTGGGGTCTGGAAGCTTTCCTTTTTGGGGAGACATATAAGCGAGACTGGAAGGACCCCATTATGCAAACAGCCATAACTATCATGGTTGCAATACCCACCATCGTCTTGTCTTGGAGATTGTCTAAACGACTCCACTATTTGGAAGGATTTCTAAGAGTATGTTCTTGGTGTAGGAAAGTTGGTCAAGGAGACGACTGGGTTTCGATAGAAGAATACGTAGGCAAAACACTTGACACGCAAACCACACATGGCATATGCCCGTCTTGCCTCATAAAGCTCAAAGAAGAAGAAAATCAATAAAACACGTTGATTAAAACGAGAGCTGACGCCTTCAGGAGCACCTGAGCCGTGTGTTAGAGAAAGTCAACTTTGGATGCCGATTCTCCACTTCGACGTGATCGGGTGGCGTCGCGAGGTTTACCCCCACCCAAGCCAAGGAAGTCATCCAGGTTGCCGAGTCCAATGCAACCAAGTTGACTCTGGGCAGAATCAGCAAGCCAGAGGATGCATCGGTAGGCGTCACTACCGATTCGGTGTTGCGGGAACTGGTGACTGTGATCGACCGGCTCCCCTCACCTGCCAAGACGGAACTAATGACCCTCGTATGGCTCGGCATGGGGACCATCGACCCTGACCAAGGCTCCTGGTCAGAACTCATTCATGCAGCCCAAGAGGAACAGATCAATGATGTCCCCGAACGGCTTGCTTTGATGCCACGTCTGCACGAATACCTTCATCGTGGGCTTGAGAAAGTAAATTCATTCGCATAAATTTCCCATTTCGCACATAGGCTCCTTGGGGTTCTTGGCATTCCGCGTGCCAATTCGAGTATTAATGCCAAGGTATCTGGCGTTCCTCCACAGACGAACGCAAATCAATAATGTGGTAGGGAGTATATGATCCTTCTACCTTTCGGATCTCCTCCACACCGGCTACCAAGATATGCTTATCGATTACATCATTAGAAGCTTCGTCATTAACAGTGATTTGATAATCAATCTCTTTATAAGTATTTGCAAATGCTGATCCCTCAACCTTAGTGGATATAAGACGGTATACGATACAACAATTTATCTTATACATGAAACCCTCCGCCTAGCTCAGTGAAAAAGTATCTGAGAAATTGGAGTACCTAAAAATACAGTCTCAGTCGCTGGTTGTCGAGATATCCTAATAGGTTTTCTTCAAGGTAGTCTTCTGAACTGTCGTATTAATATTTTTGGATCATTGATTTTTATAAAATGAACCGTATATTTTTCTCATGGCGAAGTCAACCCCCCAACACCTCATGCCGGTAGCCTTCTGGCAGCACAAGGGGGATCTCTGGATTGAATTCTCGGATGGGCGTTGCCAGGGGTTTCGGCGTCTTCAGGTAGAAGATGCGAAGGAGCAACCAAGGAAACACTCGGTCACTTTGGAACCGCGAGCATCGTGCGGGACAATCATAACCACCGAAGATCTGACGGGGACCCTTACGACAGATCTACCAGCCAAGCGGATGGGGCATATATTTAGGACGCGGCGGGCATAACAACCTTTCCCCACCCCCGTGGGGTGCCCAGGGGCAGCCGACATATGCTCCCCGTGCAGTGGCAGCGCGGCAAGGTTGTCACCAGGGACCGCACACCCTGAATACGACAAAGCGGCGGCGGTGTCACAAATGCTCTTCCCCGGTCCGTGAAGCTGGGGACATTTGCTTACATGCCTACACTCAAGAAGCCCCCAGCACAGGCGTCTTTAAGGGCTTCACCTTTCTAAATGGTCGGGGCGGGTGGATTTGAACCACCCACCTACTGCACGCTTTGCAGTCGCGCTTCCAGGCTCCCACGAATTCCTGCATTGGGGACTGGGCAAGGTCAAGTCGAGGTCGCCAAAAGGAGAGAACGGGATTGGCGGACCCGGACGGACCCCTTCGAGGCGGACTGGCCCGACGTGGAGCGGCCGCCGAAGGTCCACGACGCTGAGCCCCGGACCCGCATCCAGCGGACTGCCAACCCATGGGTTCCCGTTGGATCGGTAACTTTTATCTAAGGTTTGAGCCGGTCCTGAACCGAAAAGGACTATGAACCCCAAGGGAAAATGGGCCCACTCGTCTTAAATATTTCATGGAGGAAGTATGGCCAGTCTTGGCATTTCTTCAAGCACCAGCGCGCTGCAGCAGACCCAGTGGCAACAGCAGAGCAACCCGTGGCAGCAACTCTCCCAAGCCCTCCAATCCGGTAATCTCCAGGCTGCCCAGCAGGCTTTCGCCGCCATCCAGCAGAACGCCCCCCAGGGCGCATCCGTCTCCTCCTCTTCCTCCGCTTCCTCCAGCACTTCATCCACCGCGTCCAGCAGCCAGAACCCGCTCCAGGCTCTTGCCCAGGCGCTCCAGTCCGGCAACCTGTCCGCGGCCCAGCAGGCGTTCTCCCAGCTGCAGCAGGCCGGGGGGCACCACCACCACCATCATCATGGGCAGGGAGCTCCGGCGGCCAGTTCCGCCTCCGGGGATACCCTGGACATCTCCGGCAACAGCGGGACCATCAACATCGTCGAGGGCAGCGCCGGCGCCACTGGGACCAGCGGCGCGACGGCTAGCGCGGCCGGCAACATCACCATCTCCGGCAATACCGGGACGATCAACATCACCGGCTGAGGGCCCGGCCTCCGGGAGCGTCCAGCCGCCCGGCTCCGTACCTGCGCGCCAACTCGGCGCGCAGGTGTCGTCATGGCCTGCGGGCCCAGCACTTCCGGGATCCGGCGCGGTTGAGCGGTGCCACACGGCGGTTCGGCGGACCCGGTTCAACCCTGGGCGGGGCGGCGGCATCCATGGATAGGCTTTCCTGGCCGCACGGGTCTATGCTCAAGACCAGCAACCCGGTTGGCAGCACCTTTCCAGTGGACCCCCCATGACGGAACTTGGCATCCTCCCCGTCCTGCTGGCCTGCGCCGGTCTGTTCCTCCCCGCCCAGGCGCTCCCCTCGGGTCCGGGCGCCCGGCCCCTCATCGACGACCTCGACCGGGTCACCGTGCCCGGCAGCATCCATCCGCGGCTGGCCGCGCTGCCCCCGTCCGGCCCGGCGGCCCCGGACCTGCCCATGGCGCGGATGATCCTGGCCCTCAAGCTGGCCCCGGACGCCCGGGCCCGCCTGGACCAGCTGCTCCGGGACCAGCAGGACCCCGCCTCCCCCCGCTACCACCAGTGGCTCACCCCGGACGCCTTCGGCCGCCAGTTCGGGACGCCCCGGGCCGAGCTGGACGCCGCGACCGGCTGGCTGGCTGGGCAGGGCTTCACCGTGGCAAGCGTCGCCCGCAGCGGTCTGGCCATCACCTTCTCGGGCACCGCCGTCCAGGTGGGCAAGGCCTTCCGCACCACCATCGTGGACTACGACCTCGACGGCGTGAAGCGCCACGGCAACGCCACCCCCATCTCCCTGCCCAGGGGCCTGGCGGCGTTCGCCGATGGGGTGGTCTCCCTGAACGACCTGGGCCGCAGGAGCCTCGCCCGCAAGGCCGGCCCCCTGGCCTGGAACCGCGGCACCCCCCGCCCAGAGTCGGCCCGGCCCCAGGTGGCCATGGCATCCGGCGGCAACGCGGTCGGTCCCGGGGACTTCGCGGCCATCTATGGCCTGGCCCCCCTGTTCCAGGCCGGCACCACCGGCGCCGGCGTCACCATCGGGGTGGTGGGACGGTGCGACCTGGCGACCAGTGACTGGACCGCCTTCACCGACGCCTTCGGGCCGAGTCTCCTTCCGGCCCGGTACACCGGCAGCCTCCAGGTGGTCCACAACGGAACCGATCCCGGCATCACCAGCCCCGACGAGGAATTCGAGGCCGACACCGACACCCAGTGGGCCACCGCCGCCGCCCCCGGGGCGACCATCGACTTCGTGGTCTCGGCCTCCTCCTACACCACCGACGGCGCCGACCTCTCCGCCCAGTACATCGTGGACAACCTGCTGGCGCCGGTCATGACCATGAGCTTCGGCGCCTGCGAGGAGGAGCTGGGCACCGCCGGGACCACCTTTTACCAGCAGCTCTGGGCCCAGGCGGCCAGCGAAGGGATCTCGGTGTGCGTGGCCACGGGCGACGCGGGCGCGGCCGGCTGCGACGGCGCGGGCGAATTGGAGGCCACCGGAGGCCGGGCCGTTTCGGGGCTCGCCTCCACCCCCTTCAATACGGCCGTGGGCGGGACCCAGTTCCAGGCCGCCCAGGGCGCCCCCTACTGGTCCACCACCACCGCCGGCTACGCCACCTCGGCCCTGGGCTACATTCCCGAGCAGGCCTGGAACGAGAGCACCCTCGACTTCGGGATCATGGCCGGAGGCGGCGGGGCCTCGGCGGTCTACACCACCCCTGCGTGGCAGAGCGCCTACGGCGTGCCCGCCACCCCCGACGCGCGGTTCCTGCCGGACGTCGCGTTCATCTCCAGCGCCGACACCACGCCGCTGATAACCTTCCAGGAAGGCCAGGCCTACCTGGGCGGAGGCACCTCCTTCGCCTCGCCCGCCATGGCGGGAATCATGGCCCTGGTGGTGCAGAAATACGGCAGCCAGGGCAACGCCGACTTCGCCCTGTACAACCTGGCCCGGGCCCAGTTCGCCAACCTGTACCAGGGCGGGGCCAGCGCGCCCGCGGTCTTCCACGACGTCACCTCCGGCAGCAACTCGGTCCCCGGGGTCATGGGCTACAGCGCCGGGAAAGGCTACGACGAGGCCACCGGGCTGGGCAGCCTGGACGCCGCGGTGCTGGTGAGCAACTGGCCCGGCGCCGTACCCGCCAATCCCATCAGCGGCGTCACCATCTCCAGCCCGGCCTCCGGCGCCACCGTCGCCAGCGGCACGGCGCTGACCTTCGCCGGCTCCTCCAGCTACACCGGGAACCCGGCCAGCCTGAGCTTCACCTGGAACTGGGGCGACGGCACCAGCAGCGCCGGCGCCGCCAACACCCCCATCGGCCACACCTACACCATCACCGGACGCGCGAGCCAGACCTTCCATGCCACCCTCACGGTGTCCGACGGCACCTACGTCGACGCCCAATCCATCCCCATCGTCGTGACCCCGGCCGGAGTGAGCGCCGTGATCGGCCTGCCGGCCACCAGCCCCGGCGTCCTCCCGGGAGCCGCGGTCGCCTTCAGCGCCGACACCGCCAACACCTTCACCCTGAACCAGGGCGCGAGCCTGGCCGGCTACGCCTGGGACTTCGGGGACGGCGCCAGCGCGACCGGTCCTTCGGCCTCCCACGCCTTCGCCGACCATGCCTCCGCCCCCTGTACCGTGACCCTGACCGTCACCGATTCCACCGGCGCCCAGGGCGCCGCCACGCTCCAGGTCTACGCCGACACCTCGGTCATGGACGTGGCCGGCGACGGTGTCATCGACGTGCGCGACCTGCTGGCCATCTGCGGCGCCTGGAACCCTTCCCTCCAGGCCACCGACCAGAACCTCGGCGGCCTGGATGTGGCCGCGGACCTGAACGGTGACGGCCGGGTGGACGACACCGACATCGACCTTTGGATCGCCAACTTCATCCCCGGGATGGCCCTATGAACCGCCCGCTGTGCACCCTCATGGCTTTTGCCGCCCTGCTGGGCCTCGCCGCCTGCGGTGGCAGCTCTTCCGTGATGCCGGGCGCGGCCTCCGGGTCCAGCCCCGGGCTGAACTACACCAATCCCACCCTAACCCAGGGCCAGCTGGCCCTGGTGCGGGACTCCGCCAGCACCGGCTCGGCCCTGGTCCTGGACCTGGTGCTCCCCGAGGACAGCCAGAACCCGACTCCGGCCCTGGGAGTGACCTTCGGGTTCCAGGTGGACACCACCCGGGCCGCCTGGTTCTCCTCCCCGGTGGCCAACGGCAGCCTCTTCACCACCGGCAGCGGCGGCCAGGTGGTGCGCGGCTGGGTCCAGGGCGGCCAGCTCCAGGGCATCGTCTCCAACAAGGGCTACGCCGCCCAGGTCGGCGACATCGGCAACGCCGGCGGCGCCGTGATCGCCAGGATCACCCTCGCCCCGGTCCAGGGCGGCGCCTCCGGCACAGTCCAGTTCACCGACAACGGCCTGGGCACGATCCTGGACAGTTCGGGCACCCCCTACCCGGTCACGGTCAGCATCGGCACCTTGACGCTCCAATGACCCGGAAGGCGTCCCAGGGGGATCAGGGCCTGAGCGGGCGCGGCGGGCCGGCCTGGGATCGTCAGGACGGGGCCGGCCCGGATCAGTCGGCCGCCAGTCCCGCCGCGCTGGTGGGCAGGCCAGTGGCGCCGGCGAGGGCATCCAGGCTGCCGTCCGGCCTGACCTGGAAGCCCAGGATCTGCCCGTCGCCGTCATCCAGGGCATAGAGGTAGCGCGAAGCGACGGCCAGGTCCAGCAGTGGATAGGCGTCGGGCGAGGTGACGGCCAGGAAGCTCAGGGCCCCGTCCGGAGCGATCCGGTACCCGGCGATGGTGCCGTTGTGGGCGTTGGCGGCGTAGGCGTAGCGGCCGTCCGGGGTGGCGGCGATCCAGCATGGCGCAGGGCCGTCGCTGGGCACGCTGGCGCTGATCGTGGTCAGGCTCTTCCAGCCCAGGTCATAGGCGGAAACCGAATCGTTGCCGGCTTCTGTGACCAGGAGTTCGTCCCGGCCGGTGAACGTGAAACCGTACGGGCCCGCGCCGTTGGAGGGGTGCGTGGCGGGGCCGGAAACCATGCCGAAGTCCAATACCTGGAAGATGTCCAGGAGACCGGTGGCCTTTTCCGAAACGACCAGGCGCTCACCGTCCGGGCTGAACCCCACTTCCTCCGCCGAGGCGGCGGAACTGCTCAGGGGCCGGGTGGAGCCGGGAATCGGCGCCAGGTGTCCGCCCGGACCGACCCAGAAGCCGGAGATGTTGCCGCTGCCGCCCTGGTTCAGGACATACAGGAGCCGGCCGTGCACCGCCAGACTGACCGGGGTGGCGCCGCCGGAGGGCGCGGTGTCGGCCAGCACCAGCCGGCCCGGGCGGACCGCGAAGGAGGAGATGGAATCGCTGCCGGCGTTCACTGCGAACAGCCACTGGCCGTCGGCGGTCATCGCCAGCGCGCCCTGGGAGGCGAGCGCGACCCCGGTGCCGACCCCTCCGGAAGCCACGGCGCCCACCGAGGTCAGGCCACCGTTCGCCGCCCGGCGGAAGGCCAGCACCTGGTTGCCGGAGCTCGCGTTGCTGAGCGTGTACACCCTGCCGGGTTCAGGGAAATCGGGAAAACCCGCCGCCAGCGCCGGCACGGCGCCGGCGCCGAGGATACCGCCGATCAGGAGGGGAAGGAGACGCGTTCGCTGGCTATTCATGTATTTCTCCTAGGCCTTTGGCCATGGCCGGACCCCAGGGGTCCGCAGGTTTCTTAAGAGCCCGCCAGAGGCGCTGGTCTGTGGCATGGGCTGGCGATCCGGTCGCGTGCGGTGGAGACCCGCCCCCTGGTTGGCCTGGATGGGCGTAATTACCCTGGCATTGGGGTGCGGAGAGACAGCCGGCCGTGACGAAGAAAGTTTCGGATCGCATCCGTTCGCTCAGGCCGGATTCCCGGAGCTTCGCACCTTTGAGGTTGTTGAACTTATTAAGATGCTTATAGTAATTGAGCGGTGAATATTCCGATCAATGGATAAACTTATCCATTTTTTGTCCTATCTTCTTCCTGTTTGGCGAGGACCTCATGGCTGCCATGAACAAAGCCGCCTGCGATCTGCCGGAGCGTGTGTCTGAGAGGTGGCCCATGGATCTGTGGATCTCGGGCGCGGGTGGCGCAGCCCTGGAGGCGTGGGCCGTGATCGCCGCCCTGGAGGATGGGCTTGGCGACCCTCATCTGGCGGGTTTCATTTCCCTCGAAGGGGCTCCCCAGATCCCCACCGGGGGCTTGCCCTGCCTCGCGGAGACGGCGTTCCTGGCCAGGGTGTCGCCGCGGAACGCCCAGGTGGTGCTGGCCATCGGCAACGTGGAAGCCCGCTGCCAGCGGGAGAAATTGTTCAAGGACGCCGGCTTCCGCTTCGCCACCTTGATCCACCCCGCGGCGGTGGTCGGAAGGGACGTGACCATCGGCGCAGGTTCCATCGTGATGGCGGGAGCGATCCTGGAAACCCAGCTGGACATCGGCAGGCACTGCCTGGTCAATGTGCTGGCCTCGGTGGCCCATGGCTGCCAGGTGGGGGATTTCTGCAACCTGGGTCCCGGGGTGCATTTGGCCGGGGACGTCCAGGTCGGTGACCTATCGGACCTGGGCACGGGGTGCGTGTGCCTGCCAGGGGTCCGCCTGGGACCCGGCATGGTCATCGGAGCGGGTGCCGTGGTCAAGGACAACTGGACCGAAAACCTGACCCTGGTCGGCGTTCCGGCCAGGCCCGTCTATCGTCCCTGAACCCGGTCACGCCCACACGGGTGGCCTCGGGTCACCGTCCGGAACCCAGCACCTCGTGCACCTCTTTGAGGTAGTCGGAGTACGGCAGCACCGTCCACGTCTCGGCTTTCTGCGCCCCGAGCGACATGGAGATCAACGAGACCTTCGACGCCACCTTCTCGTCGGGCGCATCGTAGATGCTGATGAAATCGTACGGGCCCAGTACCCAGAAATGTTCGTGGAACTTCACTTCCGGGCATTTGTCGGCGACCGCCTTCTTCCAGTTCCGGGAATTCTCCTCGATCCTGGCCAGGTCGCAGAGGGAGTCCGGACTCAGTTTGGTGAGCAGGATGTATTTGGCCATGGTTCGCTCCTCGACGTGAATGATACGGGGTTTCCCAGGCGGGGAACGGTGCCGCCCCTGGTCCGCCCGGCTATCCGCACACGTAGCCGAACCCCCGCACGGTGTGGATGAAGGAAGGGGCGTTGGGATCGTCTTCCACCTTCCGGCGCAGCCGGGCGATGAACACGTCCAGGCTCTTCTCGCTGCCGTGGTGGTTCTCGCCCCAGACATGGCTCACGAGCTCGGCCCGACTCAACGGCCTGCCGATGTTGCCGCACAATTGAGATAACAGAACGAATTCTTTAGGTGTAAGGTTCAGATCCTGCCCGTCCTTGTAGCCTTTCTGCGTCTGGAATTCGATCCGCAGGTTCCGGAATTTGACCATGGATGCGTTGATGATCATTTCCCGTTCCCGCCTGAGGACCGCGTTGGCCCTGGCCACCAGCTCTTCCGGGCGGAACGGCTTGATGATGTAATCGTCCGCCCCGGTGGCCAGACCCCGGACCACGTCCTTCAGGTCCCCCAGCTTGGTGAGCATGATGACGCCCCGGTCCTTGCCACTGGCCCGGATCCGCTTGCACACTTCGAACCCGTCGATGCCCGGGAGCAGCAGGTCGAGGATGATCAGGTCGAACGCCCGGGTTTCGAGCAGGGCCAGGGCCTCCTCGCCGGTGCTGCATTCCGCGACCTGGAAATTGCCCCGGGTCAGGGTCCGCACGATCTTGGTCCGGGTCACGATTTCGTCTTCGACCACCAGGGCCGTGGGAAGCCGGTCGTGCACCTCCGGAGCATCAACAACTTTGAGCGTCTCGCTGGACAACGGCATCACCTCAACGCAGCCTGGTTCTGATTACTATTATCATGCTGGTCAATCCAGGAAAAACCAGGGGTGATGAGCAAAAATTTTACGATGGCCTCCAGGCGTCGGATGCAGCACCCTGGTGGTTGTCCATCCATGGGAAAGGGGAGACTTGGAGAGCCGCCCCGGCGGCCGGCAGGATTCCCCGCTCCCGCTGCTTCCTCACGGTGCCCATGAAAATAAACCATCTGGTCGACCTCGGCGATGCGCAACGGAAGTCCAAGGATTTCCAGGCGGCGATCCTCCACTACCTGAAGGCCCTGGAGCAGGATCCTGGCCATGGGCGGGCGCTCCTGGGGCTGGCGGACGCGTACCGGGGCACCCAGGATGCCGGGAAGGCCATCGCAGTCCTGGAGCGGTACCTGGACCGGAACCCCAGGGACGCCGCCGCCCTCACGCGCCTGGCGGATGCCTATCGGAAGACCGGCCGGCGCGCCCCCGCGGAGGACGCCTACCGGAAGGCCCTGGACCTGGACCCCCGGAACCGCCACGCGCTCATGGGCCTGGGCGACCTCTACCACCGGGACCAGCGTTACCGGGACGCCCTGGTGCCCTGGGAGCGCCTCCTGGAGATCGATCCCAGCCTCCTGAACATCCTCACCATGGTCGGCCACATGCACCGCAAGCAGCTGGATTTCGAGCAGGCGGCGCAATGCTTTGCCCGGGCCCTGGCCATGGCGCCGCACAACCCCCACGCTGTCTTCGGCCTGGCCGACAGCCTGCGGGGCCTGGGCCGGTTCGCCGAGGCGGCGCCCTACTGGGAGGAGATCCTGGGGGCCGACCCGCGCAACCAGCAGGTGCTCACCCGGGCCGGGGACTGCTACTTCCGGCTGGGCCAGCTGGACCGGGCCGAAGTGTTGTTCAACCGGTCCCTGGACATCGGCCACGACAAGCCCGCCCTGCTGGGCCTGGCGCGGATCCACCAGCAGCGCGGCGACTTCCCGGAGGCCGTGCGCAGCTATGACCGGATCCTCGCCAGGAACCCGGGCGACGCCAGGACCCTCCTCCTGCTGGCCAAGGCGCTGGAACGGTGGCAAGGCCCGGCGGCGGCCGCGGCCTACCTGGACCAGCAGCGGAAGGCCCACCCGGAAGGGCTGGAACCGAATCTTTGATTAATTGATTTTCTAAATAACCTAATTAATTTAGGGTAGTCCATTAAAAGGCCAAAGGGGGACCCAGAGCTCCCGGTCCCCCCGCATCACCATTGGGTTTGGCGCGGTCTTCCTCTGCCGGTCTGGGGAAAAGGTTTGTTAATATCAAGTTTTGCCAATCACGGCAGCGTTCGCGGTGCCCGAGCCCGTAACATCCCGAGGAAACACAGTCCCTTAGCCAGGGGAGCAACCAGTACCGGCTTACGAAATATTAACCAAACCAACCGTTGACTTCAAACGCCGGTAGTGGATATTTATTATGTGTCCGCTGCATAAACAGTGAAAAACGGCATTAGGCGTTTGCCTTTTGTCTGGCAACAGCGTGGGAGTAGCCCGGGGTACACCTGGGTCTGGCTTCTTCTGCGTCCATTTGGGAGTTCCACGAGAACTGCCCAAAACCCCAAACATTGTTCGGGACGACGAAACGGGCCCGAACCCTAGATTCAAGGAGGCAGATATGAATAAATTCCTCACTCTCGCCCTGGCTGCGGGCGTGGGCTCGTTGGCGTTTGCCACCGGCCCCGCATTCCCCAGCTCCGGGAACGCCGGCAACATGGCCTGGGCGACCGTGCCGGTCTGTGCAGAAGTCTTCTGCCCGATCTCCCTCTCCCTGGACCCTGGCCCCATGTGCTTCGGCAAACTGGTCGCCACCGACCATCGGGACATGTCGGTCACCTTGACTCCAGGCAACTATGAGAAGGACTTCCATGGTTGTGTCCCGCTTCTGGGCAACTGGACGATGGTGCCCACCGTCAAGGGCAAGAAGGACAAGAGCCTGCCGCTGTTCTTCCTCTATACCCCCGGCTCGTTCAACAAGGGCTGCAAAGTCGGGTTCATCACCAGCAACGCCCCGCACGGCCTCTTCATGGGCAAGGATACCTTCAATTTCAAGCTCGGCGCCACCCTCTTCATGCCCAAGAACACCAGGGGCGACGTGTTCGGCTCGATCCACGTCCTGGCTTTCTACATCTAGGATTGCAACCCTGACCGGGGGTGGATTCTCTACTGCCTGGGCCAACCACCGGTGACAACTTCAAAAGGACTGGCCCACCAAGCCTGGGGCCACAGGTGAATGCTTGTGGCCCCAAAAGCTTAGCTAGTTGATCCATTTTGCTGCTGGCACGGCAAAGTGATCCTGAGTGCTGCCTCCTCAGGTGAAACCCCCAGGTGGTCAAGGCATGCCAGTGCCTTCCCTGGGGGCGAACCCTTTTCTCGAGGAACCTCATGCGATCCATCCTGATGCTGATCGTTCTTGCCCTTTGCCTCCCCCTGGGCGCCCAGGCCGATGGTGGGCTCGGGGATCTCATGATAATGCCCACCAGGGTGGTCCTGGAGGGGCGGGAGCGCAGCGCGGAAGTGGTCCTCCGCAACGCCGGCCCGGTGCCGACTTCCTACCGGATCTACTTTCAGGAAATGAGGATGCTCCCTTCCGGGGACGTGGAGGAAGTGGCTAAATCGGTGGGGACCTTCTACGCCTCGGACCTGGTTCGCTACTCGCCCCGCCAGGTGGACCTGGGCCCCAACGAGACGCAGACGGTCCGGCTCCAGGTCCGCAAACCGGAAGGGCTCAAGGACGGCGAATACCATTCCCATCTGGTCTTCCAGAGGATACCTCCGGTCGAGCCCGCGAAGCCCATGGAAGACACCGGCGAAGATGGCGTCTCCGTCAACATCCAGGCCCTCGTGGGCATCTCCATCCCCGTGATCGTCCGCCATGGGGATACCCACGCCACCGTATCCCTTTCCGGTCTCGCCTTCCAACCCGCCACCCAGCCGGATGAGGCGCCCGCCCTGGATCTCCTCCTGAACCGCTCCGGCAACCGGGGCGTCCAGGGCGAATTCAAGGTGGACTGGATCCCCCGCTCGGGACGTGCCAGCACCCTTGACAGCGAGGATGGCAGGGCCGTCTACCCGGAAGTCGATGCCGTGAACGTCCACCTTGAACTTCAAGATGCGGCAGGCAAGACCCTGAAGGATGGACGCTTCAAAGTGACCTTCAGTCCCAAGGACATCAAACAGCCCCCTGTGATCGCTTTCCTGGACCTTCCTTAGTGGGCAGACTCCTCCTCGTCATCGCCGCAGTTGCCATCTGCGTCCCGGCCCTTTGCCAAGTTCCTCCTTCGGAAGCCGATATGGTCCTCCTTCAGCCGTTCCTGGAGAGGACCCCTCTTGGGTCCGGGATCGAGGCCTATGACTCGGCGGGGGCCACGCTGGTGCCGTTGGGGGAGGTCTGCCGGCTGCTGGCCTTCGGCATCCGGGTCGATGCGGGCCGGAACTCGGCGTCGGGTTTTTTCATCAGCCCCAAGCGCACCTTCCGCCTGGACCTGGACCAGGGGACCGTGACGGTGGAAGGCCGCCGCGCGCCCTTGCGGCGCGCGGTGCGGATGTCCCGGGACATCTACGTGGACGCCCGGAGCCTGGCGGAATGGTTCCCCCTCGAGGTGACGGTGGACCTCAGGGCCTCCGCGCTCAACATCAAGGCCAAAGAGAGACTCCCCGTCCAGGATCTCCTGGAACGGGAGAACCTGTATCACAACGAGCCCATGAGCAGCTACCAGGAAGAGGCTGCCACCCAGGGGCAGCCCCATACGGTGCCCTACTCCTTCCTGGACCTGCCCATGGTGGATCTCTACCTGGACCTGGACCAGTACCACCCAGCCGACCGCTTCGAGCGCGGAGGGGAGCGTGGAACTGGGCGGCGACCTGCTGTGGATGAGTTCGGACATCTACCTGGACCGGTCCGAAGGGAGCTGGGGCAACTCCCGCGGGACCTTGTTCAGGGAGAGCCCCAAGGGTGGGCTGCTGGGGCCGCTGAACGCACGGCGGGTGGAACTGGGGGACCTCTACACCGTCCCCACCATGGACCTGGTGGGCGCCCTGCCCCAGGGCCGGGGCCTGAACATCAGCAACTATCCGGTGAACTACAGTGTCCGCTTCGCCACCAAGACCTTCCGGGGCCCGCTCCCGGTGGGCTGGTCCGTGGAATTCTTCCAGAACGGCAGCCTGGTGGGCTACCAGCCGCCAACCGGCACCGGCGTCTACCTGTTCCAGGACGTGCCGCTCCGGTTCGGCATCAACCTGTTCCAACTGGTGTTCCACGGTCCCCTGGGTGAGGTGCGGGAAGAAAAATACCGCCTGGACATCAGCCAGGACCAGCCAGCCCCCGGGGCCTTCTATTACGGCGTCGCGGGGGTCCAGCCGAGAGCGGACGAGGTCAATGCCCTCCTCCCCTATGGAACGGCTGACAGTTCCCTGGTCAAACCCAGCTACATGGTCCATGCGGATTATGGGCTCAGCACCGCCTTTTCCGTGCAGGGCGGCGCCGCCGGCATGGAGCAGGTGAACGGCTTCAACAGCTACGCGATGATGGGAGTGCGCGGAGTATGGTCGTTCCTGGCCCTCCAGATGACGGCAGCCCAGGACCAGGGGGTTAATCCGACGCCCGGGACCGGACTGGAATGGGTGCTGAGCACCGGCAACGCGTATTCCACCCTGACCGTGCGCAGGGACCAGTTCCTGAACGGGTTCCAGCGCTCCATCTACGACTCCGCCGACCTGGGCGCCATCGGTTATGTGGTCAAGGATGCCACCGGGGTGGACCTGAACTGGACCTTGAAGCTTCTCCAACTTCCCCTTTCGCTCTCCGCCCAGGTGGATGAGGAGAACTACGTGGGAGGCGCCGAGGGGACCCGGGAGCGGATCATCCTCTCCACCCATGCCCAGGGGGTGAACATCTCCAATTCCATCACCCGGCTGACCCTGCCCCAGCAGCCGAACCCCCTGCAGGGGGACCTCATGGCGACGATGTTCAAGACGGGGTGGTCCTGGCAGGGAAACCTGTACTACGACCAGGACCGGGTGACCGGATGGGGAGCCCAGGCGCAGTTCAACGCCCCGAAGGGGTACCAGGTACACTTGCGGTGCGATAGGTCCGGTGGGTTCGACCTATGCGGTGGACTCGCCGGGACCCGTGCAGATCAACGCAGGGGTCCAGCGATTGACGGGCCGCTGGGGCTTCGGGCTCAACCTCCAGAAGACCGGCTCGACCTATGCGGGATACCTCCAGCTCCAGGCCTCCCTCGGGCGGGAGCCCCGCACCGGCAGGTGGGTCAGCGACGCCCAATCCCTGGCCACGACCGGGTCCGTCTCGGCCATCGCCTTCCAGGACACCAACGGCAACGGGGTCCGGGATCCGGGGGAGCCGACCATCCCGGGCGCGAAGTTCCAGGTGGGGGGAACCAGTGTCGTGAGCCAGGTCCAGGATCCCGCGGTCACCTTCATCACCAAGCTGGCGCCCTCCCAGCCCGTGGACGTGAGCCTGGATGAATCGAGCCTGGAGGATACCGCCCAGAAGGCTGCCGTGAAGGCCTTCACCATCGTGCCCCGGCCGGGGAAGGTGGAATCCCTGGAGTTTCCCGTCGTCTTCCTGGGTGACGTGGATGGCGTCACCCGGATCCACCGGGGCGGGAAGCAGGAGGAAATGCCGGGGCTCGAAGTGGAGCTGCTGGACGCCTCCGGCAAGCGCCTCAGGGCGACGAGGAGTGCCTATGACGGCTTTTTCGAGTTCCGGGACATTCCCTTCGGCGAATACCTGCTCCGGGTGACCCCGGAGGAGATCGCCCGGGTGGGGCTCAAGCCCTCCGCCCCACGCCGGATCCTCATCCAGCCGGCCCGCCATTCCCTGGACGGCATGGACCTGATCGTAGAGCCCCTCGAGGAGAGCTCCGAACCTTCCGTCGAAAGGAGCAGCCCATGAGATTCTCCCATTGGGTGGTGGCAATCCAGCTGGCCGTGGCCTCCCTGGGCATCCCTGCGGCCGCGGCGCCTGCGGGCATCAAGGCGGCCGCGGCCCCATCGGGCACCCACCTGGGCGCGCTCGCCCAGGGCACCCAGGCGGCCGCGGGCGCCCCGAGCATCCAGGTGATCACCCCCCTGTCCTTCGGGGGCCTCCTGGTCCAGCCCAAGGGGGGCCGCGTCACCCTCACGGCCACGGGCAGCCTGCTGCCGGAAGGGGTGGGCGTCTTCCCCGGCGCGTCCCCTCCCGCCGAATACGGCCGCATCCGCTTGAAAGGTCCCGCCAAGGCCAATTTCCACATCAGGATCGATCCCGCGACCCCGGTCCTCCAGGGCAGCTCAGGCGGGCTCGTCCACCTCGCCGCCTTCCTCCCGTCGCTGGCCAACCTGTATGGGAGGTTCAGCACCGCCGGGGAAGCTGAACTGGACCTGGGCGGCACCCTCGATGTCCCGTCCCGGGCGCCCGCCGGCCGGTACAATGCGAACGTCCACATCCTGATGGTCGCGGACGGCGTTCCGGATGTGACGCAGGTCCTGTCCATCTATTGCACCCTGCGCTCGCCCCTGACCCTGGCCGTGCTCGATCAGCTGAATTTCGCCGGTCTGGCCCCTGGTCCGAACCGGGGCACGTTCAACCTGGATGCCGCCGGCGGCTACTTCTCGGCAGGGACGGCAGGCCCCTTGCTCGTCAAGGGCACCCCGAAACCGGCCGCCATAAGGCTGACCGGAACCGCCGGAACGCGGTACGACATCCTCCTGCCCAAGACCATCTTCCTGCAGGGGCCCGGCGTTCCCATCCCGGTCCAGAACTTCAGGTGCGACCGCGCCTTGAGCGGATCCCTCCCGGACGCCGGGCTGACCTTCCACGTGGGGGCCCAACTGGTGATGGCCCAGGGCCAGGCTTCCGGGACCTACTCGGGCACCTTCCAGATTTCGGTGGTGTATCCATGAACCGTGACGACCAGAATCGTTGCATGCCCTTTCATGCGCTGCGGAATGATCCGTCATTCAGGAGGACCCGGATGCGATCCCTCTTCAAGATCATGGCGACGGTGGTCGTCGGTGTCCTGCTCCTGGCCTGCGGCCATGGCAATGACGCGTCGACTTCCGCCCCCGGGCCGGCGATCACCAGCTTCCTGGCCAGCACCACGACCATCGCCAGCGGCGAATCGGTCAATCTCACGGGCCTCTTCGTCAACGGGACCGGCATCATCATGCCGGGCGACCTCAGCGTGAGCAGTGGGGACGTGACCGCCGTCACGCCAACGGTGACGTCACCCTACACCCTCACGGTGACCGGCACGGACGGAGTGACGACCGTCAGCCAGGGCCTCACCATCACCGTGGTGCCCGCCGCCACGGTGGTCACGGTGGCCGGAACGGCCGGAACCGTCGGCAGCGCGAACGGCACGGGGGTGAACGCGACCTTCGATGGCCCCCAGGGGGTGGCCGTGGACAGTGCCGGGACCGTCTACGTGGCGGATTCCAACAACAACCTCATCCGCAAGATCACCCCCAGCGGCGTGGTGGCCGTGCAGGTGTCCACGCTGGCGGGCACGGCCGGCACCACCGGCAGCGCGGACGGCACCGGCGCCGCCGCGACCTTCAACCAGCCCACCGGCATCGCCGTCGATACCTCCGGCAACGTCTACGTGGCCGATACTCTGAACAGCACCCTCCGGAAGATCACCCCCGGAGGGGTGGTGTCCACCCTGGCGGGCACCGCCGGTAACGTCGGGAGCGCCGACGGCACCGGCGCCGCCGCCAGCTTCGATCGTCCCAATGGCCTCGCCGTCGACGGTTCCGGGAACGTCTACGTGGCGGACTTCGGCAACAACACGATCCGCGAAGTCTCCCCGGCGGGCGTGGTGACCACCCTCGCCGGAACCGCGGGGGTCCGCGGCAGCGCCGACGGCACCGGTGCCGGCGCGAGCTTCTACCAGCCGAGCTTCCTGGCCCTGGACACTTCCTCCAACCTCTATGTGACCGACAGCGGCAACAACACCATCCGCAAGATCACGCCCGCGGGAGTGACGACCACCGTGGCCGGCACGGCGGGCATCGCCGGCAGCGCCGACGGCTCGGGCCCCGGCGCGAGCTTCTACGGGCCAGCCGGCATAGCCCTGGACGCCTCCGGCAACATCTACGTGGCGGATTGCTACAATTACACCATCCGTACCATCATCCCCCCCAACGTGGTCATCACGATTGCCGGCACCGTGGGCATCTTTGGCAGTGACGACGGCACCGGCATCAACGCGACCTTCTACTGCCCCAGCGGCCTGGCCGCGGACTACGCCGGCAACATCTACGCGGCGGATTTCAAGAACGACACCGTGCGCAGGGTCACTCGCTAGTTTTCTTCAGTCGCAGGCCGGAGGCGCCAATGTTCAAGGGAACCGGGATCGCAATGGGTTTGATCGTCGCCCTTGGCCTGCTGGGGGTGCAGATCCATTGCGGCGGCGGGGGCTCCAGCGACGGGCCGACGACGGCGGCGCCGAGCATCACGGCCCAACCCCAGGGCTTGACGGTGGTCGCCCAGACCGCGACGGTCACGTCCCCCGTCTCCGCGACCTTCTCGGTGACGGCCACGGGAAACCCGGCGCCCGCCTACCAGTGGTACCTGAACGGCTCCGCCATCCCCGGTGCGACCAGCACCTACTATACGTCCTACGCCACGGCGGTGAGCAACAACGGGGACTCCTACACGGTCGTGGTCAGCAACGGCGTCGGCAACCCCGTCACCAGCCATGCGGCCATCCTGACCGTGGAGGCGGCTCCGGTGATCACCAGCCAGCGCAACGCCTTGACCATCGCAGCCGGAAGCCCGGCGACGCTCTCCGTGGCCGTGACCGGGAATCCGGACCCGACCTTCCAGTGGTACCTGAGCGGGGGGGCCATCCCGGGAGCCACCTCGGCCTCGTACACCACGGCCGCCTGCACCTCCGACATGAATGGCGAGAGCTTCACCGTCACGGCCTCCAACTCGCTGGGGAGCGTGTCCAGCCTGCCGATCGTCCTCACGGTGGATTGCTGCCCGGCCCTCACGGCCCAGCCTGCGAGCGTGACGGTCAATGCCGGGATTGCCGCCACCTTCACGGTCGCCGCCACGGGGGTTCCGGTCCCCACCTACCAGTGGTACCTGGGCGGGACGGCCATCCTGGGAGCCACGTCCGCCTCCTACACCACGGCCGCCGCGACCGCCGCCATGAACGGCGGGAGCTATACCGCCACCGCCACCAACGCGATGGGAAGCGTCACCAGCTCCGCGGCCATCCTCACCGTCAATGCGGCGGGTCCGGCCATCACCGTGCAACCCGCCAGCGCCACCGTCACCGCGCCCGCCACCGCCACGTTCACCGTGGCCGCCACCGGGACCCCCGCCCCCACCTACCAGTGGTACCTGGGCGGGACGGCCATCGCCGGCGCCACCTCCGCCTCGTACACCACCGCGGCCACGACCCTGGCCATGAACGGAGGCAGCTACACCGCCACGGTGACCAACGCGCTGGGTAGCGTCACCAGTTCCGCGGCGATCCTGACCGTGGACGCGGCGCCGGCCATCACCGCCCAGCCCGCCAGCGTGACGGTCGGCGCCGGGGCCGCCGCCACCTTCACGGTCACCGCCACCGGCAACCCGGCCCCCACCTACCAGTGGAACCTGGGCGGGACGGCCATCGCGGGGGCCACCGCGACCTCCTACACCACCGCGGCCACGACCCAGGACATGAACGGAGGCAGCTACACCGTCACGGTGACCAACGCGCTGGGGAGCGTCACCAGCTCCGCGGCGGTCCTCACCGTCAACACCAGTCCGGCCATCACCACCCAGCCCGCCAGCGTGACCGTCAACGCTGGGACTGCCGCCACCTTCAGGGTCGTCGCCACGGGGCAACCAGCGCCGACCTACGCCTGGAGCCTGAACGGCTCGGCCATCGCGGGGGCCACGGCGGCCTCCTACACCACCGCGGCCACCACCAGCGCCATGGATCAAGGCAGCTACACCGTCACGGTGACCAACACCTTCGGGTCGGTCACCAGCTCTCCGGCGATCCTCACCGTGGACTACGCCCCGACCATCACGACCCAGCCCGCCAGCGCGACGGTCAACGCCGGGGCCACCGCCACCTTCACGGTGGTTGCCGCGGGCGAACCTGCCCCCACCTACCAGTGGAACCTGGGCGGGACAGCCATCTCGGGGGCCACCTCAGCCTCCTACACCACACCCACCACGACCAGCGCCATGAACGGAGGCAGCTACACCGTCACGGTGACCGACTCTCAGGGGAGCCTCACCAGTTCCGCGGCAATCCTCACCGTCAACTCCAGCCCGACCATCACGACCCAGCCCGCCGGCGTGACGGTCAACGCCGGGGCCACCGCCACCTTCACGGCGGCCGCCACCGGCAACCCGGCCCCCACCTACCAGTGGAACCTGGGCGGATCAGCCATCTCGGGGGCCAACTCAGCCTCCTACACCACGCCCACCACGACCAGCGCCATGAATGGAGGCAGCTACACCGTCACGGTGACCAATTCGCTGGGGAGCCTCACCAGCTCCGCGGCGATCCTCACCGTGGACTACGCTCCGGCCATCACGACCCAGCCCGCCGCCGTGACGGTCAACGCCGGGGCCACCGCCACCTTCACGGTGGCCGCCACCGGCAACCCGGCCCCCACCTACCAGTGGAACCTGGGCGGGTCGGCCATCCCGGGGGCCAGCTCAGCCTCCTATACCACGCCCACCACGACCAGCGCCATGGATCAAGGCAGCTACACCGTCACGGTGACCAACTCGCTGGGGAGCATCACCAGCTCCGCGGCGATCCTCACCGTCAACTCCAGCCCGACCATCACGACCCAGCCTGCCGCCGTGACGGTCAACGCCGGGGCCACCGCCACCTTCACGGTGGCCGCCACCGGCAACCCGACCCCCACCTACCAGTGGAATCTGGGCGGATCGGCCATCGCGGGGGCCAGCTCGGCCTCATACACCACGCCCACCACGACCAGCGCCATGAACGGAGGCAGCTACACCGTCACGGTGACCAACTCGCAGGGGAGCATCACCAGCTCCGCGGCGATCCTCACCGTGGACTATGCCCCGACCATCACGACCCAGCCCGCCAGCGTGACCGTCAATGCCGGGGCCACCGCCACCTTCACGGTGGTCGCCGCGGGCGAACCTGCCCCCACCTACCAGTGGAACCTGGGCGGGACAGCCATCTCGGGGGCCACCTCAGCATCCTACACCACGCCCACCACGACCAGCGCCATGAACGGAGGCAGCTACACCGTCACGGTGACCAATTCGCTGGGGAGCCTCACCAGCTCCGCGGCGATCCTCACCGTGGACTACGCTCCGGCCATCACGACCCAGCCTGCCGCCGTGACGGTCGGCGCCGGGGCCACCGCCACCTTCACGGTGGCCGCCACCGGAGACCCGACCCCCACCTACCAATGGAACCTGGGAATCAACCCCATTTCGGGGGCCACGTCGGCCTCCTACACCACGCCAGCCACGACCAGTGACATGGACCAAGGCAGCTACACCGTCACGGTGACTAACTCGCAGGGGAGCGTCACCAGTGCCGCGGCGGTCCTCACCGTGGATTTTGCTCCAATCATTACGACCCAGCCTGCCAGCGTGACGGTCAACGCCGGGGACACGGCCACCTTCACGGTCGTCGCCACCGGAGACCCGACCCCCACCTACCAATGGAGCCTGGGAATCAACCCCATCCCGGGGGCCACGTCAGCCTCCTACACCACGCCCGCCACGACCACCGACATGGACCAGGGCAGCTATACCGTCCTGGTGACCAACTCCCAGGGGAGCGTCACCAGTTCTCCGGCGATCCTTGGTGTGAACGCGGGTTCCGACTCGAGTCCGGACCTCGGCATCTTCCTTAGTGACGCCGCCACGGAGGACTGGGCGACCATCGGAGTGAAGGTCCTCACCATCGCCCTCATCCCCCAGGGCGGCACCGCGGCCGCCGCATCGACGGTGTACACCGCGGCCACCCCGGCTCCCGTGACCAACCTCGCGAACCTGGACAATATGGGCGAGCTCCTGGGCAACGCCGCGGTGCCCCCCGGAACCTACACGGGCGCGGTCCTGAACCTCGGCGCCAACCCCGGCGACGTGGTCCTGGTCTCCTCCTCCAGCCCCTCGGCCAGCTTCGCGGGCACCCCGGCGACCACCGTCCCGCCCGGCCAGATCCAGATCCAGGGGGCTGCGGGCAGTGCCGGCAGCCTGACGGTGCCGGTCACGGTGAATTTCCCCTCCAGCCTGGTGGTGGGCGCGGGACCCAGCGCTCCGCTGGACCTGGAATTCGACCTCTCCCACCCGGCCTTCATCGTGGACCACCTGGCTGCCGGGGACGCCGCCCCCATCTGGGCGGTCGATTTCAACGGCCCCGTCAGCTTCCGCCAGGCCGCCGCCACCGGCCTGGTCCTGGGCCACCTGTACGGGACGGCCACCGCCGTGGCGCCGAACGCTTCGGCCCTCACGGTCACCAAGGACGTTCCCGCCTGGCCGGTCACCAGTCCCGAAACCGCGCAACCCACCTCCGGGAACCTGACGATCCTCGCCGATGCCAGCAACGGGACCCTGTTCTGGGATCTCGATGCCCAGACCACCAGCACCCTCAAGGACTTCTCCAGCGTAGCCGCCGGCCTCCCGGGCCGGTTCCTCAGGATCGCCGCCCGGTACCAGGCGGACGGCAGCCTCGTGGCCGCACGGATCTGGGCCAGCAGCACCTTCGCCACCCTCTACGCGGGCCCTGAAGGGCACCTCCTGCACGTGGATGCCGCCTCCGGCCTGCTGATGGTGGAAGATCCCACCGGCATCGGCGTGCCGGTCCAGGTGACCCCCGCAACCCAGTTCTTCTTCCGCAACCCGGCCGACGCCCTGGCCGACGGCTCGGCCGTCGGCACCGGAACCGCCTTCCTGGGGACCAGCCTGGTGCGCGGGTTCAAGGTGCACGTGAGCGCGGATCCCACCACGACGCCCATGACCGCCCTCAGCCTGGACATCGAGACCGCCCGGTTCGATGGGGCGGTCACCGCGTCCGGCAGTTCCGGGCTCACCTACACCCGCGCCTTCACCACCGCCGCCGACGACTACACGGTGAACCTGGGCTACAGCTCCGCCGCCGCCGCCGCCGGCTCCACCCCTCCCAGCTTCCTGTCCGGCGGGGCCGGCCCGGTGAGCTTCGGCGGCACGGTGCCGGACCTGGTTCCCTGGGGGGTCAGCTATGCCGTCTGGAACGACCCCGCCGCACCCGCCGCATGGGCCGCCCAATCCACCTTGCCCCAACCCGCGTTGCTGCCCCTGGGCACCGTGGCCAGCCCATGGTCCGGTGCGGACGGGAGCTTCGGCCTGGCTCTGCCCGGGAGCGCCAACGCGGTCGCCGTGAGCCTGGACGTCAGCGCCGGGTCGGCCACCCTGGTCTACCGGGTGGACCGCACCGGCAACCGGGTCACCCTCACCCCCGTGGACATCACGACCGCCGCGGGCCAGGCCGTCCTCGCCGGCGCCCTGGTGTCCGGCGAGGTGGTGCGCGTCTATGGCGTTCCGCAGAACGGCGGCCAGATCATGGCCAAGGCGCTGCTCTACTATACGGGCACGCTGCCGGCCGTATCATCCGCGGCTTCTGCTCCGGCAAGCTGATGCCATCAGGCCTGGCCCGCCGGGCCTGATGGGGTCGACCTGCCGCAAGCCTAGTTACGGTCCGCCTTGAGCACCGCGTTCAGCATGACGCTGGCGCCCTGGGTGCACTGCCCGGGCGAGGTGTATTCGATCTCGCAATGGCTGTGCCCGTCCTTGGAGGGCACGAAGATCATGGTGGTCGGCAGCATGCCGGAGGCGGTACTGGGCGTCATGGCCCGCGCCGCTGTTGATGTGCTGGTTGGAGAGCCCGAGCTGGTCGGCGCTGTCCTTGACGAAGCCCACCAGCTCCCGGTCGAAGTAGGTGGTGTCCCGGGCCCAGCCCAGCTCGAAGGAAGTCCTGCACCCGGCCACCTGGGCGGGCATGGTGGTGATGATCTCCACCACCTGCTGGATGACCTTGGGGTCCTCGTGCCGGGCGTCCAGGCTGAAATCCACCTCGTCCGGGATGACCGTATGCACGCACGGGTGGCACTTCACCTCGCCGGTGGTGTAGACCAGCGCGGGGTCCAGCGCGTCCAGCCGCTGGTGCAGGTGGACGAGGAGCTGGGCCGCGGCGTAGAGGGCGTCCTTGCGGTACTTCATGGGCGTGGTGCCGGCATGGTCGGCCTGGCCGTGGGTCCGGATCCGGTAATGGACCATGCCCAGGACGCAGGTCACCACCCCGATGTCGTTGCCCGCGGCTTCCAGGATGGGTCCCTGCTCGATGTGCAGCTCGAACATGGCCTGGTAGCCCTCCCGGTTCAGCCGGTTCCGGGCGTCGCCCCGGTACGGGCTGGCCTGGAGGGCCTGGCCGAAGGTCCGGGCCGGATCCAGCACGCTCTTCGAGGCAAGCATCCGCTCCTGCTCGAACTTCCCGCAGACCACGCCGGAGCACATCAGGGCCGGCGGGTAGAGAGAACCCTCCTCGTTGGTCCAGATCATGGCGGTGAGCGGGTGGCGGTGGGGGATCCGGTCCGCGGCGACGGTCTCCAGGACCTCCATGGCCCCCATGACCCCCAGGATCCCGTCGTAGTTGCCGCCGTTCTTCACGGAATCCACGTGGGAGGCCATGACGATGCGCTTCAGGCCGGGCTCCGGGCCGGGCAGCGTGGCGTACACGTTGGCCAGGTCGTCGGTCTCGATGGCCGCGCCGATGGCCTTCATGCGCCGCACGAACTCGTCCCGGGCCTGGTGGGCCTCCGGCGACAGGGAATACCTGGTGATCCCGCCGTGGCCGGCATCGCCGAACCGGCTGAAGGTGGCGATCTTGTCCTTCATCCGGGCCAGGTCGCAGGTGGGCAGAGTCTTCTCGGCAGTGGTCATGTCAATTCCTCATCAAGTGTCAGCGCCCCCGGGGCCGCCGGTCCCGCGCGGCCCCCTGGGGGACGCCGGTCTAGGCAGCAGTTTCCTTGAATTGTTTGTAGATTTCGAACCGGCCCTGCGTTTCCGCGTCGGGCTGGGTCAGCAGGCTGACCAGGACCGAGGCGAGCACGTTGATGGCCATGGCGATGATGCCCTTGTTCAGGCCGTAAGGCGCGGCCACCGGCAGGAACAGGTAGATGACCCCGGCCAGCAGTCCGGCACCCACGCCCCACTTGGTGCAGCCCTTCCAGAAGAAGGCGAAGAACAGGCCGACGAAGGTCTGGGTGAGCCCCGAGTAGGACACGGTGATGACCCCGGCCATGAGGGCGGGGTAGTAGAGGGTCATGACCACCCCCGCCGCCAGGAAGACGGCGGTCACGATCTGGGTCCACCGCACCATCTGGGCCTGCCCCATGTCCGGCTTGATCACCGCCAGGATGTTCTTGGAGAACAGCCCGCCGACGCTCAGGGCGGTGAAGGCCATGACCAGGATGGCGGTCAGGGCGCCGCCCCCGGCGATGGTGCCGATGACCCACCCGGGCAGGTGCTGGACAGCCACCGCCAGCAAGGCGAAGTCAGGCTTTTCCAGACCGGGGATGTTCACCAGGGCGAAGTACGCGGCGATCATCAGGAACGGGAACATCACCATGTAGATGGGCGGAAGTCCTTCAGGATGCTCACGTAGGCCGAGGAGCGGATGCCCGCGGCGGCGATGTAGATGAAGGCGATCAGGGCCGAGACCACCACCGCGGTGCCGAAATTGATGCCCAGGTCGAGGTACTTGAGCAGGATGGCCATCCCGGCGAACTGGTTCTGCACCCAGGGGATCAGGAACAGGATGCACACCAGGGCCACCAGGACCTGCATGGCCTTGCTGTTGAAGCGCCACCCGAACAGGTCGGCGATGGTGACGGCCTTGGACAGCTGGCCGAGCTTCCAGATGGCCGGGTTGAGCAGGTAGCCGACCACGTAGGCCAGCAGGATGTAGCAGATGAACCAGATCCCGTAGTTGGCTCCCTTGGAGTAGACCGCCCCCGGAGCCCCGATCAGGGTGCCGATGCTGTAGATCTCCCCCACCGAGATGAAGAACAGGAGGAAGGCCCCGAACGAGCCGCTGGCCACCATGATGTCGCTCATGTTGGCGGCGATGAGGCCCTTGCGGGCCAGGAGTGCGATGACGATCGATAGAATCAGCACCAATGCGAATATGGTCAAAGCCATGATTTCATTCCCTCCTTAGGGTTGATTGGGATATTCACCTACAGACCCATCCCAGGTACAGTCGACCGGAATTCCCACGTAACTGTATGGCTGGGTGCTTCATACTGTACTTGTGCCGCGCCGGATCCGGTCCGCGCCGCTTGCAATGCGCTCGGTAAGACCTATGCATATGTCAACGGAGAGATTATGAGCGTGCGGGTGCCGTCGGGCGAAATTCGCAGGACCTGCCACAAGGGCGCGTCCGGCTGGGAATGCCCTTGGGAGTTGGATGTCTCCACGGCCGGCAAGCAGGTGATCCTGGAACTGACCACGGACGACACCGAAAGGGAGCCCGTGCTGACGGTGGAACTCCGGCTGGACCAGGAGAGCGCCGGCAAGGTCCTGGACCTGTTCCTGGCCGCCATGGTGGAGGCGGGCCACCAGAAATGAGGACAGGGGCTTTCCGCTGCTCGGGATTGGCGAGCCCGGGGCGCGCCAACCAGGCAGCTGGTCGACCCGGGCTCGCCAATCCCGAGCAGCGAACTGACGGCCGATGGACCGGGACCCGACCGACCAGACACTTCAACGCTTGGGCCGGTTCTCCATGGCGTGCCTGAGCACCGCTTCGAACTGGGAACGGGGATAAGGCTTGGGCAGGAACCCCGCCAGGCCCCGCCCGGCGAAGTCCATCACCGCGTCGTTCTCGCTGAACCCGCTGGTGAGCACCACCGGCACGCTCGGGTCGATCTCCTGCATGCGCAGGAAGGCTTCCCGCCCGTCCATGCGCGGCATGGTGAGGTCCATGAGCACCAGGCTGAACAGGCCCTTGCGCTGCTGGAACAGGGCCACCGCCTCCGCGCCGTCCGAGGCCTCCACAACCTGGAAGCCCAGGTGGGTGCCCATGGCCCGGGCCACCGCCCGGGCATCGGTCTCGTCGTCCACCACCAGCAGGGTCCCGCTGTCCCGCAAGGGCGGAGGCCCGGTCGGGGCGCGCCCCTCGGCGCCTGCCGGATCCGCCGAGGGCAGGAAGGCTTTCATGGCCGTGCCCTTGCCCGGCTCGCTGTAGACCTTGAGCCCGCCCCCATGGCTGCGCACGATCCCCAGCAGGGCCGAGAGCCCCAGCCCCCGCCCGGTGAACTTGGTGGTGAAGAACGGATCGAAGATCTTGGCGATCACCTCGGGCGTCATGCCGATGCCCGTGTCGCTCACCTCCAGGGTGACGTAGCGCCCGGGGTTCAGCCCCACCGGGATGCTGGAGACGGTGGAGTACCAGCTTCTCGATCATCATCTCGCCCGTGCGCAGGGTGATGACGCCGCTCTCGCCCTCGGGGATGGCCTCGGAGGCGTTGGTCACCAGGTTCATGACCACCTGCTGCATCTGCGTGGGATCGCCCATGATCTCCGGGAGCACGGGCGCCAGGTCGTAGCGGATCAGCACCTTCTTGGACAGGGACACGGAGAGCAGTTCGGTCATCTCCTGCACCAGGCGGTTCATGTTCACCCGCACGATGGCCACCTTGCCCTTGCCCGCGTAGGCCAGCATCTGCCGGGACAGGTCCGCCGCGCGCATGGTGGCCTTCTCGATCTGGTCCAGGTACGGCTGGGCCGGGCTGTCCTGGAGGAGCACCATGGCCGCCAGGTTGCAGTTGCCCAGGATGCTGGTGAGCAGGTTGTTGAAGTCGTGCGCGATCCCCCCGGCAAGCACGCCCAGGCTCTCCAGCTTCTGGGACTGGCGCAGGGACTCCTCGGCCAGCTTGCGCTCGGTGATGTCGGCGCGGATGGCCACGAACTGCACCGGCCTGCCGTCGGGCCCCAGGAACGGCACGATGGTGGTGTCCACCCAGTAGTGGCTGCCGTCCTTGGCCCGGTTGCGGATCTCCCCCTTCCACACCCGGCCCGCCAGGATGGTGCCCCAGAGGTTGGCGAAGAAGGACTTGGGGTGGTGCTTGCTGTTGATGATGCGGTGGTCCTGCCCCAGCAGTTCCTCCCGCCCGTATTTGGAGATGGCGCAGAACTTGTCGTTCACGTAGGTGATCTTGCCCCGGGCGTCGGTGACCGCCACGATGGCGTGCTCGTCCAGGGCCCGCTTGAAGGCCTCCAGCTCCTCCACCGCCGCCAGTTTCTCCGCGTGTTCCTTGCGGTCCAGGAATTCCCGGGCCATGGCCGAATACACCTGGTCCCGGGGCGACCAGGTGAACTTCCACATGAGGTGGATGGGGTTGCCTTCCTTGTCCAGGCACCGGGCGTCGATGCTGGAGAGGTCGCCCTTCTGGGCCGCCTCGGTGAGTTGGCGGACCCGCAGCCGGTCGTCGGGGTGGATGAAGTCCAGGAAGCTGGTCCCGATCAGTTCCTCCGGGCGGAACCCCCACACCCTCTGGCAGCCGCGGCTCACGTCCAGGAAATGGCCTTGGGAATCCAGGGCGAAGAAGATCCCCTGGTCCTGCTCCATGATCTTGCGCAACAGAGCCTGGACGCCCACCGGCCGCGTCGTTCCCTCTTCGGACGTGCCATTGGGGTTGGGCATGGGCCACCTCCCGGGTGGAATGGTATTTGTTTTACCAATAATGTGTCCCAATCTCAATTATTTTTGCATCTGGATTCACGCAAGGGGGGCGCGGACGCCGGCCGCCGAGCCATCCCGCCCAGGCCCCTGCTACCCTTGGGCGGTCCGGGCTCCAGGCCCTAAGTCGGCAGGGCATTTCCATGAAACGTTGCGCCACCTTCCTCTGCTGCGCCGTCCTGGGCGCTTCCCTGCACGCCGGAGGCTTCGGGGTGGGTCTCCAGTCCGTGGTGCCCCTGGGCCGGGGCCAAGCCATCGTCCCGCGCCTGGACTACCTGCACGCCACCGACTCGGGCACCGTGGCCACCAGCGCCGGGGACGTGGACGTGTCCGCCAAGGCGGACGTGATTTCCCTGGGGGCGGATTACGACTATTTCCCCGGGGGCAGGGTCGACCAGGGTTTCTACCTGCTGGGAGGCGTCGGGGTGGCCTGGGCCGGCCTGGACGTTTCGGGAAGCGGCCAAGCGGGCGCAGGCAGCACCACCAACCACCAGGTCGTGCCCTATCCGGAGGCAGGGCTAGGCTATGAGTTCACCGCCAACCTGGGGTTGGAACTGCTCTATCAAGCGCTCTTTTTCAAGGATGTGCAGGTGCAGGTGGGCCCGGTGCCGGTGGCCTGGTCCTTCACCAGCACGGTCCAGCTGGGGTTGACGGTGAGGTTCTAACGTCAGTAGCCCAGTTCCGTCAGCAAGTCCTTGAGCACCCGGGCGGACCGGCCCAGGGCCTCCTGCTCGCCCGGATCCAGGCGGATGGGCAGCAATTCACGGATGCCTTCCCGGCCCAGGACCGCCGGCAGGCTCAGGCAGACCCCCGAGAGGCCCAGAAAGCCGTCCATGGGCGAAGACACAGTGAACACGCTCTGTTCGTTGCCGGTGATGGCCTCCAGGATCCGGCTCACGGACAGGGCGATGGCGTAGTAGGTGGCCCCCTTGCGCTGGATCACCGCCTTGCCGGCGCTCAGCACCGCTTCCTCGATGCGCCGGCGGTCCTCCGGGGTGAGGGGTCCCCGCCCGGGCGGGGCGTACTGGGTGATGGGGATCTGGCCCATGCTGGCCATGCTCCACACCGCCACCGCCGAGTCCCCGTGCTCGCCGATGATGTAGGCGTGGACGTTGCGCGGGTCGATGGCGAACTCCCGTCCCAGCAGGTAGCGGAACCGGGAGGAGTCCAGCACCGTGCCCGACCCCAGGATCCGTCCCTTGGGGATGTCCATGCGCCGGCAGGCCACCTGGGTGAGCACGTCCACCGGGTTGCTCACCATGATCACGATGGCGTCCCGGTAGTGGGCCTCCAGGTCGCGCAGGATGTCCTCGAGCATGGCCACGTTGGCCCGGGCCAGGTCCAGCCGGGTCTCCCCCGGCTTGCGGTTGCGCCCGGCGGTCACCACGATCACCTGGGCGTCCGCCACCCCCTCGTAGCCCTCGGCCCGGATCTCCAGGTTCTCGGCCAGGGGCAAACCGTGGCTCAGGTCGTCGGCCTCCCCCTGGGCCTTCTCCCGATTGGTGTCGATGATGCTGATGGCGTCGCAACTCCCTCTGACCAGGAGGGTATAGGCCAGGGTCGCGCCCACGTTCCCCGCTCCGACGATGGCCACCTTCATGGAATCCCCCTGGTTTGGATGCCGGTCTGCCCGGTCGTGTTAAGGCGGGACCGTCAGGCCCGTCCATGAGTGTTCTCAACCTGCCCTCCGTTGCACCGGAAACTCCAGGTATCCTTGGGAAATGGAAACCACAGTCAAACGCTACTTCAGTTACAACGAGATCCACCGTACCGTGGCGGGCCTGGCCCGGGAGATCCAGGCGAGCGGGTTCGACCCGGACGTGACGGTGGCCATCGGCACTGGCGGCTTCATCCCCGCCCGGATCCTCAAGACCTTCCTGAAGAAGCCCATCCTCACCGTGGGCGTGAAGCTCTACAACGACGACAACCAGATGGGCGCGGGACCGGAGAAGGTCCAGTGGATCGACGAAGTGGAGCGCAAGCTGCGGGGCCGCAGGGTCCTGCTCATCGACGAAGTGGACGACAGCCGCACCACCCTGGCCTACTGCCTGCATGAACTGCTCACCCACCACCCGGCCGAGATCGGCGTGGCGGTGCTCCACTGCAAGGACAAGCCCAAGCAGGCCCAGTTCCCCCCCGAGGTGCGCCGCTACTGGGTGGGCCAGCACCTGGAGGACGTCTGGGTGGTCTACCCCTGGGACGCGGAAGACATCGACCAGCACCAGCGGCATACCGGCGAACCCCAGCCCTAGGATCCGTTCCGCTCAAAGGTCAGGGAAGTCGCCTGACCCACCGGCATGGCGGGCCATGCGGCGAGTGGGTCGGCGCCAATTGCCCGCCAACGATTCAGTTCTCAGCGTCCTCTGCTCCTCGGCGACCTCTGTGTTCAAGCCCTTTCCCCGGATTCACCGCGACCTGGATACTGGCTGCGGCCATCCTGCCGATGCCGTGCCGCCAATCCAGAGGGTAACCAGCAGTCCATTATTTTTTCATCATCAAGGCCAGGTCTTCCTTCAGGCTCTGCAGATCTTCCTCGTGCTCCACCTCCTGGGTCAGGATGGTCAGAGCGATGTTGTAAGTGACCATATCCTTGTCTTTGGTGACGTCCATCAGGTTCTTGTAGGTGGTGATGGCGCACTGTTCCCCGGCGATGTTCTGGTCCAGGATCGCCCCCACGAACGGGTCGGCGGGCGCGTCGTAGGCGCAGGGGCTCAGTTCGAACCACTGGGCCGGGCTGAGCACCGGCGTGCCCCCCAGCTGGACGATGCGCCCGGCCAGCAGCACCGCGTGGTTCAGCTCCTCGGTGGCGTGCAGGTTCAGTTCGGCCGCCACGGCATCCTTCATGGGGCCCTTGAGGACCTTGGCGCCCAGCCAGTACTGGTAGTAGGCCAGCCACTCGCTGGCCAGGGCGGCGTTGAGCAGCCTGAGCAGCTGGTTCACATCCATGTCGACGATGGCCCGCCCCTGGGTGCCCATTTTTTCCTCCTGGAAGATTAGCGGATATGGAACACCCATCATCCATGAACGTCAAGACTTCAGGTTGTGACCTATTGCCCTGAAGGGGCGACCGGGCCGCTTGGTAGAATTCACCTGGGCCCGCGCCGCTCGCCTTCCACCGCCCCGGGGCCGTCATCGTTGGAGTGCGGTGACGGCTCGCGAAGTTACCCGCACGTTCCGCCATCCGCTTACCGAGGTGCCTATGTTCGATATCGAAGGATCCTTCGACCGGCAACTGCTGGCCAGCGGCAAGCCCAGGCCCACCATCGTCTTCCCCGAGAGCCAGGACCCCCGCATCATCGAGGCGGCGTGCTACCTCACCCGCTTCGCCCGGCCGGTGTTCCTGGCCTCCGAGGAGGCGGTGCGGGACATGGTCCGGCGGGAGCTGCCCAATCTTGATCCGACCCGACTGGATTTCGCCCTGGCGGAGAGCGCCTTCGTGGACATCCCCCAGCATCCGGAGCTGGTGGACGAGTTCGCCCAGGTCTGGCAGCAGCGGTGCCTGGAGGAAGGCCGGGACCTGTCCCTGGCGGAGGCCCGCGCGTGGGCCTCGCGGCCGGTGAACTTCGCCATCTCGGCGGTGGCCCAGGGCCACGCGGACACGGTGGTGGGCGGCGCCGCCAACGACGAGAACCACTACTTCCGGCCCATGGTGCGCACCCTGGGGGACCAGGACACGTCCTGCGAGGCGGGGGTCTTCGTGTTCCCGGACGACCATCCGGAGAGCGTCTTCCAGCAGAACATCGTGGTGTTCGGGGACATCGGGGTGAACGCCGCCATGACCCCCGAGACCCTGGCCAAGGTGGCGGTGGGCACCTGCGCCATCGCCCGGGACCTGATCCCCGAGGAGGTGCTGCCGCGCATCCACGGCGCCATCGTCTCCCACTCCAACCGCGGCTCGGACGAGGGCCCGTCGGTGGCCCTGGTACGCCAGGCCACCCAGCTGGCGCCGGCCCTGCTGGAGGAGCGCATCGCCAAGGGGGAGCGCTACCAGTCCATCAGCATCGAGGGGGAAGTGAAGGTGAACGTGGCCCTGTCCAAGCGCTCGGCCACCTACTACCAGCCCGGCGAGGACACCTCCTGGCCCGGCACCGCCAACGTCATCATCTGCCCCAGCGTGGACATGGGCAGCATGCTCTACTACCTCTATTCCCTGCGTTTCCCCGACGCCAAGAAATTCCCGGTGATGTTCGGGCTGCGCTTCAAGGGCGTGGACCTGGCCCGGGACTGCAAGCCCGAGGACATCCGCCTGGCGGTGAAGGCCTCCATGGTGCGCATGTACCGCTACGGCGCCTGGACCGAGACCCCCAAGGACACCTTCTTCCGCCGCTACCGTGTGCTGGCCGTCAACCCCGGCTCCACCTCCACCAAGATCGCCGTGTACGAAGGGGAACAGGAGCGCTTCACCCAGGAACTGCAGCACTCCCAGCAGGAGCTGATGCCCTTCGAAGGCCGGCCGGTCACCGCCCAGTTCGCCTTCCGCAAGGAGGCCATCCTGGCCTTCCTGGCCCAGAACGGCCTGTCGGTGGACAGCCTGGACGCCGTGGCCGGGCGCGGCGGCGTGCTCCGGCCGGTGTGCCACGGCACCTACACGGTGAACGAGGCCATGGCCCGGGACCTGATGCAGGGGGTGCAGGGGGACCACGCCTCCAACCTGGGCGGCCTGATCGCCCGGGAGCTGGTGGCCGGCACCGGCCGCCCGGCCTTCATCATCGACCCGGTGGTGGTGGACGAAGTGCCGGGGATGGCCAAGATCACCGGCCTCAAGTGCATCCGCCGCAAGATCATCAGCCACGCCCTGAACCAGATCGCCACCGCCCGGCGCTACGCCGAGGAGCAGCAGACCTTCTACGAGCGGGTCAACGTGATCGTCGCCCACATGGGCGGGGGCATCTCCGTGGGCGCCCATAACCGGGGCCGCTACCTGGACGTGAACAACGCCCTGGACGGCGAGGGCCCGTTCACCCCCCAGCGCTCGGGCTCCCTGCCGGTGGGCCAGCTCATCGACCTGTGCTTCTCCGGCAAGTACACCAAGGACGAGTTGAAGAAGCTCAACAAGGGCCGGGGCGGCCTCATCGACCTGCTGGGCAGCGCCGACCTGCGGGACCTGGAGAAGCGCTACCTGGCCGGCGACGCGGAGGTGGTGGAGGTGATGGACGCCATGGCCTACCAGGTCTCCAGGTGGATCGCCTCCCTTGTCCCCGCCTTCGGCGGCGAGAAGGTGGACCGGATCCTGCTGACCGGGGGCATGGCCCGGTGCAAGGTCACAGTGGAGTTCATCAAGCGCTCGGTGGCCGCAGTGGGCTGCGGGGTCACGGTCTACCCGGGGGAGAACGAGATGGGCGCTTTGGCCAAGGGCGCCCTGCGGGTGCTGGCCGGCAAGGAAGTGCCCAAGGTCTACACCGGGCTGGAACGATAGGCGGCGAAAGGCCCTACTTGGCCGCGAGCGCCGCCAGGGCGATGGAGTACAGCTTGGTGAGCACGCTGTCCCCCCGGGAGGACAGGATGCACGGGGCCTGGGCCCCGACCACCATGGCGGCCAACTCGCTGCCGGCCAGCTTGGTGCTGGTCTTGTAGAACACGTTGCCGGCGTCGATGTTGGGGAACACCAGGCAGTCCGCATCGCCGGCCACTTCGCCGGTGATGCCCTTGGTCTGGGCGGACTCCCGGTCGATGGCCGCGTCCAGGCCCATGGGGCCGTCCACGAAGGCGCCCTTGATCTGCCCCCGGTCGGCCATCTTGGCGATGATGGCGGCGTCCACGGTGGGCTGGACCTTGAGCAGCACCTGCTCGGAGGCGGCGATGAGGGCCACCTTGGGCTTGGCCACCCCCAGAGTGTGGGCCACGTCCACGCAGTAGTTGAGGATGGCGATCTTCTCCTTCAGGTCCGGGTAGGGCAGCACCGCCACGTCGCCGCACACCAGCAGCTTGGGGTAGCGGGCATGCTCGATCACCGAGACGTGGGACAGCACCGCCCCGGGGTCCATCAATCCGTTCTCCTTGTTCAGGATCGCGCGCATGTACTTGTCGGTGCTCACCAGGCCCTTCATGAGGATCTGGCACTCCCCCGAGCGCACCAGGGCCACCGCCCGGGCGGCGGCCTTGCTGTCGCTGGGCTCGTGGACGATCTGGAACGTCTCCGGGTCGATGCCCAGCTCCTGGCACTTGGCGCGGATGACCGCCTCGTCGCCCACCAGGGTGACGTCCACGATGCCCCTGGCCATGGCATCGCGGGCCGCTTCGATGGTGTGGGCGTCGTTGGCGTAGGCGGCGGCCAGGCGCTTGCGCGGCTTGGCCTTGACCGCGTCGAGCAGCTGTTCCAGTCGGGTGATGGACATGCGGTTCCCCTGTGCAGGTGGCTGGTTGGGTTGGCAAAAAGGCGCTGGACCCGATCTTACCAAGCCTGCCGCGGGGGGCCCGGACCGTTGTGACCCCCATCATCCGGGGGGGCTACAATAGGAGCCAGGCAGACGTGCGCCTGTGGAAAACCTCATGGACAAACCCCTGGCAGTGGTCTTCGGCACCGGCCCAGGCATCGGCCTGGCGGTGGCCCGCCGGTTCGCCCGGGGCGGCTTCCGGGTGGCGGCGGTAGCCCGCCCGGTTGATCCCCTGGAGGCCTTCCGGGCGACCCTGGAGGCGGAGGGCGCGCCGGCCCGGGTGCTGGGGGCGGACCTGGCCCTGGAGGGGGCCCTGGAGGCGGCCTGCGCCGCCGTCGAGGGCTGGGGGGGCTGGCCGGAGGTGCTGGTCTACAACGCTTCCGCCGGCGCCCCGGGTCCCGCCTGGGACCTGGACCCGGACCGGCTGCGGGCGGATCTGCGGGTGAACGTGGAGGCGCCCCTGGCCGCGGTCCGGTGGGCCCTGCCCGCCATGCGCCGGGCCGGGCGGGGCACCATCCTGCTCACCGGCGGCGGGCTGGCCCTGGCGCCCAAGCCAGGGCTGGCCTCCGCCTCCCTGGGCAAGGCGGCCCTGCGCAGCCTGGCCCTGTCCCTGGGGGAGGAACTGGCGCCCGAGGGCATCCATGCGGCCACCGTCACCCTGCGCGCCTTCGTCCAGGCGGGGACCTCCCTGGATCCGGACCTCGTGGCCCAAGTATTCTGGGAAATGCACTTGCAAAAAACGGCGGATTGGCGCCCGGAACGGCTCCTGCCGTAGCCTCCGCCCAGGAGGATGTTGATAGAATAGAGATTGAGACACCGGAACTGCCAAATGTCCAAGTCGAACGCTTCCAAAGTATTAGAAAATACGAGCCGGACCGCCGGCAAGCCGCGCACGCACCTGCGCCTGAGCCCGCCGGTCCTGTGGAAGGTCGTCCTGCACAACGACGACTACACCACCCAGGAATTCGTGGTGTGGATCCTGCAGAGCGTGTTCCGCAAGCCGGAGGCGGAGGCGGTGCGGGTCATGCTGGAAGTGCACCGCAAAGGCAAGGGCCTGGCGGGCATCTACCCCTTCGACGTGGCCGACACCAAGGCGGCCCAGGTGAAGGCCATGGCCGAAGCCAAGGAATTCCCCCTGCTATGCACCCTGGAACCGGAGTCCTGACGTGCCCTCCTCCTCGCCTTCCCTCACCGCCGCCCTGAACCGGTGCATCCAGCAGGCCTTCAACCTGGCCCGGGACTCCCGGCACGAGTTCCTGACCCTGGAGCACCTGCTCCTGGCCCTCCAGGACGATCCCCTGGTGGTGCACGCGGAGGCCGCCTGCGGCGGCGACCCGGCGCGCCTGCGCCTGGAGCTGGAGGACTGGCTGCGCCAGCAGCTGGAGGCCCTGCCCAAGGAACATCCGGTGAACCCCATGCCCACCCGGGGCTTCAACCGGGTCATCGAGCGGGCCATCATGCACACCATCTCCTCCGAGCGGGCCGAGGTGAACAGCGGTTCGGTGCTGGTGTCCCTGCTCCAGGAGAAGGAGAGCCAGGCCACGTACCTGCTCAAGCGCCAGGGGGTCAACCGCCTGCCCCTGCTCAAGCACCTGGCCCACGGCGGGGTGGAGGTGGAGGCCGGGCTGGGCCCCCAGCCCAAGGAGGGCGCCGAGGCCGCCGAGGAGGCCGAACCCCCGGCCAGGGACCCCCTGAAGGCTGTACGCGGTGGACCTGGTGGCCCGGGCCGCGGAAGGGCGCATCGACCCGCTCATCGGCCGGGAGACGGAGCTGGAGCGGGTCGTCCACGTGCTGTGCCGGCGCCGCAAGAACAACCCCCTGCTGGTGGGGGAGACCGGGGTGGGCAAGACCGCCATCGCCGAAGGCCTGGCCCTGCGCCTGCACGAGGGCGACGTGCCCGATGCCCTGAAGGGCGCTCCCCTGTATTCCCTGGACATGGGCGCCCTGCTGGCCGGGACCCGCTACCGGGGCGATTTCGAGGAGCGGGTGAAGGCGGTGCTGGAGGCCTTGTCCAACCAGCCCGGGGCCCTGCTGTTCATCGACGAGATCCACACCCTGGTGGGCGCCGGGGCGGTGAACGGGGGCTCCATGGACGCCTCCAACCTGCTCAAGCCGGTGCTGGCCCGGGGCGAGCTGCGCTGCATCGGCGCCACCACCTACAACGACGTGAAAGCCTCCCTGGACCGGGACCGGGCCCTGTCCCGGCGGTTCCAGAAGATCGACGTGACCGAGCCCAGCGAGGCGGACAGCGTGGCCATCCTCAAGGGCCTGCGCTCCCGCTACGAGGAGCACCACGGGGTCCGGTTCTCGGACGCCGCCCTGGAGGCGGCGGTGCGCCTGTCGTCCAGGCACATCCGGGACCAGCTGCTCCCGGACAAGGCCATCGACGTGCTGGACGAGGCCGGGGCCGCCCAGAAGGTGCTGCCGGCCCGCAAGCGCAAGAAGACCGTCGGCGTGCCGGAGGTGGAGGCGGTGGTGGCCAAGATCGCCCGGGTGCCGGTGCACAGCGTCGGCTCCGACGACCGGGAGAAGCTGGCCAGCCTGGAGGATGGGATCAAGGGGGTGCTGTTCGGCCAGGATCCGGCGGTGGAGAAGGTGTGCTCGGCCATCAAGCTGTCCCGCTCCGGGCTGCGGGGCTCGGAGCGCCCGGTGGGCAGCTTCCTGTTCGCCGGCCCCACCGGGGTGGGCAAGACCGAGCTGGCCAAGCAGCTGGCCCGTATCCTGGGGGTGGAATTCATCCGGTTCGACATGTCCGAGTACATGGAGAAGCATGCGGTGAGCCGGCTGATCGGGGCGCCCCCGGGCTACGTCGGCTTCGAGGACGGCGGGCTGCTGGTGGACGCCGTGCGCAAGAACCCCCACGCCGTGCTGCTGCTGGACGAGATCGAGAAGGCCCACCCGGACCTGTTCGCCATCCTGCTGCAGGTGATGGACCACGCCACCCTCACGGACAACCACGGGCGCAAGGCCGACTTCCGCCACGTGATCCTGATCCTCACCACCAACGCCGGGGCCAGGAACCTGAGCGCGCGCCGGGTGGGCTTCAGCGACCCCGGTGTGGGCACCTCGGCCCGGGGCGCCATCGAGAAGGCCTTCACCCCCGAGTTCCGGAACCGCCTGGACGCCATCGTCACCTTCGCCCCCCTGGCCCGGCCCGAGATCCTGAAGGTGGTGGACAAGAACCTCAAGGAACTGGACGCCATGCTGGCCGAAAAGGGCGTGACCCTGCACGTGTCGCAGCCCGCCCGGGAGTGGCTGGCGGACAAGGGCTACGAGCCGGCGTTCGGCGCCCGGCCCATGGCCCGGGTGGTGGAGCAGCAATTGAAGAAGCCGCTGGCGGACGCGATCCTGTTCGGGGAGCTGAAGGACGGCGGCACGGCCAAGGTGGAGCGCAAGGGGGACGGGTTGGCGATCTCCGCCAAGGCGAAGTGAGCCGCGGAACCAGCAAGGTCATGACCTTGAGGCCCCAATCCCCATGGCGAAAAAACGGGCGATACGATTGATACATGCCGAATTTAACCTATCCTTGTCGAGGGTTTTCCACCCCAAGGAGGTTGAACATGCGAACCCTGCTGCAGATCGTGGTTCCGGTGGAGCCCGGGAACAAGGCCATCAAGGATGAAGCCCTCGGAAAGCTGCTGGAAAAAACCTTCTCCGCCATCAAGCCTGAAGCCACCTATTTCCTCTCGATGCACGGAAGGCGATGCTGCATGGCGTTCTTTGACCTCAAGAGCCCGGCGGACATACCGTCCATCGCCGAGCCCCTGTTCATGGGATTGAATGCCGAAGTGGAATTCATCCCGGTCATGAACTCCGAGGAGTTGAAGCAGGGACTGTCCCGCCTCCAGTAAACCGCCTGCTAAGTTCGCGTCGGCATCCGAGTTGCCCTCAGTCAGGAATCGAATCCAGCAAACTCGCGTTCTGCCCCCACATGGGGGCGAACGCTTGCAACAAGACTTATTGCCCCGTCTGAACCGGGTAGCCCTTGTCCGTCCAATCCTGCGGGAAGCCCTTCGGGAGGACCAGCACCTGCACCTGCTGGAAACCCGCGTCCTGGGCGATCCAGAATGTTCAAAGAAAGTCAAAGAGGAAGAATTGTCCTGATAGGGATCCCCGAGGGTGTGCAGAGTTCACGCCACTCTGCTGGGCAAGGATTTGCGCTCCGGGTCGGAATGGGTTTTCCAGGTCCTGAGGGTGGCCAGGACTTCGGCAGGCGTGGTAAGACCGCCCTCCAACCTGATCCGGAGCAGTTCCGCCAGGTACCAGGAGTCCTTCTGCGCATCGTTGATCGCCCGGACGGCCCGGTGGAAGGCAATGATCCTAACGAGGACTTTGAGATTGTTGAACATGGTTCCCAACGGGGTTTTCAATAACAATGGCACAAAGCAACAAGCAACCCAATAGAATCCCACTAATTTATGGAGTCATAAGCAATTTTTCTCCATGGGCGCGAACACAGTAGACTGTAAAGAAAACCCACTTAGTGCAATGAATATGGGTTGCAATAAAATGAATTTTTAGTTATGCTTTTACATTATGTAAATGTCTCGCCCTGTATCCCTGAAACAGGCTTGCGTGGACTACCCTGCTGGGGCGGGACAGCCAAGGTGGAGCGCAGGGGGGATGGGGTGGCGATCACCACCAAGGCGAAGGTGCGCCTACCCCCAAGAAGCAGCGATGGGCCGTTTTTTTCTATCCACACCCTTCCACGGGGGCTGGGTTCGACTTAACTTGTCAACTGGCTCGGGGATCCGCTTCGCGGAAAGGGATTCCAGTCGTTGATGCGCCCGCTCCAAGCAGCGGTCGATGTTTTCTACCCACCCGGCACGAAATGACATTATTAATTCATTGCAGGACCCGTTGATGACGATCCCTCGGGAACAGGTATTTCAGACGATCACGTTCATAATAGTCGTCTTGACCGTTGACCGCTCGGAACACCTCAGACCGGCATTCCCAGTGGACCGGCGGCGCGAACTGCCGCTTAATCTACTAGCCATGGCTTCAGTCATACTCTTGGGGGAAAAAGCAAAAACCATCGCCCATAGGTTTTTCCAATCAATCCATCTCGAATCGTTCGTATCTATTCCGTTCCTCAGGTCTTTGCCAGGATCTGTAAAAATAATTCTGGCGATCGTTCTTACCGACTTTTCTCTGTACTGGGTTCATCGGGCCATGCACGGTAAACTATTGTGGCCAACCCATCGTTTCCACCATTCCATCGGCGAGATCTGGTGGTTGTCTGGGGCTCGCACCAGCTTTACCCACTTATGCCTGTTTGCCGCACCTCAAATATTTATTGCCTATTATCTTTTAGATCTTTCGACTTCCCAGATAGGTATGGCCCTATCTTTTGCGGTGGGCATCAAAATATGGCTGCATGCCAACATCAGAGTGAATCTTGGACATTTCGAGGAAGTGTCCCATGGTTTCGAAAGCATCGTGGGCGTCGTCACGCCGCCTCCCATCCCCCAGGGCCAGAATGGACAAGGGCTTGTGGCCAGGTTCCAAGGAGCGTTCGGCACTACTGAGAAACCCCTCCCCTCGCCCCGTCTGGACCAGGGTACGGGTGCTTCGGCCCTGATGAAACCCACCGGGTAGTCGCCGTTGATCCTGCGCAAGGGGGACAAGGCTCGCAGGAGACAAAGGTCTTGCGGAAGGCCGGACGGGCGGTGGTGGATCTGTTCGAAGGCTGGCCGCGACTGCGCTATCATCCCGCCTGAGAGGTTCCCTTGTCCCGGGTCTGGTTCCGCAGTGCAACCTTCCTGTCCGGCCTTGCCTTGACGGGCATCCTGGCCTGCGGCGGCGGGGTGGACAATTCCAGCGTCGCGGTGGAACCCGAGTCGCCTCTGGTGGCGGTGGGCGACCAGCTGCCCCTTTCCGCCCATCCCGGCGAGGACCTGGCCGGCGACCTGGAGTGGGAGGTGCAGGAGCCTTACGGAGGCGGCCTGCGCAACAGCGTGGGGGAGAGCACCGTGTACTTCGCCCCGCCCGCGGCCGGCACCTACCACCTGGTCCTGCGCGCGGTGCGCGCCGACGGGCGCCGCCTCCGGCAGGAGGTGGCCATCCGGGTGCTGCCCATCCCCTCCCTGGAACCGGCCGAGATCCAGGTGTCTCCCGGCGGCACGGTGGCCTTCAAGGCGGCCATGAAGGGCCTGCCCCGCAACACCGTCACCTGGGCCGTCGAGGAGGCGGAAGGCGGGGAGATCACCTCGGACGGGCAGTACCCAGGCTCCCTCCAGGCGCGGCACCTACCACGTCACCGCCACCTCCACCCTCGATCCCGGCGCCAGCGCCCGGGCCACCGTGGTGGTCGAGTAGGCCGGAGGGGGGACCCCGGGGTGACGCAAGATTTTCCCCCGCCCCGGCGGCCAAGAATCTAAGCTTGACTCGGAATCACCATGGATTGCCGGCCTGAGGGCGGTCCCAGGCGGCTCGCATGGAACGGCCCCTTCCTCCCCCCCTGCCCGTGTCTTCCCTGAAGTGAGACTCCCTCCTTCCCCAGCTGTCGTTCCGGTCGTGGGCATCGGCGCCTCCGCCGGGGGCCTGGACGCCCTGGAGCGTTTCCTGCGCCACGTGCCTTCGGAATCCGGGCTGGCCTTCGTGGTGATCCAGCACCTGGACCCGGCCGCCAAGGACTTCCTGCCCCAGCTGCTGCAGCCCAGCACGCCCATGCCGGTGCGCCGGGCGCGGGACGGCATGAGGGTGGCACCCGACCGGGTCTACGTGATTCCTCCGGGCTGGGACCTGACCCTGGAGGGGGAGGCCCTGCGCCTCCTGCCCAGGTCCGAGTCCCGGGGACGCCACCTGCCGGTGGACCGGTTCATGGTCTCCCTGGCCCAGGCCCGGGGCTCCCAGGCCATCGGGGTGCTGCTCTCGGGCATGGGTTCGGATGGGGTGGAGGGGCTGGCGGCCATCAAGGACCGGGGCGGCCTGGGCGTGGTCCAGGATCCCGCCGACGCCCAGTTCGACAGCATGCCGCGCAGCGCCCTGGAGGCCGGCCTGGTGGACCGGGTGGGTCCGGCCCAGGACCTGGCCCGGCTGATCCTGGCCCACCTGCGGCCCCTGCCCAAGGAACCGGGCCCGGCCGCGCCCGGGCCGGCCGCGCCCGGGCCGGCCGCCGCGGGCCCGGACCTGGACGCTCTGGTGCGCATCCTGTACATGGTGCGGCAACATACCGGGCAGGATTTCAACCTGTACAAGCCCAGGACCCTGCTCACCCGGATCCGCCGGCGCCTGGAGCTGTTCCGCCTGCCCAGCCTGCAGATCTACGCCGCCTACCTGGAGCACAACCCCGAGGAGGCCGGCCTGCTGGCCAAGGAACTCCTGATCGGGGTCACCCGCTTCTTCCGGGACCCGGGGGTGTGGCAGGCCCTGGCCACCGAGGTGCTGCCCATGATGCTGCGGGCGCGGCCCGCCGGGAAGGAGTTCCGGGCCTGGACGGCGGGCTGCAGCACCGGGGAGGAGGCCTACAGCCTGGCCATCGCCTTCCACGAAGCCATGGACCGGATGGAGCCGGTCCCGGACTGCACCCTGCGGCTGTTCGCCACCGACCTGGACCCGGACGCGGTGGCCCTGGCCCGCAAGGGCCTGTTCCCGGCCCGGATCGCCGAGGACGTGGAGCCTGAGTGCCTGGCGGCGTATTTCACCCCCGAGGCGGAGGGCTACCGGGTGGCCAAGGGCATCCGCGACCGGGTGGTGTTCGCCAGCCACAACCTCGTGCGCGACCCGCCGTTCCGCCACCTGGACCTGTTGTGCTGCCGCAACCTGCTCATCTACCTCAAGCCGGAGGCGCAGCGGCAGCTGCTGCGGGTGTTCCACCAGTGCCTGGAGCCGGCGGGCGTGCTGGTGCTCGGCAACGCCGAGGGAACCGGCAGTCAGCACCAGCTCTTCGAGCCCCTGGACGGGCGGAACCGGATCTACCTGCGCGGGCCGGACGGGGTGGGGCGGGACCTGGCCATGCCGCCCGCCTGCCAAGGGTTCCGGGAACCGCGGGGTACGGCGCTGATGGAAGCACGGCCCAACCTGGTGGCGCTGGCGGAGCGGGTGCTGCTGGGGCGCTTCGCCTCCCCGGCGGTGCTGGTGAACGACGCCGGGGACGTCTTCTACCAGCACGGCGAAACTGGACCCTACCTGGAACCCCCGGCGGGACGGACCAACTGGAACCTGTTCGCCATGGCCAGGGGGCCGCTGCTGGCGGTGCTGGCCCCGACGCTGCTCCAGGCGGACCAGGAGAACGGACCGGTGCGCTGCGCCCTGGCCAGGGAACCGGACTGCCCCCCGGTGGACCTGGTGGTCCAGCACCTGGGGCCGGATACCGGACTGCCCGGCCTGACCCTGGTGGCGTTCCAGGCGGGGGAGGCCCAGGCCCAGACGGCCCTGGCCCAGGGGACCGGGGCGCGGCGCACCTTGCAGCGGGAACTGCGCGGCCTGCGCGTGTCCGCCCAGGCCGACCACCGGCGCATGCAGGCCGCCCAGCAGGAGGCGACCACCATCCGGGAGCAGTCCCAGTCCACTCTCGAAGAGCTCCAGTCCGCCAACGAGGAACTATCGGTGGCCAACGAGGCCCTGCTGGTCTCCAACGAAGAGCTGCGGCTGGTCAACGAGGAGCTGAGCCTGTCCCGCGCGGGCGTGCAGGCCCTCCTCGACGAGCAGCGCACCACCCAGGCCCGCCAGCAGATCCAGCTGCGGACCCTGGAGCGCGCCGGCTGGGAGCAGGAGGCGTTCCTGGACGCCACGGCCGCCCTGCTGGTGGGCATGGACTTGCGGGTGCGGCGCTGCACGCCCCGGGCGGCGGCCCTGTACCACCTCCTGCCGGACGACCTGGGGCGTCCCCTCACCGACCTGGCTGGGGTCCTGGACTACCCGGATCTGGTGGCGGATGCCAGGCGGGTGCTGGCCAACCTCTGTCCCCTGGAACGCACCGTCGCATCCCGGGACGGGCGCTGGTTCACGGTCCGGATGAAGGCGCACGTGTCCCGGGAACACCGCATCGACGGCCTGGTGCTGCTCCTGGAGGACACCACCAGGACCATCCGCCTGGGGCGGAGCCTGCAGGCCGGCGAGGGCCGCCTCGGGCCCCTCCTGGACCTCCTGCCCGGAGCCTGCGCCCTGGGCAGCCTGCTACCGGACCCCCGGGGGGGCCCAGGGGACGCGCGGCTGGCCGGGGCCAACCTGGGCTTCGCCCGCCTGTTCCCCCAGGTCCCGGCGCGCCTGGAGGGGCAGACCTTCCTCGAGGCGCTGCCGGCCCTGGCGCCCCTCTGGCCGAAGGTGGCAGCCTGGGCCCAGGGCTGGCCGGACGCCGGGCTCCCGGGCACACCCTTGCGCCTGGACGGGACCGGATTCCTGGTGGACGTGCAACCGCTTGCCGGATCGGAAGTGATATTTATATTTCAAGGTACCCCGGACCCAGGAGCGGACCGGGCCTGATCGGAGGCCCCCATGGAACGGGTCGATGCGGACCGCGTGAAGCTTCGGGATCCTCTACGTGAGAGCGACCGCGCGGATTCGCCTTGGGCGCCGGCGGCGGCCAGCCACGAGGTGGTGCGGGACCTGCGCCTGCACGAGATCGAACTGGAGATGCAGAACGAGGAGCTCCTGCTGCACAAGCTGGAGCTGGAATTGCAGAACGAGGAACTGCGGGGGTTCCACCAGGAGCTGGACGCCACCTGGAAGCAGATCGACACCCTGGTGGCCGAGCGCACCCGCGAGCTGGAACGGAAGCTGCGGCAGCTGGCCGCGGAGGCCAGGGCCCGGAGCCAGTCGGAAACGGCCCTGCGCCTGGCCTACGAGGAGCTGGAGCGCCTGAAGAACCGCCTGCAGGCCGAGAACGCCTACCTTCTCCAGGAGGCCGAGCGCTACCGGGGCACCGACGTCCAACCCAGCGAAACCCTCCTGCTGGACCGGCTCAAGCCCCAGATCGACCGGGCGGCGGCCGGGAATCACCCGGTGCTGGTGACGGGCGAAGTCGGCGTCGGCAAGAAAGGGGTGATCTGGGCCATCCACCAGCGTGGTGCCCGCCGGCACCGCCCCCTGGTGACGGTGAACTGCACCCTGCCGGCGGTGGAACTGCTGGAATGCCAGCTGCTCGGCAGGGACCAGGACTTCGGCAAGGAAGTCTGGGCGCCCTGGCAGGGACGATTGCAGCTGGCTGAGCAGGGTGACTTGTTCATGGAGGAGGCGGGCGCCCTGCCCAAGGACTTGCGCAATCAGTTGGTGGACATCGCCCGGAAGGGCCAGTTCCAACCCCAGGGAAGTGCCCGGACGGTTCCCCTGAGCGCCCGGATTCTCTGCACCACCATCCGGGATCTGGATGAAGAACGGCGCACAGGCCGGGTCGAGGAGGGTCTGATCGAGGATCTGAACATGCAGGTCCTGCAGGTTCCGCCCCTGCGGGAGCGGCGGGAGGACATCCCGGCCCTGGCGCGGATCTTCGTGGCCTGGTTCAACCGCATGTACGGCAAGGCGGTGGAGCACATCCCCGAGGCGGTCCTGGGGGGGTGGATGCAGCGGGACTGGCCGTGCAACGTGCGGGAGCTGCGCCACACGGTGGAACGGGCGGTGGTGCGTTCCACCGGCACCACCCTGGAACCCTGACGGACTTCAGGGGGCAGCGATGCCCAGGGCCTCCAGGGCCTGGCGCCAGGCCAGGGGCAGCGGGGCCAGGCAGTGCAGGCGCCGGCCGTCCTCCGGGTGGTCCAGGGCCAGCTTCCAGGCGTGCAGCATGGGGTGGGGGCAGGCCAGGGAACGCCGGTCCGCGTCCAGCCAGGCGGTGGCGCCCCCGTACAGGGGGTCGCCCAGGATGGGGGCGCCCAGGTGGGCCAGGTGCACCCGCACCTGGTGGGTGCGCCCGGTGAGCAGTTGACATTCCACCAGGGCCAGGCCGCGGGCCCGGGCCAGCACCTTCACCCGGGTCTGGGCCGGTCGGCCACCGGCCTGGACGACCATCTTCAGGCGTTCCACCCGGTGCCGGGCGATGGGCTCGTCCACCAGCACCGACCCCACCTCCGGGAGCTTGCGGCAGGCGCGCGCCAGGGCCAGGTAGCTCTTCTCCACGGTGCGTTCCCGGAACTGCCGCTGCAGGGCCTGCTGGGCGGGGGCGTCCTTGGCCATGGCCAGGCAGCCGGTGGTGTACCGGTCCAGGCGGTGCACCAGCCCCGGCCAGGCGGCGGCGGGCAGGTCCTCCTCCTCGCTCAGGCCGGCCTCCTCGGGGGCCGCCGGTGTGCCGGCCAAGCTTTGCCCGGCCAGCACGCCGGGGTCGAAGGGGGACCCGGACCGAGGGTCGCGGGCGGAGGGCCCCCCTGGCACCGGGTCGGCGCAGCGGAGGCGGGCCAGCAGGGCGTTCAGCACCGTCCCGGACGGATGCCCGGGGCCCGGGTGGACCACCAGGTCCGAGGGCTTGTCGATGATCCACAGGCGGGCGTCCTCGAACAGGGTGGGCAGGTCCATGGCCTCGGGCGCCAGGCGCAGGGCCGGACTGGCGGGTTCGGGCAGCTCGGTCTCCACCGTGGCGCCGGCCCGGAGGCGGGTCCCGGCCTTGGTCACCACCTGGCCGTCCACCCGCACCCGCCCGGCCCGCACCCAGGCGTCCCACCGGGAGCGGGCCAGGTCCGGATAGGCCTGGGCCAGGAAGCGGTCCAGGCGCGGCGCCCCGTCCGGCAGGAAGTGGCTGACGGTGCCGCTCAAGCGGCAACCTCGGCGCGCCGGCTGCGGCTCCACCAGGCCATCAGCACGCAGCCGAAGAGGATGAACAGGCTGCTGGTGAGCCGCCCGGTGGACAGCCAGGGGACGCCCCACAGGAAGCCCCGGTCCAGGTCACCCCGCCAATGCTCGGTGACCATCCGCTGCACCCCTTCCAGGATGAAGAACCAGGCCGCCACCTGGCCCAGGTAGCGCCGGTGCCGGCGGATCAGCAGCAGGCAGGCCATGACCAGGAGGTTGCCCAGGAAGGTGTACAGCTGCACCGGGTGCAGGGGTGTGCCCAGGGGCGTGCCGGAGAGGTTCTGGGCGTCCGGGCTGGTGAAGGTGACCGCCCAGGGCAGGCTGCAGGCGGTGCCGTAGCAGCACCCGGCGGAAAAGCAGCCCAGGCGCCCGATGGCCTGGCCCAGGGACACCGCCGGGGTGATGCAGTCGAGGGTCGGGGGCAGGCGCAGCTTCAGGCGCTTCACCCGCCAGAAGAAGGCCAGCGTGGCGGCGATGATGCCCCCGTGGATGGCGCCCCCGGCCCGCAGGTAGCCCAGGTCGAACACCGCCCGGAAGGGCATGCCGTTGGCCAGGTCGACGATGACCATCAGCACCTTGGAGCCGATCACCCCGGCCAGGAGCACGGTGATGGACAGGTCCGAGATGTGCTCCCGGCTGATCCCCTCCTTGTGGCCCAGGTGCTGGGCCAGCCACAGCGCCAGGAAGAAGCCGGCCGTCAGGAGCAGGCCGTAGGTGCCGATGGGAAAGGAACCGATGTGGAACAGGACGGGATACATGAATCACCTTGTTTCAAGGGTAATCTCTATGGGCGCGGTCGCGGCAGGTTTGCTATGCTTCACAAAACTTGACTCCAAATACAACCATTTCAAACAATGACAGTCCAGGCACCCGGAGGAGGGACCATGGCGGCGATGGAAGAGGCGGTACCCCGTTCCGCGGGCATTGTCGGAGCCGGCGCGGGAGGCTCCGGCCTGCTCGCCTTCCTCTTGCAGAGCAAGAAGCTGCGGGTGGTGTTCATGGTCGACACCAACACCCAGGCCGCGGGCCTCCGGATGGCCGCCAGGCACGGCATCCCCGCCTTCGCCAGCCTGGACGAGGCCATGGCCAAAATCCGCTGCGACGTGGTCTTCGACATGACCGGCGTGCCGGCCGTGAAGCAGATGATCCAGGAGCGCATCCAGGGCACCGCCATCGACCTCATGCCCAACATCACCTGGCTGCTCATCCAGGAGCTGGAACTGGCCAAGCGGGAGGCCACCGGCGCCGCCATCAAGGAGATCCAGGCGGTCAAGGAACGCCTCACCAGCGGCCTGGAAGGCAGCCAGGCGTTGGTGGGCCGCATCAACCACATCATGTCCTCCATGCAGATGCTCGCCCTGAACGCCAGCATCGAGGCGGCCAAGGTGGGGGTGCACGGGCGCGGGTTCGCCGTGGTGGCCGACCACATGACCAAGTCGGTGGAGAACGTGCGCAAGCTCACCGAGGACATCGGCAAGGTCAACAACGACATCCAGATGGTGTCCGGGCAGATCAACACCGCCATCGCCCACCTGGAGTGAAGGACGGGATCAGGCCAGCGCTTCCCAGGCCAGCGCCGCGTACAGCCGGGCCGCCTGCTCCACCTGGGTGAAGGACACCTGCTCTTCGGGTGAATGGGCCATTTCCAGCCGGCCCGGCCCGCACACCACGGCCAGGGCCCCGGAGCGCTGGAACACGGCCGCGTCCGAATGGGACCGGAAGGTGCCCGGCTCCGTGGCCAGGCCCAGGCGCCGGCAGGCCTCCCAGAGGGGCGCCAGGAGCGGATGGCGCGGGTCGTTCTCGTAGCCCATGGACGTGAAGGTGGCCTTGGCCTCCAGCCGGCACAGGGGATGGTCCCGGGACGCGGCCTGGCGGGCCCGCTCCACCGCCTCGGCCACCGCCCCGGGGTCCACCCCGGGGCGCCAGTGGATGTCCACCATGGCCTGGCAGGCCGCCGGCACCGCGAACAGGGTGCCGCCCCCCTGGATCTCCCGGGGGTTGGTCACCACCCGCTCGGCCAGCTCCGGGTCCAGCAGGGCGTCGAAGATGGCCAGGACCCAGGACAGCATGGCGTGGATGGCGTTGGCGCCGAACTCGGGCACGGCCGCGTGCACCCGGCTGCCCTGGGCGGTGAGCTGGAGTTCCTGGTAGCCGTTGTGGGAGATGCAGGGCACCAGCCCGGTGGGTTCGCCCACGATCACCAGTGGGGCGCGCACCGCTTCGATCAGGGCCTGGGAGCCGTCCCCGTACTCTTCCTCGCCCACCACCAGGCCCAGGCACAGCCCCCGGGCCAGGGGCACCCGGGCCCGGTGCAGGGCCGCCGCCGCCTCCACCATGGCCGCGCACCCGCCCTTCATGTCCGCGGCGCCCAGGCCGTGCAGCGCGTCTCCGGCCACCCGGGGAGGCGCGAACCCGTGCAGGGCTTCGATGGTGTCCAGGTGGCCGATCCAGAGCATGGCCGGAGGCTGGGGCCCCAGGCGCACCAGCAGGTTGGCCCGGGCGGGCCCCCCGGGCCGGGGCGGCACTGCCTGGCGCTCCACCGCCAGGCCCGCTTCCTGCAGCCGGGCCTCGAACACCAGGGCCACCGGCTCCTCGGCGTACGAAGGGCTGTACACCCGCACCGCATCCTGGAGCAGGGACCGCAGCCGGGCCGGGTCCAGCCGGGCCAGGAGCGCCGGGAGGCCCGCCGCCCTAGTCATCGCCACCCCGCCCGGGGGCGTAGTTGGGCCGGCTGGCGGTGGCCGGCTTGTGCGGGACGTTGCGGGTGCGGGCGGGGCCCCGGCGGTGGCGCAGGTAGTCCGGGTCGTGGGACAGGTTGCGGGACAGGAACACGTGCGGCGTCTCCTGGGCGAAGCCCTGGCTGCGGAAGAAGGACAGGGCCGGCTCGTTCTCCGCGTCCGTGTCCACCATGATCATGCGCGCCCCGAGCTTGATGAAGATCTCGGTGATGCGCTCGAACAGGCGGGCAGCGATGCCCTGCCGGGCAATGTCCTCGTCCACCCCCAGCCACAGCAGGTAGCCGTAGGTCCAGGCGCTGCCCCGCTTTTCCAGCAGGGTGCCCAGGGCGAAGCCCACCACCTTCTCGTCCAGTTCCGCCACCAGGCAGGTTTCGCTGTCCGAGGCGAAGTGCACGGCCAGTTCGTATTCGTCCCAGGTGCGGTACAGGGCCGGCCACTTGTCGGCGGGGAACAGCTTCTCCCCGAGGGCGTAGACCTCCGGCAGGTCCGAGAGGGACATTTCCCGGATGGTGGCTCCGCCGGAGGCGGGACGGGCTTTGGGTTTCGATGGGCTGGCCATGGCACTTCCACTCCGATGCTTCATTCTAGTGTGGCTCGACCGGCCTGGCGGAACCATCCCGCCCCGCCCGATCGCAGGGGACCTCTCTCTGTGTCTGCGTTGCAAGTCTTTCTGCTTGCCTAGAGCGGCAGTTTGCGGCCCAGATCCTTGGCCAGGGCGCGGTTCAGCACTTCCCGCCCCACCACCACGTCGCATACGGACATGCCGACGTTGCTGCAGACGATCAGCTGGTCCTTGGATTCCCGGCCGGGCTTCCGGCCGGCCAGGAGCTCGCCGGTCTCGCAGGCGACGGTGGGCAGGCCTCCGGGGAAATAGCCGGCCCGTTCGAACAGCTGGTGTTCCTCGATGCTGTCGACGATGTACTTGTCGGCCCGCTTGGACGTGGCCGGATCCCAGAAGGTGTTCAGGTCGCAGGGCAGGATGGTCTGGCCCTTGCCCACCCAGGCGTCCTTCACGAAGGCATACGGGCGCTTGACGATGAAGGTGGCCGAGCTGAGCACCTGGCATTCCTTGGTGACCGACTCGAAGCTCCTGCCCTTGACGATGGGGACCGGGATCCGGGGCTGCACCTGGGCGATGAGCTGGTCCATGCGCTCTTCCACCACGTCGTAGACCTGGATGGACTTGAGCTGCTTCAAGGTGTGCACGGCGAACTTCACGTGCTCGATCCCCTGCACGCCGCAGCCGAACATGCCGAAGGTCTGGGCGTCCGGGTGCAGCGCCGCCGCGGCCAGGACCGTCACGGCCGGGGTGCGCATGGCGGTGATCCAGGCGCAGTCCATGATGGCGATGGGGCAGCCGGACAGGATGTCGTTGAGGAGCAGCAGGCCGGTGGTCTGGGGCAGGTTGAACTTGGTGGGATTGTTGGGGTAGCACTCGATCCACTTCATGCCCAGGGCGAGCCTGCCGGGCACGTAGGCGGGCATGGCGTGGAAGAACACGTCCTCGAACGGGTGCACGCCGATCTTGGCGGGCATCTCGCACTCCTTCTTGCCGTGGGCCACCAGGGCCTCCCGGGTCAGGCCCAGGATCTCGGTCTCGGTGAGCCCGGCGGCGACCACTTCATCCCGGGTCATGTACCAGATCTCTTTGCCGATGCAGAGTTTCTGGGCGAGCCGTTGCCGGTCTTGTTCCATCATGGCGACCACCTTTCTGGGGGAGTTCAGGGCTTGGCTTCAGCTTACCATCCTGGCTCCCGGAGGGTCGCGCCCGGCGGGTCAGTCGACGGCGATCAGGGCCCTGCCTTCCTCCTCGTTCACCACCACCTTGCCCTCCTGGGTGCCGTCCCAGGCCCCCTTGGCCTTGAGCCGCTTCGCTCCGCTGCCGCCGCGACTCAGGTTCAGCATGTAGGCCCCGGTGGACGTCCTGGATTTGATGATGGCCAGGTTCAGGTCGAACACCTCCGGGCTGAACTCCAGCCGATAGGTGCCCTTGTCCTGGATCTCCACGAAGCTGCCCGCATAGTTCAGCTTGCCGAGTTCCTGGCCCTCCTTGGACTTGACCGTGATGGTCCCCAGCTGGGCCTTGTCCCGCTTCAGCCCGATGAAGAGCCCCGAGCCGACCGTGATCTGCCGGGCATAGACCGACCCGCACCAGGCCTGGGCCGGTGCCAGGACCACCAGGGCCGCCAGGCCCAGGGAGAAGGACCGCAAAGCTGGAAGCATGGTCAGGGTGCTCCTCGAAAAAGCCCGCGCGGGTGACTTGAGACTCAATATGGATTAAATCCATGAGCAGTCAATCGCACTTCGAGCCTTTTTCGGTCGGAGGGAGGGGTGGCCCGGCGGGCCATGCGTTGAGTGGGCCGGCGCCCGTTGCCCGTTGCTTTTCCCCTACCCCAGGGCTTGCAGGGAACCTCCGCCCACCAGGCTGCGCAGGGACGGAATGGCCCCTTCCGGACCCGGGGCGAGAGGCAGGATCTGCAGGTCCGCCCCCAGTTCCCGCAGTTCCCCCTCCATGTCCGTGCGGGAGGGCTCCAGACGCTCCGGGTGCTCGGTCCATACCCGCACCTTCATGGCCGGCCCGGTGCGGGTGATGCCCAGGCGGGTCTCCCCCAGGTTGGTGAAGGTGAGCCCCAGCAGCACCCGCTGGGTCGGTTCCCGGCCCTGGTCCCGGCCCCGGGGATCCCGGTCCGCCTCCACCCACATCTGCAGGGGCGACTGGGGCGACCAGGGCAGCGGGATCTCGTAGTAGGCGGTGCCTTCCCTGGCCTGGGCGGCATGGAAAGGGGCCGACTGGGGCAGCGCCGCCGGATCGGACAGCGTCCGGATGGCCGCCCCCAGCCACGCCTCCCAGGTCTCCGGCGTCCCGGGCGCGGCCTGTCCGGGCGCGGTTCCGGCGCCGCCGCCCACCAGGGTCCGCAGGACCTGGGCGGAGACGTCGGCGGTGCCGGCCTGGGCGGCCGGGGCCGGCTCCGCCCCCGACGGGGACCGGCCGTCCGAGGCTGCCAGGAGCTGGCGCAGCCACTCCACCAGGGACGCCCCCTGGGGCCCTTCGGGGTGGCGGTCCACCAGGGCCTGGAAGCGCTGGACCGGGTCCGGGGCGGGGGCCTGGACGGCAGGGCGCTGGGCGGCCGCCCCAGGGGCCGGGTTGGCCGCATTCTGGCCCGGCGGGCCCGGGGCTTCCGTCTCCTCTGCCCCGGCACCCGCCAGCCAGGCTTCCAGGGCCGAAGCCAGGTCGTGGGCCGCGCCGGCGGGAACCTGGAGCAGGCTGCGCAGCCCGGCCAGGGCCGCCTCCGGAAGGGCATCCAGGGCCGCCTGGATCCGGCCGGTGTCCGGCGACGGCTGGGAGCCGCCGCCCAGGAGCCGGAACAGCGCCCCCAGGGCGGCCAGTTCTGGCGGCGGGTCCGGCTGCCCCAGGGCGGCCAGGAGGGTGGCGGCCTCACCCTGGTAGAGGGGGGCGAGGATGGCCGGAGGCGCCGGCGGGAGGGCCTGGCGGATCAGCAGGCGGACGGCGTTGTCCGCGCCGGCGCTTTGGACCTGCACCAGCAGCTGGCTGCCGTCGGGGTAGGGCAGCCGGCCCTGGGCCGTCACCACCTGCCCCGAGGGCAGGCCCAGGCTCACCGCCCCGCCGGCGGCCTGGGCCAGCAGGGTCATGGCCAGCTCCTGCCCGGCCAGGGCCAGCAGGGCGGACACCGGGGCCGCCGTCGGCCGAGCCGGACGGCTCCGCCGCCTGGAGGGCGTTGAGCAGGGACGGCACCAGGGCGGCTGGATGGGGTCCACGGCAGCTCAGACCTGGAAATGCCGGCGCAGGATCCCGGCCATGTCCTGGAGCGGGGCCACCTGGTCCACGCAGCCGCGCTCGAAGGCGGCCCGGGGCATGCCGTAGACCACGCAGGACTCCTCGGCCTCGGCCAGGGTGTGGGCCCCCTTGGCCTTGAGGCTCACCATGCCCCGGGCGCCGTCGCGAGCCCATGCCGGTGAGGATCATGGCCAGCACCTGGCGGGGGCAGTTGTCGGCGATGCTCTGGAACAGCACGTCCACGCTGGGCCGGTGCAGGCTGGCGGCGGGCTCGGCGCTCAGCTCGATGGGCCCCGGCGCCGCCCCGCTGGCGGTAGAGCATGTGCATGCCGCCCGGGGCGATGTAGACGCACGCCCGGCTGGAGCGGTCTCGCCGGTGCTCGGCCTCCTTGACCTCGCACCTGGCAGAGGCTGTTGAGGCGCTCGGCGAAGGGCTTGGTGAAGGTGGCCGGCATGTGCTGGACGACCAGGCACGGGACCGGGCAGGTCCCGGGGCAGGGCCGGGAGCAGGTCCTGCAGGGCCTTGGGGCCGCCGGTGGAGCAGCCGATGGCCAGCAGTTCGGCCCTGGGGCCGGCAAGGCCGCCCAGGCGCGCCACCGCCTGGGGGGCGGGACCGGCGCCGGGTGGCCCGGCGCCAGGGAGAAGGGCGGCAAGGCGCCCGCGGAGGCTCCCCCAGGCTGGCCGCGGCGGCACCGGACGGGCTTTGCGGAAGCGCGGGCTGCGGGCCAGCTTGCGCACCTTCTCCTGCAGGTCCTGCTGGATCTGCAGGATGCTGGCGTTGGCCAGGCTGGTCTCCTTGGGGATGAAGTCCAGGGCGCCCAGGGCCAGGGCCTCCAGGGTGGCCTGGGCGCCCTCCTGGGTGAGGCTGGACACCATCAGCACCGCCCGGGGCATCTCGGCCATGATCCGCCTGAGGCAGCCCAGGCCGTCCAGGCGGGGCATCTCCACGTCCAGGGTGACGATGTCGGGATCCAGCTGGCGGGATCTTCTCCAGGGCGTCGAGGCCGTCCCGGGCCGAGCCCACCACCTGGATGTCCGGGGCCTGGAGCATGCGCTCCAGGGCCTTCCTCATGAAGGGGCTGTCGTCGACGACCAGTATCGCGGATGGGGTCCATGGGATCATTCCTGGAAGACGAGCTTGACGAAGGCGATGGCGTGGTCCAGCTCGTCGTCGATGCCGAAGGTGAGCCGCTCCTCGTCCAGGGTCCCCTGGCCGAGCCCCGGGAACACCAGGGCGAAGGCCGGCTGCTCCTCCAGCACGAAGGCCAGGGTCTCGTCCGCGGGGCAGTTGGGGATGCGGGTGCGCACCAGGAGGTCGGCGAGCTGGACGAGGGCCGGTGAGGAAGGCGTCCGGGCCGGGCCGCGTGGTGGTCCTGGATGGCCTGGACCATGGGGCCGGGGAAGCTCCACTGCCCGCCACCATGGCCCCCACCTCGGCGTGGGTGACCCCCAGCAGGCCGAGCTCCGCGTCCAGGCCCACCGCGCCGGCCTCCAGGGCCTCCACCACCGGGGCGTATTCCTGGGCGAAGCACTGGTCCAGGGCGATCTTGCCGATGTCGTGCAGCAGGCCGGCGAGGTAGGCGGACTCCTGGTGCTCCTCCTGCCCGGCCAGGGCGCAGCAGGGCCTTGGCCACCAGCCCCACCGCCACGGAGTGCTGCCACAGGCGCAGGAGGTCCAGGTGCCGGCCGCCGCGGATGGCGCGGATGATGGCCGCCGACTGGCCGAGGTGGTAGATGGCGTCGAACCCCAGGCGCATGCACCGCGCTGCGCAGGTCCATCACCCGGCTGTCGCGCGCGTAGGCCGCCGAGTTGGCCAGGCGCAGCAGGGCCGAGGAAAGGCCCGGGTCCTTGGCCAGGAGCCCCAGCACCCGGTCCACGGTGCAGCGCTCGTCCGCCACCGCCTGGCCCAGCGCCACCACGGTCGTGGGCAGGCTGGGAAGGGCCAGCACCCTTTGGCGAACCAAGTCCGGCGTGATCATGGTCAGAAATCCCGGATGAGGTTGTTCTCGCGCGTCCAGCGCTTCCACCACCGTCTGGTGGTGCTGGGCCAGGGCGTCGGGGGCCAGGGCGAGGAGCTGCACGGCCTCCTGGGTGGCCCCCTGCAGGGACTCGGGCCGGCCCAGGCCGACGCCCCGGTCCAGGGCCAGCTGGTTGCCCAGGGCCACGAAGGCGGTGAGGGCTTGGTCCTCCGCCGGCGCCTGCGCCGGATCGTGGTGCCAGCGCACCGCCAGCTCCAGGCTCCTGGCCAGGTTCCAGGAATGCAGGAGGGCCTCGCCCACCATGGCGTGGTCGAACCCGAACCCCTCCAGCTCCGCATCCAGCCCGTCGGTCTCGCCGGTTGTAGATGCTGCGCACCAGGGCCCCGTAGCGCTCGGGGAACTTGAGGCCCATCACGGACTTGCCGATGTCGTGCAGCAGCCCGCCCAGGAACGCCTCCTCCACCCGGTTGCTGCGCAGGCACCGGGCGTAGGTCCTGGCCGCCAGGGCGGAGACCAGGGCGTGCTCCCACAGCAGCCGCTCCTGCAGGCCGGTGCCGGCCTTCCGGTAGAGGTTCTTGGCGCTGGAGGCGATGACGATGCTCCTGATGGTGGAGAAGCCCAGGGTCATGATGGCCTGGGTCAGGGTGCGCACCTCGCGCATCATCCCGAACATGGCCGAGTTGGCGATCTTGAGGATCTGGGCCGCGAGGGCCTGGTCGGTGGCGACCACTTTCTGCAGTTCGTCGATGGTGGAGTCCGGGTCGGCGGCCAGGCGCAGCACCTGGGCGGCCACCTGGGGCAGGGGCGGCAGGTCGCCGAGGTTCGAGATCAGTTCCTGGGGCGTGATGGGCATGTCGACGGTCCTCCCTACTGGGCCTGCTCGCGCCTGCGGTAGCCCATGGCCTTGCTGAAGTGCATGAGATCGAAGCCGACGTTGAAAGCGTGGATGGATTCGCGAATGGCCCACGAGCAGGAACGACCTTGGGCTGCAGGGACTCGTGGAAGCCCTTGATCACCTTCGCCTTGACCGCATCGTCGAAATAGATGAGGACGTTCCGGCAGAAGATCACGTCGAACGGGCCCAGGGTGCGGTAGGCGCTGTAGTCGACCAGGTTGAAATGGCGGAACTCCACGTACTGCTTGAGTTCGGGCCTGACCAGGAAGCTGTCCTGGTCCTGGGCGAGGAAATGCTGCCTGACCTGGGCCGGGTTCAGGTTGCGCAGGGTGTAGCTGCCGTAGACCCCTTCCCGGGCCTGGGCCAGCACCTTTTCGCTGATGTCCGTGGCCAGGATCTCCACCGCCAGGCCGCGCAGGAGGGAGTCCTTGGCCTCGTGGCAGATCATGGCCATGGTGAAGGGCTCCTCCCCGGAGGAGCAGGCCGCGGACCACAAGCGCACCTTGGCGGCGCCCCGGGCCCGCGCCAGGGCCACCGCGTCCGGCAGCACGATGCGCTGGAACGCTTCGATCTGGGGCGGATTCCTCCAGAAGCTGGTCTCGTTGGTGGTGATCTCGTTGAACAGCTGCCTGAGCTCGCCCCGGCCCTGGGGACCCTGCAGCAGGGCCAGGTAGTCCCGGTAGGTCCCGACCTTGAGCTCCGCCACCCGGCGGCTCAGCCGGTTCTCCAGGAAATATTGCTTGGATTCGCTGAAGAAGATCCCGGTCCGCCCGTAGATGAACTCCCGGACCGCAAGGAAGTCCTGGAGACTCATCGTCTGGTTGGAGGGGGTTCCGGTCATGGGCGGGAATCCTGGGATCGGCATCGGCTGTTCTGACCCAGATCAAGATTGAAGTTGTCAACTAAGATGATGCTTGCTTCCCTCTAAAACCACCACTGCTAATGCCAGGCCCCGTTCATGGCTCACGCTGGCATGGAGCCGTTCCACCCCCCGCTCCCGCAGCAGGTCGGCCAACTCCCCTTCGGCCCACAACCGCCCGTTCAGGTAGCGCAGCTCCTTCCAGGACCAGCCGTCCAGGCCCAGGCCCAGAGCCTTGCCGAAGGCCTCACGGAGGGCCCAACGGCCGGCGAGCCGCTCCGGCAGGCGTTGGCGGTTCCCGTTCAGCAGGTAGACCGCTTCCTCTTCATGAAGCACTCGGCGAGGCGCCTTGTCACCGAACCGTTCCAGGAGGTGCTCCCACCGGGCCGGCGGGCAAAGATCGGTACCGATGCCTAGGATCAAAGCAGTCTCTCCCGGTCGGAGGTATTAGGGGGGTAATCGGGGGTTTCCAGTGGAAATGCAGACTCCTGACCCATGTTACCCCCAGTTGTGACCCCCAGCACTGAATGCGGAACTAATACTTTGCTCGCATGGGAGTCGTATCAGTACTTGAACCCTGTCGGCTTGGCAGCCTGAGGAGCGTGCGAATGGCTCAATTAAAAGAAAAGCCCAAACCCTTCCTGCTTCCGGACTACTGCAAAGGGTGCGGAAGGTGCATCAGCGCCTGTGCCCGAGGCTGCATCTCGCTGAGCGGCGAGATCGATTCTGCCACGGGATTCGTGCCGGTGAAGGTGGACTTGGAAAAATGCAACGCCTGCGGGTTGTGCATGGACGCCTGCCCCGAACCCTATGGACTGCGGGAGACCCCTGCCGGGGAGTTCGAGTTCCAGCTGGAAGACCCGGCCCAACTCTTCGGGGCCAAGCGCGCCCCCCTCCCGGAACCGGTGGACATCCCGGCCGAGCGGGTCCCCCTGCCCAGGACCGAGCCCCTGGTCATCAAGGGCAACTACGCCAGCGCGGTGGGGGCCCTGCTGGCCGGCTGCCGCCACGTGTACGGCTACCCCATCACCCCCTCCACCGAAGGGGCCGAGCTGATGGCGAAGCTGCTGCCCAAGCTGGACGGTACCTTCCTCCAGGCCGTCTCGGAAGTGGCGACGGTCAACCACATGTACGGCTGCGGCGGCGCCGGCAAGCCCTGCATGACCTTCACCTCCTCCCCGGGCTTCAGCCTGATGCTGGAAGGCATCTCCTACATGATCGGCGCCGAGGTGCCGGGCGTGTTCGTGAACATCATGCGCGGCGGTCCGGGCCTGGGCAACATCGCCCCGGAGCAGGCGGACGTGAAGCTGGCCTGCCGGGGGCTGGGCCACGGCAACACCCACTGCATCTGCCTGGCCCCCAGCACCCCCCAGGAAATGCTCGACTTGTCCATGCTGGCCTTCGACCTCACGTTCAAGTACCGCAACCCGGTGATCATCCTGGCCGACGGCTACCTGGGGCAGATGACCGGCAAGGTCAACCTCCCCGACGCCATGATCAAGCCCGGCACCCCCAAGTGGGCCGTGACCGGCGACGCCGCCCACCGGGGCAACCTGATCAACAGCATCTTCCTGAGCGAAGCGGAGCTGGAAGGGCACAACATCTACTTGAACGGCAAGTACCGACCAGATGGCCCAGAACGAATCCCGGTGCGAGACCTTCATGGTGGACGACGCCGAGGTGCTGGTCATCGCCACCAACACGCCGGCCCGGGCCTCCAAGGGCGCCGTGCAGGACCTGCGCGACCAGGGCATCAAGGCCGGCCTGTTCCGGCCCATCACCGTATGGCCGTTCCCGGTCCGGCAGCTGGCCAGGGAACTTCCCCACGTGAAGCAGATCGTCATGGTGGAGGCCAGCAACGGCCAGCTGGAGGACGAAGTGCGCCTGGCCCTGAGCAAGCACGGCTGCGCCAACGTTCCCCCCATCTCCTGGGTGCGCCGTTTCGGCGGCATGCTCCCGCAACAGGCTGAAGTGGTGGCCCACATCCAAGCGTCCCTGGCCAAGGAGGTCCGCTAATGTCCGTCTTCTACGACAAGTTCACCCGGCACGCCGACGGCAAGGGCCTCAAGGGCAACTCCACCCACTACTGCCCGGGCTGCGGCCACGGCCTGGCGCACAAGTACCTGGCCGAGGCCATCGATGAATTGGGCATCCAGGACCAGACCGTGCTCATCTCTCCGGTGGGTTGCTCGGTGTTCGCGTACTACTACTTCGACGTGGGCAACTCCCAGGCCGCCCACGGCCGGGCCGCCGCGGTGGCCCTGGGCCACAAGCTGTCCTACCCCGAGGCCACGGTCATCAGCTACCAGGGGGACGGGGACCTGGCCTCCATCGGCCTGGCCGAAACCGTCGCCACCGCCCAGCTGGGCGCGCCCATCACGGTCATCTTCATCAACAACGCCATCTACGGCATGACCGGCGGGCAGATGGCCCCCACCACCCTCATGGGCCAGCAGACCGCCACCAGCCCCGAGGGCCGCAGCCTGCTCAACGGCATGCCCATGCGCATGGCCGAGCTCATCGCCGGCCTGGACGGGCCGATCTACGTGGACCGGGTGGCCCTGTTCGACGCCAAGAACCGGCGCCTGGCCAAGAAGGCCATCAAGAAGGCAGTCCAGAACCAGGTGGAGAACCGGGGCTATTCCTTCGTGGAAGTGCTCTCCGAGTGCCCCACCCACCTGAAGATGACCCCCGAGGAAACGGAGAAGTGGGTCAAGGAATGCATGGTTCCCATCTTCCCGCTGGGCGTGAAGAAGGACCTGCAGCCGGAGCCCTGGTGGGACCGCAGGGAGCCCACCTTCGAGGCGGCCAAGCTGCTCAAGTCCGTGGGCGCGTCCTCCGACGCCGCCGAACGCCACTGCCAGGGCTTCCCCGGCCACATCAACCCGTCCGACATCTCCCTGAAGCTGGCCGGCTCCGGCGGCGACGGCGCCCAGACCGCCGCCATGCTCATCGCCAAGGCCGGCATCAACGAGGGCTTCGACGCCACGCACATCCCCAGCTACGGCCCCGAGAGCCGCGGCGGCACCAGCTACGCGGACGTGCACGTGGCCAAGAGCGAAGTGCTCAACCCGGCCAGCCCCACGCCCGACATCCTCATCGCCTTCAATGCCCCCAGCCTGGCCAAGTTCGGCCCGGCGGTGAAGAAGGGCGGCACCATCCTCTACGACAGCTCGATCATCAGGGACGTGCCCGCCGGCATCGACCCCTCGGTCAAGGTGGTGGGCGCGCCCTTCACCGAGACCGCCGTGGGCCTGGGCAAGGCGGTGGTGAAGAACATCGTCGCCCTGGGGGCCCTCCAGGCCGCCACCGGTCTCTTCCCCGAGGCCACCCTCATCGGCGCTGTGCGCCAGATGCTCAAGGACAAGGCCGCCCTCATCCCCCTGAACGAGAAGGCCTACGCCGCCGGCATCCAGGCGGCGGCGGGCGCCGCCAGGTAGCGGGACGGCGGGAACCACGGGAAAAGCGGGCTCCGGCCCGCTTTTCCGTTCATAATGGCGTCCTGGAGGGGTCATGGAGCCGCGCCCGGTCACCCTTGCGGTCAGCCCTGAGGAGCTTCGCCTCATCACCACCCTGCGGGACATGCCCGAGAGCCCCCTGCGGGACCGGGTGCACAAGCTGCTGGCCGAACTCCTGGAGTTCGCCCGCAACCCCCGGTGCGGATCGTTCCAGGCGGACGGCATCCCCTGCGCGGACCCCCGGGCCGACTGCGACCAGTGCCAGGTGGTGCTGGCCATGCTGGACCGCCTGGAAGGGCAGCTGCCAGGGAAAAACCGACCTGGCGACCAGCCGTCAGCCTGATATTGCAGAATTCAAGATCAAGGTCCCCTCCCTCCAGGCCGATAGCTTCAGGGTAGGGACAGCAGCCGCCCTACAGGGAGGTCACCATGGCAGCAGTCGGAAATGTCCAGAACACCAAGGCCGCCCAGCCATTGGAGCAGTTGCTGGCCCAGGAAGCCCAGAAACGGCAGGCCCGCCGTCCCCCGCAACCGCCCCATGCCCAGGAGGCCGCCACGGCCCCGGCCAACCCCAACGTGGGCACCAAGGTCAATACCACCGCCTGATCCTTCCGTCCCGGGGAGCTTGACTGGGTTTTACGGGGAGGGGTCCAGTTCAGCGCAAGGCCGCCTTCAGCGCTTCGGTGCGGTCGGTGCGCTCCCAGCTGAACCCGTCCCTGCCGAAGTGGCCGTAGGCGGCGGTGGGGCGGTAGATGGGCCGGCGCAGGTCCAGGGCCTCGATCATGGCCAGGGGGGTGCAGCTGAAGACCTCCCGCACCGCCTGGGCGATCCGGGCGTCCGGGGCGACGCCGGTGCCGAAGGTGTCCACGGCGAGGGACACCGGCTCCGCCACGCCGATGGCGTAGGCCAGCTGGAGCTCGCACTTGCGCGCCAGCCCGGCGGCCACGACGTTCTTGGCGATGTAGCGGCCCATATACGAGGCGGAGCGGTCCACCTTGGACGGATCCTTGCCCGAGAAGGCGCCGCCGCCGTGGTGGGCGCTGCCCCCGTAGGAATCCACGATGATCTTCCGCCCGGTGAGGCCGGTGTCGCCCATGGGTCCGCCGATGACGAAGCGGCCGGTGGGGTTCACGTGGTAGACCGTGTCCCGGTCCAGGTATTCGGGGGGCAGGGCCGCCTGGATCACTTCCCGGATGATCCGTTCCCGGATCTCGGCGTTGCCCGCCGTGTCGGCGTGCTGGGTGGAGACCACCACCGTGTGGATGCGGGCCACCTTCTCGCCGTCGAACGCCACGGTGACCTGGGATTTGCCGTCGGGCCTCAGCCAGGGGATCTGGCCGCTCTTGCGCACTTCGGCCAGGCGCCGGGTCAGGGCGTGGGCGAAGTGCAGGGGGGCCGGCATGAGCTCGGGGGTCTCGGCGGTGGCGTAGCCGAACATCAGCCCCTGGTCCCCGGCGCCGCCGGTGTTCACGCCCAGGGCGATGTCCGGGCTCTGCTGGTCCAGCGTCACCATCACCGCGCAGGTATTGCAGTCAAATCCCTTGGAACTATCGTCGTAGCCGATGGCGCGGACCGTCTCCCGGGCCAGCTGGGCCACCGGGATGTAGCACTCGGTGGTGATCTCCCCGGCCACGACGATGAGCCCGGTCGTCACCAAGGTTTCGCAGGCCACCCGGCTCATGGGGTCGCCGGCGAGGGCGCTGTCCAGCACGGCGTCCGAGATCTGGTCGGCGATCTTGTCCGGGTGCCCTTCGGTGACGCTTTCAGAAGTGAAAAGATTGCGGGTAGTTGCGTTCATCTCGCGGGCCTCGGCCACATCTTACCAGATCGGCCCGGGGGCGAGCCTTGCCAGGAGCCTTCTGCGCCCGCTATGGTGGAGTCGTGCGGATGGTTGAAACGTCTCCCTGGAGTCGCCCATGATGACCCGCCGTCTTACCCGGTTCCTGGTTGGTGTCCTGGTCCTGATGGTCATGCTGGCGGCGCCGGCCTGCAAACGGTCGGGGGAGGACAAGGAGATCAAGGATCTCTCCCAGAAGGCCGCCGAACTGGACAAGCTCAACCAGCAGGCCACCATCGCCGGTTCCGAGCAGGCGAAAAAGCTGAAGGAGGCCGGGGTCAACGACGTGCGTCCCAACGCCGCCACCCTGCAGCTCACTGAAGAGCAGAAGCAGGCGCTGGAGGAGCGCATCAAGGCCGAGAAGAACAGCTCCTACCAGGCCCTGCTCCAGGAGGTCCTGGACAAGGACAAGGAGATCAAGGACCTCAACGGCAAGATCGCCAGGCTGCGCTCGGTGCTGCCCAGGCCCGACGTCGCCCGGGAGAACGACAGCCATTACGGTCTGGCCATGCGCTTCCTGCGCCGCAAGGGCATCCCCGAGGACAAGGCCAAGGCGCTCATCAGCCGGGTGCTGATCATGGACCAGCTGATGCCGGGGTTCGAGGTCTACCACTACTACAACAACGGTGTCTACGGCACCTGGGTGACCCAGGGCCGGGCGCCCATGACCCCCACGGAGCTCCAGGCCGAAGCCAAGGCCAAGATCACCGGCGAGCGTGACGCGGCCAACGAGCGGGCCCAGAAGCTCCAGGCGGACCTGGCGGACCTGAACGCCGAGAAGGAGAAGATCACCGCCGAGATCGACGCCCTGCGCACGGAGAAGGCCAGCCTGCAGAAGGACCTGGAAACGCTGGCGGCCACCAGCGAAGCCCAGAAGGCCCAGCTCAATTCGGTGCACTACCTGGTGGGCAACCGCGCGACCCTGAAGAAGGAGGGCATCATCGTGGTGCCCGTGTTCGCCAAGGACCGGGCGGGCGCCAACTGGAACGACGGCGTGTTCACCAGGTCCCTGGACCTGCGCTCCCAGGACTCCGTGACCTTGACCGCCGCCGAGGCGGGCCTGCAGAAGATCGCCAAGGTCAGCGTGGTCCCCGGCTCCCTGGTGCGGGACAAGCACTACTCGGTCACCATCAGCGAGGACAAGACCACCGCCACGGTGAGATTCCTGGCCAAGGAGCGGTTCCGCAACGAGAAGGTGGTCTTCGCCCTGGAGGACTGACGGCTCAGTTGATGCGCTTGATGGAGGGCGGGCCCGCCTCCGGCGGGATGCGGCCCCGGCCGCCCAGGAACACCCCTTCCAGAAGGGTGGCCACCAGGCTGGACACCAGGGCGCCGAAGAAGCCGGACCAGAAGCCCGCCACCCGGAAACCCAGGCCCAGGTTGCCGGCGAGCCATCCGGCGAACCAGAACACCAGGCCGTTGATGACCAGGCTGAGGCAGCCGAAGCTGCAGACCATGGGTACCAGGGCCAGGAACTTCAAGGTCATGCCCAGGGTGGCGTTCAGGGCGCCCAGGATCACCGCCACCGCCACCAGGTCCAGGAAGGGGCCGTGCTGGATGCCCGGCACCAGGTAGGACGCCGCCAGCAGCCCCACGGCGGAGAACAGGAAACGAAGCAGCAGGCGCACCTCGGCCCTCCCGGGAGACGGCCCGCCTCCCGGCACCATCATGGCACCGAATGAGGATTTGCCCTCGCCCGCTGAAAACTCGGGGCCCTTGGCGGCACCTACTATCCACACCGGGACCGGCTCCGGGAGGAGTTTCCGCCCCGCACCAGGAGGAGGCACCATGGACCGCACCAGCCCCATGCTGGCTCAAGGGTTCGAGGAGTTGTGGCCGCTGCCGGGCGCCCACATCCTGCAGATCTACACCAATGAAGTGGAGCGCCGGCACGCTCTCCTGGACTTCGTCAACGGCGGTCTCCGGCGGAGCGAGCGGGTCTTCTGCGTGCACGACCGGCCCATCGACGAGTGCCTTGCCGCTTCCCCCGACCAGGATTCGCTGCGCGGGCTGGTCTGCCCCGGCCCAGCCACCCTGGCCGCTCCACCCCAGGGCAGCCCGCCCACGGGGCTGGCCACCGTTCCGCCCTTCCTGGCCGAGGCCAGCCGGGACTTCTACCTGGCCAGCGGCGTGTTCGACCACGGGCGGATCTACGACCGGATGCAAGCCTTCGGCAACGAAGCCGCGCGCCTGGGCTTCCAGGGCGCCCGGATCCTGGGGGAAGTCCTCCCGGAGCTGGGTTTCCTGGCCGAAGGGCGGGCCGTCATCCTCTACGAGATGAACCTGAACCAGGTGATCCAGCGCAACCAGCCTACCTGCGTGGTCTGCCAGTACGACGCCCGCGCCTTCCGTGGCGAGGTGCTCATGGGCATCCTCAAGGCCCACCCACTGGTGCTGGTGACCCGGGAGGTGCGCATCAACCCCTTCTTCGAGCCGCCGTCAGCCTGGTCCTCCCACTAAGGTTTGGTTAGGTAGACGTACGTGTCCCGGATGGTCGCCCTGGTTCGTCGCCGCCGGCATAGCCGCCGTCGACGAACCAGGGCGACCATCCGGGACACGTACGTCCAGGCAGCCAACCTACTGGGCCGGCGTGGCGTTGCTGGCGGCGATGGCTGCGTCCAGTTTGTCCAGGGCGGTGTCCAGGGACTTCTCGCCCTGGGCGATCTCCTGCTTGATGGCGTTCTGGGCGGCGCCGGCCAGGGCCCGGTCCATGGTGTCCTTGGTCATGACCAGGAACACGTAGAGGTCGCCGTTGTTGGGATCGTTCCAGAAGGAGCGGGTGGAGGTGCCGGTCAGTTCCTGGTCCACCAGCTGGCGGGTCGTGTTGTCCACCACCCGGTTCATGACGTCGGTCTTGATGGGCTTGGCGCCGGTGTTGGCGGAAGCGGTGGTCACCTGCTGGTTCAGCTGGGTGAACATGTTCTGCACCCGCACCTTCAGCTTGCCGGCCAGCTTGGTGCGGGCGTCGGCCACGGCGACGGTGCGCTGCATGGATTTGTCGCCCATGGGATTGGCCTGGGCGATGCCCACCGCGGCCAGCCCATCGGGGATCTCCTCATTGTCGATCCAGGACGGAGCGTTCTTGGCCTGCGTGGTGGTGACCGGGACCGTGGTGGGGGCCTGTTTCGACCCGCAAGCCACGAGCCCGGTCAGGATCAGACCAAGGGGGAAGATCAGGGACGAACGCATGGTGGCTCCTATGGATGGGGGGGACGGAGGGTGGTGGGCGACCCCGCCCTGCTCAGGGGTAAGGTGCCGCGAGGCCAAGCGCGCGATGCAAGCTTGATGCCCGTAGGTGATGGAAGTTTATAGCGCTCCAGGGCAGTCCCTCAATTCGATTGTTTGGCCTGCTTGAAATAACTAATCTTTTTTTTCCTGGCCCTCCCCCTGGATTACAGGCCTTCCACCACCTTGGCCATGACCCCCGGAGGCAGCACGCCGGCCTTGGCTTTTTGCAGCCTGCTCTCCTCGGCCATGGCCGACCGGAAGCTCGGGACCCCCAGCATGGCCTTGACCGTGACCCCTGCGGCGGTCGCCCCGGCAAGGGCCCGCTCGAATTCGGAGGTGTTCCTGGACCGGTACAGGGCCGCCAGGTAGTTGCCCTGGCGCTCAACGCTGGACGGCTGGTCCTGGACCAGGGGCTTGAGCGCGGTGGCCGCCTGGCGGGGATCCGTGTCGATGAGCTTGCCGAGGGTCTGCATGGGATCGGGAGCCGGTCCGGCGGGCCTCGGCGGTTCCGGTCGGGTCGCCGGCGGCTCCGCCGCGGGGGTCGGGGCGGCCGGCTTGGAGGCCGGGGCTGGGGCCGGCGCGGCGGCTGGGCGGGCCGCGGCATGGACCAGGACCGGCGCGGGGACCGGGGCGGGGGTCGGCGCGGATGCCGGGGCGGGGCCGGGAGCCGGGGCGGCCGTGGCCCGGACCGGCGCCGGGGGCGCCCCGGACCGGCCGCGCCAGGCCAGGAGGGCGCCGCCGCCGGCCACCAGCGCCGCGCCTGCGGCGGCGGCATAGAGCCGGATCCGGCGCGGGCGGACCGGAGCCGGCGCCGGCATGGCGGTGGTGGGGTTCGGGTCCGGGTCCGGCACCCGGTCCGCGGCGGTGGCGGGAGCCCGGTCCAGCGCCGTGGTGCCCGGAGCGGCCAGGGCCTGGGCCGCCTCCGCCTGGCGATGGCGCACCAGGATCGCGGTGGCCTCGTCCAGCACCCCGGACCAGGTGGGATCCTTGCAGGCGCGCAGGGCCCGGCCCAGATCGTCCGCGGTCTGGAACCGCTCCGCCGGGTCCTTGGCCAGGGCCTTGTCCAGGACCATGCGGATGCTCGGGCTGATGCCGTGGATGCCCTCGAGGTCGATGGGCGGAGGCGCCTCCGAGACGATCTTGAACAGGATGGTGGTGGTGTTGTCGCCGCTGAACGGTTTGCGCCCGGTGAGGGCCTCGTACAGCATCACCCCCACGGCGAACAGGTCGGATTGGGCGCTGGCGTGGCCTTCGCGGATGTATTCGGGCGCCATGTAGCTCACCGTGCCCATGACGATCCCCGTGGCGGTGAGGCTGCTGTCCTCCACCCGGGCGATGCCGAAATCCATGACCTTGGCCAGGAAGTTCCTGCCGTCGCGCATCACCCGGACATTGGAGGGCTTCACGTCCCGGTGGATGATGCCGTGGCGGTGGGCATGGCTGAGCCCGTCGCACACCTGGGCCAGCACTTCCAGGAACTGGGAGGGGGACAGGCCCCGGCTCCGGATGAGGTTCTCCAGGTCGTCCCCGTCCACGAACTCCATGACCAGGTAGAACCTGTCCTGGTCCTTGTCGAAATCGAAGATGGTCACCAGGTTCGGGTGGTTGAGGCGGCCAGCGGCCTCCGCCTCCCGGCGGAACCGCCCTTCGGCGTCCTCGCCTCTGGAGGCAGCGGGCAGGATGGTCTTGATGGCCACTTCCCGGCCGATGGCCGGATGGGTGGCCAGGTACACCTCGCCCATGGCGCCTTGTCCCAGGGTCCGCAGAATTTCATACTTGCCGATCCGGTTGGCCATGGTCACCCGAGCATGGGGATGGCTCGATTCTATCTGGTTCCCGCGGGGGCATGACGCCCCTTCAGGGTTGGGGGAGAATGGGGGAGAATCAACGGGCCCGCCTTCCCAGCCCAGGAGCCTGCCATGCCCCACTTCGAAACCTACTACCTGGTCAAATGGCTGCACCTGGTGATGTTCACCATGGGCGGAGGCACCGCCCTGATCATCCTGATCCTCACCGGATTCGAGGAGCAGCGGGAGGACCTGCGGGGCCTGTCGTCGGTGCTGTGGCGCCGCACCACCGCCTGGGCCTTCCGCCTGGCCGTGCTCCTGGGACTGGTGCTCCTGGTCCTGCGCTTCACCTCCGGAGAGCACCCCTTCGAAGCCAGGTACCTGCACTGGAAGCTGGTGCTGGTGGTCCTCCTGCTCCTGTGCTCGGAGCTGAGTGCCAAGGCCCTGGGCCGGAACCGGCGGGGCTCCGCCCTGCTCACCCTGGTGCTGTTCCTCATGGTCGCCTTCGTGAGCGTCAACCACGACGCCTTCGGGACCTTGCCCCACCATTCCGCCGGCGCCGCCGGCCACTACTCGGGGGCGGCGGAACAGGGCAGCGAGTGATTCACAGCTCCAGGTTGATCCCCTGGGCCAGTTCCACCCGGCCGCTGAAGTTGATGGCGCTGGTCTGGCGGCGCATGTAGGCCTTCCAGGCGTCGGATCCGCTCTCCCGGCCGCCGCCGGTCTCCTTCTCGCCGCCGAAGGCGCCGCCGATCTCGGCGCCGCTGGTGCCGGCGTTGACGTTGGCGATGCCGCAGTCGCTGCCGGCGGCGGACAGGAACCGTTCCGCTTCCAGCAGGTCGTTGGTGAACACCGAGCTGGCCAGGCCCTGGGGCACGTCGTTGTGGATGCGGATGGCCTCGTCGAAGGTCCGGTAGCGCATCAGGTACAGCACCGGGGCGAACGTCTCCTCCCGCACCAGCGGCAGGCCCGGGTCCGCCTCCGCCAGGCAGGGGGTGACGTAGCACCCGCCGGGGAGGGGCAGCCGCCCGCCGCCGCAGAGGACGCGCCCGCCCTGGGCCTTGAGGATCTCGATGGCCCGGAGCATGGTCTCGACCGCGCCCGTGTCCACCAGGGGACCCATGAGGTTGGCCCCGTCCCGGGGATCGCCGATCGGGGTCCTGGCGTACATGGCCTGGAGCCGGGCCTTGAAGGTGTCGTAGACGGAGTCGTGGACGATCACCCGGCGGGTGGTGGTGCAGCGCTGGCCGGACGTGCCGATGGCGCCGAAATAGACCCCCCGCAGGGCGAGCTCCAGGTCGCCGCGCTGGCTGACGATGACCCCGCCGTTGCCGCCCAGTTCCAGGATGCTGCGCCCGAACCGTTCCTGCACCAGCCGGCCCACGTGCCGGCCGCCGGGCACCGAGCCGGTGTACGACACCAGGGCCACCCGGGGGTCGGTGTTGATGAGGTCGCCGATCTCGGCGCCCCGGCCGACGGCCAGGCTGCACACGGCGGGATCGTGCCCGGCCCGTTCCAGCACCCGCTGGGCCATGCGGATGCAGGCGACGGCGGTGAGGGGCGTGCGGCTGGAAGGTTTCCACAGGACCGGATTGCCGCACACCAGGCCGATGGCCGTGTTCCAGGCCCACACCGCCACCGGGAAGTTGAAGGCGGTGATCACCCCCGCCACCCCCAGGGGGTGCCACTGCTCCTGCAGGCGGTGCTGGCGCCGCTCGCTGGGCATGGTCAGGCCGTACAGCTGCCGGGACAGGCCCACCGCCAGGTCGCAGACGTCGATCATCTCCTGCACCTCGCCCAGGCCTTCGCGCAAAGTCTTGCCCATCTCCAGGGTCACCAGCAGGGCCAGCTCCTCCTTGTGCCGGCGCAGTTCCTCGCCCAAGGCCTTGACCACCTCGCCGCGCTTGGGCGCCGGCACCAGGCGCCAGTCCTGGAAGGCCGCGGAGCAGCGGGCCAGGATCCGCTCGAAGTCCGCCCGGTCCACGTTCACCACCGTGCCCAGGGCGCCGCCGTCCACCGGCGAGACCACCCGCTGTTCCGGTCCGCTGCCCGCCCATGCGCCGCCGAACCCGCCGGGGTTCCGGTCCTGGAGCCCGAGTTTTGCCAAGATCTTTGCCGTGGAGTCGTTCATACTGTTACCTCGCAGGACGATGTATACGTTGTTTTACAGCGCTTTTCAAAGACATAGTTTTCACGTCAAGTATGAGCGGAATTCATGGTCACGGCCAATGAGCTGGATCTCTATCAATTGCGGGCCTTCTACGCGGTGGGCCAGACCGGCAGCTTCACCGCCGCCTCCCGGCGCCTGCACCTCACCCAGTCGGCGGTGAGCCACGCGGTGGCCAAGCTGGAGGCCAGCGCCGGGACCGCCCTGGTCGCCCGCCGGGGCCGGGAGCTGGCGTTGACCGAGGCGGGACGGCGCCTGCTGGCCGCCTGCGAGGACGTGTTCGCGGCCCTGGAGGCGGCGGTGGAAGACCTGGGCGAGGCCCAGGGCACCGGCCGGCTGCGCCTGGGGGCCACGGTGGAGTTCGGCAGCAGCATCCTCATGCGCCACATCGGCCCTTTCCTGGCGGCGCACCCCGGCCTGGAGATGGACTTCACCCTCACCTACGACCTGCTGGGCCTGCTGCTGCGGGACGACCTGGACCTGATCATCGACTGCCGGGTGCACCTCCGCCCGGACCTGGAGCGCCTGCCCCTGTTCCGGGAGAGCTACGTGGTGGCCGCCGCCCCGGGGTTCGGCCCGGGCCGGAGCCTGGCCGCGCCCCTGGACCTGGGCCCCTGCCCCGTCCTGTCCCTGGACAAGGAGGGCGCCTGGTGGCACCGGTTCCTGCTGGCCCTGGCCGAGGCGGAGCGGCCCCGGTTCGCCCGGGTGATCCAGGTGAACGACCTGCGGGCCATGATCAACGCCGCCGCGGCCGGCGTGGGGGTGCTGCTGGCCCCCACCTACAGCGTGCTGCGGGAGCTGGAGCGGGGCGACCTGGTGGCCCTGCTCCCGGCCCACCGGCCGGTGGAGGACTGGTTCTGCCTGTACCAGAAGAAGGCCAAGGCGGGGCTGCGCAGGCATCGCCTGCTCACCGAGTACCTGCGGGGCCTGAACCCAGCGGAATTCGGCGTCTGAACCCAGGGTCGCCCAGATCCTGGCCAGGCGGGGCAGCAAGCTGCGCAGGTCATGGCAGCTGGTATCCGAGCAGGGTCGCCGCCGCATTGAGCCGGAGCAGGAGTCCCGGGTCCGCCAGCGCACGGTGGAAGGACGGCGCCGCCGGGATCGCGTTCTGGGCGCGCTCGAACAACGCGATTGCCGGCTGGTTGGCATGCATTGAGGAACAATAGAGCATCCCTTCGACGGATGGGTACGCCGCGTAAATGGATTGCGACCACCGCCGCGCCCGTGGCCGGGGGCCGGAGTTGATGGCCATCGACGCTCCCGCGGCGGTCGGCCAAGTGCCGGTCAAATCCAGAAGAACGATCGCCCTGGCCAAGCTGAAGATCACCAGCCACGGATCGCGGGCAACCCGATCCACCACCCGGGTGGCCTGGAAGGCCTCCGCCAGACAGGTGATCGGGCTGATTGCCGCATATAGGATGCCTTTGGCCTGGACTCTGGGCGGCGGGTCATGATGGTCGAATCGAGCCTGGGTTGGACCGAAGAACCTGAACCGGCTCCAGGTGGTGGCATGGCTGCCACCCCGAAAGTAGATCCGGCAAAGCAGAGTGCCCGCGCCAAGGGTCATGGTCTGGGCCTTCGCCGTGAGCGGGTCCGGGGGTTCCGGAAGTTTCGCCACGACTAGATTTCCTGGGCCAGATCGGCCACCGTACCGGGGTTCCGGCCCGCGGCAAGCCAAGCCAGCGGGGTGACCGGGTCCTCCTCGCCGCCGACCACGAGATCCTGGTGCGGGATCGTAAACCACCTTGCGACCGCCAGAGGGTGCGCTTCGGGGCGAATGCGGGGGATGACCTTGTCGATGCCGCGCACCAGGTTTCCCCGCCGATCCACCTGGAACCGGGGAATGCGCCAGGACCGCCCTTCCTTGAACCCATAGAGCGTGCGCGCGCGCGGCCCTAGCCGCTGCCGCAACCTTCCGGTGCTCAGGTGAAGCAGTTCTCCGGCCTGCTCCAGAGTAAGACAGTCACAGAGGAATACCTCGAAATCGATGCACGTTCGTTCGTTCGCTCCGACCTCGTCCGGATCGTGCTCGGGGAACCCCAGGCGATCGAGCAGGGACGCCTCGTTCGCGGTGAGCTGCGCGCCCTGTTCGACCAGAGGGTTGGCCGAAATTCCTGTTACGGCGGCTTCCGCTCCCGCGAGCCGAAGCTTGAGGTCGCGCAGGCTCGGCTTGCGGCCGGTCATCCGCGCCCGGCTCACCACCGTGCCAAGGGACCCCATCACCAGGACGAAAACCTCATCTCCATCCGTTCCCGGGAGTCCCTGGGTAAGCTGCGCCCACACAGGTTCTTCCCTTTCGGCCGCTTTCATGAGCGCGTGCTCCAGCTTTCCCAGCGCGCGCTTGAGATCCCCGCTCAACTGGACTGTCCCGGTCACCATGGAGCGTCTCCCCGGCATCTCTAACGAAAGAAGGTATTCGTTAGATGTCGTTAGTATACGTCCAAAGCCAACGCCTTGCCATCCGACCCATCCGGAGCCCAGGCGCCGCATTGGCAATGGAGTCGCCGGCGGCGCCTGCCTCAGCCCAGGGCCGCCAAGGTCCGTTCCGCCAGGCAGCAGATGAACGCAGGGTGCACGCCCGGGGCCGGCAGCCGCAGGTAGCTGCGCACCCCGGCCCGGGCCGCCACGTCCCGGAACAGGATGTCCAGCTCGTGCAGGGTCTCGATGTGCTCCCCCACGAAGCTCACGGGCAGGAGGATCAGGTCCTTGCCGGCCAGGCTCCGGAGCATCCCGCCCAGTTCCGGCTCCAGCCAGCGGACCGGGCCCACCTTGCTCTGGTAGGCCAGGCGGTAGCCGCCGGGAATCGGGCCCAGGCGCGCCTGCAGGGCCTGCACCGTGGCGTTGATCTCCCGCTCGTACGGGTCCCCCTGCTGGATGGCCCTGGCGGGCAGGCTGTGGGCGCTGAACACCACGGTGGCCTGGGGCGTCCGCTCCAGGGCCGCCGCCAGGGGCCCGGCCAGGGCCTCCAGGTAGTGGGGGTCGGTGGCGTAGTGCAGGACTCCGGGGAGCACTTCCAGCCCGGCGGCGGCGGCTTCCCGCTCCAGTTCGGCCAGGCTCGAGCCGGTGGTGCTGCGGCAGTCGTGGGGGTAGAGGGTGACCGGCAGCAGGCGGCCGATGCCCTGGGCCTTCAGGGCCCGCACCATGCCCGCGGCCCGGGGGGCGGTGTAGCGGAACACGATCTTCACCGGCTCGGTGCGCCCGGCGGCGCGCAGGGCGGCGCGCAGGGCCGCGGCCTGGGCGGCGGTCCCCCGCAGGATCGGGCTGCCCCCGCCGATCTCCCGGTAGCGCTTGCGCACCTCCCTGGCCCGGCCCCTGGACAGCAGGGTGGCGAACAGGGGCTGCAGGAACGCCGGGCCGGGGAAGCGGATGATCTCCCGGTCGGCGAACAGGCGGTACATGAACGGCTCCACGTCCCGCAGGCGCAGGGGCCCGCCCAGGTTCAGGAGGACCACCGCGGTGCCGGGGCCTCACACCGTTCTCGAGAACTTGGTGCTGGGGGCGAGGTGCTTCAGGTAGGCGTCGAAGGGCTGCACCAGGTTGCGCACGAAGCGCCGCCCCAGGGGGGTGATGAACACCCCTTCGGGGCGCACGTCCACGGTGCCGAACGGCTCCTCGGCCTTGAGCTCCTCCAGGGCGTCCGCGGAACAGGCTGGGGCCGTCCACCCCGTAGCGGGCCGCCAGGTCGTCCCAGCGCAGCTCGAAGGTGCCCATGAGCTCGTGGATCAGCCAGCGGCGCATGAGATCGTCGTCGTTGAGGCGGTGGCCCTTGTGCACGGCGAAGTGCCCGCCGTTGACCGTGCGCTCCCACTTGGTGAGGACCTTCTCGTTCTGGGAGTAGACCCCGGCCACGTTGGAGATGGCGCTGGGGCCGAAGCCCAGCAGGTCCGAGCCGGCGGCCACGGCGTAGCCCATGAAGTTGCGGATCAGGCGGCCCTCCTTCACGGCCTTGGCCATCTCGTCGTCCGGGCGGGCGAAGTGGTCCATGCCGATGGCCACGTAGCCGCGCTTCTCCAGGATCTCCACGGCCAGGAGCAGCAGGTCCAGGCGCAGGTCCGGGCTGGGCAGGGTCTCGGTGGGGATGCTGCGCTGGTGGGGCAGCATGCTGGGCAGGTAGGCGAAGCCGTAGATGGCCATGCGGTCCGGGGCCAGCTCCAGGGTGGATTCCAGGGTGTGCCGGAAGGTGGCCAGGGTCTGGCCGGGCAGGCCGTAGACCAGGTCCAGGTTCACCCCGGCGAAGCCCAGGGCGCGCGCCTGCTTGACGGTGGCGAGGGTCTGGTCCCAGGTCTGGCCGCGGGTGATGAGCGCCTGCACGCTCCTCGTCCAGGTCCTGGACGCCGAAGGACACTCGGTTGAAGCCCAGGTCCCGCAGCGCCGGGCAGCTGGTCCGGCTCCAGGAAGGTGGGGTCCACCTCGATGGACACCTCGGCCCCGGGCAGCAGGGGGAAGCGGTCGGTGATGAGCTGGAAGGTGCGCTCCAGCTCCGGCACCTTCAGGTAGGTGGGGGTGCCGCCGCCCCAGTGCAGCTGGACGGCGTGGCGGCGGGTGGGCAGGTGGCTGGCCCACAGCTCCACCTCCGTCTCCAGGGCCTGCAGGAACGGTCTCCACCGGCCCGTACCTGGGGCTCACCACCACGTTGCAGCCGCAGTAGGAGCAGCGGCGCTTGCAGAACGGCAGGTGGGCGTAGAGGGAGAACGGCAGAGGATCCGGCGTCGGCCCGGGCCAGGGCTTCGACCACCTCCGCTTCGGGGAAAGCCGTCGGACCACGCCGGCGGCATGGGGTAGCCGGTGTAGCGGGGGCCGGGGCGGTCGTAGTGCTTGACCAGGTCGTGCAGTGCCAGAACCATTTATTCAAGCCTCCAGGGCTCATGATCGGGTCCGGCGGGGCCGGCCGCAACAGGTCGCGGCGCGGCCGGCGCCGGGCGGAGGTCCGGCGCCCTACCGGACCGGCTCCTTCACCGCGTCGATGACCGCCCCCAGGACGCCGGGATCGGTCTCGGGCAGCAGCCCGTGGCCCAGGTTGAACACGTGGGGCGCGGCCCGCATGGTCTCGACGATGGCCCGGGCCTTGCGGCAGGCCACCTCCCGGCCCGCCAGGAGCGCGGTGGGGTCCAGGTTGCCCTGCAGCACCTTGTCCGGGAAGTGGTCCCGGGCCTCGGCCATGGGCACCTGCCAGGACACCGCCAGCCCCTCGCAGGACAGCTGGTCCAGGCACCGGGGCAGGATGCCCCGGGGGAAGTACAGCCGGGGCGCGCCGGTCACCTGGGCCAGGGCGCGCTCGGCGGCGGGCAGGGCGAAGCTCAGGTAGTCCTCCCGGTCCAGTTCCCCGGCCCAGGTGTCGAACAGCTGCACGCCCTGGGCGCCGGCGCCGATGTGCAGGTTCAGGAGCAGGGCGGACACGTCCGCCAGGCGATCCAGCCACCGGCGAGCCAGCAGCGGCTCCTGGTGCAGGAAGGCCTTGGCCCGGGTCCAGTTCTTGCTGCCCTTCCCCTCGATGCCGTAGGCGAGCAGGGTCCAGGGAGCGCCGGCGAAGCCCAGCAGGCGCCTGGCGCTCCGGCAGCTCGGCGCGCACCTTGCGCAGGGCCGCCTGCACCGGCTCGAACACCTGGTCGTCCAGGGGCCCGTCCGGATCCAGCTGGTCCAGGGTCGGGTCGAGGCGCGGCCCGCCCTCGGGGATGACCACCCCGCAGCCCAGGGCGTCCAGGATCACCAGGATGTCCGAGAAGATGATGGCGCCGTCCAGCTTGGGGAAGCGCCGCACCGGCTGCAGCGTCACCTCCGCGGCCAGGTCCGGATCGTAGAGCAGCTGCTCGAAGGTGGCCTTGTTCCCGGACGGCGCGGTATTCGGGCAGGAACCGCCCGGCCTGGCGCATGAACCAGACCGGGGGCGTGGGAAGGACTTCGCCCTTGAGGGCGCGGATGAGAGGTGCGGTCATGGCAGGTTCTTTCATGGAATGGGTTCATCGGAGTCGCGTTTGGCCACGACGGCCGACGGCGCGCTTCGAAGTGGGCCAGTTCGTCCTCGCCGTGGGCGGCGGACAGGAAGGCCACCTCGAAGCCCGGACGGCGGCAGGTAGACGCCCTGCTCCAGCAGGAGCCCGTGCAGTGCGGTTGAACTTGCCGATGGCCCCGGCTCTCCACCCGGTCGGCCGCGCTTGACGCCGGGCCTGGAACAGCGGCCAGAGCAGGCTGCCCACCCGGGGCGCAGTGCAGCCCGGGGATGGCCTCGAAGGCGGCGGCCCACGCGGCGGCCTTGGTCCAGGTCCCGGTAGAGGGCGGGGGTGAGCTCTCCAGGGTGGCCAGGCCCGCGGCCATGGCCACGGGGTTGCCGCTGAGGGTGCCGGCCTGGTAGACCGGCCCGTCCGGGGAGATCACCCCCATGATGTCCTTGCGCCCGCCGTAGAGGCCCACGGGCATGCCGCCGCCGATGATCTTGCCGTAGGTGCACCAGGTCCGGGGTGATGCCGAAGCAGCTCGGCGGCGCCGCCCGGGGCCACCCGGAAGCCGCTGATCACCTCGTCGAAGATGAGCACCGCGCCGTGCTGGGTGCACAGCTCCCGCAGGCGCTGGAGGAAGTCCGGTCCTGCACCAGCAGGCCGTTGTTGGCGGGGATGGGCTCGATGATGGCCGCGGCCAGCTCGCTGGCCCTGTTCGGCGAAGGCCCGCTCCAGGGCCTCCAGGTCGTCCAGGGAGATCACCGTGGTGAGGTCGGCGAAGCCCTTGGGCACGCCGGCGCTGGAGGGCTCGCCGAAGGTCGACCAGGCCCGAGCCGGCCTTCACCAGCATGCCGTCGCTGTGGCCGTGGTAGCAGCCCTCGAACTTGAGGATGCGCTCGCGCCGGGTGAAGCCCCGGGCGGCGCGCAGGGCCGACATGACCGCCTCGGTGCCCGAGGACACGAAGCGCATCTTCTCCACGAAGGGCACCATGCTCCTTGATGCGCCGGGCCAGGAGCAGCTCCCGCCGGGACGGGGCGCCGAAGGTCAGGCCCTCGTCCATGGCCTCGGCGGCGGCGGCGATCACCTCGGGGTCGGCGTGGCCCAGGATCAGCGGGCCCCAGGACATGCACAGGTCCACGTAGCGGCGGCCTTCCTCGTCCTCGAAGCGGGCGCCCCAGGCCTTGCGGAAGAACTTGGGGGTGCCGCCCACGGCGCGGAAGGCCCGCACCGGGCTGGAGACGCCGCCCGGGAAGTGGGTCAGGGCTTCCTGGAACAGGGTGTCGTTGCGCATTTCCATGTCGTATCCAGAGCTAAGCACCGTCAGGGCAAGCGGCCTGACGCGGTAAATCCAGTGCTTCAGCAGGGCCTCGCGCGCCGCGTAGGTGACGATCCAGTCCGCGCCGGCGCGGCGGATGGCCAGGAGGTGCTCCCGGAACAGGGTCGCCCGTCCACCCAGCCCAGGCGGGCGGCCGCCTTGACGCTGCTGTATTCGCGGGAGTCGTGGTAGGCGGCGATGGGGCACAGGGCCCGCTCCCGCAGGCGCCAGATGAGGTCCAGGTTGGGCAGGGCCGGCTTCACCATGAGGGCGTCGGCGCCCTCGTCCAGGTCCAGCAGGCCGTCCCGCAGGCCTTCCCTGGCGTTGCGGGGGTCCATCTGGTAGCTGCGCCGGTCGCCGAACTTGGGGGAGGAGTCGGCCGCCTCCCGGAACGGCCCGTAGTAGGCCCCGGCGTGCTTGATGGCGTAGCTCAGGATGGCGGTGTTGGGCTGAGCCCGCCGCCGTCCAGGGCCTCGCGCATGGCGCCGGATCCGGCCGTCCATCATGTCCGAGGGGGCGACCACGTCGGCTCCGGCCTGGGCGTGGCCCACCGCCATCTCTGGCCAGGATCGCCACGCTCTCGTCGTTGACGATCTCGGCGTCCTGTTGAGGCCGCAGTGGCCGGTGTCCGTGTAGGCGCACAGGCAGACGTCGGTCATGACCACCAGGTCTTGGCCGAAGGCCTCCTTGAGAGCCTTGACGGCCGCGGGGCACCAGGCCGGCGGGGTCGTAGGCGGCGGCGGCGTCCGGGGACTTGTCGGCCCGTTCGGGCACCCCGAACAGCAGCAGCGAGCGGATGCCCAGCTTCAGGTCCGCCTCCACCTGGCGCAAGGTCGCCTGGATGCCGTTGCGGGAGATGCCGGGCAGGCTGGAGATCTCGGTGGCGCCTTCCTGGGGCTGGATGAAGTGGCCCTGGATCAGGTGCCGGGGCTGGAGGTCGGTCTCGGCCACCAGGTCGCGCATGGCGGCGGTGGTGCGCAGACGGCGGGATCGGATCAGCATGGGGACCTCACGGGTTCGGGAGGGAAGCAAGCAGCAGCTGGAGCGAGGAAACCTGGGGCTCGCAGCAGGCATCCACAGGATACCCCGCCTGCAGGTAGGCGTTGCGCGTGCGTTCGCCCCAGGCCAGGCGCAGGGTCCCGGGCGCGGCGCCGCCAGTGAGCTCGGCCTGGAGCGGGCTCAAGGCCAGGAAGGCGTCCAGGTCCGGCCATGGCGGCGCCGGGCGCGCGGCCGCCTCCCGGTGGGTGATCCAGGGCAGCACCCGCCAGGGGGTGTCCTGGGCCGCCGTCTCCAGGTATTCCCGGCTGCGCTCGCCCCGGGCCAGGAGGAACGTGCCCCCCTGGGGGAAGCGCTCCCGCAGCAGGTCGAACAGGCCTTCGGCCCGGGGCGCGGCGCTCACCCACACGGTGCGCCCGGCGCCCAGGGCCCGGGCGGTGGCCGCCCCCTGGGCCAGGCAGGGCACCCCGTCGGGGAGCGAGGCCAGGCGCGCGGCCGCGGGGCTGAGCAGGATCACGGCGTCCGCATGGGGTGCCGGCGGCGGAGCGAGGGTGGCCTCCAGGCGGGTGAGGAACAGGGGCACCGGCTCCCAGCCCGCGGCCCGGACGGCCTGGCAGAGCGGATCGTCCAGGGCGCGGGCCAGGCCCAGGCGCTTCACAGATCCCAGACCCCGCAGCACCTCGGCCACCAGCTGCCGCGTCGTCGGCGCCCCGGCTTTCGGCCCAGCGGATGTCGCCCATCACGCCCGCTTCCGGATCCTCGTCCCGGGCGAAGGCGGCGCGCAGGTGGATGCGCCCGTCCGGCTCCAGCACCGCCAGGGCCCCCAGGGGCTGCTGGCAGCCGCCGCCGATGCCCGCCAGCACCGCCCGTTCCAGGCCCACCAGGCGCTGGGTGAGGGGGTCGTGGAGGCCCGCCAGGGCGTCCACCAGCGCCTGGTCGCCCTCCCGGGCCTCCACCAGCAGGGCGCCCTGGGCGGGCGCCGGGAGCAGCTCGTGGGCTGCCAGGGGCCGCACGTCCAGGCCCGAGAGGTCCACGCCCAGCCGGCGCAGGCCGGCGGCGGCCAGCACCGTGCCGTGCAGGGGTCCGCCGCGCAGTTCGCCGTCCCGCACCCGCTGCAGCCGGGTGGGCACATTGCCCCGGATCCAGGTGAAGATGGCCCGGGGCAGGGCCTTGGCCAGGAAACGCAGGCGGCGCTCCGAGCTGGTGCCGATGACCGGATCCTCCGGGGCGTCACGGCGCATCAGCAGCAGGTCGGCGGGATCCTCCCGGCGCGGCACGCAGGCGGTGACGATGCCCTGCGGGCCGCTCCAGGGACACGTCCTTGAAGGAATGGATGAGCATGTCCACGTCCCCGGCCAGGAGGGCCGCTTCCAGCTCCCGGGTGAAGAACCCGGTGCCGGTCTCCTTGCCCAGGGGCCCGGAGAGCCACTGGTCGCCGTGGGTGGTGAACCGTTTCCATTCGACGGTGTGGCCGGCGGAGCGCAGGTGCTCCACCAGCTCCTCGCACTGCCGCACCGCCAGCTGGGAGCCCCGGGTGCCAAGAACGATCTTCATGCTGGAACTCAGTGTGGGTCCAGGGCTGGTTCGCGCTGGAGGTTGAGGGCCCGGAAGGCCAGGGTGCGGCCCCGCTTGAGCAGGGATTCCAAGGCCGCCATCTGGGCCGGGGTCGAGGTCCGCCAAGGCGGCGCCGGGCGCGACGGCCTCAGCTTCCAGGGCCTCCCAGGCGTCGGTGAGACGGTCCTGGGCGGTGCGCATGGCGGACCTCTGGTCCCGGTCGCCGGCACGCTTGCGCAGCCGTTCCACAGCCCCCGACGATGTAAGGCTCCGCCTGGCTGGCGGCGATCTGGCGGGTCGTCCTGGTGTTCTCGGTCTCCGCCAGGAAGTAGGACAGGTCCACCCGGGTGACCCAGCGGAGCTTGTCCAGCTCCGGCTCGGAATCGTACGGCAGGGCCAGGTCCACCAGCCGCAGGGGCGGATTCTGCACCCGGGACCAGTTGTCGTAGGTGAACAGCGGCGTGTTGCTGGCGGTGGCGGAGACCACCGCGTCGAAGCCGCGCGGGTCCATCTGCAGCTGGGCCAGGGGCACCAGGGGCAGGCCGAACACTTCGGCCTTGGCCAGGGTGCGGTTGGACATGGTGATCTCGAACCCCCGCTCGGGCAGGCGCTGGGCCAGGTAGCGGCTCATGGGGCCCACGCCCACGACGGCCACTCGCGCTCCGGGCGCGAGGGTGGTCTCCAGGTGGCGCAGGGCGGCGGTGGCCACGCTGGCCGAACCGTCGTCCAGGCCGATGCGGGTGCGCAGGCGCTGGGCCTCGCGCAGGACGTCCTCGATGGCGGCCTGGGCCTCGGGGCCGGCGGTGTGCACTTCCTTGGCCACGTCCAGGGCCTGGCGGACCTGCCCCACCACTTCCCGGTCGCCCAGGTTGGCGCTGTTCAGGCCGGTGGCCACCTCCAGCAGGTGGCGCCAGGCCGCTTCGCCCTCGAAGCAGTCGATGTCCGGGCCGAAGCCCAGGGTGTCGCCGTCCCCGCCCCAGAACATCCAGACGACCCGCTGGCAGGTGGCCAGGAACACCAGGTCGCTGGCGTCGGACATGCGCTTCCACATCAGCAGGTGGTCGGCGAGATGCTGCTTCACCACGTTGCGCGCCACCGTCTCCGGGTCGTGCCTCGGGATGTGATAGGTGTACAGGACAGGATCCATGGGCCGCCGTCTTAGTTCGTCTAAGAGATCAGGGTATCTTAAATTAGTAAAGGTCCAGAGTTGGATTTCATCAACTTTCGATTCGTTCCGCAAGCCCCCCCTGCCCGCCTTGCAATTTATTTGCAAGCCGGAGCTTGACTTACGGACCGATCAGTCCTGAATTATCTCAGAGCGGAAAAAACCAGAAATGATGGCCGTCACATAGCCGGGCGCCAAGGGGAGATCCAGGCCAACCTGGGAGGCATTCCTGGATCTTTGCGGGTCCGAACCGAGCCATGGGTCCTTTCCAGTTTCAAGCAACAAGTATACGTACCCGCCCGGCCATTTGAGGGATTTTGATCCGATTTTACAAAAGTTGACTCAGCGGTCCAATCTTTGCATCCTGATTTTCATGCGCCCCGCTCCATCCACTTCGAGTACCGGTCCAGGCCAGAGGCCCGTCGGTCCCCTTCGCCGTCTCTCCGGGACCCAGGTTGAAGGCGGCGCCGTCCAACTGCCAGCGCCCGGCCGGGTGCCGGGGCAGCGGCGGTTCGGGAGTGCCCGGGTGGGCGTTCACCACCCGCACTGGACCCAGGAACATGCGGGTGACGTTCAGGTTGGCGTCCACCCGGGCCAGCAGCGCCGGGTCCACCCTCGCCACCACCAGGCCTTCGTAACCGGGCCCCCACCGGCCGCCGGTGCGGCCCCGGTCGAAGCCCCAGGGGCGGCGCACCTCCAGGTCCCAGAAGCGGCCCCGCTTGCGCGGATCGGGCACCACCAGGCGCTGGGGCAGGTCCCGGGGCGCCCGCTCCAGGGGGTCCAGCCAGCCCTCCCAGGCGCCGCGCACCTCCCGGGTGGCGACGGTGGACCGGAACCGGCCGCGGTACCAGAGCTCCGCCCGCACCCAGCCCATGGGCTGGGACGGACTGTAGCCGGTGTCCTCCTGCCAGGGGAAGCCGGTCTGGTGGTACCGGTCCCAGCCCTGGAACTGGCCGGTGTCCATGATGTCCCAGCGCCCGGCGGTGAGCGGGTGGCGGTCGTCCATGTACAAGTCCCCCACCTTGTGCTCGCCCATGGCGTGGAGGCCTTCGTGGACGATCCCGCCCAGGGGGGTCTCCTCGGCGAAGAACACGGTGGTCCAGTGCCGGCGCGGATCCCAGGGCAGCGGCATGAGGAAGCAGATGGCCCCGAAATGGCCCGGATCGACGGTGATGGTGTGGGACGGGCCTGGGGGGACGATCCACAGGTGGTCCGGCTTGCCGTCCGGAACCAGGGCGCCGGTGCGGTTGTCCACCTGGTCGAAGGGCTTCAGGTCCCGGTCCTTGAGCTGCTCCAGGGTCCACCGCACCAGCTGCTCCCGGGCCCAGTCCACCGGCGCCCCGGGCCGCCCCATGGGCCAGGGCGGGTCCAGGTGCAGCAGGGCGCCCTCCTCCAGCTCCAGGCTGCCCTTGGAGATCTCGTAGTAGTAGTTGGCGGCGCTGGCTTCGCCCGGGCGGCGGCTGAACAGGATCCGGCGCAGCTCCTCGTCGCTGCGCAGGGTGGGGATGCCCGCCAGGGCCAGGCGCGCCACCACCACCGCCTCCTTGCGGTACTCGGGGGCCGGGCGCAGCACCACCGGCCGGTCCAGTTCCCCCAGGGGCACCAGGTCCCGCTGCCACCCGGACTTCTCCACCGCCAGCACCGTGTCGTCCGGCGCCAGGTCCAGGGTGAAGCGGCCTTCCGCGTCGGTGACCGCCACCGGCGGCAGGTCCCGGGTCCGGACCCGCACCAGCCGGTCCGGGTAGACCCGCACGCCCGGAAGCCCCTGCAGGCCGTCGCGTGACGCGCCCGGACACGGCGGCGGCCAGGGCCGAAAGGCACAGCATCCAGGACAGCAGCAGACGTACCATGGACTCCAACGATACAATGGACGGTTCTGGACCTGATCCGCATCCGAGGCCACGCGTGACCGACCCCCGACTCATCCGCAATTTCTCCATCATCGCCCACATCGACCACGGCAAGTCCACCCTGGCGGACCGGCTGCTGGAGCTGACCAACACCATCGCCGCGCCGGGACATGCAGGCCCAGATCCTGGACGACATGGACCTGGAGCGGGAGCGGGGCATCACCATCAAGGCCCACGCGGTGACCCTGAAGTACCCGGCCCTGGACGGGAAGACCTACACCCTCAACCTCATCGACACCCCCGGCCACGTGGACTTCACCTACGAGGTGAGCCGCAGCCTGGCGGCCTGCGAGGGGGCCATCCTGGTGGTGGACTCCACCCAGGGGGTGGAGGCCCAGACCCTGGCCAACACCTACCTGGCCCTGGAGAACGACCTGGAGGTCTTCCCGGTGCTCAACAAGACCGACCTGCCCTCCTCCGAGCCCGAGCGGGTGCTGGAGGAGATCAACACGGTCATCGGCCTGGTGGACACGGCCCACGCCGTCAACGTCTCCGCCAAGACCGGCGAGAACTGCCTGCAGGTGCTGGAGCAGATCGTGCAGCTGCGTGCCGGCCCCCAGGGGCGACCCCAGGGCGCCCCTGCAGGCGCTGGTGTTCGACTGCCACTACGACCCGTACCGCGGGCGTGGTGTGCCTGGTGCGCATCTTCAACGGCACCCTCAAGGCCGGGGAGACCCTGCACTTCATGGCCACCGGCGGCGAGCACCGGGTGGACGAGGTGGGGGTCTTCAACCCCAAGATGAGCAAGGACGGACGAGCTGAGCGTGGGCGAGGTGGGCTACGTCAGCGGCAGCATCAAGACCCTGGCGGACGTGAAGGTGGGCGACACCATGACCCACGCCCTGAGCAACACCACCCGCCCGGCCACAGGAGCCGCTGAAGGGCTTCAAGGAGGTCCAGCCGGTGGTGTTCGCCGGCATCTTCCCCACCAACAGCGACGACTACGAGGACCTGCGGGACGCCATGGAGAAGCTGCGGCTCAACGACAGCTCGTTCCAGTACGAGCCCGAGACCAGCCAGGCCCTGGGCTTCGGCTTCCGCTGCGGCTTCCTGGGCCTGCTGCACATGGAGATCGTCCAGGAGCGGCTGGAGCGGGAGTTCGACCTGGACCTGATCACCACCGCCCCGTCGGTGCGCTACCACGTGTTCCTCACGGACGACACGGACGTGTGGGTGGACAACCCGGCCAGGCTGCCCTGCCCTGTCCGCATCGCCCGCATCGAGGAGCCCCTCATCGAGGCCACCATCCTCACCCGCCCGGACTTCGTGGGCGGGCTGCTCAAGCTGTGCGAGGAGCGCCGGGGCATCCAGCAGCGCCTGGAGTACGTGGGCAAGGACCGGGTGATGCTGGTCTACGAGCTGCCCCTGAACGAGGTGGTGCTGGACTTCTACGACAAGCTCAAGTCCATCTCCAAGGGCTACGCCAGCTTCGACTACCACATGAAGGGCTACCGGGAGTCGGACCTGGTGAAGATGGACATCCTGGTGAACGGCGAGCCCGGTGGACGCCCTGTCCATCCTGGTGCACCGCAGCAAGAGCCAGGCCCTGGGCCACGCCCTCACGGTGCAGCATGAAGGAGGTCATCCCCGCCGCAGCTGTTCGACGTGGCCATCCAGGCCGCCATCGGCAGCAAGATCATCGCCCGCACCAACGTCAAGGCCCGGCGCAAGGACGTGCTGGCCAAGTGCTACGGCGGCGACATCTCCCGCAAGAAGAAGCTCCTGGCCAAGCAGAAGGAGGGCAAGAAGCGCATGAAGTCCATCGGCAACGTGGAGATCCCCCAGGAGGCCTTCCTGGCCATCCTCAAGGTGGAGAACTAGGGCGTGCGCGCCTACCTGCTGCTGATCGTGGTGCTGGGCCTGGTCTACCTGCGCATGCTGCGCCGCCGGCGGCCGGGGGACAAGGTGTGCCCCCAGTGCGGGCGGCCCAACCCGGCCCACCGGGAGTACTGCCGGGTGTGCTCGGCGCGGCTGGCGCGGCGCTGATCTACCGCCGCCCCATCGCCCCCGGGGCCCGCAGTTCCGCCACCAGCTCCGGCACCAGGTCCTCCACCGTCCGGACCTCCTCCCCGGTGGTGTACCGGCTCAGGGAGAACCGCACCGTCCCCCGCGCCCACTCGTGCTCCAGGCCCATGGCCTGCAGCACGTGGCTGGGTTCCCGCTGGCCGGTGGTGCAGGCGCTGCCGGTGGAGACGCACACGCCCCGGTCGCTGAGCTTCAGGAACAGGTCCTCGCCCTCGATGCCCCGGAAGCTCATGAAGGCGGTGTTGGGCACCCGCCCGGCGCCGGCGCCGTTCACCCGCGCCTCGGACACCCGCTCCAGGATCCTGGCCTCCAGGCGGTCCCGCAGGGCCCGCACCTGGCCGTCCATGACCGGCAGGTGGGCCGCGGCCAGCTCGGCGGCCTTGCCCAGGCCCACGACCCCGGGGACGTTCTCGGTGCCGCCCCGGCGCCCCCGCTCCTGGCCCCCGCCCACCATGAACGGGCGCACCCGCAGGCCCCGGCGCACGAACAGGGCGCCCGCGCCCTTGGGTCCATGCAGCTTGTGGGCGCTGAAATTGAACAGGTCCACCGGCAGCCGGGACAGGTCGATGGGGACCTTGCCCACCGCCTGGGTGCCGTCCACATGGAACAGGACGCCCTTGGCCCGGGCGATCCGGCCCGCCTCCTCCAGGGGGAACAGCACCCCCGATTCGTTGTTGGCGGCCATCACCGAGACCAGGGCGGTGTCCGGGCGCAGGGCGGCTTCCAGCTCCCCCAGGTCCAGGCGCCCTTCCGGATCCACCCCCAGCAGGGTCACCTCCACCCCCCGCTCCTTCAGCCAGTCGGCGATGGCCAGCACGGCGCTGTGCTCCACCGCGGTGGTGATGAAGTGGCGCTTGCCGGGCTGGGCTTCGAACACCCCCCGGATGGCGTGGTTCAGCCCTTCGGTGCCGCCGCTGTTGAAGACCAGTTCCGCCTCCTGGCAGCCCAGGAGGGCCGCCACCTGGTGCCGGGCGTGGGCCACGGCGCCCTCGGCCAGGCGCCCCAGGAGGTGGGCCGAGCCGGCGTTGCCGTACTGCTCCCGCAGGTACGGCAGCATGGCCTCCAGGGCCTCGGGGGCGAGCTGGGTGGTGGCGTTGTTGTCAAGGTAGACGGGAGTCATGGCCATGGGGCCGTATTCTACCCCAGGCAGAGGCTCTCTCGGCGGCGCTTGAACTCGATGGCGAAATCCTGGACATGCAGCCCGTAGCCCCGTAACGTGTTGGCATCCGCCCCGAGGCTAAAGGAGATCGTCATGAAAGTGGGATGTTTCGCCCTGGTCCAGCCTTTCTCCACCCTGGAAGCCCAGCTCGCCACGCTCAAGGAGTGGGGGTTCAGCTACGCCGACGTCACCGACAACACCGACGGCGCCTGCCTCGGCGTCGAGTACGGGTTCACCGGGTTGGCCAGCCTGGATGCCAATCCGTTCGACCTGCTGCGTCTGTTCAAAAAATACGGAATCACCATCACCTCGTTCTGCGCCCACGCCAACCTGCTGGACCCCAGCGCGCCCTGGCGCTACGGGACCGCCCAGATCATCAAGGCGGTGCGGGCCGCGGCGGCGATCGGGGTCAAGCACGTCATCACCGCCGAGGGCGATCCCAAGACGGCGTTCGGGCACGGGCTCAGCGAGGCCGAGGCGCTGTTCGCGATCCGGGAGAAACTGCACGAGCCGCTCCGGCTGGCCGCCGACCTGGGGGTGAAGATCCTCCTGGAGCCCCACGGCCGGTACACCGGCTCCGAGATCTACCTGCAGCGGATCCTGGACGCCGCCGACTCCCCGGCCCTGGGGGTCAACCTGGACACCGGCAACCTGTGGCTGGGCGGGGGCGACTCGGTGTCGTTCATCCGCAAGTTCGGGTCCAGGATCGAGCACGTGCATTGGAAGGACTGGCCGGCGGACATGGCGCCCCAGAGGGGCAAGGTGTTCGGCGCCGGCATGTCCGCGATCCCGCTGGGCACCGGGGTGGTGGACATCAAGGGTGCCTACCGCGCCCTCAAGGAGATCGGCTACGACGGCTACACCACCCTGGAGGTGGCGGGCGAGGACAGCGTCAAGCAGAGCCTCGCCTACCTCCAGTCACTGGGCGCCTGACCTCGGTGCGGTATGACAACCCGGCCGCCCTGGCGCCGGCCGGCTGCGGCACCCAGAATGGGGGCTGGAGTTTCCTTGGCCCGTTCCATGATCGTGTCCCTGCTCGTGACCGTCCCCTTGGGGGCGTTGCCGCCGGTGGGCCAATGGAACCTGTGCTCGGCCCCGGACGTGCAGGCCGCCATCGCCCGCACCATCGCTCCCATGAACTTCCTGACCAGGCCCTTCGCGCGTTCCCGGCTCACCAGCACCAACGTCATCTACCGGCAGCTGAAGGTGGCCTGCACCGCCCAGGAGATCACCATCCAGTTCGAAGACCGCCCCGAGATGCGGATGCCCGCCGACGGTAGCCCGGTGGACTGGACCCGTGACGACGGGGAGAAGATGACCATGGCGGCGCGCTTGGATGGCGAGGACCTGGAGCAGACGTTCAAGGCCGCCGACGGCCAGCGCACCAACCGCTTCCATGTGGATCCGGCAACCCGCCACCTGGTGATGGGGGTGACCGTCAGCAGCGGGAGGCTGCCTGGACCCCTCACCTACCAGGTGGAGTACCAGCCGGCGCCTGGGTATTAGGGCGAAATGGCCCGCGGCGCCCGATCCGGAGGCGGAAGCCTGACCGTCACCTCAGCCGCACCAGCAGGCATTGCGGGGCGGCCGCCCGGGCTTCCCAGGCCTGGCGCTGGGCGTCGGGGAGGTCCCGCCAGGTGCCCTTGTCCACCAGGGCCCACACGGGGCGCTGGGGGTTCTCGGAGCGCAGGCGCAGGGCCAGGGGGGTGAAGGCCTTGGGATCCTCCTGGAACCAGCGCTCCCGCTCGCCCACGGGCAGGTGGTCCCGGCCGTAGGCCAGTTCGCCGGTCCCCGCCACCACCGCCGTGCGCTGCCCGCTGGTGAAGGGAATGCCCTGGTAGTAGTTGCCGCAGCTGATCCACTGGGCATCCGCGGGGGCCCGGCGCACCAGGGCCCCGACCCCCTTCCCGGCCCCGGCGGCGCCCTGGGCCGCCACGGTGAGCAGGAGCAGGACCGCTCCCACGGCGGTCATCCACCGGACCGGAGTCAGGCCCGCGGGGCGGATGGCCCAGCAGCCCAGGACGGCGAAGGCGGCGCCGGTGCCCAGGACCCAGCCAAGCCCGGCCCGCTCCTTGAGCAGGAACGGCCCCGACAGCGCCAGCAGGAGGCCCAGCACCAGGAGTTCCTTCCCGCACCGGGCCAGGGCCCGGCCTTCCTCCCCGTCCCGCTCGAAAGCGCAGGCCAGGGCCAGGATGGGCACCATCACCGGGAGGATGTACGGGGGCAGCTTGGAGCCGGAGACGGTGTAGAAGGCCAGGGGCCAGACCGCGCCCAGGAGCGCCGCGGCCACGGTCCACCGGTGCAGGGTGGCCTGGTCCGACGCCGGTCCCGCATGGCCCAGGAAGGCGAAGCCCCGGCGCAGCCCGGTCACGGCGGCGCTGAGCCAGGGCACCAGCCCCGGCGCCAGGATGCCCAGGAAGTAGAGCTTGTCCAGGATGGGGTTCTTGGAGCCTTCCCGGGCGTGCACGTGGCTGGTGAACCGGGCGAAGTGCTCGTGCAGGAAGAAGAAGGAGGCTTGGCCCGGGTGGGCCCGGTCCACCAGCACGAACCAGGGCCCGGCCAGGCACAGGAACACCAGCCAGCCCAAGGGGTCCAGCAGGGTGCGCCCCAGGGCCGAGCGCAGCCGGCGGTCCTTCCAGGCCCAGGGCAGGGAGCAGATGAGGGTCATGCCCACCAGGACCGGGGCCGCCAGGCCCTTGGTGAGCGTGGCCAGGGCCAGGGCGGCGAAGGCCAGGAGGCTCCATCCCCGTCCGGACCGCCCCCGGCACCGGTCCGCCACCGCCTCGATCCCGGCCACCAGGGCCAGCACGTGGAGGGCGGCGAACAGGGCGTCCAGGGTGAGGATCTGCCCGCACACATAACAGAGGATGGCGGTGGCCGCCATGAAGGCGGCCCAGAGGGGTTGCCGGGCCCCCAGCCGCCGGGCCAGGCACCAGGCGCACCAGAGGCTGATGAGGGTCGCCAGGGCCAAGGGCAGGCGCGCCGCGAAGGCATGCAGGCCGAACAGGCGCATGCACCCCGCCGAGAGCCAGGTACCTGCAGGGGCGGCTTTTCGAAGTACAGCACGTAGTTCAGGCGCGGAGCGAGCCAGTCCCCCAGGGCCAGCATCTCCCGGGGGATCTCGGCGTAGCGGGCCTCGTCCGGTTCCCAGAGGGGTCTCAGGAACAGGGGCGCGAGTCCCAGGAAGAACCAGATGCAAAGGAGTTGCCAGCGTTCCTTGCGGGTCATTCGGTCTCGACGACCTTTTCCATGGCCTTGTGCTCCTCCACGAAGAAGTCAAGGGACTTGCGCAAGGCCTCCCGGATGCCCACCTTGGGCTGGAACCCGAAGGTCTCCCGCATGCGCCGGATGCTCGGGGTGCGCACCAGCACGTCCTGGTAGCCCTTGCCGTAGAATGCGCCGCTGGATTCCTCCACGATCTCCGAGAGGGGGGTGCCCCGCTCCCGGCGGAACGGGTGGTCCCGCCAGATCTCCAGCATCATCTGGGCGATCTCCTTGACGCTGTAGTCGTTGGCCGGGTTGCCGATGTTGAAGATGCGGCCGTCGGCCTTGCCGCCCTCGTTGCGCAGCACGGCCATGAGCCCGTCCATGGCGTCCTCCACGTCGCAGAAGCAGCGCCGCTGGCCGCCCCCGTCCACCAGCTTGAGAGGCTCGCCGTTGAACAGGTTCCAGGCGAACTGGGTCACCAGGCGTGAGGAGCCCTCCTTGGCGGTGTTCAGGCTGTCCAGCTTGGGTCCCATCCAGTTGAAGGGCCGGAACAGGGTGAACCGCAGCCCGTCCCGGAAGCCGTAGCCCCAGATCACCCGGTCCAGGAGCTGCTTGGAGGTGCTGTAGATCCACCGCTGCATGGGGATGGGGCCGGTGACCAGGGGCGAGGTCTCCTCGTCGAACTCCGGGTCCGGGCACATGCCGTAGACTTCGGAAGTGCTGGGGAACACCACCCGCTTCCGGTACTTGACGCACTGGCGGATGATCCTCAGGTTCTCCTCGAAATCCAGCTCGAACACCCGCAGGGGATCGGTCACGTAGATCTTGGGGGTGGCGATGGCGACCAGGGGCAGCACCACGTCGCATTTCTTCACGTGGTACTCGATCCATTCCTTGCTGATGGAGATGTCGCCCTCCACGAACTGGAAGCGGGGGTGGTCGAGGAACTCGGCGATCTTGTGGGTGCCCAGGTCCATCCCGAACACTTCCCAGTGGGTTTCCCGCAGCACCCGCTCCACCAGGTGGGAGCCCACGAAGCCGTTCACGCCCAGAATGAGGATTTTCACGTAGGTCTCCAAGCTCGATGACGCTCCAGCTTATCAGGCTCCGGGCCCCCGGGCCTATGATGGCTGGGGAGGGAGTATGGCCCTGGGCCGGTGGCGGGCATGAACCTGCTGGTGCTGTTGCCGGAGGATTTCCTCGCCCCCGGCCGGGTGCGCATCACCGGGCGGCGGCTGCGCCACGTCACCGAGGTGCACCGGGCCGCGGCGGGATCGGAGCTGGCGGTGGGCCTGCTGGATGGCCCCCTGGGGCGGGGGCGGGTCGTGGCCCTCGACGGGGAGGCCCTGGACCTGGAGGTGGTCCTGGACCAGCCGCCGCCCCCCAAGCTGCCCCTCACCCTGGTGCTGGCCCTGCCCCGCCCCAAGGTGCTCAACCGCACCCTGGCCGCGGCCGCCAGCCTCGGCGCGGCCCGCATCTACCTGGTGAACGCCTGGAAGGTGGAGAAGAGCTACTGGAGCAGCCCGCGCATGGCCGAGGCGAACCTGCTGCTGCAGCGTCTTCTGGGCCTGGAACAGGCCCGGGACACGCGCCTGCCGGAACTGCACCTGCGCCGCCTGCTGCGCCCCTTCGCCGAGGACGAGCTGCCCGGGCTGTCGGCGGGCACCCTGGCGCTGCTGGCCCATCCGGGCGCCCCGGAAGCCTGCCCCCGGGGCGTCGACGGGCCGGTGACCCTGGTCATCGGCCCCGAGGGGGGGTTCATCCCTGCGGAGGTGGACCTGCTCGCCCGCAGCGGCTGCCGCCCGGTCCACCTGGGCGGACGCATCCTGCGGGTGGAGACCGCCGTGGCGGCGCTGGTGGGGCGGCTTTTCTAGGAGCCTGACTACGTAATCGTACGTGTCCCAGACGTTTGCCCTGGTTCGTCGTCGCCGGCGCAGCCGGCGCCGACGGGAAGCTAACGGCGATGGACCTTGGGCCGCGTTTGCACGCCTGCACTTCGTTGGTCCCCGGGACCGGTTAGTTCTTCCAGGCCATCCAAATGGGCCTGAGGTCCCGAAGGCTCGCTTCGAGTGGGTCCTGGAAGCTCCAGCGTGGCGCCGACCTGATAGTTTGGGGGGCGTTTCAACCTTGCTGAAGCGCGTGGAAAAACTTCGGGCCAAGGCTAATGGAGAGCTTGGAAGGTTGGTGACGCTGGGGCATGTGGCCCTGGACGGTACCAAGGTCAAGGCCAACGCCAGCAAGCACAAGGCCATGAGCTACGACCGGATGGTGAAGGCGGAGAGCGAATTCGCCGAAGTGGTCAAGGAGTGGCTGGACCAGGCTGAAATCACGGATATGGGCGAGGATTTCCGGTTCCGGAACCGCCAGGGGGATGAGTTTCGAGCAGTGCTACAACGCCCAGGCGGGGGTGGATGCCAAAGCCCAGGTGATCGTGGCTTGCGACGTGGTGAACACCAGCGCCGACTGCCCCCAGTTGTTGGGCATGGTGGATCAGGTCCGGGCCAATCTCGGACGCAGACCTGCCGTTTGTTCCGCCGATGCAGGTTCTTGCTCGGAAGCCAATCTGGCCGGCCTGCACAAGCGCCACATCAGGGCCTACATCGCAACCGGACGCCAGCAGCACGGATCCGAGGCCGCGACCCACGCCAAGAACGGCAAGGCCGGAAGCCTGATCGCAGCCATGCGCGACAAGCTGAAGCGGGGCGGCTGGCGCAGCCCCTAGCGATTACGGCAACAGGTGGTCGAGCCCGTGTTCGGCCAGATCAAGCAAGCCATGGGCTTCCGCCAGTTCCTGCTGCGGGGCCTTGCCAAGGTTAGAGCCGAATGGCAGTTGGTCTGCCTGGCTCACAACCTCCGCAAACTCGCAGGGGCCACGGCCTGAGGGGAAAACCATCCCGGTAGGCCCAAAATCGCCCAGAAACCCTTTCGAAGACGATCTCCGGGGAGGTGGAACAAGCACTCTCCAATCTCTGTCGAGTTCTATTCCGTCGGTGACGGACCGCGTCAGCGGTCCGGAAACGACGAACCAGGGCGAAAGTCCGGGACACGTGCGATTACGTAGCGAGGCTCCTAGCTGGCCTTGCGCCGGGCCGCCGCCGGGATGGGCACGAACAGCCCGCAGCCCAGCGCCCTCCTCCCCCCGAAGCCCTGGCCCTGGAGCAGCAGGCTGGCCTGGGGGGACAGGTTGCGCACCGCCGTCTCGAAACCCAGCAGCTGCCGGCCCTCGATGCGGATGCTGCGGGCGCGCAGGATGCGGAAACAGCCCCAGGGGAACTCCTGGGCGAAGCGCCGCTCCAGCTGGGCCTGGGCGGCGCTCTTGACGGGGTTCTGGAAATGGATGGTGACGGTGCGCGCCCACAGGTCCGAAGCGGGCGTCAGCAGCTGCAGGCGCGGCTCTCCCAGGCGGATCCCCCGGCCCCCCACGTTCAGGAAGGTGCCGGCCAGGCGCTGGAGCAGCTGTGCGGAACCAGCGGGGATGCGCAACCGCACCTCCGAGTCGTCCAGGAGCAGGAGCTCGCCCTTCCGTTCGCCAGGGATGCCACGCACCGCGTGGACCCCCAGGCCCGGCACCCGTTTCAGGTCCCCGCAGGCGGCGCTCAAAGCCAGGAACAGGGCGTGCCCGTGGTCCACCTCCAGCGCGTCGCCCTGGATGATGGGGAAACACAGGTCCAGCACGGGCGTCACCTGCTCCAGAGGCAACCTCATGGGAGCAGAACCACCACTGAAACCTTGATCCATAACTAAAGGTTAATGAATTGATTTTCCCATGCAACCCTAAAAATCATTATATTTTCGACAGGCGACTCGGTTTTCAACCAAGCAACGACACCCTTCCCGCTCGGGCCGCCCCGGGTCCCCGGGCGGCGCGGGGGATTTGTGACTGGCATCCAGCGGGACGCGGTTGACCTGAGGTTAGCAATAAAATACGGTTAATAGCGGACTGGCCCGAGCGCGCGCACCCATGCCAAAATGGGTGCACACCAACGGCAAATGGAGAAACCATGGGGACGACCTTGCAAGCCCAAGACCGCGGTCTGCGCATCATCCAGGTGGAGGAGAAGGTTCCCCTCTTCCAAGGCATCCCCCTGAGCCTCCAGCACCTGTTCGCCATGTTCGGCGCCACCGTGCTGGTGCCGTTCCTGTTCAAGGTGGACCCCTCCACGTCCCTGCTCATGAACGGCGTCGGCACCCTCACCTACCTGCTGGTGACCCGCGGCCGGATCCCCGCCTACCTGGGCTCCAGCTTCGCCTTCATCGCCCCGGTGATGGCGGTGATGGCGGTGCCGGCGCTGGGCGGCTACTCGGCGGCCCAGGGCGGGTTCATCGTGTTCGGCCTGTTCTTCATCTTCGTCTCCCTCATCGTGCGCCAGGCGGGCACCCGCTGGCTGGACATCATTTTCCCCCCCGCGGCCATGGGCGCCGTGGTGGCGGTGATCGGCCTGGAACTGGCCCCGGTGGCCGCCAGCATGGCCGGCCTGGTGAACGGCCCCGGCCCCCTGCCGGCCAACCATGGGATCACCCTGCTGGTGTCCGTCGGCACCCTGGTGGTGGCCGTGCTGGTGTCCCTGTTCGCCCGGGGCTTCCTCACCGTCATCCCGGTGCTGGTGGGCGTGGTGGTGGGCTACCTGCTGTCCATGGCGATGGGCCTGGTGGACTTCGGTGCCGTGGCCGCGGCCCCCTGGATCGCGGCGCCGCACTTCTACAAGCCGGTGTTCAGCCTCCAGGCGATCCTGGTGATCTTCCCGGCCTGCCTGGTGGTGCTGGCTGAGCATGTGGGCCACCTGGTGGTGACCGGCAGCGTGGTGGGCCGCGAACTCATGGAGGATCCGGGCCTGCACCGCTCCCTGCTGGGCGACGGCATCTCCAACGTGCTCTCCGGCCTGGTGGGTGCCACCCCCAACACCACCTACGGGGAAAACATCGGTGTCATGGCCATCACCCGGGTGTACAGCGTGTGGGTGATCGGCGGCGCGGCGGTGATCGCCGTCCTGGTCTCCTTCGTGGGCAAGGTCGGCGCCCTGATCCGCAGCATCCCGGTGCCGGTCATGGGCGGCATCTGCATCCTGCTGTTCGGCGTCATCGCCGCGGCCGGGATCCGCATGATCCTGGAGAAGAAGGTTGACTACACCAAGCCCGCCAACCTGATCCTCAGCGCCATCACCTTCGTGGTGGGAGTCAGCGGCGCCAAGGTGAACCTGGGCACGGTGGAGCTCAAGGGCATGGCCCTGGCCACCGTGGTGGCCATCGTCATGGGCCTCCTGGTGCACCTGTCGGACCGGGTCCGGGGCGTGGAGTCGGTCACGGTCGGGAAAGTCCAGGAAGCGGAATAGGAGCCGGTCCGGACCCCCCATTGCGATCGATCCCTGAACGCGTTCGCGTTCAGGGATCGATGCGGAGTTGGAGGAGTCCGGGGGGCCATGGGCTGCCGGGGCCGGGCTGAAGGAATGGAGCTTGGCCTGGGGTTGTCATCACTTAATTAGGCAATTTTTAAAATCACAATTAACCATCTGTGAATTACCTGATTTATACCAAAATCATATCCTTGATTTATAAATAATTATTGACAAAGATCCCGTTTCCCCTTAACTTCTATCGACCAATCGACGGGTCCAGTCCAGAGCCCTTGTCCCAGCCAGCAGGGGCCTGAGTGGTTGTCTTCGGTGCCCCGGAGACCCCGGCGGAGTTCATGAAGGAGCCCTGACGCGCCCCCAGTTCATTTCGTTTCCCCTCCGGGTTGTTCCCAAGCTGCCCGACCCCGACCCGGAGATTTTCATGTGATGTCAAGGCCCTCATGAAATCCTTGCACCGCTGTGTGTTCGCCCTGGTCCCCTGGGCCGCCGTGCTGGCGGGTATGCCGGCCCCAGCCAGGCCTGGGCCCGCGGTCGTTGCCCAGGCGGACCCCGCGCCGAATCCGCCGGCCGCCGAAGCGGTGCAGGTCGCGGCCCCGCCCACCACGGCCGGGGAACCCCTCTATTCCCTGGACGCCTCCCGCCAGGACGCCGAGAACCTGATCGAGGAGTTCGCCCGCCGGGCCAACCAGCCGTTGACCTTCCTGGACCGGTACTCGTCCATGGTCTCGGTGCACTTCAAGAACCTGCCTTTCGAGAAGGCCCTGAAACGCCTCCTGCTGGCCGCCGACCTGGACTACGTGAAGGTTGAGGACGGCTACATGGTGGGCCTGCCCATCGACCTGAAACTGCGCTTTCCCAACGCCGACAATCCCGACGAAGTCGTGGAAGCCGCGTACCGCTGCCGGCGCATCGACGCCGGGACCCTGGCGAAATCCATCACCGAACTCCTGGGGACGGAAAACATCAAGGTGACCCTGGGGCCGGCCTTCCTGACGCCAGCGGTGGAGAGCAGCGGGGGCACCACCGACAATGGCGTCCACTCCCTCGCCGCCGTGGACATCAGCTTCCGCACCCACGACGTGGCGTTCAGCGGCAAGATCTCGTTCGTGCGCCGGGCCTTGGCCCTGGCCCGCAAGTTCGACCGGCCCCGCAAGCAGGTGCGGGTCAAGGTGCGGATCATGGAGATGAACACCACGTTCGCCCGCAGCCTGGGCGTGGATTGGATGAACAGCATCCAATGGACGTCCAACGAGGTGGGCAACAGCACCGCCTCCGGCGCCAGCAGCCAATCTCCCCAGGTGAACGGCCTCAGCCTGGGCAAGTTCACCCACTCGGCCCTGTCCCTCACCGCCACCTTGAACGCCGCCGAAACCACCGGCAAGACCAAGACCCTCTCCAGCCCCACCCTCCTGGTGCTGGACGGGGAGAAGGCCTTCATCCTCAGCGGCGTCAAGTACGTCTATCCCAAGATCGTCTCCCAGGCCGCCACCGGGCAGGCGACCTACGATGTGACCACCGAACGGCAAGGCATCTACCTGCAAGTGGGGGTCCAGGTGGGCCTGGACGACGACATGGTCCTCACCCTGTATCCCCAGGTCACCAGCCTGCAGTCATTCCAGGAGATCAACGGAGCCCGGTACCCCATCATCGACACCGTGGAGGAGCAGGCCACCGTGCGCGCCCTCAAGGGGGAAGTGATCGTCCTGGGCGGCCTCAAGCAGGATTCCCTCAACAACACGACCTCTGGGCTGCCGTTCCTGTCCCGCATCCCCGTCCTGGGCAAGCTGTTCTCCTCGACCTCCAGGCAGAGGAACAACGAGGAGGTCGTGTTCTTCCTCACCCCGGAGATCGTGGAGGATCCGGTGTACCCGCTGGACATGAAAATGAGCGTCACTCCGTCTTCGTAAGGCCGGGCGGACCCGGGCCACAGTAAGGCTAGAGCGACGACCAGCCCGGATCGGGGGCGAACCTGGCTCCGTACCGCTCCTCCAGGTCCTTCAATTGCCGTTCCTGGCCGGTGATGCCGGCCTGGCGGTTGTAGTGCAGAGGGCCGCCCCGGAAGGGCGCGAAGCCGGTGCCGAAGACCACGCCGGCGTCCAGGAGGTCCTCGTCCGCCACCACCCGCTCCCGCAGGCAGGCCACCGCCTCGTTGAGCAGGCGCAGCATCAGGCGCTGTTCGACGGGGCCCCCGGGATCCGGGTCGGGGCCCCGGGGGATCTGGGGCCGGCCGTTCCGGAACCGGTAGAAGCCCTGGCCGGATTTCCTGCCCAGGCGTCCCTCCGCCACCATCCGCTCCAGGCGGGGGGACACCTGGACGCCGAAGGGCTCGCCCAGGATGCGGGCCACGGACAGGCAGATGTCCAGGCCCACCGTGTCGGCCAGGAGCACCGGGCCCATGGGCATGCCGAAGGCCACCGCGGCCCGGTCGACGGCCTCCGGGGGCACCCCTTCCTCCACCAGGGTCATGGCCTCCATGAGGTAGGGCATGAGGATCCGGTTCACCAGGAAGCCCGGGGAACTCCTCACCGGCAGGGGCAGGCGGCGGATGGCGCCCACGAAGGCGGTGGCCCGGTCCAGGGCGCCCGGTTCGGCGCCCGGGGCGGTGACCACTTCCACCAGGGGCATCTTGGCCACCGGGTTGAAGAAATGCAGCCCCAGGAAGCGCCCGGGCCGCTCCAGCACTCCCGCCAGGCGCTCCAGGGGGATGCTGGAGGTGTTGGTGGCCAGGATGGCGTCCGGGCGCATGCGGGGCTCCAGGCGGCGGTACAGGTCGCGCTTGGCGTCCGGATCCTCGAAGATGGCCTCGATCACCAGGTCGGCCCGGGCCGTCCCGGCCCCGGACAGGTCCGGCACCAGGCGATCCAGGGCGCCCTGGACCAGGCGCGGGTCCTTGAGCTTGCGCCGGAACAGCTCCCCGGCCCGGCCCACCGCCCTGGCCAGGCGCCGGGCGTCCAGGTCCTGCACGGTCACCAGCAGCCCCTGCAGCGCGCACCAGGCGGCGATGTCCCCGCCCATGACCCCGCCGCCCACCACGTGCACCCGGCCCGGCGGCGGCACGCCCGGCTTGCCCAGGGCCCTGAGCCGTTCCTGGAGCTGGAATACCCGTACCAGGCTGCGGGCGGTGTCGCCGGTGATGAGGTCGGCCACCGACTGGGCCTCGGCCCGATACATGGGATCCGGATGGCCCCCGAAGCGGGCCCACAGGTCGATGAGGGCGAACGGGGCCGGGTAGTGCTCCGGGCGGGCCCGCCGGCGCACCTGGCGGCGCAGGAGGCCCGCCAGGACCAGTTTGAGGGGCCAGGTCCCGGGCAGGCCCCGCAGGAAGCTGGCCCGGCGCGGTCGCCGGCCCAGGGCGGCCACGGCCGCCCGGGCCAGGTGCCGCTCGGGCACCACCGCGTCCACCAGCCCGGCCCGGCGGGCGGCCTGGGCGGACAGGGTCCGGCCGCCGAGCATCAGGTCCATGGCCCGCGCCGGCCCCAGCAGCGCGGTGAGCCGCACGGTGCCGCCGAAGCCCGGATGGATGCCCAGCTGGACTTCGGGCAAGCCCAGCCGGGTCCCCGGGTCATCCGAGACCACCCGGCGCCCGCAGGCAAGGGCCAGCTCCAGGCCGCCGCCCAGGCAGAAGCCGTGGATCATGGCCGCTGTGGGCATGGGCAGCAGCTCCAGCTGCCGGAGGATCTCCTGGCCCCGCCGGATGCGCTCCAGGGCCTGGGCCGCCCCGGAGAGGGCGCCGAACTCGGTGATGTCGGCGCCGGCGATGAAGCCGCCGGCCTTGCCGGAGCGCAGCACCAGGCCCTTGGCCCCGCTATGGGCCAGGCCGGGCAGCAGGCCCTCCAGTTCCTCCAGCACGGCGCTGGAAAGGGTGTTGACCCCGCTGCCGGCCCGGTCCAGGGTGAGCCAGAGGATCCCGTCCGGATCCTGCTCCAGGCGCCAATTCCGGGTCGCGGCGAGGGTCACGGCCGGATCCTCACGCATCGGGCGCCTCCCCTTCCAGGGACCGCACCAGCATGGCCCCGCCCTGGCCGCCCCCGATGCACAGGCTCGCCATGCCCAGCCGGGCGCCGTTGCGCCGCAGCACGTGCAGCAGGTGCAGCACCACCCGGGCGCCGCTGCAGCCCACCGGATGGCCGACGGCCACCGCGCCCCCGTCCACGTTCAGCCGCTCCGGGTCGATGGGCTGGAACGGCGCCTCCCGCTGCAGTTCCTTGAGGCAGTATGCGGGGCTCCGCCACGCCTCGATGCAGGCCAGCACCTGGGCGGCGAAGGCCTCGTTGATCTCCCAGTAGTCCACGTCCTCGGTGCCCAGGCGGTGGCGCTCCATGATGGGCGCCATGGCGTGGACCGGCCCCAGCCCCATCTGCGCGGGCTCCAGGCCGGCCCACTGGCAGTCCTCCAGCCGGCCCAGGATCTTGAGCCCGTGGCGCCGGGCCGCGGCGGCGCTGGCCAGGAGCAGGCAGGCGGCTCCGTCGGTGACCTGGGCGCTGTTGCCGGCGGTGACCCGGCCGTGGGGGGGCTCGAAAGCCGGCTTGAGCCTGGCCAGGCCTTCGGGGCTGGCGTCCCGGCGCAGGCCCTCGTCCTGCTCGTACAGGGTGCCGTCCGGACCGATCATGGGGTCCAGCTCTTCCAGCCGGCCGCCGTCCTGGGCCCGGGCCAGGCGCCGGTGGCTCTCCAGGGCGAAGGCGTCCATGCGTTCCCGGGTGATGCCGAACTGGCTGGCCAGGCCCTCGGCGGTCTGGCCCATGTTCAGCCCGCAGATGGGGTCCGTCAGGCCCCGGGCCAGGCTCAGGACGGGCTTGAAATGGCCCGGGCGCAGCCGGGCCAGGACCTTGGCCTTGGCCCAGGCGCCCCGGCCGCGGTTCAGGTCCGCCAGCAGCTTCACCATGGCGTCGTTGAGGAGCACCGGGGCCTGGCTCATGGCTTCGGTCCCTCCCGCCAGCACCAGGTCGGCCCGCCCCTGGGCGATGGCCTGGGCGGCGCTGTCGATGGCCTGCATGCCCGAGCCGCAGTTGCGCTGGACCGTCCAGGCCGGCGTGCCCTTGCCGCAGCCCAGGCGCAGGGCCACGATGCGCGCCAGGTTGGCCTCGTCGGGGCCGGGGATGATGCACCCGAACACCACTTCGTCCAGTTCCCCGGGACCGAACGGCTGGCGGGCCAGCAGTGTCTTGCCGGCGGCCGTGGCCAGGTCCGAGGCCCGGAACGGGCCCGGCTGGCCCCGGACCTTGAGGAAAGGCGTGCGGCTCCCGTCCACCACGTAGACGGGCCGGCCGCCGGCGTAGGCGCCCTCCGTTCGCATGGTGTCACTCCTTGGGCTTGGGCTGGCGCGCCGGGGGGAAGTCGTCCACCCTCACCGCGTCCCTGCGGGCCTCCAGGGCCGCCCGCAGGAGCTTGCCCTCCTCGGCGGTGACCACCCCCGCCTTGAGGCCGTCCGCCAGCATCTGGCCGTCGGGGCCGGCGGGGATCGCGCCGGCGGCGGCGCCGGCCGCCAGCTTCTTCTCCACCGGTTCGGCGGCGATGACCTTGCGCAGGGCCTCCTCCAGCTGCCGGAGGGGCTCCCGGCTGTCCATGGGCAGGAAGATGCCGGCGGTGAGCCGGTCCCGGGCGGCGGAAGGCTCCAGCAGAAGCGCCGCGGCCTGGTGGCCCAGAGCATCGCTGGGGCCACGGTGGCCCCGCCCGGCGGGGAACACCAGGGCGCGCAGCAGCCACGCGGCGGGCCGGTTGGGCAGGTTGCGGAACACCCCGTCGAAGCCTTCCTCCACCGTGCGCAGGCTGGCTTCGCAGGCCCACTTCAGCAGCTGCAGGTCGCCCCCGGGGCGGCCCCGGTCCTCGAACTGCTTGAGGGCGGCGGAAACCAGGTACAAGTGCCCGAGGATGTCGGCCATGCGCCCGGAGAGCTTCTCCTTGCGCTTCAAGGCGCCGCCCAGGGTGAGCAGGGCCACGTCGGCCGTGAGGGCGAAGGCGGCGGAGAAGCGGGAGACCGCCTGGTAATAGGGCCGGCCTGGCCCGCCCGGGGTGCGGACCAGGCGGCCCCGGGCGAGCCCGTGGAACAGGGACCGGGCCGCGCAGGCCAGCCCATGGGCCAGATGGCCGCCCAGGTGGCGGTCGAACGCCGCCAGGCCCCGGGCCCGGTCCGGGTCGGCCATGGCGCGCATCTCGTTCAACACGAAGGGATGGCAGCGGATCACGCCCTGGCCGAAGGTGATCAGGGAGCGGGTGAGGATGTTGGCGCCTTCCACCGTGATGCCGACCGGGGCGCCCTGGTAGCCGCGGCCCAGCAGGTTGCGCGGGCCGATGCAGATGCCGCTGCCGCCCACGATGTCCATGCCGTCGTTGAAGGCCATGCGCATGCGTTCGGTGCACTGGTACTTGACGATGGCCGAGATGACCGAGGGGCGCTCCCCCTGGTCCAACGCCACGCAGGTCATGGCCCGGGCGGCGTCCATCAGGTAGGTGTGCCCGGCGATCCGGGCCAGGGCCTCCTCGACCCCCTCGAACCGGCCGATGGGCAGCTTGAACTGGCGCCGCACCCGGGCATAGGCGCCGGCGACGAGGGCGACGTACTTGCCGCCTCCGGTGCTCAGGGCCGGCAGGGAGATGGAGCGGCCCGCGGCCAGGCACTCCATGAGCATCTTCCAGCCGTTGCCGGCCTGGGCGGCGCCGCCGATGATCCAGTCCAGGGGGATGAACACGTCCTTGCCCCAGTTGGGCCCCACCTGGAAGGGGATGCCCAGGGCGTTGTGGCGGGTGCCGATGGTGATGCCGGGGGTGCGGGTGGGGATCAGCGCCAGGGTGATGCCCGCGCCGCCCTGGGTGAGCAGACGGTCCGGGTCGGTGAGCTTGAACGCCAGCCCCAGGAGGGTGGCCACCGGGCCCAGGGTGATGTAGCGCTTCTCCCAGTTGAGGCGGATGCCCACGATCTCCCGCCCTTCGAAGGCGCCCTTGCAGACCACGCCGGAATCGGGGATGGAGGCGGCGTCGCTGCCGGCCTCGGGGCCGGTGAGGGCGAAGCAGGGGATCTCCAGGCCCCGGGCCAGGCGCGGCAGGTAGTGGTTCTTCTGCTCCTCGGTGCCGTAGTGGTTGAGCAGTTCCGCCGGACCCAGGGAATTGGGCACCATCACCGAGACCACCGCGGTGGTGCTGCGGCTGGCGATCTTCATGACCACCTGGGAGTGGGCCTGGGCGGAAAAGCCCAGCCCGCCGTAACGCTTGGGGATGATCATGCCCAGGAAGCCCTGGGTCTTGAGGAACTGCCACACCTCCGGCGGCAGGTCGTGGAGCTCCTCCACGATCTTCCAGTCGTCCAGCATGCCGCACAGCTCCTCCACCGGGCCGTCCAGGAAGGCCTGCTCCTCGGGGGTGAGGACGGCCCGGGGCTGGGCCAGCAGGCGGCTCCAGTCCGGATGGCCGCCGAACAGCTCCCCGTCCCACCAGACGGTGCCCGCCTCCAGCGCCTCCCGCTCGGTGGGGGACAGGGGCGGCAGCTTGGACCGGAACGCCCCGGCCAGGGGCCGCATCACCAGGGCCTGGCGCAGGGCCGGCAGGTTCAGGGCCAGGGCCAGGACGGCCCAGGCGCCCCAGGCGGCGCCGGCCGCGGCGGGGCTCCAGGGGGTTCCGGAGGCGGCCGCCATCGCCTGGATGGCGCCCAGGACGCCCGCCGCGGCACCGGTCCACGCCAGCAGCCGGGCCCGGAAAAAGGCCAAGGCCCACGCCAGGAAAACCACCCCCGCGGCGATCAACCCCATGCTCATCGATCCTCCGAAACCAAGATTGTCAAAAAAAGCATGAAATTGATGTCAGTCTACCCTTTTTCCAGGCCAAGGCAACCGGGGACCGACTCCGGCACCGTGGAGCGCCCCGGGCCGGTCGCTGGAGAGCTCAAAACAGTTCGGCGAAGAAGTCCTTCATGTGCTGCCAGCTGCGCCGGGCGGCCGCCTCGTTGTAGGCCATGCCCTTGGCGGGGTCGTCCCCGGCCTCCTTCTGGGTGAACGCATGCACCGCACCGCTGTAGGCCACGAAGACGTAGTCGGCCTTGAGCCGGCGCATGTCGTCCTGGAAGGCCGCCACGTCCTTGGGCGGGACGAACGGGTCGTCGGCTCCGTGGCAGATCAGCATTTTGGCGGTGATGGGGGCGGCCTTGGGATCGGGGGTGAAGTCCAGGCCGCCGTGGAAAGAGACCACCCCGCGCACCGGCAGGCCCGCCCGGGCGGCCTCGATGGCGCCGGTGCCGCCGAAGCAGAAGCCGATCACCGCCAGGCGCGAGGGATCCACCCCCGCCTGGGCCTTGAGGGCGTCCAGCCCGGCCTTGATGCGCTGGCGGTACAGGGACCGGTCGCTCTTGTAGAGGGTGGCCTGGGCCGCGGCCTCCTTCATGTCCTTGGGCCGCACGCCCTCTCCGAATATGTCCGCGGCCACCGCCACGTAGCCCAGCTCCGCCAGGCGGTCGGCGGTGTGCCGCTCGTGGTCGGTGAGCCCCATCCACTGGTGGATCACCAGCACGCCCGGCACGGTCCCCTGGATCGCGGCGGGGCGGGCCACGTAGCCGGCGAGCCGCACGGTTCCGTCCTGGTAGGGAAGGGGCTGGCCCGCCAGGGCGGGCAGGGCGGCGAGGACGGCGGTCAGGGCGGCGCTGGGCATGGATCCCTCCGTGATGGATGATGAAGCTTATCGCTTTTTCCCTGCCAAGGCACCCCTTTCCCGCGCCCCGGCGGCAAAGGGCCGGGGGTTGGGCGGAAGCGCCGGACGGCGAGGTCAGGGAGCCGGGGTGTCCAGCTTCCGCAAGATCCGGCGCAAGGCTTCCTCCGCCTCGGCGGGGGGCGGCTCCTCGGGCCCGGCCAGGAACCTGGCCACCCCTGGCAGGGCGCGCAGGCCGTGGTAGAAGGCGTCGCAGGCCGAGCAGATGAGCAGGTGCAGCCAGACCGCGGCCCGCTCCCGCCGGGAGAGGGCGCCTTCCTGGTACTCGGTGAGCCGTTCCCGGGCTTCCCGGCAGGTGATCAGGAGTTTCATGACGCCCTCCCCTGGATGTGCGCCCGGAGCCGTTCCTGCACCTGCAGCCGGGCCCGGTGCAGGCGCTGGCGCACGGTGGCGGCGGTCTGGTCAAGGCGGGCCGCGATCTCTTCGGTGGACCAGTCTTCCATGTCCTTGAGCACGAACACCACCCGCTGGCCGTCCGGCAGGGCGGCCAGGGCCTGGAGCAGGCATTCCCGCAGCTGGCGGCGCTCGGCCTCCGCCAGGGCCTGGGCCTCCTCGCTCCACTGGAGCGATTCCCGGGTGTCCAGGTGGTGGCCCGACGGGTCCAGGTCCCCCAGCCCGGAGACCGGGTCCAGGGATTCCTCCCGCAGCCGGGCATGGCTGCGCCGGAACATGAGGGCCGCGTTGATGCATACCTTGTAGGCCCAGCTGGTGAACCGGCTGCGCCCCTGGAAGGAGGGCAGATCCTGGTGGATGCTCAGCAGGGCGTCCTGCAGGGCGTCCTGGGCGTCCGCCCGGTTGCCAAGGATCCGCAGGATGCCGTTGAAGAACAATCCCAGGTGCGGCGACACCAGGGCGCCGAAGGCGTCCGAGTCTCCGGCCACGGCCCGCGGGATGAGCTGCTGTTCGTCCATCGTCTTTGGGGTGTTGGCGACCGGACCATTGTGACCGCAGGAATCCCTTGCGGCCAGAAACCTTCCCTGAGCGATACTGGGACGCATTTGCGCCAGCGAGGTTTCCATGTTCAAGCTGCAACCCGTCCTGCGGGCCCTGGCCCTGGTCCTGGCCCTGGGGGGGGCGGCCGCCGCCGCCCCTCCGCCCCCGCCGCCCGCCTTGCGCCCGGCGCTCCTGCCCACCCGCCTGGGGGATCCCGCCGCCTGGTCCACCTTCGACCAGTGCCTGGAGTTCCTGGAGCGCTGGGCGGGGCGCCGGATGCCGGACTGGGTGGTGCACTCGGCCATCTTCAGCTATCCCTCCCGCCGGCCCCTCTACGACCCCAGCGGCGATCCCGTCCGCAACCCGGACGGGAGCCAGGCCACCGTGCCGGTGGTGCAGAGCGGACGGGTGTTCTTTCCGCCCCACTGGCGGCTCCGCTCGGGCCGGGACCTGCCCCTGGTGCTGTATCCCCACGCCACCATGCTCCAGAAGACCCATGTGGCCTCCCAGTACGCCGGCCACGAATGGCTGTACGGCGCGGCGGCCGCCCTGTACTATGGCTACGCGGTGGCCATGCCCGACCAGCCGGGCATGGGCGGGGACGGTGAAAGCTACCACACCTTCTGCCACGCCAAGTCCCTGGCCTATTCCCTGGTGGATTCCCTGGCCGCGGTGGCGCGGCTCCCCGCCCAGGACCCGTACCTGGCCCGGCACGGCTACGGCTGGGATGGCCGGCTCTACCTGCTGGGCTATTCGGAAGGGGCCTACACGGCCCTGGCCGCGGTCAAGGAGCTGGAGGCGCACCCCGGGGCACCCCTGGGCCCCTTCACCCTGCAAGGCTCCGCCTGCATGGCCGGGCCCTTCGACCTGTCCGACACCATCCGCCGCGAGATCATCGCCAAGGACCGTCCCTACAGCCATCCCTTCTACCTGCCGTACGTGATCAGGTCCTACGCCAACATCTACGGCGACCTGGTGACGCCGTCCCAGGTGTTCGCCCCGGCGCTGCTGGAAAACCGGGAGGACGGCAACATCCTCCAATGGACCGACGGCTGCCTGGACGGGCTGCAGGTGGACGCCCTCATCGGCCGGCGCCTGGGGGTGCCCGGCAACCGGGTGGTGCTGCGGGACACCCTGAACCCCGACTGGGTGGCCGCCCAGCTCGACGACCCCGCCTACGCCACCAGCCAGGTGCACAAGCTGCTCAAGGAGAACGACCTGTGCGGAGGATGGCGGCCCACGAAGCCGATCCTCTTCTGCCAGAGCCCCGCTGACGCGGACGTGCCCCTGCGCAACACCCTCCGCACCCTGGAGCAGCTGGGCGAGGAGATCCGCGCAGCCGGGCAGGATCCGGCCAAGCTGCTGGCCTTCCTGCCCATCGGCAAGGAGTCTGACCGGATCGACCATGTCTCCGGCGCCCTGGTGGCCATCCCGGCGGCTTTCAACTGGATCTACTCGGGCATGCCCATGGAGTGACCAGCCTTGACCGTTCGCCCGGGCCCCGACCGCGCGCGCCGCCGGGAAAAAGGTTAACGGTTACGAAAGAGCCTTGCCGAACACCAAGTGTCACAATTTAAAAACAGGATTGATTATTGTTATTGATCGAAAATATGGGTAAAATTCATCAATTTAATTGAATATTTCAGCGCTTACCATTGATATTATCACAAAGGATATGAGCCATTCTTTATAACTCGGCATTGCATCAAAAAATTAACCTAAAAATGTACCTGTTTCCACCGAATTCTCTTGCCCAAAAAAAACAGTTCGTAGGATGATGGGGCACTCTTCCAATACAGTTACCCCATAACGACGAAAACCTTCTGCATGCTTGGGTTTCGTGACAGAACCGGACAGTTTTGCATCGGTCGGTTGACCTTGGGTCCGAAAACGGCGTTCCCGCCGTCGGTACGGCCATCAGCACCCTACGCCCTGGGAGGCACTATGAGATACCGCTTCACCAACTTCACCCTTCTCGCCGCCCCAGGACTGGCGGCAGCGGCCCTGGTCCTGCTGCTCGCGGGCTGCGGCGGGAGCAGCGGCACGAGCACGCCGCCCCCGATCCCGGTGGCGCCGGCCAGCCTGACCGCGGCTGCGGGCAACAGCCAGATCAACCTGACCTGGCCCACCGTACCCTATGCCTCGTCCTACAACTGCTACTGGGCCGACACGGAAGGAGTGACCCTGGCCGGGCACCAAGGTGACCAGCGTCACCAGCCCCTACGCCCTCAAAGGGCTGACCAACGGGACAACCTACTATGCCGTGATCACGGCGGTTAACAGCTCCGGCGAGTCGCCGGCCTCCTCCCCGGCGAACGCCATGCCGTGGATCGCGGCCCCCGCCTCCCTCACCGCCACGCCGGGGAACACCGAAGTGACCCTGACCTGGCCCGCGGTGACCGGGGCCACGTCGTACAACGCCTACTGGAGCGGCACCGCCGGCGTCACCGTCGGCGGCGGCACCCAGATCGCGGGCGTGACCAGCCCGTACAACCACACCGGGCTTACCAATGGCAATGACTACTACTACATCGTGACCGCGTCGGATGCTGCGGGCGAGTCCCCCGCATCGCCCCAGGCGCATGCGGTGCCGGCCATCGAGCCGGCGCCCGCGGCGCCAGCGGGGCTCACGGCTGCGGTCGGGAGCCAGGGCGTGAACCTGGCCTGGGACACGGTCGCCACCGCGACGAGCTATAACGTCTACCGGGGCATGGCCACCAGCGGCGGCCTCCTGACCAACAAGACCCTGGTCAACACGTCGCCCGTCACCGCCCTCGCCTACACCGATACGACCGTCGCCAACGCCAACATCTACTACTACCAGGTGACCGCGGTCAACTCCGGCGGCGAATCCACCGGCTCCAACGAAATGGAAGCTGCGGTCATCAACCTCAACGGCTCCACTTGGTCCATGACCTTCAATGTGCTGACCAACACCTGCGACACCGACATCGGCAGCGTCACCACCTTCAACGCCACCATCACCCAGGCCGCTGGGAACCACCAGCTTCTCCGGCACGACCACGAACACGGGAACTCGGGTCGTTCACCGGCTCGGTCAATGGCCAAAACCATGTCACCATTAACGGCAGTGTTCCCTACTCCGCAAGCGGCTACGCGGCACCCTCGAGCTACCATGCCACGGCCACCTGGGCGAACAACGCCACCGCCATCACCCTGACCGGGACGAGCCCAAATTCCAATTCATCAGGGCCACCTTGCAGCGGAACCATGTCCTCACCGGAACCTCCACCGGGGACGTGGAGCTGAAGCACCTTGCCGGTAACGGGGCCGGGTCTCCCCACCGGGAGGCCCGGCCCCTTGGTCTGCGCCCAGGGGCGCCGACCGGACCGGGGAACGGCACCTGGTCTACAATGACAGGCGATATCGCCATTCCCCCCCGGCCCCGGCCCAGCCACGGAGTTTCGTTGGCCTACTTCGTCCCGTTCCTGAAATCCCTGGCGCTGGTGCCGCTCACCCTGCTGCCGGTCATCAATCCCCTGGCCACCGCCCCCATCTTCGCCGCCACCGCCGGCACCGAGCGGCAGGTGGTGCGCAAGTTCGCGCGGCGGGTGGCCTTCAACAGCTGGGTGGTCCTGGTCGCGTCCATGCTGGTCGGCATCTACGTGCTGGATATTTTCGGCATATCCCTGCAGATCGTGCGCCTGGGGGGTGGCCTGGTGGTGGCGACGGTGGGTTGGCAGGCCTTGGGCAGCAAGGGGAATGACGAGGTCCAGCAGGCCGTGGCCAACCAGGCCGCGGAACCGACCGACACCGAGATCGCCCGCCGCAGTTTCTTCCCGCTCACGTTCCCGCTCACCACCGGCCCGGGCTCCATCGCCGCGGCCATCGCCCTGGGCGTGCACATGCCGCGCGCGCCGATCCAGTATCTCCTGAGCGCCCTGGTGGCGGCCCTGGGCGCTGCGGCCACCGCCCTGGTGATCTACTTGTGCTACCGGCGCAGCGGCCGCCTGCTGGCACGGCTGGGCGACATCGGCACCATCGTGATCATGCGCCTGTTCGCGTTCATCCTGCTCTGCATCGGCATCGAGATCATGTGGACCGGGTGGGCCGCCCTCAATCATATCCATTAGCCCCGCTTGACCGGTCAGCCGGCCCGCAGGATCAGCGCCAGCTTGTCCCGCCGGGAGCATCGCTTGATGGCCGCCTCCCGCCGGGAGGCGGCGGTGCGCCCGGAGGCGGCCTCCTGGTACACCAGTTCCAGGGGCGCGCGGCCCCGGGTGTAGCGGGCGCCGGTGCCCTCCCGGTGCTGGGCCAGGCGGGCCTCGGGATCCAGGGCGATGCCCGTGTACAGGGTGCCGTCCCCGCACTGGAGGATGTACACCCACCAGGTGCGGGCCGGTGATCGGCGGGGGATCGGTGCCATGAGGCCATTCTACGCCGCTTCGGGCTGCCGCCTGGGCGCCGGGCGCCGGCCCCCAAGGCCCAGGAAGACCAGGTAGACGAAGGCCGCCACCGGCACCAGGAAGCACCAGCGCACGGCGCTGCTGTCGGTGATGAGGCCCATGCACCAGGGCATCACCGCGCCTCCGGAGTTGGCCATGACGGTGAGGCCGGCCATCTCGGTGGCCTGGCGGGGGCGGGTTTCCAGCAGGATGGAGAACAGGGTCGGCCAGATGTTGGAGAAGCTCAGGCCGCACATGGCCACCGAGCCCACCGCCAGGGCCCGGTTGCCCAGGATGAGCCCCCCCAGGCCGCCCAGGCCCGCCAGGGCGCACAGCAGGAAGAACCGCCGGGGCTCCATCCAGGTGAGGGCCAGGGACCCCAGCAGGCGCCCGATCCCCTGGCTCACCCAGAACAGCCCCTGGCCGTAGCGGATGGCGTCAACTTCGATGCCCATGCCGTGGGTCTGCCACATGTGGGTGGCCAGCCAGGTGTTCATCCCCATCTCCGCGCCCGCGAACAGGAACATCCCCAGGATCTTCACCTGGACGGTCCGCACGCCCAGGAGGCGGACCATGTCCCGCAGGGTGGCGGGCCGCACCTGGATGGTCTCGGGGATGCGCACCGCCGCCACCGCCAGGAACGTGGCCAGGGTGAGGAGGGTGAACACCGGGAACAGTTCCCGCCAGGTGTAGCCCTGGGTGACGATGAAGGCGATCAGGTACGGGCCGGTGATGGAGCCCAGGGCCTTGATGAACTGGGCGAAGGTCAGGTCCCTGGCGAACCGCTCCGGACCGGTGATCTCCCGCAGCAGCGGATTGCCCGAGACCAGGAGGCAGGTCATGCCCAAGCCGATGATGAAGACGGCCGCCACGAGGTGGCTGTAACTCTTGAGCAGGAAACACGGCAGGGCGTGGCCGGCGGCGGTGATGAGCAGGCCGGTGAGCATCAGGAACTTCTTGCCCCGGCGGGTGGCCAGGAGTCCGGCGGGCACGGCGAACAGGCCGAACGCCACCGCTCCGCAGAAGGGGATGAGGCTGCCCTGGGCGGCGGTGATGCCGAACACCTCCTTGGCGATGCCCACGAAACTGCCGCGCACGTCCCCGAATCCCATCACATAGAAGGTCAGCAGGATGATCAGGAAGCGCACGGCCATGGGGACCCTCCAGGAGAAGTGGGTCCAGGCCCCCCAAGGTTCTGGCATCCGTCCGCCGGGCTCTCCATAGCCAGTAAACCTCTTATCGTGAGAACATGGATCCATGGCCACGCCCAACCTGGATCCCTTCCTCTCCGCCTACGATCCCGAAGCCTTCCGCAGCCTGGGGCACCGGGTGGTGGACTCCCTGGCGGACCACCTGGGCGGCGTCCAGCGCCGGGAGGGGCCCGTGCTGCCGTGGCGCGAACCCCAGGATGCCCTGGCCGATTGGCCCGCGGATTTCAGCGCCGCCGGGGGCGCCGACCCCATGGCGCTCATCGGCGACGTGCTGCGGGGCTCCCACCACCTGCAGCACCCCAAGTACATGGGCCACCAGTGCGCGGCGCCCCTGCCCCTCACCGCCCTGCTGGGTTCAGTGGCGGACCTCCTGAACAACGGCACGGCCGTCTACGAGATGGGCCCGGTCTCCACGGCCATGGAGCAGTCCCTGGTGGCCTGGCTCTCGGGCCGGGTGGGGTTCGACCCGGCCGCCGCCGGCGGCGTGTTCACCCACGGCGGCAGCGCCGGGAACCTCACCGCCCTGCTGGCGGCCCGGCAGGCGTGCACCCCCTACGACGTCTGGGAGGAGGGCTACCGGGCTCCCCTGGACCTGTGCATCGTCACGTCGGACCAGGCCCACTACTCGGTGCGCCGCTCGGCCCAGATCCTGGGGCTGGGGGCCAGGAACGTGCTGGTGGTGCCCACGGACGAGCGCTTCCGCATGCGGGTGGACCTGCTGGAATCGGCCCTGACCAGGGCCGGCATCCAGGGCCGGCGGGTGCTGGCGGTGGTGGCCAGCGCCGGCTCCACCGCCACCGGCGCCATCGACCCCCTGGAGGCCATCGCCGACGTCTGCCGGGAGCGGGGCCTGTGGCTGCACGTGGACGGCGCCCACAGCGGCGCCTTCGCCGTGTCGGACCGGCTGCGCCCGGCCCTGAAGGGCATCGAACGGGCCCAGAGCGTGGTCATCGACGCCCACAAGATGCTGATGATGCCTTCCCTGGCCACGGCGGTGCTGTTCCGGGACGGCGGCCACTCCTTCGAGACCTTCAGCCAGCAGGCCTCCTACCTGTTCGACCGCAGCGCGCGCCAGGAATGGTACAACGTCGGGCACCGGACCCTGGAATGCACCAAGCGCTTCCTGAGCCTGAACCTGTACGTGGCCCTCAAGGTGATGGGCACCGGCTTTTTCGCCGCCTACCTGGAACGGATGCAGGACCTCGCCTCCAGCTTCGCCATCAGCATCGAGGCCCGCCCGGGCTGGGAACTGGCGGTGCCGCCCGAGGGCAACATCCTGTGCTTCCGCTACGTCCCGGACGGGGTGCCGGACCTGGACGCCCTCCAGTCCGCCTGGAGGGACACCATCGTCCAGTCCGGGGCCTTCCACCTGGTGAAGACCGTGCTGCGGGGACGCACCTACCTGCGCACCACCGTGGTCAATCCCCTCACCACCGAGGACGACCTGCAGGGCCTGCTGGCGGCGGTGGAATCGGCGGCCCGGGGTTGAACGGCGGAACGTCCTACCGGCTTCGATAGACGTCCGTGTCCAGGTACTTCATCCCCGAATCCACCATCAGGGTCACCACCTTGGCCCCCGGGCCCAGGCGCAGGCCCACCTGGATGGCCGCCGCCACGTTGGCCCCCGACGAGGTCCCGGCGAACAGGGCCTCCTCCCGGGCCAGGCGCCGGGCCATGGCCTTGGCCTCGGCGGTGGGCACCGGCAGGATGCCGTCCACCAGGGCCGGGTCCCACAGGGGTGGCACGAAGCCCACCCCCACCCCCTCGATGTTGTGGGGTCCAGGCTGGCCTCCCGACAGCACCGGCGACTCGGCCGGCTCCACGGCGTAGACCCCGACCCCGGGCCGGTGGCCCTTGAGCGCCGTGGCCGTGCCCCGCAGGGAAGCGGCGGTGCCCACGCTGTGCACGAAGGCGTCCACCCCGCCCTGGGTCTGGGCCCAGATCTCCTCCCCCAGGGGATGGTAGCCGGCGATGGTGTCCGGGTTGTGCAGCTGGTCGGTCCAGTAGGTCCCCGGCTCCCGGCTCAGGCCCCGGGCAGTCTCGACCATGTCCAGGATCAGCTTCCTGGTGGTGCCCCCCCCTTCGCTGGGCACCAGGATCAGTTCCGCCCCCAGGACCGCCATCTGGTCCCGTTTCTCCAGGCTGAAGGCGTCCGACGTGACGATGCGGATGCGGTAGCCCCTGGCGGCGCACACCAGGGCCAGGGAGGCCCCGGTGCTGCCCCCGGTGTACTCCAGCACCGTGCCCCCGGGCTTCAGGCGGCCGTCCGCCTCCGCCCGGCCGATCACCTCCCGGGCCATGCGGTCCTTGACGCTGCCGGTGGGGTTCTCCCACTCCAGCTTCACGAAGATGTCCGCGCACCCGGGCGGCACCACCTTGCGCAGCTGGACCAGCGAAGTGTTGCCGATGGCCTGCAGGATGTCCATGGATCCTACCTCCGTCCGACGGCGGACGCGTCCGCCTGGCTCGAAGCTACCACTTCCCGCGGCGGTGCGGCACCCCTCCCCCCGCTCGCTCACGGCCAGGACTGGAAACACGTTGCAAAGCGTTTCCCTGGTGGCGGGAACAGACCCCCGACATTAGAATGTGTATTGGTTAGTGTGGAGATACACATTATGCGAACCAACATTATGATAGATGACATACTTATGCGCGATGCACTGAAGGCAACCGGTTTGAAGACCAAGCGGGAGGCCGTCGAAATGGGCCTCAGGACCTTGCTCCGCCTCCACCAGCAGGCGGAGGTCCACAGGTATCGCGGGAAGCTTCGGTGGGAGGGGGATCTCGAAGCCATGAGGGCTGGCCGGTGATCCTCGTCGATTCCAGCGTGTGGATCGACTACTTCCGGGGCACGGCGACCCCGCAGGTCGAACGGCTGGATGCCCTGCTCGGAGCCGAGCCTCTCGCGGTCGGCGACCTGATGGTCGCGGAAGTTCTCCAAGGCTTCCAGAGCGACCGGGATTTCAACCGGGCCAAGCGGCTCCTGATGACCTTCGAGACGGTGAACATCGTCGACCTCCCAACGGCGGTCCAGGCCGCCAGGAATTACCGGGCGCTGCGCGCCAGGGGCATCACCGTGAGGAAGACCATCGACACGTTGATCGCCACCTGCTGCATCCGGAACGGACACATCCTGCTGCACAGCGACCGCGATTTCGAGCCGTTCGCTTTGCACCTCGGGCTCCGGGTCGCCTGCCACGGCGCCTGACGCCATTCCGGCGAACGTGGGCATGAGCATGGACCCAGGGCCAAGTGGCCCGGCGTATCTGGGTCCAGGCAGTAAAAAATTAGCCGGGGATGAACGGGGATAAGGTTAGCAGATGCAACAGCTCCGACATGTTGCCGCATGCGCGCCCCTGGCCCCGCCGCAGGCGGGGTCCCGGGCTACGCCCGGGAGTTCCGGAGAGCCGTGGCCAGTGGCACACGCCCCAGGCGCATCCATCCAGGTCGCCACATCCTCCCGGGGCGTGTGCCACTGGCCACGGATCCCCGGAACCCAAGGGTGCGCATGCTCGCGGCGCGTTCAAACATGCATAACCGCTCTCCTAGCTTGCTTTATCCCCTTCATCCCCTTCATCACCGGCCAACAGCTTTTCCATCCATGACGCGAAGACATTGTTTCGGGGCAGGCGCTTACGATGTTTAGCGCGACTTACCCTAATTTCCCCGCAGGAACGCCTCGAGCAGCGTATGCCCCGGGTCCAGGAACACCCCCGCGGCCTCGGCCTCCCGCTCGGTGAACGGCCTTCCCGACCCCGGCCCCACTCCCGTCCCCGCATAGCAGAACGGCGGCGGGGTGGCGTCGTGGCCCTTGGTGCGCAACAGGGTGGCGTGGTCGGGGGCCACCAGGATGCGGTAGTCCCCGCAGCCCCGCAGGGCCTCCAGCAGGGGCCCCACCACCGCCTGGTCGATGCGCTCCAGGGCCTTCACCTTCTCTTCGGCCATGCCCTGGTGGGCGGACTCGTCGGGGGCCTCCACGTGCACGACCACCAGGTCGTAGTCCTTCAGGGCGGCCACGGCGGCGCGGCCCTTGCCCCCGTAGTCCGTGTCGATGTAGCCGGTGGCTCCGGGCACGTGGATCAGGTCCAGGTCCATGCCCACGGCGATGCCCCGGAGGATGTCCACGGCGGTGATCATGGCGCCGCGCAGGCCGAAACGGGCCTCCAGGCTGGCCAGGGGCACCTGCACCCCCTGCCCCCACAGCCAGATGTCCGTGGCCCAGGCTTCGCCCTGCTCCCGGCGGCGGCGGTTCACCGGGTGGTCCGCCAGCACCTCGCGGGCCCGGGCCATGAGGGTGCGCACCCGCTCGTGGCCCCGGCCCCGGGGCTGGTGGCGGTCCACCGGCTGGTCGGCGATGTCGTGGGGCGGGGCCAGCTCCAGTTCCGTGTCCGCCGCGTCGGCCAGGAACAGGAGGTTGCGGTAGGACACGCCGGAATGGAAGGCGCAGGTCTCCCCCGGGAACACGGTCCGGTTGAGGGCGGCGATGAGCTCCTCCGCGTCCGCCTGGGCGATGTGCCCGGCCGTGAAGTCGCGCATGCGCCCGTCGGCCAGGTGCACGAAGTTGCACCGGAAGATCACCTGGTCGGGGGTGGTGGCGAGGCCCCGGGCGGTGGCTTCCATGGGCGCCCGGCCCGAGTAGGACGTGCGGGGGTCGTAGCCCATGAGGGTGAGGGTGCCCACGTCGGTGCCCGGGGTGAAGCCGGGCGGGACGGTCACCACCCGGCCCAGCCTCCCGGCCCGGGACACGGCATCCATGTGGGGGATCGCCGCCGCCTCCAGGGGCGTGCGCCCGCCCAGCTGGGCCAGGGGCTCGTCCGAAGCGCCGTCGGGGAGGATGATGGCGTATTTCACGTGTGGGCCTCGATGAAGGACTTCACTCGATCCGCGTCCGGCGGCAGCACCGTCACCCGCTGGGGCAGGCGCTCCAGGTCCCGGAACGCCTCGGGGCAGACGGGCCTGCGGCCCAGGGCCTCCTGGAGGGTGGCCTCGAACTTGATGGGCAGGGCAGTCTCCAGGCACACCAGGGGCACCCCCGGCTCCCGGTACTCCAGCCCCACCTTGAGCCCGTCGGCGGTGTGGGGGTCGATTTCCACCCCGTACTGGCTCCACACCCGGCGGATGGTGGCCACCCGGTCCGCATGGGTGCTGCGCCCGGAGACGAAGCCGGTGCCGGCCACCCGGTCGAACAGGGGTGTCCCCGCCAGGCGGAAGGCGCCCCCGGCCTCCACCTTGGCCCACAGCTCCCGCACCCGGCCCGGGTCCTGCCCGGCCAGGTCGTATACGTAGCGCTCGAAGTTGGAGGCCCGGGAGATGTCCATGGACGGGCTGGAGGTGGCGAACGTGGCGGCGGTGCCCCGGGGGGCGTAGACCCCGGTGCGGAAGAACTCGTCCAGCACGTCGTTCTCGTTGGTGGCCAGGGCCAGGCGGCGGATGGGAAGGCCCATGCTGCGCGCGATGTGCCCGGCGCAGATGTTGCCGAAGTTGCCGGACGGCACCGCGAACGACACCTGCTCCCGGTCGTTCCCGGTGACCGCGAAGTACCCCTTGAAGTAGTACACCACCTGGGCCATGAGCCGGGACCAGTTGATGGAGTTCACGGTGCCGATGCGGCGCCGCTCCTTGAAGGCGGCGTCGGCGGAGACCGCCTTGACGATGTTCTGGCAGTCGTCGAACATGCTCTCGATGGCCAGGTTGAAGATGTTCGGATCCTGCAGGCTGTACATCTGGGCCCGCTGGAAGGAGCTCATGCGCCCGTGGGGCGAGAGCATGAACACCCGGATGCCCCGCTTGCCGCGCATGGCGTATTCCGCCGCCGAGCCGGTGTCCCCGGAGGTGGCGCCCAGGATGTTCAGCTCCCGCCCGGCCCGCGCCAGGGCGTACTGGAACAGGTTGCCCAGCAGCTGCAGGGCGAGGTCCTTGAAGGCCAGGGTCGGGCCGTTGGACAGGCCCAGGATGTGCACGCCCGGCTCCAGGGTGCGCACGGGGGTGATGTGGGCGCTGCCGAACACCTCCGGGGTGTACGTGGCGTCCACCAGGGCCCGCAGGTCCGGTTCCGGAAGGTCGTCCGCGAACCGCCGTAGGATCTCGAAGGCCAGGTCCGGGTAGGCCAGGCCGCGCCAGCGGGCGAGGGTGTCCGGGTCCACCTGGGGATAGCGCGAGGGCAGGAACAGGCCCCCGTCCGGCGCCAGGCCCCCCAGCAGGGTGTCGCAGAAAGACCTGGGTGGGCAGCCGCCCCGGGTGCTGATGTATTCCACGACAGGGTCCTCCGCGCATGGACGCCGGTCCCTGGATCCAGCGCCGGCCAAGCCATGAGGAGTTTAACGCACTCCCCGGAGGCCCGTCACGGCGCCTGGATCCGCTCCGCCGCGGCCGTGGCCATAGCCACGAAAAAGGGGGGGCCTGAGCCCCCCCTTTTGGGTTGGACGTTCGAGCCCTACTGCTTGGGCTGAGGGGAATCCACGCCCTGGACGTAGTAATTGATGGCGTCGATGTCGGCGTCGGCCATGACCTGGCCCTTGGCCACCTTCACGGAGCCGTCCTGGGCGGTGACGGGGCCCTGGAACGGGCTGAACTTGCCGGCCTTCATCTGGGCCTCGATGCCCATGACCATCTTCTGCACGTCGGCGGGCACGGCCTTGTTGAACGGCGCAAGCTTGATCATGCCTTCCTTGAAGCCGCCCCAGATGTTCACCTGGGGGTGCTGGCCGGCAATGACTTCCTTCACGGTGCGGGTGTAGAAGTCGCCCCACACGTGGGTGGTGCCGGTTAGCTGGGAGGTGGGGCCGTACTTGGTCATGTCGGAGTGGTAGGAGCAGGACCACACGGCCTTGCCGGCCTTGTGCTGCTCTTCCACGGCCTGCACCACGGCGGTGGAGTCGGTGTGGTGGGTGACCACGTCGGCGCCGTTGGAGATCAGGGTCAGGCAGGCCTCGCGCTCCTTGCCCGGGTCGAACCAGGAGTTCACCCAGATGACCCGCACCTTGGCCTGGGGATCCACGCTGCGCATGCCCAGGGTGAAGGCGTCGATGCCCATCATCACCTCGGGGATGGGGAAGGCGGCCACGTAGCCGGCCACGTGGGTCTTGGTCATCTTGCCGGCCACCACGCCGCACAGGTAGCGGCCCTCGTAGAAGCGGGCGTTGTAGATGCCCACGTTCTTGGCGGTCTTGTAGCCGGTGGCGTGGAAGAAGTCCACGTCCGGGAAGGTGGGGGCCACCTTGAGGGTGGGGTTCATGTAGCCGAAGGACGTGGTGAACACGGCCTTGCAGCCGTCGGTCGCCAGCTGGCGGATGACCCGCTCGGCGTCGGCGCCTTCGGGGACGTTCTCCACCACTTCGGTGACCACCTGGCCGCCCAGGGCCTTTTCCATTTCCTTGCGGCCCTGGTCGTGCTGGAAGGTCCAGCCGGCGTCACCCACCGGGCTGACGTAGACGAATCCGATCTTGGTGGGAGCGGCCAGCAGGGCGGCGCCGCTTACCAGGGTGAGGGCGAGTGTGCGGATGACCATTACGTGTTACCTCCTGATTGGGTTGAGTGGGAAAGAGCGGCCTCGGAAGACGGGCGCCGCCGGGGCGGCAGGAACGGGCGGGATCAGGCGTCCGGAAGGAACGGCTGGCCCAGAGACGCGGGGGAGTGAAGCCTGATGGTACTGCGGTTGTGGGAGATGGCCACCAGGACCACGATGGTCGCCAGGTACGGGAGGGCGGACAGCCACTGGGACGGGACGTTGAGGCGCACCCCGGAGCCCTGGACGAACATCTGGGCGATCATGCAGCCGCCGAACAGGTAGGCGCCGATCATCACCCGCAGCGGCCGCCAGGTGGCGAACACCACCAGGGCGATGGCGATCCACCCGCGCCCGGCCACCATCCCCTCCACCCACATGGGGGTGTAGAACACCGACAGGAAGGCGCCGCCGATGCCGGCCATGGCGCCCCCGAACAGCACCGCCTGGTAGCGGATGGTCACCACGCCGTAGCCGATGGAGTGGGCGGACACGGGGCCCTCCCCCACCGCCCGCAGCACCAGGCCGGGCTTGGTGCGGTACAGGAACCAGGCGACCCCGGCCAGGAGCACCCAGGAGAAGTACACCAGGGCCTGCTGCTCGAACAGGGCGTGCCCCAGCAAGGGGATCCTGTGCAGCAGGGGGATGCTGATGGGCGGCACGCTGTCCAAGGCCACCGACTCGTAGGGCTTGCCGACGAAAGCGGCCAGGCCCACCCCGAAGATGGAGAGGGCGAGGCCGCAGGCCACCTGGTTGGCCATCAGGGTCAGGGCGGCGATGGCGAACAGCAGGGACATGATCATGCCCGCGACCATGCCGGCGAGGATGCCCAGGTAGGGGTTGTGGGTGAAGTTGGCGGCGGCGAAGGCGGCGATGGCGCCCACCGACATGACGCCTTCGGCGCCCAGGTTGAGCACGCCGGCCTTCTCGGTGACCAGTTCCCCGAGGCCCACGATGATCAGCGGGGTGCCGGCCACGATGGTGGCGAACAGGATGGATGAGATGAAGTTCAGCATGGTCCTGGTCCTACTTCTTGCGCCCGATCAGGCGCGGCCGGAAATTGATGAACACGTCCGAAGCCAGCAGGAAGAACAGCAGCATCCCCTGGAACACGTTGGAGATGGAATACGGCAGGTTGAGGTACTGCTGGGCCTGCTCGCCACCCAGGTAGAGCAGGGCCAGGAGCAGGCTGGAAAAGAAGATGCCGATGGGGTTGAGCCGGCCCACGAAGGCCACGATCATGGCGGCGAAGCCGTAGCCCGGGGAGATGTGCTCGGTGATCTGGCCCATGGGGCCGGAGACTTCGGCCATCCCGGCGATCCCGGCCATGGCCCCGCCGGCCAGCATGCCCAGCCAGATGGTGCGCTTGGCGGAGAAGCCCGCGTAGCGGCTGGCGTTTTCCGCCTGGCCGGCGACCTTCATCTGGTAGCCCATGAAGCTGCGGTTCATGAACACCCAGCCGATGATCAGGGCGCCGATGGCGATGAGCAGGGCCGCGTTGACCCGGGTCCCGGCCACCAGCACCGGGAGCATGGCCTTGGCCTGGAACATCCTGGTCTGGGGGAAATTGAAGCCTTCGGGATCCTTCCAGGGGCCGTGCACCAGCCAGGACACCACCAGCTGGGCCACGTAGACCAGCATCAGGCTGGTGAGGATCTCGTTGGCGTTGAAGCGGGTGCGCAGCCAGGAGGGGATGGCCGCCCAGGCCATGCCCCCCAGGGCGCCGGCCACGACCATGGCCGGGAGCAGCAGGCTGCTGGTGCTGTTCGGGAAGTGCAGGGCCACCGCCCCGGCGGCCAGGGACCCGACCAGCAGCTGGCCCTCGGCGCCGATGTTCCAGACGTTGGCCCGGAAGCCCACCGAGACCCCCACCGCGCAGAGCATCAGGGGCGTGGCTTTCAGGAACAGTTCGCAGATCCCGTAGGTGTCCCGCAGGGGGTGCAGGAAGAAGACCCGGAACCCCTCCACCGGGCTCTTGCCCAGGAACAGGAAGAGCAGCATGCCGCTGGCCAGCATCAGCCCCACAGCGAACACCGGGGACAGGTAGCTCATGAGGGCGGACGGCTCGGTCCTTTGTTCGAACTTAAGCAACATGGGTAGGCTCCCCGGCCGCGGCGGATTCGGGCCACATGCCGCTCATCCAGATGCCGATCTCTTCCACGCCGGTCTGGGAGGTCACCTTGGCGGGCGACAGGGTGCCCTTGGCGATCACCACCAGCCGGTCGCAGATCTCGAACAGCTCGTCCAGCTCTTCGGAGATCACCAGGATGGCCGTGCCCTTGGCGCGCAGCTCCAGGAGCGACCGGCGGATGAACGAGGCGGCCCCCACGTCCACCCCCCAGGTGGGCTGGGCCAGCACCAGCAGCTTCGGTTCCTGCATGATCTCCCGCCCCACGATGAACTTCTGCAGGTTGCCGCCGGAAAGGGACTTGGCTTCGGAACCGGCGCCGCCGCAGCGCACGTCGAAGCGGGCGATGCATTCCTCGGCGAAGCGCCGGGCCGCCCGGAACTTGATCATGCCGCTGGCCAGCATGCCTCTGCGGTGGGCCGTGAGCAGGGCGTTCTCGGTGAGGGTGAGCCTGGGCACCGCGCCCCGGCCCAGGCGCTCCTCCGGCACGAAGCACATGCCCAGGCCGCGGCGCCGGGCCGGGCCCATGCGTCCGGCCTGGACGCCGCACACCTGCACGGCCTTGCGCTCCGTCAGGGGCTGCTCCCCGGAGATGGCCTTGAGCAGTTCCTGCTGGCCGTTCCCGGACACCCCGGCGATGCCCACGATCTCGCCGCTGCGCACCTCCAGGTGCACGTTCCTTAGGCTGGTGCCGAACGGGTCCTCGGCCGCGTGGCACAGCCCGTCGATGCGCAGGCGCACTTCGCCGCCTTCGCCGGGCTCCCCGTGGTGGATGACCGGGAGGTCCTCGCCGATCATCATCCGGGCCATGGTCTTGGGGGTCTCCTGGGAGGGGATGCAGGTGCCGGTGACCTTGCCGCCCCGCAGGATGGTGGCCGTGTGGCACAGTTCCTGGATCTCGTCCAGCTTGTGGCTGATGTAGAGGATGCTGCAGCCTTCGGCGGCCAGCTGGCGCAGGGTCTCGAACAGCTTGCGCACGGCCTGGGGCGTGAGCACCGAGGTGGGCTCATCCAGGATCAGCAGCCGGGGCTCCTGCAGCAGGCAGCGGATGATCTCCACGCGCTGCCGCTCGCCCACCGACAGGGCGTGCACCAGCCGGCGCGGATCGATGGGCAGCCCGTAGCGGTCGGACACTTCGGTGATGCGCCTGGCCAGCCCCGCCAGGTCGAACTTGCCGGGCAGGGCCAGCGCCACGTTCTGGACCACGGTGAGGGTTTCGAACAGGGAGAAGTGCTGGAACACCATGCCGATGCCCAGCTCCCGGGCATGGGCCGGGTTGCGGATGGCCACCGCCTTGCCTTCCCAGCGGATCTCCCCCGCGTCCGGGCGGATGGCGCCGTAGATGGCCTTCATGAGCGTGGACTTGCCGGCGCCGTTCTCGCCCACCACGGCGTGGATCTCGCCCGGCATCACCGTGAGGTCCACGTTGTCGTTGGCCACCACGGCGGGATAGACCTTGCGCATGCCTTTGATGACGAGTCTGGGGGTGGGCGAGGATTCGTGGATCATGGGAGTCCGCCAATTGCAACGGGTCGCGCAGGCAATCGACCGCCTTACGCCAGGGCCCGCGGGGACCCGGTTGGGGTCAAGCGATCGTTGCTGGTCGGCTGACGTTCAGCCGGGGCCGTGGGAACCGTGGGTGCCGGTCCCGCAACCGGGGCGTTGGTACCGTGGAGCGATTGCCAAAAACGCACTGAACATGGATCGGGACAAGTGTATTAAAAAATTTCCACAAAGTGTAAATTTTTTTTCTCGCCTGTCACCAGACCGCGTCGCGCGTTCCATTCAACAAGCCGCGGAAGGGGTAGCCGGTGGCTCGTTTCCTGGCTCCAGTCTAGCGCCGCCAGGGGCTGTTCCCGGGCAAAAACCCTAGACCCAGGTCACAGGTTTCAGGGGCCCATCCACACCCGGCAACCATTCATTCGGGGGAATTAGACTCACTTTCAAATAAATATCAAAGCGACCCCAAAAAAAATGAGGAAATAATCGGAAAATATTAATAAAATTACCTTAACTTGATCGTTCCCTGGATAAACCTTCACGATTTTCTTTCGCGAAGGGCCTTGCAAGCCCCCTCTTGAAAGGGGTGCATCATGAGACTCGCATGGCCGTCTTGAAGGACGCCCCCCCCGTCGGCCCTTGGCTGCCCACGTGGAAGGAGGTGTTCCGTCCCCGTCCGGAGCCCAGCACGGAAGTGCTGCGGCGGCAGATCCGGATCATGCAGGGCTTCGAACCCCTGGGCCTGCTGGTGAACGCGAGCGTGACGGCGCTCCTGGGCTGGTTGTTCCTGACCCCCGACACCCAGGCCTACGAGATGCTCTGGGTGCTGGCCACCATCCTGCTGAGTGCCGCCCGCTACCTGGACGGCCTGCTGTACCGGGATCCGTCCCCGGATCCCACGGTCCTGGCGCGGGTCCGGCGCCACCTCAAGCTCGGCGCCGCAGCCCAGGGGCTGCTGTGGGGCGTCGCCAGCACCCTCCTGTTTCCCGCCTCTCCCCTGCAGCAGATGGCCCTCCTGGCGGCCATCGCCGGCATGACCGCCGGGGCCCTGATCGTCCTCTCCCCCATCTGGTCCATCTACGCCCTGTACACCGTTCCGGCCCTCGTCCCCCTCTGTGTCCGCCTCCTGGGCGGCGACCTGCCGATCCTGCGCACCATGGGTGCCCTGGGCCTGGTGTACAGCGCCACCCTGCTGTTCATCGCCGCCCGGACCAACCGGTGGCTGGAGGAAGCCCTCCAGGCGGCCGAGGAGAATGAGGCCCTGAACCGGAACCTGCGCGCCGCCAATGAGGCCCTGGTGGAATACCATGCCCGCCTGGAGGCGGCGGTGGCGGCGCGCACCCTTGAATTGCACGCCGCCCATACCAAGCTGCAGATGGAATACGCCGCCAAGGAGGAGGAGCGGGCCCGGACCGAGGAACGCGAGGAGGCCCTGCGCCAGGGCCAGAGGATGGAGAGCCTGGGCCTCCTGGCCGGAGGCATCGCCCATGACTTCAACAACCTGCTGGGGGCCATCCTGGGCAACGTGGAGCTGGTCCAGCTCCAGACTCCCGGGGACGCCCCGGGCCGGACCTGCCTGGACAACATCGCCAAGGCCGTGCAGCGCGCCGCGGACCTCACCCGGCAGATGCTCGCCTACAGCGGCAAGGGCCAATTCTCCGTCCGCGACCTGGACCTCAACCAGCTGGTGCGGGAATTGGCCAGCCTCCTGGAGGTGTGCATCTCCAAGCGCGCCGCCCTGCGCCTGAACCTGGGGCAGGACCTGGCGGCCATCCACGGGGACCCGGCCCAGCTCCAGCAGGTGGTGATGAACCTGGTCATCAACGCTTCCGAGGCCCTGGCCGGCGAAGACGGGGAGATCCACATCACCACCCGGCCCGTGGCCCTGGATGAGGCCGCGGCGGCGCGGGCGTCCCGGCACGTGCCGGCGCAGGCGGGCCCGCACGTGCTGCTGGAAGTGCGCGACACCGGATCAGGCATGGACCCGGCGGTGCTGGCCCGGATCTTCGACCCGTTCTTCTCCACCAAGGCCACCGGCAGGGGCCTGGGCCTCTCGGCCATGCTGGGGATCCTGAAAGGGCACGGGGCGGGCATCGAGATCCTCAGCCGTCCCTCGGCGGGATCCACCTTCCGCCTGTACTTCCCGGCCTCCGCCTGGGGGGAAGCGCGGGACGAGCGCTCCGCGCTGGACCTGCCCAGCACGTTCCGGGGCCGGGTGCTGGTGGCGGACGATGAGCCGGTGCTCCTGGAGACCACCCAGGCCATGCTGGAGCGGCTCGGGCTGCAGGTGGCCACCGCCGTCAACGGCGTCCAGGCCATGGAGTACATGGCCAGCCATGGGGCGGACGTGGACCTGGTGCTGCTGGACCTGACCATGCCCCTCATGGACGGACGGCAGACCTTCCGGGCCCTGCGCCGCCTGCGCCCCGGACTTCCGGTCATCTTCGCCAGCGGCAACGACCCGCGCCGAACGCCCCGGGCAGGCGGTCCGCACGAATGCCGCTGTTTCCTGCACAAGCCCTACACCCTGGACGAACTGCGCAGGGCGGTGGCGGTGGCCCTGGAGCCCCCGGCCGGCTGACGAGATCGGGTATCCTGGTGACGCCAAGCCTGCTCACGTCCGGAGGATAGCCATGCCCGAAAGCGATCCGAGACTCCTCGTCTGCCGTGCCCGGTTCGTCCTGCCCATGGCGGCGCCGGACCCCTCCCGGCGCATCGAGGACGGCTACGTCCTGGCCCTGGGAGAGAACATCCTGGAAGCCGGGCCCTACGCCCCCGAGGTGGGGCGCCGGCTCCTGGACACCTGGGGTCCGCGCCTGGAGGTCCTGCGCACCCGCCGGGAGCTCCCGTCCCAGGACCCCTTCCCCATGCAGGACATGGTGCTGCTCCCGGCGTTCGTCAAGGCCCACGGCCACGACCACGAGCAGCCCCTGATCGGCATCGCCCGGGACGAGCCCCTGACCGACTGGCTGGACCACGCGGTGAACCCCTTCACCGGCTACCTCAACGCCCGCCGGGAGGAACTGATCGGACGCCTGGGCTGCACCCCCCAGCTGGCCACCTACCGCATGGCCCGGGTGTGCGACATCCACTACGGCATCACCGCCTCCATGGTCCACCACTGCAACTGGAACAAGTTCCACCTGGAGGACATCGCCGCCGCCAACGAAGCGGCCGGCACCACCATGATCGTGGCGGTGGGGGCCCAGGACCGCTTCTACGCCCCGGAACTGCTGGACCGCCCCGGGGACGCGGTAGCGCGCCTGGATCGGGCCCTGGCCATCCAGGCCCGGTGCCGGCGCACCCGGTTCGTGCCCGGGCCGGACCAGTGCTTCTCCAACAGCCGGGCCTCCCTGGTGCCCCAGAAAGCCTGGGCCCGGGAGCACGGCACCCTGCTGCACATCCACAGCTCCGAGGAGCCGCGGACCACCAGGTGGTTCAGGGAAGCCATCGAGCCGGGCCTGACCCCGGTGGAGTACTTCACCCAGATCGGCCTCCTGGACGCGGACACGGTCCTGGCCCACCAGGTGAACTGCGGCCCCCGGGACGTGGAGCTGATCGCCCGGAGCGGCGCGGCGGTGGTGCACAACCCCCTGGCCAACACCATCCTGGGGTCGGGCATGCCGCCGGTCATCGACATGCTGGCGGCCGGGATCCCGGTGGCCATCGCCACGGACGGCTCCGGCTCGGCCGACAACCAGAACATCCTGGCCGCCGCCCGGTGCGCGGCCCAGTACCAGAAGGCCCTGCACCAGGACGCCACCCTCCTGCCCAGCCAGAAGCTGCTGGAACTGATCACCGTGGCCCCCAGCCGCATCCTGCACCTGAACCAGGGAGAGCTGGCCCCGGGACGCCAGGCGGACTGGATCCTGGTGGACCTGGCCCGGCCCAACCTGGTGCCCACCCGCCTGGACAACGTCACCGAGAACCTGATCTGGGCCGCCGACGGCTCCGAGGTGGACACGGTGGTGGCCTCCGGGCGCCTGGTGAAGCACGACGGCGCCGTGCTGCCGTTCCTGGACGGCACCCGCCCGGACCAGGTCATGGAGCGGATCCAGTCCCTGTCCGAGTGGTACGCGGACTACCGCCGCACCGCCCCGGAGGTCCGGGGCACCGGCGCCCACGCCTGACCAGGAGGGTCAAGGATTAAGGCGAGAGGTAGATCAGGTACCTTGGGCGGTCAGGGCGAACCGCTGGATCCCACCATCCTTCAAGGGGCGGGCCCAGAAGTTCAGGAGCAGGCCGACCTCTTTGCCAGCCAAACGGAGGTAGGTGAGCAACTGGGCCTGATGCATGCGGTCCAACTTTTCGACGGCCTTGGCCTCCACGATCACGAGGTCATCCACCAGAAGGTCGAGGCGGTAGGCCTCGGGAACCAGGAGCCCCTCGAAGTCGATGTCGAGGCAAGCTCCAGGCGTCACGTGATGCCCAGCCTGACGCAGGGCGTGGGCGAGGCAGAGCTGGTAGGGCTTCTCGAGCAGACCCGGTCCCAGAGCGTCCTGAACGCGGATGGCCGCAGCGAGGATGGACTGGGTAAGACTGGCATGGGGATACGTTCTGGGAGCCGCGTGGGGCCTGTGGAACCTGCACCGGATGAGAGGCCGGACCACCCTCAGGCGTCAGGAGCCGGGGCCGTCCTGCCAAGGCCTCAGACCAGGCCCGTTACGTCCGGGGGCGGCCGGCGACCCACGGTTGGGACGCGGAAGCGCCGGCCGCCCCCGGGCCCGCAGCGCTCGCGCAGCGGGCCAGGGCCTGGTCCGGATGGGTCGAGATCTTTGCCCCGGCTCCGCGGTGACGACGAGACCCTTCCTGCTGGCCTCCTCTGCGCACTCAGCGTTGCTCTGCATGCTCTGCGCTTCCAAGCTTTTGGCCGAATGCGCCGAGATGCCGAAGTTCGTCGAAACCCCGACAATAATGCCACTCGGTGTGCCGGCGCGAAAGGGTTCCGCTGATTCGATGGGCCTCCACTAGCACCGTCAGATCCATCAGCATGAAGGTGTCCGTTCCAGGCACAAGCACCCTTAGCGGAGCAGGCTCCGCAAAGGGTGCTAGCAGCAACGCTGCTCACGCTTCAGCAGCCACCTGCGGAACTGCCGCAGCAGGGGGTCGTTGCGGCGGCTCTCCAAGTAGACGAAGAAATAGCCGTAGCGTTCGTCCTGGCGGTGGTCGAGGACCGGAGCCAGTTCACCGGCCGCCAACTCTGCCGAAATGAAGCAGGTGGGCATCATGGCCAGGCCCAGGCCCACGCTGGCGCTGCGGATCAGGACGGAATAGAAGTCGAAGGGGCTCATGTGGACCATCTGCTCCGGACGCAGGCCGAATTGCTCCAGGGCGTGTTCCCAGACCTGCGGCAGTTCCGAGTGCTCCAGGATGGGGAAGCCGGCCAGATCCGCGGGGCTGCGGACCGGGGGCATCCGTTGCAGCAGCCGCGGGCTGGCCACCAGCATCAGTTCCCGGCCGCAGATGTACTCCGCCACGCAGCCGGGCCACTCCCTTTCGCCGATGCAGACGTAGGCGTCGTACAGGTAGGAGAAGGGCTGCTCCGGCTCCAGGAACGGGTAGGTGGAGAACATCACCTTGCTGGCCAGACCCGCATCGGCCAGTTCGGCGTATCGCGGCAGGAGCCAGCGGTCGGCGAAGGAGGGCGGCACCTCGATGTGCAGCAGTTGGGCCCTGGCCTTGGCCCGGGTGACCACGATCCCCGCCTCGGCCAGCTTGGCAAGGGCCGGGCGGACGTGCTCCAGGTAATTCTGCCCTGCCTGGGTGAGCGTCAGGCCGTGCTTGCCGCGGGTGAACAGCTCCAGTCCGAGGGTGTCCTCCAGCGCCCGCACCTGCTTGCTCACCGCACCGGTGGTCAGGCACAGCTCCTCGGCGGCCTTGTTGCAGAAGTGGTGCCGGGCCACCGCTTCGAAGGCGACCAGGGACTGGGTGGAGGGTATCTGCGCCTTGAGCAACTTGCCCCCAGGATGCCGATGGCTGGATTCAACGAATAACATATCATTTTTCAGGTAATTAACTACCGAAAACGCCTTGGGCATTTCCAGAATGGAAACGTTGGAATCCAAATCTTCGATTTTCCCAGGGGCCCACCCCTTACAGACTGGATCCAATCCAACCCAGCCACAGCCAACCCACCTCTTTATGGAGGATTTATGAACGGTTTGTCGAAACATACGGCCACCCTGTCGGCCGTCCTCCTGACCCTGGCGGGGCTGCCGGGATCTGCCGCCGCCAAGTTCCACATTGGCCTGGGGGTCGAAACCGTGGTCCAGAGCGAGGACCAGTACCGCGGCGCCGAGCAGCTCATCAAGGAATACGGCGATGTGGCCCATGGCGGAATGTGCAAGCTGGTAGCCTCCCCCGACGACTTCATGTCCCAGCAGGAGACCTACATCTCCAACCTGGTGTCCCTGGCGGAAGATCCGCTCATGAAGGTTATCGTCACCAACAACATGCTGCCAGGCACCGCAGAGGCGTACAAGCGGATCCGCGCCAAGCGCCCAGACATCCTGCTCCTGGGTGGGTTCCCCCTGGAGGATCCTCTGGTTATCACCCAGTCAGCGGACCTGGCCGTGGACTTGGACTTCGTCTCCCGGGGCTACACCATCCCTTGGGAAGCCAAACAGATGGGTGCCAAGACCCTGGTCCACATCTCCTTCCCGCGGCACATGTCCTATGAGGGCTTTGGACGCCGGCGGGCGGTCATGGAGCAGGCCTGCAAGGACCTGGGTCTCAAGTTCGTATTCGAGAGCGCCCCGGATCCCACCTCGGACGTGGGTGTGGCTGGCGCCCAGCAGTTCCTGCTGGAAAAGGTTCCCCAGTGGGCCGCGCAATTTGGCGGTCCGAACAATGACAAGGTGGCTTTCTTCTGCACCAACGACGCCCAGAACGAGCCCGTGATCAAGTGCGTGGTTGCGGCCAAGAACGCCCTCTACCCCGAACCCGGCTCGGCTTCCCCGCTCATGGGCTTCCCCGGCGCGCTGGGCCTCAACCTGGCCGACGTCAAGGGCGACTGGGCGGCCATCATGAAGCGCATCGACGGCGCCATCGCCGCAAAGGGAGCCGCCGGGCGCCTGGGCACTACCCCCTACAGCGCCGGCTTCGTGTTCACCGCCGCCATGGGTGAGTTGGGCAAGCGGGTGGTGGAGGGCAAGGCCAAGCTTTCCAACCCCAAGGACATCTTCGATGCCCTGGGCAAGTACACTCCTGGCGCCAAGTGGAGTGGCACCTACTACACCGACATGAGCACCGGCGTGCAGAACAAGAAGGAACTCCTGGTGTACATGGACACCTACGTGTTCGGCAAGGGCTACATGAACACCCCGAGCCTCAAGGTCCCCGTGAAGTACGCCACCATCCAGAAGTAGCTCCAGCGAAGGCACTGAACCGAGGTCCGGCCCGGCCCGCCGTTGGGTCCGGGCCGGGCCTCGGCCGATCCAGGAGAGCGGCCATGACCGACCTGTACCAACGCATCGCCGACCGGGCCAGGGAGCTGGAACCAGAGATCTCCCGGATGCTCGCGGACCTGGTCCGGGTTCCGTCCTTCACCGGCCAGGAGGGCGAGGTGGTCCAGGTGGCCATGAAGATGATGGCGGCCATCGGCTTCGACGACATCCGCATCGACGGCCTGGGCAACCTCATCGGCCGCCTGGGCTGCGGGTCCCGTGCCCTGGCTTTCGACGCCCACTTGGACGTGGTCCGGCCCGGCGACCGAAGCCTTTGGCGGGACGACCCCTTCACCCCCCGGATCGAAGGCGGCCAGATCTGGGGCCGGGGCACCGCGGACCAGAAGGGCGGCTTCGCCGCCATGCTGGGCGCGGCCACGATCATCAAGGAGCTGGGCCTGAACCGCGGCTTCAGCCTGTATTTCACCGGAACGGTGATGGAGGAGGACTGCGACGGCCTGTGCTGGAAATACCTCGTCGAGGAGGAGCGGCTCCGGCCGGAGCTGGTCGTGCTCACCGAGCCCTCCGGCCTGAAGCTGGCCCGGGGCCAGCGGGGGCGGATGGACATCCAAGTGAGGGTCCAGGGGCGCAGCTGCCACGGCAGCACCCCGGAACGGGGCGACAACGCCATCTACAAGATCAGCCGGGTGGCCCTGGAACTGGAGAAGCTGCACGCCCGCCTCGAGGAGGGTCCAGTGCTGGGCAAGGGCAGCCTGTGCGTGAGCCAGGTCTTCTTCACCGGGCCGAGCCAGTGCGCGGTGCCCGACAGCGCCTGGTTGAACCTGGACCGGCGCCTCACCCTGGGCGAGACCCGGGAATCGGCCCTGGCCGAAGTCCAGGCGGCTTGCGCCCTGGCCTGCTGCCCCGAGGCCGAGGTGACGGTGCCCGAGTATCGGGAACCGGCCTACACCGGGCGGGTCTACCCCATGGACCGGTTCTTCCCCGCCTGGGTCATACCCGAGGACGATCCCAGGCTGGCCGAGGCGGTCCAGGCCTACAGGGCGGTCCTGGGCCGGGAGCCGGAGGTCTGCACATGGGCCTTCAGCACCAATGGCACCACCGCCGCGGGACTGGCCGGGATCCCCTGTATCGGCCTGGGCCCCGGGGACGAAGGCCTGGCCCACACCGCCAACGAGCACTGCCCTCTGGCGCACCTGTCGGCGGCAGCCGGGTTCTATGCCGCCTTGGTGGCGCAGCTCAGCCGCGCGGGCTGAGTCGGCAGGGTGGCCCCTACGAGCCCGGGATCACCTTCTCAGCGTTATAGGAATCCCCCGCCTCGTTGGTGATCCTGCAGCGCAGGGTCAGGTCGGGCCCGCTGCCCGCCGTGAAGGTCACCTCGGGCTTGCCGGGGTCGGAGGTGAGGGTGCCCCCGTCGATGGACCAGGCGTAGGTCATGCCCGGCACGTCCAGCACCCTGGCGGCCAAGCCCTGGGTTCCGGGAAAGAAGCTGTCGGGGGCGAACAGGCCTTGGGGGGGGGCGGGCACCACCTTCACCTGGGCCACCGCCTCCTTGGTGGGATCGTCCTTGGCGGCGACCCGCACCGTGTAGAGGCCCGGCACCACCGGGGCCACGTAGCGCCCCGCGGCGTCCAGGCTGCCGCAGCCGGGCTCGCCCAGGGTCCACACCACCCCCAGGGTGGTGCCCCCTTCCAGGTTGAAGCCGAACTTCATGGCGCGCCCGGCGGTGAGGGTCACGTTGGCGGGGCTGATGGTCAGGCTCACCGGGGCCGCCACCGGGATCTCCAGGGACGAGTCGAGCTTGTCCCCGGAGGCACTGGTCACCTTGCAGGTGAGGATCACCTTGGGCCCGTTCCCGGCCGTGAAGACGACCGCCGGCGACCCGGTGCCGGCGGTGATGCTCCCGCCCGTGATGGACCACAGGTACTGGGACCCGGGCACCGGCTCGATGCGGGCGGTCTGGTTTCCGGCTCCGGCCAGGACCTGGGACGGGGCCTGGATCGCCCCGGCCGGGGGCGCCACCACCGTCACCTTGGCCGTCCCGGCCACCCCCTGCACCGCGGCCCGGACCGTGAACACCCCGGGGCCGGCCGGGGCCTGGTAGGTGCCGGTGTTGTCCACCGTCCCGCCCCCCGGCTGCACCACGCTCCAGGCAACCTGCCGCGCCGGGTCCCCATCCACCCGGGCGGCGAAGGTCACGGACCGGCCGGTGGTGAGGGTGGCCTGGGCCGGGACCACCGTCACCACCGGCGGCGGCAGCTGCACCATCCCGCTGGGCCCCTTCCAGCACCCGGTGAGCAGGGCCGCCCCGGCCACCGCCAATCCCGTGCAAACGCCCAATCTGACCATTCCGCACCTCGACCTCCCCAGAATAGACCCATCCCCGGGGCGTCCAACCCGTTGGCTTCTTGGATTTGCATTCCATGCCGGGGGGACGGGAGAATCGAGGTGAGCGGGCCGGCGCCCGGGAGGCTCCCATGGATTCCAGCATCTGGCAGGACTTCGCCGCCCAGGCGGAGCAGTTCCAGGCCACCCGGCGGGAGCGGCCGGTGGTCCCCACCCTGGAGGCCCCGGCCCTGCGCCGGGAGCTGGCCCAGCGCTACGATTTCGTCCGCCCGGTGGCGGCCGGGGACCTGCTCCGGGACGTGGGCCGCCTGCTGTCCCAGGGCCTGGTGCAGATCACCCATCCCCGCTATTTCGGCCTGTTCAACCCCAGCGTGCGGCCGGTGAGCGTGCTGGCCGATGCCCTGGCCGCCCTGTACAACCCCCAGGTGGCGACCCGCTCCCATGCGCCGGCCGCCTTCGAGCTGGAGCACCGGGTGCTGACTGTGCTCATGGGCCTCATCGGCTGGAGCGAGGACCAGGGCCTGGCCACCTTCACCACCGGCGGGGCCGAAGCCAACGTCTCGGCCCTCCAGTGCGCCCTGGCCTGGAAGTTTCCGGGCTGGGACGAGCAGGGGCTCACGGCGCTCGGCCTGCGCCCCACCGTGTACCTCTCCGCCGACGCCCACCACAGCTTCGTCAAGGCCGCGCGCATGGCCGGACTGGGCACCGGGGCGGTGCGGGAAATCCCCCTGGACGACGCCCGGCGCCTGGACCTGCCGGCCCTGGAGGCGCGCCTGGCCCGGGACCGGGCGGCGGAGCTGCACCCGCTCATGGTGGTGGCCACCCTGGGCGCCACCGGCACCGGCGTGCTGGACCCGGTGGGCCCCCTGCGCCAGGTGGCCGACCGCCACGGCCTGTGGCTGCACGCGGACGCGGCCTGGGGCGGGGGCGCCCTGCTCAGCCCGGCCCTGCGGGCGCACCTGGCGGGCATCGAAGACGCCGACTCGGTCACCTGGGACGCCCACAAGTGGCTGTCCGTGCCCATGGGCGCCGGCATGTACTTCTGCCGCCACCCGGAGGCGGTCCGGCGGGCTTTCGCCATCACCGCCGCCTACATGCCTCCGCCCCTGGAGCAGGCGGTGGACGACCCGTACGCCACCACCGTGCAGTGGTCCCGCCGGCATATCGGCTTGAAGGTGTTCATGGCCCTCGCGGAGCTGGGCCTGGAGGGCTACGCCCGGCTGGTGGAACACCAGGCCCGCATGGGGGACTGCCTGCGCCGCCGGTTGCAGGAGCGGGGCTGGACGCTGGCCAACCGGACGCCGCTGCCGGTGGTGTGCTTCCACCGGGAAGGCGCGGACCCCGCCCAGGTGCTGGCCCGCCTGTACTCCCGGGGCAAGGTGTGGATCTCCCTCCTGGCCCTGCCCGGGGGGCCCACGGTGCTGCGGGCCTGCATCACCTCGTACGAGACCACGGAGGCGGACCTGGAGACCCTGGTGGAAGAGCTGGAACTATCCTAATTGGAACAACTTTGCCGTGGCCTTGGCGTAGACGGTGCCCGCCTGGTCCTTGATCACGCCCTCGGCGGTGGCGAGGCGCCGCCCCCCGGACTCCACCACCCGCCCCGAGGCCAGGTAGGGTTTCCCGGTGGCGGCCGGCTTCTTGTACGACACCGTGATCTCCGCGGTGACGCAGCGGAGGCCCGCGCTCATGGCCGCCTGCACCATCACCTCGTCCAGCACCGTGGCCAGCGCCCCGCCGTGCACCGTGTCCTGCCAGCCCTGCAGGAAGGCGGGGAAGACCACCTCGGCTTCCGCGCTCCCCTCTCCCTGGCGGAAGCGGAGCCGCAGGCCCTGGGGGTTCTCCTGGCCGCAGACGAAACAGTGGTGGTCGTCGATGAAGGTGTCCATGGTAAATTTATACACCAGCCGGCCCGGATTTGCCCGGAATGATCAGGCCCGGCGCGTTCCGCCGGACCACCCAGGCGTTCAGCAGCAAGGCCCCGGCGATCACCACGCCCCCGGCCCCCAGCCTCGGCCAGTCCACCTTTTCGCCGAACACCAGGGCCGCCGCCAGGATGGCCAGCGGCACCTTGGCGTTGTTGCAGATGGCCAGGGTCCCCACGTCCGTGCGCCGGGCCCCGGCGTTGAACATCAGGAACCCCAGCCCGGAGGCCACCACGCCCAGGTACACCAGGATCCACGCCTGCCCCGGAGTCATGTGCACCACCCGGGCCCAGGACGTGGCCGGCAGGGCGGTGGCCACCGCCACCACCGCCGCCCCGGCGTACAGGATGCCCATGAGCTCATGGTCGGCCCGGCCGGTGGCGGGCGCGGCCCGCCGGTAGAGCACCTGGCCCAGGGCGAAGCAGGCGTTGGACAGCTGCATGCACAGGAAGCCCAGGAGCAGCCCAGGGCGGTCCAGGGTGGTCCACAGGCAGATGCCGGTGCCGGCCACCGCCAGCCCGGCGGTGCCCAGGAAGATCCAGGCGAGGCGCCGGACCAGGAGCCCGTCGACGAGGGTCACGAACAAGGGCGTGAAGATGGTGAACAGGGCCACCTCCGCCGCGTGCAGCCAGCGGTAGGACTGGATGTACAGCACGTACATGACGCCGAACTGCAGGGCGCCGATGCCGGCCAGGAGCAGCACCTGGCGGCCCCGCAGGCCCCTGGCCCGCACCAGGGGCAGGAACACCGCCAGGGCCAGCAGTGTGCGCACCGCCGCCACGAACGGAGCCCCCAGGGCGCTCACCCGGGTGATCAGCCCGAACGAGAGGGCCCAGAGGATGGAAACCGCAAGCAGAAGGACCATGGCCGGAACGCTCCTGGCCTCCATGGTAGGGGAAGGCCCGGGATTCCCGAACCGGCCGGACGGCGGACCTTGGAAACCGGCCCGGGGAATGCGATGCTTGGTGGAAAAGGAGGGCAATTCCATGGATCCAGAGGCCCCGAGCCTGGCGCCCTTCAGCGAAGCCTTCCGCCAGGAGTTGCTGCGCCTGTTCCGCCTGCGCCGGGACGTGCGCCGGTTCCGGCGGGACCCCCTGCCCGAAACGGAGGTCATGGATCTCCTGGCCGCGGCCCACACCGCTCCAAGCGTGGGCCTGAGCCAGCCCTGGCGGTTCGTGCGGGTGCGGAGCGAAGCGGCCCGGGCGGCGGTGATCGCCTCCTTCGAACGTTCCAACGCCGCCGCCAGCGCCGCCTACGACGACGAGCGCAGCCGCCTGTACCGAAGCCTCAAGCTGGCCGGGCTGCGGGAAGCTCCTGAACACCTCCTGGTGTGCTGCCAGACCGACACCACCCAGGGCCACGGCCTGGGGCGCGCCACCCTGCCCGGGACCCTGCGGGATTCCGTCATCTGCTCCATCCAGAACCTGTGGCTGGCGGCCCGGGCCCGGGGCCTGGCCATCGGCTGGGTGAGCATCCTGAACCCGGAGGAGCTGCGCCAGCCCCTGAACCTCCCGGAACCCTGGCAGTGGGTGGCCTACCTGTGCCTGGGCTATCCCGAACGGGACCAGGACCACCCGGAGCTCGAATCCGCCGGCTGGGAGCAGCGAAGGCCCGTCAGTGAGGTGGTGTTCACGAGGTAGGGCGTACGTGTCCCGGTCGGTGGCGGAGTGCTGCGTCCGGGTTCCGGGGGGTTCGCGCCGCCCCAACGGTGGTGGTGGTGAATCGGAGTGCATGCGCACTCCGATTCACGACCACCGGCCGTCGAGCCGCATCGGACTTTGGGCACGGTGATTTACGCGCTGGTCAGAGAGGGTCCCTGCAGGCTGACGGGACATGGCCAGTCCCCTTGGCCAGTCAGGCACGAAAGGACCCATAAGGTTTGGAGAGGCGATTCCCGCAGTCCGCCCCGAAGTCACCGATACCTGGGTTCCTGGGTCGGCCCCGACGAGCCAGCGAGCGCTTCGTCAGACTGCGCGCAGCGCGGGCTGACGAAGCCGAGCAACGGTGGGGCGGCGCGACGCCCAGGAACCCGGGCGACCGACCTGCCGCCGACCGGGACCCGGAAGATCGGTACCCCAGCCCCGGAATTCGTGCTATGAATAGCACCTATGTGTGGGATTGTGGCGATTTGCTATGGTTTGAATAACCCTGGGCTGGGTGTGGTGGCCGGCGAGCTTTTGCACCGGCTGGAATACCGGGGGTATGACTCCACCGGGGCGGCGTTCCTGGGGGAGGACGGGGGCATCCGCCTGATGAAACAGGTCGGCGCGCCCAGCCAGGTGGTCAAGGCTCTGGGCATCGACCGCCAGGAGGGGCGGCGGTTCATCGGCCAGGTGCGCTGGGCCACCTACGGCGCGGTCACGGACCTGAACAGCCAGCCCCACCACGTGCGCTGCCGGGTGGAACTGGTGGGCGCCCACAACGGCAACCTCTCCAACACGGACACCCTGAAAGTCCGCCTGGCCGCCCAGGGCCACCAGGTGGTCTCGGACAATGACGGGGAGATGCTCACCCACCTGGCGGAAGGGTTCTATGCCGCCAACCTGGGCCGGCCGGGGGAAGCCCTGGCGGAGTCCCGCCGGGCCCTGGCCGCCGCCGGGCTGGCTGACGTGCCGGACGGTGCCCTCCTGCTGATGGACGCCGTGCGCAAGGCCGGCCAGGAGGCGGAGGGGTCCTACGCCGCCGCGTTCGCCGACCCCCGGGTCCCGGGGGTGGTGGCGGCCAAGGCCGGCTCCTCCCTGTACGCAGGCGCCGGCACCGACGCCTTCGGCCCGTTCGTGGTGATCTCCAGCGACCTCACCTCGGTGCTGGCCAAGACCCGGATGCTCATCCCCCTGCTGGAAGGGGAAGGGATCTACTTCACCGAACGGGACTACCTGGTGTTCTCCCTGGCCGGGCCGTGCAGCTTCAGGGCGCCCCGTCCGCGGCGCTCCCGGCTCAACGTGCGGGACACCGCCCTGCGCCCGCCGTTCACCCACTTCATGGACCAGGAGATCGCGTCCTCCCCGGACAACCTGGACCAGGTGCTGCGCTACTACGTCGCCCATCCCGACGATGACGTCCTGGCGCAGGACCGGGCCCTGGTGACGGACCTGACGGCCCGGTTCCAGGCCCTCGCCGAATCCCCGGACCCCGGCCGGCTGGGCCAGGGCTTCCGGGAGATCCTGGAGGATCCGGGCTGGCGGGACCTGGCCGGCAGGCTCCGGCCCCGCCTGCAGGCCGCCGCCGGACTGGTCTCGGACGAGCGTCCGCTGCTGGAGGAGCTGACCCCCCTGGACCCCGCCGGAGCCGCCCTGATGGACCAGCTCCTGGTATGGCGCAAGCGCAGCGAAGTGCGCCAGTCCCTGGACCAGGTGCTGGACATCCTGCGCCGGGCCCGCCAGGCCCGGGGGCACATCTACCTGGTGGCCTCCGGCACCTCCTACCACGCCGCCCTCACCGCCGCCAGCTTCTTCAACAGCCTGGCGGCGCTGCCGGTGTACTCCAGCACCCCGGGCCCCTTCCGGGCCTCGTGGATGGCCGGCCTGGGCCCCGACGACGTGCTCATGGGCATCTCCCAGTCCGGGGAGACCAAGGACCTGGTGGACATCTTCCAGGAAGTGCAGGAACGCTTCCCCCGGGTGCGCCGCCTGGCCCTGGTGAACAACGAGAACAGCCGCATCCCCCAGGAACTTGCCGAGCACTACCTGCCCATCCTGTGCGGCCCGGAGATCGCCGTGGCCGCCACCAAGAGCTTCATCAACCAGCTGGCGGTGCTGTACTTCCTGGCCGCCTCCCTGGCCCTGCCGGAACCCCAGGTGCAGGCCCGCCTGGCGCGGGCCAAGGAACTCACCGCCGAAACCCTGCGCTCCTGCGAAGCGGGGGTCGAGGCCGTGGCCCGGCGCCTGTGCCTGGCCCCTTCCCTGCACATCCTGGGCACTGGCCTGATGGGCCTGGCCCGGGAGGGCGCCCTGAAGATCCGGGAAGTGGTGTTGAACCACGCCGAAGGCTACGACGCCGCCGAGTTCAAGCACGGCCCCAACACCATCCTGGGCAAGAACACCCTGTTCTCGGTCCAGGACCTGGCGGAGCTGCTGGACGCCTTCGAAGCCGGGCGCCGGGAGCCCTTCCAGGGCGGCCTGGCGGCCCTCAAGGCCCGGCCGGAACTGGTGGAAGGCCGGTTCCGCAACTACCCCCTGGTGTTCCTGTGCGCCCCGGACGACCGGGACCGGCGCATCACCATCAGCCAGATGCACACCCACAAGATCCGCGGCGCCGACCTGGTGCTCATCGCCGAGCCCCACCCGGACCTCCAGGCCGCCGCCCTGGGCCGGCCCACGGGCGACGACCGCTTCTGGTCCCAGTGCATCGACCTGCCACCCAGCGGCGACCCCAACCTGTTCGCCTTCGCCGCCGCGGTGGTGCTCCAGCGCCTGGCCTTCCGCCTCTCGGTGCTCAAGGCCGCCTACCTGGATGAGTTGGGCGTGGCCGGCCACGGAGTGCATCCGGACACGCCCAAGAACGTCTCCAAGTCCATCACGGTTGATTGACTAGAGCAATTCCTGCAGGAACGCTTCGCCCCTGGGCCATTCGCCGAAGCCGGAGGCGGTGTTGATGTGGCCGCACGGGCCCACGTTCCGGAACTGGCTGCCCCACGCCTCGGCGAAACTCTGGGCCCGTTCCAGGGACGTGAAGGGATCGTCGCTGGAGGCGACCACCTGGCTCGGGAACGGCAGGCCGACCATGGGGATGGGGGTGAAATCCCGGGTGGCGGCCACCACGTCGATGCCTTCCGGATCCGCCGCGGGCCAGTGTTCCGGCCGCTCCAGGTCCGCAGGCGCCACCAGCAGCGCTCCATGGACCTTGCGCTGACTGTACCGGGCCCAGTGGGCCACGGCGATGCAGCCGAGGGAATGGGCGACGAGCACGGGGGGAGCCAGGCCACTGGCATCCCGGATGGCGTCGTCCAGGGCTTCGACCCAATCGGCGCGATGGGGAAAGAGCCAGTTGGGCATTTCCACCCGCCTGGCATACCTGACATTGGCTTCCCAGAGGCTCTGCCAGTGTCCGGGACCCGAATCCCCGTGGCCGGGAATGAGGAGGATGGGGTGCATGGTCTCCTCGCTGGAAAGTTTGGCGACTCCATTCTAACGCTCGGCGCCATGGCCAACCGGTTGGCGCAACAGTTGAAGGGATCAAGATTGGCTATCGCCCCTTGGGGCTCCGCCAGCGTCTTGCCAGGCCAGCGTACAGGGCCAGGTTGACCAGGATGACCAGCCCTGCGAGCACCAGCTGGGCAGGGTAGGTCAACCCCTCCGGATAAAGGACCGCCAGGAGGTAATGGTCCACGAATCCGCCGTTGAACCCCTGCTGGCCGGCCCTTGCGAACAGCTGGTTCTCCAGGCGCGTGAGCGGACAGATCCAGTCGGCGCATTCCACCAGGACGCCCCAGGCGGCCGCCGGCACCTGGAAGAACACCACCCCCCTCCACCGGAACGCCAGCACCGCGCCCAGGACCACGAAAACCACGAAGGCCAAGTGGACCCCCAATACCCCCAGAGCGCCCAGGTAGTAGATCATGAGTGAAGCTTACTCGTCGTCCGGTCGGGGCTACGGCCGTTTCTCCCCCAACCGCACCACCTCCCCGGCGGCGGTCTGCTCCTCCAGGCGCACCGGGAACCCCCACAGGTGCGCCACGTGCTCCAGCACGTCCTGGAAGTCCTCCTGCAGGGGCCGGCGCTGGTAGCTGAAATAGCGCAGGGTCAGGGCCCGGTCCCCCCGGCGGTCCATGTTCCACACCTGGATGTTGGGTTCCCGGCTGCCCAGGTTGTACTGGTCCGCCAGCTTGTGCCGCAGGTCCTGGTAGCCCTGGTCGTCGTGGATGGGGCCCACCCGCAGCTTGGGGGCGCTGTCGTCGTCCACGACCGAGAAGAGCCGGAATTCCCGCATGAGCCGGGGGGAAAGGTACTGGGCGATGAAGCTCTCGTCCTTGAAGTTCTGCATGGCGAAGTCGAGGGTAGTCCGCCAGTCGGAGCCCGCCGCCTCCGGGAACCACTCCCGGTCCTCGGGGGCGGGGCTCTCGCAGATGCGCTTCAGGTCCCGCCACAGGTTGAAGCCCAGAGCGTACGGGTTGATGCTGGAGAACCACTTGCTGTTGTAGGGGGGCTGGTAGACGACGTTGGTGTGGGACTGGAGGAACTCCAGCATGAAGCCGTCGCTCACCCGGTTCTGGTCGTAGAGGGTGTTGAGCAGGGTGTAGTGCCAGAAGGTGGCCCACCCCTCGTTCATCACCTGGGTCTGGCGCTGGGGGTGGAAGTACTGGGCCACCTTGCGGACGATGCGCACCACCTCCCGCTGCCAGGGTTCCAGGAGGGGGGCGTTCTTCTCGATGAAATAGAGGATGTTCTCCTCCGGCTCCTTGGGGAACCGCTTCTCGTCCACCTGCCCGTCCTTGCCCGGCTGGGGGGGCAGGGTCCGCCACAGCTCGTTCACCTGGGCCTGGAGGTACTCCTCCCGCTCCCGCTGCCGCGCCTGCTCCCTGGCCAGGGACAGCCTGGGGGCCCGCTTGTAGCGGTCCACGCCCACGTTCATGAGGGCGTGGCAGGAATCCAGCAGCCGCTCCACCGCGTCCTGGCCGTGGCGCTCCTCGCATTCGGCGATGTAGTTCCGGGCGAACACCAGGTAGTCGATGATGGCGTTGGCGCTGGTCCACTGGCGGAACAGGTGGTTGCCCTTGAAGAAGGAGTTGTGCCCGTAGGCGGCGTGGGCGATGACCAGCGCCTGCATGGGCAGGGTGTTCTCCTCCATGAGGTAGGCGATGCAGGGATCGGAATTGATCACGATCTCGTAGGCCAGCCCCATCTGCCCGCGCTTGTAGCGGCTCTCGGTGGCCAGGAACTGCTTGCCGAAGGACCAGTGGTGGTAGTAGACCGGCATGCCGATGGAGGCGTAGGCGTCCATCATCTGCTCGGTGCTGATGACCTCCAGCCGTGGGGGTAGCAGTCCAGCCCGATAGTCCCTGGCGATCCTGCCGATGGCCTCGTCGTACGCCTCGATGGACTCGAAGCTCCACTCCGAACCGCCCGGCAGGGGCTGTGCCTTCTTTCGGGCCATGGGTTGCTCCCTAGACGCGTTTCTTGAACAGTTCGTGGAACACCGGGTAGATCTCGTTCACCGCCCGGATCCGGCGCATGGCGAACACCCCCGGATGGTTCGCCTGGACCTTTTCGTACTCCTCCCACAGGTTCTGGGGGGTGTCCTCGGCGATCTCGATGTAGGCGTAGAACTGGGTCAGGTCCACGATCTTGTCGTTGAGAAGTTCGCAGCACAGCACCGAGTCTTCCAGCCAGTTGTCGCCGTCGGACGCCTGGGCGCCGTAGATGTTCCACATGCCGCTGTTGTAGCGGGCATCGATGACCTTGCGCATGAGCTTCAGGGCGCTGGACACCACGGTGCCCCCGGTCTCCCGGGAATGGAAGAAGTTCTCCTCGTCCACCTCTTCGGCCACCGTGTGGTGGCGGATGAAAACCACATCGATGTGTTCGTAGGTGCGGGTGAGGAACAGGTAGAGCAGGGTGAAGAAGCGCTTGGCGATGTTCTTCTTCTGCTCGTCCATGGAGCCGGAGACGTCCATCAGGCAGAACATCACCGCCTGGGTGGTGGGCTGGGCGATCCGCACGTGGTTGTTGTAGCGCAGGTCGAAGGAGTCGATGAACGGCACCGCCTCCACCCGGGTGCGCAGGCGGTGAAGCTCGTGGCGGATGCGCTTGACGTCCGGGTCCCCCTCCCCCACCGTGCGCAGCAGCTCCTCCAGTTCCGCCTCCAGGACCCGGATCCGGGCGGCGTGCGCCCCGGTCACGGCCACGCGCCGGCCGGCGGCGCCCCGCATGGTGCGCACCAGGTTGATGTTGGTGGGCACCCCGGTCTGGGTGTAGCCGGCCCGCACCCGCTTGAACTCGGTGATGCTGGCCAGGTGCTGCTTGAGCAGGTTGGGCAGGGCCAGCTCCTCGAAGAAGATGTCCAGGAACTCCTCCCGGGTCAGGGTGAACACGAAGTCGTCGTAGCCCTCGCCGTCCGGGCTGGCCTTGGAGCCCCGCCCTCCGCCCCCTTCCCCGCTGGGGCGGTCGAAGGTTTCACCCGTGATGAACCGATCGTTGCCCGGGAGCACCTGCTCCCGGATCCCCCCCTTGCCGGTGGCTGAACTGGGGTTCGGCGATGTCCCGGGCGGGGATGCCGATGCGCTTGCCCTCGGCCACGTCCTGGATGCCGCTCCGGTCGATGGCGTCCGAGACGGCCTTCCTGATCTGGCCCTTGAAGCGTCGGATGAATCGGGTGCGGTTGACGGAACTCTTGTTCTTGCTGTCGAATCTCCGGTCGACGATCCGGATCATGGACGTTTCCCCTCCGCGGCCCTCAGGACGACTTGCGCACCCGCAGATACCAGTCGCACAGCAGGCGCACCTGCTTCTCGGTGTAGCCCTTGGCGATCATGCGGTCCACGAAGTCCTGGTGCTTCTTCTGGTCCTCGGTGCTGGCCTTGGTGTTGAAGGAGATCACCGGCAGCAGCTCCTCGGTGTTGGAGAACATCTTCTTCTCGATCACCGCCCGCAGCTTCTCGTAGCGAGGTCCAGGAGGGGTTCTTGCCCTCGTTGCTTGGCCCGGGCCCGCAGCACGAAGTTGACCACCTCGTTGCGGAAATCCTTGGGGTTGGAGATGCCCGCGGGCTTCTCGATCTTCTCCAGCTCGTCGTTGAGGGCCGCCCGGTCGAGCATCTCGCCGGTGTTGGGGTCGCGGAACTCCTGGTCCTGGATCCAGAAGTCCGCGTAGGTCACGTAGCGGTCGAAGATGTTCTGGCCGTATTCCGAGTAGCTCTCCAGGTAGGCGGTCTGGATCTCCTTGCCGATGAACTCGGCGTAGCGGGGGGACAGGTATTCCTTGAGGTAGCGGCGGTACTGCTCCTCCGTCGCCGGCGGGAACTGCTCCTGCTCGATCTGCTGCTCCAGGACGTACATCAGGTGCACCGGGTTGGCCGCCACCTCCCGGTGGTCGTAATTGAACACCTTGGAGAGGATCTTGAAGGCGAAGCGGGTGGAGAGCCCGGTCATGCCCTCGTCCACCCCGGCGTAGTCCCGGTATTCCTGGTAGCTCTTGGCCTTGGGGTCGGTGTCCTTGAGGTTCTCGCCGTCGTAGATGCGCATCTTCGAGTAGATGCTGGAGTTCTCCGGCTCCTTCAGGCGCGACAGGACCGAGAACTGGGCCAGCATCTTCAGGGTGTCCGGGGCGCAGGGGGCCTGCGGCGAGGCGAGGAGTTGTCCAGCAGCTTCTGGTAGATCTGCACCTCGTCCGACACCCGCAGGCAGTACGGCACCTTGACGATGTAGATGCGGTCCAGGAACGCCTCGTTGTTGCGGTTGTTCTTGAAGGTCTGCCACTCCGCCTCGTTGGAGTGGGCCAGGATCAGCCCGTCGAACGGGATGGCGCCGAATCCCTCCGTGCCCTTGTAGTTGCCTTCCTGGGTGGCGGTCAGCAGGGGGTGCAGCACCTTGATGGGCGCCTTGAACATCTCCACGAACTCCAGCATGCCCCGGTTGGCCAGGCACAGGCCGCCCGAGTAGCGAGTAGGCGTCCGGATCGTTCTGGGAATAGGTCTCCAGCTTGCGGATGTCGATCTTGCCCACCAGGGAGGAGATGTCCTGGTTGTTCTCGTCCCCCGGCTCGGTCTTGGCGATGGCCGATCTGGGCCAGGATGGAGGGGTAGCAGCTTGACCACCCTGAACTTGGTGATGTCGCCCGCCGTACTCGTGCAGGCGCTTGACCGCCCAGGGGCTCATGATGGTGTTCAGGTAGCGGCGGGGGATGCCGTAGTCGTCCTCGAGGATCCGGCCGTCCTCCACCGGGTTGAACAGCCCCAGGGGCGACTCGTTCACCGGCGACCCCTTGATGGCGTAGAAAGGCACCTTCTGCATCAGGTGCTTGAGCATTTCCGCCAGGGAGGACTTGCCGCCCCCCACCGGCCCCAGCAGGTAGAGGATCTGCTTCTTCTCCTCCAGTCCCTGGGCGGCGTGGCGGAAATAGGCGACGATGCTCTCGATCACCTCCTCCATTCCGTAGAAACCCTTGAAGGCAGGATAGATCCGGATCATCTTGTTGGCGAAGATGCGGGAATTGCGGTCCGTCAGGTGGGTATCCACCACCGTCGGCTCTCCGATCGCCGCAAGCATCCGCTCGGCCACGCTGGCATAGGCTGATGAATCCTTTTTGCAAAGCTCCAGGTACTCCTGGACGGTCATCTCCTCTTCCCGCGCGGTCGAATAGCGGTTCAAGTAGCGGTCGAAGACGGTCATTGCACCCCCCGTGTTGTTCGTCGGCCCCGTGGCCTGCTCCTTCTGTTTTCAAGAATCGGAAAAACCGACCTTTGTAGTAATATTAATGTGTTCTCCCGAGCGCGCCCGTTAAACTTATTCCCCTTTGCCTTTAACGTTTTTACCGTTGATGAACTCAGCATCATTATTAATTATTATTTATAGGATTCACCTTGTACGTCTGGACGCCCCTTGCCCCTGCCTGGCCGCCCGGACCGAGGCATCGGGGCACCGCCAAAGGTGGGCCGAACTGCCCTCCCGGGGAAGCCCCCGGATTCTGTTTAAATGCCTGCCAGCCGGGTCTCGCGCGCAGCCATGGGACCAGGAGCGGATCGGAACGCTTTCCCCGGTCTATCGCCCCGCCCCCCTGAGCCAGGCGGTCAAGGCCGGCGAGCGGTAGGCCACGTTGAAGCGGATCCAGGGGCTGGGAGCGTGGTCCGGGTCGAAGGCGCTGCCCGGCGCCAGCCAGAAACCCGCGGCGGCGGCGGACCGGGCCAGAGCCACCGAATCCCTCCATCGGGGGTGGCGGGCCCAGGCGAACAGGCCCCGCCGGGTCCCGGGAAGGGTCGCCCAGCCGGCCTGGTCCAGGTCCTCCTGCCACTGGGCCTGGGCCTGGGCCAGCCGGGTGCGCAGACCGGCCACGAAGCGGTCGTAGCCCCCATCCGCCACCACCCGGTGGATCACCCGCTCCACGAACTCCGAGGTGGCGATGCTGGTGAGCAGCTTGGCCCGCGCCAGGGTCTCGATCACCGGAGCGGCGGCGGCCGCGAAGCCCACCCGCAGCCCGGCCGACAGGGTCTTGGTGAAACCGGACAGATAGATGACCCGGCGCCAGCCGTCCAGGGCCGCCAGGCGCAGGTCCCCGTCCTCGGCCAAGTCGCCGTAGGCGTCATTCTCCACGATGAGGAAGTTGTGCCGCTCCGCCAGGAGCAGCAGGCGATGGGCCGCCGCCGGCCCCAGGTCCAGCCCGCTGGGGTTGTGGAGCAAGGTCTGCATGAAGAACACCTTGGGCGCCTCCCCGGCGTCCAGCAGCCCCTCCAGGGCGTCCAGGTCCGGCCCCTGGGGGGTGCGTTCCACCGGCACCAGGCGCAGGCCGGACACCTGCAGCAGGCCGAACAGGTTGTAGTAACCGGGGCGCTCCACCAGCACCGTGTCCCCCGGACCGCAGAAGCCCCGGACCACCAGCTCCAGGCCCTGGGTGATACCGGCGGTGAGCAGGATCCGGTCCGGGGGGCAGGCCATGCGGCGCCGCTCCAGGCGCCGCTCCAGGGCTTCCCGCAGGGGCCTGTAGCCCAAAGTGGGACCGTAGTCGTGCAAGCTGGCGCCCTGCTGCCCGGCCACCGCCCGCACCTGCCGGCCCAGGCCGATCCCCGCCAGCCATTCCCGGGGCAGGATGCCGCTGCCGCACTTGAGCAGGGCGCTGGGCTCCACGAAGCCCCGGATCAGCAGCGCCGTGTCCAGTAGGCGGTCCAGGTTGGCCGCCGGGGCGGTGGCCGGGGGCCCCCCGCCCGGGACCACGTAGAAGCCGGACCCGTGCCGGGCTTCCACCAGGCCGGCCTGCGCCAGCTCCCGGTAGGCCACCAGCACCGCGTGCGGGGTCAGGCCCAGGCGCTGGGCGGTGCGGCGCAGGGACCCCAGGCGGCTGCCGGGGCGCAATTGCCCGGTTTCCATCTGCCGGCGCAGGTCACGGACAAGAGCGCAGGATCCGGAGGTGGGTTCCATGAAGGGCAAACACTTTGTTCATTCTAACCAACTGTGCGCCGAAAATGTGTGAAAGTGTTTGCCGGGCCTTTCCGGAACGGTCTTAGTTTGAAAGGCAAAGGTTGTCCATTCCTGCCAGCCGGCCTTGGAGGGTCACAGATGAACCAGGTGGAGCCCTGCCCCATCCCCACGCCTGCCGAACCCACGGCCCGGATCCGGCGCCTCAAGGAAGCCTTCAACCAGGCCCCCCCCTGCCTGTGCATCGAGCGGGCCGCCCTGTACACCCGGGCCTGCCGGGAGCACATCGCCGAGAGCGCGCCGGTGCGCAGCGCCCACGGGTTCCTGGCCACCTGCGCCGGGATCCCGGTGTCCATCTTCCCTGATGAGCTGATCGTGGGAAATCCGGGCGCCGCCCGGCGTTCCGGGTCGGTGGACCCGGAGCTGTCCTGGAAGTGGATCGAGGAGGAACTGGACCAGTTCGAAACCCGGGACCAGGACCCGTACCAGGTCACGCCCGAGCAGAAACGCCGCCTGCGGGAGGAAATCTTCCCCTTCTGGCGGGGCCGCTCCCTGGAAGAGGCGTACCTGGCCCGCCTGCCCGAGGAGACCGCCCGGGTCACCGTGGACACGGGGGTGGTGGACAACGATTCCAAATGGCGGGCCTACGTGGGCGAGCACACCCCGGATTTCCAGGACATCGTCTTCGCCAAGGGGTTCGAGGGGATCAGGGCGGAGGCCCGGGAGCGCCTGGCCGGCCTGGCGCCGGACGGGCCCGACAGCCTGGAGCGGATGGAGTTCTACAAGGCCGCCATCATCTGCTGCGACGGCATCATCCGCCTGGGGGAGCGGCACGCCCAGGCGGCCCAGCGCCTGAGCCTGGCCGAACCGGACCCGGCGCGCCGGCAGGAGCTGGACCGGATCGCCGCCACGTGCCGGCAGGTGCCTGCCGCCCCGCCCCGGTCCTTCCGGGAGGCGGTGCAGATGGTCTGGTTCGTCCAGGTGGGACGGATCCTGGCGGAGAATGCGGTGGCCCTGAACCTGGGGCGCCTGGACCAGGCCCTGGCGCCGTACTACCTGGCGGACCTGGAGCGGGGCGCGCTGACCGCCGAGGCCGCCCAGGAACTGCTGGACTGCCTGTGGATCAAACTCTCCGAGTGGATCTGGGCGGTCTCCAGCAACACCGCCAGGTTCTTCGCCGGCTACAGCGCCTTCCAGAACCTCACCCTGGGGGGCCGCCGCCCGGACGGCTCCGACGCCACCAACCCGGTGAGCTACCTGTGCCTGCGGGCCGCCTCCCACGCCCGCACCCACCAGCCCAACCTGAGCGTGCGCATCCACGCCGACGGGCCGGAACCCTTCCTGCTGGACGTGTGCCGCCTGGCGCGGGAGGGCATGGGCTTCCCGGCCGTGCACAACGACCGCACCGGCACGGCCATGCTCATGGCCGCCGGGGTGCCCGGCGACGCGGCCCGGGACTGGAGCAACGGGGGCTGCGTGGTGCCCCACGGCCGCAAGCTGGGGGAGTGGACCGCCGCCGCCAACATCAACCTGGGCTCGGCCCTGGAATTCGCCCTGAACGATGGCCGCTGCCGCCTCACCGGCGCGCGCCTGGGCCTGGCCACCGGCGATCCGCGCCGGTACACCAGCTTCGAGCAGGTGCGGGACGCCTTCTTCGCCCAGGTGGCGTACCTGGTCCAGCAGGCCAGCTACGCCACCGTGGTGGCCCAGCAGGTGCACGCCGAGCAGGCCCCCCGCCCGTTCCTGTCGGTGCTGGTGGAAGGCTGCATGGAGCGGGGCCGGGACCTGTCCCGGGGCGGCGCCGGCATCAACGTGGGCGCCGTGCTCACCGGCATCGGCCTGGCGGACGCCGCCAACGCCCTGGAGGCGGTGCGGACCCTGGTGTTCGAGCGCCGGACCGCGGACCTGGCCACCTTGTGCGACGCCCTGGACCGGGACTGGGAGGGATTCGAAGCCCTGCGCCGGGAGGCCCTGGCCTGCCCCAAGTACGGCAACGACCTGGAGCGGGTGGACCGGCTGGCGGCGGAGATCGCCGACCGCTACCGGCGCGCGGTGCGCAGCCGCAAGGACTGGTTCGGCTGCTGCTTCAACAGCGCCTTCATGGGCATCTCCAACTACCTGCCGGCCGGGGCGGTGGTGGGCGCCACGCCCGACGGCCGCCGGGCCCGCACCCCCCTCACGGAAGGGTGCTCCGCCCACGCCGGCACCGACTGCACCAGCCCCACCGCGCTCATGAAGTCCGCGGCGCGCATCAATCACGAGGACCACTCGGGGGGCACCCTGCTCAACCTCAAGTTCAGCCCTGACGCCCTGCGCACCGACCGGGACCTGGCCAACCTGGCGGCCCTGATCCGGGGCTACTTCGAGCTGGGGGCGTTCCACGTGCAGTTCAACGTCATCTCCCCGGCGACCCTGCGCGCCGCCCAGGAGCACCCGGAGGCGCACCAGGACCTGCTGGTGCGGGTGGCGGGCTACAGCGCCCGGTTCGTGACCTTGTCCCGGGAGGTGCAGGACGCCATCATCGCCCGCACCGGGTACGAGCGCCTGTGAGTCCTTCCCCGTCCGGCCTCGTCTTCGAGATCCAGCGCTGGTGCACCGACGACGGTCCGGGCATCCGCAGCACCATCTTCTTCCAGGGCTGCCCCCTGCGCTGCCTGTGGTGCTGCAACCCCGAGGCCTGGTGCCCGGCCCCGGTCCTGGACGGCGGGGACCCGGACCATCCTCTGCGCGGGCGGCGCATGGCCGCCGACGAGATCCTGGCGGTGGCGGTCCGGGACCGGGTGTTCTACCGCCGCTCCGGGGGCGGAGTCACCTTCTCCGGGGGGGAACCCACCACCCAGCCGGGCCTGCTGGAGCACTTGGCCCGGCGCCTGCGCGCCGAGGGCATCCACCTGGCCCTGGAGACCTGCGGGCACTTCCCGTGGGAGCCCAACGCCGCCGCCCTCGGCCTCATGGACCTGGTGTACCTGGACCTGAAGCACATGGACAGCGCCGAGCACCAGCGGCTCACCGGCGTGCCCAACCCGTTGATCCTGGACAACGCCGCGCGCCTGGCGGCCGGGGGGATCCCGCTGGTCCTGCGCCTGCCCTTGATCCCGGGGTACAACGACGATCCCCGGAACCTGGCGGCCACCGCCGGCTTCGCCGCCCACCTGGGCGGACCGCCCATCCAGGTGATGCCCTACCATGCCCTGGGCGCGGGGAAGTACCGTGCACTGGGCCTGGACTACCCCCTCGCCGCCCTGGCCCCCCCCGCTCCGGAAAGCGTGGATGGGGCCAGGCAAGCGCTCGAACGGTGCGGCGCGAGCTCAGTGTAACCTTGCTCAGACCGGGAAAAAACCCGCCGGAGCACCCCATGATCCACACCAAAGCCTACGCCGCGCCCGCCGCCGCCCAGCCCCTGGGACCGCACGAGATCGACCGCCGGGACGTGGGCCCCGAAGACGTCCTCCTCGACATCGCCTTCTGCGGCGTGTGCCACTCGGACCTGCACCAGGTGCGGGACGAATGGGGCCAGGCCGCGTTCCCCATGGTTCCCGGGCACGAGATCATCGGGCGGGTGGCCCAGGTGGGCGGGCGGGTGAAGGCCTTCATGCCCGGGGACCTGGCCGGAGTTGGGTGCATGGTCGATTCCTGCCGCACCTGCCCCGAGTGTGCCGAGCACCAGGAGCAGTTCTGCGCGAAGGGGGCCGCCTGGACCTACAACAGCACGGAGATGGACCGGGTCACCCGCACCTACGGCGGCTACGCCTCCCGCATCGTGGTGGACCAGGCCTTCGTGCTGCGCATCCCGCCCCGCCTGGACCCGGCCAGCGCCGCGCCCCTGCTGTGCGCCGGGATCACCACCTATTCCCCCCTGCGCCGCTGGCACGCCGGCGCGGGACGCCAGGTGGGCGTGGTGGGCCTGGGCGGCCTGGGCCACATGGCCGTGAAGCTGGCCGCGGCCATGGGCGCGGAGGTGACCCTGCTCAGCACCTCCGCCGCCAAGGAGGCCGACGCCAGGCGTCTGGGGGCGGCCGGTTTCGGCCTGACCTCGGATCCGGCCACCTTCAGGCGCCTGGCCGGGCGCTTCGACCTGATCCTGGACACCGTTTCCGCGCCCCACCCCTATGACCCGTACCTGGGCCTGGTGCGCCGGGACGGCGCCATGGTCCTGCTGGGGGTCCCCCCCGTGCCCGCCCCGGTGGGCGCCCTGGCCCTGATCAACGGCCGCAGGACCCTGAGCGGCTCCCTCATCGGCGGCATCCAGGAGACCCAGGAGATGCTGGATTTCTGCGCCGGACACCACCTCGCCGCCGACATCGAGCTGATTCCGGTGCAGGACATCAACCAGGCCTACGAGAGGATGCTCCGGGGCGACGTGCGCTACCGGTTCGTGCTGGACATCAGGACACTCTAATCTATGTATTATTCGACCAACCTGCCGGCGCGGGTGTTCCACTTCCTTTGAAGAATCCAGGGAGATGGTAGGCCAATTTGCTGTTAAATATTTTTTACTTATATTCAGAGATTACCACCGCCCCTGGGGGCGGATTCTGGGAACCAACCGTGTCCATGTCAACTCACGCGCAGCCAGCCCGGCTCCAGCCGGCGGCGGGGATGCCCTGGGTTTCCCCGCCCCGCCCCCCCGGGCCCGCGGGGCCGGCCGCATGAGGCTGTCCTCCCGGGCCCTCTACGGCATGCGGGCCGTGCTGGCCCTGGCCCGGCACCATGGCAAGGGCTCCATCTACCTCAAGGACATCGCGGTACAGGAGAAGCTGCCCGGCACCTACCTGGAGCAGTTGATGGTGCCCCTGCGCAAGGCCGGCATTGTCCTGGGCGTGCGGGGCGCCAAAGGCGGCTACATGCTGGCGCGCCCGCCGGAGCACATTCCGGTGCTGGCGGTCCTGGAAGCCCTGGAGGGTCCCCTGCGCCTGGCCGAGTGCCCCGGGGGGTCCGGCTGCTGCGGCCAGCCTGGGTCCTGCGTGCTCCAGGACCTGTGGGCCGAGGGCAGCGATGCGCTCAGCTGCGCCTACCGGAGCCTCTCCCTGGCCACGCTCCTGGAGCGCCAGCGGACCCTGGAGGCCCGTCCGCCCCAGGACTACGCCATCTGACCCCCGCCGGAAGCGGTCCCGGCCGCTCCCGGCGAGGGCATGGCCAGAACGGTTACAGCCCCGGAGCGTCGATCTCGGCGTACAGGGGGTGGCTCAGGTAGCGCTCGCCCGTGTCGCACAGCACCGCCACCACCGTCTTGCCCTTGCCCAGCTCCGCCGCCACCTTCAGGGCCGCGTGGACGATGGCGCCGGTGGAGATGCCCGAGAACAGTCCCTCCTTGCGGGTCAGGAGGCGGGCCACGCTGATGGCGTCCTCGTACGACACGTCCTCGACCCGGTTGTACGCTTCCCGGTTGAGGATGGAAGGCACGAAGTTGGCGCCGATGCCCTGGATCTTGTTGGGACCGGCGGTGCCCTTGGTGAGCAGGGGTGAGGTCTCGGGCTCCACCGCCACCACCAGGACGCCGGGCTTCTTGCGGGCCAGCACCTCGCCCACGCCGGTGACGGTGCCCCCGGTGCCGATCCCCGCCACGAAAGCGTCCAGTTCCGGCACCTGCTCCAGCACCTCCAGGGCGGTGGTGCGCCGGTGCACCGCCGGGTTGGCGGGGTTGTCGAACTGCCTGGCCAGGAAGTACTTGCCCGGCTCGGTCCGGGCCAGTTCCTCGGCCTTCTCCACCGCCCCCTTCATGCCGCCGCTGCCGGGAGTCAGGATCAGTTCGGCGCCATAGGCCTTGAGCAGCGAGCGCCGCTCCAGGGTCATGGTGTCGGGCATCACCAGGGTGATGGCATAGCCCTTGGCGGCCGCCACGAAGGCCAGGCCGATGCCGGTGTTGCCGCTGGTGGCCTCCAGGATCACCTGGCCGGGTTTCAGGGCCCCGGTGGCCTCCCCGTCCTCGATGATGCTCAGGGCGATGCGGTCCTTGACGCTGCCGCCGGGGTTGGCGCTTTCCAGCTTCACGTAGACCGCGGCCGCGCCCTCGGGCACGATCCGGTTGAGGCGCACCACGGGGGTGTAGCCGATGAGTTCGTAGGCGTGTTCGACACGGTTGGGTCTGGGCATAGGGTTTACCTCATGGAACCCCAAGATAGGGTTTCCGACAAAACTTATCAAGAATGTTTTTTACTGGTATAAATCATATTTTTCAATAGTTTTACTAAATACTATCAATCCTGAGCCCGTGACCTGGGGGAAAGCGCGGCCAGTCGTGGCCTTCGGGCGCATGTCCAGGCCAACCGGCAAGGTATGCTGTTACATCCGAAGGGAACCGTACTCATGAAAGGCAGCGTCATCCTCTCCATCGCCCTGGACATCCTGGCAGTCATCACGATCCTGCTGCCGGTGAGGTGGTTCACCTGGTTGTCCAGCAACACCCGGGTGGTGACCAACCTCAAGCGCGCCTGTTCGGTCCTGCTGCTCCTGGCGGGCTACCTTGTCGACAAGTACATCTCCCACCCGGGCTGAGGCGGGCCGATCGAATCGGCTCAGCCGTCCCGGCCGGCCCGATCGCGTGAAACCGTGGTGGTCATTCGTGCCGACACTTGCTGCCTGGTGACGGCGGCGAAAAAACTGGAATCGCCAGACCTGATCAGAGCCCCAGCGATGGGCCGAGGCGGACGTCTAGTCCCAGCCCAACTCCGCCAGACGGTCTTCGCCGATGCCGAAGTGGTGGGCCACTTCGTGGATGATGGTGCGGGCCACTTCCCGGCGCAGGTCCTCCAGGCCCCAGGCGGCCCGCAGGTGGGGGTGGCGGAACAGGGTGATGCGCGCCGGCAGGCCGGACTGGTCGGAGCCCCGCTCGGGCAGGGAGGGGCCGGAATAGAGGCCGTACAGGGTCTCCCCCCAGGGCACTCCCAGGTCGTCCAGCAGGTCGTCGCTGGGCTCGGCCTCCACCAGGATGGCCACGTTCTCCAGGTAGGGGCGGAATTCCTGGGGGATGAGGTCCAGGGCCTCGGCCACCAGCGCCTCGAACTCCCGGGCGGGCAGCCTCACCGCCCGTAGGTCCCCATGAGGCTGGCCTCCGCCAGCACCTTGCCCTTCATGGCCGCTTCCACCTTCTGGGCGGTGGCCCCGGAGTCCAGCCCCAGGGGGCTGTCCAGGGCATACAGCTTGAAGAAGTACCGGTGGGGCTTGCCCGGGGGCGGCGAGGGCCCGTTCCAGCCCAGGCGCGACCAGGAGTTCTTCCCCTGCCGGGCGCCGTTGCCCAGGGTGGCGGTGCGGGGCTGGTTCTGGGACAGGCCGGCGAGGTTGCCGGGCAGGTCGTACACCACCCAGTGCACCCACAACCCCACCGGGGCGTCCGGGTCGTCCATGACCAGGGCGAAGGCCCGGGTGCCCTGGGGGGCGCCCTGCCAGGCCAGGGCGGGGGAGATGTCGGCGCCGTCCGCCGTGAAGGTGCGGGGAATGGCCGCTCCGGGTGCGATGTCGGGTGACGTGATCTGCATGGTGGCCTCCTGGGTGCCCACCCGGCCCGGCGGCTGACCCGCGGCCGCCGGAAGCGCGGCCAGCAGCGCGGGGAGGAGCATGAGCCGGACGGAATGCATGGCCAGAAGTCTACTCCCGCTCAGCTCCGGCGGTGGGAAAAACCGCCGGATCCGGTCCTGCGGCCCGGTAAACTATGGGATCAAAACTTCCGTCCGGAGACCCCATGGAACACGTCCTGACCCTGCTCCAAGGCGAGATCGGCACCATCACCCTCAACAACCAGGAGCGCCGGAACTGCCTGTCCGAGGCCATGCTGGCGGGCATCGAGCGGTCCATCCAGAGCCTCGTCGAGCAGGGGGCCCGGGCGATCATCATCCGCGCCGCCAGAGGCAGCAAGGTCTGGAGCGCCGGGTTCGACATCCGGGAACTGCCCGACCCGGGCATCGACCCCCTGGGCTACAACGACGATCTGGCGACGGCCCTGCGGGCGGTGCAGAACTGCCCGGTGCCGGTGATCGCCATGATCGAAGGCAGCGTGTGGGGAGGCGGCTGCGACCTGGCGGTGACCTGCGACCTGGCCATCGGAACCCCGGCCGCCACCTTCGCCATCACCCCGGCCAAGCTGGGGGTGCCCTACACCACCACCGGCCTCATGCGCTTCATCGGCGTCATGCCCATGCACATCGTCAAGGAGCTGTTCTTCACCGCCCAGCCCATCGCCGCGGAGCGGGCCAAGGAACTGGGCATCCTGAACCACCTGGTGCCGGCGGAGGACCTGGAGCGGTTCACCTTCAACCTGGTCTCGCGCATCATCGAGAACTCGCCCCTGGCCCTGCGGGTGCTGAAGGAGCAACTGCGGGTGCTGGGCAACTCGTTCCCCATGAGCCCCGAGACCCAGGAGCGCATCCAGGGCCTGCGGCGCATGGTCTACCAGAGCGAGGACTACCGGGAAGGCAAGCGGGCCTTCCTGGACAAGCGCAGGCCTCGTTTCGCCAAGCTCAAGTAGGGTCCGTCACCTGGCCCAGGAAGGCCACCGTCCCGGTCCGGCCGTCCACCAGGGCGAACGCGAACGGCCGGTCCAGGGTCAACGGTACCGGAGGCTCCCCCACGGAGGTGGGGGCCATTTCCACGCCCGATCCCGCCGCCGCCAGGAGGCCTTTCTCGTCCACCTGGATGCGGGTGCGGTGCAGCACCCGGAGCATCACCTCGGGGCGCGTGGCCATGGCCGAGAAGTCCGCCCGGGACGGATCGAACGCGATGCCCATGCCCAGGCCGGCGAGGGCATCCCGCAAGGGGACGGCGCAGGCGAACCCGAACCTGGGCAGGGCCAGGGCCACCTGGCGCAGGCCCATGCCCTGGAGCAGCGCCTGGAAGCGCTCCGCGTCCAGGTCCAGGTCCTGGATCCGCAACCCCGGCGCCGGGAGCACCAGGAGCAGGGTGAACCGCTGGTCCCGTCCGAACCCCAGGCGCACGGCCTGGAGTCGGAGGTTCTCCGCATACTCCATGATCCGGGTATTGTTCATGAACGGCCGGGTCACCCGGCTTCCGTCGGGACGGGTGAAGGTTCCGGGAGCCGTAACGGCCGGATCGAAGGGGAAGGTCCAGGCGCCCTGGAAGCACAGCGTGTTCACCAGGAGCAGGTCGCAGTCGGCCAGGGCGCTGTCGGCCGGCACCAGTTCCGGGATCAGCCCCTGGGTCTGGCGGGCCACCCAGGCGTTCACCGCCGCCGGACCGCCGTCCAGATCCCCCACGTAGGCGCCGTAGCAGGTGCGGTTCAGGTCCAGGAAGGACGGCAGGGGAATGCCGGGTCGGGCCCACAGGGCGTTGGCGAGGGTGAGCCTGGCCCCCGGGTCGCCGGTCTTCAGGTTGGCGCGAAGCACCGCGTTGGCCTGGTCCGGGTCGGCCACCGGCCCCAGGCCCAGGGCGGCGCCCATGGCCCGGCGGGTGGCCCCGGCGGAGCCGGCGTAGGCCAGATCCAGGCAGAGGGACAGGCTCAGGGGCGACAGGAGCAGGTTGGATTCGGGCGCCCTCCCGGCCGCCTGGGCCGCCAGGGCGAAGCCCAGGGTATTGTCGGCGGTCACCAGGGCCGGATCCAGCGCCGTGGCCTGGCCGCCGGCCTGAAGCAGGGCCGGCGGCAGGGCGCCGGCGGGAGAGGATGCTTCCAGGCCCAGGCCCGCCGCCAGGGGCAGGAGCAGGCCCAGGAACGGGGAGAACCGGGCGGATGAGCGGTGGAACCAGCGCATGATGTGCCTCCGTGCCCCTTAGAGTGGGAGCCGGCGCCGCATGTGACGGAGTCCAGGCCTTCAGAGCCGTACGAGCGTCCGGACCGCCACCACCAGGGCCACCGCCCCCGCCGCCATCAGCAGGCACATCCACCCGGCGGCGGGATGGGCGAAGTTGAGGGTCCAGCCGATCCCGACCCGCTTCTCCACCCACAGCCGCGGATCCTGGCGGTTCACGTAGAAGACCCCGCACCGGTAATGTTCCGGATTCGCCGTCCGCCTGAGGGCCAGCCAGGTGTCCCGCACCAGGAACACGATGCCCACCACCAGGCAGAAGGCGAACGCCAGCAGGCCCCCGAACAGGGCGGTCAGGCCGTACCTGGGCACCAGCAGGCAGCCGCCCATGACCCCGCACATGCCCAGGCCCGCCAGTCCCCGCAAGGCATGGATGGGCACCGCCCCGGCGCTCCTGGGCACCAGGGCGGTCACCGCCCCCACCAGGAACAGGACGCCCCACAGCCCCAGCGGCGGCAGGAACACCACCAGGGCCAGGCGGGCCTTGGGCGTCCAGCCGTTGGCGTGGCCCAGGGCGTTGAAGTGGGTGGGCACCGGGTCCGGCAGCAAGGGCAGGATCTGCTGGTAGAACGCGGCCAGGGCCAGGAACCCGAGCAGGGCGGCCAAGTCCCACCAGGAAATGATCTTCGAGGAGGTTGGGGATTCCATGACGCCATTATGGATCAGCTCGACCCTGGCCGGAGCCGGGGGAACCGTACAATGGACCCGGAAAGGAGGTCCCATGGCCGGGGCGACCCTGCTGGTGGAACACGCGCTCAACTGCATCCGGGCCCATCCGGGCCTGAAGGAGGGGGACCGGGTGCTGGCGGCCATGTCCGGGGGCATCGACAGCTCGGTGATGGCCGCCCTGCTCCACGCGGGCGGCTACGACGTGGTGGGCGTCTCCATGCAGCTGTTCGACAAGGCACAGGGCGGGAGCGCCGCCGAGGCGGAGGGCCGGTGCTGCACCCTGGACGATTTCCAGGACGCGCGCCGGGTGGCCTTCCAGAGCGGATTCCCCCACTACGTCATGGACCTGGAGGCGCCGTTCCGGGACACGGTGATCGAGCCCTTCGTGGCCGGCTACCTGCGGGGCGAGACGCCCAGCCCCTGCATCCGCTGCAACCAGTTCCTCAAGTTCCGGTCCCTGCTGGAGGCGGCCGGGGACCTGGGGGCGCGCTTCGTGGCCACCGGCCACTACGCCCGCATCACCCGGGACGGCGCCGGCTACCACCTGCGCAAGGCCTCGGACCCGGCCAAGGACCAGACCTACTTCCTGTTCACCCACACCCAGGAGACCCTGGCCCGGACCCTGTTCCCCCTGGCGGCGCTGGCCAAGCCGGAGGTGCGCCAGGTGGCCCGGGACCTGGGCCTGCACCTGGCGGACAAGGCCGAGAGCCAGGAGATCTGCTTCGTCCCCGGGCGCTACGACAGCTTCATCGAAGCCACCGGACGCGCGCCGGACTTGGGCTCCGGCGGCCCCATCCGCCACCTTGATGGGCGGGTGCTGGGCCGCCACGAGGGCTACTGGCGGTTCACCGTGGGCCAGCGCAAGGGCATCGGGGTGGCCTACGGCACGCCCCTGTTCGTGGTGCGGGTGGACCCGGACACCAACACGGTCTGGGTGGGCGGCGAGCCGGACCTCCTGGCCCGGGAGCTCGCCGCCGGAGCCGTGTCCTGGTGCCTGGGGGCTCCGGCCCGGCCCCTGGCCTGCCGCGCCCGGATCCGTTCCCGGGGGACGGAGGCCCCGGCCCTGGTGCGGCCCCTGGAGCCCGGGCGGGTGGCGGTGGCCTTCCAGGAGCCCCAGCGGGCGGTCGCCCCCGGCCAGGCGGTGGTGTTCTACGACGGGGACGAGGTGCTGGGCGGAGGCTGGATCGAACGCCCCTGGGCTTCCAGCCACTCGACGTAGGCCCGGTCCACGGTCTCGCGGTGGCCCCGGATCAGGTCCGCCGCCTCCCGCACCACCGCCGCCAGAGGCTGGGCGTGGGGGCCGCAACGACGCGCCAGGGCTTCCCGGAACCAGTCCAGGAGCAGCTCGTGCTCGAACCGGTGCGGGATCAGGTCCGGAAAGCCCCGGCCCTCCAGGTAATCCTCTTCGGCCTTGAAGTGCACCACGTTGGCGAGAAAGACCTCCTTGAAGCGGTCCTCGGCCCCCGGATCGTCCGGATCCAGCTCCAGGGCGCGCATGGTCTCCGCGAGCAGGGCGTACACCCGCTGATGCTGGCGGTCCAGCAGGTCTACGCCCACCGGCGTTGGGGGCGTGCCTGGGAAATCGTCCATGGAGGGGTCCTGGGAGGAAGGGTGGACTTATTTTATCCACCCGGCGCCGCGCGCAGGTGATCAAAGTCCCGATCCGCCCGGGAAGGCAGGGCCCGGGGGGCCGGCCCCGACCCGGAGATCGGGCGTAAGATGAGTTCTGTTCCCCCTTTAACTCCACCCAAGGCAGCCCATGTGGATCGTCCGCCTCGCCCTCCGACGCCCGTACACCGTGGCGGTCATGTGCTTCCTGGTGATGCTCCTGGGTTTCCTGTCCATCCGGCGCATGGCGGTGGACATCTTCCCCCAGATCGACATCCCGGTGGTGGCGGTGATCTGGCAGTACAACGGCCTGGCCCCGGAGGAGATGGAGCGCCGGGTGGTGACCCAGTGCGAGCGGGCCATCTCCAGCAACGTCAACGGCATCCAGCGCCTTGAATCCCAGAGCATCCAGGGCGTCGGCCTGCTGCGCATCTACTTCCAGCCGGGCCTGGACATCGGTGCCAGCATCGCCCAGATCTCGGCCACCTGCGGCACCATCCTGCGCTGGATGCCGCCCGGGATCACCGCGCCGATCATCGTGCCCTTCAACGCCAGCAATGTCCCGGTGGTGGAGCTCACGGCCCGCAGCGAGACCCTCACCGAGCAGCAGGTCTTCGACCACGCCACCAACTTCATCCGGCTCAAGCTGTTCACCATCCCGGGGCTGGCCACCCCGGCGCCGTACGGGGGGCGCTCCCGGATGATCGCCGTCGACCTGGACCCGGCCAAGCTGGACGCCCTGGGGCTGAGCCCGGCGGACGTGCTCAACGCCGTCTCCAGCCAGAACGTCATCACCCCCGCCGGCCTGGCGCGCATGGACACCCGAGAGCTGCCGGTGCTCACCAACTCCAGCCCGGACCAGGTGGACAAGCTGCGGCAGATGCCGGTGAAGGTGGTGAACGGGGCCCCGGTCTACCTGGGGGACGTGGCGGACGTGTACGACGGTTTCGCGGACCAGACCAACATTGTGCGGATCAACGGCCGGCGGGCGGTGTACATGGCCATCCTGAAGAAATCCGACGCCTCCACCCTGGCGGTGGTGGACGCCGCCAAGGAGGCCCTGCCCGCCATCCAGGCGGCGGCCCCCGAGGGCCTGGAGCTGAAGTTCGACGTGGACCAGAGCGCCTTCGTGCGGGACGCCATCCGCTCGGTGGGGCGGGAGGCGGTGGTGGCGTCGGTGCTGGTGTCCCTGATGATCTTCATGTTCATCGGCTCCTGGCGCTCCATGATCCTGGTCTGCACCAGCATCCCCCTGGCGATCCTGTTCGGCATCATCGGCCTGAAGGTGTCCGGCCAGACCCTCAACCTCATGACTCTGGGCGGCCTCAGCCTGGCCATCGGCATGCTGGTGGACGACGCCACGGTGGAGGTCGAGAACATCAACCGCAACAAGGCCATGGGCAAGCCCTTGACGGTGGCCATCCTGGACGGCGCGCGCCAGATCGCCGTGCCCGCCATCGTGGCCACCCTGTCCATCTGCATCGTGTTCTTCCCGGTGGTGCTCCTGGAGGGCCCGGCCCGGTTCCTGTTCACGCCCCTGGCCATGGCGGTGGTGTACTCCATGCTGGCGTCCTATTTCCTGTCCCGGACCCTGGTGCCCACCCTGGCCCGCCGCCTGCTGGAGCACGGGGAGCCCGCCGAGGCCTCCTGGACCGGGCGGTTCAACGCCTGGCGGGAGCGCTGGTTCGGGGCCCTGCAGGGCGCCTACGGGAAGGTCCTGGACCAGGTCCTGCACCACCGGCGCTTCACCCTGGCCCTGTCGGCGGTGCTGTTCGCCGGCAGCACCGGGCTGCTGCTGGTCATCGGCCGGGACTTCTTCCCGCCGGTGGACGCCGGCATCATGAAGCTCCACGTGCGCGCCCACGGCGGCCTGCGCCTGGAGGAGACGGAGCGGCGGGTGGCGGAGGTGGAGCGGGCGGTGCGGGAGCTGGTGCCGGCCCGGGAACTGTCCTCCATCAACACCAACCTGGGGGTGCCGTCGGGTCCCAACCTGGCCTACATCCCCACCGACAACGTCACCAGCCAGGACGCGGAAATGTACATCACCCTCCAGCGCGGCCACCGGCCCACGGCGGCCTGCATGCGCATCCTGCGCGGCGAGCTGCGGCGCAGGTTCCCGGACTGCGTGTTCTATTTCCAGCCCGCGGACCTGGTGAGCCAGGTGCTCAACTTCGGCATCCCGGCCCCCATCGACATCCAGGTGGAGGGCCAGGACCTGGAGGTGAGCGCCCGGCTGGCCCGGCGCCTCCAGGACGTGGTGCACCAGGTGCCCGGGACGGTGGACGTGCGCCTCAAGCAGACCCTGGACGCCCCCGCCTACCGGGTGGACGTGGACCGCTACCAGGCCGCCCGCCTGGGCCTGAGCCAGACCTCGGTGGCCAACGGCCTGCTGGTGGCCCTCTCCGGCAACGGCCAGCTGGCGCCGTCCTTCTTCATCGACCCGGTGAACGGGGTGAACTATTCGGTCCAGGTGAAGTCCCCCATGCGCCGGGTGTACTCGCCGGAACGGCTCATGTCCCTGCCCTTCAACCCCACCGGCGGCGCCGGCCTGTCCCAGGCCCCGGGGTTCGCGCCGGCCGGCCCGGACGCGCCGGCGCCGGCCACGCCCCTGTCCGGGTTCGCCACTCTGCACCACATTGGCATCCCCAATGAATTGAACCATTACACGGTGATGCGGGTGCTGGACGTGATGGCCGGGGTGGACGGCCGCGACCTGGGCAGCGTGGTCCAGGACATCCAGCGGGGCATCCGGGCCATGGGCCCCCTTCCGGCCCGGACCTCCCTGCGCATCCGGGGCCAGTTCGACGTGATGCTGGACGCGTTCCGGGACATGGGCGGCGGGCTGGTCATCGCCATCGCCCTGGTGTACCTCCTCATGGCCGTGCTGTACCAGAGCTGGCTGGACCCCTTCATCATCATCTTCGCGGTGCCTGGGGCCCTGGTGGGGATCCTGTGGATGCTGGCCGTCACCGGCACCACCCTGAACGTGGAGTCCCTGATGGGGGCCATCATGGCGGTGGGCATCGCCACGTCCAACGCCATCCTGCTGGTGAGCTTCGCCAACGACGTGCGGGTGGCGGATCCGGGCATCAAGGCCCTGGATGCCGCCCGCAGGGCCGGCATGGTGCGCCTGCGGCCGGTGATCATGACCGCCCTGGCCATGGTGCTGGGCATGGTGCCCATGGCCCTGGGGCTGGGGGAGGCCGGGAGCCAGAACGCGCCCCTGGGGCGCGCGGTCATCGGCGGGCTGCTGGTGGCCACCCTGGTGACCCTGTTCGTGGTGCCGGTGATCTACAGCCTGTTCCGCGTCAAGCCCCCCACCGCCCACCTCCTGGACCAGCAGTTCCATACTGAACAGCAAGGATCCGAAACATGAACCAGCCCGCCGCCCTCTCGCGCTTCCGCGTCGCCGGCATCGCCCTGGCGGTGCTGGTGGTGGCCGCCGTGGTGATCCTCAAGTCCACCCAGCTGCACAACCTCGCCGGGGAAACCAGGCAGCGGCAGGCCATCCTGGCGGCCGGCCCCTGGGTCCGGACCGCGATGGTGGGCGGCCGGGACCAGGGCACCGCCCTCACCTTCGAGGGGGAGGCCAACCCGGTGGCGGCCACCACGCTGTATTCCAAGCTCGGCGGCTTCATCCGGGAGATGCGGGTGGACAAGGGCAGCCCGGTGCGCAAGGGGGACCTGCTGGCGTTGGTGGAGTCCCCCGAGACCCTGCGCCAGACCCAGGCCCTCCGGTCCACCTACGAAAACCTCCAGCACACCGCCGAACGGATGCAGGAACTGGGCCGCCAGGGCATCGCCAACGCCCAGGACGTGGAAAACGCCGTGAGCGCCGCCCGGGTGGCCAAGGAGAACCTGGCCTACCAGCTGGAAGTGGAGAACTACAGCCGCATCGTGGCCCCCTTCACCGGCACCGTGGCCGCCCGGTTCGTGGACGTGGGGGCCTTCATCCAGAACGCCACCACCTCCATGTCCTCCCAGCCCATCGTGTCCCTGGCGGACACCAGCCGGGTGCGGGTGGACTTCTACCTGGACCAGGGCACCGCAGCCCTGGCGCGCGTCGGGCAGCCGGTGGAGGTCAGCCCCGCCGGCCGTCCGGACCTGGTGGTCCGGGCCCGCATCGATCGCCTGGCCGGGAGCCTGGACACCCGATCCCGCACCATGCTGGCCGAGGCGGAGCTGGACAACCCGGACGGGCATTTCCTGGGCGGGTCCTACGTGAAGGTGGTGCTGCGGCTGCCCAACGCCTCCAGCCGCCTGGAGATCCCGGCCGAGGCGCTGCTCATGCGGGGCGAGAAGGCCTTCGCCGCCGCGGTGGAGTCCGGGCGGGTGCGCATGCTGCCCCTGGTCCTGGGCGAGGACGCTGGCAACCAGGTGCGGATCCTGCAGGGGCTGCAGGCCGGCACCCGGGTCATCCTCAACCCCAACCCGGGCCTGGAGGACGGGGATCCCGTCCAGGTCCAGGAATAGCTGGCACTACTGGGGCGTCCGTGTCCCGGTCGGCGGCAGATCGCGTCGGCCGGGTTCCCGGGCCTCGCGCCGCCCCACCGGTGCTCGGCTTCGTCAGGGCCGACCGAAGATGATTGGTATCGGTGACTTCAGGACGTTTTCAAACTGCCGCGTAGATCACCGACCCCAACGCCCGATGCGGCTCGACGGCAGGTGGCCGTGAATCGGAGTGCGCTCGCACTCCGATTCACGGCCACCAAAGGTGTGGCGGCGCGAACCCACGGAATCCGCATGGCGGGCCTGCCGCCGGGCCGGGACCCGGACGCCCCAGCAGGGCTAGTGTTTCTTGACCACCGGGACGTCGGGCGCGGGAGCGGCGGCTTCGGCCTTGGGGCTGCGGAATGCGTGCAGGTTCTCCTGGATGTAGGCCGCGAGGGTGCGGGCCCGGTGCCCGGCCAGGCGGGGCACGGTGCCCATCACCACGGCGGTGCCGGCGTTGGCCCGGAACTGGTGGAACAAGGTGATCAGTCCGTGGGCGAACCAGGGCGTGAGGCCCAGGTCGATCATGGACGTGTAGGCCCCTTCGTCGGGCACGTCCACGAACTTGATGGTGCGGCCCAGCTGGCTGGTGAGCAGGTTGGCGATCCCTTCATAAGTGAACAATTCGGGACCGGTGATCTCGTAGATCAGTCGTTCGTGGCCCGGGGTGGTCAGGACGGCGGCGGCCACCGCGGCCACGTCCCGGGTGTCCACCATGGGGATCCGGGCCTGCCCGGCGGGCGCGTAGAAGGTGGCCGTGGTGGCCACCGAGGCGCCGTACATGGGCACCAGGTTCTGCATGAACATGGTCGGGCGCAGGATGGTCCAGGGGATCCCCGAGCCGTCCAGGCGGGCTTCGCACAACCCGTGCAGGCGCAACAGGGGGCAGGCGCTGGATGGGCTTGCGCCGATGGCGGACAGGCGCACCACCCGGCGTACTCCGGCTTGGCTGGCAGCGGTGAGGAAGGCTCCTTCCTGGCTCACCTGGTCCGGATGGGGGGTGGTCAGCATGAAGACCTCCTGGATCCCCGTCAGGGCCGCGACGTACGAGGCGGGCTGGGTGAAGTCGCCCAGCACCGCCTTGATGCCTTTGGCTTCCATGGCCGCCCGGGCGTCCTCCCGGCGGACCATGACTTTGAAAGGGGTCTTGTGGCCCTTGAGTTCCTCGACAAGATGCCGGCCGATCTGACCGGTGGCACCGGTAATTAGAATCATATGGCCTCCGCTGGCAGCCCCGGATGGGGGCACAAACGCACCACGAGGAGCGGAACCTCCCCGTGAATGCAAGATTGCTGCAGCGCGCGACAGCCGCGACCGGCCTGGAACCTCCATTACCCACGGCGGCCAGCCGCCGCACGGATGATCCGATCATCTTTCCCCGGTGTTCGGGAAAAGCGGACTCAATTTAAGGAACTCAAGATCCTCTGTCAATGCTCCCGGCCGGAAAGCCGGTTGGGCGACTATCTAAAGCATCTGTAGAGGGGACTTGCGCAGGGGCCGGGGGAATTGGGCCTCCAGCTGGCCCAGGTCCTCTCCGGTGAGCGTCAGCCCCAGGGCGGCGTGGTTCCGGCGCAGGTGCCCGGCCCGGGAAGCCTTGGGAATGGCCAGGGTTCCGGGACGGCGCAGGATCCAGGCCAGGGCCACCTGCCAGGGGGTGGCCCCGAGCCGGGCGGCGATCTGGCCCAGGGCGCCGCCCGCGGGGAGCCGGCCCTGTTCCAGGGGGCTGTAGGCCATGAGGGGCATCCGGCGGGCGTCCATCCAGGGCAGCAGGTCCCACTCCGGCCCCCGCCGGGTCAGGTTGTACAGCACTTGGTTCACCGCGCACCGCTCCCCCCCGGCCCGGGCGAACAGCTCCTCCAGGTCGCCCGTGTCGAAGTTGCTCACGCCCCAGTGGCGGATCTTCCCGGCCGCGCGCAGGTCCTCGAAGCCGGCCACGGTCTCCTCCAGGGGCTCCCGCCCCCGCCAGTGGAGCAGGTACAGGTCCAGGCGGTCGGTGCGCAGCCGCCCCAGGCTGCCTTCGCAGGCCCGCCGCACCCCCTGGCGGCTGGCGTTGTGGGGATACACCTTGCTCACCAGGAACACCCGGTCCCGCAGCCCGGCCAGGGCCTCCCCCAGGAACGCCTCGGTGCGGCCTTCGCCGTACATCTCGGCGGTGTCCACCAGGGTCAGGCCCAGGTCCACCCCCAGGCGGATGGCCGCGGTCTCTTCCGGCCGCCGGGCGGGGTCTTCGCCCATCATCCAGGTGCCCATGCCCAGGGCGGGCAACGTCTCCCCTCCGGGCAAGCGCACCGGGTCCATGGCAGCCTCCGTGTCCACAGGTCAGGTTGCCACAGTCCGGGTCCCGGCACCGGGGCAATCATGGACCCACGGAAGCCTTGAAAAAACAGATGCGCCAAGGCACCCGGGCGAGCCACAATGGAGGGCTCCTCCAGCCCGGCCCCGCCCATGGCCATCCAAGCCGACCTCCGCCACGTCATCTACGCCTTGTCCGATGCCCTGGACCTGGTGGGGGTGGATGACCTGGGCCACGGCAAACGGGTCGGGCTCATGGCCGTGGAATGCGCCCGGACCCTGGGGCTGCCCCGGGAGGAGGCGGCGCTCCTGTTCGACCTGGGCATGCTCCACGACCTGGGGGTGTCTTCCACCCAGACCCGCCGCCGGCTGGTGGACAGCTTCGACTGGGAAGGCTCCCAGGACCACTGCGAGGCCGGGCACAGGCTCCTGGGCCGCTTCCCGCCCCTGGCGGACCTGGCGCCGGCGGTGCGCTGGCACCACACCCGCTGGGACCGGCTGGGGGACCTGGACGTGGACGCCCGGACCGCCACCCGGGCCAACCTGATCTTCCTGCTGGACCGCGTGGACGTGCGCATGTCCGGCCAGTACGGCACCCGCGAGGTGTTCCGCCAGGCCCGGGAGGTGCGCGATCTGGCCCGGGCGCACGCGGGCACCTACTTCGAGCCGGGCCTGGTGGAGGCCTTCCTGGAGACCTCCCGGGCCGAGGCGTTCTGGCTGCTGATGGAGCCACGGGCTGTCCAGGCCGGCCTCCAGGACATGCTGCAGCAGGGCCGGCCGTTCCAGGCGGGCATGGCCGACCTGCGCGCCCTGGCGGTGATCTTCGCGGGCATCGTGGACGCCAAGAGCCCCTACACCTTCCAGCACTCGGTGGGGGTGGCCCGGGTGGCCCGGCTCCTGGCCCGGAAGCTGGGGGACGACCCGGACACCTGCGACCAGGTGGAGATCGCCGGGCTGCTCCACGACCTGGGCAAGCTGCGGGTCCCGGACGAGATCCTGGACAAGCCCGGGCGCCTGGATGCGGACGAGCGCACCGTCATCAACATGCACAGCTTCGAGACCTACCAGATCCTGAGGCGGATCAAGGGCTTCGAGAGGATCACCCCGTGGGCGGCGTTCCACCACGAGGAGCCCGGCGGCACGGGCTACCCGTTCCACCTCGGAGGCGGGCAGCTGTCCACCGAGGCGCGCCTCATGCGGGTGGCGGACGTGTTCCAGGCCATGGCCCAGGACCGGCCCTACCGGCGCGGGCTGCGGGCGGACCAGGTGCTGGCCTTCCTGGACCGGATGGGCCGGGACGGGCACCTGGACCGGGACATCCTGGCGGTGGCGGCCGGATCTCCGGAGGAGACCATGGCCGCCGCCCAGGGCTAGCCTTGCATGGCCCTGAAGTTCAGGAGCGCCGTCATCATCCGCGGAAACCCCGCCGTGGTGGCGGTCAGGAGGATCGTGTGCTCGATCTCCTCGCGGGTGCACCCGGCTTCCAGCGCCCGCTCGACGAGGGAAGCCAGCGCGTACTCGGTACTGGGACGCGGCCGCCACGGCGACCTTGACCAGATAGCACTCCCGCTCCGTGAGCGGCCCCTGCTCGTAGATCGCCTTCCCCAGGGCCTCGTAGGCCCTGAAGGCCTCGGGATGCTTGTCCTTGAAATACTGCCAGTTCTCCTTCCGGAGCGCGTTGTCCATGCCCACCTCCCACGATCCGGAAAGGTAGCATCCCTTGGTAAATCGTCAATTCGGACTTGCTTTTCCGGTCTCCTAGTCAAAGGGACGGATGGCAATCCCTGCCAACTGAACCATCGTGATGGCAGAATGGTTCACCCCCCGGCCCGGGCCGCCCGGTGGCCGGCGAACTTGCGAGGACTTGCCATGGGTCCTGAGTTGCAGATCGGGTTCCTCCTGTTCCCCTACCTGACCCTGTTGGACCTGACGGGGCCCGCCCAGGTGCTGTGCCGGGTGCCGGGGGTCCGGCTCCACTACGCGGCCAGGTCCCTGGATCCCCTGCCCACCGACGCCGGATTCCAGGTGGTGCCGACGGTGACCTTCGCCGGGTGCCCGAGCCTGGACGTCGTCTGCGTCCCCGGCGGGCCCGGCGTGGGGGACCAGCTGAACGATGCGGAGACCCTGGCCTTCCTGCGCCGCCAGGGGGCCCATGCCAAGTTCGTGGCCTCGGTCTGCACCGGCGCGCTGGTGCTGGGCGCCGCGGGGCTGCTGGACGGCTACCAATCGGCCTGCCACTGGCTGTACCGGTCGTACCTGCCCTTGTTCGGCGCCCGGCCGTCCCCGGGCCGGGTGGTGCGGGACCGCAACCGCATCACCGCGGGCGGCGTGACCGCGGGCATCGATTTCGCCCTGGCCCTGACGGCGGAACTGGTCGGGGAGGAGACCGCCCGGATGGTCCAGCTGACCCTGGAGTACGATCCCCATCCGCCGTTCGACTGCGGCTCGCCGGAGAAGGCCGGCCCGGACCGGGTGGCGCGCCTCCGGTCGTTCCAGGAAGGGCGGATCCGCGCCCTGGAAGCCCAGATCAAGCAGGTCCTGCGGCACTGACCGGGGGCCGGCCGGCATCGGCGGCGACCGGTGCCGGAAGGGTCCAGGACCAGCGCCAGTCCAGGCTGTGCCCGGTTTCCGTCACCGCTGTCAGGACCATGGTCCAGGTTCCGGGCCGGCTGAGCCGGATCCGGCAGGGCGGCAGCGCCACGTCCAGGGAGCCCCGGCCGGTCAACGGAGCGGGGTCCGGGTTGCCGTCCGGGTCCAGGAGATCCAGCCGGTACGCGAAGCGGGCCTGGCAGGCGAGCCCCGCGGCCGCCAGGGGCTGCTCCGCCAGGACCACGTGGTTCAGGATGAAAGCCCCGCCCGGCGGCGACGGCGTCCCCGGTTCCGGGTCCATGGCCCACCGGTGGGCCAGGCGCCAGGGCGGGCCCGGGTACTGGCTGATCCGGACGATGCAGCCGCTGGCGGCCACCAGGAGGTCCTCGCCGGCCGGATCGGCCCAGAGCCCGGCGGGCGCCGGGATCGCCCCATAGGCCTCGTCCAGGGGGCCGGGCAGGTCGTCCCGCAGCAGGCCAGGGCGGAGCACCGGCTGGTCGCGGTCGCCGGCGAGGGTGAACAGGCGGCCGGAGGCGGTGTCGAAGGCGCGGACCGCGTGGTTGCCCTGGTCGGCGATGAACAGGAGGTCGTTCCAGGTGGCCAGGGCCACCGGGTTGTCCAGGCAGGGCCAGCCGGCGAGACCGGCGGGGCCCGCGGTCCCCGGCGGGCAGTCGCGGCTGCCGGCGCAGGCCCCCGCCAGGTCGGGGCCGCCCGCGACCGTGGTCACGGCACCCCGGGCGGTCCCGCCGGGCAGGTCGACCAGGGCGACGTGGCGCACACTGTTGCCGTCGGCCACGTAGAGGCTCGGGGACGCTCCAGGCGGCGCGGCCACGGCCAGGCCCTTGAGCCGGAAAAAGCTCGCCGCGCCGGCCGGCCCGTCCTGGCCGCCGGCCACCCCGGGCTGCCCGGCCAGGGTGCCCACCTGGCCGGAATCCAGGTCCAGCACCCGGATGACGTTGTTGCCCTGGTCGGCCACGTAGATCAGCCCTCCGGGGCCTTGCGCCAGGCCCTGGGGACGGTTGAAGCGGGCCTCCAGCAGGGGGCCGTCCTGATAGCCCGGATGCTCCCCCAGGCCGGCCAGGGTCCTCGTCACACCGCGGTCGTCCACCCAGCGGATGACGTGGTTGCCGCTGTCCGTGACCAGGAAATGGGCGCCGGCGCCGGCACCGGCCGGGGCCGCGCCGAGACGCGCCGGGTCCACGCCGCCCAGCACGAAGGCCGGCTCCCGGAACCGGGCCTGCCGGAAGGTCCCCTCCTGGCAGCCGGGAACGAAGGCCTGGCCCCAGCGGGTGACCGCGATCCCGCGCGCGCCGTAGGGGTAGAGGCAGCGCAGCACATGGGCCTCGGGATCGGCCACCACCAGCTTGGGCCCGCGGTCCAGCGGCGGAACCCCCTCGCCGTCGTAGCCCGCCGGGCCCACCATGGCCATGCCGCAGGGCGCGGCGAACCAGGCCTTGGCACCGCGCCCGTCCCGGTGCGGGGGGCCGAGGTCGATGGGCCCGGCGGGGCCGCCCGCATAGGGCAGGACGCCGCGGGTGGCCAAAGGGAACCACTGCAGGTGCCGGCAGGACCCGCGGGCTCCAAGGTCATGGAAACTTTCCACCACGAACTTGCAGGTCATGTCCCGGACGGTGACCTCCTGGGCGTCCTGGCCGGGCACGTTCCGGTGGATCATCCGGCCGCCCTCGTCCAGGGAGAGCAGGGCGGCGACCTCCCCTTGCCGGCAGGACCACCGGAGCCGTACCGGACAGCCGTAGCCGGCCAGGTACTTGAGCGGCGTGGGCGCCACGGCCAGGGGCACGGGACGTTTTCCCGATCCGAACGGCGTGCCCTTCAGCTCGGGACCGGGCGAAAGGTTCCAGAACGGCTTCCGTTCCCAGTGCGCGACCAGGGGCTGGAAGCCCTGGATGGCCGGCATCGCGAACCCGGGCCGGGCCGGGGCGGGCAGCACGGTGATGTCGGTCGAGCCTCGCCACCGGCCGTCCTTCTTGTTGAGGGCATGCACCCGCAAGACCTGCCGCCGGTCCGTGGGCGGGGCCGTGAGGACCGCCGAATCCCAGCCGGTGCTGACCAGCTCGGCCGCACCGGCCGGGACCCAGTAGCAGCCTGCCAGGACCTCCTGGGGATCGCCGGCCTGTTGCCAGCGCAAGGTCAGGGTGGCGCCGCCCATGACCACGGGGGCCGCGGGCTCCACGGTCACCAGGACCTCCGCCCGGGCGGCCGCGGCCATGGCCAGACCCAGGACCAGGGTGCTGAACCGCGGGCTTATCTTATATGTATGAATGGACAATTGAGCGCCCTCCCTGGCTGCCTGGCGGCGGACCCGGCGGCTGGCGTGGACCGGAGCCTGGATGCAAGACCAAGTGGACCCAGCTGCCGGCGGGTTCCCTCCCGCGTCCATCCCGGACCGGCCGCCCGTGTCCCTGAAGGCATTGGCCGAAATAACCCCTTGGCAATTGACCTGGACAACCTTAAATGGGTTCTCTGCACCACGGTTCGGGAAGGGGGCGGGCGATGGTCGGCGGGTTCATGGCAGGCATGCGAGTCAGCAGGAAATTCTTCTTCGTGCTGGTACTCCAATCGAGCCTCCTGGCGATCGTCGCCGCCGCCAAGGAGATCTTCGCCCTGATCGAGGAGAGCGGGAAGCGGGTCCTGGCCGGGGACATGCGCCAGCGGATCCTGCGGTTCAAGATCGCCTAGCCGGTCCGCCGGCCGGCTCAGGAAACCTGCCCGTCTCCCGGTGCACCCAGGGGCATGGTCATGCGGCTCCCCCTCCATGTGCGCCCGGAAACAACCGCGGTCGCTGGGCTCGTTCTGCTGCTCGGCGTCCACCCGGCCCGGGCCCTCCCCGCGGACCCGCAGATCTCGGTGGGCTGGTACCACACCGGGACGCCCATCCCGGCCGGCGCTCTGGCGGACGGCGCCGGCGCCGATCTGGCCGGGGCGCTGTTCCTCCCGGAGGCGGACCTGGACGGCGCCGTGCTGGCCTGGGCCAACCTTGCGGATGCGGTATTGCGCCAGGTGTCCTTGCGGGGGGTCCGGCTGGAGGGCGCCGACCTCACCCGGGCCGACTTCACCGGTGCCCGCCTGGACCAGGACCTGGGCCAGTTCCAGGCGCTGCTGCGGGACACCTTGGACCCCCAGGGCCAGCTGCGCCAAGGCCCGGACGCCCCCTCCCCGGAACCGGGGGAAGCGCCGCCGGACCCGCCCCCCGCCGCGGTTCCCGGGGATACCGCCCGGTCCGCCCCGTCCAACCGCAAGGCCGACCTGAGCCACTTCTTCGGACGCAACCTGCCCCTGGGGGCCATCCGGGAATTGGCCTTGGAGGACCTGGGCAGTCGACCCAAACGGCTGCTGGTGATGGACGGCGCCATCGGCTGGAGCAGCGTCCGGTCGAACCAGCTGGTGTACGTGAATTCCCGCGGCTTGTCCCGGGTGTTCCTGAGCGCCGAACCCATTGACCTGGGCTGGCTGTCCGCCGATCAGGCGGTATGGTACACCAGCGATGGGGGTACACGGATCAATGTGCTGCCCGTGCCCATGCCGGATCGGCATGAGGGCCTCTTCGCCGCCTTCGGCAGAAGCTGGACTCTGCCCCCCGGCGGGGCCTGCGCCAGCCCCGGCAGCGTGGTTCGCGCGCACGACGGGATGTTCTGGCGTCTGCGCCAGGACGGATCGGTGGACACGTTCCTCCTGCGGCCGCCAAACTGGGTCTTCCAGGGCCGGCTGGCTCTCCAGGGGGAGCGCCTGGAAGGCCTGGTGGCCGGCGCCGGCAGCCGGGTGCTGGGCCTGGCCGGGGACCGCATCGGCCTGCTCGCCCACACTCCACCCAGCGCCGACCTGTATCCTGCCCCCGGCGCCCGGCACCTGTGCCTGGGCCGGAAGGAAGCGATCTGGTGCGCCCTCCCCGGCGAGAAGGCCATCCGCTGCTTCGACACCACCGGCAGCCATGGCCCCAAGGCCAAGACCAACCAAGTCCGTTTCAGCGCCTGGTCGCTGGAAGCCGCGAAGATCCAGGTGCTGGACCTGGCCGAAGGGCCGAATGGCGACCTCTGGTTCACCTCGGCGGGTCACAACGCCATCGGCCGCATCGAGTCGCAGACCGGGGCCTTGACCTGGTTTCCCCTGCCGCTGCCGGACAGCATGCCCGCCCGGATCGTCTACGGCAACGATGGCCGGATGTACTTCACCGAGCTGGGCGGCAAGCGGATCGGCGCCATCACGGCGGTGGACCCGGGGGCCGGGTGGACGGAACCGCCCGTGCCGGCCAGGAAACCGCCGCTTCGCCGCTGGAAGAAGAAACGGACCGCGCCGGCGCCCCGGACCGACGCCACCACCCTGGCCCGGGCGCTCCCCGGCCCGGAACCGCCACCGGTGTCCCCTTCAGCCGACCGGCCCCCGGCCCCGGAACGCACCGGCACCGAAGCCGGCCCACCCCCGGCCATCCAGCCCCCGGCGCCCGCCAGGGCCGCTCCCGCGCCTGATCGGGACTACCTGGCGGCGCTGCGGCAGGAAGGCGTTGCCGCGGTCAAGTGGAACCACATCGAGGCAGAGCATCACTTCGGCGCCGGCAACGGCAAGGGCCAGTTCACCCGTTCCCGCAGCAACCACCCGGCGGTGGCGGAGCTGATCTACCACTGCCTCACCGACCCGGTCTGCGACCCGATCCTGAGTTCGGACGGCAACTGGCTGGCCATGCGGCGGTTCAACCACGTCATCGGCTACTACTGGGATACCCGGCCGCCCCGGCGGTGGCGGCCCACCGGCAACCTGGTGGTAGTGGTTTCGCCGGACCAGGAAACCGTGCTCACCGCCTACCCGGTGCGGGAGTTCTGACTCACAGGATGACGCAGGCGACCCCGCGTCCCGACGGATTTTCCCCTGGTTCGGCAACGCTCCCGGTTCCAGAGGGCGGCGATGACGGCAGGGCTTCCGCCTGCGGGGGCTCGGCGGCCGCGGGGCCGGGGTTGGCAAGGGTGAGCACCCGTTCGCCGTTCGCCCTTTGGCGCACCCGCAGGGGGCTGGGCTGGTGCAGCGGTCGCAGGTCCAGGTCCAGCCAGGCCCTCTTCCTGTTCAAGTAGTGGCGCCTCAGCCGTTCCCTTTGGTCCGTGCCCTGGCAGTCCCGGTAGGTTTCGCAGGCATCCGGCCCGCCATGGGGCATATGGGCATGGTAGTGCAGCCAACCGAGCAAGGGGACGGAGCCCTCCGCATCCTCGGAGTCGCGCCGGAGCTCGAACAGCAGGTGCAGATCCGAGTACCACGGGGTGGCGTCGGTGAACGTCAGCCGGCCTCCCGCCGGCAACTCCAGGCTTCCCCCCTTCAGGCTGGCATCCGGATCAGGCAAGAGGGACACGTGGGGTTCGTTCCCCGGGGACCATTGCACCAGGTAATGGGTGTTCTGCCTTCCCTTGGGGGAGTCGGCGGTGATGGTGATCGTCACGGAGCCCACATCCCCCAGGCTCTTCTGCAGGGGACGAACCAGCCAGCGGTAGGGAGTGCGGTTGCAGAGCACGGCCCGATCCGAGCCCAGGGCGGGGGCTGCCCAGGCCGCACCCGCCAGGACCGCCAGGAGGAACAGGCCTTTCCTGGGCAAGGAGGCTGCGGTGCTCATGAAGGCCTCCGGAAAAGATGACAGGACGGCCGGTCTGGTCGCCCCGCAGAGTTGGAAAAAGCCATCGCCCAGGAGCGGGGAGCTCGCTGGTCGTCTCAATAATGATTAATTTATTGAATAGGTTCCGGGTGCAAAATCGTTCGCTCTACGGATGCCAGGCCCTGATCGCCCAACGCAGCTTGGCCGAGGAGGATCTGGGGTTGGCGTGCCGCTCCTGGGGGGTGGGGCGGATGGGCTCCGGCGCGATGTCCCGGTAGAGGCCGTCCCGGTGCCCCTGCTGGAAGGCCTTCTTGACCCGCCGGTCCTCGCCGGAATGGAAGCTGAGGATGGCCACCCTGCCCCGGGGCTTCAGGGCCGCGGGCAGGTGGGCGAGGAACTGCTCCAGGGCCTGGAACTCGTCGTTCACGGCGATGCGCAGGGCCTGGAAGGTGCGCTGCAGGGCCTTGCGCAGCTCCGCCTGGGCGTCCTCGGGCGGGAAAACGTCCCGGAGGGCCTCCCGGACCAGCCCGGCGAGCTGGGTGGTGGTGGCGATGGGCTGGCCGTGGAGGGCCCGGGCAAGCACTTCGGCGTGGGGTTCGTCGGCGTTCTCCACCAGCAGCCCCTCCAGTCCCTCCAGGGTCAGGTCCTGCAGGAAGGCGGAGGCGGGACGGCCGCGGTTGGGGTTGAGCCGCAGGTCGAGGGGCCCATCGGCCTTGTAGGTGAATCCCCTGGAGGGGTTGTCGATCTGCATGCTGGACACCCCCAGGTCCGCCAGGATGAAGTCCAGGCCGCCGCCGGTCTCCGGGAGCAGCCCGGGCAACCCGGCGAAGTTCATCCGGCGCATGGTCAGGAGGTCCGCCCCGAAGCCCAGGGCCCGCAGCCGCGCCTCGGCGCGGGGCAGCTCCAGGGGATCCACGTCCAGCCCGAACAGGTGCCCACCGGGGACCAGCCGGGGCAGGAGCTCCTGGGCGTGGCCCCCGAACCCCAGGGTGGCGTCCAGCCCCACTTCGCCGGGCGCGGGGGCCAGGATGTCCAGGATCTCGGCCACGCAGATGGGGCGGTGGGTGCCGGCGGGCGTGTGGCCCCGGTCCAGGACCTTGCGCAGTTCCAGGGCCGAGGCGTCCGGCGCCAGTTCCTTGTATTTCTCCTCGTACCGACGGGGGTGGGTGCCCCGGTAGCGCACCCGGCGCTTCCCTGGGGGGGCCGCTTCGTTCATGCCTCGATTCTGTCAGAACCCGGCCGGGTCGCGGAAAGTCCCGGTGATGATCCGATCCAGGTCCTCCGGACGCACCGGCTTGGTCAGGTGGGCGTCGAATCCGGCCAGGTCCGCCTTGCGCTTGTCATCCGGCGCGCCGAAGCCGGAGATGGCGATCAGGAGAGCATCCTTCAGGCGCGGATGGGCCCGCAGGGCGCGGGCCACCGAATAGCCGTCCATGGCGCCGGGCAGGCCGATGTCGCACAGGACGAGGTCCGGCACGAAGGCCTCGGCCTTGGCCAGGCCGGCCGGCCCGTCGAAGGCGACCTCCACGTGGTGGCCCAGCGACTGCAGCAGGAGCTGGGTGGACTTGGCGGTATCGGCCAGGTCCTCCACCACCAGGATGCGCCTGGGAACGGAAGGCCGGCCGGTTCCCGGCGCGCCGGGCGGCGGCCCGGGCCGGTGTGGGGCTCCGGTCCGGGGCAGCCGGAGGACGAATTCCGCGCCCCGCCCGGGGCCTTCGCTGTGCACGCACACCGAGCCCCCGTGCAGGGCCGCCATGGCCTTGACCAGGGCCAGCCCGAGGCCCAGGCCGCTCGAGGACCGGCCGATGGTCTCCCGGCCCTGGGTGAACGGCTCGAAGATCTCCTCCAGCTGTCCGGAGGGAATGCCCATGCCGGAGTCCCGCACCCGGACCGTCCCCCACCGGGTGCCCTCCCGGTCGACCGCGACGCCGATGCTGCCCCCACGGTCGGTGAACTTGATGGCGTTGTGGACCAGATTGCTGACCGCCTGGATGATCCGGGCCCGGTCGGCCAGGACCCGGACCGGCTCCCCGGGCAGGTCCAGGCCCAGGCGCAGCCCTGCCGCCGCCAGGGCGGCCCGGTGGTCCGCGGCCACGGCCTGGACCGCCTCCACCAGGTCGACCGGTTCCAGCCGGAGTGACACCTTCCCGCGGGTGAAGCGGGAGATGTCCAGCAGGTCGTCCACCAGGCGCACGATGTGGGCCAGCTGGCGTTCGATGATGGCGCAGGCCTCTTCCACCAGGCCGCGGTCCTGGATGCTCCGCTTGATCAGATAGACGGCATTGCCGACGGGGGCCAGAGGATTGCGCAGCTCGTGCCCCAGCAGGGCGAGGAAATCATCCTTGCGCCGGGCGTCTTCCCTCAGGGAGTCCTCCATCCGCTTGTATTCGGTGATGTCGCGCAGGTTGCCGTGGCGGAACAGGGGCAGTCCGTCGCTGCCCAGGCTGGTGGCCATGTGGTTGGAGATCCACCGGTAGCCCCCATCCCTGGTGCGCTGGCGGTACTCCAGCTCGCCGCGTCCGGCCTGGTCCACCCGGCCCCAGTCCGCCGCCAGGGCGGCCAGGTCCTCCGGGTGCACCAGCGCCGCCGACGCCTGGGCATCCATGGCCATCAGCTCCTCCGGGGTGAACCCGAACAGGGCTTCGGCCGCGGGGCTGATGTACTCGTAGCGGCCGGTACGCAGGTTCAGGCTGTAGATCACGTCGCGCGACTGCTCCAGCATGGTGCGGAAGCGCAGCTCGGATTCCCGCAGCGCGGCCTGCCGCTCGTAGGCCGCCGCCTCGTCCCGGTTGCGCCGGTACAGTCCGGCGGTCAGGCTCAGGGCCAGGCCGATGACCAGGAACAGCGCCAGGCCCAGACGGTCGACGGGCGACGCCACCGCAAGCCTGCCGACGGGAGGCAGGATCCAGATGTCCGCGGCCAGGCCCGCCAGCACCGTGGCCAGCACCCCGGGGCCGAAACCGCCGAACAGGGCCGTGGCGAGGACGAACGGGAAGAACGTGATGAACGGCGGCAGCCCGGGCCCGGCCCAGGCCGTCAGCGCCTTCCACGCCAGCAGGCCGGCCGCGGCCGCCGCCGCCGCCATGGCATAGCCCAGGCTCCGCCTCGCCAGCCCCGGCCGCGGCAAGGACGGCCGGTCGCGGCGCGGGTTCCACGGCGGGAAGGGCGGCTGGACCTCCGGTGTGGGCGAGGCGGCCATGGCTGCTCCAGGGTTGCGAGAGGCTCGGGGATGGTGGAAAGTCTACTCTAACCTGGAGCTTGACGCGGCGGCGCCGCGTCCCTCCCCGCCGCCGCAAGCAGCGAGTGCACTTCCCGGAGGCTCCTGCAGGCCTGGATCCCGGCGTACTTCCGCCTGGGGAACCCGGTGCGGATGGCGTACCCCCCGGCCAGGACCGTCCAGGGGCGGTCCTGCCGCCGGCGGAGGGCCGCGACGACCTCCCGGACCTGCCGGAACTGGGCGGGCAGGGCGATCGAGAATCCCACCGCCGCGGGGTTGTGCTGGTCCAGCAACGCCAGCACCGCCGCGGTCGGGCGGCCCTGGGGCAGCGCCAGCGTCGAGACTCCGGCCGTCGCCAGGTAGATTCCGGCGATCCTCAGCCCGAAGGTGTGTTCGTTGCCGTAGGCGGGCAGCAGCAGCAGGTCCAAGGGGCGTTCCGGGAAGCCGGGCGCATGGGTCCGTTCCAGGTCTTCCAGGAACGCGTCCACCAGGTACGAGAACCGGTGTTCGGTGGCCACCGAGACCTTGCCCTCGGTCCACTGCTCACCGATTTCACGGGCGCCCTGATCACCGCCGCCGTGGCGGACGAGGCCGCCGGGATCACCCAGGCAGTGGCCAGCCTGCTGCCGTGGCTTCAGGATGAGCAGCGGTTCCCCCCGGCCTGGGTCTCGGCGGTCTGCCGGAGCGAGGGCAACGGCGTGGTGGTCCTCACCGGGGCCCGCACCACCTTCGGCCGCACCACTGGACGGGTGCAGCGGGCCCGGCCGAAGCTGCACATCGAGGCCGTGGTGGGGCGGGTGATCCGCTGGCTGTTCGGGATCGTGGCCACCCTCATCGCCCTGGTCACCGCGGTGTCGCTGCTGCGCGGCATCCCCCTCCTGCAGATGGCCCCGCTCATGCTCGTGCTGCTGATGGCCGCCCTGCCCGTGGCCCTGCCGGTCATGTTCACCTTCAGCATGGCGCTGGGGGCCCGGGAGCTGGCCCGGCGCGGCGTGCTGGTGACCCGGCTCAGCGCCGTGGAGGACGCGGCGACCATGACCGTGCTGTGCGCCGACAAGACCGGCACCATCACCCCCAACCAGCTCGCCGTCATCAAGGTGGCGCCGCGCCCGGGTGTGGGTTCGCAGAGCTGTACCCCGAAGACAAGTTCGAGGTGGTGCGCCACCTCCAAGGCGCGGGCCAGGTGGCCGAGCTGGTCCTGGGCACGACCCTGACCCGGGTCGGCCTGTCCCGCTTTTCGCCCCTGCCCTGGGGCTGCTCGGCTACGCGCTGGTGGTCTGCCTGGTGGTCAACGACACCGTGAAGATGGCCCTGGTCCGGTTGCTGGGGGAACCTAGCCGTTCCCGCTGGTGAGCACGGCGATGGGTTCGCGGATCCCGCCCAGCCGGGCGAAGTTGCGCAGTTTCTCCAGGTGGCTGAGTCCCAGGCGGGTGCCGGCAGGCACCAGCAGCATCCCGGCCCGGGTCCGGATGTCGCCGGCCAGGCGGTGGTCGAGGCGCAAGTCCCGCAAGGACAGTTCCTGGACCTGGGTTTCCGGCTCGGCCGGTTCCAGGTCCTGGATCACCCGGGCGAGGCTGCGCAGCACCGAAAGGTCGTACCACGCGCTTCGGCACTCCATTTCCTCCAAGGCGGCCCTGGGTTCCCGCTGGTTGCCCAGCAGGTTCAGGTAGTCGGCGGCCACGCGAAGGATGCGGCCGCCCAGGGGGATGTCGGCGCCCCGGCGCGGGTCGGTGGGAAACCCGGTGCCGTTGTAGTTCTTGTTCATGTAGAGGATGGCCTCGGCCACCGGCTCCAGGCGGGGGATGTGGCGGAGCAGGTTGGAGCCGATCTCCGGCAACAGGTTGGCGATCTCCCGTTCGCTGCTGTTGAGGAAGCCGCCGGTATGGATCTTGGTCACCAGGGCGCCCGGCACGGTGAGGATGCCGATCTGGCTCAGGATCGAGGCGATGCCCATGATCCATGGGGCCGGCATGTCCTGGTCCCTGGCCAGGCCCTCGGCCAGTGCGGCCATGGTCTGGGCGCGGCCGAAGGAGATGGGGTCCAGGACGCCCAGCAGCTCCACCAGCATGGCCAGGGACCCCTTGAGGGTCTGCTCCAGCAGCTGCCGCTCGGCGGTGACCAGTTCGTACTGCCGGATCCCGGCCTCCAGGGCCTGGACCAGCACCTCCGAAGCGCAGGGCTTGGTCAGGAAGCGGAAGATGGCGCCGCGATTCACGGCCTCCATGGCCGTGGCCTGGTCGGCGTTGCCGGTGAGCATGATCCGGGTGGTGTCGGGGCTTCGTTCCTTCACCCGGCTGAGCAGTTCGGTCGCGTCCATGCCCGGCATCCGCTGGTCCGAGACGATCACCGCCCACGGGCTGTCCCCGCCCAGGAGGGCCAGGGCCTGGCAGGGCACTCCCGCAGCGTCGAAGATCGGGTCGGTCCGGGATTCGAAATGCAGCCAGTGGCCGTCCCGGTGCCGCAGCCGGCTCTCCGTGACCTGCGGCGCGCCCCGGCCGAAGACGTTGGCCAGGGCCTGCCGATGCAGGTTCCGGTCCTCGGGGTGGACCAGGGCCAGGGGCGCCGCGGCCTCCAGCTCCTCGCGGGAGTAGCCCAGCACCGTCTGGCAGGAAGGGCTGAAGTAGAGGCGTTTGCCGTCCTTGTCCAGGATCGCCATCAAGTCGGTCACATGCCGGCTGATGGAGGCCAGGAGGTCCTGGCTCCGGCGCAGGGCCTCCTCGGCCTCCTTCTGCTCCGTCACGTCCACGATGGTGGCGGCGATCCCGGCCGGTGATCCGTCCGGATCCCGGAAGGCGGCCTTGTGCACGAGGACCTGGCGCACCCCGCGCACCGGGAAGGTCACCCTGGACAGGATGGATTGCCGCCCCCCGGAATGGGCCAGTTCCTGATCCTGGACGGAGATCATCCGGGCTTCGTCCGGGGGCAGCAGGTCGTACGCGGTCTTGCCGAGCAGCTCCTGCCGGGTGAGGTTCCGGTCCGCCGCGAAGGCCTGGTTGCAGCCCAGGAAGCACCCCTGGAGGTCCTTGAAGAGGAAGGGATAGGGGATCGCGTCCAGCAGGGCCTGGAGGAGCGGGTCGGGGGCGGTGGGCTGGATCATGGCGGACGCCGGCGCGGTGAAAAGACAATGTTGATTTGTACAATATATGATTTCCGCCATCGTTTACATCGTTCCGCCGCCCACCGCCGGCCACGGACTTCACCGTGGCCTTCCGCGGCGAGCCCGGACTTGGTTTCTTGCCCGTCAGCCCCGGTTGCTGGAGTGCGAGGAGCCTGACTACGTATTAGAAGGCCCCTAGATGGGCTCGGCGAGGGTGACCTTGAGCGGGTGATCAATTAATGGTTCCACCCGTTCGATGAAACTCATCGTGTGGGGCAGGCCGGCGTGATGCTGGAATGCCGCCATGTCCTGCCAACGGGAGTGGATGTAGAACTCGTCCGGGTCGCGGACCGACTGGAAGGCGTTGAAGCCAAGGCATCCCGGCTCGATGCGGGTGGGGCCTTGCACCTCCAGGATCGCCTGACGAACCGCCATCCGGTGGCCAGGCGCTGCATGAAAGCGGGCAAAGAGGAACAGTTCCATCCGATCTCTCCGGCCATCCGGGCAAGCCGAGCCTCAATGAGTTTGACCTGTCCGTCAAGGCCGCGATCGTTGGCCCCCCCGGCAAGGAACCTTCCCGGACCGGGGGGCACCCGGTAGGTTGGTGTAGAATCGCGCCGGAGGATGTTCCCAGCTGCTTTTTCCCATTCCTTTTTCAGACACCCTTGGAATCGCCCATGTTCAAAACCGCATCCCCTTCGGGAATCCTGGCGCTGGCCCTCTCCGGCGGCCTGTGCGCCCTTTTCGTCCTGCCCGCCGTACCTGCACGACGGCCGCCTGCTCACCCTGGAGGACACCGTGGATTTTTTCAACCTGGTGCTGGAACGGCGCCTGAGCGCCCAGGAGAAGGCCGACCTGGTGGCCTTCCTCCGCCAGCTGTGACCGGGGTTCGGGACCTTCCCGGAAGTGACCCGCAGCGGGCGGAACGGGCGCTGGCCCGGTCAATCCACCCCCGGCTCCCGCCCCGGAAGCCGACCATGACCTTCTTCCGGCGGCCCTGGCTCCAGCCACCCGCCGGGCTGGAGGGGCATGGGCGGCAGGCCCTGGAAGACGGGTTCCTCGGCGGGCCCGGAAAGGTCCGGCGACACGGGAGGAATGGGCGGGACGGGGTGGCCGGACTCCCACCACGGGAAGAGGTCCGGCTGCGGGTCGATCGGGGCTTGGCGCGGCAGGACCCGGATGGTGGCCAGCGCGAAGGCGTCGGGGTCGGCCGCCCAGGCGGCCACCAAGTGGAAGGTGCCCGGGCGGGCCACGAGCGGCGCGGTGTAGACGTACTGTCCGGCCCCCGCGGCCTCCACCATGCCGGCCCGCGGTCCTTCTGTCAGGCCTACCTGGCAGTCGTCCTGCGGCGCGGGAGGGGTCACCACCACCTGGAAGACCACCGTGCGTCCGGCCTGCACGATCGCGTGGGTCGGGGTGATGGTCACCAGAGGCTGGGCCTGGAGGATGGCGCTGGCCCATGCGGCCAGCAGGACCGGGATCCGTGCGCGGGAACCTGCGAAGGTGGACATTGGCGCACCTCCGGCCGGGAGCCGGCCCGGCATGGATGGATGCCCTGGCCGTGACGATCACCTTGGGTGGCCCCAGGGCGCCATGGGTTCCGCCGCATCAGGGACAGGAACCGAGTTTCCGCAAAGAGAGGGCACAAGGCCAACCCCGACGCCGGAAACCCAGAACCTGGATGGCGCATTCATGAATTGCCCCGGCCGTTCGGGGTGCGGAAGCTAAAGCTAAGGAGCTGGCATGCGGACCGCCCCGTGGACCGACAGGCGCCGGTGGATCGCCCTGATCCTGGGCTTCCTGCTGGCCGTCGGCCAGGTGTTTGCCGGGTTCGAGGCCTCGGCCGCCCGCCGGAAGGCCGGTCCCCGCCGACCGGCCCGGAGTTCCCATCCGTGGTCCAGCCTGCCCTTGCGGCAGGCCCGCCAGGCCCAGGCCCACCAGATCCGCCTGCACCAGGACCAGGCCCGGCAGGAGGCGCCGTCCCGGGGCCCCGGATGGGGCATGCCCGGGTCCGGGGAGGGCCAGCCGGACACGTCCTGGCCTCCCCGCGCGGCCACCGATCCCGGCTCGACCAGGGCGCAACCTGGAACCGTGCCCCGGCGCGGACCGTCCGGGCACCTGAAAACCGGGCCAGGCAGCCGATTCCGGGCCCTTGGGGTGCTCCTGGCCCTGCTCAACGTGATTCCGGGCCTGGGCGCGGACCTTTTCCCCGCCGTCAGCCCCTGGCCGGACCCCCCTGGGGCGTTCCAGACCCATGCGCAGGCGGTGGCCCGGCAGATGGCCTTCTTCAACGAGAACCTGGCCCGGACGCTGCCCCTGGCCCAGGACCAGCCCGGGGATGGGCCCCCGCCCTTGCCGGCCGGCCTTCCGGCACCGCCCTTTGGCCAGGCCCTCGCCGCCGGCGCGGACCCGCCGGTGGACTTGCGCCAGGCCCTGGAGCAAGCCTGGAACGCCACGGCCGCCCGCCCGGAGTCCGGGCCGGCGGCCGTGGCCAGCCTGCGCTCCAGCCTGCCGCCCCTTCGGCGCTGGATCGCCCAGGCCATGGAGCAGGTCCAGGGTGCGGCGGGCCCGACGTCCGGAACGGACGTCCAGCCAGCCCCCCCGGCGGCCATGGCGACCCAATTGGCGGCTCTGGGGGGGCTCGCCGACGCCATGGGGGCGACCGCCGACGGCTACCTGAACCACGCCGTGAGCCCCGCCCAGGCGGCCGCCGTGTTCGGCCTGGCCTCCACCACCCTGTCCGCCATCACCAACAGCCTCCGGGTCGCCATCCAGGCCCAGTTCCTGCAGACCTACGGCGCTCCCCTGGTGCCGATCGAGTTGTCCCAGGGCTCCGCGGACGGCACGGCGGGAGCGCCCGGGGCGGCCACCCGGAAGGCCTGCTGCCAGTATGCCGACTACCTGGCCCAGGCCGGCATCCAGCAGCTCCAGGGCACCTCCGCCGCCACCAACATGATGGGCTACCTCATGGCGCTCCCGGCCGCCGTGCAGCGCCTGGGGTTCGACCTGGAGACGGCCCCCGACGGCTACGCGCCGCTCCTGAGGGTGCTGGCCAGCACCGACGCGGTGACCACCGTGTTCGCGGCGTTGGGGGCCAAGGTCCTGGTACCCCAGCCCGGGGCGGTCCCGCCGCCTTGGTTCCCCGGCCCGGGGATCGTACTGGACCCCGCGGTCTGGGGCAATTCCAGCCAGGCCCTGGCGTCCCGGTGCGCCGCCGCCCGGTGCAACCTGCCCATCACCCAGGCCCGGATGGGCATCGTCCAACAGAACCTGGCCGCCGCGATCATGAACCTGGTGGCCAATGCCTTGTTCGCGGTGGCGGAGGAATTGTCCCTGGCCGTGGGCCCCCCCCCCGATCCCAGCCAGCCCCTGCCGGGTCCGCGCCTGGACCGGCCCATGGCCTGGGCCGGGCCCCTCCTGCAGCATGTCCAGCGCCAGGCCCAGCACGCCCTGCCGGAACGGGTCCTGGCCGCCCTGCCGGGCCCATCGGCGGCGGAAGCGGCCGCCTTCGCCAGCGTCACGCCCGGAACCGCGGATCCGGAGGCCCTGCCCGCCGTCCTCCAGGTGCTGTCCCGGAACATCCAGGACCAGGTACTGGCCGACCCTGGCGGACCTGGACACCGGCTCGGCCCTGCCCGCGTCCCGCCTGGCCGGAATGCTCTCCAGCCTGTACCGCCTGGCCGCCGCGGGCCTGGAGAGCCGGCCGGCGGCTGGCGGCCCGGCGTCCGCATACCAACCCGAGTGGCAGTTCTACGGCAACCTGACGTCCCTGGCCAAGTACGCCGTGGCCACCATGGACGGCTACGGCGCGGGCGGCCTGGACCGCCGCGCGGCCCACGTCCTCCTCGACGGCATCGTCGATGCGTTCCGGGCCATGCTGCTGGGTTGGGCCATCGAGGGCGCCGCCACCACCGTGGAGGTCGCAGGGCTCTATCTGGAAGGCATCGTCGAGCCGCTCACCCGGGTCCGGGCCCAGGCCCTCGGGCTGGGTCCGCGCCCCGGCAGGGAGGCGCCGGAATGCCTGGCCATCTGCGAACAATACCGGGGCCGGTTCCGGAGCGCCGCCGACGCGATCGCCATCAACGCCACCCAGGCCAGCCTGGCGGCCTACATCGAAGCGGCGGTGGGGTCCGGCGTGAGCGAGGTGCTGGCCATCATCGACCTGGCGCAGGCCTCGGCCGCGGACGGGAACAACACCGCCAGCGCGGCCAAGGCCCATGGGCGGCGGCTGCTCCAGGCCGGCCCGCCCCTCCCTGCCCAGACTCGGGAACCCCTGACCCAGTCGGCCCTGGCCGCCTTGTACCGGGACACGACCCCCGCCCCCACCGGCCCAGGCCCCACCCCGGCGCCGTCCCCAGCCGCGGCGTGCCCCCCCGGCGCCTGCGAGCTGACTTTCCCCCGGCAACTGGTGGCGCTGGCCCAACAGACCAGGAACGCGGCCGACTTGACGCTGCTGGCCTACTCCCTGAACCTCATGGTCGTGGGCCTGCGCACGGCCCTGGTGGCGGAGGCGGGCGATTGAGCCGCGCCGAAAAGAGTGCCCCACCCTTGACAGTAACTAGCTATTAAGTAAATTTCCGCCGGGCAGCGACTCCCCAAAAATGGTGCCTGGAAATGTGACAGCCTCGCGGGGGGCGGCTGGCGTGTTGGGGTGTGCCCTGTTTAAGGAGGAGTCTATCGTCAGTGTGCAACCGAGGGCTGAGCACAGAACTTCTACCCACCTCGCCGGGATCCACACCTTGTGCAGTGGCAGGGTGAGGTCGTCCGGATCGGAGGAGCGCGGGTGGGCCGCTTGGGTCTCCAGCCGAGTGGGTGCTGATCCAAGGATGTGAAGGCCGTCGCCAAGCCTCCAGGTGCGCAGCACCCCATTCCCAGTTATTGGTCCGGGGGGGACCGCCACTCCTACCCGACGCGGGAGCCCGATTGTCCAACCCTTGCCTTCCCCTTGGGCGTGTGCCTGGTGGCTTCCGCCCTTGGAGAGATCGAACCCGAAAAAGGAGGAGTTATGAGCAACAAGGTCGCAACCATCCGCAATGGCGTGAACGTGGACGATCTCATGGCTACGGTCGAAGCCATCAAGGCCAAACCTTCCCTCGCCAAGTTTGTGTTCCGCTCCAAATCCAGGTGGATCAGCCGGGCCCACACCCAGAGCACGTTCGATTCCCTGTACGGCGCGGGAGAAGAGCACAAGCGCACCACCCCTTTGTTCATGGAGGGAGATGAACCCGCAGCCCTGCTGGGCACGGACCTGGCCCCCAACGCCGCCGAGGCGGCGCTCCATGCCCTGAGCTGCTGCATGAGCGTCACCTATGCCTATAACGCTGCGGCCATGGGCATCGACATCAAATCCCTGAGCTTCGAAATGGAGACCGATTCGGACCTGCTGGGGTTCCTGGAACTGGACCCGAAGGTCCGTCCGGGCCTGTCTCCGATCCGGATCAAGGTCAACCTCGACTGCAACGGCACCCCCGACCAGGTGCAGGAACTCCATGCCAAGGTGAGCCGAACCTCACCGCTCATGGACACTTTCCGGAACCCGGTGGATATCCAGGTCCGGACCCACTGACCGGCAGCAAGCCGGGACCCGGTCTCCCTCAGGACGGTCGCGCCGCCTGGGGGAGATCGGGTCGCCCGCTTTCAGGAAGGTTCTGCCCAGGGCATCCTATTCGTCCCGGATGGCCGCTTTAACCTTGGCCACCATATCCGGCGGGATCGAATCCATGCCATGGGCTTTTTTCGCGTGTTGCGCGCACGCCTGCATAACTTCCTCGACGGTCTTCCCCACTGCTTTGAAGTCGCAGTCGACCCCGACGTCCTTACAGGAAATGGACTTTGTCATTGGTTGGTCCTCCTCATGATCCTTTTTTCAGGGTGGATCGTCCGGTTTTGGGGCCTGAAACTGCATGTTCAATCGCGTTGCCCATCCTCGCGACGTCCATTCATTTCCCACCGGAGATCGGTGACGGCGAAGCTTGTCCTCCTGGGAAGCAAGCTTGGACATCAAAAAATAACTTCAAGCGAGACCGAGTCAAGTTCTCGCTTGATTCTTTGCTCGGTTGTTTTGACAAGAGGCGCGGGCCGGCACTTGGCCCGATAATCCCACTGGGGCGTCCGTGTCCCGGCCGGCGGCAGATCGCGTCGGCCGGGTTCCCAGGCCTCGCGCCGCCCCACCGGTGCTCGGCTTCGTCAGGCCGCGCTGCGGGCAGTCTGACGAAGCACTCGCTGGCTCGTCGGGGCCGACCAAAGATGATTGGTATCGGTGACTTCGGGGCGGACGGCGGGAATCGCTTCCGCAAACTTCACAGGTCCTCCCATGCCAGCTGATCCATGCGGATTCGCCAAGCCACGTCAGCCAGCAATGACGCTTTCAAACTGACGCTTAGATCACCGACCCCAAAGTCCGATGCGGCTCGACGGCAGGTGGCCGCGAATCGGAGTGCGCACGCACTCCGATTCACGGCCACCAAAGGTGTGGCGGCGCGAACCCACGGAACCCGCATGGCGGGCCTGCCGCCGGGCCGGGACCCGGACGCCCCAGCAGGAATAAGCGGGTGACCTGCCAGTGGTACCACGAGGGCTGGCGACGATTTCGACTAGAATCAAGGACATACCCATGAGCACGCATCGACATGGCAATCCGCCGGGGTCTGGTGCGCACACCCTGGAGGATTCATGAGCTATTACCACGAACTGGCCATGGCGCGTTGGAAGGGCCGCAACCCGGGCAAGGACCAGCTCCGGGACTGGGTCTGGAGCGAACTGGAGGCCCGGGGCTGCAACGTCGGACCGGCCCGGAGCCGCATCCCCAACTTCGTGGGCGCCGACGCCGCGGCCAAACGCTTGGCGGACCTGCCTTTCTGGCGCAGCGCAAGAGTGGTGAAGTGCAATCCCGACCCGCCCCAGATCCCGGTGCGGCTGCGGGCCCTGTACGACGGCAAGCTGCTCTACACCCCGGTGCCCGAACTGCTGGAGGGCTTCCCGTTCCTGCGGCTGGACCCGGAAGACCTGAAACGCCGGGACGTCTCCTTCGAGTTGGCCGCCACGGCCCAGGGCGCCATGGCCTACGGGGTGCCGGTGGGCTTCGAGGACATGGAGCCCATGGACGTGCTGGTGGTGGGGTGTGTGGCCGTGACCCGGTCGGGGGGGCGCACTGGCAAGGGCGGAGGCTTCGCCGACCTGGAGTGCGGCATCTTCCGGGAACTGGACAAGGTGCCCGCCCACTGCCAGATCGTGACCACCGTGCACGATGTCCAGGTGGTGGCGGATGGACGCATCGAGATGCTGCCCCACGACTGGCCGCTGCACTGGGTCGCCACCCCGCTGGAAGTGATCGAGACCCATACCCGCTATCCCCTGCCCGCCGGGGTGGACTGGGGATTCGTGCGGGAGGACCAGATCCAGGACATCCCCTTCCTGGGGGCTTTGCGGGACCGGCTGCGGGACGGCCTGAACAAATAATCCTCCGTGGCGACAGGTGGTTGGCGGTAAATTGGGTTTGCAGCCAAGCCCAGATCCATCCCCGACCCGCCCCCGCCGCCGGCCTTCCAGGCCGTCGCCGGAGGGGCTTTCATTTCATACCCAGTCCGGAGGAACTGCCATGATCAGATCATCCAAGCCTCGGCGGAGCAGGTTGTTCGCCGCTGGTTCCCTCGTCCTCGGCTTCGCCCTCCTGGGAGCCGGCCCCGCCAGGGCCGAGACCAAGGTGGCGCTGGTGATGACCGGATCCATCAACGACGGCGGCTGGAACCAGCTCGCCCACCAGGGCCTCGAGGCGGTGGGGCGCAAGCCCGGGTTCAAGGTCACCTTCGTGGAGAACGTCTCCCAGGCCCGCATCAGCCAGGTGGTGCGCGGCTATGCGGACGACGGCTACGACCTGATCATCGGCCACGGGTACGAGTTCGGCGGCCCCTTCCTGGAGATCGCCCCGGACTACCAGAAGACCCACTTCTTCGCCTCCACCTTCAAGCCCCAGCCGGCAGTGCCGGGCAACGTGGAGTATGCCGACCTGTGCTACTTCGACCTGGGCTACGCGGCCGGCGCCCTGGCCGCGCTCAGCTCTCCCGGCGGCAAGTCGGTGGGGTTCGTGGGCGGCGGGGACAACCCCACCCAGCAGCGCTGGATGCGCACCTTCATCGCCGGCGCCAAGGCGGCCGTGCCGGGCATCAACCCCGTGGGCGTGGTCACCGGCGACTACGACAACGCCGCCAAGGGCCGGGAGGCCGCCCAGACCATGATCGGCAACGGCGCCGACGTGATCTTCCACGCCGCCAACGTCACCGGGCTGGGCGCCATCAAGGGCGCCACCGCCAAGGGCGTCAAGGTGATCGGCTGCTACACCGACCAGACCGAGCTGGCGCCGGCGCTCATGGTCACCAGCTTCCGCATCAAGCTGGATTCCATGGTGGAGACCATCGCCGCCCAGCAGCAGTCCGGCACCTTCGCCGGGGGCGCCGAATGGAAGCCGGCCATCCACGAGATCTGGGAGCCCGTGATCGGGGGCAGGCCCGGCTACAACCCCAAGCTGATCAGCCCGGCCAAGTGGAAGAAATTCCAGCAGGTCTGGAACAACCTCGGCTCCGGCAAGATCGACCTGGGCGCGGTGAAGTGATGCACCGGGCCGGCCCCGGGCCCCGGGCGGCGGGGGCGCGACCCGCATGACCGTGCCCCCGATGGCCGCCATGGGCGGCATCGTCAAGCGGTTTCCGGGCGGCGTGACGGCCCTGGACGGCGTGGATTTCCAGGTCCGCGCCGGGGAGATCCACGCCCTCCTGGGCGAGAACGGCGCCGGCAAGACCACCCTCATGCACATCCTCTACGGGATGTGCCCGCTGGACCAGGGCGAGATCCGCCTGGATGGGCACCCCGCGGGCCACTACGGGGTGCGCGGGGCCCTGGCCCGGGGCATCGGCATGGTGCACCAGGAATTCACCCTGGTGGAGTCCTTCACGGTCCTGGAGAACCTGGTCCTGGGGCGCCGGCGCCTGCGCCTGGCCGAGGCGCGGGCACGCCTGGAGCGCCTGTCCGAGACGTTCCGGCTGGGGGTGCGCGTCCAGGACCGGATCGAGCACCTGCCGGTGGGCGTGCGCCAGCGGGTGGAGATCCTCAAGCTGCTGTTCCGGGGGGCGCGCCTGCTCATCCTGGACGAGCCCACCTCGGTGCTGACCCCGCCGGAGGTGGGGGGCCTGTTCGCCATCCTGCGCCAGCTGGCGGACCAGGGCCACGGGGTGGTGATCGTCACCCACAAGCTGCACGAGATCCTGGCCCTGGCCGACCGGGTCACGGTCCTGCGCCAGGGCCGGGTGACCGCGGCCGGCTTGGAGGTGCGCGGAGCCGACGAGCCGACCCTGGCGCGGCTGATGGTGGGGCGCGAGGTGATCCTCAAGGTGAGCCCGGAGCCCATGGCGCCGGGCCCCGGGGTGCTGGACGTGCGCGGGCTGGAGGTGCGGGACGACCTGGGCCGGCCGGCGGTGCGGGGCGTGGACCTGGCGGTGCGCGCCGGAGAGATCCTGGCCATCGCCGGGGTGGACGGCAACGGCCAGTCCCAGCTGGCGGAAGCGGTGATGGGCCTGCGCCCGGTCCAGGGCGGCAGCGTCCGCCTGGACGGGGCGCCGCTGGAGGGCCTGGGGCCGGCCCGGCGCCGGGACCTGGGCATGGGCTACCTGCCCGCAGACCGGCGCGGCATGGGCGGCATCATGGAGTTTTCCATCCTGCGCAACAGCGCCCTGGGCCAGCTGGACACCTTCACCGTGCGCCGGTTCTGGCTGAGCCGGCGGCGCCTGCGCGCCCACGCCGAAGCCCTGATGGCGCGCTTCGACGTGCGTGCGCCCTCTCCCGGCCAGCCGGCCGGCAAGCTCTCCGGCGGCAACCTGCAGAAGCTCCTGCTGGGGCGGGAACTGATGCGCACGCCCCAGTTCCTGCTGCTGGAGCAGCCCACCCGGGGCCTGGACGTGGGCGCCATCGAAGGCGTGTGGGCGGAGATCCTGGCCCAGCGCCGGGCGGGGGCGGCGATCCTGCTGATCTCCGCCGAACTGGAGGAGGCCTTCAACCTGGCCGACCGGATCGCCGTGATGTGCGACGGCCGGATCATGGGCACCCTGGACCGCGCGTCCGCCGACCTGGACGCCGTGGGCCGGATGCTGGGCGGCGCGGCCGGCCCGGGAGAAAGGAATCCCCTTGCGCAGCCTGTTTGAACGCCGCCTGGCCACCGGGACCCCCCGCACCGCTGTCGCGGTCCGGACCGTGGTGGCGGTGGCCGCCGCCCTGGGGGTCGGCGTCCTGCTGTTCCTGCCCTTCGGAGTCAACCCGTTGGACGGCTACCGGGCCCTCTTCACGGACGCCTTCTTCACCGTGAAGGGCCTGGGGTTCACCCTGGCCAAGACCGCCCCGCTGATCCTGGCGGGCACCGCCACCGTGCTGGCCTGGCGCTCGGGCTTCGCCTACCTGGGATTCGAAGGCTGCCTGCTGGTGGGCGCGACGGCCACCACCGCGATCGCCCTCCTGGCCCGCCCAGGGCTGCCCCTGGACGGCTGGGGCCGGCCCGCCCTGTGGCTCCTGTGCGCGCTCGGGGCGTTCCTGGCCGGGGGCCTCTGGGCCGGCCTGGTCGGGTTCCTGCGCACCCGCTTCGGCGGCAACGAAGTGCTGCTTTCGCTCATGACCAATTACCTGGCGGTGCTGCTGCTGCAGTACCTGGTCTCGGGCCCCCTGCGCGCCCCCGGGGACCTGCCCCAGAGCCCGCGCCTGCCCGAGGTCGCCTGGCTGCCCTACCTGGCCCCGGGCATGCGCGGCCACGGCGGCATCCTGCTGGCCCTGGCCGGCGCCTGGGGCGTCAGCCACCTGCTGCGCCGCCTGCGCCTGGGCTACGAGTTCCTGGCCATGGGGCTGAACCCGCGGGCCGCCCGCTACAGCGGCATCGCGGTGGAGCGGCGGATCCTGCTGGCGGCGTTCCTGTGCGGCGGCTTGGCTGCCCTGGGCGGGTTCTGCGACCTGCTGGGGGTCCATCACCGGCTGATGGACGGCCTGTCCGAAGGCACCGGCTTCATCGGCATGGTGGTGGCGCTCCTGGGCAAGCTCACCCCCACCGGGGTCACCCTGGCCTCGTTCCTCTACGCCGGCATGACCGTGGGGGCGGACTCCCTGCAGCGGCACAGCGGCGTGCCGTCCTCGGTGGCGGTGATCGTGCAGTGCCTGATCGTCCTGTTCATCCTGGCCGGGGACCTGCTGGACCGCTACCGGGTGGCCTGGCCCTGGCGCCGCCGGCCCGCCTCCGGCTGAAGGGAGCCGCCCATGCCCGCGTTCCTCACTTCGGCGTTCCTGGTCACCCTGCTGGCCAGCGGGCTGCAGCTGGCCATGCCGGTGCTGACGGCGGCGCTGGGGGAGATCTTCAGCGAACGCGCCGGCATCCTGAACATCGGCATCGAAGGGAGCTGCCTGCTGGGGGCGCTGGCGGGTTTCCTGGCCGCCCTGGCCACCGGCAGCCTCTGGCTGGGCCTGGCCGCGGGGGGACTGTGCGGCCTGATGGCCAACCTGCTCCTGGCCTGGTTCTACATCACCGTCCAGGCCAGCCAGGTGGTGGCCGGGATCATCTTCAACCTGTTGGCCTACGCCGTGGCCAGCTACACCTACCGGGTCCTCCTGGGCCACAGCGGCGGCACCCTGCAGGTGCCCATGTTCGAGCCGGTCCACCTGCCCCGCCTGTCCGCGCTGCCCTGGGTCGGCCCGTTGCTGTTCCAGCAGACCGTTCCCTTCTACGGGGTGATCCTGCTCACCGTGGCGGCCTACTGGGTGTTGTTCCGCACCGGGTTCGGGCTGTCCCTGCGGGCGGTCGGGGAGAACCCCCGGGCGGCGGACGCCGCCGGGATCCCGGTGCTGCGGGTGCGCTACCTGGCGGTGCTGATCGGGGGCACCGCGGCCGGCCTGGCCGGGGCCTACCTGGTCCTGGGCCGGATCGGCCTGTTCCGGGACACGATCGTCGCCGGGCAGGGCTTCATCGCCCTGGCGGTGGTGATCTTCGGCCGCTGGCACCCGTTCAAGGCGGCCCTGGCGGCGCTGGCGTTCGGCCTGGCCGACGCCCTCCAGCTCTCCCTGCAACTGTTCCACGCCGGCATCCCGGCCGAACTGTTCATCGCCCTGCCCTACCTCATGACCCTCCTGGCCATCTCCGGCATCTTCGGCAAGGCGCGCCAGCCGGCGGCGCTCCTCGCGCCGTACCAGCGGGACTAGGCCAAGAATTCCACGCCTCCATCTACGAATGCGCCTTCCGTCACGGGCAGTGCGAGTTCCCGATTCCCCGTGGCCCGAGCCGGGCAAACTACCGCATCGGTCCAGCCGGGTTCCGGGAGACCTTCAGGGATGGGCGTCGATATAGGCCTGGGCCCGTCGGCGCAGATCGTCGGGGGTGTCTGCCATGTCCAGGATCTCCTGGTAGGCCTTCTTCGCCCCGGCGACGTTCCCGGCCGCGATGGCGGCGTCGGCTTCCTTCATCAAGCGCTGGCGCCTCTTCGCGGCCAGATCGGCACCGCTCACCGCGGGTGGCATGGGCGCGAGGTTCCTGGGCCGCGCGGCAGCGGCTTGGCCCTGGCCCTGGGGCGGGAGCGCCACCGGCTCCTGGGACTTGAAGTCCGGGGCCGCGGCCGGCTCCCGGTACGGGTAGTTGGGCGGGCCGGGAGCGGTGAGCTGGATCACGGCGTCGCCGCTGGTGATCACCAGGTCGTCGCTGCCGGTCGCGTCGATCCCCAGGGGCCGGTAGAGGGGCTCCCAGAAGGGCTGGGCCCTGGGGCCGGTGAACTGGTGGACGCCGGGCTGCCCGGCGATGGGGAACACCGGGAAATGGTTGGCGGGATCGTTGGCGATTTCCCAGACCAGGCCGTTGGCCAGGTCGGTGAGGAACAGGTTGCCCCGACTGTCGGCGGCCATGCCCTGGATGTCCGGGAAGCCCCAGGCCTGGCCGACCGCGGTCCCGGGGCCGAACCAGTGGGTGCGCGCCTCCACCCAGCCCGCCGCCCCCGCGGCCCCGTGGGCCTGCCACTGGTAGCCCTGGACCAGGCAGGCCTGGAGGTCGGGGTGGGCGGTGACCACGAAGACCGTGTTGTCCGGGCCCACCGCCAGGGCCCGGGGTTCCGCCCCTCCGGTGACCACCACGGTCTCGGAGCCCCCATGGAGATGCGCCCCCACGTCCTGGTAGAAGCGCACCCGCCAGCCTGGGGCTTCACCGGGGTGCGGAGCCCCGTCATAGGCGGACAACGCCAGCCCCAGGGGATGGTTCGGACCGCTGGCCCGCACGGCCATGCGCAGGCGCGGTTCCGGCTGCCCGGCCGGGGCGGGGGGCGGCTGGGCCAGCCCCTGAAGCACGGTGTCCACCTGGACCGCATCCCCCACCCGGTGGACCAGGCGCACCCTGCCGGCCTTGGGTTCCAGGACGAACAGGCGGGCCATGCCGTCCAGGCCCACATCGGTGGGGTGGTCGAAAAAGGCTGCCTCCAGCGTCTGGGTGGCCGGTGGCACCGCTCTGGGATGGGGCGGCTTGGCTTCGCCGGTGAACGTGGTGACCCGGCCGGAAGGCACGGCCTCCTTGCCGTCCGGCCCGGCTTCCCGGCCGATGAGTTCCACGGCCCGGATGCGGTTGGCGAGGGGTTCCGCCACGTAGGCGAGCCCGGAGTTCCGTTCCACCGCCACCGAGGTCGGGCCCCGGAACCGGACCTTGGACGCGTCGAAGTCCGGCATCTCGTCGGGCCGCAGATACTTGGATTGCCCTCCCAGGGTGGTGACCGCGGGCAGGGCCCCGGCCGCGCCTCCCGGCGGCGGGAGCGTGAGGCAGCGGATGGCCGACGGCAGCTCCGGCGGCTGGTCCAGGATGAAATACGTCCCCGGGTCCGGACCCTGGAGGATCCGGGTCGGGCGCAGGAACGCCGCCTCCTGGGGGTTCGGGGAATTCTTCAGGCCGCGGCCCCCGGGGTTGCCCACCAGGGTCGTGACTCGACCGCCCCGCTTGAGCTCCACCTGGCGGATCACCTTGTTGGCGGTGTCGGCCACCAGCAGGGAATCGCCCCAGACGGCCAGCCCGGACGGGTCCTTGAACCTGGATTGGGCCGGTTTCTTGTGCCGGTCTTCCAGGGCCGGCCCATCCTGGAGACCCCTGCCCCCATCCCCGGCGACCGGTTGGGCCTCCCATTCGCCGTTCCAGCGGTCCGCCGGCGGCGCGAGCCGCTGGATGCAGGCTTCACCAGGCACTTGAGTCAAGGCCACGTAGAGATTGCCTGCGGCATCGAAGGTGACGGCCACCGGTGCACCCTGGAAGTGCCCACGGTAAGCCAGGGTCTTCACCCTTCGGCGTTCCAGGTCGACCGCCCGGAATTCCTGGCCCTCATGGTGGGGATTGCGCTTCTCCAGGGCGACCAGCAGGTGGTGGTTCGGGTCCCAGGCCAGGTCGACCACGTCGCCGAACAAGGCGTAGTCGCCTTGGCCGTCCACATGACCACCCGGTCCCGCCGCCCCCAGGCGGTCGGCCTTGTCCTCCCAGGTACCGGAGCGTATGGTTGCCCTCCTCGAAGGCGACCAGATGCCCGTCCGCCACCGCCACGGCGCCCGGCAGGTTCAGGCGGACCATGGCATTGGCGTTGGGGCCGGCCGCCGGGCCCTGGAGCACCCCGGCGACCTTTTCCAGGCCTTCCAGGGTTCGGCCGTCAGCAGCCAGGTTGAGCTTGCGGATGGTCTGGTCCCGCCCTTCGGACAGGTAGAGGGCGCCGTCGTGGTAGGCGAGCCCCGTCAACTGGCGCCATCCGGCCTCCTTCGGCCCGCCGTCGGCGTAGGCCAGGCTCGGGTAGGCCGAACCCGGATCGCCGGCCACCACGTCCACGCCCCGGGCGGCGATGGTCAGCTTGGCCTGCGCCGGCCCCGGACGGCCGTCTGCCGCCAGGGTGAAGGTCTGCCGGCGGGTGACCACCGGCACGTCCAGGTCCTGCCTGCCCTTCCGGGCCTCCACGGCCAGGTTGGCGTCCGTGGCGACCAGGTCCCGGGTCAAGGCCAGGCGGGTGGGCAGCCCCTTGACCGTCCAGGCCAGGTGCACCGGGTCTCCGGCCGGCACCACCGTGGGAATGCCCGGTTCCCATGCCGCCCGCAGGCCTTCGTACGGGTCCACCTTGAGGGTGATCGGGTTGGACAGCACCCCCACCGGATCGAAGGGGTCCGTCACCCGCACGCGGAACTTGTATACGCCAGGTCGACGGATGATGCCCCGAAACTGCCCTGCCCTGGGAGGGGCGGCCACGGGCGCCGGGGGCGGAGCGGCTCCGCCGCCCGGGTCCAGGGGCGGCGCCCCGGGTATGACCCCGCCGCCCTGGTCCAGGGGCGGCGCGCCGGGCATGGCCCCGCCGCCCGGGTCCGCAGGCGGCGCGCCGGCCATGTCCTCGTCGCCGGCGGCACCCTGCTCCACCAGCACCAGGTCCGGCGGCAGGGGGTAGCCCGGGGGGTCCACCCTGAAGAGGCTGTCCGGGAACAGGGGCAGGTTCTCCCGTTCCGGATCGAGCCGGATCTCGCTTTCGGTATCCGTTTCCAGGTCCCGGTAGCGTAGCGCCGGCGCCTTGCCGGCCTCCACCTCGTAATCCAGGGCCACCGTGGTGGTCTCGAAGCCGTTCCGCACGGTGACGGCGAACTTGAACTCTCCGAGCTGCCGGGGCACGCCTGCCAGGCTGCCGTCGGCGCCGAGCCTCAGGCCCGGCGGGAAGTCCCCGTCCACCCGGTAGGCAATCTGCAGGGCAGGGTCGAAGTGCTCCAGGAGGGGCCTCTGGATTGGGATCGGCTCCCGGACCGGAACCTTGAACGCGGCCAGGCCGCCCTCCGGATAGGCCAGGGCCAGGGCCTCGAGGGGGAGCACGTGGAAGCTGATGGGGCCGGAGAAGGCTTCCCGGCCCCCGCCGGCCGCCTTGATCTGGAACGGGTAGTTTCTCGGCGCGCCGGGAGCCAGGTTGGGGGCGCCGGTGATGTGGCCAGTGTCCGGCTCGATCTGGAGGCCTGGCGGCAGCGCCCCGCGGTCCAGGGAGTAGACGACCCCATCGGGGAAGAGCTTCTTCACCATCGGGGGCACGTCCATCGGGATGTTCGCCCTCACGGTCATCATGGCGGGATAGTGGATGCCGAAGTCCACGTCGGCGGGGAAGGCGAACGGCTGGGGTGGAGGCGTACCCCCGGCCGCCGGTGGAGGCGGTGGCGCTGCTGCCGAGGCGCCTCCGCCCGCCGGGCGCGATGCCGAGGCGCCTCCGCCCGCCGGCGGTGCTGCCGAGGCGCCTCCGCCCGCCGGGCCCGATGCCGGTGCACCTCCGCCCGCCGGGCGCGATGCCGATGCGCCTCCGCCCGCCGGGCCCGATGCCGGTGCGCCTCCGCCTGCCGGGCGCGATGCCGGTGCGCCTCCGCCTGCCGGGCGCGATGCCGATGCGCCTCCGCCCGCCGGGCCCGATGCCGGTGCACCTCCGCCCGCCGGGCGCGATGCCGGTGCGCCTCCGCCCGCCGGGCCCGATGCCGGTGCGCCTCCGCCCGCCGGGCCCGATGCCGGTGCGCCTCCGCCCGCCGGCGGCGGTGGTGGCGCTCCTCCACCCGCCGGCGGCGGCGGGGTCGGGGGTCGCGGCAAGGACGGCGACCCTACCCGCCCCTTGAACTGGAAGGCTGCCGACCGGTCCCCGAGGGCGTTGACCGCCACGCAGTCCAGGGTGTAGTCCCCCGGTGCCGCACCGGCCTTGAACCTAGCCACCAGGCCCCGGTCGCCTCCGTTCCGGGGCTGCAAGGTGGCGTTGGCGGAGGTCCACTCGTAATGTTCGCCGGGGCGGCCGCCGCTGGCCACCATGGCGACGTGGTCGGTACCGGGGACCACCACCGCCGGGGCGTGGACGGCCGGCGCTTCGGGCTCCTGCGCCACCTGGACTTCGGCGCTGCCCTCGCCGTTCAGGCCGGTCCCATCGGCAGCCTGGCAGGTGAGCAGGGCCGTCGGCCCGGGGCCGGCCTGGAAGTTGACGGTCGGGCCGGCGTTGCCGTCCAGGACTCCGCCGACGATCCGCCACGTGTAGGTCTGGCCCGGAACCGGACCCACCACCGTGGCGCTGTGCGGCCCGGACCCGGCACGCACCCGCGGGGGCGCCTGCACCACCAGCGGTGGCAAGGCGAGCGGCCCGGAAGCGGCAAGGACCAGGGCAGTCTCGGCGGAACTCTCTCCGGCGGCGTTCACCGCCTTGCAATGCAGGGTGACCGGGCCGGGCGCCCTGGCCTTGAAGCTCGCCGCGGGGCCTTCATGGGTCTGCCGGTCGCCGGTGAAGGTCCCCTGGGCCGTATCCAGCCGCCAATGGTAGGTTTCGCCTCCCTTGGGATGCTGTACGTAGGCCCAGGCCTGGAGGCCCGCTGCCACCGGGCCGCCAGCCAGGAGCACCGGCGGATCAGGCCTGCCCACCAGGATGGCGGCCGCGGTGGCACGGGTCACCTTGCCGGCGGTGTCCGTGGCCTCGCAGGTGAGCACTACGGCCCGGCCATGGCCGGTGGTGAAGCGCACCGCGGCCCCCTCGGCCTGGTCCTGGCCGCCGGTGAAGGCACCCTTCTCGATCCGCCAGCGGTAGACGGTCCCATCCCGGGGCGACTCCACCCGGGCGTGGCAATCGGGCTTGCCGGCGGCCAGGACCGCATGGTCCAGCCGGATCGTGGGCTCGTCCCCCTGGGCCGGCTCCACGGTGCCCTGGAACTCGTAGGTGGCCGGCCCAGCCGGACCGCGGGCCTTGAGATCGACCCCGCCGGCCACCTTGACCTTGAGGCGGTAATGGGCGGCGCCGGGTTGGGGGGTGAACACCACCACGGGCGTGGTGGGGCGGGACTGGTCGCCCAGGAAACTGCCACCCTCGAGGGACCATTCCAGGTCGCCCCCGATCCGCCGTTCGACCCAGGCCGCATAGTGGCTGCCCACCTTGACCAGGTCCGGCGCATGGATGTCCTTCAGTTCCCCTGGCCCTGGCTCCACCTCCACCGTGCAGGCCTTCTCGTCGACGGCACCCAGGTGGTTGGTGACCCGGAGGGTATAGATCTGGCTCACGTCCGGGTGGACGGTCAACGGATTGCCGCTCACGGCGCTGAGGTCGCCGGGCAGCAGGATCCCCGTGCCGTCCTGGAACTCCGGGGTGAGCTTCACCGGCTGCCCGGCGGCCACCCGGGCCCGGTCCGCTTCAAGCTTGATCGCCTTGGGGGCCGCCACGACCCTGACCGTAACCCGGTCGCTGGCGCCCGAAGTTCCGGCTGATGTCACCACCACCTGGTAGGTCCCCAGGGCCATCGGGGCCGTGTACAGGCCCTGGGGCGTGATGGTGCCGCCGTCGGCCGGCTCCACGCTCCAGCGGAATCCCGTGGACCCCACTCCCTCCGTCCGGACATGGAACTGGAAGGTCCGGCCGGCGGTGATCTCCAGGGCCACTAGATCCAGCGCTACCCGAAGGGGGGTGGTGGGGGCCGGGGGCGCGCCGCCCCCCCCGCCGCTTCCGCAGCCTACCAGCAGCAACCCGACCGGAGCGAGCAGGGCCGGGATGCGTGCCCGGCGGCTGGAGGTGGGAAGGAGAAAGGAGATCATTTTTATTAAATATAAATAATGACTCTATAGTATAGGTTTCTCGGGGGGCTTGGCCAGGGGGATAACTTGGCCCTGCTTCCGGGGCTGCCGCCCCGCCCATTCGGCCGGACCGGCCCCCCGGCCAGGAACCCAAGGGGGCTTTCGCACCACCCAGGAACCGGGCGGCGGCATCCGGTTCGCTCCCACCACGGGCCTCGGCCCGGACCACGCTTTCGTTTCCATCTCTTCATTCCACGAACCAACCTCCGGAGGAAACCAGATGCACGCATCGCGCGCAGGATCCACCAGGAAGCACCGACTCACATCACTCATGGCAGGAGCGCTCCTTCTGGCCGGCCTGGTCCAAGGCTCGATGGCATTTGCATTTAATACGCCAGGGGCGGCGACACCGGCCGTGCAGCAAGCGGACGGCACAAACCAGGAAGTCTGCCTCCGTGCGGGTGCCGGCAGCGAGTCGGCCGTGGATGCCACCGGCCACCGAGCCCAGCGGCGTTCCCGGGTCTCCCGGGACCCGCGCGCGGGAATCGGGCAGCGGGCCTTTGCCGTGTGGGCGGGACTCGCGCTGGCAACCTCCCGGGCCGTGGCCCTGCCAGGTGCAGCCCCCCCGGACTCGATCTCCCCGGAGATACTCTCCCTGCTCAGGGCAAACCAGGAGCTTTTCGCCAGGACAACCGATTTTGCCAGCAGGGCACTCCAGGACCCCGATGCCATTGACGTTGTGGCCGAATATGACGCCCTGGCGAAGGATTCGTTGGATTTGGCGAAAGCGACCGTCAGGGCGTATCCGCCTGGGCCTTGAGCCTGATTTGTTCGAGAAGGAGAAGAAAGATTCCCACGGTCTTCGATACCCCCGGCCAGTCCGCCGGGGGCGTCTCCGGGGCCCGGCGGACCGGCCTCCCGGAGGAAAAGTTCGAAGTCAAGGCTGGCCCGAGCAGACTTCTATTCACCTAGAGCGATCACCCTGAACCGGTCCTGGCGCTGTTTTCCCCGATGGGCACCCCAGCGGCCGCTTCGGCCTTGGCTTGTTCGGAGCAGGTCCGCTTGTGGATTGGCCAGTCCTGCTTCTGGCAGACCGGAGAACTCATGGTGGAGATCAGGTGGGAATATCGAATTGCCATATGACCCATCTTGGGTATATTGGTAATTGGAGGTTGTTTTATGCCTACCCCTGGAACTGTTTTCCAGACCGATGCCCGCCGACGCACGACGATGCCTAAGATTATTCCGCCCAACGAAACCTTCACCATCGAGCCTCTCGACGATGGCACATTCCGCTTGATACCCATGACCATGATCCCGAGCCACCAACTCTGGGCTTGGCGTCCCGAGGTGCAGGAAGCTGTTGAAAAGGCGCTTCACGAGCCAGGAGTCAGCCTGGACAGCCCAGAGGGGCAGGAGTTCATGCGGAAGCTTGCGAAATGAAGTTGGATATTCGCCCTTCGTTTCTTGTAACCGCACTGCAACAAGCTGCCCCTGTTCAGAAGGGGGTGCGCAAGATGATTGAGATTGCAGCCTTGCTGAGTTTTCAAGAACTGCTCAACCACGAAGGTGTCCACCTGGAAAAGAACAAGGGCCTGACCACCCGTGAGGGTAAGCCCCAATTCACCCTGCGTGTCACGCGTGCCGCTCGGGCCATTGCCACTGTAGAAGGAGATGTCCTGGTGCTTCTCTACGTGGAGCCCGACCATGAGAAGGCTTACCACTGAGTTCATGACATGCCCTTCCCATCCCGGTGAATGCAGTCGCGCCGCGGGCTCCGTCAAAAAGCAGGGTCGCGTTGCGTTTGCGTCCAAAGCCAATGCCAATGCCATCTTGCCTAGAAAATATCCGCCGGATCGGCCGAACGCAGCCGGCGGGCGGCAATCAGGCCGGCGGTGACGCACATGACCCCGGTGGCCAGGAAGACCAGGCCAAGGGTGCCCGGGCTCATCCGGAGGGGCAGATCCTGGCAGGACCGCACCACTGCGGAGATGCCCCACGCCAGTGCACAACTCATGGGAAGGCTGGGCCCAGGACATCTGCCGGGACCACAACAAGCGGCGAAGGCCCCGGGTGGCCGAGGAATTGGCCGCCATGAGGCCACTCACAGTGGCGGCCTTCCTGGAATTTGATGAGATCCAGACCAAGGTGACCAGCGAGAGCATCCTGGTGGTGAAACGGAACACCTATTCCGTGCACCCCCGGCTCGTCGGCGAGCGGGTCCAGGTGCGTCTCTACGAGATGCGGCTGGAGGTTTGGCACAGTGGCCAGCTGGTCCTGGAGATGCCCCGGCTGATCGGGAGGAACTGCCACCATATCGATTACCGCCATGTCGTCGACGCCATGCTGCGCAAGCCCGGAGCCTTCCGGTGTTTCCGCTTCAAGGAGGACCTGTTCCTGAGCCCGGTATGGCATCGGGCCATGAGCGAGCTCCAGAAGGCCGTGGGCGACCACAAAGCCGACGTGGACTACCTGAGGCTCCTCCACTTGGCCTCGAAGAACCTGGAAGCCGATGTGGAGGCCGCCCTGAGCCTGCTGATGGAGGCTGGGCTATGCCCCAGCCCGGAGGCGGTGAAAAAGCTCATGAACCTGGAGGAGCCCACCGAAGTCCCGGAGATGGCGCCCATGGACGTGAAGCTGAACGAATTCGACTGCCTGATCCCGGACATGCTGGCGGAGGCCGTATGAGCAAGGACACCCGGCTCAAGTTGGGCGAGATGCTGCGGGAACTGAAGCTGCCCGGTGTGAATGCCACCTTCGGCGAGGCTGCCGCGCGGGCCGAAAAGGAGGGCTGGGACTTCGAGCGGTTCCTCCACCACGTCCTGGAAGTGGAACTGGAACAGCGGCGGCAGAAGCGCCTGGAGCGCGTGCTCAGGGCCTCCAAGCTGCCCGTGGGTAAGACCCTGGCAACCCTGGACCAGGCCGTCCTGCCGGTGAAGGTGCGACGACAACTACCAGCCCTGGTGGCAGGAGGGTTCGTGGATCGGGGGGAGAACCTGCTGGCTTTCGGTCTGCCTGGGCGGGGCAAGAGCCACCTGGTGTGCGCCCTGGGCGCCGAGCTCATCCAGCAAGGCTACAAGGTGTATTTCACCCCGGCCTTTGCGCTGGTGCAGCGGCTGCTCGCGGCCCGCGGAAGCTACGGGCTGGAGAAGGAACTCCATCGGCTGGACGCATTTGACGCCGTTATTATTGATGATATTGGATATATCCAGCAGGACCGGGACGAGATGGAGGTCCTGTTCACGCTCCTGGCCGAGCGTTACGAGCGCCGGAGCGTCATCATCACGACGCCCTATCCATACTGCGGCGAAACGTAGCCGTGAGTCCTACTTCCTCATCGTGACCCACCCGTACCATCCGCTGGCGGGGAAACGACTTGAGGTCCTTCAGCAGCGGCGCTCCAAGGGATCTGGGCTGGTATTCCTCTGTGATGCCGGAACGCTGGGTTGCTTCAGCTTGCCGGCGTCCTTCACGGACCGCGGCCCTTCCCCTGCCCAGCGGCCTCTGACCCATGAGGTTCTGGCTGGGCTCGTGGCCCTGCTGAAAGGAATGCGCGCCAGCCTTGACAGGCAAGGGGAGGGATCTAAACTTGTATAGTAATGGCACACAAGACATCTACTCTCCGCAACCTGACCGTTGCCCAACTGCGGGCACGGCGTTTGGATTTGGTTGGCCAACTCCCCGGTGTCGAAGGGGTCCTTCGCGGAAGCCTCCAACGGCAATTCCGGCGATGCGGCAAGGTGGGATGCCGCTGCGCCCAAGGGGAGCCCCATGGTCCATACGTATATCTCGCGGTCAACAGCGAGGCGCGGAGGGGAATGGTCTACGTGCCGGCCAATGCCTTGCCGGAGGTGGAGCGAAGGGTTGGGGTAACGGACCAGATCGAGGAAGTCCTGGCCGAGATCTCGGCGATCAACGTGGAATTGCTTGCCAGGGGAGAGCTGGACTGAATGAGGCTGGAAGCCTGGATGGCCAATCTGGTGATGCCGGTGGCGAACATGCTGCTGGCGGCGGTCCGGGCGGGAGGCTACAGGCGTGACGAACAGCCAGAGCAAGATCACCCGCCAGCATCTCGACCGTTTGGCGATTGTGTATGTCCGGCAATCGAGCCTGGCGCAGGTCCGGGGGAACCAGGAATCCACCGCGCGGCAATATGGTTTGACAGAGAAAGCCAGTCTGCTTGGATGGGACCCGGAACGGATCCTGGTCATCGACGCGGACCAGGGGGTTTCGGGCCGCAGTGCGGCGGGGAGGCTGGGCTTCCAGGGCCTGGTGCATCGGGTATGCCTTGGCGAAGTCGGTGCCGTCTTTGGACTGGAGGTTTCACGACTTGCCCGCAGTTCCGCAGACCTACAACGGTTGCTCGAATTCTGCAGCCTCACGGGGACGCTCGTCGTGGATGCCGATGGGGTGTACGATCTCCAGAGCTTCAACGATCGGCTGCTCCTGGGTCTGAAGGGAACCATGTCCGAGGCCGAGCTCTACATCCTTGCCGGGCGCCTCCTGGAATCGAAGCGGGCGGCAGCAAGGCGCGGGGAGCTTCGATTCCGCCTGCCCGTAGGCTATGTGCACGATGCTGACGGGAAGACGGTCATGGACCCGAGCGATGAGGTCCGCTCGGCGGTGGCAGGGGTATTCGCCGCCTTCGATGTCACCGGCTCCGCGTATGGTGTCGTGGGACTGTTCAAGGGAAGGCTTTTCCCGCATCGGGTCTATGGGGGGATCCTGGGGGGAGATATACGCTGGGGGCCGTTGACCCTTGCCAGGGCGGTGCAGATCCTTTCCAATCCTGCCTATGCCGGGGTCTACGTGTACGGCCGCTGCTTTTCCCAGCGTGGTGTCAACCCCGACGGGAGCTTACGGACAAGGACCGGAAGACGCACGCGGCGGGACTGGCCCGTGGTCATTCCGGGCCATCACGACGCCTATGTGACCTGGGGAACCTTTTTGGCCAATGAGAAGCGGTTGGCGGCCAACAACAACCGCAGTGGGGCACGTCCACCCAGGGAGGGCCCCGCGCTCCTGCAAGGCATGGTGCTCTGCGGATCCTGCGGCAGGGCCATGGCAACCAGCTACTCTCACGGCAATCCAGCCTACCTTTGCCTGCACTCCCGAGCGGACCATATTCTGACGAAGGGATGCCGATTGGTAAGGGCGGAAACTGTGGATGGAGAAGTCGTCAAGCGGGTCCTGGCGGCAATCTCCAGGGAGGAGATCCAACTGGCACTGGCTGCGGCGGATGAGGTTCAGGCTCGGGAGGCTTCTCGGAGTCGGGCCTTCGAGTTGCAGGTTGAGCGGGCGCGGTATGAGGCCGCACGAGCCGAACGGGCATTCAACCAATGCGAGCCCGAAAACCGCCTGGTGGCAAGGACACTGGAGCGCCGCTGGGAGGAAAAGCTCCAAACCCTGGTGGAGGCCGAAGCCGCTTTGGAGGCCTCCAGACAAGGAGCGGTTCTCCTTCCTCCTCGAGAGGAATTGGAGGCCCTGGTGAAGAACTTTCGCAACCTGTGGGCGGCGCCCTCGACCACCTGCAAGGATCGCAAGCGGATCCTCCAGGTCCTGGTGAACGATGTCACTCTCATCTCCCAGCCGGCCCCGGATGACACCATCCGCATCGGGATCCACTGGCGGTCCGGAGCTACGGAGGAGGTGGTTGCAGACAGGCCATCAATGCATGGCCGGGCTTCCACGGAAGTTCTCGAAGTCCTACGTTGCCACGCAGATCGTACGGCCAAAGATGTCGCCAGGGTGCTGGCAGCGAAGGGACTGAAAACTTACAAGGGGCGGCAATTCACCGCGAGGTCGGTCTGCTGGCTTCGCCATACCTTGCGTATCTCATCGCCCAAACCGAAGCTTGCCCAGAATGAGCGGACGGTTGCAGAGGTGGCTGAGGCTCTGGAGATCTGCGTGAACACCGTTTATACCTGGATCAACAAGCATGTGATAAGCGCGCGGCGTGCTGAGGCTGGGCGGTTGTGCATCGTGTTCACGCCAGAGATTGAGGAGGCTTGCCGCGCGAGGGCCACGAATACATGTCGCCTGTTGGCGCGCACCAAAAGGCCTACCATCGGAGACGCAATATGACGTCATCATCACGTCGAATCTGGTGTTCTCCCAATGGGACCGGATTTTCAAAGACCCCATGACCACCGCGGCGGCCATCGACCGGCTGATCCACCACTGCGTCATCCTCGAACTCACAGGACCGAGCTTCCGGGCCGAGGCGGCGAAGGCCAGGATGCCAAGCGAAGCGGAACCCACAACGGCCTGATCCCCCCCAGACCCCCCCTGCGTCGGCCCCTGCTCGGGCGCGGATTTCCCGATGGGCAGCGGGGCTCCGCCCCCCTGCCCACAGGAAACCCGCCTCCCTCGGCCTCGCGGCTGGAAAACGCTCCGCGTTTCCCACAGGGGCCGGCGCCAAAGCCATCAGCAGCATGCACAAAGATAGTTGTCGTTGATATAACTTCCCTGAAATCAGTAAGGGCATCGGCTTCGCCTCGCCCCCATCGATGGGGAAAGGTAATTGTCGTCGGCGTAGTTGTCGCCACCCGGCGACAACTACACGGTCACCCACGCTCGACCGGGCCTCCGCCTGGAAATTGGTAAGGCCATCGGCTTCGCCTCGGCCCACCCTCTTGCCAGCGAGACTTACGAATTTGTGGAACTGTCCATGGTTCGGTACGAAGGACGTGATCCTCAAAGTTTCTTAGGACGCCCGGAACCAGCAATTCGGGTTCAAGACGCGATCCACCTAAACGAGGCCAGTTCCATTGGGACTGGGCCCGAGTGTTCGGATTGGTTTGGCCAAGGCTGGGTGCTCTTATTACCGCCATCTAGCCGCCTGTTCCAGGTCCGAAGACATGGCCACACTCGGTTCCTGGGGTAGTCGTTGAAGTTCATCGTAGCCGAGGCCATCATTCATGCGAGCGAAGTTAGGGGTAGCCTTCAAGCCCTCCCGCCCTTTGTAGCCTGGACAGGGGGTAGTGGCCAAGTTGAGCCACCTGTTCTCCGTTTTGCCAAAACCAAAATCTCAAAAAATGATTCGCAATTTTTTTTTGAGAACCTTTTTCTCCTGTTCGGACACTGGAAAAGGTTTCAGGAAAGGTTAGGCTCCATCAAGGCTCTTGCAGTTCGAAATTCAAAAAGTCAAAGTCAAAATCTAAAATTTAAACTAAAAATATCCTCCGACCCGTAGCCCATGGTTGCCGGTTTGAGTTTTTATTCCGTTATGGGATGGAACTATTTAAGGGGAGAGCATTTCTACGATTCGCTGAACGCGTACACGCAGTATTAAGTGATGTGACACGGCAACGTCCTGCCGCCGAGAGGACCCGACCGGAACATCCATGCGCCTCCTGACCACCCACCAAGTAGCCGACCGCCTCCAACTCTCCCCCACCACCCTGGCTGACTGGAGGTGGAAGAGGATCGGCCCACCATTCCTGCGGATCTCCCGTGGTTGCATTCGGTATGACGAGGCGGCTCTGGACCAATGGGTCGGTGCACGAACCATCAATGAGATCCCACGCGGTGTGTGACCATGTGCTACCTCCGACCCTTCAAACCCTCGAAACCGAGGGCTTTTCCGTGTGCTCCGTGGTAGCCCGGTGGTAGCCCAACAAAAAAATAGCCACCAGTCATGGTGGCTAAGTGGCGGAGAGAGAGGGATTTGAACCCCCTGTACCGGTCACCCGATAACCTGATTTCGAGTCAGGCGCAATCGACCACTCTGCCATCTCTCCAGGGCAGCCAGTGTATCAGGTTTTTGCGCCGGATCGAGCCGGCGCCGGCGCGCGCGGCCTATGCTGGGGAGACAAGGAGCGGTCATGCAAGGTGGGCGCGGGAAGAGCGGACCCCAGCCGTGGGCGGCGGCGGAGATCACGGAGGGCCTGGCCTCCAGGTTCGCCCGCAACACCCTGGAGGCGGTGCGCCGGGAGTACCCCAACAAGCTGGACCACGTGCTGGCGGGCCCCCAGGACGTGCTGCCGCCCGGTCGGCTGCATCCGGCCTTCTACGGATGCTTCGACTGGCACTCGGCGGTGCACGGGCACTGGATGCTGGCACGGCTGCTGCGTCGGTTTCCGGGCCTTCCGGAAGGACCGGACCTCCGGGCGGTGCTGGACCGGCACCTGGCGCCGGAACGGATCAGCGTGGAGGTGGCGTACTTCGTGAACCCGGCCCACCGGGGCTTCGAGCGGACCTACGGCTGGGCCTGGCTGCTGAAGCTGGCCGGGGAGCTGGGCGCCTGGGCGGAGGCCCGGGCCTGGGCCGAAGCGCTGCGGCCCCTGGCGGAGGCGGTGGCGGCGGCGTTCCGGGATTACCTGCCCGGCCTGGCCTACCCCAACCGGGTGGGCACTCATGCCAACACGGCCTTCAGCCTGAACCTGGCCCTGGACTACGCGCGCACCGCCGGGGACCGGGCCCTGGAGGCGCTCCTGGAGGACCGGGTGCGGGCCTGCTTCGCCCAGGACCGGAACGGGCCCCTGGCCTGGGAACCCAGCGGGGAGGACTTCCTCTCCCCCTGCCTGGAGGAGGCGGCCCTCGTGGGCAAGGTGCTGGACCGGAATGCCTTCCACGCCTGGCTGGCGGCTTTCCTGCCGGACCTCCTGGCGGGAACCCCGCTGGAACCCGCCAAGGTGGGGGACCGGACGGATCCCAGGACCGTCCACCTGGACGGGCTGAACCTGAGCCGGGCCCGGTGCCTCACCGCCCTGGCCGCCGCTCTGGGGCCCCGGGACCCCAGGGCCGCCGGCCTGGAACGGGCCGCCCGGGATCATGCCCGGGCGGCGCTGCCCCACGTGGTGTCAGGCCGTTACGTCGGCGACCACTGGCTGGGCACCTTCGTCGTGCAACTGCTCTGACGTGGTCACCCCCGCTTCCTCTGGAAGAACCCCTGCAGCTGCTCCCGGCACTCCGCTTCCAGCAGCCCACCCTGGAACTCCACCCGGTGGTTCAGGTTGGCTCCCCCCAGTTGGGTGGCCCAGCGGCTGATGCCCACCTTGGGGTCCGGGGCGCCGAACACCACCCGGGCCACCCGGGCCTGGAGCAGGGCGCCGTAGCACATGAGGCAGGGCTCCAGGGTCACGTACAGCACGGCGCCGGGCATGCGGTAGTTGCGCAGCCAGGCGCCGGCGCTGCGCAGGGCCATGATCTCCGCGTGGGCGGTGGGGTCGTTGCTGGACACCGGGCAGTTCTGCCCGAGGGCCAGGAGCTGGCCCTCCAGTACCAGGGCGGCGCCGATGGGCACCTCGTTCAGGCAGTCCGCCTGGTACGCCTCTTCCAGGGCGAGCTTCATGAAATGGATGTCGTCGCCCGAGAACATAGAGGCCTGTCCAAGTCGCACCCGGATTATACGGTGAACCAGCGCCTACGGCCTCCGGGACGGCGCCCTCCCCGTCATCTCGCCGAACACCCGCTCCAGCTCCTGCCGTTCGTCGTTGCAGCCCAGGACCTGGAGGGCCTCCCGCAAGGGCCTGAACACGGCGGTCTCCTCCTCCCGCCGGCGCTCCATGACCCAGGCGCGCTCGTGGTTGGGCAGGGAGGTCAGGGGGCGGTGGTCCAGGTGCTCCCAGACGCTCCGGAACCACTCGCGCATGGCCGGGTAGTTGCCCTGGGCACGCAGTTCCGCCGCCACCGCCCGGTGCACCTCGTACGGCAGCCAGCCCCGCCAGTCGCCCCGGGGGCTCCAGAAGACGGTGCCCTGGGCCAGGGCCAGCACCGACGGGTGCCGGGGGTGGAACCGGGCCCAGCTGAACCAGGCCCGCCACAGGTAGGTGCGGTTGGGCCAGGAGCGGATGGCCTGCTCCAGCCGGGGCAGGGCCTGTTGGGCGGCGTCGGCCCACAGTTCGGGGTCGGGCTTCCAGGAGGCCGAGGGGGCGAACTCCAGGGTCACCAGGGCCCGGGCCGCATCCTGGGCCAGGATCGGTTCCAGGCGCGGGTCGGGCATGCGCCGGAGCAGGAGGTCGAAACGCTCCCGGCGGGCGGCCAGGTGATGCGGCTCGGCCTCCACCACCCGTTGCAGCCTCTGGAGCATGGCGGGCCCCTGGCTGTCCAGGAGGGCGGCCAGACTCCCGGAGTTGGGGCAGGTGGTGCCGGTGGCCCGCAGCTCCTCGCCCCGGTACAGCGCCCACCGGGGGCCCGGGCCCCAGCCGCGGCGGGCGCTCTGCTGCTCATGGGCCTGGCGGTCGGCCACCTCCCAGCGCAGTTCCGAAGGGGACCAGGGCGCCAGCTCCGGAGCCTGGCGCAGGGCGCTCCATTCCAGGATCCAGCTGGGCATGCCGCCCACCACCAGGCGCAGGGGCGGTTCCACGGGCGGCATGGGCGGGGCATCGCCGCCCCGGTCCATGGCCTGGGCGATGAGCCGCCGCCAGGCGATGGCGGCCTCCGCCGAGCCCATGAGCTGGGAACCCCCGAACACCGCGGCCTCGCGCACCCCGTTGCGGCCGGCCCAGTGGCGGGACTCCCCCAGGGCGTGCGCCGCCAGGTCCCGGGACCCCTGGCCGGCCAGGGCCAGGGCCCGCAGGCCATGGAAGGTGCCCTGCAGCCGGCAGTAGTCCTCCCAGCCCCGGGGAGTCACGGGTTCCGGGGGCCCCTGGGGAGCCAGCTCGGCCAGGACCTTCAAGGCGCCGTTCCAGTCCCGGCGGCGCAGGCTGGGCGCCACCAGCCGGCTCACCATGCCCGCCTCCGGCCACGGGTCGCCGGGCACCGGGAGGCACAGTCCGTCCAGATGCTCCAGAGGCAGCCCGGCGGCGTCCGTCATCTCCACCCAGAACGTGGCCAAGTCCAGGTCGTACGGGTCCTGGCGCAGGGCCTGCTCCAGGCTGCGGGCGGCCTGGGCGCAGAGCTTGCGCATGCGGCCGGACTGGCCCACGTCCCAGTGGGCCAGGTGGGAGGCCACGGCCACGGCCTCCCATTCCCAGTCGGGCAAGGCGATGATCTTCTCGAAAGTGTCGGCCACCTCCCCGTACAGGTCGTCGGCCATGGCTTCCCCCTGGGGCCCGGCCAGGCTGATGCGGGCCGGAACCTGGGCGCCGCGGTCCTCGGGCCCCGCATGCCAGGCCGGGATCTGGATCCGTCCGGACCGGTCCAGGTCCCGGACCCGTCCCCGCAGCAACTGGAAGGCCTGGGCCAGGGACTCCAGCAGGGCCTCCCCCTGGTCCGGGTGCTCCCGCAGGAACTCCTCCCGCGCCTCCCACCGGGGCTTGCCGCCGCGGGCGTGGATGGCGTCCAGCACCTCCTCCCCTTTGGGCAGTCCGGCGCCGTCGCCCGCCTCCTCCCCCCCGGGGTCAGGAGCAGCCAGTGGGGCCCCGCCCTCCAGCCCCGGCGGTTCCACAGGTCCTGGGCGGCGGCGGCTCCGAGGGGCTCCAGGATGAAGTCGCCTCCGGTGATGAGCTTCTGGAAGACCGGGTCGCCGGCCTTGGCCAGGGGGTTGTAGTCCCCCGGGCGCAGGCACAGGGCCCACCGGGGGTAGCGGGGGTCGGCGGCGCGCCGGCGCTGGAGGAACTCCTCCCAGGGGGAGCTGGCGGCGAGGGTGCAGGTGAGCAGCAGGGCAGGAATGAACCAAAAGTTCTTCATTAACCATTAGTGCTGCCAAAAGCGTCCCGGATCCAGGGTTCCGGTGGAATTTTTCCCCAGGATGCTCTGGGCCGCCAGAAGGCCCACCGCCAGGCCCGAGGTCATGCCGTGCCCGCCCAGCCCGGCCACCCAGTGCAGGGAGGGGTTGCGCGGGTCCGGGCCCAGGACGAAAACCCGGTCCGGGGCGAAGGTGCGCAGCCCGCACCACAACCGGGCCACCTGGGCATCCTCCAGGGCCGGCACCCGTTCCTGCACCGAGCCGGCCAGGGCTTCCAGGACCGCCGGATCGTGGACCGGCTGCCGGCCCCGGGGGGGCAGGTCCACCAGGCTCTCGTCGCAGGGGCACAGGAGGGTCCCCCCGGACTCGGGGCGCAGGTACAAGGGCCGGTCGGCCCACCAGGCCCAGGGCTGGTCCGGGGGGCAGGGGGCGCTGCTCCAGGCCAGGTGCCGGCGCAGGGGCCGGAAGGCCAGGTCCAGGCCCCCGGCCATGCGCCCCACCTCCCCGGCCCAGGCCCCGGCGGCGTTCACCAGGATCCGGGCGCGCACCGGCCCCAGGTCCGTGTCCACCCGGAACCCCTCCCCCGCCGGCTCGATGCCCAGGGCCTGGCAGCCGAAGCGCAGGCGCGCGCCCGGCGGCCTGGGCCCGGCTGGCGCAGTGGCGCAGCTGGGCGTGGATGTCGATGATCCCGTCCCCGCCCAGGCCCAGCCACTCGACCGCGGCCAGTTCCGGGCAGGGGCGAGCCGGCCCCCTCCCGGAAGGCCAGCCCGAAGGCCCGGGCCTCCTCTCGCCAGGGCCCGGGTGCCCCCGGGCTCCGCCCCCAGCAGGTAGCCGCCCCCGGGGGGCAGCAGGAGCCCCGCCCTCGCCAGGCGCTCCCGGCCCTGGATGGCGAGGGCGGTGTGCTCGGGCCGCCCGGTGAGTTGCCGGGCGATGCCGGCGTTGTGCCCGCTGGCGTAGAACCCCGGCAGGTCCTCCCGCTCCACCAGGAGCACGCCCCTCTGGCCGGCCTCGGCCAGGTGCCAGGCGGTGGAGAGCCCGGCGATGCCGCCGCCGACGATGATGATTTCACAATTTTCTTGATGCATTCAAGAACCCCGGCCCCATTCTGCCAGCCTTGACCCGGAGGGGGAGCGGCGCGATGCTGGGTTATCCCCCCCCGGGGGGGGTGGGGTAGGAGGCAACGATGATCCGGCTCAAGATCCAGGGCATGAGTTGCAAGAACTGCGTGGCCCACGTGAAGGCGGCCCTGGCCGGCGTGCCGGGCGTGGCGGGGCCGGTGGAGGTGAGCCTGGAGGCCGGGGAAGCCCGGGTGCCGGGCAGCCCCGACCCCGAGGCCCTGGTGGCGGCGGTGGCGGACGAGGGCTATGCCGCCGTGCTGGTGCCCTGATGGCAGGGCTGCTGCCCAGGCCTGCGGCTGGACCCGCAGGTGCGGGAGGACGCCCGGCGCCGCCTGCTGTCCGTGCGCGGCCATGTGGAGGGCATCCTGCGCATGCTGGAGGACGAGTCCGTCTACTGCGCGGACGTGCTCAAGCAGCTGAAGGCGGTGGGCGGCGCCCTGGACAAGGTGGGATCCCTGGTCCTGGGCAGCCACCTGCGCCAGCACGTGGTCACCGCCCACGAGCGCGGCGACGAGGACGCGAATCGTCGCCGAGCTGCTGGAGATCCTCAAGTACCGCTAGGAGTTCGGCCATGGGCGTCAGCACGTTCCGGGTGGAAGGCATGAGCTGCGCCAGCTGCGTGCGGCGGGTGGAGAAGGCCCTGGCCGCGGTGCCGGGGGTGGAGGCGGTGCGGGTGAACCTGGCCACCGAGGAGGCCGCGGTGGAGGGCCAGGGGTTCCAGGAGGCGGACCTGGCCGGGGCCCTGGCGGCCCGGGGCTACCTCCTGGTGGCCGAACCGTCGCCGGAGACGCACCGGGACCAGGTGCGCCGGGCCGGGCTGCGGGCGGGGGCCGCCTGGGTCCTCACCCTGCCCCTCATGGCGGGGATGTTGCCCGGAACGCACCTGCACCTGCCCTGGCCGGTCCAGGCGGCGCTGGCGGCCCTGGCGGCCTTCGGCGCCGGCAGCGGGTTCTTCCTGCGGGCGGCGCGCCAGGCCTGGGCCCGGGAGACCAGCATGGACACGCTCATCGCCCTGGGCGCCGCGGTCACCTGGGCTTTCGGCCTGCACGAGGGGCTGCAGGGCCGGGCGCACCTGCCCTTCGAGGCGGCGGCGGGGCTGGTGGCGTTCCTGCTCACGGGCAAGTGGCTGGAGGCCAAGGCCAGGCACCGGGCCGCGGGACAGCCTGGAGGCGCTGCTGCGCCTGGCCCCGGACATGGCCCTGCGCCTGGGCCCGGACGGCGCCGAAGAACCGGTGCCCACCCGGCTCCTGCGCCCGGGGGACCGGGTGCGGGTGAAGCCCGGGTCGGCGGTGCCGGTGGACGGGGTGGTGGTCTCGGGCCGGGCGGACGTGGAGGAGGCCCTGCTCACCGGGGAGCCCCTCCCGGTGGCCAAGGGCCCCGGCGACCCGCTGATCGCCGGGGCCCTGGTGCACGGCGGCGCGCTGGAACTGCGGGCCGAGGCCACCGGCCAGGACACCTGGCTGGCCCGCCTGGCCCGGCAGGTGGCCCAGGCCCAGACCTCCCGGGCTCCGGTGCAGGCCTTGGCGGACCGCGTCTCGGCGGTGTTCGTGCCGGTGATCCTGGCGCTGGCGCTGGCGACCCTGGCGGGGTGGTGGTGGACACGCCGGCACCCTGGCCGCCGCCTGGCGCCCGGCGGTGACCGTGCTGGTGATCGCCTGCCCCTGCGCCCTGGGCCTGGCCACCCCGGTGGCCATGGCCGCCGCCCTGGGCACCGCCGCCCGGGACGGGCTGCTGGTGCGGGACGCCGCCGCCATGGAAGCCCTGGCCCGGATCACCGACCTGGCCTTCGACAAGACCGGCACCCTCACCCGGGGCCGTCCCGCCCTCCTGGACGTGCGGCCCGGGAGCGCGGACCGGGACCAGGTGCTGCGCCTGGCCGCGGCCCTGGAGCGGGACTCGGAGCACCCGGTGGCCCTGGGCATCCGGGCCGCCGCCAAGGGGCTGGACCTCCCCCCGCCGGAAGCCTTCCGCAGCCGGGCGGGGCTGGGCGTGGAAGGCCGGGTGGAAGGGCGGGACCTGCGCCTGGGCGGCGCCGCCTTCCTGGGCCTGGACCTGCCGCCGGCGCCCCCTCATGGCCTGGTGGTGGGGCTGGCGGATGGGTCCGGCCTGCTGGGCGCCCTGGTCCTGGCGGACACCCGGCGCCCGGAGGCCCCGGCGGCGGTGGCGGCCCTGGCCGCCCAGGGGCTGCGCCTGCACCTGCTCAGCGGCGACACCCAGGAAGCGGCCGCGGACCTGGCGGCCGGCCTGGGCATCGCCAGCGTCCAGGGCGGCCTCACGCCCGCCGGCAAGCGCGCCTTCATCCAGGACCTGCAGGCCCGGGGCGCCGTGGTGGCGTTCGCCGGCGACGGCGTGAACGACGCTCCGGCCCTGGCCCAGGCGGACGCCGGCATCAGCCTTCCCGGGCTGGACGCGGCCCAGGCGGCGGCACCCCTCAACCTGCTGCGGGAGGGGCTGGAACCCCTGCTCCAGGCCCGGCGCCTGGCCCTGCGCACCCGGGCCGTGGTGCGGGAGAACCTTGCCTGGGCGTTCGGCTACAACCTGGTGCTGGTGCCCCTGGCGGCCCTGAACCTCCTGGACCGCCTGGGCGGCCCCATGCTGGCGGGCGCAGCCATGGGCCTGAGTTCCCTCACGGTGGTGCTCAACGCCCTGCGCCTGCGCCGCTAGAATCTGACCCGCAACCCGGCACGGTAGTAATTGTCGGTCACCGTGGCCGCCTCCAGGAAGATCGTGACGCCCTGCCAGGGCCGCCGCCACTTCACCGGCAGGCAGTACCAGATGACCGCGTGGCCGGTCACGCTGCCCAGGCAGATGAGACGCATGGTGCCGCGGTTGGGGTGGCGGGGTAGCAGCGGGTTGCGCTCGTAGCGGCCCAGGAAGGTAAGCTGCTCGGACTGGGCGCAGTCCATGGCCACCACCGCCAGGTAGCCCAGTTCCCACCCAGTGTCGGCGGCGGTCCAGGGCTCCGGGGTCCAGGCGCCGGCAGTCCGGGAGACGACGAGCAGGCCGAGGGCCAGGGTCAAAGACCTTGTTAAATAATTCATATTCCAGCGGGGGTTGACCAGGAGGGTGGGGAGGGTGAACCGAGGGCCTAGGTATTTATAAATATTTTAATTGAATGAAAAGACGTTGTGATAGTCAACTTAGCTATTTTGTTTATTTAAAAACTTACAACTTGAATAAAAATATAATCATTTAATTCAAATTCGCCACCTCTTCAGATTGTCTAAAAAAAGGATTGTTCTATCTTTTAGGTGCTAGTTAATCTTGCCAAGGGGTAGGTGCACCGTGCGCCGGTTCGTCCAGCTGATGGTCCTGGTGGTGATGATCCTCGCCGGATCCGTGCCTGGGCTCTACCTGCTGGGGCCCTCCCGGCCCCTGGCCTGCTGCGCCTGCATGAACCCCAGGCCCTGCCCCTGCCGGGATGCGGACCGGTCTCCGGGGCCCACCGCCCCCTGCGGGCCGGGCCTGACGATCACGGCGGCCCTCCTGGCCGTCCCCGGGGCGCCGTCCCAGGCCCAGCCGGGACGCAGGGAGCCGGCTCCCTTCCCCCGGACCCACCCGGCGGGGACCCTCGCCCGGCTGCGGGCGGCCGGTCCGGGCCTCCAGCCCCGGCCCGGTCCCGCCCCCCCGGGCGGGTCCAGCGACCCCCAGGCAAGACTCACGGTGTTCAGGATTTGAGAGGTAATCTCGATACGCCTCGAGCGATCGGTTGACCTTTGCAAGTCCAACACCGGAGCATCCCATGCGCATGCCCTTGCGCCTGGCCCTGTGCCTCATCCCCCTGGCGGGATGGACCCAGGCCCAGGTCCCCACGCCCCCTCCTCCCGTCCAGGATCCGGCCGGTCCCGACGATCCCCTCCTGACCTCCCTGATCCAGGAAGCCCTGGCCGGGAACCCGGACCTGGCCCAGGCCAAGGTCCTGGTGGACGCCGACCGGGAGCGCATCCCCCAGGTCCAGGCCCTGCCCGACCCCACCCTGACCCTGGGCATCCAGAACGACAGTTTCAACAAGATCGAGGTGGGGCAGATGGAGACCAGCTTCTACCAGGTGATGGTCACCCAGCCCCTGCCCTGGCCGGGCAAGCGCGCCATGCGCGGCGAGGTCGCCAAGCTGGGGGCCCAGGCCACGGAGGCGGCCACGGAACGCACCCGCCTGACGGTGGAGGCGGACGTGCGCCGGGGCTACTATTCCCTGCTCCTGGTGCGCGGCCAGCTGCGCCTGCTGGAGGACCAGGCCCTGTTCCTCAAGCAGTCGGAGGAGACCGCCCGCAGCCGCTACGAGGTGGGCCAGGGGTCCCAGGCGGACCTGCTGCGGGCCCAGCTGGAGCGCACCCGGCTGGACCAGGCCCGCTCCCAGCTCCAGGCCCAGGAACGCACCAGCCTGGCCGTGCTCAACCGGGTGCGGGGCACGGCGTCCGACACCCCTGTCCCCACCCGGCGGACCCTGGACCAGGTGCCGGACCCCCAGCCGGCGGCGCCGGACTTCCTGGCCCAGGCGGAGGCCCGGAGCCCCGAGCTGAAGGCGGCCAGGCTCGGGGTCCAGCAGGCCGAGCGCAGCGTGGACCTGGCCAGGCTCGAGCGCCATCCGGACTTCTCGGTGAGCGCCGGATACATGCCCCGGGGCGGGCTGGAACCCATGTGGACCGCCAGCGTGGGCATCACCCTGCCGGTCTGGCGCAAGCACAAGCAGAGCCGGGCGGTGGCCGAGCAGGAGTACCGCCGCACCGCTTCGGGCTGGGACGTGGAACGGGTGAGCTGCCTCCTGGCCCAGCGGGTCCAGGAACGCCAGGGCGACCTGGACGCGGACCTGCAGGTGATCCGGCTCTACCGGGCCGGGCTGCTGGTGCAGAGTGAAAGCACCTTCCGGGCCACCCTGGCCCAGTTCGTGGTGGGCAAGGTGCCCTTCCTGGCGGTCCTGGAAGCCCTGAACGGCTGGATTGCCGACCAGAGCGGGCTGCTCCAGGCCCAGGCCCAGGCCCAGGCTGTGCGCATCGCCCTGGATGAATTGAACCTGGGCGCCACTCCGGCCATCGCCGCGTCGGCCCTGCCCGGGGGCGCGGGCATGGGCGGCGCCGCCCCGAGCTCCGGCGGCGCCGCGGCCAGGTCCGCCGGCGCCCCGGCTTCGGGCGGCGACTCCGGCTCCTCCTCCTCATCCTCCGGTTCCATGTAGGCGAGGCTCAGACCATGGTCAACGCAACCCGACCCCCCGAATCCTCCCTGGCCCGCACCGCCGGCCTTATGATCCTGGCCCTGGCGGTGGGCTCCGGAGGCACCTGGCTGGCCCTGCGGCACCGGGCCCAGACCCAGCAGGCCCAGGCCGCCAAGAACGCCGATCCGATCGTCTTCTACCGCAACCCGATGAACCCCGCCATCACCTCGCCCACTTTCATGAAGGACGAGATGGGCATGGACTACATCCCCGTCCACCAGAGCGAACTCGGTCAGCAGCCCCCCTCCAAGCCCGGGGACAAAGGCAAGATCGCGTTCTACCGCAACCCCATGAACCCGGCCATCACGTCGCCTGTTTTCATGAAGGACGAGATGGGCATGGATTACATCCCCGTCTACGAATCCGACCTCAAAGGGCCGGAGGGGCCCGTGGTGGAGGGCCTCGCCGCGGTCAAGATCGACAGCGAGCGCCAGCAGCTCATCGGCCTCACCACCGCCCCGGTGGCGGAGGGCCCGGTGGGCGGCGACATCCGCACCACCGCCCGGGTGGCGGTGGACGAGACCCGGATCCGCCACATCCACGTGAAAGTGGACGGCTACGTGGAGAAGCTGTTCGTGGATTTCGTGGGCATGCCGGTGGCCAAGGACCAGCCGCTGTTCACCTATTTCAGCCCCGACTTCGTCAGCGCCCAGGAGGACTACCTCCTGGCCCTCAAGACCCAGAAGAGCCTGGCCGGGGGGTCCCTGGCCGGCAGCGGCGCCGACCTGCTGGACGCGGCCAGGCGCCGCATGGCCCTGTGGGACGTGCCCGCCGGCGCGATCGCCGAGCTGGAAAGGACCGGCGAGGTGCGCAAGTCCCTCACCCTCTACTCGCCCATCACCGGGGTGGTGACCGCCAAGACCGCGGTGGAGGGCATGCGCCTGGGCCCGGCCGACACCCCCTTCGAGATCACCGACCTCGCCACCGTCTGGGGCGTGGCCGACGTCTACGAGCCCGAGATCCGGCCGGGTGAAGGTGGGCATGCCCGCGGACCTGACCCTGGGCACCTTCCCGGGGAAGGCCTTCCACGGCCGGGTGGCCTTCATCGATCCCCAGGTGGACCCCAAGAGCCGCACGGTCAAGGTGCGGGTGGACCTGGCCAACCCCAGGGGCGAGCTGAAGCCGGAGATGTACGGCGAGATGGTGCTCCGGAGCCAGGCCCGCCGGGGCCTGGCGATCCCGGTGGACGCGGTGCTGGATTCGGGCGCCCGCAAGATCGTGTTCGTGGCCCTGGGGGACGGCCGCTTCGCCCCCCGGGAGGTGCAGGTGGGCGACAACCTGGGCGAGACGGTGGAGGTGCGCTCCGGCCTGAAGCAGGGCGAGTCCGTGGTCACCCGGGCCAACTTCCTGGTGGATTCCGAGTCCCGGCTCAGGGCGGCGCTGGCCCAGTTCGCCGCCAAGCCGTCTCCGGCCGGCGCCGCCGGGCCCGCCCCCGCGGCGAAGCCCTAGGAGCCTGTCCATGATCAAGAAAATCATCCGCTTCTCCGCCGAGAACCGGCTCCTGGTCATCGCGTGCGGGATCATCGCCCTGTTCATCTCCTTCTGGGCCATGCGCACCATCCCCCTGGACGCCCTGCCGGACCTGAGCGACACCCAGGTGATCGTCTACTCCAGTGGGACCGCAGCCCGGACCAGGTGGAGGACCAGGTCACCTACCCCATCGTCACCGCCCTGCTGGGCGCGCCCAAGGTCAAGGCGGTGCGGGGCCTGTCGGACTTCGGCTTCTCCTACGTCTACGTGATCTTCGAGGACGGCACCGACATCTACTGGGCCCGCAGCCGGGTGCTGGAGTACCTGAGCAAGATCACCGCCACCCTGCCCTCCGGGGTGAAGACCGAGCTGGGGCCCGACGCCACCAGCGGTGGGCTGGGTCTACCAGTACGCCCTGGTGGACACGCAGCGGCAGGCACAGCCTGGACGAGCTGCGCTCCACCCAGGACTGGTTCCTGCGCTACGCGCTGCAGGCCGTGCCCGGAGTGGCGGAGGTGGCCACGGTGGGCGGCCAGGCCCGGCAGTTCCAGGTCAGCCTCAACCCCAACGCCATGGCCTCCTACCGGATCACCATCGACAAGGTGATCGGCGCCGTGAAGGCCGCCAACAGCGAGGGCGGCGGCCGGCTGGTGGAATACAGCGGCCGGGAGTACATGGTGCGCGGGCCGGGGCTACGCCAAGACCACCCAGGACCTGGCAAGCGCCGTGCTCAAGGCCGAGAACGGCACCCCGGTGCGGCTGGGCGACGTGGCCACGGTGACCCTGGGCCCGGAGATGCGCCGGGGCCTGGCCGACCTGGACGGCAAGGGCGACGCGGTGGGCGGCATCGTCGTCATGCGCCAGGGGGAGAACGCCCTGAACGTCATCGACCGGGTGAAGGAGAAGCTGGAGGACCTCAAGGCCTCGCCTGCCCGCGGGGGTCGAAGTGGTGCCGGTCTACGACCGCTCCAACCTGATCCAGCGGGCCATCGCCACCGTGAAGGACAAGCTGATCGAGGAGATGATCGTCGTCTCCCTCGTCATCCTGGTCTTCCTCTGGCACATCCCCTCGGCCATCGTGCCCATCGTCACCATCCCCGCTGAGCGTGGCCCTGGCCTTCATCCCCATGCTGCTCCTGGGCCAGAACGCCAACCTCATGTCCCTGGCCGGCATCGCCATCTCCATCGGCGTGCTGGTGGACGGCGCCATCGTGGAGGTGGAGAACGCCTACAAGAAGCTCGAGCGCTGGAACAGTCCGGGCCGCCCGGGGACTTCCACCAGGTGCGCCTGGAGGCCCTGCTGGAGGTGGGGCCCAGCGTGTTCTTCTCCCTGCTGGTGATCGCCATCGCCTTCCTGCCCGTGTTCACCCTGGTGGACCAGGAAGGCCGGCTGTTCCGGCCCCTGGCCTACTCCAAGAACCTCGCCATGGCCATCGCCGCCATCCTGGCGCTCACCCTGGACCCGGCCATGCGCATGCTCTTCGCGCGCATGGACCCCTTCACGCTTCAAGCCCAGGTGGCTGGCCTGGAGCGCCACCCAGGTCGCTGGTGGGCAAGTACTACCCCGAGGAGAAGCATCCCATCAGCGCGCTGCCTGCACCGCATCTACGAGCCGCCCTGCCGCTTCGTGCTGCGCCACGCCAAGGCCACCATCGCGCGTGGCCGTGCTGATGGTGGCGGCCACCATGCCGGTGTTCCTGAGCCTGGGCAGTCCGAGTTCATGCCCCGCCTGAGCGAGGGCACCCTGCTCTACATGCCCTCCACCCTGCCGGGCATCAGCGAGACCGAGGCCCAGCGCATCCTCCAGGTCCAGGACCGGCTCATCCGCACCGTGCCCGAAGTGGCCCGGGTGTTCGGCAAGGCCGGGCCGGGCCGACACGGCCACCGACCCGGCGCCCTTCTCCATGATGGAGACCGTGATCGAGCTCAAGCCCGAGGACCAGTGGCGGGACCAAGCCCCGCTGGTACACCTCCTGGGCGCCCGGCTGGCTGAAGGGCATGCTGCGCCCGTTCTGGCGCGACCGCTATCACCGAGGAGGAGATCGTCGACGACCTGGACCAGGCGGTGCGCCTCCCGGCCATCCCCAACGCCTGGACCATGCCCATCAAGGCCCGCATCGACATGCTCGTCCACCGGCATCCGCACCCCCGTGGGCCTGAAGGTCAACGGCGCCGGACCTGAAGGTCATCCAGAACATCGCCGTGGCAGGCGGAGACCATCCTGCAGCAGCGTGCCCGGGCACCCGCAGCGCCCTGGCCGAGCGCACCGCCGAGGGCTACTTCCTGGACTTCGACCTCAAGCGCGACCAGCTGGCCCGCTACGGGCTGAGCGTCGAGGAGGCCAACATGCTGGTGATGACCGCCATCGGCGGCGACAACCAGACGCATGGTCTTCGACGGCCGGGCCCGCTATCCCGTGAACGTGCGCTACGCCCGGGACTACCGGGAGTCCGTGGACGCCCTGAACCGCGTCCTGGTGCCCCTGCCCGACGGCGGCACCATCCCCATGGAGGAGATCGCCGACCTGAAGCTGGCCCAGGGCCCCGGCCATGATCCGGGACGAGAACGGCATGCTGAACGGCTACGTCCTCGTGGACTTCGACACCTCCAAGACCGACGTGGGCACCTACGTCCAGCACGCCAAGGCCGCGGTGGACAAGGAGCTGAAGCTGCCCGCCGGCTACAGCCTCACCTGGAGCGGCCAGTTCGAGAACATGATCCGGGTCAAGGAGCGGCTCAAGCTCATCCTGCCCATCACCCTGGTGCTGATCTTCGGCCTGCTCTACGCCAACACCCGAGCGGCCTTCAAGGCCTCCCTGGTGATGCTGGCGGTGCCCTTCTCGCGCCATCGGCGCCTTCTGGCTCCTGTGGATCCTGGGCTACAACATGTCCATCGCCGTGTGGGTGGGGCTCATCGCCCTGCTGGGCCTGGACGCGGAGACCGGCGTGTTCATGCTGCTGTTCCTGGACCTCTCCCACGGCGAGGCCCGAAGGCCGACGGGCGGCTGAACACCACCGGCGACCTGGTGGAGGCCATCATCCACGGCGCCGTGAAGCGCGTGCGGCCCAAGGCCATGACCGTCTTCGCGGCCTTCATGGGCCTGCTGCCCATCATGTGGTCCACCGGCACCGGCGCCGACGTCATGAAGCGCATCGCCGCGCCCATGGTGGGCGGCCTCGCCACCAGCTTCCTGCTGGAGCTGCTGGTCTACCCGGCCATCTACTACCTCTGGAAGCGCCGCGAGGTGACCCCGGGCCCCGCAACCGGGACCCTGCAGCCTGTCTGAGGCACCTGCCGGGGTGAAGACCGCCAGCCTCGGCCCTGGAGGTGTGGCTGTCCGACGGGGTGGTCAGCTTCGCCTACCAAGTGAAGACGGCAGGCGACTAGGAACCCAAGGTTGGACATTGCCTCCGGATCCCGGTACGGTTGGCTTTTCCGAGGTGCCCATGCTCAATGTCTTCATCGCCCTGGCCCTGACCACCGCTCCGACCGCCAAGCCCGCCACCAACACCCTCTGCCCGGTCGAGGGAGGCAAGGTGGACGCCAACAGCCCCAAGGTGGTGGTGCGCGGACGGGAATACCGGGTCTGCTGCCAAGGGTGCGACACCGAGCTCAAGGCCCACCCGGACAAATACCTCAAGCCGGACGGGACGCCCAGGAACGCGAAGTAGGCCGGGTCATCCTGCTTCCTCCTCCGGCTCGAACCGGTTGACGTAGGTCTGGAAGTCCGGCAGAAGGCGCTGGTAGCCCGAGTCCATCAAAGGCGAGGAGATGATGAAGTCGGCCGTGGCCCGGTTGCAGGCCACCGGCACGTTCCAGACCACCGCCAGGCGCAGCAGGGCCTTCACGTCCGGGTCATGGGGCTGGGGCTCCAGAGGGTCCCAGAAGAAAATGATGAAATCCACCATGCCCTCGGCGATCCGGGACCCGATCTGCTGGTCGCCGCCCAGGGGGCCGCTCTGGAATTTCTCCACCTCCACCCCCAGGGTGCGCTCCAGGAGGGTGCCGGTGGTGCCGGTGGCGCACAGGTGGTGCCGGGCCAGCAGGTCGCGGTTGTAGGCAGCCCATTCGGCCAGGTCCTGTTTCTTGTGGTCGTGGGCCACCAGGGCGATGCGCATGGCGGCTCCGGAGGTCTTGGATTTTTCATTCATAATATCCCTCTCAATGCAAATTTTATCCAGACCGTGTGACGGGAACATTACAAAACCGTGCGATCGCCATCTAGTACGCGAAGTTCACACCGATCGTTCCCCGCTGTAACACCTGCCCTCAAGGCCGATGGGTAAACCACTCATGGAGGCGGGAAACTTGAAATCACCATGCCTATCGCCTGGGCGGTTCAGCCACGGTCCATGGGGACGGTTGAGTCCAGGTTCTGGCTTGCGGCCGTCCTGATCCCGGTCTCGATGCGCTCGATTTCCTCCTCGGTCAATTCCGGGAACTGGTCACGCTTCCTGTTCGAGAGTCGCCCCTGGTTCTGGTGGATGAGGCGAAGGAGCAACGCGGCTCGCTGATTCGGCATGTCGACGACGTCCAGGGTGGCCAGCATGGCCGCGTCGTAGAACCGCAGAAAATCAAGTTCCGCCTTCAGATCGTGGGAAATGGTCGCTTCGATGCAGTCGAACGGGTACTCCGTCTGCGCGGTAGCGTCGAAGTACCGGTAGAGATCGGCGGTTTCATTCTCGACCCGCATCGCCTGGTCGGCATCCATCGTGTACCGGACGAAAGGGGCGATGGCGGCGGAGAAGGCCTCCAGGGCCTGGTCGTAGGCCGCCATGTCCCTCAGCATCGCCGCGGACACAGGAAAGACGACCCCGCTTGGAGAAAATTTCAGCTTGGCCAGGATATGGTGCACCAGGAACCGGTGGATGCGCCCATTGCCATCATCGAACGGGTGGATGAAGACGAAACCGAAGGCGCCGGCACCCGCCACGCAGACCGGGTCCACATGGCTCTCCGGGTCCACCAGTCCCGAGAGCATGCGCATCCAGCCATCCATGAGGGAAGGAACGTCCTCGGGTTTTGGACAGACAAAATGAACCTGCTGGGAGAAGTCAGGCAGCGATTCACCCACATAGACCTGGGTTTCGCGCCAGGCCTTTCGCGCATACCGTGGATCGACGATGGCGTTTTGCAGGTCGATGAACGATTCCTGCCTGCTGGCATTGAAGTGTTCGGCCCGCATGAGGGCGGCGACAAACCTGTTCGCGCGGTCCTTGCTGGGCGCCTCCCCTTCAATGGCGAAGGACGCTTTGGTTTCTTTGGTGAACAGGTAGTGCACGGCGCGCTTCAGCACGGCCGGATCGACCGAAGTGACCAGCGCGCGGGCGCGTTCGGCGAGGTTCTTGTTGAAGGCCGCTGCGAGTTTTCCGGTTCTCCGGATCAGGGGACAATAATCGATGTTGCCCAGGAGGTTGGCATGGACCCGCTGCCGGCGGACGCGAACCGCCGGCCCCACGAGGTGCAGCGCCGGGTTGAGGAGATCAATGTAAGGGCCTGACTTCAGGTCGGCCGCATCGAGGCGGACGCCGGTGCACAATTCGTACAAATACCATGCCCGCCGGGCGAAAATGCTGTGCGGTTCGCTTTGGATCCACCGCTCGACCTCCGATTTGTCCATTCGGGTGAAAATAGCCTTGTAGGCCCCCAGATCGACTGGTTCGTACTTCAAGGCAAAGCGCAACTGGCCGATCGGGCCTTCCTCCGGTTCGTAGCCTCGGGGATAGTGCTCCACGACCCCGGCCTCCGAGACCCAGGTCCTGCGGTTGCCCCGAACCAGGGCGGACCGGACCCTGGGATGGGGAATCTCCAGAGCGAAGTCCTTGATAAGGGCGTGCAACCCAAGCAGCGTTTCCCGGTTCGAGTCGTTTCCCATGAAAACCTCCCAACGGCCCCGAATACCGTCCAAAACAAGTGCCAAAGTTTCAGAACGTCCCTGACGGTGCGTCCAGGAAAGCCCCAGGATAACCCGAAAACATTCCAGGGCTCATTAGAACATTCCAAAATCAAGCATCATTCTTTTTTTATTCCAAACCTCAAGCGCGGCCACCCCCCGTCGGCCGCGACTCAGATGTCTGCGAACCCGCAGCCCAGCCCCTCGGCGATGGTTTCGTAGGCCCGGTCCAGCTGGGCGTCGGTGATGCAGTAGGGCGGCATCAGGTAGAGGGTGCTGCCCAGGGGCTGCAGCAGCAGGCCCCGGTCCAGGAAGAACCGCTCCATGCGGGCGTTCAGGCCCGGCGAGCCCGCCACCTCCATGGCGGCGATGGTGCCCTGGATCCGCAGGCGGGAAACATGGGGCTCCGCCAGCAGCACCTGGGCCAGGCCGGTGCGGTGGCAGTGCTCGATCTGCTTGCGGGCCAGGGCGCACGCCGGGTCCATGAACAGGTCCAGGGACGCCAGGGCGGCGGCGCAGGCCAGGGGGTTGGCGGTGCAGGCAGGGCCGCTCAGGAAGGCCTTCTCCGGGGCCTCGTCCAGGAACGCCTGGTAGACCGGCTCGGAGGTGACGGTGAGGCCCATGGGCAGGGCGCCGCCCGTGAGCCCCTGGGCCAGGCAGAGGATGTCCGGGGCCACCTGGGCCTCCAGGCACGCGAACCCTTCCCCGGTGCGCCCGAAGCCGGTCATCACCTCGTCCAGGATCACCAGGACGCCCCGGGAGCGCAGGCGCTCCACCACGGCCCGCAGGAAGGCCGGACGGTGCATGAGCATGCCGCCGGCGCCCTGGACCAGGGGCTCGATGACGGCGGCCAGGGTGTTGGCTCCGTGGCGCTCCAGGTGACGGTCCAGGACGTCCAGGGCGGCAGTCTCCTTGTCCTGGGCTTCCCCGTCCGCCATCCAGGTGTGGGGCACCGGCAGCACGTCCACCTGGAACAGCAGTTCCCGCCAGGCCTCGAACAGGCCCGAGGACACCCCGACGGACATGGCCCCCACCGTGTCCCCGTGGCACCCCCCGTCGAAGGCCAGGAACCGGGTCCGCCCCCGCACCCCGTGGTTGCGCCAGGCCTGCAGGGCCATCTTCAGGGCCACTTCCACCGCGGTGGAGCCGTTGTCCGAGAAGAAGCACCGGTGCAGCCCGCCGGGCAGCAAACCGGTGAGGCGCCGGCACAGGTCCACCGCCGGCTCGTTGGTGAACCCGGCGAACATCACCTGCCCCAGCTTGTGGGCCTGGCGGGCGACGGCGGCGGCGATGGCCGGGTGGCCGTGGCCGTGCAGGATCACTCCCCGGGAGGAGATCAGGTCCAGGATCTCCCGGCCCTCGGTGTCCGTGAGCACGGCGCCGCTCGCCGACCGGATGGGCACCGGCGGCGCGGCGATGCCGGCCTGGGTGCACGGATGCCAAACCAGGGTGCGGTCCAGGTTAAGAAGGTGCTCGGAGTCCATCTGGGCGTCATTATACCAGCGGGGCCGGGTCCCGCCTGGCGGGCAGGGTCAGGCCACCGGCCGCAACGGCAGCACCAGGGTGAACCGGCAGCCGGGTGCCAGGGGCAGGTAATGCACGCTCCCGCCGTGGTCGTCGGCGATCCGGCGCACGATGGCCAGCCCCAGGCCGGTGCCCCGCTGCTTGGTGGAAAAGTACGGGTCGAACAGGTGCGCCCGGCTCTCCTCCGGAACCCCGGGGCCGTTGTCCTCCACCTCCAGGCGGGCCATCCCGCCGTCCGCGCGCAGGGCTACCCGGATCCGCCCGGCCGGTCCGGCCGGGGCCGGAGCCATGGATTCCAGGGCGGCGATGGCGTTGTTCACCATGTTGACCAGGGCCCGCTTGACCATGTCCCCGTCCCAGCAGGCTTCCAGGGGCGTTCCGGGCAGGTCCAGCGCCCAGGCGATGCGCGGGTGGGTGGGCACGAACAGGGCCATGGCCTGGCGCACCAGCTCCACCGCGTCCAGCTCCGCCGGCTGGGGCGGGGGCAGCATGGCGAACCTGGAGAAGCTGTCCACCAGCCGGGTGAGGCTGGCCACTTCCGCCAGGATGGTCTCGGCTCCCTCCGCCACCACCTGGGGATCCAGCCGCCCCTCCCGGGACCGGCGCAGCAGGCGCTGGGTGGTGAGCTTGATGGGGGTGAGGGGGTTCTTCACCTCGTGGGCCATGCGCCGGGCCACCTCCTGCCAGGCGGCGCGCTTCTCGGCATGGGCCAGGGGCGACAGGTCCTCCAGAACCGCCAGCTCGCCCCCGCCGGTGAGCGGGATCATGGCCGCCCGCACCGGGCGGCCCTCCCCTTCCCCGCCGATGCGCAGCTCCTCGGTACCGGGACCGGCGGTCCTGGCGCACCTGCTGCAGGAGGTCCGGCAGGCCGCCGCTGCGGGGCTGGCGGGACAGGTCCTCCCAGGCCGTCTTGGGATCGTTCCCCTGGTCCACCCCGAACCAGCGCCGGGCCACCGAGTTGAAGGTGCGCAGGGCGCCCCCGGCCTGCCAGCTGAGCACCCCCACCGGCAGGGCCTCCAGCAGCTGGTCCAGGTAGGCCCGCTGGCGCTCCAGGCGTTCCGACTGGGCCACGATGGCCGAGCGGTTCTGCAGCAGGTCCCGGGTCATGGCGTTGAAGCTGCGGGAGAGCAGGCCCAGTTCGTCCTCGCCCTGTTCCGGCAGGGACACCTCCAGGTCCCCCCGCCCCACCCGCTGGGCCGCCTTGGCCAGGGCCCGCACCGGCTCGGAGATGGTGCGGGCGATGGTCAGGCCGGTCCACACCGCCGCGAACAGGGTGAGCAGGGTGAGGAACAGGAAGGTGTTCTGGGGCAGGGTCTCCAGGGTCTCCCGGCCGGTGGAGAGCTGGAACGCCTCCTGGTAGCGCCGCTCCAGGCGCACCATGCCGTCCAGGATGCCCAGGGGCACGAACACCCCCACCACCGTGCGGGTGCCCTGGGGGCCGGCCGGGCCGGTGGCCAGGTGCCACTCCCCCGCCATGGTCAGCTGGGTCTCGGGCCCCGGCAGCAGGGGTTCCAGCCTGGGCGGCGTGAGCCCCGGGGCCACCGCCGCCTGGGGCGCCTCCCCGGGCCGCACCCGGCCCACCAGGTCGAAGCCCAGCTCGTCCCGCTGCGCTTCCAGGGCCCCCGGGGCGTCCGGGGCCAGGTGGGCGGCGGCCGCCTTCAGGCGCAGGTCCAGCTGGGTGCGGTAGGCCACGGCCACCCTCCGGCCGTCCCGGATCACCTGCTGGGTGTCCGGCAGGAACCAGCGGTCCACGTTCTTGCGGATGAAGGTGCGGCCGATGAGGAACAGCATCAGGCTGGGCACCAGGCCCACCATGAACAGGGCCACCACCAGGCGGGTGCGGATCCGGGCCCCCAGGATGCCGCTGCGCCGCTCGAAGTACAGCTTGGCGAGGCTGCGGGCGACGATGAACAGCAGGGTGCCGATGGCCAGGACGTTGGTCAGCCCCAGGGCCAGGAGGGCCCACCGGCTGGGGGCGTCGATCCCCGACGGCTCCGAGGCCGAGAGCAGCTTGTAGAACCGGAAGATCATCCAGATGACCACGGCCAGGCCCACCGCGAAGTACAGGCGGGTCAGCTCGGGGTTGCGCTTGGATCGGGCGGCCATGGAAAGAGTCTATTACCGGTCTCAGTGGACCGAGGCCTGCTTTCGGCCCTTCACTTTGTGGGTCAGCAGCACCAGCGGGATGGTCAGCAGGAACAGCCACCCCAGCGCGTAGAACACCTCGATGAAGCTGAGCACCGCCGCCTGCTGCTGCAGCGTGTGGTACAGGGCTCCCAGGGCCTGGCGGGCCGCGGTGACCGGGTCGGAGCCGTGGTGCAGGAACAGGGCCCGGCCCAGGTCCAGCCGCTCCAGGGAGCGCGGCACCGACATGGCCCCCGCCAGCTGGGCCTGGTGCAGCTGGGACCGGCGGGCGATGAGGGTGGTCACGAAGGAGACGCCCATGCTGGCGCCGATGTTGCGCATGACGCTGAACAGGCTGGTGGCGTAGGGGGTGTCCTCCCTGGGGATCTGGTCCATGGTCAGGAGCGTCAGGGGCACGAACATGAACGCCTGCCCCGTCCCCTGGTTCAGCTGGTGCCCCAGGATGTTCCAGGTGCCCGAATCCAGGTTCATGGTGGAGTAGCCGAAGAAGGCCATGCTGGTGACCGCCATCCCGAACGCCAGCATCCAGCGGGCGTCCCAGTGCCGCCCCAGCAGGAACCCCACCAGGGGCAGGCAGGCGGCGGTGGCCAGCCCCCGTGGGCTGGTCCAGAGCCCGGCGGTCTGGGCGTTCCAGCCCAGCAGCTCCTGCATGAACAGCGGCAGGCTGACCAGGCTTCCGTACAGCACGAAGCCCAGGACCGTGGCCATGGCCACGCCGGCGGTGAAGGAGCGGATCTTCAGCAGGGCCAGCTTCACCAGGGGGTGGGGGGTGCGCAGTTCCCGGATCACGAAGGCGGTGAGCCCCACCAGGGCGATGCCGGCCAGCGCCACGATGAAGCGGGAGTTGAACCAGTCCTCCTCCTGGCCCTTGTCCAGCATGATCTGCAGCGCCCCCATGCCCACCGCCAGCATGCCCATGCCCCAGGCGTCGAAGCGCATGGACCCGCGCCGGATGTACGGCGGGTCCTTGATGTACAGGGAGATCAGGGTGAGGCTCAGCATCCCCACCGGCAGGTTGATGAGGAAGACCCAGCGCCAGGTGAGGTTCTCGGTGATCCACCCGCCCAGGGTGGGGCCCAGCACCGGCGAGGCGACGATGCCCAGGCTCCAGATGGCCATGGCCTTGCCCCGCTCCGCCGGGGGGAACTCCTCCAGCAGCACCGCCTGGGACAGGGGCTGCAGGCCGCCCCCGGTGAGCCCCTGCATGATCCGGAAGGCCACCAGCAGGGGCAGGCTGGGGGCCAGCCCGCACAGGAGGCTGGACAAGGTGAACCCGGTGACCACCGTGAGCAGCAGGCGCTTGCGGCCGAAATAGTTGGACAGCCAGCCGGTGATGGGCAGGATGATGGCGTTGGCCACCAGGTACGACGTGAGCACCCAGGTGGCCTCGTCCACGGTGGACGACAGGCTGCCGGCGATGTGGGGCAGGCTCACGTTCACCACGGACGTGTCCAGCACCTCCATGGTGGCGCTGGTCATCACCGCCAGGGCCACGATCATGCGGCCGGTCCGGGCGGGATCCGGGGAAGGGGACATGGCGGCGGAACTGACGAGGGATGCAGCCCTAGCCTAGTCTCTTCCCGCCACGAAGAACAACCGTTTGAACGGCAGCAGCACCTTGCCGTCCGCCGCCGCCGGGAAGGCCATGGCGCACTGGTCCAGCATGGCCTCCTTGAAGGCCGCCCGGTCCTGCGGGTCCGGCAGCCGCTCCAGGTACGGGCGCATGCCGGTCCCTTCGTACCACTCCACCAGCGCCTGGGGGGAGGCCATGACGTGGTAGTAGACCGTCTCCCACACGTCCACCCGCGCGGCCAGGGGCGCCAGCAGGTCGTAGTAGAACCGGGCCGGGTGGAAGGTCATGTCCGCCCCGGCTCCGGCCATGGCCGCCGCCCACCGGGACCGCTGGGCCACCGCCTGCAGGGCGTTGCGCAGGCAGCTGTCCCGGGCCGGCATCTGCACCGCCAGGCAGCCTCCGGGGGCGAGCCAGCCCAGGAGCCGGGGCACCAGGCTGTCGTGGCCCAGGACCCATTGCAGCACCGCGTTGGAGAACACCACGTCCCACTCGCCCTCGGGTTCCCAGGCGGCCGCGTCCGCCAGGATCCAGGTGCCCTGGGGGAAGTCCGCCCGGGCCCGGTCGATCATCTGCGGGGAGCTGTCCAGGCCCGCCAGTTCCGCGCCCGGCCACCGCTCCCGCAGCACCCGGGTGCTGTTGCCGGGGCCGCAGCCCAGGTCCAGCACCCGCCGGGGCGCCGGCGCCGGGATCCGGGCGCACAGGTCCCGGGAGGGCCGAGTGCGCTCGTCCAGGAATTTCACGTACTGTCCCGGATCCCATGAAGGCATGCCCGGCTCCTCAGCGATTCTCTCCCGGCAACCGTTTTACCACCATTCAGACCGGGCAGGAGTAGAGCGCCGCGGTCTCCCCGTCCCGGTAGTAGGACTTGCGCACCCCCCGGTAGGCCCAGCCTTCGCTTTCGTACAGGGCCCGGGCGGCGACGTTGGAGACGCGCACCTCCAGGTGCAGCATGTCCACTCCCAGGCGCGCCATGGCCGCCTGGGAGTGGCGCAGCAGGGCGCGTCCGTAACCCCTGCGGCGCCCTTCCACCGCCACCCCGATGCGCAGCAGTTCGGCCTCCTGCACTTCCGGGATGATCCGCCAGCGGGCGAAGGCGTGCGGGGGATAGGCCCAGATGTGCTCGCACTCGTCCAGGGGGCCCCAGGCCTCGATGAAACAGGCCCGATCGATGGCTTCCACCCATTCGGGCACCTGGCTGCCCGGCTTGAGGTGCAGGATCCGGCTCACCGTGCGGTCCCCCGGCGCAGGGCCTCCGAAAGGTGCCCGGATGCCTCCGGGAAGTGCACCTCCGCGTCGGTCTCCCGCAAGTAGAAGGGAGCCAGGGGCGCTTCCGGGGGGCCCAGGGGCAGTTCCCGGCACAGGGCGGCCAGCCCGGCCAAGGTGGCCTCCGCTTCCGGCTCCAGCTCCAGGGACGGGCGCGGCAGGGCCGGCGCCGCCCGGTCCCGGAAGGCCCGGGGAGCCCACCAGTCCGCATCCCCCACCACCTCCCCCAGGCCATCCAGGGCCTGCTTCCGGGCCGGCCCCAAAGGCCCTTCCCCCCATGGCTGCAGGAACGCCTCCTGGCGCTGGCCGTCCAGGACGATCCAGACCGGCCCGGCGCGGCCCGCCAGGCGCAAGGCCCGGGCCCGCAGCTGGAAGGAGGAGAAGCCCCAGGTGGGCAGCCCGGTGAGGGCCAGGCCCTCGGCGGTGGCCACCCCCACCCGCAAGGCCGTGAACCCGCCGGGGCCCACGCAGGCGGCCACCCCGGCCAGGTCCGCCGGGGCCGCCCCGGCCTGGGCCAGCAGCCGGTCCAAGGTGGGCAGCAGGAAGGCGCTGTGGCTGCGCCCGGGGGTGGACCCCACCCACCGGGTCCAGGTGCGCTCCCCGTCCACGAGGGCCAGGTGCAGGCGTTCGGTGGTGGTGTCCAGTCCCAGGATCAAGAGCCCGTCTCCGTGCTGGAACTAATATAGCTGACAAAGGGAGGCGGCCCCCCGAGGGCCGCCTCCCATAAGCTCCAGTGGCTCCTAGACGTTCTTGACCACCTTGCCCGCCTGCAGGCAGGAGGCGCAGACGCGGATCCGGCGGGGCACCCCGTTCACCAGGGCGCGCACCCGCTGCAGGTTGGGGTTCCAGCGCCGCAGGGTGATGTTGTTGGCATGGGAGACGTTGTGCCCGAACATGGGGCTTCTTTCCGCACACTTCGCACTGTCGGGACATGGGGAACCTCGCGAATTCGGCTGCAGCCAGGACCAAAGAACCACCAGTCTAGCAAATCCGCCTGGGAAGGCAAGGACTTAGTGGGTACGCGGGGTCGCGGGGCCTTGCGCCCGCCGTCCGGTTCGTCCAATGTAGGTTCTTTTCCCGGCGGAACCGTGGATCCTGCGCTCTGGGCCCTGGCCTTCACCCTCCTGCCCTGGCCCGAACGCCAGAAGGCCCAGGTCTGGGCCCGCCTCCAGGCGGGCGCCGACCCGGACCTGGTCCCCCAGGCCCAGGCGGACCTGGCCCGCCTGGCCCGGGACCGGCCCGCCCTGGAGGAGGGTGCCGTGCGCCGGGGCGCCCGGCTGGTCCTGCCCGGGGATCTTCGATGCGGACCGGCTGCTGGAGCCCCTGCCCTATCCGGTGGCCCTGTGGGTCCGGGGCACCCTGCCCCCCGCCGGGCCGGCCGTGGCCATGGTGGGCAGCCGCCAGGGCGGGCCCGCCGGCCCTGGACCGGACCCGGAGCTGGGCCCGGACCGTGGCCGGGGCCGGGGTGGCGGTGCTCTCGGGGCTGGCCCGGGGGGTGGACGGGGCCGCCCACCGGGGCGCCCTGGAAGCGGGGGCCACCTGGGGCATCCTGGGGTCGGGCCTGGACCACCCCTACCCTCCCGAACATGTCGGGCTCATGGACCGGATGGTGGCCGCCGGCGGAGGCGTGGTCACCCCGTTTCCCCCGGCGGCTCGGCCCTTGCCTTGGCATTTCCCCCGGCGCAACCTGATCCTGGCCGCCTGGACCGGGGGAGTGGCCCTCATGGCCGCCCGCTACGCCTCCGGCTCCCTGGTCACCGCCAAGCTGGCCCTGGACCTGGGCAAGGAAGCTCTGGGCCTGCCCGGGGGCGCCGGAGGACCCCCTGGCGGAGGGTCCCAACCGCCTGATCCGGGAGGGAGCGGCCCGGATGTGTGTTTGCCCACAAGATCTTCTGGAAGATATGAGGTTTTTACGTTGGGACTTGACAAACGCCCCATGAACGACCCCATCATCCCAGGTTGGAGTGTCCCTTGACCAAGCTCGTGATTGTCGAAAGTCCATCCAAGGCCAAGACCATCACCAAGTACCTGGGCAAGGGCTACACGGTGAAGGCCAGCGTGGGCCACATCCGGGATCTGCCCAAGAAGCTGGGGGTGGACATCGAGAACGGGTTCCAGGAGGAATACGAGATTCCCCCCGGCAAGACCAAGGTCGTGACCGAACTGAGGGCCGCCGCCAAGAAGGCCAACGAGATCATCCTGGCCACCGACCCGGACCGGGAGGGGGAGGCCATCTCCTGGCACCTCCTGGAGGCCATCAAGCCGCCCAAGACCATGGCCGTGCACCGGGTGCTGTTCAACGAGATCACCCCGGCCGGGATCGCCAAGGCCATGGCCGCCCCCACCACCATCAACAAGAAGCTGGTGGACGCCCAGCGGGCCCGGCGGGTGCTGGACCGCCTGGTGGGCTACAAGGTGTCCCAGGTGCTGTGGGACAAGGTGCGCCGGGGCCTCAGCGCCGGGCGGGTGCAGAGCGTGGCGGTGCGCCTGATCGTGGACCGGGAGCGGGAGATCCAGGCTTTCCGGCCGGTGGAGTACTGGGTGCTCAAGGGCCGCTTCGCCGCCAAGATGCCGCCGGTCTTCTGGATGAAGCTGACCCGCCTGGGCGGCGCCCAGGTGCAGCTGGGCAACAAGGAAGCCAAGCGTCGCATCGGCGCGGAAGCGGAGGCCAAGCGCCTGCGGGACCAGATCCTCGCAGGCCGCCTGGAAGGTCACCACCCTGGAGACCAAGGAGAAGAGGCGCAACCCCGCCGGCCCCCTTCACCACCGCCAAGCTGCAGCAGGAGGCCGCCCAGAAGCTGCGCATGAGCGTCACCCGCACCATGCAGAACGCCCAGCGCCTGTACGAGGGCGTGGACTTCGGCGAAGGGCCCGGTGGGCCTCATCACCTACATGCGCACCGATTCGCCCGCGCCTGGCCCCCGAGGCCGTGGAGGCCATCCGCGGGCTTCGTCGCCAAGCATTACGGCAAGGCCTACCTGCCGCGCCAAGGCCCGCATCTACAAGGGCAAGGCCGGCGCCCAGGACGCCCACGAGGCCATCCGGCCCACGGACATCACCCGCACCCCCGAGAGCTTGCAAGAACCGCCTGGAACCGGACCAGTTCCGCCTCTACGCCCTGATCTGGCGGCGCACCGTGGCCTCCCAGATGGAGGCGGCGCGCTTCGATGAAACCGTGGTAGAGTCCGGCCGCCCTCCTGGGCAAGGAGGAGGCGGTGTTCGAGGCCAAGGGCGAGATCGAGCGGTTCCCGGGCTGGCTGGCCGTCTACCGGGCCGACGACCGAGGAGCAGAAGGCCGAGGAGATCCGGACGCCACCGGGGACGAGGAGGCCGAGGAGAGCGTCGGCCTGCCGCCCCTGAAGGTGGGCGAGGCGCCTCACCCTCGAGCACCTGGACACCGACCAGCAGTTCACCAAGCCCCCGGCCCGCTTCTCCGAGGCCACCCTGGTGAAGGAGCTGGAAGAGGACGGCATCGGCCGGCCCGTCCACCTACGCCAGCATCATCGCCACCATCCAGGACCGGGACTACGTGAAGAAGCACGAGGGCCGCTTCAAGCCCACGGAGCTGGGCTGCGTGGTCACCGACCTGCTGGTGCAGGGCTTCCGTGAGCTCATGGAACCCACCTACACCTCCGGCCTGGAAGGCCGAGCTGGACCGCATCGAGGAGCGGCGAGCTGACCTTCCTGAAGGCCATGAAGAACTTCTACGGCCCCTTCGAGAAGTCTGCTGGCCGCAGGCCGGCACGGACATGGCCAACCTCAAGGCCGGCATCCCCACCGACAAGCGCCTGCAAGAAGTGCGGCGCGCCCATGCTCAAGCGCATCGGCAAGAACGGCCTGTTCCTGGGCTGCTCCCGCTACCCCGAGTGCGACTCACACGGAGGAGCCCGAGCAGCTGGAGGAGCCCGAGGACGCCCCGGAGTGCCCGCTCTGCGGCACCACCCCCATGGTCCTGCGCAAGGGCCAGTTCGGCCCCTTCTGGGCCTGCCCCAACTACCCCGGGCTGCAAGGGCATCCGCAAGGCCGACCCCAAGGGCATCCCGGTGCCCCCGGACCAGCCCCTGGACGAGAAGTGCCCCACCTGCGGCAAGCACTTCGTCAAGCGCCACGGCCGCTACGGCGAGTTCATCTGCTGCGTCGACTACCCCAACTGCAAGACCGTGAAGAAGGAGATCCTGGGCGTGCCCTGCCCCAAGTGCGGCGGCGACCTCAGCCCCCGCAAGACCCGCTTCGGCAAGGTCTTCTACGGCTGCACCAACTACCCCAAGTGCGACTTCACCGCCTGGGACAAGCCCGTGCCCCGCTCCTGCCCCGCCTGCAAGGGCAAATACATGGTGGAGAAGATCCGCAAACCCAGGGGCAAGGACCCGGTCACGGTGCTGCTCTGCCCCGCTTGTTCCCATGAGGAGCCGCTCGGATGAACCACGAGATTCGTCGCAAGGACCGTGCACTGAACGAAGCGGAGGCCTGGGCCATCCTGCGGGAGGGAGGCGACGGGGTGCTGGCCACCTTGGGCGAGGACGGGTACCCGTACGCGGTGCCCATGAACCACGCCGTGCTGGACGGCGCCCTGTACCTGCACAGCGCCCTGTCCGGGCACAAGCTGGAGAACCTGGCGTTCTGCGACAAGGTCTCATACTGCGTGGTGACCGAGCGGGAGGTGGTGCCCGCGGAAGTGGCCACCAACTACCGCAGCGCCGTGGTGTTCGGGCGCGCGGTGCGGGTGGAGGACCGGGAGGAGCGGCGCCGCGGCCTCATGGCGCTGCTGGAGAAGTTCTGCCCGGACCACATGGAGGCGGGCCTGCGGGAGCTGGCGCACGAATTCGAGCGGACCGCGGTGCTGCGCGTCGACATCCACCGGATCACCGGCAAGGCCCGGCGCAAACTGGACTCGATTGACGGGACCCGCTTCCCTGACCACACTTTCAACAGGGTACGCCGGGGGCGCGCATGGAATTTGTGGAGTGGACGGAGAAGTACACCGTGGGCAATCCCCTGGTGGATGCCTACCACCACATCTTCTTCCAGATGGTGGACGAGTTCCGCACGGCCCTGGCCCAGGAGACGCCCCCGGACATGGAGGACCGCATCGCCTTCCTGGTGGACTACACCATCATGCACTTCGAGTCCGAGGAGAAGCTGATGGAGAAGGCCGGCTACCCGGACTCGGACAGCCACCGGGAGACCCATCGCCTGTTCCGGGAGAAGATGCTGGACCTGCAGCGGCGCTACCGGCTGGATCCGGGCGCGGTGAAGGCGGACGAACTGCTGTGCCTGGTCCAGGACTGGTTCGCCAACCACATCCTGGGCACGGACATGGAGCTCAAGCCGTACCTGACCGGGATCTGATCAGGCTCCCAGGTCACGGATGATCAGGACTTCGATGCCAGCCACCGGCCCTGCGCCGGCTACCCCGGCCCGCCCTTCGAGGAGGCCCTGGCCTTCCTGGTCCAGTCCAAGGCCATGGACCTCCTGGAGGTTCCCCCGGCGCCCGGGGCCGCCCTGGACGCCTTCTGGAGCGCCTGCGCCGGCGCCGGGGCGGCGTCGGTGGAACTGGACCTGTGGCGCTGGCTGTACGCCCATCCCGGGGCCGCCCCGGACCAGGCCCAGGAGGCCCTCTTGGCCGCCGCCCGGGGGGTGTGGAACCGCTGGTTCGCGCCCGCTTTCGGCTGCCGGGACGCCCTGGTCCTGGGGACCCCCGGAGACTTGGCGTCCAGCCGGCTGGGCCTGGCGGATCATCCCCTGGGCTGGGTGATCGCCCTGCAGCTGCAAGCCCGGCAGGGCCCGTCCGCCCGCCTGGGAGAAACCTTGCCCCGCCTGGCCCACCTGGGGAGTCTCACCCCGGACCTCTGGCTGGAGCGGGCGGGAGCCGGCCCCCTGGACCCGGGCGTCCTGATGCGGGCCGCCGAAGCAGACCTGGCGCGGCTGGAGTGACTTTGGCGTTCCCAAAGACCGGCCGGTTCCGGCAAACTGGAACCATGACAAGAAACTACTACGCCGGCCAAGAATTGGATGCCCCTTGCGGCCGCTGCAAAGGCGAGACCCGGCACCGTATCCTCTCCATCACCGACGGCGTTCCGGAAAAACTCATCTGCATCAGCTGCAGTTCGGTGCACAAGTTCCGCCTCGGCAAGCTCGAGCCCCAGGCACCGCCGCCCAGGGCCAGCCGCCCCACCGCCGCCGCGCGGGCCGTGACCCCCCGGGCCGCCGCCTCCCCGTCCCGGTTCCAGGAACTCATGGTGGCGGAACAGGCCGGGAGCAGGGCGCTGGCCTACACGGTCACCCATCGCTGGGACGAGGGCATGTGGATGGACCACCCCAAGTTCGGCCTGGGCAAGGTGCAGAAGCGGCTGGGCCGCAAGGTGGACGTTTTGTTCCGGGACGGGCTGAAGACCCTGGTGAGCGCCTGAGCGGTCCACGGGACAATTGAAAAAAATAAAGTTAATTTTAAATATTAAATAACATCTGACAAAATTATCGACGTTTTACATGATTTTCTTTTGGGTTATACTGTTAACGGTTATATTAGGTATTGTAATAACCAAGCCCTGAGGAAATCATGATCCTTGCCAAGGCGGCCATGCTGCTTCCGCTGGTGCTTCTGGCGTCGGCCTGCGGCACCCGGAGATCCGGGCACGCCCCCTTCCATATCGGGGTGTGCACCCAGACCGTGGCCCAGAACGAGGACGAACTGCGGGGCGCCGAGCAGCTGATCCTGGAATACGGCCCGGTGGCCAAGGGCGGCATGATCCGGCACATCACCTACCCGGACGACTTCATGTCCCAGCAGGAGACCGTCATCACCAACCTGGTCTCCCTGGCCGACGACCCGAAGATGAAGGTGATCGTCGCCAGCCAGGCCATACCCGGGGTGGCGGAGGGGTTCCGGCGCATCCGCGCCCGCCGTCCTGACATCCTGCTCCTGGCCGGGACGCCCCACGAGGATCCCCTGGTGATCCAGAAGGCCGCGGACCTGGCGGTGGACCTGGACAACGTCTCCCGGGGCTACACCATTCCCTGGGCCGCCAGGGAGATGGGCGCCAGGACCCTGGTGCTCATCTCCTTTCCCCGGCACATGTCCTACGAGGTCCTGTCCCGGCGCCGGGCCATCATGGAGCAGGCCTGCAAGGACCTGGGCCTCCGGTTCGCCTTCGAGACCGCCCCGGACCCCACTTCGGACGTTGGCTCCGCCGGCGCCCAGCAGTTCATCCTCGAGAAGGTCCCCCAGTGGCTCAGGAAGTACGGCCCCCACGGCGAGAGGGTGGCCATGTTCTGCACCAACGACGCCCAGACGGAGCCCCTGATCCAGCAGCTGGCCGCCAGCAGGAACGGCATCTTCGTGGAGGCGGACATCGCCTCGCCGCTCATGGGCTTCCCGGGCGCCCTGGGCCTGGACCTGAGCGCCGAGCGGGGCGACTTCCCGGCCATCCTGAAGAAGATCGAACAGGCGGTGGTGGCCAGGGGCGCTTCCGGGCGCCTGGGCACCTGGCCCTACTCCGCCGGGTTCGCCATCACCGCCGGCCTGGGCGAACTGGGCAAACGGGTGGTGGAAGGCAAGGCCAGGCCCACCTCCCCCGCCGACCTGCAGGCCTGCCTGGACAAATACAGCCCCGGTGGAACCTGGAATAGCACCTTCTACACGGACCTGCACACCGGCATCCGGGCCAGGAACGAACTCCTGGTGTTCATGGACACCTACGTGTTCGGGCGGGGCTACCTGGGCACCACCCACCTGGCCATCCCGGCGAAGTACCGCAGGCCATAGCTACCTGCGGATGGCGAAGGGGGAAGGCAGGGAGGCGCCCTCGTCCACCGGCCACCAGTCCAGCCGGGTGACGCGGGCGCCCCCGGGACCCCGTTCCAGGATCTCCCGCAGCGCCTCCAGGCGGGAGAAATCGCCTCCCGCCTCGCCGGTGACGGTGCCGTCCGGCTCGTTGCGCACCCAGCCCGCCAGGTCCAGCTCCCGGGCCCGGTCGCAAAGGAAGTAGCGCAAGCCCACCCCCTGCACCCGGCCATGCAGCTGGAAGCCGACCTTCACGGCGCACCTCCATTGAAGGCGGCGTCGAAGGCCTCGCGCCGGGCCATGACCTCCGGGCAGGCCATGTCCAGGCGCAGGGGCGTCAGGCTGATGAAGCCGGCCAGGGCCGCCTCGGCGTCGCTTCCGGCGCTGCGGGCGTAGGTGGGTCCGATGTCCGCGCCGATCCAGTAATAGGGCGCCTTGCGGGGGTCCAGGCGCTGTTCCACCATGTCGTGGTAGGTGCGGTTGTCCTGGCCCGTGACCTTGAAGCCCCGGGGCTCCCCTTGGGGGAAGTTGACGTTCCAGATGCGGTTGCAGGGCAGGGTCAGGGCCTCCCAGCGCTCCAGGAACTTCCTCAGCCAAGGCTCCGCCAGGTCCAGGTCCCCGTCGGGATCCAGGGAGAAGGCGGCCGCCCGGGCGCCCTGCATGGCCCCCTCGAAGGCCGCGCCCACGGTTCCCGAGTAGAACACGTCCTCCCCCAGGTTGTAGCCGTGGTTCACCCCCGCCAGCACCCAGTCAGGGGTGCGCTTGAGCAGGGCCCGCACCCCCAGCAGCACGCAGTCCACCGGCGTGCCGGTGCAGGCGTAGCGGTCCTCCGCCAGTTCGTGCACCCGAAGGATGTCGTGCAGGCTCAAGGCGCTGGAGATGGCCGACCGGTTCCGGTCCGGCGCCACCACCACCACCCGCCCGAAGGCCGCCGCCACCCGGGCCAGGGTCTTCAGCCCCGGCGCCCAGGCCCCGTCATCGTTGGAAAGAAGGATCAACCGCTCGGACATGCCCCAGTTTAGCTTCGGATCCTGTTCTTGACCTCCCGGGTTGGAGGCTCTAGAATCGAAACCTCACGGCGCGTGGCGCAGCCTGGTAGCGCACTACCTTGGGGTGGTAGGGGTCGGAAGTTCGAATCTTCTCGCGCCGACCAACAGGAAGCACGGAGGGCGGACCCCCAAGTCCGCCCTTTCCATTGCCGGGGGGAAGATTCGGACTTCCGATCGGCAATGGCGCGCAGGTAGCCCAAGCGGAGGACGCACGGCGTCCGGAGCGGTCCGGCGCAGCCGGATGGGCGTGCGCAGCCAGTGCCGCGGGGGGAACCCGAAGTTCGAATCTTCTCGCGCCGACCAACAGGAAGCACGGAGGGCGGACCCCAAAGTCCGCCCTTTTCCTTGCCGGGGGGAAAGATTCGGATTTCCGATCGGCAAGGATGGGTTCAGGTTTTTCTCCCACCGCCAAGCAGCCCGTGGAAACCGCTCAAGATACCCTTCTTCTTTCCCTTGGGTTGGCTCACGGAGGCGGCTTGGGCGCTGAAATCCACATCCACCGGGATCTGCACTGAAGGGTCAAGTCTTCGGGCCTTGAGGTAGCAGTTGGTCGCCTCGAGACCAAACCCCATCCCGCGGTAGATCTCACCCAAGGCGATCCATGGCTCGGCTTTTCCTGGGCGGATCTGGGCTGCATGCCGCAATTCGGCGATGGCCCGTGAGGACCAGGCTGGATTGGCCATCCTCAGTTTCCCGAGCATCAGCCAGACTTCGTAGGCCTCGTCATCCACCGGCCGAAGCCCGACGGCGTTCTCCAGAGTATGGATGGCATCGGTCGCGCTGCCGGATGAACTCTGCTGGCGGGCCTGGATGATCAACTTCCGGACCAGGTCCTCATTTGACGGAGGCGTGACCGGCAGTTGGGGGCGCGGCCTGTCGAGCGGCGGCGCCGGCTGCCCACCGGGATTCAGGTCTTGCCTGATGGTCTCAGGCTGTGCAGTAGTGCTGGGCTGGGGTGAAGGCGGGGAGTTCGGCTTGCCGGGAGGCTGGTCAAGCCACCTGGAGCCCGGAACGGGTGATGGCGGGAGGTTCAGGACCGGCTCGGCATCCGCCGCAGGGAATTCCGGTAGAGGCAAGGAAGGCATCTCCCCCTCGGAAAGCGCCAGGCCGCCCAGGGCCCAGAGGGTGCCGATGAGCCGGCCGGCGTCGGTCCGGTCCAGATTGCTCAGGAAGTGGAAAGTCTCGAAGTCGATCGGGTCGGCCGTGAGGAAGGTGAGCGCGTAGGCGATGCCGGGGGTAAGGGGGAGCTCACCGAGAATAGTCAGCAGGTCCCCCTGGCCCTTCCATTTCCAGGTGGTCTTGTGCTCCAGGACGTCCACCAAGTCTTTCAGGTCCTTGGACCCCTGAAAGGTGCTCCAGATGAAACGACGGTGCTGCAGCTGAAAGTGGAGATCATAGCTCAGGAATTTTTCCTTCGGCCCCGCATTCCAGGCCCAGGACTGGATCGGCCGGTCGAGGGCACCCACCATGATCACCTCCTGGAGGCTCCGGAGGTGCATATCTCGTTCCTTGGGGGTCATCAAACCGCCCTGGATGACCTTCGCGCCGATGCGCTTGGGTTCATCACTGGCGAGCAGCTGCTCGAGCATCTGGAGATCGAAGATGCCCTTGCGGAGCAGGTAACTTCCGAACTGTTCGCCGGCCACCTCACTGCGGAGATGGATCAATTCGCCTTGGCTGAGATACAGCCTTCGCACACCATCACTCTGTTTCAGAATGAGTTCGCCTTCCTGGGCGTCTTGACGCAAGACTCCCATGAGGACGGATAGATTCATTGGGGGAACAGTCTGAACCATTCCTTATTTCCTAAAAATTAAAAATTAATATTAATTTAAATTACATGGAAGTGTATCTGGGTTGCAAATTGTTTGTCAAGCATCACTTCCCCTCCCAGGCGGCAAGAAAAATAATCCCGGCCCTGTTTTGATTTTTCAATGCTTAACCAAGCCTTCCACCTTGCCGGTCGGTCGCCCTTAACCAAACTGTGGTCTTTGGTTTAGGTCCGGATCCTCGCCATTATCCGGGGTCTTCGCCGCTATTTTAATTAAATAATTAATTGAATCAAAATCCTGCAAGGGACGTTGGGATTGGGACCTGAACGGGAGAACGCTCCGTCGGAACACGAGTGAACGGACCTCTCCTTTTCGCCTTGACAGATTCGGGAACCAGTATTTACTACGAATCATCACCCGACATAATGTTATGACAACATGTCTACATATCAAGATGGAGAGAGTCATGGAAATCACGAGTCGAGATATCGCCAAAATGATAGACCATTCCTTGCTGCGCCCTGAGCTTACGCGCGCGGACATCGAGAGGGAGTGCGGGATCGCGAAGAAGTATGATGTCGCTTCGGTCTGCTGCGTTCCGACCGACGTCAAATTGGCCAAGGAACTGCTCTCGGGCACTTCGGTCAAGGTCGGCGTGGTCGTCGGGTTCCCGCACGGGTACTGCACCACGAAGACCAAGGTCTTCGAGACCGAGCAGGCGTTGGCGGACGGGGCCGTCGAAATCGACATGGTCCTCCACATCGGCAAGCTGCTGAGCAAGGACTATGACTACGTCCGGAACGACATCAGGGCGGTGGCCGCGGCCGCCCACAAGGGCGGGGCCATCGTCAAGGTCATCCTGGAGAACTGCTACCTGAGCGACGAACTTAAGATAACCGGATGCAAACTTTGCGAGGATGCTGGGGCGGATTTCGTGAAGACCTCCACCGGCTTCGCAAAAGGCGGCGCCACCCTTGAGGATCTCGCGCTCATGCGGAAATCCGTCTCCTCGAAGGTCCAGGTGAAGGCGGCGGGCGGCGTGCGGGACCTGGACATGGTCCTCAAGGTCCGCGACACCGGGGCCACGCGGTTCGGAGCCACCAGGACGGTCGAGATCCTCGAGGCGAGCGTCCTTAGATTCGGAAAATAACCGGCCGCGCCGATCCCTTCGCCAAGCCCAGGGATACCGTCGGCTTCCATCTTACGTGACCGGGGGCAGGCTCTCGGCACCCATCCATAAATAGGAGGATCTCCAATGAAGACAGTGAGTTTCCCGCATCTGTTCGAGCCGATCCAGATCGGCACGATGGTCGTCCAGAACCGGATCGCCATGGCGCCTACGGACATCAGCTCAGCCAATGCCGACGGCTCGGTGAGCAGGCAATCGATCATCTTCCATGAAGAGGTCGCCAAGGGCGGCACCGGTTTCATCATCGTGGGCGCCACGACGCCGGACAAGGCCACCGGCCGGCCGACGGTCACCTGCTTCGCCGCCGATGAGGACCCGCTGATCCCCGGGCTCGCCACCCTCGCCGAAGCCATGCACCGGCATGGCGCCCGGTGCGCGGTACAGCTCCAGCACCCCGGCCGCCAGTCGGCCTGGCCGCGCAAGGACATGATCTCCGCCTCCGACCAGGTCGTCGACCTGCCCGGCTCGGCGGGCCACGAGGTCATCTACGCCGAGGTGGCCAAGCACGGCAAGTCCATTCGCGAGATGTCGGTGGAGGAAACCTACGAGCTGATCGACAAGTTCGCGGAGGCCGCCTGGCGGGTGCAGCAGGCCGGCTTCGACGCCGTCGAGCTCCACGGCGCCCACGGCTACCTGATCGCCCAGTTCATGAGCCCCTACGTCAATAAGCGCAACGACCGGTTCGGCGGGAGCCTGATCAACCGCATGCGCTTCCCCCTCGAGATCATCAGCAGGATCAAGTTGAAGTGCGGCAGGGACTTTCCCGTCGGCATCCGGTATTCCGGCGAGGAATGGATGGAAGGCAGCCGCGACCTCGCCGAGAGCGTCAAGGTGGCTCAGATCATGCAGGACGCGGGCGTCTCGTTCCTGGACATCTCCGCCGGCATCTTCGACGTCCCCGGCCCCACCATGGACCCCATGTACTACTCCCAGGGCTGGAATACCTACACGGCCGCGGAGATCAAGAAGCATGTGAGCATCCCCGTGATCACCAGCCACACCCTGCGGGATCCCTCCTACTGCGAACGGATCATTGCCGAGGGGAAGACGGACATGGTCGGCCTCTCCCGGGGGATGATCGCCGACCCCTACTGGGCGAACAAGGCCAAGGCCGGCAAACCCGAGGAGATCCGCAAGTGCATCTCCTGCCTGGTCGGCTGCTGGCAGGAGTCCCTGATGATCAAGCGCGAGTGCCGCTGTGCGATCAATCCTGCGGTCGGTGACGAAAGGTTCATTAAGATCGAGAAGGCCAGCGAGAAGCGCTCGGTGGCCGTGGTGGGCGGCGGCCCGGCAGGTATGGAGGCGGCCCACATCGCGTGCCTCCGCGGCCATTCGGTCACGCTCTTCGAGAAGTCGGGCGAGCTGGGCGGGGCCATCCTCAACTGCTGCATGATGAACGGCAAGGACAAGATGAAGTGGTACGCGGACTGGATCAGGCGCCAGGTCAAGGAACTCGGTATCGAGGTCAAGTACCGCACCGCCCCCGGGCCCCAGGACCTCAAGAAGTTCGACGCCGTCATCCTCGCGACCGGCGGGAAGCATGCCAGGCCCGAGGTTCCCGGCATCGACCTGCCCTTCGTCATCACCTACGAGGACGTCCTCAGGTGCTCCATGACGAACTGCGAATACTACCCCGCGGACAAGCCGGCCCCGGCGACGTGCGGGGACACGGTGCTCATCTGGGGCGACCACTTCGGCGCGGCCGACGCGGCCGATGATCTGGGCACCGCCGGCAAGAAGGTCATCATCGTCACCGAGTCGAAGGAATTCGCCACCTGGCTGGAGCCCATCCACAAGGACGTGATGATGAAGCGCTTCAAGGGCGGCAACGGCGAAGGCCTCACCACGAAGAAGATCGCCCAGCCGGTCACCATCCTGACCCGGACCACGGTCGTCGACATCCGCCCCAACGGCGAGGTCGGTACTCCAGGATTCCGAGTTCACCAAGACCGTCCTGAAGGTGGACAACGTCGTCCTCGCGAAATTCGCCCAGGACAACGAGCTGTACGAAGCGCTGCTGGCCCAGGGGACGCCCGTCCAGAAGGTCGGCGACGCCAAGGCGGTCAGGAACCTGAGGGCGGCGGTGATGGAGGGTTCGAACGCGGCCCTGGTCGTCGAGAAGGACCTGCAGCTCAATGCCAACAACGCCTTCATCGCGGAGATACCGAGTCTCGTCAACCTCTAGAAGTCAGGGCCGCGGAGGGTACGCCCTTCGCGGCCCCCTTGGTTCGCGAAACGCAATTAACCTTTTACGAATCGGCGGAAAGGAGGTCAGCAAGAACGATCGTATAGCGTATAGCCTAGTAACAAAGAAATCGAACCACAGCGGAACAGAGGAGGAATGGATATGAAGCGAACGTTAAAATGGATCGCCACCGGTCTCATGATGTCCCTCGGGCTGGCGGGTCCCCTGGGCGCGGCGCCCAAGCCACCCGTGGTGGGGATCAGCACCGGCTCGTCCGGCACTTCCTGGCGCAACATCATGATCGACGCCCTCGTCCAGGTCGGCAAAGAATACAAAGCCGCCGGCAAGATCGCCGACTACAAGATCGTGAATAACGTCACCAACGGGGACGCCACGGAACAGGCCAACATCATCCGCGACTTCACGGCCCAGGGCGTCAACATCATCCTGGTCAATCCCAACTCGCCCGACGCCCTCAACGGCGTCATCAAGGAAGCGCAGGACGCCGGCATCCTCGTCGTCGCCTTCGACGCCACCGTCACCGCGCCCAACATCGTGAACGTGACCCTGGACCACTACGCCTGGAACACCAAGAACGCCGAATACATCTGCTCGACCCTCAAGAGCGGCAACGCGATCCAGGTCTACGGCCTCGATGGCCACCCGGCCAACAACGACCGCATCAAGGCCACGGCGGACGTCCTCAAGAAATACCCCAACATCAAGCTCATCGCCAACACTTCGGGCTACTGGGACCAGACCAAGGCCAAGGAAGTGACGACCCAGATCATCGGCTCCGGCAAGAAGATCGACGCCGTCTTCACCCAGGACGGCGAGGCCTACGGGGTGCTCTCCGCCTTCCTGGACGCCAACAAGCTGCCCAAGGTCATGTTCGGCGATCCGGGCACCGCTTTCTTCAAGGAGTGGAAGAAGCTCCGCGACAAGAAGGCCGATTTCAAGGCCTGCGCCCAGCCCAATCCCCCCGGGATCGGCGGGACCGCCTTCCGCTTCGCGCTGAACCTCTACGACGGCAAGCACTTCAAGGCCGACGTCCTGAAGAACAACACCTACTTCTACAAGGTCGGCATGTTCATCACCGACAAGAACTTCGACGAGGGCTGGGCCCTGCTCAAGGACAAGCCGGACGACTACCTGCTGAGCGAGATCATGCCGCAGGCCAAGGCCGACGCCCTGTTCAATTGACGCAGGGATGACAGCTCACGGAATGACACCCGGGGGACGACCCAGCCGTCCCCCGGATCGTGGCGACCACAGGTGAGAGCGTGAAGGTACTGGAAGCGAGCGGCATCAGGAAGTGCTTCGGGGGGGTCGTCGCGCTTGCGAACGGCAACTTCTCCTGCCAGGCCGGCAGGATCACCGGGCTCCTTGGCGCCAACGGCTCGGGCAAGAGCACCCTTTCCAAGATCATAGCGGGCGTGTACCGGGCCGACGCGGGCGAGGTCCGCTTCCTCGGCCGGACCGTGCGGTACAAGCATCCGAACGAGGCCAGGAAGGCCGGGATAGCCATGGTCTTCCAGAACCTGAGCCTCGTCCCCGACCTCCGGGTCTGGCAGAACATCGTGCTGGGTGCCGAGACTGGCCGCGGGCCCTTCCTTGACAACCGGGAGGCCAAGCGCGTGTCCCAGGAGATCGTCGATCAGCTCCTTCCCGGCCTGGACATCCACAAGCTGGCCTGCGAACTCAACCCGGGCGAGATGCAGATCGTCGAGATCGCCAAGGCCATATCGGCCAATCCCAAGCTCCTCATCCTCGACGAGCCGACGGCGGCCCTGGAGAAGGCCGAGGTCCGAAGCCTGTTCCGGTTCCTGCGGACCCTGGCGGAGCGCGGCGTCGCCATCAATTTCACGTCCCATCGCCTTTGGGAGGTGATGGAGATCTGCGACGAAGTCACCATCTTCAGGAACGGCGAGAACGTGGGGAGCATCGATTTCGCCGTCGACGGCCGGGACCCCGAGAAGATCGTCTCCTATATAACGGGCGTCGCCCAGAAAGCCTCCGCGGCCAAGCCCTCGAGGCCGCCCTCGATCGAAGTCGCCCTGAAGGTGGAAGGCCTTCGCTACCGGGATGCCCTGAAGAACATCTCCTTCGAGCTGCGCAAGGGCGAGATCCTGGGGATCGGCGGCCTGGCCGGCCAGGGCCAGCACGAGCTGCTCCTCGCCCTGGCCGGATGCTATCCGGGCGTCGACTGCCTGGCCGAGGCCGAGGGGAAGAAGGTGAGGCTGAACCGGCCGGCGAACGCCATACGGAACAGCATCCTCCTGGTGCCGGGCGACCGGGAGCTCGAGGGCCTGTTCATGAAGCAATCCGTCTTCAACAACATGATCATCCCGAAGCTGGGCCTGGCCAGGCAGCCGGTCTTCACGCCGCGCAGGAAATACCGGGGGGAGTGCGAGGCGGCGATCGACCTCCTCTCCATCAAGGCGCACAGCCTGGACACGCCCGTCCGGACCCTCTCGGGCGGCAACCAGCAGAAGATCGTCGTAGGCAGGTGGCTCTCCTTCGACGCCAAGGTCCTCCTCCTCGCCGATCCGGCGAAGGGGGTCGATGTGGGGGCCAAACGGGACCTTTACCGGTACGTCGCGGACCAGGTGCGCGAGAAGCGGGTGAGCGTCATCCTCTACGCGAGCGATATCGAGGAGCTGGTGGAATGCTGCGACCGGCTCCTGGTTATGTACGAGGGCCAGGTCATCGCGACGCTGGAGGGGGACGACATCAACGAGGAAACGATCATCTCGACATCCATGAGGGTCAGTTAGGAATGGAGACACCGGAACAAGGCGCCTGGGCGGAACTGCGGAACTATCTTGCCAAGCCGGAGTTCTCGATCCTGCTCATCCTGGTCGCGATGCTCACCCTGACGGCCGTCCTGCAGCGCAACTTCTTCGAGGCGAAATCCCTGAACCGGACGCTGAACGCCTTCACCCCCCTCATCCTCCTCGCCATGGGGCAGGCGGTCGTCATCATATCCGGGGGACTCGACCTCTCCGCCGGGACGGCCCTTTCCCTGCTGACTTGCGTGCTGACCTCGGTCATGCACAAGGCCAGTCCCGAGACCGGGGCCTACGCCATCGCCGCCGCCTTCGCGGTGGCGATCGCCATCGGCGTCGTCAACGGCATCGGCATCGGCTACCTGCGCATACCGTCGGTGATCGCGACCTTCGCGACCTCGTACATCTGGCTCGGGGCGGCGCTCTTCCTCAGGCCCACGCCGGGCGGAGAATCCGTACCCTGGTTCAAGGTTTTCTACGACGTCAGGGCCTACGCCGACGCGCCGCCCGCCCTCAAGGCCTTCGGTACCGTCGTGCCCTCGGCCCTGGCCCTCGTGCTCATCGGCTGCCTGTTCTGGTTCGTCCTGTCCCGGACGCGGACGGGCAGGTACATCTATGCCGTGGGCAGCAACAATACCAGCGCCTACGAGAGCGGCATCAACACGGCGCGGATCCAGCTCAAGGCGTGCGTGATCAACTCAGTCTTCCTGTTCCTGGCGGCCCTGTTCTTCGTGGGACAGAACCAGTCCGGCGACGCCAGGATGGGAGACCCCCTCACCCTGCGGGCCATAGCCGCGGCCGTGGTGGGGGGCGTCGCCCTGGCCGGGGGCAGGGGCAGCGTCTTCTTCGCGCTGATCGGCGCCCTGATCCTGAGCCTCGTGAACAAGATCATCTTCTTCGCCAACATCCCCTACGCCTACCAGACCCTCGTCAGCGGAGTGATCGTCATCATCGCCATCGCCAGCTCCCTGGCCTATACGCTCTACAGCAGGAAGTCCATGACTCGAAGGGGAACGCTCGCATGAACGGGAGATCGGTCGCCCTCGCCGGATTCCGCAGGACCGCCGGCAAGCAGAAGAAGCTCGTCATCGCCTTCCTCCTCATCGTCTTCCTGTTCGTCCTCGGGCAGTTGACGGTATCCAACTTCCTGAGCTTCGCCCAGGTCCTCCTGACCATCAAGCTGGCCAGCTTCATAGCCCTCTTCGGCCTCTGCCAGATGATCGTGATGGCTGGCGGCGGGGATGGCCTGGACCTGTCGGTGGGCTATACGGCGACCCTGACCGCGGTCCTGACCGCGAGCCTCATGAACGGCCAGAACGCCAACCTCTGGATCGCCATCCTCGTGGCCCTGGCCCTGGGCCTCCTGGTCGGGTCAGCGAACGGCTTCCTGGCAGCCTACGTCAAGCTGCCGCCCCTCATCGTGACGTTGTCCATGGCGCTCATCGTCCAGGGCGGGATCAACGTCTACACCGCCGGCGCCAACATCACGGGCAAGCCCTCGCCGGTCCTGCAGACGATCGCGGCCAGGTCCACGGGCATGTTCCCGAACATCGTGTTCGTCCTGCTGATCCTCGCGACGGTCGTCACGGTCGTCCTGGCCAGGACCCGGTGGGGCCTCGCCCTCTTCGGCGCGGGCACGAACGAGACCGCCGCCTTCCTGGGCGGCGTCCGCGTGAAGCGGGTGCGCTTCGCCTCGTTCCTGATCAGCGGCCTCGTCGCCAGCGTCATCGGCCTCCTCCTCATAGGCAACATGGGCATGGCCTTCAAGGACATGGGCTCCAACTACGTGATGCCGAGCATCGCCGCCGCCGTCGTCGGCGGGGTATCGATGTCCGGGGGCGAGGGCAACTATTTCGGCGTCATCCTCGGGGCGATCTTCCTGCAGACTTTGACAAACCTTCTCGTCGCGATAGGCTGGGGCGACGCTGGCAAGTGGCTCGGTTTCGGCATTGTGCTCTTCACCCTCCTCATCGTCTACGTGAGCGACAGGCGAGTCAGGTAGGGAATCGGTTTGGCGGAATTCGACGTATCGGCGGAAGAGGCGGGTGATGGCAATCTTGAAGGAAAACACGGGCATTCCCCTCTACGTCCAGGTCGTCGCCGAGCTGAGGGCGAAGATATCGTCCGGGGACTACCTGCCGGGCCAGAAGATCCCGCCGGAGTTCGAGCTCTGCCGGGACTTCGGCGTGAGCCGCATAACGATCAGGCGCTCCGTCAAGACGCTCGTCGACGAACGCCTCCTCTACACCAAGCAAGGCAAGGGAACCTTCGTCAGCGCCGTGAAGATAGGGCGGCGCCTGCCGAAGCTGTACAGCTTCTCCGACGACATCCGGGAACTCGGCTTCGAGCCGAGCTCGAGGATCCTCGAGCAGACCCTGGCCGAGGCGGACGACGAGACCGCGGCGCTGCTCGATCTCCCCGGATCCGACCGCCTCGTCAACCGGATCTCGAGGGTGCGGATGGCCAACAAGATCCCCATCCTGATCGAGCGGACCTTCATCCCCCACTACCTCTGCCCCGACCTCCTCGAGGAAAGCTTCGACCACAAGTCCCTGTACCACACGTTGACCGAGCGCTACCGGCTCGAGCTGGACCGGGCCGAGGAGACCTACGAGGTGAGGCTCCTGACGGTTTCCGAGGCGAAGGAGCTGGGCTGCAAGCGGAACCTTCCCGCCTTCTCGATCCAGAGGCTGGCCTTCCACACGGGAGGCGGCGTCGTGGAACTGACCAGGTCCGTGGGGCGGGGGGACCTGCTCCGCTTCTCGGTCCAGCTCATCACCCACGAAATGCGCTTCTCGCGCGACGTGTTCAACATCTCGGTCAAGGAACCCTCCAACGCCAATTGAGGAGCTTGCCATGCACAGCACCAAGGTCGGGGTCATCGGAACGGGATTCATAGGGCCCGCGCACGTGGAGGCCCTCAGGCGCCTGCCCGGCCTGGAGGTCGTCGCCCTGGCCGACCAGGGCGAGGAGCTGTCCAGGGCCAAGGCCGGCCTGCTGGGCATCCCCGCGGCCTACGGGGATTACCGGGAGCTGCTCGCGCGCCCGGAGATCGAGGTCGTCCACATCTGCACGCCCAACAACTGCCACTACGCGATGGCCAGGGAAGCCCTCCTCGCGGGCAAGCACGTCGTCTGCGAGAAGCCCCTCGCCACGACTGCGGCCGAGGCGGCCGAACTGGTCGACCTGGCCGGCCGGACCGGGCTCGCGAACGCAGTCCACTTCAACGTCAGGGTACTACCCCCTGATGCGCCAGGTCAAGGCCATGGCGGCGAAAGGGGAGCTGGGGAGGATCTTCTCGGTCCACGGCTCCTACCTCCAGGACTGGCTCTTCTACGACACGGACTACAACTGGAGGCTCGAGCCCGCGTCTTCGGGAGCGTCCAGGGCCGTCGCCGACATCGGCTCGCACTGGATGGACCTGGTCGAGTACGTCTCGGGGCTCCGGATCGCCGAGGTTTTCGCCGACTTCGCGATCTTCCACGCGAAGAGGAAGAAGCCCCTGAAGCCGATCGAGACCTACGCGGGGAAGCTCCTCGCCCCCGAGGACTACGAGGCCGTCCCGATCAGCACCGAGGATTACGCCTCGGTCCTCTTCCGTTTCCAGGGCGGGGCGCGCGGCAGCCTCGTGGTGAGCCAGGTCTCCGCCGGCCGCAAGAACAGGATCTACTTCGAGATCGACGGCTCCAGGGAATCGGTCGAATGGAACTCGGAGAGCCCCAACGCCGTCTGGATCGGCAGGCGGGACGGCAACAACCAGCAGATGATGAAGGACCCCTCCCTCGTCTATCCGGAGAGCCAGCAGCTCATCTCCTTCCCGGGTGGCCATCAGGAAGGCTTCCCGGACACCTCCAAGCAGTTCTTCAAGGAGTTTTACGCCTATCTCGCGGGGGACCGCAAGGCCGCCCCCAAGTTCCCGACCTTCCGCGACGGCCTCCGGGAACTCGAACTCTGCGACAGGATCCTCGAGAGCGCCAAGCGGGGCGCCTGGGTCGCCGTATAACCATGGACGAAAGGAGTGTGGCGAAATGATCAAGCTAGGATTCGTAAGCGCGATAGTCCCGGAGCTGTCCTTCGAGGAGGTGGTCTCCTTCGCCGCGGCCAAGGGGTTCTCCTGCGTGGAGCTGATGTGCTGGCCCAGGGGCAAGGCCGACAGGAAGTACGCCGGCGTCACCCATATCGACGCAGGCGAGCTGGACGCCGCCTCCGCGGCGCGGATCAAGGCCTGCCTGGCGCAGAAGAACGTCACCATCTCGGCCCTCGGCTACTATCCGAATCCCCTCGATGCCGACCGCGACAAGGCGGAGTTCTACGTCGCCCACCTCAAGCGCGTGATCGACGCCGCGGCCCTCCTCGGCGTGGGCACGGTGAACACGTTCATCGGCCGCGACCCGATGACGGATCTCGAGGCCAACTTCAAGCGCTTCGCTTCGGTCTGGCCTCCCATCATCGAGTACGCCGAGGGCAAGGGCGTTCGCGTGGCGATCGAGAACTGCCCCATGTACTTCACCAGGGACGAGTGGCCCGCCGGGAAGAACCTCGCCTTCTCGCCCGCCATCTGGCGCCGGATGTTCGCGGCCATCCCTTCGAAGTCCTTCGGCCTGAACTACGATCCCTCGCACCTGCTCTGGCAGCAGATCGACTACCTGCGGCCGGTCTACGAATTCAAGGAGCGGATCTTCCACGTCCACCTCAAGGACGCGAAGATCGACTACGACCGCCTCGCCGACGTGGGCATCCTCTCGACCCCCCTCGAGTTCCACCAGCCCAAGCTGCCCGGCCTCGGCGGCATCGAATGGGGCCGCTTCGTCTCGGCCCTCACCGACGTGCGCTACGACGGCCCCGCCTGCATCGAAGTCGAGGACCGGGCCTTCGAGGCCGACCTGGATTCCCGGAAGGCCGCGATCGAGCAGAGCGGACGGTACCTGAGGCAGTTCATCATCGGATAGGAAAGGAAGGCGCCCATGAGGACCGGGAGGGGCGAGGCCATCGAATTCCTCTGCGCCAACCACATGGACTGCGGCCAGGTGGACATGGAGTCGCTCTGCTACTCGTTCGCCAAGGAGATGGACCGCGGCCTCGGCGGGACCGGCAGCAGCCTGCTCATGATCCCGACCTACCTTGAAGCCGGCGGCGAGATCCCGCGAGGAAGGCGGGTCATCGCTGTCGACGCGGGCGGGACGAATTTCCGCGTCGGCCTCGTCTCCTTCGATCCCGGGGGCAAGCCGGAAATCGACCGGTTCAGGAATTTCCCCATGCCGGGCCTCGCCGGGGAGGTGGACTCGAGGACCTTCTTCTCCACCATCGCGGGCTACCTCTCGGACGTGGCCGGCCTCAGCGACGCTATCGGCCTCTGCTTCTCCTATGCCACCGAGATCCAGCCCAACCGTGACGGCCGGCTGCTCCGTTTCTGCAAGGAGGTCAAGGCCAGGGAGGTGGAGGGCCAACTCATCGGAGAGGGCCTCGCCAGGGCACTCAAGGAGGCCGGCCTTGGAGGCGGCCAGCGCATCGTCCTCCTCAACGATACGGTGGCGACCCTGCTCGCGGGCAAGGCGGCCAGCGCCGACCGGGCCTTCGAGAGCTTCATCGGCTTCATCCTCGGCACCGGCACCAATTGCGCCTACGTCGAGGAGAACGCCAGGATCACCAAAATGGCTGGCCTTGACCCAGCGCGGAAGCAGATCGTCAACGTCGAGTCCGGTGCTTTCGGCCGGGCGCCTCGAGGGACGATCGATCTGGAATTCGACGCGGCGACCGTCGATCCCGGGATGTATACCTTCGAGAAGATGATTTCGGGAGGCTACCTCGGTGGGCTCTACCGGGCCGTGCTCGCCAAGGCGGCTTGCGAGGGGCTCTTCTCGCCAGGGGCGGCCGACCTGGTTCGGCGCCTGCCGCCCATGGAGACGCGGGATCTGGGGATTTTCCTCTCCGGTCCGGCGGGCCGGAACGGGCCGATTGCCTTGGCCTTGCCCACGGACGAGGATTTCGAGCTGGCGTACAACCTGGCGGAGCGTCTCGTGGAGAGGGCCGCGAAGCTCACGGCGGTCAATCTCGCGTCCATCGCCATCCAGTCCGGAGCAGGCAGGGACCCGCGCCGCCCGATCTGTGTCACCGCGGACGGGACGACGTTCTACGAGCTGAAGGGTCTGCGGGAAAAGACGCTTCGTTTCCTCGAGCCTTTCCTCCTGGAGCGCTACGGCGTCAGGTGCGAGTTCGCCAAGGTGGACAACGCCCCCTTGATAGGCGCGGCCATCGCCGGCCTCACCAACCCAGCAGGATCGGGAGGATGATGCCCAGGCTCAAGGCGAACAGCCATAATGCCGGAGCCGGGGTCCCCACCGGCCGGAGGCGCCGCGCCTCCCCTGCGGCCGATTTGGGATCCGACAGCAGCCAGCGGGTATAGCGCCGCTCAAGCAGGAAGAACACCGCCGCCGTGATGCCGCCGTAGATCAGGTGGCCGATGAGCGACGGCAGCAGCTGCGAGGCCGCGACGCCGGTCCAGTCGCATTGCCCGGTGAGGATCAAGGGCAGCAGGGTCATGGGCCCGAGATACCACCAGATCAGGCCGAAGGTGCTGCCCCAGAGCACCCCCCATTCCAGGGTAGGGGCCTCATGGCGGAACAGCAGCCCGTACCCCATGCCCAGCACCGCGCTGATCAGGAGGTGGAGCAGGAACCCCAGGACGGTCGAGAAGCTGCTGCCCAGTCCGGCGGTGTGGGGCAGGACGCCGGTGGCGAGCATGACCGGGCTCGAGACCAGCCCGCCCGCCAGCCCCGCCAGGGCGCCCCATTGGAACGAACGCAGGACACGGAATCCCGGCCCTTCCCGCTCCCGGTGCAAGGGGTCCGACTGGATCATGAGCCGCACCCAGATCCGGTCCAGACTGGCGTAGACCACGCCCAGGATCAAACCGTAGAGGATGTGCCCGACCAGGGAGCCGAAGAGCTGGCTGCCGTTGTCGGCGGACCAGTCCAGGGACTGCCCGCCCAGGGCCGGCAGCAGGGTCAACTGGCCGAAGAACCACCAGAGGATGCCGTAGCCCAGCCCCCAGCCCATGGCCGAACCGTAGCTCCGCACATCCCGCTGGAACAGCGCCCCGAAGGTCGTGCCGATGACCAGGGCCATGATGAAATGCAGGGAGATGGCGTGGGACACCCTGCCGAGGCTGGCAATGAGCGGAAAGTAATCCCCTTCAATCATCCACTGGCTGAAAATCAGGCTGCTCAGGAGCCCGGCGAGCCCGCCGGCCACCAGGGATCGTCCCCAGTGGTACCGGCCCGCGGCGGGCTGGAAGCTGCCCAAAATGCCCAGGGCCAGCCCCACCGGCAGGCCGAAGCAGGTGAGCAGGGCGACCAGTTCGGGAAAGCGCACCCGGGCGTCCTGCATCATGCTGGCGGCATGGGCCGGGCCGGCCGCGGAGGTGAGCACGACCCACCCCAGCAGAGCGAAGCTCAGGCCCCAGACCAGGCCAGCCCCGGGGCTGTGGGCGCGCGCCCCGACGCAGAGCCCGAACACCAGGCCCAGGACCGCGCCCAGGGCGCAACCCTGCACCACCGAGGTGCCCAGCGCGGCGGCGCCGGCCAGCCCGCCCAGGAAGCCCACCGCGGCCCCGATCCAGGCGCGTCGGGCCGTGCAGGTTGCCGGCATCGGTGGGTTGGCGTTCATGGGTTCGCCCCAGTCAAGATCATTTGCGGACATTTGCGTTCACTTGAGATCGATGGTCTGGACGATGTCGCGGGGGAAGAACAGTTCGATCGTCCAGTCGATCAGCACCCGGGTCTTGCGCTCGACGCCGGGCAGCTTGGCGAGATAGATGCCGCGCCACATCAGCCAGGCCAGCAATCCCGAGAAACGGATGGACCGGTCGCGGGCGAACGGCAGGGTCAGTTCCGCGCAGGCCGTCTGGAACCCCACCACGCACAGCGCGCCCAGGGAATCGAAGTGGAAGGGGCGGCCCGCCCGGCCCGACCAGGCGGCGTGGAGGTTGGCGGCCAGGGCCTGCGCCTCCCGCATGGCATACTGGGCCGTGGGCGGACAGGCTGCGCCGCGCCTGGCGTCGGTGAGCGCCGCGCAGTCGCCCAGGGCCCAGACGCCGGGGTGGCCGGGCACGGCCATGGTGCTGTCCACCACCACGGCTCCGCGCTTGTCCTTCTCCACGGGGAGCGATTTCAGCAGCGGATTGGGCGCCGTGCCGGCCGTCCAGACCAGGGTCTCGGCGGGGATGGCGGTGTCGCCCAGCAGGACCTTCCCAGGTTCCGCGCCGGTGAGGCGGGTGTTCAGCCGGAACTGGATGCCCCGCTCCTCCATCTTCCGGAGGGCGTAGCGCGCCAGCGATTCGCTCAATTCGGGCAGGATGCGGTCCCGGGAGTGCACCAGGAGGGTGCGCAGCTCCGGCTCCCGCAGGTTGGGATAGTCGGCCAGGATGCCATGGGCGAAATCGTTGACGGCGCCCGCCAGCTCCACCCCGGCGAAGCCGCCGCCCGCGACCACGAAGGTGAGCATCGGCGCCCGGACGGCGGGATCCGGCTCGCGGTCGGCGCGCTCGAACATCTCGATGACGTGGTTGCGGATGCGGATGGCGTCCAGCAGGGTCTTGAAGTTGAACGCGAGCTTCTCCACGCTGGCCATGCCCAGGTAGTTGGAGACGGCCCCCAGCGCCAGCACCAGGTGGTCGTAGGTCAGGGGGCGGGGCCTTTCGCCGCCGGCTTCGGGGTCCACCAGCTCCACCACCCGGCGCTCCAGGTCGATGCTCCGGACCCGTCCGCGGATGAAGGCCGTGCGGTGCAGGCTGCTCCTGAGCGGGGTGCTGATATGGCTCGGCTCAAGGCTGCCGCCGGCCACCTCGGCCAGCATCGGCGTGAACAGGAGGGCGTTGGTTTCGCTCACCAGGGTGATGGCGACCGACGGGTCGCCCTGGAACTCGTGCTCCAGGCACGCCGCCGTGCGCATGCCGGCGAATCCGCCGCCCAGGATGAGGATGTTCTGCACCGGTTCCGGGTCCGGCGGCGCGGGCCGGGCCTCCGGGCCGAACGCGGCGGCGGCGAGGCGGTCGAGGGCCTTCACCAGCAGGGCCAGCACGGCACCGTAGGTCATCCATCCCACCAGCGCCGGGAAATACCCGCGCATCTGCGCCGCCCCCCACTGGGGCCTCGCCCCGGACAGCACCGGGATGGCGATCACGCTGAACAGGCCCCAGAGGGGAATCCCCAGGGCACCTCCGGACATGATCCGGTCCAGGTACCCCTCGCGGGTGGGCAGGGTCGCGATCGCATAGACCGCCCCGACCGCCAGGCCGAGCAGGGAGCCCCAGAGGGGATGGGACAGGGTGAGCGCCAGGGCCGCGCCGCCCAGCGCCCCTGCCGCGGTTCCAATGAGCCCTCGTCGGGCCAGGCGGCTCATCATCCGACCCTCATTCCGTAGCTGGCTCCGGTGGCCAGGGCCTTCTGGTTCCCGTGCAGGGGGGATGGCGCGGCCGGCAGCCGGGGTTCGGGATGGGCTTCAGGGTTCCTGGGCAACGGAGCGCTTCCTTTCCTCCTCCGCCGCGGGGGCGGTGGACCGTGGCTGGATGAGCTTGGCGACCAGGCCGGTCCAGCCGGTCTGGTGGGACGCCCCGACGCCGCATCCGCTGTCGCCATGGAAATATTCGTAGAACAGGATGAGGTCGCGGAAATGGGGGTCTTCCTGCTGCTTGCGGCTGGCGCCCGCCACCGGCCGGCGGCCGTCCGGGCCCCGCAGGAAGATCCGCTGCAGCCGCGCCGACAGTTCATCGGCCACCCCGGCGAGGGTCAGGAAACGCCCGGAGCCGGTGGGGCACTCGATGCGGAAGTCGTCCCCGTAGTAGTGGTGGAACTTCTGCAGGGATTCGATGATCAGGTAGTTGACCGGGAACCAGATGGGCCCGCGCCAGTTGGAATTGCCGCCGAACAGCCCGCAGTCCGATTCGCCGGGGCTGTAGTCCACGCGCAGCGCCTGGCCATTCCAGTGGAAGGTGTAGGGATGTTCCCGGTGGTAGCGGGACAGGGCGCGCACCCCGTAGTCCGAGAGAAACTCGCTCTCGTCCAGCATGCGCCGGAGCAGTTTCTTCATGCGGCTGCCGCGCAGCAGGGAAAGCAGCCGGCGTTCGCCCAGCCCCGGCTCCTGCCAGCGCGAGACCAGGGCCGCAAGGTCGGGGCGGTAGTGGAGGAACCATTCCAGGCGCCCCTTGAAATCAGGGACCTGGTCGAGCAGCGAAGGCTCCAGGGTCTCCACGGCGAACAGGGGGATCAGCCCGACCATGGAGCGGATCCGCATGGGGATCATCTGGTGGCCGGGCAGGTCAAGCACATCGTAGAAGAAGCCGTCCTGGTCGTCCCACAAGCCGTGGTCCTGGCCCCCGGCCCGGGTCATGGCCCCGGCGATCTGGAGGAAGTGCTCGAAGAACTTGGTGGCGATGTCCTCGTAGACATGGTTGTGCCGCGCCAGTTCCAGGGCCATGCGCATGAGGTTCAGGCAGTACATGGCCATCCAGCCGGTGGAGTCGGACTGGTTGATGTGGCCCATGGTGGGAAGCGGCGCGCTGCGGTCGAACACGCCGATGTTGTCCAGGCCGAGGAAGCCGCCCTGGAAGATGTTGTGCCCCTCGGAATCCTTGCGGTTCACCCACCAGGTGAAGTTGAGCATGAGCTTGTGGAAGACCCGCTCCAGGAACGGGAGGTCGCCGGGGTCGTCCGGGCGCGAGTGGCGGCGCTGTTTGCGGTCGATCTGGAACACGCGCCAGGCGGCCCACCCGTGCACCGGCGGGTTGACGTCGCCGAAAGCCCACTCGTAGGCCGGCAGCTGGCCGTTGGGATGCATGTACCACTCGCGGGTGATGAGCACGAGCTGGTCCTTGGCGAACTCGGGGTCCACCGAAGCGAGCGCGACGGCGTGGAACGCCAGGTCCCAGGCGGCGTACCAGGGATATTCCCACTTGTCGGGCATGGAGATGATGTCGGCGTTGTTGAGGTGGGCCCATTCGGCGTTGCGGCCGCTCTTGCGCGGTTCCGGCGGCGGCGGTCCGACGGGGTCGCCATTGAGCCACTGGGGCACGTCCAGGTAGTAGAACTGCTGGCTCCAGATCATGCCGGCGAAGGCCTGCCGCTGCACCAGCCGCGCATCCGGGTCCGCGACCTCATGCTGCAGGTTCCGGTAGAATTCATCCGCTTCCTGGCGGCGCAGGTCCATGACCTCGTCGAAACGGCTCGCCGGCAGGCCGCTGGAGCTCAGACGAAGGCGCACCACAGCCTGCGCTCCGGGTTCGACCTGGACGACCCGGTGGGCGGCCGCCTTGGTGCCCACCCGCCCCGGATGGACCGCTCCCGCAACACCGTTAATTATATATTCATGAAACGCGTCCTTGAAAGGTCCGGGCGCATCGCCGCCCCAGAGCAGGGGCCCATGGGTCTCGTTGTGGGTGAACAGGAGTTCGACGTCGCCATCGGCGCGCAGGAGGTATTCCCCCAGGCCGGGATGGCGGGCGAGCAAGCTGTTGCCATCGATGGCCTTGAGCTCCGGAACGGGCGACGGGTAGCCCCAGGACCAGGTGTTCCGGAACCAGATCTGCGGCAGGATGTGCAATTCGGCCGGGTCCGGACCCCGGTTGACGGCGGTGACGCACATCAGGAGGTCGCGCGGAGCGCCCTTGGCGTACTCCACGAACACGTCCCAGTAGCGGTCGTCGTCGAAAACGCCGGTGTCGAGCAGCTCGAACTCAGGATCCAGGCTGCTGCGGCGGCCGTTCTCGGCCACCAGTTCGGCGTACGGGAAAGCCCGCTGAGGATACTTGTAGAGCATCTTCAGGTAGGAGTGGGTGGGGGTGCCGTCGAGGTAGTAGTAGAGTTCCTTGACGTCCTCGCCGTGATTGCCCTGGGAATTGGTGAGCCCGAACAGGCGCTCCTTGAGGATCCGGTCGCGGCCGTTCCACAGGGCCAGCGCCAGGCAGAGCCGCTGCCCGCGGTCGCTGAAGCCGGCCAGGCCGTCTTCGCCCCAGCGGTAGGCCCGGCTGCGGGCCTGCTCATGGGGGAAGTAGTCCCAGGCGGTGCCGTCGGGGCTGTAATCCTCCCGCACGGTCCCCCACTGCCGCTCGCTGAGGTAGGCCCCCCAGAGCCGCCAGGGCTGCTGGCCGCTGCGCGCCTCCTCCAGGCGACGATGTTCCTGGGTGGGGAAACCGTTGGACATGGTCATGATATTTCCCATCGCAGGCAACTCCCCGTTGCTGGACCTGGGATCCGAGGGTTCCGGGGCTTCGGGGATGGGCCCCGGTGAACTGCTCATTTGGGTGCGAATGGCTTATTAGTTGTGACAACCCAGAAAAAACTTTGCCTACTCATGATGTCATCACGGGTTTCGCCTACCCGGTCCCGTCCAGGCCGGCCTACGCCTCGCCCAAGGGGCGCACCACCGTGACGCCGGTCTGCACGTCCCCCGCGGCCAGGGTGCAGTGGCCGTCGGGGCTATCTGGATCACCCGCCGCCCTGCCCTCCCGGCTCATCGAGGGTGGTCCACGAGTTGGGACCGGTGCTGGCTGGACTCATCCATTTTGCTTGGATGAACCGCCCCCAATAATCTTCAGAATTGTAATTATATGATATAATATGAGTTAAATAATGGCTTGAAAATTGCAACAATCCAAATGCTACGCTCCGAACCTCTAATATTTCGGCGGCCATGCCCAAAGGAAAACACTGATGAAAATCTCCCACGTAACTCTAGTGACGGCCGTCTTGGCCCTTGCTCCCATCTCCGCCTTTGCCCTTCCCACCATGTTCCAACACGCCAACACCATGACCGTGTCCCCCACGGTCCCGGCAGCCCAAGGCAAGGTCAAATTCGGCAAGGCGGATAATGGCAACACCTCCATCGACTTGATAGTCAAGTACCTGGCGGAACCCCAGAAGCTGCAGCCCCCCGCGGCCATCTACGTGGCGTGGGTGAGTCCGGACAAAGATTCGCCGGCGCAGAACATCGGGGCCCTCCAGGTGGACAGCGGCCGCAAGGCCACCCTCAAGACCGTCACTCCGCTGCACACCTTCGAGTTGTTCGTGACGGCGGAGGCCAGCGGCCAGGTCCAGGCACCCACCGGCACGCGGCTCATCTGGACCGAGCACAACACCGACTAGCTATTCGCCCGCCCAACCCTGCCAGATCTTCTGGAGCATGCTCGAGTCATGCTCCTCCACCACCACCAGGTGCCGGGTGGTGGGCCGGCCGCCTTCCGTGAACCGGTAGGCGCCGGCGAGCAGCGCCCGGTCCTGGGCGGTGGCGCGGTGGTGCTGGCGCAGATGTTCGCCCATCGTGGAACTGAGGTAGGTCTCCAGGAACCGCACCGAGCCGTCCGCGGGCCGGTCCGGTTCCTCGAACAGGGCCCAGCGCATGGCCCCATCGCGCAGGCGCAGGCGGCGCACGGGGTTCATGGCCCCCAGGAAGGCTTCCTTCTGGCCCCGGGGCACGGTGTATTCCATCTGCACCAGGATGGGGCCCGCTTCCTGGGGGATGGCCGTAGGGCCGTGGGGCGAGTCCCGGTGGGGGCTCAGGTCGAGGTCCTGGTCGAAGGCGGTGATCCGGAGCCTGGTCAGGACCACCAGCGCGGCGATCATTCCGGCCGCGGACAGGCCCATGGTGATCCGGAGCCCGGCCTTCGTGGCCAAGGCGCCCCAGAAGGCCGCCCCCAAGGCCATGGCGCCCCCCCAGACCGTGTGGTAGGTGCCGAAGGCCCGCGCCTTCACCCAGGGGGGCACGGAGAACTGGATGGCCGTGTTGACGGTGGAGAGAATGGCCAGCCAGCTCATCCCCGAAAGGAACAGGCAGAGCGCCACGGTGGGGGTGTGCGGAACGTAGGCGATGACCGCCTGGGCAAGGGCGGCCAGCAGGCTGAATCCCCCGAGGACCTGGTTGGTGCTGAACCGCTGCCGCAGGGGCCCGATGAAGAACACCGCCGCGACCGCCCCGGCGCCGATGCAGCTCATGAGGCCACCGAAAGCCTGGGAGCTGAGCTTGAGGTCGTGGATGGCCAGGGCGGGCACAAGCGAGAAGATCACCCCGGCGAACCACGAATACCCCATGGCCCACAGGAGGATCACCTGGAAGGGCCGGCTGTGCCGGGCGTACCTGAATCCCACCTTCAGGGCGCCCAGAAAGCGTTCCCCGGGAAGGTCGGACGTGGTGGGGCGCCGTTTCCAGGCCAGCAGGGCCACCACCACCGCCAGGAAGGACACCGCGTTGAAGCAGAAGGCCCACCCCGCGCCCATGAGCCCGACGATGAGCCCGCCCACGGCCGGGCCGACGGCACGGCTCACATTGAAGCCCGCGCTGTTGAGGGCAACGCCCCCGGCGAGCCCCTTGCGGTCCAGGAGTTCCGGCACGATGGCCTGGAACGCCGGCATGCTCAGGGCCGAGCCGACGCCGATGAGGAAGGACATGGCCAGCAGGATCGCCGGGTTGATCTGGTGCAGGAAGGTCAGGCCGGACAGGGCCCCGGCGGTGACCATCATGAAGATCTGGGTCGCCAGGAGCAGCTTCCGCCGGTCCAGGATGTCGGCGATGGCCCCCGCCGAAAGACCCAGCAGCAGCACCGGCAGGGTGGTGCCGGTCTCGATGAGGGCCACCAGCAGCGGCGAGGTGGTGAGGTGGGCCATCTGCCATTTCTCGCCCACGCTCTGGATCTGGGTGCCGACGTTGGAGGCCATGTTGGCGACCCAGAGCATCAGGAACAGCCTGGACCGCAAGGGATCCAGGAGGTTCGCGCGCTCGGAAGGCGGTTCCGTCATGGACAGTCACCCGAAACCCAGCTTGGGGGTGGATTGAGACATCGTTCCCACTCCGAGAATCTTTACAAAGCACCTACCGGGTTGCAACCTTCCTGAAATCGATGAAGCCGCGCTCCACATCCACCGCCACCAGTTGCACCCGGATCCGATGGCCCACGTCCAGGCCTTGAAACCCCTCCAGCAGCCTCCCTTCCACCGGCGGCCTGAAGATCCGGACCCAGGTGCCTTTGGCGGAAGCGCCCGTGACAACGGCATCGAACCCTTGCCCGATCCTGCCTTCCAGGAACAGCGCGGCAGCGGCTTTCCCCACCTGCCGTTCGACCTTGTTGGCGGCGTCCTCTTCCCGGGTGCAGCGCCTGGCCAACAGGTCCAGTTCCTCCATGCTGTAGGGGCTCGGGCTGCCCGCCATGGCGGCCTTGAGCATCCGCTGGGTGGCCAGGTCGGAGTAGCGCCGGTTCGGAGCGGTGGAATGGGAATAGTCCTTCACCGCGAGACCGAAGTGCTCCGGAATCACGGACGCCTGGCGGCTGCCTGGATCACCTGGCGCCCTGCCTTCCCGAAGGGCTCCCGCCAGTCGGGGAGCACCTCGAGGAAGGCGGTCAGTTCGTGCCCCTGGAACCCCCGCACCGTCGCGGCCCGGAACAGGGCGTTGACGATGGCCTGCTCCGTGGCCTCCGCCGCGGCGTGGAACAGGGGATCCAGCGCGCTCTCGTGCAGGGTCCGCAAGGCCGGCATGGGCGCCCCCGGGTCATGGGGGATCCGGTAGGCGGTGGAGAAGGCCAGGGCGATGTCTCCGCTGGCGTGGCCGAAGAAGGATCCGGTGCGGGCCAGGCCGGCGGCGGCGCGCAGGGAGACCCTGCGCAGCTGCCGGTCGCTCAGGCTAGCGTCGGTGGCGAGCACCATGATGATCGATCCCGTGTCCCCGGTGGCGGACCGCTCCGCCAGGCGCCGGGCCAGGACGGGGCCCAGGGGCCGCCCCGCCAGGATGAGGTTCTCCGTGGCGCCGAAGTTGGTCAGCACCAGGCAGCCGAGGGTGACGGCGGTCCCTTCCGCCTGCAGAACCCGCGAGGCGCTGCCGACGCCGCCCTTGAGGCCGAACAAGGCCATGCCCCGGCCGGCCCCGACACTGCCCTGGGCCATCTCCGTCCCGGCCCCGTCCAGGGCTTCGCCGTAGTGCCGGGCCGTGACCCCGTGGGCCTGCAGGTCGTTCAGGCAGCCGTCGTTGCACTCGCACACCAGGGGGTTGAACGTGCCCAGGTCGCGGCCGATCCCGGGATGCTCCCGGCAGGCCCGCTCGATCTGGGCCCGGGCCACCGTCCCCACGGCGAAGGTGTTGGTCAGGGCGATGGGGGATTCCAGAGCCCCCAGTTCCTGGACCTGCATGAGCCCGGCGCTCTTGCCGAAGCCGTTGAGGATGGTGGCCGCGGCGGGCACTTTGCCCAGGAACAGGTCGTCCGGATGCGGGCGCACCACCGTGACCCCGGTCTGCACGTCCCCCGCGGCCAGGGTGCAGTGGCCGACGGCCACCCCCGGCACGTCGCAGATCGTGTCGCGCGGGCCGCTCTCCAGCCTGCCGATGCGGGGCGGGGCGGTCATGGCGGCGGCTGCCGCACCGGCTCGCTGAGCCGGCCCAGGAGGGTGCGCAGGGCGGCCGCCACCTGGGCCACCTCCGGCCGGTGGGGGCGGGGGGGCCTGGCCCGGGGCGCCCCCTTGGGCGATGGGAGGGCCGGCACCGGATCCAGGGCCAGGCCCAGGCCCAGGTTCAAGCCCCGGGTCAGCTGGCCGGTGAGCAGCAGTTCCCGGCAGTCCGCCACGGTGAGGCCCTCCTGCAGCCAGTCCCGGATCCGGGCCAGGCGGTCCAGCTCGTCCACGTGGTAGTAGCGCAGGTTGCCCTTGCTGCGCCGGGGCTGGATCTCCGGGATCACCGCCTCCCAGTAGCGCAGCTCCTTGGGCTTGACGCCCAGCCTGGCTGCGGTCTCGCCGATCTTGAGCCAGAGGCGTTCCATCAGGTTTCCCGGGCCTCGATGCCGAGGACTTTGAGGCGCTTGTACAGGTTGGACCGGTCCAGGCCGAGGCGCTCGGCCACCCGGGTCATGTTGCCGCTCTGCTGCCTGAGCTCGCGCTGGATGTAGGTGCTCTCGAACCATTCCCGGGCTTCCCTCAGGCTGGGGAACTCGGGGAAGGAGAACGGGTCGGGCTCGGCCAGGTGGCGCACCGCCAGGGGGCCCAGGTCCCGGGTGGTGATCTCCGCCCCCCGGGCCAGGATCACCGCCCGCTCCATGAGGTTCTTCAGCTCCCGCACGTTGCCCGGCCAGTCGTGGCGCAGGAGGGTGTCCCGGGCGTCCGGGGCCAGGCGCCGCACCGGCCGCCCGTACTTGCGGGAGATGCGCTGGATGAAGGCCTCGGCCAGGGGGATCAGCTCCTCGGGGCGCTCCCGCAGGGGCGGGACGCGCAGGGGCACCACCGCCAGGCGGAAGTACAGGTCCTCCCGGAACCGCCCGGACCGGATCTCCTCGGTGAGGTCCCTGTTGGTGGCGGTGATCACCCGCACGTCCACCGCCACGGCGCCGCCGCCCCCCACCGGCTCGATGCGCCCCTCCTGCAGGGCCCGCAGCACCTTGGCCTGGGTCTTGAGGGACATGTCGGCCACCTCGTCCAGGAACAGGGTGCCCTCGTGGGCCTCCTTGAACTTGCCCTTCTGGTCCCGCACGGCGCCCGTGAAGGCGCCCTTCACGTGCCCGAACAGCTCCGACTCGATCAGCTCCTCGGGGATGGCGGCGCAGTTCACCTCCACGAACGGCGCCTGGGTCCTGGGGCTGCGGGCGTGGATCAGGCGCGCCACCTCCTCCTTGCCGCTGCCGTTCTCTCCCACCAGCAGCACCCGACCCTCGGTGGGCGCCACCAGGTCCACGTCCGAGAGCAGGCGCTTCATGGCCGGGCTCTCGGCCAGGAAGAACCGGTCCTGGTCCACCTCCCGGTACAGGCGCAGGTTCTCCTCTTCCAGGTGGCGCTGCTTGAGGGCGTTGCTCACCACCAGGAGCAGGCGGTCCAGGTCCACCGGCTTCTCCAGGAAGTCGAAGGCGCCCAGCTTGGTGGCCTGCATGGCGGTGTCGATGTTGCCGTGGCCGGAGACCATGACCACCGCCAGCTCGGGACGAAGGGCCTTGGCCTGTTTCAGGGTCTCCAGGCCGTCGATGCCCGGCAGCCAGACGTCCAGGATCATCAGGTGGACCCCTTCGCCGTCCGGGTTCTGGAGCAGGTCCAGGGCCTGCTCGCCCCGGTCGGCCTTGAGCACGCCGTAGCCTTCCTCGCCCAGGGCCTCGCCCAGGGATCTCCGGATGCCGGGCTCGTCGTCCACGATGAGGATGGTCAGGAGCGTTGACATGAACGGGACGCGATCCTTTCAGGGCTTCTTTATACTATCCCCTGGGGAGTAGAAGATGCTTGTGGATTCCCACTGCCACCTCGTCGGCAGTCACCCATCACCGGACGTGGACGCAGTGCTGGAACGGGCCCGCCGGGCCGGGGTCACCGGTTTCGTGGTGGTGGGCACCGACCTGGAGGATTCCCGCCTGGCCCTGGACCTGGCCCGGCGCCGTCCCGACGTGCAGGCCTGCCTGGGCCTGCATCCCCATGAGGCACGCCGCTGGGACCCCCAGGTGGCCCAGGGGCTGGAGGACCTGCTCCAGGACCCCGGCGCCCGCCTGGTGGGGGAGACCGGCCTGGACTGGCACTACGACCACAGCCCCAGGGACGTCCAGGAAGCGGTGTTCCGGGAGCACCTGCGCCTGGCCCGCAGGCTGGGCAAGCCGGTGGTGGTGCACACCCGGGAGGCCCCCGCCCGGACCCTGCGGATCCTGAGGGAGGAGGGCGCGGACCAGGTGGGAGGAATCATCCACTGCTTCTCCGAGGACCGGGCCTTCGCCCGGGAGGCCCTGGACCTGGGCCTCCACCTGAGCTTCTCGGGCATCGTCACCTTCCGCAACGCCGCCGCCGTCCAGGATGTGGCCGCCTGGGCCCCCGAAGACCGGATCCTGGTGGAGACCGACTCCCCGTACCTGGCCCCGGTGCCCCACCGGGGCAAGCCCAACGAACCCGCCTTCGTGGCCCACGTGGCCGCCCAGGTGGCGGCCCTGCGCGGAGTGGCGCCCGGGCGCCTGGGAGAGATCACCACCCGCAACCTGGAGGCCCTGTGCGGCTGGCCGCCCTGTTCCTGAGCGGAGCCATCGGGCTTCTGGGGCCTCAAGCGCTCCTGGCCCAGGCCTCCTCCACGCTCCCCTGGCGCGCCGCCCCGGCGCTCCCCTGGCAGATGGAGGAGCCCGGGCCCCCCCCCGCCCCCTGCGCCGCCTCCCCCACCCAGACCTCTTTCGGCCTCACCGTGCACCTGGCCCAGGACGGGGCCGTGCGCCTCACCGACCAGAAAGGGCTCATCCGCCTGCGTGCCGGCCTTCCCGGCCGGGTGCGCAAGGCTTGGCGGGACTGGGGAATACCCATAGCCGACCCGTTCGCCCCCCTGCCCTTCCCGGAGCATTCGCCCCTGCAGCGGGGCATCGGCGCCCTGCCGGTAGGCTCCTTGGACTTCCGCCCCGCCCTGGAGGGCCTGCTGTGGATCCTGGACGACGACGAGAGCTACCTCACGGTGATCTACCCGGCCACGGCCCGGGTGGTGTACCTGCCCCTGCCTGGAGGCCAGGACCTGGACCTGGCCTTCGGCCCGGACCGGCTGGCGGTGGTGGAGGACGGCCCGGCCGGCTCCGCCCAGCCCCCCGAGGCCACCTGGAGCCTGCACTGGCTCGCCCTGCTGCCGGAATTCATCCAGCTGGGCAAGGAAAACGCCTCGGCGCTGCGCCGGGGCACGGCCCTGGAGCCGTTTCCCAAGGATTGAAAACGGACGGCGATCAGGACCTGCACGATCGGGTACGTCCCCTTCTCGATCACTTCCCGGGCGATCCGCCCGCGCAGCCTGGAGCTGGACTGGGGCACGAACCGGTCGAACGCCCTCAGGTCCTCCAGGGCGGCCGCCAGGGCCTCCCCCTCCAGCACCTCCGCCAGCAGCAGGCGGGCGTTGGTGAGGACCTTGGGCCAGTTCTCGTTCACGTAGGCCTCGGCGCAGTCCTGGGCGAAGGCGGCCCAGCGGTGGCCGGCTTCGAGCATCATGCCGGCGCGCACCACGGCGCTCTCCATGGCGTAGATCTCGGTGAGCATGTCCGCCACCCGGGCGCTGGCCTCCTGGTTCTCGATGAGCTTCTGGCCGCACACCTCCAGGGCGGCGGCGGCGGTGTAGGAGCACAGGCGCTTGGCCAGCTCCACCCCGTGCCGGGCGGCCCCCAGGGGGCCTTGGAAGCCGGCCGGAGCGGGCACCCCCGCGGTGGTCCTGGCCAGGGGCAGGGTGCCGTTGCCGGCCTTCTTGAACAGGGCGCCGGCGATGATCAGGCGGTTGATCTCGTTGGTGCCCTCGAAGATGCGGTTGATCCGGTTGTCCCGGTAGATCCGCTCGGGCGGGTACTCCGAGGAGAAGCCGTAGCCGCCGAAGCACTGCAGGGCGTCGTCGGCGGTGGCGAACAGGGCCTCGGAGCCCCAGACCTTGGCGATGGACGCCTCCAGCTCGAACTCGTTCATGATGTCCAGCTTCTGCCTGGCGGCATCCGGCTGGTCCCAGGAGACCGCCTGCATGCGGTCGTCGATGTAGCCGATGGTGCGGAAGTTCATGGCCTCCGCCACGAAGATCCGCGTGCTCATGTCCGCCAGCTTCTGCCGGATCAGGCCGAAGTCGTGCAGGGGCTTGCCGAACTGGTGCCGCTCGCCGGTGTACTTGATGGTGTAGTCCAGCACCACCTTGGCGGTGCCGGTGCAGCCGGCGCCCAGCTTGAACCGGCCGATGGTGAGGATGCCGAAGGCGATGCGGTGGCCGCGGCCCACCTCCCCCAGGAGGCGGTCCTTGGGGATGCGGCAGTTGTCCAGGGTCAGGGCGCGGGTGGAGGAGCCCTTGATGCCCAGCTTGTGCTCCTCCAGCCCGGTGGAGAAGCCCGGGTCGTCCTTCTCGACGATGAAGGCGCTGAACTTGCGTCCGTCCACCTTGGCGAACACCACGAACACGTCGGCGAAGCCCGCGTTGGTGATCCACATCTTGCTGCCGTTGAGCACCCAGTGTTCCCCGTCCAGCACGGCGGTAGTCTTGGCGCCCATGGCGTCGCTGCCGGAGCCCGCCTCGGTGAGGGCGTAGGCCGCCAGCTTCCGGCCGCTGCCCAGCAGGGGCAGGTACTTGGCCTTCTGCTCCGGGGAGCCGAAGTAGACGATGGGCAAGGTGCCGATGCCCGTGTGGGCCCCGTAGGTGACCGAGAAGGAGGCCTGCTTGCCCACCTCCTCCAACAGCACCAGGGTGGTCTTCTTGTCCAGGTCCATGCCTTCGTAGGCTTCGGGGATCTCGATGCTCAGCAGGCCCAGTTCCCCGGCCTTGGCCAGAAGTTCCCTGGTCAGGGGGAGGTCCAGCAGGTCGATGGCCGCATCCTTGGGGATCACTTCACCCAGCATGAAGTCCCGGGCGGCCTCGCCGATGGCCTTGGACTCGTCGCTAAGGTCCTCGGGCGTGAACTGCGGTTGGGAACCGATGGGAGCCAGCAGGAAACTGCCGCCGAAGATCTTGTCGCTGGTCGAAACTTCCATGAATCCTCCGGGAGCGGTGAGCGGCTGATTGTTAAATGAGTCAATCAAACGAATCCCCAGTTTACCGGTTTGGAAGGTTTATGGGCTGACGGATCCGGCCCCTGCAGGGATGATGAAGGGGAGGAGACCGGGATGCCCCAAGGCAGGCAGGTGCAGGCGATGTTCGCCGGCATCGCAGGCAAATACGACTTACTGAACCACTTGCTCTCCCTGGGCAGCGATTTCTACTGGTGGCGGGCCATGGCCCGGGCCGCCGGGGCCGGGCCGGGCCGGTCCTTCCTGGACGTGGCGGCCGGGACCGGGGATTCCTCCCTGGCCCTGGCCCGGCGGGGCGCCCGGGTGGTCTCCACCGACTTCACCCAGGCCATGCTGGCCCTGGGCCCCGCCAAGTTCCGGCGCCGGGGGCTCGAGCGCCTGGTGTGGGCCTCGGTGGGAGCGGACGCCCAGCGCCTGCCATTCCAGTCCGCCAGCTTCGACGGCGTCACCATCTGCTACGGGATCCGCAACGTGGAGGACCGGCTCCGGGCCTACCGGGAGTTCCTGCGGGTGCTCAAGCCCGGCGGGCAGCTCACCATCCTGGAGTTCAGCCGGCCCCGGCGGGCCTGGCTGCGGCGCCTTTACGACTTCTACAGCCTGCGCCTCCTGCCCCGCATCGGCGGCTGGATCAGCGGCGACCGGGGGGCCTACACCTACCTGCCCGAGAGCATCCGCGCCTTCCCGGACCAGCCGGCCCTGGCGGCGGAGCTGGCGGCCGCAGGCTTCCTGGAGCCCGCCTGGACCGACCTCACCGGAGGCATCGTGGCCCTGCACACCGCCCGGAAGGCGGCGGGTGATATCATGGGGACCTGAGGCGGAACCAGAAACTTCGCGTTCCCGACTGTTTCCAGGTCTTTACCATGCATTGAGGCGCTGCCATGTCCAAGCCCGATCCTTCCATCACCGCGGATCTCCTGAGCAGGCTCCCGAGCAAGAAGACCGATCCCCAGAAGGCCACCCTGCCCGGGAAGAAGGATCACACCACCCAGCGGGGACCCCTGCCCCAGCTGCCCAAGGTCAATTCACGCTCCGCCGAGAAGGCTTCCGGGGGCCAGGGCCACACCCGCACTTCCAACCGGGGCAAGTAGAACGAAGCCCGTCCCGGTGGACAAGGGTGACCGGGTGACACTCGCCGGCAGGGCGGTGAAGGTGCTGGAAGGGACCTTCCTGCTCTGACCAGCGTTCGCCCGCGCAGCCGCGGGGGCCTCATGGGCTGGAGGAAGGGCCCGGCCGCCCCAGGTTTTCATGGGGAGCTTCGCCGCCTTTCCGGCCGATCTCGGCCATGTGCTCCCGGTCCTGGCTCACCGTCTCGCCGCCCTTCTTGCCGATCTCGGCCATGTGCTCCCGGTCCTGGCTCACCGTCTCGCCGCCCTTCTTGCCGATCTCGGCCATGTGCTCCCGGTCCTGGCTCACCGCCTCGCCGCCCTTCTTGCCGATCTCGGCCATGTGCTCCCGGTCCTGGCTCACCGTCTCGCCGCCCTTCTTGCCGATCTCGGCCATGTGCTCCCGGTCCTGGCTCACCGCCTCGCCGCCCTTCTTGCCGATCTCGGCCATGTGCTCCCGGTCCTGGCTCACCGTCTCGCCGCCCTTCTTGCCGATCTCGGCCATGTGCTCCCGGTCCTGGCTCACCGTCTCGCCGCCCTTCTTGCCGATCTCGGCCATGTGCTCCCGGTCCTGGCTCACCGTCTCGCCGCCCTTCTTGCCGATCTCGGCCATGTGCTCCCGGTCCTGGCTCACCGTCTCGCCGCCCTTGCGGGCCGGTTCCTGCCTGCGTTCTTCAGCCATGAGAATCACCTCCTTTTTTTATAAATAAAAAGTCATTGACCTCGCCCCGCATGGGGAGCGGTCCATCCTTCATGCCCAAAAAAACGGCAATGTTCCCTGGCCCAGGAAAAGTGAAAGCCAAAACACCAATATTTATTTATAATTACCTTAAGGAACCTGGGGACGGTTCCCGGTGGTGGACAGCTGCGTCCGGTGTGATCTCAGTCCACCGCGTCCGCGCTCACGGGGGCTGCGTCCAGGACGCGCTGTTCGCAGGCCGGGAACCCGTCCCGGCTGGGGTCCAGGACTAGGTCGAAGTTGGCGGGGTCCATCCAGTCCCGCCCGGAGATGTCCCGGATGAAGCCGGCCCGGTCCCGGTCGGAAGCGTGGATGAGCTTCTGGGCCTCTTTGGGATTGGCCGCCCGGCCGATGTCCACCAGGCGGCGCGCCCGGAACTCCAGGTCCGCCTGCACGTGCACGTGCAGGGTGAGAGGGCGGCCCTGGAAGGCCGCGAAGCCGCCCCGGCCCACCAGCACCGTCGCCTCCCGGTCCAGGATCCGGGCCATGATCCGGCTCTCCTGGGCGAACAGGTCCTTGCTGTACACCGGCAGGTCCGGCGGCGGCGCGTAGGGGGCCTCGGGGGTGCCGGTGCCCAGCAGGCACAGGATGTTCTCCCACAGCCGGTCCGGGCGCTCCTCCTGCTGGCTCAGGGCGACCGCGTCCAGCCCCAGGGCCTGGGCGGTATGGTGCAGGATGGACCGGTCGCAGTAGCGCCAACCCAACTTCCGGGCCACCTGGTAGGCGATGAGGGAACCGCCGCTGCCGAGGGTCCGGGAAACCGTGATGGCGGGAAACCAGGTCATGGAATTGGATTCCGCGAAGCCGGAAATTCTGGTTGGTACCACTATGGGCGTCCGGACACCAACAGGCAATAGATCCGTTTCGTCCGGCTCAGTTGTCCGGGGTCACCGCCAGCGGTTCCGTGCGGGAGGCGGGGCAGTCGTGCCCGGTGAGTTCGGTGGCCAGGCGGTCCATGAGCCGGCGGGCGGTGGTGAGCTTGCCCCCCAGCACCAGGCGCAGGTTCTGGAACCGGGGGTGGCGCTCCAGGACCGCCTCCCGGGCCAGGCGCACGGTGCTGCCCTGCCTGGCCAGCAGCGGGCGCACGCCCAGTTCCTCCTTGTGCAGGCTCAGGGTGCGCCAGGGGATGGCCGGAAGCAGGGACTCCAGGCCCTCGTACAGCTCCTCCCGCTCCTGGGGGATGATGGGCGCCCAGCCGTCGTCCACCTCCCGTTCGGTGGTGCCCACCTGCAGCAGCCCGTCCCGGGGGATCACGAACAGGATCCGTCCGCCGGAGCGGCGCATGGCCCAGGGGCGCTCGCACCCAGGCACCGGGTCCAGCCACAGGTGGACCCCCGCGGACAGGCGCAGGCGCCGGGAGGGCTCCTGGAACCAGCCTTCCAGGGCCCAGTCGGTCCAGGGTCCCAGGGCGAACACCCACTGGGCCGCCTCCACCGTGCGCGCGGTCCCGTCCCGCCGGTCCCGCACCCGGGCGGCGCGCAGGGTTCCCGTCTGGTCGCTCCAACCCTCCACGTCGTGGAAATCCAGCTTGCGGGCGGCACTGGAGGCGGCCAGGTCGCGCACCACCTCATGGTCCCAGGTGAGCAGGTCGGCGTAGGCCACCGCGCCCCGGAACGGCCCCCGGGCGGCCCTGGGGTCGGCCTCGAAGCACTCCCGGGGCACCAGGCCCAGGCGCAGGTACTGGGGCCAGCCCGGACGCTCGGCGCCCCAGTGGTCGTACAGGCCGATGCCGAAACGGTGGGCCAGCCCTTCCATGAGCCCCACGTGGGGCATCCAGAAGGCATCCCAGCGGCAGCGGCGCGGGGCGATGCGCACCCAGGTGGCCCGCTCCCGGAGCCCCTCGCGCATCTGCTTGATGTCCCCGGTGGCCAGGTAGCGGATGCCGCCGTGGAACAGCTTGGTGGACCACTGGGACGTGCCTCCGCCCACCGCGCCCCGGTCCAGCAGGGCGCAGGAAACTCCCCGCAGGGTCAGTTCCCGGGCCAGGGCGGCGCCGTGGATCCCGGCCCCGACGATGCCCACCTCCACCTGGATCGCCGCCGGGCTCCCGGCGCCGGAGGGGGGCGGCGGCGGTGCGGGCCACACTGGATTAGCCATGACGCAGTATGCCAGGGTTGGTTTTTTCAGGCCAAATCGGGCAGGTTCATGGAAACCAGCACCAGGTCAGCGCTGCCGGTGTTCTCGTAGGCGTGGGGCACCCCCGCCTCGATGCGCGCCACCAGCCCCGGGCGGGCCGGAGTGCGGTCCTCGCCCACCCACAGGATCCCTTCCCCGCTCAGGAAGTAGAACACGTGGGCGTAGGCGTCCGTGTGCACCCGGAAGCCCCCGCCCGGCTCCACCCGGGTGAGGACGGCCTTCACGTGGCCGTCATGCATGGCCTTGCCCGAAACCCCGGACGTCACGTCCGGGCGCACGGTCTTCCAGGGCAGGGCGTCCAGGTTGAACAGGTGGTCCATAGGAAAGCCTCCCGAAGATCAGGGCCTTGGAAGAAGTCTAGCCTGACGGGTTTCTTGACAGCATGGGCGGTTTGCTTAACCATTTGGTTTAACCAGAAGGTTAATCCTTGCCCGCCCCTGCCTCCCCCCGTTCTGAAGCCAGCCGCGACGCCATCCTGCGCGCCGCCGTGGCGGCGTTCTCGGAGCAGGGCCCGGCCGGCGCCCGCATGGACGCCATCGCCCGGGCCGCAGGGGTGAACAAGGCCCTCCTGCACTACTACTTCGGCACCAAGGAGGGGCTGCACCAGGCGGTGCTGGACGCCATCTTCGGCCCGGTGCGGGACCACGCCCTGGCCCTGCTGCAGGGGCCGGGCAGCGCCGGGGAGCGGCTGCTGGCCTACTTCCTCACTCACTTCGACCGCCTGGCCCTGGGGGACACGGCCCGGCTCATGACCTTTGAAATGATGCGCGCCCGGGAGGGCCAGCCCTCCAACCTGCCGCGCCTGGCCCGCATCCTGTTCACCCCGGTGCACCAGGCCATGGTCCGGGTGTTCCGGGAAGGCCTGGACGCCGGGGAACTGCGCCCGGGCGACCCGGACCAGGTGTTCAAGGCGCTGACCGGGATCAACGTCTTCTACTTCATCTCGGCCCCCGCGTACCGGGAGATCGACGGCGAGGATCCCCGGGATGCGGCCCAGGTGGCCCGCCAGCGGGGCCACATGCTGGGCGTCGCCGCCACCCTGCTGTTCGCCGACCCGCGCGGCGGCGACGCCGCGGTCCGGACGCTGCTGGAACGATTCCCCCGATCCATCCTCCCCGCCCAAGGAACCCGCCCGTGAGCTCGCGCATCCGCATCCTGTTCGTCATCGTGGCCTTGTTCGTGGGCTCCCTGGTCTGGTACTACGTGTCCACCGACCACACTCCGGAACTGGTGCTCCTGGGCACGGTGGACGCCGACCAGGTGATCGTCAGCCCCGAGGTTGCCGGGCGCATCGTGCGGCTGGCGGTGCAGGAGGGCCAGGACGTGCGGGCCGGGGACCTGGTGGCCCTGCTGGACCGGGACGAACTGGCCGCGGCCAAGGACGCCGCCGACGCCCAGGCCCGCAGCCTGAAGTACCAGCTGGGCGCCTCCCGGGACACCGCCGCCAGCACCGTGGGCGACACCGCCAACCAGGTGGCCAACGCCCGGGCCACCGCCAGCGCCGCCGTCGCCTCCCTGGCCGAGGCCCGGGCCAACCGGATCAACCAGGCGCAGATCACCCGGCGCACGGTGGCTCTGGCGGACCAGGGCATCATGAGCGCCCAGGACCGGGATTCGGCGGTGCAGTCCCTGGAGGCCGCCCAGGCCCATGAACAGGCCGCCAAGGACACGGCCGCCGCCGCCGAGGCCGCCCTCAAGGTCGCCCAGGCCCACCTGAACCAGGCCCAGGCGGCCCTGAAGACCGCCGACTCCGCCGCCGGCCAGCTCCAGTCGGCCCAGGCCCAGGCGGTCCAGGCCCAGGCCCGCCTGGACTACACCCGCATCGTCGCCCCCATCTCCGGCAAAGTGGGGGTGTGGGCCGCCCGGGAAGGGGAGGTGCTCAACCCCGGCAGCCCCATCGTCACCATCGTGGACCTGGGCCAGACCTGGGTCTACGCGGCCATCCCCGAGACCCAGGCGGACGCGGTGGCCCTGGGCGACCAGCTGGATGTGCGCATGCCCAGCGGCGCCCGGGTCACGGGCAAGGTGATCGTCAAGGGCGCCGAGGGGGACTTCGCCACCCAGCGGGACGTGAACCGCATCAAGCGCGACATCAAGACGGTCCAGCTCAAGCTCTTGATCCCCAACCCCGGGGAACGCTTCGTGCCCGGGATGACCGCCGAAGTGCTGGTGCCCCGCCGGCTGCTGAGGAAGTCATGAGCCTGTTCCAGCGCAAGCCCAAAGGCCCGGAGGTTGCGCGCGCCACCATCCAGGTGCAGGACATCGTCAAGCGCTTCGGCGATTTCGAGGCGGTCAAGGGCATCAGCCTGGAAGTGCAGGACGGCGAGACCTTCGGCCTGCTGGGCCCCAACGGCGCCGGCAAGAGCACCCTCATCCGCATGATGACGACCCTGATCCCCATCACCTCCGGCAAGGCCTACATCGACGGCCACGACGTGGACAAGGAGCCGGACGAAGCCAGGCGCTGCATGGGCGTGATCCCCCAGGCCCTCACCAGCGACATCAACCTCACCGTGCAGGAGAACCTCTCCATCTACGCCAAGCTCTACGACGTGCCCCGGGCCCGGCGCCGGGAGATCATCGACGAGCTGCTGGAGGCGGTTGACCTCACCAGGTGGCGGGACGCGGAGACCCGCACCCTCTCCGGCGGCATGCGCCGGCGCCTGGAGATCGCCCGGGGGCTGGTGCACAGCCCGAAGATCTTCTTCCTGGACGAGCCCACCACCGGGCTGGACCCGGTGTCCCGGGTGGCGGTGTGGGAGATGCTGGGCAAGCTCAAGGAGCGGGGCCGGCTCACCATCCTCATCACCACCCACTACATGGACGAGGCGGACCGGCTGTGCGACCGCATCGCCATCGTCGACCACGGCCGGCTGGTGGCCCTGGACACCCCGGCCCGGCTCAAGCAGAGCGTGCCGGGCAACAACGTCATCGAGGCCCAGTTCCGGGGCGCCCCCCCGGACTGGGAGGCCCGCCTGCGGGCCCTGCCGGACGTGACCAGCGTGCAGGCCGAGGGCGCCGCCATGTTCCGGGTGCTCACCACCAACGGCTCCCGCACCACCACCGAGCTGGTGGGGCTGGCCCTGTCGGCGTCGGTGGAGGTGCTCACCCTCATGGTCCAGAACACCACCCTGGACGACGTGTTCGTGCACTACACCGGCCGCCAGCTGCGCGATGAGCAGGTCAAAGTCAGCCCCACCATGTTCGTCCCGCCCCGGAAGCTGCAGCCATGAACCGCCTGCTCGCCCTGGTGGAGCGGGAGCTGCGCAAGTTCTTCCGCTCGCCCACCCTGATGCTCACCGCCATGGTCTTCCCCCTGGTGCAGCTGGTGATCCTGGGCAACGCCTTCGGCGGCAAGATCACCGAAGCCCGGCTGGGGGTGGTGGACTTCGACCACGGCCCCCAGGCGGTGCGGGTGCAGGAGGCCTTCGACGCGGTGCAGGCCAACATCCGCACCTTCCGGCCCATCCCCTACACCAGCGACAAGGCGGCCCAGGAGGACGTCCGCGCCGGGCGCCTGGACGCGGCCATCGTCATCCCGCCCCAGTTCTCGCGCCGGGTCATGGCCGGGGAGAACCCGGCCCTGGGGCTGGTGGTGGACAACTCGGACCAGTTCGTAAGCAGCAGCCTGGAGACGGAGCTCCAGTCCCTCACCGACGCCCTGAACCAGCCGGCGACGCCGCCCCGGGTGACCCAGCAGATCGCCCTGAAGATCGTGGAGGTGTATCCCTTCATCGAGTACATGAAGTACCTCCTGCCCGGTTCCATCACCCTGGCCATGTTCGTGTCGGTGATGATCGGCGGCGGCCTGCTCTACATCGACGACAAGGCCCGGGGCGTCCACGAGGGCTTCCTGGTGACCCCCGTCACCAGGGTGGAACTGGTGCTGGGCCTGGTCACCGCCGGGGCCATCAAGGCCACCATGGCCGGGTTCGTGATCACCCTGCTGGGGTCCCTGATCGCCGGGCTGGGGGTGATCTTCCATCCCCTGGCCCTGGTCCAGCTGCTGCTGATGATCCTCTCCACCTCCATCGCCTTCAATGCCCTCATGTTCCTGTTCATGGTGCGGGTGGAGGACCCCCTGGTGCCCCGGGCCATGTTCGGCATCCTCAACACCCTGCTGTACTTCCCCAGCGGCGCTGTGTACCCGGTGAGTTCCTTCCCCCCCTGGCTGCGGGCCCTGGCCTCGGTGGACCCCTTCACCTACGCGGTGCACGGCTTCAAGGGCCTGCTGCTCAAGGAATCCGGGTTCGCGGCGGTGGTGCCGGACATCCTGTACCTGCTGGCCATCGGCATCGTCGCCCTGGCCCTGGCCACCCGGCTGTTCAAGCGCACCCTTTAAGCCTCACGGCCAGTAGGCCACCGGCGATCCGAACACCCCAGGCCGGCCGGACACCTGGAACCGCACCACCACGTTGCCGTCGGCGCTGGCCAGGTCCGGCAGGCCGTCGCCGTTCAGGTCGCCGATGGCCACCCAGGTGGGGCCGTAGCCACCCTGGTACAGCGTGGGCGCCAGGAACGCCCCCGGGTTGGCCGGATCCTGCAGGAACACCGACAGGCTACCGGAACTGCCCGGCAGGCCGTAGTTGGCCAGGACCAGGTCCGGCCGGTTGTCGCCGTCCAGGTCCCCCACCGCCACCGAGCAGGAACCGTAATCCCCAGCGTCGTAGGGGACGGCGGGCAGGAACGTGCCCGGGGCGGCCGGGGCCGGAGCCTGGAGCAGCACGCTGAGGCCCTGGGTGGTGGGCGAAAGGTTCGTGCCGAAGTTGGCGGTGACCAGGTCCGGACGCTGGTCTCCGTCCAGGTCGGCGATGGCCACGGCGAGCGGGTTGCTGCCCACCGAGTAGTCCACGTGGGGCAGGAAGCTGCCCGGGTTGGCCGGGTCCTGGAGCAGCACCGACACCACGTTGCCGGTGGTGGCCACGGCCAGGTCCGGCAGCCCGTCCCCGTTCAGGTCGCCCATGGCCACGGCGGCCGGCACCCCGCCCACGGGGAGGCTCACCGGCGCCGCGAACGTGCCCGGAGCGGTCTGGAAGAACACCAGGAGGGTGCTGCCGCCGTCCGCGGCCACCGCCACGTCCGCCAACCCGCTGGTGGTGAGGGCCCCCAGGGCCGCCCCCTGGGGATTGCGGCTGCCCAGCTGCAGGGCCGCCGGTGCCAGGAAGGCTCCGGGCACCGCCGGATTGGGCGGATAGACCGAGACGGTGTTGGCCGGACTGCTGGTGACCCCCGACTGGGTGTCCACCACCACCACACCGATGCCCGTCCCGCCGCCCAGGTCGCCCACCGCCAGGGCGCCCGGAGTGGAGCTGGCGCCTGTGTGCACCGAACCCTGGAAGCCGCCCGGCTGGGACGGGTCCTGCAGGCGCACGCCGATGAAGCCCGGCCCGCCCGGGTAGGAGCCGGTGACGCTCACCAGGTCCAGGCGGTGGTCGCCGTTCACGTCCGCCAGGGCCACCGCGCTGGTGACGTAGGCGGTACCTGTGTTGTAGTTGTCGGTGTGGTAGCAGGACACCAGGGTCGCCGCCGCCAGGACCATACCCGCCCGCAGTACCTTTCCCACCATGGAGACCTCCCCGGCGCCGGGCCGACCTGCGAATCAGAGAGCCGATCTGGCCAGGAGTCTACCAGACTGGGCGCGCGGGTTGCCCCGATCACCCGGCGGTTCCATCGGTTCCGGGAAGCGTTTCCGGACCGACGGCGGGCACGGCGGGTCGCCGAGGACGGCAAGCCGTTCCTGCGGTGCAGCTCAAGAAACGATTTTTACGGATTTTTAATGTGCACATTACATCAATTCAATTCAATTTTATTTAATGATTTTGTTAAAAATTATTTTAATATTAGTAATGATTCAATTTAAAATTATTCAAAAAAATCGAATCGGACGTTTTTTTTAGGTGTGTGCCTAAAATCAAATTAAATAACTGAAATCATTTTACATTTGAATTGGCCACCCAGATATGAATCAATGTACCTAATGCCACCCAAATGGGCTAAATTCAAGATATTCAGGTCAGTTACTGTCCTCAAGAACTTCGATCATCACCCCGTTCTATCCGACCATTAATCAATTTAAAAAAATTTACTAACACCGAAAAAAGCCTGGTTGTCGTCTGCCCGCGATTCACCCGGACACCCGTCCGGAGGTGCGGGCACCTGCATAAGGAGATCTCCCTTGAACCCGACCCTCCGCCGCACCGGCCTCAGCATCGCCGCCTGGATCGCCCTCTCCTGCCCCGCCTGGGCCGGGGATGCCGCCCTGCGCCAGGTGGAACAGTACAACTACTCCATCCACATCCTGGCCATGCTCCTGGTGGGTTTCGGCTTCCTGATGGTGTTCGTGCGCAACTACGGCTACAGCGCCACCACCGGAACCTACCTGGTGGTGGCCACGGGCATCCCCGTGTACCTCGGCCTGCGCGCCACCGGCTGGATCTCCTCCGGGCCCCTGGGCCCCCACAGCATCCAGGTGCTGCTCCTGGCGGAATTCGCCTGCGCGGCGGGGCTGATCGCCATGGGCGCCGTGCTGAGCCGTCTGCGCCTGTTCCAGTACGGCCTGCTGGCCTTGATCCTGGTCCCGGCCTACATGCTGAACGAGTGGCTGGTGCTGGACGGGGGCCTGGGCGTCACCCGGGGCTTCACGGATGCCGCCGGGTCCATCACCATCCATGCCTTCGGCGCCTACTTCGGCCTGGGCATGGCCGCGGCCATGACCCGTCCCAGGACCCTGGACCAGCCGGTGGAATCGGACGCCACCTCGGACCGGTTCTCCATGCTGGGATCCATGGTGCTCTGGCTGTTCTGGCCCAGCTTCTGCAGCGCCGTGGTGCCCCCGGAGCAGATGCCCCAGACCGTCCTGAACACTATCCTGGCCCTGTGCGGGGCCACCCTGGCCACCTGCGTGGTCAGCGCCCTGCTGCGGCGGGGCAAGCCCAGCTTCGGCGACATCGCCAACGCCTCCCTGGCCGGAGGCGTGGCCATCGGCGCCACCTGCAACCTGGTCTCCGCTCCCGCCGCCTTCCTCATCGGCCTGGCGGCCGGGACCCTCTGCGTGGTGGGCTACGTGGCGGTCCAGCCCCGGCTGCAGAAGGCCCTGGGCCTGGTGGACACCTGCGGGGTGCACAACCTGCACGGGATGCCCGGACTGCTGGGCGGCCTGGTGGCGATGGCGGTGGTTCCCGCCGCGGCCGGCGCCCAGTTCGTGGGCATCGTGGTGACCGTGGCCCTGGCCCTGATCGGCGGCCTGGTGGCGGGCCTGGTCATCCGGGCCACCGGCGAGAGCAAGCAGGCCTACATGGACGGGGACGAGTTCGTCGGCACCGACATGGAGGTCCCCGTCAGGTGAAGGCGAACGCGCCGTAGCCCACCACGCAATCCGGGTCTCCGGCCGTATCGCCCGAGTTGCGCAGGTCCAGCAGCTCGCACACCAGCCCCCGGCGCCGGGCCGCCAGCAGCAGCCCGCGCACCGGGAGGCTGCCGCAGGCGGCATCAGGGCCGAGGCGCTCCGGGCTCAGGGCGGTGATGGCGCCGGCGGTGGCCTGGTCCATCTCCCGGGCCGTGGCCTGGTCCAGGTAGTGGCTCAGGTCGGAACTCACCACCACGACCGTCTCCGGACCGCCCCACAGCCGCTCCAGGGCCGCCTCCACCTCGCCGGGGCCGGCCTCCCCCACCACCACCGGCACCAGGCTGAACTCCGTCAGCACCTCCTGCAGGAAAGGCAGTTGCACCTCCAGGCTGTGTTCGGGCCCGTGGGCGCCGTCCTGGATGCGCACGGCGGGCAGGGCCAGGAGGGCCTCCACCCCGTCCCGGTCCACCGGAACCACCCCCAGGGGCGTGGCGAAACCCACAGCACTGGTGACCCCCAGGCCCCGGAACGGGATCCGGTGGGAAGGCCCCAGCAGCACCACCCGGCGGATCCCGTCCCGCCCCAGGCCCAGCCGGGCGTAGGCCGAGCCGGCCACCGGACCGGAATAGCGGTAGCCCGCGTGGGGGGCGATGATGGCCTTGGGCGGGGCGCCCCGGGGCGCCGCCGCGTCCAGGAAGGCCCGCACCATCGTTCGCAGGCGGACCGGATCGGCCGGATAGAAGGTTCCCGCCACGGCGGGCTGGCGAAGGCGTTCCATGGGACCTCCCATCCGGAAGCACACGCACTCTACCAAAATTTCCGTTGCGCCGCCGTCTGTCAAGGTGCGAAATGCTTTCACGGGGAACCCCATGGAGGATCTGCCGCGCACGCCGGAATCCGCTCCCGCCCCCTTCTGGCGGCGGCTGGAGGATGGCCGCGCCCAGTGCGGCATCTGCCCGCGCCGATGCCGGCTGCGCCCGGGCCAGAGGGGCTACTGCCGGATCCGGGGCAACCAGGACGGCGCCGTGACCCTGCTGGCCTACGGCCGCACCACCGGGGTCCAGGTGGATCCCATCGAGAAGAAGCCCCTGTACCATTTCCTGCCCGGCACGGCGGCGCTCTCCTTCGGCACCGTGGGCTGCAACCTGGGGTGCCGGTTCTGCCAGAACTGGAACCTGAGCCGCAGCCGGGACCCCGAGTCGGCCCTCGCCCGCGCCGCGCCCGGGACCCTGGCCCGCCTGGCCCGGGAGCGCGACTGCCGGAGCGTCGCCTTCACCTACAACGATCCGGTGGTCTTCCACGAGTACGCCGTGGACACCGCCCAGGCCTGCCACGCCCTGGGCGTGGCCACCGTGGCGGTCTCCGCCGGCTACCAGTGCCCGGAGCCCCGGGAGGCGTTCTACCGGCACATGGACGCCGCCAACATCGACCTGAAGGGCTTCACCGATTCCTTCTACCGCCGCCTGTGCGGGGCGCGCCTGCAGCCGGTGCTGGAGACGCTCCAGTACATCCGCCGCCACACCCGCACCTGGCTGGAGGTCACCACCCTGCTCATCCCCGGCGAGAACGACTCTCCCGCCGAGCTGGACGCCCTCACCGCCTGGGTCGCCGGGGAGCTGGGCCCGGACGTGCCCCTGCACTTCTCGGCCTTCCACCCGGACTGGCTGATGCAGGACCTCCCCCCCACGCCCCCGGCCACCCTCCGGGAGGCCCGGCGCATCGCCCGGGGCAACGGCCTGCGCCACGTGTACCTGGGCAACGTGCGCGACCCGGAAGGGAGCAGCACCTGGTGCCACGGGTGCGGCGGGCTGCTCATCGAGCGGGACGGCTACCGCCTGGGCGAGTGGCACCTGACGGCCCAGGGTGCCTGCGCCCGTTGCGGGGCTCCCTGTCCGGGCGTGTTCCGGCAACCTGGCTCCCTGGAAGTCTCGCCGGCGCCGGATCCCGGCCGCATCAGCCCCTGCCCAGGCGGGACAGGAACCGGTTCCACATGGCGTCCAGGTTGATGAACAGGAGCCGGGCCAGCCCCCGGTGCCGCCGCCGGTCGGACTTGCGCTTGCGCCGCTCCATGAAGACCCGGGGCGGGTTGGGTACGGCCCGGGGCGCCCCTTCACCAGGGGGAGTTGCGGCCGCCCGTCCTGCCCCTACCGGGGCGGATCGCCGCTGTCCGGCAAGCGGGTGAGGTCGTACGGGGTCTGCTGGTAAACGTAGTAGTTCAACCAGTTGGAGAACAGCAGGCTGGCGTGCCCACGCCAGCGCACCAGCGGCGGCCGGGCCGGATCGTCCTGGGGGAAGTAGTTCCTGGGCAGGGCGATGGGCAGGCCTTTCTGCAGGTCCCGAACGTACTCGCTGCGCAGGGTCAGGGGGTCGTACTCCGAGTGCCCGGTCACGAAGATGTGCCGGCGGTCCGCCGAGAGCACGATGTAGACCCCGGCTTCGGGGGACTCGCTGAGCAGGAGCAGTTCCGGCACCGCCAGGATGTCCTCCCGGCGCACTTCGGTGTGGCGGGAGTGGGGGGCGTAGAACACATCGTCGAAGCCCCGGGCCAGGCGCTCGTGGGGCACGTTCAGGCCGTGGGCGAAGATGCCGAACATCTTCTCCGGCAGGGGGTGCTTGGGGATGCCGTAGTAGTGGTACAGCCCTGCCTGGGCGCCCCAGCAGATGTGGAAGGTGGAGTACACGTGGGCCCGGGCCCAGTCCAGGAGCTCCTTCAGCTCGTCCCAGTAGTCCACCGCCTCGAAGGGCATCTCCTCCACCGGCGCGCCGGTGATGACCAGGCCGTCGAAGAACTCCTCCCTCACCTCGGTGAAGGTCCGGTAGTGCTCCAGCAGGTGTTCCTGGGGGGTGTTGCGGGAGTCGTGGGACTCCATGTGCAACAGCTCGATCTCCACCTGCAGAGGCGTGTTGCCCAGCAGGCGCAGCAGCTGGGTCTCGGTGAGGATCTTGGTGGGCATGAGGTTCAGGATCGCCAGGCGCAGGGGGCGGATGTCCTGGCGCAGGGCCCGGTTCTCCCCCATGACGAAGATGTTCTCGCTTTCCAGGATCCCCATGGCGGGGAGGGTGTCGGGGATCTTGACCGGCATGGGGGCCTCGACGGAATTTGGCAGAATCATAGCAACCGGGGGGGACGGCATCACCCCGGAAGAGGCTCGCGGGCAAATTCCTTATGGCCTCATAACTAGAGCGTTCTCCGGGGCGGCGCCTGGTCCGGACCCACCCGTCCGGCGGTGACCTCCGCCGCGAAGTAGCTCTCCCCCTGGAGGGGAGCCCCGGCCAGGCGGCGGAGCATGGCCAGCTGCCCCACGTGGGTCAGGGCATCCGCCAGCGGCCCCTGGAGCAGCCGGGCCACGTCCACCTGGAGGGCCGCCCCCGAGGCGAAATGCTGGTCCAGCTGTTCCAGCGCCCGGTAGAACCGCGCCTCCTCCTGGTCCCAGCCCTGGGGGACGGCGGGGTTCCAGCGTTTCTGGCCCTGGCACAGGTTCAGCGCCCATTCCAGCAGGTCCCCCATATGGGCCAGGATGGCCAGCGGTGTCTTGCCTCCGGAACCCTGGAACTGGGCGAAGCTTTCCGGCGCCCCCCGGAGGCATTTCCCGCCCCGGTAGGCCAGGGTGGCGAGCAGGTGGCGCAGCAGTTCACGTTCGTTCATCGTGGCCGCCTCCTTGACAGTGGATTATCGTAGGAAAGATTATTCCGGTGCCATCCGATCGGGGAGATGCCATGACCACCACGTTCAAGTTCGAATGCTGGCCCTCCGTGTGCGACGGGTGGGTGGCCACCGGGACGGCGCATGGGGTGGACGGAGGCTCCTTCGAGAACCGGCCCGTCTGGTTCGGATGCCAGGGGGACACCTGGGCGGAGCTGCAGGCCGGGATGGCCAGGCTGGCGGAAATCCTGGGCCCCCGGCTGGAGCCTGGCCTGCAGCTGACACCCATCCAGGTCCACCTCCGCCCCTGGCCCGAGGACAGGCCCCTGCTGGTGCCTCCGGCGGGCACCCCCGAGGCCCTGTTCAACAACCTGGTCAACGTCGGCTCCAGGCGCCGGGCTTTCGTGGAGAACGCGGAGGAGGTCCGCATCGTCTCCTTCCTGAAGATCGGCGCCCTGGCCCTCCTGCTGCCCGCCGACGCCTGGAAGCCCGAGCTGGTCTCCAGTTTCCTGGCCTTCGCCGTCGGCCTGGTGCCCGAACACCCCACCCCCGCCCCGGAACGGGCCGGACAGACCCCCGCCGACCTGGTGGAGGAAATCCTCCTGGGCGGCAAGGAGTGATCCTCAGGATCCCGCTTCCGGCGCCGGGACCGGGGGCAGGTGCTGGGTGACGCCCTGGTCCACCAGGTCCTTGAGCGCCAAAAGAACGGCCATGTCGTACCAGGCGGTGTAGTTCAGCATGTCCCGCACCTTCTCCCGGGGCTCCGCCCCGGCGGCGAAGCTGGAGATGAAGTCGAAGGTGACCCGCAGGATCCTGGATCCCAGGGGGATCTGGTCCAGCCACCGGTCGTCCTCTGGAAACCCCGTGCCGTTGGCGTTCTTCTGGGAGTAGTAGACCACCTCCGCCACCTCCTCCAGGCGGGGGATCTGGCGCAGCAGGCGGTAGCCGATCTCCGGCACCCGGCTGTAGACCTCCCGCTCGACGCTGGTGAGCGGGGACTGGGCCCGGACCTTGTCCAGGATGGCGGCGGGGATGGCCAGCAGGCCGATGTGGGAAAGCACCGCCGCCAGGCCCACCATCCACGGCTCCCCGAGTCTCAAGGCGACGGCCAGCCGTTCCGCCAGGTCGGCCTGCTGGCGGGCCCGCCCGAAGGCCACCGGGTCCAGGATGGCGAGCATCTCCACCACCAGGGCCAGGGAACCCTTGAGGGTCTTCTCCACCAGTTCCCGTTCCACCAGGCGCAGGCGGGACTGCTCCAGGTGGGTGCGGACCCGGGCCAGGACCAGCGGCGCCCGGAACGGCTTGGTGATGTAGTCCACGCAGCCCGCCTGGAAGCCCCGGGCCTCGTCCTCGTCCCGGTCCAGGGAGGTGAGGAACAGTATCGGGATGTCCCGGGTCAGCGGATCGGCCTTGAGCCGGGCGCAGGCCTGGTAGCCGTCCATTTCCGGCATCATCACGTCCATCAGGATCAGGTTGGGCGGAGCCTGGAAGATCAGGTCCAGGGCTTCGGAACCGTTGTCGGCCACCTGGACGTTGTAGTGGTCCTTGAGCACGGCGGCCATGACGCAGAGGACTTCCGGCGAATCGTCCACCACCAGGATGGTGGCTCGGTCCTGACGCGGGGCGGGATCCATGGTCATTCCTTCGATTAACCATGATTTTACAACCACCTTGCAAGGCTCATCTCCAAAATTGAGCGAATCACCAAGAAATTAGTCGTTAAAGAAAACCAACACCTCCTGTCCAGCGTTCGTTGCGCGGAGCGTGGGCGGAAAATATCCTTGAGTCGTGAGCGGCGCAGCGCGAACCTGCCAGCTGCCAGCCATCCCAACCCCCGGAAAGTGCCACCATGACCGCCAGACTCAGCCTGCCCATCAGCGTCGAGGAACGGATCTCGGGCTGGACCCGGATCCAGGAAGCCCAGAAGGCCAAGGCCCTCGGCACCCCCAAGCCCCGCCCCACCGTGACCGTTTCCCGCCAGTTCGGCTGCGAGGGCTTTCCCCTGTCCATGCGCCTCCAGGCGCTGTTCGAAAAGGCGACGGGGGAGCCCTGGACCATCCTGGACCGGGCCCTGCTCGAGCACGTGGCCGAAGAAAAGCAGGTGCCCCTCCAGGTGCTCCAGACCCTTGAGGATCCGGCCCGGTACCTGGAGGCCTTCGGCTTCCATCCCAGAGGGAGGATCACCAGCGACCAGGCCTTCGCCAAGCTGGCCGTCTCCCTCCTGCATTTCGCCCGCAGCGGGAACGCCATCATCATCGGCCGCGGGGGCGCCGTCCTGTGCCAGGGCCTGGAAAACTGCTTCCACTTCCGGCTCCAGGCCAGCCGGGAGTGGCGGATCGCCTCCCTGGCCAAGCGCATGGACATCAGCCTCGAGGAAGCCGCCAGGCGGGAAAGGCACGAATCCAGGCAGCGGGATCATTTCGTCTGGGAGAACCTGGGCGTGGACGTGGCCGACCCCTCGTTCTACGACGCCATCTTCAACAACGAACGCCACGACACGGACCACGTCGCCGCGGCCATCCTGGCTTACGTGCTGGCCTGGAGGAAGGCGCAGGGGTAGGTTCCCGGGCGGCTACCCGAAGGGCGGTTGCCCGGACACGGACCTCAGGATGCGGGCGACCTGGAGCAGGAGGGCCGGGACTTCCATGGTCACGACCTCCCAGACCTTGTCGTCGCCGGGTGCGGAGAAGGCATGGGCCAGGCGGTCCCGGAAGCCGCAGATCATCCGCCAGGGCACCTCCGGAGCCAGGTCCTTGATTTCCTTGGGCAGCCTTTCGGCGGCTGCGCCGATGATTTCAAGATTCCTGAGGACGGCATCATAGGCCATCCCATGGGCCGCGAAGGACTCCCGGGTCAGCCCCTGGCCGTACTGCAGAACCTTGGCCGCGCGGTCCTGGATTTCCTGAAGATAGAGCCTTGGATCACGCGTCATGGGCCCGATTCCGTTGGATGAGCACCATTCTGGTCCGGGCCTTGGGCGATTGCAATCCTGGTCCGTTCGTTTGTTGATGTTTTCCTGACGGGATGACCCCGCATCTTCACGTTTTCTTGAATCCGGTTGGTCCAGAATGGCCTTACGGCCAGGGGAGCGGACAGCCCTGCCGGTTCATGGAGGACATAAAATGATGCGCAGGGACGATTTCCCATCCGGCTTCGATGTTCTTGCCCTGGTGGGAGGCGCGGCGCTGGGCGGCCTGGCCCTGGCGCTCCTGGACCCGCAGGCGCGCAAGGTCTGGCATGGCCGTCTCCGGTCCCTGGTGCAGCGGCTGAAGCCCCGAACCGGAACCTCCCGGCCCGACGAAGAGACCGATGCGCCGATGGCGTTCATCTGATCGCCTCGTGCCGCCTGGTTGGGCATAGAATCAAGCGCAGGACTCACTCCAGCCGATCTTGTCCCGGCCCTGGGGCGAGTCCGTCCCGGGCCTTTCCCATCCTTGGCCGCCCTGGCGCCGGTCCCCCGCACGCGGCCGCATGCACGGAGCTCCTGCCATGACCCTAGGCGTCGGTGGAAAGAACCCTGAAACGGTGCTCGCGTCCCTGCCGGGCCTGATGGCCGGCACCGAGCCCATCGGCCTGCCCGAGTACCAGGCGCGGGTGGCCCAGGTCCAGGCCCGGATGCGCGAAGCCGGCCTGGCCGCCGCGTACGCCCACGCGGGCAGCAACCTCAAGTACTTCACCGGCACCAAGTGGACGCCGAGCGAGCGCATGGTGGGCGCCTTGATTCCCGCCGACGGGGAGCCGGATAACCTCGCCCCCTTCTTCGAGGAGGGCACCCTCAGGGACTTCCGGGTCCTGCCCGGCCCGGTGCGCACCTGGCACGAGCACGAGAGCCCGCATCGGCTCCTTCTGGACCGGCTCGCCGCCCTGGGCTGCGGTCCGGAAGCCAAGGTCGGGCTGTGCGACGGCACCCCGTTCCATGTGTTCGACGGCCTCCGGCGGCTGGCGCCGGAACGCGCCTTCGTCTCCGCCCAGGAGGTCATGGGCGCCTGCCGCATGCGCAAGTCGGAGCAGGAGATCGCCCTCATCCAGCGGGCCCACCGCATGACCCTGAGGGTCCAGGCCGCCACGGCCAGCGTCCTGGCCGAGGGCATGAGCACCCTGGACGTTGAGGCCTTCGTCCACGAAGCCCACAAGCGGGTGGGCTCCGACGGCAGCTGCTTCAGCATCGTGCTGTTCGGCGCGGCCACCGGGTTCCCCCACGGCGTCCAGGAACCCCAGCGGCTCAAGGCCGGCGACCTGGTGCTGGTTGACACTGGCTGCCTGGTGCACGGCTACCCGTCGGACATCACCCGGACCTACGTGTTCGGCACGCCCAACGAGCGCCAGCGCGCCATCTGGAACCTGGAGCGGGGCGCCCAGCTGGCCGCCTTCGCCGCGGCCCAGCTGGGCGCCGAGGCGGGTGCCGTGGACCAGGCCGTGCGCCGGTTCCTGGAGTCCAACGGCCTGGGCCCCGGCTATGCCCTGCCGGGCCTGCCCCACCGGACCGGGCACGGGATGGGCCTGGACGTGCACGAGCAGCCGTACCTGGTGCTGGGCAGCAGGATCCGCCTGGACGTGGGCATGTGCTTCAGCGACGAGCCGATGATCTGCGTTCCGGGGGAATTCGGCGTGCGGCTGGAGGACCACATCCACATGACCGGCAAGGGACCCGAGTGGTTCACCCGGCCCAGCCCCAGCATCGATGATCCGTTCGGCCTGGTGAGCTGAGCGACGCCCATGCCGGTGGCGACCACCCCGCGCCTGGCCATCCGCCGGTTCCGGCTCGAGGACGCCGGCTTCATCCTCCGGCTCCTCAACGAGCCCACCTTCATCGAGAACATCGCCGACAAGGGCGTGGCCACCCGGGAGCAGGCGGAAGCCTACCTCCGGGACGGGCCCCTGGCCAGCTACCGGGACCACGGGCACGGCCTCTACCTGGTGGCGGAGAAGGGCACCCTCGAGCCCATGGGCATGTGCGGCCTGGTGCGCCGGGACTACCTGGACGCCCCGGACCTGGGCTACGCCTTCCTGCCGGAATACGTGGGCCGGGGCTGCGCCTTCGAGGCCTGCACGGCGGTGCTGGACCACGGCCGCCGGGACCTGGGCCTGGACCGCTTCCTGGCCATCGTCAATCCGGGCAACCGCCGGTCCATAAGCCTGCTGCACCGCCTGGGCTTCGTGCACCGCGGCCTGGTCCGGGCGCCGGGAGGAAAGGAGGACCTGGTCCTGTTCGAACTCGGCCGGGACCCGGCAGAGCATTTTGAAGGATCCTGAGGGCCTCTTCCTTGGTCATGGCCAACCTCGGCCATCATTCTGCACATGGCCCGGCAGTTCCATCCAGAAGGCTAGAATGGAAATAAATGAATTGGCCTGGGAATCGAGGTGACTAGGTGAACGACTATGCCCAAACCATTCGGCTCCGCATCGACTGGAGCGAACTGGATTCCTTCGGCCATGTGAACAACCTGGCCATCCTCCGCTATACCCAGACCGCGCGGGTCCATTTCATGGAGGAGACGGGCATGATGCGGTCCAAGGCCGAGGCCGGCATCAGCCCGGTGCTGGTTTCGACCAGTTGCCAGTTCAAGAAACAATTGTTCTATCCAGGGCACGTGACGGTCCAGTCGAGGATCGACCAGGTGAACAACACCAGCTTCCACCTGCGGCACAAGGTGCTGGACGATGCCCAGGAGGTCGTCGCCGAGGTGCACGACGTGCTGGTGATGTTCGATTTCCACAAGAACGTCAAGCTGAGCATCCCCCAGGAGTTCCGCGACCGGATGGAAGCTTCCGCGCCTGCGGTGCCGGGCGGGAAGGAGCATCAGCAATGGGATTCATGACGATCCTGGTACGACTGCTGGTGATCCTGGCCACCGTGGGCGTGACCTGGAGCCTGGCGATCCTGGGCTGGGGCGGCGCCGAGTACGAAACCTACCGCGCCCGCACGTCGCGGCTGCTGCCGGGGATCTACTGAGACAGGCTCTGACCGGGCTGGCCCGGAAAATCCAGCACCAGGTTGTTCAGCCATTTCCCTGAAACCAGCCGCCAGAGCCCCAGGCAAGCCTTGGTGGCCTCCTCCAGGCTGACCAGCGCCATGACGGCATAGATCGGCCAATGGAGCACCATCACCCCCAGCGCCGCCATGGGGATGCCCACGAACCAGGGCGTCAGCACGTCGATCAGGGCGGCGAACACCGTGTCGCCGCCGTTGCGGAAGACGCCCACGATCATCACCAGGTTGACCACCCGCAGAGGCAGGGTCGCCGCGAACACGAACGCCGCGATCCGGCAGGCCGCGAGGATCCCCGGCCCGACCCGGAAGAACCCCAGGAAGAGCGGCGCCGCCGCCGCCAGGGCGACGCCCATCACGACGCCCAGCCCGGCCCCCAGCAGCACGCTGCGCCCGGCATAGATCCGGGCGACCCGGTCCTGGCCCGCCCCGATCCGGTTGCCGACCATCGCCCCGCAGGCGCTACCCAGGCCGAAGGCGGCGCAGAAGAACAGGTTCGTGATCACCTCCAGGATCTGCGCGGTGGTGGTGGAGCCCACCCCCTGCATGCCGTAGAAGACGGTGTACATGCTGACCCCGGCGGCCCAGCCGACCTCGTTGACGATGACCGGCAGCACCGGCCGGATGTACCTCCGCAGCAGTTCCCGGGACCAGCCGGTCAGCTCCTTGAAGGACGCCGCCAGCTCGTACTTGTGGCCGTAGATGAGGCCCAGCAGGAGTCCCAGCTCCAGGGCCCGGGCGATCAAGGTGGCGGTGGCCGACCCCCGGACCCCCATCGCCGGGAGGCCGAACCGGCCATAGATCAGGGCGTAGTTCAGGACGGTGTTCACCGTCAGCGCCATCACGCTGGCGTACATGGGCGGCCGGGTCCTGCCCACGGCCCGGCTGTGGATGGCGTAGGCGGCCGAGACCGATTGCAGCAGGTAGCTCCACCCGATGATGCGCAGGAAGGCCGCCCCCTGGGCCACCACCCTGGCGTCCCGGATGAAGAAGGCCATGACCCGGCCCGGCAGGAACTGGGTGACCAGGAAGAACGGGATGGCCGCCACCATGCACACCTGGATGGAGATGCCCAGGATCTGGCGCACCGAGACCAGGTCCCGCTTGCCCCAGAACTGGGAGCTGAACCCGCTGGCGCCGCTGTTGACCCCGAACAGCATCAGGAGGAACACGAAACTGAGCTTGTTGGCGATCCCCACCGCGGAGATGGCCGTGTCGCCCATCCCCCCGATCATGACGTTGTCGATGACCAGCAGGCCGTTGAAGACCAGGTGCTGCACCACGACCGGGAGGCCGATCCGCGCCAGCTCCGAATAATAAGGCCGATCCCTGAAGTCCAGCACGTTGAGTCCATGCATCCGATCCATCACGCTACCATGGAAGGATTCCCGCCCATCCGCCATCCATGCTCCGGGAGTCCGCCCATGCCCATCGATTTCGACCAGGTCATCGACCGTTCCCGGACGAATTCCATGAAGTGGTCCCGGCCGGAGGCCCTGCTCACGCCGGAGGAATGCGCCGCGGGACCGCTGCCCATGTGGGTGGCGGACATGGACTTCAAATCCCCGGAAGCGGTCCTGGAGGCGCTGGGGGAGGCGGTGCGGCAGGGCGTGTTCGGCTACCCGGCGGGGCCGACCCGGGGCTATGTGGAAGCGGTGACCGGCTGGCAAGGGCGGCGGTTCGGCTGGGAGGTGGCGCCGGAATGGCTGGTGCTGGTCCCCGGAGTGATCACCGGACTCAAGACCGTGATCCAGGTGTTCACCAGGCCCGGGGACACAGTGCTGGTCCAGCCGCCGGTCTACGTCCACTTCCACCGCGACCCGCCCCTCCTGGGCCGGCAGGTGGCATGGGCGCCCCTGGAGCTGCGCGGTGACCGGTACCGGTTCGACCCGGACACCTTCGCCAGGGCCATCCGGCCCGACACGAAGCTCTTCATCCTCTCCAACCCGCACAACCCCACCGGCAATGTCTGGTCGGAGGACGAGCTGCGGGCCATGGGCGAGATCTGCTTCCGGCACGGGATCCCGGTGATATCGGACGAGGTGCACCAGGACCTGGTCCTGAACCCCCGCCGCAGGCACGTGCCCTTCGCCTCACTGGGCCCGGCCTTCGCCGCCAACAGCATCACCTGCACCGCCGCCAGCAAGACCTTCAACCTGGCCGGGCTGCAGTGCGCCAACCTGTTCATCCCGGACCGGGAGCGGCGGGAGGAAGTGCGCCGCCAGATCGAGCGGAACTTCTACGCCAAGGTCAACCTGCTGGGCATGGTCGCCACCGAGGCGGCCTACCGCCATGGCGAGCCCTGGCTCGCGGCCCTGCTCGACTACCTGCGGGGCAACCAGCGGCATTTCGCCGAAACCCTCCAGGCCGCCACCGGAAAGATCAAGGTCATGGCGATGGATTCCCTCTTCCTGGCGTGGCTCGACTGCCGCGCCCTGGGGATGGAGCCCGAGGCCCTCCATCATTTCCTGCTCACCCAGGGGCGGGTGTGGCTGGACCCGGGGCCGAAATTCGGCCCCGAAGGGCACGGCTTCATGCGCGCCAACCTGGGCTGCCCCAGGAAGCGGGTGGACGAGGCCCTGGCCCGCCTGGAGGCGGTGCTTTGACCCAGTCCGTGAATGGGTGACTCGAGGAGCGACCATGTCCTTGGAAGAAAAAGAGAAACTGACAGCATGGCAGGTCGCCCCCTTGGGCACCCTCATCCACCACATCGTGGGGACGTGCCACCAGGAGTGCCGGGAGGACATGGCCGGGCTGGAGACCCTGCTCGCCCTCCTGGCCATGGAACCGGGCCCCAGCCGCTTGTCCCTGGTGGAGATCCGGGATCTCTTCGCCCAGTTCTGCGCGGAACTGCGTGCCCACATGGCCCGCGAGGAACGGGACCTGTTCCCGGTGCTCCTGGCGATGGAGCAAGGCGTTGCGCCCGGCCCCGGCAAAGCCCAGCTCGAGGTGCTGGGGTCCCTCCTGGAAGCGGAGCACCACAAGGAAGCCGGGCTTCTGCGCGACCTCCGGATCTTCGCGGCGGCCCTCGCCAAGGATTCGCCCGCCGAAAGTCCCAAGGCCCGCGTCCACACCTCGCTGGTGGCACTTTCCGTGCGGCTGGAGGACCACGTGGGGCTGGAGAACCGGGTCCTGTTTCCCCGGATGCGCTAGGCGGAGCCTGGGCGGGCGCGCCCGCTCAGAGGGGCAAGGTGCCGGTGTAGTAGAAAACGACCGTGGCTTTGATGTGGCCGCCGGCCTGGGGGATGCCGTAGACCTTGACGGTTGCGCCCGTGCCCAGGCTGGCGAGGAGGCTGGCCTGGCCCCCTGCCGTGGCGAGGTCCACGGGGCTCAGGGTTACGATCCCCCCGGTCCGGTCCACCTGGTAGACCAGGCTTGACCCGCCGGCGAGGTCCAGGTCCACAGGCACCAGGTCGGCGCCCCCGGGCAGGACCAGGCCGAAGCTGGCGCTGACGGCGGACCAGGGGCTGGCCACGGTGCCGATGGGCAGCGCGGTGGCTTCCATGAGGGCGGACTTGGCGGACCACCCGGCGGGGTTCGCGGGGTCGTTCCAGGTGGCGATGCTGGCCGCCCACGGGAGCATGGCCGGCAAGCCGCCGCCGAAAGCCACCGGACCGGCCGCGGCTTCCAGGGCGCCGGCCGCGAAACCGGCGGCGAAGCCCAGGGCGACCGTGTAATCGTCGGCGGCGCTGGCGAAGGCGCGGGCGAGGGTGAAGCCGCCCGCATCGGCGGCGACGGCGCCTTCGAACCTGGCCACTTCGATGTCCACCGTCTGGGCCGTCATGGGCGTGGTGGCGGGATCGACACTGGCGTGCACCTTGAATCCGCGCACCAGGCGGGTTCCCATGAAGGCGGGGCCGCTGCCGATGGGCGTGGCGTCGGCCGCGGCATCGGCCGGGTTGCGGAAGAAGAACTGGGTGGCCGGAGTCACCAGGATGGGCACGCCGGCCCCGTCCTGGTTCGCCACGGTGAGCACGCCGGTGCCGGCGTCCACGTGCAGCACGTGACCCTCCGGGCCGTTGTAGACGGTATTGAAGGCGCTGCCGGCCCAGATCCGGGCGGCCACCAGGGTGCCGTCGGGCTGGTAGCGGACCGCGGCCCTCACGTACCGGCCGGCCAGAGTGCCGGCCATGCTGGAGAAGTCCGTGACGGTGCTGACGGTCCCCGCATCCAGGTCGTAGCACAAGGTTCCGTTGCCGGGGTCGGCGAGGATCCTCAGGCTCTGGGCGCTGGGAACGGCGGTCTCCGGATTGACCGGCGGCCAGGCGGGGAAGGCCTTGGTGACGGTGAGGGCGGACGGGTCGCCCGCCACGGCGGGTACGGTCCCGTAGAGATGGCGCAGCACCAGGCCGGTGCCCGGGACGGGCCGTTGGCGCACCGTGCCGTTGAAGTTCACCGCCCAGACCGGCGCAGCATCCCCGGCGGACCGGTGGTCCACCAGGAAGGCCGGGTGGGAGAGTTCGAATTCCAGGTCCAGCGGGAGGGGCTGGCCGGCGCTCACGGCCAGGGGGGAAGCGAAGCCCACCGTCACCGGCACCGTCAGGTCGCCGGCGCTGCCGGTGGTTCCCTGGATCTGGATCCGGGTCGCCGGGATGGCGGTGGCGGCCAGGTCCGGGAATCCCGCCGAAGGTTCGGCGCTGGAAACCAGGGCCACGTCGCCCGGGTTGCCGCCCAGGGTCAGGACCGCCCCGGCATAGGTGCCCGGAGGCGCCCCCACCTGGCCCAGCAGTTCGCTGAGCTGGTCCAGTTGCGCCAGGTTGACCACCGGCGCCGGGGCAGGTGCGCGGTAGACCGTCACCGCGCCGCCGGCCGGAGCACCCTTCGGGACCAAGGCGATCTTCAGCACCTTGACCCCGATGGTGGCCCAGTCCTCGTTCGCCGCGTCGCTCACGGTGACGAACACAAGCCCCGACAGTCCGCTGGTGTAGGTCACGCTGGAGGTGCTGGTGGAATTGGCCAGGTTGCTGGCGGTGCAGGACAGGGTGAAGGGGGAGGCGAACGAAGGATCGCCATTGTTGAAGGTGATGGAGGTGGTGGTGGCCGCGGTGACCGTGCCGGTACTGATGGTCCAGAGGACCGTGGCGTCGGTGGCGTCGATGGTGGCGCTGGCGCTGTAGGGGGGGTGAGGGCGGTGAGATCGGGCGGGACGAAGAGGGTCGGCGCGTCCGGCAGGGCCACGACGGTGCCGGTGGCGGTCCCCGTGGGGCCGGTCGTGCCGGCCTGGTTCCGGACCGCGCAGGACACGGTGAGGGTGCCGACCGCTCCGGCCGTGAAGGTCACCGTCGTGCTGGCGGTGGTGCCGCCGGCGGTGATGGTGCCGCCGGTGACCGTCCAGAGGTAGGTGGAGGTTCCCTGGGCTGTGACGGATGCGGTGGCGCTGGTGACCCCGGTGCTCAGGTAGGTCGGCACCCCGGTGACGGTCGGCTGGGTGGGCGCCGCCACGATGGTGCTGGAGAAGGTGCCGGTGCTGGTGGCGTTGGCCGTCGTGGTGACCGTGCAGCTGAACGCCACGGTGCCGGAGGCGCCGGCCGTGAAGGTGATGGAGGTGCCGCTGGTGCCGGAGGTGATGGTGCCGCCGCCGTTGGTGATGGCCCAGGCGTAGGTGCTGCCGGCGGGCTCGGCCGCGGTGTTGGTGAGGGTGGCGGTCAGCCCGGTGGCGTTGGCGGTGACGGGGTTCGGAGCGGAAATGGCCGGCTGGACGGGCGCCGCCACGATGGTGCTGGAGAAGGTGCCGGTGCTGGTGGCCCCGGCGGTGGTGGTGACCTTGCAGCTGAACGCCACCGTGCCGGAGGCGCCGGCCGTGAAGGTGATCGAGGCGGTGGCGGCGCCGGCGGTGATGGTGCCGCCGCTGGTGATGGTCCAGGCGTAGGTGCTGCCGGCGGGTTCGGCCGCAGTGTTGGTGATGGTCGCGGTCAGCCCGGTGGCGTTGGCGGTGACGGGGTTCGGAGCGGAAATGACCGGCTGGACGGGCGCCGCCACGATGGTGCTGGAGAAGGTGCCGGTGCTGGTGGCGCCGGCGGTGGTGGTGACCTTGCAGCTGAACGCCACCGTGCCGGAGGCACCGGCCGTGAAGGTGATCGAGGCGGTGGCGGCGCCGGCGGTGATGGTGCCGCCGCTGGTGATGGTCCAGGCGTAGGTGCTGCCGGTGGGCTCGGCGGCGGTGTTGGTGATGGTCGCGGCCAGTCCGGTGGCGTTGGCGGTGACGAAGGCCGGGGCGGAAATGACCGGGGCGACCGGCGCCGCCACGATGGTGGTGGAGAAGGTGCCGGTACTGGTGGCGCCGGCGGTGGTGGTGACCGTGCAGCTGAGCGCCACCGTGCCGGAAGCGCCGGCCGTGAAGGTGATCGAGGCGGTGGCGGCGCCGGCGGTGATGGTGCCGCCGCTGGCGATGGTCCAGGCGTAGGTGCTGCCGGTGGGCTCGGCGGCGGTGTTGGTGATGGTCGCGGCCAGCCCGGCGGTCCCAGTGGTGACGAAGGCGGGGGCCGAGATCACCGGAACCACCGGCGCCGCCACGATGGTGCTGAAGGCGATGGCCTGGGGGCTCGCGGTGCCGGCGGCGTTGGTGACCACGCAGCCCAGCTGCACGGAACCGGAAGCGCCGGCGGTGAAGGTGATCGAAGCGGTGGCGGCGCCGGCGGTGATGGAACCGCCGGTGATGGTCCAGGTGTAGCTGTCGCCGGCCTGGGGGGGGACGGACGCAATGAGGCCCGTGGCGCCGGCGGTGACGAAGGCCGGGGCGGTGAGCACCGGCGTACCGGGGGCCGGCACGATGGTGCTGCTGGCGGTTCCCGGGACACTGGCCGTGCCGGCGGCATTGGTCACGGTGCAGGCCAGCTGGATCGTTCCGGAAGTCCCCGCCGAGAAGGTGATCTGGTTGGTGGTGCCGCCCGCAGTGATGGAGCCGCCGGTGAGGGTCCAGGCATAGCTGGCGCCGGCCTGGGCCGGAACGGACGCGGTGAGCCCGGTGGCGCCCGCGGTGACGTTGGCCGGGACGGTGATGACCGGGGTGGCGGGCGGCGCCACGATGGCGCAGGATGCGGTCCCCTGGGGGGACGGAGTGCCCGCCGCGTTGGTCACCACGCAGCCCAGGTCGACCGCGCCGGAAGGGCCGGCGGTGAAGGTGATCTGGTTGGTGGCGGCCCCGGCGGTGATGGTTCCGCCGGTGATCGTCCAGGCATAGCTGTCGCCCGCCTGGATCGCCACCGACGCGGTGAGGCCGGCGGCGCCGGCGGTGACGATGATCGGAGCCGAAATGACCGGGGTGCCCGCGAGAGCGGCCACATGGATCGTCACGCTGCTGGTGACCGCGGTCCCCGCCGCATTGGTGTTGGTCAGCGTGAAGGTGGTGTCCGCGGTCAGGGCGCCGGTGGGCACCGGCACCCCGGAAGTCACCGGGCCGATGCCATGGTCGATGGTGCCGGTTCCGTCCTGGAAGACCGGGACCAGGGTCGTCCCCGTGCCGGCGGTGACGGTGGTCACCGCCGCGGTGAGGCTGGTGGAGCCCGGCGCGGTGACCACCCGCACGGTGAGGGAGGTCTGGAGCGTGCCTATGTTGTCGGAATAGGTGAGGGTGTAGGTGGTGTCCGTGGTGGGCGCGATGGTCACCGGGACTCCTTTGGCGACGGAGCCGATACCGTGGTCGATCGAGCCCGAAGCGCTGTTGGACGGCCAATTCGCGGTGAGCGTCGTGCTGGAGCCTTGGGTGATGGGGTTCTGCCCGGCGGTGAGGCTGATGGGGGGATGCGGCACGTGGTAGGTGCAGGCCGGGAAGGCGCCCAGAAGGCCGGCGGCAAGCAGAACGCCAAGACATCCCTTCAGGGGCTGGCCCTCGAAGGCCCACCGGCGGGTCCGGGTCATGAGCCACGCCAGGGACACGATATAATTAAATAATTTGTCTAATAATCTGCTCATGTAGTTGCTCCGGCGACCCCGACTTCGAATCCGGACAAAGCGCATGGCGAAACTTGTGGTTGGAAATATATGTCACATAGGTTCTTGCGCTAATCAATTTTTACAAGTTCAATGACTATTTCCTCTGGTCTTGGCCAGGCTGCCGCCGCCACCAGGTCCGGATGGCGAGGCCGGGAAGGCGCAAGATGGCCCTCAGGCCGGATTGACCTCCTCTCGAAGGGGGGTGTCGTCCGGGTGCGCTCCAGGGTGCCCGAAGCCGGCCGTTCACCTCACATCGGTGGAGGAATACGAGCACTCGTGGTGCTAAAGGGCCAGTTCCTTCCCATCCCAGGCCATGACGACCTGGTGGTGATGCTTGAGATCCCGCACGGTGTCGATGCGGAATCCGACCACACAGCTCCCCCCTGGGGCGCGCAGACTTGGATAGGCCAGGCCCTCCATGGAGAACGGCATAAGGGTAGGCGGCGAATCACCCATGAATGGGAAATTGTCGTTGGGCAAAGGGATCCAACGATCCGCGATCTCATCCTGGGGAAAGAGGATCGCCAGGGCCTTCCAGATCCCGGCGATCTTGAAGAAGGCACGAAGGCCCGCACCCCCGAGATCGCCAGGGGCTGGAGTCGGAGGGCGGATCCGGACCCGCCGACGGGGAATTGAAATCAGCTTGACACTAGGACCTATCATCCTATAATAGGACCATCAGCCAATAATACGATGTGCGCCAAGGAGGCCGCTGTGAAAGCGTTGCTCTATCACGGCAATGCCCAGCTCGAGGTGGGGGATGCCCCTGTACCCACCCTCGCCCCGGGGGAAGCCCTGGTCCGGGTGAGCCTGGCCGGTCTTCGGTTCTGACGTGGGCGCCGCGCAGGGCTGGGTCGGCGCCCGGATAGCCTCCGGTCGAATTGGGCCACGAGTGACCGGCGTGGCGGAGGTGCAGGGTGGGGGAACGGCCGAGCCTGTTCAAGGTGGGGGACCGGATCGTCGGCGAGCCCATCATCTCCTGCGGCCAATGCCCCGATTGCCAAAGCACCTACAACATCCGCAGAAATCAAGGCTACGGCATCGACACCAACGGCTGCTTCGCCCAGTACGTGCTGGTGCCCCTGGAGCGCCTGCACCACGTGCCCGAGGATCTCCCCACCGAAAAAGCGGTGCTGTGCGAGCCCCTGGCGGTGGCGGTGCACATGCGCCGGGTGGCGGGCATCGAGGCCCACCACCGGGTTGCGATCTTCGGGGCGGGGCCCATCGGCCAGCTGGTGGGCATCGCCTGCCGGGACGCCGGTGTCACCCAGCTGGCCGCGGTGGACATCAACCTGTACCGCCTGGAGCTGGCCCGGGAGTCCGGGATGACCCCGTTCAACGCCGCCGAGGACGGCTTCAAGGAAGGGCTGGCCGACTTCTTCCAGGGTCGCGGAGCGGACGTCTCCTTCGAGGTAGCGAGCGCCGGAAGCCACCATTCAGGCGGCTCTGGAGATCACCGGGATCCGGGGCACGATCCTCATGGGCGGGTTCTTCAAGAAGCCGCCCACCACCGACCTGCGCCAGGTGATCGTGAAGGAGCTGTCGGTGCGCGGGTCGCGCATGTACAACTTCCTGGACTTCGACCGGACCCTCCGTCTGCTGCGGGAGAAACCGCTGGGGGTGGAGCGGCTGGTCTCGAGCGCACTGCCCCTGGACCGGGCCGTCCGGGACGGGTTCGAACGCATCAAGGCCAACGCCAACGTCATGAAGATTCTCATCAAGCCGGGCGAGTAGCCGGGGAAGTCCGACCGGAACAGCCTTCCGCCACGCCGAGGGGGATACGATGTCCGTCCAAGAAGTGAATGAAGTCGCCGGGCTGCTGCGGGGGATGCAGTTGGTCGACCTGACCCCCACCCTGGAAAACGACATGCCCAGGTTCCCGACCCATCCCCCGATCGTGATCAACCCGACCATCCATCACGCGCACGACGGCTACTACTGCCAGACGCTGTTCCTGCCGGAACACGCCGGGGCCCACGTGGACGCGCCGTTCCACATCCACGCGCGGCTGCCCGAGGACACCATCGACCGGGCCCCGGTGGACTGCATCCTGGGCCGGGCGGTGGTGATCGACCTGGCCTCGTACGGGCTCGGCGCCGGGGACTACGGCACCGCCCGGATGTTCCAGGAGCAGGAGGAGCGGCGCGGGGTCCGGATCCAGGCGGGGGACATCGTCCTGGTCAACTTCGGCTGGCTCAGGCGGGACTGGTCCTTGACCGACTGGAGGCTAGTGACCAATTCCCCGAGACTGGACGCGTCGGTAGCGGACTACCTCCTGGAGCGCAGGATCAAGGCCCTGGGGTCCGACACCATCGCCTGCGGGTCGGCCATGCGCGACTCGGTGCTGGCCTTCTGCCACATCCACGACCGGCTCCTGCCCAATTGCGTCTACCTGATGGAATGCCTCCAGAACCTTGAGGACCTCCCGGCCCAGGTCCTGTTCGTGGCGGCTCCGCTCAAGATCAAGAAGGGGTCCGGCTCACCCATCCGCGCCCTGGCCTATTTCTGAGCACGAGGCCGGATCGGGACGGCCGGCGAAGGCACCAGACGTCCCAGCAAAAGCATTCACCCAACCCAATCCCCAACCGGAGGTGCAGTAATGAACCTGAAACGCTCCATCCTGCGGCCCCTTGCGGGCCTTGCGCTCTCGCTCTGCGCGCTGTCCGCGGCCTTCGGCCAGGGCCCGGCCTACACTCCCAAGAAGACCACGGGGTTCGTGGTCGGGTTCGCCAACGGCTACTTCGGCAACACCTGGCGCTCCCAGTACATCGACGAAGCCATGGCCACCGCCAAGAAGTGGAAGGACCGGGGCATCATCAAGGACTTCAAGGTGGTCCAGGTCAACGACGACGTGACCAAGCAGATCGTGCAGCTGAACAGCCTCATCGACCAGGGCGTCGACTGCCTCATCATCAACCCCGTGTCCGCCGAGGCCCTGGCCCCGGTCATCCGCCGGGCCGAGAAGGCCAACATCCTGGTGGTGAACGTGGACGACCCGTTCGCCTACGAAGGCGTAGTGTCGGTCATCCTCGACCAGAAAGCCCAGTTCGGCATCCAGGCCCGCTGGCTGTGCGAGAAGCTCAAGAATGCCGGCGAGGTCAACGCCGTCTACGTCAGCGGCCTGGCCGGCAACACCGCCAGCAAGATCCGCGACGACGAGCTCACCCGCATCCTGAAGGAATACCCAACATCCACCTCCTGGCCAAGGGCGACGGCGGCTGGAACGAGACCAAGGCCCAGGAGGTCGTGAGCAACTTCATCGCCTCCTATCCGAAGCTCGACGCCGTGTTCACCCAGGACATCGCCCCCCTGGGCGAGATCCGGGCCTTCGAGATCGCCGGCAAGCCCCTGCCGCCCATGAACGTCGACTATGTGTTCGGGACCCTCCGGAAGTGGAACTCCATGCCGAACTACGACTCCATCGCGGTCAACGACCAGCCGACCATCGGCTCCTGGGGCATCGAAGTGGCGGCCCGCCTGCTGATGGGCTGGAAGATCAAAGCGGAAATGTTCCAGCCCAGCCCCATCAACGCCGCCATCAAGTCCAGCATCATCATCAATCCCAGCTACATCGTGACCCGGACCGGCAAGATCGACCCGATCTGCCTCAAGGACTACAAGATCAACCCCGTGGCCACCCATATCGTGAGCCTGCCGGAAGCCCTGAAGATCGGCGCCAAGCTGCCGGACACGGCGGCCCTGGACAGCCCGTTGACGGACGCTGCGGTCGACGCGGTCTTCACCGTGCCCGCCGGGCACAAGTGGTAAGCCTGGCCAGTTGACGTGACCTCCGGCCGGGCCCGCGGGAAGACCGCGACCCGGCCGGACCTCCAGGGTGCGCCTCATGGAATTGCAGTGCAGCAACATCAGCAAAACTACGGCGGCCGCCACGCCTAGACGTTGGCTGACCAAAGGCCGGGAATCCGCGCCCTGTTGGGGGCAACGGATCGGGCAAGTCGACCCTGGCCAAGGTGCTGGGCGGATACGTGGGCGCCGATTCCGGGGAGATCCGGGTCGACGGGCGGCGGGTCCGCCTGAACTCGCCCCAGGACGCCAAGGCCAACGGGATCGTGGTGACCTCCCAGGAGCTGAGCCTGTTCTACAACCTGACCCCGGCCTTCAACGTGGCGGTCTCGACCCTGGCGCGCCGGACCGCGGGGATCCTGGACCGCCGGACCATCCGGGGCGCCGCGGAGCGGTCCCTGGGCAGGATCGGCGAGGCGGACCTGGCCGGGCGGAGCGTGCTGGCCCTGCCGGAGAACAAGAAGTACCTGATGGAGTTCGCCAAGGCCCTGGCCCAGGACGTGCGGCTGCTGATCGTGGACGAGATCACCTCCTCCCTGTTCAGCGAAGAGTTCGAGACCGTCCACGAGGTCCTCAAGGAACTCCGGAGCAAGGGCGTGGCGATGATCTTCATCTCCCACCGGATGAACGAGGTCTACCAGGTCTGCGACTCGGTCTCGGTGCTGCGCAACGGCCAGCTGGTCAAGACCGCGGCCATCGGCGACATCACCAAGGAGGAGCTCCTGGCGCTCATGACCGGCAACGAGAAAGTGGTCAGCCTGCTCATGGACCAGGAGCCCGCCGCGGCAAGGCCGGCCCCCGCCGCGGTCGAGGTCCGGGACGTGAGGGTGGCCCTGGACAAGTTCGTGGTGCCCGGCTTCGCCAAGCCCATCAGCCTCGAAGCGCACAAGGGCGAGTTCATCGGGATCTCCGGGCTTCAGGGGCAGGGACAGAGCCAGCTGGTCCGGGCCCTGTTCGGGCTGCTGGGCACCCGGACCTACCAGCTGGACGGCCGCCCCGTGGTGATCCGGTCCCCCCGGGACGCCATGCGCGCCGGGATCGGCTTCGTGTCCGGCAACCGGGAGCAGGAGGGCGTGTTCCCGGACCGGTCGGTACGGAAGAACCTGGCGCGTGGTCAACGATTGCGTCCTCGAGGGGCCGCCCATCGACTACGCCAAGGTGCTCGAGGACTACAAGATCGTCACCAGCGACATCGACGCGCCCATCAGCAGCCTCAGCGGCGGCAACCAGCAGAAGGTGGTGCTGGCCCGGTGGCTCAGCCTGAACCAGGCCCTTGGCCGACGCCCCGACAGATCGACATGAGCGCCCGGTCCGACATCCACGAGCAGATCAAGGGGATCATCGAGGCCGGGGGCACGGTCATCATGGTCTCCAGCGACGACGAGGAACTGGTGGAGATCGGCAAGCCCATCCCCACACCCGGATCCAGATCATGTACGACGGGGAGTTCGTGCGCATGCTCGAGGGCCGGGACATCACCATCTACAACATCGTGCACTATGCCATCTCCCGAGGGATCTGAACCATGACCCTGCCCCGGATGTTCCGGTCCTCCGCACTCCCGGCCATCGCCCTGTTCCTGGCCTTCACCACCGTCAACAGCATCCTGTCGCCCAGCTTCATGAGCATCCGGGCCTGGACCGGCTTCCTGCAGTCCACGATCCCGATCGTCCTGCTGTCCATGGGCGAGGCCATCGTGATCATCGGCGGGGGCATCGACATCTCGGTGGGCGCCACGGTCTGCCTGGTCAACACCATGATGGCGACCCTGTCCAGCACCAACGGGCCGGTGGCCCTGCCGGTGGCCCTGTGCATGGGGGCGGCCCTGGCCATCGGGCTGCTGAACGGGTTCCTGGTCGCCGTGCTGCGGATTCCGCCGCTGCTGGCCACCTTCGCCACCTCCTTCATCGGTAGCGGGCTGGCCCTGAGCATCCTGCCGACCCCGGGCGGACGGTCCCCGGGGTGATCAGTGACTTCTACTATTACGTCATTTTCAACGTCCTCCCGATGCCGCTGCTGTTCGCCGCGGCCATCGGGCTGTCTGGTGGGCCCTGAAGCGGTCGCACCTAGGGCCGTTCCTGTACGCCACAGGGCACCATTCGGGCAAGGCCTACTTCTCCGGGGTCAACGTGACCCTGGTGAGCTTCATCCCCTACGCCCTGGCGGGCCTGGTGGCCGGGCTGGCGGGCATCGCCGTCAGCTGCAACTTCGGCCCCGGCGAGCATCGAGGTGGCGACGAACTTGAGCCAGACTTCCGTGGCGGCCTGCATCATCGCGGGTAAGCCTGGCCGGGGGCTCCCGCACGGTCACCGGCTCCGTGTTCGGCGCGTTCTTCCTCTACGAAGTCCTGGTGACGGTGCTGGGGCTGGATGTGCCGGTGTACTTCCAGGACCTGGTCACCGGCCTGACGGTGGTCCTGGGCATCACCCTGGCGGTGGTGGTGCAGCGCCGGAACAAGCGGCAGACCGAAGCGGACTGACGGATCGCCCACTCCGGTGGGCCCAGCGTGAGGAGTCGGGGAGCATGGCGGCACGGGGAACGGGATCGGGAGGGGACGCCGGACCGGCGGCCTGCGGTGCGGCGATCCGCCGTCCGGCCGCCGGTGGCGGGTTCAGGAACCTCTGGCAGCGGAGCGAGGGGCGGGGACTGGTGCTGCCCCTGGGGATCTGCGCGGTGCTGATCCTGGTGGGCCAGATCGTGCGGCCCGGTTTCGGCAGCCTGCAGAACATCGGCAACCTCCTGGCCCTGGCCAGCATCCTCGCCCTGGGCGCGGCCGGGCAGACCCTGGTCATCGTCTGCGGCGACTACGGCATCGACCTGACCCTGGGGGCGCTCATGTCCATGGGCGCCGTGCTGGGCAGCGGGGTGCTGCAGGGCAGCGACGCCCACATTCCCCTCACCCTCGTCGTGCTGGCGGGGGCCGGCGCCCTGTTCGGGCTGTGCAACGGGCTGGCGGTGTGGTACCTGAAGATCCCCTCCCTGGTGATGACCCTGGCCATGGGCTCGGTGGTCAACGGCTTCACCCTCGCGGTGTCCCAGGGGCGCCCGTTCGGCTGGCCTCGCCGCTGGTGCTCCTGATCGGAGGCATGCGCCTGTTCGGGTGGATGCGCCTGCTGTTCCTGCTGGTGGCGGTGGCGGTGGTCCTGGTGACGCTCGCCCTGAAATACACCCGGACGGCAAGCTGCTGTTCCTGGTGGGCGACAACCGGCGGGCCGCCACCATGGCGGGCATCAACACCGGCCGGATCATCGTCGCCACCTTCACCCTGTCCGGCATGTTCGGAGCCCTGGCCGGGCTGCTGCTGTTCTCGGCGGTGGGCAACGCCCAGCTGCTCATGGCGGACAACTACACCATGCTCACGGTCGCCGCGGTGGTCCTGGGCGGGACCCAGATCAGCGGCGGCCGGGGCAGCTACCTGGGCACGGCGGCCGGCGCCCTGGTGATCATTTCCCTGACCAACCTGCTGATCTCTTTCGGGTGCCGTCCGGCATGCGCCTGGTCATCACCGGGGTCGCCCTCGTGCTGATCCTGGCGGTCAACTCGCGCCAGAAGAAGATCCGGCAGTAGCTGTGCCCCGGGCCGGGGCAGAGGAGAGGCACATGAAAGCGCTGGTCATGACGGGATACCGCAAATTCGAGTACCGGGACGTCCCCATGCCCAGTCCCGGCGCCGGGGAGGTGCTGGTGGAGGTGCACGGGTGCGGCATCTGCGGCAGCGATGTGCACGGGATCGACGGCTCCACCCGGCGGCGGATCCCTCCGCTCATCATGGGGGACGAGGCCGCCGGCTTCATCGCCGCGGCCGAGCCCGGGGTGCGCGGGTGGGAGCAGGGGCAGCAGGTGACCTTCGACTCGACCATCAGCTGCGGGACTTGCTCTTACTGCCTGGCGGGCCAGGTGAACCTGTGCACCGCCCGGAAAGTCCTGGGGGTGGCCTGCGCCGCCTACCACCTGGACGGGGCCATGGCCGAGTACGTGACGGTTCCGGCCCGGGTCCTGACCGCCTGCCGGCGGAAGTCTCCTTCACCGAGGCCGCCATGGTCGAGCCCCTGTCGGTCGCCGTGCACGCCGCGGCCAAGATCCAGGTCAAGCCCGGCATGACCGCGGTGGTGGTCGGCGCCGGGGTGATCGGGCTGCTGGTGGTGGAAGTCCTGAAATACCGCGGGTGCGCCACGGTGATCGCGGCCGACAAGGACGACGCCAGGCTGGCCATCGCCGCGGCGGTGGGCGCCGACGTGGCGGTGAACGTGGACCGGACCGACCTGCGCGCGACCGTCCTGGCGGCCACCGGCGGGCTGGGCGCGGACTGCGCCCTGGAGGCGGTGGGGCTCGGCAAGACCATCGCCGGGGCCATCGGGACGCTCAAGCGGGGCGGGCACCTGGTGCTCATCGGCAACATCTCGCCCAGCGTGGAGCTGCCCCTGCAGGAGATCGTCACCAACTAGATCCAGCTGTCCGGGTCCTGCGCTTCCAGCGGGAGTTTCCGGAATGCCTGGAAATGATCCGCAACCAGGCGGTCGACCTCAAGCCCCTGATGAGCGCCACCCCGGACCTGGCCGAGGCCGGGACCTGGTTCGATCGGCAGGACGCGGCGATGCCGGCCCGATCAAGCTAGTCCTTGTGCCCCAGGGGAAAGGTGGAAGGTGAACGCCATGAAACTGAGCTGCCTGCCCGTTTCGGATTTCAAGGAGCTGATCGACGGCTCCAGGACCATCCTGGACTGGGCCGGAAGCCCGGAAGCTTGGGCTGGACGGGATCGACCTTACCATCCTGGCCCTGCGCAAGAAGACCCGGGCCGAGCTGGAGCAGACCCGGGCCGCCCTGGCGCGCCTGGGCATGCCGGTGATGGTGGTGACCACCTACCCGGATTTCACCGCGCCCGACCCGGCCACCCGGGAATCGGAAGTGGCGCGCTTCCAGGCCGACGCCGAGCTCATCGCCTGCCTCGGCGCCAAGGCGGTGCGGGCCACCGCCGGCCAGGCCCATCCCGGCCTGGACCGGGCCAAGGGCATCGACTGGGCGGTCCAGGGCCTGACCCGGGCCGGGGCCATCGGGCGGGACCTGGGCATCGACTGCCTGTTCGAGAACCACGGCAAGCCCGGCGCCTGGCAGTACTACGATTTCGCCCACCCCAGCGCCATCTTCCTGGAGATCGCCCGGCGCCTGCCCGAGAAGGAGTTCGGCATCCTGTTCGACACCGCCAACCCGGTGGCCTCCGGGGAGGATCCGGTGCCCCTCCTGCGCCAGGTGATCGGGCGGGTCCGCTGCGTCCACGCGGCGGATACCCGCCGCCGGGGCGTCCTGGAGCCCTCGGTCATCGGCCAGGGGCTGGTGCCGTTCCCGGCGGTGTTCGAGGAACTGCACACGGCCGGCTACGAGGGGCTGGTGAGCATCGAGGAGGCCAGCGGCACGGGCCCGGCGGGAGTGGAGACGGCCGTGACGTTCGTGCGGTCCACCTGGGGCCGGACCGGCGCCCGGGCGCGGCAGGCCTGAAGGCCGGCCGGGGAGGGCGATGCCATGAGCGGCGTGAAGCGGTTGTTCGTCATGCAGGTGGGTTCGATCGAGAACGACCTCGCCTGGAACCTGGCCGGCATCAACGCGGCCACCCGGGACGATCCCGGCCGCCGGGCCCCGTGGGTGAGGTTCCTGCTGGAGTCCCTGGTGGAGCATGAAGCCTTGGCCGGGTGCTGTTCGACACCGGGTTCCGGGCCGAGGTCCTGGACCGCCTCCCGGACTTCGCCCGGCAGAGCTTCCCGGGCAAGGCCGCCCCGGGCGGGGACATCGAGGGCCAGCTGGAGCGGCTGGGGGTCCGCCCCGGGGACATTAGCCAGGTCATCGTCTCCCACATGCATTAGGACCACGGCGGCGGCCTCTCCCTGTTCAGCGGCACCCCCGCCGGGCGCGGCGTCATGGTCGGCCAGGCGGACTTCGCCTACGGCCTGGAGACCACCCACCGGGACGCCCGGGTGCCGTTCGCCGGGGGCGGCTACTTCCGGGAGCATTTCGAGCTGCAGGACATCTCCTTCGACCTGGTGGACAAGGCCGCGGGCGATTTCGACCTGGCGCCCGGGATCCGGGTGCTGCAGCTGGAAGGGCACACCCCCCAGGTGCTCGGCCTGCTGGTGACCCTGCCCGGGGACGGTGCGGTCCTGCTGCCTTCGGACGCCATCTACATGAGCCGGAACCTGGAGCCGACGCCCACCCCGCCCGGGATCATCTACGACAGCCTGGGTTTCCAGCGGACCGTCCAGAAAGTCCGCCAGCTGACCCGCGAACACCACGCGCGCATCATCTATCCCCACGATTTCGAGCAGATGGATCGGATCAGGCTGGCCCCGGAATGCTACCGGTAGGCGGGAACTGGCCCGGGCCATCGTCAGCTAATGTATGTGGACTTTTGGCCACGACCCCTCAGCCAAGGCTGGAAGCACGAGGTAGACCAGGTGAAAGAATCGGCAATGAACGGCAACAAGGTCCAGCAGCAGACGGTCGTCACCCAGGTGATGGGCCGGATCAAGGAGCTGATCGCCAGCGGCACCTACAAGACCAACGACCGGATCCCCACGGAGACCGAGCTGGTGGAGATGTTCGGGGTTGGGCGTTCCTCGGTGCGGGAGGCGGTGAAGACGTTCCAGTACCTGGGCGTGCTGGAATCCCGGGTGCCCAAGGGCACCTTCGTGTGCGACGGCGCCAAGATCTCCCAGGAAGCCCTGACCTGGGCGATCCTGCTGAACCAGAACAGCATCGACGAGATCCTGGACCTGCGGCGGCTGATCGAGCGGGACGGCATCGCCTCCCTGGTGGAGGACCTGGGCCGCCGGGCTCCGGAAGCGCGCGCCACCATGGAACAGCTGGAAGCCACCATCGAGGAGATGAAGGAGGCCGCCCGGGACTTCTCCATCGACCGGCTGGTGGCGGCCGACTACCGGTTCCACGACACCATCATCCACCACACCGGGAACGCCCTGTTCTGCTCGATCTACGGGACCCTGCAGTCCTTCATGCAGGAGGAGATCGCCCGGACCTACCAGGCGATCCCGGACAAGGCCGAGATCGCCCAGGACCACCAGGAGATCCTGGACACGGTGAAGGCCGGCGACCCGGTCCGGGCCCTGGGCCGGCACGATGCCCACTTCGCCCGGATCCGGCTGCTGCTGGCCAGGACCGAGCGCCCGGGGGCGGAATAGGTTCAGCCGAGGAACAGCGGTTTCAGGTGCCGGTCGTAGATGTTGGTCCGGACCGCCGCTCCGATGACATCCGCATGCGCTTCCAGGGCCCCCGTGAACCGGGTCCCCAGCTCCGCCGCCACCCGGTAGGCCACGTGCACCATCTGCCGGAAGGACGGGTTGTAGCGCGGCTCGGCCGGGTCGTTGCGGAGCGCGGCCAGGAACTGGCCGCTGTCCCAGCCCGCCACCTCGCGCACGGACGGGAGCCGGGCCGGATCGATGGCGATGACCGGGAGGTAGGGCCCGGTCAGCTCATCCCGGCGGGCATGGGCCTGGGCGTAGATGTCCCGGGCCAGGGCCAGGCCTTCCGGCCCGGACTCGGCCAGCCCGGCCACCTCCTCCAGCCAGGTGGTGCCGGCGGTCTTGAGGTGGAGGCCGGCGCCGCGCCGGCGGATGGTGGCGCCCATGGGGCCGAACAGGGAGAACTTGTCGCTGCCGGAATGGACGCTCAGCTTCAGGTTGGACGGCAGGGGCAAGGTCTCGGCCGCCCAGGCCAGGACCGCCAGGTCCTGGTCGAAGCAGGCCTGGAATTGCGCCAGGTCCCCCACGTAATCGACGCCCTTGTTGAACCGGCCCGGGAACTTGGGGGCGATGGTCTGGGCCGGGATGCCCTCCAGGGCCACCATGACCAGGATGAGGGCCAGGTCCAGGGTGCCCTGGGGCCGTTCCGCCTCGTCCATGGAGATTTCGGTGACGAAGGCGCCGGCACCCTTGCGGGCCTCGATGTGGCGGTAGATCCGGCCGGCTTGGCGCACCGCCGGCAGGTAGATCCGGGCGACGGCCGCCAGGTCCTCGCGGCTGACCTTGACCTCGGTCCCCAGGTCCGGAAGGTTGCGGGGGTCGCGGTAGCGGTCGGCCTTGGCCAGGAAACCGGCCAGGTCCTCCTCCGGGCAGGGGGCGCCGATCTGCTCGGCCACGTCGAGGGTGTAGAAGTCGCTGGAGGGGAGGAACGGGTCCACCGTGCCGAGCCCGACGTGGTCGGCGTCCACCAGGTACTGGCCCTCCCAGCGCAGGGCCCGGGCCGCCGCGTCGGCCTCGTCCCGGACGCTCTGGGGCACGCTGCCGGTGATGGTGTGCTCCCGGACCGACTTGTTCCAGACCGGCGTCACCGCCACTCCGGCCGCGGCGGCCAGGGCGAAGGCCTCGAGCTGGGCCTTGCCCTGGTGCGCGAACCGGTCGCCTATGCCGAGGGAATACCTGGCCAGGCGCATGGCGCTACTTCTTTTCCGGGAAGGAGATCATCCCGTCCCAGCTGTTCTGCACCTTGGCCTGGCGCACTTCCTCCTCCGAGAACCAGTGGGCGGTGACGGTCTTCAGCTCGGTGAAGAAGCGGATGCCGTCGGTGCCCATGGTGTGCAGGTCGCCGAAGAAGGAGTTCTTGTGGCCGGTGAAGCCGAACATCCCCAGGGGCACGGGGATGCCCACGTTGATGCCCACCTGGCCGCCTTCGGTGCGCAGGGCGAATTCCCGGGCGAAATGGCCGTTCTGGGTGTAGATCACGCTGCCGTTGCCGAACTCGTTGGCGTTCATCAGCTCCAGGCCTTCCTCGAAATCCTTGACCCGCTTGACGCAGAGCACCGGACCGAAGATCTCCCGGTCGCCCACGGTCATGCCCGGGCGCACGTGGTCGAACAGGGTCGGGCCGACGAAGAACCCGCCCTCGTAGCCGGGCACCACCGGGTTCCGGCCGTCCAGCACCAGCTGCGCGCCTTCCTCGACGCCCTTCTGGATCCAGTCGGTGATGAACTTCCGGTGCTCGGCGTTGATCACCGGGCCCAGCTGGCTGGCCTTGTCGTAGGCCGGGCCGATCTTGAGGGCGCCCATGGTCTTCTTCAGCATGGCCACCAGGTCGCCGGCCACGGCCTCCTCCGCCACCACCGCCGGCAGCGCCATGCAGCGTTCGCCGGCGCAGCCGCAGGCCGAGTTGACGATGCCGCGCACGGTCCGTTCCAGCGGGGCGTCCCGGAGCACCAGGGCGTGGTTCTTGGCCTCGGTCAGGCACTGCACCCGCTTGCCGGCGGCCGCGGCCGTGGCGTACACGTGCCGGCCCACCGAGGTGGAGCCCACGAAGGAGACGCCCTTCACGTCCGGGTGCCGGAGCAGGAGCTCGGCCTCGTTCCGGCTGCAGGTCACCAGGTTGATGACGCCCGTGGGCAGCCCGGCCTCCTCCCACAGCTCCAGGATGCGCATGGCGCTCTGGGGCACGAAGCTGGCGGCCTTGAGCACCAGGGTGTTGCCGGTGGCGATGCACAGGGGCGCCATCCAGCCCATGGGGATCATGGCCGGGAAATTCCAGGGCGCGATTCCGGCGAACACGCCCAGGGGGGCCAGGTACTGGTTGGTGTCGTAGCCCGTGGTGCAGTTCATGATGCCCGGGCCCTTCATGAGGTGTGGGATGCCGCAGGCGAATTCCACCACTTCCGTGACCTTGAGCACGTCGCCCATGGCCTCGTCCCAGACCTTGCCGTTCTCGGTGGCGAGCAGGCGGGTGAGTTCCTCCAGGTGCTTGTCCATCAGGGCCTTCATGCGGAACAGGACCTGCACCCGCTGGTTGGGCGGCAGGGCCTTCCACTTCGGATAGGCGGCCTTGGCGGCGGCGACGGCCTCCTCCACCTCCCCGGCGGTGCACTGGGGCGTGCGGGCGATGACCTGCCCGGTGGACGGGTCGTAGCAGTCCATGGTGCGCCCGCTGGCGGATTCCTTCCACCCGCCGGCATAGTATTTGAGGGTCTTGATCTCGTGCGGCATCACACTCTCCTCTACAGGTCCGGGTTGGGGACGAGCGATTCCCGGATCATCGCTCCCAGGTCGTCCACGGCCTTGCAGAACTGTCTGAGGGTGCGCCGGGTCGCTCCATAGGTGTCGAATTCGGCCGGCGTCAGTCCGCCTTCCGTGTTGGCCTTGCAGAAATCGGGGAACTTCCGCTCGAGCTCCTGGAGGATCGCCGGATCCACCGGAACGTCCATGCGGTCCTTCACGTCCACGCCGGACTTGTTGAACCGCTCCTGCCAGGCGTAGGGGGGGAGATGACCACGTCGCCGCCGATGAATTCGCACCAGTGGAGGTGGCTGCGGATGGCGGCCACCAGCAGGCGCAGGCGGTAGCCCTTCTCCTGGTAGATCCGGTAGGCCTTCTTCATGACCGCGACCCCGGCCCAGTCGAGGATCCCCGGGGTGTAGACGATGCCTTCCTTCTCGGCCACGACTTTGAGCCAGTCGTCGAGCCGGCCGACCATGAGGGTGCACACCGGGCCCATGGTGGCGATGTCCTTGTGCTCGCGCTCCCGCCGGGCCAGGCCGCGCTCCACCGCCTCGGCCACGGCCAGGGCCTGGGGCAGGGTGAAGCTGACGGTGGCGTTGATGCTGATCCCCCGGTAGGTCGCCTCCTCCATGGCGGCGATGCCCGCCTGGGTGGCCGGGATCTTCACGATGATGTTGGGCGCCAGCTGGGCGAACCGTTCCGCCTGCTCCAGGATCGCCGCCGGATTCCGGTAGGCCTTGGGATCCACCTGGATCGAGAGCCGTCCGTCCCGGCCGTGGGACCGGTCGAAGGCCGGGCGCAGGAGTTCCGCTGCCTTGCGGGACATTTCCTCGGTCAGCCGCCAGGCGATCTCGCCTTCGGTGGCCAGGGGGTTGTCCCGGATCAGCTGCGGGATGCGGTCCTTCCAGAGCTCCCATTCCTTGCGCAGCACTTCCAGCACGATGACCGGGTTGCAGGTGGCGCCGACCGTTCCGTTCTTCTCGATGGAACTGGCCAGTTCCTGCAACGAGCATGAATCATTCCAGAGCACCGTCGGGGACATCTGTCCCATCTGGGCAAGAAGCGTCTTGCCGGTTGCCTTCCCCATGGTTCCCTCCTCGCGGGTGCCTGGGGCTGGCCAGGCACTGGCTCAAGCTTGATTGTAGGATTCTCTTATCATCCTATTATAGGATGTTAGAAACGAGTGTCAATGCAGATTCCCTCCGTCCTGGCTTGGCAATCGTAGCGAGGTATGGCGGCGGCTGGCGCCCTCAGTGCAGCAGCCACCCCCAACGGGATGGTAACGCCGAGGAGATTTTCCATCGTTCCTTCCACAGCCTCCCATCCGTTTGATTGTCCCACGGTTCTTGACACGCATACACAACGTATATACATTTATCACGATGGACGTAAGGTACGAACTCCAAGGCCAGCTCTTTGCATGGGACGCAGCCAAGGCAGCGGCCAACCTCCACAAGCATCATGTTTCCTTCGAAAAAGCCTGTGAAGTGTTCTTCGATCCGTTCGTTCGGGTGGTGGATGCAAGTGACCAGGATGAATCACGGGAAGCCGCGATCGGTCTCACGGAGGACTGGACGCCCCTGTTCGTGGTTCACGTTGTTCGCCTTGGGGATAAGATCCGAATCATTTCTGCAAGGAAAGCCACACCCTCAGAGAGGAGGGAATATGAACATGACTGAGCGCATTAAAAAGCGCCTCCAGAAGGACCGACCGATGACCAGCATAAGCCTCCGGGTTCCGAAGGACGTGATCGAGGACTTGAAGGCCGTCGCCCCGGCACTTGGCTTCTCGGGCTACCAGCCGCTGATTCGAGCTTACATCGGGCAAGGCCTGCGAAAGGACTTGGCGTGCATGGAGAACGACCAAGTGAAGTTGGTTGTTGACAGCTTGCGCCGCCACGGAGTGTCTGATCAGGTGATCGCCGAAGCCGTTGCCGAAGCTAGATCGCAGACCGCCTGAGCTTCTCGAATATTTCCTTGACCTTGGGCCACTTGTAACGATCCCGGTCACTCCGCCGTCGAGCCCAGAAGCCTTGCCTTCTCCTGGCGGAAGTCCGCCTTGACGGCGTCCAGGAGGGACGGGTCCTGGAGCAGGTCGAGGACGGTCATGGCCAGGATCTTGGCGCCCAGGGCGATGGCGTCGTGGGCTTCCGGGGACTTGCCCCGGTCCAGGTAGCTCTGGGTGTGGGCCGAGATGCCTTTGTCCACGAAGGGCACGTTGATGCAGGTGCCGGGGACATGGTACATGACGTTGCCGAAATCCGTGGACCCGGTCCGCTCCCGGGGCGGTTCGATGGCCCTGGCGCCGGCGCGCCCGGCGTTGGCCATGACCAGGTCGTTCAGGCGGCGCACCGGGATCTTGGCGTGGAATTCCGTGGTCTTCTCCATGGTGAACCAGGTATCCGTCATCAGCGCGGCGCCCTGGATGATCCGCTCCACCCGTCCGATCACCTGGTCGAGGTAGGGGCGGTCGTAGGAACGGACTTCGATCCGGGCGACCGCATAGTCCGGGATCGCGTTGACGACCTGCCCGCCCTGCTCGATGATCCCGTGGATGCGGGAGTCGTCCCGGACGTGGCCGCGCAGGAAGGCCAGGCCGTTGAACACCAGCATGAGCGCCTCCAGGGCGCTGCGGCCATCTTCCGGAGCCATGCCGGCGTGGGCGGCGGTGCCGTGGAACGTCACCAGGTACTCCGACAGCGCCAGGGACTTCAGGTCGACCTGGGTGACGTCGTTGCCGTGCATCATGAGGGCCACGTCCAGGTCCTTGAACGCCCCGTGCTCCAGCATGACCACCTTGCCCCCCACGGTCTCTTCGGCCGGCGTGCCGATCACGTCCAGGGTGTAGGGCCGGTCGGGGGCCTGGTCCCTGACGGCGAGGGCCGCGCCGATGATGCACGGGCCCTGGAGGTGATGGGCGCACGCGTGGCCCAGGCCGGAGAGGGCGTCGTACTCGCACAGGAGCCCGATGCGCGGACCGCCCGCGCCGACGCGGTGGACCGCCCGGAAGGCGGTGGGCAGGCCCGCATAGCCGCGCTCCACCTGGAACCCTTGCCTGGCCAGGAAGTCGCAGAGCAGTTCGCAGGCCTGGACCTCCTGCAGGCCGGTCTCCGGGTGGTCGAAGATGAAGTCGCTCATGGCCGCCAGCCCGGACCGCAGGCCATCGATGGTCCGGACCACGGCGTTCTTGGAGTCCTCTAGGGTCTTTGGGGTCACTGCGTGCCTCCCCGTATGTGGGTCATTTGCGGACGGTGGACAGGAACTGCTTCAGGCGCTCGCTGCGGGATTCGTCCAGCAGCCGGTCCGGGGCCCCCTCCTCCTCGATGCGGCCGTTGTGGAGGAAGATGACGTGGCTGGATACGTCGCGGGCGAACCCCATCTCGTGGGTCACGACGATCATGGTGCGCCCTTCCCCAGCCAGCTGCCGCATCACCTTGAGGACTTCCCCCACCAGCTCCGGATCCAGCGCCGAGGTGGGCTCGTCGAACATCAGCACGTCCGGTTCCATGGCCAGGGCCCGGGCGATGGCCACCCGCTGCTGCTGGCCGCCGGAGAGGTGCGCGGGGTACTTCGACTCGACGCCGTCCAGGCCCACCTTGTCCAGGTAGTGCCGCGCCCGCCGCACGGCCTCCTCCCTGGGCAGGCCCAGCACGTGGATCGGGCCTTCGGTGATGTTCTCCAGGGCGGTCATGTGCGCCCAGAGATTGAAGTGCTGGAACACCATGGCCAGCCGGGTGCGCAGGCGCAGGAGCTGCTTGTGGTCCGCCGGCACCCGGTGCCCGAAGCGGTGGGTGGCCATGCGGATCTCCTCGCCGTTCAGGGACACCGTGCCCGCGTCGGGCAGCTCGAGGAAGTTGATGCAGCGCAGCAGGGTGCTCTTCCCGGACCCCGAGGAGCCGATGATGCTGATCACGTCCCCTGCCTCGGCGGTGAGCGAGACCCCCCTCAGGACCTCCAGGGTCCCGAAGCTCTTGTGCAGGTCCTTCACGCAGAGGTTCAGCATGGTTGTTCCTTGGGCCGGGTGTTGGCGCCGCGGGGGCTCGACTGGGCGGTCTGGGGCTGCAGGTAGGCCAGCCACCGCCGTTCCGCCCGGCGGAACATGCCCACCAGCAGGAAGGTCACCCCCAGGTAGATGACCGCGGCGATCCCGTAGGCCTGGAAGGTCATGAAGGTGGCCGCGTTGACGTCCACCGCCACCTTCAGCAGGTCCGGGACGGTGGCCGTGAAGGCCACGGAGGTGGAGTGCAGCATGAAGATGATTTCATTGCTGTAGGCCGGCAGGGCGCGGCGCAGGCTGCTGGGCAGGATGACCCTGCGGTACAGGGTGGCCGTGGACATGCCGATGGCCTGGCCCGCCTCGACCTCCCCGATGGGGGTGGCCTTGATGGCGCCCGCGAAGATCTCGGTGGTGTAGGCGCAGGTGTTCAGGACGAAGGCCACGATCACGCAGTCGAGTCCCGACCGGAAGAACGACCACAGCAGGGGCGTATGGCGGATGAAGTGGACGCCGGCCAGCCCGCTGTAGATCATCAGCAGCTGCACGAACAGGGGGGTGCCCCGGAAGACGAAGGTGAACAGCCAAACCGGGCGCCACAGCCAGGGGTTGCGCGAGGACCGGGCGATCGCCAGCGGGATGGCCAGGACGAAGCCCATGGCGCAGGACAGGACCAGGAGCCACAGGGTCATGGCCAGCCCGGTGAGGTTGAACCCGTCGCTCCACAGGTAGCTCTTCCAGTAGGTGTGGATCAGGTCGATCACAGCCGCGCCTCCCGGACGCCGATGTCGAAGCGCCGTTCCAGGTACTGCAGCAGGACCTGGGACAGGGAGGTGATGGCCAGGAAGATCACCGCCACCACTCCGTAGAAGAAGAACTGGCGCATGGTGGCGTTGCCGGCCTGGCGGGCCGCCTTGACCATGTCGTTGACCCCCAGGAGGGACACCAGCCCGGCCGTCTTGATCACCACCAGCCAGTTGTTGGCCACCCCGGGCAGGGCGAAGCGCATCATCTGCGGGAACTGGATGCGCCGGAAGGCGCGGAACCAGGGCATGCCGATGGCCAGGGCCGCCTCCATCTGGCCCCGCGGCACCGCCAGGTAGGCGCCCCGGAAGGTCTCGGTGAAGTAGGCGCCGTAGATGAACCCGAGGACCATGACCGCCGCCGAGACGGGCTCGATGTCGAGCTGGTGCAGGCCGAAGTGCTCGGTCACGCGGTTCAGGCCCATCTGGACGCTGAAGTAGAGGAGCAGCATCAGGACCAGGGCGGGGATGCCCCGGATCAGGGTGGTGTACACGCCCGCGCCCCAGGACACGACGGGGTTGGCGGACAGCTTGGCCACGGCGCCCGCCAGGCCGATCAGGAACGAGACCACCAGGGACAGGAACGAGATCTTCAGGGTCACCCAGGTGCCCGCCAGGATCAGTTGGCTGTAGCCTTCAAGGGACAACGTCATGGCACCATCCCGGGGACACCGGCGGCAAGACTGTCCGGAGCGCGATCCGCATGCGCCCCGGACGGTCCAGCGGCATCAGGAGCAAAGGACGGCTTCAATCGCCGTAGGGGTCGAAGGTGAAGTATTTCTTGGCGATCTTGGCGTACGTGCCGTCCTTCCGGATGTCGGCGAGGGCCTTGTTCAGCTTCTTCAGCAGGGCCGTGTCATCCTTGCGCACCCCGAAGCCGGCGCCGACCCCGAAGATCTCGTCCTTGAGGGCAGGCTTGGCGTACTCGAAGTCCTTGCCCTCGGGCGTGGTGAGCAAGGTCGTCTGCAGCACCACCGCGTCGTCCATCACGGCGTCCAGCCGGCCAGCGAGCAGGTCGGCCCGGTACAGGTCGGGGGTCTTGTAGGGGGTCACGGTCACGCCATTGGGCGCGTAGTACTTCCTGGCGTACTGTTCGAAGATGGTGCCCTGCTGCATCCCGATGCTCTTGCCTTTCAGGGTTTCGACCCGGGTCGTCAGGCCGCTGCCCTTGCGGACCACCATGCCGGCGGGGGTATGGAACACCTTGTCGGTGAAGTTGATCTGCTGCTTGCGCTTTTCGTTCACGGCCATGCCCGAGACGATGGCGTCGAACTTCTTGGCCTGCAGGGCCGGGATGATGGTGTCGAAGTCGTTCTCCACCCACACGGGCTTGACGCCCATCTTCTCGCACATGGCCTTGGCGATGTCGATCTCGAAGCCGATGATCTCGCCGCTGGGCGACTTGGATTCGAAGGGGGCGAAGGTGGGGTCGGTGCCGAGCTTGATGGTCTGGGCGTTCAGGGCGAATGCCTGCAGGGAGAGCGCGACCAGAGCGCCCAGGAGCCAGAGTTTTTTCATGGAAAGTCCTCCAAGTTGGGGTTGTTGCGGTCGTTCAGCATGGCAATTCGAACCAGACCCCGCGGATTCAAGGTCCTCTCGAGCGCCCGGGGAAGGTCCAACTGTTGGCAAGGAATCACGATCAACTTTAGCCCTTCCCATGCATGCGGGCAAGGAAACAGGCGCCGGCGGCGCCCCCTTGATCGTAGACCTTCCCGGATCAGGTGAGCCGTTCATCCGCAAAGCGTTCACCGCTCCCACGGAAAAGGCTCAGCCCCCGCGCCGCGATCGCCAGCAGCCCCACCAGCACCATCCCGTCCCGCAAGGCCTCCTGGACCAGGTCCCGGTCCGGCGCCGCAGGATGGCGCAGCTGGTCCAGGACGTAGATCAGCCCGGCCAGGGCGACCCACTCCAGGGTGGGGAGACCGGGGCCCGGGTCTCCCGCCCGATGACCGGCAGGGCGATGTTCACGATGCTGCCGTCCAGGGCGGACATGAAGGTCACCGCCCCCACCACGGTCAGGGTGGCCCATTTCCGGCGGGTCTGGATCGGCGCCTCGGTCACGGCCTAGAGCCTTCCCCCTGACTCTAGCGCCCGGCCGGGCAGCTTCGCGCCCAGTTGTGACACAGTCCTCCGCCGCCGCCGGGAACGGCGGCCTCACGACCCGGTCAACGGGATGCGGCGGTCACTCGCCGGGAACCTGGAACGGCACCATGGATTTGAGGGTGCCGGTGGGGGTCACCACCTGGACCGGTCCGGACTTGGCGCCAACGGGAACGTAGGCCCTGACCGTGGTCTCGTCGGCCACGGTGAAGTCCGCCTCGACGTCCGGACTGAACAGGACCTTGGAGGCGCTGCCGACGCTGGCGCCCGTGATCGTCACCAGGGTGCCGGCCGGACCCGATTGGGGATCCAAAGTCACGCTGGCTGGTGCCGTCTGGACCGCTATCGCCGGCGGCCGGTGCGTCGCGGGCGTGTCCCAGGGGGCCGGAGCCAAGCCGGAGCTTGCGCAGGCCAGGACCGCGAGGGCGCGGAAACGGAAGCTGATCATGATGCACCTCAATGGCTTTGGGGCGGAACAATCAATCCGGAAAAGCAGGGCAAGCTCGCGCATGGGTTCCAGCCCGGGAGGCTAGGCCACAGGCTCCCCTTGCGGAAAGGAGGCACTTGGGGCTGCCTTGGGGGAGTCGGAAGACGAATGGCACCTCCACCAGAACCCCGACAAAATAGAGCCTTGATCATTCTTGTCAAGCTTGACCGCTGCAATCCCGGGTCGCGGTGCCGGGGCACCGGAGCCCAGACTCCGTCCGGGCGGCCCCGGACCCGGCGCCCCTTGCCAAAAGCCTATACTTGAGACGGGGTCTCCGGCCGGGATGCTTCCAAACCCCCGAGGCGTCCACGTCAGCGGTCGAAGACTCCTTGCCGAAGGAGGTTGACGATGTGCGTGATCACCATTTCCAGAGAGTTTGGCAGTCAGGGAAGCATCATCGCGAACAAGGCCGCCCAGGCGCTGGGCTATCGCCTGGCCGACAAGGACACGGTGGAGGCCGTTCTTCATGATTACGGGGTGACCCAGCTGAAGGATGAATACAATTCCATCCCGGGCTTCTGGGACCGGTTCGACACCCAGAAGAGGGACCAGCGCAAGAACACCCTCAGCGTGTTGAACCACGCCCTGTGTGCCCTGGCCCGCCATGACAATGTGGTCATCCTGGGCCGGGGCGGGTTCGTCATCCTGCAGGGTTACCGGGATGTCCTGAACGTGCGCGTCCAGGCCCCTCTGAGGGTACGCATCGCGCGGGTGCAGGAACGCCTCTCCCTGGGCGAGCCCGGCCGGGCCGAGGAGATGGTCAAGGCCAACGACCGGCTCCAGCGGGAATTCATCAAATCCGTGTACGGCGCCGACTGGCTGGAGGCTTCCGCTTTCGACCTGGTCATCGACACCAGCAAGTTCCACCCCGACCTCGCCGTCGAACTCATCGTCGCCGGCGCCAGGGCGCTCCCGGCGGGGGACGTGGCCGAACCCAGCGTTGCCGATCTGCAGGTGGACTCCATCCTGGCGGAGGCGGCGATGGACGCCTTGAACCGGGTCGCCGCCCAAACCGGCTGATCGTCCGGCGAGGCCGCGGACGGTCTCCTCCGTCCAGGACCCCAGGTTCAGTGCGAGGCCATGGCCCGGTGCTGGATCTCCTCGGCGGTCAGGTCCTCCTTGTGGGTGGAGATGTGCCACTTGTGGCCGAAGGGATCGGTCAGGGATCCTGACCGGTCCCCGTAGAACATGTCCTCCACCGCCCGGTCCTGGGTGCCCCCGGCCCGCAGGGCGTTCCTGAACACCGTGTCCACATCCTCCACATAGACCATCAGGCCTACCGGGGTTCCGCCCACGGTCCTTGGTGACAAACTCTTCATCGAAGGAGATTCATCGGCGAGCATGATCCGCGAATCGCCGATCTGGATCTCGGCGTGGGCGATCTTGTTGCCCGGCCCGTCCATCCGGAACATTTCCTTGGCCCCGAAGGCATTCTTGTAGTAATCGAGCGCCTCGGCGGCATCATGCACGATCAGGTAGGGAGTCACGGAGTGGTAGCCCTTGGGGATGGGTTGTACATGGCTTTTCATAATGCCTCCATGAAAAGAAGCCCGGGCGTTCGCCCGCCTTCCATTCCAGTTGGATGCGCCAAAGGCTCCGGTGTTCCCTTGATAAATACCGACCCGCAAACCGCATGGGGGCGGTTGCGCCGGTCCGGTCGGCCCTCTGCCTTTCCGCGCTGCGGGTCAACGGCCAGCGCGTCCTGGATCTGCCCATCACCCTGGACAAGCTGCTGTAATCCGGCGCAAGATCCGGGTCGCCCGGAGGGTGCGGCTCCCGACCTTTATGGGGCGGGAGAGACCCGCCCGGGAGATGCCATGAGCTTCCATGTCGTACCTATGCCCACTGCCATTGCCGAGGAGGCCCGGCGCACCGGGAAGGCCCCCGGCTATGGCCACCCGGTCCTGACCGGGGCGGCGCCGGCCGATGGCTACGGCCCCTGCCGCTCCTGCCTGCGCCGCACCCACCCGGGCGAGCGCCGGCTGCTGATGACCTACAATCCGTACCCGGAACCCGGCCAGGTGCCGGTGGCAGGCCCGGTGTTCATCCACGAGCAGCCTTGCGCCCCCTTCTCCGGGCCCGGATTCCCGCAGGAACTGCGCGGCCTGCCCATGGTGCTGCAGGGCCACTTGAGGGCCGCCGCTGGCCTGGTGAACCGCAGACTGGACGGCGCCAGCCCGGAGGCGGACATCGAGGCCATGCTCCGGGACCCGCAGATCGAGTTCCTCACCCTCCGCAATGCCGAGGCGGGCTGCTTCATTGCCCGGGTGGAGCGCCGGGAGGAATCCGGCCCAGCCGGACGCTTGTCTGCGCTATCCGCGAGGCCGAAGCCTAGTTCTGAATGGCGGTCTCCGGCCCCGAAGGCGCCTGGGTGACCTGGTCAGTCGTCGGTAATTGCGACCGGTCCCAGCCACCGCCCAGGGCCTGGATCAGTGCGACCGAAGCCGTCATGTCCTGCACATGCAGGTTCACCAGGGACAACTGGTTGGAGAGCAGGGTGGTTTGCGCGATGGTCACATCGATGTAGGGATCGATGCCGGAATCGTAGCGCGCCTGCTCGAGCTGCAGGAAGGTCTGGGCGGAACCGACGGCCTCCTGTTGCCGGCGGATCTGCTGGGACAGGAGGCGGACCTCGGCCAGGTAGTCTTCCACCTGCTGGAACACCGCCAGTACGGACTGGCGATAGGCCGCCAGGTTGGCGTTGTACAGGGCGATGTACTGGTGCACCGTCGCCCGGCGCAGGCCGCCATCATAGACCGCCTCGGAAAGGGTTGCGCCGACTGACCAGAAACGGCTGGGCCAGTCCAGGAGGTTCTTGAGGACCGAGCTCTCGAAGCCGCCGGTGGCGGTGAGCGTCAGGGAAGGATAATAGGCTGCATAGGCAATCCCGATCTGGGCATTCGCCGCCGCCATGTTCCGCTCTGCGGCGGCGATGTCCGGCCGCCGCTCGAGCAGCTGGGACGGCAATCCGATCGGTATCGGCGGAGGGGCCCAGGTCATGGCCCGCACCGGGATCGAGAAGCTCGAAGCCAATTTGCCGACCAGCATCGCGATCGCATGCTCGTACTGGGCCCGGGCGATCCGGCTGTTGATCGCGGCCGATTGCGCGGCCTTGAGGGTTGTCTCCGCCTGGACGAGGGCGATCTGGTCATCGACGCCCGTGTCGTAACGGGCCTGCTCGGCGTCGAAGGCCTTCTGGTCGGCGTCCACGGTGTCGTCGAGGATCTTCTGCAGTGCGTCCTGGCCGCGGATCTCGAAGAAGTATTCCGCGAGACTGGCCTGTTCAGTGAGCCGTTCGAGCGCCAGGTCGGCCGCGCTGACCTGGGCGGCATATTGACTGGCGCGCACGGCGTTGCGAACTTTCCCCCAGAGATCGGGTCCCCAGGAAACCTCGCCTGGGAGCGCGAACACCTGGAACTGCTGATTGGTGGTCGGTCCCGCCGCGGACGATAGGTTGGCGGAGCTCCGTGACCGGGTGTACGAAGGGGCGACACTGGCCGTCGGGAAATACTGCGCACGGGTCTCCCGCACCAGCGCGCGAGCCTGCATGTAGTTCTCGAAGGCCACCCGGATAGTCTGGTTGTCGATCTCGAGTTGCGCCTCGAGCGCGTCCAGTTCCGGTTCCTGGTAGATTTCCCACCAGCGACCGCGAAGGGCCGCCTCCTGCGGTTGCGCGACCTTCCATTCGACGCCCTCCCCGCCCTGGACGGGGGCCTCCTTGAAGGCTGCCGGCGCCGTCACCGCGGGGGCGACATAGGCCGGCCCGACCCTGCATCCCGCGAGACCCAGGCCAAGCACCGCCGCGTTGGCTGCGAACCAGGCTGGGATGGCGAATCGGTTTGGCACGATCGGCCCCTTCATCATTCCGGCTCCATGGACATTCCCGGCTGGGACCCCCCGGCCGTCCCCTGGCCAAGGGTCATCGACGGCTGCTTCCGGAAGCGGAGACGCAGGTTGTCGAAGAACAGATAGACGACGGGAGTGGTATAGAGCGTCAGCATCTGGCTGACGACCAGCCCGCCCACGATGGTTATGCCGAGCGGACGCCTGAGCTCGGATCCGGTCCCGGTCCCGAAGGCCAGCGGCAGGGCTCCGAACAAAGCGGCCATGGTCGTCATCAGGATGGGACGGAAGCGAAGCCGGCAAGCCTCGGAAATGGCTTCAGTGGTCGTTCTGCCTTGCTCCCGCTCGGCCACGAGGGCAAAGTCGATCATCATGATCGCGTTCTTTTTCACGATGCCGATCAGAAGAATGATGCCGATGATCGAAATGACGCTGAGGTCAACTTTGAACAGCAGGAGGGCGAGCATGGCGCCAACGCTGGCCGAAGGCAGGGTGGAGATGATGGTGAGGGGATGCACCAGGCTCTCGTAGAGGATGCCGAGCACGATGTAGACCGCAAGCAGGGCCGTCCCGATGAGGATAGGTTCGGTGGTGAGCGAGGTTTGATAGGCCGAGGCCGTTCCCGCGAAGAAGCCGCGGACGGTGGACGGCATGTTCAGCCGCTGCTGCATCCGGGTCACCAGGCGGGTGGCATCGCTCATCGACATGTTGGTTGCGAGGTTGAATGAGACGGTGACCGATGGGAAGGAACTGGTGTGATTGATCACCAGCGGTGTGGTGTTCACCTGCGCCGAACTGACCGCGGAGAGCGGGACGACGCCCCTGCCCGTGGTGTTGAAATAGACCTTTTCCAGCCCGTCAGGGCGCTGCCAGTAGGGCGGCGCCAGCTCCAGCACCACGTAATACTGGTTCAGCTGGTTGTAGATGATGGAGACTTGGGACTGCCCGAAGGAACTGTAGAGGGACCGGTCCAGGACCGCCGGCGTGATGCCGAGCTTGGCGGCGGTGGCGCGGTCGTAGGTGATCCGTTCCTGCAGGCCGCTGTTCTGGGCATCGGTGTTCACATCCTGGAAGCCGGGAAGCTTCTTCATCTCCTCGAGCAGGATGGGCCCCCAATGCTTGAGGTCCTCCACGTTGTCCGACTGTATGGTGTACTGGTAGAGGGCATTGGTGGACCGGCCGCCGATGCGCAGGTCCTGGGCAGCCTGGAGGAAGGCGGAAGCCACCGGAAGCCGGTTCAGCTTGGGGCGCAGGCGATTGATGATCTCCGGTGCCGTGACGTTCCGGGCCTCGAGCGGCTTGAGGGCGGTGTAGATGAAGCCTCCGTTCGACGGGCCGAACCCGCCGGTGAAGCAGATGACGTTGGCGACGGCCGGGTCGGCCTTGATCACGTTCACCATTTGCAGAAGCGAATCGTTCATCACCGTGAACGAGGCGTCCTGGGGTCCTTGCACCCCGCCCACGATGGCCCCGGTATCTTGCTGGGGAAAGAAACCTTTGGGAATGATGGCGATGAGATAGAAGTTCAGGCCGATGGTGAGGAGGAGCCCGATCAGCATGGGGCCCGGGTGTTCCAGGACCCAGGCGAGAGAGCGGCTGTAGCCGTCCAGCACCCCTTGGAACACCTTCTCGCTGAGCAGGAAGGCGCGACCGTGCTTGACCTCGCTCTCATCCTTGAGCATATAGGCGCACATCATGGGCGTGGTGGTCAGGGAGACGACCATCGACACCACGATCGACGTGGACAGCGTGATCGCGAACTCCCGGAACAGCCTGCCGACGATGCCGCTCATGAGCAGGATCGGAATGAAGACGGCGATGAGCGATACGCTGATCGTGAAGACGGTGAACCCGATTTCCCGGGAGCCCAGGAGGGCGGCCTCGAGGATCGGCATCCCGGCCTCGCGATGGCGCGAGATGTTCTCCATGACCACGATGGCGTCGTCGACCACGAATCCGGTCGCGATCGTCAACGCCATGAGCGAGAGGTTATCGATGCTGAAGCCGAACAAGTACATGACGGCGAAGGTGCCGACGAGCGATACGGGAACCGCCACGGCCGGAATGAGCGAGGCGCGCCCGTTGCGCAGGAAGACGAACACGACGAGGATCACCAGGATGACCGAGAGGATGAGCGTGTGCTCGACGTTGTTGACCGAGGCGCGTATGGTCGTGGTGCGGTCGAGCACGATGGTGGTCTTGATGCCCTGGGGAATGGATGCCTGGATCGACGGCAGTTCCGACCGGACCCGGTCGACGGTCGCGATGATGTTGGCGCCCGGTTGCCGGAAGATGATGACGATGATCGAGGGTTCTCCGTTCAGGTAGCCCGCCGTGCGGATGTTCTGGGACGCGTTGGTCACCTCGGCCACATCGGCGAGCCGCACCGCGGCCCCATGGTCGTAGCCGATGACGAGCGGCCTGTATTCGGCGGCACCGGACATCTGGTCATTGACGACAATATCCGTTGTCGTGACGCCGTCCGAAACCTGACCGGTCGGTTGGTGGACATTCTGCAGGCTCAATACGGACTGGACATTCTGGATCGTGAGCCCGTGGCTGTTGAGCAGGGTGGGATTCACTTCCACGCGCACGGAAGGGCCGGCGCCTCCGCCGACCGTCACCTGGCCGACGCCCCGGACCTGCGAAAGCTTCTGGGCGACGACCGACGAAGCCTCGTCATAGAGCGTCGCCTTGTCGTACTTGTCCGAGGTGAGCCCCAGAATGATGATCGGCGCGTCCGCCGGGTTGACTTTGCGGTAGGTGGGATTGGCCGGCAGGTTGGACGGCAGGTAGGTGCGCGAGGCGTTGATGGCGGCTTCCACGTCCCGGGCCGCGCCGTTGATGTCGCGGCTCAATTCGAACTGCAGGGTGATCGAGGTGTTGCCGAGCGAACTCGCGGAGGTCATTTCGGTGACGCCGGCGATGTGGCCGAACCCGCGCTCAAGCGGAGTCGCAATGGATGAGGCCATGATCTCGGGGCTTGCGCCGGGCAGGGAGGCCCCGACCGAAATCGTCGGAAAATCCACCTGGGGCAAGGGCGACACGGGCAGGACGTTGAAGGCGACCATGCCGGCGAGCAGGATGCCCACCGTCAGCAAGGTTGTGGCCACGGGCCGGCGGATGAAAGGGGCGGAAATGTTCATGGTCACCCCGCCGGGCTCGGTTCCCGGCCGGCATCGAGGTCCAGGCCCGTACGGGCGGTCCGGTGGCCGATGCGGTCGAAGAAGATGTAGATGACCGGTGTGGTATAGAGGGTGAGCACCTGGCTGAGCAGCAGCCCGCCCACCATGGAGATGCCCAGGGGGCGCCGCAGCTCCGAACCCATGCCCGTGCCCATCGCCAACGGGATGCCCGCCAGGAGCGCGGCCATGGTCGTCATCATGATGGGGCGGAACCGCAGCAGGCAGGCTTCGTAGATCGCGTCGCGGGAATTCATCCCGCGCTCGCGCTCGCCCTCCAGGGCGAAATCGACCATCATGATGCCGTTCTTCTTGACGATCCCGATCAGCAGGATGATGCCGATGATGGCGACCACGCTCAGATCCTGCTTGAACAGGATGAGGGCCAGCAAGGCTCCCACGCCCGCGGACGGAAGCGTGGAGAGGATGGTGATGGGGTGAATGAAACTCTCGTAAAGCATGCCGAGGACAATGTAGACCGCCGCCAGCGCCGCCAGGATCAGCCACCCTTCATTGGCGAGCGATCCCTGGAAAGATGCCGCGGTGCCTTGGAAACCATGCTGGACGCTGGCCGGCATGGCCAGGTCCTCCTGCGCCTTCTCGATGGCCGCGATGGCCTCCCCCAGCGCAGCGCCGGGAGCGAGATTGAAGGACACGGTGACGGCGGGGAACTGGCCCTGGTGATTGATGGACAACGGCTCGGTGGAGGTCTCCACGCGGGTGAAGGCGCTGAGGGGCACGGCCTTGGACGGGGTGGAACCGGCTGCCGCGAGGGTGGTGGCGCCTGGGGCGGAGCCGCTGCTGGCCGCGCCGATCCCCGAGGTGATGGCATTCGAGGGCCGGGTGAGCACCGCCGATGATGGCGTATAGACCACCGCGCCCGTGAGGGCGTTCGAACCGGCGGTGGAGGACCCGGAGGCGGAGTAGGACGACGAGGCGCCCGGCCCCGAGGCCCCGGAGGAGGTGTTGGCCTGGATATGCAGATCCTGGAGCCGGCCCGGGTGCCGCTGGAATTCCGGATCGATTTCCAGGACCACGTGATACTGGTTCAGCTGGGTGTAGATGGTGTTGATCTGGCGCTGCCCGTAGGCGTCATAGAGGATGTTGTCGATGGTGGCCGGAGCGATGCCGAGCCGGGATGCGGTGACCCGGTCGACGACCAGGGAAACCGCAAGGCCTCCGGTCTGCTGGTCGGTGGCAACATCCGCAAGCTGGGGCAGATGTTTCATCTTTTCCACCAACCGCCCGGTCCAGAGATTCAGTTCATTCGGGTCGGGATCCTCCAGCGTGTATTGGTATTGGGTACGGCTCACGCGGTCGTCCACCGTGATGTTCTGGACAGGCTCCATGAACAACTCAATTCCCTTCACCTGCTGGAGGTTCTTCCGCAGCCGGCGGACCACATCGTAGGCCGTCAGCTTGCGCTCCTCCACCGGCTTCAGGTTGATGGACATCCGGCCGCTGTTCAGGGTGGTGTTGGTCCCGTCCGCACCGATGAAGGAGGACAGGCTCTCGACGGCCGGGTCCTGGAGGATGACGTCAGCCAACTGCTGCTGCTTCTGCACCATGGCCGGAAAGGAGATGGTCTCCGGAGCCTGGGAGATGCCCTGGATGACGCCGGTGTCCTGGGTGGGGAAGAAACCCTTGGGGATGGCGACATAAAGGTACACGGTGAGGACCAGGGTGCCGACGGCCACCAGCAGGGTGAGGGTCTGGTAGCCGAGGACGAACTTCAGGGTCCGCCCGTAGAACGCGATGACGGCCGCGAAGACCCGCTCCGAGGCCTTGAAGAAGCGGCCCTGCTCCTCCTTGGGGGTGTGGCGCAGGATCCGGGAGCACATCATGGGCGTCAGAGTCAGGGACACGACGGCCGAAATCACGATGGTGACGGCCAGGGTGACGGCGAATTCGCGAAACAGGCGGCCGACCACATCGCCCATGAACAGCAGCGGGATGAGCACCGCGATCAGCGAGACGGTGAGGGAGATGATGGTGAAGCCGATCTGCTCCGCCCCCTTCAAGGCCGCCTGCATGGGCGTGTCCCCGGCCTCGAGATAGCGGGAAATGTTCTCGATCATGACGATCGCGTCGTCCACCACGAAGCCCGTGGAGATGGTGAGCGCCATCAGCGAAAGGTTGTCCAGACTGTAGCCGAGCGCATACATCGCGCCGAAGGTGCCCACCAGGGAGACCGGCACCGCGATGCTGGGAATGATGGTGGCGTAGACGTTGCGCAGGAAGACGAAGATGATCATCACCACCAGGGCGACGGTGAGCATCAGCTCGAACTCCACGTCGGCCACGGAAGCGTTGATCGAGGTGGTGAGGTCGGTCAGCGGGGTCACCTGGATGGAAGCCGGCAGGTTGACTTCAAGCTGGGGCAGGACCGCCTTGATGGCCTTCACGACCTTGATGGTGTTGGCGCCAGGCTGCCTCTGGATATTGAGGATCACGGCCGGGGTCTGGTTCATCCAGGCTGCCTGCCGGTTGTTCTCGATGCCGTCCACCACCTTCGCCACATCCCGCAGCATGACCGGCGCGCCGTTGCGGTAGGCGACGACCACCTTGCGGTAGTCGTCGCTGGACTCCAGCTGATCGTTGGCGTTGATCTGATAGTTCTGGTGAGGTCCGTCGAAATTGCCCAGGGCCTGGTTGACGCTGGTTTCCACCAGTGCCGTGCGCAGGTCTTCCAGGTTCAGCCCGTAGGAAGACAGGGCCATCTGGTTGGCCTGGATGCGCACGGCGGGTTTCTGCCCGCCGCTGATGCTCACCAGGCCGACTCCGCTCAGCTGGGACAGTTTGGGCGCGAGGCGCGTGTCCACGAGATCCTCCACCTGGGAGAGCGGCATGGTCCCGGAGGTGATGGCCAGCGTGAGCACGGGGGCATCGGCGGGATTGGTCTTGCTGTAGACCGGGGGCGAGGGGAGGTTCGAGGGCAGGTAGCTCTGCGCGGCGTTGATGGCGGACTGGACCTCTTCTTCGGCAATGTCGATGTTCAGGCTGAGGGCGAACTGCAGCACGATGACCGAGGAACCGCCGGAGCTGGTCGACGTCATCTGGTTCAGCCCCTGCAGCTGGCCGAACTGGCGCTCCAGGGGAGCGGTCACCGTGGTGGCCATCACGTCCGGATTGGCGCCCGGGTAGAACGTCAGCACCTGGATGGTGGGGTAATCGACCTGCGGCAGAGCGGAGACCGGAAGCAGGGTATACGCGACGATGCCCACCAGGAGGATGGCGGCCATCAGCAGCGAGGTCGCGACCGGGCGGCGGATGAAAGGCCCGGAGGGGCTCACGGGGAACCGCCTGCCGCCGGTTGGGCCGGAGGCGCGGGTTTGGACTCGATGACCTTGCTGCCCGCCTGCAGCTTTTCGAAGCTGCTGGTCGCCACGACCTCGCCCGGGTCGATGCCCTGGACTGCGGTCTTGCCGCCGTCGGTGACCCCCGGCTGGACCGTGCGGACGGCCGCGGTCCCGTTGGCGATCACATAGACGAACGCGACCGGCCCATTGTGTTGCACGGCACCGCTGGGAACCAGGGTGGCGCCGCTGACCGTGTCCACCAGCAGCCGGGTGTTGACGAACTGGTTCGGAAACAGAGCGCCATCCTTGTTGGCGAAGAGGGCGCGCAGCTTGACCGTTCCCGTGGTGGTGTCGATCTGGTTGTCGATGCTCTGCAGTCTGCCCGAGGACAGCCGGGTGCCCTGGGCGCGGTCCCAGGCCTCGACCGCCAGCGTGCCCACCTTGCGCATCCGGGCCTGCACCTGGCCCAGGTTGTCCTCCGCGAGGGTGAACACCACGGTGATGGGCTGCTCCTGGGTGATGACGGCCAGCACGGTCGTCCCGTTCGCCTGCATCACGTTGCCGGGATCCACCAGGCGGAGACCGATCCGGCCGGTGATCGGAGCGGTGATGTGACAGTAGGAGAGCTGGACCTTGTCATAATCCACGGTGCCCTGGTCGTTCTTCACCGTGCCTTGGGCCTGGAGCACCAGCTTCTCCTGGTCGTCCAGCAGCTGCTTGCTGATTCCGTTCCTCGCCCACGCCGCACGATAGCGCTCCAGGTCCATCTGGGCCTGGGCCAGGACATTGCGGTCGCGCTCCAGGGCGCCCTCCACCGCGAGCAGTTGCGCCTGGTAGAGTCTCGGGTCGATGTCGATCAGCGCATCCCCCTTGTGCACGACCTGGCCTTCGGTGTAATTCACAGCCGTCAGGACCCCGTTGGCCTGGGCGGTGATGGAAGCTGTGTAGACCGGGGTGACCGTGCCGATGGCATTGAGGTAAATGCCGATATCGCCCTTCACGGCCGTCTCGACACTGGCGGTGACGGGCCCGAGCACCCGGCCCCGCCCGGCGGCGGCCGACCTGGCGCCATGGGCACGGAAGATGAAGTACGCGGCAAGGGCCAGGACCGCCAGCAGCCCGGTCCAAAGCATCCATCTGCGGGACTTGGGCAGCGACCTGGGCGACGGGTGCTCGCCCCCTGCTTGAGACTCGACCCCAGACATTCCACCTCCGTGTGGGCTCTCCCAAGGAAGTAACCGATTCATAATCATGAAAACATCGGAAATTTCAAGATCCAGACGCATTCCGGAGTTCCGGGTCCTCGGATTGACGGCACCCGGCAACCGCGCGCAGTGGAGCTGGAGCCCCGTGAGCTCCGCGCCCTAGGGCAGCACCCCAAGCAGCTCCGCGTCCCGCCCCACATAGATGGGCGCGCGTTCGTAATAGAGCGCCGCGCCGGAGGAGATCGCCGCGGGAAACCCCTGGGAACTCCATTCAAGCGTCAGGGTGGCCCGGCCCCCGCTCTCATCGATGCTGTACAACCCGTACCAGTTCGGCGCAGCCGACCCGCTGTAGGTGAACGTGACCTGCCCCGCGGCCGCCAGCGAGAACGTCCCCCCCAGGATCCCCTTGGACGCCGGGGAGGCCAGGTTGTAGTCCGTGGCGCTGAACACCGAGAACTGGCCGTAAACGTTGGCCACGGCATTGACGGTCAGGATGTCGAAATAGAGCGGATCGGGAGTGCCCCATGACCGGTTGCCCAGCACCCATTCGCCGATGATGGTTCCCCGGTTCTCGTGGTGGATCAGGGTCCTGTTGGTGAGCAAGGGCTCCCAGGGATTGCCCGCACGGGCCGACTGCCCGAGGGTGAAGATGGGCGCAACCACCTGCGCCTGGTAGAGAGCCGCCAGCTCCGCCTGTTGGCTGGGCTGCAGGTAGTCGAAGGGGGAAACGTACGAGTATCCGTTGACATCCGTCAGGATGCCATCGCCCCGGTGCTCGTCCATCACCTGGAACTCGTTGTTGAGGGTGCCCGGGATCCCAAGGGCGACCACCTCTCCGGCGCTCACGTTCTGACCCGCGGTCACATACGCCTGCTGGACCGACATGTGCTTGCCTTGAAGACCATCTCCATAATCGATGGTGATCATCGTCTGGTCGCTGGACACGTCGACCCGCGCCACGGTGCCGTCCCCCCAGCTCTGCACCTGGTCGCTGGCCGTGTTGTAGAGCCAGACGTGGTCCAGCCCTTCGGGGTGCCCCCCCTGGTGGGAGCCGAAGGCGCCCAGATCCGCCAGGCTGATATTTCCCAGTGGATAGGGGATGGCGAGGCGGGTGGTCGACCCCCAGTCCGGGACCGGTTGCGTCCAGGCACCGTCAACCCAGGGAACGTTCGCCGTGCCGACGGGCGGGAACCCGTCCCCCCCGTCGCCGGAACCGTTGTGGCAGGCGAGGACCAGGAGGGGGAGGACAAGCGTTGCAAGCTTCCCGATTTTCATGTTCATCACTCCCTGGATCCGCGGCGCGCAAGCCCCGAGGATGGGGTTACCGCACCGTAAAGCGTCCCCGACCGCGAAAGTTCCGGTGGCTTTCCCTCATTATCGGTCGCCAAGGGCCATTCCCAAAACGGGGAAGCCAAGGCCGTTCTCCAGGATGTGGCGAGATCGTCGCATTCCTGACGGAACGCGAAGACCCAACCCATGCAGAGCACGTGCTGGCTTGTTGCTAGATGGTCGTCTGCGGGCCGTTCTTCAGGCCCTCCCGGAACTTGGCCCAGTCCAGTTCCTTCTCCCAACTGGCCATCACCACGGCGGCGGTGCAGTTGCCGATGTGGTTGGTGATGGCCCGAGCCTCGGACATGAATTTGTCGATCCCCAGGATCAGGGCCATGCCGGCAACCGGGATGCCGGGCACAACCGCAAGGGTGGCGGCCAGGGTGATGAAGCCGGAGCCGGTCACCCCGGTGGCACCCTTGCTGGTGATCATGGCCACGATAAGGATGGCCATCTGCTGCGTAAAGGTAAGGTGGATGCCCAGGGCCTGGGCGATGAAGAGTGACGCCAGGGTCATGTAGATGTTGGTGCCGTCAAGGTTGAACGAATAGCCGGTCGGCACCACCAGGCCCACCACCGACCGGGACAGCCCCAGTCGCTCCAGCTTTTCCATCAGCGGAATGAGGGCCGATTCCGAGGAACTGGTGGCCAGCACCAGCAGCAGTTCGCTCCTGATGTAGCTGAGCAGGCGCAGGATATTGAACCCGGCGATGCGGGCGATGGTGCCCAGCACCACCAGGACGAACACCGCGCAGGTGGCGTAGAAGAGCAGGATCAGCGCACCCAGCGGCAGCAGCGTGCGCAGGCCGAACTTGCCGATGGTGAAGGCGATGGCAGCGCCGGCGCCCAGCGGCGCGGTGTACAGGATCAGGCGCATGACCCCGAACAGCAGTTTGGTGACGTTCTCCAGGAAGGCCAGGAGCGGGACCTTGTAGGTGTCGGTGAGCCTGGCCAGGGCGAAGCCCAGCAGTACCGAGACCACCAGCACCTGCAGAATTTCCCCTTCGGTGAACGCGCTGAAGAAAGTCTTGGGGATCATCTTCAGGAGGTGGTCCGTCACGGTCATGTGCTGCGCCTGGGTCACGTAGCCGGCCACCAGCTTAGGATCCAGCTTGGCGGGGTCAGCAAGGAAGCTCCGCCCCGGACCGAAGAAATTGGCCATCGCAAGGCCGATGATCAGCGCGAAAGTGCTGACGATCTCGAAATAGACAATGGCTTTGCCACCGACCCTTCCGGCTTTCTTGATGCTTCCGGCGCCGGCGATACCGGAAACCACCGTGCAGAGGATCACCGGGGGGATGAGCATCTTGATGAGGTTGATGAAACCGTCCGCAACCGGTTGCATCGCCGCGCCAGTGGCGGGGAAGAAATACCCCACCAGGGCGCCCACCACGATCATGAGGGCCACCCAGTTGTACAGCTTCGAGGCAAAGCGCATCATAGCGTTCCCTCCTTTCAGGGAAATACCGAATGAATGGCGGTGGCATGGAAGAATCAAAGAATGGCTGGATGCCGGCGGGCTGTAGAGGGAGATAGGGCAGATGAGACCTAAAGGAAAGGTGGTTAAAATCAGCGATTCTACTGGATCGACCAGAGGCTACCCCTATCCTGAAACCATGTCAAAAGTAACAATCAAATCGAGGCTTAAAATGCTGTCAAGTTGGCGTTAGATGTAGAATTTTTCAATTATCTAATTAGAATAAATTTAATGTTTATAAATTTTTTTACTCTCATTTTTACTGAAACTGACACTGTCCCTCCCGTTTGAGGTGACAGGACCATCGTTGCAATTCCCACGTTCGAATCAGGCTCCACAAGGGTTTGACCCGGACATGGCGTTGCCTGGGGCGCTGAGCCGAACCCGTTCCCAGACCAAAGCCCTTAATCCTCAGGCCATTCCGCCGGTGCGGCCGGGGTCAGCAGATAAAGGCTCACGAAAATTGCCATGACCAATACAGATATCATCGAACCATCCTTCCATTCAGGCTGGATGAGATTACTCAAAATATAATTTAAATTTTCATACTATCAATTTAATTTAAATACTTATGGTATTTTCAATGGTTGAATACTTGAACCTGCGCATTTCACTGCACCGGAATTCCTTCGGACACCACCTTCTTAAAGCGTGCGGAGAGCGCTGTGCAATGGAGGGAACGCAGGACGTGTTTTCAGTCCCACCGTGCACGCAGGACATGGCCGTCCTTGACCCAGACACAGCCCCGGTGCAGGGAGATGCGGCCGGAACCGGTATCGGCCCAGTAGAGGAACGGGAACCGCCAGCAGGTAACCCCATCCAGCTGGTCCACCGCCGGCTCCCCCAGTTCCGGGCCATCCACGGCACCCGGCCCGGCAGCGTGCCGCCGGATCGCCGTCTGGATAGCCAAAGTCATGAGCGTCCGGCCGGGTTCAGGACCGGGCCCCTGACTGGCCACCCCGGCGTCCGCCTGCCTCTGGTGCCGGACATACCCCAGCGCCGCCAGCGGCAGGCTGCAGGCGACCAGGCTCCAGGCGAGCGCTTTCCGCACCTTGGCCGAACCCATTGCATCTCCAAGGAATGCTTCCAGCCTACCGCTCTGGGGGAGGATCCGATGCGACTCGGGTCACGACCAGGTACGGAAGGCAGGAAAGTCTGGCGATCCTGTTCTCCCAGAATGAGATCGCGGATCGTTGGCTCTATCTGCCCCAAAGGTGCTCCAGGTCCTCCAGGTCCACCCGGGCAGTTATTCACTCTCTTTGCGCCGACCAGACACCGTCGTTGAAATTGACCGACCCGGCCCAGCCGCCCGCGTTCCAAAGAGGTTCCACCAGCCCCTTGAGGACGGCACCGACATTCGCATTCATCGGAATCCACGAAAGCATCAGAGACAAGGAAGGGATCACGCTCAACTCGTCGCAGATTCCCCGTGCAACGCCCGCTATGCGACCTTTCATTCTCCAATCTGGTGGTCCCGGCGCGACTCGAACGCGCGACCTTCCGCTTTGGCGAAGCCAATTAGGGCACTAAAGACCAAACTCGATGTCAACAAAATGTCGACAAAAGCTTACTCTTGCCTATGCTAGGACCAGAGGGGGGCGCCTCATGCGTACCATTCCGCTTCGCGACCTACAGACCAAAGGGGCATCCATTCTGGAAGGCCATATGGATCTCACCCTCGTAGAAGGGTCGAAAACGTCATTCTTCCTGGTTCCCGTCCAACAGGGTTTCGAGCAGTATCAGGCCAGCCTCCTGTCCCGTGCCTTCGCCAAGAGCATGCTGCTGCAGTCGCAGATTTCCGCCAAAGCAACCGGGCTTGCCGATATGACCATGGACGAGATCTCCGATGAGGTCAGGGAAGTTCGCAAAGCCAGGGCGGCCCGGAAGGCAAAATGATCAACCGGGCCATCGTCCTTGACACCAACATCATCATTTCCGCCGGGATCCAGTTGGCGGGCCCCTCACACCAGATCGTCGAGCTGGTGCTGGATGGCGAGTTGCTTCTGTTCGCCTGCCCGACGGTCATTGAGGAGTATTTCGAGGTCCTGGCCAGGCCTCGCTTCAAGAAGTATTTGTTCCCACCGGTCTGGCTGCCCGCACTGCTGGAGTGCGGAACCCTCCGCCAGGTGGACCCGGGTCAATGGCCCCTCCCGGGGCCCGATGCGGATGATCTCGTTTTCCTGGCCCTGGCCAAGCAGGAGGGAGCCTTGCTAGTCACGGGCAATATCGCCGATTACCCGGAAACCATTCGGGACGGGATCCTCGTCCAAACACCGCGCCAGTACCCTGGATGCCTGGATCGAGGAAACGCAGCACGTTGGTCTCTCTGGGTCTGGAAGATTTGCCGGGCCTTCTCCTGGGGGGCCCCCAAGATTCTGAAGTCGGCGTGACTCCGGCGTGATCTTCAAATCGCCTGCGAATTGAGGAAACGCCTGCCTGATCCATCCCCTAGCAGGATGGAAAGAACGGTTCCTCGCTGTTTCGGGTGGGTAGGCGCCGGTTAATACCAGGCAGCTTGCCAACCTGTTGTCAGATCAAATTTTGGGGAAGGTAAATACTCAAAATTTGAAAATATCAAACAAATTGTAAATAAAATAATGAGATTGAGTCCTGGTTTCCGATTAACCTAGATATCCAACAACCACGAAAGGGTCTCCATGCCTAAATTTGTCATCGAACGTGAAGTCCCTGGCGCAGGAAAACTGACCGCCCAGGAGCTCAAGGAGATCGCCCAGAAATCATGCAGTGTCCTTAACGAAATGGGCCCGAAGATCCAGTGGATCCAGAGCTACGTGACGGACGATAAGGTCTACTGCATTTACCAGGCACCGGACGAGAGGACCGTGCGCGAACACGCCAAGCAAGGCGGCTTCCCGGCCAACTCTGTCTTGAAGGTCTCCACCGTGATAGATCCGACCACCGCCGAATGAGGTTGTCCAGCCCGGTCCTTCGCAATGGGGCCTCCATGCCGCTGTTCCCTCTTCCTGCTTCGGGGATTGCTTTGGCGGTTATGGAGGCCCTAAACCGGTTGGCCGCCAATAACGGCTCCTTGGCTGGTTTCCCTTCTGAACCGTAGCGAAGTATGCAAGAAACTCATTGGGTAACCGAGAGGAGGACTTGCATGGTCCAACAGCAACTCTCATTCGATGCAGCGAAGTACAAGATCGCGCAGCGAGAGCAATGGAACAAGGACGGCGCAGCATGGCGGCGCTGGAATCCCACTCTGGATCGTTGGTATGGCGAAGTTACCCGCCAGATGCTTGACCTGGCCGGGATTCAGCCAGGTCAGCGCATTCTAGACGTCGCGGCGGGGGCAGGTGAACCGGCGGTCAGTGCCGCCGAACGAGTTGGCCCCAGCGGTTACGTGCTGGCGACTGACATCGCGGAAGGGATTGTCGAGCTTGCGCTCCAGGTCGCCCGTGAACGTGGGCTCAAACAGATTGAGACCCGCGCCATGGACGGCGAGAAACTAGGAGCCCGACCAAGTAAAGGTCCGGGTCCCTCCATTTCGCCCTGGTTCGCTCTGTTGGATCGCTGGTCGCGATCCAACAGAGCGGATAGTTTCGCCGAAAGGTAATCGTCGGCTATGTTTCACCTCCGGGGTATCGACCCCGCAGAGCGTTTCATAGGCTTCCTGGACCTATTTCTTGGATTTTTACCCCTCAGGCCGAAGCTCTGGCCATCTTCAGGAGGTTATGGGCGGTGCAGACCAGGCTCCATTCAGCCCTGACCTTGGCTAGCCCCCTGAGTAGGAACTGCCGGAAGCCCATGGCCTGTTTGACCTGGCCGAACACCGGCTCCACGACTTGCTTTCGAAGCCGGTAGGGACTCCGCCAGCCACCACGCTTCAGTTTCTCCCGCATCTGGGCCACGAGGCTACCCGGCTTGCCGTTCTTGGCGTGGGTTGCAGCTTTGCTGCCATGCTGCTGGCGGCCGGTGGCGATATAGGCTTGGATGTTCCGGGCCTCCAAGCCTTCCAGGTTCGCTTCCGAGCAGAACCCCGCATCCGCCGAACAGACCCTTGGCTTGCGGCCGAGATTGGCTTTCACCCGATCGATCATGGGCAGCAGTTGCGGGCAGTCCGCGTTGGTGGCCACTACATCACAGGCCACGATCACCTGGGCCTCGGCGTCCACCGCCGCCTGGGCGTTGTAGCACTGCTCGAAACCATCCTTGGTGGGCATGATCCGGCTCTCCGGATCGGTGAAATTGCGCTGGGCCTTGGGGTCCACCTTGGGCGGGTCCGGTGGGTCCTCATCATCGTCTTTCTGCTTTTCCTTGGCCTTCTCCGCGGCCTCCTGCTCCAGGGCCGCCTTGGCTTCCCTGATCTTCCGCATCCGTTCCGCCTTATTGGCCACCCAAGCTGGAAGCTCGTCTCCCTGGCGGTTCCGGAGCCGGAAATCCTCGCCCAGATCCGTGATCTCCGCCTGGTCCAACCAGCCCTTCACCGTCTCGGCGAATTCCCCTTCCGCCTTCTCCATCCGGTCGTAACTCATGGCCTTGTGCTTGTTGGCGTTGGCCTTGACCTTGGTGCCATCCAAGGCCACGTGTCCCAGGGCCACCAGCCCCGCCCGGCGGCAGAGAACCAGAACCTGCTGGAACAAACCGGCCAGCGCTCCCAGGTGCCGGCGGCGGAAAAGGCCGATGGTCCGGAAATCCGGCTTCTGAAATCCGGTCACCGCCGCGAAGTCCATCCGCTCGATGCAGGCCCTGGCGATCTTCCGGGAGGAGAACACCCCCTGGGTGTAGGCATAAAGCAACAGGGCCACCATCATGGCCGGATGGAACGGCGGGTAGCCCCGCTCCTCATCATAGCTGTCAAGAATTTGCGACAGGTCCAGCTGCTCAACCACCAGGTCCCGCACGAAGTGCGCCGGGTGCCCTTCCGGAATGAACTCGGTGATTTCAGGCGGCAGCAGCCACTTCTGTTTCGGGTCCCAGGGGCGGAATCGTTTGGTCATACCTACTTATCGGTACAAACCCATCCAATCGTTAACCCGGTCACTCAAAAACTTTTGCCCGGGGGTGGAACATGGCCGTCGCGGTTCCTTCGTTAGCACCCATCGGTCCCTGAACGCGAACGCGTTCAGAGACCGATGAACCGGGGCGAAATGGAGGGACCCGGACCTTTACTTGGTCACCCTCCTAGATCTCCCTGATGCTTCCTTTGACGCGGTGCTGTGTCGGCTTGGTCTGATGTATATGCCGCACCCTGTGACAGCGCTACGCGAGTGGCGCCGTGCTCTGAGACCGGGCGGTCGGGTTGCCGTCGTTGTCTTTTCCACGCCCGATCGAAACAGTTGGGGTGCTATGCCCGCTTCCATCATCCGCCGGCGCACGCAACTCCCACCTCCCGTTCCGGGGCAACCCGGCCCTTTTTGCCTTGGCGCTTCCGGGGTGCTCGAAGGCGTCTTCCGTCAAGCCGGATTTGCCGACCCCGAGGTTCGCTCCGTGCCGGTGCCCCTGAGAATGGCCAGTTCTGCCGAGTACGTGCAGGTCGCCCGGGAAGCCTTCGGTGCATTCAATGCCATGATGGCTCACCTGCCCCCTCAAGAACGCGAGTCCGTATGGAACGAAGTGCAAGGCTCAATGCGCAGTTTCGAATCGTCTGGTGGGTTCGAGGCGCCGGGTGAGTGCCTTGTCGGTGCGGCCACGAAGTGATCGGTACGCGGCTCTTCACTGTTTCAGGTGGGTAACCCATCTCGCGGACGAGGGTCCTGAGCAACGCCTCGAACATCGATGTGAAACCAGACCCCTTCCGCGCCCAGGGCACATCGACGGTCTTGATGCCATGCTCGTCACAATCGCAGCGCGGTACCCGGGCCGTCAGGCAGGCTGCGTGCTGAAAGAAGTCCAGATGCCGCCACGTTCGCTCCTCGGTGCTCCTCAGCGAGCTGGCGAGCAGGTTCCGCGGCGAGAGGCCTATTTGGGCGTCGGCAATCTGCTGAAGTGGCTCTCCTATCGAATCGCCTGCCCCGCCGGGTGCGTCGAAGCCTGAAAGGCCTGCGCCAAGAGCCGGTCTGTTTGTTTTCAGGAATTCATCGGCATTGGTATTGATAATTTAAATGTTTTATCCCATGTTTTCGGTCGTCAGATCGATAGCACGGCACAATCCCTGCTGAGGAGGTCGACATGCGGTCCCTTGCCGTCTTCACCCTTGCCACCATCCTGGGCGGCGCCTGGACCGGAGTCCCGTCCCGGGCCGGGGAGCCGGCGAGCTGGCCCAGGGATTGGCCGGTGTACCGGCATGTGGTGATCGTGGTGGAGGAGAACAAGGACTACGACCAAATTATCGACAACCCAGCGGCGCCCTACATCAACCAAGTGCTCCGGGCGGAAGGGGCCAACTTCACCCGCATGTACGGCGAGGAGCACTTCAGCGAAGGCAACTATTTCTGGCTGCTCTCCGGCAGCAACCAGGACGTCGGCTATTTCGACGAGATTCCTCCTGGTTCCATCGATAGACCCAGCCTGGGTGGCCAGCTTTTCGGCCTCCACCCCAAGGAGGACCGATCCTTCAGGGGCTACGCCGAGGACCTTCCAGGAGCCGGCAGCCTGGTCGAGAGGGACGGGCACTACGCCCGCAAACACGTGCCTTACGTAAGCTTCCTGGATCTCCAGCGGGACGGCCGGGACCGGCTGGTCAACCTGCCCTTCACAGCCTTCCCCACCCGGCCCGAGCAGTTCGATGAACTGCCCACCGTCGCCATGGTCATCCCCAACCTGATGAACGACATGCATGGGGATAAGGATAAAGATATCGTCATCCCGGACGACAACGGCTGGATCCACCGTGGGGACACCTGGCTCCGGGAGCACCTGGACCCCTACTACCAGTGGGCCAAGCAACACAACAGCCTGCTCATCGTCACCTTTGACGAGAACACCGACAGCACCGGCTACGTGGGCCCCACCAACCCGGCCCTGGGCCCGAACAGCCTGGGGCCGAACCCGTCGTATGAAACGACCCGTGCCCTGAGGGTGGCCGAGAACCGCATTCCCACCCTCTTCGCCGGAGCCCACGTGAATCCTGGCGACTACACGGAGGGCAAGGGCATTACCCACGTCAACCTGCTGCGCACCCTGGAAGCCATGTACGGCCTGCCCAGGCTCGGCGCCCAGCAGGTCAACGCCGCCCACTTCGGCATCGGCGACCACTTCATCTGGGACGTGTTCTCCAAGGCAAAATAGGGATGTCCCTGAACCCGCGAATGTTGGATCCCACTCATCCCACCAGCCAAAATTCTGCCTTGGAAGTCACCGGTTCCTCCAGTTCCACCTGCTCTATGTCCTATGCACTTTCATCCTTTATATATCCGGATGACGTCCTTGAGCTGGCCTTTCCCCAAATCTGATAACCAAGTGAATAGTGAGCCCTTCCCCATTTTCGAGCCAGCCGTAGAGTGAGCTTTTCGGCCTCTTTAGGGCCCCGGCACCGATCTGGTCGGCGTCGGGAGCATGGGTTGAAATCACAGTATAGCCTCACACGAAAGGGACTCGTCGGAAGGCCTTTCGCCCTCGTGGCGGAGCAATAACGGCCGAAGGCCGGCAGGGTCAAGGGCGCTTTCTCCCTTGACGCTGCCGGCTTCCGGCCGACCCACCCTCAGCGAGGGCGAAGGGCCGCGGGGCTGCCGGCGCGCGAACTCCAGGGGCGTCAGGTAGCCGATGGAACTGTGCGGGCGCTTGTGGTTGAAGTCCTGGCGCCAGGCCGCGAGCTTCCCATGGACCTCCGCCATGCTTCGGAACAGCTCGATGTTCAAGCACTCGGCCCTGAGCCGGCCATTGAAGCTCTCGATGAAGGCATTCTCCGTTGGCTTCCCCGGACGGATGAAGGCCAGTTGCACCTGGTGGAGATCCGACCAGACGTCCATGACCTTACCGGCGAACTCGGAACCATTGTCCACGGTGATGGACGCAGGCTTACCGCGCTCGCGGATGGCCAGATCCAGGGCCTCCGCCACGTCCGAGCCCATCAGGCGAGGCTTGGCATGCAAGGCAACGCACTCCTTGGTGAACTGGTCGACCACGGTCAGGATCCGGAATTTCCGACCGTCCTCAAGGCGGTCATGGACGAAATCCATGCTCCAGCGCTGGTTCGGACCGGCCGGGAACTCCACGACCACCGGGCGGCGGCGTGCGATCTTCTTCCGCTGCTTGGTTCGCACCTGCAAGCCCTCCTCCTTGTAGAGCCGATAGACCCGTTTGCGGTTCACGAACCACCCCTCCCGGCGCAGCAGGATTGTGAGTCGTTCGAACCCGAAGCTGACCCGGATGGCAGCCAGCTCCTTCAGCCGCATCCGGAGGGCGGTTTGAGGATCCTTCTGGGACCTGTAGCGAGCCGACTGCCGGGAGATGCAAGCCAGGCCGCAGGCCCGCCGCTCGCCCAACCGGTACCGCTCGCGGATCCAGTTGAATAGCTTGCGGCGGGCCGCGGCCTTCAGACTTTTTTTGAGAGGATCTCCTGCAGGATGTGCTTGTCCAGGCTCAGGTCCGCCACCAGCTTCTTCAACTGCGAATTCTCGTCGCGGAGCTGGCGCAGTTCCTTGAGCTCAGAGACGCCCATGTTCTCGTAGAGCTTTTTCCACCGGTAGAACGAGGTCTCTGTGATGCCCAACTTCCGGCAGATGTCCGCGACCTTGACCCCGTTCTCCGCCTGCTTCAGAGCAAAGACAATCTGCTCCTCGGTATGACCCTTTCTCGGCACGCTGGCCTCCTTGGCTGGGCTCCCCTCCAGGATGCCCTTAAAGGCGTTGAACTGACGTCTCAACTGGCCAGGTTTTCCGGGGATGGGTCATCCTCACCTGTTAGAACTGACGGCTAACCTTGAATTTCGAGATCTGTTCCGTCCAGTCGGCTCTACCTCGACACCCCCATCACCCCCAGAGTGGTCGCCAGATCCTCCAGCTTCTCCAGTTCCTCCATTCCCTGTCGTTTGCCAGGTTCTCCCAGCCCATCCTCAAATCGGCGTGACTCCGGCGTGACCCACCAATCCTTCCGGATTTCCGCAGGGACGGTTCCGACCTCTCGCCTTCGCTCCTTTCGGCCAAGAGCAAAGCCCGTCCCACCGCGCTACCGGATTTCCCCAGCCTGGTGGTCCCGGCGCGACTCGAACGCGCGACCTTCCGCTTAGGAGGCGGATGCTCTATCCACTGAGCTACGGGACCCGGCGCCTGAAGGGCAAGTGTACCCTGGTTCGCGGGAGCGCTGGAAGCCGGACGGGGGGACCGGGGCGCCGGTCGAGCCGGGGTGGCGGCCCCGGACGGCGAGCCTCGGAGGGGCCAGGCCATCAGGCGCTTCCCGGCGATGGTCGGCGGCAAGGGTTGCCCACAACCTTCGGCAGGGAACCCGTTCAGGATCGGCGACCGCCGAACGCATCGGCGTGGCGCGATACAAATTCCCGGACGCTCATCGGCGGCTGGCCGGTCACCCGCTCCACGCCATCCGCCATCCGGTCATACCGGCCGGCCCGGTTCAACTCGGCCATCGTCACCAGATGCCGAGTCAGGGTACTCCGGCAGCCCGGCCCTTTTCAACGCTAGCTCCCAATCGTCGGGAGGGATGTCAGAGTACGTGATCTCGCGGTTCAGAGCGTCCGAGTACTCCTGGGCGACCCCATGCATGTCCTGCGAGCGCGGACCGGTAAGTTCGTATATCCGGCCCAGGTGCGCCCCAGGGTCGGCGAGGACGGCAGCGATCACCCGGGCAACGTCAGCTGTGGCAACTGGAGAGGTCTTGCCCCGCCCGAAAGGCAGTTCGATGCGGCTCCGGTCCCGGACGCTCGGACTGGTGAGCGGAAGGAAGAATCCCTCCAGGAACACCGTCGGCCGGATGGTGACCACAGGCAGGCCGGACCAGGCGAGTACCTGCTCGCTGAGCCAGTGCTGCCGCTGCTGAGGGCTCGGGGTAGTGTTCTGGATGCTCATCTGGGAGACCGTCATCTGGGACATGTTGACCAGCGCGTCCACCCCGACTTCCCGTGCGACCGCCGCCAGGGTCACGGTCGCCTCCAGGTACCCGGCGGACACGGACATGCCGAAATAGACCCGGCCGCAGCCGCTGACGACGCGATGGACGTCGGCCGGCTCGAGCAGATCTCCGGCCACCACTTCGGCGCCAGCGGCTCGCAAGGCTGCCGCCCGGTCATCCTCGCGGCGGACCATGGCGCGAACCGGAAACCCGCGTTCGAGGAGCAGGCCGGCCACGGTTCGCCCGACTCCCCCGAGTTGACCGGCTGCCCCGGTCACAAGAATCGATCTGTCATCGGCCATGCGACTTCCCTCCCCTGCGCCGAACGTCAGCCTGGACCCGTACAGGCCCGGTGGCACGCCGAGCGGACGACAGCTTACTGGATCGGGGCGGCGGCTGGAAGGATCCCTTTGTGGGCCGGTTCCGGGACCGGATGCTACGATTTGGCGCGAGCTGCCGAAGCCTGGTCCGGCCAGGACCAGCCGGCGGGTTCCATGGCCGCGGCCGCGGCTTCGCGGGAGGGCAATCCGGGTGCCCATTTGGCCGCGACCAGGCGGTGGCCGGTGACGCTGTCCGCCTCCGGGGAGACCAGCCAAAGCAGCGGCGGGACGATGATGGCGGGGTCCAACAGGCCGGAACGCACCGGCTCAGGCACTCCGTCCGGGATCATGCCGGTGCGGGTCGCGCCGCCCGGCAGCAGGGCATTCACGGTCACTCCGGAGCCCTCCAGGTCCCGGGACCAGATGATGGTGGCCGATTCCAGGGCGGCCTTGGATGGGCCGTACGGCGAGAACCCGCGCCGGGCCATGGTTTCCCGGTTCATGGAGATGTTCACGATCCGGCCCCAGCCGGCCCGCACCATCACCGGAACCGCCCGCCGGGCCATCAGGAAGGGGCCGGTGACGTTGGTCTCCATCACCAGGCGCCAGACTTCGAAGCTGGTCTCCCAGAACCGGGTGGGTTCGGTGATGAACGTCGGGCTGACGTACTTCATCCCTCGGCCGGCGTTGTTCACCAGGATGTCCAGGCGGCCGAAGCGCTGGAGCGCGGTGTCCACGGTCCGGTCGCAGTCGGCTTCCCGGGTGGCGTCCGCCAACAGCGGCAGGACCGGCGCCGCGCCCTGGAGGGCCGCGGCCTCGGCCGCCACCGCCTCCACTTCCTGCCGCTCCCGCGCCGCGGTGGCCACCACGGGGACCCCCGCCCGGGCCAGCCCCAGCACCATCGCCCGCCCCAACCCGCGGCCGCCGCCGGTGACGATGGCGACCCTGCCCTCCAGCGACTCCCCGGTCATGGCTCACCTCCCGGACGGGTCCAGTTTAAAGGCAGGAGGCGGTTGTCCCACGGATCGCTCCGGCCTGGCGCCGGCGCGACGACCGTTCCGGACCCGGGGTCCGCGCCCTCGAGTGGACGCACCTGCTCGCCTTGCCTTACGGCCAAACCAAGCGCCTGCTAGGATTTAAAACCCTATACGAGGGTCGTGCTTGAATCATCCATCACGAAACGGCGCCAAGCGTGCCGCTTGTGGGTAAAATGCCCTAAAAATTAAGGCTATTTGCCACTTGTTTTTGGCATTTTCAAGCCAATTCTTTCAGCAACCGACGTGCTTGGGGGCGGCCATGGAACGCCTGCCGTTTTGCAGTAAATGTGCGTGGTGCGGCCGGGTCAAGGCTCCGGATGCGTGGGTGTTCGAGCGCCGGAGGGGCTGGTCCACCTACAAGCAGGTCACCTGCCCCCATTGCCGGCTCCTGTATTCCATCGCCAGCTCCCGGGAGATAAGTTTCCAGTAAGGTCCCCGCCACCGGCCCCATCCTGCGCCTGCGCCGGACTTCCGGCAGGTCTGGAGGGCCTGGGGCTTCGGGAAGGTAAAGGTTCGGCACGGCGGAGCACCGGCGTAGAATCGACCTGCTTCCAGACCCACTCCCTGACCATGGACATCCGCCTCGACGACCTGACCGGGCCCGGGATCCGAGCCCTCCTGGAGGCGCACCTGAGCCTCATGCACAGCATCACGCCGCCGGGCAGTGTCCATGCCCTGGACCTGTCCCGCCTGCGCTGCCCGGAGATCACCTTCTGGACGGCCTGGGCCGACGGGGAGCTGCTGGGATGCGGGGCGCTCAAGGAACTGGACCCTGGGCACGGGGAGGTCAAGTCCATGCACACGGCGTTCGCCCACCGGGGCCGGGGGGTGGCGCGGGCCATCCTCCGGCACATCGAGGCGGAGGCGGTGCGCCGGGGCTACCGGCGCCTGAGCCTGGAAACGGGCTCCTTCGCGGCCTTCGTGCCGGCGCGGCGGCTGTACGAGAGCTTCGGCTACCGCTATGCCGGCCCGTTCGCGGACTACGGGCCGGATCCGCACAATGTGTTCATGACCAAGGAGCTGAGCCCTTGACGCCGGTGCTGGTGAGCGCATGCCTGCTGGGGGAGCCGGTGCGCCATGACGGCGGGGCCCGGGCCTGCGGGCACCCGGTGCTGGAGCGCTGGGTGGCGGAGGGGCGGGTGGTGCCGTTCTGTCCGGAGATGGCGGCCGGCATGACGGCACCCCGCCCGGCCGCCGAGATCAGCGCCGGGGCGGAGGGCCCGGAGGTGCTGGCCGGGCAGGCCAGGGTGCTGGATGCGGACGGCGAGGACCTCACGGCCTGGTTCATGGCCGGGGCCCGGCTGGCCCTGGAGCGGGCCCTGGTGGCCGGGGCCCGGGTCGCCGTGCTCAAGGAGGGCAGTCCGTCCTGCGGCACCCGCGTCATCGGGGACGGCACCTTCACCTCCACCCGCAAGCCCGGAACCGGGGTGGCCGCGGCGCTGCTGGCCCGGGCCGGGATCCGGGTGTTCAGCGAGGACCAGCTGGAGGAAGCGGACGCCTGTCTCTAGGAGCCTGTCCATGTATTATTCGGCCCCGCGCTGGTGGCACCGGGCCAAGCCAGACAAGGAAGGCTCCGAAGGAGGTATAGGTTATACCTTCAAGGAGCGTGACGCAGGATGGCTGGGCCCGCTGCCACCAGCGCGGGGCCGAATAATACATGGACAGGCTCCTAGGATGGCCTGGCCACGGGGATCACCAGGACGTTGGCCTGGGTGCGGTGGCGGAGGGCCTCGACGGTGGTGCCGTAGATCATGTCGGACAGGCCGCGGTGGCCATGGCCGCCGAGGATGACCAGGTCGGCGCCGGCCTCGTTGCACAGGCGGGCCAGCTCCGGGGCCGGGTCGCCTGCGCCCAGGCGGGTCTCCACGGGGTAGCCGTGGGCGCGCAGAGCTTCGGCGTAGGTTTCGATCCAGTTCCGGTCGCTGCCCATCTCCAGGTCGGCGGCCTTGAGGCCGAAGGCGCGGGCCGAGGTGCTCTCCACCACGTGCAGGAGCACCAGGGCGGGCCGGGCGGGGGCGAGGAAGGCCAGTGCGGCTTCGATCAGGCGGCCTTCGGTCCCGGAGAAGTCCAGGGCCAGGGCGACCTTCCCGGGAGGCCGGGGCACCGGTGCGGGGATCACCGGGAGGGGCCGCTGGCCGTGGATCTCGGCCGAGGCGCGGGCGCGCCGCAGGTAGACGCCGGCCAGCCAGGGCTCCAGGGCGACCCAGAGCAGCAACAGGGCGACGAGGGCCAGGATGGGCCAGAGCGCCAGCCGGACAGCGAGGCCCTGGGCCCCGCCGGCGGCGGACCAGCCGCGGACCGTGTCCAGCACCAGCTCGGCGTTCAGGGCGATGGTGAAGGCGGTGATGGCCCAGCCGGCGGTTTTCAGCCAGGAACCGATGGCGAAGGCGCCCATGCGGGAGCGGTCGGACACGAAGTGGATCAGGGGCACCATGGCGAAGGGCAGCTGCAGGGACAGGACCACCTGGCTCAGCAGCAGGAGCTTGCCGGTGGCCTGGTCGCCCAGCCAGAGGATGGTGGCGGCGGCGGGGATGACCGCCAGGAGGCGGGTGATCATCCGGCGCAGCCAGGGGCGGATGCGGATGTCCAGGAACCCCTCCATGACCACCTGCCCGGCCAGGGTGCCGGTGAGGGTGGAGCTCTGCCCGGCGGCCAGCAGCCCCACCGCGAACGCCAGGGGGGCGATGGAGGCGCCCAGGATGGGCTCCAGCAGGCGGTGGGCGTCCTGGATCTCGGCCACGTCCGTGTGCCCGTGGTGGTAGAACACCGCCGCGGCCATCACCAGGATGGCCACGTTGACCAGGAACGCCAGGTTGAGGGCGAAGGCCGAATCCAGGTTGTTCAGGCGCAGCGCCTGGCGCAGCCCGCCCTCGGCGGTGTAGTTCCGGGTCTGCACCAGGGCCGAATGCAGGTAGAGGTTGTGGGGCATGACCGTGGCCCCGATGATGCCGATGGCGATGTACAGGGCGTCGGCGTCCGGCAGGGAGGGCAGGAACCCGTGCAGGATCGGCACCAGCGCCGGCTTGGCCAGGAACAGCTCCACCACGAAGGCGGCGCCGATGGTGGCCACCAGGCTCAGGATCACCGCTTCCAGCTTGCGGATGCCGAACCGGGTGAGCAGGAGCAGCAGCAGCACGTCCAGGGTGGTGAGCACCACCCCGGCCAGCAGGGGCAGCCCGAACAGCAGGTTCAGGGCGATGGCGGAGCCGATCACCTCCGCCAGGTCGGTGGCTGCGATGGCCACTTCCGCCAGGAGGTAGAGGGCCAGGTTCAGGAGCGGCGGGTAGGTCTCCCGGGACGCCTGGGCCAGGTCCCGCCCGCGCACCAGCCCCAGCCGCGCGGCCAGGCTCTGCAGCAGGATGGCCATGAGGTTGGACGCCAGCAGGACCCACAGCAGCCGGTAGGCGTAGCGGCTGCCCCCGGCCAGGTCCGTGGCCCAGTTGCCCGGGTCCATGTAGCCCACCGACACCAGCAGCGCCGGGCCGGCCACCGCCAGCCACTGGCGCCAGCGGGGCCCGGACCCCGGCACCTGCACCCGGTCCTGCCCTTCGGTCAGGGACAACCGCGCGGGCAGATCCGGCTGGGCCGGGGAGACCCGATCAGGCGTGGCGTCCTGGTTTGGCGGCATGGCTGACTGCCCTCGGTGATGCCGAGTTTTGGTCAGACTGCAACAACTGTCAACCGCCGGTGCCGGAAACAGGTCGGACCGGCTGGGCGCCCGGGGTTGTCGCAAGCGTCACAATCCGCCCCTCGGCCCGGAATGCCCCGGCCCGGGGCGGTAGCATGGGGTGTTGACATCGCCGCGGCGGTCGCGGCGGGAACGAACTCGGGGCGGGGCGGAAGTCCCCACCGGCGGTAGGGCGAGGCCTCAGGCCCGCCGAGCCCGCGAGCGCCCGCAAGCGCGGGGTCAGCAGATCCGGTCCAAGTCCGGAGCCGACGGTCACAGTCCGGATGGGAGAGGGGAGGCGCCATGGGCGTGCAGCGGCTGGAAGAAAGCATCCTTGCGTTCCGGGAGGGGCGGGCGGTGGTGCTGGTGGACGACCCGGACCGGGAGAACGAGGGGGACCTGATCATCCCGGCGGCGAGGCTGGACGAGCGGCTGATGGCCCTGATGATCCGGGAGTGCAGCGGCATCGTGTGCCTGTGCATCGACCAGGAGACCGCCCGGCGCCTGGACCTGCCGCCCATGGTGGCGCGCAACAGCAACCGCCAGGGGACCGCGTTCACCGTGTCCATCGAGGCCAGGGACGGGGTCACCACGGGGGTCTCGGCCCACGACCGGGTGGTGACCATCCGCACGGCCATCCGCCCGGAAGCGGCGCCTGGAGACTTGCTCCGCCCCGGGCACGTGTTCCCCCTGGCGGCCCATCCGGGAGGGCTGATGTCCCGCCGGGGCCACACGGAAGGGTCGGTGGCCCTGGCGCGCATGGCGGGCTATGGCCCGGCGGCGGTGCTGTGCGAGCTCATGAACCCGGACGGGACCATGATGCGCGGGGCGGCCCTGGCGGCGTTCGCCCGGAGCCACGGGTTCCCCCTGCTGACCATCCAGGACCTGGTGGAGGCGGTGAGCCTGACCCACCAGCCCACCGCATGAACGCACGGACCTGGACTGATCTTTGCTTGGTTTCGTTGGCCCTCGCCGGCTCTGTCCAGGATGAGAGCTGAGAATCCGCCAGCCTACGCCATTGGCCCAGGAACGCAACGCGACCATCCAGAAGGGCGCGACCACGCTGCAGAGGGCCGACCGCCAGACGGAGGCCGGCGCCGGAACGGCCGCGGCTGGTTTCCAGGGCCAAGCCTTGCCGGGGAGCAACTGGGCAACCTCGGCCCAGCACGGCGGCGCCTCGACGGCAGGCCCGGCGGCCTCGGCCAACCCGCCGGCGCAGGGAAAGCCTTGGGCCCGCCACGGGGCAACGGCCGGGCCGGTGTGCGCACGGATGCCATAACCCAGGCCAATATCCTGATTTCAAGTCCTTATGGCGACCCGGGGGCAGAGCGCACCGGCGACCGGGCCAACCCCTGGGACCATGCAACTTATCTAGCCAACTGCGGCGCTGGGCGACCGGGTGCACCGGGCCTTTCTCCTGGCCCATGGGTGGGATTTTTTCTAGGATCAAACCATTAATCGGTCCAACGCTACCGTAACGGCCACGGGTGAGTCGTTGGTTCGCCCTTCGCGAGGAACCATGTTCAGCCCCGACCAGGAATCCATGCACCCCTCGCGCCGGCGGGAACTCCAGCTGGAGCGCCTGCGCTGGTCGGTGGGCCACGCGTACGAGAACAACGCCTTCTACCGGAAGAAATTCCGGGCGGCCCGGTTCGAACCGGGGCAGGTGCGCAGCCTGGACGACCTGCGCCGGATCCCCTTCCTCACCAAGGACGAGATGCGCGCCCAGGCGCCCTACGGGCTGTTCGCGGTGCCCCTGAAGGAGGTGGTGCGCATCCACGCCTCCTCGGGCACCACCGGCAACGCCACCGTGGCGGGCTACACGCGCGGCGACGTGGACCTGTGGGCCACGCTCATGGCCCGCACCATCGCCAGCGCCGGGGGCGGCGCCGAGGACGTGCTGCAGGTGGCCTACGGCTACGGCCTGTTCACCGGCGGGCTGGGGGCCCACTATGGCGGCGAGAAGATCGGCGCCACGGTCATCCCCATCTCGGGCGGCAATTCCGAGCGCCAGCTCGCCATCATCCGGGACTTCGGCACCACCCTGCTGGCCTGCACTCCGTCGTACGCCATCAACCTGGCCGACTACGCGGCCCGCAGCCTGCCCGGGTTCGACTTCCGCAGGACCCGGCTCCGGGCCGGGATCTTCGGGGCGGAGCCCTGGACCGAAGGCATGCGCCAGGAGATCGAGACGCGCATGGGCATCGACGCCTTCGACATCTACGGGCTCTCGGAAGTGATCGGGCCCGGGGTGGCCTGCGAGTGCTCCGCCAAGCGGGGGCTGCACGTGTTCGAGGACCAGTTCCTGGTGGAGACCATCGACCCGGACACGGGCGAGGTGCTGCCCGAAGGGTCCCAGGGGGAGCTGGTCTACACCTCCCTCACCAAGGAATGCTGCCCGGTGATCCGCTACCGGTCCCGGGACATCTCCCGGCTGTTCCGGGAAACCTGCCCGTGCGGGCGGACCTTGGTCAAGATGGACAAGGTCTACGGCCGCTCGGACGACATGCTCATCATCCGCGGGGTCAACGTCTTCCCCAGCCAGGTGGAGGCGGTGCTCATGCAGGTGGAGGGGGTGGAGCCCCACTACCAGATCGTGGTGGACCGCCAGGGGGCCCTGGACGACGTGGAGGTGCGGGTGGAGGTGGGCGAGGCGATCTTCTCGGACGAGCTGAAGGTCATGGCCGACCTCTCGGAGCACATCGCCGCGCGCATGCGCGCCGTCCTGGGCATCTCCGCCAAGATCACCCTGGTGGAGCCCGACGCCATCGAGCGCAGCGCCGGGAAGGCCAGGCGGGTCATCGACAGGAGGACCTTGTGAACATCCCCCAGCTCTCCGTGTTCCTGGAAAACAAGCCGGGCCACCTGCAGAACGTGCTGCGGGTGCTGGCGGACCACGCCGTCAACATCAAGTTCTTCACCATCGCCGAGGTGAAGGACTTCGGCATCCTGCGCATGGTCGTGGACAAGCCGGAGGAGGCCCACGCGGCCCTGAAGGCGGCCCGCTTCGCCTGTTCCCTGGCCCAGGTGGTCGCCGTGGCCATGCCCGACACCCCGGGCACCCTGCTGCGCCTGGTGGACGCCTTCGGCAAGCGCAACCTGAACATCGAGTACATGTACGCGTTCGCGGACCGGCACGGCGGCCACTCCATCACCCTGTTCCGCTTCGAGGACCCGGAGGCCGCCGCCCGGGCCCTGGAGGAGGAGGGCTACCAGATCCTCAAGTGGCTGCCCCAGGGGGACCTGCAGACCTGAAACCGGCCCACTCGGGCTCGTTCTGGAAGATCCACCGGTAGTAGTCGACCCCCTGCAGGCGGGCGGCGGCGGCCTCGTCCACCACCACCTGGCACTTGGGGTGCAGCTGCAGGGCCGAGGCGGTGACCATGGCGGTGATGGGGCCCTCCACCGCTCGGGCCAGGACGTCGGCCTTGGCCGCGCCGGTGGCCAGGAGCAGGCAGCGGCGGGAGTCCAGGATGGTGCCCACGCCCATGGTGATGGCCCGGGGCGGCACCTGGCCCGGGTCGCCGCCGAACATGGGGGCGTTCTGCAGGCGGGTGGCGGGGGTGAGGGCCTTCTCCCGGGTGCGGGAGAGCAGGGCCGACAGGGGCTCGTTGAAGCCGATGTGGCCGTCGGCGCCCAGGCCCAGCAGCTGCAGGCCGATGCCCCCGCACTGGGCGATCCGGGCTTCGTAGCGCCGGCTCTCCTGGGCGAAGTCGGCGGCCATGCCGTCCGGGAGGTGGGTGCTGCCGGGGGCCAGGTTCACCTGGCTGAACAGGTGGGCCTCCATGTAGGTGCGGTACGAACCCGGGTGCCCGGCGGAGATGCCGATGTACTCGTCCAGGTTGAAAGTGCGGCAGCGGGAGAAGTCCAGCCCCTGCTCCCGGTGCAGGCGCGCCAGGCAGGCGTAGACCCGCTCCATGGTGCGCCCGGTGGCCAGACCCAGCACCAGGTCTGGCTTGGCCCGCAGTTCCCTCTCGATGATCCGGGCGGCCAGCAGGGCGGCCTGGTCGGGGTCGGGCAGGATGATGACTTCCATGCCCCCAGGATACGGCGCCGCCGGTCAATAGGCGTGGGCGGGATCCATCTGCTCGCCCCGCTGGCGCTTGCTCATGCGGTGGTCGAGGTACCAGACGCCCCCGCCCTGGTCCCCCACCGCCCGCAGGTGGTCCAGGATGGCCAGGATGGCGAACTCCTCGCGCACCTGCTCCTCCACGTACCAGTGCAGGGTGATCTCGCTGGCGTAGTCGTTCTCGCCCCGGGCGGTCTGGAACAGGGTGTGGATGGCCGCGGTGTTGTCCTTCTCGTGGGCCAGGGCCTGCTCGAACAGCTGGATCACCCCGTCGAACGCCGCCGGGGGCGCGGCCACCGGTTGCAGGTCCAGGGTCCCGCACCGTTCCAGGACGAAGTCCACCAGCTTGAGGGCGTGGGCGGTCTCCTCCTCCGACTGGATGCGCAGCCAGTGGGCGAAGCCCTTGAACTTGCGGTTGTCCAGGTGGGCGCTCATGGCCAGGTACAGCTGGGACGAGTACTGTTCCTTGTTGATCTGGGCGTTGAGGGCGTTCTGCATGGTGCTGCTGAGCATGGCTTCCTCCGGGGCTCCGCCGGCAGAGATGAGCCGAGCCCCGCCAGGGTTCCTGGGAATGGAGGGGGCTCGGCCGGGCGCCGGCTCAGCCATCCGGTTTCCCGGGGCGGGCGGAGGCTGGCTGCGTACCAGCCAAGGGAGATAATGGGCTATAGCCCAAGGAAACCCCATGCTCGCCACGTCTCTGCTGTGCCTGAACGTCCTCGCCGCCCTGCCGGCCCTGACTCTGGCGGCCTGGAGACCTCAGCGGGCCCGGGCCTGGGGGATGCCCTTCTCCGGTGAGCCCGGGTCCCTGAACGCCATCACCGACGTGCCGGGGGTCCTGGTGGGCCTGGTCACCCTCGTGTCCGGGGACGGGCCCCTGGTCCAGGGCCAGGGACCGGTGCGCACGGGCGTCACGGCCATCCTGCCCCGGGGCCGGACCTTCGATCCGGTGCACGCCGGATGGAGCGCCTTCAACGGCAACGGCGACCTGACCGGGACCCACTGGATCAGCGAGTCGGGCTTCCTGGAGACACCGGTGCTGATCACCGGCACCGGCAGCGTGGGGACGGTGCGGGACGCGGCCTGGCAGTGGCTGGAGCGCAACGGCCACTACGCCCCGGCCGACCGGGACTACTGGTACGCCTACCCGGTGGTGGGCGAGACCTACGACGGCCGGCTCAACGACATCAACGGCCAGCACGTTCGCCCGGCCCACGTGTGGGAGGCCCTGGACACGGCCCGGGGTGGGCCGGTGCCGGAAGGGTCGGTGGGCGGCGGCACCGGGATGGTCTGCCACCAGTTCAAGGGGGGCACCGGCACCAGTTCCCGGCGGGTGGCCAGCCCCCACGGCGCCTTCACGGTGGGGGTGCTGGTCCAGGCCAACTACGGCACCCGCGCCGAACTGCGCATCGGCGGGGTGCCCATCGGCCAGGACCTGCTGGACCATCCCCGGCCGGTGTTCCACCCGGTGCCGTCCACCACCCGGCCCCTGGGCGGGGCGGCCGGCGCCGGGCCGGAGTCCGGCTCCATCATCGCGGTGGTCGCCACCGACGCGCCCCTGGACGCCCTCCAGTGCCAGCGCCTGGCCCGCCGGGTCCCGGTGGGCATCGCCCGCACCGGCGGCAAGGGCGGCAACGGCTCCGGGGACCTGTTCCTGGCCTTCGCCACCGGCAACCCGGGCGCGTTCGACCCGGATGCGGTCACCACCGTCCGGCAGTTCCCCAACGCCGGGCTGGACCCGTTCTTCACCGCGGTGGCGGACGCCACCGAAGAGGCCATCTTCAATGCCCTGGCGGCGGGCGGGGACATGACCGGGATCCAGGGCAACACCGTGCCCGGACTGCCCCGGGAGAAGGTGCGGGCGTTCCTGGCCGGGCACGGCCTGCTCAGATAGGCGCTCGCCGCATCCCCTGCGAATGTGCCGGCGCCGCAGGACAGGCTGGGAAAAGACAACCTGAGCACCCTGGGAATAGTCCGGCTGTTCCAGGCATCATACGTGTAAACGATCAATGGCGTATTGTCTTCCGCTGGCAAGGATCGGACGCCTTCGAAGTTCAGATCACCGACTACCACTAGAGCAGGCCGGCCATGATCCCATCGCATCGCTCCCCTACCCACCCTGGCGAAATCCTCCTCGAGGAATTCCTGACCCCCCTCGGCATCACCCAGGTCCAATTGGCCAGCCATATCGGAGTACCGACCCAGAGGGTGAACGAGTTGGTTCGTGGCAAGCGTGGCGTCACTCCGGAGACCGCGTGGCTTCTCAGCAAGGCACTGAATACTTCCCCAGAATTCTGGTTGAACCTCCAAGCCACCTGTGACCTGGCCCATTCGCGTCCCCACCGGGTCATCCGGCCGATGGGCAAGGTGAGCTGATTGGAGATGGCTCCGGGCCTGCTGCTCGGTAGTGCCTGAACCCGTTATTCCCCAGACGTCCCGCGGCAATCATGGACGGATGTCGATCAAGGCTCCGGCTCATAGCTCGTATGATTGGTTCACGGGGAGTCCTGCCTTGGCCTCGCCCCTGGTCCGGATCGGAAACGCCATGAGCAACTTTTCCCTCTACCTCGCCTCGGTCCTCATCTGGGGTTCCACCTGGATCGCCATCACCTTCCAATATGGCGTGGTGCCGGCCGAGGTGTCGGTGGCCTACCGGTTCTGGCTGGCCGCCCTGCTGCTCATGGGCTGGTGCCTGGTCCGTCGCTTGAACCTGCGCTTCACCCTCCGGGAACACGCTTGGCTGGCCCTGCAGGGAGCCCTGTTGTTCGGGGTGAACTATGTCTGCGTCTACCTGGCCGAGCAGCGCATCGCCTCGGGCCTCACCGCGACCATCTTCTCGCTCACGGTCCTCCTGAACCTGGTGGGCGCGCGCACCGCCTTCGGCACGCCCCTGGCGCCCAAGGCCCTGTTCGGCGCGGCCCTGGGGGTCACCGGGGTGGCCTGCATCAGCCTGCCCGGCACCGGGGCCCTGGGCACCGGGCAACTGGGCGGCCTGGCCCTGGCCGTGGTGGGCACCGTGAGCGCCAGCGCCAGCCACCTCATCTCCCAGCGCAACCAGCGCCGGGGCCTGCCGGTGCTGCAGAGCAACGGCATCAGCATGCTCTACGGCGCCGCCCTGGTGACGCTCTACTGCCTGATCATGGGCCGGCCGTTCGCCTTCGACCCGTCCCCGCGCTACCTGGGTTCCCTGGCCTTCCTGGCGGTGTTCGGCTCGGTGCTGGCCTTCGGCGCCTACCTCACCCTCGTCGGCCGGATCGGGGCCGGACGCGCGGGCTACACCATGGTGGCGGTCCCGCTGGTGGCGCTGGCGCTCTCCACCCTGTTCGAAGGTCTGCGCTGGCAACCTGCCCTGGCCGTGGGGGTGGCCCTCTGCCTGGGCGGAAACCTGCTGGTGCTGCCCCGGGCGCCCAGGCCGGCCAGGGCCGCCGTGGGTGGAAAGGGTCGCCAGGCGGATTAATCCTCCAGGATCGCCTTGCCCTTCTCCAGGCGGGCGGCCCATTGCTTGTTGCTGTCCGGGTTGCGCACCACGATGCGATTGAAGCGCTGGGCCACGATCTCGTTGAAGAGCCCCTGGTAATCCCCCTTGCCCAGCAGGATGGGCTTGGCCTGGCGGGGCTTGTCCACCCCCCGGGCGAACACCACCACCGTGAGGCCGCCCGCCTCCAGGCCCACCCGCAGGGTGTTCCCGGTGATCTCCATGCGCTGGTTGGTGGCGGCCACCCAGCCCTGGCGGGCGCCGTTCTGGTCCAGGATCCCGGTGTTGGTGTCCAGGTTCAGGGGCTGGAAGGGGGCCTGGGCCAGGACCGGGCCGGCGAGAGAGAGGCAGAGCAGGCATGAAAGGAACATTAAAGTACCCCCGGGGCTTTCATCCTACCCCATTCCGGCCTAGGCGTACCCCACCCGGCGCACCTCCAGCCGGGCGGCTTTCCACTCGCCCCAGGCCTGGCGCAGTTCCTTCCGGCGCAGGGCCATGGCCTGCCGCCATTCGCCCTTGCGCTGGGTCCAGGCCTCCCGGCGCTCGGCCCGGCGGCGGTCCCAGGCTTCCCGCTGCTCCTGCAGGGCACGCAGGGCCTGGTCCAGGCGGGCCTTGGCGCCGGCCAGCCGGGCACACAGGGCCTCGGCCAGCTGGGGCGGCGCCTGGGCCAGCCGGGCACGCAGGGCCTTCTCCTCCATGGCCAGGCGGGCCCGGCTGATCTCCGGCCTGGGCACGGTGCGCAGCCCTCTGGCCAGGCCGGCCCAGGCCAGGGACCGGATCGCCCACTTGGCGGGGTCCCACTGGTACCACTTCACCCCGTTGCGGTAATCCCACTGCCAGGTGTGGTGGTAATTGTGGTAGCCCTCCCCGTAGGTGAAGGGGGCCAGCAGGCCGTTGTCCCGTCCGGAATGGGCGTCCGAGTAAGGCTGGGTGCCGAACTTGTGGGCGGCGCTGTTGATCAGGAAGGTGGTGTGGTGGGTCACCACCACCCGCAGCAGCAGCCCGATGACCAGGTGCCCGGCCAGGTTGTGGGTCCACAGCCCCACCGTCACCGGCAGCAGCGCCGCGGCGCAGAAGCCGATGAGCAGGGGATGGCGGTGCTGCCACATGACCAGGGGGTCCTTCTGCAGGTCGGCCACGCCGGAGATGGGCAGGGTGCGGGCCTCCATGACCCAGATCCAGTGGGAGTACCAGAAGCCTTTGCGGATGCTGTAGGGATCCTCGCCCTGGTCCACACAGCGGTGGTGGATGCGGTGGTCGCTGACCCACTGCAGGGCGGAATTCTCGAAGCTGGCGGCGCCCAGGCACAGCATGGCCAGGCGCACCGGCCAGCGGGCCTGGTAGGCCCGGTGGCTGTACAGGCGGTGGTAGCCGCAGGTCACCGCCATGCCCACGGAGCCGGTCATCACCAGGAACACCGCCCATTCGCTCCAGTGCCGGAGGGAATGGGCGAACTCCAGGGGCACCAGGACCAGGGCCAGAACCAACGTGCCGAGCAGGAAAACGGTATTAAGAAGATCCCAACGTCTTTTAAAACTCACTTGCGCTCCATCGGGACCCACGATCCCACCGTTCCAGGATCGCCTATTGAGATGCCCGGCACAATGGGCAGAAGGCAGTTGCAAAAAAATTCAAATTACCAATAAAAATGAGGATGCAAGCATCAACAACAGCGGGGCCGCCTACCCGGCCGCGGAGACCCGGTTGCTGCACTGGAAACAATCAGGTTTCCAGGACTCCAGGGATCGGCTCGGGGGCGTCCTTGCGCTTGCGCCACCAGATCCCCACCCGGTCGAAGTACAGATAGATCACCGGGGTGGTGAACAGGGTGAGGACCTGGCTGAACACCAGCCCACCGATGATGGCGATGCCCAGGGGCCGGCGCAGCTCGGACCCGGTGCCACGGCCCAGGGCCAGGGGCACGGCGCCCAGCAGGGCGGCCATGGTGGTCATCATGATGGGGCGGAAGCGCAGCAGGCAGGCCTGGTAGATGGACTGCTCCGGGGTGGTGCCCTCGCGCCGCTCCACCTCCAGGGCGAAGTCGATCATCAGGATGGCGTTCTTCTTCACGATGCCGATGAGCAGGATGATGCCGATGAGGGCGATCACGCTCAGGTCGGTGCGGGTGGCGAGCAGCGCCAGCAGGGCGCCCACGCCGGCCGAAGGCAGGGTGGACAGGATGGTGATGGGGTGGATCAGGCTCTCGTACAGCACCCCCAGCACCACGTACACCGCCGCCAGGGCCGCGGCGATGAGGATAGGCTCGTTGGCCAGGGAGGCCTGGAAGGCCTGGGCGGTGCCCATGAAGCTGCCCCGGATGGAGGCCGGCAGGCGGATCTGCTCCTGGGCCTTCTCCATCGCCTTCACTGCGTCGCCCAGGGCCACGCCCACCGGCAGGTTGAAGGTGAGGGTCACCGAGGGCAGCTGCCCCTGGTGGTTCACCGCCAGGGCCGCGTTCTCCATCTGGTAGTGGGCGAAGGCGGACAGGGGCACCATGGCCCCGGTGCTGGAATGGATGTAGATGTCCTTGAGGGAGTCCGGGTTCTGCCAGTACTGGGGCGCCACCTCCATGACCACGTGGTACTGGTTGAGGGAGGTGTACATGGTGGACACCTGGGCCTGGCCGAAGGCGTCGTACAGAGTCTTGTCGATGAGCTGGGCGGAGATGCCCAGGCGGGAGGCGGTGGCCCGGTCCACCACCAGGGTGGCCTGCAGGCCCATGTTCTGCTGGTCGGTGTTCACGTCCACCAGCTGCTTGAGGCCGCGCATCCTCTCCAGCACCCGGGGCGCCCACTGGAACAGCTCCTTGGCGTCGTCCCCCTGGAGGGTGTACCTGGTACTGGGCGTTGCCCAGGCGCCCGCCGATGCGGATGTCCTGGATGGGCTGCAGGTACAGGCTGGCGCCGGGCACCCTGGCCAGCTTGCCCCGCAGCCGGGCGATGATCTGGTCCGGGGTGGCGTTCCGGTCCTCCTTGGGCTTGAGGGACAGGAACACCCGCCCGGTGTTGGTGATGCCGCCGCCGCCCACCTGGGCCATGACGTGCTCCACGCCGGGATCGCCCTGGACGATGTCCGAGAGGGCCCGCATGCGCCCGCGCATGGCCTGGAAGGAGGTGTCCTGGTCCGCCTGGATCATGCCGTTCATGCGCCCGCCGTCCTGCTGGGGGAAGAAGCCCTTGGGCACGACGATGAACAGGGCCACGGTGGTGACCACGGTGCCCAGGGCCACCAGGAGCACCGGGAACTGGTGGCGCAGCACCCATTCCAGGGCGGTCTGGTAACGCCCCAGCAGCCACTGGAACGCCCCCTCGGTGGCCTGGAACACCCGCCCGTGGCGCTCCTGGTCGCGGGACTGCAGCAGCCGGGAGCACATCATGGGCGTGGTGGTGAGGGAGACGACCATGGACATGAGGATGGCCACCGAGAGGGTGACCGCGAACTCCCGGAACAGCCGCCCGACGATGCCGCCCATGAGCAGGATGGGGATGAACACGGCGCACAGGGAGATGCTGATGGAGAGCACGGTGAAGCCGATCTCCTCGGCCCCGCGCAGGGCCGCCTGCATGGGCGTCATGCCCGCCTCGATGTGCCGGCTGATGTTCTCCACCACCACGATGGCGTCGTCCACCACGAAGCCGGTGGCCACGGTGAGGGCCATGAGGGACAGGTTGTCGATGCTGTAGCCGGCGAGGTACATCACCCCGAAGGTGCCCAGCAGGGAGATCGGCACGGCCACGCTGGGGATGAGGGTGGAGCGCCAGTTGCGCAGGAACACGAACACCACCAGGATCACCAGGAGGATGGAGATGCAGCAGGGTGCGCTCCACGTCCCGCACCGAGGCGCGGATGGTGCGGGTGGAGTCGATCACCTCGGTGAGCTTCATGCTCGGGGGGATGGAGGCCACCAGCTGCGGCTGCAGCGCCCGGACGCGGTCCACCGTCTCGATGATGTTGGCGCCCGGCTGGCGGAAGATCACCACCATGATGGCCGGCTTGCCGTCGGCGAGGCCGTCGTTGCGCAGGTCCTCCACCGAGTCCTGCACGTCCGCCACGTCCCCCACCCGGAGGGCCGCGCCCTTCTTGTAGGTGATGACCAGCGGGGCGTAGTCCTTGGCGTGAGCGATCTGGTCGGTGGTGTTGATGGCCGAGGTGGTGCCGTCGTCGGTGAGGGAGCCCTTGGGCTGGTTCACGTTGGCGGCCGCCAGCGTGGTGCGCACGTCCTCCAGGCTGATGCCCTTGGCCTGCAGGATGGAGGGGTTGACCTCCACCCGCACGGCGGGCAGGGCCCCGCCCCACACGAACACCTGGCCCACCCCCGGCACCTGGGACAGCTTCTGCTGCAGGATGTTGGAGGCGATGTCGTAGATCTTCTCCCGGGGCAGGATGTCCGAGGTGACCGCAGAACAGCATGACCGGGGCGTCGGCCGGGTTGATCTTGCGGTAGGTACGGATTGCCCGGGCAGGTTGGCGGGCAGCTGGCCGCGGGCGGCGTTGATGGCCGCCTGCACGTCCCGGGCGGCGGCGTCGATGTTGCGGCTCAGGTCGAACTGCAGGGTGATGCCGGTGGCGCCCAGGGCGCTGGTGGAGGTCATCTCGGTGATGCCGGCGATGCGCCCGAACTGGCGCTCCAGGGGGGTGGCCACCGAGGAGGCCATGGTCTCGGGGCTGGCCCCGGGCAGGGAAGCGCTCACGGCGATGGTGGGAAACTCCACCTGGGGCAGCGGCGACACGGGCAGGAACTTGAAGGCCAGGATCCCCGCCAGGGCCACCGCCATGGTCAGCAGCGAGGTGGCGATGGGCCGGTGGATGAAGGGCGTGGACAGGCTCATGGGGTTCCGGCCGGCTCAAGCCCGGCCTCGGGCCCGCCCTGGGCCCGGGCCCGGGCCGGGAACAGGCGCTTGGCCGCGCGGTCGAAGTACCAGGTAGATCACCGGGGTGGTGTAGAGGGTGAGCACCTGGCTGAAGATCAGCCCGCCGATGATGGAGATGCCCAGGGGGCTGCGCAGCTCCGAGCCGACCCCGGTGCCGCAGGCCAGGGGCACCGCCCCCAGCAGGGCGGCCATGGTGGTCATCATGATGGGCCGGAAGCGCAGCAGGCAGGCCTGGAAGATGGCGTCCCGGGGCGCCAGCTTCTCCTTGCGCTCGGCCTCGATGGCGAAGTCGATCATGAGGATGGCGTTCTTCTTGACGATGCCGATGAGCAGGATGATGCCGATCAGGGCGATGACGCTGAAGTCCACCTGGAACAGCATGAGGGACAGCAGCGCCCCGACCCCGGCGGACGGCAGGGTGGACAGGATGGTCACCGGGTGGATGTAGCTCTCGTACAGGACCCCCAGCAGGATGTACATGGTCACCACGGCGGCCAGGATCAGGAACGGGGTGTTCACCAGGGACAGGCGGAAGGCCTGGGCGGTGCCCTTGAACTCGGCCTGGATGCTGGGCGGGATCTGCATCTCCTGCTGGGCGCGCTCGATGGCGTCCACCGCGTCGCCGATGGAGGCGCCGGGGCGCCAGGTTGAAGGAGACCGTGGCCACCGGGAACTGGCCCTGGTGGTTGATGGCCAGGGGGGCGGTGGTGGTCTCGATGCGGGTGAGGGCGCTCAGGGGCACCGAGCCGCCGGCGGCGGAGCGCAGGAAGATCTGGTCCAGGGCCTGGGGCCCGGTGGCCATCTTCGGGTCCGCTTCCAGCACCACCCGGTACTGGTTCAGGTCCGTGAAGATGGTGGAGATCTGGCGCTGGCCGAAGGCGTCGTAGAGGGCGTCGTCCAGGACCTGGGGGGTGATGCCCAGGCGGGAGGCCGTGGACGCGGTCGATCACCAGGCGCGTCTGCAGCCCGGAGTTCTGCTGGTCGCTGGCCACGTCCCGCAGTTCCGGCAGGGTCTGGAGCTTGGCCACGAAGCGCGGCACCCAGGTGCCCAGCTCCTCGGGGTCCGCGTCCTCCATGCTGAACTGGTACTGGGTGCGGCTGACCCGGTCCTCCACGGTCAGGTCCTGGACCGGCTGCATGAACAGCTTGATGTCCGGCACCTGCTCCAGTTCCGGGCCCAGGCGGCGGATCACCTGCGCTGGCGCTGAGCTTGCGCTCCTCCAGGGGCTTGAGGTTGATCTGGATGCGCCCGGAGTTGAGGGTGGTGTTGGTGCCGTCCACGCCGATGAAGGAGCTCAGGCTGGCCACCGCCGGGTCCTTGAGGATCACCTCGGCCAGGGCCTGCTGGCCCTTGGCCATGGCCTTGAAGGAGGCGGACTGGGGCGCCTCGGAGATGCCCAGGATCACGCCGGTGTCCTGCACCGGGAAGAAGCCCTTGGGGATCCACACGTAGAGCAGCACCGTGAGGCCCAGGGTGGCCACGGCCACCAGGAGGGTCGAGGGGCTGGTGGCGCAGCACCCAGTCCAGGGTCCGGCCGTAGAAGGCGATGACGGCCTTGAACATCGCGCTCGGAGGCCTGGTAGACCCGGCCCTTCTCGTGCTCGTGCTGGGTCCGGAGCAGGCGTGAGCACATCATGGGGGTCAGGGTGAGGGAGACCATGGCCGACATGATGATGGTCACCGCCAGGGTCACGGCGAACTCCCGGAACAGCCGGCCGACGATGTCGCCCATGAACAGCAGCGGGATCAGCACGGCGATGAGCGAGACCGTCAGGGAGACGATGGTGAAGCCGATCTGCTCGGAGCCCCTGAGGGCCGCCTCCAGGGGCGCCACGCCCTCCTCGATGTAGCGCATGATGTTCTCGATCATGACGATGGCGTCGTCCACCACGAAGCCGGTGGATATGGTCAGGGCCATGAGGGTGAGGTTGTTCAGGCTGTAGCCCAGCAGGTACATCACCCCGAAGGTGCCCACCAGGGACAGGGGCACCGCCACGCTGGGGATGATGGTGGCGGGGATGGTGCGCAGGAACACGAAGATCACCGCCACCACCAGGATCGACGGTGAGGATCAGCTCGAACTCCACGTCCGCCACCGAGGCGCGGATGGTGGTGGTGCGGTCGGTGAGGATCTGCAGCCTGCACCGCCGGCGGGCATCGAGGCCTGGAGCTGGGGCAGCAGGTTCTTGATGCGGTCCACCACGGCGATGATGTTGGCCCCGGGCTGGCGCTGGATGTTCAGGATCACCGCCGGGGTCGGTGTTCATCCAGGCGGCCTCCTTGACGTTCTCGGTGTCGTCCACCACCGTGGCCACGTCCGAGAGGCGGATGGGGTTGCCGTTCTTGTAGGCGATGACCAGGGGCCGGTACTCGGCGCTGGTGAGCAGCTGGTCGTTGGCGCCGATGGTGAAGGACTGCAGCCGGCCGTCGAAGGTGCCCTTGGCCTGTTGACGTTGGCGGCGCCCACCGCCGAGCGCACGTCCTCCAGGGTCAGGCCGTAGCTGGACAGGGCGGCGGGGTTCACCTGCACCCGCACCGCCGGCTTCTGGCCGCCGCTGATGCTCACCAGGCCCACCCCGGGCAGCTGGGAGATCTTCTGGGCCAGCCGGGTGTCGGCGAAATCCTCCACCTTGGGCAGGGGCAGGGTCCGGGAGGTCAGGGCCAGGGTCAGGATGGGCGCGTCGGCCGGGTTGGTCTTGCTGTAGATGGGCGGGTTGGGCAGGTCGGCCGGGAGGTAGGTGGTGGCCGCGTTCACCGCCGCCTGCACCTGCTGCTCGGCCACGTCGATGTTCAGGTCCAGCACGAACTGGAGGGTGATGACCGAGCTGCCGTCGGAGCTGGAGGAGGTCATCTGGTTCAGTCCCGGCAGCTGGCCGAACTGCCGCTCCAGGGGGGCGGTGACGGCGGTGGCCATCACGTCCGGGCTGGCGCCCGGATAGAAGGTCATGACCTCGATGGTGGGGTAGTCCACCTCGGGCAGGGCCGACACCGGCAGCTCCTTGAAGGCCAGCAGCCCGATCAGCATGAGCCCCAGCATCAGCAGGGACGTGGCGATGGGCCTGAGGATGAACGGCCTGGAAGGATTCAAAGGAACGCTCCTGCTAGATCTTCGGCTGGGGGACGGCCGCGGTGGGAGCCACCTTGACGCCGGGGCTCAGCTTGTCCAGGCCGTCGATCACCACGCTCTCCCCGGGGGCGGCGCCGCCCTTGAGGGCGATGGTGTCGCCCTCGGTGAGCAGGACCTCCACCGGGTGCAGGTCCACGGTGTTGTCGGCCTTCACCACGTAGACGAAGTTGCCCTTGGGGCTGCGCTGCACGGCGGCGGTGGGCACCACCAGGGCGTCCTTGAGGGTGTCCACCTGCAGGCGGGCGTTGACGAACTGGTTGGGGAACAGGGCGCCGTCGGTGTTGGCGAAGCGGGCCTTGAGGCGCACGGTGCCGGTGGTGGGGTCCACCTGGTTGTCCACCGCCAGCAGGGTGCCCGTGGCCAGCTTGCGGGTGAAGTCCCGGTCGAAGGCGTCCACCGGCAGGGGCTTGACTCCCTTGCTGTGCTCCAGGACCGGCTGGATCTGGTCGGCGGGGATGGTGAACACCACGTCGATGGGGGACACCGGGGTGATCACCACCAGGCCGTTGGCGTCGGTGGCGTGGACCATGTTGCCCGCGTCCACCATGCGCAGCCCCGCCTTCCCGGACAGGGGGGCGGTTATGCGGCTGTAGACGAGGTTGAGCTTGGCGTTCTCCACGGTGGCCTGGTCGGTCTTCACGGCGGCAGCGTCCTGGTCCACGGTGGAGATCTGGGTGTCGTACTGCTGCTGGGGCAGGATGCCCTGATCGGTCAGGGACTTGTAGCGCTCCAGGTCCATCCGGGCGTTCTTCAGGGCGGCCTGGTCCTTGGCCAGCTGGCCTTCGGCCTGCAGCAGCGCCACCTGGAACGGGCGGGGATCCACCTGCATGAGCAGGTCGCCCTGGTGCACCATCTGGCCTTCGCGGAAGTTCACGGACATGAGCTGGCCGTCCACCCGGGTGCGCACGGTCACCGAGTCGGTGGGCACCACCGTGCCCAGCCCGGTCAGGGTGACGGGCAGGTCGGCGGAGCGCACCGGGGCGACCACCACCGGCACCAGGCGCACGGACGGCGCGGGCTTGACCTTGGCGGCGGCCACGGAGCGGAGCACCAGGGCGGCGGCAATGGCTGCCGCCAGGACCACCGGCACCACCACCTGCCACCGGCGCCAGGCCCCCGGAGCGGCCTTGGCCGGGACGGGCTCGAACGGCTCATCGAGAGGGGCGGGGGGGGCGGTCAGGTCTGCGTCCATTGAATTTCTATTCCTATTCTAGGGACGGGCGCCAATGGAAATCGAGAAACTCGGCGCAGGGAAAGGGGGCGGCTGGTGCCCCACGGGCAAGACCAACTTTATCAAACCGGACTCCGGATGGAGGTCACATTATTGTTAAAGCAAGGGTCCGGGCGGACGCAGACTCCTTTGACCCGGCCAGGGAGGAAGCGTTTAGGGACCCGGGCCGGACGCCGGGATTCCCGGCCGGGCGTGGTAGATTGGAAGATTCTCCGCCTTCGAGGCGTTATTTTGACAAGGACTACCATGGATTCCGCCGCCGCCCTGCCCGCCATCGCCATCCTCGGCTTCGGGACCATGGGCCGGGCCTTGGCCAGTGGCCTGCTCAAGAGCGGGCTGGCCACCCGGGACACCCTGCGGGTGGGGGTGCGCCGTCCCCATCCGCACGGGGTCGCCCCCAAGGACGACGGGCTGGGGCTGGTCCACAAGCTCAACGTGGAGGCGGCCAAGGAAGCCGGGACGGTGGTCCTGTGCGTCAAGCCCAAGGACGTGGAGGCCCTCATGCACCGCCTGCGGGAGACCGGGGCCCTGGACCACCACCCCCTGGTGGTGTCCATCGCCGCCGGGCTGACCACCGCCAGGCTGGCCTCCCAGGCCCCGGGCTGCCCGGTGGTCCGGGCCATGCCCAACACCCCCTGCGCCATCGGCAAAGGCGTCACGGTCCTGGCCCGGGGCCCCCTGGCCGAGGACCGGCACCTGGCCCTGGCCAGGGACCTGTTCATGCCCCTGGGCACGGTGCTGGAGCTGGAGGAGAAGCACATGGACACGTGCACGGGGCTGTCCGCCAGCGGCCCAGCCTTCATCTACCTGGTGCTGGAGTCCATGGCCGAGGGGGCGGTGATGCGCGGCCTGCCCCGGGCGGTGGCCCTGGAACTGGCCGCCCGGGCCACCCTGGGGGCGGCGGAGATGGTGCTGGCCTCGGGCCGGCACCCGGCGTCCCTGCGGGACGACGTCACCACCCCCGCGGGCTGCACCGTGGCGGGGCTGCTGATGCTGGAGGACGGGCGCCTGCGGTCGGTGGTGGCCCGGGGGGTGGAGATGGCGGCGAAGGTGGCGGGGGAGTTGTCCCATTAGATAATCATGGGCTCAGGCCGGCAGCGGGGGCAACGGTCCTGGCTGGACTTGACCGTGTTCTTGGTGCATGAAGCATGAAATGAGGCATCGCCCAAGGTCAAAAAGCTCGGCTGGTCCATGTGCACCGACAACCTTCGGGATGAAGGGGTGAAACCATTCTTTGATGAATAGTACATTCATGGAGTGATCCCGCGACGGCCCCTGCCCCGAGGGCTGGCCGCCTTCCAACGGGCCGGGATGCACCGGAGGATACCCAAGTTGAGACCGGCTTCATCTCTCCATGCGTACCTTCTGGGTTGCTTTGCGCCCGACCTTCAAGCCCACGATCAGCCCGCTGGTGGTCAGCTGGAGCAGGCCGAAGACCATGATCGGGACGTCGTGCCGGATGAGGGTGTACATTTCCCAGACCAGGCCGTCGGAGACCGAAAGCAGCCAGGTTCCCAGCGACAGGTCGGCCAGGTTGTCCTCCCGCCAGGCGATCCACAACTGGGGGACGTTGGCCACCAGCACGCTCACCGGAAGGATCAGGCCCAGGCCGTTCTTCCCGGCGAGCACCACCCCCAGCGACAGGACCGCGAACCAGAGGGGGGTGATCCGGAGTTCCCTCACCTCGCGGCCGTAGCGCAGGGCGGCGAGGGCGATCAGGGTGAAGGTCACGGCCGAGGCGCCGGTGGCGAGGCTGACGTAGGGCTGGGCGGTCAGCAGGCCGTAGGTGACCCAGCCGAATCCGACCACCGCGCTGGTACCGGCGGTGTCCACCGACACGCCGAACGCCCCCCTCCGGCGCAGGAGCCTGACCAGCTGGGGAACGGCCCGGACCAGGCCGATGCAAGTGCCGAGGGCGCCAAGGGCGGGGACTAGGCTCACGGGATCCCTCCAGGTGCGGCCGCTTGCCGGCGGCCCTGCCACCCAACCTTAAAGGCACCTTGCCATCAAAACCAATGAATTATTTTGAAATGGGGTATCGGATATTCCGATTCATTGAAAATTCCAGCCTAGCCGGCGCGGAGTTCCGCCTGCCTCAGGAACTTCTCCGCGTGCCGCCGGGCGATGGCCAGGAACTCCCGGACGCCCGCGGTCTCCAGGCTCCCGGCGCGGCAGATGGCCTGGGCCTGGAGGGTCAGAGCGGGGCCCTGCCAGTCCAGCACCCTGAGCTGGCCCCGGGCCACCTCCCGGCGCACGGCCAGGTCCGGCAGCAGGGTGATGCCCAGGCCGGCCATCACGCACTGCTTGATGGCCTCCACGTTGGCGAACTCCAGGGCGTCTCCCGGGTGCACCCCGGCGGCGATCAGGGCGTGCTCGAACAGGTTGCGGTAGCTGCAGCCCCGCTCGGTCAGCAGGAGCGGCTCCTCCCGCAGGTCCTGGACCCGCACCGGCCCGGCCAGGGCCAGGGGGTGGTCCGGAGGCGCCACCAGGACCATGGGGGTCGGGAACAGGGACTCCACGTGCAGGGCGCCCTCGGTGATGGGCTCCTCCAGCACCAGGGCCAGGTCCAGGGCGCCGTCGTCCACCCGCCGGCGCAGCTCCGCCCAGGGGGTTGGCCGGAACACCAGGCGCACCTGCGGATGGGCGCCGCGGAATTCCCGGAATACCGCCGGCAGCCAGTGGATGCAGAGGGTGTCCGGGGCGCTGAGGGTCAACGGGCCCCCGGGCGCATCCGCCGCATGCACCGCCTGGCGCGCATGCTCCACCTGCTGGAGCAGGGCGTCGGTCTCCTTGAGCAGGCGGGCCCCGGCCGGGGTGAGCACCACCCGGCGGGGGAGGCGCTGGAACAGCTGGACCCCCAGGTCGCCCTCCAGGGCCTGGATGTGGGCGGTGACGCTGGACTGGGCGTAGTGGAGCGCCGCCGCGGCCTGGGTGAAGCTCCCGGTGGCGGCCACCAGGCGGAACGTCTTGAGCTGGGTGAAGTCCATGACCCATTTTATCGAAAAACCTGATACCTGGTTTCGGATTATTTCGCTAGGACCGATGGATGGTTTGGGCCTAGGCTGGCAAGGCACCTGGGAGGAGACCATGACCATTCGCATCTGCATCGCCGGGGTCACCGGCTGGACCGGCAGCGCCGTGGCCCGGGCCGTGCTCCGGTCGGCGGATTTCCAGCTGGCTGCGGGCATCGCCCGCAAGCGGGCCGGGGAGGACCTGGGCGCCGTCCTGGGCGGGGCGCCCCTGGGCCTGCCCGTGGTCCCGGATCTGGACCACGCCCTGGCCGCCCCTTTCGACGTGCTGGTGGACTTCACCGGGCCCGATTCGGTCAAGGCCCGCACCCTCCAGGCCATGGCCGCCGGCCGGCACGTGGTGATCGGCACCTCCGGCCTGACCGCGGCGGACTACACCGACCTGGAGGCCGCGGCCCTGGCCCGGGGGGTCGGGCTCGTGGCCGCCGGCAACTTCTCCATCACCGCCGCCCTGGCCAAGCACTTCGCCCTGGTGGCCGCCCGCCACCTGCCCTCCTGCGAGATCATCGACTACGCCCACGCGGAAAAGCCGGACGCCCCCAGCGGCACTGCCCTGGAGCTGGCGGAGATGATCGGCGCGGTGCGCCCCAGCGCCCTGGGCGTGGCCCTGGACCGGATCCACGGCTTCCCCGCCGCCCGGGGCGCCGCCCTGGCCGGTACCCAGGTGCACTCGGTGCGCCTGCCCAGCTACGTCATCTCCTTCGAGACCATCTTCGGGCTGCCCCACGAGCGCCTGGTCATCCGCCACGACGCGGGCACCGGCGCCGATCCCTACGTGGCCGGGGTGCTGCTGGCGGTGCAGAGGGTGGCGGGGCTGAAAGGGATGGTGCGCGGGCTGGACACGCTCCTGTTCCAGGACGCCTGAAGCTCCAACTAGGCCAACACCAGGTTACGGATGCCGGGCAAACCCACCGCTTCCATGCGTTCGTCCAAAGGGAATCGCTGCTCTCCCGGATGGACGCAGTAAAGCCTCTCCAGGCCCAGGTCGGCCATGGCCATGCGCATGGACGGGGTGATCCGCGGCGCGTCGGCATACTTGAATTCGAAGCCGTAACGGCGACCGCCCTTGAAAACCATCAGGTCCAGCTCAGCCTGGTTGTGCGTGCCCCAGAAGTAGGCCTCCTCCGAGGGAATGTCGAAGGTCCTGAGCACGCTCTCCAGGGCGAAACCTTCCCAGGAGGCCCCCAGCTTCGGATGGTTCCGGATGGCGCTGCCTTTCTCCAAGCCAAGGAGGCTGTGGAAAAGCCCGGAATCGCGGAAATAGATCTTCGGGGTTTTCACCTGGCGCTTGCTGAGGTTCTCATGCCAAGGAGTCAGTTGCCGCATCATGAAAGTACCGGCAAGCAGGTCCAGGTAGCGGCGGGCGGTGGTGTCGCTGATGCCGAAGGACCGGCCCAGTTCCGAGGCGTTGAACAACTGGCCGTGGTAATGGGCGAGCATCATCCAGAACCGGCGGATGGTCGGCGGCGGGATCTGGATGCCCAGGGCCGGGATGTCCCGTTCCAGGAAGGTTGAAATGTAGGACTTAAGCCAGGAGCCGCTGTCCTGCTCCGTGCGGGCCAGGTAGGCGCGCGGGAAGCCGCCCCGGTACCAAAGGCGGCGCCAGTCGTCCACCTCCTGGAGGGAGAAGGGTGGAAGTTCGATGCATCCGAACCGCCCGGCCAGGGATTCGGCCCCCTGGCGAATCAGGTCCCTGGAGGCGCTGCCCAGGATCAGGAATCGGGTTTTGCTTGCCGGCCGGTCCGCCAGGACCCGGAGCACCGGGAAGAGGTCCGGCCGGCGCTGGATCTCGTCAATGATGACCAGTCCGGACAACCCCTCCAGGGCCAGTTTCGGGTTCTCCAGGCGGGCCAGATGGGCGGGGTCTTCGAGATCGAACCGTTCGACCTGGGTACCCGCCGCCTTGGAGGCTTCGAACTGTCTGGCAAGGGTGGTCTTCCCGCACTGCCTGGGCCCCAGGATGCCCACCACCGGGTGCACTTTGAACTGGTTGCGGATCTGGAGGAGGTAGGTGGGGCGGTCCATGGCCATCCATGAAATCTCTGCAATGGATGAAGAGATTTCATGGAGTCTAAACCCCAGACCCGGATTCCGCAAGGGCCGCCTCAGCGCCTAGGTGCTTTCTGCCATAATCGTTAATCTTTCTGAACCGCCCGGGAGGGAACCATGCTCGCCGCCTATCGCCAGCAAACCGCCGAACGCGCCGCCCTGGGGATCCCTCCCCTGCCCCTCACCGCCGACCAGACCCGGGCCCTCACGGACCTGCTCATGGTGCCCCCGCCCGGGGAGGGGAAGGCGCTGGTGGACCTGCTCACCTACCGGGTGCCCGCCGGGGTGGACGAGGCGGCCCAGGTGAAGGCGGAGTTCCTGGCCAGCCTGGCCCTGGGCGAGGTGGCTTCGCCCCTGGTGGACCGGACCCACGCGGCCAGGCTGCTGGGCACCATGCTGGGCGGGTTCAACGTCAAGCCGCTCATCACCCTTCTCGACGACCCGGTGGTGGGCCAGGCGGCCGCCGAGGGCCTCAAGAAGACCCTGCTGGTGTTCGACGCCTTCGCCGAAGTGCAGGCCAAGGCCGCCCAGGGCAACCCCCAGGCCAAGGCGGTGCTGCGCTCCTGGGCCGAGGCGGAGTGGTTCACCTCCCGCCCGGCGGTGCCCGAGCGCCTCACGGTGACCGTGTTCAAGGTGTCCGGGGAGACCAACACCGACGACCTGTCCCCGGCCCCGGACGCCTGGAGCCGCCCGGACATCCCCCTGCACGCCCTGGCCATGCTCAAGAACCCCCGCCCGGGCGTCACACCGGACGAGCCCGGCCGGCTGGGCCCCCTCAAGCAGCTGGAGCGGCTCAGGGCCCTGGGCCACCCGGTGGCCTACGTGGGCGACGTGGTGGGCACCGGCTCCAGCCGCAAGTCCGCCACCAATTCGGTGCTGTGGTGGACCGGCGAGGACATCCCGTTCGTGCCCAACAAGCGCTTCGGCGGCGTCTGCCTGGGCGGCAAGATCGCCCCCATCTTCTACAACACCATGGAGGACACGGGCGCGCTGCCGGTGGAGCTGGACGTGTCCCGCCTGGAGACCGGGGACGTGGTGGAGCTGTTCCCTTACGAAGGCAAGCTGCTCAAGGGCGGCGCGACCGTGGCCACGTTCAAGGTGAAGTCCGAGGTGCTGTTCGACGAGGTGCGCGCCGGGGGGCGGATCCCCCTGATCATCGGCCGGGGGCTCACCGCCAAGGCCCGCCAGGCGCTGGGCCTGCCCGAATCCACCGGGTTCCGCCCCAACGCCGTGCCCCTTGAGACCGGCAAGGGCTTCACCCTGGCCCAGAAGATCGTCGGCCGCGCCTGCGGCCTGCCCGAAGGCCGGGGGGTGCGCCCGGGGGCCTACTGCGAGCCGCGCATGACCACCGTGGGCAGCCAGGACACCACCGGCCCCATGACCCGGGACGAGCTCAAGGACCTGGCCTGCCTGGCCTTCTCCGCGGACCTGGTGATGCAGTCGTTCTGCCACACCGCCGCCTACCCCAAACCGGTGGACATCCAGGTGCACCACACCCTGCCCCCCTTCATCACCCACCGCCACGGGGTGTCCCTGCGGCCCGGCGACGGGGTGATCCACAGCTGGCTGAACCGCTTCCTGCTGCCGGACACGGTGGGCACCGGGGGCGACTCCCACACCCGCTTCCCCACCGGCCTCTCGTTCCCGGCGGGCTCGGGGCTGGTGGCGTTCGCCGCCGCCACCGGGGTCATGCCCCTGGACATGCCCGAATCGGTGCTGGTGCGCTTCAAGGGCGAGCTGCGCCCGAACATCACGTTGCGCGACCTGGTGAACGCCATCCCCTACTGCGCCATCAAGGCCGGCCTGCTGACCGTGGAGAAGAAGGGCAAGAAGAACGTCTTCAACGGCCGCATCCTGGAAATCGAGGGGCTGCCGCACCTGAAGGTGGAGCAGGCCTTCGAGCTCACCGACGCCTCCGCCGAGCGCTCCGCCGCCGGCTGCACGGTGCTCCTGGACCCGGAGCCCATCGCCGAGTACCCTGAACTCCAACATCACCCTGATGAAGTGGATGATCGCCAACGGCTACGAGGACCGGGACACCCTGGCCCGGCGGGTGCGGGCCATGCAGGGCTGGCTCGACGAGCCCCGGCTGCTGCGCCCGGATCCGGACGCGGACTATGCGGCCGTGCTGGAGATCGACCTGGCGGAGATCACCGAGCCCATCGTCGCCTGCCCCAACGACCCGGACGACGTGAAGCGCCTGTCGGAGGTGGCCGGGGAGACCATCGATGAGGTTTTCATCGGCTCCTGCATGACCAACATCGGCCACTTCCGGGCCGCCGGGCGGGTGCTGGAGGGGCGCTCGGACCTGAACACCCGCCTTTGGATCGCCCCACCCACCAGGATGGACGAGATGATCCTGCGGGAAGAGGGCTACTACGGCATCCTGGGCCGGGCCGGCGCCCGCCTGGAGATTCCGGGCTGCTCCCTGTGCATGGGCAACCAGGCCCAGATCCGCAAGGGCTCCACGGCCATGTCCACGTCCACCCGCAACTTCCCCAACCGCCTGGGCATCGACACCCGGGTCTACCTGGGCTCGGCGGAACTGGCCGCCGTGTGCGCCCTGCTGGGGCGCATCCCCACCCCGCAGGAGTACCGGGAGCAGGTGGCGGTGGTGGCGGCCAAGGCCAAGGACGTGTACCGGTACATGAACTTCAACCAGATCCTGGAGTTCCAGAAGGCGGCGGACACGGTCGAGGTCTGAACGGGCCCGGGCGGCCCGCCCGGCCCCCTCCCCCATCGGGCCATCAGTCCCCCAGGCAGATGCCCAGGTCCCGGGCGGTCTGGAGGGTGTCCCCGTCCAGGGGCACGCAGCGCATGCGCCCGGCCACTTCCGCCAGGGGCACGTGGTTCACCCCGGTGGCCGCCAGGGCCACCATGATGCCGCTCTGGCCGTCCTCCAGGGCCCGCACGGCGGCGGCGCCGAAGCGCAGGGCCGCCAGGCGGTCGAAGGTGGTGGGGCTGCCTCCGCGCAGGAGGTGGCCCAGGACCACCACCCGGGACTGCTTGCCGGTGCGGGCCTCCAGGCCTTTGCACACCCTTTCGCCCATGCCCCCCAGGCGCTCCTGGTGGCCCAGGTCGGCGGCCTCCTGGACGATGCGCTGGCCGTTCCGGGGCTGGGCCCCCTCCGCCACCATCACCAGGGTGTACTGGCGCCCCCGGTGTTCCCGCTCCCGGACCTGGGCGGCCACCTTGTCCAGGTCGAAGGGGATCTCGGGGATGAGGATGGCGTGGGCGCCCCCGGCGATGCCCGCGTGCAGGGCGATCCAGCCGGCGTAGCGGCCCATCACCTCCACCACCATCACCCGCTGGTGGCTCTCGGCGGTGCTGTGCAGGCGGTCCATGCACTCGGTGGCGAACGCCACGGCGGTGTCGAAGCCGAACGTGGTGAAGGTCTTGTCCAGGTCGTTGTCGATGGTCTTGGGCACCCCCACCACCCGCAGCCCCTTCTGCGCCAGGGCGTTGGCGATGGTCAGGGAGCCGTCGCCGCCCACCGAGACCAGGGCGTCCAGTTCCCGCCTGGCGAAGAACTCCAGGATCTCGTCGGTGCGGTCCACCTCCCGCACGGTGCCGTCGGGCATGTGCAGGGGGAAGCAAAGGGGGTTGCCCCGGTTGGTGGTGCCCAGGATGGTGCCCCCCAGGTGGGTGATGCCCCGCACCCGGTCCCGGCTGAGGCGGACCACGCCGCCGTCCTCGTAGCGCTCCGGGAAGAAGATGCCGTTGAACCCTTCCCGGATGCCGTAGCTCTCCCAGCCCCGGTTCATGGCGGCCAGCACCACGGCGCGGATGACCGCGTTGAGCCCCGGGGCGTCTCCCCCGCCGGTGCTGATGGCGATGCGTCGGATCGGATTCTGCATGCACCCCCACTCTACGGCCAAAGGTCAACGAATGATAGCATCAGGGCAGGCTTGAGGACTCCCCCATGAGCGGCAACCAGGCGAACACCAACACCTTCACGGACTACATGGCCATCGAGGAGCTGCTATCCGAAGAGGCCCGGATGGTGCGCAAGACCGCCCGGGACTTCGTCAACAAGGAAGTGCTGCCGGTGATCGAGGCCCACGCCCAGGCCCAGAGCTTCCCGGCCCACCTGATCCCCAAGATGGGCGAGCTGGGCTTCTACGGCCCGACCCTGCCCGAGCGCTACGGCTGCGCCGGGCTGTCCAGCACCTCGTACGGCTGGCTGATGTATGAACTGGAGCGCGGGGACTCGGGCCTGCGCTCGTTCGCCTCCGTGCAGGGCGCCCTGGTCATGTGGCCCATCTTCGCCTACGGCAGCGAGGCCCAGAAGGACAAGTGGCTGCCCCAGCTGGCCGCCGGCACCAAGGTGGGCTGCTTCGGCCTCACCGAGCCGGACTTCGGCTCCAACCCCGGCGGCATGCTCACCCGGGCCGAGCGCACCGGGCCGGGCAAGTGGCGGATCAACGGCACCAAGATGTGGATCACCAACGGCACCCTGGCGGACGTGGCGGTGGTGTGGGCCCAGACCCCCGAGGGCATCCGGGGCTTCCTGGTGGAAAAGGGGACCAGGGGCTTCCGGGCCCCGGAGATGCACGGCAAGTGGAGCCTGCGGGCCTCGGTGACCTCCGAGCTGGTGCTGGAGGACGTGGAGGTGGACGAGGCCGAGTCCCTGCTGCCGGAGGCCCGGGGCCTGAAGGCGCCCCTCTCCTGCCTCACCCAGGCCCGCTACGGCATCGCCTGGGGCGTGCTGGGGGCCGCCGACGCTTGCTACCAGTGCGCCCTGGACTACGCCCTGAGCCGAATCCAGTTCGACCGCCCCATCGCCTCCTTCCAGCTGCAGCAGGAGAAGCTGGCCTGGATGGTCACCGAGCTCACCAAGGGACAGCTGCTGGCCCTGCAGCTGGCGGGACTGAAGGAGCGCGGGGTGATGACCCCGGCCCAGGTGTCCATGACCAAGATGAACAACGTGAACGCGGCCCTGGAGATCGGCCGCAAGGCCCGCACCATCCTGGGGGCCAACGGCATCCTGGACGAGTATCCGGTCATGCGCCACATGGCCAACCTGGAGAGCGTGTACACCTATGAAGGAACTCATGACCTGCAGGTGCTGATGGTGGGCCAGCAGGTGACCGGGATCCCCGCCTATCGTTGAACCACGATGACCGTTTCCAGATGCCCATCAAGCCGGATCCAGCGGAAAGTCCAGGGGGTCACGGCCCGGGGGCCGGGGCCCGCCGGGAAGGTTCCCCGGTGCGGGCACTTGCCGGCATGATGCGATCCCGCCCGCCCAGCGCCAACAGGTTGGCGAACAACCGGTAGGCGCCGGGCACCCCCGCGGGCAGCTGGCGGAAGAAGGAGAGCCCCGTGTACACGAACCAGCCCCGCCCGTGGCGGGCGGCGATCAGGCCGCCGGAATGGGCGGGCTCGCCCGCGTCCTGGGTGGCCAGGATGGGGGTGTAGCGGGCGTCCCAGCCCTCGGCGAAGTAGGTGCCCCGCTCCTGGATCCACCCCTGGAAATCCTGGGGGGAGATGCGGTTGGGCCGGTTCAGGAGCGGGTGGCCGGGGACCAGGAACGTCATGGGGGAAGCGGGATCCGTGACCCGGGTGAAGGCGACCCGGAACGGGAACGGGCCCAGGTCCGTGCGCACCAGGCCCTGGTTCACCTGGTACAGGACGATCTCGGTGCCGCCCCGGGCCACGTAGTCCAGGAGCCGCGTCTGCAGGGTCTCCAGCGCCGGGCGCACGTTGAAGGCCCGGACCCCCACCACCACCGCGTCGTAGCGGTCCAGGGCGCCGGCGGCCAGGTCCCCGTCCTCCAGCAGGTCCACCCGGTAGCCCAGGGCCCGCAGGCAGCCGGGCAACTCGTCCCCGGACCCCATCACGTAGCCGATCCGGCGCCCGCCCAGGCGCAGGTCCGTGCGCACCAGCCGCACCGCCGCCAACGGAAACAGGGTCTGCAGGGGGATGTGGGAGTAGTTCACCTGCACCAGGTCCCGGGCCGGCTGGGGACCGGACCCCAGGTCCACCGCCGCGGCGAGGGTGCCGGTGCCGGGGACGGAGGGAGGCTGGAGGTGGAGGGTCAAGGTCTGTTCCGCCCCGGGGCCGTCCAGGGTGAACGGGCACTGGGCGGGCTGCACCCGCCAGCCGCCGGGGGCGGCCAGGCGCAGGGTGCCCGCGGTCCGGCCGCCGTTGGCGGCCACCGTCACGGCCAGGGTGAAGGGGCGGGCGTCGGCGCGCACCTGCACCGGCCGGGAGAAGGACACCCGCACCGGCGGCGCCGCCGCCACCGGCTGGTAGCGCTCGCCCAGCACCGGGTCCTGGAACCGGAAACGCACCGGCGCCGGCAGGTCGAGGGGGATGCCCTGGCACACCAGGTGGAAGGTGGCGGTGAGCAGGGGCGGCCCCTGCGCAAGGCCCGCCTGGTCCGGCGGGCCGGGGCTGTTGGACCCGGGCGCCGGGTGGTCCCCGAGCCAGTACCGGCTGGGAGCAGGGGGTGTCCGCCGGGAGGGTCAGGTGGAAGCTCTCCCGCACGGGCCGGTTGGTCTCCAGCTCCGCCCGGAGCTCCCGTTCCCCCATGAGGGCGATGCCGGTGAGGGCGGCCTGGACGGGGTTGCGGGCCAGGATGGTGGCGGTCACCTCCAGGGGTTCTCCTGGAACCGCCAGCTGCCGGTCGGCGACGGCCTCCACCCAGATGCCCGCGGCGCAGCGGATGGCCTCCACCAGGTCCGCCCGCTTCACCTGCACCCAGGGGTCCGGGACCAGCGCCTCCATGGCCGCCTTGGCCTGGAGCAGCAGGGGCAGGATGGCCTCGGGATGCTCGGGGCGGTAGTCCCGGCGGGCCTGGGCCAGCAGGTCCCCCACCCGCCCGGCGCCGGGCACCCGGCCCCAGGTGAGGTCGATGCCTGCGAACGGGTCCCCCGCCGCGGGGGTCCCGGCCAGGAGTTCCAGGCGCTCTTCCTGGGGCCCGCGCCGGGCCACCGTCCCGAAGCCCTGGGAGCGGTGCTGGCTGCGGCTCAGGGCCGCCCGTTCCGGGTACGACTGGCCCAGGAGCGGGGCGTAGCCACCCACCTCAAGGGTCAGGGACGCCGGGGCGTCTTCGTCGGGGGAGCGGTAGCTGTTCCAGAACAGGCGCGCCGGGCGCCAAGGCCGGACCCAGGCCAGCTGCTCCGGAAACCGGGCCGGGTCCCCCGCCGCCTGGAACGCCTCCAGGGCCAGGATGGCCGAGGCGGTGTGGTGGCCGTGGGTGCCGCCCCGGGTGGGGGAGAACCGGGTCACCACCACGTCCGGGCGCACCTTGCGCAGGATCCAGACGATGTCCCCCAGCACCGCCTCCCGGTCCCAGTGCCGGAAGGTGTCCTCGGGGTTCTTGGAGAAGCCGAAGTCCAGGGCCCGGGAGAAATACTGCTCGGCCCCGTCCAGGCGCCGGGCGTCCAGCAGTTCCTGGGTGCGAAGGACCCCCAGGGCGGCCCCCTGCTCGGTGCCGATGCGGTTCTGGCCGCCCTCGCCCCGGGTGAGGGATAGGTAGGCGGTGCGCAGCTTGCGGCCCTGGGCGAAGTAGGTGAGCAGGGTCGTGTTCTCGTCGTCCGGGTGGGCGGCCAGGTAGAGCACGCTGCCCAGCACCTGCAGCTTGTCCAGGGCCAGCTCCAGCTCGGCCGCGTCCCGCACCGGCGGCGCCTGGGCCCGCAGCCTGGGCACCAGGGCGGCCAGGAGCAGGACCAGGCAGGCCAGATGCAACCAGCTTCGCCGCAGGTACATAGCTTCCTCCTCGTCGGATCGCTGGTCCAGGATACCGGAAGCCGGGCGATCAACCGGGCTGAGTCTGCTTGTTCGGGGTGCGTTCCAGGGCCGCCAGCAGGAGGTACAGGAACACCCCCACGGCCAGGCCCCAGTTGATGCCCTTGAGGGCCACCACGGCCGCCATGACCCCGGCGATGCCGGCGGAGGTCTTGTCCCGGACCATCTCCAGGGCGATATAAGAGCAGGCGAAGCCCTGCACCAGCAAGGTCAGGGCCAGGGCGATGGGCAGCACCGGCCGGCACAGGGAGGCCACGGGCATGAGGGTCACGCACACCGCCGCCGAGAGCCGGAACGAGCCCATGGCGCCGAAGATGGAGTCCACCGCCTTGCGGCCCTCCTTGTAGCGCTCGCAGATGGCGATGGAGATGGCGGCCCACAGGGGCCCGTTCAGGGGCGGGAAGGGCGCGGTGAGGCCGATGACCAGGTTGCGGGCGCCGGTGATGAGGTGGGAGCGGTTGGAATCGAAGTGGACGGCTTCGTCCGGGCGCTCCCGCCCGGCATCCTTCAGCACCGCGTCGGCGGTGACGATCTCCCCGAAGGCGATGAGGTACACCGCCAGGGCCATGGGCACGGCGGAAGCGAACATGGCCAGGGACGGGAAGCCGATGTGCCAGGGACTGTAGCCGCCCAGCAGCTCCCGGAAGCGCAGGTCCACGAATCCCCACTGCAGCCTGGGCAAGGCCAGCTCCCCGACCAGGGGGCCCACCACCATGGCCGCCACCAGCCCCGGGAGCATGCCGTACTTGCCCACCTGGGCCAGCAGCCCATGGGAGCCCTTGGCGCGCTTGAACCAGGGCGAGAACAGGACGAAGAAGGTGACCGCCGTCCCTAATCCGATGGAAATGGGGAAGCTGGCTACGTGCCCGCCCGGCTGGAATTCCCGGTTCACCGCCGCGATGCCCGCACCCAGCAGGATCCCGGCCTTGAGCGCCGGCGGCACGGCCCGGGTGAGCCGGTGGGCCAGGCCGGTGAGGCCCATGAAAATGAACAGCAGCGCCACCAGGATCTGCAGGGCCATCATGGCGTGCACCGAGTCCCGGCCAACCTTGTACCCGCCCAGGTAGACGATCACCAGGGGGATGGCCGAGGTGATCCATCCGGGCACCACCGGGTCCCCCAGGAGCACGTGCAGCAGGTTCAGGAACTCGGCCAGGGCCACCACCGTCAGGGCCACCTCGAAGGGCATGCCCAGGGTCTCCTGGAGCAGCGGGATGGCCGAGAAACCCACGGCGATCATCAGCACCGCCTGGAAGACCTCCGGCCATTCCAGGCGGTAGTGCAGGATCGGCAGCCGGATCCGGAACCATCCGGCGGCGATGCAGGGCTGCTCCTGGCCATCCACTCGGTGTTTGGTCAACATGGCTGATCCTGGGGGTTGTGCCGGAAGGTTGGCCCGGAAAGGGAAAGCTTTCAAGCATTCATTACATTTGGGCCAACGGATGGCGCCGGACGGCTGAACGCCCCATCTTGGACCGGCTGGTTTTCCCTGGAGGACCCCATGCTCACTCTGCGCCGCGCCGAAGAACGGGGGGCCTTCGACCATGGCTGGCTGGACACCCGGCACACCTTCTCCTTCGCCGGCTACCAGGACCCCCGCCACATGGGCTTCCGCAACCTGCGGGTGGTCAACGAGGACCGGGTTCGCCCGGGCCAGGGTTTCGGCACCCATTCCCACCGGGACATGGAGATCCTCACGTACGTCCTGGAGGGCGGGCTCCAGCACCGCGATTCCACCGGCACCGGGACCGTGATCCGCCCGGGGGAGGTGCAGCGCATGAGCGCCGGAACCGGCATCGCCCACAGCGAGTTCAACGCCAGCCAGGACGAACCGGTGCATTTCCTGCAGATCTGGATACTCCCGGCCCGTTCCGGCATCGCCCCCGGCTATGAGCAGAAAACCTTCCCTTTGGCCGGCCAGCCGGGGCGTCTGCACCTGGTGGCCTCTCCCGACGGCCGGGAGGGCAGCCTCACCATCCATGCGGACGCCCGGGTCTACGCCGGGCGCCTGGGGGACGGGGAGCGGGACCGGCTGGCCCTGGGCCCGGGCCGGGCCGCCTGGGTGCAGGTGGCCCGGGGCCTCGCCCGGGTGAACGGCCAGGAGCTCAAGGCCGGGGACGGTGCGGGCCTGGTGGAGGAGCCGGAGGTCGCGGTGGAGGGGATCCGGGGGGCGGAAGTGCTGGTTTTCGATCTGGCTTGAGCGCCCGGACGGCGAAAAGCCCCAGGGGCGGGAGGACCCCCAGGTCCACGGTAAACCGTTTATGGATGCCTTCAGCTCCTCATCATGGCGGGCGCCGGGCTGGGCACCGGCACCAGGATCCGCCTGGTCAGCTCATGGGCATCCAGGCTGGTGTAGTCCTTGTCGAAAGAGGCCACTACGCACTTGGCCACGGTCTCATCCAGGGCGTTGCGCAGGAGGCCCAGGAAATGGGGCGGCGCCGCCAGCACCAGGTCCTTGAACGCCTGGACGTTCTGCTTCTTCTTGAGCAGGTCCGCCAGGTGGCGGGCGAAGCCCCGTGCTTGTGCCTCCTTGGGATCCAGCACCGGAGTCACGCCGGCACGGGCGCCGGCCCCCCCCGCCGGCTTCAAGCCAGCCCGGTCGGTGACCCGGTCCTTCACATGCTCCCGGCTGGCCGGGCAAAAAAGTTCCGCCACGGCCTCCAGCCCGGCGCGCCGTCCGCGGTCCACGAAGATCCGCGCCCGGCTTGCGTCTGAAACTACGACCCAGGTTTCATTGGTCATACCACCTCCGAAAACGGGTGACGCCTTCAAGCTAGGACCTTGAGGCCCGGGTGCAATGGGGCGGTTCGGGCCCCGGTCGGGCGTCCGTTGCTTCGCTTCCACGGCCGGGGGGCGGAAGCATCTCATCCCCGGTGGTGGCGTTCGCAGGGCTCCCCAGCCCCACTGGTGCCGGATCTGGACCCTTCGCCTTCCTCAGGCGGGGCGCGATCAGCAGGGCGGCGCCGAAGCAGGAGAAGGCCAGGCTCAGGGTGAGCGGTCGGCCCCTGGGCAGGTCTTCCAGCAGCAGCTTGAGCCCGGTCGCCCCCAGCAGCGGATGGACCAGGAAGCCCATGCTTCCGGACGGCCACCAGCGGCCCAGGGCGCCGGCCGCCACCGCCATCAGGCACAGGACGGCGGTGCGCAGGGCGGCCAGGTTGCCGGAAGCCGGGGCCTCCCATCCCGTGGGCGCCAAGGCCAGCAGCAGGACGGCGCCCAGCCCGGCCAGGGCAAGGGCGCCCAGGGCCAGCCCCGGCAGGCGCAGGGCCCAGGAACCGGGATCTCCTTGGGGGCGTCCCGCCAGCAAGCCGAAGGCGAGGACCAGGCCCGCCAGCACCCCCAGGGCCGCGGCCGGAACGCCGCCCGGGGCGGCCCCCAGGAAACCTTGCCACACGGAGCCCAGCAGTCCCGAAGCCAGGGCTGCCGCGGTCAGCAGCAGGGCCCCGTGCACCGGCAGGGACCGGCGCCGGAACCGGCGCCCCAGGGCGGCGGCGCCCAGACCCAGCAGGGTGAAATGCAGGCCCAGCCACCTGGCCGGCAGCAGGGCCGGGCTCCCGGCCAGCACCAGCAGCAGCCCCAGGCTGACCAGGAAGCGGAAATCGGAACTGCCTTCGGCCTCCCTGCCCACGAACGTGAACGCCGCGCCGTAGCACGCGAGCCCCAGCACCAGGGCGGCCAGCCCCAGGAGGCCCAGCCCGGAACCGGCCGCGTGGGCAACCCACAGGGCGCCGCCCAGGCCGATGACCAGCACCGCCGGGGCCTGGGCCAGCTCGAACCGCCCCACCGACCGGGGCCGCGCCAGCGCCCGGACGATGAAGGTGCCCAGGTACACCGCCGCCAGGCCCAGGGCCAGGACCAGGCCCCGGGGCGCCGCCAGGTCCTGGGCCAGCCGGGGCGAGCCGCCCGGAGCAGTGGCCAGGAAGACCATGCACAGCACTGCGCCGTCGGCGGTGACCGCCGCCGGCCAGCGGAACCCGCGGCCCTCGGGGCGGTCGCCCAGCCACAGGGAAACCGCGGCCAGGAACAGGAAGAACCCGCAGAACAGGGAGATGGCGGAGGTGAGGGCCATCAGCGCGAATCCCGTGCCCAGGCAGGCCAGGACGGCCACCCAGGCGATGCCGGGCAAGGCCTGCCGCCAGGCCACTGCCACCAGGGCGGCGGTCACCGCCAGCAGGGCGCCGGCGGCGGCCGGCGGGGCAAGGGCCTGGAAGCGCCCGGCGGCCTCCCCGATGAGGGGAAAGACGATGGCCAGGGCGGCGATGGCATGGAACCCGGCGCTGGCCCGCCGTCCGGCGGCACCGGCGCGCTGGGCCGCCGCCACCCAGAAAAGGCCGTAGACCAGCCCGAGCAGCACCCCGGCCGGCTTCGGCAGGGCGCCGGACCCGGTGAGGGTGCGCACCAGGAGGGCCCCCGCCAGCGCCAGGCAGGTGCGCCCCAGCAGCCCCAGCACCACCGGCATTGGCGGAGCCTCACCGCCCGGCGCCAGCCGCTCCGGGGCCGGCCCAGGGCTGGCGGGGCGGACCAGCGGGCGAGCCTCCAGGGCGGCCACCCGCACCTCCAGTTGCTGCACCCGGCCGGCCAGCTCCCGCAGCTGCTCCTCCGCCGGAAGGCGGCTGGGGCCCAGGTCGCTTCCAAGAGCCGGCATGGCGGACTCCCTGGCGGTCGTTTCGGATGTAATGGTCTGAAATTTTCCCCATTGCACGCGCATGCGGGAACCAGGTCAAGACAAATTCCAGCCCGATCCTAGAAAACGGACGGGCTCCAGAGACCCCGCAGGTCCTCCCGCAGCTGGTCCGGGTCCCGGAACCGCAGGGCCAGCAGCCCCGCGTCCCGGGCTCCCTGCACGTTCGCGGGGGCGTCGTCGATCATGAGCGCCTGCCCGGGGGCCACCCCGTACCGGGCCAGGAGGCCGAGGTACACCTGCGGGTCGGGCTTGCGGGCCCGGAACTCGAAGGAGGCGTGGCAGGCGTCCCCGAACACCGCCCAGACCTCCGGCACCAGCTCCGGCAGGCTCTCCTTGAGCAGGGCGCCGTTGTTGGAGAGCATGGCGATCCGCGTCACCCGCCGCAGGTCCCGGGCCACGGCCAGGGTCCCGGGCAGCACCGTCATGGCCTGGCGGCGCGCCTCGACCCATTGTCCCCGACTCAGGCTGCAGCCGCTCCGGCGGTTGAACTCGGCCAGGTACTGGGCGCCGGTGGGGTAGGCGCCGGCCTCGGCGGCCGGTTCGAAATCGGAACGGTAGATGGTGGCGTCGAAATGGTCCGGCGGCTTGCCGGTGGCTCCGGCCAGCCAGCGCAGGCGGTGGCCCCGGTCCAGGCCGGCCAGGACGTCGTCCAGGTCGAAGATCACCAGGGCGGGCGGACCTTCCAGGGGCTCCCAGGCGGCCCGCTCCAGGTCCAGGCGGTGGAGCCGCGCCGAGACGGCGGCCCCGTCCACCACCAGTTCGCCCACGGCCACCGGGAGCTGGAACCGGCGCGGCCCGGCGCTGCCCGGGTTGACGTACAGCACCCCGTCGCGTTCCAGGGTCCGGGGCCGGTGGGAATGGCCGCTGACCACCACCCGCACCCCGGTCCTGGCGGGGTCGATGTCCAGCCGGGCCAGGTCGTGGACCACGTGCAGGAGCACGCCGCCCGCCCGCAGGGACTCGGAAGCCCGCAGGCGCCCGGCCCAGGGACCCTGGTCGCAGTTGCCCCGCACCGCCGTGACCGGCGCGATGCCCTGGAGATCCTCGAGGATCCGGGGATCGCAGATGTCCCCGGCATGGACGATGTGGTCGCTGCCCCGCAGGAAGGCCCTGGCCTCGGGCCGCAGGAGCCCGTGGGTGTCCGAGATGAGCCCGATGCGGACCATCTACGAGCCCTGGGGCAGCAGGGTCAGGAACGCGGCCTGGGCGGGATCCTTGGCCAGGAAGCGCCGGATCCACTCCTGCCCGGACGGGGAGGCCACCGCCTCCCCGAACTGCTCCGCGTCGTTGCGCAGCCCTTCCTGGAAACCAGCCCGGTAGCCGAATTCCAGGGTCCGGACCGCGTACCCGGCGGCGCAGGCGCGGGCGGCCCCCAGGTCGGCGGCGTCCCGGCCCGCGGGCCGGGGCGCCGCGGCCAGGGCCCGGACCCCAGGCTCCGCCAGCAGCGCCTCCAGGTCCGCCCGCTGGGCGGCGGCCAGGGCGTCCCAGTCCCGGCGCGGGGCCGGCCGCCGGCCTTCGGCGAACGCCTCCGCCGCCCGGTAGGCGGCCGCCAGGGCGGTGGCGGACGGGGCCACCTCGTCCACCAGGCCCAGGCGCAGGGCCTCCCAGGCCCCCACGGGCTCACCGTTGACGGCCAGGGCCAGGGCCGGGCGGGGCCCCACCAGCCGGGGCAGACGCTGCATGCCCCCGTAGGCCGGGAAGATCCCCAGCTTCACCTCCGGCTGGCCCAGGGCGGCGTTCTCGGTGGCCACCCGGTAGTGGGCCGCCATGGCCAGTTCGTTGCCGCCCCCCAGGGCGAACCCGTCGATGAGGGCCACCACCGGGATGGGCAGGGCCTCCAGCCGGGAGAACAGCCCCTGGCAGACCAGGGCCACCCGGCGCACCGCCTGGGGGTCCGCCCCCAGGAATTCGGTCACGTCGGCCCCGGCCACGAAGGCCCGCCCGGCGCCCCGCAGCACCAGGGCGCGCAGGGGCCGGCCCCGGAACCCGCCGGTGCCGCGCACCTGCTCCACCACCTCGTCCAGGGCGCGCACCAGGTCGGCGTTCAGGGCGTTCAGGGCCGCCGGGCGGGACAAGGTCAGGATGCCGATGCCGCCGCACAGGTGCAGGCCCAGGGGCCGGCCTCCGGCCTCGTCCGGCTCCGCCAGGGCCTCGCCCAGGTAGGCGCTCTCGCACTGGGCGACGCTGCGCCCCGGGGCGTCCACCTGCACCAGGGCGACGCCCTTGGCCTTGGCCAGGGTGCCGTCCAGCATCTTCTGCTGGATGGCCGGCAGGTCCCCCAGGCCGCCCACCTCCAGGTCGCCCGGCTCCAGGACCAGCAGGCCCCGGGCCAGCATCCGCACCACGTCCCGGGCCTGGGCGGCGCGGTACATGTGCGAACCGAGGATGGAGCAGTCGCAGGGCCCCCGGGCGATCACGAAACCGGTGGGCAGGACGTCCCGGTCGTCGAAGTCCCGGGCCAGGAAGGTGCTGAAATGGAGCGTGCTCTGGTCGAGGCGCTCCACCACGAAGTCCGGGTTGGCCCGGGGCCCGAAGACCTCCCACACGGCGTTGCCCAGGGCCCGGGCCGGCTTGAGGAACTGCTCCGCGTAGGCCGGGTTGGGGCTGCCCTCGGGGGTGAGGGGATCGGGCATGTCCCCGGGCAGGTGGAACCGGTCCCGGTCGATCACCCGGGACTCGGGGATGCCCAGCCGGGCCAGCCGGGCCAGGCCTTCTCCGTCGGCGCTGCGGGAGACCAGGAAGGCCAGTTCCGCCCGGCGCTCCATGGCGGCCCGGGCGAACGCCAGGGCGTAGTCGTCGGCCCCCCAGATGAGGCCCCGGCGCCCCGGCGGCAGGGCCATTTCCTGGAAGATCGCCGCCGGCGGCCGGTCCCGGAACAGGATCTGCTTCTGGCGCATCCACACCCAGCGGGCATCCAGCACGAAGCGGCGCCCGGCGTAGAAGAAGGTCTCCTTGTACTCCCCCTTGACCCCGCCGCCGGTGGCGCCGAAGAAGGCCAGCCGGCCGCCGTCGGCCAGGGCCGAGACCAGCAGGGGGAAGTTGCGCCCGCCGGTGTGCTCGAACACCGCATCCACCAGCCGGCCCCCGTTGGCGTCCCGGACGGCCCGGCGGAAGGGCTCCGTGCGCTCCTCCCAGGCCCTGGCGTCCAGGCCCTCGGGAACCACCCCGAACACCTGGGCGGGGAAGGCTCTCCGGTCGATGAAGGCGTCCGCCAGGCCCCGCGCCACCATGGCCTGGCCCAGCCCGGGCTGGGAACCCGCCAGCAGCACCCGCGCGCCCAGGGCCTTGGCGATCTGGGCGCCGGCGAAGCTGGTGCCCTTGCCGCCCCCCATGACCAGCACCGTGTCCCCGGGCCGCACCCGCAGGCGTTCCACCACCGCCCGGTAGGCGGTGCCGAAGGTCAGCAGGAGGGCCGCCAGCTGCTCGGGAGTCCTGGCCTTGAGCGGGTCCGGCACCGGGATGGCGCGCTCCTCGTCCACCCGGGCGAACTGGGCGTTGAACCCGTCGTGGGTCTCGTAGCCGCGGATGGCGCCCCGGTCGGTCCAGGAGTCCAGGATCACCGCCTGCCCCACCTTGAGGGTCTTCGCCCCCGGCCCGGCGTCCACCACGATGCCCAGGGCGTCGCTGCCGGGCACGTGCAGGAACGCCGGGTCGCCCTTGCCGAACACCGGCACCGGCAGACCCAGGGAGGCGAAATTGGTGTTGAAGTTGGGGCCCGTGGCCAGCACCGCCACCAGCACCTGCCCGGCGTCCTCCGGGTGCAGGGCCGGGCGGGGCAGGTCCACCAGGCGCAGGCAACGCTCCGGAGGCCCGTACTGGTCCCGGCCGATGGCCAGGGCGGCCATGAGCTCCGGGAGCGGCGCGGCGAGGGTCGGCAACTGCCCCAGGGGCCACCGGGTTTCGGTGCGCATAAGGTTCCTCCCTTCCTGGTCCAGACGGCGCACATTGTTCCACGCCGGCAGAACAAGGCAACCGCCAAAGACCCGGAACCCGCCGCGCCGCCCGGGGACGGCGCGGCGGAACCTAGGTCCCGAAAATTTCCGGGATCGGCACTTCCGTGCGGGGTTCGCGACGGATCCGGGAGGCGTGGATCTTCCAGCGGTGGATCTCCTTCTTGAGGGCGTTGATCTGGAAGTTCAGGGCGTAGCGTCCGGGCTTGACCGCAAACTTCATCTGGGTCTTCTTCTGGTCCAGCTGGGAGGACAGGGCCGCGAGGTGCTTTCCGATCCGCTCGATGGCTTCCCCTTTGGGCAGCACCACGGTGTTGGCCAAGGCCTGGTTGTAGCTGTTGGGCATGGCTCTCTCCTTTGCAATGCCAGCCAACCTAGCATGAACGCTCTGGCCGTGTATAGATAGGTCTTTTTATAATAGCATTTATACAACACGGATCCGGGCCTCGGGCGCCGCCCCGCGCACACCGCGGCAAGCCCCCGCGCCGGTCAATGCCGCCGTTTGCCGCCCCTTGCCGCTGGCTGCCGGGGCCGGGGGGGACCGAAGCTTGGCTCACCCAAGCAAAGGAGACCGCCATGACCACCCCTTCCAGCCACGCCTTCCGCACCCGCCTCGGCACCGCCCTCGGCCTGGCGGGCGCCACCCTCCTTCTGGTGGGGTGCGGCAAACCGAACACCACCATCCAGCGGCAGAGCAGCCTGATGGAATACCTCTCCCCCGCCGCCGACAAGATTCCGGCCCCTGAGTCCCACGGCCCGGCCACGGTCCGTGTGCCCATGGTGGTGGGCGTCGCCTTCGTGCCCTGCAGCAACTCCCGCTCCACCTCCTTCTGGAACGGCAACGCCGACGCGGTCTTCCTCGCCCCGGAGAGCGAGCGGCGGCTGGCCGGGCAGTTCCAGGCCAGCCTCGCCGGGAAGCCCTGGATCGGCAGCCTGCGGATGATCCCCTCCAGCGACCTGGCCGGGAACGGCGGCGGCCAGGGCCTGGAGAAGGTCGCGGCCCTCAACCATGTGGAGGCGATGATCCTGATCGCCGTGAACCAGGTCCAGGTCTCCCACCCCAAGGCATCCGCCCTCGCCTACTGGACCGGGGTGGGCGGCTACGTCGTCCGGGGCGACAAGAACGACACCAGCACCCTCCTGGATGCCGGGGTGTACCACGTGGCCAGCCACAGCCTGCTGTGCCGGGCCGAGGCCACCAGCCTGGTGCAGGGCAGCAGTTCCTGGAACAAGCGGGACCAGAGGCTGCAGGAGAGTTCCCTGGTGGGCCTGAGCCGAGCCATGGAGGTCCTGGTGGTGAACCTGGACCAGGCGGCGGCCGCCTTCCAGGAGGATGTGGCCCTGGGCCGGCGCGATGACGTCCGGCTGCTGGACCGGGACGGCCTGGCCGTGGCCCAGGTGCGCTTCGGGCCCGCCAAGTCCTGAAGCGGCGCCCGGGGAAACGCACAACGCGAGCCCGCCGCCCGCGCCCGGAAACAGTTCAAGCCACCGTTCCGCCGCCGGCCGAGGCCGGCGCATCGGGAGGAGTCATGCCTCGCTATCTGGGAATCGACATGGGCGCCGAAGCCGTCAAGGTGTCCGAACTCCTTGGCGCCAGCGGAGACTGGCAGCCGGGGAGGAGAATCCTCCGGGAACACCACAAGGACCCCGCCGGCTGCCTCAGGGCCATCCTGGAAAGCCTGGACTGGGACACGGTCCAGGGCGCCGCGGTCACCGGGCGCCTGGGGCGGCAGGTGGGCCTCGCGCGGGTGCCCCTGCGCCAGGCGCTGGGCACGGGGGTGCGGCTGGCGCACGGCGACCGGCCCATCACCGTGGTCTCCATCGGCAGCCGGGGCTTCTCGGTCCTGGAGCTGCAGGAGGGCGGGCGGGAAGGGTTCCGGGAGAACGGCCGCTGCGCCCAGGGCACCGGGAACTTCCTGCAGCAGCTCACCGGCCGGTTCGGGCTGGGAGTGGAGGAGGCCGGGCGCCTGGCGGCGCCGGTCCGGGACCCGGCCCTCCTCTCCGGGCGCTGCCCGGTGATCCTCAAGACCGACATGACCCACCTGGCCAACCGGGGCGAGTCCAGGGAACGCATCCTGGCCGGGCTGCTGGACGCCTTGGCGGAGAACGTGCTGACCCTGCTCCGGCCCGGGATCAGCCCCCCCAGGATCCTGCTGACGGGGGGCGTGGCCCGGTGCGCGCGGGTGCGGGAGCGCTTCCGGGAGTTCGCCGGGAGCCACGGGATGGCCCTGCTGGAGGCCGATGCGAAAGCGTCGCTGCACCTGGAGAGCCTGGGCGCGGCCTGGCTGGCGGCGGACCAGGGCGCGGGCACCGTGCCCCTGGACCAGCTGGTGCGAGCTCCCGAGGCCCCGGAGATCGGCATCCTGCCCCCGCTGGCGGCGTCCCTGGGGCGGGTCCACCGCATCGAGGCGCCGCCGGCCGTGTCCGATGGGCACGGCCCCCTGCTCCTGGGCTTCGACATGGGTTCCACCGGGTCCAAGGCGGTGGCGTTCGACCCCGCCGCCGGCAGGGCGGTCTGGGAGGGCTACCTGCTCACCGACGGCGCCCCGGTGCAGGCCGCCCAGGCCCTGATGCGGGCGTTCCTGGCCAGCCCCGCGGCCGCGCGACCCCTGCGCGGCTGCGGCGTCACCGGCTCCGGGCGGGAGATCGTGGGCTCCCTGCTGTCCGTGTGCTTCGGCGCCGGCAGCGTGTGGGTGCTGAACGAGATCGCCGCCCACGCCGCCGGCGCCGTGGCCTGGGACGAGCGGGTGGACACCATCTTCGAGATCGGCGGCCAGGACGCCAAGTTCATCCGCCTGGAAGGCGGCCGGGTGGTGGACGCCGCCATGAACGAGGCCTGCTCCGCCGGGACCGGATCCTTCATCGAGGAGCAGGGCCGGCGCTTCACCGGCCTGGAGGACGTGCGCCGCCTGGGCGCCTACCGCACCTTCGACCGCATGGTGATCGAACGCCTGGGGCTCCAGCATCGGGTGAGGGTCTGGTCGCCCCCCTGGGGCGACTACTTCCAGGGCCTGCCCCCGGGGTTCGCCGCGCTGGTGTTCACCGGCGTGACCGCCATGGGCATCCTGCGCGACGGCCTGACCCGGATCCGCCCCGCCGAACGCCGCCCCGGAGAGACGGAACGGCGCCACCGGCATTGGCAGGCCCGGCTGCTGCGACTGCTCCGGGAGGCCGCCGGCGGCGACCTCTCCGCCCCCCGGGTCCTGCTGGAAACCTTCACCGGCCGGGCTTTCGGCATTCCCCGCCTGCTGCGCCAGGCCCTGCGCTCCATGGCCCGGGCCGACACCGGCCGGCCCCTGCCCAGGGTGCTCCTCACCGGCGAGGTCTACGTGCGCCTGGAGCCCTTCGCCAACGGATCCGTGGCGCGGCTCCTCAACGACCGCGGCATCCGCGTGACCACCGAGTCCCTGGCGGTCCTGCTCCGGGTCCTCGGACCACGCCGGACGGGAGAAAGGGCAGCGCCGGGGCGCCGGAGCCCTCCTGCACAGCTGGGTCCAGGACCGCCTGGTGTCCCTGTGCCAGCGGGAGGCCGTCCGGTGCCTGGGGAGCCCGCGCGAGCCCGAGGTGCGGGAAGTCCTGGGCAGCGCCGCGCCGTACCTCCGGGATGCCCTGGAGGGGGAGGCGGTCCTGAGCGTGGGCGGGTCCCTTCGCGCCTGGCGCCGGGGCGAGATCGACGGCGCCGTGCTCTCGGGTCCCCTGGAGTGCATGCCGGACAAGCTGGCCGAGTGCCAGCTGGGCCTGGCCCGGGACCGGGAGGGGATCCAGACCCTGGCCCTGGCCATGTCCGGCGAGCCGCCGGATCCGGACCTGCTGGACAACTTCGCCTTCGAGCTGCACCGGCGGGTTCAGGACGGCTGGCCGTAGCGCTTGCGCAGCTCCAGGTTCACTTCCAGCACGTTGACGAATTTCTCCCCGATCAGGCCGTTCCAAGGCGCCGTGGCGTTGTGCTCCAGGATCGCTTCGATCTCCTGGCGGACGGCCCCGGGGTCCCGCTTCAGGTCCGCGGCCCATTTGCCCGCCACCCGGTCCAGCTGGAACTGGGCGTTCTGCAGGGTGATGTGGGGATCCAGGCCGGAGGCCGAGGCGGTGACCAGGTCGCCCGGGGCCTCCTGCAGGTCCGCGTCCGCGTGGTCCTGGCGCCACATGTCGAAGAAGATGGACTGGATGTCGGAGCCGTCCCTGACCGGCTCCAGGGCCGTCACCGGCTTGCCGTCTGGACCGGGCTTGGTGACGGCCGACGGGAACCGGCCCGGGTTGGCGGCCGAGAAGTCCTTGAAGAACACCACCGCCAGGTCCGCCGCCTTGGGCTGGGGCGTGGCCGGGTTGTCCTTGACGAACTGGGCCACCAGGGCCGGATGGGCCTTGGTCCAGGCGTCCACGTAGGCGGCGTTCTTCGGGTCGGCGGCCACCCAGCCCTGGGCCAGGGAATTGTGCAGGTCCGCCCACTGGGCCACCAGGTGGGGCTGGCCCTGGAACCGGTCCTGCTGGAACCAGGCCTCCACGTCCGGGGCCACGAGCTGTCCGGCCTTCGCGCCGCCCTGGTACTTCACGATCGGCCCCAGCGCCCGGGCCACCCGGTCGCGCAGGGCGTAGTTGGACGCGGCCAGGGCCGAGGAGGCGGACGCGGTGGCGTCGTACGAGGCCGCCGAAGGACGCGGCTGGAAGTACTCGTCCTTGGTGAACGGCTGGGCGATGAGCCTGGAGCCCACCACCTGCCCGTCAGGGCCCTTGAGCAGACTGCCGTTGGCCTGGAAGGGGAAGAGGGTCTGCCCGACCGCCCACATGCCCAGGGGATAGAGGATGCAGCAGACCACCACGGAGATGGCCGCCAGCAGGATGGCTTTGCCTAGCATCCCTTGCGGAGTTTCCTCCGCTAGGGATGCTTGTGCCTGGGATGGTCGCTTCGATTCCGATGGATCAGGCGGTGCTAGATAACGCAGCATGGATTTCTCCTAGATGGTCAGATGGCAGGCGACCAGTACCATATCGATGAGCTTGATGCCGATGAAGGGGACCACCACCCCGCCCAGGCCCCAGACCAGGAGGTTCTGGCGCAGCAGGACGTCGGCGCCCAGGGGCTTGTAGCGGACCCCCTTCAGGGCGATGGGGATGAGCGCGGGGATGATCAGGGCATTGAAGATCACCGCCGACAGGATGGCCGAGGTGGGGGAATGCAGGTTCATGACGTTGATGGCGGCCAGCCACGGCAGGGAGCCCGCGAACAGGGCGGGGATGATGGCGAAGTACTTGGCCACGTCGTTGGCGATGGAGAAGGTGGTGAGGGCGCCCCGGGTCATGAGGAGCTGCTTGCCGATCTCCACGGTCTCGATGAGCTTGGTGGGATCGCTGTCCAGGTCCACCATGTTGGCGGCCTCTTTCGCCGCCTGGGTGCCGGCGTTCATGGCCAGGGCCACGTCCGCCTGGGCCAGGGCCGGAGCGTCGTTGGTGCCGTCCCCGGTCATGGCCACCAGGTGTCCGGCGGCCTGCTGGTCCTTGATGAACTGCATCTTCTTCTCGGGGGTGGCCTGGGCGATGAAGTCGTCCACGCCGGCCCGGGCGGCGATGGTGGCGGCGGTGAGGGGGTTGTCGCCGGTGATCATGACGGTCCTCAGGCCCATCTGGCGCAGGCGCTTGAACCGGTCCGGCATGTTGGCCTTGAGGATGTCCTCCAGCACCACCACCCCCAGGACCTCCCCGTCCAGGGCCACCACCAGCGGGGTGGCGCCCCGGGTCGCCTCGGCGTCCACCGCCTTGGCCAGGTCCATGGGCACCAGGCCGCCGTTGACCTTGGCGAACTGGGTGATGGCGTCGGGAGCGCCCTTGCGCAGCCGGCGCCCGTCGGCCAGGTCCACCCCGCTCATGCGGGTGGTGGCGCTGAACGGCACCGGCTGGGCGCCCGGGGGCAGGGCCGCCCCCTCCCCCGCGCGGGACTGGGCCAGGGCGACGATGCTCTTGCCCTCGGGGGTCTCGTCGGCCACCGAGGCCAGGGCCGCCAGGCGCGCCACTTCGGCTTCCGTGTGGTTCGCCACGGCGAGGAACTTGGTGGCATGGCGGTCGCCGATGGTGATGGTGCCGGTCTTGTCCAGCAGGATCACGTCGATGTCGCCGCACAGCTCCACCGCCTTGCCGCTCTTGGCGATGATGTTGGCCTGCATGGCCCGGTCCATGCCGGCGATGCCGATGGCCGCCAGCAGGGCGCCGATGGTGGTGGGGATCAGGCACACCACCAGGGCGATCAGGGTGGGCACGTCGGTGCCCAGGCTCTTGAGGGGCTCGGACAGGCCCAGGTAGCCGGTCATGTACTGTTCGGCGTTCCAGGCCATGGGCCAGAGGGGCACCACCACCACCAGGAACACCAGGGTGAGGGCCGACAGCAGCAGGGTGAGGGCGATCTCGTTGGGGGTGCGCTGGCGGATGGCACCCTCCACCAGGGCGATCATGCGGTCCAGGAACGACTGGCCCGGCTCGCTGGTGATGTTCACCTCGATCCGGTCCGAGAGCACCAGGGTGCCCCCGGTGACCCCTGAGCGGTCGCTGCCGGCGGCCCGGATCACCGGGGCCGACTCGCCGGTGATGGCGGCCTCGTTCACCGCGGCGACGCCCTCCACCACCTCGCCGTCCCCCGGGATCATCTGCCCGGCTTCCACCACCACCCGGTCGCCCGGGCGGAGCGTGACGGCCGGCACCGGCTCCAGGGAACCGTCCCGGGTCCGGCGGAACGCCACCAGGTCGCGCTTGTTCTGGCGCAGGGAGTCGGCCCGGGCCTTGCCCCGGGCCTCGGCCAGGGCGGTGGCGAAGTTGGCGAACAGGACGGTCAGGAACAGCCACGCGTCCAGGGCGATGAAGTAGGTGATGGGCACCAGGCTGTCGGCCTTGCCCAGGGCCATCTGGATGATGTAGCCCAGGGTGAGGAAGGCGCCCACTTCCACCACGAACATCACCGGGTTGTTCCACTGCAGGTCCGGGCGCAGCATCTTGAAGGCCTGCTTCAGCGCGGGCGCGGCGGTGGCCCGGTCCAGCAGGGGCTGCCCCGGCCGGCCGTGGCGCGGGCGCGGGGGCTGGCGGCGCGGCTCGGGCGTGGTGGCTGTGGGGGGTTTCATGGTCACTTGCATGGTCGGCTCCAAGGGGAGTACGCGTCAGGGAATCAGCAGCTCAGCCGCCGAAGGGGAACGGGCCCAGGTGCTCCGCCACCGGGCCCAGCACGGCCACCGGCAGGAACAGGAGGGCGCCGACGATCAGCACGGTGCCCAGGACCAGGACGCCGAAGGTGACCGTGTCGTCCCGCAGGGTGCCCAGGCCGGCCGGGCTCGGCTTCTTGGCGGCCAGGTAGGCGACCATGGCGATGGGTGCCACGATGGGCAGGAAGCGGCTGAACAGCATCACCAGGCCGGCGGCGATGTCCCACGGGATGGCGTTGACCACTGGGGCCAGGCCGTGGGCGAAACCGTAGGTCACCCCCAGCCCGTCGAAGGCCGAGCCGTTGTTGGCCGAGGCGGAGGAGAACTGGTAGAGCATCTGGGAGAACCCGTGGGCGCCGGGGTTGCTGACGGCCTTCAGGCCCCAGCTGGTGGCGGCGAACAGCCCGGTGGGCATGAGGATCATCAGCGGGTGCACCAGGATGGCCAGGACGCACAGCTTCACTTCCCGGGCGCCGATCTTGTAGCCGAGGTATTCGGGCGTGCGCCCCACCATCATCCCGGCGATGAAGATGCCCAGGATGACGAACAGCAGCATGTTGATCATGCCCACGCCCTTGCCGCCGAAGATGCAGTTCAGCCACATGCCCACCATGGGGGCCAGGGCCGCCGACGGATTGAGGCTGTCCTCCTCGGCGTTGACCGCCCCGCAGGTGACGTCGGTGGTGATGGCGTCGAAGGCGGCGCCGGCGGAGGTGCCGAAGCGCAGTTCCTTGCCTTCCAGGTTGCCCAGGTGCTGGTCCACCGGCAGCCCGGCCACCGCCGGCAGGCTCACCGCCACCGCGCCCTTGGAGGTGGGCAGCTGGTAGGCCCGGGCCTGGGGATGGGCGGTGAGGCCGGGGTTGGGCTTGAGGGTGTCGTAGTACACCGACCAGGCGATGGTCCCGGCCATCATCAGCAGCATCACCCCGAACACCACCAGACCGTGGCGGAAGCGCTTGAGCATGCGCCCGTACATCAGCACCAGGGCGAACGGGAACAGCATCATGGCCAGGGTGTCGAAGAAGTTGGAGAAGCCGGTGGGGTTCTCGAACGGGTGGGCCGAGTTCATGCCGAAGAAGCCGCCCCCGTTGGTGCCCAGCATCTTGATGGACTCCAGGGCCGCCACCGGGCCCACCACGATGGTCTGGGGCTTGGCGTCGCCCTTGTCGGTGGTGCCCATGGCACCCGGCTCCAGGGTGGCCACCGTGACCGAATCCTTCAAGGTCATGGGGCTGCCCTGCTGCAGGAAGACGAGGCCGAACACCACGGCGAAGGGAATGAACACGTAGACCACCACCCGCCACATGTCCACGAAGTAGTTGCCGACTTTGCCGTCGCCCCGGAACGCCCGGATGATCGCCACCAGGGCGCAGAAGCCCACCGAGGCGGACAGGAACTGGTTGTAGATGCAGAAGAAGACCTGGCTGAAGTTGGACAGCTGCACGTCGCCCGCGTAGTGCTGCAGGTTGGTGTTGGTCATGAAGGAGATGACGCTGTTGAAGATGGTGGAGGGGAACATCAGCCCCTTGTGGTCGCCGTTCAGGGGCAGCCACGGCTGCAGCGCCAGCACCAGGTAGCCGATGACGAACAGGACGGCGTTGAACAGCAGCAGGGCCCCGGTGTACTGTTTCCAGTCCATGCCGCCGCCGTCCAGTTTCCTTTCGACCCAGCCCAGGACCGGCAGGGGGCGGTAGTTCCCGTCCATGACCCAGGCGAAGTAGCGGCTAAGGGGGAAGGCCATGAGGGTCGCCGCCGCGAGCAGCCCGATGGGAAGCAGCCAAGTGTGGGCAAACATCATTTAGGCTCCTTTTGCCGGTTCGGCGTCGCCTCTCGGCCGGGTCAGAACCACTCGGGCCGGATCAGGGCGATGAATAGATAGACGAACAGCGCGGCCACGATGGCCAGAGTACAAGAAAATCATCATTGTTAAGCGCTCCTGTTCAGATCTTCTGGCAGGCTTTCAGGAACAGGCCGCAGAGACCAAGGGCTCCGAGGCCAAGCAGGAACATGGAGATCATCCATATGGACAGACTCATGGCGGGCTCCTCCTTCGGATGGGCCGAAGGGCAACTCAATACAAAACTCATCGACCTAAGGTAATTTCATGGATATCAAGACGGCGTTAGAAAGGGGCCCTTGCCCGTTAAAAACACGTTAATGCCCATCTCATTATCTGAAAATTCCAAAATTTTCTCACCAGGTCAGGGTCAGGTGCCCGGCCACCGGCCCCAGCACCAGGACCGGCACGAAGCTCAACCCGGCGGCGATCACCACCGTGCCCAGCAGGAGCCCGCCGAACAGGGCGGACCCGGCGGGCATGGAACCCGGCCCGGCGGGGCGGCGGCCCTGCCTGGACAGGGCGCCGGCCAGGGCCAGGGCCAGGATCCCGGTGACGAACCGCCCCGCCAGCATGGCCACGGCCGTGGTCAGGTTCCAGAACGGGGTGTTGGCGGACAGCCCGCCCATGGCCTGGCCGTTGTTGGTGACGCACGAGGCGTAGGCGAAGACCGCTTCGGTGAGCCGCTGGGGCGCCGGGTTGGCGCTCAGGGCGGCCCGGCCCGGGGGCAGCAGGAGGGCCAGGGCGCCCAGGACCAGCACCACCGCCGGGATCACCAGGGCGTGCAGCACCGCCAGGCGCACTTCGTGCACGCCGAAGGCCTTGCCCAGGTATTCCGGGGTCCGCCCGATCATGAGGCCGGCCAGGAACACCGCCACCACCGCCACCATGAGCAGGCCCACCAGCCCGGTGCCGATGCCGCCGAAGGCCACCTCCCCCAGGAGCATGTCGGCCAGCAGCACGCCGCCGCCCAGGGGGCTCAAGGACTCGGGCTGGGCCGCGCTGGAACCGCAGGCGCCGTTGCTGGTGACCGCCCCGGCCAGGATGGTCTGGGCCATGCCGAAGCACACTTCCTTGCCCTCCAGGTCGACCCCCTGCACCACGGCGGCCTTCAGGGTCGCGGGTCCGGCCTGTTCCGCCAGGTGCAGCCCGGCCAGCCCCAGGGCGGTGAGCAGGACCATGACCGCCAGCAGTACCCAGGCGGCGTCCCGGCGCCCGGTCATGAGCCCGAAGGCGCGCACCAGGCCGCCTGGGACCAGGACGATGGCCAGCATGCCCAGGGCGTTGGTGAGGGGCGTGGGGTTGGCGAAGGGGTGCGCCCCGTTGGCGCCGAAGAAGCCGCCGCCGTTGGTGCCCACGTTCTTGATGGCCTCCAGGGCGGCGGCGGGGCCCAGGGCCAGCAGCTGGCCGTGCCCCTCGAGTCCGGTGGCGGCCAGGTGGTCGCGGAAGTTCATCACCGCCCCCTGGCCCACCAGGACCAGCGCCAGGACCGCCGCCAGGGGCAAGAGGACCAGCGTCACCGCGCGCAGGAAGTCGGACCAGAAGTTGCCCAGGCCCCGGGTGCGGTTGCGGCCGAAGCCCCGGATGAAGGCCATGCCCAGGGCCAGACCGGACCCGCCGGCCAGGAAGCCCTGGGTGGCCAGGCCCATCAGCTGGGCCCAGTGGCGCAGGGTGGTCTCCCCGCTGTAGGCCTGCCAGGTGGTGCCGGTGGGGAAACTGACGGCGGTGTTCAGGGCCAGGTCCCAGGTCATGGGGGTCGGCAGGTGGGCATCGCCGGGCGGCCCCGGCAGCCAGCGCATGACCATCAGCAGGAGGAACAGGCCGGCGGCGCCCACCAGCCCCAGGGCGGTGAAGGCCCAGGCCTGCCCCTTCCAGTCCATGTCTTCGTCCGGGTCCGCGCCGATCCCGCGCAGGAGCTTGCGTTCCAGGGCCTCCAGGCCGGGGAAACGTCCAGCCGGCCGCCGCCGGAACACCCGTTCCAGGTACCGGCCCATGGGCACGCTGAGCAGGACGGTCGCCAGGAGGAACAGACCGTACTGGACCACGTCGCCTGAAGGCATCGCCTACCTCGCCAGAGTGTCCAGGGCCAGGTTGAGTTCCAGCACGTTGACCCGGGCTTCGCCCAGGAAGCCCCACTGGGGCCCTTCCGTGTGGGCGGCCACCAGCCGGCGCACCGCGGCCTCGTCCAGGCCCCGGCACCGGGCCACCCGGTGCGCCTGGTAGAGGGCGGATTCGGGGCGGATGTGGGGGTCCAGGCCGCTGCCCGAGGCGGTGACCAGGTCGGCCGGGACCGGGCCGGCCTGGTCCGGATCCGCGGCCCGCAGGGCCGCCGCGCGCCCGGCCACCGCCTGGCTCCAGGCGGGGTTGCCCCAGGCCAGGCTGGAGCCGCCGCTGTTGGCCCCGTTGCAGGGCAGGGCCGCCCCCTGGGCGTCCACGGTGGCCGACGGGCGGCCCCAGAAATGGCCCGGATCCGTGAAGGTCTGGCCGATCCAGCGGGAGCCCACCACCCGCCCGTCCCGGACCTCCAGGCTGCCTTCCGCCTGCGGCGCCCACAGGCTCCTGGCCAAGGCCCAGACCGCCAGCGGATAGAACACGCCGGCGACGACGGAGAGGCCCAGGAAGGCCATCAGAGCCGGACGGACGCTTCGCTTCATGGCACCTCTTTTACAGAACGGCTGGCGTTGGAAAGTCTTGGGCCGGCCAGCTCAAGAAGAAGTAAAAATCCAGCCGCTGCCCATCAAGATCTCGCAAACCTTGCGGACGGCCGTTGGAACAGCCAATACTTCCTTCATTTATCGCTATCTTGGGGGTTGACCGCCGTTCCCGCCCGGACCAAGGTGGAGCCAGGTCCGGGACCGGAACGGAGGGTCGGATGGAACACCGCGAACTGGGCGAACCTCCGTCGCTCCTCGACGAACTCGTCGATGCCATCATCCAGAACGAGGGCCGCCACGTGTGCCGGCCCGGCACCTGCCAGCCGTTCCTCCAGCCGCCCAGGACCAAGGCCAAGGTCCGCCGATTGACAAGACCGGCCGATGGAGGGACCGTTCAGGTATTCCCGTCCGCCATCGCCGACCGGCCCTCCTGACCTTGGGCCGTGCTCCGGACCGGGACCGGAGGTCCTGCCATGGCGACCACTTCGTTCACCCTGAACGGCAAGCCTGTGCAGGTGGCCAGCGAACGCGACCGGATGCTGGTGTGGGTGCTGCGCCAGGAGCTGGGCCTGACCGGCACCAAGGTGGGCTGCGGCGCCGGGCTGTGCGGCGCCTGCACGGTGCTGGTGGACCTGGAGCCGGTGCCCTCCTGCTCCACGCCCCTGGGCGACGTGGCCGGCAAGGCGGTGCTCACCATCGAGGGCCTGGCCCAGGGGACGGCCCTGAACCCGGTGCAGCGCGCCTTCGTGGAGCACAACGCCTTCCAGTGCGGCTTCTGCACCCCGGGCATGATCCTGGCCGCCTACGCCCTGCTCAAGAAGAAGCCCACGGCCACCCGGGCCGAGATCATCGAGCGCCTGGACGGCAACCTGTGCCGGTGCGGGGCGCACGTGCGCATCCTGGACGCGGTGGCGGCGGCCGGCAAGGAGATGGGAGGCGGCCTGTGAGGCGGCGGGAGTTCCTCCAGTCCGCGGGCCTGGGCGCCCTGGTCCTGTGGTTCCGGGTCGAGGCCCAGGCGGCGCCCCTGGCGGCCCCGCGCCCGGGGGAGTATCCGGCGGACGTGAACACCTACCTGCGCATCGGCGCGGATGGGCGGGTGGGCTGCGCGGTGGGGAAGGTGGAACTGGGCCAGGGCAACATGACCGCCCTGGCGCAGCTGGTGGCCGAAGAGCTGGAGGTGAGTCCGGACCAGGTGGACATGCTCATGGGCGACACGGACCTGTGCCCCTGGGACCGGGCCACCGGCGGCTCCCTCAGCTTGTGGCAGTTCGGCCCGGTGCTGCGGGGAGCCGCGGCGGAAGCCCGGGCGGCCCTGCTGGACCTGGCCGCCCGGAAGCTCCAGGCGCCGGCCGGGGACCTGGAGATGCGCGCGGGCGCCATCTGGGTCAAGGGCGCGCCCGCCCGGCGCGCCACGTTCGGAGAACTGGTCCAGGGGCAGCGCCTGGAACGCCGCCTGGGGCCGGTGCAGCCCAAGCCCCTGGGCGCCTGCACGGTGATCGGCCGGTCAGCCCCGCGCAAGGACGCCCTGGTCAAGGTCACCGGCACCGCCCAGTACGCCGGGGACCTGAACCTGCCGGGCACGCTGCACGCCTGCGTCCTGCGGCCCCCGGCCCACGGGCTGACCCTCACAAGCGTGGACACCGCCGGCGCGGAGCGGCTCCCGGGGGTGCGGGCGGTGCGGGACGGCAGCCTGGTGGCGGTGCTCCATGAGCAGCCGGACGCGGCCCGCCGGGCCCTGGAGCAGGTCAAGGCCGAGTGGGGCGACGCCGAACCGGGCGTGGACAGCCAGAGCATCTACCGGCACCTGGTGGCGGACGGACCGCAGCTGAAGGTGGCGGCCAGCAGGGGCGACCTGGCCGCGGGAGAAGCTCGCTCCGCCGAGGTGGTGGAGGGGGAGTACCGCAACGCCTACGTGGGCCACGCCACCATTGAGCCGCACACGGCCGTGGCCCGGTGGGAGGGCGGGCGCATGACCGTGTGGGCCTCCACCCAGGCGCCCTTCCGCATCCGCACCGACGTGGCCCAGGCCCTGGGGCTGGAGGCCCGCCAGGTGCGCGTCATCACCCCGTACGTGGGCGGGGGCTTCGGCGGCAAGCTGGTGGGCCCGGATGCGGTGGAAGCCGCGCGGCTGGCCCGGCTGGTGCCCGGGCGGCCGGTGCAGCTGGCCTGGGGCCGCCAGGAGGACTTCTTCCTGGACACCTTCCGCCCGGCGGCGGTGATCAAGCTCCGCTCGGGGCTGGGCAAGGACGGCTCCGTGACCTTCTGGGACTACCAAGTGTACGGCATCGACCAGAACGAGGCGGAGTACGCCTACGACTTCCCGGCGGCCCGCTACCTGGCCACCGGCAGCTCCGGCGGCACGCCCGGGCTGCACCCGTTCCAGACCGGCGCCTGGCGGGCCCCAGGTTCCCACACCAACGCCTTCGCCCGGGAGTCCCACCTGGACCGCATGGCCGCCAAGGCCCGCCTGGACCCCCTGACCTTCCGCCTGCGCCACGCCACCGACCAGCGCCTGATCCGCCTGCTGCACACCGCCGCCGAAGCCTTCGGCTACGACCCCGCCCCCGCCCCCACCGGGCGCGGCATCGGCCTGGCCTGCGGCGCCTGGCGGGGCACCCTGGTGGTCACCATGGCCCAGGTGGCGGTGGACAAGGGCACCGGCCGGATCCGGGTGGAGCGCGTGCTGGAGGCGCTGGACCTGGGCCTGGTGGTGAACCCGGACGGCGCCCGCCAGCAGGTGGAAGGCGCCATCACCATGGCCCTGGGCTACAGCCTGGCCGAGGAGGTGCGGTTCCAGGGCGGACGCATCCTGGACCAGAATTTCGACACCTACCGGATCCCCCTGTTCTCCTGGCTGCCCAGGATCGACGTGGTCCTGGCGGACAACCCGGACCTGCCCCCCCAGGGTCTGGGGGAGCCCCCGGTGGTGGCCGTCGGCCCGGCCCTGGCCAACGCGGTGTTCGACGCGGCGGGGGCGCGGGTGTGCCAGCTGCCCATGACCCCGGAACGAGTGCTGGAGGCGCTGAAAGGCTAGCAAGCCCTACGGGACCATCCGCAAGGGGGTCGAAGCGGTTCCCTGGCCTCCCCAGGCACCTGAGCGAAGCCACCAGATCGCCTTCAGCAGGGCCATCAACCCCCCCCGCCGGTGATCCAGGCCCACTCCCCGCCAGGTCAGCGGCCGGAAGGCCACCGGCGCTCGGCAACCCGCGGCTTGCCAGGCCCGCATCAGTTCCTGGGTGTTCCGCCAGTCCACGCACTCGTCGGTGGGGGAGGCGGCCAGGAACATGGGCGCCTGGGGCTCCCAGCCCGCAACCAGGTCGTTCTCCCGCAGGATCCGCCCCACCGGGGTATCGGGCCAGTCCGGGGCCAGGAACTGGGTCTGGACCCATTCGGGGTTGAGCGCCTCGTAGGCTGCCATGGGGGTGTCAGGGGAACCTTTGAGGCGCAGCCGGATCCGAGGCGAAATGGCCGGGCCGGGAAGGCAGCCGTTGAACCAGTGCAACAAGCTGCCGTCATCCAGCCGGCCATTGCGCCGGACCTCCAGCAGCGCAGGGTGCAGCGCCCGGGAGGGATGGAACAGGCCGGTTTCCCGGTGCAGATCGTGGTAGGCGTGCACCAGGTAGGTCTGGATGTAGGGCCGGGAGTACGGGGTCGCGGTCTCGGTGATCCAGCTGCGGATGGCCTCGTGGAAATGGAACGGACCGCCCATGCAGGCTGCGGCGGTGACTTTGATGTGGGCGTAGGCGGGATTGCGCTGGGCTTCCCGCACCGCCGCCAGCGCTCCATAGCCTCCGGCGGAATACCCGGCGATGAACAACCGGCCGTCCCATTGGTGCCGGGCGGGGTCCAGGGACTCCAGGGCGGGTTCCACCATGTCCAGGATGCAGTCGGCCAGGGACTGGGCATGGCAGAACGGGTGGGGCCCGGGGGAGGGGTCCAGGCCCAGGCGGGGCAGGTCCGGCATGGCCACGACGAACCCGCCCAGGTAGGCGGCCAGGGCGCCCAGCGCGGCCTCCGGCCCAAAATTGAAGAACGGCACTTCGTTCCGCACCAGTTCCAGGCCATGCACCAGGATCAGGAGCGGCGCCTCCGCCGGTCCTCTACGCCGGCCGGCGGGCAGGTAGACCCGCCCCGAGTAGACCCTGGGTTCACGGCGCGGCCCCACCGAGGCGTACTGGATGCCCTGGGAGGCCCCCCAGCGGGTGAAGGGGCCAAGCTGGGCGGCATCGCGCTCCAGGGCCTGCGGCAGCAAGGGGTCTTCCACGCCCGGGCCGTTCCTGGCCGCCTGCCGGCATTGCCTGCGCAGGACCTCCAGGTCGGTATGCTCCTTGGGATGGACCCGCAATAAGGTGCCTTTGAGCGCATGCGGAGGTCCAGAGGGACGGCCGATCCCCATCGGCGTCGCACCGAAGCTCTGCGGGAAATGTAAATTTTCGTTGAACACGGGTAAAATACCTTTTTTATCCATGCAAAGATCAATTTACACGATAGTGGGCCAGAGTTCCACTTCGACCGGTTGATGGGTTGAAATGGGCGTTTCTGCAATCAGGTCCGGCGCCGCCGGCCCGGCATGAGCCGGTAAAATGACTGGATTCAGCCGGTAAGCTTATGGGGAGGAATGGGTCGTCCTTTCCCTTGGAGCCCCTTCCATGCATTCCTCACCCCGCGCCGCCGTCCCGCCCCTGGATCCCCGGGTGTGGCGCATCGCCTGCGTGGTGCTGCTGGGACCGCTCATGACCGCCCTGGACTCCACGGTGGTGAACGTTTCCCTGGCCCGCCTGGGCCAGGACCTGGGGGTGCCCCTCACCACCATCCAGTGGGTCACCAGCGGGTACCTTCTGGCCCTTGCGCTCATGCTGCCCTTGTGCGGCTGGCTGGTTGACCGCATCGGCGCCAAGCGGGTGTACCTGGCCAGCTTCACCGCCTTCACCCTGGCCTCCATGCTGTGCGGCTGGGCCGGCTCGGCCCGGTCCCTGATCGGCTTCCGGGTCCTGCAGGGCATGGCCGGGGGGCTGCTGGTGCCCATGGCCCAGCTGGTGACCGCCCGGGAGGCCGGGCCGCACGTGGCCCGGGTCATGGGCTACATGGTGATGCCCGTGCTGCTGGGGGCCATCGGCGGGCCGGTGCTGGCCGGGTTCATCCTCCAGCACGGCTCCTGGCGCTGGATCTTCTTCCTCAACCTGCCGGTGGGGCTCCTGGCCACGGTGCTGGCCGCCTGGCTCCTGCCCGGCGACCAGGCCGAGACCCGCCCGCGCCCCTTCGACCTGGCCGGCTCCAGCCTGGCGGAACTGGCGGCGGCCCTGGGGCTGCTGGCGGGGTTCCTGGGCCACGCCCGGCGCCGGGGCGGGGCCGCCCTGGTCCAGCTGGACCTGTTCCGCTCCCGCAGCTTCAACGCCGCCGCCGCGACCCAGTTCCTGGCCAACGCCGTGGCCTGCGGCGGGCAGATGCTGCTGCCCCTGTACCTGCTCACGGTGCGCCGGGCCTCCCCGGCCCAGGTGGGGTTCCTGCTGATCCCCGGCGGCCTCGGGATCTTCTGCACCATCCCGTTCATCGGCCACTGGACCGAGCGCTTCGGCTCCCGGCGGGTGTCCAGCGCCGGGGCGCTACTTGCCCTGGCCGGCACGCTGCCGTTCGCCTGGGCCGGGTTCGCCCGGAGTTCCGCCGGGCCCCTGTGCCTGGCCCTGGGAGTCCAGGGCGCGGGGCTTGGGGCCATCGGCATCCCCTCCATCGCCGCCGCGTACGCGGACATCCCCCGGGAGGCCCTGCCGGTGGCCACCACCGCCCTCAACATCGTCCAGCGCCTGGGGGGGCCGGCGGCCACCACCGCCCTGGCCATCTTCCTGCAGGCGCGGGTGCTGGCCCTGGGCGCCACGCCCGGGGCCTTCGCCGGCACGTTCCTGTTCCTGTGCGCCATTGACGCCGGCGCGGTGCTGTCCGCCCTGCGCCTGCCCGCCGGGGCCGGCCGCCACGCCCCCGCCCGCCGGGAGCCCCGGTCCGGCTGAGGCGGGTTCCCGGGCGGGAGGCCGCGGCGGACCGGCGCCGGCCTTGAGGGTCACCGGGGCCCCCGGGGCCAGCGGGCCGCCCGGGACCGGGTCCTGGTCCTGCACCCAGGCCGAGCTCGAGGCCCCGGGATCCAGCACCCGGGGCTGGCCGCCGGCCAGGACCACCCGCTCGATGGCGGTCTTGAGGGGGAGGCCCCGCAGGTCGGGCACCTTGCCCGCCTCCACCGCCCCCATGGCCTTGGCGCCTGCGTCGGCGGGCCAGTCCCGCAGTTCCAGCCGGCCGCCCCCCGGCAGGGCCGGGGCCGTGCCCGCCAGCCGGGACCGCATGATGGCGTCGGCCACCTCCTTGAACAGGGGCGCCGCCACCGTGCCTCCCTCCAGCGAGCCACCCTGCGGATCATCCAGCATGAACAGGATGCCGTACTGGGGCCGGTCCGCCGGGAAGAAGCCCATGAACGAGGCGTAGTGCCGCTTGGGGTCGTACTTGCCGTTGATCAGCTTGCGGGCGGTGCCGGTCTTGCCGAAGGCCTCCACCCCCCCGTCCAGCTTGGCCCGCCGGGCGGTGCCGTCGAGGATGACGCCCTTGAGGATCTCCTTCATGAGGCCCGAGGTCTCCTCGCTGATGGCCTGGTCCCGCACCACCGGCCCGTAGTGCGCCAGCACCGCCCCGTGGTCGTCGACCACCTCCCGCACCAGGTACGGGCGCATGAGCCGGCCGCCGTTGGCCAGGGCGCACCCGGCCATGAGGATCTGCAGGGGGGTGGCCGACAGGCCGTAGCCGTAGCACATGGTCTGCTGGGTGGTGCCGCTCCAGCGGTCCGGGGCCAGCAGCCTTCCGGGGGTCTCCCCGGGGAAGTGCAGCCCGGTGAACTCGCCGAAGCCGAACTTGCGCAGGTACTGGTAGTGCACCGCCGGGTCCAGGCGGGTGCCGATCTTGGCGGCGCCGATGTTGGAGCTGTGCCAGAGCACCTCCTCCATGGTGAGGACCCCGAAGTGGCGGTCGTCGGTGATCCGGGCGCCGCGGTGGTACCAGTGCCCGCCCTCGCAGTTGATCTTCTCCCCCAGGAACACCTTGTGCTCCTCCAGGGCCGAGGCCACGGTGAAGATCTTCATGACCGACCCGGGCTCGTAGCTGTCCTCCACCGGGCGCACCTTGCGGGCTTCCTTCTGAAGCTCAAGCTCCTCCCGGTACGCCTCCTTGTCCTCGTCGGTCCAGGAGCCCTCGCCGCGGTCCAGGAACCGGGCCGGGATGACCTGGTTGGGGTCGAAGGAAGGGGTCCCGGCCATGGCCAGGATCTCGCCGGTGAAGGGATCCACCACCGCCGCGTAGGCGGAGGCCGGGTGCACCTTCTCCATCCCTTCCTCCAGGGCCGCCTCCACCAGGTGCTGGATGCCGGCGTCCAGGGTGAGCTGGAGGGTGCTGCCGTTGACCGGCACCTTCACGTACTGCGCCCCCTCGTCCAGCAGGTGGCCCCGGGCGTCCCGGGGGGCGAGCAGCTCCCCCGCCTTGCCGGCCAGCTCCTCCTGGTAGGCCCGTTCGATGCCCAGCTGCCCGGCGCCGTCGATGTTGATGAAACCCAGCACCTGGCAGGCCAGGCTGCCCCGGGGGTAGTAGCGCTTGCTGTCGGGCAGGAAGTCCACCCCGTCCAGCTTGAGGGCCCGGATGGCGGAGGCCTTGTCCACCGGCAGCTGGCGCTGGATCCACACGAACGTGCGGTGGCGCAGGAGCTTGTCCAGGATGGCGTCCGCCGGCTGGCCCAGCTCCTGGGCCAGCCGGGCCGCCACCTTGCGGGCGCTGTCCCGGTCCGGGTCGCCCCAGGTGCGCTCCCCCTCTCCCGGACCGCTCCGGTAGTCCGGGTAGAAGGACGGGGGGGTCGCGAACAGGCTCTCGGCCTTCAGGGAGATGGCCAGGGAGACCCCGTTGCGGTCCAGCAGCTCGCCCCGGATGGGCGCCACCGGGATCACCGACGTGTGCTCCCGGGTGGCCCGCTGCCGGTAGTAGGCGTGCTCCCACACCTGCAGCCACACCAGGCGCAGGGCGATGAGCAGCACCCAGACCCCCATGGCCGCCAGCACCCACCCAAGGCGCCGGTCCGTCCCGCCCCCGGGCCGGGACCGCCCCAGCAGCCAATGGGGGATGAAAATATCATTAATGGGATGACCGTTTGCCAAAGGGTGCCACGCGTCCTGGATATTTCCTTACTGCCATGGTACGGCATGGGCGCCAGGATTCAATCCGACAGTCCCTGCGGGCCATGACCTTCCAAGGCATCCTGAACTGCGCTGGGCCCCGGGATCCCGAATATCAGGTTCAAATTTTCGTTGACGGTGACTTTGCGGGTTGACGGCACGGGGATCGCAAGCCAAGGTTGGAAGGGGTCAAGGACCGGAAAGGAGGCCGAAATGGACAGCCGCGAAACCAGCGAACCTCCGTTGTGCAGCCTCCTCCCGGAGTCCTGATCGTTCCATCGCGAATGCACCAGGGATAGTCCAGGGCGGACAGGAACGCCCCCGACTCTTCAGACGGCACGGAGGTTGAACCTTCGCCGACCGTCATCGTTCCGTGGACGTGGTGGACTCCGGGCGGAGGACGCGCCATGGGTCCGGCCGGCCAGGCCGGGCTGAGTCGTCCCGCCCCGAGCCCCATGGGCGCATCTCGGGGAACCGCCCGCATCCGCCCCCCTGCCCCGGCCGTCCCGGGGCCGGGCAGGTCCATTCGTTTTCGTGTCCCGGCGCCAGGCGCTGCATTGCCGTGAAGAGGAGGTGGTCCATGACCCTCCATATCCTCGATGAGATCATCGACGCGATCATCCGGAACGAGGGCCGTCAATCAGCCCGACCCGGGGCCGCCCGGACTCGCCCATGGACGCCCCCCGCCAAGTGGGCCTGCCGGCCCGACTGGATGCAGGAACTGCCGGGGGAGGGTGAAGACCCAGGGACTGCGGCCCCTTGGCCCCGCCAACCCCAGTTCACCCTGCCCCGCCGTCCCCGCTAGGCCCCATTCCCTGCCATTCCGAATCCATAGGCACGTACCTCGATTACCTGGGCCGCCAGGTTCCCTGGTGAGGATCCGTCCGCAGCAACCGGTTGTCAGGCGTCCGTGTCCCCCTGGCGCCGCAGGACGAAATGCGTGGCCTTCTCCGACGCTACGAATTCAACGCATTCGTATCCCAGGGCCCGCAAGTCAACCCCTTCGAACAGCGGTTCCCCCCGGCCGAGCAGGACCGGCCCGATAGCAATGTGCAGTTCATCAATGAGGCCCTCACGTAGATACTGCTGGATTGTGTCCGGCCCACCTCCGATCCGCACGTCCATTCCGGCAGCGGCCTCGCGTGCACGGTCGAGCGCCTCGCGAATGCCTCCTGTCATGAAGTGGAACGTCGTGTGGCCTTCCATCTCGATGGGGGGACGAGCATGATGGGTCAAGATGAAGACTGGAGCGTGGTACGGTGGATTGTCTCCCCACCAGCCTTTCCAGTTCGTGTCCGGCCAGTCCCCACGAATGGGTCCGAACATGTTCCTCCCAAGAATCCAGGCCCCAACGTTCTGAAAACCACGGGCGGCGAAATCATCGTCAACCCCGGTCGTACCGCCGTCCTTGCCGAACAAGGCCCGCTGGAACGTGCGTGTTGGGACCAGCCACTGGTGCAGCTCCGTCCCGCCAACGCCGAGCGGATTGTTGATGTCTTGATTCGGACCTGCTCCGTATCCGTCGAGCGAGATGGTGAAGCCCTCAACGCGAACTCGTATCATCGTTGGCCTCCGTTTGGACGCCCAGCATGCAGTGGTTTGAGATGAGTTGAAGTGGTTAGAGGAGGACGTGTTCAATAGCCGCTCGGTTGGCGGTTGGACCGCTCCGGTGGCTGCGTGCCCCGGTTATTCCGCCGTGATGCTTTCCGCGTCCATCTGGTAGATGGAGCACAGGAACGTGCCTTCCCAGCGCTCCTTCACGTGCATCCTGCCCACCACGGTGATGGGCGTGTCCATGAGCACCTTGGTGGGGTTGTCGATGTGGAGCACCTCCACCACCTCGTGCAGTTCGGGGGGGATGCCGAAGCAGCAGGTGTTCTGGGTGCGCAGCAGCATGAACTCGGTCACCAGCCGGTTGTGGATGCGGATGGGCAGCATGAACCCGGTGACCGCCACTTCCTTCCCGTCCAGCTGGCGGATGTCTCCGGGCACGAAGGCGAGCACGTGGCCCGGCTTGGCCTTGAAGATGGCATCGGGAAGGTGCCAGCCGGCGAGCAGCTTGAAGGGTGCCTGGAGGGGGGTGCCCGGCGCCTGGGCACTCGCGGCGCGGGCGGCGAAGTTGCCTGGCAAGGCGGCCAGCAGCAAGGCGAGGGCGGCGGAAAGGGGTCTGGGCAAGGTCATCTCGTGTCTTTGCAAGCCATTCCAGTCTGGAGGCGGGAGCGGGCGGGCCCGGGGGGCCCTGGGGAAATGGATCCTTCCCTTGAGGATAAGGTCCAAACCGGCAATCGGCCAGAGTGACGAGCCTATACCGGGACGCCGGGTGGCTGGGCCGGCCAAGGACCCTGCCGCCTGGCACGGCCGTGGCTGACTTTCCCCCCTCCAGGCAGGGATCAGGCAGGGTCCGCCGGCCAGGGCCGCCGGATCGCTCCGCCGCGCGGTAAGCTGGTCCAGCCCATCCCCCCGGAGTCCCGGCGTGAGCAGCCAATTCCAGTTGTTGCGCGAGCGGCGTTTCCGCCCCTTCTTCACGGTGGCGTTCCTGGGCGCGTTCAACGACAACGCCTTCAAGACCGCCCTGGTCACCCTGGTGACGTTCCGGGCGGGCCAGCTCACCTCCCTCAGCCCCGAGACCCTGGTCACCCTGCTCCCCGGGTTGTTCATCCTGCCGTTCTTCCTGTTCTCCGCCACCAGCGGCCAGGTGGCGGACCGCATGGAGAAGTCCCGCCTGACCCGGTGGGTGAAGCTGTTCGAGATCGGGGTGATGCTGCTGGCCGCCTGGGGGTTCCTGGCCAACCTGCTGTGGCCGCTGGTGGGCGCCCTGGCGCTCATGGGCGTCCACTCCACCCTGTTCGGCCCGGTGAAGTACGCCTACCTGCCCCAGCACCTTGCCCCCACCGAACTGGTGGGGGGCAACGGCCTGATGGAGATGGGCACGTTCGTGGCGATCCTGCTGGGGGAGGTGCTGGGCGCGGCCCTGGCCACCCTGCCCCACGGCGGTCTGGTCACGTCCCTCACCCTGGTGGTCATCGCCCTGCTGGGCTACGGGGCCAGCCGGGGGGTGCCCGATTCCCCCGCCGCCGATCCGGGGCTGAGGGTGAACCTCAACATCTTCACCGAGACCGTCCGCAACCTGCGCTTCGCCAAGGGCAACCGCATCGTCTGGCTGTCGCTCATGGGCATCTCCTGGTTCTGGTTCTTCGGCGCCACCCTCCTGGCTCAGTTCCCCACCTTCGCCCGGGAGGTGCTGGGGGGCGACGAGCATGTGTTCATCCTGCTGCTCACGGTGTTCTCCCTGGGCATCGGCGCGGGCTCCCTGCTGTGCGAGAGGCTCTCCGGGCGCAAGGTGGAGATCGGGCTGGTGCCGTTCGGGGCCCTGGGGCTGACGGTGTTCGGGGTGGACCTGTTCCTGGCCGCGCGGTTCCCCGCGGCCCCGGGCGCGCCCATGGGCGTGCTGGCGTTCCTGGGCGCCGCCGGGCACTGGCGGCTGATGGCCGACAACCTGCTGATCGGCCTGTTCGGAGGCTTCTACATCGTGCCCCTGTACGCCCTGATCCAGACCCGCAGCGAGAAGAGCCACCAGTCCCGGGTGATCGCCGCCAACAACATCCTGAACGCCCTGTTCATGGTCGTCTCGGCGGTGGTGTCCATGCTGCTGCTCAAAGCCGGGCTGTCCGTCCCGCAGCTGTTCCTGGCCGCGGCCCTGTTCAACCTGGTGGTGGCGGTGTACCTCGTCGCGCTGGTGCCGGAGTTCCTGATCCGCTTCCTGTCCTGGCTGCTGGTGCACACGGTGTACCGCCTGCGCCTGGAGAACGCCGGGCGCATCCCCGACGAAGGCCCGGCCCTGCTGGTGAGCAACGTGCTCAGCTATGTGGACGTGCTGGTGATCCTGGCGGCCAGCCCCCGGCCCATCTTCTTCGTCATCGACCCGTCCCAGTTCCGCAAGCCGGTGCTGGGCTGGATCCTGCGCCTCATGAAGGCGATCCCGGCCGGGGACGGCGACCGGACCCGGGCGGCGGTGCAGCGCGCCCTGGACGCAGGCGACCTGGTGGCGGTGTTCCCCGAGGGCCGGCCCGGCGCCGAGGGGCACCTGGGCGCCTTCGAGGCGCCCCTGGCCGAACTCCTGGCCGCGGTCCAGGTGCCGGTCCTGCCGGTGGCGCTGGCCGGGCTGCAGAGCAGCCTGTTCTCCCGGGTTCCCGCCGCCCGCCGCACCGGCGCCCTCCTGGCCCACGTGTCCCTGCGGGTGGGCGACCCGCTGGTGCCCCAGGCGGCGCCCGACGCCCTGCGGGAGGCGATGGAAGTCCTCCTGTAGCCCCATGGCCGGAACATTCCCCGGGCCAGGCTGGCCATCCCGGGGAAGGCCAGCCTCAGGCGAGCAGCGCCCGCATCTCCCGCCAGTGGTAGACCGCCACGCGCTCCCCCGGCAGCCCCGCGGCCGCGGCCATGGCCCGGGCGATGTCCGGCCCGGAGATGCCCCGGTAGCGGTCCAGGGACCCCGGCAGCAGGCGGTCCACGCCGACCCACAACCGCCCCAGGACCCGCTCCAGGGGCCGGCGCTCCGGCCGGTCCCCCAGGATCATGGACGGACGGAAGATGTGCGTGCGGTCGAAGCCCAGGGCCCGGATGTCCCGCTCCATCTCCCCCTTGGTGCGCAGGTAGAAGGTCCTGGAACCCGGATCGGCGCCCACCGCCGAGACCAGGAGCACCGCGTGGGCTCCGCGTTCCAGGGCCATGCGGGCGGCGGCCACCGGATAGTCATGGTCGATGCGGTAGTGACGCGGCCCGGTCGGGAGTGTGTTTCCGGGTGGTGCCCAGGGCGATGAAGACCTCGTCGCAGTCCACCTGGAGGCGCAGGTCCGGGAGGGTGTCCAGGCCGCCCAGGAGGGTTTCCAGCCTGGGGTGGCGCAAGCCCGGGTCCCGGCGCGCCACCGCCGTGACCGACTGGTATTCGGGCCGGTCCAGGAGCTCCCTTAGCAGGCGGGAGCCCACGAACCCGGTGGATCCGAACACCAGCGCCCGTTTCATCCGCCACCTCCAGAGCCTGGTTGATGGTACCGGATCCCGCGGCTTCCGGAACCTGCCTCCGCTGGATCGCCCCGGCTGCCGCCTCAATCCTTGTCATTGCCTTCGGGGAAGTCGAAGGGCACGGCCTTGAACGTCTGGTCCTGGATCTTCAGGTCCTGGAACACGCCCTTGAAGTGGCCGACGGTCTTGAGCCAGCCGGCCCGGGCCTGGAACAGGCAGGTGTCCCCCACGGTCTCGCCGGTGGCCAGGTCGGCCACGGGCATCAGGGCCAGCGTGTCCTTGCGCCCCTCCCGGTCCACCTCCAGGATCAGCCGCGGGGCGCCGATGCGCACGAAGTCCTCCATCTCCCCGTCCAGCACGTAGGCCCGGAGCGTCCCTTCCACCGGATCCCGCACCAGCTCCAGGTGGAAGGCCTCGTCCCCCACCACCACCGGGGTCCCGCCGTGGGGCGGATGGGGCACGTGGGGCCTGGGCTGGTCGTGGGCCGTCCCGGCCAGGGCGGTGGCGCGGATGTGCTCGCGCACCAGGCACCAGGATCCGCCGGCCAGCGCCAGGGCGGCGAGGATCGCGAGAGGCAGGCGCAGACGCATGGGCACCTCAGCTGAGCGGCGAGAGGCCTTCGGCCACGGACAGGCGGTAGGCACGCCAGGCCGGGAGCAGCCCGGCCACCAGGCTGAGCCCCACCATCAGGACGGGTCCCCACACCAGCACCGGGTTCCAGGCCCAGGCTTCGAACAGCACCCCGATGCGGGTGCGCAGCACTTCCTGCACGGAGGAGGCGATCATCCCGTAGAGGCCGAAACCCAGGGCGCAGCCCATGAGGCCGATGCAGGCGGATTCCCCCAGCACCGCCGCGATGAGGAAGCCCCGGTGCGCCCCCAGGGCCCGCAGGATGGCCAGGTCCCGCTTGCGGGCGGTCATGGACGAATAAACCGAGGAGAACACCGCCGCCCCGGCCACCAGCGCCACCAGGTAGGCCAGCGCCCGCAGCGCCTGCTCGAACCAGTCGAACTTGGAGAACAGGTCGGCCAGGATCGACGCCACCGGCCAGGCCAGGGTCAGGCGCTTGCCCTGGCGGTTGTAGCGGGTGTCCAGCATGAGCCCGGCGGCCTGGGCCCCGGGCTTGAACTTCACCAGCACCGCGCTCATTTCCGTGAAAGTGGCGGGGTCGTGGCCGCCCAGCTGCCGGATCCCGTCCATGGGCACCCAGATGACCCGGTCCGCGGGCGTGTTGGTGGGAGCCAGCACTCCCACCACCTTGAAGATCTCCTCGTGCTGGGCGTTGGGGTTGTAGTCCAGGCCGTGGAACGGATGAAAGGTGGTGCCGATGGACCAGCCCAGCTGGTGCATGGCCAGGCTGCCCGCCACCGCCTCCTTCTGGTCTGGATTGAATGCCCTTCCGCCGGGCTCCACTTGGTAGACGTGGCCCGGGGCGTACTCCAGGTCGTTGAACAGGTCCATGTTGGTCCCCACCAGACGGACTCCGCGGTAGTTGTCCCCCACCACGATGGGCAGGGTCCGGTCCACGAAGGGCAGGTCCCGGATCTCCTTGTAGTCGTCGGCGGTGATGTTGCCGGGGGAGGCTTCCTGGTGGAACAGGCCGTTGAGCACCAGCTGCAGTTTGGAGCCCCGGGCGCCCAGCACCGCGTCGAAGCCCGAGGCCGAGCGGGTGAAGGACTGCTCCGCCTGGGCCCGCACCACCCACACCGAGACCACCAGGCCCAGGCCCAGGGCCACCAGCAGCACGGCCACCGCCGTGGACACGAAGTGCTGGCGGAGGCCGCGCCGGATCAGCAGGAAAAGCATCAGAGTTCCTCCTCCACGGGCCGGACCTGGTTGATCTGGGCCAGGTCGATGACGTCCTCGAACCCCGCCAGCACCTCCAGGTCATGGCTGGCCACCAGGAGGGCCGAGCCCAGGTCGGCGGCGCTGGCCCGCAGCAGGTCGATCACCTTGCTCCCGTGGGCGGTGTCGAGGTTGCCGGTGGGCTCGTCCGCCAGGATCAGGCAGGGGCGGTTGGCCAGGGCCCGGGCCACCGCCACCCGCTGCTGCTGGCCGGTGCTGAGCTGGCGGGGGAGATAGTGGGCCCGGTGGGCCAGGCCCACCCGCTCCAGGGCGTCAAGGCCGGCCGCCTTGTCGGCGCCTTTGCCGAAGGCCAGCCCAAGGGTGACGTTCTCCAGGGCCGTGAGCCCCTGCAGCAGGTTGAAGGTCTGGAAGATGTAGCCCAGCCGCTCGGCCCGGAACCGGTCCCGCTGGGCCTCGGAACGCCCGGTCACCGGCGTGCCTCCCACCGCCACCGCCCCGGAATCCGGTTCCAGGATCCCGGCGATGACGTGCAGCAGGGTGGTCTTGCCCAGGCCGCTCTCCCCGCGCAGGGCCGCCTGCTGGCCGGCCTTGAGCTCCAGGGCCGGGATGCGCAGCACCTCCACCCGCCCGCCGGCGGGGGCCGGGAAGCTCTTCACCAGGTCCCGGACGGTCAAGGCTGGAGTGGGATCCATGGGTTCACCTGCTCTGGAAATGTCGACGGAAGTCATAGGCTTGCCAAACCTTGGAGGGGTCCGGGCGGCGGCTGGTTGAACCGTCCGTACATTCTGATCCTAAATCAAATGAAATTCATTTCTATTAGAAAGTTAATTTCATTAAGGATCAATGAGTTGCCTCCGCCTCAGGCCCGCAGAGTGGCGACCAGGCGCAAGGGCGCGTTCAGCAGGTCCAGGGCCTCGTGGATGCCGGGGATGGGGAGGGAGAGCATGCGGGCCTCCGGTGGAGGAACTTTGATAGACTACCCGCCATAGGGGATGGAGTCCCCCGCAACCGCCCAGAAGGGCTGATGACTCCTGCTGCATGCGCGGTTCGGCCGTTTCTGTCCAGGCCGCCGGCTCGTCGGGTTGCCAGGACCCTTGTATCATCGCGGGAAGGAGACTTCATGAAATCATCCATTGCAGCCATTGACGCCTTGGAAATCCTGGATTCCAGAGGCAACCCCACCCTCCGGGTCTACGTCACCCTGGCGGATGGCATCCGCGGAGTCGCTTCGGTGCCCTCCGGCGCCTCCACGGGGGAACACGAAGCAGTGGAGCTGCGCGACGGCGACCCGTCCCGGTACGGCGGCAAGGGGGTGCGCAAGGCCGTCAGCCACGTGAAGGACGACCTGGGGCCCCGTATCCTGGGCCTGGATCCCGGGCACCAGGCCCAGATCGACCGCCTGATGATCCAGCTGGACGGCACGCCCAACAAGGGCAGGTTCGGGGCCAACGCCATCCTGGGCATTTCCATGGCCGTCGCCCGCGCCGCCGCCAAGGCCGCGCGCCTGCCCCTCTACGCCTACCTGGGCGGTCCCGGGGCGGTGCGCCTGCCGGTGCCCATGATGAACATCCTCAACGGCGGCAAGCACGCGGACAACAGCGTCGATTTCCAGGAATTCATGGTGATGCCCATCGGCGCGCCCAGCTTCACGGAAGCCCTGCGCTACGGCGCCGAGACCTTCCACGCCCTGAAGAAGCTCCTGCACAAGAAGGGCCTGGCCACCAGCGTGGGCGACGAGGGCGGGTTCGCCCCCAACCTCGGCAGCAACGACGAGGCCTGCGAGGTGATCGTGGAAGCCATCCAGGCGGCCGGGTTCAAGCCCGGCAAGGACGTGGCCATCGCCCTGGATCCCGCGGCCAGCTCGTTCTTCGAAGGGGGCGCCTACCAGCTCAGCAAGTCGGGCCAGGGGCGCAAGACCAGCGCGGAGATGATCAAGCTCTACCAGGACTGGGTCGCCAGGTTCCCCATCGTGTCCATCGAGGACGGGCTGGACGAGAACGACTGGGACGGCTTCCGGGACCAGACCCGGCAGATGGGGGCGGCCATCCAGATCGTCGGAGACGACATCTTCGTCACCAACCCCCAGTTCATCCAGAGGGGCATGGCGGAGAAGTCCGCCAACGCGGTCCTGATCAAGCTGAACCAGATCGGCACCGTGACCGAGACCATCGAGGCCATCGACCTGTGCCGGAAGGCCGGCTGGGGCTTCGTGGTGTCCCACCGCTCCGGGGAGACCGAGGACAGCTTCCTGGCCGACTTCGCCGTGGCCATGGGCGGCGGCCAGATCAAGACCGGCTCCGCCTGCCGCAGCGAACGCATCGGGAAGTACAACCGCCTGATGGAAATCGAATACGAACTGGGCTCCTCGGCGCGGTTCGGGAACCCGATCGCGCGGGCGTGAACGGGGCCGATTGCATCCGCATCGCGCATGCAAGGGACGCCGCTTGCGTGGCCGGGATTGTGGAAGCCGCCTACCGGCCTTATGTCGCGCGCATCGGCAAGCAGCCAGGGCCGATGCTGGACGACTACGATGCGCTGGTGGCGGCTGAATGCGTGTGGGTGCTGGAGCAGGGCGGCGCCATCGCCGGGATCATCGTGCTGCTGGAGACCGAAGCCGGATTGCTGCTCGACAACGTGGCGGTGCGGCCGGAATTGCATGGCCGGGGGATCGGGCGGGCGCTGATCGGTTTTGCCGAGGCCGAGGCGCGGCGGCGTGGGCATGTTGCCATCCGGCTCTACACCCATGTGCTGATGACAGAGAACATCGCCCTCTATGCAAACCTGGGCTTCGCCGAGACCGGGCGGGTGACGGAGAAGGGATTCGACCGGGTCTATATGGAGAAGGACCTGCGGTAGCAGATCAGCCGCCGGTGAACATGGTGGTAAGTTCGTCGGCCCCCTCCACGCTGCCGATGGTGGAGAAGGCCCAGCAGCTGCCGCACTCGCCCTGGTCCTTGACGCTGCTGAAGACCCCGACGTACCGGGAGGGGAGGGCGGCGGGTTCTTCGGGAACTTCGTAGTTGGCGAACCCGCCCGGTTCATGGGCGTTAAAATTCACTCACTGCCCAGTACCTGACGAGCAGACAGGAGCAGACCCATGGCCGAACTGCCGCCCCAACCCACGGGAAACTACAAGGCGCTGGCCGACTTCGCGCCCGAACTGGTGCGCCTCACCGAAGAAGTGCTGTTCGGGCACGTGTGGGAAAGGCCCGCCCTGGCCAAACGGGACCGCAGCCTCGCCACCATCGCGGCGCTGGTCGCCCTGCGCGCCACCGAGCAGCTCCCGGTGCACCTCAAGCGCGGGCTGGCCAACGGCCTGACCCGGGAGGAGATCGTGGAGGCCATCACCCACCTGGCGTTCTACTCCGGCTGGCCGAGCGCCATGACGGCCATGAACGTGGCCAGGAAGGTCTTCGAGGAGGCGCCGCCGCCCCGGAACGTGGAACGGCATTGAACGGCCAGGTCCCGGGGCTCTCCTTCAGAGGTGGAACCCCGGCTTCATGACCACCCCGCAGTTCCTCCGCCCGTTCAGGGCGATCTGCAGCGGCTCGGGGAAGGCCAGGTGGCGCAGGTGCTCCGTCTCCGACTCGGCCGGCTGGCTCTCCATCCACCCGTAGTCCAGCAGGTCCTCCCGGCCCCGGGCCTCCACCGTCAGGTAGCCGATGCCGAAGGCCATGATGTTCTGGAAGAAGTGGGTGCCCTGGGAGGGATCCACCTTCAGCTCCTCCATCATGTCCGTCTCGATGATGCAGCTCACGCCGGCGATCTGGGACCAGGTCACGGGGATGCCCAGCCAGGGGTCCGAACTGCCCCAGCGGCCGGGGCCCACCAGCAGGTAGGGCCGCCGCGCGGCCCTGAGGCGGGCGTTGAGCTGCCCCACTTCCCCGGCGATGGCCTGGGTGAGGGCGCGCTTGAAGTTCCCGGGCCGCACGTAGACCAGGTCCCGGACGCCCTCCAGGAACCCGTTGCCCATGACCATCCGGGCGGTGCAGAGGGCCTGCTCCCGCACCAGGGACTCCATGGGGATGTCCTGGGCGTCCGAGCCCATGACCATGGGCCGGATCTGCAGGAAATCGAACTGGTGCGGCTGGTCCGGCCCCTGGGCGAGGGTGACGGCGAACTCCATCTCCACCGGGCAGGAATTGGCGTTCTCGCCCATCTTCAGGAGCAGGGACAGCACCTCGCCGAGGGGGAACACCTGGCCCTTGAACACGCCGGCCATGGTCACCAGGGGCACGCCGGGGCGGCCGACGCCGTCGTAGATGGCGTTGTTGTCCGGCGAATAGGTGCCGCCCACCGGATACAGGGTGCGGTGCTCGGCCGCGGCGCGCAGGTCCAGGGTGGCCAGGTTGAGCATGGCGCCGCCCGAGACCGGGTCGGCGTCGCCCCCTTCCATGTCCAGGGCGAAGAACTCCCGCTGGGCGTTCTCCAGGTAGTCCTCCGGGGCGAACCACTGCAGGGGCTTGCTGGGCTGGGCCGGGCAGAAGCGGGCGCAGCGCCCGCCGTCCACCACGGTCTTGCCCAGGCCCAAGGCCACGGAGGCGATCCCCTCCTCCGGCTTCATGCCCGGCATGGGGTAGAAGTTCAGGGACCGGGCGACGCCGGCGAAGTTGGGGTACAGGTAGCGTCCGTAGCGCCGGCCCGCCAGCTGCTGGACCACCACCGCCATCTTCTCCTCCTCCAGGCGGTTGGGCGTGGGCTGGATGTACGCCTTGGCGTCCGCGTGGTAGGTGGAGGCGTAGACCATCTTGACGGCCTCGGCGAGCCGGGCCAGGCGCACCTCCGGGTCGTCCGCGTTGTTGGGGATCATGTACGTCTCGTAGATGCCCGCGAACGGCTGGTAGGAGGCGTCCTCCAGGAGGCTGGAGGACCGCACCGCCAGGGGATAGCGCACCCAGTCCAGGAAGGTCCAGAGGTCGTCCATCACGTCCCGGGGCAGGTCGGCCGCCAGGAAGGCCCGGGTGATCTTGTCGTCGTCCGTCTCCCGCAGGGCGAACTCGGTGAGCCCGTTGGCGGCCATGAAGCGGTCGAAGACGCTGGTGGTCAGCACCAGGGTCGGCGGGACCCCGATGTGGATGCCCGGGAACCGGCCCTCCAGGCGGTACGAGGTGAGCAGCGAATTGATGAAGGCCAGGCCGCGGCCCTTCCCTCCCAGGGAGCCGGTGCCCACCCGCACGAACCGGCTGGCCGCCTCGAAGTCCGCCGGGGAGAATTCCGCCACCACTCCGGCCCGGGTCACCGCCCGGTGCGCCGACAGGGCGTCCAGGATCCGCCGGCGCAGCTCGCCCGCGGCCGGCCCGGAGGCGACGATCCGGTCCAGGGTCTCGCCCAGGCGGAGTTCGGTCCGGGCCCGCAGCCACCGGGAGAAGTCCCCCCGCCGGGCGTGGTAGTCCAGGCACTCGTCCGGGACCGCCTGGATGGCCCACTCCAGGCTGCGCAGGTCGCCGGCCTTGGACACGAACCGGCCGTCGGGATGCCGGAACAGGAACTCGCCGAATCCCAGGTGCTCCTGCAGGAAGGCCAGCAGCCCCGCCTGCAGGTCCGGGGCGTCCTTGTGCAGGAAGGTCGCCCGGGGCCCGGCCTCGGCCTCCCAGCCCCCGGACCGGGACTGGACCAGGATGGGCAGGCCCGGAGTGCGCTCCGCCACGTGGCGGGCGAAAGCCAGGCCCGCCTCCGGGTCGGCCCGGCCGTTCCGGGGGAACTCCGTGTCCAGGATCAGCCCCGCCAGGTCCCCGCCGAACTGCCCGTAGCATTCCATGGCCTCTTCGAAGGTGTGGGCCAGGAGGATCTTGGGCCGGGCCCGGCGCCGGATGATGCGCTGGGTCTGGTTCACCCCGTCGGCCATGATGGCCACGGTCTGGTTCATGATCTCGGTGTAGAGCACCGGCAGGTTGGCGGAGTAGAACGGGACACTGTCCTCCACCACCAGGATGCCCTTGACCCCCGCCAGCCTGGCGTCATGGCGGATGTTCATGCGGTCTTCCACGCACTTGATCATGGCCAGGAACAGCCCCACGTCCCCCAGCCAGACGAACACCTCCCGGATCCCCTTCAGGTCCTGCATGGGCCCCAGCTGGTTCAGCTCCCGCAGGCTGCTGGCCAGGAGGATCACCGGCAGGTCCGGGGCCCGCTCCTGGACCGCGGCCCCGAATTCGCGGACGTTCATGGCCCCCACCCGGGGCATGGAGATGACCAGGTCGAACGGTTCCCGCTGGATCGCCTCCAGGGCCTCCTGGGCCGTGGACACCCGCTGGATCTGGGGCGAGTGCTGCAGGTTGAGCCCCCGGAACTCGCCCAGGAACATCTCCGAGAGGCGGCCGTCCTCCATGAAGGTGTAGCTGTCGTACAGGCTGGTGACCAGCAGCAGCTTGTTGACCCGCCGGGGCATGAGGGAATCGAAGGGGACCTCGGTCTGTTCCGGGGCGCCCAGGAGGTCGTCCAGTATCCGGTCTCTCATAACGGGTTCCGTGGCACCTGGTTGGTCCGGGCAAAGGCTGTGCGGGATTTCCGCGATCATAGCAGCAAACTTCAGGCAGAATGGAGCCAACCCAGCCCATCGATCCAAGCAGCACGCGTGCCGTTCGTCATGGGAGGACGTGGCATGAGCCAGGCGACCCAGGAAGGCAACCCCAATCTGAACCCCAACGGCGCCCATCCGGTCCGCTTCCGGGACCTGCTCCACCGGCTGTTCTCCATGGGCAACCAAAATTTCCTGCGCCTGGAGTTCCTGCAGATGGCCTGCGGGGCCATCCTGGAATTCATCGCCTGCGACCTGCTGGAAGTGCGCCTGGAGGAGGGCGGCAAGGTCTACCGCTGCCGGGCCAGCGTCGGCAAGGGGGTGTCCCGTTTCATCTGCGCCGGCCCGACCCTGGGCCAGGAGCCCGGGCTGCCCCTGGAAGCGGATCCCGCCGGGCCCGCCCTGGGCGACCAGATCATGGACTCGGTCCTGGCGGGCCGGATCCTGGCCGCCTCCCCGTTCTCCACCCGCGCCGGCAGCTTCTGGACGCCGGACGCCACCCGTCCGGTCCTGCTCCGGGACCGGCAGGACGGCCAGGCCCGGTCCCTGCTCATCGGCGGCGACTACCCTTCCCTGGCCTTCGTGCCCGTGCCGGTGGACGAGCGCCTGCGCGGGGTGCTGCACCTGGGCAGCCGGAAGGCGGGGGCCTTCACCCGGGAGGACATCCATTTCTTCGAGTCGGTGGGCGAGACCCTGGGCGTGGCCATCGCCTTCCAGGCCTCCCAGTGGGCGCTCCGGGAGCGGGTCAAGGAGCTGGACTGCCTGTACGGCATCGCCCAGGTGATCCAGCGCGCCGGCGGGTCCCTGGAGGAGCTCCTGGGGGAGATCGTGGAACGGCTGCCCCCCGGCTGGCAGTACCCGGAGCTCACCGAAGCGCGGATCCTGCTGGACGGGAGCGCCTACGCCACCCCCGGGTTCCAGGAGACCCCCTGGGTCCAGGAGGCGGTCCTGCGCGCCGGGGACCGGGTCCGGGGCAAAGTGCAGGTGGCCTACAGCCGGGAGATGCCGCTGTTCGACGAAGGGCCGTTCCTGCGCGAGGAGCGCAGCCTCATCGACGAGGTGGCCCGCCAGGTGGGCCTGGCGGTGGGGCGGCGGTAGAATCCAGGTCCGGCGAGGGCCGAGGAGACACCTATGTACGTCACCCATGTTCATGTCCACGTGAAACCCGAGGCGGTGGAGGCCTTCAAGGCCGCCACCCTGGCCAACGCCCGCGCCAGCGTCCAGGAACCGGGCATCGCCCGCTTCGACGTGGTCCAGCAGCTGGACGACCCGACCCGCTTCGTCCTGGCGGAGGCCTACCGCACGCCCGAGGACCAGGGGCGGCACCGGCAGACCGCCCATTACGCCGCCTGGGCCGCGGCGGTGGCCGACCTGATGGCCGAGCCCCGGTCGGCGGTGAAGTTCGCCAACGTGTTCCCGGCCGACGGCGGATGGTGAGCCGGTTCGAATTCGCCACCGCCCAGCGGGTCGTCTTCGGCCCCGGGGTGGTGCGGGAGGCGGGCGCCCTGGCCGCGGCCCTGGGCCGCCGGCCGCTGGTGGTGACCGGGCGGGACCCCGGGCGCTCCCGGCCGGTGCTGGAGGCGCTGCAGGCGCAGGGGCTGCGCCCGGCGCTGGTGGCCGCCGCCGGCGAACCCACGGTGGAGGAGGCCCGCCGGGGCACCGCCCTGGCGCGGGCGGAGCAGGCGGACCTGGTGCTGGCCTGCGGCGGCGGCAGCGCCCTGGACCTGGGCAAGGCCATCGCCGCCCTGGCCGCCCAGGAGGGCGACCTCATGGACTACCTGGAAGTGGTGGGCCAGGGCCGGCCCCTGGAGCGGGCGGCCCTGCCCATGATCGCCGTTCCCACCACCGCCGGCACCGGCTCCGAGGCCACCCGCAACGCCGTCCTGGCCTCCGGGGCGCACGGGGTGAAGGCGAGCCTGCGCCACGCATCCATGCTGCCCCGGGTGGCGCTGGTGGATCCGGAACTCACCCTGGGGCTGCCCCCGGAACTCACCGCCAACACCGGGCTGGACGCCCTCACCCAGCTCATCGAGCCCTACCTTTCGAGCCGGTCCAACCCGCTCACCGACGCCCTGTGCCTGGAAGGCGTCCGGCGCTCGGCGCGGTCCCTGGAGCGAGCCTGGGCCTCCGGCCAGGACCTGGAGGCCCGGTGCGACCTGGCCCTGGCCAGCCTGCTGGGCGGCATGGCCCTGGCCAACGCCGGGCTGGGCGCCGTGCACGGATTGGCGGCGCCCCTGGGCGGCCGGTTCCCGGTGCCCCACGGGGCGGCCTGCGCGGTCCTGCTGCCCCACGTGCTCCGGGCCAACCTGGCCAAGTGCCCGCCGGGGCATCCGGTCCACGCCCGCTTCGCGGAGCTGGCCCGGCTCCTCACCGGCGACCCGGCGGCGGCGCCCGGGGACGGGGTGGCCTGGGTTGCGGGCCTGGTGGCGCGCCTGGGGATCGGAACCCTGGGCCGCTACGGCGTCACCGCCGCCGCGCTGCCGGACGTGGCGGAGCGGGCCCTGGCGGCCAACGCCATGAAGGCCAACCCGGTGCCCCTGGACCGGGCCGAACTGACGGAGATCCTGGCCCGGGCGCTTTGAGTCAGGAGCTGCCGATCAGGATCCCGGCCAGGAACACCAGGACACCCCCCACGACCACCTGGAAGGTGGCGGCGAGCAGCGGAGTGTCCATGTATCTCTTGCGGATGTATGAGATGACCGCCAGTTCCACCGCCACCACCGCCACCGCCAGCGTGGTGGCCGTGCCGAAACTGGGGACCAGGTAGGGCAAGGTGTGGCCGACCCCGCCCAGGGTGGTCATCAGCCCGCACACGGTGCCGCGCACCCAGGGCCGCCCGCGCCCGGTGAGCTGGCCGTCGTCGGACAGGGCCTCGGCGAAGCCCATGCTGATGCCGGCCCCCAGGGAGGCCGCCATGCCCACCAGGAAGGCGTCCCGGCTGGAGTGGGTGGCGAAGGCGGCGGCGAACACCGGGGCCAGGGTGGACACGGAGCCGTCCATGAGCCCCGCCAGCCCCGGCTGCACCACCTGCATGACGAACAGCCGGGCCCGGACCTGGTTCTCCTCCTGGCGCGCATCGGGCTGGAGGTGTTCGGCTTCCAGCTCCTCGGCGCGCCGGCTGTGGTTCAGCTCGACCTCCGCCAGGTCGGTGAGCAGCTTGCGGGCGCTCGGGTCCTGGGCCCGGGCGGCGGCCCGCTGATAGAACTGGTGGGTTTCCATCTCCATGGCGGCCGCGTGCTTGCGCACGGCCTCCAGTCTCAGGGGCTGCAGGAGCCACACCGGCCTGCGCCTGACGAAGCCGCGGATGTCCTCCCGGCGCAGGAACGGCACGTGCTCCCCGTAGCGATGGGTGTACAGGGCGTGGAGCCAGTTGTGGTGGCCCAGTTCCTCCTTCTGCATGCCGGCGAACACTTCGGCGGAGGCGGGGTAGTGCTCCCGCATCGCCTCGGCGAGGTCGGCGTAGGAGCGGGCGTCGTCCTCTTCCAGGCTCATGGCCAGAGCCAGGATTTCCCGCTCAGTCAGGCTGTCGAAGCTTCGAGTGAACATTTAATTCCTGTCGATCCCTGGGATCGAGATGTATGTGGATGTATCGAAGTCTACCAGGGTTGATGACCCGGTTCGGGGTGGTCTGCGACTCCACACATTGATGATGTTTTCATTTAATATGGTAAAAAACGGTATATTTTTTAATTTCTGGCGGTTTTTACGAATATTCCGATTTCATTCAATGTTGCCCAGATCTAGAATCGCCGCATGGTCTCGCCCAATGAACCATTGGAGCGCTTACGCGCCATCCCTTGAAGGAGTCAGCCATGACCGAGATGAAGAAGACACCGACCCCGAACTCCAATGCGGACTGGTGGCCCAACCAGCTGAACCTGGACATCCTGCACCAGCACTCCGGCCAGTCCAACCCCATGGGCCAGGCGTTCAGCTACGCCAAGGCCTTCAAGACCCTGGACCTGAAGGCCGTCATCCAGGACCTGCGCACCTTGATGACCACCTCCCAGGCCTGGTGGCCCGCGGACTACGGCCACTATGGGCCGCTCTTCATCCGCATGGCCTGGCACAGCGCCGGCACCTATCGCATCTCCGACGGCCGCGGCGGCGGCGGCTCCGGCAACCAGCGCTTCGCGCCCATCAACAGCTGGCCGGACAACGTCAGCCTGGACAAGGCGCGCCGCCTGCTCTGGCCGGTCAAGCAGAAATACGGCCGCAAGATCTCCTGGGCCGACCTCATGATCCTGGCCGGCAACGTCGCCCTGGAATCCATGGGCTTCAAGACCTGGGGCTTCGGCGGCGGACGCGAGGACATCTGGGCGCCGGAAGCGGACATCAACTGGGGGCCCGAGGGGAAGTGGCTGGCGGACGAGCGCTACAGCGGCGACCGGGAGCTTGCGAATCCCCTCGCCGCCGTCCAGATGGGCCTGATCTACGTGAACCCGGAGGGCCCCAACGCCAGGCCGGACCCGGTCGCCGCGGCCCGGGACATCCGCGAGACCTTCGCCCGCATGGCCATGAACGACGAGGAGACCGTGGCCCTGATCGCCGGCGGGCACACCTTCGGCAAAGCGCACGGCGCGGCCGATCCCAGCAAATTCGTGGGACCTGAACCCGAAGCCGCCCCCATCGAGGAGCAGGGGCTCGGCTGGAAGAACACCTTCGGCACCGGCAAGGGCGCCCACACCATCACCAGCGGCCTGGAAGGCGCCTGGACCACCAACCCGGTGCAGTGGGACAACAACTTCCTGGAGAACCTGTTCGGCCATGAGTGGGAGCTGACCAGGAGCCCGGCCGGCGCGCAGCAGTGGACCCCCAGGGACGCCGCGGCGAAGGGCACGGTGCCCGATGCCCACGACCCCTCCAAGCGGCACGCCCCGATGATGTTCACCACCGACCTGGCGCTGCGGATGGATCCGGCCTACGAGAAGATCTCCAGGCGCTTCCTCGCGCATCCGCAGGAGCTGGCGGAAGCCTTCGCCAAGGCCTGGTTCAAGCTCACCCACCGGGACATGGGGCCCATCTCACGGTATCTCGGCCCGCTGGTGCCCAAGGAGCCCCTGCTGTGGCAGGATCCGGTCCCGGCGGTGGATCACGAGCTGATCGGCGAGCAGGACATCGCCGCCCTGAAGGCCGGCATCCTCGCCTGCGGACTCTCCATCTCCCAGCTGGTCACCACCGCCTGGGCGTCGGCCGCCACCTTCCGCGGCTCCGACAAGCGCGGCGGGGCGAACGGGGCGCGCATCCGCCTGGCGCCGCAGAAGGACTGGGAGGTGAACCATCCGGCTGAACTGGCCATGGTCCTGAAGAAACTGGAGGCCGTCCAGAAGAAGTTCAACGGCGCCCAGCCCGGAGGCAGGAAAATCTCTCTGGCCGACCTGATCGTGCTGGGCGGCTGCGCCGCCGTCGAAGCGGCGGCCCAGAAGGCCGGCTGCCCGGTGCAGGTCCCCTTTTCCCCCGGGCGCACGGATGCCTCCCAGACCCAGACCGACGTGGTTTCCTTCGCCGTGCTGGAACCGGCCGCCGACGGCTTCCGCAACTACCTGCGCCAGGGCCTGCAGACGCCTGCGGAGGCGCTGCTGATCGACAAGGCCCAGCTGTTGACCCTGACGGCGCCCGAGATGACCGTGCTCATCGGCGGCCTGCGCGCCCTGAACGCCAACTTCAGGCAGTCCGAGCACGGCGTCTTCACCCACCGGCCCGGAACCCTGACCAACGATTTCTTCGTCAACCTGCTGGACATGAACGTGACCTGGCAGGCTTCCCCCACCGCCGAAGGCGTGTTCGAGGGGCGCGACCGCGCGACGGGCGAAATCAAGTGGACCGGCACCCGGGTCGACCTGGTCTTCGGTTCCAACGCCCAGCTCCGGGCCATCGCCGAAGTCTATGCCTGCGACGACGCCAAGGAAAAGTTCGTGCAGGACTTCGCCGCGGCCTGGGCCAAGGTGATGAACCTGGACCGCTTCGACCTGGCGTGAGGCCGGGGGCAAGGCCATTCCCGCCATCCGTTCCATAGACCCTGGATCAGCGCTGGGGTCACCAGCTTCGCCATCACCCACAACCTGAAGTGCACCTTCGATATCGCCGCGTCTCGCCGCGGGTGTCTGGCGGCTGGTGGGGTTTGCTGGAGTGGGCGAGGAACGTCCAGGAAGGGCCCTCCTCCCGTTTCAGGACGGATCGATCGCCGGAATCGGGCCGGATGGCATCGAACTGAACAACTGTTCAATTCCATGATATAGCGATCAGGACTGGATCTGCGGCAACTTCGGCACGCATATTGGCGTCATTGCTTAAAAAATCTTTTGTACCCTGGTCTTGACAGCATGATTTGAGGTCGTATTCTAATATTGATCGATCGTCCGATCACTATCCACTCTGGTCCAGAATTCCCCAGAGCGCCCCATGTTCCAAAGGGAGGTTTCTCATGAAATACCTAAATCGTTTGAGCCTTGGGCTCATAGGCCTGTCGTTGGCCCTGGTTCCTCTGGCTGCCCAGGAAGTCACCACCTTCGGGGGCCAGGTCACCGTCGCCGTGCCCTGCGGCCCCCTGACCAGCAACGATTGGCTGGACGGACAGGTGGGCGGCGGCGCCGGCGTGCACATGCTGCTCGGCTTCGAGGGCGGGCATGCCATCGTCCCCCGCTTCGACTACACCTACTTCAAGAAGAGCCTGGACGGGGTTGACCGCAAGGTCCAGATGTACCAGCTGGGCGTCGACTACAACTACTTCTTCTCCAAGCAGGTGAACACCGGCCTCTACGCGGGCGGCGGCGTGGGGGTGGGATCGGCCAAGTTCGAACTGACGGGCCTGGGTTACCACTCCGACGACACGCCCACCACCGCCTACGCGGACGCCGTCGCCGGCTACATGTTCACGCCTCATGTGGGCGCGGAACTGCGGTATACCTGGGCCAAGTACAAGCCGGACGTCACCGATTTCCGGCCCCGGGGCTACACCGGAAAGCCCGACGTGGATGCTCCCACCCTCAATGCCAGCCTGATTCTTCGCCTGTAGGGGAGAGCGTGGCGCCAAGGCTCGCGTTCCAGGGGCCAAGGCGCCAGTGAACGGGGCGGGTGAAGCGCCTGGCCTTGCCCCAGCCGACGTTGCCAGCCCTTGGAGCCACAACAAGTGGCTCCAAGGGCTGGCAACGTCGTACTGGATCCGGAGCCAGACTGGAACGTGGCGAACGGTCAAGAGGTCCGGCCGTTGATCAATCCGTTCAGACAGAGGTCCACCAGAAGTTCTGAAGCCTGGAATGATTTTTTCACGGGCTTCTTATCTCCCCAGACGGTTTCGTTGAAGGCGGACATCAGGCCATGGGACGCAATCATCCCGGTGATGGAAATGCCCAGGAAGACCACCTCGGCATCCGTCAGTTCAGGGCGAAGGCATTTGATGACCTTTCTCCAGCAGTGGATGAAGGGGCCCACGTACTGCCGCAGCAAGGGGGACAGCTCCGGCCTGGTGGACCGCATCTCCTGCAGCCACAGGCTGGGGCCATATTCGTGCAGCAGGTTCGACCCGCTCCCGTTAACCGGAAGGGGCGCCACATCTTCGTACATGCGGTGGACTTCCTCCCGCACCAGGCGAATGGCTTCGGCCCGGTCCCTCGGGGCCCAGTCCTCGTCCATGGTCCTGGGCAAACCGTGCTCACCGAAGTCATGGGCAAGGATCATCCTGAAGACTTCGACGTAGAGCCCTTCCTTGTTGCCGAAATGGTGCGCAAGCAGGGACAGGGGTCGTTTGGCCCGGTCCGCGATCATGCGCATGCTCGTGCCATCGAAGCCGTGCTCCGCGAAACAGACCAAGGCCGCCTTGAGCAGAGCGGTCCGGGTTTCCTGGCTGGGGTTTTCCATGGGGCGACCGGTGATTGAAGTGGGTCCAAGGGATAGGTCGAACGTCCGATCTGGACACCATGACCGCTAGAATCCTAACCCATTTGCCCCGTCGGTGAAAGGCCTGTTGCGGATCAACACGCTGGGAACGTCCTGGCGGCGGCTCTGGCGCTACTGTCTCGCCCACCTGGCCCATGCGGAGTCTTCCACCAGGCCTGGGAACTTCCGGAGAAAGGCCTGGACTCGGTCCGAGTGGTCCTTGCGCTGGAAGCCGGAGCGAACCTGCCCGTCGTGCTCCCGCTCTGGCAGACCGTCCGCACCGCGGTTGACGGACTTTTTGGCCAAAAGGAATGAGGGAGGTTCGTTTTCCATCGAAGTGACCCTTTCAAGACCCCTTGGGTCCAGGTGCCGAACGCCAGGTCGGCGTGGATCCCTACAGTACCCTGAAATGGGCCGGGGACGCCGGCGAGCTGGGGGGGGTGGGTCCTCATGCGTACGGAAAATCTAATAACTCATCCGTCCTCGGTTCAAGGTGACCCGAACGAGCCTTCCCGGGCAGGGTACGGAAGCCCTCAGCACGGCCAGACTTCCGGAAGGTAGGCCGGGCAGTGCAGGACGACGGTGGTGCCCCTCCCCGCTTCGCTCTCCACTTCGATGGATCCCCCCAATTGCTCGATGATGGTTCTGGCGTTGCGAAGGCTGGAGCCCTTGCCCCTACGGGCCAGCCGGCCGGTGAAATACGGGCGGAGGAGCCTGGTCAGCGCCGCCGCGGGTAAGCCCCGGCCATCGTCGGATACTCGGATTCGAGCCATCCGGTTCCCGCCGGCGGTCTGGGGGGCTTCCAGGCTGATCGTGATGGTGCCGGACCCGGTGATGGCGTCCTTGGCGTTCAGGACCAGGTTGCAGGTGAGGTGGTGGATCTGGGCCGGCGAGGCCAGCACCCGGACGGGAGTGGCGGGTAGGCTCATCTCCAGCCTGAGCCGGTCCGGGAGGAGTTGCCGCAGAAAAGGTTTCAGGCCCTTCAAGGTCGTCGCCAGATCGGTGGGGACCTCGTTCCTGGGCTCCCGGGGATCTTCGGCAAGCAGGCGCCTGGCGAGCTCGGAGCAGCGGCGGACCATGGCTATGCATGGGTCGAGGGAGGCCGGTGCGAGCGTGGCGCCGGAATCGAGGATCTGCCGGCCCTTCTCCAAGGCCAGATGAAGCACCGTCAAACTGTTGATGAGGTCGTTGCCCAAGCTCGTCCTCAGTTCATGCTGATCCGGGACGCGGGTCGTCGGGAAGGGTTCCGTCTCGGGCCAGGTATGGGAATAGAGCAGTTCCGATAAGTCCATGGCATCACCTCAAGGTTCGGGTCGCGTTTCCGGTGCTCCTCAGGGCCGCCCCGGCTGGGAATGTGCTTGGCGGGCGGACGCCGCTCCGGGCGTACCCGTAGCCTTGAAATCCCTCCAGGATCGAAAGGCCCAGCACATGGGCGAATCTTTCCTGCAGGCGTTCCATCCGGTCGCGTAGGCGCTTGGGACCGCTGGTTCCTCCGGACGCCGCCATACCCGCCTCCTCTCACCTGGAATCCTTGCCGCCGCGAGGCGGGAGCCGGGTTCCACCGGCGCCTACCTGGATTCGGTTCCGGCCCAGCCCCTTGGCGATGTAAAGAGCTTCGTCCGCAGCCTGCAGGAGGTCCTTCGATGACATTCCCGGCGACCAATCGGCGATGCCGAAGGTTCCGGTGACGGTCCCCATCCCGCCGCCGGGATCACAGGAAAAGGCGTCCCGGATCCGGTCAACCACGATGCAGGCATGGCCAGCCGGAGTTCCGACAAACAGGAGCGCGAATTCATCCCCGCCGATCCGGGCCGGGAAATCCTCGCCGCGCAAGGTAACCTTCAGCACATCCGCGAAGCGGCGCAGCATCCGGTCGCCGCCGGAATGCCCCAACTGGTCGTTGACCTGTTTGAAGTGGTCCAGGTCGCACAGGCAAAGGCTCACGGGACAGAAAGCACGGGTGGCCGACTCCAGCGTCCTGGCCAGCTTGGCCTCCAGGGCCCGACGATTGGGCAGTCCGGTCAAAGAATCATGGGTCGCCGCCTGTTCCAGGCAGTCCAAGCGGGACTTCTTCCCGGTGATGTCCCAGAAGGAGGAGACGATCCCGATCGGGCGGGACTGCCCATCGGGCCAGATAGGCAGGGAATCGGTTTCCAGCCACCGGATGCCATCCTCGCGCACCACGCCGAAGACGCAACCGATGCTGGGCAAGCCCGTCCGGAAGCATTCGTGGATCGGCAAGTTGCCTTCCTCGACGGCGCCGCCTTGCGCATCGACAACCCTGATCGGCCCCAGGCCGGGCTGGCCGAGGCGTTCCTGGAGCGGGATCCCCAGGAGCTTTTCGGCGGCAGCGTTATGGAGCCGGAGGAGACCATGCTGGTCCCGGACGGTGATGCCTTCCCTGAGGATGTCCATGACTGCCTGGTAGCGCAGGAGGGCGTGCCTCAGTTCCTGCCCCTTGCTCCTCATCCAGGATTTCCGCTGCAGGGTCCAGGATCCGCCGTCGGCACCGCAGAGGTTGTCCAAGGAGCGGAAGAATTCCTCCAAGGAGGCCATGGTGCCGTCACCGCACGGGGACTCCCCATCGCTGCTCGCCCCACGGTAGATCCCCGGCATGGAGTGCCTCCTCAAGGTTCTCGGCTCCGGTGCAGGAACTGAGTCTGGCAACGGGTTGGTTGTTGGCACCCCCGATGTCAAAATAAACTATATAGCCTAGGCAATAATTGTCAAGGCTGCTTTTCTGTTCTCGTCATGGATTGCGCCAAAGGCTGAAGGGGTGCGTGCCCACGAGGAGGTTCACCCGGAATTCCTGCTTCACCACTGCCGCGGAGGTGAACCACCGGCCGCCATCCAGTTCACAGAACCACTTCCAGGCCTGCGAACGCAGGCCCAGGCTCAGGCCGCGGACCTGGGGACTGGCGGTCAACTGGCCCGGTTCCGCAACCGCCAGGCGGCCCACGTCGAACCGTGGAACCACCTGGATGTTGGCGCCGAAGGCCTGGAGCGCCAGGATTGGCAGGCCGACCCGGGCCATGGCGAAATTGGGCGCCCGGAAGGCGCCGCTGGGCGTGCCGGCCAGGAACGATGGCCCGCCTGCGCTGTACCACTGGGAGAAGGGCAGGTGCCAGCCCAGCCCCGCCTCCCCGTCGCCTTCGAGGCTGACCCGGGCCCCCAGCGGCCAGAAGTGCGTGACTTGCGCATAGGCCGATCGGAAGGTGGTGGTTCCGGACCAGAAATCCGGATGGTCCAGCCACCCCAGGCCCGCCTTGGCCCGGACCAGGGTCCCGCGGGTCGGGAACAGGCAGCGGTCCAGATCGTCCCATTCGCCCGTGGCCTGGATCTGGGTGGAGGCGGGCAGGTCCTCGCCTTCGGCCTGGGGATGGAGCGAATTCCAGGCCCGGCTGCAGACCAGGGAAGCCACCCCCTGGTCTTCCCGGCCCAGGCGGGTGGAAACATCGAAGGTGAGGATGCGCTCCTGCAGGAACCGATGGACCAGGGAGGGCTGGAAGGGCGCGACTGCGTAGGGAGTCCACAAGGACTCGGGCAGGAACCGGTAGACGGTCTGGGCTGCAGACACCCCGCAGCTCAGGCGGGGCCAGAGGGCGGAAACCCTGGAACCCTCCAGCACCACCTCGTCCTGGAGGCGGTCCATGCTACCCCGGATCCCGAACCGGCAGTCGGTGCCCAGCACGTGGTCCTGGTGCAGGCCCAGGACACCGTGGATCTCCCTGGTGCTCTCGTAAGCCAAGTGGCCTTCCAGGGCGATCCTTTGGTCCGGGACCGGAGTGACCCGGAGGGTGGAACCGGATGGATCGGATGGGTCTGGCGCCACCCGGAGTTCTTCCAGGCCCAGGCGCTTCTCGGCCAGCGTGAAGCTCTCCGCCGTAGTCTTGGCGTCCATGGGCCGGCCCTCCAGCGGCTGCAGCAGCTTGTGCAGGCCGGCCGTCTGGGTCTCGGGAAGGCGGTCGCCCTGGACCTGGAAGTGCTGGGGCCACACTTCGCGCAGGTGCACCTGCAGCACGCCCTGGTCCGGGTCGAAGGACGTCCGTTCCACCTTCAGCCACGGCCGGCCCATCAGGCTGCTGCGGAGAACGAGGGTGTCCAGGCACCGTCCCAGGCTCACGGGATTGTAGGCGGCCCCGGCCTGGACCTGGAAGTCCTCCAGGAGGTTCCCGCACAGCCCGGTCCACGCCTCCGGCCCCGTCACCTCCACCCGCCGGAGCATGGGATAGGGCTCCAGGGTCAGCACCGGCCCGGCCTCGGTGAACTCCAGGTCCACCCTCCGGGCCGATCCCTCGGCCAGGATTCGCCGCATCCACCGCAGGTAGTGGCGGTTCAGCCGGGCCCCGTCCGGGAGGGTGGCTGCGGCGAGTTCCATGGCCCGGGCCCGCAGCGGAGCGGGACCTCGCACCACCGGGACCCCGCCGGGCGCCGGCAAGGCGGCCTCCGGTCCATAGAGGAGGTCTTCCAGCGCGTCCAGGTTCCGGTCGAAGGCTGCCCTGCCCTCCTGGACCGCCGCCTGGACCTGGCGGTGGAATTCCAGGTAGGTGATGGCTTTCGTGTTGGGCTTGAGCACCAGGTCCGCGGCGCGCCGGCTGATCTCCGTGCGGTTCTCGATGCTCACATCCAGGGCCCGGAACGCCAGGCCCAGGAGCGAGGTCCGGTAGGCCGATTCCAGGCCCTGGCCCACCTCCACCGCCAGGACCGCCGCCTGGGGATCCAGGCTGCGGGCGGTCTCCACCGGAAGGTTCTGCACCAGCATGCCGTCCACCAGCTGGTCCCCGTCCCAGAACACGGGACTGAGGATCCCGGGAACGCTCATGGAGGCGCAGACGGCGCTGGCGAGGTCGCCCCGGTCGGGGGCGAAAGCATGCCCGGTCTGGAGATCCGTGGTGACCGCCCGGAACGGCACCCGCAGGTGGTCGAAGGAGCCCCAGGCTTCCTGGCTACGGCGGGCCAGGAGAATGCGCAGGGCCAGCTTCAGGTTCTGCCCGGACCAGGCGCCCGGGGAGGAGGCGAACCCGGTGTGGGGGTCCCGGAGGAAGCGCAGCCAGGTGACTTCATCGTCCTCCTGCTCCCGGAAGGTCTCCCCGGGGAACCGCAGGTCCCGGTCCAGCATCAGGGAGCCCAGGTCGTAGTGTTCCAGCAGGGTCTGGATGGTGGATCCCGAATAGCCCGCCGCGTACAGCCCGCCGACGAACGCCCCGGCGCTGGTCCCGGCGATTCCCGCCACCGGGATCCCCTCCTCCTGGAGACGCTGGAGGACGCCCGCGTGGGCGATGCCCTTGGCGCCGCCTCCCCCGAGGGCCAGGACCAGCGGCCGCTGGTGGCCGGCCAAGGCGGCCGGGTGGTAATCCAGGCCGCTCTTCGCCGGCACGTTCTCGTACCACAGGGCCGGGGTGCCGGCCCGGGCCCCGGCCCCGGCCAGGCCGGCCGCCAGGAGGATGGCCGCCCAGAGCCTCATTGCCAGAACCAGGGGACCGGAAAGGCATAGAACACCCGCACCGTCTCCGCTCCGGGGTTGTGGTTCCTCATGCCGCTGTTGGAGTAGTGGCTGAAGGAGGTTCCCACCACGTGCCCGTGCCCCAGGCGGCGGGCGGCATAGAACGTGGAGCGGAACTCCAGCGCATAGCCCAGGTCGAAGCCGCTCTGGCGGAAATAGTAGCCGGGTCCCGTCGCCGCAGCGAACAGCCAGCGGGAGTCGGGGGACCAGAGTACGCCGGGTCCGGTTCCCACGTAGTAGTCACCGTTCGTGGAGACATCCAGGGCGGCCCAGACGCCGAACGGGCCGTCATCCACCTGGTGGTCCAACTCCATGTCCGCGAGGACCCGGCGGGGCGAATTCCTGAGAGGACCCAGGGAGGCGCCCACCAGGCCCCAGGTATCGCCGGCGCGGGACGGCGCGGCCAGGGCCAGGGCCAGGACCAGCGGCCAGGCCCGACGGTACGGGAAAAGGAGCGGGGCGGCCATGGCTAGACGAAGACGCTCGGGCACCAGTCCAGGTCCGAACCGTTGCCGTAGCCGAGGGGATTCACCCACCCGCGCATGGTTTCCGGGAACTCGCTGGGCTTGAATTCCAGAATGGCCACGCTGGCCAGGTGCTCCCTCACGAGGGGATCCTCCTCCAGGAAGTTGTTCAAGGTCGTGCTGGATTCGGACCGGGCAATGGCCAGGTACCCGTCGGCCTGGCTGAGGGGGCCGTAGAACAGGAACAGTCCCAGCTCATAGCCCGTGTGGAAATGCCGGTCATGCAGGACGGACCGGCGGGATCCGATCTCCGTCCTCGGGGCATTGAGCACAAACGTTACGATGAAGTGTTTCATCATTGACACCTTGAGGTCACAGCCTGCCGAGGAGCTGATCCAGCTCCGCGTAGTCCAGTTGCACGCCCAGCTTGGCGGCCAGGAGGTCGGCATCCGCGGCCCTGGCCGCAGCTTCGGCTTCGGCCCGCTTGGCCGCGGAGATGACCCCGGCCTTGAACTGGTTCGCCGCCAGGCGGTCCTTCTCGCTGTCCAGGGCGCTGGCCTCTTCGGCCGCGTCCGCCAGCAGCTTGGCGGTTGCCAGTTTGCGCAGGGTCTTGCCCAGGTCCACCTCCACCCGCCGGCGCAGCCGGTCCCGGTCCTCGCTGGCCTCGGCCACCTGGGCGTTGCGCTGGCTCACCACGCTGGCCTTGCGGCCCCCGTCCAGGATGGACCAGGACAGGCTCAGACCGACGGTGGTGAAGTTGCTCTCCAGGAACGGGACGCCTTCCTGGTGGGATTGGCGGACGAAGGCGCTCACCTCGGGTATGTAGTCGGCCTTGCTGGCGCGCAGGGCGCTGCGGCCCTTCTCCACGCCGGCCTCGGCCCGGGCCAGGTCCGGGTTGCCCTGCAGGGCCTCCTCCAGGAGCGCGTCCCGGGCGGGCAGGATCCGCTCCTCCAGAAGGATGGGCGCGGGATCCAGGGGCGTGTCGATGGGCTGCCCCATGAGGTCGTTCAGCTCCGATTCCAGGTCCGTGACCTCCGCCTGTTCGGCGATCTCCTTCTGGCGGTTCTGCAGCAACTGCGTCCGGGTTCCGGTCTGCATGACTTTCAGGGCGTTTCCGGCCCGCACCGCCTCCTGGGCGTCCAGGTCCCCGGCCAGGGCGGCAGCGACCGCGGCCCGGGCCGCCTCCAGCCGGGCGCGGGCGACCAGCAGGCCCACATAGGCCTGCCGGGTCCTGTAAGCCATGTCGGTCTCCATCTTGCGCAGCTCGGCCTCGGCGGCCCGCTCTTCGGCGGACGCGGCCTCGAAGCCGTGATGGATCTTCCACAGCTGGGTGAGGGGCTGGCTCAAGGTGAGGTTTTCCACGCTCAGGGTGGTCTTGCCCTGGTCCAGGGAGACATCCTGGGTCGGGAAGGGCCCCAGCCCGGGCACGTTCCCCAGGGACCCGGCGGTCACCTTCACCGCCTGGGAGTTGTCCCGTTTCATCCAGAGGCCATCGGCGTTGAGCTGGGGCATGAAATCGGCCCTGGCGGTGAGCCGCCTGGCCTGGGCTTCCTGCACCTTGGCCCGGGCGATGCGGACCCCGTGGCTGTTTTCCAGGGAACTGGCCACCGCCTGCTCCAGGGTCAGGGAAGCGGGCGCGGGCGCCTCGCCGGCGTTCAGGGCGGAGCCCAGGACCAGGGCCAGGGCCAGCACACCGGCCGCCGCGGCCGGGTTCGGACCGGAATGCTCCCGGCGGCGGAACAGCAGCACGTAGATCACCGGCACCACCAGCAGGGTGAAGAACATGGAGAAGATCAGGCCCACCGCCAGCACACTGGCCAGGGGGCTCCAGAGCTTGGAGCCGGACAGGATCATGGGCGTGACCCCTACGGCGGCAGCCATGGTGGTGAGGAAGATCGGGCGCAGCCGGCGCTCACCGGCCAGGGTGGCGGCTTCCACCAGGGGCACTCCCTGCCGGAGCTTCTCCTTGATGAAGTCGATGAGGATGATGGAGTTGCGCACCACGATGCCGCACAGGCTGATCATGCCCATGAAGGCCGTGAAGCCGAAGGTGTTGTGGGTGAGCATGAGGCCCATCACCACGCCGAACAGGGAGAGGGGAATGGAGGCCATGACCACCAGGGGCTCGGTGATGTTGCGGAACTGGACCATCAGGATCAGGAAGATGGCCAGCAGGCTGATGCCGAGGGCCACGACCATCTCCGGCTGGGTCTCCTCCTGGTTGGCGAATTCGCCCCCGAGCTCCACCCGGTACCCGGGCGGAAGGGCCAGGGCGTGCACCTTGGGCAGGGCGGTCTTGAGGATGGCGGAGGCATAGTAGCCGTCGGCCGGCAGGCAGCGCACGGTCAGGGTGGGCACGCCGTTGCGCCGGACCAGGCGGCTGGTCTGCCAGGCCGGGGCCAGGTCGGCGACGGCGCGCAGGGGCGCCCGGCTGCCGGAGACCAGGGCGTTCACGTAGGTGTCCCGGGCCGCGTCGAAGCTGTCCCGGTGGCCGGGATCCGCGCGCAGCAGGATGTCCACCGCCCGGTCGCCCTCCCAGAAGGTGCTCACCGTCATGCCGTCGAAGGACCCGTTCAGGAAGTTCGAAGCCTCCGCATGGGTCAGGCCGAGGCGGTCGGCCAGGTCGGTGTTGAGGTTGACGTCCACCATGGGGGAATCATTGCGGTAGTCGGTATGGATGAAGCTGGCGCGCCGGTCGGACCGCAGGATGTCGGCGACCTGCACACCGACGGCCTTGAGCCGGTCCGGATCGTCACCGCTGATGCGGAATTCCACCGGGGCTTCCATGACCGGGCCCTGCTGCAGCTCCTGCACCAGCACCATGGCCTCGGGCGCCAGGCGCGCCAGGCGGGTCCGCAGGTCCATCACCAGGGCCGGCGTAGCCTTCACGTCCTTGGTGTTGACGATGAACTGACCGTAGGCAGGATCCGGCTGCTGGGGGTTGACGTTGTAGTAGAAGCGCGGCGAGCTCTGGCCCACGAAGCTGGCGTAGTGGTCCACCTGGTGGTCCTGGCGCAGTTCTCCCTCGATGCGCGCCATCACCGCGTCGGTGGCCTCGAAGCGGCTGCCCTGGGGCATCCACACGTCGATGACGAACTGGTTGCGCTCGGCCAGGGGGAAGAACACCTGGGGCACCCGGGAGAACAGCAGGACGCCCGCCACGACGGCCCCGATCCCCAGTCCCACGGCCAGGGAGGGCCAGGACATGAAGAAGACGATGGCCTTGTTGTAGCCCGCCTGGAGCAGGTCCAGGACGCTGCGCTTGTGCTTGTGCCCGTCCGCCGGAGCGGGGGCGTTGGGATCGTGCAGGCCCTGGTGGATGAACTGGCGGCAGATCAGGGGGGTGAGGAACACCGCCACCAGGAAGGACACCGAGAGCGCCACCGCCACGGTGATGGGCAGCGCCATGATGAACTCGCCCGACGACCCGGAGATGATCAACAGGGGCAGGAACGAGGCGATGATGGTGAGGGTGGCCACCAGCACCGGCTCCAGCACTTCCGCCGGGGCCCTCCAGGCGGCCTCCAGGATCGGCACCTTGTGGTCCAGAAGCTCCACGAAGTTGTCGGCGATGACGATGGCGTCGTCCACCACGATGCCCAGCACCAGGATCAGGGCGGCGATGGACACCTGGTGCAGCTGCAGCCCGATGACGTTCATCACCCCGACGGTGGTGAGCATGGTGGTGGGGATGGCCAGGGCGGCGATGAGCGCCACCCGCATGGGCAGCAGGATGAGGGTCACCAGGATCACACAGGCGATGGCGGTGACGAATTCCCGGCCCAGGTCGGACATCCGCTCTTCCACCACCTTGGGCTGGTTGGCGATGTAGTCCATCTTCAGGTCGGGCGGCAGGAGCGGCCGGAGCCGCTCCAGGGCCTCGGTCACCCGGTTGCCCATCTGGATGATGTTGTTGCCCTTCTGCATCTCCACCGAGATCATCAGGGCCGGCTTGCCGTCGTAGCGCACCCGGAACTCCGGATCCTGGTAGCGCCGCTCCACCTGGGCGAAATCACCGATATAGCTGGGCTGCCCAGTGGGCGACTTGCCCACCATCACCTTGCGGATTTCGTCCTCGGTGTTGAAGAGAGCGGTGGTATGGAAGGGAATCTGTTCCTTGTCGGTGCGCACGCTGCCGGAGCCCAGGACCGCGTTGCGCTGGGCCAGGGCGGCCATGACCGCGCGCGGGTCGGTGAAATACTGGCTCATGCGCTCCGGGCTGCTGGTGATCCAGATCTGCTCGGTCTGGTTGCCGTAGACGGCGATCTTGCCCACCGCGGGCACGGTGCGCAAGGTGTCCTGGATCTTGTCCGCGTAGTCCTTCAGCTCCCGGTAGCCGTAGCGCTCGCCGGTCACCATGATGAGCATGGCCACGGTGTCGCCGAAGTCCGAGTCCACCACCGGTCCCATGACCTGGGGCGGCAGGGAGGTCGCCTTGACCACGTTCAGTTCGTGGCGCAGCTTGGCCCAGAACACGTCCGGGTTCTTGACGTTCTTCTCCAGTTCCACGTTGATGATGCAGAGTCCCTGGCGGCTGGTGGAGTAGGTCTTGTCCTTGCGCACCTCCTGGTACTTGAAGATGTGGGCCTCCAGGGTCTTGGCGACCTGCTTCTCCACCTGCTCGGAGGTGGCCCCCGGATAGGCCGCGGCCACGATGCCGGTGCGGATGGTGATGGTGGGGTCCTCGGTGCGGGGCATCATGATTAGGGACCTGATCCCCAGGATGACCGCCAGCGCCGCCAGGATCACGGTGATGGTGGGATAGCGCAGAAAAGCCTTGATGAGGCGGTTCATGGTCAGTTCACCTCACTGGAGGCCTTGGCGGCCATGCCATCGCGCAGGTTGTGCTGGCCGGCCACCACGATGGCCTCTCCGCCTTCCAGCCCGGAACGGACCTGGACCTGGGTGCCCAGCACCGCGCCTACGTCCACCCGCTTGCCGTAGACCCGTCCCTGGTCCGGGAAATACTGGAACACCAGGGTCGCGCCCTGGGGATCGCGGGTGATGGCCGCCATGGGAAGCGTCAGCATGTCAAGCTTGTGGTCGCCGATGATGGCCACTTCCGCCACCATGCCCACCTTCAGCTCCCGCTCCCGGTTGGGCACGGCGATGCGGGTCATGTAGGTCCGGGTGGCGGGGTCGGCCGAGACGTTCACCACCCGCACTTTGCCCTGGAAGGTCCTGCCCGGCAGCGCCGGAAGGGTGACGCTGGCGGCCTGCCCCACCTTCACCAGGCGGATGTCGGTTTCCGGAACGCCCACGTTCACTTCGATGGGATCGATGGGCGCGATCTCGAACACCGGTTGGCCCGGCGACACCATCACCCCCGGCTCCACCATCCGCTTGGTGATGTAGCCGCCGATGGGCGCCACCAGCCTGGCGTCGGCCAGGTTGCGGCGCGCCGCCGCCTCGCCGGCGAGCGCGTGCTGGACCTGCTCCCGGGAAGCGTCCCGGGCCGCGGTGAACTTGGCGAAATCATTGGGCGCGAGGCTCTGGCTGTCGAACAGCTGCTGCATGCGGTCGTATTCCTGCCCGGCCTGGCGGGCCCCGGCCCGGGCCGATTCCACCTGGGCGTGGGCGGCTTCCAGGGCGTGGGCGAGGTTCTCCGCGTCCAGCACGGCCAGCAGCTGGCCCTGGCGCACCGGCTCGCCCTCCCGGGGCAGCACCTGAAGCGCCCGTCCGGGAACCAGGAAGGGGACCAGGGAGGCGTTCCCGGGCGAGGTCAACGTCCCGCTCACGGACACGCGCTCGAATTCCTGGACCCTCTGGGGCCGGGTGACGGCGATGGCGACGGCGGGATCGGCCGGGAGATGGTTGGTCCCGTGGCCGCAGGCCAGGAACAGGAAGACAGGCCAAGGGCTGAATGTCTTGAGCGACATGGGAATCCTTTTCGGGTGGGAGAAGCTAGATGGCAGTGTCGGTAATGACTTCTTCGATCACCGCGGAGATGAAGGGTCCGGAGCCCTTGAGCCCGCAGCCGAGGTGATGGAGGGTGCCGAGCATGGACCGGCCCCGGGCATCCACGAAGGAGACCGCCTCCAGGTCGATCTGGACTTGCCGCCAACCCTGGCGGCCCTGGTCCAGGTCCATCCAGACCCGGACCAGCTCATCGACCCAGGGATGGACCAGCTTGCCTTCCAAGCGCAACGTCACTCCGTCAAGACTTGTCTCGGTATGGATCCGCAGCACTGGTTGCCTCCTCCTGGTTCACTGCTCTAATGCACGAGCGATGCCAAGTTGCAAATTTCGATCTAACCCTTTTCATGTCTTTAAAAGGTATCGACGGTACGATCCATGTACCGGGGCGGAGCTTCTGCCTGGTGACGAATGGCGATCAGCGTGGCTTTATTTCGTCACGACTGCGAGTTCACCGGCTTCCGGCGCCTGGACCTGGAGAAACCACCCGCCGCACCGGCGTGGGGCGTCGCAGCACAGGTGTCGGGCCGTGCTCAAGATCCAGGCTGCCCGGTCCGGATTCGCACACTGAATGCGGGATCCCGGTCGGCGACCAGGGCGCGGTCATTGATAACGGCCATCTGGCGGAGCCGCTCGAAGGGCAGGTTGTGGCTGAGGAACCCGCAATCGTAAAGATGCTCATCCAGATGGCCGCTTGCGATGAGTTTCCAGCTCCAGGGCAGCCGGCGCGAATGGCCGCGAATGGGGCCGATGATGGCCGTCGTGCAGTTGTCCGTGAGGGCGTCGTACCATTCCGGGTGCACCGCGAGCCCGTTGATCCGGGCCAGGTAGTCCATGAGGACCTCCCGGGCTTCGACCGGCGGGCCATTCAGATGGTAGAGACGGACCATCTCCTTCCGGTAGTTGGTGCGCAGGCGGATCACGTCCCGTTCATCAGCCGCGACGATGCATAGCTCGTACTCGCGAAAGAAACCGCGGATGGCGGAATAGGATTGGCTTTGTTCCTTGCGCGTCTCGATGGAAAAGGCCAGATGGCTTTCGGTCCCGAAATCGAAGGAAAGGATCGTATGCGCGATGTGCCGCGGGCCCCACGAGACCAGGAAAAGGTCCATGCCCCGCAGCTTGTCGAGGGCATAATCCCGGTTCTCGAACCGTGCATCGTAATCGAACTCGGACCGGTAGATACAGTTGCGCACGTTTTGGATGAGCAGATGGCCGCCCTGGATCACCGCCGTCGGAATCTTCGCCACATCAGGCATCCAGTTCCGGTCGTTGGCAGGTCGCAGGGCGGCGAACCAGGCCAGCCCGACCAGGAAAGCGGACAGGAAAACCACGCAGCCTTGCCGCCAAGGAAGCCAGAACAAGAGCACCAGGAGGACCATCGGAACCGCGACGCCTATCCCGGCCGCCAGCCATCGGGACAAGGGAAGCCTCAGCGCCAGGGCCAAGCCCATCCAGAGCGCGCAGGGGAGCGCGAGCAGGCTGGGCAGAAGTCGGCGAAGGAGGGACTCCAATGACGTTAAAAGCATGAAACATTATAAGTTTGGTAATGACTGGAGATTGCCGGGTACTGGTGCAAAATTTCGCGCCCCCCGCGATTGTGATGAGCACGGCTCCCGGCACCGCCGCCATGCCCTTCGTCGCCAGCATGAGGGTGAGCATGAGCAAAACCTGGTGACTGAGCAGCATCGGATCACCATGGGCCTGGCCGATGGGTCACCGCCGAGGAAGCACACAAGGTGCCGCCGTCAAGGTTGTCTCACTGCTGGCGGGGGGGAAGGCCAGCAAAAGGGGCTCTTTCAAGGCGCGGCTGATGGGCAGGGCCGTGGTGCATGGGCGCACCAATGATGACGCGAAGCTGGGGCCCTGCGCAAAGAACGGGAATGACGAACTACCGTCGCCGCGACGGTATTTCGCCGCGAGGCATTGCCACCTGAACGCGCAAAGACCCCCTTGGCCGCCTAATTATCAGATGTAATCGACTTATTTTGTGCCATCAGATTGGCATTCGTTGTGCCCAAGTACCCCGGCCTCATCCTTGGAGTCGACATGAACCTGGCAACCCCCACCCGCTCGAGCCACACCCCATCGGAACTCATAAAAACCGCGGTCCAGTTGTTCTCCACCCGCCGGTTCGACGAGGTGGAAACACCTGAAATTTCTGCAATCGCCGGATTCGACAGCTGCCGCGACCCTTTCCGCTGCGAAGGGAAAGAGGACATCTATGCTGCGGCGGGAGGGGTCCGGCCGTGTTCAGGGATCTGAGGACCCAGGTCAGGCCATGGCGACGGTTGGTAGCGCTCGGCCTGCTGCTGACGGCGTCGGCCCTGGCCGTCTCGGTGCTGGGCGACGGGCACGGCTACCCTATGCTCTTGCGCGCGCGCGAGTTGCTGCTCTTGGCCCTGGGCTGCTACCTGGGGATCCGGGTCTTCACTTACGTGCTGCTGGATCCGCTGCTGAGCCACTGGCGCACGTCCACCCCCGGGTTCGCCCGGGACCTGGTGGTGACGGCCCTGTACCTGGGCGCCGCGGTGTTCCTGCTGCACCGGTCGGTGGGCGTGGGCTTGGGCACCCTGATGAGCACCGGTGCCATCGCCGCCGCGGTGGTGGGCCTTTCCCTGCAGGAGACCCTGGGCAACCTGTTCGCAGGCATCTCCATGGGCCTGGCTCCGGCGTTCCGGGTGGACGACTGGGTGGAGGTCACCGGCAACCTGAGGGGCGGCAGCGGCCAGGAGACCTTCATCGGCCGGGTGGAAACCATGACCTGGCGCACTGTCCAGATCATCACCGAGAACGGCGACACTACCATCTTCCCGAACCGGATCCTGGCCCAGGCGGTGGTCACCAATCTGTACGCCCCTTCCGGCCTGCACCGGCGCACCCTGAAGCTGACGGTGACCCCCCACGAGGGTATGGCGGCCACCCTGGCGGCCCTAGAGCAGGCCCTGGGCGGCATCCCCCACTATCCCGACCATAGGCCTGAGGTCAGGTCCCACAGCTTCGACATGGGCGGTGTGGTGCTGGAACTGCGGTTGTGGGCCCTGGGCTGGCGCCACGGCCGGGCCGCCAACTTCCAGGCGGTGCGCCTGACCCAGACCGTGCTGACTCGTCTGGAAGTGTCCCTGCTGGGCCCTCACGGGGCCACCCCCACCCGGACCAGCCCGTTGCTGCTCCAGGACGGGGCCGTGGAGGACATCCTGGAGCACCTCCGGCTGCCGCGGGAGTGGGCGCCGGAGCTCGAGGCCGGCGTGTTCCTGCGCCGGGCCGAGCCGGGCGAAGGGGTGATCCGGGAGGGGGATCCGGGCGAATCCCTGTTCATGGTCATGACCGGCACCCTGCAGGCGGTGAAGGTGGTTGAGCGTTTGGATCCCTACACCGGGCTGTTCTGGGACGTGCTTGCGGAACTGGGCCCCGGGGACTGGTTCGGCGAAGGCTCCCTGCTCACTGGCGCCCCCCGACGGGCCACGGTGGTGGCGGCGACAGCGTGCGAACTGGTGGAGGTGCCCAAGGCCGCCTTCGAGCGCGCCCTGCGCAACGCCCCCCATCTGGTGGAGGGCCTGGTCGAGCTGATGGAATCCAGGTCCGCGCGAATGTCCGAATCGCCCCGGACGGCAAGCCGCCGGGACTTGATGCGGGAGGAGATCAAGCGCTGGTTCCGGCTCTGATCCACCGCCCCATGCCTTGGCACCCTTCAGCATGTCCGTTCACGCACGCCTGCGGAAAGAAGGCAGGGGTGGCAGTTCAACCGCTGGCTGGGGGTGGAGGTCCTATACAAGGACCTGAAAATCAAGGACGTTGACCTGGTGGCCGCCGGCGTGCCGGTGGGCTGTCCCTGCACCGGCGGCGTCCAGGCCGACCGGGTGGTGCGGTTCCAGCAGGTAGCCCAGCTCCGCCAGCAGATTCTTCAGGGTGTCCGCGGAGCGGCGCAGCCCGGCCTGTTCCTGGGCATCCAGCCGGATGGGCAGGAGCTCGCGGATCCCTTCCCGGGCGATGACCGCGGGCAGGCTCAGGCTGACCTTCGAGACGCCCAGGAAATCGTCGATGTGGGAGGAAACGGTGTGCACGCTGCGCTCGTTGCCGGCGATGGCCTCGAGGATGCTGCACACGGACAGGGCGATGGCATAGTAGGTGGCGCCCTTGTGCTGGATCACCGCCTTGCCCGCGTTCTGCACCTCGTCCTGGATGCGCATGCGGTTCCCGGGCCCCAGCGGAAGTCTTCCGGCGGGGGCGTACCGGGTGACAGGGATCTGTCCCAGGCTGGCCATGCTCCACACCGGCACGGCGGAATCCCCGTGTTCGCCGATGACGTAGGCGTGGACGTTGCGCGGGTCGATGCCGAATTCCCGGCCCAGCAGGTAGCGGAAGCGGGAGGAGTCCAGCACGGTGCCCGACCCGATCAGCCGTTCCTTGGCGATGCCCATGCGCTGAAACACCACTTCGGTGAGGATGTCCACCGGGTTGCTCACCATGATGACCTTGGCGTCCTGGTAGTGGGGCTGCATGCAGCGGACGATGTCCTCCATGATCCCCACGTTGGCCCGGGCCAGGTCCAGCCGGGTTTCCCCCGGCCGCCGGTTCCGGCCTGCGGTCACCACGATCACATCCGCGTCCCGCACCCCTTCATAGCCTTGGGCACGGATCTCCACGCTCTTGGAGAGAGGGAGCCCGTGGCTCAGGTCGTCAGCCTCGCCGACGGCCTTGTCCTGGTTGGTGTCGATGATGCTGATGGCGTCGCAACCGCCCTTCACGAGCAGGGTGTAGGCCACTGTCGCCCCTACGTTGCCTGCGCCGATGATGGAAACTTTCATGCCCGATCTCCATGACAAGAATGGTTGGTCTGGATAGGAAAATTTCCAGGCGGAGCCTCACGACCTCCGGCTCGTGTTCGATGCGGATCCGCAGCCTTCGGGGACTCCCAACCGCCCCCGAGCGCTTTATAGAGCCCCAACAAATGCAGAGCGACGGCCTGCCGGGATTGGGCCAGGCCATCCTGTGACAACAGCAGTTGCCGCTCTGCTCCAAGCACCTCCAGGTAGTCGATGGTCCCCATCATGTACCGACCGCGAGAAGCTTCGAGCGCCTGGCTCGCGCCATCGACGGCCCGGACCTGGTTCCTGTCATGCTCCTGCCCCTCTCGAAGGGCCGTCAGAGCGTCTTCAACATCGCGCAGGGCCGACAGGAGGGTGTACTGGTAGGCCAGCAAGGCCTGTCGCTGGTTTCCCGTTTCATGGGCCGCCGAGGTGGCGGTCTGGCTGAAATCAGATAGATCCCAAATGGCCCCGGAGCGTCCGGGAAAGGACCGGCTGGTGCCGGCAAGGGCGGCCGAGAGCCTGGCCGAATCGGATGGGAAGCTTCCGGTAAGGGTGAACTTGGGGTAGTCATGGGCCAGGGCAGCCGCGATGCGGGAGTTGGCAACTTCGACCCACCGCTCCGCTCGGCGTACATCCGGGCGACAGCGCAGCAGATTGGATGACAAGCCGGCTCCCATCAAGGGATGAACGGCGGGCACCGCACCACGGCTATCCAGTTCGGCAGCAAGTGCGCCGGGATCCTGGTCCAGCAGGATGGCGATCGCATGTCCGATCTTGGCGATCCGGTCTTGGATCGCTGCCACCTGGGCCCGGGTCAGCTCCAACTGGTTCTGGGCCCGCGAGACATCCATGTCCGTGGCCAACCCCTGACGGGAAAGGGAGCCGGTCAGCTCAAGAACATCCGCCTGAATGACGAGGTTGTCGATCGCGAGCTCGGATCGATGCCGCAAACTGCGCAATTCCAGGTAATCCCGAGCCACCTCCGCCAGCAAGGAAACCATGGCACCGTTCCACTCGTCGGCCGGTGCCGCCCGATCGCTCACGGCCCCAGGACGCCCCTGTACAGCAAATAGGGAAATTTCCCAGGTGGCATCGAAACCTTGCTGCCAAGAAACAGCATGCCCTCCTGCCCCCTTCGTCAGCCCCGAGGTGGTGCTGTCGTCATTCAAACGGGCACGGGTTCTGCCGGCATCCGGGCTTGAATGGAGGTCGTTTGGCTCTGCACTCAAGCACGCCCTGGACTGGCCCACCCTCGAAGCCGCGACGCGCGAATCCAGGTTCTGGGCCTCCGCTCTTGCAAACAAACGATCAAGTTCCGGATCCTTCAGAGCCATCCACCAGTGGGCGATGGGAGGGTAGGCAACCGAGGCGCTGACTGGAGCTTGCAAGGGCGTCTGGTCAGTGGCGGAACCGGCAGGCGCACCCGCGGGTTTGGGGGCGGTGTCATCCGGGGCCACCCGGCAGGCCGTTTGCGTCAACAGGGCGCCCACCACCGGCAAGATCAACAACCATGGCGCCCGGCGTTGGCGCGACGGGTCCTCTTCCAAGCGCGACGTCGCTCCATCAAGGCTTGTCTCGGCATGGATCCGCAGCACTGGGAAACTCCTCCGGGTTCACCCTTCTAGTGCAGGAGCGGTGCCAAGTTGGCGGTGCCAATTTAACCCTTTTCATATCTTTAAAAAAGATTGACGACGAGATCCAGATGACGAGGCTGAACTCGAATCTGGTGACGAATGGCGAACAGCGTGGCTTTATTTCGTCACGGGGCGAGCTCACCGGCTTCCGGCGCCTGGACCCGGGGAAACTACCTGCTTTCTACCTGCACCTGGGCCCATTCGGCTCCATAAAGCGCCAACCAGTGGCGGTCCACTTCGGCCATGAGCAGGGTCCGCAGGTCCGGCCCGGAAGCCGTGTTGAGGCCCCGGTAGGCATCCCGGGCGATCCGCCAGAACGCCGCCAGCAGGACCGGGTCGAAGTGGCGGCCCGCCTCCCCATCCATGAGGGCCCTGGCGTCCTCGAAGGCCATCGGCCGGTGGTAGGGGCGTGCGGAGGTCAAGGCGTCGAACACGTCGACGATGGCGAAGATCCGGGCTTCCAGTGGGATGGCCTCGCCGCGCAAGCCGTCCGGATAGCCAAGGCCGTCAAAGCGTTCGTGGTGGCACTGGACCACGCTGCGGGCCCGGTGCAGCCACCGGGACGCGCTGATGATGTCCAGTCCCCGCTGGACATGGGTCCGCATCTCCTCGAGTTCCGCATCGGTCATGGGACCGGGCTTGAGCAGGATGGCGTCATGGATGCCGATCTTGCCCACATCATGGAGGAAGGCCCCCAGGACCAGGGCGACCATGTCCACCCCCGCCTCCCCCAGGCCTTCCGCCAAGCGGATGGAATAGAGGGCGACCCGGGCATTGTGTTCACCGGTGCCGGAATCGCGCTGGGTGATGGCGGCCCCCAGCACCAAGGCTGTTTCCAGGTTCCCGCGCACCGCCGCCTCCAGGAGGCGCAGGATGCGCCGGTGCAGGCCGCAGAAGAGGGGATAGAGGAGGAGGGCGGTGGCCAGGACCGCCACCAGGGCGGTGAGAGTCATGCGCTGGACATAGGCCTTGAGCAGCCGGACATCAGCCGGATTGAGCAGGAACACGGCCTCCAGGCGGCCGGCCCCCCCACCCTGAGGTTCCGCCACGGGCATCCGCAGCTGCACGGCTGGGTGGCCCAGCAGGTCCAGACGGCGGATCCGGAGCTTGCCGGCATCCGGGAACCGCCCCAAGGCCGCCTCCAACTCCGGCCTCGGCAGCGGCAGGACCGGGTGCACGGCATCCAGGCGCAGCCGCCCCCCGGAATCGAACACGCGCAGCAGCAGGCAGCCTTCCTGGACCAGCCGGCGCACCGGCTCATCCAGGGCGTCGGCGCCGTGCGCAGGTTGCGGGTCCGGGCGCAGGAGGCCTGGCTGGAGCCGGCGGACCTCGGCCAGGGCCACGGATTCCGCCAGCCTGTCCAGCTTGATCACCGCCACGAGGAGGCCGGTCCCGGCGGTCAGCCCCGACAACAGGAAGCAGGCCGCCAGGATGCGGCCAAGCAGGGAGCGATGGAAGGCGTCCATGGAGATTTGTGAAGCACAACCCGTGCCAGATGGCCCCGGTACGGCAGCCAGCCCAGGTCACTTCCCCCGGCCGAGGCCGAGCTTGCGCATCTTGGAGTTGAGGGTCGTGCGCTTGAGGCCCAGGCGCGCCGCCGCGCCCTCGGGCCCGCCCACCACCCAGCCGCAGGCTTCCAGCGCCTCCAGGATGCCCTTGCGCTCCAGGTCCTCCAGGGTCTTGGCCGAGAGGGCGGCGTCCTCCTCCTCTCGCGGGCGTACCATCTCCCCCAGGGGCACCCGCAACTCCGGACCGGGGCTCAGGATGACCGACCGCTCCACCAGGTTGTGCAGCTCCCGGATGTTGCCGGGCCAGGGCCAGTCCACCAGGGCCGCCATGGTCCCGGCCGGGATGCGCTCGATGCGCCTGTCCATGGCCTTGGCGAATTTCATGGTGAAGTAGCGCACCAGCCCGGGGATGTCCTCCTTGCGCTCCCGCAGGGCCGGCACACGGATGGGAAACACGTTCAGGCGGTAGAACAGGTCCTGCCGGAAGGTGCCCTGCTCCACCATCCGGGCCAGGTCCTGGTGGGTGGCGGCGATCAGCCGCACATCCACCTGGATGGTGCGGGTGCTGCCGAGGCGTTCGAACTCCCGCTCCTGGATGGCGCGCAGCAGCTTGGGCTGGAGGTCCAGCGGCAGGTCGCCGATCTCGTCCATGAACAGGCTGCCCTGGTGGGCCAGCTCGAACCGGCCCACCTTCTTGGCGATGGCGCCGGTGAAGGCCCCGCGCTCGTGGCCGAACAGCTCGCTCTCCACCAGCCCCAGGGGGATGGCCGAGCAGTTGAGCTTGATGAACGTGCGCCCGTGCCGCTTGCTGCGCTCGTGGACGGCCCGGGCCAGGAGCTCCTTGCCGGTGCCGGTCTCCCCCAGCAGCAGGACCGTGGCGTCGGACGGAGCGACCGTATCGATCTGCTGCAGGACCCGGACCAGGGCGGGGCTGGCGCCGATGATCTCGTGGGTGGAGAAGTCCCCGCGCACCTCCTCTTCCAGGTAGAGTTTTTCCTCCGCCAGCTTGTCCCGGGAGGAACGGATGCCCTGGAAGGCCAGGACGTTGTCCAGGGCCAGGGCCACCAGCCCCGCCACCTGCTCCAGCAGTTCCAGGAGTTCACTGCCGAAATGGTTTTCCTTCCGGCTGCCCATGCTCAGGACCCCCAGGGGCCTGCCCCGGGAATAAAGCGGCACGCTGACCAGGGACCGGATGCCATAGCCCTGGATCACCCGTGCCAGGTCGGGCGGCCGGAGGCCGGCGATCCGGTCCGGTCCCAGCAGGTCGATCTGTCGCGTATTGAGCGCCTTGCTGGCCAAGGGGAGGAATTCCGGCACCTGGGCGCCGATCTTGTAATGGGACCGGGGCCCCGGCATGTCCAGGAACCGCAGCCGCTCCATGCTCCCGTCCTCCTCCAGGGCGGTCAGGGTGATGAAATCGTGGTGGGTTCGCTCCCAGAGGGCGGAGGAGATGGCTTCGAACATCGCCTCCGGCTCCAGGTGTTCCAGGAGGACCTTGTTGATGTGCAGAACCAGCGCCTGCCGGTCCTGGTCCGCCGCCAGGCGCTGCACCCGCTCCCGGAGTTCCCCCAGGAGGGCGAACCTGCGCCGTGCCCGGCGGCGCATTCCCTGCGGTGCTGGAGGTCGGGGCTTGGGCCTGGCTGGGTGGTTCGGTGCCGGCATCGGATCGCCTCCCGTGGGCCATTCTCTGGTTTGACCCAGGATACCGCCAAGGCTCTCTCCGCGCAGCCTGGGTGGCCAGAAGACCGGCAACGCGCCTTCTGCTGGGAGGCGATGCCCCGCCAGGCTTCCATGTGCCCGCACCTGACGCCCAAGACGGGAAGGGCTACTTGATACTCTGTGGCAGGGATAGTGCGATTGGGTCTTCCAGGCGGCTCGCCAGCCCCGTCAGGAGCGCTTCCAACTGATCCAGCTCTTCCGCCGACAAGGGTCCCATCACCCGCTCCATCAGCGCCGCGGAACGGGCCTGGACCTGCGGGAAGATCGTCCGGCCCTGTTCCGTCAATTCGAGCTTCACCTTTCTCCGGTTCTCCCGGCTGTAAAGGCGCCGCACCAGGTTCTTCTGCTCGAGCCGGTCCAGCATCCGGGTCATGGAACCCGGGTCGTACACGATCTCCTTGCAGATCTCCGCGCCGGTTTCGGCCTTTCCGGAGGCCAGGATGGACATGACCAGGTACTGGGCGGCGGTCAGGTCGCAGGCGGCCAGTTCCCGGTCCAGGGCGTCCTCGAGCCCGGACTTCACCCGGTTCAGGAGACGGCCGATCCGGGCCTGCCGGTCATAGTTGGGGTTGGGGGAACGACGCTTCATCACGGATCCTGCATGAGAGTTGATACCTGCCTTGGCAATCATTGTCAATTCCTCGCATCGGGGGCCGGCGGCTGCGCCCGGAACCCCCCGCCCAGGGCCCGGATCAGCCCGATCTCGGCCGCGATCTGGCGCTGCCGCAGTTGGACCCGCTTGCTCTGCTCGGCCAGCACCGGCAGCCTTGACTCCGCCCGCGCCACCTGGTCCACCAGGCCGCGGTCGTGCTTGGCTTCAACCCCGGCCTGGGCGGAGGTGACTGCCTGCAGTTCTTCGGCCTGCAGTTGGAGCTGCTGCTCCAGGCTGTCCGCCTCGATGCCGCACTGGGCCACCTGGCGCACCGCCTCCACCACCGTCTGGTTGTAGGCGGCGATGGCGGTGTTGCTCTGGGCCCGCGCCTGGGCCAGGCCGGCATTGAGCCGCCCGCTGTCGAACAAGGGCAGATACACCCCGGGCATGACATTGATCTGCCGGCTTTCCTTGAGCAGGAGGTCGTTGGTGTGCAGGGCGTCGTAGCCGAAGAAGGCGCGGATGTCGAAGCTGGGGTAGAAAGCGGCCTTGGCGGCGTCCACCTGGCTCAGGGAGGCCTGGACGTACCAGCGCATGGCCTGGAGGTCGGGCCGCCGCGCCAGCAGTTCGAAACCCAGGGCAGGCAGCGGACCCCCCGCCACCTCGGGCAGGGGCGCCGGGCGCAGCTCCGGAAAATCGTCCGGACCAGCGCCCACCAGGCAGCGCAACTGCTCGCGCAGGACCAGGATCTGCTGCCGGACCGACCGGATCTGCCCGTCCATTTCGAGCCTGCGGGCCTGGGCCAGGTCGGCCGCGCCGCGCTCTTCCAGCCCGCGGCGGACCCGGGCTGCGTGGCCCACGCTGCATTCATCCAGCAGGCTGCGGCTCTGTTCCAGGATGGCCAGGGCCGCGTGGGCTGCCTGGAACTGGTAATAGGCCTGGACGGTCCAGGTGGAGAGGACCAGCTCGGTCTCGGCCAGTTCCGCCTGCTGGGCACGGTGGGCCCCCAGGGCCGCCTGGACCTGGGCCCGCTCCTTGCCCCAGGGATCGAAGTTGTAGCCGCCTTCAAGGCCGACAGTCCCTTCGGTGTACCAGGGACCGTTGGAGCCTGGGCCCAGCATGCCGTTGTAGAAAGGCTCGAGGAATCCATTCCTGGATACCGACTCCCGGTCCACGGTCCCGTCCAGGCCCACCATCGGCCCGGTGGCGGCCTTCACCAGCCCGGCCCTGGCCTGGCTGGCCTTGACCCGTTCCCGGGCCACGGCCATGGCCGGGGCGTCCTGGATCGCCCGGGTGACCAGCGCGTCCAGCTGGTCGTCCTGGTAGCGCTGCCACCACCGGCTGCGCGGCCATTCCCCAGCGGGAGCACCCTGGGCGTCCGCCACCAGGATCCGTTCCGCCTGGATCTCGGGCAAAGGGGAAATGTCCTTGCGCATGAGCGCACAGCCGCAGGCGGGCAGCAGGAGGAGTCCGGTGGCGGCCCATCGCCACCTGATCGCGGGGTGCCATCTGGTCATGGTAGGTCCGCAGGTTGGGGCGCGGCCGCCAGCAGACGGGCGCCCAGTTGAGCAATTTGTTCGTGGAGGGCATGGGCTGCCGCGACCACTTCCCCGACGTTCGGGTCCGTCACCGGGCCGGCCGCCACCAGCGCGTCGATGGGCTCCAGCCGGGTCCCGGACCCGGCCGGGCGCGGTGGAACGGTTCTGGCGCCGCCTTCAAGCTGTTCGGCGATCCGATCCAACTGGCGGGCCGCTCCATCATTGAACTTCTCCAGGTCCCGCTGGAACCCGGGCCGGATCTCCGGACCGAGCTGCCCCGCCTTGACCTGCACCCAGTGGAGCGCGCAAAGGGTCTTCTGCACCTGGGCGAACCCGCCATGGAAGTCCAGTCCGGCGAGGTCGGGGGCGTCCTTCAGGCCGGGCTCCAGGGCGGCCCGGAACTGGAGATCCCGGTTCTGGCGCAGGAGCGCCCAGCATTCCGCCCGGGCCCTGTCGACGGCGCGCAGCCCCGGCACCTGGGTCACCGGCTCCCGCCCGGCTCTGGCCAGGCGGCCGAGGCCGCGGACCATCCGGCCCATCAGGTCACGGAGGGCCCATCCCTCCCGGTCCGGCCAGACCAGGGTGGACAGGGTGAGGTAGACCACCACGCCGAGCAGGATGCCGACGATGCGGTCGCGGATCTCCGGAAGGTCCGGATACAGGCTGAGCCGGCCCAGCAGGGCCATGACATAGGTGAACATCATCTGCCGGCCGATGTAGTTGGACCGGGACGAACCGGCCGTGATCCAGCCGGCGACGGCGATCACCGGGAGGACCATCGCCAGCAGGCCGGTGATCCCATCCAGCCGGGGCAGGATGAACACCGTCGCGACCAGCGCGAAGCCGCTGCCCAGCGCGGCGCCCAGCACACGCACCAGGCCCTTGTGCAGGATGCCGCCCAGGGAGGTCATCCCCAGGGGCGGCAGGGACAGGATGATGCAGGTCAGCATCGCGGTGTGGATGCCCGGCCAGTCCAGCGCGGTGTAGAGCACATAGCAGGCCAGCGCCGCCAGCACGGTCCTCACTGCGAACTTGATGTGGGCCGTATCGCTGAACGAATCCGGGCGGAACACCTTTTCCCGGTGCGCGGGAGGGGCTGGGATCGGTGCGGTCTCCGCGTCCGCCAGGGCCTTGAGGGCCTCCGCCATCTCCCGCAGGGCCGCGTCCTGGCCGCCGGCCGCGGCCAGCTCCCTGGCCTGATCCGGGTCCAGGCGGAACGGCCGGTTCCGCATCAGGTCCTGCTTGAGCTCCCCGCAAGCCCGGATCAGGCCTTCCAGCGGCTCCACCGGCCCGGCCCCGGACGCCCCGGGAACCGTGGGGGAGAGGCGCGCCGCGGCCAGGTGCAGCCGCTCGACGGTGGCGATCTGCGCCAGGTGCCGGCCGCGGTCGTTGACGTAGTCCGGGTCGTCCATGGTCGCGAAGTCCAGCAGGCGCTGTCGGCTGGTGACGCCACGCTCGATGGCGTCCAGGCCGAGGGTCGAAGGTTTCCCTGCCCGCCTGGCCTCCAGGTGCCGGACCACTTGGTCCAGGGCCTGGCCCAGTTCACCCTTCAGCTGGTGGTCCGGGCGGGAGGATGGGCGCAGGTGCGTGACCAACAGGACCACGAGGGTGGGATAGATGCCGGCGGCGAGAACCCAGAGCATGAGCCGGGTCAGGGTCTCCCCGTTGTTGATGATGTCCACCAGGCTCTGGGCGTAGACCGCGGCGAGGGCGATGAGGAAGCCGGCCGCCGCCAGCGGCTTGCTGACACGCAGAAGATAAACGCCGCAGAAACCGATCAGGCCGGCCCCGAGGAGGCGCAGCATCGGGTAGTCGATGGTGAACTTGAGCAGCAGGATGGATGCGAAGACCGCGACCACCACGCCCATGACGCCCACGATGATCAGCATCCTGGACAGGGCGTAGTTTTCCTGCATGCCGAAGAACACCGCGATCATGGACAGGGCCAGGAACGGCACCTGGAGGGTCATGGAGACGACGATGATCAGCGCGCTGGCCAATACGTAGCACATGGCCATGTCGAAGCGGCCGGGAAAAGGTGCCAGTTCGTCCCGGACCACCTGCCAGGCCCGGCCGCTCAAGGAACGGCCGGCACTGGCCGGGACCGCGTTCAAGCCCTGGGAGGTCATTGGGCCTGGACCTCCGGGCCGGTGATGGTGGCCACCGCCGAGGCGCCGAGGCGGAACTCGGCCAGGCCCGGCTGCGGGATCAGGATGCGCACGGGAAAGCGCTGGTGGACCCGGACCCAGTTGATGCTGCGGGGCACATGGGGCAGGCCGCCCGTGTCCACGCCGCCGTCGTCCGGAAACACACCGTAGCCGACCGATTCGACTTCACCCTGGTAGCGCTGACCTGGGTTGCTGAGCAGGTACACCTGGGCCGTGCGGCCGGGGCGGATATGCGCCAGTTCGGTCTCCCGGAAGTTGGCGACCACGTACCAGCGGCCGGTATTGACCACGGTGAACACCGGATGCCCGGCGGCGGCGTACTGGCCGGCCGAGACCTTCAGGTCCACCACGCGGCCGTCGCAGGGCGCCTTGACGGTGGCGTACTCGAGGTCCAGCTCGGCCATGGCGATCTCCGCCTTGATGACCTCCCGCTTGGCCACCAGGGCCTCGACGCCGGAGATCCCCGCCTCGGCCCGCTGGGCGTCGATCCGGGCGGTCTCCAGCTGGACCTGGGCGGATCGTTCGGCGGTCCGGGCCTGGTCAAGCTGTTCGGCCGCCACGAAGCCTTCCGGGAACAAGGGCTCCATCCGCTCCCGGGTATCGGTCGCCTGGCCGGCCAAGGCCTTGGCCCGGGCCACGCTGGACGCCGCCGCATCCGCGGCGAATTTCTGGGCGTTCACGGTTCTCTGGGTCAGGACGATCTCCTGGTCCAGGGTGACCAGGGAGGCCTTGGCCTTGGCCAGGGCCTGCTGGAAGGGGCGCGGGTCCAGGCGGAACAGCACGTCCCCCTGGTGCACCGCCTGGTTGTCGGTGACGCGCAGGTCCACGATGCGGCCGTTCACTTCCGGCGCGACGTTGACGGTGTCCGCGTAGGCGTAGGCGTCGTCGGTCCTGGGCGCCTGGTCGACCCGGTGGACCACGTAGACGGCCAGACCCAGGGCGGCCGCCAGCAGTGTGCCGGAAATGACGGGCCCGGACCAGGACTGGGAATGGGATTCGTTGGCCATGGAGGTTCTCGAGGGTTTCGGTTTATTTGAAGCAGGCGAGCCAGCCCAGCAGCGCCAGGATCAGGCTCAGGGACGGATACAGGGCAAGACGGCTGGGCCGCCCCAGCGCCTGGTACCAGCGGGTCGGAGCTAGGGCCAGGTAGACCGAAGTGGTCAGGACCAGCGCCCCGACGATGCAGAACATCCAGTCCGGGAAATAGGCCCCCAGCACGTTGATGGAGGGGATGATCAGACCAAGGGGGACCGGTCCGGTCATGGACGGCCTCCCAGGGCCGGCCGAGACGCGGTTGGATACCCCGGAGAAGGCGCCGGCAGTGGCGCCCCAAGGTTGGCGGTGCTCATAGGATGCCTTTCAGGAAACGCAGGGCGGATTCGTCCGACGTCGGAATCGATAATAATGCCTAGGCAATAGTTGTCAAGGCAAAAGTTTCATAAAAAATTTCCTCCGCGCCGGCCACGGGACTGCAGCCGGGAAAGGAGGAAGCGGAAGGGCGGACCAGGTTGAATGTGTCTTTGGGCCAGAGTGAACCATTTTTCGCCATTCGAGGTGTATCTTCACCTGCCCCTTGGCTTCAGCACCCCCGGCAGCCCCCCTTGAGGCCCTCCTCCAGCTCCGCGAGGTCCAGGACCGGAACCTGGCCGCCGGAGCTGGCCAGGGGCGCCACGAAGTAGGTTGCGTCCCGGTCCTCGCCCCGGGCGCCAAGCCAGGCCTGCTGGGTGTTCTTGACCACCCAGGCCAGGTCGCCATCGCAGCAGGTGAAACTGACCTTGCCCATTCCGGTGACGACCCCGCCAATGTAGAACATCAGGCTCTCCTCCGAGGATCCCTATTGTAATTGGCGATCTTCTCCGCCGTCCTGCCGAACATGTGGGACCCGGAACCGCCTTCCGCAAGCAGATCGAGGAGCGTGTCCGGCTGGGTGATCCGGATTCCGGCCACCACCCGGACGCCCCGCCGGAACAGGGCCCCCGGCAGCAGGCTGGAGGTGGGGCCGACCACCACGATCTCCGCGCCCTTCCGGGCCATCTCCAGCAGGCCCTCGCAGGTTCCGTTGAGGAGAGTGGAGCCGGTCACCACCAGCACGTCGGCCTGGGGCACGATGTCCCCGGCCCGCTGGGCGGGAACGAAGAACGGCAGCTCGTCCGCCTTGAGGGCCGCGGGATCCTGTTCCAGCACGTGGAACGGCCGACCCCGGGCCTTGAGCCTGCGCAGGTAGGGCACCAATGCGCCCACCACCACCACCCGGGCGCCCTCCTCCAGCGCCAGCGCATCGACCGGGTCCACCCCCAGCCTGAGGTCCCAGCCGCCCGGCGTCCCCAGCGCGAAAGAGGTGCTGCTCAGTGCGTTGAGGATGGCGATCGCCAGGGCCTTCTGCAGGATGCCCTTCCCCAGCCCCTCGGCCGCCAGTTCCAGGGCGTCCCGGCCGCGCATCTTCCCGGGGAGCGGCATCGCCATGGCCGAGCTGGGGCAGCAGACCGCCTCGGGGATGCTCTTCACGGGGGTGTAGCAGACCCCGGCATGGCCATTGGCAAGCTTCACTCCGGTGAAGAACAGGCCCACGACGACCCGCTCCACCACCGCCGGCTCCCGCCACGTTCGCGCCGATCGGCCCAGGTCGTCCAGAGTCTCGGCTAGGATCCCGCCAGTCATCGCAACCATGGGCGCCTCGGTGGACGTTCAGCCGGAAATCCGGCTTGCTTCCAGCGCCACCGCCCGCGGGAACAGGACGTTGTTCTCCAGGTGGATGTGCTGGTGGAGATCCTCTTCGAGGGCCTTGAGGCCCATGTACAGGGAACGGAAGCTGCCGCACGCGTCCGGCGGCGGGGTGTGGTCCCGGGTGAGGGCCTTGATCTCCCGCAGCAGTTCGCCCGCCTGGTCGTGCTCGGCCTGCATGACCTGGATGGGCCCCCGGACACTGCCGAAGCAGGCGCCGCCGACCGTCTGGCGGGTATCCAGGGCACGGATGTACGGGAACAGGATCTGCTCCTCCTTCTCCAGGTGGGGCATCAGGTCCGCGGCCAGGGCCTGGAAGCACTCGCTGACCTGCTCCAGCTCGGGGTGATGGCCGCCATGCACCTGGAGCACCTTCTCCATGAGGGGCGCGACCCGCGTCAGTTCCTCCCGGGTGAAGGTGTGATGCTTGGCCTCGATGTAGGAGACCAGTTCGGACAGGGGAGCGCCGGCCCAGTCCGTGCGCGCCGGTCCCGCCCCGGAAGCGGTCTGGAGGGAGGCCAGCCGGTCCAGGAGTTCTTCAAGGTCCTGGCTGGCCTCCCGGCAGACCTCGGCGAGGCGGCGCTGGCCGCCGCAACAGTAGTCCAGGTTCCTCTGCTCGAACAGCCTCATGGCTTCCGGGAACTCGAGGGCGATGTCCCCGATGCGGGTTTCGGCGGTGATGGTCATGCTGGCCTCCCTGGCAGAAAGTTGAAGGACCTGGGCCCCTGTGGCTGCCAAGTCCAGATTCAATATCTGACCAGATTGGTCGTATTTCCTTGACGCGCATCAAGCCCCGGCAGAAATAAATCGGCCTGTCACCGGCGGGCCGCCCGCAGCACCGCCTCCAGCTCTTCCGGCGTGTCCACGTCCCGCAGGGCCTGCCCAGCCCTTTCCAGCAGGGCCACGGGGCTGTGCGCCAGGAAGTCCCGGGGGCGCGGCCGCCCCGCCGCCAGGCCCTGCCAGAGCCGGGCCTGGCTCTTGGGCTCGTAGACGGCGCAGAGGGGTTCCGGGAGGCCCCGGTGGCCCCGGAAGGCGGTGGCGAACCGGTACGGGTTCCGGCCCTGGCGCAGCCGCAACAGGACCGCCTCCGTCAGGCGGGGCAGGTCGCAGGCCGCCACCAGCCAGGCCGCGTCAGGGAAGGCGTGGAAGGCGCTGAGGATGCCCCCGACGGGCCCGTGGTCCAGCAGGATGTCGTGGATCTGGGGCCGGCCGGAGCGCCCCGGCCAGCCGGCCTGGTCGGACCGGCAGGAAATGAACACCCGGGCGCAGACGGTGGCCAGCAGGCGGAAGGTCCGGTCCGCCTGGCCGTCCCCCCCGGTCTCCAGCTGCGCCTTGTCCCGCCCCATCCGGGTGCTGCGCCCCCCGGTGAGGACCACGCCGAACAGGGGCACCGCCGCGGCCCGGGCCGCCCAGGCCTGCTGCACGAACCGCCCGATCCCGTCCTGGTCGTCCCGGTGGAACCTGGGCACGTCCCACGGCAGGGCGGGGCAAGGCCCGGGATGGACCACGGCCAGGGGAGGCAACTCCAGCAGGGCCGGATCCGAGAGGATGGATCCGGCCGCGTCCAGCAGGGCGATCCGCGGCAGGCGCAGGTTCTTGTGGCCTTCCACCAGCAGCAGGTCGGGCTCCAGCAGGTCCAGATCCCGGATGGGGTTCCGGGGCGACGTGCGCAGGACGGCCTGGCGGTCCTGGTCGGAAATGGCGACGAGGGCGGCGCCCGCCCGGGCCAGGACCTCCGTGTCCTTGCCCGGGCGGTCCATCTGGAACCCGTGGGCGTCGTGCTTGAGGTAGCCCACCTGGAAGCCCGCCTGCCCCAGGCGCGCGGCCAGGGACGCCAGCAGGGTGGTCTTGCCGGTGTCCTTGTAGCCCACGAAGGCCATCTCGAAAGGGTGGAAAACCCACGGAACGCTCTGCATGGATCCCCCCCCCTTCCGGCTCCATCATAGTGTCTGGCTGGGCACCGTGCGCAGGGCCTGGGCCTGGTTGTGGAACGAGCGCTTGCCCATGAACCGCCAGGCGTTCACGGCCACGCACCCGACGTAGAAGAAGCTGAACTGGTACAGGGCCCACTGGGGCGCGCCCGCGTCCACCTGGAGCTTGAACACGGCCGGCACCAGGAAGCTGCCGTAGGCGGCCACCGCGGAGATCCAGCCCACGGTGGGCGGCGCCATGCCGGGCGCGGCGGCGTGGGGGACCATCTGGAACACCGCCCCGTTGCCCAGGCCGGTGGCCACGAACAGGACCAGGAACAGGCCCAGGAACGGCGGGAAGAACAGCTCGGGCGCCGGCGCCGTCTGGGCCAGGACCACGTAGTGGGCGGCCCCCATGGCGCCCAGGGCCATGAGCACGAACGACGCCTGGGTGATGCGGGCGCCGCCCCAGCGGTCCGCCATCCACCCGCCCACGGGCCGGAACAGGCTGCCCACCAGGGGCCCCAGCCAGGCGTAGGCCATGGCCCTGGGGGCGTTGAGGTTCACGTGCCCGCCGGGGAGCTTGCCGAACACCAGGTTGATGAGCAGGGGCAGCGCGCCGCTGAAGCCGATGAAGCTGCCGAAGGTCCCCAGGTACAGGAAGGTGAGGGACCAGGTGTGGCCCCGGCGGAAGATCTGGAAGTCCTGGGCCAGCCGGACCCGCACCCGGCCGGGGATGCAGCGAAGCAGCGCCAGGCACAGCAGGATGGTGAGGATGAGCACCCCCACCTGGGCCGGCAGGCCCAGCTTGAACCTCAGCAGGACGGCCACGGCCAGGGCCGTCACCGCCAGCCCCAGCAGGTGGAGGCCCAGGATCTTGAGGATGGCCACGGCGGCGGGCTCGCTGTCCTGGCCCGGCAGGTTGTCCATGAGGAACCAGGCCAGGAGGGCCAGGACCACCAGGATGGGCACCCAGACCAGGGCCCCGTTCTGCAGGTACAGCGCCTTCCCGGCGGGGGTGAGGCGCGGGCCGCCGGCGAGGGCGCCGCACAGGGAGGTGCCGATCACCAGGGGGATGGCCAGCTGCATCACGCTCACCCCCAGGTTGCCCAGGCCCCCGTTGAGGCCCAGGGCCGTGCCGGCGATGCGCTTGGGGAAGAACCCGGGGATGTTGGCCATGCTGGAGGCGAAGTTGCCCCCGCCGATGCCCGAGAGCACCGCCAGGACGGCGAAGGTGGTGAAGGAGGTGGACGGGTCCCGCAGGGCGAGGCCGGCGCCCAGGGCGGGCACGATGAGCAGGGCCGTGGTGACCGCGACGGTGTTCCGGCCCCCCGCCAGGGACACCAGGAACGACCCGGGGATGCGCAGGGTGGCGCCCGAGAGCCCGGCCAGGCTGATGAGGGTGAACAGCTGGGCCGGGGTGAACGGGAACCCCGCGTCCCGCATGCGCACGGCCAGGATGCTCCAGAACATCCACACCGAGAACGCCACCAGCAGGGCGGGGACCGATACCGCCAGGTTGCGCCAGGCCGTCCGGGACTGGCCGCCCGCCCAGGCCGCGGGGTCTTCAGGGTTCCAGGAACGGATCGTCGGCATGGGCAGTCTCCCGAACGGGACAGCGGTCAACGGCCGGCCGGCTCGGTCCCGACTTCAAGGGTAGAAACACCCCACAGGCATTCCTTGATCCAGATCAAGGTGTTAACTTTTTTTGCTCCTAGCCTGGAGGGAGCAACGCACCTTCCGGAGGTCCTCTTTTGCGCACCTTCACCTTCCTGGACCTGGAACCGCGCCCCGTGCTCCGGGCCGCCCTGGCCACCCTGGCCCTGGGCGGCCTGATCGCCCTGGGCAACGGCGGGGGCCGGTGGCTGGACCCGGCCCTGCTGGGCTACCTCATCGCCTCGGTGTTCGCCTGTTTCGGGGTGGCCTACCGCTACTTCACCTGGCTGGAGCGGCCGGCCACGGCCATGTACTGGCGCTGGACCGTGCGCGCTTTCGGCCAGCCCCGCCGGTGGCTGACCGTGGCCCGCCTGCCCCTGCTGCTCCTGGACCAGATGGTGCTGCAGCGCTTCATCGGCAAGCGCTCGGTGCGGCGCTGGGGCGCCCATGCCTGCCTGGCCTGGGGGTGCCTGCTGGCGTTCGCGGTGACCTTCCCGCTGGTGTTCGGCTGGGCCCGGTTCACCAGCGCCGGCCTGGACGCCGACCGCTATCAGGCCTGGATGTTCGGCTTCCCCGCCGGCACCTTCCCCCTGCACTCCCTGCGCGCCTGGCTGGTGTTCCATATCCTGGACATCGCCGCCGTCCTGGTGCTGGCGGGCTGCGCCCTGGCCTTCCTGCGCCGCTCCCAGGACGAAGGGGACCGCGCCACCCAGCGCTTCGACCTGGACATCCTGCCCCTCCTGATGCTCATCGCGGTGGCGGCCACCGGGCTCCTGCTCACCGCCTCGGAGACCTGGCTGCAGGGGCGCAATTTCGGCACCCTCGCCTTCATCCACGAGATCACCGTCATCGTCCTGCTGCTGTTCCTGCCGTTCGGCAAGCTGTTCCACATCGTGCAGCGCCCCGCCCAGGCCGGGGTGGCCCTGTACAAGGCCGAAGGCGACGCCCGGCCCCTGCTCCCCTGCGGCGTCTGCGGCACCCCCTTCATCCGCTACAACCAGCGGGCCGACCTGGGCCGGCTCTGGGAGGAGCTGGGCCTGCATGGCGCCCGGCACCCCGGCGGCCTGCACCACCTGGACCTGTGCCCCCGCTGCAAACGGCGGCTGGTCATGAGGACCCAGAGCCTGAGGCTCCATGGCGCCTTCGATCCCTTCGCCGACGTGCCCCTGCCGGTGGAACCCCTGTCCGACCCCATCAGCCTGGAGCGTTGAAGCCATGGCCGCCCTGCCCCAACCTTCCGATCGCCTGGCGGCCCAGTTCGGCCCCCACCTGAACCTCGCCCCTCCCGGCGGCTGGAACGCCCCGGACCAGCCGGAGCGGCTGGTGCCGACCCACTGCTGCTTCTGCGGCCAGCAGTGCGGCATCAAGCTCAAGGTGCGGGACAACGCCGTGGTGGGCTTCGAACCCTGGGAGGAGTTCCCCTTCAACCAGGGCAAGCTCTGCCCCAAGGGCGTCAAGCGCTACCTGCAGGGCAACCACCCGGACCGGCTGCTCCACGCCCTGCGCCGGACCGAAGAGGGCTTCGCGCCCATCCCCTGGGAGCAGGCCATGGAGCGCACTGTCAGCGGGATCCGGCGGATCCAGGAGGCCTACGGCAAGGACGCCTTCGCCGTCCTGTCCGGGGTGAGCCTCACCAACGAGAAGAGCTACCTGGCGGGCAAGTTCGCCCGGCTGGGCCTGGGCACCCGCAACCTCGACTACAACGGCCGGCTGTGCATGGTCAGCGCCGGGGCGGGCAACAAGAAGGCCTTCGGCGTGGACCGGGCCGCCAATTCCTGGGCGGACCTGGAACGGGCCGAGGTGATCTGGATCTCCGGCGCCAACGTGGCCGAGTGCGCGCCCATCACCACCGACTACATCTGGCGCGCCCGGGACCGGGGCGCCAAGCTCATCGTGGTGGACCCCCGCATCACCCCCCTGGCCCGCACCGCGGACCTGGCCCTGCCCCTGAAGCCCGGCACCGATTCCGCCCTCACCAACGGCGTCCTGCACCTGCTGGAGCGCTGGAACCTCCTGGACCGGGACTTCATCCGCGAGCACACCAACGGCTTCGAAGCGGCCCTGGAGGCGGTGCGCCCTTGCACCCCCGAATGGACCAGCGCCGTCACCGGCCTCCCGGCCGCCGCCATCGAGAAGGCCGCCCGCCTGTGGGGCGAGGCCAGCACCAGCTTCCTGCTCCACGCCCGGGGCATCGAGCACCAGTCCAAGGGGGTGGAGAACGTCAATTCCTGCATCAACCTGGTCCTGGCCACCGGGCGCATCGGTCGGCCCTACTGCGGCTACGCCACCATCACCGGCCAGGGCAACGGCCAGGGCGGGCGCGAGCACGGGCACAAGTGCGACCAGCTCCCCGGCAACCGGGACATCGAGAACCCGGAGCACCGCCGGCACATCTGCCAGGTGTGGGGCTGCACCGACGCGGAGCTGCCGGGCAAGGGCCTCACCGCCCAGGAGATCATGAACGCCATCCACGCGGGCGAGATCAAGGGCCTGCTGTGCCTGTGCTTCAACCCCCTGGTGAGCCTGCCCGACGCGGGCTTCACCCGGGAGGCCCTGGAGAAGCTGGAGTTCTTCGTCTGCCTGGACTTCTTCCTGTCCGAGACGGCCCAGCACGCGGACCTCGTGCTGCCCTCGGCCCTGCACGAGGAGGACGAGGGCACCTCCACCAGCACCGAAGGCCGCGTCATCAAGATCAACAAGGCCGTGGACCCCCCCGGCGACGCCCGCCCGGACTGGCAGATCATGGTGGAGCTGGCCCACCGCCTCGGGCGCGGCCGGTACTTCGACCATTTCACCTCGCCCCGGGCCATCTTCGACGAGCTGCGCCGGGCCTCCAAGGGCGGCACCGCCGACTACGCCGGCATCACCTACGAGCGCATCGAGGCCGAGCACGGCGTCTTCTGGCCCTGCCCCAGCGAGGACCACCCGGGCACGCCCCGGCTGTTCGAGGGCGGCCGGTTCTTCCACCCCGACGGCCGGGCCCGCTTCGTCCCCACCCCCTGGCGTCCGCCCATGGAGGTCGTGGACGCGGACTACCCGGTGTGGCTCACCACCGGCCGGGTGGTGTACCACTACCTGTCCGGCACCCAGACCCGGCGCATCGGCTTCCTGGTGGAGCAGTGCCCCCATCCCTACGTGGAGATCCACCCGCGCCTGGCCGCCCGGTACGGCCTGGCGGACGGAGATGCGGTGGAGGTCGCCACCCGGCGGGGCAGCCTGGTGCTTCCGGCCAAGCTGGTGGCCACCATCCGGCCCGACACGGTGTTCATCCCCTACCACTGGCCCGGCCCCCTCTCCGCCAACCTTCTCACCGCCCGCCACCTGGACCCGGTGAGCCGGATCCCCGAATTCAAGGTGAGCGCCTGCCGCCTGCGCCGGACCAGCCCCGACCGGTTCCCGGCCGAGCTGCTGGAGTTGCGCCGAATGGCCCGGGAAGCCTCCAGCCTCCAGGGCGACATCCCCGAGCAGGTGTTCTGATGGTGAGCGCGGAGTACGGCTTCTTCTCGGAATCGCCTGCGGCGATTCGCGAGAGCATTTCGAGCATCAACGAGACCGGTGCCTTTGGCTTCTTCATCGACCCCCAGCGCTGCATCGGCTGCCGCAGCTGCGTGGCGTCCTGCGCCGAGTGCGGCACCCACCGGGGCCACTCCATGATCCACCTGGACGAGCTGGACCGGTCCGTCTCCACCCAGACCGGCCCCACCGTCTGCATGCACTGCGAGGACCCCATCTGCGCCATGTCCTGCCCGGCGGACGCCATCAAGCGCTCCGAGGACGGGGTGGTGCACGCGGCCCAGAAGCCCCGCTGCGTGTCCTGCCAGAACTGCGAGCTGTCCTGCCCGTTCGGCGTGCCCTTGGTGCTCCCGGGCCTGGAGCAGATGCTCAAGTGCGACCTGTGCTACGACCGCACCTCCACCGGCCACCGCCCCATGTGCGCCACCGTCTGCCCCAGCCAGGCCCTGCTGTTCGCCCCCCGGCACGAGGTGGCGTCCCTGCGCGCCAGCCAGCCCCTGCGGGAGTTCCGGATCGGCGCCCTCACGGTGAAGACCCGCAACGCCATCATGGTCCCCGACCCGGAGATCCCCCTGAACCTGGATGCCAGCCTGCTGTGCGAGGGAGCGCTCTGATGCCCGGATGGAAGGACCTGTTCCCCGTCGACCTGGCCGATGAAGGCCGCCTGTCCCGCCGGGAATTCGCGCGGTTCCTGGCGGTGGTCTCGGCCGGCTTCACGGTGGGTATCGGCTGGCTCTGGGCGCGGCGGCGGCCCCTGGACGGCGCCCCCGCCGCCCCGGGAACCAGGCCCGAGGCCCTGAAGGTCTGCCGCGTCGCGGACCTGGCCCCCGGCAACAGCTTCCTGTTCACCTACCGGGACGACCGGGACCGCTGCATCCTCATCCATACCCCCAAGGGCGAGTGGCGCGCCTACCGGCAGACCTGCACCCACCTGGGCTGCGCCGTGCGCTGGGACGGGCGCAGGCTGGAGTGCCCCTGCCACAACGGCGCCTTCGAGGTGGAGCAGGGCTTCCCCATCCAGGGCCCCCCCACCCGTCCCCTGTCCCGGCTGAACCTGGAGGTCGACCCGGACGGCTGGGTCTGGATCCGGGGCGACCTGCCCAAGCCCGGCATCGCCCAGGAAGGAGCCCAGTCATGAGCGCCCCCGGCAAGTCCCAGCTCACCGGCGCGGCCATGGCCGTGATCCTGCTCATCGTGCTGGTCCAGGTGTACCTGTTCGAGACCGTCCTGGGCGCCGTGCTGGACGGCCAGCGCCTGGCGCTGCCGGGGGCGTTCGGGGTGTCCCTGGCCCTGACGGCCGTCGCCCTGTTCCTGGCCTTCAAGGTCCGGGGCCGGTCCGGGCGGGGGTGACCGGCAACCCGGAGAATCAGGCCAAAAGTCTGTAGCTTTAGGCAATCATCCCAGGTCGCCCGTTTCTAAACTTCAAGGTATCCCCGGTGTGCGCCGGGGAGTTGGAGCGAGGACGCCCTGGGCACAACCCGGCCCAAACCCGAGCCCAGTTGGGGAGGACGGAGTTTTGCTTGGTCGGCAGCTCGCTCAAGGCCGATGGCCTTCGCCAGGAATGTCATACACCTTGAACGGAGAAAACGATGACAATGAAGGTACCTGGGTACGCCGCCAAGCATGCCAAGGAAGACCTGGTCCCGATCAGCTTCGAACGCCGCGAGGCGCGCCCGGACGATGTGGTGATCGAGATCCTGTACTGCGGGGTGTGCCACTCCGACCTGCACACGGCCCGGAACGACTGGGGCTGGACCACTTACCCGATCGTCCCCGGCCACGAGATCATCGGCCGGGTGGTCGCGGTGGGCCAGGATGTGACCCGGTTCAAGCCGGGCGACCCGGTCGGCGTCGGCTGCCTGGTGGATTCCTGCCGCCAGTGCGACGCCTGCGCATCCGGGGAGGAGCAGTACTGCGACGGCGCCACCTACACCTATGGCGGGGAAGACCGCCATGACCACACGAAAACCCAGGGCGGGTATTCGGACAAGATCGTCGTTTCCGAAGAGTTCGTGCTGCGCATCCCGGACGGGCTGGACCTGAAGGGGGCCGACCACATCGTGCTCTCCGGCCTTGAAGCCCAGATGGCCGCGGTCCGCGCCCGGTTCGACCTGATCATCGACACGGTGCCCTACGTCCATGACCTGAATCCGTACCTGCCCACCCTGGCCACGGACGGAACCCTGGTCCTGGTCGGCTACCTGGGCGGGCTGGAGCCGTTCCTGAACACCACGCCGATGGTGCTGCGACGGAAATCCGTGGCGGGCTCGCTCATCGGCGGCATCCAGGAGACCCAGGAACTCCTGGATTTCTGCGGCCAGCACGGCATCACTTCGGACGTGGAGGTGATCCGCATGCAGGACATCAACACAGCCTTTGAGCGCATGCTCAAGAGCGATGTAAAGTACCGGTTCGTTATCGACATGGCCTCGCTGAAGGCCAAGTAGCCCACCAGGCAGAAAGGAACCCAACATGGACATCAAGCGATGCGGTTCCCAGCCCTCCGTCCAGGGGCCGGAAGCCTATTTCACGGGAAGGGTCCGGATCGACCCCCTGTTCCCGTTCAACGAGTCCCTCCAGGCCGTCGGCGCCAGGGTCACCTTCGAGCCCGGCGCCCGGACCGCGTGGCATGCCCACCCCCTGGGCCAGACCCTGATCGTGACCGAAGGCTGCGGCCAGGTCCAGCGCTGGGGCGGCCCGATCGAGGTGATCCGGCCCGGTGACGTGGTCCGGTTCCCGGCGGGCGAAAAGCACTGGCACGGCGCCACCCCGGCCACGGCCATGACCCACATCGCCATCACCGGAGAGCTGGACGGCAAGTCCGCCGACTGGATGGAGCAGGTCAGCGAGGACCAGTTCCGCGCCGCGAACCTGGCTCTCTAGGCTGGAGGTCAACCATGCAAGAGCCCAGAACCCTGATCGCCTACTTCTCGCGCAAGGGCAACAACTACCTGGATGGCGGCATCGTGAACCTGCCGGTGGGCAACACCGAAGTGGCCGGGAAGACCATCCTCCCCTTCTGCACCCACGAGGGCAGCGGTCTGGGCCAGAGCGAACGGGACATCAAGCAGCTGTGCCCCGGCGCCAGGGTCCTGGGGGGGCTCGCGATCCGGGGGGGTGGCGTGCAGAAGGCGGAAAGGGCCATTGCCGCCTGGCTGAAAGAGGCCCGCGTGCTCGCTTGACGGGCCCGGTTACAGATGGAAGGAGAACCATGAGCATCACCGAATCCGCGACCAAGAACCACGAAAAGTGGTTTCCAGGCCACAAGTCGACGCTGAAAGCCACCGACCCGGAATTCATCGAGCTGTTCGACAATTTCGCCTTCGACGAGGTGCTGGCCCATGGCCACCTCGACGACCGCACCCGGCTCATGACGATCCTGGCCGCGCTCATCGCGGCCCAGGCGCTGGGCGAATTCAAGGTCACCGTAGGAGCGGCCCTGAACCTCGGTGTCACGCCGGTGGAGGTCAAGGAGATCGTCTACCAGGCGGTGCCCTACTGCGGCATCGGCAAGGTCTTCGACTTCCTGCACGCCGCCAACGAGGTCCTGGCGAAACGCGGCGTGACGCTGCCCCTGGCGGGCCAGTCCACCACCTCGCCCGCGACCCGGTTCGAGCAGGGACTGGCGCTGTCCAAGGCGATATTTGGGAAGATGATCGACACGATGTACCGGGAGGCGCCGGCGGACCAGCAGCACATCAACCGCTACCTGTCGGGCAACTGCTTCGGCGACTACTACACCAGGACCGGGCTCGACCTGAAGACGCGCGAACTGCTGACCTTCGCCATGCTCCTCGCCCTGGGCGGGTGCGAACCGCAGCTGAAGGCGCACATCCAGGGCAACCTCGAGGTCGGCAACGACCGGGGCGCCTTGATGGCCGTCATCACCCAGCTGCTGCCCTTCGTGGGCTACCCCAGGACGCTCAACGCCATGCGTTGCCTCAATGAAGTCGTGCCGGAAACCAGACCGGAGGGATGACCATGAAACCATTGGCCGCAACGATCCCGGCCCTGGCCGACCTCGCCCGGCTGGCCGAGACGATCCGGGCCCACGCGCCCTATGACGGCCACTTCAGCCTCCGCCTGCCCGGGGTGGAGGTGGTCCGGGCCTCGAGGCCGAACCAGGAGCGGATCCACGGCCTCGCCCGGCCCGCCCTGTGCGTGGTCGCCCAGGGCGCCAAGACCATCTTCCTGGGGGACGAGACGTTCTCCTACGACGCGTCGCGCATGCTGGTCTTCTCGGTGGACATGCCGGTGTCCGGCCAGGTCACCCAGGCCAGCCCCGCGGAACCTTTCCTCTGCCTCAAACTGGACTTGGACCCGGCCCGGATCGCCGACCTGATGCTGAAGGTCTACCCCAACGGCCTGCCCCAGGTCCAGAAGAACCTGGCGGTCTATGCGGCCCCTTCCGAGCCCGCCATCATCAGTGCGGCCGTGCGGCTGGTGGAGCTGATGGCCCAGGCCGAGGACGTGGAGCTGATCGCCCCCCTGGTGGTGGACGAGATCCTGATCCGCCTCCTGCGCAGCCCCATCGGCGCCCGGGTGGCCCAGATCGGCCAGGAGGATTCCCGCCTGCAGCGGGTCGCCAAAGCTGTGACCTGGGTGCGCGCCCACTACGATCGCCCCCTGGACGTGGAGCGCCTGGCCGGCATGGTGAACATGAGCGTGTCGGCCTTCCACCAGCACTTCAAGGCGGTCACCTCCATGAGCCCCATCCAGTTCCAGAAGGTGCTGCGGCTGCACGAGGCGCGCCGGCTGATGCTGGTGCGGATGATGGACGCGGGGTCGGCGTGCCGGCAGGTGGGCTACCTGAGCGCGTCCCAGTTCAGCCGGGAATACGGGCGGTTCTTCGGCAGCGCGCCCACCAAGGACATCGCCAGGCTTCGGGAGGTGGGCATGACCTCCGCCGAGGTCGAGGCCTGACCCGGCCGGACCAGGGAACGGCGCGGTACCGTTCCCGTCACCCCATCACCCAAGGAGAAATCATGGAAAAGCGCAAATTGGGAAACAGTCAACTGGAAGTGTCGGCCCTGGGGCTCGGCTGCATGGGCATGAGCTTCAGCTACGGTCCGCCCGCCGACAAGAAGGAGATGATCGCCCTGATCCGCGCGGCCGTGGACCAGGGCGTGACGTTCTTCGACACGGCCGAGATCTACGGGCCGTACACCAACGAAGAGCTGGTGGGCGAGGCCCTGGCCCCGGTCCGGGACCAGGTGGTGATCGCCACCAAGTTCGGCTTCGCCCCGGGTCCGGACGACCCCGCCAAGCTCACGGTCATCACCAGCCGGCCCGAGCACATCAAGCAGGTCGTGGAGGGTTCGCTCAAGCGGCTCAGGATCGACACCATCGACCTGTACTATCAGCACCGGGTCGACCCCGCCGTGCCCATCGAGGACGTGGCCGGAGCGGTCAAGGAACTGATCCAGCAGGGCAAGGTGAAGCATTTCGGCCTCTCCGAGGCGGGTGTGGGGACCATCCGGCGCGCCCATGCGGTCCACCCGGTCACCGCGGTCCAGAGCGAATACTCGCTCTGGTGGCGCCGCCCGGAGGAGGAACTCCTGCCCGCCCTGGCAGAGCTGGGGATCGGTTTCGTCCCGTTCAGCCCGCTCGGCAAGGGTTTCCTCACCGGCAAGATCGACGAGAACACCCGGTTCGACCACACCGATTTCCGCAACATCGTGCCCCGCTTCAGCCCCGAGGCCCGCAAGGCCAACCAGGCCCTGGTGGAGCTGCTGGGCAAGGCGGCGGCGGCAAGGAAGGCGACCCCCGCGCAGGTGGCCTTGGCCTGGCTGCTGGCCCAGAAGCCCTGGATCGTGCCCATTCCCGGCACCACCAAGCCGGCCCGGCTGGAGGAGAACCTGGGCGCGGTGCGCATGAAACTCTCCACCGAGGACCTGCGCGCCATCGACGACGCCGCCTCCAGGATCCCGATCCAGGGCGACCGCTATCCGGAGGAACTGGAGAAGCGCACCGGCATCTGAGGTTCAGCCGCCGCCAAGGGTCCTTCGGGTTCCGGCCTGCGGCCAAGACGACGACCTTTCGGGGCAGGACTGGCGAGTGGTACAAGAAGTAGTACGATTGGGGTGGAGGATCCCATGCTTCGCCCCATCGCCGCATCCAACGCCCGCACGGAGCTGTTCAACCTGCTCTCCGGGATCAACGCGGACCATCAGCCGGTCCTGATCACCAGCAAGAACGGCAACGGTGTGCTGGTGGCCGAGGAGGACTGGAGGGGGATCGAGGAGACCCTCTACCTTCTGAGCCTTCCCGGCATGCGGGAGGCGTTGCTGGAGGCCAAGGCGGAGCCCATCGAGGGGATGGCCCGGCTGGAGGATCTCTGATGCCGGCTGCCAAGGCAGAATGGGAGTTGCGGTTTTCCAGACGAGCGCAGAAGGACAAGGCGAAACTGGAGGCGGCGGGTCTGTGGCCGGGCGTGCTGGAGATGCTGAAGGCCATCCAGCGCAATCCGTGGCATATGCCGCCGCCCTACGAGAAGCTGAAGGGTGACCTGGCGGGCCTGCTGTCCCGGCGGATCACCTACACGCACCGTCTGGTCTATGAGGTGGACCAGGAGGCCCGGACGGTCAAGATCCTCGCCATGTGGACCCACTACGAATAAGACCGGGCAGGCCGGCCGTCCCGGGCGAGCAGGCTTCAATGAACGTTTGCTTCCCCGGCGGGAGCTACTCCGGCTGGGGGGCCTTGATCGTCCGCATCAGGGAGTCCCGGGTCAGCATCCCCTTGAGGCGCCCCTGGGCGTCCAGGACGGGAATCCGCTTGAGCTTCTTCTCGACCATCAGCTGCAGGGCCCCCTCGATGGGGTCGTCCTCCTGCACCGAATGGATGTCCGTGAGCATGACCTCCCCGACCGTCCGGGCCCGCAGGGCCTTGAGCAGGGCCTTGTGCTTGCGGGCCAGGGCCGGGAAGGAGAGATTGGCCAGGATCAGGTCCAGCATGCCGCCGGTGTGGGCGGAAAAGGCGGCCAGGAGCACCTTCTCGGAGATCAGGCCCAGGAGCTTGCCGTCCGGATCCACCACCGCCACCCGCTGGATGGGCGTCGTGTCGATCAGCTTGATGGCGTCCCAGGTGGGTGCGGACGGAGGCAGGGTCGGCGTGTCGAAGCGCATGGCCTCCTTCACCAGCCGGATGTCCTGCACCTGGACGCCGCCCTGGTCGAAGGACGACCAGTCCGGGTTCCGCTCCATGATGGTCTTGAAGACATCCAGCCGGGACAGCATCCCGGCGAGGCTCCCGTCGGCGGCGACCACCGGCAGGCGCTTGACGTCCCTCATCAGCATGAGGTCCGCCGCCTTGGCCAGGAGTTCGTCCTCCCGGACCACCACCGCCGGTCTGCTCATGAGTTCCGCCACCTGCTTGCCGTCCAGCAGCTTTTCCAGGGCCTCCAGGTGGCTGGCCTGGAACGGGCGGAGGGAACCGAGCTTGAGGGGGAAAGGGGTCTGGCGCAGCAGGTCCCCCTGGGTGATCATGCCCACCGGACGCTTCTGGGCATCCACCACCGGGATCCCGTGGAACCGGGCTCCCAGCAGGATCCGCAGCGCCTCGGTGGCCGGCGCGTCCATGGGCAGCGCCCGCGGCCGGGGCGTCATGACGTCCTTGACCCGGACCTGGCGGGGGATCATCTGCTTGCGGCACTTGTGCCAGTGCACGTCCCGGTCCTCGACCGTCATGAGCCCTTCGTCCACCATCTCCTCCAGGAGGGGCAGCAGCTGGGCGCTTTCCGACTGGGGCATGATCACGATGATTTCCAGGGGCATGTGGAAGGAGAACACTTCGACCCCGAAGGTGGCCACTTCGCCGTTCTCGTAGCAGCCGGCGATGCCCTTGGTGACGTGGACCCGGGCGGAGACCTTCTGCCGGACCACCAGATCGATGATCTCCTGGTACAGGGGCTTGCCCTGGTAGCGGGCCTCCTCACTGGTGAAGATCCGTGCGAGAGTGTAGATCAAAGGCATGGTTCAACTCCCAGGGCTCAGATGATGCGTTCCACGAGCGAGAAACCGATGGCCACCAGGGCCAGGCCGATCAGGTTGTTGACGGCGATGTTGCCCAGCGCCAGGAACGTGCTGCTGCGGAACGCCACGACGCTCTCCATGGCGTAGCTGGAAAAGGTGGTCAGTCCGCCCAGGAACCCGGTCACGAAGAACAGCCGGGTGGAAGGCTGCACCAGGTTGGACTTTTCCGCCAGGCCCAGGATGATGCCGATCAGGAAGCAGCCGGTCAGGTTGACCGCCAAGGTGCCCCAGGGGAACCCGGTGCCGAACCATTTGCCGGCCAGCAGGGTCGTCCCGTAGCGGGTGGCCGAACCGATGCCGCCGCCAATGAACACCAATAAGACCTTGTTCATGGTCATCCCTTCTCTGTTCCTGCACGACTTTTGAAGCCCATAGTAGCCCAATAGCTCCGGAACCTTTGGGCTACCCCGGCCCGGAAGGCCATCGGGGACTTTTGCGGCGGCTTGGCTGGTACGTGGCGGCCACGCGCCTCTGATGGGCCTCATTCATGGGAAAGCCCTTCCCGGGATGGACATCTGCGGCTCCTATGGGCTGGACGCTCACAGGAGTCATCAGCTCGCAGGGAGCGGTTCAGGCGGACTCCATCGCCAGGGGAATCCTACCAAGGGCCTCGCCCAAGCTCAAGAATCCCCGCGGGAACGGCCCACCTGGTGCCTGTTCCCGGCCAGCCATTCCAGGGCCTCCCGACAGGCGTCCCACTCGGCTGCCGAAAGCAGGTCCCGGCGCCGGGCGTCGAATTTCAGGCGGAACCCGGGGACGCCCCGAAGGGACGTTGAAGGTAAGCTCAATCAGGAGCCGCATGATGGATCCCGCAACAGTCGCCCGATTCCCTCCCAACACGGTTGCCTTGAAGCTTGCCATCGCGCTCGCCATCGGCATGCTGGTCGGCTTCGAACGGGAATCCGCCAGCAAGGACGCCGGCATCCGCACCTTCGGCCTGACGGCCATGTTGGCGGCCGTGAGCATCTTGGTTTCCCCGGCCTTCTGCCTGGTCAGCCTGGCCGGGGTGATCGTCCTGGCCGCCCTGTTCAACGTGCGCAGCATGACCGCCAACAACACCCTGGAGATCACCACCGCGGCCGCGCTGCTGGTCACCTTCGCCCTGGGCGCGCTGGTGGGGCTGGGGCACACCTTCACACCCGTGGCCGGCGCGATCCTGATGACCATCCTGCTGGCCTGGAAGGTGGAGCTGGTGAAATTCGCCGGCGGGGTGACCATCGGCGAGCTGCGCAGCGCCGTGCTCCTGGGCCTGATCGGCCTCGTCATCTATCCGATCCTGCCGGACCGGTACGTCGACCCGTGGCAGCTGGTGAACCTGCGCGAGGCCTGGGTCACCGTGGTGGTGATCGCCGGAATCGCCTTCGTGAACTACGTCCTGCTCCGCCTGTACGGCAAACGCGGCCTGCTCTGGACCGCCTTCCTGGGCGGCCTGGTCAACAACCGCGCCGCCATCGCCGAGCTCATGAACATCGTCCAGGGGACGCGCATCGTGGGCGTGGTCCTGTTCGCCACCCTGGCCATGTTCATCCGCAACATCTTCCTTCTGGCCGTGTTCGCTCCCAAAGCCTTGTACATCGCCGTCGGTCCGATGGTGGCCATGGCGGCCGTCTCCTTCCTGCTGCCGGCCGGCAGGAAGGGCGACGAACCCGGCCAGGAACTGACCCTGGGGTCGCCCGTCTCCCTGCGGCGGGTGCTGTCCTACGGGATCCTGTTCCTGGGCATCCAGGTCCTGAGCACGTTGGCGGAGCGGGGTTTCGGGGCCGGCGGGTTCGTCACCGCCAGCTGCCTGAGCGGCATGGCCAGCAGCGCCAGCGCCACCGCCGCCGCCGCCAACCTCAGCGCCGGCCTGAAGATCAGCCCGGCCCTGGCCGGAACGGCCACCGTCTTCGCCTCCATGGCGAGCCTGGCCACCAACCTGCCCTTGATCTTCCGGAAGGTCCCCCGCCCGGTCCTGGTCAAGGTGGCCTTGTCCACCACCCTCCAGGTCATCGTCGGCGTGGCCGTGCTGACGGGCCAGCACTTCCTGGCGTTCCACTGAACTCGGACCGGAAGCGATTCAGAACACCCGCCCTTGGTTCCTGCGGGCGTGGTGGGGGGCATCCCCCCAGGCGTTGAAGGCGACTTCGCGCCCGATGGATTCCACCCGGCCCAGGAGGCAGCCCTTGCATTCCTCCCTGGCTTCGTTGGTGCAGGGCTTGCCTTCGTAGAGCACGTAGCTGCCCCGCGCGTGGACGGGGGTGAGGTTGGGCATGGTCACGTTGGCGCCGTAGCTGAGGCCCCGTTCCCGGCCGTCCGGAAACATCGCCTGCAGGGCGGTGGTGGCCGCGATGTTGACGTCGGGGCAGGCCAGCCGGACCACGGCGATCATGTTCAGGGCCAGCTGGAACTGCTCCTCCGTGGACAGGGGCTGCGGCCAGTCCTTCATGGGGGCCTCTTCGTGGGGCAGCCAGGGGCCCATGCCGATCATGTCGATGGGGTTGTCCCGGAAGAAGGCGATGTCCCCGGCCAGCATGTCCAGGGTCTGGCCCGGGATGCCGATCATGACGCCCGTGCCCACCTGGAACCCGGCCGCATCCAGGTCCCGCAGGGCCTGGCGCCGGGCCTCCAGAGTCTGGGAGGCGGGATGGATGCGGGCGAACAGCCCCGGGTCGGTGGTCTCGATCCGGAGCAGGTACCGGTGGGCGCCCGCCTCACGCCACCGGAAATAGGTCGCCAGCGGCTGCTCGCCCAGGGAGAGGGTGATGCCCAGGCCCTGGGGCAGGAAGGGGCGGACCGTGGTCGCCCGGATGCGGCGGACCAGGTGCTCCACCCAGGCGGCGAACCCGGGGTCGCACCTCTCCCCCGATTGGAGCACCACCGAGCCGTAGCCCTCGTCCGCGCACCACCGGGCGGCGTCCAGGATCTCCTGCTCGGTCAAGGTGTACCTCTCGACGGTGGGATTGCCCGCCCGGATGCCGCAGTAATAGCAGTCCCGGGCGCAGATGTTCGAGAATTCGATGATCCCGCGGTAGTAGACGGCCGATCCCAGGTTCGCCGCCAGCACTTCGTTGGCCCGGATGCGCAGCCGCGCCACGTCCACGGGGGTACGCAGGGCCAGCAGGTGGACCAGGTCCTCATGGGAGAACCGTTCCTGGCGCAGAAGGGTGGTCAAGGCCTCCAAGGAATTCCTTTCTTTTGTGACGGCACAGGGTTCGGCGAAACCGCACCGCCCACCCTCAAGGGTAGGGCGGCGACGATTGTTCGCCTGGGTTTGACATCCATCAAGGATAGCTGACCGGATCGGTCTGATTCTGCTCATGACGGCGTTGCGGAGGAGCCATGAGCGAATTGATCAACAACCAGGCCATGCGGATCCAGACCCTGAAGGAGGTGATCCTGCACCTGCACCGGGGCGAGGCCCCCGAGGACGTGCGCGGGCACCTGAAGAGCCTGATCGCCGAGGTGGACGCCGGCGAGATCGCGGCCATGGAGCAGCAGCTGATGGCGGACGGGCTCAGCGCCGACCAGGTGCGGTCCATGTGCGACCTGCATGCGGACGTGCTCAAGGAGGTCATGGCGAAACCCTGCCCGTCCATGCCGCTCCCGGCGGGCCACCCGGCGCAGCAGCTCCGGGCCGAGAACGCCGCCCTGCAGGAGGCGGCCACCCGGGCCCGGCTGCGCGCCGCCAGCCTGGATTCGCTGCCGGACGCCGGGACCCCGGTGAGCGAGCGGCTCGCCATGCTGGAGGCGTTCCAGCCCCTGATGGACGTGGACAAGCACTACCAGCGCAAGGAGCACCTGTTCTTCAGCGTGCTGGAGCGCCACGGCACCACCGGGCCCAGCAAGGTGATGTGGGGCAAGGACGACGAGGTGCGCGCCCTGCTCAAGTCCGCCGCCCAGGCCCTGCGCGAGGAGACCCTCACCGGGGCGGAGCTGAAGGTCCTCAAGGAGACCGTGCTGGGCCCGGCCCTGGCCGCCCTGGAGAGCATGGTCTACAAGGAGGAGAACATCCTCCTGCCCATGTGCCTGCGCATGTTCACGGCCGAGCAGTGGGGCGAGATCTGGGCGCAGAGCCCCGACTACGGCTGGTGCCTGGTGGCCCCGGCGGCGGAGTACCGGGCGCCCCAGGCCCGGGCGGTGGAGGGCGCGATCCGGCTGCCCGCGGCCCAGGCGGTGGCCTTCCCCAGCGGCAGCCTCTCCTTCCAGCAGCTCCTGGGCGTGTTCAGCGCGCTTCCGGTGGACGTGACGTTCGTGGACGCGGAAGACCGGGTGGCGTTCTTCAGCGAAGGGCCGGACCGGGTGTTCGCCCGCAGCCGGGCCATCATCGGGCGCACGGTGCAGAACTGCCACCCGCCCAAGAGCGCGCACATCGTCGACCGGATCCTGGCGGATTTCCGGGCCGGGCGGGAGCACGTGGCGGAATTCTGGATCCAGATGCAGGGGAAGTTCGTCCACATCCGCTACTACGCCGTGCGCGACGAGGGGGGCGCCTACCTGGGCACCCTGGAAGTGACCCAGGACCTGACCCAGCTGCGCGCCCTCCAGGGCGAGCGCCGCCTCCTCCAGTATGGCGGGGACTGAAGGCGCCCTCCCGTCAGATGCTGGCCTCCCGGCTGCGGTGGAGGTTGTCCTCCGGCCAGCCGCCCCGGCCCTTGCCCACCTTCCGGTAGCTCTCCACGAACTCGATGGCCTTGATGTACTTCACCATGGTGAAGCCGTACTGGGTCTCCAGGCGCAGGCGCAGGGGTGCGCCGTGCTCGATGGCCAGCGGCTCCCCGTTCATGTCGTAGGCCAGGAGGGTCTGGGGCTGCAGGGCCATGGCCATGGGGATGGTCCCGTAGTATTGGCCGGGGGCCTTGAAGTGGGGTTCCGAGCGGGACTTCTCGTCGAAGGCCCAGAACACCACGTCGCCCGCCGCGGGCAGGGGCCGGCACCGGCGGATGATCTCCCGCAGGGGCACGCCGGCCCATTCCGCGACCCCGGACCAGCCCTGGATGCAGTTGTGCTTGGTGATCTGCGCCTGGCGGGGCAGCCTGCGCAGGTCCTCCAGGGTCAGGCGCAGGGGCCGCTCCACCAGGCCCCCCACCGGGAGGACGTAGTCCTTGAACCGGGCTCCGGCCAGGGCCAGGTAGTCCTCCTCCCTGGGCGGCCTGCCGTTCACCCAGAAGTACGGCGAGAGGTCCGCACGGGTGTACTGCTGCCGGGAGGCCAGGTGCCCCAGGACCGCCCGGCGCACCGGGTCCACGAACAGCTCGGCGCAGCGCTGGACCCAGCCCGGGTGCCGGAAGGAGACCCGGGTGGCCAGGACGGGAAATCGGTCTCCTGGTCGTCCGCCGTGAACAGCTGGTCCTTGGGGTAGGGCGTTCGATTGAACGTCAGCCACTCGCTGCCCGGCCAGCAGTCGTCCCTCCAGTAGAGCTTGGGATGGGCGCTGAGGATCTCCAGGCCGCTGCGCACCAGCAGGGAGAGGAACAGGAAGTTCAGGAAATGGGTGACCCGGACCCAGGCGGGGAAATCGAGAACCATGGCCTACGCGCTCCATGGGAAAGGGGCATGAAGGGATACGATGCGTTGACGGGGGCGGACCGATAGCCTCGGGCTCGACCGCCACGATGGATTGGATGCGGGCATGGAGTTGAAAGTTACAAAATGGGATCCCAATTGATTTTCAAAAATATCCATTTATTGTTGAATTTCATCGATATACGTCGAGCGTACCTGGCGAAGCGGCGTGGTTCGGCAGATGGCCTGGAGAGGAACATGGCACACTAGCCATGGGTGGTTGCCATCAGCGTGGAGACGGCCGAAGATGGAAAAGATGGGATCCCAATCATTTATCCAAGGTGTCGAGCCCGACGTGCGCCGGGTGTTCGATGCCCTGCGCTGGATCGTCCGGGCGCTGCGCCTGGCCCAGACCTCCCGGCACGGAGGGGCCGGGCTGAGCGCGGCCCAGGTGTTCGTGCTGCACGTCCTGAAGGAGCACGGGCCGCTTTCGGTGGTGGAGCTGGCGGACCGGACCGCCACCGACCCCAGCTCGGTCTCGGTGGTGGTGCGCAAACTGAACGGCCGGGGGCTGGTGGGCAAGCGGACCAGCAGCACTGACCGCCGGAAGCTGAACGTGGCCCTGACCCAAGCCGGCGCCAGGGCCGCCGCGGCCGTTCCGGTCCCGCTCCAGCAGGTGCTTCTGGAGCGGCTGGCCCAGCTGACGCCGGAGCAGGTGGCCACCCTGGCCGGTCTGCTGGAGCGGGTGGCCGCGCCCGTGGGCAAGGCGGCCCCGGCACCCATGTTCTTCCAGGACGAGGACCGGGACCGGGAGTGAACCTCGGCGCGCAACCGGCCCCGGGTGCCAGGCTGTCCCGCCGGCCGCGGCCCGGTTCCGGCCTCGCTTGACGGCGGTCAAGGCGCCCGGAGCCGGACGGGAGAATGCTGGGACCAGTCAGGGTCCCAGGGCCGGAGGGCCGCCGGGATCCGCCGGTTCCGGAGGGACCGGGATCGTGCCCATGCCCAGGAGCAAGCCCGTGAATTCGCCGCATCCAATCCAACCCCCGCCCCGGCCGGGTGGACCCGCGAAGGGTCGTTCCCCCGTCCGGGCCTTCCTGGGGCGCCTGCGCACCGATCCCAAGGCCGCCCGGACGGTGGTGCAGGTGGCGTTCCTGGTGCTGTGCCTGTGGATCGGAGCCGAGTTCGCCCTGTTCATGCGCTGGGGCGCGTCCGGCGGGCGCGCCGCCTACGTGCCGCACCCGGCCGGCGCCGAGGGATTCCTGCCCATCTCGGCCCTGCTCAGCCTCAAGCATTGGCTGCTCACCGGGAAGATCCACCCGGTCCATCCGGCGGGGCTGTTCATCCTGGTGGCCATCCTGGCCATGGGGCTGCTGCTGAAGAAAGCCTTCTGCAGCTGGATCTGCCCGGTGGGGACCCTGAGCGAGGCGCTGTGGCTCCTGGGCCGCAAAGGGCTGGGCCGGAACCTGGCCCTGCCCCGGTGGGCCGACGCGCCCCTGCGCGGGGTCAAGTACCTGCTCCTGGGTTTCTTCCTCTGGGCCATCTGGAACATGGACGGCCCGGTGCTGGAGGCGTTCCTGGACAGCCCCTTCAACGCGGTGGCGGACATCCGGATGTACCTGTTCTTCGCCTACCTCTCCGGGCTCGCCCTGGGCATCGTCCTGGCCCTGGCGGCGCTCTCCCTGCTGGTGCAGAACCTGTGGTGCCGCTACCTCTGCCCCTACGGCGCCCTGCTGGGGCTCCTGAGCCTGGCCAGCCCCCTGCGGGTCACCCGCAGCAAGAGCACTTGCATCGATTGCCGGCGCTGCACCCGGGCCTGCCCGGCGCGGATCCAGGTGCACCGGGCCAACCGGGTGGGCAGCGACGAATGCACCGCCTGCTACCGGTGCGTGGCCGCCTGCCCGGTGAAGGACACTCTGCACGTGCAGGCCCCCGGCGGCAAGGCGGTGCCGGGCTGGGTTTTCGGACTGCTGGCGGCGGGCCTGTTCACGGCGGTCACCGGCGGCGCCATGCTCTTCGGTCACTGGCGGACCGCCTTGCATCGCGAGGACTACCTGCAGCTCATCCCCATGGCGCAGGCGGTGGGACATCCTTAGCCCATGCGCGGCCCGCACCCATGGGGATGGGGATGCCGACAGACCGGCTCAGCAGCTGAGGGCGTACTGCAGGTAGAGCTCGCGCGCGCGCCGGGCGACCGGGCCGTGCGGCAGGAGGCGTTCCTCGACGCGGTTGCAATGAAGGATCTTGCCGTGGTTGCCGGTGCTGAAGACTTCGTCCGCCGTGAGCACGTCCTCGGGCAGCAGGCGGGCCTCCTTGACGGTGATGCCATCCTCCCGCAGCAGCCTGATGACCCGCTGGCGGGTGATCCCGTTGAGGAACGTGCCGTTGGGTTCCGGTGTCAGGGCGACCCCGGCGCGCACGATCCAGATGTTGGCGATGGCGAATTCCGCCACGTTCCCTGCCGGGTCGAGCATGATGGCGCCGCTGAACCCGCGCGCGAGCGCGTCGCGCACGGCACGCTGGGAGTTGGGGTACAGGCAGGAGGCCTTGGCGTCGGTCGGAGCCGTGGTGGCATCGGGCCGGCGGTACTTGCTGATGGTGGCGCTGAAGCCTGAATCCTCCGGCAGCGGGGCTTCGAAGATGTGCAGCGCGAAGGTGGTGGTCGCCGGGTCCGGCAGCAGCAATCCGCCGGGGCAGTAGAACAGCATCTTGATGTAGTAGTCGGTCTCCCGGGAAAGCTGCGTCATGCCGTCCCGGACCAGGTCCTCGATGTCGGCGCCGGTGAGCTTGGGTTCCATGCCCAGGGTGACGGCGGACCTGATCGCGCGTTCGCAATGCGCCTGGAGGTCGGGAAGGTGGCCACGCATCGCCCGGGCACCGTCGAAGACCGTCGACGCCATCCAGAACGCATGGTCGGCAGGCCCGATCAGCGGCGCCCCGGCACCCCATTTCCCGTCGAACCACACCCGTTCGGCCCTGCTCATCGTCGCCTCCATGGCTTGGGCTCCTTTGTCGCTCAGACTGCAACCAGTATAGCTATGCCCAACTGAATCTTCATGAATACCATCGGCTCCCGCTACCATCCTGGAACGCCCCAAGGAGGTTGGTCATGGCATGGCGCGACGTTCTGCAGCAGGCCCTCGGGGAACACCGGGCGGCGATCCTCGACTTCACCCAGGACCTGATCCGCATCCCCAGCGAGAACCCCCCGGGCGCAGCCTACCGGGAATGCATCGCGCGGGTGGAGCAGGAGCTGGACCAGCTGGGGCTCCCCCACGAGCTGGTGGAAGTGCCGGGATTCCCCGGACACCCGCGCTGCAACCTGCTCTCCTTCGTGGGCGAGGGCGACCGGACGCTCTACTTCCACGGCCACTACGACGTGGTGCCCGCCCAGCGCCGGGACCAGTTCGAGCCCCAGGTCAAGAACGGGGTCCTGTTCGGGCGGGGGTCATCGGACATGAAGTCCGGGCTGGCGGTCATGATCTATGCCGCCTACCTGTTGAAGAAGGTGGGAGCGCCCTTGAGGGGCCGGATCGGCCTGTGCGTGGTGGCCGATGAAGAGACCGGCGGCCAGGGCGGCTCCCGCTACCTGACGGAGGCAGGCCTGCTGGGCCGGGGCGGCATCGCCATGGTCACCCCCGAACCCACCAGCGGCGTGATCTGGAACGCCAACCGGGGCGCCATCACCCTGCGCGTCACCGTCATCGGCCGCCCGGCCCATGTGGGCCTGCAGTTCCAGGGCATCAACGCCTTCGAGCAGATGGTCGAGGTGGTGCGGGAGCTGCAGGTCCTGAAGGCGGAGGTGGAGCAGCGGCGGAGCGCGTTCAGCATCGAGCCGGCCGAGGCCGCCCGGTCCATCCTCATGCTCGGCGGGCAGGTGGAAGGGGGCACCAACTTCAACGTGGTGCCCGAGCGGTGCTCCTTCACCCTCGAGCGGCGCTTCAACCCGGAGGAGGACTTCGAGACCGAGAGGAAGCGGCTGTTCGACCTCCTGGACCGGATGCGCCGGCGCGGGATCAGGCTGGAGGTGGAGACCCTGCAGGAGATCCTGTCCAGCGGCGTGGCCGAGACCGACCCGGCCGCCCAGGCCCTGGCGGAAACCATCGCATCCGTGACCGGGGAGCGCCCCGCCTTCGAGATGTGCCCCGGGAGCCTGGAGATCCGCTGGTACGCCCACCAGGGCATCCCGGCCTTCGCCTACGGCCCGGGCCTGCTGGAGATCTCCCACGGTCCCAACGAGCACGTGAAGATCGAGCGGATCCACGCCCACACCCTCATCTATGCACTGTATGCGTTGAGGATGCTCGGCGGCGAAGGCCGGTGAGGGCTGGCCGCGGCGGGGCGGGAACGGCCTCGGGAGGTTCTTCAGCCGCGGCAGCCGCCATCCTTCCCGGGGACGGACGGTCCACCCAGGGAGGCGGGCGCGCTTCCCGCCGGTGGCTTGACATAGGCCGGGTAGCCCGAACAGAGCGAACCCTCGAATTCCGTCGTGCCCTTGACGCTCAGCGGGATCTGGTCCGGATCGGCACGGCCATACCCGCGTCGTTCGGCCCAGGGGCCGATGGTCCTGGTCTTGAGGAGCAGGGTGCGGTTCCCGGCCTCGCTCTCGGCCAGATCCATGAGGCGCCTTGCCAGGCCCTGGCCCTGGGCGGAAGGCGCGACCGCCAGGGAACGCAGGACGGCGGCGTCCGCGGTCCGTTCCAGAGCCACATGGCCGACCAGACGGCCATCCTCCTCGGCCACCCAGCCCTCGGTACGCTCAATTCCCTTCGCGGTAAGATCCGCCCCTTCCAACAGGGCCCGGACTGAGTCCAGGTCATCCGGTAGCCTCCTGCGAATGTTCATATTGCCTCCGGGGCATGGAAATTCATGATCAGGAAGGGGTGGCACGGTCTTTCCTGGACCGCATGACGCAGGCGCAATCGCCATGGAGGAGTGCGTCGGGGTCGGTGCCGACCGGGAAGCCTTCCTGGTCCCAGGCGACCATGCCCCCGTTCAGGCAGGCAATCTGCTCGAAGCCGAGGTCCTCGAGCGCCCTGGCGGCCTCCTTGGTGTAGACGCCCGCGGTGTCGGCCAGGACCAGGAGACGGTCCCGGGGCAGTTCGCCCGCATGATCGGCAAGGACTGGATGGGGCAGGTGGAGCCATTCGGGCACCCCGAAGGCCTTCATCTCCAAAAGCTCGTCGCTGCGCAGGTCGATCAGCAAGGCGCCCTGCTGGAAGGCGTCCAGGGCCTCTCGCGGGGACAGGAACCAGAGCCCCTGGATGAACATGCCTTTTCCGCCTGGGATGGTCATGGCTCTCCCGCGGCTAGCCGGCGGTCCTGCCGATGTCCCGCAGTTTCTGCTGCAGGCTCAGACGATCCAGGGATTCCACAGGCAGGGCCAGGAACAGGTTGATCCGGGTCTGGAGCTGCAGGAAGGCCTTCAGGAACGCCTTCTGCCTTTCCTCCTCGGTGCCCACCGCTGCGGCCGGGTCCGGGATCCCCCAGTGCGCGGTCATGGGCTGACCGGGCCAGACCGGGCAGACCTCGTTGGCCGCGTTGTCGCAGACGGTGAATACGAAGTCCAGCTTCGGCGCGCCGGGAGCCGAGAATTCGCTCCAGCTCTTGCTGCGATACCCTTCGGCAGGGAGCCTGGACCTGCGGAGCTGATCCAGCGCGAGCGGGTGGACCTCCGGCTTCGGGTGGCTGCCGGCGCTGTAGGCCTTGAAGGTGCCCCGCCCTTCGGCGTTCAGGAGCGCTTCCGCCATGATGCTGCGGGCCGAGTTCCCCGTGCAGAGGAAAAGGACGTTGTAGGCGGGAACGGTCATGGGTTCACCTCAAGGTTGTCCGCAGGACAGCAGGCGGCGGACGCCGGGGTCACGGTCTCATGGGGATACCACTTCCGCTGCAACCACAGGGCGACGTTCACGAGACCGATGAGCGCCGGAACCTCCACCAGGGGCCCGATGACCGCTGCGAAAGCGGCCCCGTGGGCAATGCCGAAAGTCGCCACCGCCACGGCAATGGCCAGTTCGAAGTTGTTGGAGGCGGCGGTGAAGCTCAGCGTGGCGCTCTGGGGATACGTGGCTCCGGCCTGCTTCGACAGCCAGAAGCTCACGAAGAACATCACCACGAAGTAGATCAGCAGGGGAACCGCGATGCGCAGCACGTCCAGCGGCAGCTTCACGATGGTCTCGCCCTTGAGGCTGAACATGACGACGATGGTGAACAGCAGCGCCACCAGCGTGATGGGGCTGATCTTGGGGACGAAGACCCGGTGGTACCAACCGAGGCCCTTCAGCCGGCCCAGGGTGAAGCGGGTAAGGAACCCGGCCAGGAACGGAATCCCCAGGTAGATGAAGACACTCCTGGCGATCTGGCCGATGGTGATGTTGACCACCGCGCCCTGGAGGCCCAGCTTCGCGGGCAGCACGGTGGCGAAGAACCAGGCGTAGACGCTGAAGAACAGCACCTGGAAGATGGAGTTGAACGCCACCAGCCCGGCGCAGTATTCCGTGTCGCCCTTGGCCAGGTCGTTCCAGACGATCACCATGGCGATGCAGCGGGCCAGGCCGATGAGGATCAGGCCCAGCATGTATTCCGGTCGGTCGCGCAGGAAGGTCACGGCCAGGCCGAACATGAGCAGGGGCCCGATGACCCAGTTCTGCAGCAGCGAGAGGCCCAGCACCCGCTTGTTCCGGAACACCAGGTGCAGTTCCTCGTACTTCACCTTGGCCAGGGGCGGGTACATCATCAGGATCAACCCCACCGCCAGGGGCACGGAAGTGGTGCCCACGTTCCAGGCGTTGATGGCCCGGTTGAACCCCGGGACGGCGAAGCCCAGCAGGACGCCGAGCCCCATGGCCAGGAAGATCCACAACGTGAGGTAGCGGTCCAGGAAGGAGAGGCGCCTAGGTCCGGGCATGGCTCCTCCTCAGGCCGGCTTCTCGGTATCCCCTCCGGGAATACGCGAGACATACTGACTTTTGCGGGCGGAGATGATCAGGCTGGCGATGAAGTCCGAGGGCCGGGTGCCCTTGGGCAGAAGCCCCGTGAGGTGGTCGGCCATGGGGTCGTCGCCGGGAAGCATGGCCTCCACGGCCCCCTCCTTGGGGACCAGGCTCAGGTCCGCCAGGCCGGCCTCCCGCATCATGCGCTCCAGGTCGGCCTTGAGCGCCGCGCCGGCGATGCAGCCCACCAGGGCCTCCACGTCCTGGCGCACCGCCTCCGGCAAGGGCCGCAGCAGCACCATGTCGGAGATGGATACCCGGCCGCCCGGCTTCAGCACCCGGGCGATCTCCTTCCACACCTGGGCCTGGTCCGGGCTGAGGTTCAGCACGCAGTTGGACAGCACCACGTCCACCGCGGCGTCCGGCAGGGGGATGGCCTCGATCTGCCCTTCCAGGAACTCCACGTTGGCCAGGCCGGTGCGCTCCTGGAAGGTCACGGCGTTGGCCCGTGCCTTCTCCAGCATCTCCGGCGTCATGTCCACGCCGATCACCTTCCCGGTGGGTCCCACCCGTTGGGCGGCCAGGAAGGCATCCAACCCGGCCCCGCTGCCCAGGTCCAGGACCGTCTCTCCGGCCTTCAGGGCGGCCATGGCCGTAGGATTGCCGCAGGAGAGCCCCAGGTTGGCCTCCCCGGGCAGGGTGGCCAGCTCGGCGTCCGTGTAGCCCAGGCCCCGCGCCACCTCATCGGCGCGCCCTCCTCCGCAGCAGGAGGACTTGGGCCCGCAGCACCCGCCCTTGCTTGCGGCGATGCTGCCGTACTTCCTGCGGACGACCACATGGGTGGGGTTGTTGGAAGTTGTCATGGCTTCTCCTGGCACCGTGAGAGGAAACTGGGTTGAAGCATTCGGCCAGGCACAAGGAGCCGTAACGGAACAAGTTCCGTAACGGCTCCTAGCACAGGCATTGGGGATCGCAGCCGCCGCCCCGGCAGCAGTCCTCCCACAGGTAGTCCGTGAGGGCGCGCAGGCTGGCGAAATGGGCGGCGTAGCGGATGGTGGTGCCCTGGCGGGTGGCTACGAGCAGATCGGCTCGGGTGAGTTCGGACAGGTGGTGGCTGAGGGTCGAGCCGGGGATGTCCAGGCGCGCCTGGATTTCCCCCACCGGCGTCCCCTCCACCGGCCCCTGGACCACCACCCGCACGATGGACAGGCGGGAGGCGTGGCCCAGGGCCTTCAGGCGCTGGACGTGCAGGTCGAGGGCGGGATCGGGTTGGGCCATGTCATTATTCTATAGTTCTAGAAATTTGAAGCAAGCGTAAATTTCGGATTTTTTGGAAATCCACTCCTGCCCTCGCGTACACCTGCCCGGTCCACTCCCGGAACCCAAACCTACGGGGCCGCGGCAGAAAAATCCGGGTCGGCCTTCATTTCGGTCCACTCCGAATCGAGGATGCCGCATCTTGATACCGAGACGCAAGGTCTCGAACCATCTCACCGGGGAGGCACCATGCCTGCGAGGCCCAACGATGAACACACCTACCGGCTGCGCCTGGACTGGGAGGGAGACCCGGAAGCAGGGACTTCCAACTACCAGATCTACGATCGCGGCTACCGGATCAGCATGCCGGGCAAACCAGCCCTGCTGGGTTCGGCGGACCCCGCTTTCCGCGGCGACCCGGCCCGGCAAAACCCCGAGGACCTGCTGCTGGCCGCCCTCAGCGCCTGCCACATGCTGAGCTACCTGGCCCTGTGCGCCCGGCGCGGGGTGACCATCCTGGAATACTCGGACGAGGCCGAGGCGGTGCTCACTCTGACGGCCGCCGGCGGCGGCCGCTTCGCATCGGCCACCCTGCATCCCCACGTGCGGGTCGCCGCTCCGGAACAAGCCCCCCTGGCCCGGGAACTGCACGCCTCGGCGCACGAGGCCTGCTTCATCGCCTCGTCCTGCAACTTTCCGGTGCACCACGAAAGCACCGTGGTCTCGTGAGGAGGTGACCCATGCATGATGTCGCGATCCAGCTGGCGAACCGCCCCGGCGCGTTGGCGGAGATGGGTGAAGCCCTGGGCAGGGCCGGCGTCAGTGTTGAGGGCGGCGGCGGCTTCGTGACGAAGGGCGAGGCAGTGGCCCACTTCCTTTTCACCGACGGCGAAGCCGCGCGCCGGGTGCTGGCCGACGCCGGCATCCGGGTGCTGGCCGTCCGGGAGGTGCTGGTGCAGCGCCTGGACCAGGAGACGCCGGGGCAGCTGGGCAAACTTGCCCGGGCCATGGCCGAAGCTGGAATCAATATCGAGGTGGTCTACAGCGATCACGCGAACCAGCTGATCCTGGTCGTGGATGACCTGGACAAGGGGCGAGCGGTATCAGATGCCTGGGGCCGTGGACGGGCCCAGGGCAAAGCTGGCGCCGCAGGTTCCTGAATGGACGGCCAGGCGGCCATGGCCCAGGGTGCTGCAACGGACCAGGCGGAGGCAGCCGGACCAGGCTTGCGCCCGCGCGTCCGAGTGAGGCCGCGCTGCCATACTGACGGAAACAGCGCGGGAGGGGCGGATGCTGAGGCATTCCTTGGGTTCGACGCTGCTGGCCGGTGAACCAGCCGGAAGACCTGGTCGCGGCCATCGGCGGAGGCCGGCCCGGAGCCTCCGTGTCCCTGGCCCTGTGGCGGGAGGGCCATGCCCTGACCGTCCAGGCGGTGCTGGCAGCCCGCCCGGCCCCGCCGCCCCCGGCGCCGCCCAGCGCGTTGGAGAACACCTACGGCTTCACCGTGGCCGCCGACCCCGACCCTGGGCAGGCCGCCGGTGGCCGCCTTCATGCCACCCCCAGATGTGCCGAAAGAATGGCCGCCAGTTTCCGGGCGACGACCCGGTAGTCGAACCTTGCCACGACGCGTGCCCGGCCTGACGCCCCCATGCGGTTCCTCAACCCGGAATCATTGAGCAGCAAGCGCAGGGCATCGGCAAGGTCAGGGACGCTGGCCCGGTAATCAGCGACCCGGGGCTGGTCGAAGTGCACCACGTGCCCGGAGGGGTAGCCGGCCGCAGGCCCGAGCTCCGTCTGGGTGATGGCGTTGGCCTGGGCCACCCGGGCCAGAAAGGCCGTCTCCCCATGCACGAGGGTGTCCAGCATCGCCATGGCCGCGATGCCGAGCACCGGCTTGCCGCAGGCGCCGGCTTCCACCTGGGGCATGCCGAAGCCCTCCAGGCGGGATGGCGCCGCATAGACATCGCAGGATGCGATCAGGTACGGCATGAGATCCCGGGACACCCGGTGGTTGATGAACCTGACCCGGTCTGAAATCCCGAGGCTCCGGGCCAATTCCAGGTCCAGGCGATTCTGCACCTCGGTTCTGGGCTGGGGCCACACTTTGCAGATGTAGCGGAAATCGGGCACCTCGCCCCGCACCAGGGCGAGGGCTTCCATCATTTCCCGGCCGCCCTTGGAGGCCGCGTCGCCGCCTACCGTGAGGATCAGCAGCTGGTCCGGGTTCACCCCCAGGATCCCCCGCATGGCGAGCACCTTGGCATCATCGCCATCCCGGGGGATGAACGAGTCGGTATCGCACCCTACCGGCAAGACCAGCATGTGATCCCCGCGGATGCCATCCCGTTCGAAGGTCTCCTTGACCCAGTTCGCGGTCACCAGGATCAGCGGCAGCACGTTGAGTTCCTGGCGGTAGTTGGCCACGTAGCCATCGGCCAGGAGCCAAGGCACGGCGGTCATTCCGAAGCGCCTGGGATGCTGGACGATGTCCGGATAATCGCCCCAGAACCCGACTCCCACCACTGCGTCCGGCTTGAAACAGCGATAGTACCACTCCTTTTCCAGGTCCGACTTGAGATGGGCGGCCCTGGCCTCCACGCCCGTCTCCAGCAGCCCGTGGTAGAGAAGATCGCCCTGGGTGGCAAGGCCGCCGGGGGCGGGAGGATAGTCATACAGCACCAGGACCTTCATGGCGTGGGGGCCTTCCTGCCTGGTTCCCGGCGGTGCCGGGTATATTCGCCCTGAAGGCTGAGGGCCTCATCGCCAGGGTGGGTGACGATCACCGCGACCCGTGCCATGCGGCCTCGTTCTGGCACATTCGCCACCTTGTCACCTCCATCGCCAAGCACCGGCCCCGGGAAATCAGGAGTCTCGAAGCGCCGCCAGGAGTTCGTCCAGGGGCACGCTGACCAGGGTCGAGGCCCGGTCGCTCATGGCGTAGGGGATGATGACCTCGCCGCCATGGATGATCGACCCGCAGCTGTAGACCACGTTGGGCACATAGCCTTCCCGCCCGGTGCCCTCCGGTTCAAGCAGCGGCTCGCGCAGCCGGCCGATGACCCGGGTGGGATCCTGGAGGTCCAGCAGGATCGCGCCGAGGCAGTACCTCCGCATGGCCCCGACACCGTGGGTGATCACCAGCCAGCCCGCTCCGGTCTCCATGGGCGAGCCGCAATTGCCGACTTTCACGGACTCCCACACCTCCGCGGGGCGCATCAGCACCCGCGGATCGCTCCAGTAGTGCGGGTTGTCCGAGAACATGATGGACAGGTTCTCGTCATCCTGCCGGGACAACATGGCATAGTTGCCGTCGACGCGGCGCGGGAACAAGGCCATGCCCTTGTTCTGCACCGCCGAGCCGTTCAGGGTGAGCACCCGGAAGTGGTCGAAATCCTGGGTCTCGATGAGCTGGGGGAGGATGGCGTGGCCATTGTAGGCGGTATACGTCGCGTAGTACATCACCGCACCGTCCGGCTCCTGGAAGCGGACGAAGCGGGCATCCTCGATGCCGTTGCTCTCGTTGGCGGAGTTCGGGTAGATCGCCCGCTCGCTGAGGTCGTACTCCGGCGCGAACGCCATCTCGTAGTTCGAGTCCGCCAGCCACTGGATGCAGCGCAGGGTGTCGTTGAGGGCCTGGGTGTGGGGCCGGGTCTCCCGGCGGGTCCGGATCACGCTGCGGTCCAGCTCGGAGCGGTTGAACCCGTCCCCGAGGGTCGCCAGTACCTCTGCGGCCATCGCATTGTCGAACCCCATCTCGTGCAGCTTGAGGCGGAAGGGCGCCTTCTCGTAGCTGGCGTCGGACTCGATCCAGGGCAGCGTGACCCGGCCGGAAACCGGATCCACCTGGACCCCCCCGGGGGTGAGCAGGCCGGTGCGGAATTCGATGGAGGAGATATGTCCTTCCCCGGTGGCCCGAAGGCTCATGATGTAGCGCAGGCAGCCTTCCGGAACCCCGTCCTGGTCCGGATGCGCCACCATGGACGGATTGAACAGGGCCGCGGATTCCAGGGCGTACTCGCCGGAGAAGAGCCCGCCGATGACCAGCTTGCGGGCGTACGAGAGGGGCCCGTCGGTGAACACCTGGGCGGCAACCCGCTTGAAGTGGGCGAGCAGGACCGTTTCCAGATCGAAGTGGCGGCTCTCGAAATCGTGCCGGATGACCTCCAGGAGGGCCTGCACGCTCGCCTCGGTCAGGGCCAGGGCCCGGCCGATGATGGTGGTGACCTTGTGGGCATTGGCGGGGATGAAAGGGCGGAGGATGACCCGGCCGATCTGCGGCACCAGAGTGATGTCGTGCCGGCGCAAGGCAAGGGCGGTCATGGAGTTCCAGTCAGCGCGGGGACGATCCCGTGTTCGGCGACGCTCATCTCCGCCAGGGACAGGAGGAAGGCCAGGGTGGACTCGGCTCCCTGGTTCGCGTTGACCCGGTCGTCATGCAGCCCGTCCCCGCAACCGCCGGTGCCGGAATCATAGAGGGGCAGACCCAGGTCATTGCGGCCGAGGAACCATTCGAAAGCGCGCTTGGCTTCCCTGGACCATGACGGGTCACGGGTGGCCCGGAAGGCCGCCAGACAGGCCGAGACCATGGCCTGGGCCTCCAGCGGCTGCTGGTCGAAATGGGCCCGGGCGCCATCCTTGGCATAGAAGCCATTGCTGCCGATGGGACGGAAATGCCCCTTCGGGGCCCGCTGGACCGATGCCAGCCAGGACAGGGAGCGGAGGCCCACCGCCAGGGCCTCTGGATGGTTCAGGGCCTGGCCGCTGAGCAGCAGCGCCTGGCTGAGCCGGGCATTGTCGTAGCTGGCGATGGTTTCGAACCAGGGCCAGGTCTCCGTGGCACAGCCGTGCCACAAGCCCAGCAGTTTGTCCACCAGCTGCGCCCTGAGGACCGTGGCTTCCGGGTGCTCCTGGCCGTTGTCCAGGAACTCGTGGATGCCCATGAGCGTCAAGGCCCACGCGCGGGGCGAGCGGAATCCCTCCACCACTGCCAGCCCGCTGACGAACAAGTGCCTGCAGAGGTTTCGATGACCTTGGTTGCGGGACCGGCCGGAGCCGGTGCCCAGGGCCCAGAGGGCCCGGGCGTGGCTGTCTTCGCTGCCGTCTTCCTGCCGCCAGACTCGGGAATGGTCCATGAAATTGCGGAACCTGCCGGTCTTGTCATGGAGGGCGGTGGCCAGGAAAGCCAGATACCGGGTGGCCAGGCGATCAATGCCCTCCGAGGGCGGCTGCCCCCCCAGCTCGTCCAGGAGGACACAGAGCAGATAGGCCCTGGAGTTGTCGTCCGTGCAGTAGCCCTCCTGGTAATTGGGAACATTGAACAAGGCGTGCTGGAGCATTCCGGTGCCGTCGCTCATGCGCTCCAGGTGATCCAAACGGAGCGGGGGCATCTCATAGGGCCGGCTGGCGAGGGTCCAGTCCGCGAAGGCCGAGCGGGGGGCCACCCGCCGGTCCGCGCGGGCCCTTTGGAAGGACTCCAGGTAGCGTCGCGCCACCTCGGGCCAGACCATCTCCCGACCCACCTGGTAGGCCCTTTCCCGGGTGGATTGCATGCGCGCGGGATCATCCAGGAAGGCGCAGACGCCCTGGGCGATGGCTTCAGCATCCCGGAACGGGACCAGGACGCCCAGGCCATCGGCCAGCAGTTCCTGGGCATGCCAGTACGGGGTCGAGACCACTGCCTTGCCGGCCCCGAACACGTACGCCAGGGTGCCGGAGGTGATCTGGGCCTCGCTCAGGTAGGGCGTGAGGTAGATGTCGCAGGCCCCGATGAATTCCTTCAGGTCGTCCAGGGAGACGAAACGGTTGTAGAAGATCACGTGGTCCTTGACCCCGAGGTCATCGGCCAGCCGCTCCAGGCTGAGACGGTAGGTTTCCCCCTCCCGGGCCAGCAGGTGCGGATGGGTGGCGCCCAGCACCAGGTAGACCACGTTGGGATGGTGCCGGATGATTTCCGGCAGCGCCTGGATCCCGTACTCGATGCCCTTGCCTGGACCGAGCAGGCCGAAGGTGAGCAGCACCTGACGGCCGTCCACTCCGAACTGGCGCTTGTAGAAGCTGGACTCGATGAACGGCATGTCCGGGATGCCGTGCGGGATGACATCCACTTTATCGGCCCGAACCCCGTAGGTTTCCGCCAGGATCTCGGCGCCCTTGCGGGCCATCACCACCAGGCGGGCACTGCGCCCGACCAGCTCGTCCATCACCTGGCGCTGGATCCCGTCGGGCTTCTGCAGCACGGTGTGCAGGGTGGTGACCACGGGCATGCGCACTTCCTTGAGCAGCGCCAGCAGGTGACTGCCGGCCGGGCCACCGTAAATGCCGAATTCATGCTGTACGCAGAGCACCCGGGCGTTGCTGAAATTCAGGAAATCCGCCGCCCGCCGGTAGGAGTCCAGATCTTTCTGGTCCAGTTCATAACGGACCCGGGGGGGGTAGTGGTAACCATTCGGCCGGTCGTTCATGGCCCCGGTGAAACAGTCAGCTTCGGGGGCCGCCGTGGCGACCGCTTCGCAGAGATCGTGAGTGAAGGTGGCGATGCCGCAGAGACGGGGCAGGTAGCCGCCCAGGAAGGCAATGCGTTCAGGGGACATAGGGTCCATCTTCGAGCTCCAAGGCGGCCGCCAGGCCAGACTGTCGGGTCCTGGAACGATCACAGCCGCATGGCCACCGTGGTCCCCGCCTGCCTGATAGTGCGCTTCAATCGTGCGTTCACCTAGTAAAATTAATGGTATATGCCAACTGGCTCCGTGGCTGAGTCGATGATTCCCCGATGGCGGAGGCTCGACTTCTCCCGGGCCGCGAGCAGCTCCTCAAGGCTCGCCTCGCCGCCGGGACTTTAATTGCGCTTTCTGGACTGCCAGTGGCTCTTGCCGCTGCGTCGTCGATCTGACATACGGATCATGCCTGTTATCTTTTAGTTAAAAAATGATCCTGCGTACTTTTCATGAAGCCGTGCTGTGCCGTACATCCCCTCGATTGCCGATGCCCTCAGGGCCCCGCGCGCCAAGAGCAAAATACGTTCCATATGGACCTTGACGGATCCGCAAAGGACTTGATACTTCTCTTGCAGGTGAATAAGAGGCGGGCAGGGTCCCGCAATCATAGCCCCCATACCTGGGGGCTTTTTTTTCACACCGGGGGAAGCCCCATGGATCAGCGGGTGAAGGCCTCGAGGCGGGTGACAGAATCAAGCAAATGCTCATGGTGCGGTTGGATCAAGGCGGGCAGGTTCTGGACGCCAGATCGCCGAAGCCGCAGCGCGGCCATGCATCCAGACAGCGTCTGCCCAGGCTGCAGGGAAGACTTTTTTTGGGGGTCCATAGCCCCGCGCGATACGGGCTCCTGGCTCGGCCACTAGGCTGAAAGAGGAAGGATCAGAACCCAGGTCAAGAACTGGAATTCCCGGCCACGCTCACCATCTTACAAACTTGAGCATGGGCAGATGAGAGGTTAGCGGCGGTTTCATCATCGCGTCCGTGCTTCAGCGAGTGAACGGCGCGAAATCCTTGGAGACCGATACTAAGGTTGAAGCGTGGCGTACCATGGTTGATCATCCGTTTCCTAAGCCGCTCAAGAACCCCCGTATTCACCCACCGGAACCGGAGCCCGAACTGCCAGACCAGGCCACCCGGCACCAGGATGGCTTCCGGAAGGTGGTCCTGGGGCAGGCTTCAGACCCGATCTTCCCCGCCCCTTCCTTTCCGCCCCAGGTTTCCGAAGAGGAATTAACGACGCAAGCGATGGAGGATCGCGGGGCCCGGATGCGGAACCGCCGGCGTCCCATTCCGCTCCTCTGGCGCTGGTTGTTGTTGGTGATCCTGGCAGTCATCGCACTCGCCATCGTGTTCGTGCGAAAGTCCTAGTCAGAGCCTGAAGGGATGCCGCTCCGGAGGCGCCTTCGGCGCGGGGAGCAGCGCCAGGACGCCCGGGACGGCAAGGTTCAAGGCCCGGCTGCGATGGCGGAGGTAGCCGAACATGGGCTGGGGCTTCGCCCCAAGGTCGGCTTTGGGCCCGAGGGCCGTGCGGCCCAGGATGACTCGGGACGCCTTCAGTTCGATGGCTTGGGCAATCCCGGAATTCACCAGGGCCAGATACAAGGGGATACCTCGAGCCGCCTGGGCCTTGTCGAAACCGATATGGGCGCCGTAGGCATTTTCCCCATCCCGGATGACCGTGACAAAACCCAGGATCTCGCCATCCTGTCCCGACCGGGCCACCATCGTCCGGAAATCTTCCGGATAGGCTTCCGCCAGCGCTGGTATCCACCTTTCCGTGATGGTGGCCAGGCGCAGTTTCTGGCGATCATGGATCTGGTGGTACAGCCGGTGGATGGCCGCGGCCTCGGCCGCCACCTGCCGGGGTTGGCAACGTTCAAGGGCGATCCCGCAAGCCGCCAGGTCGGCTTGGATCTTCTTGAACCCATGGCGGTAACTTGATTTCAGGTCCCTGGTGAAGTCGTCGAAGGTCGTCCAGGCGGGGTTCAACGGAAGAATCATGTTGGGCTCCGTCTCGAACCGGAGGAACCCGGCCCGGCGCAAAGCCGGCTCGGCAACCTGCTGATCAGCGGTCAGGTCCTTGAACATCATCATGTCCATCTCGCCGGAGGCGGCGCAGGCTTTCCGGATCCGGGTGAGTGCCTCGATCACGGCCGGCCAAACCCTGGCCTGGTCTTCCCCGGCGGCGAACGCCACGCCATGTGGACCCGTGGCCAGGAGGCTTCCGCACACCAGGAACCGCAGGTGGACCCAGCCCACGGAGCGTTCCGCGAGCCGTTCCGCGGCAAGGAAGAGGTGGTGGGAGCGATGCCAGAGGTCAGAGGCAACTTCCGGCCAAAGTTCTTCACCTTCCCCTTCCCCACCGGCCTCGCCTTTGTCGTGGAAGGGCCAAAGCAGGAGGTTGTCATAGAGCAGGACCTGGTTCCGCGCCCGTTGGAGGGAGCGCTTGGAGGCCTCGCCTACGGTGCGCCAGAAGCCCGGCTGGTTCTCCGGCGTGGGTCGGCTCGGCAAGGCCGCAGCCCGGATGTCCAGACTCTGGGCAACGACGGCAGCGGCGGGCCTGTCCCCTGAAGACACGATTGCATAATGAGTTGATAGATTGTCAGGACGGTTCTGCTCCAGAAGCTCCAGGTAATCCCTCGACAGAAACCGCCCCGCCCCTGCCACGATGCGGTCCCAATGGTCAGGATTCAGGCCAGCGATGGAGTCGGCCATCGCGAATTTGAAGCCATCAATGCTCATAGGATCCAGGTAAAATCTAGATACCCTGGACATTCCCGCCAGGCCGGTGCCGAATCAGGACGGCTTCACGAATTTACCGCTCCGGACGGCTCCTTCCGGGGGTATCCAGGCGTCAGCAGGTTCCTCAGCCAGGCCCCGAGGCCCGAGGCCCGTCCGGGCCAACGGTACCGGGTGAGCCGCATGCTGGGCTGGCGCATGTTCCCGAACGCGGCGGTCCGGATGGTCTGGAGGCCCGCCACGGCCAGGGCGGCCAGGGACAGGACCCGCGAACCCAGGGGCATGGGCCCCAGAAGGGTCTGGAAGGCCTGGCGCAGTTCCACGACGCGCTGCCGTTCCAGGGGATTGTGCGCGAAGCGCGCGAGGGTCGGCAGCAATAGACGCAGTTGCTGGGCATAGGCCACGATCTGCCCGCGCCGGATGGCCAGCCACGGGTCCGTCCTGGCAGGCCCTTCCAGGCTGGAGAGCCCGCGCAGGGCCGTCTGGGCTATGCGGAGGATGGACGCGGAATTCCGGTCGTACTCCTGGCGGAAGGCGCCGTCCAGCACACGCCGGGCCTCCTCCGAGCTGAAATGGGGGTGCCGCCAGTTGAGGTTGTGCTGGCCGTGCCACTCCTCGTAGGGCAGCCCGAAGTCGAGCAGTCCTTTGTCCTTGAGCTCCTGGTACAGAGTGGTCACGGGCATGGCCGTGAACATCATGAACTGCGTCATGTCCGCTTCCAGCTCGATCACGAAGTCGATGTCGTCCTGGATGTTCTCCGGCGTATGGTGCTCCAGGAACAGGATTCCCGAGGCGAGCACGAGGATGCCATGGTCCCGCAGGCTCCGGACCAGCTTAGGCAAGTCCCGCCCCTGGTTCTTCGCATAGGTCTCCCGCCTGGATTCGGCTCCGATCCAGACGAAATCCACCCCCAGGCGCACCATGTTCTCCACGCCGAAGCCTTCGATCGCTTCGGCGGAGGAGAACAGGCCGAACCGGAACGGGCGCCGGTGGTATTCCATCAGGGTGAGCAGCTCCCGGGCGCGTCCCTCCTGCTTGAAGAAGTTCTCATCCATGATGAAGAAATCTTCGGTGCCCAGATCCTTGGCGATGCGGCCGGCATGCTGGAACAGCTCGGCCCCGGTCTCGAAGAAGGAGATGTAGTTCTTGCCGAAGAAATGGGAGGTGGCGCAGAACCGGCACCCGTTGACGCAGCCCACCCCGGGCACCAGCAGGGCGCCCTTGCCGGAAAAGGGGATGCCGAAGACGCGCTTGTGGTCCGAGGACGGGATCGAGGGGTGCACCACGGGACGGTCCGGATCCTCGCCCAGGTGCTGCCGGAGCCAGCGGATGCCCTCGCCCTTGACCACGTGGTCGCACGGGATGAGCTTCTCCACCCCTTCGATGGCGGTCCCGTGGCCCCCCAGGATGATCTCGGCCCCGGGCTGGAGCTTCCGCACCAGGCGTGCCATCTCTTGGGCTTTGAGGAAATTGGGCACGATGAAGCTGATGCCCACGATGTCGAAAGGCTCCCGCTTGAGGGTGCGGATGAAGTCGCGCCGGCTGGGGAAGTCCAGCACCTGGACCGGGCTTTCCACGTTGGCGGCCAGGAAGTACAGCCCGAACGACCGGTGGTGCACCCGCAGCGACGCCATCCCCTGGGCCTTGGTGATCTGGTTGTGGAACAGCTCCATGATGTTTTCCTTCCGGCCCCACGCGTCATCCACGCCGAAAGGTCCGAAGACGGAAGCCAGGAGAATGCGTTTGGTCATGGACACCCCCAGGCCAGAATGGATCCTGCGCTCCGGGCGATCGGCAAAAGAACTGTAAAACCATGCCGGCCCCTCGTGGCCTGAGTTTATGATTGGTCACCTTTCCCTTCCCCCTGCTGCGGAAAACCAATGTCCCCGTTTCGAGCTGCCATCCATCCCGGTGCCCAGGACTCCGCCCGACTCCCGGTCCTTCCGCTCCATTTCGTGGAGCTGGGCGGTTCCGGCTACCAGCGCGGCCTCCAGCACGGATGCGTTCTCAAAGCGGAGATCGCTGAAGCGGTCCAGCGCTGGAAGGACAAACTCGAGGCCCAGCGGAAGCAGGATCCGGACACAGTCATTGCGGAGTTCCACCGGGACACCAGCTTCGTGCCGGCCATCCGGCGTTGGACCCCCGACCTGCTGGAGGAGGTGCGTGGGATCGCCGAGGGTTCTGGACAAACCCTCGAGACGATGCTCGCCTTCCAGTGCGTGGATGAGATGTGGGGATACCTCCATGCCGAGGCCCACCACTGCAGCGGCATCGGCCTTGCCCGCCGGGGCCGCCAGCCGGCCCTGGTCGCCCAGAACATGGACCTGGAGCCCTTCCGCGAAGGTGCGCAGACCCTCCTGCACATCCACCCGACGGCAGGGGAACCCGAGCAGTACGTGTTCACTGTGGCCGGCCTGATCGCTGCCAACGGCATGAACAACGGCCCCGTTGCCCTCTGCGTGAACACCCTGATGCAGCTTTCCGCCTGCCCCGACGGTCTGCCGGTGGCGTTCGTCATCCGCGGCCTGCTGGCCCGGCGTTCCGGACCCGCGGTGCTCGGTTTCCTGAACAGGGTCAGGCACGCCTCCGGGCAGAACTACATCGTCGGCATCGGCGACAAGGTCTACGACTTCGAAGCTTCGGCCACCCGGGTGATCCGCTTCCAGCCGGTGCCTGGCGGCGCGCGGGTCTTCCACACCAACCACCCGCTGGCGAACCGGGACCTCAAGCCCGGGTACGGCCCCAACCCGCTGGCCGACGACTCTGCCATCCGCTTCGCCTCCCTGGACCAGCGGTTCGGCCGGAGCGACGCGGATTGCACCGAAGGGGCGGTGAAGGCCGCGCTCCGGTCGCGGGATCCGGAATGGGCTCCCGTCTGCATTGCCCTGGCCAAGGACCGATCCTGGTTCACCTTCGGTTCGGTGGTCATGACCCTCTCCGCGCAGCCTGCCTTCCAGGTCACCCACGGCCCCCCGGATGCCTGCGAATACGCCCGCTACTCTTTCGACACGGCACCAGGGCGGCAAGCGGGCCCACCGCACCCTTGACCGCGTTCCAGTCCGCCATGCAGGGTCGGGACTGCGTTGCCGAGGCGTACCAAGAGCCCCTCCCCGCCGTCGCGGATGGGAGAGAAGTTCAAGGTCGCGATGCCACCCGGGCAACCACGGTGGCGATGGCGGAGAACACCCCGGGGATCTGGGCCTCGGTCAGGCAGGAGAAGGCCACCCGTAGGTTGGCCTGGCCCAGGGCGATGGTCCCGACCCCGTGGTCGTCCAGCAACCGGGTGCGCACCGTCTCGGCATCGGCGCGCTTCAGGCGCAGGCACATGAAGTAGCCGCTGTTGTAAGGGTAGACGTCCCAGAACGGCTGGTATTCGGGCTTGCGGCATTCCCGGCCGGTGGCCTCGGCCCGGGCGCGCAGGATGGCCACCTTCTCGGCCTGCTGGCGCCGGAAATCGGGGTTCCGCAGGGCGTTCAGCATGATGGTCTGGCCGGGGTGGGTGACACTGGAGACCACCGAGCGGATCAGCCCCGCCGTCTTGTCCTCCAGGGCCTTGTAGACCCCTGGAGTCCCGTTGGCGGTGCCGTAGGTGATGAATCCCACCCGCAGGCCCCAGACGAACGCCTCCTTGGTGGCGCCGTCGACCTTGACGGCCAGGAGGTTGGGATGGGCCTGGGCCAGCCGCCCGAACAACGACTCCTGTTCGCAGGCCGGGTCGAAGAACATTCCGTAGTAGGCATCGTCGCAGATCACCACCAGCCGGGTTCCGGCTTCGGCGGCCTCGGTGAGCGTCCGGACGATGCCCAGGGCCTCGGCCTTGGTGGGCGTGTAGCCGGTGGGGTTGTTCGGGTAGTTCAGGTTGACCACCAGCTTCTGCCCCGACCGCGCCTTCAGGGCGGCGCCGAAGGCGGGCAGGTTGAAGCCCCGGAGGCCCTCGTCGAAGAAGGGGAAGTAGCTGATGCGGGCGCCCAGGCGGGTCTCCCAGACCATTTCGTAGTTCTCCCAGTGCAGGTCGCTGCAGAGGACCTCGTCCCCGGGGTCCAGGAACAGCTCTCCCACCACCGAGAGGCCGTGGGTCAGGGCGTTGGTCACCAGCGGGGTGGACACCGGGTGCCGGCCCAGGGACGGGGTATCCTCCCGCTGCTTCTCGGCCCAGGCCCGGCGCAGTTCCAGCAGCCCGTAGCTGGGGACGTAATCGTAGATCTCTCTGGGGCTGAGCCCGGAAAAGTGCTTGTTCACGCATTCCAGGAACATGGGCTCGCCGTTCTCGAGCGCGATGCCGGTGGTGGCATTGGCGAACTTCGCCTTCTGCCTGGCCTCGGCGCCCTGGGCCGGGATCCCCCCGGCGGGAAAGAAGAAGACCTTGCCGCGTTCGCTCAGGAGATCCAGGATCACGGGGCAATCCTTGAGGATGGCCTGGTTGGCGGCTTCGGCCAGCGGATTCAGGGAACGGGAGGACAGGTACGGGCATGGGGGCCTCGGATCTTCCTGGAAAAGGGGATTCCCTAGTCTAGGAGAATGTCCGCGTCCTGAATATCGCGGGCTGAAAGATCGGCCACATCACCCGGCTTCCTTCTTCGCCATGTCCATCCCCAGCGTGTACCGCGTGAAGGTCCGATCGAGAGCCGGCAGCATCGCCACTTCCATGAAACCTCCGGCCGGGATCATCACGATCATGGCAACCGTGGCTGAAAGCATGTCGTCGAGCGATTTGCGCGGCGGCCGGCATACGGACCATGGTGTCTGGTAGTCGTCGAACAAGGCGGCCTTGACGGTTTCTTGCGTGACCTTGCCCTTGTGCGGAGCCATGAGATCGCGCACCCGGAGATCCCGGTAGAGGCTGCAGGGTGTCCCAGCCACACCCGTATCGCGGAGCTTGGCCAGAGCCACCGGACTGCGCCAGTGGTTGGCATGCACCAGAAGCCCGTCCTCGGGATGCACTTGAAAGCTTTCGTCCGGTGCACATTCGAAATCGATGGCGACCCCCTCGGCCTGGCTGACGATGATGTTGTTGGACGCTGATTTCGGGGTCCCGTAGACCGCTCCCATGGCCAACGCCAGGTGGGACTGCTGGAGCACTTTGCGCCGGATCAGGGCCAGCGGCACGCCGACCTGGGTATAGTCTCGTTCGCATTGCAGGTAGTTTCCGGTAACGGCGATTCCGGCCGAGTTGAAGCCGGCCCTTGCCAGGGCGCCTGCCTCCGTGAACGTCAGGATGTCGGGACCGTCGTCCCGGTGGATCTTGAGCACCACCGAACTGTCGGCACATGCAACCTTCCAATCCCAGTTCTGGGCATGGATGAGCTTGCCATCGGCGGTGATACCGGGCATGGCCACGATGGCGGTGCAGCCATCCGGATCCTTTTCTTCGACCCCTTTCGTCGCGAGCTTCAGGATCTCGGTACGCGCATTCAGAAGCACGATGTCTTCGAAAGCGACCCCGGCACCTTCGGCAATGCCACGCATTTCCGGCACATAGGTCGCGTCGAAAGCTTCGATGCGCGGCAGGAAACGCTCGACCAGCCGGACAATCCCTTCGCCCTTCAGGCCGCTTTCCGCCAATTGTTCGGCATAGTGGCCGATTCCGATCTTCACCCGGTCGCGGGCCGCTTCGCCGTAGCACCGCCCCCGTTCACGCGGAGCCCCGTAGACCTCGATTAAAGGAGAGGCAGTCGCCATCTTGGCAATCTCCATGATTCAATGATTAATAAACGAATTTTGAAGAGCAGGAGTCATTGGCCAAAGCACGCTTGATTAGCATGCCAATAATGGCATTTGTGAAATCATACCCCACAACAACGGGGAAAGAAGGAAGGGGAAGCGGAATCACCAATCGCCGGTGATGACGAGATGCTGCGCATCGGGCGCCAGGAAGCCGAGGCCCTTGGCTTCGGGCAGGATGGAGCGCCACGTGGCCCCGGTGCCAGCGCCCTTCTTGAATACCTTCCACAAAGAGAGTGTGGCGGCGGTTCGGCCGTCCCCGTTCACCACCTTGAGCACCACCTGCTCGAAATCACGCACCTGGCCGATGGGCCGGTCTTCGAACAAGAGCACCAGGGTCGCGCCGCCGGGGAGGGGGACGGCATCGCCGCCGTTGACCAGTTCCACCAAAGATGCCTGGTTGGCTTTCTCTTCCAGCCTGCTGGCCACGATCGGGGCGTTCACCCCGCCCGGCGGCGGCGCCTCCATCTCCAGCGTGAGGGGCTGTCTGGAGGTGTTGGTCACATAGGCCTCGTCGGTAGCCGCGGGGCACACCGCGGCCGCCAGCACCAAGGCGGTCAAGGCAGCGGGACGGAAAACGAGAATGGGTGAGGCTGCCATGGAAGACTCCGCCGGAAAGATGAACTAGCAATGCAAAAGCCCGCTGGATCCGCGGGCATGGTGCCTATTCGTGTCCAGACCCGCGCCTAGGTTCCTGCCCCCCGTTGCCATGAACGATGGCGCCGGGGGGCAGGGCGGGTATCCGGCGGTCGAGCCCGACTATCTAGTTCGCCTTCGCGTCGCGATGCCAGTGCGGGGTCAGGCCCTCGTCCATGATCACGGTCAGCGTCTGCACCGGCTGGTTGGTGCCGAAGTAGCAGCTTGGTCCGGTAGTAGTCATGTTCGGATCATAGTTTTGCACGGTGGAACGGTGGCCGATCTCCGGGCTTCTGCCAGGCGGCCCCCTCAGGGCCGCGAGGGCGCCGCGGCCTCCTGGCCGGCGCCTTTCGGGCGGCTGGACACGGTCGCGAGGTACACCCCCGCGATGGCCGTCGCTCCACCGACCCATTGCAGGGCGCCGAGCCGCTCCCCGAGGATGAGGAAGGCCGCCAGGACGGCCACGACCGGCATGAGGTTGATGAAGATGCTGGCGCGGCTGCCGCCGAGAAGGCCGATCGTCGCCACGTAGAGCCAGGACGCCACGGCGGAGCAGGCCAGCCCCAGGAACAGGATGTTCAGGGTCACCAACGCGGTGGGAGCCTTCCAGGCATGGGCTTCCAGGAAGATGAAGGGGAGGCATCCGATCAGCCCGAACAGCCCTTGCCAGAAGGTGATGGTGAGGAGCCCGCAGCGGCTTGCGGCTCTCCGCGTCGCGAAGATGTAGGCCACGAAGACCATGGCCGCGCCCACCATGTAGGCGTAGCCCAGGATCGAGCCTGAGACGCTCTGGTGCCTGGCGACGATGAGGACCACGCCCGCAAAGGAAAGGAGGGCGCCGGCATAGGCCTGCGCCCCGGGGCGGATGCCGAGGAAGAGGCGCTCCGCCAGGACGGTGGCCACCGGGACCATGCCGATGATCAACGAGCACTCTGAAGCCGAAAGAAGGGCCAGGCCATTGTTGATGAGAAAGAAATAGAAGGGGACGTTGAAGATGCCTCCCAGGATCAGGATGGCCAAGTCGCTTCGGGCGATGCGCAGATCCTCCTTGGCGAAACGGGCGATGAGCGCCAGGGCGACGCAGGCGACGGCACCGCGGCACGCTGCCAGGGTCATGGGGGGAAGAAAGGCCACCGTCACCTTGATGCTGAGGAACGACAGGCCCCAGAGCGTGGCCGCGGCAAGGCCATAGAACGGCGCGATGGCCTTATGATTCATGGGCCCACCCGGATCCCATCCCGGAAACCCTGGGGCATCCGGAGGGCGGATCGGCCAGGGTTCCTCCCCGGCGCCTGCCCATCAAGGGTACCGCTCGGTTGCGCATCCCGGGTGCCTCCCTGTAGGTCGGAGCTCAGGGGGAGCTCTAAGTTGAGTGGTGTTGCCGACTGTGGCACGCCGAAAGGGGACGATTGAACGAAACACACACCAGACACTTCTCAGCAGGGTTCAAGCGTCACGAACGAACCTTGACGATGGTTGCCTGCATGATGGCAACCACCTTGGAGGCATTTCCGGAGAAGGCCAGGACTTCACCGGTGCAGACCGTGAGAAGCTTGCCTGAATTCTGCACTTTGCCAACGGCCAGGAATCGTTCGCCGATCGCAGGCCGCAACAGGTTGATCTTGAATTCCGCTGTGACGACCTCGCACCCCGGCGGAGCTCTGGTCAAGGCCGCATATCCGCATGCACTGTCGACAATGCTTGTTATTGCGCCAGCGTGGAGATATCCGTGCTGCTGGGAAAGCCGTTCAGAAAATGGCAGCGCTATTTGCACCTCACCGTCTTCGACCGAGACGAGCTGCGCACCTAGGGTGACCATCAGGCCCTGTGATTTGAAGCTGACTGCGATTCGTTCCTGGATGTCATCCATAGCGGAAGGGGCCTTTCAAAGGAATCGGGGATGACGCTTAACGATCTATATTATTCCTGAAGGCACACCTGGGAGTTGCAAGCTCATCCCGATCATTGCCGCGACCAAGGAAGAGTTCGAGGAGGCGGTGGAGGAGGAACTTCAGGAGAATGCAGCCGCATTTCACCACCTGGATAGAACCTTGAGGCGAGGTTGAACCTTGATTAAATTTTAAAAATACTTATATTTAAGTAATGACTTTCGCCTGTTTGTCTTCAGCCGGTGGAGGCGGGACGGGACGTGAAACGCCAGGGACGGTTCACGCTTGGCGGGAGTCGTCTAGAGTTTTGGAGGCATCCGATGACCGACAGACGAAAACATGTAAGCCCTATCTCCGAAACGTTCTCTCCCGATCAGCGCACCGGGGGCGGAGATAGAAAGCACCTTGCCAGGAGCATTCGAAAATTAAAGGCGAAAAGACAAATATTCTGGTCTCACCATCTGCTTCTTTCCACTTCCCCTCATACTTCCTACATAGCAAGGCGTTTGCCTCGAATAGCTCCGTAGATGGACCTCCTTGTCGCAAGGGAGGGAAGGAGGCAGAAATGGACGCACTTGAGAGGAACATCGCCCTAGCTTTGATACTTGGACGCCTGGAAGCAGCCCTTGCCGTGATCCATGGTCTCGAACACAAAGCCTTTGGGGTTACGGAGGAAGATCGCCAGCATTTGGAGCCAAAACTCCACCATGTCACAGCAGTCTTATCTGAAACCATCCACACGGTAATTCAGATGATGCCAGAGGGAGAAAAGATAACCAGGCGGGGGAATTGATCACCCCCTCCGGTCCGTTTCATGCCTGACCCCTGCTTCCGCTCAGCCGCGGGGCGCCTTTGCGGCCTTTTCAGAATTCCTCATCACCTCCAACGCATTGCGAAGGCAAATGGGCAAGCTGAATGTGGGCATGAAAGCAAATGTCCCCGGCTTCACGGACCGGGGAAGAGCATTTGTGACACCGCCGCCGCTTTGTCGTATGCAGGGCGTGCGGTCCCTGGTGACAACCTTGCCGCGCTGCCACTGCACGGGGAGCATATGTCGGCTGCCCCTGGGCACCCCACGGGGGTGGGGAAAGGTTGTTATGCCCGCCGCGTCCTAAATATATGCCCCGTCCGCCTGGCTGGTAGATCTGTCGTAAGGGCCCCCGTCAGATCTTCGGTGGTTGTGATTGTCCCGCACGATGCTCGCGGTTCCAAAGTGACCGAGTGTTTCCTCGGTTGCTCCTTCGAATCTTCCACCTGTTGACGCCGAAACCCCTGGCAACGCCCATCCGAGAATTCAATCCAGAGAACCCCCTTGCGCTGCCAGAAGGCTACCGGCATGGAGCGTTGGGGGGGTGACTTCGCCATAAGAAAAATATACGGCTCATCTTATGAAGGTCAATGATTCAAGAATATAAATTCAAGATTCTGGAAGACTGCTTGGGGTAACCTATTGAACCAAGGAGCGCCGGAATATTACAGAAATGTTTCCAGGGATCTTTAATCGGTACTTAGTCCAGCGGGATCAAACTATACCTGTCTCCATACGCCTTTCGGCAGCCCCGAGTCATCTCGACAGCCCACGACTCAGGCACTATTATTCTGGCGCACCAGTTTTGCGGATGCTCTTCCCTTGGGCTAGCCGGAGGTTCCCATGTGTGAAGTAAATTGCTCTATTACCTATCGCCTTTTCCCATCCAAGTTGGCGGAATCGGTATTCGTCAGTTGTCAGAAAGAGATCGATTACCAAGTCAATGTCGATGACGATGCTTCCGAGGATGTTATCGATAAACAAATCAAAGCAGGTGGCATTGCCGAAATTAAAATAGTTGAAGGAGAAGATATTTTCTATAAAATATTGGATTTACATTCATCCGTGGTTAAAATATCAATCCCATGGCAGTAACCATAATGACGTCTGAAAAGATTCCCAGCACTTGGAGTCAAATGGCGCACAGGCCACCCGGAACCACTTAAAATTTAAGTGCCTAGTGAAAGGCTAACGTGAGCCAGTCCACTTTCGCGAGCCCACGATGAAAGTATTCATGCAGACGTGGCACCAAAGCAAGCTGCTTGGGCACATCATTGATTTGCTCCTCTTGGGCTGCATGTAGTCAGGGGTGATAGTCACAATCCTTATACATCCGCTTCTATCCAACGTGAGGACCTTCCCAAGCTGGGGATCTCGGCTGCTGGAGGTCGCCATGGGAAGAAAGAAACAACTGCTGCCGACCGAGGTTCCTTCTCCTCATGGCCTTGCCTTGTTCCGCTGGTAGTGGGCGGCCACCTTGGCCCGGTTTCCGCAGGACTGCATGCTGCACCAACGGCGGGTGTGGTTCTTGGTGACATCCAGAAAGAACAGGGTGCAGGCCTCGTTCTGGCATCGGCGGACCAAGCTCAGGTCCTGGCTGCACAGGAGAGCACTGGCGGAGAGGGAGTCGAGGAACATCAGAAACTGACCCCCCTCCAAGGGAGGGATACATGGCCCATAACAGGGGCATACTCGGACCCAATGACCAGGGAGCCGAGATGGTGGAATCTGAGGCGGTCCAGGCCCTATTCACCTGGCGGCGACTCGGCTGTGTGCCTCCTCCCAGCACCGCCATTCTCAATCCAATAGACCTTGACTAAGGCCGTTTCGCATCAGGCGGACAAATTCGGTGGTGAGGGTCGACGCTGGCTGGCCGCTCGTGGTCGCGAGAAATATCGAGTCCAGGATGGCCGGTTCGAAGGGCCTGACCGCTACGCGGCCACGTGCATATCGTGCACTGACCGAATCGACCAGCGATACCCCGGCGCCGTAGGCCACCAAGTTGATGGCTGTCTGGGTCAACTGCACTCCAAGCAGGGTCCTGCGGGTGATGCCATGGGCGGCGAATACATTGTCGATGGCAATCCGGGTATCGGTTTCTTCAGGGAAAGACACGAAGATCTCGTTCGCGAGGTCTTCGGGACGGATGATCGGCTGAGGCACGAGCCTGTGATCAAGGGGAAGGATGCATGACATCGGCGCCTCGAAGATCGGCTCCAGGTGTACCGCCGGGTGCGAAATGGCTTCCACCAGAAGGCCCAGGTCGACCCGCTGCCCGGCCACGAGCTCGATGATCACGCGGACAACGTGTTCAAGGACAACAACTTCAACGCCTTCGTTGATGCGGGTGAAAGCCGCCACCAACTGGGGCAGGAAACCCTGAACCAGCGCTGGCGAACAGGCGATTCGCAGCGATCCACGCCGCATGCTCCGGATCTGGTCGATGGCCTGGGCTATCTGTTCGAGCCCCCGGAACGAAAGTTCAACCTCTTTAAACAACACATGCGCTTCCGCAGTAGGGAACAACCGCCCCTGATACCGATTGAACAGGGTCAAGCCGGCGCCGGCTTCAAATTCAGCGATCAGCCGTGTCATGGCGGGCTGGGAGATCCGCAGCATCTCGGCTGCCCGGGTGACCGTATGGCGCTGCATCAAGGCATGGAATGCCTCAACTTGGCGGATGGTGACGGTAGTAACGGACATGATGATCCATCAGATTTAGGTATACTTGATTTGAAAATTAGCATTGGATGGGATCAACTGCAAGACTTAAATTGGATTTCAGCATCAATTCAAAAAAAATTTGAACAATGTGGAGAGACATACCCAAACCAAATCTAGTTAGCGTTGTTATTTCGTTATTTCCAGATCCATCAGGCTTCGATTCGAATCTGGTGGTCCTAGGGGGTTATCTGCCACGTTCCGCTGGCCCTGACTCAGGAATGCATTCGAGGAGGACAACGCCCCATGTCATATTTTGAAATTATCGGATTTCACCCGGGAGGGTGGGGGCCCGACATGCTCAAAGCCACGGCGATGACCATCCTAGTGGCGGTGGCAGGGTTCTTTTCCGGCTTTCTGTTCGGGATTCTAGGCGCGGCGGCCAAATTGAGTCGGTTCGCCATGCTGGGGGCCGCAGCGGAAACGTACACCACAATCTTCCGCGGGATACCCAACCTCCTGGTCATCTACCTGTTCTACTTCGGCAGCAGCAGTGTGCTTTCATCGGTGGCGGCGGCCCTCGGCGGCCAGGGGTTCGTGGGCGCTCCGGCCTTCCTGATCGGGGCCCTGGCGCTGGGAGTGGTGTCCGGCGCCTACCAGACTGAGGTGTTCCGGGGCGCCTACCTGTCGCTCCAAAAGGGCGAGATCGAGGCGGCCCGGGCTGTGGGCATGCCACCCTTCCTGGCCTTCCGCCGGATCATCCTGCCCCAGGCGGTCCGGTTCGCCATCCCTGGTCTGGCCAATGTCTGGCAGTCGGTGCTGAAGCAGTCCGCCCTGATATCGGTCACCGGGCTGGTGGAATTGATGCGCCAGTCCCAGGTGGGGGCCGGCTCCACCCGCAAGCCGTTCACCTTCTTCATCACCGCCGGGGTCCTCTACCTGCTCATCACGGTGGTGACCGACGACGCCTTCCGCCGGGTCGAACGGCATGCCATGCGCGGCATCCGGAGAGCCCTATGATGCACATCGACGGCCAGTTCCTGTTCGCCACGGTGGCGGAATTGTTGAAGGGGATCCCTCTGACCCTGGAGCTCGCCTTCCTGTCCGTGGCGCTGGGTGCCTTGCTGGCGCTCCTCCTGGCGCTCATGCGCATCTCCCGGCGGCCCTGGCTGGACCTGCCGGCCCGATTCTACTCCTTCGCCTTCCGAGGCTCGCCGCTGCTGGTGCAGATCTTCATCATCTACTACGGTCTGGGGCAGTTCCCGGCCATCCGCCACAGTTTTCTCTGGACCTTCCTGCGCGAGCCGTTCTGGTGCGCCATCCTGGCCATGACCATGAACACCGGCGCCTACGGCTCGGTGATCATGCGCGGTGGCCTGCTGTCGGTCCCGGCCGGCCAGATCGAAGCGGGACGCGCCTGCGGAATGGCCCCCCTGGTGCTCTACCGGCGCATTGTCATGCCCTTGGCCTTGCGGCAGATGCTTCCGGCCTACAGCAACGAGGTGATCCTGATGCTCAAGGACACCTCTCTGGGCTCGATCATCACCCTCATGGAGGTCACCGGCGTCGCCGCCAAACTGATTTCGCTCAGCTTCCGGCCAGTAGAGGTGTTCATCTGCGCCGGGGCCATCTACCTGGCCCTCAATTTCATGATCACCCGCCTGTTCGCGGCCTGGGAGCACTTCCTGACGCCGGAGCGGCGGGGCCCTGCGAGCCTGGCCGCCCAGCCCGCCATTCCGGAGCTTCCCCATGCCTGATGCCCCCGCCGTCCCTGCACTCAGCCTACAGGACATCCACAAAAGGTTCGGCCCCTTGGAGGTGCTGCACGGCGTTTCCTTGGAGGCGCGAGAGGGGGAGGTCATCTCGATCCTCGGATCTTCCGGTTCGGGCAAGACCACCCTGCTTCGCTGCATCAACCTGCTGGAGGTGCCCAACGCGGGCTCGGTGACGGTGGATGGGCAGACCATCGGCCTGCATCAGCCGGCTGAAGGCACACCCCGGCCCGTGGACCGCCACCAAGTGGAGCAGCTGCGTTCGAAGGTGGGGATGGTGTTCCAGAACTTCAACCTCTGGTCCCACCTCACCGTGCTGGGCAACGTCATCGAAGCCCCGGTGCACGTCCAGAAGCGTCCCCGGACCGAGTGCGTGGCCGAAGCCGAGGGCCTGCTCCGGCGGGTGGGCCTGGAGGACAAGCGAGACTGCTACCCGTCCCAGCTCTCCGGCGGCCAGCAGCAGCGGGCCGCCGTCGCCCGGGCGCTGGCCCTGCGCCCGCGCATCATACTGTTCGACGAGCCGACCTCGGCCCTGGACCCGGAGCTGGTAGGTGAAGTGCTGAAGGTCATCCGGGACCTGGCCCTTGAAGGGCGCACCATGCTCATCGTCACGCACGAGTTGGCCTTCGCCCGGGACGTCTCCAGTCGGGTGGTGTTCTTGCACAGGGGCGTTATTGAGGAGGACGGGACACCCAAGGAGGTCTTCAGCCGGTCGCGATCCGAGCGGTTCCGGCAGTTCATCGCTGGCGAGGGCTACGTCCCCGTCTCGCCCCAGCCGGCTGCGCCATGATCCTGATCCCGGCCATCCCCAGCGTGGGGAACCGGCCCACTGCAACCAAAACCAACAACCAAGGAGGACAACCATGAACTGGAAGACACTGATTGCAGCCGTCCTGGTGGCCGCGGCCCTGCCCCACGCCGCCCGGGCCCAGACCACCCTCCGCGTGGCCACCGAGGGTGCCTTCGCCCCGTGGAACTTCTCCCTCCCGGGAGGGGGGCTCGACGGCTACGATGTGGACGTCGCCAAGGAGATCTGCCGGCGCATGAACGTGAAGATGGATCTGATGGCCCAGGACTGGGACGGCATCATCCCCAGCCTCAACGCCAAGAAGTACGATGCCATCATCGCCGGCATGAGCATCACGCCCAAGCGCCAGGAGGTCATCGCCTTCTCCCGGTCGTACGCGGTCAACACCGACGGCTTCGGGGTCCTGGCCGACGGCCCCCTGGCCAACATGCCCGGCACGGGTGAGACCTGGTCCCTGGACAGCCAATCCGACAAGGCCCAGGCCCGCATCAAAGAAATGGCCAAGGTCCTCAAGGGCAAGATCATCGGCGTGCAGACCTCCACCACCGCCTCCACATTCTTGGATAAATATTTCAAGGGCGTGGCTGAGATACGCGAATACAAGACGGTAGAGCAGCACAATCTGGACCTGATGAGCGGCCGAGTCGACGCGATCCTTGTCAACGTCACCGTGTTGGCCGACAACCTGGCCAAGCCCGAGATGAAGGGTGCCAAGTCTGCCGGGGCGTTCTTCTCCGGCGGCGAGTTCGGAGTGGACGGCGTAGGTCTGCGCAAGGAGGACACCGCCCTCAAGGCGAAGGTCGATGCCGCCCTCAACGAGGCCATCAAGGACGGCGCCCTCAAGAAGCTGTCCATGAAGTGGTTCCACGTGGACATATCGCCCCACGATTAGAGCCCCTCCCAGGGCGTGGGAGGGTTCCGCCCACGCCCCGGTAACCACCTGAGAAACAAATGAGGATCCTTGTGCAAAACCTGGGTAAGCGGGATTTTGTCGTGATCGGCGGCGGCGTGGTCGGGGCCGCCATTGCCTGGGGCTTGGCCAAAGGCGGATCCCGACCGCTGGTGCTGGACGAGGACGACCTGGCCCCGCGGGCGTCCCGGGCCAACAATGCCCTGATCTGGGTCCAGGCCAAGGGTGCGGGCCATCCGGACTACGCCCGCTGGACCCAGGAGTCGGCCGAACGGTGGCCCCGGTTCGCTGCGGAGCTCAAGGAGGACACCGGCATCGACGTGGGCCTGCGCCAGGCCGGCGGGTACTCGTTCTACCTGTCCCGGACGGAAATGGAAGACGACCTGCATGCCCTGGAGACCATCGACCGCCAGACCGGCGGCCGTTCGGCCCGGTACGAAGTCCTCACCGCCCAGGAGACCCGGAACCGCTTTCCAGACCTTGGGCCCACAGTCCTGGGATCGGTCTACTGCCCTGCGGACGGCCACGTGAACGCCCTGCGCCTGTTCCATGCCCTGCATGCGGCCATGGCCGCCCGGGGCTGCGAGTACCGCGCCGGCCACCTGGTGCGGACCCTGGAGCCGGTCCCCGAAGGGTTCCGGATCGCCGGGGACTGGGGGGAGGTGCATACCGAAAGGGTGGTCCTGGCCGCAGGCCTGGGCAACGAGCGTCTGGCGCCCATGGTCGGCCTGGCCTCGCCGCTGAAGCAGAGCAAGGGCCAGATCCTGGTCACCGAAAAGTGCGCACCGTTCTTCCCGTACGCCTCGACTCTGATCCTCCAGTCGGACGACGGCGGCGTCCTTATCGGCGCCAGCCAGGAGGCCCGCACCGACAACCTGCTCACCAGCCAGTCGATCAATGCAGTCCTGGCCAGGCGGGCGATCCTGGCCTTCCCCCACCTCGGCAATCTGAACGTGGTGCGCACTTGGGCTGGCTTCCGGGTCAAGACCCTGGACGGTTTTCCCATCTACGACCAGTCGGCCACCGCCCCCGGCGCCTTCATCGCCACCTGCCACTCGGGAGTGACCTTGGCCGCCAACCACGGCCTGGCCCTTGCTCCCCGGATCCTGGCCGGCAACCTGGGCCCCGAGTTGGACCCGTATTCCGCAAGGAGGTTCTGTGTTCCGCAGGATCGTTGAAACCCCAGAAACCATTGCCTTCACCTTCGACGACCGGCCCCTGCGCGCCGCCCCTGGGGACAGCGTCGCCGCCGCCCTGCTCCGGGCCGGAGTGGATACCTTCCGGACCAGCGTGGTGGGCGGGGAGCCCCGGGGGCCCCACTGCCTGATGGGAGTCTGCTTCGATTGCCTGGTGACCATTGACGGTGTCCCCAACCGCCAAAGCTGCCAAGTGGAAGTGGCCGAGGGCATGTTGGTGGAGAGCCAGCATGGCGCCCGGACGGTGGCCTGGGGGGAGGTCCGATGAGTGCCCGGATGCTTGCCGCCGCCACGGACCTCGGGTCCGCCTATGACTTGATCATCATCGGTGCCGGCCCCGCCGGCCTGGCTGCGGCGATCGAGGCTGCCGCCGCGGGGGTCCAGGCCCTAGTCCTGGACGAAGGCACCGAACCCGGTGGGCAGATGTACCGGGCCGTCGCCCGTCGGCCCCGGGGCACGCTGGCCTGCATGGACGCGAACTACTGGGAGGGTGTGGATCTGGTCCAGGCGTTCCTGGCCAGCGGTGCCGCTTACGCTCCCCGGGCGATGGTGTGGAGCCTGGGGACGGCCCGGCCTGGCCCAGGCCTGGAACTGGGGATCTCCCTGGGCGGCGCCAGCTGTCTGGTGCAGGCACGCCGGGTGATCCTGGCCACCGGGGCCCACGAACGGCCCATGCCGGTGCCCGGCTGGACCCTGCCCGGGGTGATGCTGGCCGGGGCCGCGCAGATCGCCCTCAAGACTTCGGCCCTGGTGCCCGGAGGCAAGGTGGTGTTGGCCGGGTGCGGGCCCCTGCTCTACCTGCTGGCCGGGGAGTTGCTGTCCGCAGGAGTCCAAATCAAGGCCTTGCTCGACACCACTGACCGCGGCCAGTGGTTGAAGGCCTTGGGCCACCTGCCTGAATTTCTCGGTTCCCCCTATCTGGCCAAGGGACTCAAGCTGATCCTGCGTGTCCGGGCCTCGGTACGCTGGCACGGCAACGTGGATGCCCTGGAGGCCCAGGGCGACGGCCGGGTGCGCCGGGTGCGGTTCCGGGCCCGGGGACGGTGGCGGGAACTGGACGCAGATCTGCTGCTGCTGCACCAGGGGGTGGTCCCCGACATCAACCTTCCGGGCGCTGCGGGCTGCGCCCTGGGTTGGAATCCCGGCCAACGGTGTTTCCAGCCAAGGCTGGACCCAGCTGGCGAGACCACGGTTCCCGGTCTAGCCGTGGCTGGCGACGCCGCCACGGTGGGAGGCGCCGCCCTGGCCAAGGTGTCCGGCCGCTTGGCCGCCCTGGAGGCCCTGGTCGCCCTGGGGGCTCTGGATACCGCCCGGGCCGCGGCTCGGCGGGAGCCATTGGTCCGCGCCCAGGGCCACCTGGCTCGCGGCCGGAAGTTCCTTGACACCCTGCACCAGCCCCGAACCGCCTTCCTGGTGCCAGGCGATGACCAGACCATCGTCTGCCGCTGCGAGGAGGTTCGGGCCGGGCAACTGCGGGCAGCCATCGCCCTGGGGGTGCCCGGAGTCAACCAGCTCAAGGCCTTCCTCCGCTGTGGCATGGGCCCGTGCCAGGGCCGCATGTGCGCCGCCACGGTCACCGAGATGATGGCCGCCGGGGGCCGGATGGCCCCCCAGGAGGCCGGGACCTTCCGGCCTCGACCCCCAGTGAAACCCATCCCCCTGGCCGAACTTGCCTCCCTGCCGGCCACCCCCGAAGCCCTCATCGCCGTTACCGGTGAACCCACCCCCCTCAACTGATCAGGAGTTCCCATGGCAGACCGACTCATACATACCCCGATCATGCACCGGGCCGTGGTCCATGGCGGCTTGGTGTTCCTGGGCGGTACCGCCTGCGACGACGAGGGCCTGGACATGGGCGGCCAAGCCCGGCAGATCCTGCGCAAGCTGGACGGCTACCTGGCCGAGGCCGGCAGCGACAGGTCCAGGTCACCGATGGCGGCCCCGCCAAACGTGGCCCGCCGCGAGCGGTTTCAGGGTCAAACCCTAGGAGCACCGATCATGATCCGAAGATTAAAAACCCCATTAGATGCGTACCTCCATTAGTCCATGGATCGGGGACCGCAATGACCGCACTGACGACAGATGTAGCGATTGTGGGTGGAGGCCTTCATGGCTGCTCGACCGCACTCCATTTAGCAATGGCTGGAATCAAGGCCATTGTGCTTGAAAAACACCGTGTGGGATGTCATGCCTCAGGAAACAACGCCGGTGGAGTTAGGACACTCATGCGCAACGAGGCGGAAATTCCCCTCGCACTGGCCTCGCTTGAACTCTGGCATCGCATCGAAGAACTTGTTGATGATCGGTGCGGATTCTATAGTTGCGGTCAGATTGAAGTAGCCGAATCCGAAATCGGGGCTGAAAATCTACGAGCACGCTTGGCACGCATGCAGGTATTGGGGTTCACACACGAGCGTTGGATCGACCCTCCAGAACTTTTCGACAGGGTGCCACATATCGCCAAGCATTGTCTTGGCGGATTGATTGCCGAGCGAGATGGTGCTGCATCACCTTACCGGACTACCCTCGCCTTTCGGCGCCGTGGCGAAACCTTGGGTCAACACTTCATGGAAGACGCAAGCGTATTAAAGGTTATACAAGACGGTACTGCTTGGCGCGTTGAAACAACTAAAGGACACATCTCGGCTGGTATCGTAATCAATTGTGCTGGTGCCTGGGCCGACCGGATTGCGGCTCAAGTCGGTGAACCGATACCCTTTGAAGCCGTTGCGCTGATGATGCTCGTGACGCTTCGCATGCCGCACTTCTTGACACCGGTCATCGTTACGCCACGTCTATCCTTCAAACAAACTACCGATGGCACCTTGCTTATAGGAGGTGGGCACCGTGTCTATCTTGACCGTGATAATGAAACAACAGAATTGGATTTTAATAAGGTGTGGGAGTCGGCGCGCAGCGTTTTGAGTGTGTTTCCGATCATGCGCGAAGCTATTGTTAACCGCGGCTGGGCCGGGATCGAGGCGTTCATGCCCGATGGCCTTCCTGTCATCGGACCAAGCCTTCGGGTGCCTAGTTTTTTCCATCAGTTTGGATTCTCGGCACATGGATTCGAACTTGGTCCTATTGTCGGGAAGATCGTCGCGGATTTGGTGATAAAACGTTCAAGCGAATTTTCGATTGCACCTTTCTCGATTAGTCGCTTCTTGTGCCAACATCATTTGGATCAGAAGGTGTCGGCGAATTAGCACTCCTAACATCATTTTTTATCGGCCGTGGAGCCGAAACCCCCAAGCTGGAGTCCGCTCTGGAATTTGAGATCCGGGGTCTCGATGGGGTTGTCCACCCCGCCCTGGACCCGCAGCACGGACACGGGGCGCTAAACAAGCCTGATTGACGTTTCTTGGTTCTACGCCCCCTGGCTGCATACCCGGAGAGGTGACCGTAGAAGTGCCACGGCTGGGACGAGATCATTTCGCCTTGACTTCACCTTCCTGACCAACCGGATGCGCATCCTCCTTGATTCCTGCGCAGGGTTCTGCATTCCTGGAAATCAGCGCCCGCCCCGGAATCAGCGTGACGGTCATCCGGCGCAACCTGACAACTATCGCTCGCCCTGGCCGAACCCGATGGGTCGCTTTTCCCTGGCAGCCGGCATCATGAGCTGGCGGATAGCTTCGAATACGACCTGGAACTGGGAATCATACCTCTGCTCCAGGGCCTCCAGCTTCTTGGCCAGCTCGTGGTGGGAGGCCAGGATTTCCCGGAGCCGGACGAAGGCCCGCATGATCTCGATGTTTACCTGGACCGCCTGGGCGCTCCGCAGGACGCTGGAGAGCATCGCCACCCCTTCCTGGGTCAAGGCGTAGGGGGCGTACCGACGGCCGCCCCTGCTCCCCGAGGTTGAGGTCACAATCTGTGACCTCAAGTTTTTCCATTCCTCCTGGGTGAGCTGGAACATGAAGTCGGCTGGGAAGCGCTCCTCGTTTCTCTTGACGGCCTGGACCAGGGCCTTGGTCTCCACGCCATAGAGAATCGCCAGGTCCTCGTCCAGTAGCACCTTCGCCCCCCGGATGAACAGGATGGTCTTGGTGATGCGGTCTACCAAGCCATGTATCGATTCCATGCCTATCCCCAAAGAAAGGCCCCAGTGTGCCAGGACAGGTACGGAATTTCACATGATTGAATCCGCCTCTTCGCGAACAAGGATTCCGGAGGGCCGGACTCGTCCGTCTGATGCGTTTTCATCCTACCTGGAGGATGGACAGGCCCGTTGCTTCCCAACGCTGCAGCCGTTGCGGGACCTTTCCGACGAGGCGTAAGCCGAAACCGGACAGCCATAGCCCGCTGCAGGATGCCGCAGGGCCTACCGGGCCTTCATGGCACGTTCCCGGATAGGACCCCAAACGCTCTCCAGGTGGCCGACCCACTCCGGAAGCGCCTCCTTGATCCAGCCCAGGAGGGCCTGGTCTTCGCCGACCGGTCCCTTCACCGCCCAGGACTCCAGCACAACGTAGGCTCCACTCTCGCTTGGGTAGTCCTGGGCGTCCAGAGGTAGGTGGCCCTGAATACGGTGCAGGCCGAGCAGCATTCCCTTGACCTGGTCCAGGGCGGGTTGCATCAGGCCCATGCTCAGCAGGCGTTCCAGCTTTTCCAGGAACGGGGCGAGGCGTTCCTCGCAGATCTCGCTGGCGGCGTCCCAGGGTTCCGTGTAGCCGCCGAAACGATCGTGGCCCGAATGCTCCCATAGGTCGTCCTGGTCAATCCCTTCGAATTGCCACCCAACCTCTTCGGCCACCGCCTCCGGATCCACGGCGGTGATGGCCCCAAGAGCCAGGGCTTCGGCATCTTTTTCCAGCGCCGGGCGATTCTTGACCAATCGTGATAGCACCTGGGATCGCCTGGGAGAGGGTGCGGCAACGCAGGTACGGCTCCCACGATGGTGCTAACTTCAAAACCAACCGGTTCGCGCCGAACACTCAGGAAAAAGCCTTCCTCGGGGTTCTTCCACGGAAAAAGTGAAAGGCCGAGCCCCATGGATCGACCTCAGCGGCCTTTCGTCATCAGGTACTGGACGAGATGCCTGTCCTCGAACTGGATGTGGCACATCAACCAGCCCTCAAGAACATTGAGGATGGGCGGACTGAGGTCCACCTGACCCCGATGGAGCTCCAGCGCCAAATCCTGGATCTGGTTCGTCAGATGAGCGTGGACGGCCTTGTGGTCCATGGTGTTCGGATAGCCCGCCTCGGCCATGAGGCCCTCCTCGACGCCGAAGTGCGCCACCGTCGCGCCGATGAAGGTATGGAGGGCTTCTTCCGGTGCGCCCTCCCCGTCTCCCGCGTCCTGGATGGTGGCCAGGAGATGATTGTAACCATCGACGAGTCCCTGATGCTGGGCGTCAATGACCGCATGGCCAGTCGTGAATTCGGGGATCCAGAGCATGGGCTTCTGGGGAGGAAACGCCTGCCCCGGCTCGCCGCAGCCTTCACCCAGAGCCTCCCGGACTACGTCCGCCAGGGCCTGGAAGCGGTAGGGCTTTTTCAGGAATCCGGCTAGGCCCTTGCCATTGAACCGCTGCATCGCCTCCTCGGGTCCGAAGCCGCTGCTCAGGATGATGGGCATCCGCGCACCGGCGCGCCGCAGTTCCCGGAAGGCCTCCTCGCCGTCCATCCTCGGCATGGTGAGGTCCATCAGCACGAGGCGGATTTGTTCCCGGTTCGCCTCGAAGACCTGGAGCGCTTCCTGGCCATCCCGCGCCTGGAGGACCTGGAAACCGAGACGGCATAGGGCGCCGCAGGCCACCGCGCGAAGGGCGTCCTCGTCGTCCACCACCAGGACGGTGCCCGAACCCCGGTACTCGTTGAACAGGACCTCCCGGATTGGGGAATCCGGGACCCTTGCATTCTTGGGGGACTCCAAAGCAGGGATGATGACTTTGAAGGTGCTGCCTGCGCCCTCCTTGCTGTCCACCAGGATGCCCCCCTGGTGGCTTCTGAGGATGCCTTGGACTGCCGCCAGCCCAAGCCCCCGGCCGGTGAACTTGGTGGTAAAGAAGGGATCGAAGATCCGTTCCTGGACCTCGGGCACCATCCCGGCGCCATCATCGGCAACCTCCAGGGTCAAATGAAGGCCCAGGCTGAGGCCCTGCCCCAGGAAATGCCGGTCGATGGTGGCCTGGCTGAGGGTCTCCAGACCCGTACGGATGGTGATGGTGCCTCCGCGGGGGGCAACGGCGTCCGAAGCGTTCAGTACGAGATTCATGATCAACTGATGGATTTGCGCGACGTCGCCCATCATGGTGGGGAGGCCAGGGGCCGGTTCCCAGCGCAGGGTCGCATTCCTGGACAGGGAGGCTCGGAGAAGACGGATCATCCCCTCCACCTCCTGGTTCAGGTCCAGGACCTGGACCTGAAATTTGCCCTTGCCAGCGTAGGCGAGGATCTGGGCAACAAGGTTTGTGGCCCTGGAAACCACTGCCTCCATCGCCTGGAACTGGGCCTCCGCGGGCCCATCCTTGCACAGTTCCATCCTCGCCAGTTCGAGGTTTCCGCTCAGGACGCCCAGGAGGTTGTTGAAGTCGTGGGCGATGCCGCCGGCCAGCAACCCGATGGATTCCAGCTTCTGGTGCTGGAGGTGAGCCTGCTCGACCTGCTTGCGCTCGGTGATGTCGGTGGCGATGACCCCGATGCCCCAACAGCGGCCAATGGCATCCAGGAGCGGGAATTTCTGGACCAGGAAGGTCCGGGTGGTGGCATTGGGGTAGCGGATTTCTTCCTCTGTCTGCGTATCCTCCCGGGTGGTGATGACCTGTTCGTCATGCTTGCGGGCCCGTTCGGCGACCTCCGGCGAAAACGTTTCCAGGAGTTCGCCGCTGGGGGTTGCGGCCTGGCACATGCCGATCAGGGCCTCCGCCCGGCGGTTGACGAGCAGCAGGCGCCCGTCCAACCCTTTGAAAGCGATCGCCGCGGAGGCGTGGCGGATGAAGCCCTGGAGGCGGGCCTCGCTCTCCTGAAGTTCCGTGGTCCGGGCCGCCACCTGCGCTTCCAGATCCCGGGCCAGGGTCTGCTGGCGTTGTTCTGCCGCCAGGTGCTCGGTGATGTCGCGGGTGACCGTGATGAAGCCGGCCACCTGGCCCCCGTCATCGTGGAGGGCCGTGAGCAACACGCTGGCCATGAAGCGGCTCCCGTCCTTGCGGACGCGCCAGGTCTCCTGGTGGAGGCTCCCCTTCTCCCGTGCCTGTTCCAGATCCTGCTCCGGCTTTCCAGCCAGAACCTCCTCCTCAGGGTAGAGGACGGCGTTGGGCTGCCCCAGAATCTCCTCGGTCCGCCATCCCTTGATCCGCTCGGCGCCCAGGTTCCAGCTGGCCACCCGCCCCTTGGCATCCAGCTGGAAGATGGCGTATTCCTTCACCTCTTCCACCAGGATCCCCAGATGGGTCTCGGTTTCCCGCAACCTGCCGAGGACTTGCTCCTTCTCCTCCACCAGGGCGAGGGTCTCGGAACCAGGGCGGACCTGGATCCATCCCGGGAGCTTGGCCAGCAGGAGCAGGATCGAGGCGAGGCCAGCGAGGACGGCCAGGAATCTGAACCGCTGGTTCGGGATGCCCATGGCCATCAGGGCGTTCGACAGAGCCAGGAGGAAGGCCGCGGCCCCCGAAAAGGCCAACACCCACCTCGCCGTTCGATCCTTTCCCCTCCAGGCCAGGATGGCCAGCAGTGTGGCGATGAGCAGAAGGCCCCCGGTCGATAGGCCGTCCGAAAGGCGGCCCAGTCCCGATGCCCCCAGGCCCGGACTGCCATGGTGACCGTCGAAGGGAAGGAGGATCGCTGAAAGTAAGTCTGGATGCGGACGCATGCCCTCACTCCGTCCGGACAGGGGGAGGCTCCGGGGCTGGCGCCGACCCGTCGCCTAGAAATGCCCCGTTGGCCCGTTTGGGTTCATGGAAGGGCCTGGAAATTCACCCGTTCCACCGGCAAAGCGGTCCCTTGGCGCTCGTCCAAGGCGCTGGGTCCAGAGACAGGTCGTGATCCATCAAGGCCTATGGCTCTTCCTGATTCCAGGCCGTCCGCCGAGCTCGATGCCGCCTACGACCCGCCCCGGCTCGAATCCCTGGTCCGGCAGGCCTTCGAGTCCGGAGGCGATGTGCCCGAAGCACGCGAGAAACCGACCCCGGACGCCCTCGTCACGCTGCTGGAGAATCCGGACTGGAAGCGGCGCGATGAAGGCGGAAATGCCCCCGTAGGCTTCGACCAGGAGGGTACGGGAAGACCACTATGCCCAAGTTTCCATTTACGATCGGGCGACCTTCCAAGTATGGGTAGGAGTATGGGTAGGGAAACAGCCCAAAAAACCCTTGAATTTCAAGGGCTTCTGGGTGCTTTTGGCGGAGAGTGGGGGGATTCGAACCCCCGAATGGCTTTTGACCATTACACGATTTCCAGCCATGCGCCCGCGTTCGTCAAGCGGTCCGCACCATTCCGCGTTTCCCTTGTCCTTCAGGCATTTTGTGCCGTTCCTTTGCTGGCCTTTTCGCCTAGATTCCGGCCTTCGTGGTAGCCCGGTGGTAGCCCAGAGGTGATATGCTGGGCGCTTTTACTGAGGCCTTTTCAGAATGAGATTCACTCAAGAAGAGCTCGAGAAGATCGAGCCCCAGCCTGTACGGAAGAACTACTCAGACCCCAAGACCGCCGGCCTAGTCCTCCGGATCACCCCGACCGGAGCGAAGTCCTGGTGGTTCGTTTACCGCATGGGAGGCCGGTCCTCCAAGAAGAAGTGGCTCAAGATCGGAGAATTCGACGCCCTGCCCCTTAACCGGGCCCAGAAGCAGGCCCGGATCTTCCGCGGTCAGGTGGATATCGGGGTGGACCCTGCCAAGAAGATCAAGGAGGAGACCACGGAAGGGGAGACTGTCGCCAGCCTGGCCAAGAAGTACCCGACAGGAGGTCCTACCCAAGCTGGGCGACAGCACCCAGCAAAGCTACGGGAGCGCCCTGGACATGTACATCCTCCCGAAGCTGGGCAGGTTCACCATCCGGGAACTGACCACCAATCAAGTCCAGGTCTGGCATGACGCGATCCCTTTCCCCATCGCCGCCATACGAGTCGCCGCCCTCTGCTGGGGCCGTGTTTCCGAAATCCTGGAGCTGCGCCGGGACCGGGGGACGTACCTGGACGACGGATACGCCACCATCAAGGAGCATAAGGGCAAGAAGAAAGCCGGCGACAAGCGCCTTGAGATCCCCCCTCCGGCTGCGCCGGTCCTGCGCAAGCTGCCCCGGGACGGCGATAACCCTCATCACTTCCCGGCCGGGTCCGGAACCGGCCCCTGAGCCGGGACGGGCTCTACAAGGTCTGGGCGAAGGTATGCACCCGAGCCGGAGTGGAGGACCTGAACATCCACGACCTCCGGTCGCTGGCAGCCAGCGAGGCCGAGGCTCAGGGTCTCGGGCCCAAGACCGGTGCAGCCATCCTGGGCCACAAGGATATCCGGACCACATTGAAGCACTATACCCGGGCCAGAAAGACTCAGGAGGCGGCCGCCAAGGTGGCGGCGCCCATCGCGAGGGCCCTCTCAGGCGATGTCTCGAGCCGGAAGAAGCGAGAGCGATGATTCGCCAGGTTCTCGCCCGCGTGCTGAGGGCCATTGGCTATACTCCCGCTAGGATGACCCATGGCCGCAATAGACGAACACCTGATCGAATTGGCTGAAGGCTTTGATTTCGAGGTCAAGGCCGGCCTGGGAGCCCATGGCCGTGGGGAATTGCCCAAGGATTTCTGGCGCACCTACTCAGCCTTCGCAAACACCCAGGGGGGCGTGGTCATCCTCGGGGTGAAGGAACCCAGCCGGGGCACCTTCGAGGTGGTCGGGTTGCCCGATCCGGAACGCATCGTCCGAGACCTCTGGCCTCTGCTCGGCGACCCGACCAAGGTGAGCGCCAACCTCCTGCAGGAACCTCATGTGCGGATCCAGACTTTGGCGGGGAAAAAGGTGCTTCGGATTGAGGTCCCCCGTGCCCCGCGGCGGCAGCGCCCGGTCTTCATCCATGGCAACCCGCTCACGGGCACCTACAAGCGGTTCCATGAAGGGGATCACCAATGCCCTGAGGAAGACGTGCGAAGAATGCTGGCCGAACAACCGGAAGGCAGCAGGGATAGCCGGGTTCTTGAGCACTTTGTCATGGACGATCTCGACATGGAGACGTTCACCGCCTATCGCACGGCCTTCCAGCACCGGAAGCCTAACCATGTTTTCGCCCTGCAGCCCAACCAGGAATTTCTCCAGAGCATCGGCGGGTGGGCGCGGGACAGGGAGCGTGGAATTGAGGGGCTCACGGTGGCCGGACTCCTGATGTTCGGCCGCTACCGCTCCATCCAGGAGGAGTTCCCGAACTATGCCTTGGACTACCGTGAACTTCCTGCGAATCCAAGGGAGACCAGGTACCTGGACCGTCTGGTGACCGACGGCCTCTGGTCGGGCAACCTTTATGACTTCTACCGGAGGGTCTACCTGAAGCTGACGGCGGACCTCAAGGTCCCATTCCTTCTCAAGGGAGACGAGCGACAAGAGGAGACCCCCGTGCATGAGGCCATCCGTGAGGCCCTGGCCAACTGCCTGATTCATGCCGATTACAACGGCCGGCGCTCGATCCTGGTGGTGCGGCGCCCCAGCCTGTTTGGATTCCGGAATCCTGGAGGCATGCGGATCCCCATCGAACAAGCCATCCTGGGCGGCGAGAGCGATTGCCGGAACCGCAACCTCCAGAACCTGTTCTTCCTCATCGGGCGGGGGGACAAGCTTGGATCCGGGATTCCTACCATCTTCCGGAACTGGTCCACCCAGCACTGGCGGCAACCGGAGATCTCCGAAGAACTGGAACTCCAGGAACAGACCCTGGTCCGGCTCCGGACCGAGAGCCTGCTCCCGGAAGCTGCGGTGGCCGCCGTTTCGGACCGGTTCGGCCAGCGGTTCCAGGGGCTGGACGAGATTGCCCGGATTGCCCTGGTAACGGTGGAAGTGGAGGGATATTTGACCCATGGTCGCCTGAGCCAACTATGCGAGCGGCACCCCCATGACCTTTCTCGACTCCTCGCTAACCTGGTCGAATTGGGGTTCCTTGAATCCGACAAGCGAGGTCGGGGAACCAGCTACCGATTCCCAGGCACCGGCGAATTTCACCTGGATGACTCCAATAGGGATGGCGCCTTTTCGCCGTTTTTCTCCTCCTTACATATGGACCCGAGGTCCGAACTCATGGCGCCGAGCTCCACACACATGGGCGTGAGCTCCTCACACAAGGGGGCGACCCCCTCACATAAAGAGGGGAGCTCCACACACAAGAATGAGGAGTCTGATTCACGTTCCCTTGCCAACGAGGCCGACCTCTGGGCGATGGCAGAACCCATCAGGTCCACCAACAGGGCCAACCCTGAAAGGGTCAAGGTCATGATCCTCAAGCTTTGCGAAGGGCGGTTCTTGACCCTGCAGCAGCTGTCCCAGTTGCTGGATCGTAATCCAGCCGGACTCCGCGCTCGCTTGCTTTCCCCAATGGTCAAGGCCCATCAACTGGAATGGCGCTACCCTACCAATCCCAGTCACGAGCAACAGGCCTACCGGACAGTACTTACCTGAGAATGCCAGTCCCGGGAACGCCCAGGCTGCGGATTGCATGGCCGGTTTGAAAGGCCACCAAGCGAAAGAACTACTCCGACCCCAAGTCCGCCGGCCTGGTCCTCCGGGTCACCCCCGCCGGGGCGAATCCATGGTGGCTCGTCTGCCGCATGGGCGGCCGCGCCTCCAAGAAAAAGTGGCTCAAGTTCGGGGAGTTCGATGCCCTGCCACTCAACCGGGCCCAGAAGCAGGCCCGGAAGTACCGGCAGGAGGTCATGCCCATGCTGGGCGACAGCACCCAGCAGAGCTACGGAAGCGCCCTGGACGTGAACATTCTCCCGAAGCTGGGTCGGTTCGCCGTGCGGGAATTGACCACCAACCAGGTCCAGGTATGGCATTACGCGATTCCCTTCCCCATCGCCGCCAACCGGGCCATGGCCACCCTCTCGGCCATGCTGACCCTGGCGATCGAGGTCTGGGGGATGCGCCCTGACAGCCTCAACCCCTGCACCCGCGTGGAACGGAATCCTGAACCTCCCCGTGCCCTCGAACTCCGGGGCGGGGATCACGTCCCCCGGCGCGGGTTCCATGGCGTCCAGACAAATCCGTGCGCCGGTCACCCGCTGGCTGGCCACCATCGGGTCCGCCATGGAGGGGGACGGTGGGGCGACCGGCGAAAGCCCCGCCAGGCGTTTCCGCGCGGCCTGCAGTTGCAGGAGCGCCATCGCCTGGCAGGAGACCCCGCTTCTGTCCAGGTCCAGCTCCTCCAGGGGCAGCCTCACCAGGTGGGTCAGCCCCTCGTCGGTTATCAGGCGGCTGCCGGTCAGTGCGAGGGCTGTCAGCTGCAGGCCGGCCAGAGACGGCAGCCCGGCATCGGTGAGGCTGCTGCAATTCCAGAGCTGTAGCCTCTTGAGGGAGGGCATGGCGGCCAGGTGGGCCAGAGCCCCATCCGTCAAGTTCCCGCATCCGGACAGCGCGAGGCGGGCCAGCGGCTTGTCCTTCAGCACCGCGAAAGCCGCGCCGGTCAGCCCCTTGGCGGTGCCGATCGCCAGGTTCTCCAGGGGCATTGGCGCCAAGGCGGCCACCAGCCCGGCATCTGAAAGGTGCTCGGAATCCAGCTTCAGGCTGCGCAAAGGCAAGTCCTTGAGGCGCGCCAGCTGGCCATCGGTGAGCGTGGTGCAGCCGCTGAAGTCCAGCTCCCCCAGGGGCGCCAGGGACAGCTGGGCCAGCAACTCGCCGGTCACCTGGCCGGACCCTTTCGGGAGGCTCAGCGACTTCAGAGCGCTCAGGCCGGCCAGGGCCGGACCGAGGGTCGCATCGGCGAGGTTGGGGCACTGGCGGAGAACCAAGGTTTCCAAGGACGCGGCAGACACGTGCCGCAGGCCCTCCCCGGTCAGGGGCTGGCCCACAAGGCTCAGGTGCGTGAGAGGCATATCCGTAAGCTGCACCAGGTGGTCATCATGGATTCTGCCTTCCGCAAGGTGCAGCCGCCGCAGGGGCTTTCCCCGCAGATCGCCCAGCAGCGTGCCGGTGATCGCCGTCGCCCCACCCTGGATCTCCAGGTACTGCAGGTTCCTGGCCCCGCCCAGGAGCCTGTGCAGATCCGCGGTCCCCACCGGTACTCTGGTTGCCCAGGGTCAGGACCAACCGCTCAAGACGGTCGGCGTGGAGAGCGTCCAGGCCCTGCCGATCAAAATGCATACGCCATCCGCACGCGCTCGGGTCCACGAGGGCCAGTTCGCGCAGATGCTGTCGGGAAAGGAGTTGGAGGCCGCGGTTGGAGATCCCGCAGCCATCCAGCATCAGGGCATCCAACTCCAGGTTGTTGACGTGGACCATGCCGTCATCGCTGACCTGGGGGCACCAGGAAAGGTCGAGGCTCTTCAAGCCCGGGGGCAGGTGGCGAAGGACCCGGTCCGTGACCTGCGGGCATCGGGAGAGGTCCAGGGTCTTCAGGCCCCGCAAACGCGGTAGCACGCTCTCCGCCCAGCTCGCGTCCAACCAGGCGCACCCAGACAAATCCAGGCTCTCGATGAAAGCTTCCTGCTGGAGCAGCTGCCCGGCCAAGCCAGCAGGATCCTGGACGCTTCGCAGGTCCAGATGCTTCATCGAGCGGAATCTCTCGCCGGTCACGGCCCGCGCCGCCCGAAAGCTGCAGGCGAGGGCCGCGGCATCCTGCTGCGACAGGAACGGTGCGATGCCGGTGAGCAGCAATTCCGGCGGCAGGGTGTTGAGCCTGGGGGGCACGTTTTCCTGGCGCTGCCGTTTGGCCTGTTCCCCCGCCCTGGCCTCGCCGTGGCCGCCCGGCATGGCCCCCAGATGGCCGGCCAGGAACATCAACGCCAAAGGGAAGGCTGCCCTTCGGCCGGTCCCACGCCGTGGCCACGCGTGGCTATTTTTGGGAATTGCATTATTAATTAACACCCTTCGTCGCACCTTTCGACCTTAGGTGCCATTTATCGAAGTCGAGTTCCCTTCAGGGGCTTGGCTCCATTCGTGGGAGTTGTGCTCCTGATCGGCGGATAGGGAATTCATGGGCCTCAAACGGCCTGGGGTCAGGTCGTGAAACCAGGCCGTGCGAAACCCTGGGGCCCACTTTGTGACCGCTGAACGTCCTGAAAGAGTGCCCTCGTCTTGCGTTCTCGGCCGGTGGTAGCCCAGGAAAAGGATGGTCCTTTCAATAATCACGTTGTAGCTGATGTAGGACCGTATCCTATACACGATCTGGAACATGGTCGACTCGACCTCTCCGTGCCCAGGCAATTGAGGTAACAACTCCCAAGAAAAAGCCCCGAAACCTAATGGGTTTCAGGGCTTGCTGGCGGAGAGTGGGGGATTCGAACCCCCGAATGGCTTTTGACCATTACACGATTTCCAGTCGTGCTCCTTCAACCACTCGGACAACTCTCCACGGGTTGGGCAGGTTCCCCTGGGCAGGGAACCCAAAGCCTAGCACGAGGGCGGGCTTAGGCCAAGGGCTGGGCGGGCCCGGCAGGGGGGAGGAGGGGTGGACCTTAGGCCCGGGGCCGGGACCGGAACGGCTGGTCCATGGCCAAGTGCGGTATCCTCGTGGATATGTAATCCGGCCGGAGGTATTTGTGACGAAGATGGATCTCGTCATGTTCGAGGAAGAGTTCGGGCAGCTGCAGGAGATCATCGGCCGGCTGCAGCGGGACTCGGCCTGCAAGGTGGTCTTCCTGGTGGACAAGAACGGAACTCAGATCGCCGCCGCCGGGGACGTGCGCAGCATCGACGCCACCAGCCTGGCCTCCCTCACGGCCGGCAATGTGGCGGCTACCGACGGGCTGGCCAAGCTCATCGGGGAGAAGGAATTCAGCCTGCTGTTCCATGAAGGAGAAAAAGATAATTTACACATATCGATCGTGGGGAAGCGGGGGATCCTGGTGGTCATCTTCGACCAGAATTCCAGCCTGGCCCTGGTGCGGTTGCGGGTGAAGAAGGCCAGCCGGGAATTGCTGGAGATCTTCGAACGGGTGGAGACCCGGGCCGAGGCCCAGGTCCCTGAATCGGCCCGGTTCGAAAGCCCGTTCTCGGAGATCACGGATGAGGACATCGACCGGCTGTTCGGCGACTGAAGTGTTCAGACCTGCGGAAACGAGCCCATGACCTTCATCAACTACGCGTCGCACGAAATCAACTGCAAGATCGTCTACTATGGCCCGGGCCTGTGCGGCAAGACCACCAATCTCCAGTGGATCTACACCCAGGCCAACCCGGGGAAGCGGGGCAAGCTGGTGAGCCTGGCCACCGAGACGGACCGCACCCTGTTCTTCGATTTCCTGCCCCTGGACATGGGGACCATCAAGGGCTTCAAGGTGCGCTTCCACCTGTACACCGTGCCCGGGCAGGTGTTCTACGACGCGTCCCGAAAGCTCATCCTGAGGGGCTGCGACGGGGTGATCTTCGTGGCGGACAGCCAGCGCCCCCGCATGGAGGCCAACGTCGAGTCCATCGCCAACCTGGCCACGAACCTCCGGGACAACGGCTTCGACATCCGCACCATCCCCTACGTCCTGCAGCTGAACAAGCGGGACATGCCCACCGCCGCGTCCCAGGGGGAGTTGGAAGCCATGCTGCAATTCCGCAATGAGCCCGTGATCGAGGCCGTGGCTTCCCGGGGCTTCGGCGTCCTGGACAGCCTCAAGGCCTGCGCCCGGCAGATCCTCATGGAATTGCAGAAGTCCTGAACCCGGCCCTTGAACCGGTCCAGCATTCCGTTAGAATGGAGCTTCACGCGATCCGGCGTAGCTCAGTGGCAGAGCAATCGGCTGTTAACCGATGGGTCGGGGGTTCAAATCCCTCCGCCGGAGCCATCAGGCGGCCCCCGCAAGGGGGCCTTCCTTTGTGCGGAGGGGTTTGAATCACCCCTGGCGCGCCGGTAGGGCAAGCGGAGCACGCATGCGTTCGGAGCGGTCCGCCGCAGGCGGATAGTCCCGCCCCTCGACTGGACTTTATTTGTTCTCGTCGCGCATTGGCGATCTCAAGATTTGTTTCCCATTGAGGTCTGGGACAGGGGAGACTATGAATGAATTTACCGACCCCGGTCGTCCAAGGAGCCCCAGGCGTGGCCACCGCCCCCACCCAGCCGGATGAGAACCCCCACCAGATGCAGGCCCTGGACCTGCTGGAAGAGCTGACCAAGGCCCGGGCGGAGGTGAACCTGCTGAGGGCGCAGGTGGAACTGCTGCGGGACCAGGACCCGCTCACCGGGCTGCCCAACCGCATCCGCCTGGCCGACCGCACGGGCCAGGCCATCATCCGGGCCCGCCGCCAGGGCAACAAGGTGGCCATCCTGTTCATCGAGCTGGACCGGTTCAAGGCGGTGAACCAGATCCTGGGCTTCGCCGAGGCGGACGAGCTGTGCCTGCAGCTCACCCGGCGCATGGCGGTGCTGCTGGGGCCCGGGGACACCCTGGCCCGGGTGGCCTCGGACCAGTTCGCGGTGCTGCTGCCGGAGGTGATGGAGGAGCTGGAGCCCCTGCGCACGGCCCAGTCCCTGCTGGACGCCATCCGCATCCCCTTCCGCCTGGGGTCCCGGGAGCTGCGGGTCACCGCCAGCATCGGCATCAGCGCCTCGCCCCAGGACGGGGACGACGCCCCCACCCTGCAGAAGGAGGCCGAGAACGCCGCCGGCCGGGCCAAGAACAGCGGCGGCAACAGCATCCAGGCCAACACCTTGACCCTCAGCGAGGCCAGCTTCGAGCGCCAGCAGATGGAGGTCTACCTGCAGGAGGCGGTGCTCAAGCAGGAGATGCAGATCGTCTACCAGCCCCAGGTCACCGCCGACGGCACCATCTTCGGCGCCGAGGCCCTGCTGCGCTGGGAGCATCCGGTGCTGGGGGTGGTGCCTCCCTCCAAGTTCGTGCCCCTGGCCGAGGAGAACCTGCTCATCCACAGCATGGGCGAGTGGATCCTGAGCACCGCCTGCCGCCAGGCGGCCCTGTGGCAGGCCATGAGCCCCCGGCCCCTGAAGCTGGCGGTGAACGTCTCCCCCATCCAGCTGACCCATCCCCGGTGGGTGGACACGGTGGCCCGGGCCCTGCGGGAGTCGCGCCTGGCCCCCTCCTGCCTGGAGCTGGAGATCACCGAGAGCACCCTGCTCAAGAACGCCCGCACCAGCCACGCGGTCATCAAGGACCTGAAGACCCTGGGGGTGCAGTTCGGCATCGACGACTTCGGCACCGGCTACTCCTCCCTGAGCTACCTGCAGCGCCTGCCCATCGACACCCTGAAGATCGACCAGGCCTTCACGCGGGCCATGTTCCCCAGCCAGCCGGGGGTGCTCTCCTCCAAGCCCATCGTGCAGACCATCGTGAACCTGGGCCTGAACATGGACATGCGGGTGGTGGCCGAAGGGGTGGAGAACGCCGAGCAGAAAGAGGCCCTCCGGGCCATGGGCTGCTACGGGTTCCAGGGCTACTTCACCGGCCGCCCCATGGAAGCGTCGGAGCTGAACCACCGCCTGGAGCACCAGGTCTCCTCCGCCTTCAACGCCCTGCTGCCGACCCGGCAGACGGAAGAGTAGCCCCTCAGGTGCGCAGGTACGACGCGCCGTTCACGTCCAGGATGCTGCCGGTCATGGCCGCGGGGGCGTCCAGGGCGCAGAACGCTGCGGCGACCGCCACTTCATCGGGGTTGGCCACCCGGCCCAGGGGGTGCTGGGCCAGGATGGCGGGGCCCCTGGGGCCGGCCAGGTGCTCGGCGGCCATGTCCGTGCGCACCCAGCCCGGGGCCACCACGAAGAAATACACCCCCTGGGCCGCCAGGGCCCAGGCCAGGGACTGGCTCATGGCGTTGAGGCCGGCCTTGGCGGCGGCGTAGGCGGGCGCTTCGGGCTCGCCCCGGAAGGCGCCGCGGCTGGAGATGCTCACCACCCGGCCGCCGCCGGCGGCGGCCATGGCGTTGGCGGCCAGGTGGCTGAGCCGGACCGGCCCCAGCAGGTCGGCCTCCAGGGTGCGGTGCCAGGCGCCTTCCCACTCGGCGTAGCTGGTGCCCAGGATGGGGTGGTATTCGTAGAGGGCGGCGTTGTTCACCACCACCGACACCGGGCCCATGGCCCGGGTCACCTGGTCCCACAGGAGCGCCACTTCCTGGGGCAGGGCCAGGTCGGCGCCGAAGGCCCGGTGGCCGCCGCCGGGCAGGCTTTGGGCCAGCGCCTGGGCGGCGGCCAGGTTCTGGCGCGCGTGCAGGGCCAGCCGGCAGCCCCGGCCCGCCAGGCGTTCGGCGATGGCCTTGCCGATGCCCCGGGCGGCGCCGGTGACCAGGATGAGGGGTCGGGAGGAGGAAGCTGCCTCGGACATGCTTGTACTCTACCCAAATCAATGCTTTGGAGCCTACCCAAAACGGGTCCCCTCACCGCCCCAGGGCCATGCGGACCCGTTCGCCCATGCCCGCCAGCCGCCCGCAGGGCTCGTTGGCGTAGACGAAGCGCAGGTAGCGGGCGGTATCCGGACTGCCCCAGCCGGACATGGCGGTCGCGGCGACGCGGGCGTCCTTCAGGAGGCGCTCGGAGGCCTCCGCGCCGGTGAGGCCCAGGGGCCCGCAGTCCATCAGGAGGGACCAGCCTCCGTGGGGCGGGATCACCGGCAGGCCGGCGAGTTCGGCCAGCACCACGTCCCGCCTGCGCTCCCACTCGGCCACCGCGTGCGCCACGTCGGCCGCCGGCGCCTCCAGGGCCGCGGCAACCCCGGGCATGGCGATGCCCACCTGGCAGACCACGTTGGCCATGCTCACGAGCCCCACGTCGGCCAGGGCCGCTTCCGGGCCCACCACCCAGCCCACGCGCCAGCCGATCATCCGCAACTCCTTGGACGCCGACCCGATGGTGACGGTGCGCTCCGCCATGCCCGCCAACGAAGCGGGGTGGAGGACGCTCCGCCCGTCGAAGAGGATGCGCTCCATGGCCGCGTCGTAGATCATCAGAAGGCCGCGCTGGACGCAGACCTCCGCCACCGCGGCCCACTCCTCCCCGGTGAGCACGCAGCCCGTGGGCATGGAAGGGCTCATCATCAGCACCGCCTTGACCCCCGGCGCGGCGGCCGCCGCCCGGAAGGACTCCAGGTCCAGGCGCCAGCCCTCCGGGCCCGGGATCAGGCGGCACAGGCTGGGCACGGCTCCGGCCAGGCGCACGCGGTTCAGGAGGCCGGCGTAGATGGGGTCGGTGAGCACCACTCCGTCCCCGGGATCCAGGGTCGCCAGGAGGACGTCGAGGATGCCGCTGAGGCCGCCGGCGGTGATGGCGCAGCAGCGGCGCCAGTCGTAGGCCACGCCGCTCTGGTGCGAGACGTGGGCCGTGGCGGCCTGGCGCAGGCGGTCCCGGCCCAGGAACGGCAGGTAGCTGTTGGCCGCGTCCTCGTCGATGGCGCGGCGGGTGGCCTCCAGGGCGCCGGACCAGGGGCGCAGGTCCGTGTCCAGGTTCTCCAGGCGCAGGATGGACGGGTCGGCCATGGCGTCGGCGGCGTTCCCCATCTGGTCGACACCGATGCCGGGGATGTCCTTGAGGCGGAGAGGACGGGTGGACATGGACGGGCTCCCTTCTGGAGGCCGGCGCGTTCAGCGCCGGCTGGCCTTCTCGCGCAACGTCAGCAGCCGCTCGCCGGCGGTTTCCAGGGTCTCCCGGCGCTTGGCGAAGTGGAACCGGATCAGGTGCCGCACCGGCTCGTGGAAGAAGCTGGAACCCGGGACTCCGGCCACCCCCACCTCCTGGGCCAGCCACTCGGCGAAGGCCACGTCGTCCTCCCAGCCGAATTCGCCGATGTCCACCAGGACGTAGTAGGCGCCCTGGGGCCGGGTGTAGCGCAGCCCGGCCCGGTCCAGCCAGCCCAGGAAACAGGTCCGCTTGTCCTCGTACAGGTCCTGGAGTTCCTGGTAGTAGCTGTCCGGGAAGTCCAGTGCCGTGACCGCCGCCTCCTGCAGGGGCGCCGGGGCGCCCACGGTGAGGAAGTCGTGGACCTTGCGGGCGGCCTGCACCACAGGCTCCGGGGCGATCAGGTAGCCCAGGCGCCACCCGGTGATGGAGTAGGTCTTGGAGAGGGAGCTGCAGGAGAGGGTGCGCTCGAACATGCCCGGCAGGGCCGACAGGTAGGTGTGCCGGTGGGGGGCGAACAGGATGTGCTCGTACACCTCGTCGGTGATCACGAAGGTGTCGTGCTCCTGGGCGAGCCGGGCCACCAGCTCCAGCTCCTCCCGGGTGAACACCTTGCCCGAAGGGTTGGCCGGGTTGCACAGGATGAGGGCCTTGGGCTTGCGCTGGAAGGCGCGCTCCAGCTCCGCCGGGTCGAAGGCGAAGTCCGGAGGGCGCAGGGTCACGTGGATGGGCTCGGCGCCGGAGAGGATGGCGTCGGCCAGGTAGTTCTCGTAGAAGGGCGAGAACACGATCACCCGCTCACCGGGGTCGCAGGCGGTCATCATGGCCACCATCATGGCCTCGGTGCTGCCGCAGGTGACCACGATGTGGGCGTCCGGGTCGATGGCCAGGCCGGTGAACCGGGACTGCTTGCGGGCCAGGGCGGCCCGGAAGCTGGCGGCGCCCCAGGTGAGGGCGTACTGGTGCGGCCCCTCCCGGGCGCAGCGCTCCGCCGCCCGCACCAGCGCCTGGGGCGGGTCGAAGTCCGGGAAGCCCTGGGACAGGTTCACCGCCCCGCACCGGTTGGACACCCGGGTCATGCGCCGGATGACCGATTCGGTGAAGCCATTGAGGCGGCTGCTGGTCTGGGGCATGGGGCGTTCCGGTTCCGGAGGGCGGCGCCGCTGCCGGCTCCGCTGGAGGCATGGTAGCGCAGTATCCTTTAGGGCCTTGCCAGGAGCAACCATGGCCATCGCCCCCACCCTCCTCCCCGAGTTCGATTTCGAAATGGCCGGGTGCCGACGGACCCTGGAGCGGGTCCCCACCGCCCAGTTCGGCTTCCAGCCCCACCCCAGGTCCTTCACCCTGGGCAAACTGGCCAACCACCTGGCCGGCGTCCCCCATTGGCTGGTCACCGCCCTGCAGACCACCGAACTGGACTTCATGGACCCGGCCACGGCGGCGCGCCTGCCCCTGCCCGCCACCACCGTCGAGAGCCTTCTGGAGCAGTTCGACCGGGGGGTCCGGGAGGCCCGGGCCGCCCTGGCCGCCGCCTCGGACGCGGACCTGACGACCGTCTGGACCGGCCGGGCCCAGGGCAAGGTGGTCCTGTCCCTGCCCCGGGCGGGCGTGTTCCGGGGCTTCATCATGAACCACATGATCCACCACCGGGCCCAGCTGACCGTCTACCTGCGCCTCCTGGACCTGCCGGTCCCGGCCCTGTACGGCCCCAGCGCCGACGAGGCCTGACTGGCCCGCGGACCGAGTTTCCCGTCCCGGCACCCGCCGACGGCGCCAAACTGGTCCGGGAGGATGCCATGCGGGCCATGGTCCTGAACCGGTTGCGGACGCCCCTGGTCCTGACGGAGCGGGCCGATCCCCAGCCGGGCCCCGGAGAGATCCGGGTGCGAGTGGCCGCCTGCGCCGTGTGCCGCACCGACCTGCACGTGGTGGACGGCGACCTGCCCGACCCCCGGCTGCCCATCATTCCGGGCCACGAGATCGTGGGACGCGTCGACGCCCTGGGCCCGGCCGTGGCGGGGCTGGATCTGGGGGAGCGGGTGGGCATCCCCTGGGTGGGGCACACCTGCGGGGCCTGTCCAGCCTGCCTGGAGGGGCGGGAGAACCTGTGCGACCACCCGGTGTTCACCGGCTACACCCGGGACGGGGGCTTCGCCACCGCGGCGGTGGCCGACGCCCGCTACGCCTTCCCCCTGGGGGAGGCGGGGGAGGACGTGGCCCTGGCGCCCCTCCTCTGCGCCGGCCTGATCGGCTGGCGTTCCCTCGCCTTCGCCGGGACGGCCAAGCGCCTGGGACTCTACGGGTTCGGCGCCTCGGCCCACATCGTGGCCCAGGTGGCGGCCTGGCAGGGGCGCTCGGTGTACGCCTTCACCCGCCCCGGGGACACCGCCACCCAGGCCTTCGCCCGCGGCCTGGGGGCGGTCTGGGCCGGGGATTCCGACCAGCCGCCCCCGGAACAGCTGGACGCGGCCATCATCTTCGCGGCGGTGGGGGCCCTGGTGCCCCTGGCTCTGGCGGCGGTGCGCAAGGGCGGGCGGGTGGTGTGCGCGGGCATCCACATGACCGACCTGCCCAGCTTCCCGTACCGGCTGCTGTGGGAGGAGCGCCAGGTGCTCTCGGTGGCCAACCTCACCCGCAAGGACGGGCTGGAGTTCCTGGCCCTGGCGCCGCGGGTGGGCCTGCGCACCCAGACCACCCGCTACGCCCTGGCCCAGGCCAACGAGGCCCTGGCCGACCTGCGGGCCGGGCGGTTCGAGGGGGCGGCGGTGCTGGTGCCTTGACGTTAGGATAGGTCCAGCACCCCGACCTCCGGAGCCCCCATGGCCTGGACCCTCCTGCTCATCGCCTGCGCCGGGCTCGCCCTCGGCTACCTGGCCGCCCTGGCCCTGTCCCGCAGCCGGCGGGAGCTGGCCCGGGCCCAGGCCAAGGCCGAGGCCGAGCAGCGCCTGGCGGCGGCCCAGGCGCTGCTGGCGGCCGCCGGCGCCGAGCGGGACCGGCTGCGCCAGGACCTGGAGAACCGGGACCGGGAGCTGGCCCACGGGCGCGCGGAGCTGCGGGCCAAGGGGGAACTGGCCGCGTCCCTGGCCTCCCGCCTGGAGGGCCTGGAACAGACTTCCGCGGCCCGCCTGGAGGCGGCCCAGGCGGCCCAGGCCCGGCTGGGGGAGGCCTTCAAGGCCCTCTCGGCCGAGGCCCTCCGGGCCAACAACGAGGCCTTCCTGCAGCTGGCGCGCACCCAGCTGCAGGGGTCCCAGGCCCAGGCGGCCCGGGACCTGCAGGCCCGCCAGGAGTCCATCGAGCACCTGCTGGCCCCGGTGCGCACCGCCCTGGGCGCCATGCAGGACCAGGTCCAGTCCCTGCGCCGGGAGCGTTCGGCCGCCGAGGCCGCCCTGGGCACCCAGATGGCCACTCTGGCCCAGGCCCACCAGGGCCTCCAGGACGAGACCGCCCGCCTGGCCAGCGCCCTGCGCCGCCCGGAGGTGCGGGGCCAGTGGGGGGAGATCCAGCTGCGCAACGTGGTGGAGTACGCCGGCATGCAGGAGCACGTGGACTTCGAGCTCCAGGACGCCCTGGCGGTGGCGGACGCCCGGCGGCGCCCGGACCTGCTGGTGAACCTGCCCAACGGCAAGCGCCTGGCGGTGGACGCCAAGGCGCCCATCCAGGCGTACCTGGAGGCCCAGGAGGCGGAGGGGGCGGCCCGGGAGGAGCGCCTGGACGCGGTGGCGGACCAGGTGCGGGCCCAGGTGCGCAGCCTGGGGGACAAGCGCTACTTCGACGGCCTGGCCGAATCCCCGGACTTCGTGGTGCTGTTCCTGCCCCTGGAGGCCCTGTTCAGCACCGCCCTGGAGCGGGACCGCCACCTGCTGGAGGACGCCCTGCGCCAGAACGTCATCCTGGCCTCGCCCACCACCCTGGTGGCCCTGCTCAAGGCCGCCGCCTACGGCTGGGCCCAGGAGCGGATCCAGGCCAACGCCGAGGCGATCCAGCACCTGGGCACGGAGCTGATGGAGCGGGTGCTGGTGATGGCCGAGCACACGGACGCCCTGCGCAAGGCCCTGGTGGCCAGCGTGGAGGCCTTCAACCGCTTCGCCGGCTCCCTGGAGTCCCGGGTCCTGGCCACCGGGGCCAAACTGCGGGACCTGGGCATCCGCCCCGCCCCCAGGCGCAAGGGCCGCCTGGCCGGGCTGCAGGGCCCCGCGCCCATCCACGCGGAGGTGAGCGGCCTGCCCAGGCTGGGCGTCGCCGGGGAGGCACCGGTGCTGGACGTGGAGCCGGTGGAGGACGCGGCGGGCGGGGAAGATCAGCCGCCGGCCTGAGGGATCGCGGGGCGGCCCCGGGGTTCAGGTATATTGGATGCAACAGCCATGTCGGAAACCAGCCCCGGGGAGAGTTTGATGCGAAGGCCGACCACTGCAGTCCTGATGCTCCTGGCCCTGGGGACGGGCGCCGGCGCCCCGCTCCCGGCCCAGACCGCCCCGGTCCTGGCCATCGTGCCCCTGAAGGAGGACGGCCAGAAGAACCTGGGCGACCTGACCCAGACCATGAACCTGTGCGTGGCCACGGCGTTCAGCGGAGGGGGCTTCAGCCTGGTGGAGCCGGGCCAGGTGGCGGCGGCGCTGCCGGAATTCCGCGGCCAGGGGACGGAGGCGGTGGATCCCGCGGCCGTGCCGGCCCTGGGCAAGCGGGTGGGCGCCCGTTACGTCCTGGTGGGGTCCTACCTGCCCGAGGCCAACCTGGCCAAGGGCACCGTCACCATGACGGTGACCCTGCGCCTGGTGGACACGGAGAACGGGAAGGCGGTCCACTACTACCTGGAGACCGCCGAGGGATCCAGCCTGGGCAGCGTGGTGGCCACCCTCTCCCGGCAACTGGCGGCCAAGGCGACGCCCCCGGCCCAGTTCGCCCCGGTCCCGGCCCCGGCGGCAGCCTTGGCCCCCGCGGCCGCGCCGGCGCCCCCGGCCCCGGCGCTGCCCGTCGCCGTGCCCGCGCCGGCCGTGGCCGTCCCGGCGCCTGCGCCCGCCGTCCCGCCCGCAACGCCCGCGGCAGCCCCGGCACCCGCACCCGTCACCCCACCCGCAAAGCCCGCACCCGCCGTTCCACCGGCCCCGCCCGCGCCAGCCCCCGCACCCGCCACCCCACCCGCAATGCCCGCACCCGCCGTTCCACCCACCCCGCCCGCGGCAGCCCTGGTCCCGGCACCCTCCACCCTGACGCCCGCCGCGACCCCGGCGCCGGCCGCACAGAGCGTGGCCCTGCTGGCCCTGCGGGAGGACAGGATCAACGGGGTCATCTACGAGAGGGGCGGCCTGGCCCGCTTCAAGGCCCGCATCGAGGACTTCGATTTCCTGCTCAAGGCCCTGGAGGCGCGCCTTCCTCCGGACCTGAAGGTGCAGCGCGACTACAGCACCCACGGCGACGGGAACGACCTGGCCCTGAACCGGCAGATGGCCAACCGGGTGCACCCGGGAGCCATGGTGGTGGTGACCCTGAACTGCAACTCCAAGACCAACCTGCTGGGCCTGAAGTACCAGATCCAGCTGGAGGCGGTGGCCACCTACCTCAACCCGGACACCCTGGAGGTCCTGGATTCCCGCAAGGCGACCACGGACTTCTTCCCGGCCAAGGGGATGGGCCAGACCATCAGTTCGGAGCTCAAGGCGCAGCTGGGCGAGCGCTTCAGCCAGGCCATCCCCCAGTCCTGATCACTCCGCGCACGCGCAGGCCTGGGGCCGGGACGCCGGCCTCCGGGCCTGGAGCAGCCACACCCCCGCCAGGATGACCGCCATGCCGGCGGCCATGCCCAGGTTGAAGGGCTCCCTCAGGGCGGCGCACCCCAGGAGCACCGCCACCACCGGGTTGATGTACACGTAGGTGCTCATGCGGGACGGCGGCCAGGCCCGGGAGATGTACACGAAGGCGCTGTAGCCCAGCAGGGAGCCGAAGATGGCCAGGTAGCCCACCGCCAGCCCTGCCTTCCAGGTGAGGGGGGCGTGCAGCACCCCGCCGGTGAGCGGCGCCAGCAGCAGGCCCAGGAATCCGCCGGTGAGCATCTGGATGCCCACCTGGCCCATCAGCCCGCCGCCCCGCACGTGGCGGCGCCCGTGCAGGGTCCCGTAGGTCCAGAAGAGGGTGGCCAGGAGCAGGGCCAGGGCGCCCCACAGGTCCAGGCTGTGGGCCCCCGGACGGGAGAGCACCAGCACCCCCACCCCCGCCAGGCCCAGGAACATCCCGCCCCAGCCCCTCGCCCCCAGGCGCTCCCGGCCCAGCACCGCGTAGAACAGGGGCGAGGTGGAACACAGGATGGCCGTGGCGCCGCTGCTCACGTACCCTTCGGCCCAGGTCACCAGGGCGTTGGACAGGGTCAGGAGCAGCAGGCCCTGGAGCATGAGGTGGGGCAGGTCCCGCCGGCCGGGCCAGGCCTCGCCGGTGACCCGGCTCAGCACCAGGGCCCCGGCGCCGCCCGCCAGGTAGCGGGACGCCACCATGCCGTAGGGGGTGAAGGAGGTGATGCCCAAGGCGATGCCGAAATAGGTCGAGCCCCAGACCAGGGCCACGGTGAGGTATGCGATCCAGGCTTTCACGGAAGGGGCCTTTTGAACCGATTATGGGCCAGCGGTTCCCTGGGCGGTCGAACAAGCCTTGCTAGATTTAAATTAATAATTAATTTAATTGACAATAGAATAATTGAGATTGGATCTCGTTCCAATTTATGTCATAAACAGGCATCCCTCCCGGCGGGCGAACCGCCGGTGGAGTCGCGTACCAGGAGCCACCATGATCCAGTCCAGACTTTCTGCCCTCGCCCTGGCGTCCCTGCTTGCCGCCGTCCCGGCCGCCGCGTCCCTCAAGGTGGGCGACAAGGCTCCGGAGTTCCAGGCCCAGTCCATCCAGGGCGACCAGGTGTCCACCTTCTCCCTGGCCGAGAGCCTCAAGAAGGGGCCGGTGGTGCTGTACTTCTTCCCGAAGGCGTTCACCCAGGGCTGCACCCGCGAGACCCAGATGTTCGCCGAGGCCTCCGACCAGTTCAAGGCCCTGGGCGCCATGATCATCGGCATCTCCAGGGACGATATCGCCACCCTCACCCGGTTCGACGGCAGTGAGTGCCGCAGCAAGTTCCCCATGGCCGCGGACCCGGACCAGGCCATCATGAAGTCCTACGATGCGGTCATGCCCAACAAACCCGAGCTGGCCAACCGCACCACCTACGTCATCACCCCGGACGACAAGGTCCTCTACACCTTCACTGACATCAAGGCCGACCAGCACGTGCCCAACGCCCTGGCGGCCCTGAAGCAGTGGAAGGAGAATGCCGGCCAGTAGCGGCGGAAGTGGCGCATTGCCCGTAGAATGAATGGATCGATCCGGGAGCGCGCCGTGCCGGGACAACCCTCGCTGGTGGTTTTCACCCTCCTGGCCCAGGGGGCCGTGGGCTTGGCCCTGGCCGCCCAGCTGTGGGGTGTCCAGGGGGCCCTGGCCCGCGCCGCGGTGCTGGAGGCCCTCCTGCTCACCGGGCTGGGGCTGGGGGCGGCCTTCCGGCACCTGGGCGCCCCCGCCCGGGCCTGGCGCGCCGTGGCCAACTTCCGGAGCTCCTGGCTGAGCCGGGAATGCGCGTTCCTGGGCGGGTTCTTCGTCCTGGCCCTGGCCAAGGCAATCCTTGAGGCCGCCGGCCAGCGGAACTCCGCCGCGGCGGGCTGGCTCATGGTGGCCGCCGGGGCGGCCGCCCTGGTGAGCATGGGCTCCATCTACGGCCGCACCGCCATGCCCGCCTGGAAGGCCCTGCACATCCACCTGTCCTTCACCGCCGCCGCCGTGTCCCTGGGGTCCCTGGCCCTGGCGGCCCTGGGCGCCTGGATCAGCCCCGGCGCCCCCCTGGTGCCCCAGGCCCTGGCGGTCACCGCCGCCGCGGTGGCGGTGCAGCTGATGGAACTGGGGTCCTACACGTCCCGCCTGGCCGCGGACGGCCCCGCGGCCCAGGCCTCCCTGCGCCTCCTGTCCGGGTGGCCCCAGGCCGCAGGCGCGGCCTTCCTGGCCCTGGGGGGCCTGGCCTTCCCGCTGCTGGCCGGGCACGGCTCCCGGTCCGGGGGCCCCTGGCTGGGCCTGGGCCTGGTGTTCCTGGCCACCGGCCAGGCCCTCCTGCGCCACGCCTTCTTCACCAGCGGAGTGCACCCCATGGCCGCCGGGTGGTCCCACATCCCCTACCACCCCCGCTGGCCCGGGACCCGGTGAGGAGGCCGCCATGACTGCACCTGCCCCTGCCGCCGAACGGGTCGTCCCGGTGGCGTGCTCCTACAACTGCGGCGGCCGCTGCGTGCTCAGGGCCCACGTGCGGGACGGCCGGGTGGTGCGGGTGTCCACGGACGAGACGCCGGACCTGGAGGACAACCCCCAGCTGCGGGCCTGCCTGAAGGGCCGCTCCAGCCACCTCCGCATCAACCACCCGGACCGCCTGCTCTACCCCCTCAAGCGCACCGGCCCCCGCGGTTCGGGCGCCTTCCAGCGCATCTCCTGGGACGAGGCCACCAGCCTCCTGGCTGAGAACCTGCGGCGCATCCTGGACGCGTACGGCCCCCAGAAGCGTGTACCACATGTACGCCACCGGGGACCAGGGAGCCCTGTCCGGGCGCCACTGCGCCAGGCGCCTCATGAACCTGCTCGGCGGCTCCCTGGACTACTACAACTCGTACAGCTCCGCCTGCGTGTCCTACCTGGCGCCGTTCGTCACCGGGTGCAAGGACACCAGCGGCTACGACACCCTGCAGCACTCCAGGCTCATCGTCCTCAACGGCTTCAACCCGGCCGAGACGGTGTTCGAGACCAACAGCTGCCACTGGCTCGGCAAGGCCAGGGCGGCCGGGGCCAAGGTGGTGGTCATCGACCCGGTGTGCTCGGAGACGGCCGCCACGTTCGCCGACCAGTGGATCCCCCTCCGGCCCACCACCGACGCCGCCCTGTTCGCCGCCATGGCCCACGTGATCATCACGGAGGGGCTCCAGGACCAGGCGTTCCTGGACGCCCACTGCGTGGGTTTCGACGAGGCGCACATGCCGGACGGGGTGCCCCCGGGGAACTCGTACCGCAGCTACGTGCTCGGCCTGGCCGACGGCCAGCCCAAGACCCCCGGGTGGGCGGAGCCCATCACCGGCGTGGATGCCCGCACCATCCGCAACCTGGCCCTGGAGTTCGCCACCAGCAGGCCGGCCCAGCTGATCCAGGGCCTGGGCCCCCAGCGCCACGCGTACGGGGAGCTGTCCGTGTGGGCCGGCATCGCCCTGGCCTGCCTCACCGGGAACCTGGGCGTCCTGGGGGGCGGCTGGGGCGGGGGCCAGTCCACCCGCCTGGACACCTTCCGCATGGACCTGGCCATCCCCGCCGGGCCTAACCCGGTCCGCGCCGCCATTCCGGTGTTCATGTGGACGGACGCGGCGGTGCGGGGCCGGTCCATGACCGCCGCGGACGGAGTCAAGAACGGCCCCCTGCAGAGCGGGATCAAGTTCATCTGGAACCTGGCCGGGAACACCTTGGTGAACCAGCACGCGGACATCAACCGCACGGTGGGGATCCTCCGGGACGAGCGCCTGGTGGAGTACATCGTCACCAGCGACCTGTTCCTCACCTCCAGCGCCCGCTACTCGGACCTGGTGCTGCCCTCGGACCACGCCTTCGAGCGGTGCGACCTGGGCGAGCCCTGGCTGGGGAGCCGGTACGTGATCATGAGCAGCCAGGCGGTCGAACCCCCCGGGGAATGCCGGCACGCCTACGACTGGCTCAGCGAGGTGGCCCGCAAGCTGGGGGTGGGCGAGGCCTTCACGGAAGGCAGGTCGAAGGAGGACTGGCTGCGGCGCCTGGTGGCCCAGGTGCAGGCGGACAACCCGGGCTTCCCGCCCTGGGAGGCCCTGAAGGCGGCGGGGGTGCACAAGGACCCGACACGCCAGTACGTGGCGTTCGCCGCCGAGATCGCCCAGCCGGACCAGCACCCCTTCCCCACTCCGTCCGGGAAAGTGGAGATCTTCTCCAGGACCCTGTACGACATGAACAACCCCGAGATCCCGGGGATCCCCAGGTACCTGCCCGCCTGGGAGGGCCCCGAGGATCCCCTGCGCCGGCGCTTTCCGCTCCAGTGCCTGGGCCCCCACTCCAAGCGCCGGGTCCACTCCACCTATGACGAGTCCGAATGGATGGAGGAGGCGGAGCCCCAGGTGCTGTGGATCAGCGTCGCGGACGCCCAGGCCCGGGGCCTGAAGGAGGGCGAGCGGGTCAAGGTGTTCAACGACCGGGGCGCCCTCACCATCCGCGCCCACCTGTCCAAGCGGGTGCGCCCGGGCATCGTGGTCATCCCCCAGGGGGCCTGGTACACCCCCGACGCCCAGGGCGTCTGCCAGCGGGGCTGCGTGAACGTGCTCACCAGCCAGAGGCCGACCCCCCTGGCCCACGGCAACGCCCAGCACACGGTCCTGGTGGAGGTGGCCAAACCATGAACCAGGAACAGCTGAGCTTCTTCGTGGACAGCACCCTGTGCATCAACTGCAAGACCTGCGAGATCGCCTGCAAGGACGCCAACGGCGCGGCGGTGGGACAGAAGCTGCGCCGGGTCTGCACCTATGAGGGCGGCGACTACCCCACCCTGGTCATCGCCAACCTCTCCATGGCCTGCAACCACTGCGAGGATCCCCAGTGCCTGGCCGCCTGCCCCGTGGGCGCCTACCGCAAGCGCCCCCAGGACGGCATCGTCGTGCACGATCCGGACCTGTGCATGGGCTGCGCCTACTGCACCTGGGTGTGTCCGTACGGGGCCCCCCAGTACGACCCGGGAGCCGGCAAGGTGATGAAGTGCAACCTGTGCGTGGAGCGCCTGGACGCCGGGGAAGCGCCGGTATGCGTGACCGCCTGCCCCATGCGCGCCATCCAGGTGTTGAGCGCCGGGGAGCTGGCCCAGCGCCACGACGCCACCATGGCCATCCGCAACCTGCCGCCGCCGGAGGCCTCCAGGCCCAGCGCCCGGTACAAGGTCCGGCGGGAGATGAGCCTGGAGTGAGCCTCAGCGGCCCGGCGGTTTCGGAGCCAGCAGGCTCGCCCTCAGGGCGTCGAGCCGGTCCATCCGGCCCCTGGGCGTCCCGGCCAGGACCTTGACCTGCCCCGCCGTCAGGTCCACCACGATGGGCGGGTGCACCGGCCGGTAGCGCTCGTCGCAGACGCTGGCGTTCACGCACACCGTCCCGCCGGCCGTGGCCACCCCGTGCCCGTCGTGGATGTGCCCGAACACGTGCAGCCGGGGCCGCACCGCCGCCAGGCGGGCGCGCAGCTCCTCGCACCCCAGGTGTTCCCCGGCCCCCACCTGGTCCAGGACCCCGTACGGCGGGCCGTGGGTGATGAGCACATCCGTCCCCGGGGGAATCCGGCTCCACACCCGGCGCAGGGCTTCCCCCTTGCGGGGCAGGTTGAACGCCCAGTCGCAGAACTCCGGCTGCCAGGGCGACCCCCAGAAGCGGATGCCCTCCAGTTCCAGCTCCGCGTCCTCGAGGTAGGCCAGGCCCGGACGACACTGGATCAGGCGCGCCGCCTCCGCCGGATCCCGCTGGAACAGCCAGTCGTGGTTCCCGGCTATGAAGATCTTGTGCCGGTGCGGCTGGGCCGCGAACCAGTCCAGGAATCCTCGGACCTGGTCCCGGGTGCCGGAGCCGGTGGTGTCGCCCGCGTGCACCAGCGCGTCCCCATCGGGAACGTGGAAGTCCTGGTGGCAATGGGTGTCGGAGATGAGGACCAGGCGCATGGCGGGGCCTTGGGCTGGAAGGAGAACCATAGCATGGGTGCCGGTCCGGGGGCCCTTCCGGAAACGCGGCCGAGGGGTGCGAGCGGTTGGTTTTCCGGGTGGCCAAAGTCGAGCGCGGACGTGCCAGGGCCGCCCGGGGCGGGACCGGGTCGCCAGCCGATGCCTCATTATAAATTAATAAATATTGATTTCAGCCACACGGTTGGCGCTGGTGCCTATGGCCATCTTGACCGGCTATGCCAGTGGCTTGTCCGATTTTTTTGGGCGTGGAGGTCATGGCGTCAACCAAAAAATTATTTATATTTTCTTGACCCAATCCCCGCCTGGTCCCGGAGCGTGGGCCGGTCACCCCCCGGAGGCTTCCTCATGGATTCCTTGTCCCGCCGCAACCTCAGGTCCGGCAGCGTGATCCGCCTTCTGGGCCTGACCGCGGCGCTGGGCCCCACCTTGGCGGCCACCGCAGCGCCCAGCGTGGGCCCGGTGCAAGTCACCTTGATCTGGCCCGGCCATGCGACGGTCACCCTGAACGACGTGACCCTCGTCAAGGGCATCGAACCGGCCCCTGTGGGCGGCGGCCCCGGGGCAGGCCGACTGCGGCTGGAGCCCGGACAGCTGGTCCTCAGGCGCCCCATCTTCCCCATAGGCCATCCCATCGGGGCCGGCGACCCGTTCCAGACCGACCTGCATCAATGGAACGCCTACGAACCGTCCCGGGCCCGGAAAGAGGTGAAGGTCAAGATCACGGTATTCGACGCGGTGGGCGCGCCCGGAGGGGGTGCCCTGGGGAACAAAGTCCAGGGCGAGATGCTGGACCTGACCTGCGACTACCAGAACTGCACACCCCGCAGCTGGACCCTGGTCACGGCGCCCGGGCCCGACTCGGATCCGGCCGACCCGGCCGGCACCCCCAACGCCGCCGGAGCCTTCGGGAAGCTGGAGGAACAGCTGGAAATTTCCTTCGAGAGAGGGACCCTGTCCTGGAGCGAACCGGCCGACTGAGAACGTGAAGGAACGCCGCCGGCCGAACCTATCTCTCCGCCAGGAACGCCTCCGCCAGGTGGACCCAGTAGCTGGCGGCCACCGGCAGGAGCGCATCGTTGAAGTCGTAGCCTGGGTTGTGCAGCCCACACCGCCCCGGTTCGTCCCCACCGCCGACGATGGCCATGCAGCCTGGGCAAGCTTCCAGCATGAAGGCGAAATCCTCGCTCCCGGTCTGGGGCTCCAGGTCCTGGACCAGCGCCTCCTCGCCGAAGCGCCCGCACACCACCTGGCGCGCGAACTCCACCATGCCCGGGTCGTTGTGCAGCGCCGGGTAGCGCCACTGGTAGTCGATCGTGACCTCCGCCCCCAGGGCCCTGGCCTGCCCCTGCACCAGGCTGGTGATGCGCTCCCGCAGCAGGGCGCGCACTTCCGGTGCATAGGCGCGCACCGTGACCTGGAGGTCGGCCGTTTCGGCGATGACGTTGGAGACGTTGCCCGCGTGCAGGGAGCCCACCGACACCACGGCCATCTGCCGGGGGTCCACGTTGCGGGCCACCACCGTCTGCAGGGCCACCACGAGGTAGGCCGCCACCAGGGCCGCATCCACGCACCGGTGGGGCGCGGAGCCGTGGCCGCCCCGGCCGTGCACGGTGATGAGCACCGTGTCGCTGGAAGCCATGAACAGCCCCGGCCGCACCCCGAACCGGCCCAGGGGGTAGCCGGGGAAGTTGTGCAGGCCGAACACGGCGTCGCAGGGGAACCGCTCGAACAGGCCGTCCTCGATCATCATCCGGGCCCCGCCCAGGCCTTCCTCGGCGGGCTGGAACAGGAGGTTGAGGGTGCCGCTGAAGCTGCCCTGCCGGGCCAGGTACCGGGCCGCCGCCAGCAGCGCGGCGGTGTGCCCGTCATGCCCGCAAGCGTGCATCCTGCCGGGGTGCTGGCTGGCGTAGGGCAATCCGGTGGTCTCCTGGATCGGCAGCGCGTCCATGTCCGCCCGCAGGCCGATGCTGCGCTTGCCGGTGCCCTTCGCGAGGGTCGCCACCACCCCCGTCACGCCCAGCCCCCGGTGCACCTGGTACCCGAACCCGGCCAGCTTCTCCGCCACGAAGTCGCTGGTCTGGAACTCATGCAGCCCCAGTTCCGGATGGGCGTGGAGATGGCGGCGCATGGCCACGTCTTCGTCCCGTTGATCGAGGATGCCTGGCAGGAGGGGGAGGGGGGGAACCATGGGAAGTCCTCGCGTCATCATTCAGGAGGTTGACCGTTGTCCGGAGAGATCAACCTAGCTTACCGCCGGCGCCGGGGACCGGCTCACGGCCACGGGCGCCGAGGGGCGGGATCACCACCCCGGGTACCGCCGCCGCCGGTCCTCCGGCTCCTCCCGGCCCTTCCCGGGCCCGCTTTCCGCCAGGATCCACGCGTCCGCCGTGGCCAGGTCATCCGCCACCTCCACCAGGACCTCCCGCAGTTCCAGGGGCGCCAGCCAGCGTTCGGGGATCTCATGGAACCCCAGCATCGCCCCCAGCAGGTTCCCGGCGATGGCGCCGGTGGAGTCGCTGTCCCCGGTGCGGTTCACCGCCAGGACCACCCCCTCCTCCAGGCTGTGCGCCCGCAGGGCGCAGAACACCGCGATGGCCAGGGCCTCCTCGGCCACCCACCCCTGGCCGAGCCGGGCCGGCGCCGCATCGGTCGCTCCGCCGGCGGCGGCCAGTTCCCTCGCCGCTTCCAGGACCGCCAGGGTCTCCCGGCAGTGGGCCTGCCGGCGCAGCACCGCCAGGGTCTCCTCCAAGGCCTGGTCCAGGCCCTGCCCGCCGGCCAGCAGGCCGATCAGCATGGCCGCCGCCCCCGCCGGCAGCTGCCCGGTGGGATGCCCGTGGGTGATGGCCGCCGCCTGGCAGCCCCAGGCGAACGCCGCCTCCGCCGGCAGCCCGCGGGCGGCCGCATACAGCCCCAGGGGCGCCACCCGCATCACTCCGCCGCACCCCTTGGACGAATTGGTTGCCGGCCTGCCGTTCCCCACCCCTTCCATGGCCGCGAGGGCGCCGATGCAGGTGTTGCCCGGCGCCCGGCGGGAGAACAGGTCCCGGTGCGTGAACAGCCAGCCGTCCGTGCCCACCCCGCGGGCCCGCCCCGGCGTCCCCTGGGTGCGCAGCCAGCGCTGGTAGGCGTGGGCCAGCAGGCCCGGCAGGTCCGGGCCCTGCCCCCCGCCCCGCACATGCCAGCGCAGTACCCCCTCCGCCGTGAACAGGGTCATCTGGGTGTCGTCGGTGATGGCCCCCTGGCGTCCGTAGGCCGGCACCAGGTCGCGGATCCCGCCGGGGCCGAAGGACCTGCTGATCGCCCCCAGGTCCATGAATTCCACCGGCGCCCCCAGCGCGTCCCCCACGGCTCCGCCCACCAGGCAGCCCCGGAACCGGCTGGCTCGCTCCGGCGCGATCGGGTGGCGGGGTCGGCCTCCGGCCGTCCCCGCCGGGCCCTGGCGCCGCACGTAGTCCTCCTGGCCGGCGGTCTCGATGGCCCCCGGGCGCGCCCCGCGCACCGCCGCCATGGCCTCCTCCGCCCCCATCCCGAACTCCACCAGCAGCCGCGCCGAGATCGTGCCGGTGCGCCCCAGGCCGCCCAGGCAGTGGATCACCACCTTCCCGCCGCCCGCCAGCAGGGCCCGGAGGTCCGCCCCGGCCTGCTCCCAGCGCTGCTCCCACAGCACGTCCGGCACCCCGCCGTCGGGGATGGGCAGCCAGAAGTGGGCCAGGCCCGCCGCCGCCCGCCTGGGCAGGTCCGCCACCTGGTAATCCTTCAGCTCGTGCGCCTCCATGAGGGTGACCAGGGCGCAGGCACCCCAGTCCCGGATGACGCCCAGGTCCGTCTCCAGGTCCCGCTGCCAGTCTTCCGGCAGCCCGCGGGCCTCCGCCTTCCCGGGGCACAGGGTCATGCCGATGGCGCCAGGCGTCCCGGGCACCGGGACGGCGGCGATGCGCAGGGGATGGGTCTGGCTGGTCTTGGCCATGGCGGAACGCAACGTTGGTGAAAGTATGCCCGGGGACAGCCGTTGTCTGTCCGTTTTCTGTAAGCTCAAAGCCTGGGGCTGGCATGATCAACCTTCGCTACTCCAACCGCATGGAGGCCCTCCTGGACGCCCTGGCCGAGGCCGTGCGGGAGGAGCGGGCCGGCCCGGGAGCCTGGAAGACCATCCGGGTGGTGGTGCCCAACCTGGCCACCGCCCGGCGCATCGAGGACCACCTGGTGGCGCGCCTGGGTCTGGCCGCCAACCTGGAATTTCTCTTCCTGGACAAGTTCCTGCGCAGCTTCCTGCCGGAGGGGACCGGGCTGATCGACCGCCCGGCCATCCAGGGGGCCCTGTTGCGCCGGTTCCAACGGGGCGACGGCCTGGACGGCGAGGTGTTCGCTCCGGTGCGCCGGTACCTGGGCGCCCCCCCGGACCCCCAGCGGGTGGCCCAGCTGGCCTTCCGCCTGGGCGGCCTGTTCGAGGACTACCTGTACGCCCGCCCCCAGTGGGCCCCCCAGTGGGACCAGGGCCGCGCCGCCCTCCAGGACGCCGGCCTCGAAGCCTGCGAACGCAGCCTGTGGAACCTGGTCCGGAGGGACCTGCCGGCCGCCCTGCTCACCCCCCTGGAGGCCAGGGCCCGCCTCCGCCTTCCCGCCCAGCCCGGGCCGGTGCACCTCTTCGCCATGACCGGCCTTGCCTTCGGCTACCAGGCGCTGCTGGACGAAGTGGGCCGGCGCGCTCCCGGCTGCCTGCGCTTCTACACCCTGAACCCCTGCCGGGAATTCTGGGACGACCTGCCCACCGGCCCCGCCCGTGAGGCCCTCCGCATGCAGGCGCGCCGGGGCCTGCGGGACTTCACCGCCGAGCTCCCGGAAGCCGCGGACGAGGACCCGTACCGCCTGGAGGCCCCGGACGCCGCCGAATCCGGCCTGCTGCGCCTCTGGGGCCGGGCCGGCCGGGAGAAGGTCCGGCTGCTCAACGAGATGAGCGACTGGGATTTCGAGGACGATTTCCAGGACCCGGGCCGGGACACCCTGCTGGCGGCGCTCCAGCAGGACATCCTGTTCCGCCGCGCGCCGGACACCCCGTACTCCTCCGACGACAGCGTCCAGGCCCACGCCTGCCCCAACCCCCGCCGGGAGGCCGAGACCATCTGCGAGCTCATCTGGGAGATCCTGCGCGCCCGGGATGCCGGCCAGCCCCCCCTGCGCTTCAGCGACATCGCCGTGATGGTTCCCGCCGCCGCCCTGGACACCTGCACCACCCACCTGCAGGCGGCCGGCGGCGGTCCCGACCCCATCCCCTGGTCCCCCGTGCACCGGGAACTGCCTGCCCTGGCGGAAGCCATGGAGGCCTTCACGCTGCTCCTGGGACTGCCCGGGAGCCCCTTGTCCCGGGCCGGCGTGCTGGGTTTCCTGGAGCACCCGGCGGTGCGCCGCCACCTCGCGGGCACGGACCTGGAGCCCTGGCCCGGCTGGTGCCGGGACACGGGCATCATCCGCGGCCGTGACCGGGCCGACCTGGAGCCCGCCTACTTCGAAGGCGATCTGCTCAACTGGGCCCAGGGCCACCGCCGGCTGGCCCTGGGCGCCTTCCTGTCCCAGGACGGGGAGCCCTTCGAAGCGGGAGGCGAGCGCTACCCTCCCCGGGAGATCGGCTCCAGCACCTGGCCCCTGGCCGGGGCGTTCCTGCGCACCACCCGGATCCTGCTGGAGGACCTGCGCAGCCTGCCCGGAGAGACCCGCTCCCCGCGGGACTGGGCCACCCGCCTGGCGGACCTGGCCGCCGCCTGGATCGGCGGCTCCGAGCGGTCCGACCTGGCCGCCGCCGGCAAGCTGCGCGCCGCCCTGCTGCGCCTGGGCGACCTGGAAACCGCCGCGTCCGGCCTTTGCCGCCACCCCTTCCGCACCGCCCGGGAGCTGGCCCTGCAGGAGCTTGGGCGCCTGCGGGGGGACCGGGGCGGCGGCCGGATCCAGGGCGTGGCCCTGGGCGACCCGGAATCCCTGCGGGGCCTGCCGTTCCGGGTGGTGATCCTGGCCGGCATGGGCGAAGGGGCCTTCCCGGGCGCCGATCCCGCCGATGACCTGGACCTGCGCCAGCGCCGGCGCCTGCCCGGGGATGTCCCCGCCTCCGAACGGGACCGCTACCTGTTCCTGGAAGCCCTGCTGTCCGCCCGGGAGCGGTTCCTGGTCACCTACGTGTCCCGGCATCCCGTCACCGGCGAGGAGCTGGCGGCCTCTCCGGTGGTGGATGAACTGCTCCAGGCCGCCGCCGGCACGGACGCGGACGCCTGCAGACACACCCAGCCCCTGCTGCGCTGGGACGCCCACCGCTTCACCGGCCCCCGCCCCCTCCTGCCGGTGCAGTCCGCCGTGTACCTGGAGGCCCAGGCGGAACGCCGCTACCGCCGCGGCTCCATCCCCCCGGTCCAGCCGCCCGATCCGGCCCTGGAGCCCTTGCCCCGCCTGCCCGAGGCCCCGCCCCGCCAGGCCCGGCTGCGGGTGGACCTGCGCTCCCTGGAGGCCTTCATCGACTCCCCCCTGCAGGGTGCCGCCCGGTTCAACCTGGGCCTGCGGGACGAGGAGGACGACCCGGGCACGGTGGAGGCCGAGGCCGCCGCCACCGCGAACCGGTACGCCAAGCCCATGCTGCGGGAGGCCTTCTGGGCCGCCCGGGGCACGGGCGAGTCCCTGGAGCAGGCCTACCGGCGCGGGCGCGGGGCCCTGGAACGGGCCGGGCAGGCTGCCCTGGGCCTGCTGGGCGACCGGGAGCGCCGGGACGGCCTCGACGTGCTGGCCGCCTGGGCGGACCAGGTGCCCATCGGCGTGCCGGTGCGGTTCCCCCGCCTGGGCACCTCCCCCATGGTGAAGCGGGGCGTCCGCCACGAGGACTGGCCCCTCCTGGAGATCCCGGTCCAGCAGGGCCCGGATCCGGTCACCGTGGAACTGGCCGGGATCCTGCCGCCCCAGGCGGACCTGGGTTCCGGCCCCGGCTCGGTGCTCCTGCTCACCGGCACCGGCGCTCCCGGGAAACACCGCCGCGACCTGGTCAAGGCCTGGCTCGCCCACTTGGTGCTGGCCGCCCGCGGGGTGGAGGCCGCGGACCACCGGGGCTACCTGGTCCAGGGGGAGATTCCCGGGGGCGGGGTGGCGCACCTGCCGTTCCCGGCCCTGGACCCGGCGGCCGCCCAGGCCATCCTGGGAGACCTCCTGGGCGACCTGATGGGCGGCGTCTGGGAGACCCTCCTGCCCCTGGAGGCGGTCGCCGACCCGGCCGTCACCGGCGCCGCCGAGCTCCAGGAATGGCTGGAGTCCCGCAACAGCCAGAAATCCTACGGAACCTATGCCTGCCTGTACGGGCCGGTGCCCAATCCCAGGACCTACCCGCCCGCCGGCGACGCCGCCCTGGCCCGCCGCCGCCAACGGCTGCGGCCGTTCCTGCAGGCCCTGGGAGGGCTCCCATGAGCCCCCGCTACCCGCGCCCCGCGGCCTTGCCCGATCCCCTGCCCCGGCGCCTGGTCCTGGACGCCAGCGCCGGCACCGGCAAGACCTTCACCCTGGAGCACCTGGTGGTGGACCTGCTGCTGGGGGGCCTGCGCATCGAGCAGATCCTGGTGGTCACCTACACCGAGAAGGCCGCCGCCGAAATGCGCGAACGCATCCGCAAGCTCCTGGCCCGCCTCCTGGCCAACGACTTCCAGCAAGCCGCCCCCGGGGAGCCGGCCTGGGACCTGGGCCCGGAGGCGGCGCGGGCCCTGGACCGGGCCCGCATGCACTTCGACCGGGCCACCATCACCACCATCCACAGCTTCTGCCAGCGCCTGCTCAAGGAGACCGCGTTCCTGTCCGGCCAGACCTTCGGAGCCGAGCTGGCCGACGGCGACGAACTGTTCCAGCGCAGCGCCCAGGAGTGTCTGCGGCGCCGGTGGGCGGTTCCGGGAGCGGCCGCGTACGGCCGGATCGCGCGGACCCTGGAGTCCCTCCACGGCGAGGAGGCATTCGCCAGGCTGCTGAACAAGGTGCGCAAGGAGGCCGGCCAGCGCTGGCCCGATGACCCGGACCCGGCCGGCGCGGCCCGGCGGGCGCAGGCGGCGTTCCGGCACCTGGACCTGGAGGCCCTGCTGGCGGCCCTGGAGGTCAAGGGCAGCTCCAGGGCCTCGCTGCGGGCGCAACTGGACGAGCTTCTCACCGCCTGCGGCCAGCAGGCCTGGGCGCAGGTCCAGGCGGCCCTGGACGATCTGCTGTTCAGCAGGAACCAGGGACCCAGGAAGCTCCTCGGGCTGCTGGGCCCGGCGGGCCAGCGCCACCCGGAAGGCCGCGCCGCCCTGGAGGCCCTCATGGACCTGCACGACGCCCTGCCGAGCCCGGAGGCCGAAGCGGTGGACGCGTTCCTTCCCGACGTGCTGGAGCGCCTGGACGCCATGAAGGCCGAGATGGACCTGCTGGACTTCGACGACATGATCCGGCGGGTGGCCCGGTCCCTGGAGGATCCCGCAACCGGCCCCCTGCTCCTCGCCCTGCTGCAGAGCCGCTATCAGGCGGCGCTCATCGACGAGTTCCAGGACACCGACCCGGTCCAGTGGGGGATCTTCCACCAGGTGTTCGGCCAGCATGGGCGCCTGGTGCTCATCGGCGACCCCAAGCAGGCCATCTACGGCTTCCGGGGCACCGACGTGCACACCTACCTGGCCGCCAGGAACGCCCTGGTGGCCGCCGGCGCCCCGGTGGTCGACCTGGCCCGGAACTTCCGCTCCACCCCGCGGATGGTCGCCGCCTGCAACGCCATCCTGGACCAGCAGGCCGAGGCCCCGTTCTTCACCTTCGATGCCATCCGCTACGACGTCCCGGTGCAAGCCGGCAAGCCCGGGCTGCGCTGGGTGGATCCCGCGGAGCCGGACCGGGACCTGCCCCCTATCCGCCTGGTGCCGGTGCTCCTGGAGGGCAGCGTGACCAAGCCAAGGGTGCAGCGCCTGGTGGCCCGGGCCCTGGCCCGGGAGGTGCGCGCCCTGCTGGAGCGCGGGCCGGAACTCCGGGACGGGACCGGCCCGTTCCGTGCGGCGTTGAAGCCGGAGGACGTCTTCGTGCTCACCCGGGACAAGGATGAGTCCAACGTCATGGCCGAGGCCCTGCGCCAGGCCGGCGTCCCCGCCACCTTCTTCAAGCAGGAGGGCGTGTTCCAGTCCCCCGAGGCCCTGGAACTGCTGAACGTGCTGAGGGCGGTGGCCGACCCCTCCGACCCGGTCCGGCGCCTGAAAGCCTGGCTCACCCCCGTGTTCGGCGCCGCCCTGGGCGACCTGGGCCGGACCCAGGACCTGCCCGAGACCCACCCCTTCCTGGGGAGCCTGCTGGCCTGGCACGACCTGGCCCGCAAGGGCGACTACCCGGCCTTGTTCCGGGAGCTGGTGGACGGCGGCCTGCTGCGCCGGCTCCTGCGCACCCGCGGCGACGACCGGGCCGCGGGCGTCTGGCTGCAGCTCACCGAGTTCATGCTGGAGCAGTGCACCACCCGCCGGGGCGGCTTCGAGGCCGCCGTGGCGTTCCTGGCCGACTGCATCGAGGGCCGCGCCTCCCTGCCCGGCGAGGACACCGACGTGCACCGGGTCCAGACCGACCGCTCCGCCGTGCAGATCCTCACCATGCACAAGTCCAAGGGCCTGGAAGCCAAGGTGGTGGTCCTGTTCGGAGGCTGGTCCCGGAAGGACGACGCTCCCGTGCACCGCTTCATCCTGGACGGCAGGCGCCGCTACTGGCTGGGCGCCAAGCCCTCCCCGGCCCTGGCCGCGCGGGTGGACCAGGCCACCGAAGCGGAGGATCAGCGCCTGCTGTACGTGGCCCTCACCCGGGCCCAGGCGCAGCTGATCCTGCCCGTGTTCCAGGCCACCGCCGCCGGCGTGGCCTCCAAGGGCATCTTCCACAAGGCCACCGGCGACCCCCTGGGCGCCTACGGCACCGTCAACCGCCGCCTGCGCGCCCTTCTCCCCCAGGCGGACCCGGCCCTGTTCCAGGCGGTGGAACTCCCCGCCGCGCCGCCACCCTCCCTTGCGCCTCTGCGTCCCCCCGAACCGGACCTGCCCCTTCCGCCACCCCCCGATCCCGCCCGCCTGGCCCGCCTCGCCCAGGCCGCCGCCCCCCCCCGGTACGAGTCCTACACCAGCCTCTCCCGGGACCTGCACGAGCACGCCCCGGCCGACCCCGAGGACCACCCCCCGGCCGCGGCCGTGCGCCTGGCCCTCCCCGGCGGCGCCGCCACCGGAATCTGCCTGCACACCATCCTGGAATCCGTCCCCCATGCCAGCGCCCTGGAAGCGCAGACCCGCGAAGCCTGGCAGCGCCGCCCGGAGGTGGCCCGGGCCCTGGACACCGCCCTGGCCGCCGCCGGCCTCGCCCCCCGCCACCGGGACCCCGCGGCCCTGTTGGCCTGGCACGCCCTGCGCACCCCCTTCGACCTTCCCGGCGGCGGCGTCCTCCCCGAACTGGGCGCCCTGACCCGCCTCCTGCGGGAGACCGGCTTCCTCATGCACCGCCCCCGGGGCCCCCACTACCTGGAAGGCGCCATCGACCTGCTGTTCGAATGGCAGGGCCGCACCTGTTTCCTGGACTGGAAGACCAACGTCCTCCCCCGCTACCGCCCCGAGGATTGCACCGGGACCCTGCGCACCCACTACGCCCTCCAGTTCGCCATCTACACCCTGGCCGTGTGCGCCTTCCTGGACATCACGGACGAGGCCGCCTACGAGGCCCGCTTCGGCGGCGGCCTCTACGTGTTCCTGCGCGGCCTCCCCGAAGGCGGCCAGGCCGCCCTGCGCCCCGCCTGGGCCCAGGTGCAGGCCTGGTCCCGGGCCTTGCAGGCCGACCGGGAGGAGGACATCCGTGTGGACTGACCCCTTCCGGCCGCATCCGGACGACTGGGACCAGGCCCTGGAGACCCTGTCCCTGGACCCGGCCCTGCTGCCCCTGGCCGAAAGCCTGGCCTCCTTCGCCGCCGGACCCCAGACCCCGGAGTCCCGCCAGCGCACCCTCCTCATCTGCCTGCTGGTGCTCGCCGCCCAGGCCCAGGGCCACTCCGGCCTGCCCCTGGAAGGCCCGGACCGGGCCCTCCTCGAGAGCCTGGCGGAACCCTTCCACGCCGGCCCCGACGCCCTCCTGGCCCACCTGGACAGCCCCGCCATGGCCCCCATCCTGGGCGCCCCCGGCGAGCGCAAGCCCCTCATCCGCGACCACGGCACCCTCACCTCCGAGCGGGTGCACCGTGCCGAGACCCGTCTGGCCGCGGCCATGGCCATCCGCGCGCAAACCCCCGCCGACCCTGCCCCGCCCATCCCCGCGGACGTCCTCACCACCCCCATGGCCCTCAACCCCGCGCAGGTCCAGGCGGTGCAGATGGCCCTCACCCGCCCCCTGACCCTCATCACCGGCGGCCCCGGCACCGGCAAGACCGCCATCGTGGTGGCCATCCTGCGCGCCGCCCTGCGCCAGCGCGGCCAGGTCCCCAGGGTCGCCCTCGCGGCTCCCACCGGCAAGGCCGCCAACCGCATGCACAGCTCCATCCAGGAAGCCCTCGCCCAGGTCCCCGGGGCCCCCGAAGACCAGCCTCTGCGCGACCCCGCCTTCCTCCCCCGCACCCTCCACCGCCTCCTGGGCTACCACCCGGCCGGCGAAACCTGGCGCCACCACGAAGAGAACCCCCTGGCCGCCGACCTGGCGATCATCGACGAATCCAGCATGGTCGACCTCCTGCTCATGGACCGCCTCCTGCGCGCCCTGCCGCCGGGCGCCAGGCTGGTCCTCCTGGGCGACGCGGACCAGCTCCCCTCCGTGGAGACCGGCAACGTCTTCCACGACCTCATCACCGCCTTCCCCCACTGCGCGGTCCGCCTCGCCACCAACTACCGCATGGGCCGGGCCGGCCAGGCCATCCTCACCGCCGCCCGGAAGATCGCCAAGGATCTCCCGCAGGGCCTGTTCGAGGACCCCGACCCGATCCGCCCCTACCCTGCCGCCGCGACGGGCTCCGGCGTCGACCAGTTCGAGCCCGCCGACGCCGAGCTGGGCCAGTTCCTCCTGGATTGGCTCAACCGCGAAATCGAGCACCACCCCGCCTGCCCCGATTTCCTCTCCCGCATCCAGCACGTGCACGCCCAGCACGACGGCCAATGGGACGCGGATTCCCGCGCCCGCCTGGATGCCCTGTTCGCCCACGCCGCCCAGGCGCGCATCCTGTGCCCCCTCAAGACCGCGCCCGGCCTGCGCGGCTCGGACTCCATCAACGACTTCCTGCACGCCCAGGCGGGCGCCGCACGGGACCGCAAGCTGACCTACGCCCTTTCCGTGTCCCTGGGCGAGCCGGTCATGATGACCCGCAACGATCACCGGCGGGGGATCTACAACGGCGACCAGGGACTGGCCCTGAAAGTGAGCCGTGAGGGTGGGCCCGCCAGGCTCGAGGCGGTTTTCCCCAGCGCCGGCGGCGGTTATTCCGTGCATGCCATCGGGCCGATCCTGGACGCGCTGGAACTCGGCTATGCCCTCACCGTGCACAAGGCCCAGGGATCCGAGTTTTCCCGGGTGGCCATCGTCCTGCCCAAGGAAGACAGCGGATTCCTCACTCGGGAAATCCTCTACACCGCCCTGACCCGGGCCAAAGCCTCCGTCACCTTGCTGGGCAGCCAGAACCTTGTGGTACGCGCCGCGGACCGCGCTCTGCGGCGGAATTCCGGCCTGGCCCGCCTGCTGGCGGCTTGGCCCAGTGACCGGTAAGGGTTCCATCCCGCCCCGGTTCCGGCGAAACTAGGAGCGTCCTCCTCCAGTCCAGGCCTCCCTCCGTGCCCCACGTCCACCCGGACCCTCCCCGCATCCCGCCCCACCTGCACAGCGAGCAGGAGGTGCTGTCGGCCCTGCGCACCCTGCCCCCGGACACCCACGTGTTCGCCCGCCTGCGCATCCTGGACCCGGAGGCCAACCGGGACCGGGAGCTGGATTTCCTGGTCGTGCACCCGGACCTGGGGCTGGTGATCGTGGAGGTGAAAGGGCGCGGGGTGGAGCCCCGGGGCGACCACTGGATCCGCCGCCACGACAACGGGCGCGAGGAGCGCCTGGAGGAGACGCCCGGGGAGCAGCTCCAGGCCCAGCAGTACGCCCTGCTGCACCTGCTGCGCCGGGCGGGGCTGGCCCACGTGCCGGAGATCACCCGGGTGCTGGCGCTGCCGGCCCTGACGCTGCGGGAAGGGCGCGGCCTGGGGCCGGACCTGCCGGCCTGCCGCATCCTCACCCGGGAGAAGCTGCGCCATCCCCTGCTGGCCCTGCGGGAGGCGGTGACCGGGGGCGCGCCCTGGGAGGAGTGGCGCCAGCGCCCCGAGGCCGGGCGCCACCAGGTGGACCCGGAGCTGCGGCACCAGCTGATGGAGGTGCTGGTCCCGGCCCTGCTGCCTCCGCCCTCTTTGGCGGAGGTGCTGGAGGCGGAGGGCCGGCTCCAGGACGAGGCGGTGCGCATGCTGCTGGACAACCTGTCCCAGAACTTCAGCTGCGGGCGCTACCACCTGTGCGGCGGGCCGGGCTCGGGCAAGTCCCTGGTGGCGCGGCAGGTGGTGCGGCTGATGGCTTCCGAAGGGCGGCGGGTGCTGGTGGTGGCCTTCAACAAGGCCCTCACCTACGCCACCCAGAGCGTGCTGGACGACCTGATCCGGGGCGGCCGGGCGGTGGTGAGCACCTACCACGACCTGGCGGTGAACCTGCTGCGGGACGCCAGGCGGCTGCCGGCGTGCCAGGACCCGGGGCGGTTCTTCAACGAGGAGGTGCCGGAGGCCCTGAACGCGCTGCTGGCGGAGGGTCGCCCCCCGGGGGCCGAGCACTGGGACGCCCTGGTGGTGGACGAGGCCCAGGACCTGGACCCGGCCTGGGTGCGCCCCCTGCTGGCCCTGCTGCGGGACCCGGAGGGGGCGCCGGTGCTGCTGCTGGAGGACCCGGCCCAGAGCCTGTACCGGGAGGGCCGGCACGCCCTGGGCCAGCCCTGGCGCCTGGACCTGAACCTGCGCCAGCACCCGGCCATCCGCAGGGCGGCCTGCCGGGCCTTCCCGGCCTGCGGCTGGCAGGCCCCGGAAGGCGGGGACGACGACGGCGTGGTGCAGTTCCGCCCGAGCGGCCCCGGGACCTGGCGCAAGGACCTGGACGAGGTGCTGATGCAGCTGTGGGAGGACGGCCTGCGGCCAGAGCAGGTGCTGGTCCTGGCGCCCCACCGCCCGGAGACGCTGGGGCTGCGGGACGGGGAGAAGCTGGGTCCGTGGACCCTCAACGCGGTGGCCGACTGGTGGGAGGAGGAGAAGGCCGGGCACCTGCGCATGGGCACCGTGCACGCCTTCAAGGGGCTGGAGGCGGACGTGGTCATCTACCTGGCCCCGGCCTACCCCCATCCGGACGGCCCGCGCCTGGCGTACACCGCCTACTCCCGTGCCCGGCACCGGCTGATCGTCCTGGAGCGGGCCGTGGCCGAGCCGGAGCGGCCCCAGGCGGCGCCGGCGGCCAAGGGCGGGGAACCCGCCACGCCCGCGGCCCCGCAGGTGCGCACGTTCAGCGAAGGCCAGCGGGCCAGCCTGGCGGAGGCGCTCACGGCGGCCCGCAAGTGGCGGCCGGGCGCGCTCCGGGGGCAGTGATCAGCGGCCTGCCTCCGCCGTGATGGCGATGCGCAGGCCGGAGATCACCAGGTTCAGGCTGTAGGCCATCAGGGTCAGGTCGGCCGCGTTCTTGCTCATCTGGGAGAATCCCACCAGCTGCCGGCTCCAGGCGAGGTCGCAGCCACCGTCGGGGCACACCCCGTCCAGGGGCGGCGCCGGCGTCGGCCCTGGGCCGGCCGGCGTGGGCGGACGGTCCAGGTACAAGGCGGCCAGGGCGGTCCTGGCCACGGGCGCGGGCGGCCCCAGGGCTCCGGAAAGGTCCAGGTCTTCCTGGAGCAGCCGCCGGCCCGGGGTCCGGCTCGGGGCGGCGGTGCCGTTGCCGGCCGCGGCCGCCGTCCGGACCACGTCGATGACGGCCAGCGCATCGCTGATGAAGGACCCCGTCACGGCCTCGATGTAGGCCGCCAGGAAGGTCCGGGTGGCGCTGATGGCGAGGGTGTCGGCGGTGGCCTGGAGCCTGCGCTGGTGGACGCCGCAGGCGTCCAGGCATCGCTTCGCGCCGGCGCCGGGGGGCGGTTCCAGCCCGAGGGCCTCGGCCCGGGCCCGGGTGAGCGGCGCGATGATGCCCTGGTTGTAGAGCGCGGCGATCTCCACGGGCACGGCGGAGGATTCGGCCGACCAGCCGTAGAACAGGACCGCGAGGGCGTCCGTGACGGAACGCAGCAGGGTCGTGGCGGCCTGCGGGTCGAGGGCTCCCGAGCGGTAGCCGTCGGTGGCGGCCACCGCGTACTTGGCCAGGGCCGTAAGGTTGCCGTAGAACTGCCAATCGGGCTGGGGCGAGGCGGCGCCGGCGGCCGGGCCCCGCTCCAGGCCCGCCGCGGACAGCCGGTACAGGCCGGACAGCAGGCCGGCCAGGGTGGGCGTGGGCAGGATGGAATCCTGGTTCATGCTGGCCAGGGACGGCCAGGTACTGGTCCTGGGTGGCCTGGGCCAGGGCCTGGAGGACCGAGGGCAGTACCCTCGGCATCCGCCGTTCCGGGCCCGACGCCCGCGAAGGCGGCGGCCTCCGCTGCCGAAGGGCCGGGCACGGCGCCCAGGAGGGGGGCCAGGCGGGTGCCCGGCAGGGCCTCCTGGGCTTGGGCCTGGAAATGTTCCATGAACGGTCCCGCCCAGGCCATGGGCTGGCCCGGAGCCGGAGCCGGGAGGGTGACCGAGTGCGCCTGGGGAGGGTCCATGGCCAGGGACAGTTCCACCGCCACCGTGGACAGGACGTAACCCACCAGGTTCACCACCGAGGCGGCCAGGTTCTCCTGGACGATGCCGATCCTGGCCTGGGTGACGGGCTGGTGGCACTGGACGGTGCCGCACCGGGAAGCCAGGGTCTCATCGGTATGGCTCCACACGGCCGGGTCCAGGACGATCCCGGAGCCGGGGAACCCCCCCGGCGGGACAACTCCGGGCGCCGGCACCAGGACCGAGGCCCCCAGTCCGGCGAGGGTCAGGGCCGCCGCGTCCGTGGTGGCCAGCAGCGCCAGGGCGGGCGCGGTGGTGGTGGCCACCGCGGCCAGGTCGACACCCATGCGCTGGACGGCGGCCTGGAACGCCGTCACGTAGGCCGCCACATTGAGGGCTCCGGAGGCGGCCTGGACCCGCTGGATGCCCGCCTGGGCCATGAGGTCGGCGTACCGGCAGCAGGCCTCCCGGGTGGCCGCGGTGCCGTTGCCGGCCGCCTGGGACGCGTTGCGGGCCTCCCCGGCACCCTGGATCCGCCCGGGCTCCGGCACCAGGGGAGCGCCGTACGTGCCCAGGAACTGGGCCTGGACGGCCACCCTCAAGCTGTTGGTGACGGTGAGCAGCGCGTTGCCGGCCAGGTTGAACACGGCGCTCGCCTCGGCCGGGCTCAGGGCGGCGTTCAGGTAGCCGTCGGCCGCCGCCGTCAGGCCGGCCGTGAGCCCCGCCAGGGCCGCCAGGGGGGTCGCCAGGGCGGACTGCGGGGAAGGTTGCCCGCCTTCCCCGGAGGCGCTGTCCGCGCCGGCGCGGGTCTGCTCCAGCTGCTGGGCGAGCCATTGCTGGAAGGGCGCCAGGCTGGAACGCAGGCTGGCCACCGCCACCGGTGCCGGCTCGTTCCGGCGGGCCGACGAGGCGTTCCAGACACCCTGCAGCGCCTGGGTCAGATCCACGGGCGGGCTGGTGCGGGTGACGAAGAGGGGCGGGGGAGGAGCCGGAAGTCCGGCCGGCAGCGGCGGGGGCCCGGCCCCGGGCGGGCCCGGGAGCCGGGCCAACGTCCGGGTCAGGGTCTGGTTGAAGGTGGCCATCTGGCGAGCCACATCATCTGCATGGGCCTTCAGCGCCGAGGAGAAATCCAGCCCGGAGGCCTGGCTGGGAAGGGGGGCCGTGGCCCCGGCGGCCGCGGTAGGAGCCGGGGAAGGTGAGCCCGGGGCGGCGGCCGGATCCATGGCGGCCGGCCAGGCGTAGACGTCCAGGCTGGGTTCCAGCGCCGGGGTTCCGGCGGGGATCAGCTCCGCCCCCAACGTCGGCACCACGTCGAGCAGGGCCAGGGCCACCAGGCCGAATTCCAGATACCTGCCAAGTCCGGGACACCCGGATCTCCGGCTTCCCGAAGGGCGCCGGGGGAAGGCTGCGGGGGCAGGACCGGCCATCCCGGCATCCAGGGCCGCCGGGGGTGGCCATGGCGCCTCCGCCTGGCTCCCCCCCGCTTTCGGCCCCTTCCCCTTCCGCGCCCGGCTCCCGGCCCGCGGTTGCTCAGCCCGTTGGTGCACCCGGTTCTGGTAGGCCTGCGCCTGGCGGGCTTGCTGCAGCGGCAGGCTGGGCCCTTGGCGCGGCCCCCGGACCGGGCGGTGGGCAAAGGCCTGGGTGGCGACCAGCAGCAGGCCCAGGACCAGGACGGTCAACGGGCGCTTGGCGGTCCTGGGCCCTGCCCGCATGGCTGCTCCCGACGAAGAACTGGTTTGGGCCTCCCTCATGACTCGGGTCCAAGGCATGGATGAGTAATTCAGACCCAAGGTTTCCGGGCGGCCGGAACCTGGACGACTTGCCGAATTCAACGTCCAGGCCACACGGAAGTCGTGACACTCCCGCAACGGGAAAATCACCGCTCCGGCACTTCCCTCCGCTAGCCTTCGGTCATGGACAACGTGGCGGTTCCCCTGCCCCCCCCGGGCACCCCGTCCCGGCTCCCCGCTTCCGCGGACGCGGTCATCATCGGCGGCGGGGTGCTGGGCTGCGCCTTCGCCTACCACCTGGCCGCTTCCGGTCTCAAGCCGCTGCTCCTGGAGCGGCGCGGCCTGGCCCAGGCCTCCACCAGCCGGGCGGCAGGACTGCTCACCCGGCTCCGGTCCCGGGCCGGGCTGGTCCAGCTGGTGCGGGCGACCTACGCGGACATCCAGCAGCTGGAAGGGGAGACCGGGGCGTCCCTGGGCCTGCGCCGGACCGGCAGCATCCACCTGGCCGCCTCCGGGGCGGCCCGGGCCGGCCATCTGGCCATGCTCGAGGTGGCCGAGGCCCTGGGGGAGACGGTGGTGCAGCTGACGCCGGGCCAGGTGCGGGATCGCCTGCCCTGGATCCGCCTGGGCGGGGACGAACAGGCCCTGTTCACGCCCGCCGATGCCTTCATGGACGGCTACACCCTGGCCGCGGGCTATGCCCGCGCCGCCCGCCAGCGCGGGGCGACGCTGCTGGAGCACCGGCCCGTGCACCAGATCCTGGCGGCCCACGGACGGGTGACCGGGGTGCGGTCCGGACCGGACGTGGTGGGCGCACCGGTGGTCATCGACGCCGCCGGAGCCTGGGCCAACCTCCTGGCCAGGCCGCTGGGGGCCGCCATCCCCATGGCCCCAGTGCGCAGCCAGGACCTGGATCACCGCTCCGGCCGAAGTGTTTCCGGACGACATGCCGTTCCTGGTCTTGCCCGACGCCAAGGCCTACACCCGGCCGGAAGGGGGCGGGCTGCTGTTCGGGTTCCGGGAGGCCCAGGGGCGCTACGCGGACCCGCGCCTCCTGCCCGAAGACCTCCAGGGCCACGTGGTGGCCGGGGATCCGGACGGCTGGGCCGGCCTGGAGGAGGGAGCCCCGGCGTTCACCCCCTTCTGCCCCGGCTTCGAAGATGCGCCGATCGCCCACTACATCTCCGGCTACTCCATGTACGTGCCGGACGGCCTCACCGCCATCGGCCCCCTGCCCGGAATCGCCGGGCTCTATTCGGGCGCCGGCTGCAGCGGCGGCGGGGTGGCCCTGGCCGGCGGCCTGGGCCGGGCCCTGGCCCAGGTGGTCACCAGCTCGGCCCGTTCCTTCGACCTGGACCCCCACGACCCGGCCCGGTTCGGCCGGTTCGACCCGTTCAGCCCCGCCTGGGGCCAGAAGTGCGCCGATGCCCGCTCCCGCAAGACCTCCGGCTGATCCTCGCGGCCGGCGCGCTGGAGTTGGCCTATGGACTGCTCCTGGGCGTCTCGCTGGCCGCAGGCCCTGGATCCAGGATCGTCCGGAACGCCGGCCGGCCGCCCTTGACCTCCAGGACCACCACTGGTTTCACCGGGTTGCGGTTGGCATCGAAGGTGACGCGGCCGGTCACCAGCTGCAGGTCGGTCCTGGCCAGGGCGTCCCGGATGGCGCCGCCTTCGGTGCTGCCCGCCCGGCTGATACCGTCCAGCAGGATGGCCGCGGCCTCGTACCCCATCATGGCGTGGCCGTCCGGGAAGGAACCGAACTTGGTCGAATAGTTCTTGACGAAGGCCCGGACCCGGGGGCTGGGATTGTCGCGGGAGAAGAAGGTCGTGAAGAACGTGTTCTCCATGTACCGCCCGCCCAGTTCCACGAGCTTGGGCGAATCCCAGCCGTCCGCGCCCAGGATGGGCCCCCGGAAACCGAGCTCCCTGGCCTGCTCCACGATCAGCGCGCCGTCCCCATAGAAGTCCGGCGCATAGATGAGGTCCGGCGCCGTCTGGATGATCCTGGCGAGCTGCGGCCGGAAGTCCCTGACGCCGGGCGCGTGGCCCGCGAAAGCGGCCACCCGGCCGCCCAGCCTGGTGAAATGAGTCCTGAACACCTCGGAGATTCCCTGATGGTATTCACTGCCCAGTTCGAACAGGCAGGCGGCATTGCGGGCGTTCAGGTCCCGGAAGGCGAACCGCGCTCCCGCAGCGCCCTGGAACGAGTCGACGGCGCACGCCCGGAAGATGAAGTCGCCCACCTGGGTGACCCGGGCGTTCGTGGCGGCCGAAGCGACCAGGGGAATTCCGGCCGCCTGGGCGAACGGGGCACCCGCGAGGCAGACCCGGCTCATGACCGGGCCCACGATCCCCACGACCTTCCGCTGCTGGATCAGCCGGGTGACCGCCGCGGCGCCCTCGGCAGGATCCCCCTTGTCGTCCACGACGATGAGCTTGACCGGCTGGCCCAGCACACCGCCCCTGTGGTTGCACTCCTCCACGGCGAGTTCGAACCCCCGTCGCGCGAACAGTCCGAACGAGGCCGCCTCGCCCGTGAGGGGAGCCACGCCGCCGATCCTGATCCGGTCCTTGTCCCGGTCGCACCCGGTCCCCAGGGCCGCCAGGACCAGGAGAAATCCAACTGACCGTCCAATGCGCGAGCGGTTCACGGCCCACCTCCCTGCTTCCCGGCCCGGTACCAGGTCGGGTGATGCCAAAGAGGTGTCCTGAATAAAGCTTTAGTTTCCCGTTGGCCTCGGGACCTCAGCGGCCTTCCAGGGCCTGGGCGATCCTCTCCAGGCCCCGCTTCAGGACCGACCTCGGACAGGCCAGGTTCAGGCGGATGTAGCCGTCCGAGTTGGCGACGAACATGTCCCCGCCCTCCAGCAGGACGCCGGCATGGTTGGCGAAGAACAGGGGCAGGTCCTTTTCCTGCGGCAGATAGGCCTTGATGTTCAACCAGGCCAGGTAGGTCGCCTCGGAGATCCGGAACACGCATCTGGGCAGGTGGGTCGCGAGGAAATCCCGGGTCAGCTCGAAATTCGCATCCAGGTAGTTCTTCAGCTGCCGGAGCCATTCATAGCCATGGGTGTAGGCAGCCTGCACCGCCGCGATGCTGAGGGGATTCTCCAGGGGGTAGTGGCGCTCCGTCCATCGGGCCATCAGGTCCCGGTTGGGGATCATCACATTGGAGAACATGATCCCCGCCAGGTTGAACGTCTTGCTGGGAGCCATGCAGGTGATGATCCGGTCGGATTCCGGGAACACCTTGGCCAGCGGCGTGTGCCGGTAGCCGTTGCGGAGCAGGTCGCAGTGGACCTCGTCGGAGATGATCCACAGGCCGTGCTTCAGGCAGACCTCCCCGAACCGGGCCAGTTCCGCCGGCGTCCACACCCGCCCGGTGGGGTTGTGGGGGTTGCAGAAGATGCAGAGGGCGACCTGCCCGTCCCGGGCCAGCCGGTCCAGGCCGTCATAGTCCAGGGTGTAATGGCCGTCCTGCTCCAGCAGGTCCGAGGTGACCACGTCCAGGTGGTTGTAGTCGGCCGCGTACTTGAAGTAGGCGTAGGAGGGCGTGACGATGAGGACCTTCTCGCCGGGCTTGCAGAGGAGCCCGGTCAGTTCGTACAGGGCCGGGATGACCCCCGGCGAGGTCGTCAGGTCCTCCTTCCTGGGGCTCCAGTCGTAGTGCTTGCGGGTCCAGGCGGCGAAGGCCTCGAAGTAGGCGGGGTCGAAGACCCTCGTGTAGCCGAAGATGCGCCGGTCCAGGCGGGCCTTGATCCCGTCGAGGATCTCCGGCGCGGTGGCGAATTCCATGTCCGCGACCCACATGCGCACCAGGTCGGCTTCCTCGTAGGGGAATTTCATGTCGGGCGCATGGAAGATGTAGTCCCGGAAGCCGTCGGTGCTCACCGCGTTGGTGCCGGTGCGATCGATGATTTCGTCGAAGTTGTAGATCATGGCGCCACCCTCTCGTCCGCAAACGCTTGCTGGAAACGGAATGTCTTGAACATTTAATTAATTTTACATGATAAGCACCGGATTGATAAGATCCGGATCCGGCCTTCAGCGCCTCGCGGCTGTGCCACTCCATGCGGGACTGGCAGTTCTTGAGGACGGAAGAGCCAGTTGCATGCGCCGCAGGGCCAGGTAGGCCATCAGGTTGAAGAATACCGCCCCGGCGGTGACCACGGGAAATCCGAAATGGAACAGAAGCGTTGCAAGCGGCGCGCCGATGGCTCGCCCGAAGGAGATGAAAGCCAGGCTGAAGGCCATGACCGTGGCGCGGGCGCTCGGCAGAACCTCGGTCATCATCGGGATGGAACTGACCACGGTGAACTCGAAGGAAATGTAGAACAGGAACAGTCCGGCCACGGCGCCGGCTTCCGTCCTTCCGATCACGGGAAGGAGCAGAGCGGCCAGGGAGTTGGCCCCCAGTCCGAGGGCGACTGCCCGCGGCTTGCCAAGGCGGTCCACGAATGCAGCCACCAATCCCTCTCCGCACAACTCCGAGATGCCGATCACGGCCGCGGCCGCACCGAGGGCGGCGATTTTCAGCCCGAAGGACTGCGCCAGCCAGACACCGAACACCAGGTTGACCACCTCGTTGGCAGTGCTGGTGAACATGCCGACACAAAGGCCTGCCAGGGCTGGGACGAAAGTCAGCACCGTGCGGAAATTCGATCCCATGCCTGGCCCCTGGGCGGCTGGAAGGACATCCTTCGGCAGCATCAGGACCACACCAAAGAAAATCAGGATGCCGAGAACCGCCATGAGCGGGAACGGCGCCATCCAACCCTTGCGGGCGATCAGGAACCCCATCAGAGGCACGCCGGCGATGAAGGCAAGCGACCAACTGACCTCGGTAACGGCCAGAACCGTCCCTCGTCGTTCGTAAGGGATACGGTCACTGAGATAGGCTTGCATGGCAGGGTCGAAGCCGAATTTCCCCAGCGCCAAAAGAATCATGGCGGCGACCAGCGCGGGGTAGGTGGGCCAGAGTGCCACCAGGGCGGCCCCACCCACGAAGAAGCTGGTGGCCAAGAGCATGCCGAATTTCCGCCCCCGGCGATCCGCGAAGGATGCCACGAACGGATTCAGCGTCCCGACCAGGCTCCGGGCCGTCATGGCCAGTGACATGGCACCCAGGTCGACGCCCAGCCCTCGGGCGAAGATCGGCAGGAAGGGATAGATCATCCGATTGGGAGTGTTGAAAGTGGCCCGGATGAGCGTGAAAACCGGGATCTGGATGGAGAGTCTGGGAGGTCGGGACATTGGGCCATGGACGCCGGGTAAACCAGTTGAATGAGGGAACCATCAGAAGCTGACTTAATATTGCCCGCAAATAGGTGGGCGGGGCACCGCGCCAGCGAACCGCTGGTCTTCGGGGAGATCTCGACCGCAGGCGGGAAAGAGCCACCACGGTGATGGGTTTGCCCAATCCTGCTGCCTGGCCTGAGCCGGATCCACCGGCATGGCCCCATTGGCCAGGTTCAGCGAGCTCCGCCCGGGTCAGGCAACGCTCCCGGCAAGGTACCGAACCGCTGCTGGAGGAATTCCACACATACCCTCACCTTCGCAGATTCCGTGAGCCGGATCGGATAGACCGCCGAGATGGGTGCGTCCTGCTGGTATTCCGGAAGCACTCGGACGAGTGAGCCCTCACTGAGCTTTTCACCGACGTCCCAGGTCGAACGGAGCGTGATGCCATGCCCGTCCAGAGCCCATTGGGTCCCGATTTCACCGTTGCTGCACGACAAGGGCCCGGAAACCCGGATGGTTTCAACGCCCCTGGGCCCATCCAGTTTCCAGACCCCGAAACCCTGGTCACGCGTCCGGACGACAATGCAGTCGTAGTTCTGCAGGTCATCGATTCCGGCGGGCATGCCGCGCTTTGCCAAGTAGGCCGGGGCCGCGCAGAGAACCCTCGCGTTGGCCTTGATGCGCTTGACGATCAGGTGAGACTGGGGGTCCCCTCCGACGGCCAGGTCGAGATCGAAACCTTCGGCGATCAGGTCCACCGGCCTGGTGAACAGTTCAAGCTGGATGCGCAGGGAAGGGTAGAGCAGGGCCAGTTCGGACAGCGCAGGCCCGATGCATTTCCGCCCAAAACCTTCGCTGGTGCTTATTCGCAGCAGCCCTCGGGGCGTCATCTTCGTGGTACTGATGGCCTCGGTCATCTGCTGGGCGTCCTCGAGGATCAGCTGAGCCCAGCGGAACACGGTATCGCCTTCTTCGTTCAGACTCACCTGACGGGTCGTGCGGTGCAGCAGCCGCACCTGCAGCACCTTTTCCAGCAAGGCGATCCGTTTGCTCACATAGGCGGGTGACACCCCCAATTCCTTGGCGGTGACGATGAAACTCCGGTTCCTTGCCACGGTGCAGAGCAAGTGCAGATCTTCGAGTGGGGGGAGATTGTTCATGATTCGTGTCCCTTGGGGTTACATCTCGCTCGGTTGTCTCCTTTTCCTCCGGGCCTAACTTTACCTTACCAAGGCGGTCAGGTTCCACGACGTGGACCCACCTTGGACCGGCGGTGCCGGTTTCCCCAGGAGATTTCCAATGAAAAAGCTCGCCATCCTGCTCATCGCAGGTGCCCTCGTCAGCCCGGCCTTCGCCGAGCCCCGTTCCGCAGACAACATGAAGTCCGGCACCCAGGCCCAGACCTATAGTGCCGCCCAGGCCGCTCCTTCCGTCCAGCCTGCCGAATGATCCCCAGGACACCTTGGCCTCTTTGACCCTGTTCATTCGAGGCCAAGGTCTTTGCTGAAGCACCCAGCAGGCATGTGGGAGGTGCCTGGAACTCTTATCCTGCCTTCCGCCTCGAGGAGGAACTGAGCACGGTGGCCAATGCCCCCGTGTCGCAGGAAAGGGTTCAGGCGTCCGGAACCTCCCACCCTTTTTCGTCCAACGGAAACATGAAGTCACCGACGAGCTTGGGGTACGAGGTGGAGAAGGTCGGCGGGCTCCCCCTGTGATCCAAGGGCAGCGGCGTGGCGTATACCTCTCTGAAGCGAACCCTGCAGCGACACCTTGGCGGAGGTGGATCCGGGTTCACGTTTCCCGTGGCCGCTGGCCCGTGGGAACAAGGCAGGTCAACAACTCAACGTTTCGAGGTGCATCATGACTGACCGTTCACTTAAATTCACCGCCTTCCTGACCATCGCCTGTATCGGGCTCCTGTCCAGCGCGCCGCTCGCCGGGATGGACCTCCTTGGCTCGGAAGACCTGGGCCCCGGATTCAAACCAGCCGTCACCTCCATGACCCCCACGGCGGGTCCCGTCGGCACCCAGGTGACGATCAAGGGCACCAACCTCTCCAGAGTCACCCGTGTGGTGTTCAACCCCAATCTCGCAGTGAATGCAACATGGGCAGGCGATCACAAGATCCAGGTCACCGTGCCGGACGGGGCGAAATCAGGCCCGATCATGCTGGAGACCCACGTGGGGATCATCAGCTCCAGCCTCGCCTTCAACGTCGCGACCGCAGAGTGATGTCGGGCCCAACAGCGCGCACCCCCGCGGCCCGAAAACCGCGGTTGCGCGCTGTTGTTCCCATGAGCCTTCCGGATCACCTTTCTGGTTGATTAGCCTTCAAGTTCTCGCATCCCGCCAGGGAGCCGGGATTCTTCCGCTTCGTCGGGTGGGGAGCGCGGGGCGCGCTTCCAAGGCATCGGGTCGACCCGCGCTCCCCACCCAGCGAAGCGAACCTACGAGCGCTCGATCGGGACACCCCTGGACCCGCACTTTCAACCTTGCCTCGATCCCCTTCGGAGCCGATCCTGAGGCTCAGTGTTTTCAATTGTAAGAATGATCCTTTTCGAATCCCCTTTACTGACCCAGCCCAGGCTGAAACCCCTATGAAACCTCTCTCCTTGGTCGAGGAGATGGGGCTTCGCTTTCCATTCAGGAACTTTTATGAACAGGTTTGCAAGGAACCTCACCCTCCTGGCCATGGCCTTGGCCTGCACGGCCGGCCCCATCCGCGGCCAGGACTTGCCGGTGCACAAGAACACCCATTCCATAATGCATTTCACCCCGGAATGGGTGAAGGCGCACCACGAGCGCCGGGCCACTCTGCCGGTGGTCCGGGCACCCAGGGACTACCAGGACCCCATCCCTTCCCCCCGGCCGAGCGACACCCTGGGGGTCAATTTGGCGACCAGGATGGATTTCACCTCCTGCGGCGGCCCCAAGGGGTGGGACCAGGGAGCGTGCGGCAACTGCTGGGTGTTCGGGTGCACCGCGGCGGCCTCGGTGGATGACGGCGTGGCCAGCGGAGCGCCCCAGTTGTTCTCTCCCCAGTGGTTCGATTCGGATTACTACGCCACGAGCAACCAGTCCACCTGCGACGGCGGCGACGACACCACCTTTGCCGACTGGTACAACAGCAATCCGAAGTTCATCCCTTGGAGCAACACCGACGCCGGCTACGCCGACGGCAATGGGCCCAGCACCCCGGCCACCCCTGCCTCCTCCATTGCCCAGAAACCTTACGTGGGCATCGGCAAGATCTCCGTGGCCCAGATCGCCACCAGCAGCGTCAGCCAGGCGGAGGCCATCGCCAACATCAAGTATGTCCTGGACAACCACCAGGCCGTGGTGCTCGGCTTCTTCCTGCCCAGCGCGGGCTGGACCGATTTCGACAACGCCTGGGACAACCAGTCCGAAACCACCCCCTGGGCCGGGGTGGACACCTACAACGGCAGTTCCATGGATTCCGGCGGCGGCGGCCATCTGGTTTGCGTGGTGGGCTACGACGACACCAACAACGCCTGGGTCATCCAGAACAGCTGGGGCACCACCAATGGCCGTCCTGACGGCTGGTTCGAGCTGCCCCAGGCCATGGGCTACGGGGACACCATCAACTACGGTGGGAGCATGGACATCTGGGAGTTCAACACCTTCATGCCCACGGGCTGGTCGAACGAATCCACCGGGGCCCCCACCCTTACCACCCAGCCCGCCAACCGGACCGTGAACGTGGGCGCCACCGCCACCTTCAGCGTGGCGGCCACCGGCACCGCGCCGCTCAGCTACCAGTGGTACCGGGGCAGCACCGCCATCAGCGGCGCCACGTCGGCCAGCTACACGACGCCGCCCACCACCGCCGCCGACGGCGGCGCCACCTTCCACGTGGTGGTGACCAACGCCGCAGGCAGCGCTGCCTCCAACTCCGTCACCCTCACCGTCACCTCCTCGGTGGTGACCGACCGGGTCGTCAACGGCGGCTTCGAGAGCGGCACCACCGGCTGGAAGGCCTCCTCCGGAGTGATCGGCCAGTGGGGCAACGCGGCGCCGCCCTACGCGGGCACCTGGGACGCCTGGCTCTGCGGTTCGAGCGCCCCGGCCGGCAGCACCAGCACCTTGAGCCAGAGTGTGGCCGTTCCCGCCACCGTCACCCGGGCCACCCTGGCCTTCTACCTCCACATCAACGGCACCCCCTATGCCAGGAACGGCGGCACCTTCAAGGTCAGCTTGCTGAACGCAAGCGGCTCGGTCCTGGCCACCCTGGCCAGCTACACCAGCGCCCAGGCCGCGTCGGGCTATCAGTTGCACAGCTTCGACCTGAGTTCCTACAAGGGGCGGACGGTGATCATCTCCTTCACCGGGACCCCGGCCCGTTCCCGCAACCGCAGACCGTCCGGGGCTTCTTTCGTGCTGGACAACGTCAGCCTGGATTGCCGGTAGTCCCAGTCGAAGGGCGCAGGATCGTGGCGGTCCCGGTCCTCAGCGCTATTCATACCAGACGCCCCGGCCCGCGCCGTGCTGATTCAGGTAGCCGCGTTCGACCAGGGTGCGGAAATGTTCCTTGAGCGTGTTGCAGTCGCACTGACCCCCCAGCCGGGCGTTAGCCCGGAACCCGCCGCGAAAACTGGTGCTCAAGCCGGGATGCCATTGCTTGCGAGTGCTATTGACGCTATAATTCGTAAGGAGGCAACCTATGAACGCCAAGGCCGAAACCATGGCATTCCTCCATGCCCACGGCCTGGAGGCGGTGGAGCCGAAGGCGCTGAATGCGAGCCTGCGGTCCGCAATCGCGAGGCTCAAGGCCCTCTACTATCCCGTGAAGGAGCAGGAAGGTCTGACGGCCGCCGAAATGGAAGTGGCCCATGCCGGCGGGCTTGACCCCACCCCAAGGTTCGCCCCGGTCGACGATCCCCTCCTCGCGGGGGCGATCAGCTATGCAAGCCTCGTCCAGACGGGGCTAACGACCACTCAGGCTGCCAAGCTGCTTGGCGTGTCGGATGCGCGCATTCGACAGCGGCTCCAGGAACGCACCCTCCTGGCCATCCGGGATGGGCGATCCTGGAAGCTCCCCGTGTTCCAGTTCGCTGGGAAGGGCGAACTTCCGGGATGGGGGGAGGTCGCCCAGGCGCTCCCCCGGGATATCTCCCCGGTTGCCGTAGAAAGCTGGCTTCTTCTCCCGAACTCCGACCTCGTCACAGGAGAGGACGAGGCCCCCGCGAGTCCCCGTGCATGGCTTCTGGAAGGCCGTCATCCGCAACCCGTTGCCGCGCTCGCGGCCGAGTTGTCCTAGGCGATGCCCAAACTCCCTCTCCCGCCTCCAAGGGCGGATCTTGTCCGCATCGGGGCGGACATTCACCTCCTGCCGGCTGGGACGGTGATCTGGCGGATCTACTCCCAGGGCGGGGCCCATCCCACGACCTGGGGCCAGTTTCGAGCCTGGGGCCCTACGAGCGCCCGGTTCGACCACCACCTCCCACCACCGAGTTCGCAAACCCGGGAGATCCTCTACGGGGCCATCGGTGCGGACGCAGCCGCTACGACCCTTGCGGAGGTCTTCCAGGAGACCAGGACGGTTGACCGGGTGCGCGACGCTCATACTTGGGTGGCCTTCGCTACCGTCGCCGACCTGCACCTTCTCGACCTCACGGGGAATTGGCCCACAAGGGCCGGGGCTTCCATGGTCCTCGCGTCGGGACCACGGCCCCGCGCCCGCCTGTGGTCAATGGCTATCTACGACGCCTACCCCGATGTGGAGGGCTTGCTTTACCCATCCTCCATGAACAAGAACGAATCCTGTGTCGCCCTCTATGAGCGGGCCAGCCGGGCGATGCCGAGGTACCCGGTTTTCAACCGGACGTTTTCTGATCCCGGCGTTCTTGGCATGCTCAAGAACCCTTGCGCACAGTTGGGTTACAAGCTGATTTGAGGCTCCGTTCCGGGGCCGGGCCTGGCCACCTTCGATAACGCCCGGATGCAGCCACAGCCAAGAGAAAACCAATCCCAGGCGGCGCAACAACGACGCCAAGGCCTCCCATTCGGGAGGCCTTTCCATTTGGTGGAGGTGGCGGGAGTTGAACCCGCGTCCAAGAAGCGTGATGTGGAGGCTCTTCACAGGCTTGGTCCGGTCGGCGTGACCTCTGCAGGGGTGGAACCGGACGACCCTGATCGAGGACTTGTCCCCTGGTCTCGGCCACCGTCAGGGAACGTCGCGGTGGCCTATCCTGTTCCGCCGTCCGGCAGACCGAAGTCACCCGTTGGGCGGTTTAACGAGTCCCGGTACCAGGAGATCCCGGGAACTCGTCCCGTCACCGCTTACGCGGCGGCGGGAAGCGCGTAGAAGTCGTTGGACTTGTTGGCGTTTTTGTTTTGATCGGCTTGATGAGGGGGCCAGCCGATAAACCCCCGCCTGCACCCCGCACCCCTACGGCAACCTGTCGAAACCAGTCACCCCCGGTCTGCGGTCCGGTCCGCTTCGCCCCGCAAGGCCCGGCCGGACCGGCCCACCAGTATGGATTCGCCGCCAAGAGGGCACAAGAGGCTAAGATGGATGCCTGGAGCAGCCTTTGTACAGCCACTCGGGAAACGTGTTCGTCCTCTCGGCCCCGTCCGGAACCGGTAAGTCCACGCTTGCCAAGCAGTTAGTCAAAGAGATCCCAGACCTGGACTTCTCCGTCTCGTTCACCACCCGCAGGCCCCGCCCGGGGGAGGCGCACGGCCAGGACTACTTCTTCGTGGACGACGCCACCTTCGACGCCATGGTGGCCGGGAACGGGTTCGTGGAGTGGGTCCGGGTCTACGACCGCCGGTACGGCACCGGCAGGACTGGATCGAACAGCAGCTGGCTTCCGGACGGGACATCCTGCTGGACATCGAGAGCCAGGGGGCCCACCGGGTGCACGAAGCCATCCCCGACGCGGTGATGATCTTCCTGCTGCCCCCCTCCTCCCGGGAATTGTCCGCCCGCCTGCGCGGCAGGGGGGACGAATCCGAGGACCAGGTGCGCATCCGCCTGGATTATGCCAAGCATGAACTGGCCCAACTGGAAGGATATGATTACCTTGTGGTCAATGACACGGTGGACCAGGCCTACCGCCGGCTTGAATCCATCATCATTGCCACCCGCTGCCGCCGGGAGCGGATGGGAGCGGTTGCCAAGGCAATTCTCGACAGTTTCTAGGCCAGCCCCCTCCCGGGGCGGGAAGGTCTAAGGGTCAGCAATCCGGGGATCGTACAGGATGGGGCGCACTATGGCGCGATGGTTGAAAAAGTATTGGATCGCGGTGGTCATCCTGGCCACCACGGCGGTGTACGCCCCCCTGGCGGGGCGCACCGGAGACGAGCGGGCCCGGCAGAGGAGCATGGACAGCCTCACCGAGATCATGGGCCTGGTGCAGAAGCAGGCGGTGGATCCGCCCGACTCCGAGGAGATGTCCTACGCCACCATCACCGGCATGCTGCATACCCTGGATCCCCACAGCTACTTCATGCGCCCGAAGGACTTCCAGGCCATGAAGGAGGAGCAGCGGGGCTCCTTCTTCGGCATCGGCTCCATCATCGCCCAGCAGCCGGACGGCATCGTCATCGTCAGCACCGTGCGGGGGGGCCCCTCCGAGAAGATGGGGCTGCGGGCCGGGGACATCATCAAGGAGATCGACGGCAAGTCCACCGAGAACATGACCAGCAACGCCGCGGTGCAGCACCTGCGGGGGGACAAGGGCACGGTGGTGGAGGTGGCGGTCCAGCGCATGGGCTTCCCGGGCCTGCTGCGGTTCAGCCTCACCCGCAGCGAGATCCCCACCAACAGCGTCTATTACAGTTTCATGCTCAACCCCACCACCGGCTTCATCACCATCAAGGACTTCGGCGAGACCACGTCCGACGAGTTCGAGCGGGCGGTGCGCAGCCTCAAGGCCCAGGGCATGAAGTCCCTGATCCTGGACCTGCGCTTCAACGGCGGCGGCATGCTGGACGCGGCCCTGGGCATCTGCCGGCAGCTGCTGGGCCCCAACGAGCTGATCGTCACCCAGAAGGGCCGGGACGGGCGGGACACCCAGGAGACACGGACCCCCAAGGGGGCCGTCATCGACCCGTTCCCCATGGTGGTGCTCATCAACCGGGGCACCGCCTCCGCCTCGGAGATCGTCACGGGCGCCGTCCAGGACCACGACCGGGGCCTGGTGGTGGGGCAGACCAGCTGGGGCAAAGGGCTGGTGCAGGCGGTCATGGCCATCAACCGCACCCGCGGGCTGGCCCTCACCACCGCCCGCTACTACACCCCGTCCGGACGCTCCATCCAGCGGGACTACTCGCACGGCCTGGACGACTACCTGCTCCCCGACGAGGATCCCAAGGGGCCCACGCCGCCCCAGGGCCCCAAGTTCAAGACCGACCTGGGCCGGGTGGTGTACGGGAGCGGCGGGATCACCCCGGACTTCTTCGTGGACGGCGGCAAACTGACCACCGTTCGTGGCCAACCTGCGCTACCGCAACAGCGCCTTCTTCAAGTTCGCGGTGCTGGAGAAGGAGAAGTACGGCATCAAGCCCCAGCAGGAGGTCGACCGACGCCCAGATGGCCCGGTTCAAGACCTGGATGGAGAGCGAGAAGATCGAGTTCACCGAGGCGGACTGGAAGGACCCCCAGAACCAGTCCGACATGCGCGACCAGCTGGGCATCGAGATGCAGAACGTGGCCTACGGAGTGGAGGCCGGGTTCCGCTTCACCTGCATCCGGGACCCCCAGGTGAAGAAGGCCCTGGACGTCATGCCCGAGGCGGAGGCCATGCTGCAGAAGAAGATGCTCACCTTCAAGCAGGTCCCGGCCCCCAAGCCCCAGGTGGCCCAGCAATGACCGGGGCGCCGACCAGGTACGGCCGTCCATGACGACCCTGGCGCGGGGCCTGCGGTTCTTCTACCTCCTCTGGGGAGCCATGCTCCTGGGCACCCTGGCGCCTGAACAACCGGGCCCAGCTGCCGGATTTCCTGTGGCGCTGGGCCTGGCTGGCCCGGTTCGTGTACACCCCCCTGGGCCGGGGCCTGCTGCTGGGGATCGCCGTGGCCATGTGCCTGGCCGCCCTGGCGGAGGTGTGGGAACTGGCGGACGGACTGCTGGCGCGGTTCTTCCACGATTCCGAGAGGGATCACTAGCATGCGCTCCTTCGAGGCCTTCGTGGCCAACCGCTACCTGAGGACCCGCAAGAAGGGCGCCTTCGTGCGGGTCATGGTGGGCTTCGCCCGCTGGGGCATCGCCCTGGGCGTGTTCGCCATGGTGGTGGCCCTGGCGCTCATGAACGGCTTCCGGGAGGACATCCAGGCCAACCTGTTCTCGGCCACCGCCCACTTCACCGTCGCCAACCTGAGCGGCGAGATCCCCGACACCGAAGCCGCCCTGAGGATCATCCGGGCCGCCCCGGGGGTGGTGGCGGCCAGCCCGGTGCGCCTGGAGCACGGGCTGCTCAAGACCGCCGCCAGCGACGCCCCCCCCGCCCCGCTGATGCTCAAGGCGGTGGATCCCGCCTCCGCCCACGGCACCTCCAGCATCTTCGACAGCCTCAAGCCCATCACCGTGGAGCAGCTGAAGGAGGGGGACATCCTCATCGGCCAGGAACTGGCCCGGAACCTGGGCATCCACGTGGGCGACCAGGTGGGGGTGGTGTTCCTGCGCATGGACCTGGGGCTCTCGGGGCTGCAGCCCAAGATGGCCGGCTTCCGGGTGGCCGGGACCTTCTACAGCCACATCGGCGAGTACGACAAGAGCTGGGCCTTCATCCACATCAACGACGCCATGCGGCTGGCCGGCACGGACCAGGCGGAGACTCATCGAAGTCCGGGCCAAGAGCGTGGACGCCATCGACCAGGTGAAACCGGCCGTGCTGGCGGCCCTGAACGGCAACGGCCCCGGTCCCTTCTTCGCCCAGGACCTGCGGGACACCAACCGGGCCCTGTTCGCGGCCCTGCGGGTGGAGAAGTGGATCTTCGGGGCCGATCCTGGCGCTGATCGTGCTCATCGCCGCCTTCAACATCGTGGGCAGCCTGGTGCTGCTGGTGACCGAGAAGCGCCGGGACCTGGGCGTGTTCCTGGCCCTGGGCGCCACCCCCCGCCAGGTGCAGCGCCTGTTCGAGCTGCAGGGTCTGCGCATCGGCGCGGTGGGGACCGCCTGGGGGCTGGGCGTGTCGGTGCCGTTCTGCCTGCTGGCGGACCACTACCGGCTGATCAAGCTGCCCTCGGCGGTGTACGACTTCATCACCTTCGTGCCGTTCCGCCTCAACCTGTTCGACCTGTCCCTGGTGGCGGCGTTCCCGCTGCTGGTGGCCTGGCTGGCGTCCCGCTACCCGGCCAAGCGCGCCGCCCGCGTGGATCCGGTGGACGCCCTGCGGGCGGACTGAGGAGCCTGGCCATGTCCCAACCCATGCTGTTCCTGGATACCGAGACCGGCGGCCTGGACCCCGGGTCCCACAGCCTGCTGAGCCTGGGCCTGGTGGTGGGGGACGGCCCGGTGCCCGCCCACAGCCTGGAGATCCTGGTCCGCCACGAGCCCTACGTGGTCTCGGCCGGAGGCCTGAAGGTGAACCGCATCGACCTGGCGCGGCACCACGAGGCCGCCCTGGACCCGCCCATGGCCCTGAACGTGCTGGACGTGTTCCTGGACCAGCATTTCCCCCACCAGTGCAAGCCCATCATCCTGGCCGGGCACAACGTGGCCTTCGACCAGGCCTTCCTGGGGGCGTTCCTGGAACGCCAGGGGCGCACCCTGGAACCCCGCTTCAGCCACCGGACCGTGGACACCCACGCCCTGGCCGGCGGCCCTGCGGGACGCGGGCCGGCTGCCCCTGGAGAACCTGAGCTCCACCGCCCTGTTCGCCCACTTCGGCATCCAGGTGCCCGAAGACCGGCGCCACACCGCCCTGGGCGACGCCCTGGCCACCTTCGAGCTGTACTGGAAGCTCGTGGACCTCATGCGATGAACGGCCTGCCCCTCTCCATCCAGGACCTGCACAAGACCTACCCGGGCGCCGAGCACCCGGTGTTCGACGGCTTCTCCCTGGAGGTGGAGGCCGGCTCCCTGTGCGCGGTGGTGGGCCCTTCCGGCGTGGGCAAGACCACCCTGCTCAACTGCATCGCCGGGCTGGACCACTGGGAGGCCGGCTCCATCCGGGCCGGGGACCAGCTGGTGCCCATGGGCCAGCCGGAGGCCTCAGCCCTGTTCCGGCGGGCCCACGTCGGCCTGGCCTTCCAGCAGCCGCACCTGCTGCCGGAATTCACCGTGGAGGAGAACCTGCTCATGCCCTTCCGCATCGCCGGGGACCTGCAGCCGGGGCACCGGATCTGGGTGGCCGAACTCCTGGCCACCGTCGGCCTGGGCAGCTTCGGCCGGGCGCCTGCCCGGCGACCCTGTCCGGCGGCCAGGCGGCCCGGGTGGGGCTGGTGCGGGCCCTGGTGCGCCGGCCCGGGCTGTGGCTCCTGGACGAGCCCACCGGCAACCTGGACCCGGAGACCGCCCTGGAAGTGTTCGAGTTCCTCCAGAACCTGCACCAGGACCTGGGCCCCACGACCCTGCTGGTCACCCACAACCTGGCCCTGGCGGAACAGTGCGGACGCGTCGTCCGCCTGGGCTACGCCCCGGCCCACGTCTGACGTCCGCAACGGGAGCCGCCTTGGAACTGCTGGAACTTGAACAGGACATGATCACCTGGCGGCACCACCTGCACGCCCATCCGGAACCCGGGTTCGAGGAGCGCCAGACCGCCGAGTTCGTGGCCGGGACCCTGGCCGCCCTGGGCCTGGAAGTGGCCCGGGGCATCGGCGGCACCGGCGTGGTGGGCACCCTGCGCCTGGGCCGGGGGCAGCGGGCCATCGGCTTCCGGGCCGACATGGACGCCCTGGCCATCCATGAGCGCACTGGGCACCCCTACGCCTCCCAGGTCCCCGGGCGCATGCACGCCTGCGGCCACGACGGGCACATGGCCATGCTGCTGGGGGCCGCCAGTCTGCTGAGCCGGGCCCAGGACCTGGACGGCACCATCCACTTCGTGTTCCAGCCGGCGGAAGAGCACGGGCGGGGCGCCAAGGCCATGATCGCCGACGGCCTGTTCACCCGGTTCCCCATGGAGCAGATCTACGCGGTGCACTCCATGCCCGGGATCCCCGCCGGCCGGTTCGCCACCCGCCCCGGGGGCATCATGGCGTCCGAGGACAACTTCGTGATCAAGGTGCACGGGCGGGGCGCCCACGCCGCCCGCCCGCACATGGCCATCGACCCCATCGTGGTGGGGGCGGAGATCGTGCTGGCCCTGCAGACCATCGTCGCCCGCAACGTGGACCCCACCGAACAGGCGGTGGTCTCGGTGACCGAATTCCTCACGGACGGCACCCGCAACGTCATCCCCGGTTCGGCGGTGCTCAAGGGTGACACCCGCAGCTACACGCCGGAGGTGCAGGGCCTGCTCCAGGACCGCATGGCCGCCCTGGTGGCCGGCATCTGCGCCGCCCACGGCGCCCGGCACGAATTCGACTACAGCTTCGAGTTCGAGCCCACCCTGAACGCCCCCCAGTGCGTGACCACGGCGGTCCAGGCCGCGGAGGAAGTGGCCGGGAAGGCCAGCGTGGACGGCAACTGCCCGCCGGTGCTCGCCTCCGAGGACTTCGGCGCGTTCCTGGCCATGGTGCCCGGATGCTACCTGTTCCTGGGCAGCGGCCTCCAGGGGGAGCCGGGCGGCACCCCCCTGCACAGCTCCGACTTCGACTTCAACGACAGCCTGCTCTTGCCCGGCGCCCGCTATTTCGCCACTATAGCCAGGCATCTTCTGGGAAGGTGAAACCTTGAGGGGGACTTCGATGGCACGGAAAGCGGTCATGGCCGAAGGGGCGGTAGCGGTGGGCCCCTATTCCCACGGCGTCCACGCCGGGAAGTTCCTCTACCTTTCCGGCCAGACCCCCATGGACCGGGCCACCGGCAAGCTCCTGGAAGGGGACGTGAAGGCCCAGACCGCCATGTGCTTCCAGAACCTGTTCGCGGTGCTCAAGGCCGCCGGCCTGACCCCGGATCACGTGGTGAAGGTGAACGTGTTCCTGACCGACATGAACGATTTCGCCGCCATGAACGAGGCCTACCAGGCCCATTTCGCCCAACCCTTCCCGGCCCGCACCACCATCGGCGTGGTGTCCCTGCCGCTGGGGGCCCGCATCGAGATCGAGATGATCGCCCGCATGCCCGGCCACGGGCACTGAGGGGGGTGGCCCCTTGGCCGGCAGCGCGCTGGTGATCGGCGCCGGCATCGTCGGGTCGGCCATCGCCGACCGGCTGCAGGGGGCCGGATGGCAGGTGACCGTGTTCGACGGGGGCATTCCCGCCGGGGGCGCCACCGGCGCCGGCATGGGCCACCTGATGACCCTGGACGAAAGCCCCCGGACCCTGGCCTTCACCGCCCGGGGGGTGGAATTGTGGCGCCGGGAGACGCTCCCCGGCCCCTGCGCCCTGGAGCCCCGGGGCACCCTGTGGGTGGCCCGGGACGCCGCCGAGCGGGACGCGGCCCGGCAAGCCGCGGAACGGTTCGCCCGGGCCGGGGTGGCGACCGAGTTCCTGGAGCCTGCCGCCCTGCGGGCCCAGGAACCGGCCCTGCGCCCGGGGCTGGCCGGGGGCCTGGTGGTGCCCGGGGACCAGGTGCTCTACCCCGTCAGCGCCTCCCGCTTCCTGCTGGACCGGGCCCTGGAACGGGGCGCCAGGCTGGTGCGCCGGGCGGTGCGGGCCCTGGAACCCGGGGGCCTGGCCACCGACGCCGGAAGGCACCAAGGGGACGCGGTGATCCTGGCCGCGGGGGTGGGCTGCACCGGCCTGCTGCCCGCGCTCCCCATCGTGCCCCGCAAGGGGCACCTGGCCATCACCGCCCGGGTTCCGGGCCTGGTGCGCCGGCAGGTGCTGGAAATGGGCTACGTGGCCAGCGCCCATGGGCGGGACGCCGCCAGCGCGGCCTTCAACGTCCAGCCGCGGGCCACCGGCCAGGTGCTCATCGGCAGCACCCGGGAATTCGCCGGCCTGGACCTGGCCCCCAACCGGCCCCTCCTGGCCCGCATGCTGGGGCTGGCGGCGGAATTCATCCCGGCCCTGGCCCAGGTGCCGGTGCTGCGGGTGTGGACCGGGTTCCGTCCGGTGGGCCCGGCAGAACTGCCGGTGATCGGCCCCTGGCCCGGGCGGGACGGCCTGCTGGTGGCCTCCGGGCACGAAGGCATCGGCATCACCACCGCCCTGGTGAGCGCCGAGCTGCTGGCCCACCACCTGCTGGGCACCCCCACCCCCCTGGACCCGGCCCCTTTCCTGCCGGCCGCGGCGGAGCGCGGCCATGCCTGAACCGCTCTGCACCATCCACGTGGACGGCCAGCCCCTGGAGGGGCGGGCCGGTGCCAGCCTGGCCGTGACCCTGCTCCAGGCCGGGTGCACCCGGTTCCGGTCCAGCTGCACCGGCCAGGACCGGGCGCCCCTGTGCGGCATGGGCACCTGCTACGAGTGCCAGGTACGGGTGGATGGCCGTCTGGTGCGGGCCTGCCTGGAGCCGGTGCGGGACGGCATGGAGGTGCGCACCCGTGAGTGAGGTGGCGCGCGTCGACCTGGCGGTGGTGGGCGCCGGCCCCGCGGGCATGGCCGCGGCGGCGGCGGCGGCCGGCCAGGGGCGCAGGGTGTGGGTGCTGGACGAAGGCTTCCGCCCGGGCGGCCAGATCTGGCGCCACCGCCCCGGCGAGGCGCCCCCCGGGGCCCGGCGCCTGCTGGCGGCGCTGGCGGCCGGCGGGGTCCAGGTCCTGGGCGGGGCCGGCGTGTTCGACGCCTGGCGCCAGGACCGCGCCTGGCGCCTGGCGGTGTCCACCGCCCGGGGCCGCCTGGACCTGGAGGCGCCGGCCCTGGTGCTGGCCTGCGGCGCCCGGGAACGGTTCGCCCCCTTCCCCGGGTGGACCCTGCCCGGCGTGCTGGGGGCCGGGGGCGGACAGGCGCTCCTCAAGGAAGGCCTGGACCTGGCCTGCGACCCGGTGCTGGTGGCGGGCAGCGGCCCCCTGCTGCTACCGGTGGCCGCGGCGGTGCGCCGCCACGGCGGGCGGCTCCTGGCCATCCTGGAACAGGCCCCCTGGCGCCGGGTGCTGGGCCTGGCCCCCCTGCTGGCCACCCGTCCGGCCAAGGCCCTGCAGGCCCTCGGCCTGGGGTGGGCCACCCTGGGCAGCCCGTACCGCCCCGGCTGGTGGGTGGCCGAGGCCGTGGGCGACGGGCGCCTGGAGCAGGTGCGCATCACCGACGGCCGCGGAGCGCGCCTGCTGCCCTGCCGCTGGCTGTTCTGCGGCTTCGGGCTGGTGCCCAACCTGGAGCTGGGCCGGCACCTGGGCTGCGCCCTGGCCGGGGAGGCCCTGGAGGTGGACGGGGCCCAGGGCACCTCCCAGGAAGGGATCTACGCCGCCGGGGAGGTATGCGGCATCGCCGGGTTGGAGGCGGCCCTGGCGGAGGGACGCATCGCCGGGCTGGCGGCGGCCGGGGCCTGGGACCCGGACTCCCGGGAGGGCCGGCGCCTGGCCCGGGACCGCGGCCGGGCCCGGGCCATGGGCCGCCGCCTGGAGGACCTGTTCGCCCCCCGGGACGAGCTCCTGGCCCTGCCCCGCCCGGACACGCTGGTGTGCCGTTGCGAGGACGTGCCCTTCGGGGCCATCGATCCGGCCTGGGATGCCCGGGAGACCAAGCTGTGCACCCGGGCCGGCATGGGCCCCTGCCAGGGGCGGGTGTGCGGGCCCATCCTGGCCCGGCACTTCGGGCACCAGCTGGACACGGTGCGGGTTCCGCTCAAGGCGGTGCCCCTGGATCATTTGGCGGGGCTCGACTGATGAACCTTCAAAGCCTGCATAGGCAGGCAAGCCCTAGCTCCTGGTCTGATATCTGATATATTAGATATCAAATGGCACCCCCCGCCTCCCCTCCCCTCCTCATGACCCGCTCCCTGCGGGAGCAGGTGTACGAATTCCTGCGGGACGAGATGAACCACGGCCTCCTGCAGCCCGGCGCCTTCCTGGACCTGAACGCCCTCGCCGAGCGCCTGGGCGTGAGCCGCACGCCCCTGCGGGAGGCGCTGCTGGCCCTGGAGGCCCAGGGCTTCGTGACCGTGCTGCCGCGCCGGGGTTTCCGCCTGAACGCCCTGACCCTGGACGACATCCGCCACTACTACGAGACCATCGGCGCCCTGGAGGCGGCGGTGCTGCGCAACTGCGGCGCCGCCCTCACGGGCGCGGACCTGGCCCGCATGCGGGAGCTCAACGCCGGGATGGCCGCGGCGGTGGTGGCCAACGACTTCGACCGTTACTACGACCTGAACCTGGCCTTCCACGACGTCTACCTGGACAAGAGCGACAACAAGGCCCTGCTGACGCTGGTGCGCTCCCTGAAGCAGCGTCTGTACGACTGGCCCCGCCGGGCGGGGTTCGTGAAGACCTGGGAGGAGCACTCCATCGCCACCGAGCATACCCGGTTCCTGGACCTGCTGGAGCGGGGGGCGGTCCGGGAGGCGGCCTCGTACCTCCAGGACGTGCATTGGTCCTATACGGTCCAGGAGCGCTTCATTCACGCCTATTACTTCTCCAACCAGCAGCGGAAGACCTCATGAGCCACGGCACGGTATTCAACCTCCAACGCTACTCCACCCAGGACGGGCCCGGACTGCGCACCACCGTGTTCATGAAGGGCTGCCCCCTGGCCTGCCGGTGGTGCCACAACCCCGAGAGCCAGAGCAGGACCACCCAGTTCCTGCGCATGGAGAACCGGTGCATGGCCTGCGGGCGGTGCACCCCCGAGGAACGGTCCGGGCAGGTGGCCCGGGACCTGGATGGGGAAGACCTGGAAGCCTGCCCGACCGGGGCGGTGCAGCAGGTGGGCGAGACCCTGGAGCCGGACGAACTGGTGGCGCGGCTGCTGCGGGACCGGATCTTCTTCGACGACTCGGGGGGCGGGGTGACCTTCTCCGGGGGCGAGCCCCTCATGCAGCCGGGCTTCCTGCTGGAGAGCCTGGAGCGCCTGCGGGCGGAGGGGGTGCACACGGCCCTGGACACCTGCGGTTTCGCCCCCTGGGGCGACCTGCTGGCGGCCGCCAAGCTCTCCGACCTGGTGCTGTACGACCTCAAGCTCATGGACGAGGCCCGGCACCGGGAGGCCACGGGCCAGTCCAACCGGCGCATCCTGGACAACCTCCAGTCCCTGTCCCGGGTGCACCCGGCCATCTGGATCCGCATCCCGGTCATCCCCGGGGTCAACGACGACCCGGCCAACCTGGAGGCCACCGCGCGGTTCCTGGCGCCCCTGGCGGGGGTGCGCCAGGTGGACCTGCTGCCCTACCACCCCACCGGGGTGGCCAAGTTCGCGCGCCTGGGCCTGACCTACACCCTGCCCGACACCCCCACTCCCACCCAACAGCGGCTGGAGTCCCTGGCGGCGGTCTTCCGCGCCCGGGGCCTGGCCACCACCCTCGGAGGCCACCCATGAGCGAACGCACCGAACGACTCCGCCAGGAAAGCCTGGCGGCGGTCCCCGCCATTACCGGCGAGCGGGCCGAAACCGTCACCGCCTTCTACAAGGAACAGTTCGGCAAGCACAGCCTGCCCGTCCTGCGCGGCCTGAACTTCCTGGAGATCGTCTCGACGAAGGCCCTCTGGCTGGGGGACGGCGAGCTCATCGTGGGCGAGCGCGGCCCCATCCCCAAGGCCGTGCCCACGTTCCCGGAGCTCACCTGCCACAGCGCCGAGGACCTGCGCATCCTGGACTCCCGTCCCCTCACCGCCTACAAGGTGGCCCCGGAGGTGATCGAGGCGTACCGGCGCGACATCATCCCGTACTGGAAGGGCCGCTCCATGCGCGACCTGATGTTCCAGGAACTGCCCCAGGAGTGGATCGACTGCTACGAGGCCGGCTGCTACACCGAGTTCATGGAGCAGCGCTCCCCGGGCCACACGGTGGCCGACGGCAAGATCTACCGCAAGGGCCTGCTGGATTTCCAGGCCGACATCGAGAAGGCCATCGCCGCCCTGGACTTCCACCGGGACCCGGAGGCCCTGGACAAGCGCGAGGCCCTCCGGGGCATGGCCCTGTCCTGCGACGCGGTGATGCTCTGGGCCAGGCGCTACGCGGACCTGGCCAGGGCCCAGGCCGCGGCCTGCCCGGACCCGGCGCGCAAGACGGAGCTGCTGAAGATCGCCGACGTGTGCCGGTGGGTGCCGGCCCACGCCCCCCGGGATTTCCAGGAGGCCCTGCAGGCCTACTGGTTCTGCCACCTGGCGGTGATCACCGAGCTGAACGGCTGGGACGCCTTCAGCCCCGGCCACCTGGACCAGCACCTGTGGCCCTTCTACCAGAAAGGGCTGGCCGACGGCACCCTCACCCGGGACCAGGCCAAGGAACTGCTGGAGTGCTTCTTCATCAAGTTCAACAACCACACCGCCCCGGCCAAGCAGGGGGTGACCGCGGCCGAGAGCGGCACCTACACGGACTTCGCCAACATCAACCTGGCGGGCCTGCTGCGGGACGGCTCGGACGGCTCCAACGAGGTGACCCACCTGCTCCTGGAGGTGGTCGACGAGTTCCACCTGCTGCAGCCCAGCAGCAACATGCAGGTGTCCCGCAGGACCCCCGACGCGGTGCTCAAGCACGCCCTGCGGGTCATCCGCAACGGCTACGGCTTCCCGTCCCTGTTCAACGCCGACGCGGTGGTCGAGGAGCAGCTGCGCCAGGGCAAGACCCTGGAGGACGCCCGGGAGGGCGGCACCTCCGGCTGCGTGGAAGTGGGGGCCTTCGGCAAGGAGGCGTACATCCTCACCGGCTACTTCAACCTGATGAAGGTGCTCGAGCTGGCCCTGCACGACGGGTTCGACCAGCGCACCGGCAAGCGCATCGGCGCCCGCACCGGCGACCCGTCCGGCTTGCGCACCTTCGACGACCTGTTCGCCGCCTTCCAGGCCCAGTTCCTGCACGTGCTGGAGATCAAGATGCGCGGCAACCTGATCATCGAGCGCATGTTCGCCAAAGGCATGCCCCACACCTTCCTGTCGGTGCTCACCGACGACTGCATCCAGAAGGGCAAGGACTACAATTCCGGCGGCGCCCGCTACAACAACACCTTCGTCCAGGCGGTGGGCATCGGCAGCATCGCCGACAGCCTTGCGGCCCTCAAGCAGGTCGTGTTCGAACAGGAGGAGCTGCCCCTGCCCCGGTTCATCCAGGTGCTGGACGACGACTTCCGGGGCATGGAGGCCCTGCGCCAGCGCCTGCTGAACAAGACCCACAAGTACGGCAACGACGACGACTACGCCGACGACCTGATGGTCCGCACCTTCCGCATGCTGTTCGAGGCCATCGACGGCCGGCCCAACACCAAGGGCGGAGCCTTCCGGGTGGAGATGCTGCCCACCACCTGCCACGTGTACTTCGGCGAAGTGTGCCTGGCCTCCCCGGACGGCCGGCGCCAGGGCCTGCCCCTGTCCGAAGGCATCAGCCCGGTGCAGGGCGCCGACCGCCAGGGCCCCACGGCGGTGCTCAAGTCCGCTTCCAAGATGGACCACGTGAAGACCGGCGGCACCCTGCTGAACATGAAGTTCTCCCCCAGCCTGCTGGAGGGGGAGCAGGGCATCGACAACCTGCACAGCCTGGTGCGCTCGTACTTCAAGCTGGACGGCCACCACATGCAGTTCAACGTGGTGGGCGCCGCCAAGCTGCGGGAGGCCCAGGCCAAGCCCGAGGAGCACCGCGACCTGATCGTGCGGGTGGCGGGCTACAGCGACTACTTCTGCGACCTGTCCAAGTCCCTCCAGGACGAGATCATCAAGCGCACCGAGCACGCCACCTTCTGACCCATCCGGGGGCTCCCCCTCTCACCCCCCGGCCGGGCGCCGCGCTCCCCCAGCGCGGCGCCCGTTTTCGCTGTCAACCCGGGATCCCCGGACACGAACTTCTCGGATTCCCGGTCTGGTCCGGGAACGTCAGGCTGCGGTCCCTCCGGTGGCCCTGGCCTCGGCCATCGCTTTCCCAGCCTTCCTGGATATGGCCTTGCCCCGAATCCATCCGAGCGCACCCCCGATCACCACCAACAGGACGTCCTTTATGTGCTGGGCCCCTGTGTAGTCCTTGGCTTGCAGGAAGTGGACCCACCACCAGGCGAGGAACCCGGCGAATGCCGCAGCAGCAAGCCAATTCCCGAATTTCTGCAAGGCAGGCAAGGCAGTACCAACCCCAACCGTGAGGAACTGGCTCATGTTGCTGAGCCGGATGGTCCATGCGTCCGTTCGGACCTCTTTCAGCCCCTGCTCCAACTCGCGCATGGCGATCTGGGACTTGCGCGTCCCCTCCTGATTCAAGAGGTTCGTCAGCTCCTTCTGGATGCCGGGATCGCCAACCCCTTTCAACGTCTGGAGGATTTGCAGCCGGTAGTATAGATCGTCGTCCCGTTCCGGACTTTCATCCTTGTCGGTGTCACCGCCAAGGTTCCGCTGGTCGAGATCCTCACCTGGACCCTCGCTTCCAGCTTCTTCTCCAAGCCCCTGGTCGAAGCTTTGATCTTTTCGATGGCAGCCTTCACGAGGCTCATCTCCACCCTCCCTACTCTCAGTATCGGACATGACGGACTCTCACATTCGTAGAGACAATTTAACGAATTAAAGAGGAAATTAAAGGAAATTTTCTCATAACTTTCCTATCCCAACATGAGCCTTCTTACCCATCCGGGGGTTCCCCTCTCTCCCCCCGCCGGGCGCGGTGCCCGTTTTCACTGTTAACTTGGGACCAAGGAGGCTCCATGGCGGAATCCAACTCCAGGCGGCTTGGTTTTCTCGGCACCGGCAATCTCGTGAGCGCGGTGGTGGAAGGCTTCTGCACCAGCGCCCAGCCCCCGGCGATCCTCGTGTCGCCCCGCAACGAGGCCAAATCCCGCAACCTGGCCGAACGCTGGCCCAACGTGCGCCGGGCCGGCTCCAACCAGGACGTGGTGGACGGCAGCGACATCGTGTTCATCGGCCTGAGGCTGGCGGTGGCCCTGGAGGTGCTGCCCCAGCTGCGGTTCCGGCCGGACCAGACCGTGGTGTCCCTGATCCCGGTCCTGCCCTACGCCCGGACCCTGGCCCTGGTCCAGCCCGCCTCCCGGGTGTTCCGGGCGCTCTGCCTGCCCTACGTGGCCAAGCATTTCGGCCAGATCCCCCACTTCCCCGCCGGGGACGGGGCGGCCGAGGTCCTGGCCGGCCTGTGCGAGCCCCTGCCCATGCGGAGCGAACGGGAACTCCACCGCCTGTGGGCCATCACCTGCCTCATCTCCACCTACTACGCCCTGCTGCAGGCCACCCACGCCTGGTGCGTGGACGGCGGCGCCCGGCCGGAAGTGGCGCACAGCTACACGGTTTCCATGTTCGATTCGCTCACCCGCATGGCGGAGGGAGGGGCGCCGTTCGACCATCTGGCGGCCGAGGCGGCCACCACGGGCGGGCTGAACCAATGGGCCCTGCGCAACATGCAGGCCGGCACCATGTTCCCGGATTACCGGGCGACACTGGACGCCATCCTGGAGCGCTTCGGCCCGGATCCGGCCTAGGAAACCGGCCGCACCGGAGCGAACCCCCGGTTCCGGGCCATCTCGTCGATGGCGGCGATGACGGTGGTGATCTTGGGTTCGGGTCCGAACCGGGGCTGGCGGTAGACCAGGCAGAACCGGCGGGACAGGTTGCTGACGATGGGAGTGACGGCGATGTCCTGGGCCTCGGCCCCGACCAGGGCGAGCCTGGGCACCAGGGCGACCCCCTGGCCGGCGGCCACCAGGGAGATCATCGTGGTGAACTCGACAATGACGTGGACGCAGTCCGGGGTGAAGGACATCTTCTCCCGCAGGTACTTGAAGGCCTGGCCGCTGGAAATCTCGAGGGGGCCGACGATCCACGGAGCGTCCTCCAGGTCCCGGATGGAGGTGGGGACCGGCGCCCAGGAGCCCGGAACGATCACCCGGTCCTCGTCCTCGAGCAGGGGATGGACCACCAGGTCCCCGTAGGACGGCTCGGGGCTGTGGACCTCCCGCTCCGTGATGACCAGGTCGGCGCCGCCCGTGCGCAGTTCCCGGATGACCCTGGCCGGGTCGGTCTCCTCCATGATGTGCACGTGGAGATCCGGGTGGGTCTTGGCCAGGAGGGGCAGGATCGGGACCACCAGGAACCGGATGGCGGTCTCGAAGCCCATGAAACCCACCGAACCGCTCACCCGGTTGCTCAAGGCCGTGAGTTCGCGCCTGGCCTCGGCCAGTTCCTGCTCGATCCGCTCGGCCCGCAGGGCCAGCATCTCCCCGGCGGCGGTGAGGGTGACCCGGCGCTGGTTGCGGTTGATGAGGGACACCTCGGCCTCGATCTCCAGCTGCATGAGCTGCTGGGACACCGCGGAGGCCGTGAGGTTCAGCAGGCGCGCGGCGTCGGTGACGCCACCCCGCAGGGCGACCGCGCGCAGGATCCGGAGACGGCGGGGATCAAGGTCCATGGCAGCAATCCTGAACTAATCTTTAAGAATGCATCGATTTATTTTAGCAATTCTACAAGCACATGCGGGAAAAGGGCTACAAGGGCCTGTTCCTGTCCGAGGACGGCTTCGATTCGGTGGACACCGCCAAGGTGGCGGGAGCGAGCCTGACCCAGGGCGCCGGAACCTTCTATTCCTCCACCACCGGACCGGCCAACGCCTACCCGAACTCCAGCAAGTTCAGGGTCGACTTCAAGACCAAGTACGGCGGCGATCCCCAGCCCAATGCCGCCCAGGCCTACGATTGCGCCTCCATCCTGCTGAAGGGGCTCGAGGACGCCATCGCGGCCAACGGCGGCAAGCTGCCCGCCCGGGCCGACGTGTGCAAAGCCGTGCGCGCCCTCAAGGACTTCCACGGCCTCACCGGCGATTTCACCTTCAACGACCGGGGCGATCCGACGGTGAGCAAGTACTTCATCATCCAGCCCATCTCCGGCGACCCCACCAAGTGGGCCGAGAACAAGATCACCAAGACCCTGGAAATCGCGCCGCCCCAGTAGCGCCGGTGCCCCCTTTCTCCAGGCCCCATCCCAAGGGTTCCGGCCGTGCCCCGGCACGGGCCGGTGCCCTTGGGGTCATTGAAGAAAAACTTAATCAACCTGTTACAAAATTTAATATCTATTCAGTATTGTTTTAACCAGGACCCTAACCTACCTTAGTATCAACTAGAAACCGACCAATGTGTCTTCTTAGGTTGGTGGATGTGTCCTGCAAGGCCCTCCCGGAAGGCGAAGCGCCTGGTCCCGGGGAGATTGGTGAGTAGGCCAAAAGGAGGTCGGTCATGCCGGAATACCTGGATCGGATCAAGAGGTTGAAGGCCCGCCTGGTGGGCACCCGGCCGGAAATGGACCTGGAGAACGCGTCGCTTCTCACCAGCGGCTTCCAGGAAATGGAAGGACATCCCCTGATCATGAAGAAGGCGCACGCCTTCCGGAAACAGTGCCTCGAGAAGACCATCTTCATCGCCGACGATGAACTGGTCGTCGGCAATTCCGGCAGCAAGATCCGCGGCGGGATCCTCTGCGCCGATTCCTGCTGGTCCGTGCTGGACCGGGAGCTGGACACCATCAGCACCCGGCGGTACGACCCGTTCTTCCTGAGGGCCGAAGACCGCAAGCTCTTCGAGGAGAAGGTCCGGCCCTACTGGAAGGGTCGTTCGATCTACGAGCAGTGGCTTGCGCAGGCTCCGGAAGAGGCCACGGTCCTCCGGGACAACGGCGTGGTCTACATCGACCGGAAGGCGGTGCGCGGCTGGGGGGAGACCACGGCGGGCTACTCCTGGGTGCTCCGGGCGGGGATCAGGGGGATCGCCGAGACGGTCCAGGCGCGCCGTGCGCGCCTGGACCTCACGGACCCGGGGGCGATCGACCAGGACAACTTCCTCAAGGCCCTGCTCCTGGTGGCCGAGGGCATCGTCGCCCTGGCCAACCGCTATGCCGCATTGGCCGAGGAGATGGCCGGGAAGGAAGCCGATCCCGGGCGCAAAGGCGAGCTGAAGCAGATCGCCCGCATCTGCCGCCGCGTCCCCGAGCATCCGGCCGCCAGTTTCAGGGAGGCCGTCCAGTCCTTCTATTTCTACCAGATCAGCCTCTTCATGGAACAGAACGCCGCGGCCTACAATCCGGGCCGGATGGACCAGTACTTCTGGCCGTACCTACCGGGACGACCTGGCCAAGGGAGACTTGACCGAGGACCAGGCCCAGGAGCTGCTCGACTGCCTGTGGATCAAGTTCAGCGAGCCTTGCCTGTTCCAGGATGCGACCACCGCCGAGTTCGCCGCGGGCTATCCCATGTTCCAGAACACCTGCGTGGGCGGCGTGGACACCAGCGGCAACGACGCGGTCAACGACCTTTCGTACCTGATCCTCCAGGCGACCATGGATGTGCAGCTCTACCAGCCGTCCCTGACCGTGCGCTACAGCATGGCCAAGAACCCCAACAAGTTCCTGCGCAAGGTCGTGGACCTCATCGGCAAGGGGACCGGCTTCCCGGCTTTCCACAACGACGACCTTGGCATCATGATGGTGATGAACAAGGGGGTTCCCCTCAAGGAGGCGTACGACTGGAACCCCTGCGGCTGCGTCGAGACCAACCTGGAAGGCAGGATGCGCCAGTACACGGCGCTCGCGGACATCAACCTGGGCAGCGTCATCGAGCTGACCTTGAACCGCGGGGTCTGCCGCAAGACCGGGAAGAAGATCTCGGTGGACGCGGGCGATCCGTCGACCTTCGCCACCTACGCGGACTTCGAGGCTGCGGTCAAGAGGACGTTCGCCTACATCGACCGGGTGGTGGTCATGGGCAGCCACGTGCTCGACGACATCGGCCGGGACCGGGTCAGCCCCGCCCTTTCCCTGACCTTCAAGGAGTGCATCGAGAAGGCCGTCGACTACTCGGCGGGCGGGGCCAAGTACAACTGCGGCAACGGCATCATCCTGATCGGCGTGGCCGACCTCATCAACAGCATGGCGGCGGTCCGCCACCTGGTCTACGAGAAGAAGATCCTCACCCTGGAGCGCCTGTGCGCGGCCCTGGCCGCCAATTTCGAGGGGTACGAGACCGTCCGCAGGCTGTGCGTCGATGCGCCGAAATACGGCAATGACGACCCCGCGGTCAGCGACATCACCGGGGCGATGTTCGCCTTCATGGCCGACGACATCGAGAACTACTCGAGCAAGTTCGGCAAGATGACGCCCGGCATCCTGCCCGTGTCCGGGAACACGCCGTTCGGCCTCGAGGTCGGCGCGCTGCCGTCCGGAAGGATGGCCTGGAAGCCCCTGGCCGACGGCGTCAGCCCCTCCGGCGGCACCGACGTCAAGGGACCCACCTCGGTCATCAAGTCCGTCGCCAGCCTGCCTCACGGCCGCTTCGTGCAGGGCACCCTGCTCAACATGAAAGTCGAGCCGGACCTGTTCTCCTCCGAGTTCGGCGTCTCGCAGATGATGGCGCTCCTGAAGAGCCTGTGCTCCCTCGGCGTGTACCACGTCCAGTTCAACGTCATCGACCAGGAGAAGCTGATCGCCGCCCAGAAGCACCCCGAGGACTACAAGGGGCTGCTGGTCCGGGTGGCCGGGTACACCGCCTACTTCGTCGAGCTCGGCAAGGACGTCCAGGACGAGATCATCGCCCGCACGGTACAGCACCAGCAAGCAGCGGTCTGCTGATGCCGGGCGGATGGTGATTCGATATGCCGGATACCGGGAAGGGAACCGTATTACGCATCGAGCACGCCTCCATTCACGACGGTGAAGGGATCCAGACGGTCGTGTTCCTGAAGGGGTGCCCGCTGCACTGCGCCTGGTGTTCCACCCCGGAAGGCCTGGGCCCCCAGCCCTTGACGACGGCGGCCGGGAAGACCTATGGCCGCGTCATGGACGCGGACGAGTTGATGAAGGAGATCGAGAAAGACGAGGTCTTCTTCTTCCACTCCGGCGGCGGCGTGACCCTTTCCGGCGGCGAAGCGCTGGCCCAGCCGGAGTTCGTGGCGGAAATATTCAAGCGCTGCCACTACCTGGGCATCCGGACCACGCTCGAGAGCAGCCTGCACGCGGCGCCCGAAGCCATCGAGCTCGTGCTGCCGCACCTGGACCTGCTCTACGCGGACGTCAAGCACATGGACAGCGGGCGGCACGAGGAATGGACGGGCCTCGACAACGAGTTGATCCTGGCCAACATCCGGGCCGTCTCGGGCCATCGCCGCCCGCCGGCCCTGATCATCCGCATGCCGATTGTTCCCTCCGTCAACGATGATGACGAGAACCTGCGCAGCCTGGCCCGGTTCTGTCTCAGCCTGCCGAGCCTGAAAAAGGTGGAGCTCCTGCCGTACCACCGCCTGGGGGTGGCCATGTACCGGGAGCTGGGGCAGGACTACCCTCTGCACGCCATCAAGACGCCCAGCCGGGAACACATGGAGGCGAAGGCGAAGATCGTCAGGTCGGTGGCGCCGGACCTTGACGTCGCCATCCTCTAGGCATGCCGATGGGCACCGTGTTCAACCTCCAGAAGTGCTCGATCCATGACGGGCCGGGCATCCGTACCCTGGTGTTCCTGAAAGGGTGCCCCCTGAAGTGCATCTGGTGCTCCAACCCCGAGTCCCAGAAAACGGGTGCGGAGATCGCCTCGTTCCCAACCCGTTGCATCGGGTGCCAGGCCTGCCGGGAGAACTGCCCGGCGCAGGCGATCGCCCAGGACGGCTCCAGCTACCGTATCGACGCCGGCCGGTGCACCAACTGCCTGGAGTGCGCCGGCCACTGCTACGCCAACTCCAAGCAGGTGGTCGGCAGGGCGATGTCGGCCGCCGAAGTCATGGCCGAGGTGATGAAGGACCGGGCCTTCTACAAGCATTCCGGGGGCGGCGTCACCTTCTCCGGAGGCGAGCCCCTGATGCAGCCGGAATTCCTGCTCGAGCTGCTGAGGGAGTGCCGGAGGCTGGGCGTCAACACCGCCCTGGAGACCTCGGCCCACGGCCGCTTCGACACGCTCCGCGAGGCCGCCAGGTACCTGGACACGCTGTACATCGACATCAAGCACATGGATCCGCACGTCCACCGCGAGCTGACCGGCGCTTCCAACGCCCTGATCCTGGACAACGTCCGGAAACTGGATCAGGAGCATGAGCAGTTCGTCGTGCGCATTCCGGTCATTCCCGGATGCAATGACGGGCCCGGACAGATCGAATCGACGGCCCGGTTCTGCCTGGAGCTGGAGTCGGTCGCGGCGCTCGAGCTTCTGCCGTACCACAAGTTCGGCGAGCACAAGTATCCCAGCCTGAACCGGGACTACCCGCTCAAGGGCCTGGACGCGCCGAGCGGGCAGCGCATGGCGGAGGTCAGGGACGCCGTGGCCGGGATCGTGGCGAAGCGCCGGATTCCGGTCGCGGTCGTCCAGGCCTGACCCCAGGCGGGAGGCGAATCTTGTTGACACACCAGGAAAGCCAGCCACAGGAAACGAACTTCATGGGAGGCGGGGCGATGATCACGAGCAGAGTGCAGAGGCTGAAGGCCAGACTGCGCGACACCAGGCCCGGCATCTGCGTCGAGAGGGCCCGTCTGGTCACGCAGGCCTACCGGGAATGCGCCGTGGAAACGCCGGTCCTCCTGCGGGCGCGGACCCTGGCCCACATCCTGGGGAACATGTCGATCTACATCGCGGACGACGAGCTGATCGTCGGCAATCATGCCTCCGCGTTCAGGAAGGTGCCGGTCTTCCCGGAGTTCGGGGCGAACTGGATCATCCGCGAGATGGACCAGTTCGAGACCCGCGGGACGGATCCGCTGCTCATCTCCCCCGCAGACCGGGCGGAGCTGCTGAGCCTCCTGGACCATTGGAAAGACAAGAGCTTCAACGAAATCGCCCATTCGAAACTGAGCCGGGAAGTGCTGGAGGCCGAGCAGGCCGGGGTGTTGTCGGTCGGCTCCCGGATCACCTCCACCGGCCATGTGGTGCCGAACTATCCCAAGCTCCTGAAGCTGGGCCTGAAGGGCATCATCCAGGAGGCCCGGGCCGGGATCGAGGCGGTCCGGACGGTCGACCAGGACGCCCAGACCAGGCTGGACTTCCTCGAGGCGGTCATCACCTGCTGCGAGAGCGCCATCGCCTTCGCGGCGAGATTCGCCGACGAGGCGCGCCGCCTGGCGGAGCAGACCGAGGACGGGAAGCGGAGGGAGGAGCTTCGGTTGATCGCCGCGATCTGCGCGAAGGTGCCCGGGAACCCTCCGGAGACGTTCCGCGAAGCCATCCAGTTCGTCTGGTTCATGCACCTCATCATGCAGATCGAGACCAATGGCCATTCCATCGGACTCGGGCGGTTCGACCAGAACCTCTATCCGTATTACCAGCAGGACGTCGAGGCCGGCCGGCTCACCGCCGGGCAGTGCGTGGAGCTGATCCAGTGCCTCTGGATCAAGATCACCGAGATCATCAAGGTGAGGGACAGTTTCGAGGCGCAGGGGTTCGCAGGCTACCCCATGTGGCAGAATGCGGCCATCGCGGGCCAGGCCGCCGATGGCACCGACGCGTCCAACGACCTGTCCTACCTGGTGCTCGAGGCGACGGAAGGGGTGATGACCACCCAGCCATCCGTCTCCTTCCGCTACCATGACAACATCGCCCCGGACCTCCTGGAGAAGGCCCTGAAGATGGTGCAGAAGGGCCTGGCGACGCCCGCGTTCTTCAATGACAAGCTGGTCGTGCCCCTGGTCCTGGCGAAGGGCGCCACCCTTGAGGAGGCCAGGGACTGGAGCATCGAGGGCTGCGTCGAGTGCTACGTGACGGGAAAGACGGACGGACGACCGGTCGTCGGCTACGTCAACGCCCTCAAGGCGGTGGAACTGCTCCTGAACGACGGGACCGACCCCCTCACGGGCAAGCTCGTCGGCGTCAGGACCGGAGCCATCAGCTCGTTCAAGACCTTCGACGACGTCCTGACGGCCTTCGACACGCAGATGAAGTACTTCATCAAGCTGATGCTGGACGGCTACAACATCGTCGGGGCGCTCCACGCCACGCGCGCGCCCGCTCCCTTCGCCTCCGCGACGGTCGACGACTGCATCAAGAACGGCAGGTCGATCCAGGAGGGCGGGGCGAAATACAACTTCTCGGGATGTTTCATGACCTCCCTGGCGAACGCCGCCGACTCCCTTGCGGCCATCGCCCAGGTGGTGTTCCAGGACCGCACCCTGGCGCTTGCCGATTTGAACCGCATCCTCCTGGATGACTTCAAGGGCCAGGAGAGAATCCGGCAGCTGCTCCTGAACAAGCCGCCAAAGTACGGGAACGACAATGACTTTGTCGACGGGCTGGCCAGGAGGATCGTCTCGGTCTACGCCGATGAGCTTGGCGGCTACCGCGATTCCAGGGGCGGCAAGTACGTGTTGTCGATCCTTTCCCAGTCGTTCAACGTCCTGCAGGGGAGGAGCCTGGGAGCGACACCTGACGGCAGGCACGCGTTCGAGCCCCTCAGCGACAATGCGTCGCCGGTCATGGGCCGGGATGTGAGCGGCCCGACCGCCATGGTGAAGTCAGTGTCCAAGATCGATCAGATGAAACCGCTGATCGGAACCCTGCTGAACGTGAAGTTCGATCCCGCCATCATCAGGGGCGAGAACGGCCTGAAAGTGCTGAAGGACGTGGTCGTCTCCTACTTTGACCTCATGGGGGAGCACATCCAGATCAACGTCGTTGATCGCGAGACGCTTCGGAAGGCCCAGGCCAATCCCGGAGAATACAAGAATCTCATGGTGAGGGTTGCAGGTTATTCGGCGTATTTCATCGAACTGGACCGGGACGTGCAGGAGAACATCATCGCCAGGACCCAGCACACGTGCTAGGCAACCCAATGGCATCCCGGCTCTGAAGAACAGGAGGCTCCACATGGCAGGACGGCTGGATGGCAAGGTCGTGGTCGTCACCGGCGGTGCGCGCGGCTTGGGCGCCGGGCACGCCCAGAGGCTCGCGGAGGAGGGGGCCCGGGTGGTCATCGGGGACGTTCTCGATGCCGAGGGGACGCAGACCGCCGCCGCGCTGGAGGCCAAGGGGCTGGCGGTCCACTTCCAGCACCTGGACGTCACCTCGCGGGCGGACTGGCGGCGGGTCATCGCCGCCACGGTCGAGCGCTTCGGCGGCCTCGACGTGCTGGTCAACAACGCCGGGATCATCCACATCAACCCCCTCCTGGAGGAGACCCTCGAGGACTGGAACGCCCTGCTGGCCGTCAACGTCACGGGCGTCCTGCTCGGGATGCAGGCGGCCATCCCGGCGATGCAGGCACGCGGCGGCGGCTCGATCATCAACACCGCTTCGATCTTCGGCCTGGCCGGTGCGAGCCACTACGTCGCCTACAGCGCCAGCAAGGGTGCCGTGGTGATGATGACCAAGACGGCGGCGCTGGAGCATGCCGTCGACAAGATCCGCGTCAACGCGCTGGTCCCCGGCGGCGTCCGCACCCCGATGAGCGACCAGGAGGGGAGCGGGGTGGTGCCGTTCACGCCCATGGGACGGCGGGCCGACGTCCGCGAGGTGGCCGGGGCGGTGCTGTTCCTCGCCAGCGACGACTCCACCTTCGTCACCGGCGCCGATATTGTCGTCGACGGCGGCTATCTGGCCCGCTGATCCATGCGGCCGGGCACGGATCCATGAAATTCGAGGCAGGATCGCGTGCCTAGAATGACTTATAATCAACCCGACACTCCCACCACCACCCCGCACCGGCTGGAATCCCTGGCGCCGGTTCTCCGCGCCCGGGGCCTGGTCACCACCCCCGGAGGCCACCCATGAGCGAACGCACCGAACGACTTCGCCAGGAGAGCCTGGCCGCTGTCCCCTCCATCACCGCGGAGCGGGCCGAGACGGTCACCGCCTTCTACCGGGAGAACCTCGGCCGCCACAGCATGCCGGTGCTGCGGGCCTTGAATTTCCGCGCCATCGTGGAGTCCAAGGCCCTCTGGCTGGGCGACGGCGAACTGATCGTCGGGGAGCGCGGGCCCAGGCCCAAGTCCGTGCCCACCTACCCGGAGCTCACCTGCCACAGCGCGGAGGATCTGCGCATCCTGGATTCCAGGCCCCTCACCTGGTACCGGGTGGACCTCGGGACCATCGAGGCGTACGAGCGGGACATCATCCCGTACTGGAAGGACCGCTCCCTGCGCGACCAGATGTTCTCCGAACTGCCCCGGGAATGGCAGGACGGGTACGAGGCCGGCTGCTACACCGAGCTCCTGGAGCAGCGGGCTCCCGGGCACACGGTGGCCGACGGCAAGATCTACTGCAAGGGGCTGCTGGAGTTCCAGGAAGAGATCCGCCAGTCCCTGGAGGCGCTGGATTTCGCCAACGACCCGGAGGCTCTCGCCAAGCGCGAGGAACTGAAGGGGATGGACATCGCCTGCGACGCGGTGGTGCGCTGGGCCCGGCGCTACGCCGACCTGGCCCAGGCCCAGGCCGGAGCCTGCCCGGATCCGGTGCGCAAGGCGGAGCTGCTGAAGATCGCCGACATGTGCCGGTGGGTGCCGGCCCACGCGCCCCGGGACTTCCAGGAGGCCCTGCAGACCTACTGGTTCAACCACCTGGCGGTGGTGACCGAGCTCAACGGCTGGGACGCATTCAGCCCCGGGCACCTGGACCAGCACCTGTGGCCCTTCTATCGGAAAGGGCTGGCCGACGGCAGCCTCACCCGGGACCAGGCCAAGGAACTGCTGGAGTGCTTCTTCATCAAGTTCAACAACCACACGGCGCCGCCCAAGCAGGGGGTGACCGCGGCCGAGAGCAGCACCTACACGGACTTCGCCACCATCAACCTGGCCGGGCTGCTCCCGGACGGCTCGGACGGCTCCAACGAGCTCACCCACCTGTTCCTGGAGGTCATCGAGGAGATGCACCTGCTGCAGCCCAGCAACAACGTGCAGATTTCCCGCAAGACCCCGGACGCGGTGGTCAAGCGGGCCCTGCGGGTCGTCCGCCACGGCTACGGCTTCCCGTCCCTGTTCAACGCCGACGCGGTGGTGGAGGAGCAGCTGCGCCAGGGCAAGACCCTGGAGGACGCCCGGGAGGGCGGCACCTCCGGCTGCGTGGAAGTGGGGGCCTTCGGCAAGGAGGCGTACATCCTCACCGGCTACTTCAACCTGGTGAAGATGCTGGAACTGGCCCTCCACGACGGGTTCGACGTCAAGTACGGCAAGCAGATCGGGCCCCACACCGGCGATCCGGCGGGCTTCAGGACCTTCGACGACCTGTTCGCCGCCTTCGAGGCCCAGACGCGCTACTGGGTGGACGTGAAGATCCGCGGCAACCGGATCGTGGAGGCCCTGTACGCCACCCGGACCCCCCACACCTACCTGTCGGTGATCACCGACGACTGCATCAGGAAGGGCAAGGACTACAACGCCGGCGGCGCCCGCTACAACAACACGTTCATCCAGATGGTGGGCACCGGGAGCATCACCGACAGCCTGGCCGCGCTCAAGGAAGTGGTATTCGACAAGAAGGAGCTGTCCCTGCCCCAGTTCGTCCGGATCCTGGACCGGAATTTCGACGGCATGGAGGCCCTGCGCCAGCGCCTGGTCAACAAGACCCACAAGTACGGCAACGACGACGACTACGCCGACGACCTGATGGTGCGCACCTTCCGCATGCTGTTCAGCGCCGTGGACGGCCGGCCCAACCTCAAGGGCGGCGTGCACCGGATCGAGATGCTGCCCACCACCTCCCACGTGTACTTCGGCGACATGAGCCTGGCCTCCCCGGACGGCCGGCGCCAGGGCACGCCCCTGTCCGAGGGCATCAGCCCGGTGCAGGGCGTTGACCGCAATGGCCCCACGGCGGTGCTCAAGTCCGCCTCCAAGATGGACCACGTGAAGACCGGCGGCACCCTGCTGAACATGAAGTTCTCCCCCAGCCTCCTGGAGGGGGACACGGGCATCAACAACCTGCACAGCCTGGTGCGGTCCTACTTCAACCTCGGGGGCCACCACATGCAGTTCAACGTGGTGGGCGCCGCCAGGCTGCGGGAGGCCCAGGCCCGTCCCGGGGAGTACCGCGACCTGATCGTGCGGGTGGCGGGGTACAGCGACTACTTCTGCGACCTGTCCAGGGCCCTCCAGGACGAGATCATCAAGCGCACCGAGCACGCCACCTTCTGACCCATCCGGGGGCTCCCCCTCTCACCCCCCGGCCGGGCGCCGCGCTCCCCAAGCGCGGCGCCCTTTTCAGTAAGGGTTCCAGGCCGGCGCCGCCGTCCGCAAGTGGTCCAGCAGCAGCGCCCGGAACCGCCCGGGCGCGATCCCGCTTTCGCCGCCGCCGGTGCACCGCAACCCGGCCACAAGGCTGCCCGGTTCATCGGCCTCCCAGGTGACCCTGCCGGTCTCCAGCTCGTTGAGCACCTGGGACAACGGCGCCAGATCGACCCGCCGCCTCAGCGGCCGGGACCGGAACTGCACCCAGGTCTCGTAGCGGTAGGTGAAGGTGCAGCGCCGGCCCTGGAGGACCGCGACCGCCATCCTGTCGGTGGCGTTGTGCAGGGCCATGGGGTGCAGTCCGGCCACCCACCTGGAGGCGAACCGGTGGCCGCCCTCCCGGGGAATGCCCGGGCCCTCGTCCGGCACCGTGAAGATCGCCAGGTCCACGTCGGGAACCTCCTCGATCCGCACCTGGCCGCGGAGGCAGCGCTCACTTGCCGTGAGGCACGCGTCCTCGTCCCGCCACAGGGCCGAATAGCGGTCCGTATGGGTGACCAGCTCGACGGCGCGCCCGAGCAGGGCCTCGTAGAGCACGGCCGTCGCCGCCCGGTAGTCGGAGGGGAGTCCCGGCAGGGGCGACCGTTCCGGGTCGGCGAAAGCCGCGATCGCCATCGAGGCGCGGGCGGCATCCCGGCTGCGGTAGGTGCCGAAGTCGCCGGCCGAAGCCAGGTCCATGAGCAGTTCCCGGTGGGCGAGCGCCGCTTCCGGATCCACCAGCGTGAACATCGACACCAGGCCGTCCTGGTCGAAGTGGTTGTTGGAAACCAGCCCGGCATCGCCATGCAGGTGGGAGCACCCCAGGTAGCGGAAGGCCATTTCCGCGCTCAGGTCGGCCTCGCATCCAGCCGGGCAGGGGGTGTGCGGCCAGTGCGACAGGCAGAGCACCGTGCCGGCCGTGGCCGAGCCGTCGACGATCACGTTCGGCCGGCCCCGGAGGTCGTGGTATGGATGGAAGACCAGCGGGGTTCCCATTGGGATATCACACCTTGCGATGTCTACCGGTGAGCGCCAACCGTTTCCTGCCTTCGGGGGCGAACGTCCACCAGGGCAGTGCCGGGCCCCCATGCAAAAAGTGTTGCACCGACAATAAGGTGTAGAACACGCAAGGATCGTGGCGCCGGCCCATGACCACGGCGAGTTCCTGGAAGGTCGCCAGGGGGTCGCGGTCCGCGAGTTGACTGGGAGAGTGGATGCCGATGGATCTGAGGTCCTCAGCGGTCGCCTTACCGACATTGGGCAGGTCAGTCAGCTTCTTGGCCTTCGTCTCCATGCTGCCCTCGGGAGAAGCAGGTCCCAATGATGGTGCCAAAGGTCAACCGGTGCCATGGGCGCTCCCGCAAAGGGCACCTGATGGATTAAATGGCTTTCGCATACTCATGAAGCGGCATGCCGAAAAAATCGGTGATACGACCGGTAGGGATGAACCATTGCGGGTGAAGGTAGCTGATAATCGGCGGTATGCCTTTGGGTCAACCAACCGCAGCCATGGGTAGATGATTTGAACGCTTTTATCCAGGAGGGTCAGGAAATGATCCAAATCCAACAAATCGACCACATTGTGCTCCGGGTCGTCCATCTGCCGAAGATGATCGAGTTCTATCGGGATATCCTGGGCTGCCCCATTGAGCGGGAGCAACCCGAACTGGGGTTGTATCAATTGCGGGCAGGACGCTCCCTCCTCGACCTGGTGACTTCAGATGGGCCGTTGGGTCGACAGGGAGGGGCAGCCCCGGGCCCAGAGGGGCGCAATCTGGACCACCTCTGCTTCAGGGTGGAGCCATTCGACCCTGCGCAGCTCCAGGCCAGCCTTGGCGATCTCGGCATCGCCGCGAAAGGGCTGGCCTCTCGATATGGAGCGGAAGGCCAAGGTCTGTCTTTTTTCGTTCAAGACCCCGAAGGGAATCAGGTCGAGCTCAAAGGTCCACCCGAGGGCGGTGTCCAAATGAGAACTGCCGCCGCGCCTTCCGGTCTGGCCCGACCCAGCCACCAGCCATAGCAGGGAGGAGGGATCCGTGACGCCTGGGGTGTTCCTGGTGCTGGCCGTCACCGTCGGCGTGGCGGCATTCATCCAGGGCACGGTGGGGATGGGGTTCGCACTGATCGTCGCCCCGGTCTGTGGCCTGATTGCGCCCGGGCTCCTGCCGGTAGCTCTGCTGGTCCTGATGCTGCCCCTCAATGTCTTCGTCACCTGGCGGGAACGGAGCCAACTCGACCTGAGCGGCGCCGGGTGGGTCACCATCGGCCGCACCGCCGGTGCCCTTCTGGGGATCTGGGTCCTCACCGCAATCACGCGAGGGCACTTGAACCTTCTGATCGGCTTGTCCACGGTACTGGCCGCAGTCGTGTCCTTATGCGCTCCCGCCTTTGAGCCTGGGCGCATGGCTTTCATGGCTGCCGGCGTGGTGACCGGGGTCACCGAAACGGCGACTGGGATCGGCGGCCCGCCGCTGGCCTTGGTGTATCAGCATCATAAAGCGCCCATCCTTCGGTCCACCCTCGCCCTTTGTTTCGCGGTCGGAGAAATGATTTCCCTGGTCATGTTCCTGACCATGGGTCTGATCAATTCCCGGCTGGTCGCATCGACCTTGTTTTTTTTCCCGTTCCTTGCAATTGGCGCTGGTTCGAGCCAGCTTGCGCATCGCCATGTCAAGGGCAGCCTTTTGCGGACCTTCGTCATCGTCTTTGCAGTTGCATCGGGGACTTTGATCATCGTCAAATCGCTGACATGAAACCGTTTTAGCTAGTCTGGGATCTCGGCTTCTACGAGCTTCGCCAGCAGCGCGAGGGATTCCTGCCAGCCGAGATAGCAGGCTTCAAGCGGAATGGCTTCAGGTATGCCTTCTTGCACGATGTTCAACTCGGTTCCCAGCGAAGCCTGCTGAATGGATATCGTCACCTGCATTTCCCCGGGCCTAGTGGGATCGTCGAACTTGTCCGTATGCCGGATGCATTTGTATGGCACAAGCTCAAGGAACTCCCCCCCAAAAGGCTCGCTGCGGCCGGTACTGAAATTCGTGAACGACATTTTGTAAGTACCCGGCACGCAGTGTAGGGCGGGTTGGGCGGCGGGGCCAGGTTGATGTCAGGCAGTTGCTTGGGGCCGCTCGAGGATGACCCCATGCCCTGGAGACTCCGGCTTGTAGTAGGCGAGTCTCCCCGCCACACAGCACAGGATTGCTCCAGGGCCATGCATGCAAATCGCGAAAAGCGCCTCCCGGAGCGGGACCACTTTCCCGTCGATATCCAGCCCGTCCGAAATGGCGTGACAGGTTGGGCCAGCACCTCTTGCCCGGAGCAGCTGTTCCAATTCATCCGGAAAATCCTGCGCCCCCGGTACAACCCATGCGAGCGTCTGGATGTATGGAAGACCATGGCTCAACCGTTGGAGCATTTCCTTCCTGCGCTTGGGGTTGGCAAGGAATTGAATGAACCTGGCGCGCTTTGCAGAGATGATGAAGGCTTTTGCAAATGCTTCTTCGTGATTCATGGGGGTTGGGCTTCCGGGTTGGGCCAGGTCAGCCACCCTGTCCACCATGAAGCTGACCGAACGAATGGGCAAGCATGACCGACATGACGACAATGCCAGCACCGAGGATCAGCACGTGCCGTGTCCTTCGTAGATCGAAGGTTCCTACACGGCAGACAAGGATGTATCCGAGAGCAAGGTTGAAAAGGCCCCAAAAGACATTAACCGTTGAAGAAGAAAGGCCAATCCCGGGCGGTGACGCGAAGGGGCTCTGGAAGGCGTTCCCCGAGACCCCATTGACGAAATGGGGGATTGCGTTCGCTAGGAACCCGCCCGCGAAGAAGTATGAAATGTAATGGTACCAACGCATGGTCGTTGCCTTTTGGGAAAGCCGGTAATTCTCTCGCCGGAAACTGCATTATGCAATGCAAGCACTTTCTTACCGAGGAATTAGATGGAGACGCGCGCTCGCCAGCAAACCTCCGGGGCCATCACCACTGATCCGGCCGGGCGTTTACGGGCCTGAAGGCCACTATGCCCCAGGAATGGAACATGTTCCGCCCTGTAAGCTAAACCAGGGCAAACCCCCTGCTCCTGCCGATCCATCTATTTGCTTATTTGATAGAGCCTATCCAAATTATACAGATTGGCATGCTCGATGCTCAAAGGCGGTGGAAGCCGCTGAATGTGTTCATGTCCCCTCTTACCCTAAAGGACTATCCGATGTTGAACGCAAATCCCAACCTATTGTTTTTTGCCTACCTCGCGGTCGTGGCAGCCTTATGCCCCATCTGCACACGAGTGGCGAACCATTCCTCCAATAAATAAACCAGCGTCCACCTAGGTACCCAAGCCACAGGTTTGCCCCATGGGCATCTTCACGTACGAATCGCCATACAAGCTGTTCCCATAGCCGCAGTATTTCTGCCCTTGCCTGGCTCGGCAGCACAAGGATCTGGAATCCACCCCGGCGCGGCGCCCTGCGGGTTCCTCCGGTGGATCTATAATTGTTGGCTGGCCAGCCCCTTGGACCTGCGGTGAGCCAGCAGGTCCTCCAGGATCACGGCGGCCGCGGCCGCGTCCAGACGCGCCTTGCGGTCCCGGGCCTTCACCCCCCGCTGGGACAGCAGGCGCTCCGCCTCGGCGCTGGTGAGGTGCTCGTCCCACAGCACCAGGGGCAGCCCGGTGCGCTCCCCCAGGGCCTGGCCGAAAGCCCGGGCCAGCCCGGCGGTGCCGCTTTCGGCGCCGTCCTTGTGCCTGGGCAGGCCCACCACCAGGGCCTGGGCCCCCTCCTCCCGGGCCAGGCGCTCCAGCCGGGCCAGGGTGGCCTCTCCCTGGTTGGGCCACACGGCGTACGGGCTGGCCAGGATCTCCATCTCGTCGCTGAAGGCGATGCCGATGTTCTTGGTGCCGTGGTCCAGGGCCATCCAGCGCATGGGGCTCCGCTTTCCTTCCAACCAGACTAAGCTCTCCCCTGGAACCTGGCGACCCCGTAGAATGGCAGCTTATGCCGCACCCCTTCCCGGATGACCTCCGGGCCATCCCCCATCGGCAGGACGTACCCTTCGCCAAGCTCACCACCCTGGGTGTGGGGGGGGTGTGCCGGTGGCTGTTCGAGCCGGTCACGGAGGCTCAGGCCCAGGGGTTCGTCCGGGCCTGCGCCCGGGAGGGCCTGCCCTGGCGCACCCTGGGGGGGGGCAGCAACCTGGTGGTGCTGGGGGACGTGGCGGAGCCGGTGCTGCGCCTGCGCCTGCCCATGGAGGCGCGCCGGGCGGGGCTGGAACTCTCGGCCCCGGCCAGCCACGGGCACATCCGCCTGAGCCAGGTGGCGGGCGAGCTGGGCCTGTCGGGCCTGGAATACGCTTCCGGCATCCCCGGAACGGTGGGCGGAGCCCTGCACATGAACGCCGGCGCCTACGGGACTGAACTGGTGGACGTGCTGGTCCGCTACCGCTTCCTCACCCCGGAAGGCGACCTGGTGGAGAAGGCGCCGGAAGCGGGGGAATTCACCTACCGGTGGAGCGTGCTGGGCAACGGGCGGGTGGCCCTGGGCCTCACAGTCCGCCTGGCGGAAGGGAATCCCCAGCGCATCCGGGTGCTGGTGGAGGATTACCGGCGCCGGCGGGGCACCAGCCAGCCCCTCAGCAAGCGCAACGCCGGGTGCATCTTCAAGAACCCGCCCGGGCAGAGCGCCGGCCGGCTCATCGACCAGGCCGGCCTCAAGGGCCTTCGGGTCGGGGACGCGGAGGTGAGCCCCGAACACGGCAATTTCCTGGTGAACCTGGGCCACGCCAGCGCCGCCCAGTTCGCGGAACTCATGGCCCTGGTGCGGGAGCGGGTCCTGGACCGGCACGGGGTGTGCCTGGAGCCGGAAGTGGAGATCTGGGCACCCCAAAGCACCCATAACTCGCTAATCTGACTTTCCCATGGCCACGCTACCCCGCAGCCGCCCCCGACGCGCCTGGCTTCCCTGGGCCCGGGTGGGCCTGGTCGCCCTGCTGGTGAGCGGCGCCGGCTACGGCGCGCTGGAGCTGGGCCACCGCTACCTGGGCCTGCAGAAACTGACCATCGAGCAGGTGACCATCACCGGCTGCCGGGGCAGCCGCCTGGCCCAGGCCCAGGCCATCGCCGACAGCCTCTGCCTGGGCAAGCCCCTGTTCTGGTTCGACGCCGACCGGCTGCGCAGCACCCTGGAGACCCAGCGCTGGGTCAAGGACCTGCTGATCCGCCGGGACCCCCCCGACCGCCTGAGCCTGGTGGTGGAGGAACGCCAGCCGGTGCTCTGGCTGGCCCGGCCCGAGGGCGTGTTCCTGGTGTCGGACGACGGCATCGTGCTGGATCGGCTCTCGCAAGTGGATTTAATGCCCATTCCGGTGGTGGCGGATCCGAAAAGCCAGGAGGACGGGCCGATGGTCCAGCTGATCCGCGCCGCCACTAGTCTCCGGGATAAACAGAAAGAATTTTACGACCGGGTTTCGGAACTGCGCTGGAGCGACCACGGTCCGGTGGCGTTCCTGGAGGGGCTTGAGGCACCCATCTACCTCTCCAGGCAGGATGCCACCAAGAATATTCCCAATTTTCAGATGCTTTTCCTCAGCGAACTGGCCAAGCGGCCGGACCTCGCCCAGCTGCGCTATGTGGACCTCCGCTGGGACGATGAGATCGCGGTGGGCGAACCCCTGACCTCCCAGCCCCCCAGAACCCAGGCGCAATCCCACTAGTTCCCGACGCTGGCAGCAAATTTCCTGCATTTCAACCCTGATTTCCGACCCTGGAACCGGTTATCATGGCCCCAAGGAAATAGGGCTACTCATGGTGCAACCTGCCGTTCTCCTCGGACTGGATCTCGGAGCAAGTAAAGTCGTCGCAGTGGTGGCCGTCCAGGAGGAGGGCGGCGCCCTGAACGTCACCGGGGCCAGCCTGGCCAACCCGGAAGGGGGCATCCGCTACGGGGAGATCACCGACATCAACCTCACCGTCACGGCCGTCAACCGGGCGGTGGAGGAAGCCATGCGCACCGCCGGCCAGACCCGCCTGGACGGGATCCGGGTGTCCGTGGACGGGATCCAGTTCAAGGGCGAGAACCTGCGCGACTCCATCACCATCGCCTCCCCGGACCGGATCATCACCATGCAGGACCGGGACCGGGTGCTGGAGCAGGCCACCAACGGCTGCAAGCTGGCCAAGGAGGAGACGGTCCTGCACCGCATCCCGCAGATGTTCCACATCAAGGGCCAGCGGGACATCCGCAACCCGGTGAACATGATCGGCGAGACCCTGGAGGCGGAGGTGCGCATCATCGTGGCCCCGGGATCGGTGCTGGAGAACATCAACCGGGCCCTGCACCTGTCCAGCCTGCAGGGGGCGACCCTGATGTACTCGCCCCTGGCCTCGGCGGAGGCGGTGCTGAGCCGGGAGGACGGGGAGAACGGCGCGGTCGTGGTGGACATCGGCGAGCAGCTCACGCACCTGGGGGTGTTCCTGCGCGGCACCCTGTTCCACAGCGCGGTGATCCCCATCGGCGGCATGCACTTCACCAAGGACCTGGAGATCACCAAGCACCTGGGCGGCATCTCCATGGCGGAGCGGATCAAGCGCGTGCTACGGCACCGCCCTGCCCACGCAGGTGCCCCCCGAGGAGCACATCGAACTGGAGGAGGAGGGCCGGCAGGTGTCCCGGCGCGAGATGGCGGAGGTCCTGCACGCCCGGGCGGTGGAGCTGCTCAACATGGTGCTGGCGGAAATCGGGCGCTCGGGCCTCATCCACGAGATCCACGGCGGGGTGCACCTGGTGGGCGGGGGGGCCCTGCTGCCGCACCTGCCGATCCTGGCCCAGAACATCCTGGGCCGGCCCCGGGTGGTGCTGGGCCGGGTGTCCGGCGTGCAGGGGCTGTCCCAGGTCATCGCCAACCCGCTCTACACCAACGCCCTGGGCGCGGTGAAGGCGCTCTACCGCGGCCTCAACGAGACCGCCGGGAAACCCAGCCGCGGCAGCGGCTTCCTGGAAAAATTCAAGCGTTGGATCTGAACTGGCCCACGGAGAAGTCATGACCGAAATCCCCTTCCTTCCCAACCCGGTCCACCTGCCCGGCGCCGACATCAAGGTGGTGGGCGTGGGCGGCGCGGGCTGCAACGCCATCGACCGGATGATCCTGAGCGGCGTCACCGGGGTGACCTTCATCGCCATGAACACCGACCAGCAGAGCCTGGCCCAGAGCAAGGCGCACATCAAGGTGCCCCTGGGGCCCATCAGCATGCGCGGGCTGGGCGCCGGGGGCAACGCCGAGCGGGGCGCCGTGGCCGCGGAGGAGAGCCGGGACGACATCCTGGCCCAGATCCAGGGGGCGGACATGGTGTTCATCACCGGGGGCATGGGCGGCGGCACCGGCACCGGCGCGGCCCCCATCGTGGCCAGCTGCGCCCGGGAATTCGGGGCCCTCACCGTGGCGGTGGTGCTCACCCCGTTCCGCTGGGAGGGCGTGAACAAGGCGGACAAGGCCGCCCAGGGCCTGGAGAACCTGCGCAACACCGCCGACACGGTGATCGTGGTGTCCAACGAGAAGCTGCTCGGCCTGTGCGAGAAGGGCGTGAAGATCAAGGAAGCCTACCGGGTGGCCGACGGGGTGCTGATCCAGGGGGTGCGCGGCATCACCGACCTGATCCTGCGCCCGGGCACCCTCAACGGCGATTTCGCCGACGTGGAGGCGGTGCTGCGCAACGGCCGGGAGGCGCTCATCGGCACCGGCGCCGGGCGCGGCGACGAGGCCATCCTGGACGCCCTCACCCGGGCCCTGGACTGCCCCCTCCTGGAGCGGGAGAACACCGGCGCGGCGTCCCAGGTGATCGTCTCCATCATGGCCGACTGGGACCGGGTGGAGCTGTCCGCGGTGGAGACGGCCATGGGCCACCTGAGCCGGCACTACCACGGCCATGCGGACATCAAGCTGTGCCAGGTGGAAGCCCCGGAACTGGACGACCGGGCCCTGGTGACGGTGCTGGCCTCGGGTTTCATCGAACCGGAGGCGGAACTGACCCTGCCGGTCCCGGCGGAAGCCTTCGCGGCGGGCGCCGAGCCCACGCGGCGCGTGGACGGCGAGGGCGCCCGGATCTACGGGGAAGGGGCCCAGGCGCAGCCGGGAGGCGAGCATCCGCTCACCCCGACCCGCCTGCTGCCCCAGGCCCCCACCCCCAGCGGCGAACTGGTCAGCCTGGCCGAGGACCTGCACGTGCCGGCCATCATCCGCATGACCCAGGGGCGGCTGCCCATCGAATAGCCCCGGTGGCGGGACACCGGCATATTTTACGGATTTCTTCCACGCCGGGGGCCGTGGATTCCGCCATGCTGGAACCCTCGCGAGGCGCCCCATGCAAAGCTCCAAGACACGCTGCCTGGGCATCCTGACCGCCGGTGGCGATTCTCCCGGGCTCAACGCGGTGGTCCGGGCCATCACCAAGGTGGCCATGAACGAGTACGGCATCCGGGTGCTGGGCATCCAGGACGGTTTCCGGGGCCTGGTGGAGAACCGCATGCTGGTCCTGGACGACGCCACCGTCTCCGGGGTGCTCACCCGGGGCGGCACCATCCTGGGCACCAGCCGGGACAAGCCCCACGCCATGCCCATCGGCGGGCGGCTCATGGACATGACCGACGCGGCGGTGGAGAACGCCCGCAAGCACCAGATCGACTGCCTGGTCTGCCTGGGCGGCGGCGGCACCGCCAAGAACGCGTACCGCCTCTGGCAGCGGGGCGGCGTCAACGTCATGACCCTGCCCAAGACCATCGACAACGACGTGTACGGCACGGACGTCTCCTTCGGGTTCGACACGGCGGTGGCCATCGCCACCGAGGCCATCGACCGCCTGCACACCACCGCCACCAGCCACCACCGGCTGATCGTGTGCGAAGTCATGGGCCACCGGGCCGGCTGGCTGGCGCTCCAGTCGGGCATCGCCGGGGGCGCCGACGTGATCCTCATCCCGGAACTGCCCTACAGCCTGGAGAAGGTCGCCGAGTTCCTGCTGGAGCGCAGGAGGCACGGCAAGCGCTTCTCCATCATCGCCGTGGCCGAGGGGGCCCACACCCTGCAGGAGGCCAAGGCGGCCGCCGAAGCCAAGGACAAGGACAAGGACAAGGGCAAGGACAAGGACAAGGAACGCAAGAAGGCCAAGGACGCGGACCGCCCGGAGCCGGGGGAAACCGCGAACGGCGCGGGCTGGGAGGAAGAGGCGGTGGACGCCATCCGGGCCGACCTGCCCCTCCGGGTGCGCCGGCTGCATGACGAGACCATGGCCTACCACGTGGTGCAGGAGCCCATGAGCTCGCGCCTGGCCCGGCATCTCCAGGCCCTCACCGGCGTGGAGGCGCGGGTGACCACCCTGGGCCACGTGCAGCGGGGCGGCGTCCCCACCGCGTTCGACCGCACCCTCAGCACCCTCCTGGGGGCCAAGGCCGCGGAGCTGCTGGGGGAAGGCACCTACAACGTGATGGTGGCGTACCGCAACGGCATGTGCGTGCCGGTGGCCCTGGGGGAGGTGGTGGGCAAGCGCAAGCTGGTGCCGGCGGACCACCCCCTCATCCACAGCGCCCGCCAAGTCGGCACCTGCTTCGGGGATTGAGCGGGGCTTCCTCCTGGGCTTCGTGTTCCGATCGAGCGGCCGCCAGGCCGTTGGGTTGCTGTGCCCAGGGGGGTGATTAAACTTCGGCACCTTTGCCGGGGTGTGCCCACCTTGGAGGTGGCCTCCGCGGGGAGGGAGGTCGACTAGAAACGCAGGTGCGGACCGGCCGGCCGAGCCATCGGTGAAGGTTCCCCTGACTTGCAAAAGGAGAAGCCATGACCTGTGGTTTGTACAAATGGAGCCTGAGCCTTGGGCTGGGAGCGGCGGCGGGCCTCGCCATGGCGGCGGAGATCCCCGAGATCGGATTCCAGGTCCTGGGCAGCTGCCCCACCGGAAGCATGCGCAGCGACTTCGGCACCAACACCGGCTACGGGCTGGGGGTGTTCGGCGGCTGGGAGGCGAGTCCCGGAAAGGTGGTGCGCCTGGCTTACGACGGCCTGTGGTATGCGGACAGCAAGCAGTCGTCCACCGCGGCCGGCGTCCCGGCCTCGGCGCTGTCCTCGGAAGGGGACCGCAAGGCCCGTTCCCACATGGTGTCCCTGCAGTACCTGTGGTACCCGTCGGGGGATAACGAAGGGTTCTACTACAAGGTGGGGGTGGGGGGCATGAACTGCCTGACCCGGGTCCGGGCCACGGCCACCTTCCAAGGGGGCCAGAAATCCACCGTGGACGTCCTGGACGAGTCGGGCACCAAGCTGGCCGCCCTGGCCGGCGTGGGCTACGACATCGGCCGGAACTGGGGCGTCATGGCCCAGGTACTCCTTCATCACCGTAGCCAACCGCACCTGGGGCGCGGTGCAGACCGGCATCAACTACCGGTTCTAGGATCCAGGAACCGCCCCAATACCAACTGGGAGGTTGTTTCGGGATAGGCTAGGGGGATGCTGGCCGAATCCCAGATCTCCAGCCGGGCCAATCCCCGCTTCAGGGCCATCCGCGCGCTGCTCGCCCCGGGCGGGCAGCGCCGGGGCCACACGCTGCTCCTGGGGGAAAAGCTGATCCTCGCCTGGCTGGAAGCTGGCGCCCAGGCCCGGGACCGCTTCCGGCCCCAGACTTGGCTGCGCCTGGACGGCGCGGCGCCCCATCCCCTGGAGGGGCGCGCGGCCCCGGAGACCCTGGTGCTGGGCGAAGGCCTCATGCGCGACCTGGCGGAGGCCGGCAGCCCGCCCCAGCATGCCCTCCTGGCGGCGGTCGGGCCGGATCCGGCGGGGTCCCTGGCGGACCGGGTGATCGTGCCCTGGGGCATCCAGGATCCCGGCAACCTGGGGGCGATCCTGCGCAGCGCCGCGGCGTTCGGCTTCCAGGAGGCCCTCCTGGGGCCCGCCTGCGCCGACCCGTTCAGCCCCAAGGCCCTGCGGGGGAGCATGGGCGCGGCCTTCCTGATGCCCCTGCGCCGGACCCTGGCCCTCGCTCTGGATGGCGGGCGCTGGCTGGCCCTGGACGCCGGGCCGGGGGCCCTGCCCCTGGCCCAGGCGGACTTGGGGGAACCGCTGCGGATCCTGGTGGGCAACGAAGGGCACGGCTGGCAAGGGGCGGACCTGCCGCCGGAAGTCCAGCGGGTGGCCATTCCCACCCGCGGGGTGGAGAGCCTCAACGCGGCCGTGGCCGCGGGCATCGCCTGCTTCGAGACGGCCCGCCGGGCGGAGTCCCGGGCCCGGCCATGACCCGGCTCCGCACCTTCCTGGAAACCCTGGGGCTGGCCCTGGTGTTCCTGCTGGGCTACCGGTTCCCGGCCCCCAGCGGGCGGGGCTACCTGGAGGCGGCGGCCGCCATCGCTTTCCCCGCCCTGATGTTCGCCGCCCTGTTCCGGGGCCGGCGGGCCGGATGGATCTACCTGGCCCTGGTCCTCGGGATGGTGGGCCTCTTCTACTGGGTGCCCGGCACCATCGCCGCCAAGGCGCCCATGCCCTACCCCCTGGCCCTGCTGGGCGCGGGCCTGTTCTATGCCTACGAAGGCCTGGGCTTCCTGGCGGTGGCCCTGTGCGCCCGGTGGTGCCTGGCCCGGCGCGGCCCGGCCGCCGCCGCCGCGGCGGCCGCCCTGGCCATGGTGGTGTGGGAGGTGCACGGCTTCCACGTGTACGCCTGGAGCTGGGGCGCGGCCCTGGGGGGTGTGCCTTGGCTGGCCAAGTCCGCGGCGTTCCTGGGCAGTCCCGGGCTGGCCGGGGTCATGTGGGGGTGCGCCGCCTGGACCGGTGCCGCCGTCGCCGCCCGGCGCGGGCCCCGGCGGATCCTGGCGGCGCCGGCCCTGCTGGTGCTGGCGCTGGCGGCGGGGGCGGTCCTGTGGCGCGCCCTGCCCCGAGGCCCCCTGCGGGCCCTGGACGTGGTGGTCATCCAGCCCGACTTCGAGGCGGGGGTGCGCCGTCCGGGCATGGAAGAGGACATGTGGCGGCGCTCGGACGCGGAACTGCGGCGCCTGGGCTGGCCCCGCCCCGGGGTGGCCACCCTGCTGCTGTGGCCCGAGAGCTCCGTGCTGGGGCGGGACGACCGGCATCCGGACCCGCGCCTGACCCAGGAGGCCCAGCGCCGGGGCATCGCCTGGCTGTACGGCACTGAGGGGGGCGACTTCAACCTGGTGCGGGGCGAGGCGGCGGGACAGCCCAGCTTCGTGCAGGCCAAGGTGGTGCCCATGCCCTTCGGCGAGCGCATGCCGGGGCCGCCGGCCATGAGCCGGTGGCTGGACCGGCACCTGGACTTCGTTTCCCAGCGGGCCGGCACTCTGACCCCATCCAGCAGCTTCCGCTTCCCCACCCCCCAGGGCCCCCTCGCGGTGCATCCCCTCATCTGCAGCGAGGCCCTCATGAGCGGGCGGGTGCAGGATGGGCTGCGGGTGGCGGGCGGGGACCTGCTCACCAACCACACCAACGACGGCTGGTTCGATTGCACCCCCGCCACCGACCTGCACGCCGCCCAGATCCGCCTGCGGGCGGTGGAGGCCGGCCTGCCCCTGGTGCGGGCGACCCTCACCGGCAAGTCCGGGCTGTTCCGGGAGGACGGCACCTGGGAACTGTGGGGCGAACCCATGACCGAGGCGGCCTACGGCATCCAGCTGCGCTGGCGCCCCATCACCACGCCGGCCCGCAGCCCCTGGATCCTGCGGGGACTCATGGGCGCCCTGGCGTTGTTCCTGGCCGCGAGCCTGGGCCGTGCCGGACGGCGGGACTGATGCGACCATGGAGGGGATCCTGGAGCCCTCCATGTCCCTTCCCGGCGACCTGCAACCGATCCTCGACACCCTTCTGGACGGAGGCGTCAAGGGCTTTCCCGGCGACCGGCCCGCGACCCGCCTCGGGGACGTGGGCGGGCTGGGCCTGCGGGTCACGGCCGGGGACGTGGACTACCCCGCGGCGGTGCTCAAGCGTTCCGCCCTGGAGCACAATGCCGGCTGGATGCGGGAGTTCGTCCGCCGCAGCGGCGCCATCCTGTGCCCCCACGGCAAGACCACCATGGCGCCCCAGCTGTTCCACCGCCAGCTGGCGGACGGCGCCTGGGGCATCACCCTGGCCACCCTCCAGCAGGTGCGTGTCGCCTACCGCTACGGCGTGCGGCGCATCCTCCTGGCCAACCAGCTGCTGGCCCCGGGCGGCATCGCCTGGGTGCAGGAGGCCCTGGACGCGGATCCGGGCCTGGATTTCACCTGCCTGGTGGACGGCCCGGAGGGTGTGGCCCGCCTGGAAGCCTGCGCCCGGGGCCGCCGCCCCATCCCGGTGCTGGTGGAACTGGGCCTCCCCGGCGGGCGCACCGGGGCCCGCACGGTGGCTTCGGCCCTGGACCTGGCCCGGGTGGTGCACACCTCGCCCCGCCTGAGCCTGCGGGGTGTGGAGTGCTTCGAGGGCATCCTGGTGACCCAGGATCCCCTGGACGACCGGGCCCGGATCCAGTCCTGGCTGGAACGCCTGGGCGCCCTGGCCCTGGCCTGCGACCAGGAGGGCCTGTTCGAGACCGGGGAAGTACTGCTCTCGGCCGGGGGCTCGGCCTATTTCGACCTGGTGGTCCAGGTGCTGGGGCAGGTGCGCCTGGGGCGCCCGGCCCAGGTGGTGCTGCGCAGCGGCTGCTATTTCTCCCATGACGCGGGCTACTACGAGCGTCTCCTGGGTCTGCTGGAGGGGCGCCTGCCCGAGGACCTGCGCCCGCCCCGGCACCTGGCGGCGGCTTTGGAGGTCTGGGGCCAGGTGTTGAGCCGCCCGGAACCGGGCCTGGCGTTCCTGGGCCTGGGCAAGCGCGACGTCTCGTACGACGTGGGCCTGCCGGTGCCGGTGGCCTGGGCCCGCCCGGGCGCCCCTGGCGCGTCCCGCCCGGCCCCGGCGGCCTGGCGGATCACCACCCTGCACGACCAGCACGCCCGCCTGGAGCTGCCTCCGGACACGGACCTGCAGGTGGGCGACCTGGTGGGCTGCGGCATCAGCCACCCGTGCACGACCTTCGACAAGTGGCAGTTGCTGTTCGAGGTGGACGACGACTACCAGGTCCTGGGCGCGGTCCGGACGTTCTTCTAGTCCTGCTTTGGCGTCCGTGTCCCGGCCGGCGGCAGATCGCGCCGGCCGGGTTCCCGGGCCTCGCGCCGCCCCACCGGTGCTCGGCTTCGTCAGGCCGCGCTGGGCGCGGTCTGACGAAGCGCTCGCTGGCTCGTCGGGGCCGACCGAAGATGATTGGTATCGGTGACTTCGGGGCGGACGGCGGGAATCGCTTCCGCAAACTTCACAGGTCCTCCCATGCCAGCTGATCCAAGCAGGTTCGCCAAGCCCCGTCAGCCAGCCGTGACGCTTTCAAACGGACGCGTAGTTCACCGACCCCAAACTCCGATGCGGCTCGACGGCAGGTGGCCGTGAATCGGAGTGCGCACGCACTCCGATTCACGGCCACCAAAGGTCTGGCGGCGCGAACCCACGGAACGCGTACGGCGGGCCTGCCGCCGGGCCGGGACCCGGACGCCCCGGCAAAACTAGAAGCTGATGGTCTGGGGCACGCCGGTCTGAAGCACGATGGGGGCCGAGGACCGGGGGGTGTCCACCAGTTCCTGTCCGGGCCCCGGGGTGTACGTGTGCAGCACGGCCGCGTAGACCCCGGTCGGCACCTGGGCATCGGCCGCCGGGAAGGCGAAGGAGCCGTCCGCGGCCACCGGCGCCGAGGCCACCACGAACGGGCACTGGAGGGACTGGGACGGATCCGCCGGGACCACCTCCACCAGGTCCACCCAGACCGCCTGGCCCGGAGCGGGCGGCACCGCCACGGTCCCGGTGAGGGTGCTGGTGGTCTGGGCCGCCGGAGGCGCCACCAGGGCGCTGAAGGTGTCCAGCTGGGCGCCGTCGCCCAGGGACTGGGCGGGGCTGCCCAGGGCCGCCCCGTAGGCGGGGGGGCCTATGACCAGCTGGGAGACCACCGTCCAGGTGTAGGCGGCCCCCCTGGGCAGGAGGTCCAGGGAGAAGTTGCCGGATGCGTCCGTGCGCACGGTGCGGAAGGCGATGGCATGGGTCACCGGCGCGGCGGGCATCTGCAGCTGGGCGGTCACCGCCGTGCCGCCCAGGGGCGGGCCGGGCGCCCCGGCGGTGCCGGCGGCGCCCACCTGCCCGGTGATGGACCCGGTGGCGGCCAGGTCGTAGCCCCGCACCGCCCCCGGCACCAGCCGGTAGGTGGCCGGCTCCTGGGGGTCCGCCACCAGCGCCTGGACCACGTGGTCCACGTTGAACTCGATGCGCAGCTCGGTGTTCTGCCCGGTGGCCACGGTGAGGATCCCGGGCAGCCCCATGGGGCACACGAACGGCTCCGGAACCGCCAGGGCGAGGGGGGTGTCCGGATCGTTTGCCAGACTCGCCGTGGAAGGGCCCAGGGTGATGCGCAGGGCGTCGCAGGGACCCGGCGGCCATGCCACCCCGGGGCTGGAGGCCAGGACCGCCGGCGCCTGGGAGGTGGCCGCCAGGACGTTCACGGCCGGAGCCGGTGCCGGCAGGTCCAGCACCGGGCGCCAAAGCCCGCCGCTGCGCACCTCCAGCTTCCGGAAGGCCAGGTTCAGCTGGGCCAGGTCCTCCCCGAGGCCATCCTTGACCAGGGTGACGGTGAGGGATCCGGCGGTGGCCGGATCCACCGGCGGCAGCGTCCCAGTTCCGGCCACCGGCGCGCCCGGGTGCCCGTTGCCGCCGCAGGCCAGCAGGGCCAGGGCCAGGGCCGCTCCCCAAGGCCGCAGCCTGATTGCGTTCTTGAACATTTGCCGCCCTCCGGGAATCGCGTGATCAGAAACCGGAACCAATTATAAATTATTTAAAAAATCGGCTATCCAGGATGGGCCCGGGACGTTCAAGGTTATGCTGGGACCATGTTCAACTCGCCTTGGTCCCAGGCTCCCCTCTTCGCTTCCCTGCAGCCCGCCCAGCGGGAACGCCTGGGGGGACTGGCCCGCGTGCGCAAGCTGGCGCCCGAGGAGACCTTGTTCCTGGAGGACGAACCGTGCACCGGCTTCTTCGTGCTGGTGGAGGGCGCCATCCAGCTCACCCGTGCCGGCCAGCCTGGAGCCCACCCCACCCTGGCGGTGATCATGCCGGTGGCCAGCTTCGCCGAGGCGGCCATGTTCGGGGGCGAGGCCTTCCCGGCCACCGCCACGGCCGTGAAGCCCTCGCGCCTGTTCCATTTTCCCAAAGCACCCTTCCTGGTGGCCATGCGCGAGGATCCGGACCTGGCCCTGGCCATCATCCACGCCCAGGCGGTGTGGCTGCGCAGGCTGACCCACACGGTGGAGCAGCTCACCGGCTCGGACAGCGCCGACCGGCTGCTGAACTGGATCCGGGAGCAGGTGCCCGCCGGGGGCTCCCTGGTGCTCCCGGTCACCAAGAAGGTCCTGGCCGGACAGCTGGGCATGACCCCGGAAACCCTCTCCCGCGGTTTGCGCAACCTCCAGGACCTGGGTTTCCTGCGGGTGGAAGGCACGACCCTGCACCGGCTGAAGCGCTAGAGCCATTAGAGAAAAAAATATTGAAATTTATATTGATTTAATTGTCGATAGACGTATCCTTAATTATCCAGGGGACAGAAAATGCTCTTTTCTACGGCCACCGGGTATGCCTTGCGGGCTCTGGCTGCCATGCCAGAGGATGGAAGCTATAGTCTGGCGAAGGACCTGGCTGGGAATCTGGGGCTGCCGGGGCCGTACCTTGCAAAAATTCTCCAGACTCTGGCCCAGGAGGGCATCCTCACTTCGGTGCGGGGCCCCCGGGGCGGTTTCCGCCTGGCCCGTCCCGCCCACCGCATCACCGTGGGCGAGGTGGTGGGAATCCTGGACGGCATGGACGCCATGTCCGGATGCGTCATGGGCTTCACCAACTGCGACGGGCGCACCAAGCCCTGCCCCCTGCACGCCGCCTGGGCGGAAGTGAAGCTGCACCTGGAAGAGACCCTGACCATGGTGACGGTGCGGGACCTCCAGCTGCTGGACCTGCGCAACCAGCGGGGCGTGCCCCGGGCGCGCAATTTCGACCGCAACGGCATCGAATACCCCGCCGCCGCGGTGGGCACCGGGAGCCTGGGCAAGTAATTAATTTTTTATAGCACCCGGCCCGCCCAGGTCTAACCTGTAGCGTGATGAGCCACGTTCCCCACCGGCGCTGGGTTTCGGATTGGAACCACCGGAACACCATGGGCTTCCTCCAGGAGCCGGTGGTGCCCGTCCGGGCCGTCCAGGCGGGCGCCGACCAGTGGGTGGTGAGCGGCTGGACCTCGCCGGACGGCCAGGCCTACCTGGCGCCCTTGCTGCGCGCCGTGTGCGCGCCGGCATCGCCGGTGCCCGGTGCCCTGCAGCTGCGCCTGGAGACACCGGAGGGGGTCCGGACCATCCCCTTCCGCCCCCAGGTGGTACCGGACCTGCCGTCCGGCTACGGCCATTTCTGTTTCACCGTGCCCGCCCTGGGGGAACTGGTCAGCGCCGAAGTCCACAGCCCCGGCGCCCGCCCCTGCCGGCGCCTGCGCACCCACGCCTTCGCCAGCCGGAGCGAGGCCCTGCTGGCCGGGATCCGGACCGGCGGGACGGTGATCCGGGACGAAGGGGAGGTGCTGCACCTGGAATGGGATTCCCGCCTGCACCCGTACGTGAACGTGCTGCACGAAGGCACCCGGCGCGCCACCCTCGCCCTGCACCTCACCGGGGGCTCCGCGGACGTGTGCCTGGACGGGCTGCCCGCGGGAGGAGTGTTCGTCATCCATTTTTCCGACGGCCTCAACCCGGTGGTGCGGATCGTGGCTCGATAGCGTCAGGCGGTCCGGCCCTGGCCCTGGCGGTGGTAGGCCACCGCGCCCCAGCCCAGGAAGGCCGCTTCGGCCAGGGCCGCCAGGATCATCCACAGGAGGACCGGGGAATCGCCCATGGCGTAGGAGTGCATCCCGGTGGTCAGCACGAAGTTCACCCCCAGATAGGTCATCAGGATGGTCTGGAAGGCGGCGATGCTGATGGCGGCCACGTAGAACTGGCCGATCAGCTTGTCGAGGCGGGCGTGGAGGATGGCCATGTAGGCCAGGAAGGCCACCAGGGACCAGACCTCTTTCGGGTCCCAGCCCCAGTAGCGGCCCCAGGAATCCGCCGCCCACATGGAACCGGTGATGATGCCGGTGATGAGGAACAGGGAGCCGACGAAGATGTACCAGGTACAGCAGGTCGTGCATGCGGTCGATGAGCTCCGTCCGGTCCGGGGCGAAGATGGTGAAGGCGATCTGCATGTGCGCCACCACCAGGCCCAGGGCCAGGATGGAATAGCTCACCATGATGATGGGCACGTGGATGGCCAGCCAGGGGGTGCCGGCCAGCACCGGGGCCACCGGATGGATGAAGGGGTCGATGGGCAGCAGGTCCGTGAGCATCATGGTCAGGGCGGCCATGCCGGCGGCGTTGATCACCACCAGGCGGTTGCGCAGCACGGCGTAGGCCGCCACCGCGAAGAAGCCCACCCCCCAGGCCAGGAACAGCATGGACTCGTACATGTTGGCGGCCGGGATCCGGCCTCCGGAGACCCAGCGCAGCTGGATGCCCCAGGTCATCATGGCGAACCCGGCCACCAGCAGCCCCAGGGCCACTCCGTCCAGGACCTTGTTCTGGCGCTTCCAGGCCAGGATGGAGACCGCCAGGGAGCCCAGCAGGATGATCCAGGACCACCGGGTGGGATGCAGGCGGTTGTAGAGGATCTCCGTGTCCATCCGGGCGGCGGAGGGCCAGCCTTCGGGCCGGGGGCCGTCCAGGAGCGCCGCGAAGCTCTCCCCGGTCACGCTCGGGGGCAGGTTCCAGGCAGCCCTGGGATTGCCCGGCACGGGCACGGGGCGCGCGATCTGCTGCTGGAGGATGGTCTGCATGATCGCCATGCGGGCATCCGCGGACTCGGCCTCCTTGAGGTCCCCGTGCCGGGGCCGGTCCTCGCCCTGGGCCTGGCGCGCGGCCATGATCAGCTGCACGAACTTGTTGTTCTGGGCCAGGGCCTGGAACGAGGCGTGGGTGGTCCCGGACGGCAGGCCCACCTCCCGGGCGAAGGAGCTGGAACCGACCTCCACCACCGGGGCGTTGGCCGCGCTGGGCGGGTCGAACAGCCAGGTGGTGAAGGTGTCCACGGGATCCTGGCCCTGCCAGGAGGACGCGCCGGTGACCTGCCACACGGCCTCCCGGGCCAGGGTGTCCAGGGGCATCGCCCGGCCGTCGTGCTGCACCGGCAGGGCGCGCAGGGTGTCCAGGGGCGACGCCGCCCGCGCCGTCCCGGCGCCGGCGAGCAGGAGCGCCGCCAGCAGCGCCTTGGCGCCCAGGATGGCGGCGCTCCTGGCCTTGGCCGCGCCCAGCTCCCGGGCCTGGGCGATGCGGGTGAAGAGCACGATGATCATGCCGGCGATGAGGGTCAGGTAGCCGGTGAACACCAGGTTCTGGCCGGGATCCTTGGACACGGACAGCACCGTCTCCTGGGTGCCGTTCTCCTGGCGGTAGCTGGACTGGTACAGGGCGAAGCCCCGGTGGTGCAGCTCGTGGTTCATCCAGATCTCGGCGGGGAAGGTGCGGCCGGTGTCGTGGTCGGTGACCTCCACGCGGCTCTTGAAGCCGGAGGGGCGCATGGTCCCGGGATAGGTCTCGAGCACGAACTGGTCCAGCTTCACGTCGAAGGGCAGGGGGTGGGAGGAGCGCAGGTTGTTCTGGGCGTCCCGGTCCTCGATCACCGAGTTCTGCTGGCCCTCCCAGATGCCCATGGTGCCCTCGATCTTGAGGAAGTAGCTGGTGGCCGCCCCGGCGCAGATGAGCAGCAGGGAGGCGTGCACCACCACGAAGCCGATGCGCTTGCGGGCCCAGGGGAACAGGTCGGCGATGGAGCAGGCCACGTTGAGCGCGAACAGGCATTGCAGGCCCAGGAACCACCAGGCGTAGTACACCAGCCGGCCGGCGGTCTCGGCGCCCAGGCGGCTCTCCAGGATGGTGCCGGCGGACAGCCCGGCGAGCAGCAGCACCAGAAGAATCACCGCCAGCTTGAGGGAGGCGAGGAGGGCGAACAGTTTCTTCATGTCAAATGTCCTGGAGGATCTTGGGGCATGCGGGCCCCGGCCTGGATACGCGCCCGGCGCGGGTGCGGGCGAAACCTACTTCTTCCGGGGGGCCTGAACCTTCGGCGGATGGACCACCACCCGGTCGCGCAGGCCTTGGTAGACGTCCATGGGGAGGATGTTGTGGGTCACCAGGTTGGCCTTGCTCAGGTAGGGACGCCCGGCGATGATCTCGGCGGCGTAGAGGCCGGTGACTCCCGGCAGGGTCATGAGCTGCGCCTTGCCGGCGCTGTTGAGTTCGACCAGCTTGTGCTTCGGCTTGGGGGGCACGGGATGGCCGGCGGTGGCGTGGGCGGCCGGAGCCGGCGGCGGGGCCTGACCCCAGAGGGCGAGGCCGGAACCCACGAGCAGGGCGCTGAGGGTGGCCGCGGCCCGTGGTGCGGAACGCTGCATGTTGCTTCTCCAGAAATTACCAATTCGTTTATTTTTCTAACAGTTGCGGGGCTTCCCGTCAAGTCCGGGCCGCGCCCGCGCCGGGATCGGCCCCCAAGCAGGGATGACCCGGATGAAGGAACCATCCGGGTCATCCGCTGGGAGTGGTTTCAGGTTCCCGGGACGGGATCGCTCCCGCCCGGGTGGGACACTAGAAGTTCATGTGGACGGCTTCGATGTCGGCCACGCCACCCTGGCCGTGGCAGACCAGGCACTGCTCGTTGGACTGCAGGACGATGCTGGCGCCCTGCGCGCCGTTGGCGGTGCCGCTCACCACGGTGGGAACGTTCTGGCGCTGCTGATAGAACGAGCCGCCGTTGGTGACCATGTGGCTGACCGCTTCCTGGCTGTCGTGGCAGGACACGCAGGCGGCCGTGAGCGGCGAAACCACCGCGCTCTGGCCGTAGTTGGCCGGCTGGGTCAGGGTCCAGTTGGCGGCGCCGGGGGTGGCCGGAGCCACGAAGGTCTGGGTCGGGCCGTAGACGATGGCCTTGTTGACCCAGGGGTTCTTGCTGGTGGCGAAGGTGGCCGGATTGCTCGTGCTGAGGGTGCCGCCCGCGCCGGTGGCGACGGTATCCCACAGCATGCCGGGGATCTGGGCCGCGTTGGCGCTGTTCTGGAAGTCGTACGAACCGGGCACGTGGCAGGCTTCGCAGTCGTTCAGGATCCCCGGGTAGATGATGCCGGGGAAGTTGGCCTGGCCGGTGTACGCCTGGTTCCGGAACCCGGCCGCGTGCAGCGCGTGGACCCAGGTCTTGGCGTTGTAGGACCAGCCACCGGTGTTGCCGGTGGTGTAGTGGCAGAAGATGCAGCTCGAACCGTCATTCATGTAGTTGTCATGGAACTGGTTGATGGCGGTGGTCTTCTGGTTGGGAGCCGTGCCGGTGTAGGCCACGTAGTTGGTGGTGAAGGCGCCCAGGTTGGCATGGCAGGCCTGGCAAGCGCCGGGCTCGATGATCTGCCGGCGGGCGACCAGGCCGGTGCCGGTGGCGTTGGCCCAGACGGTCTGGGCTGGCAGCAGCACGCCGCCGGAGCCCTGGCCGGTGCCGGCGGTGGCGGCGGTCCAGGTGAAGTTGGGAGCCCCGCCGGGACGGTTGGCCAAGCGGGTCAGGTCCGGGGTCAGATTGGTCTGGACCACACCGGCGAAGCCGATGCCCATGGCCACCAGCTGGGTGCCGGTGGGCACCACGTAGCCGTCCATCACGATTTCATAAGTATTGCTAGTGGAATCCTTGACCGCGATGCCCTGGGAGGCGACCGGGGTGGGGGTCGTCAGGCTGGCCGAGGAGGCGATCACGGCCGTATGGTTCCAGATGGCGCGCAGGTTCCAGGCGGCGCCGTCATTGTGCCCGTAGTTGTAGTCGGTGGGCGTGATGCCGTCCTGGGGGATGCCCATGGCCAGGGCGATGTTCGGGCCGGCCGCGAATCCGGTGGGCAGGGCCTCGCCGGTGACCGGGGTGGTGCCCACGGTGAAGGGGTTGATGGCCGCCGGCTGGCCGTTGATCAGGACCTGGAAGTCCAGCACCGGGTTGCCGGTGGCGTTGACGGTGGCGGAGACGATGGTGTAGGACACCGTGGCGGCGCCGGCCGGCAGGTTGCCGGGGTTGGTGGCCTGCCAATTGTAGGTGGGCGGAGGCGGCGGGGTGCCGTGCCCGGCCTGGTTGGTGCTGTTCTCCACCGGGTTCATCAGGGCCGTGTGGTAGACCTGGATGTCCTGTGGGGAGTGGCACTGGCCGCAGAGGGTCTCGTTCTGGACGGCCCCACCCACGTGGTTGGTGCCCTGCAGGAAGTTGACGTTGTCGTGGCAGCCGCCGCAGGCGGCGCGGCTGGGCGTGGTCTGCCAGTTGTCGGCCTGGGGCGTGGAAGCGCCGGTGACGTGGCAGGCGGTGCAGTTGGCCGCGTTCTGCGGGAAGTTGATGGAGTACTCGCCCGCGATGCCGGAAACGGTGGAGGCGGCGGAGGTGTTGTCGGGGGTGATGTCGTGGCCAGCCATGAGCAGGTTGGTGCCCATGTGGATCTGGTGGATCAGCTGGTCGAAGTCGAACTCGGCGGTGCCGTTGACCGTGGCCACGGAGCCGGAGAAGGACCCGGTGACGGCGCTCAGGTTCCAGGTGACCTCGGAGGACCCGTAGCGGCGCTGGTCGGTGTGGCAGACGGTGCAGTTCTTGGTGTCGGTCCGGTGCCCGCCGTGGTAGGCCAGCTGCGTATGGCAGTTGTCGCAGGTGGCGACCTGGACGATCTCGCGGCTGTTGGCGTTGGGGGCCACGGCCACGGTCGGAGCGGTGGGCAGGAAGTCGAAGCTGATGTTGATCGGGTGCTGGATCTCCGCGTTGGACGGGCCGTTGGCGCCGGTAGGGGTGTTGGCGTGGGAGCCGATCCCGTAGCCGCGGGCGTTGCCGAAGAACTCGATGACCAGCCGGTGGGTCTTGGTGTTGTCGAAGGACAGGTCGCCCAGGGCGGACACGTCGACGCTGTTGGCGGTGCCGTAGGCGCTCACCAGGCCCGCCACCTTCGTGACGTCGTTCATGAAGGTGTAGGTGTAGGTGCCGTCACCATGGTCCACCAGGCCGTAGGTCCCGTTGGTGGTGTCCAGCGCGCTTTCGGTGCCGGGCCCCTGGGGTACCGAGGTCGGCTTCTTCACGGTGGGGGTGGTCATGCACAGGTAGTTGACCCACTTGCCCTGGGCCGAGAAGGCGCCGGGCGTGGTCGTGGACGGCACGGCCGGGATCAGCTTGGCGAGGGTGAAGGTCATGTTCGGGTAGCTGGCGACCAGGTCCGTGCTGGAGTTGAACTTGGTGAAGCCGCCCAGCCCGGTGATGCCGGTGCCGTTGGGGTCGGTGAGCTTGAAGTTGACCACCGGCTGGCCCTCAGTAGCGCTCACGTTGACGCTGGTGATGGTGCCCACGGGGTTGAGGGCGACCCACTGGGTGGTGGTGAGGTTGGCGGCGTTGACGACGTTGCCGGAGCTGGTGCCGGAGGGGCCTGCGGGGCCCGCGGGGCCCACGGGGCCCTGGGCGCCGGTGGCGCCGGTGGCGCCGGCGGCGCCGGTGCTCCCGGACGAGCCGTTACAGCCGGCCAGGATCGCGAGCGCTATCGCCCCCGCGAGCAGGCCGCCAAACCTTCTTAAAGGCGTGGGATGCATACTTTAATTCTCCTTAGGAGAGGGTTGAGGTGAGACGAAGGGAACGGAACGGCGAAGGCAATCGATGGGAAATGGTTCACCTCCTGTATCCATGGGGTCGCCGACGCTCCGCCGGGTGATGACGGGCGGAGCGCGGTAAAGCGTCGATTGGGAAGGAAATGCCGGCGGCTGCGGCGCGCGGCCCGCAGGTCAAAGGTTGGCGCCGTGGCAAAGGGTGTTGTTGAAACAACCGGGGGCCGTGCCGGCGGGAGCCGGTGGGGACGGCTGCAGGGAGGAGTTGGCGCCGCCCGTATGGCACTTGGCGCATTCCGGAGCATTGCCCTGGTTGGTGAACTCGTGGGAGTTGTTGGTGTCCGCCGGGTTGGTCCAGGCGGCCGCCGGGGGATGCGGCGCCGTGGTGTGGCAGGCCTCGCAGGACGGCCCGGCGCCGCTGGCGTCGGTGTAGTCGTGGCAGGTGACGCAGTAGGCGAACCCGGTGGTGGGGCCGGGGAGGGACATGGCGGCGATGCCGTGGTTCTGGGGCAGCGCCCACTGGTAGATGTGCCCGGGGTTGTCGCCGTGGCACAGGGTGTTGTTGAAGCAGCCCGGGGCCGTGCCGGCGGGGGCCGGGACCAGGAACTGCTTGATGTCCGCGCTCAGGTTGTTGCCGTCCAGGTGGCACTTGGCGCATTCGGCGGCGTTGCTCGGATCCGTGGTGGCGTGGTTCATGCCGTTTTCGGTGGGGGAGTTGTGCCAGGGCAAGGGCGGGTGGGGCGCGGTGGTGTGGCAGGTGAAGCAGGTGAACGGGCCGATGCCGGCGGCGCTCACCGGGTTGTCGGTCCTGGACCCCATGGCACTGGGAGCAGTGGTTGAACCCGGCCGTGAGGCTGGCCGCGGCCTTGGCGACGGTGCCGTGGAAGGGGATGTTGCCGACGGTTTGCCAGCCGGCCGGGTGCAGGGGCGCCAGGACCGGGGGGGTCTGCTGGGCGTGGCAGGAGAAGCAGTTGATGCCGGTGGTGCCGCCGGTGGAGTTCGGGTCGGTGTAGGAGCCGTGGCAGGGGGTGCACTGGGCCTGGTTCTGGTTGAAGGCGATCCAGTGGGTGGCCAGCCAGTTGGACGGATGCTGGCCCTGGGGGGTCAGCTGGGGGGCGTTGCCGTTGCCCTTGGCGCAGCCCAGGAAGCCCAGGGCGATGACCGCCGCGGCCAGGGTTCCGGCCAACCATCCAGATCTGCTCATCGTGTTCCTCTTCATGGCGTCATCGTCCTACTGGTGGCAGATGGTGCATTGCTGGTTGTTGGACCGTCCGTGGCACTTGAAGCAGGTGGTGGGATCGATCTGCGCGTCGAAGCGGTGCACGGTGAGGTAGTCGGCGCGGTGCGGGCTCTCCCGGTCAGGCCGGTTGCCCAGCTTCACGTCCGGGGTCATGACCGTCTTGCCGGTGTGGCAGTCGGCGCAGAAGGACGGAGCGTGGCAGGCGGCGCACACGTTCGAGTCCCGCCCGGCCAGGAAACGGTGGTCCTTGACGAACTCGGAGGTGTGGTCGAAGGCGGAGAAGGGTTTGCCGGCTCCCTCCAGCTGGGCGTCCGCATGGCATACCGAGCACTGGGGCCGGCCGGGGCCCAGTTCCTGGGGGTGGGTGGGGGCGAAGCTCTTGTTCGGGGCCACCAGCCCGCAGCCCACCGTCAGCCCCAGGCCGAGGGCGGCGCTCAGGAACAGGAAAACGGCTTTGCGGATCATTACTTGCCTCCCTTGCTGGCGCTGAACCGGTAGGTGGTGCGCAGGAGCGCGCTCACCTCGCGCTGGTAGTAGGCGTTGGTCCCGACGCTCAGGTCTCCGGAGACGGATAGGTTCGCTGTGGGATTGACGCCCAGGGATGCCACCAGCTGGGCGAGGGAGGACTTCCCGTTCAGGTTGGGATTGGTGTCGTCGTCGAAGTGGTAGATGATGCCGTCCAGGCTGGCGTTGTAGCCCTTGCCCAGGGTACATGACCCAGGCCCGGACTTCATTCCGGGACAGGCCGTAGAGCGTGGGCGGCGTGGTCCCCGGGATGGGCGCATCGGCGGCGCTCACCCGGTGCAGCCCGCCGCCGGCCTTGAACGTGGTGTCCGGGACGGCCCAGCGCACGTCGGCGCCGTAGCGGTTGGCGATGCCGTAGGTCTCGCGCTTGGTCTGGCGGTAGTCCAGGGTGACCTCCACCGCGTCGGCGGAGCCCAGGGCCAGGTTGCCGCCGAAGGCCCGGTGCCGGTCCTTCTCGTCCAGGCGGAACAGGTTGGGCAGGTTGGTGCCGGCATAGTAGGACTGGAGGTTGCGCTCGGTGTAGGTGCCGGTGAGGGCCACCGTCGGGGCGAACCGGTAGGTGGCGGCGTAGTCGTTCTCCGCCAGGCGCGGGGCGGTGGGGGTGGCGGTACCGGGGGCCTGGTAGGTGCCTTCCAGGTTCAGCAGGGTGTGCCCGGTGATTTCGAGCTTGGCCGCCGGAGCCAGGCGCACGTCGGTGCCCAGCTGCTTGCGGGTGAAGTCCGCCCCCTGGGGCGCCGGGTAATCCTGGGCCCGCTTGGTGCCCTCCTGCACGTAGGAGACGCCCACTTCGCCCACGGGCCCCAGGCGCAGGCCCAGGCGGGAGCCGAAGATGAAGTCGTTCTGGGTGCGGTAGTCGGTCTCGTTGACGGTCGGCTGGGTCTTGTACAGGACCGGGGCCCCCACGAAGGCGGAGAGGTTGAAGCCCCCGCGCAGGTCCGTGCGGCCGCTGACACCGTCCACCTGCTCCACGGCGCCGCCCTGGGTGATGGAGAAGCGGCCGGCCTTGAGCTGGGCGTTGGCCTGGTTGAAGTGGTAGTCGAGGTAGGCGTAACTCAAGTCGCCGTAGGACTGGCCAAAAACGTTCCCGGCGTTCCCCAGGTCCCGGTAGCCCCAGCCGAACAGGTGCATGGACAGGCCCTCAGTGCCCAGCTGCGTGGCGTCGATGCCCAGGAATTCGGTGACGGGGGCGTAGGTGCTGGAACTAAACCCAGGGGTGTCCTGCTTGGTCATTTGGACCATGGTGGTGCTGAAGGCGCTGAAGTCCGCCGACCAGGCACCCACGGTGGCAAACGTTGCCAGCAGGACCACTCGGGTGCTTTGTTGCATGGTTTGCCTCCTCTGACCACCGCGGCGCAAGAACCGGCCCATACCTGCCGGACCGGGGGAAATCCAAGTGCTGCTGGATTTGAAATAATCAGTTGCCTTGATTCTGGACCAAATTAAGGATACGTCAATCTTTTATCTCGAAACCGCTATGATTTCGGACACATTTTTCGGAAAGCCGGAGGGTTCCGAGGCACACTGCGCCTGAGCCTGGAGAGGGTGACCCGACCTCCGGTCCCCGAGCCATCCGCTGCTGTGTTCCCCAAAGATCCAGCCCGAGCGAGGGCCTTCCTTCGTTCAACCCCATTCCTGTCAGAACTTCACTGTTCGACCCGGGGTGGGGGGGAGCCTTTCCCAGAACTGGGCATCAGTTTCCTGAGGACCAACTAGGTTGAATGTACGAAGCTGCCGGTGGAACTGCAAGTGGGGAAATTACCTGACATTATCGCTCGACAATAGCGTGGACGGCCGGCTCTTGCGGAAAATACTGAAGTTAAGTACCGCAGGTGGCCCCAGGAATTGGCGATTGGCATATCCTTATTATGAAAATATCGGCAATGGATTTTCTCTAACAGCCCCGGCCGCGAGGGTCGGGAGCACCCTTTGTATGAAAAAATAATTTACCCTTGAAATTCCCCCTGCTGCAACCAGATACGTTAATCCCAAATCCAAAGGAGAACGATTCCGGGTTGCATAGGGTTCCTTTGCTTATTTATGGTACGGGGTTCCCTTGAGGATGGTCAGGGCGCGGTAGAGCTGTTCCAGGAACAGGACCCGGCTCAAGTCGTGGGGGAAGGTCATGGGGCTCAGGCTGAGGTGCTCCCGCACCTGCTCCTTCAGGGTTGGATCGAACCCGTGGCTGGAGCCCACCGCGAAGGCCAGGCTCTCGCCCCGGTCCATGCGCGCGCCCAGCCACCGGGCGAACGCTTCGGAGCTGCGCGCGGGACCGTCGGCACTGAGCAGCACCGGGCACCGGGCGGACAGCAGGAGCGGGCGCAGGCGCTCCCCTTCCTCCTTCAACTGCCGGGCCATGTCCCCCCGGCCCTCGGGCAGTTCGGTCAGGTCCAGGCGCACGAAGCTTTTCAGCAAAGTCTGGTAATGCCGCTCCAAGTCCCGCACGGAGGCCAGCTTGGGGCGGCCGATGGCGATGAGGCGGATGGGGTACATGGGCATCCCGGAAGGGTGGGGGAGGGCGGCGTGCTAGCTTGGCGACCGGAGCTGGGAGAACGTCCAACCAGCATCCTCCCTTTTACAGGAGCAAGTTCATGATCGAGAAGCCTTTCAATCCGTTCGGAATGGCCCGGAGGCAGTTCGGCCGGGTGGTTGAGCAGGTGTGCCCCGGGTTCGAATTGAACGTAGTCATGGACGCGGACACGGACCGGGCCCTGGGCTGCCTGCGGGAACCCCTCCGCGGCCGGTAGGAAATCGGAACTAAAGAGGGCCTTGGACCTGGAAGCCCGGCCCAGATCCTGTCGACAGTTCCAGAGCCGGGGGGGTCAAGCGGTTGCCCGCGGTCTGTGCAAAAGGTCACGACTTGTCACCCATTCCCTTCCTTCCATGTGGGCTTCGTTAGAATCTTTCATGTAGGAGTTGTTGCTTTGCTAGGGCCGGGAATGCCCGAGGAACGGACGCTCGGCTAATCCAATCCATTCATCCGCCAGAGGCGGCGGTCACGAATCCCTTTCCCCAAAACTTCCCCCTGGAGGCAGCATGAGCCAGTACGTCACTGAAGTCCTCGAGTCCCTCAAGAAGAAGGCCCCCTGGGAAGCCCTCTTCATCCAGGCCGCCACCGAGATCCTCCATTCCCTGGACCCAGTGCTGGAGAAGGAACCCAAGTACAAGAAGAACGCCATTCTCGAACGCCTCACCGAACCCGAGCGCACCATCGCCTTCCGGGTGCCCTGGGTCGACGACAAGGGCCAGATCCGCATCAACAACGGCTGGCGCGTGCAGTTCAACAGCGCCATCGGCCCCTACAAGGGCGGCATCCGCTTCCATCCCAACGTCCAGCTGGACACCCTCAAGTTCCTGGGCTTTGAGCAGATCTTCAAGAACAGCCTCACCGGCCTGCCCATGGGCGGCGGCAAGGGCGGTTCCAACTTCGATCCCAACGGCAAGTCCGACGGGGAAGTGATGCGCTTCTGCCAGGCCTTCATGAGCGAACTGTATCGCCACATCGGCGCCAACACCGACGTGCCCGCCGGCGACATCGGCGTGGGCGGCCGGGAAATCGGCTACCTGTTCGGCACCTACAAGAAGTTCGCCAACGAGTTCACCGGCGTGCTCACCGGCAAGGGCCAGTACCTGGGGCGGCAGCCTGGTGCGCCCCGAAGCCACCGGCTACGGCGTGGTCTACTTCGCCGAGGAGATGCTCAAGACCAAGGGCCAGGGCCTCCATGGCAAGAAGGTGGCCGTCTCCGGCTTCGGCAACGTCGCCTGGGGCGCCTGCACCAAGGCCAACCAGATGGGCGCCAAGGTCGTGACCATCTCCGGCCCCGACGGCTACATCTACGACGCCGACGGCATCAGCGGCGAAAAGATCGCCTACATGGAAGAGATGCTCCGCACCGACCGCATGTCCGTAGCCCCCTTCGCCAAGAAGTTCGGCACCGCCAAGTTCTTCGCCGGCAAGCGCCCCTGGGAGCAGAAGGTGGACGTGGCCCTGCCCTGCGCCATCCAGAACGAGCTGAACCTGGAAGAAGCCAAGATGCTGTTCAACAACGGCTGCCTGGCGGTGGTGGAAGGCTCCAACATGCCCAGCACCTTGGACGCCCTGGAGTTCTTCCAGGCCAACACCGACAAGATCCTGTTCTCCCCCGGCAAGGCCTCCAACGCCGGCGGCGTGGCCACTTCCGGCCTGGAAATGTGCCAGAACTCCATCCGCCTGGCCTGGACCGCCGAGGAAGTGGACCAGCGCCTGCACCAGATCATGATCAGCATCCACAACGCCTGCATGGACGCCGCCAAGCGCTTCGGCACCCCCGGCAACTACGTGAACGGCGCCAACATCGCCGGCTTCCTGAAGGTCGCCGACTCCATGATCGACCAGGGCCTGGTCTAGCCGTCACCGCAGGTCGACGAACCACCCGGGAGGGGCCGCCGAGGCCCCTCCTTTTTTGGGAAACCTTCCAGCTGCCGTTACGGCGCCTGCGCCGTTACGGCAGCTTGTGCCCGGCAGCGGCGCTCGATGCAGGACGCGGCCAACGGTGCCAGGTAGACTGGGGGGTCCACTCCCGGGAGGTTCAATTCATGATCAGCCGCGAAATCCAGGAGATCTTCCGGAAATACCGTTCCGACAAGGAGATCTTTCATAACCTGATGCCCCTGCGGACCCGTGAAATCCTGCTGGTGGCGCCGGCTTATGATGCGTTCACCCTGGAGCAGGATGGGCTGCTCACGGAGCTGCTGTTCGAGAGCTATTACCAGTTGAACATGAGCAATCCGCCCCGGGTGACCAACGTGTCCACCGGGGAGGAGGCGCTGGAGAAGTTCGCCAGCCGGCCTTTCGACCTGGTGGTGGTCATGAGCCGGCTTGGGCAGGCTGGGCACATGGAACTGGCCCGGCAACTGCGCCAGGCGGACGGCAAGGTGCCCATCTACCTGCTCCTGAACGACAACGTGGAAGTGGGGGTGATGGACAAGCGGCGCCAGGAGTTCCTGCGCCACTACGACCAGATCTTCGTGTGGAACGGCAACCCGGACATCTTCATGGCCATGGTCAAGTGCCTGGAGGACCGGGCCAATGTGCGCAACGACACGCGCATCGGGCTCACCCGGGTGATCCTGCTGGTGGAGGACAGCATCCGCTACTACTCCCGGTATCTGCCCATCCTCTATGGCGAAATCATGAAGCAGACCCTGCGCCTGGCCGCGGAGCGCAACTTCGACGGGCTGGCCCGCAGCCTGGCCATGCGGGTGCGGCCCAAGGTGATCCTGGTGACCAACTACGAAGACGCCATGCGGTTCTGCGAGGAGTACCAGGACTACCTGCTGTGCGTCATCACCGACCGGAAATTCCCCAAGGGCGGGGTGGTGGACCGGGAGGCCGGGATCAAGCTCATCCAGGCCATCAAGGAACAGAATCCGGACCTGCCCACCCTGCTCCAGTCCTCGGACCCGGACAAGGAAGCCTGGGCCATCGCCCTGCAAAGCTGCTTCCTGAACAAGAACTCGTACACCCTGGGGGCCGAGCTCTCCAGCTTCTTCTACCAGCACCTGGGCTTCGGCGACTTCATCTTCCGGGACCGGAACGGCGGGGAGATCGCCCGGGCCGCCAACATGGAGGACCTGCGGGAGCGCCTGCGCACCGTCCCCATCGAGTCGGTGCTCTACCACGCTTCCCGCAACCATTTCTCGGCCTGGCTCATGGCCCGGGGCGAGGTGGAGATCGCCCAGCTGGTGCTGCGGGTCAAGCCTTCGGACTTCGACGAGGCGGAGCACCTGCGCGCGTTCCTCCTGAACATGGGGGATTACATCCAGCGCCTCAAGTCCCACGGCAAGGTGATGCCCTTCACCCTCCCCTTCGCCCACGAGGAATCCAACATCCTGCGCCTCACCGAAGGCCCCCTGGGCGGCAAGGCCCGGGGCGTCGCCTTCATCCATTCCCTGCTGGCGAGCCTGGACCTGGAGCGCCTGTTCCCGGAGGCCAACATCCGCATCCCCCGCAGCTTCGTCATCGGCACCGACGAGTTCGCCGCCTTCCTGGAGCACAACGACCTGCGCCCCCTGCTCCAGGAGGAGCAGAACGACGACGCCGTCAAGCGCCGCTTCCTGGCCGGCGGACTCACCCCGGACCTGGCCCGCAAGCTGGAGGCGTTCCTGCAGCAGGCCCGGTATCCCCTGGCCGTGCGCTCCTCGGGACTGCTGGAGGACAGCCTGTCCCACCCCTTCGCCGGCCTCTACCAGACCTACTTCCTGCCCAACAACCACCCGGACCTGGCCGTGCGGGCGGCCCAGCTCATGGACGCCATCCGGCTGGTGTACGCCTCGGTCTACACCAAGGAGTCCCGTTCCTACTTCCAGGCCATCGACTACAAGATCGAGGAGGAGCAGATGGCCATCCTGATCCAGGAGGTGGCCGGAAGCCGGTTCGGGGACCACTTCTATCCCCACATCGCCGGGGCGGCCCAGTCCTTCAACTACTACCCGGTGGCCTACACCCTGCCCCAGGACGGCATCGCCAACGTGGCGGTGGGGCTGGGCGGCTACGTGGTGGGCGGGGGCAAGGCCTACCGGTTCTCACCCCCCTACCCCCAGCTGGACATCCTGAACCCCAAGGAGCAGCTGCGCAATTCCCAGAAGGTGTTCTGGGCCCTGGACATGAGCCGGAACACCGTGGACCTGGGCAACGGCGAGGACGCCACCCTGCTCACCCTGGACATCAGCGAGGCGGAGCAGGCCGGGTCGCTCACCCACTGCGCGTCCGTGTGGGACGCCAACGACGAGCGCATCCAGGACAGCCTGGACCGCCCGGGGCTGCGCATCGTGAACTTCCGGAACGTCCTCAAGTACGACTGCTTCCCCCTGGCCCCGATCCTGGAGAAGATGCTGGGCCTGTTCCGGAACGCCATGGAGACGCCGGTGGAAATCGAGTTCGCCGTGAACCTGGACCGGGATCCCGGCAACGGCAAGCCGACCTTCTTCCTGCTGCAGATGAAGCACCAGCTCATGGACTCCGCCGAGGTGAACCTGGACCGGGGGGACCTGGACCCGGCCTCGGTGTTCCTGTTCTCGGAGAAATGCGTGGGCAACGGGGTGGTGGACGGGCTGCGGGACATCGTCTGGATCGATCCGGACACCTTCAACCTGTTCAACACCGTGGACCTGGCCGTGCGGGTGGAGCGCCTGAACGACCAGTTCCGGACCGAGAACGGCAAGTACCTGCTCATCGGCCCGGGACGCTGGGGCAGCAACGACGTCCACCTGGGCATCCCCATCACCTGGGCCATGATCTCCTGCGCCCAGGCCATCGTGGAGTACGCCACCGACACCTTCCAGGTGGACGCCTCCCTGGGGTCCCATTTCTTCCACAACGTCACGTCCCTGAACATCGGCTACTTCACGATCCCGTACCCGCGCGGCAGCAGCATCCTCGATTTCGCCTGGCTGCGGGCCCAGCCGGAGGTCAGCCGCAGCGGCTGCCTGGTGCACAGCCGGGTGGAGGAGCCCCTGCACATCGTCATGGACGGGCGGCGCAGCGCCTCGGCGGTGTTCAAGCGCGCCCCGGCGCCGGAGAAGCCGGCTGGAGCGGGGTCGGACGGCTGCAACTGACTACATCCCGCTCCAGCTCAGCACGAAGGCCACCATGGAAGCGCACAGGCAGTAGATGCCGAACAGGTGCCAGCGCCCCTTCTCCAGCCAGGTGGAAAGCCAGCGCAGGGCCAGCAATCCGGCGCCGAAGGCGAACACCATGCCCAGCAGGCTGGGGATGAACAGGGCGAAGGTGGCGGCGGAGCCCCCCGCCTCCCGGTTGGCCCGGACCAGGCGCAGCACTTCCCGGACGAAGATGGGCGGGGTGAGGACCACCGCCAGGGCGAAGCTGAACACCTCCACGCTCCGCCGGGACAGGCCCCGGATCATGCCCATGGAGATGGTCGATCCGGAACGGGAGAAGCCCCGGAACGGCAGGCACAGGCCCTGGATGACCCCCATCCAGCAGGCTCCGGCCAGGTCCACCGGGCGCCCGGGATCGCCCTGGCGCTGGCTGCGCAGCCCCGAATAGACGATCAGCCCGCCCACCACCGCCAGGGAGGCGGAGATGAGGGTGAGGTTGCCGAAGATCATCTCGATCTCCGCATGGGGCGTGTCTCTGAGCAGCGTCTTCTCGATCACCAGCTTCAGCCCCAGCCCCACCACCCCGGTGAGGACGGTGGCCCACACCAGCTGCCGCAGGAACTCCAGGAATTCCCGGCGGGACCGGAAGAAGCTCTCCCGCCAGGCGTTCCAGAAGTAGACGATGACCGCGACCATGGTGCCGGTGTGCAGCATGACCAGCAGGAGGGTCATCTCCGGGCGGGTCGGGTCCAGGCCCAGCAGCTTCTCGGTGACGATCACGTGGGCGGAGCTGGAGACCGGCAGCAACTCGGCGGCCCCCTGGACGATGGCGAGAAGCAGGATGTGGAAAAGGGTCATGGGACGGTTATCCCGGAGAGCGGGCACCCGGCCGCCGAGCTTCCGGCGCTCGGGAATTAATGAATTACTTCAATCATCTTGGCCCCATGTTAACAGGCACCCCGGTTCCGCTCTATCACCCGGATGGGTGCGCCCGGTCCCGGGCAAGGGTCCGGGCGCCGGGTTCCCTGGGCTGATACCATATGAACGATCCGGGCGGCTTGGCCGCTCTTTTCATGGAGACTTATCCGTGCTCTACCGTGCTCGCCTGGTGAGCCCCCAGGACTCCCTCCGTCTGCGCGACCAGCCCGACGGCGGGCTGGTGGTGGATGCGGCCGGGCGCATCGCCGCCGCGGGCCCCTTCCCGGCCGTGGCCGCCGCCCACCCCGGGGAGGAGGTGCGCGACCTGCGTCCCGGGTGGATCCTGCCCGGGCTGATCGACCTGCACTCCCACTTGCCCCAGTACCGAGGCCGTGGCCATGGATGGCCACGAATTGCTCCCCTGGCTGGAGCACTACATCTTCCCGGCCGAGATCCGGTTCCAGGACCCGGACTGGGCCGCCCGGGCCGCCCGGACCTACTTCCACGACCAGCTGGCCCTGGGCACCACCACGGCGGTGGTCTACGGCTCCGTGCACGCGGAGGCCCTGGACCGGGCGTTCCAGGAGGCGGAGCGCTGCGGCATCCGGGCGGTGCTGGGCAAGGTGATGATGGACCGCAACACCCTGGAGGAACTGCGGGAGACCCCCGCAGCCTCCCTGGCCGAGAGCGACGAGCTGTGCCGCGCCTGGCACGGGCGGGACGGTGGCCGGCTCCAGTACGCCTTCACCCCCCGGTTCGCCCCCACCTGCACGGCGGAACTGCTCAGCGGCGCCGGGCGCCTGGCGGCCAGGCACGGGGCCTACGTGCAGACCCACCTCAGCGAGAACCTGGACGAACTGCGCTGGGTGCGGGACCTGTTCCCGGAGGCCCGGAACTACACCGATGTGTATGCCCGGGCCGGATTGCTGGGGCCCCGCACCCTGCTGGGGCACGGCATCCACCTGGACCCGGCCGAGCGGCGGGCGATCCGGGACGCCGGCGCCGCCATCGTCCATTGCCCCAGTTCCAACGCCTTCCTCAAGAGCGGCATCATGCCCCTGCGCCGGTGGCTGGATGAAGGCCTCACCGTGGGCCTGGGCACCGACGTGGGCGCCGGCCCGACCCTCAGCATGTGGGCCGAAATGGCCATGGCCTGCACCGCCTCGAAACTGCGGTGGGCCGGGCAGGCCACCCAGGCTTGCCGCCTGGGGGACCTGGACCTGCCCCAGGCCGAGCGGGAGAGGATCATCCAGGCCCTGGCCCTGGAGCCGGACCCGCCCGTAGACCCGGCCCAGGCCTTCATCCTGGCCACCCTGGGGGGCGCCCGGGCGCTGGGGCTGGAGGATCGCATCGGCAGCCTGGATCCGGGCAAGGAAGCGGACTTCATTGTGGTGGATCCCGCTCGGGCGGACCCGGCCTCCAGCCGGGGCCCGGAGCCCGCCGACCCGGTGCTGTGCCGGCTGCTCTACCGGGGCGGAGCCGAGATGGTCCGCGCCAGCTACGTGCGGGGGCGCCTTTGCCACAGCCTGGCCTAGACCTGCTGCCCCAGGCCTTCTGCCTGCGCCCGGTGCAGGTGGTGGCCCGGGACCTGCTGGGCCGCCACCTGCGCCACGGGGAGGTGGTGCTGCGCATCACCGAAGTGGAGGCCTACGGCGGCCAGGACGATTCCGCCAGCCACTGCCGCTCGGGGCGCACCCCCCGCAACGCCCCCATGTGGGAACCGGGCGGCCATGGTTACGTCTACTTCTGCTACGGCGTGCACCACATGCTCAACATCGTCACCGGGCCGGACGGGGAACCCTCGGCGGTGCTCATCCGCAGCTGCGAGCCGGTGGCCGGCCTGGACCTGGTGCGCCGGCGCCGGGGCGGGCTGGAGGGGCCGGCGCTGCTCACCGGGCCTGGCAAGGTGGCCCAGGCCCTGGCGGTGGACCTGAGCTTCACGCGCCACCCCCTGTACGCCCCGGGAGGCCTGGAACTCCTGGAAGGGACGCCCCCGGGCGGGATCCTGGAAGGCCCCCGGGTGGGGGTGGAGTTCGCCAGGGAACCGGACCGGCTGCTGCCGTGGCGGTTCGCCGTGGCCGGAAGCCCCTGGGTCAGCCAGCGGAAGACCCTCGCGCCGAGGTGAACCAGAGGGTTCCTCCTTGACGAATCCACGTCAGATTTCGGTGCCTTCCCCCAGCAACGCCACGACCCTTTCGTAGGAGAAGAGCCGGTTGCGCTGACCTCCGGTGATTTCTTTCACCACCCCGAGCGTCACCAACTGGTCCAGAGCCTTGTTGACCGTGGCTGGAGTCAGGTTCTCCGCCTGGCCAATGGCGCCGGAAGAGCTGATGGGGTGGCCCTGGAGATGATGGTGCACTTGGAGGACCGAAGCGGCCACCCGCGCACCCTGGATCGCTTTCCGATCCTCCGCGAACAAGGCCAGTAGATGCTTGGCCGTTGCCACCGCACCCTCCGAGGTTTCGGTGACCCCCTGGAGAAAGAAGTCCAGCCATGCCTCCCAATCGCCTTCCAACCGGACCTTTTGGAGAAGTTCGTAGTATCTCGCGCGGTGCTGTTTCAGGAACAGGCTCAGGTAGAGCATGGGCTCTTTCAAGACACCTTCATGGCTCAGGATCAAGGTGATCAGGAGGCGCCCTACCCGACCGTTTCCATCCAGGAACGGGTGCAGGGTTTCGAATTGGACGTGGGCCAGGGCGGCCTTGGTCAGAGCGTCCACCGGGCTGTGCAGAAAGGTTTCCCAAGCTCCAAGGCACTCCGGCAGCACCTCCTGCGGTGGGGGCACGAACGCAGCGTTGCCGGGGCGGCTGCCTCCAATCCAGTTCTGGCTGCGCCTGAATTCGCCTGGCTGTTTGCTGCTTCCTCTGCCTTTGGAAAGAAGGACCTGATGAATTTCGCGAACCAGGCGCAGGCAGAGGGGGAATCCGTCTTTCAGGCGGTTCAGCCCGTGCGTCATGGCGGCCACGTAGTTCGACACCTCCACCACGTCGTCCAGCGGAACGCCCGGCGACTGAGCATTCTCGTAAGCAAGGAGATCCGACAAGGAAGACTGGATGCCTTCGATCTGCGACGACAGCACAGCTTCCTTGCGGACATAGCTGTAGAGGAACAGGGCTGGATCCGGCAGCAAGGCGGCCACCCCGTCCAGCCGGCCCAAGGCCGTAGCGGCCTTCTGCTGGGCATTGAGCAATGGCTGACCCCATTCGATGGGGGGAGTGGGAGGCAGGGGAACGGGCACAAAGGCCTTGACTGACTCACCTTGGGTTTTCTGGATGATTAAAGTTCCTGTGGGCTGGCGTCGCATAAGGGCTTTCAGGAAATAAAATAAGACGGGAGGTTATTTTATTTTTCATCGAATCCTAAAATAAGCCGAATGATGGCCCCGGTCAACCCAGGTCGGCCATGGCAGGTGAGCCTCGATCGTCTGCCCCGGATGATCGATGGTTCCCTCTGGGCGTAAAGCCTTGGACCAGAGGCATGCCATAGGGGTTCCCGGCCACCGTTCCGAGCCTCACGGTGCTAGAGTCGGGGTCGAAAACCACGCCCTGCCCCGGAGGTCTCCATGCCCGTCCAAGCTGACTGGATCCGTTTCGGCGACCACGCCGCCTACCTGGCCCGCCCCCAGGGGGTCGCCGCCCCGCAGCCGGCCGTGGTGGTGATCCAGGAGATCTGGGGCACCGACGGGCACATCCAGGACGTGACCCGGAGACTGGCCGCCGCCGGCTACACGGCCCTGGCCCCGGACCTGTACGCCGAGGGCGGAGTGCGGCCCCCGGCCCTGGTGCAGGAACGGATCACCGAGGTCATGGGCTTCATGAACAACCTGCCCCCCGCCGCCTGGGGGGACCCGGAAGCCCGGGCCAAGGCCCTGGCCGCCCTGCCCGAGCCGGAGCGGGGGCGCATCGAGGCATCGTACGGCGCCATGTTCGCCAACATCGGCCGCCTGGACCGGTTCGTGCCCGCCCTGCGGGCGGCGGTGGCCCACCTGCGCCGGGACTGCGCCGCCTCCGCCGGGCAGCCGGTGGGCTGCGTGGGCTTCTGCATGGGCGGGGGCCTCACGGCCCTGCTGGCCTGCGAAGAGCCGGAACTGGGCGCGGCCGCCATCTTCTACGGCAGCGCCCCGCCCCTGGAACGGGTGCCGGCCATCGCCTGCCCGGTGGCGGGCTTCTACGGGGCCCTGGACGCGCGCATCAACGCCGGACTGCCGGCCTTCGCCGAGGCCATGAAGGCCCACGGCAAGGACTTCCAGTACCAGGTCTACGAAGGGGCGGCCCACGCCTTCTTCAACGACACCCGCCCCAGCTACCACGTGGGCGCCGCCCGGGATGCCTTCGCGCGCCTGCTGGAGTTGTTCCGGCGCAACCTGGCCCCATGACCGCCCCGGAGCCGTCCGGGGACTTCCTGGTCATGGCCAAGCCGGCGGGGGCCCGCTGCAACCTGGCCTGCGCCTACTGCTACTATCTGCCCAAGGCCGGGCTGTTCCCCCAGGCTCCGGCGCCGCGCATGGACGAGGCGCTGCTGGAGACCTACATCCGCCAGCGCCTGGAAGCTTCTCCCGGCCCGGCGACCCACTTCGAATGGCACGGGGGCGAACCCACCCTGCTGGGCCTCGACTACTTCCGGCGCATCGTCCAGTTGCAGAAGGCCCACGGCCCGGCCGGGCGCACCGTGAGCAACGGGCTGCAGACCAACGGCACCCTGCTGGACGCCGACTGGGCCCGGTTCCTGGCCGCCGAGGGCTTCTCCGTGGGCCTGAGCCTGGACGGCCCGCCCGGGGCCCACGACCGCTTCCGCACCACCCGGGACGGCCACCCCACCCAGGCCCGAACGGTGGCGGCCTTCCACCTGCTGCGCCGGCACCGGGTGCACGTGGACCTGCTGTGCGTGCTGCACGCGGGCAACGCGGAGGCGCCCCAGGAGACCTACGGCTGCTTCCGGGACCTGGGCGCCACCCACCTGCAGTTCCTGCCCCTGGTGCAGCCCTCGGGGGGGCGGGAGGCGGCGGACCCGGAAACCCTGGGCCGGTTCCTGTGCGCCGTGTTCGACCAGTGGATCCGCCAGGACCTGGGGCATATCACCATCCAGCTCTTCGACGAGGCCTTCCGGGCCGCCGCCGGCCAGCCTCACGCCCTGTGCATCTTCCGGGAAACCTGCGGGGACGTGCTGGTGCTGGAGCACGAAGGGAGCGTGTACGCCTGCGACCACTACGTGGATCCTGACCACCGCCTGGGCAACCTCAGGGAGGAGCCTCTCGACCGCCTGGCCAGGCTCCCGGAACAGGCGGCATTCGGGCGGCGCAAGCGGGACGCCCTGCCGTCCCGGTGCCGGGCCTGCGACGTGCTGGCCTTCTGCAACGGGGGCTGCCCGAAGGACCGCCTGGACGCGGAAGCCACCGGGGAACCGGGAGTCAACCGCCTCTGCCCCGCCTACCGGCGCTTCTTCCGCCACGCCCGCCCGGCCCTGACCCGTCTGGCCGCCCACTGGCGGGCCGGCAAGCCGCTGGCCACGTTCGGACAGCGGCGGGCCCAGGCCTGACCTGGGCCCGCAGGACGCCCTGCTGCTATTAAGTCCTTGAGCCGGATGGGCGGGCAGGATATCCTTGTCCTTCATGCGTGAACAAGCCGCGTGCCTACCCGGCATCCGGTCGGTTCCAGGAGGCCCCGATGAAGGACAAGATTCATCCCAAGCTGCACGACGTGTTGGTCCACTGCGCCTGCGGCAACGAATTCCTTACCCGCTCCACCAAGAAGGAGCTGCGGGTGGAAGTGTGCTCCGCCTGCCACCCGTTCTTCACGGGCAAGCAGAAGCTCATGGACACCGCCGGCCGGGTGGAGAAGTTCAACCGCAAGTGGGCGAAGAAGGACCCCGCGCCCGCTGCGCCCGCCCCGGCCGAAGCCGCCCCGGCCGAAGCCGCCGCGGACGCTCAATAGCGACACCATTCCCAGGGACGGGCCGGTTTTCGGCCCGTCCCTTTTTCTATGTTGATCAAGGTGATTGATGCTCGACCAGCTTGAGTCCCTCGACGCCCGCTTCCAGGAAGTGGAGGCCCAGCTCCAGGACCCGGCGGTGGTGAGCAGCACCAAGCGCCTGCGGGAGCTGTCCAAGCTGCGCGCTGAACTGGAGCCGGTGGTGGAGGCCTGGCACCGCCAGCGCAACCGCCTCAAGCAGCTGGGGGAGGCGGAGGCTATCCTGGCGGACCGGTCCATGGACGCGGACCTGCGGGAACTGGCGGCCCTGGAGATCCCGGACCTGAAGACCGCCATCCAGGAAGGGGAGGCGGAACTGCGCCGGCTGCTGGTGCCCAAGGACCCCAAGGACGCCAAGAACGTCATCCTGGAGGTGCGGGCGGGCACCGGGGGCGAGGAGGCGGCCCTGTTCGCCGCCGAGATCTTCCGCATGTACGTGCGCTTCGCCGAACGCCGGGGCTTCAAGGTGAGCGTGCTGAGCGAGAGCGAGGCCGAGCAGGGTGGCCTCAAGGAGGTGGTGGCCGAGATCGAGGGCGAGGGGGCCTATTCCCAGTTCCGCTTCGAGAGCGGCGTGCACCGGGTCCAGCGGGTGCCCAAGACCGAGGCCCAGGGGCGCATCCACACCTCCGCGTGCACCGTGGCGGTGATGCCCGAGGCGGAGGAAGTGGACGTCGGTGATCAACGAGAAGGACCTGCGCATCGACACCTTCTGCTCCGGCGGCAAGGGCGGGCAGAGCGTCAACACCACCTATTCGGCGGTGCGGCTCACCCACCTGCCCACCAACACCGTGGTGAGCTGCCAGGACGAGCGCAGCCAGCTGAAGAACATGGCCAAGGCCATGACCGTGCTGCGCTCCCGCCTGCTGGAGCGGGCCCAGGCGGAGAAGGACGCCACCGAGGCGGACCTGCGCAAGACCCAGGTGGGCTCCGGGGACCGCAGCGAGAAGATCCGCACCTACAACTTCCCCCAGGGCCGGGTCACCGACCACCGGGTGAACGTGACCATCCACCAGCTGGATTCGTTCATGCAGGGTCTGATCGAGCCCATCCTGGAGCCCCTGCGCGCCGCCCACGAGGCCGAGCGGCTGCGGCAGCTGGAAGCTTGATTCTGCGGCTTTGGGATGACGCCTTCTGAGGGCAATATGGAGGGAACCCTGGACCGCCCCATGCCCGCCACCGACTCCAAGCCCCTCGACACCCTCCTGCAGGAGTGCCGCAAGGTGATCGTCGGCCAGCCGCACCTGCTCAACCGCCTGCTGGTGGCCCTGCTGGTGCCCGGGCACGTGCTCCTGGAAGGCCTGCCCGGCCTGGCCAAGACCCGCACGGTCAAGACCCTGGCCGCCGCCAGCCACCTGGCCTTCCGGCGGGTGCAGTTCACCCCGGACCTGCTCCCTTCGGACGTGATGGGCACCCTGGTGTTCGACCCCCGCAGCCTCACCTTCACCCCCCGCAAGGGGCCGGTGTTCACCAACCTGCTCCTGGCCGACGAGATCAACCGGGCCCCCAGCAAGGTGCAGTCGGCGCTGCTGGAGGCCATGGAGGAGCGCCAGGTGACCCTGGGGGAGGACAGCTTCCCCCTGCCGGACCCGTTCCTGGTGCTGGCCACCCAGAACCCCCTGGAGCAGGAGGGCACCTTCCCCCTGCCCGAAGCCCAGATGGACCGGTTCCTGTTCAAGCTGAAGGTGGACTACCCCAACGCCCAGGACGAGGGGGAGGTGCTGCGCCGGGCCGGGGGGGCGGAGGAGCCGGTGGTCCCGGTGGTCTCAGGGCCCGAGATCCTGGAGGCGGGGCGGCGGGCCCGAGAGGTGCGCCTGGACGAGGCCATCCGCGCCTACATCGTGCGCCTGGTCCAGGCCACCCGCCCGGGCCCCGGGCGCTCCTGGAAGGGCCGGGAGATGCTGCGCTACGGAGCCTCGCCCCGGGCCTCCCTGGCCCTGCAGGCGGCCGCCAAGGCCCTGGCCTGGCTGCAGGGCCGGGACCACGTCCTGCCCGACGACGTCACCGCCCTGGCCCCGGACGTGCTGCGCCACCGCCTGCTGCTCACCTTCGAGAGCGAAGCGGACGGCGCCACCACCGACGAACTCGTCGCCGCCCTGCTGGCGGCCATTCCCAGGCCTTGAACCCATGGAACCCAGGACGGTCACCCTCATCCACACCGGCGGCACCCTGGGCATGGCTCCCGGCAGCCAGGGCGCGGCCCTGGCCCCGGGCCCGTCCCTGGACCGGATCCTCGAGCAGGTGCCGGAACTGGCCCAGCTGGCGGACCTGCGCCTGACCATGGCGTTCAACCGGGACTCCAGCACCCTGGAGCCCGGACACATCCTGACCCTGGCCCGGCTGGCCCGGGAGGCGGCGGCGGACAGCGACGGGGTGGTGCTGGTGCACGGCACCGACACCATGGCCTACACCGCCTCGGTGCTGGGCTTCCTGCTGGCGGACCTGGGCAAGCCGGTGGTGCTCACCGGCTCCCAGCGGCCCCTGGCCTACGTGCGCAGCGACGCCCGCAGCAACCTGGTGGACGCGGTCACCCTGGCCACCCGGGGCGTGCCGGAAGTGGGCATCTGCTTCGGCGACCACTGGCTGCGGGGCGTGGCCGCCGACAAGGTGAGCGTGCACCAGTACCAGGCCTTCGTGACCCCCAACCTGCCGCCCCTGGCGGAGCTGGGCCTGCACATCCAGATGCACCCCCACGCCGGGGTGTTCCCCCGCCGGGTGCCGGCGGCGGTGGCCGCGGCCATGGGCCTGGAGCCGGCGCTGGAGGTGTACACGCCCTTCCCGGGCATGCCCTGGCGCCTGCCCGCCGAGGCCACCCGGGGCATCCTGGTCCAGGGCTACGGGTCCGGAAACCTGCCCATGGAGCGGCCGGACCTGCGGGCGCTGCTGGGCCACTGCCGGGACCGGAACCTGCCGGTGGTGGTCACCACCCAGTGCTCCTGGCGGGGGGGTGGACCTGGACACCTACGAACTGGGCTGCATGGCCCGGGACCTGGGGGCCGTGTCCGGGGGCCGGCACACCCGCTGGGCGGCCCTGGCCAAGCTGGGCCTGTGTCTGGGGGCCGGTGGCGCAGCGGTGGACGTGCGCGAAGCCTTCGCCGGATCCTGGGCCGGGGAGCCGGTCTAGCTTAAACTGGGCTTTTGCGGAGCCCTCATGCTCGATCCCGCTCTCCTGCGCAGCGACCTCGAAGCCGTCATCGCCGGCCTGGCCAGGCGGGGGTTCCGGTTCGACCGGGAGACCTTCACGCGCCTGGAGGGGGAACGCCGGCACGTGATCCAGGAGGCCGAGGTGCTCAAGGCCGAGCGCAACCGGGTGTCGGACGAAGTAGGGCGGCGCAAGCGGGCCAAGGAGGACGCCACCGACCTGATCGCCGCCCAGCGGGAGGTGGGGGAGCACCTCAAGGCCCTGGAGGCGGCCGAGAAGGAGGCGGAAGCGGCGTTCCGGGGCTTCCTGGCCATGGTTCCCAACCTGCCCCACGAGTCGGTGCCTGAGGGCCAGGACGAGCGGGCCAACCTGCAGGTGAAGGCCTGGGGCACCCCGGCGTCCCTGGCCAGGCCCCTGGACCACGTGGAGCTGGGCACCCGGCTGGGGCTGCTGGACCTGGACCGGGCGGCCAAGCTCAGCGGCGCCCGGTTCGCCGTGCTCAAGGGCCTGGGCGCCAAGCTGGAGCGGGCCCTGGTGAGCCTCATGGCCGACCTGCACGGCGCCGCCGGCTGGAACGAAGTGCTGCCTCCCGTACCTGGTGCTGCCCGAGTGCATGTTCGGCACCGGTCAGCTGCCCAAGTTCGAGCAGGACCTGTTCAAGACCTACCGGGGCGAAGACGCCCTGTACCTCATCCCCACCGCCGAAGTGCCGGTGACCAACCTCTACCGGGAGGAGATCCTGCCGGAGGAGACGCTGCCCCTGCGCCACTTCGCCTTCACCCCCTGCTTCCGCAGCGAGGCCGGCAGCTACGGCAAGGACACCAAGGGCATCATCCGCCAGCACCAGTTCCACAAGGTGGAGCTGGTGGCCTTCACCACCCCGGACCAGGCCCAGGAGGAGCTGGAGCACCTCACCCGCGCCGCCGAGCACGTGCTGGAGGTGCTGGAGCTGCCCTACCGCCGGGTGCTGCTGTGCACCGGCGACACCGGCTTCTCCAGCCGCAAGACCTACGACCTGGAAGTGTGGCTGCCCAGCCAGAGCACCTACCGGGAGATCAGTTCCTGCTCCTGGTTCGGGGACTTCCAGGCCCGGCGGGCCAACCTGCGCTTCCGTCCCGCCGGAGGCAAGCCCCAGTTCCTGCACACCCTCAACGGCAGCGGGCTGGCGGTGGGCCGCACCTGGGTGGCGGTGCTGGAGAACTACCAGCAACCGGACGGCAGCGTGCGCATCCCCAAGGCCCTCCAGCCGTACCTGGGCTGCGAGGTGATCCGGGCCTGATCTCCCGCCAGGGCCGTCAGCAGGCGGAAGAACGGGGAAACGGACAACAGCAAAAAAATGTTAATTCAATGATAAAAATAATGTTTTATTGAACTTTTTCAGCTTTTTTTGCCATCATCTTCAACCGGTTTGGCGTTCAATGGGTCGAAACCGCACGTTGGAGATCCGACCATGCGCCAAACGGCCCCGACCCTTGAACCCGGGCAGAAATCCGCCCTTCGCCCGGCCCTCCTGGACCACATCGGCGCCACGCCCCTCCTGGCCCTGGACCGCCTGGCCGCTCGGGAGCTTCCCCGGGGGGTGGAACTGCTGGCCAAGGCCGAGCACCTGAATCCCAGCGGCTCCCTGAAGGACCGCCCGGTCAAGGCCATGATCCTGGCGGCCCTGGCGGACGGGCGCCTGGCCCCCGGGCGGTCCATCCTGGACGCCACCAGCGGCAACGCCGGCATCGCCTACGCCATGGTCGGCGCCGCCCTGGGCTACCCGGTGACCCTGTGCCTGCCCGCCGACGCCACCCCCGAGCGCAAGCGGATGCTGCGCATCTATGGCGCCCGGGTGGTGGAGACGGATCCGGTCCAGGGCTCCGACGGAGCCCAGCGCCGGGCCCGGGAGCTGTTCCGGGCCGACCCGAACCGCTACTTCTACGCGGACCAGTACAACAACGACGACAATTGGCTGGCCCACTACCGGAGCACCGCGGAGGAGATCTGGGCCCAGACCCGGGGCCGGATCACCCACTTCGTGGCCGGGGTGGGGACCTCCGGGCTGTTCACCGGAACGGTGCGCCGCCTGAAGGAGCGGCGCCCCTCCCTGCAGGCGGTGGCGGTGCAGCCCGACGGCCCCGGGCACCGGCTGGCCGGGCTCAAGCACATGGCCACGGCCATGGTCCCGGGCATCTACGACCCGGGGTTGGCGAACGCCCAGGCGGCCGTATCCAGCGTCGCGGGCCTGGCCATGACCCGGCGCCTGGCCCGGGACGAGGGGCTGCTCACCGGCCCCAGCACCGGGGCCAACCTGGTGGCCGCCCTCCAGCTGGCCGCGGCCCTGCCGCCGGGATCGGTGGTGGTGACGGTGCTGTTCGATTCGGGCGCCCGCTACCTGGGCGAGCCGTTCTGGGAGGCGGATTCCTCCCGGGCCGACCCTTGACCTGCGAAGCCCGCGCCATGCTTGCCGATGCGACCTTCCCCCCGCAGCCCGGCCCCGCCCGGGTGGAGGCCTGGAACCTGCGCCACCGGGACGCGGGCGCCGAGGCCATCCTGGACGCCGCCCTGGAGGCCTTCCACCCGCGCCTGGCCTTCGCCTGCAGCCTGGGCCTGGAGGATGTGGCGCTCCTTGACCTCATCTGGCGGCGCGCGCTCCGGCCGCGGATCTTCTTCCTGGACACCGGCCGGCTGCCCCAGGAGACCTACGACACCCTGGCGGCGGTGCGGGACCGCTACGGCCTGGCCATCGAGGTGTACTGCCCCCACGCCGAGGCGGTGCAGGCCCTGGTGGCGGCCAAAGGTCCCAATTCCTTCTATGGGAGCCTGGAGAACCGCCTGGAGTGCTGCCATGTGCGCAAGGTGGAGCCCCTGGCCCGGGCCCTGGCGGGGGCGGCGGCCTGGCTCACGGGCATCCGCCAGGAGCAGGGGGAGACCCGGGAGGAGGCCCGGCCCTTCCAGTGGGACCAGGCCAACGGCGGGCTGGTGAAGGTGAACCCCCTGGTCCATTGGCGCCTGGACGACGTGTGGGCCTATGTGCGCCGCCACCAGGTGCCGTACAACCCCCTCCATGACCAGGGCTATCCGAGCCTCGGCTGCGCCCCCTGCACCCGCGCCGTGCGCCCGGGGGAGGACTCCCGGTCCGGCCGGTGGTGGTGGGAAGCGCCTGGAACCAGAGAATGCGGCCTGCATCGAAAGTAGAGACCATGATCCTTCCGCCCCTCTCCCTCACCCACCTCGACACCCTGGAAGCGGAGGCCGTCCACATCCTCCGGGAAGTGGCCGGCCAATGCCGGAACCCGGTCCTGCTGTTCTCGGGGGGCAAGGATTCCGCATGCCTGCTGCGCCTGGCCGAGAAGGCCTTCCGCCCGGGTGCCTTCCCCTTCCCGCTCCTGCACATCGACACCGGGCACAACTTCCCGGAGGTGATCGCGTTCCGGGACCGGCGGGCGCGGGAACTGGGGGAACGCCTCATCGTGCGCACGGTGGCGGAGTCCATCCGCCGGGGGCGGGTGGTGCTGCGGGATCCCCGGCAGTCCCGCAACGCGTTCCAGAGCGTCACCCTCCTGGACGCCATCCGGGAGTTCGGGTTCGACGCCTGCATCGGCGGCGCCCGGCGGGACGAGGAGAAGGCCCGGGCCAAGGAGCGGGTGTTCTCGTTCCGGGACCGGTCCGGGCAGTGGGATCCCCGGCGGCAGCGGCCGGAACTCTGGCACCTGTACAGCGCCCGGTGCCGGCCCGGGGAGAACATGCGCGTGTTCCCCCTCTCCAATTGGACCGAACTGGACGTGTGGCAGTACATCGAGCGGGAAGCCCTGGAGCTGCCCAGCATCTACCTCGCGCACATCCGCGCGGTGGTGCGCCGGGGCTCGGCCCTGGTGCCGGTCACGCCCCTCACGCCGCCCCTGGAGGGGGAACAGGTGGAAAACCTGCGGGTGCGGTTCCGCACGGTGGGGGACATTCCCTGCACGGTTCCGGTGGAATCCCAGGCCGCCGGCCTGGCGGACATCATCCTGGAGACCGCCACCGCCGAACTGAGTGAGCGGGGCGCCACCCGCCTGGATGACCAGACTTCGGAGGTGTCCATGGAACTGCGCAAACGGGAGGGCTATTTCTGATGGTCGACGCGTGCGACGCTCCCGCCGTCTCCGAGCCGGGCCTCCTGCGCTTCATCACCTGCGGGAGCGTGGATGACGGCAAGAGCACCCTCATCGGCCGGCTGCTCTACGACAGCAAAGCCATCCTGGCCGACGCCCTGGATTCCCTGCACCGGGTGCCCAGCCGGGGCGGCGCCCGCCGCCTGGACCTGAGCCTGTTGACGGACGGACTGCAGGCGGAGCGGGAACAGGGCATCACCATCGACGTGGCCTACCGCTTCTTCGCCACGGCCAGGCGCAGGTTCATCCTGGGGGACACGCCCGGGCACGAGGAATTCACCCGCAACATGGTCACCGCCGCCAGCACCGCGGACCTGGCGGTGATCCTGGTGGACGCCCGCCAGGGCGTGCGCACCCAGACCCGCCGGCACGCGGCCCTGGCCCATCTCCTGGGCCTCGGGCACCTGGTCCTGGCGGTCAACAAGATGGACCTGGCGGGCTGGTCCCGGGCGGCCTTCGAGGCCATCCGGGAGGAGGGCCTGGCCCTGGCCCGGGAACTGGGCATTCCCCACCTGGAGTGCATCCCGTTGTGCGCCCTGGAAGGGGACATGGTGGTCACGCGGGGGCGGCGCCTGCCCTGGCACCAGGGGCCGACCCTCCTGGAGCACCTGGAATCCGTGCCCCTGGCCCCGGACCAGCCGGAGCGGCCGTTCCGGTTCCCGGTGCAGTGGGTGTGCCGCCCGGACCCGGACCGGGCCCCGGACTTCCGCGGCTACGCCGGGCGGGTGGAGTCGGGAACGGTGCAGGTGGGCGGCCGGGTGCTGGTGCTGCCGGGGCGCCAGGGCACCCGGGTGCGGGCCATCCATCTGGGGGACCGGCGCCTGGAGGCGGCCCGGGCCGGCCAGAGCGTCATGCTGGAACTGGAGGAGGCCCTGGCCGTGGGCCGGGGCGACCTGCTGGCGGACCCGGACGACCCGCCGGCCCTGGGCCGGGACCTGGAAGCGACCGTGTGCTGGTTCGCCCAGGCGCCGGTGCGGGCCGAGGCGCGCCTGCTGCTGCGGGCAGGCACCCGGGAGACCCGGGCCTGCCTGGGCCGGATCCGCTCCCGGCTGGACCTGGCCACCCTCAAGCCCCAGGCGGCGGACCAGCTGGTCATGAACGACATCGCCGAGGTGTCCCTGCGCCTGGAGCACCCGATCCCGGCCGATCCCTATGCCGCCAACCGGCCCACCGGCGCCTTCATCCTGGTGGACGAGGACACCAACGACACGGTGGCGGGGGGGCTGGTGAAGGGGTTCACCACAGGGACGGATGGGACGCCTCGACCTTGGGGTGCGCCTGCCTGAACTTGTGCACGTAGGCGGGGTCCTTGAAGGCGGAGAGCTTGGCCCGCCAGTCCCGTCCCTTCTCGAAAACCTTGGTGTAGAGGGATCTGCGGCTCAGCTCGAGGACGATCCGGTGGTAGGCGACCGGATCCGCCGGTTGCAGCCCGGCGCGCACGTGCAGGGGCCCGGTGAATTCCGGGGGCGCCGGGTGGTCCGCCGTGCCCGGGTTGATCACGTAGGCCCGCCAGGCCACCACCCGGCTCCACGGCACCATGCCCGGCACCGCCACTTCCTGCTCGTGCTGCCACATCCCGCGCAGTTGGGACGCATCCAGGCCTCCCGCCGCCAGGGCCACGTAGACGTACCCCCGCCGCTCCGGCTTGCCGACCGACGCGGACCTCAAGGCGTAATACCGCGCCACGTTCACGGAGCGGGTCAAGGACACGAAGCCGCCGTGGATGGTGCCGACCAGGTTCGAGGCCAGGTTGAAGGCCTGGCTCAGATCTCTGACGTAAGTCTGGGATCTGGGTGCGTCCATGACGGCTGCGAACGTGGGCCGGGCCGGGTTGTGCGGGTCCGGCCGCATCAGCTGGCACCAGAGTCCGCCGGTCTTGGCCAGCTGGCTGGGCTCGGCCGGGCTGCCGGTGAACAGGTAGGCGGTGACCCGGCGGGTCTTGGCTGGATCCCAATCATTACCCTTGGCACTTAACAATTTTCCATAGACTGGCACCATGGGATCCGCAGACCAGGCGGCCGAATGGATCACCGGGCGTTCGATACCATCGATGTATTCGAACTCTTGACCCCTGGACTGGAAGCTGAAGTACCCTTCGGCGTACCCTGCCGAACCATCCGGCGGCACCTCCTCGAAATCCCCGAACCGATAGGTGTCGGTCTTCAGGGCCTGAAGCTGGTCCTGGTAGGCCCGGATGATGGGGCCATACACCGGGTCATGGGCGTGGCGGTCCACGAAGTCCTGGGGCAGCGGGGCCAGGGCGTCCTGCGGGGACGTGGGGTTGGTGGGCCCGGAAGGCGGTGTCTGGGACGGGGGGGTGCCGGGCTCGGAAGGCTGGGCGCTGGTGGCCTGGGTTCCCCCGCTGCCGCCTCCTGGACAGGCCAGGATGAGCCCCAGAAGCAGAGTCAACGGAAGGCCCGGCAAGCGCATGGTCTGGTTCCAAAACTGTGGATAAAATATGTATTAATTATTTTTTGTCAAGAGATGAAGGCATGTTCCGGAGCCTCTGGGCCTAGGCATGGATTCGATCAGCCCTCATGGTTTTGATTTTTTTTCAATCACAATTCGATTCGCGCTTGATCGAATCAAGCACGTTTGATTGAATGAAAGGCACCAACCCGGTCACCCAGCCCATGTCGCCATCCGGTCCCGCCGCCACCCGTGCCCGCCAGCTCATGGAAGCCTTGCGCCAGCGTCCAGAAGGCCTCACCCGTCAGGAACTGCAGGGCGCAGCCGGCCTGGGGTCCCTGGACCCCCAGACGGTGCGCCGCCTGCTGGTGCTGCTGGTGCAGGGCGGTGAGGCCCGGCTGGAGGGGCAGACCAAGGCCCGGCGGTATTTCCTGGGTCCACAGCCGCTCACGGCCCCCGGCCGGGACCGGGCGGGGGGGGTGGGCCCAGGGTTGCCCCGGCCACCGCGCCGGAATCCTCGCGTTCGCCGTGCCCAGGAGGGCGGGGCCGCCAGCGCGGCGTACCGACCGGAGTTCCTGGCCGGATACCCGCCGGACGGGGCCGGCTACCTGGGCCCGGAGCTGCTTTCCCGCCTGCCCCAGGGCGCCCAGGCCGGGGGCGGCCTGCGGACTCTGGCCGGACGCCGCCGCCTGCGGGTGGAACTGGCCTGGGGCTGCGGGCGTCTGGAGGGGCACCGGTGGTCCCGCCAGAACCTGGAGCAGGCGGCCCAAAGGCCCGAACCGCCCCCCGGGCTCCCTTGCGGCGTCGCCCAGTGCCTGCTCAACATCCTGGCGGCAGCGGACTTCCTGTTGGATCCCGGGCGCGGGACCGGGATCGACGCCCCGACCCTGTGCAACCTGTCGGCCCTCCTGGCCGAAAACCTGCTCCCGGACCCGGCGGACGAGGGCCGCCTGCGCCGGGGCCCCCTGCCCATCCCCGGGAGCGCCTGCGGCCCGCCCGCCGACGCCGCCTGGGTCGCCGCCCAGTTCCAGGTGCTCCTGGACACCGCCCGGGGCATCCAGGATCCGTACGAGCAGAGCTTCTTCCTGCTGGTCCACCTGGCCTACCTGCAACCCTTTCCCACCGGCAACAGGGCCGCCGCCCTGCTGGCCGCCAACCTCCCCCTGCTGGACCGGGGCCTGCCCCCCATGACCCTGGAGGACGCGGCGCCCGGAGCCCTGGCGGCGGCCCTGGCCGCCTTGTGGGAAGGGACCCGGGTGGAGCCCCTGCGGGCCCTGTTCGCGGCCTCCTGCGCCGGAGCGGCGGAGCGGTGGCGCGCCCCCTTGGCGCCCGCCCCCGACCCGTTCCGGTTGCGATACCGGGAGGAGGTCCGGCTCCTGGTCCGGGAGGCGGTCCTGGAGGGCCTGGCCGAGGCGGCCGCCGGCCAGCGCATCCTGGCCTTCGCCCAGACCCGGCTGCCCAGGGAGGACAGGACCGGGTTCCAGGCGGCGGCGCTGGCCGAACTGGCGGCCCTGCACGACGGCAACTTCGCCCGCTACGGCCTGCTGCCCTCCCAGTTCGCCGCCTGGAAGGCCAGGCGGTGATTCAGAGGAGCCTGGTGGAGGTGCGCGCCAGCACCGCCTCGGGCAGGAAATAGTCGCCCGCCAGGGGTGCCCGGGGGTCCACCGCGTAGGAGGCGAAGTCCTCCACCCCCTCGGCGCGCAGCACCTCCTCGTCGATGAAGAAGTTCCCGGTGCAGTCCCGGGCCGGGCGGGAGAGGATGGCGTGGGCCGCGTCGGCCATCATTTCCGGGCGCCGGCTGGCCCGGCGCAGGGCCTCCCCGCCGGGCAGGTTGCGCACCGCGGCGGTGTCGATGAGGGTGAGCGGCCAGAGGGAGTTCACCGCCACCCCTTCGGCCCGGAATTCCGCGGCCAGGCCCAGGGTGCACAGGCTCATGCCCATTTTCGCCAGGCTGTAGGCCAGGTGGGGCGCGAACCACTTGGGCCGCAGGTCCAGGGGCGGGGACAGGGTGAGGATGTGGGGGTTCGGGGCGGCCTTCAGGTGCGGCAGGCAGGCCCTGGAGCACAGGAAGGTGCCCCGCACGTTCACCTGGTGCATGAGGTCGAAGCGCTTGAGTTCCGTCTGCAGGGTGCCGGTGAGGGCGATGGCGCTGGCGTTGTTCACCAGGATGTCCAGCCCGCCGAAGGCGCTGACGGTGCGGGCCACCGCTTCCTGCACCTGCTCCTCCGAGCGCACGTCGGCCACCAGGGGCAGGGCCCGCCCTCCGGCCGCCTCCACCTCCGCGGCGGCGGTGAACACGGTTCCGGGGAGCTTGGGATGAGGCTCCCGGGTCTTGCCCAGGAGGGCCAGGTTGGCCCCATCCCGGGCCGCCCGCAGGGCGATGGCCAGGCCGATGCCCCGGGTGGCTCCGGTGATGAGGAGGGTCTTGCCTTGCAGGGTCATGGCCGGGCTCCTGGGGGGGAGGTGGGTGGAGGGGCTGCCGGAAGAAAGGAAAAAAGCGGCCAACCCGGAACCACAAGGCTAAGGTTGAAAGAGGCCGGAAGCCAGGAAACTGTTCATAGTGATGCCAGTTGGCCGGCGATCTTCATTCCCGAAGCGACGGCGGGCCTTCCATATATCCAATCCCTGCATTGATCGAATCAAGGCTGGGCGGCGGGCTGGCAGGGCCGGATGGGATGGGCGAGCCGCTGAAAGATGCGTGCGCCTGCACCCATCGGCCTGGGATTGCCGGTTTTCAGTCCTCCGGCCCGCCCATGTCGGCCAGGTACTCGGGCACGGCGGCCAGGGCCTGCTTGTTGCGCCAGATCCCGTTCAGGCGCCCGTACAGGGAACTGAAGCCCGGGTGCTGGTCCCCGTCCTGCTCCAGGTTCTGGATCTCGGCGTAGACGAGCTTCTGGGCCATCTCCGCCTGCACCTGCTCGACGAGGGCCTTGCGGGTGGCGAAGGTGAGCGCCGGAGCCGGGGTCCGGGCCTTGATGCGGGCCGCCCAGACCTTGCCGTCGGGGGTCCACAGGACCGGGGTCAGCTGGCCCACGGGGGTCTCCAGGAGGGCCTTGCGGATGGCCGGATGCCGGCCCAGTTCCCCCAGCCCGGCGATGGTGACGCCGTCCTGTTCGGCGGGAGTGCCCATGAGCCTTCAGGTCCCCGGCCTTGACCGCCGCCTGGGCCTTGGCCAGGGCGGCCTTGCGGGCCTCCTCCAGTTTCCAGGCCTCCAGCACCTTGTCCTTGATTTCGCCCAGGGCCGGCACGGCGATGGGACGCTCCTCCCGCGCCCGGAACACCACGTAGCTGTCCTGGACCTCGCGGATCCTGGAAACCTGGCCCACCTCCAGCCGGAACGCCTCGCCAGTGAGGACGCTGCTGCCGGGCAGCCCATCGATGGCGCCGTCCCGGGCGAAGGGCTGGCTGGTCTTGCTGGCCAGGCCCAGGTTGCGGGCGGCGGCGGCCAGGTCGCCCCGGTCCCCGGCGCGCTTGCGCAGCTGCTCCAGCTTGTCCTTGGCCTTGGTGGTGAAGCGCTCCCGGGTGAGCTGGTCGCTTCAACTGGTCCTTCACCTGGTCGAAGCTCTTCTCCCGGCGCCCTTCCAGGCGGATCAGGTGGATGCCGAAGCGGGTGCGCACCGGCTGGCTGATCTCGCCCTCCTTCAGGTTCAGGGCCGCCTGCTCGAAAGCCTTGTCCATCTGGCCCAGCTGGAACCAGCCCAGCTCGCCCTTGTTGACCTTGGCGGTGGGGTCCTCGCTCAGGGTCTCGGCGGCCTTGGCGAAGTCCATGCCGGCCACCAGCTTGGCCCGCAGTTCCGCGGCCTTCTTCATGGCCTCGGGCACCTCCGCGTCCGATTCGGCCTTGAACAGGATGTGGCTGGCCTTGAGTTCCACGAACTGGGCGTTGCGGGCCTCGTACACGGACTTCACCGCCGCGTCGTCGGCGGCGGGGATGCCCAGGGACGCGGGGGTCAGCGCCACGTAGTCCACCACCCGCCGGGGCCCGGTCTGGAAGCGTGCGCCGGAATCCTTCAGGAAGGCCTCCAGCTTGGCCGTTCGCCGGGTCCGGCACCGGGGCCGGGTCCGGGGCCAGGGTGGCCGCCTCGAAGCTGATCTTCTCGTTGCGCACCCGGTTCTCCACGTCCAGCCACGCGTCGTCCACGGGCACCCGGGCGGCGGCCTGGTCCAGGAGCTTCTGGGCCGCCAGGTCGCCGACGGTGTCGTTCTCCATCTCCTTGAGGCTCATGCCGTGTTCCCGCAGCATCTCGTTGATCTCGGCCGTGGGCCGCAGCTGGCCGTTCTCGTCCACGAACCCGATCTGGCGCAGCCTGGCCTCCAGGGCCGCCTTGATCTCGCCGTCGGTCACCACCACCCCGTGGCGCTCCGCCAGCTCCTGCACCAGCTTGCCCTGCACCAGGCGGGACAGGGCCTGGGACTGGATGATGGGCCCCAGGGCCTCCAGGTTCGCCTTGCGGCCCAGGCTGCGGATCATGATGCCCATCTGCCGGTCCAGGTCCCGCTTCATGATGTCCCGGCCGAAGACCCGCGCCACCACGTTGTCCGGGGCGTCGGGATTGCCGTGGCTGGGCGCCAGGTAGGCCACCATGCCGACGAGGACGACCATCATGACGACCGCCATGGGCATCTGGTTGCCTTTGAACACTTGGCGGAAATTGCGAAGCATGGTCTCTCCAGGGGTCCGCGGGGCCGGGCGGTGGGCCGGAATCTACTAGGTTATCAAAGCTGGGGGGTTTGGCATAAACTGATTCATTCGAGGCACCGATGGCAGTGCGGACAGTGATCACCTGGGGCGACCCCCGACTCAAAATCAACAGCAGCGACGTGGGGGACTGGACCCCGGAACTGGAGCAGCTGGTGGCGGACCTGTTCGAGACCGCCCTCGCCGAGGAGGGGGTGGGCATCGCCGCGCCCCAGGTTGGAGTCAATCTCAACCTCGCGGTGATCGACGCCTCCGGCGGCTCGGACCCGGCGGCGAAGATCGTCCTGGTCAACCCCGAGATCGTCCGCCAGGAAGGGCTCCCAGGTGGGGTCCGAGGGCTGCCTCTCCATCCCCGGCATCCACGAGGTGCTGGAGCGCCCCAGGCAGGTCTGGGTGAAGAACCGCAAGCCCGACGGCTCCTGGGAGGAGATCCAGGGAGAGGACCTGCTGGCCCGGGCCTTCTGCCACGAGATCGACCACCTGCGGGGCAAGTCTGTTCGTGGAGTACTTCGGCCCGGTGAAGCGCCAGGTGCTCCAGCGCCGCTACCGCAAGCAGCAGTCCAAGGACCCGTGAGCATGCGGGTCGCCTTCCTGGGCACCCCGGCCGCCGCCGTCCCGGCCCTGCGGGCCCTGGTCGGCGCCGTCCCGGTGGCGGCGGTGTTCTGCAACCCGGACCGGCCCCAGGGGCGGGGCCGGCGCCTGGAGCCCCCGCCGGTGAAGCGGGCGGCCCTGGCGCTGGGCCTGCCGGTCCACCAGCCGGAGCGCTGGAAGGCGCCGGAAACCCGGGCCCTGTGGGAATCCCTGGCCATCGACCTGGGGGTGGTGGTGGCCTACGGGCACCTGCTCCCCTCCTGGATGCTGGACAGCTGCCCCCTGGGCGTGTGGAACCTGCATTTCTCCCTGCTGCCCCGCTGGCGGGGCGCCGCGCCGGTGAACCACGCCATCCTGGCGGGGGACCCGGAGACCGGCGTGAGCCTGATGCGCCTCACTCCCGGCCTGGACGAAGGCCCGGTCCTGGCCCAGACCCGCCGTCCCGTCACCCGGCGGGACACCGCCGAAGGCCTCCTGGAGCTCCTGGCCCAGGACGCGGCGGACCTGCTGGCGGCCCAGCTGCCCATCCTGGCGGCGGGACGCGCCGACCCCCGCCCCCAGGACGCGGTCCTGGCCACCCTGGCGCCCAAGCTGGACAAGGCCATGGCCCGGCTGGACCCGTGCCGCCCCGGAGCGGACCTGCACCGCCAGGTGCGCGCCCTGCAGCCCTGGCCGGGCACCGAACTGGAACTGGCCGGCACCGTGCTGAAGGTCTGCGGGGTAGGAGACCTGCGTCCAGACCCCGCCCGGCCCGGCACCCTGGCCTGGAACCGCCAGGGCGCCTGGTTCACCGCCGGAGACGCCACCGCCCTGGAACTGACCCATCTCCAGCGCCCCGGAAAACCCATCCAACCCGCCCCCCAGGCGTTGCAGCCGTGGGGGGGGAGCGGGACCTTCCTGGTCGGTTGAGGGTTCGGGTCCCGGTCGGCGGCAGGTCCGTCGCCCGGGTTCCAGGCCGTTCGCGCCGACCCACCGTTGCTCGGCTTCGTCAGCCCGCGCTGCGCGCAGTCTGACGAAGCACTCGCTTGATCGTCCTGGCCGACCGGAGGATGCAGGTATCGGTGACTTCGGGGCGACCCGCGGGAACCACCTCTCCAAACCTTACAGGTCCCTTCGTACCTGACCGACCAAGGGAACTTGCCAAGTCCCGTCAGCCTGCAGGGACGCTTTCTGACCAACGCGTAGATCACCGAACCCAAAGTCCGATGCGGCTCGACGGCCGGTGGTCTTGAATCGGAGTGCGCGCGCAGGAGCCTGCGACGAGCACGCACTCCGATTCAAGACCACCACCGGTGCGGCGGCGCGACGCCCGGAACCCGCACGACGGACCTGCCGCCGGGCGGAACCCGTACCTCCCCGCTACACTCCGAACGGCTTGATGGCTTCGTCGATCTTGGCGGCCAGGGCGTGGTCCTTGCCGGTGACGCCGCCGGCGTCGTGGGTGGTGAGGGTGATGTTCACGTAACCCCAGCCGAAGCTTATGTCAGGGTGGTGGTTCATGGCCTCCGCCGGCCCCACGATGCGGCTCACGATGTTGAAGGCGGTGAGGAAATCCGGGGTCTTGATGGCGCGGTGCAGGGCCTTGTCTTGTTCCGTCCAGCTCATGATCTTGCTCCAGGGAGGACTTGGGCCCGTGGATCGGGCACTCCTAGTCTATGTGGCGGGCGTGTCCAGGAGTTCCCCCACTTCCTGGCACAGCAGCCAGTCCTGAGGGAACTGGCCCAGTTCGTCCCGGATGGCCAGCAGCCGGGCGAAGTCCGCATGCCCCTCCTGGCGCATGCGGGCCACCTCCCGGTACAGGGCCGCCAGGCGGGGCGGAAGGGCCTCGGCCTTGCGGCGCCGGGCCAGGGATTCGGCCTCTCCGGCGGCGAAGGTGTCCTGGGCGCCGAACCAGCGATCCCAGGCCTCCGGATCCGCCGGGCCTCCGGCCACGCCGGGCAGGGCCCCGCTCAGGCACAGGAGCGCCGAGGCCGGCAGGTCCAGGGTCCGGCCCTGGAACCGGCCTTCCAGGTTCTCCACCTGGAGGGCGTCCACCCGGGTACCTTGGATTTCCAGCCCGCCGGGCAGGCTCAGCCGGAACGGACCGGGCCCCTCCCCCTGGGGCCGGGCTCCGAAGGCCACCAGGGCGTTTCCGGGCCAAGGCTCGGCCAGCAGGGCGCGCCCCTCCCGGGACACCAGCGTCGGCCCTTCCAGGACCGCCAGCACGGTATCCAGGCCCCGGCCGCGGGGCGGACCGGGGATGAGCCGCGCCACCTGGCCGGTGACTTCGCGCCCGTCGTCCAGGATCAGGTGGTTCACCGTGCGGGCGCGCAGGGCCTCCTCCAGGCCGAAGTCGCCGCCCCGCTTCCAGGCCAGGGTGGCCTGGAACGCCTCGAGCACGTCGAACAGGTGATCGAAGTCCCTGGCCACGAACAATTTGGGCTGCATGCGGGTGATGTCGAAATCCTGGTTCACGCAGTCCAGGGACAGGGGCACGCGCTCCACCTGGTCGGTGAGGCAGTGGCTGGCCTCGCCGATGGAACTGAGCAGGCCGGCGCCGTAGATGAGCGGCCGTTCGGGGGTGCCCACCAGGCCGTACTCGGCGGTCCACCAGTACAGCCGGCTGGCCTTGGTGCTCTCGCTCACGTAGGTCCGGGCGGCCAGGGCCGCCTCCAGGCGGGCCTGGGCCCGCTCCTGGTCCGCCAGGGAGGAGGACGGGTCTTCCTTCACCACGCTCAGGTTGCGGATGGCCTCGAAGACCGAGCGGTCCTCCCGGGAGGCGATGGCCTTGAAACCCACCACCCCGGCGCGCTTGAGGTAGGCCGCGTAGCGGGCATCCTTGAGGATGGGCGCGTGGCCGGCGCTCTCGTGGACGATGTCCGGCGCGGGAGTGTACTCGACGTGCTCGTGGGCGCGGATGTCCGCGGTGATGGCCAGGATGCCCCGGGCCTGCAGTTCGGTGAACACCGCCGGGGGGATGAAGCCCCGCACCGCCGCAGCGCCCCAGCCCAGGCGCGCCAGCCGGGCGTTCATCTCCTCCATGCTGGGGATGCGCTCGACGCCGATGCCGGCGGCGGCGAGCCCGTCCAGGTAGCTGGGGTGGGCCCTGTCCTTGAGGTGGGCCGTGAGCCGGCGCAGGATGTGCCGCCAGACCGCATGGTCGCGGGGGGTATAGGCCTGGTACTCCTGGTCCACCACGTACCGCGCCAAGTGGGGCGGCAGGGAGACGGAGGGAAAGCCATCGGCGATCATGGGAACTCCGGCGTCCCATCAATATAGAGTCGCAGTATCCGGGGTGGCTACATCCGTTTCGCCACTTTCCGGTAATCCGGATCGAGCTCGTGCACCAGACGGAACTGTTCCTGGGCCTCTTCGTCCCGGCCCAGGGCCTGGAGCAGGTTGCCCAGGTCGTTGCGCAGGCCCACCGCATCCTCCGGCGGGAACCCGGGCGCCTCGATGCCCTTGCGCAGCCACTGGACGGCGGCCTCCAGGTCGCCCCGGACCTGCTCGCAGATGGCCAGCATGGAGCAGCATTCCAGGGTCCGCTCCGGGTCCCGCATGGCGACCTTGAATTCCTCCATGGCCGGTTCCAGGAGCATCATCTCCTTGTAGGCGATCCCCAGGTTGTAGTGGGTGTCGAAATCGTCGCCCTTGACCTGCTGCTCCACGCCGGCCCGGAAAGCGTTGAATAATTCATCAACGCTCTGGATCTTCTCCACCAGGTGGGTGGCGTCGTGCATCTCCTCCCCTTCGCCGCTTTCCAGCAGGGCGTCCCCCAGCACGTCGGTGAGGTCGAAGAAGGTGGGCGCGGCGGCGGTCGCGGGGGCTTCCGCCCGCGTCCCGTGGCCCATGCGGCGCAGGGCCTCCTCCGCCAGGGTCCGGCGCTTGAGCAGTTCCGGATGGTCGGGGAACTGGCTGAAGGCGTTCCCGATCTCGATCAGGGCTTCTTCGGGGCTGCCGTAGTCCATCTGGAAGTCGATGTCCGAGAGGATGGCGGCCAGGTCTTCGCTCACCTCCGACACGGTCAGCTGGGCCGCCGGGATGGTGGGCGGCACCTCGTCCAGGGGCGGCGGGACCCGGGGGGCCTGGTCCGGGAGCCGGCTGGCCGCTTCGCCCCAGTGGAACCCGGTCAAGGGCGGCAGCTCCGGCAATTCCGGCAGCTCCGGCAATTCCGCCAGGGGGACGAGGGATTCCCCGAGGGGTACGGGCGGGGGAGCCGGGATCTCCGGCCAGCCCTGGGCCTCCAGCTCCAGGGGGAGGATCGGCAGCTCCTCCAGGGGCGCGGACGGCAGCAAGGGCATGGGCACCGGCGCCGCCATCAGGCCCAGGGTCCGGCGGTAGATGCGGGTGGAGCCCGGGAACAAGGCTTCGGCCCTGTCCAGCATCTCCATGGCCAGGGCACGGTAGCCCATGGGGACCAGTTTCTCGGCGGTCTTGACGTAGTGCAGCTGGACCCGGGTGAGCACGCCGCTGGCCCGGTGGATGTCGGCGATGGCGGTGATGGCCTCCAGGTTGGCGGGATCCAGCTCCAGGATCTTGTTGTAGGTGTCCATGGCGCTGTCCATGTAGCGGTTCTGCAGGTGCTTGGCCGCGTCCCGCTGGAGCTTCTGGATCTGCGTGCGCAGGACCGTCTCCTGTTCGTCCTCCATCGAGGTGATGGGGGACAGTTCCGGTTCCTGGTACCCGGCCTCGGCGGGAGCCGCCGGGGTGAAAGGCGCGGAGACCTCCTCCCTGCGCACGCCCATGCCCTCGAGTTTCTGGGCGGTGGCTTCGGCCAGGGCCTGGTCGCCAGCCGCGTCCGCTTCGGCCACCGCGTGGCGCAGGCATTCCACTTCCTCGGCGCGGCCGCCGCCCTGGTGGGCGATCTCCGCCAGCTGCAGCCAGGCCTCGGCTGGGAGCGCCCCCTGGAGGGCCACGCGCAAGGCCCGGCCGGCGGCCTCGCCCAGCCCGCGCCGGGCGAATTCCCTGCCGATGGGCTTGAACAGCTCCAGGCCATGCTCCACCTGACCGGCCCGGGCCAGTTCCCGCAGGGCCCGCTCGCAGAGCTGCAGGGACTTCTCGGGCAGCTGGGGCACCTGGGCCAGGGCTTCCAGGGCCCGCTCCGGGCTGCGGGCCTGGAGTTCCACCTCCGCCAAGGCGTCCAGCAGCTCGGGGTTGCGCAGGTTCGCGGCCAGGCCGTCCCGCAGGTGCTTGGCGGCGCCCGCCAGGTCCTTCTGGATCACGCACAGCCGGGACGAGGTCAGGAACACCTGGGGCGTGGTGACCATGCTCCGGGCGCGTTCCAGGATCTGCCCGGCCTCGCCGTGCATCTGTTCCAGGGCCAAGGCCTCGGCCACTTCCAGGTAGATGGCGGCGGCCCGCTCCTGCATGCCCTCCTTGTTGTACAGGTCCGCGAGCTTCACCTTGTTCTTGAGGTTCTTGGGGTCCATCTCCACGACCTTGGCGAACTCCTCCAGGGCGCGCTTGATGAGCCCCTTGCGGGTGCAGATGTCCGCCACCTCGATGTGGACCTGGATGGCTTCCTTGACCATGTTGGTCTGGCGGTACAGTTCCGCCAGGCGCACGGCCACTTCCATGTCCTCCGGGGCGACCCGGTGGGCCTTCTTCAGCACGGCGGTGGCCTTGGCGTTGAACCCGCCGCGCTCGAAGCCGGCCCCGGCCTTCCTGAACAGGTCCACGGCCTCGGACACCTTGCCGGCCTGCAGGTAGGCGTCGCCCACCCGGTTCAGCAGGTTGTCGTCCGGGCGGTCCTCGAGCAGCTTGAGGAACTCTTCGATGGCCCGGTCCACCCGGCCGGCGGCCATGTAGGATTCAGCCGATTTGGAGATCTTGTTGCGGTCAATGACCATCAATCGCCTCGGTACCGTTCAGGGGGTCAGGTTGCGGCCGGTGAAGGCCTGGGGCAGCAGCTCCCGGAGGCCGCACAGGGACCGGTGCTGACGGTTGGCCAGCAGAATGGGCAGATCCTCGGCGAATTCCGCCAGCACTTGCCGGCAGGCACCGCAGGGAGGGGACAGCTCGGACGCCTCGGTCACCACCACCAGGGCCCTCAGGTCCCCCACCCCCATCCCCCGGCTCACCGCCGCGCCGACCGCGGTGCGCTCGGCGCATTGGCACACCGGGTAGGAGGCGTTCTCCACGTTGCATCCGGGCACGACGGTGCCGTCCGCCCCCGCCAGGGCGGCCCCCACCCGGAAGCCCGAATAGGGGGCGTAGGCCCGTTCCCACGCCTGCCATGCCGCCTTCAGCAGGGGCTCCCAGGCAGGGGAGTAGGGGTCGATAAAGGACATGAACGCCTCAGCCAAAAGGAATTGGGTTCATGGTAATGCCCTTCGGGGGCCAAGGAAAGCATCCGGCTGGGCCAGGGCCAGGGCGCGCCAGCAAGGCGTGCAGCCCTGGTAGGCCCGGCCGCCGCTGCCCGCCTCCACCCACAGGGTGACCTCCCGGCGCTGCAGGCGGGCCCGCAGCACTCCGCCCGAAAGCAGTTCCAGCTCCTTTTCGAACTCGGGCCCCGGGGTCCAGGCCCGCAGGTCCAGGTGCAGGCGCATGCCCGCGGGCAGTTCATCCTCGAACGTGCGCACCCAGGGGGCGCCCCGCTGGGCGGTGCGCTTCCAGTGCACCCGGTTCAGGGGGTCCCCCTCCTTGAAGGGCCGGGTTCCGTCGGGACTGGTGTTGCCGGCCCGCAGCCGGGCCGCGGCCGCGTCTCCCGACGGCCCCGGGCGCGGCACGAAGGAACGCGGGTGGGGCAGCACCAGCAGTTCCGTATCCAGCTGGAAACTCCACGCCTTCTCCAGGAACCCGAAGGGAAAGGCCGTGCGCAGCTCCATCCGGCCGGCGCGGCAGCGGCCCCGGCGCCCCGGCAGCGCCTGGAGCACCAGCAGGCGGTCCTCGCCGCCGGGCCGGCCACCGGGGTAGAAGCCCGGCTCCACCCTGCCGCCGTCCAGGTCCAGGCGCACCTCCAGGCACCGGACCCGGTAGGGCGCCCGGTCCCGCAGGCGGATCTTCACCCCGCCCTGGACCCGGGCGAACAGGTTGCCTTCTTCGACCCCCGCCAGTTCCAGGTCCCGGATGGCCCTCCGGCTGGTCCAGCCGGACACCAGGAACAGCCCCAGCATCAGGGAGAAGACCAGGTACAGCAGGTTGTTGCCCGTGTTCACCGCGAACATCCCCATGAACAGCATGGCCGCCAGGTACTCCAGGCCCAGCCGGGTGATGGACAGGGTGAGCTGGCGGTCCTTCCAGATCTTCATGGTGCAGGTTCCGGGACCAACATACAGCCGACCGGGAGCTGTGGTAGTACTGGATCCATGTTCACCGGCCTGATCCGGCACCTGGGCACCCTGGAAGCCCGCCAGTCCCGCCCCTCCGGGGCCAGGCTGCGCATCGCCGCGCCGCCGGAAGTGCTGGAGCGGGCCGAAGCCGGAGCCAGCATCTGCGTGAACGGCGCCTGCCTGACCGCCGCGGCCCGGGATCCCCGCGCCTGGGAGGCGGACTTGTCCCTGGAGACCCTCGAGCGCACCACCCTGGGCCAGCTCCAGCTTGGCGCCCTGCTGCACCTGGAGCCCAGCCTGCGGGTGGGGGATCCCCTGGACGGGCATCTGGTGGCGGGGCACGTGGACGGAGTCGGATGGCTGCTGGAACGCACCCGGGACGAGGGTGTCTGGCGCTTCGGCATGCCCCTGGACCTGGCGCCCATGATGGCCCCGAAAGGTTCCGTGACCGTGGACGGCATCTCCCTCACGGTGGTGGAGTGCGGGTCCGACTGGTTCACGGTGGCCCTCATCCCCGAAACGGTCCGGCGCACCCGCCTGGAGGCCATGGCCTGCGGGGAGGCGGTGAACCTGGAAGGGGATCCGGTGGGCCGGTTCGTGGCCCGGGCCATGGCGCTGCGCGCCTCCGACGAGAAGCTCCGCCGCTTCGCCCGGGAGGGGTGGGCCTGAGGTGCGCCTTGGGAGGCGTTCGGGTCCCCCCAATCGCCCGTCCGTTCCGTTGGCTTGGAAAAGGGCCTCTGGGCCGACCTCTGCTCTTGGGGTTGGGGCCCAGAGGCCCTTTTCCAAGCCAACGGGGGTGGGTCCAACCCGCCCCCGGGGCCGGATTCAGCAAACGTTCGAAAGGGACCGGCACCGGTAGGCGTGGGTGTGGTAGGGGAAGGCGACGGTCTCCCGGTCCCGCAGGTCCGGATGGCCGGCGATCAGGGCGCGCAGGGCCGCTTCCACCTGGTCCTTCTGGCCGGTAGCCAACTTGGCGATGAAGCTCACCGACAGGCAGCGGTCGATGATCACCTCCTGGGGCGGGCCCGCGTGCTGGTGGGAGAAGCAGGTCTCCTCCGGCGCCGTGAAAGCGCTGGCGGCGAAGGGCAGGCGCCACCGGCCGGTGTGGAACCGGGGCGTGTCCCCTTCGAAGGGCTCCAGGATCCGGGTGATGGCCGAGACCCAGTCCACCGATTCGTCCCGGACGTTCCAGACCAGGCCCAGGGACCCTCCGGGACGCAGCACCCGGTGGATCTCCCGCAGGGCTTCGGGCCCGGCGAACCAATGGAAGGACTGGGCGCAGACGACCGCATCCTGGCTGCCGGATGGCAGGGGCATGGCCTGGGCGGTGCCGTCCACGGCCCGCGCTCCGGACAAAGCCGCCGCCAGTTCCCGGCGCATGGCGGTAACCGGTTCCACCGCCGTCACCTGGGCCCCGGTGCGCACCAGGAGCCGCGTGAACTTGCCGGTGCCGGCGCCCAGGTCCACGCAGGCCCGCCCTTCGCCCAGCCCCAGGTCCCCGGCGAGCCAGGCCAGCAGGGCCTCCGGATAGTCCGGACGGCCGCGGGCATAGGCGCCCGCGCCGGCCGTGAAGCCTTGGGCCGCGGAGGGATGCAGGTCGGACATGGCCAAAGTGTAGTCCGGACTCACTTCCACATATACTTTGGCCATGGTCAAGACCCGCACCCCGCCCCCCCTCGCCCCGGACCTGCTGGAGCGGGTGCGGGAGCGTTTCCGGGCCTTCCCCTTGACCCGCGACTGGCGCCTGGGCATCGATGCCCTGGAGCCGGGCGGGGCGACCCTGAGCCTGGTGCCCACCGCCCAGACGGTCAACGGCACCGGCGGGATCGTCAACGGGGGAGTGCTGGCCACTTTGGCGGACATCAGCTGCGCGGTGGCCCTTTGCAGCTATTTCGACGGCCGGATGCCGTTCGCCACCTCGGACCTGCACATCCGCTATCTGGACCCCGCGGCTGCCAAGGTGACCGCCCAGGCCACGGTGCTGCGGGCCTCCCTGCGCAGCGCCATCCTGGAATGCCGCCTGACCTGTGCCGACCGGTTGGTTGGTTTATGTACTGCTCATTTCACCATCAAGGGAAACCCGATACCTTGAAAGCGTTCCTGGCCTGCTGGGGAACTTGGTATAAATAGGCAGTATCTTGGTGCCATGGAGCCCCACGTTCCCCGACTCATCCTGGACCTGGCCACGGTGCTGGGGGTGGCCGCGGTCATCACCCTGGTGTTCCGCCGCCTGCGCCAGCCGGCGGTGCTGGGCTACATGCTGGCGGGGATGATCGTCGGCCCCCACGTGCCCATCCCCCTGGTGGCGGACGTGGAGAACGTGCAGACCCTGGCGGAGCTGGGGGTGGTCCTGCTGATGTTCTCGGTGGGACTCGAGTTCGACGTGCGCAAGGTGCTGGAGAAGGGCCCTGCGGCCATCCTGCTGGGAGCGGTCCAGCTGGGCTGCAGCACCTGGCTCGGCTTCATGGCCGGGCGCGCCCTGGGGTGGACCCTCCTGCAATGCGCGTTCATGGGGGCGGCCCTGGCCATCTCCAGCACCATGATCATCGCCAAGCTGTTCGAGGAGCACCGGGCCCGGGGGCACCTGCGGGACCGGGTGCTGTCGGTCCTGGTGGTCCAGGACCTGTTCGCGGTCCTGCTCCTGGCCGGGCTGGTGGCCACCCCCGTCGCCGGGGCGTTCGGGGCCCAGGGGCTGGGCCGCACCCTGGCCCGGGTGGCCCTGCTGCTGGCCGGCCTGCTGGGGGTGGGCGGCCTGGTGGTGCCCCGCCTGCTGCGCTGGGCCGCGGACCGGGGCCGGGACGAGACCCTCCTGGTGGCGGCGGTGGGCGTCTGCTTCACCGCGGCGGTGCTGGCGGCCAAGGCCGGCTGCTCCCTGGCCCTGGGCGCCTTCCTGGCGGGGATGCTGGCCGCCGCCAGCGGGCGCGTGCCCAAGATCGAGCACCTGGTGCTGCCCCTGCGGGACATCTTCGGTGCCATCTTCTTCGTGGCGGTGGGCATGCTCCTGGAACCCCGGTCCCTGGCCGCCCAGGCGGTGCCCATCCTGGCCTTCACCGGGGTGGTCCTGGCCGGCGACACCCTGGGCGCCGCCCTGGGCGGGGCCCTGGCGGGCCTGCCGCTGCGGGCCGGCTTCCGCACCGGGCTGGCCCTGGCCCAGCCCGGGGAGTTCTCCTTCGTGCTGGTGGGCGCCGGGGTCAGCGCCGGGTTCCTGGGCCGGGACTTCCTGGCGGTGCCGGTGGGCGTGTGCCTGGTCATGGCCCTGCTGGGCCCCACCCTGTTCCGGCGGGGGGACGCCTGGTCGGCCGCGTTGGAACGCAGCCTGCCCGAGCGCCTCAACTGGTACCTGAAGACCTACCAGTCCTGGGCGGCCAGGCTGGGCCGCTCGTCCCTGGGCCGGGGGCCGGCCCCCATGCGCCGGCCCTTCCTCTACCTGGTCCTGGACGCGGCGCTCATCAACGCGGTGGTCATTGGCGCCGGGCTGCTCAAGCAGCACCAGGCCTGGTTCCGGACCCCCCGGGGGGACCTGGGGCTGGCGGTGGTCCAGGGGGGCCTGCTGGTGTTCCTGGCCTGGGCCTTGTGCGGGAGGGCCTTCCACCTGGCCGAGCGGATCCTGGCCCCCCCGGGCCGGGCGGCTCCGCCCCAGGCCGGGCTCCGCCTCCTGCGGGCGGCCCTGGGCCTGACCCTGCTGCTCCTGGTGGGCGCCCCGTCCCTGGCCCTGCTGCAGCCGTTCCTGCCCCAGGTGCCCATGTTCCTGGTGTTCCTGGGCGGCGCCGCCGGGTCCCTGGGCCTGCTGTGGGCCCATTCCCGCCGATTCCCGCCGGGCCGGGCGGTGGGCTCCGAATGGCTGCTGAACCGGGTGCAGGCCCCCTGGTCCCAGGCGGACCATCCCGCGGCCCCGTCCGCTCCCGCCCAGATGGCGTCCCTGCGCCTGGGCCGCCAGTGCCCCTACCTGGGCCGCCCCCTGGGCGACCTGGCCCTGGAGCCGATCACCGGCGCCACGGTGCTGGGCCTCATGCGCCAGGGGCGCCCGGTCACCCTGACCCCGGACCTGGAGCTCCAGGCGGAGGACCTGCTGGCCCTGGGCGGCCCTCCCGCCGCCCTGGAGGCCGCCGCCCGGCTGCTCGGAGTAGAAGACTAGGCGCCGCGCTCCTGGAGCATGGCCTCCATCTGGCGCAGGGCGCGCTGGGTGTTCCAGAAGCCCCACCCGGCGCCCAGGGCGCCGGTGACCATGCCCACCCCGGCCAGGGCGGCCATGTTCCGGATGGAGAAGAAGCCCATCCGGGCCAGCTCCACCAGGAGCGGGGAAAGGTTGCCCACGCCCCGGTCCAGGGGCAGCCAGAAGGCCAGCAGCGCCAGGATGGCCAGGACGCTGGCCGCCAGGCCCAGGGCCGCCCCTTCCGCCAGCAGCGGGGTGCGGATGGCGCTCTCCGAGGCCCCCACCAGGCGCATGATGGTGATTTCCTCTTCCCGGGCCAGGACGCTCATGCGGATGACGTTGCCCGTGGAGAACCCGGCCGCCACCATGAGCAGGGCGCCCAGGGAGGCCAGGGCCGACCGGAGCATGCGGGCCGAGCGCTGGAGCCCCTCCAGGCGCTCCTGGTCCACCACGACGTCCCCCACGCCCGGGAGGGCCCTGAGGCTCTCCCCCACCTCCAGGGCCCGGTGGGTGGCCAGCAGGTCCGGGCGCAGGCTGAGCTCCAGGGTCTCGGGCAGGGGCTCCCCCAGGCTCTTGAGCACGAGGCCCGCCTCCCGGGAGGTCTCCAGGAAGCGCCGGGTGGCGTCCTCGGAGGAGATGCGCTTCACCTGGGTGAAGCGCGGATCCCGCCGCAGCCCCGCCTCGGCCTGGTCCAGGCTGGCGCCGTCCCCGGCGAACACGGTGATCTTGGCCAGGTTCTCCATGCGCGACACCCATCGGTTCAGCCCCTGCACCAGCAGCAGCCCGCCCCCGGCCAGGAACAGCCCCAGGGCCAGGGTGAGCACCGCCAGCAGGTGCTGGCCCCGGTTGCGAACCAGGTCCCTGGCCACGTCCCGGCACAGAAGCCCCAGGAGCCGCAAAAAAACCATGCTAAGAGGTCCCGCCCAGGGCCATGCCCCGGATCGAGGCGACGCCGGGGATGGTCACGGCCACCGAGGATACGGCGCCGGTGCTGGGGGTTTTCCAGATGAGCAGGGTCGGGCCGCCGTCGCCGGTGCTGGTGGTGGTGGCGGCGGTGACGATGTTGGCCCCCAGCAGCCAGTCGGAATTGGTCGGGTGGGAGAGGACCCGCACGTTCTGCACGTTCGCGGCCGCATCGCCCAGGGAGCGGTTGGGGCTCTGGTTGAGGTTGCTGCTGAGGGTGAACTGGCTCTGGCGGAACACCAGCACCGCCGCCGTGGTGGAGGCCGACCCCGCATCGAACACGTACAGGTCGGTGGCCTGGGGATCGTAGGCGATGGAGGCGGGAGTGGGCGCCGTGCCGGTGGCCATGGTGGCCAGCAAGGTGCTGGGGCCGATCAGGACTTGGGAGCTGGCGTTGGTGAGGGGGTTCGCGTCCACGAACCCGGAGCGGGAGCCCAGGCGCAGCCGGGCGCCGGTGTAGCCGTTGCCGAGGAAGTCGTAGAGGGTCGATTGGCCGTTGCCGAACAGGCCGAACACGCCGCCCCCGGGAACGGCGGCCACGCCCACGCCCCACTGGTCGGAACCGAGGCCGATGGGTGCGAACACGGAGGGATCGATGTTGGAGCCGTTGGGGATGGAACTGACGGAGGGCACCACCCAGATCTGGGTGGTCTTGCCGTCGTAGGTGGTCTCCTGCACGTAGAGGGTGTTGCTGGTGGCGTCCAGCGCGACCTGGCCGAAGACGGCGTTGCTCAGCTGCTGGGACGAGTACCCCAGGGTGAAGCTGTAGATGTCGGTTACGTTGGAGATGGTCCCGCTCTGGGAATTGGCCTTGGTGATGACGAAGACGGTGCCGCTCTCGGTCACCAGGTAGATGAGGTTCTGGGCGCTGTCCACCGCCAGGCCGCCCCATGCCAGGGTGATTCCGCTCAGCTGGGCGCTCTGGATGGTCCGGTCCGCGCCGGGCGCGGTCGCGCCTGCCCCCACGCCGTAGACCGCGTTGATGTCGTCCCATACCATCACCGAACCGGTGCTGGAATCGAAGAGGTACAGGGTCCTGCCGCCGCCGCCGTTGTCCACGCAGCCGAGGGCGGTGAGCAGGCCCACCAGCGCCACGCCGAAGAGCAGGCGGAAGGAAGCGAGAAAGGCGAATAGGCGGGACACGGGGTACTCCTGGAGGCTACTTGGAGAATAACGCTTTCAGGTGGGCGTTGAGGGTCTTAACCAGTTCATTGTCGCAACCCGCCTCCACGGCGCCCCGGGATACGGCCAAAGCGAGGTTCTTCACCGCCTCGGGGCCTTCCCCCTGCACCAGTTGGAGGTTGGCCCGGGCCAGGAGCTTGTTGAGCATTTCATAATGCTCTGGGGGCAGCACCGCCCTGGCGGTCTGGATGATCCGGTGGGCGAAATGGGTGAGCTTGGCCAGCTTCACCGGATCCGTGACGGGCGCCGGGGCCTTGGGGGGCACCGGATGGGGCTCCTCCCGGAACGGGGTGGGGACCGTGGCGGCGGAGGCCGGGGCCTGGGGCGCCGGTGCGCCCTGCTCCGCACCGCCGGCGGGCCCGGGCTTGGGCAGGTCCGGGCGCTTGCCGCTGCGCACCCCCTTCAGGGCCACGTGCCCGGCCATGATCAGGCCGTACAGGTCCTTGGCCAGGCTGAGCACCGGCCGCCCCAGCAGGCCCGCCAGCTCCTCCACCGTGTAGTAGCCGGTGAGCAGCGCCAGCAGCTTGGCCTCCCGGGGGTTGGCCCCGGAGGGAACCTCACCGGCCAGCAGGTTGGAAAGGGGATAGAGGTCCAGGGAGCCGATCTTCTGGCTGAGCACCCGCCATTCGTCCATGCGTCGGTGCATTTCCATGAGGATGGACGGGTTGGGCTTGCTGATGGTGGCCGGCACCGGGTCGTCCCCTTCCTCGAAGAGGTAGGTGCCGTCCAGCCAAAGGGCCACCTGGTACAGGGCCTCGAGGCCCTCGCTATCGCTGGTGACCGCATGGATGATGCGCCCCCCCTGGAGGTAGATCATGGCTCGCCGGGACTCGTCCGCCACGTGGAAGCAGCCGGTCTTCCCCCCCTGGCTCACCAGCTGGATGATGTCCGGCAGCGGCGCTTCCCGCATGGAACCTTGGATGAGACCCTGGGACATGGACATCCCCTCGTGCCTGAGCGATGGTTGGCCGGGAAATCCTACCATGGCTCCAGCCCGCCCCTCCGGGTGTCGGTCCAGTGGCAAAATGAAATAGAATCATTGCTTCGAGGTACCGACGTGAGCGCACCCTTCTCTTCCATCGAAACGGCCATCGAGGCTATCCGCCAGGGCCGCATGATCGTCGTGGTGGATGACGAGAGCCGGGAGAACGAAGGGGACCTCACCATCGCCGCCCAGTACGTCACGCCGGAGGCCATCGCCTTCATGGCCACCCACGGGCGGGGCCTCATCTGCGCCGCCCTGGAGGGCCCGCTTCTTGATCGCCTGAACATTCCCCAGATGGTCCACGACAACACCAGCCCGTTCGAGACCGCCTTCTGCGTGAGCGTGGAGGCCCGGGAAGGCACCTCCACGGGCATCTCGGCCCATGACCGGGCCCGCACCATCCGGGCCCTGGTGGCCCCGGACGCCAAGCCTTCGGATTTCGTCAAGCCGGGCCATGTGTTCCCCCTGCGGGCCAAGGCCGGCGGGGTCCTGGCCCGCACCGGCCAGACCGAGGCATCCGTGGACCTGGCCCGCCTGGCGGACCTGCACCCTTCCGGGGTCATCTGCGAAATCATGAAGGACGACGGGACCATGGCCCGGGTGCCCGACCTGGCGCCCTTCTGCGAGCGCCACGGCCTGCCCCTGGTGACCGTGGAGGCCCTGGTGGCCTACCGCCTGCGCAAGGATCCGATCATCCGCCTCCTGGCCAGCACGTCCCGGGACACCGCCTGGGGCCGCCTGGAGGTGCACCGGTTCGAGAGCCTCCTGGACGGCAGCTCCCACTTCGCCTTCGTCCTGGGCGAGCCCGCCTCCGGCCCGGCCCCGCTGGTACGGGTGCACCAGGAGACCCTGCCGGAGGACCTGGACGGGTTCGGGAAAGTGACGCCCACCCTGTTCCACCGGGCCATGGACGCCATTTCCCGGGAGGGGCGGGGGATCCTGGTCTACCTGCGGCGTCCCCGCACCGGGGAAGAGCCCGCCCCCCGGGCGCTCAGCGACCGGGATGTGGGCGTTGGAGCCCATATCTTGAAATCATTAGGGGTAAAAGAAATGCGGCTCCTCAGCCGGCAGGAAAAGAAGTACATTGGACTCGGCGGCTTCGGCCTGGATATTGTCGGACAAGTCCATCTGGATACGTTTTGATAAACAATTCAACAATTTTAATCTGTCCCCTGTTCAGAGACCTGGACCCGGCGCAGCTTGCCCGGATTCTGGCCATCGGGGAAACCAAGGGCTACCGGAGGGAGCAGGTGATCTTCCGGGAAGGGGACCCTGGTGATGGTTTATTCATCGTCATCTCCGGAACCGTACGCATATCCAGGCACACCAGCACCGGGGAGGAAGCCCTGGCCATCCTCGAACCCAACGCGTTCTTCGGGGAGATGGCCTTGATCGACTACCACCCCCGGGCCGCGGATGCGATGGCCAACGAGGATTCGGAGCTCTTCTTCATCCCCCTGGCCCAGTGGAGCACCGGCCGTAACGACCTGATCCCCCTACCGTAGGGGCTTTTTCGAGGAAACCCATGTCCGATCTCGTTAAGCACATCACCGATGCCGAATTCCAGAAGACCGTGGCCGAGGGCGTCACGATGGTGGATTTCTGGGCCCCGTGGTGCGGCCCTTGCCGGATGATCGCCCCGATCCTGGACGAGCTGGCTGGAGAACTCAAGGACAAGGCCAGGATCGTGAAGATCAACGTGGACGAGAATCCGGTGGTGGCCGGGCAGTTCGGGATCATGTCCATTCCCACCCTGCTGCTGTTCAAGAACGGCCAGAAGGTCGACCAGAAGGTGGGCGGTCAGGCCAAGCCCCAGCTCAAGGCTTTCATCGAGCAGGCGCTCTGATCGAGTCCTGGCGCGAGGTGCGTGTCCCGGTGCGGCGGCAGGTCCGTCGCCCGGGTTCCCCTATGTTGCGCCGCCCCACCGGTGCTCGGCTTCGTCAGCCCGCGCTGCGCGCGGTCTGACGAAGCACTCGCTATCTCGTCGGGGCCGACCGGAGGACGCAGGGATCGGTGACTTCGGGGCGGCCTGCGGGAATCGCCTCGCCAAACCTTATAGGTCCTTTCGTACCTCACTGACCAAGGGGACTCGCCAAGTCCCGTCAGGCTGCAGGGACGCTCTCTGACCAACGCGCAAATCACCGAAACCAGAGTCCGATGCGGCTCGATGGCCGGTGGCCGTGAATCGGAGTGCGCGCGCAGGAGCTTGCGACGAGCACGCACTCCGATTCACGGCCACCACCGGTGGGGCGGCGCGAGGCACGGAACCCGGCAGCAACAACCTGCCGCTGACCGGGACCCGGAGGCTGGATCAGGAGCCCGGCAGGCGGCCGCGGTCCAGGAATCCGCCGACCGAGGCCAGGAGGTCCGTCAGGGGCCGCAGTTCGGCAAGGTCCAAAGTCAGGCCGCCGTCCTCCAAGGCCTGGAAGCGCTCCATGTCTTCCCGCCAGCGCCACCACTTCAAGGTGAGACGGCCGTCCGGAGCGCCGCAGACCCACAGTTCGAAGTCGTCCCGGCACAGCTTGCCGAGGATGATGGGCCCATCGTCGGGGGGGTCCGGCTTGCGCTGGAATGGAAGGATGTTTCCGGGGGACATCGTCCACCTACCGGACCACGAATCCAGGTTCCTGGCAAGGCCTAATCGTCACTTGGCTTCTTTGCGGTGCAGCACCAGGCGGATCTGGTTGCCCTTGTCGTTGTGGTGGACCTCGTCCATGACCAGGTGGATCATGGCCAGGCCGCGGCCGCACTGTTCGCTGAGGTTGGCTTTGGTGTACCGGGAGACCATGGAGACGTCGAACCCGGGCCCGTCGTCGGTGATGACCACCTCCAGGCGCTCGGGCGTCACGTGCATGGCCACGTCGATCCAGCGCTCGGCGTAGCGGGGATCGGCCCGGCGCTGCTGCATGGTGGCCGCGAAGGTGTCCTGCTCCTCGAACAGGTCGCCCTTGAGGCTGGAGTCCATCTCCAGGCAGCCGTGCTCCAGGGCGTTCACCAGGGCCTCGTGGAACGCCATGCCGACCACGTCCACGTTGGTGGGCTTGGCCAGGCCCAGGGGCACCAGCCGGTCGGTGAGGTGCCCCACCATGCTGGGGATGTCCAGTTCCGTGGCCCGGAACAGGAAATGCCGGTGCTCCTCCACCAGGCCCCGCAGCCCCACCGCCGCCCTGCGCATCTCCCGGTGCAGGTCCACCAGGTGGAACGCGCTGTTCACCAGGTCGCGGAGGCTGATGGGCTTCTGGAACAGGTTGGAGGCGCCCATGCGCACCGCCCGGATGGCGAAGTCCAGGGACGCCTGGCCCGTCATCAGGATCACCGGCAGCCCGGGCTTCAGGGACTTGACCTGGGTGATCACGTCGAAACCGTCCAGGCCGTCCATGGTGATGTCGGTGATCACCAGGTCGAACTGGGGGGATTCCGGGTCTTCCAGGACGCGCAGCGCCCGGCGCGCGTCCCCGAAGGGGTGCACTTTCATGCCGAAATGGGTCAGGGCCTCGCCCACCATGCCCAGGACGTCCGGGTCATCGTCGATCAGGATGATGTGGGGAGGAGTGGTCGGCATAAGGTCGTTCTATTCAACTCTAGCCGGGAGCGGGCAGGATTTTTGTAAGAAGTTGCCAAGTTTTTTCCAATGCCCCGGACAGGGCTTCGGGCAGCCGCCCTGAGCGGCCCTGGGCGCCGGGGCGGAGGGCGCCCTGGTCCAGGGCCCCGGCGACCGCTTCGGCCACCTGCCCAACCGGAACCACCCGCACCGAGCCCGCCTCCAGCAGGGGCTCCACCAGGTCCCGGAAATTGGCGTATCCGGGCCCCAGCAGGGTCGGCAGCCCCCACACCACCGGTTCCAGGGGGTTGTGCCCGCCGGGCCAGGCCCAGCCGCCGCCCACCAGGGCCACGGTGCCCTCCCCGTAGGCGGCGGCCAGTTCCCCCAGGGTGTCCAGGAGCAGGATGGGGGTGCCGGCCCAGGGCCCCGGGCCGGACGGCCAGGTCGCGGACGCCCGCAGGAAGCCCAGGGACCGGGCCTCCAGCAGTCCGGCCACGGCCTGGAAACGCCGGGGCTGGCGGGGCGCCAGCACCAGGCGCAGGCCCGGGCGGGTCTCCCGGACCCGGGTCCAGGCTTCCAGGACCAGTTCCTCCTCTGTCTCCACCGTGTTGCCGGCCACCAGGACCGGGTCGTCCCTCCAGGCTTCCCGCAAGGGCGCCCAGCCTTCGTGCAGGGGGCGCGGCGGCGGCAGATCGGCCTTGAGGTTGCCGCCCAGGGCCGCCCGGGGCGCGCCCAGGCGCCGGAAAACCTGCAGGGAGGCCTCGTCCCGGGCCGCCACCAGGCCCAGGCGCGAGACCGCCCGGGCCATCCAGGCCCGGCCCCGGCGGGTGCTGCGCTCGGTCAGGCGGCCGTTGACGATGGCCGCGGGGATGCCCCGGGCCTGGAGCTGGCGCAGCAGGCCGGGCCAGATCTCCGTCTCCAGGCTGATGAAGGCGCCCGGGGGGCGGCGCAGGAAGGGGGCCAGCCCCCGGGGGTCGTCCAGGGGGAAGGGCCCGCCGGTGACGCGCCCGGTGCCCTGGTCCCACCCGGGCAGGCGCCGGCCCAGCAGGTCCAGCCCCGCCCGGGTGCCCGTGGTCACGTGGACCGCGTACCCCGCGTCCCGCAGCCGGCCAAGGATCCCGTCCGCCAGCAGCAGTTCCCCCACGCTCACCGCCTGCACCCAGATCCAGCCCGGGGCCCGTTCCGGCATCCGTGCCTCCAGGCGCAGGCGCCAGTCCGGCGGCAGCCCCCGGACCAGGGCCCGGGCCAGGCAGCCGGCGCCGGCGACGGCCGCCAGGTAGCTCCCATCCAGCATGTCCATGCACCTAGGCTCCCATGAACGGGCCGGGAAGGCATCATGGAAGAGGAGGGGGAAGACCGCCATGCTCGAGGTGCTCCTGGTCACCGGCCCGCTGGGCTCCGGCAAGACCACCGTGGTGAACCGGGTGCTCAAGGCCGAACTGGCCCGGGGCACCCGGGTGGCGGTGCTCATCAACGAGTTCGGCGCCGTGAGCGTGGACGGCGCCCTGGTGGACCCCCAGCGGCCGGAGCTGGCGGACATCGCCAACCTGGTGGACGGCTGCGCCTGCTGCAGCCTGCGCGGCGACGTGGTGGCGACCCTGGCCCGGTGGTGCGATCTGCCCGCGCCCTCCCGGCCCCGGCGGGTGGTACTGGAGACCACCGGGCTGGCGGACCCCACCGACCTGGTGGACCTGGACCAGGAACCGTCCCTGGAGGGCCGCCTGCGCCTGGCCGGCTGCATCACGGTGGTCTCGGCCCTCGCCCCCCTGGACCACCTGGCCAAACGGCCGCTGCTGCGCCGCCAGACCGCCCTGGCGAGCCTGGTCCTGGTGAGCAAGGCGGACCTGGACCCGAGCCTGGCCATGGCCTGGGAAAGCCAGATCCGGGCCGCCTTCCCCCGGCACCTGATCCGGGCCGCGCGGATGGGCGTGGCGGCGGACCCGGTGGATCCCTGGAGCGGTTCCCTGCCCGCGGTCCCGGCGGAGCTGGCCGGAGAGTCCGCGTGCGGGTTCGGCGCCGCCCGGGCCCTGACCCTGCGCTGGGACCACCCGGTGGACCCGGAGGGCCTGGAGGCCCTGTTCCAGCGCCTTCCGGCCCAGGGGGAGCTGTTGCGCGCCAAGGGCATCTGCGCCTTCTCAGGCTGGCCCCCCCGCCATGACGGCAGCGACCGCTGGGCCTTCCAGTGGGCCGACGGCCGCCTGGAAGTGAGCCCCCTGCCCGCCCCGTCCGGCGCGGCACCGCCGCCCCTGGCGGCGGTGGTCATCGGCCTGGACCTGGAGTGGCGCGTCTGGCGGGCCGCCTTGCGGGGCCTGGAGCGGCCGCCGACGGGCGCCCGGCGCAAAGTCGTCCTGCGGTGAGCTCTGCAGTTTGCTAAGCTGGCGGCACCATGGCCAAGCCGGTGTCAGATCCTCTCCGTGCCCTGATCCTGCTCGGCGCGGCGCTGGTGTGCGCCGAACTGTCCAACAGCCTGGCCCGCTCCGACCGCCGGCTCGCCTGGGCCGCCGGGGCGCCGCCCCCCGCCGGCGCCCCGGCCCCGGCCTTGCCCCCGGCGTCCGCGCCGCCCCCGGCGCCCGCTCCAGCGCCCCAAGCCGCCCCCGCGCCCAGGGCCGCTCCCGCACCCCGGCCCGTCCCGCCGCGCCCAGTCCCGGCGCCCCGGGCTCCCGCTCCGGAGCCGTCCACCCCCGCCGCGCGGGCCCCGGCGCGCTTCGCCCCGGCGCCCGACGCGGTGATCCGGGACCTGTCCCCCCAGGACGCCTGGGAGGCCTTCCAGCTGCACATCCCCTTCCTGGACGCCCGGCGCAGCGCGGATTACGAGGCCGGCCACGTGGCCGGCGCCTGGAGCGTGCCCATCTGGGAAGCGGACGCCAACGCCCGCATCACCGATTTCGAAGCCCGGGCCAAGCCCGCCGCCCAGTCGCCCCTGGTGCTGTACTGCGCCGGCGGCGACTGCCAGGACTCCCGGGTGCTGGCCGACAAGCTGGTGGGCCTGGGCTACCGCAACCTGTTCATCTACCGGGACGGATTCCCGGACTGGGCGCGGCGCGGCCGGCCCCAGCAGCGAGGTCCCCGCCCATGACCCCGGCCAAGCTCCTCCATCCCTGGCTCACCGTGCGCGCCCAGATCGCCCTGGGGGCGGTGTTCGTGGCCGCGGCCTGGCCCAAGCTGGCGGACCCGCCCGGATTCGCCGAGGCCATCTGGAACTACCGGCTGGCCCCCGCCTGGCTGGTCCATCCGGCGGCGCTGGTGCTGCCCTGGCTGGAACTCCTGTGCGGCCTGGCGCTGATCCTGGGCCTGTGGGCCCGGGCCGCCGCCGCCTGGGCCGGGACGCTGCTGCTGGTGTTCGTGGCCGCCCTGTCCATCAACCTGGCCCGCGGCCACCCGGTGGACTGCGGCTGTTTCCATACCCAGGCCGCGCCCCGGCCCGCCCCGGAACGCCTGGCGGGCATGCGCTGGGACATCGCGCGGGACCTGGGTCTGCTGCTCCTGGCCGCCCAGATCCTGGCCGCCGCCGCCAGGCGCCGGCAGGAACCCTGAACCTCGACCTTTCCCCCGCTCCCGCTAATATAGAGGGTTCGGAGGCTTGGATGCTGGCGGTGCAGAACCTGACGATGCGCTTCGGCGCCAGGATCCTGTTCGAGGAGGTGACCACCTCGTTCCCGCCCGGGCGGAGGTACGGCCTCACGGGCCCCAACGGCAGCGGCAAGACCACCTTCATGAACCTGGTCACCGGGGAGCAGGAGCCCACCACGGGCACCCTCCAGCGCCCGCGCAAGATGGGGGTGCTGAGCCAGGACCAGTTCGCTTTCGACCCGTACCGGGTGCTGGACACGGTGATCATGGGCAACAAGCCCTTGTGGACGGCCATGCAGGAGCGGGACCGGATCTACGGGAAGGCCGAGCTCACCGACGAGGACGGCATGCGCCTGGGCGAACTGGAAGGGGTGGTGGCCGACGAGGACGGCTACACCGCCGAGAGCGACGCGGCCATCCTGCTGGACGGGCTGGGCGTCCCCGAGGACCTGCACCAGCGCGCCATGGGCGAGCTGCAGGGCGGGCAGAAGGTCCGGGTTCTGCTGGCCCAGGCCCTGTTCGGCAATCCCGACGCCCTGCTCCTGGACGAGCCCACCAACCACCTGGACCTGGACTCCATCCATTGGCTGGAGAATTTCCTGATCCACTACAAGGGCACCCTGATCGTCATCTCCCACGACCGCCACTTCCTCAACGGGGTGTGCACCCACATCGCCGACATCGACTACCAGACGATCATCCAGTACACCGGCGGCTACGACGACATGGTCATGCAGAAGACCCAGATCCGCTCCCGCCTGGAGTCCGAGAACGCCCAGCGGGAGAAGAAGATCGCCCAGCTGAACGAGTTCATCCAGCGCTTCGCCGCGGGCACCCGCTCCAGCCAGGTGGCCTCCCGGCGCAAGGAAGTGGAGCGCCTGACCCCCAACGACCTGGCCCGCAGCAACATCCAGCGTCCCTACATCAAGTTCGACCAGGCCAAGCCCGGAGGCCGGCACGCCCTGGAATTCGAAGGGGTCTGCAAAGGCTACGACCTGGCCGGCGGGCGGCTGGAGGTGCTCCGCGACTTCACCGCCAACGTGGCCCGGGGCGAGAAGATCGCGGTGATGGGCCGCAACGGCGTGGGCAAGTCCACCCTGGTCAAGGCCTTGCTGGCCAACGCGCCTGGAGTGACCGAGGCGGACCGGGGCCTGGACGCGGGCGAGGTGAAGTGGGGCCACGAGGTGAACGTGGGCTACTTCGCCCAGGATTTCCGGGACTCCATCCCGGACGGCTGGACCCTGGCGGACTGGCTGCGCCAGTTCGACCCGGACGCCCTGGTGGAGACCATCCGCGGTGTCCTGGGCCAGATGCTGTTCCGGGGCGATGAGGGGATGAAGCGCACCGAGGTGCTGTCCGGAGGCGAAGCCTGCCGCCTGATGTTCTGCAAGCTCATGCTGCAGAAGCCCAATTTCCTGGTGCTGGACGAACCCACCAACCACCTGGACCTGGAGGCGGTGATCGCCCTCGACACGGCCCTGCAGCGCTACGAGGGCACGGTCATCCTGGTGACCCACGACGAGGACCTGATCGACGAGGTGGCCACCCGCATCTGGTCGGTCACCGACACCGGGGTGGAAGACTTCCAGGGCCCCCTGGCGGAGTTCACCGCCAACCGGACCTAGGAGCGTCCAGGTCCCGGTCGGCGGCAGGTCCGTCGTCCGGGTTCCTGGGTATCGCGCCGACCCACCGTTGCTCGGCTTCGTCAGCCCGCGCGCGGCGCGGTCTGACGAAGCGCTCGCTGGCTCGTCGGGGCCGACCAAAGGACCCAGGGATCGGTGACTTCGGGGCGACCTGCAGGAATCGCCTCTCCAAGCTTTATAGGTCCTTTCATGCCTGCGGACTCAGGAAGACTTGCCAAGTCCTTTCAGCCGGTAGCCGACGAGGACCTTCCGGCGAGGCCATCCGCTCTGTCGGATCGCGATCAGCGATCCGACAGAGCGGACCAGGGCGCAATGGAGGGACCCGAACCTCTACGGGGTCGGGCTCCTGGGAGGCTACGGCATCTGCGCCGGCCGGTAGTCCGGATCGAACACCACCGGGTAGCGCTGGTTCAGCTGGGCCAGCAGGGCGTCCCGGGCGATCTGGGTCTGCTTGCGCTTCCACAGGGACGGCAACTGGCCCTTCACCTGCTCGTAGGGCGGGAGGCCCTGGGCCTGGTTGGCGGCCTTGGCCTGGGCCGCATACTCGTCATAGACGGCCTTGAGCTGGTCGTCCGTGGGCTCGGCCTTGGTCACCAGGCGGTCCACCAGGACCTGGAAATAGGCGTTGGCCAGGGCGGAAGTGACCTCGACCTGCACCTTGGGGTCCTTGTCCAGCCCCTCGGCCTTGGCCCAGGCCAGGAGCGCCTTCTGGTTCACCAGGGTGCCCAGGATCTGGTTGCGCTGCTCGCGCATGGCCGCGTTGGTCAGCAGGTCCTTGGCCTTGGCCTCGTCCCCCAGGAACGCCCGCACGGGTCCTGTCGAAGGCCTGCTCGGTGATCTTCTCCCCGGCCACGGTGGCCAGCACCTTGCCATGGTCGTCGGAAACCTTGCCGCAGCCCAGCAGGCCCAGCACCACCAGGCCGCCCAAACCGAACCGTCGCGCCGCGCGCATTTCCATGCTTCACTCCTGCAGTCCAAGGTTCCAGAATGACAGCGAGCGGCCACCTTTCCTAGCGGAGATCCCCGAATGACCGTCCCCGATCAACTCAAGTCCTTGGATCTGCAAGTCTTCAGCGCCACCTGGTGCCCGGACTGCCGGCGCCTGGAGCGGTGGCTGGCCGAGCACCAAGTGACCCACGCCCTGGTGGACATCGAGACCGTGCCCGGCGCCGCCGAACGCCTGGAGGCGGAGACCGGCAAGCGGGCCATCCCCTTCGTCCTGGTCAACGGCAAGGCCTGGGTGCGGGGCTACCACCGGGACCTGCCCCAGCGCCTGGACCCGGCTATCCTGGTCCAGGAGCTGCTGGCCGCCGCAGGCGCGTGATCGTCCCCGGGGGCGGACGGGAACGGCGTGGTTGGCGCCGCCGGCCTGTCCTCCAGGGCAAAACCATGGCAGGCTAAGAGGTTCCCTCGGAGTGTCCGGTGCCCCACCCGTTTTCAAGCCAATTCTGGTCCAATCTGTTCACCTCCGACCTGGCCATCGACCTGGGCACTGCCTCGGTGCTGATCTACACCCGCCAGGCCGGGCGGATCGTCGTCTATGAGCCTTCCATCGTAGCCCTGAACACCCTGACCCACGAGGTGGAGGCGGTGGGCGACGAGGCCAAGCAGCTGCTGGGCCGGACCCCCCAGGGGGTGCAGACCATCCGGCCCATGAAGGACGGGATGATCTACGAAGTGGACGCCGCCGAGAAGATGCTCGCCGCCTTCATCCGCAAGGCCCGGCCCAACCGGGGCATCGCCCGCACCCGCATCGTGGTGAGCGTGCCCCCCCGGGCCCACCAGGTGGCCCGGCGGGCCGTGAAGCAGGTCTGCTACGACGCCAAGGCGGGCGAGGTGTTCCTGGTGGACCAGACCATGGTGGCCGCCATCGGCGCCGGGCTGGCCATCAACGAGAAGCGCGGCTGCATGATCGTGGACATCGGCGGCGGCACCACCGACGTGGCGGTCATCTCCTACAACGGCAAGGTGTTCGCCGATTCCATCCTGATCGCCGGCGACGAGATGGACGAGGCGATCATCAAGTACATCCGGGAGAAGTACAACGTCCTCATCTCCGAGGCGGCGGCGGAGGAAGTGAAGTGGAGCCTGGGCTCCGCCTATCTCCTCCGACAAGACCCGGACCATGAGCATTTCCGGCCGGGACCAGTTCGAGGGCCTGCCCAAGACCCTCACCCTCAACGACACGGAGATCCGCGAGGCCCTGGCCGAGCCCATCAGCGCCATCATCGACCTGGTGCGCAAGGCCCTCAACGAGACTCCGCCCCAGCTGGCCGCGGACCTCATCGACCGGGGCATCTGCCTCACCGGCGGCGGCTCCAAGATCCAGGGCCTGGACATCCGCCTCAGCAAGGAGACCCACCTGCCCTGCTACCGGGCCGAGAACCCCGAGACCGCCGTGGTGCGGGGCACGGCCATGCTGCTGGAGGACATCCCCTTCCTGCGGCGGATCCAGATCCTGGACTAGGAGCCTGTCTATGCATTATTCGGTCCCGCGACGACGCCCATGAGGGAGCGCCCCTGGGGCTGGGCCCCACGGGCCGGCGCCGCTGGGCCATCGTCGTCCTGCTCCTGGGCCACCTGCTCTGGATGCTTCTGGGGCGCGGCTCCTCCGGGCGCTGGAACCACCTGCTGGACATCCTGGCCGTCCCGTCCCGGAGCGTCTCCACCCGGTGGGAGGACTGGAAGGCCCACCGGCGCCAGGGGGTGGGCAACCTGCGCCAGGCCCAGAGCGAGATCCTGAACCTGCGGGCCCAGGTGACCGCCCTGCTCACCGCCCGGGCGGCCGAAGCGCCGCGGCTGGCCGAAGCCGACGAGGCGGTCCGTCTGCTGGGCCTCAAGAAGCTCCTGCCCCTGGACTTCCGGGCCGCGCGGGTGATCGCCAACGTGCGCCGGGCCCCCTTCGGCGGCATGATCCTGGACCAGGGGCGGGACGCAGGGCTGGTGCCGGACCAGGGCGTCATCTGCCCCGAGGGGGTGGTGGGCCGCCTCTGGGACGTGGGCCGGACCCAATCCAGCCTGCTGCCCCTGGACGCCTACAATGCCTCCACGGGCGTGATGCTGGCCCGCAGCCGGGCCACCGGGGTGCTCCAGGGCCTGGGCCCGGGCAAGGCCGCCATCCGCTACATCGGCAACCAGGAAGTGGTGCAGGTGGGCGAGCCGGTGTTCACCTCGGGCCTGGACCGGAACTTCCCCCGGGGCCTCCTGGTGGGCTACGTGAGCGACGTGCATCCCCAGGACGTGGAACTGCACGTGGAGGTGGTCCTGGCCGCGCCCCTGGACCGGCTGGTGCTGGTCCTGGTCCTGCCGCCCCATCCCCAGATGGAGATCCAGCCGCCCGCCCAGCCGACCCAAGGACCCGGGTCCGGAAAGGAGGCCCGATGAGCGCCCCTTCCGCAGCGCCCAAGGTGCGCCGGTTCTTCCTGGCGCTCCTGTGCCTGGGCGGGATCCACCTCGCGGCCCCCTGGCCGGGCCCCCAGGCAGTCCTGAACACCTTCCTGGTGCTGGGGCTGGCCCCGGGGTTCACCTCCCCCCTGGCGGGGCTGGTCTGGGCCGCGGCGGGCGGCTGGGTGCTGGAAGGCGCCCTGCGCCTCTATCCGCACCTGGGCGGCACCGCCTTCGGCAACATGCTGGCCTGCCTCCTGGCCTACGCCCTGGCCCTGCGCTGGCCCCCCCACACCCTCAAGCCCTATTGGGGCCGCCAGGCCGCCCTGACGCTCATCCACACCCTGCTGGTGTACGTCTCGGTGACCTTCGCCGCCGGATTCCACGCCTGGGGGACCGGCTGGCTCTGGTCCCTGCTGCTCACCCCCGTCTGGGCCACCCTGGCCTTGCGCCTCCACCCCCCCTTGCACCGGAAGTAGACCCTTGCCGCTCCCCTCCCGCACCCTGATCCAGAAACGCATCGGCATCATGAAGACCCTGGCCTGGTTCATGATCCTGTGGCTCGTGTTGGCCTACGCCCGGGTGCAGCTCTGGAAAGGGCGGGAGATGCAGAAGCTGGCCATCGCCCAGGCGGTGAAGACCCGCACCACCCCGGCCCCCCGGGGCATCATCTTCGACCGCAACGGCAACAAGCTGGTGGACAACCGCCGGGCCCTGCACCTGGTGATCCAGTACGAGGACCTGCCCAGGGACCCGAACCAGATCGAGGGCCTGGCCCAGGCCTTCCAGATGGAGCCCGACCAGCTCAAGCGGCGCATCACGGCCACCCGCCAGGCGGCGGGCAACCGGATGCTGGTGCTCCAGGACAACCTGGACGACAGCGCCGTGGCCCGGGCCGAGGTGCTGCGGGCCCGGTACCCCTTCCTGAGCATCGAGGTGGCGCCCCGGCGGGTGTACCTGGGCGAGGACCTGGCGGGCCACGCCCTGGGCTACGTGGGGGAGGTCACCCCCGAGGAGCTGCAGCGAGGAGCCCTCCCACTACCAGCTGGGGGAGATCATCGGCCGTACCGGCTTCGAGGCGTCGCGCAACGACGAGCTCAAGGGAGTGGACGGCCAGCGGCGGATCCTGGTGGACTACCTGGGGCGGGAAGTGGCCACCTACGGCATGCAGGAGGCCATTCCCGGGCACAGCGTCTACCTGACCATGGACGCCGGGCTGCAGACGGTGCTCAAGGACGCCTTCGGGACGACCCAGGGCGCGGGCGTGGTGCTGGACCTGCGGGATGGCGGCGTCCTGGCCATGTACTCCAGCCCTTCCTACGACCCCAACGTGTTCCTCAACCGGCTCACCCAGGACCAGGTGAAGGAGTACCTGGGACAACCCGGACCGCCCCATGCTCAACCGGGTCACCCAGGGCCGCTACCCGCCCGGGTCCACCTTCAAGCTGCTGATGGCCCTGGCCGCCCTGGAGAAGGGCATCATCACCCCCGCCACCACCTTCACCTGCAACGGCCACAAGAACTTCTACGGCCGGGAGTTCCGCTGCGACAAAGTGCACGGGACCCTGGACCTGGTGCAGGCCATCGCCAAGAGCTGCGACATCTATTTCTACGAGCTGGGCGCGCGCCTGGACATCGACGACATCTTCAACACCGCCAAGAAGTACGGCCTGGTGGAAAGCACCGGCATCGACCTTCCCCACGAGGCGGTCTCCCGGGTGCCCAGCCGGGAGTGGAAACGACAGGTGAAGCACGAGAAGTGGTACGCCGGCGAGACCATCAGCGTCGCCATCGGCCAGGGGGCCAACGCCTCACGCCCATCTCCCTGGCCCGGTTCTACGCCATGATCGCCACCCGGGGCAAGCTGCTGACTCCCCACCTGCTCTACGGGGTGCGGGGCGACAACGGGGGCATCTCCTTCTACCAGCCGCCCGCCGCCCAAGGACACCGGCCTGGACCCCAAGATCTGGGCGGTGCTGGACGAGGGCTGCTTCGAGGTGGTGCACTCGGGCACCGCCCATGGCATCGACCTGCCGGGAGTCACCATCGCCGGCAAGACCGGCACCAGCCAGGTGATCGGCTTCGTGGACCGGGCCCACTACGCCGCCTTGGCCAAGAACCTGAGGGACAACGCCCTGTTCGCCGGCTACGCGCCCCGGGAGAACCCCCAGATCGCCTTCGCCGTCGTCGCCGCCAACTCCGGCTTCGGCGCCGAATCCGCCGCTCCCATCGTCAAGAAGCTATGCCAGGTACCTGGTTCATCGACCGGATGACCAAGCCCATGCCGCCCCCCAGCGCCAAGCTGCCCGACGCCTTCCGCCTGGACTCGGAACCGGGCGCCGATGAGGAACCCGCGCGATGAGGGAGCGCCTGCGGTTCCTGGACACCCAGCTGCTGCTGCCCATGGTGGTCCTGGTCGTCATGGGCACCCTCACGGTGTACTCCGCCGGCCGCGGCACCACCCAATCCACCTTGTGGCTCAAGCAGACCGTGTGGAACCTCCTGGGCTTCCTGGCCCTGGGCCTGGTGGCGGCGGTCAACCCCCTGCGCACCTTCCGCAGCGCCCTGGTCCTGTACGTCCTGGGCATCCTGAGCCTGGTGGCGGTGCTGGTGGCGGGGCACCGCATCGGCGGCGCCCAGCGCTGGCTGATCATCGGGCGCATGACCTGGCAGCCGTCGGAACTGATGAAATGGCTTACCCTGCTTTTCGTGACCCACCGCCTGGGCACCCGGCCCCTGCAGGACATCACCGCCCGGGACTTGGCCGGAGCCTCGGCCCTGGTGTTCTTCCCCATGCTGCTGGTGCTCAAGCAGCCGGACCTGGGCATGGCCATCAGCTTCCTGCCCATCCTGGTGCTGATCCCGCTGCTGAAGGGGCTCAAGGCCAAATGGGTCGCGCTGGGCCTCCTGGGCGTGTCCCTGATGGGCGCCTTCGCCTGGCGGGAGGTGCTCAAGCCCTACCAGAAGCAGCGGGTCCTGACCTTCCTGGACCCGTCCGCGGACCTGCAGGGCAAGGGCTACCAGATCAACCAGAGCCGCATCGCCATCGGCGCCGGCGGGCTGTTCGGCCAGGGCTTCACCAGCGGCAGCCAGACCCAGCTCAACTTCCTGCCGGTGAAGACCACCGATTTCGTGTTCTCCGTGTGGGCCGAGGAACGCGGGTTCCTGGGCGTGCTCCTGGCCCTGGGCCTGTTCGGCGCCGTGATCGCCCGCATCCTGGACACCGCCCGGGTGGCCAAGTCCTCCGCGGAGACCTACTTCTGCGTGGGCGCGGCGGGCATCCTGGGGCTGCACCTGTTCGTGAACGTGGGCATGGTGATCGGGCTGCTGCCCAACAAGGGCATCGTGCTGCCGTTCTTCAGCGCCGGGGGCAGCAGCACCTTGAGCTATTTCCTGGGCATCGGGGCGGTGATGGCGATCAGCTACCGGGCCAAGATGAAGTGACCGCGCCGGTAAGGTGTAGGCTGGTGGCATGTCCACCCCTTCTGCGCCCCCCGTGGTGACCAGCCTGCTGGAGAACGACCTCTACAAGTTCACCATGTGGCAGGCGCTGCTGCACAGCCACCCGGGGGCCCAGGCCGAATACCTCTTCGTCTGCCGGGAACCGCCCCTGTTCCCCCTGGCGGAACTCAAGGACGCGGTGGAGGCGGAACTGGACCACCTGTGCACCCTGGCGTTCACCCCGGAAGAGCTGGCGTACCTGCGCGGGCTGCGCTTCATCAAGAGCGACTTCGTGGACTTCCTGTCCATCTTCCGGTTCCAGCGCCACTTCGTGAAGGTGGAGGGCCGGGACGGGGAGCTGGCCATCACCGCGGCCGGGCCCATCGCCCACGTGATGAGCTTCGAGGTGTTCGTCCTGTACATCGTGAACGAGCTCTACTGCCGCCGGCTGCCGGCCGGCCCCGGGATCCTGGAGGAAGCCCGCCGGCGGCTGCGGGAGAAGATCCGGTTGATCCGGGAGTGCGACCGGGAGCCCGGCGCCGCCGGAACCCACCCGTTCCGGCTCCTGGACTTCGGCCTGCGCCGGCGCTACTCCGGGACGTGGCAGGAGGAGGTGGTGGCCACCCTGGCCCGGGAGTTGCCGGACCATTTCGCCGGCACCTCCAACGTGCACCTGGCCCGCAAGCTGGGCCTGGTGCCTGCCGGCACCATGGCCCACGAGTACATCCAGGCCTACCAGGCCTTCGGCTCCCGCCTGCGGGACTTCCAGAAGGCCGCCCTGGAGGGCTGGGTGCAGGAGTACCGCGGCGACCTGGGCACCGCCCTGACGGACGTGGTGGGCATGGACGCCTTCCTGGCGGATTTCGACCTGTACTTCGCCAAGCTGTTCGACGGGCTGCGCCACGACTCGGGGGATCCCATCCAGTGGGGCGAACAGGCCATCGCCCACTACCGCGCCCTGCGCATCGACCCGGCCGCCAAGCAGCTGGTGTTCTCGGATTCCCTGACGGTGGCCCGGGCCCTGGCGATCCACCGGCACTTCCGGGACCGGATCCGGACCCGGTTCGGCATCGGCACCAACCTGATGAACGACACTCCCCATCCGGCCCTGAACATCGTCATGAAGATGATCTCCTGCGCCGGGCAGCCGGTGGCCAAGCTCTCCGACTCCCCCGGCAAGACCCTGTGCACCGACGCCACCTTCCTGGCCTACCTGCGCAAGGTCTTCAACCATCCCTGAGGGTCGAGGCAGACCATGGAGACGCGGGAATACATGAGAGATTTGGCCGCCCGGGTGCTGGAGCACCGGCGCCGCTATTTCGTCCTGGACCAGCCGATCCTGAGCGATTCGGAATACGATGCCCTGGAGCGGGAACTGCGGGACCTGGAGGCCCGCCACCCGGACCTGGCCGACCCCAACAGCCCCACCCGGCGGGTGGGGGCCGAGCCCCTGGAGGCCTTCCGCAAGGCCCGCCACCGCACCCCCATGCTGAGCCTGGACAACACCTATTCCGAAGCGGAAGTGCGGGAATGGGAGGCCCGGGTGGCCAGAGGCCTGCCGGGGGCCGCCCTCCGCTACGCGGCGGAACTCAAGGTGGACGGCCTGTCCCTGTCCCTCCTCTACCAGGACCGGGCCCTGGTCCAGGCCATCACCCGGGGCGACGGGGAGACCGGCGAGGACGTCACCGAAAACGCCCGCACCATCGCCGACATTCCCCTGCGCCTGCCGGACGGGGCGCCGGCGGAACTGGAGGTGCGGGGCGAAGTCTTCCTGTCCCGCCGGCGCTGGGAAGAGCTGAACAGGGAACGGGACCTGCGGGGGGAACCGCGCTTCGCCAACCCCCGCAACGCCGCCGCCGGCGCCATGAAACAGCTGGACAGCCGGATCACCGCCGAACGCCGGCTCTCCTTCCTGCCCTGGCAGGTGGTGGGGGCGCCGGGCCACGAGCAGGCCATGGACCAGCTGGCCGCCTGGGGCTTCAACCGCATGCCGGCCCACGCCTCGGGCAGCTTCCAGGACCTCCTGGCGTTCCTCGAGGCCCAGCGGGACCGGCGCCTGCTGCTGCCGTTCGACTCGGACGGCGTGGTGCTCAAGGTGGACGACCGCGCCCTGCAGGAGCGCCTGGGCACCACCGACCGGGTGCCCCGCTGGGCCATCGCCTTCAAGTACCCAGGGCTGCAGGCCACCACCACCCTGCTGGCCATCACCTGGCAGGTGAGCCGGGCCGGCAAGCTGACCCCGGTGGCGGAACTGGAGGCGGTGGAAGTGGCCGGCTCCATCGTGCGCCGGGCCACCCTGCACAACGCCGACGAGCTGGAGCGCCTGGGGGTGCGCGTCGGCTGCCGGGTGTTCGTGGAGAAGGGCGGCGAAGTGATTCCCAAGGTGGTGGCGGTGGTGCCCGGGTCGGTGCCCGCCGGCGCGCTCCCTCCGGCGGTCCCGGCCGCGTGCCCGGTGTGCGGGGGCCAGGTGGGCAAGGATTCCGACGCGGAAGTGGCCTGGCGCTGCCAGAACCCCGAATGCCCCGCCAAGCTCGCCGCGCGGCTCCAGCACCTGGGCAGCCGTGCGGCCCTGGACATCGAGGGGCTGGGGGACGCCCTGGTGGAGCAGATCGTGGCCGGGCAGCGCATCAGCCAGCCCTGGGACATCTTCCGGCTCCTGGGCGACCCGGCCCAGGGCCTGGCCTACCTGGCGGGGCTGGAGCGGATGGCCGAGAAGAGCGCCCAGAACGTGATGGCGGCCCTGGACGGGGCCCGCACCCGGCCCCTGGCCCGCTGGATCCACGCCCTGGGCATCCCCTACGTGGGCCAGCGCACCGCCGAGCTCCTGGCCGAGGCCTTCCCGGACCTGCGCCAGCTCTGGAACGCGGAGGAAGGCCGGCTCCTGGGGGTGGAGGAGGTGGGCCCCAAGGTGGCCGCCGCCATCCGGGCCTTCGCCCAGCTGCACCCGGACCTGCCCGAGACCCTGGCGGCCATGGGCGTCGAGCCCGAGCCACCGCGGCCCCGGGACCGTTCCGGGCTGCCCCTGGCCGGACAGGTGGCGGTGGTCACCGGCACCCTGCCCACCTTGAGCCGGGACGCGGCCGAAGCCCTGCTCAAGGAACTGGGGGCCAAGGTCACCGGCCGCCGTCTCCCCCAAGACCACGGTCCTGGTGGCCGGGGACAAGGCCGGCTCCAAGCTGGCCAAGGCCGAGGCCCTGGGCATCCCGGTGCAGGACGAGGCCTGGCTGCTGGCGCAGAGGCATTAGCGCCCATATGGGCGGCTTGCGGTATCGTTGTCCTGCCCAATGCCCCTTCCCCAGGACCGCCCGCCATGACCCACCGCATCGACCGCATCGGCAAGTTCGAGATCACCGAGCCCTTGGGCCAGGGCAGCCTGGGCGAAGCCTTCCTGGCCCGGGACACCATCATCGGCCGGGAAGTGGTCCTGAAAGTCATCCGCCGGGCCGCGCTGCCGCCGCCGGACCCGGAAGCCCGGTTCCTGCGCGAATGCCAGGCCGCCAGCCGTCTCAACCATCCGAACCTGGTGACCATCCACGAGTTCGGCGAGAAAGGGGGCACCCTCTACCTGGTGCAGGACTACCTGCCCGGCAGCGACCTGGAAACCATGCTGCAGGAAGGCGCCCTCACGCCCAAGGAGGTCCTGGACCTCCTGGCCCAGCTGTGCGACGGCCTGGCCTACCTGCACCAGCGGGCCATCCTGCACCGCAACCTCAAGCCCGTGAACATCCGCATGAGCCGGGTGGCCGGGCGCCCCGCCCCCAAGCTGATGGACGGCGGCTTCACCACCGCCATCACCGATCCGGCCGGAGCCGCCGCCCACCTGGCCACCCTGCGCTACACCGCCCCCGAATGCCTGCATGCGGGCAAGCCCGATGGGCGGGCGGACCTGTTCCCGCTGGGCGTGATCCTGTACGAGGCGCTGACCGGAGTGCGGCCGTTCGACGGGCCCACGCCGGCGGCGGTGACCAAGCGCCTGCGGGAAGAAGAACCGCCCGACCTGGACCCGGCGCTGTTCCCGGACCTGAGCCCCGCCCTGGCGGGAGTGGCCCGCCAGGCCCTGGCCAAGGATCCGGCCCGGCGCTACCCCACCGCCGAGGCCCTGGGGGAAGCCCTGCGGGCCGTGCGCAACCCGTCCTGGACGCCCCAGCGGGACGCTCCGTGGAGCCTGCAGTCCGGCAAGGTCCTGCCGGTCCCGCCCCGGAAGCGGGCGGACCGTCCCCGCCGCTCCCGGGCCTGGATCGCCTGGGTGGCCGTCCTGCTGGTGGTGGCCCTGGGCGCCGGCGGCGGATTCTGGTTCTGGTCCCGGCACCGCCGGCGGACCCCCGCCCCGCCGCCGCTGCCGGTGACGGTACCGTCGCCGCTGCAGCTGGCCCCCGCGGCCTCGGCACCGGCGCCAGCACCGGGTTCCCAGCCGGGCGCGGCCGCCCAGCCCGCCCCCGCCCCCGCGGCGGCCCCGGCCCCCGCCAGGCCCAAGTACGCCGCCCTGGACGAGGCGGTGGCGGCGGTGGCACCGGACCCGGAGGGTGCCCTGGCCTTCCTGGACCAGGCCCTGGCCGCCCAGCCGGACGACGAGCGCATCCTGGCCAACCGCATCGTGGCCCTGTACAACCTCAAGCGCTATCAGGACGCCGGCAAGGCCATCCGGGAAGCCCGGGAAGCGGGGCATCAGCTCTGGGCCATGGCCCAGCACCAGCCGGCCCTGCGCCATATGCTCGAGCAGGACAGCAAGGACCCGCACCTGCCCCGCCGCAAGGCCCCCGCACCCGAGCCTGCAGCCGCGCCCTAGGAGTGTGACTATGTATTATTCGGCCCCGCGCTGGTGGCACCGGGCCTAGCCAGGCAAGGAAGGCGACGAAGGGGGTATAGGTTATACCTCCGAGGAGCCTGACGCAGCATGGCTGGGCCCGCTGCCACCAGCCCGGAGGGTCGGCGCCCAGACCCGCGCCTCTCGTGTGCAAGGCCCTTGAAGGTAGACCCACTACCTCCTGCGGGCCTTGCGCACGATATGCACGGGTCTGGACGTCGACGCGGGGCCGAATAATACATAGTCACACTCCTAGGAGCCCGACCAAGTAAAGGTCCGGGTCCCTCCATTTCGCCCTGGTTCGCTCTGTTGGATCGCTGGTCGCGATCCAACAGAGCGGATAGTTTCGCCGAAAGGTAATCGTCGGCTATGTTTCACCTCCGGGGTATCGACCCCGCAGAGCGTTTCATAGGCTTCCTGGACCTATTTCTTGGATTTTTACCCCTCAGGCCGAAGCTCTGGCCATCTTCAGGAGGTTATGGGCGGTGCAGACCAGGCTCCATTCAGCCCTGACCTTGGCTAGCCCCCTGAGTAGGAACTGCCGGAAGCCCATGGCCTGTTTGACCTGGCCGAACACCGGCTCCACGACTTGCTTTCGAAGCCGGTAGGGACTCCGCCAGCCACCACGCTTCAGTTTCTCCCGCATCTGGGCCACGAGGCTACCCGGCTTGCCGTTCTTGGCGTGGGTTGCAGCTTTGCTGCCATGCTGCTGGCGGCCGGTGGCGATATAGGCTTGGATGTTCCGGGCCTCCAAGCCTTCCAGGTTCGCTTCCGAGCAGAACCCCGCATCCGCCGAACAGACCCTTGGCTTGCGGCCGAGATTGGCTTTCACCCGATCGATCATGGGCAGCAGTTGCGGGCAGTCCGCGTTGGTGGCCACTACATCACAGGCCACGATCACCTGGGCCTCGGCGTCCACCGCCGCCTGGGCGTTGTAGCACTGCTCGAAACCATCCTTGGTGGGCATGATCCGGCTCTCCGGATCGGTGAAATTGCGCTGGGCCTTGGGGTCCACCTTGGGCGGGTCCGGTGGGTCCTCATCATCGTCTTTCTGCTTTTCCTTGGCCTTCTCCGCGGCCTCCTGCTCCAGGGCCGCCTTGGCTTCCCTGATCTTCCGCATCCGTTCCGCCTTATTGGCCACCCAAGCTGGAAGCTCGTCTCCCTGGCGGTTCCGGAGCCGGAAATCCTCGCCCAGATCCGTGATCTCCGCCTGGTCCAACCAGCCCTTCACCGTCTCGGCGAATTCCCCTTCCGCCTTCTCCATCCGGTCGTAACTCATGGCCTTGTGCTTGTTGGCGTTGGCCTTGACCTTGGTGCCATCCAAGGCCACGTGTCCCAGGGCCACCAGCCCCGCCCGGCGGCAGAGAACCAGAACCTGCTGGAACAAACCGGCCAGCGCTCCCAGGTGCCGGCGGCGGAAAAGGCCGATGGTCCGGAAATCCGGCTTCTGAAATCCGGTCACCGCCGCGAAGTCCATCCGCTCGATGCAGGCCCTGGCGATCTTCCGGGAGGAGAACACCCCCTGGGTGTAGGCATAAAGCAACAGGGCCACCATCATGGCCGGATGGAACGGCGGGTAGCCCCGCTCCTCATCATAGCTGTCAAGAATTTGCGACAGGTCCAGCTGCTCAACCACCAGGTCCCGCACGAAGTGCGCCGGGTGCCCTTCCGGAATGAACTCGGTGATTTCAGGCGGCAGCAGCCACTTCTGTTTCGGGTCCCAGGGGCGGAATCGTTTGGTCATACCTACTTATCGTACAAACCCATCCAATCGTTAACCCGGTCACTCAAAAACTTTTGCCCGGGGGTGGAACATGGCCGTCGCGGTTCCTTCGTTAGCACCCATCGGTCCCTGAACGCGAACGCGTTCAGAGACCGATGAACCGGGGCGAAATGGAGGGACCCGGACCTTTACTTGGTCACCCTCCTAGTACCTACTGGGGCGTCCGTGTCCCGGTCGGCGGCAGATCGCGTCGGCCGGGTTCCCGGGCCTCGCGCCGCCCCACCGGTGCTCGGCTTCGTCAGGCCGCGCTGGGCGCGGTCTGACGAAGCACTCGCTGGCTCGTCGGGGCCGACCGAAGATGGTTGGTATCGGCGACTTCGGGGCGGACTGCGGGAACCGCTTCCGCAACCTTCACAGGTCCTCCCATGCCAGCTGATCCAAGCAGGTTCGCCAAGCCCCGCCAGCCAGCAATGACGCTTTCAAACTGACGCGTAGATCACCGACCCCAAAGTCCGATGCGGCTCGACGGCAGGCAGCCGTGAATCGGAGTGCGCACGCACTCCGATTCACGGCCACCAAAGGTGTGGCGGCGCGAACCCACGGAACCCGCATGGCGGGCCTGCCGCCGGGCCAGGACCCGGACGCCTCGGCAGGACTAACGCTTCCCCAACTCCTTCGCTTCCGCCCGGGCTTCTTCGGCCGCTTCATGGCCGGCCTCGCCCACCTTGCCGCGCACCCGCTCCCAGCCTTCCTGGGCGTCCTCGGCCAGGTCCTGCGCCCTCTTCTTCGCCTTCCGCCCCAGCACCTGGAGGTCTTCCCGCAGCTCCGGGCCGGTCTTGGGGGTGTTGAGCGCGACCAGCAGGCCGCCGATGGCGGCGCCGGCCAGGAACAGTGTCAGGGATCCGCCCATGGATCCGCCGTTGGACTCTTGCATGATCTTGCCTCCCTGGAAGGCCCTTGGGCGGCCACGAGGACGCCGGGCTCAAGACCAGGGTGCAGGAAGCGCGGTCTTGGTTCAGAAATTGGCGGCGCTGTCCCGCTCGCACCGCTGGAGGAAGCGGACGACCTCTTCCCGGTCGGCGTCCGCCGGCTGGGCCTGCCACGGACTGGTGCGCCGCCACAGGCCCAGCATGTCCTCGGGGCAGCCCACCCGGTCGTAGATGGTTTCCACCGCCACGGCCAGGGCTTCGGGCGTGAGGGGCGCGTCCAGGGCGTCCTGGAGCAGGGCCGCGCGCCAGCGGTCCTGGGCCCGGGCCCAACGCCGGCCTCCCGGCCGGGGCACCTTGCCGGAGCCCTCCGCACAGGCGGCCCAGAGGACCGCCTCGAAGCCCGCCATCCGCTCCCCGTCCAGGGCCTCCAGCTCAAGGCAGCGCGGCCCCGGGTGCGGCTGCCCCAGCGCCCAGTCCTGGATCTCCCGGGGCTCCAGCAGGCCGAAATCGTAGCCGACCACGATCTCGTCCCAGCCGATGGGGGGCCGGTCGTGGGATTGCCGGGCCAGGAGGGTTAAGGCTTGAACCATGGGTTCCTCCGGAGAGACGTCCCGCTGATCTCAGGCGAACAGCTGGAGGGCGAGGTGGGCGGCGGTCCGCGCCGAGGTCTGGGAGCTGTCCAGGGCGGGCGCCAGTTCCATGATATCGGCGCCGACCCAGGGGTTGGTCCATCGATGCACCCGGCGCAGGAGCGCGCACACCTCCAGGACCGTCAACCCTCCGGGCACCGGCTCGGCCACCGCCGGGCAGAAGGCCGGGTCCAGCACATCCAGGTCCACGGTGACGTAGGCGGCTTTCTGCCCCACCCGGGCGATGTCCCCCTGGAGCTGGGCGTCCAGGCGGGGATCCTGGAGGTCCCAGGGGGTCCACAGGCGGGCCCCGGCGTCCAGCAGGAACACCAGCTCCTCGCTGTCGAAACGCGGGGCGCGCAGGCCCATCAGCACGGTGCGCCTGGGGTCCAGCAGGCCTTCCTGGACGGCCTGGCGCAGCCAGGTGCCGTGGTGCTGCCTGGTGCCCCAGATCTCACCCTGGCCCGCGTCCGGATGGGCGTCCAGGTGCAGGAGCCCCAGGGGGCCCCATTGCCGGGCGTGGGCCCGCAGGGCCCCCAGGGTCATGAGGTGGTCTCCGCCCAGCATCAGGGTGCGTGCCCCCTGCCGGATCCAGCCCGCCGCTGTCTGATCCACGGCGTCCAGAGCGGCCTCCATGCTGAACGGAAGGGTGGGGATGTTGCCGCCGTCCGCCCAGTCCACCGCGGCCGGGCCGCGCCCGCCTTCGTCCTGCCCCTGCAGGCGCGCCGGCATGGGCAGCCTCCCCAGGCCCAGGGTGGCGTTGCGGATGGCCCAGGGACCGAACCGGGCACCGGGGCGGTTGAGCACCCCGCCGTCGTAGGGGGCGCCCAGGACCACCCCGGGCACCGGCCCGGGCTCCGCCTGCATGGGCAGCCCCAGGAACGGGGTCAACCCGGAGCGCAGGGATTCCAGCAACATCTCCGGTCGCAACAGCCACCTCCAAGGCTTCGGTCAGGACACCAGCTTCAGGCGGGTGTAACGGGTGCGGATGCGTTCCAGGTCGCCCCGGTCGATCACCGACCACAGGCGCCGGTCGCCCGGCAGGTAATGATCCTCCACCTGGGCCACCACCCGGGCGCCCAGGGCCTCGTGCACGTTGCGGGCGTCCCAGTTGCCGGGCTCCACCAGGAACCGGCACTCTTCCATGTCCTCCTCCAGGAGCTTCTTCACCATGGCCCGGATCAGCAGGTAGTTGACCCGGGTCTTGTGGTACTCCGGATGGACCGCCAGGGTGGCGCAGTAGTTCACCTTCCCCTTGGGGAAGTTCAGGACGTAGCCCACCGGCCGGTCCCCGTCCAGGGCGAGGAAGCACCACTCGGAGTAGAAATCGGTGCACAGGCGCAGGTAGTGCGGGCAGAGCATGCCGGCACCGTCGCCGCTCCAGATCTCCTGCTCCAGGCGCTTCAGGTGGGGGAAATCGCCGGACCCCAGCGAACGGACCTCGTAGCGGGGCTGGGCGGGGGTCTGGACCTCGATGGGAGCCATGGATCACCTCCTGGCCAACACCTTCCCGCCGCGCCGTGACCGGGCCGTGCCCGTATCGAGCGGATCGGCTACCGGACTGAAAATAAAACGTAAATTCAGTCCCGGTCCCGGCCCGAGTACAGCGCCGCGTAGCTGCGCGGCTCCACCTGGGCAGTGTCCAGGCCCAGCTGGGCCATGGCCTGGTCGATGGCCTCCCGGGAGCCTTCCAGTTCCAGGAAGCAGCCGTAGGGGGTCTGGTCCAGGCAGGCCTCCAGCTGGTTCCGCTGCCAGATGGCGCGGGTCTTGACGATCTCCAGCACCGGAGCGAAGCCCAGGGCGGCCAGGATCTCCTCCATGGCCGCGGGGTCGGCCACCTCGGTCTCCACCTCAGCCCGGATCTTCAGCCGGGGATCGGCCACCCGGGGCCCTTTCCACGTGAGCACCGCCCGGCCGCCGTACCGGCGCAGGCGCAGGGCGCTGCCCTGGGCCAGCAGCTCGCCGGTCCGGTCCCATAGCCGGTTCGCTTCCAGCGCCGCCGAATGCACCGGGCGAAAACCGGCCTGGACCAGCAGCGGTTCCAGCGCCTGGACGGAGGGGACGCGCACCTTCACCTCAATTTCCAAAGGTCCGGCATGTTTCATGGGTTGCCCTCACCAAATGATTGCATCATGTCCTGGGAGGTTCGAGCCAGCGGTGATTCCCAAACGCTACCTGTTCGCCAGCATGTTCATCGCGGCGATGCTGTTGTTGTTGGCGTTGGTGCAGGCTCCCCGGTCCATCCGGGAGGGTGGGGCGGCGGCTCCGGATGCCGAGATGGACCTGTCCATGGAGAGCTTCGAGACCCTGGCCGAGTACCGCCTGCTGGATGGCTGGGCCCCGCGTTTCCAGGGCGCCCAGGATCCGGACCAGGAGAAGCCCTGGCCCTTCGGCGGGGGTTTCGAGACGCCCTGGGAGCCGGCCTCCGCCTACCTGGGAGACCAGGGGCTGGCCCTGAACGGCCCCAAGGGACACAGCGAAGTGGTCATCTGGCGCAGCCTGGAATGGCGCCACTACCGGTTCGACGCGCCGATCGCCTCGGCCCGCGTGGACCCGGTCAAGGGCAACCACCTCCTGGTGACCCTCATGCTCGCTCCCCGGCGTTTCGAGACCCGGCTGCTGGAGATTCCCGAAGGGCGGGTGCTCTGGGCCTCGGACAGCGGCCCCTGGAGCCGGTTCAGCTGGGACGGCAAGGCGGTGCTCCTGGGTCTGCGCGCCCCGGGGCGGGAGGGCGGCCTGCTGCTCACCGCCCTGCGGGTGGAAGGGGACATGCCCCCGCCCACCCTGGCCTCCTGGGACGAGAAGGGCCTGCCGCCGCCGCCCAGGGGCTGGATCACCCGCCCCGAGAGCCTGTGGGACGACGGCAAGGACCTCCCGGGCCCGCGGGTCCTGGTGCCCTGGCCGCCCGGCAGCCGGATGTGGTTCCCGCGCAAGGACCGGCTCTGGGTGGGGAGCGGCAACACCTGGACGCTCTGGGCCCTCGCCGACGGCCGGTGGCGCCGGGAAGCGGCCGGGACCGGCACCCTGCACGCCCAGCCGCCGCTGCGCATGGGCCTGGAGGGGATCGACCGCAAGGATCCCGGTGTGCGCAGGACCAGCCCCCTGGACCGGGCCCAGTGGGAGCCGGTGCCGGCGGACACCCCGCCCTGGCCCCCCTGCGACCCGGCCTGGACCTGGTTCGCCCCCGACCTGGCCGTCACCGCCTGGGACCAGCGCTGGGGCAAGGACGCCTCCCTGCCCAAGGAACGCCAGCGGGAGGCCCTGCTCCAGGGCAACCGGTCCGAATGGCTCACCGCCACCAAGCTGCGGGCCTCGGTGCGGGGCTGGCTTCCGGACGGACCGGAGGTGGCCGTGCGGGAGTACGCGGGAGTAGCCTGGGTCTGGGTGGGGGACCGGGCCATCCTGGAACGGCTGCTGCCCACCCGCAGGCTGCTGGCGGTACGAAACTCCTTGAAACTCCCATAGCCGGTTTCTGTTAGCGTTAGCGCAGACCATTGTCCCCACACCGGCCCCCCCGAGGTTTCCCATGCCCCGTCTCCTCCTCGTGGACGACAACCCCAGCATCCACAAAATCGCCGAGACGCTCCTCGCCTCCAGCGACGTCGAACTGATTTCCTGCGGTTCGGGCGCCCAGGCCATGGCCCTGGTCGACCGGGGCGACCGGTTCGACGTGGCTCTCCTGGACACCTCCATGCTGGAAATGGACGGCTGGGCGCTGCTCCAGCGCCTGCGGGAGACCGACGCCACCCGGCGCATGCCCGTGGCCATGATGGCCGGGGTGCTGGACGTGGTGGACCTGGAGCGGGTGCGCCAGGCCCCCATCCAGGGCTTCCTCAAGAAGCCCATCGAACTGCGGGACCTGGCCGACCGGGTCCGGCGGCTGCTGGAGAGCCCCGTCATCCTGCCGGAGCCCCCGGCGCCCCCGCCGGCGGAGGCCCAAACCCAGGCCGACCTGCTGCTCCTGGAGCCCGGGGACGTGCAGGAAGAGCCCCCGGCGGCCCAGGAGCTGCCCGGGAACCTGGGGGAGATCCTGGAGCTGGAGGAACTGGACCTGGAGGGCCTGCGCAACCTGCCCATGCCCGCCCCCCCGGCGGAGCCGGAAGCCGCCCCGGTGGCCATGGAAGACGCGACCGTGGACCTGATCCCCATGACGGTCCCGGAATTCCTCCTGACCGACGCGTTGTCCGACCTGCCCGCGCTGGCGGAGACGGAAAGCCCGGTGACCTCCGGCGACCTGCCGGACCTGGCCGCGGCGCCGGACCACCTGCTGCGGCCCGGGCCCGCCCTGGTGGATGCGGACGAGGGACGCGGCGCCGCCCAGCCCATGGACTGGTCCGATGAGAGCGATACCCTGGTGTCCCTGGCCGCCGGCGTCCCGGCCGCGCCCGGCCCCTTGGCGGCGACGCCCCCGGCCCCATTCCCGGACGGCATCAGCCTCACGGACCTGCTGGATTCCGGGCCGCCGCCCCTGGCGGGCGCCGGTGCCGAGGCGGCGCCGGGCATCCAGACCGGCTCCTGGCAGCTTGGCGACGAACTGCGGGCGGCGGCCGGACCGGCCGCGCCCGGCGCTCCCGCCCAGCCGGAAGGGCCGGACCCGGCGGCCCTCGCCGCCCTGCTGGAGGACCCGGCGCTCATGGACCGCCTGGCCCGGGCCGTGGTGGCGCGGCTGGGGGACCAGGCGCTGCGGGAGATCGCCTGGGAGATCATGCCCGACCTGGCGGAACGGATGCGCCGCAAGGACACCCCGTGATCACCGGCTACAACAGCGACGTGCGCCACGGCAGCCGGGTCTTCCACGTGCAGACCGAGGACAAGGGCTTGGCCAACCCCAAGTTCGAGACCTTGATCTATCTTGGGGGGGAGATCCTGGACAGCTGCCGGGGCACCTACGAGGACCTGCTCGCCGATGGGCCGGTGCCGGACCCGGTGATCCAGGCGCGCATGGACGAGCAGCACCGGGCCGTCATCCGGGACATCAAGAACGGCAAGTACGACGCCACCCAGGCCGACACGCGGCTGGCCGAGCAGCAGGTGTTCAGCGACCGGCCCCTGGACCAGGCCATCCTGGAGTACCTGACCCACGAAGGGGATGTGGACACCCTGGAACTGGTGCTGGACCGTCCCATCCGGCCGGTGTTCGGCCGCGCCTTCACCTTCGGCGTGCGGGCCCGGCTCTGCGTCAGCCAGAGCCCGGTGGCCGGGGCCGAGGTGGCGGTGCGCCTCATCTCCAGCTTCAAGAAGGCCGGCACCTTGGCCACCGGCAAGACCGACGTGGACGGCAGCTTCGCGGCCCAGGTGGACTTGCCGCCCAGCCAGCCGGGACACTGCGCGGTGGTGATCGCCTGCAGCTCGGAGTTCGGCAACGACGAGCTCCGGGCGCTCATCACCGAGGCGTAGCTTCATTCGGGCGCCCTGGCGTAACCCAGAAGTTTCCTGGATGCAATAATTTAAAGTTCAGGCCGGATTCTGGCCAGGGCAACCCCCCGCCGCATCCGATACACTGGGAAGGCTAAATTGATCGTGGAGGTGCCATGCCCGAAACCCCGTCACCATGCCTGCTCGACGCCAGGCAGGTGGAAGTCCATCTCCAGCGCATGAGCCGGGAGATCGTGGCCGCCTTCGGCAACAATGACTCCCTGGCGGTGGTGGGCATCCGCACCCGTGGCCTGCACCTGGCCGAGCGCCTCGTGCCCATGCTCCGGGAGCTCCTGCATAAGGACATCCCCTTGGGGATCCTGGACATCACCCTGTACCGGGACGACCTGTCGGAACTGGCGGGCAGCCCCATCGTCCGGCCCACGGAGATCCCCTTCACCCTGCGGGGGCGCACCGTGGTGCTGGTGGACGACGTGGTCTTCACCGGTCGCACCATCCGGGCGGCCATGGATGCCCTGCTGGACCACGGGCGTCCCGACCGCATCTGGCTGGCGGCCCTGGCGGACCGGGGCGGGCGCCAGCTGCCCATCCAGCCGGACTTCGTCGGCCTCAGGATGGACGTTCCCCTGGACCAGCGGATCTCGGTGAAAGTCAAGGAGGTGGACGGCCTGGACGGGGTCTACCTGGAGCGGCGGGCCTGACATGACGAGCGAACGCTACCTGTTCCCCCACCGCCACCTGCTGGGCATCGAGCCCCTGAGCCCCCAGGACATCACCGCCATCCTCGACCAGGCCCTGGCCTTCGAAGAGGTGTGCGAGCGGCCCGAGATCAAGATCGTCCCGGCCCTGCGCAAGCGCCTGATCGTCAACCTGTTCTTCGAGAACTCCACACGCACCCGCAACAGTTTCGAGATCGCCGAGCAGCGCCTGTCCGCCGAGATCATCAACTTCGACGCCGACACCAGTTCCCTGAGCAAGGGCGAGACCCTCGTCGACACCGCCCTGAACCTGGAATCCATGCACCCGGACCTGATCGTGATGCGCCACTCGGCCCCGGGCGCCCACGCCCTCCTGGCCCGGCACATGAAGGCCAGCATCGTCAACGCCGGCGACGGCGCCCACGAGCATCCCACCCAGGCGCTCCTGGACGCCTACACCCTGCGCAAGCGCTTCGGCCGCCTGGAGGGGCTGCGCATCGCCATCGTCGGGGACATCCGCAACAGCCGGGTGGTCCGCTCCAACCTGTGGCTCCTCACCAAGATGGGCGCCCGGGTCACCCTGGTGGGGCCACCCACCCTGGTGCCCGGGGGCATCCGCGACACCTGGCCCAGCGTCGCCATCAGCCACGACCTGGACGCGGTGCTGCCGTCCCAGGAGGCGGTCATGACGCTGCGCTGCCAGTTCGAGCGCGGCACCGGCGCCTTCATCCCCGGACAGGGGGAATACGCCCGGTTCTTCCAGCTCAACGCCGCCCGCATGAAGCTCTGCCGCCCGGACGTGGCGGTCATGCACCCGGGTCCCATCAACCGCGGGGTGGAGATCACCTCCGAGGTGGCGGACGGTCCCAACAGCGTAGTCCTGCAGCAGGTGACCAATGGCGTGCCGGTGCGCATGGCGGTGCTCTTCCTGCTCTGCAACCCCCACGGCGAGCAGGTCCCCTGAGAGCCAGCCATGATCCAAGGCCCCATCACCCTCCTCATCCTTGACGGCTTCGGAGAAGGCGCCCGCAACGCCTTCGACGCCACCTTCGTGGCCGGCATGCCCCACCTCAACGACCTGCGCCGGCGCTATGCGGCCACCCAGCTGGAGGCGGGCGGGGAGGGCGTGGGCCTGCCGGCGGGCCAGTTCGGCAATTCGGAAGTGGGGCACATGAACCTGGGCGCCGGCCGGGTCGTGTGGCAGGAACTCACCCGCATCGACGCGGCGATCCGCAAGGGCACCTTCCGGGAGAACCGGCCCATCGGCCAGCTGCTGGAGGAGCTCAAGGCCTCCGGCCGGCGCCTGCATCTCCTGGGCCTGGTCTCGGACGGCGGCGTGCACAGCCACCAGAACCACCTGGTGGCCCTGGCCCAGTGGGCCCAGGCCGAGGGCGTTCCGGCCACCGTGCACGCGTTCCTGGACGGGCGCGACACGGCCCAGAAGAGCGCCGACGGCTACCTGCAGTGGCTGGAGTTCCAGCTGCGCAACACCCCCCTGGTGACCGTGGGCTCCCTCTGCGGCCGCTACTATGCCATGGACCGGGACAAGCGCTGGGACCGGGTGGAGCGGGCCTGGAAGATGATGGTGGACGGCGCGCCGGAGTTCAAGGCGGATGACGCCCAGGCGGGCATCCGGGCCGCCTATGACCGGGGCGAGACCGACGAGTTCGTGCGCCCCACCACGGTGGGCGCCTTCCAGCCGATCCAGGACGGGGACGGGGTGCTCTTCTTCAACTTCCGCGCCGACCGGGCCCGGGAGCTGTGCCACGCCCTGGTGGACCCGGCCTTCGACGGCTTCCGGCGCGAGCGCATGCCCAAGGTGCGCCTGGCCACCTTCACCGCGTACGAGCGGGACCTGGAACCCTACGTCACCGTCGCCTACCCGCCCCAGAACCTCACCAACCTCCTGGGCGAGCTGGTGGCCCGCCGGGGCTGGAAGCAGCTGCGCACCGCCGAGACGGAAAAGTACGCCCACGTCACCTACTTCTTCAACGGCGGGCGGGAGGAGCCGTTCGCGGGGGAGGAGCGCCGGCTGGTGCCCTCGCCCAAGGTGGCCACCTACGACCTCCAGCCGGAGATGAGCGCCCACGAGGTGGTGCGCGGGCTCCTGCAGGCCATCGACGGCGGGGACTACCGCCTCATGGTGTGCAACCTGGCCAACCCCGACATGGTGGGCCACACCGGGGACCTGGACGCCGCCACCGCCGCCTGCGCGGTGGTGGACGACGCCATCCGCCAGGTGGCCTGGCGCACCCTGGCCAGGGACGGGGCCCTGCTGGTCACCGCCGACCACGGCAACTGCGAGTGCATGCGCGACGAGAAGGGTGACCCGCATACCGCCCACACCACCAATCCGGTGCCCGCGGTGCTGGTGGCGCGGGGTTTCGAGGCCTTCCAGCTGCGCGCCGGCGGCGCCCTGGCCGACGTGGCGCCGACCCTGCTGAAGCTCATGGGGCTGGACCAGCCGGCGGAAATGGACGGCACCGCCCTGTTCTGATCCCCGCGCAGCAGGCCCACCGCAGTGTCGGAGCCATGGAGCGCCAACGTGCCCAATGCCCCACGCCCCCAGCCGACCGGCGCCCAGGCGCCGGAGCCGGGGCCTGTCCTGGGGGCGGACCGGCTCCGGCCCGTGCGGCGGATCGTCCTGGGCTATGCCCTGTTCGCCGGGCTGTGGATCCTCCTGTCCGACCGGGCGGTCGGGTGGCTGTTCCAGGATCCCAGGAAGCTGGTGCTGGCCAGCTCCCTGAAGGGCCTGGTGTTCGTGCTGGTCACCTCGGTCCTGCTGTTCGCGGCCCTGGCCCACGACCGGCGCGCCCTGGCCGACCGGGAGGCCAGGAACCGCCGCCAGGAGCAGGAGAAACTCCGCGCCTTGCACCTGCTGGGTGTGGTGAGCGATTCATCTCCGGACGCCATCTACGTGAAGGACCGCCAGGGGCGCTACCTGCTGTTCAACCGCGCCGCGGGGCAGATGGTGGGCAAGGACCCGGCCGAGGTGCTGGGCCAGGATGACCGGGCCATCTTCCCCCCCGCCGAGGCGGAGGCCCTCATGGCCGAGGACCAGCGGGTCATGAACCAAGGTGACGTGGGCACCTACGAGGAGCGGCTGACCACCACCGCGGGCAGTACCGATTTCCTGGCCACCAAGGGCCCGATCCGGGACGCGGCGGGGCAGCCCTATGCCCTGTTCGGGGTGGCCCGGGACATCACCAAGAGCAAGCGGGTGGATGAGGCCCTGCGGGCCTCGGAACAGAAATTCTCCAACATCTTCCGGATGAGTCCCGACCCCATCGATGTGACCGAGCTGGAGACCGGCGTGATGCTGGACTGCAACCCCAGCTACACCCGGGTGTTCGGCTACACCCGGGACGAGGTCATCGGGCGCTCCAGCCTCCCCGGGGCCCTGGGCGTGTGGGTGGACGCCCGGGAACGGGGCCGGCACCTGGTGGAGCTGAAGGCCAACGGCATCGCCGTGGGTTTCGAGACGGTCCTGCGGCGCAAGGACGGCAGCACCTTCATTGCCGAGATCTCCTCGGCCATCCTGGAAGTCCGGGGCAAACCGTGCAACCTGTCCCTGGCCCGGGACATCACCGCCCAGAAACGGACGGCGGAGGCCCTGCGGGAAAGCAACCGGCGCCTGGAACTGGCCGCCCAGGCCGGCCAGCTGGGCATCTGGGACCGCAACCTGGAGGACGGCACCTACCTGTGGAGCGAACGGATGTACGAGCTCTACGGCCTGGAGCGCCACGAGGACCCGCCCGATTTCGATACCTGGTGCCGGACCTGCCTGCACCCGGAGGACCGGGCGGGGTTCCTGGCGGGCGTGCAGGCCGCCCTCGACGGCAGGCAGGACTACCGCCTGGAGTTCCGGGTCATCCGCCGGGACGGCCGGATCCTGCACCTGCGGTCCGAAGCCCAGGTGCTGCGGGATGCCCAGGGGCGGGCGGTGCGGATCATCGGCATCGTCCAGGACCGCACCCGGCAGGTGGAGGCGGAAGCCGAGCAGCGGCGCCTGCAGGCGGAACTGCAGAACGCCGAGAAGCTGGAGAGCATCGGCAGCCTGGCGGGAGGGGTGGCCCACGACATGAACAACGTCCTGGCGGCCATCCTGGGCCTCGCGTCGGCCCTGCGCAGCGCCCACGGCGACGAGGATCCCCAGGCCAAGCCCCTGGACACCATCATCCGCGCCTGCATCCGGGGCCGGGACGTGGTGAAGAGCCTGCTCTACTTCGCCCGCCGGGATCTGGAGGCCGTAGGCCCGGTGAGCCTCAACGTCATCGTCGAGGAGGTGGTGCACCTGCTCAACTACACCACCCTGAAACGGGTCCGGACGATGACCGACCTGCAGGAGCCCCTGCCCTGCATCGAAGGGGACGGCGGCGCCCTCAGCCATGCCCTCATCAGCCTGTGCGTCAATGCCGTGGACGCCATGCCCGAAGGCGGCACCCTCAGCCTGGCCACCCGCATGGAAGGGGAGACCGTGGTGCTGCAGGTCCAGGACGACGGCCAGGGCATGACCCCCGAGGTGGCGCGCCGGGCCATCGAGCCTTTCTTCACCACCAAGCCCGTGGGCAAGGGCACCGGCCTGGGCCTGGCCATGGTCTACGGGACCGTGAAGGCCCACCGGGGCACCCTGGAGATCCGCAGCGAGCCCGGGCGGGGCACCCAGGTGATCCTGGGCTTCCCGGCCCTGGCCGGCCTTGAGGCGACCAGCGAACCGGCGCCTGCCGGAGCCGGGGCCCCGGCCCCCCGTTCCCTCCGCATCCTGCTGGTGGACGACGACGAACTCATCCGCACCTCGGTGGGCCCCATGCTCACGGCCCTTGGCCATGAAGTGCACCTGGCCGAGGGCGGCCAGGAAGCCCTGGACCGCCTGGGCTCGGGGCTGGACGTGGACCTGGTGATCCTGGACCTGAACATGCCCGGGCTGAACGGCGCCCAGACCCTGTCCCGCCTGCTGGAACTCCGCCCGGAGCAGAAGGTGCTCATGGCCACCGGCTACAGCGACGATTCCCTCGGGCCCCTGCTGGCCGGCCGCCCCCGCGTGTCCAGCCTGCAGAAGCCTTTCAGCCTCCAGGAGATCCGGGCCAAGCTGGAAGGGATCAGCTGACCCCGGTCTTTGGGCGGTTCGGGTTGACCGTCGACCGGCGGCTGGTACCTTGGGAGGGAACCGACCGCGCCATCCTGCCGACCGCCGCCTCCCAGGAGGCTCCCATGAAATTCAACCGGATTGCCTCGATCCTGTTCGGCGTGGTGATCGGCATTCCGTTCGTCTACGGGGCCCTGATCCTGTGGGTCAACTGGCCCATCCGGGACTTCACCATGGGCCGCAGCGGGCTGTTCGGCGAGAGCTTCGGATTCATCAACACCATCTTCTCGGGCCTGGCCTTCGCCGGCCTGATCCTGACCATCTACCTGCAGCGGCATGAGCTGGCCGAATCCCAGGAGACCTTCCGCAAGGAGCGGTTCGAGGATTCGTTCTACCGCCTGCTGGGCTACTACCGGCAGAACCTGGACGACATCCGCATCGTCGACCACAAGACCGGCACCATCTACAACGGGGTCGGCGGCCTGACCTTCCTCATCAAGAAGCTGCACACCACCCTGCAGCGCTACAGCCACTACCTGGACACCCAGGACCCGGACGACCACAAGGTCTACTACTTCAAGCTGTTCATGGAGACCCAGCGGATCCTCAGCCGCCAGACCCGCTACCTGGGCACTCTTGAATGCCTTCTGGAGCAGATCGAGCAAGAGCTGCCCAGCTATGCAACGCGCCTCCAGGTACCTGGCGGATCCTCATGTCCCAGCTCACCATCTTCGAGGTGAAGTACATCTTCTACATCTGCCTGGTGGCGCCCGCGAACGACAATCTGCGCAACCTGATCCACCGTTCGGAACTCTCCCGGCACCGCATCCTGGAGAGCACCATCAACCACCACCACCTGGCGTTCTACCAGCAGCTGCACGGAGTCACCCTGGAGCACAACAAGCCCGTGCTGCTGATGCCCTACGACAAGACCGACCTGCGCCGGATCCGCAAGCGCCTCGCCACGGACGGCGCGCGGGGACGGAACAAGGAACCGGAGGAGGGGGAGCCGGAGGCGGAGGACACCTAGGAGCCTGTCCAACTCGGTTATATAATTGTTATAAACAAGAAACTTATTAAAAATTATCAAAACCTTTCTCCGGGGAACTTGCTTATCCTTGTCCCTCTCAAACCCCGGAGCCCCCATGCGATCCTGGATCCGTCCCGCCCTCCCCGGCTCCATCCTCCTGGCCCTCGTCGCCTGCAGCGGCACCGGCGACGGGACCGCGCCCAGGTATTCCCCCGAGCCCCAGGCGTCCCTGCAGAGCGCCTGGGAGGACGCCTCGCGCACCGCCCACACCCTCGTCCTGAACGGATCGGCCATCCCCTACACGGCCACCGCCGGGCACCTCACCGCCATCGCCATGGACGGCAGGACGCCCGAGGCGGCCTTCTTCTATGTGGCCTACACCGCCGACGGCCAGGACCCGGCCCAGCGCCCGGTGACGTTCTTCTACAACGGCGGCCCCGGCTCGTCTTCCGTCTGGCTGCACCTGGGCTCCTTCGGCCCCCGCCGCCTGGTCACCGGCGACCCGGCCACCACCGAGTCCACCCCCTTCCCACTGGTGGACAACTCCGATTGCCTGCTGGACACCACCGACCTGGTCTACGTGGACGCGGTGGGCACCGGCCTGTCCGAGGCGGTGGCGCCCTTCACCAACCGGGACTTCTGGGGCGTGGACCTGGACGCGGCGGTGTTCCGGGACTTCATCCGCACCTACCTGGCCGCCAACCAGCGCCAGGCCTCGCCCCTGTACTTGTTCGGGGAATCGTACGGCACGCCCCGCACCGCCGTGCTGGCCAACCTCCTCTGCGCCGCCGGCCAGCCTCCCGCCGGGGTGGTGCTGCAGTCGTCCGTCCTGGACTACAACACCAACGGCGACATGGGCAACGGCATCAGCTGCGCCGGGTTCGTGCCCACCTACGCGGCCGTGGGCGCCTATTATGACCTGGACATCCCCGAACCCGGGGACCTCACCGCCTTCCTGGGGCAGGTGCGCGCCTTCACCGCCTCCTCCTACACCCCCGCAGTGAATGCCTGGCTCACCGCCCAGACGCCTCCGGACCCCGCCCTGGTGGACCAGCTGCACGCGGACACCGGCATCGCCCCGAACCTGTGGACGCAGGACTTGAACCTGCAGCCCGGGGATGTCCGGACCCACCTGGTGCCCGGCACCCTGGTCGGGCGCTACGACGCGCGGGTGAACGCCCCGACGGACAGCATCCTGGCCAACGAAGGGGACCCCTCGAGCACCTTCATCGCCCCCTCCTTCAAGACCGCCATCAGCCGCTACCTGCAGACTGACCTGGGCTATCCGGACGCGGCCGGGTACCAGGTCTCCAGCGGGGCGGCCAACGATGCCTGGGACTTCAGCCACGACGACAAGGACCTGCCCGACACCATCCCGGACCTGGCCTCGGCCATCCAGCAGAAGCCGGACCTGAAGATCCTCTCCCTCAACGGCTACCATGACCTGGCCACCCCCTTCTACCAGACCGAACTGGACCTGGCCCGCCTGGGAGCGCAGCCGAACCTGGGGGTGCGCTTCTACGCGGGCGGGCACATGGTGTACCTGGACGACAGCTCCAGGCCCCTGGAGAAGGCGGACCTGGTGGCGTTCTACCAGGCCGCCTCCGGCTGGACCGGCCCCTGGATCCCCCCGGCCCGGCCGGCCGCACGCCGGACCCTGGCGCCCCTGGCCGCCCCCGCCGCCCCGGCGCCCATGGCTTTCCCCGCCCCCGGGGGCCCCCTGTACCGATCCCTACGTGCCGCCGGAAAAGCGCCGCCCGTCGACCGCCCCTCCCAGCACCGGCGCCGCCCTGCGGGAACAGGTGCGCCGGAAACTGGACGCCCTGCGCTCGACTACACCTGGTCCAGTGCCTGCTCCAGGTCCGCGATGAGATCCGCCAGGTCCTCGATGCCCACGGAATAGCGCACCAGACCGTCGGCCACCCCGCCTTCCCGGCGCGCTTCCGGGCCCATGCTGGCATGGGTCATGGAGGCGGGGTGGCAGATGAGGGTCTCCACGCCGCCCAGGGACACGGCCAGGGCCGCCAGTTTCACCGCGTTCATGAGCCGGGCCCCCGCCTCCACTCCGCCCTTCACCCCGAAGGACAGCATGGCGCCGGGACCGGCCATCTGGCGCCGGACCAGGTCGTACTGGGGGTGGCTGGGCAGGCCCAGGTAGCGCACCCACTCCACCTTGGGGTGCCGCTCCAGCCACCGGGCGATCTCCAGGGTATTGGCCTGGGCCCGCTCCATGCGGATGGCCAGGGTCTTGAGGCCGCGGCTCACCAGGGACGCCTGGTGGGGGTCCATGCAGCAGCCCATGATCACCACCATGGCCCGCAGCTGCTTGTGCAGCGCCTCGGTGCCAGCCACCAGGACGCCGCCCACCACGTCCGCATGGCCGTTGATGAACTTGGTGACCGAGTGCAGCACCACGTCCGCGCCCAGGTCCAACGGCTTCTGCAGGTACGGGCTGGCGAAGGTGTTGTCCACCACCAGCAGGGCTCCGGCCGCGTGGGCGATCTCCGCCGCCGCCCGCAGGTCGGTCACCAGCATGGCCGGGTTGGATGGGGATTCCACGTAGACCAGCCTGGTGGCGGGGCGGATGGCCCGCTTCAGGGCCTCCAGGTCGGTGGTGTCCACGAAGGTGGACTGCACCCCGAACCGGCCCATGTGCTTCTCCATGAGCACCCGGGAGGGCCCGTACACCGACGCGGTGCTGACCATGTGCTCCCCCTGGCTGAGCAGGGCCATGTAGACCGTGGCGACCGCGCCCATGCCCGAAGCGGTGGCGGTGGCGCCGAAGCCGTTCTCCAGCTGGGCCACGTTCTGTTCCAGGGCGCTGGTGGTGGGGTTGCCGATGCGGCTGTAGATGAACCCCTCCTCCTTGCCCGCGAAACGATCCGCCCCCTGCCGGGCGTTCCGGAAGGCGAAGGTGGAAGTCTGGTAAATGGGCGTGGTCACGCTCCCCAGCGGGTCATCCGGGATGCCGGCGTGCACCAGCTTGGTGTTGAAGCCCATCGTACGGGTGTCCATGGCGTTCCCCCGGCCTAGCTTGTCCTAAGCTACAGTTTGAACCTTAAGTAACAGGGTTGTCGCACCCGTGTGGGACAATCCCTGAGGAGTTTGTTTCATCTTCCAACCATTCTCCGTGACGGGCCCCCTATGTTCAATAACATCCTCGAGACCGTGCGGGGCCAGGCCAGCATCCTGGGGTTTCCGTTCCGGCGCCGCCGGTTGATGGACCTGGTGGTGATCCTGTCCGGACTGGCCATCCTGTTCGGGCTGGTCACCCTGGGCCGGCAGTGGACCGGCCACCACCGCCCGGTGGTGGAGATCGACCTGAGCCCCTGGGCCCTGCCCAGGTACACCTTCTTCTCCATGATGCGCGGCCTGGCCGCGTACGTGATCTCCCTCTCCTTCACCCTGGTGTACGCCTTCTGGGCCGCCAAGGACAAGCGGGCCGAGAAGCTCCTCATCCCGATCCTGGACATCCTGCAGAGCATCCCGGTACTGGGGTTCATGCCGGGCGTGGTGCTGGCCCTGGTCGGGCTGTTCCCGCACAGCAACCTGGGGCTGGAACTGGCGGCGGTGATCATGATCTTCACCGGGCAGGCCTGGAACATGACCTTCAGCCTCTACCACTCGTTCAAGTCGGTGCCCAAGGACCTCCACGAAGCCGGCACCATCTACGGTTTCAACTGGTGGGAGCGGCTGAAGTGGATCGAGCTGCCGTTCGGCACCACCGGCCTGGTCTGGAACAGCATGATGAGCATGGCCGGGGGCTGGTTCTTCCTCATGATCACCGAGGCGTTCCAGCTGGGCGACCAGGATTTCCGCCTGCCCGGGCTGGGCTCGTACATGAGCGTGGCGGTGGAGAAGGGCAACGTCCCCGCCATGATCTCCGCCGTGGTGGCCATGATCGCCATGATCGTCTTCCTGGACCAGGTGCTCTGGCGGCCGGTGGTGGTCATGGCCCAGCGGTTCCGGATCGAGGACACCAGCCAGGGGGATTCGCCCCGCAGCTGGCTGCTGCGGATCCTGCGCCGCTCCCGGCTGATCCGCCTGTGGGAGATGCGGCGGACCCGCCGGCGCCAGCTGGGCGAGTCGGGCTACCGCCAGAAGCCGGTGCCCAGCTCCGGCGCCCACCGGACCCAGGAGCGCCTCTTCCGCTGGCTGGCCAACCTGGCCCTGGGGGCCCTGGGGATCCTGATCCTCTGGGCCGCCTACGCCCTGGTCCAGTTCCTGGTCAAGATCAGCCGCGGGGAGTGGGGCAGCCTGTTCCAGGCCGGCGGGCTGACCCTGCTGCGGGTGCTGGCCTCCAACCTGATCGGCACCCTCTGGGCGGTGCCCGCGGGCCTGGCCATCGGGCTGTCCAACCGCCTGTCGAAGGTGTTCCAGCCGATCGTGCAGGTGGCGGCCTCCTTCCCCGCGCCCATGCTGTTCCCCATCGTCATCGTCGCCCTGGCCAAGATGGGCGTCGGCCTCACCTACGGATGCGTCGTGCTGATGCTGCTGGGCACCCAGTGGTACATCCTGTTCAACGTCATCGCCGGCGCCATGGCCATCCCCAGCGACCTGCGGGAGGCCGCCCAGAGCTTCGGGCTCAGCCGCTGGCAGCGGCTTCAAGGGACTCTACCTGCCCGGCCAGCTTCCCCTACCTGGTGACCGGCTGGGTGACCGCCGCCGGCGGCGCCTGGAACGCCAGCATCGTCGCCGAGTACTACAACCTCAACGGGCAGACCCTGCAGCACCTTCGGCCTGGGCGCCACCATCAGCAAGGCGGCCTACGACCGCAACCTGACCGTCCTGGCCGCCAGCTGCCTGCTCATGTCCGCCATCGTGGTCATCTTCAACCGGCTGGTCTGGAAGCCCTGCTACAAGCTGGCCTACACCCGCTATTCCCTGGACAAGTGAGGCAACCATGGAAAACCACCGGCCAGGGCTCACGGCCAAGACCGACGAAGACCGACACCCTCATCCTGGAACTGCCGCGGCGTCCAGAAGTCCTTCGACCGGGGCACCGGCCAGCCGCTGCGGGTGCTGGAGGACATCAACCTGGACGTCCGCGCCAATGAGGTCGTCTGCCTCATCGGCCCCTCCGGATGCGGCAAGTCCACCATCATGCGCATCTTCGCCGGCCTCATCGCACCCCACCAAGGGGCAGGTGTTCTACCACGGCCAGCCCCACGAAGGCCTGCTGAACCCAACGTCGCCATCGTGTTCCAGGGCTTCGCCCTCTACCCCTGGATGACGGTGGAGGCCAACGTGGAGAACGTGCTGCAGGCCAAGGGCCTGGACCGGGACGAGATCAAGCGCCAGGCACCAACCACGCCATCCAGCATGGTGGGCCTGGAAGGGTTCGAGGAGGCCTATCCCGCGCGAGCTCTCCGGCGGCATGAAGCAGCGCGTGGGCATGGCCCGGGCCCTGTCGGTGGATCCCGAGATCCTGTTCATGGACGAGCCCTTCAGCTCACGTGGACGCCCTCACCGCGGAGGGCCTGCGGGCCGAGGTCCTGGACATCTGGGACGACCGCCGAGCGCAACCCGTCCTCCATCCTCATGGTCAGCCACGACATCAACGAAGTGGCCTTCATGGCCGACCGGATCGTGGTGCTGTCCGCCAACCCCGGGCGGATCCGCACCATCGTCGAGAACCCCCTGCCCCGGCCCCGGGACACGCGCTCCCCGGACTTCCTGCGCCTGGTGGACCAGCTGCACGACATCATCACCAGCGCCGAGCTGCCGGATATCCAGGTCACCACCGTGGCGCCCGGCGGTGGAGTCCGACCTGGTGGAACCCCTGCCCTCCGCCCAGTACGCCGACATGCTGGGCCTGCTGGAGTTCCTGGACGACCCACGGCGGCAGCGCGGACCTGTTCCAGGTGGTGGCCCACACCCACGTGCCGTTCGAGAAGGTGCTGACCGCCGTCAAGGGCGCTGGAGATGCTGGAACTGGTGGAGACGCCCAAGCGCGCGGTGCTCCTCACGCCCCTGGGGCAGCGCTTCGTGCAGGCCGGCATGGACGAGCGCAAGGACATCTGGCGCCGCCAGCTCCTGGACCTGAAGCTGTTCCGGGTGGTGCGCGAGCTGCTCGACCTGCGCGAAGGGGAACTGCACAAGGAGGAGCTGATCCACGAGATCTCCGGCCGGCTGCCCATGGAGGATCCCGAACTCACCTTCGAGACCCTCGTGGCCTGGGGGCGGTTCGGCGAACTGTTCGCCTACCGCAAGGACCGCGGCGTGCTGACCTTCGAGTAGCCTGGAGTCAGGGGGTGCCGGCGCCCAGCGTCCGGGCCACGGCGTCGGTGAGCGTCTGGGAATCCAGGGGCTTGTACAGCACTTCGGCGACCCCGAGATTCTGCAGGCGGCGGGTCACCTCGTCGTCCCGGTGGGCGGTGAGCACGAGCATGCGCATGGCCTGCAGGCCGGGATCCTCGTGGCAGGCCCGGGCCAGGCTGGTGCCGGGGCAGTTGGGCATGATGAAGTCCATGATCAGCAGGTCGGGGGTGGTTTCCTTCACCGCCTTGAGCACGTCGAAGATGCTGGTGGGCTCCACTTCCAGCACGTCGTGGCCGGCCTTGCGCAGGCTGGCGGCGGAGAAGGTGCGCGCCAGACGGCTGTCGTCGATGATCATGATTCTGCCCATGGGTGCCTCGAACGGGGGCCGACGCTATGAGCCTATATCGTAACGAAGAAGACTGAATCATTATTTTTATCAGGAGTGGACCATGGCCGACCTGTTCGATCCTCTCACCCTGCGCGGTCTCACGCTCCCCAACCGCATCGGGGTGTCGCCCATGTGCCAGTATTCGGCCCGGGATGGCCACCCCACCGACTGGCATCTGGTGCACTTGGGTGGCTTGGCCCAGGGCGGCGCCGGACTGGTCATGACCGAGGCCACGGCAGTGGCGCCTGAAGGGCGCATCAGTCCCCAGGACCTGGGCCTGTGGCAGGACAGCCACGTGCAGCCCCTGGCCAGGCTGGCCGCATTCGTGCGCGCCCAGGGGGCGGTTCCGGGCATCCAGCTGGCCCATGCTGGGCGGAAGGCCGGCACCGAGGCCCCCTGGAAGGGCGGCGGGGTGATTCCTCCGGACCAGGGCGGCTGGCAGGGGGTGGGCCCCGGACCGGAACCTTTCGCCGCCGGCTGGAACCCGCCCCGGGCCCTGGATGAAGCCGGCCTGCGCCAGGTGGTGGAGGCGTTCCGGGCCGCCGCCGCCCGGGCCCAGGCCGCCGGCTTCCAGGTGCTGGAAGTGCACTCGGCCCACGGCTACCTGCTGCACCAGTTCCTCTCGCCCCTCAGCAACCGGCGCCAGGACGCCTGGGGCGGCTCGTTCCAGAACCGCACCCGCCTGGTGCGCGAGGTGGCGGCGGCGGTGCGGTCCGTCTGGCCCGAGCAGCTGCCGGTGCTGGTGCGCCTCTCCGCCACCGACTGGGTGCCGGGCGGCTGGGATCCGGACCAGTCGGTGGAACTGGCCCGGCTCCTGGGTTCCCTGGGGGTGGACCTGGTGGATTGCTCCTCCGGGGGCAACGTGCCCAAGGCCCCCATCCCCATGGCCCCCGGCTACCAGGTGCCCTTCGCCGCCCGGATCCGTCGGGAGGCGGGCCTGCCCACCGCGGCGGTGGGCCTCATCACCCGCCCGGCCCAGGCCCGGCAGATCCTGGAGGAGGGCTCGGCGGACCTGGTATTCCTGGGCCGGGAACTGCTGCGCAACCCCCGCTGGCCCCTGGCGGCGGCCCAGGACCTGGGCGTGCTGGTGCCCTGGCCGGCCCAGTACGCCCGGGCCGCCGCGGGGCCGGTGCCGGTCCGACAGGGCTGTTAATCTTCCCGGGCCTCGTCGCCGACGTCCGGGTCCACCCCGCTCCACCGGGACTGGGCCTGGAAGGCCGGGTCCTCCAGCCGAGCCAGGAAGTCCCGCATGCGCTTGCCCCAGCCGGAGCCGGCGGCGGCACCGGGGGGGGTGAACGGCAGCAGGTCCGCCGGGGCCTCCTCCAGGCACAGCTGCACCAGGGTGAGCTGCTGCTGGTAGGTGGCGCCCACCGGCACCAGGTTGGCCGAGAGGGTCAGCAGGATGTCCCCCAGGTCCCCGGGCGCCTCCTCGCCCAGCCGGTCCAGCGCCTCCGAGGCCTCCTCGCAGGCCCGCTGCAGCTTCCCGTTCAGTTTCTCCAGTTCCGCCGCCCCGGCCGGTCCGGCCAGGGCGTGGGCGGCGTCCTCCAGATGGGGGTGGAGCTTCTTGAACAGGAGCTGGAGGGCCTGTTCGGCCGGGGTCGGTCCTTCCATGGGCCCAGTCTACCGCCCCAGGCCCGGCACCGGCCGCCACCCACGTGGCTCTTTGGCCATGCTGATCCTTTCCATGAAAATTCCCGCATTGGTCTATTCATGAAATCAAGAAATTACGATAGGCTGTCCGGCACCGTCTCTTCCTTGACAGGAGCGAACATGAGTCCATCCCCCGAAGTCGAGCCTCGTGAAACCCATGAGCTCTACCTTCCTTCCGCCGCCGCCCAGGATGGATCCCATGTGCCTTCCCTGGAGGCCTACCAGGCCCTGTACGGGCGCAGCGTCGCCGAACCGGAAGCGTTCTGGGGCGACCAGGCCAGGACGTCCCTGGAGTGGTTCCACCCCTTCAGCAAAGTGCGGGAATACGACTGGGAGTGGGGGCAGGTGCAGTGGTTCCTCAACGGCCGTCTGAACGCATGCCATAACTGCGTGGACCGGCACGTGGCTGACCGGGGCAGCCAGCCGGCCATCATCTGGGAATCGGACACCCCGGGGGAAGGCCGGACCATCGACTACCGGGAACTGCAGCGGGAAGTGTGCCGGCTGGCCAATGTGCTGCGCCACCACGGCATCCGCAAGGGCGACCGGGTCGCCATCTACATGCCCATGATGCCCGAGGCGGTCTACGCCATGCTGGCCTGCGCCCGGATCGGCGCGGTGCACAACGTGGTGTTCGCCGGGTTCAGCGCCGAGAGCCTGCGGGACCGCATCAACGACGCCCGCTGCCGGGCGGTGGTGACCGCCGACGAAGGCGTGCGCGGCGGCAAGGTGCTCCCGCTCAAGCGCACCGTGGACGAGGCGGTGATGGCCTGCCCCACCGTCCAGAATGTGTTCATCGTCAAGCGCACCGGCACCAAGATCCCCTTCTACCCCCAGCACGACGTATGGCTGCGGGAAGCCATGGACGGGGAGCGGCCCTTCTGCCCCATCGAGCACATGGACAGCGAGGACACCCTGTTCCTGCTGTACACCTCCGGGTCCACCGGCAAGCCCAAGGGCGTGGCCCACACCACCGCCGGCTACCTGCTCCAGGTCGCCCTGACCCACCGCTACGTGTTCGACTACCGGCCCGGGGACATCTTCGCCTGCGTGGCCGACATCGGCTGGATCACCGGGCACTCGTACGTGGTCTACGGCCCCCTTTGCAACGGCGCCACCACCGTGCTGTTCGAGAGCACCCCCACCTACCCGGACGCTGGCCGGTACTGGGACATGGTCCAGCGCCTGCGCATCACCCAGTTCTACACCGCCCCCACGGCCATCCGGGCCATCGCCCGGGAGGGCGATGCCTATGTGCACCGCTACGACCGGTCCTCCCTGCGCGTCCTGGGCAGCGTCGGGGAACCGATCAACCCGGAAGCCTGGCGCTGGTACCACACGGTGGTCGGCGAGGGCCGCTGCCCGGTGGTGGACACCTGGTGGCAGACCGAGACCGGCGGCATCCTCATCAGCCCGCTGCCGGGCGCCACCCCCCTCAAGCCCGGTTCCGCCACCCTGCCGTTCTTCGGGGTGGAGCCGGCGGTGCTGGACGAGAAGGGAGTCGAACTGCAGGGCAACGGCGTTTCCGGCCTCCTGGCCATCAAGCACCCGTGGCCCGGCATGGCCCGGACCATCCAGAACGACCACCAGCGCTTCGTGGACACCTACCTGCGCCAGTTCCCCGGCTACTACATCACCGGGGACGGCTGCCGCCGGGACGAGGACGGCTACTACTGGATCACCGGCCGGGTGGACGACGTCATCAACGCTTCCGGCCACCGCCTGGGCACCGCGGAGGTGGAGAGCGCCCTGGTCATGCATCCCGCCTGCGCCGAGGCGGCGGTGGTGGGGTACCCCCACGAGATCAAGGGGCAGGGTGTCTTCGCCTACGTGGTGCTGCATGCCGGGTGGGACGAGAGCCCGGAGCTCATCGGCGAACTGCGCAACGAAGTGCGCCACCACATCGGCCCCTTCGCCGCCCCGGACGCGATCCTGGCGGTCCCGGGGCTGCCCAAGACCCGCTCGGGCAAGATCATGCGGCGGATCCTGCGCAGCATCGCCGCCGGCAACTTCCAGGACCTGGGCGACACCACCACCTTGGCCGATCCCACGGTGGTGGACGCGCTCATCGCCAAGCGCGGCAACCTATGACCCCCCCCGCGACCGGAGCGCCCACGGCCGCCAATTATCAATTAATGAACCTGTCCGGGAGAAACAGGACCTACAAGAGTGGTGGAAAAATCCTTGTTTTTACCACTAAATGTCTTGACATGGTTGAAAAACATGAAATTCTTAAGAACTGGATTTCCCATGCAGGTTTTTTCTCCGTCGCGCTCTCCAATCATCGGCGCATGCCGGTTTTCGTCTCCAGTCTCCCCGACCGCGGCACGTTCCCGACCCGGCCCATTCCTCCAACCTCCCATTCCACAAGGAGTGCCCCATGAAGTTCCTTGCATTCTCGGCGGCCATGGCCGTCATCGTAGCCGGTACCTTCCTGGCCTGTGACAGCGGCAGCAAGACCTTCAACCTGGGCGGCGTCGGCCCGGTCACCGGCGAAGCGGCCACTTTCGGCGCGTCCACCCACAACGGCATCGACCTGGCCGTGGCCGAATGGAACGCCCAGGGCGGCGTGCTGGGCAAGCAGATCAAGCTGGCCTTCGCCGACGACAAGGGCGACCCCGCAGAGGCGGCCACCGTCTACACCAAGCTGCTCGAGCAGGACAAGGTCTCGGCCATCGTCGGCACGGTCATGTCCAAGTGCTCCCTGGCCGGCGCTCCCATCTGCCAGAACGCCAAGGTGCCCATGATCAGCCCCACCTCCACCAATCCCAAGGTGACCCAGGTGGGTGACTTCATCTTCCGCGCCTGCTTCATCGACCCGTTCCAGGGCACGGTGGGCGCCAAGTTCGCCTTCGACGAACTGAAGGCCAAGAAGGCCGCCTGCCTGTTCGACGTCGGCAACGACTACACCAAGGGCCTGTCCGAGTTCTTCAAGGCCAAGTTCACCGCCCTGGGCGGCGAGGTCACCGGCTTCGAAGGCCACGCCACCGGCACCACCGACTTCAAGGCCCAGCTCACCAAGATCCTGGCCACCAAGCCGGAAGTCCTCTACGTGTCCGACTACTACAACGATGCCGCCCTGGTCGCCAAGCAGGCCCGGGAACTGGGTTTCAAGGGCCCCCTGATCGGCGGCGACGGCTGGGACTCCCCCAAGCTGGTGGAAGTTGGCGGTTCGGCGGTGGAAGGCTGCTTCTTCACCAACCACTACGCCAAGGATGACACCCGCCCGGTGGTGCAGGACTTCGTGAAGAAGTACAAGGCGAAGTACAACGACGACCCGGACGCCCTGGCCTGCCTGGCCTATGACGCCACCAACCTGATGCTGGACGCGGTCAAGCGCGCCGGCAAGCCCGATGGTTCCGCCATCCGCGACGCCCTCAAGAACACCGACATGTCCGTGGTCTCCGGCCAGGTGAAGTTCGACGCCGACCGCAACCCGATCAAGTCCGCCGTCATCATCGAGATCAAGGGCGGCAAGCAGGTGTTCCGCGCCTCGGTCAACCCGTAACCCCAGTCTGTCACCAACTGCCGAAGAGCGGCGGGAACCCTTCCCGCCGCTCTTCATTTGTCCGGGTCCGGGTCCCGGATTCCTTCGTTTGATCCGTTGCGGGTCTTTGGCGCCGACCCACCGTCACGGGCGTTGCGGCTGATCCGGACGCAAGAGTACGGCGGGCGGATCCGGAGATCCTGCCCGCCGTTCAGAGGCGTGCGGTGGGGAAAACCTAGACGCCCAGGTAGGCCTCGCGCACCCGGGGATCGGCCGCGATGTCCTTGGCCGGGCCGGAGATGGTGGTGTAACCCACCTCGAGAACGTAGGCGTAGTCGGCGATCTCCAGGGCTTCGGTGGCGTTCTGCTCCACCAGCAGCACGGTGGTGCCCTTCTTGTTGATGGCCACGATCTTGTCGAAGATCTCATCCACCAGGACGGGAGCCAGGCCCATGCTCGGCTCGTCCAGGAGCATGAGGTCGCCGCCGGTGACCATGGCCCGGCCCACGGCCAGCATCTGCTGCTCGCCGCCGGACAGGGTGCCGCCCAGCTGGTTGATGCGCTCCTTGATGCGGGGCAGCATCTCGAACACCTCTTCCATGCGCTCCTTGACGGTTTTCTTGTCCTTGATGACCCAGCCGGCCAGCTCCAGGTTCTCCCGCACCGTGAGGGTGGGGAAGATCTTGCGGCCTTCGGGCACGTGGGAGATGCCCCGGGCCACCAGCTGGTGGGCGGGAAAGCCAGTGATGTCCTTGCCCCGCAGGGTCACGCTGCCGCCTGCGGGCACTTCCAGGCCGCTCACAGCCCGGAGGGTGGTGGTCTTGCCGGCGCCGTTGGCCCCGATCAGCGTGACGATCTTGCCCTCGGGGACTTCGAAGGACACGTCGGTGATGGCCGCGATCCGGCCGTAGGTGACTTTGAGGTTCTTGACGCTCAGCATACGACCGCCTTCCGCCCGAGGTAGGCCTCGAGCACCTTGGGTTCCTTCATGACGTCCTGGGGCTTGCCTTCGGCGATGGTCTCGCCGAAGTCGATCACCTTGACCCGCTCGCACAGGTTGGCCACGAACTTCATGTGGTGCTCGATGAGGAAGACCGTGACCTTGAACTCGTCCCGCACGCGCCGGATGAGGCCCGAGAGGTCCTCGGTCTCCTTGGGGTTCATGCCCGCCGCCGGCTCGTCCAATAGGATCAGCTTGGGCTTGGTGGCCAGGGCGCGGGCGATCTCCAGGCGGCGCAGTTCGCCGTAGGGCAGGTTCTTGGCCTGGTCCTTGTACCGCTTCTCCAGGTGCATCAGCTCGATGAGGTGCATGGCCTCGCCCATCACCTCTTTGGACTCCCTCATGTAGCCAGGGGTGCGCAGAAAGGAGGCGAACAGCCCGGTCTTGGAGGTGAAGTGCCGGGCGGCACGGATGTTGTCGACCACCGACAGGTTGCCGAAGATGCGCAGGTTCTGGAAGGTGCGGGCGATGCCGCCCTGCACGATCTTGTAGGGCTTGTTGCCGGTGATGTTCTTGCCCAGGAACAGGATCTTGCCCTGGGTGGGGGTGTAGATGCCGGTGCACAGGTTGAAGATGGTGGTCTTGCCGGAACCGTTGGGGCCGATCAGGCCGTAGATGACGCCCTCGGGAACGTCGTAGGTGAAATCCGAGACGGCCTTCAACCCACCGAACCAGTGACTCATATCCTGGATGGATAGGATCGCGCTCATGCTTGCTTCTCCTCAATGGTGAGGACTTTGGATTCCCGCATGCCCATGAGTCCCTCGGTCCTGAACAGCATGATGCAGATGAGGAGGATGGCGTAGATCACCATGGTCCACTCGGTGCCGATGGGGATCCCCACGGTGTCGCGCAGCCAGTCGATGCCCACCCGCAGACCCTCGGTGAGGAAGGTCAGGGAGAAGGCCGCCAACACCGAGCCGGTGAGGGAGCCCATGCCGCCCGCGTAGACCATGATCAGGATCAGGGCCGAAGCGTAGAAGCCGGTACTGGGTCGGGTGGGCGATCTGCAGCAGGTGCGCCAGCAGCCCGCCGCCGATGCCGGCGAAGAAGGCGCCGATGACGAAACCGAGCACCTTGTAGCGGGTGGTGTCCACGCCGATCAGCTCGGAGGCCAGCTCGTTCTCACGGATGGAGAGCATCGCCCGCCCATGGGAGGAGACCACCAGGTTGCGCAGCAGCACGATGGTGAAGAACGTGAACATGAAGATGGTGAAGAAGTTGGAGAACTTGGGGATGCCCAGCAGCCCGCGGGGGCCGCCCACGTAAGAGATGTTGTTGAGGATGGTGCGGATCACCTCGCCGAAGCCCAGGGTCACGATGGCCAGGTAGTCGCCTTTGAGGCGCAGGGACGGGAAACCGATCAGGAACCCCACCACGGCCGCGCCCAGGCCGCCGACGATGATGCACAGTGCGAACAGGAGCCCGTTGCCCATGGTGTTGGGGCTCAGCTGGAGCACGAGCGTCGTGAGGGTGCCCGAGACATAGGCGCCCACGGCGGCGAAACCCATGTGGCCCAGGGAGAACTGCCCGGTGATGCCGTTGATCAGGTTGAGGCTGATGGCGAGGATCACGAAGATCAAGGAGCGGTTGATGATCACCATGAAGTAGCCATTGATGATATCGGTGGAGGCCCCGATCTGGATCAGCACATAGAAGATCAATCCAGCGATCAGCAAGCGTGAGTGTTTGAGTTTGTCCATGCCAGCTCCCTTAGATCTTGTCGGCGATCTTCTCGCCGAGGAGGCCGGTGGGCCTGATGAGTAGCACGACGATGAGGATCACGAAGGCGATCCCCTCTCCCAGGAGCGAGTTGTAGGCGGTGGCGAAGGTCTCTGCAAGCCCCATGATGAAGGCGCCCAGCATGGCCCCCGGAACGTTGCCGATGCCGCCCAGCACCGCGGCGATGAACGCCTTCAGGCCGGGAAGGATGCCCATGTACGGCTGGATGCGCGGGTAGGTGAGGCCGGCCAGCAGGCCGGCGGCGCCGGCGAAGGCGCCGCCCACTGCGAAGGTGAAGCCGATGACCATTTCCACGTTGATGCCCATGAGCTTGGAGGCGTCCTTGTCCTGGGACACGGCCCGCATGGCCCGGCCCAGAGGCGTCTTCATGATCAGCAAGGTGAGCCCGGTCATGAGCACCGCGGCCACAACCAGGTCGATGATCACGTAGTTGGAGATCTCGAAGGTGCCGAAGCGGTAGACCTGCTTCCACAACAGTTCCGGGAAGCCCCGGGGCGAGGGCCCGATCATCGGCAGGGCGGAGAACAGGTACTCCAGCAGCATGGACACGCCGATGGCGGTCACCAGGCTGGAGAGCTTGGGCTTGTAGCGGAGCGGCTTGTAGGCGAACTGGTTGGAGAGCAGGGCCACCGCCGCCCCCGCGGCCATGGCCACGATCAGCACCAGGAAGGCCATGGGGCTGCCCTGCGAAATGAAGGCGTGGAAGATGAAGAATGCCCCATAAGAAGCGAAAGCGCCCACCATGAAGAAGTCACCATGGGCGAAGTTGATGAGACGGACGATGCCGTACACCATGGTGTAGCCAAGCGCGATCAGCGCATAGATGGCGCCCAGCTGGAGACCGTTTATGATCTGCTGGATGCTGAAAATTGAACCCATAGGGTATCCCCTCTCTTGGAATGGGGGCGCCCGGTTGGGCGCCCCCAGATGGAAAACCGGCTGTTACGGGTTGACCGAGGCGCGGAACACCTGCTTGCCGCCCTTGATCTCGATGATGACGGCGGACTTGATCGGGTTGCGGTCGGCGTCGAACTTCACCTGGCCGGAGACCACGGACATGTCGGTGTTCTTGAGGGCGTCGCGGATGGCGGAACCATCGGGCTTGCCGGCGCGCTTGACCGCGTCCAGCATCAGGTTGGTGGCGTCATAGGCCAGGCAGGCCAGGGCGTCCGGGTCGTCGTTGTACTTCGCCTTGTACTTCTTCACGAAGTCCTGCACCACCGGGCGGGTGTCATCCTTGGCGTAGTGGTTGGTGAAGAAGCAGCCTTCCACCGCCGAACCGCCAACTTCCACCAGCTTGGGGGAGTCCCAGCCGTCGCCGCCGATCAGGGGGCCCTTGAAACCCAGTTCCCGGGCCTGCTTGGCGACCAGGGCGGCATCGTTGTAGTAGTCGGACACGTAGAGGACTTCCGGCTTGGTGGCCAGGATCTTGGTGAGCTGGGCCTTGAAGTCGGTGGTGCCGGTGGCGTGGCCTTCGAAGCCGGTGACCTCGCCGCCCAGGGCGGTGAACTTGGCCTTGAAGAACTCGGACAGGCCCTTGGTGTAGTCGTTGCCGACGTCGAACAGGCAGGCGGCCTTCTTGGCCTTCAGTTCGTCGAAGGCGAACTTGGCGCCCACCGTGCCCTGGAACGGGTCGATGAAGCAGGCGCGGAAGATGAAGTCACCCACCTGGGTCACCTTGGGATTGGTGGAGGTGGGGCTGATCATGGGCACCTTGGCGTTCTGGCAGATGGGAGCGCCGGCCAGGGAGCACTTGGACATGACCGTGCCGACGATGGCCGAGACCTTGTCCTGCTCGAGCAGCTTGGTGTAGACGGTGGCCGCCTCTGCGGGGTCGCCCTTGTCGTCGGCGAAGGCCAGCTTGATCTGCTTGCCCAGCACGCCGCCCTGGGCGTTCCATTCGGCCACGGCCAGGTCGATGCCGTTGTGGGTGGACGCGCCGAAAGTGGCCGCTTCGCCGGTGACCGGGCCGACGCCGCCCAGGTTGAAGGTCTTGCTGCCGCTGTCACAGGCCAGGAAGGTACCGGCGAGGGCGACGGCCATGAAGGCCGACACTAAAGACGATTTCATGTTGTCTCCTGAAACTTGCAGTTAAGAGGAAAGAACGTGTCCAAGGCGGGAGAACCGGCTTTCCGGAGCCTCCACCTTGGACACGGTGTGAAAAGACACAGGCAAGTTGACAAGCCGGGGTTCGCGGCGCCCCGGACGAGAAGATGGTTTGGTGAATTATCAACCAAAAAAGTCTATTCGGAAAGACCAAATTGCCCCGGGCAGGTAGCCCTGGTTGTACTGTAGATCACATGTCGACTGTTATGTGTAAAGGATCACAGCGGCCATGCCGTCAGTTGCAGACAGCGGGCCGCCAGCAGGTTCCAGACCTGCTTCGCTAGCCTTAGAGAGCCATTCCCAGCCACTGGTCCACCAGGGCCGGCACGGTCACCGAAGCGGGGCCCAGGCGGGTCTCCCGGAACCAGCGGCTGACCAGGGACGGTTCCAGGTTCAGTTCCACGGTGTGGGCCAGGGGCCCGGCGAGTTCCACGAACCCCGCGGCCGGGTAGACGTTGCCGGAGGTTCCCACCGCCAGGAACCGCCCGCACCGCTCCAGCGCCTCCTGGATGCGGGGCATTTCCAGGGGCACTTCGCCGAACCAGACCACATGGGGCCGCAGCCCACCCGTCCGGCCGCAATGGGGGCACGGGGTCGCCACGGCCGTGTCCCGGGCCCAGGTCAGCACCCGGGCGCAGTGCAGGCAGCGCACCTTGCGCAGTTCCCCGTGCATGTGGACCAGGTTCCGGCTTCCGGCCCGCTCGTGCAGGTCGTCCACGTTCTGGGTGACCAGCAGGAACTCGCCCGGCCAGCCCTGCTCGAGGCGGGCCAGGGCCAGGTGGGCGGGGTTGGGCCGGACCGTGTCCAGCTGGGCCCGGCGCTGGTTGTAGAAGGCGTGCACCAGGGCCGGGTCGGCCCGGAAGCCTTCAGGCGTGGCCACGTCCTCCACCCGGTGATCCTCCCACAGCCCGTCGGCGTCCCGGAAGGTGCGCAGCCCGCTTTCCGCCGAGATGCCGGCGCCGGTGAGGACGACGATGGCCGGAGCCGGGCCCGGGGTCATGGTCACACCGCCGGGTTCACCGAGCATTTGATCGGGCCCTTGCGGATCGCCGCGAAGCAGGACAGGCACTCCTTGCAGCGGATGATGGCGTCGTCCTGGCCCGCCAGCAGCTTGCTCGCAGCCAGGGGATCGGCGATCAGGGGCCGGGACAGGGCCACCAGGTCCGCCTGGCCCTGGTCCAGGACCGCCTGGGCCGCCCCCGGTTCGCTCAGCTTGCCCACCGTGACGACCGGGATGCCCACGGCCGCGCGGATCCGGCCGGCGGAAGGACCGAAGGCGCCCCCGGGCGCGTCCTTGGGCAGCAGGGAACTGGTGATCAGGTAGGGCTGCCCCTGCCATTCGCCCATGGAAGAGGTGCCGATGCCCGAGAGGTCCAGCAGGTCCACCCCGGCCGCCTCCAGGGCCTGGGCGGCGTGGATGGCGTCCTCGGTGCCCAGGCCGCCTTCGAAACGCTCCACCGAGTGCAGGCGGCAGGAGATGAGGCAGTCCGGGCCCACGGCCCGGCGCACCGCCCGGGCCGTGGCCAGGGCCAGGGCGGCCCGCCCGGCCCGGTCTCCGCCCCAGCGGTCCGTGCGGCGGTTGGTATACGGGGACAGGAACTGGGAGATCAGGTAATAGTGGGCGGCGTGGATCTCCACCCCGGCGAACCCCGCCTCCCTGGCCCGGCGCGCCGCCTGGGCGAAAGCCTCCACCGCCGCCAGGACTTCCGCGTCGGTCATGGGCCGGGGCGCCGGCCCCGGAAGCAGCGCCACCGCCGACGCGCCCACCCGCTCCTGGGCCAGGTCCGTCCGGTGGGAGCGGGCCCCGCCGTGGACGAGCTGCAGCACCGCGGGCACCCCCTCGGCCTGGATGGCCCGGGCCAGGGAGGCCATGCCGGGGATCTGGGCGTCCTCCCACAGCCCCAGGTTGAAGGCCATGATCCGGGCGTCCGGGTCCACGGCGCAGGATTCCACCACCACCAGCCCCACCCCGCTCCGGGCATGGTCCCGGTACCACTGGATCTGGGCCGGGCTGGGGGCGGCGTCCTGGGCCAGGCCGGTGGCCGTGGGCGCCATCACCAGGCGGTTGCGCAGGTACAGCCCGCGCACCCGCAGAGGATCGGAAAGGTTGGGCATCACGGTCTCCCGGGAACAGGGAATTCTATCAACTCATGCGATTTCAGCAAAATTCAGGCGCGGTCGAGTACCGCCTGCACCAAGGTGTCCAGGTCCTCCCGCCGGGTCCGGTGGTTGACGATGGCCGCCCGGATCACCAGGTGGCCGTCCAGGACGGTGGTGGACGGCGCCGCCAGGCCCGATTCGTGCAGTTCCGCCACCACCCGCCGGTTCAGGGCGTCCGGGTCCGGGCCCCGCAGACGGAAGCAGACGATGTTCAAGTCCACCGGAGCCATCAGCTCCAGTTCAGGCCGGGCCTCCACCCGCTCCTTCAGGTAGCGGGCCAGGGCGCAGGTATGCCCGATCACCGCGCCCAGGCGGCCGGTGCCGTACACCTTCAAGGTGAACCAGGTCTTCAGGGCCCGGAAGCCCCGGGACAGGTCGGGCCCGAAATCGCAGGGCCATGGGGATCCCCCGGCCAGGCCCCGGGTCTCACGGCGCAGGTACCCGGCCTGGGAGGCGAAGGTGGCTTGCTGCAGGGCGCCGTCCCGCACCAGCAGGTAGCCGGCGTCGTACGGCACCTGGCCCCACTTGTGGAAGTCCATGGCGATGGAGTCGGCCTGACGGATGCCCTGCAGGCGCGGCGCCAGCGCCGGGGCGAACAGGCCCAGGGCGCCGTAGGCCCCGTCCACGTGGAACCAGAGTCCCTGGTCCCGGGCGAACGCCGCCAGGCCCTCCAGGGGGTCGATGGCGCCCGTGTCCACGGTGCCGGCCGTGCCCACCACCAGGAAGGGGCGCGCCCCGTCCCGCCGGTCCTGCTCGACCGCCTGGGCCAGGGCGCCCAGGTCCATGCGCCCGGCCCGGTCCACCGGCAGCACCCGCAGGGCGTCGCTGCCCAGCCCGCACATCTCCATGCCTCGCCGGACGCAGCTGTGGGCGGCGGTGGAGGCGTAGGCCGCCAACCGCGGGCCCCCAACCAGGCCCCGGCGGCGCACCTCCGGTCCCAGGGCGCCGGTGCGGGCCACCAGGATGGCCATGAAGTTGGCCATGGAGGACCCGGTGACGAACACGCCGCCCGCCCCCTCGGGCATCCCGAACACCGGCGCCAGCCAGCGCAGGATCTGGCGCTCCACCTCGATGGGCATGTGGTCCCGCCCGCCCAGGTTGGCGTTGAGCCCGGCCGCCAGCATCTCCCCCAGCATCCCCGCCACGGAGCCGCCGCCGTGCACCCAGCCCATGAAGCCCGGGTGCGCGTTGCCGGTGGCGTAAGGCAGGATCAGGCGCAGGAATTCCTGGTGCACCTCCTCGAGGCTGCTGGGCCCGGCGGGCAGGGGCTGGCGGATGGCCTCCCGCACCGCCGGCGGAATCGGCCGCCACACCGGGCGTTCCCGGACCTTCTGGACGTAGTCCAGGATGTCGTCCAGCATCCGGTGCGCCTGGGCCCGAGTGCCCGGCCAGTCCTCCGGGTCCAGGTCGTGGGGTTCCTCCGGGGGCTGTGCAAGGTCCATCAGGCTGTTTCCTTCCGGGGGGCATTATCGCCCCCCTCGGCTACGGCCGGCTAGGAGCCTCTAGGATCCTCCCTCGGTGGTCAGGTTCTCGTCCCAGGCCAGCTCCTGGTCCCGCCGCTCGTGAGTCTCCTGGAAGATGGGCAGGAACCGGGCGATCAGGTAGAAGGCGCTGAAGCCCACGGCGGCGATCCCCAGCATGATCAGGGTCTCGGGCAGGGCCGGGAAGTAGGTGTGGTTGGGCCAGTCCTCCATGCCGGTGATGGCGGTGTTCATGCGGTTGGTGGCGAAGCCCACCAGCACCAGCAGGGTGGCGATGAACAGGCCGCGGCGCGAGGCGCGCACCCGCGGGACCAGGAGCAGCACCAGGGGGGCGACGAAGCCCGCCAGGATTTCGGCGTAGAAGGCGATGCTGTGGTAGTCCAGGGTCCCCAGCAGGTGCAGCACGCCCCGGGAGGCCATGTCCTGGAAGCGCACCACCAGATAGACGCTCAGCGCCACCACCACGATCTTGGCCAGGTTGCCGCGCAGGGAGTCGGGCAGGAGGCGCCGCCCGTCGCGGGACAGGATGAGGGTCTCCAGGATGATCATGGAGAGGCCCGAGGCGATGCAGGAGATGAAGAACAGGATCGGCAGGAGCGGCGAGTACCAGAGGGGGTGCAGCCGGTTGGGCACGATCAGGTAGAGGGAGCCGAAGGAGGACTGGTGCAGGGTCGAAAGCACCACCCCCAGGATCATGAACGGCAGGGAGCAGCTGTGGATCCACCGGATGGGCGCGTGCAGCTGGAACTTCTCCAGGACGATGGGGGCGAACTCCAGGGACAGCACGGTGGTGTAGAGGATGACGCACCAGGTGATCTCGAACATCACCGAGTGCGGGTTCCACATGACCAGGGGGTGCCAGAAGTGGTCCGGCCGGCCCAGGTCGATCACCAGCACCAGCACCACCAGCAGGTAGCCGATGAAGGCGGTGAGGATGGCCGGACGGACGATGGGCTCGTAGTCATGGGCGTGGAACAGGTGCACCGCGGCGACGATGGTGAACCCGGCCGCGGCCAGGCCGATGCCCAGGAAATCGAAGCCGATCCAGAGGCCCCAGGGGAACTCGTCGGTGAGGTGGGTGGTGGCCCCCAGGCCCAGGGCGAACCGGGCCACGGCTGAGATGAAGCCGGACCCGATCAGCAGAGCCGCGACCACGCGCCAGAAGGTGATGCGGGGAAAACGGAAAACGCTCATCTAATGCTCCCTGTCCTTGGAATCCTGGTTTTCGTGCCGGCTCACCTCTTCGCGCCGCTTGGTGATCCACCAGATGCCGGCCAGCATGACGCCGCCCACCGTCACCACGTTGGGGACCTTGTCCATGGCCTTGGCGGTCAGGAGGGGCATGGGCGACTGGTTCAGGTGGACGTCGAAGCCCACCTGCTCGAACGGCACCGGGCTCACGTACAGGATCGAGGTCCCGCCCACGTCGTTCTGCCCGTAGACCCTGCGCACGTACTTGCCCGGCTCGGCGTCGATGCGCCGCCAGGCCTCCAGCAGCAGGTCGTCCCGGCTGCCGAACTTGGTGGCGCCGGTGGGGCAGGCCTCGGCGCAGGCGGTCTGCTTGCCCTGGGCGAGGCGGTGGTAGCAGAAGGTGCACTTCTGGACCCGGGGCCGGGTGCTCTTCCATTCGTACCGGGGCACCCGGAACGGGCAGGCCTGCATGCAGTAGCGGCAGCCGATGCACTTCTCGGCGTCGTAGAGCACCGGCCCGGCGGGGGTCTTGGTGAAGGCGCCCACCGGGCACACCGACACGCAGGTGGGCACGTCGCAGTGCTGGCACATGCGCCGCACGAACTTGCCGTCGTACTCGCTCAGGGCCGTGAAGGCGGTGGGAGACAGGAGCTTTTCCGCCCCTTCGGGCAGCTTGTTTTCGGCCTTACATCCGTCCTGGCAAGCATTGCATCCGATACAGACGGCGATATCGATGAGCAGAGCTTTCTTCTCGGCTGTCATGTTCAGGCTCTCCAATGGGTCGGGCTACGGGGATCAGCGGCGGACCAGGCCCCGGGCGAAGAACTTCTCCTGCAGGACGGCCCAGGGCACCGCCTTGGCCGGATCCTCCTGGGCAGCCTTCTCGGTCTGGAGCTTGCTGATTTCCTGGCTGAACCAATCCACGGCCGGCTTGCCGATGCGCAGCTGGCCCAGTTCGCCGGTCAGGTCCCGGGGCTCGAGGCGGCACACCCAGCCATCCTTGTAAGGGCTGTGGGCGATCCGCTCGGGCTCCGCCAGCAGGCCGGCGTTCAGTTCCCGCACGGTGCCGCTCACCGGGGCCTGGAGCCGCACTTCCTCGGTTCCGCGCTTGAAGGAGAACAGCGGGTCGCCGGCGCTCATCACGGCGCCGGGCTTGGGCAGGTTCACGTTGCCGACGGCGCCCAGCGCCTTGTTGGCGAAATCGTCGATGCCGATGCGCACCTGGCCGTCGGGCTCGATGCGGGCCCAGGTGTGGCCCTGGGCGATGAAGGCGCCGCCGGGCACGCAGTAGTCGTTGACCGAGGTGTCTTCCGCCTGGCTGGGGGAGACCACCCGCACGGTGGGCTGGCGCAGGGCCGCGAAGCGGGCCTGGCGCTTGATCAGGAGCTTGTTCACGAACTCGGCCAGCTCGTCGGCGCTGAAGGGCTTCTGCACGTACTCGCTGGCGCCGTGCTGCATGGTCTCCACCGCGGTCTCGATGGTGCCGTAGCCGGTGATGACGACCATGTCCACGTCGGGACGCAGGTGCTTGACCGCCTTCACCACCTCGACCCCGTCCATGCCGGGCATCTTCAGGTCGGTGAAGACGAAATCGTAGTCGTTGCGCTGGACCAGGCTGAGGGCCTCAGGTCCGGATTCGACGGTATCGATGCTGTAGCCTTCCAGCACCAGGATGCGCCGGAACGAGTCCAGCACCACCGCTTCGTCGTCCACGGCGAGGATGCGGGCCTTGGGCCGGTCCACTTCGACCCGCTTGAGGCTCTTGGCCTCGTCGTTGAACTCCAGGCGGATGGCCTGGTTCAGGATGGCCTCGCGGGCCTGGCGCTCGCGTTTGGCGCGCATGCGCTGGGTGCCCTGGCGGACCAGGTAGTCGATGCCCACGAACGCGAGGAGCATGAAGATGACGAGAAGGACAGTCATGGAAGATCTCCTATGAAAGAGGCTGGGAAGGACGGGACGGGCCAGGGCCGCCTGCGGCCCCGGGCGCCAAGGGCAGGCGGACCGTGAACCGGGTGCCTTGACCCGGTTCGCTCTGGACGCCGATGGTGCCTTCGTGGCTCTCGATGATGCCCCAGGAGACGGCCAGACCCAGACCGGTGCCCTTGGTGCCCTTGCTGGTGAAGAAGGGCTCGTAGATGTGCGGGAGCTCCTCGGGGGCGATGCCGCAGCCGGTGTCCTCCACCCGGATCTCCACCATGGGCCTGGCGCCGCTGTCCCAGTGGATGGCCTCCTCGCCTACCGGCATGACCTGGGCCACCCCGGTGACCACCCGGATGCGCCCGCCCTCGGGGCCGATGGCGTCCGCGGCGTTGATCAGGAGGTTCACCAGCACCTGCTGGATCTGGTTGCCCTGGGCATTGGCCTCCGGCAGGTCCGAATCCAGGTACAGGTCCAGGCCCACCTTGCTCTCGGTGAGCTGGTTGGCCACCACGGCCAGGGCCCGGCGGACCACTTCGTTGATGTCGGTGGGCTTGCGCGCCGGCGGGGTGGGCCGGGCGAAGTCCAGGAGCTCCCGGATGATCTGCCGGCAGCGCTTGGTCTCCCGCACGATCACCTCGAGGTCCGCGCTGGTCTGCCCCTCGCCTTCGTAGCGCTTGGCCAGGAGGGAGGCATAGGTGAGGACGCCGGTGAGCGGGTTGTTGATCTCGTGGGCGATGCCGGCGGCGAGCCGGCCCACGGAGGCCAGCTTGTCGGCCTGGGTGAGCTGGCGCTGGGTCTCGGACATGCTCTGGGTCATGGCGTTGAAGGCCTTGGCCAGGTCCCCCAGCTCGTGGTTGGCCGTCACCGGGATGACCGTGGTGAGGTCCCCTTCCGCCACCCGCCGGGTGCCTTCCACCAGGGCCGCCACCGGGCGCAGCACCAGGCGCCGGTTGAGCCACCAGATGATCAGGCTGCTGGCCAGGATCGCCAGCACCGCCAGGCTCAGGAGCACCGACCGGCTGGAACGGATCTGCCGGTCGGCCTGGACCATGGACAGGTTCACGTCCAGGACGCCAAGCACCTTCTGCTGGGGACTATGGGCGTGGCAATCGGCGGTCCAGCATGAGGGCTCGTTGGGGATGGGGTTGATGATGCCCAGGATGCGGGAGCCGTCCGGAGCCCGGTAGATCCGGGCACGTTGCTGGATGTCCAGGCGTTCCAGTGGCTTGCCCTCGGCATGGCACATGGTGCAGGCCTCGGCCCGCACGTCCAGGACCGTGCCGATCTCCTCCCGCTCGGAGGAGAACATGATCCGGCCCTCCTTGTTGAACAGCCGGACCTTCTGGATGCCGTCCTGCTTGAGCTCCCCGATGTTGCGGATCTGCCGGTGCAGGTCCTCCCGGCGGTTCTCGAGCATGTCGTCGTGGGTGGCGCCCTTGATGGTTGCGCTCACCTGGTTGGCGCTCTGGGTCAGCTCGAACAGCAGCTGGTCCGCGTGGGAGCGCATGGTGATGAAGGACATGACGCCGATGACCAGGGACGTCACCAGGCCGGCCCCCAGGATCAGGCGGGTACCGATCCGCGTGCGCATCTAGGTGCCTTCCCCGGCGCCCGCCTGTGCGCGTCGGCCCGGTGCCCGCCGGGCCCGGGCATGGCTGCCCGCGCCAGCAAGGCGAGCCGATCCGAAAGGAACCTGCGTAAGCATTGGTTCTCCGTCCATGGCCGTCCATCACTTCCGGACCAGCCGAAAGTATTTAGAACTTATCGATCTATTTAATCTTAACTCCTTAAAAGAATTAAGGGGCTTAATCGTGATTAAAAGCACGACTTTTGTTGATCATGTTTCTTCAGTATTAATTTTTTTTTGCAACGAGAAATGCTTGAATAAACGCGGTTTCGGCCGGTGCCGGGTGGTCCATCCATAAATTCAATTTAAAGAGCGTCTCAATTTCACCATGACTGGGCGAGCGCTCCGATGGGCCAGGCACTAGATTCATGGGATTGAAGAATCCAATGAATTTCGGATTATCTGATCTTCAAGCTCTATCGCGCTGGCCGATCCCCTTGTACCCTGCCGCCAGCCACGAACCGGACCCGGGGCCGGGACCTCACCGCTCCTGCGCCAGGGCCCGCATGATGATGTTCGCGGCCAGCTTGGCCGTGATGCCGTCCCGGTCGAAGGCGGGGTTCACCTCGCTGATCTCCAGGATCCGGGTGCGCGGGTCCCGGGCCGCCACGTCGGCGATTTCGCAGACTTCCTTGGCGGTGAGCCCCATGGGGCTGGGGTCGCTCACCCCGGGGGCCTCGGCGGCGTGCACCACGTCCAGATCGAAGCCGAAGAACAGGGCCTTGGCGCCGCTGGCCTCGGCCAGGGCCCGGACGGTGGCGCCTGCGCCCCGCTCCCGCAGTTCCGCCAGGAGGTGGACCCCCACCCCGCGCTCCTGGGCGTACTGGAGGTAGGCCTGGGAGTTGGCGAAGGAATTGATGCCCACCTCATGGAAACCCCCGGGCTTGAGGAAACCCTCTTCCAGCAGCTGGCGGTAGGGCGTGCCGCTGTTGGGCACCGGGTCGGCCCGCAGGTCCAGGTGCCGGTCGATGTTGAAAGCGAGCAGTTCCGGCACTTCCAGCGCCAGGGCGGAGCAGTCCGGGTAGGAGATGTCGTTGCCTCCGCCCAGCACCACCACCTTGGCCGCCCGCCCCAGGCAGTGCCGCACCGCGGCGCGCAGGGCCGCGTGGGTGGCCTCCAGGGTGGGCCCCGGCGGCAGGTCGCCCAGGTCCACCAGGCGGAGCCCTTGGTGGGCCGCGGACACCGGGTAGCGGTACAGGGCCCGGCGGATCTCCGCCGGAGCCTGGGCCGCCCCCGGCCGGCCCTTGTTGCGCCGCACCCCTTCATCCTGGGGACAGCCGAGCAGGGCCACCGCCCCGGTTCCCAGGGGCCCGTCCAGGGCGCCCGGTCCCCTCAGGACCCGCTCCCCCAGGCGCGGATCATGGGGATCGTCCCGGCGGTAGAACAGGGCGTGATCGGCCGGGACCATGGCGCCGAGCGGACCCGTCGTGGGGTCACCCATGGGGATCTCCTCAATCATTCCAGGCGTGGCCGGTGAAGTCGGGGCGGCAGGGCGAGAGGGAGTGCCGCAGCACGCTGGCCGTATTGCACTGCTTGAACAGGGGCCGCAAGGTCTCCGAGAACTTGGTCAGGGTGGTGCCCTTGGCCACGTCCTCGTCGAACAGCAGCGCCGGCCCTTCGCGGTACGCCTGCAGGAAGGCCATGTCCTTGGGCGACACGATCGGCACCTGGTCGTTGCGCTTGAACATGGAGAAGCGGATGAAGTACAGGGGGGCGCCCATGAGGTTGGCGAACACCAGCCCGGAAATGATCGAGCCGTGGGCGGCGCCGACGATGACGGCCGGCTGCATGGCCTTGCGCACATCGTCGGCCAGGCTGGCGATCTTGCGCGGATCCGAGGCCCGCCAGGTGTACTTGTCCTTCGTGCTGGCGTAGATGAACCCCTGGAGGATCAGGGGCACCTCCTTGCGGAAAAGGGCCAGGAGCTCCGGCGCTTCCGGGTCCAGGGCGTACACCGCCCGGGCCGCCCGGATGGCATGCAGGAACAGGCCATGGGCCTCGGTGGCCATGGCCGGATGGTAGGTCTCGGTGAACCGGTTCAGGTCGTTCACCTCGAAATAGTGGGTGGGGTGCAGCGGCAACCCCTGCTCCACGCAGATCTTGTAGTTCAGGGCCACGTTCACCAGCGCCGGGGTGACCAGGTACAGTTCCATGCACTGGCCCCAGAACGCCGCCGGCATGGCCGCCGGATCCCGCAGGGCCGCGTCCCGCCCCTGGAGGACCCCGGGCAGGAGTTCCCGGATCCGCTCCAGGACCTCGCCCAGGGCCATCTCGAAGCCCATGGCATCGGGCGGCGCCTCCCAGTCCGCGTAGATGAACCGCTCCAGCATCGCTACTCCTGCCCGCCCCGGCGCAGGGCCTTCAGGATGACGGGCAGGCGGTTCAGGGCGGCCTGGCACTCCATCCACTGGCGGTGGGGCCGGGCCAGGTAGCCGGAGATCATGCTGCCGTCGGGGACGTCCTTGCCGATCATGGTGTTGCCCGTGGCCACGGTGTTGCTGCCGATGTGGAGGTGCCCGGCGGTGCCCACCTTGCCGGCGAGGGTCACGTGGTGGCCCAGGGTGGTGCTGCCGGAGATGCCGGTCTGGGACACGATCAGGCAGTGCTCGCCCACGTCCACGTTGTGGGCGATCTGGCACAGGTTGTCCACCTTGGCCCCGGCCTGGATGCGGGTGGGCCCCAGCACGCCCCGGTCCACCGTGGTGCAGGCGCCGATCTCCACGTCGTCGCCCACCTCCACCCAGCCGGCCTGGGGGATCTTCTCGTGCCGGCCGGCCACCGGCACGTAGCCGTAGCCGTCCGACCCCAGCACCGAGTTGGCGTGGATGCGCACCCGCCGCCCCAGGAGGGTGCGGCGGTACAGGACCACCCCTGGGAACAGCTCGCAGTCCTCCCCCAGCACGCAGTCCTCGGCGATGTGCACGCCCGGGTGGATCCGGGCGCCGGCGCCGACCACCGTGCGGGCGCCGACGGTGGCGCCGGGGGCGATCCGGCAGCCCGGTCCCACCTGGGCGGTGGGGTGGACCGGCTCGGACGACCACTCGGGCGCCGGTTCCGGGTGCAGCCAGCCGATGGCCTGGGCGAAGCCCCAGTAGGGATTGTCCATCACCAGCTGGGGCCGGTCCCCCAGGTCGGCCTTGGGGTCCACCAGGACCACGCCGGCCCGGCTCTCGACGGCCCTGGCGCGGTACTTGGGGTTGGCCAGGAAGCTCAGGGCCTCCGGACCGGCTTCCTCCACCGCCCGCACTTCCCGGATCACCCGGTCGCCCGGGCAGTTGCGCAGGGTCCCGCCCAGGCGCTCCGCCAGCTCGCCGCAGGTGAACCCTGCCCCTGAACTGCTTTCCTTGGCGCTTTCCATGGCGCTTCCCATGGCAACTCCTTGTCGACCCGTCACCCGGCGCGGTGAGAATCCTCAAGTATAGCGGCCTCTCCGTGCATGAGGCCGGTGGTCCACAGCGCCGGGAAATCCATCGGGTCCCGGCCCAGGGTGATGCCGAAGAGCTGCCAGATGGCCACGGAGTAGACGTCCTGCAGGTAGCGGCCCCACATCTTCACCGGCAGGTGGGCGGGGGTCTCGATGGTGGGGGAGAGGGCCAGCATGAGCATGTAGCTGATGAGGAACGACGCGTTGCTGGCGATCCGCCCGGAATAGCTGCCCTGGCGCTGCTCGAGGATCCTGGCCTCGTGGATGGCGCTGCCGAATTCGCTTTCCACCAGGTCGGCTCGGGTGGTGAGGATCACCTCGGCGCGGAAGCTGCGCTCCCCTTCCAGCACGTAGGCGGGGAAGCCCTGGGCCAGTTCCTGGGGGTCCAGGCCGCGGCCGCTCAGGCAGGCCCAGTCCCGGCCCCGCTCCTGGTCGATGATCCGTTCCGGCGGCGGCAACTCGAGGTCCACCAGCAGGTTGATGTCGTTGTAGAGGCCGTGGTGCTCCTCCCGCTGCACCGCCAGCACCGCCGGGTGGCTGCGGATGGCCGCCTCGATGGTGTGCAGCTCCCCGGGGGTGCCCACGAACTTGAAGCCGATGCCGTCGTCGATGCGCAGGTCCTCGGGCTGGAACACCAGCACCCCGTCCTGGAAGGTGCGGGAGACGATCCGCTCCGCCTGGGCGAAGTCCTCGGCCATCTCGGTCTTGCTGGAGAGCAGCTGGCGCAGGGGGATGCCGTAGTTCTCGGCCCGGCGCAGGGCGATGGCGTTGGCCCGCTCGTTGATGGCCCCCGCCAGCTTGTCGGCCACCCTCCGGGAGCCCTTCTCGGCGATCCGGCGCAGGCGCTTGACCCGGGCCATGCCCAGGATCGAGCCGTCGTTGCGCAAGGCCACCATCACGTCCGTAGGGGTGCCGGGGAAGAACTCCTCCGGCCGCTGGCGGTACTGCCGGAACAGCTCCGTCTCCCGGGGGCCGGGGTTGGTGCAGGAGCGCACGATGGTGTCCCTGAGCTCGTCCTTGGCCCGCACGCGCACCATCTGCACCGGTCCCGGGTGCACCGCGTTCTTGATGGCGGTGAACAGGGCCCGGACCGTCTCGCTGGTGACGATGTTCTCGAAGGTGAACGCCTGGGTCAGGAACCGGCCGTCCTCGGGGCGGGGGGCATCGCCGAACCACCGGGTGGCCAGTTCGAACAGCTGCTTCCTGTGGGTGAGGCTGGTCAGGTGCATGACATTCCACCTTCCTCTGTTCCCCCGCCTGTTGTAAAGCCACCGGCGCCGGATTTGCCGACGATTGTAATGTTCAAGTCCCGGCGAGCATATGTGACTGTGGACACAGGGGAGCCCCTCCGGCGGGGCATAGAATGGATTGCTCTGACCGCGAAGCCTCACACCTGAGCGGGAAGCAGCGCAAGGCAGAATTCCGCCGTCAGGCTGCGCTCTCCCCAATGCTCTCGGAGAGGCCCAGAAGTCGACGGAGGGGTTCGCAATGGCCAAGCGCCTGGGGGTCGTGGGGATCATCGTGGAGGACCTGTCGGCCGCCACCGAGGTGAACGCCCTCCTCCACGAATTCGCCGCGCTCATCGTCGGGCGCATGGGCATCCCCTATCGCGAACGGGGCCTGTCCGTCATCTCGCTCATCGTCGACGGCACCGTCGAGGAGCTCGCCGCGCTCACCGGACGCCTGGGCAGGGTGCCCAACATCGCGGTGAAGTCCGCCCTCTCCCGGGAGAGCCATGCCGCCCCCGCCGTCCATGGAGGAAACCATGCCCACCTATGATCCCAGATCCCCGGAAGCCGGGGCCTTCATCAACCACGAGGAGATCCTGGAGACCCTGGCGGAAGCCCGGACCAAGGCCGCCGACCCGGACCTGGTGCGGTCCCTCCTGGAGAAGGCGGCCCGCTACGGCGGCCTCGCCCACCGGGAGGCGGCCGTGCTGCTGGAGGTCCAGGACCCTGCCATCCTGGGGGAGATCTTCGCCCTGGCGCGCCGGATCAAGGAACACATCTACGGCCGGCGGATTGTCATGTTCGCGCCGCTCTACCTTTCGGACTTCTGCGTCAACCGCTGTTCCTACTGCGGCTACAACCACGACAACGACATTCCCCGGCGCAAGCTGGATCCCGCCCAGCTGGAGGCGGAAGTGCGGGTGCTGGAGCGCATGGGCCACAAGCGCCTGGCCCTGGAGGCCGGGGAGGACCCGAAGAACTGCCCCATCGACTACATCCTCGACTGCATCCGCACCATCTACTCCCTGAAGTTCGAGAACGGTGCCATCCGGCGGGTGAACATCAACATCGCCGCCACCACGGTGGAGAACTTCAAGCTCCTGAAGAACGCCGGCATCGGCACCTACGTGCTGTTCCAGGAGACCTACCACAAGCCCACCTACCTGGAAGTGCACCGGGGCGGCCCCAAGCGCAACTACGAGTACCACACCGAGGCCCATGACCGGGCCATGGAGGGGGGCATCGACGACGTGGGCCTGGGGGTGCTGTACGGACTCTACGATTGGAGATACGACACGGTGGGAATGCTCATGCACGCCGAGCACCTGGAGGCCGCCAAGGGAGTGGGCCCCCACACCCTCTCCGTCCCCCGCATCCGCTCGGCCGCAGGAGTGATGGCCAAGGACTTCCCCTACCTGGTGGGTGACGACGATTTCAAGAAGATCGTGGCGGTGCTGCGCCTGGCGGTGCCCTACACCGGCATGCTGCTGTCCACGCGCGAGCCCGTGGGCTACCGGGACGAGCTGATCGCCGTGGGCATCTCCCAGGTGAGCGCCGGCTCCTGCACCGGGGTCGGAGGCTATGCCCACGAGCACAAGCTGGGCGAGCCGGAGTCCGTGCCGCAGTTCGAGCCCTCCGACCACCGCTCCCCGGCGGAGTTCCTCAAGGACCTGCTGCGGGGCGGGTACGTCCCCAGCTACTGCACCGCCTGCTACCGGGAGGGCCGCACCGGCGACCGGTTCATGCGCCTGGCCAAGACCGGCCAGATCGCCAACGTCTGCCAGCCGAACGCTTTGATCACCCTGCAGGAGTACGCGGAGGATTACGGCGATCCGGAACTGCGGGAACTGGCCGCCGGCGTGATCGACAGGGAACTTGCCAGCATCACCAACCCCAAGGCCAAGGAGGCCGCCGAAAAGTACCTGGCGCGCATCAAGGCCGGAGAGCGGGACCTGCGGTTCTGACCCGGGACCCGATCGTACGTGTCCCGGACTTTCACCCTGGGTTCGCCGCCGCCGGCATAGCCGGCGCCGACGGAGGGGTTACAGCGATGGATGGGGGGCGGTGTTGGCACGCCTGCACTTCGTTGATCCCCGGGAACAAGCTGTTGTTCCGGGCCCTCCGGGGCGGCCTAGGGTCCGGAAGACTCGCTTCGGGTTGGGCCTGGGCCCTTGGGATTGGCGCCGACCGCTAGGTTTGGAGTGCGTTTCAAGCCATGCCGAAGCATCCGGTGAAGCTTTCGCAACGCCCTGCTGGATCGCGATCAGCGATCCAACAGGGCGAACCAGGGCGAAATGGGGGAACCCGAACCTGTAGGCAGCTAGAGGGCCTTGAGGCACTCCGCCAGAGCAGTCACGGCCAGTTTGAGGTCCTCGGCCTCGATGACGAGCGGCGGCTGCAGGCGCAAGACGTTGCCGTAGGTGCCGCCCACGCCCAGCAGGAAGCCCTTCTCGCGCATGAGCCCGCGCACCTTGCCGGCCGCCTCGGGATCCGGGGCCCGGTTGGCGTCGCGCACCAGCTCCACGCCCACCATCAGGCCCAGGCCGCGCACCTCGCCGATGCGGGGCTGGGTCCTCTGCAGCTCCTTCAAGGCGGCCAGCAGGGCCTCGCCCTTGCGGGCGGACTGTTCGCACAGGCTCTCCCGCTCGAAGTAGGCGATGTTGGCCAGGGCGGCGGCGCAGGACACCGGGTTGCCGCCGAAGGTGGAGAGGTGGTCGCCGGGGCGGAAGGAATCGGCGACCTCTTCCCGGGCGATGACCGCGGAGAGGGGGAAGCCGTCGGCGATGCCCTTGGCCATGGTCAGGATGTCCGGCTCCACGGCGTGGTGCTGGACGGCGAACCACTTGCCGGTGCGGCCGAAGCCCGACTGGACCTCGTCAAGGAACAGGAGGATGCCGTGCCGGTCCAGGACTTCCTTGGCCGCCTGGAAGTAGCCCGGGGGGGAATGATGATGCCGCCTTCGCCCATGGCGCCTTCGGCGATGAAGGCCGCCACGTTGTCGGCGGTGCAGAACTGGATGGTCCGCTCCAGGTCCTTGGCGCAGTGCAGGTCGCAGCCCGGGTAGGCCATGGCGTACGGGCAGCGGTAGCAGTAGGGGGCCGGATGGAACGTGCACCCAGGCAGGTAGGGGCCCCCGGCCCGCTTGCGCCCGCAGTTGCCGGTGATGGAAAGGGTCCCCACGGAACGCCCGTGGAAGCTGCCCTGGAGGGCTATGAATTCCTGCTTCCTGGTGAACTGCTTGGCCAGGCGCATCCCGCCTTCGTTGGCCTCGGCTCCGCCGCTGCCGAAGAAACTCTTCTGCAGCCGGCCCGGCGTGATCTGGGCCAGCTTCTCGGCCAGGTCCGCCACCACCGGAATGTGATAGGTGTAGGCGTTGGCGTGCACCAGGCGGTCCATCTGGGCCTTGGCCGCGGCCGTCACCTCCGGATTGCAGTGGCCGGCGTTCACCACCGAGATTCCGGCGAACAGGTCGGTGTAGGTCCGGCCGTTCTCATCGATGATCTTGGCGCCCTTGGCCTGGACGGCCACCACCGGCTCCACCGCCTTGACGCAGGCCGTGTTCACGTATTTGCGGTACTTTTCCATGGTGTCCATGGTTTCCTCCTGGGGCTGGGGATCGGGCATGGCGACCATGGTTCCTGAGGGCCAGCAGGGCAGCTGGAGCCACGGTCCTATCTGACTGTAGTGGCTGGATGCCTACAGTTATAGATACGATTCATCTTTTCGCCAGGCAGACTGTGCGTTTTCCGGCCGAGGCCTGTATGGGGGGAAGGAGCATAACGATTCCAAGGCCTCATGGCGGGCCCATGGTCGCCCCCGATACCGGCTCCGTGGCGGCCGGGGGCGCCGGATCCAATTCATGGCGACCGCGAGTTCGGCGTATCGCCGCTTCGAGGAATGGCTGGGAGCTGGGGTCTTCTGCTTCGTCACCAACCCAGAAAAAGCTGGGAAAGAGGACGCGGAGGGACGGAGACGCGGAGAAAAAAAATCAAACCTCGGTGCTGATCACGCGCTTCAGTCCCTCGTTACCGGGCCGGGTTCGGATGTTCAGAAGGAGCCCTACTTCCAGACCCGAGAAGCGCACCTTGACCGCCACCCCAATGATGGCCTCCGCTCCTTCGCCATCACCCTCTGTCCACCAAGGAGCCAGCGGCCATGGATCCAGAGGGACCTACCGGAATAGGCACTCAATCTTGATTAATATTTAATTTATTTTATGATCATGAACGCGGGAAACTGCCTGCGATCACGTTGATCATATTATTAAATTATTGCCATGGACCGCTCCCCGGAGGACCGACATGCGCAAGGCGCCCAAGACCCTCCTCCTTCTCCTGCTCAGTCCGGCCCTGGCCTGGGCCCAGTCCCGGGAGGAGACCTTCGCCTTCATCGACCGGGAGATCCGCTCCCTGGAAACCCGGACCTACTTCGTGCGGGAACTCTCCCTGTCCGCGGATGGCGCCACCTTCACCTACCGCAAGCGCGTCACCCTCTCCCGCGGACCCGACAAGGGCCTGGTCATCCCCCTGAAGGACGTGGATATCTTCTGCGCCACCTGCCACCACCCGGAGGGCTACGACACCTACGACCTGAAGGTGCGCACCCGGGGCAAGGACGCCACCCTCACCTACAACCACCTGCCCTACCGGGGCACCAAGAACCTGGTTCGCGGCCTGCTGGACCCGAGGAAGGCCAAGGCCCTGGACCAGGCCTTCAACCGCCTGATCCGGCTGGCCCGGGGCAGCCAGGACCCGTTCCCGGTCCCTTGACGGGGCTGGTCACGGATGGACCTGGAAGCTTATTGTGTAAACATTAGATAATTTTAACGAATGACCAGCTTGCTCCCCGCCAGCGGATGGCCTTCCCCTGGCGCCCAGGAGGTTGCATGACCGAAACTCGCCAGTTGGCCGCTTTCGCCGCCGGCCTGGACCTGGACCACTGCCCGCCCGCCGCGGTGGCCCAGGCCAAGCGCTGCATCCTGGAAACGGTGGGGTGCGCCCTGGGGGGCGCCCGTACGCCCCTGGCGGCCACCGCCAGCCGGGCGGCACGGCGCTGGAGCGACGGAGGCTGCGCCACGGTGCTGGGCCTGGGCTGGCGCGCCGCGCCGGACCGGGCTGCGTTCCTCAACGGCATCGCCGCCAACGCCCTGGATTTCGACGGGGGCATCGTCCGCCAGGGCCATTACGGCCCCACGGTGGTGGCCTCCGCCCTGGCGGTGGGAGAAGCGGTGGGGGCCTCCGGAGCCCGGGTCCTGTCGGCGGTCATCGCCGGCTACGAGGTGGTGGCCCGGGTGGGCATGGCCCTGCGCGCCTCCCCGGAACGCCGCGCCCTGGTGTCCGGCTACGGGCCCACCCAGGGGTTCGGGGCGGTGGCCGCCGCCGGCCACCTGCTGGACCTGGACCCGGAACGGATGGTGCACGCCCTGGGCCTCTGCGGCGCCTTCGCCCCGGTGCCCAGCACCAAGGGCTGCAACTGGGACGACCGCCCCTTGTCCTGGACCAAGGACATGGTGGCCTGGCCGTCCATGAGCGGCATCAACGCGGCCCTGCTGGCCGAGGGGGGGTTCCTGGGCCCCCGGTCCATCTTCGAAGGGGAGAAAGGGTTCTTCCGCATGGCCGGTTCGGACCGCTGCGCCCCGGACCAGCTGGTGGCCGGCCTGGGAGAGGAGTTCAGGATCCTGGACCTGTACTTCAAGCCCTACCCCTGCTGCCGCTGGATCCACGCGGCCCTGGACGGGGTGCGGGCGATCCTGGCCCGCCGCGGGTGGGCCGCGGCCGACCTGGGCGAGATCCGGGTGGGGGTGGCCAGGGAGGTGCTGGAGGACCTGGGGGACTACGCCCCCCGCAACCTGGTGGACGCCCAGTTCAGCCTGCCGTACGCCGTGGCGATGGTGCTCCTGGGCCTGGAGCCCGGGCCCCGCTGGCACGACCCGCTGCTGCTGGAGTCCCCGGGGGTGCGCGCCCTCATGAAGAAGGTGGCCCTGGAGGAGGACCCCCTGATGGAGTCGCTCTTCAGCGGCCAGGCCATCGTCGGCGCCCAGGTGCGCCTCGCCGGCCCGGGCGGGGACCAGGACCAGGCCCGGATCGAATGCGCTTACGGGGACGCCAGGAACCCCATGACCGACGCCGACCTGGAGGCCAAGTTCCTGGGCCTGGCGGCGGAGACCATCCCGCCCGGCCAGGCCCGTCCGGCCCTGGACCTGATCCGGGACCTGCAGCGCCTGGATCGCATCGGCACCCTCACCGCCCTGCTGCAAGGGGCCTGATAATACCTTGTCACCCTCCTAGGAGAACCGTCATGACCGAAGCCAACGGGGCCGGCGCCCTCAAGCCGGCGGACTGGACCCGGAACCTGCCCCGGCCCGCGTACCGCCACCTGACCCTGGACCCGCGCTCCGACGGCTGGTTCTCGGTCTACCGCCTGGACGCAGGCACGTTCGCCATCTACGAAGACGGCCAGTACCGAGGAGTCCATCTGCTACCTGCTGCTGGGAACCCGGGAGGCGCTCCTCATCGACACCGGCAACGGCATCGGCAACCTGCGGGCCCAGGTGCGCGCCCTCACCGACCTGCCCATCCGGGTGGCGAACACCCACTGCCACATCGACCACGTGGGCTCCAACTACCTGTTCGACCAGGTGGCCGCCTTCGACGACGCCACCGGCATCGCCCGGCGCGCCTCCCGGCTGGGCTACTCCCGGGAGAAGGCCCGCACCTACATCAGCGGCCCCCTGGTGTGGAAGCCCTGGCCGGCCCTGTTCGACCCGGAGACCTTCTGCATCCCCCCCTACACGGTGGGCCCCTGGCTGCGGGAAGGGGACGTGCTGGACCTGGGCGGCCGGGAGGTCCAGGTCCTGCATACCCCCGGGCACTCGCCCGACTCGGTGTGCTTCCTGGATGCCGGGGCCCGGATGCTGTTCCTGGGCGACCTCTTCTACACCGGGCAGATCTACACCTGGCTGCCCGGAGGCGACCTGGAGCTGCTGGTCCGGAGCTATGACCGCCTGGTGGGGCTGTTCCCCCAGTACAGACCTGGTCATGCCCGCCCACAACGAGCCGGCCATCGGGAAGGAAATCCTGCTGGAGGTGGCCCGGGGGGCCCGGCAGGTCCTGGACGGCACCGGGGCGTACACCCTTCTGGAAGGGGGGCGACGGCGTTACGGGTTCGAACGCTTCGCCTTCGTCACCGGACCCGACGGCCGCTGAGCCCGCAGGGGACGCGGAGCTTCCATGCGCCCACCGGACCGCTACGCCTGGTTCGTTCCCGGCGACCTGAACGGGTTCTTCGGCCTGATGTTCGACAACCTCTCGGTGCTCTCGTTCCTGGCGGGCATCCTGGTGTTCGGGTTCGGCTACCCGGCGGACATCGTGTTCCAGCGCATGTTCCCGGGCACGGCGTTCGGAGTGCTGGCGGGGGACCTGGCCTACGTGGCCATGGCCCGCCGCCTGGCCCGGGCCTCCGGCCGCAAGGACATCACGGCCATGCCCCTGGGCCTGGACACCCCCTCCACCCTGGGGATCGCCCTGGTGATCCTGGGCCCGGCGTTCCTGGGCATGAAAGCCCAGGGGATCCCCGAACGGGAGGCGGCCCTGGCGACGTGGTACCTGGGCATGGCCACGATGGTGCTCATGGGGTTGGCCAAGACCGTCTGTTCGTTCCTGGGCAGCTCGGTCCAGCGCCTGGTGCCCCAAGCCGGCCTGCTGGGCAGCCTGGCCGGACTGGGGGTGGCGCTGCTGGGCTTCCTGCCGCTGCTGGACATCTTCGAGCTGCCTCTGGTGGGCCTGGTGGCCCTGGGCCTGGTGTTCTGCTCCCTGGTGGCGGGAATCCGGATGCCCTGGCGGCTGCCGGGAGTGCTGGTCTCGGTGCTGGCGGGGACCGGGCTCTACTACGCCGCCGGCCCCCTGGGGCTGGTGGGCATGGGGGCCCCTGCTCTGCCTGCCCTGCACCTGCACTTCGGCCTTCCGGTGCCCAGCCTGCTGTTCCGGCATGGCCTGGGCCTGGCTCTCCGGTACCTGCCCCTCTCCATCCCGTTCGGACTGCTCACGGTGGCGGGCGGCATCAACGTGACCGAGAGCGCGCGGGTGGCGGGGGACGACTACCGCACCCGCGACATCCTGCTGGTGGAGGCCCTGGCGACGATCCTGGCGGGCCTGTGCGGAGGCGTCGCCCAGACCACCCCCTACATCGGGCATTCCGCGTACAAGCGCATGGGCGCCCGGTGCGGGTACGCCCTGCTCACGGGCCTCTTCATCGGCCTGGGGGGCATGCTCGGCTACGTGTCGTTCTTCGTGGAGCTGATTCCGCGCGCCGTGCTGGCGCCGATCCTGGTCTTCGTGGGCCTGGACATCGTCGTGCAGTCCTTCCAGGCGGTCCCGCGCCGCCACACCTGGGCCGTGGCTTTCGCCTTCTTCCCCACCCTGGCCCGGCTGCTGGCCATCAAGTTCGGCACCCCCGGGATCGTGGACCCGGCCCATTTCCAGCAACTGATGCACGCCGCCGGGACAACCCTGCCGGAGATGCTCGTGACCGTGGCCCTCGGCAACGGCTTCATCCTCACGGCCATGCTGTGGGGGGCGTTCCTGGCGGAGCTCATCGACCGCCGCCTCCGGAGGACCGCCGCCTACCTGTTCCTGCTCGCGGCCCTCGCCTTCTTCGGCCTGGTCCATTCCGCCCTGCCGGACGGCGCCATGTACCTGCCCTGGAACCTCCCTGGATGGGCCCGGGCGGTGCCGTTCCAGTTCGCCCTGGGCTACGCCGTGCTGGGCTTCCTGGTGCTGGGGCTGTCCTTCTCCAGGGGGAGCCTGGAACCGGGAGAGGCCTGACCTGGGTCAATGCCCCCTGGGGATCACGAAGCCCAGGACCGCCACCACATGGCACAGGCTGCCGGCCAGGACGAACAGGTGCCAGATGGCATGGTGGAAGGCCAGGCGGCGCCAGGCGTAGAACACCACCCCCAGGCTGTAGCAGGCGCCCCCCGCCAGCAGCCAGGCCAGCCCCCCCGCCGGGAGCGCGCGGTACAACGGCAGCGCGGCCACCACCGCCATCCAGCCCATGGCCAGGTAGACCAGGGTGGAGAGCACCGGGAACCGCCCCGTGGTGAAGGCCTTGAAGAGCATCCCCAGCGCCGCCAGGCCCCATTCGATCCCGAACAGGCTCCAGCCCCAGCCGCCCCGGAGGGTGCTCAGGCAGAACGGGGTGTAGGTGCCGGCGATGAGCAGGTAGATGGCCGAGTGGTCCAGGATGTGGAAGACCCGTTTGGCGCGCGGATGGCTCAGGGCGTGGTAGAGGGTGGACATGGTGTAGAGGACCACCAGCGCCAGCCCGAACACCGTGCCCCCCAGGATGTCCCGGGCCGTGCCGTGCCAGGCGGCCGAGACCGCCAGAAGGACCAGGCACAGGACGCTCAGTCCGGCGCCGACCCCGTGGGTGAGGCTGTTCGCCCTTTCGGCAGCGGCGCTTTCGGCGCTCCGGACGGGGACCATGGGCGACCGGGAAATCACTGGGCCGCTGGTTCGTCCACGAAGTCATCGTCCTGGAATCCGCTGTCCGGCGGCAGCTTGTCCAGCTCCGCCTGCACCAGGGACTCGTGCTGGGTCTCCTCCTCCCGCAGTTCCAGGAACAGGGCGTGGGCCTCGGGGTCCTTGATCCCGGGCAGGACCGCATCGAAAAAGGCCCGGGCCTTCCGTTCCGAGGCCAGCGCGGCCTGCATGGCCCGGCGCTGGCTCATGAAGGCGCGGGCGGCGTCGTAGTCCGGCGCCTCCACGTCGAAGATCATGGCCGGGGTGACCACCCGGGGTGCGCCCTGGAACAGACTGGCCCGGCGGGCGGCGAGCTCCCGGCCGTGCTTGGCCTCGTTCCCTGCCATGAAGCGGAAGAAGCTGGCGGCTTCGGGGGTCCGGTGCTGGTCCATCTGGGCCGCGAACTCTTCGTAGCGTTCCTGGGCCTCGTTCTCCACCAGGATGGCCAGGTCGAGGGCGTCCATCAGGGACAGCGCGCTGAAATCAATGCCGCGGATGGGCATGGGGCCTCCCAATCACTTTTTGATGAAAAGATCGAGGATGCGTTCCCTGGGCAGCGCGTCCTTGGCCAGCTGGGCCTGGCGCTCCTGCACCAGGTCGGTGTAGGTCGGGGGCGGCTCGGGATTGCGGTAGAACACCCCCAGGTAGAGTTTGCTGCCGTAGTGCTGGGCCAGGTCCATGGCGGCCAGGCGGTCCGCGGAGTCATGCCCCAGGTCCGCCAGGTTCTCGCTGATGGCCTTGAGCCCCTTCACCTGCTGGGCCTCTTCGCCGTACGTGACGCAGGGCGACTGGATGTTCACGAAGGCGAAGCCCGGGTAGCGGATCGCCTCTTCGATGACCGAGGCCATGCCGGGCAGGTCGGTGGGCGCCGCCTGGGCGACGAAGCCGGCGCCGTAGGCCAGCACGTAGAGCAGCGGGTTCACCGGCTCCTCCAGGCTGCCGTGGACGGAGGTGCTGGTGATGCGCCCCTTCTGCGAGGTGGGCGAGAGCTGCCCCTTGGTCAGGCCATAGATCTGGTTGTCCATCACGATGTAGGCGATGTCCATGTTCCGGCGGATCGTGTGGGCGATGTGCCCGCCGCCGATGGAGAAGCCGTCCCCGTCGCCGCCCGCCGCCAGCACCAGCAGGTCGGGGTTGGCCATCTTGATGCCCTGGGCGATGGGCAGGGCCCGGCCGTGCACGCTGTTGAAGCCGTAGGCGGTGGTGTAGCCGGGGATGCGGCTGGAACAGCCGATGCCGGAGACGAAGGCGATCTCGTGGGGCGGCCGGCCGACGGCCGCCAGGGCCCGGTAGATGGCCTGCACCACGGCGTAATCGCCGCAGCCGGGGCACCAGATGGGCTTGAGGCTGCTCTTGTAGTCCTTGGGCTGGTATTCGACGGCACTGTTGGCGTTCATGGTCATCGTCACTCCTGGGGCTGGAGGTTGCCCTCGTGGCTGCGCTGCAGTTCCGAGAGGAGATGGTGCAGGGCCACGACGATATCGCCGGGCAGGAACGGGTTCGCGCCGCTGCGGGCCATGGACCGCACCCCCTTGGGCAGGTCCAGGTGCATGCGCAGCAGCTTGTGGAACTGGGCCAGGTGGGACTGCTCGATGATGAGTCCCTTCTGCACCGGGGCGAAGAAATCCAGGTAGGTGCTCTCGGCCACCGGGTAGAGCAGGTAGGGCACCATCAGCTTCACGTTGATGCCTTCCGCCTTGGCCAGGGCCAGGGCCTCGCGGCACACCCCGGCCACGCTGCCCCAGGCCACCATGGCGATGGGGGCGTCGTTGTTGCCGGAGATCTCGAACAGGTCCTTGCGCTGCTTCAGGGGCTCGAACTTCAGGGTCCGCTTCTGGTTCATGCGCTGGTGGACGCTGCCGCTGTTGGTGGGGGCGCCGTTCTCCGTGTGCTCGATGCCGGAAGCCAGGTAGGTGCCGCCCAGCATGCCGGGATGGCTGATGGGGCTGATGTGGTTCTCGGTCTGCCGGAACCGCTTGTAGTCGTGCAGCTCCGTCTGGGTGGGGACGAGCCGCTCGGTGATCTCGAACTGGGCGGTGTCGATGGGGTCCAGGGTCTCCTTGCGCGGAAGCGATCTCCTGGTCGGACAGGATGATCACCGGCGTCTGGAAGTGCTCGGCGAGGTTGAAGGCTTCGATGGTGGTGCGGAAGGTGTCCGCCACCGAAGTGGGGGCCAGCACCGGCCGGATCACGTCGCCGTGGGCCGAGAACGCGGCCGCGAACAGGTCGGACTGCTCGGTCTTGGTGGGCAGGCCGGTGGAGGGGCCGCCCCGCTGCACGTCCACGATCACCAGCGGCAGTTCGGCGATGCTGGCCAGGCCCATCATCTCGCATTTCAGGGAGAGCCCGGGGCCGCTGGTGGCGGTCATGGCCTTCTTGCCGGCGAAGGAGGCGCCCACGGCGGCGCCGATGCCGGCGATCTCGTCCTCGGCCTGGAGCACGGCGCCGCCGTACTTCCAGATGTGGTCGGTGAGGAACTGCATGATCTCGGTGGAAGGCGTGATGGGGTAGCCGCCGAAGAACTGGCAGCCGGCGAAGATCGCCGCGGCGGCGCACATCTCGTTGCCGTCGGTGATGAGCTTGACCGTGCCCTTGGAGGCGGCGGGGGCGATGGCCATGCTGGCCTTGAGCGGGTGTTCCAGGGCGAAGGTCTGGCCCGCGTCGAAGGCGCGCTGGTTGGCTTCCACCAGCTCCTCGCCCTTCCTGGCCAGCCTCTTGCGGATGCCCTTCATCACCGCCACGGCGCCGATGCCGAACCAGCCGGCGATGAGCCCCAGCACCACGGTGTTCTTGGCCCGCTCAGTGCCGGCGGTGGCCTTGGCCATGGCGGCGATGGGCACCGCCACCACCTGCAGCGGGGTCACCCCCACGAGGGGGATCGCGTGCTCGGGAATGTTGGTGGCGGCTTCGTAGATCACCACGGTGTTGCCGCTGACCGGCAGCTCGGCTCCGAACTTGAGGAAGTCCTCCCAGTTCAGGGCCACGGCCACATCCAGGTTGCCCCCCGGATTCAGGACCGGCGTGGTGCTGATGCGCACCCGGCAGGAGGACTCGCCGCCGCGGATCTGGGAGCCGAAGCTCTTGGTCATGACCCCGTGGTAGCCTTCCGCCGCGGCGGCCTGGAGCAGCGAATCGCCGGCCGAGACGATGCCGTCCCCACCCGAACCGGCCATGCCGAATACGATGTTGTTATACATGGATACCCCTTGATCAAAGGACCTGGCTGACGGGCACGGCTAAGTCCCGGATCATATCCTATTGACGTCTTCTCCGTCACCTGGGCCGACCAGGGAGACGGTGGCCGCGGCCCGGGCGATGCTGATCGCTCGGGCAGGACTCGTTCCCGGTAAATAATAAGTGGTTGCTAGGTCAGGTGCGGAAGGCCGATGAGGAGCAGGACCGCGAGGAAGATCAGGCCGAACACCAGGCCCAGGCCCCAGAAGGCCTTGCGCGAGATGAAGCCGCCCGCGTAGTAGACCGGGGCGGGGCCGGTGGCGTACGGGGTGATGACCCCCATGATGCCCAGGGAGAAGCAGAGCATCATGGCGAAGGCTTTGACCGGCAGGCCGGGGACGGCCATGCCCGAAGCGAGGACCACCGGCAGCACGGCGGCGGTATGGGCGGCGAGGCTGGCGAACATGTAGTGGATCAGGAAGAAGAACGCCACCAGGATCGCCATGACCGCGATCGGGCGGATCCCCGTGAGGCTGGCGCCCACGAACTTGGCCACCCAGGTGACGAACCCAACCTTGTTCAGGCCATCGGCCATGGCCACCAGGGTGGCGAACCACACCAGCACATTCCAGGCTCCCTTGTTGCCCAGGATGTCGTCCCATTCGACGACCTTGAACACGATCATCCCGGCGATGACCACCAGCACGACCCCGGTCGCGTCGATGAAATTGCTTCCGAGGATGGGGAGGCTGAGGCTCTTGTTGGAGCCGACGATCCAGAGGAACACCGCCAGGACCACCAGGCAGGCCATGACGATCTCCTGGACCTTCACCGCCCCCATCTTCGCCAGCTCGTTCCCGGCCCAGGCGGGGACTTCCTTGCTCGCCTTGATTTCGGGGGGATAGATCCAGTAGACCAGGAGCGGCAGCAGGAGCAGCAGGGGCAGGCCCATCGGGAGAAAGCCCATGAACCACTGGGTCCAGGTGATGTCCAGTTTGGCCGTCTGCTTGACGATGGCCAGGGCCGCGGCGTTGGGCGCCAGGGAGGTGACGAACATGGAGCTGGTGATGCAGGTGGTGGCGAAGGCCACCCACATGATGTAGGAGCCGATCTTCCGGGCCGTGGCGCCGGGGGCGGACCCGTAGAGGCCGGGGATGTTGCGGATCACGGGGAAAATGGTTCCGCCGCTGCGGGCGGTGTTCGAGGGGGTGCCGGGCGCCAGCACCAGGTCGGCCAGCATGATGGCATAGCCCAGCCCCAGGGTCCTGCCGCCCAGGAGCCGCACCAGCTGGAGCGCCACCCGGCGCCCCAGGCCGCTCTTGGCATAGCCGATGGAGAACACGAACGCGCCGAAGATCAGCCACACGGTGCGGTCGGAGAACCCTGTCAGGGCCCAGGTGATGGACTTGGCCGGATCCGGGTCCACGTAGCGCATCACCCCGGCGACCGCGATGCCGATCACGCCGATGGCCGCCGCCGGGATGGGTTCCAGGATGAGGGCCAGGATCATCGCCGCGAACAGGGCGAAATAATGCCATGCCGCGGGCGTCAGACCTCCGGGCACGGGGACGAGGGTGATCACCAGCCAGAGCAGGAAGGGACCCGCGACCTTCCACCATGTGAATTTCATAATTTTTCTCCTTGCAAGGGTTGGGCCCGGTCAGCGGGCCGAAAGGGCACTCCGGTCTCAAGTCAGCCAGGGTTTGGCCAAATGCTACGCCCATTTGCAACTGCGGATGGCGTTCACCTCTTCCGGGGGTGCGGCCGCGGCGCCCAGGCCCCTCACCGGGGGCTCCTTGCGCCGGGCATCGACGGCGAACGGGAGCGCCGGAGCGCCCGGACCGGGTCAAAAGCCTGGAGTATCCGCAGAGTAGCGCCATCTTTCCAGCTCATTCATACAGGTCCGATAAAAAAACCCGGTCTGTCGACAACCGCGCTGATCTGCAACATGAAATTGTTGTAATGATGCTGTGCAATAAATTCGACCAGACCGAATAAGTTCCTTGCGACCGCCCCTGGGTATCCCTATGCTGGGGTCCCAGTGATGTCATCGTTTGCCAACATTCGGAGGTGATCGTGTTCATTAACATTAATAATCGAAACTTTCTGAGCGCCTTGACCGTGTCCATCCTGCTGGTTGCGCCGGCCTGCAACCGGACCGGCGAGAACAAGGAAGTCAAGGAGATGGCCCAGAAGGCCGCGGAGATGGAGAAGCTCAACCAGCAGGCCAGCGCGAAGGGCGCCGAGGAGACCCGCAAGCTCGCCGAAGCCGGCGTCAACAATGTCGCTCCCAACCCCGACACCCTGCAGCTCACCGATGACCAGAGGAAGGCCCTGGAGGCCCGGATCAAGGAGGAGAAGAACAGCTCCTACCAGGCGCTGCTCCAGGAGGTCCTGGACAAGGACAAGGAGATCAAGACCCTCAACCAGAAGATCGCCCAGTTGCGCGCCGTGCTGCCCAGGCCCGAGATCGCCAAGGCCGACGACAGCCATTACGGAATGGCCCTGCGCTACCTGAGGAAGCGGGGCGTGAACGAGGACAAGGCCAAGCTGTTGATCAGCAAGGTCCTGATCCTGGACAAGATAGAACCCGGGTTCGAGGTCTACCACTTCTACAGCAACGGGGTCTATGGCACCTGGGTCGCCCAGGGCAAGGCCGACATGTCGCCGACCGACCTCCAGGCCCAGGACCGCGCCCAGATCGAAGGCGAGCGGGACACCGCCAACCAGAAGGCCCAGGAGCTCCAAACCCAGGTCGCCAACCTGACCGACGAGGCCCAGAAGCTCACGGTCGACATCGATGCCCTGCGCACGGAGAAAACCAAGCTGACCAAGGACCTGGCCGACCTGACCGCGGCCAACGCCACCCAGCAGGCCATGCTGAACTCGGTCCACTACCTGGTGGGGGCGCGCAAGGAGCTGGTGCAGCAGGGCGTCATCGTGGTGCCGGTGTTCTCCCGGGACCGGGCCGGCGTGAACTGGAAGGACGAGGACTTCAACAAGTCCGCGGACCTCCGTTCCGAGGACAGCATCACCCTTACCGCCGCCGAGGCCGGCCTGGACCGGATCAAGAAGGTGGACGTCGTTCCCGGCTCCCTGGAGAAGGACAAGCACTACACCCTGGAATTCAATCCGGACCGGACCGTGGCCACCGTGAAGTTCCTGGTCAAGGACCGCTTCCGCAACGAGAAGGTGGTTTTCGCCCTGGCCGATTGAACCTAGGGGGCTGTCCAAGTTACAGGTCCGGGTCCCCCCAAGGCGCCCGTGGTTCGTCGCCGCCGACGGGGTCGGCGGCGACGGGGGGAATCATCGGGGAACCTTTGGCCTGTGCCGCCGCAACCTCTCTTCGATGAGTTGTGATGAGGGCTGAGACACTGGGCACTCCTCAACGGCCTATGGCTGCAGCGGCGCGCTTCAAGTGGGAGGGATCGGTGGAGGATGCGCGCCGACGCTGATTACGGAGGCGGCTCTCTCCTGCGCCGACCAGCTCGGATTCCGGAGTTCTCAGCGCCTCGCCGGTTTGGCGGCAGGCTCAGGACGACAGGATCGGAAGCGGCCCATCCGGGGTAAAGGTTTTCCTTGCTGGCTGGATCTCACCGCCAACCCGGCACATCAGGGCCTACATCGCGACCGGGCGCCAGAAGCATGGTTCCGAGGCTGCGGTGCATGCCATGAACGGCAAGCCGGGAAGCCTGATCGCGGGCATGCGGGACAAGCTGAAACGAGGCGGCTGGCGGAGCCAATCAGGCCCCAATTCAATCCCCCTCTCGAGGGTGGAACAGGGGCCCAGAATCCAGGTCAACATCCCTCCCGTGGATGCCAGTTCGCGCCAGCGAACTGACATCCACGAACAGGGCGATGGGTCGGGACACGGATGATTACGAAGACGGTCTCCTAGAGCCCCTGGCGCGGGATCCGCTCATTCCATGTCTTGCGGAACGCGGGGGTATCGTTCTCCTTGACGTCCATCTCCCCGGTGAGGATGAAGTGGGTCGCGTCCCCGCGCAGGGACACGGTGATCTCCGCGTCGATCTTCCAGCCCTCCCGGCCGATCTTCATGGTCTGGTAGAGGTCGTACCGGGCGGACAGGGGATCTCCGTTGCGCAGGGTCAATTCACGGCGCAGGTTGTGCTCCACTGTGGTGTCGATCTCGTCGAACCGGTAGATGCCTTCCCCGAACACGCCGCCCACCCCGTCGGTCACGCAGGTCCAAGTGTCGGTCACGATGTCGTACTTCACCGAGCGGTCCACCCGGCCCGGGGTGAGGACCGTGTGGGGGGTCAGGGGGGCGCTTTGCGGCTCCTTGATGGGCCCGTCGGTCTCGCCGCCGCCGGTCCGCACGGGCAGGACCAGCCGGGCCGTGTCCAGGGCAAGGGTGAGGGTGGCCTCCTCGGGCATGGGCCAGAACATGGGCCAGAAGGTCGTGGCGAGGGAGAGCCTGACTCGATGGCCGGCCGCGAACCGGTGGGCGATGACGTCCAGTTTCACCGACGCCCGGACCGGCTTGCCGGGAACCAGCGGGACCACCTTGTCGTGCCCTTGGGCGTGGGTCAGGTTGAGCAGACCGTAGCTGATCCGTTGCACCGAGCCGTCCGGAGCCACGTCGGACAACTGGGCGAAGATCATGGCCGCCGGCTTGTCGCTGGAGAGTTCCACCTCCAGTTGCGGGTAGCCGAAGATCTCCAGCGGCTCCTTCAGCGGGTCGCCGTCGAACACCATGGCCTGACCGTCATCGATGCGCTGGTCCGCCGGGGACTCCCCGGGCACCCCCGCCCCCATCCATTCCCCGGCCAGCAGGCCGTGGTTCTGGGGGGTGCACAGCCTGACCGCGGCGGCGGCAGGCTGGGGCCGGCTGTCGAGGTGGCCGTAGGCCAGGTACCAGGGGGTGGGACGGATTCCCTCGCAGGGCCAGGCCTTGGCCGGGATCCACCGGCCCGCGCTGACCGGGCGCACCGGGGAGGGTTTCTGGCTGTCCTCCATCCAGGCCTGGACCATGGGGCCGTCCATCACGCCGTTCTCGATCCCCTTGAGCCAATGGTCCCACCAGCGCACGCCCTCCTGGAGGAACCCGATGGCCGGGGCCGGGGTGCCGTCGTGAGGATAGGCATGCACCCAGGGGCCGATGATGGCACGGCGGGGGACCTTCAGGTGCTCCATCAGGTGCAGCACCGGGTTGGTATAGGAATCGGCCCAGCCGTCGAAGGCCAGCACCGGGACCTGGATGGCTGGCCAGTCCTCGCAGACCGATCCGTGGCGCCAGTAGGCGTCGCGAACCGGATGGCGCATCCACAGTTCCGGCCAGAACGGCATGTTCTGCAGGCGGTGGAGCCAGCTTTCCCGCCAGGCCTTCCCCAGCAGGGCGGGATCTCCGGGCCGGACCTGGTAGGCGAGCATGATCGCCCCCCACCAGAGGTTGTCGTTGAGCAGGCAGCCCCCCTTGTAGTGGATGTCGTCGTTGTATCGATCGTCGGTGAACCCGACGGTGATGATGGCCTTCAGCGCGGGCGGACGGCGGGCCGCGACCTGGAGCGAATTGAAGCCTCCCCAGGATTTGCCCATCATGCCCACGGAACCCGTGCACCACTTCTGGCGGCTGATCCAGTCGATGACCTCCAGGGCGTCGTCCTGTTCCTGGAGCAGGTACTCGTCGGCCATCAGGCCGTCCGATTCGCCGGAGCCGCGCATGTCCACCCGGACCACCGCGTAGCCGTGTCCGGAGAAGAAGCCGTGCATGGGCTCGTCGCGCATCCGGGTCCCGTCCCGCTTGCGGTAGGGGATGTACTCGAGGATGGCCGGGACCGGCTTCTGGTCGGCTCCGGCGGGCATCCACATGCGCGCTGCGAGCCGGGTGCCATCGCGGAGGGGAATCCACAGGTGCTCGATCTTCTGGACCGTGAAGGGAAACTGGGTGATGATCCGTTTCGGGATGACTTCAATGGCTGCCATGGCAGAAATCCTCTCAGATGGGGCTAGGAGTGTGACTATGTATTATTCGGCCCCGCGCTGGTGGCACCGGGCCTAGCCAGGCAAGGAAGGCGACGAAGGGGGTATAGGTTATACCTCCGAGGAGCCTGACGCAGCATGGCTGGGCCCGCTGCCACCAGCCCGGAGGGTCGGCGCCCAGACCCGCGCCTCTCGTGTGCAAGGCCCTTGAAGGTAGACCCACTACCTCCTGCGGGCCTTGCGCACGATAGGCACGGGTCTGGACGCCGACGCGGGGCCGAATAATACATAGTCACACTCCTAGGGTTCAACGGGATCCAGACCGGCTGCGGGCAAACTGACGCTGGAGACCCGCCTGGTTCCGTACTTCCTCAGCCAAGCGTAGGCCAGGACTGCGCCCACCAGGCCGACGCAGACCATGCCGCTGAAGTAGATCCTGAAGCCCGCCGCGCCCGGATATTTGTCGAACAGCTTGCCGGCGATGGCAGGACAGAGCACTTCCGGAATGTAGCCGATGGTGGAGATGAGCCCGATCGCCAAACCGGAGACTTCCATCGGGACCTTGCCCTCCTCCAGAAGGGCATAGAACAGCCCGTAGTTGGAGTACATCGCCAGGTAGATGACGACGCAGGCGACGATCAGGGCGGGGACCATGACGGCCGTCGTCGGGATCAGGATCACGGCCAGCGTGCCGAGCGCCATGACCGAGAATCCGCCCATCAGGAGTCGGGACTTGCCGAACCGGTCGCCCAGGAAGCCCGCCGTGGTCGCGGCCACCGGCCGGCAGTACTGGGCCAGGACGGTCAGCACCGCGCCGAGGACAGCGGTGGCGCCGAACACCTTGGTCGCGTAGGGGGTGAAGTAGTAGAAGGACATGTTGAAGGTGTAGGAGGCGCAGAGCAGGAACGTCACCAGCCACACAGCGGGCATCTTGACCACCTGGACCAGTTCGGCCCAACGGAACTTCCTGGACTCCTGGGGTCCGCCCTCGGTCTCCGTGATCGTGAAGAAGACCAGGATGCCAGCGGCGAAGGTCAGCGCCGAGTAGAGGATGATGACGCCACGGATGCCCGCCGCGCCGTTGACCTTGTGCAGCAGCAGGCCGAACACCAGCGTGGCCAGCGCCAGGTGCACCGCGTTGACGACCCCCCGGCCCCCTTCGAAGATCCCGTAGGCGCGGCCCTGCTCATCGGCGTTGCCCTGCATCCGGATCTCCTTGATCAAGGCCGGCCAGAAGGTCAGCAGGGAGGTGACCCCCCAGATCCCGTACACCACGAGGATGCCCAGGTAGGTGGGATAGACCAGGTGCAGCAGGCCGCCGAGACCGGTGGTGATGAGCGAGAAGACGATGAGGTTTTTCGCCTTGAACTTGTCGGCCAGGACACCACCCAGCAGGTAGGAGAACAGCCCGCACAATCCGTAGGCGCTGCCCAGGGCTCCGATCTGCACGTTGGTCAGCTGGTAGGTGGCCTGGTACGTGTCGTAGTAATAAAGCCGGAAATAAGGCAATCCGTAGATGATGGACCCGGAAAAGGTCAGCAGGAACAAACGGAAGAGGTTCTTTTTCAGGATGGGCGCAGTGGTTCTGGAAGCTGGCATGAATCGAACCTTTCATGGAGAGTATGGTTTCATGGTCTGGACGAGACGTGCCGTCGCCCGGGGCGGTCCCGAGGGGCGGACGGATCGGCGGGGAACGTCATCCTGGGTGGCGGAAGGCCATCAGGTCTCCCTTCGGGGACCAGGCGGCGACGCGGCGGGGGAAGGTCTCCTGGGCATGGCTGACTCCGGGTTGTAGGGGCTTGGAGCCCGAACAGAGCAACACCCGTGCCACCGACGCAGAACCGGTCAAGGATTTTTGATGTTTTCGATATCATCCTTAAATATCAATTTTTACGAGCAGGCTTGGGCGGGCTTGCAGGTTCAGCCTTCCAGGTGATGAACAGAAATTGCAAAATAATTTGCAAAATAAGGCAAAATATTGTTACAATCAAGTTCAATTTCGCTATAAATCAAAAGATTTTGCAGTTTGTCTATAATTAAATTTTTTTATGAGGCGTCGGGGTGGACCCAGAAACCTTCCTCAATTCGGCCATCAACTATCTCGACATCCTCCGCGACCTGGACGAAGGGGTGGCGATCACCGATGCCGAGGGCACCATCATGTTCCTCAACGACGCCCAGGTTAAGATCGACGGCATCGCCCCGGAGACCGCCATCGGCAGGCCCCTCGAGGAGATCTGGGAGGTCACCGAGGAGAACAGCCTCATCTGGAAGTGCCTCCGCACCGGGCGTCCGGTCGTCAACAAGTACCTGGCCTACCGCAGCCGGGCCGGCAGGATCGCCAATACGATCAACAGCATCTTCCCCCTCCGGACCGCGGACGGCCTGGTGGGTTCCATCTCCTTCGTGCGGGGCTACAACCTGATGGAGGAGACCATCACCTCCATCTGCTCGCTGGTGGACAGCACCCGGTCCCACCCCAACCGGAACGGAACGCGGTTCACCTTCCAGGACATCATCGGCGAGTCGCCCGTGTTCCTGGACAGCATCCGCACCGCCAAGATGGCCGCGCTCACGCCATCCCGGGTGATGATCCACGGCGACACGGGGACCGGGAAGGAACTCTTCGCCCAGTCCATCCACAACTACAGCCCGAGGAAGGACCAGATCTACGTGGGGCTCAACTGCGCTGCGATCCCCGAGAACCTCCTGGAGGGGCTCCTGTTCGGGACGGTCCGCGGAGCCTTCACCGGGGCGGCGGACAAAGCTGGGCTCTTCGAGAAGGCCCATGGGGGGACTCTGTACCTGGACGAAGTGAATTCCATGGCCCTTGGTCTCCAGGCCAAGCTGCTCCGCGTGGTGCAGGAGAGCCGGGTGCGCCGGGTCGGGTCGCTGGAAGAGCGCGAGGTTGATGTGAAGCTCCTGAGTTCCGTGAACGAGGATCCGCACCTGGCCATCGAGGGCCAGAGGCTCCGGCTGGACCTCTTCTACCGGCTGGGCGTCGTCCTGCTGCACATTCCCGCCCTGAAGGAGCGGCGCAGCGACATCCCCATCTTCACGCGCCAATTCATCAACAAGTACAACCAGGAGTTCGGGCGCCACGTGGAGGGGGTCGCGCCGGCGGTGGAGGAGGTGTTCGAGGCCTACCCCTGGCCCGGCAATGTGCGGGAACTGGAGCATATCATCGAGGGCGCCATGAACATCGTCGGGGACACGGCCACCATCCAGCTTGCCCACCTGCCCCACTACCTGGCTCGGGCCTCCCGGGCCGGGTGGGAAAAGGCCGGGCCGGGCCGGGAGGCCCCGGCGGTTCCGGAGGGGATCCCGTCCGTCCCGGAGCGGACGCCCCATCACGAGCCGGCCGGCGCCACGTCCTCCGCCATCCCGGGAGGCTCCCTGCGCACCATCCAGTCGGAAGTGGAGCAGCGGACCCTTGAGAAGGCGCTCACTGAAACCCGGGGCAACCTCTCCCGGGCGGCCGCGCTGCTGGGCGTTTCCAGGCAGCGGCTGAGCTACCGCATGAAGAAGCATGGTTTGGATCGGCGGCTTTTCCGGGTCCTGGTGAACGATGGCGACGGGGTGGAATGACCCCCTCCCAAGCCTATAAAAAAGCCTCGAACTGTTGAAGTTCAAGGCTTTGTTCATCGCACCGATTGGTAGTGCAGTGGAACCTACAAACCCTGCTGCCTCTGAGATTCCCTGAAACAGGGAATTTTTCAGGGAAATATTCGGTTTCCGCCCAACTCCGACCTACACCACTGCTCCGATCCCTTCGCCGAGCCCGATGGATGTTGCCTCATCCGTTGGCTCAGGACTGAATTCCCTACTCCTGCGAACAGGGAATTATAATTCCCTGTTCAAGGAAGATCAGGGAAACCTGGATCCCTCATCACAATCTGAATGTCGTAAGGTTCCAGAGGCCTTTGAGCGAATGCCCGTAGGACACCCCGTCCAAGGACGCTGAACAGTTTTACCGGTGCGAACGCTACCCAGGCCATTAGACACGTGCAGGCTCACGCCGGCGGGGACCGCCGAGTAGACCGGTCAGCCGCCGGCCTCTGGCTTGCCCCTTCACTGCATCAGATCGTGACCGGCTGCACGGGCCTGGGCAGGCCTTCCAGGCAGACCAGCCCCTTGGCCAGGTCGGCCTGGGACAGCTCGTGGTTGGCCAACTGGCCTTCCATGTAGGCGCTGTAGCCGGCCAAGTCCATGAGGCCGTGACCGCTCAGGTTGAACAGAATCACCCGTTCCTTGCCCTCTTCCCCGGCCTGCTTGGCTTCGCGGATGGCCTGGGCGATGGCGTGGCTGGATTCCGGCGCCGGGATGATGCCCTCGGTGCGGGCGAACAGCAGCGCCGCTTCGAAGCACTCCAGCTGTTGCAGGGACACGGCGCGGGTCAGGCCCTCCACCACGGTTTGGCTCACCAGCGGCGCCATCCCGTGGTAGCGCAAGCCGCCGGCGTGGATGCCGGGGGGCATGAAGGTGTGGCCCAGGCTGTGCATGGCCAGCAGCGGGGTCATCCGGGCCACGTCGCCATGGTCGTAGACGTAGGACCCGCGGGTCAGGGTGGGGCAGGATGCGGGTTCCACAGCGACGAAATCGATGTCAGCGCCGTTGATCTTGTCCTGGACGAAGGGGAAGGCGATGCCGGCGAAGTTGCTACCGCCGCCCACGCAGGCGATGACCTGGTCGACCTTGCGCTCGCCCAAGGCAGCCAGCTGCTTCTTGGCCTCCAGGCCAATGATGGTCTGGTGCAGCAGCACGTGGTTCAGGACGCTGCCCAGGGTGTAGCGGGTCCCGCCGGTGGGGTCGGTGACCGCGGCCTCCACCGCCTCGCTGATGGCGATGCCGAGAGAGCCTGTGCTCTCGGGATCCTCGGCCAGGATGGCCCGGCCGACCGCGGTCTCATGGCTGGGGCTGGCCACGCAATTGCCGCCGAAGGTGTTCATCATGATCTTGCGGAAAGGCTTCTGCTGGAAGCTGATCTTCACCATGAAGACCTTGCAGGTCAAGCCGAACTGACTACAGGCGAATGCGATGGAACTACCCCACTGGCCGGCCCCGGTTTCCGAGGTGACGCGCCTGATCCCAGCGGCCTTGTTGTAGTAGGCCTGGGCCACGGCGGTGTTCACCTTGTGGCTGCCGGTGGGGCTGACGCTCTCGTTCTTGTAGTAGATCCTGGCCGGGGTGCCCAGGGCCGCCTCCAGCGCCCGGGCCCGGTGCAGGGGAGTGGGCCGGTAGCGCAGCATGATCTCCAGCACCTCGTCAGGAATGGCGATCCAGCGCTCCTGGCTCATCTCCTGTTCGATCAGGTTCATGGGGAACACCGCGGCCAGGGCCTGGGGGTCCACCGGCTTGCCGTCGGGACCCAGGGGCGGCAGGGGCGCGTGCGGCAGGTCCGCGGCAAGGTTGTACCACTGGCGGGGGATGTCGTGGTCGGCCAGGATGGATCGGATGGACATGGGCTGAGCCTCCGGGTGTTCAGGTTGAGGACGGGGACGGTTCGGCCGGGCGCGCGGCCTTCTGCGCCAGCATGGCGCGCACGGCCGAGTCGGGCCGCTTCAGGATCCGGGAGCCGCGGGTGATCTTGCACAAACTGAGCCCTAGTTCCGCGGCAATGGAGCGCTGGCTCTGCCCCTGGTTCAGGCGCTGGACCAGCTCCCAGCGAAAACTGATCTCTTCGATCTCTGACGGGGTCAGCAATTCACGTAGGAACCGCTCTACCAGGGCCGAGTCCGGGGCCTGGTGGAGCATCAGGGACAATTCGCCTAGGCGGTCCAAGGTGTTTCTATGCATAGAAACATTACAACCGGAGCCCTGGTTGTATGTCAAAATCTATTCCGCAACCCGTTCAGCCTCCGATCCGGAATGACCCGGGGATCAGCGCGCCCAGGGGTTAATTTTTCCAGCAGTCTCCATATTTGGGGGAAGACCAGAACCTCCATGACCACTCAGGTGAGGGAGGTTATGACTGCCAAGGTCACCTCCGTGAAGCTCTCACAGACCGTCGAGGAATGCATGGCCATCATGACCGAGCGCCGCATCCGTCATCTTCCGGTTATTGGGGAGGACGGTACCGTGGTGGGACTCCTCTCCATTGGCGACCTGGTTAAGGAGGCAATTTCTGAACAATCCTTCATTGTTGGCCAACTTGAGCATTACCTCACCAGCTGATTGGCGCCATGCTTCGGGTCAGTTTCGTTGCTGATGGCATGGCTGGCTAGCAATCCCCTAGGAAGCCATGTAAGCGTTTCGACCAGCCCGCTGCCCAGCCCACTGCACATCCAGAAGCATTCGACGCGTCCTGGAGGCTCCTTCGTTCTCAGGGAATACCTATCGCCGTTTCCCAGGAATAACCAAACCCCCCTGAGCGACTGGGTCGTCTTGGGGAAGGCCTGGTCCTGGCTAGATATTAATCAATTGGTCCGGACCTGAATATCCACCGGATTCCGGAAAGTGTCCATCAGGGGCGAGGTCCGGCTCACTTTGGCGTGGAGTTCCCGCACCTGGTCGGGGGTGCCGTTGCAGTCGAGGTTCACCTTGATCCGGATCGGAGACAGGCCCGGGCGAACCTTCGGGTCCAGCTCCAGGAACCCCAGCAGGTCCGAGTCGGTCTCCATTTCGAAGCTCAGGGACTTGATGTCGATGCCCATAGCCGCCGCGTTGTAAGCATAAGTGACATTCATGCAACAACTCAGGGCGTGGAGCGCCGCCTCGGCGGCATTGGGTGCCAAGTCCGTGCCCAGCAGGGCGGCGGGCTCATCGCCCTCCAGGAACAGCGGGGTGGTGCGCTTGTGCTCTTCTCCCGCGCCGTACAGGGAATCAAACGTGCTCTGAGTGTGGGCTCGGCTGATCCACCTGGAATTTGAGCGGAAGACGAACTTCGCCAGGGAAGGCTTGGCCTTGATGGCTTCAATCGTGGCCATGAGATCGTCCACGTTCACACCATTGCGGATTACAGACCTCCCCGAATTGAGAAGCGCCTGGACCTCGCCCAGGAACCATGATTCTTGCCCAGGGTCTTCAGGCCAACGTCCGGAAGATCTCCCAGTGCTGGGAGCCAGGCACGATGATGGGGGCGAGGGCTTCGGGGAAGGGCTTGAACTGCGGCTGTGCCATCCCCTGCAGGGCAGCCTCGAAGTCGGCGAGGGCTTCGAACACGTACTCGTGGACGAGATGGGATGCCGAAGGTCCCACGTGGCCACAGAGCAGACGATGGGTTTTGGACCGGCGAAATTCTGACGAGACCATCATCTCCGCGGCCCAGGCATTCAAGACCTTGACTGCATCGCCCTGCTTACCGAAAACGATATCCAGATGCCACTGACAGACGTACATGGGAAACCTCCAAGAGGTGCGTTTCTGGGATGCGCTAGTTGACGGCTTCAGCCTGTCTACCGCCGGGACCGGTCACAACCCCTTGGCGTAGTGGGTCGCGCCGTACCAGTCGACGACCACGACCGGCTCATTGCCCACGACCCAGGCGTCATGCCCGCTGGGAAGGGAGGTGATGTCTCCCTCTTTGGCGATGAACTCGGAACCGTCGTCCATGCGGATGGCCAACTGCCCGGAAACGTGGTACTGGAAATGGGGCGCCTCGCAACTGGATGTCTTGGCGATGGGCTTCACATCCTTGGACCAGCGCCAACCCGGCTGGAAGACCAGGCGGCCCACTTCGGCCCCGCCGACCCGAAGGATCTCGGCCCTGCCGTTGGGGAAATTGCGGATCTCGTCGGGCTTGGAAAATGATTTGTGCTCGGTCATCTGCTGGACACTAGCCATGGGGGCCTCCTCAGGCAGGGCATACCCCAGACGCCTGACCGCCCCCACGAGGCAATCACATTTCTGGGCGCCAGTTTTTGGGTGTGTTCGCCCGGCTTGCAATTTACTTACTAGTAAGTTAAAGTCAAGGGTGCCGCACCATATTTTGGAGGCCCCAGACCATGCCTGAACCCCACCGGACCGAAGCCGCGGAGAGGATTCTCGACACCGCGGAGAAGCTCGCCCAGACATGCGGATTCAACGGCTTCAGCTACGCCGACATTGCGGGGCAGCTGGGCGTCACCAAGGCCAGCCTGCACTATCACTTCCCGACCAAGGCCGAGCTCGGGCGAGCGCTCATCGAGCGCTACCGGGCCAATTTCGGCGTGGAGCTGGGGGCGATTGACCACCGGGGAGGCAGTGCCCCCAGGAAGCTGCATCGCTACGTCGCCCTGTACCACCAGGTCATGCGCCTCGACCGCATGTGCCTTTGCGGCATGTTCGCGGCGGAGTATGCCACCTTGCCGCCGGCGATGCAGGAGGAACTGCGGCTGTTCTTCGATGCCAACGAACACTGGCTGGCCAAGGTGCTCCAGGAAGGGCGCCAGGCCCAGGAGATCACCTTCAGGGATTCACCGCGCGAACGCGCTCGGGTCCTGCTCGGCACCCTTGAAGGCGCCATGCTGATCGCCAGGACCTACAGCGATGAAGGGCGATTTAGATCCGTGGCTAAACACCTTTTGGCGGACTTGGCGGCATAAGCCTAGTGGACCATCTTCGCGGACACCAGCACGATCGGGGCCTGGTCCAAGAAGGCTGTCGTTCGCCAAAACCATGAAGTCGAATCATTTCAATCATGGGAACCTGGAAAGATGCATTGGCTGCTCCCCTGGACCGGAACCCTCTTGCGCCTGCTCATCACCGGCTATGGCCTATCCGATCTGATCCTGGAGAACCTGGCGCTTCGCCAGCAGCTGGCCGTACTCCAACGTCGAAACCGGCGTCCCTTCCTTCTCGCCCGTCACCGGGCCTTCTGGATCCTCCTATCTCGTGTCTGGCCACGCTGGAGGGAAGCCTGCATTCTTGTGAAACCTGGCACCATCCTGGCTTGGCATCGAGCTGGATTCCGCAGTTTCTGGCGATGGCGAAGCCGGAATTCTGGCGGCCGGCCCGGGATAGCCACCGAAATTCGAACCCTCATCCGGCGCATGGCCGTGGAGAATCCGGGTTGGGGTGCGCCCCGCATCTATGGCGAACTCCTGAAGCTTGGATTTGATCTATCCGAACGGACCGTCTCCCGCTTCATGCCAAAGCGCGGGCCCATTGGGGAAAACCTCGAACAAAGCCGCCAGACCTGGCGCATCTTCCTCAGGAACCATCGCGATGTCCTCGCCGCCATGGACTTCCTGGTGGTTCCCACCTGGAACTTCCGGCCCCTCTACACCCTTGTCCTCCTGGACCATGGACACCGGATTATCCGGCATTTCAACGTCACCGCCCACCCCACAGCCGAATGGCTTCGCCAACAACTCCGGGAGGCCTTCCCTTTCGATACAACCATCCGAGTCCTCATTCACGACCGCGATTCAATCTTCACCAGCCTGAAACCGTTCCTGGCCGCCTTCGGGATCGAGGGGAAGATCACCGCTTTTCGTTCGCCCTGGCAAAACGGAACGGTGGAGCGGATGAACGGCACCCTCCGAAGCTGCCTTCTGGACCACGTGATCGCTTTGGACGAGAACCATCTCCGCCGGCTGATCACGGAATTCCTGCGGTATTACCACCACGACCGGACCCATCTTGGGCTCGGGAAGGACAGTCCCCGAGGAAGACCCATTGAAACGAGACCGGAGGGTCCTGCCGTCATCGAGGGTCTGCCATTCTGCGGCGGCCTTCATCATCGCTGCGCCTGGCGAAAGGTGGCATAGGCCCTGAAAGGAGGCGCGGAATGGTCCTGGCGGTGGTACGGACCTTTACCTTTCCTGGGGAACTGCAGATCGTTTTGGGTTTTCAAGGAGCCGCAAGCCACCGCGACGGCCTGAGGAAATGGCCGATTCCTCATGCGCGGTCATCCAAAGCATGCCTGGAATGAGCCAAGGTCACCTCAAGAAAGGCCTTGAGGGGGTATTGGCGAAGGACACCCCCCAAAGCTAGGCTCCGATGAGGTTTTGGCGAAGGACAAGGCGATTCGATTGATCAAAACCAGTTCCGGAGGGCAGCCCTGGCGGATCAGCTGCTCGGCCAGGGTCGAGCCGATGCCAACCCAGGTTCCGGCCAAAGCAGCCTCGGAGATCTCCGCTTTGATATCCGAATAGCGAGGCGTGCCAGCGACTCCGCGTCCAACTGGATTCAACATGCCCCGATAAACAACTTCCGGGACGTTCCCCCGGTCAGCCCATCTTTTTGATGAATGGCCCGAACAGTTCCGAGGGCAGCGGGATGAAGGACGTCGTGTTGTGCTCGCTGGCGATCTCCACCATGGTCTGTAGGAAGCGCAATTGTAAGGCAATCGGCTGTTCGGCGATCATGGCCGCGGCCTGGACCATCTTTCCCGCCGCCTGGAACTCGCCCTCGGCGTTTACCACCTTGGCTCGGCGTTCCCGCTCGGCCTCGGCCTGCTTGGCCATGGCCCGCTTCATGCCGTTCGGCAGCACCACGTCGCGCACTTCCACCATGCTCACCTTCACCCCCCAGGGCTCGGTCTGGCGGTCGATGATGGCCTGGAGCTGGAGGTTGATCTTCTCCCGTTGGGCCAGCAGCTCGTCCAGGTCCGACTGGCCCAGCACGCTGCGCAGGGTGGTCTGCGCCACCAGCGAGGAGGCCTTGAGGAAGTTCTCCACCTTCACCACCGCCGCCTCCGGGTCCACCACCCGGAAGTACACCACCGCGTCCACCGTGGCCGGGACGTTGTCTCGGGTCATGACATCCTGCCGGGGCACGTCGATGGTCACCACCCGCAGGTCCATGCGCACCATGCGGTCGATGAACGGGATCAGGAAGATCAGCCCGGGCCCCTTGGCGCCCTTGAGTTTTCCCCAGCGGAAGATCACCCCCCGCTCGTACTCGCGCAGGATCCTCGCCGCCTGGGGCAGGACGATGGCCGCCAGGATCACCAGGATCAAGAGCCAGGGCCCCAGGTGCAGCAGCAGTTCGCTCATGTCGGTTCCTCCTTGGTCGGCTCAGCCGGCTTGACCTGCAGGGTCAGCCCGTCCCGTCCTACGATCGCCGCCCGGGTCCCGGCCGGCACCGGCTCCCGGCTCACCGCCCGCCGGTACTCCCCTTCCAGGAACACCCGCCCGCCGTCCGCGTCGATCCGCTCCACGGCGACCACCGTCCGGCCCACCAGGGCCCCCGCCACGGTGCGGGCCGGCTGGCGCATGGCGCGGACCCCGGCGCCGACCACGAAGATGAAGAACAGCGACGTGATCACCGTGGCCGGCACCAACCAGGCCAGGGACAGGCGCATGAACGGCTCGCTGCGGTCGAACAGCATGAAGGTGCCCAGGAAGAACGCGATCACCCCGCCGCCGGTGAGCACCCCGTGGGTGGGGGCGAACACGTCGATGATGAACAGACCGATCGCCACCGCCACCAGGACCAGCCCGGTGACGTTCATGGGCAGGATGGAGGCCAGGTACAGCAGCAGCACCAGGGATAGCACCCCGGCCACCCCGGGCAGGATCGCCCCGGGGCTGGTGAGTTCGCCGATCACTCCGTACATCACGACCAGCATCAGCACCAGCATCACCTGGGGATGGGCGATGCCCATGAGCAACTGGTCCCGCACGGTCATGGGCAGTTCCTCCACCGTGGCCCCGGCGGTCTGCAGCGGCACCCCGTTCACCACCCGGCCGTCCATCTGGCGCAGCAGGTCCGGGAGGTCCCTGGCCACGTAGTCGATCACGTTGCGCGCCAGGGCCTGTTCTTCGGTGATGGAGGCGCTCTCCAGCACCGAGGCCTTGGCCCATTCGGCGTTGCGGTGGCGCTTGGTGGCGATGGCCTCGATGTAGCTGGAGGTAAAGTTCTCCAGCTTCTGCTTCATGGTGTCATCCATCTTCCCGGCGCCGCCCGCCTGCACCGGGTGGGCCGCGCCGATGCTGGTGCCGGGCGCCATGGCCGCCACGTCCGCGGCCATGGTGATGAAGCAGCCGGCGCTGCTGGCCCAGGCCCCCGCGGGCGCCACGTAGACCACGGTCGGCACCTGGGCGCGCAGGAAGCTCTGGATGATCTCCTTGGTGGAATCCAGCAGCCCGCCCGGGGTGTCCAGCTGGATCACCAGGCACTGGGCGCGCCGGCCCGCGGCCTCGCCCAGGGCCCGGGCCAGGTAGCTGGCGGTGGTCGGCCAGATGGTGCCCTTGACCTGGGCCACGCACACCGTCCGGGGCGGGGCCGGCGCTGGCGCTGCCGCGGTCCAGAGCCCCAGGGCGAGGACAACCCCGAAGGCGGTCCTTGACCAACCGGAAAACTTCATGGGCACCCCCCGACGGGACAGCCAGGCCCAACCGATTACCAAAACGATGACACCATTAAATTTGAGTTCCCACACAAGATGCGCAATACCGGGCGAACGGGGATCCGGCCGCATTCCCGGCCGGCGGCCGGCTTCTGGTCACCGCCCCGCCGGGCCGGCGGTATTCGCTCTGCACCAGCCCGTCGGGAAAGCACCGGGCCGCCACGTGCTCCAGCCGCACCTCCCCGGGAAGGGGCCCGAACAGGGGGATGCCGCCGCCCAGCAGGACCGGCACCCGGGTCAGGATCAGCCGATCCACGAGCCCGGCCACCAGGAACCCGCTGATGGTCGCCCCACATCCAGGTAGATCCGGCGCGCGCCGTCCGCCGCCAGGCGCCCCAGGACCGCCCCGGGCGGCCCGTCCAGGACCTTCCAGGAGGCCCCCGCCTATCCACCAACCACGGGTGATCCGCCGGTTCCTCGATGCCTATCCACTTGGCCCTTTGGTTTTCCTATCCACCACAACGATTCCCCAGAAACCCTCGTCGTGGACCGAAATCCGTCGTACCCAGTTGCCCTGGAATTGCTCAAGAAAAGTGGGCATCTCAGCCCGATAGCCCAATTGAAAACGGGTCGGGCCCTCAACAACCTGATCGGGCGAGACCATCGCCGAATCAAACGCCTGGTGCGGCCAGGTCTGGGCTTCAAGAGATTCGACACGGCCAGACGAACGCTCCAAGGCCACGAACCGATGTCAATGATCCGGAAAGGCTAGGTCGAGCAAGTGAAACGGAGGAACGGAAAGGCCCTCGCCAGCTTCGTCGAGGCCCTTTTACTAGAAATTGCCTGATTGTGGTTTGGGAGGGGGCAACTCCGGCCAGTCGCCAACTTTGCAACAGAAACCTGACGAGTCCGTGGACCTGCTCCACCTGGATCCGCACTTTAATTCGAAGCGGGACCACAACCTGCTCATCAAGAGCTCTGGGAGCTTCAATGACCTCGTCGGGCTGGGCCTGGACAGAGTTACCCTGCCGCTCCTTCACGGCCTCGGGTGAACAGGGCTTGTTAGCCTGACCAGGAGCCCAGGCAGATCAGCCAGGGCAACCACATGGTCCGGCTCGACTGCCGAGATGGCGGCGCGGGGCATAGCGGGGCATACCGCGTCCCCGGGATCTTGGACGATGGCGATGCCCCCATGTTCCTTGATGCGCCTGAGCCCCCAACTCCCATCCGAACCGGCCCCGGTCAGGACGACGCCGGCCAGCGCGGGGCCGTGAGCGGACGCGGCGGTGTCGAACAGCACGTCCACCGAGGGGCGGGCGAAGTTGACCGGAGCCTCGGTGGAAAGGCTGAGCCGGCCGTCCGGCTCCACCTGCAGATGGTAATTGGCTGGGGCCAGGTATACGGAACCGGGCAGGGGCTGTTCGTCCGGATCGGCCTCTTTCACCAGTAGGGCGCACTGGTCGTTCAACAGGGAGGCCAGGGCGCTCTCCCCGTCGGGGCTCAGGTGCTGGACCACCAGGATGGGCACCGGGAAGGACGCCGGCAGAGCTCCCAGGAGCTGCTTGAGGACGTCCAGCCCTCCGGTGGAGACCCCCAGCGCCACGGCACGGAGCGCGGGCCTAGGCATAGCGCCTCCGGTAGACCCGCAGGCGCGGGGCGAGTTCCTCGTAGTGGGAAGCGATGGCGTGCCCGTGAAGGGTCTCCTTGATCCCCAGGCAGAGGAACCCCCCGGGCAGGAGGCAGGCATGGAACAGCCCCAGCGCACGCTCCTTGAGCGGCGGCTTGAAATAGATCATCACGTTCCGGCACAGGACCAGGTGCATCTCGCCGAAATCGCCGTCCCCGGCCAGGTTGTGCGCGGCGAAAAGGATCCGCCGGCGCAGGTCCGGCCGCAGCAGGGCGTAGTCGTAGCGGGCGGTGTAGTAGTCGGAGAAGGCGGCCTTGCCGCCGCCGCGCTGGTAGTTGCGGGTGAACCGCTGCATCTCCCGCAGCGGGTAGATGCCCTTCTCGGCGCTGGCCAGCACCTGCTGGTCGACGTCGGTGGCATAGATCCGGCAGCGCTCCCCCAGCCCCTCCTCCTCCAGCAGGATGGCCAGGGAGTACGCCTCCTCGCCGGTGGCGCAGCCGGCGATCCAGACCTTCACGAACGGATAGGTGCGAAGATGGGGCGCCACCTCCTCCCGCAGGCAACAGAAGAAGGCCGGGTCGCGGAACATCTCGGTGACGTTCACGGTGATCCCCCCGAGCAGTCCGCGGAACGCGTCCGGGTCGCGCAGCAGGCGCCCCTGGGCCTCGGCGAAGCCGTTGAACCCCGACCCAGCCAGCCACTTGCGCAGGCGGCGGGCCAGGGAGGCCTCGGCGTAGTCCCGAAAATCGTAGCCGTAGACCCTGAAGATCCCCTCCAGCAGGAGCCGGATCTCGACGGCCTGGACCTCCTCCTCGGTCATGGGACCCTCAGGCGGGCAAGTAGAGCCAGACCCGCAGCAGCGACAGCAGCCGGTCCTGGTCGATGGGCTTGGCGATGTAGTCGCTGGCGCCGGCATTGAGGCAAGCTTCCCGGTCGCCCTTCATGGCCTTGGCGGTGAGGGCGATGATCGGCAGCTGGGTGAAGCGCCGGTCCTTGCGGATCGCCCGGATCGCCTCGTAGCCGTCCATCTCCGGCATCATGATGTCCATGAGCACCAGGTTGGTATCGGGGTTCTGCTCCAGCTGGGCCAGGGCCTCCCGGCCGTTCTCAGCCTCCAGCACGGTCATCTTCCGATCCGCCAGCAGGCTGGAAAGGGAAAACAGGTTGCGCATGTCGTCGTCGGCGATGAGCACTTTCCGGCCCTCGAACGAGGCATCGCCGCCCATGGCCGAGCGGATCATGTGCTGCTTCTCCGGGAGCAGGCTGGTTTCCATCACGTGCAGGAACAGGGTGACTTCGTTGAGCAGCCGCTCGGGGCTCTTGGCACCCTTGATGATGATGCTTTCGGCGTAGTGCTGGAGCCGGTTCTCGTCCTCCCGGGAGAGGCTCCGCCCGGAATGGATGATCACCGGGACCCGCTGCGGCTCGTCCAGTTTCTGCAGGTGGGTGAGCAGGTCGAACCCGGACATGTCGGTCAGGCCGAGGTCCAGGACAATGCAGTCGAACTTCTCCGCCGTAAGCAGGCGGATGGCCTCGGCGCCGGTGCCGGCCACCTGGACGTCGATCTCACGGTCCTGGAGCAGGGCCACCAGGCTGCTCGCTTCGCCTGGGTCGTCCTCCACGATCAGCAACTTCCTGGCCCTGTGGATGACAGCCTTCTCGATGGCGCCCAGGACTTCGTCCAGCTGCTCGCTGGTGGCGGGCTTGGTGACGTAGCCGATGGCGCCCATGGCCATGGCCTTCTGCCGGCCTTCAAGACAGGAGAGGAAATGCACCGGGATGTGCCGGGTGCGCGGGTCATCTCCCAGCCGGCCCATCACCTCCCAGCCGTCCAGGCCCGGGAGCATCACGTCCAGGAGGATAGCGCTGGGCTGGCGGGCCAGGGCCAGGGCCAGGCCGCTGGGGCCGTCGCCGGCTACCAGGCCCCTGAAGCCGCGTCCCCGGACCATCTCCAGCAGGACTTCAGCGAACACCAGGTCGTCTTCGATGATGAGGATGCTGCCCCGGGGAGAGTCGGGCAGGTCCCGGTCATCGGCGATGGGCGCCGGGGGCAGGGGTCCCTCCGCAGGCCCAGGCTGCGGCCGTAGCGATGACCTGGGCCTGGGCGTCGCCGTCAGCGCCACGGGGGCGGCCGGCAGGTAGAGGGTGGTCACGGTGCCCACGCCTTCTTCACTGGTCAGAAGGATCTCCCCTTGGAGCCCTCGGGCCAGCTGGCGGGAGATGGCCAGGCCCAGGCCGGTGCCGCCGAACTTCCGGCTGGTGCCGCCGTCCGCCTGCTGGAAGGCGTGGAAGACGGTCTCGTGCTTGTCCCTGGGGATGCCGATCCCGGTGTCCCGCACCTGGAAGGCGATGGCAGGGAGCAGGAGGGGGTTCTCGCCGGATTCCGGCGAGTAGACCCGCAACGCCACGGAACCCTCGGCGGTGAACTTGACCGCGTTGGCCACCAGGTTGCGGAGGATCTGAAGGCAGCGCTGGAGGTCGGTCCGGATGATCGGCTGGGTTCCGGCTTCCAGGCTGACGTTGAAGTCAAGCCCCTTCTGCTCCGCCAGGGGGCGGAAGGTGGCCTCGATCCGTTCCAGGATGTCCTTGGAGACGGTCTCGGAAACGTTGAACTCCAGGCGCCCTGCCTCGATCTTGGACAGGTCGAGGATGTCGTTGATGAGGTCCAGGAGGTCCTTGCCGGCGCTGTTGATGGTGGTGGCGAACTCCACTTGGCGGGGGGTCAGGTTGCCCTCCTTGTTGTCCCGCAGCAGCCCGGACAGGATCATGAGACTGTTCAGCGGCGTCCGCAGCTCGTGGGACATGTTGGCCAGGAACTGGGACTTGTAGGAGCTCACCCGTTCCACTTCGATGCCCTGGGCGCGGATCTGCTCCCGCTGCTGCTCCAGGAGGTGGGCCCGTTCCTCCAGTTCCTCGTTGGTCTGCTGGAGTTCCTCCTGCTGCACCCGCAGTTCCTCCTCCTGGCTCTGGCTCTCGGCCAGCAGCTCGTCCACCCGCTGCCGGGCCAGGTTGACCTGGAGCCCCACGGCCAGGGTTTCCGCGGCCCGATCCAGGAATTCCAGCCCGGCGGCGGTGAACGGCCGGAAGGTGCCCAGTTCCAGGGCGCCGATCAGCTTGCCGTCGTGGTGGATCGGCAACGCTACCACCATGGCCGGGGCTGCCGCACCCAGCGCCGACTCGATGGCCAGGAAGTCCTGGGGCACCTGCTCCAGGGTGAGCATACGGCTTTCCTTGGCCGCCTGACCGATCAGCCCTTCGCCCAGCGGGATGCGCTCCCGGAGGCCTCTGCGCACGGATGCAGCATGGCAGGCCGCCAGCACCAGTTCCGGTTCCCGGTAAAGGTACATTGCGCCGGCTCCGGCTCCCAGGTATTCCGCCAGGAAGTCCAGCACCTTGGAGGCCATGCGCTCCAGGTTGTCCTCCCCGAGCATGAGTCGGTCCAGTTCGCTCAGGCCGGTCTTCAGCCATTGAGCGTGCCGCTCCTCGTCCCGGGCGTGGCGCAGGGCGGCCGTCATCTTGCGGAAAGAGGCGTCCTGGGAAGCCTGGATCGTGCTCAACTGGTCGATCCCGCGCATGAGTGCGCCCAGGTCGTCTTTGGGCACTTGAGCCAGGTCCAGGTGCAGGGGCTCCGAGGCCTGGATCTCCCGATCCAGGTCGCCGGCCGCCACCGCCTCGGTGGCCTGGACCTTCTCCCTGCCCCCCTCCAGAAGCCCGGACACGGTCCGGGACGCGGTCTTCAGAGAGGCGGAAATGCTCCGGGTGATAAAGAGGGCCACCAGGACTTTGAGGGCTACGATCACCAGGAGGGCGGCGAGGGTGGTACGGATGGCGGTGGCTGCCTGCAGGGTCGCATCGTGCCGGAAGATCGCCGCGCGCCGGGCGGCGAAGCCGATGATCATGTCCACATCCTTCAAGGCGGAGGCCACCAGGGGGGTGGCCGAATCTCCGACCAGGGCGACCGCCTGGGCTCGTTTGTCGGCCTTGGCCAAGGCGATGACCTGGTCGCCCACCTCACGGTAGAGCCCCAGGTCACGGACCAGGAAATCCACGTCGCTTGGCGCCCCCAGGTAGCTCTGGCGCAGGGTGGCGATCCGAAGGTCGATCTGGCCCCGATTGCCGTCGATCGACCCGGCCAGCCGCCGGATCGTCTCGGGGTCAGAGCTCCTCGCCAGCTGCGTCAGAGCAATCTGGTTGGTGAGCACTTCGGACTTGATGGTGGCGATCGCCACCGAAACCCTGAAAGGGTGGTCGAGGATGTCCGAGGTGGTCTTGGCCAGGCTGCCCATCCATCGGATAGACACCAGGCCCAGGACCAGGGTGAAGGCCAGGACAATGGCAAAGCCCGCCAGCAGCCGAGTGGCGATGGTCTTTTGCCGGGAAGCCATATCTACTCCTCTGGAAGGGTGGTCGCCAGGGGATCGCAGCCGTCAGTTCTTCCTATCTGGCTCAATGTTTTCATCAGCTCCCGTGGGTCCCCGGACTTGACCAAGTGCTGGTCGAAACCAGCAGCGAGGCTCATGGCCACATCGCTGTCACGGCTGTAGCCAGTGAGGGCGATGAGGTGGATGCCCTGACCCAGTTCCGCCCGGATCCGGGCGGCGACTTCAAGGCCGCTCAGTCCCGGCATGCCCAGGTCGATGATGGCGATATCCGGCCGCAGGGCCAATGCAAGTTGAATCCCCTTCTCGCCCGTGGCGGCAACGGACACCCGGTAGTCCATGGATCTCAGCAGCAATTCTTCACTCAACCGCACGTTCGGGTCGTCGTCAACGATTAGCACATGCTTCTGGGGATTCTCATGGTCCACCGCCAAAGGTGCGCGAGGCGAAGGCTCACGCACCGGGGCGGGAGCCATGGCCGGAAGGCGAACCTGGAACTCGCTCCCATTACCAGGCCCTTCGCTGCTGGCACCGACCGAGCCCCCGTGCAGTTCAGCCAATTCCCGAACCAGGGTCAGGCCAATGCCCAGCCCCCCTTCCGGCCGGTCCATGGCCCTTCCGGCCTGAAAGAACAAGTCGAACACCCGGGCGATCACCTCTGGGCGCATACCTATGCCGTTGTCCTTGATGCGCAGGACCAGATGAGCCTCTTCCTCCGCGCCCGAAACCTGGATCTCACCTCCTATCGGCGTGAATTTGCAGGCGTTGTTCAGGAGGTTGCAAAGCATCTGTTCCAAGCGGACCGGGTCGCCCTCGATAGCTGGCAGATGATCGGACAACGCGAGGACAAGGATCTGATTGCGGGCCTGGAAAAGAGGCTGACTGACCTCCAAGGCGTGCGCGACCACCTTGCGGGGATCCACCACCTCCTTGCGCAATTCGATTTTTCCCCGTTCGATCCTGGAAACATCCAGAAGATCATCAATCAGCCTGGCCATGTGGGCTGATTGGCGATCAATCAACTCGTGGATTTGTCTGGTTTCAGGATCCGCGGCGCCTCGCTGCTGCAGGAGGTAAACACCAGTACAGGATCGGAGCAAGAGGATTGCGAAGCTCATGGGCCAGGGTGGCAAGGAACTCGTCCTTGGCCTGGTTGGCCCGTTTCAATTCCTCCTCGCGCAGCCTCAGAGCTTCCAAAGCGGCCGACAGGTGCGCAGTGCGTTCCTGGACCAATTCTTCCAGGTGCTTTTCGTGCAGTTCGATGTTCTGGCGCTGGCGTGCCAGGTCGCAGAACACTTTGACCTTGCTCCGGAGTACCGACCGGCTCGATCGGCTTCATGAGGTAGTCCACCGCCCCCATCCCGTACCCTTTGAACTGGTGGAGGTCCTCCCGCATCCCGGCTGTGACGAAGATGATGGGTAGGTGTCGGGTCTTGGGATTGGAACGCAGCCATTCGGCCGTCTCATACCCATCCATTTCCGGCATCTGCACATCCAGGATGACCAGCGCGAAATCGGTCTTTAAGGTGCACCGGAGCGCTTCGCTGCCGGAAAGTGCGGTCACCAACGTCACTTCTGGGCCAGCCAGGATCGCCTCCAAGGAGGTGAGATTCTCCGGGCGATCGTCGACGATCAGGATCGATACAGTGGACTTGAGGACCATGGTTTCCCAGAAGACATGCTATGAGCTATTTAAATCACCATGGCTCATTGTAGGCGATGGTCTGTTTGAAGAGATAATTTCATTTGAATCAAAGGGTTGGATGGCTAACGGGGCAAACAGGATGAGGGTGCCACTTGGCGGCAGGACGGTTCGCTGGTGCCATTGGATCCCCAGGGGCCAATTCGATTCATCCTTCTTCGGGATGGAACTTCTCGGCACATTCCGAGCAAAGGCCTTGGGAGAGGTCCGAGCCTGAGTATTTCCCGAGGTAAGCCGCGACTTCGCGCTGGTAATGTGCATCATCCCGGGTGGCTCCGCAGTTCCTGCAAAGGGGCACGATTCCACGTAAATGAGTTAACTCCTCGACATTCTCCAAGGTGAGGAGAACCAGGTCCCTCCCCTCCATCGGGAGCAGGCCCGCCGAAACCTGGACGTGCAGCACCATCTTTTGATCTCCATCCACCAGTACCAGGCAGGTGCGTTTGTGGTGAACGGTGCCTCCCTCGATGGCCAGATTGACTGCGTTGCGGATGACACAACTGCGGCAGGCAGCGGTTTGACCACAGCCTTCTTCCAGTTCATATGCATGCACGCAATGAAGGACCTCCCCACTTCGCCTGCCCTCTACGGATCCGGTATGCAACCCCAGGCCTTCATGGGCGGCAGTGTTCACCCACTGGATTTGCGTGGCCTTGTCCACCACCATGAGCATCGTCGGGATCGTATCAAAAACCTTCTGCAGGAATTCGTCGTTGGGGTTTTCAAAAGCAGAGGCCATGGGGACTGCCCTCACTTGGACATATGCCAGCGTGGCTGGTAGTTTTCGAGCCTTGAGTGTGCTCGCCCCGTCGGCAGCGTCAACTGGGATTCTTCCTGTGGTTGCCTTGGCGGTGTTACAACTGGTTATATTAGGTAACTTACATGCGGTTTGGGAAGCAGATCCTTTACTTGGGAAAATAAGTGAAAGATGGCCCAAATAAAACTCTTGGTGCCCGCGACGGACTGGCTTTCTCCGAGCGTTAGGATGGAACGATGCCTCTCGGTCCAGAACAGACATGAGCCCACGCGTTGCGGCGCCATGCAAATCGGCTAGGCCATTGCCCTGGTGGCGACATCGTCTTCAGGGATGTCCGAGTAGGTCCAGGGCCCCGGGGATAACGTTGCTGCTCTTCACCACGCCTAGGTCCCGGCCATGGCCATTCTTCAGCGTGCGCCACTAGGCCTCGGACCGTCTAACGCCAGGGCCTTCGTATGGGTAACATCCGCGCCCAGCGCAACCGGCGCAACCGGCCCGGCCCCAGGCCCCCGCGTCCAGCACCAGGCCGCTGAGCAGGCCGCCCAGGATCGAGCCCGCCCGCTGGCCGGTGCTTGAGAGTGCCGCGAGGACATGTTCACTGGTGACAATGCATTGCCGCCGCCCTTCTGCGCGTCCTGGGCTATGAATAGGCAACAGAAAATATTCTATTCACGCCCCGAATGCATCTTGACCTGAACACCCGCCCGCGCGGGAAAGCCCGGGATTGCAGGTTTTCTGCCTCCTCGTTGAATCGTGTGGGTAACACCTACCACTGATGGCCTGGAAGGGGGCGATGTGGGAACGGCGCCAGCGGTTTTCAGCCGCAGGCCAGGGGGTGGGAAGGATGCGGACCCGGAGGGCGGGCGAAGCCCGTTCCCCGAAGGGGAATCCGATGGGTTTCCCATGCCCGTGCCTCGCCCTCGGGGTAGGTCGGAGCGCTGGAACCAGGGATCATAGAGCCATGGATATGGCCCAGGAGGGGGTCCAGGCCGATTCTTCATCTTTATATTGCGATCTGGAAGGGGGTCAGGAGGCATTCGGCCTGGGCAAGGGTGGGTTTAGGCATGCGGTTGAACGAAGCGCTGCGCGCGGAGGGGGGGTCCGTCCTCCTCCGATCGGTGTAGCATTGTGACGCTGGCCAGGTATCGGCAACGCGGCTCTTCCGGCCAATCCAATCGTCAGCTTGGGTTGCGCCTTGGATCAATTTCTCAGATCCCCAATCCAGGAGGTATCCACCCCTCCATTGGTTAACCCAGCACCGTTGGCCGCTACACCCCGAGGACTCGGAATTGACGACTCGGACCTTTTCGCTCCCCTGGGGCAAAGGGGTGGTACGGAAGGTTTCCGGCTTCGTTTGCCCGAATTTTATGTATAGGTCCGAGTCCCTCCAACGGCTTCGTTCAACCCCGCAATTCGGGGTGGGCGCGCTTCGGCAACTCCCAGCCTCCATCTGGGACCTGCCACCGCGAATTGCTAACTGTTTTTCAACCTTGGCTTAAACGCTTCCCGCAGCCCCGGCACCGCGATCCGGGCCGCTGCGTCTGGGGGGTAGGGTGGCGTTCCCGTTGAATGGATGGAACTGCAGGGGAAGGTCGACAGGTCCTTGGGCTGAGGCTGGCTCCTGTTGGTGCCGGTGGTCTGGTGGGCGGCGGTGAGAATCTTGGCCGGTTGAGCCATCGAGCACCGAGGACAATGGGGAGGACCTGCCTCAAATGCTGGTCACAATTATCTCATGGATGCTCGCTGGAGCGTTGACGGGCATGGTTGCAGTTTTACCCCAAAGAGCCCAGTTGGGATATGTTGATGTTGGGATGCTCAACAAATAAATGTTGTTGCAAAATAAATAAAAAGATTATTTTGTTAATGGTGGGGGGACCATTCCCGACGTGAGCGGAAGGAGGGATCAAGGTGAAGCGATTCGACTCCAGTTCCGACGTTTCCCTTCCCACTTCCACTATAGGGGAGCGGATCAAAGCGGTCAGGGTGTCCTGGAGATGGTCCCAGGAGGAAATGGCCAGTGCTCTCCGGGTCGATCAGGCATCGATCTCGTTCTGGGAACGCGGCAAGATCAGACCTTCTGGTTCAGCGATCGTTGCCTTATCCTCCCTCTTCCGGGCGTCCACTGCAGCCCTGGAGGAGGGAACCGGGTTCCGGATTCCTGACCCTCCTTCCAGTCCGGAATCGGCAAAGGCGGACCGGGAGGTTCCCATGAGCATCAGCTCCCCGTGGGCGGCAAGGACGTGATCATGGTTGTGAACTTGGGCGATGGCTCGTCCAAGGACAAGCAGCTTTCCGAGGCAATGATGACCCTTGTCCAGGGCGTCAAGGATGGTGGGCGGACCTGGGTGGTACTCGAATAGGTGGGCACGTTGCCCTCGTCCGTGCGCCTATTGACGGGCCCTGGAGCGGCATAGAATCCCCCCAGTTCGATGGAGGCCCCATAGCCCACTCGGTGGATACCGTCAGGCCAGGCAGGATGTCAAGAATGGGAAGGTTGCCAAATCACGGGTGCTCGCATGCTAATTGGGTCGGCATCAGAAAATTGTAAAAAATTGTAATATTATTTTAGCCATTTGGACTAAGATTAAAAAATTAATTCTTGACATTTCATTAATAAGAGTTATATTGGCACTTACCGATAGTGAGTGCTAAAGGGTCCCCCTCAGGGAACGCACTCTGCTCATGGAGGTAACTCATGTCCATCAAGCCCCTGTACGATCGTGTCCTGCTCAAGCGCAGCGAGCCAGCGGAAATGGGTAAGGGCGGCATCATTATCCCGGACACTGCCAAAGAAAAGCCCATGGAGGCCGAGGTTGTGGCTGTGGGTGAGGGTAAGTTCGCCGATGACGGCAAGCGCATCCCCATGTCCGTCAAGGTGGGGAACAAGGTCTTAATCGGGAAATACACCGGCACGGAAGTCAAGATCGAGGACGTCGACCACGTCATCGTCCGGGAAGACGAAATCCTTGCCATTCTCAGCTAGCCAATCATTCCATTGGACTTTGATCCTCTGCCAAGGAGAAAAACATGGCTGCTAAATCCATTGTCTATTCTGAAGATGCCCGCCAGGCCATTCTGCGCGGGGTGAACAAGCTTGCCGACGCGGTCCAAGTGACCCTGGGCCCCAAAGGGCGGAACGTCCTGGTCGAGAAGAAGTTCGGTTCCCCGCTGATGACCAAGGACGGGGTCACCGTCGCCAAGGAGATCGAGCTCAAGGACAGGCACGAGAACATCGGCGCCCAGCTGGTCCGTGAGGTGGCCTCCAAAACCTCCGACGTGGCCGGTGATGGCACCACCACCGCCACGGTGCTAGCTCGGGCCATTTACAAGGAAGGCATCAAGGCCGTGGTGAGCGGAGCTAACACCATGGAGATCAAGAAAGGTATCGACTTGGCCGTAGACGCCGTGGTCGCGGCCATCGATGAAATCAAGAAGCCCGTGGAAGGCGACGCCATTGCCCAGGTTGGCGCCATCTCCGCCAATGGCGACCAGGAAATTGGCAAGATCATTGCCGACGCCATGGCCAAGGTGGGCAAGGACGGCGTCATCACGGTGGAAGAGGCCAAGGGTCGCGACACCGAGATGACCGTGGTCGAGGGAATGCAGTTCGACCGCGGCTACCTCAGCCCCTACTTCGTCACCAACCCGGAGCAGATGAAGGTCGAGTTGGAGAACCCCCTCATTCTCATTTTCGAGAAGAAGATCTCCAACATGCGCGATCTCCTGCCTCTCCTGGAGCAGGTTGTGAACAGCCACCGCCCGTTGCTGATCATCGCAGAGGACATTGACGGCGAGGCCTTGGCCACCCTGGTGGTCAACAAGATCCGCGGCACCTTGAACGTTGCCGCAGTGAAAGCCCCCGGCTTTGGCGACCGCCGCAAGGCGATGCTGGAAGATATAGCTATCCTCACCGGTGGCAAGGCCATTACCGAGGATCTAGGCTTAAAACTTGAAAATCTGAAGATTGAAGATTTAGGTACCGTAAAAAAGGTGACCATCGATAAAGAAACCACCACCCTCATCGAAGGCGCGGGAACCACCGAGACGATCCAGGGCCGCGTGAAGCAGATCCGCAGTCAGGTGGAGATCTCCACCAGCGATTACGACAAGGAAAAGCTCCAGGAACGTCTTGCCAAACTCGTGGGAGGCGTCGCAGTGATCAAGGTGGGCGCATCCTCTGAGACCGAAATGAAGGAAAAGAAAGCTCGGGTTGAAGATGCCATGCATGCCACCAAGGCGGCCGTGGAAGACGGCGTCGTTGCCGGCGGTGGTGTGGCACTTCTGCGCGCCCTCGTCAGGCTTTCCGCCCTAAAATTGACCGGCGACCAGGCCACCGGGGTCGAGATCGTCAAGAAGGCCCTGGAGGAGCCCCTCCGCCAGATCGCCAACAACGCCGGCGAGGAAGGGTCGGTCATCGTCAACCGGGTGAAGGAAGAAAAAGGCAACTTCGGCTTCAACGCCGCCACCGGTGAATTCGGAGATATGATCGCCTTCGGTGTCGTCGATCCTGCCAAGGTGACCAAATTCGCTTTGCGCAACGCCGCTTCTGTGGCTTCGATGATGCTCAGCACCGAAGCAATGATCTGTGAACTGCCCGAGGACAGGAAGGCTGCCACCATGGGCGGTGGTCCGGGCATGGAAGACATGTATTAATCCGGTCTCTGAAACGCTTTAAGGGCCCCTTCGGGGGCTTTTTTTTGGGGACTCCTCGCTGAATTGTGTGGGTAAACTCTGCTGTTGACGACCCTGTAAGGGGGCGATGCGGGAATCGCGCCAGCGATTTCCAGCCGAAGGCCAGGGTGGGGAAAGGACGTGGACCCAGAGGGAGGGTCCAGCCCATTCCCCGGAGTGGAAATCAGCGTGCTTGACCAGGCATCACCGCTATTACGCGCTGGTTGGCCCCTGGTCCTCGCTTCGGTACTCGGATCTTTTGATTGGCTTCCCCAGAACCGCCGCCTCGAGGACTATGATTTTGCCCTCCAGCCGAATCTGAACCATGACCTTCTGGATTTTTTATAGTAGGGTGTCACTCTCACGTTCAATGACGTCAAAGGAGACATGATTCATTGAAGGCTCAGGGCACGATGCGAGTCTATCTGATCAACCCGAGCAATCCAGCCGTCAGCCTCACCAAGATCACCGGGTGGAGCAAGCTGAATCGGTGCCGAGTATGGAAACCGCTCGGTCTTCTGATTCTGGCGCAATTAACGCCGCTGGAGTGGAAGGTCGAGGTTATTGACGAGAACCTAGGTCCGGTAGATTACGTGCGTATGCCCCGCCCGGATCTTGTCGGCGTCACTGCGTTCACCTCTCAGGCTCCGCGGGCTTACCAAATTGCCACATACTTCCGGGAGCTGCATGTGCCCGTAGTGATGGGTGGTATCCATGCCTCGATGTGTCCTAACGAGGCGCTGCGATATGTGGACGCCGTCGTCACCGGCGAGGCGGAGTTGAAGTGGCCTAAGGTTCTAGAGGATGTCCAGGCTGGCAAGCTTGAGAGCATCTACGAGGGCGGGCTGATCCAAGTCGAGAATGTTCCCGCCGCCCGACATGAGCTGTTCGCCGGCCGATACTACTTCGGCTCGATCCAAACCACGCGGGGGTGCCCACTGAATTGTAGCTTCTGCAGTGTCACAGCCTTCAATGGCGGAAAGTTTCGCCACCGGCCCGTGGAGAATGTGATCAAAGAACTGCGGCAAATCAAAGAGAAGATAATTCTGTTCGTGGATGACAACCTGATCGGCACCCGCAGCGATCATATTTCCAACACCAAGGAACTCTTCCGGGCGATGATCCGCGAGGGCCTGACCAAGCCCTGGATCTGCCAGGCTACGATCAACTTCGCCGACGATGACGAGTTGCTGAACCTGGCGCAGAAGGCTGGGTGCATGGGTGTTTTCATAGGGTTCGAGTCCCCGACAGTTGAGGGACTGGTCGCAGTGCACAAGAGGTTCAACATCCGTCGGGACCAAGACTTTCGGGATGTCGTGCAGCGCATACAGCGGCACGGCATCCTAGTCGCCGGCTCATTCATCATGGGTATCGATACTGATCAAAGGGGAATCAGCGACATCACTGCACGTGCCTGTGACGAATACGGAGTTGATATGGCTAATGTGCTTATTCTCACACCGCTACCCGGAACAGCGCTCTACACAGATCTGGAGCAGCAGGGCAGGATCCTGGCCACAAATTATCCGGAAGACTGGAAGTACTACACACTGGCGCACCCGGTTTTCAAGTTCAAGAATTTCACCTGGGAAGAGCTGACGGCGGAGACGAATAGATTCAACGACCTGTTCTACAGCTATCCTAAGATCCTCCGCCGGGTCCTGCGGGTGGCAATTCACAATTGGCGAAGGCCACGCAAGGTTTTGGTGAGCCTGGTTGCCAATCTCACCTATCAGCACAATCAACGGTCCAACCGAGGGATCTACTCCAACCGGCGGGCCGGAGTCTTGCCATAGGGTCTATATTGATCTGTTGTCTTCGCCGATCATAAAAAGGGAGGATGTTATGCCCGAGGACCCTGAAATTGAAACCGAAAGATAGAACGAGGCCGTTCACGATGAGATGGAGAAGGAAGGGACCGGATTCCTCAAGCGGATCGCGTTGACCACCGCGGTCCTAGCCGCGTTTGCTGCAGTCGCGGCTTTGGAAGCTGGATCTACTGTGAACGAAGCACTCGTTCTCAAGACCGAATCCACCCGCCTTCAGGCCCAGGCCTCCAATCAGTGGGCCTATTATCAAGCCAAGGGCGTGAAGGCTGCTGTCCAGGAAACGACAGGATCCACTTGGGAGGCGGCAGGTAAGGCCGTTCCTCAAAAACTTATCGAACAGATCGCTCGTTACGCCGAGGAGCAGGTCGAAATCAAGAAGGCGGCTCAGGACAAGGAGAAAGAACGGGACGAGAAATCCGCTGAAGCCGATGTTCTCCTGCACCAGCACCACCGGTTCGCAAACACTGTTGCACTATTTCAAATCTCCATCGCAATGGGCGCCTTTGCCGCGCTGACCCGAAACCGCTCTTTGTGGCGGTGTTCCATGATTGTGGGATTGTCAGGAATTGGCCTCAGTGTCTTCGCGTTCCTAGGCTAAACGATCGTAGTTCTTTGCTGGTACGCTACGTTGCCTTCAGACACCGGCGTCATCTGCAGCGGTAGTGTCCGGCTTGATGAATTGGATGTCATCCCTCGCAGTGCGAGAAGAGGCTCTCTCAAATTATTGAGTTATCAACCTTCGATAGGCTTGATCTTGGTTTCCAGGCCGCCTGACTTAATGACGACCTTCACAGCATCTTCCATCGGATCTTTGAAGGGGATCTCGATTCGAAGCAGGCCGTTCTCATAAGTAGCTTCGGCCTTGTCAGGCTTCACCGGCCAACCCAAAGCCAACGATGCAACATACTCGATGTCCCTTGCTGGCGCTGTCAGGTGGACGCTGTCTTGTAGGATCTTCACGTCGACGGTGTCCGCTTGTGCTCCTGGGATGGCGAACTCCAATACCAGCTTGCGGCTCTCCGCATCTGCATAGGCCACCGTATCAGGCGCAACCTTCATTCGATATTCTGGCATCTTGGCACCCTCCCTCTTTTATAAAACTCAATATACGCATTGCGTCTCAGCCGTCAATTAGGTATTTAAAGTGACAAAATGTGCAGGCGATAGTTTTTTCAATATCTCGGCTATGCTGGGCGCGAAAGGGAATGGAATGAAGAAGGTCGTCAATTTGGTGAACGGCGAAGTGAATGTGACTCAGTCCAAACGGCGAAGGATCCCTGAGTTTCCCGCCCTCTAGTGGAGACCTGTCCTCACCTTACAACCTGGGAATCCCCAAGGACAGCATCGTGAGCCACGGAAAGGCGATCAAGACCGGCTGCTTTGAATGACGGCGGTGTCGGCCTAGCCAGCCGAAGGTCCGCTCAACGAGTATTGGAACCGCAATGTACAAATGGCATTATGGTCCCACAATAGAGGGGAAATTGCCTTTACGCTGGAAAAATCCGAAGGATAACATCATGGTCAACCCGTACAGCGCCTTCAATGCTATGCAGGCCCGCTTGCGGGTCGCGGCTGAGCTGTATGGCCTGGAGGATGCCCTCTTCCAGGTGTTCATCGCACCGAAACGTTCTATCATCGTCAGCTGTCCCGTGCAAATGGATGACGGCCGGTTGGAAGTTTTCACAGGCTACCGGGTGCAGCACAATACAGACCGTGGCCCGGCCAAGGGAGGCATCCGTTACGACCCCCTCCTCAACCTGGACGAGGTGAAGGCCGGCGCCGCCTGGAACACCTGGAAGACCGCCGTGGTGGACGTTCCCTTCGGTGGTGGCAAGGGCGGCGTCATCTGCGACCCCACCACCATGAGCGAGGGGGAATTGGAGCGGCTCACCCGGCGCTACATTGCCGAGATCATGGACTTCCTGGGGCCGGACCGGGATGTCCCCGGCCCTGACATGGGCACCAATTCCCAGGTGATGGCCTGGGTTCTGGATACCTATACCATGCATTCCCGTAAAACTGAGAGTTCCGTGGTCACGGGCAAACCTATTTCCCTGGGCGGAAGCCTGGGGCGGACCGAAGCGGTCGGGCGAGGCATCCTCATTACCGCTAGGGAGGCCACGCAGCGCCTCGGCATACCATTGGCCGGTGCCACCCTAGCCGTCCAGGGGTTCGGTAGCGTGGGTGCCCAGAGCGCCCGCCTGCTCCATGAAGCCGGCGCCCGGATGGTGGCGGTGTCGGACCTCAAGGGGGCCATCCGCAACGAGCGGGGCATCGACGTCAACGCCCTCCTGAAATATTATGCCGAGTTCAAGACTGTGGTTGGGTTCAAGGGCGCGGGACCCATGGATCCCCGGGAACTTCTCACCATGCCGGCGGATATCCTGGTCCCTGCAGCCACCGAGAACCAGATCACCGAAGACAACGCCGCCATGGTGCGGGCCAAGGTCGTGGTGGAAGGCGCCAACGGCCCCACCTCCCCCGAAGCGGATCCCATCCTCATGGACAACGGCGTGCTGGTGGTGCCCGATATCCTGGCCAATGCCGGAGGCATCACCGTCAGCTACTTCGAGTGGGTGCAGAACCGCATGGGCTTCTACTGGCGGGAGCGGGAAGTGAACGAGCGGCTTGTGGAATACATGACCCATGCCTTCCAGGCGGTGTTTACGACCACTGACAAGTTCAAGACCAACCCGAGGATCGGGGCGTACATCCTGGCGCTTGACCGGGTGAGCCAGGCCCTGCACGCACGCGGCTTCTATGCATAGGGACACCCTGGATCGGTAGGTAGTGAGCCCTTCCCCATTTTCGAGCCAGCCGTAGAGTGAGCTTTTCGGCCTCTTTAGGGCCCCGGCACCGATCTGGTCGGCGTCGGGAGCATGGGTTGAAATCACAGTATAGCCTCACACGAAAGGGACTCGCCGGAAGGCCTTTCGCCCTCGTGGCGGAGCAATAACGGCCGAAGGCCGGCAGGGTCAAGGGCGCTTTCTCCCTTGACGCTGCCGGCTTCCGGCCGACCCACCCTCAGCGAGGGCGAAGGGCCGCGGGGCTGCCGGCGCGCGAACTCCAGGGGCGTCAGGTAGCCGATGGAACTGTGCGGGCGCTTGTGGTTGAAGTCCTGGCGCCAGGCCGCGAGCTTCCCATGGACCTCCGCCATGCTTCGGAACAGCTCGATGTTCAAGCACTCGGCCCTGAGCCGGCCATTGAAGCTCTCGATGAAGGCATTCTCCGTTGGCTTCCCCGGACGGATGAAGGCCAGTTGCACCTGGTGGAGATCCGACCAGACGTCCATGACCTTACCGGCGAACTCGGAACCATTGTCCACGGTGATGGACGCAGGCTTACCGCGCTCGCGGATGGCCAGATCCAGGGCCTCCGCCACGTCCGAGCCCATCAGGCGAGGCTTGGCATGCAAGGCAACGCACTCCTTGGTGAACTGGTCGACCACGGTCAGGATCCGGAATTTCCGACCGTCCTCAAGGCGGTCATGGACGAAATCCATGCTCCAGCGCTGGTTCGGACCGGTCGGGAACTCCACGACCACCGGGCGGCGGCGTGCGATCTTCTTCCGCTGCTTGGTTCGCACCTGCAAGCCCTCCTCCTTGTAGAGCCGATAGACCCGTTTGCGGTTCACGAACCACCCCTCCCGGCGCAGCAGGATTGTGAGTCGTTCGAACCCGAAGCTGACCCGGATGGCAGCCAGCTCCTTCAGCCGCATCCGGAGGGCGGTTTGAGGATCCTTCTGGGACCTGTAGCGAGCCGACTGCCGGGAGATGCAAGCCAGGCCGCAGGCCCGCCGCTCGCCCAACCGGTACCGCTCGCGGATCCAGTTGAATAGCTTGCGGCGGGCCGCGGCCTTCAGACTTTTTTTGAGAGGATCTCCTGCAGGATGTGCTTGTCCAGGCTCAGGTCCGCCACCAGCTTCTTCAACCGCGAATTCTCGTCGCGGAGCTGGCGCAGTTCCTTGAGCTCAGAGACGCCCATGTTCTCGTAGAGCTTTTTCCACCGGTAGAACGAGGTCTCTGTGATGCCCAACTTCCGGCAGATGTCCGCGACCTTGACCCCGTTCTCCGCCTGCTTCAGAGCAAAGACAATCTGCTCCTCGGTATGACCCTTTCTCGGCACGCTGGCCTCCTTGGCTGGGCTCCCCTCCAGGATGCCCTTAAAGGCGTTGAACTGACGTCTCAACTGGCCAGGTTTTCCGGGGATGGGTCATTCAAGGATGACCCCAACCATTCAAGCGGTCTGCACATTTGGGGGAAGACCAGTGGGGGAAGGCAAGAGCTGGTTCTCTGGCCGGAGGAGGCGAGGGGCGGAATGTCCGACTGACTTAACCCAAACCCGCATTTTGGGCAGCCCAGAGCAGAGATCCCTTGCGAAAAGGAATCCGGTGGAACGAATCTCGAAGAAGATCAGGGGTGCTGCGATAAGGCTCTAGTGAAAAGTTGCGAAGGCAAGTTCGGACCCACCGCGAGTTGGACCGAACTTGGGCCAGACTCCCGGGACACAGCAAGGAGGCCCGACGTTAGTCGGGCCTCTCGAGTGGTAGTGCAGTGGAACCTGCAAACCCTGCTGCCTCTGAGATTCCCTGAAACAGGGGATTTTTCAGGGAAATATGCGGTTTTCGCCCAACTCCGACCTACACCACTGCTCCGATCCCTTCGCAGAGCCCGATGGATGTTGCCTCATCCGTTGGCTCAGGACTGAATTCCCTACTCCTGCGAACAGGGAATTATAATTCCTTGTTCAAGGAAGATCAGGGAAACCTGGATCCCTCATCACAATCTGAATGTCGTAAGGTTCAAGACGCAGTCAAGGGCTGAGGCCGCTACTTTCCCAATTCAGTGATCTCGATTTCCCGGAAACCCTCGTCGTGGGCCGGAACCGTCGTCTTGACCGTTCAGGTTTCCCCGGGGCAGGCGCCAGCGAGGCACCGTAAAACTCAATCAGCCGCGCCGCGCTATTCTGGGTTCAAGGAGAAGCCCATGAGACCCAATGGCGTAAGGCAGATCTGGGCCAGCGGCGGGGTGGTGGCCAACGGCTGGTGTACGATCCCCAGTGCCTTTGCCACTGAACTGATGGCCCACATGGGTTGGGATTCCCTCGTGGTGGACACCCAGCACGGCCTGATCGGTTATGCAGACATGGTGGCGATGCTCACCGCCATCTCCACCACCGATGCGACGCCCATGGTCCGGGTGCCCTGGAACGACCCCGGGGCGGTCATGAAGGCGCTCGATGCCGGAGCCTACGGCATCATCTGCCCGATGATCAACGACAGGGCCTCCTGTGAGCGGTTCGTCCAGGCCTGCCGCTACGCACCCCGGGGCTACCGCAGCTCCGGCCCGATCCGGGCCACGCTCTATGGCGGACCTGACTACCACGCCCAGGCCGACGACACCGTCCTCGCCCTGGCCCAGATCGAGACCCGGGAGGCGCTGGACAACCTCGATGCCATCCTCTCTACCCCCGGACTGGATGGGGTCTATGTGGGGCCCTCGGACCTCTCTCTGACCCTGGGCCTGCCTCCAGGCCAGGACAAGACCGAACCGGCTCTGTTCGAGGCGTTCGACCAGGTCCTCGAAGGCTGCCGCCGGCACGGGCTCAAGGCCGGGGTCCATTGCAGAAGCGCCGCCTACGCCGTGCGCATGGCGAAGCTGGGCTTCAGCCTAGTCACGCCGGTGGGCGACTCCGGCTTCCTGAACGAGGCTGGACGGGCGTCCCTGGCCTCGATCCGCGCCGGCCTCCGCTGACCGGGACCCGCACCGGACCTGGGTGGCGGCCTCGGCCATGCGGGAGGTGGAAGCATCGTGTCCCAGGCTAACGGCTAGAACCATTCACCGGGGCGGGCTAAACTTTGGCGGTTTTAAGCTTGAAGGTGTCGCGCTCAATCAGCTTGGCCGAGATCACGACCTTGGCTCCGACGTTCTTGCCCTTGAGGACGTCCATGAGTTGGCCTATTGCGGTGACGCACAGCGTTTCAATCATGTTGTCGACGCTGGTCAATTCGGGGCTGGAGCACTGGGCAAAGCGTGAATTGTTGAAACCGATTATGGGCACCTTCAGGCCCCTTTGCTGCATGGCTTTCTGGGCCCCAACGGCGAGGATGTCATCCGCGGACATCAGGGCTGATGGGTGCGCCCCAGAGTCCAACAGCTTCGTCATCGCTGCGAAAGCCGAGTTGAGGGCATTGGTCGCGTTGGGTATCTTCAACTCCAATCGCGGCCGGTCTCCGAGGCCGCATTCTGCCAACCCACGCCGGTAACCCATCAATTTCTGATGCCCGCTAAAGGTCAGGGTGTCGTAAATATAGGCAATGTCCTTGCAGCCCCGCTCGTGAAGGCGCGCGACGCAATCCCGAGTGGCCGACTCTTCATCGCACAGGACACAGTAAACGTTTTCGCACTGGATCAATCCGTTGACGATGAGGATGGGGACCTGCTTTGCCACCTCCGAGAAGTGGCTGACCTCCTTGGCCTCCTTCACCGTCGAACCGATGCAGATGATGGCGTCCACCCGCTTGTTGAGCAGGAGATCGAGAAAGGGGCCTTTGTCCTCGTCATAGTCCATGGAGCAGGCCAGCAGCGTGTCGAACCCGTTCTGGCGCAGGAGTCGCTCCAGGTGCGAGACCGGGACTGCATGGTTGATGTCCGAGATGACCGGGCAGAGAATCCCAACCGTACGCGCTGAGTTGAGGATTAGCCCACGTGCGAAGACGTTGGGGATGTAACCCTCTTCCTCCATGATTTTCTGAACTTTCTTGCGGCTCCGCTCGCTCACGCTGACGCTGCCATTGATGACCCGGGAAACGGTCGCTGCCGAGACCTCGGCTTTTTTGGCGATATCGTAGATATTCATCTGCTCCCGATCCTCGTGCCCACCACGCCAGCCCGGGCCCGGCCCTGATCACTTGAAGAGTGAAATCGGTTTCACCCGACCTGGTTGCCGGCTCAATTTTACCAATTGTGGGGAATAAGCCAAGATGTTGAGAAAGAGAATTGGCGCGGGTCCCATGATGACCTTCCGATTCCGGAAACGACTACGGGGGTGGCGACCGGTGTTTGTAGTTCAACTTCTTAGTGAAATTAATTTGGAACCCTTTCCATAATTTTTTATATTATAATAATGAAATAGTAAATAATCATAATTAAAATATTGAATTTAAATATAAAATTAAATTTGAATTTAGATATATTAATTGAGTTAATTGAAATTTCAAATTTTTTTCTTATTGACAATTTCAGAAGAACATCATCAAATTGGAACCGATTCCACAACAAATTTCCGGGAGGGGCATCATGAAGAAATCCACATGGCTTTGCATCGCCTCGCTCACCGCGGCGATGGTGTTTTCGTTCAGTGCTTTCGCGGCCGATGACGGCTCGCTCCAGCGGGTGAAGGGAGCGGGCAAGCTGACCATCGGCGCCGAAGGCAACTGGGTGCCGTACGTCTACAACGATGTCAATAAAAACAACGAACTCACCGGCTTTGAGGTGGACATCGCCAAGGAGATCGCCCGGCGCCTGGGCGTGAAGGCCGAGTTCAACATCTCCAACAAGTGGGACGGAGTCATCGCCGGGCTGGATGCCAAGCGGTACGACACTGTCATCTGCGGGGTGACCCCGAACCCTGACCGGCAAGCGAAGTACAACCTCTCCATCGCCTACACGGAGAGCCCTGTGTGCATGGTGGTGGCGAAAAGCAACAAGGAAATCAACAACTTTGAGGATCTCAAGGGCAAGCTCTGCGGCAACTCACTAACCAGTTCCTCGGGCAACATCGCCCGTAGTTACGGCGCGCGGCTTTCGGACGCGTCCCTGACCCAGGCCATGGACCTCCTGGTGACCGGCCGCATCGACGCACACATCAACAACCTCACTTCGATCACTGAGTTTCTCGCCAAGAAGCCGGACACCGCGGTGCGCATCGCCGCGATCTATCAGCCCAAGGATCACTGGGAGATTGAGGAGGCGACCATGCTCCGGAAAGAGGATGGCTCGCTTGCCACAGCCTTCAACCAGGAGATCAAGGCCATGATCGCCGACGGCACCTGCTACCGCTTGGCGGCGCAGTACTTTGGCAAGACGGTGGCCGACAATATCTCCATCTACAAGGCCAAGTGACCGTTCCGGACCCACGAAATAGCTGAGGCGGCTGCGGTGATCGAAGTCAATGGGTTGCGGAAGAGCTTCCGTGGGCACGAGGTGCTGAAGGGCATCGACATGCACGTGGATAAGGGAGAGGTGGTGGTGGTCATCGGCCCCTCCGGTTCCGGCAAGAGCACCTTCTTGCGTTGCCTCAACCAGCTCGAGGTCCCGACGGCTGGGCAGATCACCTATGAGGGGGTCTGCCTAGCCCCGGACGGGGGACCCGCGGCCGTGGTGATGCGGCGGAAGATGGGCATGGTGTTCCAGCAGTTCAACCTGTTTCCTCACCTCACGGTCCTGGGCAACATCACCGTCGCGCCCATTCGGGTCCAGGGCATTGCGCGGAAGGAGGCCGAGGAGAAAGCCATGGCCCTGCTCCAGACCGTGGGCCTCGTGGAGAAGAAGAATGCCTACCCCTGACCCATCCCCGGAAAACCTGGCCAGTTGAGACGTCAGTTCAACGCCTTTAAGGGCATCCTGGAGGGGAGCCCAGCCAAGGAGGCCAGCGTGCCGAGAAAGGGTCATACCGAGGAGCAGATTGTCTTTGCTCTGAAGCAGGCGGAGAACGGGGTCAAGGTCGCGGACATCTGCCGGAAGTTGGGCATCACAGAGACCTCGTTCTACCGGTGGAAAAAGCTCTACGAGAACATGGGCGTCTCTGAGCTCAAGGAACTGCGCCAGCTCCGCGACGAGAATTCGCGGTTGAAGAAGCTGGTGGCGGACCTGAGCCTGGACAAGCACATCCTGCAGGAGATCCTCTCAAAAAAAGTCTGAAGGCCGCGGCCCGCCGCAAGCTATTCAACTGGATCCGCGAGCGGTACCGGTTGGGCGAGCGGCGGGCCTGCGGCCTGGCTTGCATCTCCCGGCAGTCGGCTCGCTACAGGTCCCAGAAGGATCCTCAAACCGCCCTCCGGATGCGGCTGAAGGAGCTGGCTGCCATCCGGGTCAGCTTCGGGTTCGAACGACTCACAATCCTGCTGCGCCGGGAGGGGTGGTTCGTGAACCGCAAACGGGTCTATCGGCTCTACAAGGAGGAGGGCTTGCAGGTGCGAACCAAGCAGCGGAAGAAGATCGCACGCCGCCGCCCGGTGGTCGTGGAGTTCCCGACCGGTCCGAACCAGCGCTGGAGCATGGATTTCGTCCATGACCGCCTTGAGGACGGTCGGAAATTCCGGATCCTGACCGTGGTCGACCAGTTCACCAAGGAGTGCGTTGCCTTGCATGCCAAGCCTCGCCTGATGGGCTCGGACGTGGCGGAGGCCCTGGATCTGGCCATCCGCGAGCGCGGTAAGCCTGCGTCCATCACCGTGGACAATGGTTCCGAGTTCGCCGGTAAGGTCATGGACGTCTGGTCGGATCTCCACCAGGTGCAACTGGCCTTCATCCGTCCGGGGAAGCCAACGGAGAATGCCTTCATCGAGAGCTTCAATGGCCGGCTCAGGGCCGAGTGCTTGAACATCGAGCTGTTCCGAAGCATGGCGGAGGTCCATGGGAAGCTCGCGGCCTGGCGCCAGGACTTCAACCACAAGCGCCCGCACAGTTCCATCGGCTACCTGACGCCCCTGGAGTTCGCGCGCCGGCAGCCCCGCGGCCCTTCGCCCTCGCTGAGGGTGGGTCGGCCGGAAGCCGGCAGCGTCAAGGGAGAAAGCGCCCTTGACCCTGCCGGCCTTCGGCCGTTATTGCTCCGCCACGAGGGCGAAAGGCCTTCCGGCGAGTCCCTTTCGTGTGAGGCTATACTGTGATTTCAACCCATGCTCCCGACGCCGACCAGATCGGTGCCGGGGCCCTAAAGAGGCCGAAAAGCTCACTCTACGGCTGGCTCGAAAATGGGGAAGGGCTCACCCCGGTCAACTCTCGGGAGGACAGCAGCAGCGCATCGCCATCGCCAGGGCGCTGTGCATGGAGCCTGAAGTCATGATGTTCGACGAGGCCACTTCCGCCCTTGACCCCGAGACCGTCGGCGAGGTGCTGGACGTCATGAAGCGGCTGGTCGCGGAGGGGATGACGATGCTGGTGGTCACCCATGAAATGGGCTTCGCCCGGGAGGCGGGCGACCGCGTCCTTTTCATGGACGACGGGGTCATCGTTGAGGAGAACACGCCCACGGAATTGTTCATCCATCCCCGGCAGGAACGAACCCGGAATTTCTTGAGCAAGATGTTGTTGAAGATTGACTAGAGATGAGGTGAGCCATGGCATTGGTGAAAGTTGCAAGAGGATCTGAAGGGAAGCAAGCATTCGACCAGGGACTGTCACGATTCCCGGTCCTGGTCGGGGAGTACTCCCAGGCATCGTTCGAGCGGTGCGCGTTGCATCCGGGGGCCAATTGGTCTCCCGAACTTTTCGGGGTCAAACAACAGCAGCAGCTGTTCCTTTTCTCCAAGGGCACGGGTTACATCACCACGCCGAAGAGGGCGTTCAACATCAAGGAAGTCAGCGTTTTCGTGCCCAATTTCGATACCGAACCCTTCGAGATCCATGCCGCGGACGATAGCCTGTCGGACCTCGAATTCCTCCATATCGAGACGGTGATGTCGGACTACGACAAGACCTGCATGCGCGAATCGAGGATGTCCCTGCCCAGGTTCCGAGGGGTCTCTGAAGGGTGGACATACGAAGAACTCATCAAGGGCCCCGGCACCAAATCGGTCATGCTACTCGAACACCGCAATCTGGGCCGACTCAGCATGGGGGCCACGCTTGGAGCCGGTCCATCATACGTCGGAGAGCACGTGCACAACGAACTGGAACAGTGGTACTACGTCCTGCCCGGGTCGGGCTTCACCTATACGGCCGAAGGGGAGGAACTCCACCTGACCGGCGGCGACCTCTCCTACACCCGTCGGGGTTCAAAACACGGCAGCAAGGCGGCCCCCGGCGAGACGTTCGACTACATCTGGTTCGAACTCTGCGTGAATGGCTATCCAGGAGAGATCCAATAGCGGCCGAGCAACAATCAACGAAGGATTCGTGGGCGTTCCGAGACTATGAGCGAAGTGACGAGGATCCTAGTGTTGCTGGTCAGATCATTCTGGCCCCTCCTCAAGGCTGGACTGATCGTTACAGTTCCGCTCTCCATAGCCTCCTTCGGCTGCGGCCTGGTGTTGGCATTCGTGGTCGCCCTCATGCGCCTTTCGAGGGTCCGACTCCTATCCCGCTGCGCGGCCACCTACGTCTGGGTGATCCGCGGGACCCCGCTGCTTGTGCAACTTTTCATCATCTTCTATGGGCTGCCCAGGATCGGGCTGGTGCTCTCGCCCATCGCCTCGGCGATCCTCGGGCTTTCCATGAGCCAGGGTGCCTACAATTCAGAGGTCATCCGGGCCGCACTCCTCTCCATCTCCAAGGGCCAGTGGGAAGCGACCAAGGCCCTAGGGATGAATAAGCGCCAGACGTTGGCCTACATTGTAGTGCCACAAGCGGCCCTGGTTGCCGTGCCCTCCTTGGGCAACGCCTTTATCAGCCTACTCAAGGACACCTCGCTCGTCGCGACCTTGACCGTCGCTGAAGTCTTCCAGATCGGCCAGCAGATCGTCGCTGTGACCTATGAACCACTTTGGCTGTACGTTGAGGTGGGGCTTATCTACCTCATCTTCAGCACCGTCCTTACCTATCTGCAGGCCTACATGGAGGGTGTCCTGGGCAAGCACGTGGTCGCCCAGTAGAACTGAGCTAGGCAGTCAAGGGTCGGGGTGATGTGATCGACTGAAAGCAGTTCCGGTTACCCCGTCGGGTTTCACAACACGGCAGCGGGGCTGCCCCCGGCGAGACGTTCGACTACGTCTAGTTCGAATAGTGTGGAAACGGCTGAAGAGCTCCCATGGCGCGCATCGAAAAAAACAAGCTGGTAGGCAGCAGCGTGCAGTACTGCCGCTTTTCGTTCGCAACCTTCGTTAGGGTCCAGCGCGACTTGGGCCTCTCCGAAGTCGACCTGTACGGAAGCACACCGCATATCTGGTGCGACCGCGAAGGCTGCGGAGATCTTTCGGAACTCTACCGCGAACTGGCAGGCACGGGCATCCGCCTCGCGACCTTTTCGCCCAGACCCTACGGCTACAACCTCTGCGCCGCCTCAGGCTCCCTCTTGCGGGAAGCGACACTGGCCTACTATGCCGCCTGTATCGACGCCGCCGCGCTTCTCTCCGCCCCGCTGCTCTGTCTCACGCCCATCGGCACCTACCTGGACCAGTCCGCCGCCGAGTCCTGGACAGGCTGCCGCGAGGCCTTGGCAGGGCTCTGCTCCTTGGCAGCGGACAAGGGCGTGGCCATCGCTCTCGGAGAGACGCCGCGAGGGGTGCCAAGCGTCACTGCCTCGCTGGGCGAGTTGGCGCTGATGATCGGTGAGGTCGGCGCGCCGAACCTCGGGGCCTTTCTCGACACAAGCGTCATGTTCGCGGCGGGGGAGTCCGTGGGTCAATGGTTCAACGCCCTCGGTGGGAGGATCGTCCACGTCCGTTTTGTGGACGGACGGAACGACGGCTGCCGAATCTGGGGCGAGGGCTGCATTCCCTGCGGGCGTACCCTCGACGAACTCGGGGCGGCTGGCTACCTGGGCACGCTGGGCCTGCACCTGTCCGGCGACCGCTACACGCTGGATCCCGCCACAGCCGATCATCGGAACCTGGCCTTCCTGGGCCGATTCCTGTCCTAGGGGGGTGAGGATATGGCATGGATCAGGCGGAAGCAGTTGGCGGGGATGAACCAGCATTATCGGAACTTCTCGCTCGACTATTTCCTCGATAGCCAGCACGCAGCAGGCTTCGAAAGCATCGACCTGTGGTGCGGCACCCCCCACTTCTGGATCGATGCTGCTGGTTACGAGGATACTCGGGTGGTCCTGCGCAAGGTCAAGGAGCGGGGCCTCACGATCGTTTCGGTCACCGTTCCCAGCTTCGCTCGGCAGTATCAGACCGCGGCCCAGGGCGCTGACCAGGTTGAGAGCAGCTTCCGGTACTTCTCGAACGGCGTGCGCGCCGCGGCGGAGCTTGGCTGCAGCATTATGTCCGTGAACTCGGGGTGGGGCTGCCTGGACGAGCCTGCCGGCGAGGCGTGGAAGCGCTCCAGGGATATGATCTCCAGACTCGGTGATGTGGCCTTGAAAGAGGGCGTGACCTTGGCCATGGAGTCGCTGCGCCAGGATGAATCCGACCTGGTCAACGACCTTGCTTCGGCGCGGCGGATGTACCGCGAGGTGGGTCATCCGGCGCTCCGGATGATGGTGGACACCATCGCCATGGGGGCGGCCGGGGAGACCCTCGAGGACTGGTTCAAGGCTTTCGGCGATGCCATCGTCCACATGCATTTCCTGGATGGCGACCCATACGTCCACGCCATCTGGGGGGACGGGAACTATCCTCTTGAAGCGATGCTGCAAGTTCTCAACGACAAAGGCTACTGGGGCTACCTGGTCCAGGAAGTCGCCGATTCCCGTTATTTCGGCGACCCCGCCAAAGCGGACCTCGAAAACATGAAAGTACTTGCGCGGTTCATCCAGGAATGACGGAGGCTTGCATTGTCCTCCCAGTGGGCAGGATCGGGGCCTGGGAAGCACGGGTTGACCTTGCTAAGCTCCGCCGAGTGGATGAGGCTCATGAACAGGTCGCCGAAGCGGGCTCCGGCCAGGGTTTTGTAGAACAGGGAATTCTTCCGGTGCAGGATCGCCCGTTTCAGGATTCTCTCGGCGGCATAACAGGCATTGTTGTCAGGGGACAACCGGACTCACGGAGGAACAGCGTGAGGGCGGTCCAGTGCTTTCGCATGCAGGTAGTCCGTCCTGAGAAACCCAAAAAAGTGTGGTTTGGCGCGATTCTTCGGGAACCTTTCGCAGGTTCTGCTGCAAAGTTGACCGCCGGACGAATTTTCCCCCTCCCGAGCAGCAATCAAGCAACGCCTCGGAAGAGGGCCTCGACGAAGGTGGCGAGGGCCTTCCCATCCCTCCGTTGTACCTGCTCAACCTGGCCTTTCCGGATCATTGACATCGTTTCGTAGCCTTGGAGCGTTCGTCTGGGCTATGTGGTGAGGAATCACAAGCTGGAGATCCTGGAGTCGGAGGCATCCTGGGTTCGGCTCGTGTTCGCCTGGTATCTGGAAGGGCAGAGCGCGCTCTCGATCAGCGCGCGCCTCAATGACGAGGGGGTGCCTTTGAAGACCATCCAGAAACCAAGGGAGCGTCCCTGGACGAAGGACCTGGTGCTTCGCATCCTGCGGAATCGTCTGTACCTCGGTGAGTTGCACTGCCGCGGGGAATTCGTGACCGCGGAGCACCCCGCGCTCATCGAGGCCGACGTTTTCCAACGGGTTCAGAAGTTGCTGGAACCCAAGGTCCGTCGCCAGAAGGCCATCTCGTTCAACCCCTCCTACCTGGTGCGGGGGACCCTTTGCTGTGGCACCTGCGGCGGACTGATGACCAGCGCCTCGACGCACCGGGATGGTCGCATTCATCGTTATTACCGCTGCACGACGCGCGACAAGAAGGGGAAGAAAGTTTGCCCGACGAAGCAGCTGCCCGCGGAGGCCATCGAACGGTTCGTGGTCGACCATCTCCGGGCCGCCCTGGCCGCGCCGGGTCAGGAGTCCGAGGTGAGGCGCTGGCTTCGCTGCGGATTCCCGGACCTGCCGGACACCATCCGGGGCTTCGACGACCTTTGGCAGATCCTGGACCTCCGCCATCGGCAACGCCTGGTGAGGCTCCTGGTTGAAGAGGTCCGGGTCGACGAGGTGAAAGGTCGCCTCGCCATCCGGCTCCGGGATCTGGGTTCACTTCCGTTCGACGCGGAGGAGGATCTCCCATGATGGACATCGAAGTTCCGCTCTTTCGCATCCGAACCGGGGGATCGGTGGCGTTCCGGGCCCGGTCCGAACCAAAGTCGCTCCTGCCGCCGGCTCCTGCTACCCCGGGGGCCACCAGCCTGGCGCTGGGCCATCGGCTGGCCAAGGCCGTGGACCAGGGTGAAGCCAACGATTTCACCGAGCTGGCCGGCTTGCTCGGTGTCACCCAGGCCAGGGTCTCCCAGCTGGTGGCCCTCACCTTCCTGGCCCCGGACATCCAGGAGGAAATTCTGGAGGGCGCGCCAGCGGTCGCTCATTTGACCATCCACCATTTGCTGCTGTTGGCGCGGCTTCCGGCCTGGTCGGAGCAGCGGGCCTTTTGGATCGGGTTCCGCGGATTAGGGGAGAGCATTTCGGGCCGAGAAGGCCTGCCTCTTAACCCGGAGGGGGGCATTCCCGCCCCTCAGAGCGCCAGAACGGCGGAGAAAGGGGTGGCGGCCACGGATTCAATCGCCAAGCCGGCTCTGGCGCCATCAGCCGAGCATGGGGCCAGAGGCCAGTGAGGCCCGCTCGACGGGCCTATCTATTAATAATTTGCTCACTTAACAAGAAGGCCCGACCGTTGGTCGGGCCTCTCGATTGGTAGCGGGGGCAGGATTTGAACCTGCGACCTTTGGGTTATGAGCCCAACGAGCTACCGGACTGCTCCACCCCGCGCCGGAATAGTCACGATAGCACCCTCGGCTGATCTTGCCAAGCCTGTTCTGGCGGTACCCTCCGGGCCAAACGCGCTAATCTCAAAGGCGGTTCTGAGGTAGGCATGGGGAATCGGGGGGTGTTCCTGGGTTTGCTGCTGGTGCTGGCGCCGGCGCTGGGGCAGGCCCGCACTCCGGACCACTGGTTCGACCGGCCCCGCTCCCCGCGCATCGCCAGCTACCGGATCGAGGCGGCCCTGGACTGGCAGGACAAGGTCCTGAACGGGCAGGAGACGATCACCTGGAGGAACACCGGCACCGCACCCACGGCCGAGTTCCCCCTGCACCTCTACCTGAACGCCTTCAAGGGCCCCCAGAGCCTTTATTTCAAGGACAAGGGCGGGGCCCTGGGCCCCCGGGCAGGGGACTGGGAGGCCGGGGACCCGCGCTATTGGGGCTACTGCCGCCTGCTTTCGGTCCACCTGGAGAACCGAGCGCTGGATGGCCATCCCGGCGAGGACCAGACGGTGTACTGGGTGCGTCTGCCCCGCCCGGTGGCCCCGGGGGAGACCCTCAGCCTGGACATCGAATGGGAGAGCCGCTTCCCCCAGGTCCACGGCCGTTCCGGCTGGATCCGGGACTTCCTCCTGGGCAGCCGGTGGTACCCCAAGGCCGGCGTGTACGAGGGGGACCGGTGGAACTGCCGGGCCTACCGTTACGGCACCGGGTTCTACGCGGACTTTGGCACCTACGACGTGGACCTGTCCCTGCCCGGCGCCCTGCTCCTGGCCCACACGGGCACCCCGCGCCGCCCGGACGCCCTCGAGACCCAGGAGCCGGACCCCGGGCACCCGGGGAACCAGGTCTGGAAACTGCACGCGGAGGATGTGCACGACTTCGCCTGGGCGGCGATGCCCAGGAACGGCTGGGTCCGCCGCACGTTCGAATACCGGGGCATCCGGGTGTCCAGCTTCTTCCAGCTCCGGTACCAGGGCAGCTTCGAGCGCCAGCGCCTGGCGGTCCAGGCGGCCCTCAAATACGCCGGAGAATGGTTCTTCCCCTACCCCTACCCGGCCCTGACCCTGGTGAACGTGCCCAGGGGCGCCGAAACCGGGGACAGGCTGGAATGCCCGACCCTGGTCACCACCTCCCTGCCCAGGTTCGACCCCCTGGCCCGGCGGACCCGGCCGGAACTGGCCACCATCCATGAATTGGGGCACCAGTGGTTCTACGGCATGCTGGCCACGGATGCGGCGGAGGAACCCTGGCTGGACGAGGGCCTCTCCGCCTGGTTTGCCGAGAAGGCCACCGAAAGGACCTACCAGGCCCTGTTCGCCAGCCGCCGGTTCCAGGTGGGCACCGACGCGGGCGAGCTGGTCGGCTATTGGCGCAACCCTTCCATGGACCCCCTGGCCCGCGCCGGCTACCTGGCCCACGACCTGCGGTCCGGCGCCGCCGCCGCCAGCTGCAAGGCGCCCCTGGTCCTGGACCAGCTGGAGGCCATGCTGGGACGGCCGGCGGTGGAACGCCTGCTGCGGGACTACACCCGGGAGATGGCGTTCCGCCATCCCACGTCCCAGGATTTCCAGCGCATCGCCGAACGGGTCGCCGGCAAGGACCTGTCCGGATTCTGGCGGGACTTCGTGGCCGGCACGGACGCCCTGGACATCGTCATCCAGAGCGTGGAGGCCCGGGACGTACTGGAGGGGGGCTGGATGGAGTCCCCCCAGGGTCCGGTGTTCGCGTCCCCCCAGCCGGCCTCCCCAGGGCGCCGCGGGCGGGTGACCCTGCTGCGCCGGGGCGGCCTGAGCCTGCCGGTCACCCTCTGGGTGCGCCTGGAGAACCGCACCGAGCAGCGCCTCACCTGGGACGCCCAGGACCGCTGGGTCACCTTCGAATTCGACAGCCCGGTCACCACGGCCATCCTGGACCCGGACGGCAACTACCCCCTGCTGAAGGACCGCCTGCACTCCGCCTATTCCGCCCAGCCCCCCCGGCGCGGCCTGCACTACTGGGCCCAGCTGGTGTGGAGCGCCGTCACCGGCCTGCTCCAGGGGGCGGGGCTCGGGTGAGCCGTCCGCGGTCAAACCTGACAGAATGTCCACGACCCGACCGCGTTCCTCATCCCTTCCGGGAGAATCGCCATGACCATCGACAAGTCCATCGTTGACCGGCTCGTCGTCGCCCTCGACGTGCCCACCGCCGCGGAGGCCATCGCCCTGGCCCGCCGGCTCCATGGGCGGGTGGGCATGCTCAAGGTGGGCCTCGAGCTGTTCTGCGCCCAGGGACCGGCCTTCGTCCGGGACATCCAGGCCTTCGCCCCGGTGTTCCTGGACCTCAAGCTGCACGACATCCCCACCACGGTGCACCGGGCCCTGGACGCCCTCCTGCCCTTGGACCCGGCCCTGGTGGACGTCCACACCCAGGGCGGGCCGCTCATGATCGAGGCCGCCGCCGAGGCGGTGCGGGCCCATCGCCAGCGGGGCGGAAGGACCCGGCTGCTGGGGGTCACCGTGCTCACCAGCCTGGACCGGGAAGCCCTGACCCGCCTGGGCCTGGCCACCGACCCCGGGGACATGGCCCTGCACCTGGCCCGCCTGGCCAAGGAATGCGGCTGCGACGGGGTGGTGTGCTCGGCCCAGGAGTCGGTGGCCGTGCGCGGCGCCTGCGGCGAGGATTTCCTCCGCCTCACCCCGGGCATCCGTCCCCGGGGTGGGGCGGCCCAGGACCAGGCCCGGGTGGTCACGCCCGCCCAGGCCCTGCGGGATGGCTCCACCTGGCTGGTGGTGGGACGCCCCATCACCCGGGCCGAGGACCCGGCCGCCGCCGCGGACGCCATCCTGGCGGAAATGGCCGAAGCCTGAGCCGATGACCGCCATCACCCCCCTGGTCTTCCGGCCCAGCCTCACCCAGCGCGCCATCACCGCCCTGCTGTGCGCGGGTTCCTGGCTGGTGGGGATCCGGGGGCTTTTTCTCCTCCTCACCAGCCTGCCCCGGCTCACCGCCAGCCTGCGCCAGGCGGCCGCGGCCGGGGAGTCCACGGTCCTCCTCTGGGTGTGGCTGGTGGCCGGGGTGCTCCTGTGCCTGGCCGCCGGGTGCCTGGTGCTGCTCGCCCTGCTGGGCCTGATCCTCATCGAAGGCACGCAGGTGGTGGTGGATGAGGCCGGCATCACGGTGGAGCACGCGGGACTGCCCCGTCCCCTGGCGGCGCGCATGGGCGCCGGGCACTTGCCGTGGAAGCAGGTGCTCCGCCTGGAAAAGGGCAAGATCTTCTTCATCCTGCGGGGAGGCCTGCCAGCCGGCGAGTCCAGCAACCTGGCCACCCAGCAGTTCGCCAAGACCACCCTGAGGTTCCTGATGGTGGACGAATTGGAGCGGCTGATCCTGCTCATCCTGGAGCGCAGTTCCAACCTGACCTTTTCCTGACCGGGCGCCGGTTCGGATATGCTGGAGCCCAAAGCCGAAACCCTTTTCCCGCTGTCCCTCCGATGACGGATCCATCCCGATTCCGGTTCCCAAGATCCATGCAGAAGGCCCCGACCCCATGAAACGGTTCCTCCCCGCCCTCCTCGCCTTGGCCCTTCCCTTGACCGGCCAAAGCGTGCCGCTGGTCGATCGGTTCAAGGAGAACCACGCCGTGTGGGAGGAGGACCTGGACAAGGGCCAGGGCGTCCCGGTGCGCAAGGCCACGGAGGCTCTGCTCCAGCAGGAAGAGGGCATCGTGAACCCCTCCGACTACAACGCCATGCACGCCTTGGTGGCGGTGCACAACCTGGCCGCCCGGGCCTGCGTGCTGGAAGGCGCCTGGGAGGACGCGGTGGCGCACCTGGAGAAAGCCAGCCACGCCGCGGCCGAGAACGTGGCCAACGCCCAGGGCACCTTCGCCAAGCTGGTGACCGAGCATCAGGAGAAGCTCACGCAGTGGCGGGACGAGGTGGCCCAGCAGCAGAAGCGCCTGGATGACCTGGACGCCCTGCCCGGCCTGAACTCGGACCAGATCAAGCTGCGCGGGCAGATCCGCAGCTTCCTGGACGAACACCAGCGGGCCATCGCCCAGAGCGAGAAGTCCCTCAAGGAGATCGACAGCCTGCTCGCCCTGCTGCGGAAGGAGCAGGAGACCTACACGACCGCCCTGGCCGATTGGCAGGGTTTCCTGGCCAAGGAGAAGGCCGACATCGCCAGCCTGGGCTCGGTCCACACCTATGTGACCGAAAAGCTGGAGCAGGTCAAGGCGGACGACGCCCGTCCCCGCCCCGAGCGCCTGGCCTACGGGCGCAGGCTGCTGCGGCTGGATCCCACCAACCGGGATTGCCAGCGGTTCGTGGACGGGCTGGAAGGGAAGCCCGAGGAACCGCCCGCCCCCAAGCCGGCGCCGGGCAAGAAGGCCAAGCCCAGGAAACCCGCGCCCGCTCCGTCCGATTGACGCCTAGGAGCAATACGGTTCACTTAGCTACCACAATTTGAATCACCGGGTGAATTTTGGCATTGCATTTCAGGGTGCGGTCCCGAAGGTGCCAGTTGCTCATCTTTCGTTTGATGCCCCTGGGGTTCGTCCGGGAGCGGCTGGAACACACTCTTTCGCTCAGGATCTCCCGGAGGATGGCGTCGTGAACTGCGGGGATTTCCCATGGGGGGGGAGAGCCGCGAAGTGCGGCAGGGTCCGGCGCACCACTCGAACCGCGTGCATGAACGATAACTCGTCGGAATCCACTTGCCCCACTAAGGCCGCCTCATGCATCAGTCCTCGGTACGGCGAAATGGGCCATCATCAGGCCATATAGCTCCTGGCGGATGAGGTCCGGTGTCTTGCTGCGCAAGAGGGTCTGGCGGCCTCGGAGATGGGTTTTCAATTCATCGAAGGCCGTCTCGATCTCCCATCGCTCCGGATACAGGGCCGCCAGTTCCTTGGCAGGTGCGGCCTTGGGGTCCAGAAGGGTGGTGATGATTCGATAACTGGGCTCACCTTCCGGCACAGCGGGAAGGCGGAAATCACGGGCCCCATCCAGGGTGTATTCCACCACCCTCACCCTCACGCCATCCTCGGGGCGCCGCCTTCGATCATTGCCGTCGAACACGGTGGAAAGGAAGGAGCCGTCCTCCAGTTCAACTTCCCTGGGTAGTTTTTGTTTAGAACCTACTCGCCAAGCCAGTTCGGCTCCGGTGCCTTTGGCCTTTTTCCAGAACGCAAAACCGTAGAACCCGCGGTCGGCCAAACAGAGCATCCCCTTGGTCAAGAATCCAAGCACTTCCGAAGCCAGGCTGCGTTCGTCCGCCTCGCACGGGCCCAAGCGGGTTCCAAACAAAACATGGGTGCCGTTTTCCACCAGGGAAACGAACCGGAGTTGGGGAAAGGCAGCTGCTCCCCGCGAAGTGGACGGCCGGCCGAAGGCAGATTCGTTGGCCGAACCATCGGGAAGGTCCAGAGTGCTGCCGTCCAGGCTTACGACCCGCCATCCGTGGAACCAGGCGCCCCGAGTCCCCTCCGTGGCGATGGGTCGCACCAGTTCGTCGTGAAGTCTGCGAAGGGTTTCCCAGCCGAGCCGGGTACGGGCCTGGGAGATGCCTGACTTCCCCGCGATTCTAAGATCGACGCCGGTCCTACCGAGCCAGCGGATGCCTTCCAGAAGACACCGGAGCACTTCCCGGCAAGAGGCTTGGGAGAATAATGCCAGCGCAATTACGTAGTAGACCACCACGTGCGCTGGGAGGTCGCGCTGGCGCTGGCTTGCCTTCCCAGTCGCGTTCAGGGATGCTTCCACCCGTTCGGCTGGGAACATCCGCGCCACGACCCCCAGCGTGACGTAATCCGAGATTCTGCTTCCACCTTCGAGTAAAGCTGCGGTCCTTGCCATGGCGTGCCCACCTATAAAAATAGGCAGGATCTACGCCATGTCAATACTTAAATGAACTGTATTGCGCCTAGGAGCCTGAGCGCCGGTCCCTGGCGGAGCAGGCTCCGCAAGGTGTGCTAGAAGATGATGGCGTAGGTCACCCGCAGGAAGTCCGCCGCGGGGGTGGGCGGGGTGGGGAAATTGTAGGCGGTGGAGCCGGGGTCCAGGGTCTTGTGGTAGGCCACTTCCACGTCGCTGTGCCAGCCGCGGTAGGGGCGGAAGGCGTAGCCCCAGCCCAGGAGCCCGCCCGCGCGGGTCTTGTTGACGCTGTAGCTGGTCCAGTACGGGTAGTCGTAGTCGAGGGTGAACCGTTCCAGGTCCATGGACGCGCCGGCCAGGAGGAATGGGCCCCGGTGCCGGTAGGCGTCCCCGTTGGCCAGGAACCACTGGGCCTCCCCGCCCAGGCTGAACAGGCTGTGGTGGAGATCGTAGCTGGCGTACCCCGGAGCGGTATCCTCCCCGGACGTGCCCTGGGCATAGATGTCCAGGCGCCAGGCGAAATTGGGCTGGACCGGGAAGCTCACCGTGAAGTCCCCGCCCACGGTGGTGTCGTAGCTCTCGTTGGAGGGGACGGTCACGCCTCCGCTGGGAGCGTAATTCGTGCTGTGGAACGCCCCGGTGGGGAAGGAGAGGCTGAGGCCGAGGCCGAAATTGGCCTCCTGGGCCGCCAGGGGCGCACCCAGGGCCAGGGCCAGGGCGAAGACGGAGAAGCGCAGGGTTGCCATGGGACCTCCCGATGCCTTGGACCCCGGAGCCGGGGCCCGGTTGAGTGAAGTTTCGCAAAGGTGGTGCCGCCGGGCCAGAGCGGGATACCCTAGTTCCAAACGGAGCTGACCATGGCTTGGAAAAAGGACTTGGCGAAATTGAAACAAACGCTGGAAAAGGAGGAGGACCCCCCGGCCAAGGCGGCACCCCCGCCCAAGGCCAAACCCGCCGCCCCCGCCTCGGGGTCCATGGAGGAGGAGGACAAGGTCTTCCTGGCCGCCATGGGGGTGCGGGCCAAGCGCCCGTCCCCGGCGCCCCTGCGGGAAGAGCCCATCACCGCCTTGACGGCCCCGCCTCCCGCCGGGGGTGGAGAGTTCAGCGCCGCCATGGGCGACTTGAAGGGGATGAAACCCCTCCACCCGGACCGGGCCCAGCCCGCGCCGGCCCCGGCACCAGTTCCCGCGGCGGCCGCTCCGCCCCTCCCGGAGATGGCTCCGGCGCCCCCGGCGGACCCGAACCCGGCCGCCCCTCCCCCGGCAGCGGCCCAGGCCGCCGCGCCGGAACCGGCCAGCCCCGCCCAGGCCCCCCCCGCTCCCGCCGTCCCCCCCAGGTGCAGATCCACCTGGCGGCCGGGATGGCGGTGGTGGTGGACGGCAGCCTGGACCTCCGGGGCCATGCCCGGCGGGACGCGGAGGAGCGTCTCAAGGAACGCATCCTGGACGGCTATGCCTTGGGGTGGCGCACGTTACACGTGAACCTGGGGTCATCGCCGGAACTCCGGCAGATGGTCCTCGACCTCCTGGCCAGCCCGGCCGGGGGGTGCCTGGCCCGGTACGCCCAGGCTCCGGTGCCCATGGGCGGGACCCAGGCTTGGATTCTTTATTTTCGTGCTTCCAGTCAACCCGAAAACTAACCAGAATCATTTCCATCGGTTGAACCTATAATGGCTCCATTCTTACCAGGGAGAACCACATGGGTCAGAGGAAAAGACTTGGTCTACTCGCGGCGATCCCATTCCTGACCTTCAGCTTGAGCGCCCAGACCGGCGGGAGCGACGCGCCCCCGGTGGATTCCCAGGGGCCGGCCCAGACCGTGAAGGTCGTTGCCCACTGGTCCAAGTGGGAGTACCCCACCGAGGTCGCCCCGGCACAGGGTCAGCAGGTCCACATCGTGGAGAAGGGCGACACCTTGTGGGACCTGGGCAACAAGTACCTGGGCAACCCTTTCGCGTGGCCCCAGATCTGGGAACTGAACAAGTGGATCAAGGACCCCCACTGGATCTACCCTGGCGATCCGCTGGTGGTGGAGCCCGGGCGGGGCGTCGTGCCCCCGGGAGGACCCATGGCGCCCGGCGAGGTCTCGGAACTGCAGCCGGACTTGCGGCGCGTCCCCAAGCCGGTGCTGCAGGAGTACGGCTTCTCCTTCCAGGACTTCATCCAGATGCCCTACCTGGTGCCCGGCACCGCCGAGGCCTACTTCAAGAAGATCGGCGCCTTCAGGCTCGTGGGCCAGGAGGACCAGACCCGGTACGAGCTGGCGGACGGGGATAACGTCTACATCGGCGGCGGCTCCAGCCAGGGCGTGAAGGCCGGTGACCGGCTGGTGGTGACCGCCGTGGTCGCCCGGCGCTTCTACAATCCCGAAGACACGCGCCACACCGCGGTCCTGGGCGACATCCTGGAGCAGCGTGGCGTGGTGCGGGTCACCACGGTCTATCCGGACCAGTCGGTGGCCATGATCGAACGGTCCATGGACGGCATCACTGCCGACTGCTGGGCGGCGCCGTACACGGAGCCGGCGGCCATCCCCAACGCCCTGCGCCAGGACGTGGCCAGCCCGATCCGCATCAAGCTCCCGGTCTCGAAGGTCATCTACATACGCATGAACAAGGCGGTGGCGGCCGGCGGCGACATGGTGATCATAGACCAGGGCGCCAACCAGGGCCTCAAGGTGGGCGAGGTCCTGCTCACGGCCCGCACGGAACCCCTGGAGGGCGCCGCGCCTGGCCAGATGGGTACCATCAGGCCCGGCCAGCCCACCACCAACTACTACCTCGGGCAGCTCATGGTGGTGCATACCGGCGAGCGCACCGCCACCTGCCGCATCCTGCGCAGCACCAAGGAAGTCATGGTGGGAGACCTCCTCACCCGCTAGCGCGCAGCTCCACCACCAGCCGATCCCCCCTGCTGGGCAGCCGGTAGGGGTGGATCCTGAGGCTGAAGCCGGCCGGCGGGACCAGGGGCCCCTGGGAGCCCTTGAGGGCCCAGAAGGGAGCTCCCGGCCGCCCATGGCGGCGCCACCACGCCCCAAGCAGGTCCAAGGTCCCCACCGCCTTGGCCACCCCGCCGTGGGCCCCCAAGGGGGGCAACGTCTCCGCCGGGCCGGCCAGGGGCACCAGGTTGCCCAATCCCAGCTCCAAGGCCGCCTGGCGCACGAAGGCGATCTTCTTGCGGGACTTGTCCAGGGCCACCACCTCCAGGTCCGGGCGGGCCAGGGCGATGGGCAGGGCGGGAATGCCCATTCCAGTGCCGAAGTCCACCACCCGGGAATGGGGCGGAAGATCCTGCAGCCAAGGCAGCAAGGCCGCGGAATCCAGGATCAGCTCTTCGAACCGGTCGGCCTTCACCAGGGCCGTGAGCGCATGGGTGGAGCTCCAGCGGTCCAGCAGGTCCAGGTAGAGGGCCAGGGGTTCCAGGGTCCATTCGGGCAGGGTCGGTTCCATCAGTCCAAAATACCGGGCTCTTCCTCCCGGGAGAATAGATTGGGTTGATTGTCTGGTCTCCTGGCCCATTCATCCTTCACGCCCAACCAAAACCAGGGGTGGAGGTTTATGAATGGTGCGGAATTCATCATCTTTCGCTTTAAAAGAATTTTGCCCGTTGTAATGTGGCTATTGACAAAAAAAAAATCGCTTTGAATACTAGTCCCATAAGGATGACTTTTTTTTAGCGAGGACAGGATGAACGCGGATACCAAGCCCTTTAAGATCGATTGGTCCAGTCGCAGCAAACTGAGAGGACCCGGCGAACGATCCCTGGGCGACCTGCTGTTAAAACTGCGAACCCGCCTCGCTCCCGAAGCGGAAGGCATTTCCATCAGTTATCTGGACGACCGGGCCATGCGCAAGCTGAACCGGGAGCACCGTGGGATCAACCAAACCACCGATATCCTGAGTTTTCCCGCAAATCCTGAAAAAGGCGAAGTCCAGCACCTGGGCGACCTAGTGATAAGCCTCCCCGTGGCCGATAAAATGGCCAAGAAATTGGGGGTCAGCAGGCGCCGGGAAGTGGAGACGCTGGTGATTCACGGTTTTCTGCACCTGTGCCGGCATGACCACGAGGCCGACAACGGCGAAATGTTGGCCCTGCAGGCCCGGCTGGAACGGGAGCTGCTGGAGTCGGAGCCTCTGGTCATGACCGTCAAGCGGGGCCGCAAGCCCGGAAGCAAGGTGAAGCGGCTCAAGGACGGCAGCCGGGTGGTGGTCACCGGCCGGGCCGCCAACGCCCTCGCCCGCAAGGAAGCCTTGAAGAAGGCCAAGCCTGCGAAGAAAGCCGTCCGTGCCCGCAAGCCCGGCGAGAAGCCCAAGCGCGCTCCGGGCCGCCCGCGCAAGGTGACCGAGGCGCCGGCCCCGGCCCCGCGGCGCATCGTCCGCCGCCGGCGCGCCCCGCGCCTGCGCACCGGGGTGCTGGCCTAACAACTGGAACAAGCAGGAAAGTGCAGGTATCATGGGCATTCGGCCGGTTTTCGGCCCGTCCCCGGGGAGTTCCTGTGCTGAATTTTCTTTCGGGCCTTGGCGTCGCCATCGTCGCGGCCCTGCTGCTGTCCCTGTTGAAGATCAGTTTCTGGATCGCCTCGCCCATCGGCATCCTGGCGGGGCTCGGGTTCTTCATCTACCTTGGCCGCAGGGTCCAGCGGCAACTGGAGCAGGTCTTCAACCGGGCCGCCGAGCTCCTCAAGAAACAGCAGTTCGACCAGGCCATCGAGATCATGAAGGAAGGCTACCGGTTCAACAAATGGCAGTTCCTGGTCAAGGGCTCCATCGACGGCCAGATCGGGGTGGTGCAGTACCTGCGCAAAAAGAACGCCGAAGCGGAACCCCTGCTCCGCTCCGCCAGCCGGCAGCACTACATCGCCAAGGCCATGCTGGGCATCCTGCAGTGGAAGCGGGGGGAGAAGAAGCAGGCCAAGGCCACGTTCCAGACGGCCCTCAGGTCCGGCAAGAAGGAGAGCCTGCTCTACGCCGTGTACGCCTACGTGCTGACCGAGATGAAGGAGAAGGCCCAGGCGGTGGAGGTGCTCAACCAGGGCCTCAAGGTCCTCAAGGATGACGAGCGCCTGCTGGTGAACCGCAACAACCTGCAGAACAACCGGCCCATGAAGATGAAGGTGTACGGCGACCAGTGGTACCAGTTCATGCTGGAGCGGCCCATGATCCGCCAGGAACCGCCGCCGTTCGCGCGGGTCTCCAAGCGCGCCCTTCGCGGTTGAAAGACGAATCCATTTTCGGGAGTCCCCATGTCCGGCCACAGCAAATGGTCAACCATCAAACACAAGAAGGGTGCCCTGGACGCCAAGCGCGGCAAGGTCTTCACCCGGGTCCTGAAAGAAATCACCGTGGCCGCCCGCCTGGGCGGTGGTGATGTGGCGGCCAATGCCCGCCTGCGCCTGGCGGTGGACCTGGCCAAGTCCAGCAACATGCCCAAGGAGAACTGGGAGCGGGCCATCAAGAAGGGCACCGGCGAACTGGAAGGGGTCAACTACGAGGAGGTCCTCTACGAGGGCTATGGTCCCGGGGGCGCGGCCATCATCGTGGAGGCCCTGACCGACAACAAGAACCGCACCACCCCGGAGATCCGCAGCTACTTCAGCAAGTTCGGAGCGGAACTGGGGGCCGCCAACTCGGTCGCCTACATGTTCACCAAGCAGGGCCAGATCGTGGTGGAGCCGGAGGTGTCCGAGGACAAGGTGATGGAAGTGGCCCTGGAAGCCGGCGCCGACGACGTGCAGGACGAAGGGGGTGCCTGGGTGATCACCACCGATCCCGCCACCTACCAGGCGGTCAAGGACGCGGTGGACGCGGCCAAGCTGCCCATCATCGAGGCCAAGATCATCCGCGCCGCCGCCAACCAGGTGCCCATCGCCGGGGACAAGCTCAAGTCCTTCCTCCGGCTGGTGGACCTGCTGGAAGACAACGACGACGTCCAGAACGTCTGGCACAACGCCGACTACGAGGAGCCGGAGGAATAGTCCGGGTGCGGGACCCGGCCCGCACTCCCTACCGCTCCGCCAGCCTCTGGAACCGGAACCGGACCCGCCGCTGGAGGGCGCGTCCCTCGGGCGTGTCGGGGTTGCCATCCGGCTGGGAGTCGCCGTGGGCTTCGGCGGCCATGGTGGCCGGATCCAGGCCCTGGACGGCCAGGATGCGCATCACCGCCTGGGCCCGCAGGCCGCTCAGGGCCAGGGCGTCCACGTCCGGGGCGCGGCCCCGCTCGCCGGGGGCGGCGTGGCCTTCGCAGACCAGGGTGAAGCCCGGGTAGTCCCGGGTCATCTGGGCGATGCGGGTGAGCATGGGCTGGAACTCCCGCGGCAGCACCGCGGACCCCTCCGGGAACAGCACCGCGCCCCGGAAGCTGACCACGCGCATGCGCACCCCCACGTCCTCCCCCGCCACCGGCTTCAGGTCGGCCAGGTGCTTTTCCAGATCGGCGGCACGGTTGGGATCCAGCCCGGTGGCGCCGGGCAGGACGCCCTGCCCCTTGACCCCCAGTTCGTGCTGGAAGGATTGGAGCACCAGGCGGAGTTTCTGCTCATCCTGGGCGGAGAAGGAATAGATCACCGCGAAGAAGGCCATGAGCTGGACCATGAGGTCGGCGAAGGTGATCAGCCAGAGCTGCTCGACGTCGGATTTGCGGCGGGCCGGGCCCAGGACGACCCTAGCCATTCAAGGCCTCGAAGCGCCGGGTCTTGTACCGGGGCGCCAGGGAGGCGTTCAGCTGGGCCTCCAGCTGACCCGGGTTCATCTCCGCGGCGATGCCCAGGATCCCCTCCAGGATCAGGCGCTTGTTCTGGAGCTCCTCCCGGGAGCGCAGTTCCAGCTTGCCGGAGATGGGGATCGCGAACAGGTAGGCCACCACCGCGCCGTAGAAGGTGGACAGCAGGCTCAGGGCCATGCCCTGGCCGATGCCGGTGGGGTCCTTGATGCTCACGAACAGCTGGACCATGCCGATGAGCGTCCCCACCATGCCGAAGCTGGGGGCGGAGATGGCGATGAACCGGAAGATCTCCTGGCCCAGGGCGTGGCGCTCCTGGGTGGCGTGGATCTCCTGGGTGAGCACGTCGTGGATGTAGTCCCGGCCGGTCTGGTCCACCACCATCCGGATGCCCTGGCGCATGAAGGGATCCTCGGGCAGGTTCTTCTCCAGGCTCAGGAAGCCGTCCCGGCGGGCCCGCTGGTTCAGGCCCACCAGCTGGGTCACCAGGGCCTGGGGCGTGGCCGCCTGGGTGAAGAAGGCCCGGGAGGCCACCGCCAGGGCCGAGCGCACGTTGCCCAGGGGGAAGCGGATCAGGGTGGAGGCCATGATGCCCCCGAACACCACCACCACGCTCGCCGGGTGCAGGAAGATCCGGGGATTGGGCCCCCAGGCGATGACCAGCACCAGCAGGCTGAGGCCCAGCAGAAACCCGATCCACGTTCCTCGATCCATGGCATGCTCCCAACCGGTTTATCGGCAAGCGACCGAAACGAAGAAAGTTTCAAGCCAAACCCGGGAACGCGTCATCCCGCGGGGCCTCCCTGCTCCATTTCCGGGGACGGCTCGCAGCCGATCGCCTGCACCAGGCCGGCCAGGTCGCACAGGGTGATTTCCAGGTCGCCGTAACGCCTGGCATGGACCGGAGCGTTGGAAGGGGTCACCAGGAAGTTCGGCCCATGGGGGTAGCGGGCCCTGAAGGCCCGCAGGGGCATCGGATCGAAGGCGGAGGCGGCCCACTTGCATTCGATGGCATCCACCCGGCCACGGTTGCGCGGCAGGACGAAATCCACCTCCCGGCCCGCCTTGTCGCGCCAGAAGTGGATGGGCTGGCCCGGCAGGTGGGCCTGCAGGGTTTCGAGCGCCAGATGTTCCCAAAGCACGCCGAGATCGTTCCCGCGCAGCGGATCCCAGCCCCTGGCGAAACTGACGAAACCGGTGTCGAAAGCGTAACCTTTGGGCGATTTCACGATCTCTCCATGGGTGTGGTCATGGAAAGGACGCACCAGCGTCAGGGCGTGAGTGATCTCCAGGGCCGTCAAATGGCTCTCCACAGTCGGCCGGGACAGGCCCAGGGCGGTGGCGGCCTGGGAGATCCCCATCTGTCCGCCGCTCTGGCGCAGGACGTATTCGAACAAGGCGTTGAATCGGTTCATGTCGCGGAAGCCGAACAGGCGCTGGATGTCCCGGGCGAAAAAAGAATCCAGCCATTCCCGGAAGAAGCTCGCCCGCTTGGCGCCTTCCAGCAAGGCCGGGGGCAGCCCTCCCAGAAAGAGGCGGTCGTGAAGGGTGGTGCCGCCGAAGGCGGGCAGTTCCGACACAAGGACCGGCAGCAGGTGGACGGTGCGTTTCCTCCCGGTGAGGGTATCCCGGAATTTCCGGCTGGCCGCGAGGGTGGAGGAACCGGTGGCGAGAATCTTCATTTCCGGGAACAGGTCCGCCCCGACCTTGAGCACCCGGGAGGGGTCCCGCAGCTGGTGGATCTCGTCGAAGACGACGATGGGCCTGCGGCAGGACCGGAAGAAGGATTCCGGATCGGCCACCATTTCCTCCACCACCGGCAGGTCGCAATCCAGCCGCAGCACTGTGCTGGGATCCAGGCTTTCCGTGAGGGTGGTCTTGCCGGAACGGCGCACCCCGCAGAGCCAGACGATCGGAGCTTCGCTCCAGGCTTGTTGGATCCGCTCGAGCCAGAAAGGTCTATCAATCATGAAAGCGTACTTTACATTTGGTCGTAATTTTTGTAAAGTATGATTTACAAATACGGCAATCACAATGAAAACTTAAATTAATGCTTTGGTATCCATAGGGTACGGCCCTTCCGCTGCGTTGGCAGGCCCATCGCAATACCGGAACCATTTCGGTTCGGATCATGCGGCCAAACGAATGGAAGCGCTGATCCGATGGGGCCGAACTAGGACACCCGCGCCCGGATGGCCAGCGCGGCCAGGGCGGCGGCGTTGTGGAGGTCCAGCTTGCGCATGATGTTGGCCCGGTGCACGCAGACCGTGCGCGGGCTCAGGCCCAGGTCCACGGCGATGTCCTTGGTGACCTTGCCGCGGCCGATCAGGGCCAGCACTTCCAGTTCCCGGCCGGTGAGCAGCTCCCGCAACGGACCGCCCAGCACCTCGGCGGTCCCCGGGCCGGCCGCCACCTGCCCCAGGCGCTGGAGGCGGCTCTCGATGGCTGTGATCAGTTCATCGGAGGCGATGGGCTTGGTCAGGTAGTCGTCCGCCCCGCCGACCATGCTCCGGCGCATGGTGGCCCGGTCCGCGTGGGAGGTGATGAAGATCAGCGGCAGCCCGGCCAGAGCCGGATCCCGGCGGATCTCCGCCAGCAGGTCCAGGCCCCCCATCACCGGCATGGCGATGTCGGTCACCAGCAGGTCCGCCGGCTCGGCCCTGAGCATCCGCAAGGCCTGGAGCCCATCGGTGGCCGTGCGCACCTCCCATCCGGGCCGGGCCGCACGCACGCTGCGGACCATGAAGGCCAGGAACAGCCGGTCATCGTCTACCAGGAGGATACGCATGGCGGGTTGGTTCCGGGGAGCCTGCAGGAATCCAGTGCAGAACAGGAGAGTTCAAGGGGCAGAAGGTGTTATGTCAGTTTCGGGCGGGGGCACGTAAGGGAAAATACGCTTGATTGATTAGTACCACTATAAGGGTTTTCCCGGGGCCGCACCGGCTTTGGATGCCATTGACAAAGGTAACGATTTGAATAATTTTTTAATATTTCGGGGTTTCCCTTGCCGCTCCGTTCCATCCCCTCCCTATCCGCGCGCGGGCTTGGCCTGGCCCTGGCCACGCTCGCAGCCGCCGCCTTCCCGGCCCGGGCCGCCCACCGTTCCCTGGCGGTGGACGGGACCACCGTCTACGTGGCCGGCGAGGAATCCCGCTCCGGCGGCATGGATGACGAGGCGGCCTTCGCCACCGTGTGGCGGGTGGACCCCTCCGGCCCGGTGGCCACCCGTCTCACCGACGGCAGCGCCCCCGCCAGCGCCACCGCCATCTGCCTGGCCGGGCCCCAGTGAAAGCTACAGTCCCGGCGGGAACCCCATCACCAGCCGCACCATGGCGATGCTGGGGTGCACCCGCCCGTCCCGGCGGCGGATGGTGATGGGCGGCGACTGGGCCGGCAGGGCCGCCGCCTCCTGGAAACCCTCGGGCAGGTCCGCCCGGCGGCTCCCGGCATACAGGGCCAGGCCGTACGGCTCCCCTTCCTTGAACAGCACCTCCTGGCGCTGGAGGATCAGCAGCCCGGCGTCCGCGTAGGCCCGCTCGGCCCGCTCGGCCTGGTCCAGGGGGAACACGCAAGCGAACACCCCGCCGGGCGCCAGGATCCGGGCGGCGGCCCAGGCGTAGTCGCCGATGTGCCCGCGCACTTCCAGGCGGGCCGGGACGGCCTGGGGATGGGTGGCCTCCACCCGGGTGCCCATGGGCCAGTACGGGGGCGAGGCGAACACCAGGTCGAAGGGTTCCTCGCCGTGGAACAGGTCCGGGTCCCGCAGGTCCCCCTCGTGGATGACGAAGCGGTCCAGCAGGCCGTTGTAGGCGGCGCTCTTGCGGGCCAGGCGGGCGGAGATGGCCTGGGCCTCCACCGTGTGCACCACCGCCCCGGGGCAGCGCCAGGCGGCGGCCATGCCCACGCTGCCGATGCCCGAGCCCAGGTCGGCGATGCGCCGGGGCTGGGGACAGCGGGTGGTGCCGAACCAGGCCACCAGGATGTCGTCCCCGGAGAAGCGGTGGCCCTTGGCGTACTGGAAGATGCGGAAGTGCCCGCACAGGTGGTCCAGGGTCTCCCCCGCTTCCGCCTCCGGGCCGCCGGGGGGACGGATCCCGGGCCGGGTCCAGCCCTTGAAGCTCACGTCACTCATGGGGGTCGTTCTTCCCGGCGGATTCCGGTTCGTCATCCAGGCCGTCGAACAGCCCACCCTTCGGGGGCCGCTCCGCGGGCTGCAGCTGGGCCAGGGCCTGGGCCTCCAGGTTGCCTTCTCCGAAGTCCGCCAGGCGCGGCAGGTCGTTCAGGCTCTTGAGGCCGAAATGCAGCAGGAACTTCATGTCGGTGGCGTACAGCATGGGCCGGCCCACCACGGCCTTGCGCCCCACCGGCACCACCAGCTCCCGCTCCAGCAGGCTCTTCACCTGGTTGGCGCAGCTGGTGACGCCCCGCAGCTCGTTGATCTCGGGCATGGTCACCGGCTGGCGGTAGGCGATGATGGCCAGGGTCTCCACCTGGGCGGGGGTGAGCCTGCCGCTGCGGATGGTGGTGACCAGCTTGGCCACCAGGGCCTGGTACTCGGGCGCCGCGGCCAGGCGCCAGCCGCCGCCCACCTCCAGCAGGCGCAGGCCCCGGGGCGGCCGCAGCCGTTCCTGGAGCTTCTCCAGCCCCTGCAGCAGGACCCCTTCGCCCAGCCCGGTGAGCTCCCGCAGCCTGGCCATGTCCACCACCTCGCCGCTGGACACCAGCAGGGCCTCCAGGGCCCCGGCCAGGTCGCCGCCGGCTTCCCAGAGGGGTTCGAAGCATTCCAGGGTCGTCTCTTCCATATTAATAGTCTAGGAGCCTAAGGATGGTACCGGCCCAGCTGCTGCCCTACCTGCACCGGTCCTTCGGGCGCCGCGGGGCGCCACCGGGCGGCTTCCGGCCCGCCGATGAGCAGGACCACGGTGGAACCGAACTGGAACGTGCCCAGGTCCTCCCCCGGCTGGCAGGGCAGGCCGTCCACCGCCAGGGCGCCGTCCCGGGGCAGTTGCCGGCCTTCCAGCCAGCGGGGGTCGATGACCACCCCGCCCACGTGGGTGGCCCCCACCAGCACCGCGGCCACCTCCAGTCCCGCGTCCGGGCCGGAGCCTTCCGCCACCCAGGTGGCCCGGCGGTTCCGCTCGTACAGGCGGGGCAGGTGGGCGGTGCTGGCGGCGTTCACCGGCCAGAGTTCCCCCTCCACCCGCCCCACGGCCCGCACCCGCCCAGCCAGGGGCACGTGGATGCGGTGATAGTCCTTGGGGGAAAGGTACAGGGTGAGGTAGTGGCCCCCTTCGAAGCGGCGGGCGGCCGGGTCGTGCTTGAGCAGTTCGTCGATGCGGTACGGCAATCCTTTGGCCTGGATGGCCTGCCCGGCCTGGATCAACCCGGAAGCGATGAGCCGGCCGTCCACCGGGCAGTTGACGCCCCCCGCCGCCAGGTCCGCCTGGGGACGCAGCCCCGGCTTGAGCCGGCGGGTGAACAGGGCCTGCAGGCTTGGGTAGGCCTCCAGGGGCCGTTCCGCCTCCCCCAGGTCCAACCCATAGGCGCGCGCGAACCGGCCCAGCAGCGGCGCCCGCAGGGGCACGGGCAGGGTCCTGGCGGCCGCCCACCCCGCCGCGGCCGAGGCCAGGCGCTTGGGGTACAGGCGGAGCAGGTTGAGGGACAGAGGCCACGGCTGCATGGGGTTCCAACTTATCACGGCCGGGACGGCGCACCGGCGCGGGAGGGCCGTGGGCCTTCGGGCGGTCCCAATTAATCAAAAATACAAATCGGCCATAGTCAACTTAGAGGGGTGATTCCCCCGATTGATATCGATCACAATTTATCGGTTTAATCTCCGATGCACCCTATCCGAGTCGCATAATCCCTTACATATTGAGAAAAGAAGCCAATGAATCCTCCTTGAAGCAGGGGAAAGCACCCAGCGAATCAGGAGGAAAGTCGAGAGGATGCACCGCCTCCAGGAGAGTCCCATGACCAGTGCGCCCCACCCTTCTGCCCATGGGGATACGCTGAAAGCCCGAGTCGAGCAGGCCACGGGCGTCAAGCTCAACCATTGCTACCAGTGCGGCAAGTGCGCGGCCGGGTGCCCGGTGGCCCAGGACATGGACCTCACCTCCTGCCAGGTGCTGCGCATGGTCCAGATGGGCGACCCGGAACTGGACCGCAAGGCCCTGCAGAGTGAGGGCATCTGGCTGTGCCTGGCCTGCGAGACCTGCTCCACCCGCTGCCCCCAGGAAGTGGATGTGCCCAAGGTCATGGACCACCTGCGCCGGGAAGCGGTGGCCAAGGGCCTGGCCCATCCCAGGAGCAGGGACATCCTGGCCTTCCACCGGGCCTTCATGGATTCGGTGGAGCAGACCGGGAGGCTCTACGAGATCGGGCTGGTGGCCGACTACAAGCTGCGCAGCCGGCACTTCCTCAAGGACGTGACCCTGGCGCCCAAGATGTTCACGCGGGGCAAGCTGCCCCTGGTCCCCCACCTGATCCAGGGGCGGGAAGCCATTAAACGGATCTTCCGGCGCACGCTCGGGAACGTCCGGTAGCGGGAGGGTGAAACCATGAAGATCGGCTACTATCCCGGTTGCTCCCTGCTGGGCTCCAGCAGGGAATTCGACGAATCGGTGCGGGCGGTGGCGAAGGTCATCGGCCTGGACCTGGTGGAGGTCCCGGACTGGAACTGCTGCGGCGCCAGCAGCGCCCACGTGCTGGACCACACCCTGTCCCTGGCGCTCCCGGCCCGGATCCTGGCCCAGGCCGAGCAGGCCGGGCTCACCGAGGTCCTGGCCCCCTGCGCCGCCTGCTACAACCGCCTCACCTCCGCCCGGGCCGCCCTGGAAGCGGATCCGGAGGAGGCCAGGAAGGTGGCCGAGGTGATCGAGATGCCGGTCACCGGCAAGGTGAAGGTGGTGAACATCCTGGAGGTGCTGGACCGGTTCCAGGAGGTGCTCAAGGCGAAGACCGTGGCCCCCCTGGGGCGCAAGGTGGCCTGCTACTACGGCTGCCTGCTGGTGCGGCCGCCCAAGGTGGTGAACTTCGACCGGCCCGAGGACCCCATGTCCATGGACCGGATGGCCGCCGCCGCCGGCGCCGAGCCCGTCGACTGGAACTACAAGACCGAGTGCTGCGGCGCCGCCTTCTCCGTGACCCGCACCGAGATCGTGGCCCGCATGTCCGGCAAGATCGTGGCCAACGCCGTCAAGCACGGCGCCGAGGCCATCGTGGTGGCCTGCCCCATGTGCCATTCCAACCTGGACATGCGCCGGCCGGAGATCAACGCCCAGCTCGGGACCGAGCACAAGCTGCCGGTGCTGTTCATCACCCAGGCCCTGGGCCTGGCCATGGGCCTGGATCCCGCTGCGCTGGGCCTGCACCGGCACATGGTGCCCGCCCTTGCCCTGCAACCCGTCGCAGTCAGCAAAGCCTGAGGGAGAACGACCATGTCACGTATCGGCGTCTTCATCTGCCATTGCGGCGAGAACATCGGCGGCACCGTCGATTGCGCCAAGGTGGCCGAAGTCACCCGCTCGGTCCCGGGCGTGGTGCACAGCGTGGACTACAAATACATGTGCTCGGACCCCGGGCAGAACATGATCAAGGCGGCCATCAAGGAGCACAGGCTCACCGGCGTGGTGGTGGCGGCCTGCTCCCCGCGCATGCACGAGCCCACCTTCCGCAACGCCGTGGCCGAGGCCGGCCTCAACCCGTACCTGTGCGAGATGGCCAACCTGCGGGAGCACTGCTCCTGGGTGCACGAGAAGGGCGAGGTCACCACCCAGAAGGCGCTCGACCTGGTGCGGGTGATGGTGGAGAAGGTCAAGCGCAACGAGCCCCTCACCCCCATCCGCGTGCCGGTCACCAAGCGCGCCCTGGTGCTGGGCGGCGGCATCGCCGGCATCCAGGCGGCCCTGGACATCGCCAACGCCGGGCACCAGGTGGTGCTGGTGGAGAAGTCCCCTTCCATCGGCGGGCACATGAGCCAGCTGTCCGAGACCTTCCCCACCCTGGACTGCTCCCAGTGCATCCTCACCCCGCGCATGGTGGAGGCGGCCCGGCACCCCAACATCACCCTCATGACCTACTCGGAGCTGGAGAAGCTGGAGGGCTTCATCGGCAACTTCAAGGCCACCATCCGCCGCAAGGCCCGCCTGGTGGACGAGAAGCTGTGCACCGGCTGCGGCCTGTGCACCACCAAGTGCCCCAACAAGAAGATCCCCGACGAGTTCAACGAGGGGCTGAGCACCCGGGGGGCCATCTATGTGCCGTTCCCCCAGGCGGTGCCCAACAAGCCGGTCATCGACAAGGAGCACTGCACCTTCTTCAAGACCGGCAAGTGCAAGGTCTGCGAGAAGATGTGCCCGACGAAGGCGGTCCGCTTCGAGCAGCAGGACGAGCTGGTCACCCTGGACATCGGCGCCATCGTCCTGGCCACCGGGTTCAAGATCATGCGCACCGCCCAGTTCCCGGAATACGGCTACGGCAGGCACAAGGACGTGGTCGACGGGCTGCAGTTCGAGCGCCTGGCCTCCGCTTCCGGCCCCACCCTGGGGGTCATGAAGCGCCCCAGCGACGGCAAGGAGCCCGAGACGGTGGTGTTCGTGGCCTGCTCCGGCTCCCGGGACCGCGCCAAGGGCGTGCCGTACTGCTCGAAGATCTGCTGCATGTACACCGCCAAGCACGCCATGCTCTACAAGCACAAGGTGCACCACGGCAAGGCCTACGTGTTCTACATGGACATCCGCTCGGCGGGCAAGGACTACGACGAGTTCGTGCGCCGGGCCATCGAGGAGGACGACGTCAGCTACATCCGCGGCCGGGTCTCGCGCATCTACGAGGAGGACGGCAAGCTGGTGGTGATGGGCGCCGACACCCTGCAGGGCGGCCAGCCCGGTGGAGATCAAGGCCGACATGGTGGTGCTGGCCACCGCCGTGCAGTCCCAGGACGGCGGCCGAGGCACTGGCCCAGAAGCTGCACGTGAGCTACGACCCCTACCAGTTCTTCGCCGAAGCCCATCCCAAGCTGCGCCCGGTGGAGACCAACACCGCCGGGATCTTCCTGGCCGGGGCCTGCCAGGCGCCCCGGGACATCCCCGAGACCGTGGCCCAGGCCAGCGGCGCCGCCGCCAAGGTGGCCGGCACTGTTCAGCAACGACGAGCTCACCCGGGAGCCCCAGATCGCCGTGGTCAACCGCATGCCGCCGCCCATCTGGTCCAAGTGCGTGGGCTGCTTCCTGTGCCAGACCGCCTGCGCCTACCAGGCCATCGAGCAGAAGAGATCAAGGCCCGGGACGGCAGCGTCATCAAGACCATCGCCAAGGTCAACCCCGGCCTGTGCCAGGGCTGCGGCACCTGCGTGGCCACCTGCCGCACCAAGGCCATCGATATCCAGGGCTTCAGCAACGAACAGATCTTCGCCGAGATCATGACCCTCTAGGGGAATCGCGCCATGGCCGAATTCGAACCGAAAATCACCGCCTTCGTTTGCAATTGGTGCACCTACGCCGGCGCCGACCTGACCGGCACCAGCCGCATCAAGTACCAGTCCAACGTGCGGGTGCTGCGCCTGCCCTGCACCGGGCGGATCGACTTCATGCTCCTGGCCAAGGCCTTCGCCCGGGGCGCCGACGGCATCATCATCAGCGGCTGCCATCCCAACGACTGCCACTACACCTCCGGCAACTACCACGCCCGGCGGCGCTGGATGGTCTACCGGGACCTCATGGACTTCATGGGCATCGACATCAACCGGATCACCTTCTCCTGGGTGTCGGCGGCCGAGGGCGCCCGGTGGGCCGAGCTGGTGAACGAGGTCACCTCCAACATCCGGGCCCTGGGCCCTTACAGCGAATACAAGGAACTGGTCGCAGCGGGCGTCGAGTGAGGACATGGCCATGGAACTGAAAGAGAAAGCCAAACAGCTGCTGGAATCCGGCGAGGTGAAGGCGGTGCTGGGGTTCTGTGCCGGGACCTACGGCCGGCGCCGCCCGGCTTTCGCCCGCACCCCGGAGCAGGCCGAGCGCCTGGTCCTGGACGAGGCCTGCGAACAGAACCTGGCCACCTACGTCACCCGCAAGGAAGTCAAGCGCCTGGGCAAGGTGGCGGTGGCGGCCAAGCCGAGCGTGCTGCGCGCCATCCTGCAGCTCACGGCCGAGCACCAGGTGAAGGAGGGCGACCTGCTGGCCCTGGCGGTGGACGCCTCGGGCCAGGTGCAGGAGCTGCCCACCGCCCAGGCCATCGAGGAACGCCTGGCCCTGGAACCCCACCAGCTGCCCGCCAAGGACAAGGAGATGCTGGACAAGCTGCGCAAGATGAGCCGGGCCGAGCGCTTCGCCTTCTGGCAGGCGGAGTTCTCCCGCTGCGTCAAGTGCTACGCCTGCCGCGCCAGCTGCCCCATGTGCTACTGCGAGAACTGCACCATGGACTGCAACCGGCCCCAGTGGGTGCCGGTGCCCAGCCACGCCCAGGGCAACCTGGAGTACCACACGGTCCGGGCCATGCACTTGGCCGGCCGCTGCGTGGAGTGCGGGGACTGCGGGCGCGCCTGCCCGGTGGACATCCCCATCCACCTGCTCACCTTCAGCGCTGAGGAGAGCGTGCACACCCAGTTCGGCCAGAGAGCCGGCGCTTCGGTGAAGCTGGACTATGCGCTGTCCACGTTCCGTCCCGACGACAAAGAGTCTTTCATCCGGTAGGGTGCCATGGCCGACACGTACCAGCTCTCCAACGCATCCCTGGACACCCTGTTCGCCGCCATCCAGGCCGACGGCAGGCGCATCCTCGCCCCCACCGACCGGGACGGCCGTTCCGAGCTGAACCCGGTCACCAGCCCGGCCCAGGTGGCCAAGGACTACATCCAGACGACCCTGTCGGGCAAGGGGACGGTGTTCCCCAAGGTGGAGAAGCTGCTCAGCTACACCACGCAGCCGGGCCAGGTGGACCTGCAGGACGCGGTCCCCAACGCCGCCCCCACCGTCCTGTTCGGCGTGCGCCCGTGCGAGGCCGCCGGCTTCCAGGCCCTGGACGCGGTGTTCAACTGGGACTACCGGGACACGTTCTTCAACGCCCGCATGGACAAGCTGGCGGTCATCGGGGTCAGCTGCACCCGCAAGGACGAAGCCTGCTTCTGCACCTCCGTGGGCGGCGGCCCGGGCTCCACCAAGGGCAGCGACATCCTGCTCACCCCCACCGCCGACGGCTTCCTGGCGGAAGTCCTCACCGGGAAGGGCAAGGCCCTCATGGCCCTGGCTCCGGAGGCGTTCCAGCCGGGGAACGGGGTGGACAAGGCCGCCCTGCTGGCGGACGTGCCCCAGGCCTTCGACCAGCCCGCCCTCACCGCCAAGCTGCCGGCCCTGTTCGACACGCCCCCTGTGGGCCGACCAGGCCCTGCGCTGCGTGGGCTGCGGCGCCTGCGCCTTCGTGTGCCCCACCTGCGTGTGCTTCGACATCCAGGAGGAGGCGGACCCCAAAGCCGGGCGCCGGCTGCGGGCCTGGGACTCCTGCGGCTACCACCATGTTCACCCTGCACGCCTCCGGCCACAATCCCCGGGAGACCCAGGGCGCAGCGCTGGCGGCAGCGGGTCTACCACAAGTTCTCGTACTACCCCGAGCGCTACGGCATGCTGGGCTGCGTGGGCTGCGGCAAGTGCACCCGCGCCTGCCCGGTGGACATGAACCTGCAGGAACACCTCGTCGAAGCGTCCAAGGCCTAGGATAGGGTGACACCATGACTGACAAGAACATCTACCTGCCCTACCTGATGCGGATCGCCAAGATCACGGAAGAGGCCCCCGACGTGCCGCACCTTCCGCCTGGAATTCGTGGACGAGGCGGCGGCCCAGGCCTTCGACTTCAAGACCGGCCAGTTCGGGCTGTACAGCGCCTTCGGCGAGGGCGAAAGCACCTTCTGCATCGCCTCCAGCCCCACCCGCAAGGGCTACATCGAGTGCACCTTCCGGGAAGTGGGGCGGGTCACCGGGGCCCTGGCCGACAAGGAAGTGGGCGACATCGTCGGTTTCCGGGGCCCGTACGGCAATGTTTTCCCCATCGAGGACTGGAAGGGCAAGAACCTGCTGTTCATCGCCGGCGGCATCGCCCTGCCGCCCCTGCGCAGCGTCATCTGGAACTGCCTGGACCTGCGGGACTGGTTCAAGGACGTCAGCATCGTCTACGGCGCCCGCACCGTGGCCGACCTGGTGTACAAGACCGAGCTCAAGGAGTGGCAGGAGCGTCCGGACGTGAACCTGGTGGTCACGGTGGATCCCGGCGGCGAGACCCCCGACTGGAAGGGCCAGATCGGCTTCGTGCCCCTGGTGGTCGAGAAGCTCAACCCCAGCCCGGACAACACCGTCGCCCTGGTGTGCGGCCCGCCCATCATGATCAAGCTCACCCTCCCGGTGCTGGCCAAGCTGGGTTTCACTCCCGACAGCATCTACACCACCCTGGAGAACCGCATGAAGTGCGGCCTGGGCAAGTGCGGGCGCTGCAACACAGGCAGCAGCTACGTGTGCAAGGACGGGCCGGTCTACACCCTGGCCCAGCTCAACCACCTGCCGGCGGAGTACTAGCGCTGGAATCGGCACTAAAATAGATCATGATCCGTCCCGCCAGCCTCGCCGATGCCGAAGCGATCGCCCGCATCTACAACCCCTATGTGACCGGGACGATCATCTCCTTCGAGACCGAGCCGGTTTCCGCCGCGACCATGGCCGAGCGCATCCGCGGCGCCCAGGACGCCTATCCATGGTACGTGCGGGAGGACGACGGAGTCCTCGTGGGCTACGCCTACGCCAGCAAGTGGAAAGAGCGCCAGGCGTACCGGCACGCGGTGGAGGTCACCGTCTACGTGGCTCCGGGCCAGGCCCGCAAGGGCATCGGCACCAGCCTCTACCAGGCCCTGCTGGCGGACCTGCGGCGGCGCGGCTTCCACACCGCCCTGGCGGGGATCGCCCTGCCCAACGACGCCAGCGTGGCCCTGCACGAGCGCTTCGGGTTCCGGAAGGCGGCCCACCTGCCCCAGGTGGGCTGGAAGCTCGAGCGCTGGGTGGATGTGGGCTACTGGGCCCTGGTGCTGTCCCCGGCTTGATGCACCCTCGCCCGGCCGGCGAAGATCCTTATGGCGCCTGGGGGAAATGGGATCCAGAATCCTCTGGGGCCGTTCCTTCCCGCTCTGACGCGGAAGCGTTTCAAATCTCCGCCCCCTGGACGGCCCAGGCCCGGCGGGCGCGGTTCGGCAGCGGCGCGGCACCTGATCGCAGCTCTTGGAAACGGGGAAGCCAACATGACCACAAAGCGTGATCCCGACAGGAACCCCAAGCACCCCGGTCCGGCCCCGGCAACGGAGGCGCCGGAACGGGAGGGCCCGCAGGTTGGTGACGGGGCGCAACCCGCTTGCGACCCGGCCATCGCCCCGGACCCGGGCACCCCGTTCCCGGTGGTCGGCATCGGCGCCTCGGCCGGGGGACTGGCGGCGTTCGAGGCGTTCTTCTCCGGCATGCCCGCCGATGCCGACCCCGGCATGGCCTTCGTCCTGGTGCAGCACCTGGCCCCGGACCACAACAGCATCCTCACGGACCTGGTGCGCCGCTACACCCGCATGCGGGTCTACGAGGTGGAGAACGGCATGCTGGTCGAGGCCAACTGCGCCTACATCATCCCCCCCAACCGGGACATGGCCTTCCTGAACGGCACCCTGCAGCTGCAGGAGCCGGCGGCGCCAAGGGGGCAGCGCCTGCCCATCGACTTCTTCTTCCGCTCCCTGGCCCAGGACCAGCGGGAGCGGGCCATCTGCATCGTGCTCTCGGGCTCCGGGAGCGACGGCACCCAGGGCCTGCGGACGGTCAAGGGCGAGGGCGGCATGGCCATGGCGCAGGATCCGGACACCACCGACTACGACGGCATGCCCCGCAGCGCCATCGCCACCGGGCTGGTGGACTACGTGCTGCCGCCGGAGCGCATGGCGGCCCAGCTCATGGCCTACGTGGCCCACGCCTTCGGCCACCCGCGGGTGGCCACCCCGGCCAAGGCGCCGGAAGCGGAGAACACCCTGAAGCGCATCCTGATCCTGATGCGCACCCAGACCGGCCACGACTTCTCCAAGTACAAGATGAACACCATCCACCGCCGGATCGAGCGGCGCATGGCGGTGCACCAGATCCGGGCCAAGGACGAGTACGCCGCCTTCCTGCGCCAGAGCCAGACCGAGGTGGATGCGCTGTTCCACGACCTGCTGATCGGGGTGACCAGCTTCTTCCGCGACCCGGCGGAGTTCAAGGTGCTGGAAGAACAGGCCATTCCCAAGCTGTTCGCGGGCAAGGCGGTGGGGGGCGACGTGCGGGTCTGGGTGCCGGGCTGCTCCACCGGGGAGGAGGCCTACTCCATCGCCATCCTTCTCCAGGAGCGCATGGAGGTCCTGCGCCAGCCGTTCCGGGTGCAGGTGTTCGCCACCGACATCGATCCCAGCGGGATCGTCACCGCCCGCACCGGCCTCTATCCCGCCAGCGTCGCCGCCGACCTGGCCCAGGAACGCCTGGGGCGGTTCTTCACGGTGGAACCCGACGGCAGCGCGTACCGGATCCACAAATCCGTCCGCGACATGCTGGTGTTCTCCGAGCAGGACCTGATCCGGGACCCGCCGTTCTCCAAGCTGGACCTGATCAGCTGCCGCAACCTGCTCATCTACATGAGCGCCGAGCTGCAGAAGAAGCTGATCCCCCTGTTCCACTACGCCCTCAACCCGGGCGGATTCCTGTTCCAGGGCACGTCCGAGACCATCGGCGACTACAGCGACCTGTTCACGGCGGTGGACCGCAAGGCCAAGCTGTTCCTGCGCAAGGATACGCTGCTGGGCGCCCGCCCGTCGGAGCTGGGCCCGGTGATGCCCCAGCTGGCCCTGCGCCGGGGCGGGCGCTTCTACCCAGGAGCCGAGGGCGCCGCCTTCCCGGCCAGGCCCAGCGTGCGGGAGCTGACCGAGCAGGCGTTGTTCAAGCAGATACCCCAGTCCGGGGCGCTGGTGGACGAGCGGGGCGACATTCTCTACCTGCACGGCCACACGGGCCAGTACCTGGAGCCGGCCCCGGGCGAGGCGGGGATCAACAACATCCTGAACATGGCCCGGGAGGGCCTGCGCCTGGGGTTGGGCCACGCCCTGCAGCAGGCGGTCGCAAGCCGGTCTCCGGTCGAGGCGGGGAACCTGCGGGTGAAGACCGACGGCAACTACGCCAAGGTGAACGTGGCGGTGCGCCCGGTCAAGGCGGGCGACGAACGCGGCGAGGCCACCCTGTACCTGGTGGTGTTCTCCCAGGCCCAGGAGCAGGAGGACAGCCACGCCTCCCAGGCCCCGGCCGAGACCGGCCTGGCGCCGGACGCGGACCTGCGCATCGAGGCGCTGCGCCAGGAGCTGCGCGCCAAGGAGGATTTCCTCAAGGCCACCAACGAGCAGCTGGAGACCTCCAACGAGGAGCTCAAGTCCGCCAACGAGGAGATGCAGTCGGTGAACGAGGAGCTCCAGAGCACCAACGAGGAGCTGGAGACCTCCAAGGAGGAACTGCAGTCGGTGAACGAGGAGCTGACCACGGTCAACGCCGAGCTGCAGACCAAGGTGATGGACCTGTCCCGGGCCAACAACGACATGAACAACCTGCTGGCCGGGACCGGCATCGCCACCATCTTCGTGGACCACCAGCTGCGCCTGCTGCGCTTCACCCCCGCCGCCACCCGGATCATCAACCTCATCCATTCGGACGTGGGCCGCCCGGTGGGGCACATCGTCTCCAACCTGGTGGGCTACGACCGCCTGGTGCCGGACCTGCGGGAAGTCCTCGACCAGCTCACCCCCAAGGAAGCGGAGGTGCAGACCACGGAGGGCAAGTGGTTCAGCCTGCGCATCCAGCTGTACCGCACCCTGGACAACGTCATCGAAGGGGCGGTCATCACCTTCCTGGACATCTCCGACCGCAAGCGCACGGAGCAGTCCCTCAAGGAGAACGTGGACCTGTTCCGCCTGCTGGCGGAATCCATGCTCAACCTGGTCTGGACCTGCCGTCCGGACGGGATCTACGAGTACGTCTGCCCGCGCCTGGCGGACTACATCGGCATGCCTGGGCCCCAGAACCTGGCGTTCCGCTGGATCGACCAGGTGCACCCGGAGGACCGGGCGCGGGCGCGGGCCGCCTGGGACCAGGCGGCGGAGGCCGGGCTGTCCTTCCAGGCGGACCTGCGCATGCGCGACCACGAAGGCGACTACCGCTGGTTCCAGACGCGCATGCTCGGCCTGCGGGACGGGACCGGGCAGGTGGTCAAGTGGCTGGGGGTGGGGGTCGACTTGACCGAGCCCGGAGCGAGCGCGGCGCAGGAGGGCCGGGATCCGAGTCCAGGGGAAGGGGGCCAGGAGGTGGAGCATGGCAAACCGGGATGACCCCATGGCCAGGGCGGCCGAGTTGCGGCGCCGGGCGGAGGAGGAGGCCAGGAGGATGCCCGACCCCGCGCCCGGAAACCTCGCGGCCCAGCCGCCCGAAACCCTGCTGAGGACACTCCAGGAACTGCAGGTCCACCGCATCGAACTGGAGTTGCAGAACGAGGACCTGCGCCGGGCCGGGGCCACGGTGCCCATCGTGCTCACCAGCGGTTTCGGTTCGGAACAGGCTCTGCGCCCGTTCCAGGGCCGCGCCGTGGCCGGCTTCCTGCCCAAGCCCTACCACATCCAGGAACTGGCCGAGACCATCCGGAGCGCCCTGGAAGACCGGCACGGCCCCGGGCGGCTGGCGCCGGAGGCCCGGGGCGAACGGGCGGCATGGCGGGGGGACCTGGAGACCGGCCACCCGGTGCTGGACGCCCAGCACCGGAGCCTGCTGCAGGGGGTCAACGCCATCCAGGCGGCGGCGGGCCGGGGCGCCGGAGCCGAGGCTGCCCAGGCCCTGGCCAGGCTGGTGGACGAGGCCCTCACCCACTTCGGCTTCGAGGAGAGCCAGATGGCCGCCACCGCCTTTCCCGGGGCCCGGGAGCACCAGGCGGACCACGTCCAGCTCATCGCCCAACTCCAGGGCCTGGCCAGCCGCATCGGCCCGGACGGTGCCGGGCTGACGCCGCAGATGCTGGATTTCATCCAGGACTGGGTGGTCTGCCACAGGCAGACCGAGAACCTGCAGCTGGCCCGCCACCTGCGCGCGGGCGGGCACTGATTCGTCAGGCCAGCCGCTCCAGGGTCCGCAGGTAATCCGGATCCGGGCAGGCCCCGAGCCCGGGCGCGTCCGGCAGAGTCATGGCCCCGCCCTGGTAGGTGACCCCGCCGAGAATGGGGTTCGAGGCATGCTCCCACCACGAGTCCAGGTCGAAGAACTCGATCACCGGGTGGGCGCTGGCGAAGTGGGCGGCGGCGGTGATGCCCAGGCGGGATTCGGACATGCACCCCATCATGCACGGGCGGTGCCCGGCCTCGGCCAGGTGGGCGATCTTGCGGGCCTGGTGCAGGCCTCCGGCCTTGGAGAGCTTGATGTTGAAGTACGGGGCCGCGTCCTGGCGGATGATCTCCAGGGCCTGGGCGGGGGAGAACAGGGCCTCGTCGGCCATCACCGGGATGGCGGCGGAGCGGCTCACCTGGGCCATCCCCTGGAGGTCGTCGGCCCGCACCGGCTGCTCGCAGAACTGGATGTCCAGGGGCTCGAAGGCCCGCAGGTTGCGGATGGCCCGGGTGCGGTCCCAGCCCTGGTTGGCGTCGATGCGCAGCCATGGGTCCGGGCCCACCGCCCGGCGGACGTTCTCCAGGCGCCGCAGGTCGGCCCGGGCGTCCAGCCCCAGCTTCACCTTGATCATGCGGAAGCCTTCGGCCAGGTAGGCGAGGGCCTTCTCCCCCGCCTGCTCCGGATCGCCGATGCCGATGGTGAGGTCGGTCTCCATGGGCCGCCGGCGCCCGCCCAGGTAGGCGTACAGGGGCTGCCCGCAGGCCTGGGCGGCCAGGTCGAACAGGGCCATGTCCACGGCGCTCTTTAGGGTGCTGTTGTGCGGCAGGTGGGCTTCCAGCTGGTCCATCAGGGCGCCGGCCTCCAGGGGGTTGCATCCTTCCACCAGGGGCTTGAGCTCGTGGGCCGCAGCCAGGTCGATGATCTGGGTCTCGCCGACGATGGACCGGAACGGCGAGGCCTCGCCCCACCCGGTGAGACCCTGGTTGGTGCGCAGCTCCACCAGCAGGTTCTGGGCGGTGGCTAGGCTCATGGTGGCGATGGTGAAGACTTCCCTGAGCGGGAGGTCGAAGCGGTGGACCCGCATCTCCTGGATGCGCAGGGCGGAGGGCTGGGAGGCGCCGGAGATCATGGTTGTTCTCCTCGGGAATCGGCGATGGCCTGGAGCAGGCGCTCCACTTCCTCGTCCGTGTGGGCGCTGGACAGGGCGAAGCGGAAGTGCCCTCCAGGGGGACAGCCGGGATAGTTGATGAAGGTGGGGTAGATGCCGTACCGCTCCAGGATCTCCCCCAGGCGGCGGTTGCGGGCCTCGTCCCGGTAGGTGACCGAGAAGATGGGCGCCCGGGTGCCCGAGACCGGGAAGCCCAGGGCGGACAGGCGCCGGCTCATGGCCACGGCGCGCGCCTGGAGGGTGGCGATGAGTTCCGGGTGTTCCTGGACGATGCCGATGGCGCGCACCGCGGCGGCGGCCAGGAACGGGGGGATCGGGGTGGCGCCCACGAAGGCCCGGCTGCGCCCGGCCACCTTCTCCATCATCCCGGGGTCGCCGGCCACGAAGCCGCCGAACAGCCCGAACCCCTTGGACAGGGTGCCGGTCTGCAGGAAGGCCTGGGGCGGCAGCCCGGCCTCCTCCGGACTGCCCTTGCCGGTGGCGCCCAGCACCGCCACCCCGTGGGAATCGTCCACCAGCAGGCGCCCGCCCAGGTCCCGCACGGCCTCCCAGTACGCCTTCAGGGGCGGCACCTGGCCGTAGCCGGAGACCACCCCGTCGGTGAGCACCAGGGGCTTGTCCCCCGGGCGCAGGTGGCGCTTCAGCTGCCGGGCCAGGTCCTCGGGGTCCTGGGCCCGGAACCGGTGCAGGGCCTTCCGGGGCATGCCTTCGGCCGGGGTGGCCACGCTGGCGTGGGCGGACGCGTCCAGGAAGAAGTGCTGGTAGTCCTCCGCCACCGCTTCCAGGGCCACGGTGTTGGCAAGGTAGCCCCCGGAGCACAAGGCCGTCTCCCGGCCGCCCAGGAACTCGCCCACCTTGGCCTCCAGGGCGAGCAGCGCCGGGTGGTTGCCGGTGGTGACCCGGGACCCGGCGCAGTCCATCCCCTGGCTCTCCGCCGCTTCCCGCACGATGGCCAGCACTTCCGGGTGGCTGCCCAGGCGGTGGTAGTCGGTGCCGCCGAAGAAGACGTAGGTCTTCCCCCGGTGCTCCACCTTGGTCCGGTCGAAGAAACGCAGTTCAGGCCCCAGTGGCATGATGGTCTCCCAGCAACAAAAGATTGACGGCCGCCTCCTGCACGTGGCAGCGCACCTGCCGCCCGGTCTCCCCGGCCACGGGCCGCAAGTCCTGGCGCACCTCGCAGCCTTCCCGGGCCAGGGGGCAGCGGTCGCGGAAGAAGCAGCCCTTGGGCAGGTGGCGGTTGCTGGGCAGCTCCGTGCTGCTGGAGACGGCGTCGTCGCCCACCGGCACGCCCAGCTGGGGCACCGACTCCAGCAGCAGCCGCGTGTAGGGATGGCGGGGCGAGCCCAGCACCTGGGCGCAGTCCCCCAGCTCCACGATCTGGCCGAGGTACATCACCGCCACCCGGTCGCTCATGTGCCGGATCACCGAGACGTTGTGGGAGATGAGCACGTAGGTGAGGTGGTGCCGGCGCTGCAGGTCGTTGAGGAGGTTGAGGATCTGCGCCTGCACCGAGATGTCCAGGGCGGACGTGGGCTCGTCCAGGAGGATCACTTCCGGGCCGGAGATCAGCGCCCTGGCGATGGCGATGCGCTGGCGCTGGCCGCCGGAGAATTCGTGCGGATAGCGGTCCAGGTAGTCCGGGGGGATCTCCACCTGGGCCGCCACCTCGGCCGCGGCCCGGCGCAGCTCCGCCCTGGTGATCCGGCCCCGGCGCTGGACGTGCAGGGGCTCGCCGATGACCCGCCACACCGGCAGGCGCGGGTCCAGGGAGGACTGGGGGTCCTGGAACACGATCTGCATCCGGGTCCGCCTGTCCCCGTTGGCGCTCGGGCGCTGGATCCGCCCGCCGGTGGGCCGCACCAGGCCGATGAGCACCTGGGCCAGGGTGGTCTTGCCGCAGCCGGATTCCCCCACCACGCCCAGGGTCTCCCCCGGGCGCAGGTCCAGGTCAACGCCGTTCAGGGCGTGCACGCGCTCGGTGGTCCGGCCAAGCCAGTCCTTGCCCGCCGGGAAGGCCACCTGCAGGTCCTGCAGGGTGAGGATCGGTTCCGCGGTCATGGCCGCACCCCTTCCCGAACCGCCCAGCAGGCGGCGTGATGGCGTCCCTCCAGGTCCAGGGGCACGGTGGGCGGACGGGCGCAACAGGCTTCCCGGACCAGGGGGCAGCGGTCGGCGAAGGGGCACCCCGGGGGCAGGCGGGTCAGGTCCGGAACGCTGCCGGGAATCGCCTCGATGGCCGTGCGGGAACCGACCCGGTCGGGCAGGGCGTTCAGCAGGCCGCGGGTGTACGGGTGGCGCGGCTCGGCCATCACCTGGGCGGTGGGCCCGTCCTCCACCACCCCGCCGGCGTACATCACGTAGACCCGGTCGCAGAACTGGGACACCACGGCCATGTCGTGGGTGATGAACAGGATGGCCGCGTTCTTCTCGCGCGCCTTCTCGCGCATCAGGAGCAGCACCTGGCGCTGCACGGTCACGTCCAGGGCGGTGGTGGGCTCGTCGGCGATGAGCAGCTTGGGCTGGCAGGAGAAGGCCAGGGCCAGCATCACCCGCTGGCGCATGCCGCCGGAGAGCTCGAACGGGTAGCTGCGCTGGATCCGGTCCGGGTCGGCCACGTGCATGTCCCGCAGCAGGGCCACCGCCTCCTCCCGGGCCCGGGCCCGGGCCATGGGGCGGTGCAGGCGGATCACCTCCACCATCTGCTCCCCCACCCGGCGGGTGGGGTTCAGGGCGGTCATGGGCTCCTGGAAGATCATGGCCACCTGGCTGCCGCGCAGCTTGAGCATGTCCGCCTCCGGGGCCCGGAGCACGTCCTGGCCCAGGAAGGCGGCGGTGCCGCCGGTGACCCGGTAGGCGTTCTCCACCAGCAGGCGCATGACCGCCATGGCGGTGACCGACTTGCCGGAGCCGGATTCGCCCACCACGCCGACGATCTCCCGCGGCTCCACGCGCAGGGTGACGCCGTTCAGGGCCTTGACCGCGCCCTTGTAGATGGGGAACTCCAGGCTCAGGTTCTCGATGCTCAGGATGCTGGCCATGGTCACCGGCCCTTCTGGCGGGGGTCCAGGATGTCCCGCAGACCGTCGCCGAACAGGTTGCAGCCCATGGCGGTGATCAGGATGGCGAAGCCGGGGAAGGCCGAGTACCACCACTGGTCCAGGATGTAGTTGCGCCCGGTGGCCACCATGGCGCCCCACTCGGCGGTGGGCTGCTGGGCGCCCAGGCCGATGAAGCCCAGGGCGGCGGCCATGAGGATGGTGCCCCCCACGTCCAGGGTGGCCTGGACGATGATGGGCGGCAGGGCGTTGCGCAGCACGTGCCAGCGCACCACGTGCCAGCGGGAGCCGCCGAAGGCCACCGACGCCCTGGAATAGTTCAGCTCCCGGATCAGCAGCGCCTGGCCCCGGGCCAGGCGCACGTAGAACGGGATGCGCACCACGGTGATGGCCAGCATGGCGTTGAACAGGCTCGGCCCCAGGGCCGCGGCCAGGGCCATGGTCAGCACCAGGGAGGGCACCGACAGCACGATGTCGGTGCAGCGCATGATCACCGTGTCGACGACCCCGCCCACCGAACCGGAGAAGCAGCCCAGCACCGAGCCGGTGATGCCGGACACCGGCACCACGAACAGGGCCACGGCCACCGACTGGCGGCTGCCGTACAGGATCCGGCTGAACAGGTCCCGGCCCACTTCGTCGGTGCCGAACCAGTAGACCCGGGACGGCGGCAGCAGGCGGTGCTCCAGGTCCACCAGGTTGGGGTTGTGGGGCGCCAGCACCCCGGCCAGGGCCATGGTCATCAGGACCGCGACCATGACCACCAGCCCGGCCATGGTCAAGGGGCTCTGGCGGATGCGGTACCAGAGGAAGCCGGCCTGGTGGCCCAGGCCGAGGTTCCCGGCCGGGGCCGAGGCCGGCACGGGCGGTTCGGTGAGGGCGGTGGCCATCAGCCGGCCTCCTTGATTCTCGGGTCGATCACCATGTACAGGAGGTCGACCACCAGGTTGAGGATGACGTAGGCGAACGAGACCACCACCGCGAATCCCATCACCGCCGGGAAGTCCAGGGCCTGGATGCTGTTGACCACGTAGGCCCCCATCCCCGGCCAGGAGAACACCGTCTCGGTGAGCACCGCGCCGTAGAGCAGGTCGCCCAGGGCCAGGCCGAGCATGGTGACGGACGGGATCAGGGCGTTGGGCATGGCGTGGTGCAGGATCACGGTCCACTTGGGCAGGCCGTTGGCCCGGGCGGTGCGCACGTAGTCCTCGCCCAGCTGCTCCAGCATGGCCGAGCGGATCTGCCGGGCGACGATGCCCAGGTGCACGAAGCCCAGGGCGAACCCTGGCAGGATGATGTGCTTGACGCTCTCCACCAGGGTGGCGCGGTTGCCGGTGAACAGGGAGTCCAGGATGTAGAAGCCGGTGATCTTGGCGGGGGGATCCAGGCCCTCGGGCAGCCTGCCCCCGCCGGGCAGCACGGCCAGCTTGCCGTAGAACACGATGATCAGGATCAGGCCCAGCCAGAAGGCCGGAGTGGAGATGCCCGTGACCGCCACGGTGCGCACCACCTGGTCGGTGGTCTTGTTGCGGTACACCGCCGACAGGATGCCCAGGGGGATGCCCAGCAGGGTGGCCAGGAACAGCGCCACCAGTGCCAGTTCCAGGGTGGCCGGGAAGTAGGCCCTCAGATCCTCCAGCACCGGCCGGGAGGTGCGGATGGAGATGCCCAGGTCCGCGTGCAGCAGCCCGTCCAGATAGCGCCAGTACTGCACCACGAGGGGCCGGTCCAGGCCCAGGGACTGGCGCACGTTGGCGACGATGTCCTCGGTGGCCTTGTCCCCGGCGATCAACCGGGCCGGGTCGCCGGGGATGAGGTGGGAGACCACGAAGGTGATGACCGAGACGCCCAGCACCACCAGCACCAGCAGGGCCAGCCGCTTGACGATGATTCGAAGGTACGACATGGGTGCGCCTCAACCGGAGGGACCGGCGCCCGGCGCCGGTCCCTGGTTCCGGGTTGGTGTTGGAAGAAAGGGAATGCTACTGCTTGGTGATGGTGTCGATGTTGAAGATCTGCTCGAGCATCGGGTTGAACACGAAACCCTTGACGTTCTTGCGCAGTGCCACCTGGGAGTTCTTCTGGTACAGGTAGACGTAGGCGGCGTCGTCGATGACGATCTTCTCGGCCTCCTGGTACAGCTTGGTGCGCACCTTCTGGTCGGTCGTGGTGGTGGCGTCCAGCACCATCTTGTTGACCTTGGGGTTGTCGTAGAAGGAGCGGTTGCCGGACAGCCCCTTGCGTTCCGTCTGGAACCAGGCGTTCATGAACTGGGAGGGATCGGCGAAGTCGGGGCTCCAGTTGCCGATGGAGAGGTCGAAGTCCCCCTTGTTGAGCCGCTCGCGCATGGTGGCGTTGGCCATGCTCTCCAGCTTGACGGTGATGCCCAGCTGGGCCAGCTGGGCCTGGGTGCTGAGGACGATGGGCTCCCAGTTGGGGTCGCGGTTGGAATACAGGAAGCCCATGGTAAGGTTGGTGACCCCGGCCTTGGCCAGCAGGGCCTTGGCCTTGGCCATGTCGGTGGAGAACTGGAACGCGGTGGGATCGTAGGCCCACATGCCTTCGGGGATGGGCCCGCGCATCTGCTTGGCCTGTCCCTTCATGATGTTCTTGATGATGCCGTTGTAGTCCACGGCGTAGGAGATGGCTTGGCGCACTTCGGGGCTGTTCAGGGGCGGCCGTGAGTTGTTCATGTAGAGGTAGGTGCACAGCAGGGACGGGTTCTGGGCCACAGCCAGGTCGGGCTTCTTGGCCACTTCGGCGAACTGGTCCACGGGCAGGGTCTCAACGATGTCCAGGTCCCCGCTCTCCAGCTGCAGACGGCGGCTGGCGGCCTCGCCGATGATCCGCACCACCATCTTCTTGAGCGCAGGCTTCTTGCCGGCGTAGTAGGGGTTCTGCTCCAGGGTCAGGGACTGGCCCTTCACCCACTCGGACATGCGGAACGGCCCGGAGCCCGCGGTGTGGCCGGCCAGCCAGGCCTTGGCGCTGTCGCCGTTCACCTCGTGCTCCATCACCTTGGGATTGATGATCCCGCCGCAGTTGTTGGCCAGGACGTAGAGGAAGTAGGGGCAGACCTTGGCCATGGTGAACTGGACAGTATTCGGGTCGATCACGGAGCACTTCAGGTCGGAGGGGAACGGTTCCGAGGGCCCCTGGCGCAGCTTCATCAGCCGGTCGAAGGTGAACTTCACCGCGTTGGCGTCCAGCGCGCTGCCGTCGTCGAACTTCTGCCCGGCCTTGATCTTGAAGGTGAAGGTCAGGCTGTCCTTGGAGACGGTGTAGCCGGTGGCCAGGTCGGGCTCGACGGTGGTGCTGGACCCCTTGTACTTCATCAGGCGCTGGTAGGAGGGATAGGTGATGGTCCAGTCGTTGTTGTCCTCGGAGACGCAGGTGTCCAGCATCTGGGGATCCGAAGACTTGCCCAGCACCAGGGTGTCGGGCGGGGTCATGGCCCAGGCGCAGGCGGCGCCAAGGGCGAGCAGGGCGGTGACCATCCCGGAGGCGACCCGGCGCCCCGCCCTCGCGTAGTTGCTGGTGTGAATGTTCATGGTTGAGTCTCCTCTGGAAAGCGGTGCGTTGCGTTGCTCTTCTGGTCCTTCATGCGTCCATCCGGAACGCGGGGGGGAAGCTGGAATCCGCGGGTCTGTATCTCACCCCTCCTTTCCAGGCTGGGAGCCCTCCCCCGCGGGCCGCACCCGGTCGTCCTGGAGCATCGGGTAGCTGCGGGCGCCGGGCAACTGGTAGTGCCACCACTCGGTATCGCTGGCCTGGAACCCGGCCTGGTTCATGATCCCCAGGAGCACCGTCCGGTTGCGCTGGACCGGCGGCGGCAGGGCCGGGAAGAAGTGCCGGGCCGGCTCCTCCATGGCGTCGAACGGGGTGCCCATGTCCAGGTCCCGGCCCTGGTCGTCCACCAGGGTCACGTCCACCGCCACGCCCCGGCTGTGGCTGGATCCGGTTTCCGCGTCCGCCACGTAGCGCGGGTCCGGCAGGTGGCGCCACAGGCGTTCCTGGGCCCAGGGCGGGCGGTAGGCGTCCAGGACCTTGAGCCTGAACCCGCACAGGGCGGCCAGCTCCGCCGCCCGGGCCAGCCCCTGGGCCGCCTCCCGGCGCAGCAGGCAGCAGGTGTTGGCGTAGATGGCCCGGCCGGTGAAGTTCCCGGGGGCGGCATAGGCCAGGCCGATGACCAGCCGATGCCGTTCCGGAGTCAACTCCACCAACCGACTTTCCACTGCCTCAGCCACCGCCACCCCCCTAGAATTCGAACTGGCCCAACTCCTTCTGCAGACTCTTGTTGCGCACCAGGCGCGGGTCCAGGCGGGAACCGAGCCGGGCGATGACCCCGTCGCCGATCAGGTTGAACAGGCAGCAGAGGGGCGCCAGGGTGTCCCAGAACTGGCCCACGTCCGTCTCCACCTGGAGCAGGTCCACCGGGTAGTCCCGGGCCCAGGTGCAGGTACTTGTCGCACACCAGGGCTGCGGAGAGGTTGCGGGCGCAGGCCGCCGCGCACAGGCGCCGGGTCATGACCGAGTACGCGCTCAGGTCGGTGATGACCAGGTAGGGCGATGAGAACTCCGAGTTGAGGGATTCCACGTAGGTGCCAGACAGGCCGTCCACATAGTAGACCCGGGGGCGGATGTACTCCAGGTGGCAGAACAGGGAGTTGACGATGCCCCGGGTGGACTGGATGCCCACCAGGAACACCGCCTCCGCCTCGGCGATCCGCTCCACCACCCGCTGGAATTCCGGGGTCCGGGCCAGGTCGTAGGCGGCCTCGATGGCCCTCTTCTCCAGGTCCAGGGAACGGGCCAGGGTGTCGCCCTGGGCCGCCAGGGCCCGGTACGAGCCCAGACGGTCGGTCATGAGCCACGGCCGGCCGCCGCGCAGGGCCCGCTTCAGGTCATCCAGGTTCCGGTAGCCCAGGCGGCGCAGGAACCGCCCGACGGTGATCCCCGTCACCCCGGTGCGGGACGCGATGCCGTCGGCGGTCTCGTAGGCCAGTTCCCGCAGGTTGGCCAGCAGGTAGGTGGCGACCCGCTTCCCGGCCGGAGTGAAGGCCGGAAAACCCTGCTTCAGGCGCGAGGCGAATTCGGACTCCTGCATGGGAGATCCCGGGCAAAGCTGGCGAACGGTCAAGCTAATTGAAAGATGTTATGAAGATACCTTTAGTTAGGGGTCTGTCAAGGAGAATCCGGGTCCGGCACCGCCCGGGCCCCGGCGCTGGCGGAATTAATGAAAATGATTTCCATTTGGTATAGAGTCTGATCTCGGACCCGGCGGCCCCCTGCACCCGCTCCCCAGGCCCAAACCAGGATGGAAAGGCTGCAATGACTTATCGATGGATATCCCGGCTGGTGGCCGCGGCGAGTCTCGTGGCCGTGCTGGGCGGGTGCGGCCGCAGCCGCCCTCCCGCGACCGCGGGCAGGAAGACCATCGTCGCCACCTACTCCATCCTCGGGGCGGCGGTGCGGGACCTGGTCGGCGACGCCTTCACCGTAACCACCGCCATCCCCAACGGCCTGGACGTGCACGAATGGGAGCCCTCGGCCAAGGACATCGAGACCCTCACCCGGGCCGACCTCGTCGTCGAAAACGGTCTCGGCCTGGAAGGCGGCATGGGCAAGGCCCTGGACCTGGCCCGCAAGGCCGGAGTCAAGGTGTTCACCGCCGCCGAGCACGTGACGGTAAGGCGCGTGGGCGCCGGAGAGGGCATCCCCGGTGACGACCCGGACCAGCAGGCCGGCGCCGAGGACCCGCACCTGTGGACCGACCCCATGGCCGTCAAGGCGGTGGTGGACGCCTTGGCGGAGGACCTCAAGCAGCGGTTCGGGGTGGACCTCTCGGCCCGGGCGGCCGATCTGGACCAGCGCCTCACCGCCCTGGACGTGGAAATCAAAGCCAAGGTGGACGCCATTCCGGCGCAGAAGCGCAAGCTGGTCACCGGCCATGAGTCCCTCGGTTATTTCGCCCAGCGCTACCGGTTCAAGCTGGTGGGCGCCATGATCCCCAGCCTGACCACCGAAGCGGAAACCTCCGCGGCCGGCCTGGAGACGCTCAAGAAGCAGATCCGGCAGAACCAGGTCTCGGTGGTGTTCACCGAGCTGGGCACCCCCCAGCGCACGGTGGACGCCCTGGCCAAAGAGGCCAAGGTCCGGGCGGTCTCCCTCACCACCCACAGCCTGCCTCCGGATGGGAGCTACTTCACCTTCGAGCGCAGCCTGGCCGACACCATAACCCGGGCCTTGCAGTGATGGCGGACTGGCTCATCACCCCCTTCACCGCCAACGCGTTCATGGCCAACGCGCTCCTGGCCGGGATCCTGGTGTCCATCGCCTGCGGGGTGGTGGGCACCTTCGTCGTGCTGCGGGGCCTGGCCTTCATCGGCGACGCCCTGGCCCACGGCGTGCTGCCCGGGGTGGCCGTGGCCATGCTCCTGGGCCTGCCCGGGATGCTCGGGGCGGCCGCCGGGGCCCTGGGCATGATCTTCGGCATCAGCTTCATCACCCGCCGCTCCAACCTGTCCTCGGACACCGCCATCGGCCTGCTGTTCGTGGCCATGCTGGCCCTGGGCGTGGCCATCGTCTCCCGCTCCCACAGTTTCTCCGGGGACCTGGTGCGGATCCTGTTCGGGGAGATCCTGGGCATCCGCGGCACGGAGCTGGCCATCCAGCTGGGCGCCACCCTGGTGATCGCGACGGCGGCGGTGGTGTGCCGCCGGCCCTTCCTCCTGCTCTGCTTCAGCCCCGAGCAGGCGGCGGTCGCGGGCTTCCACCCCCGGCGCTACCACGCGGTCATGCTGGTCCTCATCGCCCTCACCGTGGTGGCGGCGTTCCGCACCGTCGGCACCCTGCTGGTGTTCGGCATGCTCCTGGCCCCGGCCGCCTCGGCGGCCCTGTTCTCGCGCAAGATCACCACCATGATCCTGGCCGCCTCGGTCATGGGCGCCTGTTCGGCGTACGTGGGCCTCCTGGCCAGCTACCACCTGGACATCGCCGCCGGGGCCGCCATCACCCTCACCGCCGCGGCCCTGTTCTTCCTCCTGCTGGGCGCCCGGCAGCTGCTCCCCAACCTGGGCCCCGGGCGCGCCCCGGCCCGGAGGCAGGCGCCATGATTCCCCCTTGCGTGGAAGCCCGGGACCTGGGCGTCGGCTACCAGGGCGTGACGGTGGTGGCGGACATCCAGTTCCGGCTGGAGCCGGGCCAGGTGCTGGCCCTGGTGGGCGCCAACGGTTCCGGCAAGTCCACCCTGCTCAAGACCATCGCCGGCCTGCTCGCCCCCACCGCCGGCACCCTGGCCGTGTTCGGGGAGCCGCCCCTGGCCCGGCCCGAGCGGGTGGCGTACCTGGGGCAGTTCCACCCGGCCAGCTTCATGCTTCCCCTGCGCGTGAAGGACGTGGTGCGCATGGCCCGGTTCGCCCGCCTGGGCCTGTTCGGACGCCTCACCGCCGCGGACAAGCGGGCCGTGGACCGGGCCATGGGGGTCATGGCCGTCCAGGACCTGGCGGACACCCCGCTCAACGCCCTGTCCGGCGGGCAGCGGCAACGGGTGTTCCTGGCCCAGGCCTTCGCCTGGGAGGCGGACCTCATCCTCCTGGACGAGCCCGCCGCCAACCTGGACGCCGGCTCCCGGGACACCTACCGGCGCCACCTGCGGGACCTGGCCGCCGCCGGCGGCGCGGTCATCGTGGCCACCCACGACATCGACGAGGCGGCGGAAGGGGACTGGACCATGCTCCTGGCCCACCGGGTGGTGGCCTGCGGCCCCAGCCGGGACATCCTGACCCGCCCGGCCCTGCTGGCCACCCTGGGGATGGTGGGCAAGTACCAGGAAGGGGGCATCGTCATCGTGGAGCGGGAGCACGGCCACGACCACGGGGACGGCCACGGCCACGACTGACTGAGGTTCAAGGCTTGGCCGTGAACGCGTCGGCCATGTCCACCACCACCATGGTGCCGTAGGTCTTGTGCGGCCCGATGGCCGCCCCAGCCACCTTGAAGTCCGGGTTGAAGATGTTCTTGCGGTGGCCCCGGCCGGGCACCCCGTCGTCGATGACCAGCTGGATGACCATCATGCGCGGGGTCTCGTCGCCGTAGTTGATCACTTCCCCGATCAGGGAGCCCGGCTGGCCCCGGCCTTCGATGCGCTGCCGGAAGGTGGAGCCGTTGGCCCCCACGTGCCCGGTCTGCCCCGTGGGGCCCTGGTCCGCCACGTGGTCCCAGGCGGCCAGGTGCAGCCCTTCCGAGAACGCCACCACCCCCGGGACGGGCTGGACCTTCTCCAGGAACTCCGCCGCCTCCAGCACCGCCGCGCGCCCTTCATGGGTGCGGATGGGCACGTGGTTGCGCAGGCGCCACAGGGTCCCCTCGAAATGGGTGCCCAGGGCCCGCAGGTACTTGGCGTATTCCCTGGGGAACACGCGGATCTTGTTGATCTCCCGCACCACCGCCCGCTCGGCCTCGGTGCTGGGGGGCGCCGGGAGGGCCTGGGCCTGGGCACAGACACACGGGAGGGCAAAGAGGACCGCAAGCGCCGGCCGGTTCATGGACAGGCTCCCAACTCGGCTTCGCGGCGTCCGGGCGCCGCGGCCTGCCATGATCCTACCTGCTCCCAGGGTAGAATGTTGCCATACGGAGTTACGGATGACCCCCTACCTGAGCGTCGTCATTCCCATCTTCAATGAGGAAGCCAACATCGCCAACCTGTGGGGACGCCTGCGGGCGGTGCTGGAAGGGCACTTCACCGATCCCGACCGGCCTTGGGAAGTGGTCTTCACCGATGACGGCAGCCGGGACCGCAGCCTGGACCTGCTCCAGGAGATCGCCCGGGAGGACGCCCGGGTCTGCGTGGTGGAGTTCAACCGGAACTACGGCCAGCACGCCGCCATCTTCGGCGCTTTCGCCGTGGCCCAGGGCCGGGTGATCGTGACCATGGACGCGGACCTGCAGAATCCCCCCGAAGAGGTCCCCAAGCTGGTGGCCAAGATCGAGGAAGGGTTCGACGTCGTGGGCGGCTGGCGCCAGGGGCGGATGGCCAACGACAGCCTGTTCCGCACCCTGCCCTCCAGGATCGTCAACGCCGTGACCCGCAAGACCACCGGCGTCCGCCTGCACGACTACGGCTGCATGCTGCGGGCGTACCGGCGGGAGGTCGTGGACGCGATGCTCCTGTGCAAGGAACGCTCCAGCTTCATCCCGGCCCTGGCCAACAGCTTTGCCAAGCGCATCACCGAGGTGCCGGTGGAGCACGCGGAGCGCGCCGCCGGGGACTCCAAGTACGGGTTCTGGAAGCTGATCAACCTCCAGTTCGACCTGCTCACCAGCTTCTCCCTCCTGCCCCTGCAGATGCTCAGCGTGCTGGGGGTCATCGTCTCGGCCCTGGGCATCGGGTTCGGCATCGTGCTCCTGGTGTACCGGGTGCTCCACCCGGAAGGGACGGTGGAGGGCGTGTTCACCCTGTTCGCGGTGCTGTTCTTCTTCGTGGGCGCCCAGTTCCTGGCCTTCGGCCTGCTGGGGGAATACATCGGGCGGATCTACCAGGAGGTGCGGGACCGGCCCCGGTATGTGATCAAGAAGGTGCATAAACTGGAAAATTGAGCAGGCTCTTGCCACATTTATTTGAATTAATTAATAATTGACCTTGACCCCAGGCAGCCGGGGCCGGAAGGTGGTTCATGGCGTCCAAAGGCAGGATCTTGTTTGTGGACAGCGATTCCGAAGAGCTCGGGGAGTTGCGCCGCCAGGCCTACCTGCTGGGATGGGACTGGGAAACCGTGTTCGCCGCCGGCGCCACCCAGGGCCTCCGGGCCATGGCCAAGGAATCCTTCGGGGCGGTGGTGGCCGACCTGCGCCTTGCCGAAATGGACGGAACCCGGTTCCTGCAGGAGGTCATGGCCCGCTCCCCGGGCACGGTCCGGTTCCTGCTGGCCGCGGACGAGGACCGGGAAGCGGCGCTGCGGGGCCTGGCCCGGGCCCACCAGTTCCTGGCCAAGCCCTGCAACCTGCGCTACCTGAAATCCATCCTGGAATTCGCCAGCGCCCAGGGCCGCCAGGTGGCCAACGACCACCTGCGGGAGCTGGTGACCCGCATCGGCCAGCTGCCGGCGGTGCCCGACCTGTACCGCCAGATCACCGAACTCATGGAATCCGATCGGGGTTCCGTCGATCAGGTGGGCGCCGTCATCGCCCAGGACCCGGCCATGACCGCCATGATCCTGAAACTGGCCAACTCCGCCTTCTTCAGCTTCCGCCAGCCGGTGACCTGCGCCAAAGAGGCGGTCGCCTGCCTGGGCATCGACATGCTCAAGGCCCTGGTGCTGGCCCATGGTCTGTTCGGCCAGGTGGGGGCCATGCGGATCCCGTCCTTCACCCTCCAGCACCTTTGGCAGCACTGCCTGTCCGTGGCGGCGGCCAGCCGGTGCATCGCCCTGGCCGAGGACCCCGGGCTGCGGAGCGCCAACGCGTGCTTCACCGCCGGCATGCTGCACGACGTGGGCATCCTGATCCTGGCTTCCCGGTTCCCGGACGACTACGGCCAGGCGCTGGACACCCTCCAGCGCTCCGGCGGCGACCTGGAGACCGCCGAGTTCCACGCCTTCGGCGCCACCCACAGCGATGTGGGCGCCTACCTCCTGGCCCTGTGGGGCCTGCCCGGGCCGGTGGTGCAGGCCGCCGCCCACCACCACGCCATCGGCCGCCAGCCGTCCAAGGGCTTCTGCCCGGCCCTGGCGGTACACGTGGCCGACTTCTTGTGCGGGCAGAAGCCCGACCACCTGGCCTTCTCCCGGGTGAGCCTGGACGAGGCCTACCTGGCCAGCGCCGGACTGGCGGACCGCCTTCCCGTATGGCAGGCAGCCGTCCAGAAGGAACTGCACCTGGCCTAAGGCTGTCCCGAGCGCAAGGTCCTGGCCATCCTCCGGAAGGCCTCCGACTGGGGGCTCTGGGGGTGTTTCGCCACCAGGGGCCAGCCTTCGTCTCCGCCCATGCGGATGGCCAGGTCGATGGGGATCTCCCCCAGGAAGGGCAGTCCCATGCGCCTGGCGGCGGCCTGCACCCCGCCGTGCCCGAAGATGGGCGTCTCCATGTTGCAGTGGGGGCAGATGGAAGCTGGACATGTTCTCGATGACCCCCGCCACCGGCACCTTCACCGTCTGGAACAGGCCGATGGCCTTGCGGGCGTCCAGGAAGGCCACGTCCTGGGGCGTGCTCACCACGATGGCGCCGTCCACCTTGGCGTTCTGGACCAGGGAGATCTGGGTGTCGCCGGTGCCCGGGGGCAGGTCGATGAACAGGTAGTCCAGGTCCCCCCACAGCACGTCCCCCAGGAACTGGGTGAGGGCCTTGTTGAGCATGGGCCCCCGCCAGATCACCGGGCGGTTCTCGTCGATGAGGAAGGCCAGGGACATGAGCTTGATCCCGAACTTCTCGATGGGCACGATCTTGCCCTCGGCGGTGCCTTCGGGCGCCTCCTTGATGCCGAACATCATGCCCATGCTGGGCCCGTACAGGTCCGCGTCCAGCAGGCCCACCTTCAGCCCCAGCCCCGCCATGGCCACCGCCAGGTTGGCGGCCACCGTGCTCTTGCCCACCCCGCCCTTGCCGGAGGCCACCACCAGGCAGTGCTTGACCGTAGTGCAGCAGGTTCTTGAATTCCGGCTCGGGGGTGCGCTCCCATTCCACCTGGACCTCCACCCGCTCCACCCCGGCCACCTGCCCCAGGGCCTGGGCCACCGCCTGCGCGGATGGCCGCCTCCCGGTCCTTGTAGGCGTCCAGCAGGTGCAGCTGCAGGGTGACCGTGCCGTCGCCCACGTCGATGGCCACGCACCGCCTTCAGCCCCACCAGGGAGGCGTCCACCCCGGGCACCTGGTAATTGTTGAGCGAATCATAAACGGCAGCGCGACTGATTCTCGTCCCCATGAACGTCTCCATCCTACCCTATAGCCTGCCACACTCCTAGATTTCGGAATCCCAGGAATCCGGCAGTTTCTGGGTGATGGCCCGGACGCCGCTGGTCATGAGCCCGTGTTCGTAGAGCCGGGACTGGCTGCGCAGGGGCGGCCAGGACGGGTCCAGGCCCCGGCGGAGCACCCGTCCGTCCGGGCCCAGGACCCGCCCCTTGGTGGTGTCGTGCAGCTGGAGCTCCAGCATCTCCACCACCTGGGCGGCGACGATGGGATCCACCAGCGGGAAGGCCACCTCCACCCGGTGGTCCAGGTTCCGCGGCATCAGGTCCCCGGAGGCCAGGAGCGTCTCCGCGTCGCCGTCGTTCTGGAAGTGGTACACCCGGGCGTGTTCCAGGAACCGGTCGATGATGGAGACGGCGCGGATCCGCTCCGAGAGGCCCGGCACCCCCGGGCGCAGGCTGCAGGCGCCGCGCACCAGGAGGTCGATCGGCGACCCCGTCCTGGCTGGCTTCGTAGAGCCGCTGGATCATCGAGGGATCCACCAGCGCGTTCACCTTCAGGACCATCCGGGCCGCCTTGCCGGCCCGGGCGTGGGCGCGCTCCCGGTCGATGCGGTCGTACAGGGCCTGGCGGAACTGCTGGGGGGCGAGGATCAGGCGGTGCAGCCGGGGCGGGCGGGTGTAGCCGGTGAGGAGGTTGAACAGGTTGGAGAGGTCCTCGCCGAATTCCGGCTGGGCGGTGAACAGGCCGATGTCGCAGTAGAGGCGCGAGGTGCGCTCGTTGTAGTTGCCGGTGGAGAGGTGGCAGTAGCGCCGGATAGCCGCCGGGCTCCTGGCGGATGACCAGGCAGACCTTGCCGTGGGTCTTGTAGGCTGGGCATGCCGTAGACCACGTGCACCCCGGCCTTCTCCAGGCGCCGGGCCCAGGCGATGTTGGCCTCCTCGTCGAACCGGGCCCGCAGCTCCACGATGGCCGCCACCTGCTTGCCGCGCTCCGCCGCCCGCTCCAGGGCCGCGGCGACGGGGCTGGTGGGGCTGATGCGGTACAGGGTCATCTTGATGGCCAGCACCTTGGGATCGTCGGCCGCCTCGCGCACGAACCGCACCACGCTGTCGTCGAAGCTCTGGTAGGGATGCATGAGCAGGATGTCGTTGCGGGCGATGGCGTCGAAGACGCTGGCGTGGCTGTCCAGCTGGGGCACCGGCAGGGGCGGCATGGGCGGGTCCTTGAGGTGGGGCAGGTCCAGCTGGGCGTAGATCTGCATCAGGTCCGAAAAGGCGGCGAAGCCTCCGGTGGGGTAGAGGTCCTCGGGCGCCAGCTCCAGCTCCTCGATGAGCATCTCCAGCAGCACCGGGCTCAGCCCCTGCTCGTACTGCAGGCGCACCACGGCCCCGCGCCGGCGGCTGCGCAGGTGCTCCTCGACCGTCTTCATCAGGTCCTCGTTGGGGTCCTCCTCCACCGGCTGGTCCGAGTCCCGGGTCACCCGCAGGGCGTGGCAGTTGCGGATGGCGTAGCCCTGGAAGACCTGCTCGAGGTGCAGGCGCACCACGTCCTCGAGCATGACGAAGTGGTGCCCGCCGGTGGCCGAGGGCACCCGCAGGAAGCGCGGGGAGCCGGTGAGGGGCACGTGGATGATGGCCAGGGCCGAAACGGGCAGGTTCTCCTCCTCCAGGTACTCGGCCGCCTCCAGTTCGGCCATGAGCACCAGGACCCGGTTGCCCAGGCGCGGGAAGGGATGCCCCGTGTCCACCGCCAGGGGGGTGATGAGGGGCAGCAGGTTGCGCTCGAAGTGGTCCCGGGTGAAGTCCCGCTGCACCGGATCCAGCTCCTCGGGCTTGAGGATGAAGATGCCCTCGGCGTTCAGCAGGGGCTCGATGGTCTGGTGGAACAGCCCGGTGCTGGCGCGCGGCCAGCTCGTGGATCCGCGGTGGACAAGGCTTCCAGGAGCTGGCGGGGCGTCTGCCCGTCCGGGCCCGGCTGGGTGATCCCGGCGTCGATCTGCCGCCAGATGCCCGCCACCCGCACCATGAAAAACTCGTCCCAATTGTTGGAGACGATGGCCAGGAACTTCACCCGCTCCAGCAGGGGCACGGTGGGATCCTCCGCCTCCTCCAGTACCCGCTCATTGAAATGCAGCCAGGCTCAACTCCCGGTTCAGGTAATTTTCCGGCTTGGGCGCAGTTCGACTCATGGCCTACATTATGCTCCAGTCCGGTGGCCGAACCTCATCCTGGGGTTCGGCCATCGGGGTTGAAACGTGTAACTTTTTCGGTTACCCCCTTGCGCTCACAGGGCCTTGTCGGCCAGGTCCAGCAGGCCGTCGATGATCTGCATGCCCTCCCGCAACTGCGCCTCATTGATGATCAAGGGCGGGCTGATGGAGATCATGTTGGCGGGCATCATCATGGACAACCCCTTGGCGCGGGCCTGCCTGGCGATCTCCGGCACGATGAGCGGCTCCTTGGTGGCCGGGTCCTTCACCAGTTCGATGGCCGAGAACAGCCCGATGTTGCGGGCATCGCCCACGGACCGATGGCGGGCCTTCAGGTCCACCAGGATCTCGTCCAGGACCTTGCCCAGGCGGGCGGCGTTCTCGATCACCCCCTCGTCCTTGTACGCCTGGATCGCCGCGCACCCGGCCGCGCAGGCCAGGGTGTGGGAGCTGTAGGTCAGGCCGCAGGACAGCATCTTGTTCTCGAAGTGGTCGGCGATGGCCCCGGAAACCAGCACCGCGCCCAGGGGGATGTACCCGCAGGTGATGCCCTTGGCCAGGGTCATCATGTCCGGCTGGATGTTCCAGTGGTTGATGCCGAACCACTTGCCCGTGCGGCCGCAGCCGCTCATCACTTCGTCGGCCACCAGCAGGATGCCGTACTTGTCGCAGATGGCCCGCACGCCGGGCCAATATTCGTCCGGAGGCGCGTAGGTGCCGTTGACCGTGCCGGTCACCCCTTCCATGAAGATGGCCGCGATGCTCTCCGGCCCTTCGAACTTGACCATGTCCTCCACGTGCTTGATGCACTCCCGGTGGCAGGTGGCCTTGTTGTGGCCGAACGGGCAGCGGTAGCAGAACGGGTCCAGCATGTGGACCACGCCCGGCGCCGTGGGTTCGGCCGCGACCCGGCGCGGGTCGCCGGTGAGGGCGGCGGCGCCCAGGGTGGCGCCGTGGTAGGACCGGTAGCGGGCCAGGACCTTGGGCCGCTTGGTGTAGGCCCGGGCGATCTTGAGGGCGTTCTCGTTGGCGTCCGCGCCGGCCAGGGTGAAGAAGACCTTCTTCAGGCTCGGCGGCGCCACGTGCACCAGCATCTGGCCCAGCTTGCCGCGGGGCTCGGTGGCGAACGCCGGCTGCATGCAGCACAGCTGGTCGGCCTGCTCATGGATGGCCTTCACCACCGCCGGGTGCTGGTGGCCCAGGTTGAGGAACACCAGGCCCGAAGCGAAATCCAGGTAGCGCTTGCCGTCCGCGTCCCAGAAATAGACGCCCTGGGCCCGCGTGACCGGGATGGGGTTGGTGGTGCTCTGGACCGACCATGAGAACAGGGTGTAGTCCCGGTTCTGTTTGACGATTTCCTCGCCGTTCATGGATTCCCTCCTTTGGCAAAGGCCGGCGGGCATCCGCAAGGGCTGCCCGCCGGCCTGCATGGCTATGGCTCAGCGCTTGTCATCGGGCATGGAGATCATGCCGTCCCAGGTGTTGGCGACCCCGGCCGCGGTCGCGGTGTCCTCGAACCAGTGCGTGGTGACGGTCTTGGTCTCGGTGAAGAAACGCACCCCGTCCAGGCCCACCGCGTGCTGGTCGCCGAAGAAGGAGTGCTTGTGGCCGGTGAAGGAGAACATGGCCATGGGCACCGGAATGCCCACGTTGACCCCCACCATCCCGCCGTGGCTCCGGCGGGCGAATTCCCGGGCGTAGTGGCCGCTCTGGGTGTAGATCGCCGAGCCGTTAGCGAACTCGTTGGCGTTCATGAGCGCCAGGCCTTCTTCGAAGCTCTTGACCCGCTTGATGCAGCACACCGGGCCGAAGATCTCCTGGTCGCCCACCGACATGCCCGGCTGCACATGGTCGAACAGCGTGGGCCCCAGGTAGAAGCCCTTCTCGAAGCCGGGCACCACCAGCCCGCGGCCGTCCAGGACCAGCTGGGCGCCTTCGTCCCTGCCCTTGTGGATCCAGTCCGAGACGAACTTGCGGTGGTCGGCGGTCACCAGCGGGCCCAGCTGGGAGGTCTTGTCGTAGGCCGGGCCGACCTTCAGCTCCTTCATGTGCTTCTTGATCAGGGCCACCAGCTGGTCGGCGATGGGCTCCTCCGCCACCACCACCGGCAGCGCCATGCACCGCTCGCCGGCGCAGCCGCACGTGGCGTTGATGATGCCCCTGGCGGTCCGCTCCAGGGCGCAGTCCTTGAGCACCAGGGCATGGTTCTTGGCCTCGGTGAGGGCCTGCACCCGCTTGCCGTTGGCGGCCGCCGTGGAATAGATGTGCAACCCGACGGAGGTCGAGCCCACGAACGAGACCCCCCGCACGGCGGGATGGGTGAGCAGGATCTCCGCCTCGTTGCGGCTGCAGGTCACCACGTTGATGACGCCCTTGGGCAGCCCCGCCTCCTGCCACAGCTCCATGATCCGCAGGGCGCTCTGGGGCACGAAGCTGGCCGCCTTGATCACGATGGTGTTGCCGGTGGCTATGCAGATGGGCGCCATCCAGCCGTGGGGGATCATGGCCGGGAAGTTCCAGGGGCAGATGCCGGCGAAGACCCCGAGCGGCTCGGGGAAGGCGTTGGTGTCGAAGCCGGGGGTGGCGTTCATCAGGGTCGCGCCCTTCATCAGGTGCGGGATGCCGGAGGCGAACTCGATGGCCTCGGTGATCTTCAGGACCGAGCCCATGGCCTCGTTCCAGCACTTCCCGTTCTCCTTGGCCACCAGGTAGGTGAGCTCGTCCAGGTGCTTGTCCATCAGGGCCTTCATCCGGAACAGCACCTGGACCCGGATGCTGGGGGGCAGGTCGGCCCAGGCCGGGAAGGCGTCCTGGGCGGCCTGGATGGCCATCAGCACCTCGTCGGCGGTGCACTGGGGCGCGTGGGCGATCACGTCTCCGGTGGAAGGGTCATAACAGTTCATGTACTTGCTGGTCTTGGACTCCACCGCCGCCCCGTTGATGAAGGGCATCAGCTTCTTGAGTGTATCGGCCATGGCTGGACCTCCATAGGTTGATCAATTCAACAAAAATTGCGGCCTGGGAAGGAAAACCCCATTGATTCCCTTGAAAAAGATAAAGGACTGACGGCAGAGTTATAGGTACAATTCCTGAACTTCACGGCCAAACTGTGCCAACCGCACCGGTCGACTGTTATGGTCCCGGCACCATGACGATCCGATGTCCATGTTTCTTTCACTAGGGGGGGACTCATGATCAACCTCGATCCCAGTTCCGGCAAACCCCTGGTGGAGCAGATCGTTGGCGCGGTCACCCAGAGCATCCTGTCGCGCCAATGGCGTCCGGGCAGCCGGGTCCAGAGCATCCGGGAGTTCGCGCGGACGCATGCGGTCTCCACCTCCACCGTCGTGGAAGGGTACGACCGCCTGGTGGCCATGGGCCTGCTCACCGCCAGACGGGGGGCGGGCTTCTTCGTGGCCGAAACGGGCCGGGGCCTGAACCTGCCCGGCATGCGCCCGGAGATGATCCACCAGCACGCCATCGACGACAACTGGCTGCTGCGCAACATCCTGGAGCACCGGGAGGGGGGCATCCAGGCCGGCTGCGGTTGGCTGCCGGAGAGCTGGCACGACCTGGAGGAAGTGCGCAAGGGACTTCGCCACCTGGCCCTGAGCCCCCACGGCATGGTCACGGTACGGGCCCCCCAAAGGCTACGAGCCGCTCCGGGAACAGGTGACGCGGCAACTGGCCGAACTGGAGATCGATGCCGCCCCCGCCCAGGTGCTGCTGACCCATGGCGCCAGCCAGGGCCTGGACCTGGTGGTGCGCCGGCTCACCCGGGAAGGGGACACCGTGCTGGTGGACGATCCCGGCTACAGCAACCTGCTGCTGGCGCTGCGGCTCAGGGGCCTGCAACTGGTCGGGGTGCCCATGACGCCCACGGGCCCCGACGTGGCCGTCCTGGAGAACCTGCTGACCCAGTACCACCCCCAGCTCTACATCACCAACACCCAGCTGCACAATCCCACCGGGGCCAGCTACAGCGTGGCCACCACGTTCCAGGTCCTGCGCCTGGCCGAGCGCCACGGTCTCCGGGTGGTGGAGGACAACGTGTCCGCGGACCTGGTTCCAGGGCGCTCCGTCACCCTGGCCGCTGCCGACCAGCTGCGCCGGGTGGTCTACGTGGGCAGCTTCTCCAAGTCCGTGGCGCCGGGGCTGCGGGTCGGGTTCGTGGTGGCGGAGCCGGGCCTGCTGGAGGAACTGGTGTACTACAAGCTGGTCTCGGGCCTGTCCAGCTCGGCCATCAACGAGCGCCTGGTCCACGCCATCTTCATGGAGGGCCACCTGCGCAAGCACCTGGAACAGCTCCGGGACCGGCTGGCCAAGGCCCAGGAGCGCACCTGCCGGAGGCTGGAGAACGCGGGGTTCAAGCTGTTCTTCGAGCCCGGGGCCGGCATGTTCGTCTGGGCCCGGCCCGCGGACGAAACCGTCGACACCCTCCAGCTGGCCCAGATGGCTCTGTCCCAGAACATCCTGCTGGCACCCGGCCACCTGTTCCGGACCGACCTGTCGCCCTGCCCCTGGATGCGTTTCAATGTGGCTTATTGCGACAACGACAGGCTGTTCACCCTCATGGATGAGGCTCTGGCGGCTTGTCGACAGCAAGGCCCCCGGGAAACCCGGGCGGCCGTCCGGGAAAACCAGACGGAAGATCTTCATTCTTAAATAACTTAAAAAAAACAGCAAATATCGTTTAGGGATTATACAAACACTTTTCCTACCCTAGTGATGGCCAGGGCATCAGCACAGTCCAGGGTGCTGGCCAACACAGTTCGCTTCCGGAAAAAAGGAATTGTACCTGTGAGGGATGACCTGCGGTCCATAGGCTTTACCCCATCTTCAGAACCACAGTTTTAAATTTTCAATCTACTGCCGCTTGCCTGCACTTGTCGCAGCTTGCCGACAGCTTCGACGGGGGCGGCGGCCGGGCCCGTCCGGCCCCCCCAGGAAGGAGGTGACGCACGCACACGGACCCTATGACTCTACCCAGACTCCGATCCTGCAACTCGCTCATTCCAAGTATTGAAAACCGGCATGCTTAGATAGGAGCCACCATGCAGAAAGCCATCCTACGCACCACGCTGACAGCGGCGGCCCTTTGCCTGCTCCTGGGAGCGGCAAAGGCAGGTCAGACCATCAAGATTGCCTCACAGACGCCGCTCTCCGGACCCCTCTCGGTGATCGGCGTGGACATCAAGGGCGGCTGCCAGTTGGCCGTCGAGCAGCTGTCCGGGCCGCTCAACAAGATGGGGTTCAAGATCGAGCTTTCCCCGTACGATGACCAGGCCAACCCCGACACCGGAGTGGCCAACGCCAAGGCCATCGTCAGCGATCCGGACGTCCTGGGGATCATCGGCCACTACAATTCCGGTGTCCAGATCCCGTCCTCCGAGGAATACCACGCCGCCAACCTGGCCAACATCTCCCCGGCCAACTCCAATCCCAAGGTCACCGACCGGGGCTACCTGGAAGTGAGCCGCGTGTGCGGGCGTGACGACGTGCAGGGCGCGGTGGGCGCCAAGTTCGCCAAGAGCAAGGGCATCAAGAAAGCCTGGGTGGTCCACGACAAGACCGCCTACGGCCAGGGCATCGCCGAATACTTCAAGAAGACCTGCGGAGAGGAAGGCATCCAGGTGGGAGGCTTCACCGGGACGGAGGAGAAGGTACAACTTCGACGCCATCCTGTCCCCGATCCTGGCCGCCAAGCCCGACGTCATCTATTTCGGCGGCATCTTCGACCAGGGCGCGGCCATGTTCAAGCAGGCGCGGCAGAAGGGCTACATGGGCATGTGCCTGTCCGACGACGCCTTCGACGACCCGGAAGCCCTCAAGATCGGCGGCGACCTCCTGAGGCAGGGAACGGGCACGTACTACTCCACCCTCTGCGGCCCGGCCAGCCTGTACCCCGACACCAAGAAGTTCGTGGAACTGTTCAAGGCCAAGTTCGGCCACGAGCCGCACACCTATGCCCCCCAGGCCTATGACGCCACCCACATCATGCTGATGGCCATCGAGAACTGCATCAAGGCCAGCGGCGGCAACCTGCCCAGCCGGATCGACGTGGCCAAGGAAGTGCGCGCCCTGTCCGGGTTCAAGGGCATCGCCGGCACCTACAAGTTCGACTGGAAGGGCGATCCCGTGACGTCCCAGGTACTTCGTGCTGCAGGTCACGGCCAACAACGCCGACATGTGGTTCCAGAACAAGGTCATCCAGTCCCTGGACATCAAGGCCCCGTAGCCGTCCCCTTCCGGGGCCCCCGGGCCCCGGATCGAATGCTTGCGCCCAGCCGACCTTCGCGGTATGCTGGGCGTTCGCGTGTTCACGGGGCTGGACCAGCCCCCGATCCCAACGAGAGGGCCGGACCCCCGGCCAGGTAGGAGGAACCCATGAGCGACGAAATCATTGTTGTGGCCAAGCGTGACCTGACCGGCAAGTCCGCCAGCCGGGGCCTGCGCCAGTCCGGCCTGATCCCCGCGGTGGTCTACGGCCTGAACGAGCCCCCGGTGGCCATCGCCATCAGCCCCAAGATCGTGGCCCGGGTCATCGCCAGCGACACCAGCCTCAACACCATGCTCTACCTGCAGCGGGAAGGCACGGACATCAAGCGCCACGTCATCATCAAGGAAGTGCAGCGCAACCCCATCAACGGCCGGCTGAGCCACGTGGACTTCATGCGCGTCGACCCCGCCCACAAGGTTCGGGTGAAGATCCCCATCCGCCTGCAGGGCACCCCCATCGGCGTGAAGGAAGGCGGCATCCTGGACTTCACCCACCGGGAGATCGAGGTGGAGTGCCTGCCCGGCTTCATCCCCCCGCACGTGGACGTGAACGTGGAGCACCTGAGCGTCGGCGACTCCATGCGCCTGGACCAGGTGACCCTGGACGCCCGCCTCACCCTCCACGGCGATGCCCACAACGTGATCTGCTCGGTGAAGGGCAAGCACCCCGACGAGGAGGAGGCGCCGGCTGAGGGCGCGGCTGCCGCCGAAGGCGCCGCACCCGCCGAAACCCCCGCCGCCGCTCCCGCCGCCCCGGCCCCCGCCCCCAGGGGCAGGAAGTAGGAGCCCCAGGAACCGGTCAGGGCGGGCCTCCAGGCCCGCCCTTCGGCTCACTCCCCAGTCCATGTGGCTGCTCGTTCCTCTCGGCAATCCCGGCGGCACCTACACCGCCACTCGGCACAACCTGGGCCGGCTCATGCTCATGCGCTGGATGCAGGAGCACTGCGCCGCGCCCCGGGTCCTGCGCCGCCTGGGCTCCGGCACGGTCTACGGCCTGGGCCCGCCGTTCCAGGCCCTGGTGCCCGGCACCTACATGAACCTCAGCGGCCTCGCCTGCGCCGAGGCGGCGGCTGCGGGCTACGACCCTGCCCGCATGATCCTGCTCTACGACGACAAGGACCTACCCCTGGGCCTGGGCCGGTTCCGCGCCAAGGGCAGCGACGGAGGCCACAACGGGCTGAAGTCGGTGTTCGAGCGCCTGGGCCGCCAGGACCTCCCGCGCCTCCGCCTGGGCATCGGCCCGTTCAGCCGGCCCCTGGTGGATTTCGTCCTGGAGGAATGGACCGATCCGGAATGGGCCAAGATCGACGCCATGGACGCGCCCTTCGCGCGGTTCATGGACCTGCTGCGGGAGGCCGATGACCTGGGCGCCCTGGCCGGACAGGTGAACGCAGCCGCCTTCTGGGCCCAGGACGCGTCAGGTTCCCTTGATTCCACTGGGAATCCCTGAGAGAATGGCGGTTCGCGTCCCCGATCGCGGGGACCTCCTTGCTCCGGCTCGAGCCGGGGCTTCACATCCATGAGGAGGAATGATGCGTCGCTACGAGACCATCTTCATCGCCTCCCCGACGTTGACGGACGAACAGGCAGACGAGCTAGTCCGGCAATTCGAGGGGATCATCGCCGAGCAGGGTGGCGAACTGCTCAAGACCGAAAGGTGGGGCCGCAAGAAGCTGGCCTACGAAGTGCAGAAGTTCAGCGAGGGCTACTACACCCTGTTCGACATGAACGCGGGCCCCAACCTCATCGCCGAACTGGAACGGCGCATGCGCAACCACGATTCGGTGATCAAGTACCTGTCCGTGCGCATGGACGAGCAGGGCAAGGCCGCCGAGCGCCAGAAGGCCCGGTACGAGCGGGAAGGCCGGCGCAAGGCGCAGGCCGGGATCAAGGAACGTTCCCTTGAAGAGGTGATGGGATGAAGCGCAAGTCTGACGCCAAAGGCAAGCCCAAGAAGAAGAAGGCGTTCGGTGGACGGCGCTCCAAGTTCTGCAAGTTCTGCGTGGAGAAGTCCACCTTCATCGATTACAAGGACGTGAAGACCCTCACCGGCTTCACCCCCGAACGGGGCAAGGTGCTGCCCCGCCGCACCAGCGGCGTGTGCGCCCTGCACCAGCGCATGCTGGTGGAAGCCATCAAGCGTGCGCGCAACATCGCCCTGCTGCCGTTCGCTTCCGACTAGCCCTGCCGGGGCGTCCGGGTCCCGGCCCGGCGGCAGGCCCGCCATGCGGGTTCCGTGGGTTCGCGCCGCCACACCTTTGGTGGCCGTGGATCGGAGTGCGTGCGCACTCCGATCCACGGCCACCTGCCGTCGAGCCGCATCGGACTTAGGGGTCGGTGATCTACGCGTCAGTTTAGAAGCGCCACGGAGTCACCGATACCAATCATCTTTGGTCGGCCCCGACGAGCCAGCGAGCGCTTCGTCAGACCGCGCCCAGCGCGGCCTGACGAAGCCGAGCACCGGTGGGGCGGCGCGAGGCCCGGGAACCCGGCCGACGCGATCTGCCGCCGACCGGGACGCGCCTGACCGGACACGGTTGCTTTTACCAACGGAGGGCAATTAGGGGGGGCACCTTATGCGGATGCCAAGGGCACGCTAGACTGGTGCCATGAGCGAAGCCACGCCCACTCTCCGCCTCCTCTCCCCCCTGCGCCACGGCAAGGCCCTGGCGGCCAGCTGGAAGCCTCTGCTGGCCAACTGGCTGGTGCCGGGGGCCGGGTACTGGATGATCGGCCAGAAACGCCGCGCCCAGGCCCTGTTCGGGGTCACGGTGGTGTTCGGCGTGCTGGCCTTCCTGGAGCTCACCTACGGCGCCGTGGACGGCGTCAAGGGCGGTGTGTTCGTGCCCCAGCTCTCCCCGCTGCAGTGGATGCCCACCCTGGGCGCCGCGGCCACGGCCGGGGTGGGCCCCATCTACGCCCTGTTCGCCACCTGCTTCGGCGGCACCGGCACGGAACCGGTGCGCAACCTCACCCAGGAGTACGGCGCCACCTACATCATGGTGGCCGGACTTCTGAACTGGCTGTGCCTCATCGACCTGTTCGACCGCACCACCGGGCGCTGGGTGTGGCGCCTGCCCAAGGACGAGCAGGCCGCGCTGGCGGAGCCCCAGACCAAGAAATAGGCTCCAGGGAGGCAGCTCGTGGCGTCTCCCGCCGGTTCCAGGCCGCGCCTCCTCACCCGCTCCTTCGCGCTGGTCGCGGGCATCACGCTGCTGACCTTCTTCGCCGCCTTCCAGCTGTTCCCCACCGTGCCCCTGCAGCTGCGCCGGCTGGGGGCCAGCCTGGGCCAGTCGGGCCGGTTCATGACCGCCTTCACCGCCGGCTCCTCCCTGGGAGCGCTGGTCACTGGCCCCCTGGGCGACCGGATGGGCCAGCGGCGCACCGCGGCCGTCGGCGCGGCCGGGTTCGGGCTGCTGCTGGCCGCCTGCGGCTTCCTCACCGCACCCTGGGCGTTCTACCTCCTGGCTTGTCCCCTCGGGGTGGTATGGTCCGGCCTGCTCACCGCCACCGCCTCTTCCCTGGGCCAGGTGCTGCCTCCGGAGCGGCGGGCGGACGGGCTTTCCCTGTATGGGCTGGCCAGCCCCATGGGCGTGGTGCTCGGCCCCACGGTGGGCTTGGCGGTCTTCCAGCGCTGGGGTTTCGCGCCCATGGTCTGGAGCCTGGCCCTGGTGTTCGGGGTGCTGGGCCTGCTGGCCCTCAGCCTGCCCCCGGCCCCGTCGAGACCCCCGCAGCGCCAAGCTTCCCTGGGATTCCCGGACCGGTCCATGCTGGCGCCCGCCGGGGTGCTGCTGGCCACCGCCCTGGGCTACGGCGCCCTCAACACCTATTCCGCCCAGGAGGCCCTCGCCAAGGGCTTCCAGCCGGTGCTGGGCGTGCCTACCGGGTCCGCCTTCCTGTCCTGCATGGCCCTGGGCATGGTGGGCATGCGGGTGCTCATGGCGGCGGTGGGCTTCGGCCGATTCCCTGCCAGGCTGCTTCCGGGCATGCTCTGGACCACCGTGGCGGGCCTGGGGCTCCTGGCTTTCCTGCCCGGCGGGGTGCCGCGCCACGTGGTGGCCGCCCTGGTGTACGGGGCAGGCTACAGCATGGTGCACACCCTGGTGAACGCCCACGTGCTGGAAACCGCGCCGCCCAGCCGGCGCGGGGCGGCCTTCGGCGCCACCCTGTTCGCCTTCGACTCGGGCATCGGCATCGGCGCCCTCGCCTTGGGCGGCCTCATCGGCTGGGCCTGCGGCCGCTATGGCCCCTCCGGCTACCGCCTGGGCTGGGCCGTGGCCATGGTCCTGGCCTTGGCCGCCCTGCCCCCCGCCTGCCGCATGGCCCATAAAGAACCTTGAGCCATTGCAAATTTTGGCTGGACGCGCGAAAATAAACCGTATGAGGTTTGACATGGATGGAATTCGACCTGGCTCGTGCATGCTCTGGAAGCCTGCGGGGGGCGGGGTCAGCGCGCTGGTGACGGTCATCGCCCTGGATCTGGACCGGGACAAGGCCCAGGTGCACGTGACCCGGGCATCCACCGGCCGTTGCGCCAGCCACTGGGTCGACATGAGCGCCCTTTCCGAAGCGCCCCGGGAAGCCCGTCCCTGCGCCTGCAGCCAGCAGCCCGGCCAGGACGACCACGCCGCGTAGCGGCCCTGCCGCCCCGGGAGGTTCCTGCCCCACCTGCCAGGTGTCCCGGCCGGACTGCACCCGGTGGGCGCCGCCCTCCATCCGGGCGGTGCGCCTGTTTGCGGATGCCCGGCGGTGGAGCCGGCGGTGAAAGCATATTGAACTTTATAACAAAACTTGGCGGGGCCATCTTTTCTTAGGTGACTTTTGTTTGGTTTATATTATCCTCTTGGAAATCCTCAGTCCTCTTTCCCATACTCCACCCTCCGCCCTAGGGCGGCCTTGGAGTGCCATGACCCCTCGCCTGGGAGGTGTCAGGCGAAGATCCACCAGGCTCATTTTTCTAGGAAGTTGATATGGCTCAGGGCACCGTCAAGTGGTTCAACGCGGAAAAGGGTTTCGGCTTCATCACGCCCGATGAAGGCGGCGCCGATCTCTTTGTCCACCACACCGCCATCCAGGACCGGGGTTTCCGCACCCTGCAGGAGAATCAGCGCGTCAGCTTCGACGTCGTGCAGGGCCAGAAAGGTCCGCAGGCCACCAACGTAGTCAAGCTCTGAGCAGCGTGCCATCCCCGGCGTCCTGGCCATGCCGGGCCGTTTTGCACAGCCGAGTTCCTTGTCGTCTCGCGACCGGTGACTCGATAGAGTGTTTTCCGGTGATCTGCCCCACCAGCGGATCGTTCTGCAACGTTGCCCGGGGCCAGGAGGGTCCCCAGGCGCCAGTGTGGCAAAGCTCCAGTCCGCGTCGGACAGCTATATAGAGGGGCGGCCCCAGGGCCGCTCCTTTTCATTGCAGTATCGCAATTTAGTCATTGAAACCCGCTGCCGGCCCCGGTAGCCTTGGCGGCAACAAGCCCCCGCCGGGGGCCTGCTGCTCCAGGAAGGAAAGGGTCCATGTCCACAGGCATCGTCAAGTGGTTCAATGCCGAAAAAGGGTTCGGGTTCATTACGCCCGACGAGGGTGGCCCGGACATCTTCGTCCACCACTCCGCGCTTCAGAACGGCAACCTCCGCACCCTCGACGAGAAGACCCGCGTGAAATTCGACATCGCCCAGGGCCCCAAAGGCCCCTTGGCGACCAACGTCCAGAAAGTCTAGACGCCTCTCCGAAGGCGGCCCGCGTTCCGCCATTCCAAGCCGGACGATTCCGGCAAGGGAGCGCCCCATGCAGCTCACGGCTCTGACTTTGAACGACCAACTCATCCACCAGCTGTCCCAGGTGATCTACGGGTGCCTGGAGGAGCTTGGCAGCACCAAGGCCGCGCTCTATCTGGTGGCGCCCGACCACCGGGAGTTCCGCCTGATGACCCATTTCGGCTGGCCGCGCGCCCTTCCGCCCCCGCCGCGCCTGGCCCTGAACGACCCCCTCATGCTCATGACCCAACGGGAGAAGCGCTGCTTCGCCCTGAACCACGCCGGCAGTTTCCCCGAAGTCCAGGTGTTCGTCCAGGGCAAGCCGAATCCCCACTTCTTCATCGCCCCCATCTACGACCACGGGGACTGGATCGGCCTGCTGGTCCAGCGGGACCCGCGGGGCAACGAACCGTACCGCCCGGAGCGCATGCAGGTTCCCGCCATGGCCATCTGCGAGGAGGTGGTCAAGGTCATCCGCACGGCCAACCCGCCGCCCATTCCCCAGGAACCCCATCCGGTGGCGGAGGTGGAGGCCGCCCGGGTCCAGGCGGAAACCCCCATCCGCATCCCCGCCCCGCCCACCTTCCCCGAACAGCGCACGTTCTTCTGGGAAACCGCCCACCTGCTGTTCCAGGTGGTGCCCGCCGCCGCCGTGGCCATGTGGATCTTCGATCCCATGGAGCAGCGCCCGCTGCTGGTCTGCAGCCATGCCCCGCTGTCCCCGGAACTGGAGGCCCAGGTGGTGGCCCAGGCCAAGACCCAGCGCCCGGACCTGCAGCAGCCGGACCTGCAGTGCCAGTCCAAGGCCGAAGAGCCCGAGCTGGAACCGCTCGCCACCCCGTTCTGCACCCTGCTGCCCATCATGCTGGAAGAGCAGTTCGGGAAGCCGGACCTGCTGATGGTGTTCCGCGCCGAGGACAATCCGTTCACATCCCAGGAACAGGAGTTCATCCAGAGCGTTGCCCGGTTGCTGGGGCTGTACCTGGAGGAAGGCCGCCTGCACCAGCGCTACCACACGTCCTTCCTGTCCGTGAGCCATCGCATCCTGGCCTCCGCCGGCAGCAAGCTGCCCAACCTGCGCGCCCACAGCCTGAACACCGCCGAACTGTCCCGCGCCATGGCCCGCCGGCTGGAGCTCACCTCCCCGGAGGTGGAGGCCGTGACCATCTCGGCCATCCTCCACGACGTGGGCACCCTGCTCCTGGACTTGAAGATCCTGGACAAGCCCGCCCTCACCGCCGAGGACCTGGAGAAAGTGCAGACCCATCCCATCCTGGCCTCCACCTTCCTGCAGGGGTTCCACTTCCCCTTCGACATCCTGCGCATCATCCGGCACCACCACGAACGCTGGGACGGCCGCGGCTACCCGGACGGCATCTCCGGGGAGGCCATCCCCATCGAGAGCCGCATCATCCACCTGGTGGAGTCCTTCCAGATGATGACCACCGGGACCGCCTACCGGGCGGCCAAGACCGTGTCGGCGGCCCTGGCGGAGCTGCGCCTGCTGGCGGGGCTGGAGTACGATCCAAGGATGGTGGAGGAATTCGTCAAGATGGTGGAAGCCGGCCAGCAGGGCGCCTGATCCCCCAAAGCAGTAAACTGGGTCGGGGACAATGCCGTCCATGGCCGAACGAACATCATTGAAGTCCGCAGGATCCGCCGCCGAGCGGGGCTACATCATGGTCATGCTCCTGGCGCTCATCACCATCATGGGCATCTTCCTGATGGTGGCCATGCCCAGCGTGGCCACCGAAGTCCAGCGGGACCAGGAGGCCGAACTGATCTTCCGGGGCGAGGCCATCGCCAACGCCATCCGGGTCTACAAGGCCAAGACTGGCGGCTATCCGCTCAACCTGGAGGACCTGACCAAGCTCCGTCCGCCCATACTGCGCAAGCTGTACCTGGACCCCATGGTCCCGGACGGGGAATGGGACCTGATCACCGCCGTGCAGCCCGGCGCCTCCGGGGACAAGACCGGACTCCCCATCGTGGGGGTCAAGAGCCATTGCCAGAAGGACAGCTTCATCACCTACAAGGGCAAGACCCTCATCAGCGACTGGGCCTTCTCCGCCGCCGACAACATCCTGGGCGTCCCCGGGTCGAACCTGCCCGCGGGGGCCGCCGACGCCCTGAAGGTTCTCGGGGGCCAGCCCCAGGCCCCGGGCCAAGGCGAGGGCGTCGACCTGAGCCAGCTGCCCACCCCGGCTCCCAAGGCCTCCCCAGGAACGGTCCCCACCCCGGTCCAGGGCCCCACCCCGGTCCAGGGCCCCACCCCGGTCCAGGGCCCCACCCCGGTCCCGGGCGCCCCCCCTGCCCCGGGCGCCACCCCTGGCCCAGGCGCCACCCCTGCCCCGGGCCCCACTCCGACCCCGACGCCGGCCCCGGCCCCGGACCCGGCCTCCGATAATTGATCGCCCGGAGTGCCCGTTCCCCTATATTTGAAAGGTCATGCCTCTGCGCGCCGTCCTTGCCCTGCTCCTGCTCATCGCCTGGCCCGGAAGGGCCGACGACCTGTCCGGCTGGGTCCAGCGCATGGAGACCCGGGGCGATCAAGGTCTCGGTGGGCCTGTGGGACCTGGACACGGGCAAGCTCCTGGAGGGCCGCCAGACCGACCAGGCCCTGGTGCCCGCCTCCACCACCAAGGTGGTGTCCACCTACGCCATCCTCAAGACCCTGAAACCGGACTACGAGCTGGAAACCGAAGTGTGGGGCGACCTGCACGGCACCACGGTGCTGGGCGACCTGGTGTTCAAGGGCAGCGGCGACCCCCTGTTCACCTCCGAGCGCATCTGGCTGCTGGCCAGCGAGCTCAAGGCGAGGGGGGTCCTGCAGGTCGACGGGCGGATCCGCCTGGACCAGAGCGCCTTCGACGCCCAGCGCTACGGCAACGGCTGGGAGAACACCTCCCGGACACCACGCCGCCGATGCTGCCCCTGTCGGTGAATTTCAACAAGGAGGACGGCCGGCTGGTGACGGATCCGGAGCGCCTGGCGGTGGAGACCCTGGAGCGGATCCTGCGGGAGGCGGGCATCGCCATCCGCAGCGAGCCCATGGCCCAGGCGGAGAGCCAGCCCCAGAAGCTGCTCACCTTCCATTCCCCGCCCCTGCGCGAGCTGGTGGCGGACATCAACAAGGTCTCCAACAACTTCATGGTGGAGATGCTGATCAAGCACTTCGGCGGCGGCGCCTGGCCCCAGGGCGTGCTGCGCATCCAGATGTTCTGCTCCAGCCTGCTGGGCCTGGGCGCGGACAAGATCGTCCTCACCGACGGCTCCGGGCTGAGCAAGGAGAACCGTCTCTCCGCCCGCACCCTGGCCATCGTCCTGCGGGCCGCCTGGAACGACTTCGAAGTGGGCCCGGAGATGGTCGAGCTCCCTGAAGGTCATCGGCGGCGAGCCCTGGAAGCTGCGCATCAGGGACCCCAACCTGGCCCGAAGGGTCCGCTGCAAGACCGGCCACCTGGCCGGCGTCGACACCGTCTGCGGCTTCCTCCAGACCCCGGACGGCAAGCTGCGGGTGTTCGCCGTCCTCCTCAACGGCCCCTGCGACGACGGCGACGTCTGGGAGCTGGTGAGCCGCTGGGCGAATTAGCCTAGGAGCCTGACCATGTATTATTCGGGCCCGCTGCCACCAGCCCGGAGGGTCGACGTCCAGACCCGCGCCTCTCGTGTGCAAGGCCCTTGAAGGTAGCACCACTACCACCTGCGGGCCTTGCGCACGATATGCACGGGTCTGGACGTCGACGCGGGGCCGAATAATACATGGTCAGGCTCCTAGAGATTGGCCGCCAGCAGATCGGTGAGGGATTGTTTGAGTTTCTTCAGGTCGAAGGGCTTGCCCAGGTACGGGGCCTGGCACCCGCTCCAGGAAGGCGTGGGTGTCCGGATCGAACGAATCGCCGGTGGTGAACAGGATCCGGCCGGCCATGTGCGGCTGTTCGGCCTTGATCCAGTCGTACAGCTGGATGCCGTTGAGCCCGGGCATGCGGATGTCCGAGACGATGAGATCGTAGCGCCCGGATTCGAGCTTCTGGATGGCCTCGGCGCCCTGGGAGCAGGGAGTCGACCTGGCTTCCCCAGGAGCCGATGGCGTCCACCAGGCATTCCAGCAGGAAGGCTTCGTCGTCCACCACCAGGACCTTCTGGCCCTGGAGGGAGGCGGAAGGTTTGGGGGCCGGGTCATCAGCCATGGGCAACTCCACGAGAAACGCATTCCCCTGGCCTTCCTGGCTGCGGACCGTGATCCGGCCGCCATGGGCCCGGGCGACGCTGGCGATGACGCACAAGCCCAGGGACTCCACGTCCCCCGCCTGGGGAAGATCGAGCAGGCGGTCCGGATCCTGTTCCTTCAAGGCGTGCCCGGTGTCCTGGCAGACCAGCTGCAGCACCGGCCCGCTCTGGCGGGTGCCCACCCGCAGGCGCCGTGCCGTGGCGTTGCCGGGCTGCCGCAATCCGTGGCGGAGCAGGCAGGCCAGCCCTTCCCGGATCATGGCCGGGTCCAGGGCGCAGGGCTGCAGGCTGGGGTCCAGGGTCAGCTCCAGGATCACCTCGGCCGCGGCGGCTTCCGCTTCCAGGCCCTGGGCGGCCTCCTGCACCAGGTCGTTGAGGTTGCAGGATCTCCAGGCGGGGCACGGCCGGGTAGAAGAGCATGAGCAGGGGCTGCGCCAGGGCCTCGGCGTGCTCCACCGACTGGCAGCAGCTTGCCCACGCGCGCGCCGCGCTCCGCCTCGGTCCCCTCCAGCAGCATCCCCTTGCTGCAGCAGGATGGGCGTGAGGCGGTTGGCGACATCCTTGAACAGCGGCGGCATGATCCGCGTCAGCCCATGGCCAGCTTCTCCACCTCCTGGAGCCGCTGTTCCAGCCGCTGCTGGTGCCCATGTCCCGCACCAGGGCGGAGAAGGCCAGGACCCGGTCGTCGGCTGCCGCGGATGGGAGCGTAGGTGATGCTGACCGGGAACTCCGCGCCGCCCTTGCCGGAGCCGGGTCGTGGCGACGTCCCGGATGGTCTGGCCCTTGGCGACCTGGGCGATGGCCTGGTCCAGCTCACCTCCGTGGCCCGGCGGGGTGAGCTGGTGGAACGTGCGCCCCACGATCTCGGTCCTGGGGTAGCCGAAGATCTGCTCGGCGGCGGCGTTCCAGGTGAGGATGCGGCCGTCGGCGCTGAAGGAGACGATGGCCTCGCCCACGCTCTGGATCAGCCCCTCCAGGTAGCGCCGGGTCTTCAGGTTGTCCTGGTTGGCCCGTTCCAGCTGGGCGTAGATCTGGCGCAGTTCCTCGTTCTTCTTCTCCAAGGCTTCCTTCACCGCCTTCAGTTCGGAGTAGAGGCGGGCCGTCTCCATGTTGGACTTGAGGGCGTCCTCCAGCAGGTCCTGGGCGTTGGCCACCGTGTCCAGGGCCACGTCGGCCACGCTCACGTCGCTGTGCGCAGCACCACCCGCGAGTCCTGCTGGCTCTCGGGCGCCGGCGGCGCGAGCCTGCATGTTCGTCCCGCACATTGGACTCGATGAGACTGAGCATCTCGTCGAAGTCCTTGATCTTCTTGTCCAGGTGGTACTTCCGGAAGGTGGTGGCGACGGTCTCCCGGGCGATGGCCAGGAAGGTCTCCAGCACGCCTTCGCCCCTGCTGGCCACGGATTCGAAGTACGGCACGGAACGGAAGTTCAGCCGCCGGTTCATCACGCCCACCGGCATGGCGTCCGGGCAGGTCGCGCTTGTTGTACTGGATGACGAATGGGATCTGCTTGATGTTCAGGCGGTTGGCATTGAGGTTGTGGTACAGGTTGGACAGGGAGTCCACGTTCTCCTGCATCTTCGCTTCGCTGGAGTCGGCCACGAACACCACGCCGTCCGCCCCGCCCAGCACCACCCGGCGGCTGGCGTCGTACTGCACCTGCCCGGGCACCGTATAGACCTGGAGGTGAATGGCGTTGCCGTAGATGTAACCCAGGTTGATGGGCAAGAGATCGAAGAAAAGGGTTCGGTCTTCCTGGGTGTTCACCGAGAACATCTCGCCCCGGTTGGCTTCCTTGCACATGGCGTGCAGGGCCCGCAGATTGGTGGTCTTGCCCGAGAGGCCCGGTCCGTAATAGACCAGTTTGAGCAGGATCTCATTCGCGCGGGTATTGAACTGAACCATGGGTTCACATCCAGGGGCTTCACGTGGGATAGATTATCATTACTTCCTGTTCCTCATCCGGCGCCAGGTGGGAATCATCTCCCTTGAACTGCATGATTTTCCCCTATTCCCAATCGAGCGAAATAGTCTTGAATGTGTAAATCCGAAGAAATCCGTGCCCGGGCCGCCGGCCCGGCCCCGGGGCGGGTGCCGGTTGGCGCCCCATGGTAGAATTTCCGGCACTTGGTCTCTTCTGGGCTGGTTCCGGCGAACATCCTTGCCCTCCGAATTACATGAGTTTGGGAGTCTTCCCCGGTGAACCCGCCAGGTTATCCCGAAAACCCGATCAGGTTGCCCGTGAGCGTGCCCCGCCACGTCGCCATCATCATGGACGGCAACGGCCGCTGGGCCGCGCCGCGGGGCTGGCCGCGCATCAAGGGCCACAAGGCGGGCGTGCAGGCGGCCCAGGATATCCTGGAGGCGGCGGCGGACCTGGGCATCGAGCACCTGACCCTGTACGCCTTCTCCACCGAGAACTGGAAGCGTCCGGACCTGGAGGTGACCATGCTCATGGCCCTCCTGCGCATGTACTTGCGCATGTTCCTGCCCAAGCTCCGGAGCAAGGGCATCCGGTTCCACCACCTGGGGGCCAAGGAGGGCTTCCGGACGGGGTGCTGCGGGACCTGGCCGGCCCTGGAAGCCCGGACCGCGGACCACCGGGGCATGGTGTTCCACCTGGCGGTCAACTACGGCGCCCGGCTGGAACTGGTCCAGGCCGCCCGGCGCTGCGTGGAGGATGGCCTGGCCCCCGCGGAGGTGACCGAGGAGGCCCTGGGCGCGCGCCTCTGGACCGCCGGCATTCCGGACGTGGACCTGCTGATCCGCACCTCCGGTGAGATGCGCATCTCCAACTTCATGCTCTGGCAGGCCGCCTACGCGGAATTCTACCTGACCGAGTGCCTCTGGCCGGATTTCCGGGGCCCGGAGCTGCGCCAGGCGGTGGCGGCCTACGCCCAGCGGGAGCGCCGGTTCGGCGGATTGTGAGCCCACCATGCAGAAGCCCCAGACACCACCCCCCGCCCCCCTGCGCCACCTGGACCGCAAGAACCTCGGCGTGCGCCTGGGCACGGCCTTCGTGTTCGCCGCATTCTTCCTGACCCTGCTCTACCTGGGGGACCGCCCGGCGCCCAGGCCATCTTCCCCTGCTCCTGGCCGCGGCCCTGTTCATGGGAGCGCATGAGTTCGTCCTCATGGGCCGCAAGCTGGGGCACCAGCCGTCCCTGCCGGCGGGCGCCCTGGCCGGCTGGCTCCTCCTGGCGCATTTCCTGCTCCAGGGCCTTTCCTCCACCGACCCCCTGCCCTTGTGGCTGGCCCTGACCCTTGCCGGAGCGGTCATCCACTTCGGCGCCCTCTTGTTCGACCAGGACCTGGACAGCGCCCTCACCAGCCAGGCCATCACCTGGCTGGCCGCCCTCTACCTGGGCCTGGGGCTGGGCTTCCAGCTCAGCTCTTCATGACCGCCGAGCCCCTGTCCAACACTGGGGGCCGGCTGATCTTCGCCCTTTACCTCATCGTCTGGCTGGGCGATACCGGCGCCTATTTCGTGGGCAGCCTGCTGGGCGCCACAAGCTGGCGCCCCGGGTGAGCCCCAAGAAGACCTGGGAAGGGGCCCTGGGCAACTATGCCGGCAACCTTGGCGCAGCCTTCATCGTCAAGGCCACCCTCTTCGCCGGCCAGTGGAGCGCCGTGGACGCCGTCGCCATCGGCCTGCTCCTGGGCACGGCGGGCCAGCTGGGGGACCTGGTGGAGAGCACCTGGAAGCGCAGCGCCGGCGTCAAGGACTCCAACATGGGCGGGGTGGCCATCCCCGGCCACGGCGGCATGCTGGACCGCATCGACAGCCTGGTGTTCGCCGCGCCCGCCCTGTATGCGTACGTCCACCTCGTGCATGGATTGAGCTGACCTATGCGGCACGTGGCGCTCCTGGGCACCACCGGTTCCATCGGCACCTCCACCCTGGACGTGGTGGCGGCCCATCCGGACCGTCTCAAGGTGGCGGCCCTGGCGGCGGGCCGCAACCGGGAGCTGTTCCGGGCCCAGTGCGAGCGCTTCCGCCCGGCCTGCGTGTCCCTGGGCCGGGCGGAGGATGCCGCCTGGCTGGCCCGTGAACTCACCTACCGGCCGGCCATCCTGCACGGCATGGAGGGCCTCATGGCCTGCGCCCTGGAGGGCGGCTGCGACACGGTGGTGGCGGCGGTGGTGGGCGCCGCGGGCCTGGCCAGCGCTGAGCTGCGTCCCTGCGCCTGGGCAAGCGGGTCTGCGTGGCCAACAAGGAAAGCCTGGTGGTGGGCGGCGCCCTCATGCGCCAGGCCCTGGCCGAGCGGGAGCGGCGAGCTGCTGCCGGTGGATTCGGAGCACTGCCGCCCTGCACCAGCTCCTGGCCGGCCGCCCTCCCGAGGACGTGCGGGAGGTGCGCATCACCGCCAGCGGCGGCCCGTTCCGGGAGTGGGACCTGGAGCGCATCCAGGCCGCCACCGTGGCCCAGGCCCTCAACCACCCCACCTGGAAGATGGGCCCCAAGATCACCATCGACTCCGCCACCCTCATGAACAAGGGCCTGGAAGTGATCGAGGCCGTCGGTGCTCTTCGGCCTGGCCGCGGACCAGATCCGGGTCACCGTCCACCCCCAGAGCCAGGTGCACGCCATGGCCGGGTTCCAGGACGGCACCTACCAGCTGCAGGTGTGCGCCAACGACATGAAGCTGCCCATCCAGTACACCCTGCTCTACCCCGAGCGGCTCCCGGGCCCGGTGCCCCCGTACGACTGGGACCAGGCCCGCGCCTGGACCTTCGAGCCCCCCGACCTCCGGACGCTTCCCCCTGCCTGGGCCTGGCCTACGCCGCCCTGCGGGCCGGGGGCACCGCCACCGCCGTCCTCAACGCCGCCAACGAGGAAGCGGTGGCCGCCTTCCTGGCGGGGCGCGCCGGGTTCTGGCACATCCAGGCCTGCGTGGCGGAGGTCCTGGCGAGCATTCCGGCCGAACCGGCCCACACTTTAGAGCAGGTCATGGATGCCGACCGGCGTGCCCGGGCGGCCGCCAGCGCCTGGATCAACCGGCTTCCCAGTTGAAAAGCCCAAATATTGCAAGGATTAACATGATGCGCCTGTGCTACCTGGTTCCCGCCGTCGTCCTGGGCGGGCTCGTGCCCGGCGCGGGGTTCTGGGGCCCGGTGGTGCTGCTGGTGGGCCTGATCTTCTTCCATGAGCTGGGGCATTTCCTGGTGGCCAAGTGGATGGGGATGCCGGTGGAGGTGTTCTCCCTCGGCTTCGGTCCCCGCCTGGCCGGGTTCCGCTGGAAGGAGACCGACGTGCGCCTTTCGGCCCTGCCCCTGGGGGGCTACGTGCGCCTGGCCGGGTACAACCCCGAGGACCCGGACGCCCCCGATCCCCACGGCTTCCTGGCCCAGCCCGCCTGGAAGCGCCTAGCCTTCTATTCCGGCGGGATCCTGGCCAACGTCCTCATCACCGTGGTGATCTTCTTCGGCATCGGCGTGGACCAGGCCCGGGTCACCGACCGGCATCCGGTCCCCTCCCCCCTGGTGGTGGTGGACGTTGCACCCGGCTCCCCGGCCGCCCAGGCCGGACTGCAGCCCGAGGACCAGATCCGGGCCTTCGGCGGCCTGACCTTCCCCGGCAGCCAGAGCCAGGACGCGGTGGCGTACATCCAGGCCCGGCCGGGCCAGTCCATTCCCGTGACCCTGGACCGGGACGGCGCCGCCCTGACCCTCCAGGTGGTGCCCCGCAACGAAGGGGGCAAAGGCAAGCTGGGCATCACCTTCGAGGCCTCCGGCTGGCTGCTGGACCGCCGTCCCATCCAGGCGGGGGACCTGGGCCGGGGCGCCTGGTTCGCCACTCGCAACAGCGGGGAGCTGGCCTGGGAGATCCTGGCGAACTTCGGCAAGCTCGTCACCCGCCAGGTGAGCCTCGGGAGGTGGGGGGGCCCATCACCATCGTCCGGGCAGGCAGCCGTGCCGCCAAGGAGGGGCTGGCCCCGTTCCTGTTCCTCACCGCCCTGATCTCCATGAACCTGGCCGTGCTCAACGCCCTGCCCATCCCCTTCCTGGACGGGGGCCACGCCGCCATCCTGATCGTCGAGCGGATCCGTGGCAAGGAACTGTCGGTGCTGGTGAAGGAACGGATCCTCACCGGCGGCTTCCTGTTCCTGGCCTCCCTGATGGCCATGGTCCTCGCCATGGACCTGATGAGACTGAAAAACTAGGGCGCGTAGTCGGCCTTTTTCAGCCGGTCCATCTCCCGCTTGGACTCCCGCTCCTTCAGGGCCTCGCGCTTGTCCCCCTGGGTCTTGCCTTCGGCCAGGGCGATGCGCACCTTGATCCGGCCCTTGGCGTCCAGGACGATGGCCAGGGGGATCACCGTGAAGCCCTTGCGTTCGGCCCGGGAGGTGATCTTGTTGATTTCCGCACGGTGCAGCAGGAGCTTGCGGGGACGCAGGGGGTCGTGGTTGGCGTAGGTTCCGAAGGTGTAGGGGCTGATGTTGGCCTGCTTGAGCCACAGTTCGCCGCCGCTTGGCTCCACGTAGGCGTCCTGGAGCTGGCCGTGGCCGCCGCGCAGGGACTTCACTTCGGTGCCCAGCAGGGCGATGCCCGCCTCCCAGGTGTCCAGGACATGGTAGATGTGCAGGGCCTTGCGGTTCCGGACCAGGTCTTCGTTCATGGCCCATCCAGGTTACCCTTGAAAGTTCATGCGCTGGAGTACCCTTGCTGCATAAGCTGCTGGTTCCCGTCATCGCCTGGATGACCGCCCTCATGGTGGCGGTGGGCCCCCTGGGAGTCACCTGCCTGATGGCCATCGAGAGCGCCTGCATCCCGCTGCCCAGCGAAGTGATCATGCCGTTCGCCGGATTCATGGCGCATAAAGGGCAAATGACTTTCCTGGGCTGGGGAACGGCCTGCCCTTGGGCCCAGATCTGCATCGCCGGGATCTTCGGAGCCCTGGGTTGCAACCTGGGTTCCCTGCCGGCCTATGAACTGGGCGCCTGGGGTGGCCGCAAGGCGGTGGAGCGCTACGGCAAATACATCCTGCTCAACCTGGACCACCTGGACCAGGCGCACCGCTTCTTCGAGCGGTTCGGCCGCGGCGCCATCCTGCTGGGGCGCATGCTGCCGGTGATCCGCACGTTCATCGCCCTGCCCGCGGGCATCGCCCGCATGAACCGGGTGCAGTTCCATTTTTATACCTTCCTCGGCAGCCTGCCCTGGTGCCTGGGCCTCGCCTGGGTCGGCTACATGCTCGGCGAACGCTGGGACACCCTGGGAGCGTACTTCCACCGCTTCGACTTGGCCATCGTCCTGGGGCTCGCGGCCGGTGCCGCGTGGCTCCTGTGGCGCCACGCGCGCGCCGCCCGGCCCAAAGCCTAAACTGGAGCGAAGGGAGTACAATGGGCTCCCTTGCGGAGGCGGCCATGGAGATCCCCGAAAACCTGCGAGAGATCGTTGACCGCCTGGGAGTGGCCCTGGTGAAGGCCCTGGCCAACGACGCGAGCAGCCGCGCCCTGGTGCAGGAGATCCAGTCGTACGGGTTCGACATGGCCTTGATGCTGGAAGCCACCGTGGCCTTGCACAGGCGCGAGGAGGCGGAACCCGGGGGCGACGAACCGGAGGCGGAACCGGCGGAGGGCGGCTTCACACTGGATCAAGGCGGCACCCAATGGTCGGAAGAAGACAAGGCCTTCCTCAAGACCTTCAAGATCGCCCTGGAATGACCCGGGGCTGGGAGCAGCCGGCCCCGGAACTGGCGCCGGGCGCCCTTCCCAATGCCGCCGGCATGGACCTGGCCGCCCTGCGGGACCAGGTGGCGGCCCTGGGGGAGAGCCCGTTCCGGGCCGCCCAGATCTACGAGGGCCTGTATCGCCACCGGTGGACCCGCTGGGAGCAGTTCAGCGGCCTGTCCAAGGACCTGCGTGCCCGGCTGGAGGCCCAGGTGGCCCTCCGCTGGCCGGACATCCAGGAGAGCCTGCCCTCCGAAGACGGCGCCACCAAGCACGCCTTCCGCCTGGACGACGGCAGCATCGTGGAAGGGGTGCACATGCCCTACGGCGGACGCACCACCCTGTGCCTGTCCAGCCAGGTGGGCTGCGCCATGGGGTGCACCTTCTGCGCCACCGGGCTCATGGGCATCCGCCGCAACCTCACCCGGGGGGAGATCGCCGGGCAGGTGGTGACCATGCTCAATGCCCACGGCCACCAGGGCAACGAGCCGGTGAACCTGGTGTTCATGGGCATGGGGGAGCCGCTGCACAACCTGGACCAGGTGATGGGGGCGTTCGCCCTGCTCGCGGACCCCAAGGGCCTGGCCATCTCGCCCCGGCGCATCACCGTGTCCACGTCCGGCCTGGTGAGCGGCATCCAGCGCCTGGGCGCCTACCCCAGGCGCCCGCGCCTGGCCTTGAGCCTCAACGCCACCACCGACGCCTACCGGGACCGGATCATGCCGGTGAACCGGGCGTGGAACCTGGCGGCTCTGGCCCAGGCCCTCAAGGCCTTCCCCCTGGAGCCCGGGGAACGGATCACCCTGGAGTACGTGCTGCTCAGGGGCGTCACCGACAGCCTGGAGGATGGGCGGCGCCTGGCGGCCTTCGCCGGGCAGTTCCCCAGCAAGGTGAACCTGATCCCCTTCAACCCCCACGAAGGTTCCGGGTTCGAGCCCCCCACCGAGGAGCGCATCGGCGAGCTGTGCACCCTGCTGGCGGCCCGGCACCTCACCGTCAGCGTGCGCCGCAGCCGGGGCCAGGACGTGGCCGGGGCCTGCGGGCAACTGGCGCGGGGGGCCCGGAAGGACCACGGCGGATCCGTGGTGCGGGCGCTGGGAAAACCGTCAGACAATATGGAATAGATTGTCCGACAAAAGTCTTGACAAAGTCACCGACCAGATCCATCTTACGTTCGCAAATCCAATAAACTCCGCGCGGCTCCCCCAACTGCACCTATAATCCACCACCCGGCCCTTCGCCCGGGCGGAGGTCTTTCTATTCCCGCCTTTCGGCCATAAACCATTCTTATGGAGAGAAACTTATGAGCAAATTCTCTCGTCTAATCGCAGGCTTCGGGGTGGCAGCCTCGCTCTGCCTGGCCACGGCCATGGCGCAGGGCCTCAAGGACTTCAAACTGGCCATCCTCTCCCCCTATTCCGGCCCGGCGGCCCAGACCGGAACGGAGGTCAAGAACGGAGTCACCTGGGCGTTCGACGAAGTCAACTGGACGGTCGGCAAGTACAAGATCGTTCCGGTGTGGATCGATTCCCAGTCGGACCCGGCGAAAGCCTCCAATGCCTACGAACAAGCCATCGTCCAGGAGCATGTCCAGGCAGGCCTCATGAACTGGCATAGCTCTGTGGCCGTGGCGGTCATGGAAATCACCGCCAAGTACAAGATCCCCCACATGCTGGGGACGGGCTCCACCGAACTCATCAACGAGAAATTCCACTCCAACGTGGACAAGTACGGCTACTGGATGCTCAAGTCCTGGCCCATCCCCTACAAGCTGAGCGGCGCCTACGTCGAGGCCCTGGAGGCCGCCATCAAGGCCGGCACCTACAAGCCGAAGAACAAGACCGTGGTCCTCTACGCGGAGGATACCGACTTCGGGCGGTCCTTCTCCAACGGCTCGGCGGCCGAATTCCGCAAGGCTGGGTGGAAGGTGCTGGACCAGGAATACTTCCCCATGGGCCAGACCGAGTTCTACCCGTTGCTCAACAAGATCAAGGCACTGCACGCGGACGTGGTCTGCGGCAGCGGCACGGCCGAGCCGGCCGTGACCGCCTTCGTGAAACAGGCGGATGAAGTGGGCCTCGAAGGCATTCTCATCGCTGACGCCCTGGGCTATTTCGGCGACTGGTACAAGCTCTGCGGCCCGTCCTCGGACTACGTCCTGGACGAGATCCCCTCCTGGGGCTCCGCCAAGGGCAAGGCCTTCGCCACCGCCTACAAAGCCAAGTTCGGGATTCCTCCCAGCCCGGCGACCACCGGCATCGGCTATGACAGCGCCAAGTTCTTCATCAAGCTGTGCAACGACATCCAGGCCAAGGGGCAGCCGCTCACCAGCGAGAGCATCTACAATTTCGTGAAGGAAAATATCTGGACCGGCAAGTGGGCCTTCACGGACGGAATTGTCATGAAGCGGTACCGGTACACGCCTGAGACGGTCCCCGACCCCGTGATGGGCCCCAACGATTACATCTTCCCGGTGATCCAGTACCACAAGGGCGTCGGCAAGATCCTCTTCCCGACCGAGTGGGCTGAAGGCAAGCTGGAGGTCAAGCACTGAGTCAATGCTCAACAACTTATCAAAGGGCGGCAGGAAACATACCGCATGGGTATGCTGCCGCCCTTTCCATGAGGTGTGCAGATGTTGCTAGAGGCTCGGGACATAACCAAGAAATTCGGCGGGTTGACGGCGGTCTCCCAGGTCTCCATGCATGTGGAGCCCGACGAGATCGTCGGGCTCATCGGACCGAACGGCGCCGGGAAGACCACGTTCCTGAACTGCCTTGCCGGCACCTACAGGCCGACCTCCGGCGCGGTCGCCTTCCTGGGCCATGACACCACCGGGCTGAAGGCGGACCAGATGTGCCGCATGGGCCTGGCGCGGACGTTCCAGATTCCCCGGCCCTTCCCGAGGCTTTCCGCCCTGGAGAACGTCCTGGTGGGCGCCGTGTTCGGCGGGCACCGGGACCGGCACGTGGGCCCCCACCAGACGGCCTTGGAGATGCTGGATTTCGTGCAGTTCAAACAGGACGTCCACACGCCGGCCCAGAGCCTGAACGCGGTCCAGCTCAAGCGCCTGGACCTGGCCCGCGCCCTGGCCTGCAGGCCCAGGATGCTGCTGCTGGACGAACTCGCCTCGGGCCTGACGGAAGCGGAACTGGACGGGATGATCGCCCTGATCCGGACCATCCGCGACACGATGCATCTGGGCATCATCGTCGTGGAGCACATCATGAAATTCATCACGGGGATCTGCGGCCGGATCGTGGTGATCCAGTACGGCGCTCTGCTCGGCGAAGGAACCCCCGCCGAGGTCATGAAGAACCCCCGGGTCATCGAAGCCTACCTGGGAACGACCGTCCACCGCGCGGGGGGAGAGCAGCATGCTTAAGGTCGGGAACGTCGATTCAGGGTACGACTTCCTCCAGGTCCTGTGGGATGTCTCGCTGGAAGTCAACAGAGGCGAATTCGTCGCCCTGATCGGCCCCAACGGGGCCGGGAAGACCACCACCCTCCGGACCATCGCCGGCATCCTCCCGGCCAAGTCGGGAAGGATCTCCTTCAAGGACCACGACCTGGTGGGAGTGCCCGCCTACAAAGTCAGCCGCCTGGGCATCAGCTACGTCTCCGAGCAGCTGAACCTGTTCACCAACATGACGGTGCGGGAAAACCTGATGATGGGCGCCTACTGGGTGAACGACAAGCGCAAGGAGCGCGAGAAGCTGGAATACGTCTACCAGGTCTTCCCCCGGCTGAGGGAACGGGAGACCCAGCTGGTGGGGACCATGAGCGGCGGCGAGCGGAAGATGCTCGCCATCGCCCGGGGGGTGATGGCCGACCCTGAGCTCCTGCTGGTGGACGAGCCGTCCCTGGGCCTGGCTCCCAACACCACCATGGCCGTGTTCGAAGCCTTGATGGAGCTCCGCAAGCACGGCCTGACCATCCTCCTGGTGGAACAGAACGTCCATCTGACCTTGGACGTCACCGACCGGGGCTACGTCATCGAGAACGGCCGCATCGTCCTGGCCGGGATGAGCAGGGACCTTGCCGACAACAAGCACGTCCAGAGCGCCTACCTGGGCGTCTAGGAAAGGATCAGCACCATGACCGAATCGGGCAAGAGTGGTTTCCAGTCCATGCCGTCGTGGCTGACGGGGGGCACCGTGGCGGCCAAGGTGGTCGTGCTGTTGTCGATCCTCCTGGCCGTGTTCATCGCCGTAAACAGCGGCGCCGGACGGCTGGTGAACGTGTTCGTGACCGGCGGGATGTGGGCCCTGCTGGCGGCCGGGCTGGCCCTGGTGTTCGGGATCACGAACATCGTGAATTTCGCCCATGGCGAATCCTTCATGGTCGGGGCGTACGTCGGCTACTACGTGTTCAACCCGATCCATGACTACCTGGCGGACCATCCCAACAAGGTCCTGGGCCTGGGCGCGCCCTTCCTCGGCATCCTGGCTGCCGCCCTGGCCGGGATCGTCCTGGGCACCATCTCGGAGCGGCTGGTGCTGGCGCCCCTGCGCAAGCGGACCAAGGAAGGCTGGATCATGAACACGTTCCTGCTGACCGCGGGCATCTCCTTCATCCTCGTGAACAGCGCGACCATCATCATGACCGCCAATTTCAAAGGGGTGGCCCAATACTTCGAGGTCGACCCGATCAGGATCCTCGGCGTCCGGTTCTCGGTGGACCGGCTGGCATCCTTCCTGGTCGCCATGGTCATCATCCTGGCCGTGAGCTGGTACCTGAAATGGACCCGCACCGGGCGGGCCATCCGGGCCGTCTCCCAGGACGAGACCGGCGCCCAGATGGCGGGAATCAACCTGAACTTCATCTATACCCTCACCTATGCCCTGTCCACGGCCATGGCGGCCGCGGCCGGTGCATCCTTGCTGTTCATCTTCCAGGCCTATCCCACCGTGGGGCACGACCCGAACTTCTTCGCCTGGTACGTGGTCATGCTCGTGGGGCTGGGCAACGTGTACGGCGCCATCCTGGGCGGCTTCATGGTCGCGCTGCTCCAGGCCGCCACCCAGGAATACATCGGCATCGCCTGGGCGGATGTCATTCCCACCGCGGTCATGATCCTGATCCTGATCGTCGTCCCCTCGGGGATCTTCGGAAGCGTGGTGAAGGGTGTCCACGAACAGTCGTAACTGCAGAAGGAAAGGGAAACTGATGAGCCAGAACGAGAACACCCCGATGCAGGACCGGGCCGCCAGGTTCACCCAGTGGCTCGGCCGGATAGGCTTCAGCCCGCTGGGCGCGGCCCTGTTTGTCCTTCTGCTGTTCACCCCCCTCATCCCATGGTTCGACAACCAATACATCATTCGCTGGATCGTCTTCGGCGCCTTCCTGGCCGCTCAGGCCGTCGCCTTCGATTTCACGGCCGGTTTCATCAACGTGGTGCCGTTCGGGTTCGCGGGCATCGTCGGGGTCGGCGCCTACACCTCGGCCATCTTCTCCAACCAGTCCCTGAACCTGGTCTTCCACCCCGCCATCTCGCCCTGGCTGGCCATCTGGATCGGCGCCTTCGTGGCCGGGCTGGTGGGGTTCGGACTTGGGGTGCTGACCCTGCGCCTGCGGGGCATCTTCGCCGCGGTCATGTCCTGGTTCGTGGGCATCGCCCTGATGGGCCTGGCCCGCAACATGACCTGGCTGACCCGGGGGCCTTCCGGGATGGCGCCCAACACGTTCTTCGTGTCCACGTCCAACGTGCCGTACCTGTACGTCATCCTGATCATGCTCCTGGTCATCTACGTCACGTTGAACCTCATCACCCGGTCCCACGTCGGCCTGGCCTTCCGGGCCATGGGGCAGAACTACGACGCCGCCTGCGCGTCGGGCATCAACCCGACCCGCTACCGGGTGATGAATTTCACTGTCTCATCCCTGTACGCAGGATGGCTGGGGGGCTTCTACGCCCACTACGTGGGCTCCCTGACCCCCACCTCCATCATGGACACCTCCAAGACCATCGAGGTCCTGGCCATCGCCTACATCGGCGGGCGGGGCAGCCTGTGGGGCGGGATCGTCGTGGCCTTCCCCATGGTCTTCCTGATGGAAGTGATCCGGTCCCACTGGACCGAACTGCCCGGAATCCAGTTCATCATCTACGGGGTGCTGTTGATCCTCACCATGATCTATTACCCGCTTGGCATCGCCGGCATCTATGATTGGCTCAGAAAACACCTGGTCCCGGCGGCCGCCAAGTGAGGGCCGAACGATTGGAGGGAGGGTTCGATGCGCTTCAAGCGTCTGATTTCAGCCATTGATTCCCACACCGAAGGGGAGCCGACCCGGGTGGTCATCGGCGGTGTCCCGGTCATCCCCGGGACGACCATCCAGGCCAAGTGGGAGTGGGCCAAGACCCACCTGGACGGCCTCAGGAAACTGCTCATGTTCGAGCCGCGCGGCAGTGCCTTCATGTCCGGCAGCATCGTCACGGCCCCCTGCACGCCAGGGGCGGATGTGGGGGTGATCTACATCGAGGTGAGCGGTTTCCTGCCCATGTGCGGGCACGGGACCATCGGCACCTGCACGGTCCTGGTGGAAGCCGGCCTGGTGCCGGTGACCGAGCCGGTCACCGCCATCGTGCTGGACACCCCGGCCGGCCTGGTGCGGGCCAAGGTCGAGGTGGCGGACGGCATCGCCAAGTCGGTCACCATCCAGAACGTGCCCGCGTTCCTGTACAAGGCCGACCAGAAGGTGGTGGTGCCCGAGCTGGGGGAAGTGGTGCTGGACATCGCCTATGGGGGCAACTTCTACGCCATCGTCCAGGCCGAGCAGGTCGGGCTGGAGCTGGTGCCCGGGCGGGCCAAGGAGATCGTCCGCAAGGGCTCCCTGATCCGGGAGGCGATCCTCGGCCAGGTACCGGTCCAGCATCCCACCTTGCCCGCCATCAACCGCTGCACCCACGTGCGGTTCGTCTCGCCGTCCTCCGATCCCGGCGTCACCACCCGCAACGCGGTGCTCTATTCGGCCGAGGCCATCGACCGTTCCCCGTGCGGGACCGGCACCTCGGCCGAGATGGCCGCCCGTTTCAGCAAGGGCCTGCAGCGGATCGGGGAGGAGATGGTGAGCGAAAGCATCATCGGCAGCCGGTTCTACGGCAGCCTGGTGGAGCAGACCCAGGTTGGGCCTTTCCCGGCGGTCATCCCCACCATCCGCGGCAGCGCCTACATCTCGGGCATCCACCAGGTGGTCCTGGACGAACGGGATCCCTTCCCCGAAGGGTTCTACCTGGGCGAGAGCAGCAAGTGGGGCGCCGAGTTTCACTGACTGTCTCTGCGGGGATGGGCGCGATGGCATCTGGGAAGAAGGGCACCGTGCAGGGGGCGACCGCAGTGGACCGGGTGGTGCTGGCCCTGAGAAAGGCCATGTTCGACGGCGTCCTGAAACCGGGCACCCACCTCCGGGAAAAACAGTTGTCCGAGCAATTCGCCGTCTCCAGGAGCACCGTCCGGGAGGCTACACGGGTGCTGACCCAGGACGGCCTGCTCCGGCGGGAGCCCAACCGCAGCGTGGTGGTGCGCCACCTCACCGTGGCGGAAGTGGAGGACATCTTCCGGGCCCGCCGGCTGCTGGAGGGAGCCTGCGTGCGCAACGCGGCCACCTGCCCGGACCAGACCCTCGAGGGCCTGGCCCGGGCCCTGGAAGTGTACGTCGCGGCGGTCAGGACCGACGACCATCCGCGGGCGGCCATGGCCCACACGGATTTCCACGCAAGCATGGTGGAGATCCTGTCCCGGAGCCAGTGGCTGGCGGAGGTGGAACGGTCCCTGCTGAACCACCTGGTGCTGATCCTGGCCGCCTTCCACACCAAGAGCGATGAGCTGGCCTACGAGATCGAAATGCACAAGGAGCTGGTGGACCTGTGCATGGCGCGGAAGGTGGACGAGGCGCTGGTCTGCCTGGAGCGGGGCCTGGAAGTGTTCGGGGCCATCGCCGTCCATTACACTCTGGAGGCCTATGCCATTGCCAGGGCACCGGGCTCCGGGGCCTGAGGCGGCTGTTGGGGCCGGAATATGGGCAAACGGTTCCAGGAACGTTACACTGGACCTTTACCCAGAAGGAAATTTCCATGCCCTTCGAACCTCTGCCAGCAGGAACCCCTGATCCAGAAGCGCTGGGCCGAGGCCCGGGCCTTCCGCTCGTCCCTGGCGGCGGACCTGAAGCCCGGCTCCCGGACCTTCTACATGCTGGTGATGCTGCCCTACCCCAGCGGGCGGATCCACATGGGGCACGTGCGCAACTACACCCTGGGCGACGTGGTGGCCCGGTTCCGGCGCATGCGCGGGCGACCAGGTGATGCACCCCCTGGGCTGGGACAGCTTCGGCCTGCCCGCGGAGAACGCCGCCATCAAGAACGGCATCCACCCGGCCGTGTGGACCCGGTCCAACATCCAGGAGATGAAGGGCCAGATCCAGAAGATGGGCATCAGCTACGACTGGGACCGGGAGATCGCCACCTTCCTGCCCGAGTACTACCGGTGGAACCAGTGGTTCTTCCTGAAGATGTGGGAACGGGGCGACGTGTTCCGGGCCCTGCGCAACGTCAACTGGTGCGAGGCCCTGGGCACCGTGCTGGCCAACGAGCAGGTGGTGGACGGCAAGGACGAGCGCACCGGCCACCCGGTGGTGCAGAAGCCCATGGAGCAGTACTTCTTCGCCATCACCCAGCTACGCCGACGAGCTGCTGGCAGGGCACGGCCGCATCGACTGGCCGGAGAACGTCAAGGCCATGCAGCGGCACTGGATCGGCAAGTCCGAGGGGGCCCGGCTCACCTTCGACCTCACCGACGGGCGCCAGGTGACCGGTGTTCACCACCCGCCTGGACACCCTGTTCGGGGTGACCTTCATGGCCCTCTCCGCCGAGCACCCCTTCATCCAGCAAGGCGGCGGCGACGCGACCCGGCCCTCAAGGCCTTCTGCGACCAGGTGGCCGCCCATGAGCCGCGAGGAGCGCCTGATGACGCGACATCAAGCTGGGCCACCGGGCCCGGCTGGAGGCCGTCCATCCCTTCACCGGGGAGAAGGTGCCGGTGTTCGCCGCCAACTACGTGCTCATGGACTACGGCACCGGCGCGGTCATGGGCGTGCCGGCCCACGACGAGCGGGACTACGAGTTCGCCGAGAAGTACGGCCTGGCCATCCCCACGGTCATCGCGCCCGCGGACGGCCGGGCCCTGGCTCGGGGAGTTCTTCTCGGACTATGGCCGCCTGGTGAACAGCGGCGAGTTCACGGGCCTGACCAGCGAGGACGCCATCGACCGGCCATGGTCGCGCAGCTGGGCGGCCGGGCCGAGAAGGCCGTCACCTACAAGCTGCGAGGACTGGGGCCTGTCCCGCCAGCGCTACTGGGGCACCCCCATCCCCACCGTGCACTGCCCGCAGTGCGGCGTCGTGCCGGAGAAGGAGGAGAACCTGCCGGTGCGCCTGCCCGAGGACGTGGCCTTCACCGGCGCAGGGCGCCTCGCCCCTCCTCACCTCCCGGTCCTTCCTGGACTGCGCCTGCCCCAAGTGCGGCGGGCCGGCCCGGCGCGAGACGGACACCATGGACACCTTCGTGGACTCCAGCTGGTACTGGATGCGCTACCTGGATCCCGAAGAACACGGCCAGGGGCCCTTCGCCAAGGCCGAGAGCGGACGCCTGGAGCCCGGTGGACCTCTACGTGGGCGGCATCGAGCACGCCACCATGCACCTCATCTACGCCCGCTACTTCTACAAGGTCATGCGCGACCTGGGCCTGGTGGCCACGGCGACGAGCCCTTCAAGAAGCTCATCTGCCAGGGCATGGTGCTCAAGGACGGCTTCAAGATGTCCAAGTCCAAGGGCAACATCGTGGACCCCGACGAGGTGATCGCCCAGTACGGCGCCGACGCCCTGCGCCTGTTCATGATCTTCGCCGCCCCCATCGAGAAGGAGATCGACTGGACCGGGTTCGAGGGCATCGAAGGGGCCACCCGCTTCCTGAAGCGCATCACCCGCATGGTGGAGGAGCACGCGCCTGCCGGCGGACCCGCTGCCCGCCCAAGGAGCAGCTCACGCGCCGAGGAGAAGGCCCTGCTGGTGAAGATCCACCAGACCCTGCACAAGGTCACCGACGACCTGGACCACCGCTACCAGTTCAACACCCTGGTGAGCAGCCTCATGGAACTGGCCAACGCCCTGGGCGACCTGCCCAGGGACGCCCCGCACCGGGACGCGGTCGTGCAGCAGGCCCTGGAGATCTTCGTGCCCATGCTCTCCCCGGCGGCGCCGCACCTGGCCGAGCAGCTCTGGAGCCGCCCTGGGCGGCCGGGGCTTCTGCATGCACGCGGCCTGGCCCGAGGCCGACCCCGCCTGGCTCACCGCCGACGAGGTGACCGTGGTGGTGCAGGTGAACGGCAAGGTGCGCGGCCGCCTGCAGCGTGCCCGCCGCCACCACCGACGAGGCCCGCCGCTCGGCCGCCCTGGCCTGCCCCGAGGCCCGGCACCACCTGGACGGCAAGGAGATCGTCAAGGTGGTGATGCCTCCCGGCGGCAAGCTGGTGAACATCGTGGTGAAAGCCTGATCCGGTGGCGGCCGCACCGGAATCCCCCCTCAACGCCGGCGACCTGGCCTCCGGGCTCCTGGACGCCGGCGCCGTCCGGCTCTCCCCCCGCAGCCCCTTCACCTGGGCCTCGGGGCTGAAGGCTCCCATCTACTGCGACAACCGCCAGCTGCTGGGGTTCCCCCAGCTGCGCGCGGGGATCAAGGCGGCCCTGGCGGAGCGGGCCGCCCGCTTCCAGCCCACCCTCATCGCCGGCACCAGCACCGCCGGCATCCCCTGGGCGGCCATGGTGGCCGACCGGCTGGGCCTGCCCATGGCCTACGTGCGCCCGGAGCCCAAGACCCACGGCATGGGCCGCCAGGTGGAAGGCCCCAGCGCCGAGGGGCACCGGGTGGTGCTCATCGAGGACCTGATCTCCACCGGGGGCTCCAGCATCCGCTGCCTGGAGGCCCTGCGCCAGGAAGGGGCCCAGGTGCCGGCGGTGCTGGCCCTGTTCAGCTACGGCCTGCCCCGGGCCGAGGCGGCGTTCCAGGCGGCCGGGACGCACCTGGACGTGCTGGCCACCTTCGCCGACCTGGCCGCCCGGGCCCAGGCCAAGGGCATCCTGGCCCCCGAAGACCAGACCTCCCTGGCCGAATGGCGGGCCGACACCGCCGCCTGGAGCCGCCGCTTCGAGTAGGAGACCTTCGATGAAGCTCTACACCCGCACCGGCGACGCAGGCACCACCGGACTCTTCGGCGGCGACCGGGTGCCCAAGAGCCACCAGCGCCTCGTGGCGTACGGAACCCTGGACGAGCTGAACAGCGCTCTGGGCGTCCTGGCCCTGCACCTGGACCCGGCCCTGGAGGCCCACGGACCCGTGGGCCGCATCCAGCGGGACCTGTTCGCCCTGGGGGCGGTGCTGGCGGCGCCCGCCAGCCGCGCCGGGCAGGTGCAGAAGCGCCTCACCCATCCCACCTGGCCCATCCAGGACATGGAAGCGGACATCGACCGGCTCGCCGCCACCCCTCCGCCCATGACCAGCTTCGTCCTCCCCGGGGGCTGCCCGGGGGCGGCCTACGGGCACTGGGCCCGCACCGTGTGCCGGCGGGCCGAGCGGGAGGTGGTGGCCCTCAGCGCCGCCGAGGCGGTGCCGGCGGAGGTGATCGTCTACCTGAACCGGCTCAGCGACTGGCTGTTCGCCCTGGCCCGGGCCGCCAACACCCGGGCCGGGGTCCAGGACGTCCGTTGGGACCCATGATGGGATCCGGGCGCGACGGGCGCTACGGCGTTAGACTGGGCGCTGGACGTCATTCATGAACCCTTCTTCCCTGCTATTGGCCTTCCTGGCTGCCTGCGCCTTGCACGCAGGCGCCACGGGCCACGGGCTGACCTACATCTACACCTATTACGACCGCAACGGCAATGTTGTGGTCAACAACCTGCCGCCCGCCTACGTCCAGGGCCAGGGGCTGGTGCTGCGCCACGTGGGGGTGGGGCACGTGCGGCTGGCCATCAGCCGCCAGGAAATGGCCAAGGTGCTGCGAAGTCCCGAGCTGTTGGCCCTGGTGGACGAGATTGCCGCCCAGGAAGGCATCGACCCGTTCCTGGCCCGGGCGGTGATCCAGGCGGAGAGCGCCTTCTACGCCCGGGCCCGGAGCCGGGCCGGGGCCCTGGGGCTGATGCAGCTCATGCCCCAGACCGCCCAGCGCTTCGGGGTGGTCGACCCCTTCGACCCCCGCCAGAACATCACCGGCGGGGTGAGGTACCTCAAGTGGCTGTCCGAGACCTTCGACGGCGACCTGCCCAAGGTGGTGGCGGCCTACAACGCCGGGGAGTCGGCGGTGTTCAAGTACCAGGGCATCCCGCCGTACCCTGAGACCCGGGCCTACGTGCCCCGGGTGCTGGAGCTGTACAGCAAGCGCCTGGTGCAGGCCGATCCCAAGGCCGCCGGTTCCATGAACCTGCTGCGCAAGGGCCGGGGCGGGTTCCAGGTGGAGGAGGCGTCCCTGGCGCCGGGCTCCACCCTGATGGCCGACGCCAGCCGCGGCCCGGCCCAGGCCCCCACCCGCCTCTACCAGTGGATGGACCCCAGCGGCCGGGTGCAGATCTCCGACCACGCCCCGCCCAAGGGAACGCCGGGGGTCAAGGTGTACCGATCGGACGAGGATCCGAATTAGCGGGCGAGAGCCGTTCGGCTCTGGGGGATCGCAACTCCAGGTTTCAGGATTCCCGCAGGGCGATGTACTGGCTCAGGGCCTCCAAAGCCTCGGCATAGGCCGCCTGCATCCGGACAAAGAGCACCGCCGGCTCCGTGGCGAACGCGCCCTGGCGGGCGCTGCCCTCCATTTCCGCGGCCGTTGCCCGCAGCCGCAGGGTTCCCATGGTGCCGGCGGCACCCTTGATGGCGTGCGCCAAGTCCGCCAGATCGGTCCGGTCCGCGGTGTCCAGGACCGCCTCCATGGCCTTGAAGCGGCCCGGAATGTCCTCCCGGAACAGCCCGTACATCTCCTTCACCAGGCCCACGGCACCGTCGTCCAGGTTCAGAAGCTGGTCCATCACCGCCGGGTCCAGTTTCCCTTCGAAGGGATCCGGTGCAGGGCTGCCGGAGGGGCGCAGATCGAGTTCCATGGGGGTCTCCTGGTCCCAAGTATAGCGATAGGCCGTGCCGGCCTCCCTGTCAGACTTGAAGTTCCAGCCGGGAGTCGCCATGAAGACCCTCCTCCTCCAGCACGTCCAGGAAGCCGTCGCCCTCAAGCAGGCTTTCTTCGCCGCGGAGGCCGACCATATCCTGGCCCAGGCGGCGGACATGGCCGAACGCCTCAAGCGCGGCTGCCGCATCCTGGTGTGCGGCAACGGCGGCAGCGCCGCCGACGCCCAGCACTTCGCCGCCGAACTCACCGGGCGCTACGTGAAGGAGCGCCGGGCCCTGGCGGGGATCGCCCTGACCGTGGACACGTCGGCCCTCACCGCCATCGGCAACGACTACGGCTTCGACCGGGTGTTCGCCCGGCAGGTCGAGGCCCTGGGCCGCCCCGGCGACCTGCTGGTGGGCATCTCCACCAGCGGCAACAGCCCCAACGTCATCCAGGCGGTGGCGGCGGCCAAGGACCTGGGGCTGCGCACCGTGGGCCTGCTGGGCCGGGACGGCGGCCAGCTCAAGGACCTGGTGGACGATCCCCTGGTGGTGCCCAGCCAGGTGACCGCCCGGATCCAGGAAATCCATCTGATGACCTACCACTTCTGGTGCGAGGCCATCGACTCCCACTTCCATTGATCCCCGAACTGGTTCCCCGCCTGGAAGCCCTGCGGGACGCCGCCGGGGGGGAGCCCCTGGGCCTCTACCTGCACTGGCCGTTCTGCAAGGACCGGTGCACCTACTGCTCCTTCGTCACCACCCGGGACGCGGACCGCGCCCCGGCGGTGCTGGAGCGGCTGGTGGCCGGGCTGGAGCAGTGGGGCGAGGCCCTGGGCCGCCCGGCGGTGGACACCCTGTACCTGGGGGGCGGCACCCCTTCCCTGCTCACCGCAGCCCAGCTGGCGGAACTCACCGGGGCGGCCGCCCGGGCCTTCGACTTGGCGCCCCTGCAGGAGGCCACCCTGGAGGCCAACCCCGGCACGGTGGACCTGGCCTGGCTGGAACGGGCCCGGGGCCTGGGCTGGGACCGGGTCAGCCTGGGGGTGCAGACCCTGGACGACGCTCTCCTGGCCCGCCTGGGACGGATCCACGACGCCCGCGCCGCCCGGACGGCCCTGGACCAGGCCCTCCGGGCCGGGTTCCGGCGGGTCAGCGCCGACCTGATGGTGGGCATCCCCGGACAGCGCCTGGAGCGGGTCCTGGGGGACGCCCGGACCCTGGTGGGAGCGGGCGCCACGCACCTGTCCATCTACCTGCTGGACCTGGACAAGGCCTGCCCGCTGCGGGCCCAGGTGGAGTCCGGGCGGCTCGCCCTGCCCTCCGAGGACGAGGTGGCGGACGTGTTCGAGGCGCTGCAGCGGGACCTTCCCCGCCTGGGGCTGCGGCCCTACGAGATCAGCAACTACGCCGCTCCCGGCCAGGAGTCGCGGCACAACACCCGCTACTGGGAGCGCCGCCCGTACCTGGGCCTGGGGCCCAGCGCCGCCTCCCAGCTGGGGCCCTGGCGCTGGACCGAGAGCGGAGTGATTCCCGCCTGGACCGAGGAGCGGGGCCGCGCCGAGGTACAGGAGCTGGACCCGGCCCAGGCGCTGGCGGAGGTGCCCCTGCTGGGCCTGCGCCTGCACCGAGGGGTGGACTGGCCGGCCCTGCGGGCCCGGGCCCGGGAACAGCGCCTGGAGCCCCTGGTGGACGCCTGGGAGGCCCAGCTGGAACCGTTCCTGAAGCACGGGCTGCTGGAGCGGGAGGGGCCGGCGCTGCGCTTCACCACGCGCGGGATGCTGGTGAGCAACGGGGTGCTGCAGGTCTTCGTGTGACCGGCTCAGCCCTTCAGGACCCGCCGCTCCATAAGGCTCTGGAAATCCCGGCGGCCGTCGGCCACCAGGAGGATGAAGACCCGGTTCCCGGCGACGCGGTAGATCGTGCGGTAGGGCTGGAGGATCACTTGGCGGAACTCGCGGATTCCCAATCTAAGCAGTTCGTTCGGATAAGAACCCCGTTCCGGGTACCGGGCCAAGGCGGCGGCGGCTTCAAGGAGGCTTTCCAGCACCCGTCCGGCGGCCGCCGGGCCCGCGCTCTCCGCCAGGAACGCAACGATCTCTCCCAGATCGTGCTCGGCCCCCTCGGTGATCCGTACGTCGTACCGCATCAAGGACGGGCCTTGGCGCGCAGGCGCTTGCGCGCCTCAGCCAAAGGCCGCGTCCGCCCCTCTTCCACCTCCCGGTTGCCGATGGCCAGGAGCTTGAGAAGGGCAAGGGTCTCCTGGGTCTCCTCGAAGCTCGCCACGTCCTGGAGCACCGCCTTCGCCTCACCGTTCTGGGTGATGACCATAGGCTCCCGGCGCTCGGCGATCTGCAGCAGGACCTCGGCGGCGTGGGTCTTGAGGTGGGTGATGGGCTTGACCTGGGACGAGAACTGCATGGTGGACCTCGGCAGGTCCGAATATAGCCTTTTAAAGGTCCTCGCACCAGCCCATACTTCCAGCACCGACCGGCAGGAGCCTTGCCATGGCCCATCTCCCCCTCAAAGACCCCGTCTCCTGGCTCTACCCGCCCATCGAGCCGTACCGCACCGGGCGCCTGGAAGTTTCGGACCTGCACGAACTGTACTTCGAGGAGAGCGGCAACCCCGGGGGCAAGCCGGTGGTGTTCCTGCACGGGGGCCCCGGGGGCGGGTCCGACCCCAAGCAGCGCCGCTTCTTCCATCCGGACCAGTACCGCATCGTCCTGTTCGACCAGCGGGGCTGCGGGAAAAGCACCCCCCACGCCGGCCTGGAGCAGAACACCACCTGGGACCTGGTGGAGGACATCGAGAAGCTGCGCGCCTACCTGGGCATCCAGCGCTGGCAGGTGTTCGGCGGCTCCTGGGGCTCCACCCTGGCCCTGGCCTATGCCCAGGCCCATCCCCAGGCGGTCACCGAGCTGGTGCTGCGGGGGATCTTCCTGCTGCGCAAGCAGGAGATCGACTGGTTCTACCAGCGCGGCACCAGCGCCCTGTTCCCGGACGCCTGGGCCGGCTACCTGGCGCCCATCCCCGAACGGGAACGGGGGGACCTGCTGAGCGCCTACCACCGGCGCCTCACCAGCCCGGACCCGGCGGAACGCCTGGCGGCGGCCCGGGCCTGGAGCCGCTGGGAGGGCTCCACCAGCAAGCTGCTGCCGGACCCGGACTTCACCGCCCATCACGAAGACGAGGCGTTCGCCCTGGCCTTCGCCCGCATCGAGTGCCACTACTTCGCGCACGGTGGCTGGTTTGCGCCCGAGGACCAGCTGCTGCGGGACGCGGTGAAGCTGCGCGCCATCCCGGGGGTGATCGTCCAGGGCCGCTACGACGTGGTGTGCCCCATGGAGACCGCCTGGGCCCTGCACGAGGCCTGGCCGGAGGCGGACTTCATCCTCACTCCGGACGCCGGGCACAGCGCCTTCGAGCCGGGCAACAGCCGGGCCCTGGTGGCGGCCACCGACCGCTTCGCCGAAGGGCGTACATAATTGTTACAAGCCGATAAGATGGTTGGATGCCCGTCCACATCATCGTCCTGATGCTCCTGATGGCGACCCTGAGCGCCAGCTGGAACGCCATGATCAAGGGGGCCGGCAACAAGCTCTACATGACCATCCTCATGACCGGGGGCGCCAGCCTGGTGGGCCTCCTGGTCCTGCCCTTCGTGCCTGCGCCGGCCCGGCCCAGCTGGCCGTTCATCCTGGCCTCCGGCGCCCTCTCGGTGGTCTATTACGCGACGGTGGCCAAGGCTTACCACCTGGCCGACCTGAGCCAGACCTTTCCGGTCATGCGGGGCGGCGCGCCCCTGCTGGTGGCCATGACCAGCTGGGCGGTGGTGGGCGAGCACCTGACCACGGGCGCCTGGCTGGGGGTGGCCCTGATCTGCGCCGGCATCCTGGGTCTGGCCACCACCGCCGCCGGGCGCAGCACTCGGGGGTTGGCCCTGGCCCTGGCCAACGCCGGAGTGATCGCCACCTACACCCTGGTGGACGGCCTGGGGGTGCGCCGTTCCGGTTCGCCGGTGGCCTACTGCCTGTGGGTGAACGTGCTCACCGGGCTGCCTCTGACGGCCTGGGCGCTGATCCGGGAGCGGGAGGGGTTCTGGTCCTACGTGTCCGGGCGCCTGGGGCTGGGAGTGCTGGGCGGGGCCATGAACACCGCCATCTACTCCACCACCCTGTGGGCCATGACCCTGGCGCCGGTGGCGGTGGTGGCGGCCCTGAGGGAGACCTCCATCCTGTTCACGCTGCTCATCTCCTCGTTGGTGCTCAAGGAGCGGGTGGGCGTAAGGCGCCTGGCCCTGGCGTGCGCCATCGCCGGGGGGGTGATGGCGCTGCGGCTGGCTTGACCCAGCCAAGGGTGCGGCCGCCGTGGGTGATGTCCGGGAAAAGTGGTTGCACTGTGACCACATTTGACCTAGCATGACCGGACAGGAGCGGACCATGCAAAAGACTCCCCGCGTGCTTCAAGAAGAAACCATTTCCCTTCGGGATGCCAAAGCCAACCTGAGCAGCCTCACCAAACAGGCCAGGGAGGGGACCCGTGTGATCATCACCAATCATGGAACTCCCATTGCAGACCTGGTGCAGCACGGCACGGGTCTGGGTTCTGTTCGTTATCTCAAGCGCCCTGGTCCCCTCCCGACACCGATCAAGCTGAAAGGCAAAGGCCCAACAGCGGCGGAACTCATCCTGATGGATCGGGAGGGATGAGGTGGTGGTCCGTCGGTCCAAATATGCGCTCTACATGGATACTTCGGCTTTGATCAAACTTTTCGTGGAGGAGGATGGGAGCGCGCGGGTTCGTGCTTTGGCTGAAGGACGGGGTAGTGCGGATGTTCTCTTGGTCAGCCGCCTTGGCTTTACCGAGGCATCCGTGAGTCTTGCCCGGATGGTTCACCTTGGACGGATCTCGGCCGCAGAACTGCCTCACCACCAGGGCAGCCTGGAGGACTACTGGGATCAATCTATCCAAGAGGTGGAACTGATCGAAGACGTGCTTGAGGATGCTCGCCAATTGGCCCAGAGGTTTCCCTTGAGAACCTACGATGCAATTCATCTCGCTTCCGCTCGAGAGGCCAGACGCATGCTTCGCGGCCTGTTCGAGGGAGAGGTCCAGTTCCTGGCCTTTGATACGGCCTTGTTGAAGGCTGCCCAGGCGGTTGGTTTCACGGTTCCGGGCTGACCTCAGGGGCGGCTGCCTTCCCTTCCATCTGCCCTTTGGCGGCGTCCAGGAGCGCCCGGGCAGCCACCAGACAGTGGCCCAAGTCCGCGCGCACGCCTACCATCTTTAAAAAGGCGCAGCTTAGCTGGAAAAGAGGAGGTCGCCATGAACGGTGCCGAAGCCTTGGTCCTTACGCTCCTCAAAAGCGGAGTGGAGGTCTGCTTCGCCAACCCCGGGACCAGCGAGATGCACTTCGTGGCGGCCCTGGACCGCGCTCCAGGGATGCGCTGCATCCTGGGCCTGGCCGAAGGCGTGGTGACGGGGGCGGCGGATGGCTACGGGCGGATGGCGGGCAAGCCGGCGGTGACCCTCCTCCACTGCGGGCCGGGGCTGGCCAACGGGCTGGCCAACCTGCACAACGCCCGGCGGGCCCAGACCCCGATCGTCAACCTGGTGGGGGACGTGGCCACCTACCACCGGGTCCTGGACCCGCCCCTGGTCACGGACATCGAGAGCTTCGCCCGCCCGGTCTCCGCCTGGGTGCGCACCGTGTCCGAGGTCCTCAGGGTGGGCGGGGACGCGGCTGCGGCGGTGGCGGCGGCCAGGTCCCGGGGGGGTGGGATCGCCACCCTCATCCTGCCCTCGGACGTCTGCTGGAACCCGGGCGGGGTGCCGGCGGATCCGGTCCCGCCTTGCCTGCCGCCCGCTGTGGACGACGCTGCGCTGGAAGGAGCCGCCCTGGCGCTGGGCTCCGGGGAGCCGGCGGCGCTGCTCCTGGGCGGACCCGCCCTGCGGGCCGGGGCCCTCGCCCAGGCCGCGCGCATCGCCGCGGCCACCGGGGCGACCCTGATGGCGCCCTTCCTGTCCGGCGGCAGGATGGAGCGAGGCCGCGGGCGTGCGTCCGTCCAGCGGCTGCCGTACCCGGTGGACCAGGCGGTGGCCGCCCTGGCGCCGTTCAAGCACCTGATCCTGGCCGGAGCCTCGCGGCCGGTGGCGTTCTTCGCCTACCCCGGCAAGCCCTCCCGGCTGGAGCGGCCGGACGCCCAGGTGCACCTGCTGGCCCGGCCCGAACAGGACTGCGCCCAGGCTCTGGAACGCCTGGCCGGCCGGGTCGGGGCCGGCCCGGCCACCCCGGAGCGCGGCGTTCCGCCGGAGTTCCCGGTCGGGGCCTCCATCGGGCCCGGATCCGTGGCCCAGGCCGTGGCCGCACTGCTGCCCGAGCAGGCCGTGGTGGTGGACGAAGGCGTCACCTTCGGCCTCCCGTTCTTCGGGGTGTGCGGGGCCGCCGCGCCCCACGACTGGCTGCAGGTGACCGGCGGGGCGATCGGGCTGGGCCTGCCCATGGCCGCCGGCGCGGCCGTCGCCGCTCCGGGACGGCGGGTGGTCTCCCTGGAGGCGGACGGCTCGGCCCTGTACACCGTCCAGGCGCTGTGGACCCAGGCGCGGGAGAAGCTCGACGTGACCACGATCATCTTCGCCAATCGGAAATACGCCATCCTGATGGGCGAGCTGCTCGCCACCGGGGCCGTCCCCGGGCCGGTGGCCGCCAGCCTGTTCGACCTGGGCGCGCCGGCCATCGACTGGGTCGGACTGGCCGCCAGCTTCGGGGTGGAGGCCGCCCGGGCCGGTTCCCTGGAGCGGTTCCGGGACCTGTTCACCCACGCCGGGTCCCGGCCGGGACCGTTCCTCATCGAACTGGAAGTCTAGGAGACGGTCCAAGTTATAGGTCCGGGTCCCGCCAAGGCGCCTGTGGTTCGTTGGCGCCGACAGAGTCGGCGTCGACGAGGGGGAATCACCGGGGACCTTGGGCCTGTGCTTCCGCATTCTCTCTTCGATGAGCCGTTATGAGGGTCGAGGCGGCGAGCTTCAGGTGCGAGGGATCGGTGGAGGATGCGCGCCGACGCTGATCAGGGGGGCGGCTCCCCCCCGCGCCGACCGCCCCCGCTTCCGGTCCAGGGTTCTCATCACCGCGCCGGTTTGGCGGCAGGCTCAGGACGGCAGGCGCGAAGCCAAGGAACCAAACTTACTGGTCGGCGCCAATCGCAAGGACCCAGGTCCCACTCGAAGCGAACCGCCGGGACCTTAGGCACAGCTGGAGAGCCTGGGAGCACAAGCTGCCCCCCAATCTCAGCGGAGCGAAGGCGTGCCAACACAGCACCGAAGTCCACCACCGTTGGTTTTCCGTCGGCGCCGGCTTCGCCGGCGGCGACGAACCAGGGCGCAAACCCGGGACACGTACGATTACGTATCCAGGCCAGGAGCCTCCCGCCCGGCTCACAGCGCCCGCAGGAACGCCTCCACCTGCTCCCAGTCCCGGCTCAGGGGGAACGGCGGCAGCGCCGCCCGCACCTGGGCGGCGTAGCGCTTGCCGTTGGGATCCTCGTGGGGGAGCATCAGGCGCGGGTCCAGGATGCATACGGCACCCCGGTCGGTGCGGGTGCGGATGAGCCGGCCGATGCCCTGCTTGAGCTTCAGGGTCATCTGGGGCACCTGGATGCCGATGAAGCCCAGCCCCTGGGACTGGGCGTCCGCCTCCCGCACCCGGGCCTGGAGCACCGGGTCGTCCGGGGGCGCGAAGGGCAGGGCGGTGACGATCACCAGGCTGAGGGCCTCCCCGGGCAGGTCCACCCCCTGCCAGAAGCTGGCCAGGCCCAGGAGCGCCGCCTGGGGGGTGCGGCGGAACCGCTCCAGCATGGCCGCCCGGGTCAGGCCCTCGCCCTGGATGAAGAAGGTCAGGCCCGGCAGGGCCGCCTCCAGGCGGGGCCGGAAGGCCGCCAGCATCTTGCGGCTGGTGAACAGCACCAGGGCCCGGCCCCGGCTGGCGCGCAGGAGCCGCTCCATGGCCCCCAGGCTGGCCTCCACCCAGGCCGGGTCGCCCACCGCGTCCCGCCCGGGCTTGCGGGCGGGCAGGTCCGGGGGCACGAACAGCAGGCCCTGGGTGGGGAAATCGAACGGGCTCTCCACGTGCCGGCTGCGCTCGGCCTCGTCGTCGCGCAGGCCCAGGCGCAGCTTCAGGCCGTTGAAGCCGCGCCCGTCCCGCAGGGTGGCGGAGGTGAGGATCACGGTCTCGAAGCCCCGGCGCAGGTGCTGGTGGAAGAACGGCCTCACGTCCACCGGATTGGCCTTGAACAGCACCGTCTGGGGCCCTTCCCGGGTGATGGTGGAGACCCACCCTTCCGGCTGGGCGAAGACCTGCTCCATGCGGGCGAAGGCCAGGCCCACCCGCTCCGCCAGCTTGCGCCAGGCCATGTCCTCGGGGTTCCCGTCCACCCGGCGGGCGGCCAAACGCTTGGTCTCCTTCCACACCGCCTGGCCCGCCTCCACCCAGGCGCCCACCGCGTCCGCCAGGAGGCCCAGGCCCAGGCGCCGGTCCTCGAAGCCGAAGATGCCCGGCTCCCCGGGCACGCAGGCCATCAGGGAGGCCCAGGCATCCCGCCAGGGCAGGAGCAGGGGGCCCAGGAGGGCGGCGTCAGGGTCCTTGGCGGAGGCCTCCTCCAGGTCCCGGAACAGGAGGGTCATGGCCCGGTTGGACCACTGCTCGGCGCAGCTCTCGGTGAGCTGCTCCTCGATCTCGTGGGCCTCGTCCAGGATCAGCACCGGCGCGTCCGGCAGCACCTGGCCGAAGGCGCTCTCCCGCAGCACGCGGTCCGCCAGCAGCAGGGCGTGGTTGGCCACCACCAGGTCCGCCGCCAGGATCTCCTGGCGCAGCCGGGTCAGGAAGCAGTCCTCGAACCGGGGGCACTGGCGGCCGGTGCAGCGCTCGGCCCGGGCGTTGACCCGGTCCCACAGCTCCGACTCCCCTTCCCCGTAGCGGCCCAGCTCCTCCCGGTCGCCGGCGGAGGTCTCCCTGGCCCACCGCGGCAGGGCCAGCCACAGCGCGAAATCCCTCGCGTCCATCTCCGCCGGGGGCTGGGCTTCCAGCCCGGCCCAGGCGGCGCGGCAGAGGTAGTTGGCGCGGCCCTTGGCCAGCACCGCCTGCACCGGCCGGCCCAGGATGCCCCGGGCCCGGGGCAGGTCGTCCTCCAGCAGCTGGCGCTGCAGCTGCTTGGTGCGGGTGGCCACCACCACCGGCCGGCGCCCGGAGGCCAGGGCCGGGATGAGGTAGCCCAGGGACTTGCCGGTGCCGGTGCCGGCCTCGATGGCCTGGACCACCGCGTCGGGCCTGGCGTCCCGGTCCGAGCCGGCACGCTTCCAGGCCTCGAACCGCGCCGCCCCCTCCTGGATGGCGTCCGCCACCAGCTCCGCCATGTGCCGCTGCCCGAGCCGCTCCTCCGCCCCGGGAAAGCAGCTGAAGATGCGCCCATCCGGCGGCGTGAAGTAGAGGTCCATGGGGTGCGGCATGCTCCCAGGATGGCGGAAAAACGGCGAATGCAAAAGGCCCCCTGGATCCCGGGGCCGGCCGGGACGGTATCATCGTTGCAGAACCCCAATTCCACCGGTCCTTTTCCCAGGGAGTCCATGCGTTGATCCGGGTGCTGCTGGTCGAGGATGATCCCATGGTGGCGGACCTTGACCGCCGCTACGTGAACCGGGTCGAAGGCTTCGAGACGGTGGCCGCGGCCAGGAACGCCGAAGAGGCGCTGCAGGCCCTCCAGGACCGGCAGGTGGACCTGATCCTCCTGGACGTGTTCATGGCCGGCCGGACCGGGGTCGAACTGCTGGCGGAGATCCGCGCCCGGGCCCTGGACGTGGACGTCATCCTGGTGACCGCCGCCCGGGATCCCCGCACCATCAGCACCGCCCTGAAACTGGGCGCCGTGGACTACCTCATCAAGCCGTTCGAGTTCGAGCGGCTCAAGCAGGCCCTGGACGCCTACCGGGAGACCCACGGCCGGATGGCCAAGGACCGCCCCCTGACCCAGGAGGAGCTGGACCAGTACCTGGGCCGGCACCCGTCCGGTCCCGGGGAGCCCCAGGCCCTGCCCAAGGGGCTGGACCGGGCCACCCTGGGCCGGGTCTGCCGGGCCATCGGGGCCTGGCCCAAGGACGACCCCTGGTTCACCAGCGAGGAGATCTCGGGACCGGTGGGCATCTCCAGGGTGTCCGTGCGCAAGTACTGCGAGTTCCTCTGCGGCCTCAAGATCCTGAAGATGGAACCCGGCTACGGGTCCGTGGGCCGGCCGGTGCACCGGTTCGCCGTGCAGCGGGCCTACCTGGACGAGCTGCGCCGGTTCCTGGACGCCCCGGCCCCATGACCGGCTGGTCGCGCTGGTTCAGCCCGGTCCCGGTGGTCCTGGCGTTCCTGGGGCTGGGCGCGGCCCTGACGGTGTTCCTGGTGTACGGCACGTGGGTCCGGGAGGCCGACGAGGTCCGGCCGGTCCAGCACCTGGCCACCCGCATCGACGACGCCATCTTCACCAACCGCCAGGCCGACCTCCAGTCCCTGGCCGAGTCCGGGGAGGTCATCCGGGTGGCCCGGGGGCTGGACGGGCCGGACAACCCCCAGGTCAGCCTGGTGCTCGCCACCACCAGGCGGATCTTCAACGCGGACATCGTCTACGTCCTGGACCGGACCGGGGAGGTGGTCTCCTGCACCAAGTACGAGGGCGACAAGACCCTCACCGGCAACCACTACGCGTTCCGGCCCTATTTCATCTCGGCGCTGCGCGGCAACCGCACCGTCTATCCGGCCATGGGCGTCACCACCCGCCTGCGCGGGCTCTACTTCAGCACCCCGATCCACCTGGGCGACCGCAACATCGTCGGCGTCCTGGTGGTCAAGGCCGGGCTGGAGGAGATCGACCGCATCCTGGCGGAGAGTCCGGAACCGGCCTTCCTGGTCTCCCCGGACGGGGTCATCTTCGCCTCCAACCAGAAGGAGATGCTGTTCCACTACGTCAAGCCCATGGGCCCCGACGAGCTGGCGCGCATCGAGGCCACCCAGCAGTTCGGCGGCGAGGCGCTGCGGCCCTTCGCGAACCTGTTCGGGGAGCATTCCAGCGCCACCTTCAACCACGCCAGGTGGTCCGTCTCCCGCCGGCCCATCCTGGGCGACTGGACGCTGGTGGTGCTGAGCCGGGGCGGCCCCAGCTACGTCATCAACCGGCACCTGGTCATCGCGGCGGCCTGGGCCCTGGGGGCCATGACCCTCATCATCGCGGTCCTGATGTCCATCCTCCGGGCCAAGGCCCGGGCAGAGGCGGCGCGCCTGAGCACGGAGGAAGAGCTGAAGACCTACCAGGGGAACCTGGAAGGGCTGGTGGAGCGCAGGACGGCCGAGCTGCGGGAGGCGAAGGAAGCGGCCGAGAGCGCCACCGAGGCCAAGAGCATCTTCCTGGCCAGCATGAGCCACGATCTGCGCACGCCCCTGAACGCCATCATGGGCTACGCCCAGCTCCTCGCCCGGGCAGTGACGGACCCGGCGGACCGGGACAACCTCCAGCGCATCCACCGGGCCGGAGAGCACCTCCTGGACCTGATCAACCACGTCCTCTCCCTGTCCAGGATCGAGGCGGGCAAGCTCACCCTGGACCGGCAGCCCTTCTCCACCGAACGGTTCTTCAAGTCCATCGAGGACCTGACCCGGATCCGGGCCACCGCCAAGGGGCTGGAATTCCGGCTGGAGGTGCGCCGGCCGTTCCCCGAAGCGCTCCTGGGCGATGCCCTGAAACTGCGCCAGGTCCTGGTGAACATCCTGGGCAACGCCATCCAGTACACCCGCCAGGGCAGCGTCGGCCTCGAGGTGGCGCGGACCGGGAACCTGGTGCGCTTCACCGTCCGGGACACCGGGCCGGGCATGGGCCCCGAGGAACGGGACAGCCTCTTCCAGGCTTTCCACCAGGCCCGTTCCGGGCTGGAGGCGGGGGAAGGCGCGGGCCTCGGGCTGCACATCAGCCAGGCCATGGTCCGGCTCATGGGCGGGCTCATCCAGGTGGAGAGCGAACCGGGCCGAGGCAGCGCGTTCAGCTTCGAGATCCCCATGGACGAGGGCCGGCTCGAGGCCGAGGCGCCGGCGCCGCCGGCGCTGGGCCTGGCCCCGGGCCAGCCGCGCCTCCGGATGCTGGTGGTGGACGACGTGGAGGATAACCGCACCCTCCTGGCGCGCATGCTCTCCGCCATGGGCATGGAGGTGCGGGAGGCCCAGGACGGGCCTGCGGCCCTGGCCCTGGTGGAGACCTGGCAGCCGGCCGGGGTCTGGATGGACCTGCGCATGCCGGGCCTGGACGGCTACGAGGCCCTGCGCCGGATCCGGCAGCGCGAGGCGGAGCTGGGCCGGCCCCGGACGGTCGTGATCGCCATGACCGCCAGCGTGCTGGACGTGGACCTGGACCCGTTCAAAGAGGCGGCCTTCGACGACCTGATGACCAAGCCCTTCCCGGAGGGCGAACTGGTGGACCAGCTGCACCGGCACTTCGGGCTCGAGGTGGCCCGGGCGACGCCGCCGCCGGCCCTGCCCGAGGCCGAACTGGCCCCCCGGATCCTCGCCCTGGATCCCGCCTGGGCCCGTTCGTTCCACCAGACCCTGGTGGCCGGCAACCGGGCCGAGGCCCTGGACCTCCTGAGGCTCCTCCCGGACCAGGCCCTGGCGGACTCCTTCATCCCCCAGGTGAAGGCCTTCCGGTTCGACGCCGTGCTCAGGCTCATGGGCATGGGGGGCAGCCATGCCTGAGGCGCGGACGGCGGAGCAGGTCCTCCTGGTGGACGACAACCCGGCCAACCTGGACCTGCTGGAGCAGGTCCTCCGCGGCCAGGGCTACCGGGTGCGCAGCGCCCTGTCCGGAGCGGCGGCCCTGGCTTCGGCGCGGGCCGTCCACCCGGACCTGGTGATCCTGGACATCTACATGCCCGGGATGAACGGCTTCGAGGTGTGCCGGCACATGAAGCAGGACGACCGGCTCCGGGACGTGCCGATCATCTTCATCAGCGCCCTGGACCGCATCCAGGACAAGGTGAACGCCTTCCAGGCGGGCGGCGCGGACTACGTGACCAAGCCCTTCCACGAGGAGGAGATCATCGCCCGGGTCGCCTACCAGGTCCAGCTGCGGCGCCTGGGCCGGCAGCTCGAGGAGCAGATGGCGGGGATGCGGCTGTACGCCGAAGCCTTGCGGGCCCAGACGCACGAGTTCATGAATCGGCTCCACGTGATCCTCGGCCTGGTCCGGCTGGAGGAGTACCGACCGGCTTTCCGGCTACATCGCCGGGCTCCTGGGCGACCTCCGGGCGGAACTCGGCCAGCTGGCCCAGCGCATCAAGGACCCCCTGCTGGCCGGATTCCTCATGGCCCGGTGCAGCGCCGCCCGGGAACAGGACATCGCCATGGTCCTGACGGAGGCCTCCCAGGTCCCCGTCTGCGCCGACGAGGCGGTGGCCCGGGACCTGGTCACCATCCTGGGCAACCTGCTGGAGAACGCGGTGGAGGCCATGGGCGCTTCAGCCACCCGGCAGATCCGGGTGGACCTCCAGCACGACGCGGACCGGCTGGACCTGGAGGTGGCGGACACCGGCCCCGGCGTCCCGGCCGGGTACCGGGACCGGCTGTTCGAAAAGGGGTTCACCACCAAGCCGGGGGACCGGGGGGTCGGCCTGTATCTCACCGCCCAGAAAGTGGCCGCCCTGGGCGGGCGGCTCACGGTGGGGGACCGGCCGGGGGGAGGCGCGGTCTTCCGCGCCTCCGTCCGCTACCCAGCCGGTGCCTAGTCCTGCTGGGGCGTCCGGGTCCCGGTCGGCGGCAGATCGCGCCGGCCGGGTTCCCGGGCCTCGCGCCGCCCCACCGGTGCTCGGCTTCGTCAGGCCGCGCTGGGCGCGGTCTGACGAAGCACTCGCTGGCTCGTCGGGTCCGCCCGAAGATGATTGGTATCGGTGACTTCGGGGCGGACGGCGGGAATCGCTTCCGCAACCTTCACAGGTCCTCCCATGCCAGCTGATCCAAGCAGATTCGCCAAGCCCCGTCAGCCAGCCGTGACGCTTTCAAACGGACGCGTAGATCACCGACCCCAAACTCCGATGCGGCTCGACGGCAGGTGGCCGTGAATCGGAGTGCGCACGCACTCCGATTCACGGCCACCAAAGGTGTGGCGGCGCGAACCCAGGGAACCCGCATGGCGGGCCTGCCGCCGGGTAGGGACCCGGAGGTCCCAGTAGAACTAGACGACCGCCTCTTCCTCCTTCGCCGCCACCGGGGCCAGCTCCTCGCGCCGCTTGCCGCTCAGGACCTCCTTCAGCTTGGCGCGGTCCAGTTCCCCCTCCCACTTGGACACCACCACGCAGGCCACACCGTTGCCGGTGATGTTGGTCAGGGCCCGGCACTCGCTCATGAACTTGTCGATGCCGAACACGATGGCGATGCCGGGCACCAGGGCCGGGTTCATCACCGACAGGGTGGCGGCCAGGGTGATGAAGCCGGCGCCGGTCACCCCCGAGGCACCCTTGGAGGTGAGCATGGCCACCCCGATGATGATCAGCTGGTTCCAGATGGTCAGGTGGAAGCCCAGGGCCTGGGCGATGAAGATGGTCGCCAGGCTCATGTAGATGTTGGTGCCATCCAGGTTGAAGGAATACCCGGTGGGCACCACCAGGCCCACCACCGGCTTGGAGCAGCCCATGGCTTCCAGCTTGACCATGAGCTGGGGCAGGGCGCTCTCGGAGGAGCTGGTGCCCAGCACGATGAGCAGCTCGTCCTTGATGTAGGCGATGAAGCGCAGGATGTTGAACCCGGCGAAGTGGGCCACGGTGCCCAGCACAATCAGCACGAACAGGGCCGAGGTGAGGTAGAAGGTGGCGATGAGGCCCAGCAGGTTGCCCAGGGCCGCGGCCCCGTACTTGCCGATGGTGAAGGCCATGGCGCCGAAGGCGCCGAAGGGGGCGGCCTTCATGACCAGGCCGATGACCCCGAACACCCCCTGGGTGATCTGGTCGATCATGGCGCGCAGGCCCTTGACCTTGTCGCCCAGGGCCATGAGGGCCAGGCCGAACAGCACGGAGAACAGCAGCACCTGCAGGATGTCGCCCCGGGCGAAGGCGCCCACCACGCTGTCGGGGATGATGTGCAGCACGAAGTCGGCGGCCTTCATCTCGTGGGCCTGCTGGGCGTACTTGGCCACCAGGGCCGGGTCCGGGGCCTTGCCGCCGAAGTTGAGTCCCGGGTGCAGCACGTTGCCCACGATCAGGCCGATGACCAGGGCCAGGGTGGAGACCACCTCGAAGTAGAACAGGGCCTTGACGCCGATCCGGCCCACCGCCTTGGCGCCCTGGATGTGGGCGATGCCCGAGACCACGGTGCAGAAGATGATGGGGGCGATGACCATCCTGATGAGGTTGATGAAGCCGTCGCCCATGTTCTTGACCCAGTCGTTGGTGGCGATGGTGGGGGACAGCCACCCCAGCAGGCCGCCAAGGATGATGGCGCACAGGACCTGTACGTATAGAATCCGGTAGAGAGGGCGTTTCCGGGTGATGGGCAGAACAGATGCAGCCGCTTTTTCCATGTGGCCTCCGAAAGCTGGGCAAAACGTCCTGGAATGGGTCTGGGGATTGATCGGATACTCTCCCATTCCCGGGAGCGGCGGCCTGGGTTATGAAACTAGATTGCGAATAATGGAAATATTGGAATCATGACTTGGACGGGGTGGAGGCTGAACCATGGGCTGGGCAAGGTTGAGGGGGCGTCGTTGGGCCTGGCTTGGGGCCATCCTGGTCCTGGTTCCGGCCGCGGCCCAGTATGAGCGGCCCAAGCAGGAGCTCACCGGCCCGGAGCGGGAGGCCATCGAGATCAACCGCAAGCTGGCCCGCCCCCGCCCCACCACGCCCCGGCCGCCCCTGTCCTCCACCGAGGCCGCCCGGGTGGCGGTGTTCAAGGCCGCCCGCCACTCGGTGGTGTTCATCTCCTCCATCACCAAGAAATGGTACCTGGAGGACAACCGCACCGGCAACCGCTACCAGGTTCCCCCCGCCTCCGGCACCGGGTTCGTGTGGGACAACCTCGGGCACGTGGTCACCAACCACCACGTCATCACCGTGGACGACCCGGGGGGCGGTCCCCGGGGCGAGGCGGAAGACCTGCAGGTGACCCTGACCGACGGCAAGACCTACAAGGCCGTGGTCATCGGGCGCAGCCTGACCCTGGACATCGCCGTGCTGCACGTGTTCGCGCCCCTGGAGCAGATGCGGCCCCTGCCCCTGGGCACGTCGTCGGACCTGCAGGTGGGCCAGATGGTCCTGGCCATCGGCAATCCGTTCGGCCTGGACCACACGCTCACCGCCGGCGTCATCTCCGCGCTGAAGCGGGACATCCTCACCGGCTTCGGCACCCACATCCTGGACGCGGTGCAGACCGACGCCGCCATCAACCCGGGCAATTCCGGCGGCCCGCTCCTGGACCGGGCCGGGCGCCTCATCGGCATGAACACCGCCATCCGCAGCACCACCGGCGCCAGCACCGGCGTGGGTTTCGCCATCCCCGTGGACACCTTGAACCGGGTGGTGCCGGTGCTCATCGCCAAGGGCCAGCTGCACCGGCCGGAGCTGGGCATCGTCACCTTCCCCCCCGCCGCCTCGGCGACCCTGGGCGCCAAGCACGGCATCGCCGTGGACCTGGTCACCCCCGGAAGCCTGGCGGACAAGGCCGGATTCCGGGGCATGCGGATCCGGGAAGGGGCCAAGGAGCCGGTGGAACTGGCCGACGTGATCCTGGGCGACGTGATCGTGGGCATGAACGGGCACCCGGTGGAGAGCGATACCCAGCTCATGGACCTGCTGGAACTGGAGCCGCCCGAGACCAAGCTGAACTTCGACGTCCTGCGCGACGGCAAGCCGATCCGGCTGGTGATCGATCCGGGCAGGACGGCGCCCTGAACCGGCCTATTTCTTCGCCGGCACCTGCACCAGCGGCGTGACGCCGCTGCTGGTGATGATCAGGTTGCCCTTCTCGCCCACGTAGCGCAGCGCCTGGATCCGCTGGTACTCGAGGATCTGCGGGGTGAGGGACTGGGACACGATCTGCTGGGCCCGGGCCTGGCCCTCGGCCTCGATGCGCTTGCGCTCGGCCTCCTGGCGCTCCTTCTGGAGCACGAAGGTCATCTTCTGGGCTTCCTGGTCGGCGGCGATCTTGTCGTTGATGGCCTTGGTGATCTGGTCGGGCAGGATGACGTTGCGCAGCAGCACCTGCTCCATGTTGATGCCCCGGCTCTCGAAGGAGCTCTTGAGGGTCTTGGTCACCTGGTCCACGAACGACTGGCGCTTGGAGGTGTACAGCTCGGTGGCCAGCAGGTTGGCGGCGGCGTCCCGCAGGCTGGCGCGGATCTCGCTGCGCAGGATCTTTTCTTCCACGTCCGGCCCGATCTCGGAGTAGATCCTGGCCACCATGTCCTGCTTGAGGGAGTAGAAGATGGTGCAGTCCAGCTTCACCGTCAGCCCGTCGCTGGTGATCACCTGGATGGAATCGTCGCCCTTCTTCTGGCCCTCGTCCGTGACGTTGGACATGGTGTAGTTGCGGGTGCGCACCTCCATCTCCACCACGCTGGCCAGGGGGTTGATGAAGTGCAGCCCCGAGGGCAGCGCCTCCGGCTGCACCTTGCCGAACACCAGGACCACTCCGGCCATGCCCGGCGCCACCACCACCGCCATGGACACCACCGCCAGCACCACCGCCACGGCCCAGGCCGCCAGGTGCACCAGCCCCAGCCGCTGGGACATGGGGAAGCCCGCCTGCTTCTTGGCGCGCCAGGCGCCAAGCCCGACCAGGAACAACAGGATTGCCAGGAAGACCATGGAGGGCTCCGGAGGAAGTGGGGGTGGAACGGGTTGTCAAGGGCGTGGAACAGATTCAACCTTAACACCCTCCTCCTGGGGCGGCCGGCTCGGCAGGTAGGCCAGGGGCACCTTCAGGGACTCCTCCTCCCCGGAAAAGCGCAGGACCAGCATGGCCCGGGCCGTTCCGCGCGCGGTCCGGCGGATGGCCAGGGTCTGGACCGGCGCCGGCGCCGCGGGCATCGGTCCCACCTGGAATCCCTCGCCCTCCAGGTCCGCCCCCAGGATCAGGAACGGGGTGCCCCCGCGGGAGCGCAGTTCCAGCTCCAGGACCGCCGGCTCCGGATCCTGGAACACCACCCGCGCAGGCGCCGCTTCGACGGGATGGTGCACCCGCCACTCCAGGTACAGGTCGAAAGCCGGCTGTTGCGGGGCGTTGGTCTCCACCCGCACCCGCTCCAGTCCCATGCGCATCCCGGGCGGGATCCGGGCGGCCCGGAGGGTGAGGGTCAACTGGACCTGCGGCCCCAGCCCCTGGGTCTCCCACTCCAGGTACGGGGGCAGTTCCGTGGTCACCCGCAGGGCCACCGGTTTGCCGGTTTCCCGGGTGAAGGTGAACACCGCCTGGCGGCTGTCCGCCCCGGGCATGTCCCCCAGGGACCGGCGGACACCGTCCACGGTCAGGTCCGGACGCACCTGGAAGCGGATGGGCAGATAGTAGTTCCCTTGTCCGGGGTCGTCCGTGCCCAGCCGCACGTTGCGCGCCTGGGGACCCACCCAGTCCTCCGGATCCACCCGCAGCGCCAGGAAGGCCGAGCCTTTCGGCGGGATGGGCCGCTCCAGCGCCGGGCCCGCCACCGTCACTCCCGGGGACCGGTCCAGGACCCGCAAGGCGATGGGGGCGGCGCTGGTATTGGTGAACCGGTAGGCCTGGGTCCTGGGTTGCAGGGGCCCCAGTTCCCCCAGGTCCACCCGCCCGGGAGGGTCGATGGCCAGGCGGGGCGGGGCGAAGGGCCGGGGCCGGGTGGCGGCGGCCTCCCCAGGGGCACCGGCTTCGAGGGCGAACCCGAGGGCCAACCCCAGGGAAAGCAATGCATTAATCATTTCAGAATCTCCGGGAGCGTCCGGAACGGACGGCAGCCCAACCATCGCACAAGATTTCCGCCAGGGAACCCTTTGATCGAAGCGTTCTGGCACCCTGACCACCCCGAAATGGAAGCCTGGAAGGCCGCCCCCCCGGCCGACCTGGTGGCTCACCTCGTCGAGCACAACCACCTGGAGGCGCGGCTGGACATGGCCCGCATGGAGAACCAGGTGCTGTTCCGCCGGGTCATGGACGGGGATGTCTGAGCCCGCTCCGGAGCTCCCGGTAGAATGCAGGCGGAAGGGAGACCTGGCATGGACTACAACATCCGGACCGACGTCAAGTTCGGGCCCCTGGAGTGTTTCGACGCCGGACGCATGGCCCGGGAGGGCAAGGAGCGCTGGTGGAACCAGACCCTGTGCCGGGTCAACGACTGCGTGGCCAGGCTGGGGGTGTTCGAAGGGGAGTTCCACTGGCACAAGCACGACCTCGAGGATGAAGTGTTCTTCGTGCTGGAGGGGCGCCTGTTCCTGGACCTGGAGTCGGGCACGGTGGAACTCGAGCCGCACCAGGGCATCTGCGTGCCCAAAGGGACCCTGCACCGCACCCGCGCGCCCCAGCGCGCGGTGGTGCTCATGATGGAGGCGGCCACCGTCACGCCCACTGGCGACTAGGGGGTCTCGGACAGCCGGACGGAGGCCGGCGACAGGTTGGCGATCACCTTGAGGAGGGTCCGGCGCAACTGCACCTTCTCCGTCTCGGTGAGCCCCGCTTCCAGATCCTGTCCCAGCTCTTCCGCCAGGGCGTCCAGGGCCGGAGCCACTTTGGCCCCGTCCTTGGAGATGCTGACGATGTTCCGCCGCCCGTGCGCCGGGTCCGGGATGGAATCCACGAGACCTTTGTCCTGCAGGGTCTTGACGATCCGGCAGGCGGTGGGGTCGTCCATGAAAACCCACTGGGAAAGGCAGTGGAGGGACATGGGTCCCGCGGCCGACAGCACCCGCAGGATCCAGCCCTGCTGGGGCGTCAGTCCGTAGGCGGCGAACCGGCCCCAGAAACTCTGGCGGATCTGCCGCCGGGCCGTGCCGATGAGCTTCACCAGCGGGGCGTTCACGTCCAGGGGAGGCGGAAGGGGATCTTGCATAAGCAAGATTGTAACCCCAATCCGGATCCTACCAGTAGCCGCAACCCACGACCCGGTTCCGGCCCCGGGCCTTGGCTTCGTACATCCAGCGGTCCGCCTCCTCCACCAGGGCGCGACAGGGCCGGCCCTGGGAGGGCCGGCGGGCCGTGGCCAGGCCCACGCTCACCGAGACCTGCCGGGAGATGGGCGAATAGGCGTGGGGCAGGGCCAGTTCGGCCATCTGCGCCATGATCTGCTCGGCGACGATCCTGGCCCCGTCCTGGTCCGTCTCGGGGAGCAGACAGATGAATTCCTCGCCTCCGTACCTGGCCGCCAAGTCTGCCGGCCGGCGCAAGGCCCGGTCGAACACCTTGGCCACCGAACGCAGGCACTCGTCCCCCCGCCCGTGCCCGTAGCCGTCATTGTAGGCCTTGAAGTGGTCCACGTCGCCCATGACCAGGGACAGGGGCTGGCCGTTGCGGCTGCAGCGCTGCCACTCCATCTCCAGGTACTGGTCGAACCGGCGCCGGTTGGCGATGCCCGTGAGCCCATCCAGGAGCGACAGGTTGCGCAGGCGGTCCTGCTGGTGTTTGAGCTCCAGCTGGTTGCGCACCCGGGCGGCCAGGACCGGAGGGCTCACGGGCTTGAGCATGAAATCGATGCCGCCCGCTTCCAGGGCGCGCATCTCCTCCGCCTCACCGCCCAGGGCGGTGAGGAACAGCACCGGGATCTCCCGGGTGCGGGAGTCCTCCTTGAGCCGGCGGCACACGTGGAACCCGTCCAGGTCCGGCATCATCACGTCCAGCAGGATCAGGTCCGGACACCACTGCAGGGCCAGGGCGAGGCCTTCCTCGCCGGTTTCCGCGGTGAGCACCCGGTAGCGCGGGCAGAGTTGGCCACCCAGCAGGTGGCACAGGGTCCTGGAGTCGTCCACCACCAGCAGGGTGTCGGCGCCTTCCGGCGTCGCCTGGGCCGCCGGACCGGCCTCGGATGCGGCGCTGCGGTGGAACGGGAAGCTGTCCGGAGCCCGGCGGCACGGATCCGCGGCCGGTCCCGCGCCCTGTTCCGGCATCCAGATGAAGAAGCGGGTGCGCCCGCCGTCCTGGGCGGCGAACCCCACTTCCCCGCCCAGGAAGCGCTCCCCCAGGAACTTGGCGCCGTAGGCCCCCAGGCCCTGCCCGGAGTTGCCCTTGGTGCTGAAGCAGCGCTGGAAGATCTGCCCGGCCACCTCGGCGGGGATGACCCCCGGATTCTCCACCAGGAAACCCCGGCGTCCGTCCCGGCGCTCGTGCCAGACCCTCACCGTGCCCCCCTCGGGGGTGGCTTCCAGGGCGTTCTTGACCAGGTTCACCAGCACCCGGGTCAGGAGCACCGGGTTGCAGACGAAGGGCTCCGGTGTCGCCGGCAGGATCTCCAGGCGCCGCCCTTCGGCCGCACCGCACACGGAAAAGAACCGGCCCAGCCGGCTCAGGATCTCGTCCGCCCGGGCCTCCCGCCTGACCCTCCCCATGCCGCCGTCCTCCTGGCTGAGGAGCAGGCGGTGGTTCTGGATCTCGTCCATCATCTGGCGGGCCAGTTCCTGGACCAGGCCGGCGGCCTCCCGGGAATCCCTGCCCGGGTCCCCCAGGCGGCGGGCGATGCCGTCCAGCCCGCCCACCAGGTTAAGAAGGTCGTGCAGGAACACCTGGTCCAAGGTTTCCCGGCGCTTCTGGCCGGTGACGTCCAGGAAGACGAACAGGAGGAGGTCCTGGCGCCCCACCCGCAGGGGCTCGCTGGCGACCCGGAACTGGCGGGGGCGGACCAGCCCGTCCGGGCCGGGGCCGCAATGGAACCACTCCCCAGGGGCGAGCAGGCGCAAACGCTCCGGGTTGGTGAGGCCCAGGGCCTCCAGCACCGCTCCATGCCCCGCCAGCACCTGCCGGTCCTGGGTGAGAATCAGGGCGTACCCCGGGATGGCGTCCAGGATCGCCCGGGCCACCGGGTTCTCCACCATCGACTCCGCCAGGCCACGCATCCGGTCAAGGCCCGTCCGGGATTCCGGGACGAGGCAACGCGAGGTGTCGGGCTCCCTCAGTTGGGCCATGAGTGCCTCGGATGGTGGCTGGGGATGTTTCAAAGGGGTCAGTCAAAGGGTGTCTTAGAAAAATCAAAATAGGAATGGACTCAAGTTGCATCCGGGAAGGGCGGCCCGTCAAGGGGCGATCGAGATTTATTCGCATTCGGATGATCCGGGATTCCGGTCAGAGCGAGAATCGTACCGGTCACCATGGGTGGGTGACCCCTGGGGAAGTTTCCCCTTTGCGGCCGGGTCCGCCCCAGGAGCATCCTGGTGCATGTCCCCTTGACAGATCCCTTCACCCCGTGGGCGCTTTGGCTGCTCGGCCGGTGCCCCTAGGAGCAGCCATGACTGAACCCCAAAGCCTGCGCCGATCCCTGGAAGCTATCGTCGGCCCCGAGAGAGTGCTGGACCGCCCGGTGGAGCGAGTGGCGTTCGCCGCCGACGCCGGATTCTACCGCCTGATTCCCCGGGCCGTGGCGTTCGCTCAGAGTGTGGAGGAAGTGCGGCAACTGTTCAAGTTCAGCCAGAAGGCCGGAATCCCGATGACCTTCCGGGCGGCCGGCACCAGTCTGTCCGGGCAGGCCATCAGCGACGGCATCCTGGTGGAGGTGGCCCGGCACTGGCGCGCCATCCAGGTGCTGGACGACGGCGCCCGGATCCGGGTCCAGCCGGGGGTGATCGGCGCCCACGTGAACTTCGCCCTGCAGCGCTACCGGGCCAAGATGGGGCCCGACCCGGCGTCCATCAACACCTGCACCGTGGGCGGGATCCTCTCCAACAACTCCAGCGGCATGTGCTGCGGAGTGGTCCAGAACGCCTACCACACCCTGGATTCCCTCACCTTCGTGCTGCCTTCGGGCACGGTCATCGACACCGCCGCCCCGGACGCGGACGAGGCGTTCCGCCGCCAGGAGCCGGCCCTGGCCCAGGGCCTCCTGGACCTGAAGCGGGAGATCGAGAGCAACGCCGTGCTGGCCGCCCGGATCCGTAGCAAGTACCGCACCAAGAACACCACCGGCTACTCCCTCAACGCCTTCCTGGATTATTCACCGCCCCGTGGACATCTTCCGCAACCTGCTGGTGGGCTCTGAAGGCACGCTCGCCTTCATCGCCGAGGCGGTGCTGCGCACGGTGCCGGACCTGCCGGTGAAGGTCACCGGCTTCCTCCTGTTCCCGGACATCCATGCGGCCTGCGCCGCCATCGTGCCCCTGCGGGACGCGGGCGCCGCGGCCCTGGAATTGCTGGATCGGGCGTCCCTGCGCTCGGTGGAGAACCAGCCGGGCATCCCGGAACGCATCAAGAGCCTGCCCGAGGGCGCGGCGGCGCTGCTGGCGGAATTCCAGGGCACCGACCCGGCCAGCCGCCCGGACCTGGAACGCCGGGCCCTGGGCGCCTGCGCGGCCTTGACCCTGCTGGAAGCGGCGGCGTTCACCCACGACGCGGACCTGCAGGCCCAGTACTGGAAGATCCGCTCCGGCACCTTCCCTTCGGTAGGGTCGGTGCGGGCCCGGGGCACCACGGTGATCATCGAGGACGTGGCCTTCCCCATCGAGCATCTGGCCGACGCGGCGGTGGACCTCACCCGCCTGTTCAAGGAGTACGACTATCCGGAGGCCATCATCTTCGGCCACGCCAAGGACGGCAACCTGCACTTCGTCATCACCCAGTCCTTCAACGACCAGGCGGCGGTGGACCAGTACAAGCGCTTCATCGATGACGTGGTGGACCTGGTGGTGAAGAAATACGACGGCGCCCTCAAGGCCGAGCACGGCACCGGACGCAACATGGCCCCGTTCGTGGAGACCGAGTGGGGCCCCGAAGGCAAGTCCATCATGACCCGCCTCAAGGCCCTGGTGGACCCGGCCAGGCTGCTCAACCCCGGGGTGATCCTCAACGAGGATCCCAACGCCCACATCTCCAGCCTCAAGGCCATGCCGGCGGTGGAGGAGGAAGTGGACAAGTGCATCGAGTGCGGCTACTGCGAGCCCAAGTGCCCCAGCCGGGAGCTCACCTTCACCCCGCGCCAGCGCATCGTGGTGCGCCGGGAAGTGACCCGCCTGGGCCTCACCGGCGAGGACCCCGCCCTCAAGGCCTCCCTGCAGGACGCCTACCAGTACATGGCGGTGGACACCTGCGCCGCCGACGGCCTGTGCGCCACCGCCTGCCCGGTGTCCATCGACACCGGCGCGCTCATCAAGCGCCTGCGCCGCACCGCCCACTCGGCCCGGGCCAACGCCCTCGCCCTGAAGGTGGCCCGCAACTTCGCCCTGGCGGAGCCCCTGGTGCGCATGGGCCTGCGCTCCGGGCACCTGGTGCAGCGCCTGTTCGGCCCCGGCCCCATGGTGGCCATCACCCGTCTGCTGCGCGCCGCCGCCGGCACGGCCACGCACCAGTGGAGCCGGGAGATGCCCCGGGCCGCCAAGGGCAAGCTCCCGGCCACGTCAGCCGAAGGAGCCGAGGCCATCTACTTCCCCGCCTGCATCTCCCGCCTCATGGGCGCCCTGCCCTTCGAATCCCGGGAGCAGAGCCTGCCCGAGGTGCTGGTGGCCCTGGCCCGGCGGGCCGGGGTGGGCCTGCACATTCCCGACGACCCCCAGGGCGTGTGCTGCGGGGTGCCCTTCAGCTCCAAGGGCTACGCCGAGGCCCACGCCTTCTCGGTGAACCAGGCGGTGGAGCGGTTCTGGCGCTGGAGCCGGGAGGGCCGGCTGCCGGTGGTCATGGACACCTCCCCCTGCACCTACGGCCTCAAGACCTGCCGCCCGTACCTGACGCCCGAGAACCAGGCCCGCTTCGATTGCCTGCGCATCGTCGACTCGGTGGAGTTCGCCCACGACCGGCTGCTGCCCAAGCTGACCGTGACGCGCAAGCTGGGTTCGGTGGCCCTGCACCCGGTGTGCTCGGTCACCAAGATGAACCTCACCTCCAAGCTGGAGGCCATCGCCAAAGCCTGCGCCGAGGAGGTGGTGATCCCCAGGGACGCGGGCTGCTGCGGGTTCGCCGGGGACCGGGGCTTCCTGTTCCCGGAACTCACCGCTTCGGCCACCAGGCATGAAGCGGAAGAAGTGTGCGCGCGCACCTTCGACGGGCACTTCTCCAGCAGCCGAACCTGCGAAGTGGGCATGACGCGGGCCACCGGGCAGATCTACCGGAGCTACTTGTACATGCTGGAAGCGGCCACGCGTTGAGGAACCGCCGGACCCGCACACCCCGTCCCTTCAGATCCCCAGCAGCTCCTTCAGCCGCCCCAGGAACCTCCGGCTCACCGGCACCTGCCGGCCGGAGCGGGTCTTGAGCAGGGCGGTGGAGGGGTCTTCCCGGACGATCTCGTCGATCTGGCGGATGTTCACCAGGAACTGCTTGTGGCAGCGCACCAGGTGCTGGGCCTTGGCCTCCAGCACGGTGAGGGTCAGCTCGGTGAGGAACTCCCCCTTGGCGGTCACCACGTGCACCCCGGTCTCCGAGGAGCGCACGAACTCCACGTCGGCGGCGTCGATGAGCTTGATGCTGTGGGCGCTGATGCAGGGGATCCGCTCGATGGGGGGGCCGTCGTACTTGGGGTGCCGGCCCTCGCCCAGGAAGCGCCGCAGCCGGGCCACAGTGCGGGCCAGGCGCTCCGGCTGCACCGGCTTGAGCAGGTAGTCGATGGCGTTCTTCTCGAAGGCGCTGACGGCGTACTCGTCGTAGGCGGTCACGAAGACCACGCACGGCATGATCTCCTCGTCGATCATGCTCAGCATCTTCAGGCCGTCCACCTTGGGCATCTGGATGTCCAGGAACACCACGTCCGGCCGGACTTCCCGGATGGCGCGCAGGGCCTGGATGGCGTCCGGGCAGGAACCCACCACGGTGAATTCCCCCGTCTCCGCCAGGAGGGCCTCCAGCTCCTCCCGGGCGGGCAGCTCGTCGTCCACCACCAGCGCTCGCATCATCCGTGCACCTCCCGGGGCGAAGAGGCCGAGTCGGCGCCGGACCCAGGCCCGGCCCAGAAAATATACCAGTTCACCGCCCTTCCGGCCCGCGCCCGGCCGCCGGTCAGGTCCGGGTTTCGACCGGTGACCGGACGCTGCTTGCCGCTGACCATGTTTGTCCACCCCGGAGCCGGGCGCCGCAGGATGCTTTTCTGATCAATTCTTGACACCCGCGTGACCGACCTGCTTCCGCCGCCGGATGCCGGCCTTCCTGCGGCCGGTGCCCCAGCTCACCGGCCGCTTCCGCCCTGGCCCCCGCCCACCCCAACCCCTTCGGAGATCCCCATGAACGAATCCTCCGGCACCCTTGCGGCTTCCGGTAGAGCCCCGGCTCTCGCCAAGGACAAGGCTTCGCCGTCCGCGAACCTGGGCCTGACGGCCCTCATCCTGGCCGGCATGGCCGTCCTCGCGGTGGCGATCCTGCGGCTCCCCGCTCTGGGCGCGCCCTGGTCCCAGGGCTACGACCCCACCGGGCACTGGTGGCTGTCCACCCTGGTGGCCGCCCTGCCGGTGGTGGTGCTGCTGGGCTCCCTGGCCATCTTCCACGTGAAGGCGCACCTGGCGGCCCTGCTGGGCCTGGCCACCGCCCTGCTCACCGCCACCCTGGGCTTCCACATGCCCGCCCGGGTGGCCGGGGCCACCGCGGTGTACGGCGCCGGCTTCGGGCTGATGCCCATCGGCTGGATCATCATCAACGTGATCTTCATGTACGTCCTGACGGTGGAGACCGGGCTGTTCAAGACCCTGTCCGAGAGCCTGACCAGCATCACCCAGGACCGCCGGCTGCAGCTGCTCCTGATCTCCTTCTGCTTCGGCTCGTTCTTCGAGGGCGCCGCCGGCTTCGGCACCCCGGTGGCGGTCACCGCGGCCATCCTCATCGGCCTGGGCTTCAAGCCCCTGCAGGCCTCGGGGCTGTCCCTGATCGCCAACACCGCTCCGGTGGCCTTCGGCGCCCTGGGCATCCCCCTGCTGGCCCTGAACGGCGTCACCGGCATCAACCTGATGGTGCTCAGCGCCAACGTCGGCCGGATCCTCACCCCCTTCTGCATCCTGGTGCCGTTCTGGCTCATCTGGGCCTTCGCCGGCTTCCGGGGCATGCTGGAGGTGTGGCCCCCGATCCTGGTGGCGGGGGTCAGTTTCGCCATCACCCAGTTGCTGGTCTCCAACCTGCACGGGCCCTGGCTGGTGGACATCGCCGCGTCGGTGGTCTCCATGGGCTGCCTGATCGCCTTCCTGTTCATGTGGAAGCCCAAGCGGGTCTGGACCCTGGACGGCGAGGCCGCTCCCGCGGCCAAGGCCGCCGCCGCGCCCACGTCCGCGGGCCAGGTGGCGAAGGCCTGGACCCCCTGGGTGATCCTGAGCGTGATGGTGGGCCTGTGGGGCACCCCGGCCGTCAAGGCCGCCCTGGACAGGCTCTCCATGCCCAAGTGGCCGGTGCACGGCCTGCACATGCTGGTCCAGCGCATGCCCCCGGTGGTCCAGAAGCCCACCCCCGAACCGGCCGTGTTCGTGCTCAACTGGCTCTCCGCCACCGGCACCGGGATCCTCCTGGCGGCGGTGCTGTCCGGGATCATCGCCGGGCTCGGCTTCGGCAAGCTGATCAAGCTGTACGGCAGGACCCTGGTGAAGGTGCGGTTCTCCCTGCTGACCATCGCGGCCATGCTGGCGGTCGGCTTCCTGACCCGCTACTCCGGGCTGGACGCCACCATGGGCCTGGCCTTCGCCCGCACCGGGGCCCTGTACCCCTTCTTCGGCACCATGCTGGGCTGGCTGGGGGTGGCCCTCACCGGCTCCGACACGTCCTCCAACGTGCTGTTCGGCAGCCTGCAGAAGATCACCGCCCAGCAGATCTCGGTGCAGCCCAGCCTGATGGCCTCCGCCAACAGCGTTGGCGGGGTGATGGGCAAGATGATCGACGCCCAGAGCATCGTGGTGGCCTCCACCGCCACCCAGTGGTATGGCCACGAAGGCGACATCCTGCGCTACGTGTTCTTCCACTCCATCGCCCTGGCGGCGCTGGGCGGCTGCGCGGTGTTCCTCATGGCCTACGTCTTCCCATTCGTGAATCTCGTCGTCCGGTAGAATTGTGAACAGGCCGGGGACCTGAGGTCCCCGGCCGGCCCCGGGAGGCACCATCATGGAGACCCTCTTCGAAACCTTCAAGGCGCGGGCGGAAGCGGTGAGCGCGGAAGTGCACCGGTTCCCCACCCGGCAGGGCGCCTTCGGGTTCATCCTCGGCCTGCTCAAGGAGCAGCAGTTGCTGGAAGGCCCCCAGGGCGGCGCCCTGTGGGCGCCCGGAAGCTTCCTGGACGGCGCCGACCGGGAGCGCCTGGGGAGCGAGGCTCCCGGCATCCGTTTCCAGGTGACCCGCGAGGCCGCGGCGGCGGCCCGGGTGGGCATCAGCCAGGCGGACTGGGGCATCGCCGCCACCGGCACCCTGGTGGTGGACGCCGCCCCGGTGGAACAGCGGCTGGTCTCCACCCTCCCGCCCATCCACGTGGCCCTGGCCCAGACCGGCAGGATCCTGCCGGACCTGGCCGGGGCCATGGAGCACCTGGATCCGGCGCGGTCCGCCTACCTTTCCTTCATCACCGGCCCCAGCCGCACCGCCGACATCGAGCGGGTGCTCACCATCGGCGCGCACGGGCCGGAGCGGCTGATCGTGGTGTTCGTGGATGATCCGGATAGGGGGCAGTGATGCAATCGACCTTCAGGAAGTCCATCAGCGTCGCCCTCCAGAACCCCAACCTGGCCGGCGCCCTGGGGCGGTTTTCCGTGGCCTACCGGGAAGGCCGGGCCAAGGCGTACGAAGGCATCGACTTCGAAGCGGTGCGGGCGCGCATCCGGGAGGTCAAGTCCGACGCCGCCGGCCGCCTGGATGAGCTGGCGGAGATCTTCAAGCGCCAGGCCGAGGCCCGGGGCGCCAAGGTGTTCCGCGCCAGCGACCCGGCCCAGGTGAGGCAGTACATCCTGGACCTGGCCAAGGCCCGGGGCGTGGCCCGGATCGTCAAGTCCAAGTCCATGGCCTCGGAGGAGATCCACCTGAACGAGCACCTGCGAGGAGGGGGGCATCGAGGTGGCCGAGACGGACCTGGGGGAGTGGATCATCCAGCTGGCCCACCAGACCCCGTCCCACATGGTCATGCCCGCCATCCACATGACCAAGGAGGAGGTCACCGAGGTCTTCAACCAGGAGGTGGAGCCCGGACAGACCCCGGACATCCCCAGGCTGGTGAAGTTCGCCCGGACCAAGCTGCGCCCCAAGTTCCTGGAGGCGGACATGGGCATCTCCGGGGCCAACATCGCGGTGGCCGAGACCGGCAGCCTGGTGATCGTCACCAACGAGGGCAACGCCCGCCTGGTCACCACCCTGCCCCGCATCCACGTGGCCATCGTCGGGCGTGGAGAAGCTGGTGGCCGCCTTCCGGGACATCGAGCCCATCCTCACCGCCCTGCCCCGCAGCGCCACCGCCCAGCTGCTCACCAGCTACGTGTCCATCATCACCGGCCCGGTGCCCAACACCGACGGCACCCCCAAGGAACTGCACATCATCCTCATGGACAACCGGCGCTCGGACATGGCCCGGGATCCCAAGTTCAAGCAGGCGCTCCAGTGCATCCGCTGCGCCTCCTGCCTGAACGTGTGCCCGGTGTTCCGCCTGGTGGGCGGGCACGTGTTCGGCAAGACCTACACCGGCGGCATCGGCACCATCCTCACCGCCTGGTTCGACGAGCTGAAGAAGTCCGAGGACATCCAGGGGCTGTGCATCCAGTGCGGCAACTGCAAGGTGGTCTGCCCGGGCATGATCGACATCCCCGAGCTGATCCTGGAGCTGCGCCGGCGCCTGGCGGTGGAGACAGGGCCAGCCGGCCTGGCCAGAAGGCCATCTTCGCGGTGGTGAACAACCGGCGCATGTTCCACGCCATGCTGCGGGCCGCCTACCGTGGGCCAGAAGCCCTTCGCCAAGGACGGGTTCATCCGCCACCTGCCCTTCTTCCTGGGCCAGCTCACCGAGTTCCGCAGCCTGCCGGCCATCGCCCCGGTGCCGTTCCGGGACCTGGTGAAGCGCATCCAGCAGCCCAAAGGCCGGGAAAAGGCCGCGTTCTATTCCGGCTGCCTGATCGACTTCTCCTACCCGGAGATGGGCGAGGCGGTGGTGAGGATCCTGAACAAGGCCGGCATCGAAGTGGTCTTCCCGGAAGGGCAGACCTGCTGCGGCGCGCCCGCCCGCTACAGCGGCGCCTACGAGGTGGCGGCCCAGAACGCCCAGGACAACATCCAGGCGCTGCTGGCCGAGGACGTGGCCTACGTGGTGTCCGCCTGCCCCACCTGCACCGTGGCCCTCAAGCAGGACTTCGCCGCCGTGTTCGAGAGCCTGGGCATGACCGCCCGCCTGGAGGGCGCGGCCCGCCTGGCCGCCAAGGCGGTGGATTTCTCCACCCTGGTCAAGCAGCTGGTGGACGAAGGCCGCCTGTCCTTCAAGGACGGGGCGGACCTGGGCCGGTTCACCTACCACGACTCCTGCCACCTCAAGCGGACCCTGGACGCCTGCCAGGCCCCCCGGGACCTGCTGGCCAAGGCCGGCTACCGGCTGGAGGAGATGACCGAGTGCGACATGTGCTGCGGCATGGGCGGCTCATACTCCCTCAAGCTCCCGGAACTCTCGGCCCCGATCCTGGAGCGCAAGCTGGAGAACATCAAGGCTGCCCAAGTGCCCCTGGTGGCCATGGATTGCCCGGGCTGTGTCATGCAGATCCGGGGCGGGCTCGACAAGGACGGCACCCAGGTGCGGGTGGAGCACACCGCCCGGCTGCTGGCGGACCGACTGCAGCACTAGGCCGTGGTCCCCCACCCGTACGTCGTCCAGCTGTTCCAGACCTTGTCGGCCTTCCTGGTCCTGTTCTACCTGTACTGCGAGTCGCCCGCCTTCCAGCCGCTCACCGCCGACGGCGCCCGGTCCCGGGGCAAGGTGCGCCTGTACCTGCTGTTCACCGCCATCACCATCCTGGGCAACTACCTGGGCACGCCGGTGCTGCGGGGCGGCGCCCTGCTCAACGCCCGGGCGGTGGGCTCGACCCTGGCGGGGCTCCTGGGCGGCCCGGTCCTGGGCACCCTGGTGGGGATCTCGGCGGGGCTGCACCGCATGACCCTCGGCGGCGCCGCCGCCTTCGCGGGGGCCGTGGCCACCACCCTGGAGGGGTTCGCGGGCGGGATGATCCACCGGTACCTCAGGAACCGCCCGGAGCTGCTCCTCACCAAGAAGGTGGCCTTCCTGACCGTGCTGGCGGGGGAGATCGTGCACATGGGCATCGTGCTGGCGCTGACCCGTCCGTACGGCGCCGCGGTGGACATCGTCAAGGTGATCAGCCTGCCCATGATCCTCATGAATCCCCTGGGGGCGGCCCTGCTCATGGCCGTGCTCATGCACCGCCAGCGGGACCTGGACCGGGTCGCCGCCGGTTCCTCCGCCGCCGCCCTGCGGGTGGCCCAGCGGGCCCTGGGCCCCATGTCCCGGGGCTTCGGCCCGGGCATGGCGGGGGAGATCGCCGCCATCGTCCAGGAGGAGACCGGGGTGGGCGGGGTGGCGGTCACCGACACCGAGCGGGTGCTGGGCTACATGGGCATCGGCGCTGACCACCATGGGCCCGGGGTGGCCATCTCCTCCCCGCTCACCCGCCAGGCCATCGCCTCCGGCTCGGTGGTGTTCGCGGACGGGGAGCACCAGGCCTACCACTGCGCCCTGGCCCCGGCCTGCCCCATCCATTCGGCGCTGATCGTTCCCCTGCAGCTGGACGGCACGGTCATCGGCACCGTGCAGCTGTTCGAGCCCCGCAGCCGGCGCTTCCTGAAGCTGAACCGCACCCTGGGCGAGGGGATCGGCGACCTGCTCTCCGCCCAGCTGCTCCAGGCCCGCTACCAGGAGCAGAAGAACCTGCTGGTGCTGGGCGAGCTGAGGCTGCTCCAGGCCCAGGTGAACCCGCACTTCCTGTTCAACTCCCTGAACACCATCGCGGCGGTCCTGCGCAAGGACCCCGGCCGGGGCCGGGAGCTGGTCTTCCACCTGTCCAACTATTTCCGCAAGAACCTCAAGCGCAGCAGTTCCCTGTCCACTCTGGAGGAGGAGCTGGAGCACGTGCGGGCCTACCTGGAGATCGAGAAGGCCCGCTTCGAGGGCCTGCGGGTGGAGGTGGACGTGCCCCCCGAACTGCTGAAGGTGCGCGTTCCCACCTTCACCCTGCAGCCCCTGCTGGAGAACGCCATCAAGCACGGCATCGCCGAACTGCTCTCCCCCGGCGTGGCCCGCATCCGGGCCCGGGAGGAAAACGGGCAGGTGCGCATCGACGTGGAGGACAATGCCGGCACCTTCGAGCCGGACGGGCGCGCCAAGGACGGCCTGGGCCTGCAGATCGTGGAGAAGCGCATCCGCAGCGTGCTGGGGGCCGCCGCGGGCCTGGACATCCACTGCGAGCCCAACCGCCTGACCCGGGTCACCGTCCGGGTGCCGCTCGCCCAGCCCGGGCAGCCCTGGCCGCACTGATAGAATCGACTGATCGCGGCGGGAGGAACATGGCGTTGGTCTTGGCGGGCTGGGCGGCCCTGTGCTACGGGGTGGCCGATTTCTGCGGCGGCTTCGCGGCGCGCCGCAGCGCCCTGCTCCCGGTGCTGGTGCTGTCCCAGGCGGCCGGGACCCTGGTGGCCGTGATGGCCGCCTGGGCCCTGGGCCAGGGGGTGTGTTCCCGGGCGGACCTGGGCTGGGGCTTCCTGGCCGGGGTCACCGGATCCCTGGGGCTGTTCCTGCTGTACGGCGGCCTCGCCCGCAGCATCGTGGCCATCGTCTCGCCCGCCTCGGCGATGGTGGCCGCCCTCCTGCCGGTGCTGTTCGGGCTGCTGCTGGGGGAGCGCCCCCCGGCTCCGGCGGTGGCGGGCGCGGCGCTGTGCTTCCCGGCCATCCTCCTGCTCACCTGGGACGGGGACCGCTCGACCCGCGGGGGGCAGGCCGCCCGCACCGCCCTGGGTTACGGGCTCCTGGCGGGGCTGGGCTTCGGCTGCTTCTTCATCACCCTCTCCCGCACCCACGCCCAGGCCGGAGCCTGGCCCCTGGTGGCGGCCCGGGCCGCCTCCCTCACGGCCTTCGCAGGCGCCCTGCTGGTCTCCCGGCAGCCCTTCCGGATCTCCCGGGCGGACCTTCCCCCGGCTCTGGCCTCGGGCGCCGCGGACATGGGCGCCAACGTGCTCTTCCTGCTGGCCGCCCACGGGGGAATGCTGTCCCTGGTGTCGGTCATCGCCTCCCTGTACCCGGCCCCCACGGTGCTCCTGGCCGGGATCTTCATGCACCAGCGGGTCCCCCCCATCCGCCTGGCCGGCCTGGCCCTGGCGCTCACGGGCGTGGCCCTCATCAGCTTGCGGTGACCGGCACCCTAGCCGCAATGCAGGTACCGGTTCACCAGCGCCTTCAGGGAGTCGGCATTGCCGAACAGCCGCTCGCTCATGTTGTAGTCGTCGAAGGCCTTGAGGCCCTTGATGACGGAGTCGATCAACCCGGCCGGGAACACCCCGCCCTCCTCGTACCGGGCCCGTTCCCGCTCCAGGCACTGGGCCGATTCCCAGCAGGACGCGGGCAGCTGCTTGAGGCCCGCCACCTTGGTGGCGTCGGCCTGCACGAAAAGCTGGTCGGTCACCTTGAGGGCGTCCGGGTGCTCCAGCCCGTGGCGGGCGGCCACGGCCATGCCGGCCAGGAGGAGATGCACGTTGGCGCTGCCGTCCGGGCTGCGCAGCTCCACCGTCTGGGTATCCTCCCAGGTCCGGTCCAGGGCCGGCTCCAGAGGATTGGCGTTCCGCAGCATCTTGTCCCCGATGCCCTGCCAGCCCAGGGGCACCCGCACCATCACCGAGCGGTTCCGGTCCCCCCAGCAGATGCTGGTGGGCGCCTCCTGGTGGGGCACCAGGCGCAGGAAGGAGGTGGGGACAGTGTTGCCGAAGGCGGTGAGGGACTCGGCGCTGGTCAGGAACCCGGCGATCACCTTGCGGGCGGTATCGGTGAGGCCGCGGCCGTCGGCCATGGCGTTGACGCCGTCGCGCATGAACCGGGTGTGGATGTGCAGCCCGCTGCCCGCCTGCCCAGCTATGATCTTGGGGGCGTAGCTCACCTCCAGGTTGTGCCGGTAGGCGACCTCGCGCAGGGCCCACTTGGCGGTCACCAGCTGGTCGGCGGCTTCCGCGATGGGCACCGGCAGGAACTCGATCTCGTGCTGCACCATTTCCAGGTCGCCGGAGATGATGTTGCCCACCTCCGCATGGCCGTACTTGATGCTGCCGCCCATCTCGCTGATCACCTGCATGGCCTCCCGGCGCACCAGGCCCCATTTGGAGAACGGGTGCGATTCGTGGTAGCCCTTCTGCTCGACGATCGGGTAGATCCGGTCCACCTCCGAGAACAGGTAGTACTCCAGCTCGCCCAGCGCCTCCATCACCAGCCCGGTGCGCTCCTTCAGCAGCCGCTGGGCCTTCTGGAGGATGAACTCGGGGGCGCTCTCCAGGGGGTTCCCGCGCCAGTCGTAGAAGCTGCAGATCAGGTCCAGTGTTGGGACTTCGGTGAAGGGGTTGACGAAGGCGGTGCGGTAGCGGGGCACCACGTACAGGTCGCTGGAGTCCGCGGAGACGAACGGGAACAGGCTGGAGCCGTCCACCCGCTCGCCCATGGCCAGCACCCGCTCCAGGTGGGCCTTGCTGTTGATGACGAAGTTCAGCTTCTTCAGCCGGCCGTCCCCGGCCACGTAGCGGAAATTCACCATCCGGATGTCGTTCTGTTCGATGAACCGGATGATGTCCTGGCGGGTGAATTCCGCCGCCGGCTTCTGCAGGGCCTTGACCACCTTGTTGGGATTAAGGGCGAGTTGGTCGTTCATGGATGTTGCTCCTGGGTTGCGGTGAACGAACGGGGAAGAACAGAAATAGCCATTTTCGGTTGGTCCATTTTGAACCGATTCCACTCATCGGGAAACGTTGCCTGGAACTCCCTTGCGAACCGTAAAGGACAAGGGCGACCGGGCTCCCCGTCCGCCCATGCAGTACCGATGGAGGGGGCCGTGCCTGGATTGGCCAGCCTGTGGAGGAGTTCACCCATGACCGAGAACGATGTGCTGGGCACCTGGCCGGCCGTGGCGGCCATCCGCGCGCTGGCCCCGGTGGTGCACAACATCACCAATTACGTGGCCATGAACAATACCGCCAACGCCCTCCTGGCGCTGGGCGCTTCCCCGGTGATGGCCCACGCGGAAGAGGAGGTGGCCGAGATGGTGGGGATCGCCTCCGCCCTGGTGATCAACATCGGCACCTTGAGCCGGGAATGGATCCAGGCCATGCACCGGGCCGCCGAGGCGGCCGTGGCCCGGGGCATCCCCATCGTCCTGGACCCGGTGGGCGCCGGCGCCACCACCTACCGCACCGGCACCGCCCGGAACCTGGTGAGCGCCTTCCGTCCGGCCATCATCCGGGGCAACGCCTCGGAGATCATGGCCCTGTGCGGAGACGCGGCGAAAACCAAGGGGGTGGACAGCAGCGAAGCCTCGCACGACGCCCTGGCCGCCGCCAGGTCCCTGCACGAGACCTGGGGCTCCGTGGTGTGCGTGAGCGGCGCCACCGACTACATCGTCGGCGGCGGGGCCCCGGTGCGGGTGCACAACGGCCACCCCATGATGACCCGGGTGACCGGCCTGGGCTGCACCGCCTCGGCCCTGTGCGGCGCGTTCGCCGCCGTCACCCCGGACCGGGTCCGGGCCGCCGCCCAGGCCATGGTGGTGATGGGCGTCGCCGGCGAGATGGCGGCCGAGGGGGCCCCGGGCCCGGGCTCCCTGCAGGCCCGGTTCCTGGACGCCCTCTACTGCCTGGACGCCGGGGACCTGGCCGGCCGGGCCCGGGTGGAGGCCTGACGTGCGCGGGCTGTACCTGGTCACCGACCGGGGCCTGTGCGGGGCCCGCCCCCTGGAGGAGGTTGTGGCCGAAGCGGTGGCGGGCGGGGTGGCCTGCGTCCAGCTGCGGGAGAAGGAACTGGACACGCGCCGGTTCCTGGACCTGGCCCAGCGCCTGAAAGGCCTCCTGGCCCCCGCGGGGGTGCCCCTGGTCATCAACGACCGCCTGGACGTGGCCCTGGCCGGAGGCGCCGACGGGGTCCACCTGGGCCAGGAGGACATGCCCTGCAACCTGGTGCGCTCCATCCTGGGCCCCAAGGCCATCGTGGGCCTGTCCGTGGAGACCTGGGAGGACGTGGAGCGGGCCCAGGACCTGGACGTGGACTACCTGGGGGTCAGCCCGGTGTTCCAGACGCCCACCAAGAACGACACCAAGGCCCCCTGGGGCCTGGAGGGCATCCGCCGGATCCGGGCCTTCTCCCGTCATCCCCTGGTGGCCATCGGCGGCCTGAACGCCGCCAACGCCCGGGACGCAGTGCGGGCGGGGGCCGACGGCATCGCCGTGGTGTCCGCCATCTGCGCCAGCCCCGAACCCCGGGAGGCGGCCCGGGAACTGACCCGGATCATCCAGGCGGCCTTGACGGTGCAGCGGTAGCGTTCGCGCCTTCCGGAAGCGCCGCCCCGCGGCCGGGTCAAGCCAGGAGCGCGAGCCACCCGGCGGCCAGGGCCAAGGTGCCTAGAGTCACTGGGATCCCCACTTTGGCGTGGGTACGCCAGTCCACCTTCACCCCCACCTGCTTCGCCTGGTCCACCACGATCATGTTGGCGACGCTGCCGACCAGGATGAAGTTGCCGGCGAAGGTCGACGCCAGAGCCAGGATCGGCCCGGCCAGGTGGTGCCCGGCCGCCGGGAGCAGGAGCATGACCGCGGGGACGTTGGAGACCAGGTTGGACAGCAACGCCGTGGCCCCGAACAGCATCCGGGGATCCCGCAGGTTCAAGCCCCAGGTGGCCAGGTGCTGCATGCCCTGGCCGGCCAGGCCGGTCTCCTGCAGGGCGGCGTTCACCACGAACAGCCCCATGAACAGGACCAGCAGCTGCCAGTCCACCAGGCCCAGCACTTCCCGGGAACCCATGCGCCGGCTGGTGAGAAGGATGCCCGCCCCCGCCAGGGCCACCGCCCCGTGGGGCCAGGGGCCCAGGATGAAGGCAGTGATGACGCCCAGGAGCACCAGCGTCGCCTTGAGGGTCTGCCATCGGTTGAAGGGCACGGCCGCCACCTGGGGCACGGCTCCCGGCCCGGCCCACCGGCCCCGCCACATCCAGGCGACCACCCCCCACACCAGGCCCAGCCCCAGGATGGCAGGCACCCCGCCCTCCGCCAGGTAGCCGTGGAAAGACAGCTTCAGGGCCTGGCCGATGAGCATGTTCTGGGGGTTGCCGATAAGGGTGGCGGCTGAGCCCACGTTGGCTGCGCAGGCGAGGCCCAGCAGGTAGGGCACCGGGTCCAGGGACCGTTTGCGCGCCAGTTCCACCACCAGCGGGGTCATGGCCAGGCAGACGATGTCGTTGGCCAGCAGGGCGGACAGGACCCCGGCCAGGGCTGCCACCCAGCCAAGCAGTTCCGGCGGCTCGAGGTCGGCCCGTGCCAGCTTGGAGGTGATCCAGGTGTAGAACCCGAACAGGCGGAACTGGGCCGAGGCGATCATCAGCCCGAACAGGAGGGCGATGGTGTTCACGTCCACCGAAGCCCAGGCCCGGACGGCGGTGGTCTGGCCCAGGGCCACCAGGGCGATGGCTCCCAGAAGGGCGATCCCGGCCCGGTCCAGGCGCAGTCCCGGGATCTCCCCCAGGATCATGCCCAGGTAGACGCAGATGAAGACCGCCAGGACGATGGTGTGCACGGGAAACCCAAGGTTTCCATCATCCAACATTCCGGTGGTTGGGGTCCCATCATCCTGGACTGCATTCGAAAGGCTTCCGATCGCGCCGGACATCATTCCAGGGTCACATCTTTTTTTTCCATTCAAAAAAAATTCAGGCACGCGCCAAGACGATGGAATTTACCTATTGCGATCTACGTGTCATCTATTATCTTGATGTTTGTCGGATTTCCATGGGGAAACTCTTTCTGCAGAGCGTTGGTGGATGGGCGGCCGCAAGGCTGGCGGCAGCGCGTATCCATCACGGCCTTTTCGTGGAGGCGCGCGGGGGATGGCCAGGACAAAAGGAATGGACCAGGAACGGGAGCAGACGCGCAAAGCCAGAGCGAAAGCCAGGCGGGTGGTGTCCTATTGGGCCGATGGGTGGTTCGGCTCCCAGACCCGCATTCTTCAGGACAGCATCAGGCAGGTCATGGGCAAGGATCTGGGCGACGTGGTGAAGCGGTACCCGATGGCGATCCGGAAAGAAGGGAAGAGGAGACTGTGGGACCTGCCGGTCCTGGCGGACAGCCTCGGGTTCGACGACCCGGCGATCATGCTTGGCAATTTGACTCCCGCCGATCCCGGGGCGTGGCTGGACCTGTTCCAGAAGGAGGAAAGGGAAGGCTGCTCCGCGGCTGAAGAGAACGCCATCCGCACCGCCCTGATGCGGATGATGGTCCCCACGTGCGGATCCTTCGAACTGGCGACCGATCCCTGGGCCGCCAGGTGGGCCCTCTACCGGGAAAATCTGCTCAAGAGAAAGCTGTAGTCCGCCGTTGCGGAACCCATCGATGCCCTGGACAACGACGGTCTCCCATTCATTACAGGATCGAAAATGGCCACTCCTGAACAGCAACGGGGACCGGTTCACGCCCGCAACGGTTTCGCCAGGCTGCTGCGCTGCCATTCGCGCAAGGCCTACTGCGTCCTGGTGAACAGCATCTACCTCATCGCCGCCTCCGCCCTGGGCATAGCTCTGGCTCCGGCGTTGGCCTTGGTCCACGCGCTGTTCGGGTGGGCTTCCCGGATGCCTGTGGTCCCTGCCTACCTGGTCCGGGGCTTCGCCCTGGGGTTGGCCTGGTTCTCGTTCGGCATGGCCTTGCTGGGGGTGGTGGCCTTCTACAACAAGGTCCTGCCGACCCAGCTACACCCCTTCAAGGGGGGGTTCTACAGCCCGGCGACCGTCACCTGGTTCCTCCACAACGCGCTGTTCTACCTGGTGCGCTACACGTTCCTGCCCTTCATCACGCTCACCCCCTACGGAGTCTGGTTCCTGAAGGCCATGGGCATGAAGATCGGGCGGCACGCTTTCATCAACACCGAATACATCAGCGACCCCTCCTTCATCACCCTCGGCGACGACGTGGTGATCGGCGGCAGCGTGCGCATCTGCGCCCACTATGGCGGCGGCGGCAAGCTGGTGATCGCGCCGGTGAGCATCGGGCACCGGAGCACGCTGGGCCTGGCCTGCTGCATCCTGGGCGATGTGGTCATCGGGAACGATGCGGTCATCCTCGCCGAAAGCGTGGTCATGCCCGGAAGCCGGGTCGGCGACGGGGAGACCTGGGGCGGCGTGCCCGCCAGGCTCATCTCCAAGGTCGATATGGCGGATTTCAAACGGGTGATAAGGGGGGAACTGTTCTTCCCGCAGGAATCGAACCGGCCTGTGCCTACCCTGGTCCCCTGACCCGGAACCGTCCCGGGGACCAGGGCGTCTTGGTCATTTCAACCACCCGGGCCGGGGCCGTGGACCGGAATCAAACCCATGGACTTCCCGCCCGGTCTGGGGCAAGATTCAGCACGCAAAACCGGCTTGATCCAGTGGCAGGGAGCAGCCATGGACTGGGATTTCGTCATCATCGGTTCCGGTTTCGGCGGCAGTGTCAGCGCGCTCCGGTTGACCGAGAAGGGCTACCGCGTGCTGGTCCTGGAGAAGGGGCGCCGGCTCAAGGCCGGCGACTTCCCGGAATCGAACTGGAGCCTCAGGCGTTTCCTCTGGCTGCCCCGGCTGGGTTTCCGGGGGCTGTTCAAGATGACGTTCCTGGAGCACGTCACGGCGCTGTCCGGGGTGGGCGTCGGGGGGGGTTCGCTGGTCTACGCCAACACCTTGCCGGTGCCCAAGGATCCCTTCTTCCAGGCGCCGTCCTGGAGCCGCCTGGCCGACTGGAAGACGGAACTGGCCGGGCCCTACCGGACCGTGCAGCGCATGCTGGGTTCCATCAGGAACCCCAAGCTGACCTACCCGGACCAGGTGGTGCGCGAGGTGGGCCGGGAGCTGGGCCGGGAGGACCACTTCGAGCCCACCGAAGTCGCCGTCTATTTCGGCCAGCCCGGCGAGACCGTCCCGGACCCCTACTTCGGTGGAGAGGGACCTGGCCGCACCGGCTGCATCCTCTGCGGGGGCTGCATGCTGGGCTGCAACCACGGCGCCAAGAACACCCTGGACCAGAACTACCTGTACCTCGCAGAGAAGCTCGGCCTGCGCATCGAACCCGACACCGAGGCGACCTGGGTCAGGCCCTTGGCCGGGGGTGGCTACGAAGTCACCGCCCGCCAGGGAACCGGACCGGTGCCGGCGCAGAACGCCCGGCGGACCTACACCACCGGCCGGGTCGTATTCGCGGGGGGGGTGCTGGGCACCGTGCCGCTCCTGCTGAAGCTGAGGGAGCATGCCTCCGGCCTCCCGGCCCTCTCCGCCCGCCTCGGCGATTTCGTCCGGACCAATTCCGAGGTGCTGATGGGGGTCGTCACCCCCCGGCGGGACCAGGACCTGTCCCAAGGCATCGCCCTTGGCTCCATCCTCCACACGGACGAGCACTCCCACCTCGAGCCGGTGCGGTATCCGGCCGGGGCCGGGTTCTTCCGCCTGCTCATGCTGCCCCATGCGCCTGGCGACAGGCTGGTGCAGAGACTGGCGAACGCCATGGGCCTGGTGCTCCGCCACCCCATCCGCTCACTCCAGGCCTACCTGGTGCCCGACTGGGCCAAGTACACGATGATCCTGCTCTACATGAGCACCGTGGACGGGCACCTCCGCCTGCGCCTGGGCCGGGGCCTGCGCACCGGCTTCCGGCGCCGGACCGTGTCCGAACCGGGAGACGGGCCCATGGCCAGGGCCTGGACCCCGGAGGCCACCGACCTGGGCCGGCGCGTGGCCCGGCGCCTGGACGGCTACCCCATCAGCCTGGTCACCGAGACCCTCCTGGGCATCCCCACCACGGCCCACATCCTGGGCGGCGTGCCCATGGGCGATTCGGCCGCAACCGGCGCCATCGACCACCGGCACCGGCTGTTCGGCTACGACGGCCTCTATGTCGTCGACGGATCGGCCATCTCCGCCAATCCGGGGGTGAATCCCTCGCTCACCATCGCCGCCCTGGCCGAGCGGGCCATGGCTTTCATCCCGGTCAAAGGGCAGGAGCGGGCCGATGCGCCGGTCTGCCCTTGATCGGCTGGGGGAGCGCCAGCTGGTGGTGGTGACCGGCAAGGGCGGCGTGGGCAAGAGCACGCTCACAGCGGTTCTGGGGCGCCTCATGGCAGGGCGCGGGAAGCGGGTGCTGCTGCTGGAAGTGGACCCCAGGGAATCGCTGCACCAGGCCCTGGGCACCGAGCCTTCGGGGGGCGCCATGGTGGCGGCGGGTCCGGGCCTGACCATCCAGAACCTCCAGCCGGCCACCGTGATCGAGGGTCTGGTGCGGGAGAAAGTGGGCATCCCCTACCTGGCCAGGAAGATCACCGAGAGCGTCGCCTACCGCCAGTTCGTGGACGCCGCGCCCGGCCTGAAGGAGACCGCCGTGCTGGGCTATGCCTACCGGGTGCTCCAGGGCAGCCGCCGCCCCGTTGCCGACCAGGTGATCCTGGACGCCCCCGCGACCGGGCACAGCGCCACCATGATGGCCGCACCCGGCCTGCTGGCCGAGGCCTGCCAGGGCGGGCAGCTGGGCGGGATGGCCGCCGACCTCGCCGCCTATCTGGCCGATGGTTCCCGCTGCGGGGTCATGGTCGCCACCCTCGCGGAGGAGATGCCGATCCAGGAGACCCTCGAGCTGATCGAACGGCTCCGGTCCGGACTGGGGATCCGGCCCGACCTGGTGGTGGCGAACGGGCTCTACCCCGCCCTGGACCGGGAAGCCGCCGGCGGGCGGAGATCCGATCTCTGGGCAGCCCGGCGGCGGATGAACGAGGCCGAACTGTCCCGCCTGGCCGCCAACTGGGACGGCCCCCTGCTGGAACTTCCCCTCCTGCCCCTGGACCGCGGCCCGGAGCTGGTGGCGGCTTTGGCGGCGGCCCTGGCCGAGGTGGACCGGTGAGCCGCGACCTGCTCGGGCGGCACCTCACGGTGGTGGTGGGCGGGGGGGGCGTCGGCAAGACCACCCTTGCGGCCGCGCTGGCCCTGGGCTCGGCGCGGGAGGGGCGCCGGACCCTGGTCATGACCATCGACCCTTCCCTTCGCCTCAAGGATGCGCTCGGGGTGGGGGAAGAGGCCAAAGACGAACCGGTCCGGGTGTTCAAGGCTGGTTCCGGTTTCCTGGACGCCGCCCTGCTGGACGCGAAGCGCACCTTCGACCGGCTGATCCGCACCTATGCGCCGGATGCCCCCGCCGCCCAACGGATCTTCGCCAACCGGTTCTACCAGGACCTGGCCGGCAGCCTTTCGGGAATCCTGGAATACATGGCCATGGAACGCCTGTTCGAGATGCAGGCCTCCGGCCTGTATGAAATTATCATCCTGGATACCCCTCCCATCCGCCAGGCCATGGACTTTCTCCAGGCGCCGGAGCGGATGATGAACCTGGTGGACAGCAAGGCCATCAGGTTCGCACTGGATCCCTGGTGGGACGACCAGGGCAGGAGGAACCTGGCCCTGCGGATCGTTTTCAAGGGGGCCATGGAATTGTCCGATCGCCTCATCGGGCGGCGCTTCCTGGGTGACCTGGTGGAGTTCATCAGGGCCTTCGCGCCGCTGTTCGATGGCTTCCGGAGCCGGGCGGAGGAGGTCCGGAGGCTGCTCAAGGCGGAGGGGACCCGGTTCCTGCTGGTGGCCGGCCCAGGCCCGGACCGGGTTCCGGACGCCATGTTCTTCCTGCGCAAGCTCAAGGAGACCGGGCACCAGACCGGTCCGATCCTGGTCAACCAGGTGCATCCGGACCCGGGTCCGGCCAGGGAAGAGGACCAGGGACGGTCGCTCCTGCGCTACCTGGCGGGCCGGGACCAGCGTGGTCTGGCGCTGCTGGCACGGCTGTTCCCGGGCGAGAAGAGGATCCTGCCGGTCGCCCTGGAGCCGGTCCCGCCCACCAACCTGCAGACACTGGGGCAGCTGTTCCAGAAACTGGCCGCTACCGAATTGATTTAATAAAATTCTTATTTAAAAATGACGCATTGCGGAAAAAAGACTGGCGGATTTTCCGCAATGCGGCATATTGGGGTCGGGCCGAGGGTACTGACATGATCCGCCTGATCAAACGCTATGGTGGTTCGAGCCGCAAACTCTACGACACGGAGGAGAGCCGCTACGTCGCCCTGGAGGAACTCTCCGGGTGGATCCGGGCCGGCCAGGAGCTTCAGGTGGTGGATAGCGCCTCGGGCGAGGACGTCACGGCCCAGACCCTGGCCCAGTGCATCTACGAGGACCAGAAATGGGGCCACTCCATCCTCTCCGGCGAGCTGCTGCACCAGATCATCCGCCGGGGCAACCAGGCCCTGGTCAATGGGGTCGGCCAGGTCCAGGCCAAAGTGAACGACCTGGTCCGCGGTTCCGTGGGCCGCCTCGCCAAGGTGGGCGGGACCCAGGAGGACATGGCCCTGCTCCGCCAGAGGCTCAGGGAACTGGAACTCGCCCTGGCCGAAATGGAAGCCGGCGCGGGCGGCCGCAAGGCTCCCGGCCGCTCCCGCCCGGCCCGCCGCAAATAGCCAACCATCCCGGCCGCAGGGCCGGCAGAAAGGAGAAAGGACATGGCGACCAGGAAGAAGACAACCACCCCGCCCGGGCTGAAGGGCGCCGCTTACGAGATCTGGCTTGCGGGCCTGGGGGCCGTCAACCTCGCCGGCGAGGAAGGAGGGAAGATCTTCAAGCAGCTCGTGGAGCGTGGGCGCGAGCAGAAAGTGGCGAACCAGGAAATGATCGACAACATCAAGGAGCGCGCCCAGGGCATGAAAGAGAACGCCAAGGAGGCCTTGAGCAAGGTCACCACCCCCATCGAAGCCGGCTTGGCCTCCGCCATGCAGCGCCTGGGAGTGCCGACCCGTGCCGAGATCGTCAAGCTCACCCACCGGGTGGAGGAGCTCACCAAGCACGTGGCCAAGGCCAAGGCCAAGGCCAACGCCAAGGCCCCGGCCAAGGCCAAGGCCAAGGCCAAGGCCGCGGCCCCAGCCAAGGCAAAGGCCAGGAGCAGGAAAGCGGACAAGGCCGCCCCGGTCGTGACCGCCTGAGCGGAGCATGGCTGCCGCTCGCCGAGGCAAAGGGCGGAAGCTGGGGCTGGCCCTGGCGTCCGGAGGCATGCTGGGGGGCGTCTATGAGCTGGGCGCCCTCCGGGCTCTGGAGGAGTCCATCCAGGGGCTCGATCTGAACCACCTGGATGTCTACGTCGGGGTGAGCGCCGGAGCTTTCGTCGGCGCCCACATCGCCAACGGGATCACGGTGGCCGAGATGCTCCGCAGCCTGCGGGCGGGCTCCGGCGAGGACAACCTGTTCGACCCGTCCATCTTCTTCCGGCCTGCCCTGGCGGAGCTCCGGAAGAGCGGGCTCCACCTCCCGTGGACGATCGCCGAAGCCTTCAGGCAGTTCCTGAACCGGCCCGACACCGCATCGCTGCTCTCGCCCCTCTCGAGCCTGGGGCTCTCGCTCCCCATATGCGTCTTCGCCAACGAGCCGATCCGGGCCTACCTCCACCAGATCTTCTCCATGCCCGGGCGGACCGACGATTTCCGGGACCTCCCCCGGAAATTCTTCGTGGTGGCCACCGATCTCGAGACGGGTGGACCGGTGCTGTTCGGCCGGGGCGGGCTGGACCAGGTGCCCATCTCCCGCGCGGTGCAGGCCAGCGCGGCCGTTCCCGGCCTGTACCATCCCGTGGAGGTGGAGGGGCGGGTCTGCGTGGACGGAGTCCTGCTCAAGACCCTGCATTCCTCGGTCGCCCTGGAGCAAGGGGCCGACCTCGTGTTCTGCGTGAACCCTCTGGTGCCCATCAACACCGGCTCGGCCGAAGCGCGGGAGTCCCTGGGGACCAGGGCGGTGACGAAGGGAGGCCTGCCCGCGATCCTCGCCCAGAGCGTCAGGATCCTCATCCACTCCCGGCTGGTCCTGGGGATGGAGCGCTACGCCCATACCTTCCCTGGCGCCGACCTGGTGCTCCTGGAGCCCAATCCCACCGAGCACCGCCTGTTCACCAACGTGTTCCGGTTCCATTCCAGCGCCAAGGTCTGCGAGATCGGGTATGAGCAGACCCGCATGGACCTGTGGAACCGCAGGGCCGCCTTGGGCCCGGTCCTGGCCAGGCATGGGCTCGCGCTCCGCACCGGCCTCCTGGCCGACCCCGCGCGCAGCGTCTGGGACTGCCTGGAGCTTCCGGTGGCAAGGGCCGCCAGCGTAACCGCCCGGCTGGACGCCGCCCTGCGCATCCTGGAGGCCGGATTCCGCTGATTCAAAGGGCCTTCATGGTCTCGAATTCCTGCTCGAAGGCCTGGACCAGGGCCGCGGGATCGGGCACCAGCGACGCATCGGCGATCACCCCCACCTGCACCTTGCCCGAGAAGCTGAGGATGGAGATGCCCACCCCGATCCTGGCCCGCTGGGGTACCCAGAAGAGGATCGAGCGCACCCGGCGGCCCGCCAGGGTGAGGTCCCGGGCAGGCCCCCTGACGTTGGTGACCACGGCGGTGCACTTGTTGGCGAGGAAGTCGATGAGGAGCCGGCTCGCGCGGTGGGGCAGGCAGGCGATGAGCGTACGTTGCAGGTTGTAGATGACCAAGGGCACGGCCGAGCATTTCATCCGGTCCATGCTCGCTTTCACGGCGAGGATGCGCCGGGCCTGGGGCCCGGGGCCCGCGGGCAGTTCCAGGGGCACAGGGGCGAAACGGTTGCCGCAGCCCGGGGCCTGGCCCGGGGCCCGCATGTTCACCGGCATGGAGACCAGGAACCGGGGCGGGGCGGGGTTGCCATGCCCTTCCAGGTAATGGCAGAACGCGCCGGAGACGGATGCCATGAGCATATCGTTGACCGTGGCGCCCATGCGGCGATTCACCTGCTTCACGGCGTCCAGGTCCAGGGGCCGGGTCCAGGCCACCCGTTTGGTTCCGGACAAGGGCGGCCCGTGGATGGGACTGCGGTCCGGGGCCCAGGTCAGGCGGCGCAGGAGAATGCCGGGGATGTGCAGCGGGATGGCCGCGCTGTGCAGGAGACGGCCAAGCCTGCGGACGCCAGCGAAGGGAGGCACTGGGGTCCTGGCCGTGCCACCCTCGAGGGCAGGGGCTTCATCCACGAGGGCGAACAGCAGGCCCAGCAGGGCCGTGCCGTCGCCGATGCTGTGGTGGACGCGCACCAGGAGGACCGTTTCGTCCCGCTCAACGCCCTGGACAACCTGGATGCGCCACGGAGGGTGATCCCAATCCAAGGGTTTGCCCGCTTCCTCGCCCACAAAGGCCTGGACGGCCTCGGGGCCCTGCGGGCCCTGCACTCGGGTGGCGACGATGTGCCGGTCCAGGTCGAAGTCCGGGTCCCGTTCCCAGTACCAGCGATGGCCGCGCGCGCCGATCCGGCAACGGAGCCGCTGGAACCGCCCGGCCTCCGGGCCTTCGAGAATGCGCTGCCGGAACACCGTCTTCAAGGTTTGGCAGTCCAGCTGGTCAGTGATGATGATCGTGTTGATGACCATCGGGTTGGCGGCCGATTCCTGGAGCCAGATGGCGTCGCAGGAGGCGATCGGCTCACGCAGCACGGTTCACCTCCTGCGCAGGGCCAGGACCAGGGCGGCGAGGAAGAGGCCGGACCACACCGGCCAGGGCGACCGGAACCCCATGGCCACGACCCCCCCCAGGACGCACGTCCCGGCGATGAGCGAAGGCCCAAGTCCTGCCAGGGGGGGGTCCGGCGGCTGCCGGGTATAGCGTTCCAGCATCCGCAAACCATCCGTGATCAGCAGAGGGACCTTGATCATGGCATCCACCAGTTCCGGTATCCCCCGCAAACCTTCGTTGATGATGCGCAGGGGGCTGAACTGTTCCATGAACAGGGCGCGGATATGGGTCCGGCTCACTTCGGCCACGTCGAAACCCGGCAGCAGCACGTTGCCGACCCCCTCGAAGGTGACCAGGGCTTTCACCATCAGCACCAGCTCCACGGGAAAGTACATCCCGTGCTCGGCGCCCTTGGACAGGGATTGGAGGATCAGCTGGCCCAGGGAGAAGTCGCTGAAATTGGCCGCCCGTTTCCAGCGGTTGGCGATGTCCACCGCATCCCGGCGGAAGCCGATGGGATCGGCCCCGGGCCCCGGGATGGCGATGGCGGTGAGGTAGCGGGCGGCGTTGCCGCCGTCGCCCATCACCAGGGCGAAATAGTAGTACATCAGCGACCGGCGCAGATCATCGTCCAGCCGCCCCACCATGCCCAGGTCGATGAACCCGATCCTGGGGCCCGGCAGGATGATGAGGTTGCCCGGGTGCAGGTCCGCATGGAAGAATCCGTCCCGGTACAGCATCCGGATGATGGCCATGGCGCCGAGGTCGGCCAGGTGCCGCCGCTGTTCCTCGGGGAGTTCCAGAGCCTCGGGGGAGTCCGGGCTCAGGCCGTCCAGGAACTCCATGCAGAGCACGTCCCGGCCGCAGAAGGCCCGGTGGATGCGGGGGAACACCACCTCGGGCACATCGGCGAAATTCCCGGCGAACAGCTCGGCGTTCTCGGCCTCCAGGCGCAGGTCCACCTCGCGCAGGGTGTAGGCGCAGAATTCAGCGATCACCTGGCGCGGATGGAAGCGGGGGATGATCGCCTGGGCCATGAACCCCACCGCCCGGAGCAGGCGCGCGTCCCGCATGAGGGTCTGGCGGATGCCGGGCTTGACCACTTTCAGCAGCACCCGGTCGCCTTCCAGGGTGGTGGCGGCGTGGATCTGGCCTATGGAAGCCGAGCCCAGGGGGACCGGGTCGATGGCCAGGAACATGGCCCCCACGGGCCGCCCGAGGTCCCGCTCGATGATGTCCTGGAGCACCTCCAGCGGAACCACCGGCAGGTGATTGAGCAGGTGCTTGAGTTCATCGGTGATCGCCCTGGGCAGCAGGTCCTCCCGCAGGCTGAGGATCTGGCCCAGCTTGATGTAGGTGGGCCCCAGGAGTTCCAGCCGCCGGCGGAGCTGGACCGGAAAGGGCAGCGGACGCAGGTTCCGGTCCAGCAGCAGGCGCCCGGGGAGTGACGCGATCCAGAGCAGCAGGAAGCGTCCGTCCCGGGGCCGGCCGTCCAGGTCCCGGTCGGCCAGATGGGCGACCAGCCCCCCGAAGACCAGGCCGAGGAAGTGACGGCCCGTGACCAGCAGCCGGTGGATCAAACCCTGGGGACGCCAGCTGGGCATGATCTCGAAGCCCAGGGCCCTGAGCTGGGCCGCCTGGTCTGTCTCCCCAGACGGGTCGGCCATGGCTTGCCCGCCGGCCGGGTCCTGCCCTGCCGCGGCCGGCGGATCTTCCTGGGTCCCCGATTCGGCTTCAGCGATTGCGCCCGAGTTTTTCATGAGCTGGTACCCACTCCTGGGAGGAAATGGCGGCGGCCAGCGAGATCTCTCCCGCCAGCACCGCGCCGGCGACGATCTCTGCGAGCTTGTAGACCTTCCCCGCGCCGGCGCAACCCAGCAACTGCAGGCATTCCCGCTGGGTCGGCAGGGCCGTGCCGCCCCCGTGGGTGGCCACGATGAGGGAGGGGATCGTGATCGAGATGTAGAGGTCGTGCGCGGGATTCTGCTCCAGGTAGATGATCCCCGAACTGCCTTCCGCCACGTTCGCCACATCCTGGCCGGTGGCCATGAACAGGGCCGCGATGGCGTTGCAGCTGTGGAGCCCGTTGTTGTTGGCGCCGGCAAGGAAGGAACCCACGTTGGCCACGCCCCAATGGTAGGCCAGGCTTTCCGGATCCACATGCAGGACGTCCCGCAGCACCTCCCGCTTGAGGGTGCACTCCGCCGTCACCCGCTTGCCCCTGGAGTGGAGCAGGTTGATCTGGGAGGGCTTCTTGTCCGTGGCCAGGTTGGACTCCAGGAAGAACCGGCGGACGCCGGCCTGGTTCTGTTCCAGAATCCACTTGCAGGCCGCGAAGGTGGCCCGGGTCACCATGTTCTGGCCGGCCGCATCGCCGGTCCTGAAGTTGAAGCGCAGGAAGGCGAACTTGCTGGCCAGGTGGGTTTCCACGTGGCTCAGCTTGCCGACGCCGGTGGTGGCCTCGGCGGCGCGCCGGATCTCCTCCAGGTGATCCTCGACCCAGCTCCGGAAGCCCCGGGCCTCCCGGGCGTTGTCGAAGACGAACACCGGCGCCCGCTGCATGTGGTCGTCCTGGACCGTGCAGATCACGCCGCCGGACAAGTTGAGCGCTTTCATGCCGCGGTTGTAGGATGCCACCAGGGTTCCTTCGGTGGTGGCCAGGGGGATCAGGAAATCGCCCTGGGCGTGTTCCCCATGGATGCGCAGGGGACCGGCCAGGCCAAGGGGGATCTGGATCACGCCGGTGAAATTCTCGATGTTGCCCTCGGTGACCTCGGGGTCGAAGGAATAGTTCCGGATGTGGTGCAGCGCCGCCCCGGTCATCTTCTCCGCGAAGTCCTGCCGGGCCGCGATGATGGCCGGGGAGTAGTTGTCCTCCTTCGAGCAGGGCACCGGGCCGGGCTTCACCTTGAGATTGGCCGTGCGGTCCTCCCCCTCGAGGGTGAGGGCGCCGAGACCTTCCACTTCCACCTCGATCTCGATCGGGTGGACGCCCTCGGCGAGGCTCACGCCCCGGGCGCGGAGCTGGGCGGTCTGCTTCAGGGCGAAGGGTTTCGGCCGTTCCGAGGTGACCTCGCTGGCCTGGCGCCACCCTTCGTGCCCGAGCGCCATTTCGATGTCGTCGGCGCCCAGGTCCAAGGGGCCGATCCTCACCTTCACCAGCCGGTTGAGGACCAGGTCCTGCAATCGGTTCTTGAGGGTGATGGCGACGCCTTCCGGGCCGGTGTGCAGCGAGCCGAAGGCGTAGAGTCCCTGGAGTCCCAAGACAGTGAGCATGATCCACCCCGCTGGAGAAGGAGGCCACTCAGTGTAGGCGCGCAATAAATTCTATCCACATCTTTTATTGTCGAAACAATTTATTTTTCATTAAAATCATTATTTTTTCCGACTGACCTATCGGATTTCTCGGCGATTTTGATCAGTTCGTCCAGGAGGGCTTCCAGCGTATCGCCGAGTTCATCGAGGAGGGCACTCCGGCTGGCGTCGGATTCGTTCTCCTGCCCCTGGCCGACGGCGGCCCATTCCGCCAGGAAGGCCTCGATCCGGTCCAGGGAGTCCTGCCCCGGAAGGGGAGTCCCGCCGGCCGTTCCGGCGTCCCCGGTTGCTCCATGCTCGTTCATGGGTTGCCTTTCACATGGCGACACGGCACCCGGATGAATTTTATTTAGTTACCCATTGACCTTCACTTGTTATAATCCGGCCGTTCTGATCGGCGGAGGTCATTCTTGATCCAGACGATTCCGGAACTATTCTACCAGTCCCTTGAACGCGACTACCCCGACGCCCTCGCCCACCGCGTGGACGGGCACTTCCGGGGCATTTCCCACCGGGAGCTCCAGGCCCAGGTGGAGCGGCTGGCCCTGGCCTTGGAAGGCCATGGCTTGCGGCCCGGGGACCGGATCGCCATCCTCGCCGAGAATGGTCCCGGGTGGGCGGTGACAGACTATGCCTGCGCCCTCTCGAGCGTCGTGACGGTGCCGGTGTACCCGACCCTCAGCCTGGTCCAGACGGGCTTCATCCTCCGCCACAGCTCTGCCCGCTGGGTCTTCTGCTCCACTGCGGACCAGTTGGCCAAGGTCCTGGAACTCTGGCCAGAGCTGCCGGAGCTGGAAGCGGCCGTCCTCATGGGGGGTGATCCGCCCGCGGCCAGCGGGCGACAGGTCCATCGCTGGGTGGACCTCATGGCCGAAGGGGCGGCCCAAGAGCCCCGGCGCGCCGAGGTCAAGGCCAAGGCCCAGGCCGTCCAGTCCGGGGACCTGCTGACGATCATCTATACCTCCGGCACCACCGGCGATCCCAAAGGCGCCATGCTGAGCCACCGCAACCTGGTCACCAACATCCTCCAGGCCCTCAAGATCGTGGAGATCAAGCCCGGCCAGCGGTGCCTGAGCATCCTGCCCATTTCCCATATCTTCGAGAGGATGGCCGGCCACTACACCATGCTCTACGCAGGGGTGTCCATCTACTACGCCGAGAGCCTCCAGACCATCCCCCGCGATCTCCTGGAAGCGCATCCCGACCTGCTCTTGGCCGTGCCGAGGATCTTCGAGAAGTTCTATTCCAGGGTGCGCGAGCAGGTGACCGCCAAAGGCCTCGCCAGCCGCCTGGTCTTCCACTGGGTGATGCGCTCGGCGCGCAAGCTGGCGGAGTACCGGTACCGCGACCAGCCCCTGCCCCTGGGCGGCAGGATCACCCAGTTCATCTGCGATGCCCTGGTGTTCGGCAAGATCCGGACGCACCTGGGCGGAAGGCTGAAACTGGCGGTCTGCGGCGGGGCGGCCATCCACCCGCGCATCCTGGAGTTCTTCTGGGCCGCCGGGATCCCCCTGCACGAGGGCTATGGGCTCACCGAGACCAGCCCTCTTCTGGCCATTTCGCCCAAGGGCGGAATCAAGCCCGGCTGCGTGGGCTTCCCCATTTACGGCCAGTGGGACGGCAGGCCCTTCCTGAAACTGGCCGAAGACGGGGAAATCCTCTGCCGAGGGCCCAACGTGATGCAGGGCTACTGGAGAAATGAAACGGCGACCAGGGAGGTCATGGACGCCGAGAGCTATTTCCATACCGGCGACATCGGGGAGATGGACACCGAAGGGCGGGTGCGGATCACCGACCGCAAGAAGGAGATCCTGGTCACCTCCGGCGGCAAGAACGTGGCGCCCCTGGCGCTGGAGAACGCCCTGCGGGGCGACAAGTACATCGAACAGGCCGTGGTGTTGGGAGACGGCCGGAACTTCATCAGCGCCCTGGTGGTGCCGAATTTCCCTGCCCTCAGGCGCTGGGCCGAGCGGAAGCAGCTGCCCTTCGAATCCGACCGTGACCTGGTGGGCCGGCCCGAAACCCTCGCCAAGGTCATGAGCCGAGTGGACCGGATCAATGCCGGTTTCTCCAATTTCGAACGAATCCGGAAAATCGTTCTCCTGGACGGGGAGCTGACCCCGGAAAACGGCCTGCTGACGCCCTCCCACAAGGTGCGCCGGAGGATCGTGGCCAAGACCTTCGCCGTCCAGATCGACGCGCTCTATAAAGAAGAGGTGGATTGACCGGATCCGCCTGGAACCCGGCGGTCCCCGAGCCCCACCCGGGATCGACACCCCCTGCTGACCGTCCCCCGAACGACCAGCGCGCGCGGCTCAGGCTTGGCACAGAGCCTTGAATTCCTCCTCGCCGATGGTTTCGGCCTCAAGCAGCCTGGTTGCGATCTTCTCGACGGTACCGCGTCTGCCTTCCAGGAACCCGATCGCCTTTTGGTACCGCTGCTTGATGATCTGGGTGATCTCCTCGTCGATGTACTGCTGGGTCAGTTCGGAAAACTCCCGCTGCCCCGGGGCCGTTTCTCCCGGAAGGAAGATCGGGCTTCGCTGGGAAGACAGGACCACGTTCTCGAACTTGTCGCTCATGCCGTAGTCGCAGATCATCTTGCGGGCGATCTCGGTGGCCCGGGCCAGGTCGTTGGAGGCGCCGGTGGAGACCTCCCCGAAGAACACCTGCTCGCTGGCCCGGCCCCCGAGAAGCACGTCGATCTTTCCCAGCAGTTCTTCCTGGGTCAGGAGAAAGCGGTCCTCGGTGGGGACCTGGATGGTATACCCGAGGGAGCCGATTCCGCGCGGAACGATGGAAATCTTGTGCACCGGGTCGGCGCCCTTGGTGCACGCCGCCAGCAAGGCATGCCCGGTTTCGTGGTAGGCGACGATCTTCCGTTCCTTGGCATTGATCAACCGGTTCTTCTTCTCGAGCCCCGCGACCACCCTTTCGATGGCGTCATCGAAATCCTGGGGGAGGACCCGGTCGCGGTTCGCGCGGACCGCGAGCAAGGCTGCTTCGTTGACGATGTTCGCCAGGTCGGCACCGGAAAAGCCCGGGGTCTCCCGCGCGACCTGCTCCAGGTCGATGGAGTCGTCCAGCCTCACGTCCTTGGCATGAATCTTCAGGATATCGGTCCGCCCCTTCAGGTCAGGCCGGTCCACCAGCACATGGCGGTCGAACCGGCCGGGCCGGAGGAGCGCGGGGTCCAGGATCTCGGGCCGGTTGGTGGCGGCGAGGATGATGACGCCGTTCCTGGTGTCAAAGCCGTCCATTTCGACCAGCAACTGGTTCAGGGTCTGCTCCCGTTCGTCGTTGCCGCCGATCGTGATGCCGCGGCTCTTGCCGATGGCATCGAGTTCGTCGATGAAGATGATGCATGGGGCCTTCTCCGCGGCCTGTTTGAACAGGTCTCGGACCCTGGCCGCCCCGACCCCGACGAACATCTCCACGAATTCGGCCCCGCTGATCTTGAAGAAGGGAACCTTGGCCTCGCCCGCGACCGCCTTGGCGAGCAGGGTCTTCCCGGTGCCGGGGGGGCCGACCAGGAGGACGCCCTTGGGGATTTTCCCGCCGATGTCCTGGTATTTGTTGGGTTGTTTGAGAAAATCCACGATTTCCACGAGCTCAGCCTTGGCTTCGTCAACGCCCGCGACGTCCACGAACGTCACCCCGGTATCACCCTCCGCGACCAGCTTGGCTTTGTTCGTGCCGAAGGACATCACCCCTTGGCCGGTCTTGCCGAGATATTTGCTGATGTACTTCCAGAACAGCACCATCAGCGCGATGGGGAACACCCAAGGCAGCAAGGAATTCAGCCAATCGCCGGTTTCCGTGGCGGGTGAATAGTATTCGATGCCTTTTTGATCCATGACCTGGACCAGTCCCGGGTCGTCGATCCGACGGGTCCGATAGTCCTTCGGATAGGCGGATGCCTTCAGCTTGTTGGCCTGGGCATTGTCGTACTGGGCCTTGGTCCAGACAAACCCGGTCAGCTCCTTGTCTCCGACTTGGACCCGATGGATCTCGCCAGACTGTATTTTCGCCTTGAACACGCTGTAATCGATGGACTCGGACTTGGGGGCCTGGAGCCTGGTGTTGAGCAGAGAGAAGGCCAGAAGCATGATCAGGAAGTACCAGATGGAGAAATGGAACTGCTGGCGATTCAATGGCTTGAAGATCGGGTCGTGCTGACCGAGACCTGGCTTCCCCTGGCCTTTCCCATCTTTGGCTTGAAATGTTTTTTTGTCGCCAACCTCCGCTGCCATTCAAGCCTCCTTCATCAATAATCCATTTATTAAAGTCGGGACTGCTGCCTCCGTATCCCAACGGCGGCTGAAGTCACCAAATCCAAGGTAGAGGGGATCCTGATGGATTTGAAGTGCGTGGGCAGGAATCCAGACGCTTGGCGCCTGGATCACAAGGTAGACTTGGAATGGATCCACATGGGCGAATTGGGGGGAGTTGGCATGGAGACCGTCATGAAAAACGTGGATCCGCTGGCTCTGCCGGAATCCTTCTGGTCCCAGTTGGCGGAGGGCGCCTTCCTGACCGCGAAGACCGGAGAGTCCCTGAACATCATGACCATCGGCTGGGGGATGGTCGGTGTGGCCTGGCAGCTGCCCGTATTCATGGTGCTGGTGCGGGACTCCCGCCATACCTACTCCATCATGGAAAAAGCGGTGGATTTCACCGTCACGGTGCCGACGGGGGACATGCAGGACGCTCTCGCGCTCTGTGGCACCCGGTCGGGACGGGACCTGGACAAATTCGCAGCCTGTGGTCTGAGGACCCGGCCGGGACGGCACACCACGTCGCCAGTCCTCGACGTGCGGGGTTTGCACCTGGAGTGCCGGATCCTTTACAAGGCACCCATGGATCCGTCCAATCTGGATCCTGCCCTGGGTGCCCTTTACCCGGCAAGGGACTACCACACCTTGTATTTTGGGGAAATTCTGGGGTGCTATGAATTGGAAGGGCGTTAGAAGGTTGCTTGGATTGTCCCCCGCTCAAGCGCGCCCTTCCTCGCTAGTCCTCGCCCAGGTCCACCAGGACCTCCACCGGCACGCACTTCACCGGCAGGCGCACGGTGTCCAGCCCATGGCCGAAATGCCTGGCCAGGATCGGGCCGCACACCCGGCCCTGACAGGGCCCCATCCCAGTCCGGGTGCAGAGCTTGGTCTCCCGCGCGCCCCAGGCGGGATCCACCGCCGAGAACGGCACGTCCTCGCAGCGGCAGACCAGGGTGTCCGGGCGGGGCAGTGCCAGCAGCTCCTTGCGGGGCTGGAACAGCTCCAGCAGCTTGGCGCCCATGGCCCGGGCCCGGCGGCGGTCCCGGACCAGGGCACGGCCTTCGGGTGAAGCCGGATTCCAGGCCCCGGCGGCGGCCATGCCGGCGATGCGGCCTTCGGCCAGGGCCGCGTCCACCCCGGCCACGCCGCACCCTTCGCCGGCGGCGTAGATCCCGGGCAGGGAGGTGCGCTGGCCGTCGTCCACGGCCAGGACGCCGCCGTCCAGGGCGCAGCCCAGGAGGCGGCCCAGTTCCAGGTTCGGCACCAGGCCCAGGCTGCAGAACAGCCAGCGGCAGGGAACCGCCTTCTCGCGCCGGCCGTCGGTGATGACCACGGTCTCCAGCCGCTCGCCGCCCCGGGCCTCCTTGACCCACCAGCCGGGGCGGTACGGCCGCCCCCGGAGGGTCCAGCCCAGTCCCAGCGCCTGCAGGGCCTTGGCGGGGCGGGAAGCGAGCACCGCTGCCATGCCGGCCAGCCTGGACCAGGGCGCCTGTTCCAGGACGCCCAGCAGCCTGGCTCCGTGCTCCAGCGCGGTGGCAGCCACCTGCAGAAGCAGCGGGCCGCTGCCGGCCACCAGGGTGGGTTCGCCCCGGAGGTCCAGCCCCTCCTTGAGCAACGCCTGGCCGCCGCCGGCCCCCATCACTCCGGGCAGGGTCCAGCCGGGGAAGGGGGAGAACTCCTCCCGGGCGCCGCAGGCCAGGACCACGGCCCCGGCGGCCACCAGCAACCGGCCTTCGGGCCCGGACCCCGCCAGGCGCCAAGTGCCTTCCTCGCTCCAGGCGTCGAATACGCTGACCCCGGAGCGCACCTGGACCCCCGGCGCGGCCTGGGCTGCGAACAGGCGCCGGGCCGCGCGCGGCTCCTCCCCGGGAAGGTGGCGCCAGATCTGGCCGCCTGGACGGAACGTCTCGTCCAGGATGCAGACCTTGACCCCCTTCGCGGCGGCCGCGGCGGCGGCGGCCAGGCCCGCCGGTCCGGCGCCAACCACCGCCAGGTCCGCCTGGATCGTTGCCGTGGATCGGGCAGTGGCTTCAATCATGGGTCCTGACCTCCATGTTGTCCCGCACGGGCTCCAGGCAGGCCCGGACCCAGCGGTCGGCGACCCACACCCGGCACTCGTAGCAGGTGCCCATCCCGCAGAGGGGGGCGCGCCCCTGGCCGGAGCAGCTTTCCCGGAAGCGCAGATGGCCGCCCTGGAGCAGGGCCACCGCCAGGCTCTCGCCCGCGGTGGCCGCAAGGGGCCGGCCGTCCACCGTGATGGAGCACCGTTCCTTAGACATGGCTGTACCTCTCCGACGTTCGGCAGGAAGGGCCGGGTGTCGAGCACGGTCGGGATCCCGGTCACGTGGTGGGCGATCAGTTCGGCCGTGCCCATGGACGACATGATGCCGATGCCCTCGTGGCAGCCGGCCACGAAGAGGCCCTCACGCCCGGGCCAGGGACCGACCACCGGCACATTGGCTGGGCCGCAGGGGCGGAAGCCGACCCAGGTGCGGAGCACCGGCCACTTGGCCAGGCCAGGCAGGAACCACGTCGCCCGCCGCAGGATGCGGGTCACCACCTCCCGGTTCACGTTCGGGTCGAGCCCGACGAATTCCCTGGAGCCGCCTATGAGCAACTGGCCCGTGCCCCGGGACTGGCAGCTGAAGGCGACGCTGGCGTCAGACCGCCCGTGGGCGGCGACGAGGTAGCCCAGCTCGATGAGTTGGTGGCGGAACAGGCCCGGAATCCGGTCGGTGATGACCACGTGTCCCCGGCGCGGCCGCACCGGCAGCTCCGGCAGGAGTCCGGTGATGCCCAGGCCGGCGGCCAGCACCACGGCGTCCCCGTGGTACAGCCCCTGATCAGTGCGCACCCCGCCGGGGACCAGCTCCCGCACCCGCTCCCGCCGAAGCGATCCGCCCCGTTCCAGGGCCCGGGCCAGCAGGAACCGGGCGGCGCCGATCTGGAACACGCCTTGGCCTTCCGCGACCAGAAGGCCCCCGGCCAGCCCCGGGCGCAACCCCGGTTCCCGCCGGGCCAGCTGGGCGGGGTCCAGCCGTTCGCTCTTCACGCCCACACTGGCGAAACGCTCAGCCTTGGCCTCCAGCTCCCGCTTCTCGTCCCCGTTGGTGGCCATGAAGATGACGCCGGTTGTCTCTCGCTCGCAGCCTGGCCCCAGGTCCTCCGCCCGCCACCGGCGCGAGCTCCAGCTGGTGAGCGCCAGCTGGGCCGGACTGTCGTCGAACGTCAGGTACCGCGCCCAGGCCCGTGCTGGTGCATCCCCCGGCGGGAAGGTTGCCCTCGAACACGGTCACCGTGCACCCTTCCGCCTGCAGCCGGTCGGCGATGGCCGATCCGATGATGCCGGCGCCCACGACCAGAACCTTCTTGCCCACGTGCCCTCCTCATCTTCCGTCCAGCCGCCGTCGCTCCGCACGGGTTGCCCGCGGCGACCAGGGTCCGGTTCCCTTCCAGGGTGGCTTTCCTCCGCGGGCTGAGGCGGCCGGGGTTCAGTCGACCAGGCCGGGCAGGTTCGCCGACTTGAGCTTGTCGTAGAGGCCGCGGAAGTGAGTCTTCTCAGCCTCGGCGAGGGGCAGCAGGGGCGGCCGGGGGTCGCCTCGCTCCAGGCCGGTCAGCTCGGTGCCGTACTTCACGCACTGGAGGAACTTGCCGCACGTCTCCAGATGGTTGAGAAGCGGCATCATGCCGGCCATGATGCGCTGGGCCAGGACGAAATCCTGCTTCACCGCGGCAGCCTTGTACAGGGCCACGTGCTCCGCCGGGATGCAGTTGGAACCCCCGGCGATCCAGGCACGGGAGCCCCACAGGAAGACGTCCACAGCCTGGTCGTCGTTCCCGATGATGCGCTGCAGGTTCGGGAAGCGCAGGAAATGCTCGAGGGTGCGGGCGAACGATCCGGCGGATTCCTTGATGCCGACGATGTTGGGGACGTCCTTGACCCCCTCCAGGAAGGCCGGACCCAGGTCCACCCCGGTGCGCGCCGGGAAGTTGTAGAGGATGATCGGCAGCGTGGTGGCCGCCGCCACCCGGCGGAAGTGGGCGATCAGCTCGCCAGGGGTGGGCAGGGAATAGAACGGCGAAGCCATCATGATGGCCTCGTAGCCCAGGTCCTTGACGTAGGCGTTGAGCTCGAGCGTATCCGCCGGACGCGCGCTGTTGGTGCCGGCCGCCAGCCGGACCCGCCCCTTGGCCCGCTCGACCACGAACGCCAGCTGGCGCTTGCGCTCCTCCAGCGTCATGGCGTAGTACTCGCCGGTCGATCCCCCCGGGATCAGCCAGGAGACGCCGTTGGCCACCAGGAAATCGATGTGCTGCCCAAGGGCGTCGAAATCCATCTCACCCCGGCTGTCGAACGGGGTGACGATGGGGGTCATGATGCCTTCGAAGATGGGGAATCCCATGGAACCTCCTATGGTTGAATGTGCAACTGCCGGCCTCGACAAATCCCCGGTCCACTAGATCCATCCGCTGTAAGGCCTCTGTGTTGTTGCTTTGTGTAACCAGTTGATCAAAGTGATGAAGTCAAATACCGGCAGTTGAGTCGCAGCTTGGACCGCGGCTGCATAGGGAGGCATGTCGCTGCATTCCAGAAGAATGGCTCCGACGTCACCATCCTCTTCCAGTAATTCCAAGGCAGCTCCGACCACCTCTTTTTCCACTTCCTTATTATCAAATTGCCCTTTATTTTCAGGAATGACCGAAAATCCATGTGCGTGTCTCAGATCTTTGATCACCAAAAAATTTGAATCATCAATAAAGCAATTTTTAAATAATTGCTTTGACAAAGAAGACGCATCTGCTGTCAATATGCCAATTTTTTGACTTGGCTTAATGATATTTTTAATCATTGGGATTTGGACCAGGCTTGACAACGCAACTGGAACATCAAGAGCTTCCGCTACTGCTTTATGGAACATCCCAAAAAAACCACATGCCGAGCACAGGGCCCTTATGCCTTCTTTTTCAATCATATGTTTCCCTACTTGAATGATTTCTTCGGCAAGCTTCGGGTCACCGCTGACGAGGCGGTCGAAATTCAAGTTGGGAACGGCTTTCATCCTGACTGGAAAATCGTATGTATATGCATTCACTACATTGCCTGGTACCATGGGGTACCATACATTTTCAATATATATGATGCCGACCGAATATCCGCTGAGTTGTTGGTGGTTTTGCATATTGATGACAACACCAGCGTTGCCCGGAGTCAAATAGCCGAATTGCCTGTTCTTGAGCCTTTTGTCCATGGCACGTCCCTTTCGCGAACCCCCGGCTGGATGGGCAGGCTACAGGCTCCGGAAACCTGGAGCCGGGGGAGTGGTTGGAGAGCTGCAACCTTGAGCAGCCCACATATGAATCGAGGAACCCTGCTTGGATCAGGTTCGAAGGTGGCAGTCATGCCTCTCACCCAACCCAAAAAATTTAAAAAATACCACGCTGAATGTAGTTTATGTCCTCCGGTGGATTATACAATATCGAAAGCATTGGATATTTTCTTACGCTATGCATAAGTTTTTCTGGCCTGGACGGCCAGGCGCAGGTGGAACACCTCGTCCCGGTTCGTCAGGATCTCCAGTCCGATACTTCTCGATGTTTTTTAACGTGATGGGTAAGCTTTTCTTATGGATCTCGACCCACGCCGACTCAGAATCTTGCGGGCCGTTTCTTTGCGCGGCAGTATTAAAGATGCTGCGTATTTGCTGAATCTCACCGCTTCAGCGGTATCCCAGCAGCTTATGCAGCTCGAGACCGAGGTCGGGATTGCACTTATCGACCGCACCCAGCGGCGAGTCACCCTGACTGCTGCAGGCGCATTGCTTGCCCAGCGGGCAGAGCACATCGAGCAGGAGCTGACGGAGGCTGAACGGGACCTGAGTGCCCTGACCGGCTTGGTGAATGGTTCCGTGACGATCATTGGGTTCGAGACGGCCATCCGGTTCCTGCTTGTCCCGGCTTACCAGATCCTTGCCAAGACACATCCTGATCTTCACCTCCATCTGGTCGAAAAACTGGATGCAGCCATTGCTCTCCGCGAACTGCGAACGGGTGGGGCTGATTTGGTGATTACCGAACAGATAGTCGACAACGACCCCGAACCCGCCCCTGCTGACCTTGAAATCCGACCCCTTATCGATGACGAGTACAAGATCGTCGTACCCAGTTCGTGGGCCCTGGTACCCGCTTCCATTCAGGACCTGGTGGCCATCCCTTGGATCGTCAGCCCCCCGGAATTCGGCTGCGGCAAGGTGTTCAAGCACCTCACCGAGAGATATTCATTCACCCCCCAATGCGCCCATAATTGTACGGAATTCAATACTATTCTTTCCCTTATCACCGCAGGATTAGGCGCCGCTGTCCTGCCGAAACTCGCCCTCGTGGAGATTGATCCAGGAAAAATTTCTTTCTCCACGATCCCCACGATGTGGTCACGCAGGCTTAACATCGTTCATCGAAAACCACGGTTCGGCCCGGAGCCCAAGGTATCCGCAGCAGTCATCGCCATCGATGAAGCTGCCCGGAAAATGGGTTTTCCAACTGTTTCATGAACCCACCCAAGCACCCCAGGCTTCCTGGGCCTCGCTGGGTTCCAGGCAGTTTTCCGCAGGCCGGCGCGCCATCCCCGGGGCCCTGGACAAACCCTTCCCCGGAAAGGGCGGCCCGTTTCAAAGGCCCAGGAAGAACTTGAGCCGCTTGGCTCCGCCCCGGGAGGCCGTCAGCTTCACCTCCCCGGCCACCGAGACCCGGGCCCGGCCGCCCAGCAGGGGCTGGAACTCCACCACCGCCTGGGGCAGGAGCAGGGTGTCAGCCTGGATGCGCACGAACAGGGCCTGGGGCATGGCGCGCTCCACGGCCTCCAGCCCGGCCCACGGAGTGGCATAGCGGCGGCCGTCCACCCAGGCCCAGACAATGCCTCTCCGGGCCTGGAAATGGGTCGTGCGCCACAGGTCCAGGACCGTTTCCAGGTCCCCGTCCCGGGCCGGATAGCCGGATTGGGCGCCGGGAAGGCCCGCGGACTTTTCCACCGGCTGAGCCGCGGAAGGCGGGGCCGGGGGAGGGGGCTCCGGGGCAGCGAGGTTTTCGGGCGCCTCTGCCGACTGGGCCGTGGGAGGCGGAGGCAGGGCCGGGGCGGCGGCCGCGGCGGGAAGCACGGCCGGCGGCGAAGGGGCGACGGCCAACGTGTGATCCGGCTCGGCAGGGTGGGAAGCCGTGCCTGGAGCCGGAACTCCCTCGGACTTGGTCCGGCGCCGGGACACGGGTCCGGGCGCCAACCCGCCCTCCTGGCGGTGCAGCCGGGACAGGGCCGTCAGGTCCAGGGCGCCCATTTTGCGGGCCTGGGCCTCCCGCACCTCCTCCAGCAGAGGTCCCGCCAGGGGCAGGGACGCCTGGACCGCCTCGGCCGCCTCCAGGAGGGCCACCATGCCCTTTTCCGCCTGGTCCAGGGTGAGGTCCATGGGTGCGTGGTCATGACGCACCATGAAACCGCCGAAGGCATCCAGCAGAGGCGACTTGAACAGGCCCAGGTTGAGGACCCGCAGGTACTCCGAAGGCGGGTAGCCTGCCTTCTCACCGAAAGCCAGGACTTCAGCCATGATTTCCACCATCGCCAGGGTGAAGACATGGGCCCCCAGCTTGAGGGCGTGGGCCAGTTCCGGGCATGGGCCGATCCGGGTGACCCCGCTTCCGAGGCACTTCAGCACCGGCAGGCAGCGGGTCACCTGAGGGTCCGGTCCCCCGGCCAGGATCCACAGGCGGTGGGCGTGGGCGAACATGGGGCTGCCCAGCACGGGCGCCGCCACATAGCCCTGGCCGGCTTCCTGGTGGGCGGCGGCCAGGCGCCGGGAGGTCTTCACACCGATGCTGCTCATGCACAGGTGGATGGCGTCGGCGGGGAGGTGCTTGAGCAGACCGCCGGGGCCGAACGTGATGGCCTCCTCGGCGGCATCGCCGGAAACCGTGGTCAGGGCCACTTGAGCTTCCCCCACCGCCTCGGCGATCGTTGCGGCCATCCGTGCGCCAGCCTCGACCAGGCCGGTCACTTTGCCGGGGGAACGGTTGTAGACACAGATCTGGTGGCCCGATTCCATGAGGTTGCGGGCCATTGGGTTGCCCATCCTGCCGGCGCCGAGGACGGTGATTTGCATGGGGGCCTCTGGCTGTAAGTCTGTCCAGGTATTATTCCGGGCGGGCTGCCGGATGGAAAGCTTTCGGCTCCAGAGATTTTCGAGGCGCAGCGGCAGAGGTTCCAGGAACCGGGTTCGAACCCATGGGACCCGTTCCTTCAGTACCGGCCGGCGGCGACTGACCCGGCCCGGACCGAGACGGGCCTTGGCCTTGGCCATCGGTCGCTGCATGTAAAAAATAGGCAACAAAGTGTTGAATTGGCGGCTATTTCTAAGTAAATGATACTGACTATCCATTGGAGGCAAACTATTTTCGCCTTTTCCTTCTTTACCTTTCGAAGAACTTGCCATCGATGGGGGCCACTTTAATGGATGGCGATTTACCCCAGGATGGCATGACAGTCCTGTCATTTTCCGCCACAGCCTGACGCACCGGAAAGGTCGTCAGCGATCATTTTCAATTGGCAATTTGGAGCGAGCGGCCGATAATTCTAGTGTCCAATCTTCCGATCCGTTCCAGCGGAAAGTTTGGACCGCCAACCAAATCCCATAACGAATTCCTCGCTGCCTGCCAAGTGCGGGCTGGCCAACAACCTTAACTCTTCGCCTCGGGGCTCCTTGTCGGAAGTACGTCCGGGGAATGGGAGAACTATGCCTATCTTCCTGCCTGCCCAAGCTGGTTGCCAGGACCGTCCGCGGCGTTGGCGCGGAGGCATCCGCGCAATGATCCTGGCCCTGGCCTTGCCGGCGGCCGCTGCCTTCCTCATGAACGGTTGCGGCGGATCCGCCGCCAACGGTGCGGCCGCTCCGAACGCCACGGCCCAGGCCGCCGCGGGGGTGGCCTTGAGTCCGACCGTCGCCACGCTGCAGACCGGAACCACCGCCGTCTTCACCGCCACCCTGTCCGGAACCACCGATCCCTCGGTAGTTTGGACGGTGAACGGCATAGCCGGGGGCAGCAGCACCGTGGGCATCATTGTCAGTACGGGCGGCACGGCCACCTACACCGCCCCGGCCACGGCCGGATCCTACACGATAGCCGCCAGCGACACCAACCATCAGCACAACTTCGGCTCCGCCACCGTGAAGGTGGTGGCGAAGAACCAAGTGTCGGTGAGCCTGTCGCCGTCTTCGGCCAGCCTGGCCTGCGGGGCCAGCGCCTCGTTCACCGCTGCGGTGAGCGGGTCCAGCAACACCGCGGTCATCTGGTCCGTGGACGGGGTCGCTGGCGGCAACAGCGCCGCAGGCACCCTCACCGGCACCGGCAGCACGGTCACCTACACCGCGCCGGCCGTGGGTGGCAGCCACACGGTGACCGCCACCAGCGCCGTCGATGGCAGCAAGTCGGCTTCGGCAAGCGTCGCCGTCCAGGCGTCGGTTTCGGCCCCGGTATCGGTCAGCCTGTCGCCGGTTTCGGCCAGCCTGAGCCCCGGCGCGGGCACCGGATTCACCGCCACGGTGAGCGGGTCCAGCAACACGGCGGTCACCTGGGCGGTGGACGGGGTGTCGGGGGGCAACGGCACGGTGGGCACGGTCAGCGGCACGGGCCCCAGCGTCACCTACACGGCGCCGTCCGGCGCCGGGTCGCACACCCTGGTGGCCACCAGCGCCGCGGACAGCAGCAAAAGCGCGTCGGCGGCGATCAGCGTGCTGGCGGCGGCGGTGACGGTGAGCGCCAGCCCGTCCAGCGCCACCCTCAACCCGGGCGGAACGGTGGCCATCACCGCCACGGTGGGCGGCACCAGCAATACCGCCGTGACCTGGACCGTGGACGGGGTGGCCGGTGGCAGCAGCACGGTGGGCACCATCGCCGGCAGCGGCAGCACGGTGACCTACACGGCGCCGGGGACCACGGGCAGCCACACGGTGACCGCCACCAGCGCGGCCAACGTCACCGCCAGCGCCACCACGTCCATCACCGTCAATGCGCCAGCCTCCAGTGTCGGTTCGGTGGCCGTGAGCCCGGCGACCTTGGCCTTGAACATGAGCGCCCAGAGCCAGTTCACGGCGACGGTCACGGGCACAGGGAGCTACAGCTCAAGTGTCACGTGGTCCGCCCAGCGGGGCAGCATTACCGGCAGCGGCCTCTATACGGCCCCTGCCACCGGAGGCAATGACGTGGTGACGGCCGCGAGCGTGCAGAACCCGAGCGTTGCCGGAACAGCCTCCATCACGGTGTCTGGGACTTTACCTGTGACAGTGCCGACCTGGGCTGGAACAGGGGTGACCCATCTGGTTGCCGCCGGGGGTGACATTCAGGCGGCGATCAATAGTGCAAATGCGGGGGACACTATCACGCTCGCCGATGGGACCTGGACGGGTGTGCATTTAACCATCAATAAAATGATCCGGTTGATGGCATTGAATCCCCTGGGTGCGAGATTGCAGGGGTATACCCAACCTACCAACGGCACTGACAACGGGATCACGGTCACAGGCTCCGCTGCAGCAGGAACCTTCATTCAGGGCCTCGATGTGAGCTGGTATGGAAATTGTTCCATCCGTGTTATGTATACGGGAAATGTGCTGGTCAGCGGTTGCAAGGTGGAAAGCAGCGGTGGTGACGGCATTCAATTGTGGGATACCGTCGATGTAGTTGTTTATGAGAACTATATTCATGACCCTTATCTGGCTGGTATGGTGCCGACGCTGGTGGACGATGCCACGAACACGAATTGGAATTTTAATAACACCCTTGTGTTGATGGACTATGGTGTTATCTCTTACGGAACCGTACGCACTCAAGTGCTGCAAAACTATTTCTACGGTCAGTTCAACCAAAACATCTCATTCAAGGAAGGCAACCGAGACTATACGGTCCAAAACAATATCCTTGAAGGGTTCACCGGGTCTGGCATTATTTGCGGCCAGAACCTAGCAAGCTATGGTCCCTACGCCTATTCGGGGCAGCCCGTAGGCAACGACACCGGTACCCTGCACATCGTGGGGAACATCTTCCGTCCGGTGGTGGGCCTGCAATTGGGCCAGCTGGCCGAGTACCGAGCTGGCGGTGCGATCCGAATGGGCCATCTGAATCAGTCGACTGTTTACGTTTCCAGCAACATCGTTGAAGCAGCCATTACTCCACTCGGTTTGGAAATGGGCATGAACGGTTCGGCGGGAGGCCCCACCGGGACGCTCTATTCGGATCACAACATATTCAATGGCAATATCTGGGATGACGGTACCATGGTCTCCCCCACAGCCAAGATCCGCTATGTCGGCAACTGGCGGGCCGTCCTATTGGATTCGGGAGTGCAGATGAATGTCGTGGTCACCAACGACACGTATGCCAATTTTTCTTATGCTGTCGAGAACGATGGGATGACGGGCACGCTGGCTATCGATCGGACCCTCTTCATCACCAACACAATCGAACTAATGGGAACAGGTTCAGTGACGAATTCGATTTTCTATCCGAACAGTGCCCTCCCTGGAACGGGGAATGTCGCCGAGAATCCCCTGGTCAGCACCACGACCGTGCCGCTCCGCCGGTACAGCCTGGACGTTCTAGTGCCAACAAGCGACCTGGCTTCCCGGTTTCACCCAGGCCTGTCCTCGCCAGCCCTTTTGACGGATGGGACCTATGTCGGGGCAGTTGCACCCTAAACCCGACGAGCAGAGGTGGCAGGCGAATACGGTCATCGATGGACAAGGCCAAGGCCCTCCTCGGTGACAAGGCCATTCCGGACCTTTGACGAAGGTCCGCTCCCAACGGGGGCGAGGAGCCCCAGGCTCTCCTCCTGGCCGGTGACCGGGACCGGACATGCCCGGACTGCGGCTTGATCATGGCGCGGAAGTAACTCCCCCGGCAGCGCTCGCCCCCCAGGAGGTTGCACCATGTTGCCGTCTTCACAGCGACCAGGGTTCCGGACCTTGCCGTGACTCATTCCACTGGGACGGGGAAGGCCTGGTTCCGACCCAGCCCGACCCCGGCCGGGGACAGCCGGTTCCTGGTTGGCCTTGGCGTGCCCGGCGCGCTTGCGGTAGGCCCTGTCCATCAGCTTTCGGTAGCTCTGGCGCAGGACGGTCCCCTCCTTCCTGGCGAGGCGGAGCATGGCCTGGTGGACTTTGCGGTAGAGCCGGGCGTCGGTGGGATGCGCCACGGCCTTGAGCCGGGCGGACGAACCAGCTCCTGGCCGAAGTTGATGAGGGCCGACTGATTATGAAACTTCAAATCAAACGATCCGGGCGAGCGCCATTTCCACTTCCCGGAGATAGGAGATATTGATAAAGTGTGCCACCCCTCGAACATTACAGAGATTTTCCGGAATGAACATCCTCTTCCACATCGACCATTATCCAGGGTCCCCCTGCCCTGGCATGGAGTACCAACCCCACTACGTGGCACGGGAATGGGTGAAGTCCGGCCACTCGGTGACCATCGTTGCCGCGTCCTTTGCCCACACGCGCCATACCAATCCGGAGGTACGAGGTGCCGTCACCCGTGAGGACATCGACGGGATCCATTACCTCTGGCTATGGCCCAGAACCGCCCCGTGCCTGCCTCCGGAACACCAGGAATTCCTCGATCGCAGGCGGAGCCGCGGGTGTTTCCTCGTCGGCTACGGGGTCAGGCCGGGCGGCAGATGTTCCGGGGCATCGTGCCGGCCATTTCGGCCTGGTCATCGCCGCAAAAGTATTTCTGGAGGACAATGTGAACCTTATAAGACGAATCTATAACGACTACTGGATGTCCGGCCGATGGGAAGAATACCGGGATTTCCTTTCGGTGGCCAAGGACCATGGTTATCAATTCGTACGGCACCAGGATGCCGAAGGCGCCCTCGCGACCGCAGGAGAAAGGCCGCTGTTTTTCCTGCGCCACGATATCGATTCCGACGTAGCGATCGCCCGCACCATGTTCTCCATCGAGAAGGAACTTGGGGTACGCAGCACCTACTATTTCCGCCGCTGCACTGCAGATCAAGGTCTGATGCGCGAGATCCTTTCGTTTGGAAGCGAGGTGGGCTATCACTATGAAGAGCTTTCCGGCCAAATCAAGGCCATGGGAATCCGCAGCCGGGAGGAGGTGCTTCCGCAGCTGAATGCCACCAGGGAATTGTTTCTCCGGAACCTGAAAGAATTCGAATTCATCCTTGGTGACAAGGTGCATACCGTTGCTTCACATGGCGATTGGGCCAACCGCGCCATCGGCGTAGAAAACACGGTCCTGATGAACGAAGACCTGCGTGTCGCAGGCGGAATCCGCCTCGAGGCCTATGACGAGTTGTTGGCCGGGCGCCTGAGTTTCCGCGCCGCAGACCGGATGCACTCTGATCTTTGGCAGCCATCCTCGCCTATCGAGGCTATCAAGGCGCTCAAGCCGGTCATTTTGGTCCTCGTCCACCCGAGGCAATGGCAACGCGCCCCGCTGAATAGGTTGCAAATAGACATTCGACGATTGCTTGAAGGACTTCACCATCGCTGGAAGAGAACTCACCTGAAATATGGATTAAAAGACCTTGTAAGAATCATCCGCGAGATTCGATCTTATGAACGAAGGACCATCAAAATGTATGGGCCGCCAATGGCCTATGCGGATTTCAAACTATTCACCAAACGCCATCCCACCTACAAAATAATTCCCAACAAAACCATCGGCGTCGCACTCATCGAGCTTCCAGGTCAGTTTGAAACCTATCTCAAAGGTTCCCGAATGAATAACTTGCGACATGCAAGAACTCGCGCTCTGAAATTGGGGTACGTGGTAAAGCGGTTCAAAAGCCTCGATCACCGGGATGATGTTATTTTGATCAACCGCTCAGCAGAGCAGAGATGTGGACGATTAATGTCTAACGATTATGTAGATGATGTGGCAGTCAACGGCTACCTTACCCAATATCCAGACATACTTGGCGTATTTGATAAAGAAAATCATTTGAGAGCTTATCTCAATCCTCTGCTGCGTGGGGAGGTGTGTGTTCTTTCTCGTATTATTGGCCACAAACAGTTTTTGAATGATGGTATTATGTATTTATTACTCAGTGAATTGGTAAAAATATTGATTTCCGACCATCCCCAAATTAAATTTTTGATGTACGACACGTTTATTGGTGCAACCAAAGGGCTTCGTTTTTTCAAGGAACAGTGCGGGTTTGTACCTTTTCGAGTGAAATGGCAATGGCAAAATAAAATTGATTTAATTTAATTTTCTTATTCTGAGAACCAATCGAGATTTTAGTTCAACGCTTTGGAGGGCATCCTGAAGGGAGCCCAGCCAAGGAGGCAGGCCACTCCGACATTCCCATTCCTTCCACGCCCATCACAGCTGAGACGAGTGAAGAATTTCTGTCTCACCATTGTTGGCACGGGGGCAGCAAGCTTCTCAACCCGTCCTCCTGGAGCCGTCATTGATGACTCTTGCAGGGACACCGACGGCTGTTTGGCCATCGGGAACGGAACGAATGACCAAGGAGGCTGCGCCGATGGTGGCCCCCCGTCCGATCCTCACTCCGCGCTTGCCTCCGAGGATCACAGCACGAAGACCCACATAGGCATTGTTCTTTATTACGATGTGGGTTCGGTCCTGCCCCTTCCCGTGAAGGGCAAAATAACAACCATAGGAAATAGTCACACCGTGGCCAATGACGGTCCGTCGCGGTTCCAAATCGTCCATGTAGCATCGCATGCCGATCGTGACGTTTCTCCCGATCCTGAAACCGATCATCCGGTACAGCATGATTCGGATCCAATTGAATGGGATCACAGGGATCACCACGACATTGATGAATTTGCGAATGGGTATCCATACGATTTTGGCCAGCCCATAATTCGCATAGTACGGGACGGGGCGTTTTTGAAGGCGGTACAGCCATGCGAATGCCATACGCTCTCTTAGCCTCCCGACTTAACAGAAAACATGAGGTTTACCATTAACATCTTTTCGAGCTCTGTTGATAACAAGTTATTGTGCCATAGAATCGAAAGATTGCCTCCAAAGCGCTGCACCGCCCTGTACATGGTCATGAGGTCTGCGTGGACTTTCGGATCCCACCCCCTGAAGTCCTCCCTGCAGATTACGGTGTCCATGACGTGTAGCGGCTCCACGATCAGTGGCAGGGACTCGTGCCGTTCCAGATCGAAAGCATGATAGGGTCGGGCAGTACCGCACCTGAACCCTACCCGATCAGAAAAGCCAAGGCTTCCATCCCTGGTGATCCCGGCGCGACAGTAATGTGACCAGGTTTCCGGTCGCCAACGTAGATAGTGTTGCCGCCCTGCTAATTGAAACGTCGACGCCCCGATTCCATCCAAGATCCTGGAAAAGGATTCAATCTGCCTCGCAAGCAGGCTAAAATTTTTGTAAGTATAATAGCCTGGATGAATACCGATTGGATGACCTGCGTTCACCGCCCTATGCAGCATCCGAAGAGCCGGGCCACTGGCCAAGGGATAGCGTCCATCCAGGGGCGCAGCACCTTCTTGGACCATCCAATAAAAGCGGGGGTGGAGGCCTATTCGTTCCGCAGTTGCCAGGAGGAAGGTCATACCGGAACCAGGATCGATGGATTCCGAGTTGGGCAACCCAAGGCCCGAGAGCAACCGTCGGATTGCAACCCATGGAGCCTTCCGGCGCAGGATATCTCTCCCGACCTGGCGGACGAATCCATTGAATCCCAGGGAGCGGGAGGTCGGGTGATCCATATCATGGGATAGCTGTAATTGGTAATCCGGGATGGTGATCTTCAAATTTGGCCATAGCCTGGACAAACAACAATTTACTATTGAACGATACTCGTCGACAACGGCACGAAGCACAAGACCGGACTCCACGAGCCACATCTTGCCGGGCGGAAATCGACCATGAGGGTCGGCCAATCCCTCATCCATTTCTTCAACTCGAGCCAGCAGCCAGAAAGCCCCACCAAGCAAGTCGGCTGAAATCTCAATGGATTCAGGAGCGATACACCGGATAGGCGGCCCCTCAGTATTGCCGAAGAGTACAGGAAGATCCGGGTAGCCTGTTGCTTTCTCCAATTCGTCATCTTGCAGGAGAACCTGTGGAATGCGGCAAGCAGGTCTGCGAAAGTGGCGCCAGAGTTCCATGGGCCTTTGTTGAAAAATCCCCTCCCTGAATAGCAGGTGCTTCCCACTGGCATCCTTGATGACAGTATTTTGGCCGGTGGCGATCTCGTCCACCCAATCGACTGCATGGATATCCGATAATAGCTCCTTCAGAACGTGTCGACGCTCGCTCTGGCACGTGGGGGGCATCTGGATGGTCAGGCGAATGGGAGTTTGCTCATCCGAGGCCGATTGGCCAATTGGCGGATCCGCTCCACCTATACTGCCCTGAGCGGTTCTCATTCAGGCCTCCTCGAAGCCCTTGACCAGGTTGGCAAGAATCTGGCTCTGGGTTGACCAGTGGTAGCGCGCCAGCACCGCGGATCGCCCGCGTTCCCCCATGGTTCTTGCCTCTTCATCATGGGTCAGAAGGTATTGGACGGCTGCGCGGATCGCCTGAGGGTCTTCCGGGTCCACAAGGAACCCGCAACCCGCGGATTCCACGATCTCCCGCCACAGCGGGAAGTCGGAGGCAACCACGGGCAAACCGGCAGCCATGTACTCGAAGAGTTTCACAGGAAGCGCTTGGAGGTAGTTCGTTACCGGCAACAAAGTGACCATGCCGATCTTGCATCGGCCCAACAGCCCGGCCACGCCGCTCTGGTCAAGCACCCCAAACTCCCGTACCCGCACCCAGCCAGGAAGCGACCGCAGTTCTTCACGAAGGTCGTCCTCGTTCCAGACCCCGGCCAGGTTCAGGGGCACGTCCAAGGCCTCCATGGCGCGGACCAAGGGCACCAGGCCACGGGCACGGCTGAAGGCCCCCACGTAGCAAATTTCCGCAGACCGTGTCTCCCAGGGGCCGGGTTCTCCGAAGTGCTCCAGCCTGGGGTAGTTCCGGACCTCAGCCACGCGCACCCCCAGGGCTTCGAAGCGCTGGCGGATCAGGGTCGTGGGAACCACGACGGCATCCAGGCGCCGGGCAATGTGGTTTTCCATGACCTCGACTGTCCTCGATACGGATGGACGCAGCCAGAGTGGGATCCAGGGCTTGCTGAGGACTTGGCGTGGCAAGTCCTCGTGGGCATCGTACACCACCCGGATGCTTCTGGAGCGAAGGGTTAGAAGCAGTAGCAGTAATTCAGGATCATGGATGTGAACCAGGTCGGGACGGAGGGCCTTGGCCTTCTTCCAAAGGCGCCAGGTGGCCAGGAGCATGCGGGACAGCCGGTTCCTCCCCGGCTTCCCAACATCGTGGATCCATACACCGTGTTGCTCACCTTCCCCGAGGCCGTCGGCCACGAGAAGGTGCACGTCATGGCCGCACTTCGCGAGAGAACAGCACTCCTTTTGGAAAATCCGAGCATCCCCACGTGGATGGGCTGAGGTCAAATGGATGATTCGCACGGGCCACTCTGAGAAACAAGAAGCGTCACCCCCGCGGGGAGTTCAGCCGGCGATCCGAGCCTTTGACCAAACGCCTGGCATCCGAGGCCAAACCCCAGGAGAACGAAGAACATACGATTGTCGTTGACGTCTCCACTCACCAGCGCGTTGAACAGGGTGTAGAGCATGAGCCCAGCCCATAGAATCCTTTCGTCCCGTCTAGCGCGTTCACGCATCGAGATCCAACTCCGCACCGCCAGGAGGATGAATCCCGTGCCAGTGACCCAGCCCCCCTCAAGGAAGAGTTCCACCACCAGATTGTGGACATACTGCCGTCCATCCTGGGCCCACTCGAATAACTGACCGGCAAAGCCACCCCAGCCGATTCCCAATGGATGAGTAGCGATCAAAGGCAGAGCCTTCTTTAGTGCCAGCCAGCGGGTCGTTTCGGAGTCCCCGAACTGCCCGGAGAAAAAGGTCGTCATCCGGCCCAAGGATTCTGAAGGTATGAGCGACCAAGCGAACACCAAGCCCAGCCCCACAATCCCCCCGAGAAGCCCCAGCCTCAGGAAAGCCTGTGGTCGCCCCACGATCAGGAGTACTACCACCAAGGCCAGCAGAGCCGAGAGCAGGGGGCCCTTGGACCCGGAAAACAACACCCCTGCCGCGGCAGGGGTGGCAAGGGCCAGATTGAGCCATTGCCTCCGGACCCTCCCCGGCCAGAGCAGGAATTGCGCCGCTTCCACCAGGAAGACAAGTCCGGCAGCCCTGCCGAGGGTGATGGTCGTTCCGCTGAACCCTGATACGCGCTCAAGGGTGGCTGCACCCGTAGCGACCTTCAAGAGGGCGTCGCCCGTGATCAGGAGACTGAACATCACCAGCCACATGACCAGGCGTTCTAGACCCCTGGACCGCTGACCCGCCACCAAGCCCGCCATGAAGGCCAAAAGGGTGAGGGTGACCAGGAAAAGAGATTTCTCTTTGGCATAGGCGCTGACGGGGGCCAACAGGACTCCCGGCAACATGAGGCCGAGGAAGCAAAGGCTCCACAGGATTTGGTCACCAGCTATCCGGAGGGCATCCCGCACCAGGGAGGCTACGAGCATGACCGCCAGCAAGGCGGCACAGATTAACGTCAGGTCAACCCGCAGCCACGCAAGGCGAGGATCGGCCTTCATGGGGCCTGCATGCAAGAACGCGGCAATGACCACGAAAAAAATATGTTCTTGTACGAAAGACGGGCGAGGAGAAATCATGGGCATGCCTCTGTCCGGTCCAATGGGCTGGGCTTGGCCTGCGCGATCATGAAGAGCAATGCGACATAGGAGATGGTCACCGCGGCACTGTAGAACGCGGTCACCGAGAGCAGGCCCGCTCCCCATCGTCTCGGAATCCAAAGGGCCAAATATACCAGCACCAGTCGCCCAGCGTTCCAGGCCAACTGGAGGTCAAGTCGCCCCAGTAGGACCGGGCATTCAGACACCGGATAAGCGACAAACTGAACCCAGGCCGCGGGGGCCAGGATGGCCATGAGGAGTCCCGCCTCACGCCACCTTTCCCCAAAGATCGGCGCGACCAACAGGGGGGATAGAACCAGGAGGGCAATGGCGAGGATGACCCCGAACACGTTCAATTTGCCCAGCGCCAATCGGTAGTGGCTCTGGAATGCCTCAGGCCTCCCCTTGATGACCTGGGAGATCTCCCCGATGAACACCTGGGAGGCGGCCCTCCCTATCAGCGCGATGGGGATGTTGATCATACGATCCGCAAAGACAAACAGCCCCGTTTGCCAAGGGTCGAAGAGCATGGCCACGATGAAGATGATCCCCGGACCACCGGCAGCATTGATCAGGCTTGAACCCAATCCAAAACCTGGAAACCGGCGGTATTTCCAAGCAGTCAGAAGATGATGGCGCCATTGACAGACGGCCGAGCCGAGGTCCCGGTAGACCTGTCCAAGGACCAGGAGGGATCCGGAGCCCAGGAGCCGTCCCAGGGCATCCCCGGAAAGAAGGGTCAAGGGGCCTCCCTTCAGCAGGCCCAGCCCAACTTGGAGGATCGTGGCTCCCGCTCCCTGGGCGAACTTGGCCCGAGCCAATACGCTGTAGGCCCCTTGACGGATTCCCCACATCGAAAGCGCCTGATGGAAGCCCAACCCAATCAATCCCACCAGCAGTACCCAGAAATAGGGGCGGACGCGATCGATGGTCGGGAAGCGGGCCAGCGTTCTCGGCAGCAGAAGCCCAGCGAGAACCACGAGCAGGCTGACGCACAGGACGGCGACCAAGGAGAGGACCAGAAGGGACCTCGCATCCTCCCCAGTCGGAGCGATGGGTATGGCTTTCTCATAGCATAACGTGGAAACCACGGAGGTAATTCCCACCACGGACAGGTACAACCCCAGGACACCGAAGTCACTCGGCGAGTAGAGCCGGGTCAGCAGAGGGGTCGCCAGTACCGCCACGACCTGCCCTCCTGCAGCGCCTGAAGCGACGACCACGACTTTTCGGCTGATGCCGGCTTCGGGGAGGTACCGACCCAACCCATCTGCCAGACGGAAGCCCTTCATAAAAAAATCCCGGCCCGTATGATGTGAGCCAGCGTCGATGTGGGGTCGAATTCCGGCCAGATGGGCAGGCTCAGGACCTTCCTTCGCCGCCCGCTCGGCAACGGGGCAAGAGGTCACCCTATGGCTTTCCTGATAAATCTTCAGGCGGTGGACAGGCACCGGGTAGTAGATCATGGTCTGGACACCGGCTTCGGCCAGGGCGGCCTGGAGTTGGTCCCGTCGGCCGTCCTGCACCCGGATGGTGAACTGGTGGAAAATGTGCCCTTCCACGATCTCCGGGAGCACGAGACTGGCCTGGTCCCCGAAGATCTTGTGGTACTGCGCTGCCACTCCGCGGCGCTGGGCGTTCCAGCGGTCGAGGTGGGGCAGTTTGATCCGCAGCATCGACGCCTGGAGCTCATCCAGGCGGGAATTGTAGCCCACGGTCTCGTTGTAGTACTTTTTCCGGCTGCCGTGGGCGCGCAACATCCGGGCCTCGGCCGCCAGGGTATCGTCCTCGGTGGTCAGCAGCCCGCCATCACCGAAGGCGCTCAGGTTCTTGGTGGGGAAGAAGCTGAAACATCCGAAGGCCCCGAGAGTTCCCACCTTTCGCCCGTTCCAGGTGGCTCCAAAGGACTGGGCGCAGTCCTCGACGACACGCAGGCCATAGGTCCCGGCCAGCCCCATCAGCCGGTCCATGTCACAGGGGCGGCCAAAGAGATGCACGGGTATCATGGCCTTGGTCCGGGGAGTGATGGCCCGCTCCACGAGATCCGGGTCCAGATTGAAGCTGTCCCTGTCAATGTCCACGAAGACCGGTGTGGCCCCCACTTGGCTGATCGCCTCCGCTGTGGCGAAGAAGGTGAATGGCGTGGTGATCACCTCATCGCCAGGGCCGATGCCCAGGGCACGGAGGGCGATGACGAGGGCATCGGTTCCGGAGTTGATCCCGACGGCATGCCTGGCGCCCAGAAAGGCGGCGGCCTCCTTTTCGAAGGCTTGTTCCTCGGGTCCCAGGATGAAGTGCCCGCTTCTAAGCACTCGCTGGAAGGCGGTGTTGAACTCGTCCCAATGGGCTTCGATCTGGGGCTGCAGATCGAGGATGGGGATCTTCGGCGCAGTGCTCATGCTTCCTCCTTGTGCACCCAACCCCCGGAGTCCTTCACGTAGCGTTGGCCATAGCTGGTGGTGGCCTTGCCTTCGGCGTTGAAGGCAAGGCGTTCGCCCCGTTCGCACATATAGCCGATGATGCGGGCGGGGACGCCAGCCACCATGGCATAGGGAGGCACATCCTTCGTCACCACCGCACCGGCGGCAACGAAGGCGCCTTGGTGCAGGGTGACGCCGCACACGATGGTGGCGTTGGCGCCGATGGAGGCGCCGCGCTTGACGAGTGTGGTGGCGTAGTCCTCGCTGGTGCACCTGGGAAACAGGCAGCGGGGCGTGGTCACGTTCGTGAAGACCATGCTGGGCCCACAGAAAACGTAGTCTTCCAGGATCACGCCCTCGTAGAGACTCACATTGTTCTGGATCTTGCAGAAATCACCGATGGTGACGCGATTGGCCACCATCACGTTCTGGCCCAGGATGGTGTTCCGGCCGATCACGGCCTTGGGATAGACATGGCAGAAGTGCCAGACCTTTGTGTTCTCGCCCAGTTGGGCGCCTTCATCCACGACCGCGGTCGGGTGCACAAATGCAGGCTTGTCCATGTGAGTTCCTGGAGCCGTACTGGGTTTGATGGGTCCAGCGTGAAGCCCTTCGCTGGATTTCGCGGCATTCCATACCGGTTGCCATGGTCGACTTTGGGCTGGGGCGGGGGTCAGTGGCCGAGGGGAACGCCTTCGGGCACGTAATGGATGTGCACTTCCCGTCCCATGAAGGCAGATTCGTAAAGAGCATTGATGATCTCCACCGACTTGCGGCCTTCCAGGCCCGCCAGCATCGAGTAGCGTCCGGTATCGAGAGACTCCAGCACATGCCGGTAGTAAGGCAGGTGGCCAAAACCATAGACATTCGGAGGATTGGTGATGAGGCTGGTGATCTCATCATCCTCGGGCCTGGGCTCTGCGAAGTTCCAGGTGACCGGCAAGTTCACCGAGAACCCGCCGATGACCACGGAGGCCTTCTCGCCCAGCAAAGAAAGGCTGCCCTCCAAGTCCTTGGGGCGGGTGGCGGTGGTGGCCTCCACGACTCCCAGGGCCCCCGACTTGAACCTCAGCACCGCCACTCCGGTGTCGTCGGCCTCGATATCCACGAGCCGTGTGGAAACATAGGCTTTCACACTATCCACCGGGCCCAGCAGCCACTGCAGCAGATCGATGTGATGGCTGGCCTGGTTGGTGAGTACGCCGCCATCCTGCTTCCAGGTACCTCGCCAGGCGGCCGAATCGTAGTAGGCCTGGTTCCGGGACCACCGGATGCGAACCGTGCCCAGGACCATCTTCCCGAAACGCCCTTCCTCCACCGCCTTCTTGAGGGCAACGATGGGCGGGTTGAAGCGATTCTGCTTCACCACGAAAAGTTTGGTGCCGTGCTGCTCGCAGGTCTCGATAAGCCGATCCGCGTCTTCCAGGCTGAGAGCCATGGGCTTTTCCACCACCAATACCGGGACATGGGGTGCGAGGAGGCATCCCAGATGGGCGTGCAAGCCGGAATCGGTGAGGATCGAGATGATGTCGGGCTTGAGGACCTTCGCCATCTCCACGGCCTCGCCAAAGGCCGGCACGCCAGCGGCCTTTGCCGCGGCAAGGGCCCTGTCTTCCAGACAATCACAGACCCCCACCAGCTTCAGTTCCGGGATCATGGCGATCACCTTCAGGTGGCGTTCTGAGATACGGCCACATCCAACCAGGGCTATGGTTCTCATAGAACACCTCCATACAGTTACTATCCGGGAAGAGAAGGGCTAGGTCTGATAGGTGTAGTGGTAGGCGTAACGGCGGTACCCCAACGGGGCGCCCCGTGGGTTGAAGTCATTGAACACGAAGCCTTTGGCCTGGGCTCCTGCGATCTCCAGGCAACGAAGGGCGGCCCGGATCTCGCCGACCGGGTGCTGGCCATCTTTGACCACCAGGACCACGGCGCCCACATGGGGGGCGATGATGGCTGCATCCGTGACCGCCAAGATGGGTGGGGCATCAATGATGACGAAATCGTAGGCCGCGCATACTTCAGCCATGAACAGGCCGAAGCGTTCGCCGTGCAGGAGTTTTGCGGGGTTGGGAGGCAGGATGCCCGTTCCGATCAGGTCCAGGCCTTGAGTGTGGTGCAGCGCTTCCCGCCAGGCCAAGGTGCCTAGCAGGATTTCGGAGAGCCCATTGCGCCGATTCATGGCACCGAAGAGACGGTGGAGCTTCCCCTGGCGCATGTCACCATCGATGACGAGCACTCGAGCGCCGTCCTGGGCCAGTACGAGAGCGAAATTTGCGCTCACGAAGGATTTGCCGATTTCCGGTGAGGCCCCGGCGAACAGGATGCTTCGGTGGGGTGAATCAAGTATGGTGAATTGAATGCCGATGCGGAGGCTCCGCAGGCTTTCCACGGCAATATCCAGCGGAAAGGCGCTGGCGAGCAGGTTGATCTCCTCGCCCATTTTGCGTCTACTGAACCGCCGGGCCAGATCTGACTGATTGCTGCTGTGCGGAATAGTGACCAGGACCGGAAGCTGGAACTGGGTCTCCAGGACCTGGGGATCCTCCAACTTAGGCGGGCGCAGGGAACGACTCAACATGATGATGCCGATACCCGTCAGGGCGCCCAGGACGGTTCCAATCCCGATCACCATCGCCTTGACTGGTTTTACCGGGCGCAGACTGGGCATGGCATGATCCAGAATCCGCACATCCCCGATGTCGCCACTCTTGGCCATCTGGATCTGCTGGAAATTGACGGCCTCCAGGTTCATCAGGGAGTTGTAGAGTTCCTGTTTCACCTGGACATCCTGTGTCAAACGCAAAACTTCCTGCTGGTCGTGGGGCAGGCTCTTCCCCTGAGTGTCCAGACGCCTCCCCTCTTCCTGGAGTTTGGCTATTTGCTGATTGACAGTGCTCACCACGTCCGCCTGCTCTGTATAGGTGCGGAGCAGCTCGGCCTTTTTCTGGTTGAGGGCGAGCACCTCCTTTTCGAGGTCAACACGGCGCTGAATGACCAGCCTGCCTTCTTCGCCAAGGTCCCCGGAGCGGCCGTTGGCACGGAATTGATTAAGACGCTCTTCAGCCTTGAGCAGATCCGCTCGCGCCTGGGACAGCTCCGACTGGAGGAGCGCCAGAGTCTTGGAACCCTCTCCGGTCTTTCTCTCGATGTTCGCGCGATCGCACTGATCCAGGATCGCGTTCAGGATCTCCGCTCCCAGCGCGGGATCTGGATGCATGAAAGTGAGGACCAGGATGTTGGATTCCTTGCCCTTCTCTGTAACCGTCAAGCTTTTCCGAAGGTCTTCGATTGCTTCCAGGGGTTGCTGGCGCTGGAGGAAGAATCGCTGGCCGGGCTTGCCAACGATACTCCGCACCTTCAGTCCTATGGGTTGCCCCTGCCAGGTGGCCTGGATTCCGCTCCCCACCTGGCTCTGCGCCAGGGCCTGGCCGTCAGGTTCCTTCCAGATGAAGGCCCCGTTCCCCGTCACCTCGATGGAGAATACATGGCCCCGGGCCGTTTCGGGCAGATCGAAGGTCTCCACATCCAGCTTCGGTGCGTCCTTCTTCCCACGGTACCAGGCAGGACCGAAGAACCAGTTGGTTTTCGGGGTGATGGCCAGATCCAGATGCAGCGCCTGTACAACCCGACCCAGCACTTGGTTGCTCTGCAGGACTTCTGCTTGGGCCTGGCTATTCGCCTCGAACAAGCCTTCGATCTTGCCTTCCATGGCTGGGCGGCCTGGGCCGGTCTGCTTGGCGTCGACCTGGACCATGGCGCCCATCTGGTAGATGGGGGTGACGCGCCAGACGTAGTAGAAACTGAGGAGAAGAGCCAGGAGGGAGCTGCCCAGGATGATCCAGCGGCCCCTCCAGAGGATCGTCAGCAAGTCACCTAGCGTAAGTGCATCGGCCAAGGTGGGGATTGCTGGCATCTTCGCACCTTCATTCATCGCATCATCACTGGTAGCAAACCTGAAGTGACAGGAAGCCAAGGCGTCCTGATGGCAGGGAATATTCCCGAACTGGGTCCCAGAACTGGCCGATCATCCGAAAACTGTGCATCTTTTGGGGAGAATTTGGCCGCATTCAGCCTGATACAACGAATTCGTCTGAGAGCTGAGGTTATGGCCGACACTGCTGACAAGACCGCAGCCGATCCGGCGTGCCAAGGTTGTCGAGGCGGCGGAAACTTTTGTTCTCATGATGTAACACACTAAATCATTTTTGTTGGGAATCAAGTATGATTATGAAGAAAGAAATTGTACATTATACTGATAAGGAAGTGTGCTAGGAATACTTACGAGGTCTCATTGTAAAAGGTATACTTTTTGTAAGCATTTGAAGTTCCCCGAGCATGACCGTTGCCCTTCGCCCATTACCAATTTGGATTGTTTAAAAAATCAACGATCTGATCGCTTTACCGAGCTTTAACGAGCATGACCACCGTTTCTGCTTCGACCCACCTTGGGAGCGAGGCACGGGAATGGAAAGCCCGTCGGATTCCCCCTCGGCAGTGGGGAGGCAAATAAAGCTTAGATTCCTAACCAAGGATAAGTAACCTTCTCCTTGGGAAAGAGGTCGTCCATCCATCCGTCTGCCAGTTCGGAGGGCTTTTGCCGGCAGAGAGATTCCAGCTCCGGGTGCTCGGGGTGCTTGCCATCGGAGCCCTTTGTGCCGAGCTTGTTTGCGCCGGTTGTGGCAAGGCTGCCGCGGGTGGGACCAGCACCCCGGCAAGCCCTCCCACCGCCAGAAGCCCCTTCCTGCCATTGGAACCGCCCAGGCACAGTTCCGTGGCCGTGAGCCCGGCGACCTTGGCCTTGAACGTGGACGTCCAGGGCCGGGTCACTGTGAAAGTGCCGACTTGGGCTAAAACAGGGGTGACCCATCTGGTTGCCGCCGGGGGTGATATTCAGGCGGCGATCAATAGTGCAAATGCGGGGGACACTATCACGCTCGCCGATGGGACCTGGACGGGTGTGCATTTAACCATCAATAAAATGATCCGGTTGATGGCATTGAATCCCCTGGGTGCGAGATTGCAGGGGTACACCCAACCCACCAACGGCACTGACAACGGGATCACGGTCACAGGCTCCAATGCAGCCGGATCCTTCATTCAGGGCCTCGATGTGAGTTGGTATGGAAATTGTTCCATCCGTGTTATGCATACGGGGAATGTGCTGGTCAGCGGTTGCAAGATGGAAAGCAGCGGTGGTGTTGGAATTATGGCGTATGATGCCGTCGATGTAGTTGTTTATGGGAACTATTTCCATGACCCTTATCTGGCCGGGATGGTGCCGACGCTGGTGGACGATGCTACGAACACGAAATGGGATTTTAATAACACATTTGTGTTGATGAACTATGGGTTTCAAGCTTACGGAACCGTACACACTCAAGTGCTGCAAAACTATTTCTACGGTCAGTTCAACCAAAACATCTCATTCAAGGAAGGCAACCGAGACTATACGGTCCAAAACAATATCCTTGAAGGGTTCACCGGGTCTGGCATTATTTGCGGCCAGAACCTAGCAAGCTATGGTCCCTACGCCTATTCCGGGCAGCCCGTAGGCAACGACACCGGTACCCTGCACATCGTGGGGAACATCTTCCGTCCGGTGGTGGGCCTGCAATTAGGCCAGCTGGCCGAGTACCGGGCTGGCGGGGCGATCCGAATGGGCCATCTGAATCAGTCAACTGTTCACGTTTCCAGCAACATCGTTGAAGCAGCCATTACTCCACTCAGTGTGGAAATGGGCATGAACAGTTCGGCGGGAGGCCCCACCGGGACGCTCTATTCGGATCACAACATATTCAATGGCAATATCTGGGATGACGGGACCAGGGTCTCCCCCACAGCCAAGATCCGCTATGTCGGCAACTGGCGGGCCGTCCAAATGGATTCGGGAGTGTTGATGAATGTCGTGATCACCAACGACACGTATGCCAATTTTGCTTATGCGATCCAGAACAAAGGGATGGCGGGCACGCTGGCCATCGATCGGACCCTCTTCATCGCCAACACAACTGCACTAATGGGAGCAGGTTCAGTGACGAATTCGATTTTCTATCCGAACAGCGCCCTCCCTGGAACGGGAAATGTCGCCGAGAATCCCCTGGTCAGCACCACGACCGTGCCGCTCCGCCGATACAACCTGGACGTTCTAGTGCCGACAAGCGACCTGGTTTCCCGGTTTCATCCAGGCCTGTCCTCTCCAGCCATATTGAAGGCCGGGTCCTTTATTGGTGCGGTCGAACCTTAAGCCCATCCTGCCGGCGCCGAAGGATGGTGATTTGCATGGGGGCCTCTGGATGGGAGTCCACCCAGGTATTATTCCTGGCGGGCTTCCGGATAGAAAACCTTCGTCTCGAGGGACTTTCTAGGCGCAGCGGCAGAGGTTCCAAGAACCGCTCCGGAACACGCCAAGCCGGGAAGATACTACAGTCAAGTTGATAATTAATCTCAAATAACATATTTTGAAGGCACGGCACCAAGGGAACGATCCAGGCCGGTTTGGGCACCATGGCGGGAAGCCAGCCGCAGCCGCGGGAACCCATCTAGAGCCTGGCCTCCGGGCCCGTTCTCCGGTCGCGGTAGGGATCCCGGTTACCCGGGACCCCCCGCGCGGATCCCACAACGGCGTCGGCCCCCTGGGTGTGCCTGATTTCGCGGCTCAATACTCCGCTTGCGTGTGCCCCTGTCAACGCTTCGCCCGAACCCTCGCAGGCCCGAACGCATGACTCGGGGTCGCCGTGGCTGGCTAGGCCCTCGGCGTAAGACTCTTTCATTCTCACCTCCATGCCGGTTTATCCCGGCGCACTGAGTTTTCGGCAACCGTGCGTGACCAGGTAGCCTGACGGCCGATAGCCTCGTGGAATCGCTGGAGGCCCCATGAAGAAGGCGAGGAAGGAACCCTCTCCAGAGCAATTGGATTCGCTGCGTCGGCAGATTCAGGCAGGGTACTCCCCGATGCCTGTCCAGAAGGTCGTGGAAATCCAGCCGCCCCAGCAAACATCATCGTCGGAACTGCCGCCAGCAGTCGAGAAGGCCTCTAAACCCAATGCCCGGATCAACTGCAGGTCAGGGGCTCAGCCCAAAACGATCAGCCTGGCTCGGGTGCGTAGGCCAGGAGGCAGAGGTGTCACAGGAAGCGATGGACCGGTGCATGGTCTACCCACAGAATGCAGGCGCGTCAGAGGTGAGGATGGCCTCCCATTCCGCGCCGTCATAGCGCAATGTCTCAAAATCGTTGACACGTTCCGGGATGAATACCAGAATGTTTTCGCCAATCTGGGAAAACTTGAGATATGGAGGTGAGCATGAAGCGGACGGTTCGTGCCCTGACGGGTATCCTGCCCTTTCCCCTCATCGCATCAGTGGTTTCAATCATGAGTAGCTGCGGAGGAAGTAGCAGCACAACTCCCACGGCGAGTAACGGCGCGAATTCATACTACGGCACGCAGAGCCCAGGTGATGCATGGTCCTGGACAATAACCAAAGATTCAAGCGGCAACGGCGCATTCTCCGCGACGAACAAGATGAGCGGGATGTACCTATACCGGGAGTGTTGCCACCCTATCTAGCAAATTCCTGAAGCTAACGATCGCTACTACTACCGATAGCAATGTGATTGCTGGAAATATCGAATACGCAGTTGAATTTCCAAATACGGCCCTTATCGTGAAACCAGCTGGGGTCAAGGATGCGCTAGTGATCGGAGCGGCGCAAGGCAACTCCCCATCACCCGCCAGCTATAACTGGGTCAAAGTGGCCAATTTGGGATGGGCCGTTGACACCGATCCAGCCTTTGGAACCGCCACTTCAAATGGAAGCGCGAGCGCTCTTACCATATCCGTAGTCCCGTACCTTCTGGGCAGCACAGCACCCATGCCTACCATTACTTACACTGGTTTGTTCAACAACGGAGTTATCACCACCACTGCCGCCGATGGAACAACATTCGGGGTGACCCCTTCTGGCGTTTTTATAGGGGACCAGGGAACGAATGGTGGGCTCATCGGTATGCTCCAACCCGCGGCCAAGATCGGTAGTGCCGGCATTTTGCAGTCGGGAAGGGAATTCAGGGGATTCGTTTTTATGACCCATCCGCCCTTCGAATCAGACGGGATCACGCTCCAAGATGAGACTCAGGGCATCTGGTCCCGCACCAAAGGCGACGGCCTTATCACCGCTGGTGAGTACACGAATTTTGCGAATGGAACGGAAGACTCGGATCCTGGCGGCGACTCTATGGCCACCTTGAGCCTGGATAACGAGGTGGCTCCCGGAGAATTCGCTGGAACCATGACCGATAGCCATGCGGGGAAGCACGCGTTCACACTCATGATCAATCAGATCAATGGCAAGTACATGATTTTTGGCTTCTCGCAAAACCAATGGGGCTCCGGTAGCAACATGTCTCCATACCTTTTCGTTGTAATGGAGCAATAACTGGAGGAATGGGAGCAAGTGAACTATGAGATCAGATAGTAAAGAGGTATCTGCAGGAAATAAATGATTTAACCATAGATTTTTGGTACCACCCATCATCGGCAAAGCGAAAATTAAACCCGAGTAGAAATTCTTTGTTTACGCATAGTTAGTCGGCCTTGAATCACCCGGAAAAGTGAGTCGTGGTGAAGTTTTCCGGGAACCTATCTAATATCTGGTCGGTATCCCGCACCGGCAGGGCGAGCCCAGGTTGTTGCCTGATCTGTGCGTCGTTTGCTGAAATCCAAGCTTTAGGCGCACTTGAGCGCACACCGCTCAACCGTGTCCCACCGGTGAGGGTGCGTGAAATGGCCTGCTGACCGGCGATAGGGTCGGGAGTCTCGGGAGGGACTCAGATGGCAGTCAGGAGCACGGCACCGTTGCCGGCGGAAGCAGAGCAGTTGAAGCAGCAGATCCAGGACTGGCGGCGGGCCAAGGCAAATCCCTCCGTTCCGATGCCGGGCGCGTTATGGGGAGCGGCGATCCGGCTGGCCAAGGGATTCGGTGTCTGCCGGATCTCACGGGCGGTCGGCCTGGACTATGGCTGGCTGCGCAAGCGGGTCAACGAATCCTCCGGGCCAGTCGCGCCGGTACTGACCCGGTTCGTCGAACTGCCACCGATCCTGGCCCTCCCGTCCGCTCCAGCGCGGCAGGCCCAGAAGGATCCGGATTTCAGCGACCCGTTGGGTGCAGGGTCGGTGGTCGAACTCTCGGCACCCGATGGCGCCCGGATGCGGGTCCGCCTGGAGGCCGGAACGCCCTTGGACCTCGCCGGGCTGGTGTCGTCATTCCTCGGGAGGGGGCGTTGATCCAGATCGCTCCGCCCATGCGCGTGTTGGTGGCGGTGGAGCCGGTGGACTTCCGCATCTGCGGGGTGATCTGGATCAACCGCGGCTCCCCAGGAAAGCGGCCACGATGTTGGCAGCCTCCATGCTGCGCCCGGCCTCTAGGTGGATGAGCATCCGCGCACCGTCACGGGCCGAGATCTCGATGATGGTGGGCGGCGGTGCCGCCGGCGCCATGGTCGCGGGCAGCTGGATGAAGGCGGGCTTCACCAGGCCGGTTTCGGGATGTTTCTCGACCCGCTGTCAAGCGTCTTAATTCTTACCCACAGCGGCGTCAAAACTTCTGCCCACCCCCCCTTCGTTAACTGTTGACCGGCGAGAGCCGGAAATTGAGCGGCCAGCGCAGCGCCGCCGTGTTGGAATTCAATTAATTGCTCAAGTTGCTGCTGATAACCCGGTAAGGGGGCGATGTGGGAATCGCGCAGCGATTTCCAGCCGAAGGCCAGGGTGTGGAATGGTTGTGGACCCGCAGGGCGCCCCGCAGGGGCGTTTCCTGTGGACCTGGAGGGCGAGCGCAGCTCGTTCCGCGCAGCGGAATCCAGCAGGAAATCCATAAGCCCTTCCATGCCCGTGCAGCGCCCCCGGGGGTGGGCCGCGAACTTGGTTTGAGGGAGGCAGGCTCACCAGTTCTCCCTTTCGGAACATGCCGGCCATGCGCTTTTCCCGCAGCCTATAGCTATCGCCTTTGATCGTGATGACATGGCTGTGGTGGAGAAGCCGGTCGAGGACGGCGGTGGCGAGGACCACGTCCCCGAAAACCTCGCCCCAGTTCCCGACGGGCTGGTTGCTGGTGAGGATGATGCTTCCCCGCTCGTAGCGGCGGTTCACCAACTGGAACAGCAGATTGGCCGCCTGCCGTTCGAAGGGGAGATAACCGACCTCGTCTATGACCAGGACGGCAGGCTTCGCCAGGTGCACCAGACGCTCCTCCAGCCTACCATCCGCCTCGGACTGCATGAGCTGGGCAACCAGTCCCATGGCAGGAACAAAAAGGCAGCTGTTGCCTTGGTCGGTCGCCCTCCTCCCGAGACCGATGGCCAGATGCGTTTTCCCCACTCCTGGCGGGCCAAGGAGAAGGATGTTTTCCCCATTGGCGATATACCGTCCAGCCTCAAGCTCGTGGATCAGCTTGCGGTCGATGGATGGTTGGAGCGTGAAGTCGAAGTCATCCAGGGTTCGTTTAAGCGGGAAGTGCGCGATCTGCGCCATCATCCGGCTCCGCTTCTCGTTCTTTCGGCTCACCTCCTCGGCAAGGATGTCGTCCAGGAAGTCCAGGTAGGACCCCGACGCCTTCGAGGCCCGCTGGAGCAGGCCATCGAGTTGGTCCCGGGTTGCCGTGAGATTGAGCCGGCTCAGGTGCCGGTTCACCCGCTCCATCTGCGGATCGTCCATGGTTCACTCCCCCGCCGCGGTTTCGTAATGGCTGAGCGAGCGCTGCAGTTCATGGGGCTCAGGCAGGTTGTAGGTTTTCCGCACCAGCCCTTCCAGATGGCTGGGCACCTGGACCTCCCCGTAGCGGCCCGACAGGAGTGTATGTTCAGCCACTGGCTCGCCGCGCCAGAACACCGTCATTTCCCCGGCGACAATCACCAGGTTGACCTCCTGACCTACCAGGTGGAAGGGCACGCTATATCGGTTGGTGTCCAGCTCCACGTGGCAGTCGCCTCGGACTATCCGCTTTAGCCTGCGGACTTTCAGGTAGCTGACGTGGCTGCCCAGGGGCGTCAGGGCGCCTTTCTCGCGCTCAAACCGGTCGATGGGGCGCTCCCTGGTGGTCCCATGGTCTCGTTTATCCGCGATCTCGGTCATCCACCACTCCATGTGGGCATGGAGGGCCTCCCAGGAATCGTAGGAGAGGCGGCCGAGGGCGTTGGCTTTGACGTATTTCACCCCGTTCTCCACCTTCCCCTTGGTCCGGGGGTGGTAGGGACGGCAGGCCCGGGGCCGCATGCCCCAATGCCGGCAAAAGGCCTCAAATTCTGGGTGGAACCGGGGCGTGTCGTCCTTCCACTCCAGGACCAAGGCTTTCGCATTGTCCACCAAGCACTCGTCGGTCGCTCCCCCGTAGCGCTGGAGTGCGGATTCAAGGCCCTCCAGCCAATGCTGCTGCCGCATTCCTGGATAGATTCGGGCGAAGGTTCGGCGGGAATAGCCAAGGGTGGCCACGAACACGAACACCTTCACTCGGGCACCGGCCACGGTGACCCACTTTTCCCCGAAATCGATCTGTAGCTGCTGGCCGGGGCCCGTTTCGAACCGCAGGGTGGCGGCCTCGGCGCAACGGATCTCCTGCCGATACTCCTCCACCGCCCGCTCCACGGTGCGGATTCCCACGTGAACGCCCCTCTCCGCCAGTTCCTGCCGGAGGACATCGCCGTTCCGGGTCCCGGCCTTGAACCGCTCCCGCAGCCAGGCTTCCTCATCGGATAGCTTTTTGGGCCTGCCGACCACGGGACGGGGCACATCGGGCCCCCGCTTGAGCCAAGCCCGGATGGTATGCCGCGACCAGCCCAGTTCCCGGGACATGGCTTTGATGCTCCACCCCCGCTTCTGGAGCGTGAACAGCGTGGCGATTTGCTTCTCATCCAGCATTTCGACTCCAGGCAGGTTCTCTCCTAGAGTCTTATTGATTTGCTCCATGGCCTCTCCTTAGCGTCCAGGGGGGGCAGAAGTTTTGACGCTAAGTGGGCATTTTCTGGTGACGCCTTCCACCACCAGTTGCATGGCCTCCAGCCGTGGGGAACTAACGGATCATGCCTACGTAAAGGCTGAAAGGCCGCTAAGGGTTGGATTGGTCATGGAGTTGTTCCGAAGCATGGCAGAGGTCCATGGGAAGCTCGCGGCCTAGCGCCAGGCTTCAACCACAAGCGCCCGCACAGTTCCATCGGCTACCTGACGCCCCTGCAGTTCGCGCGACGGCAGCCCCGCGGCCCTTCGCCTTCGGTGAGGGTGGGTCGGCCGGAAGCCGGCAGCGTCAAGGGAGAAAGCGCCCTCTGACCCTGCCGGCCTTCGGCCGTTATTGCTCCGCCACGAGGGCGCAAGGCCTTCCGACGAGCCCTTTCGTGTAAGGCTAATACTGCTGATTTCAACCCATGCTCCCGACGCCGACCAGATCGGTGCCGGGGCGCTAAGAGGCCGACAAGCTCACTCTAGGCTGGCTCAAAAATGGGAAAGGCTCACAATTTCGGGGAAACCCCGGTGCGAGTGGTCATACAGATGGGGAGCCGTGGTGGTTCCCCGCCTTCTTTGAGGCGGAGAAGACCATGTGGTCCCGTTCTTGCATTAGATTGCCAAGGTTAGCCACCAAGCGTTCGGCCACGGGGAAAGCACCAGGCGGATAGGTTGCTGACGTCCGGTTGGATGCCAGTATCACCAGTAGATCTGCTCAAGAATGGTCGACGTATACCGTGTGTTTCCGGTACGGGTGTCTGATCTGAGCGTCGTTCGCTGAAATCCGAATTTCAGGCCCACCTGAGCGCACACGACTCAAGCCAAACCGCCCAAATTTGGGTCCCCATCAGCCCGAAGCCGTTGCCGCCTGATAGGACCAGGGCATCCACCTGGCCGGATCCTGGTCCACCGCCTCCGCGTGCTTCAGCAACTCGATCAGATACTCGAACGGCTCGACCCCGTTCAATTCGGCCGAGTGGATCAGGCTCATAAACGTGTCCCCGGCCCGGGCTCCGGTGGCCGACCGGTAGAACAGGGAGTTCTTCCGGTGCATGATGGCCCGCTTCAAGCTGGCCTCGCAAAGGTTATTGTCCAATGGGGCGCCGGGCTCGCGCAGGAACAGGGTGAGTTCCTTCCAGTGCTTGCGCATGTAGGTGATGGCCTGGCCCAGGCCGGAGTTGGGCTCCACCTTCCCACCCTCTATCAAGTCCCTGAGCCAGACCTCCAGGCCAGCCATGATCGACCCGCTCTCGCGCTGGTGGAAGGCCAGCCGAGCCTGGGGGTCCATCCCCTCCCGCTTGCACCGGGCGTCATTCCGGTAGACCACCTTCAACTGGCCCAGCAGGTGCTCGACCTCCCCCGGGAACGTGTTCTCCACTTCCACGAACCGGCGGCGTGCGTGGGCCAGGCAATGGGCCAGGATGGTGTTCAACTCCCCGGCCTCGCCCACGGTGTTGGCGGCCAGGGCGTCGCACATCTGGATGGGGGCCGTGAGACCCTCGGCCCGGTGCTTCAGGACGGCCTCCAGGTTCTCCCCGGCGTGGTGGTGGCCGGTGATGAACAGGGCGATCCGTTGCTCCCCGGTCCGGGAGAGGATGGCGCTGGTGTAGGTCGCCTTGCGCTCCAGGGGGGCCTTCTCCAGGATGCGCATGACCGTGTCGTCGTTGAACAGCACCTCGCCCTGGGCGGCTTGGCGGGTGAGCTCCGCATAGGCCGGGGTGAGCAGGTCCGCAGCCTTGAGCAGGAGCTCCCACTGGGTTGAGGTCGGGAGGGGAATCCCGAACGCCAATTGGAGGCGCTCGAGGCGGTTCATGGGCAGCCCCGCCCCATAGCGAAGCAGGGCCAGCATGGCGGCCACGCTGACGTCGTACTTCTCTTCTCCCACGCCCGCCGGCACTGGGGCTGTGAACACCTGCCCGCAGAGGTTGCACCTCCGGCGCTCCAGTTCGTAGATGGTCGCCGAGATCGGGGCCACCCCGGTGATACGGAGCAGGGGCGAGGAATCCTTGATTGGATAGACCTTGCCGTTGGGGCAGTGGGGACAGGGCTCGCCGCTCTTATTCCCCTCCAGGGCCACTGGGACCCGCCTAGCCTTGGGGTAGTCGTCCGCGCCGTTGCGACCATGCCCCTTCGGCTTCTCCCGCTTCTCCTTGGGGCGGGCAGCCTGGCTCGCCATGGCCTCCCTGCAAACCGCTGCGAATGATTCGGACTTCGGGCCGAACAACAAGTATTTCAGACGCTGAAGGCTGACATCTCTCCGCCCCGCCTCGTCGCGCACAACGAGCATGGTTTCCACGAGCATCCGGAAATCGGTGTACATCTCGCCTTCGCCCGCGGTCTCGCGGAGCTTGACCAGGTGACCGCGAAGGACCTCCGCGGAGACCTCCCGGAACCACAGTTCCGGACGCTGGCGAGGCGGTGCCGCCTTCTTGTTCTGCTTGCTCTGGCTCATATACCCAAATGTGAGCCTATCCGAAAATTGTACAAGCGAATATAAATCGAATTATAACAATTATTTAGATTGATGCCCTGTCCGGGGTGGCTCCAAGCGGACGCCAGGCTGGGGGCACCTTGGCGCCCCGAGGGTCGCCCCCACAGATCAGCACCTGCAATTCGTGGGCGAGGAGCTTTGTGGAGGCCGTTCCTGCCTTGCCCGGCCACCACCGGAAACGGCCCTTGGACAGGCGTTTGTAACTCACCAAAGAATGCACGGATTCCGACCGCAGGGACACGCCTTGTGCGGGTGACGCATCCTTTTCATCCACTCTGCGGGCAGCAGCTAACCTGCGTGGGCGAGCGGTACAGCCGCTACGGGACGATTCTGCTGTTGGTGGCCGGCGATGGTACGGTTTGCTCAGTTCGGCCGCATTGGACGGACGTTGTTGCCCCCGATCCCGAGATTGTCCTTGGAAGGCAACGGGCGCTTTTCCGTGTGGCGGATTTGCTGGAACTTGCCCGCTTGGTGGATCGGCTCAGCGGGCGCGATCTACGGGAGGGGCAAGAATGATGTGTAAGGGTAATTATGCCGCATATGTAAACCTAAATACGCCGCATGAGAATCATATAAGCAATGATAGCATCGAAATTTTGATTGGTAAGGCTGTTTCAACACTTGACGAGGGTTGGATAAGCGGCATAATTAATGAAACGATTGGTAAACCAATCCGTGGAGATCGTGGTGCCCTCCAAAAGCGACAGCAAGCATCCCAAGGTCCAGGTCCTCGTCGAAGAGGGCACGCTGAATCCGACGCCCGGGAAGGTCCAGGATCCGAAATTCAACGAAGGCGCGTTCTTCGATCCGCGCGACATCGTGCAGGTCAAGTACCAGATGCTACGCCGCGTGTCGGTGGAGAATGCATCGGTGGCCAATGCGACGGAGGAATATGGCGTGTCGAGGCCGACGTACTACCAGACCAAAGCCAGCTTCGAGGAAGCTGGTATCGCCGGGTTGGTGCCCAGGAAGCGTGGCCCGCAAGGCCCGCACAAAGTGCGTGGCGCGGTGCTCGAGTTCATCCGGGAGAAACAGGTCGAGGGCGAACCCATTCACGCACGTCAACTGGCCGAACAGATTCGGGAGAAATTCGATCTCGAGATCCACCCAAGGACGATCGAGCGAGCGGTTGCGGTAAAAAAAACGGCACGCTGACGCCCGATGGTGGGAACAGTTCGGAGCGACTGGAGGCCGTTGTTCCGGAATACGAATCCCTCCGCAATGCCGCACTCGGCCATGGGCTACCGTCCGAGGCCCGTTTGGGGTTCCAGCTTTTTCTCCGTCGCGGTATGTGGGGATGGGCGCGGGTGATGGCTATGCCTCGCGGGCCGCAGCCGAGGCGTGAGGCGTCGTGGAGCTTTCCCACCACGGAAGGATCCAGAGCAGTTGTTCATATTTTTGCAGCCTTGGCCATGAACGCCGAGCATCGAGGAGCGACACTATGAGCGAGTCCCATAAAGTGCTGCCACATCATCTCGAGCGGGGCGCCTACCTGTATGTTCGACAATCGTCCATGCGCCAGGTTATGGAGAACGTGGAGAGTACGAAGCGTCAATATGCCTTGCGCGGCCGGGCTGTAGCGCTCGGCTGGCGCGATGACCAGATCATCGTGGTGGACAGTGATCAAGGCGAGTCGGGCGCATCGGCGGTCTGGCGTGAGGGCTTCCAGCACCTGGTGGCTGATGTGAGCATGGGCCGCGCAGGCATCGTCATGGGGTTGGAGGTCTCGCGCCTTGCGAGGAACAACGCGGACTGGCATCGCCTACTGGAAATCTGCGCGCTGGCCGATACCCTGATCCTCGATGAGGATGGTGTTTACGATCCGGCGGACTTCAACGACCGTCTCCTGTTGGGCCTAAAGGGAGCTATGAGCGAAGCCGAACTGCACGTTCTGAAAGCCAGGCTGCGCGGCGGAATCCTGAATAAAGTGCGGCGTGGTGAGTACCGTTGTCCGCTGCCCACGGGCTTCGTTTACGATGAGATCGGCAATGTGGCATTGGATCCCGACATGCAAATCCGGGACACCATCGCCCACTTCTTTGAGACCTTCTCGCGGGTCGGTTCGGCGTGCCAGGTTGTGAAGGTGTTCCGGCGGGAGGGCCTTGGTTTTCCGTCCCGGCGCACTGGCAACTTCACGGTGTTCCGGCCGCTGACCGCCTCGGCCGCCATTCGCGTGTTGAGCAACCCCCGATTTGCAGGTGCGTACGTGTATGGACGTAGACGCTACCGGCGAAATGCAGTTGGAAAGAAAGAGATCGTGAGAAAACGCGATTGTGGAGAGTGGCTGGCGTGCATCCCAAACGCTCACCCCGGCTACATCAGCTGGGAGCAATATCAGCAAAACCTTAAGCTGCTCGCGTCTAATGGCCGGGGTTATGAGCTGGCACGGGCATCGCCACCACGGGAAGGCGCGGCGCTGCTCCAGGGCCGTGCCGTATGCGGCCGTTGCGGCAGACATTTCCGCGTCACCTATCGTTCAACGCGGGGCAAGCTCGAGGCTTGGTATGTCTGCGACCAAGCACACGGCTCTCTCGGTGATCGGAACTGTCAGTCCATCGCCGGACGCCCTGTCGACGAGGCCATAGCGGCCCTAATCGCCGAGAGGATGACGCCGGCCGCCGTAGAGTTGGCACTAGAGATCCGGCGGGAGATCGAAGCCCGCCAGGAAGAGGCTGATCGGCTACGCTGCCGCGCCATCGAGCGTGCGCAGTTCGAAGCTGATCTGGCGCAACGTCGATTCATGTTGGTCGATCCGGGCAATCGCCTGGTCGCCAACACCCTCGAGGCGGAATGGAACGACAAACTGCAAACGCTGGCGCAAGCACGAGAAGAACGGGAGCGGGCCCGCCAACAGGACCAATTCGTACTTGATGATGCGATTCGTCAGAGGCTGGTTACGATGACCACGGACTTTAAGAAGCTCTGGAATGATCCCGCCACACCCAACCGGGAGCACAAACGGCTACTCGCCCTCATCATCGAGGACGCTTCACTGATCAAATTGCCGGCAGAAGGCATCACCAGGATTCACCTTCGTTTCAAGGGTGGCAAAACGGAAACGCTGACGACCCTCAACCCCAAATCATCCGCCCAGCAAATTAAAACGCCTCCCATGACCGTCCAGCTCGTTGATAAGCTCCTTGATGACCACATCTATGCCGAGGTTGCCGATATCCTCAACCAGCAGGGGCTTCGTCCCGGCGGATCGGCTCGACCGGGACGCGGCCAAACGAGGTTCACCGCGCTGAGAGTAGCCTACCTCGCCCTCACTTACGCGCTGCGCTCACGCCACGACCGGCTTCGCGACCGCGGCATGCTGACCAAAACGGAAGCTGCAACCCGCCTCGGTATCCATGAGGCCACAGTCGTTTCCTGGGCGGGGAATGGCCTCATCACAAGGCATGCCTACAATGGACACGCGTACCTTTACGAGTTGCCGCCTTCCATGCCAGCCAAGCACTGCAGCCGCTGGGACCGGCTCTCAAATCGAACCTCGGTCCCCCAAGCGGGGGAAGAACCAAAACCTTCGACTGTAATGGAAGGAGGTGCAGTGTGAAGCCAGCTACTTCTGGCAGAGCCAGTAGCCCTGGCCGTCGAACGTGAGCAGCTTGATCGAGGTGCCTGTCCGGCCACGGAACACGAACACCGTACCGGAGAAAGGATCCGCCGCCAGGGTTTCCCGGCAAGCCTGAGCCAGGCCATCGATGCCGCGCCGAAAATCCACGGGTTCCACGGCTACCAGAATCCGCATCTGAGGGGTGATCTGGATCAACCCCGGCCTCCAAGGAAGGCGGCCACGATGCCGGCGGCCTCCATGCCGCGCCCAGCCTCCAGATGGATGACCATCCGCGAGCCGTCCCGGGCGGCGATCTCGATGGTGGTGGGCGGCGGCGCCGAAGCCAGGGTCACCGGCAATTGAACGAAAGTGGGCTTCACTAGGCCGGTCTCAGATGCCTTCTCAGTCCGCTTGCGCAAGGAGGTGTAATCGAGGGGCAAAGCCCGGGCAATCCTGCAGACGCCGAATTTCTGCGCCAAAACGGCGGCAGCACTCCACAACTCAGCAGGCATAGGATCACCACCCTTCCGGGCCTGCCGCCATTCACGGATCTGCCCGCGAAGAGGGTCCAACTGCTCTGGCGAGGGTTCCTGCCTCGATTTGGTCATGGGGCCTCCATCGACCCCTCGAGCCTATCGGCCGTCAGCCCACGCGGTCACGCAGGCTTGCCGGAAACACACTCAGCATCCATGACCCCTCCACTGGGTGGAATCAGTCCTGCATTTTATCCCCGGTAGAAAGGGGAGACTGCTGGGGCACCGTGATGGAGTGGGCTGGCGGCCCTCCCAAGAACCCATTCCCAGTGGGAGCCCCCAGCCGGACCACACCAAGCGGGTTGTGTCAACGTGACGCGGGATAGATGCAGGATGACCTACCGGAACCCCTAATTTTCATGACGAATATATGCCGGAATACAACAAGTCACTTCCAATGATGTCTGGGCTTTCTTATTGGTCGGGGCGACTGGATTCGAACCAGCGACCCTCTGCTCCCAAAGCAGATGCGCTACCAGACTGCGCCACGCCCCGACGGAGGGGAAAGCATAGCAAGATCCGGGCCCCGCCGCGACGGGAACTTGCGCCGGGGGCCGGGGATGGCGGTCAGTTGGCCAGGGTGACGCTGCGCAGGTTGAAACCGCTGCGCTGCAGGTCCAGGACCTTGCCGGCCAGGTTCACCAGCAGCAGGGTCTCCAGCTCCTCCCGGCCCTTCTTGGTGGCGGTGGGCGGGGGCACGGTGATGATGGAGCTGGACTTCCTGTTCTTGGCGAAGGCCAGGTCCAGGTCGAACTCCATGGTGCCCTGCTTGAAGCCCATCTGCCCGGTCAGGTGGTTGATCAGGCCCTCGGCGCCGTACCCGATGGTGAGGGAGGCGGGGCCCTCCATGCCCTTGCTCTGGTTGGCGATGCTGATGTTGTTCAGGCGCCGGTCGCCGGTGTAGCTGAAGGTCATGTGGGTGTAGATGCCCTGGCTGTCGTTGCTGTAGTCCATCTGCCGGGGCATGCGGGTGGCCTTGTCGAACACCACCTCCAGGCGCCCGCGCTTCCAGAAGCCCAGGCTCTCGGACATGCTCTGTTCACGCTTCTTGGGGTCGTACGGCCCGGTGGCGGTGGCGAACACGAGGGTCTGGCCGTCGCCGCTCTCCTTGCCCAGCCTGGCCTTGAAGGTGGTGCCGTCCACGTAGACTTTCTGGATGTCGTTGATGCACTGGCGGAACCAGCCCATGAAGGTCTTCGGGGCGTCGGACGGGGGGGGATCCACCCGGCTGGTCCAGGCGTTCTGTTCCTTGCTGTACAGGAAACCCTTGTTGCCCACCCGGTAGTAGAGCAGGTTGCCGAACTCGCCGGAAAGCTCGGTGCGGAAGTCGGCGTTGGCGAAATAGGTGCCCTTGAGCTTGATATTGACGTTGGCCCCCTTGGTCAGGTTGCCCTGGACCGCTCCCTGGCCCAGCTGGTCCACCTTGGCGTTCATGGCCGCGGCGGTGAGGCTGATGTTGAGGGTCCCCTGCAGGTCCACGGCGGTGATGTCCGCGTAGGGCTTGCCGAACCACGAGTCGTTCACCGCGTCCAGCACCTGCTTGAAGTTCTGGCGGGCGAAGGTGGCTTCCAGGCTCTCCTTGGCCTTGGCGGTGGGGGCCGGTTTCCTTGGTTTCGCCTTTTCCGTGGCCTGGGCCTGGGCGGGCGTTCCGGGGCTGACCAGGAGCAGGGCGGAAAGGAAGGCGGGTACTGCGAATTTCATGGGCATCTCCAGGGAGGGGGCAGGCTCACGGGTGGAGCCGGGCGGCTTGAAGCTCCTGCCGCCGCTTGGCGAAACAGGCATGGCAATAGGTGGCGTGCCGGTCCGGGGGCACGAAATCCAGGTATTCCACCGCGCCGCATTCCACACAGGTGATCTGGGCCAGGATCTGGGCCTCGCTCCGGCGGGCCGGCTTGCGCACGGGCTGGGTCTTGCGGTAGCAGTAGGGGCAGTTGTAGAACTTCTGGTCCGGCGCCAGCTCGAACGTCCGCCCGCAGGTGGCGCACACCTTCTCCCGCATGGGGTTGGGCGCCTTGATCTCGCGCTTCTGGATCTTGACCAGCCCCACCTGCTGCTCCGCCGGTTTGCCCGCTGCGGTGGGAGGGGGGAGCGTAGGGGCGGAAGGCTTGAGGCTCATGGGATTCTCGGTGGGGACAGGGGAAGTCCGGAGGGAATCATAACACCCCCATTAAGGGAAACGGGGCACGTCCCCATCGCCTGGGAGCCGGGCCGATGGCATTCTGGAGCCATGGAAAGTGCCGCCACCCTCATCCATCCCCTCCTGCACGGCCGCCCCAGGGCCCTGGCCCGGGCCATCAGCTGGATGGAAAACGGCCATCCCCAGGCCCGGGAGCTCATGGCCCTGGCCTGGCCCCACCTGGGCCGGGCGGTGGTGGTGGGGCTCACGGGCTCCCCCGGGGCGGGGAAATCCACCCTCACCGACCAACTGGCCCGAATCTTGCGGAGTGAAAACAAGAAAGTGGGCATCCTGGCGGTGGACCCCACCTCGCCCTTCAGCGGCGGCGCCATCCTTGGGGACCGGATCCGCATGGGGCGGATCGCCGCCGACCCGGGCATCTTCATCCGCTCCATGGCCACCCGGGGGGCGCTGGGGGGCCTGGCCCGGGCCACCCAGGACGCCATCGACCTGCTGGACGCCGCCGGGTGGGACGTGATCCTGGTGGAGACCGTGGGGGTGGGCCAGGACGAGGTGGACGTGGTGAGCTGCGTCCAGACCTGCTGCGTGGTCCTGGTGCCCGGGATGGGCGATGAGATCCAGGCCATCAAGGCCGGCATCATGGAGGTGGCCGACATCTTCGTCATCAACAAGGCGGACCGGGACGGGGTGGAAAAGGTTGAGTCGGAGATCGAGGGCATGAAGTCCCTGCGGCCCGCCGGAGCGGCCGGCCCCAAGGCCTGGGACCCCCCGGTGCTGCGCACCGTGGCCGGGAACGGGCAGGGCCTGCCGGAGCTCCTGGCCAAGATCCGGGAGCACGAACGGTGGCTGAAGGAGCATGGGGGCCAGCAAGCCAAGGACGAGGCCCGGGCCCGCCTGCGCTTCGGCAGCCTGCTGGCGGAGGAGGCCGCGCGCCGGGCCCGGCAGCGGGCCGGCAAGGCGCGGGTGGACCAGCTCGTCCAGGCCATCGCCCAGAGGACCCTGGACCCGTACGCGGCCGTGGACCGGATGCTCGACAGCCAGGAGTGAGCCCGGTGCCCGGCGGTCGTGTGTTCCTCATCGACAACTTCGACTCGTTCACCTACAACATCGCCCACGGCCTGGCCGCCGCCGGGGCCACGGTGGAGGTGCGCCGGGCGGACGGGGTGGACCTGGAAGAGCTGGAGGCGGACCCGCCGGACCTGCTGGTGCTCTCACCGGGGCCCGGGCGGCCCCAGGACGCCCGCCTGTCCCTGGCGGCCATCCGGCGGTTCGCCGGGCGCATCCCCATCTTCGGGGTGTGCCTGGGCATGCAGTGCCTGGCGGTGGCCTACGGCGGGACCGTAGAGCCGGGACCGGAGCCGGTGCACGGCAAGACCTCGCGCATCCAGCACGACGGCCGGGGGATCTTCCAGGGGCTGCCGTCCCCCATCCGGGCGGCCCGCTACCACTCCTTGTGCGTGCGGACGGCGCCGGCCTGCCTGGAGGTCACCGCCCGGAGCGAGGACGGCGTGCCCATGGCCCTGCGCCACCGGGGCCTGCGCCTGGCCGGGGTGCAGTTCCACCCGGATTCTTTCCTCACCGATGACGGCCCTGCAATACTCGGGCATGTCCTGCGAGGAGATTTTTGAAACCTGGACGTCCCGGCCCTGCCGTCTGAACACTGCGGACTTCTTCGATGACCTTGGGCAGGAACCGTGCGCCTTCCTGTACGGGGACGGGGCCCAGGCCCGCTGGATCCTCCTGGGGGAAGGGCCCCTCCGGGTGCTGGAGGACGTGCGGGGGCCGCTGCCCCGGTTCACCCGCCGCGGGGACCTGCCCCCGGTGTTCCCGGACCTGGTGGGGTTCGTGGCCTACGAAGGGGCCCGCTACCCGGCCCACCTGCCTCCTCCCGCCCCCAGGCCGTTCCCGTTCCCGGACTGCCACCTGGCGGTGTACCGGCGCCTGCGCCTGTACGACCGGGATGCCGGGACCCTCTACGAAGCCCGGCGCCGGGGGCTGGAGCCGCTTCCCCGGGAGGGCCGCCCGGACCCCGGGGCCGGCTTCCGGGCCCGCAAGGTCTGGGACAGCGACACCCCCAGGGGCTACCGGGAGAAGGTGGAGCGGATCCGGGAGGAGATCGCCAGGGGCAACGTGTACCAGGTGAACCTCACCCGCCAGGAGCGCTGGGCGTTCCGGGGCGACCTGCGGCTGTTCGCGCGCCGGCTGTACGACCTGAACCCGGCGCCGTTCTCCGCCTACCTGCGCGGCGGGCCCTTCACCGTGGTGTCCTCCTCCCCCGAGCGGTTCTTCCGGGTCGGCGCCGGACGGATCCTGGCCAGCCCCATCAAAGGCACGGCGCCCCGGGGCGACCTGCCGGCCGAAGACGCCCTGCTCCGGCGCAACCTCCTCGCCAGCCCCAAGGAGCGGGCGGAACTGGCCATGATCACCGACCTGATGCGCAACGACCTCACCCGGGTGTGCCAGGTGCCGTCGGTGCGCGTGGAGGCTTTCCCGCGCCTGGAGAGCTACGCCAACGTCCACCACCTGGTGGCCGACATCTCCGGGGAGCTGGTGCCGGGGTTGACCCTGGACGGGCTGCTGGCCGCCCTGTTTCCGGGGGGCTCGGTGACCGGGTGCCCCAAGTTCACCGCCATGCAGCTCATCCGGGAACTGGAGGGGCACCCCCGGATGGTCTATACCGGGACTCTGGGCTGGTGCTCCCACGATCTGTCCCAGGCGGACTTCAGCATCGCCATCCGCACCGCCTGGGCCTCCCCGGAGGACCTGCTGTTCGGGGTGGGCGGCGGCGTGGTGTGGGATTCCAACCCCGAGGCCGAATACCAGGAAACCGTCCACAAAGGGAGCTCCCTCACCCGATGCTTGTGCTCCTGACCGATACTCGCCTGGACCTGGCGCGCTCGGGCGCCCGGCACGGCGAGGGCCTGTTCGAGACCGTGCGGGTGCGGGACGGCGCGCCCCAGCGCCTGGGGGCGCACCTGGAGCGCCTGGCCGCCGGCGCCCGCTTCCTGGGCCTGGAGCCCCCGCCGGGGCCGGAGGCGGTGCTGGCGTTCCTGGCCGCCCAGCGGGTGGGCGCCGGGCTGGGCCTGGGGGTGCTGCGCCTGGTGGCGGTGGACCGGGCCCTCTACGCCTTCGCCCAGCCCTGGGAACCGCCTCGGCCCCGGCGGGTGGAGGTGGGCCTGGGCCGGGGGCTCCGCCGCTTCAGCGGCAGCCCTCTCAACCGCTTCAAGACCATGTCCTGCCTGGAGAACCGCCTCCTGTCCCGGGAGGCCGCCGACCGGGGCCTGTTCGAGGTCCTGGCCCTGAATGAAGCCGGGCGGCTCACGGACGGGTCCCGCACCACCTTGTTCGCGGTGCTGGACGGGCGCCTGGTCACCCCGCCGGCGGCGGATGGCGCCCTGCCGGGAGTGGCCCGCCGGTGCCTGCTGGAGGCCGGCCTGGGCGCCGAGTCCCCCCTGGCGCCCGCAGACCTGGAGCGGGCCGAGGCCCTGCTGCTCACCAACGCCCTGTGGGGGGCGATTCCGGTGCACCGGGGGTCTGGAGGCCGGAGCCTGGCGGCGGACCACCCGCTGCTGGGGCCGGCGGCGGCGCTGCTGCAGGCGCCCGCCTGAATTCCCGGAACCTCAGGTTTGTACGTCGCTCCCAGGGCGGGCAGGCTACGATGTCCCGGTCGGGATCTTGTCAACCGCCATGCTTCCCCAGAGGAGTGATGAATGGGCGATCTGCTGTTCTGGCACCGGCTGCAGTTCGGTTTCACCGCCACCTTCCACTACCTGTTTCCCCAGCTGACCATGGGCCTGGCCCTGATCATCCTGGTCCTGAAGGGGCTGGCCCTGGGCCGAGGAACGACGCCCGCCTGGACACCGCCGCCCGGTTCTGGATCCGGATCTTCGGGCTCAGCTTCGCGGTGGGCGTGGTGACGGGCATCCCCATGGAGTTCCAGTTCGGCACCAACTGGGCCCGGTTCTCCGCCCGGGCCGGCGGGGTCATCGGCCAGACCCTGGCCATGGAGGGCATGTTCGCCTTCTTCCTGGAGAGCACCTTCCTGGGCCTGCTGGTGTTCGGGCGAGCGCCGCCTGGGGCCGCGCCGGCACCTCCTGGCGGCCCTGGCGCTGTTCCTGGGCAGCTGGCTGTCCGGCTACTTCATCATCGCCACCAACGCCTTCATGCAGCACCCGGTGGGCTACCTGGCGGCCCCGGACGGGACCCTGCAGCTGGCGGACTTCTGGGCCTTCCTGCTCAATCCCTGGGCCCTGGTCCAGTACGCCCACACCATGATGGGGGCGGTGGTGACCGGGGCCTTCGCGGTGGCCGCGGTGGGGGCCTTCTGGACCCTGCGCGGACTGCATCCGGAACAGGCCGCCCTGCACTTGAAGACCGGCATCTGGTGCGGGCTGGTGGCCAGTGTCCTGGTGGCGTTCCCCACCGGGGACCAGCAGGGCAAGCGGGTGGCGCGGCACCAGCAGCCCACCCTGGCGGCCATGGAAGGGCGCTGGCGCAGCGGGCCCTACGCCGAGCTGAACCTCATCGGCCAGCCCAACGTGGAGGCCCGCACCCTGGACAACCCGGTGCCCCTGCCCGGGGTGCTCAGCTTCATCGCCTACGGCTCCTTCTCCAGCAACGTGCGCGGCCTGGACGAGTTCCCCCGGGACCAGTGGCCCACCAACCTGGAGCTCCTGTACTACAGCTTCCACATCATGGTCGGCCTGGGGACCCTGTTCATCGCCATCATGGGCCTGTCCGCCCTGCTCCTGGTCAGCGGCCGCCTGGCCCGGGCCCGGCCCGCTGCTCTGGGTCCTGATGCTGGCCTTCCCGTTCCCCTTCATCGCCAATTCGGCCGGCTGGGTGGTGGCCGAGCTGGGGCGCCAGCCCTGGCTGGTGTACGGCATCCTGCGCACCGCCGAAGGCACCTCCCACCTGGTCCACCCGGGCCAGACGGTGTTCACCAGCCTGGGCTTCTCGGGGCTGTACTTCGTGCTGGGGCTGCTGTTCCTGTTCCTGGTGGGGCGTGAAGTGCACGCCGGCCCCGCCGGCCATTGAGAGGTCGCCATGGAGATGCTCTGGTTCTGGCTGGTGTCGGTGATGGTGGCCATCTACGCGGTGATGGACGGGTTCGACTTCGGTGCGGGCGTGCTGCACCTGTTCGTGGCCCGGAACGACGGCGAGCGCCGCACGGTGCTGGCGGCCATCGGGCCCTGGTGGGACGGCAACGAAGTGTGGCTGCTGGCGGCGGGCGGGTCCATGTTCCTGGCCTTCCCGCGCCTGCTGGCGTCGGGCTTCTCGGGGTTCTACCTGGCGCTGTTCATGGTGGTGTGGTGCCTGATCCTGCGGGGCATCGCCATCGAGTTCCGCTCCCACGTCCCGGACGGCATGTGGGCGGGCTTCTGGGACGGGGTGTTCGCCCTGGCCAGCACGCTCCTGCCCATCCTGCTGGGGGCGGCGCTGGGCAACGTGGTGCGGGGCGTGCCCCTGGACGCCGGCGGCTATTTCCAGATCCCCCTGTTCACCCATTTCCGGGTGGCCAACCCGGTGGGAGTCCTGGACTGGTACACCGTGCTCATGGGCGTGCTGGTGCTGGCCACCCTCACCGCCCACGGCGCCCTGTACCTCGCCTGGAAGACCGAGGGCGAGGTGCACCGCCGCTGCCGGCGGGCGGCGCCGCGGCTGTGGCTGGCGGTGGCGGGCCTCGCCCTGCTGGCCACCGGGGCCACGGCGGCCGTGAATCCGGCCCTGTACGCGAACCTGTCCCACGCGCCCCTGGAATGGGCGGGGGTCGCCCTGTTCCTGGGCGGCCTGGCCACCGTATTCATCGGCCTGGCCAGGGACCGCCACCGGGCCGCCTTCCTGGGCTCCAGCGCCTTCATCGTCGGCATCCTGGCCGCCACCGCCGCCGGCACCTGGCCAGTGATGCTGCGCTCCACCCTGGACCCGGCCGCCAGCCTCACCGCCTACAACGCCTGCGCCGGGCCCGGCGGCCTGCGGGCGGGGCTGGGGTGGTGGTTCATCGGCTTCCCGCTGGCGATCCTGGTACTTCGCCTGCCTCGGCCGGATCCACCGGGGCAAGGTGCGGGCCGCGGAGGATGGCCCGGGCTATTGAAGCTCGACCGCACCGGCGCCGATGCGCTCGGCCAGTCCCTCCAGTTCCGCCCGCAGCCGGCGCAGGCGCGCCTTGACCGGGCGTATCCCGTTCTCCCACCACAGCCCCTTCACCTCCAGCACGCCCCGTTCCCGGTGGAACTTCCCGTCCATCCGCCCCACCAGCGCATCCCCTTCGAGAAGCGGCAGCACATAGTATCCGTACTGGCGCCTGGCTTCCGGCACGAACGCCTCGAACCGGTAGTCGAAGGCGAACAGCCGCTGGGTGCGGGCCCGGTCCCTCAGGATCGGGTCGAAGGGGCAGAGGATGGCCGTGCGCAGCCCCGGCTCGGGCAGGGCCGCCACCCGCTCGCGCCAATCGGGCACCGCGAAGGCAGGCCGGGCCGAGGCTCCGTCGGCGCTCTCCACCGCCACCGGCTCGATGCGCCCGGCGGCGGCGGCCGCCTCGCACCAGGCCGCCGCCGCCGCCGGTTCCACCGCGTCCCAGAAGTCCGCCAGTTCCCGCGGGGTGGCGGTGCCCAGGCGCTCCAGGGCGCCGGCGCAGGCCCAGTCCAGGTGCGTCCGGGGGTCCGGGGCGGCCCGGGCGTGGGCTTCCGGGAACACCCGCTCAGGCAGGTCGTAGACCTTGTGGAAGTTCACCCGGCCGGCCACCGCCAGGGCGCCGGTATGCCACAGGAACTCCAGGGCCGCCTTCTGGGGTTTCCAGCCCCACCAGGCGCCCTGGCCGCCCTGGCGGGGCTGCTCGAAGTCGGCGCTGCGCAGCGGGCCTTCCCGGCGCACCCGCTCCAGCACCTGCGCCGCCAGCTCCTCCGCCTTGTCCCCGACCCGTTCCCGCCACCAGGCGCTGGCCAGGATCCGGTCCCGGCTGTGCGCGAAGCGCAGGTGCCAATGGGGGTACCACTGGAGGGGAATGGCCGCGGCGTCGTGGGTCCAGTGCTCGAACAGGCAGCGGCCCTCCAGCAGGCGCTCCAGCTGGGCCGGCGCGTAGCCCGGGTGCCGGCTGCCCAGGATCAGGTGGTGGGCCCGCTCCAGCACGTTGATGGAGTCCATCTGCACGTAGCCCAGGCGCTGGACCAGGCCCTCCAGGCCCCCCGGCGGCGGCCCGCCCAGCAGGGCCGAGCCCGAGAGCAGAAGCCGGCGGGCCTGGACGGTGGTGACACGGGGGACGGCTGGCATCAACCTCTCCTGAAACGCATCTCCTGTAGACTGTAGCCTCGGGAGGGCGGCCGTGCCTGGACATCTCATTCTGGTGCCGACGCCCCTGGGCAACCTGGGCGATCTCACCTTCCGGGCTGTGGAGGCGCTGCGGGAGTGCGACCTGGTGGCCTGCGAGGACACCCGGCGCACCGGGGGGCTGCTGGCCCACCTGGAGGTGGACAAGCCCCTGATGCGCTTCGACGACCACGCGGGGGCGGATGCGGCCCAGCGGGTCCGCCAGGCCCTGGCGGGGGACCGGACCGTGGCCTACTGTTCCGACGCGGGGCTGCCCGGGATCAACGACCCGGGTTTCGAGCTGGGGCGCATGGCCCGGGAGGCGGGGGCCAAGGTGACCGTCCTGCCCGGCCCCTCCGCGGTGACCCTGGCGGTGGTGGCCTCCGGGCTGCCCAGCCACGCCTTCAGCTTCTGGGGCTACCTGCCCTCCCGGGGCGAGCCGCGCAGGGCCTCCCTGCGCAAGCTGGCGGCCCGGGAGGAGACCCTGGTGGTGTTCGAGACCCCCCACCGCCTGCGCGAGACCCTGGCCGACCTGGAGGCGATCATGCCCGACCGGGAGATCGCCCTGGGGCGGGAACTGACCAAGCTGCACGAGACCTGGTACCGGGGCACCCCGGCCAGCGTGGCCGGGCAGCTGGGGGGGAGAACCGGGGCGAGATGGTGCTGGTGCTGGCCGGGGCCGGGGCCAAGCGCACCGTCACGGAGCCCGGGGAGGCTTTCCAGGGGGAGGAACTGCCCCCCTGGGCCGTGCGCTACCTGGAAGCCGCCCGGGAGGGGGGGATGACCCTCCGGGAGGCGGTGAAACCCCTGGCCCGGCACCTGGGGGTGTCCCCCAGCGACCTGTACCGCCTGGCGGTGGCCACGCGCTGATCCCGGTCCCGGGCGCCTGCCCCGGGGTCCGGGTGGAAGAAATTGCGCGCCCGGAAGGACGGAATGTGGTTGTTGCAAGACATCGCGGATATGCTTGCTAAAGTTTGATAATCTAAAACCCTTGGGAAGGAATCGATCTCTATGGGTCGATGCTCCCGTTCCCGTCGCCGTCACCCTCAACCCGTCATTTGTGACAAGACAAAGCCTATGACCGGTCCTGAAGCCAAGAATGTCCAAATCCACACCAGCGGCCCCCTGCGGCTGGTGATCTGCAAACGCGATCCGGTGCCCGCCAAGGCCATGCCGTCCAACGAGTCGTGGACGCTGCTGCTGCCCGCGAGCCCCATCCGGATCTGCACCGGCGAGGATACCGAGGAAGGCGTGGTGCCCAGGGGGAGCCTGGCCCTGCTGATGCCCGGCTTCGGGCACAGCTTCAAGCGGCACCACCCGGAGACGCCGTTCGGGTTCACCGCCCTGCAGATGGACGGACCCTTCCCGGAGCCCCTGGTCTCGGTGCTGCAGCACCCCCCGCGCAAGTGGCAGGAGGCCAGCTATGCGGTGCTCCGCAGCCAGAGCCTGAAGCAGCTGTTCGGCATCTTCACCCAGGAGATCGCCAATCCCGACGGGCTCCAGCTCATGACCCGGGAACTGTTCCTGATCCTGCTGGGGGCCGAGCTCACCCGCCTGTGCGAGAAGGAGGACCGGGCGCGCTTCCCCTACCGCCTGAGCCGTTCCACGCTGCAGGTGGTCCTGGACCACATGGAGGCGCACCTGGGCGCGCCCAACAGCGTGCCGGAGATGGCCAAGCTGGCCCGGTGCACGCCGGACCACTTCATCCGCCTGTTCCGGGAGGCCACCAGCACCACGCCGCACCAGTACCTGATCGAGCGCCGCCTGCAGCGGGCGGTGCAGCTGCTGTCCGACGGCGAGCGGCCGCTGGACGTGGCCGAGTCCCTGGGCTTCTACGACGCCTCGGCGTTCACCCGCGCCTTCAAGCGCCGGTTCAGCGTGCCGCCCAGCAAGTACGCCCAGGAGGCGTACGACCGGCAGTTCAAGAAGAACAACTGATCCATGACGTGGTGCGACTTCTCCCGGCCCCACGTTGTGATCGTGGGGGCGGGCTTCGGCGGCCTGGCCGCGGCCAGGGCCCTGCGCCGCCAGCCAGTGCGGGTGACCCTGGTGGACCGCCGCAACTACCACCTGTTCCAGCCCCTGCTGTACCAGGTGGCGGCCTCCACTCTTTCCGGCTCGGAGATCGCCGCGTCGGTGCGCCACATCCTGCGTTCCCAGCGCAACCTGACCTGCCTCATGGCCGAGGCGGCGGCCGTGGAACTGGGCCAGCGCCGCCTGCGCCTGGAAGATGGGCGGGTATGCCCTTACGACTTCCTGGTCCTGGCCACCGGCTCCACCCACGCCTATTTCGGCCACGACGACTGGGCCGGGCACGCCCCGGGCCTCAAGACCCTGGAGGACGCCCTGGAGATCCGGCGGCGCTTCCTGCTGGCGTTCGAGCAGGCCGAGCCGGTGGACGACCAGGCCCTGCGCGGGGAACTGCTCACCTTCGTCATCGTGGGCGGCGGCGCCACTGGGGTGGAACTGGCCGGCACCCTCAAGGAGATGGCCCGCCTGATGCTGCCCAGGGAATTCCGCCGGATCCGCGCCGAACGGGCCCGGGTGATCCTGGTGGAAGGCGGCCCGGCGGTGCTGCCGGCCTTCGGCGAGGGCCTTTCCGGCACGGCTCTGGAAGGGCTGCGCCGCATCGGCGTGGAAGTGGTGCTGGGACGGGCCGTGACCCAGGTGGACGCCACCGGCATACAGCTGGGGGAGGAGCGGATCCCGGCCCGGACCGTGCTGTGGGCGGCCGGAGTCGCCGCCTCGCCCCTGGGGCGCTCCCTGGGCGTGCCCCTGGACCGGGCCGGGCGGGTGCCCGTGGGCCCGGACCTGGCCCTTCCCGGGCACTCGGAGGTGTTCGTCATCGGCGACCTGGCGGCCTTTCCGGGGGAGGCAGGCAAGATCCTGCCGGGCACCGCCCCGGTGGCCATCCAGGAGGGGCGTGCGGCCGCCAAGGCGATCCTGGACACCCTGCGGGGGGCTCCGCGGGCGCCCTTCCGGTACCGGGACAAGGGCAGCATGGCCACCATCGGCCGGGGCCGGGCCATCGCCCAGGTGGGCTCCCTCCACCTCTCCGGATTCCCGGCCTGGCTGGCCTGGTTGTTTATTCACTTGCTGATGTTGGTGGGGTTCCGTAACAGGGTCCTGGTGTTCGTGGAGTGGGTCATGGCCTACCTGACCACCCAGAACCGCAGCCGCCTGATCCTGGCGCGCTTCCGTCCCTGGGGGAGCGCCAAGGGGAAGGGGGATGTAGACTGATCTTTTGCCCGGAAAGGCGAACCCATGCCCGAAACCGCCATCACCTTCGACGACGTGCTCCTGGTGCCGGCTTACAACCATCATGAGTCCAGGCGGATCGTGGACATCGGGATGACCGACAAGACCGGCAAGCTGACCCTCCAGCTGCCGGTGATGACCGCCAACATGGACACCATCACCGAGACGGCCATGGCGGACTTCATCGGCGCCAAGGGCGGCATCGGCATCCTGCACCGGTTCTGCTCCATCGAGGAGAACGTGCAGATGTTCAAGGCCTGCCAGAGCCCGACCTTCGTGTCGGTGGGCACCTCCGAGAAGGAGATGGAGCGCGTGCTGGCCCTGAAGGACGCCGGCGCCCAGTACTTCTGCGTGGACGTGGCGCACGGCCACGCCAAGTACGTGGGCAAGATGATCAAGCGCATGCGGGCCATGCTGCCGAACGAGTGCATCATGGCGGGCAACGTCGCCACCTACGCCGGAGCGGACTACCTGGCCTCGGTGAAGGCGGACATCGTCAAGGTGGGCATCGGCCCCGGGAGCGTGTGCACCACCCGCATCAAGACCGGCTTCGGGGTGCCCCAGCTCACGGCCATCCAGGAATGCGCCCGGGCCGACCGTTCCATCGTGGCGGACGGGGGCATCCGCTACCCCGGGGACATCGTCAAGGCCCTGGCCTTCGGCGCCGACTTCGTCATGGTGGGGGGTATGCTTGCGGGCACCCGGCCCACCCCGGGCGATCCTGTGCTCAACGACCAGGGGGAGCCCACCCACAAGGTGTACCGGGGCATGGCCAGCAAGGAAGCCGCCGAGGAGCACCTGGGGGGCCTCACCGGCTGGAAGACCGCCGAAGGGGTGGCCACCACCGTGCCCTACCGGGAGGACGAGGACGACATCATCGCCGACATCGTCGGCGGCCTGCGCTCGGGCCTCACCTATGCCGGCGCCAACACCATCCGCGAACTCCAGCGCAAGCTCAACTATCTCCTGGTCTCCACCGCCGCCCGCATCGAGAGCCTGCCGCACAAGCTGCTGTAGGTTCGTGTCCCGGTGCGGCGGCAGGACCGTCGTCCGGGTTCCTTGCGGCGCGCCGCCTCACCGGTACGATGCGTGATGGCCGAGGCTAAATGGCTCCGTCCTCGCTGCGCTGCGGGCGGGCCATTTAGCCTCGGCCATCAAGCATCGTCTGCCGTGCAAGCCGCCATAGGCAGGGACTCGGTTCCTTTTGGAAGGAAGCTGGCCGTACCGTGTCCATTCGCTTGCTACGTACCCCTGTTACAGTCGGCTTCGACGGCCGACGATGCTGAATGGGCGAGGCTAAATGGCCCGCCCGCAGCGCAGCGAGGACGGAGCCATTTAGCCTCGGCCATTCAGCATCGTACCGGTGGGGCGGCGCGCTGCAAGGAACCCGTACGACGGTCCTGCCGCCGCACCGGGACCCGTACCCTCACCCCAGGTCCGGCGCCATCGGGCCGTCCACGCCGAGGGTGTGCTGGCGGATGATGCCCTGGGCCAGGCGCTGCAGGAACAGGGAACGGGCCGGGCTCCAGGCCATGGCGCTGGCGGCTTTCCATTCTCCGGCCAGGTCGAACAGGGCGGCGCCGTCCATCTGGATGCCCAGGAGCAGCAGCGGGACCTTGCCCGCCGCCAGCTCCGCCAGGGCCTTGAGGCGGCGGCGCTCGTCCAGTCCGGCGCCGTTCACGACGAACACCGCCAGGAGCGGGGCGGATCCCAGGGCGGTCTTGAGGGCCTGGGCGGACTGGACGATGCGGGTCATGGGCTGGATGGGGCGGAAGACCTCCCGCAGGGCCTCCTCCAGGTCGGGCTCCCCGCCCACCAGGAGGATCCCGCCGGTTGCCCCGGCCGGCTCCTGGGCGAAGCGGCGCTCGCCCTGCTGGGCCAGTTCCACCCGCTGGGCCAGGCGCTCCAGGTCCTCCTCCCGGCGCCGGAACACCCACCGGGACAGGGGTTCCTGCACGGCGTCGGGCAGCGGGGGGGAGAATTCCAGGCCGATGGTGCGCGGCCCCATGTGCCGGATCTCGGCCCGGGCCTCGATGCGCAGGTCCTCAGCGACGGGGATGCTCAGGACCAGCACTGAACCCGTCTGCAGCCCGCTGTCCGCCAGGTCCTTCTGGGTATGGATGCGCGTCCCCCGGGTGCTCAGGTCCACCAGCACCGCCTCCAGCAGGTCGCCCCTGAGGGTGCCGTAGGTGACCACCACCCGGCCCACCCGCTCCACCCGGAACTCGGACCGGTCGTCGTTCTCCTGGAGCTGCTTGGGAATCGCCAGGCGGAGGGTCCGGCGGCCATCGTGCAGGCCCAGGCCCAGCAGCTTCACCGGCGCCTCCATGAAACCCAATCCCGTGGGGAAGCGGATCTTGAGGTCATCTGAACGAAGCCCGAAGGTGGCGTCTTCCCGGCTCATGGTGGCGGCCACCTGCAGTTCATGGCCCTCCAGGGCCACGAAGAAGGACTCGAACCGCAAGTACGGCGTCACCAGAATGAGCATTTCGTTGCGCGCACAGGCCCGGGCCAGGATGCCTTTGATGTCGTCCGTGCGCTTGATGGCTGTGGCCACGGGGAGCTCCGTTCAGGTGTCCGGCTCATACAGGGAAGTCAGAATAGTTTAAGATCACCTTCCAGATGGATGGAACCTCAAGCCGAACTCCCATGACCCGCCCCGGCACGCTCCTGCTCTACAGCGCCCCCAGGAGCGGCTACGGGGACGAGTGGATGACCTTCCTGCCCATCGGCCTGGGCTACCTGCAGGCCATGCTGGCCTCCCGGGGGTTCCCCTGCCGCCTGGCCAACCTCAGCGGCATGGGACGGCGGGACACCCTGGACTACCTGCGCCGGCGCGACCCCCAGGTGGTGGGGGTGTCCATGTTCACCTTCAACCGCAAGCGCAGCTGCGACCTGCTGCGGCTGGCCCGGGAGGCCTGCCCCCAGGCGCTGCTCCTGGCGGGAGGACCGCACCCCACCCACCTGGCCGGCGAGGTGTTCGAGGACTGTCCGTCCCTGGACGCCATCGTCAAAGGGGAAGGGGAACTGCCCCTGCTGGGCGTGCTGGAGCGCCTGGAGGCGGAGGGCCGGGAGCATTGGCGCACGGCGGCCGCGGCCTGGCGCTCCGCGCCGGGGCTGATCCTGCGGGACGGGGAGACCGCCTCGGTGCCGCCCCTGGAGGACCTGGACAGCATGGGCGCGCCGGTGGAGCACTTCGCCGCGGATTTCCTGGACCATCCTGGCCAGCTGTCCTACCTCAGCACCAGCCGGGGCTGCCCGGCCACCTGCAACTTCTGCAACACCCCGGAATTCTGGGGCACCAGCGTGCGCTTCCGCAGCACCGGGGCGGTGCTGCGGGAGATGGAGCTGCTGCGCGCCCGCTACGGCCTTACCTACTACAGCTTCCGGGACGACACTTTCACCGCCAACCGCACCCGGATCCTGGCCCTCATGGACCTGATCCGCCGCTCCGGGCTGCATCCCCTCTGGAACTGCCAGAGCCGGGTGAACCTGGTGGACGAGGAGCGCCTGGTGGCCATGAAGCGCGCTGGGTGCGAATTCATGCAGTTCGGGGTGGAGCACGGCAGCGAGCGGGTGCTGGCCCTGCTGGACAAGGGCACCAACATGAAGCACGCCCACCGGGCCCTGTCCCTGGTGCGCAAGGTGGGCATGCACCTGGGCATCTACCTCATCACCGGCATCCCTGGGGAGCTCTGGGAGGACGTGGAGGCCACCGCCAGCCTGATCCGCCTGACCCGGCCCCACGACGTGCAGATCTCGCCCCTGGCCCTGTATCCCGGCACCCGGCTGTTCGATCGCTACCGCCAGGAGGGGCGCATCAGCCGGGACTTCTACCGGGGCACCGGGGACGCGGAGATCTTCGCCCGGGTGGACGCCCACACGGAGCGGGCCCTGCGCTACCTGGGCGACGTGAGCGCCCAGACCCGCCCCGGGGCCGTGTACACTCCTGCGGAATTCGCGGAGCAGAAGCAGTGGCTGGGGTTCTGTGCCGTCACCAACCTGCTCTGCGGGGAGGCGGCGGAAGAGGCCGGGCGCCCCGTCGAGGCGGAGGCCGAGTTCACCGAGGTGATCCGTCAGGAGCCGGGCAACACCTGGGGCTTCCTCAAGCGCGCCCTGCTGCGCCGGCGCCAGGGCCGCCCCCGGGACGCCTTGGCCGACCTGGAGGAGGTGCTGGCCCTGGCGCCCGGGAATCCCGAAGCCATGGACCTGGCCCGGCAATGGCGGGCCAGACCGGGCCGGGCCGCCGCCCGGGCCAAGGGCTGGGCACCGTCCCACGGCCCGGCGGCGGAGATGAAAGGCGCCCAGGCGTTCCTCCAGGCCCGGGACCCGGACTGAAACGCTCATGGCCGGCCCGGGTTCCGGACATAATCGGAATCAATTGAGGTAAGCCCATGATTTCCGACGACCCATCCCGTCCGGACCCGGAAGCGCTGCTGCGCCTGGCCACCGAACACCACGTGGCCGGCCGCCTGGAACTGGCCGGTGCCGGCTATGCCCAGGTCCTGGAGCTGTGTCCCGAGCATGGCCAGGCCCGGCACCGGCTCGGGGTGCTGGCGCTGCAGCTGGGCCAGCCCGAGGCTGCCATGGAGCGGTTCCGGGAAACGGTCGCCCGGGATCCCGCCGCCTGGCGCTCCCACTGCGGCCTGGGCCAGGCGCTGCGGTCCCTGGGCCGGGTCCAGGCGGCGCTGGAGGCCTTCCGCCGTGCCGCCGAGCTCCATCCCGAGTGCCTGGAAGCCTGGCAGGGCGCCGGCGAGGCCTGCCGGATGCTGGGCCGCCGGCAGGAGGCCCTGGCCGCCTTCGTCAAGGCGGCGTCCCTGCGCCCGGACCGGGCCGACACCCTCAACGACCTGGGTGTCGCCCTCCAGGACGCCGGCAACCGGAAGGAGGCCCTGGCCGCCTTCCGCCGGGCCCTGGAACTGAAGGGCGACGACCCCATCGCCCACAACAACCTCGGCAACGCCCTCCTGGAGGACCGCCAGACCGGGCCGGCCCTGGAGGTGCTCCAGGCCACCGTGGCGCGCTGGCCGGAGTTCGCCGACGCCTGGTACAACCTGGGCAAGGCCCTGTTCGACGGGCGCCGGTTCCAGGAGGCGGCGGACGCCTACCGCCGGACCCTGCAGTCGACTCCCGGGCACCTGCCTGCGCTCAACAACCTGGGCAACGTGCTGCATGCCCTGGGCCGGAGCGAAGAGGCCCTGGAGACCTTCCAGGAAGCCCTGCGGCTGGCCCCGGAGTTCCTGGACGCCTGCAACAACGCCAGCGCCTCCGCGCGGGCCCTCGGCCGCATGGACCTGGCGGCGCAGCTGCTTCGGCGGGCCATCGCCGCGCACCCCGGGGCCGCCGTCTGCCACGGCAACCTGGGCACCCTCTACAAGGACGTGGGCCGGATGGACGAGGCCGCGGCCAGCTTCCGCGCGTCCCTGGCGCTGGACCCCGGCGACCCGGTGACGCGCAGCAACCTGGCCTACTCGGTGACGTTCCTCCCCGGCTACGACAGCGCCGCGATCCTGCGGGAGAACCGGGCCTGGGACCTGGCCCACGCCCTGCCCAGGATGCCCGCTCCGGCCCGGGATCCGGTTCCGGACCCCGAGCGCCGCCTGCGGGTGGGCTACGTCTCCCCGGACTTCAGGGACCACTGCCAGGCCTTCTTCACGCTGCCCCTGTTCGCCCGCCACGACCATGACCGGTTCGAGGTCTTCTGCTACGCCAAGGTCGCCAAGCCGGACGCGCTGACCGCCCGGATCGCCGCCCACGCGGACACCTGGCGCGACACCGTGGCGATGAGCGACGCCGAAGTGGCCGACCTGGTGCGGGCGGACCGCATCGACATCCTGGTGGACCTCACCATGCACATGGCCGACGGTCGGCCCCGGACCTTCACCCGCAAGCCCGCGCCGGTGCAGGTGGCCTGGCTCGCCTACCCCGGCACCACCGGGCTGTCGGCCATGGACTACCGGCTCACCGACCCCCACCTGGACCCCCCCGGAGAGCACGACGACTGGTACTCGGAAGCCTCCATCCGCCTGCCGCACACCTTCTGGTGCTACGACCCGCTCACCGCCGGGCCGCTCCCGGGCCCTCTCCCGGCCCTGGAGCGCGGCTACGTCACCTTCGGCGCCCTGAACAATTTCTGCAAAGTCAACGGGGCGGTACTGGACCTCTGGGCCCGGGTGCTGGGCGCGGTCCCGGGTTCACGGCTGCTGCTCCTGGCCCAGCCCGGCGAGCACCGGGACCGGGTCCTGGAACGCCTGGCGGCCGGGGGGGTGCGGCCCGGGCGGGTGGAATTCTCGCCGTTCCTGCCCCGGGCCGACTACCTGGCCCTGCACCGGGGCCTGGACCTGGGCCTGGACACCTTCCCCTACAACGGCCATACCACCAGCCTGGATGCGTACTGGATGGGCGTGCCGGTGGTCACCCTCCTGGGCGGCACGGTGGTGGGCCGGGCCGGCTGGAGCCAGCTGAGCAACCTGGGCCTGCGGGAACTCGCGGCGGAAAGCGAGGCAGCCTTCCTGCGCATCGCCGTGGAACTGGCCAACGACCTGCCGCGCCTGGCCCAGCTGCGCGCCTCCCTCCGCCCCCGCATGGAGGCCTCTCCGCTCATGGACGCGCCGCGCTTCGCCCGGAACATGGAGGCCGCGTACCGGCACATGTGGCGCCGCTGGTGCCAGGGCCTTCCGCCCAGTCCCGCGGCCCTGGATACCCTTTGAAACCGGTTGTCATCGGGGCTGCCGCTCCGCCACCCAGTTCATCACCTCCAGGGGGGTCATGCGGTTCAGGTCCAGGCCGTTCAGCTCCTCCCGCAGGGGATCCGGCTCCGCCTCGAACATGGGCAGGAGCGGCTGGAGCGCCTCCGGCGCCGTGCGCCGGGCCTTGCGGGAGGGAGGCGCCGGGGCTTCGCGGGTCTGGGCCAGGATGCGCTGGGCGGCGGCGATGACCGGGCGGGGCAGGCCCGCGAGCCGGGCCACCTGGATGCCGTAGCTGCGGTCCGCCGGGCCCTCGGCGATGCGGTGCAGGAACAGCAGGTGCTCCTCCCACTCCTGCACCTCCACGTGCAGGTTCTGGATGCGCGGATCCTCCGCCAGGCTGGTGAGCTCGAAGAAGTGGGTGGCGAACAGGGTGCGCGGGGCGCCGCCCTTCAGGTCGCGCAGGTGCAGGGCGATGGCCTCCGCCAGGGCCAGGCCGTCCCGGGTGCTGGTGCCCCGGCCGATCTCGTCCAGGATCACCAGGCTGGCGGGCGTCACCTGGTTCAGGATGCGGGCAGTCTCGGTCATTTCCACCATGAAGGTGGACTGGCCCTTGGCCAGGAAGTCCGAGGCGCCGATGCGGGTGTAGATCCGGTCCACCAGGCCGAAGCGCATGAGGTCGGCGGGCACGAACGAGCCCACCTGGGCCAGCACCGCCAGCAGGGCCGCGGTGCGCAGGAAGGTGGACTTGCCGCCCATGTTGGGCCCGGTCACCACCGCCATGGAGCGCTGCGCGGGCAGGGACAGGTCGTTGGGGATGCATTCCCGCCCCAGGCGCGCCTCCAGCATGGGGTGGCGCGCCCCGGCCAGCACCAGTTCCCGCTCGTCGCTCAGCTCCGGGCGGGTCCAGCCGGAGAGCCGGGCCCGCTCCGCCAGGGCGCACAGCACGTCCAGCCTGGCCACGGCCTGGGACAGCCGGGTCAGGCCGCCCCGGTCCTCCAGCACCCGGGCCAGCAGCCTGCGGAACTGGGCCTCCTCCAGGCGCAGCAGGTCCGATTCGGCGCTGAGCAGGCGCTGCTCGAAGGCCATGAGCTTCTCGGTGGTGAAGCGCTCGGCGTTGGCCAGGGTCTGCTTGCGCAGGAAATGGGCGGGAGCCGCGGCCAGGTTCGCCTTGGTGATCTCGAAGTAGTAGCCGAACACCCGGTTGTACTTGATCTTGAGGGAGGCGATGCCGCTGGCGGCGCGCTCCTCCTCCTCCAGCTCCAGCATCACCTGCTTGGCGTCCCGGGCCAGGCGGCGCACCGCGTCCAGTTCCGGGTCCACCCCGTCCCGGATCGCTCCGCCCCGTTCCAGTTCCAGGGGCAGGGCCTCCTCCAGGCTGCGCCGCAGCTCCCCCAGCAGGTCCAGGCACAGGGGCGTGTCCTCGGGCCACAGGGCCAGTTCCTGGGCCTCCCGGAACCAGCTCCCCTGCAGCAGGCTGCCCGGGAGGCCCTGGAGCCGGGCCAGGCCGTCCCGCAGCTGCCCCAGCTCCGGCGGCGCGGCCAGGCCCAGGGCCACCCGGCCAAGGATCCGGTCCAGGTCCGGCACCGCCTCCAGGAGCTTATGGACGGGCCCGCGGTGGGTGTCCTCGGTGAACCAGCCCACCTGGCGCCAACGCAGCTCCAGGGCGGCCCGCTCGCGCAGGGGCTGGTCCAGCCAGGCCTTGAGCAGGCGCGCCCCCTGGCGGGTGCGGCACTGGTCCAGCAGCGCCAGCAGGCTTCCGGTCCGGGTGCCGTCGAGGGTGTTGGCGGTAATCTCCAGGTGCTTGGCCGAAGTGGCGTCCAGGAGCGGGCCCACCGCGCCCAGTTCCAGGCTCACCCCCTGGATGTGGGCCGGGCGGCCCTTCTGGGTGGCCTCCACCTGGTCCAGCAGGGCGCCCAGTGCGCCGACGGCGGCGGGGTAGGGGTCCAGCCCCACCCCCTCCAGGTGGGACCAGCCGAAGAAGGCCAGGACCTGGGACCGGGCCCGCCCCGGCTCGAACCGCCAGGCGGGCAGACATGTGCGGGGCACCTCCAGGTCGCCGGGGACCTGGGCGCCTTCGGGGAGGATCAGTTCCTGGGGCGCCAGGCGCTCCAGGGTGGCGGCCAGGGCCTCCCGCCCTTGCCCCGGGATGACCCGCAGCTGGCCCGAGGCCAGCTGCAGCAGGGCCAGGCCCCAATGCTCGCCCTGCTGGTGCACCGCGGCCAGCCAGCGGCTGTCGTCGTCCAGCCAGGTGCCCGGGGTGATGATCCGGGTGATGGCCCGGGGCAGGAGGCCCTTCACCTCCTCGGGCCTGGCGGTGGGCTCGGCGATGGCCGCGGAGTAGCCGGCGGCGAGCAGCTTGGGCAGGTAGCTCTCCAGGGCGAAGTGGGGCACCCCGCACATGGGCGTTTCGAACTCGGTGCCCCGGCCGCGCACGGTCAGGGCCACCTCCAGCACCGGCGCCGCCCGCACCGCGTCCTCTCCGTGCAGTTCGAAGAAGTCGCCCATGCGGGTGAACAGGATCGCGTCCCCGGCCTCGCGCTTGAGGGCGGCCACCTGCGTGAGCATGGGCGTGGACATGGGCCTCCTGAGGCGACCATCCGGTCCACAACAGTGTACTCAGCAGCAGGGCAGCCCTTCCACGCGCTTGGGCACTTCCACCGTCAGCACCCCGTCGCGCATGCGCGTGAGGCTGCGGCTCCCGTCCACCCCTTCGGGGAAATCGAAACGGCGCACGAACGAGCCGAAGGTCCTCTCCAGCGCGTGGCAGGAAGCGCCGGGGTCCAGGTCGTCCCCCTCCCGTTCGCCGGTGATGGTCAGGCTGTTGGCGGTGAGCTCGATGTCCAGGTCGGTGATGCCCAGGCCCGGAAGATCCCCCAGCAACGTGTATTTCTCGTCCGTCTCGAACAGGTCGAACGAGGGCGCGAACACCGGCCCGATGCGGGAGGCCAGGCCCGTCTCCAGGAACGGGTCGCCGCGCATGAAATCCCTTTCAGACCGCGACCAGCCGCAGAGGCCGAGGCCTGGAAGTGCGGGGGTTCGAGAAGGCTGCTTGTTTTTCATTAAAAACTCCTCATTAAAGTTTGTCGAATGGTTCCTTGTCTGTTGGTCCTGGCCCTTCCAGGTTGAGCTGGCCGTGCCTTTAAAATAGGACAAAATTAGCTTCATGTGAATATTTATGAAAAAATTTTTATGTTTCTAATTATGAATGTAAATTTAGTTAAAAATAATAAAATTATTTGGCCATTAAAATGAAAAAAGACCCCGAAGGGCCTTTCTTCTTCCGGCGCTGCCGCCGGTCAGCTGCGTTCGCAGACCTTGGCCAGGGACTGCACCAGGGGCTCGATCATGTCCTCGTCGATGGAGCAGAAAGCGATGCGCAGGTAGCGGCCGCCCTGACTCACCACCCCGACGCTCTCGTCCTTGATGAGGTTCTGGCGCACCGTCTCCGCGTCCAGGCCCGGGCGCAGTTCCAGCAGGCAGAAGCAGCCGGCGTTGAAGGGGAACACCTGCCAGTGCCGGGAGGGGACCGCCAGGGCCGTCTTGAGGGCCGCGTAGCGCCGGGCCATGAGCAGGCGCAGGCGCTCGAATTCCCCTTCATGGCGGGGGTCGCCCAGCTCGATCTCGGTCAGGTGCTGGCTCAGGCCGGCCGGGCTGCCGATGCGGGAGCGCATGAGACCCTGGCACTTGTCCACCAGGATGGCGGCCGCCTCCCTGGCCACGCCGAAGGTGAGGAAGCCCACCCGGCCGCCGAAGAACGACAGTTCCTTGGTGATGCCGTCGCACTTGAGGGGGATGAGGTTGGGGCTGCGGCCCAGGAGCTCGAAGAACAGGCTCTTGGTGGTGGCGGCGGGGTCGAACACCAGGCCGTGGTACGCGTCGTCGCAGTAGACAACGACCGGGCGGCGCTCCGCCGCCTGCGCCAGCACGTCGGCGATGGCCCGCAGTTCCGCCAGGGTCGGGCTGTAGCCGTTGGGGTTGCTGGGGAAGTTGAGCAGCACCTGGGCCCGGCCCGGGGCGGCCGCCAGGGCCTGGCGCAGGCCCTCCAGGTTGAATCCCCCTCCGGGCCCGTAGAAGGGGAAGCCCGTGAAGACTCCTTCCAGGCAAACCTGGAAGATCTGTTCATAGTTGTCCCAGTACAGGTCCGGCAGGATCAGCGTGTCGCCCGGGTGGAAGAACAACTCGGCGCCCATGGACAACGCGTGACAGATGCCCGAGGTGACCATGGGCAAGGCCACCGGCTCCATCCGGGAGTCTTCCTTGAGATGCTTGGCGTGCCAGGCCTTGCGCACCGGCTCCCGGCCGCCCACCGGGGAATAGAGGAAGGCGTCCCTGGGGTTGAGGCCGGCCAGCTGCTCGGCCAGCGGGGCCAGGGGGAAGGGGTTGCCGGCCCCGTCGGTGATCTGGCCGATGGTGGCGTTGATGCGGCAACCTTTGCTCTGGCCGGCCTGGTAGGGGATGCCCTTGGGGAAGAAGGCGCGCCGTCCCATCGGGGACAGGGCTTCGAAGAGGGCGGGGTTGATCCCCCTGAGGCGCTCGTTGCGTTCCTGGGCTTCGGGATGGATGACCATGGGCGGGCCTCGACTGGACCTGGGAGCTTCAAGTAAACCATGAAGGGTCGAGTCCCATCGACGGCCGATGTTTCCTCCGCCGACCCACCCCAGGGCGATGATGGAAATCACATACCCCTGCGCCTGCGCCGGGGACCCCTTTCGGGTCCGAAACCCTTTGCTGCCAATCGAATGCTGGCGAGGCCGGGGGACCGCGGCGGCGTTCCATTTCGTTGCGTGGCCTTATAGCCACGTCTAAACTTGACACCATCCAGTCGCTGTGGACGAGATCCGTTCTCAGAGGCAGCCTGCATGCTCGCCCTATGGGAGAAAGTTCCATGAGTGTTTTATTAAACGTTCCGGACTACATTTCCAACCCCAAGGCGGTCGCGTGGATCCAGGAGGTGGCGGACCTGTGCCGGCCTGACCGGGTCTACTGGTGTGACGGTTCCGAAGCGGAGTACGACCGCCTGTGCCGGGAGATGGTGGCCGCGGGCACTTTCAAGAAGCTGAACCCGGCCAAGCGCCCCAACAGCTACCTGGCCCTCTCGGACCCCAGCGACGTGGCCCGGGTGGAGGACCGCACCTTCATCTGCTCCCGGCGCAAGGTGGAGGCGGGCCCCAACAACAACTGGATGGACCCGGCGGAGATGAAGGAGAAGCTCACCGGCCTGTTCCGCAACTGCATGAAGGGCCGCACCCTCTACGTCATCCCCTTCAGCATGGGGCCCCTGGGCTCCGACATCGCCCACATCGGCATCGAGCTCACCGACTCGCCGTACGTGGTGGTGAACATGAAGATCATGACCCGCATGGGGCGGAAGGTGTGGGACGTGCTGGGCAGCGGCGAACTTCGTGCCGTGCCTGCACTCGGTGGGCAAGCCCCTGGCCGAGGGGGAGAAGGACGTGCCCTGGCCGTGCAACGCCGACAACAAGTACATCGTCCATTTCCCCGAGGAGCGGGCCATCTGGTCGTTCGGCTCCGGCTACGGCGGCAACGCCCTCCTGGGCAAGAAGTGCTTCGCCCTGCGCATCGCCAGCTGCATGGCCCGGGACGAAGGCTGGCTGGCCGAGCACATGCTCATCCTGGGGCTGGAGACCCAGGACGGGGAGAAGACCTACGTGGCGGCGGCCTTCCCCAGCGCCTGCGGCAAGACCAACTTCGCCATGCTGCAGGTGCCCGAGCGCTTCAAGGGCTACCAGGTGACCACGGTGGGCGACGACATCGCCTGGATCAAGCCCGGCCAGGACGGCAGGCTCTACGCCATCAACCCCGAGGCGGGGTTCTTCGGAGTGGCGCCGGGCACGGGCATGAAGTCCAACCCCAACGCCATGCTGTCCATGACCGAGAACACCATCTTCACCAACGTGGCCATGACCCCCGACGGCGACGTGTGGTGGGAAGGCATGACCGACGAGCCGCCGGCGGAGCTCATCGACTGGCAGGGCAAGCCCTGGACCCCCGACTGCGGGCGCAAGGCCGCCCATCCCAACAGCCGCTTCACCGCCCCCGCCCGCCAGTGCCCCTCCATCGACCCCAGCTGGGAGGACCCGGCGGGGGTGCCCATCAGCGCCTTCATCTTCGGCGGCCGCCGGGCCACCACCGTGCCCCTGGTGGTGCAGGCGGTGAACTGGAACTTCGGCGTCTACACCGCCGCCACCATCGGCAGCGAGATGACCGCCGCCGCCGCCGGCAGGATCGGCGAAGTGCGCCGGGACCCGTTCGCCATGCTGCCCTTCTGCGGCTACCACATGGGCGAGTACTTCAACCACTGGCTGCAGATGGGCCGGGAGATCCAGAACCCGCCCCGGATCTTCTGCGTGAACTGGTTCCGCAAGAGCAAGGACGGCAAGTTCCTCTGGCCCGGCTACAGCGAGAACATGCGGGTGCTCAAGTGGATCGTGGACCGGGTCCACGGCCGCGGCTACGCCGCCGAGACGCCCCTGGGCTGGGTGCCCCGGGAGAAGGACCTGGACCTCACCGGCCTGAAGGACTTCAGCAGCGAGAAGTTCCAGGAGGCCATGAGCATCCACCGGGACGAGTGGCGCCACGAGGTGCTGCTGCAGGAGGAGCTGTTCGAGAAGCTCTACGACCGCCTGCCCAAGGAGTTCTTCCACATGCGCCAGCTGCTCCTGAGCAGCTTCTGGCGGTCCCCCGAGGACATGGGGCTGGCGCCGGAGCGGTAGCGGCCTGACCAGACCGCGAGGGTCAACACAGCCTGCCCTGCCGGAACGGCACCGTGGGCCAAGCCTTCGATTGGTCAAAAAATGGAATTGTTGACTTGAAACGTCAACAACTAACCCTATTCTGGGTAGGGGAATTTTCCCCTTCACCCTGGCAGAATGCTCACCTTGTCCCACTTCCCCTGCTGCCGCCAAGGGATACCCTGGTGATGGCATCGCTGCACTTCGTTAATCCTTTTGCCGCAAACCTTAGGAGCGGCTGGATGCTCCCAGTCAGCTGATCAGATCCTTGATTGGGGTCCCGGTCTCCAGGTTCTTGAGAAGGGTCACCATGAACGCAAAGCAGGGAGCACCACCCAGCCTCGGGCCCAAGGCGCCGGGGGGTGGCCAGCGTGCAGAGCCGAAAGCCTCCGCCAGGCGCGGTCGCCCTGCCTCCCTGAAAGTCCGCCATGGAGCCGCCTCGGGCGCAACTGAACTGCGGCGGCGGGCCGAAGCTCTGGTCGAGCTCAAAGAATCGCAGGATGCGCCAGAGCAGATGGCCCAGCCGTCCCGGTCCCGGGACGAGGTTCTCCATGAACTGCGGGTGCATCAAATCGAGCTGGAAATGCAGAACGAGGAATTACGCCGGGCCCAGGGGGAACTGGACGCCGGGCGAGCGCGCTATTTTGAACTCTACGATCAGGCTCCGGTCGGGTATTGCACCATCGGTGCGCGCGGCCGAATCCTGGAGAGCAACCTCACCGCAGCCATGCTCCTGGGAGCGCCGCGCAGCCTGCTGGTCCATATGCTGTTCAGCCAGTTCATCCGCAAGGAGGATGAGAACATCTACTTCCTTCACCGCAAGGCATTCCGGGAAAGGGGCGAGCCGTTCGAATGCGACTTGCGCATGGTGAGGAGGGGCGGAACGGAGTTCTGGGCACACCTCGCCGCTTCCCCCTCGCTCGCCCCATCGGCCGGCCAGGCACAGGATGCCGCCGAGCAGGAATGCCGGGTCGTGCTGAGCGACATCACCGAACGAAAACAGGCCGTCGAGAAGCAGCAGGCGATCCTGGAGGGCCTGATCAGGGATCGGACGGCGGCCCTGTCGAAGATGGTCAAGGACCTGGAACAGAACATCAGCGAACGGAAACGCGTGGAGCAGGACCTGCAGGCGGCCAATCAGCGCAAGGATGAGTTCCTGGCGACCTTGGCCCACGAACTGCGCAACCCCCTGGCCCCCATCCGCACCGGAGCCTACATCCTGAGCAGCCGGCACAACCAGGATCCGGTGACCAAGCCGATCCTCGACATCATTGCCCGACAATCCACCCACATGGCACGGATTGTCGACGACCTGCTGGACTACTCCCGGATCGAGCGGGGCAAGGTGGAGCTGCGCAAGGAGAGCGTTGACCTCGGCCAGGTGGTGACCCAGGCCATGGAGGCCTGCAAGCCCCAGTTGGAGGCCAATGGGCACCACCTGACCCTGGCGCTCCCATGCGAGGTTCCGGCCCTCCAGGCCGATCCAGTCCGCCTGGAACAGATGTTGTGCAACCTGGTGAACAACGCCTGCAAGTTCACCCCCATGGGCGGTGAGATCAAGGTTTCTGCCGCCCTGGAGGGGCCCGAAGTGGTCGTTCGCGTCCGCGACAACGGCATGGGCATGACTCCTGACGCCGTGGCGCACGCCTTCGACCTGTTCTACCAGGCCGACCTGGGCATGGATCGGCCCCACAGTGGCCTTGGCATCGGCCTGACCCTGGTCCGGCAACTGGTCGAGCTGCATGGGGGCCTGGCCGTGGCCCACAGCGAAGGCCCAGGAATGGGGAGTGAATTCCTCATCCGGTTTCCGGCCCTGGATTCAGGCCAGAAGGGAATTCCGTCGGTGCCGGTCGCCGACGATGGCCCGAAGGACCGGCCAAGGCATGTGCTGATAATTGACGATGATGACAGTGTTCGCACCACCTCGGGAATGCTCCTGAAGGAGCAGAATTACCAGGTGACCCTGGCTGCCTCCGGGGAGAAGGGCATCCAGCTGGCCAAGGCGCTACGCCCTGTTATCGCCCTCATCGACATTGGCATGCCGGGGCTCGATGGGCTGGAAGTCGCCGCCCGGATCCGTGCGGAACTGGGGAATGCCATTCATCTCGTTGCGCTCACCGGCTACAGCCGTGACATGGACATCGCCAAAGCGCTGGCTGCGGGGTTCGACCAATACGTGGTCAAGACCGGAGACCCAAGGGACCTGTTGAACCTGCTGACCCGGATCCCTTGAAGAAGGATGCCCGGTCACGCCCGCCTGCCGGAAATCGGTGGGTATTTGCCCTTTTTGGGCATCCGCCCTATCTTGGATCAAGGAGCATTCCCATGGACGCCTCCGCCGCGAACCCTCTTCCTCCTTCCCCCATCCTCATCACTCCAGATTCCCGCCGCCGGGTCACCTTCCCGTCCTTGCCCGGCATCGAACCCAACCAGGCGCTCGAGATCATCCCGGAGGCGGATGGCAGCTACCGCCTGGTGCCGATCGTGACCATCCCCAAGAGCCAGTTGTGGGCCTGGACTCCGGAGGTGATGGCGAAGACGGCGCGCGCACTCCAGGAGCACCGGGAAGGGAAGTCGGTGGACGCGCAGGAATTCCTTTCCAGTCTTGACCCGGATCCGGACGCCTGATGGACCTGGACATCAAGCCCTCGCTGCTCCTGGAAGCGCTGGATCCCGCCACGCCGCCGGCGGTCCGGAAAGGCTTGGCCAAACTCGTCAGGACGGCATTGTCCCTTTCCGAACAGGAGCTGCGGGCGCACAAGGGAATCCACCTGCACCGGATCCAGAACCAGGTTGACCCCATCACGGGTCTCCAAATGGAAAGCCTGGAGGTGACCGAGGGAGCCAGGCTGAAGGCCATGGTGCAGGAAGGGCGCCTGGTCCTGCTCTCCCTGCACACCAACCATGACGAGGCCTATCGGAAGCCATAGGCGCCCGTTGCCTCGGGAGACCCGAATTGGACCCATTTCGACGCATTGGCTCAAAAAATCTTAGTTGACACACATAAGATTACGGATATGCTGGGTTGCGGAGGCTGATCATGGCCATGCTCCCATTCACCCAGAAAGCCAACGAAGCCCTGGTCGGCGGCCCGGGACAAGGCGGTCGCCGGGCAGCATCCGGAACTGCTGCCCCAGCACCTGTTCGCGGCCCTGCTGGAGCCGGAGATGGGGCTGCGCCCGGTGCTGGAGAAGGCCGGGCTGAGCCAGGAGGCGGTGGGCGGGCTCATGGACGGCGCCGAGGCGCTGCTGAACGCCCTGCCCAAGGCCATCGGCGGCAGCCGAGCCCCAGGCCGGTCCCGCCTTCCGCAGCTTCCTGGAGCTGGCCAGCGACACCGGCCGGGGCCTGGGGGACCGCTTCCTGGCCACCGACGCCATGCTCCTGGCCTTCGCCAACGCCGCCACCGACGCCAAGAAGCTCCTGGCCCGCTTCGGCCTGGACCGGGTGAAGCTGGAGACGGCCATCCGCGAGTCCCGCAAGGGCAGCCGGGTGGAGGACGAGCGGGCCGAGGAGAAGTTCGCCTCCCTGGAGAAGTATGCCCGGGACCTCACCGAGACTGGCCCGGGCCGGCAAGCTGGACCCGGTCATCGGCCGGGACGAGGAGATCCGCCGGGTGATGCAGGTGCTGTGCCGGCGCACCAAGAACAACCCGGTGCTGATCGGCGAGCCGGGCGTGGGCAAGACCGCCATCGTGGAAGGCCTGGCCCAGCGCATCGCCAAGGGCGATGTGCCCGAGAGCCTCAAGGGCATGCGCCTCATGGCCCTGGACATGGGCGCCCTGGTGGCCGGCACCCAGTACCGGGGCCAGTTCGAGGAGCGGCTCAAGGGCGTCATCCAGGAGATCGAGCAGAGCAAGGGCCAGATCATCCTGTTCATCGACGAGCTGCACCTGCTGGTGGGCGCCGGCGCCACCGGAGGCAGCATGGACGCCGCCAACCTGCTCAAGCCGGCCCTGGCCCGGGGCGACCTGCGCTGCATCGGCGCCACCACCCTGGACGAGTACCGCAAGCACATCGAGAAGGACGCCGCCCTGGAGCGGCGGTTCCAGACGGTGTTCGTCGGCGAGCCCACGGTGGAGGACACCATCTCCATCCTGCGCGGCCTCAAGGAGCGCTACGAGCTGCACCACGGGGTGCGCATCCGCGACGCCGCCCTGGTGGAGGCGGTGCAGCTGTCCCAGCGCTACATCTCCGACCGGTTCCTGCCGGACAAGGCGGTGGACCTCATGGACGAGGCCGCCTGCCTGGTGCGCATCCAGATCGACACCCGGCCCATCGAGATCGACACCCGGGAGCGCCGGCAGATGCAGCTCCAGCTGGAGCGCCACGCCCTCGCCAAGGAGAAGGACCCGGCCAGCCGGGACCGCCTGGAGGAGCTGGACCAGGAGCTGGCGGAACTGGGGGAGGAGCTGTCCCGGCTGCGGGTGCGGTGGGAACAGGAGAAGAAGGCCATCGAGGCCACCCGGGCCACGCCAGAAGCGCCTGGACGAGCTGCGCATCGAGCTGGAGCAGGCCAAGGCAGAAAGGCGAGTACGAGAAGGCTTCGCGCCTGGAGTACGGCGAAGTCCCGGCCCTGGAGAAGCAGATCGCCCAGGCGGCCAGCGTGGAGGGCGCCATGCTGCGCCTGGAGGTGGCCGAGGAGGACGTGGCCGCCGTGGTGAGCAAGTGGACCGGCATTCCCGTGGCCCGCTTGATGGAAGGGGAGATGCAGAAGCTGCTGCACATGGAAGAGCGCCTGCGCGAGCGGGTGGTGGGCCAGGACCCGGCCCTGGTGGCCATCAGCGACGCCCTCCGGCGCAACCGGGCCGGGCTGTCGCGATCCCAAGCGGCCCATCGGCGTCGTTCCTGTTCCTGGGCCCCACCGGGCGTGGGCAAGACCGAAGTGGCCCGGGCCCTGGCCGAGTTCCTCTTCGACGACGAGAACGCCCTGGTGCGCATCGACATGAGCGAGTTCACCCACGAGGCGGACGCCACCCGGCTCATCGGCGCCGCCCCCGGCTACGTCGGCTACGAGGAGGGCGGCCGCCTCACCGAGGCGGTGCGCCGCCGGCCCTACGCGGTGATCCTCCTGGACGAGATGGAGAAGGCCCATCCCCGGATCTTCGACCTGTTCCTGCAGGTGCTGGAGGACGGCCGGCTCACGGACGGCCTGGGGCGCACCGTGAATTTCCGCAACACGGTGGTGCTCATGACCACCAACGTGGGCAGCCAGTCCATCTTCGCGGCGGGCGGGGAGATGGAGAAGGCCGAGACGGGAAGTGCAGGCGGCCCTGCGCGAGCACTTCCGCCCGGAGTTCCTGAACCGCCTGGACGAGGTGGTGACGTTCCGGGCCCTGGGCATGGAGGACATGCAGGCCATCGCCCGCATCCAGGTGCAGCGGGTGGCCGCGCTCCTGGAGGAGAAGCACGTCGGCCTGGAGGTGCCCGACGAGGTCATCGACTGGCTGGCCAAGGAGGGCTTCGATCCCCAGCTGGGCGCCCGGCCCCTCAAGCGCCTCATCCAGCAGACCCTGGTGAACCAGCTTTCCCGCATGATCCTGGAAGGCCGCATCAAGGGCGGGGAGATGGCCGTGGTCAAGGTGGGCGACGGCAACCTGGCGGTGGAGGCGGAGGCGGTGCAGTAGCCTTTCACCCCGCCAGCAGGGCGTTCACGTGCCTGAGCCGGGTCCGCTTTTCCTCCGCCTGGGTGCGCATCCTGGCCACCGCGGCCTCGGGGGCCTTGGTGGTGAAGGACTCGTCGGCCAGGCGGGCGCTGGCCCCTTCCAGTTCCTTCACCAGCCGGTCCCGCTCCTTCTCCAGCTTGGCCCGCTCGACGGCTGGGTCCTTGAGCCCGGCCAGTTCCAGGGCCACGGTGCCGCCCCCCACGACGGCCACGGTGCGGGTGGGGGAGGCCAGGTCCCCGTCGGTGAAGGTCAGAGCGGCCAGGCGGGCGATGCTCTTGAGGGCGTCGGCGAAGGGCTCCAGGGCCCGCACGGTGCAGAAGGCGGCCACTTTCTTGCCCGAATCCACCCCGTTCTCGGCCTTGAGGCGCAGGAGGGTGGACAGGACCTCCTGGAAGCGGGGCACCAGGTCCGGGTCGCCACCCTCCACCGCCAGGAGCGGATCGTCCATGGGCCAGCTCCGGGCAGCCAGGAGGTCCGGCTCCCCGGCCGGCAGGCGCCCGGGCATGACGGCGTCGTGGATCTCTTCGGTGACGTAGGGAACCAGGGGGTGAAGGGCGCGCAGGAGGATGTCCAGGAAGTGCAGGATGGCCGCCTTGCGTTCCCGGGTGCCGTGCTGCAGGCTGACCTTGGCCAGTTCGATGTAGGTGGCGCAGAAGTCGTCCCACACCAGGTGGTAGAGCACCTCGGCGGCCTCGTGGAAGCGGAACTCCTCGATGGCCTGGGTGGTCTGGGCCAGCTGCTCGCGCAGACGGCGGAGCATCCAGTACTCCGCCTCGCCCAGCTCCGGCCGGACATCCAGGGTCACCTCCGGGCCCAGGCTCATCTGCACGAAGCGGGCGGCGTTCCAGAGCTTGTTGCAGAAATTGCGGCTGGCCTCCAGGCGGCTGCGGGACAGGGAGATGTCCGTGCCGGGGGCGGCCATGGCGGCCAGGGAGTAGCGCAGGGCGTCGGTGCCGAACTCGTCCATGGTCTCCAGGGGATCGATGACGTTGCCCTTGGACTTGGACATCTTGGCCCCGTGCTCGTCGCGCACCAGGGAGTTGAAGTACACGTCCCGGAACGGCACGTCGCCCGTGCAGGTGAGCCCGGCCATGGCCATGCGCGCCACCCAGAAGAACAGGATGTCGTAGCCGGTGATGAGCACGTCGGTGGGGTAGTAGCGCTTCAGGTCCTCGGTCTGGTCCGGCCAGCCGAACACGCTGAAGGGCCACAGGGCCGAGGAGAACCAGGTGTCCAGGGTGTCGGGGTCCTGCTCCAGGGAGGTGCCGCCGCACTGTTCGCAGGCGGTGGGGGTCTCCTCGGCCACGGTGATGTGGCCGCAGGCGGCGCAGGTCCAGGCGGGGATGCGGTGCCCCCACCACAGCTGGCGGGAGATGCACCAGTCCTGGATGTTGGTGAGCCAGTGCTCCCAGGCGGTGGCCCAGCGCTCGGGGGTGAAGCGGATGCGCCCGGAACGCACGGCCTCCAGGGCCATCTGGGCGGCGTCGTCAACGTTCATGAACCACTGCTCGGATACCAGGGGCTCCAGGGCCGCACCGCTGCGGCTGCTCACCGAGACCTGGTGGGTGTAGGGTTCGATCTTCTCCATGAAGCCCTGGTGCTCCAGGTCCGCCACCACCTTCTTGCGGCATTCGAAGCGGTCCAGGCCGGCGTAGCCGGGCCCGGCCTCGGCGGTCATCCGGGCGTCGAAGCCGATGACCGTGATGCTGGGCAGGCCCAGGCGCTTGCCGGCGGCGTGGTCGTTGGGGTCGTGGGCCGGCGTGAGCTTGACGCAGCCCGGTGCCGAACTTGGGGTCCACGAAGGGGTCCGCCACCACCGGGATCAGCCGGTCGGTGAGGGGCAGGCGCAGCATCCTGCCCACCAGGTGGGCGAAGCGCTCGTCCCCGGGGTGCACCGCCACCGCCGGTGTCGCCCAGCATGGTCTCGGGGCGGGTGGTGGCCACCACCATGAAGCCTTCCCCGTCCACGAAGGGGTAGCGGAGGTACCAGAGCTTGCCCTGGCGCTCCACGTAGTTCACTTCCAGGTCCGACAGGGCGGTCTGGCTGGCGGGGTCCCACTGGATCATCCGCGGGCCCTTGTAGACCTTGCCTTTCTTGTAGTCGGTGACGAAGACCTTGCGCACGGCCCGGTTCAGGTCCGGGTCCATGGTGAAGCGCTTGCGGGTCCAGTCCACCGAGGCGCCCAGGCGCCGGAGCTGGTTCTCGATGGCCCCCTGGTTCTGCTCCTTCCAGTCCCACAGGCGCTGCAGGAAGGCCTCCCGGCCCACCTGCTGCCGGGTCTTGCCCTCGGTCTCCTTGAGCTGGCGCTCCACCACGATCTGGGTGGCGATGCCGGCGTGGTCCACCCCCGGCACCCACAGGGCGTCGAAGCCCCGGGCCCGCTTGTAGCGGGTGAGGATGTCGTGCAGCGTGAACACCAGGGCGTGGCCCATGTGCAGGTTGCCGGTGATGTTGGGGGGCGGGATGACGATGGACCAGGGGGTCTTGCCGCCCTCCGGCTGCGCCTCGAATACCCGGGACGTCTCCCAGCGGGCGTACCACCGCTCCTGGGCGGTCTTGAAGTCGAAGGCCTTGTCCATTTCATGCATCGGGGCGTCCTGGCGGAGGAAGTCCGCATCCTTTGCTGCTAAAGGATCCAGACTAACATCCGGAGCGGTTCTAATCGAGGCCGCGCTGGCGCAGGAGCGGTCCCACGCCGGGATCCCGGCCCCGGAAGCGGCGGTACAGCTCCAGGGCATCTTCGCTTCCGCCCTTTTCCAGAATGTGCTGCCGGAGGGCGCGGGCCGTGGCCGGGTCGAACGGGTCCCCCCGCTCCCGGAAGGCCTGGAAGGCATCCGCGCCCAGGACCGCGGACCACAGGTAGCCGTAGTACCCGGCCGCGTACTCCCCGCCCATGCTGTGGGCGAAGTAGGGGGTCCGGTGCCGCACCGGCACCTGGGGCAGCAGGCCGATGCGGGCCAGGGAGGCCCGTTCGAAGGCCGGGGCGTCCACCGGCCGGGGGTCGGTGCGGGTGTGCCAGTCCAGGTCCAGGAAGGCGGCGGCGAGGCATTCGGTGGTTCCGAAACCCTGGTTGAAGGCCTGGGAAGCCTGGATCCGGTCCACCAGGCGGGTGGGCAGGGGCTCGCCGGTGCGGTGGTGCCGGGCGTACATGGCCAGCACCTCCGGTTCGGTGGCCCAGTGCTCCAGGAGCTGGCTGGGCAATTCGCAGAAGTCCTGGGCGGTGGCCGTGCCGGACAGGCTGCGGTAGCGGCAGCGGCTGAGCAGCCCGTGCAGGGCATGGCCGAATTCGTGGAACAGGGTGCGCACCTCCTCCAGGTTGAGCATGGCCGGGGCACCCCGGGTGGGGCGGGGAAAGTTGGCCACGTTGTAGACCAGCGGGCGGATGTCCCGGCCGTGGCGGACCCACTGCCGGCGGAAGCATTCCATCCAGGCCCCGCCGCGCTTGCCCGGGCGGGGATGGTAGTCGGCGTAGAAGACGCCCAGGGGGCTGCCGTCCCGGTCCTGCACCAGGTAGGTGAGCACCTCCGGGTGGTAGGTGGGCAGGTCCGTGCGCCGGTTGAAGGTGATCCCGAACAGGCGGTTGGCGGTGCGGAAGGCGCCTTCCCGCACCTGTTCCAGGGGGAAGTACGGGAGCAGCTCCCGGGCGTCCAGGCCGTACCGGGCCTTCCGCGCCTGGGCCGCGTAGTAGCGCCAATCCCAGGGCTCCAGGCGGGCGCCGGGCAGGTCCCGGGCCAGGAGCGCCTCCAGTTCGGCCCGTTCCGCCGCCGCCCGCCGCACCGCCGGCGCCCACACTTGTTCCAGCAGACGATACGCGTTGGCCGGGGTGCGGGCCATGCTCTCCTCCAGGGCGTAGTCCGCGAAGGTGGCAAACCCCAGCAGCCGGGCCTTCTCGCAGCGCAGGGCGGTGATGCGCGCGGCCAGGCCGTTGTTGTCCTGGGCGTTGCCGCGGTCGCAGCGGGAACTGTAGGCCTGGAACATGCGCCTGCGCAGGTCCCGGTTCCGGGCCTGTTCCAGGAACGGCCACAGGGACGGGGCGTGCAGGTTGAACACCCACGTTCCTTCCCGGTCCCACCGCCGGGCGGCTTCCGCCGCCGCCTCCAGGTCCTCCGGGGACAGCCCGTCCAGGTCCTCCAGGCGGTCCAGCACCAGGCGGAAGGCGTTGGTCTCGGCCAGGAGGTTCTGCTCGAACTTGAGGCTGAGCAGGGCCAGTTCGGCGTTCACCTCCCGCAGCCGGGCCTGCTGGCGCGGCCGCAGGGCGGCGCCGCAGCGCAGGAAGGCGCGACAGGTCTTGTCCAGGAGCGTCCGGCCCTCGGCCGGCAGCGGTTCCGGGCGCCGGCAGACCGTCTGCACCCGCTCGAACAGCGCCCTGTTCTGGTAGATGTCGTCCAGGTGCCCGGACATCAGGGGGCCCACCGCCAGGGCCACCGCCTGCAGGTCGCGGTTGGAGTCGGCCTCCACCATGGCCGAGAACACGCCGTTCACCCGGTCCAGGAAGACGCCGGAATCCTCCAGGGCCTCCACGGTGTTGCGGAACGTGGGCACGGACCTGGAGCGGACAATGGCTTTAATCTCATCGTTATGGCGCCGGATTCCGGCCTGGAACGCCGGCAGGTAGTGGTCCGGCCGGATGCGGTCGAAGGGCGGCGCCTGGAAGGGCGCATCCCATTTCTGAAAAAAGGGGTTATGGGTCTGGAGGGGTTCGGGATCGGGTACGGCCATGGGCACGGCGTCAGGAGCACTTGGAAAAGAATGCACCAAAAAAGTCTTGAAAAACCGGGAATCTTTGTTAATCATCTTATTTAAAAATTAATGCACATACTTGTGCTGTTAATATTAATGAATGAACGTGACACCCGAACCACCGCAAGAACCGGGTCGACCAGCGCGCCGCCGGATCGGATCCTGGAACCTGATCCAGGAGCCTCCATCCCCCTGGGCACCTTCGAGACCGAGGCCTGGCACCGCCAGCTTGATGAATTCACTGACGCTCATTGAGGTTTTCAACCAGGTCTTGGAGCCGGCCCCGGCACGCTTGTTAAAAATATATAAATTAATTATTATAACAGTCGCATTTGGGAGCCCTCATGCGCCTGGTCTGGTCCCTCTCATGGCTTCTGCTCCTGACGGCCTGCGGCGGCGGGGAGGCCAGCCGGTTGCCTCATCCCCAGCACCGGCCCAGAGCACCGCCGCCAAGGGAAGCTCACCTGACCCCCTCGACGCCTTCGAGGTGAAACCCTACCTCCAGCTGGGTGATGCGGCTGCCGACCCCCAGCGGCTTGCCCTGCTGTGGCAGGCCAAGGAGGGGCAGGACGGCTGGGCGGTGGAGGCGGCGCCCGGCCCGGGCGGCCCCTGGACGCTCATGGCGCCCCCCACCTCCTGGCTGGTGGCGGTGCCCGGAAACCCGGTCCAGGTCCACCGGGTCTGGGCGGCGGTGCTCGCCCCCCTGGCGCCCGGGAGCACTTTCGTTTACCGGATCCTGCAGCACGGCGCCGAGGTGTTCCAGCAGAACGGGGCGCGGGCGCGGGTCGCCCCGGGCCAGGACCAGCGGATGGTGGTGGCGGGCGACCTGGCCAATGGCAACGGTGCGAGCCGGGCCATCACAAAGCCGCCCAGGCATCCAGCAGTTCCTGGGCCTGGGCTACCACTCCGCCGCCGGCGGCCGGCACCAGGACGGTGCCGTCCGGGCTGATCTGGGCGCCGATCCGCTGGCGCACCCAGGCCATCAGCTTGCCGGGATCCAGGGGGGTCTGGGGGCTCACCCGCAGCTTGAGCCGGCCCTTGTCGGCGGAGACCTCGCTCACCGCCAGGGCCTGGGCGCGCAGGCGCACCTTGAGCAGCTCGAAGAAGCGGGCGCTCTCCTCGTCGTCGGCGGGCACCTGGCCGAAGCGGTCCTCCAGTTCCAGGCGATACAGCTCCAGGTCCCGGTCCGAGCGCAGGCGGGAGGCGCGCTTGTAGGCCACCAGCCGTTCGCTGGCCTGGTCGATCCAGCGGCGGGAGAGCTGGGCCGGGCCCAGGTCGATCTTCACTTCGAAGGTGCCGCTGGGCTGGCCCTGCAGTTCCTGCAGGGTCTCCTCCAGGAGCTTGACGTACAGCTCGAAGCCGATGTCGTGGATGTGCCCGGACTGCTCCCCGCCCAGCAGGTTGCCGGCGCCCCGCAGTTCCAGGTCCATGGCCGCCACCCGGAACCCGGCGCCCAGTTCCGAGAAGTCCTCCAGGGCCTGCAGCCGCTTGCGGGCCTCCTCGGTGATCTCGCCCTTGCCGGGGATCAGCAGGTAGGCGTAGGCCGGCACGTCGCTGCGGCCCACCCGGCCCGCGCAGCTGGTAGAGCTGGCTGAGGCCGAAGGTGTCGGCCCGGTGCACGATGAGGGTGTTGGCGTTGGGCACGTCCAGGCCGTTCTCCACGATGGTGGTGGCCACCAGCACGTCGATGCGCCCCTCCATGAAGCCCAGCATCACCGCCTCGAGGGCCTCGTCGGTGAGCTGGGCGTGGCCCACCCCCACCCGGGCGTCCGGCACCAGGGAGCGGATCCGCTCGGCCACCGAGACGATGGACTCCACCCGGTTGTGCACCAGGTACACCTGCCCGCCCCGGCGCAGCTCGAACTGGATGGCGGTGGCGATGAGCTCGTCGCTCCAGGGCGCCACCACGGTCTCGATGGCCAGGCGGTTCTTGGGCGGGGTCTCGATGAGGCTGATCTCCCGCAGGCCCGGTGAGGCTCATGTGCAGGGTGCGCGGGATGGGCGTGGCGCTCATGGCCAGCACGTCCACGTTGGCCCGCAGCTTCTTGAGCCGCTCCTTGTGCCCCACGCCGAACCGCTGCTCCTCGTCGATGACCACCAGCCCCAGGTCGTTGAACCGCACCCGGGCCCCCAGCAGCTGGTGGGTGCCGATGACGATCTCCACCTTGCCGTCCGCCACGTCCTGGACGATGGCCTTGGCCTCCGCCGGGCTCCACGAACCGGTTGAGCATCTCGATCCGCAGGGGGAAGCCCCTGAAGCGTTCCTTGAAGGTGCGGAAGTGCTGGAAGCAGAGGACGGTGGTCGGGCACAGCACCGCCACCTGGTAGCCGTCCAGGGCCACCTTGGCGGCGGCCCGCATGGCCACCTCGGTCTTGCCGAAGCCCACGTCCCCGCACAGCAGGCGGTCCATGGGCCGGTCGCTCTCCAGGTCGGCCTTGATGGCCTCGGTGGCCTCGATCTGGTCCGGCGTGGGCTCGAACGGGAAGGTGGCCTCGAACTCCGCCATCTCCGGGCCGTCCTTGGCGTAGGCGTGGCCCTTCTCCAGCTTGCGCTGGGCGTAGAGCTTGAGCAGCTCCTCGGCCATGTCCCGGATGGCCTTCCTGGCCCGGCGCTTGACCTTGGCCCAGGACGCTCCGCCCAGCTTGTCCAGGGGCGCCGGCACGCCCCCGTCCGGAGACACGTAGCGCTGGATCAGGTCGGCCCGCTCCAGGCTGACGTTGAGCCGGCCGCCGTCGGCGTAGCGCAGCTGGATCACCTCCTGCTCCTCGCCGCCCACGGTCAGGGCGCCGAAGCCCTTCGAACTCGCCGATGCCGTGGTCCAGGTGCACCACCCGGTCCCCGGGCTTGAGGTCCCGCAGGTCCGACAGGAAGGCGGCGGTGCGGCTGCGCTTGGGAGGCGGCGGCCAGGGCCTTGCGCCCGAACACTTCCCGCTCGGTGAGCACCAGCAGCCGGGGCTCCTTCAGGTAGACCCCGGCGGACAGGGGCAGGTGGGTGCCCCGGCAGCCGGCCTGGGTGCCGTAGGCCACCGGCAGCTCGTATTCCTGCAGGATCTCCCCCAGGCGGTCGCGCATGCCCGGGGTGGACCCGGCCAGGAACACCCGGTGCCCGGTGAGGGCCAGGTCCTGCAGGTATTCCGCCAGTTCCCCAAGGCGGCCCTGGAACTCCCGGGCCGGCTGGGCCTGGAGGGGCACCGTGGCCTCCGCCTGCCACTCGGTGAGGGCCAGGGTCGTGCGGCTGGGGTCCTGGGCCAGGAACCGGTCGTCGAAGTCCGGGCACACCACTCCGCCCCGGCGCAGCACGTCCAGGCTCGCCTGGATCCGCTCCCGTTCCCGCTCCTCCACCGCCTCGGCCCACGGGGGCTCCAGGCGCAAGCGCAGGCAGGGCGGCACCCAGTGGGCCAGCTGGCCCTTGGGCTGGTCCAGCAGCGGGTAGAACAGCTCCTCGCCCGGGAAGTGCCCGTGGGTGGCCAGGCGGGAGCGGCGGAAGGCCAGGTCGTCCTCGGGCTCGGGGGTGCGGTCGGCCCGGGCCGCCACCGCCGCCAGGAGCGGGGAGCCGTCGCCCCGGTCCCCCTCGAACCGGGGGTAGAGGGTGACCCCGTCCAGGACGGTCACCGGTGCGGCGCTGGGTGTCCGGGTCGAACGGGCTGAGCTTCTCCAGTTCGTCACCGAAGAATTCCAGGCGCAGGGGGTGCTCCAGGTGGTCCGGCCACAGGTCCACCACCAGGCCCCGGGCGCTGAACTCACCGGGGCTTCCGGCCAGGTCGGTGCGCCGGTAGCCCAGGGCCGCCAGGGTCTCCAGCAGCAGGTCCCGGGGCACCTCGCTGTCCCGGCTCAGCTCCAGCTTCTGCTTCTCGAACCAGGTGGGGTGGGGCAGCCGCTCCCGGGCCGCCAGGGGCCCGGTCACCAGCACCTGCACCCGGTGCTCCAGGAGCCCCACCAGGGTGGCCAGGCGGTCCCTGAGCACCACCCCCGGCGGACTGGATTCGCCCCCGGCGAACGGCGCGAAGCCGGGGAAATGGGCCACCCGCGCCTCGGGCAGCAGCACCCCCAGGTCGTGGGCCAGGATCTGGGCCTCCCCTTCGGTGGGGGCGTCCACCCACAGGGAGCGCTGGGACCCCTGGAGGGTGGTCCAGCGGGCCAGGATCAGCGCCAGGGCCGCCGGGGAGGTCCAGCGCAGGCGGGCGCCTTCCGCCCCCAGGGCCCCGGCGGGGGCGTCCAGCAGGCGCAGCAGGTCGTTCAGGTCGGCGCGGTCTTGAGTCGTCCCCATGGCTCCATCTTAATAAGACAAGCAGGGGCCGCGCTTGGCCTCCCCATGAAATGCTCGCTTGGTGCCCGGGCCCGGGCGCCTGACAATGGAGGGTTCCCAGGCGATCCCCACATGATTCTTGACCAAGAGATCCAGACCCTCCGCGCACTGCTTGACTCCGGGGAGCGGGCAGGCTGCGCCCGGGCGATGGCGGACCTGCGGGAACGCTACCGCCAGCACCCGGGGGCGTTCGACCCGGCCGCCATCCAGGCCCTGCGGGACATCGCCGCCGCCCTGCAGGCGGCGCCGGTCCCCCAGGGCGGAGGCGGGGCCGCGCCGGAGCCGGACCTGCGCGACCGGCTCAAGACCCTGTTCGGCTACGACGCTTTCCGCCCGGGGCAGGAGGAGGTGATCCGGGCGGTCCTGGGCGGGCGGGACTGCCTGACGGTGATGCCCACGGGCGCGGGCAAATCCCTCACCTACCAGCTTCCGGCCCGGCTGCTGGGGGGCACCACCCTGGTCATCTCGCCCCTCATCGCCCTGATGAAGGACCAGGTGGACGGGCTGCAGGAAGCGGGCCTGCGGGCCACCTTCCTGAACTCGTCCCTGGAGTCCGGGGAGCGCCTGGAGCGCATCCGCCAGCTGCGCCGGGGCGAGTTCGAGCTGGTCTACGCGGCCCCGGAGGGCATCGAACAGAGCGTGGGGCCGCTGCTGGACTGCCTGGACCTGCGCCTCATCGCCGTGGACGAGGCCCACTGCATCAGCCATTGGGGCCACGACTTCCGCCCGGCCTACCGGAACCTGGCGGGGCTCAAGGCCCGCTTCGGCGGGCTTCCGGTGCTGGCCCTCACCGCCACCGCCACCCGGGAGGTGCGCCGGGACATCATCGCCCAGCTGGGCATGGAAGCGCCCATGGAGTACCTGGGCTCCTTCTTCCGGGCCAACCTCAAGCTGCACGCCGTCAAGAAGGGCGGGGAGGGCCCCGCGGTGCGGGAGGCGATCCTGCGCCTGGTGCGGGCCCGCCCGGGACAGAGCGGCATCATCTACTGCCTGTCCCGCAAGTCCGCCGTGGCCACCGCCGGGTTCCTGGTCCAGCAGGGGATCCGGGCCCGGGCCTACCACGCGGGCCTGGAGCCGAAGGAGCGGGAGGCGGCCCAGGAGGCCTTCCGCCGGGACGACGTGGACGTGATCACCGCCACCATCGCCTTCGGCATGGGCATCGACAAGAGCAACATCCGCTACGTCATCCACCGGGACATGCCCAAGAGCGTGGAGGGCTACTACCAGGAGATCGGCCGGGCCGGGCGGGACGGCGCCGACGCGGACTGCGTGCTGTTCTACTCCTGGGCCGACGTCATGAGCCTGGAGCGGTTCCTGGACGGCCTGGAGCCGGCGGTGGCCGCCCCCAGCGCCGGCAGATCCGGGCCATGTACGAGTTCGCCGAGTCGAACAGCTGCCGGCACCGGGCCCTGGTGGCCCATTTCGAGGAGCGCATCCAGGCCTGCGGCACCGCCTGCGACCTGTGCACGGGCCGGGACGTGCTGGCGGAGGCGCCCAGGGCCGAGCGCCGGCCCCGGGCCAGGAAGGGAGGTGCGGCGGCCCTTCCGCCCCCGCCCCCGTCCGCGCCCGGCTCCCAGGACCGGCGGAACGGCCTGTTCCTGGAGCTCAAGGCCCTGCGCAAGCGCCTGGCGGACGAACGCAACCTGCCCGCCTACCTGGTGTTCAGCGACGCCACCCTGCAGCACATGGCCCACGTCCATCCCACCACGGCCCAGCGCCTTCTGGACGTCAGCGGCGTGGGCCCCAGGAAGCTGGAGACGTACGGCGAGGCCTTCCTGGAAGTGCTGCGGGCCCATGACTAATCCCCCCGGCCTGGCGTACAATCGGGGAGGAGAACCTTGATGACCATTCGCAAGTTGGGAACCGCGCTGCCGGCCGCTCTGTCCGGTGTGTGCCTGGTGGCGCTCCTGGGGTGCACGGGCAGGGACCTGCACTCGGTGCCGGTGCTGACCCAGCTGACCCCCAACCAGGCGCCGGTGGGCGCCACGGTGGTCATCACCGGCAGCAGCTTCAAGGACATCCAGACGGTGAGCTTCAACGGCTATGCGGCGGGGTACTTCCACGTGGACAGCGGCACCCAGATCAGCGCCACCGTCCCCGGCGACGCGTGCACCGGCGCCGTGGAAGTCCAGAACCCGGCCGGCCTGGGGGACTCCTCCCGGGACGGCGGGGGCCCCTTCGTGGTGGTCCCGGCCATCACCAGCGCGCAGCCCCAGCCCTTCAGCGGAACGGCGGGCACGCTCCTCACCTTGACCGGATCGGGATTCTTCGGCACCACCGGGGTGGCCATCGGCACCGAGGCGGCCGGCCAGCCCGGTTCCTCCACCTTCACCTACGTGGATCCCAACACCGTCACCGTGGTGGTGGGCGCCAACGCCACCACCGGGCCGGTGGTCCTGTACTCCTCCGGCCTGACCGCCACCGGACCCGTGTTCACCATCCAGTAGGAGTTTGCGCATGTTCACCTACCTGTCTGTCTATGTCCTGGCCGCCATCCTGCTGTTCCAGGGCATCAACCTCCTGGGCGAGCTGGAGGCCCCCACCGGCGTGGTGCCCCCGGAAGTGCGGCCCGCCGCCGCGCCGGGCGCCCGGTGGGGCGGATACCTGGTGGCCTGCGGCCTCCTCCTGATCCTGGCCGGGCTCCTCAGCCACGCCTTTCCCTGGCTCTCCGGCTTCCTGGGGCCCCTGCGCATCCTGGGCTTCGCCTCCCTGGCGGTGTTCGGCCTGTGGCTGGTGTTCGGGCGCAAGGTGAACTACATCCCGGCCAAGCCCGCCGGCGACGCCCAAGCCCACGGGCATTAGCCAACTAGCTCGGCGATGAGCTGGGCGGTGTCCACGATCCTGGCGAAACGGCCGCGCAGGGCGTAGCAGGTGCGTTCGGCGATCTCCGCCACCCCCAGCTCGCCCGCGACCCGCCCGTCCACCCAGTGCTGGATGGGGAAGGTGAGGGTGGCGTCCAGCACGAAGTCCACCTGGTAGCCCAGGTCCGCCGCCACCCGGGTGGTGGTTTCGCAGTTGGCCTCCAGGGCCGGGTTGCTGCGCCGTTCCCACCGGGGGCCGAGCTTGAAGGAATCCTGGACGTCGATGACCAGGAGGGCGGATTCCTGCAGGGTGGCAGCGGTGGGAGGCATGGGGGACTCCAGGCGGGATCATTCTCGCATTCCTCCTGAGCAGGCAGGTGCCAGAACGTTCCGGGGTCCGTAAATGGAATATGAAATAATTATTTTCAAGAAAGAAGCCAAAGGTAGGGAAGAAGCATTTGGTTGGTGAGCCGCGACGATCCAGGTTAATGAAATTTAATAATTAATTAAGAATCGATCCGGCTCAGCTTCGAACCCAAGGACCTGGCCCATGCACCTGCGCACCTTCTCCTACCTTTCCATGCTCTTTCTCCCGGCATTGCGCATCCTGGCCCAGCCGGTGACCGTGACGCCCTGGGTTGCTGCGTTCTACGCCGGAGAGGACCCGGATCAGCCTCCCCCGGGCCGGACCCTGGCGGAGCATCGGCAGCGGTTCCAGTTCCGGGCGGCCTTGGCAGGCGCGGATCCGGCCCGGGCGCAGTTGGACTGGAGGATCGTAGGCAAGGACGGGAAGACGGTCCTGGCCGATGCCGGCAGGATCACCCCGGATGGCTTGTACTACCCGCCCGCAGCAGGTTTTGCCGAACAGCGGATTTTCATCGAGGCTTTCGCCTGCGGCGACCCCGACCGTTCAGGAAAGGCGTTGGTGGTGATACACCCGGCCCGGGCGGTTCCGGGCCTGGACCGGCCAGGACCGCAGGTGGGGTGCCCGGACGGCGAACGGGCCAGGACACCGGGGATCCGGAACCGGCCGTTGTCTGCCCAGGATGGCGTAAACCTCGCCCAGGCCGATCTGGTCCGGATCGCCGCGATTCATCATGCGTCTGAGATCCCCTGGGCCCAGGGCATGCTGAAGGACCAGTGGGTGGTGGTGGACGGGGGCACCGTTTCCGCCATCGACGCCCAGGGCCTGGTCCGGGTCCTGGGCGTGAACCGCCAAGGCAGACACTTCACCGCCATGGCCTGCAATGGGGGCACCGGTATCGAACCCGAGTCCTGGCGCTGTGTCCTGTGGGACCCCAAGCTCAAGGATTTTTCGGAAATGGACGCCCAAGGCCGCTTCTCCCCCCTTCCGGACAGTCCCAGGCTGGCCAAGCCCAGGATCGTGGTGGATCGCCAAGGCGACGTGTACGTCGCCGGCCGGGCCCTGCCCCTCCGTACCCCGTCCCTTTGGCGCCACAACCGGCAGGAGGGTTGGTCCATCGTGGACCTTGGCACCCTCCGGCGGGGCCCCGGCCAGGCGCAGGAGGGCGCTCCGGACAGGGACGGCAAGGAGGTCGAGGCCCCCTTGCGGTCGGTGCTGTCCCTCGCCCTGCAGCCGGAGGAAAGGGTCCTGTACGTGTTGGGGAAGGGCGACCTGCATCATGGGTGCATCCAGGTGGTCGACTGCAAACGGAACTCGGTCGCGACCCTGCCCTTGCACTGCCGTGAGGGCAATGACCTGTTCCAGGCCTCCCCCTCGGCCCGCTGGGCGATGGCCTACCGGGACGGCGCGCTGCTGGTGTGCCGGACCTTGGCGCCAGAACCCGCCGGCAAGGACCTGAACCAGGGGATGCCCCGGTTCGGGGTCATCGACTTGAAGACTGGATGGTGCGACCAGGCTCGCGTGGATGGAGCGGCGGCCTGCCCGATGTGCCCGGGCCCTGGCGCCGGACCGCGGGCGGAACCGCCCTGGAAGGAATGGGTCGACCTGGACCTCTGCCACGCCTCGGCCCTGGCCCCGGATGGCCGCATCGGCTTCGCCTGCCGATGGGAGATCGGCCAATTCCGGCCGGATTGGCCAGTCCCCGAGCCGCCGCCGGCCCCTGTCGAGGTCGAGGCCGCAACGCCTGAAACCAAGGCTGACCCTGGGGCCAAGGCCTGGTCGTTCCTTGGGTTGTTGAAAGCGTTGAATGGTGATACGTCCCAGCCTGGCCCTCGGTAACGGGCGTTCCCGGCGCAACGCGGTCCTGGCCTTCGCCCGGTTGGCCGGAATGATTTGGGGGTTGACTCGATCAATCGGTTGATTAAAATTCGGAAAGATATTAATCAACCGATTAATTGAGCCCAGCGAAGGAACCCATGACCCATCCTGATCCGGAAACCCCCTCCCGGGTCCGTCTGGTGGAAGCCGCCATCCTCTGTTTCGCGGAGAAGGGCTTCGACGCCACCGGGATCCGGGAGATCGCCCAGCGGGCCCACGCCAACTCGGCCCTGGTGCAGTACCACTTCGGCGGCAAGACCGGGCTGTACGCGGCCGCCCTGCACCATATCTTCACCCGCCACCCCCTCCAGGTGCCCAGGCCGCCGCAGCGCCCGGACGAGCCCGACGCCCGGCCCCGGGCCATCCGCGCCCTGGGGGAGATCCTGGAGGCCACGATCCACGAATTCATGGCCGCCCGGTCCGGAGGCGAACTGGACCGGGCCAGCCTGCTCCTGGTGACCCGGGAGATGCAGTCGCCCCGGGCGGACATGCCCGATCTGGTGATGGGCCACCTGCGCCCCTACAACGACATCATCCTGGGCTGCGTGAAGGTGTTGCGCCCGGACCTGGGTGAAGAGGCGGTCCTGGACCACACCACCAGCATCTTCAGCCAGGTGACCCACCTGCTCAACCACCTGCACATCCTGCGCCTGATCCGCAACGACCCGGAGTACCCCCGGGACCTGAAGGCACTGGCGCGGCACATCACCGCCTTCAGCCTGCGGGGCCTGGGCATCCCCGAAGCCTTTCCCGGAGCTTGACCATGGTTCTGTTCCCGCCCGTGGCGGTGGTCCAGCCGCCCTCCCCGGCGCCCCAGGCCGCCGCCTTCGACCTGGCCGGAGCCCTGGCCCTGGCCCGGGCCGAGAATCCCCTGCTCAAGGCCGCCAAGGCCCGGGTGGAGGAGCGCCAGGGGCTGATCACCTCGGTGCGGGCCGACGCCCTGCCCCAGCTGACCCTCACGGGCGATTTCACGCGCCTGCGCGACGTGAGCCTGCTGAACGGCGACGTGGGCCCGACCTTCGCCACCCTGCTCGACCTGCCCCCGGGGCGGCTGGCTTCGACCTACAACACCTACACCACCCAGGCCGTCGTGTCCCAGCCCATCTACTACTGGGGCAAGCTGGGCACCGCCCTGGCGGTGGCCAGGATGGGGGCCCAGGAGGCGAGCCTGGCCTGCACCACCGCCGAACTGGACATCCTGCACGGGGTGGCTGCGGCCTACCTGGCGGTCCTGTCCGCCCAGGCGGACCTGGAGGTGATCCAGGCGCGCCTGGCCACCGCCGAGCAGTTCGTGGCGGACGTGAGGGCCAAGCTGGAGGCCCAGAGCGCCACGGAACTGGACCGGCTGCGGGCGGAGAGCGAGTACCTGGGGGTCCTGCCCGAGAACCTCCAGGCCCAGGCGGACTACCAGCGGGCGGTGGAGGTGCTGGACGGCCAGCTGGGCCTGGACCCCCACACCCCCCTCACCCTGGCGGACCCGGGCACCCCGGACCTGGGCACGATCCCGGCCCCCGCCGAGCGCAGCGAAATCGCCCAGTACAAGCAGCAGGAGGCCATGCTCCAGGCCAACGACCGGATCATCACCGCCGACCTGCGGCCCAAGTTCGACTTCAACGCCGCCTACGGCTACCAGGCCGGCCAGACCTCCAACCTGTTCCGGGAGCCGTACGACACCTGGACGGTGAGCGTCACCATGCGCTTCCCCCTGTTCGACGGGTTGCGCACCTCCGGCAAGCGGGCCCAGAACCGGGCCCAGCTGGAGCAGGTGGCCCAGGCCCGCATCGACCGGGAACGGGCCATCGCCGTGGAGACCCGCAGCGCCGAACGGGAACTGCGCAAGGCGGTGGCCCTGAACGCCGCCGCCCGCATGGCCCACGGCGCCGCCCTGGAAGCCTTGCGCACCAGCCGGGAATCCTTCGACCAGGGCCTGATCACGTCCCTGGACCTGCTCCAGGCGGAACGGGCGGAACGCCAGGCCGAGAGCCAGCGCCGCCGCGCCCAGCTGGGCATCTGGTCCGCCCTGTTCGACTACCGCCGCGCCTGCGGCCTGCCGCCCCTGTGAACGAGGTGACCCCATGTCCCGCGCCAAGCTCATCATCTGCTCTGTCCTTTCCGTCGCGCTCCTGGCGGGGGTGATCGGCATGCACCGCTACCGCCGCAACCAGGAGCTGGTGCGCCAGCGGGCCCTGAAACAGGCCGCCCTGGTGCCGGTGACCCTGGCCACGGTGCAGGAGCATCCGTTCCGGGGCACGGTGGCCTTCACCGGCACCCTGCTGGCGGTGAACCGGGCCGACCTGAAGGCCGAGGAATCGGGACGGGTGACCCGGGTGACCGTGCAGGAGGGGGACCGGGTGCCGGCCGGAGCGGTGCTGTGCGCCCAGGAGGAGGAGGACCTGCTGCTGTCGGTGCAGGCGGCCGAAGCCCAGCTGGCCCAGGCCCAGGTGCAGGCGGAACAGGCCGGGCGGGACAACGAGCGGGCCCAGAACCTGCTGGCCAAGCGCAGTGTGACCAAGCAGGCGGCACAACAGGCCGAAACCGCCTTCAACGCCGCCCTGGCCTCGGTGCACGCCGCCGAGAGCGGCCTGGGCCTGGCCCGCAGCCACCTGCGCAAGTCCCGCATCACCGCCCCGTTCACCGGGGAAGTGGCCAGCCGCCTGGTGCAGCCGGGGGAGATGCTGGCGCCGGGGCAGCCCGCGTTCTGCCTGGTGGACAACCGCCGGCTGGAGATCCAGGCGGACCTGCCGGCCCAGGCCCTGGCCCGGATCCGCCCGGGCCTGCAGGCATCCTTCCGGGTGGCGGGGTTCGACCGGCCGTTCCCGGCCACCCTCACCCAGATCAGCGCCTCGGTCCAGCAGGACGGGCGCACCCTGCGGGTGCGCCTGGAGGCGCCCAACCCGGACGGGCGCCTGAAGAGCGGGCTGTTCACCGAAGGGGAGATCCTCATCGGCGGCCAGGCTGCGCAGCCCGCCCTGCCGTCCGCCATCCTCACCGCCGTGGGCCGGGAGGCGGACGTGTACGTGGCCGTGCAGGGGGTGGCCCGGCGCCGGCGCGTCCTGGTGGGGCCCGAGCAGGACGGCTGGCGCCCGGTGGAAGGCCTGCCGGCGGGCACCCAGGTGGTGGCCCAGGGGCGCGACCTGGTGGCCGACGGCACTCTCCTGCAGTCGGCGGACGCGATTCCCGCCGCGCCGGAGCCGTGAGCCATGTTCCTCTCCGACCTCTCCATCAAGCGTCCGGTGCTCACCACCTGCGTCATGCTGGCGCTGGTGGTCCTGGGCCTGTTCTCCATCCGCAGCCTGGGTCTGGACAGCTTCCCCAAGGTGGACATCCCGGTAGTCACCGTGAGCGTGGTCTACCCCGGGGCCAGCCCGGACGCGGTGGAGCAGGACGTGGTCAAGAAGATCGAGGAGGCGGTGAACCCCATCGAGAAGGTGCGGGAGATCAGCGCCACCAGCCAGGAGGGCCTGGGCACGGTCACCATCGAGTTCCAGATCGAGCGGGACGTGGACCAGGCCCTGGAGGACGTGCGCTCCAAGGTGGGCCAGATCCGCCGGGACCTGCCCGACACCATCAAGGAGCCGCTGATCCAGAAGTTCGACCCGGCCCAGCTGCCGGTGCTGTCCCTGGTGGTGCGCCCGGACGCCGCCCACCCGGGGCTGGGCGACCGGGACCTGACCCTGGTGGCCGACGAGTTCCTCAAGCGCCGCATCGAGAACGTGCCGGGGGTGGGCAAGGCCGAAGTGGTGGGCGGCTCCACCCGGGACATCCTGGTGCAGGTGGACCCCCTCAAGCTGGAAGCCCTGGGCCTGACCCTGCCCCAGGTGATGAACGCATTGGGCCAGGACACCCAGTCGGTGCCCAGCGGCAACCTGCTCACGGACACCCGGGAGACCGGCGTGCGGGTGGACGCCAAGGCACGCCAGGTGCAGGACTTCGACCACGTCATCGTGGGCAACCAGCAGGGCCGGCCCATCGAGCTGCGGGAAGTGGCCACCCTGGTGGACGGGGTCAAGGAGAAGCGCACCCTGGCCCGCCTGGACGGCAAGGACGCGGTGGCCATCGAGATGCAGAAGCAGATCGGCGGCAACACTGTGGCCATGGTTCAGAACGTGGAGAAGGCGCTGGCACGGTTGGCGCCCGAGCTGGCCCAGAAGGGCGTCACCATCGTCAAGGCCAAGGACAACTCCAAGTTCATCAACGACTCGGTGGACGACGTGGAGATCTCCATCATCCTGGGCGGCGCTGCTCACGGTGGTCATCGTCTTCTTCTTCCTGCAGCAGCTGGCGCTCCACCATCATCACCAGCCTGACCCTGCCGGTGTCGGTGATCAGCACCTTCGTGATCATGAAGGTCCTGGACTTCACCCTCAACACCATGACCCTCATGGCCCTGTCCCTGGCCATCGGCATCCTCATCGACGACGCCATCGTGGTGCGGGAGAACATCACCCGCCACGCGGAGATGGGCAAGGACCACGTCACCGCCGCCCGGGAGGGCACCGCCGAGATCGGCTCGGCCGTCATCGCCACCACCCTGTCCATCCTGGCGGTGTTCATCCCGGTGGCGTTCATGGGCGGCATCGTCGGGCGCTTCTTCTTCTCCTTCGGCATCGTGGTGGCGTTCGCGGTGGCCATGTCCCTGTTCGTGAGCTTCACCCTGGACCCCATGCTCAGCGCCGTGTGGCCGGATCCCGAGCACGAGAAGGGCTTCCAGGAGTCCCACCGCGGCCGGCGCAGGTTCGTCATGAAGGCGGTGGACCGGTTCAACGACTGGCTGGGCGCCTGGGAAACCTTCTACCGGCGGGCCATCGCCTGGGCCCTGGACCACCGGTGGACGGTGCTGCTCACCGGTGCGGGCAGCTTCGTCCTGGCCATGGCGCTCATGGGCATGCTGGGGGGCGATTTCATGCCCGACTACGACCGGGGCGATTTCCAGGTGGGCTTCAAAGTGGAGGCGGGCGCCAGCCTCCAGGCGGCCAAGCGCAAGGCGGAGCAGCTGGAGGCGGTGCTGCGCACCCGCCCCGACGGTTCGCCCAATCCGGAGGTGGAGCACGTGTACACCACCATCGGCACCGGTCTCAACGGCGCCATCACCCAGGGCACCCTCTACGTGAAGCTCGCCGACCGCCACCGGCGCGGCCTGGTGCCCATCCGGCGGGAGGTGCGCTCCCGCCTGCGCGGCATCGCCGGGGTGGAGACGGACGTGTCGGCGGTGACCGAGTTCGGGGAGAGCAAGCCGGTGAACCTGGCCATCCTGAGCCCGGACCGGCGGATGGTGGAGCAGGCCGAGCCCCTGGTGCTGGAGGCCATGCGGGGCGTGGACGGGGCGGTGGACATCGCCAGCAGCCGGGACAAGGGCCGCCCGGAGCTGCGCCTGGCGGTGGACCGGCGCCGGGCCTCGGACCTGGGGGTGTCCCCCATGGCCGTGGCCAGCCTGGTGCGGCCCCTGGTGGACGGAGTGGACGTTGCCAAGTACGAGGACCCGGCCACCGGCGAGCAGTACGACGTGACCGTGCGCCTGTCGGACCAGGGCCGGTCCCGAGCCGCCCAGCTGCGGGCCCTGACCGTGAGCTCCACCAAGAAGGACAAGAACGACCACAATCTCCAGGTGAAGCTGGACAGCGTGGCCCGGTTCGAGGAGACCACCGCCCCGGCCAAGCTGGAGCGGCGGGCCCTGCAGACCCAGATCCTGGTCACCGCCAACAAGGAGGGCCGGACCCTGAACGAGGTGACCGGCGATGTCACCCGCCGGGCGGAGCAGCTGCGCCGGGAGGGCGCCCTGCCCGCCGGCACCCGCCTGGAGTGGGTGGGTTCGGCCCGGGACAACCAGGAGACCGCCGGCTACATGGCCACGGCCATGCTCCTGGCGGTGTTCTTCATCTACTTCGTGCTGGCCAGCCAGTTCGAGAGCTTCAAGCTGCCCGTCACCATCATGCTCAGCCTGCCCCTGTCCATGGTGGGCATGGTGCTGATGCTGCTGGTCACCGGGGACGTCATGAGCATGATGACCAGCATCGGCACCATCCTGCTCATGGGGCTGGTCACCAAGAACGCCATCCTGCTGGTGGACCGGGCCCTGCAGAACATGCGCGAGCGCGGCATGGCCCGGCGGGAGGCCCTGATCGAAGCGGGCACCACCCGGTTGCGCCCCATCCTCATGACCAGCTTCGCCATGGTGGGCGGCATGCTGCCCCTGTTCCTGGCCCTGGGCGCCGGCGCCCAGCTGCGGGCGCCCATGGCCCGGGCGGTGGTGGGGGGCATCATCACCTCCACGATGCTGACCCTGATCGTGATCCCGGTGTTCTTCGACCTGCTGGACCGGTTCTCCTGGCGGCGTCTGCCCCAGGCCGCGACCTTCCTCTTCACCCTGCCCGGCGCCGGCGACGGCTCCTGACGGTCCCTGGCGGCCCCTACTCGGAGGCCCCGGCCAGGGCGTCGATGAAGACCAGGTAGTCCGTGTGCGGCGGGGTCCGGCCCAGGCTGCGCAGCAGCGCGGCCACCTGGCCCCGGTGGTGGGCCGAGTGCACCACCAGGTGCTGCACCATCTGACGCAGAGTGTATTCCCAGCGCTCGCCCTTGAAATTGCGGTACGCCACGCGGCGCCCTGGGGCGGTCGGGTCCAGGGCGCCCAGGAACCGGCCCTGTTCCTCCCGCACCCGGTCCAGGTGCTCCCGGACGGCTTCCGGGCCGGGGTACTGGGCCGGATCCAGGGCGGGAGCGGACGATTCCCCCTGCCAGCGCCGCAGCCACAGTTCCTCGGCCCAGAGCAGGTGCACCAGGGTCTGGTGGATGGAAGGGAAGCCGGAGAGCGGGCACGCCTCCCGTTCGTCCCGGGACAGCCGGGCGGCGGCATCCAGCACCTGGGCGTTGGCCCAGGCGTCATAGGCCATCAGTTCAAGCAGGCTCTCCATCAGACCACCTCCGCTCCTTTCTCGACCAGCAGCTGGCGCAGCACCGAGCGGTGGCAGTGGCTCTCGTCCTCGCAGTAGCAGCCCACCGAGAAGTCGGAGGCGTGGGACAGGGCCGCCAGAAGCTCCAGGGCGTGGACTTTCTCGGGTTCGGCCATCTCCGCCCGGTACTTGCGGACGAACGCGGCCCACTGGGCCGGCGTGTCGGCCGCCTGGGCCTGCTTCATGGTTTCCAGACTGGGTGCCAGGTTGGGGAACCACACGTCGTAGAAGTCCCGGGAGGCATGCTCGGCCTTGGGCACCCCCCGGGGAGGACGGCGGACGGTGCCGATGCGGAGGCCCTCTTCCTCCACCCGCGGGGTGCCCAGACGAACGACGCGCATGACCATGGTTCCCTCCCGGCCGCGACCCGGCCCGTCCCTCGAGGATGCCAGCATCATCAGGGATGCCGGATCCCCGTCAACGGTGACTATTCTGGCGCGGCCAGGGGTTTCCCGCACAGCTCGGCCATGCGCGCCGCCGCCCGGAACAACCCGGCCCCCTGGGCGGCGGGAACCCGCTCCACCAGGTACTGCGCTCCCTCCCGGCACTCCAGGACCAGGGTCAGGTACGGTTTCTGGTGGCGGGGGCGCCGGACCGTTCCGGGAGCCGCCCGGTCCCGGCGCCGGTCCTCCCCGCCGCCGGGGAGGGAGCCCTGCACATGGGCAACGAGCCTCAGGCGCTCGATGGCCCCGAAGGGGATGGTGCGGCACCTGGCGGCCAGCACCAGGCCTTCCCGGTGCACGATGCGGCCGCGGCGGGCGTCGAGGGTCCACCGCTCCTCGTACAGGACCGCCAGGCCCACCCCTCCCAGCACCGAGATGCCCAGGACCCCGGGGCGCCCGCCGGCGGCGGCCAGGGCCGCCGCCAGGACGGCCAGGATGGCCCCCATCGCCGGCCGGTACCAGACCGGGAGGGTGAACACCAGGCGGCCGGGAGCCGGCGCCCGCAGGACCAGGGCCACGCGCATGGACAAACCATACCTTGTTTGCCCGCGGGATTGGCTAACCTGGACAGGAACGGCCGGAGGCATGATGGAATACCGGTTCTGCCCCAACTGCGCCACCCCGCTGCGGCAGGAACCCCGCTACGGCAGGGTCCGGCCGGTGTGTCCGGCGTGCGGGTTCGTGCACTGCGCCAACCCCCGGGTGGCGGTGGTGCTGTTCCTGGCGGACCGGGACCGGGTGCTGCTGGTGAAGCGCGGCATGGCCCCGGAGAAGGGGCGCTGGGCGCTGCCGGCCGGGTACGTGGACGCCGGGGAGCGGCCCGAGGCGGCGGCGGTGCGGGAGATGCGCGAGGAGACCGGGCTGGAGGTGGCGGTCGCGGGCATGCTGGACCTGTTCTACGAGGAAACCAGCCGGGCCGTCGTGATCCTGTACCGGGCGCGCCTGGAGGGCGGCACCCTGGCGGCGGCCGACGACGTGGAGGAAGCCCGCTGGTTCAGCCGGGGCGAGCCGATGCCGGACCTGGCCTTCGAGAGCACGCGGAAGATGGTCGAGGCCTGGCTCCGGGGCGCGTGAAGACGCCTGCCGGCGGAGCGGGGATCAAAGGCTGGCCAGGGCCCGGTACGCCTCCAGGAAATCCAGGGGCTGGGGCAGGATCTCGTCCTCCAGGTGCGGATGGTAGGCCACCCAGGTGTCCTCGGCCCCCAGGCGCTTCACCGGGGCGTCCAGGTGGAAGAACAGCTCGTCGCCGATGCGGGCGGCCAGTTCGGCGCCGTAGCCCCAGCTGAGGGTGTCCTCGTGGGCCACCAGGGCCCGGTGGGTCCGGCGCACGCTGCCGGCCACCGCCTCCCAGTCGTAGGGGTTCAGGGTGCGCAGGTCCAGGATCTCGACGCTGAGGCCTTCAGCCTCGGCCAGGCGCGCCGCCTGGACGGCCCGGTGCACGGTGTTGCCGTAAGTGATGACCGAGAGGTGCTCGCCCGGGCGCACGGTGCGGGCCTTGGCGAAGGGGATCATGAAGTCCGGCCCGGGATCGGCGCCCTTGTTGTGGGTCTGGCGGTACAGGTGCTTGGGCTCCAGGAACAGCACCGGGTCGTCGCAGCGGATGGCGGTGCGCAGCAGCCCGGCGGCGTCCACGGCCCGGGACGGATAGACCACCCGCAGCCCGGGGATGTGGGTGAACAGGCTCTCGCCGCTCTGGCTGTGGCAGATGGCGCCGCCCATGAGGTAGCCGCCGATGGGCACCCGCACCACCACCGGGGCCTTGAAGCGGCCGTCGCTGCGCCAGCGGATGCTCGCCAGCTCGTCGCGGATCTGCTGCATGGCGGGCCAGATGTAGTCGAAGAACTGGATCTCCACCACCGGCTTGAAACCCCGGGCGGCCAGGCCGATGGCCCGCCCCAGGATGGTGGCTTCCGCCAGGGGCGCGTTGAACACCCGGTGGGAGCCGAACTGGCGCTGCAGGCCGTGGGTGGCCTTGAACACCCCGCCCTTGCCCTTCACCTCCCCCAGGATCTCCTCCCGGCTGGCGTCCGCCACGTCCTGGCCGAACACCAGGACCGCCGGGTCCCGGGCCAGTTCCTGGCGCAGGGTGGCGTTGATGAGGTCGATCATGGTCTTGGCGCCGGAGGCCGGGTCCTCGTCCCGGGGCCCGGAGTCGAAGTCCGGCCCGGTGGGGTCCACAGCCTCGCTGTACAGGTGGCGCTTGCAGGTGCCCGGTTCCGGGGGCGGGGCCGCCTCGGCCTCGGCCCAGGCCTGGTCCACTTCCTTCTGGACCTCCGCCTGCATCTGCTCCAGGCCGGCGGCGGTGAGGTCCCCCAGTTCCAGGAGGCGGGCGGGGTAGGCGGTGAAAGGGTCGCGCCTGGCTTCCTCGCTCCGCTGGGCGGGGGTCTTGTAGAGCTGCTCGTCGTCCGAGAGGGAGTGGGAGTACGGGCGGATCACCAGGGCCCGCACCAGGGCCGGGCCGCGCCTGGCGCGGGCGTAGTCCACGGCAAGGGCCATGGCGTCGAAGCTGGCGATGGGGTCCAGCCCGTCCACCGCGTCCAGCACCAGCAGCCCATGGTCTTCCCAGCCCTTCAGCAGGGCGGCCACGTTGCCTCCGGGGTACTGGACTTCCGTGGGCACCGAGATGGCGTAGCCGTTGTCCTGGACCAGGAACACCAGGGGCAGCCGCAGGTTCACCGCGGCGTTGAGGCTCTCCCAGAATTCCCCTTCGGCGGCGGCGCCGTCTCCCAGGCTCACCAGCACCACTTCGTCCGGCTCCATGCCCAGCCGCTCCTCCAGCCCGCCCTGCCGGGCACGCAGGAGCGCCTCCGCCGCCCCCACCGCCTGCAGGCACTGGGAGCCGGTGGGGCTGGACGTGGTGAAGATGTTCAGGCGCGGGTCGCACCAGTGGCTGGGCATCTGCCGGCCGCTGGTGGCCGGGTCCAGCCGGGAGCCCACCGAGGCCAGGAACATGGCCTGGGCGGTCACGCCCAGGCCGTAGGCCAGGGCCCGGTCCCGGTAGTACAGGAACAGCCAGTCCCGCCCGGGGCGCAGGCACAGGGCCGCCGCCGCCTGCACCGCTTCGTGGCCGGCGCCGTTGATCTGGAAGAACACCTTGTTCTGGCGCTTGCCGGCGATCTCCCGGTCGTCGATGCGCCGGGATGCGTAGATGATGCGCAGGAGCTTGAGGCGTTGGGCGGCGGTGAGGGCGCGGTTGGCGTTGCAGGTGACCGGGTGGGCCAAAGGCATACCTCCCTCCGCTGGGCGTCGGCCAAGTAATTTATCACATCTGGATGGCTAGTCGCTCCAATTGCCCTTTGCCCCAGGTGAAGTTCTGGCCGAGGTCAGGCTGGTAATAAAACGACCGCGGGGAGGAACCGGCCAGTCGGCTGGTTCCCCCCCGCGGCAACGGCAGGGCGGTCGACTACAGGCTGCCGGTGTAGGCGGTCTCGCCGTGCAGGCCCTGGTCCAGGCCGGCCTCTTCCACGCCCTCGCCGACCTTCACCGGGGTGATGTGGTCGATGACCCACAGCACGCAGTAGGTGAACAGGAACGCCCAGCAGGAGGAGATGACCACGGCGGCCACCTGCTTGCCGAGGAAGCTGAAGCCGCCGCCGGTGAGCAGGCCGTTGGTGGCCACCGCCGGGTTCCAGGCCTTGTCGGCGAACAGGCCCAGCAGGAGGATGCCGATGAAGCCGCCCACGCCGTGCACGCCCCAGACGTCCAGGGCGTCGTCCCAGCCCAGGGTGTTCTTCAGGGCCACCGCGTAGAAGCAGACCACGCCGGCGCAGATGCCGATGAGGGCGGCGGATCCGGGAGCCACGTAGCCCGCGCAGGGAGTGATGGTGGCCAGGCCGGCCACGGAGCCGGTGAGCAGGCCCAGGAGCTTGGGCTGCTTGGTGTTGGTCCATTCCACCACCAGCCAGGTGAAGCCGGCGAAGGAGGCGGCGATGCTGGTGTTGAGGAAGGCCGCGCAGGTGACCGAATCCACCCCGAACTCGCTGCCGGCGTTGAAGCCGTACCAGCCGAACCAGAGCATGCCGGTGCCCAGGGCGACCACGGGGATGCTGTGGGGGATGGTGTCGATGATCTTGCGCTTGCCCACGTAGAGCACTGAAGCCAGGGCCGCCAGGCCGGCGGTGTTGTGGACCACGATGCCACCCGCGAAGTCAAGGCAGCCCCACTTGTTCAGGATGCCTTCCGGGGACCAGAGCATGTGGCAGAACGGGAAGTACACGAAGATCAGCCAGGCGGTCAGGAACCACAGGTAGGCCTTGAAGGTCACCCGGTTGGCGAAGGCGCCGGTGATGAGGGCCGGGGTGATGATGGCGAACATCATCTGGTAGGCCACGTGCACCAGGGTGGGGATGCCCAGGCCGGCGTTGTTCTGGAACAGGCTGTTCAGGTGGATGCCGTACAGGAACGGATGGGCGAACGGGTTGCCGAAGATGCCGCCGACGGTGGGGCCGAAGCTCATGGAGTAGCCGAAGGCGATCCACAGCACCGTGGTCCAGGCCATGGACACGAAGCTCTGGATCATGACGCCCAGGACGTTCTTGCGGTGCACGAGGCCGCCGTAGAAGAACGCCAGCCCTGGAGTCATGAACAGCACCAGGGCCGCGCACACGAGCATGAAACCGGTATTGCCGGTGTTGATCTGGGGAAGCACGGAGAACCTCCTTGGGAGAGATGGGAAGGGAAGGGTGAGTCAAGAGCGGAAGGATGAAGTGACGGCCTTGGCGGAGGCCAAGCCTCCGGGTCCGGTGGGTCCGTCCGGGCCCTCTACCGGCCAGGAGGGGTCGGCTGGAGACCATCCCGAGGGATGGGGGAAGGGGTTCCTCCGCGTTGACCCAGGCTCATAAAGAACACGTAAAAATCCTGTATGCCAAGTATAAAGACGAAATGCAGGGTGGATCGAAGGAAAAAAAGATGTGATGCAGATCATCCGATCGGCGAACGCTTTGTCATTTTTTAAATATATGAAAACAGACAGCTTGATAGCATAGGAAAAAAATTGATAAAATAATAATTAATTAAATATTGTTTTTGATATTTTTTATAAATTATTTTAGTTTTGTGATAACCCAAAATGGAATAAAATGAAATAAAACACAGTAAAGAAAAAATAAATATAGTAAAATTAAAATATATTTATTTCTTCCATTTCTGATTTTTGTTTTTACAATTTAAATGAAGTAATTAAACGTGTTAAACAAATTTTGCCAAATTATTCCTGACATGGAAAGCATGCCCCTGCCGCTTCTGTCCAGAGCCCTTGGAACACCAAGGAAAGATTGAGATCTATGTCACATCTAAAGGGTTTTCCATTTTTGGTTCGATTTATTCGACGGCGGTGTGATAGGGTCCAACTTATCCCTTGGTGATGTGCCTGCTGGCCGAACGGACTGGTTAGGTTTGCAAATCCCCATTCAACCTGATGACCGGCCCCAGGCCGGCCCGTCACTGTTCCCCCTTGATTGAAGGAGTCCGAGATGACGCCGAATCCCTTAGATACTGGGAATATAGCATTCATGCTAGTTTCCGCCGCTCTGGTCATGATCATGACTCCGGGGCTGGCCTTCTTCTACGGTGGACTGGTCAGCCGCAAGAACGTGCTGGCCATCATGATCCAGAGCTTCGTGTCCATGGGTTGGACCACGTTCCTGTGGTGGGCCTGCGGCTTCTCCCTGGTGTTCAGCGGCGGCGAGGGCGGGGTGATCGGCAACATGCACTATGCCTTCCTGCACGGCGTCAGGCCCGACAGCCTCATCACCGTCAACGCCAACACTCCCAGCGCCTACACCATGTCGCTGCTGGTGCTCTTCGTGTACCAGATGATGTTCGCCATCATCACCCCGGCGCTCATCACCGGGGCCTTCGCCAACCGGGTCAAGTTCCCGGCCTACATGATCTTCCTCACCCTGTGGCTGTTCTGCGTCTATTTCCCGGCGGCGCACATGGTCTGGGGCAACGGGGTGTTCGCCAAGTGGGGCGTGCTCGACTTCGCCGGCGGCACGGCGGTGCACACCACCTCCGGCTTCGCCGCCCTGGCCTCGGTGTTCTATGTGGGCCGGCGCCGGATCCTGGACAAGGGACTGCACAACATTCCGTTCGTGGCCCTGGGTGCCGCCCTGCTTTGGTTCGGCTGGTACGGGTTCAACGCCGGCAGTGAACTGCAGTGCGACAAGACCACCCTGGTGGCCTTCGCCAACACCGACATCTGCGCCTCGGTGGCCGCCATCAGCTGGCTGTTCCTGGCCTGGATCTTCGAGAAGAAGCCCAAGTTCGTCGGCCTGCTCACGGGCGCGGTGGCCGGCCTGGTGGCCATCACCCCCGCCGCCGGCTACGTGAGCCCCACCGGCGCGGTCTGCATCGGGGTGATCGTCAGCTTCGTCTGCTACCTGGCCATCGAGCTGAAGAACCACCTGCACCTGGACGATGCCCTGGACGTGTGGGGGGTGCATGGCGTGGGCGGTGTGACCGGCTGCATCTGCACCGGCATCTTCGCCACCACCCTCTGGAACCAGGGCGGCGCCGACGGTCTGCTGCGGGGCGGAGTGAGCTTCTTCCTGTTCCAGGTCCTCAGCGTCACCATCACCATGGCCTATGCCTTCCTGTTCAGCTATGCCGCGCTGTGGCTCATCGACCGGGTCACGCCGGTGAAGGTCACCGAGCACGAGGAAGAGATGGGGCTGGACGTCACCCTGCACGGGGAGGAAGCCTACACCCTCTAGGAACCAGGTTTTCCCAGCAAGGGCCGCCAACTAGCGCGGCCCTTTGCCTTGCCTCACACTGATTTTGTCGTCATCAAACGAGGAGCGTCCCCTGTCCGATCATGCGCCCGCCGCGGCCGATCCCATCCTGGTGGCCCTGGGTTCCGACAGCTGGACCCTGAGGCTGGTGCACACCGGCGTCCGCATGGCCCGGGAACTGGGCCGGCCCTGGATCGCCGTGCACGTGGCGGTCCCGGACTGGGAGACCCCCGACGAGGAGGAACAGGCCCGGGTCTGGCTCCAGGAGGCCAGCAACCTGGGCGCCACGCCGGCCTGGGTGGAGGCGTCGACGGTAAGTGAAGGAATTATTGAAATAGGGTCCCAGCACCAGGCGGCCCTGGTGGTGATGGGCACCAGACAACCCCGGGGCCCTTGGGGACGGCTGGATCAAGCCCGGGCCCAGGAGGCCATCTGCCACCATCTGGGCGTGCGGGTCGTCGCGGTCCCCCTGGAGCCTTCCCCGCCCGGGACCCACCCGGTGCCGACCTTCAAGGAACTGCTCGGGATCGTTCCGGCCATCGTGATGCTCATGGGCCTGTGCGCCGTGTTCGCCGTGGCGCTGGACCAGGCGGTGGGTTTCCCCGGGGTGCCGCCGGTGTTCGCCCTGGGGATCGGGTTCATCGCCCACCGCTGGGGGCGGTCCTTCTCCCTGCCGGCCTCGGCCGGGGTGCTGGTCCTGTACTACTGGCTGTTCGCCTCCGCTCCGTTCCCCTACCACACGGGGGATTGGACCAACGTCCTGTTCCTCGCCGGCACGCTGCTTCTGGTGCAGACGGTGGTGCTGCTCGTGGACCGGCTGCACCAGGAGACCCGGGCGCTGCACCGCCGGGAGGCCGAAACCCTGCTGATCATGCTCCTGGGCCGGAACCTGGCCCGCTGCACCACCGCCCGGGACGTGGCGCAGGTGCTGGTGGAACGGCTGCAGGGGCTGGTCCGGGCCCGGGCCTGGGTGCTGACGCCCGGGGCCGGGGACACCTGGGTCCACCTGCCCGAGACGCCGGAGGCACCGCCGAGCCCGCGTCCCAGCGAATTCCTGCCGCACTTCAGCGACACCGCCCGGACGGATCCGTTCGAACCGTTATTCATGAACGGCTGCTCCTATGTGGCCCTGGCCGGGCAGGGGGGCGCCGAGGGCCTGCTGCAACTCAGGGTCCGCCAGGGCAAGCCCCTGGCCCTGGAATTCTGGGGGCTGGTCCAATCCCTGGCCATACAGGCTGCTCTGGCCCTTGAACGAATCCGGTGGCTGGAACAGGCCCAGCAGGCCAGGCTGGATACGGAGTCCGAGCGGCTGCGCAACACCCTCCTGGGCGCCGTTTCCCATGACCTGCGCACGCCCCTGGCGGCCATCCAGGGGGCCGCCACCAGCCTCCTGCTCCCCGATCCGCTTCCTGAAGCCTCCCGCCAGGATCTCCTGGCCATGATAAGAGATGAGAGCGAACGGTTGGCCCGGCTGCTGGGGGACCTCCTGGACCTCACCCGATTGCAGAGCGGCGTCATCCAGGCCCAGAAGGAATGGCAGATGCTGGAGGAGGTGGTGGGCGCTGCGGTCCAGCGCCAGGAAGCCCGCCAGGGCCCCCTGGAGATCCGGATGGAACTGCCGGAAAGCCTGCCTCTGGTGCCCCTGGACGGGGCGCTCATGGAGCAGGTGCTCATCAACCTCCTGGCCAACGCCCACCGCCACGCCCCGCACAGCCCCGTGGTCCTGCGCGCCTGGGAGGAACCTGGGTCGGTGCAGCTGGAGATCTCCGACCGGGGCCCCGGCATTCCGGCCGAGCTCCACCAGCGGGTGTTCGACAAGTTCTTCCGCATGCCCCATGAACTCAAGGACGGCGGGGCCGGGCTCGGCCTCGCCATCTGCGGCGCCATCGTGGACATCCACGGGGGTTCCATCTGGGTCGAGGACAACCCGGGCGGCGGCGCCCGCTTCCGCATCAGCCTCCCTCTGGACGGGGCGCCCCCCGCCCCCCTCCAGCCTGAATCCCTGCCCCTGATCCTGGAAGGCCCCCCATGACCCAGACGTTGATCCTGATCATCGAGGATGAGGCGTCCCTGCGCCGCTTCCTCGTGCCCACCCTGGTCAACCACGACTACCAGGTGCTCACCGCCGCCAACGGCACGGACGGTCTGGCCATGGCCCGGGGCCACAGCCCCGACCTCATCCTCCTGGACCTGGGCCTGCCGGACCTGGAGGGGGCGAAGGTGCTGCAGAGCCTGCGCCAGTGGAACCGCAAGCCGATCATCATCATCTCGGCCCGCAACCAGGAGAAGGACAAGGTCCAGGCCCTGGACCTGGGCGCGGACGACTACCTGACCAAGCCCTTCGGCGCCGAGGAACTGCTGGCGCGGATCCGGGTGGCCCAGCGGCACACCGTCCAGACGGCCGTGGAAACGCCAGTGCTGGAGTACGGCGCCCTGCGGCTGGACCTGGAACGGCGGGAAGTCACCGTGGACGGGGTGCCAGTGCGGCTGACGCCGCTGGAGTTCCGCCTGCTGGAGGCGCTGGCCCAGCGGGCCGGCAAGGTGGCTACCCACGCCCAGCTGCTCAACGAGGTGTGGGGCCCCCTGGCCGCGGGGCAGATCCACTATCTGCGGATCTACATGGGAACCCTCCGGCGAAAGATCGAGTCCGACGCCACCCGGCCCAAGTACCTGCTCACCGAGCCGAGCATCGGCTACCGGCTGAACGTGGATTAGTTCGGCAGGATCTCCACCGTGCGGATGTCCACGTAGGACTCCAGGGGATCCACGATCAGCCGGGAGTGGGCCGGGGGCTCCAGGACGTAGGTGTGGTCGTCCTGGGTGTGGACCGGGTCGCCGAGGGGGTCGAACACGTGGTTGCCGGCGCCGGCGAAGCGCTCGTCCGGGTGCTCCGAGGCTGAAATGCAGCAGCCGATGGTGAAGACGGCGTTCTCCATGGCCCGGGCCTGGAGCAGGGTGCGCCACACGTGGTCCCGGCGCCAGGGCCACCAGGCTGGAGCCACCAGGGCGTCGCAGCGGGTCTGCAGGCGCAGGGCCCGGGCCTGCTCGGGGAAGCGCAGGTCGTTGCAATTGAGCAGGCCCAGGGTCCAGTCCTTGAGCCGTACCGCCACGTAGCGGTCGCCGGGATCCCACAGGTCGAACTCCCCGTTGGGGCGGAACAGGTGGATCTTGTCGTACCGGGCCAGTTCTTTCCCACCCTGCCATACGGTAAGGCGGTTGCGCCGGTCCTCGGTGAAGGAGCCGAACAGGAAGGCGGTGTCGGGAAAGTCCCCGGACAGGGCCCGGAACCGCTGGCGGGCCAGGGCCGGGTCCAGCTGCCGGCGGTAGCCGTGCAGGAACCCCTCCGGGAAGACGCACAGGTCGGCGCCGGCGCCGTCGGCGGCGGCGCCCTCCGCCTCCATGCGGGCCAGGTTGGAAGCCACATCCAGGCACACGAACCGGGAAAGATACACCTTCATACGGCACCTCCCTTGGCCACTATTCAACCAGGGATTCAGGGGCGGGTGTCCAGGGCAATGAGGGGTTTGGTGCGGTCGGTGGTGTTCACCACGACCTTCCCGGTCCGGCCGGACCAGGCGGCGTGGTCCACGCTGATGAAGGGGGGATCGGCGATTGTCCGCACCCGGCAGGACCAGGCCGGGCCGCCGTCCTTGGGGGAGAACTGCAGGTCGAAGGTGAAGAATCCGTCCATGGACTCGTTGAGCATGAGGACATAGTCCTGGCCCCCCTCCAGGTCGAACCGGTCGCCGCTGCGGTAGAGGGTCTTGAGGACGGCGCTGGCGGTGGGCACCTTCACTTCGATGAGGCCGTTGGCCGCTTTCAGTTCCAGGGTGCAGGCCTGGGCGCAGACGATCCGGCGGGGGTCCTTTTCCGCGCGGGCGGCGCTGGCCAGGCCAAGCCCCAGGCACGCGGCCAGGGCCAGGTGGAGGAAGGGGGAAGGATGATGCATGGAATCCTCGGAGAGACTCGTATGCCTAATTCTGGGGCCGAATCGAGATCAAATTAAAAAATATTTATTTTTTCGTAGTCAAGGACGCACCAGAACCGTCAGGGTGCCCACGGTCCGGTTCTTCATGGGGCCATCCAGGGGGCGGTGCAGCCCCACCTCCACGCGCAGGCGCCGGTGCACCTGGTCGCTGCTGGCCCGGGTGGGGCGGCCCTGGGCCCATTCCAGGCCCACCACCCGCTGGAAGGGCCCCCGGCCGCCGCCCGCGTCCCACAGGGCGGCGCCTTCCCCGTAGGCCCGCAGCGCTCCTCCCGCTTCCCACCGCCAGCGCTGGAACCGGTTCCCGGCGGCGAGGCCGGCGGGCAGGGCGGGCTGCTCCACCCGCCCCCAGTCCAGGCTCACCGGCACCAGCGGGGTGGTCACGCCGCCCAGGCTGAAGCCTTCCCGGGCATCCCCCTGGGCGCGGCCCTGCTGGCCCAGGAAGGTGATGGGCAGGAGCGGAGTTTCCAGGCGCACCCGCAGGGAGGCGCGCAGGGCCTGCCAGGACCGGGACGCCCCGGGAGCGTCGGTGCGGCCCCGGTACCCCTGCAGGCCGGGGGCCAGGTCCAGGCCCCATGCCCCGCGCGCCCGCAGCCAGTCCAGGCCCGAGCGCAGGCTCAGGACCGAGCGGCGCAGGGGGGCGGCGGACCCGTCCGGGTCCAGGAGCTGGACCCGCTCCCAGGCGGCCGACGGACTCACCCAGTACCCGGGTGGCGCCCAGGTCGTCGTAGGCCAGGGCCAGTTCGCCGCCCCGCCGCTCCTGGTCCGCTGGAACCGGAACGAAGCGCTGGCGGGAAGGACGTTCCAGGGCCGAGAACACCATCGCCGAAGGCTTCCAGGGCCAGGCGGAGGAGGAAGCGCCCAGGGCGGCTCCCCGGGGTCCGGCGCTGTCCCCCAGGCCGGCCAGCACCTGCCAGGAAGCTCGCCCCAGCAGGTCGGAACCGGCGGCGCCCACCAGGAACGAGGAACCGGAAGGGGTGACGCTCAGTCCCGCCGCGGCCCGGTTCCAGAGGTTGTCCCTGGCCCGGTAGGGGGCCGAGGGAGGAGCGGGCACGGGCGCGGGCAGGGCCTCAGCCTGGGGCGGGGGCGGCATCACCGCGCGGGGAGCCAGGATCCGGGGTTCCGGGGCGGGGGCCTCGCCCAGGGGCGGCAGTCCCAGGTCCAGCCGGCGGATCTCCGTGCCCCGGGCGTCCAGGCTGGTGTAGTAGAGCCAGCGGCCGTCCGGGGTCGGGGCCGGGTTCCAGGCGGCGGCGGGGGTGCGGGTCAGGCGCCGGGGCGGATCGAAGCGCAGGACGCCCTCCTCCCGGCGGAAGGGGACCTGCACCAGGTTCCAGATGCCTTCCAGGTCGCAGGCGGCATACACCACCTGCCGGCGCGCATCCACCCACCCCGGTCCGGCCACTTGGCCGGTCAAAGGCAGGGTCTGACCTTCCCATTCCAGCACCCACCGCCCCTGGCGATGGATGGGGGCCAGGACCGGTCCGGGGGATTCCGGGAGTGGTCCGGGGTGGGTCTCCACCCCGACCCCGGGTCGCCAGACGGCCGTGGCCGGGTGCAGGATGCCTTCCCGGTCCGGGCGTTTGAGCTGGAACTGGATGGTGCGGTCGTCCACCCAGCGGGGCTCCCGGGGCAGGCGGTGGTCCAAGGTGGGCAGCCGCGCCACCGTCACCGGCGGCGTGAATTCCGGAGGGGCATCGGCTACGCCGTTGAACGGGTCCGCCAGGGCGGGATCCGGCCGGGTGCCCCGGGCGGCAGGCGCGGTCAGGTCCCACACCCGCAGGCCCGGATCCCGGCTGGTTTCCAGGCAGGCCACCAGCCTCCCGCCGTCTGGGCTCACCCCCAGGCTGGAGACGGCACCCCGGACCCGGGTCCACAGCTCCCCTTCCCGCAGCCCCTGGGCCTTGAGGCGCGCTTCCCATTCCAGGGCGTCGTGGCTGAGTTCGGCCTGGAAACGCTGGTAGCCGTCCTGGGCGCTGAAGCCGAAGGTGGCGGCGAAGGCCGCCGGGAACAGCCGGTGCCTGCTGGAGGCCAACTGTTTCCAGAGGCGCTGCAGGATGTCCGGCTGGTCCGGGCGCTGCCGCTCCAGCCACTCCAGGTAGGCCGATCCCGCCAGGTAGGCCATGCTGCTGCCCAGGAATCCTTCCGAGCCGTTCAAGTTCCCGTAGGCCGGCAGTTTGCCCGCCCGGGCCCATTGGCGCAGCACCGCCGCCCGCTGGACGCTGTTGGGGCGGCCGGAACCGGTGATGCGCCCCTCCAGGAGGGTGGCGTAGCCCTCGCTGACCCACCGGGGGGCCTTCCAGGCCAAGGGGCCCAGGGGCAGGCGGAACAGGGAGGTGGTGTGCCCGGGCCGGTCCCACGGGCGGTCGGGGCGGGTCAGGTGATGGATGTGGGTCAGCTCGTGGGCCATCAGCACCTCGGTCCAGCTGTCCGGGAAGGTGCCCAGAAGGGAGTCGCTGCGAGGTTCCGTGCGCCAAAGCACCACGAATGGGGCCGGGATCAGGGGCACCGCCAGGCCGTTGGGCTCCCCCACGGGGTCGCCCAGGACCACCTGGATGGGGCCGGGGGACTGGTAGCCGACCCGGGCGGTGACCTGCTCGTGGATCCATTCGATGCGGCCTGCCACCTCCTCGGCCCAGGAAGCCAGCGCCGGCGGATAGTGGATCCGGTAATGGGCGGTGGCGACGGTGCGCCAGGCGGCGTACGGAGCCATGCGCGCCGGTGGCCCGGCCACGGCCGCCGCAGTGGCGAGCAGGCACAGCGCCCGGACTCGAATCTCGACCATGCCGGCATTCTAGCAACCGGTCCCGCCGCTCAGGGAGCCTCCCTTCCGGATTCGGGGGCCGGAAGGGAGGTGTCATCGGGAGCCGATTACTGGCCGTAGGTCCAGGTCACCCGCCCGGTCTGGCAGGAGACGGCTACCTGGCGACGTTCCAGCGGACAGTCGAACACGTAGACCAGTTCATCGGGCCAGCCGGCCAAGTCCGGCCGCTCGATGGCCACACTGGTGAAACCGCGGGTGTAGCCGGCGGCGTTCAGGCCGGCGATGGCGGTGTCCAGGGAGGCGGCGATCCAGGTGTTCTCCAGGCTATGGAGGCCCTGCACCGGCTTGTCGGAGAAGTGGAAGTTGCCGAAGACGCCGCGGCTGCATTCGGCGGTCACAGCCTTGTGGGCCTGGGGGCCGGTCGGTGCGGGGTCCGGGCCGGGCTGGGGCTCAGGCTGGCCGTTGATGCGGTACAGGAAGGTCCAGAACCCCACGTCGACGGACCGGTTCATGAGCACGTTCTGCTGCTTGTCGCTGTAGTGCCCGAGCATCTTGCTCAGGCCCAGCGTTTCAGGATCCTGGGACGCCTGCATGCCGCCGGTCACGTACTTGCCGGCGGCGGATACCAGGCCGTTGATGTCGTTGCTCTCGGCCAGCAGGGCGGTGCCCACGCAGGCAACGGGGATAAGCCATTTGCAGATGCGCATAATTATTCCTTTTTATAATTAACCCAGTAATGTTCCTAAGGCACTCACGCCCAAGTGAACCTACCTGGTTGGCATGGCGGATTGGACTGAAAATTAAAGAAATTTTAGATTCATGTGCAGAGTCTTTTGCGTGCCTTGGACCATCATAAGCGCTTATTAATAAGATAATTTAAGGCAATAGTTATTGTAAGCGTTTGAGTTAAAATTGCACGAATTTTGTTTTAATAATTTTTTTAATGGAAGCGGGGGATTTTCCCAGGTCAGGGCTTGGTTTTTGTTGGGCGAAACCAAACGAACGATCATCGCGGCAAATGGACCATTCAATGAATCCGCTCTCCAGGCACCCCGCCCGGCGGCCTTCACCCGCCCGTCTTCAGGCTCTTGGCCAGCAGCTGCGTGCGGATGAACGTATCCAGGTCCCCGTCCAGGACCTTCTGGGTCTGGCTGGTCTCGGCGCCGGTGCGGTGGTCCTTCACCATCTGGTACGGGGCCAGCACGTAGCTGCGGATCTGGGAACCCCAGGCCACGTCCGCCTTCTCACCGGAAGCCTGGGCCACCCTCTCCTCCAACTTGCGCCGTTCCAGCACGAAGAGACGGCCCTTGAGCACCTTCAGCGCGGTGGCGCGGTTCTGGATCTGGCTGCGCTCGTTCTGGCAGCTGACCACGATGCCGGTGGGCAGGTGGGTGAAGCGCACCGCGCTCTCGGTCCGGTTCACGTGCTGGCCGCCGGCGCCGCTGGCCCGGAACACGTCCACCCGCAAGTCCTTCTCCGGGATCTCGATCTCGATGGTGTCGTCCAGTTCGGGGCTCACGTAGACGGCCGCGAAGCTGGTGTGGCGGCGCTTGGCGGCGTCGAACGGGGAGATGCGCACCAGCCGGTGCACCCCGGCTTCCGCCCGCAGGTAGCCGTAGGCGTACGGCGCGGTCACCATGAAGGTGGCCCCCTTGATGCCGGCTTCGTCGCCCTCCTGGTAGTCCAGCATTTCGGTCTTCCAGCCCTTGGCCTCGCAGTAGCGCAGGTACATGCGCAGGAGCATGGCGGCCCAGTCGCAGCTTTCGGTGCCTCCGGCGCCCGGGGCGATGGCTACGATGGCGTTGTTGGAATCCAGTTCGCCCGAGAGCATCATGCGCAGCTCGGCATCCTCCACGTCCCGGCGCACCTTGGCCTCCAGGGCCTCGGCTTCGAGGAGCATGCCGGCGTCGTCCCGGGACAGCTCCAGGGCCGTGTCCAGGTCCTCGAGCCCGCCCGAGAGGCGCTTGGACAGGGCGATCTCGTCCGCGAGGGCGCCCCGTTTCTTGAGGATGGGCTTGGCGGCTTCCGGGGAGTCCCAGAACCCGGGGGCGCCTGTCTGTTCCTCTATCTGCTCCAGGTCCAATAGCTTACGCTCAGCATCCAGGTGCCGGCAGAGTTGCCCGACCCGGGGTTCCAGTTCGTTCTTGGCCCGCACGAGGCTTTCAAAATCCATGTTCGATCCATCAATTCGGCATCGGAGGCCGGCCTTCCACTGTAACGCGGGACTCCGGTCCCGCCGCGGGGGCCGTCGGCAAATTCGGTTTTGCCATTCCCTCGGCCGGACCGCCGCCGCTCCCAAGGTATCCTTGAGCCATGGCAGAACCGTCGACCTTTTCCAGCGAGGACCTGGAGCCCACCGCGCGCGGCTTGATGCCCGGCAGCGGTCATACCGACCTGGCTTTCGCCCGCTGGGACCACCCCGCCCCCCGGGGCCGGGTGGTCATCGCCCACGGCTACGGGGAGCACGGAGAGCGCTACCGCCACACCGCCCGCTGGCTGAACGGGCTGGGCTGGTCCGTGTCCGCCCTCGACCATCGCGGGTTCGGGCGCAGCGGCGGCGTCCGGGGCGATGCCCGGGGCATCCAGGGCCCGGTGGAAGACCTGACCTTGTTCCTGCGCCAGGAGCGCATGCAGGATTCCGGCCGGGCCCCGGCGGGGCCCGGAGCCCCGCCCCAGATCCTGCTGGGGCACAGCTTCGGGGGCCTGCTGGCGCTCCTGGTCCTGTTGTGGCACCCGGAGACCGTCGATGGGGTGATCGCCTCCAGTCCGGCCTTGTGCCTGCGCCGGCAGCCCCTCCCCTTGCGGGTGCTCCAGGCCCTGGCGCGCCGCCTGGTCCCCCACCGTCCCTTCAGCCTGCCCGGGGACAAATCCCGGGTCTGCTCGGACCCGGCCATGGTCCAGCGCTACCTGGAGGACCCGCTCTGCCATCGATACGTCTCGGCCGGGTTCCTGGCGGCCTTGGCCGAGGGCATCCGGGACCTCATGGAGTTCGGAGGGGAACTGGACCGCCCCATCCTGCTCCTGGAGGCGGGACAGGACTCGGTGGTGGACCCGGACGGCGCCGAGCCCCTGTGGGCGGCCATCCGTCCGGAACTGCTGGAACGGCATCGCCTGGAGGGGTTTTTTCATGAGATATTTCATGATCTGGCCCGGGCCCAGGCGGAGTGCCTCGCCGCCCAATGGCTGGACCGGCTCTTCCCCGCCCCCGACGCCACTCCGGCCACCCAGGCCGCGACCCTTTGAACGCTTCAGGAATCCCATGAAACCATCCCGTGCCCTGATGTTCCTGCCGGTCTTCCTGCTCCTGGCGGGTGGCCTGGCCTGCTCCCGCAAACCCAAGACCCAGCCGGATCCCTACCGGAACATGAGCGCCGCCGCGCTCCTGGCCAAGGGCGAGCTGTACCTCCAGAACGGCAAATGGGATGAGGGCCGCAAGATGCTGCGCAGCATCGAGGAGCGCCTCCCCAACTCCCCGGAATTCGCCAAGGCCAAGCTGCTCATCGCCGACAGCTTCTTCTACGGCTCCACCAGCACCTACCCGGAAGCGGTGGTGGAGTACAAGAGCTTCCTGAACTACTTCCCCCGTTCCGAGCAGCGGGACTACGCCCTGTTCCGGATCGCCCTCTGCCACTACGCCTCCATCGAGAACGCCGAGCGCGACCAGGCCGAGACCCGGAAGGCCATGGACGCGTTCCAGGACCTGCTGCGGGACGCCCCCGGATCGGTCTACGCCGTGGACGCCAGGGCCAAGATCACCCAGTGCTGGCGCCGCCTGGCCGAGTCCGAACTGATGGTGGGGATCTTCTACGTGAACAATTTCAATTACGCTCCCGCCGAGCGGCGCCTGAAGGAACTGCTGGACACCTACCCGGACTACGTGGACCGGGAACGGGCCTACTACTACCTGGCGGAGGCGCTGCGCAAGAAGGGCCTGGAACAGAGCCAGGTGAAGGCCTTCCAGAAGGAGTTCCTGGCCAAGGCCGACAAGGAAGAGATGAGCGACCTGACCAAGGCGGAGCACATCCAGTACAAGGCGGAACTGGAGAAGTACCACCAGGAGGAAGCCGCCCGGAACAGCCTGGAAGCCCGCAGCTACTACCAGAAACTGGTGGAGAGCTATCCCACCAGTCCCTGGGCGGTGCGGGCCAGCGACCGGCTCGTGGAGATGGGCCAGACCGGGCTCAAGGAAGAACTGGACAGCTGATGGCCTGCCGGTTTTTTACGGCTCCTTGACGCTTGCCAAGGGAATTTTGATCTTCTCCTGAGGCCCCGGACGGCACACTGCGCCCAGGAGGAATCCCATGGAGATCGTGGCCATCCTGACGCTCGTGGTGAGCATCATCTATACCCTTTGCTTCATTTTCTTCGAGGCCCGGCGCTGCTCCTGAGGGGCGTCCATTTTGAAGTTTCAAAAGGCGGCATTGGGAATAGACTTCACCTTGGAAGGCCCGCCCGGCTTCCGGCCCGAAAGGAGATCCCCCGATGCGCGCACATCCGTTTCTGCCCTTGCTGCTGTTGGCGCCAGCCATCACGGCCCAGGCCCAGGTGGGCGTCAGCGTCAACATCGGCCTGCCCCACCTGAACATCGGCATCAACGTGCCGGCCATGCCGAACCTGGTCCCGGTGCCGAACTGCCCGGTCTACTACGCCCCCGGGATGAACGTCAACTTCTTCTTCTACGACGGCCTGTACTGGGTCTTCAAGGACGACAACTGGTACGCCAGCTCCTGGTACAACGGGCCCTGGGCGGCGGTGCACCCGGAGGCCGTGCCGGTCTTCCTGCTCCAGGTCCCGGTCGCCTACTACCGCATGCCCCCCCCCTATTTCCGCGGCTGGGGCCGGGACGCCCCGCCCCGCTGGGGCGATCATTGGGGCCGAAGCTGGGAGCAGCGCCGCCCCGATTGGAACCGCCGGCAACCTGCCCCGCCCCCGGCACCCCTTCCGGCCTACCAGCGGAACTACCGGGGAGCCAAGTACCCGACCGTCGATCGCCAGCCCGAACTCCACACCCAGAACTACCACTACCAGCCCAAGGAGCCGGTGGTGCGCGACCACTACCAGCGCCAGGAGGAGCATTCCCGCCAGAAGCCGTAGGGACGTCCCTCTGCCATCGTGCACTGAACGCGCACGCGTCCAGTGCACGATGACCCGGGGCGGACTGGGGGAACCCGGGCTTCTTACTTGAAGAACCCCACCAGGGCCTGGGCGACCTCTTCGAGCATGGCTTCGGTCATTTCCGGGTAGACCGGGAGGCTCAGCACTTCCTGGGCGGCCCGTTCGGATTCGGGCAACTGGCCCTTGCGGTAGCCCAGGCCCTGGAAGCAGGGCTGCTCGTGCAGGCAGATGGGGTAGTAGATGGCGCAGCCGATGCCCGCGGCCTTCAGGTGGGCCATGAGCGCGTCCCGGCGCCCGCCCTTCACCCGGACGGTGAACTGGTTGTAGATGTGCCGGCCGTCCGGGACGCGTTCCAGGGGCAGGGCCATCTGTTCGGGCGGGAGGTCCTTGAGCCGCTCCAGGTACCATTGGGCGTGGCGGCGCCGTCCGGCGTGCCAGCCTTCCAGCATGGGCAGCTTGGCCCGCAGCACCAGGGCCTGGAATTCGTCCATGCGCCCGTTCATGCCCACCTCGTGGTGCACGTACACCGGTTCCATGCCATGCACCCGCAGGCGCCTCACCCGCGCCGCCAGGGCCGCGTCCGAGCGCACCAGGGTCATGCCGGCGTCGCCGAAGGCGCCCAGGTTCTTGGTGGGATAGAAGCTGCAGCCGGTGAGGTCGCCGAATTGTCCGGCGGACTTGCCCCAGCCCTTGGCGCCCAGGGACTGGCAGGCGTCCTCGATGACCGGGAGGCCGTATCTGGCGGCCACGGTCATGATGGCCGGCATCTCCGCCAGCTGGCCGAACAGGTGCACCGGGATGATGGCCCTGGTGCGCGGGGTGACGGCCGCTTCCACCAGATTGCCGGTGACGTTGAAGGTGCCCGGGTCCAGGTCGATGAACACCGGCTTGGCGCCCACCCGGGCCACCACGCCGGCGGTGGCGAAGAAGGTGAAGGAGGGGAGGATCACCTCATCCCCGTGGCCGACCCCCAGGGCCATGAGGGCCACCAGCAGGGCATCGGTGCCGCTGGACATGGCGGTGGCGAATTCGCTGCCCGCGTAGGCCGCCAGCTCCGCCTCCAGGCCCTTGACGTTCTCCCCCAGGATGAAGCTCGAGCGGTCGATGAGGCCGGCCAGGCCTTGCAGGATCCGCTCCTTCACGGCGGCGTTCTGGGGGGCGAGTTCAAGCATCGGTACGGACATGAAATCTCCAGGCAACCCTTCATTATACGGCGCACCTCGGCAAAAAGGCTCATTGACGCCCGGCGCGGCAGGGGCGGATGATGGCCCATGGCCAAAGTATTGGTGATCGAGGACAGCCGCCTGATGTGCCGGTACTTGCGACGCGTCCTGGGGGACCAGTATGCCATCGACGAATGGCAGCCACCCTCGGCCATGGAGATCGAGCCGTACATCCTGGAATCCGCTCCGGACGTGGTGATCACCGACTACCACATGCCCGGATGCAACGGCGCCACCGTGGCGCGCATGATCATGAAGGCCCGCCCCGGCCTTCCGGTGATCGTCATCACCGTGAACCGGGACGAGGAGGTGGCGGCGATGCTGCGCAAGTTCCATGTGGCGGACATCCTCCACAAGCCCGTGACGGCGGCGGCCGTGCTGGAGGCCGTGGGCCGGGCCCTGGGCGCGATCGTCTAGGTGGGACTTCAGGTTCTCGCCGCGGGCCGAATTGTGCCAATCTGGATGGTTCAGGAGGAAAACGCATGTTCCGGCGGTTGGATGATTTCACGAAGGCCTGGACGGAGGAGGCCAAGCACACTCTGGCATTACTGGAGACCATTCCCGATGCGTCCCTGGACATCGCCATCGCCGACGGGCACCGGGACCTGCGGCGCCTGGCCTGGCACCTGGTGGAATCGCTCATCGAGATGCCCGCCCGCATGGGCCTGGCCATGCCCGGCGCCCACCTGGTGAAGGGGGGCTTCATCGGCTCGCCACCGGACCGCATGGCGGACGTGATGGCCACCTACGCGGCCAACAGCGAGGCGCTGCTCAAGGGTGCGGGGACCTGGTCCGACGCGGACCTGGAGCGGGAGGACGACATGTACGGCGAGACCTGGAAACGAGGCCGCAGCCTGTACGTGCTCCTGGTGCACCAGGCCCATCACCGGGGCCAGATGACCGTGCTCATGCGCCAGGCGAGGCTGCCGGTGCCGCCCATCTACGGGCCGGTGAAGGAAGGCTGGTCCGCCTACGGGGTGGAGCCGCCCAAGGTGTGATCACCGGCGCAGCCGGCGCAGGGCCATGGCCTTGAGGGCCTGGACCTCGGGCACCCGGAAGGCGAACAGCAGGGCGGCGTAGACCAGGGCGCACAGGGCGATGAGGGGGAACAGGCGCAGGCTCATGTGTCCTGCCCCCCGGAACACGCCCAGGCCCAGCCACAGGGCTCCAGCGTAGGCCAGGGCGCCCATGAGGGCCGAGGCCAGGGCCATGCTGGCCCAGCCCCCCAGCACCGCCCGGAACGGCAAGGCGTCCAGGCGGCGACGCAGGCTCATGGTGAGGAAGACCACCCCGGCCAGGCTGGCCGCGCCGTTGGCCAGGGCGATGCCGCCGGTGCCCAGGGGCCCCATGAGGGCGATGGACGCGGCCACGTTCACCGCGATTCCCAGCAGGGCGGCATAGGCGGGGCGCCTGTAGTCCTTGAGGGCGTACAGGCACTGGGCGGCGATGCGCCCCGTGGCGATGAACAACAGCCCCGCCGCCTGGAAGGCCACCGTGTGGGCGGTCCAGGCCACCGCCGAAGCGCCGTAGCGGCCGGTCTGGAAGATCAGGGCGATGATCGGGCCGGCCAGCACCGCCATGCCCACGGAACCAGGGATCACCAGCACCGCCGTGCCGCGCAGGGCCGAGGCGAGGCTGGTCTCCAGCCCGGGCAGGTCCCCGGACTCCACCAGCCGGCTCATGGTCGGCAGGCTCACGGTGGCCACGCTGGCGGCGAAGATCCCCAGCACCATCTCCCCCATCATGTTGGAGTTGAACAGCACGGTCTGGGCGCCCACCGCCAGCTGGGAGGCCAGGATGGTGGAGATGACCACGTTGATGGGGTGGATGCCCGTGCCCATCAGCCCGGGGGCCATGCGCTTCAGGGCGCTGCGCACGCCCGGGTGGCGCAGGTACAGGCCCCAGCGGATGCCGAAGCCCAGGCGGCGGAAACTGGGCCACAGGACGAACAGCTGCACCAGGCCGCCCACCAGGGTGGCCAGGGCCAGGCACACCGCGGCCCGCTCCGGCGCGCGCCAGGCGGCGGGGCCCCAGCTCAGGCAGGCCCAGCCGAAGCTGATGAAGGCCAGGTTCCAGAAGGTGGACACCGAGGCCGGCAGGCCGAAGCGGCCGCGCAGGTTCAGCACCGCCGCCAGGCCGGCGGTGAGGCTCACCAGCACCAGGTAGGGGATCATGATCCGGGCCAGGGTGGTGGTGAGCACCCACTGCACCGGGGCCGCGCGGGTCCCCGCCAGCACCTCCCGGAGCACCCCCAGCTGCTGCCACCAGCGCACCTCCGGAGCCAGGCGGCCCAGCATCTGCAGGCCGGTGAACAGCCCCATGGCCGGGATGGAGAGGGCGCAGAGCAGGGTGAGGAACACCCCCAGGGTGCCCAGGAAGCGGGCCACCATCTCCCGGCCGGCCTGGGCCCCCTGGGTGGACTCCACCTCGTTCACCGTGGGCAGGAAGGCGGCGGTCATGGTGCCTTCGGCGGTGAAGCGGCGCAGCAGGTTGGGGATGCGGAAGGCCACCATGAAGGAGTCCGCCGCCAGCCCGGCGCCCAGGTAGTTGGCCAGCAGCCGGGACTGGAGCATGCCGGTGATGCGCGACAGCAGGGTCATGAAGCCCACCACGCCGGCGGAACGCAGGAACGAGGGCCGCGCGCGGGCCGCGCTCATGGCCGGGCCGCCGGAGCGGTCGACGGGGGCATACTGCCAAACGGCTCCTGGAACATGGGCACCGGCACAGACAACGGTTTGCTCCCCACTCTACCATCAGCGGGGTGGCCGCTCCCAGGGCCGCTCCCCGGTTGCCGCCCGCCCGGATGGGCCGCCATAATGGGCCATGGCGAAACGATCGGTCATGGGGCGGCTCATGCGGAAGCTGGGCATGTTCGTGCTGGCCTGCTTCCTGGTGACCGTCGGCCTGGTGCTGCTGCTGCGGTTCGTGCCGGTGCCGGTCTCCGCCCTCATGGTGGAGCGGCGGCTGGAGGCCTGGAGCGGCGGCAAGCCCTACCGCGCCCACCACACCTGGATGCCCCTGGAGAAGATCGCCCCCTGCATGGGCGTGGCGGTCATCGCCGGCGAGGACCAGAACTTCGAGGACCACTTCGGCTTCGACTGGGAGGCCATCGAGAAGGCCATCGCCCACAATGAACACAGCCGCCGCAAGCGCGGCGCCTCCACCGTCTCCCAGCAGACCGCCAAGAACCTGTTCCTGTGGGAGTCCCGGTCATGGGTGCGCAAGGGTTTCGAGGCCTATTTCACCCTGCTCCTGGAGTCCCTGTGGCCCAAGCGGCGGATCCTTGAGGTGTACCTGAACATCGTGGAGTTCGGCGACGGGGTCTACGGGGTGGAGGCGGCTTCCCGCAAGTTCTTCGGCCGCTCCGCCGCCACCCTCACGTCCAGCCAGGCGGCGCTTCTGGCGGCGGTGCTGCCCAGCCCCCGCCGGTACCGGGCCGAGGCCCCGAGCCCCTACGTGCGCGACCGCCAGGAGTGGATCCTGCGGCAGATGCGGCAGCTGGGCGGGGACCAGGTGGTGCGCAATCTCTAGGAGCGAGCTGGCGAGATGGATCAACTTGGTAAAATGCGGCCCAAAAAATAATATTGACTGAATACAGTATACAGGGTAGGTTGGTCACACCACCCCTTCTTTAACTGAACAACCGCCCCCTGCTCAGGCGTCTGAACGACCATTTTGCCGTCCGGGCGCCCGTCGGCCACTTGAACCGTACCCGCCATCGGGAACGGGCACCTTGCCGGTTCCCTCCGCCCCTGCCTGCCCGCGAAAGGAGGTGGCTGCGGACAGTTGACCTGTTTTCCCGTTTTCCTGCCGTACCCGGCTGCCGGTGCGCAGCTTCCCCGAACCTACCAACCGAAGGAGAGCCCATGAGAAAGGTGTACAACGTCCTGGCGCCGGCAATGGCGCTCGTTTGCCTGCTCCTCGCAGGCTGCGGCAAGGAGTCCAAGACCGTCAAGATCGCCGTGCAGATGCCCTTGTCTGGACCCCTCTCGGTGTTCGGCGTCTGCCAGAAGAATTCCGCCCAGCTGGCGGTGGAGCAACTGTCGGAGCCCCTCAAGAAGATGGGCTTCAACGTGGAACTGGCGGCCTACGACGACCAGGCCAACCCGGATACCGGAGTGGCCAATGCCAAGGCCATCATCGGCGACCCCGCCATCCTGGGCGTGGTGGCCCACTGGAATTCGGGAGTGTACATCCCCTCCTCCGAGGTCTACCATACCGTGGACCTGGCGGCCATCTCGCCAGGCACTTCGAACCCCAAAGTGACCGACCGGGGCTATTCGGACGTGAACCGGGTATGCGGCCGGGATGACGTCCAGGGAGCGGTGGGCGCCGCGTTCGCCAAGGACCAGGGTTTCAAGTCTGTGTACGTCCTGCACGACAAGCAGACCTACGGCCAGGGCATCGCCGAGTTCTTCAGGAAGGAGTGCGAGGCCGCCGGGATCCGGGTGGCCGGGTTCGCCGGCACCGAGGAGAAGGCCAACTTCGACGCCATCCTGTCCCCGATCATCGCCGCCAAGCCCGACTGCCTCTACTTCGGTGGCCAGTTCGACCAGGGCGCGGTGCTGTTCCGCCAGGCCCGGCAGAAGGGCTACAAGGGCGTCTTCCTGTCCGATGATGCGTTCGATTCCCCGGATGCGGCCAAGATCGGGGGAGAATCCCTGAGCCAGGCCCCCGGGACCTACTTCTCCACCCTTTCCGGCCCGGCCAGCCTGTATCCCGACGCGGCCAAGTTCGTCACCGACTACAAGACCAAGTTCGGCAGCGATCCCCAGCCCTACGCGCCCCAGGCCTTCGACTGCGGGGCGATCCTGCTGACCGCCATCGAGACGGCCATCAAGGCCAACAACGGCAAGCTGCCCGAGCGGGCCGCGGTGAGCAAGGCCATCCGCGATCTCAAGGATTACCATGGTCTCAGCGGCACCCTCAACTTCAACCAGAAGGGTGACCCTGTCGTATCCCGCTATTTCGTCGTCCAGGTCACGGCCAAGGACTCCGCCGGCTGGGACAGCAACAAGATCCTGAAATCCCTTGATATCAAGGCCCCCTGAGCCCCCCGGCCAGGGCACACCACCAGTTGACCGCAGGTCCTGCGGTACCCTGGACGGCGGGTTGAATGCCTCCCTTCCCGCCGTCCAGCCGGTATTTTGGGCGGCCTGCAGGAACCCTTCCCGATGACCCCCCAAGAGGGTTGCCCCATGGACACGAAAATCGAATTCCTCTACCTCTCCGAACCGGATACCGAGGCGGCGGGCGTGAACGACGCGTCCAGGTGCGTGGAGGTGGCGGAGGAAGTCTTCCGGCTGCTGACCCAGGGGGACTACCTGATGGGCGGTCCCAACCACAACAGCCACGGCATCGGCATCATCTTCCCCAGGGAGACCCGGTTCCCCAACATGCCGGTGGCCGGGCCGGACCGGCGTTTCTTCGCCATGCCCGCCTACCTGGGGGGGCGGTTCGACTGCTGCGGCCAGAAGTGGTACGGCTCCAACGCGGCCAACACCAGGAAGGGCCTGCCCCGCTCCATCCTGACCGTCATGCTCAACGACAAGGACACGGGCGCGCCCCTGTGCCTCATGTCCGCCAACCTGCTGAGCGCCGCCCGCACCGGCGCCGTGCCGGGGGTGGGCGTGCGCTACCTGGCCCCCAGGGACGCCGGGACCCTCGCGGTGGTCGGCTGCGGGCCCATCAACAAGGCCTGCATGGTCCACATCCTCACCCAGGCCAAGGGGGTCCGGAAGGTGGTCTGCTACGACCTGTTCCCGGACAAGGCCCAGGCCCTGGCGGGCTGGGTGGCCAGGACCTGCGGCCTGGAAGGGACCGCCTGCACGGATCTGCGGGCAACCCTCAAGGACGCCGACCTGGTGACCATCGCGGCGTCCCGGCTCAAGCCCCTGGAACTGGAGGACGCCTGGCTGAAACCGGGCGCCCTGGTGATGCTCACCGGCCCGGCCTTCGGGGACCGGGCGTTCTGGACCCGCAACCGCATCATCCTGGACCACATCGAACTGCACGAGGCGTACGTGGAGGAGGCGGTGGCCTCCGGGGACAAGGAGGCCTACTACCGGAGCGTCATCGGCGGTCCCATCTACCGGCTGATCGACGAGGGCGTCCTGCCCGGGCTGAAGGACTTCACCTCCATCGGCCAGGTGATCCTCGGGGAAAAGCCGGGACGCCGGAGCGACCAGGAGAAAATCATCTTCATCGCCTGCGGCATGGCCGTGTTCGATGTGGGCTTGGCCTATGAGGTCTACCGGACCGCCCTGAGCAACAACATCGGGCAGAAACTGCTGTTGTGGAATGAGCCTGCTATAGGTTGATCATGGCCTGGCCGGCGGCAGCCAGGCGGCACGGGGGGACCAGCCGGACCATGGAACGCAAGATCAAGAATGACGAGGAGCTGTCCGGCCACGGCGACCGGGAATCCCGGCGGATCGTCCTGGACATCACCGAAGCGACCCTCCGCCACCTGGACGCGTACGCACGAATCAAGTCCATCGCCTACCTTGACCGGGATGTGCTGCACATCGGCACCCGGTCCTGGGACCTGTCCCGGAAACGCCATGTCTACCTGGTGGGCGCCGGCAAGGCCTGCAACGCCATGGCCATGGCGCTGGACGAGATCCTGGGCGACCGGCTGGCCCGGGGCATCGCCATCGTCAAGGTCCCCGATGCGGCGGACGTGTTCCGCCGGACCCAGGTCTTCGTGGGCGGGCATCCCCTGCCCAACGAGGAAGGCTGGCGCGCCTCCAGGACGATCCTCGAACTGGTGGACCAGGCCGGCCCGGAGGACCTGTTCATCGGCGTCATCAGCGGCGGCAGTTCCGCCCTCATGAGCTGCCCCGTGGCAGGCATCAGCCTGCAGGACGAGGTGGACGCCACCGATGTGCTGCTGAAGTCCGGCGCCGGCATCTACGAGATCAACGCCATCCGCCGGCACATCTCCCAGTTGAACGGGGGCATGCTGGCCAAGCGGATCCGGGCGGCGGGCGCCGAATTCATCGGGCTGGGCATCAGCGACGGCGTCGGCAACCCGCCCACCGGCGACATCGCCGAACCCTTCCCGGACTACGCCAGCACCCCCATCGGGCCGGACCGCACCACCCTGGAGGATGCCCGGAACGTCATCCGGGACTATGACCTGGCCGGGCGGCTGCCCCGCAGCGTGGTGGATTACCTGGCCCACGCCGGGCCGGCCCAGGAAACCCCCAAGGCCTTCCCCGGCAATACCTACTTCCTGATCAACAGCGTGCCCGACTCCTGCATCCAGGCCCGGAAGGTGGCGGAGGGCATGGGGATCCCGGCGGTGATCCTCACGTCGTTCCTGGAAGGGGAGAGCCGCGATGCGGGCACCTTCTTCGCCGCCATCGCCCGGGAAGTGCAGGCCCGCGGCAACCCCGTCCAGGCCCCGTGCGTGATCCTCAGCTGCGGCGAGACCACCACCCGGATCCCCGACAGCAGCCTGATCGCGGGCCACGGGGGGCCCTCCCAGGAGCTCGCCGCCGGCTTCGCCCTGGCCGCGGCCAAGGCTCCGGGCGCCTGCATGCTGTCCATCGACTCGGAGGGCACCGACGGGACCACCCCCGCAGCCGGAGGCATCACCGATTCCCGGAGCCACGCCGCGGCGGCGGAGCAGGGCGTGGACCTGCACGCCGCCCTGCGCGGCCATGCCACCTTCGAAGCCCTCACCCGGATGGGCGACGCGGTCCACACCGGCAACACCGGCACCAACCTGTGCGATTTCAATGTCTTGTATATTCCAGCGCGGTAGGGAGGAGTCATGGCGGCCACCACCATCCAAGCCATCCGGGCCAGGCAGGTGATCGATTGCAAGTGCCGTCCCATGGTGGAGGTGGACGTGCTCACCCGGGGCGGGGCCCTGGGCCGCGGCTGCGCGCCCACCGGGACCTCGGTGGGCAGCCACGAGGCCTTCGTCCTGCGGGACGGGGATCCGAACGAGTACCACGGCCTGGGTGTGCGCCGGGCCATCGCCAACGTCCAGGACATCCTGGCTCCGGCCCTGGTGGGGCTGGACGTCGCCGACCAGCCGCGCCTGGACGGGACCATGAACGAGCTGGACGGCACCCCCGACAAGAGCCGCCTGGGGGGCAACGCCATCTACGCCACCTCGGTGGCCTGCCTCCAGGCCGCCGCGGCCGCCTGCGGCCTGCCGCTCTACCAGTACCTGGCCGGGGAGCCCATCAGGACCCTACCGGTCCCCAGCTTCAACGTGGTGAACGGCGGCAAGTACCCCGGGTTCACCCAGGCGTTCAACGAATTCCTGGTCATGCCCACCCAGGCCAGGGACATCGGCGAGGCGGTGCACATGGGCATCCTCACCTTCCAGGAACTGGGCCCGGTCATCGCCCGGTACACCGGGAAGGAGCCCGGGGTGGCCCGTTCCTACGGCTACGAGGCCCCTTCCAGCGATCCGGAGGTGGTCCTCTCCCTCATGCAGGAGGCCGTGGACCGCTGCGGCTTCAGCGGCCGGATGGCGTTCGCCCTGGATTGCGCCGCCAGCGAGGTGTACGACGCCGCCGCCCGCACTTACCTGCTGAAGGAGGAGCGGATCGGGGCCGAGGCGCTGATCGATTACGTGCGCGGCCTCTCCGAGCGGTTCGACCTGGTCTTCGTGGAGGACCTGCTGGACGAGAACGACTGGGAGCATTTTCCCGTGGCCGTGGAACGGATCCCCCGGACCCTCATCCTGGGCGACGACCTGATCGCCACCAGCCGGGAGCGGCTGGAAAGGGCCTGCCGGCTGAAGGCCGTGGCGGGGTTCGTCCTCAAGCCCAACCAGGTGGGCACCGTCACCGAGGCCCTGGAAACCTACCGGTTCGGCCGGGACCATGGCCTGATCGCCGTGCCTTCGGGCCGTTCCGGGGGCGCGGTGCACGACGTGGTCATGGACTTCTCCGTGGGCCTCCAGGTGCCGTTCCAGAAGAACGGGGCGCCCCGTTCGGGGGAGCGCATCGAGAAGCTGAACTTCCTCATGCGCGCCGGCGACCTGTGCCCCGGGAGCCGCCTGGCGGACTTGTCCCGGCTGGTCAGGTTCTGACATGGAAGTTCCGCTGCCTCAGATGGGCCGGATCCGCCAGACCCCCGTCTCCCGGCCCCTGGCGGACCCCTCCGGCTCCGTCGCGCGGCAGATCGCCCGGATCGCCCCGGCCTTGCCGGTGCGCCCCGGCGCCACCGTCGCCGTGGGGTGCAGCAGCCGCGGCATCGCCAGCTACGCCCGGATCGTGGGGGCGGTGGTCCGGCAACTGCAGGCCGAGGGCTATCGCCCCTTCCTGTTTCCCGCCATGGGCAGCCACGGCGCCGCCACGGCGGAGGGGCAGGCCCAGGTGCTGGCCCGGGCCGGCATCTGCGAGGCGTCCATGGGGTGCCCGGTGGTGTCCTCCATGGAGGTCCAGCCCCTGGGAACCCTCCCCACGGGCATGCCGGTGGCCATGGACCGGTCCGCCTTCCAGGCGGATGCCTTCGTGGTGGTGAACCGTGTCAGGAGCCACACGGAGTTCACCCACGGCTTCGAGTCGGGCCTGATGAAGATGATGGCCATCGGCATGGGCAAGGAATTCGGAGCGACCCTCTACCACCGGTATTTCATGCGCCACGGTTACGGCGCCACCATCCAGGCCGTCGCCGAACGGGTCATGGGCGCCCGGCCGCTGCTGTTCGGGGTGGGCATCGTCGAGGATGGGCGGGCCCAGACCTCGGACGTGCGGGTCATTGCCGCGGACCGCCTGGTCCCGGAAGAGACGGAGCTCCTGTCCCTGGCCCGCTCCATGACCCCCGGCCTGCCCTTCGACGCCATCGACGTGCTGGTCATCGACGCCATGGGCAAGGACATTTCCGGATCCGGCTTCGACACCAAGGTGGTCGGACGCTTGTCCATGCCCCTGGTCGGACCCGATCCTGAGGCGCCCGCGGGTGAAGCGCATCGTGGTGTGCGACCTGACCGATGCCTCCAAGGGCAATGCCGACGGGGTGGGCATCGCCGATTTCATCACCGGGCGCCTGTACGGGAAGATCGACCGCCAGGCCCTGTACGTGAACGCCCTGGCCGGTTCCGAACCGGAGCACGCGCGCATCCCCATGGTGCTGCCCACCGACCGGGACGCGGTGGCGGCGGGCATCGCCACCATCGGCCCGGTCCAGGCGGAGACCCTGCGGCTGGTGCGCATCGCCAATACCCGGGACCTGGAATTCCTGGAGGCGAGCAGCGCTCTGCTGGCGGAATGCGCGGGCCGGCCAGGCCTGGAGGTGCTCGGGGGCCGCCATCCCCTGGCCTTCGCCGACGACGGCAGGCTGCTCCCGCTGGCCGGGGCAGAGCCGGCCGATGGACCGCAAGCAAGGCAGGACACGAGCGCGGCGACTCCGCGTCCGGATCCTTGCCCGGGCCTTCGATCCTCGCTAGATTGACCTATGGCCATATCCCGCAAACCCCTGCGGAACGACGTGCACCGGGAGCTGCAGGACCTGATCCTGCAGGGTGACCTGAGCCCCGGGCAGCGCATCAGCGATACGGACCTGGCCGCGCGGATCGGGGTGAGCCGGACCCCGGTGCGGGAAGCCCTGCTGCGCCTGGAGCGGGAAGGCTTCATCCTCTCCTCCCAGCACCAGGGATTCGCGGTCAAGCCCTTGAGTACCAAGGAGATACGGGACATCTACCCCATGGTGGGACTGCTGGAGTGCTACGGGCTCCAGTCCATCCCGCCCCTGTCCGCCAAGAAGGTGGAGCAGCTGAACCGCATCAGCACCGCCATGGAGAAGGAAGTGGCCAAGCCCCTGCGCCGCATCCAGCTGGACGACGAGTGGCACCGGGCGCTCCTGAGCGACAACGGCAACAACTACCTCAACCAGATCCTGGGGGAGCTGAAGCAGCTGATCCTGCGCTACGAGTACACCTTCATGCAGGTGTCCGAGTGGGTCACGGTCTCCCTCGGCGAGCATGCGCAGATGATCGAGGACCTGAGGCAGGACCGGCGGCAGGAGGCCATCCGGATCCTGGGCGACCACTGGGACCGGAGCATGGAGGCGGTGCTGTCCAACTTCTTCGCGACGGCTCCGCCCGCCTAGACGCGACCCCGGACGGCCTTCGCGAAGAGGGCCCCCAATGGCTCTCATGACCTGCGTCGTCCTGGGAAAAAATGGGCAGACAGGACTGGGAAGGATTTGCGGGAGACCGATAATTACTCTGGATCGAGGTTGAGACTCCGCCTCATTCGCTCGAAGACATCGCTCCTGGGATTTTGCAGTAGGTTCGAAGAAACGCCGATGGCCACCGAAAAGCTTATTAACACAATATTAGTTGTCGATGACGTCGCCGCTTTGAGAGCAGGGATATCTCTACTTCTCGAAAATTTTGGATTTGCAGTCATCCAAGCCAGGGATGGGGTGGATGCCTTGATGAAATATACTACTTATAAAAACTTTATTTCCTTGGTCATCGTGGATATTGCCATACCGAGATTGGATGGAATTGAGGCGATCAAGAAAATTCGAGTCATAAACCCTTTCGCCAAGGTCATCCTCAGCAGCAGCTACATTGACCGGTTGGCTTCCGAAGCCATGCCCAATGCCTTCCTCCAGAAGCCGTTCAATGGCAGGGACCTCTGGGAGACCATCCAGCAGGTCCTGCGGGGCGAAAGGCGGGGGAAGCGCAGGATGGACTGGGCTTAATGAATTCCTCCCAGGAATGGCTCCAGGGCTTCCAGGCATCCCTGAATGCCCACGCGGGTCCCCCGGCGCCAAGTCCTTGATCTGAATGGTATCAGCCCTTCAGGAGCACAAGAATTTCGGCGGAACTGGCGACCTTGCCCTGGAACTTGAGTTGGCCGTCCACGGCCAGGGCGGGCGTACTGAGGATGCCGCGTGCAGCCATGACGGAATAGTCGGTGACCTTGACGACTTGGTTCTCGCCGCCGACCTGTTCAGCGGCATGTTTGGCGTGCTTGAGCAGGGACTCGCATCTGGCGCAACCGGGACCGAAGACTTCGATGAGCATGGTAACTCCTGAGTAGACAACCATTCCCGCCTCGCCTACAGGATGAGGTTGAACAGATACCCGACCAGCAGGATGCCGGTGGCGACGACGCCCAGGAAGACGGCGATGAGCCGGGGCTTCAGGACCTTGCGCAGGATGATGGTCTCCGGCAGGGACAGTCCGATGACCGCCATCATGAAGGCCAGCGTGGTGCCCAGGGCCGCGCCCTTGCCCAGCAGGGCCTGGACGATGGGGATGACGCCCGCCGCATTGCTGTAGAGCGGAACGCCGATGAGCACCGCCAGGGGCACGCTCCACCAGGCCTCCCTGCCCATGAAGCGGGCCATCAGGTCCTGGGGCACGTAGCCGTGGATGAAGGCGCCCACGCTGATCCCCAGCAGCAGGTAGGGCCAGACCTTGCCGACGATGTCCCGGACCCCCTGGACCGCCGTGTCCAGGCGCTGGCTGAAGCCCATGCGGTTGTCAGGGCCAGCCTGGGCGCTGAAGGGCACCGTCATCACCCAGGGCTCCAGTTGCGTTTCCATCCCCAGGAGGCCGAGGATCCAGCCGGCGGCGAAGGCGATGGCGACGCCGGTGCCGGCGTAGATCAGGGCGATCTTCCAGCCGAACATCCCCAGCAGCATGAACAGCGCCACCTCGTTGACCATGGGGGCGGCCACCAGGTAGCTGAAGGTCACGCCCAGGGGCACCCCCGCCCGCACGAAACCGATGAACAGCGGTATGGCCGAGCAGGAGCAGAAGGGCGTGAAGATGCCGAAGGTCGCCGCCACCAGGTTGCCCCAGGCCCCGGCGCGCCTGGCCAGCACGTCCCGGGTGCGTTCGGGGGTGATGAAGGTCTGCATGAAGGTGACCCCGAGCACCACCAGCGAAAGCAGCATCAGCACCTTGGGCGAGTCGAAGCAGAAGAAGGCGACGGCGCTGCCCAGGCGGCTGACCAGATCCAGCCCCAGCACCCGCACCGTCAAGGCCTGAGCCAAGGGATCCAGGGCGCGGTAGACGGCGAGCCAGGCCGGAAGGGCCAGGAACAGCCAGCCGCCGCGGCGGAACCGTCCGGAGCCGGCCGCCCTGACGCCGCGCGCGCGTTCACAACCCCACGCGATCACATCTGGCTCGGGAAGGTCATGCGCATCCGACATCGGCCCCTCCACCGGTCACCGGGACGAAGCTACAGGCGTTCCCGCCTGCAGGCGGGCGCAGGTCGTCGCCAGGGGCGTTTCCCGGACCCTCCGGGCCTTCCGCCGGTCCATCTGGACCTGCGGATCGGCATCCAGGCCCGGCCAAAGGGTGGCCAGGAAGGCCTGTACCTGGGGGTCGTCCGCCAGTCCCACATGAACCCAGCGGGCCTCCCTGCGTTCCCGCAGCAGACCCGCCCGGCGGAGTTCCGAGAGGTGCTCCGAGGTGGTGCTGGCGGCCAGGTCGAATACCTCCATCATCTGGCACACGCACAAATCGCCGTCCTTCAGCAATGCCACCATGCGCAGGCGCATGGGGTGGGACAGGGCTTTGAAGCGGTCGGCCAACGGGCGGATTATTTGATTCGACATTTCACGACTTCCCGAATTAAAGAATAGGCTCTGCTCTCCATGGGTCAAGGGGAACCTTCGGCTTCGTGGAAGGGCTCCGGGGGTTCTTCGGCTCAGAACACCGGGGTCGGGACGGTCCCCCACCCGCTGCCCGGAGCCAGGTCCTTGATCTCAAGGATCCTGAGGTTGTGAACCTCCACGTCCGCCATGAAGGCCGGTGTCCGCACCGCGTTGATGGCGAACAGGTCGGCCGGAGACGTGACCGGCACCCCCTCGATGCCAATGAAGATGAGCCTCCGGGTCATGGCCTCCCCGGGTCCGCTGCTGGGCCTGTGCATGGCGTGGTGCATGCCGTGGTGGCCCCCGCGCAGATGGCCGAAGGGATTGAACACCCAGTCGGCGATCATCGCGAAGGAGCGGTGCTGCTCGAACAGCTTCCAGTCCCCGCCGCCGCAATTGTGGTAACGGTCACAAACGATGCCCCTGAGCTTCTTCATGGGATGGCTCCGTCATGAAATGACGGAGGTTATGAGCATATACCCATTACCCAAAGAAAAAGATTGACCTTGCATTCTCGTTTTAGCGAGCATATGCTCATTAAAACGTCCAGGCTCGACCCATCCTTCCGTTCGTTTTTGCCGCCACCCCGGCTCTCCCGGCGGCAGCGGCGCCTTCCGACCTGGACCCGCCGCTGGTGCCGGAGTCTTCCTTCCCCGTTCCATTGCCTCACTCACCGTCCTGGGGGGAATGGGGTCCGCCTCGCGCCCGAACGGGCCAGCCCACGCTACAAGGAGACCAACCCATGAATCCGACTCGCATCGCCGTCCCGTCCGACCTTCCGGGCGGCCTGGAAGCAGGCGTCAGTGGACATTTCGGCCACTGCGACCTCTATACCCTGGTGGATGTCCAGGACGGCCAGATCGCCCAGGTGGAAACCCTTCCGAGCCTGCCCCACGAGCAGGGGGGCTGCCTCCAGGCCGTGCACCACCTGGCCAGCCACGGCGTGACAGCGCTCATTGCCGGAGGCATGGGCTTCCGCCCCCTGATGGGATTTACCCAGGCAGGCATCCAGGTCTACCAGGGCAGCGACGCCGCGGGCGTGGGTGCGGCCGTGCTGGCCCTGATCCGTGGGGACCTCCAGCCCTTCGCCCGCGACCAGACCTGCGGCGGCGGGCACGGCCATTGAGAAGCTGATCGCTCCATGGGAGGGAGCGGACATGATGCGCATCGCTTTGATCACCTCTCGCCAGAGCGCCCTGGCGGAATTCCGGGCCGGCCTGGAAAACCACGGATTCCGGGTGACCGGCTATGCTGACGCCTGGGACTTCCTCCGGACCGGGCTGAAACAGGAATGGAGCCTGGTCATCCTGGACGGGACCCAGGCCCAGGCCCAGATCCGCTCCTTCCTGGAAAAGCTGCTGGAAGCCGAATCCGGCGTGTACGCGGCCGTGATGACGGTAGTCGCGCCGGTGGCCTTCCAGTCGTCGGTGGATGGCCTGGGGGTCCTGTGCCCGCTGCCGGTCCACCCTGCGGCCGGGGACGTGGAGCCCTTGCTGGAAAAGCTCCGGGCCGCCGGCGCCCTGGCCCCGGAGGTGGAAGCGGCTCAGGCATGCCTGGACGCCCTGAAGGCCAGACATCACCCCCACTGCGTGGTCTGCTGGGACCGGCACCCGTTCGGCCTGCAGGTGGACTATTGCGTCGCCAGCGTCGACACGGTGGAAGGGACGTTCGACTGCGGCAAGTCCTATGAAGGCTATGCAGGCATCCTCCACGGGGGGATCGTATCCACCCTCCTGGATGGAGCCATGGTCAGCTGCCTCATGGCCAAGGGACTGGAGGGCTACACGGTCGATCTCCGGGTCCGGTACCACACCCCCGTGGCCACGGGCCGGCCGGCCACCGTCGGCGCCGTCTGGCTGAAAGGAAGAGGCCGCCTCCACTGGCTTCAGGCCAGCCTGGAACAGGACGGGAAGATGCACGCCAGGGCCCGAGCGACCTTCCTCCAGGAACCTCCCAGCCGGCGGGCCCGCCCCGGGGTCACGGATGCCGAACCGGGGGCAACGCCGCAGAAGCTCCGAACGCAGGTCTTGAAGGAAAAGGAGAGCTCATGGACACGCACAATCTAGGCTTCAGCACCAGGCTGGTCCACGCCGGCATCCCGGAGGACGCGCACGGCAGCGTGGTGACGCCGATCTACCAGACCTCCACCTTCGCTTTCCGGGACGCCAGGCAAGGGGCCGCCCGTTTCGCCGGGACCGAGGAAGGATACATATACACCCGGATCGGCAATCCCACCACCGCGGCCCTTGAGGAGAACCTCGCCCAGCTGGAAAACGGCTACGGCGCCACCGCCACCGCCAGCGGCATGGGGGCGGTGAGCACGGTGTACTTGGCGCTGCTCAACGCGGGCGACCACGTGGTGAGCACCGGTTCGGTCTATGGGCCCAGCCGCGGGCTGATGGAGAAGCACATGCGCCGGTTCCAGGTGGAGTCCACCTACGTGGACACGGCGGACCTGGAGAAACTCCGCGCCGCGCTGCGGCCGAATACCCGGATGGTCTATGTGGAGACGCCTTCCAATCCCGCCATGTCGGTCACCGACATCCGGGCCTCGGCGGAATTGGCCCGCCAGGCCGGTGCCGTGCTGGTGGTGGACAATACCTTCGCCAGCCCCTTCCTGCAGAAGCCTCTGGGCTTGGGCGCCGACGTGGTGCTGCACTCGGTGACCAAGTTCATCAACGGGCACGCGGACGTGGTGGGCGGCATCCTGGTGGCCAAGACCGAGGCCCTGCACAAGCGGCTCCGGGCCATGCTGGTGAACCTGGGGGCCAATATGGACCCGCACCAGGCCTACCTGGTGAGCCGAGGTCTGAAGACCCTGGCGCTGAGGGTGGAGCGAGCCCAGGAGAACGCGAAGGTCATCGCCTCCTGGCTGGCCGGGCACCCGGCGGTGGCCTGGGTCCGGTACGTGGGCCTGCCTTCCCATCCCCAGTACCGAGCTGGCCAGACAGCAGATGTCGGGCCCCGGCGCCATGATCGCCTTCGAGCTGGAAGGTGGCCTGGAAGCGGGCCGGGTCCTCATGGACAGCGTGCGCCTGGCCGTCCTGGCCGTGTCCCTGGGGGGCGTGGAGACGCTCATCAGCCACCCGGCTTCCATGACCCATGCCGGCACCCCCCGGGAGGACCGCCTCGCGTCCGGCATCACCGATGGTCTGGTCCGCCTGTCGGTCGGCATCGAGGACATCGACGATCTCCTGGCCGACCTGGGACAGGCCCTCGACCGGGTGCGCCGGTGAGCCCCCAAGGAGCCAAGCCATGAACAAGGTCCATGCCAAGGAAACCCGGTCCCTTTCTCGTCGGGATCCCTCCCAGTGCCCGGAGGACGCCGACTGCGGGCACTGCGATGAGGGGTGCGAGCAGCCCAAGGCCCATGCCCATGGGGCCGCCCTGCCCCAGGAGGGCCCGCCGGCCATCCGCAAGCGCCTGCTGGTGCTCTCCGGAAAGGGCGGGGTGGGCAAGAGCACCGTCGCCGTGAACCTGGCCCTGGGCTTTGCCTTCCAAGGCCTGCGCACCGGGCTCCTGGACGTGGATATCCACGGCCCGAGCGTGCCGAAACTGCTGGGCCTGGGAAACCAGGCCCTCCGCTCCGAAGGAGGCGAATTCCTGCCGGTGGAGGTGGGAAGTCTCAAGGTCATGTCCATGGGCTTCATCCTGAAGGCCGGTGAAGCCGCCATCTGGCGAGGGCCCATGAAGGCCGGCGCCATCACCCAGCTCATCCACCAGGTTCGGTGGGGGGACCTGGATGTCCTGGTGGTGGATAGCCCGCCCGGCACCGGGGACGAGCACCTGTCCCTGGTCCAGACCCTTGGACGGGTGGATGGGGCCGTGATCGTCACGACCCCCCAGGACCTTGCCTGCCTGGACGCCCACAAAGCCATCACCTTCTGCCGGACCCTCGACGTGCCGGTCCTGGGCCTGATCGAGAACATGAGCGGCTTCACCTGCCCGCACTGCCTCAACGTGATGCCCATCTTCCGGGCCGGCGGCGGCCGGCGGATGGCCGAGAATTTGGAGATCCCGTTCCTGGGCGCTTTGCCGATCGATCCTGAGATCGCCCAGACCGGGGACGAGGGACGGCCCCAGCTCTACCGGGAGATGGGCTGGGGCGCCCGGAAGGCGTTCCAGCCCATCCTGCGGTCCCTGGTCCAGGCCCTGAAGGTGGAAGCCCATGAGTGAACAGCTTGCCATCCCGCTTCGCTCCCTGGGGGTGATCCGAACCCCCCACCAGGACCCCGACCGGACCCCGATCCAGCCGTGCTTCGCCGAGGAGGTCCTGGGCGAAGTGCAACTGGAGCCGGGCCTTGAGGAAGGGCTCGAGGGCCTGGAAACCTTCAGCCATATCTTCCTGGTCTACCACTTGCATCGGGCCAAGCCCGGCCCCCTGCGGGTCCGGCCATTCCTGGCGGAAACCCTGAAGGGGGTGTTCGGCTGCCGCTATCCGCATCGGCCCAATGCCCTGGGTCTGAGCCTGGTCCGGCTGGTGGCGGTGCATGGCCGCCAGGTGGTGTTCGCGGGCGCCGACATGCTGGACGGCTCCCCGCTCCTGGACATAAAGCCCTACGTTCCGAACTTCGACCGTCCGGAGACTGCCTGGGGCGGCTGGACTGAACGGGTGGAACGGCTACGGGCACGCCGGATCGGCTGCCGTCAGGTGGTCCAGGATGCCCAGCCGGAATTCCAGGGCATCTTCCTCCCCCATGCCCCCCTTTGCTGAAGGCCGGGGGCCCGCATCGCCAGCTGTTCAGTATTAACGTTTCACATCCTTTCTTTCCAGGAGGCACCTGTGACGCTGGCCATCCAACAACGACTGGTGGACTATCTCCGGCCTGCCGCCCAGGGCCGAAGGGGGGTCGATGTGCGCATCGGCCTGGGTTACGTCGCGGTGAGGCTCGATACGGGCCATGCCGGTGTGGCGTGGACGCCAAAATCCGAGGCCTTGGGCTGCACCCATTTCCAGGGCGCCGGCACCCTGGCCGGCCAATCCGCCGGGACGCTGTTGCAATACTTGGCGGAGGCGCCTTCCAGCCTGGGCCGGGCCATCGGGCTGGCCACGGCCAATGCCTTGCTGGCAGTCCTCCCTCACCCCTCGGCCACCCAGGAGGACGTGCTTACGACCCTGGCCATCGGCCCCGGGGAGCGGGTGGTCATGGTCGGCTATTTCCGGCCCTTGGTGGCCAGGCTGAAGGCGACCGGCTGCCGGCTGGACATCGTCGAATTGAGCCCACGCCCAGGCGAGGCGTTCCTCACCCCAGAACAGGGCGAGGCCGCTCTCACCCACTGCGAAGTGGCCATCCTTACGGGCACCTCTCTGATCAACGGCACCCTCGACGGTCTGACGGCCAGCCTTGGCCGGCCGCGGGCTGCCGTCCTGCTGGGCCCCTCATCACCCCTTTGTCCAGACGTCTTCCAGGGCACCCCGATCACCCATCTGGCCGGGGCCCGGGTCCGGGACGCGGAAGCGGTCCTGCAGATCGTCTCCGAAGGTGGCGGGACGATGCTGTTGAAACAGCACATGGATTCCCAAATCGCCAGGGTCGGCCCATCCTGAAACAGATCACATGGATATCCTGTAAACACATTGGTTGGCTTCATGAAAAAGAGAAAGTGCTCAATACTCGCCTGCCCCATGGAATGAAGACGCTATAATTAGGCGAAACCTGAGGCAAGGATCCGTCTGCCACCAAGGGTCGACCACGTGCTTCACCCCCCCGTCCACCCCGGTGAAGGGTGGCTGGTCTTCCGGCGTCCAGGCCCTTCTTCTCCCAGGCGAAGGGAGCGGGCATGAACCAGCAGACCCCGATCGCCGTCCTCACCCTCATCGTCAAGGATCGCCAGACGGCGGCCGGGGCGGTCAATGAGGAACTGACGCGGTCCGGCGACCTGGTCGTGGCCCGGATGGGCCTTCATTACCGGGAACGGAGCATCCACATCATCACCTTGGTCGTTGACGCGACCAACGACCAGATCGGCGCCCTGACCGGGCGTCTGGGGCAAATCCCGGGGGTTACGGTCAAGGCGGCCATGGCCAAACTCTAGGAGGTGCACCATGGGACACGGCAACGCTGCGGTCATGGAATGGGCCAGCCAGGTGATCCGGGCGGAGGAGATCGATCGCTTCCTGGTCGACGGTCGGGACTTCATCGACGATTCACTTATCGAGCGGCTCCTGGCCGATCCTTCCGAGCCGGACCCGGTCCAGGTCAGGGAATTGGCGGCCGGCGCGGTCACCGGAGCCACCCTTACGCCGGAGCAGACCGCCGTGCTCCTGCGGGTCCGGGACGAGGGCGTCTGGGAGGAGATGTACCAAGCCGCGGCCCGGGCCAAGCGGGCCATCTACGACAACCGGGTGGTGACCTTCGCCCCCATGTACTGTGGTGACCTGTGCGTGAACGACTGCCGCTACTGCGGGTTCCGCCGGTCCAACCCGGCCATCGACCGCAAGGTGCTGTCCTACGAGGCGGTGGAGCGGGAGACCGCCATCCTGGCCGGGAAGATCGGACATAAGCGCCTGGTGATCGTGTTTGGGGAACACCCCGCTACCGGCGCCGACTACATCGCCGAGTGCATGCGCCGGATCTACTCGGTGCAGGTCCCGGCCCGGGTCGGCATGGGCGCCATCCGGCGGGTGAACGTCAACGCGGCGCCCATGTCCGTGGCCGACCTGGGCAAGCTGCACCGGGCCGGCATCGGCACTTTCCAGGTGTTCCAGGAGACCTACCACCGGGCCACCTACGCCCAGGTGCATCCGGCAGGCACCGTGAAAGGCCACCTGCGTTGGCGGCTCTACGCCCTGCACCGGGCCATGGAGGCGGGGGTCGACGACGTGGCCATGGGTGCCCTCCTGGGGCTCTACGACTGGCGCTGGGAACTGCTGGCCATGGTCATGCACACCCGGGACCTGGAGCGGCAGTTCGGCATCGGCGTGCACACTGTGTCGGTGCCGCGTCTGGAGCCGGCGGAAAGCACCGATTTCTCCTGGGTACGGCACTGGGTGAGCGACCGGGACTTCAAGCGCATGGTCTGTCTGATCCGGCTCGCCATGCCTTCGGCCGGCCTGATCGTCACCTGCCGGGAGACCCCGGAGATGCTGCGGGACGTCATCCCCATGTGCACCCAGCGGGACGCCTCCAGCCGCATCGGCATCGGCGCCTACGCCGACGGCGCCAGGGAAGACGCCGGAGGCCAGACCAGCGAACGCCAGCAGTTCATCCTCGGCGACACGCGGTCGCTGGATACGGTGATCCGCGAACTGGCCGGAATGGGCTACATCACCTCGTTCTGCACCGCAGGCTACCGCTGCGGGCGCACCGGCAAGAAGATCATGGACCTGCTGCGCTCCGGCCAGGAAGGGTGTTTCTGCAAGCTGAACGCGGTGCTCACCTTCCAGGAATGGCTGGAGGACTTCGCCTCCCCCGAGACCCGGGCCATCGGCGCCGGGATCGTGCAGCGGGAACTGGGCGAGATCCGGGAGCGGGTGCACAGCCATTTCCCGGAGCCCATGTACCAGCGATTCCTCACCACCCTGGAGCGGATCAAAGCAGGGGAGCGGGACCTGTACTTCTGACTGCAGGCGGCTGTTTCAAGAACGTTCTGGAGCCGCTTGCCGGATTCGAACCGGCGACCTTCCGCTTACAAGGCGGGTGCTCTACCAACTGAGCTAAAGCGGCGTGGGGCCTGTCCGACCTTCGGGCCAGTATGCCCCAGGACCCCCGCTCCTGGAAGGCGTCCGGCGTGTATAGTGGAGGCTTTCGCCGGGGGGTGCCTGCATGGTTTTTCCAAGGTTCGCCAAGGCCGCGCTTGTCCTGGCGGCGGCCACGTGCGCCAGCGCCTCCCAGGACGCCCTGGAGCAGCTCAACTCGGCCTTCCGCCAGGTCTACGCCCAGGCCAAGGCCGACGCCCTGGCCAGGAGCGGGGCGGTGCTGCTGGTGAGCGGAGACCGGGTGCTGCTGTTCCGCCATGACGTCCAGGTGGACGAGGCGGTCATCCGCCCGGCCCTGTTCCACCGCCTGAAGGAGGTGGCCCACGCGCCTTTGGCCTTGTTCCTGGTGCTGAAGGCCCCCGGCGGGCCGGGAGACGCGGAGCGGCTGCGGGGGCTGCGCGCCCTGGTGCAAGGGGCCCGGGAAGGGCTGGAGGACTGGTGCCCGCCCGCGGACCGGGCCCGGCAGGAACGCATCCTGGACGCCTGCCTGGGGCTCCTGGACCAGGGGCTGGGTCCCGGGCGGCCGTCCCCGGACCAGCTGGCGGCCTCCATCCGGGCCCTGGAACCGGCGCTCAGGGCCAACCTCGACCAGGCGGCGGCCCTGGAACTGGACGCCCTGGACCGGGCGGTGGCCCGGTTCCGCAAGGGCATGGCGCCCGGGGAGTGGCGGGGGGCGCAGGCGGTGATCAGCACGTCCCACATGGCCCGGGAGGACGAGATCAGTTTCCAGTACTTCGCGCGGCTCCTGGGCGAGCCTCGGGAAGGGGGCCGGATCGTGGTGGGGGAAGGCCTGTGGGAACCCAAGGACGCCCTGGACCTCCTGGCCACCCACCGGGTGGACGGGACCCTCGGCCGGGCCGTCTTCGGCGATCCCGGGCGCATGCACCGGGATGTCCTGGCGGACGGCGCCCGGGCCTGGCTGGACCTACGGCTGCCCGTCCGTTAAGTTCGTCATAACAGTTCATTGACATCTTCACAAAGCCTCCATTAACTTTGGTAAGCCAATCGACCCATGGCTCGCTTTTGGCCGATCACCACGGAAGTCTGGAGGTACTGCATGGGACTGATCGCCTGGGACAAGCGTCTGGAGACCGGGCACGCCAAGATCGATGAACAGCACCGGTCGCTCGTGGAGATCGTCAACCGCCTGCACGAAGCCATGAAGCAGGGCAAGGGCAAGGGCGAGGTGGAAGGGATCCTGGTGTTCCTGAAGGACTACACGGTCACCCACTTCCGGATGGAAGAGGACCTCATGGCCAAGCACCAGTACAGCGGAACGGCGAGGCACAAGCAGATCCATGCCGACCTGGTGAAGGAAGTGGCTGACCTGGTGGAGAAATTCCAGGCGGGCAAAGCCATGCTGACTCTGGCAGTGATGAATTTCCTCGAAGACTGGCTGGTGACGCACATCCAGGGGGAGGATTACCGCTTCGCCCAGGACCTGCGCGGCAAGGGAATCACCTGACCTCGTGGTATACCTGGGCGGTGCCCTGACTCCCGCCATGACCCAGCCGCCCGTCTGCATCCCGCTCCTGCGCGCCGCCGCCTGGCTTGGCGAGGATCCGGGCGATCCGGACCTGGCCCCGGGTTCGGACGGGTTCCTGGACCTGGCCTGGGGCGAGCCCGACGTGGCCTTCGTGGAGAGGATGCAACGGCGGCGCCTGAGCCCCCTGGCCCGGGCCTTCTTCCACTGCGCCCACCGGGCCCAGCCGCCCGCCGGGACGCGGGTGGTGTTCGCGTCCCGCCATGGCGAGGCGGAGCGGACCCTGGCGGTGCTGCGGGACCTGGCCGCCGGCATGGAGGTCTCCCCCACCTTGTTCAGCCTGTCGGTGCACAACGCGGTGCCGGGGCTGTGGTCCATCCTGGGGGGAAGCCGGGCGGCGGTGACGGCGGTGGCGGGCGGGCCCGAGACCTTCGCCTGGGGGCTGCTGGACGCCCTGGCCATGTACCGGGCCGGGCCGGCCGCGCCGGTGCTGTTCGTGCACGCCGACGTTCCGCTGCCGGAACCCTGGGTCCGTTCGGCCCCCCGCGGGCTGCCCCACGCCTTGGCCCTGCTGGTGGGGGAACCCGCTGTCCGGACCCTGGTGCTGGTCCGGGAACCCGGTTCCGGCGGGCCGGATCCGGATCCGCCCCAGGCTCTGCACGGCCTCAAGGCCTTGCGGCGCGGGGCCGCCCCGCCCTGGGCCGGTCCCGACGGCACCTGGGGGTGGCAATTAACCTGATGGCCCGGGCCGGATTTCTATATCATTAGAACCACGCCAAATCCTTGCCGGATACCCGCGGGCAACGGTCTGCCTTCCCGGTCCCGGCGAGGATGGAGCCAAGGTCTTCCATGCAACAGGACGGAATGGGAATGGTCATTACGCCGCTCGAAATGAAGCAATTCATCATAGAAACCCTTGGGCTGGAGGACTTGGCTCCCGACTCCATCGGTGACGATGAGCCCCTTTTCGCCGGAGGGCTGGGCCTGGATTCCATCGACGCCCTGGAACTGGGCATCGCCCTGCGCAAGCGCTACCAGGTGCAGACCTCCGAGCAGGATCCGGGAGCCCGGGACCATTTCCGCACGGTCAACAGCCTGGTGGCCTACGTGGCCGAGAACGGCCGCCGGCTGGAAGCCGGGGCCTGACCGGGGAATGGGCGTCCAGACGCTCACCCAGCTGTTCCTGGGTGCCCGCTCCCCCGATCATCCGGTCGCATGGCACCTGACGCCCAGGGGCACGGGGCGCACGCCCCGCACCTGGACCCAGTTCGCCGCCGCCGCCGCCTGGGCCGCGGACCGGGCCCGCCGGTCCGGCGGACGCCGTTGGCTGATGGCCTGCCAGCAGGCCTGGGACTTCGCCGCCGGCCTGACGGGACTGCTCCTGGCCGGGCGCACCGTGCTCCTGCCTCCCAACTACCTGCCCCAGACCCTGCGGGACCTGGAACGCCACGCCGACGGGGTGCTGGGGGAACTGGGCAGCTTGCCCGCCGGCCAAGGGCCCGACCCGGTGCCGGGGGGACGCGTGGAATTCTGGACCGGGGGCAGCACCGGTGCCCCCAAAGGCTTCGCCCGTTCCCTGGCCCAGCTGGAGGCGGAGGTGGCCATGCTCGAGCGCCAGTTCGCCCACGGGATCCCGGATGGGCCAGTGGTGGGCACGGTGCCCCACCACCACATCTACGGCTGCCTGTTCCGGATCCTCTGGCCCCTGGCCGCCGGGCGTCCGTTCCTGTGCGAACCCGCCGGGGATCCGGATGGGTTCCTGCGGGCCCTGGACCAGCCCCGCCCGGTGGTCCTGGTGGCCAGTCCGGCCCACCTGTCCCGGCTGCCGGCCCTGGTGGACCTGGACCAGGTCCCCTGCCCGCCGGGCGTGGTGTTTTCCAGCGGGGGCCCCCTGGACCCGGAGGACGCCCTGGCCTGGCGCCGTTGGGTCCCGGGCGGCGTGGTGGAGATCTACGGCAGCACCGAGACCGGGGGCATCGCCTGGCGCAACCAGGGGCCGGAACCGGAATCCCGGCTGTGGACGCCCCTGGACGACGTGACCTTGTCGTTCCGGGAGGGGGCCCTGGTGGTGGCTTCGTTCCGGGCCGGTCCACGGCCCCTGCGCCTGGAGGACGGGGCCGAGCCAGCCGGGGGCGGGCGGTTCCGCCTGCTGGGGCGCCTGGACCGCACCATCAAGCTGGAGGAAAAGCGCATTTCCCTGCCGGAACTGGAGCAGGCCCTGGAAGCGCTGCCCTGGGTCGCCCGGGCAGCGGTGGTGCCCCTGGCCGGGCCCCGGCCGGTGCTCGGGGCGGTGGTGGTGCTGGGCCCCGGCGCGCCCGCCGAACGGGGGGTGCTGGCCCGCGCCCTGCGCGCCCACCTGGCCCAGCGGTTCGACGGTCTGGCCCTGCCCAAGCGGTGGCGCTTTCCCCGGGAACTGCCGTTCGATGAGCGGGGCAAGCTGACCGTCCAGGCCCTGGCCGGGCTATTCCAGCACGGGGCGCCCCGGGGGCCGCGGCCATGATGCCCTTGCCCCAGGTGGGCCGCCGGGCCGCGGAAGGCGCGGGGGAGGCGGTGTTCACCCTGGCCCCGGGCCCGGAGCACCCGGCGTTCCAGGGGCATTTCCCCGGCGATCCGCTGTTGCCGGGGGTGGTCCAGGTGGACTGGGCGGTGCGCCTGGGCCAGGAGGCCTTCGGCCCCCTGGGGGCCTTCCAGGCCCTGGACCAGGTGAAGTTCCTGCGCCCGGCGCGCCCGGGGACGGAACTGGAACTGCGCCTGGCCCTGGACCGGGCCCCGGGGCGCGTCCGCCTGCGCTTCCAGTACCTGGGTGCGGACGGCAAGGTATCCTCGGGCGCGGTGCTGTTCCGGGACCCGTCATGAGCTTCCGCCCCTGCCTCGTCCTCCCGGTGTTCGACCCGGGACCCGCCCTGGCCCGCACGGTGGCGGCCCTGGCGGACCTGGGGCTGCCCATGGTCCTGGTGGACGACGGCAGCGGCCCCGAGACCCGGGCGGAGCTGGACCGGCTGGCCGCCGTGCACCCCCGGATCCGCCTGCTGGCGCTCCCCGCCAACCAGGGCAAGGGCGCGGCGGTGATGGCCGGGCTGCGCCGGGCCCGCCAGGACGGCTTCACCCACGCCCTCCAGGTGGATGCGGACGGCCAGCACGACCTGGAGGCGGTGGACCGGTTCCTGGCCCTGGGCCAGGCCCACCCGGAGGCGGTGGTCGCCGGGGTGCCCCGGTTCGACCGGAGCGTGCCCCCGTCCCGGCACTACTGGCGCCACGTCCACCACTTCTGGGTCTGGGTCGCCACCCTGTCCATGGACATCCAGGATTCCCTGTGCGGCTTCCGGCTCTACCCCCTGGACGCCGCCGTGGCGCTCATGGACCGGGTGGCCATCCCCCGGCGCATGGATTTCGACACGGAGATCATCATCCGCCTCCACTGGGACGGGGTGCCGGTGGTCAACGCGCCGGTGGGGGTCACCTACCCCCGGGACGGGGTGTCCCACTTCCGCCCCTGGCGGGACACCCTGCGCATCATCTGGATGCACACCCGCCTGGTATTCCTGATGCTGCCCCGGGCGCCGCGCCTGCTGGCCCGGCGGCGCCGGGACCGGCCCTGGTTCCGCCTCCGGGAACGGGGCACCCTGCTGGGGTTCCGCTGCATGGGCGCGGTGCTGCGCCTGCTGGGGCCGCGGGCGGTGCGGGCCCTGGCCGCGGGGCTGGTGCCGTACTTCTTCGCCACCAGCGGGCGGGCCCGGCGGGCGTCCCGGGCCTACCTGGCCCGCCTGCGGGCCCACGCCGGGCCGCTGCCGGACCTGCCCCGGGACCCGGGGCTCCGGGAGGTGTACCGGCATTTCCGGGCGTTCACCCGGGCCACCGTGGACAAGGTCCTGGCCTGGTCCGGGAGCCGCTCGGGCATCCAGCTGGACCTGGGGGAGCTGGAGCCGTTCCTGGCCCTGCACCGAAGCGGGCGGGGCGCCCTGATCCTGGGGGCGCACCTGGGCAACCTGGAGATGCTCCGGGCCCTGGGCCAGGGCCGCGGCCTGGCCGGGCTGAACGCGGTGGTGTACTCCCCCAACGCGGTGCGCTTCCACGACCTGCTCAAGCGGGTCAACCCGGACTTCGCCACCGACCTGGTGCAGGTGGCGGCGACCACCCCGGCCACCGCCATCCACCTGCAGCAGAAGCTGGACCAGGGGGAATGCCTGTTCATCGTGGGGGACCGCACGCCCCCCAGCGAAACCGGGCGGGTGGTGCAGGCGCCCTTCCTGGGCCGGCCGGCGCCCTTCCCGGTGGGACCCTACGTCCTGGCCCACCTGCTGCGCTGCCCGGTGCACCTCATGTTCTGCGTGCACGACGGCGTCCGCTACCGGGTGCGCCTGGAGCCGTTCGCCGAGCGCATCGAACTGCCCCGGGCCGGCCGGGAAGCGGCCATCGCCGGCTGGGCGGAGCGTTATGCTCAGTGCCTGGAGGCCCAGTGCCGTGCGACTCCCTTCCAGTGGTTCAACTTCTACGCCTTCTGGGGGTGACGCCCGGGAGGTGGAGGTGGGCGCCGGCCCCCTGACTCTGGAGGATGTGCTGGCGGTGGCGTTGGAAGGGCGAGCCGTGGCCCTGGCCGCGGCGCCGGCGTTCCGGGCCCGGGTGGAGGCCAGCCGCGCGTTCCTGGCCGAGCTCCTGGACGGGGGGGCCGAGGTGTACGGGGTCACCACCGGCTACGGCGACTCGTGCACGGTGCCGGTGCCCCCGCACCAGCTATGGGAACTGCCCGCCCAGCTGGTGCGCTACCACGGCTGCGGACTGGGGCGCTGGCTGGAGCCGGCGGAGACCCGGGCGGTGCTGCTGGCCCGCCTCGCGTCCCTGGCCATGGGCTACTCGGGGGTGCGCTTCCGGCTGCTGGAAGCCCTCGCGGACCTGCTCAACCACGACCTCCTGCCGCGCATCCCGGCGGAGGGCTCGGTGGGCGCCAGCGGGGACCTCACGCCCCTGTCGTACGTGGCGGCGGTGCTCATGGGCGAGCGGGAAGCGCTGGCCGGGGGCCGGGTGCTCCCGGCCCGGGAAGCCCTCGCGACGGCGGGCCTGGCGCCCCTGGACCTGGGGCCCAAGGAGGCCCTGGCGCTCATGAACGGCACCGCGGTCATGACCGGCCTGGCCATCCTGGCCTACCACCAGGCCGAGTTCCTGAGCCGCCTGGCGTGCCGGCTCACCGCCCTGGGGGTGGCCTGCCTTCGGGGCAACCGGGAGCATTTCCAGCCGCGCCTGTTCCAGCTCAAGCCCCACGCCGGGCAGGCCCAGGCGGCCGCCTGGATCCACGGGGACCTGGGCGGCGACGCTCCGGACGGTCCGCCCCGGCTCCAGGACCGCTATTCCATCCGCTGCGCGCCCCACGTGGCCGGGGTGCTGCGGGACGCCCTGCCGTGGCTGCGCCGGGACCTGGAGAACGAGCTGAACAGCGCCAACGACAATCCGCTGTTCGACCCGGAGACCCGCACGGTGCTGCACGGGGGCCACTTCTACGGGGGCCACGTGGCCTTCGCCATGGACGCCCTGAAGACGGCCGTGGCCAACCTGGCCGACCTCATGGACCGCCAGCTGGCCCTGCTGGTGGATCCCCGCTACAGCAACGGCCTGCCGGCCAACCTGTCCGGGGCGGGCCCCGGGCGGACCTCCCTCAACCACGGCCTCAAGGCGGTGCAGATCGCCGCCAGCGCCTGGACCGCCGAGGCCCTGAAGCTCACGGTGCCGGCCTCGGTGTTCTCCCGCTCCACCGAGTGCCACAACCAGGACAAAGTGAGCCTGGGCACCCTCGCCGCCCGGGACTGCCTGCGGGTGCTGGAACTCACCGCCCAGGTGGCCGCGGCCCTGGTGCTGGCGGTGCGCCAGGGCCTGGAACTGCGCCGGCGCCAGGGCATCCCGGCCCTGGAACGGCTGGCTCCGGCGGCCCGGGCGGGTCTGGCGGAGATGGCCGGCCCGCTACCCTGGGTGGAGGAGGACCGGCCCCTGGACGCCGACCTGGCGGCCCTGGCCGGCGCCATCCAAGGCTGCCGATGGAGTCTCTACCCGTGAAACCGCCGCTTCTGCTCCTGCTCCTGCCGGTCCTGGCCGCGCCCCTCCCGGCGGCCCTGCCCGGCAACCTCGCCGCCCACCTGCGGGAAGCCGCCTGCGTGCACCTGGACTTCGTCCAGACCCGCGTCCTGGCGGCCCTGTCCCGGCCCCTGAAGGCCAGCGGCAGCATGGTGCTGGCCCGGGGCAGGGGGGTGATCTGGGCCCTGCGCCGGCCCCTGTCCATCACCTACGCGATGGGCCCCGGAGGACTGCTGGTGGTGGACGCGGACGGCCACCGGGAGCGCAAGAGCGCCCGGGACGCGCCCCTGGTGGCCCAGGTGGGGCGGGTGTTCCAGGCCCTGGCCCAGGGGGACTGGACGGCGCTGGACAGCTTGTTCACGGTCACCGGCGGCGGGACCCCCCAGCGCTGGCAGATGGAACTGCTGCCCAGGCCCCAGGCCCAGTCCTTCGTCAGGCGCATCCGCCTGGACGGGGGCCCTTTCATCGACCGGGTGCGGGTGGAGGAGCCCGCCGGCGACCGCATGGAACTGACCTTCTCCAACCAGCGCGTGGACCTGCCCCTGAGCCCGGACGAAGCGGCCCTGCTGGACCAGCTGCCGGCGCGGGATTGACCCGGTGCGCGCGCGGGCCTGGCTGTGGATCGCGTTCCTGGCCGCCCTGGCCGGGCTGGGCGCCCTGCGCCTGCACGGCGGCCGGGCGGTGCAGACCGATCTCCTGGCCATGCTGCCGCGCACCGAGCGCAACCCGGTGGCCGAGGCGGCCATCGGCGCCCTGGCCCAGGCCACCGGAGAACGGGCGGTGTTCCTGGTGGGCGCGCCCCGGGGGGACCAGGCCGAGGCCGCGGCCCTGGCCTTCGCGGCCGCCCTGGAGCGTTCCGGCGCCTTCGCCCAGGTGACCGCCCGGATCCCCCCGGTGGACCCGGGCATGGTGCCCCGGTTCTACGCGCCCTTCCGGTTCCGCCTGCCGGGCCCGCCGTTGCCGGCCGGCGCGGCCGCCCTGGAGCGGCGCCTGGAGGCCGCCCTGGCGGCGCCCCCGGGCCTGGTCCCGGGCCTGGACCCGGCCCGGGATCCCCTGGGCGAGCTGGGAACGTTCCTGGGCGGACTGCCCCTGAACCGCCTGCGGGTGGTGATGCGGGACGGGTTGCTGGCGGTGCCGGACGGGGACGGGCTGCAGGTGCTGGTGACCGCCGCCCTGCGCGGCTCGCCGTTCGACCCGCAGGTGCAGCGGGCCAGCCTGGCGGCGGTGGCGGCCGCCGAACGGGAGTCGGCGGCGGCCGCTTCCGGGGCGCAGGTCCTGCGCACCGGGGCCGTGTTCTACGCCGCCGACGCCAGGAGCCGGGCCGAGCGGGAGGCCGGGCTCATCGGCTGGGCCTCCCTGGGCGCCATCCTGGTGCTGTTCCTGGGGGTGTTCCGGTCCGCCCGGCACCTGCTCCTGGGCCTGGGCTGCGTGGCGGCGGGGCTGGTGGCCGGCACCGCCGCCACCCTCCTGGTGTTCGGCCGGATCCAGCTGCTCACCCTGGTGGCGGGCGCCAGCCTGGTGGGGGTGGCGGTGGACTACCCGCTGCTGTACTTCGCCCACCACCTGGGCGCCGGCCCCCAGTGGGAGCCGCGGGCCGCCCTCGACCGGCTGCGCCCGGCCCTGGTGCTGGGGCTGGTCACCACCCTGCTGGGCTACGCCGCCCTGGGGGTGGCGCCGTTTCCGGGACTGCGGCAGATGGCGGTGTTCTCCATGGCCGGCCTGACCGCGTCGTTCCTCACCGTGGCCTGGGTGCTGCCCGGGGCCCTGGCCCGGCCCATGCCCTCCCGCCCGCGCCTGCTGGCGGCCCTGGAGCGGACCCTGGACGGGTGGCGGCGCCAGCTGCGGGCGCTCCGGCGCTGGGGCGCGGTCCTTGGCGCCCTGCTCATCCTGGCGGCCATCCAGGGTCTGCGGCCGGACGACGACGTGCGCAACCTGATCCGGCCCTCCCGATCCCTGCAGGCCCAGGAGGAGCGCATCCGGGGGCTCACCGGGCTGTCCAATTCCATGAGCTTCTTCCTGGTGGAGGGGCGGTCCGAAGGGGAGGTGCTGGCCCGGGAGGAGGCCTTGCGGGAGCGCCTGGGGGGGTTGGTGGCGCAGGGCGAGCTGGATTCGGTGCAGGCGGTCTCCAGCTTCGTGCCCTCTCCGGCCCGCCAGGAGGCGGCCCTGGAGGAGCGCCTGGGGCGGGCTCCGGCGCTGGAGCAGGCCATGCGGTCGGTGGGCTTCCGGGAGGACGCCGTGGCCGCCCTGGACCGGGACCTGCGCGCTTCCGCCGGCCGGCCCCTCACCGTCGCCGATTGGCTGGGCACGCCGTTCTCCCTGCCGTTCCGCCGGCTCTGGGTGGGCGCCACGGTCCATGGGGCGGCTTCGGTGGTCTTCCCTTCCGGCCCCTGTGCCGCCGCGCGCCTGGCCCAGGCGGCGGCGGGCCTGGAGGGGGTGGCGCTGGTGGACAAGGCCGGCCGTGTTTCCGTTCTCCTGGGCCGCTACCGGCGCCTGGCCGACCTGGCCCTGGGTCTGGCCGTGCTGCTGGTGTGGGCCATGCTGGCGCGCTGGTACGGCCCGCGCGCGGGCACCCGGGTGCTGGCCCCCACTCTGGGCGGCATGCTGGGCGCCCTGGGCACGGCCGCGCTGCTGGGGCTGCCCTGGACCCTGTTCGGCAGCATCGCCCTGGTGCTGGTGCTGGGCTTCGGGGTGGACTACGCGGTGTTCCTGCGCGAGGCCGGCGACCGCCCGGCCGCGGCCCTGCTGGGAGTGCTGCTGGCCGGGTTCGCCACCCTGCTGTCGTACGGCCTGCTGGCCTGCAGCGGAACCCCGGCCTTGCGCGGGTTCGGAGCGGTCCTGGGGGCGGGGGTGCTGGGATCGGTGCTGCTGGCGCCGCTGGCGCGGCCTGATTCGGAAACCTGAGGGCTTCCACATGGAGGGGAAGTCTAGTAACTTTACTGAAGTTTATCCAATATGAGGATAAACTCTGCAACCTTTGGTAAACTTCCTATATGAATACTTTAGACAACCCTTTTTGGAGAGACGGCCTTTACGGTGCCCCTTTTCGACCCGTTCATGAAAAGAATGATTCCTGATTTCGGCACTTAGGGCGAGTCCGCCACCGTCCGCACCGGCTCGACCTTTAGCGGGAGGCATGCCGCCGGGCATGCCCGTACAGGGCCGGCCACACCACCGCCAGCGCCTCCTGCACCAGCACCGGCAGCACCGGCCGGCCCCGGCCCTGCACCCAAAGCCGCTGGGCGCCCCGCAGGGCGGCCAGGAGCAGGTCCGCCTCCAGGCGGGCGATCCGCTCGCCCTGGGCCCCGGCCGCGCCCAGGCGGCGGAAGTGGGCGGCGAACACCTCCCGGTAGTCCGCCTCCAGGGCCTCGCCCCGGCCGCGCAGGGCGGGGCGGGCCTGGATGCACTCCAGGCGCAGCAGCCAATGGTCCCGGTCCTCCTCCAGGTGGCGGGCCAGGGCCAGCAGGGCCTCCTGGGCCCCGGCCCGCGCCAGGGCCTCTTCCAGCCCCCGCACCAGGTCCTCGTGGTCGTGGAAGAACAGGTCCTCCACCTGGGCCGGGGTCAGGTCCCCCTCGGGCCCGCCGCCGTCCGCGCCCCGGTCCAGCGCTTCGCGCCAGCGCTGGATCTGCCGTTCCCTCCTGTGTCCCGCCATGGCCCCATTCTACCGGGGCGGAATTTCCGTCCACGGGCCGGCCCCAAACCGGGAGAATGGTTGGGATGTTCCGCCGCCGCGCCCTGACCCTGCCCCTGCTCCTGCCTCTGCTCCTGGCCGGATGCCGCCGGCCCCAGGTCCAGGACGTGTACGTGGCCCCGGGCGTGCCCATGCGTCTGTGCGCCCCTGAGGCCGGGCCGGACCTGGCGGTCACCCAGGAGGTGGTGTTCCAGCTTCCGGACGGACGCCGGGAGACCGCCCTGGCGGTGCTCCAGAACCGGGCCGGGGTGATGGACCTGGTGGCTTCCACCCCCCTGGGCCAGACTCTCCTGGTGATCCACGCCAAGGGCGGGGCGGTGACCGTGGACGCCCGCATCCCCATTCCCGGGGACCTGGACCCCAAGGCCCTGGTGGCCCTGGTGCAGTTCGCCCTGTGGCCCCTGGACGCGGTCCGGGCCGGGCTGGCGCCGGGGATCCGGGTGGAGGAGGACGGCTCCCGCCGCATCCTGCTGCGCCGGGACCGGGTGGTGTGGACCGTCGCCCGGGAGGGGGAGGCCCCTCCGTTCCGGCGCCTGGTGCTGGAGAACCCCGCCCTGGGGGTGAGGGTCCGGGTGCGCACCCTGGAGGACGCGCCATGACCGCCGCGCCGGCCTACCTGTCCGCCCTGGGGCTGGTGAACCCCCTGGGGCGGGGCAAGGCGGCGGTGGCCCGCGGCCTGTTCCGGGGGGAGACCGGGGGGCTGGTCCTGGAGGAGGGCTGGATCCCCGGGCGCCCGGCCCGGGTGGGGGCGGTGCCGGGACCCCTCCCGGAGCCGCCGCCGCACCAGGCCGCCTACGATTCCCGCAATTCCCGCCTGCTGCTGGCGGCCCTGGAGGAGATCCGGGACGAGGTGGAGGCGGAGCGGGCCCGGTACGGCCCCGGACGGGTGGGGGTGGTGCTGGGCACCAGCACCTCCGGCGTGGCGGAGATGGAGGCCGCCGTGGCCCGCCTGGAGGGCGGCGGGGACCTGCCTCCCGGATTCAGCTACCCGGGCCAGGAGATGGGTGCCCCGGCCCGGTTCCTGGCCAGGCTCCTGGGGCTCTCGGGCCCGGCCTACACCGTGTCCACCGCCTGCACCTCCAGCGGCAAGGCCCTGGCCGCCGCCCGCAACCTGCTGGGCCTGGGCCTGTGCGACGCGGTGGTGGCCGGCGGGGCGGATTCCCTGTGCAAGCTCACCGTCAACGGCTTCACCGCCCTGGGGGCCGCCACCGCCGAACCCTGCAACCCCATGAGCGTGCACCGATGCGGCATCAACATCGGCGAGGGCGCGGCCCTGTTCGTGGTGCGCCGTGAACCCGCCCCCATCGCCCTGCTGGGGGTGGGGGAGTCCAGCGACGCCTACCACATCTCCGCCCCGGACCCGGAGGGCCTGGGGGCGGAGGCGGCCATGCGCCAGGCCCTGGCCGACGCCGGGCTGGACGGGAGCCGGGTGGGCTACGTGAACCTGCACGCCACCGGCACCGACAAGAACGACGAGATGGAAAGCCGGGCGGTGGCCCGGGTGTTCCCCCAGGGGGTCCCGTGCGGGGGCACCAAGGCCCTCACCGGCCACCTCCTGGGGGCCGCGGCGGCCACCGAAATGGCCTTCTGCTGGCTGGCCCTGCACCCCCGCTGGAACCCGGACGGCCTGCTGCCCCCGCACCGGTGGGACGGCGCCCCGGACCCGGCCCTGCCGGCCCTGCGCCTGGTGCTTCCCGGCGCCCGGGATCCGGACCTGCGTGTGTGCCTGTCCAACGCCTTCGCCTTCGGCGGGGGCAACCTGGCCCTTGTCGCGGGGCGTTCCTGATGGATCCCCGCCTGCCGTCCTGGCTCCCCCATCGCCCGCCGGCGCTGCTGCTGGAAGGGGTCGCCCAGGCCCATGCCCAGGGGGGCACCGCCCTGGCCCGGGTGGATCCGGGCGCCTGGTACGCGGATGCGGACGGGGCCATGCCCGGCTGGGTGGGGCTGGAACTCATGGCCCAGGCGGTGGCCGCCTGCCGGGGCCGGTCCCTGGCGGAGGCCGGAGCGCCCCCCCGGGGCGGCTACCTGGTGGGGGTGCGGGAGTACCGGTGCCAGGTCCCGGCCTTCCCCGCCGGCGCCGCCCTGGAGGTGCGCGCGCGCCTGGACCTGGAGGATCCCGGCGGGCTGCGGCGCTTCCGGTGTGAGATCCTGATGGCCGGCGCCCTCCTGGCCGGCGCCACCCTCACCCTCCTGGAGAAAACGTGAGCCAGCCCGCCTGCGATCCGCCCCGCCGCGCGCTGGTGACCGGCGCCACCGGCCCCATCGGCGCCGCCATCGCCCGGCGCCTGGCCCGGGACGGCTACCGGGTGACCGTGCACGGCCGGACCCGCCTGGACCAGGCCCAGGCCCTGTGCCGGGAGATCCAGGCGGCCGGGGGCCAGGCGGATTGGCTGGCCTTCGACGTCACCGACCGGGACCAGGTCCGGGCCTGCCTGGAGCGCCAGGTGGAGGACCAGGGCGCCTACCACGCGGTGGTGTGCAACGCCGGCATCACCCGGGACGCCGCCTTCCCGGCCCTCACCGGCCAGGATTGGGACCAGGTGGTGCGCACCGGCCTGGACGGGTTCTTCAACGTGGTCCAGCCCCTCACCCTGCCCATGGTGCGCCTGCGCCGGGGCGGGCGCATCGTGGCGGTGGCCTCGGTCTCGGGGGTGATCGGCAACCGCGGCCAGGTGAACTACAGCGCCGCCAAGGCCGGGCTCATCGGCGCGGTGAAGGCCCTGGCCATGGAGCTGGCCAGCCGGGGCATCACCGTGAACGCCGTGGCCCCCGGGCTCATCGCCTCGCCCCTGCTGGACGGCCTGGATCTGGAGCGGGCCCTGCAGCCGGTGCCCATGGGCCGGGTGGGGCGCCCGGAGGAGGTGGCCGACCTGGTGGGCTTCCTGTGTTCGGACGCAGCGGGCTACATCACCCGCCAGGTGATCGGGGTGAACGGGGGCATGGCGTGAAGGTCCTGGCGGCGTTCCTGGTCGCCGCCGCCGGGTGGGCCGGGGATCCCTCCGGAGCCCTGCTGGCGGCCCGGGCGGCCAACGCCCCGGCGCCCCTGGCCACCCCGGTGCCGTACGCCGGCACGGAGCTGGTCCACCCGTCCGTGTTCCACCGGGACGGGGGCTGGAACGGATATGCCTACTGGATGGCCGTCACGCCCTACGCCCACACGGACGCCCAGTACGAGAACCCGTCCCTGTACGTTTCCCAGGACGGCGTGTCCTGGTCCGCGCCCCCGGGCATCGTCAACCCCCTCATCCCCAAGCCCGCCCTGGCCCGCCGGTACAACTCCGACCCCCACCTGGCCCTGGACCCGGACGGGCGCCTGCACCTGTTCTACCGGGCCGCCGGGGCCGACCGGGACGACACCCTGTTCGTGGTGTCCTCCCGGGACGGGCGCCACTGGAGCGCGCCCAAGGTGATCCTGGACGAGCCGCTGGCGGACGAGCGCGAGCTGTCCCCGGCAGTGTTCTGGGCCGGCGGCGCGTGGGCCATGTACTACGTGGACGCTTCCCAGTTCCCCTACGTGATCCGCCGGCGCACCGCGCCCCGGGCGGAAGGGCCCTGGTCCCCGCCCAGGGAGGTGCGGGGGATCCAGCCGCCCCCCGGGCGCATGCTCTGGCACCTGGACGCCTTTCCCTGGCAGGGGGCGACGGTCCTGCTGGTGGACACCACCGCCGTGTACCGCACCCAGGAGGGCGGCCAGCTGTGGCTGGCGGTGTCCACGGACGGGCTGACCTTCACCCGCGGCCCGGCGCCCGTGCTCACCGGCAGCCAGGGGTGGGACCGGTCCCTGTACCGGTCCTGCTGCCTGCCCCTGGGCGGAGGGCGGTTCGGCCTCTGGTATTCCGCCTGGGGTCCGGACCTGGGCTGGCGGCTGGGCTCAAGCAGTTTCAGCATCCCCGCCGACCTGCCAGACTGAAAGGCATGCCGGGAGGTTTCCATGAACGCCAACCATGAAGCGTGGTTCAAGATTTTCCGCGAACGGGCCAAGAGCCTGCGCAAGCACATCGTCCTGCCCGAGGGGGTGGACGACCGCACCCTGGTGGCCGCCCACAAGCTGCTCCAGGAGGACCTGTGCAAGGTGACGGTGCTGGGCGACCCGGGCAAGGTCCGGGCCCGGGCCGGGGAGCTGGGCCTGGACCTGAAGCGGGCCATCCTGCGCCACCCTGACATGGACGCGGACCTGGCCGGCTTCGCCAGCTCCTTCTACGAGGCGCGCAAGCACAAGGGCATGACCCAGGAGAAGGCCCTGGAGACCCTCAAGTCGCCCCTGTACTTCGGCGGCATGATGGTGAAGACCGGCCAGGCGGATGGGTTCGTGGCCGGGGCCCTGAACACCACTGGCGAGACCGTGCGCGCCTGCCTGCTCACCATCGGCTGCGCCCCGGGCGTGAAGACTGTCTCCTCCGCCTTCCTGATGATCCACCCGGACCCGGCCTTCGGGGAGAAGGGCGCCATGATGTTCGGCGACTGCGCCGTGCTCCCCGACCCGGACCCGGAGCAGCTGGCGGACGTGGCGGTGGCCAGCGCCGACACCGCCAAGGCCATGCTGGGGGTGGAGCCCAAGGTGGCCATGCTGTCCTTCAGCACCGCCGGCAGCGCCGAGCATCCCCTGGTGGACAAGGTGCGCGCCGCCCTCAAGGCGGTGCGCGAGCGCCGCCCGGAGCTCCTGGTGGACGGGGAGATCCAGTTCGACGCCGCCATGATCCCGGCCATCGGCAAGAAGAAGTTCCCGGGCTCCAAGGTGGCGGGCCAGGCCAACGTGCTGGTGTTCCCGGACCTGAACGCCGGCAACATCGGCTACAAGATCGCCGAGCGCTTCGGCGGCGCCTCCGCCAACGGCCCGTTCCTGCAGGGCCTGAAAAAGCCCGGCAACGACCTGAGCCGGGGCTGCTCGGCGGAGGACATCGTCAACACCGTGATCGGGACGATCCTGCAAAGTTCTCTGTAGCGCTCCCTGCGCCGGTCAGCGCTGCAAGGCCCTGGCGGCGGCGCGGATGTCCTCCAGGCCCATCTCCATCCGGTCCCGGTGGGTGCGGAAGGAGAGCACGCAGATGCGCAGCACGAAGTCGCCCCCCAGGAAAGTGGGCGAGAGGTAGATCCGCCCCGGGGCGTTGATGGCCTCCAGGAAGCGCCGGTTCAGGTCGTTGCGGGCGTCCCGGCCCATGCCGCCGGGGTTCAGGCGGAAGGCCAGGATGGAGAGCTGGGGCTCGGCCATGATCTCGACGCCTGGGATCCGCCGCAGCTCTTCGCAGGCGAACCGGGCCAGCGCCAGCTTCTCCTCCAGGTGCCGCTCGAAGGGGGCAACCCCGTGCAGCTTCAGGGGCAGCCACACGCGCAGGCCGCGGAAGTCCCGGGACAACTCGGGCGACAGCTCGGAAAAATCCACCTTGGCCTCGTCCATCTGCATGTCCTGCAGGTAGTCCGCGCTGGCATGGTTGGCCCGGCGCAGTGTGCGGGGGTCCCGCACCAGGAGGCTTCCGGTGCCGTACGGCAGGCCCAGGCCCTTGTGCGGATCCAGGGTGATGGAATCGGCCCGGGCCATGCCCCGCAGGGTCTCGCGGCCCTGGCGGGTGAGCACGAAGAACCCTCCGTAGGCGGCGTCCACGTGCAGCCAGAGCCCCTCCCGGGCCGCCAGGGTCGCCGCGGCCTCCAGGTCGTCCACCGCCCCGGTGTTGGTGGTCCCGGCGTTGGCCACCAGCAGGAAGGGCATCAGCCCCGCCGCCCGGTCCTGGGCGATGCTCCGGGCCAGGAGGTCCATGCGGAGCCTCTGGCGGCCGTCCACGTCGACGGCCCGCACGTTGCGGGCCGGGAAGCCCGCCAGGGCCGCGGCCTTCTCCACCGAGTGGTGGGCCTGGGACGACGTGTAGAGGGTTCCCTTCAGGAAGTCTTCCGGAAGCCGGTCCGCCCGGGCGGCGATGACCGCCGTCAGGTTGGCGATGGATCCGCCGGAGGTGAGGATGCCGCCCGCGGACCTGGGATAGCCGGCCATCTGGCAGAGCCACCGGACGACGTTGACCTCGATCTGCACCAGGGCCGGCGCCGCCGCCCAGATGCCCACGTAGCGGTTCACCGTGTCCGAGATGAGGTCCGCCACGGCCGAGTGGAAGAGCCCGCCCCCGGGAATGTAGGCCAGGTAGCCTGGGCTCGCCGTGTTGAGGCTCTTGGGGATGGCCTTCCCGAAGAGCAGGTCGAGCAGGGACTCGAACGGCACCCCCGAACGGGGCAGAGGCTCCGCCAGCGAGAGGGCCAGCTCGTCCGCACCCTCCAGGTCCATGGCCGGCTGCGTTTCCAGCGCGGCCATGTGCGCCAGGAGCCGCGCCATGGCCTGCTCCACCAGGTTCCGCATGGCCGGTGCGGAAAGTTCCAGTTCGCTCGGATCCGAAGGCATGGATCGACCTTTCATCCAATGGGTTGACCTACCAGTGTTCCATGCCCGGAGGTCTTCCGGCGGTCTCTGAACGGGTGCATCATGACCCTCGGAGGGCCTCCTTGCGGCGAATGTTCCTCATCATCTTGCTGATCCTGGCGGCGCCGGGCCTGGGCGCCCAGGACAGTCCCGGCCCCAAGGAGAAGGTCAAGGAGGGCTTCAAGACCGCCGGCAAGGCCGTGGGCGACGCGGCGGTCGAGGTGGGCCACGCGGTGAAGAAGGGTGCCGTGGAAGTGGGCCATGCGGTGAAGAAAGGGGCCGTGGCCGTCAAGGAAGGGGCCAAGAAGGGCGGCAAGGCGGTGGGCGAGGGCGCCAAGAAGGTGGGGCACGGTGTCAAGAAGGGGGCCCAGGATGTGGGCCACGGCGCCAAGGAGGCGGTGGGCAAGGGGTGACGTTGGCACCAGGACCCCGGAGGTGGACCCCAAGCCCGTGCAGGCGGCAGCCGGCGCCGGAGACTAATGCTGGCGGTCCCATGGAATTGGGCTAGTATGGTCCATCCTCAGGAGATTTATATGAAAGCCGATCATGTCATCCTCGGGATCCACATCACCGACCGGCTGCGCTATGCGGGCGAGGTGCAGAAGGTGTTCACGGACTTCGGCTGCAACATCAAGACCCGCCTGGGCCTGCATGAAGTGGCCGAGAACTACTGCGCCGGCGAGGGGGTGGTGCTCCTGGAGCTGGTGGGCGGCCCGGAGGTGCGCCGGGAGATGACGGCCCGCCTGGGCGCCATCGCCGGGATCGACGTCAAGGAGATGGTGTTCGCCCACGAGTGAACCCGCCAGCCCGGGAGGTACCGATTGCAAAACCGCCTGCTCGCGCTGGTGCCTCCTGAGGCGGCCCAACTGGTCCTGGTGCTGTTCCTGTCCTTCCTCATCGGCCTCGAGCGGGAGGAGCTCAAGCGTGGGGGCAAGCGGGTCTTCGGGGGGGTGCGCACCTTCCCGCTTCTGGGCCTCATGGGCTACGTGGTGGCCTACCTGGCCCACGACAACTACCTCGGCTCGCTCATGGGGCTCATGGTGGTGGGCGCTTTCATGGTGGTTTCGTACTGGCACAAGGTCATGGCCAGCAGCGAGGCCGGCATCACCACCGAGGTGTCGGGGCTGATGATCTATCTGGTTGGCTGCCTGGTGCATGGCGGCTTCATCTGGTTCGCCTCCGCCCTGGTGGTGGTGAGCCTGCTGCTGCTGGAGCTGAAGGTGGCGCTGGAGGGCCTCACCGAGCACATCGAGCCGGAGGAGGTGACCGCCTTCACCAAGTTCCTGCTGCTCACCTGGGTGATCCTGCCGCTGGTGCCGAACCAGGAGTTCGGGCCGTTCCAGATCAACCCGTTCAAGACCTGGCTGGTGGTGGTGGCGGTGAGCGGCACCTCCTACGCCAGCTACCTGATCCTCAAGGTGGTGAAGGGCCGCGGGGGCACCTTCCTGACCGGCGCCCTGGGCGGGATCTACTCCAGCACCGTCACCACGGTGGTGCTGGCCCGGCGCGCCGCCGGGGGCAGCCACCCGCACGAATACTCCGGCAGCATCCTCACAGCCTCCGGTTGCATGTATCTGCGCATCCTGGCGCTGGTCTGGATGTTCAACGCCACCCTGGCCCGGGTCCTGGCGCCGTGGTTCGCGGCCCTGACCGTTCTGGGCCTCCTGGGCGGCTGGTTCTGGGGCCGGCTGCGGGACAACGACCAGGAAGAGGCCGCCGCCCCCACCCAGGCCGCGAACCCCCTGGAACTGCGCACCGCCTTCCTGTTCGCGGGGCTGTTCCTGGTCATGCTGGTGGTGACCCGGCTGGCCCTGCTCTACCTGGGCCAGAGGGGGATGTACACCCTGGCCGGGATCATGGGCCTCACCGACGTGATCCCATTCATCATGGGCCTCACCCACCAGGCCGGCATCACCGCCAGCTTCAAGCTGGTTTCCGTGAGCATCATCATCGCCTCCGCCAGCAACAACCTGGCGAAGGGCTTCTACGCCCTGTCCCTGGCCCGGGGCAAGGCCGGGCGCTGGAGCTTGTGGCTCCTGGCCGGGCTGGCGGTGGCCGGACTGCTGCCGGTGCTGTGGGTGTGACCGCCGGGTGGCGTCAAGCCGATCCGGGCAAAGGACCGAACGCTTCCTCCAGCGACTCGTCCAGGGCCCGCAGGGACGCTTCCCCCAGCAGCCCGTGGTCGTCCTCCAGCACCACCAGCCGCGCCCCGGGGTTCCTGGCCACGAACGCCTCGCTCTCGGCCAGGGGCACCATGTCGTCCCTGCGGCCGTGCAGGATGATCACCGGCACATCCAGCCGCCACTGGTCGTCGTCCCGCCACAGGGGCAGGTCCGGGAGCAGTTGGGGACCCAGGGTGAGCCATTTCTCCTGGGCGAAATGGTAGGTGGGCAGGGTGCCCCGCCGGCGGTAGCCGGCCCAGCGCCGGCCCTGGAGGCGGCGCCGGGCGAAGCCGAAGGCGGGGGCAAGCAGGATCAGGCGGGACACCTTGGCGCCCCGGTGGACGGCGGCGGCGGCCACCAGTCCGCCCATGCTGGAGCCCACCACCACCGGCGGCTCCGCCAGGGCGCCCAGCAGGGCCGTCACCGCCTCCACCTGGGCGGAAAGGGTGAGGTGCTCGAAGTCCGGCAGGTTCAGGTCCGGGGCATGGAACGGCAGGTGCCGGGCCTGGGCCCAGGCCCGGCAGTGGGTGCCCTTGGCGCCCCAGGGGCCCGAAGCGAAGCCGTGCAGGTAGGTCAGGTCCATCAGGATGGCAAGGCCTGGAGGTCTTCCGGGCCGGCCACGGACCAGGCCTGCACCTCGACCCCGGCCTCCTTGGCCTGGCGCCTCACCAGCCCGGCCAGGACCTTGCCCGGGCCCAGCTCGAAGAAGGCGGTGACCCCCTGCTCCAGGAGCGCGGCGGTGAGGGCCTCCCAGCGCACCGCGCCGGGGATCTGGCGCACCAGGCCGTCCCGCAGCAGGGCCGGATCCTGCACCAGGGCGGCGTCCACGTTGTTCACCAGCGGGCAGGCCGGGGGGTTGAACGCCAGGGCCTGGAGCAGGGGCTCCATGTGCGCCCGGGCCGGCTCCATGAGCGGGCTGTGGAAGGGGGCGCTCACGGGCAGCTTCATCATCTTGCGGCAGCCGCGGCTCTTGAGCAGGTCCATGGCCGCCTCCACCGCCTCGGCGTGGCCGGCGATGACGATCTGGCCGGGGCCGTTGAAGTTGGCGGGCACCACCACCTGCCCGGTCTGGGCCTGGGCGGTGCGGCAGGCGGCTTCCACGTCCGGGGCGGGGGTGCCCAGGATGGCGGCCATGGCCCCCACCCCCACCGGCACCGCCGCCTGCATGGCCCGCCCGCGCTCGCGCACGGTGACCACCGCGTCCCCGAAGGCCAGGGCGCCGGCGGCCACCAGGGCGCTGTACTCGCCCAGGGAGTGGCCGGCCACGAAGTCGGGCCTGGGCAGGCGCTCGCCGTACGCCCGCACCACCATGGTGCTGTGGGTGAGGATGGCGGGCTGGGTGTTCTCGGTGAGCTTGAGCTGGTCCTCCGGGCCGTGGGCCATCAGGGCCGACAGGGGGCAGCCCAGGGCCTCGTCGGCCTCCTGCAGGATGGCCCGGGCGGCGGGCTCGGCCGCAGCCAGGTCCACGCCCATGCCCACCGCCTGGGAGCCCTGGCCCGGAAACAACCATGCGACTCTGCTCATATCGCACCTCAGACATGGAGAAGACGGCCCGGGGCCGTCTTCTCGAGGGTTGGCAATCGGTGGCGGCGCCCTACTGCTTGGCGGCCGCGGACTGGGCGGCGACCTCGGCGGCGAAGTCGTCCTTGCGCTTTTCCAGCCCTTCGCCCAGCACGTACTTGGTGAAGCGGCGGATGCTCAGCTTCTCGCCGATCTCGGCGGTCTTCGAGGACAGGTACTGGGCCACCGTCACGTCGTCGTTCATGATGAACTTCTGCTCCAGCAGGCAGACCTCCTCGAAGATCTTGTTCATCTTGCCTTCCACGATCTTCTCCACCACGTTGGCGGGCTTGCCGGTGGCCAGGGCCTGGGCGGTGGCGATCTCCTTCTCGTGGTCCAGGAAGGCCTGGGTGACTTCGTCCTTGGACACGAACCGGGGCGCCGGGTCGTGGGCCGCCACGTGCATGGCGATCTCCCGCACCAGCCGCTGGAAGCCCGCGGTGCGGGCCACGAAATCGGTCTCGCAGTTGAGCTCGACGAGCACTCCCACCCGCCCGCCGGGATGGATGTACGAGTCCACGACCCCTTCGGCGGCGATGCGGCTGGCCTTGGCGGCGGAGGCCGCCAGGCCCTTCTTGCGCAGGTAGTCGATGGCCTTCTCCGTGTCGCCGCCGTTCTCTTCCAGCGCCTTCTTGCAATCCATCATGCCGAGGCCGGTCTTGTCGCGGAGGGCTTTCACATCCTGAGCGGTAAATGCCATGGGGAGACTCCTTAAGGTTGGATCGGGGATTCCAGGAGCGAGCGGCCAGGGCCCCACGGCCGGGCTGGCGCCTGGCCGCTCGTCGAAAACTAGGCTTCGGCGCCTTCTTCCATCTTCTCGGCCATCATGGCCTTCATTTCGTCGCTCTCGCTCTTGTCCTGGAAGGACTGGCGGCCCTCCAGGATGGAGTCGGCGACCCGCTCGGAGAACAGCAGGATGGAGCGGATGGCGTCGTCGTTGGCGGGGATCACGTAGGAGATCTTGTCCGGGTCGCAGTTGGTGTCCACCAGGCCGACGATCCTGATGCCCAGCTTGTGCGCCTCGGTGACGGCGATGTCCTCCCGGTGCGGGTCGATGACGAAGATCACGTCGGGCACCGCGCGCATGTCCCGGATGCCGGCGAAGGAGGCTTCCAGCTTGGCCTTGGCCCGGTTCAGGTTCAGGATCTCCTTCTTGGAGAGCTGGCCGGTCCGGGCGGGATCGTTGAGGGTGGCCTCGATCTCCTTGAGCTTGTCCAGGGACTTCTTGATGGTGGCGAAGTTGGTGAGCATGCCGCCCAGCCAGCGGTTGTTCACGTAGAAGGCGCCACAGCGCTGGGCCTGCTCGGCGATCAGCTCCTGGGCCTGGGGCTTGGTGGCCACGAACAGGAAGGTCTTGCCCTCGCTGGCGGCCTTGGTGAGGGCGTTGGCGGCCTGGTTCCACAGGCGCAGGGTCTTCTGCAGGTCGATGATGTAGATGCTGTTGCGCGCCCCGAAGATGTACTTCTTCATCTTGGGGTTCCAGCGCTTGGTCTGGTGTCCGAAGTGCACGCCCGCTTCGAGCAGTTCCTTCATCTGGATGGCAGCCATGATGGCCTCCCTGGGAATGCGGCGGTGCGCCGCGTAGGGGATGGAAGGCGGGAGGGGAACCCCCGCCCGATTCGGCTCCCCCCGCTGGGGGGAACCCGGCAAAGACAAAGACGGGGAGAACGCGTCTCCCCGGCTCGGAAAAAGGCTGGCAAAGACTAGCGCTTCGAGAACTGGAAGCGGCGGCGGGCACCCATCTGGCCGGGCTTCTTGCGCTCCTTCATGCGCGGATCGCGGGTGAGCAGGCCGGCCTGGCGGAGCAGGCTCTTGAGCTGGTCGTTGTAGCTCAGCAGCGCCCGGGAGAGGCCCATGCGGATGGCCGAGGCCTGTCCGGCGGGGCCGCCGCCGGCCACGGTCACCAGGAGGTCGAACTTGTCCACCAGGTCGGCCAGCACCAGGGGCTGGTGGACCACCATGCGCAGCACGGCGTTGGGGAAGTAGTTCTCGAGGGTGCGGCCGTTGACCACGACCTTGCCGGTGCCGGGGCGCAGGAAGACGCGGGCGGTGCACGACTTGCGCCGGCCAGTTCCGTAGTTTTGGGTGATCGCCATGGATTGCCTCGGTCAGGTTACAGCTGGATGGTCATGGGTTGGGGTTGCTGGGCGGCCTGCTGGTGCTCGGGGCCGTCATAGACCTTCAGCTTCCGGTACATCGCCCGGCCCAGGGGCCCCTTGGGCAGCATGCCCTTGACGGCGGACTCGATGATCCGCCCGGGGAAGGTCTTCTTCATGACGTCGGCCCGCACCTCGACCATGCTTCCCGGCTGGGTGGTGGTGCGGCGGTACATCTTGGTGGTGCCCTTGCGGCCGGTGAACACGGCCTTGGCGGCGTTGATCACCACCACGTGGTCGCCCATGTCCAGGAAGGGCGTCCAGGTGGGCTTGTTCTTGCCGGAGAGCACGTCGGCGACGACGGTGCTCAGGCGTCCCACCGGCAGCCCGGTGGCATCCACCACGAACCACTTGCGGGTGATCTTGTCGGCGCCTTTGGGGAAATAAGTGCTCATGGCCAAACTCCGAAACTTCCGCGAGGACATATTCAGGGCGCCGCCCGGCATCGGGGGCGCAGAAAGAAAACCTTATCGCCATACAAACCAAGGGTCAAGCGTAGATTTAGGCGCCGTTACGGAATAACCACGACTTTTCCCGGTCCTTCCGTTACGGCGCCTTATGCCGGGGCCGCCCGAAACGGACAAGGTGATTCCGTCACGACGGCTTACGTGTTTCAGCGCGCGGCCAGGGAGCCCAGCTCCTGGGCCACGCGGCTGGCGCCCATGCCGTCCACCAGGGCCATGCTGTCCCGCACCTGCTCCTGGCGCGCCTCCTGGCCTTCGGGGCCGAGCCACTGGGCCAGGGCCGCCTCGGTGGCGGCAGGGTCCACCTCGGTGCCCAGCCCCAGGTCCAGGCAGCCGTTGTGCCGGGCGATGTCCGAGAGCATGAAGTGCTGGCGCTCGTTCTGGCCCCAGGTGGCGGCGGGCACGCCCAGGCACATGGCCTCGCAGTGGGTCAGCCCGGCGGCGCACCACACGGCGTCGAACTCGGGCAGGCGCTGGGTGAGCCCGGGCAGGCCGCTGAGGATCCGGGCGCCGGGGAACGGGGGCAGGTCCAGGCCCTGGGGCGCCAGGAGGGTGCAGGTGCCGATCCAGCGGCCGGAGGCCACCAGGTCGTTGAGCACCCGGTAGGCCCGGGGCGCCAGGCCCGGCCCGTCGGTGCCGCCGAAGGTCACCAGCAGCTTGTGCACCGCCAGGGGCTGCAGGGGCTCCCGGCGCGGGCGGGCATGGAGCGCCTGGGCGTCCACCACGACGAACTGGGAGCCGCGCAGCACCCGGCAGGGGCCGTGCTGGGTTTCCAGGGGGCGCACCTTGCGCCCGTTCACCACCTTCAGGGGCGACACCGGCCAGCTGAAGCCCTCCAGGAAGGGCTGGAACAGCAGGTCCGCCTTCTCGTGGGCGTCCCCGTCATCCTCCATGAGGGCCACCGGCAGGGGGCGCAGCTGCTGCAGTTCCGCCTGGGTGGCCTCCCAGTGGTCGACCAGCGCCACCGCGCCCCTGGCCTTGAGGTCCTCGGGCAGGCCCGCGTGCAGGTCCTCTCCCAGGTACACCGCCGGGCAGGGCAGGGCCTGGTCCAGGTACGGGTGGCGCCCCGCGCCCACCTGCCGCGCCCGTTCGTCTCCGGACACGGCGATGCAGGCGGAGCCGCCCTGGGCCCGCCATTGTTCCTGCAGCGCCAGGGCCCGGGAGATGTGGCCGAAGCCCAGGCGCCTGTCGATGTGAACGCGGAGGATCAGGAGGGCATTCATTGGGGTTTGCATAATTAGAAAGAAAGTCTAGCCGCAGACCCCGCCGGCGGGGTCAGAAGAAAAAGGGGGCGCCAGCCGCTGGGGTGGCATCACGGGAATGGGTGCCCGTCCTCGAAGCCGGGTTCCGGGAACGGCGCCGGCGGCGCCGCCGCCATCGCCCAGCCGTCCCGGAAGTAGGCCTCTTTGTAACGGATGTAGCGGGGCCAGACGCCGGCCACCAGGTCCAGCTGGGCCGGCGTCAGGGGACCCTTCACGGCCGCCGGCCACCCGGCCACCAGGCTGTGGGGCGGGGCCTTGAAGCCTTCCTTCAGGAGCGAGCCCGCCGCCACCAGGCAGCCCTCGCCCACCTCGGCGCCGTCCATGATGGTGGTGCTCATGCCCACCAGCGCGCCCTTGCGGATGGTGCAGCCGTGCAGCATCACGTGGTGGGCGATGCTCACCTCCTCCTCCACCAGCAGCGGCCAGCGGCCGTTGGTCACGTGCAGGCAGCACAGGTCCTGGATGTTGGACCGGGCGCCGATGCGCAGGGCGTGCACGTCCCCCCGCACCACGCAGCCGAACCAGATTGAGACGTCGTCGCCGATGGCCACGTCCCCCACCACCGTGGCATCGGGAGCGATGAAGACCCGGCTGCCGATGCGGGGAGCCATGCCTTGGAACGGGTAGATCATGGAAGTCCTCGTGGCCTGCCGGGGCCGGCCCGGCGTCGACAGTCTACCTGCACCTGTTGGTTCCAGAGACTGCTGTCCTGTCCCGGGCGGACGGCGTATGGTAGGGGAGCATAGCTTCCCTGAGGATATCCATGCTTGAACAGCTCATTCCTTCCCGCCGGGGATTCCCTCCCGACGATCCCATCTTCACCCTCAACGCCGAAGCCCAGAGGCACGCCGCCGCCGGGGAGGATGTGGTGAACGCCACCCTGGGCGCCCTGGCCGACGACACCGGCGGCCTGGTCATGCTGGACACGGTGAAGGCCCTCCTGGGGGAGCTGACTCCGCCGGAAATCATGCCCTACGCCCCCATCGCCGGCGACCCCGCCTTCCTGAAGGCCCTGGTGTGCCGCCACTGGCCCAAGCTGGACGGCTACGGCTGCGCCTGCGCCACGCCCGGGGGCAGCGGCGCCCTGGCCCTGTCGGTGCGCAACTTCCTGGAACCGGGCATGAAGGTGCTCACCGCGGCGCCGTTCTGGAGCCCGTACGCCACCCTGGCCCAGGAGAACGGCGCCGGCCTGGCCACCGCGCCGTTCCCCGAGGCGGGGGGCGCGCTGGACGGGGAGGCCTGGCTGCGGGTCGGCACCGCGCTGCTGGCAACCCAGAAACGCCTCCTCATCTGGCTCAACGACCCTTGCCACAACCCCACCGGGCGCAGCCTGGCCTGGGCCGACCGGGAGGCCCTGTTCGAGGTGCTTCGCAAGCTGGCCCAGCGGGGTCCGGTCACCCTCCTGCTGGACTGCGCCTACCTGGACTACACCGCCGATCCGGGCCATGTGCGGGAAGCCCTGGACCAGTACGCCGTGCTGGGCGAGGAAGGCCGGGTCCTGGTGGGCGCCAGCCTTTCCCTTTCCAAGTCCCTCACCCTCTACGGCGGGCGCGGCGGAACCCTGGCCTTCCCCTGGATCCGGGACGGCGGGCTGCAGGCCGCCCTGGCCACGTCCTGCCGGGGCGCCTTCTCCAACTGCGCCCGGGCCGCCCAGTCGGTCCTGGTGCGCCTGGACCGGGACCCGGCCCGCCAGCAGGCGCTGCGGGCCGAGCACCGGCACTGGTCCGGGGTGCTGCAGCAGCGCGCCCAGGCCCTGGACGACGCCCTCAAGGGCGAACGGCTGCCCGGGGCCCCGTGGAAGGGCGGCTTCTTCGTCGCCCTCAAGGCGGCGGATCCGGCCAAGGTCTGCACCGCCCTGAAGGCCCGGGGCGTCTACGTGGTGCCGCTCCCGGACGGGATGCGGGTGGGCATCTGCGCGCTGCCCGCGGAGCGGGCGCTCCGGTTCGCCCGGGCCATGGCCAAGGCTATGAAAGAATAGGTAGCCTTCCCCGCCCTCTGGCGCCCCCCCGGTTTTGCACTTCCCACTCTGGACAGGCCCGCCGGATCTGGTATTCTGATGTGCCGCGGGCATATAACTCAGCGGTAGAGTGCTATCTTCACACGGTAGAAGCCCCTGGTTCGAATCCAGGTATGCCCACCAAACCATCAGCCAGCGGCCCCTGGGATCCCTCGGGGGCCCCTTTTTGGATGGCGGAACCACGCTGGTCAATGAGGAGGCCCAATGCCGTTCATCAACGCCACCCAGGTCCGGGTTGGAATGATCATCAATTTCGAGAACGAATTGTGCCGGGTGGTGAGCGTCGAGCACCAGACCCCCGGCAACCTGCCCGCACGGATCGTCACCAAGATGAAGCGCCTGAAGGACGGCCTCAACCGGGAGAACCGGTTCGGCTCCTCGGACAAGATCGACAAGGTCAGCCTTGAACAGCACATGATGGAATACCTGTACGAGGACGGCGACCACTTCGTCCTGATGAACAACGAAACGTACGAGCAGATCGAACTGGCCAAGGAGTTCCTGGGCGACGCTGCCGTCTTCCTGCAGCCCAACATGGAGGTGGAGGTGGAATTCTACGAGGGCACCCCCCTCAACATCACCCTCCCCCCCAGCGTCGTGCTGCAGATCGTCGAGACCGAGCCGGTCATGAAGAACGCCAATGCCACCGGCTCGTACAAGCCTGCCAAGCTGGAGAACGGCATCACCGTGGGGGTGCCCCCGTACATCGAGTCCGGGGAGCGGGTCCGGGTGAACACTGTGGATAGGACCTTCATGGAACGCGTGAAGTAGATCCGCCCGTCCCTTCCGCAAGCCCCGGAATCCGGGGCTTTTTTGTTTGGGCAGGGTTGGCCCGGCTGGCAGTGGCTTTTCCTTGAGATTTTCAAAAGAGCCATCTGTCCCGGATCCATACTTTGGTGGTCCATAGTCCGTCAGGTGTGATACAAATCACTGGGAAGGGACGAGGACCCGATGGGGCAAGTGGTGGTTAACTTGAGGCGGATCGACTACCTGGCGGGACTTCCGGCCGCGGAGGCGGAGGAACTGGCGGCCGTGAGCGAGTTGCGGCGCTATGCGGACGGCGCCCCGGTGTTCGCCCAGGGCGAAGGCATGCCCGGCGTGTTCGTGGTGATCCAGGGGGCCCTCAAGGTCTTCCGCACCGATGGGCGGGGCAAGGTGCAGGTGCTGGACATCCTCCAGCCGGGCACCTGCGTGGGGGAGGTGCAGGTGTTCGACGGCGGCCTGGCCGCTTCCGGCGCCGAGGCCCACGGGGACACGGAGTGCTGGCTGATCCCGGCCATGCCCCTGCGCCTCATGGCCAGCCGCAACAACGCCGTGGCCATGTGCCTGATCCAGCATTTCGCCGGCAAGATCCGCCACCTCATCTCCCTGGTGGAGACCCTGAGTCTGCACAGCGTGCCCGAGCGGGTGGCCCAATTGATCCTGGAGTACCAGGGCCGCAATCCGGGGCGGGCCCTGGTGGAGTTCCGGGAGACCCAGGAGGACCTGGCCCAGTGCATCGGCGCCAGCCGGGAGGCGTTCAGCCGGGCCTTGCGCCTGCTGGCGGACCTGGGGCTGATCCAGAGCACCTTCCCGGTGGTGCGCATCCTGGACATCCAGAAGCTCCAACGCTACGCCCGGGGCTGATCTTGGGGTTCCGGCTGCCGGGTCCTCCGGGTTGCGGACCGTCGCCCGGTCCGCTCCCCGTCAGTCGCTGGCGCGACTGACGGGGAGCGGAGGGATCGGGTGAGTGGCGCTGGGGGGGGGCGGGTCAATGCCGGGCGGGGAAACGGGTGGGGGTGTGGTAGCCCGCGCCGTTGGGGGCGGCGTCCGTGGACGGCTGCCGCCCTTGCAGCAGGGGCAGCGCCCGGTGCTGCTCGGTGTCGATGTGCTGGCGCACCAGGTCCAGCAGCCGGCGGGCCCTGAGGCCGTCCGTGGCGCCCCCGTCCCACGCCTCCAGGACACCCTGGGCCAGCCGGCCCATTTCCCGGTGGTCGCCCCACAGGGCCTGGCGCAGGGTCCGCGCGCCGGCCTGGTCCAGGAGCGGGAACATCCGCTGCTCCTCCCACAAGTTTTGGGGATGGAAGGCTTCCCGCACCCAGCGGCAGGTGTGCACCACCTCCGCCCAGGCCCGCTGGTCCAGGGCCCGGGCAAGTCCCCACATGCCGTTCAGAGCCGTCTCGTGGAAGGCATGCCACTGCTCCAGGCTGGCCTGGCGGAGAACCGGGGTAGGCAGGTCGGGCGCGGGCATGGGCGGATCGGGAGGCTTGGATGAGTATGCAAACAAAACAGGCGCCCCGGAAGGGGCGCCTGGGGTCGGCCCGGGGGTCCATCAACCTTTGGGGGTGCGTCCCTTCAGGTACTCATCAATGCCTTTGGCGGCCACCTTGCCGTCGCCCATGGCCAGGATCACCGTGGCGCCGCCGCGCACGATGTCGCCGCCGGCAAACACCCCTTCCATGGTGGTGGCCTGCTTGTCGTCCACCACGATGTTCTTCCACTTGTTCAGCTTCAGGGCCGGGGTGGTGTTGGTGAGCAGGGGGTTGGCCACGGTGCCCAGGGCCACCACCACGATGTGGCAGGGCATCTCGAACTCGCTGCCGGGGATGGGCACCGGGCGGCGCCGCCCGGAGGCGTCCGGCTCGCCCAGCTCCATGCGCTGCAGGCGCACGGCCCGCACCCAGCCCTTCTCGTCGCCCAGGATCCCCAGGGGGGCGATGAGGTAGTGGAACTCGATGCCCTCTTCCTCCGCGTGGGCGATCTCCTCGATGCGGGCGGGCATCTCGGCCTTGGTGCGGCGGTAGGCGCAGACGGCGTGCTTGGCGCCCATGCGCTTGGCGGTGCGCACCGAGTCCATGGCCACGTTGCCGCCGCCGAACACCACCACCGTCTCGCCCTTGGCCACGGGCGTGCCGCCCTCCACGTCCATCCAGGCGCCCATGAGGTTCACCCGGGTGAGGTACTCGTTGGCGGAGTACACGCCCTTGTAGTTCTCCCCGGGGATGTTCAGGAACATGGGCAGCCCGGCGCCGTTGGCGACGAACACCGCGTCGAATTCCTCGGCGATCTGGTCCACGGTGAGGGTGCGGCCGATGACCACGTTGCACTCGATCTCCACCCCCAGGTTCTTGAGGTTCTCCACCTCCCGGTCGACGATATCCTTGGGCAGGCGGAATTCGGGGATGCCGTAGCGCAGCACCCCGCCGGTGTCGTGCAGGGCCTCGAACACGTGCACCTTGTGCCCCATGCGCGCCAGTTCGCCGGCGGCGGTGAGCCCGCCGGGGCCCGAACCCACCACGGCCACCTTGAAGCCCGTCTGCTCGGTGGGCGGCGCTTCCTTGGGCAGGTTGCCGGCGGCCCAGTCGGCCACGAACCGCTCCAGCCAGCCGATGGCCACCGGCTGGCCCTTCTTGCCGCGCACGCAGACGCCCTCGCACTGGGTCTCCTGGGGGCACACCCGGCCGGTGGTGGCCGGCAGGGCGTTGTCCACCCGCAGGATCTGGGCGGCCGCGGTGAGATCACCTTCGGCCACGGCCTTGAGGAATTCGGGGATGCGCACACCCACCGGGCAACCGTCCACGCATGGGCGGTTCTTGCACTCGATGCAGCGCTGGGCCTCGCGCATGGCCAGTTCGGGGGTCAGGCCCTGGTTCACTTCCAGGAAATTGCAGGACCGCTGCGTGGGCATCCTGTTCGGGCATGTGCACCCGTTCGATGGCCATGCGCTCTTTGAGAGGGAGGTTGGCTCATGGGTCAGTCCTTTTTCGATGGGGCCAGTTGCGAGTCCAGCCGGCAGCCGTGGGGGTCCAGCTCCTGGTAGGTGGCCTGGCGGGCCGCAAGCTCATTGAAGTCCACCTTGTGGCCGTCGAATTCCGGGCCGTCCACGCAGGCGAACTTCGTCTCGCCGCCCACGGTCACCCGGCAGCCGCCGCACATGCCCGTGCCGTCAACCATGATGGGGTTGAGGGAGACGATGGTGGTCACCCCGTAGTTCCTGGTGAGGTTGCACACGGCCTTCATCATGGGCACCGGGCCCACCGCATAGACGGCATGCGGGGCGCTGTTCCGGGTCCTCCAGGAGGCGCTTGAGGGGCAGAGTCACGAAGCCCGTCTCGCCGGCGGTGCCGTCCTCGGTGGTGGTGTACAGGTGCTTGGAGAAGGCTCCCAGCTCCTCCTGCAGGATCACGTACTTCACGCTGCGCCCGCCGATGATGGTGGTGAGCTCGTTGCCCGCCTGGGCCAGGGCCTTGGCCAGGGGGAACAGCACCGCCGTGCCGGCGCCGCCGCCCACGCAGCACACCCGGCCCAGGTTCTCGATCTCGGTGGGCTGCCCAGGGGTCCGGCCACGTCGCTGATGAAGCCCCCGGCGGGCACTGCCACGATCTCCCGGGTGCTGATGCCCACCGCCTGGATGATCAGGGTGATGGTGCCGGTGGCCGGGTCGTCGTCGGCGATGGTGAGGGGAATGCGTTCTCCGCCCTTGGCGCAGCGGATGATCACGAACTGCCCAGGCTTGCGCGCCCGGGCCACCCGGGGCGCCTCGATGACCATCCGGTGCAGCTGCGGTGCTATCTCCTCGTTGCTCACCACTCGGAACATGCGGTTCCCACCTTTCCCAAAGGTCCTCGCGGGCGCGGCTCCGCCTGCTGGCGGGCGCGTGGCGGGGAGCGTCAAAGAAAATCCGTGCGCTTGGCCGGGGCACGGCGGTGCGTCGGATCCGCCGGATGATGCCCCAGACATGATTCATCCCCGGATGCCGGGGATGCACCAAGTATGTCATTCACCTAGGGCAAATCCTAGTGCGGCTGCCGGGAAATGATTTGTAGGTTCTTTATTTTCAATACCAATGGCGGGAAAGTGTGCTCAAGATCCCAGTGACGCAGATAACAGTGTGACATTAGTAACGATTCAAGCCAAGGATGGCGGGAGGAAGAATGGGCCAGATCCGTCATAGAACCTCGGCCTTCATCGGGCCAAGCGGATGGATACCTGATGTGGGTTGCGTGAGACATCCGCACCGTCGGGCGCGAACCATGGTTTCCGCGGCATGGATGGAAAAGAATTTTGGCCAGGGGTGTGCATGCGTCAATGGGTCGGAGCTGTAGCGTCCGCTAATCTAATCCCCTTGATCCCCTTCATCCCCGGCCAATTTTTTACTATCCGGACCGGAATAGGCTGGACCACTTCCGCTCCCACCATCCAGGTCACCGGGAATCCCGTCACCCTCCCGGCTATTCGGCGGCGCCGCCCGGTTGCTCCGCCAGGCGGGAAAGGTCCATGTTCTCGATGGCGCCGGCGATCTCCTGGACCACGGCGGGACCTTGCGCGCCGAGGTGGGTACGCCTATGCCTCCTCAGGTTCCCGGGGGCCGCGAAACCCTTCAGGCACTCGCCGCAAACGTAGGGCCTCTCGTTGGTGTGGCGGCTCCTGTGTCTTTCCAGGGCCCTGGGGGTCCAGGTGTGCCAGGCGCACTGGTCGCAAGGGTAGCTCCGATCCGCGTGGGCACCCAGTGGCCACGCGCCCATTCCGGCGGGATCCTGGGCCATCGGGGCCCCAGGCACCGGGGCTGGCATCCCCTCGTGTCCGGCCCTGAGGGCGGACAGGCTGGCCAGGAGGGCGACAACGGCGCCGAGGCAAGGTCTGGTGAATGGACGGGACAACCGCATGAGTGGCCTCCAGGGAACGTCGTCGGGTGACCGGTGGGTCATGGACGTCTGAAGGCTATATACAATTAATTAATGAAAGGTTCCTACCAGGCGCGGGCTGCCAAAGCGAACGAATGGGCTCCGGTCTTCCGGCCGATCGTTCAGCCCGCCGCCCGGCGCTCCGCCTTCTTGCGCTCGTTCTCGGACAGGATGCGCTTGCGCATGCGGATGAAGTTGGGCGTCACCTCCACCAGTTCGTCCTCTTCGATGTATTCCAGCGCCTGCTCCAGGGTGTGCTCCCTGGGCGGGGTCAGCCGGGTCGCCTCGTCGCTGCCCGAGGCACGCATGTTGCTGAGTTTCTTGCCCTTGGCGATGTTCACCACCAGGTCGTTCTCCCGGGCGTGCTCGCCCACGATCATGCCTTCGTAGCACTTGGTGTCGGGGTGGATGAAGATGATGCCCCGGTCCTCCAGGTTCATGAGGGCGAAGCCCACCGACTCGCTCTGGTCCATGGAGACCAGCACGCCGTTCTTGCGCCGGGGCAGGTCGCCCCGGTACGGGCCGTAGTGGCTGAACAGGCTGTGGATGATCCCCTCGCCCCGGGTGTCGGTCATGAATTCCGAGCGGTAGCCGATGAGGCCGCGGCTGGGGATCTTGAAGTGCAGGCGCACCCGGCCCAGTTCCTGGCCCATGTCCTGCATCTCCGCCTTGCGGGCGCCCAGCTTCTCCATGACCACGCCCATGCAGGACTCGGGCACGTCCACGGTGAGGTCCTCGTAGGGCTCCAGCTTCTCGCCGGTGACCGGGTCCGTGTGCAGGATCACCTCGGGCCGGCTCACGCACAGCTCGAAGCCCTTCCCGGCGCATGGTCTCGATGAGCACCGACAGGTGCAGTTCGCCCCGGCCGGAGACCTTGAAGGAATCGGGGCTGTCCGTGTCCTCCACCCGCAGGGCCACGTTGTGCTGCAGCTCCTTCATGAGCCGCTCCCGGATGCGCCGGCTCTGGGTGTGCTTGCCGTCCTTGCCGGCGAAGGGGCCGTTGTTGACCATGAACATCATCGAGATGGTGGGCTCGTCGATATCCACGTACGGCAGGGCCTGGGGGTTGTCCGAGGCCGGCGATGGTCTCGCCCACCCGGATGTCCGGGATGCCCGCCAGGGCCGACGATCTCGCCCGGCGGAGGCCTGGGCGAGGTTGACCCGGGCCAGCCCCTCGAAGCCGTAGAGCATGGTCACCCTGTGGTTCTGCACGGAGCCGTCGCGCTTCACCAGGGCCACCTGCTCGCCCACCTTGATCTGGCCGTTGACGACCCGGCCGATGCCGATCTGGCCCACGAAATCGTTGTAGTCCATGAGGGTCACCAGCATCTGCAGGGGGGCCTCGGGGTCGCCCTTGGGGGGCGGGCAGCGGCGGATGATGGTGTCGAACAGGGGGTCCATGGTCTCGGACTCGTCGTTCACGTCCATCATGGCGTAGCCCAGCTTGGCGCTGGCGAACACGCACGGGAAGTCCAGCTGCTCCTCGCTGGCCCCCAGCTCGATGAGCAGGTCGAACACCGAGTCCTGGGCCCACAGGGGCCGGGCGCCCGGGCGGTCCACTTTGTTGATCACCACGATGGGCCGCAGGCCCAGGGCCAGGGCCTTGCGGGTGACGAACTTGGTCTGGGGCATGGGGCCGTCGAAGGCGTCCACCACCAGGAGCACCGAGTCCACCATGCTCAGCACCCGTTCCACCTCGCCGCCGAAGTCCGCGTGGCCGGGGGTGTCCACGATGTTGAACCGGTAGCCGCCCCAGTGCAGGGCCGTGGTCTTGGCCAGGATGGTGATGCCACGCTCCCGTTCCTGGTCGTTGCTGTCCATGGCCCGTTCCTGCACCCGCTGGTTGTCCCGGAACATGTGGGCGCCCTTGAACATGGCGTCCACCAGCGTGGTCTTGCCGTGATCCACGTGGGCGATGATGGCGATGTTGCGGATCTTCTCGATGGCTGTCATGCAGGTCCTTGGAAAACACGGGGATCGGGGGCGGCGGTAGGCCGAACCCTAGATTTTAACAGGCGGCCTTGAAATCCCGTAGAACCCATTTGGCCGGGTGGGACTAAACTGTTATGGATAGCCCATTGGTCATCTCAACCTTCCCCGGAGCCAGCCATGCATATCAACGAGCTGCTCACCACCATCGTGGACCTGGGCGGTTCCGACCTGCATCTGAAAGTGGGGAACTACCCCATCGGCCGGGTGAAGGGCCGGCTCACTCCCCTGACCCAGTTCAAGAAGCTGGTCCAGGAAGACACCATCGCCATGGCCTACTCGATCATGGCGTCCGAGCGCCAGAAGGCCAAGTTCAAGGAAAACATGGACATCGACCTGGCCTACTCGGTTCCCGCCCTGGGCCGGTTCCGGTGCAACATCTTCAACCAGCGGGGCACCGTGGGCATGGTGCTGCGGGTGATCCCCCGGCGCATCTTCTCCATCGAGGACCTGATGCTGCCCCGGGTGCTGAACAAGATCTGCGAGGAGCAGCGGGGCCTGGTGCTGGTCACGGGCACCACCGGGTCCGGCAAGTCCACCACCCTGGCGGCCATGATCGACCTGATCAACGCCACCCGCTGCGAGCACATCCTGACCATCGAGGACCCCATCGAGTACCTGCACCGGGACAACATGTCGATCATCAACCAGCGGGAGGTGGAGGCCGACTGCCGGTCCTTCTCCACCGCCCTGCGGGCGGCCCTGCGCCAGGATCCGGACGTGATCCTGGTGGGTGAGATGCGCGACTACGAGACCATCGAGACCGCCATCCACGCGGCCGAGACCGGGCACCTGGTGTTCTCCACCCTGCACACCCTGGACGCGGCGGAGACGGTCAACCGGGTCATCTCCGTGTTCCCGCCCCACCACCAGAAGCAGATCCGCATCCAGCTGTCCCAGGTGCTCCGAGCCGTGATCAGCCAGCGCCTGGTGCCCCGGGCCGACGGCCAGGGCCGGGTGCCCGCCGTGGAGGTCATGGTGGCCACCGAGACCGTCAAGGCCTGCATCGAGGACAAGGAGAAGACCAAGGGGCTCAAGGACGTGATCGCCCAGGGCACGTCCGAATACGGCATGCAGACCTTCGACCAGAGCCTGTATTTCCTTCTTCAGCAAGGGCTCATTACGGTCGAGGAGGCCCTCAAGCGGGCCACCAACGTCGGCGAGTTCCGCCTGAAGCTGGAGGGCATCCGCTCCACCAGCGACCAGGCCATGGTCAGCATGACCCGGGGCATGGCCATCAGTTCCGGGGCCGGACGGGAAGGGGCCGTTCCCCGCACCGTGCCCCAGCCGCCCCCCCCGCCTGCCCAGACCAGGGGTCCCAAGGAACCCCCGGGGGAGATCAAGATCACCTTGGCCCGCTGACACCGGTCCGAAGCGCACCCCGATCGGAAGGTTCAGGCCACCCGCACCCGCCGTTCCAGGTGCCCGTAGGGATCCGGCTCCCGGCGGCACAGGGCCATGGCCAGGCCCAGGGCGCCCAGGAGGGCCGCGGTGAACAGCCACATGCCCAGGCGGTAGCCCGCCGGGTTGGCTTCCCCGGCCCCGCAGGCGTCGTTGGCCCAGCCGATGAGGCAATTGAAGCCCACCAGCCCGATGCTCTGCACCAGCTGCATCAGGCCGAAGGCGGTGCCCAGGCGTTCCCTGGGGGCGATGACCATCACCGCCGGCCACAGGACCGTCGGAACCAGGGCGAAGGAGATCCCCATCAGGACCATGGGGACCGCCAGGTTCACCGGGGCATAGGCCATCAGAAGATAGATGGGGAGCATCAGGGCGGTGCCCAGGACCAGGAGCCGGGCGCGCCGGGCGATGCGGTCGGCCAGCAGCCCGAACAGGGGACTCGCGGCCATGGCGATGACGGTGGGGATGCCCACCAGCTCCGAGGCGTGGGCCGCCGTGACCCGGTGGGCTTCAATGAAGAATTTCTGGGCGAACGTCTGGAACGGGAACACTCCGGCGTAGTAGGTAGCGCACACCAGCACCACCAGCCAATAGGACGGGCCGAACCGGACCGGGCCGCGGCCCGGGGTGCCGGCCCCGCCGCGCCGGGGCCCCAGGTCGTACCGGGCCCGGGCCCGGCGTTCCAGGAAGGCGTAGGCCAGGCCCGCCGCCAGGCCCAGCACGGCCACACCCAGGGCCAGGACCAGGGGCGGCCGCCAGGACCGGTAGGCCCAACCGGCCCAGGCCGGACCGGTCTGGGCCGCCAGGGAGCCGATCCGGGCCAGGGTCAGGCTCAGCCCGTAGGCGAAGCCCAGCCGGGGGCCCCGGAACCACTTGGCGGTGGCGGTGCTGACCGCGACGCTGAGGCTGCCGGAACCCAGGCCGTAGACCAGGCGCCCGGCGGCCATGACGCCCAGGCGTGGGCTGAAGGTGGTTACCAGACTGCCGGCCAGGCATAGGGCCGAGAACAGCACCACACCGCGCCGGGTGCCGATGCGGTCGATGACGATCCCCCCCACCAGCACCATCACCAGGCTGGGCACGCTCACCATGGCCTGGAGCAGGCCGATGTGGGCGTTGCTGAAGCCCAGCTGGGTGGAGAGCACCTTGGCCAAGGGGCCGATGCAGTCGTACAGGTAGCCCCCGGCGAACAGGGGTCCCCCCAGGACCGCCAGGACGACCCAGCGCAGAGCGGAGGGAGGGGGCGGCGGCACCGGGAAAGGGGGCATTGGGCGCACGGCACCGGTGGGTTCCGGCATCACGACTCCTGGATGCATTCAGAGTTGATCGCGGCGATCCATCCATCCTACCGGGCCGGGGCCCGGCCGGCTGGTGGGCGGATTTCCGGCACGCACGGCAGATGGGCAGGATTCATTGGGTTCTCCCAGCTCCGCCTGGGCCTGGGAAGACCCAAAAAAAGATGGAGTTGGAAGGGGTTTGGTGATTGTATATGCATGTCTGTACCTGATCCTTCCAGCCCAAGCCCGAGCCTTCCGTCCCTGGCTTGCAATCCCGCCGGCAACCATCCTCTCCAGACGAGGTCTCCCGTGTCCCATCGCGTGGTCGAGTGCGTCCCCAACTTCTCCGAAGGCCGTGACCTGGCCAAGATCAAGAGCATCACCGACGCCATCCAGGCGGTCGCCGGCGTGCGCCTCCTGGACGTGGATCCGGGCGCCGACACCAACCGCACGGTGGTCACCTTCGTGGGCGATCCGGACCAGGTGGTGGAGGCGGCCTTCCAGGCCGTGAAGACCGCCGCCCAGGTGCTGGACATGGGCACCCATCACGGGGCCCATCCGCGCATGGGGGCCACCGATGTGTGCCCGTTCGTGCCGGTGGAGGGCATCGACCTGGACGGCTGCGCGGAGTTGGCCCGGCGCCTGGGGGAGCGGGTGGGGCGGGAGCTGGAGATCCCGGTGTACCTGTATGAACATGCCGCCAGCCGGCCCGAGCGGCGCAACCTGGCCACGGTGCGCAAGGGCGAGTACGAAGGGCTGCCCGAGAAACTGCAGGATCCCCAGTGGGCGCCCGATTACGGCCCGGCCCGGTGCCACGCCAAGGCCGGGGCCCTGATCACCGGCGCCCGGGAATTCCTGGTGGCCTACAACGTCACCCTGAACAGCCGGGACAAGGCCCACGCCACCGACATCGCCTTCGAACTGCGGGAGAAGGGCCGGGTGGCCCGCCGGGGCCAGACCAACGCCTTCTACAACAGCGGCAAGGAACTGAAGTACGCCGAGGGGTGCTTCCCCTGCGGCAACTGCGGCTTCGACGCCCCCACCTTCGAGGCCCTGGAGGCGCACTGCCGGGAGACCCACGGCTACGACCTGCGCCGCCTGCTCAGCCTCAACGACACCGACGCCGGCAAGGGGGTGGTGGGCAAGAAGGCCTACCGGGCCGGGCTGTTTTCCCACTGCAAGGCCATCGGCTGGTATGTGGACACCTACAAGCGGGCCCAGCTCTCCATCAACCTCACCGACTACAAGGTGACTCCGCCCCACCTGGTGCTGGAGGCCGCCCGGCGCATGGCGGTGGAGCGGGGCCTGGTGGTCACCGGCAGCGAGATCGTCGGCCTGGTGCCGTTCCAGGCGCTCTACAAGGCCGGCCAGTTCTACCTGCGCCAGCAGGGCAAGTCGCCGTTCGTGCCAGTGCCGGACGTGCTGGAGAACGCCGTGTTCTCCATGGGCCTGGCGGACGTGGCGCCGTTCGAGATCGAGAAGAAGGTCCTCGGGCTGCCCAGGCGGGCGGACCACGCCCTGGTGGGCATGGTCGTGGCCGACCTGGCGGACGAGGTCAGCCGGGACACCCCCGCTCCGGGCGGAGGCTCCATCGCCGCCCTGGCCGGGGCCCTGGGCGCCGGACTGGCCTCCATGGTGGCCAACCTGGCCCAGGGCAGGGCCAGGACCCGGGAAGACGAGGAAGCGGTGCTCAAGGCCGCCGAGCAGGGCCAGCGCCTCAAGGACCAGCTGGTCCTGGCGGTGGACGAGGACACCAACGCCTTCAACGCCTACATGGACGCCCGGCGCCTGCCCCAGGGGACCCCGGCGGAGAAGGCGGCCAGGGAGGTGGCCATGCAGCGGGGCCTCAAGGCCGCCGTGGAGGTGCCCTGGGCCACGGCCGCCGCCTGCCTGGAGGTGATGCGCGCCGCGGACCTGGCCATGGCGGCGGGCAACCCGGCTTCCATCACCGACGCCATGGTGGGCGTCGCAGATGGGCTTCGCCGGCGTGCGCGGCGGCATCTGGAACGTGCTCATCAACCTCAAGGACATCACCGACCCGGCGTTCAATGCGGACCTGCAGGCGCGCTGCGCCAAGCTGCTGGCCGACGCCCGGGCCCTGCTGGAAGGCGCCCTGGCCTACGGCGACGGCAAGCTCGCGGCCATGCTGGAAAAGAACAGCCGATAGGAAAGGAGAGGCCATGGCAACCACCACTGGAATCCAAGACCTGCGCCGGGACGAGACCCGGGTCATCCGCGCCCCCCGGGGCACCCAGAAGACCTGCAAGAGCTGGCTCACGGAGGCCGCCTACCGGATGATCCAGAACAACCTGGACCCGGACGTGGCGGAGAACCCCAAGAGCCTGGTGGTCTACGGCGGCATCGGCCGGGCCGCGCGCAACTGGGCCTGCTTCGACGCCATCCTGGAAGCCCTCCGGAACCTGGAGGACGACCAGACGCTGCTGGTCCAGTCCGGCAAGCCGGTGGGCGTGTTCCGCACCCACCCGGACGCGCCCCGGGTGCTCATCGCCAACTCCAACCTGGTGCCCCACTGGGCCACCTGGGACCACTTCCATGAACTGGACCGCAAGGGCCTGTTCATGTACGGGCAGATGACCGCCGGCTCCTGGATCTACATCGGCGCCCAGGGCATCGTCCAGGGCACGTTCGAAACTTTCGCCGAGGCCGGCCGCCAGAGCTATGGCGGCAGCTGGGCCGGGCGCTGGATCCTCACCGCCGGCCTGGGCGGGATGGGCGGGGCCCAGCCCCTGGCCGCCACCTTCGCCGGCGCCACCTCCCTGTGCGTGGAATGCCAGCAGAGCAAGATCGATTTCCGGATGCGCACCGGCTACCTGGACGAGCAGGCCGCGAACCTTGAGGACGCCCTGCGCCGGATCAAGCTCCACTGCGAGCGCAAGGAAGCCGTGTCCGTCGGCCTGCTGGGCAACGCCGCGGAGGTCCTGCCGGAGCTGGTGAAGCGCGCCCAGGCGGGCGGCCTGCGGCCGGACCTGGTCACCGACCAGACCTCCGCCCACGACCTGATCAACGGCTACCTGCCCGTGGGCTGGACCGTGGACCAGTGGCAGGCGGCCCAGGCGGATCCCTCTCTCCAGGCCCGCCTCACCGCCGAAGCGGGACGCTCCTGCGCGGCGCACGTGAAGGCCATGCTGGCCTTCCAGAAGATGGGCATCCCGGTGGTGGACTACGGCAACAACATCCGGCAGGTGGCCAAGGAATACGGCGTGGCGAACGCCTTCGACTTCCCGGGTTTCGTGCCCGCCTACGTCCGCCCCCTGTTCTGCGAAGGCAAGGGCCCGTTCCGCTGGGTGGCCCTCTCGGGCGACCCCGAGGACATCTACAAGACCGACGCCAGGCTCAAGGAGCTGTTCCCTCAGAACCTGCACGTGCACCGCTGGCTGGACATGGCCCGGCAGCGCATCCACTTCCAGGGGCTGCCGGCCCGCATCTGCTGGCTGGGCCTGGGCGAGCGCCACCTGGCCGGCCTGGCGTTCAACGAGATGGTGCGCACGGGCGAGCTCAAGGCCCCCATCGTCATCGGCCGGGACCACCTGGACTGCGGCTCGGTGGCCAGCCCCAACCGGGAGACCGAGGGCATGAAGGACGGCACGGACGCCGTGTCCGACTGGCCCATGCTCAACGCCCTGCTGAGCGCCTCCGGCGGCGCCACCTGGGTGTCCCTGCACCACGGCGGCGGGGTGGGGATGGGCTTCTCCCAGCATGCCGGCGTGGTGATCGTCTGCGACGGCACCGATGCCGCGGCCAGGCGCCTGGAGCGGGTGCTGTGGAACGACCCCGCCACCGGCGTCATGCGCCACGCGGACGCCGGCTACGAGCTGGCCCAGGCCTGCGCCCGGGCCAAGGGCCTGAACCTGCCCATGCTGAAAGCCTGAGTCCTTCCGGGCCCGTCCCCGGCCGGGGGCGGGCCCGGAACCTTGATGAGGGAGGCTCCCCGTGCCCCTGCCCAAGAAAGCCCAGGCTCTCCGCGCCCAGACCGGTTCCACCACCCTGTACCAGTTCGTCAAGGACCACATCCGCCAGAAGATCAACGACGGCACCTGGAAGGCCGGGGACCGGGTGCCCTCGGAGCACGAGCTGGTGGCGGAGCTGGGCGTGTCCCGCATGACCGTGCACCGCGCCCTGCATGAGATGGCCGACCAGGGCATCCTGATGCGCTACGCCGGCATCGGCACTTTCGTGGCGGAGGAACGGCCCCAGTCCGGACTGGTGAAGATCGCCGACATCGCCACCGAGACCCGGGCCCGGGGGCACGAGTACGCCTGCGACCTGATCCGGGTGGGCCGCGAATCCGCCACCCTGGAAGTGGCTTCGGCCCTGGACCTGCACACGGGCGACTCGGTGTTCCATGCCGTCTGCGTGCACCGGGAGAACGGCGTGCCGATCCAGGTGGAGGACCGCTACGTGAACCCCAAGGCGGCCCCGGCTTTCGCCGCCCAGGATTTCACCCAGGTGGGCTTCTCGGAGTACCTGGTGAAGACGGTGCCTCTGGACGAAGTGGAGCACGTGGTGGACGCGGTCCAGCCCACCGTCGAGGAGGCGGAACTGCTGGAGATCAAGCCCACCCACCCCTGCCTGGTGCTCACCCGCCGCACCTGGTCCAACCGCCAGGTGGTGACCTTCGTGCGCTGCATCCACCCGGGAGCGCGCTACCGCCTGGGGTCGCGCTTCAAGGTGAGCGGGCCCCAGTGGTTCGGGTAGGCCGAAGCGGGCAGGCGTCCGGGTTCCCCCCATGGGTCCGGCCGTTCCGGCTGCTGGACCCGTGGAAGGCGGATTACGTGCTGGCCGTCAAAAGCAATCAGGACAGCCTGCACAAGGCTGTCCAGGCCGCCTTCGCCCAGCTCGATGCCGATCCGGAGGCCCCCATCGGCGCGAAGTGAATCTGTTCAAAAATCCCCTCAGTCCCCTGAATCCCCGGCAAAAAAACATTTTTGAGCCGGGGATTCAGGGGACTGAGGAGATTTTTGCCCAAAGCCCAAGGCGTCCGGCCATGGGTTCCCGCCCTCCTCTGGGTCGGATTCGGCGGATCTAGGAACGGGCCGGATCGTTGCCAGCGCGGGGTGGCTTTCGGTCGAGCGAGTCATATAATTAATAAATACTAATTCCTTGACACGATCAAGTGAAATTAGGTGTCCTGGTTCAATGTGCATGGAAATTTCATGAAACCGGATCCCATCTACATCCAGCCCGGGACCTTCTGCATCGCCGGGACCAGCATCCACCGGCACATCGAAGGGCTGGAACAGCGCATCGCCCGGCTCCAGACCCTCCTCGGGGAGGACCTGAACGCCGCCCTGGCGACCATGAGCGAAGCCACCCAGGCGGACACCTCGGTCCTCATCTGCTTCACCGGGGCCTTCACGGGCATGTCCACCCTCCTGAACCTGTGCTTCTACACCCGCGGCATCATCGCCCTGGAGGACGGCATGGAGACCCAACGGGACCGGCTGCTGGTGGAGGGCGTGCGCAAGATCCTGGTGCCGCTGGTGCTGGGCCAGGGGGACCTGCTGCGCAGTTCCATGAGCTCCCGCCAGGACGTTCCCGATCCGGCCCTGCGCAAGTGGTACGGCCAGGCCCTGGGGGAACTGGACGCGGTGTGCGGCCTGGTGGCCCGGCTGAACTGAACGAAAACGGCGCGTGCCGGGGCACGCGCCGCCGCAGCCGTGACGGAAGCCGTTACGGGTGGATGAGGGCCGGGTCGGTCACCACGCCCTTGTAGCGGAACTCGCCGTTCTTCACCACCTGGATCTGCACGTCCTTGACCACTTCGCCGTTGTGGAAGCCGCGGATCATGCCGGTGAGGCCGTTGTAGCTGGTGACGCCGGCGATCGCCTTCTGGACGGCGGGGCCGTCCAGGCTGTTGGCGCGCTTCATGCCGTCGCAGATGATCATGAAGGCGTCGTAGGCGGAAGCGCCCACCATGTCCGGATCCACCTTGAACTGGCTCTTGTACTCCTTGAGGAAGGTCTGGACGATGGGCCGCTTGTCGTCCCGGTTGAGGTTGGTGGTGATGACGAAGCCTTCCGCCGCGGCCTTGCCGGCGATCTCCACGAACTCAGGGGAGTCGGCGCCCTCCTCGCCCACGAACTGGGCGGTGATGCCCATCTCCCGGGCCTGCTTGACCATCGGGCCGCTCTGGAAGTAGTAGCCGCCGGAGAAGACGCAGTCCGGGTTCTGTTCCTTGATCTTGGTCAGGTAGGGCTTGTAGTCCTTCTCGGACATGGGGTAGGTCTGCCAGGAGACCACCTGGGCGCCCGCGGCCGCGGGGGTGTCCATGAAAGCCTTGAAGCCGGCCGCCATCTCCTTGCCGAAGTCGTTGTCGCTGGTGAGCACGGCGATCTTCTTCTTGCCCAGGATCTTGACGCAGGTGTAGCCGCCCGCCTTGCCTTCCACCGTGCCCAGGAAGCCGTTGCGGAAGCAGTAGGTGTTCTTGCCGCCGGCGGTGACGTCCGGGTGCACGGCATACGCCGCCACCAGCGGGATCTTCTCGTCGTTGAACAGCGGGGCTACGGCCCGGGACGGCATGCTGTAGGACCCGGCCACGACCGCCTTGACCTGGTCCTGCTCGATGAGCTTGCGGGCCAGGGCGGTGGCCTGCTTGGGATCGGCGGCGTCGTCGTAGATCACCGCTTCCACCTTCTGCCCCAGCACCCCGCCGTTGGCGTTCACGTAGGCCACCGCCAGCTGGATGGAGTTCTTGACGCTGGCGCCGTCCGAGGCGGCGAAGCCGGTGATGGGGGCCAGTACACCGATCTTGACGGTCTGGGCCGGAAGGGCGGTGCCCGCCACGAGCGCCAGGGGGATCAGGAAGAATTTATTCATGGCTGCTGCTCCTATGCAAAAGACTGGCCCGCCGGGTTGGCAGGCGGTCTGGAAATGGACGTTTCAACGTTCGCCGGTCCGCTCCGGCTGCTTGAAGAAGGCGTGATCAACCAAGATAAGCCTCTTTGACTTTCGGGTGTTCGATCAATTCCGCCGCCGGGCCCTGGTAGCCGCACGTGCCGGTTTCCATCACGTAGCCCCGGTGGGATATCTTCAGGGATGCCATGGCGTTCTGTTCCACCAGCAGGATGCTGAGGCCGTGGTCCCGGTTCAGCTGGCCGAGCAGCTCGAACACCTGGTCCACCAGCTTGGGCATGAGCCCCATGGACACCTCGTCCACCAGGAGCAGGCGCGGCTCGGACACCAGGGCCCGGGCGATGGCCAGTTGCTGCTGCTCGCCGCCGGACAGGGTGCTGGCCAGTTGGCCGCGGCGCTCCAGCAGGCGGGGGAAGATGCCGTACAGCCAGTCCAGGCGGCCCTGCACCGGCCCCTGCTTGGGCAGGCCGTAAAGCCCGATCATGATGTTTTCAAGAACGGTCAGACGGGGAAACACCCGGGACCGTTCGGGCACCACCCGGATGCCCAGCCGGGCCCGGCGGTGCACCGGCAGGCGGGTGATGTCCCGGCCGTCGAACCGGATCCGCCCCCCGTGGATGGGCGTGATGCCCATCACCGCGTTCAGGATGGAGGTCTTGCCGGCGCCGTTGGCGCCGACGATGGACACCAGCTCCCCCTGGTCCAGGACGAAATCCAGGTTGCGCACCGCTTCGATGTCCCCGTAGGTGACGGAGAGGTTTTCCACTTCAAGAAGCATGGGCCGCTCCTCCACCGGGCGATGCCTGGTCACCACTCTTCCGCCCCAGGTACGCCTCGATCACGCTCTCGTCCTGCTGGATGGCCGCGGGCGGGCCCTCGGCCAGCTTGCGCCCGTGGTCCAGGACCACGATGCGGTCGGACAGGCCCATGGCCACCCGCATGTTGTGCTCGATGAGCAGCACCGTGACCCCCTGGGCGCGGATGTCCCGCACCAGGACCTCCAGCTTGGCGACCTCCTCCGTGCGCAGCCCGGAGAAGGACTCGTCCAGGAGCAGCAGCTTGCGGCCCACCGCCAGGGCCCGGGCGATCTCCAGGCGGCGCAGGTTGCCCAGGGGCAGCAGCCCGGCCTTGCGCCGGGCCAGGTCCGCCAGGCCCACCCGCTCCAGCAGGGCCATGGCTTCCCGGCGCTCGCGGCCGGAGCGCCAGGACGTCCACAGGCTGGCGGCGCGCGGGTAGCGGGAGATGCCCCGGGCCACCAGGACGTTGTCCAGCACCGTGAGGGACGGGAAGGGCTTGACGATCTGGAAAGTGCGGCCCAGCCCCAGGGCGGCGATGGCGTGCGGCGGCAGGCCGTCGATGCGCCGGCCGTCGAACCACACTTCCCCGCCGCTGGGCTTGTACACGCCGGAGATGAGGTTGAAGGTGACGGTCTTGCCGGCGCCGTTGGGCCCCAGCAGCCCGAAGATCTCGCCCCGGTTGATCTCGAAGTCCACCCCGTCCACTGCCCGCAGGCCGCCGAAATGGATGGACAGGTTCTTCACCTGCAGCAGGGCCCCGCTCACTTGGCACCCCCGAAGAGCAGAGGGTACAGGCGCCGGCGCACCAGGCTGGCTTCACCCAGGATGCCCCCGGGCTGGAACCGGATCATGAGCAGGAGGATGAGCGCGTAGAACAGGATGCGGAACTCCGCAAGGGGCCGGAACAGCTCCGGCAGCGCGCCCAGGATCAGCGCCCCCACCAGGGGCCCCAGCAGGGAGCCCATGCCGCCGAGGACCAGCATGGCCAGGAACGAGACCGAGAGGGGGAAGGAGAAGTCGTCGGCGCTCACGAAGCGCATGTAGTGGGCGTACAGGGACCCGCCCAGCCCGGCGAACATGGTGCCCAGCATGAAGGCCAGGAGCTTGAAGCGCACCGGGGAGATGCCCATGCTGGCGGCCGCGGCCTCCTCCTCACGCAGGGCGAAGCAGGCCAGCCCCGCGAACACCCGCGTGAACAGCCAGCTCACCACCGTCACCACGCCCAGGCAGGCCAGGCACAGGTACAGGAAGTGGACGCCCCGCACCGGCTCGCCCAGGAACTGCACCCGGGGGATGCCGCTGATGCCCATCGCGCCCCCGAAGAACGGCACGTACAGGAACACCGCCTGGACGATGAAGTTGATGCCGATGGTGGTGATGGCCAGGAAGTCGTGCTTGAGCTTGAGGCTGGGCAGGCCCAGGAGCAGCCCGCACAGGGCGCAGATGGCCAGCACCAGGGGCAGGGCGGTCCAGAAGCTCAGGCCCGCCTGGGTGGAGAGCAGGGCCGCGCTGTAGGCGCCGATGCCCATGAAGGCGGCGTGGCCCAGGGAGATCTGCCCGGCGTAGCCGACGATGACGTTGAGCCCGCACACGACGATGGCCTGGATGGCGATCTGGGTGAGGATGGTGACGAGGTATCCGCTCATGGGTGCATCCTCTCTACTTGGATCCCAGCAGGCCTTCGGAGCGCCAGACCAGCACCAGGATCATGGCCACGAAGGCCAGGGCGTCCCGGGGAAAGGGCACGCTCAGGTAGCCGATCAGCAGGGTCTCCGCCAGGCCCAGGAACAGGGCCGCGATCACGGCGCCGGGCACCGACCCCATGCCCCCCACCACGATCAGGGCCAGGGTCTTGTAGGCGGGCACCGCGCCCATGGTGGGGTACACCTGGTTGTAGTAGATGCCCACCAGGATGCCGCCGATGGCGGCGATGGCCGAGCCGATGACGAAGGTGAGGCTGACGATGTAGTGGCTGTTGATGCCCTGGGCCCCGGCGATGGGCATGTCCTGGGAGGTGGCGCGCATGGCCAGGCCCACCTCGGTGCGGGTGGTGAGGTACCACAGGAACACCAGGATCCCGGCGGTGATCACGTAGACCGCCACCAGCGTCGAGGACAGGTGCACCCCGCCCAGGTCCAGGTCCGGGAACGGCAGCCTGGCCGCGAAGGTCAGGATCTGGGGGCCCGCCAGCAGGCGGCAGACCTCCTCGATGGTGAGCATCACGGCGATGCTGGCGATCAGCGGCACGTACGGCGGGCACTTGAGCAGGGGGAAGTACACCAGGCGCTCGATCAGCACCCCCAGCACCGCGCACAGGAGCATGGCGCCCAGGAACGCCAGGGTCAGGCTGCCGGTGGCGTTGAACAGGTACACCCCCGCGTAGGCCCCCACGGTGTAGACGCTGGCGTGGGCCACGTGCAGGATCCGCATGACGCCGTAGACCAGGGCGAGGCCGAGGGTGATGATGGCGTAGATGGAGCCCATGGCCAGCCCGTTCAAGATCTGCTCAATGAATAACTTCATTGGTTCCATCCTTTGAACTCAATGCTTCCGCGGGTGCGCCACTGCGGCAGGTTGTATAGACATTCACCTAGACAGTGCCACGACGGGGGAGACTGTCAAGGGAATGGGTCACATCGCGGCCCGGGCCAAGGACCGGCGGGACGCAGGTGGTGGATTTCCGGCCTGGCGTCACTCCACCCGCAGGCGGTAGCCCACTCCCGCTTCGGTGATGAGGCGCCTGGGCCGGGCCGGGTCCGCCTCCAGCTTCTGGCGCAGCTGGGCCATGTAGACCCGCAGGTAGTGGGGCTGGGCGCCCTGCGCGCCGCCCCAGACCTCCTTGAGCAACTGGTGGTGGGTCAGCACCATCCCGGCGTGTTTCACCAGGGTGGTGAGCAGCTTGTATTCGTTGGGAGTCAGGTGCACCGGGCGCCCGCCCACCGTCACCTCCCGGCGGGCCTGGTCGATGCGCCAGTCGTCCAGTTCGAACACCGGAGTCTCGGGTCCCGGGGCGTCCCGGGACAGGTGGCGCAGGGCCACCCGGATCCGGGCCAGCAGTTCGCCGGTGCCGAACGGCTTGGTGAGGTAGTCGTCGGCGCCCAGGTCCAGGGCCTGGATCTTGTCCTGCTCCAGGCCCCGGGCCGAGACCACGATGATGGGCACGGCGCACCACTCGCGCAGGCGCTGGGTCAGGGCCAGGCCGTCCAGGTCCGGCAGGCCCAGGTCCAGCAGGATGATGTCCGGGTGGTGGCTGGCGGCCATCATCTCCCCTTCCTTGGCGTTCACCGCCTCCAGCAGGCGGTAGCCGTGGGGGGCCAGGGTGGTGCGCAGGTAGCGCCGGAGCTGCGGCTCGTCTTCCACCAGCAGGATCAGCGGACCTTCGGGGCTCATGGCGCTATTCCTCGGGGGCGGGGCCGGCGGGGGCGTCTGGCCCAGGGGCAGGTGCACCAGGAACTGGGCGCCGCCGGAGGGGCGGTTGCTGGCCAGGATCTTGCCGCCGTGGGCCAGGACCACGCCCTTGCAGATGGCCAGGCCCAGCCCGGCCCCGGGCCGGGTCTTGCCCTGCTGGAAGCGGATCAGCTTCTGGAAGATCTGCTCCTCGCTGCCTTCGGGAATGCCGGGACCGTGGTCGGTCACCGAGAGGGTCACCGAACGGTCCGTGGCCCAGGCCTTGATCTCCACCGGCTGGTCCAGCGGAGAATACTTGTGGGCGTTCTCCACCAGGTTGATGATCGCCTGGCCCAGCAGCACCGGGTCGGCCTGGATCAGGGGCAGCCTGGGCGGGATCTGCACCACCACGGTCCGGTCCTTGAGCTGGGAGGCCAGGTGGTCCAGGGCCGAGCCCACCACTTCCTCCAGGGGCACCCACTCCTTGGCCAGGTCCACCACGCCCGATTCCAGCCGGGTGACGTCCAGCAGGTTGGTGACCAGGCGCTGCAGCCGGTTGCCTTCCTCGAAGATGGTCTCCAGCAGGTCCCGGCGTGCCGCCGGCGAGATCTGCCCGGAATCCTCGAGGAGGGTCGAGGCGGCGCCGGTGATGCTGCCCAGAGGGGTGCGCAGGTCGTGGGACACGGAGGAGAGCAGGGCGTTGCGCAACTGCTCCCGGTCCACCTGGCGCTGGGATTCCCGGTTGCGCTCGGCCAGGATGGCCCGCTCCAGGGCCACGGCGGTCTGGTTGGCGAAGGCCTCCAGCAGGTGCCGCTGGTCCGGCTCCATCCGCCCGGGCGCCTCGGTGGGTTCGATGCCCATGACTCCGATGAGCTCCCGGGCGCCCTTCAGGGGCAGGTACAAGGCCCGGGCCCCGGGCAGGGTGTCGGTGCCGGCCCCGGCCGGCTCGTGGTGGTCGTAGACCCACTGGGCCACCCCCAGTTCCTGGGCGTCCAGGGTGTCCTTCGCCTGGGGCAGGCTGGGGGCCAGGCGCCCGCCGGTCCCGGGCAGGAAGATGGACACCTTGCTCTGGAACTGGGCGGCCACGTTGCGGATGGCCGACTCGGCCATGGCCGCCGAGCCGACGCTGCGGGTGAGCTCGAAGGAGAGCTGGAACAGCGCCCGGATGCGGTTCTCCCGGGTGCGGGCCAGGCGCGCCTGGGACCGGATGCGCTCGGTGAGGTTGCCGATGACCAGGCCGGACAGGAGCATCATCAGAAAGGTGGCCAGGTGCCGGGCGTTGCCCAGGGCGAAGGAGAACCGGGGCGGCACGAAGAAGAAATCCAGCGCCATGACGCTCACCACCGAGGACACCAGGGCCGGCGTGCGCCCGAACCGGCTGGCCACCAGGAGCAAGCCCAGCATGTAGAACATGACCACGTCCGCCAGCTCCAGGTGCTTCTGGAGCAGCAGGCAGGCCACCGTCACCAGCACCACCGTGCCCGCGCCCCAGAGGATGTGGGCCAGGTTCGGCCCGCGCCCCGGGGACCCTTGTGCGTCTTGCCCCTGGGCTTTTCCCGCTGGTCCCGGTTGGCGCTGACCAGGATCTCGATGTCGCCGCTGCGGCGCACCAGGTCGTCCACCACCGAGCCGGTGAGCAGTTCCCGCCAGCGGGCATGGGCGGGCTTGCCCACGACGATCTTGGTGACGTTGTGGGCGCGGGCGAAGTCCAGGATGTCGTCGGCGGTGGACAGGTCCCCCTGCACCACCGTGGTCTCCCCGCCCAGCCGCTCGGCCAGGCGCAGGTTCTCCTCCAGCTGGGCGCGCTCTTCGTCCGAGTAGCGGATGTGCTTGCCCGACTCCACGTAGGCGGCGAGCCAGGGCGCGTTGAGGGCTTCGGACATGCGCCGGGCGGCGCGGATCAGGATGGCCGAGCCGGGCTTGGAATTGACGCACACCAGCAGCCGTTCCCCGGCGGCCCAGGTCTTGCCGACGATGCCCTGGCTGACCATGTAGCGGCGCATGTCCGCGTCCACGTGCTCGGCGGTGCGGCGCAGGGCCAGCTCCCGCAGGGCCATGAGGTTGCCCTTGCGGAAGAACCGCTCCACCGCGTGCTGGGCCTGCTCGGGCACGTAGACCTTGCCCTCCTTCAGGCGCTCCTGCAGTTCCTCCGGGGGGATGTCCACCAGCTCGATCTGGTCGGCCCGGTGCAGCAGGGTGTCGGGGATGCTCTCCCGCACCAGCACCCCGGTGATCTGGGCCACCGTATCCTTCAGGCTCTCCAGGTGCTGGACGTTCACGGTGGTGTACACCTCGATGCCGGCGTCCAGCAGGTCCATGACGTCCTGCCAGCGCTTGGCGTGCAGCGAGCCCTGGACGTTGGTGTGGGCCAGCTCGTCCATGAGGATCAGGGCCGGCTTGCGCTTGAGGGCACCGGCCAGGTCGAACTCCTCCATCTGGGTGCCCCGGTACGGCAGGCGCACCTTGGGCAGGACCGGGATGCCTTCGGTGAGGGCCATGGTGTCCTGGCGCCCGTGGGTCTCCACCACCCCCGTCACCAGGTCCACCCCTTCCGCCATGCGGATCCGGGCCTCCTGCAGCATGGCGTAGGTCTTGCCGACCCCCGGCGCCATGCCGAAGAAGATCTTCAGCCGCGCCCGCTTGGCGCGCGCCTCCTCCTCCTGGAGGTTTTTCAGCAGGGCATCCGGATCGGGGCGTTTGGGTTCCACGGCAATAGCTTAGCGTAGGCCAGGAGCCTGACGACGTATTAGAAGGCTCCTAGAAGTCCAGAGGCGCGTTGTCGATGACCTCTTTCATCACGAAGAATGTCCGGGTGTGCCGCACCCCCGGGAGGGAGATCAGCTGGCTGCCGTGGATGCGGTTGAAGGAGTCCATCTCGTCCACCCGGATCTTCAGGAAATAGTCGAAGTCCCCGGCCACCAGGTGGCAGTCCAGGACGAAGCGCAGGTTCGCCACCGAGGCCTCGAACTGCTGGAAACTGTCCGGGGTGGAGCGGTCCAGCACCACCCCCACCATGATCAGGGCCCCCCGGTGCACTTTGGCGGGCGTCACCAGCGCCCGCACGCCGCGGATGTGCCCATCCTCGAACAGACGCTGGGTGCGGCGGTGGCAGGTGGCCGGGCTGACGCCCACCCGCTGGGCCAGTTCCGCGTTGCTGATGCGCCCATCCATCTGGAGCAGCCGCAACATTTCGAAGTCGATGGGATCCAGTTCCGCCGGCATGAATATTCCTTCCAAAATTACGGCCTTGAATGGAAACATTTTATGTGAAAAAGGGCATAAAAAGAAATGAATAAGCAAAAATGGCCATAAACTTGAAAGCTCCATTCAGGGATTGACTGCTAGCATTTAGCCCGTTCACAAAGTGCTGCCGAAAACCCGGGAATACGCCTGAATCGACAACCAGGACCACTGGAGTGCCCCTATGCGACAGGCTTTCGCCAACCTGAGCCCATGCCACGTCCCGGCCGGATTCCCCGTGCCCCTGGCGGACGACCTGATGGCCCTGAGCGAATACCGGCGTTATCCCGATGGCGCGCAGGTGTTCGCCCAGGGGGAACCCATGCCCGGCGTGTATGTGGTGGCCCGGGGCGCCCTGAAGGTGTTCCGCAGCGACGGCCGCGCCAAGGTGCAGGTGATCGAGATCCTGCGCGCCGGCGGCTGCTTCGGCGAGGTGGAGGCCATGGACGGCAGCCCGGCCTACTGCGGCGCCGAAGCCCTGGGCCCCACCGAGTGCTGGCTGATCCACCCGGGCACCCTGAAGGCCCTGGCGGCCCGGGACACCCAGGTGGCCAGCTGGCTGCTGCAGCGCTCGGCGGAGCGCATCCGCCAGCTCATCTTCCTGGTGGAGACCCTGAGCCTGCACACGGTCCCCGAGCGCATCGCCAATCTGATCCTGGAGCGCCAGGGCCCCAATCCGGCGCGCAGCCTGGTGGAGTTCGCCGAGACCCAGGAGCACGCCTCCCAGGCCATCGGCGCCAGCCGGGAGGCGTTCAGCCGCGGCCTGCGCACCCTGGCGGACCTGCGCCTGATCAAGAACTCCTTCCCGGTGATCCGGATCCTGGACGCCCAGTCCCTGCGCCGCTACGCCATGGGCTGGGACCGGGGCTACCAGGCCGCCCCCGGGGGCCCGGTGGCGGTGGGCTTCCCGGTCCTGGGCACCTTCCCGGCCGGCCCGCTGGCCGCCCCGGGGCTGCTGCGGCCCACGGCCAACTGACCGGGGTCCGGGCATCCCCGGTTCAGGCCTGGTGGTAGATCTCCGCTCCGGTCGCCTCGAATTCCTTGGCCTTCTCCTCCATCCCCGCAGTCAGGGCCTGCTCCTCGGAGAGCCCGTGGGTGCGGGCGTAGTCCCGCACGTCCTGGGTGATCTTCATGGAGCAGAAGTGGGGGCCGCACATGGAGCAGAAGTGGGCCGCCTTGGCCCCCTCCGCCGGCAGGGTCTCGTCGTGGAATTCCCGGGCGGTGTCCGGGTCCATGGCCAGGTTGAACTGGTCCTCCCAGCGGAATTCGAACCGGGCCTTGGACATGGCGTCGTCCCACAGGTGCGCCGCCGGGTGCCCCTTGGCCAGGTCGGCGGCGTGGGCGGCGATCCTGTAGGCGATGACCCCGTCCTTCACGTCCTTCTTGTTGGGCAGGCCCAGGTGCTCCTTGGGGGTGACGTAGCAGAGCATGGCGGTGCCGTACCACCCGATCATGGCGGCGCCGATGGCCGAGGTGATGTGGTCGTAGCCGGGGCACACGTCGGTCACCAGGGGCCCCAGGGTGTAGAACGGGGCTTCGCCGCACACCTCCATCTGCCGGTCCACGTTCTCCTTGATGCGGTGCATGGGGATGTGCCCGGGGCCCTCGATGATGGTCTGGATATCGTGCTTCCAGGCGATCCTGGTGAGCTCGCCCAGGGTGTCCAGCTCGCTGAACTGTGCCTCGTCGTTGGCGTCGGCGGTGCACCCGGGGCGCAGGCCGTCGCCCAGGGAGAAGGCCACGTCGTAGGCCTTCATGATCTCGCAGATCTCGCCGAAGTGGGTGTAGATGAAATTCTCCCGGTGGTGGGCCAGGCACCACTTGGCCAGGATCGAGCCGCCCCGGCTGACGATGCCGGTGGTGCGCCGGGCGGTGAGGGGGATGTAGCGCAGCAGCACCCCGGCGTGGATGGTGAAGTAGTCCACGCCCTGTTCGGCCTGCTCCACCAGGGTGTCCCGGTACAGCTCCCAGGTCAGGTCCTCGGCCTTGCCGTTGACCTTTTCCAGGGCCTGGTAGATGGGCACGGTGCCGATGGGCACCGGGGAGTTGCGCAGGATCCACTCCCGGGTCTCGTGGATGTTGGCCCCGGTGGACAGGTCCATGACCGTGTCGGCGCCCCAGCGGATGGCCCAGGCCATCTTCTCCACCTCTTCCTCGATGGTGGAGGCCACCGCCGAGTTGCCGATGTTGGCGTTGATCTTCACCAGGAAATTCCTGCCGATGATCATGGGCTCCGTTTCCGGGTGGTTGATGTTGCAGGGGATCACCGCCCGGCCCCGGGCCACCTCGTCCCGCACGAACCGGGGGGTGATGTGGCTGCGGATTCCCGCCGCGTCCCGCCCCAGGTTCTCCCGGATGGCGATGAACTCCATCTCGGGGGTGATGACGCCCTGGCGGGCGTAATGCATCTGGGTGACGTTGCACCCGGCCGTGGCGCGCATGGGCTGGCGGTCCGCGTGGAAGCGGATCGCCTCCAGCTCCGGGTCCCGCTCCCGCAGTTTGCGGTACAGGCTGGTGGACCCTTCCAGCTGCTCCACGTCGCCCCGCTCCTGGATCCAGCCCAGGCGCAGGGGCGCCAGGCCGCGGGCCAGGTCGATGCGGGCTTCCGGGTCCGTGTATGGGCCGGTGGTGTCGTAGAGCAGCGCCGGTTCGTTGGCGACCAGGGTGCCGTCGAAATCACGAGTGGGGTGGAGGTGGACCGCCCGGACGGGCACCCGCAGGTCCGGGCGGGAGCCGGCGACGTAGATCTTGGCAGCGGACGGGAAGGGCTTCAGGCATTTTTCGAAGGTGGATTCCCCGTCTGGCTGCGGGGAGGAGGGACTGGACATGGAGACTCCGGCTTCGGGGCGGGACTGGGTTGATTTCTGTGATCCCGCCGAAAGGGAAGTGTAACGCGATGGAGTTGCAGTTTTCAGTGTTTCGGAGCCGGACCCATGGGCAGAATAGGGAGTGGATCTCCGAACGGTTCACCTATAGTTGACCCCATGGGGTGAGCATGCCCAAGCCGGACGCCGCAAGGCCCCACGATACATCAGCGATTCCTGATCAACTGATCCAGATCGCCCACGAGCAGGAGGGCGGCGCGGCCCGGGTGCTGTCCCAGATGGAAGTGGTCCAGAACAGTTTCGAGGAGATCCAGAACCTCACCCGGGAGTGCCTGGGCGTGCTGGCCCGGCTCGTGCCCCCCTCGGACGAGCGCCAGGCCCTCGTCGAACGCCTGGAGAGCATCGGCCTCCACGCCGACAACGGCATCTACAACGTCCAGGGCGCGTACGACCTGTTCCAGTACCAGGACATCGTCCGCCAGAAACTGGAGAAGGTGGGGCACCGCCTCATCGAAGTGGCGGAATTCGTCCTGGACAACCTCAACCCGACCCGGCCCGGGACCCGCAACTCGGCCTCCTCCGGGCAGGACATCATGGAACGCCCGGCCCAGGACGCGGACCTGACCAAGGACCAGACCGACGCGGTCATCGCTGAATTCTTTGCTAAGATCCGGGCAGCCCGGGCCGCCAAATAGGCCCCGTCTTCCCCCAGGAGTGGGTACATGAATCTGGTCAACAAGTGGGTCCTGACGCTCACGGTGGGTTGTTTCCTGGGCGCCCAGGCCCCCTCCGGGGACCCGGTGATGAAGGCCCGCCTGCAGCGGGCCCAGGCCCAGGGCATCGAGGAATCGGACCTGCCGCCGGTGCCCCGGGGCGTGGTGGAGCCGCCGCCCCTGCCGCCCCCGGAGATCCATGCCAAGGACGCGCCCCACCCCAAAGTGGCCAAGACCATCCGGCACCGGGGCGCCAGGGGCGCAGTCCGGACCGCCAAGCACGCCGCCGTCGCGGACCCGGCGCCAGCTCCCCGGGCCCGGTCCACCCGGCGCGGCAAGGCCGCCGGCGGGGCCGCGCCGGAGGCCCGGCCGGCCCGCAAGAAGGCCCCCGCCGCCAGCAGGCCCAGGCGGCACGGTCTCCGGCCGGGGCAGGCGTGAGGTTCGCGGCCCTGGCCAGCGAAGGGCCAGCTCCCTCCCGGGAACGGACCCTGGCGCGGTAGGCTGGAAGCATCGGGACCTCGCGGAGCCGGTTGATGAACCTGAAACCCATGCAACCCACGCCGAAGCAGCACCGCAAACTGGCGGTGATCATGGCCGGAGGCCGCGGCACCCGGTTCTGGCCCCGCTCCCGGAGCCGGCGTCCCAAGCAGTTCCTCACCATGGTGGGCAAGGAATCCCTCCTGCACCAGACCGTACACCGCCTGGACGGGGCCTTCCGCGCCGAGGACATCTTCGTCCTCACCACCGAGGAGCTGGCGGAGGAGACCCGGCGCATGCTGCCGGAACTGCCGCCCCAGAACGTGCTGGTGGAGCCCGAAGGGCGCAACACCGCCCCTTGCCTGGCCCTGGCCCTCGTCGCCATGGAGCAGCGGGTTCCCGGCGGCGTGATGGTGGTGCTCAGCGCCGACGCCTGGATCGGCGACCGGGCCAAGTTCCTCAAGGACGTGGATACCGCGGTGACCCATGCGGCCGAGAAGCGGGACCTGGTGACCTTCGGCATCCGTCCCACCTACCCGGAGACCGGGTACGGCTACATCGAGACCGAAGGCAAGGGCCCCGTGCTCGGGGTCAGGGCGTTCCGGGAGAAGCCCAGCTACGAGAAGGCGGTGGAGTACCTGGAATCGGGCGAACACTTCTGGAACGCCGGCATGTTCGTCTGGACCTTGAAGGATTTCAGGGCGGAGCTGACCCGCCACTGCCCGGAGATCCTCACCCCCCTGGACGAATGGGTGGCCGGTGGCGCCAAGCCGCCGGCCCTGGCCCAGGCCTACGGGCGGCTGCCCAAGCTTTCCATCGACTATGCCCTCATGGAGAAGTCCGAGCGGGTGGCCGTGGTGCCGGCCCATTTCCGCTGGTCGGACGTGGGCTCCTGGCCGGCGGTGGTGGAATTCCACGAGGCGGACGCCGCCGGCAACGTGGTCATCGGCGACGCCATCCTTCTCGAGTCCACCAATTGCGCGGTGTTCGGCGGGTACCGCATGATCGCCGGGACGGGGCTTGCGGACCTGATCGTGGTGGACGAACCTGATGCGTTGCTCCTGTGCCGCAAGGACCGGGCCCAGGACGTGAAGGAGATCGTCGAAAAACTCAAAGCTTTGGGGCGGGAAGACCTGCTCTGAATCCGGACGCGAGGACCGCCATGACCAGCAAACCCGTCAGCCTTCACGTGGACAAGCCCTGGGGCAGCTTCGACCAGTACGTGCTGAACACCCCCTGCACCGTCAAGATCCTCACCTGCAATCCCGGCCAGAAGCTGAGCCTGCAGCGCCACCGCCAGCGCAACGAGCTGTGGGTGGCCCTGGACACCGGGGTGGTGGTGGAGCTGGACGGCCGGATCCTGACTCCCGACAAGGGCGCCGAAGTGTGGCTGCCCATGGGCAGCACCCACCGCCTCAGCTGCGCCCCCTCCCGCACCGCCCCGGTGCGGGTGCTGGAGATCAGCCTGGGCACCTTCGACGAGAACGACATCGAGCGCCTGGAGGATGTCTACGGGCGCAGCTGAGGTTGCGGAAGGGGATCAAACGTCTATGATTAATTAATAGACGGCCTCCATGCCGTGTGGAAAGGACCGGCATGCGGCGTGCCCTCCTGGCGATCCCCCTCCTCCTGTCCCTTCTGGCCTGCGGCGGCGGGGGCGGTGCCGGTGCCGTCAAGGGCCCCCCGGCGGCCCAGGGCGGCGCACCCGCGCCGGGCCCCGGGCCCGCGCCGGGCGGCGGCGGAACCGGAGGCGCAAGCCCGGCGGCATCCTGTCAATTCACTTATGACGCGGCCGGCAAGGACCGCTACCCCGAAGGGATCCGGGAGTGCTACCCGAAATTCCCGATCCCGCCGCCCAAGAAGGCCCTGCTGGACCGCCACATCCAACTGGCCCAGGACCACTGGTCCCTGGTGGAGAACTCCAAGGTCGCCATTGCCCGGCCCGGCACCCTGACTGCCGCCCAGATCCTGGGCACCCGCCTGGAGGCGCCGCATCCGCCCCAGGTGGCCCAGGTGGACCTGGACCAGGATTCCGCCCTGGGGCCGATCCATTACCACCTGCGCGCGCAGCCTTATGCCTACCGGGACGGCGAGGCCTACGTGGACTTCGCCAACCGGCAGATCGGCGGCGGGGTCATGACCCGCGGCTTCGTCCAGGAAGAGATCCTGATGCTGGAGACCAATTTCCTGCCCTGGGTGGCCGCCCTCAAAGCGCGCGGCGCCAAGGGCGTCAGCTTCTGCCCGGACGTCCCGCTGGACAGCCTCGATGCCCAGCCGGTGGTGATCAAGCTCCGGCGCTTCCTGGAAGTGGCCCACGTCCACGAGATCTATGGCAGGAAGCTGCTCGGCGCCGGACCCTTCGACCCGGCCAGGCACCTGGTCCCCCTGGCCACCCCGGTGGACATCTACATGCCGGCCATGGCCGCCCCGAACTACAAGCGTGGCCCCGGGGGCGGCGGCACCGGCCACGGGCCGAAGCAAGGCGGATTCGACCACCGGATCGAAATCCGTGGGCCCAAGCCCCGCGGCAGGAGCCATAAACCGGGCAGCACGATCCGCAAGCCCGGCCACAAGCCCATCGGCCCCAGCCGCAAGCCCGGCGGCCCCGGCCACCACTACACCCTGGCGGCCATCCAGGACCTCATGGTGCTGGCCACCCGGGCCTTCTACGACACCCTCATGGCCCAGGACCAGGACGGCAAGCCCCTGGTGATCCACACCGGCAACTGGGGCTGCGGCGCCTACGGCAACAGCAGGCGCACCATCTGGGTGGTGCAGCGGGTGGCCCTGGAGGCGGCCTACCGGTTGTTCTCCCAGGCCACCGGCAAGGCCCTCGACGTGACCTTCCATTACGACGCCTTCGACCGGGACAGCGTCCGGCAGGCCAACGAAGCCAGCAACGTGTTCTCCACCTGGCCAGGGGGACTGACCCTGAGGGATTACGCCAACCGGGTGATCCAGAAGGTCCAGTCCGACCCGGCCGGTTGGGAGGCTGGCCGGTAGTGTCAGGGAGTCTTGCGGCTCCCCCAGGCAGTGCCGTAGGCCACCCCCGCCACCGTGAGCAGGATCCCCGCCAGGCCGAAGGCCGTGACCGGTTCCCCCAGCAGGGGCAGCGCCAGCAGGTAGGTGGCGATGGGCGTCAACTGCAGCCAGATGGCCGCCTCGGTGATGGAGAGGGTGCCGTAGGCTTCGGCCATGAGCACCTGGGCCCCCAGGGCGGCCAGGCTCATGACCACCCCCACCGCCCAGGCCAGCGGGACTCTTGGCCAGGGATCCAGGGCGAACGGCGCCACCACCGGCAACCCCACCAGACTGAAGAAGAAGAAGATCACCGTGGCGTTGTTCTCCGGCCGGGCCTGGCGGATGGCGATGGCGCTGGCCGCCGCGAACAGCGCCGCCGCCAGGGCCGCCAGTTCGCCGCGCCCCACCCTGAAGACCAGCGATCCCTGCCCCAGCACCAGCACCACCCCCGCCGAGGCCGCCAGCACCGCCAGGAACAGGTGCACCGTGGGCCGTTCCTTGAACACGTACAGGGCCATGAGCGAAGCGAACACCGGGAACAGGTTGTAGATGAGCCCCGCCTCCCCCGCCCGGATGTGCGCCAGGGCATCGAAGTACAGCACCACCACCAGCCCCCCGCTGATGCCCCTGAGGATCAGGATCTTGAGGTTGCGGGGCGCATACAGCCCCGGCCAGACCCGGAACGCCCCCAGGCACACCACCACCCCCACCCCGAAGCGCAGCACCGCCAATTGCCCCGGCGTGAACCCCATTTCCGGCCGAGTCAGCAGCCGGGCCAGCACCGCCATGAGTCCGAAGCACACCGCCGAACCCAACAGCGCCGCCCGGGCCAGGAACGGGCGCGAGGAGGACAAGGCTGGTAACGGGGGCATCGCCCATCACACCACAAAATTCCGAAAAACTCATCCAACCCCCGCTTCCCCGGCCAGCGACCATTGCCGGCCCTGCCCGGAGGGGTTATGCTGACTCCTGAGGTGCTCCTCCTGAACCGCCTCGTGTGCTTCAGGACCCAGGAGCTTCCCGCCACCATTAGTCCCATCTATCAAACCAGCCCCCAACCCTGTTGAGGGCTCCCGCAAAAGAAACCCCACCAATTTTTTACCCGTCAAATCATCCTTCACGAAACGCCCCCGCCTCGGGGCGTTTCACTGTACGGATTGGAGTATCCCGCACTCACATGCACATTGAAAACATTGGAGTTGTCGCTTTTCGATTGCATGCTTGATCACTTCAAACCATGATTTCCACCCACGCATTTGCCCGAAATTTGCCCGACGTGGTGGGGGGAGCATGACCAGGGTCAAGAGCAGCGGAGACCTGGGAACCCGGACGGACCGGGCCAACCTCCCGGCGCGGAAGGAACCCTACTGGCTGGTCCTGGAGAAGGGCCGGGCCCTCGGCTACGCCAAGGGCGCCAACGGTGGGACGTGGATCGCCCGCTACTACAACCCGGCCGCCCATCCAGCCAGGGCCAAGAGGGCCCTTGGCGCCGCGGACGACATCTCCGACGCTGACGGCAAAATGGTCCTGGACTGGAAGCAGGCCCAGGATGCAGCCCGGGAGTGGTTCAAGACTGCGTTCTTCCAGGCCACCGGCGAGCGGGTCCGCACAGGGGTCTACACGGTCGCCCATGCGGTGGAGGACTACCTGGACGACCGGGATCGCCACGGCATGGCCAACGTGGATCGGGTACGCAAGGACTTCGAAGCCCACGTCCTGCCCTACCTAGGCGGGGATGCGGTGGAACACTTGACCCGAAAGCGGATTGAAGGCTGGATGAAACTGGTGGCGGAATCAGGCCTGCGTCGGCGGGGCAAGCCCAGGGCCGCGCCTGTCACCCCCGACCAGAAGCGCTCCAGGAAGAGCACCGCCAACCGGATTTGGAACAACCTGCGGGCCGCCCTGAACCTGGCCTACCAGGAGAGGCATGCGCCGACAGACGTTGGCTGGGCCAGCGTCCGGGCCTTCAGGGGCACCCAGGTGGCCCGGATCCATTTCCTGAACGTGGCGGAGCAGGTGCGGTTGGTTAACGTCTGCCAGGAGGATTTCCGCCTGCTGGTCCAGGCCGGCCTGTTCACCGGGGCCAGGGAAGCGGAGCTAACCCGCCTGGTGGCCCAGCGGTTCCAGCCGGCCTTGGAAGCTGCTGTTACCGAAATCCTGGGGTCCGCGGTTCCGCCTGTGCCATGGCTCCGGTTCGAGATCGATCCGGTGGCTGGCACACCCAACCTGTGGTTCAACTATCCTTCGGTCCTCCCGCAGGCGGGCGGCTACATCACCAAACAGGTGAAGCTGGAACTGGGCTCCCTGACCAGCCAGCAACCCACCGGGCACCATGTCATCCAGCCCATGCTGGCCGATGTCCTGGGTGAGGCCTTCCCCGACTTCCGGGTCCAGGTGGTGGCGCTTGAACTGGAGAGGTCCTTCTGGGAGAAGGCGACCAATCTCCATGCGGAGTACCATCGCCCCGCCAATCAGGCCATCAAGGATCGGGTGGCACGCCACTATACGGACGTTGCGGCGCTGTGGCGGCATCCCAGCCGCACGAAAGCCCTGGCCCGCATGGACGTGCTCCAGGATGTCATCCGGCACAAATCCCGGTTCTTCGCTTCCAGTTGGGCTAACTATGGAACAGCCGTCCCTGGCACCTTTCACCTGGTGCCGGCCGAGCACCGCCACGAGGAACTGGCCAGGGACTTGGAGGCCATGCGTCCGATGTTTCTTTCCGAGGCGCCGACCTTCAGGCAACTCTTCGTGAAGCTCAGTGAGGCTGAGAAGGGGCTGAACCAGGCATCCAGCCAAGGCCGGTGAAGATGCCGGGTGATGGGCCAAGCGGTCAACCGGTACGTAGCTCCTTGCCACGGATCCGGATACTGGGTTTGCCGTAAATTTCCCGTATCAGGCTGATTTGTTGTAAGTAACTGGCTGAAAAAACGATTGTTACGGTTCGACGGCCCGCCCACGCCCCAGGGCGTTTCAATATAATTAAAATTATTTCAATAATTACAATACAAAGAAAAAATTTATGAATTGACGAATGGCCTACTATGACATTGATATTGTTGGGTTTTTGATGGGCACGCTGCCCGAAGGAGCCGAGGGATCCCCTCGGGGCAGAATTCCAGGCTAAGTCGGTAAAGAGCAAGCGGTGTAACTGATTCCTGGTCGTCAAGACCGGATGGACCCGGGGAAAGGGGCAGGGCTGGGGCATCCGCGGCGGGCTCGTTGGCCTCGGCCACCCCCGCTCCGGCGGCGACCTGGGCGCCTGCGGGATCGAACACGATCACCGTGGCCTTGCCCAAATCTCCGGCCAGGGTCCGCTGGATTCACTCCCCATGATCCCTGAGCGGCCCCCAGAGTTCCAGCCCTGGCTCGGGTGACCGAAGAAACCGAAGTGATCGAGCTGCCCAAGCCGACCAGTAAAAACAGAGGAAACGTGGATCTTTCATGCCACCCGATTCGGAGTGGATACCGGGAGCTTGAACGAGATGCGAACCCCGGCTTTGTAATCCGGCATCATCCCTACGCTTCCTCCTTTCCTGCATGGCAGTAGTCTGTGCGTCACAACCTACCAGGTTGCCCGCTTCAATCGGCCAGCCCATGCTGGGCTGCATGGCCCGCCCCGGGCAAGGGAGACTGTCATGAGGATTCTGATCGTCGGCCTAGGCGCGTTGGGTGGGGTCATCGCCACTCGCTTGCAGGCCGCCGGGATTTCGGTCCATCTGGCGGTTCGCAGTGCCGAATCAGCGGTCCGTTTGAAGACCGCCGGCCTCAGGGTGACGGGCGCGGGAGGGGAGGCCTCGGCCACCGCAGCAATGGTCGCGCCCTTGGAGGCCTACGTCGGCGCTGTGCCGTTCGACTTGATCGTCCTGGCCACAAAGGCCCAGGACGCGCTGGCCGCAGCATCGGCATTGCCCAGGATGCTCGCCGCGGATGGCGCGATTTTGCCAATCCAGAACGGCTTCGTGCCCCAGATGGTCGCGGACTGCCTCGCAGATTCCCGGGTGGTCGGCGGCCTCTCGAACCTTGGCGCCACCATGAAGTCACCGGGTGTCTACGAGCAGCGCAATGCCGGACACCTGCTCATTGGCGAACTGGCCGGAGGTGAAAGTGAAAGGACCGCGAGGATTGCCGGGTTACTGGGCCCGGGGGTCGAGATCCGTGTAACCCGGAACCTCCGGGGCGCTGTCTGGTCCAAGCTGCTCTTGAACTGCTCCGTGACGACCCTCGGCGCCATCGCTGGGCTCACGATGCGCCAGTTCCTCGCCCTTCCCGGAGGCCGGGACCTATTCATCCGGACCTACGACGAGGCCCTTTCCGTGGCCCTGGCCAGCGGGGATCAGCCAGAACGGATGGTGGTCGAGCCCGTCCCCCCCGGATGGAACAGGCGCAGCATACCCGGTCCGGCGTTCGAGGCTTGGCTGGGCGGGATCCTGGGCTTCTACGGGGATGTCAAGGCCTCCATGCTCCAGGACTTCGAACAGGGCAAGCCGACAGAGATCGATTTCATCAATGGCCACGTCGTGGACTTGGGCCACCGACAGGGGCTGCCGACCCCGGTCAACTCGGCGATCGCAGGAACGGTCCGCGCCATCACGCGCGGAGAGGTCGTTCCAGGCCCTGCGCTGCTAGCCGGGATCCTTCGTAATGCTGGTTGATGGAACGGATTCGCGCACGCTTGCCGGAAAGACTTGATCAATTCGTGTTCTCCATACGGCTTCCGCATGGACTATGATTCCTCCCAGCTGGCTCGCTGTTCGTTCCCCGATCGCCTGGCTTCCCGATCTTTCTCCACCGACCACCCAGGACATTCCATGGCAAAACCTAAACAGGACGGCCCCCGGTTGCTGGAGCGCATCCAGGTCAAGGGGAGGGACTTCGACAAGGATGGGGAGGAAACCCCCAAGGATGAACTCCTCCGGATGTCAGGCCTGTTCAAGCTCAAGGACGTGGAGGGCCGGATCCCCATTGAGCCACAGCGATTGAAATACTGGTATTCGTCGGATGGGCCCTACCGGAAGTGCTTCGTGAAGGTCCCCATGGGTGACACGCGCTCCCTGGTGTACGTCGATCTGGAAATGCTTGGCTCCGAATTCCAGGCCCAGTGGGAGAAGAGCCGGAAGGGATGATCTTTTTGAAGTCACCCCGCCCGGCTCCGCGGCTTGGCCTGTTGTCAAAATGACACTATCCTACATGGCATTATGACAGGGTACCTCCCCTGAGAACTTACCCCGAGGCTGGAACGCGCGCTGCGGCAATTGCCGGTGGTGGTGCTCTCCGGGTTGCGCCAGAGCGGCAAGAGCACCCTGCTCCAGAGCGAACCGGGCCTTGCCCGGAACCACAGGTACCGCACGCTCGATGACTTCGCCACCCTGGCGGCGGCGCGGAGCAATCCTGAATCCCTGCTGGAAGGCGCCGTGATCCTTGACGAGGTGCAGCGCTGCCCGGAGCTGCTGGTGGCGCTGAACCGGAAACCCGAGCTGCCTTAGGGGCTGGTAATTAGAAGTTTGAGGCCTTTGAATGCCCTTCCCCCTCTTGAGTGCCGATTCAATAGGCCACCACATCGAAGATCTGCGCGGAGTGGTCACTGAGGGCCTTGTCTTTGTCGATCGGCAGGGCGGCGCCCTTGTCGGCCAACGTCTCTTTGCGCAGGGTCCTCCAGTTGCTGAACCTGACCCGGTAGCCGAAGACGTGGTCCAGGACCTGGAAGCCATCCCCGTCGGTGGCATCGGGGAAGTACATCCATTCGCTGCGCTGGTTCTTGAACACGCCCAGGAGCTTGGGCTTGTCGAGCTGGGATCTTGCCCCGGTGGCCACGTCCAACATGAGCCCCGCGTTCTTCAGCTGGTAGATGCGGGCGATCTTCTTGACGTTGTACCGGGCGGCGAGCTGGCTGATGCGCTGTTCCTCGGTCACCATGATGCCGGCATTCCTGAACGCTTCGATCATCTGGGCGAACCGGTCGACCATCAGGACCTGCTTGTCGTCATCCTCCATCAGGCTGAAGGGCTGGTTGAAGTCGCCCATGATCACGATGGGGGCGTCCTTGAGCCTGGGCACCTTGGCCTGGATGTCCTTGATCTTGGCGGCGATCTGCTGGCACTGCTTGTACTGCACCGTGATGAAATCGTCATCCACGCCCGCATTCAGGTGACTGGTCACGAGCAGCAGCGGCGGGTCGGGGTGCCCCGGGGAGGTGCCCTGGTAATTGTCCAGGCCGATGAAGATGGCGCCTTTCTGGGCCATGTCCTCGTTGCCCATGTGGTCGGTGAAGACGATGTAATCCTTGAAGAACGGTTCGCCCCGGGTGGCGAACACCAGGCCGTCGTTCATCATGGCCGGGTTGACGCTGCCCAGGTTCGGGTTGAAGGTGATGTGGTAGCCCGGTGGCAGCGACTTGATGAACATGTCCCGGTTGTCGGATTTCCAGCATTCCTGCAGGGCGATGACGTCGGGCTTGAACTGGGCGTACAACGCGCCGTCCAGCTTGAGCCGGTCGGGGATGCTCATGTTGCAGTTGCCGCCCAGGTCCGTATTGCCCTCTTTGCCCTTGATCTTGTTCCAGAAGCCGCTGAGGGCCTTCAGGGCATCCCGGGTCTTGGGGGGGAAGGCGTAGACGTTGTAGGTGAGGCACGTGCAGGGGCGGTTTGCCGCCCGCAGGCCGAGGCCGGCCAGGCAGCACAGGAGGGCCGCCCGGACGGCCCGTTTGGAAAATGCGGGGATCGACATGGGAACGCCTCCTTGGGAATGGCCCGGCCGGAGGGGGCACACGACCTCCCTCCTCCAGTCCGGTGGCGAGCCCGGGAACCCAAGGAATGCTTGGGGACGGGGCACATGATCATTATAATTTAATTATAAATAGGCGCTCCGCAAGGCCTCAGAAGATCTCCGCCAGCTTCAGCCGGGCCTGCTCCTGGCGCAGCCGCGGATAGGGAATTTAAAAGCCTCGACCCGCGCCACCGTTCGACCGGCGGGTTCGAGTTCGGGGGCCTGGACCTGCCGGAACGCGGGTGTCTTCTCCGGACCCATGATCATCCGCAAGTTCGAGGCGGTCGGTCCTGCCTTCTCCGGGGCGGGTTTACGCGAGCGGGGCATGATGTATAATCAATTTATTTAGAATTCCCCATCCCGGAGGCGACCTTTGGCCGTCGATTTTTTCGCAGGATTCAAGGCCGAGGTCTTCCGGGGATGCCTCCTCGCTTGCCTGCTCCTGGCGGTTCCCGCCGGGGCCGTCCCGCCCGGCGAGGGCGGGCCTGGTGCGGAAAAGGAGGCCAAGCGGCAGCGTCCGGAGGCGGTGGAGGGCGCGGCCGCACCGCTGGCCGGAGTGGCGCGGCCCGCGCCCGCCCGGGTCCGGCTGGAAGCCCTGCCGGAAGTGAACGTCCAGGGGATCCTGGAATTCCTGGCTCCCAAGGACCAGGCGGCCCTCCGCCGCACCTCGAAGGGGACCCGGGGCGCCGTGGACAAGGCCCGGCATCTGGCGCTGGACGCCCGGAGGGTCACGGACCCCCGGGGTCTGGCCATCTACCTGGGACGGCACGGGGCCCAGGTCGAGCGCCTGGACCTGTCCGGCTGTGCGTGGGTGGACGTCCGTTGGGGACCCCTGCTGGCCGGGCTGGCCCACCTCCACCGGCTGCACCTGGATGAACTCAAGCTGACCCATTGCCCCATCACCAGCAGGGGTCTCGCGCAGCTCGCCTCCCAGTGTCTGCGCAGCCTGTCCCTGGGCCTCGATTGAGGTCAGGCCTGGGATGGCGGGGGCCTGGCCCACCTGGCGACGGATCGTCTGCGGGTGCTTGAACTGGACCTGGACAACCGGGTGCCGGACGCGGCCCTGGGCCACCTGCTGCCCCGGGCCCTGGAGCTGGAAGAGGGGGCGCTCGGCGCGGGCCTGGCGCCGCTGGGCACCCTGGTGGTCCTGAAGATCCGTACCGACGAGGACCCCGGAAGGATGGGGGGGCAGCTGCTGGCCTCCCTGCCCAGGAGGAACCTCAAGGAACTGGATTGCACCCAGGCCGGCGGGATCACCGACGAGGCGCTGGCGGTGCTCCGGGGCCTCCCCCTGCGGACCCTGGAACTGGACGGGAGGCAGCTCACCGACGCGAGCCTGGCCTGCCGCCTGCCGCATGCCTCGACGCGATGGAGTATGGGCCAACCTTGCCAATTTCTACCAACGTGACTCGGTTCGGGGATGCGGAATTCCAAGGGTTCAGGCGGCCCCTGGGCGACCATCGGAACGGCCGTTCGGTTCGCATTCTTCCAGTTCGGGAACTTAATAAAAACTTTATACACTTTTGAACTATGGCCTGGTGGTCCGGCAGATGTCGCGATCCTTCAGGACCCGCCAAAGGTGCCGACATGTCCTCACGCCAACCTCTGATCCATGCCCTGCTCCTGGCGGCCAGCTTCCAGGCCCTGCGGGCCGTCCCCTTCTATGAAACGGAGGAGTGCAGGCGGGTGACCCAGGAGCGAGTCCTGGAGGAGGTGAACCCGGCCGACCTGGGGGCGATGCCGCTGGCACAGGTGACCCGCAAGCCCCAGAAACTGGAGTGGCGGTCCAGTCCGGACGAGCACGCCAGGCTCTCCTACCTGGAGGGCATCGACTTCAAGCATGTGGATGGGACCGGGCAGAATCCGCCGCAGGTGTTCTTCTCGGGGCGGGTGGTGTGGGCGCGGCTGGAGGTACTGGTCTTCGACCCAGCCCGGCAAGGGTGGATCAGCCGGTTCCAGGCTGTGCCCATCGCTGAGCCGGGCGAGGCCAAGCCTGCGGCAGGCAAGCGTGACCGGGTGGAGGACCCGGGGCCCGCGAAGGCCCAGCCGGCCGGGAAGCGCCACCGGTCCGGGGAGCCCACGGCCCTCGTCGAGGACGCGGATTCCGGGGAAGAACCACCCGCGGCGCCCGCGGTTGCGGCCTTGCGCAGCCGGGTTGCCCCAGAGCCGCCCTCAAGCCGGTCCCCGCGCGGCCCGGTGAAAATGGACGGCATGGGCCTTCCCGATGGGCTGTGGGAGCTCATGGTGGACCGAGCCCCGGAACTGGGGCATGAAACGAGAAGGGGCTCCAACCGGAAGGTGATGAACATGATCCTGCTGGCCCTGAGCCAGAACCTTACCGTAAGGGAATTATGCAAACATAAAGACGCCCTGAGCACCAGCGGCACGACCCTCGTGTGGCAGACATGGGGGTGGCAGCAGGCCGGGGTGTTCAAGAAGCTGTGGCCGGCGGCCTTCTGCTTGTAGCGGCGATGGAGGTCCGCGCCCAGGTTGAGGAACAGACCCATGACGAAGAAAACCACCAGGACGCACGACCCGGCCGTGGCCACCACCCCGCGCCCGAGGCCGCCCAGCATGGCTGCGGCTATCCCCGGCGTGATACCCTTCGGCATCACTCAAATTCTGCTTTGCGCACCGTTTTCCGGGGTACCCCCATGGGAGGCGCTGATGAGGACACGGCCATGATCGAATTCGGGGTAAACACCTTCCTCTGGGTCTCGCCTTTCCGGACCCGCGACCTTCACCTCCTGGAGAAGGCCAAGGCTTTCGGCTTCGACGTGATGGAAATCGCCATCGAGGCCGAGGGCGATGTGGACTACAAGCAGGCGCGCGAAGCCTATGAGAGATGCGGCATGAAATGCTCCATATCTGGCGTCATGGGCCCGGGGCGGGACCCGGCCCACGAGGACGAGGCGCTGCAGAAGGCGGGCGTCGCCTACCTGAAGCACCTCGTGGACGCCGCCGCCGCGATGAATGCCCCGACGATCGCCGGTCCGCATTATTCCGCCGTCGGCCGCACCTGGCAGGCCGGCCCCGAGCAGCGGAAACGGGAACTGGAGCGCTGCGCGCGCAACCTGAAGGAGGTCGCGCGCTATGCCGAGGACAAGGGCGTCACCCTCGCCATGGAGCCCCTGAACAGGTTCGAAACCAGCTTCATCAACCTCACCTCGCAGGCGCTGGAACTCCTGCAGATGATCGACAGTCCGGGCATGAAGCTGATGATGGACACATTCCACGCGAATATCGAAGAGAAGAACCTGGGCGCCGCCATCGAGGCCGCGGGTCCGCAAATGATCCACCTGCACGCCAACGAGAACGACAGGGGAACCCCGGGCACGGGGCATCTCCCCTGGGCCGAGATCGCGGCCTCGCTGAAGCGGATACGCTACGACGGCGCCCTGGTCATAGAGTCCTTCTCGACCGAAGTGGTGGAGATCGCCCGCGCCGCGTCCGTATGGCGTCCGCTCTTCCCTTCGCCGGACGAAATGGCGCGGGAGGGCCTGGCCTTCCTGAAGAAGGTCATGGCTTAAGGGAGGTGGTGGCCGCCTGATACCCGGCGGGCCAAGGCGGACCGGGACGCGGACGCCCCGGCAGGGTCAGTCGCGCACCCTCGTGGCCGTGGCATAGGCGATCATGAGGAGGAGGATGATCGCGCCTTCAATGGCCAGCTGGCCGCCCCCGGACACGCTGAAAAGGGTGAGCACGCTGGTTATCAGGGTGAGAAGGAGGGCTCCCGCGATGGTGCCGACATAGCTGCCGGAACCCCCGAGGATCGAGGTCCCGCCCATGACGACGGCGGCGAGGGTGGATAATTGATAGGTATCGCCCATGCCCAGATAGCTGTTCCCGGTGAAGCCGACGAGGAGGATGCCGGTCGCCCCGCTGAGGAGGGCCGAAACGGTGAATACGACGACCGTCAAGGTCTTGGGGTTGTACCCCGCGTAGACGGTCGCCTTGGGGCTCGATCCCAGGAACTGCAGCTTCTTTCCGAGACTCGTCGAGCCCATCAGGAACACGACGAGGAAGGAGACCGCGATCCAGGTCTGGAGGATGCCGTTGATGCCGAGGGCTCCCGGCTTGACGACCCAATCCTGGAAGCCCGGGACTCGCATCTCGTGCGGCACGCCGCCGGTCACGAGGAGGGAGGCTCCCTTGGCGATGGTCGCCGACACGAGGGTCATGATCAGCGGGGGAATCTTGATGTACCCGACGCCTACGCCGCTCAAGGCCCCGAACAGGAGGCTGGCGAGAAGACCGCAGAGCACCGCCGCGGGGAAGGGAAGGTGATTGGCGTACATCGTCTGGGTCGTGATGACGCCCGAGAGCGTCACCAGCGCGCCGACCGACAAGTCGATGCCCCCCGCTACGATGACCAGGGTCTGGCCGGCGGAGACGATTCCGAGGATCCCCGCGAACTGGACGATATAGAGGAAGTGGTCGAGCGTCCCGTATCCGCGCACGGCGGAGGCCACGACCAGCCAGCAGAAGGCGAAGAGGAGATAGGGTACGAGATAGCGCAGCGATTCGCCCTTGAGGCTGAGGCTGCCCGCCTTCATTTCTTCCCCCGCTTCTCCGCGAGCACGCCGATGGTCACGGCGGCCAGGAGGATCAGGCCTTCCGCGATGTACTGGTAGTGGCTCGAGAGCCCGAGGAAGAACAGAACGTGGATGAGGATCCCGATGATCAGGGCGCCGGCCACGGCGCCGGCCATCGTGCCGACCCCGCCCATGAAGCTGGCCCCGCCCAGGACCGTCCCGGCGATGGAGCTGAGCGTGTAGGGATCCCCGATCGTCGCGTCCCCGGTCATGGTCTTGCCGCAGATCACCAGGCCGGCGGCCGCGGCCAGGAGGGCGCTCCCGATGTAGGCCGCGATCTTCGCCTGGGCGACAGACAGTCCCGAAGCATAGGCGCTGAAGGGATTGCCGCCGGTGGCGTAGATGGCCGTGCCGAGCCTGGTGCCCTTGACGTAGCTCCAGACCAGCAGGACGGCAAGGAGGACCAGGAAGGAATTGGGGACGAGGAGAGGCTGCCCGTTGACGAAATCGCTGAAGGCCTCATCGACCGTCCCGCCGGCCTGGGGCATGATGACGAGGGCAAGGCCCCCGATGATCATCGACGAAGCCAGGGTCACGACGATGCCCGGGATCCTCGCGTAGGCGACGATGGCCCCCGACAACGCGCCGAAGAGCCCGGCGACCAGCAGCGCGAGGGGGATGGAGAGGAAGTGCAGCGAGCCCATGGTGCTCGCCACCAGCACGGTGGTCATGCTGACGACCGCACCCACCGACATGTCCAGCTCGCGCACGATCACCACCAGGGTCTGCGCCATGACCACGAGCCCGAGCGAGACAGTCTGGAGGGCGAGGTTGTTGAACCCGCGCAGGCTGAGCATCCGCGGGTTGAGGGCGAAATTGATGGCCAGGAAGATGGCGGCGGGCACGAAGACGACGGGTATCCGCGACGTTAGCCTCAGCGCGCGGCTAGCTTGCATGGTTTTCTCCAAGGGAGTGGCCGAAGGAGGCCGCGACGATCGTGCGCTCGGAGATCCCGCCCGGCGCCAGTTCAGCGGAGATCCCTTTCTCGAGCATGACGAGAACCCGGTCCGAGAGTCCGACCAGCTCGATGATCTCGCTGGTGGAGATGATGATGCCGACGCCGGTGTCGGCCAGCTCCCTGAGCAGCCCGTAGATCTCGAATTTCGTCCCGACGTCGATCCCGCGGGTGGGCTCCCTCAGGAGCAGGACCTTGAAGCCCGAAGGCAGCCAGCGGCCGAGGGCCACCTTCTGCTGGTTCCCGCCGCTGAGCCTGCGCACCGGTTCCTTGATGTCGGGAGCCTTGACCTTCATCCTGGAGACGATCTTCGCGACGAGGGCGCCGGCCTTGCTCCGGGAGATGAAACCCAGGGGCGCGCAGTCGCCGAAGGAGCAGGCGATCAAGTTCTCCTCCACCGTCCTGTCGATGAAGAGTCCCTGGGTCTTCCTGTCCTCGGGCACCAGGACGATCCCCGCGCGGAGGGCATCGCTCGATCGCCGCAGCGACAGTCTCCTCCCCTCGACCTCGATCGTGCCCTTCGTCGCCGGGGCAAGGCCGAAGAGGCATTCCAGCAGCTCGACCTGTCCGTGCCCCTGCAGGCCGCCGATCCCGAGGATCTCCCCCGCCCTGAGCCTGAAGCTGACGTCCCGGAGCCCCGACCTGATGGAAAGGTGGTCCACGCGCAGGAGGTCCTTGGCAGCATCGGGGATCGGCCTCTTGGCGGGAAAGCCCTGGCTCATGTTCCGGCCGATCATCTTCTCGATGACCCGCCTTTCGTCGAGGTTCGAGGTTTCGTCCTGGAATACGACACGGCCGTCCTTCATGACGCTGCAATAATCGCAGAACTGGAATACCTCCTTCATCCGGTGGGAGACAAAGGCGATGGCCCGCCCTTCCGCCTGGAGCTTCCGGACGATCGCGTGCAGCAGTTCCACCTCCCGGTCGCCGAGGGCGGAGGTCGCCTCGTCCAGCACCAGGAGGCTCGGCTCGAGGGAGAGGGCCTTGAGGATCTCCACCATCTGCTTCTCGGCGATGCTCAAGCCCTCCACGAGCCTCTCCGGGTCCAGGGACAGTCCCATGGAGGCGATGAGCCGTTCCGAATCGAGCGCCAGGCGCCTGCGATCGACGGTCCCGATCGCGCCCAGGGGTTCGTGGCCCAGCCAGATGTTCCGCGCCACGGACAGGGTGTCGACGAGGGTCATTTCCTGCTGCACCGCCACGATCCCCAGGGACCTCGCGTCGCGGGGGGCATGGAGGCTCACCTCCCCGCCCCGCCACAGGATGCGCCCTCCGGAAGGGCGCACGAGCCCGGTGACCATCTTGATGACCGTGCTCTTGCCGGCGCCGTTCTCGCCGACGAGGGCGTGCACCTTGCCCGCCTCGAAGGCGAGGCTCACGTCCTGCGCCGCCCTCGTCGCGCCGTAGGACTTCTCGAGGCCGAGCGTTTCCAACAAGGCAGAGCTCACGGTCGCTTCCTTTTCCCGTGGACGAAGAAGGGGCCGGCGGGCGGCGAATCGCCCGCCGGCCCCTCGCTGAACTTTATTACATCTTCGCCTGGGCGATGATCGCGTCGATCTTGCTTTGGGGTAGCCAGTTGATGGGCCAGTAATCATCCGGCATATCCTGCTGGACCACGCTCTTCACCGTCTTGTCGTTGACGAGGACCATCGGGATGTCGATCCGGCCCGGCACCTTCTTGCCGCTAGCAGCACGCTTGGCCAGTTCGAGGGCGATCTGGACGTCGTAGTTGGGCTGCACCGGCGCGATGGAGGAGAAGCCGTCGGGCTGGTTCTTGACCCAAAGCTTCATGAAGCCGTTGTAGGCCTCGCCGACCATGGGGACCAGCTTGCGATTGGCCTTCTGGAACTCGATGATCGCGGCGGCGGTCATCGCCCCGCCCTGGGACCAGACACCGTCGATCTGCGGGTAGGCGGCCAGCCAGCTCGCCACGACGGGCTGGGCTTTCGCCTGGTCCCAATCGGCGTTGGCCGACGCGAGGATCTTGATCTCGGGGTGCTTGTCGAACACCTGCTTCGCGCCGCCCCAGCGTCCGTTGTTGTCGGTATTGCCCGCCACGCCGTTGAGCACCACGATCTTCCCGCCCTTGGGTCCGAGCTTGTCGACGAGCCACTGCGCGGTCACATGTCCCCACTGGATCTGGTCGACGTACACCTGGCTGGTCATCTTCTTCGACGTGACATAGTGGTCCGAGACGACCACCGGGATGCCGGCCTTGACGGCGGCCTCGAGGACCGGGTTGCAGGCGCTCTCGGCGACGGCCATGCAGACGATGGCGTCGACGTGCTTGTCGATCATGTCGTTGACCTGGGCGATCTGCTTCTCCAGGTTCGCGTCAGCGTTGGCGACGATCAGATTGCCGATCGCGGGGTCCTGGGCCGCGGCCTTCTGGATCGTCGTGAAGCATTGGTTGTTCCAGGAGTTCCCGGTAAAGAAACCGGCAAACCCGATCGTCAGTTTCTTCGCGGGCGGGGCGGCGAACGCTACCGCGCCGGCGAGCAGAACCAAAGCGAGACCAAGAATTTTCTTCATTGCATGATCCTCCTTTTGTCTGTCTTTCGAACAGCCAGGTTATCCGAACCAGTAGTTCCCCGATCTTTTGGTCGCAGTCTTCCATTCCACGACCAATCCCGCGACCCGTATTGCTCCGAAAGATTTATTTTTAGCACAATTGCGTCACGATCAGCCCCGGCAGGAGTCTTCTGCGGCGGCGCTACTTCCAGATGGAGAAATCCGGCAGGTACAGCTTCGCTCCCCCGGACATCGCCGACGCATGGGACAGGATTCCCGCGCAGGTGATATTGGCCGCCTGCCTGGCGTTCGGATAGGGATCCCGGTCCTCGTCGATGGCCGAAAGGAACTCATGCACCAGGTGCGGATGGGATCCGCCGTGGCCCCCGCCCTGGATGAAGGACCGGTGCGCGTTGTCCCCGGCGTCGTACACGCCGCCGCGGGTGAAGGCGCTTATTTCCCGCGGCAGGCGGGAACCGTAATCCGGAATGTCAATGCGTTCGGGGACCTCCCCGGAATGGAGGATGTGCCTCTCCCCCTCGATCTGCGTCCACTCGAAGGATTTCTTCGAGCCGAAGACATCGAAGCTCTCCCGGTACTGCCGCGCGGTCTCGAAGAGGGATCGCGTGACCTCGGCGCAGACGTCGGTATCCTTGAATTGGATATGGGCGCTCTCGATGGCGAAGGGCGATCCGTAGTTCGGCACCATCCGCGGAGCGATCCTGCCCGAACCGACGCATTGGACCCATTCCGCCTGGTCCTTCCTGAGGGAGAGGGTGGGAGAGATCGCGTGGGTGGCGTTGTACATCGGCGGGAGGCCCTCCCAGTAGGCGGGCCACCCCAGCATTTCCTGCTGGTGCGAGGAACGGTAGAACTGGATGCGCCCGAGGTCGCCCCGCTCGTAAAGCTCCTTGACGAAGAGGAATTCCCGGCTGTACACGACGGTTTCCATCATCATGTACTTCTTGCCCGACTTCCTCGAGGCCTCGACGATCTTCCGGCAATCCTCCACCGACAGGGCCATGGGGATGGTGCAGGCGACGTGCTTGCCCGCCTCGAGGCCGGCGAGGACGTGCTCGGCGTGGAGGAAGGGCGGAGTGTTGATATGCACGGCATCGATCTCGGGGTCCTTCAGAAGCTCCTCGTAGTGGGAATACCGGGAGCTTACGCCGAACGCGTCCCCGACCTTGTCGAGATGGGGCTTCGTCCGCTGGCAGATCGCCTTCATGCGGGACTTGGGATGCGCCTGGTAGATGGGGATGAATTCCGCCCCGAATTCCAGGCCTACGATCGCGATATTTATCCTGTCGCGCCCACTCATCCTACCCTCCTTCGGGTTCGCGGCGGAGACGGCCCGACCGCGGCCGGGGTTCGGCGCCGGAGATGTTTTCGCCATGACGAGAGAAGTGATTCGAGGCTATTCTGGGCCCGGGAAAGGCGGCTTTATTGTTCGGATCGTCGCAAGGTTAGTACATATGCGACAGATCGGACCTATGCAACAATAGCTCATGGACGGGCCGAAGGATCTGTTTCCAGCCTCCATCAAGGAGGTCCTTCTCGCGGCGATGGACCCGGCCGCGGGGTTCCACGCGCTCTTCGACTACATCGATTCGGTCTTCTTCTTCGCCAAGGACCTGGAGGGGCGGATCCTCTTCGCCAACCCGCAGCTGGTGCGGCATTACGGGTTCAGCAAGAGCGACGACATGATCGGGAAGACCGACTTCGACTTCCTGCCCAGGAGCCTGGCCGAGGAATACCGGTTGGACGACAAACAGGTCGCCAAGAGCAAGGAGCCCCTCATTCGGCAGGTGGAGCTGTTCCTCGACGACAAGGGGGTGCCCGGCTGGTACATGACGACCAAATTCCCGATCATCTCGAAGACGGGGAAGGCCATCGGCGTCATGGGGGTCATCCAGGAATTCGACGCCAGCCACCCAAGATTCTTCGAGGGCAGGAAACTCTCCGAGCTGATCAACTACATCAAGGATCACCCGCTGGAAAGCATCCAGCCGGGTGAGCTCACGAGGATTTCCGGCCTGTCGGCCAGGAAGATCCAGCGACTGTTCCAGAAGACCCTGAACACGACGCCCCGCGACCTGCTCATGAAGATGCGGATCCGGAAGTCCTGCGATCTCCTGCGCTTCACCGAAGAACCCATTTCGGAAATCGCCGTAGACTGCGGGTTCTACGACCAGAGCGCCTTTACCCGCAACTTCAAGAAACGGATGGGCATAACTCCCAAGCGGTATCGGCTGGGGGACTAATGTGGGTCGGCACGGTTCCGGCCTCTTCCGGATCGAGCCGCCAGAAGAAGGCATCTGGCCAACCCTTCACGTCCGCAGTGATAGTCCTGCCCCCGACCGGGACCACGGCATGCCGGGCATCATTTGCGCCGCCACCGCTGTGTTGATGGGGCATGTCGCTGCCCGGACCTTGACCATCCAGATGGGCGCCGGCGGCAACATGTTGCCGGACCACCCGACGCTGGCCCTGCCCCGGGGCGATGGTACCCTCAGCTTACGATGGGGAAGCGATGTGCGCGATGAACACCCGGCTGGCCGCGCTTGCGGCCCGTTTCCGCCTTGGGACCTTCGCGTCGCTATACGTCCGCAACTACCGCCTGTACCTACTGCGGGCAGATCATCTCCACCTCGGGTACCTTCATGCAGATGGTGGCCCAGGCCTGGCTGGTGCTGGACCTGACCCACTCCGGCAAGGCCCTGGGCTTGGCCACCGCGCTGCAGTACCTGCCGATCCTGTTCCTCGGTCCATACGGCGGGGTCGTCACCGACAGAATCGCAAAGCGGAAGATCCTGTTCTGGACCCAGTCCCTTTCCGGGGTCCTGGCCCTGGTGCTGGGTGGCCTGGTGGCGACGGGCCTGATCCGGGTCTGGATTGTCTACGTCCTGGCGGCCTGCCTTGGATTGGTCAACTGTTTCGACAACCCCACCCGCCAGACCTTCCACATCGAGCTGGTCGGCGCCGAGAACGTCCGGAACGCCTTGACGCTGTATTCGATCCTGGTCAACCTGGCCCGCATCGTCGGACCGGCCCTGGCCGGGGTGCTGATCGCCACGGTCGGGCTGGCGCCCTGCTTCATTATCAACGGGGTCTCGTTCGGCGCGGTGGTGGCCATGCTGGCCATGATGAACCCCGATGAGCTGCTCGTTGCTGCGCCGGTCCCGCGCGCCAGGGGCCAGATCCGGGATGGGTTCAAGTACGTGCTGGCCACGCCGGTGCTGAGCGCCAGTCTGCTGATGATGGCGATTGTCGGGACGCTCACGTTCGAGTTCCAAGTCAGCCTGCCCCTGATCGCCCACTCCACCTTCCACGGGGATGCCAGGAGCTACGCCTTCCTGGCCTCGTCCATGGGACTCGGGGCGGCCTTCGGCGGTCTCTTCTTTGCCAGCCGCAAGGGCTTCACCCCCGCCAAGCTGGTCAGCGCGTCTCTGTTTTTCGGGCTGGCCGTCCTGGCCGCGGCCTTCATGCCCACCCTGGCGCTGTCGGGGCTCGCGCTGGTGGCGGTGGGCGTCTGCTCCATCAACTTCTCTTCCCTGGGCAACAGCATTCTGCAACTGGGGAGCGCGCCGCACATGCGCGGCCGGGTCATGTCCCTCTGGTCAGTGGCGTTCCTGGGGTCCACGACCATCGGCGGCCCCATGGTCGGCTGGTTCGCTGAGGAGGTCGGGGCGCGCTGGGGGCTGGCGCTGGGGGGACTGGCCGCCCTGACCGCCGCGGCCCTGGGGGCGTTCGCACACCGACATTCAGACCCCGACAGGGCATGACTTCATTTGGTTGAAGCCCATGTGCAGAGGGGCCCGCCCACCGGCAGGACGCGCACCGGGGGTGCAGCCGCAGCGGATGGAATCCGCAACGGCTGCTACGCAGGGCCGATCTCCTCGTCCTGGGGGCGGCCGGGGGCTTCGCTGCCGGGGCAGGTCTGGTTGGTGCCAGGGCTCCAGCTCACCAGGTCGCGCAGCGCCGTCATGGCGGCATCCAGCTCCGCGGCGCGCCCGCGGGCTTCCGCCAGTTCCCGCCCCATGTCCCGCAGCGCCATTTTCTGGGTCCTGATCGGGTCCTCGAAGGTCGCCGCCAGGCATCTCCTTTGCTGGACCTTCAGGAGCCGGAGCATGCGCCTGGCGACGGTCCGCTCCAGTTCCAGGATCCTGGCCAGGACCAGGTTGTGCGTCTGCTCGCGCTCCAGCCTGGGCGCCACGGCCTGGACGGTTACCCGCACTCCCTGGTCCAGCCGCCGGATGGCGTCCAGGTCGGTCAGGCCTCCGGAGCACACGCACTGAAGCAGCCGGTGGATGGGCTGGTAGAGCCGGTCCAGCAGCTGAGCCATCCTCACGGCCAGCTGCTGCTTCTCCAGTTCGGTGTCGAGGTCCCGGCCCTCGGCCCGCACGGAGTAGAGCCGGTAGAGTTCATCAAGGGCCCGCTGGCGTTCCGCCACCTTCCGGGCTGAAGCTTCCGCCAGCGTGGCGAACAGGGCCTTCTGGCGGTCGATGTGGGCCCGGAAGGCCACATAGCGGTCCCCCGTCCCGAACTCCCCGGGACTGAAGAGCTCTGCCTGCCAGACGCACTTCCAATCCGCCAGGGGATCCTCGGGCGGCGCGTCCAGCCGCTGGGTGCGGTCCAGGGCCGCCGTGAAGGCCCCGGTCCTCAGCGCCCGTGCGTAGCGCTGCTGGAGGAAGGCCAACTCCTGCTGGTGCAGGCTGGGATCCTCCACGGCCGGCAGCGGAGCTTCCGGGACGAACCCGCCCTGCTGGACGGCCAGGTACAGGACGGCCGCCGCAGCCACGGCCTTGGCGCAGCCCTGGACGTTGCCGGCGGCCAGCGGCTGGACGGCGCAGAAGCAGGCGGAGAGCAGGAGGCACGGGGTGGACGTGCGCAGGAATCGAGGTTTCATGGAAGATCCATTGAAGGAAGGAGGATCGGAGCGCCGAATGAACCAGGCCTCGGACAGGGTGGCCCTCCAGGGGTGGCGGCTGCCGCCGGCAGGTTCCGGCACGGCCGGCGACAACCACCGCCGCCAGCGCCCAGGATCAGGGCGTTTCATCCTTTCCGGATCGGCCAATCCGGCCCTGCTCGGCCACGTCTCCGAAACGTTGGCGGGGCGCGCCGGCTACTTCACGCTGCACCCGATGACCCGGCGGGAGCAGCGGGGCGCCACCGCCGGCCCACCCTTCCTGATCGAATTCCTTCGCTCACCCCGCCTGCCATCGAGCCCTGCCGATCCCGTGCTGGACCTGGAGGTCCTGCGCGGCGGCCTGCCTCCCGCCTGCCTGGGCCCCCGGACAGCGTGGACGAGTGGTTCCGCGGCCATGTGCAGACCTACGTCGAACGTGACGTCAGGCAGTTATCCCAGATCGCCGATCTGGTGGCCTTCCGTACCCTGGCGCAACTGGCTGCCCTGCGCACCGGGCAGGTGGTCGCCGCCAGCGCCCTGGCGCGGGATGCCAAGCTGAACGCCGCGACCGCGGGCCGCTACCTCAATCTGCTGGAAGCTTCGTTCCTGGTCCGCCGGCTGCCGCCGTTCCTGAAGAACCGCAGTTCCCGCCTGGTGAAGACCCCCAAGCTGTTCTTCACCGACAGCGGGCTCGCGGCCCACATGGCGGGCGTCACCACCCTGGCACCCGGTCGCGACGATCTGCTGCGCGGCGCCCTGTTCGAGACGTATGTGGCCCAGAACCTGGCCAGCCTGCTGGACGCCCATCAGCCTGACGCGCAGATGGGCCTTTGGCACGAGCAGGGGCGCCAGGAAGTGGATTTCGTGATCGAACCAGGCCGGAAGGTCCTCGCCATCGAAGTCAAGGCGGCCACCCGGTGGAGCGGAGGCGATCTGTCGGGTTTGCGGGCCTTCCTGGATAGGACGCCCGCGTGCGTCGCCGTGTCGTCGCGCCGCTGACCCCTACGGCGGCACGATCAGCAGCCGGTACGGCAAGTAGGCTGCGGCCTGGAACTGGCCGTACGGGTTGGGGTAGGTGGCGACCCATTCGGCGCCGCTGGGGCCGTCGACCCCCCGGCGGCGCCAATAGGCGCCCACCGCCCCGGTCTGGCCAACCGGGTCCTCCAGGTCGAAGGTCGCCTGCTCCAAGTCATGGGCCTGGAACTGCGGCGGGTCCCGGAACCAGAAGATCAGGATCGCGTCCATGGGGATGGCCACCGTGTCCCCCGGGTTCTGCATCAGGGTGAGCTGCTCCGGATGCAGGGCGCCGTCCAGGCCGGCCATGAGAGGCGCGTTGACCCGGCCGGCCGGGGCTGGGCCCAGGCGCAGTACCCACGGGCTTCCGGACTGGTTGAACAGCTGTCCGGCCACGGTCTGGGCCAGGACCGGGGCCCCAGCGAGGATGGCAGCCAGTAACAGCGGGGAACGGAACCGAGCCATGGGCGCCTCCAGACCTGGCCGGCACCGGCCGCGCCATGCCTACCAGTGAGGTCAGCTCCCGCCGGGTTTCAGGCTGTCCCCGCCCGCTGGCGCCCCGGCCCTTCGGCCAGGGTCATCCCGCCGGCCCTGTCCACGGAACCTGTGGATAGCGTGACCCATTTGAAACAAAGGGTGCCGGAAAGCATCCAAGAGATGCCGGTTGGTCAGCCGTGCCCTCCGGCGGAGTTCCGCACCCGTTGTCTTGAACCGTTTGAAAGAGGGGCGTGCAATGGATAACAGACATCATTCCCGCGTTTCCATGGAATCCCAGGGCAAAGCTCGGTTCCAGGTTGCGGGCCAACCCTACCCGATCGTCCAGGTCTCCGATCTTGGGCCGGACGGCTGCCGCATCAAGGTTCCCGTCCAGCCGGGCGCCGTGCTGAGCGCCGAGACCCTGCTCGACCGGTTGGAACTGATCCACCCGGCCCTGCCCAAGGACCCGGTCCAGGCCAGGGTGGTCTGGGTTCACGACCAGGACGCCGCGGGCACCGGATTCGTCGAAACCGGGGTCCAGTTCCTGCACGCCCCGTCCGACTACACACGGAAACTGTCGAATTACGTGACCTTCCTTGAGCCTCCCTCGACCTACGACCATTGACCGGGCCGGGAAACCCGTTCCTGCTCATTCAGATCTTCGATCATCACGGCTGCTCCAGGTGGCCGCCGAATGCTTGGCGCATGGCTGAAAGCAGCTTGTCCGCATCGTCCGCTTCACCGCGTGAGGAAAAGCGCTGGTACAGTGCGGCGCTGAGGACCGGAGCCGGCACCGACTCGTCGATGGCCGCCTTCACCGTCCAGCGACCTTCGCCCGAGTCGGAAACTCGGCCTGCGAAGCCCTTCAGATCCGGCTGCGCCAGCAGTTCCTGCGCGGTCAGATCGAGAAGCCAGGAGGCAACGACGCTCCCGCGCCGCCAGACCTCGGCAATGTCGGCAAGGTCGAAGTCATACGCATATAACTCCGGATCCCGGAGGGGTGTGGTCTCCGCATCGGCAGCCCTGGCCTTGGTGCCCGCATTGGCATGACGCAGGATGTTCAGCCCCTCCGCGTAGGCGGCCATGAGCCCGTACTCGATGCCGTTGTGGACCATCTTCACGAAGTGTCCCGCGCCGGCACCCCCGCAATGGAGGTAGCCGAGTTCGGCGGTGCCCCCCTTCTTCTCCCGCCCGGCGGTACGGGGGGCGGCCCCCATGGGGGGGGCGAGCGCCGCGAAAATGGGCTCGAGACGGTTCACGGGTTCCTCCTCGCCGCCGATCATCTGGCAGTAGCCCCGCTTCAAGCCGAACACCCCGCCGCTCGTGCCGACGTCGAGGTAGTGGAGTCCGCTGGCGGCCAGCTGCTTCGCTCGACGGATATCATCCACGTAGTAGGAATTGCCGCCGTCGATCAAGGTGTCGCCGGGGGCCAGGCGCGGGGCCAGGTCGTTGATGGCGGCATCCACCACGGCGGCTGGCACCATCAGCCAGATGGCCCGCGGCTGTGGCAGCTTGGCGACCAGGTCATCGAGGGATGCGGCACCTGCCGCACCCTCCTTGGCCAGTGCATCGACCGCTGCTGTCGAACGATCGAAGACCACGCATTCGTGGCCAGCCTGCACGAGCCGCCGCACCATGTTGGAACCCATGCGGCCAAGACCGATCATTCCCAGTTTCATGGTTGGTATCCTCCCTCTACGGCTCTTGCCAGAGCCGGAATCCGCCGATGAAAGCATTCTCATTCTGCCCAAGGCGGACGCCCGGGGGCAGTTCGGTCAGCCGTGCCGCGTTGCCGCCGCCCACGACGATGGTGTCCGGCTCGAGCGCTGTCCGGAAGCAGTCGACGACTGCCCACACGTGTCTTCGCCATTTCTTCTCGCCCAGCCGCCGCAATCCGGCGGACCCGAGGTAGTCCTCGTAGGTCCTGCCCTTACGGTAAGGCAAATGGGCCAGTTCCATGGACTGGAGATGACCGTCGGCGATCATGGCCGAGCCGAGACCCGTGCCCAAGCCCAGGAACAGCATGCGGCCGCCTGCATAGCTGCCGAGGGCCTGCATGGCTGCGTCGTTGAGGAGCTTGACGGGAAGGCCGAAGGCCTGGCTGAAGTCGAAACCTACCCAGCCGCGGCCCAGGTTGTGCGGCTCGGCCGCGATCCGGTCGTGCACCACCAGTCCCGGGTAGCCGATGGAGATCGCCCCGTAGGACCAATCGGAGGTCAGGCTCTTGACCTGATCCACCATCCGGGTGGGCGTCAGGGAAGGCCCGGAGACGAACCGGCGCGGCTCGGTCCGGTCCGAAGCCAGCACCTTGACGTGCGTACCGCCCACATCGATGGCGAGGATGTTCATGCCGGCACCTCCGGATCAGCCCAGCCGCCCACCCCCGCGGTCATGGCATCGGCCTCGGCGGGACCCCAGGTTCCGGGCGGATAGGTACGGACAGGCGCGGCACTTCCAAGTACGGGATCGACGATGGCCCAGGCGGCCTCGACGGCATCCTGCCGCGTGAAAAGAGTCCCATCCCCCGCCATCGCGTCACCCAGCAGGCGCTCGTAGGCGCTCATCTCGTCCTGGGTCGAATGGTGGAGGAGCGACAATTCGGTCGGTTCGCCCACCATGGCCTCTCCCGGCTTCTTGACCCGGGCTCCCAGGGCGATGGTCAGCTCCGGGTTGAGACGCAGCCGGATGTAGTTGCCGATGCCCAGGGCCAGCCTGGTCAGTGGAGGACGCTTGAGCTTGACCATGACTTCGGTGGCGGTCACCGGGAGGTTCTTTCCCGCCCGCATGAAGAAGGGAACGCCTTCCCACCGCCAGGAATCGACCTCCAGGCGCAGCGCCGCGAACGTCTCGACGTCCGAATCCGGAGCCACCCCGGGCTCCTGGCGGTAGCCCTGGAACTGGCCCCGGACCACATCGGCCGGATCCAGGGGCTTGACCTGGCGGAACACCTTGACGAGCTCATCCCGGATCGATTCCCGGTAGGTGGTGGCGGGCGGCTCCATGGCGAGGAAGCCCACCACCTGCATCAGGTGGTTCTGCATGACGTCACGGATGGCGCCGGCTTCTTCGTAGAAACTGCCGCGGCCCTGGATGCCGAAGGCTTCAGCCATGGTGATCTGCACGCTCTCGACGTAGTTACGGTTCCAGATGGGCTCCAGGAAGGTGTTGGCGAAGCGGAAGACGAGGAGGTTCTGGACAGCCTCCTTGCCGAGGAAGTGGTCGATGCGGAAGACCCTCTCCTCATCGAACACGGTGTGGATGGTACTGCTCAGGACCTGCGCCGAGGCGAGGTCCCGGCCGAACGGCTTCTCGACAATGACCCGGGCATCCTTCGCGCACCCCGAAGAGCCGAGGTGGTCGATGACGACCGGGAACATGCTCGGAGGAATGGCCAGGTAGTGGATGGGATGGGACGCACCTTCGAGCTGGCGCCGGAGTTCATCGAAAGTGGATCGCTGGTGGTAGTCCCCATCGACGTAGCGGAGGAGCCCCAGCAGCTTGGCCAAGGCGTCCGGGTCGCCCCCGTCGCCGTGCTCGTCCAGGCTGGCGCGGGCCCGTTCCTTGAGGCGGTCGAGGTCCCAGCCGGCCAGGGCCACGCCGATGATGGGCACGTCCAGATGGCCACGGCGGATCGTCGCCTGGAGGGCCGGGAAGATCTTCTTGTAGGCAAGGTCCCCCGTTGCCCCGAAGAAGACGAATGCATCGGCGGGTGCCAGGTCGGTCATCGAGCGATCCCTCCTTCTGATTGGGAGGCCGGAACCACCGAAGTGGCGAAATCGCAGCCCTCCCAACGGCGGGCGCCAGGCCAGAAGAAAGTGAAATCCACCCGGGCGCCCACCGGGGCGGATTCCGTGGGGAGATCGGCTACGTGCAGGCCGATCCCCGTGTCCCGGGTCGCCGTATCCCTCACGGTCCTCCAGCCATCGGAGCTCCAGTGCACGAGGGCCGGCTGGAGCACCTCGAGCCGCAGGCAGCGGCCGGCCTGCAACCTCTGGCACTTGTGGTTGAAGCGCCAGGGAACGTGCGGGGACCCCACCTTCATGACCTGGTAGCGCTGGACGGTCTGGGGAGGCATGTCGAAGACCCGGCCCTCCGCCAGGGAACGGCAGAGTTTGACGTATTCAGCGTGCGCCCACACCAGGGGCATGGCGGAACCAGAGGGCTTGCCGAAGATCAGTTCCCGCTCGGGAAGGTCGGGCCCGTCCCAGATCTGTTCCGGCAGCAGCCCACCTTCATTGGCGAACCGTGAGAAGGCCGCCGTCAGCGCCTCCGCCGCTTCCAGCCGGCCTGCGGCCAGCTCGTAGTGCGCCCGCTCGGCGGTCAGGAGGGGCCAGGGGCGCCCGGTGCCGGTGCCGTCGAACGGGCTTCCATCCTCGTGCTCGCCGTAGCCATCGCCGTTGTAGCGCCGCCAGACGGGGCCGCCGGGCGTATCCACCTTGAGCAGGGCATCGATGACCCGGAGGGTGTTCACGATCCTGGGATCGTCCGCAGCCCGGAGTCCGAACCGGACCAGGGCCAGCGCGTCCGGGCTTACGATCTGCTCGGCCGTCGCACAGCTTTCCCCCGGCGGGCGGTTCTTGATGGGCACGAAGCCCGTGGCCGGGGAAGCCGCATCGGCGTCATCAGGGGGGGCGATGCGGACGTAGTAGCCAGCGACGCCGGTCTGGCGGGAAAGCTCGGTGTCCGTGACGTACGTCCAGCGTTCGATCGCCGCATTCCAGGCGTCGGCGGTCTCGCGAAGGTAGCTGGCGAGGTCCGGCTCGAACGTGTCGGCGAGGTCGGCCGCGCACAGCAGCGCCGCCACTTCCACGGCCAGCGTGAACGGCGAATAGCCGGGGTCCTCTTCCCAGCGGTCCTGCTGGGTGACGGGGCCGTTCCGGGCCAGGAACCCGGCGGCTCGCCGGACCATGGGCCACAGAAGCTCGAGGTCGGACGGGTCCAAGGCGCCCAGCCGGTTCGCGAGGTCGACCAGGAGGATGGGAAAGCTGGTCTCGTCCATCTGGATGCCGTTCCAGTAAGGCCTGCCGTCGAGCCACATGTTCTGCGGCCAATGGCCATCGGCCTCCTGGGTGAGGGCGAGGTAGCGGAGCACACGGCGGCCGGCATGGTGAGCGCCGGCGGCCAGCAGCCCCCCGGCGCTCTCGACCAGGTCCCGGGGCCAGACCAGGTGATAGCCGCCGAGGTCGCCATCGCCTTTGGAGAAACCCCATGGAATGGAGAGGCTGGCGATGAGGCCGCCGAGAGCCGGTGACGACTGATGGGTGCGCAGGACGGCGGTGGAAACCCGGTACAGGTCGCGCCCACCGGCCCTCGTGCTCTCCAGGGACAGCAAGGACCGCTGCCACCCCTTCCAGTCGCGGCCATAGTCCAGAGCCGCCTGTTCGAACCCGTCCCACAGGCTCGCCGCGGCCCGATGCGCGGCTTCCGTGAAGGTCCGCCCGAACCCGAGGGCGAGCAGGAACCGGCCTCCGGAAGCCACGAGATCGATCTCTCCGGTCAGGGCGACGTTCCCGTTCTCCGCCCGTGCGTAACTCCACTCCAACCGGTTGTGGAGGTTTAGGTCCTGCCAGCCATCCGAGACGCCGGCAAAACCCGCCGAACGACGGAGCCAATCCGCCGAGCAGGCCAACGCCAGGGCCGTGCCGTCCCTCTCGGCGAACAGCATGGGCCGCCCCTTGACATCGCCCACCCAGGCCGTGTTCCCCCCGCCGGCATTGCCCAGGTGCGGGGCCAGCAGCGCGAACAGGGAGTAGTCGGACAGGGCGCCCTTGAGCGGGGTGAAGCAGATCCGCTGCAGCAGGACCTCCCGGTTCGGGTCGGCCAGGATCTCCTTGTCGATGCGGTACCGGCCTTCCAGGCAGGTGTTCACCAGGCGGAAGGCCGGCACGCCGTCGGCCACGGGGGCGATCTCATGCCGAGTGTGACGCTTCTCCTCGGACATGAACCCCTTCCCGTCCGTCACGATCAATCCCAGGTCGCGCGTGCAGGCCTGGTCGATGCGCGGGTAGTAGACCTCGTTCAGGATGCCGTGGCTGAGGGTGAACCAGACTCGGCCTTCCGGGCGCAGCGAGGTGCCCACCCCGCGCTTGGCACTGGATGTCCAGCGCGGCGTGATGCCTGGCCAGCCCGGGGCGAAGGGGAAGCCGGCAGAGTTCATGCTGCCTTCTTGGCCTGGCGGTGCTGGGATCAAGGGGTGGGCCCGTCCAGTTGCAGTCCGATCGCAGCCAATGCGTTCCGGGTCGTGGTGACATCCGTGTGCAGGAGGCTCCGGATCCCCAGGTCTTCCGCGATGCGGACGAACATGGGCGTGTTTTCGAGGTAGAGCACCTGCGCGGCCGGGGCCTGGGTGATGTCCAGGGCGAGCCGGAAGATGTCGGGGTCGGGCTTCCGGAGGTGGACATAGCAGGAGGAGATGAAGGCGTCCACGAACTCGTCCAGCCTGAACGTGCGGATGCGATGGGCGTTCAATTCCCGCCCCTCGTTGCTGACCACGATGACTTTCAGGCCGTACTTCTCCTTGAGCCCCCGGACCAGGCCGATCATCTGGGGATAAGGTCTGGACTGCTCGAACATGAAGCGAGTGAACTGATCCGGGGTGAACGGCCGCTCCTCTTGGAAGACCACCCGCTCCAGGTATTCCCTCAGGCTGAGCTTGCCTACCTCGTGGGTGCCGAAGGCCTGGTGATGCCGAATCTCCATCTCCATCGGATCCAGGCCGAAGGCCGCCGCTGCCGCTGAGCGGGACTCGGAGCCCCAGCCATCGGTGAGCAGGACGCCGCCGATGTCCACGAACAGGGTGGTGATCTGGCTCGTTCCTTTCATGGGATCGCCTTTGAAGGGTCACGGTTCGGAGCAGGTGGACGATGGGACGATCGCTTCGCCCCCAGGGTCATCCCCGGCCCTGCGGGGATCGCAGGGCCAGGGCAGACAGCAGCTTGTCGAAGGGCTGGTTGAATTTCTCGACGCCCTCAGCCTCGAGCTGCCGGGTCAAGGCATCGAGGTCGATGCCGAGTTCCCCCAGGCTCTGAAGGATGGCGGAGGCAGCCGGGACCTCCCGCTCGATGCGGACTTCCGGGACGCCATGGTCGCGGTAGGCATCCAGGGTTTCGACCGGGACCGTGTTCACGGTGTCCGGGGCAATGAGTGATTCGATGTATTTGACATCGCTGTAGGCCGGATTCTTGGTGCCCGTGCTGGCCCAGAGAAGGCGCTGCGGTCGTGCTCCCTTCCGGGCAGATCTTTGGAACCGTTCGCCGTTGAAGATTTCCTTGAAGCTCTGGTAGGCCATCTTGGCGCTGGCGACGGCCACCTGTCCCAGGGCCTGTTTCGCGCGACCACCCCCGCTGCCCCCTGCGATGATCTTTTTATCAAGCAGGGGATCCACCAGAGCGTCGATGCGGCTCACGAAGAAACTGGCCACCGAGGCGATGCGCGACACGTCCTGCCCCTGGCCCAGCCGCGCTTCGATGCCGGCCACATAGGCCTCGGCCACCTCCCGGTAGCGCGGCAGTCCGAACAGCAGGGTGACATTGACATTGATCCCTTCGCTGATGAGCCGCGTGATGACCGGCAGGCCCTCGGCGGTCCCGGGAACCTTGATGAGGACGTTGGGCCGGTCCAGGGCACGCCACAACCTGCGGGCCTCCGCCAGGGTTCCCTGAGTGTCGCGGGCCAGGTGGGGATTGACCTCCAGGCTGACGAAGCCGTCCCGGCCCCCGGTCCGGTCATGGAGGGGCCGGAAGACATCCGCCGCGCTGCGCACATCCTGCTGGCTGAGGGTTTCGTAGATCTCCTGGACGCTCCTGCCCGCCTGGGCCAGGGCCTGGATCTCGCGGTCATAGTCCTGGCTCCCCACGATCGCCTTCTCGAAGATGGCAGGATTCGAGGTCATGCCCTGGAGGCCGTCTTCCTCGATCAAGCGGCGAAGTTCCCCGCCGGCGATGAGATCCCTGCGGATGTAGTCCAGCCAGATGGACTGGCCGAGGGTCGCCAGGGTCTTCAGCGGGTTGGTGCTCATGGGTCCCCCTTTCGGCCTTCCAGCCTGGCCACCTTGTCCAGGCGGCGGCGGTGGCGCTCGGCGCCGCTGAAGCGTGCGGCGAGGAACGTGTCGACGAGTTCCCAGGCGAGGCCAGGGCCGACCACGAGGCCGCCCAGGCAGATCAGGTTCAGGTCGTCGTCCTCGACCCCCTGGTGTGCGGAGAACATGTCCTGGATCAGGCAGGCTCGGGCCCCCGGGACCTTGTTCGCGGCGACGCAGGCGCCGACGCCGCTGCCGCAGATGGCCACGCCGCGATGAACGTCCCCCCCGGCGACAGCGCGGGCGAGAGGCACGACAAAATCCGGATAATCATCGTCCGGAACCAGCTGCCGGTCACCGAAGTCGACGACCTCCCAGCCGGACTCCCGCAGCCTTCCGGCCAGCTGCTGCTTCAGCTCATGGCCGCCGTGATCGGAGGCGATCCCGACGCGCTTGGGCATCCCGGCCGAAGGGATCATGGGATCAGACGCCTTTCCGTTCCAGCAGGGCCAGAGCCCGCTGGCAGACCTTCGCCGGGCTGAACCCGAATTCGCGCAGAACGACCGGCCCTGGGGCCGAGGCGCCGAAGCGGTCCACGCCGACCACGCCGCCCCGGTCCCCGACGAAGCGGTGCCAGCCCTGGGTGACTCCCGCCTCGACCGCAAGCCGGGCGGGCACGGACGGCGGCAGTACCAGGTCGCGATAGGCCTGGGATTGGGCCTCGAACAATTCCCAGCTCGGCATGGACACCAGGCGCACGGGGATGTCCTTCGCCTGCAGCTCCTGGCCCGCGGCCACGATCAGGCCGACTTCCGATCCGCTGGCGATGAGGATCAGGCGCGGTTCCCCCCGGGGCGGATCGGACAGGATGTAGGCCCCGCGACGGAGGCCTTCCGCCGGCGCGAACGGCCCCCGGTCGAGGGTCGGCACATTCTGGCGGGTCAGGACCAGGGCCACCGGATGGTCACGAGCTTCCATGGCCACCCGCCAGGCCACGGTGGTCTCGTTGGCATCCGCCGGGCGAATCACCGTCAGGCCAGGGATGGCCCGCAGGCTGGCCATCTGCTCCACCGACTGGTGGGTCGGGCCGTCCTCGCCCATGCCGATGCTGTCGTGGGTGAAGACGTAGACCACCGGCAGGCCCATCAGGGCCGAAAGCCTGATCGAAGGCCGCAGGTAATCGGAGAAGGTCAGGAAGGTGGCGCCGAAGGGTCGAAGGCCGCCATGGGCCGCCAGGCCATTCAGGATGGCGCCCATGGCGTGCTCCCGGACGCCGAACGCCAGGTTGCGGCCGGCGTAATTCCAGCCACCGCCGGAGGATCCCTGCAGGTCGCCCACCGCCGTGTCGGGACTCTGGAAATCGCCCGCCCTTTTCAGCTCGGTTTCCGTGGAAGGGTTCAAGTCGGCGGACCCGCCCAGCAGGCTTGGGAGATGGGAGGCGAGGACCTGAAGCGTCTTTCCGGAGGCCACTCGGGTCGCCATGCCTTTGGGATCGGCCGGAAACTGTGGAAGGTCCAAGTCCCAACCCGGCGGCAAGCCTCCCTCGATGAGCTGGCGAAGCTCCCGCGCAACCGTGGGGAATTCCGTTTCGTAGCGGGCCAGCTGCGCCTCCCATTCTGCCTCGGCCTGGCGCCCCAGGTCGATGGCCTGCCTGAAATGTCGCTCCACCTCCGCGGGCACGAAGAAGGGAGGTTCGAGGGGCCAACCCAGGTTCTGTTTCGCCAGCTTCACCTCTTCCACGCCCAGGGGCGAGCCGTGGGCGGAAAAGGTATCCTGCTTGTTCGGCGACCCATAGCCAATGTGGTTCCGCACCAGGATCAGCGATGGCCGCCCGGTTTCTTCCCGGGCCGCGCGAAGGGCCCGGTCGACGGCTTCCAGGTCATTCCCGTCATCCAGGGACACCGTGTGCCAGCCGTAGGCCGCGAACCGCTGGGCCCGGTCCTCGGTGAAGGAGACCTGCGTCGAAGCGGCCAGCGTGATGCGGTTGTCGTCGTAGAGATAGATCAGCTTGCCGAGCTTGAGATGCCCGGCCAGGGAGGCGGCTTCGGCGGCTACCCCCTCCATCAGGTCCCCGTCACTCACCAGTCCGTAGGTGAAGTGGTTGATCAGGTCGAAGCCCGGGCGGTTGTAGCGGGCGGCGAGATGCGCTTCGGCCATGGCCAGGCCCACCCCGTTGCCGAAGCCCTGGCCGAGCGGGCCCGTGGTGGTTTCCACGCCCGGCGTCAGGCCACGTTCCGGGTGGCCTGGCGTGATGCTTCCCCACTGGCGGAATTGCTGGAGCTGCTCCAGGGGCAGATCATAGCCGGTCAGGTGCAGCAGCGCGTACAGCAGCATGGAACCGTGCCCCGCCGACAGGACGAAGCGGTCCCGGTTGAACCACTGGGGGTTGACTGGATTGTGCCGCAGGAAGCGCGTCCATAGTACATAGGCCATGGCAGCGGCGCCCATGGGCAGGCCTGGGTGGCCGCTGTTGGCCTTCTGGACCGCGTCCACGGCCAGGAATCGAATGGTGTTGATGGCCTTCTGGCCCAATCCTTCGGAGAATGGTTCGTTTCCAGGTGCCCCAGCCATGATCTGCTTCTCTGTTCCTTCAGATGCATTCAAGGCCGAGAGGGTGACCCGCTTGGGAAATAACGATTTCCCATCACGAATGCTTTTCCTGACTGCATCGGGTTCCGCCTGATGCCTGCTGGCACCGTCAATGGCCTTTTGCTCCACAGCATTTACATCGCAATCTTGGGTATCCGCCTCCCAACCAAAGCCCGACCTCATCTTCCAAGGAACGAGCACGAAGAAGTTAGGTCCTGCGTCCGAACGTGTCAACGACTTCGAAACAAAGGGCGGCCTGATTCCAGGCGCCGACCCACCTGCCGGGGTGAGCCGCCGGGGCCATGGAAAACTCCGCCGGGTTTCCCAAATACCCTTGGAAAATCTTATGGGTTTTCCGCATCTCTCCCCGCTGTTCATGACTGCCGAGGGCCGCTGGCAGGCCGTGAAGGATTGCAACGCCCCACTGGGCCCGGCCGTGGCCATGTGCAGTTATTAGCTGGATCGAGCCTCATCACGCTAGGCTGATTCATATCATTCATAAGGTCCCCATGGAACTGCACCACTCCTCCGGCCGCTGGCTGCTCGGCCTGCCCCTGACCCTGCTCACCGTCCTGCTGTGGGCGACCCAGCCCGTAGCCATCAAGATCGCTCTGGAGCAGATCGATCCCATGACCCTGGTCTGGGGCCGGTTCGCCTTCGCCGGACTGGCCGTGGGGGGCTGGCTGGCCTGGCGCGGGGACGTGCGCGCCTTCCGCCGCCAACCGGCCGGGGCCTGGCTGCTTCTGGCCATCGCCACCTTGTCCCTGCTGGGCAATTTCGTGTTCTCCATCCTTGGTCTCAAGTGGTGCACCCCGGCCAGCTACCAGCTGTTCTCGCAGCTTTCCCACCCCCTGGTGGCCCTGGGCGCCGTCCTGGTGTTCCGGGAGCGGTTCAATCGTTGGCAATGGGCTGGATTGGCGGGCGTTGTCGGCGGCCTGGCGCTGTTCTTCCGCGACCAGTGGGACGGCACCCTCCGCGCCGGGGCGCAGCACTACGTCCTGGGCGCCGGGATGGTGCTGCTGGCGTGCCTGCTCTGGCCTGGCTTCGCCCTGGCCCAGAAGCAGCTGCTGAAGCACCTGTCCTCCGTCCAGATCAACGGCTTCGTCTATGTGACCCTGGCCGCGTTGCTCCTGCCGGCCGCGCACGTTTCCGCGTTCCGCGCCCTGGACCGGGTGCACCTGGCGGCGGCAGGCTACTGCATGATGGCCACCGTGGTCGCCTACCTCGCCTACGCCGAGGCCTTCGTGCACTGGGAGGCGTCCCGGGTGGCGTCCCTCTGCACCATCTCGCCCATCATCACCGTGCTGTCCGTGGCCTGGGTCCATCACTGGACCCCGAACCTCCTGCGCCCGGAGCGGATCACCCTGGTCAGCGTGCTGGGGGGAGCGCTGGTCATCGCGGGCTCGGCCTTCTCCAGCCTGATGCGCGACCGGCGATGGGCGGGGGTCGCGTCCCCCAAGCCTCCTCTGGAGGCCAGTGTGAAAAATGCGGCAAATTTGACTCGCGCAAGATAGCCCGGATCGCCTACCATCTCCCTGCGCCCCTTCGGGGGTCCGACAGGCAGGATGATGACGCGAGCTCCGATCTTTCTTCACGATTTCCAAAGCCAGAGGCCCAAGCACCACGCGGAGCAGGGCGCGGTCCTGGAGTGGATCGCCGCCGCCCACGCCCAGGCGGAGATCACCCTCCGGCGGCCGGACTCCCGGGAGGAACGGGATGAGATCGTCCGGAAGCTGCGCCGGCTGGTGCTGCGCTTCGGCTGCTCAACCGACCGGATCAGCCGGCGCTACTCGGTCCTGGACGACTTCTCCCATACCGACTGGGGCCGGATGCGGATCTTCCAGCTGGACCGGTTCCCGGCCGGGAAGCCCTGCGACGAGCGCAACCGGTTCTTCCGGGAGGTCACGGGCGCCGCCTTGGACCGGTTCTACATGGAGGAGGCCGACCCGCCCGGCGCGCTCATCCACGTCACCTGCACCGGCTACGTGGCGCCCAGCGCGGCCCAGCGGCTGGTGGCCGGGCGGGACTGGGGCCGCGCCACCGAGGTCCTGCACGCCTACCACATGGGCTGCTACGCCGCGCTGCCGGCGATCCGCCTGGCGGCCGGCTTGCTGGAGCGGGGCAAGGAGCGGGTGGACATCGTCCACACCGAGCTGTGCTCCCTGCACCTGGACCCCAGCCAGCACCAGCCGGAGCAGCTGGTGGTGCAGACCCTGTTCGCCGACGGGCTGATCCGCTACCGCGCCTCCCGCCCGGAGGGGGCACGGGCGGGCCTGGAGCTGGTGGACGCCCGCGAGGAGCTGGTGCCGGGCACCGAGGACGCCATGACCTGGATGGTCTCCCCGTTCGGCATGCAGATGACCCTTTCGCGCCAGGTCCCGGAGTACATCCGCGCCGGCCTGGGGCCGTTCCTGGACCGGCTCGGGGCCGGCCAGGGCCTGGACGCGCGCCAGCTGGCGGAGCGCGCCCTGTTCGCCATCCATCCCGGCGGTCCGCGCATCATCGACGAGATCGCCGAGCTCCTGGGCCTGGGCCCGGAGCAGGTCCAGGCCAGCAACGCCATCCTCAGGAACCACGGCAACATGTCCTCCGCGACCCTGCCCCACGTGTGGCAGGCCATGCTGGCGGACCCGGCGGTGGCAGCGGGGCGGCTGATCGTCTCCCTGGCCTTCGGGCCTGGGCTGACCCTCTCCGGCGCCCTGCTGCGCAAGCGATGAACGGCGCGGCCGTGTGGTTGCTGCCGTTCGCCCTGCAGGGGCTGGCCATGGCCGTGGACGAGTTCGGCTTCCACCGCCGGCGCCAGGTGCCCACATGGGAATGGCTTGGGCACATGCTGGACACCCTGGTGTTCCTGGGCTGCCTGGCGGTCCTTCTGACGCTGCCGCCAGGGCCGGCGCACCTCCGGCTCTACGCGCTGCTGGCGGCGGGCTCCTGCCTGCTGGTCACCAAGGACGAGCTGGTGCACAAGCGCCTGTGTTCCGGCGGCGAGCAGTGGCTGCACGCGGTGCAGTTCATCCTGCACCCGGTCGTGCTGATCGCCGCGGCCCTGCTCTGGCTCGGCCTGGCGGGCCTGCCGGCGGCGATGGTCCGGGCCATGCTGCTGGTCCAGGTCCTGCTGGCGGCCGGCTTCATGGCCTTGCAGGCGGCCTTCGGCCGGGGGGTCGCGGTCCGGGCGGCCATCGACAACAGCATCTACGACGAGCTGGGGGAGCGCTGGTACCAGGCCCGGGACAACCCGGTCGCCCTGCTCCGGGCCGAAACCCGGCTGCGCACCGCCTGGGCGCTGGACGAGTTCAAGGCCGCCTTCGGCGAACGGCCCCTGGCCATCCTGGACGTGGCCTGCGGCGCCGGCCTCATGGCCAATCCCATGGCGCGGGCCGGCCACGCGGTCACCGGCGTCGACCTGTCCCGGGACAGCCTGGAGGTGGCCCGGCGCCACGACGACACCGGCACCGTGCGCTACCTGGTCCAGGACGCCCGGTCCCTGGCCTTGCCCGACGCCCAGTTCGACGTCGTGGCCATGATGGATTTCCTCGAGCACATCGACGACCGGGATGCCGTCATCGGCGAGGGGGCCCGCGTGCTCAAGCCCGGCGGCCGCCTGTTCTTCCACACCTTCAACCGGACCCCGGCGGCCTGGCTCATCGCCGTCAAGGGGGTGGAATGGACGGTGAAGAATGCGCCCCGGCACATGCACGTCTACCACCTGTTCCTGAAGCCGGCGGAACTGGCGGAGATCTGCGCCCGGCACGGCCTGGACGTGGGCGAGGTGCGAGGGGTGCGGCCGCGGGTGTTCACCTGGGCCTTCCTGCAGCTGCTGGTGACGGCCCGGGTGAGCGACCGGTTCCAGTTCGAATTCACCCGCTCCCAGCGGGTAGGCTACTGCGGCTGGGCGCGGAAAAGGGGGACGGCATGAGCGAAGCGGAATTGGGCATGGCAGGGCTGGGGGCCATGGGCCGCAACCTGCTGCTGGGTCCGGACCGGCCCGGCAGCTTGCATGCGCCGTGGACAGGAGCGTGACCGCCATGGGCGCCCCGGTGCAGATCATCATCCTCGGTGCCAGCGGCGACCTCACCGCGCGCAAGCTGGTACCTGCCCTGGCCGGCCTGGCGGGCCGAAGCGAGCCGGCGGAGGGTTTCCAGCTGGTGGGCGTGGCCCGCCGGCCTTTCACCGACAGCGAGTTCCGGACCGAGCTGCAGGCCCTTCAGCCGCCGGAAGGGCAGGCGGAGTTCGCCGCCTTCGCCCAGCGCGTCCACTACCAGTCCGGGGACGTCACCCGCATCGAGGACGCGCGCGCCCTGGCCGCGCGGCTGGATGCCCTGTCCGGCGGCGCCCAGGCCGGGCGGCTGTTCTACTTTTCCTTGGCGCCCGGCCTGTTCCGGCCAGCGGTGGACAACCTGGCCAGCGCCGGGCTGCTGGCGGTCGGCGCGGACGGCCCCTGGCGCCGGGTGGTGCTGGAGAAGCCGTTCGGGCGCGACCTGGCCACGGCCCGGGTCCTCAACCAGCACCTCCTGGGCCTCCTGCGGGAGGAGCAGATCTACCGGATCGACCACTACCTGGGCAAGGAGACGGTGCAGAACCTGTTCGCCTTCCGCTTCAACAACACCGTCTTCGAGCCGGTCTGGAACCGCCGGCACGTGGAGCTGGTGCAGATCACCGTGGCCGAGTCGGCCGGAGTGGAGCCGGGCCGCATGGGCTACTACGACGCCGCCGGCGCCCTGAACGACATGGTGCAGAACCACATGCTGCAGGTGCTGGCGATGACCGCCATGGAGCCCCCGTCCTCGCTGGACCCCGAGGAGGTGCGCGGCCAGAAGGTGGCCTTGCTGAAGAGCCTGCGCTTCCACGACGGCCTGAGCGTGCGCGGGCGTTACCGCGCGGGGGAGCTGGACGGCCGGCCGGTGCCCGGCTACCTGGACGAAGGCGCCCCGGCGGACTCCAGCACCGAGACTTTCGTGGCCGTGCGGGCGGAGATCCAGAACTGGCGCTGGAGCGGGGTGCCCTTCCTGCTCCGGCACGGCAAGCGGTTGGCCAAGCGCTTCACGGAGGTGAAGGTGCAGTTCCGCACGCCGCCCATCGAGCTCGCCGAGGTCCATGCCCTGGCCGGCACGGCCTGCCGGCTGCGGCCCAACGTGCTGACCATCAGCATCCAGCCCCGGGAGGCCCTGACGCTCTCCTTCAGCGTCAAGGAGCCGGGCAACGGCATGTCGATGGTCCCGGCGCAGCTGGCCTTCGACTACCGGGACCGGTTCGGGCCGGCCACCACCCCGGCCTACCAGCGCCTGTTGCTCGACGCGATCCTGGGCGATCCCACGCTGTTCCTGCGGGCCGATGAAGTGGAGGCCTGCTGGCGCTTCACCGACGCGGTTCGGGCCAGCTGGTCCGCCCCCGGCGGACCGCCGCTGCTGGACTACGCACCCGGCGGCTGGGGCCCGCCGGAGGCGGACGGCCTGTTCCAGGGCTGTGAAGGCGGCTGGTCCCATGGCTAGCTTCCGGGTCGGCCGGGACCCCCTGGGCGCCGCCGCCGAGCTGGCCGGGCGCATCCTGGTCGAACGGGACGCCCGGCAGGGCCGGGCGCGGCTGGCGGTGTCCGGGGGCTCGACCCTGGGCCTGGCGGGGCGGCTGCGCAGGTCCCTGCCCGCCGGGGTCTGGGGCCGTCTGGCGCTCACCTGGGCGGACGAGCGCTGCGTCGCCGCCGCCGACCTCCAGTCCAACCGCGGCGCCGCCTACCGGGAGGGCCACCTGGATCCGCGCGACCCGCCCGGGCTGGAACTGCCGCTCTACCTGGACGGCGAGGACCCCGGCCAGGCCGCGCTGCGGGTGTGCGCCCGGCTGTGCGCGGACTTCCAGGACGGCCTGGACCTGGTCCTGCTGGGGCTGGGCGAGGACGGCCACGTCGCCTCCCTGTTCCCCGGCCAGCCCTTCAGGGCGCCGGACGGCGCCGCCGCCTTCGCCGTGCTGGACAGCCCCAAGCCTCCGCCGTGCCGGATCACCCTCGCCCTGCCGGTGCTGGCCGGGGCAGCGGCCGCGATCCTGGTGGCGGCGGGGGAGGGCAAGCGCGCCGCCCTGGCCCGGCTGGCCCAAGGCGACCCGGCCCTGCCGGCCAGCGCCCTGGGCTCGCTCACCGTCTTCACCGATCTGGCGGGCCTGCCGGGCTGAGGCTGCCGGCGGCAGGCCCACCACCATGGAGGCGAAGATGTTCCGACGATCCATGCTTCCGATCCTGCCCATCCTCGCCTGCGCCATCCTGGGCACCCGGTGCAGCGGCGGCGGTCACGGAGGAAACGCCGTCCCCGCGCCCGGCGCGCCGGCGATCACCAGCCCCAATGCCCTGGCCGCCGGCCTGACCGGGGCGGTCCCGGTCACCGCCACCGCGGCCGACCCCGCCGGAGTGGCCGCGGTGGAATTCCAGATCGACGGGACGAGCCTGGGTTCGGTCAGCGCACCGCCCTACATGGTCACCCTTCCGGACACCGGTGCCTACACCAGCGGCCAGCACGTGTTCCTGGCCCGGACCCGGGATGTCTTCGGCAACACCAGCCCCTGGGCCCAGGCCGTGGTCAGCTTCGGCGGCACCACCGCCCTCCCGGCCGGGTTCAGCCTGGCGACCCTGGCGGGCACGCTGAACCTGGCCACCGCCATGGACGTGGCCCCGGACGGCCGGATCTTCGTGTGCGAACAGGGCGGGACCCTGCGCGTGTTCCAGGACGGCGCCCTGCTGGCCGCGCCGTTCGCGACCCTGGCCACCACGGCCGACGGCGAGCGCGGCCTGCTCGGGATCACCTTCGACCCGGCCTTCGCCAGCAACGGGTTCGTCTACGTCTACTACACCGCCGCCACCCCGACCACCCACAACCGGATCAGCCGCCTCGCGGCCGACCCCGCCAACCCGAACCAGGTGCTCGCCGGCAGCGAGGTCGCGCTGGTGGACCTGCCCGACCTGGTGGCCACCAACCACAATGGGGGGGCTCTGCACTTCGGCCCGGACGGCAAGCTCTACGCCGCTGTCGGCAACAACGCGGTGAACGCCAATTCGCCTTCGCTGACCACGGTCCTGGGCAAGATGCTCCGCTACAACCCGGACGGCAGCATCCCCCCCGACAACCCCCTGGTCGCCGTCACCACCGGGCCCAACCAGGCGATCTGGGCTTACGGTCTGCGCAACCTGTTCAACTTCGCCTTCCAGCCCGGTACCGGCCGGATGCACATCGACCACGTGGGCGAGAACACCTGGGAGTCGGTGGACCTGGGCCAGCCGGGCGCCAACTACGGCTGGCCCGCCACCGAAGGCCCCACCAGCGCGCCCGGGATCACGCCCCCGATCTTCGCCTACGGCCACCCCACCCAGCCCCCGGGCCAGCCGGCCAGCACCGGCACCTTCCTCCAGGGCACCGCCATCCTCGGCGCCGCCTTCGACCCGCCCGGCTCCGCCTGGCCCGCCGCCTACCGCGGCGGCTACTACTTCAGCGACCTGAGCGGCGGCTGGGTGGCGCGGATGGACCTGGCCACCGGCACCGTCAGCACCTTCGCCACCGGGTTCGGCTCCATGCGCGGACTGGCGTTCGGGACCGACGGGGCGCTCTATGCGCTGAGCGCTTCGCAGCTGCAGCGGATCTCGGCGCCCTGAGCGCGCCGGGTCCGGCCTGGTGGCTTCCGGTGGCCGTCCCTCAGCCTCCCGCCTGGACCAGGGGCCCGAAGAACGCCCGCAGATCCTCGGCCAGGAGCGCCGGCTCTTCCAGCGCCGGGAAATGCCCTCCGCGGGGCATGGCCGTCCAGCGCCGGACGTCGTAGGCCCGCTCGGCCCATTCGCGGGGCGGGTTGGCGGGCGTGTCCGCCGGGAACAGGGCCACTCCGGTGGGCACCCGCACCCGGTCGCCGGGGCCGAACCCCTGGGGGTGGTTGACCCGGTCGAAATACAGCTGGATGGAGGTGGGAAGGCAGTCGGTGACCAGGTAGAGGGTGACCTGGGTGAGCAGCTGGTCCAGGGTGAAGTGGCGCTCCAGGTCGCCGCCGCAGTCGGACCAGGCGCGCAGCTTCTCCAGGATCCAGGCGCAGGCCCCCAGCGGTGAATCGGCCAGGGCATAGGCCAGGGTGGCGGGCTTGGTGGCCTGGATCAGGTCGTAGCCCCCCTCGGCCGCGTACCAGCGCGCCTGGTCGGCCCGGTAAGCCTGCTCGGCGGGCGAGAGGGGTGCGCTCCCGGGCCCCAGCCATGGGTCCCGCACGTCGGTCAGGTGGATGCCCAGCAGCGCCCCGGGATGCTGGAGCGCCAGGCGGGTGACCACGTCGCTGCCGATGTCGCCCCCGGCGGCGGCGAACCGCCGGTAGCCCAGGACACCGGTCATCAGGCGGTGCCACAAGTCGGCGATCCGCCCCCGGGGGCCACCGGCAGGGAAGGGGTCGGAGAAGGCGAAGCCCGGCAAGGACGGGACCACCACGTCGAAGCAGACCGGCCCGGGAGCGGTCAACAGGGGGATGAGGTCCGCCATCTGGGCGAACGTCCCCGGCCAGCCGTGGGCGAGGAGCAGCGGCACCGGATCCTGGCCCCGGCCCCGGGCGTGGACGAAATGCACCTGCAGGCCGTCGATTCCGGTCAGGAATTGCGGCAGCTGGTTGAGCGCGGCCTCCTGGCTCCGCCAGTCGAAACCATCCAGCCAGCGGGCCACGGCGCGGCGGAGGAAGGCCTCGTCCGTGCCCATGCTCCAGCCTGAGCCAGGGCGCAGACTGGGCCAATGGGCGCCGGCGAGCCGGGCCCGCAGTTCGGCGAGCTTCCCTTCAGGGACGTGGAGTGTGAACGGACGGACGGCCATAGGGACAGGGTAGGGCGCCAGGGCCCGGCCGGGGAGGCCCTCAGGGGCCAGGGCCGCAGGCTGCGGTCAATAGTCGATCCCCTGCCCGTCTGCCGGAGCTTACTGCACCGGATCTTGCAAATAAGTCAGGGTGCTCCGTTCAAGGTCGATGAGGGCGTTGCAGGCCTCCAGCTTCCGGGCGAGTTCCAGCGCCCGGGGCGAGGCGGTGCCTTCCCGGCAGGCTGGGCCGTCGGCCCAGAAGACCTCGACGATGAGGTCGAACGGGCTGCTGCCGCCCCAGATGGCCTGGAAACGCCGGGTCTCCTCGACCTGGAGGGCGAAGTGGACACGGAATCCGGAAGCCTGCGCGGCCTCGCAGTAGACAGCCAGAACCTCCTCCAGCACCGGTCCCAGGCGTTGCCGGAACTCCAACAGCCCCACTTCGGGCTTTCGGGATAGGCCTATCAGTGCGCGGATCATGGCGGATCCTCCCGGTGGCTGGGGGCAACTAGTTATTTTTATCCTATATTGAATATCAATGAATGTCCTCAGAGCCTGAAACTCCGCAGGAGAGGGGGCCATGCTCCCGGCCCCCCCTCCTGCGGAGATTAGGCCCCTAGTTGCCGCCTGCGTTGCCGGATTCGGTGTTGTTGCTCACCGCCATCCCGCTGCCGCTCAGGTTGTTGATGCCCTCGCCGCCGTTGTTGGTCACCGCATTGCCGGTGCAGGTGGAGTTCGAGGCGGATGCAAGGTTCATCCCATCGCTGGCGTTGGTGCTGACGTTGTTGCCCAGGAGGGTCACGTTCTGGATGCTGCGGCTGCCCCGGGTCATGATTCCATAGCCCGGGAACTCGTACGAGGCGGTGGTGCCGCTCACCCTGTTGTACAGGATGTTCACCGGCCCGGCCCCGTCCTGGGCCTCGATCCCGTAGTTGCCGTTGTTGCTCACCGTGTTGAAGGCGTAGGTCATGTTGGTGAACGTGGCGTTGTCGCCGCTGTCGTCCGGGCCCGACTGGATGCCCCCGCCCTTGTTGCCGGTGAACTGGCAGTTGAAGATCGCATAGTTGTTCGGCGCCTGCTTGTTGATCGGCTCGATGTCGATCCCGTTCATCGGGTTGGTGCTGGTCTGGTTGGAGAACACGCTGTCGCGCACCACCAGGCCATCGCAGCCCACCGGGCTCAGCCCGTTGCGGCCGTTGCCGGTGCAGGTCACCCCGTAGATGGTCACGTTGCCCACCGGCAGCCCGACCCCCGCGCCGGAAGGGTAGCCGTCGATGTAGATCCCGTCGCCGGGCGCGTTCTGGGAGGTGAACCCGGCCAGCACGAGGTTCGTACCGCCCAGGATGCACACGTTCTTGATCCCCTCAGCCAACCCGATCACCCCCCTGTTGCCGTCCAGCACCCCCTGGCCCACCAGGTTCATGCTGCTGCCCCCGCTGAACATCACCATGTCCGAATCGGCCGGCGCGCCGGCCATCGCCTTCAGGGTCGCGCCCGCGTCCAGTTGCAGGGTCACGTTGGACTTCATCAGCAGCCCGATCCCGCCCTCCTGGTAGCCCAGGTCGATCAGGTAGGTCCCCGAAGGCACCTCCACCAGCCCACCGCCGGCGGCGGCGGCCGCGTTGATGGCGTTCTGGATCGCCGCCGTGTCGTCCGTGCTGCCGTTTCCGGCCGCCCCGTAGCCGGTCTCGACGTTGTACACGCTGCCCGGGTTCACCACCGTGTACGCCGTCGCCGCCACCGTCACCGCCGAAGCCACGCTCGTGTTCCCACCGCCCGTGCTGGTGGCCGCCACCGTGTGGCTCCCGGCCACCCCGGGCGCCGTGTAGAGCACCGTGTTGCCGCTGCCCTGGATGGTCCCCACGCTGCCGCCGCCGCCGGCGACCCCGTCCACCGACCAGCTCAAACCCGCGTTGCTGCTGCCGGTCACCATCGCCGTGAACAGCATCGTACCGCCCACGTTCACCGGACCGCTCCCGGCCCGGGCCAGGGTCACCGGCACCACCCCGGCGGTGGCTTGGACGGCCTGGGCGCCGGACCCTTGGCCCCCGCACCCGGTGAGCAGCACGGCCACCCCCATGGCCAGGGTTCCGGCGGCCAGGGGAGCGTTCCAGTTGGCGGTCATGCAAGGAATCCCGGCAAGCGTGACGACCTGGGGGCGGGCTGTGTTCGCATAAAAAATAAACAATGCAATGACACAGCTTGTGGGCGAAGAAAGGGGACCTGATGGGTAGAAGTCTATTGCAGAATTCGGGAAAAGCAACCATTCACCCCATAACGGATCAAAAAATTACCAGCAGCCGCCAGGAATGCCGGGACAGGTGCGGCCGCCACGGAACCCAGGCGGGCTGCCCCCAGTCCTGGTCGTCGTCCGAACCCTTCTTGCCCCCGAACAAGCGGGAGTGAACTTCCTTCTGATTCAGAATGGCCCGCCCTGGGTTGGAACCGGTCCTGAGGGGGCGACGCCCAGGCCCTGAACACGCTGCGCCTGGGGCATCTTGAGCAGCTCCTGCGGGCCGACCATGAGCTTGCTGGAGCGGTTGCCCCCGCCCATCAAGACTTCGGGCAGCGCAAAGACGGCGTCGTCGATGTACACGGGCACGTCCTCGGGCAGGCCAATGGCCACCACGCCGCCAATATGCATGCTGGTGAGCGCCAGAGTCTGCTCGGCCGAGGCGAACGACAATTTGCGCGTGCCCATCAGCTGGCGCACGCATTTGTTGACATCAAGCCTAGTTGTGGGCAGCACGATGCAGGCGGCATAGCGCACCGGGTCGGTCCTGGAGGCCACGATGATCGTATTGGCGCCCTCACTGGGCGGAAAGTGGTAGTGCTCGCAGAACGCGGCTGTATCGGCATACTGCGGGTCGCACTCGATAGCGCGGTGCTGCATGCCATAGCGCGCCAGCGCCGCCGTAACCTTGGGATGCAAGATGGTTTGGTCCATGCCGTGACCTGGGCCCCCCTGGGGTCATTCCACAGTGATCCAAAGCCATGCGGTTGTCGAGGTTGAGCGGATCCGGCCCATCCTGGAGGGAAAATCGACCAGACCGGCACAACCCCGGGCCGGGTCGGAAGGTCCATTGGGGGTCGAAGCTCAACGCTCCAGGAGAACCCATGCGCCTCAAATGCCTGTTGCCGCTCCTCCCGGCGACGGTCCTGGCCGCCCAGGAACCCATGCCATTCCTGGACGCGGGTCCGGGGGTGGAGCACGGGTGGTCGGTGTCCCTCGGCGCCAGGGTCATGAACCGCCCTGCCTATCTTGGCTCCGACCGCCAGCACACGGGCCTCCTGCCGGTGTTCAGCGCCGAGTACCGACCGCCGCTGGTTCCTGGGCACCAGCCGAGTTGGCCCCGGGTTCGGGGGCGGTGCGCACCTGGTGCAATCCGGGGGCTTCACCTGGGACCTGGGTGCGGGTTTCGGCGACAGCCGGCCATCGGCTTGACCCCCTTCAGGTGCTGGGCCAGTTCCCGGTCCTCCAGGCCGATATGGCAGAAGAGCCAATCCTCCAGGAAGTCGAGGACGGGCGGCGTCAGGGTGGTTGCACCCCGCTCGATCTTCTGGACCAGGTCCTGGATCTGGCTGATCAGGTGCGCGTGCACCCGCTGGTGGTCCTGGATGCCGGAGGACTTGGTGTCGGCCATCAGGCTGGTTTCGTATTGGAAGTGTTCACGGGCAAGATCCAGGAGGCTGGTCAAGGCCTGGATCGCCTGGTCATGGCCGTCGCCCTGGGCCGATACCTTGGCCACCTGGTTGAGAGCGCTCGCCATGGCCTGGTGCTGCCGGTCGATGAGAGGGTGGCCCGTCAAGAAATCCGGGAGCCAGGCGACCTTCTGGATGGCCGGACCGGTGCCTGCGCCAGGATGCCCGTTGCCGCCCTCCAGGGCCTTCTGGACCGCGTCGACCAGGGTCTGGGCCCGGTACGGCTTGGCGAGGAACCCGGCCAGGCCCCTGCCGCGGAAGCGCCGGAATACTTCATCCTGGGCGAAACCGCTGGTGAGGATGATGGGTATCATGGCGCCCGACCGGCGCAGGCGGAAGTACGCTTCCTCCCCATCCATGCGCGGCATGGTGAGGTCCATCAGCGCCAGGACGATCCGGTCACGGTTGGCCTCGTAGACCTGGAGGGCCTCCTGGCCGTCCCCCGCCTCCAGGGGTTCCAACCCTGTCCTGCGCAGTTCCCCCGCCGCGAAATGCCGGAGGATCGGTTCGTCGTCCACCACCAGGATCGCGCCCGTGCCCTTGAAGGGCGGAGGCAGCACCACGGGTGCGGGGGGGCTGGAGCCTTCGATCGTTGGCGGGAAGGTCGCGGCCGGGAAAAAGAGCCGGAAGGTCGTGCCTCCGCCCGTCTCGCTGATGACCTGGATGCTGCCCCCGTGGCTCCGGATGATGCCCTGGACGGCGGCCAGGCCCAGACCCCGCCCCGCGAACTTGGTGGTGAAGAACGGCTCGAAGATCCGGTCCTGCACCTCCCGCGGCATCCCCGGGCCGTTGTCCGCCACCTCCAGCCACACATAGGGGCCCGGCGCCAGGTCCTGGTCTGGACCAGGGTGGTCGACGACGGGTTGGTGGAACCTCTCCTGCCCGGTCCGGATGGTGATGACGCCTTCCCTGGGTTCCACCGCCTCGGCGGCATTGAGCACCAGGTTCATGATCACGGCCTGGACCTGCCCGAGGTCCCCCTCGATGGCCGGGAGACCTGGTCCGGGCTCCCACCTGATCATGGCCCTTTGGGCCAGGAAGGCCCTGAGGACCCGGGTCATCTCCTCGACCTGGAGATTCAAGTCCAGAAGGTTGACCTGGAACCGCCCTTTTCCCGCATAGGCGAGGATCTGGGCGACCAGGGTCGAGGCGCGGGAGATCAGGCTCTCGAGGGTCCGGTGGTCCTGGCTGGCAGGGCTGCCGGGCGGCTGGGACCGCTGGGCCGATTCGAGGCAGCCCAGCATGGCGCCCAGCAGGTTGTTGAAGTCATGGGCGATCCCGCCCGCCAGCAGGCCCAGGGACTCCAGTTTCTGGCGCTGGAGCTGGGCCTGCTCCAGCTGCTTGCTTTCGGTGATGTCGGTGGCGATGACACCCAACCCCCAGCACTGCCCCAGGGTGTCCATGAGCGGGAACTTGTGGACCAGGTACTCCCTCTCGGCGCCGTTCGGCAGGGTGACCCTTTCCTCGATCTGGATCTCCTCGCGGCCGGTCAGGACCCGCTGCGGGCCCGGGCGACCCGGTCCGGGGGGAACAGCTCTTCCAGGGCCGGTTCCGGAGTCGCCGCCAAGGACCGGCCAACCAGGGCCTCGGCGCGCCGGTTCGCCAACAGGAGGCTGCCGTCCAATCCCTTGAAGGCGATGGCCGCCGGAGCGTGCTGGATGAACCCCTGCAGCCGGGCCTCGCTTTCTTTCAGCCGAGCCGAGGCTTGGTTCACTTGTTCCTCCAGGGCCTCGGTCCCGGGCAGGCCCGGGGCTGCCAGCCAATGGGGGAGCCGCACGAGGCAGGACAGCCCGGCGCCGAGCCCCGCCAGCATGCCCAGGAATTTCAAGGGTGATGCCGGGTAGCCCAGCCAGGATGAAGCGCACCAGAGGGCCAGCAGGAACGTGGCTGCGCCGGACCAGGCCAAGGCCCATCGCGGTATCCGGACGTTTCCCTTCCAGGCCAGAAGGCCGCAGAGCGCGGTAGACAGCAGGAAGGCGGCCGCGCCCATCGCGTCCGGGAAAGGGCCTGCCGCGACCCGGCCGGCTGCTGCCAAGTCCATGGCCATCCCGGGCATCGTCATGGCCCTGGACCCAGGATCGCGAAGGGGGTCGACATTCTGTTCCCTCACCCATGGACAAACTGACGGACCTGTCTGACCAGGGTTTCCATTTCGAAGGGCTTCTGAAGAAAGCCTTGCAGGCCGAGGTCTTGCAGGTTCGGCAGGATATCGCTCGCGGCGAATCCGCTGATGAGCAGGACCGGGACCTCCACCCCGCGGCGGCGCAGTTCCCGGCAGGTTTCGGCGCCATCCAGGTTGGGCATGGCCAGGTTCATGAGGATGAGCCGGATCCGGTCCCGGTGCTGCTGGAGGGTTTCCAGGGCCTCCCGCCCGTCCCGTGCCAGCAGGGTACGGAACCCGGCCCGCCCCAGGACCTCCGTCACGATCGACCGGATCCGTTCCTCGTCGTCCACCACCAGCACCGACCCGGGACCCGGCCTCGGCTCCGGCGCAGGCTTCGGGGCGAACGTCGCCAAGGTCCGGTCCGGAACCTCGCCAGGGGCCTCGGGGAACCTCAGCTTGAACGTGCTGCCGAGGCCGCGGGTGCTGTCGACCCGGATGCCCCCCCGGTGGTTCCTGACGATGCCCCGGAGGGACGCCAGGCCCAAGCCGCGGCCGGCCAGCTTGGTGGTGAAGAAGGGATCGAAGATCTTCGCCAGTACCTCGGGGGCTATGCCCATCCCGTCGTCCGCGACCTCCAGGGCCACGTAGTCGCCCGGTTCCAGTTCCTGGCCGCCGTACATCCCGTCGATGAGCTCCTGCGAGAGCTGCTCCCTGCTCGTGCGGACGATGATGGTGCCGTCCTGGTCCGCCAGCGCCTCGGAGGCGTTGATGACCAGATTCATGACCACCTGCTGGATCTGGGAGGGATCGCCAAGCATGCGCAGCGCCTCCGGGTGCAGGTCCATGCGGAGGGAGGCCCGCCTGGAAAGGGATGACCTCAGCAGGTTGACCAGGTCCTCCACCAGATGGTTCAGGTCGAGCGTGCGCATGACCGACTGGCCTTTCCCGGCATACGTGAGCACCTGCTTGAGGAGATCCGCAGCGTTGTCCATCAGCTCGTTCAGAGCCTCGAAATAGGGTTGCGCCGATGCCCAAGTGTCGGTGTTCCTGGCCACGTGCAGGTTGCCCTTCATGGCCGCCAGGAGGTTGTTGAAGTCATGGGCGATGCCGCCGGCCAGGACCCCGAGCGATTCCAATTTCTGGCTGTCCTGGAGGGCCAGGAAGGTCTTCTTGCGCTCGGTGATGTCGGTGTCGATCAGGCCCATGCCCCAGCAGGTGCCGGTGGCGTCGACCAGGGGAAACTTCTGGGATAGGTAGTCCCGGGTGGTGCCGTCGGCGCGGTTCGGCCAATGCTCCTCGACCTGGACCTCGTGCCGGTGGCGGAGCACCCGGGAATCATGCTCCCGGAGGGGGGCGCAGATCTCTTCCGGGAACAGGTCGTCATTGGTCCTCCCCAGGATTTCCGCGGCAGGAAGGCCGATCCTCTGTTCCATCCGGTCGTTGATGTGCAGGAACCGGCCGTCCAGGTCCTTGAAGGCGATGGCCGCCGGGGCGTGCTGGATGAACCCTTGCAGCTTGGTCTCGCTTTCCCGCAGCTGGTGGATCCTTTCCTTGACCTCCCGTTCCAGGCCTTCGGCCATTTGTTTCAGGGCCTCCTGGCTGGCCTTCTGCTGGGAAATGTCCCGGGTGACCTTCACGAACCCCTGCAGGGCCCCGCCGTCCTCCGACAGGGCGGTGATCACCCCGCTGACCGGGAAGCGGGTGCCGTCCTTGTGCGCGCGCCAGCCTTGGTACTCCACCCGGCCTTGGCTGGCCGCGCTGCGCAGGAGCAGGGCCGGCCTGTCCTGGGCCAATTCCTCCGGCGTGAAGAGGAGCGAGTAGGACTGGCCCACCACCTCGGCGGCCCGATAGCCGGTCATCCGCTCTGCGCCTGGGCTCCAGTGCGTGATGGCGCCACCGGGGTCCAGCAGGATCAGCGAGTAGTCCCTGATTCCCTCCACGATCTGCCGGAAGTGTTCCGGGCTCGGTCTGGCCCGCCCACCAGGACCCTGCCTGGCCGGCCTCTCCGATCCAGGGGCGGCGGCCGGGTCCGGGGGGGCCGCCAAGGCGCCTGCCGGTGCCCTGCCCAGGAGGAGGGCTGTCGCCGCGAGGCCGGCCGTGGCCGCGGCCGCCAGGACGAAGCCGGCCAAAGGCGTCCCTTCCGGCGCGGGGGCGAACACCGGCATGGCCAGGGCGCAACCGCACGCGAGGGTGAACCCCCCCAGCGTGAACCCGGTGCGGTCCCAGGTCCCGTCGCGGCGCCTGCAGGCGAGCCTGACGGCGCAGGCGAGGCAGCAGAGGGCCAAGGTTGCGCTGGCTCCCCGGATGACCCAGCTGACCCAGGGGGCGCCCAGAGAGCCCGGGCTCGGATCAAGGGTTCCAAGCGGCGGTGGGCAGGCGTAGAAATGCCCCATGACGACCCTCCTCGAGCCAGGGTCTTCGATCCACTTTGAATGCCTCCGGAACGGCAAAGGATTCAGGGGCGGGATGGAGAATCCTGCCGGTCCTCCTGCACCAGCAGATAACCCTGGCCCCGCAAGGTCTGCAGCTTGCGGGGCGCCTCGGGATCGTCCCCCAGCAGGCGGCGCAGCCGGCTGATGAAGATGTCCACCGTCCGGGTCTCCACTTCGGGCGCGTAGCCCCACACCTCCACCAGCAGTTCCTTGCGGCTGACCACCTGGTTGCGCTTGCGCCACAGGTGCAGGAGCAGGGCCAGTTCCCGTTCCGTCAACAGGGTGGCCGACCCGCTCCGTTCCAGTTCGGACCGGGCAGGGTGCAGCACGCACAGGCCCAGGTCGATGGTCCCGGGCAGGGACTCCTGGTACCACTCCCCGCGCCGCAGCATGCCGCGCACCCGCAGGATCAGCTCCTCGAGGTTGAAGGGCTTGGTGAGGTAATCGTCGGCCCCCAGGCTGAGGCCCATGATCCGGTCCTCGTCCCCTGCGCAGGCGGTCAGGACCAGCACCGGCAGGCGCATGTCCATCCGCTTCGCCTCCTGGAGGAGCTGGAACCCGCTCACATCGGGCAGCATCACATCCAGGACCAGGAGATCAGGAAGATCGGCGGCCAATGCGGACCGGGCCGCCTCGCCGTTGGCGGCCCATGCCACCTCGTAGCCTTCCAGCTCGAAATTGAGGCGCAGCCCCTTGGCCAGCTGGATCTCGTCTTCCACCAGCAGGATGCGCTTCTTCAAGGGCGCCCGCCTCCTTCCTCCCCCAGGGGCAGGGCCACCTGGAAGGTGCTGCCCACGCCCGGGCACTCCACCCAGATCCGGCCTCCGTGCGCCCGCACCAGGCTGGCCGCGATGAACAGCCCCAGGCCCGTGCCGCGGCTGCGGGCGGCCGCGGCACGGTAGAACAGGCGGAAGATCTTGTCCCGGTCCCCGGGGGCGATCCCCGGCCCATCATCGGCCACGGTCAACAAGGCCAGGCGGTTCCTCCGGGTGAGGGCCACCCGGACATGCACGCCCAGAGGGCAGTGGCAGAGGGCGTTGTCCAGCAGGTTGTCCAGGACCTTCTCCAACATGGCGGGGTCCGCCTGGATCGACAGGTCCTGCACGGGGCCGACCTGGAGGTGGCCGCCGTTGCCCTCCACCACTTCCCGCTTGCGGGTCAGGTAGCCCCCGAGGAAACGGCCGAAGTCCAAGGGCTGCAGTTCAATCTGCAGTTTCTGGTGTTCCAGGCGGGAGGCCATGAGGATGCCCTCGATGCTCATCTCCAGGCGGCCCAGGTCCTGCCAGGCGGCGTCCAGGCAGGACCTGGCCTGCTCCGGGCTGAGCTCCCGCTTGAGCAGGGTCTCCAGGTGCAGCTTCACCGAAGACAGGGGCGAGCGCAGGTCGTGGCTCACCCGGGACACGAAGGCCTTGACCACCCGGTTGTGGGCGGCCTGGCGGGCATAGTGGATGACCAGGACGTTCACCCCGAAGATCATCAGCGCCAGGAAGCCCAGGCCGCCCCAGAACGCTCCGCGGCTGGGCACCGCCGTGGCGGCGTGCAGCTTCACGTAGGCCAGGATCCAGAGCAGCAGCAGCATGCCCCAGGCCACCTGCACGGCGATGATCCAGAACACCGAACCGAGCGTGATCCGGATCCAGAGTCTGAGGAAATCCTTGAACATAGGCTTTCAGCTTGTTTCTTGATTTTACAATACTTTTTCGAACGCCCCCGGCCCGGCACGTACGCTGGTCTGGGAGTGGTTATGAGCAAGCGGATTCTCCTGACTTCCGTATTCGGCCCTTTCGGGGTGGACGATGCGTGGGGGCGGAAGGAGAACATCATGGAACTGTTCCACAACCAGGTCACCAAGGCCCAGGGGATGGCTTCCCTGCGCGTCCAGCACCGTTCGTTCGGGCTCTATTTCCTGGCGGCCAACGTGGACAGTCCGGTCCAGGTGCTGGATTTTCCGAGCCGGCGGGACTTCATCCGGAGGCTCGAGCGGGAGCCGTTCGACCTGGTGGGCATCAGCTTCATCACCCCCAACTTCATCAAAGCCCGGGAAATGGCCCGGCTGGTGCGGGCCCTCCAGCCCGGGGCGGAGATCGTCCTGGGAGGCCACGGGGCCGCCATCGAAGGGGTGGAACAGCTCATCCCCTGCGACCACGTGGTCAGGGGCGAAGGCATCCGCTGGCTCCGGCAGCACCTGGGCGAGGATCCGGACCGTCCCATCGTCCACCCCTCGATCCCATCCTCGGACCGCAAGCGGGTCTTCGGCATTCCTTACGAGGGCAAGGGCGGCCTGCTGGTGCCCGGGGTCGGCTGCGTCAACGGTTGCCGGTTCTGCGCCACCTCCCACTTTTTCGGCAAGGCCTACACCCCCTTTTTCCAGACCGGGGCGGAACTGTTCCGGACCGCCTGCCGCATCGCCGAGGACCTGGGCGCCGACGATTTCTTCGTCATGGACGAGAACTTCTTCAAGCAGGAAGCGCGGGCCAGGGAGCTGCTCGCCTTGATGGAGCACCACCGGCGGCCCTTCCGGTTCGGCCTGTTCTCCTCCGCCGAGGCCATCGAAAGCTTCGGCGTGGAGAACATGGTGCGCCTGGGCGTGGACTTCGTCTGGCTCGGCGCCGAGTCCAAGCGCGAGACCTACGCCAAGAACCAGGGGCGGGACCTGCCGGGCCTGATCCGGCGCCTGCGGGACTACGGCATCCCGGTGCTCGCTTCGGGAATCCTGTTCCTGGACCACCACACCCCGGAGAACATCCAGGAAGACATCGACTTCATGGTCGGCCTGGAAGCGGACATGACCCAGTTCATGATGTTCACGGCCATGCCCGTCACCGCCCTGTACCAGGACCTCAAGGCCCGCGGGCTGCTGGACCTTGACCTGCCCTACGAGGAGTGGCACGGACAGCACACCCTCAACTGGCGGCACCCCCGGTTCAGTTCCCCGGAAGCCCGGCGTCTGCTGGCCGACGCCTTCCGCCAGGAGTACGACCGCAATTCCGCCTCCATCCTGCGCCTGGCCCAGACCGCGCTGCGCGGGCTCGCCACCCTGGAAGGGCCCGCCCGGACCGATCCCTGGCTGGCCATCCGGCGCACCCAGCTGCGGGACCATGCCCAGCGCCTCCGGCTGCTGCTCCCGACCCTCCGGTGCTTCGCCCACAATCCGCTGGAACGGGAGCGCGTGGCGGAACTGGGCCGGGCCTTCCAGAAGGTCCTGGGGCCCATGCCCCTGGGTTCCCGGGCCCTGTCCCTGGCCGGCCTGGCCGTGGCGGGTGTCCAGACCCTCCGGGCGGCGCTGTGGGGCCGCATGGCCCAGCCCAGCGCGCGGCTCACCCGCTACCGCTGGCCCGGACCGGCGGCGGGCCTCGGGGCCTGGTTGAGGAAGGCCGTGCCGCACGGTTGCACCCGGGATTCCTGTCCCTCCCGTCCTGATGCAAATAATTCCGTCTCCCACCCGTCCGGAGATGTGGCATAGTAGAGGGACTGGGTTAGCACGGTGCAGGCCCAGCACGCTGTGCTCGTTCCTGTCTCGACTCGCACTTCAGCGCTTTCTCATCGGGACAAGAATCAGGATTAATTCATGGCCAATCAAGGCACAGTCAAGTGGTTCAATGCCGAAAAGGGTTTCGGTTTCATCACCCCTGATGGGGGCGGGGCCGATCTTTTCGTCCACCACACCGCCATCCAGGGTACCGGGTTCAAGAGCCTGGACGAGAACCAGCGGGTCAGCTTCGACTCCGCGCAGGGCCAGAAGGGACCCCAGGCGGTCAACGTCGTCAAGCTTTAAATCTAAATCCATCGCACGGTTCCGACCCGCCGCCGTTAAACGTGGCGGGTCTCTTTTAGGAGGTCCCGTGGTCAAAGTGAACTACCAGCGGGAGAAACGACGCAAGGATCTGGATCGCCAGCGGAAGCAGGAAGAGAAACGGACCCGGAAACTCACCAAGGACCTGGCGCTTGAGGCCCCTGGAACGGTCCCGGGATCCCCGGAAGAGCCGGCCGCTCCGGACAGCCAGGAACCGCCGGACTCCAGCGCCTGATGGCTGGAGGCCGTCCGCCCCTCCAACCCGGCAAAGATTGTTGAGATGGTACTGGCGTTGGTGACACACTACGACCACGCTTTGCAGGTTCAGGACACCAAACCGTCATGGAGGGACATCATGGGCGACAAGGGCGGCAAGAAGGACAAGGAAAAGGTCCAGAAGCAGAAGACCGAGAAGCAGAAAGAGAAAGCCAAGGGCAAAGAGGAGAAGCAGCCGAAGAAAAAGGTCTGATGGGAGACCGGATGCTGGCCTGGGCTGCGCGGCCTGGCCGGCACCACGCGAAGGTTCAGGCCAGGAACGGCAGCACCTCAGCCAGCAGGGCCGCCGGCGCTTCCTCCGGGATGTAGTGCCCGCAGTCCAGGGCCCGCCCACCCACGGTTTCGGCCACCCGGCGCCACTCCGCCAGGGGGTCCACCACCTGGCCCACCACCCCACGGGCGCCCCAAAGGGCCAGCATGGGGCAGGCCACTCTCCGGCCCAAGGCCAGGTCCTCCCGGTCGTGGTCCAGGTCGATCCCGGCGCTGGCCCGGTAGTCTTCGCAGATGCCGTGGATGGTCCCCGGGTCGCGCAGGCAGCGGAGGTACTCGGCCCAGGCCCCGGGGGTGAAGGGGGCCAGGCCGGCGCTGCGGGTGCCCATGGTGTGGCGCAGGTACAGCTCCGGGTCGGCGGCGATCAGGGTCTCCGGGAAGGGGTGCGGCTGGATCAGGAAGAACCAGTGCCAGTAGGCCTTGGCGAACGCCAGGTTGGTCTGTTCGTACATGGCCAGGGTGGGGGCGATGTCCAAGGTGGCCAGGCGCTCCACCCGGTCCGGGTGGTCCACCGCCAGGCGGTGCGCCACCCGGGCGCCCCGGTCGTGGGCCAGGACCCGGAACCGGGCGTGCCCCAGGGCCGCCATGACCTCCGCCAGATCCTGGGCCATCACCCGCTTGGCGTAGTTGCCGTGGCCGGGCAGGCCGCGGGGCTTGCCGCTGTCCCCGTAGCCGCGCAGGTCCGGGGCCACCACGGTGTACCGCTCCGCCAGCGCGGGCGCCACCTTGTGCCAGATGGCGTGGGTCTGGGGATGGCCGTGCAGGAGCAGCAGAGGCGGACCGGACCCGCCCCGCACCAGGTGGATGGCCACTCCGTTGGCCTGCAAAGTGAGCGGTTCGAAGCCTTGGAACATGGGCCACTCCGGCGCTGGTTCCAGTCTGCCAGGGACCGGCGGCTGCTCATACTGGGGCGCCCGTGTCCCGGTCGTCGGCAGATCGCGTCGGCCGGGTTTCCGGGCCTCGCGCCACCCCACCGGTGCTCGGCTTCGTCAGCCCGCGCTGGGCGCGGGCTGACGAAGCACTCGCTGGCTCGTCGGGGCCGACCGAAGATGATTGGTATCGGTGACTTCGGGGCGGACTGCGGGAATCGCTTCCGCAACCTTCACAGGTCCTCCCATGCCAGCTGATCCAGGCAGATTCGCCAAGCCCCGCCAGGCAGCAATGACGCATTCAAACTGACGCGTAAGTCACCGATCCCAAAGTCCGATGCGGCTCGACGGCAGGTGGCCGCGAGTCGGAGTGCGCACGCACTCCGATTCACGGCCACCAAAGGTGTGGCGGCGCGAACCCACGGAACCTGCCTGGCGGGCCTGCCGCCGGACCGGGACCCGGACGCCCCAGCAGGACCAGGAGCGCGCGCCGCTGCCCCACGCCTCACGGCTGGCTGGCCAGCGCCGCCGCCAGGGCTTCCAGGAACGCCCGCGCCGCCGCCGGATCCGGCAGCCGTTTCGCAGCGCAGGTGGCCCCCCCGCCCACCTTGATGGTCAGGGCGGTGGCGGGGAGGGCCCGGAACAGGTCCTCGTCGGTGCGGTCGTCGCCCAGCGCCACCACCTGGGTGTCCGCGGCCTGGGCGAGGCCTTCCGCGGCCAGCCCTTTGTGCGCTCCGCACAGTCGGAGTTCCAGCACCTTGGAGCCTTCCAGCCACTCCAGGTCCTGAACCTCGGCCAACGGGCGCAGGGATTCGCGAACGGCCTCCAGGCCTGCGGCGGGGGGCTCCCGCTGGGCCTGGCGGTAATGCCAGGCCACGGAATGGCTCTTCTCCTCCACGAACGACCCCTCGTACTGCCGGCACCAATCCGCCAGGACCGCCTTGGCTTCCTGCTTCCAGTCGCTCCCGTGCTCGATCCGGGCGGCCCAGGCGGCCCCCGGCCCGTCCTTGCGCCACAAGCCGTGCTCCGCATGGAGGCGGAGGGGAAGGTGGCCGAACCAGGCCTCCAGGTTTTCCCGGCTCCGTCCGCTGACCAGGCGCAGTTCCAGTTTGCCGATTCCCGCCAGGCGCCCCAGCAGGGCCAGGAGTTCCGGATCGGGCCTGGCCTCCTCCGGCCGGGGCGCGAACGGCACCAGGGTCCCGTCGTAGTCCAGGATCAGGACGACCCGCTCCGCCCCAGCCACGGCCGCGGGGTCCAGCGCCGATTCCTGGGCCTCCAGGTCCCGGAGGAAGGCTTCGGCCCACCTGTGCACGTCGTGGGCGGCCACCTGCCTGCGCAGAGCGCGCATGCGGTGGCGGGCCTGGCCGGCGGGCATCCGGAGCCCGGTGTCCAGGGCCTCGGCCACGGCCCCGAGGTCGTAGGGATTGACCAGGATCGCATCCGGGAGCTCCCGGGCGGCGCCGGCGAACCGGCTCAGGATGAGGACCCCGGAATCATCCTCGCGGGCCGCGCAGAATTCCTTGGCCACCAGGTTCATGCCGTCCCGCTCCGGGGTGACCAGGATCACCTGCGCGGCCCGGTACAGGGCGACCACCTCCTCGAACGGGAAGCCCTGGTGCAGGAGGTGGACGGGCACCCAGCCCAAAGTGCCGGAAGCACCATTGACCCGGGCCGCGACCGCATCCACCCGCTGGCGGTATTCCTTGTAGGCCGGGACGTTCTCCCGGGACGGCGCCGCCACCTGGATCATGACGAAGGTGCCGCGCCGCTCCGGGTGCCGTTCCAGGTAGCGTTCCAGCGCCAGGAGGCGCTTGTCGATGCCCTTGCTGTAATCCAGGCGGTCGACGCCGAGGATCAGCGTGCGCCCGCCCAGGTTCCGCTGGATCTCCGCCGCCCGTGCCGTGACCGCCGGGGATCCCGCAGCCTGGGCGAAGGCCTGGAAATCAATGCCGATGGGAAAGGTGCCCAGCCGGGTGGCGCGCCCCTGGAACCGGAGCACGGCCGCCCCGGCGTCCGCGCCCAGGATCCGGCCGGCCGCCTCGGCGAAATGGGCCTGGTCGTCCGGGGTCTGGAATCCCGCCAGGTCGGCGCCCAGCACGCCCTCCAGGAGGTCCCTGCCCCGGGGCAGGGCCTGGAAGGCATCGAGAGGGGGGAACGGGACGTGCAGGAAGAAGCCGATCCGGAGGTCGGGCCGGAGTTCGCGCAGCCTCAGCGGCACCAGCATCAGCTGGTAGTCGTGGATCCACACCAGGCCGCCCGGGGCCGCCCGCTCCGCCGCCGCCGCCGCGAAGCGTTCGTTCACCGCCACGTAAGCCTCCCAGTCCCGGTCTCGGCCCAGTCCGGCCTGGCCCGGGAAGGAGTGCAGCACCGGCCACAGCAGCCCGTTGGAGAACCCTTCGTAGTAGCGTTCCACCTCCGCGGCGGTGACCTCCACCGGCACGATCCGCCTATCCTGCAACTGCCCGAGGATCTTTTCGCGCTCCGGCTCGTTCAGGGCGGCGAGGTCCCCGGGCCATCCCACCCAGAGCGACCCGGACCGCTCGTGGGTCCGGGCCAGGGCGGTGGCGAGCCCGCCGGCAGAGGGCTTGAGGCTGCCCACCCCGTCCGCGGCGGCCACGGTCCAGGGCAGCCGGTTGGAGACCAGCAGCAGGTTCCGCTGGGCGGGGCAGGGCAGGTGCGAGAGGACGCCCGCCAGGACTATCGGGAGTGCAAGTCTGAGCATGCGGTCACCTGTAGCGACCGGCTTGGCGGACCCTTCCCGCAGGCAGGCGAAGACCAGTCAGGACCTGCGTGAGGGGATTCCAGGAAAGGTTCCAGGCAGCCTGGAGAGGCGGTGGCCGGACGCGGCCGATCGTTCGTCTTCCCTCCGCACGCAGGCCGGGGACCTTGGTAGACTGGCAGGAAAGGCCCGAGATGAAATACGATTTCGATACCGTCGTGGATCGTTCCCGCATGGGGTCCGTCAAGTGGGAACAAATGAAGGGGTGGTGTCCGGAGGTGGCTCCGGGGGTGGTGCCGTTCTCCGTCGCCGACATGGAGCTCAAGCATCCCCCGGAACTGGTGGAGGGGCTCAAGGCGTTCCTGGACGAAACCATCCTGGGCTATACGGGTCCCACCCGGGACTACCTGGACGCGGTGTGCGGCTGGATGCAGCGCCGGCACGGATGGACCGTGCAGCCGGAATGGATCCAGGGAGCCCCCGGGGTGGTGCCGGGGTTCTACCAGGCCATCCAGGCGCTCACCGCCCCGGGCGACGGCGTCATCGTCCAGACGCCGGTGTACTACCCCTTCTTCAAGGCCATCAAAAGGACCGGCCGGACCCTGGTGCGCAACCCCCTGGTCCTGGACGGCGACCGCTATGGCATCGACTTCGACGACCTGGAACGCCAGGCCCGGGACCCGCGCAACCGGGTCCTGCTGTTCTGCAGCCCGCACAACCCGGTGGGGCGCGTCTGGACCCCCGGGGAGCTGGCCCGGGTGGGCGAGATCTGCCTGCGCCACGACGTGCTGATCATTTCCGACGAGATCCACTTCGACCTGGTGATGCCCGGGCACCGGCATACGGTGTTCGCCAAGGTTTCCGAGGAGCTGGCCCGGCGCATGGTCGTGTGCACCGCCCCCAGCAAGACCTTCAACCTGGCCGGGATGCAGAACAGCAGCCTGATCGTCCCCGACCCGGACCTGCGCGCAGCGGTCCGGGCCCAGATGGAGACCAACGGGATGCACCTCCTGAACATCATGGGCTACAAGGCCTGCGAACTCGCCTACACCCGGTGCGAGCCCTGGCTGGAGCAGCTGCTGCAGCTCATCCACCGCAACCACCTGGGGCTCAGGCGGTTCTTCCGGGAGAACGTGCCGGCGGTGCGGGTCTTCGACCTGGAGGGGACCTACCTTCAGTGGATGGACTTCCGCGGCCTGGGCCTGGACCGGGATGGCCTGGAGGCGTTCATGCACCGGGACGCCCAGGTGTTCTTCGACGAGGGCTACGTGTTCGGGGAGGAGGGCGCCGGCTTCGAGCGCATGAACCTGGCCTGCCCGAGCCGGGCCCTGCTGGAGGCCCTGGACCGCCTGGCGGGGGCGCTGCGCCGGCGCGGGTGACCTGCCTTCAGCGCCGCCGCTGGCGGGTGAGGTTCAGGATGATGTCCGCATGGTCCTCGAACAGTTCCTCCGGATGCTCCAGGACCTGGGCCAGGGGCACCCACAGGGCCTGCCGGGCGTCGTCCCCGCCCCGCACCGCCGGCAGGGGGCCCGGCTCCAGGTCGATGCGCACCGCGTGGGTGATGGTGCGGCCCCGCAGGCTGCGCTCCGGGTGGTCGAAGGCGCGCTCGGCGACGATGGACCGGGTCAGGACCGCTTCCGGCACCTGGATCTCCGTCTCCTCCCGCAGTTCCCGCAGGGCCCCGGCCCGCAGGGAGCGGTCGGCCGCCGGGTCCAGGAAACCTCCCGGAAGGGCCAGGAGGCCCCTTCCGGGCTGGGCGCCGCGGCGCACCAGCAGGACCTGCCCGGACTGGAGGACCACCGCGTCCACCGTGCTGAAGACCACCGGGAAGGGTGTGCCCGCCCAGCGCGCGCGGTATTCGGCCAGGTAGCGCGCCTCCTCCGCCAGGTTCCGGTAGTCCGGGGTCGCCGCCCAGCGCCGGAGGCAGTCCTGCACCGGAGGGGGCAGCGCGGCCGTCCACGGCGGGGGTCCACCGGAACGGTCGTCCCGGTCCGCCAGGTAGCCGGCCCGCAGGTCCGCGGCGGCCGGCAGGGGCAGCTTCGGGGCCGGCTTGAAGGTCCATGGCGGACAAAGCCCCGGGTCCGGGGCCGCCGTGTCCCCGGCCAGGCCCAGGAGGACCACGGGGCCGCCGGGCTCCGGGGCCAGGTCCGCCACCTTGCCCCGGACCTCCGCCGCCCAGAGGTCATCGTCGTAGAGGTAGTCCCGCTGGTGGACGAAGCGCACCCTGGCCCGGTCCGTGCCGGCCAGGCACCCGCCGGCCATCGCCTCCCGCTCCGCGGCGGTCCAGGGGTCCCGGGGGGACCGGGGCCGCTGCGCGGAACCGATCACCACCACCACCTGGCCGGCCACCGCCAGGCCCCGCTCCAGGGCGGACCGGTGGCCGTTGTGGAACGGCTGGAACCGTCCGATGATGACCGCCTGGCAGGTACTCGCGTCCGTGCATGGCCTTCTCCTGGCTGCCGTTCGATTGAACCACCTTTTGCCGGAAGGTTCCCGGGATGCCGCCGGGATCGGCTTCAAGCCCTCGTGACGAAATCACCTTGCCCGTTTCCGGCGGCCCCGGCATGAGGCGCCGTAACGGAATGACGAGGAAAAGTCATGGTTATTCCGTAACGGCGCCTAAACTGGAAGCGACCCGAACCGAGAAAGGAATTCCCATGGAAGTGGACTCCCAGGCTCCCGCCCAGCGTCCAGGGAAAGGCCAGTGGCAGCCCCTGGAGGGCGTCCAGGGCTTCTCCCTGGGCAGCCAGGGGAAGGTGTGGAAGGGCCACAAGGGGTGGTGGGCCAGCCGCAAGGGCCAGTCGGGCATCCAGGGGCCCTTCCGGGGCTACCGCCTGGCCCAGGCCTGGGTGGAGGAACCCCTGAACCGGGCCCGGGAGGCCAAGGAGCGCGAGAAGGCCCAGGCCCGGGAGGAACGCGTCACCCGGCAGCGGGAGGCCCAGGCCGCCGTCACGTCCCGCACCTGGGGCGACCTGCCCGAGGAGAAGCAGGTCCTGGCGCCGGGCCAGGTGTGGCTGCACAAGACCGTGGAGGGGCGCGAGGCGGTCGTCCTGGAGGTGCGCAAGGACACGGTGGTGGCCCTGTTCCGGTCCGCCGCCGCCGTGTCCCTGCAGGAGGCCGTGCGCGACACCATCGACCTGCGGGGGTTCCTGCGCGTCTACCGGTACCAGGGGCACCCGCGCCAGGGACGGCGTTCCTGATCCCGGGGCCGGCGCGGCGGACTCCCGTCAGTCGGGAGCGGCCAGCCCCTTGAGCAGCGCCGCGTGGAAGGCGTCCGGATCCTGGATCTGGGGCGCGTGGCCCAGGTCCGGGAACTCCACCAGGCGGGCATGGGGGATGGCGCGGGCGGCCCGGCGCCCGAGTTCCGGGTAGCGGCCGAGCCGGGCCGCCACCTCCGGCGGCGCGAAATCCCGGCCGATGGCGGTGGTGTCCCGCTGGCCGATGAGCAGCAGGGTGGGAACCCGCACCAGACCGAACTCGTAAACCACCGGCTGGGTGCAGATATGGGATGATCCTCCAGCGGGCGCGGCCGCCGGCCGGTTCCGCCGGGAGGTCCCATGGAAACGGAACTGCTGTGCCTGAGCCGCTCGGAGATCCTGGGGCTGCTGTCCCTGCCGGACTGCGTCCAGGCCATGGAAGAGGCGTTCCGGGCGCACGCCGAGGGGAGGGCTCTGGCGCCGGCGCTCATGCACACCGAGGCCGACGGCGGGGAATTCCACGTGAAGGGGGGCGGGCTGCGGCTGGACCGCACCTGGTTCGCCCTCAAGGCCAACGGGGGCTTCTTCGGCAACCAGGCCCGCCACGGCCTGCCCAACATCCTGGGCCTGATCCTCCTGTTCGACGGTTCCAACGGCCGGCCCCTGGCGGTCCTGGATTCCGCGGACATCACCGCCCTGCGCACCGGCGCCACCACGGCTCTGGCAGCCCGCTACCTGGCCCGGGCCGACGCCGCCACCGCCACCATCTGCGGCTGCGGCCGCCAGGGGACCATCCAGCTCAAGGGGCTGCTGGAGGCCAGGCCCTCCCTTCGCAAGGTCTACGCCTGGGACCGTGTCCCCGAGGCCGCGGCCGCCTTCGCCGCCGGCGCCTGGGGGGTGGACGTGGTCCCTGTGCGCCATCTGGCCGGGGCGGTCGCCGACAGCGACGTGGTCGTCACCTGCACCCCGGCCAAGGGGGCCTTCCTGGCCAAGGAGCTGGTCCGCCCCGGCACCTTCATCGCGGCGGTGGGGGCCGACAGCCCCGACAAGCAGGAGCTGGAGCCGGCGCTGGTGGCTTCGGCCAAACTGGTGGTGGACGTGCTGGAACAGTGCGCGCGCGTGGGCGAGCTGCATCACGCGCTGGCGGCGGGGCTCATGACCGCCGGGGACGTGCACGGGGAACTGGGGGAGATCGTGGCCGGGAGGAAGCCGGGCCGCACCGGGGACCAGGAGATCATCGTCTTCGACACCACCGGCAGCGCCCTGCAGGACACGGCGGCGGCGCTGGCGGTGTACCGGAAGGCCCTGGCCCGGGGCGTGGGCCAGCGCTGGCAGCCGGGCGCCTGACTCGAGCGCAGGCGAGGAGCGGCGGGAGGTCTATACTTCCGCCCAGGGAGGAGCCTTCCCCATGGGGGAACATCCGGAACCCTGGTGGCGGGGCAGCCGCGGCGAGTGGCTGGTGGCGGTCCAGGTGCTGCTGATCGCCACGGTGTTCCTGGGGCCCCGCACCTCGACGGCCCTTCCGCCCTGGCCCCCGGCGGCGGTCCGGGTGGCCCGGGGCGTCGGGGCGGCCCTCATGGCCGGGGGCCTGGCCCTGTTCCTGGGAGGGCTGGCCTGGCTGGGGCCCAGCCTGACCCCGCTGCCCCGCCCCAAAGCATCCGGGAAGCTGGTCCAGACCGGGCCGTACCGTCTGGTGCGGCACCCGGTCTACGCGGGCGGAATCGCCCTCGCCTTCGGTTGGGCCCTGTGGGTGGGCGGCTGGCTGACCTTGCTGTACGCCCTCCTGCTGCTGGTCTTCATGGACTACAAGGCCACCCGGGAGGAGCTCTGGCTTCGGGAGCAATACCCCGGATACCCGGCCTACGCCGCCCGGGTGCGCAAGCTCATCCCGTTCGTCTATTGAGCGTACCCTGACTGGCCGGACGGGAATTCCGCTCTGGTGGCCGGTTGCGTTCCCGCCGGGATGCCGGAACTTGTTGGAGGAACCCCCGCGAGGTAGATCATGACCATCCTGGATGCTTTTCCCCGGGTGCGGATCAACTTCCTGCCCACCCCCCTGACGGAGCTGAAGCGGCTCGGGCGCGCCCTGGGCGGGCCCCGGATCTTCATCAAGCGCGACGACCTCACCGGCATCGCCCTGGGGGGCAACAAGACCCGCAAGCTGGAATTCCTGCTTGGGGATGCCCTGAGCCAAGGCTGCGATGCGGTGCTGACCTGCGGCGCGATGCAGTCCAACCTCTGCCGCCAGACCGCCGGAGCCGCGGCGGCGGTGGGCCTGGAATGCCACCTGGCCCTGGGGGGCGGTCCCCCTGACCGGGTGGACCACAACCTGCTCCTGGATGGCCTTCTGGGCGCCAGGATCCACTGGTGCGGGGAATTCAGCCAAGGGGAGACCCTGCCGGCCATCGCCCAGGAACTGCGGGACGCCGGGCGCCGGCCGTACGTGATCCCGTACGGCGGCTCCACCCCGGTGGGGGCCCTGGGGTTCGTGGCGGCCATGCTGGAACTCCGCGACCAGTTGGAGGCCCTCCCCGGCGGCTGCCAGTGCCTGGTGGTCCCGTCCAGCTCCTGCGGCACCCAGGCGGGGATGACCGTGGGCCGGACGGTTGGCGGGCTGGACACCCGCATCGTCGGCATCGCCATCGACCGGGACGCCCCCGGAGACCCGCCCTACGAGACCCTGATGGCCCGCCTGGCCACCCAGACGGCCCGCAAGCTGGGCCTGGACCGGGACTACCGGGCCGAGGACTTCCAGGTTCGGTACGACTGCGTGGGTGCGGGCTACGAAGTGGTCAGCGACGCCATGCGGGAGGCGGTCGGGCTCACCGCCAGGCTGGAGGGGGTCCTGCTGGACCCCATCTACACCGGCCGGGCCATGAGCGGCCTGATGCGCATGATCCGCCAGGGGGAACTGGAGCCCGGCCAGACGGTGGTGTTCTGGCACACCGGCGGGCTGCCGGCCATCTTCCGGTTCGCGGAGGCGATCCGCTAGTTTGGTGCGACGAAGAGGGTATGGATCCCCCCATGCTCGGACGCCATGCCCGACACGGTGACGGTGTCGCCCATCTTGGCGGCAAACTCCTTGGCGATGCTCGCCTTGCCGTCACGCCGGGGATGGTGGGGCTCGGGCATCAGGATATACAGGGTGTCGTCGGCGGTGACGATGCCCGCCGGGGCGCCGGCCAGCACGCACTTGGCGCCGCATTCCTTGTGGGCCGGTCCCCGCTTGCCCAGCTGGGTGTAGCAGGAGACGTCCACCACCTCGCCGGTGATGGTGAGGGGCTTGGCTTCGGCCAGGACCTGCTTCTGTTCCGGGGTGGCGGCCGCCTCCAGGGTGGTGGAACTCCAGGCCGGGGTGGCCGGTGTTTGGGTCATGGCGATGAACAGGGCGAAAGCGAGCATGACGGCTCCTTGAGAAAGCGCTCCCAAAGGTAGTTCCCGGCGCGGCGCCGGGCCAGGGTCCCGGAGCCGCGCAATGTGCAGGCTGGTCATATATTTAATTAATTAATTGGCTGTCCGGGCATCCATTCCCCGCTGTTGACCCGGCGCTGGGCCGGTCGGAGGATGGTCAGGTCCCCGCCCGAAAGAAGGCACCCATGGAATTGGCTACCGCCCTCCGAACCCGGCGCAGCATCCGCAGCTTCAAGGCGGACCCGGTGCCCCGGGCCGTGGTCCGGGAACTGCTGGACCAGGCCCGCTGGTCCCCTTCCTGGGCCAATTCCCAGTGCTGGCGGGTGTACGTGCTGGCGGGGGCGGCCCTGGAGCGCCTTAGGGCCGCCCAGGGCCGCCTGGATGCCCAGGCCGTGGCCCCGCGGCCGGACTTCCGCTTCCCGGACCGGACCCGCTGGTCGGCGGCCATGCAGGCTCAGAACCAGGCCCTGGTGCGGGTGCTCACGGAGGCGCGGGCCGCCGAGCCGGGCGCCGACCCGTCCGGAGGGCGGGCTTTCTTCGGTGCGCCGTGCCTGCTCCTGGTGGCGGTGGACCGGGCCCTGGTGCCGGACTACGCCTGCTTCGACGCCGCCCTGTTCGTCCAGTCCCTGTGCCTGGCCGCCCATGACCGGGGCCTGGGCACCTGCATCCTGGCCATGGCCGTGCGCCACCCGGACCTGCTGCGCCAGGAACTCCCGGGCGCGGGGGACCAGGCCTTCGTGGCGGGCATAGCCCTGGGCTACCCCCAGGACCAGGCCGCGGTCAACACGTTCCAGCGCCCCCGGGCGGACCTGGAGACCTTCGTCACCTGGGTGGATTAGTCCCGCTGGGGCGTCCGGGTTCCTGCCCGGCGGCAGGCCCGCCATGCGGGTTCCGTGGGTTCGCGCCGCCACACCTTTGATGGCCGTGAATCGGGGTGCGTGCGCACTCCGATTCACGGCCACCTGCCGTCGAGCCGCATCGGACTTTGGGGTCGGTGACTTGCGCGTCAGTTTGAAAGCGTCATTACTGGCTGGCGGGGCTTGGCGAATCTGCTTGGATCAGCTGGCATGGGAGGACCTGTGAAGGTTGCGGAAGCGATTCCCGCTGTCCGCCCCGAAGTCACCGATGCCAATCATCTTTGGTCCGCCCCGACGGGCCAGCGAGTGCTTCGTCAGACCGCGCCCAGCGCGGCCTGACGAAGCCGAGCACCGGTGGGGTGGCGCGAGGCCCGGGAACCCGGCCGACGCGATATGCCGCCGACCGGGACATGGACGCCCCAGTAGGACCAGCTCAGGGCTTGTTCGGCACCTTGCCGGGCTTGCTCTTCTGGTGCTCGACTTCCGCCTTCTCGGTGGCGCTGGAGAGCACCACGATGGAGATGCGGCGGTTCCGGGGGTCCTGGGGATCGTGGCCCTCCAGGGGGACGGTGTCGGCGTAGCCGGTGACCCGCTGCACCTGCCCGGTCCGGACCCCGGCGGACTCCAGCACCCGCCGGGCGGCGTTGGCCCGGTCGGCGCTCAGCTCCCAGTTGGTGTACCCGGGGGAAGGGTACTTCGTGGAGTCCGTGTGCCCGCCGATGACCATGTGGTTGGGCAGCTTGCCCAGCTCCTGGGCGATCTCCTTGAGGATGGCCATGGTGTAGGGCTTGAGCTTGGAGGAGCCGGAGTCGAACAGCACCTGGTTCACCTTGTCCTGGATCTGGATGCGCAGCCCCTCGTCGGTGAAGTCGAAGCTGATCTGGTCCTTGAAGGTCTCCAGCAGCTTGTCCTCGTTGAAGGCCTTGCTGATGGCCTGGGCGGTCTCCTCCATGCGCTGGCGCTCCTGCTCCCCTTCCTGCTCCTCCTCCACCACCGGGCCGCCGCCTTCGCCGGTGCCGGGCTTCATGCCTTTGCCCCCGGGCAGGATGCCGGTCTTCTGGATCTTGTACTGCATGAGGATGGCCTTGCCCTTCTCGGTGTTGAAGAAGTCGGGATCCTGGAACATGCCGGCGATGCCGGCCTTGGTATTGGAACTGGTGTTGTTGAGCAGCCACATGAGCAGGAAGAAGGCCATCATGGCGGTGACCAGGTCGGCGTAGGCCACTTTCCAGGCGCCGCCGTGGGGGCCGGCGTGGCCGCCCTTCTTCTTCACGAACCTGATCTTGACCTCGGGCTGCGGCTCGGCCATGGTCGCCTACCTGGGCTTTATCTGGCGGACCACTTCCTCGAGTTCCTGGGAGCCGGGCCGTTCGGAGCTGGGGATGTTGCGCCGGGCGAACTCCACCGCCGTGACCGGGGCGGCGCCGTTGCCGAAAGCCACCAGCCCGGCCCGGATGGCATTGAAGAAATGGGCATCGGCGGCGTTCACCTGGTCGATGTTCTTGGCCAGGGGCCCGAACACGCCGTACGAGAGCAGGATGCCCAGGAAGGTGCCCACCAGGGCACCGCCCACGTGCCCGCCGATGACGTTGGGCGGCTGGTCCAGGAAGCCCATGGTGATGACCACCCCCATCACGCAGGCGACGATGCCGAAGGCCGGGAAGGCGTCCGCCATGATCCCCACCGAGCCCCCGGGGGCGGCGGCTTCGGCGTGGTGCACATCCAGGTCCATGTCCATCACCTGGTCGATCTCGTCGATCTTGGCGGAGCCGTTGATGAGCAGCTTGAGGGAATCGCAGAAGAAGTCCAGGGCGTGGTGGTCGCTGAGCATGGTGGCGTATTTCTTGAAGATGGAGGAGCTGTGCGGGTCGTTCACGTCCTGCTCCAGGGCCAGCAGGCCGCCCTTCTTGATGTTCACGTAGACTTCGTACTGGAGCATGAGGGACTCCATGTACACGGCCTTGGTGTAGCGGCTGCCCTTGAGCGGCTTGGAAATGTTGGCCACCACGGACTTGATGGTGTTCATGGAATTGCCGGCCAGGAACGAGCCGGCGGCGGCGCCCAGCAGGATGATGAGCTCGGCGGGCAGCGGCTCCATGAGGATCTTGATCTTGCCGCCCTCGATGGCGTAGCCCGCCAGGACGGCGCCCAGCACAACGATCAGGCCGATGATGAAGAACATGGGTGGAGGCTCCCCTACACGTTTCGGAATCCTGGAGATACTCTTAAATCTAACCGATAAACGCCTCGGGTCTGGCATCATGGGATCCTTCCCCGGCGGGCGGGGTCGATCACCGGCGCCCGTCTCACCAGCCACCCGGAGCCCTCATGGACCCCCTTCCGGAATCGCACAACGCCTTTTTACAGGGAGCCCGCATCGCGCCCAAGGGGATCCGCCCCGGGCTGCCGGTGGCCGACCTGATTGATGAAACCTTCCTGGCCTATAACGCCGGGCGCCTCGGGGAGGCCGCCCGCCTGCTCACCCAGAAGATGCTCAGGCCCGAGGTCACGGTGGGACTCACTCTCACCGGCGCCCTCACTCCCGCCGGCCTGGGCGGCTCGTGCCTGGTGCCCCTGATCCAGGCCGGGGCCGTGGACTGGATCGTCTCCACCGGCGCCAACCTCTACCACGACGCGCACTTCGCCCTGGACATGCGCCTGCACCGGGGTTCCCCCTTCCTGTCCGACCGGGACCTGCGCGACCAGGGGGTGATCCGCATCTACGACGTGCTGTTCGACTACGCGGTGCTGCTGGACACGGACGCCTTCTTCCGGGAGCTCATCAAGGCTCCGGCGTTCCAGCGGCCCATGAGCACCGCCGCGTTCCACCAGCTGGTGGGCGCCGCCCTGTCCCAGCGGGAACGGGCCCTTGCCCCGGGGGAACAGGCCCAGGCCCGCGGCGCCGCCTCGGTGCTCACCGCCGCCTTCCAGGCGGGGGTGCCGGTGTTCACCAGCAGTCCCGGGGACAGCAGCATCGGCATGAACGTGGCGGCCATGGCCCTGGAGGGCAACCGCCTGGCCTTCGACGTGAACGCGGACGTGAACGAGAGCACCAGCATCGTCCTGGACGCCAAGCTCAAGGGCGGCAAGAGCGCCGTGTGGGTGCTGGGCGGGGGCAGCCCGAAGAACTTCATCCTCCAGACCGAGCCCCAGATCCAGGAGGTGCTGGGCATCGACGAGCGGGGCCACGACTACTTCCTGCAGATCACCGACGCCCGCCCGGACACGGGCGGACTGTCCGGAGCCACCCCCAGCGAGGCGGTGAGCTGGGGCAAGATCGACCCGGACCAGCTGCCCGACACGGTGGTGTGCTACACCGACAGCACCATCGCCCTGCCCCTGCTCACCGCCTACATCCTCGAGCGCGCCGCCCCCCGGCCCCTGAAGCGCCTGGGGGACCGCCGGCGGGAGCTGCTGGAGCAGCTCCAGGACCAGGTACGCCACCCGCGGCCGCAGGAGCGGCGCCCCCACCACCCAGCGGGGCAACCGCCCGCCGGACACGTGGCCCTGCGGCACGCCGAAAAGCTAGCTTTAGAAATCCTCAATGCCCCATAATCATTGATAAGGACCGGGAACCATTTCCGGTTCCCGAGGCTGGGCTGGCGACGGTGGCGGTCGGTTTCCGGGTAACTCCATCGTGCTAGGCAAGCCCTCGCCGGATGCTCCCGGACGGGCTCGGGAGGAATTGCATGGTCGGTTCCGCAGCGCCTTGGCCCCTGGGGCCCCAGGGCCCGGTGTTCTTCCAGGGTTGGCATCCCTTCGCCAGCGACCAGCTGGCGGCCGGTTTCGCCTGCGCCGGGGGCGCCGGGGTGGTGCGGGTGCCGGCGTTCCCGGACCTGGAGCAGCTGGCCGCGCGCCTGGGCGAGCTTTGCCAGTCCCGGCGCAACCTGGTGGGCCTGGACCTGCGGGGGGTCCTGGGGGACTTCTCCACTCGCCTGGGCTCCGCCGTGCACAACCTCGCGGCCTTCCTCATCCACGAGTCGGATGTCCTGCCCGAGCGCCTGGAAGCCCTGCGCGCCTGGGGCCTGCCCCGCCTGGTGGTGGTGCGTGACGGCGACGAGGCCGCCGCCGCCCAGCGCGGGGGCGCCGCCGCCCTGCTGGCGGCCGAGGGGGAGGGGCTGGGCGAACGCCTGCGGCGAATGCTCGGCGCCACGTCGCTGCCCTGTTTCGCCCCGGTCTGCGGCGATGCGATCGAGGGGCGCGCTCTGCTTGAGCAGGGCGCCGCGGGGCTGCAGCTGCGCTCCCCGTCCCTGCTGCGGGGCGGGGCCGCCGAGTTCCTGGCCGGGTTCCGCAAGCGCCTGGCCGGGGCCCTGGGTTCCTGGGCCTACCGGGGCCTGGTGGATGAGCCGGCCCGGCCCCTGCCGCCCCTGCGCATCCGCAACCTGGCCGCCACCTACCCCATCATCCAGGGGGGCATGGGCATCGGCGTGTCCTGGGACCGCCTGGCCGGCAACGTGGCCCGCAGCGGCTGCGTGGGCATCGTCTCGGCCATCGGCACCGGCTACCGGTATCCGGGGCTGGCGCGCACGGTGGCCGGGCGGCCGGACCAGCCGGAAAACCTGCAGAGCGGCGAGGCCCTGCGGCGGATCCTGGGCGACGCCCTGCGCACGGCCCAGGGCCGCGGTCCGGTTGGGGTGAACATCCTTTGCGCCATCAACGAATACGAGCGGGTGGTGCGGGAGGCGGTGGAGGGCGGCGCGCAGCTGATCATCTCCGGCGCCGGGCTGCCCCTGGCCCTGCCGGACCTGGTCGGCGACCGGGACATCGCCCTGGTGCCCATCGTCTCCTCGGCCCGGGCCCTGAAGCTCATCTGCAAGACCTGGGACCGCAAGTACGGGCGCCGGCCCGATGCGGTGGTGCTGGAGGGGCCGGAGTCCGGCGGCCACCAGGGCTTCTCCCTGGAGCAGTGCGCCGACCCCGCTTACGCCCTGGAGGCCCTGCTGCCCCAGGTGGTGGCCGAACGGGACCAGTGGGGCGAGTTCCCGGTGATCGCCGCCGGCGGCGTCTGGGACCGCAACGACATCGACCGGCTGCTCGCCATGGGCGCCAGCGGGGTGCAGATGGGCACCCGCTTCATCGGCACCTTCGAGTGCGATGCCGACCCCGCCTTCAAGGGCGTGATCCTCAAGGCGGACCAGGGGGACATCGCCCTGCACGGCTCGCCGGTGGGCATGCCGGCACGGGGGGTGATGACCCAGCTGCACCGCCGCATCCAGGCCGGCACCGCACCGAAGATCCGCTGCATCAGCAACTGCGTGGTCCCGTGCGAGCGCGGCAAGGGCGCCGTCAAGGTGGGCTACTGCATCGCCGACTGCCTGGGCGACTCCCACGGCGGGAACCTGGAATCGGGCCTGTTCTTCACCGGCAGCAACGGCTGGCGGCTGAACGAGCTGATCCCGGTGCGGGACCTGGTGGGGGAGATCACCGAGGACTACGGCCTGGACCGCCTGGCGGACGGTTGAGATTGCATCCGGGCCGGTTTGCTGGCACACCTGGAGGTTGAGGAACGCCATGAACCTGCAGGACTTGACCTACCTGGTGGTGGACACGGAAACGACCGGGCTGGACCCCGCGGCCTGCAAGGTGGTGTCGGTGGCCGGGGTGTGGGTGCGCCCGGGGACCGGCATCCTGCGCAAGGAGTGCTTCCTGGTGGACCCGGGCGTGCCCATCCCGCCCGAAGCCTCGGCGGTGCACCACATCGTCGACCGGCACGTGCAGGGCGCGCCGCTCCTGGCCCAGGTGCTGCCCACCTTCCAGGGGACCGACTTCGACGCCTACGTGGCCCACAACGCCGCCTTCGACTTCGGCTTCCTCCCGGACCGGGGCCGCCCGGTGCTGTGCACTCTGCGCCTGGCCAAGAAACTCTGGCCCGGGCTGCCCCGCCACGGCAACCAGTACCTGCGCTACGCCCTGGGCCTGGAGGTGCCGGAGGCGGAAGGCCTGCCGGCCCACGAGGCGCTGGCGGACGCCCTGGTCACCTCCCGCCTGCTGCTGCACCAGCTGGAGACCCTCCGCACCGGCGCAGTGGAGGGCCTGCCGGAGCTCCGGACCCTGCAGGACCTGATCGCCTGGAGCCAGGCCCCCAATCTCCTGGTCATCTGCCAGTTCGGCAACAAGCACCGGGGGGTTCCGTGGGAGCGCGTGCCCAAGGACTACCTGCAGTGGATGAAACGGGAAGTGCGGGACATGGATCCGGACACCCGCTATACCGTGGAACGCTATCTAAAGAATTAATGTAACTTAAAAAAATATCCTGCCCGGAAGAAGAATTCATGGCAAATTTCTCCTTCGCGCGAGGAGAATCCGGCGCCTGGAACCGGTCCTGCGTTCTTGCTGCTCAAGGAGGTCTGTCATGGAACGGGTTCCTTTCGGCCGCACCGGCCTGCACGTCTCCCGCATCGGCTTCGGCGCGGGTCCCATCGGCTACCTGGGCGCCAGCCCCCAGGACGCGGGCCGGATCCTGAACCTGCTCCTGGACCGGGGCGTCAACCTCATCGACACCGCCGCCGCCTACCTGGGATCCGAGGAACTGATCGGCGCCGCCGTGGGGCACCGGCGCAAGGAGTATGTCCTGCTCTCCAAGTGCGGGCGCAAGGTGCCGGGAGTGGAGGGGGAGGACTGGTCGGCGGGCGTGGTGTCCGCCTCCGTGGACCGGTCCCTGCGCCGCCTGGGCACCGACCGCCTGGACGTGATGCTGCTCCATTCCTGCCCCCTGGAGGTGCTGCGCCGGGGCGAGGCCCTGGGCGCGCTGGTCAAGGCCAAGGAGGCCGGCAAGATCCGCTTCGCCGGCTATTCCGGGGACAACGACGCGGCCGTCTACGCGGCCGGCCTGGACGGGGTGGACGTGCTCATGTGCTCCGCCAGCCTGTGCGACCAGGTGAACCTGGACGGGGCCCTGCCGGCCGCCGCCGCCAAGGGGCTGGGGACCCTCCTGAAGCGCCCGGTGGCCAACGGCGCCTGGAAGCCCCCGGGCGCCCACCAGGGCGTCTACCTGGACTACGTGAAGCCGTACCAGGAGCGGTTCCAGGCCATGGGCCTGGATCCCCGGGCCCTGGGCTTCCCGGGGCCGGAAGCCTGGATGGAGATCGCCCTGCGCTTCGCCCTGGCCGTCCCCGGGGCGCAGGTGCTCTCCATCGGCACCACCAGCCACGCCAACGCCGAGACCAACCTGCGCCTGGCCGAGCGGGGCCCCCTGGCGCCGGAGGCGGTGGCGGCCATCCGCAGGGCCTTCCGGGGCGCCCAGGCCCGCGCCGGAGTCGACTGGCCGGGCCTGACCTGATGGCGACGCTGCTCGCGAAGCCAGGGGGATTTGCGCCATCGATACAGCCAGCCGCGGATCAAACCCCCGCGGCGGCGAAGGCCTGGGCGACGATCTCCCGGGCCTCGGCCTTGAGGGCCTCCAGGTGCGCCTGGTCCCGGAAGCTCTCCGCGTAGATCTTGTACACATCCTCCGTGCCCGAAGGCCGCGCCGCGAACCAGCCGTTTTCGGTGACCACCTTGAGCCCGCCGATGGGGGCGCCGTTGCCCGGGGCCCGGGTGAGCTTGGCCAGGATGGGCTCCCCGGCCAGGGTCTCGGCGCGCACCTGCCCGGGCGCCAGGCGCGCCAGCACCTTGCGCTGGGCGGCCCCGGCGGGGGCGTCCAGGCGCTCGTACAGGGGCGCCCCGAAGCGGGCGGTGAGCTCCTGGTAGTGGGCGGCGGGGGTCTTGCCGGTGACCGCGGTGATCTCCGCCGCCAGCAGGCAGAGGATGATGCCGTCCTTGTCGGTGGTCCAGGGGGAGCCGTCCCGGCGCAGGAACGAGGCCCCGGCGCTCTCCTCGCCGCCGAAGCCGTACGATCCGTCCAGCAGCCCCGGCACGAACCACTTGAAGCCCACCGGCACCTCCGCCACCCGGCGCCCCAGGCTGGCTCCCACCCGGTCGATCATGGAGCTGCTCACCAGGGTCTTGCCGATGGCGGCGTCCGGGCGCCATCCGCGCCGGTGGGTGAACAGGTACTGGATGGCCACCGCCAGGTAATGGTTGGGGTTCATGAGGCCGGTGCCCGGGCAGACGATGCCGTGGCGGTCGAAATCCGGGTCGTTGCCGAAGGCCAGGTCGTAGCGGTCCTTGAGCGCCACCAGCCCGGCCATGGCCTGGGGCGAGGAGCAGTCCATGCGGATCTTGCCGTCCCGGTCCACGCACATGAAGGCGAAGGTGGGATCGTAGTGGCCGTTGAGCAGGTCGATGTGCAACTTGTAGCGTTCGGCGATGGGCTCCCAGTAGCCCAGCCCGGCCCCGCCCAGGGCGTCCGCCCCCAGGCGCAGCCCGGAGGCGCGCACCGCCTCCAGGTCCAGGACGCCGGCCAGGGCCTCCACGTACGGGGTGATGAAATCGAAGGGCTTCACGCCATCGGCCTTGAGGGCCCGGGCGATGGGCAGCCGGCGCACCTCCCGCAGCCCGCCTTCCAGCAGCTCGTTGGCCTGGTCCGCCACCCAGCCGGTGATGTCCGTGTCGGCGGGGCCGCCGTCCGGGGGGTTGTACTTGATGCCGCCGTTGTCCGGGGGATTGTGGGAGGGGGTGATGACGATGCCGTCCGCCAGGTCCCGGTCCCGGCCCCGGTTCCAGGCCAGGATGGCCCGGGACACGGAAGGGGTCGGAGTGAAGGCGCCCCCCGCCGCGAACCGCGTCTCCACCCCGTTGGCCGCCAGCACCTCCAGGGCGGTCACCTGGGCGGGTTCCGAGAGGGCATGGGTGTCCTTGCCCAGGTACAGGGGCCCGGTGACCCCGGCCTGGCGCCGGTGCAGGCAGATGGCCTGGGTCACCGCCAGGATGTGGTCCTCGTTGAAGGTGCCGTTGAGGGCGTTGCCCCGGTGGCCGGAGGTGCCGAAGCTCACCCGGGAGGCCGGGTCGGCCGGGTCCGGATGCACGGTGTAGTAGGCGCTCACCAGGGCGGGGAGGTCCGCCAGGAGCGTGCGGGGAGCGGGTTTTCCGGCCAGGGGATGCATGGAGGGCTCCGGGGGGTATGCCCGGAATCTTACCTCCGACCCCGTTCAGAACCGCCACACAAAAAGACAGGCGTCCCTGCGCCCCGGCAGGGGGATCCGCCGTTCGGGCTCGTGCCCGGGCACGGCGAAGGTATGGCTCACCAGGAGGCTTCCGGGCTTCATTTCCCGCGCCGCCTTGGCCCACAGGGCCGGCATGGGCGCCGGAGACAGGAAGGCGTAGACCACGTCGTAGGCCCCCAGGTCCTCCCCCCACAGGCTGCCCCACCGGACCCGGCAGTTGCGCCGGTGGCGCAGGGTGCGGGCCCACGCCGCCAGACAGGTGAGGGGCGAAGCCTCCACGCCCACGAAGCGCCCCTCCGGGCGGGCCCGGGCCAGGAAGGCCAGGGGCCCGCCCAGGCCGGCGCCCAGGTCCACCAGCGCCACCGGCCCCGGCGGCAGGAGCGCCAGCAGGGCCGCCCAGGCGGCCCGGCCGGAGTTGTACAGGGGCACCCGGGTGAGGATGCCGCCGCCGTACACCAGCAGAAGCGCCCCCAGCGCCGCCGGCCACACCCAGCCCGGAGGGGGGTGGCGCAGCAGCATCGCCACCAGCCAGGGAAACCCCGCCAGGAAGGGGACCCACCCAGGGCCCAGGCCCAGCCCCCGGCCCGCGGCCACCGCCAGCACGCCGACCAGGAGCACCACCCCCGCCCCCGGCAGGGCCCGGGGCAGCAGTCCGGCCCGCAGCACCAGCTCCAGCAGGCCGAAGGCCGCGGCCTGGGCCAGGAAGGCGCGGAACACCGGAGGCCAGGAGCGCATGCTGGGATTATACGGGGGTTGCCGCCGGCCATTCAGGAAGGGGACTCCGGGGGCTTCGACTCCAAGCCGGGCGGATCTATCCTTGGCCCATGACCTGCACCGGCCGCTTCGCCCCCTCTCCCACCGGGGAACTGCACCTGGGCAACCTGCGCACCGCCCTGGCTTCCTGGCTTTCGGCCCGCGCCCAGGGCGGGCGCTGGCTGGTGCGCATGGAGGACGTGGACGGCGCCCGCTGCCGCGGCACCCTGGGCGACGCCCAACTGCGGGACCTGGCGGCCCTGGGGCTGGAGAGCGACGGGCCGGTGCTGTGGCAGTCCCGCCGGCAGGGGGCCTACCAGGTGGCGCTCCAGGCCCTGTTCCAGGCCGGGCGCCTGTACCCCTGCGTGTGCACCCGCAAGGACCTGGCCTCCATGGGCTCGGCGCCCCACGGGGAGGACGGGCTGAGGCCGTACCCGGGCACCTGCCGGCACCGGCCGCTGCCCTTCCTGCGCGCGGACGCCCTGCGCTTCCGCCTGCCCGACGGCGCCGTGGTTTGGCGGGACCGCCTCCTGGGCCTCCAGGAGGACGACCCCAACCAGCTCACCGGCGACCCCCTGCTGCACCGCCGGGACGGGTGCTACGCCTACCACCTGGCGGTGGTGGTGGACGACGGCGCCCAGGGGGTCGGCGAGGTGGTGCGGGCCACGGACCTGCGGGCCGTCACCACCACCCAGATCCGGGTGCAGGAGGCCCTGGGCCTGCCCCGCCCCGCCTACGCCCACCTGGGGCTGGTCACCGCCCCTGGGGGCGCCCGCCTGGGCAAGCGGGACGGCGCCCTGGGCCTGGCGCTCCTGACTCACCGGGGCGTCGCCCCGGAGCGCGTCCTGGGCTGGCTGGGGTGGACCCTGGGCTGCCTGGAGCGCCCGGAACCGGCCCGGCTGGAGGACCTGGCGCCCCGCTTCGCCTGGGAGCGGGTGCCGGCCGGGCCGGTGGCGGCGCCGGCCGAGTGGTGCTAATCCGGCAGGTGCATGCGGATGGTGGTGACGATCACCCCCGGGATGCCCATCAGCGACGCCTTGATGCGAAGGGCCATCTGGTTGTGCAGGATGCGCTGCCACCACTTGGACGTGATGAATTCCGGCAGGATCACCGTGAGGCACACTTCCGGCTCCGCCAGCTTGAACCGGTTCACCTCGTCCAGGATGGGCTCGACGATGCGCCGGTACGGGCTGGGCACGCTGCGCAGGGGCACGCCCTGGCCGTAGTGCACCCAGTCCGACCGCAGTTTCTGCACCGAGGGGCTCTCGTGGATGCCGTCGGAGCCCAGGTCCACGGTCAGGGCCTCCACCCGGTCCCCGGAGATGAGGCGGGCGTAGGCCACCGCCTGCACCAGTCCCGCGTGCAGGCTGGACACCAGGATCAGGGCGTGGTGCTTGTACGGCAGGTAGGCGTCGGTGCGGCTGGCGGCCAGGGTGGATTTGACCCGGATGTAGTGCCGGTGGATGTTGAAGAAGGTGGTGACCATGATGGGCACCAGGGCGATGACGATCCACGCGCCCCCCACGAACTTGGTGATGGCGATGTCCAGCATGACGATGCAGGACGCCGCCCCGCCCACGCCGTTCACCACGGACTTCACGTGCCAGTGGGGCCCGCGCTTCCGGTACCAGTGCACCACCATGCCGACCTGGCTGATGGTGAACCCCAGGAACACGCCCAGGGCGTACAGGGGCAGCAGCACGTCCGTGTTGGCGTGGAACAGGAAGACCAGGGTGCCGGCCAGCAGGGACAGGATCAGGATGCCGTTGGAGAACACCAGCCGGTCGCCCATGCTGGTGAACTGCTGGGGCAGGAACCCGTCCCGGGCGTGCAGGGCCGCCAGCCTGGGGAAGTCCGCGTAGGCGGTGTTGGCGGCCACCACCAGGATGGCGAAGGTGAAGCCCTGGATCATGTAGTAGTAGAACCGGGCCGGCAGGGAGAGGACGCCGCCATGGCCCAGGACCGCCCGGGTGAGCTTGGACAGCAGGGTCTCCTGCACCACCGTCGGGTCCAGGCTGTGCTGGTAGGTGACCCCGAAATGGTGGCTGAGCAGGGTGATCCCCATGAACATGGTGCCCAGCAGGATCACCATGGACACCATGGTCTTGGCGGCGTTCTTCCCGGCCGGGTCCTTGAACGCCGTGACCCCGTTGGAGATGGCCTCCACCCCGGTGAGGGCGGTGCAGCCGGCGGAGTAGGCGCGCATGAACACCCAGACGAAAACGAGGCCCGCCAGCTGGCGCGCGTGGTCCGCGGCGTGCTCCACCTGGCCGGCGGTGGGCTCCGGGGCCAGGTGCCCGCCCAGGATCCACCGGGCGAAGCCGATGGCCAGCAGGACCATGATGCAGGTGATGAACCCGTACGTGGGAATGGCGAACAGCTCGCCGCTCTCCTTCACCCCGCGCAGGTTGGCCATGGCGATGAAGGCGATGGCCAGGAGGGTCAGGATCACGTTGTAGCCGTCCAGGGCCGGCACCGCGGCGGTGATGGCGGCCACGCCCGAGGAGACCGACACGGCCACGGTCAGCACGTAGTCGATGAGCAGGGAGGCGCCCGCGGTCTGGGCCGCCAGCTCGCCCAGGTTCTCCTTGGCCACGATGTAGGCGCCGCCGCCGCCCGGGTATTCCAGGATCGTCTGCCGGTAGCTGAAGGCCAGCAGGGTCAGCAGGATGACGATGCCGAGGGCCACCGGCACCGAGAGCCCGAAGATGGCCGCGGCGGCCGCGCCGGCGGCGATGGCGGTGCCCCCGCCGTGGCCCAGGGCCAGGGACAGGGAAGCCATGATTTCCTGGGTGGCGTACGCCACCGAGGACAGGGCGTCCGAGGAGAACACCGCCAGGGCGATGGGGTTGCTGATCTTGGTGTGCTGGGTCTCAGTGCTGGCCAGACGGCGGCCTAGGACGAGACGACGGAAATCGGCCATATGCCAGGACGTCCCATGGAAAGGTGAAGCTCAAGGCTAGGGAGGGCTTTATCAAAGGAATATCAATATGATCCGACAGGTATCAAGACTTTGTTAAAGCCCCCAACCGTCCAATCATACTCGAACGGGGACGGGGAACGCCGCCGGAACGCTTCGCCCCGCTGACCCGGTTGAGAATCCATGTCAACGCGACCCGTACACGCCGGAGGGCCCGGCGCCATGCCGGGCCCTCCGACCTGCACGGAACCTCTAGGCCAGGGCGTTGACCCTCACGCTCAGGCGGCTCTTGGTGCGGTTGGCGGCGTTCTTGTGCAGCACGCCCTTGCGGCATGCCTTGTCCACCAGGCCCAGGGTCCTGGGCAGCTGGGACGACGCTTCCGCCTTGTTGCCGGTGGCCACGGTCGCCAGGAACGCCTTGATGGCGGTCTTGAGGGCGGAGCGGTTGGCGCGGTTGCGCAGCCGGGCTTCCACGTCGTGGGCGGCTTTCTTGGCGGCGGATTTGTGATTGGTCATGAATCCAGTCTCCTGCCCCTAAGGGCTTGCTTGCACCGTCGGGATCACCCCTGGAGGCGAACCATCATGATATCTCAAGCAACAGAGGGATCAAGGGGAAAGAACGGTTGAAAGGCTAAGATTTGGCCTTCCCGTCCGGCTCGCATTCCTTCATTCTTGTGGGAGGCCCCTGGCTTCCGGATGAAGGATTGTCATGGAGCATTTAAGAACTTCGTTTCAGCAGGCCCTGGAGGCGGCATTGCCCGGGCAGGACATCACCTTGGAGCGGCCGCGTTCCGGGGATCTGGGCGACCTGGCCTTCCCCTGCTTCAAGGCCGCCAAGGCCCTGGGGCAGAGCCCCCAGAAGCTGGCCCAGGCCCTGGCCGGGAAGATCGCCCTGGAGGGGGCGGAAGTGCAGGCCACCGGCCCGTACCTGAACCTGAAGCTCGCTCCGGACGCCCGGGCCCGGCTGCTGCTGGAGGCCCTCCTGGACGCCGTCCCGTACGGCGGCGCCCCGGCCCACGGGGAGACCGTGCTGGTGGAGTACAGCTCGCCCAACATCGCCAAGCTGTTCACCATCGGGCATCTGCGCTCCACCATGATCGGCCACGCCCTGGCCCAGGTGAACCGCTTCCTGGGCTGCCGGGTGGTGCGGCTCAACCACCTGGGCGACTGGGGCACCCAGTTCGGCACCCTGCTGGCGGCCTACAAGGACTGGGCGGAACAGGACAACCCGCGCCTGGACCGGGACTTTCCCTGGGCGGACGAGGTGCCCGAAAAGCTGCGCACGCCCCTGTACCGCCTGTTCCAGCTGTACGTGCGCTTCCACGAGGCCGAGGCGAAGGAGCCGGCCCTGCACGAGGACGCCAAGGCCTGGTTCGCGCGCCTGGAGGAGGGGGATCCGGAGGCCCGGCGCCTGTGGACCTGGTTCCGGGAGCTGAGCCTCCAGGAGTTCGAGCGCATCTACCAGCGGCTGGGGGTGGGCTTCGACACCCTGGAGCAGGGGGAGGCCTTCTACGAGGACCGGCTCAAGCCCACCCTGGACCTGCTGGAGGCCCGGGGGCTGCTCCAGGAGGGGGAGAACGGCGCCCGCATCGTCGACCTGGCCGACGTGGGCATCCAGACCCCGTGCCTGGTGCAGAAGGCGGACGGCACCAGCATCTACGCCACCCGGGACGTGGCGGCGGCGCTGTTCCGGCGCGACACCTGGAGCTTCGACCGCTGCCTCTACGTGGTGGGGGCGGACCAGATCCTGCATTTCAAGCAGTTGTTCGCGGTCATGGAGAAGCTGGATCCCTGGTTCCGGGGGCGCATGCTGCACACCCCCTTCGGCATGGTCTCCCTGCCCGAAGGCAAGATGTCCACCCGCAAGGGCAACGTCATCTTCCTGGAGGACGTGCTGGACGAGGCGGTGGCGCGGGTCCTGGCCATCATCGAGGAGAAGAACCCGGACCTGCCCGGCAAGGAGGGCGTGGCGGAGATGCTGGGCCTGGGGGCGGTGGTGTTCTTCAATGCCCTCAACGACCGGGCCAAGCCCATCACCTTCACCTGGGACCGGGTCATCGCCCTGGACGGCGACACCGGGCCCTACGTGCAGTACGCCCATGCCCGCATCCTGTCGGTGCTGCGCAAGGCCGGCGGGGACTGGGCGGACCTGGCCCGGCCCGGGGCGGACCCGGGAGCGGCGGAACCGGCGCTGCCCTTCCCGGCGGCGGCCGTGCCGCCCGGCCTGGAGGGGCTGGCGGACCCGGCCGCCCAGGCGCTGCTGTTCGAGCTGGGCGGCCTGCCCGACGCCTACCGGGTCATGCAGCGGGAAAACATGGGCACCGCCCTGGCGCGCCAGCTGCTGGCCATCGCCAAGGCCTTCTCGGGCTTCTACACCAACTGCCCGATCCTGTGGGCGGAGAACTCCGAACCGGTGCGCACCGCGCGCCTGGCCCTGTGCGCGGCCACGGCGCGGGCGCTGCGCCAGGGCTTGCGCATCCTGGGGATCCAGGCGCCGGAAGCCATGTGAACATCGTAGGGATGTCTAATTTTTCAGCAAGCAGGCTCAGGGCCGGGGGGAACATATGACCAAATTCGTATTCGTGACAGGCGGGGTGCTTTCCAGCCTGGGCAAGGGCATCGCGGCCGCTTCCTTGGGCGCGCTGCTGGAGGCCCGGGGCCTGAAGGTGACCTTGATGAAGATGGATCCCTACCTCAACGTGGATCCCGGCACCATGAGCCCGTTCCAGCACGGCGAGGTGTACGTCACCGACGACGGCGCCGAGACCGACCTGGACCTGGGGCACTACGAGCGCTTCACGTCCGTCCCCACCACCCGCAACCACACCGTCACCACCGGGCGCATCTACAACACGGTGATCCAGAAGGAGCGCCGGGGCGACTACCTGGGCAAGACCGTGCAGGTGATCCCGCACATCACCGACGAGATCAAGGGCACCATGAAGAAGGTGGCCAGGGACGTGGACGTGGTGCTGGTGGAGATCGGCGGCACGGTGGGCGACATCGAGTCCCAGCCGTTCCTGGAGGCCATCCGCCAGTTCAAGCTGGAGGCCGGGCACGGCAACGCCATCAACGTGCACCTCACCTACGTGCCTTACATCAAGGCCGCCGGGGAGCTGAAGTCCAAGCCCACCCAGCACAGCGTCAAGGAGCTGCGGGCCCTGGGCATCCAGCCGGACGTGCTGCTGTGCCGGGCGGACATGGACCTGCCCCGGTCCCTGCGGGACAAGATCGCCCTGTTCTGCTCCGTGACCCCCGACGCGGTGTTCTGCTGCCGGGACGCCAGCACCATCTACGAAGTGCCCCTGAACCTCCACCTGGAGGGGCTGGACGCCAAGGTGGCCGCCCTGCTGGACCTGGGCGACCGGCGCCCGGACCTGTCCGCCTGGCACGACCTGCTGCACCGGATCCGGAACCCCAAGGGCAGCGTGCGCATCGCCATCGTCGGCAAGTACGTGGAGTTCAAGGAGAGCTACAAGTCGCTGACCGAAGCCCTGCACCACGCCGGCTACGGCCTGGAGACCCAGGTGGACCTGAAGTGGATCGAGGGCGAGGAGCTGGAGCACGGCGACCCGGCGGCGTTCCTGGGCGACTGCCACGGGGTGCTGGTGCCCGGCGGGTTCGGGGTGCGCGGCACCCAGGGCATGATCATGGCCATCCGCCACGCCCGGGAGAACAAGCTCCCCTTCTTCGGGATCTGCCTGGGCATGCAGATGGCGTCGGTGGAGTTCGCCCGCAACGTGGTGGGCCTGGAGGGGGCCGATTCCACCGAGTTCGAGGACGCGCCCAAGCACCGGGTGATCTTCAAGCTGCGCGAGCTGGTGGACGTGGAGGAGCTGGGCGGCACCATGCGCCTGGGCGCCTATCCCTGCCTGCTGACCGCCGAGAGCCAGGCGGCCAGGGCCTACCACGGCGAGAAGATCAGCGAGCGCCACCGGCACCGCTACGAGTTCAACCAGGCGGAATACCGCAAGCCCATGGAGGAGAGGGGCATGGCCTTCACCGGCATGAGCCCGGACAACACCTTCGTGGAGATCGTGGAGATCCCCGACCATCCCTACTTCCTGGGCTGCCAGTTCCATCCGGAATTCAAGTCCAAGCCCCTGCAGCCCCACCCCCTGTTCACCGCGTTCGTGAAGGCCAGCGTCGAACACCGGGGATGAGCGGCCCTTGCCGGGCGATCATCACGTCATCCTTCAAGCTTCCAGCGAGGTCCCTGTGACCTTCTCGGCCACGAATACCGATAAACTCTGCATCGACACGGTGCGCTGCCTGGCCATGGACGCGGTGCAGAAGGCCAACAGCGGCCACCCCGGAACCCCCATGGCCCAGGCCCCGGCGGCCTACGTGCTGTGGACCCGGTTCCTGAAGCACAACCCGGCCGACCCCGCCTGGGCGGACCGGGACCGCTTCGTGCTCTCCTGCGGCCACGTGTCCATGCTGCTCTATTCCCTGCTGCACCTGGCCGGGCTACGGCCTGACCCTGGAGGACCTCAAGCAGTTCCGCCAGTGGGGCTCCCGCACGCCGGGGCATCCGGAGTACCGGCACACCCCCGGGGTGGAGACCACCACCGGGCCCCTGGGCCAGGGCGTCGGCAACGCCGTGGGCATGGCCATGGCCGAGCGCTGGCTGGCGGAGCGGTTCAACCGCCCCGGGTTCCAGGTGGTGAACCACCGCACCTTCGCCTTCGCCGGGGACGGGGACGTGATGGAAGGGGTGGCCCAGGAGGCCGCCAGCCTGGCGGGGCACCTGGCCCTGGAGAAGCTGGTCCTGTTCTACGACAACAACCGCATCACCATCGAGGGGGGGACCGGGCTGACCTTCACCGAGGACGTGGCCGCGCGCTTCGAAGCCCAGGGCTGGAGGGTGCTGAAGGTGGCCGACGGCGAGGACCTGGGGGCGCTCGACCAAGGCCTTCCAGGACGCCTGCCGCCCCTGCGGCAGGCCCACCCTCATCGACTGCCGCACGATCATCGGCTTCCCGGCCCCCACCAAGCAGAACACCCACCACGCCCACGGCGCCCCCCTTGGGGAGGCGGAGATCCGCGCCACCAAGGAGATCCTGGGCTGGGATCCGGACGGCCATTTCGTGGTGCCCGCCGAGGCCCTGGCCGAGTGGCGCAAGTGCCGGGACCGCGGCGCCGAGGCGGAAACCGCCTGGATCCAGCTGTTCGAGGCCTACCGGGCGGCCCACCCGGACCTGGCGGCGGAATTCGAGGCCTTCCTGAAGGGCGAGCTGCCCCAGGGCTGGGACACCCGGATGCCGGCCTTCAGCCCGGGGGAAAAATTCGCCACCCGCGAAGCCGGGGGCAAGGCCCTCAACGCCCTGGCGGCGGTCCTGCCCAACCTGGTGGGCGGGTCCGCCGACCTGGCGCCTTCCACCAACACCGAGATCAAGGGCGGGGGCGACTTCGACGCCGGCCACGCCGGGCGCAACCTGCACTGGGGCATCCGCGAGCACGCCATGGGCGCCGCCCTGAACGGCATGGCCCTGCACGGCGGGCTCCGGGCGTTCGGGGCCACCTTCTTCATCTTCAGCGACTACATGCGGCCCAGCGTGCGCCTGGCGGCGCTCATGGGCCTGCCGGTGAAGTACGTGTGGACCCACGATTCCATCGGGGTCGGCGAGGATGGCCCCACCCACCAGCCGGTGGAGCAGCTCATGAGCCTGCGCATGGTGCCCAACCTCACCCTGGTCCGCCCCGCCGACGCCAACGAGGCCGTGGCAGCCTGGCGCTTCGCCGTGCAGCACACGGCCGGCCCGGTGGGCCTGGTGCTCACCCGCCAGAAGCTGCCGGTGCTGGATCCCGCCAGGACCCTGGGCGCCGCCCGGGGCGCCTACATCCTGGAGGAGGCCGGCGCGGCCCCCCGGGTCATCCTGATCGCCAGCGGCAGCGAGGTGCACCTGGCCCTGGCGGCCCGCGCGGTCCTGGAAGGGGAGGGCGTGCCCGCCCGGGTGGTGTCCATGCCCAGCTGGGAGCTGTTCAAGGCCCAACCGGCCTCGTACCGGGAGGAGGTCCTGCCCGCCGCGGTCAAGGCCCGGGTCTCCATCGAGGCCGGAGTCACCTTCGGGTGGGAGCGCTGGGTGGGTGAAGGGGGAGCCAGCATCGGCCTGGACCGGTTCGGCGCCTCGGCGCCGGCGGAGGTGCTGTTCAAGGAGTTCGGCTTCACCGTGGAGAACGTGGTGGCGACGGCGAAACGGCTGCTCTAGTAGACTGGAGATTTGAGTTTCTTCAGCCCCGGAGCCTCCATGCAACTGAGCCAGTACCGCCAAGCCCGCGTCGAGAAACTGCAGAAGCTCCAGGCCCTGGGCCTGGACGTCTGGCCGCGCAAGGCCGAGCGCACCCACGGCATCGTCGACATCCTCGAGGCCCACCGGAACGCCACCAACGAACAGCTGGAAGCGGCGCCCCAGGTGGTGAGCGTCATGGGGCGGGTCATGGCCATCCGGGAGATGGGCAAGAGCATCTTCGCCCACATCGCCGAGAACGGGGAGAAGCTGCAGGTGTACTTCCGGGTCAACGACCTGGCCGAGCCCGGCTGGGAGGTGGTGAAGCTCCTGGACATGGGCGACTTCATCTCGGTCACCGGGCCGCTCATGCGCACCCGCATGGGCGAGCTGAGCGTGCGCGCCAAGCGCATCCAGTTCCTCACCAAGGCCTTCCTGCCCCTGCCGGAGAAGTGGCACGGGCTGCAGGACAAGGAGGTCCGCTACCGCCGGCGGTACCTGGACCTGGTGTCCAACCCGGAGGTGCTCAAGACCTTCCAGACCCGCTCCCGGATCCTGGCGGGGGTGCGCCGGTTCATGGAGGGCCAGGGCTTCCTGGAGGTGGAGACCCCCATGATGCAGCCCATCCCCGGGGGCGCCACCGCCCGGCCGTTCGTCACCCATCACAACGCCCTGGACATCCCCCTGTACCTGCGCATCGCTCCGGAGCTCTACCTCAAGCGCCTGATCGTGGGGGGCTTCGACAAGGTCTTCGAGATCAACCGGAACTTCCGCAACGAGGGCATCTCCCTGCGGCACAACCCCGAATTCACCATGATGGAGTTCGTACGCCGCCGGCCAGGACCTGCGGGACGTGATGGTGATGATCGAGAACCTGTTCGAGGCCATCGCCACCCTGTGCGGCGGGGTGGACCGGCCCTGGGGCGAGCAGGGCATCAACTACAAGGCCCCGTTCCGCCGCCTGGCGCTCAAGGACGCCATCGCCCAGTACGGCCCGGTCGAGCGCGCCCTGCTGGAGGACCCCGCCCAGATCCGGCGCCTGGCCCGGGAGATCCACGCGGACGACGTGGACACCAAGACCCCCGGCCTCCTGTTGGGCGATCTGTTCGAGCACTACGCCGAAGAGCACCTCATCCAGCCCACCTTCGTCACCGACTACCCGGTGGAGCTGAGCCCCCTCACCAAGAACCTGCCCGGGAACCCGGACTTCGTGGACCGGTTCGAGCTGTTCATCGGGGGCATGGAGCTCGCCAACGCCTACTCGGAGCTCAACGACCCGGACGTGCAGCTGGAGCGGTTCCAGGCCCAGCTCAAGGAGCGGGAGGCGGGCGACGACGAGGCCATGCGCATGGACCAGGATTTCCTCGACGCCCTGGAGCACGGCTTCCCCCCCACCGGCGGCGTGGGGGTGGGGATCGACCGCATGGTCATGCTCATGACCGACAGTTCCAGCATCCGGGACGTGATCCTGTTCCCGCTCATGCGGCCCCTGGCCAAGGAGGCGGAGGAGCCGGACGCCTAGTCAGCCGCGGGCCCAGGATCCTGTCATCGGCCCTTGGAGAACCTGGGGGGCAGTTCCACGAGCAGCTGCTCCAGGGCCATGGGGTCCACCGGCTTGGTCAGGTGCAGGTCGAATCCGGCCTGCCGGGCCTTGTCCTTGTCCTCCTGGGAATTGAACCCGGTGAGGGCGATCAGGTGGACCTTCGCCAGGGTGGGGTCGGCGCGCACCCCTCTGGCCACGTCGTAGCCGTCCAGATGGCCCGGGAGGCCGATGTCGCAAAGGATGACGTCCGGCTGGAAGGGTCCGGCCTTGTCCAGAGCGGCCTGCCCGTCGTTGGCGATCTCCACCTGGTGGCCCAGCATCTCCAGGAGCATCTCCAAGGTGATGGCCGCGTCCGAGAGGTCCTCCACGATGAGGATTCGCTGCGGCTGGGGACGGCTGACCTTCCGGGGCGGCTCCGTAGCCGCCGCCGGGTGGGGGATGAGCAGAGGCAGGCTCACGGTGAACTGGCTGCCTTGCCCGGGACCGGCGCTGTAGGCGGAAATGGCACCGCCGTGCAGTGCCGCCAGGCCCCTGGCCAGGGCCAGGCCGAGCCCCAGCCCGCCGCCCCGGGCCGCGGCCGCCGCGCCCCGCACGAACGGTTCGAAGGCATGGGCCAGGGTGGCCGGATCCATGCCGATGCCCGTGTCCCGGATACGGATCAGGGCCCGCCCCGAAGGGTCCGCCTCCAGGGCCAGTTCCACATGCCCGCCCGGGTTGGTGCACTGGATCGCGTTTTCCAGCACCCGGGCCAGGACCTGGCCCAGGCGCTGGGGGTCGCCGGAGGCCCACAGGGGCGCCCCCGGCAGGGCGAGTCCCAGGCGCACCCCGGCGCTTTCCGCCAGGCGCCAGTAGTCCGCCGCCGCCGTCTCCACCAGGTTGCCCAGGTCCAGGTCCTGGAGGACCATGGCAAACCGTCCCTGGGCCAGCCGGGTGGCGTCCACCAGGTCGTCCACCAGCCGGGTCAGGCGGGTCACCTGCCGGTTGATGATGTCCTTGGCCTGCCGGATGACCGGGTTCCCGCCGCCGGCCTGGTCCAGGATCACCACGGACGCGCGGAGGGGCGCCAGGGGATCCCGCAACTCATGGGCCAGGAGAGCCAGCACCTGGTCCGGGCCTGGTACCGCGGTCAGCGTTTTCGGGGAAGCGGTCAATAATTCAAATAATGATTCATGTTTCAATCGTAAACGTTTGATAAGAAGGGCATTTCTGGACCGAACGAGCGCGGGCACCCGGGCGGGTTGACGGCGGTGCGTGGTTTCGGCGAGCATGTTCCGCTCTTTGGCAAAAGGGGAGACCTGTGACGGATGGCGGACGTTGGTCCGGGCGGGACCTTGAAAGGGGACAGCGAACCTCAGGTTCAATAAAGTATATATCAAAACGTGACAAACGAAATAAGTATTGAATCAAATTCCCCCATGGGAGGCGGCCACCTGCCGCAGCAGGGTCACGAACCGGTCCACATCCCCGGGCTCCGTGTCGAAGGCGCACATCCACCGCCCCAGGCCCTTCCGCCCGTCCCAGGGCCAGAAGAACGTTTCCTGCTGCAGTCAATGGCTTTCGGTTCGTTCCTTGTCCAGGGCCGCCAGGTACGTCTCCAGCCACTTGGTGGAGACCTTGCCGGCGACGAAGTCCGGATGGTCCATGATCAGGCGGTGCAGGGGGGCGCTGGTCTTGATGCCTTCCACCACCAGGGTGTCCAGGGCCCGGCGCATGCGCGCCAGGGCCTCGGTGCGGTCCCGGCCGTGGGCGATGAGCTTGGCCACCAGGGAGTCGTAGTAGGGAGGGATCACCGCGTCCTGGTGCATGGCGGTGTCCATGCGGATTCCGGGCCCTCCCGGGAAGTTCAGGGCGGTGATGCGCCCGGGGGAAGGGGTGCAGCGGAACGGGTCCTCGGCGTTGATGCGGCACTCGATGGCGTGCCCGCGCAGGACGATGTCCTCCTGGGCGAAGGAGAGCTTGTGCCCTGCGGCGATGCGGATCTGCTCCTTGACGATGTCCACCCCGCTCACCATCTCGGTGACCGGGTGTTCCACCTGGATCCGGGTGTTCATCTCCATGAAGAAGAATTCCCCCCGGGCGTCCAGCAGGAACTCGATGGTGCCGGCGTTGAAGTAGCCCACCGCCTGGGCGGCGCGCCGGCCCATGTCCAGGATGCGGCGGCGCAGCTCGGGGCTGAGGGCCGGGCTGGGGCTCTCCTCGATCAGCTTCTGGTGCCGGCGCTGGATGGAGCACTCCCGCTCCCCCAGGGTGATGATGTTGCCGAACAGGTCGCCCAGGATCTGCACCTCGATGTGCCGGGGCTCCAGCAGGTACTTCTCCATGTAGACGCTGTCGTCGGTGAAGGCGGCCCGGGCCTCGCTGCGGGCGGTGTTGTACATCTCCGGCATTTCTTCGGGGCCGTGCACGATGCGCATGCCCCGCCCGCCGCCCCCGGCGCTGGCCTTGACGATCACCGGGTAGCCGATGTGCTCCCCCCAGGCCAGGGCGTCCTCCACCGTGCCCACCACCCCGTCGCTGCCGGGCATGAGCGGCACGCCGGCGGCCTTCATGGTGGCCTTGGCCTGGGCCTTGTTGCCCATCATGCGGATGATCTCGGCGTTGGGGCCGATGAAGACGATGCCGCAGGCCTGGCAGACGTCCACGAAGTGGGGGTTTTCGCTCAGGAACCCGTAGCCCGGGTGGATCGCCTCGGCCCCGGTCACCTCCGCGGCGGCGATCACCTGGGGGATGTTCAGGTACGACTTGGCGCTGGCGGCGGGGCCGATGCAGATGTCCTGGTCGGCGAAGCGCACGTGCAGGGCGTCCCGGTCCGCCTCGGAGCACACCGCCACGGTCTGGATGCCCATCTCCTTGCAGGCCAGGATCACCCGCAGGGCGATCTCGCCCCGGTTGGCGATGAGGATCTTCTTGAACGGGGGCTCCGGGCCCTTTGCGGAGGGTTTGCGGTGGGCGGGCCTGCGCTTGAACGATGCCATCGGCTCAACGGACCCGGATGGCGAACAGCCGTTCGCCGTATTCCACCGGCTGGCCGTTCTCCACCAGCACGGCCGCCACCTCCCCGGCCACGTCGCATTCGATCTCGTTCATGAGCTTCATGGCCTCCACGATGCAGAGGGTCTGCCCGGGCTTGACGAAGTCCCCGGGCTGCACGAACGGCGCCGAGGTGGCGCTGGGGGCCCGGTAGAAGGTGCCGACGATGGGGCTGGTGATGGGGTGCAGCCCCGGATCCTCCGGCGGCTCCGGGGCCGGCGCGGGGGCGATCGCCGGGACCGGGGCGGCGCCGCCGGCCGGCGGCGCCGCGGACGCCGGCGCCGGCCGCGCCGGGGCGGGGCCCGCGGCCTTGCGGATGCGCAGCCGCACGCCCAGGGACTCCAGTTCGAATTCCTCGATGGGCTCCCGGCCCACCTGGGCCAGGAGCGCCTGGACCTGCTCGAACGCCAAGGGGAGGCCCGGTTCCAGGCTCCGGTCCGGTTCCTGGGCTTTGGCAGGCGGAGTCGGACGGGCGGGTCTGGGGGAGGGGGCGGTCTTCTTGGCCGGGCTCATGGGTACTCCAAAGCGGACGCGGGGCGGGTCAGGAATCGGGGGAGGCCGGAGGCGCGGCGTCCCGGGAGCGGCGGCCCTTGGGGCCCACCTCGTCCGGGCGGAACTCCTTGCTGGCGGCGTCCAGGATGCCGTTCACGAACTGGGTGCCTTCCTGGTCGCTGAACTCCTTAACGATCTCCAGCGCCTCGTTGATGATGATGGGGAAGGGGATGTCCTTGAGGAACATCAGCTCGTACACCCCCAGGCGCAGCAGGTTGCGGTCCACCACCGCCATGCGGTGGATCTTCCAGTGCTCGGCGAACCGGGTGAGCACCGCGTCGATCTCCTCCAGGTGCCCGTGCACCCCGTCCACCAGGCGCCGGGCGTAGTAGAAGGCGTCCCGGTTCAGGTCCTGGATGGCGCTGAAGCCGGCGAAGATCTCGTCCGGCAGGTACTCGGTGAGATCCATGGCGTACAGCATCTGGAGGGCGTATTCCCGGCCCCGGCGGCGAACCCCCATTACTTCGGCCCCTTCCCGGGAAGCTTGAGGACGTGGTAGAGGTCCACCATCTCCAGCAGGCTCATGGCCGCTTCCCAGCCCTTGTTGCCCATCTTGGTGCCGGCCCGGTCAATGGCCTGCTCCACCGTGTCGGTGGTGAGCACCCCGAACACCACCGGCACACCGGTCTCCAGGGCCACCTGGGCGGTGCCCTTGGTCACCTCCGCGGCGATCAGGTCGAAGTGCGGGGTCCCGCCCCGGATCACCGCCCCCAGCACGGCCACCCCGGCGTACTTGCCGGCGCGGGCCGCCTGCAGGGCCACCTGGGGCAGTTCGAAGGAGCCGGGCACCTTGATGAGGTCGATCTGGGCCTCGCTGCCGCCGTGGCGGACGATGCAATCGGTGGCGCCCCCCACCAGGCGATCGACGATGAACTCGTTGAATCGCGAGGCGATCAGGGCGTAGCGGTCGCCCTTGTCCACACGCAGCTGGCCCTCAAAGATCCCCATGGGAACCCCCCGAAAGGTGGTTGAACTCACGACAATAGCACGATTCCCGGGGAGGGGAGGCCTCCGGGTTCCGACCCGTCGCCAGGTCACCCGGCCACGAATTCCAGGTAATTGCCCCGGTCGACCCGATGCCATGCGGCTTCGGGATAGGTTTCCAGCCACTTGGCCGGCGCCTTGGCGCGGGCTTTGGACGAAAGCTTGATCTCGTACGCCCGGAGATTCTGCGCCTCAACCTCCACGTAGTCCACCTCGGCGCCCGAGCTCAACCGCCAGAACCGGCCTTCCGCCCCGGGCGGCAGGCGCTTCCGGCGCTCGGCGACCAGGAAGTTCTCCCAGAGGGCGCCCTGGTCCTGGCGTGCGGAGAATGGCCGGAAATCGCCGATGGCGGCGTTGCGCACGCCCAGGTCCTGGAAGAAGATCTTGTCGTTGCGCGTGACCTCGTTGCGCAGGTTCCGGCTGAACCCCGGCAGGCGGAAAATGATGAAGGCCTTGGCCAGCAGGTCGATATAGTTGGCGACCGTGTCCTTGGACATGCCGAGGGAGGTGCCCAGTTCGTTGCAGGACACTTCGGATCCTACCCGGTAGGCCAGCAGACGCAGCAGATCCACCAATTTCCTGGGGTTGCGGAGCCGCCCCATTTCCAGGAGGTCCCTGAAGAGGTAGGCGGCATGCAGTTCCCGAAGGAACCCTGCCCGGTCCGCGTCCCCTTCGAGGGCCTGGACTTCCGGATAAAGGCCGTAGACCAGGTCGGCTTCCAGGCGCCGGTCCTGCTCGAAGGGGTTCCGTACCGCGAGGCACTCCCGGTAGGAGAACGGGTGCAGCTGGAAGGTCCAAGTGCGCCCGGTGAGGGCTTCGCGGGTCCGGGAGGCCAGGTCCAGGGCCGAAGATCCGCTCACCAGGAGCCTGAGTCCGGGGTGGCGGTCGTGGAGCAGCTTCAGGGCCAGTCCGACGTCGGGGATGCGCTGGGCCTCGTCCACGAACACCAGCTCGTACCCCGCCACCAGACCATCCAGGCGCACGGAGTCCCTGGAGGCAAGCGCTGCGCTCACGATCGCGTCATCTCCCGTGAGTTCCAGGGTCCTGAACGGCAACTCCCGGAGAACGTGCCGGGCCAAAGTGGTCTTGCCCACCTGCTGCGCGCCGAAGATCATGATCACCTTCCCCCCTTCTTCCAGCCGTTGGCGAAGAGGCGTGTGGATTTCCCGGTCCAGGAACATGAGTTGACCTTTCCTTTGGCTAACACAATAGCCAAAAAAGCCAAAAAATGGCCAATGGATTAGCCAATTTTTAATCGATTTTGCGATTCATTCTCTTGTTCCAACCGGCCGGGCACCCTATATTCCGTCCGCGTTCGTGCGCACCCAATGGAGGATCAGCCGATGGGCACCGTGGCAACGAAGTCAGAGGTGAAGGAATTCTCGAAGCCGGACGAGACGCGGACATTCGGGCATGGCGTGGCCGAGATCGTCAACATCGGGGGAGGGACGGTGGGACGTTTCACCCTCCAGCCCGGCTGGAAGTGGTCCCAGGACGTCAAGCCCATCGCCAAGACGGACCTGTGCGAGGGGACCCATTTCGGCTACATCATCTCGGGCCGGATGGCCGTGAAGATGGCCTCCGGGGAGGAGTTGCACCTGGGGCCAGGCTCCGTGCACCTTGTGCATCCCGGCCATGACGCCTGGGTCCTGGGCAAAGAGCCGGTGGTCATGGTGGATTGGCAAGGCGCGGCCCACTACGCCAAGAAGTGATGCCGGACCGGAACCACGCCAGGGGGGCCTGAACGCGTCGAAAGGCCTTGCGCCCGAGCCGTTATAATGGAGCCTCGATCGGAACCCCAACGGAATCCCGGAGGCGCCCATGCGGATCCTCGGCTTCAACGGAAGCCCGCGCAAGGCCTGGAACACTGCCAGGCTGCTGGAGAAGGCCCTGGAAGGGGCGGCCTCCCGGGGCGCCAGCACCAGCCTGGCGCACCTGTACGACCTGGACTTCAAGGGCTGCCGCAGCTGCTTCGGCTGCAAGATCAAGGGCGGCCCCTCGTACGGGAGTTGCGCCAGCCTGGACGGCCTGACCCCCATCCTGGAGCAGGTGCGCCACGCGGACGCCCTGCTGCTGGGCTCCCCCATCTACTTCTGGGCCATCACCGGGGAGATGAAGTCGTTCCTGGAGCGGCTGCTCTTCCCTTATTACCGGTACGTCAAGGAGGACGACCCGGTGCAGACGCTCTTCCCCCGGCGCATTCCGGTGGGCTTCATCTACACCCTGGGGGCGAACGAGGCGCGCATGCGCCAGTTCGGCTACGACCAGGCCATCGGCTTGAACGAGATGTTCCTGCGGCGCGCCTTCGGGCCGGTGGAATCCCTGGAGAGCTTCGACACCTGGCAGTTCGAGGACTACAGCCGCATCGACCAGGACCGGTTCGACCTGGCGGCCAAGCGGGCTTGGCGGGAGGAGCAGTTCCCCAAGGACCTGGAGAACGCCTTCCAGCTGGGCATCCGCCTGGCCGAAGGCAAGGTGGGCGCCGCCGCGGGGGCCTGAGCCGTCGCGGGGCCTTCTATTTTGCAGACACCCTCTCAGAGGGTGTCTGCAAAATAAATTGACAAAGCACAAAAATAGTCACATCCTTGCTTAACAAGCAAAGGAGGTGGCCATGGAGGAGGTTCACCGAGGTCCCGGCCGGCCCAAATCACTTGCCGCCGAGGAATTGTTGGTGTTGAAGGAAGTAGTCGAAGCAAGGCCAGATATTTCGCTTAGGGAACTGGTCAAAGTCCTGGTGGAGCGTTGCGGCAAACACGCTGCGCCCATAACCGTGTCTCGTGGTTTGAAGGGACTCGGGATCCATAAAGTTCCCGCCAGGAAGGCGCCATCGGAGGAACAACCGAAAATCAAGACAACTCGGTACCGAGCCATCCATCGGCGGGAACCTGCGTCAGGCCGTTACCCATCAAGTCTAACGGACCATGAATGGCAGGCCCTTTGCGCCATCCTGGAACCTGAACAAGACCGAGGACGCCCCCGGGTTCATGACCGCCGGGCCATGTGGGACGCGGTGTTCTATCTTGTGCGCGGGGGGGGAGCTTGGCGCATGCTCCCATCGAATCTACCTCCCTACAAAGCCGTGTTCGCGTTTTTCGCCAGGGCGCGCGACTCAGGCCTTCTGGAGCAGGTCTATCAACGCTTGCATGCCCTGTGGCGCGAGCGGAGCGGACGGAATGAATCTCCGAGCGCGGGTGTGGTCGACAGCCAGTCGGTTAAGACGACTGAAAAAGGGGGCTCTGCGGCTTCGACGCGGGGAAGAAGGTAAAAGGTCGGAAGCGTTTCGCCGTGGTCGATACCCTTGGCCTACCGATCTCCATCCAGATCCTTTCGGCCTCAGTGCAGGAACGTGACGGAGCTCCTTCCGCCATCGTTGAGGCCAAGCGGCGAGCGCCAAGGCTCACATGCATCTGGGGTGACTCCGGTTTCGCAGGGCGTTGTGTTGACCAGGTGCAGGAGAAGGCTGGGATCACGCTGAAAATCGTTAAGCGCTCCGATGAAGGTGATGTCCGCCGTTGGTGCGCCGGGGAATCGACGCCTACAGCCCTGGCAGTTGGCTTCAAGGTCCTTCCCCGGCGCTGGGTTGTTGAGCGCACTTTCGCCTGGCTCGGGCGCTATAGACGGCATTCGAAAGATTACGAAGCCAATCCCGAGAGCAGCCTAGCGTGGGCATACATTGCCTTTGTCCGCCTGCTGGTTCAGAGATTTGCAATTTTGATGGAAGCAGCTTGATTTTGCAGACACCCTCTGAGAGCCGACCCTCACCTGGACAGGCCCTCCGCCAACGCTTCCCGCCAGCGGCGCTCCCGGGGGAACACCGCGCAGGCCCCGGCCATGGCCGCCAGGCACAGCGCCAGGCTGAGGCTGGCCGCCGGCGGGCCGATCTTCACGCCCAGCCACAGGCCGCACACCGCCGCCGCAGCCAGGAGGCCCGACGCGAGCACGTTGCGGGCGCGCAGCACCCCCAGGGCCGATTCCGGGCCCTGCGGGCGGAACAGGCGCGGGACCACCCCCAGGGCCAGGACCAGCGCCAGCGCCGCGGCCCCCAGGGCGCGGGGGACGCGCGGGTCGCCCCAGGGCAGGCGCCCGAAACCGCCCAGGAACTGCTCCCAGTGCCCGTGCAGCACCTGGCTGCCAAGCGTGAGGAGGTACATGGCCGGGGCCACGAAGCCGCATACGAAGGCCACCATCCGGGCCTGGCGGAAGGCGATGCGCAGCTGGCGTTCCAGGTCCGGAGCGGAGGGCGGCATGGTCGATTCTCCCTATCCAGCCTGGGCAGCCGGAGCGGGAGGGTCAAGTCCCGGGGCCTCCAGCCGGGCGAGGGTGGCGTCCAGTCCCGCCAGCTCCGGATGGGCGGCGCGCTGGGCCAGCAGGTAGTTCCGGGCGTCCGCCGCCCCGCGGGTTTCGGCCAGGAGCTCCGCAAGCTGGAGCATGGCCGGCGCGTCGGCGGGAAGCTGGGCCAGGATGGCCTCCAGGCACCGCGCGGCCGCTTCGGGCGCGCCGCGCTCCCGGTGCAGCCGGGCCAGCCCGGTCAGGGCCGCCCGGTCGAACCGCTGGTCCAGGGCGGCATGGAACAGCTGCTCGGCCCGCTCCAGGCGCCCCAGGCGCAGGAAACAGTCGCCGGCCCGGGTCATGGCCTGGTGGTTGGCCGGGTCGGACTGCAGGACCCTCTCCCAGCAGGGGGCGGCTTCTTCGTACCGGCCCATGCCGCGCAGGCTGTCCGCCAGGCCGTAGGCCGCGTACGGGTTGCCCGGCGCCAGGTCCATGGCCCGGCGGAAGCAGCGCGCGGCCTGGTCGAAGACGTGGCGCTTGCGCTGGATGGTGCCGGCCAGGGTCAGGGCCGGCACATGGTCGGGGTGCGCGGCCAGCAGGGCTTCCAGGCACATGGTCAGAGCCTTCCCAGCAGTCTCAGCAGCCCGTCCAGGATGGTCACAGGATGGGGCGGGCAGCCCGGGATGAACAGGTCCACCGGCAGCCCGGCGGCGGCGGCTCCGCCCAGCTGCTCCTCCTGGTGCAGGTAGGGCCCGCCGCTGATGGCGCAGGCGCCCACGGCGACGACGATCTTGGGCCCGGGCACCGCGTCGTAGGTCTTGCGCACCGCCAGGGCCATGTTGGCGGTCACCGGCCCGCAGAGGACCAGGCCGTCGGCGTGCCGTGGGGAGGCCACGAACTGGATGCCGAAGCGCCCCGCGTCCCAGGCCAGGGTGCCCAGCACGTTCACGTCCACTTCGCAGCCGTTGCAGCCCCCGGCGCTCACCACCCGCAGCTTCAGGGAACGCCCCAGCACGCGCATGAGATCCCGGCCCAGGGCCTCGGCCAGGCGCAGCTCCTGGTCCGGGCTCTGCACCAGCTCCTCCCGCAGCCGCGCCGCCAGGCGGTGGTCACCGGTGAAGCGCAGCGCCTGGGGCGGGCAGGCGTCGGCGCAGGCGGCGCAGAACAGGCAGCGACCCAGGTCCAGGCGGAGCCCTTCGGGCCCCAGGCGCACCGCTTCGGTGGGGCAGGCCAGGGCGCAGGCCCGGCAGTCCTCGGCGCAGGCGCCCTTGGTGAACTCGGGCCGGCCCCGGAAGCGCTCCGGCAGGGCCGGCAGGGTCTTGGGGTAGGGCAGGGTGCGGTGCCCCTGGCGCCAGCGGGACAGCAGGATGTGGATCATAGGTCGTGCCCGCAGTAGGAGAGGTTGAAGCTCTTGTTGCACAGGGGGAAGTCGGAGATCTGCTCCCCCCGCAGGGCCAGGGCCAGGCCGAACCAGTTGTGGAACGAAGGGTCGACGATCTTGTAGCGCCGGAACCGGCCCTGGCCGTCGGTGAGGGCCAGGTGCAGCACCTCGCCCCGCCAGCCCTCCACCAGGGCGACGCACAGGTGCTCCGGGGCCAGGGGCGGCAGGGGGCCTGGGCGGGGATCCGGCTCGCCCCAGGCCAGGGACTCCAGGGCCGACCGCAGGAAGCGGTGGCTTTCCTCCAGCTCCATCCAGCGCACCCAGGCCCGGGCGTGCACGTTGCCGCTTTCGGCCAGGGCGGGCGCCACCGGATGCTCGGCGTAGGGCCCGAACGGGTGGTCCCGGCGCACGTCCTGGTCGATGCCGCAGGCCCGGGCCGCCACCCCCACCAGGCCCACGTCCCGGGCCTGGATGGGGTCCACCGCCCCGGCCGCCTCGAACCGGTTCAGCACCGAGGAGGCGCCCCACATGAGCTCCACCGCGTCCCGAGTGTCCGCCCAGGCCCGCTCCAGGCGCTCCTCGATGGCCTTGGCCCGCCCTGCCTCCAGGTCGAAGCGCAGGCCGCCCGGGCGCAGCCAGTCCCGGCCCAGGCGGCTGCCGCAGGCCTCGGCGGTGAGGTTCAGCCAGTCGCCGCGGATGCGCCCGCAGAAGGAGGCGGTGGGCAGGAAGCCCACGTCCCCGGCCAGGGCGCCCAGGTCACCGGTGTGGTTGGCGGCCCGCTCCAGTTCCAGGGCCACCCCCCGCACCCGGTCCGAGCGCGGGGGCACCCCCACCCCCGCCAGGCCCTCCAGGGTCCGGCAGTAGGCCCAGGCGTGGGCGGCCGTGCTGTCCCCGGCGGCGGTCTCGGCGTGCTTGAGGCTCAGGGGGTGGGGCCCCCCCGCCAGGGCCCGCTCGACGCCCCGGTGCTGGTAGCCCAGGGCGATCTCCAGGTGGAACACTGTCTCCCCGTGGCACTGGAAGCGGAAATGGCCGGGCTCGATCACCCCGGCGTGCACCGGGCCCACCGCCACTTCGTGCACCTCCTCCCCCTTCACCTGGTAGAACTCGGTGACCGCCGGGTCGATGGGGCCGGTGCGGCCCCAGGCGTCCCGGTCCGGGACCCAGGACGCGTGGTAGCGCACCGGCTTGAACCAGGGGTGGCCCTCGGGGACGATGCCGAACTGCTCCGCCAGCTCCCGCTCGAACAGGTGGGCCTGGGGGCAGTCGGGGGTGAGGGCCGGGTAGCGGGGGGCGTCCAGGCGGGTGCGGGCCGCCAGGAGCAGGCCGTCCCGGTCCCCCGCCAGCACCGCGTACAGGTCCAGGTCCGGGCCGGCGCACAGGCACGCCAGGCGCCGGCCGTCCCGGACGGCGCCCACGACCGCGGCGCGGAATTCCGCCGGGGCCAGGTCGGGAACCTGGTCCAGGGGCAGGGCCTGGCCGTTGCGCAGGGGGGCGAACAGGGCGTCCTTCACGGCTGGCCCTCCACCAGGTTGGCGGCGCGGTGGATCATGGCGCCCACCGGCGCGGGCAGCCACAGGCCCAGGGTCACGGTCAGGCCCAGGGCCACCAGCAGGGGCGCGGTGGTGGCCAGGGTGTCCCGGTACGGGGTGCGCACCCGGTCGGCGGGGGGCGTGCCGAACACCACCTGCACCACCGTGTCGCCCATGGCCAGGAAGATGCCTGCCAGCAGCACCAGGAAGGCGGCCCCGGCCCACAGGGAGGGCCGGGCCAGGGCCGCGGCGGCGATGTTGAACTCGCTGATGAAGGGCGCGAACGGCGGAGTGCCGGTGATGGCCAGGAAGCCCAGGAAGAACAGCCACCCGGACACGGGCGTGCGGCGGATGGCGCCGGTGACGTACGGCAGGCGCTTGCTGGCGTAGCTGCGGTTGATGTTGCCGGCGGACATGAACAGCACCCCCTTCACCAGGGCGTTGGCGGCCAGGTGGAACAGGGCGAAGACGACGGCCCGGCCGCCCACGCCGATGCCGAAGGCCAGGATGCCCATGTGCTCCACGCTGGAGTACGCCAGCAGGCGGCGGATGTCCAGCTGGCGCACCATGAACACCGCCGCCCAGAGCATGGACAGGAGGCCCATGCCCAGCATCAGCTTCCGGGCGAAGGCCAGTTCCCCGGCGGCCGCCATCACCGCGAAGATCCGCAGCAGGGCCAGGAAGGCGCAGGTGGTGACGCCTCCGGCCAGCAGCGCGCCGATCACTCCCGGGGATTCCCCGTACGCGTCCGGCTTCCAGGTGTGCAGGGGCGCCAGGCCCATCTTGGTGCCGTAGCCCACCAGCGCCAGCACGAACCCGGCCCGCAGCCAGGGCCGGGACAGGCTGGCCCCATGCTCCATCAGGCGGGTGAAGAACAGGGGCTCCTCCAGTCCGCCCAGCTTGGCCGCGTAGGCCAGGAACAGGGTGCCCAGCAGGGCCAGGGCGATGCCCACCGAGCCGATGATCAGGTACTTCCAGGTGGCCTCGATGGAGCGCCGGTTGTGGTTGAAGTAGATCAGGGGGGCGGTGGCCAGGGTGGTGGTCTCCATGGCCACCCACACCAGGCCCGGGTGGTGGGCCATGGCCAGGAGGGAGGCCAGGCCCAGGAAGGCCAGGAAGCTGGCGGTGAACACCCGGTTGTCCCGTTCCGGGCGCAGGGCCAGGTAGGCGGGGGCGTAGCAGGCGCAGATGCAGAACAGCACGCTGATCACCAGCAGGCCCCAGGAGCCCAGGGGATCCAGTCCCAGCCACGCCTCGACGCCCGACTGGGCGTAGCGGCCCAGGACCAGGGCCAGGACCAGGGCGGCCAGGTGCAGGACGCCGGTGACCGGCAGCAGGCGCACCCGGAAGCGGCCGGAGGCTTTGGCGAAGGCCAGGACGGCGGCCAGGAGCGGGAAGGCGATGAGGAACCAGGCCATGGGTCAGTCCTTCAGTTCGGCCAGGTGCCGGGTGTCCATGGAGTCGAACGCCGCGGTGATGTGGTTGATGACGATGCCCATGATGAAGATGCCCACGAACAGGTCCAGCAGGATCCCGGCTTCCACCAGGAGGGGCATCTCCTCCACCAGCATCAGGCCGAACAGGTAGACACCGTTCTCCAGCACCAGGTAGCCCACCACCTGGGTGAGGGCCTTGCGCCGGAAGATGAGCAGGATGAAGCCGGTGAGCAGGGTGGACAGGGAGGCCGGCACGAACAGGGTGAGCCGGCTGCCCGGGGCCAGGGGCAGGTTGCCGGCCAGGAGCACCGCCAGGCCGGTGCCCACGGCGCACATCACCAGGGACGCGGTGAAGCCCCCGATGGGGGACACCTCCCGGGGGGTTTTCAGGCGGCGGGTGGCCCGGCGGAACAGGTGCGGGATCAGCCAGCCCTTCACCGCCACCGTGGAGGCCACCATCAGCAGGATGTGCGGGTGCCGCCCCAGCCCCATGGCCAGGGGCAGCAGGCCCAGCAGCACCCCCTGCACCACCGCCGTCTGGATGGCCTTGTTGATGCGGCTGGTGACCGCCATGGCGAAGTTGGTGAGGACGATCAGGGCGATGAGGAGGTCCGTCAGCATGATCAGGCCTGCAGCAGGAAGAAGGCGAAGGCGGTGGCCAGGAGCCCGGCCACCAGGAACTGGGGCACCCGGTTCAGGCGCAGCCGGGCGGTGACGCACTCCACCACCCCCACTCCGGCGGTGAGCAGCGCCATGGCGCCGTAGAAGGCCGCCCAGTCGGCCCAGGGACGGCCGGTGCGAGGCAGCAGGGGGCCGACGATGAGCGCCCCCAGCACCAGCAGCTTCAGGCTGGCGCCGTACAGCACCAGGGCCAGGGGCCGCCCGGAATGGTCCAGCACCATGACCTCATGGATCATGGTGAGCTCCAGGTGGGTGTTGGGGTCGTCCACCGGGATGCGGGCGTTCTCCGCCAGGTAGACGGTGATCCACCCCGCCAGCACCAGGATCAGGGGGCCGGTGGCCCGGAACAGGGACGGCCCCCCCAGCGCCAGCATCCCGGACAGGGACAGGCTGCCCGAGACCTTGGCCAGGGCGGCGAAGCCAAGGAACAGGGCCGGCTCGGCCAGCACCGAGAAGGTCACCTCCCGGGCCGCGCCCATGCCCTCGAAGCTGGAGCCGGTGTCCAGGGCCGCCAGCACCGTGGCGAAGCGGGCCAGCCCGAACAGGTAGGCGAACAGGATCATGTCCCCCTCGAAGTGCACTGGCGCCGGCGCGTGGCCGAAGGGCACCAGCAGGGAGGCCACCAGGGCCGCCGCCGCCACCGCCGCCGGCCCGGCCAGGAACACCCAGGTGGTGGCGCGGCTGATGACGGCCTGCTTGCGGGCCAGCTTGGCCAGGTCGTAGTACAGCTGCAGCACCGGCGGGCCCTGGCGTCCGGCCACCAGGGCCTTGACCTTGTTGATCAGCCCCGGGAGCAGGGGCGGCAGCAGCAGGGCGGTGAGCACGTGCACCAGGACCTGCAGGATGCGGGCAAGGGCGGGCTCGCACATTCAGGCCACCATCCAGAGGAAGAGCACCACCAGGGTGACGAGGATGTAAAGCAGGTACAGGGCCAGGTGGCCGCCCTGGAGGAAGCGCAGCACCCCCAGGCCCCGGGCCGCCAGGTCGAAGCCCGGTTCCGCGGCCCGTTCCAGCACCGGGTCCGGCACGTGGGAGCGGTAGCCCCGGGGTCCCGGGAACAGGGCCCGCAGCTTGGGGCGGCGCTCCTTGGGCCACAACACGTAGTGGAGGCCCCCCACCAGGCTATCGGCGAACGAGGAGGCGGTGTACTGGGCCCGGGGGCAGTCGGCGGCGTAGCCGCAGTCCCAGGTGGGCTGGCCGGCGGAACGGGCGCCGCGCCTCCGGGACCAGGCCCACAGCAGCACCGCCAACGCCGCCAAAGGCAGGGCCAGGGCCGAAAGCACCCACAGGTGGGCGATCCCCCCCAGGGCCAAGGGTTCCGACGTCCCGGCCAGCGCCGCCGCCGCCCGGGCCAGGGCCGGGGCCACCAGCAGGGGGGCGGCGCCGAGGCCGAGGCAGGCGCAGGCCAGCACGCCCATGGGCGCGCGCATGGCCGGGGACACTTCCGCCGCCCGGGCGGCTTCCGGGGAGCGGGCCCGGCCCTGGAACACCACGCCGTACACCTTGGCGAAGCAGGCCGCGGCCAGGGCCCCGATCATGGCCAGGGCCGCCAGGGCCAGCACCGACCAGCCGGGATGGAGGAAGGCCAGGCCCTGGAAGGCGGCCAGGTAGATCAGCCACTCGCTCACGAAGCCGTTCAGGGGCGGCAGCCCGCAGATGGCCCAGGAGCCCACCAGGAAAGCCGCGGCGGTGAAGGGCATGGTGTGGCCCAGCCCGCCCAGGCGCTCCAGGTCGCGGCTGCCGGTGGCGTGCACCACCGAGCCGGCGCCCAGGAACAGCAGGCCCTTGAACAGGCTGTGGTTCAGCACGTGCAGCAGGGCGCCGGCGAAGCCCAGCAGAGCCAGCACCGGGTGCCCGGAGGCCTTGCCCAGGGTGCCCAGCCCCAGGCCCAGCAGGATGATGCCGATGTTCTCGATGGAATGGTAGGCCAGCAGGCGCTTCAGGTCGTGCTGGGCCAGGGCGAAGGCCACCCCCAGGAGGCCCGACAGGGCGCCCAGGACCACCACCAGCGCCCCCCACCACAGGGGCGGGTCCGGCACCAGGGCCACCAGGCGCACCAGGCCCAGGATGCCCATCTTGATGACCACCCCGGACATGATGGAGGAGACGTGGCTGGGGGCGGCCCCATGGGCCGGAGGCAGCCAGAAATGCAAGGGGAAGATGCCGGCCTTGAAGCCGAAACCCACCAGGAACAGGAGGAAGGTGAGGGTGCCCCGGGAGGTGGCCGCCAGCCCGGGGGCCGCCGGCGTGAACAGGAACCCGCCCGCGCCGGCGCCGAACAGGCCCCCGGGGCCGGCGGCCAGGCCGAAGGCGGCGAACAGGCACAGGGTCCCGGTGTGAGTGGCGGCCAGGTAGACCCAGCCCGCCCGGCGGGTGGCGGCATCCCGGTCCTCGGCCATCACCAGCACGAACCCCGCCACCGCCATGCCTTCCCAGGCCAGCAGGAAGGTGAGGGCGTGGGCCGCGGCCACCAGCACCACCAGGAAGCCGGTGGTGAGCCCGTACAGCAGCCGCAGGGTGCGTGCTCCCTCGTGCCCCTCGCCCCAGTAGCCCACGCCGAACACGGCGCCGCAGGCGGGCAGGACCGACACCGGCACCAGGAAGAAGGCGCCGATGGGATCCAGGCGCAGGTAGCCCGGGCTGCCCAGGGGGGTGTGGGAGAGCACCTGGGCCGCCGGTCCGGCCCCCGCCAGCACCAGCGCCGCCGCCCCCAATCCGGCCAGGGCGCCGGCGCCCATGAGCCAGGCCGCCGCCCGCCCGCCCCCGGCCCGCAGGTACAGTCCGGGGATCCCGGAAACGGCGGTGAGCAGGGCGCAACTGACGAGCAGGACCATGACGGCGACCAGCATGGGTAGGGACTCCTCAAAAAAGGCCTGCGACGAAGGAGCCTGCGGCAGCGGTCGAACACCTCACAAGTTAGTTTATACAACAATTTCCAGGCATCATACCATGCGGCCGCCCGCCGGGAGCCAGGGTTCCCTGGGTTCTCGCCCTGGTCAGTCCGTCACCCAGCAGGCGCCCAGCCCGACGTTGCAGGTGCCGTACTTGATCCACATGAACCCGTCGATCCCCCAGGATGGGCCCCAGCTGTTCTTCAGCAGCCAGGCATCCTTGGCGTCGTCCCAGCCCACCAGGACGATGGCGTGGTTGATGGAGTTGTAGTAGGTGGTGTCGCTGAACACGCCGCCCGAGTAGGCGAGGAAGGTACCTGTCCGCATAGACGCAGGCGGACACGCCCCCGTACTTCAGGATGGCCTGCTTGACGGCGGCCACCGGGGGCACCGCGTTGCCGCTCGCCACGAAGCCCCACTGGGTGACCGGCGTGTAGGTGGCGTTGCGGGCGATCCTGCAGGCCACCGTGTCCCCCACGTACGGGAAGGAGATGGCGGGCACCGCGCCCGGGTAGTAGCCTTTGCGGCCCACCTTGGACGGCATCAGCATGTCGAAGGCGAAGTAGCCCCCGTTGCACGCCCAGCCCCAGGGGTTGCAGGACAACACCTGCTCCTCGGACAGGGCCGGGAGGGTGCCGCTGCAGGTGATGGAGCCGTCCGCGTTGACCTGCCCGTTGGGGGCGCCGGCCTGCTTCAGGGCCGCCCCCTCCAGGGAGCCGATGGTGGAGAAGGCCCAGCAGCTGCCGCACTGGCCCTGGTCCTTGGGATTGCTGAACACGCCCACGTAGGAACGGGGCAGGGCCGGGACATCCTCCTGGACCTGGTAGTTCTCGTAGCCCCCCGGCTCGTGGGCCAGGAATTCCGGCGGCATCAGCTCGATGCGTGTGCCGCACAGGCGCCCGGGGTCGTATTGCATGGCCGGGTTCACGTCCACCTGGAACTGCAGCCCGCTGGCCTGGATCTCCTGGCGCAGCTGCTGGATCTTCTGGTACAGCTCCGGACTGAAGGCGCGGGGGCCGGGGGTCTGGGCGGCGGCCGGGACGGCCGCGAGGCAAAGCAGGAGCAGGGAAAGGGGGAAATGGCGCATTTCCAATTTTCCTTCAGGGCTGGGTGGCGCGGCGGTTCCGGAACGGCCGGCGGCGGCACCTGGGGTTGTACGGAGGCCGGCTGCGCCCCGGAACGCGGGGAGCCTGCGGCGTGGGGGCGTCAGGGTTCCAGACCTTGGCCCAGGGAAAGAGCGGGGCCTGGCCCGCGCGGGGGGGAAGGCGCCACCACGTCCGTCTTAAAAAACCTGTGATGACTTCTAAGCGGCCTTCATCCTATTCTTCCCGACAAACTAAACATCGGTTCATGGGCGGTCCGCGCAAGCGCCGCCAGGGTCAACGTGACCCCCGTCATTTCAGTCGGCCCTTCCGCCACCGACCAGGCCAACGGCAAGGGAATCAACGGGTTGAACAAATTGGAAATTCAATTGCCAATCTGCCGAAACCATGGGATCCTCCCACATGTTTCACCGTTCCGCCCAGGAAACCCTGTCACGCCTCGCACGAGGATTCCCGGTCCTGGCCCTCACCGGGCCACGCCAGTCCGGCAAGACGACCCTGGCGAAAATGGCCTTTCCGGACAAGCCTTACCTCAGCCTGGAGGATCCTGACATCCGCACGCTGGCGGAGAGCGATCCGCGCGGGCTCCTGGCCCAGTTCCCCGAGGGTGCCATCCTGGATGAAGCCCAGCGGGCTCCGGACCTATTGTCTTACCTCCAGACCCGGGTCGATGTGGATTCCCGTCCGGGAGCCTGGGTGCTCACCGGCTCCCAGCAGTTGGGCCTGTTCTCCCGCATTACCCAGTCCTTGGCCGGCCGCGTCGGCATGGTGCAGCTGCTCCCTTTCGCGCTGAGCGAGCTGGATGAAGTCGGGCGCCTGCCCGGAACCCTCGACGAGATGCTGGTTCGGGGCTGTTATCCGCCCCTCTATGACCGGGATCTGAGCCCGGGAGATTGGCTGGCGTCCTATGTGGATACATACCTGGAACGGGATGTACGCCAACTCATCAACATAAGGGACCTTTCCGCCTTCCAGAGGTTCCTGCGCCTATGCGCGGGCCGGGTGGGGCAACTGCTGAGCCTGAATGGGCTCGCCATGGATTGCGGCATCACCCACCACACTGCCGCCGCCTGGCTGTCGGTGCTGGAGGCCAGCTACATCGTGTTCCGGCTCCGGCCGCACCATCAGAATTTTCACAAACGCCTGATCAAGACGCCCAAGCTCTACTTCTGTGATACCGGGTTAGCCGCCTGGCTCTTGGGCATCCGGGAGGCTCCCCAGATGGCCTTCCACGCCCAGCGGGGCTCCCTGTTCGAAAATCTGGCGGTGGGGGAATTCCTCAAAGGACGCCACAACCGGGGACTGCCGCCGGACCTGCATTTCTGGCGAGACAGTCAGGGCCTGGAGGTGGACCTGCTGGTGGAGACGGCGGGCGCCTTCCAGCCGGTGGAGATCAAATCGGGGCAGACCGTTGTGCCGGACTTCTTCCATGGCCTGTCCCGCTGGAGCGCCCTCTCCGGGCAGGCGGATCGGCCTGGGATGCTGGTCTATGGAGGCGAGCAGTCCTTGAAGAAAGGCAGCATCACCATCGTCCCCTGGCGGGACCTCGGCCGGATTACCTAGTCTAGGAGCCTGTCCAAGTAATATTCGGCCCCGCGTCGGGGTCCAGACCCGTGCATATCGTGCGCAAGGCCCGCAGGAGGTAGTGGGTCTACCTTCAAGGGCCTTGCACACGAGAGGCGCGGGTCTGGACCCCGACCCTCCGGGCTGGTGGCAGCGGGCCCAGCCATCCGGCGTCAGGTTCCTCGGAGGTATAACCTATACCCCCTTCGGAACCTTCCTTGGCTGGCTAGGCCCGGTGCCACCAGCGCGGGGCCGAATATTACTTGGACAGGCTCCTAGGTCCATCGGATCAGCGGAACCCTTTCACCCTGCCGCACCGAGTCGGTGAAATTCCGTAGATTTCGCATGGAACCTGGCGTCCCGGTGCATTCGGTAAAACAGCCTAGCACCGCCCCCTCCATCGGCATCGAGGCGTCCGTTCCGGGCGCCAGCACCCTCAGCGGAGCCAGCTCCGCAAAGGGTGCTGGATCAGTGCAGCGCCACGGTCTCCTGGACCGCCCCGGCCCCGCCCCGGCGCCGGGCGCCCACCAGCAGGGCGAAGCCCGCCAGCACCAGCACCAGCATCAGCACTCCCACCGGCTTGAAGGTGTCGTCGTACAGGCGCCCGGAGAGGGCGATGGCGCCGGCCATCACCATCATCCGCAGGGAGGAGAACAGGGCGCTGGCGCTGCCCCTCAGGTCCGGGAAGGCCTCGAACACCTGGACGAAGACACAGCTGCAGGGCCACACCATGCCCGCCACCAGCAGGCACATGAGCACTGTCAGGCCCAGGGCCGAGTCGGACAGGAACCAGCCGTGCAGCGCCAGGAGCACCGAGGCCACCAGGGCCAGGGTGATGCTGCCCAGGGTCAGGCGCCGGGCATCCACCCGGCCCACCAGCAACGGCACCAGCAGGCTCAGCAGGGCGAACAGCCCCACCACCGACCCCTGGAAATACACGTACCGCGCCATCTCCAGCCCCAGGGTCTCCAGGAACAGGAACGGGATGGTGGCGATGAAGACGAAGTACGGGGCCACCAGGAACACCAGCCCGAGACTGAGCGGCAGGAACTGGCGGCTGCCCAGCAGGGTCCGGTAGTTGCGCAGCATCCGGGCTGGGGAGAACGGCTGGCGCCGGTGCGGAGGGTGGCTCTCGGGCAGCAGCAGCGCCACCGCCAGGGTGGCCGCCAGACCGCCGGCCAGAATCAGGGTGAAGTTGGCCCGCCATCCCCAGGCCTCGCTCAGCCAGGCCCCCAGGATGGGCGCTCCGGCCATGGTGATGGTGACCAGGCTGTTCATGAGGGAGAGCAGCTTCATCTGCCGGTCGCCGTCGTACAGGTCGCCGATCACCGACATCGCCAGGGACGTGGGGGCGCTGACGCCCAGTCCCTGGAGCAGGCGCCCGAGGAGCAGAACCGGTAGGCTGGGAGCCAGGGCGCACAGGAGGCTGCCCGCCACGAATAGGCCCGACCCCGCCAGCAGCACCGGGCGCCGGCCATAGCCGTCCGCCAGCGGGCCCACCACCAGGCTGGAGAGGAAGTAGCCCAGGAAGTTCAGGCTCAAGGTCACCTGGATCATCGCTTCGGTGGTGCCGAAGGCGCGGCGCATCTGGGGCAACGCGGGGGCGTAAAGGTCCACCTCGATCCAGCAGAAGATCAGCAGGACCAGGAGGACGATGAAGATGAGCGGGGATTGGCGGGATATTGATTTATGCATTTATTGATCTGAGTCCGGAAAAGGGGCCGCACGGGAGGTGCGCTCCTAATGTTTAATGTATATTTTATTGTTTTAGTTCCCGGGAACCCAGGCCCATGCGGCCAGGCCCGGGTTGCCGGGCCGTTGGGATGAGGGAACCCCGGACCAGCCGGATCCGCCCTTCCTGTTCCGCCCCATCGGCCGGGTGGATCGACGCGGTGGACGCCGCCACCGGCCAGCACTCCCCCCGGCCCGAAAAAACCTCGCCGGCGCTGAACCTAGTCGAGGAAGTTGAACTCCGTGCCCGCCTTCTTCTCCACCGCCTTGCGGTACACGTACGCGGCGGTGGAAATGTCCTGGATGGCCAGGCCCACACTCTTGAACACGGTGATCTCCGCCTCCTCCTGGCGGCCGGGCACCTTGCCGGTGACCAGGTCGCCCAGGGAGCAGGCCCGGTCCCAGCTCCAATCCCCCTGGTCCGCCGGGATGATGAGGTCCCCGGCCTCGGACTTGCATGCGTCCACCAGGTCGCACACCACCTTGCTGGCCCGCTGCACGGTCTGGGTGTCCAGCTCGCGGATCTTGGCGGTGTGGGCGCCGATGCCGTTGATGTGGGTTCCGGGCTTGACCCAGCGGCCCTCCAGCACTGGCGTGGTGGAACTGGTCATCAGGGTGATCACGTCCGCCTCCCCCACCGCCTGGGCGGGATCCTCCGCCAGGACCATGGGACAGGTCACCAGGTCCTTGAGGGATTCCAGGAAGGCCTTGCGCTTGTCCATGGGGTCCACCGAGTACATCACCAGCTTCTCGATGTTCCGGGCGCAGGCCACGGCCCAGATCTGGGCCCGGGCCATGCCGCCTGTGCCGATGATTGTGTGCACCTTGGCGTCCTTGCGGGCCAGGAGGCGCGCGGCCAGGCCCGCCACCGCGCCGGTGCGCACGGCGGTGAGGTAGCCCCCGTCCATGACCGCCACCACCGCGCCGGTGGCCTGGTCCTGGAGCAGGATGGTGGCCAGCACCGTGGGCAACTGGTACCGGGTCGGGTTCTGCGCGTACACCGACACCACCTTCAGTCCCAGGGCGCCTGAGCCCTTGAGGAGGGCGGGCATGGTCAGGGACACCCCGGCATGCTCCGGCACGAAAATGGGCGTGCGCAGGGGGAGCACGGCCTGACCCTGGGCCAGGTCGGTGAAGGCCCCGGCCATGATTTCGATCACCTCGTTCATGTCCAGAAGACGCGCCACGTCGCGGCGGGAGAGCAGGATCGCCATGAGGACCTCCGATCAGCTGGGTTGGGATGGCCCCAGTATGGTCCCAGGGGCCGACAGGATCCTACATGGATTTCACGCCCGCCAGAAGGGGGCCAGGCGGCGCACCCCTTCCCGGACCTGGTCCGGTTCGCTGGCGTAGCTCAGGCGCAGGTGTCCGCGCCCCCGCTCCCCGAAGGTCTGCCCCGGCACCGTCACCACCCCGCCTTCGTCCCGCAGGCGCAGGCAGAAGGCCATGGGGTCGCCCAGGGCCCGTGCGGGCAGGGGCTGCCAATGGTAGAAGCCGCCGGCGGATGGGCGCGGCTCGGCCCCGAAGCCCTCCCGGTACGCCCCGGCGAAGGCTTCCCAGCGCTGGCGCAAGTGTTCCCTGGCCTCGGCCAGCACCGAGTCCGACGCCTCCAGCAGGGCCAGGGCGGCCAACTGGGAGGGGCGGGCCGGGGTGGAGACCATGTAGAGGTGCACGAGCTGCGCCGGGGTCAGCCAGGCGGGATCCCCCACGGCCCAGCCCACCCGCAGCCCGGGGGCGCCCCAGGCCTTGCTCACCGATTCCAGCACCAGCCCGGTGGCGCTCACGTCCCGCAAGGACGGCGGCTTCGGGCCCAGGTGCAGTTCCCGGTAGACCTCGTCCGAGATCAGCAGCACCCCCCGGGCTTCGGCGGCCTCGGCCACCGCCGCCAAGGCCTGGGCGGTGGCCCCGCCGCCGGTGGGATTGCCCGGGTGGTTGATGACCGCCACCTTGGCGCCGGGAGACCGGTCCAGGGCGGCCCGGAAGGCGTCCGGGTCCAGGGTGTCGTCCGGAGCCAAGGGGTAGGGCACCGCCTCGGCTCCGGCCATGCTGGCCAGGGCCGGATAGGCCAGGAATCCAGGGTCCGGCACCAGCGCCTGGTCCCCCGGCTCCAGCCAGGCCTGGAACAGGGCGAACAGCAGGCCCTGGCTGCCGCAGCCCAGCATCACCCGGGCCGGCGCGACCCCGAACCGGGCCGCCACCGCCTCCCGCAGCTCCGGAAGCCCGGTGTTGGGGCCGTAGGGGCACCGGCCCTGGTGCCGGGCCAGGGCCAGGCGGGCCGGCTCGGGCAGGGCCCAGCCCGGCTCGCCCAGGCCCATGGGCACCGCGTCCGGGGGGGCCCCCACGCCGATGGTCCGGATCGGGCTGGGGCGCTGGTTGGCGATGCGCTGGGCCGGTTTCATCGCAGCGCCTCCTCCAGGGTGGTGGCGGCGTCGGTGCCCTGGTCCCGGTACTTGACGATGCAGGGCGCCGCCAGGGACAGGCCCCGGGCCTGGGCGAAGGCCCCCGAGGCGGGACGGGCGCCGGGCACCACCACGGCCCCTTCCGGCACTTCCCGGGTCAGTTCCCGGCCATGCACCAGGTCGTAGATGCGGGTGGAGGCGGTGAGCAGCACCCCCGGCGCCAGCACCGCCCTGGACCGCACCACCACCCCCTCGAACAGGCCGCACATGCCGCCCACGAACGCGTCGTCCTCCACCACCACCGGCGCCGCCCCGGCGGGCTCCAGCACCCCGCCCACCTGGACCGCGGCGGAGAGGTGCACCCGCCTGCCCACCTGGGCGCAGCTCCCCACCAGGGCGTGGCTGTCCACCATGGTGCCCTCGTCCACGAAGGCGCCCACGTTCACGTAGGCGGGGGGCATCACCACCACCCCCGGGGCCAGGCGCGCGCCCCGGCGCACCGAGCTGCCCCCGGGCACCAGGCGCACCCCGTCCTCCAGGCGGAAGTCCCGGGCCGGGAAGGCGGCCCGGTCGAAGGCCGGCGTGGGCCACCCGTCCATGGGCACCGTGGCGGTGGAGCGGAAACCGGCCAGGATGGCGGTCTTCACCCAGACGTTGGCGCGCCAGGCGCCGTCCGGATCCTTGCGGGCGGCCCGGGCCTCGCCCCGCTCCAGGGCCGCCAGCAGCAGCTGGTGCGCCTCGGGCAGGGCCGGGTCGCCGAGGATGTCCGCCAGGTCCCGCCGGTAGAAAGCTTCCAGGTCGGCGGCGCGCATCACAGGACCTCGACCCTGGCCTTGAACAGCTCCGCCAGGCGGTTCCGGGTGGCGGCGCCGGCGGCCACCAGGGGCAGGCGCAGGGTGTCGCCGCAGATGCCCTTGATGGCCAGGGCGGCCTTGAGGGGGATCGGGTTGCTTTCCAGGAACAGGGCGTCCATGAGGGGCAGGAGCGACTGGTGCCTTTCGATGGCGTCGGCCCGCTGGCCGTCCAGGGCCAGGTCCACCAGCTGCTTGGTCTCCCGGGGCAGCACGTTGCCGATGACGCTCACCAGCCCCGAGGCCCCCACGGCGATGGCGCCCAGGGCCAGGTTGTCGTCCCCGGAGAGCAGGGTCTTGCCCAGGGGCAGGGTGCGGGCGATCTCCCCGATCTGGGTGAGGTTGCCGCTGGACTCCTTGACCGCCACCAGCTGGGGGTTGGCCCACAGCTGGCTCAGGGTGGCCGGGGTCACGTTCAGCCCGGTGCGCCCGGGCACGTTGTAGATGATCACCGGCAACCCGGGGGCGGCGTCGGTCACCGCCTGGAAGTGGGCCACCAGCCCGCCGGGGGTGGGCTTGTTGTAGTAGGGGGTCACCACCAGGGCGCCGTGGGCGCCCAGTTCCTGGGCCCGGCGCGTCCAGGCCTCCGCCTGGCGGGTGGCGTTGGAGCCGGTGCCCACCACCACCGAGGCGGTCCCGGCCTCTTCCAGGCAGGCGGTGATGAGGGCGTCCCGCTCGGGCTCCAGGAGGGTGGCGGCCTCCCCGGTGGAGCCGAGCACCACCAGGTGGTCGGCGCCGCCGGCCACCACGTGCCGCACCAGGCGCCGGAAGGCCGGCAGGTCCACGTCGAAGGCGGGGGTGAAGGGTGTGGCCAGGGCCACGGACAGGCCGGTGAAGGGGCTCATGGGCGGTCTCCGAACGTGAACAGGGGGTCGAGGATGTCCTTGGTGACGTGGTCGAAATTGTATAGGCCCTTGCGCCCGCGCACCCATCGCGCCGCCAGCAGGGCGCCCCGGGCGTACACCGCTCGGCTCCGGGTCCGGTGGGTGAGCTCCAGCACCTCCGCCGGGCTGTCCAGGCCTACCGCATGGACGCCGAACTCCGCGCCCGCCCGCACCACCCCCACGCTCAGCTGCTCGGGGGCGGCGGTGCCGAGGGTCCAGGAGGTCTTGCGCGGGCAGCCGGCCAGCACCGCCGCCGCCAGGCGCTTGGCGGTGCCGCTGGGCGCGTCGGCCTTTTGCCGGTGGTGATGTTCGGTGAGGAAAGGGTCCAGCTCCGGGTCCAGGGCGGCGAACCGCCCCAGCACCAGGGCGAGGCGGGCCATGAGGGCCACCGCCAGGCTGAAGTTGGGCGCCGCCAGCACGCCGATGCGCCGGCCCACCCGGGCTTCCAGGTCCGGGATGGACCAGCCGGTGGCGCCGATCACCAGGTCGGTGCCGGTCTCCAGGGCCCAGTCCAGATGCTCCGGGACCGCCTCGGCGAGGCTGGCGTCGAAGGCCAGGTCCACCGGTTCCGAGGGCGCTTCCCCCTTGTCGATGTGCCAGGCCAGCTCCAGGTCCCCGGCGGCCGCCAGCTCCTGGGCCAGGGCGGAGCCCAGCTTGCCCCGCCCGAATATTCCGACTTTCATGGCCGCCTCCCGCCCGGATCCGGGCTTTCGATGAGTACCGGGTGCAGGGCCCGCAGGGCCGGAATGGCGTCCTCGTCCTTCACCACGATGCTGAGGTTGATCTCGTTGGCGCCCATGCTGATCATCTCCACGTTGATGTCCCGCAGGGCGCCGAAGCACCGCCCGGTGACCCCGGGGGTGAGCTTGAGCTGCTCGCCGACCACGGCCACGATGGTGCGGTTGGTGGCCACCCCGACGGTGGCGAACGTGGACAGCTCCTCGATCAGCCCCTCCAGCGGCGCGTCCGCGTCCACCGTGAGGGAGACGCTCACCTCGGCGGTGGCGATCAGGTCCACGCTGATGCGGTGGCGCGAGAACAGCTGGAACAGGCTGGCCAGGAAGCCGCTCTGGTTGAGCATCTTGGCCGAGGTCACGGTGAGCACGGTCACCGAGCCGCGGCTGGCCAGGGCGGTGATGGGCCGTCCGGTGCGCGCTTCGCCGGTGATGGTGGTGAAGCGCCCGAGGGGCACCCGGGTGTGGCGCACGGTCACGGGGATGCGCGCCTCCACCGCCGGCTGGATGGTGGCGGGATGCAGCACCTTGGCGCCGAAGGCGGCCAGTTCCGCCGCCTCGGCGAAGCTCAGTTCGGCGATGGGCTGGGCCTCGGGCACGATCCGCGGGTCGCAGGTGAGCACCCCCTCCACGTCGGTCCAGATCTGGATGTCCTTGGCGCCCAGGGCGGCGCCGAACAGGGCGGCGCTGTAGTCGCTGCCCCCCCGGCCCAGGGTGGTGGTGAGGCCTCCGGCGGTGGCGCCGATGTAGCCCTGGGTCACGGCGGCCTTGCCGGGTCCCACCAGGGGCGCCAGGATCCGCCCGGCCAGCGCCTCCAGCTCCGGGCCTTGGGGCTGGGCGGAGCCGAAGCGGTCGTCGGTGCGCATGACGGTGCGGGCGTCCACCCAGGGCAGGCCCATGAACGCCGCGAAGATGCGGGTGGACAGACGCTCGCCGACACTGGCGACGGCGTCCATGGTGCGGGGGCTCAACTCCCGCAGCAGGGCCACCCCCCGCAGCAGCAGGTCCAGTTCCCCGCCCAGCTCCACCAGGGCGTTGTCCAGGTCCTCGGGCAGGCCGTCCGGGAACAGGTCCCCGGCCATGGACCGGTGCCGCTGCAGGAGGCTGCGCTGCTGGCCCACGGCCGCCCCCAGATCCCCCTGCTCGGCGCAGCGGGCCGCCTCGAACAGGGCGTCGGTGGTCCTGGCGGTGGCCGAAAGCACCACCAAGGGCCCCTGGGGCAGGGCGCCCCGCACCAGGGCCGCCACTTCCCGCATGCAGGCGGCATCCGCCACCGAGGTGCCGCCGAACTTCATGACGATCATCGCTGCACCCCCTGGGCCGCCGCCGCCAGGAATCCCCTGGCCACCGCCAGCTCGGCGTTGAGCACCGACCCGCCGGCGGCGCCCCGCTCCGTATTGTGCCCCAGCAGGGCGAACTTGATCCCCAGCACCGGGCAGCGCCGGATGCGCCCCACGTGCACGCTCATGCCCCCGTCCTCCTCCACGTCCCGGCGCACCTGCGGCCGGTTCTCGGCGCTGTGCAGGCGGATGGCCACCGGCGGGGCGCTGGGCAGCTTCAGCTGCTGGGGCACCGGCGTCCAGCCGGCCAGCACCGCCCGCACCTCCTCGGGGGACGGGTCGCCCTTGAGCCGCACGCTCACCGACTCGGAGTGCCCCTCCAGCACCGGCACCCGGTAGCACAGGGCCGAAACGGCCATGGGAGCCGGCATCGCCCGGCCGTCCTGGATGGCGCCCAGCAGCTTGGCCACCTCCCGTTCCACCTTGGCCTCCTCGCCGCCGATGTGGGGCAGCACGTTGCCCAGGATGTCCAGGCTGGGCACCCCCGGGTAGCCGGCGCCGCTGACCGCCTGCATGGAAGTCATGACCACCGCTTCCACGCCGAAGGCCGCCTGCAGGGGCGCCAGGGCCATGACCAGCACCGTGGTGGTGCAGTTGGGGTTGGTGAGGATGGCGCCGTCCCAGGCGCGCCGGGCCCGCTGGGCGGGCAGGAGGCCCAGGTGGTCCGGGTTCACTTCCGGGACCAGCAGGGGCACGTCCTCGTCCATGCGGAACGAGGCGGCGTTGCTGAACACCATGGCCCCGGCCCGGGCGAAGGCCGGCTCCACCTCCAGGGCGGCGGCGTTGTCCAGGGCGCTGAACACCACCGGATTCATGGCCTCCTGGGGAGTGGAGGGCAGCAGGGCCAGGTCCCCCAGGCCGGCGAAGGGCTCGCCGTCCAGGCGCCATTCGCAGGCCTCCCGGTAGGCCTTGCCGGCGCTGCGGTCGCTCGCGGCGATGCGGGTCACTTGGAACATGGGGTGGCCGGCCAGGCGGCGCACGAAGCGCTGCCCCACCACGCCGGTGGCGCCGAGGACGGTGACGGGAATGGGTGACATCGAGAAACTCCTGTGGAATTAATATATACGGTTGGCGGGATGGGGCTGCCGTCCTGGCCGTCAGGATTCCAGGAAATGCCTGGCCAACCGGTAGTTGAGGTCGATCCCGGCGCGCAGGTCGGCCAGGGCGAGGTGCTCCCGGTCCGTGTGGGCCACGGCGATGCTGCCCGGACCGGCCAGGGCCACCGTGCCGTCGGGGATGAGCCCGCGCAGGTACGGCGCGTCCGAGCCGAACGGCACCGGTGCCCGCGGGAAGCCGGGGAGGGCCGGGTAGCGGCAGGGCACGTTCTCCAGCAGCAGGCGCATCTCCCCGCCCTTGGGGCGCAGCGCCTCCAGGTCCCGGCGGAAGGTGGAGCCCGGGACCGTGCGCAGGCTCACCAGGGCCTGGGCCCGGTCGGGGACGATGTTCATGCCCGAGCCCCCGTGGAGGGTGCCCAGGTTCCACACCTCGGGCCCCAGGTCCGGGTCCTGGGCCAGGGGCAGGGCCTTCATGGCCTGCAGCCAGTCAAGCAGGTCCAGGATGGCGCTGTGCCCCAGGTGGGGGGTGCCGCCGTGGGCGGCCCGGCCCCGGCAGGACAACTCCAGGTTCTGGATGCCCCGCTGTCCGGACGCCAGTTTCAGTTCCGTGGGCTCGCCGTTGATGAGCGCCCGGCAGCGGGTGAACCGGCCGGCCCAGTGCCCGGCGTCCTTGGCCCCGGGGCTGTCGGTCTCCTCCCCCACCACCCCCAGCCAGGCGAATCCGGTGCGCCCCTCGCCCCGCAGCCGGTCCAGGGCGGCCAGCTGGGCCACCAGCTGCCCCTTGGCGTCGCAGGCGCCCCGGGCGAACAGGGTGTCCCCTTCCAGGCGCACCGGCAGGAACGGGGGCACCGTGTCCAGGTGGGTGGAGAACAGCAGTTCCGGTTCGCCCCAGGTGGCCAGCACGTTGCTGCGCCCGGGGGCCAGTTCCCGCAGCTCCACCCGGGCGCCCCGGGCTTCCAGGGCGGGCACCAGCGCCGGCAGGAGGGCGGCCTCGTGGCCGGTGGTGGAATCCAGGGCGCACAAGTCCGCCAGCAACGCCCAGGCCGCCATGGCCGGGTCCGGGTGAGGATCCTGGATTCGATTGGGGGGCTTGGGTTCCATGAAGACCTCCGGTACGAAGGAGACCATTCAACCAGACCACAAGACCCAGGGGGCCAGGATATCGGCTTCAGGCACTCCGCGGCGATTGCGCGCCGCGACAGCCGCAGGGTATTGGCCCTGACGTCCAAGGCAAGCGGTGATGGGGCGCCTACCCTTCGGCGGCCCGCCCCTTTCGCCTGGCCTCACCGGGTTCATCGCCCTCCGCCGGGGTACTGATGGGGGCCGCTCCTCCATCGGTGCGTCAACTTTCGCACGGCTGGCGACCGGATGGCAAGGGTAAATGCCCTGGGAACCTGTTCATGCCGGGTTCAACCCGGCGCGGGCGGCACCGGGTGAAACCTTCCCGCGCCGGCCGGCAACCAAAGAGCAACCCCCGGGAGGCTTCATGTTTTGGCCCAACCAGATGGTGTTGGGGAATACCCTGCTGCGCTGGATCATGGCTCTCGGGGTCGGGGCCGGCGTGTTCGCGCTGGTGCGCCTGGCCCTGAAGGGGCTGGCCTGCTGGATGGGGCGCCGGGCCGAGCGCACCGGCCGGGTGTTCGACGTGTGCCTGGCCAGGCTGGCCTCCCACACCCATGTGCTGTTCATTCTGGTCGTGGCGGTCACCAGCGGTTTCCAGTTCCTGGACCTGCGCCCCCGCCTGGAGCATGACCTGGGCCTGCTCCTGCCCGTGGCCCTGGTGCTGCAGGTGGCCGCCTGGGGGCACTGGGGGGTGGGGCTGTGGATCGACCACCAGTTCCGCGACCGGCCCGGCAAGTCCACCGCCGGCGCCACCCGGGCCGCGGTGCTGGGCTTCGTGCTGCGCCTGGGCCTGTGGTCCCTGCTGCTGCTGCTGGCCCTGGACGTGCTGGGCATCAACATCACCACCCTGGTGGCCAGCCTGGGCATCGGCGGCATCGCCGTGGCCCTGGCGGTGCAGAACATCCTGGGGGACCTGTTCGCCTCCCTGGCCATCACCATCGACCAGCCGTTCGTCATCGGCGACTTCATCCAGCTGGGGAACGACCCGTTCCTGGGGGCCGTGGAGTACATCGGCCTCAAGACCACCCGCATCCGCAGCCTCTCCGGGGAGCAGCTGGTCATCTCCAACGGCGAACTGCTCAAGTGCAGGATCCGCAACTACATGAAGATGCCCCAGCGGCGCGTGGTGTTCAGCTTCTCGGTGCCCTGCGGGACCCCTCCGGACCTGGTCGGGCGGATCCCGGGGGAGGTGCGGCGGATCATCGCCGCCCAGGGCCCGGTGCGCTTCGACCGGGCGCACTTCTTCGAGTTCAGCGAAGCGGGGTTCCGGTTCGAGGTGGTCTACTACGTGCTGGGGTCCGACTACAACCTCTACATGGACGTCCAGCAGGCCATCAACCTGGGGCTCCTGGAGGCGTTCCGGACCCTGGGGGTGGGCTTCGCCTTTCCCACCCGGATCATTCTCCACGCCGGGGAGAGGAGTAGAATGGGCCCATGCACCAGCCAGCGTTCCCCTCCACCGCGGCCACCCGGCTCCTGAAGGAGCTGGGCATCCCCTTCCAGGGCCACCTGTACCGCTACGAGGAGCACGGCGGCACCCGGGTGTGCGCCCAGGAACTGGAAGTGCCCGAGCACACGGTGATCAAGACCCTGGTCATGGAGGACGAGGGGGGCAAGCCGCTGGTGGTGCTCATGCACGGGGACCTGGAGGTGAGCACCAAGGCCCTGGCCCGCCAGGTCGGGGTGAAATCCGTGCACATCTGCAAGCCCGAGACCGCCAACCGCCACTCCGGGTACCAGGTGGGGGGCACCAGCCCCTTCGGCACCCGCAAGGCCATGCCGGTCTACGTGGAGCGGAGCATCCTGGACCTGGAGCGGATCTTCATCAACGGCGGCAGCCGGGGCTTCCTGGTGGCCATGGCCCCCGCCGACCTGGCGCGGGTCCTGCACCCCATCCCCGTGGACGCGGGGCTGGCGGCTCAGGGCTGAGGTTCCTCCTCGAGGACTTGCACCTGGTAGTTGAACCGGGCGGGCTGCTCCAGGTCCGGGGACCCGTCGACGCCCCGGGGCTGGGGGATCTCGGTGAAGACGCCCCGGTAGCCGCCGGCGCCCCGCTTCAGGTTCCACCGGGTGGCGATCCAGGCGCCGTCCCGCCTCCTCAGGCGCAGGCTGAACGGAGAGGACTGGGGACGCTCCAGGCCCCGGCGGAACTGGTCCAGATCCTCCGGGTGGATCATCGCCTCCAGGGCCGGCAGGTCCCGGGGCAGGTCCCCGGAGGCCAGGTCCAGGACCGCCAGCCCTTTTTCGGAAATGACCAGCTCCTCTTCGGTCAGGTACCAGGGCACCACCCGCCCGGCCCGGGCCGCTTCCAGGAACTCCATGGGCGCCACCGGCACCAGGGGCGCGGCAGGTTCCGCCGGCGCGCCAGGCACCTCCCTGAAGCTGTAGACCCGGCCCACGGTCTCCCCGTCCAGGCGCTGGGACCGGCCGAAGGCCTGGACCTGACGCCGGTTCCCGAGGGTGTGGATGCCCAGGGACCGGCGCTCGGTGGTATCCCCCAGGAGCCGCACCTCGTTCAGGAACGTTTCGGGGGTCAGGAACTGCTCCTGGAGGAAGCGCAGCACCCGGTCCAGCTCCATGGGGGCCAGGACGTATTCGGGGACGCCGCACAGGGACATGAACTTGCGGTTGTAGGTGGTGATCTGGCCTGCCAGGTCCACCACCAGGACCCCTTCGGACGTGGCATCCAGGACCGTGCGCAGCAGGGAGGTGAGCCGGGCGTTCTCCGCCCGGGCCTCGCGCAGGGCCGCCTGGTCCCGGGACGCCTCCAGGAGCCGCCGCACCACGGGGACGAGCCGGACCAGGCCGGCGCGGGGGACGCAGCACGCGGCGCCCTGGCGCAGCCAGGCCGCCGCCAGGTCCTCGTCCAGGGCGGCGGGCAGCATGACCACCGGCAGGAGCGGGCAGCGCGCCTGGGCCAGGGCCAGGGCCGCCCCGGCGGCGAAACCGGCCGGGGGGTCGCCCAGGAACAGCAGGTCGAAGCTCCACCCGGCGGCCAGGGCCGCCTCGAACGCTGCCTGATCCTTGACCCAGGTCAGGTGGAAGGCCAGGTAGTCCTGGCGCAGGCAGAGACCAACCCGGTCGACCGCTTCGCCCTGGTCCTCCAGATACAGAATCCGCCAGTCCGGATGCATGGATGCGTTTCCTGGCAAAGGTCAGCGTTGAGGGTTGGCTATCTCCGTAATTATATGTCTTTTTTACTCAGCGGGGTCCGGGGCCAGCTTCGGACCACCCCCGCAGGTCCCGCTGCAGGCGGGCCTGGAGCCGGCCGTTGGGCGCCTGGGCCCGGGCCAGGCGCAGGCTTTCCCTGGCCTGGGGCAGCAGCCGGGGCCGTTCCTGAGGGAAGGCCCGCAGTTCCCGCACCAGCGCCAGCCCTTCCAGGGCATTTGCTGAGGCCGAATCCGGCGCCTGGCCGCGGGCGGCTTCGGCCAGGGCGAGGGCGTTGCGGATGCTGGCGGCCGGGTTCAGGCGGTGCCCAGCCTCCCAGTCGGCGCGCACCAGCCAGGCTTCGCACCCCGCCTCCGCCAGGGGCCATGACGGACCTTGCTGCAGCCAGGGCCGGAGGCTTTCCTGCAGGGCGTCCAGGGTCGGCCGGGGGTCCAGGTTCCGGGCCGCTTCCGCCCGGGCCTTGCAGACCTGCAGGTCCCAGTAGAAGTCCCGGCACCGTCCGGGCGTATGCACAGGGTGGCTGAGGGCGGCGTCCAAGTCCGGCCCGGGATCCAGACCCCGGTCCAGGTCCCGCTCGGCCCTCAGCCAGGCCACCACCATGCGGTCCGCCTGGAGGGCCGGGGCCAGGGGCCGCCGGGCACGGGTGGCCAGGAAGGTTTGGGCGGCGGTCAGCTCCGGCTCCGGATCCTGGCCCTGGTCGGCCAGGCACCGGGCTTTGAGCCACCGCAGGGTCAGCCAGTCGTCCTGGAAGCATGGCCGTTCCGGATCCAGGATGAGCGCCCGGTCGCAGGCGTCCTGGAGCTTGGCCAGGGAGGCCAGGGGCGGCGGCCCGTTTTCCCGTTCCAGGGCGGCCAGCCGCAGGGCCGCCTGGAGGTAGGCATGGTGCAGGCCCGGCGCGCTGGGGGCGATGGCCAATCCTCTGCGGGCGGCTTCCAGGGCTTCCTCCAGGCGCGCCTTGGCCTGGGCCAGGTCGCCTGCCTCCAGGTTCCGCTGGGCCAGATCCTGGAGGTCTTCCGATTCCATGGAGGCGACCTCGAACCTCCATGGTGCGGCCAGGCGGGCTGCACGGCTGGCGGCGATGGCCCGGGCAGGGTCCTTGGACAAGTGGGCCAGGAGCGTTTCTGCGCCGGGGAAGAAATCCAGGTTCTGGCCCATCATCTGGCGCAGGCGGTCCTGCGCCTGGCGGTTCCGGAGGTCCGGGGGCCTGGATGGCCGGCCCGGGTCTGGGGTGGCTTCCGCCGCCGCCCGGTCATTTTCCAGGACGGCATGGGCCAGGAGGATGGCCACCATCATGGTCTGGCAGCCCCCCTTCCAGGCCAGCTCCAGTTCCCCCTCGGCCCTGGGGTACTGCCCGAGCAGGTAGCTGGCCGTGCCCAGGGCGAAGTAGCCCTGGCCACGCCAATCCGGGTCCAGGTCCCCGAGCCTGGCCTGGACCAGGTCCTGGTGTCGGCGGATCAGGGCCAGGGTGGGGTGCAGGTCGTGGACCGGCCGGGTGAGTTCCATCTGGTAGCCCTCGACCATGGCCTCCATGCCCTGGACCAGGCTCTGGGCCAGGGCGCGCTGGGACTGGGCCCGGTCCTGCAGGCGGCCCACGTGGATCCACCACCCGGCCGCCACCAGGGCCCCCGCCGCCCCGGCCAGGAGGTAGGGCCTGGCCCGGCGGAGCTTGCGCCGGAACAGGGGATTGCGCACGGTGGCGCGGATCGGGCTGCCTTCCAGGTAGCGGCAGAGGTCCTCGGCCAGGGCGCTGGCGGTGGGGTAGCGGTTCTCCGGGTCCGGCTCCAGGCATTTGCCGATGACCAGGCGCAGGTCCCGCGTGATGGCCGGGTCGTTGACGTTGGCGTGCCTGGCGCCGAAGGCGGGGGCGGGGGGCCTGCCGGTGAGGGCGAAATGCAGGGTGCCGCCCAGGGCGAACACGTCGGTGGCGGCCGAGATGCGGTTGCGCTCGCCGTTGAACTGCTCCGGGGCCATGTAGGCGGGCGTGCCCAGGACGCCGTGGGAGTAGGTGAGCGGAGGTTCGTCCAGGGCCATGGCCAGGCCGAAGTCGCACACGTACGGGATCCACGGTCCTCCGGCGTAGCGCTCCAGGAGGATGTTGGAGGGTTTCAGGTCCCGGTGGATGAGGTTCAGGCGGTGCACCAGGTGCACCGCCTGGGCCACCAGGGCCAGGATGCCCACTACTTCCTGGACGGTGAGCTCCCGGCAGGCCTGTTCCAGGTTCGGTCCCCGGATCAGCTGCATGGCCACCCGCAGGGTGCCTTCGTAGTTGTCCACGTCGTAGATCCGGCAGATGTTCGGATGCACCACCCGGGCGTGGATCTGGGCCTCGTGCATGAACCGGATCAGGGCCGCCGGCTCGATGTTCTTCAGGATCTTCAAGGCGACGGTCCGGCACAGCACCACGTCCCAGGCCTCGTGCACGTCCCCCATGCCGCCCCGCCCCAGCAGTGGGCCCAGCACGTAACGGCCCTCCCTGGGGCACTGGGCATTGAGCCAGGCGGGCTGCAGGTGGGGGGGGTCGGCGGTATTCACCATCCGATATACCGGTTATTTGGAGAAGCTAATTAAAATGCTGTAAGATATTATAATCTCATACAAAAAAACGGCCCCGTGGGGCCGTTCCTAATTTTTGTTTACCTTCGGTACTCAGGCTGGAAGCAGGCTAACCTTCGGTCTCGTCCGCCTCTCGTTCAATTTGCTCCTCATGACCCTCCTGGCCCAGGGTCTCCAGGTCCAGGGGGTGCTCCTCGTGGTAGTGGTGCGGGGTGACTTTGCCGTCCAGCCAGGCCCAGTTGATGGGGTACACCTCCGGGTCGAAGAGCACGAAGTAGAAGTGCCAGACCAGGATGGCCAGGGTGGCGAGGATGGCTTCGTAGAGGTGCACGGTGGTGGCCACGTCGATCACCCAGCGGGGCATCATCCGGGTGGTGTAGAGCTTGGCCCAGATGAACAGACCGGTGGCGGCCATGAGGAAGGTGCCCCAGATCACCGCCCAGTATTCGGCCTTCTCGGCATAGCCGAAGCGCTTGAACTGGGGCTTGGGGGCGCCGGGGACCAGGTAGTGCCGGAAGGTGGCCAGCACGTCGGTGATGTCCTTGGGCTCCGGCAGCATGTCCAGCACGAAACGGCGGCCTTCCCGGGTGGTGATGACGAACGCCAGGTGGGCCAGGGCGCCCGCCATCATGACGCAGGCGGCGCCCCGGTGCAGCCAGCGGCGGATGGGCTCGCTGTAGCCCATGAGCCAGCTGAGGCCCGAGTCCGGGTATTTCAGGGCGAACCCGGTGATCACCAGCAGGATGAAGCTGGAAGCCAGGAGGCCGTGCTGGATCCGGGCCGCCCGGGACATGCGCACCACCGTTCGGTTGGGGTCGCGCAGGGCGGCCAGGGCCTTCTTGCGCAGGATCAGGAAGTTGTGCACCGCCATGCCGCCGATGACGCAGACGATCAACAGCAGGTAGGTCGCGCGCACCCAGCGGTCGATCCGCCCGCCCAGGTCGGCGCTGCGCGCGTTGGGGTCCTCGTGCACGGTGCCCAGGGAGAACTTCTCGTTGGCGTTGGCGTGGCATTTCTGGCAGGTGTGCACCAGGTTGGCCTTGTTCACCGACGACCGGGGGTCCGAGGAGGGCAGGATCAGGTGGTTGCCGTGGCAGCTGGAGCAGTTGGCGGCGGTGGTGGAGCCCATCTTGGCGGCCATGCCGTGGTAGCTGTCGAAGAAGGTGGAGACCCGGTTGCTGGGCAGGTCCAGCTTGGCGTTCATGCGGGCGGAGCCGTGGCAGCGGCTGCACACCTGGGCATCCTTCATGGCGCTGGCGCCCTTCAGGCTCTCGATCTGGTGTTCCGAGTGGCAGTCGGTGCAGTCGGGCGCTTCCCGCACGCCCGCCGCCATGGCCTGGCCGTGGATGCTCTCCCGGAAGTCCTTCACCACGTCCGGGTGGCACTGGCCGCAGGTGTTGCCCAGGTTGTCCCGGTTCACCGGGGACAGGGGCGCATTGGCCTTGATGATGCCGTGGGTGCCGTGGCAGTCCGCGCACTGGGCCGCGCCCGTGTCGCCGGCCTTGCGGGCCTTGCCGTGGACGGAGGCCTGGTAGGTGGCGTCGGCCTTGTCGTGGCAGGCAGCGCAGGACACCGGCGCCACCGGCTTGCCCGGATGGGCCGAAAGGTCCACGTCCGTATGGCAGCTGGTGCAGCCGTTGCCCGCATGGACCGAGCCGGCGAAGGCGGCGGCGTCCACGAAGGGGGGAGCCTTGGGGCCTTTGCCGGGCTTCTTGCCGGCCGGCTCCTTGTGGCCGTGGCAGGCCAGGCAGGTAGCATCATCGGAGCCGGCGGCCGGCGCGGGCGCGCCGAGGGCCAGGCCGGCCACCATGACGATGACGAGAGCGGATTTGATCCTGAGCCAGTCCATGTACGGGCATCCCCTGGTGAAGGTTGGCAACAACAAAAGACTAGCTTATCCGATTTTAATTCGCCCTCCCAAGGCGCTTGATTGTGAGCAAGTTGGCAATTGCTCCAAGGGGGAGGCAGGGGGCCGGACCCGTCATGAATCGACAAATCCCAAGCCCATTCCCACTTTTTCGGGGTTTCTGCTAGCATAGGGCTTCGCGCCTCAATTCGGGGCGCATCCTTTTATATGCCCTTGATCGCCCCACCCCGGCTTCCAGGCCGGGGTCTTTGACCAACCCGGCCGGCAGCTTCCATCCCCGGCTCCCCTCCCGGGCCGACGCCCGTTCCCCACGGAATTGACATGCCAAAGCACGTACTCGCCAAACTTGAAGCGGATTTGAAAGAGCTCAAGCAGGCCCTGCTCGTGGAGATCCCCAAGGAGATCGCCCACGCGGCCTCCCAGGGGGATCTTTCGGAGAACGCTGAATATGAGCAGGCCCTCGCCAAGCGCGACATCTACCAGAACAAGGTGGTCTCCATGGAAAAGCGCATCGCCGAGGTGGCCAGCCTGGACATCAACCGGCTGCCCCGGAACAAGGTCGCCTACGGCACCCGGGTGACCCTCCTGGACCTTGATTCGGACAAGGAAGTCACCTATAAGCTTGTGTTGCCGGAGGAACTGGCGGATCATCCGGAACACCTGAGCATCAGTTCCCCCATCGGGATGGCCCTGGTGGGGCTGGAAGAGGGCGACGAGGTCAAGATCAAGATACCCGCCGGCGTCAAGCGTTTCGAAGTGTTGAGCCTGGTGACCGTACACCAGCAGTGAAGCCTCAAGCGCGGGAGGCAGCATGGCCCCACAATGGAAGGGCCGGTTCCGTACGAGGAGAATTCATGAACAATAAGACTAAGCGGGAACAGCAGTGCTCCTTCTGCGGCAAGGCCCCACACGAGGTGGAACAGCTCCTGGCCGGACCCAATGCTTATATCTGCAACGAGTGCGTCGAGGCAGGGCAACTCCAGCTGCGCATGAGCCGGCAGGGCCGTCCCGCCGGCAAGCATGAGCCGCGCCTGGCCCGCCCCAAGGAGATCAAGGCCTTCCTGGACGACTACGTGATCGGCCAGGAAGGCGCCAAGAAGCGCCTGGCGGTGGCGGTGTACAACCACTACAAGCGCATCCTCACCCCGCCCAGGAGCCTGGGGTCCTCGGACGTGGAGCTCACCAAGAGCAATATCCTGCTCATCGGCCCCACCGGCACCGGCAAGACCCTCCTGGCCCAGACCCTGGCCCGGATGCTGGACGTGCCCCTGGCCATGGCCGACGCCACCACCCTCACCGAGGCCGGCTACGTGGGCGAGGACGTGGAGAACATCCTCACCAAGCTGCTCCAGGTGGCCAACTACGACGTGGAGCGGGCCCAGCGGGGGATCGTCTTCATCGACGAGATCGACAAGATCGGCCGCAAGAGCGAGAACCCGAGCATCACCCGGGACGTGAGCGGCGAAGGGGTGCAGCAGGCCCTCCTCAAGCTGGTGGAGGGCACGGTGGCCAACGTCCCCCCCCAGGGCGGGCGCAAGCACCCCCACCAGGAGTTCATCCAACTGGATACCTCCAATATTCTCTTCATTTGCGGCGGCGCCTTCGTGGGCATCGAGGAGATCATCAAGCAGCGGGTCCGGGCCAAGGCCATGGGCTTCGGCGCCAAGCCCACCTCCAAGGACCGCAAGGACGACCTGCTGCGCATGGTGGAGCCCGAGGACATCATCAAGTTTGGCCTGATCCCCGAGCTGGTGGGCCGCCTGCCGGTGCTGGCCACCCTGCAGGCCCTGGACCGGGCCGCCCTGGTGGCCATCCTCACCCAGCCCAAGAACGCCGTCACCAAGCAGTTCGCCCGCTTGTTCGAGATGGACGACATCGAGCTCACTTTCGAGGCCGGGGCCCTGGACGCCATCGCCGACCAGGCCCTGCAGCGCAAGCTGGGCGCCCGCGGCCTGCGCTCCATGCTCGAGCAGATCCTGCTGGAGCCCATGTTCGAGCTCCCCTCCGAGGCCCGCGCCAGCAAAGCCACGCTGCACCTCACCCGGGCCCAGGTGGAGAAGGAGCTGGGCATCCCGCCCCTGTCCATCCCGGCGGCAGGGTAGCCATTCGGGTGCGTGTCCCGGCGCGGCGGCAGGTCCGTCGTGCGGGTTCCCAGGGGATGCGGCTCGACGGACGGTGGTCGTGAATCGGAGTGCGCACGCAATCCGATTCACGACCACCACCGGTGTGGCGGCGCGATGCCCGGAACCTGGGCGGAAAAGCCTGCCGCCGCCCGGGACCCGGGCGCCACGTACCCGGTCGGCCGCCGCGGTGGGGGAGTGGGGTTATGATCGGTTGCAGGAGAGCTTCCGCCCCCATGAACCTGCCCACCAAGACCCTCACCCTTCCCGCCATCCCCATCCGGGACATGGTGCTGTTCCCGGGGAGCCGGCTGCCGTTCCTGGTGGGGCGGCGGGCCTCGGTGCGCACCCTGGAGCTGGCCATCAAGACCGGCGACCACCTGGTGATGCTCACCCAGCGCGACCCCAAGGAGGATGAGCCCAAACAGGAGTCCCTCTACCCCACCGGGACCCTGGCGCTGGTGGAGTCGCTCATCCAAGTGCCCCGGGACCACTACAAGGTGGGGGTGAAGGGCATCGCCCGGGTGAAGCTGGAGCGCTACCTGGACGAGGGGGACGTGGTCCAGGCGGAGGTCTCCATCCTGACCGAGCCGGGCACCCCCGAAACGGCCCTGCTCCCGTCCTTCCGCCAGGGGGTGGAGGCGCTCCTGGCGCGCAGCCCGGACCTGGCCCGCACTCTGGCCCCGGGGGCACTGGAGGAGCTGCCCCTGGGCGAGGCCATCGACGCGGTGGCGGCCGCCCTTCCGGCCGATGCCCGGGACAAGCAGCAGGTGCTGGACCAGCTGGAGATCGAGCCGCGCCTGCACACCCTGCTGAAGCTGCTGGAGGTGGACGCGGCCCGGCACCAGATGGAGGGGGAAGGGGAGGAGCGGAACCGGGCCAAGGGTGCGACCGAACCCAGGCCGTTCGTCCTGGGCGAGAAGATGGGCGGCACCCAGCCGGGCGCCCGAGGGCGAGAAGGACGAGTTCGGCCGCCTGCGGGAACAGATCCTCCAGGCCAGGATGAGCGAGGAGGCGGAGAAGAAGGCCCTGGAGGAGCTGGAGCGCCTGGAGAGCATGCCGCCCCAGAGCGCCGAGTCCACCGTGTCCCGCACCTACATCGACTGGCTCCTGGCCCTGCCCTGGAACGCCTACGCGGACGAGCACCTGGACCTGGACGAGGCCGAGCGGATCCTGGACGAGGACCATTCCGGGCCTGGAGAAGGTCAAGGCCCGGATCCTGGAGTACCTGGCGGTCATGCGCCGCCTGCGGGATTCGGCGCCCCAGGAGGAGGGCAAGCGCCCGCCCCTGCGCGGCCCCATCCTCTGTCTGGTGGGCCCGCCGGGCGTGGGCAAGACCTCCCTGGCCCGTTCCATCGCCCGGGCCCTGAACCGGCCCTTCCTGCGCTTCTCCCTGGGCGGGGTCCGGGACGAGGCGGAGATCCGCGGCCACCGGCGCACCTACATCGGCTCCATGCCCGGACGGATCATCTCCCTCCTGAAGAAGGCCGGGGTGCGCAATCCCCTCATGCTCCTGGACGAGATCGACAAGATGGGCGCCGACTGGCGGGGCGACCCCAGCTCGGCCCTGCTGGAGGTGCTGGACCCCGAGCAGAACTTCAGCTTCCAGGACCACTACCTGGACGTGGGGTTCGACCTGTCCCAGGTGCTGTTCCTGGCCACCGCCAACGTCCGCCACCAGATCCCCCAGCCTCTGGAGGACCGGCTGGAGATCCTGGAGCTGAGCAGCTACACCCTGAGCGAGAAGCGCGCCATCGCCCAGGCCCACCTGGTGCCCAAGGCCCTGGAACGCCACGGCATGGAGAACATGGGCATCCGTTTCGACGACGCCGCCCTCGACAAGATCGTCCAGGACTACACCAAGGAGGCCGGGGTCCGGCAGCTGGAGCGGGAGATTTCGGGGGTGCTGCGCAAGCTGGCCCGCCAGAGCCTGCAGCCGGGCAAGGGCGAGGCCCCGGCGGAGCCGTTCGACGGCCGGGTCACCGCCGCCCGGATCCCCAAGCTCCTGGGGCCGGAGGTCTTCCTGGAGACCCCCCTGGACCGCCAGCAGCCCCCGGGGGTGGTGCAACGGCCTGGCCTGGACGCCCGTGGGCGGAGACCTGCTCACCATCGAGGCGGCCAGGCTCCCCGGCAAGGGCACCCTGCGCCTCACCGGCAAGCTGGGCGAAGTGATGCAGGAAAGCGCCAACCTGGCCCTGTCGTTCGTGCGCATGCGCGCCGACCGCCTGGGCCTCAAGGAGGACTTCCTGGAGAAGACCGACCTGCATGTGCACCTGCCCGAAGGGGCCATTCCCAAGGACGGCCCCAGCGCCGGCATCACCCTGGCCATGGCCCTCATCTCGGTGCTCACGGGCATTCCCGTGCGCCCGGACCTGGCCATGACCGGCGAGCTGACCCTGCGGGGCATGGTGCTGCCCATCGGGGGCCTCAAGGAGAAGCTCCTGGCCGCCCACCGGATGGGTTGCACCACCGTGATCATCCCGGCCGAGAACGCCCGGCACCTGGAGGAACTGCCCCAGGAAGTGCGCGACCAGCTCACCATCCACCTGGTCAGCCACATGGACGAGGTGATCCAGCTCTCCCTGGTGCGGCCCCCGACACCCTTGCCGGCGGGCTAGGACTTCTCCCTCGCCCAGCACGGATGGGCGATCCGGTAGCCCATGCGAGCGTAGAGAGCACTGGCCAACTTGTTGTCGTCCATGACCAGCAGCCAGCAGCGCCTGGCCCCCCGGGCCACGGCCTGGGCCTGGGACAGTTCCATGATGGCCCGACCCAGGCCGCGGCCACGGAATTCCGGCCGCACCACCACGCTGGAAATTCCAGCCCATTCATCCTGGCGCACCACCAGGGCGCAGGCGGCTGGACCCTCGCCGGTCTCCAGGTGGATGAACCAGTGCTCGGGCACGATGCGCTCCAGGATGGTCCGGGTGGTGGCGGTCTGGCGCTCGTCCAGGGTCCGGCCCGCCGCGAAGCAGGCCAGCCAGGCCTGGCCCATCTGGCCACGCGTCTCGGACCGGGTCCCGGCGGGCAGGACCGGCGGCGCGGGGGCAGGGCTGTCCAGCACCCGCAGGGTGGAGTCCGCCACCCGGGCGTAGCCCCGGCGCGCCAGCTCCCCGTCCAGCTCCTCCGGCTCCGCCTCCGGGAAGAGCCTGAAGCGGGGCTCCACCCCCTCCCGCCGCATCAGCTCTTCGCACTGGGCGATGCGCGCCGCCAGGGGCAGGGAACCCGGGTACAGGGGCAGCACGCTGTTGCCCCGGCGGCTGAACCCGTCCGAGAGACGCAGGAGCCAGCCGTCCACCACCATCCAGCGGATCCCGGGCCAGGCATTGTGGTTCAGTTCCTCCAGGATGCGCATGCTAGTCCCGGCCCAGCAGGCGGGCTTCCCCGTCGCGCACGGTGGTCTTCATGGAACCTCCCAGTAGCTTTTCATTATCACTCCTAAATTTGCATCCGGACGGGTTCCCGCAAACGCCCGGCGGCTTGCGACAATGGAGCCATGTCCTTCGTCCATCTCCACCTCCATACCGAGTATTCCCTTCTCGACGGCCTGACCCGCATTCCCGACCTGGTGAAGAAGTGCCAGGACGCGGGCATGCCCGCGGTGGCCGTCACGGACCACGGCAACATGTTCGGCATGATGAAGCTGGTGGACGCCTGCGAGAAGACGGGCGGGGCGGTGAAGCCGCTCCTGGGCTGCGAAGTGTACGTGGCGCCCCGCTCCCGCCACGACCGCAAGCTGGACAATGCGGCCATGGGCGCCGAGGGCCTGGAGGACTGCCTGGACCCGTCCGGTTCCCGCGACGCGGGCTACCACCTGGTGCTCCTGGCCAAGAACCCGGCGGGCTTCGCCAACCTCTCCAAGCTGGTGTCCCGGGGCTTCACCGAAGGGTTCTACTACAAGCCCCGGGTGGACAAGGAACTGCTGCGGGAGAACCACGAGGGGATCATCGCCCTCACCGCCTGCCTGGGGGGCGAGGTGCAGGCCCGGCTGCTGTCCGGGAACCTGGACGCCGCCGAGCGGGTGGCCCGGGACTACCGGGACATCTTCGGCGAAGACTTCTACCTGGAGATCCAGGACCAGGGCTTCGAGGCGGAGCGGATCATCATACCGGCCCAGTACGAGCTGTCCCGGCGCACCGGCATCCCCCTGGTGGCCACCAACGACGCCCACTACCTGAACCACGAGGACGCCGACCTGCACGACACCCTGCTGTGCATCGGCACCAAGCGCTTCAAGAGCGAGCAGCGGCGCATGCGCTTCGCCACCGACCAGTTCTTCGCCAAGACCCCGGAAGAGATGGCGGCGGTGTTCCGGGACCATCCGGAGGTGCTGGAGCGCACCCTGGAGATCGCCGCCAAGATCGACTTCTTCCCCATCACCCGCAAGCCGGTCACCCCCCAGTTCCCGGTGCCCCCCGGGCACACCCTGGAGAGCTACTTCCTGGAGGTGGCCCGGCGCTGCTTCGAGGAGCGCGTACAGGAATGCCGGATGCTCTGGCAGCAGGGCGTGCTCAAGTACACCGAGGACAAGTACCGGGCCCGCCTGGGCTTCGAGCTGGACACCGTCCTCAAGATGGGCTTCCCGGGCTACTTCCTGCTGGTGTGGGACTTCATCGCCAAGGCCCGGGAGATGGGCGTGCCGGTGGGCCCCGGGCGGGGCAGCGCCGCCGGCAGCATCGTCGCGTGGTCGATGCACATCACCGACATCGACCCCATGCAGTACGACCTGCTGTTCGAGCGGTTCCTCAACCCCGAGCGGATCTCCATGCCCGACGTGGACATCGACTTCTGCCGGGACGGCCGCCAGAAGGTCATCGACTACGTCACCTCCGCCTACGGCAAGGACCGGGTGAGCAACATCGTCACCATCAACCAGCTCAAGACCAAGGCCGTGATCAAGGACGTGGCCCGGGTGTTCGAGAAGGATTTCGCCTTCGCCAACAACCTCACCAAGCTGGTGCCCCAGGAGCCCGGGAAGCCCATCACCGTCCAGCAGGCCATCGACCAGAGCGAGAAGCTGCGGGAGCAGTACGAGAACGACCCGGACGTGAAGAACATCCTGGACATCTCCGCCCGCCTGGAGGGGCTGGCCCGCAACACCGGGGTGCACGCCGCCGGGGTCATCATCGCCCCGGACGACCTCACCCGCTTCGCCCCCCTGGCCAGGGACAAGGACGGCAAGGTGATGGTCCAGTACACCATGATCGAGGCCGAGCGGGCCGGCCTGCTGAAGATGGACTTCCTGGGCCTGGAGACCCTCACCCAGATCGCCAAGACCCAGGACTACATCGCCAGGACCCAGGGCCGGCCGGTGGACATGGTGGCCATCCGCACCTTCGACGACCGGAAGACCTTCGACCTGTTCTCCCAGGGCGGACACGGACGGCATCTTCCAGTTCGAGTCCGGCGGCATGAAGCAGCTGCTGCGCAACCTGCGCCCGGACCGCTTCGACGACCTGATCGCCCTGAACGCCCTGTTCCGCCCGGGCCCGCTGGGCGCGGGCATGGGCGAGACCTACGTGAACCGCCGCCACGGACGGGAAGCGGTCGCCTACATGTTCCCCTCCCTGGAGCCGATCCTGGCCCCCACCTACGGGGTGATCCTGTACCAGGAGCAGGTGATGCAGATCGCCAGCCTCATCGCCGGGTACTCCCTGGGCGAGGCCGACATGCTGCGCCGCGCCATGGGCAAGAAGGACAAGGCCAAGATGGCCAAGGAGAAGGACAAGTTCATCGAGCAGGGAGTGCTGAGGGGCTACGACCGCGCCAAGGTTTCGGAACTGTTCGACCTGATCGAGTACTTCGCGGGCTACGGGTTCAACAAATCACATAGTGCCGCCTACGCCCTGGTGGCCTACGAGACCGCCTACCTGAAGGCCAACCACCGAACCGAGTTCATGGCCGGGCTGCTCTCCACCAAGGCCACCCGCACCGACGACGTGGTGAAGTACATCCAGAACTGCCGGGAGCAGGGCCTCGAGGTGCTGGGTCCGGACATCAACCAGAGCGAGCTGGACTTCACCATCACCGGGCCCACGCAGATCCGCTTCGGCTTCGCGGCCATCAAGGGGCTTGGGGAGGCGGCCCTGGAGGCGATCCTGGCGGCCCGGGCCAAGGAGGGGGGATTCAAGGACGTCTTCCACGCCCTCAAGGCCACGGACCTGCAGAAGGCCAACCGGCGGGTGTGGGAGTCCCTCATCAAGGCCGGCGCCTTCGACTCCATGGAAGGCAACCGCGCCGCCCTGCTGGCGGCGCTGCCCTCGGCCCTGGAAAACGCCGGGAAGAGCGGGGTGGCCACCGGCATGACCTCCCTGTTCGACGAGGCGGAGATGGCCAGCCTGGCGGACAACTGGGCCCTGCCGGAGGACGTGGAGCCCTGGTCCCGCAAGGAGCGCCTGCGCTGCGAGCGGGAGGCCCTGGGGCTGTACGTCTCCGGGCATCCCCTGGAGGAGTTCCGGGACGCCCTGCAGGTGCATACGGTGGGTTCCTTCGCCGCCCTGCGGGAGGCGGTGGCCGCCGGGCGGATCAAGGACCGGGACGAGGTGACCGTAGGCGCCATGGTCACCACCGTCGCCTTCAAGACCAACGCCAAGGGCGAGCCGTGGGCCATCCTGTACCTCGAGGACCTCACCGACAAGATGGAAGCCCTGCTCATGGCCGCCCATTTCGATCCGGCCACCCGCAAGCGCACCCGCACCTTCGAACTGTTCCGGCACATGGCCCTGCCGGACGCCCTGCTGCGGGTCAAGGGCGAGGTGAAGGTGGAGACCGTCGGCGGGAACGGCAACGGCAACGGCAACGGCGGCGGCAACGGCGGCGACGAGGACGAGGAGGAGCAGACCACCGTCAAGCTCTTCATCACCGGCCTGGAGAGCCTGGAGGACTTCCAGGGCAAGGGCTTCACCGGGGCCGTGGTGAAGCTGCCCAAGGGGCGCTACCCGGACCGCCTGCTGCCCCTCCTGCGCCTGCACAAGGGCCCGCTGCCCCTGTACATCGAGTTCCAGGGCCAGGACGGCACGGTGGCCCGGGTCAAGGCCGGGGCGGACCTGGGGGTGCGCTTCGATCCCGACCTGGCGGAGCGGGTGGCCAAGGAGGCCGGATGCGCCCTGAGCTGGATCTACTAGACGACCTGGTCGCATCGAGCGCTGCCGAGGGGGGGAGGGACGGATCCAGGTTGAATGTCTCTTGACTGACGTTGCCTGGACGCTGGGGTCGGCGGCCATGGATCTCTCGCATCCAGGCGGCCGAGGCAGGCCGAGAGGATTCCGCCGATCCGATGGGCCGGCATTGAAATTGGAAAATAATTGAGAAACCCAATAACCAATAATGTATACATCAATGCTCTGTTACGTTTTCAAATAATTCAAGGTTCATTTCTTCACGAAGCCCTGAAAAATTTGGGTTTTTCTTCTTGACAAGCGAATTTAAGAGGTACCTTATATGTATACATCTTTACACTCGACCCCTCCCCCAGAAGCATCCACCCATCGCGGCTTCCCTCCGGCTTCCTTCCAGCCAGGGGTGATCCCCCTGGGTTCCCAGGCCACCCGTTCCCCAGGGCACCCTCATGCTGAAGCACGCCGCCGCCGAGAACATGGGAGACTCCGCCTACCGGGCCATCATCCGGATGATCCTGGACTTCCGGTTCCGTCCGGGGGACGCCCTGCTGGAGACCGAACTGGCCGAGCGCCTGGGCCTGAGCCGCACGCCGGTGGCGTACGCCCTGGGCCGCCTGGTGGCGGAGGGCTTCCTGGAGAAGCGCAAGAAGATGGGCTGCGTCATCCCCGTGCCGTCGGCGGATGACGCGCGCCAGGTGTTCTACGCGCGCCAGGTCATCGAAGGGCAGACCGCCGCCGCGGCGGCCCGGAACGCCTCCCCCGAGGAGGTCGCCGACCTGGCCAGGGTCCTGGACCAGCAGGGAGTGTCCCTGGAGACCCACAGCAAGGAGCAGTTCTCGGACACCAACGAGGCCTTCCACCTGGGCATCGCCCGGATCGCCCGGAACCCGTACTTCGAGCGCTACTGCCGCCACGCCTTCTGGCGCTCCAACGCCTACATCTTCTTCTTCGACACGTTCTACCGGGGCCTGGAGCAGACCACCGCCCCCGGGTCCCGCACCGTCGACTACCACCAGAAGATCTTCGAAGCCATCACCCGGCACGACCCGCAGGAAGCGGGCAAGCTCATGGAACAGCACATCATCGTCACCTACGAAGGCCTGCTGTCGCGCCTCCGGTAGCGGCCCCGCGCATCCCGCCGCCCTGCCTGGGGCCTTGTCAACGGAACACTCCTCAAAGAGGTTGCCGAATGAAACACCTACTGATCCTCGGGGCTGGCCACATCGCCCGGCCCTGCGTGCATTACCTGCAGAAACAGGATTGGCTGAAGCTGACCATCGTCGACGTGTCCCAGGACAACCTGGACCGGGTCGCGGGGAGCCATCCCCGCACCACGGCCCTGAAACAGGCCCTGCCTGCGGATGCGGCCGGCTTCATCGCCGCCCGCAAGCCGGACCTGGTCCTGAGCCTGCTCCCGACCGGATTCCGCACCCCGGTCGCCGAGGCCTGCCTCCAGGCGGGGGCCAACCTCATGTTCCCCTCCTACGCGGACGCGGCCATCCGGGCCATGGAGCCCCGGGTCGAGGCCGCCGGGCTCACCTGGATGGGCGAGCTGGGGGTGGACCCCGGCATCGACCACATGTCCGCGGCCCGGACCATCGGCCAGATCCACGCCCAGGGCGGCAAGGTGGAATCGTTCCACTCGATCTGCGGCGCCATCCCGTCCGCCGAAGCCAACACCAACCCCTGGGGCTACAAGCTGTCCTGGGCGCCCGAGAGCCTGATCGGGGCCTCCCGGCGCACCGCCAGGATCCTGGTGGACGGCCAGGTGGTGGCATGGCCGGACGGCGCCACCTACGAGCACGTCCACCTGGAGGAAGTGCCGGGAATGGGCTGGTACGAGGTGTACGCCAACTCCGACTCCCTGCCGTACCTGGAGACCTACGCCATCCCCGAATGCCGGACCATCTACCGGGGCACCATCCGCTACGTAGGCTGGAGCGAGACCATCGTCGCCATGAACGAGCTGGGCCTGTTCAGCCAGGAGCCCGAAGACCTGGCCGGGCTCACCTACGCCGCCTTCACCGCCCGCAAGTGCGGCGCCCCCAGGTCCGCGGATCCCGGCCAGGCCCTGTGCGCCCGGCTGGGCCTGAAGCCCTCCTCGGCCATCTGGCTGCGCCTCAAGTGGCTGGGCTTCCTGGACGGCCGCCCCCTTCCTTCCGGCGTGCGCTGCAGCCGCGACGTGGTGGGCACGCTGTACGGGGAAAAGCTGTACTTCGAGCCCCTGGAACGGGACCTGATCATCCTCAAGGACGAGACCGTGGCCGCCTACCCGGACGGCAGCCGCAAGCGGCATACCTCCACGCTCATCGACTTCGGCATCCCCGGCGGGGACTCCTCCATCGCCCGCACCACCGGCCTGCCCCCGGCGATCGTGGCCAGACTGTTCCTGGAAGGCCGGGTCCCGGGCCGCGGGCTGGTCCTGCCCATGCGGCCGGACATCTACGGGCCCTGCCTGGCGGAGCTGGAGCAGGAAGGCATCCGCCTGCAGGAGACCACGGTCGGACTATGAACCGCGGGACGCCCAAGGCTCCGGAAGCCAAGTTGAACGTTCACCCCAAACCTAAGGAGAAACCCATGAAACGAATATCGGCAAACCTGGGCCTGACCATGGCACTCCTGGCGGGCGCAGGATCCCAGAGCGCCTGGGCCCAGCCCAAGCCCATCAAGCTCCGGCTCATCGCCTCCCTGTCCTCCCTCGACTGGGAGCACTCGACCAGCATGCGCGACATGAAGGTCTGGCACCAGATGTTCGAAGGGCTCTACGGCATGGACGAGGCCAAGAACGGCTACTACCTGGAGCTGGCCAAGAAGGTCGACCTGAGCAAGGACCAGAAGGTCTACACCATCGCCCTGCGGGACCAGGTCAAGTTCCAGAACGGCGACCCGCTCAAGGCCTCGGACGTGGTGTTCAGCTACAAGCGGGCCATGAAGAACCCCAAGTTCAACTACCTCACCTCCCCCATCAGCGACGTGGCCGCCGTGAACGACGGCACCGTCAAGATCACCCTGAACAAGCCCTACTCCCCCATCGCCCACACCTTCTTCAGCATCAAGATCGTGTGCGAGAAGGAAGTGGAGAGCCAGGGCGCCAAGTTCGGCACCATCCCCCACAAGGCGGGCACGGGCCCCTACTACGTGTCCAGCTACAACATCGCCACCGGCGTCAAGCTCGAGGGCTTCAAGGACTACTGGCGCGGCGCCCCGGCCATCCCGGAGGTGGAGTACGTGGTGATCCCCGATGACACCTCGGCCGTCATCGCCTTCCAGAACGGCGAGCTGGGCTACCTGGAGGACGTGCCGCTGTCCGCCTGGAAGGATGTCACCAAGGCCGCCGGGGACCACGCCAAGCTCATCAAGGGCAACAACATCATGTTCATGGCGGTGAACTGGGCCTCCCCCCACAAGGCGCTCGCCAACCTCAAGGTCCGCCAGGCCATCTGCTACGCCATCAACAAGCACGACATCAACCTGGCGGTCTGCGACGGGCTCGGCGCCGAGGCCACCCAGTACATGCCCTCCGAGTACGTGCCCACTTCCCCGGACAAGGGCTTCCAGACCTACCCGTACGACCCCGGGAAGGCCAAGAAGCTGCTGGCCGAAGCCGGCTTCGCCAAGGGCGTCGACGTGGGCGCCGTCATGACCTACGGCACCTCGACCTCCAACAACGCCAAGATGGCCCAGGTGATCCAGGCCGACCTGGCCAACGTGGGGATCAATGCCACCGTGCAGGTGGCCGAGGCCGCCATCATCACCCCCAAGCTCTACGGCCAGGACTACGACATCTGCGTGTTCGCGGACTCCATGAACTACGACTTCAACAACATCCGCCAGCAGGTGCACAGCGAGTCCAAGGGCATGTTCGTGGTCAAGTACGCGGGCGGCCCCTTCGACTGGCAGAAGATCGAGAGCCTGGTCGACCAGGGTGCCGCGGTTGCGGACGTGGCCAAGCGCCGCGCCATCTACACCCAGCTCTGGTCCATGGTGATGGATACGGCCACCATCCTGCCCTGCCTGCACCGGCCGGTCGGGGTCGTGTGGTCCAAGGGCCTCGACATCGGCCAGCCGGTGCCCTCGTTCTACAAGGTCCGGACGTTCTCTTTCAAAGGGTAGTCGCCGAGCGGAAGGGGTCATCCCTGAACGGTGGCCGGTGTCCCTGCGCGGGTGCCGCGCGGGGACACCGGGTCCGTTCCTGGGCCCGTCCCCGGGAGGAGGAAAATGTATAGATATGTAATAAAACGAGTCCTGTTCCTCATTCCCACGATCCTGGGGGTCATCTTCATCATCCTGCTGACGATGAATTTCACCCCAGGCGACCCGGCCCGGGCGCTGCTCGGAGAATCCGCGCCCCAGGCGGACGTGGACTCCCTCAACCACGAACTGGGCTACGACCTGCCCTTCACCAGGAAGTACGTGAACTACGTGGAGAACATGGTCGTGCACCGGGACTTCGGGACCTCGGTACTTCACCAAGCAGTCCGTGTTCGACGAGGTCTGGCCCCGCTACCAGATCACCATCAAGCTGGCCTTCCTGGGCGTGTTCCTGGCGGCCGTCATGGGCATACCCCTGGGCATCTACGCGGCGGTGAAGCAGTACTCCCTGTGGGACACCATACCGTCCATCATGGCCTTCATGATCGCGGCCGTCCCGGCCTTCGTCCTGGGCATGGTCTTCCTGTTCTGGTTCTCCCTGAAGCTGAACTGGCTGCCGTCCTACGGCATCGACACGTTCAAGCACTACATCATGCCGGCCTTCGCCATCTCCATCCCCCCGGCCGCCATGAACCTCCGGTTCACCAAGTCGTCCATGCTCGAGTCGATCCGCCAGGACTATGTACGGACCGCCCGGGCCAAGGGCGCTTCGGAGCGGACAGTGATCTGGAAGCATGCGCTCATGAACGCCCTCCTGCCGGTGATCACCCAGATCGGCCTCAGCCTCGGCAGCCTGATCGCGGGCGCCGTGGTGGCGGAGAAGCTGTTCTCCATCCCCGGCATCGGCAGCCTCATCGTCGACCGCATCGCCTACAAGGACGAGCCGGTCATCATCGCCGGCACGATCCTGATCGCCATCTGCTTCACCGTCGTCATGCTCATCGTCGACCTGATCTACGCCTGGATCGATCCCCGGATCCGGGCCAAGTACGCAAGAACGAAAGGGTAGGGACATGGAAAGCGTCACCGCCATCGAACCTGGGCTCCAGGTCTACAGGAAGCAGAGCCAGTTCAAGGAGATCTGGCGCCGCTACCGCAAGAGCAAGGGCGCCGTCGCCGGCCTGGTCATGTTCTCCATCATCATGATCCTCCTCCTGGGCGCCGATGTCATCGCGCCCTACGCCAAGGCCACCCACCAGGACCTCGCCATCCGGCTGCAGGGCCCTTCCTTCAGCCATCTCCTGGGCACGGACGCGTTCGGCCGCGACCTGTTCGCGCGCATCGTCCACGGCGGCCGGACCTCCCTGACCGTGGCCCTGCTCGCCACCGTCTCCTCCTGCATCCTGGGCAGCGCCCTGGGCGCCGTCGCCGGCTACTTCGGCGGCAAGGTGGACAGCCTGATCATGCGCAGCCTGGACATCTTCATGTCCATCCCGGACATCCTGTTCACCATGGCCGTGGTGTTCGCCCTGGGCGCCGGCTTCATCAACCTCCTCCTGGCCCTCACCCTCGCCTACTTCACCAACTACGTGCGCCTGGTCCGGTCCCAGGTGCTCAACCTGGCGGAACTGGACTACGTGGAGGCCTCCCGGGCCGGGGGCTCGGGCAGCACCCGGATCATCCTCTCCCACATCCTGCCCAACGCCATGGGCGTCATCACCGTCAACACGACCCTCAACGTGGCCAAGATCATCCTCTACGAATCCACCCTGAGCTTCCTGGGCCTGGGCATGCCGCCGCCGGCGCCCGAATGGGGGCTGCTCCTGGCGGACGCCCGGGAGTTCATGCGCGACGCGCCCTACCTGATGTTCTTCCCCGCCTTGGCCATCGTGCTCTGCGCCTGCTCCGTGAACCTGATCGGCGACGGCCTCCGGGATGCCCTGGATCCCCACCTGAAATCCTGACCTGCGCAAGCCAAGGAACGAAGCCACATGAGCGAAGCCATACTGGACATCAAGGATCTGTGGGTCATCTACAAGACCGACCTGGAGACCGTCAAGGCGGTCAACGGCATCGACCTGCGCATCGACAAGGGCAAGACCCTGGGCCTCGTGGGTGAGACCGGCGCGGGCAAGACCACCACGGCCCTGAGCATCCTCCGCCTCCTGCCCAGCAACACCGGGCGGATCCTCAAGGGATCCATCACCTTCGCCGGCGAGGACATCCTGGGGATGAACGAGCCGCGGATCCAGTCGCTCCGGGGCGAAAAGATCGCCATGGTGTTCCAGGACCCCATGACCAGCCTCAATCCGGTCATGACCGTGGGCGAGCAGATCGCCGAGGCCATCGCCCTCCACAACGAGGGCATCGCCAAGGCCGAGGTGGAGCAGAGGGTCGAGGCCATGCTGGGCATGGTGGGCATCCAGGCGTCCCGGAAGGGCGAATACCCCCACCAGTTCTCCGGCGGCATGAAGCAGCGCGTGGTCATCGCCATGGCCCTGGCCTGCGAACCCGCGCTCCTCATCGCTGACGAGCCCACCACGGCCCTGGACGTGACCATCCAGGCCCAGGTGCTCACCATGATCAAGGAGCTGCGCAACCGCCTGGGCACGTCGATGCTCATGATCACCCACAACCTGGGCATCGTGGCCAAGACCTGCGACGACGTGGCGGTGATGTACGCCGGGGAGATCGTGGAAGCGGGGACCGTGGAGGACCTCTTCCTGGGCCAGCGGCACCATCCCTACACGGAGGGCCTGTTCGGCTCCATCCCGAACCTGGTCTCCCGGGCCGCCCGCCTCACGCCCATTCCGGGGCTGATGCCCGACCCCACGAACCTGCCCAAGGGCTGCGCCTTCGAGGAGCGCTGCCCGCACCGCATGGACATCTGCCGTGACTGCCACCCGCGGCGGACCACCGAGGGGACCCACTCCATCCTCTGCCACCTCTACGGAGAGAAGCCATGAGCGCCATCGACACCCGGACGCCCCTGGTCGAAGTCGCCGACCTCAGGAAGCTGTTCAAGCTCCATGGCGGCGCCAGGCTCCACGCCGTGGACGGCGTCAGCCTCAAGATCTACCCCAAGGAGACCGTCGGCGTCGTGGGCGAGTCCGGCTGCGGGAAATCCACCCTTGGCCGCTGCCTGATCCGGCTGATCGAGCCCAGCTCCGGCCAGATCCTCTACAACGGGCAGAACATCATGAAGCTGGGGGGCCGCAAGCTGCGGGAGCTCCGGAAGGACCTCCAGATCATCTTCCAGGACCCCTATTCCAGCCTCGATCCGCGCAAGTCCGTCATCGAGATCATCGCGGAATTCATGTTCATCCACCGCCTGTACCGGACCCGGGCCGAGACCTACAACCGGGCCGCCAAGCTCATGGACCTGGTGGGCCTGGCCAGGCGCTACGCCAACTCCTACCCCCACGAGCTCGACGGCGGCCGCCGGCAGCGCATCGGCATCGCCCGCGCCCTCTCCCTCAACCCCAAGTTCATCGTCTGCGACGAGCCCGTCTCCGCCCTGGACGTGTCCATCCAGGCCCAGATCCTCAACCTCCTCATGGACCTGGAGGAGGAGCTGGGCCTGACCTACCTGTTCATCACGCACGACATGAGCGTCGTCAAGCACATCTCCAACAAGATCATGGTGATGTATCTCGGGAAGTGCGTGGAGATGGCCACCTCGGACGAACTCTTCGCCAACCCCCAGCACCCCTACACCAAGGCCCTGCTGAGCGCCATACCGGTGCCCGACCTCTCCAGCCGGGACAAGGAGTTCGTGATCATCCGGGGCGAAGTGAGCAACCCGATCAACGTCAAGCCCGGATGCCGGTTCGCCAAGCGGTGCGACTTCTGCACCGAGGCCTGCACCGCGGCGGATCCGGAGGCGGTGGAGGTCGCCCCCGACCACCTGGTTTCGTGCGTCCTGATGAAGCGGCCGGTGTGAAGGCTAATTCTTCTTGACAGGGCACTCAGGGGCGATACCTTGGCGCATATCCGCGTACATCCGTCCTTGGCCCGCACGATCCTCGTGGAGGAGGTTGCATCATGAAACACGTGCTCATCCTGGGTGCCGGCCGCGTCGCCCGGCCCTGTGTGCAGTACCTGCAGAAACTCGACTGGGTGCGGCTGACCGCGGTGGAATCCGTCCAGGCGAACCTGGACCGGGTCACCGGCCCCCACCCCCGCACCACGGCCCTGAACCAGGCCCTGCCCCAGGACCTCGCCGGCTTCATCGCCGGCCACAAGCCGGACCTGGTCATCAACCTGCTGCCGGCCGAATGCATCGGCCTGGTGGCCCCCGCCTGCCTCAAGGCCGGGGTCAACCTGGTGCACCCGGTCTACGCGGGCGACAACGTCCAGGCCATGGCGCCCCAGCTCAAGGCAGCCGGGCTCACCTGGATGTTCGAGCTGGGCGTGGACCCGGGCATCGACCACATGTCCGCCGCCAAGACCATCAACGAAATCCACGCGGCCGGAGGCAAGGTGGAGTCGTTCCGGTCCATCTGCGGCGCCATCCCGTCCGCCGAGGGCAACACCAACCCATGGGGCTACAAGCTGTCCTGGGCGCCGGAGAGCCTCATCGGCGCCTCCCGGCGCACAGCCAAGTTCATGGCGGACGGCAAGGTGGTGGAATGGCCCGACGGCGCCACCTACGAGCACGCCTTCCTGGAAGAGGTGGAAGGCCTGGGCTGGTACGAGGTGTACGCCAACGCCGATTCCCTGCCGTACCTGAAGACCTACAACATCCCCGAAGCCACTAGCATCTTCAGGGCCACCTTCCGGTACGTGGGCTGGAGCGAGACCATCGTCGCCATGAACGCCCTGGGGCTGTTCAGCCAGGAGCCGGAGGACCTCAAGGGCCTCACGTTCCGTGCCTTCATGGCCCGGCGGTGCGGCGCCGCCGCCCCCGCCGCCGCCGAGGCGGCCCTGTGCGCCAAGCTGGGCCTCCAGCCGGCCTCCGCCATCTTCCTGCGCCTGAAATGGCTGGGGTTCTTCGAGGACCGGCCGCTCCCGGCCTCCTGCGGCTGCAGCCGGGATGTGGTGCGCCTGCTGTTCGGCGAGCGCCTGTACTACCGCCCCGAGGAGCGCGACCTGGTCGTGCTCAAGGACGAGATCGTGGCCTTCTATCCCGCCACCGGCAAGCGCCGGCGCCATACGTCCACCCTGATCGACTTCGGCATCCCCAATGGGGACTCCTCCATCGCCCGCACCACCGGCCTGCCCCCGGCCATCGTGGCCCGCCTGTTTCTGGAAGGCCGGATCCCCAGCACCGGGCTGGTGATGCCGACCCTGCCGGAGGTGTACGAGCCGTGCCTGGCGGAACTGGAGCGGGAAGGCATCCGCCTGCAGGAGACCACCGTCGAGATCTGAGCGGGCGCTGCCGCTCCCTGCCGGGCCCGGCGGACCGCCTCCGCCGGGCCCGGCCTTGTACCGGCGTCCGGCCACGGCCTTTCCCGGATGCCCGGAACGATGCCTAAATAAACTATAAATAAATAAAAATGATAAGGCATCGGCACCCTGGAACGATCCCGGGTTGGCGGGATATTGGCGTGTTTTTACCATTCAACCTCAATGATTCCTGGCAAAAAAAGCTGGCATGGGAAAGTTGGCTGCTTATATTGAGATTCAATCAAGCCGTCACTCGGCTTGATTCATATAAATCACATCATAAATTGAAAATTCATTCAACCCGTGACTTCCATCTCCGCGGCCGCGAGGCCGAGGAAGCCGGAGATGGGCGCCCGCAAGGATGTGGAGCGGCCATGTTGCGCGCACTGCTGACCCTAGTTGTTCCCTTCACCGCATTGGTGGCCAGCGTGCCGGTTCCCGACACACCGGTCTACCCGGGCAGCCGGCTGGAGGTGGCCCAGATACCCATCGCCCAGGACCTGGAGAAGGACGCGCATGGCGAGCTGGCCCGGGTCAGCGCCTCCGCCGAAGCCGGGGACCTGGAAGCCATGGCCCGGCTGGGGGTGATGTACTACTGGGGCGATGGCGCGCCCCTGGATTGGGACAAGGCCAAGACCTGGCTGCGCAAGGCCTCGGAACTGGGCCACCGGGACGCCCAGGCCAAGCTGGGTGCCATGTACTTCCTCGGGCAGGGCGGCGACCGGGACCTGGGCGAGTCCATCAAGTGGTTCCGGAGGGCCGCCGAGCAGGGAGAGCCGTACGCCCAGGGCTGCATGGGGGTGATGTACGCGGTGGGCGAGGGGGTCCCCCAGAACCTGCTGCAGGCCTACGTGTGGCTGCTCCAGGCCCAGGCCGGGGGGGACACGGACGCGGTGGAGCCGTTCCAGCAGGTGAAGGCCCGCCTCACCCCCGATCAGATCCGGCTGGGGGACCAGATGGCCAGGGATGCCATGAACGACCGCAAAGAACAGGGGCAGCACTGACCAGCCGCGCTCCTGGCAGGCGCCCCGTCTTGACTCCGGTACCCGGCTACCCGCGGCTGGCCTGGCATCGCCAGCGGCCAGGCGGCAGGCCGGATGGGAAGGGGGGTGCCCATCGGCGGGCTCCTTCCCTTACACTCGGTTACCTGGCTTCTGGAGCCCCCATGACCGCGACCCCCGCCATCGCCATCCCCGATTTTTCCGGAATCCCCCGCGCCCAGGTGCCGGAGGCGTTCAAGTGGCGCATCGCCCACATCTTCCCGGACGAGGCGGCCTGGCGGGCCGGGCTCGAGGAGGTGAAGGCCCTGGCCGCTTCCCTCGACGCCCTGGGCCAGGTGTGGACCCGCTCGCCCAAGGACATGGGCGATTTCATGGAGCGGCTGGAACAGGTGAACCGCCTGGGCTCCAGGCTGGCCCATTACGCCAGCCTGCAGGGAGACATGGACCTGGGCGACACCCGCTACCAGGCCATGAAGGGGGAAGTGCAGAGCTTCCTGGTGGACCTGGGGGCCAAGCTGGCCTTCATGGATCCGGACCTGCTGGCCCTGGGCGAGGCGGACGTGGAGCGGTACGTCCAGGGCGACCCGCGCCTGGGTCCCCACCGGGTGGGGTTCCGCAGGATCCTGCGCATGAAGGCGCACATCCTGCCCGAGGGGGAGGCCCGGGTGGTGGCCCACGCGGGCCTGTTCGGGCACGCGCCCAGCGGCGCCGCCGGCATGCTCACGGACCTGGACATGCCCCGGGCCGAGGTGACCCTGTCCACCGGGGAGACGGTGCTCCTGAGCACCGCCAACTACCAGAAGCACCGGGCGGCCAAGAACCCGGTGGACCGGCACCGGGTGATGGAGACCTACTGGACCGGCCAGAAGGGCTTCGAGAACACCCTGGCCACCCTCCTGGACGCGGGGATCAAGCAGGACCTCTTCCACGCCCGGGTCCACCACTACGCCACCTGCCTGGACGCGGCCCTCTACCCCGAAGCCATCGACCCGGCGGTGTACCGCAACCTGGTGGCCGCCGTGCGGGGCAACCTGGCCCCGCTGCACCGGCTGCTGCGCCTGCGGGCCCGGATGCTGGGCCTGGAGGAATTCCGCTACGCGGACCTGTACGCCTCGGCGGTGGCCACGGTGGAGCGCACCTACTCCTACGACGATGCCCGGAACCTGGTGCTGCGGGCCACCCGGCCCCTGGGCGCCGCCTACGGCCGGGTCCTGGAGGGGGCCTTCCAGGACGGCTGGATCGACGTCTACCCGAACCGGGGCAAGCAGTCCGGAGCCTATTCCAGCGGCGTCTACGGCGTCCATCCCTTCGTCAAGATGAACTACGACGGGCGCTTCCACAACGTCTCCACCCTGGCCCATGAGCTGGGGCACGCCATGCACTCGCACCTCTCCGAGCAGGCCCAGCCCTATCCCACCGCCGACTACCCCATCTTCCTCGCGGAGATCGCCAGCACCTTCAACGAGAACCTGCTCATGCACGCGCTCCTGGAGACCGAGCCGGACGCCACCCTCAAGCTGTTCCTCCTGGACAACTACCTGGAGACCCTGCGGGGCACCCTGTTCCGCCAGACCCTGTTCGCGGAGTTCGAGCTGGCCATGCACGACCGGGTGGAACAGGGCCAGTCCCTCACCCCGGACTGGCTGAACGCCACCTACCTGGAGCTCACCCGCCACTACTACGGCCACGCCCAGGGGGTGGTGCGGGTGGACGACTACATCCAGGCCGAATGGAGCGGCATCCCGCACTTCTTCTATGACTTCTACGTCTACCAGTACGCCACCGGCATCGTCGCGTCCATGGCCCTGGCCCAGGCGGTGCTGGCCGAAGGCGAGCCGGCCCGGGAGCGCTACCTGGCCTTCCTGGGCTCCGGCAGCAGCCGGTTCCCCCTGGACACCCTCAAGGCCGCCGGGGTGGACCTGGCCACACCCCAGCCGGTGGCCGCCGCCCTGGCAGCCTTCGACGGCATGGTGGCGCGCATGGAGGCGCTGTACGAAGCGACCCTGGCCGGGTAGCTCGCCCTCCCCGTTGAGGATCGCCCCGGGATCGCGCACAATCACCCCTGGCCTGCGCAGGCAGGCGAGGGGGTTCGCCCGGTGATCTTCCTGATCTTCATCACCTTCATCGTCGGGTTGCAGACCCTCCACCGGCGGCTGCTGCACCAGATCTTCCAACCCCGCTTCGACCGCTATGTGATGCCGGGTCTGGTGCTCATCCACCTGCCCCTGGCCGCCTACATGGCGTTCCGGCTGTTCGGCATCAGCGCGTCGGCCGGCTGGCTCCGCCCCCTGGCCCGGGGGGCGGCCTATTTCCAGCTGATCACCATCACGAACCTGCTGGTTTGGGCGGTGGCTTCCCTGGCCTGGAAGTGGACCCACCTCTGGCGCCGCCCCGCGTCCGAGCCGCCCGAGGACCCCCAGCGGCGCAAGTTCCTGCGCCAGACCAGCGTGGCCGCGGTGGGCCTGGCCGGGTACGGCATCGCCCGGGGGCGCATCGAGGCCTATTCGAACCCGGACATCATCCGCCAGGAGCTGAGCTTCCCGGACCTGCCCCCGGGCCTGGACGGCCTGCGCATCGTCCAGATCTCCGACCTGCACGCCGGCCCCCTGGTGCATCCGGCCCTGGTCCAGCGCTGGCGCCGCCTGGCCGAGGGGGAGCGGCCCGAGCTGCTGGTTTTCACCGGCGACATGGTGGACAGCCTGCCGGCCGAAGCCGGGGCGGTGGCGGACGCGTTCCGAGGTTTCCGCGCGCCCCTGGGCTGTTACGGCATCCTGGGCAACCACGACTACTTCACCGACCCCCGCCCCATCTGGCGGGACCTGGGGGCCATCGGCCTGCAGTTCCTGGAGAACCGCCACGCCCTGGTGTCCCGCAAGGGCGGGACCCTGGCCCTGGTGGGCCTGCAGGATCCCCTGGCCAAGAACGGCCGGTTCCGGAACATCGTCTACGGGCCCGGCCCCCGGCCCGACCTGGCCGTGCAGGGCATTCCCGACCACGCCTGGCGCCTGTGCCTGAGCCACCGCCCCAGCGACTGGCACCTGGCCCGGCGCACCGGCGCCCCCCTCACCCTTTCCGGGCACACCCACGGCGGCCAGGTGAACCTCATCCCCGGGGTCTCCAGCGCCCTGATCCTGGGCCAATACACCCAGGGCCTCTACACCCAGGGACCCCAGTCCCTGTACGTGAACCGGGGCCTGGGCGTGGTGGGCGTGCCCATGCGGGTGGGCGCCCCCCCGGAGATCACCGTCATCACCCTGCGCCGGGGCTGATCCGCGCACAACCCCCCTTCCCGATCCGCCGGGGTACCGCTAAGATGACCTTTCACAGTTCGCCGCGGCTCCATCGTCTAGCGGTTAGGACGGCGCCCTCTCACGGCGTTAACAGGGGTTCGATTCCCCTTGGGGCTACCAGCAAACACCCTTGAGAAACCAAGGGTGTTTTTGTTTAATCGGCCAGACGGCCAAACGGTGATAGGCCGAGTCAACGAGAAGTCAGAAACTTCTCCCTGACATTTGGTGGGCTTCCATGGGCTTCCGCGGACCGGCAGGTCGGGGAGGGCAGGGCCCTGATTTCCTGGTTCAGGGGTCCAAAACCCACCATACTTGCGGCGAGAGGTTCACATGGATTGGCGTGACCGCATTGTTTCAGACCCCCTGACCATGGTGGGGAAACCGGTTGTGAAAGGCACCCGCCTCACGGTGGAGCACATCATCGAGCAGCTCGCCAATGGTTGGAGCGAGGCTGATCTGCTCGAAGCCTATCCCGGGCTTGCGCGTGAAGATCTCCAGGCATGCTACGCCTACGTGGCCGAAACGCTCCGGGATGTGCGCGTCTACCCCATTCCGGCCTAGGCGATGAAGTATCTTGCCGATGAGAACATGCCCTGGCCCGCTGTACGTCTGATGCGGGAAAGTGGGTGGGATGTGGCCTGGATCGGAGAGGAGGCCCCAGGACTTCCCGATGAAGCGGTTCTGGCCAAGGCCTTGAAGGAAGCCCGTGTGCTAATCACCTTCGACAAGGATTTCGGAGAACTGGCTCGCCGTCATGGCCTTCCGGCCTCCTGCGGAGTGGTCCTGTTCCGCCTACCGACCCGAAACCCTCGAGAAGCCGCGGAACAGATCTTGAAGGTGCTCACTTCGCGGGAGGATTGGCCAGGCCATTTCTCTGTCGTGGCTCCAACTGGCATCCGCTCCATCAAGGGTTAGAGGACCGACCCCTGAACAGGGATGGACCCCATACTTCGCAGGCGGGAAATTGAACCCTTTGCGGCTGGCGGAGGAAGATCCCCCAGAGCCGCGTGGGCGTCAGCCGGACCCGCTCAACGGCATCGACTTGGCTGTCGCCAAGGAGGTGGCCGGGCTGGAAGTGGCGGTCCTGGTCAAGGAAACCGAAAAGGGGTCCTCCGTGCTGCGAAGACAACTGAGCACTCTATCCTCGAAGGGGCAAGAAGATCGTCAATCTGGCGTCAATGACGCAGGCGTTGGCTTTATTTCGATCTACGATCAGGATTAACGGATTTTGTCCCTTCTCTATATTGCCAGGTTTACGTCTTATGGAAGCTGGGCATGAACAAGGCCCGAACCGAACCCTTATCGTTGCGGCTCTGAAGGTTGTTCTATTGTTTTCCCGTCAATGTTACAGATGAAGACTAGTATGCATGGATACAAGGGCTATCGGGTTCAGCTTCGCTATGGTCGCAACTTGTGGCCGTGATGGGCTATCCCAGTTGACAAAGATATCCCGCCAGCAGGTTTTTTGGCCCATGGAGGATCCCATGCAGGCTGATCGCGCTCTTCCAAAGTGCCCCACTGGAATCAAGGGTCTCGACGAGATCACCCAGGGCGGATTGCCGCTGGGCCGCCCGACCCTCATCTGCGGCGGGGCCGGCTGCGGCAAGACCCTGATGGCCATGGAGTTCATTGTCCGCGGGGCGACCGAGTTCAACGAGCCCGGGGTGTTCATGTCCTTCGAGGAGCGCCCGGAGGAACTGGCCCAGAATGTCCGCTCCATGGGCTTCGACCTGGACGACCTGGTGGCCCGGAAGCAGCTGGCCATGTCCTACGTGCGGGTGGAGCGCGCGGAGATCGAGGAGACCGGGGAATACGACCTGGAAGGCCTCTTCATCAGGCTCGGCTCCGCCATCGATTCGGTGGGCGCCAAGCGGGTGGCCGTGGACACCATCGAATCCTTGTTCGGTGGGTTGGCCAACGAAGGGATCCTTCGGGCCGAGCTGCGCCGGCTGTTCCAGTGGCTGAAGACCAAGGGGGTGACCGCAGTCATAACCGGCGAAAGGGGGGACGCCACCCTGACCCGGCAAGGGCTGGAGGAATACGTCTCGGACTGCGTCATCCTGCTGGACCACCGGATCAAGGAACAGCTCTCCACCCGCCGCCTGCGGATCGTCAAGTACCGGGGCAGCACCCATGGCACCAACGAGTACCCGTTCCTCATCGATGAGAACGGGATCGATGTTCTGCCCATCACCTCCCTGGGGCTCACCCACCAGGTTTCCGATGAGCGGGTCTCCATGGGCGTCCCGGAGCTGGATGAAATGCTGGGCGGCGGCCTGTTCCGGGGCAGCAGCGTGCTGTTCTCCGGCACCGCCGGCACCGGCAAGACCACTGTGGCCGCCACCTTCCTGGAGGCGGCGTGCCGGCGCGGGGAGAAGTCGCTCTATTTCTCCTTCGAGGAATCCCAGAGCCAGACCATCCGCAACCTGCGCTCGGTGGGGCTGGACCTGCAGCCCATGGTCGACCGGAAGCTGCTGCAATTCCACGCTATGCGGCCCACCCAGTTCGGCCTGGAAATGCACCTGGCGACCATCTTCGGGCTGATCCGTGATTTCCAGCCACGCAATGTGGTGCTGGATCCGGTCACCGCCCTGCTCACCAACGGCAACAACGCCGACGTCACCGCCATGCTCATGCGGCTGCTGGATTACCTGAAGGGGAACGGCACCACCTGCCTGTTCACTGCCCTGAATACGGGCAGTGGCCAAGTGGAGAACAGCGACGTGGGGATCTCCTCCCTGATCGACACCTGGTTCCTCATGCGGGACATCGAGCTCTACGGGGAGCGCAACCGCGGCATCTACGTGCTCAAGTCCCGAGGGATGGCCCACTCCAACCAGATCCGCGAGTTCCTGCTCACCTCCAGCGGGATTCGGCTGCGCCCGGTCTACCTGGGCCCGGCCGGGGTCCTCACCGGGTCGGCGCGGCTGATCCAGGAAAGCCGGGATGCCGCCGAAGCGGGGATCCGCCGGCAGGAGATCGAGCGCCGGAAGGGTGAACTGGAGCAGGAACGGAACCTGTACGAGGCCCGGGTGGCCGCCCTGAAATCCGAGCTCAGCAGCAGGAGCGAGGAGATCCAGCGCGCCCTGCTGGAGTTGCAGCGCCAGGAATCACAGCTGCGGGACAGCCGGCACGACCTGGCCGAAAGCCGCAAGGCCAACGACTCGGTTGGATTCACCACCGCCAGTTAGCTTCGGAAGGAGGAACGCATGCCAAACAGCGAGATCAGCGTGAAGAAATGGGAACTGCGGCTGTACGTGGCTGGCCAGACCCCGAAATCCCTGAAGGCCTTCGCGAACCTCAAGCGGTTGTGCGAGGAACACCTCCCCGGCCAATACCACATCGAAGTGATCGACCTGTTGCAGCAGCCCCAGCTGGCAGAGGGCGACCAGATCGTGGCGATCCCCACCCTGGTCCGGAAGCTGCCCGAGCCCATCCGGAAAATCATCGGAGACCTGTCCAATGCCGAACGGGTCCTGGTGGGCCTCGACCTCCGGCCCCTGGCCGCGCCCACGAACCCAGCTCCCGAGAAAGCGTCATGAAGGAAGAAGAATCATCCGCCACCACCCGCCGGTTCGAGCAATTGGCGAACCAGGGCGACACCAGCCAGTACCTGCTGAAGCTGTACGTGACCGGGATGACCCCACGCTCGCAGCGGGCCATCGAGAACATCAGGGTGATCTGCGAGGAGCACCTCAAAGGCAGGTATTCCCTGGAGATCGTGGACATCTACCAGCATCCGACCCTGGCCGAGGGAGAGCAGATCATCGCCGCACCCACGCTCATCAAGCAGCTGCCGGAACCCTTGCGGCGGATCGTCGGCGACCTGTCCGACACCGAGCGGGTCCTGTTCGGCCTTGATCTGCGGGAGCGTCATTAGGTTTCCGGGTCGACGGGAGGAACGCCCCATGGGAATCCACGAGACACATGACCAGGCCCTGAGGCGGGAGAATGAGGACCTTCGCCACCGCCTGAGCGAGGCCGTAGAGACGCTGGACGCCATCCGGGAAGGCGAAGTGGATGCCATCGTGGTCAACAAGGGCGGTCTCCACCAGGTATTCACCCTGGAGGGGGCCGAGCACCCTTATCGCCTGTTCGTGGAAGAGATGCAGCAGGGCGCCGTGGCCCTGGGCCAGGACGGCACGGTGCTGTTCTGCAACCACCGGTTCGCCCGGATGGTCGGGAGCGAAGCCGGACAGGTCTTGGGGAGCCGGTTCACCCAGTACCTGTCCCCGGCCAGTGGCGAGGCGTGGCTGGGCCTGGCGCAGATGGCCGCAAAGGGACGCGCGATCGAAGAGATCCAGATACAGCACCAGGATGGCGGGCAGTTCCCGGCCTCCGCCACCGCCAGTTCCATCCAGACGCCGCAGGGGAACTTGCTCGCGGTGGTGGTGACCGACCTGACCGAGCAGAAATCATTCGAGCGGCTGATCGCCGCCGAGGAGGCCCTGAAGGGCGAAGCGGCCCGCAAGGACAGCTTCCTGACCATGCTGGGCCACGAACTGCGCAACCCACTGGCACCCATCCGCAACGCCCTCTATCTGATGCGGAAGGGCATACAGGACCCAGTGCTCATGGAAAAGGCCTGCGCCATCACCGAACACCAGGTGGCTCACCTCACCCGATTGGTGGACGACCTCCTGGATGTCTCGCGAATCTCTCAGGGCAAGGTCCAGCTCAAGACTAAAGTGATCGATCTGGTCGAGATACTGCGGAGCGTAACCCTGGACTACCAGCCAGTCTGCGCCGAGAACAACCTCACTCTGGAGGTCAGCCTGCCATCTGAGCCGGTCCAGATCAATGCCGACCAGGAACGAATTGTCCAGGTAGTGAGCAACTTGCTTCATAACGCCATCAAGTTCACCGATCCCGGGGGCCTGGTCAGGCTCTCTGTGGGAGTGCAGGAAGGGGATTGGTGCCTGGTAACGGTGAAGGACAGCGGGCTGGGCATCCCCCAGGAATGGCTCGCAACAGTGTTCGAGCCATTCATGCAGCGCCGAGAGACGATCGGCCGCACCCGGGGTGGCCAAGGGTTGGGCTTGGCGGTGGCCAAGGGAATCGTTGAGCTTCACGGCGGCACCATCTCGGCCACGAGTGCGGGACCAGGCCAAGGAGCTGAGTTGATGATTCGATTGCCCCTGGTCAACCTGGGTCACCATCCCCAACCGCATGCCCTGGCAGCCGAAACCCCTGAAGGAGTCCGCCGGCGCCGGATCCTGATCGTGGAAGATGTCCTTGATGCTGCGACGACCATGAAACTAGTGCTGGAAATGTGGGGGCACACCGTGGAGGTCGCCTACGACGGCCGGACCGGGCTGGAAAAGGCGAACGGCTTTATTCCTGAGATCATTCTGTGCGACATCGGTTTGCCCGGCGACCTTGACGGCTACATCCTGGCCCGGACCATCAAAGCCACGCCCGGCCTGGAGAAGTGTTGCCTGATCGCCATGACCGGCTTCGGCTCGCCGGAAATCAAGGACAAGGCGAGTCAGGCAGGGTTCGATCTGCACCTGACCAAGCCGGTGGAACTGGAGGCATTGGCCCAGGTCATCGCCCGGTTGCCGGTCCTGGAGAATCGATGATCCAATCTCTGTTCCTGGCTGATTCCCCCATCGGCTGGGCGGGGAACCTGGTTGCTGCGCTCTTGAACTGTTGATTGGCCTAGGAGGCCCCAAGAGCCACTCCGCCGCGCTATAAAGGATTATTTCAGGTTGATTTAGCTGCCCCTGCTACCCTTTTCCCGTTCCCCGATCGGAGAGCTCGTGGATTCCTCTATTCCTCCGGAGGTACGACCTTGGGTGCCCGGGCGATGGACCCGGCTTGCCTGGCTGCCCATCCCCCTTCTGATCTTCGCCATGGTGGCGCTGTGGGTTGTCAACCTGCGCATCGTATGGCCTGCCCCCCTCCTGCAAGGGCTCCTCACCTATGGCCTGCCGCTCTTCGCGGTCGGCTTCATCGTCCTGCCGACGGCCCACAGTTTCCTGGGCGAAGGGCAGCCCAGCGTCCTGATGATGAGCTGCGCCATCCTGATGGCCCAGATCGGCTGGATTGCGGCTGCCATCGAGTTCAGACAAAGCCTTGATACCGGCTTCGCCATCTACAGCACGGCCGTCTTTCTGTCCGCCCTGTGTCATCTGGCGGGAGTGGCCCTCACGGCACGGCGCCGGATCCGCCTGGAAACTCCGGCCCGTTGGCTGGCCGCGAGCCATGCAGCCAGCATCGCCCTGATGGGGATGCTCATCTGGGCTGCTGTTTCCGGCAGGATGCCAACCTTCTTCATCGCCGGCCAAGGGGGGACCCTGCTGCGCAACACGACGGTGGGCGCAGCCGTGGTCCTGTTCGTGCTGACCGCTGCCCTGCTCTGGGAGCTGAACCGGCATTCCCCGTCGCCCTTCCTCCATTGGTATGCGCTGGGCCTCATGCTGCTGGCGATCGGACTTTCCGGGTCCATGCTGATCGCCGTCGGGAACTCCCCCCTGCAATGGGCCACCCGGTGCACCCAGACCATCGGGACCGTCTACATGTGCCTGGCGGGGCTGGCTTCGGGGCGTGACCACGAGGCAAAGTGGATCTCCCTTGAGGGTGTGACGGAAGCTCTGTGGAGGAGCACTCTCCTCCCGGTGCTCAGGCAGCGCACGACCTTGGGCTGGGTTTCGCGCTATGTCATGGCGGTGGCGGCCGTGGCGGCTGCCATTGGCCTTCACTTGACGCTCGAGCGTTGGTTCGGCCCTGGGTTGCCCACCTTCACCTTGGTCTATCCGGCGGTGTTGTCCGCGGCCCTGGTGGGTGGCCTCGGGCCTGGGGTGCTCGCCACGGTGATGGCGGGCTTCGCGGTCAATCATTGGCTTCTGGCGCCGATCGGATCCTCCGGCACCGCATCCCCCATGGACCGGTTGGGGCTGGTGATCTTCTTCTCCATGGGCATGCTCATAAGCATGGGTGCGGGGCTGATCCGCCGATACCGCGCCAGGGCCATGGTCTATGATCGCCAGGCCGCGCTGGAAGCTCATCGTGAACTGTTGGAAATGGTGATGAATCATGTTCCGGTGGCGATCAACGTCATCCGGGGCAGCGACCTGAGGATCCAGCTGGTCAACCCCGCCTACCAGAACCTGGCTCCAGGCAAAGCGATGGTCGGCAAGACTCTGGATGAACTGTGGCCTGAGACGCACCGAAAGTTGGCGGAGCTCTGCCAACAGGTATTGGCCACTGGAGAACCCCATCATGCGGTGGACGAACTGTTCACCATCTGCCGATATCCTGGCGGCCCCGAAGAACAAGCCTATTTCAGCTGGTCCCTCCACCGGGTCAAGTTGCCTGCAGGTGAGGGCTGGGCCATTCTCAGCACGGTCTGGGAGACCACCCAGAAGAAGCTGGCGGAGGAGCATATCCGGGAGTTGTCCCAGCGACTGTCCTACCATGCGGACAACTCGCCGCTGGGTGTGATCGAATGGGGACCCGACATGCGCCTGACCCGCTGGTCGGGTGAGGCCGAACACCTCTTCGGCTGGACCGCAGAAGAAGTGCTGGGCAAGCGGATGGAGGACTTCCGGTGGATCTACCCGGAGGATGAGGCCCAGGTCGCAGAGGTCAGCCAAGCGTTGCAGACGGGCCTGAATCCCCGGCGGTTTTCAGCCAACCGCAACTACCGCAAGGACGGGTCGATCATCCACTGCGAATGGTACAACTCCGCGATGCTGGATGAGTCCGGAGCGGTGCGGTCGATCCTGTCCATGATCCTGGATGTCACGGAGCGGAAGCGCCTGGAAGAATCCCTGCGGCAGAGCGAGACGAAGTACCGCAACCTGTTCGAGAACATGAACGAGGAGGTGCACTTCTGGCAGCTGGTGCGGGACCGGCAGGGCCGGATCGTCACCTGGCGGCTGGTGGACGCCAATCCGCCCACCCTTCGCACCTGGGGCAAGAACCTGGAGGAGATCCGGGGCAGGACCACGGACGAAATCTTCGGCCCCGGGGCCACCGACCACTATCGCCCCGTGGTGGAAAAGATGATGCTGGAAGGCGTTTCGCACTCGTTCGAGGACTACTTCCCCAACCTGGACAAGTATTTCCGGTTCACCAGCGTACCGCTGGGGGACCATTTCATCACCACCGGCGCCGACATCACCGCCATCAAGAAGTCCGAAGCCCGGCTGAAGGAGGAAGCCGACCGCAAGGATGCCTTCCTCGCTTTGCTGGGGCATGAACTGCGCAATCCACTTGTGCCCATCGGTAACGCCATCTACCTGATACGGAAGGGAATGCAGGACCCCGCGCTCATGGAAAAAGCCTGCGCGATCGCTGAAAACCAGATGGCACATATCGTTCGTCTGGTGGACGACCTGCTGGACGTATCACGGATCGCCCGGGGCAAGGTCGAGCTCAAGATCGAAGGGGTCGACCTCGTGCCGATCCTGCAGGGCGTGGCAAGGGACTACCAGCCTGTTTTCGCCGAGAACAACCTCACTCTGGACGTCAGCCTGCCACCCGGACCGGTCCAGATCGATGCGGACCGGGCGCGTGTTGTCCAGGTGGTCTGCAACCTCCTGCACAACGCCATCAAGTTCACCGATCCCGGCGGCCATGTGCGCCTCGCCGTCGGCGTGCCGGGAGACGAATGGACCCGGATCATGGTGAAGGACAGCGGGGCCGGAATACCCCCAGAACAGCTCTCATCGATATTTGAACCATTCGTACAAAGAAAGGAGACCGTCGGCCGCACCCGCGGCGGCCTCGGGCTGGGTCTGGCGCTGGCCAAGGGGTTGGTCGAGCTTCACGGCGGCACCCTTTCAGCTCACAGCGATGGGCCAGGAAAGGGGTCGGAGTTCATCATCCAGCTGCCCATGGCCAAGGTCATCGAACGGCCCGGCCTTCAATTCCCCTCGCCGCAGCTTGACAACGTGGCGCATGGAAGGCGGATCCTGATTGTGGAAGACCTCGTCGATGCCGCGACCACTTTGCGGCTCCTGCTGGAAATGTCAGGCCATACGGTGGAAGTCGCTCACGACGGCGGATCCGGGCTGGAAAAGGCGAACCGGTTCAAACCCGAGATCATCCTGTGCGACATCGGCCTGCCCGGCACCTTGGATGGGTTCAAGGTCGCGCGGATCATCAGGAACACCCCCGAGTTGGCCAAGGTCCACCTGATCGCCATGACCGGCTTCGCCTCCGAGGGCGCCAAGGACGAGTCCTGGAAGGCAGGATTCGATACGCACCTGACCAAGCCCGTTGATCCGGAAGCACTGGAACAGCTGATTTCCCATCTGTCGATACCGGGGGCATCCCAAGGGGCGTAGTCCAATTATTAGCATGAATTAATTTGGAAAAATGTTGAAAAATAATGTATTGACATCTTTAATTAACAACATACCTTCTCCTTGTTTTTCGCACCCATGACACGTCACGTGCCCATGCGGGTTAAGTCTTCCGAGTTGCAACGCCAACCACGAGGGACCCATGGCCAGACCATCTTCCTGGAAATCACTGCTGCTTCTTGGCCTCCTGCTGATCCTCCCCGCCTTGCCGGCCTGGAGTCGTGCCCCCCTGGCTCCGGACAAGGTTCTCCAGCAACTCGTGGCAGGGCATGACCGCTACCTCCGGCACCACCACAAGAGCGGGGTGCTGGCCAGTGCCGACCGGCGGAGGCAGGTGGCCATGAAGCAGGCTCCAATCGCCATCGTGCTCACGTGCTCGGATTCCAGGGTGGTGCCGGAATTCATCCTCGATCAGAGGCTGGGCGACCTCTTCGTGGTGCGGGTGGCGGGCAACACCCTTGACCCAATGGTGTTGGGGAGCATGGAATATGCAGCCGACCATTTCGGCACGTCCCTGATCCTGGTGCTTGGGCACAAGCGCTGTGGCGCGGTCATAGCGGCCGTCGAGGCCGAGGGCGAACCGGAAGGGAATGTGGGGTCCATCCTCGCCAACATCCTACCGGCCGTTGAACAGGCCAAGGCCACCTGCGGTGCCGAGGCCGGACCCAAGCTCGTGGACTGTGCTGTCGAACAGAATGTCCGCATGGTGGTCAAGCAGATCCCTGAGCAGTCGCCCTTGCTGGCCCAGCTGGTCAAGGAGGGAAAGCTCAAGATCCAGGGGGCCAACTACGATCTGGACGATGACAGCCTGACCCTGTACCTGAGGTTCTGCTGCCAAGTTGACGAGTGACTTGCGCCCGGGAAACCGGGCGTTTTGCTTGCCATGGTTGACAGGGGGCAACGATCCGTCCCTGCGCCAGTCGGTATGCGCCGGTCTTCCTCCGAAGCCCAATACATAAAGGGTATAATGGTTCAGTGGAGAATTTTGTGGCCCATCTGTTTTCGCGTCGATTCTGGTCCAACCTTTTCACCTCCGACATGGCCATCGATCTGGGCACCGCTTCGGTGCTGATCCACACAAGGCAGGCCGGGCGCATTGTGATCTACGAGCCGTCCATCGTCGCTCTGAATACCCAGACCCATGAGGTCGAGGCGGTTGGCGACGAGGCGAAAAAACTCATGGGGCGGACCCCGCAGGGGGTCCAGACCCTTCGCCCAATGAAGGACGGGATGATCTATGAAGTGGACGCCGCCGAGAAGATGCTGGCCGCCTTCATCCACAGGGCCAGACCCAACCGGAGCTTCGCCCGGACCCGAATCGTGGTAAGCGTTCCCCCCAGGGCCCACCAGGTGGCCAGGCGAGCCATGAAGCAGGTCTGCTATGACGCCAAGGCAGGCGAAGTCTTCCTGGTGGACCAGACCATGGTGGCCGCCATCGGGGCCGGATTGGCGATCAATGAAAAACGCGGCTGCATGATCGTCGATGTGGGCGGAGGCACCACCGATGTGGCGGTCCTTTCCTTCAACGGCAAGGTCTTCTCGGATTCCATAGCCATTGCTGGCGACGAGATGGATGAAGCGATCCTTGACTACATCCTGGAAAAATACAATGTGCTCATTTCAGAATCGGCGGCGGAAGAGGTGAAGTGGAGCCTGGGCTCCGCGTACCCTTCGGACAAGACGCGGACCATGACCATTTCGGGCCGGGACCAGTACGAGGGCCTGCCCAAGACCTTGAGCCTCAATGACGTGGAAATCCGGGAAGCCATGGCGGAACCGGTCACCGCCATCGTCGATCTGGTGCGCAAGGCCCTCCACGAGACTCCCCCGCAGCTTGCCGCCGATCTCATCGATCGGGGCATCTGCCTCACGGGTGGCGGATCCAAGATCCAGGGCCTGGACATCCGCCTCAGCAAGGAGACCCATCTCCCCTGCTACCGGGTGGAAAGCCCGGAAACAGCGGTGGTGCGGGGCACCGCCGTGCTGCTGGAGGACATCCCGTTCCTGAGGCGAATCCAGATCCTGGATTGACCAGCCTCGCCAGGATGGGGACCGTTCGCGGCCCCGGAGCACAACCCGCCCATGGGGTTCTGGGGTCTTTCCTGGGCCAGGTCCCTGAGGATGTTCTCCTTGGCGCGGACGGATGCCCCGAGGCTCTGAAGCGAGCCGGGGAAGGCTGTCGTTTCAAGTTTTCAATAACCTGCAGAATGGGATTTATTGTTGACATTCCAGCAGTTTCAATTACTGTCCAGGCATTCCAGTGCAAAACGTGAAACCTATCCCGGGCGGGTGGAGTCGCAGAGGTCCAGCCAGGTCCTCGGGCTGCGTTCACCTCTCGCCGTGCCGTCCCTGACGTCCGCCCGTTGCCTTGTTTCCGCCGGCCGGGTCCCCGGCCTCCCAACACCCCCCCCATCCCCTTCACGTGAGGAGACCCCTATGGGCATAGACTCATTCCTTCACGGCCTAAGCAACGTGTTCAACACGTTCGGTTCGGCGGTGTTCGTGCCGGTGATCATCTTCGTGATCTGCCTGATCCTGGGAGTGGAACTCAAGAAAGCGTTCTTCTCCGGGCTCTACGCGGGCATCGGCCTCACCGGCTTCGGCTGGCTGATCAACTCCTACATCCCGATCATCGTCCCGGCGGTGCAGAACTTCGTCAAGGCCACCGGAATCAACCTGCCCATCGTCGACATCGGTTGGCAGGCCACTTCGGTGATCGCTTACGCCACCAAGGCCGGGATGATGTTCCTGGCCTTCGGCCTGCTGTTCCAGGTGTTGCTGTTCCTGTTCCGGGTCACCAACGTGTTCATCCCCGGAGACCTGTGGAACAACTACTCATACATGTTCTGGGGCTCGATGCTGTACGTCATCACCAACGACATCTGGCTGTCCCTGGCGGCCATGTTCATCATGGTGCTCTACAACGTCATCTTCATCGAGATGAACTCCAAGCGCTGGTCCACCTACTACGGCTACCAGAACTGCACCATCCCGGCCCTGCACATCGCCCCAGGCACGCCGTTCGCGGTGGGCGGCAACTGGGTGCTGAACAAGATGGGCGCCTACAAGATCCGCTGGCGGCCCGAGGCGCTGCGCCTGCGCATGGGTTTCCTGGGCGAGCCGATCGTGCTGGGCATGATCCTGGGCCTGATCCTGGCGATCCTCGGGCACCTCAGCGACCTGGGCACCCTTGCGGCCTGGGGCAACATCATGACCATCGCCATCTCCACGGCGGCGGTCATGGCCATCTTCCCGCGGGTGGCCAACATCTTCGCCTCGGCCTTCATGCCCATCACCGAAGCCGCCCGCAAGCGCAGCGCTTCCAAAGTCAAGGAGGGCGACGACCTGTTCATCGGCATCAACGACGCCACTGGCTACGGCGAACCCGCCACGCTCATGTCCGGCATCATCCTGATCCCGATCCTCCTGCTGCTGGCGGTGATCCTCCCTGGCAACCGCACGCTGCCGCTGGTGGACCTGATCGCGATCTCCTTCATCATCCAGCCGTTCGTGGCGGCCTCCAACGGCAACATCTTCAAGACCGTGATCCTGAGCGCCATCTGGTTCGCCGTGGGGCTCTACGTCTGCACCGCCACCGCCCCGATGTTCACCCAGGTCTACGCCCAGTTCGCCACCAAGCCGCTCACCGGCGGCACCATGGTCACTTCGGGCATGATCGCCAACAAGCCCATCGTCGGCGGGCTGATCTTCCTGCCCATCGCCAGCTGGAAGTGGTTCGGGGTGATCCTGCTGCTGGTGATCTGGTTCCCCGTCTACTACCTGTTCAAGAAGAACAAGGTGCGCATCCAGGACTTCATGGAGGCCCAGGCCGCCCTGGACGTCATCGAATAACCTGCAACTCCAGCCCCGGTGAAGGGGGGGCCGGGTCCACCGGCCCCCCTTCTGCCGCGCTCACCCAGGGGGTCCGTCTTGGTGGCCGTCCTCATTTCCGAACGCCTGATCCACCTTGGGATGGCGGAGACCGCCAAGGACGCGGTCATCCGCAAGCTGGCCCGCGGGCTGTACGACCTTGACTGCGTGCTGGAAGGCTACGTGGAGAACGTCCTGGCCCGGGAGGAGACCTATCCCACCGGGCTGCCCACCAGCATCCCGGTGGCGGTGTGCCATACCGAAGCTCGCTTCGTGCGCCGCAGCGCCCTGGCCGTGGGCACCCTGGCGACCCCCATCCGGTTCCAGGAGATGGGCACCCCCGAGCGCCAGGTGGACGCTGAGATCATCTTCCTGCTGGCGCTGGCCGATCCCAAGGACCAGGTACCCTGGCTGAAGAAGATGGCCGGGGTATTCAAGGACCGCGCCGCCCTGGCGGCCATCCGGGACGCCACCGATCCCCGGGCCCTGGAGGCGTTCCTGAAAAGCACCCTGCAGGAACCGGGTACGGCATAGAATTGTTCAACACCCCCAGAGGAACGACATGGCAACCAGGCAAACCCTCACGATTCTCGCAGTCTGTGGTTCGGGCGTAGTCAGTTCTTCGATGATCGCCCAGAAAATGGAGGAGATCATCAAGCCTCTCGGGGCCGAGGCCAAGGTCATCGGACTGCTGCCCACCTCGGTGCAGACCTACGTCGAGCAGGGGGGCATCGACTTCGTGGTCGCCACCAGCCCCATTCCCGGCAAAATCACCGTCCCGGTGATCAAGGGGGTGGCGCTGCTCACCGGTTTCGGCGAGGAGGCCTGCCGAGCCGAAATCACCCGGGTCGCCAAGGACATCCTGGCCAAGCGCGGCTGAGCCGGCCGGGCGCGGGCATGCCGGACATCCTGCTGGAGATCACCAATACGGTTGGCCTGCATGCGCGGCCGGCGGCCCTGTTCGTGCAGGAGGCCAACCGCTTCGCTGCCGACATCACGGTCTACCTGGGGGACGACCAGGCCGACGCCAAGAGCATCCTCGACCTGCTGCTGCTGGGCGCCGTCCAGGGCAGCAGGGTGACGGTGCGGGCCGAGGGGCCCGACGCCGAGGCCGCCCTGGAGGCGCTGAGCGCGCTCCATGCCAGGAACTTCGGCGAGGCCGGCTGACCTTGATGTGACGAGCCCCTCGGGGCGGAGAGGATGCCCGCGGCTGGCCCAAGGCGCTGGAGCGGGACCTTGCTGCGGCTCCTTCCCAGGGGCCGGAACCCGGTCCCGATTCCGCCTTCATTCATCCCGCGGCCGCCTCCGGGCTCTCCAGCCCATTTCGTACGAGGCGCCGCACCGCGGCGGCGGAATCCAGGTCCAGCGCGGCCCGGGCCAGCGCTTCGGCCGGTCCGGCGGAGATCCGGCGGACCAGGGCCTTGGCGTGCGGGATCAGGGCGGGGGACATGCTCAGCTCATCGATGCCCAGACCCACGAGCAGGGGCAGCGCTTCGGGATCGCCGGCCATCTCGCCGCATACCCCCACCGGGATCCCGGCCGCCTTCGCCCCCTGCACGGTGCGGGCCACCAGCCGCAGCACGGCGGGATGGCAGGGGTCGTTCAGGTAGGCCACCCGGGGATTGGTGCGGTCGGCGGCCAGGGTGTACTGGGTGAGATCGTTGGTGCCGATGCTGAAGAAGTCCACCTCCCGGGCCAGCAGGTCCGCCGTCAGGGCCGCCGCCGGGATCTCCACCATGATCCCCACCCGGGGCCGCTCGCACTGGGCGCAGCCGCGCTCCCGCAGCTCCCGCCGGGCCTGGTCCAGCAGGTTCCGGGCCTGGCCCAGCTCGTCCAGGGTGGCGATCATCGGGAACATGATCCCCAGGTCGCGGCCTGCGCCCGCCCGCAGCAGGGCGCGCAACTGGCCGCGGAACAGGTCCGGCTGGGCCAGGCACAGGCGGATGGCGCGCCCGCCCAGGAACGGGTTGGCTTCGGGCGGCTGGGCCAGGTAGGGCAGCTCCTTGTCGCCGCCGGCGTCCAGCGTGCGGATGATCACCGGACGCTGGCCCATCACCGCCAGCACCTGCCCGTAGAGCGCCGCCTGCTCGTCCTCTCCCGGGCCCGATGCGCGCTGCAGGAACAGGAATTCGGTGCGGAACAGGCCGACGCCTTCGGCGCCCCGGGCCAGGGCGGCGCGGGCATCCTCCGCCCCGCCGACGTTGGCGTACATCGCCACGGTCCGGCCGTCGACGGTGACCGCCGGGCCCTGGGCGGTGGCCAGTTCGGCCCGCGCCAGGACCGCGGCCTGGGCGCCGACTTCGGCCAGGGCAGCCTGGGCGGCGGGGTCCGGCGCGATGGTGACCTGGCCCTTGGCGCCGTCCACCCACAGGGCGGTCCCCGGCGCTATGGCCAGCACGGCCTCGCCCAGGGCGACCACCGCCGGGAGGCCCAGGGCCTTGGCCAGGATGGCGGTATGGGAGGTGGGGCCGCCTTCGGCGGTGCAGAAGGCCAGGATCCGGGCCGGGTCCAGGCTGACCGTCTCCGACGGGGTCAAGTCCCTGGCGACGATGACCGCAGGCTCCGCGGGCGCCTCCAGGGCGGCCGGCAGACCCAGCAGGCTGCGCAGCACCCGCTCGCCCACATCGCGCAGGTCGGCGGCACGCAGGGCGAAGGCCGGGTCGGGCAGCGCCGCCAGACGTCCGGCGTAGGCCTCCACCGCGTCGCTCCAGGCCGCCTCGGCGTTGATCCCGGCCGCCAGGGCGGCGCCGGCCTGGCGGTGCAGGGCGCGGTCCCGGACCAGCTGCAGGTGTGCGCCGAACACCCCGGCTTCGGCGGCGTGGCCTGCGGCGGCCACCTGCCGCTCCAGCTCCTGGATCTGGGCGCAGGCCTCGGCCACCGCGCGCTCCAGGCGGGCCCGCTCCGCCGCCGGGTCTTGCCCCTCCCGCCGGACCAGGCGCAGGGGCTCCCGGGTCCACCGGAACGCCGGGCCGCAAGCCAGGCCGGGCGCGCCGGCCACCCCCTGCAGGACCGTGCCGTTGGTGGGATCGGTGGAAGGCTGCATGGAGCGCTCCGCTTGCGACGCAACCGCATGGGTACCGCCATGTCCTGGCTGGACAGTTCGGGCATGCGGCCGACCGATCAGCAGTTTATCCTGGGATCATCCCAGCTCCAACCTCGCCAGTTCCGGAAAGGAAGCCATGCTGCGGTTCGACTTCAGTCCCTGGGCAGGCGTCGTTTCGGCGGTCTGGCTGGTCTTCTACATCCTGGGCCGGCGCCAGTTCACGCGGGTCCGGCGCGGCACCGCCGACCTGGTGCTGGAGCAGGGCCGCCGGGCTGCGCAGCTGTCTCCGCGCCCCAGCGTGGAGGCGCTCTACGACCAGCTCCAGCCAGAATGGGAAGCCATGGTGAAGCGCCGGGCCTGGTTCCTCCCGCACCGCTCCGAGCTGTTCCCGGTGCCGGTGCGCCTGGGCGGCCTGCGCCGGCGCCTGAACTTCACCCCGGGATGGGTGGGGGCCTACCTGCGCCTGAACGGGGTCCATCTGACCGCCGGGACCGACCTGGAAATGGAGATCCAGCGGATCCTGGCCCTGGCCGGACCCCCACGGCGGACGCGGTAGGACGCCCTGGCAGGCACCCGGCCGGAGGACCTCTTCAAGACTGGCGTGGGCAGGCGGGCGCAGCATCCGCCATGACTTGCTTCGGCCGGACCGGCCGGCACGCCATTGACCCTAAGCTTGAAGGGCGCCTTGGATCCATTCAGTCCGGATGCACGGCCTTCTTCACCCCGTGGCCCACATCCTTGGCCCCGGCCTTGAATCCGTGGCCGACGTCCTTGGCGCCGCGCTTGATCTTGTGGCCCACCTTCCGGGCGGCGTGGCCCACGTTCTTGCCGGCCTTCTTGACGTCCTGCTTGACCGTGGGTTTGTCATCTTTCTGCGCTCCCTGGGCTTCCTGGGCCGCGAGGCCGGTTGCGGCGAGAGCCAGGCATCCGCATAGAATCAGTGATCGGAACATTTCTCCCTCCGAACAGCCTTCAAGATTGCCACCTTGGATATCCCGTCAAGGCCCCTGCCACGGGGCCGGGGTCCGCGCGGAATCGGCAAGGGCGTTGGCCGGACAACGAAAGGAGCGGGTGTGCCCCGTGCCCCCCGGTCAGGATTTCCGCTGATGGCCGGGTTCACCCTCACCGTGGTGGGGGTTGGCCTCCATCCGACCGTGCCCGGCCTGGTGCTGGTCCATGGAATGGCTGGCGGGGACAGCACCGCCGTGGTGCCAATTGTGGTAGCGGCCGGCCGGCATCCGGTTCAGACTGGTCGGCACCCGGTGCGCATCGATCCAGTCGAAGTGAGCCTGGGGAGAGCGGGAACGGTACCAGCCGTCCGGCCTCCGGCACCAGTACCAGCCACCTTGGAGGAATACCTCACCAGGGAATCCTTCCACCACTTGGATTCCAGGCGCCACCACCGACAGGGAAAGCACGGGTGGCAGGCCGATTTCGATGCCCACATGCACCTGGGCTTGGGCTGCCACAGGGCAGAGGCACAAAAGGATGGTCAAGGGTAAAGGGCTGAATTTCATGTTTCTTCTCCGAAGAAAGGTCGAGTGGATCGACGAGGGTCAAGACGGCCGTGGATTGAATAGTGGCAATTCTGGAACCATTCCTTAACTGATTTATTTCCTGTTAATTGCCTCTCATGGATGGACTCATGGTCGCGATGGGTTGAGTCAACATGAAATACCCCCTCCCTCAAATTGATCGAACCGCTGCATCCTGGAAGTCCGGGGCGCGCCAGCGGGCCTGGGCGATCACCTTGGTCGCTGCGGGCCTGCTGCAGGTCCCGGCCTGCATTCTCGTTGCCGGAGATGGGCCTGGCATCGCCGCGGCGCCACTGCCCGCCGCCGTGGTCGACGCCATTCCCGCCAACCTCGACCCCGCTGCCAAGAAGAAACTCATGGACTCGGGTAGTTACAGTTCCTTCTTCCAAGGCCAGCCCGATGCCGACCTCTGCCCGGATCCGGCCGCCAGGGCCGACATTCTCAACCGCCTGAACACATCACATCCCAACATCGGCGTCCAGACCCTGGTGGTGGCGGCCCTGCCCGCCGGCCTGGCCGCACGGGCCGACCGCAACCTGGTGCTGTACAACCTCATCCATCAGTTCCGCAGCATGGAGGGCATCCCCTATTATTCGGCCACCCACGGCAAGGAACGGACCTTCTTCACCTCCTCGCACCTGGTCAAGGGCCCGGGCGATCGAACCATCCTCGGGGATCCTCAATTCCTGTCCATCGAGCCCAGCCACGACCTCTATCTCGAACAGGACGACACCACCTTCGGCAAGAACCTCTATGCCGTGACGGTGCAAGGCCGGGCAGGCGGCACCGTCGAACTCGCCATGGCCAATGTGGAGCAGGTCCGCTACGGATTCGTGCCGGTACTGGGGCCGGGCGGCCTGACGCTCACCCTGGTCGTGAGGGCTTCGGCCGATGGTAAATACTTGTATTTCTACGGTAATGCCGGCATCAAGGCGTTCCGGGTGCCCGGCCTGGAAAGCAAGGTCCGCACCAGTTTCTACAACCGCATCATCGCCCTGTACAACTGGTTCGCCAAGCTGTCGTCCCGTTCCTGAACCTGCGGGCCCTGGTCCTCAGAACCGGTAGGCCCCGCCCACGACCGCCTCGACGTTCCAGCGCCGCTCCGCCAGCGGGCTTCGCGCCGCGTCTTCATGCAGGCGGTAGCCCTCCAGGTTGCCCACCAGCAGCCAATGCCTGGCCAGGTCCAGAGACCAGAGCAGGCCAAACATGTTCGACACCAGGCCACCCCCGGGGTTATAGACCGGCAAGCCGCTGATCGCCGCTTCCTGCCCGGTGATGCCGTACATGGATCGGTTCGATTGGGCGTTGGCCCAGGTCTCCTGGCCCACCACGGCGGCGGAGAAGGGCCCGGCTTTCAGCACCCCCACGCTGAGCCGGAGGTCGGCCTGGGCGCCTTCCGCGGCCTTGAGGTGCTGCCGTGCGCGCAGGATGAGGTTGATGGGCGAGGGGCCGAGGTAGACGTTCCACTCCAGTTGGGCGCCATACGACGCCCCCGCGCCGATGTTGGGAAGGTGGTGCTGGATGAGGAAACTGGACTCGTTCGTCTGGCGTCCCTCCTCGTAGGCGAGTTGCAGGCCGGCGTTGACGCCGGGCAGGATTTCCACGTGGACCCCGCCTTCCAGCGGGCCCCGGGTATCGCGCACGAACAGCACCGGACCGTGGTCCCGGACCACCGGAACCGGTTCCTGGTACTGGGACGCGGACCCGGTATAAACGGGCCGCGAACGCCCGCCGGCGCCGAGCAGGGCGGGTTCCGTGCCCGGATCCTGGGCCCGGGCGGCGGAAGGAAGAAGCAGGAGGAGCAGACCGATTGTCGCAAGGGCGCGCATAGACACCGTTTTTCCATGGCCGGCTGGCCGGGAATGCCCGGAACCGCAGGGTTCGCGCTCCGGCAAAGGACTTCGCGTCAGTCGTTGGCCGCGCCGAAGCCGTGCCCACTGAGCAGGGTATAGACCAGGGCGACCGTTCCTGTGGACTGGTGACTGTTGGGCTGGTCAGGATATTTCGCCAGCCGGGTGGACGTGATGTATTGGATCCCGATGCCGTGGCTGCCGAAAATGCGCAAGGTGAATCCCATGTTGAGGCGGTTGATGACTTCCCGGCCCTGCGGGTCGCCGCCCCCGGAACCGGTGACGTCGAAATAGCGGTCCGTCAGGTCGAGCATGGCCCGGTGGCCGAGGATGAGCCGCAGCGCCGCCAGTCCCTGCGGCGCCAGGCCGTAATGGTAGTCGCGCTGGCCCACGGCCGTGGTGCTGCCGGCCGCGGCGAATCCCAAGCCGCCCAGTAGCGAGCCCTGGACCGCCACCCGTTGGGACACCCACGACTGGAAGGTCGTCCCCAGGGAGACGGAGGTGCTGGAGACCCGGAAGATGTTCGGCGCGATGTAGTCATAGCCGCCGTAGAGGCCCCAGATGCCCTGGAAGGCATCGCCGTCACCATAGTCCGTTCCCAGGAGCAGGCCGCGGATCATAAGGTCTTCTTCATCCATATGGCCTGCATTGGCGATGCCTCCGGCCTCCACCTGGAAGTAGTCGAAAGGCCTTGAGTAGGTGTAGCCGGCCTGTCCGGGGAGCCCATAAGCCATGGAGAAGTTCAGGCTCAGGGCGTTGCGGTCGATGGTGCTGGTGACGCCCTGGTCGTTGAGGTCCGAATAGGCGCTCGCACCCATGCGCAGGCGCCAGAAGGTGGCCGCATCGTTGCTGGGGAACGCCGCCTTGAACCGGTCGCCGAAGGCATACCGGTTGATCATCGCCGATGGCGAGAGGGCCGTGGCCAACAGGATCTGCCAAAACCCGGGGTCGCTGCCATCCCCTTCGAGCACCAGGCTGGACATGCGGAAGAGCACCTCGCCGAAGAAGCTTCCGCTGATGCCGGTGGCGATCTGGTCATTGATGGATGGTTCATCAGTCTCTCCGCCCATTTTCCATAAGTAGCTTCCATAGTTGTCATAGGCGAGCGCTTGCCAGTAATCGAGACCGGCCGAGCGCGCGAATCCGTGGAACGTGGCCCCCTGGTAGGGATGCCCCAACTGGTTGACGGCGAAGGGATCCTGGTCGATCACCCAGTGTTCCCTGGAGAGATGGTTCCAGGTGGACGAGAAGGTCGAGGAATAGACTTTGACCCCATTCTCCGTCTGGTTGGCGTAGGCGTGGCGGTCGTAGACGCTGAGGAGCGTGAGGAAGGACGGGATTTCCAGGGCCGGGATGAGGTAGCTCTTGCCATCACCCGTCTTCCAGGACAGGACCTGGGGCTTGGCCGCCGGCGCTGCCGTCATCAGGGCCTCCACGTCCATGGAGAGATCCACCTGCTGGTCCGGAACGGCGGCGGAAAGGGCGATCACACCCGACCGCAGGATGCTTTCGTACCCGAATTTGGCCACCCGAAGGGTGTAATCGCCTGTTTCCGGGAGCGCCACGGAATAGCCACCCACCGCATCGGTAACTCCTGAACCCGCAACCATATGGGTTCTGGCCTCGGTTACCGTGATGTAGGCCATCTGTATCCCCAGGCCGGTCGAGCGCTGGCGGATGGAGCCGGAGATCGTGCCGCCTTGAGCAAAGGCCAAGGTACTGACCCAGAGCATGAACATGATGACCTTGATGGCATTATTTGCACATTCCATGGTTCCTCTTTCCGGTGAGCCCGGATACTGCGGCTTGGGATTGGTCGCAGGCTTGATGCCAACACATAACATTAATATTTTTTAATTATTTACGTTTGGCCTTGAACGCCTGCGACCGACCAGACCAGTCAAAATGAATAACCACTCCAACGACTTGAATGGTTAGAGAAAGGCCACAACCAGGCCCGGCAGCCCAAGGGGCCGCCAACGGTGCACCGCCAACGACCGCGACCGCATCTGAAGCTTGCCGCCGGCGGATGGTGGATGGCTGCAGAAGGTCGCCCAGCCTGCGGGCTCCGCCCGGCTGGGGAGGGGCTTCCTTGCATTTTGAAGACGTCAACGGCAAAAAAACGTTGTCATATTTCATAAATTTTTATATATATAGATTTAGATGATCGGGTCAATTATTGCTTTCTTGGCTAGTGGGGCAACCCTTTCCAGAACCAAGGGGTGCTACAGGGAATCATGGCCCTGAAGTCACCGAAGCGGCAGTTTGAGCCTTGGGAATGCAGTCCTCATTGTGACTAGATCGGTTTCCCATGGGTTTTATAAAACCACCCAGAGGTTGCGCACATGAACAGGCTTGGCAGTCATCTCGAAATCAAGGCAGGGTCCGCTGCCCTGCCGGCCATGACCCTAATCTAGGAGAGCCGCATGGGAAACCAGCCTGTCATTCGCACCCGATGGGCCATGCCCGCCTTGCTGCTGGGGCGCGCCTGCATCAGCCTGCGAGCCCAGGAAATCAGCGTGCTGGCAGGACTCATGCGCCCGGACAATGGCGAACATTCCAGTTATTCGTAACAAGCTGACTATCGGCAGGAATCCTATCGAAATTTCGCAGCCTCGGTCGACTATATCAACGCAGGCCATGTGCCGGGACACCACCTGGATGGGGAGGCCCTGGAGATCTGGGGCCGATTGCCGTTCGGCGCGAATGGCTTTTCCGTCGCCCTCGGTGCTGGCGCCTACTTTTACTATGACACCCAGATGCTGGCGGGCGGCGGATCGGCGGATGTCCATGGCACCGCCCCGATCTACAGTGCCAGTGTGACGGGATACCTTGCGGAGCGGGTGTTCTGCCGGGCCATGGTCAACCACATGAGCCCGAACGGTGATATCAGGATGACCACCGTGGTGGTGGGGATCGGTGTCTGGCTGGGCCAGGACGGGAAACCCACGCCGGGCGCAATGGGCGACACTCCGAGCGAACGGGACTATCAGCCTGAGCATGAAGTGACGATGTATGTGGGCCAGAGCGTGGTGAACACGTTCCTCAGCCAGACCGGCCGCGCCTATTCCATGGAATACCGCCGGAGTTTCTGCCGGCATTTCGATTGGACCGCCTCCCTGATCTACGAAGGAGATCCAGAGATTGTCCGCCGCAGTGGGCTGGCCACCCAGGCCTGGGTCGTGAACGCCTTCTTCCATGACCAGATGACCGTCGGCATCGGCTTCGGTCCCTGTTTCTACATCGACAGCAAGCATCCGTCCGACCAGGGCACCACCAATCCGCCGAAAATCGCCGGCCTGGGTTCCCTCTCCCTGTCCCAGCGGCTCTCCCGTCACTGGATGACGCGCCTGGCCTTCAACCGGGTCACGAGCAATTATAATCGGGACGCCGATATCTTCCTTCTCGGGCTTGGCTATCGATGGCCCTAGACATCATGTATCGGCCCCGCACTGATTGAGGGGCTCGGAGCATGAGGCATCCGGGGGCTCCGCCCCCGTGCCCCCGGGATTTTGCGCCTGAAGCCAGGAAATGGAGGGAAGTGGGCCGGAGCGCCGGCCCACCCATTTCCCGACCCGGGTCGGCGCTCAGGTCGAACCCCTGCGTTGCCCTATCCTCCGCCCGGCTGATTCAAAGGTGAGCCAAGGGAAGGCGCTGGACAAGATCCGGCATGAAAGGGCCTGCCCAGCCTCAACCACGCGGATTAAGCTCGGGGCGCTTGACCAACCGGCTCAGAGCCGTAATGAGGAGGGCAGGCCATGGCAGTGTATAGCAAGTTCGTCGGGATGGATGTGCACAAGGAGACGATCGCCGTCTCCGTCGCGGAGACTTTCGGGGGAGAGGTCCGCTACCAGGGGGAGATCCGGAACACGCCAGAGGCAGTCGGGAAGCTGATCAGGCAGCTCCAGAAGGGCGGCGCCAAGCTGTTGTGCTGCTATGAGGCGGGGCCATGCGGGTATGTCCTGCATCGGCAGCTGCTGGGCATGGGGGTCGCCAACCAGGTGGTGGCGCCCTCCCTGATCCCGAAAAAGCCCGGCGACCGGATCAAGACGGACCGGCGGGACAGCCAGACCCTGGCCCGGCTGCTCAGGGCCGGGGAGTTGACGGCGGTCTGGGTCCCGGATGAGGCCCAGGAGGCCCTGCGAGACCTGACCCGGGGCCGGGAGGACCTGAAGCATTTGGAGCGCCAGGCCAAGCAGCGGCTGCAAGCCTTCCTGCTTCGCCACGGGAAGGTCTATGGCCACGAAAAGAAATGGACCCGGATGCACTTCCACTGGTTTGAGAACGTGAAGTTCGACCAGCCCATCCAGCAGTTCGTGTTCCAGGACTACCTGGACACCCTCCAGATGCTGACCCGGCAAGTGGAGGCTCTGGAGAAGCAGCTTGAAAGCGCTGGCTCGGCCTCCGGGTTCGGTCCGGTCATCGAGGGATTGATGGCTTTGCGCGGCATCAGCCGGATCGCGGCGACCACCACCATGGCAGAGATCGGCGATCTCCACCGCTTCCCGACCGCCCCCCAGTTGATGGCCTACCTGGGGCTGGTCCCAAGCGAACATTCGAGCGGAGCCACTCGGTCCCGCGGCGGCATCACGAAAACCGGGAACGGCCACGTCCGGCGGGTCCTGGTAGAGGCAGCCTGGACCTATCACCATCCGGCGCGGAAGACTCAACATCTCCAGCAAAAGGCGAAGCGCGCCCCGGAGGGGGTCCAGGAAATCGCCTGGAAGGCCCAGGTTCGTCTCTGCGCCCGATACCGCCTGCTGGAATCCAAGGGCAAGCTCAAGGTCAAGGTCTGCACAGCGGTGGCCAGGGAACTCGTGGGCTTCATCTGGGCCATCGGTCGTGCATTTCCAGCTCCCGGGGCAGCAGGTGCTCCAGGAGAGTCGACAAACCCGCAGTGCATCGGCAGCAGAACGGACAACGGTGGGAGAACCCTCGAGCCTCCTATGTAAGCGTCCAGCGATGGAATGACCCTCAAAGCTAGAGCGAGGCAGCTCCCCGACGAATCGGTTGTCATGCCGGTACCCAACCCGCGAATATCAGACTGATCAACCGGCGGAATGCCGTCCGTTCTGCTCCCTATGCACTGCCGGACAAAATGGGCCTGCCACCCTTGACAGGCCGATACATATCAGGAGCCTGTCCAAGTAATATTCGGCCCCGCGCTGGTGGCAGCGGGCCCAGCCATCCGGCGTCAGGTTCCTCGGAGGTATAACCTATACCCCCTTCGGAACCTTCCTTGGCTGGCTAGGCCCGGTGCCACCAGCGCGGGGCCGAATATTACTTGGACAGGCTCCTAGTGCCCGACCCTGGCGACTTCCGGCCGGGGGAGCGGCTCGAACCCGGGCTCCAGGAAACCCGGGCGCACGGCCCGGAGCAGCCCGTTCCCGATGAGTCCCCGTATGGCCTCCCACTCGCTGACCTTGGGATGGCTGGTGGAGCCGGACAGGTGCACCACGGTGGCCAGCTCCTGGGTCCGGTGATTCTTGAGCATCTCCGCCAGCAGTTGCACCGCGTGCAGTTCCATCCGCTTGCCGAAGGCTTTGTGGCGATCCTTCTGGCGATCGTAGACCTTCAAGTTCTTGATGAGGGGCTTGACATAGCCATCCAGCCTGCCGTCTTTGACCGTCAATTCGGCATAGACTGACAGCTGCCCCTGGTCCACATCCGGTTCAGAATGCGCATGGAGAAGTCCGTTGAGGCCGGGCAGTTGGACATCCTCCATGGTGAGATGCAGATCCAGATCCACCGGGGTGGCGGTGGACCTGATCCGGCCTGAGACGGCTACCGGACCGCTGCCCATGAATTCCCCGCGGACATGGAATTCAGTGTTTCCGTCCTTGGCCTGGTTGCTCAGGTTCTCCAAGTCCAGCCAACCTTTGCTGATGAACAATCGGTACGGGGTGGGGGTCATCTCATCGACAAATCCGACTTGGCCATTGCTGACCTTCAGGCTATCCACCCGAAGCAGCAGCTTGGGCTGGTTGCGAATCTGCCGCGCCAGCCTGACCACCTCCCTGGCATGCTCCGCTTCCAGGGCATGGGTTGCCGGACTGGTGACGTAATCCAGGTCAAGGTCCTGGAGGAGGACCTGGGGCAGGTGGACCGTCTGGATTTCCGGGGTGTATTCCAGGTTGCCATTCAAGGAAAGATAGCCTTCCCTGGTCTTCAGCTGGTATTCCTTGGCAAGAGGGGCGAGGCGATCAAAGGGGACCCGTTCCAAACGGATCTCACCCTTGACGGCGGTGAAGGGTTGGCGCAGGAAGTCCGCCGCCCCTTTGAATTGGATCTTGCCGGTGTCGAACATTGCCCCATCCAAGGACACTGGGGATGGATAGGTGTCCTTGGCTGCCGCGATGTTCCGCACATTGCGGACCGCCATGGAGACATGGGTCAACCGAAGTGGTTTGCTGGCGGTTCCGGCAGCCAGATAGACCAGGGACCCGTCCTGGACCTGCACCCGGTCCAGTTTGAAGGGGTAGATGGATTCAATGGCTCGCTGCCAGCCCTGGTCGCGAAACTTCACCTTGCTGCTGACCTCCTCCTGGAGCTGGGCCCGGTCGATGTGCAGATCGGGACGCACCAGGGTCAGATCCCCCGCCATTCGGAAATGGAACAGTTCCTCCCATGCCAGGGAGAATCGGAGGGAACCGAAGTCGGCGACGGGCGGATCCGGGTGGCGGGCCTGAACCAGTGTCAGCTGATCCAGATCCAGACCCAGACGCCATAGATGCGGGCGCAGATGGACGATATGCACCTGATAGCCTTGCAACTCTAAGTTCATCATGTCCTGGGCCCATCGGCGCAGGGGTTCCGCCAGCACCACATCCACCAGGAAGATGCTGGATATCACCAGGAAGACCAAGCCAACCGCAAGCACCCGGCCCAGGTGGGTGCGGCCGGCGTGCAGGATCCTTCCCCACCAACCGGGGGCGGATGCGGGAGGGGTATGTTGCGGGAATCGAGGCATGCGCATCACCTGTGAAGCGCCCCGGTCAAGGTGTGAGTTTTTGGAGGGTGGTCCAGCCGGTCCACATGATCTCGATACCGATGCAGAGAAGGATGAAGGCGAGCAGGCGCATGATCACCATGGTGCCGATCACCCCGAGCATGGCCAGCAGCCTGGAGGCATAGCGGTAGCAGAAGTAGACTGCCAGCACGGTGATGGCCACGCCCAGGACCGCGATGGCGGCGCCCATCAGGTAGCGCTCGAACGTGCGCGGCAGGTTGACTCCCAGCGCGATGGCGGCGGCGATGGATCCCGGCCCGGTGGTGAGGGGGAACGTGATCGGAAAGAAGCTGCGCAGTACCGATCTCGGTGCTGCTCGGAACGGCGGCCTGGTCCGCGACGACCTTGTGCACGTCGTTTCCGCCCGTGCTGCTCAGCATGCGCCAGCCTGACGCCGCGACCAGCAGGCCGCCGCCAACGCGCACGATGGGCAGGGAGATGCCGAAGATATCCAGAACGTAGATGCCCACCAGCATGGAGACCACGAGGATGAACCAGCTGTTGATGGCGATCTGGCGCGCCATCTGGCGCACCACCACGGGGTCGGCGCCCGCGGTCTGGACGAAGACCGGCGCGGCGCTGAGCGGATTGATGATCGGCAGCAGGGTGAGGGGCACCAGCGCCAGGGACTTGAAGAAGGGCACTACAATGTCCACCGGAGCTCCGTTTCAAGGTCGGGCTAAGGTTGCGGATGGGCTCGACAAGGGGGTCGACCACCAGGGAAGCTGGCGCGCACCGCCGCCCGGCCGGTCAACCCTCCTGGACCTCTTTGAACCGGATCCAGCCTCTCTTGGCGATGTAGCGGGTGAATTGGACGATCCGCCGGACCGCCTCGTCGATGTCATCGCCGGTTTTTTCGCTCTGGATGCGGGCCACGTCCAGGATGCTGCGGGTGCCGTCCATGCTGAGCCACGCCGAGGAGCAGAGCGCGTCCAGTTCCAGGTCCGCCACCGGTTCCCGGTGGACGAGCTTGGCCAGCAGCCGCTTGACCGGGTTGATCTCGAACTCCAGGACGACCTTGCCCGCCTCGGTCAGGCGGAACTGGTGATGCCTGAGTTCAGGGACGTAGAGGACGAAGTTGAACTTGTCCTTGGATCGGTCGCGTCCATTCATTCTGGCCTCCCTTCACGCAGGGAATACCAGTACATCCAGCCCCCCAGCAGCAGGAACATGAACAGGGCCAGCAGGTTGCTGGAGGCCATGGCCGGGAACAGTTTGACCCCGAAGGCGATGTTGGTGCCCAGGGCAGCGAACAGGCCGACGAGGATGCCCACCAGGGCATCTCCCGCCACGATGCCCGAAGCCAGCAGGATGCCCTTGTCCACTGCCTTGTCCTTGACGGATTCCTTGGCTCTCCGTTCCACCAGGTTGCGGATGATGCCGCCGGCGCAAACGGCGGCGGTGAGTCCGATGGGCAGGTAGATGCCCAGCGCCACCGCGAGGATGGGGATGTTCACCAGGAAACAGAACAGGGCCAGCGCGACGCCGATGGCCACCAGGGTCCATGGCAGCTGGGAGGTCATGATGCCCTGGACGATCATCTTCATGAGCGTCGCCTGGGGCGCGGGAACGGCTTGGCTGCCGATCCCATAGGCCTTGTTCAGCATCATCAATGTGCCGGCGGCGGCGAAGGAGGCCACCGCCAGGGCGACGAACATGAAAGTCTGGATGGATTTGGGATTGCCGCCGATGATGAAGGTGGTCTTAAGGCTCTGGGCGGTTCCACCGGCCACGGCGATGGCGATGCAGATGACCCCGCCGATCATGAGCGCGGTGGTCATGCCGTGGTTGCCGGTGTTGCCCATGAGTTTCAGCACCGTGGTGATGATGAGCAGGGCCGCGATGGTCATGCCGGAGACCGGATTGTTGGAGGCGCCGATCAGGCCCACCATCCGGCCGGACACCACCGCGAAGAAGAAGCTGAACACCACGGCCGAAAAGGCGCCCACCAGGCCGCCGCCCACCACCGGAACCAGCCAGGTCAGGAGGAACCCCAGGACCGCCGCGCCGATGACCCACGTGAGAGGCGCTTCCTGGTTCATCCTGGATACCTTGCCGGCGCCGCCTTTGAGCATTCCCGCGGCAGCCTGCCGGAAGCTGCTCACCAGGGTGGGCAGGGAGCGCACGATGGAGATGAAGCCGCCGGTGGCGACCGCGCCTGCGCCCACGTAGCGGATGTAGCTGGACCAGATGGCGTTGGCATCCATCTGCCCGACCGGGATGGTGGAGGGGTAGAGTGGATTCACCATGCCGGCCCCGAACAGCTTCAGCAACGGGATCAGCGCCAGCCAGGCGACCACGGAACCGCCGAACATCAGCAGGGACGTCTTCGTGCCGACGATGAAGCCGACCCCCAAGAGGGAGGCGATGGCATCCAGGCTGACGATGGTTCCCTCGTAGGATTTGATGGTGTAGGAAGCGGTCTCGCTCCAGAAGCAGAAGCCGCCGGCCAGCATCTTGAAAGCGGCGCCGACGCCCATGCCCGTGAGGATGGTCCGGAAGCCGCCGCCGCCTTCGGTGCCGGTGACCAGGATCTCCGCCGCGGCCATGGATTCAGGGTAGATGAGCGTGCCGTGTTCCTCGACGATGAGGTACCTCCGCACCGGAGTGATGAAGAAGACCCCCATGAGGCCGCCGATGACGGTGACGATGACGATGGTCATGATGCTCAGGCCGAAGCCCAGGAGCAGCAGGGCCGGGAGGACAAAGATGATTCCGCCGGCGATGGACTCCCCCATGGCGGCCAGCGATGCGACCATGTTCGCTTCCAGGATGTTGTTCCGCTTGAATGCCTTGCGCAGGAGGCCGATGGCGAGGATCGCGCCGGGAATGCCGGCCGAGATGGTCATGCCGACCTTGAGCCCGAGATAGGTGTTGGCTGCGGCGAACAGGAGAGCGAACAGGATGCCCATGAGGATGGAGTACCCCGTGATCTCGGGCATCACTTCGGTGGTGGAGACATAAGGCACATAGTCGCTGCCCTGGCAGCCGCCGTAGGAATTCTTGGACAAACCAGTCTCTTTGCCGGCTTCTTTCATGTCCGTCTCCCCTTATTTAAGTTTTGCGAGAACCGAGGTGAGGAATTTCCAGGTGTTGGCCACCGACTTGATGCTCAGGTGTTCCTGGGGGGTGTGGACGTTGTACAGGTTCGGGCCAAAACTGATCATGTCCGTCCCCGGCAGTTTTTCCTTGAGCAGGCCGCACTCGAGCCCGGCGTGGATGGCCTTGATCTGTGGGGCGCTGCCGGAGACTTCCTGGTAGACGCCGGCGCACAGGTCCCGGATCCTGGAATCCTTGGCGTACTGCCAGGCGGGATACGCCCCTGCCCGGGTGTGCCTGGCGCCAGCCAGGTCCGCCAGGGCCTCGACCCTGCGGGCCAGGTCCTCGCCGATGGACGCCACGGAGCTCCTGATCGAGACGGTCAGCTCGATGGACTCGTCCGACTGCTCCAACACCCCCAGGTTCAGGCTGCTCTCCACGAGACCTTCCAGGTCCTTGCTCATGGATTGGACACCGTCGGGGGCGACCACCAGGAAGTCGATGAGCTTCTCCGTGGAAGCCCGGTCCAGCCGATGTAACGCCGGGTCGCCGGAGGCCGAGGTCACCTTGATGCCGGGATCCGCCACCGCGAACTCCGCCTTCAGGTCCTTGGCCAGGCCTTTCACGATGGCCTTGATGCTGGCGAGCACCGGGGCTTCGGCCGTGACGGTCGCCTGCGCTTCCCGGGCGATGGCATTCGATTTGGAGCCTCCCGAAAGGTCGGCGATGCGGAACGCCCCCGCTGCCCTGGCGGCGTCCAGCGTCCTGCCCAGGAGCTTGATGGCATTGGCCCGCTGCTGGATGATCTCCAGGCCCGAGTGCCCGCCCTTCAGGCCCGAGACCTGGATGACCAGCGCGCCGCCTCTGGCCTTCTCCCAACGGGTGTCGAACTGGCACACCACGTTGAGGCCGCCCGCGCAGCTGACGAAGAGGACGCCTTCTTCCTCGGCGTCGAGGTTCAGCAGGGTTTTCCCCTCCAGGTGGTTCCCCCGGACCGCGTGGGCCCCGTCCATGCCGGTCTCTTCGCTCGTGGTGACGAGCATCTCCAGCGGCGGATGGGGGATGTCCGCACTGTCCAGCAGGGCCAAGCCATAGGCCACCGCGATGCCGTTGTCCGCACCGAGGGTCGTGCCGTCCGCCCGCAGGATGTCCCCCTTGATCTTCAGGGACAACGCCTCCTTGGCGAAATCGTGCCGGGACCCCGGCGCCTTCACGCAGACCATGTCCATGTGCCCCTGGATGATCACGGCGGGGGATTTCTCGTACCCCTTGGTGCCAGGCTTCCGGATGATGACGTTCAGGGCTTTGTCTTGAAAAGCTTCAAGCTTCCTCTCCCTGGCGAATCCAACCAGGTAGTCGCTCACCTGTCTTTCGTTGCCCGAGCCCCTTGGAATCTTGGTCAGTTCTTCAAAGTGGTGAAATACCTCTCTTGGTTTCAATTTCTCCAACACCTGAACCAACCCCCTTCCTGTCTGTGTTGCTTGTCTGCGCTTGTTGCGGTCGGATCCAGTAAGCAATTTATGGTCCAAGTGTTAACAAATATATATTTCAATAAATAAGTACCTCCTAAGATCTGCCCCCTTTTGTGTTCACTCAGAATGAATGGCAAGCCTTTCAAACCAAACGAGGGCAAGGGGGAGCGAGAACCTGAAGGTTGGTCCAGGGCCGCGGTAAGGGGTGGCGCGAATCCTGCTTTCGACCTCGGTTGGTGTACGTCAAACGAACTGTGAGCCGGACTGACTAACCAGGAGACCGACCATGCCCAACCGCATCGAGAAGGATTTCATCGGGACGCGCGAGATCCCCGACAACGTCTACTATGGTGTGCAGACCTTGAGGGGCATCGAGAATTTCCAGATCACCGGGGTCCCGGTATCGGCGGAGCCTTTCTTCATCCAGGCTTTCGGCTATGTGAAGAAGGCCGCGGCCCTGGCCAACCAGGAACTGGGCGTCCTGCCGGCCGAGGTGGCCGACGCCATCGTCCATGCTTGCGACCGGATCATTGCGGGAGATTTCCTCGACCAGTTTCCCACCGACATGATCCAGGGGGGCGCCGGCACCAGCACCAACATGAACGTCAACGAGGTCCTGGCCAACCTGGCCCTGGAGCACCTGGGGCGCCCCAAGGGCGAGTACCAGCGGATCAGCCCCAACGACCACGTGAACTGCTCCCAGTCCACCAACGACGCCTTCCCGACGGCCTTCCGCATCGCCCTCATCAACCGCCTCGGCAGCTACTCCCGGACCCTGGCGCTGCTGCGGGACGCCTTCCGCGACAGGGGGACGGAGTTCGCCAAGGTGCTGAAGATGGGCCGGACCCATCTGCAGGACGCGGTGCCCATGTCCATGGGCGAGGAGTTCCACGGCTTCGCCACCAACCTGGACGAGGAACTGGCCCGGATCGAGGATGCCAAACGACTGTTGGCCGAAGTGAACATGGGCGCAACCGCCATCGGGACCTCGCTCAATGCGCCCCAGGGCTATCCGGAGCGGGTGGTGCGGCACCTCCGCAACCTCACCGGGATCCAGCTGGAACTGGCCAAGGACCTGGTGGAAGCCACTTCGGACCAGGGAGCCTATGTCCAGCTCTCCAGCGTCCTCAAACGGACGGCGGTGAAGCTGTCGAAGATCTGCAATGACCTCCGGCTGCTGGCCTCGGGCCCCAGGTGCGGCTTCAACGAGATCAACCTCCCCCAGTTGCAGCCGGGCTCCTCCATCATGCCCGGCAAGGTCAACCCGGTGATTCCCGAGGTGGTGAACCAGGCCAGCTTCTACGTCATCGGCGCCGATCTCACCATCACCCTGGCCGCCTCCGCGGGCCAGTTGCAGCTCAACGTGATGGAGCCGGTCCTGGTGTTCGCCCTCTTCACCTCCATCAGGATCATGGAGAACGCCGTCCGGACCCTGCGGGACAAGTGCGTCCTCGCCATCACGGCCAACCCGGAGCACACCCGGGAGATGGTCCTGGGCAGTCTGGGCATTGTCACCTTGCTGAGCCCGACCCTGGGCTACAAGCAGTGCTCCGAGATCGCCCGGGAAGGCTTCAGCCGCGGCAAGTCCATCCACCAGATTGCCGTCCTGGAACGCAAGGTCATCACCCAGGAGACCTGGGACGAACTGTTCACCATCGAGAACCTCATCCATCCCACCTTCATCCAGGGCAAGGGCGGTGTTCCGGGGCAGGGGTGACCAGACGCATCCGTCACTGGGCGAGCTCCTGCTGTCCTTCGACGGCCTTCCAGGATCTGCCCGGGTCGAACCCCGACATCCGTTGGGCGCGCGCCTTGGTCCCGGGGCCAAGATCCCTCTCGTATACGACACCATCCTTGCTGACGATGAAGGTCATCACCCCGGAGGACCGGTATGCCGCCGGAAAGGCCAGGAAAGCGAACCCCTGGGTCACGCCCGAGGCATCGGTATAACTCCTGGCGCCGCCCGGCGCGTTCTTGCCCTGGTGGGTCAGGGCGCGGTAGTAGTAGCCGCGGTAGGGGGTCGCCGCGCCGGCCGGGTATCCGCTGTCCCTGATCTCGGCTCCTGCCACCAGCGGCCCCATGGGGCTCCGGGGTTCGCCTTCAGCCGCCGGCCAGAAAAGGCCGTTGCGCTGGCCATTGTCACTCCTGATGGAGCGGGCGTAGTGGCCGTCGTGGCTGGAATGGAATTCCTCCTGGGCCGCAACCAGTTCCAGGCAGACGCGGATGGTCGAGTATTCATTCCGGCCGATCCGCCTGGACAAGATCTCCGTTCTGCCTGCCGGCGTGTCGAAAAACCAGCCTTTGCCATGGCTCGTGATGGGAATGGGGGTGGGCCAATTCCTGGCCCCCACATAGAGGATGGTGGCCCCGTCCGGCTCCTTCACCAGGCGGTGCATGTCCTGATAATTCCGGATGAAATTCGCCCGGTTCTGGGCATCCTCGGCGGCATCGCCCGAGGAGAGGATCTGCCTGCTGTCCGGCCCCAGGATCCGGGCCATCTCGTGGTCGTCGTTCTCCTGCACGGCCTTGATCAGCGCGTCGCTGGCCGCCTCCGCGGAGGCGTAGGTCCGCTGCCCTTTCTGCTGGGCCATGGCAGGGGCGGCGAGGAGCAGCGCCAGGATGGCGACCGCGGCCGATCCGGGCCGGACAGGTCCGTGGAACTTGCTGGAATACGGTCTCGTCTGATGCATTTGGCTACTCTCCATCGCGATGATGTTCGTGCGTCGGGGAACCCGATCGGATTTCAAGGCTTGCGCGCGCTGCCGCCGCCGCGCCCAGCCGCATGGCCCATGCTGGAGCCGCCGCCACCGGCCGTACGGCTCGGACTCGAGCTTCCCCGGCCCGCTGCCTGGCCCATGCTGGAGCCGCCGCCACCGGTCGTGCGGCTCGGACTCGAGCTTCCGCGGCCCGCCGCCTGGCCCAGGCTGGAATTTCCGCGCTGGGCGAAACTCCTGGCCTGTCCGCCGTGCTGGTAGTCGCCGAAGGCGCTCGAGCGCACCCCGCTCTGCCCGTGGGGTTCAGCATACCCCCGGGCAGCCTGCGGGTTGCTGTTGAAAGGCCGGGCCGCCGGGGGGCGGCCGTAGGCTCCGTTGCGACCGCCGCCGGCCCCGCCGGGATACCTGCCCGCGCCGCTGCTGCGGGCGCGGATGCCGTTGGCGCCGCCCCCCCGGTAGAAGGCATTCCGGTTGAAGAACGTAGTGCTCCGGGAGTAGTACCGGCTATGGTTGTACATGACGGCCCGGTTCGACCAATCGAATCCCCAGCTCGGCCAGCCCCAGGAAAACCCGACCTGCAGTCCGATGCCGATGCCGATCCCGAACGAGAGGCTCGGACCGTTGAACCAGATGCCGGGATAGTCGTACCATCCCGGCCAGGCTGCCACGGGATCTCCGTAGTTCGTCCACGGGTCATAAGCGGGGACGTAGACGGTATCCGGGTTTTCCGGTTCGATGGTGATGGTCGGGCCCTGGCTCGCCACCGTCTGCTGCGGGGTGGTCTTGAGATTACCGGCCTGGCTTGCCCGGCGGCGCATCACCTGCACCGCATCCATCACATCCTGCGGCTGGTTGTAGTAGGCGTCGCCAAGGGATGACGTCCAGGACAGGTTCTTGTCCATATTGCCGAGGACCGACGGGAAGGCGGTGAGCGCCTTGACGCTGGGGTCCCAGGGTTGCGGGTCGACCGCATGGCCCAAGGCGTCACCCTTCAAGTCAGGGTTCGCCTGCACCCAGCGGTCGGCCTCCACCACCTGCTCCGGGAAGGTGGATGCCACCAGGATCTGCGCCACCAGGGAATCCGGATACAGCGCCAGGGGCGCCACCGCCTGCTGCAGCTGGGCGGAAGTTTCCAGCTTGTAGGGAGGTAACGGCGCCGTCGCCACCTGGGCCGGCTCAGGCTGGGCGGCCCACAGTTGCTGGGCCATGCTCCCCCCGACTGGCAGAAGCAGGGTCAGGGCCAACAGGGAAGTCAAGCGCGGCCTGGGTGGCGGAGAGTTGGCGCACCCAATGGCAAACCCGAAAATGTTCATATTCATGTACCTCGGCGGTAAAGCCCTAGCCAACCTCAGTCGGTGCTGGTCCCAGCGGTTTGCTGAGACCAGGTGGGGTCAGGTCCGGCGTGGATGGACTGGCGTGGTCGGGTGGTGGTGGTCCCTTGGGTCTACATCCCACCCGCCAGGAGGCGGATGATGAGGATCGCCGCCAGGAAGCCCAGGACCCCGCTCGGGTGGTAGCCCCACTGCCGGCTGTGGGGCCAGGCGGGGAGGACGGCGAACATCGTCATGAGCAGGAGGACAAGCAGGAAGATGATCACGCCGGACCGCCTTATTCCGAGTGGTAATCGGGATTCTGCTGATCCTGGCGTTCCAGGTAATTGCTGTGCTGGGGTTCGAGGCAGGCAAGGCCGAGACCCAGGATGGCCAAGCTGAGGCCAACCACGACGGGCATGCAGTTGAATGGGCGAAATTTCATCTTGAACTCAGGTGGCCTGATGCCTCGGGTGGGCTTGCGGTCTGGCGGAAATCTCCCATTCCGTTAGGGACTCGTTAGCTTGCAATTTTTAGGCCATGTACTAATGCATTTGAATACATATATTTGGATCTACCGGGATCGCGTTCTTAACCACTTACCAATCAATAATGGGTGGCGGTCTTTCAATTTGACGGGTTGGGGCCACTGGTTGGACCAACCTTGTGGACAGGAAGGCCATGCCCGGATTCCGCCACAGTCCTGGGTGCCCACCTGGAGGTGAGAACAAGCCGCGGCACGGAATTGGTTTTTTGCTGAAAATCCCGATCCATTCCGGCAAATCCCTTAGCAGTCAGCAAACCCATCGGAAAAATAATTCTGGAAGACGCGGAGGAAGGGAGGCACGGAGAAATGACAACTTACCCATAAGTCCAAATGGAGCAACTGTGGGAACCTGGTTGAACGGATAGGTCGGCGTGGCATCGAAATTGGGTCAAATCCATCAAATTGACTATCCAGGTACTTCATCCCTTATGATGCAGATCCCATCCGGCACTGCCTGAAATATTCTATTTTATTGAAATAGTTGTACTTACAGATTGGCGCAAAAAATGCTTATTTTTTTAACCTGATCAATCAGGGGCTGCCTGGAGCAGTCCAGCCAATCAGGGGCTGAAACCTCATCCAGGAGAACAAAATGAGACGTCCCATTGCCCATCTGCCCCCGGCGCGGCTGCCTCCACCCCGGCTGCCCTCAATCTGCTTGTCCCAGGAATGACCTCCGCATGCATCTCCCCCATTCGAGAGAATGGGAGAGACCATGCGGTTGGTCCCAGATGAAACAAAAAGTGATTAGCTATAAATCCACGGTTTTTCAGAGGTCGTCCGTGCCCAAAAAAAACCACCCCACCGTCCCACCAACCGGTATTTCAGCCATGGCCGTGGGTCAGGCCGAGGCCAAGCGGCAACAGGCGCTTTTGAAAACAGGTATTTTGCAGGACGCCATTTTCAGCAGCGTCAATTTTTCAATTATCGCCACTGACCTGACGGGCCTCATCCAGGTTTTCAATGTCGGCGCCGAGCGCATGCTCGGCTACGCAGCTGCCGACGTACTTAACAAGATCACCCCGGCCGATATCTGCGATCCCCGGGAACTGGCCACCCGGGCCGAAGCCTTGAGCCTGGAACTGGCGACGCCGATCCCTCCCGGTTTCCAGTCCCTGGTATTCAAGGCCTCGCGCGGCATCGAGGACATTTTCGAGCTGAGCTACATCCGCAAGGATGGCAGCCGCTTCCCGGTGGTGGTGTCGGCTACCGCCCTGCGCGGTGCCCAGGTCGGCATCATCGGCTACCTGTTGATCGGCACCGACAATACGGCCCGCAAGCTGATCGAGGCGGAGCAGGAGAAGCTCGCCCAGCGCCTTCGCGACCACCAGTTCTATACCCGCTCCCTGTTCGAATCCAACATCGACGCTCTGATAACCACCGACCGGTCCGGCCTCATCACCGATGTGAACGAGCAGATGGAGACGCTCACCGGCTGCACCCGGGAGGGACTCATCGGGACGCCGTTCCGGAACCACTTCACCGACCCCGGCCGGGCCGAGGCGGGCATCAATCAGGTGCTGAGCGGAATGAAGGTGACCGACTATGAACTCACCGCCAGCGCCAGGGACGGCAAGGAGACCGAAGTCTCCTTCAATGCGACCACGTTCTACGACCAGGACCGGAATCTGCAGGGTGTGTTCGCGGCAGCGCGCGACATCACCGAACGCAAGCGGCTGGATGAAGTGCTGCAGGGCAAGAACGCGGAACTCCAGGGCGCCACGTCGGCGGCGGAAAAGGCCAACCTCGCCAAGTCGGAATTCCTTTCCAGCATGAGCCATGAACTGCGCTCCCCCCTCAATGCGGTCCTCGGTTTCGCCCAGCTGCTCGACACCGAATCGCCGCCGCCCACCCCCTCCCAGAAGGCGAGCATCCACCAGATCCTCAAGGCTGGATGGTACCTCCTGGAACTCATCAACGAGATCCTCGATCTCGCGGTGATCGAGTCCGGCAAGCTGACGCTGTCGGTGGAGCCGGTGGCGCTGGCCGAGGTCATGCTCGAGTGCCAGGCCATGGTGGAACAACAGGGGGAGAACCATGGCATCCACATGACCTTTCCCCGTTTCGACCAGGACCGTTTTGTGCTTGCCGACCGGGTCCGGCTGAAGCAGATCCTCATCAACCTTCTTTCCAACGCGGTGAAGTACAACCAGACTGGAGGAACGGTCACGGTGGAATGCAGCACCACCGCCCAGGGCCGCACCCGCGTGAGCGTGCGGGACACCGGCAGCGGGCTGGCTCCGACCAAGCTGGCCCAGCTGTTCCAGCCGTTCAACCGTCTCGGCCAGGAGGCCAGCGGCGAGCAGGGCACGGGCATCGGCCTGGTGATGAGCAAGCTCCTGGTGGAAATGATGGGCGGGGTGATCGGCGTGGAGAGCACCGTCGGGGAGGGCAGCGTCTTCTGGTTCGAGCTCGAATCAGCCAGCGCCCCGCAGCTGGCCGCAGGTGCCAGCGAGCCCTCAGCCCTGGCCAAGGACCAGGCGCTCCCGGACGGGCCGCTGCGCACCCTCCTTTATGTGGAGGACAACGCGGCCAACCTGGCGCTGGTGGAGCAGCTCGTCGCCCGCCGTCCCGACCTGCGCATGCTGAGCGCGGGAACCGGCATCCTCGGGGTCGAACTGGCCCGCGCGCACCGGCCGGCGGTGATCCTGATGGACATCAACCTGCCCGACATCGACGGCATCCAGGCGCTGAAGCAGCTCCAGGGAGACCCGCTGACGGCACAGATCCCGGTCCTGGCCATCAGCGCCAACGCCATGCTCGACGACATCAAGAGGTGCATGGAGGCCGGATTCTTCCGCTACCTGACCAAGCCGATCAAGGTTGAAGAGTTCACCCAGGCGCTGGACCTGGCGCTCGAATTGTCCAGCATCCATCCGATCCACCCAGGCAAAGGCCGGTGACACCCATGGTAAGCGCAGCAGACATTCTTCACGGCAAGATCCTGATCGTCGACGACCAGGAGGCCAACGTTCTCTTGCTTACGCAGATGTTGCGCAACGAAGGCTATGACTCCATCGCCTCGACCATGGACCCCACCCAGGTCTGTGAGATGCACCTCATGAATCGCTATGACCTGATTCTTCTCGATCTGCAGATGCCGGTGATGGACGGCTTCCAGGTCATGGAAAACCTGAGGCAGATCGAGACCAGCGGCTATGTGCCGGTGCTCGTCATCACCGCCCAATCGGCGCACAAGCTGCGTGCCTTGCGCAGCGGCGCCAAGGATTTCGTCAGCAAGCCGTTCGACCTCGCAGAGGTGCTGCTCCGGGTCCACAACATGCTCGAAGTCCGCCTGCTGCACAGGGAAGCGTTGCAACTCTACGCCCGGATCGTGAGCGAGCAGGAAGTCTCCAAGCGCCTCCTGCTCAACCTCCTGCCCGAAGCCCTGGCCGAAGTGCTGAAAGGAGGTCCCATTACGGCTGCAGACCGGGCCCCGGGCCTGGTCGCCAAGGGTTATGCGGAAGTCGCGGTGCTGTTCGCGGACCTCGTCGAGTTCACGAAGTTCGCGGAGGGCGCCGATGCGGAGGTCCTGATGGGCGTGCTCGATGCCCTGTCCTCGCGCATGCCGGTCAGTGCCGGCAACCAAGGCCCGGAACGCGGCAGGATGATCGGAGATGCTTATCTGGCTGCGGTGGAACTGCCCGGAGCGGTGGTGGATCACACCATCCGTGCGGCGGACAAGGCCCTGGACCTGCTGGAGGCGGTGGACCGCTTCAACGGACACAGCCTCTACAAGCTCAAGCTGCGCATCGGCCTGGACATCGGAGCCGCTGCCATGGGCGGCAAGCGTAAAACTCGACGTGACTTGTAAACCAGGGCCAAGGCGGGCGACCACCGCTGCCTCCGCGTGCTCGCCGAGCACCAGCTGAAGGATGATCGCGGCTTCAAGCATCCAGGGGACCGGTGCCCAGAATTTGCCCAGCGCACGCCGCCACGGGGCGACATCGCTCACCGGCATCGTGTTGGGCCCGAACAGCTCAAGGCGCGCCCTGGCCTCATTCCCGGTGAGGCCGGACGCGGGGTCGTTCTCTTGGCTCTCGGGTCCGGACATGGCCTGGCCTACCGTCACCTTCTACACCGGGGCCAGGTGGCGGAAGAACCAGTGCTTGACTCCCTCCGCCGCCAGAAGGTAGGCCACCAGGACAGCGGCCAGGAACAGGAAGAAGTAAGCCGGAGGCGGCACCAGGCCCAGGTGGATGGCGGCAGGGGTGTAGGGCAGGGCCAGGGCCAGCGCCACTACGGCCAGGGAAGTCGCGACCAGCCAGGCGTTGGGATGGCTCTTGAACGGATTGCCCCGGGTCCGGATGACGAATATGACCAGGACCTGGGTGGCCATGGACTCGATGAACCAACCGGTGTGGAACATCGCGGCCCCGGCATGGAACTGCCGCAACAGGATGAAGAAGACCAGGAAATCGAAGGCGGAACTGACCGGGCCCATGACCAGCATGAAATTGCGGATGAACTTCATGTCCCAATGGTGGGGTTTGATCAGGTACTCCTGGTCGACATTGTCCAGGGGAATCGGTATCTCGGAAACATCGTACAGGAGGTTGTTGAGCAGGATCTGGATGGGCAGCATGGGCAGGAAAGGCAGGAACAGGGCCGCCCCGGCCATGCTGAACATGTTGCCGAAATTGGAGCTGGTGCCCATCATGATGTACTTCATGATGTTGCCGTAGGTGCGCCGGCCTTCCAGCACTCCGGCATTGATCACCCCCAGATCCTGTTCCAGAAGGATCATGTCGGCCGAAGCCTTGGCGACGTCCACGGCGCTCTCCACGGAGATGCCGATATCGGCGGAGTGCAGGGCCGTGGCATCGTTGATGCCGTCGCCAAGGTAGCCCACCACGTGGCCGCGCCGCTTGATGGCCAGGATCACGCGGTTCTTCTGGGCGGGCGCCACCCGGCAGAACAGGTTCACACGTTCCACCTGGGCCAGCAAAGCCTGGTCGTCCATCAGCTGGATCTGGGTACCGGTGAGCACCCCCAGAACCGGCATTCCCAGTTCATTGCAGACGTGCTGGGTCACCAGCTCATTGTCGCCGGTGACGATCTTGACCGTCACCCCGCCCGCGGCGAGATCGGCCAGGGCGCGCTTGGCGCTTTCCTTGGGCGGATCCAGGAAGGCCGCGAACCCGGTGAACACCAGGACCGATTCGTCGCCCACCACCGCATGGGGATGGTCCATCGGCACCGGGCGCGAAGCGATCCCCAGGACCCGGAAGCCTTCCTTGCTGAGGCTTTCGAACACGGCGTTGGCCCTGGCCCGGGTGGCCGGGTCCAGGGGGCAGGCCGCCCCGTCGACCTCGCAGGTTTCGGACAGGCGCAGCACGTCCTCGGGCGCCCCCTTGACCACCAACAGCCTGGTGCCGGCCCGTTCCAGCAGCACCGACACCCGGCGCCGCTCGAAGTCGAACGGAACCTCGTCGATCTTGTGCCAAGCCTTGGGGTCGATTTCCTGGTGCTCCAGGATGGCGTCATCCAGGGGGCTTTTCAGCCCGGTTTCAAAGAAGCTGTTGTAATAGGCCAGTTCCAGGACCCGCTGGCTTTCCTTCCCGCCGGCGTCCAGGTGGCGTTCCAGGTGGATCCGGGCCTCGGTGAGGGTCCCCGTCTTGTCCGTGCAGAGCACGTCCATGCTGCCGAGGTTCTGGATGGAATCCAGGCGCTTGACGATCACCTTCTTGGCCGACATGCGCAGGGCGCCCCGGGCCAGGGTGACCGAGACCACCATGGGCAGGAGTTCAGGCGTCAGCCCCACCGCCAGGGCCACCGCGAACAGGAACGATTCCAGGAAGGGCCGATGGAACAGGGCATTGACCAGGAGCACGAACAGGACCAGCAGGATGGTCAGACGCATGATCAGGATGCCGAATTTCTGGGTCCCCTGCTGGAACGCGTTGGTCGGTGCCTTGGCGACCAGGGTGTCGGCGATCTCGCCCAGGGACGTGCTCTGGCCGGTGCGGCACACCAGCACCTTGGCCGAGCCGCTGATCACGGAGGTGCCCATGAATACGGAGTTCCCGGCCCGCAGCACTTCCTCCAGGTCCGGCAGTTCACAGGGGGCCTTTTCCACTGGGAACGGTTCACCGGTCAGAAGTGATTCATTCAGGAACAGGTCCTTGGCCTCCAGGATCCGGCTGTCGCCCGGGATCATGTCTCCGGCGGCGAGGAGCGCCACATCCCCCGGCACGAGTGCGGCCAGGGGAATATCCGTCGCGCGCTCCTCCCGCAACACCTTGCCCCGCACCGCCACGGAATCCCGCAACCGTTCCGCCGCCTCCCCCGCCCGGTGCTCCTGGACGAAATCCAGGGTCACGCTCAGCAGGACGATGGCGGTGATGATGAAGAAGCTGGCCTTGTCCCCCGTCGCCCCGGAGATGGCGCTGGCCACCAGGAGGATGATCACCAGGGGGTTGCCGAACCGGGACAGGAACTGGAGCACCGCGGCCCTTTTGCGCTCCGCCTTGATGACGTTGGGGCCGTACCGGCCCAGCCGGGTGGCGGCCTCGGCGTTGCTCAGGCCATTGGGGCTCGCGCCCAGCTCCGCCAGCAGGCCGGCCATGGGCAGGCGCCAATAGGAGGTTCCCGGCTGGGCTGAAAGAGGTGGCATCAGGGCTGGTCTTGGCCCCGGATGGCCTTGGCAGCCGGGGCGATCGTCTTCGCGGCAGGGGGAGGGGTCTTGTTGGCGGTGGCGGTGACGAAGGCTCCGAGTTTGGCCAGAGCCTTGCGCCAGTCGCAAGTCGCCCCGATGATCGTGCCCGCGATGAGACCGAGTAAGAACGTGAAGTAGCCCATGGATCTCCCAGTCTAAGTCAGGGGTATTGGACGGTCAGGCAGGTAACCCGATTCTCCCCAACCGGGGTTGGGAGAACGTGCGTGCCTGAAGTAGCAAATTTTGGGCCTTGAAGGTAAGACACTCAAAAACAAATAGTTGCCTTCTCCCAGCCGGGAATCACCAGATCGCGGCCAGTCAGAATGAAACATGGGTTCCTTGGCGCATGATCGAGATTCCCAAGCTTCAAGGGGCAAGGGCGCCACCACCGGGCCCAGAACCCGGGGCGTCACGGTTCAGGCTTTCAGGACGTTGCAGCCGTGCATTCATTAACCTGCTCGATATCTTTGCGCGTTAGGCAGGCACGGCCACAGATTCCGGTGGAAGCTTCCGTGCCGCAGCCGCTGAACGCACCACCGCCAAGCGGCTGGGATGACGACGATGGCCGCAGCCTGCATCCACTCCCTGGCCGGCTTCGTCCGGAAGACCTTCGTCATCACCGAGTGCGAACTGCGCAAGCTCCGCCATGATTTCACCGAGCTCATCACCCGGGCCCTCCAACCCGCACTCTGGCCCATGATTTTCGGCGAGGTATTCTCGCGCAGCGGGGCGATGCACACCGGACCTCTCCCATACCTGGGCTTCATCGCTCCGGGAATCCTGGCCCAGAGCGTCCTCTTCGGGGGCATTTTCCATGGGATCAACGTCATCTGGGAACGCGACCTGGGCATCGTGCAGAAATTGCTGCTGAGGGTGAAGCTGGCCTGGCCTCCGCTCGCCCTGCTCGACATGGCGCTCATCGATGAACACCGATGTCAGGGATGAAGGAGATGAAGTCCGCCAATCCCCGGCGACGAGCGACGGTTTTGTTACCACTTCTAAACCTTGGTGATGGCCGGAGATGCGGTTAAAACCGGCTTCACTTGCGCCAGGGATGGATCACCTGTCGGGCTTTCAGGTTTTGGATCGGCCTTAACCCAGTTGGGACGGCGCAGGGCATGGAGGAGGAGGGGTATGCCGCAGAACACCACCGTGCCAATGACCACGAGGGTCACATAGAGGGTGGGAGAGCCCACCGGCAACTGGTCGGGAGGGAAGAAGGCCACCAGGAAACTGAAGCCCACCCCCACTAGGCCCGCGCAGGAGATCAGCCACATGCCCGCCAGACCGAACGGCACCTTGAAGGGTCTCGGCAGGTTGGGCTGGCTGTAGCGAAGCCTGAGCCCGGCGGCATACATCAGCATGTAGGCGATCAGGTAGAGGGCGATCGTCATCGCCCCCACCAGGAAGAACACCACGGAAACGTCCTTGATCACGAAGTAGAGAACTGACATGACCGTCACCACCAGGCCTTGGACCAGCAGGATGTGGGTCGGCATGTCATGGCGGTTAGTCGCATGGAGCACCCGGGGCAGTTCCCCGTCGTGAGCGGTCGCCAGCAGGCCCCGGCTGGGGCTGCCGAGCCATGCGAAGACGCCGGAAATCGCGCCCACACCCACGAGCAGGGCCAGGACCCGGGCCAGCCAGCCGAGATGCCAGAGGTCGACGATCACGGCGTTGAACGTGTCGAACACACCGGATTGCAGGGAGATCTTTTCGTAGGGCAGGATCGCGGCCACGGGAATGGCCCCCAGCGCGAAGATGGCCAGGGAGATCACCGCGGCCAGCCCCAGGGCAGCCGGGTAGCCTTTGCTGGGATTTTTCATCTCGATGACGTGCACCGCCTGCACTTCCACCCCGGCGAAGAGCAGCACGATCCCGGCAAGGAACGCCACCGCGCCGAAATTGTGGATCACCGGCAGGAAGCTCGCGTGGCCATGGCTCGACAGGGCCGGATCGGTGAGGTGCTGCCATGCGATGGGATGGCCTGACCACACCCAGTACCCGAACAGCAGGAGCAGGCAGATGCCAGGCAGGACGGTCCCGACCAGGAACGTCCAGTTGGCGACTTTGGCGAAGACCTCCACGCCCTGCAGGACAACCGCGGTGGCGATCCAGTAGGCGACGATGCAGAAAGTCCCCACGTAATATCCATCCTTGCCCAGGTCGGGACGCCCGATCATGTAGGCGAACGCCACCGAGGCAAAGGTGAGGGTGATGGGAAACCACACGACATTCTGGATCCATTGCAGCCAGATGGCGAGAAAGCCCCAGCGGATGCCGTAGGCTTCACTGACCCAGGCATAGATGCCGCCTTTCTTGTCGGCGAAGGTCGCGCCCAGTTCCGCGGAGACCAGTGAGGCCGGAATGAGGTACAGGACCACGGTGATCGCCAGGAAGGCGAACATCGTCATCTCCTCCTTGGCCAGCATGGGCAGGCCCCGCAGGCTGGTCACCGCAGCCGCGGCCGTCATCAGGCCGATGGACATGACCCCGAGCGTCTTCTTCTGGTCAGTGGTTGATCCCACGATGCCCTCCTCTCATTGGTCCTGCTTGCCTGTCGGCCGGGTCTTGGCGAAGGCGTGATGTGTGAATGCCGTCCCGTCGGCCGTGGTCAGCGGCTTCTGCGCTGGGTGTTTCTGCAGGTGTTCGATGGAACGCCGGAAGTCGTCCAGCATCAGGTCCGCCATATCGCGGCTGAAGCCATGGCGGATGAGCAGCCGCATCACCACCACGTCGGTGATGTTCGGCAGCATGGAGTAGGCGGCCGCCTGCCAGCCGCGCATGCGCAACCGGTCCGAGAGATCGAACAGCGTGTAGCCCGGATCGCTGCCGTCTTTGATCACCCAGGAAATGGCGGGGATGCCCTTGCGGCTGTCCCCGTCGAAGGCCAGTTCGAATGGGCCCAGCTTCTGGATCTCTCGTCCGATATATTGCGCCGTGTCATAGGCGTTCTGGTGGATGCGCCGATAGCCTTCCCGTCCGAGGCGCAGGAAAAGATAATACTGGGAAACGATCTGACCCCCGGGGCGGGAAAAGTTGAGGGCGAAGGTGGGCATGTCGCCCCCAAGGTAATTGACCATGAAGATTAGGTCTTGCGGCAGGTCGCTCAGTTCGCGCCACACCACCCAGCCCACGCCCAGCGGGGCCAACCCGTATTTATGGCCCGAGCTGTTGATGGAGCGGATCCGCGGAATCCGGAAGTCCCACACCAGGTCGGGCACCACGAACGGCGCAACGAAGCCGCCCGAGGCGGCATCCACGTGCATCGGAATGTCCAGCACCCCGTCCCGGGCCAGCCGGTCCAAGGCCAGAGCCACCTCCGCCACCGGCTCGTACTGACAGGTGAAGGTCACGCCGAGGGTCGGCATCACTCCGATCGTGTTCTCATCCACTCGCTTCAGAGCTTCTTCCGGGGTCATTCCCAGTCGGCCGCGCTCCAGGGGAATCTCCCGAAGCTCCACGTCGAAGTAGCGGGCAAACTTGTGCCAGCAGACCTGTACGGGGCCGGTGACCAGGTTCGGACGGTCGGCGGGTTTGCCCGCCGCGCGCATCCGCTCGCGCCACTTCCACTTGAGCGCCAATCCCCCTAGCATGGAGGCTTCGCTCGACCCGGTGGTCGAGCAGCCTATGGTGCTGCCGGCCTTGGGCGCATTCCATAGGTCGGCCAGGATGTGGACGCATCGGCTCTCCAGTTCGGCCGTAGCCGGGTATTCAGCCTTGTCGATCATGTTTTTGTCCAGCGATGCGTCCATCAGCGGGTGGATCTCGGCGTCGAGGTAAGTGGTGCAGAACGTGGCAAGGTTCTGCCGGGCATTGCCGTCCATGATGAGTTCGTCGCTTACCAGCGCATAGGCCACGTCCGCCCGCAATCCCTCCACGGGCATCCGATATCTGGGCACCGCATGGTCCATTGCTTCGGTCCCATAGACATCCGTTTCCAGTTTGCTGAGGATTTCTTCCCGGTTGTAAAGGGCCACCCATGCCTCCTTTTCTTGTTATGAGCCATAAAAGCAAGGCCCATGCCGTGATCCCCCGGACGATTGCCCGGCTCCGTGTGCGTCTGCAAGCCTAGTAATTGCAAACTTCTCACGGCGTCTGGTCGCAATCCTTCGGAACCTGGAAGGTCATCGCCACCGCTGGCGGTCCGGGCGAAAGCGACCCCCCTATCAAAATGGAGGGGAGATCAAACATTTTGGGTTCCCTTCGCCCGCACCACAAGCGATGCGCTGGGCAATTCCAGTCCCGTGAAAAGAACCTGAGCTTGGCGTCTGGGCACAACTTAGATTCACCCTTGAATCATGAAAAAATCGTAGGCGCTTAGGTCCCACTCATTGTGTCGGCAGTTCGTTGGATATACGATCCCGATCCCGGATCGTTGTCAGGCTTCCGTTTCACAGCCGCTGTGAATACCAGGGGCTACCGCTTTGTCGGGTTATTGCTGAAATCAAGTCACTTGAACTGTTCGACAAGTGGATGCGCCCACGGATACAGGGCTATGAGGCTCGGAAATTGCTTAATTGTTTGCTCCTGCGGTGCGTCTAACCGTGGAGATGGATCAATCCGGCAGCGGTCTTCCGCCAGCCTTCACCAATCATCCTGGGGGTCCAGTGTTTGCTAACGTGAACGGCATCGAGATGGCCTACACGGATGAAGGGGCCGGCGAGGCTCTTCTCCTGGTCCATGGCTTCCCGTTGAACCGCCTAGCCTGGTCCAGGCAGGTGGAGGCATTCAAGGCCACCTTCCGGGTGATCGCGCCGGATCTGCGCGGATTGGGCGAAAGCGGGGGCACAGTGGGTGCCGTCGCCATGGGCCGCTTCGCCGAAGACCTCAATGCCCTGGCACTTCAGTTGGGTGCCGGGCCCGTCATCATGGCCGGCCACTCCATGGGCGGTTATGTGGCCTTGGCCTTTGCCAAGGCCTTTCCCCAGTGCCTCCGGGGACTGGTGTTGGCAGGCACCAAGGCTGGGGCCGATTCGCCCGAAGCAGCCGCCGCGCGCCGGGCGACCGCCGATAGGGTGCGTGCGGAGAACCGGGTGACGGTGGTGGTGGAGGCCATGGCCGCCAAGATGCTTTCGGCCAGCAATGCCGACTCGGCCATGGCCGCTTCCGTAAGGGGTTTCATGGCCTCCTCCAGGCCTGAAGGGCTTGTGGGCGCGCTCCTTGGCATGGCCGAGCGGCCTGATGCCAAGGCTTGGCTTGGGCAGATCCAAGTACCGACCCTTGTGGTGGCAGGCCTCGATGACACCATCATTCCACCCGCCGAATCGGAAGCCTTGGCGAAGGCCATCCCCGGCGCCCGACTGGAACTCATCCCCCGGGCTGGTCACCTGGTCGCCTTTGAGCGGGCGGACGCGTTCAATAACGCCATGAGTGCCTGGCTTGCCACATTGCCGTGCCGGGTGCTCCCCTCGGAAGGTGGCAGCTTCCCGTGAGTGGTGGCCTGCCGTGCCACCCCTCGGATGCCGCTTCACGATCTCTGGCAGCGCTTCAATCACATGCTCGATTCCCTTTCCCGGCCCCGACAGCCCGACGGTGCGGCGAGGAGCCCCAAGGGATCAGATCCGGGGTTCGGGTCTAGGACCTGGCTCTGGCTGTTGATGGGCTGCGGGTGCCGCATGTGGCGCGGGACGGGCTTGGGGCGGCGCTCACGCCGCCTTGGCCGCCGTTGTAGGAGACGTGGGTGTTGTTGTTGACGACCACCGTCTGGTTGTAGACATTGGTGATGTGGGTGCTGCCCACATTGGTGACAGCGCGGTTGTAGTAGTAGTGCTGACCCTGCCAGTGCCCGCCCTCGTAGCCGGAGCCGCCGTAGCCGTAGCCATAGTTGATGCCGCCGTAGAAACCCACCTGCGGACCCCAGTATCCCGTATGGAACACCATGTACGCACCGCCCCAGCCCCAGTAGCCGGGGGTCCAAAGCATGCCGACCGCGGGGATCCTGACCCAGGTTCCCGGGATCCAGAAGTAGCCGTTGTCGCCCCAGGCCCAATAGCCGGGCGCCCAAGTGTAGCCGTCCTGGGACAGGGGGGTTGATCGTAGACCGGGATCGGCGGAGGCCCCACCGTGATGGCGAGGTTGATCTGCGCGTGCAGAAAAGAAGAGGCGGCCAGGGCAAGAAGAAGGCCCGCGAGTGGGGGCTGAAAGGAACGATTGCGCATATTCCGAACCTCAGGTTGCAGCTCCAGCCTCAGGGACGAGGTGAGCGGGGGTACTATGCAGATTTCATTCCATTGATTTATCTATATTGTCATTAATAAGTTAGAACAAGTTCGTGCTTGCCTGCCAAGACTTGGTCGAGTCAATTTAAGGTTCTTCACGGATTTCCGGGAAAGGCCGCACGGATCTTGAGGAAAAAGTAAGCCTCATCTCGGTAGCCATAGGCTATCCGCTTCAGGACCTTGATCTTGTTGTTGATGCCCTCCAGGATGCTGGTGTTCAAAGGCCAGCGGCAGTGCGAGAGGATGTCCTCTATCCGCTTGGCCAGGTTCTCCGCGAACCGCATCAGGGGCGGTAGGTTGCTGGCGCGGGCCATGCCCAACCAGTTCTCCCATGCCCTTCTTGCCCACCCCTCGCGCTTGTAGGCCCACAGGCCCTTGAGCGCGTCCTTCATGACGTAGGCCGTCATCAGGGCCTGGTTGGCGTCGAGGAGTTCGTTGAGCCTGACCTTGCTCTTGCGGTCGGGCAGGTTCTCCCAGTTGCCCAGGAGCAGCCACTTGGCGCCCTTGATGAGTTCGCGTGCAGCCTTGTCGTCCCGGCAGCGATTGGCTTCGTTGACTCGGATCCGGTCGATGACCTGGTGACCGAAATTCGCCACCACGTGGAACTGATCCAGGACGATTTCAGCATTGGGGCAGTGTTCGCGGACCTCCAGTTCGAAGGTGGGCGACATGTCCATCGCCACGGCGCAGATCTTCTTGCCTCTCCTCTTGCCCAGCCATTCGAAGAAGGGGCGGACATCAGCGCGGTTCCGGCCCTTGCCCACCCAGAGGACTTGGCGGGTCTCGGCATCCGCGAACACCGTAGCGTAGCTCTGACCTTTGTGGAGGGCGAACTCATCCATCATGAGGAGCCGCACCTTGCCCAGCCGGACCGGTTCCAGGGCGCGCTCCAGGAAGGCCTTGTCGATGTCCTTCACGGTGCCCCAGTGCAGGTGGTAATGCTCGGCCACCCGCTTGATGGGCATGACCTTGCAGAGTCGGGCCACGCTCTCTGCCAGCCGGGAGGTGACCCGAGCATAGGGTTCCAGCCAGTCCAGGGCTTCCAGCCTTGGGCCGCAGTTCGGGCAAGCCACGCGGGCGCGCCAGACCATCAGGATCGTGTCCGCATCGAAGATCGGCAGATCCCGGACCTCTCGGGGCGACCAATCATGGACGCCACGCACGGGACGTTGGCAGCCACTGCAAATCCTTGGTCGACCTTGGGGTAGGCCCAGCAGGTCGATCCAGACTTGGGCCCGTGGACCCTTCACGCCCGCCTCGAAGCGTTCCACGGTTCCGACGCGATGTCCTTTCCATCTGCCCAAGCGGGCAATAAGCTCTTTGGTAGGCAGCAGTGGCCTCCTTTCATCTCGGTTTCTCAGCAATTCCAAGATGCCTGAAGTCCACTGCTGCCGACCTGTTTTCCGATGGATTCGGCGAAACCCGAGGAAGGGCCTATCGCCGAGGACGCCGAGGAGCCGAGGTTCGCCGAGAACTAAAAAAGATCTTTTTCTCGGCGAACCTCGGCTCCTCGGCGTCCTCGGCGATAGGTTCTTTGCCCCGAACTGCCTGGATGGCCGGGTCAGAACGGCCTTTGACCACGTGGCTCAGGCTCCTCGTGAGAAGCCGGTCATCGTCAGTGTGGGTCGGGGTCTTCCCTCAAATCCGTGAAGAACCCAATTTAAGAACCACCATCAATCAATTTGAATAGGCCTGGTGGAAGGTGCCGGCCAGAAGGCCCAAGCCATGTGGATTGACGCGGCGAAAGCATTCCTGGTTCTGCTGGGGTGAATCATCCATTAACATGACACTCGTGGCCTGAGTTTGAATCGATACCAGGCATTCCTGGTCGGGCATCTATAACGAATCCACGGGAGGCGGTGGTCCCTCATGGAAGACAGCGCTTCACCTCCCCTGAATCGGATCCGGGTACCCTTGGCCATCCTGGTTCCGGCCCTGGGGGTGCTGCTGGCCCTGTGGTTCTTCCGGACCGCGCTGTTGCCTTTTTTCGTCGCCATTGTGCTGGCCTACCTCATGGAGCCCCTGGCCTCCAGGTTGGCCAGGCACATGCGGCGCGGGTTGGCGGCCCTGCTCGCCATCCTGGCCTTTTCCTTTCTATGGGGATTGATTCTTTGGATGATGGTGCCCCCTCTCGTGGCCCAGGTGGAACGACTCTGCATGTCCCTTCCCGGATGGCGGGACCAGGCCATCGCACGTTGGATGCCATGGTTCAACGCCCACCCTGCCGTCCTGGCCAGGGCAAGACAGGTCATGGACACCATCGACCCCATCGAATTCCTGCAGGGCGTGCGGGTTGCAGGGATGGGCATCCTGAGATGGCTGCTTGGATTGATGGCCCTCATTCTGGTGCCCCTCATCGTTTATTACTTGCTGGTTGAAGGGCCCGACCTGATCCATTGGCTGGATGAAATGATCCCGGCCCGGCACCGTGAGCGGGTCAGGTCCCTGGTCATGGAAATCAACCGCCGGCTCGGCGGCTATGTCCGGGGCCAACTGGCGGTGGCCCTGGTGATGTCCTTTCTGCAGGGACTGGGTTTTCAAATTCTTGGGGTGCCCTATGGCTGGGTCTTGGGTCTATTGGCAGGCCTTGCCAATGGGGTGCCTTACTCGCCCTACGTCACCGCCCTGCCCTTGGCGCTCTTCTTTTCCGCCATCAACGGCGCGGGTTGGGTCCACATCCTGGTCCTGGTCGCGGTGTTCGAGCTGATCCAGAAAGCCGAAGCCTTCTATTTCACGCCGGTCTGGGTGGGCAGGGCCAGCGGGCTCCACCCCTTGGAGGTGCTTCTGGCCATCTTCTGCTTCGGGTTCGCCTTCGGGATCCTCGGCCTGGTCTTCGCGGTTCCGCTGATGATCATATTCAAGACCCTGTCCCGGGCCCTGGTCGCGAACTACAGGTCCTCCTCCTGGTTCAACAACCAGGCCAAGCTGGATTAGAGCCGCGAGAGCCTGGCGAAACTGGAACGTGTGGCCTTCCAGGCGGCCCAGGCGGCCCAGAGTTGCTGCCGGGATCTGGCACGGTCCGCCTTGCATCGGGCACGCGCCTCCCGGCGGGTGTCCTCCTTGGCCTCGCTCCGGTTTTTCCACTGTGCCTTCAGGGTGTCCCAGGCTTCACGGTGGGCCTGGAAAGCGACAAGGGCGTCATCCACCCGCGCCTTGGCCGCGACCAGGCCGACCCGCAGGCCGACGGAGAGTCCGGGCCGGGCCAAGGCGAACTGCGCGGTCAGGCGCTTGGCGTCCATGTTCACCAGGGCGCGGCGGATCTCGGTGCCGGGAACGCGTCTCAGACCCCGGGCGAGCCCAACCCATTCGAAGACCGTGATGAGCCATTTCCCCGGATCCCACTGGTACCAATGGGGCGCATTGCGGTAGTCCCAGGGCCACATGTGGTGGAAGTTGTGATAGCCTTCGCCAAACGTGACGGGCGCCAGGAAGCCGTTGTCCCGGGCGCTGTTCGCGTCCGAGTAGGGCTGGGATCCAAAGACGTGGGCGGCGGAGTTGATGAGGAACGTGCTGTGGTGGGTCAGCACGATGCGCAGGAGCACGCCCATCACCGCCTGGCCCCATACGTCGCCCGTGGCCAGGCCGACATAGACCGGAGCGAGCGCCACGGCCGCGCCGATCCAGAAGTGGTACTTGTGCTGCCACCGCACCAGGGGGTCCCGCTGCAGATCCGCCACGCCGGTCATGGGCCGGACTTCGCCCTCCATCACCCACAGCCAATGGGCATGCCAGAACCCCTTGGAGATGGCGTAGGGATCCCGCACCGGGTCATCCACGGAGCGGTGATGGTGGCGGTGGTCGCTGCACCACCACAAGGCCGAATTCTCGAAGGCCGCGGCACCGAGCACCAGGACCGCCAGGCGCAAGGGCCAGGCGGCCTGGAAGGCCCGGTGGCTGAAGAGCCGGTGATAGCCGATGGTCACGGACAGGCCGATCATGGCGTACATCAGGCCAAGCATCCCTGCCTCGCTCCAGGTCAGCCCCTGCCAGGCCAGTTTCACCGGCACCAGGACCAGGGCCAGCATCAGCGTGCCCATGAGGAAAAGGGTGTTGAGGAGGGAACGACGGGCTCGAGTTGCCATGGGGACCTTGGGGGGAAAAAGGAATCGGGGCTTCTCGCCTTGGCGGGTGGCGGGATTGGGGGTTTTCGAAGAATTGCCGTTCCGGGCGGCTACGACTTCAGTTCCGGCTTGCCGCCGAAGCGGTCCAACAGCCTGAGCAATTCCACTGGGAGGGGGAACACGATGGTGCTGTTCTTCTCCACAGCGATCTCGGCGAGTGTCTGCAGATAACGCATCTGGATGGCCACCGGGTTCTGGCTGATCTTGTTGGCGGCCTCGAGCAGTTGCTGGGAGGCCATCAGTTCTCCCTCGGCCGCGATGACCTTGGCCCGCTTTTCGCGCTCGGCCTCGGCCTGCTTGCCCATGGCGCGCTGGATCTGGTCCGGCAGGTCCACGGACTTCAGCTCCACGCTGGTCACTTCCACGCCCCAGGGCTCCGTGGACGTGTCGATGATTTCGCGCAACCGCTGGCTGAGTTTCTCGCGCTCGGCCAGCAGTTCATCCAGGCTCACCTCGCCCAGGATGGAGCGCAGGGTGGTCTGGGCGATCTGGCTGGTGGCGTAGTGGTAGTTCTCCACCCCGAGGATCGCCTGTTGGACGTTCAGCACGCGGAAATAGACCACCGCGCTGACCTTCAGGCTCACATTGTCCCGGGTGATGATGTCCTGGCTCGGTACATCCAGCACCACGGTGCGCAGGCTTACGACCACGGCCCGCTGAAACGGGCGGAAGACGAAGATGAGGCCCGGCCCCTTGGGGTTGGCTCCGACCTTTCCCAGGGTGAAAAGCACCGCCCGCTCATACTCGTTGACAATGCGAACGCAAGCGATGAGCCAGATGACGACGACGAAGGCAATCGGACCAAGAATGCCGAGTCCGGTAACGAGTTCATTCATGGGAATCTCTTGAAATTATGATCAAATCATGAGCCTCGCCGGGTGCGCTTTCGCAGGGCGCGCGATGGATAGCCCGTTTCTCCTGCACGAAATATGCCGATTTGAATTGGCTGGAATCCTTGCGGCCTTCCGGTCGGCGGTGACGAAGCCGGTCCCGCCTGGGCGGTGGCGCGGTGGTGCTGAAGCAGAGGCTCTTCAGGCCGTCAGAACACCGGGTCGGCTCATGGGGGGCGACGCATGGATTCCAGCACCACGTCCAGAGCTTCGGTCCAGGTCGCCAGGCCCCGCCGTTCCTGCAGCGCCCCCAGTCCCTGCGCCGGGATGCCGCCAGAAGCGGCCGATTCATGCAGAAGGTCCGCGAACCGCCGGTCCGGTTGCGCCAAGACCGTGTCCACGGCACTGCGGACGGTTTCCAGGACCAGGCACCGGGCGGTGGCGCCCGGGACCCCGGCCCGGGTGGCCCAGGCCACCGTTTCGGCCACCAGCGTGGCAATCCAGCTGTGGAAGGCGGTGACTACGCTGGCCGAGACGAAACTCGCCTCATCGGGCATCGCATGGACCTGCCCGAGACGGGAGAAAAGAGCACAAACGCCGGGGTGGAATGGGTAGAGCAACGTGGGGCTCGCGATGAGCGCCGCACTGGAGATGGGCATGACCCGGACGGCAGAGGCCGGGGCCACAGCGGCTGCGATCCTGGCCAGGGGCACATTCGCCGCGGCCGAGGCAACCACCTGGTCCTGGCGGAATACGACCGCTTCACAGGCTGGGACCACATCCTCCGGCAGCAGGGCCAGGATGATCAGGTCCGAAGCGTCGGCCAGGGCCTGGCTGCCCAGGAGGGCATGGGCGCCCCATTGAGACCCGAGCCCTTCGGCCCGTCCCGGATCGGGGTCGGCAAGCAGGATGCGAAGATCGGGCGCCGCCTTGCGCAGTCCTTCGACCAGGAAGCCGGCAGGGTGTCCCAACCCGATGATTCCGATCTGCTCGTGCATGGGGCGTCCTCCTGGTCCGGTCCCTGCTCCCTTCGTGCTGACTGCGACTGTTTTCCCAAAGGCCTTGCGGCGGCAGAGCCTGATGCTCCCGCCGCCGCAACCCTCCTTGGCAACCCTTCCCGCCGGAACCGGCGGGAACGGTATCAGGACAGACGCAAGGTCATCAGGTTGTTCACCTGTTTCACGCCTTTGATATCCTCGGCAATCCTGGTCACGCGGCTCTTCTCAGCCGGGTTCCGGGCCTCTCCGTGGAGGGTCACCACGCCGTGCCTGGTGGTCACCGTAGTGGCCAGGGCATGGGTGGATTTGCGGTAGAGGAGGGTCATCTTGATCTGGGCGGTGATGGATGCGTCATCCACCCTCTCCCCCAGCCCCTCGGCGACCGGCTTGGGGTTGGCGACGACCAGGTCGTTGCGGACGTCGGTGACCCCCTCGACATCCATGGCATAGTCTCCGGTCAGCTCCTTCTTCGCTTCGGAGCCGACCCTTCCCGACAGGGTGACGACCCCGTCCTGGGTATGCACCTCGGTTGCCGCAGCGCTGACGTTCTTGTGGAAGGTCAGGGCGGTCTTCACCTTCATGGTGATCCAGGTGTCCGAACGTTCCGCGGGTTGGTCAGGGTCCACCACCAGGTTGTTGGTGACGCTCTTTACCCCGGGCAGACCCTCGACGGTCTCCTGGGCCAAGGATTTGTGGTACTCCTGGGACACGGTTCCGCTGAGGGTGACCACGCCGGCGGCGCTTTCCACCCTGATGTCGTCATCCTTCAAGTAGGTCTTGAAGTTGTAGCTGTCCCTGGCGGAGGATGCGATCCGGTGATCCATGCCGGTGGCAAGGAGGGGAAGGCCGCCGGCCAGGGTCAGCACAGTGGAAGTCATGATGATGGTTGGCAGGTTCAGGTTGAACTGGCGCATGGTTGTTGCTTCCTTTGGGCCCTGATGGGGCGAGCTGTTGCTTCATCGTTGCGTCGGGTCCTCGATGCTGCTGGGTGGGGAAGCTTCCCCATTGCCCGACCCGCCAGTGGCGGGATATCTCAAGCTGACAAGAATGCAGTTTTGGGGCCATTAGTTTAAATGCAGTAATATATGTATTTTTATCAATCATATGGTTCGGAACAAGCATTGGATCGGGCAAAATGAATTAACCGCTATTGCATTTTGATTCAATTTCCAGGCTCGCTTGGCAACAGGTGTTCTTGTTGGTGGCGATCCGCGGAAATCTCGATGGCGATGGCTGCGGCTGTTCCGGCGGCTTCCTGATTCGGTACCAGGTGGACTCCGCTCCGGCGCTCCAAAGGGATGAGCCGGAACAGACTCCGGCCCCGTTAGTTGCCTGGCGGGGGAAAGCGCTTGAGCATGCTGTGGATGGCCTCGTTCAAGTCGGCATCGGCCTGTTCCGGAAGGTCCGATCCTTCCAGGGCGCCCAGTGCGGTGGCTTGCCAGACCACGGCCCGCGACCTGAAATCCCGGACTTCCAGCACGATGGCACCCACGGCGGTACGCTGTGGGTCGCCGACGGGAGCCTCGACCCCCAGGCCCTGGGGGCCCACCCCGAAGCCCAGACCCAGGTGCACTTGATGCGACCGGCTGGCTCCGCCAAGGGGGTGATAGCTGACCAGGAAATCCGGATCGGAGGATTCCGCCGGTGGTTTGAACCCCTTGGAACCCAGTTCCGCCTCCACCGCGCGGTGCACCCGCCCACTCATGATGGCGTTGTTGAATCCCTCCGCCCCGTCCGGGGCGCCCTGGGCTGGGAGCTGCCAGGCAAAGGTTTGGTAGCTCGAAAAATGGGTATTGGCATCCTCGGCTCGATGGAGCGGAAGGGGCCGGGAGAATCCAAATCAAACACGATCGGTGCCACGATCTAAATATTAAATATTTAAATATTTAACCAACGACCTTAAAGCTGACTGGCTATGTGGTTTAGTCAATTTGAAATAGTTTTTTCATCATTTTGAAGGAATGAGCTGGGCCAGCCAGGGAGCTTCAGGACCACCAGGTCATGAACATTCCTATGGCCGCCAGGGCCATGACGATGGTAGCCAGCCAGCCAACAAGGCGCAGCGTCCCCGAACTCAAGGTGAATCTCCCCATGACCCTGGCATTGCTCACCATCAGCATCACCACGACCATGATCGGCACGGCGGCGATCCCGTTGATGATCGCGCATACAAACAGAGCCTTGATGGGCGTCACGTGGAGATGCCGTTGCACCCAGGGAAAATTGAGGCCCAGGCCGAGCACCGTGGCGGCCGCCAGCACTGAATAAAAACCTTTGGCATGCAGCGGCTTGCGATCCAGGCCCGTGGGCCATCTCAGGGCCTCCCCGAACGCATAGGCCGCTGACCCGCCCAGCACAGGCACGGCCAGAAGCCCCGTGCCGATGATCCCCAAGGCGAAGATCGTGGAGGCGAAACGGCCGGCGAGAGGGCGCAACGCTTCCGCGGCCTGGTCTGCGGTCTGGACATCGGCGATGCCGTGCCCATGCAGGGTTGCTCCGGCCGCGAGGATGATGAAGAAGGCCACGACGTTGGACAGGAGCATGCCGACCAAGGTATCGAACCGGATGCGGCCGAACTGGAGACGGGCCTGCCAGGGTTTTCGGGTCAGGGCCTGCTCGTCCGGGTGGTCGCGGATTTCTTCAGTCTCCTGGGACGCTTGCCAGAAGAACAGATAGGGGCTGATGGTCGTCCCGAAAATGGCGATGATGATTTCCCAGTAGTTATGGTCCCCCGCAAAAGAGGGGATGAAGGTTCCCAGAGCGACTTGCCGCCAGGGGACGTGCACGAAGAACACCGCCAGGATGTAACTGAACAGCACCATGGTCAGCCACTTGAGGATCCGGGAATACCGTTGATAGGTAATGAATATTTCAAGGAAAAGACAGATGGCGGCGAAACCGACGGCGTAGAGCAGGGCTGGGCCGCCGATCAACAACTGCAGGGCCGCCCCCATCGCGCCGATGTCAGCCCCGAGATTGAGGGTGTTGGCCACCACCAGGAGGGAGACCACCGGGTACAAGAGCCAGGACGAATAGTGCCGGCGCATGTTTTCCGCGATGCCCCGGCCCGTGACCCGACCGATGCGGGCACTGATTTCCTGGATCGCACACATCAAGGGGAAGGAGAACAGCATGGTCCAGAGCAGCGCGAAGCCATAGGCGGCGCCAGCCTGGGAATAGGTGGCAATGCCGCTGGGATCGTCGTCGGAAGCGCCGGTGATCAGGCCTGGGCCCAGACGCCGGAACGGTGATGGTCCAGGCGAAACGGCAATCTGGTGGTTCCGGTGTCTTGCGGGTGTGCCCAAGGGGTTGCCTGTTGGTCCTGCTCGCGGCTCGTTCAAGCCATGGTAAATTTATTGAAAGCCAGCGTTCGGTGCTTAGGCGGAATTTCGCATTCGACATTCAATTGGCCAACCACCTGATGCAGGATCGGTCGGATCGATCACCTATCGATGAACGGTTCGAGCATTTTCTATGCCATAAAATAATTAGGGAACAGATCCTTGCCTCGGCATCAAGGACGACCAAGGGCGGATGGGGGGCCAGATCGGACCGATCGGCATCTCCGGGCTGGAATCGCCCGATCATGCCGTGGCGACGCCCAGGCCCTTGGCTCCCAGGTGCCAAGGAAGTCGGACATCGGATTGCCGTTATTTTACTAGGGCGATGAATTTATGTTGAAATAATTCAACAACTTTGACAAAGTTCAAGGTTCTGCTTCATAGCTAGTCATTGCAAAGTGAAATACTATTTCATTCAGTTCGATTGACCGAGGTGCCCATGCGCGCCGACGATCTTGACCACAAGGAATTGCTGGATTTGGACTCGGAGGGGGGCCTGATCCGCTTCGCCGGGCAGCGCGCGCTCCTGCTCGACGCAGTGGCCATGGGGCTCTTGCGCAAGTACCTGGTGGAGAATTTCGGCCTCACCGCCGCGCGCACGGTGCTCACCCAGTTCGGCTTTGCCCACGGCTGGCGCATGGCCGAGGCCATGCAATCCGAATTCAAGTGGGACAGTGAAGCGGACTGGCGCCGAGCCGGCACCCGGATCCACGCTCTGGAAGGCCTCTTCCGGGTGGAGTCGGGGAGCCAGGACCCCATCTCCAAGGAAGGGATCCTGCTGGTCTCCTCCTACGAGGCTGAGCAGCACCTCCTGCATTTCGGCCGGGCCGATACGCCCATGTGCTGGACGATCTGTGGGCTCATCAGCGGGTACATCAGCCGGACGGCGGGCAAGGAGATCTACGTCCTGGAAGACCGCTGCCTGGGCAAGGGTGACGCGGGGTGCCACCTGATCGGGCGCTCCCACGATGATTGGGGTGACGAGCGCGCCGAAGAGTTGCGGTTCTTCCAGCCGGACCAGCTCAAGGATTGTCTGGATATCTCGCTGCACCGGGTGACCGAGACCCTGAAGGCGGCTGAGCGCAAACTGCGGGAGCGGCGCCGGGCTCTGGTCCACTTGGAGCCCGGGCTGGAGGAGCCGCTCGGGAGCGTCGCCAAAAGCACCCAGATGCGCAAACTGGTGGACCTGGTCCGGCGCGTGGCCAAGGTCGATTCAACCGTGCTCATCACCGGCGAGAGCGGAACGGGCAAGGAGCGGATCGCCCGGCTCCTCCACGACGAGTCGACCCGCGCCCTGGGACCGTTCATCGCGGTCAACTGCGGCGCCATCACCGAAACGCTGCTCGAGAGCGAGCTGTTCGGGCACTCGCGCGGCTCTTTCACGGGTGCGACCCACGACCGGCCGGGACTGTTCGAGGCGGCCAACAAGGGCACCCTGCTGCTGGACGAGATCGGCGAGGTCTCGCCGGGCATGCAGGTCAAACTTCTGCGCGCCCTCCAGGAACGGGAGATCCGGCGGGTGGGGGAGAACAAGGTCCGGTCCATCGATGTGCGGGTGGTGGCCGCCACCAACCGCGACCTTGCCAAGGCCGTGTCAAGCGGGGCCTTCCGCCAGGATCTCTACTACCGGCTCAGGGTCGTCGAACTGCACGTGCCCGCGCTCCGTGAACGTCCAGAGGACATCCTGCCGCTTGCCAGAGTGCTCCTTGCGAATTCAGCGTTGTTGATGAAGCGGAAGATATCGGGCCTCACACCCGCCGCGGCTCAACAACTGCTACGTTATGAGTGGCCCGGGAACGTCCGTGAGCTTGAGAACACCATGGAGCGCGCCGTCGCGCTGGCTCCTGGAAGCCGGGTCGAGCTGGATGATCTGCCCGATGAGATCCGCCAGTCGTTTCCCCAGCCCATGGCCAGGGAGGGAGCCGTGCGGCCTCTGGAGGAGATCGAGAGAGACTATATCCTCGCGGCGCTGGAACTGAACCACGGGAACCAGACCCATACCGCCCGGCAGTTGAAGATCGCGGCGGCGACCCTGTATCGCAAACTCAAAGCCTACGGCATGGCTGCTGAAGCAGGCACCGCCGCGAAGGACACCTGAGCGCACGTTGGGGCGCCTGGTGCTGCCTTGGCGGGTCAGACTTGGCTGATGCAGTTTGCCGATCTCAGCCACCGGGTCCCGGCCGACCTGTCCGGCTGCAGGTCAAGCACGTTCAACCATAAGCCGCCATACAGGAAGCAGGCCCGTCGAACGAAGGGGAAGGAACTCACAGGTCCATGGCAGTCCAGGGTGGCCCAAATCGTGCTTTAGGTGTTGGGTGAGGCGAAAGAATTGTGCCCGATACGTAAAGGTCGAATGCCATGTTGCAAAAGCTGGGGGGGAATTCGCAGTATCCATCGAGTCTTCGCTCTAGGGGATTGGTATGGAAGGCATTAAAGTGGGTTTTATGCATTGTAGGAGTAATATATATGATATTTATAGTGAAATCTTTAATATGTGGCGTTCACAGGGACAATTATTCATCTCCAACATGGATGGTCCGATTTTCCATCCGCTAGCTTCACCAGGCCAGGAGCAGGGACTGTAATCTGGAACTTCCCCAACGCATGGTGCAGGCAGTGGAGTTACCTTGCCCTCGGCCTCCCTTCGGATGGGCCGGAACGGCCGCAGCGCTCTTCCGGCTCCTGGCGTCGAAGGGATACTGCCCTCATTTTGATTGGCCAACCCGTTCATCCGCTTCAGGTCCAGGTGAAGCAAGGTAGTGTGAATTAAATATTTAAACGAATGGAATGAATGATGCTTTGCCTTTTGGGAGCCTGCCAAACGGAATCCCGCACTCAACCATGGAGGGGAAAAAATGACTCAAGACAGTTCAGTCATCGCTATTTATCCATCGCACAGCGCTGCCGAGGAAGCCATCAAGGAACTGCAGCGGTCCGGATACGAGATGAAGAAACTTTCCATCATCGGCAAGGACTTCCACGTGGATGAGCATGTGGTCGGCTATTACAACCTCGATGACCGGATGAAGGCATGGGGGAAGACCGGGGCTTTCTGGGGCGGCGTCTGGGGATTGCTGTTCGGTTCCGCTTTCTTCTTCGTCCCTGGGCTGGGCCCCCTGCTGGTGGCTGGCCACCTGGTGGGCTGGATCGTGGGCGCGCTGGAGGGCGCCGTCGTGGTGGGCGGGCTGAGCGTCGTCGGTGCCGCCCTGTACACCCTGGGTGTACCCAAAGACAGCATCCTGCGCTACGAGACGGCGCTGAAAACCGGTCGTTTCCTGTTGATCGCCCACGGCTCCATGTTCGACACGACCCTCGCCCGGGAGATCCTGGCCCGCACCCAACCGGAAACCTTGGATCACCATGAACACCCGTTGTCTGAACTGCGGCTCTTGGGAAAAAATTGAGCTTCAGACCGGCGGAGACAATGCGGGATAGGTGGTATAGCGCGCTGCGTCCAGGGTATTAAGGATTCTAGGGTCCGTCTCCGCCAGGGGGGTGCCTGGCCGCCCCTCGCCATGCCCTTTCTGGTTCCTTCGAATTGAGGGGGCAATTACATCAATTTGATTGGCTGTGACATCACCCCCAGCCATGGGTGAGGTTTAAATGATTAATCCGGTGATGTAATTGAAGTGGTTCAATAATTGCGTGTCTGACCTCTCCACGGGTGCACATCACCCGGGATGCGATCTGCAAGGCCCGGACTTTTTGGGTGCGCCCTGCCAAAGGGGCTTGGCCGGCCACGGGGACGAACGGCCCAGATCATTACTCGCACATTAAAATGGAGAAATTACATGTCCTACGCTTCAGTTCCCTGTTCCGCCTCGAGGAAAGTGGATGACATCTCCAGGCACGAATCCAAGCACAACCCGGATCCCAAGCAGGACCCCAAGCACAATCAGAAGCACCAGCCTGACCATGATTCCCGCCCCAAGGCCACTCCTGAGCCCGCCGAGACGATCGAGCCCAGGCCAGGCACGATCCATACTGGGAGAATCCTCCTTTGAGGGTGGTTTGAGGAACCAATCAAAGGGCGGTATTCCAGGTCCAGTCCCGGATTTCCGGCAGGTCCTGGCCGTGCTTGTTGATGTATAGCTTGTGCTCGATGAGCTTGTCCTTGAGCTGCAGCTTCAGACGGGTGCCCGGATAGCCGGTCTGGGGCAGGCGGTCGATGGCGTCCATCGCCAGGTGGAACCGGTCCAGGTCGTTCAGCACCGTCATGTCGAACGGGGTGGTGATGGTGCCTTCTTCTTTGTAGCCGCGGACGTGGATATTGCTGTGGTTGGCCCGGCGGTAGGTCAGCCGGTGGATCAGCCATGGGTAGGCGTGGAAGGCGAAGATCACCGGCTTGTCCCGGGTGAACAGGTCGTCGAAATCCTGGTCACTCAACCCGTGCGGGTGTTCACTCCGGGGCTGCAGCTTCATGAGGTCGACCACGTTGACCACGCGGATCCGCAGGTCGGGCATGTGCTCGCGCAGGATGGAGACGGCGGCCAGGGCCTCCAGGGTCGGCACATCGCCGCAGCAGGCCATGACCAGGTCGGGAGCGACGTCCTGGTCGTTGCTGGCCCACTGCCAGATGCCGATGCCCTTGGTGCAGTGCTCGACCGCCTCGTCCATGGTCAGCCACTGGGGCGCCGGGTGCTTGCCGGCGATCACCACGTTGACGTAGTGGCGGCTGCGCAGGCAGTGGTCCATCACCGACAGCAGGCAGTTCGCGTCCGGAGGCAGGTAGACCCGCACGATCTCGGCCTTCTTGTTCAGCACATGGTCGATGAACCCGGGGTCCTGGTGGGTGAATCCGTTGTGGTCCTGGCGCCAGACGTGGGAGGCGAGCAGGTAGTTCAGGGAGGCGATCGGCCGCCGCCAGGGCAGGTGGCTGGTGACCTTCAGCCACTTGGCGTGCTGGTTGAACATGGAGTCGACGATATGAATGAACGCCTCGTAACAGTTGAAGAGACCATGCCGCCCGGTGAGCAGGTAGCCTTCCAGCCAGCCTTGGCATTGGTGTTCGCTGAGCATTTCCATCATCCGCCCGGCGGGCGCGAGCCCTTCGTCATTGGCCAGGATGGCGGCGTCCCACTGGCGCGAGGTGGCCTGGAAGAGGGTCTCGAGGCCGTTGGAGAGGGTTTCGTCCGGGCCGAAGACCCGGAAGTTGCGCTGCTCCTCGTTCAGCTTGGCCACGTCGCGCAGGAACCCGCCGAGCACGTGGGTGTCGCCGATGCCACGCGTCCCGGGGGCTGGGAGATCGACCGCGTAGTCGCGGAAATCCGGCAGCCGCAGGTCGCGCAGCAGGATGCCGCCGTTGGCGTGGGGGTTGGCGCCCATGCGCCGCTGGCCCCTGGGCGCCAGGGCGGCCAGTTCCGGGCGCAGGCGGCCGGCGCCGTCGAACAGCTCGCCGGGCCGGTAACTCCGGAGCCACGCCTCCAGCTGCTGGAGGTGTTCGGGATGGGTACGGGGGTCGGAGAGGGGAACCTGGTGGGCCCGGAACGTGCCTTCAACCTCCAGGCCATCGACCCATTTCGGCCCGGTCCAGCCTTTGGGTGATTCGAGCACGATCATGGGCCAGCGCGGCCGCGTGCCGTCGCCGCGCCCGCGGGCGTCCTGCTGGATCTCGCGGATCCGCTCCACTGCCGTGTCCAGGGCCGCGGCCATGGCCTCGTGCATCAATGCCGGCTCGTGGCCGGCCACGTAGATGGGGGTCCAGCCGTAGCCGCGGAGCAGCTGGTCCAGTTCCTCGCGGGTGATGCGGGCCAGCACGGTCGGGTTGGAGATCTTGTAGCCGTTGAGGTGGAGGATCGGCAGCACGGCGCCGTCGCTGGCGGGATTGAGGAACTTGTTGGAGTGCCAGGCCGTGGCCAGCGGCCCGGTCTCCGCCTCCCCGTCGCCGACCACGCAGGCGACGATGAGCTCGGGGTTGTCGAACACCGCCCCGAACGAATGGCTCAGGGAATAGCCCAATTCGCCGCCCTCGTGGATGGAGCCCGGGCACTCCGGCGAGGCGTGGCTTGGAATGCCGCCGGGAAACGAGAACTGGGTGAAGAGCCTGCGCAGCCCCGCCTCGTCCTGGCTGATGTCGGGGTAGACCTCGCTGTAGCTGCCTTCAAGGTAGGTGTTGCCGACGACCGCGGGGCCCCCGTGGCCGGGCCCGGAGACATAGATCATGTCGAGATCGTATTTCGTGATGACCCGGTTCAGGTGCGCGTAGATGAAGTTCTGGCCGGGGGTCGTGCCCCAATGCCCCAGCAGCATGTGCTTCACGTCCGCGGCCGCCAGGGGCCGCTTCAGCATGGGATTGTCGCGGAGATAGATCTGCCCCACGGACAGGTAGTTGGCCGCGCGCCAATAGGCGTCCATCCGCTGCAGCAATTCCGGGTCGAGCGTGGTCGTGGGCATGGGTCAGTCCTCAGGCAGGCCGAACCGGGCGAGTTCCGCGAGGGTGGAGGAACAGGTGGTCCTGGTCAACGGTTTCATCGCTGCCACCGGATACGGGGGCATTCCAGGGGGATCGCCACACCTTCGCGGTGCGGCAGCAGGCGCACGGTGAAATCCCCCGCTGGCCGGTCCGCTGGCACGGCCACTTCATAGAGGTAACCGCCCGCGGCACCCACCAGGGGGCGCACCTGCTTCATGGCCCAGCGAGCCGGAGCGCCGCCGGCGACGCCGTCGGCAAAAACCTCGACGGCCACGCTGTCCGGCTCGAGCTGGCCGAGATGGACCTGGACCTCGAACCGATGCTGCTGGCCGGTCGTCTCGACCTTGCAGGCGCCGAAGTGCAGCTTGGCCCACTCCTGGTCGACGGCTCGCCGCCAGTCCACCATCTGCCGGCCCCAGGCGCCCTGGCCGGCGCTGCGCGCCAGGTAGGCGGCGGCGTTGGGCAGGTAGTGCTGCTCGGTGTATTCCCGCACCGTGCGGTTGGCGGAGAAGCGCGGGGTCAACCGGGCCATGCTTTCCCGCATGCGCGCGGTCCAGGCGGTGGGGATGCCCTGGGGGTCGCGGGTATAGAAGTCCGGGACCACCTCCCGCTCCAGCCGCTCGTACAGGGCCACGGCTTCGGCCGCGTCCCAGTCCGGATCCTCGCCATGTTCCAGGCCGTCGCCCAGGGCCCAGCCCAGTTCGGGGCTGTAGGCTTCGGCCCACCAGCCGTCCAGCTCGGACAGGTTGATGCCGCCATTCACCAGCACCTTCATGCCGCTGGTGCCGCAGGCCTCCCAGGGCCGGCGCGGGGTGTTCAGCCAGACGTCCACGCCCTGCACCAGCTGTTCGGTCAGCCGCATGTCGTAGTCGCTGAGGAAGACCACGTGGGGCCGGACTTCCGGCCGGCGGATGAAGCGGGTCCATTCCTGGATCAGGGCCTGCCCGTCCAGGTCCGCCGGGTGGGCCTTGCCGGCCATGATGAGCTGGACCGGCCGCCGTGGATCGGCCAGCAGCCGAAGCAGCCGCTCCGGATCGTGCAGCAGCAGGTTGGGCCGCTTGTAGGCGGCGAAGCGGCGGGCGAAGCCCAGGGTCAGGATGTCGGGATCGAACAGGGTGCGCGCCTGCTCCACCTCCCGCTCCGGAGCGCCGGAGCCGGCCAATTGCCTGGACAGGCGTTCCCGGGCGTAGGTGACGAGCGCCAGGGTGGTGGCGGCGCGGAATTCCCAGAGCCGGGCGTCGGGAATGCGCTGGATGTCCTGTTCCAGGGATTCCATGGTCCCCAGCCAGCGGTCCTGGCCGCACGCTTCCGTCCAGAGCGCATCGGCCGGGGCCGAGTCCCAGGTGGGCATGTGGACCCCGTTGGTGACATGGCCGACTGGCACTTCAGCCGCCGGCCATTGCGGGAACAGGGGGCCGAAGAGGCGGCGGCTGACCTGGCCGTGCAGGCGGCTCACGCCGTTCACTGAGCCGCTGCCCCTGATGGCCAGGTAGGCCATGTTGAAGGGCTCCGCCCCGTCGTCGGGGTTCTGGCGGCCCAAGGCCAGCAAAGCTTGGAGGGGAATCCCCAGTTTCTCCCGGGCATAGCCGCCGAGGTACTGGTCGATCAGCGCCGGCGCGAACCGGTCGAACCCCGCGGCCACCGCGGTGTGGGTGGTGAACAGGTTGCCGGCCCGGGTCACGGCCAGGGCGGCTTCGAACGGTTGCCCCGCCTCCTGCATGTACCCGCGCGCACGCTCCAGCACGGCGAAGGCCGCATGCCCCTCGTTGAGGTGGCAGACTTCCGGATGGAGGCCCAGGGCGGCCACCATCCGCCAGCCGCCGATGCCCAGCAGCAGTTCCTGCTTGAGCCGCAAGTCGCTGCCCCCGCCATAGAGCTCGCTGGTGATCCCGCGATGGGCGGGGAAGTTCGCCGGATCGTTGCTGTCCAGCAGGTACAGCTTCACCCGGCCTACTTGCACCTGCCAGACGCGCAGCCATACTGCGTAGCCGGGCAGGGCGATCTTCAGCCGCAGCCATTCGCCGTTGGCTTGGCGCACGGGCGTGATCGGCAGCTGGCCGGGGTCGTTGAAGGGATAGAGCGCCTGCTGGGCGCCGTCCCGGTCGATCTCCTGGCGGAAATAGCCCTGCTGGTAGAGCAGGCCCACGCCGATGACCGGGACGCCCAGGTCGCTGCAGGCTTTGAGCTGGTCGCCGGCCACATTGCCGAGCCCGCCGGAATAGATCGGCAGCGCTTCGCTCAGCATGAATTCCAGGCTGAAATAGGCGACGCCGGTGAGCGGCGCCTGGGGATGCTGCTGCTGGAACCACGCCGGCGCCTTCTCGGCCTCCCGCTTGGCACGCAGCAGATCGTCCACCTTGTTGCGGAAAGCCGGGTCGGCCAGCACCTGCTCGAGCCGATCCCGCGCGACGGTCTGCAGGACCACCCAGGGGTTGCGGGTGAGTTCCCAGAGCACCGGATCCAGCTGGTGCCAAAGGTCGTCGGCGCCATGGTTCCACGACCAGCGCAGGTCCAAGGCCAGCTCCGCCAGCGGCTCGAAGCCTGCCACCTCCGTGGGCAGCAGGCCGTAGATCGGATGGATGACTCGGTCGGGAGGATTCATTTTTTTTTCGCCGGGCACAGGCCTGACTTCTCCATCATCCGGAGGGTGAATCGTACCAGACCGGCAGCCGAACTACATCCCGGTGTTCCTGGAGGCGGTGCCGCCCCGCAGGTCGTCCATGGAATCGGCGACCCCGCGCTTGAGATCGTTGGTGGCCTGGACGGTGCGCGATTTCATTTCGTCCAACGCGGCACCGGCATCTTCCACCAGGCCGCCGGCCCTGCGTCTGGCACGGCGGGCAAGGGACTTCAGGTCGCCGCGCCATTCTGGACCGGACTTGGGGGAGGCCAGGGCCATTACCACCGCGCCGAAGGCGGCGCCAGCAAGGAAGGCGAGCATCGCCCGGCCCGTGCAGGAAGGGTTCTCGTTGTCCACGGTCTTTTCTCCTATCAAGGTTGGTTTGGGGTTTGCCTGCGGTCGGCGCAGGCAGGCGACTTGCATCAGGATCATTCGGGGATCAGAGGACTTTCCGGCCCTGGATGACCCGGATGATGACGATGATGATGGCGAGCACCAGCAGGACGTGGATGAAACCGCCCATGGTGTAGGCGCTGACCAGGCCCAGTGCCCAGAGCACGACTAGAACGACTGCGATGGTCCAGAGCATGGGGGACCTCCTTGGGAATGGGCGCGAAGTCCGGATGACCCGGGGGTGCCCCCGGGACCTTCATCAGGACTGGCGCAGGGTCATGCGATTGTCCACTTGCTTCACGCCCTTGATGTCCTCGGCGATCCGGGTCACCAGGTTTTTTTCCTCGTTGCTCCGGGCCTTCCCGCGCAAGGTCACCACCCCTTCGCGGGTCGTCACATGGGTGGTCATGGTGTGGGTGGACTTGCGGAAGAGCAGGGTGGTCTTGATCTGGGCGGTGATGGATGCATCATCGACCTTCTCCCCGAGCGCCTCGTGCGCCGGCGGCACGGTGGTGACCGCCAGGTCGTTGCGGACCCCGGTGACTCCCTCCACATCCATGGCATATTCGGCGGTAAGGAGCTTGTCAGCTTCGCTGTCGACGTTGCCCGACAGGGTCACGACGCCATTCCGGGACTGCACGTCGGTCGCCGTGGCGCTGACGTTCTTGTGGAAGGTCAGCGCCATCTTCACTTTCATGGTGATCCAGCGGTCCGAGCGCTCTTCGGGCTGCGCTCCGGACACCGTGAGCAGGTTGATCACGCTCTTCACCCCAGGCAGGCCCGCAACCGTTTCCCGCGCCAGGGACTTGTGGTCCTCCTGGGCCACCGTGCCGGTCAAGGTGACCACGCCCGCGGAGGAGTAGACCATGATGGCGTCATCCTTCAGGTAGGTCTTGAAATTGTAGGATTCCATGGCGGAGGTCTCGGTCTTGCGGTCCATGTCGGAGGCCTGGACTGGCAGCGCGCCCACCAGGGCCAGCGCGGTGGAGGTCACGACCAGGGCAGGGACGTACAGAGTGGAATAGCGCATGGCGGAGGGTCCTTGTGGCCTTTCGGGGGCAATGGTTTGGAATTCATGGCGTCGGTGGCGAAAGCTGGATCAACGGGGCTGGAACCCTGAGGGGTCCAGGAAGCAGGCCGAGAAATGCGCTGGCCCTCATGGCCGGACACTTCCAGGCCACAGGGATGGGTCCAACTGGATGAAGGGTTCCAGAACGCGACCCGATGAGGGACTCTTGGACGAGTTCTACACGCATTTTCGGGGCCAACCCGTTAAACCTTTTAAATAAAAGGCCTGTATGAAAAAATTTGAATTCATTTTGGCCAGGGTTATACGAAATGAATGACCGTCCCGTTCAATTCGAGCGAGCCAGGAACGGCCCCCGCCTGCCGTCACTCTGACCCGGGCGTTCGGTGTCCGCAGGCTTGTCCAGGCCTTGCCCCTCGATTTCAGCGCCCTGCGCAAGCGGGCTGAAAAGGCCCCCGCGACTGGGCTGCGCAAACCACCAGGTTGCGGCTCGAGGTTGGCTCAAGGCAGATGTCGGCCAGGCTCACCGCAGTGCCGGCGATCTCCTTGGATAGCCGGCATCCCGCGGTTCCAGGGCCAGCGGATCCTCTCCCGCCTTCCTCTGCCAGGAATATACCGGCGGGAGGCGGTCGGCCATGGACTCCACATGGATGTCCAGCAGGCAGGGCCCCTGGCAGTCGAACGCCGCATCCAGGGCCGCGGCCAGCTGGGCCGGCGTCTCCACGGTCCAGGCCCTGAGCCCGAACGCCTCGGCGATGGCCTGCCCCCGCGGCGGCAGGAAGTCCACGCCGAAGCACGCCTCGTGCCCGCGCAGGCGGTGCAGCCCCTTGACCCAGCCGAAGCAGGCGTTGTTGAACAGCATCAGCACTGCCGGCACCTCCAGCCGCACCAGGGTCTCCAGTTCGCCCACCGCCATGTTGAAGGAGCCGTCCCCGAACATCGCCACCGGGCGCCTGGCCGGGTCGGCCTGCCAGGCGCCGACCGCCGCCGGCAGCGCCACGCCCAGGGCGCCGAAGGCGCGCGGGATGACGAAGTCCGCGGAGAGGTCCCCCAGGCGCAGGAAGCGCGACAGGTAGGGGGTGGGGGTGCCGGGATCGGCCAGCAGGTGCACGGCCCGCCCGTGCCGCTGGAGGCTGCGGTTGAACTCCCCCATCACCCGCTCCGGGCGCAGGGGCACGTCGTCCAGGCCCATCACCCGCCCGGCGTGGTCCCAGAAGCGGGCGCGGTCCTGGCCCAGGCGGCGCACCCAGTCCCGCCAGCGGGCCGGGTCCAGCCCCGCCGGCACGCCCTCCAGCATCTGGCCCAGGACCACCCTGGCATCGCCGGCGATGGCCAGCAGGTTCTCGAAGGTGTTGCCCAGGTGCCCGGGGTCGATGTCGATCTGGGCGACGCGCCGGTGCAGGGTCCTGCTGGGGAAGGTCCAGTCCGACGTCACCACCGACCCCACCCGGGAGCCCACGAAGAGCACCAGGTCGGCCTCCTCCAGGGCGCGGTTGGCATGGGGGTGGAAGCCGTTGTCGCCGATGACGCCCATGGCCAGCGGATGGTCCCCGGGCAGCGCCCCCTGCCCGGTGAGGGTGCAGACCACCGGCACGTCCAGCCGGGTGGCCAGTTCCGCCAGCACCGCGCCGGCCCGGGACCGGTTCACCCCGCCTCCGGCCACGATCAGGGGCTGGCGGGACGCCGCCAGCAGCCCGTACAGCTCCTGAACCAGCCCCGGCGCCGCGCCGGCCCGGTAGGCCGGGAAGGTGCGGCACTCCGGCTCGGCGTGCAGCGACACGGTGGCGGGATCGAGCTCCGCCGTCAGCACGTCCTTGGGGATCTGCAGGTGCACCGCCCCCGGCCGGCCCGTGCAGGCCGCCCGGAAGGCCCGGCGGATGGTCTCCGGCAGCTTGTGCACGGCCTTGACCTGCACCGACATCTTGGTCACCGGTTCGAACAGCCGGGCGGTGTCCAGCTCCGTGAGCGCCCCCCGCCCCTCGCTCGCCAGCGGCAGGTCCAGGGTGAGCAGGATCACCGGCAGCGACGACCCGTTGGCTTCCGCCAGGGGCGGCAGCGAGTGCCAGCGCCCCCGCCCCCGACGGGCAGTCGAACACCGCCGGCTTGTCGCCCAGCCGCGCGTAGGCGTCGGCCATGGACCCCGCCGAACGCTCGTCCCGGGCCAGCACGTGGCGGATGTCCCCGGCCCGCCGCTGCAGCGCCTCGTAGTACGGCACGCTGGTGTCCCCGGGCACGCCGAAGACCACTTCGACTCCGTAGTTGATCAGCATCTGGACCAGCAGATCCGCACCGAGCATGGAATTCCTCCGGTTCAGGCCGAGGGGATGGGGAAGGGATGTCTCAAGTATGGCCCCATTCGCGGGCGGTTCCCGGCTGCGGACGGCTCACCACATCTTCCCCGGGTTGAGGATGCCTGTGGGGTCCAGGGCTCCCTTCACCGCCCGCAGGGCGGCGACGCCCGGCTCCCCCAGGGCCCGGGCCAGGTACGGGCGCTTGGTGACGCCCACCCCGTGCTCGCCGGTCAGGGTGCCACCCAGGGCCAGGGCGGCGTCGAAGATCTCACTCACCACCCGTTCCACCCGCTCATGCTCCCCAGGGGTGGCCAGGTCGCACAACACCCCGGGATGCAGGTTGCCGTCCCCGGCGTGGCCGAAGATGGGAATGAGCAGGCCATGCCGGCGGGAAATGGCCTCGATCCGCCGCACCACCTCCGGGAAGGCGCCCCGGGGCACCGAGATGTCCTCCCCCAGCCGGTCCGGGGCGAGGGCGATGAGGGCCTGGCTCAGGCTGCGGCGCACCGCCCACAAGTCGTCCACTTCGGCCCGGTCCCGGGCCTCCCGGAACTCCAGGCTGCCGCACTCGGCCGCCACGGCACGGATGCGCGCGGTCTGCGCGGCCAGGGCGGTGGCGTCCTCGCCGTCCACTTCGATGAGCACGCAGGCCCTGGCGGCTTCGGGCAGGTCCAGCCTGCGGTGCCGGGCCACCGCTTCCAGGCAGATGTGGTCCATGATCTCGGCGATGGAGGGGACCATGCCCTCCTGGAGCAGGCGCTGGACCGTGGCGCAGCCGTCATCCAGGGACGCGAACAGGATCCGCGCCACGGTCCTGGCCTTGGGCATGGCGATCAGCCGCAGCAGGACCCGGGTGATGATGCCCAGGGTGCCCTCGGAGCCGGTGAACAGGCTGGTCAGGTCGTAGCCGGTGATGTTCCTGACGGCCTTGCCGCCGGTCTCCAGGACCGCCCCGTCGGCCAGGACCACCTGCAGGCCCTTGACGTAGTTCCGGGTCACCCCGTACCTGACCGTCCTCATGCCGCCGGCGTTCTCCGCCACGTTGCCGCCGAGGGTGCAGAACTTCCAGCTGGCCGGGTCGGGCGGGTAGAACAGCCCCCGGGCGGCACAGTGGTCGTACAGGTCGATGGTGCGCACTCCGGGTTCGGCCGTCACCGTCAGGTTGGCTTCGTCCAGTTCGAGGATCGAGTTCATGCGGTCCAGCGCCAGGGCGATGCCCCCCCGCAAGGGCACCGAACCGCCCGTGCGGCCGCTGGCGGCGCCCCGGGGGGTGACCGGGATCCCGTGCTGGTGGGCGATGGCCATGACCGCGGACACCTGCTCGCAAGTCCGGGGCCGCACCACCAGGTCGGGCCGGTGCCGCGGCTCCATGGGCAGGAACGAGGAATCGTACGAGTAGCCGAAGCGGTCCAGGTCGGAATCCAGCACATGCTCGTTCCCCACGCACCGGCGCAAGGACTCGAGGATTTCCGCCACCGGAGCCATCCGGCTCACAGCCCCAGGCAGGCTTCGCGGACCTTCGGATCCGCTTCCTGGTACCCGGCGGCCACGAAATTGCGGAACAGTTGCCGGTTCTGCTCCAATCGCTCCGGCTGCCGCGGCGGTGGGGGAACCTGCTCCGGGGTGCTGCTGAACAGTTCTCTCCAGATCTGTTCCCCATGCTGGGCATCGCACTCCGGGTGGAACTGGGTTCCCCACACGGGCAGGCCCCGGGTACCTGGAAGGCGTGCACGGAGCAGTCCGGGCTGGAGGCCAGCACCTCGAACGCCTCCGGAAGGTCGAACGCCTCGTCGTTGTGGGTGACCATCACCAGGGGCTGCTCCAAGCCGTGGAACAGAGGGTTGGGCGCAAGGGCCAGGTCCAGGAACCCCACTTCGGACCTGGCGGCCCGGCGCACGTGGCCCGGGCCGGCCAAGGTCTTGGCCAGGAACTGGTGGCCATAGCAGATGCCCAGCACCGGCTTGCGGGCGGCCACGAACTGGCGCACCAGGTCACCCAGGGCCTGCTCCCAGGCCTGCTCCTCGGTGACCGAGGCCTCCGAGCCGGAGAGGATCAGGTGGGAATAGACCGAGGGGTCGCCAAGATCCGGCAGTCCGGTCCAGCGCACCACCCGGGCTGCGACCCCGCAGCCTTCCAGGCTCCAGGCCATCGATTGCTCGAACCCCTGGGCGAGGTCTTCCGACAGTACGCAGTTCACGACCAGAATCATGGGGCCTCCAGGGATGCAATCAGCAAAACATAACACCCGCTGGAGCGGCCAGTCTTTGCTGGCCAATCTCTTCCCGGAGCGGGCGCCCGGGACGGTTTGGTCCGGCATCTACCACCGAACCGTCCCGTAGCCAGGACATTGAGCCACCTTTTTCAACCCAGCTTGAATATTTTTTTCATATAATCAAAAAATGTACAATACACCAGAATCGGCAAGGGAAGCCCCAGCATGGTTCCAATAAGGTAATCCCTGAATTTTATCCCTGACACAGCGAGGGCATAATTCAGTGCCGGGACGGTCTGGAACAGCGTTCTCAACAAGAGCACATTCCAGACCGGGTGGGAATCCAATTTATCGAGTAATCTGATGGCAATTTTATTTTTTACCTGCCGCAAGGCATCACCACCAATGAATCTGATGATTAAATACGTAATGATGCAGGAAATGGTAGCGGCAACATAAGTAGCGGCAGCCCCCCAAATCCGGCCCAAGGTCAGGACCGCAGCAGCAAGAAATACCCAGCCTGGAATCTGGATCAAGTTGCCCAGAGAAAAAAGTAAAATAAAAATGATTAAACCGCTGATTTTATTTTCACTTATTTTTTGTTGCAAAAATCCAAGATTGAAATGTTCCCTGAGTCCAGATAATTGAAAAACCGCCAGGATTAGCGCCAAAAATAATACGACAGCTAATAACCTTTTGATTGGTCGCATGGTTCACCCGATGGGTCAAGGTCGGACATTAGCGCATGGATTAAGGACTCGAATGGCCTGTCCAGAATAATTCAACCTTGGGCTTCCGCGAAGAGGTTCGAAACGGCCAAGGCGGACCGCTGGCACAGCCAGTCCATGAAGGAACAACCAGGCATGCCATGGCTTGGCGAGATCCCCCCGGGGAACCGTTGACACGTCGCGGCGGGCAGGCGAAGGTAACGCCGAGGGCTCGGAACGGGCAAGGAGATGACCATGACCAGCCATGAAAGCGCACTGGGCGGGCCGTTCACGTTCCCCGGCACCGCCTTGACCGTCCGGCGGATGGGCTACGGCGCGATGCGACTGGCGGGCCCCGGCGTGTGGGGGCCGCCCACGGATCCGGAAGGGGCTGTCGCGGTCCTGCGCGAAGCGATCGCGGCCGGAGTGAACCATATCGACACCAGCGACTATTACGGGCCGCACGTCACCAACCAGATCATCCGGCGGGCCCTGCACCCCTACCCGGCGGGGCTGGTGATCGTCACCAAGCTGGGGGGACGCCGGCCGGCTGACCGGTCCTGGCAGCCGGCCATCTCGCCTCGGGAACTGGCCGCCGGGGTCCACGACAATCTGCGCAACCTGGGCCTGGACGTGCTCGACATCGTCAACTACCGGGTGATGGGGACGGGCCACGGCACCGCGGAGGGGTCCATCGCCGAGCCGGTGACGGTGCTGGCCGAACTCAAGCGCCAGGGGCTGGTCCGGCACATCGGGGTGAGCAACGTCACGGCCGCCCAGGTGGCCGAGGCGCAGGCGATCACCGAGGTGGTGTGCGTGCAGAACAACTACAACGTGGCCTACCGCCACGATGACGGCCTGATCGACGACCTGGCCCGGCAGGGCATCCCGTATGTGCCGTTCTTCCCCCTGGGCGGGTTCACCCCGCTGCAGTCGGCCACCCTGTCCGCCGTGGCGGGGCGGCTGGGCGTCACGCCCATGCAGGCGGCCCTGGCGTGGCTGCTGCACCGGTCGCCCAACCTCCTGCTGATCCCCGGCACCTCGTCCTTGGCCCACCTGCGCGAAAACCTGGCCGCCGCCCGGCTGGCGCTGCCCGCCCAGGCCCTGGCGGAACTGGACGGGATCGCCGGATAGCCGCCGCGCAGCTACTGGAAGAACTCGAAAGGGGTTCCCACCCCGCGCTGCACGGCGTTCCGGTAGATCCGGTTCGCGGTGGTGTTGTCCTGGATGGCCATCCCGGTGGAGTCGAAGATCGTGATCTCTCCGTCGTTCTCCCGCCCGGGCTTCTCCCCCAGCAGGATCTGGCCGATCTCGCCGTGGATGTCGTCCCTGGTGATGATGTTCCGGTCCAGGGGATGCCAGGTCTCGCCCTTCTGGACGCACTGCTCGATGGAGTCGTTCACGATCTTCGCGTGGCGGAACACCTCGGGATCCAGCTCCTGCTTGCCCAGCTGGTCGGTGCCGATGGCGATGATGTGGGTGCCGGGCTTGACCCAGCCGGCCTCCACCAGCGAGCCCTTGCCCCGGGTGGTGGTGATCAGGATGTCGGCCTGCTCCACGGCCTCCCGCTTGGAGCCCGCCACCCGCACCGGGATCCTGGACTCGCCTTCCAGGTCGGCCTTGAACTGCGCCGACGCCTCCGGGTTCTCGTCCCAGGCGTGGACCGCTTCGATCGGCTGGACCTCCGCGATGGCCCGGATCTGCATCCGCGCCTGGTTGCCGTTGCCGATGGAGGTGATCCGCCGGGCATCCTTGCGCGCCAGGGCCTTGACGGACACCGCCCCCGCCGCTCCGGTGCGCAGGCCGGTGATCAGGCTTCCGTCCATGACGCAGACCAGGGCGCAGGTCCTGGCGTCGAACAGCAGGATGGTCCCCATGCCGGTGGGCAGGCCGAAGGCTTGCGGATTCTCCCCGAACCCCCCGGAGGAGGCCTTCAGGGAGATCACCTCGTTGGACCGGTAGTAGCCGGCCTTGAAATCCATCTCGCCGCGGGGCGCGGGGAGATGGATGCCCATGTACCCGGGCTGGAGCACCTGGCCGGAGCTGAAGGCCCGGTACGCCTCCTCCACCACGCCGATCACTTCCTTCATGGTGATCAGGCCGCGCACTTCCTCTTTCTTGAGCAGCAGCGTCTTCATGGACGGCTCCTTTCCCGGTCAGGTCCGATTGCAGGCAGAGATGAACTTCTCCATATCCCAGTTGCCGCCGCTCAGCACGAAACATACCTTGGCCGAAGGCGGCACCTGGAGTTGCCCGGAGAGGACGGCCCCGATCCCCACCGCCGCCGCCCCCTCAGCGAACAGTTTGGCCTCCTGCGCCAGCAGCCGCAGGCCTTCCTGGATGTACCGCTCGTCGACCACCGCCAGTTCGTCGACCCAGCGCTCGATGCAGGCGTAGGCGTTGGGGCCGGTAAGCTCCTCCTTCACGCCATCGGCGATGGAGGGGCCCGCCGGGACCCTGGTGGGCTGCCCCTGCTGCCGGCTCACGTAATACTTCGGAGCCAGGGCGGGCTCCACGCCCACCACCCGGATGCGGGGGGCGATGCCCTTGACCGCCGCCGCGATCCCCGACAGGAGGCCGCCGCCGCCCAGCGGCACCACGATGGTGTCGATGTCGGGGGCATCCTCCAGGACTTCCAGGGCGATGGTGCCCTGTCCAGCCATCACCGCCGGGTCTTCGCTGGCGTGCACCATGGTGTAGCGCCGGCTTTCGATCAGTTCGTCCACGAAGGCCCAGCGGGCGGCCTGCTCCCCTTCGAACTGGATCACCTGCGCGCCCAGGGCCCGGGTCCGGTCGATTTTCGCTTTCGAGGCGTCGTGGGGCACCACCAGGATGGCCTTGGCGCGGACCAGCCGGCCCGCATACGCCAGCGCCTGGGCATGGTTCCCCGACGAGGAGGCGATCAGCCCGCGCTCCTTCTCCTCCGGCCGGAGGAGCAGGGCCTTGCTCAGGGCGCCCCGCGCCTTGAACGAGCCGGTGACCTGGAACATCTCCGGTTTGAGGAGGGCCTGGCAGCCCAGCCGCTCGTCCAGCCGTTCGGCCCGGAGCAGGGGCGTGTGCCGGATGTGCGGCCGGATGCGCTCGTGCGCCTTGCGGATCTCGTCGGCCGTCAGGATGGCTTCCATGCGCAGGGCTCCCCACTCACCGGGTGTCTTCATTGGCTGGACGGACAGCCCACGGGGCCATTGACACAGTCAAGGTGCGACGCACGGATGAATAAGAATCTACTGGCCCGGCCGGAGCATTTTTCACCGTAGTCGAGCGCGAAAACGATGAAAAATTGCGAAAGGCACCATGAACGGAGGCATGGCCCGGATTTCCCTGCTCTTGGTATCTCCAGGAAGCCGCTCTGTCAGGTGATATTTTAAATTATTAAATTATTTATTCTGAACGCTCCTGATAGCGGTCCGGATGGACAACGGCCCCCTGTACCCCATGGGAAGTGACGATCTGTACACTTTACCTTCCCGCTTTTGGTCCTATCCTGACGGGGAGCATTCCGTGGACAATGGCGACAGATAGCTAAAGTCGCAGCTTAAATCCATGACTTCATTAAGGCTTAACGCCGTTCTCCCTGCAGGAGGTCATATGGATTGTTCCCGTTTCATCCGATCAGTGGCCTTCACGAGTGGCCTCGCCGCGCTTGCCCTCCTATTCGGATGCGGCGGCGGTGGCGGCTCCAGCGCGGGCGTCACGCCCGCCGGCACCCCCAACGTCAACCTGGCCATCACGGACGCCCCTTCCGACAGCTGGCAGGAAGTGTCGGTGCAGCTCGTGTCCGCCAGCCTGATTCCCCAGGGCTCCCAGACCCCCACTCCGATCTGGCCGCCCTCGGGCTCGACCAGCAGCACACCCACCCTGGTGAACCTGGTGGACCTCAGCCAAGTGGCTACGCTCCTGGGCAGCGTCCCGGTGCCGGCCGGCACCTACTCCACTCTCCAGTTCGTGATCAACACCAACCCTTCCACCATGACCCTGGTGGACGACAGCGGCTTCACCATCCCCTCCACGAACATCACCGTGAAGGGCAGCGGCACCATCAACGTGGCCCTGTCTCCCGCCTTCGAGGTATCCACGACTGGAACGACGACGCTCATGGGGGACTTCGACCTGAGCGATCCTCTCTCCATCGTCGAGACGACTCTCGGCGGTGTTACGGAGGTCGTCCTCGACCTCCAGGTGCGGCACAGGGCCCTTCCCGCCCATGTGAAGGACCTGCAGTTCACCCGCAAGCTGGGCCAGGTGACCGCGGTGACCGCGGCCACCACGACCACGCCGGCCAGCTTTGCCATCACCGATGCGTCCAGCAATACCTTCACGTATGAAGTGGACGCCAACACCGTCTACTGGGATGCCGATACCCAGGCCGCGGGCAGCTCCACCGGCATCGTCGACAACGTCTACGCCCTGGTGGGCGCCAACCTCAACGCCGATGGGACCCTCTACGCCCGCCGCGTGTTCTATGCCGCCAGCGCCTCCACCCTCCCCACCTGGACCCCCGAGGGCCTGGTCCGCAGGGTCATGCCCGGCAGCAACAGTTTCAAGATCTATGCCCCGGCCGTCACCGCCACCGCCAGGAACCATGGCTGGACCCTCCAGACCGTGACCGTGGACGCCAGTACCGTCTGGACCTTCCACACCAGCGTCACCATGGGCACCGGCACCGGTTACCTCGCCGACATCTGGCGCGGCTGCCGGGTGGACGTGGTGCTGAACAGCACGACCGGCAACGCCGCCTCAGTCAACGTGGAATCGGCCTATGACGAAGGGTTCATTGGCTCCGCCACCCCCACCGGCGTCACCTTCGGCTTCCCCCTCATGGCGGCCGCTCCCCCGCCCATGGCGTTCGGCCTTACCTGCGGCATCGGCGATATGGCTCCCCGGGTCTGGAACTACTACCAGAATGCCAGCGATACCACCAACGCCTTCACCTGGTGGTACTTCGGCCTTCCCTCCGGCGCCGACACCGCCGTCGCGGACCTGGTTTCGGTCTTCACCGCCTCCCAGACCGCCATGCTGCCCGTCACCGGCCATGCGGGCCTGTATTGGGACGTGGTCTCCGGCTCCTGGCAGGTGTACCAGCTGGTGCTCGAGCCCGAGCAGTTGCGCACCTCGGTCATCACCACGGCCTACGTGGATGGCGGCGCCGGCTCCGGCACCATGGGCGTGACCTGCCTGAACCCCTGGTTCAATTTCGCCTCCGCCGTCTCCAGCCCGGTGACCGTCACCCTGCTCTACTCGGGTGATCTCCAGACGGTCGTCTCCTCGGCCAGCTACACGAGCTCCAGCAACACCTTCACCTACATCATCCCCGTGCCGTCAGGCGATTGGGCCACCCTGCTGGTACCCCCTGCCCAGAACACCTTCAGCCTGGACCAGATCTGGGTGCGGCCCGTGCTTGACACCACGACCACACCTTCCACCATCGCTTGGACCGCCTACACCGTCCAGCAGTACACCTGGCAGTAGCCCCCACCCAAGCGGGCCCCGGATCAAACCCGCCGCCGCCAGATCGCGCAAGCGAACGGGCGGCGGCGACCAGGGCGACGATCGGGACACGCCCGCCCCGGAACGGAGGGCTACCGCCTGACCGCCCCCCGGGAGGCGGCCCAGTTGCGGATGGCCCGGGGCAGGGTCAGGCCCTCGTTCAGGATCAGCGCCAGCAGGATCACCACGCCGGTGGCCAGGGGGTGGTAGGAGGAAGGCATGTTGAGCAGGTTCAGCCCGTTGTTGATGAACCCCACCAGCACCGCGCCGATCAGCGCCCCCACCACCGAGCCCTTGCCCCCCAGCAGGCTGGTGCCGCCCACCACCAGGGCGGTGATGACGTCCAGCTCGTAGCCGCCGGCGTTCATGGCGTACGCCTGCTGGGTGAGGGAGGCCATGACGATCCCGGCGATGGTGGCGGTCACCGCGGAGATCACGTATACCAGGTTGCGGGTCCGGTCCGGGTCCACCCCGGACAGCCTGGCGGTGACCTCGTTGGCCCCCACGGCGATGGCCCGGCGGCCGAAGGCGGTGTGCTTGAGCACCACGTGGCTGGCGGCGGTCAGGGCCAGCATGATGTAGATGGGGATCGGCACGCCCAGCAGCTTGCCGATGCCGATGGCCAGGAACGGCCTGGGCTGCATGATGGTGATCTGGTCGCCCTTGGAGATGTACATGGCCAGGCCGAACAGGTAGGTCTTGGCGGCCATGGTGACGATGAAGGCGGGCACCCGGAACCGGGTGGTGACGATGCCGTTCACCAGCCCGATCAGCGCGCCGCAGGCCAGGGTCAGGACCAGGGCGAGGATCCAGTTGAGCCCGGCCCCGTTCATCAGGGCGTTGGCGATGATCCCGGCCAGGGCGGCGATGGAGGCCACCGACAGGTCGATCCCGCCGGTGATGGGGGAGTAGATGGCCCCCGAGCACATGATGCCGATCAGGCACACGGACCACAGCACGTTGGTGAGGTTCTCCAGGGTCAGGAAGCGGTTCGAGACCAGGGACAGCACCCCCATCAGCAGGAGCAGGATCAGCAGCAGACGGGAGCTGGCAAGCCACCGGCGCAGCATGGACGTATCGCGGCTCATGGCACCGCCTCCGGCACGATTCCGCTGGAGGCCATGAGGACGTCCTCCTCGGTGACCACCCCTTCGGAGAATTCCTTGACGATCCGCCCCTTGCGCAGCACCAGGATGCGGTCCGAGAGCCGGGTCAGCTCCGGCAGGTCGGAGGACACCACGATCACCGCCACGCCGTCGTCGGCCAGGCGCCGGATGATCTGGTAGATCTCCTCCTTGGCGCCGATGTCGATGCCCACCGTGGGCTCGTCGATGATCAGCAGGCGCAGGTCGCGGATCAGCCACTTGCCCACCACCACCTTCTGCTGGTTGCCGCCGGAGAGGTTGCCCACCTTGTGCTCGGGATCGGGCGGCTTGACGTTGAGCATGACGATGGCCTGGCCGGCCCGCTCAAGCTCCCGGCTCCGGCGGACCAGTCCGCCCCGGCCGGTGGTGGCGTCCAGGCTGGCGATGCCGATGTTGTCGAGGATCGACAGCTCGCCAAGGATGCCCTGGAGCCGGCGCTCCTCGGGCACGAAGCCGAAGCCCAGGGCGATGGCGCGGCGCACGTCGGGCACCAGCGGCCGGCCCAGGAAGGTGATGCGGCCGCGCTCGTAGCGGTCGATGCCGTAGATGGCCCGCACCAGTTCGGTGCGTCCGGAGCCCACCAGGCCGCCGAGCCCCAGGACTTCCCCCCGGCGGACCTGGAGGGAGATGTCCTTGAGCTTGCCGTGGGAGCACAGGCCCGCCACCTCCAGCACCACGTCCCCGTCCTTGCGGGCCAGCCGGTGGTGGGACTCGCGCTCGGTGAGGACGCGGCCGATCATCAGGCGGATGATCTCCGCCGGGCTGATCTGCTCCTTCTCCAGCACCGCCACCTTGCGCCCGTCCCGGAGCACCGTGACCCGGTCCGAGAGCTGGTAGACCTCCTCCATGCGGTGGGAGATGTACAGCACGGTGATGCCCCGGTCCTTGAGCATGGCGATGATCTCGAACAGCTGGGCGCTCTCGGCCGAGGTCAGGGAGCTGGTCGGCTCGTCCATGATCATCAGCGAGGCCTTGGCGGACAGGGCCTTGAGGATCTCCACCGTCTGCCGCTGGCCGATGGAGAGCCGGTCGATCACGTCGGTGGCCTTGAGCCGGAAGCCGTAGCGGTCGATGAGCTCCTGGGCCATGCGGTTCATCTTCTTGATGTCGATGACCGGCAGCCCCGGCCAGCGCGGCTCCTTGGTGAGGAAGATGTTCTGGGCCACGGTCATGCCGTGGATCAGGCTCAGCTCCTGGTAGATCACCGCGATGCCCAGCTCCTGGGCGGCCTTCTTGCCGTGGTCCAGGGGGATGGCGCGGCCGTCGAAGACCATGGTGCCGGCGTTCCGGGGGGTGACCCCGGTGATGATCTTGATCAGGGTGGACTTGCCGGCCCCGTTCTCGCCCACCAGGGCGTGCACCTCGCCCCGGCGCAGGGAGAAGTCCACCCCGGTGAGGACCTGGGGCCCCCCGTAGGACTTGTCGATGCCCGCGCACTCCAGCAGCAGGGAGCCTTCGGCCGGGGCGCTCATGCTTCCTCCCCGGACCCAGCCCGCTGGCGCCGGCCCCTGCGGGCCGCCACCGCCTCGGCGAGGGTCTTGTACCAGACGTCCACCACCACCACCAGGACGATGATGCCGCCGATGACAATGGGCTGGATGTAGGGCGACATGCCCAGCTTGAGGATGCCGTTCTTGACCAGGGCCAGGAACAGGGTGCCGATCACCGTGCCCCAGATGTCGCCCACGCCCCCGGTGAACGGGGTGCCGCCGATCACCACCGCGGCGATCACGTCCATCTCGGAGCCGATGCCGAAGTCCGGCATGGCGGTCATCATCCGGGCGCACATGAACACCGCCGCCAGGGCGGCGCAGAAGCCCGAGAACATGTAGACGCCGATCAGGGTCCGGCCGGTGTTGATCCCGGACAGGCGGGCCGCCGCCGGGTTGGCCCCGGCGGCGTAGACGTTGGTCCCGGCCCGGGTCCGCTTCAGGAACAGCTGGGTGGCCAGGGCCAGGACGAAGAACACGACCACGATGAGGTAGACCGGCCCCACCGTGCCCCCGAGCTTGAGGAAGCCCTCGTCCTGGATGAACACGTTCTTGACGAAGCCTTCCGGGTCCTTCACCGCCACGATCAGGGCCAGGCCCGAGAGCAGCCCGCGGGTGGCCAGGGTGACGATGAACTCCGGGAGTCGGAAGCGGGTGATGAAGTAGCCGTTGAAGGCGCCCGCCAGGCAGCCGCCCGCCAGCGCCACCGGGATGAACACGGCCGCGGGCAGGTGGGTGTGCTCCAGGAAGTTGGCGCACACCATGGCGGTGATGGCGATCACCGCCCCCACCGACATGTCGATGCCGGCGGTGATCATCACCAGGGTGAAGCCCACCGCCACGATGCCGGTCTGGGCCGCCTCCTGGAGCAGGGTCATGAGGTTGTCCAGGGTCAGGAACGTGGGCGTGGCGACGGCCAGGGCCGCCCCGATGGCCGCCATCAGGCCGATCAGGATCAGTCTTCGCAGCACAGTGATGGACACGGGTGCGCCTCCGGGCGATGCCTCCCCCGCCGGGGCGGGAGGGTGCGATTACCAGCGGTCCTCAGGCTTGATCTGGGCCACGGTCCCCTTGGTCGCCGCGAACGGCGGGATGCGGACGTAATCGGTCTGGGCGCCCTTCTTCCTGGCTCCGGTGAGCAGGTCGATGGCGCACTTGGCCGCGGTGGCGCCCTGGTTGTAGGCGTTGGTGTAGGCGGTGCCGGTGATCTTGCCCTGCTCGATGAGCGCCAGGGTGCTCTTCTGGCCGTTGAAGCCCCAGATCTGGACCTGGCCCAGGCGGCCGGCGGATTCCGCGGCCAGCATGGCCCCTTCGGCCATGTTGTCGTTGACCGCGAAGATCCCGTCCAGCTTCTGGTTCACCTGCAGGAAGCTGTTCATCACCTCGATGGCCTTGTCCTTGTTCCACAGGCCGTTCTGGGCGCCGACGATGCGGATGCCCGGGAACTCCTTGCCCATGACGGCCCGGAACCCCTTCTCCCGGTCGATGCCGGCCTGGGCGCCCGGGGGCGACTGGATGATGGCCACGTTGCCCTGGCCCTTGAGGGACTTGCCCAGGTTCTCCCCGACCATCTCGCCGGCCCGGTAGTCGTCCATGGTCACGCAGGCCGAGTGGGGCAGCAGGGTGTCCGTGTTCAGGGTGACGACGAAGATGCCCTTCTGCTCGGCCTTGCGCACGCTGGCGGTGAGGGCGGCGGCGTCGATGGGCTGGATGATGATGGCGTTGTAGCCCTGGTTGATGAAGTCGTCCATCATGGTCACCTGGATCTCGGCCTTCATCTGGGCGTCCAGGGCCTGCATGGCGATCTCGGGATGCCCCTTCAAGGTCCGCTCGATGCCCCCCTTCCAGGCCTGGGTCAGGGCTTGGCCGATGGTGCTGGGCAGATAGCCGAGCTTGTAGCGGGGCTGGGCCTGCAGCGCCGCCCCGCCGGCGGTGACGCACAGGGCGGTGAGGATTGCCTTCCATGTCTTCAGTGCCATCCCATCCTCCTTCGGAGAATTCCCACGTGGTTGCGGCTAGAGGTTTGCAATCATAATGATCGTTTACGGCAACGTACACAATCAAATTGTTCGGGTTCTGGTCCGTTCACAGGAAGGACAGGTAGGGCAGGTCGTGCTCCCCCTCGAAGGCGTCCTCGAAGCCCCGCGGATGGTGGTAGGCCAGCTTCTCCCGGTCGCCGGGATACACGTACTTGCCGCCCACTTCCCAGAGGAACGGCCGGAACCGATAGTCCAGGCGGTCCTTGCGCATGCGCCAGAGCACCTCGATCTCCCGGGGGTCGGCCTGGAAGTTGGTCCAGATGTCGTGGTGGACTGGGATCACCACCTTGGCCCGCAGCGCCTCGGCCATGCGCAGCACGTCCACCGCCGTCATCTTGTCGGTGATCCCCGGGGGGTTCTCGCCGAACGAGGCCAGGGCCACGTCGATCCGGTGGTCCTTGCCGTGGCGGACGTAGTAGTTGGAGTAGTGGGAGTCGCCCGAGTGGTAGAGGCTGCCCCCGGAGGTCTTGACCAGGTAGTTGAGGGCCATGACGTCCATGTCCCGCACCGGCTGGCCGCGCAGGGTGGTGCCCGGCTTGGCGGTGATCAGGGCGGTGCGGTCGAACGACTCCAGGGCGACGATCTCCACGTCCTTGACCCGGACGCTCTGCCCGGGGGCCAGGACCACGCAGCGGGATTCCGGCACGCCCCAGCCCCGCCACAGGTCCACGCAGGCCCGGGGGCCGATGAAGGGGACCTGGGGGCCGGCGTTCTTGAGCACCGCGGCGGCCACGTTCACGTCGATGTGGTCGTTGTGGTCGTGGGTGGCCAGCACCGCGTCGACGGCGCGGACGGCGAACGGGTCCAGGGGCATCACCGAGTTGCGGAGGTTGGGCTGCAGCTTGCGCACGCCGGCCATGCGCTGCATCTGGTGGCCGGGGGTCATGAGCGCGTTGCGCCCGGTGCGCTTGCCGGTCCCCACCCAGAAGTCGATGGCCAGGTTGGTGTTTTCGGCGGTCTTCAGCCAGATCCCGGTGCATCCCAGCCACCACATGGCGAAGCTGCCCGGAGCCACCGCCTCCTGCTCGATCTCCTCGTTCAGCCAGGTGCCCCACTCGGGGAACGTGCCCAGGATCCACGATTCGCGGCTGACTTCATCAACCTTGGCCATGCTCGCCTCCGGTCCGGGCGCGGACCCGGGTCTATCGTGATGGGGATCTTTGCCCATCAGGATAGATCAAAACGATCATTTTGCAAATTTTTTTTAAATATTCGATCATATTGAACAAATCCGTTCTTCCTGGAACGCTGGAGGCATCCCGCCTCCAGCCACCGGAAGGGGTCATTCCGTTTCGTTGGGCGGGGAGCGCGGGGCGCGCCCCCAAGGTACCTGGCTGACCCGCGCTCCCCACCCGACGAAACGAACCTGCGGGCGCCCGGTCGGACCACGACGGGCCAGGCACCGTCACTCCTCCGGCACCCGCACCACCCGCAGCCCGGCCTGCTCCAGTTCCTGGCAGAAGGCGGCCGGGGCCAGCCAGTCGGTGACCAGGAGGTCGACCTTGGCCAGGGGGCAGGTGAGGAAGCTGGAGACGGTGTTCAGCTTGGTGTGGTCGGCGGCGACGATCACCCGGCCGCTGGAGTTCTCGATCATGGCGCGGTTCACGCTGGTCTCCGGCTGCACGGCGGTGGTGCAGCCCTTGAGGCTCACCCCGTTGATGCCCAGGACGGTGGCGCTGGAGAAGATCGAGTGCAGCCCGGCCACAGTCAGCTCCCCTACCAGGGAGCGGGAGTGGGGGCGGTACTCCCCCCCCCAGGAGGATCAGCTCCAGCTGCGGGTCCAGGTCCAGGAACAGGCAGGCGGCGTTGTTGGTCACCACCCGGACCTGGCGGTCGCCCAGGTGGCGGATCACCTCCAGGGTGGTGGAGCCGCCGTTGATGAAGACGGTCTCGTGCTCGCCGATCAGGGCGGCCACGTAGCGGCCGATGCACGCCTTCTCGTGCTTGGCGGTGTGGTCCTTCTCCTCGAACAGCGCCTCCAGGCGGGGGCTGGACAGCGCCACCGCGCCGCCCCGGGTCCGCTCCAGCAGCTTGTGCCCGGCCAGGGCGTCCAGGTCGCGCCGGATGGTGATCCGGGACACGCCGAACTCGGCCGCCAGGGCCTCGGCGGACACCGACTTGGACCGGTACAGCAGCTCCAGGATCTTGCGGTGGCGGTAGTTGGACACCGGCACGGGCCTGGGGTCGTCCGCCGGGGCCTGCGCTCCGTGGGTCATCGGGCTCCCTCCCGCAAGGATGGTACGGCCAGGGCCTGGAAGAGCGCCCGGGAACGCCGGCGGTTGTTCTGGCAGGTCTCCTGGCCGGCCGGGTCCGGGGCCCAGGTGGTGGCGGCGCCGCCCTCGGTGGCCCGGGCGAACGCCGCCGGATAGCTGGACGCCAGCCCCAGGGCGGCGGCCCCGGCGATCCAGGCACCCAGGGAGGTGGCCTCATCCTGGGCGAACCGGACCACGGGGCGGCCGAAGGTGTCGCTCTGGATCCGGCAGAACAGGCCGGACCGGGTGAGGCCCCCGGCCACCGACACGGAGTCCGCCTGGCCGCAGCGGCGCTCCACCCCGTCGAGGCCATCGGCCATGGCCGCGGCGATGCCCTCCAGCACCGCCCGCACCAGGTCGGCCCGGGCGGTGCCCAGGGTCAGGCCGTAGAACGCGCCCCGGGCGTCCGGGTCCCAGTGGGGCGCGCCACTGCCCTGGAAATGGGGCAGGAACAGGAGCCCCCCAGCCCCGGGCGGGGCCTGCTCCGCCTCGGCGTTGAGGGCGTCGAAACCCGGTCCGCCGGCGCCGCCGAGGATGTCCCGGAGCCAGCGGTAGACCGTCCCGGTGGTGAGCACCGCGGCCTCCACCAGGTAGGCCCCGGGCAGGGCCGAGACGTTGCAGGCCAGGTGCATGTCCGGGTCCAGGGCCGGCCGGTCGACGTGGCCCAGGAGGTAGGAGCCCGTGCCGGTGTTGGCCACCGCCCGCCGGCCGGAGAACAGGCCCATGCCCAGGGCGGCGCACTGCTGGTCGCCCCCGGCGGTGATCACCGGCAGCCCGGACGGCAGCCCGGCCCGGGCGGCCAGGTCCGGGACCAGGCCGCCCACCACGCTGCCCGGGGGCACCAGGTCGCACAGAAGCCCCGGCTCCACCTGGTACAGCGCCAGCAGGTCCGGGTCCCAGCGGCGCTCCTCCAGGGCCAGCAGGCCGGTGCGGCAGGCCAGGCTGTGGTCGGTGACGTAGCGGCCGGTGAGCTGGAACAGCAGCCAGTCCTGGATGCCCAGGAGCTTGTGGGTGCGGCTCCAGAGGTCCGGGCGGTGCCGGCGCAGCCAGGTCATCTTCAGGGCCGAGAACACCGGCGAGATGCGGATCCCGGTGCGGGGGTAGGTCCAGGCGTCGCAGTCCGCCATGGCCTGGGCCAGGGCCGCGGTGCGGCGGTCCTGCCACATGATGGCGGGGTGCAGCGGCTCACCCCGGCGGTCCACCGGGATCACCGAGGACCGGGAGGCGGTGACCGCCAGCCCGGCCGGAGCCAGCCCCCGGTCCCGGGCGGCGCCGGCGCAGGCGGCCAGGACCTCGGGCAGGAGCGCCGGCCAGGCGGCGGGGTCCTGCTCCACCCGGCCGTCCTCGAGGAAACGGGGCAGGATGTCCCGCTCCTCCCGGTGCCGGATGTGCCCTCCCGGATCCCAGAGCATGGCCTTCAGGCGGGTGGTTCCCACGTCGAGGGTGAGGATGGCCGTCATGGTGACCCCGGGGTGTGAACGGTTTGAATGATCCATTCTAGGGTCCGGGGCCCCAAAACAACAAAATGATTCTTTCTGATCGTTTCTGGTTTCGTTGTCAATCAAATTGATTTATACTCCAATCATGAATTTCCCCAAACGCACTCTGGCCCACCTGGAACGCTGTTACGCCGCGGCGAGCATCGTCGTGGACGGCCAGACCCGGATCCTGCTCGCCACCGAGGGGGAAGGCCCCTGCCTGGCCTGGACCGGGCCGGACTTCACGGAGGGCCACACGGTCTGGCCGGGCCCGGGGGGGACCATGGCCATGGTCCCCATCCCCGGCACCAACGGCGAGTTCCTGGCGGTGCAGAAGTTCTTCCGCATGTACCAGTGGGAGGAGGCCAAGGTGGTCCATGTCCGGCCCCTGCCGGAAGGCGGCTACACGGTCGCCGACCGGCTGGCGCTGCCCTACATCCACCGCTTCGACCTGCTCCAGGCGGGGGGCCGGACCTACTTCCTGGGCTGCACCCTCGCCACCACCAAGCAGTCCCGGGACGACTGGTCCGATCCCGGCCAGCTGTGGGTGGGGGAGTTCACCCCCGAGGGGCCCCTCCTGGTGCGCCCCCTGCGCACCGGGCTGACCCAGAACCACGGCTACAGCCGGCTGGAGCGGGCCGGTTCGGCCTCGGGCCTGGTGGGCTGCGCCCAGGGCGCCTTCGAAGTGGCCCCGCCGGCCCACCCGGGCGCCGACTGGACCGTCACCCAGCTCATGGACTGGCCGGTCAGCGAGATCGCCGCCATCGACATCGACGGTGACGGACGGCTGGAGTTCGCCACCATCGAACCGTTCCACGGCAGCCACTTCCGGGTCTACCAGGAAGCGGAGGGGGGTTTCCGGAAGGTCTACGAGCACCCGGAGGTGTCCGAGTTCTACCACGTGGCGGTGGCCGCGACCCTGGCCGGGCGCCCGGTGTTCATCGGCGGATGCCGGCGGGGCCGGCAGCAGCTGTTCTGCCTGGAGGCCGCGGGCACCGGCCCCCTGAAGCTGGAAGCGCAGCTCATCGAGGAGGGCGTGGGCCCCAGCAACGTGGCCGTGGTCCACCTGCCGGGCCGGGACCTCCTGGTGGCCGCCAACCGGGAGAAGGCCGAAGCCGCCCTCTATTGCGTCCAACCCTGACACCGCCGCCGGAGGTCCAGCATGGCCCCACGCCGCCGCCCGACCCTGGGGATCTACGAGAAGGCGCTGCCCCCGGGCCTGGCCTGGCCAGGCCTGCTGGAGGCCGCGCGGCGGGCCGGCTACGACTACCTGGAAATGTCCATCGACGAATCCGACGCCCGGCTGGCCCGCACCGCCTGGCCTGCCCGGGAGCGCCGGGCCCTGGTGGAGGCGGTCCGGGCCACCGGGGTGCCGGTCCGGTCCATCTGCCTCTCGGGCCACCGGCGCTTCCCCCTGGGCAGCGCCGATCCCGCCGTGCGCCGGCGCGCCCGGAGCATCCTGCGCGGCGCCGTGGAACTGGCCGCCGAGACCGGCATCCGCACCATCCAGCTGGCGGGCTACGACGTCTACTATGAGCCGTCCACCCCGGACAGCCGGGCCCGGTTCGAGGATGGGCTGAGCTGGGGGGAAGACCTGGCGGCCCGGGCCCAGGTGGTCCTGGCCATGGAGATCATGGACACCCCCCTGGTGAACAGCATCACCAAGTGGCTGGCCTACGCCGAGCGCATCCGCAGCCCCTGGTTCCAGGTCTACCCGGACCTGGGCAACCTGTCCGCCTGGGGCAACGATGTGCCCCGTGAGCTGGCGGCCGGGGCCGGGCGCATCGCGGCGGTCCACGTCAAGGACGCCCTGGCGGTGACGGCGGACCGCCCCGGCCAGTTCCGGGACGTCCCCTTCGGAGCCGGCTGCGTGGATTTCGTGGCCGCCTTCCGGGCCCTTGCGGCCCAGCGCTACCGGGGCTGCTTCCTGGTGGAGATGTGGACCGGCGGCAAGGCGGACCCGGTGGGCGAGGCCGCCCGGGCCCGGCAGTGGGTCCTGGCCCGCATGGCGGAAGGAGGTCTGGCATGAACTTCGAATCGCTCAGGACCGTGGTGCTCCAGGCCAACCTGAGCCTGCCCCGGCACGGGCTGGCCCTGTTCACCTGGGGCAACGCCTCCGGCATCGACCGGGAGCGGGGCCTGGTGGTCATCAAGCCTTCGGGGGTGGAGTACGCCGCTCTCACCGAGGCGGACCTGTCGGTGGTGGACCTGGACGGCCGCCAGGTGGGCGGGGGGCTGAAGCCCTCCTCCGACCTGGCCACCCACCTGGCCCTGTTCCGGGCCTTCCCGGAACTGGGCGGAGTGGTGCACACCCATTCCGCCCACGCCACCGCCTGGGCCCAGGCCGGGCTGGACCTGCCCGCGGAAGGCACCACCCACGCCGACCACTTCTACGGGGACGTGCCGTGCACCCGGGCCCTGACCCCGGAGGAGATCGCCGGCGCCTACGAGCTGGAGACCGGGCGGGTGATCGCCGAAACCTTCCGCACCCGGGGCCTCGACCCGGCCGCCATGCCCGCGGTGCTGGTGCGCAGCCATGGGCCCTTCACCTGGGGCGAGGGCCCGATGGAGGCGGTGGAGAACGCCGTGGTCCTGGAGGAGGTGGCGCGCATCGCCCTTCTGTCCAGGGTGGCCGGGACGCCGGAGCGCATGTCCGGGCAGCTCCTGGACAAGCATTTCCTGCGCAAGCACGGGAAGCACGCCTACTACGGGCAGCCGCGCTAGGGCTCATTGGTAGAGTTTGGGGATGATCAAAGTGGATTAAAGAAACGCTTCGATGACCCGGCTCAAGGCGCATCGATGAATTTCAGCATGATGGGGTTGAGCGTATTAGCTGCCCTCGTGAAGGTCAGATGGCCACATCCAGGAATGACCAGGAGCTGGGCATTCGGCAAGGTGTTGAAGATCTCCAGGGTATGTTGGATAGGGATGATGTCCCGGTCGCCGCAAACGACCAGCGCAGGTGCTTTGATCGCCAGGAGGTCTTCTTTTTCAAGGATGATGGGCGTAATCCACAGGTTCCAGATTTTCTTTGCCGCCATGGGCCAATGCGATGGCCCGTCAGGCGACACGGCCAGATACGCTGCTTTTCTGTCAGGTCCAAGTTTTTCCGCCAGTTGTTCGGGGCTTGATGCCTGGATCTCCTTCGCTTCCTCAGGCGTCATGCCGACGAGGCGAGTGTTCGCACCCGAAATCACCAGGCGGCGCACAAGCTCTGGATGTCGCCGTGCCACCAGCAAAGCCAGAATGGCTCCGTCGCTATGGCCGATCAGATCCGCGTTCTGGACTTTCAGGATGCCCAGCAGGGCAGCCGTATCGTCCGCCATTTGCGGGTATGACCATTCGATGTTCGCATCCGGGGTGTGGCCATGGCCAACTTGCTCGATTGCGATCACCTGATGAGCAGCGGAGAGAACAGGAATCTGATTCTCATAGTTACGTTGAATGGTGGCAAGACCGCCGGGTAGGAGGACCAAAATTCGCCCTTGTCCGTACTGTTCGTAATACATCTTTCGGCCGTTGACAGTCGCAACATTTCCGACTGGAGGGCTGGGGGATGGAACTGCCCCTTGTGCCCCAAGAATGGGAAAAATGCTAATGACCAGCATCATTCCCTTAAATAGACGGACAACGGGACCGCACATGAGGCCTCCTCCCGATTGACAGTTATTGCATCCCCCATTCTACTCCGGAGGCAAGGTCCTACAGAGTGCCCGTGTAGGCCTGCTCCCCGTGCAGGCCCATGTCCAGGCCCTGCTCCTCCACCCCCTCGCCCACCTTCACCGGGGTGATGCGGTTGATGATCCACAGCATGCCGTAGGTGAAGACGAAGGCCCAGACGGAAGAGACCGCCACCGCCGCCAGCTGCTTGCCGAAGAAGCTGAAGCCGCCGCCGGCGAGCAGGCCGTTGGTGACCACGTTGGGGTTCCAGGCCCTGTCGGCGAACAGGCCCAGGAGGACGATGCCGACGAATCCGCCCACCCCGTGCACCCCCCACACATCCAGGGCGTCGTCCCAGCCCAGGCTGTTCTTGAGGGCGACGGCGTAGTAGCAGACCACGCCGGCGATCACCCCGATGAGCGCGGCGATGGCCGGGGAGACATAGCCGGCCGCGGGAGTGATGGTGGCCAGCCCGGCCACGGCGCCGGTGAGCAGGCCGAGGAACTTGGGTTGCCGGTGGTTGAGCCATTCCACCACCAGCCAGGTGACCGCGGCGAAGGAGGCGGAGAAGTCCGTGTTGACGAAGGCCGAGGTGGTCACCGAGTCCACCTGGAACTCGCTGCCGGCGTTGAAGCCGTACCAGCCGAACCACAGCAGGCCGGTGCCCAGGGCCACCAGGGGGATGCTGTGGGGAACGACCTCGACGTCCCTGCGCCGGCCCACGAAGAGCACCGAGGCCAGGGCCGCCAGCCCGGCGGTGTTGTGCACCACGATGCCGCCGGCGAAGTCCAGCACGCCCCACCGGGCCAGCAGGCCCTGGGGGGACCAGACCATGTGGACGAACGGGAAGTACACGAAGATCAGCCAGGCGGTCAGGAACCACATGTAGGCCTTGAAGGTCACCCGGTTGGCGAAGGCGCCGGTGATCAGGGCCGGGGTGATGATGGCGAACATCATCTGGTAGGCCACGTGCACGAACGTGGGGATGCCCAGGGCGACATTGCCCTGCCAGAGAGTGTGCAGGTTGATCCCGCGCATGAAGGCGTGGGTGAAGGGATTGCCGATGATGCCGCCCACGGTGGGGCCGAAGCACATGGAGTAGCCGAAGGCGCACCACAGCACGGTGGTCCAGCCCATGGACACGTAGCTCTGGATCATGATGCCCAGCACGTTGCGGCGGTGCACCAGGCCGCCATAGAAGAAGGCCAGGCCAGGGGTCATGAGCATGACCAGGCTGGCGCACAGGATCATGAACCCGGTGTTGCCGGTATTGATCTGGGGCAGCATGCGGCACCTCCAGGAATAAAGAAGGGGTCAAGAGGGCAGTAAATAAGCAGGACTGGCTGGAATGGACAGACGCTGCGCCGGGATCGGGCGGACGGTGGTTGCGCCTGGGTGAAAAGAGGGATGAAGATAATATAAAGTTTTTTGCCGATTCGGACAGAGAGTCTCGCCATTCTTTTACGTTTTTTAAATTTTTAATAAGATTTATACATCATTTTCATGCGATTTTAATGCAGTGTCCGACCTTCGACGACGTTCCAGGCAAGGCGTTGTTTCTCTTTTTTGCTCGTTATGTCCTTAATCGCAGCAAGGTTGTCCGCCCGTGCCATGGCCAGCCGGCCAGGCGGGAAGCATGTTTGGGTCCATGGGGCGAGAGGAGGTTCGCGATGCGCTTCCTGGATTTTTCCTGCGTAGTGGCTCTCAGTCTCGGAATGCTCGCCGGCACGCCGGCGTGGCCGGCCCAAACAGACGCCAATGGCTTGCTGGCCATGGCGTCCAGGCCGGGACAACGGGTCATCGCGCGGGTGTGGCACGGCACCACGCCCCGCGCCAAGGCCGATGAATACGAGCAATACCTGGCGGCCGCCATCCAGAAGTTCCCGACCATAAAAGGCAACCTCGGCTACCAGCTCATGCGGGTGGACGGGGGGCCCGCGGGGGATGAGTTCGTGGAATTCCAGGTGATCTCCTACTGGGAAAGCCTGGACGCCATCAAGGCTTACGCCGGCCAGGATGTCCGGCGCACCCACGACCTGCCGAGGGACAAGGAATTCCTGGTGAACATGGAGCCTCTGGTGCGCAATTACGAACTTCGGGTGAATGCCATACGGCCGTGACACCCCACCCGGCGAAAGGAACCTGCGGGCGCCCGATCGGAACACGATCGAGCCGATGCGTCACGGTTCCGGGCGTACCATGGTTCATTCCCCGGAGAACCTTGTGCCCGACCGCCTCTTCTCCCCTTTCCGCCTGGGCCCCCTGAGCCTCGCCAACCGCATCGTCAGCCTGCCCCTCTACCTGGCCTACCCGGACGAGGACCACCTGGTGAACGGCCTGGTGCTGGACTACTACCGGGAAATGGCCCGGTCCGGCGCCATCCCCGGGTAAGGTAGGGTCCATGCGCATTCTCCACACCTCCGACTGGCACCTGGGACGGATCCTGTACGACTACTCCCTGCTGGAGGACCAGCGCCAGGTCCTGGGCCAGGTGGTGGACTGCTGCCGCGCCGTCGGCTACGACGCCCTGGTCATCAGCGGCGACCTGTTCGACCGCAGCCTGGCCTCGGAGGGGGCGGTGCGGTTGTGGAGCGGTTTCCTGCGGGACCTGCGCGCCGCCTGCCCGGCGTTGCCCCTGCTGGCCATCGCCGGCAACCACGACTCGGCCGCCCGCATCGCCTACGCCGCCGACGCGCTGGCCCTGGCGGGCATCCACGTGCGGGGCGGGGCGGAGGACTTGGAGCGCCCGGTGGAACTGCGCAACCCGAAGGGCGAGCGCCTGCAGGCGTGGCTGGTGCCCTTCCTCTGGGCCGGCGACCTGGACGGCGGCCCGGAGGCGGGCGAGCCCGCCCTGCGCACCCAGGCCGAGACCCTGGCCCTGGCCCTGGAGCGCATCCGCCCCGGCCAGGACCGCTGCGCCGCCCAGGTGGCGGTGGCCCACTGCTTCACCCGGGGGGGACGCCCGTCCGACTCGGAGCGGGTCCTGGTGGGCACCGCCACCGAAGTGGACCCGGGCCTGTTCGACGGCTTCGACTACGCCGCCCTGGGCCACCTGCACCGGTGCCAGAAGGTCCTGGACCGGGTGTGGTACTCCGGGTCCCCGCTGCCCTACTCCTTTTCCGAGGCCCACGACACCAAGGCCCTGCTCTCGGTGGACCTGGACGGCGCAGGGGCGCCCCGGGTGGAGCCGGTCCCCCTGGCCATCCCCCGCCCCATGCGGCGGCTGTCCGGGTCCTTCCGGGACCTGGTGGAGGACCCCCGCTACCAGGCCGATGCCGAATGCCTGGTGGAGATCACCCTGGCCGCCGCCGAGACCGGCGCCAACCCCTTCCAGGTCCTCAAGCAGCGCTTCCGCTACCTGTGCAGCCTGGCCTACGCCGGCGACGGGAGGGGGGCCGGGGAGGGCGCCCCGGTCCCGGCCGCCCCCCAGAGGGGCGGGGACCTGCTCACCGACTTCCGCCAGTTCGCCGCCGACATCGGCCTGGAAGACGATTGCGTGGCGAGCCGGGCGGCCCTGGTGGAGCAGTTCGTGCAGGAACTGGGACGGGAGGACCTCCAGTGAGACCCATCCGCCTGACCCTCGAGAATTTCGGCCCGTACTTCGGGCGCGCCGCCAGCCTGGACTTCACCGCCCTGGACCCGCTGTTCCTCATCACCGGCGACACCGGCGCCGGCAAGACCACTCTGTTCGACGGCATCTGCTACGCCCTCTACGGCCGGCCGCTGGGCACCCGCACCCCCGAGACGCTGCGCTCCAAGAACGCCGTCGAGGGCCAGAGCACCCTGGCCGAGTTCGAGTTCGAGGTGAAGGGCCGGCGCTACCTGGCTACCCGCGCCCCGCACCTGTCCCGCCCCAGGAAGAAGGGCGCCGGCTGGGTCCAGGAGGACGCCTACACCCTCAAGGTCCTCAAGCCCGGCGGCTGGGACGTGCTGGCCACCCGCTCCAGCGACATGGACCGCAGCGTCCAGGAACTCCTGGGCCTCACCCACGCCGAGTTCTCCAGGATCCTGGTGCTGCCCCAGGGCGAGTTCCAGAATTTCCTGGAGATGGACACCGCCAGCCGCCAGGCCATCCTGCAGAAGCTGTTCCCGGTGGAGGACCACAACCGCCTTACCAGCCTGGTGAAGGAGCGCGCCAGGGCGGCGGATCTGGACCTGGCCGGGCTCCAAGCCCAGCTCCAGGCCGCCCAGGGCGGCGATCCCCTGGATGCAGCCCGGGCCGAGGCCCTGGACCAGGGCCTGCAGGACGCCGCCGGGACGGCCGAACAGGCCCGCCGCCAGGCCATGGCCGGGCGGGACGACGCCCGCCGGGGCCTGGAGGCCGGCCAGCGCGAGGAAGGCCAGTTCCGGGGCCGGGATCAGCTCCAGCAGGAGGAGGCCCGGTTCGAGGCCGGCAAGCCCGGCCGCGAAGCCAGGGCCGAGGAACTGCGCTCCGCCCGCCGCTCCGCCGCCTGCGAGCCGGCCGTCCAGGCCCACAAGGCCGCCCGCCAGGGCTGGGACCGGCTGGGGACCGAGCACCAGGACGCCAGTCGCGAGCTGGCCACCCTCGCCGCCTGCCGCCAGGCCCTCCGGGCCGGGTACGACGCCCTGCCCGGGCAGGAGGCCGCCCTCCAGTCCCTCCAGGCCGACCTGGCCAAGGACGAGAAGGCCCTCAAGGACATCCAGGAGATCGGCGTGGTCTGGCGGGCCGGACGGAAGGCCAGGACCGGCCTGGAGCAGGCCGAGCAGGACCTGCGGTCCAAGGAAGAGGCTCGCAAGGGCGCCAAGGCCCGGTTCGAGGCCCTGGCCGTCGTGGACGCCGAACGGGCTGACCTTCAGTCCCGGCGGGATGCCCTCCTCCCACGCAAGGAGAACCTGGACCGCCTGCGGGCCGACGCCGCCCTGGTCCGGAACTGGCCCGCCCGCCGGCATAGCCTCGCCGCCAAGGTCCAGACCTGCCGGGACGCCTATCAGGACGCCCAGTCCGCCCGGATGGCGGAGGCGGCCCGGATCGAAGCCCTGCGCCAGGCCCGGGAGGCCGGGATGGCCGCCGCCCTCGCCCGCGCCCTGAGCAATGGCAGCCCGTGTCCCGTCTGCGGTTCGACCCAGCACCCGAGCCCCGCCCGGACCAGGGAGGAGAACGGCGCCCTTGGGGCCCCGCCCCGGCTGGACGAAGGCTTCCTCCGGAAGGAACAGGACGCCGGCCAGGCTCTGGCCCAGGCCAGCGCGGCCCTCCAGGAGGCCGAGGCCCAGTGCGCCCAGGCCCAGGCCCGGCTGGAGGCGGCCGGTTGGCCCGGTGCCGCCGCCTACGACGCCAGCCTGGAGGAGTACCAGCAACAGGAGACCGCGCTCGCCGGCAACCTGAAGGAGAAGCAGGCGCAGCTGGCCGCGCGCCCTGGCCTGGAGTCCGCCCTGGCCAAGGCCGAGCGCGACCGGGACCAGGCCCGCGGCCTGCGCGACGCCGCCGCCAAGGCCCTCACCGAGGCCGAAGCGCGCCGGGAGGCCCTGGAGAAGAGCCTGGGCCTCCAGGTGGCCGACCCCGAGCAGGCCTACCGGGATGCCCGGGACGCCCACCGGCGGCGCGAGCAGGGCATCAAGGACCTGGACCAGGCCATCCGTGCGGCCCGCACGGAGTGGGAGCGGGCCGACCGGGACGTCCGCCTGCAGGAGCAGCGGGTGGATGACCTGGCCAGGCGTTGCGCCCAGGCCCAGCAGGTCTTCGACGCCGCCGCGGCCGCCCTGGGCGCCGCCCTGGAGCAGCACGGCTTCCGCACCCCCGCCGAGCAGGCCGCGGCCCAGCGCGGCCCGGACCAGGTCGAAGCCATCGAACAGGAACTCCAGGACGCCCGGGACCAGCAGGCCAGGCGCCGGGGCCTGCTGGAGGAGCTGGCCCGCAGCCTCGAGGGCAAGGCCCGTCCCGACCTGCAGGCCCTGCAGGCCGCCTTCCAGGACGCCGACCACGCCTTCACCCAGGCCGACGCCCAGGGCCGGAGCAGTGCCGACGCCCTCAAGGACCACCGCCGCCGCTGGGGGCAGGTCCAGGACCTGCTGGGACAGATCGGGGCCCTCGCCCGGGAGAGCGGCAACCTGCGGGCCCTGGCCGACGAGCTGGACGGCGTCAACAAGTTCCGGATCAAGTTCTCCGCCTGGGTCCTGGCGTGGTGGCTGGACTGCGTCCTGGACAGGGCCTCCCGCCGCCTGGAGCGCCTCTCCGCGGGCCGCTACCGCTTCCGCCGCCGGGGCGAGGCCGCCGACCGGAGGCTGTCCGCCGGGCTGGAGATCGACGTGCACGACGCCTACGCCAACGGCACCCGCAGCGTGCGCACCCTCTCCGGCGGCGAGAAGTTCCTGGCCTCCCTGGCCCTGGCCCTGGGCCTGGCCGAAGTGATCCAGGACCGCAGCGGCGGCATCGACCTGGACGCCCTGTTCATCGACGAAGGGTTCGGCTCCCTGGACGCCGCCGCCCTGGACGGCGCCATGCAAGTGCTGGACGAACTGGGCCAGGGGCGGATGGTGGGGCTCATCAGCCACCTGGACGGGATGAAGGAGGCCATCCCCTGCCAGGTGCGGGTGACCCGGCACGAGACCGGGAGCCGCCTGGACGTTGTGGGAGCCACCAGGCCGCAGGGGCGCTAAATTACCGGAGGAGGTTGTGCCATGGGCTGGTCCCTCACCGTCGCCGCCATCATCGAGCGCCAGGGGCGCTTCCTGTTCGTGGAGGAGACCGACGGGGTGCATCCGGAGCGGGTGTTCAACCAGCCCGCGGGCCACGTGGACCCGGGCGAGAGCCTGCTGGAGGCCCTGGAGCGGGAGGTGCAAGAGGAGACCGGGCTGGCGTTCACAGCCCAGGCGTTCGTGGGCATCTACCTGGTCCGGGCCCGCAACGGCAACGACTACGCACGGGTGTGCTGCGCCGGGACGGTGCCGGAAGGGGCCGAGCCGGCGCCCCAGGACCCCGTCATCTTGAACTGCGCCTGGCTCACCCGGGACCAGGCGGCGGCGCGGCCCCGCTCCAGCGCGGTCCTGGCCTGCCTGGACGACTACCTGAAGGGCCGGCGCCTACCCTTGGACTGTGTCCTGAATTTCCTGGAAGACCGCTGATCACACCTGGAACGCCGCCACCGCCCTGGCCATGGTCTCGGAAACCTGGGCCAGGTCACCCACCCAGCGCCTCCCGGACCACCCGGGCCTGTTCCTGGAGGTGGGCGCGGTGGGACCCGGTGGCGGTGGCGGCGGCGGCCGGCCGTCCGGCGTAGGCGGGAAGGCGGCGGGGGTCCCCCATCATGCCGTCCATGTAACAACCCCTTATATACTGCCAGGCCCCCTGGTTGCGGGGCTCCTCCTGGGCCCAGACCAGCTCGGCGTCCGGGGGGAAAGGCTCCAGGGCCCGGGCCAGGGCCTGGGCGGGGAAGGGGTACAGCTGCTCCAGCCGGACCAGGGCCGCTGGACCGGTCCCTCCGGCTTCCCGGGCCTCCAGAAGGTCGTAGTAGAGCTTGCCGCTCGCCAGGACGATGCGCCGCACCTCCTGCGGGTCCGGGGCCTGGTCGCCCAGCACCGGTTCGAACCCGCCCCGTTCCAGGGCCTCCAGGGGCGACACGCAGCGGGCGTGGCGCAGCAGGCTCTTGGGAGTCAGCACGATCAAGGGCTTGCGCACCGGGTTCCGGGCCTGGCGCCGGAGCAGGTGGAAGTACGACGCCGGGGTGGATGGGGCGCACACCCGCAGGTTGTCCTCGGCGCACAGCTGGAGGAAGCGCTCCAGGCGGGCGCTGCTGTGCTCCGGGCCCTGGCCCTCGTGGCCGTGGGGCAGCAGCAGCACCAGCCCGCTGGCCTGCCCCCACTTGCTCTCGGCCGAGGTGAGGAAGTTGTCGATGACCACCTGCGCGCCGTTGGCGAAATCCCCGAACTGGGCCTCCCACAAGGTCAAGGTTCCGGGACTGGCCACCGCGTAGCCGTACTCGAAACCCAGCACCGCCGCTTCGGACAGGAGGCTGTCGAAGGCCTGGAACCGGGCCGGGCGCACGGCGATGGCGTCCAGGGGCGCGTACTCGGCCCGGGTGCGCACGTCGAACAGGCTGGCGTGGCGCTGGCTGAAGGTGCCCCGGACGGCATCCTGGCCGGAGAGGCGCACCGAGGCGCCGTCCAGCACCAGGGTTCCGAACGCCAGGGCCTCGGCGGTGGCCCAGTCCAGCTGGCCCCCGCCCCCGGCCAGCTCCTGGCGCCGGCGCAGGAACGGCAGCAGCTTGGGATGCGGCTCGAAGCCTTCCGGCGCCGAGCCCAGGGCCACCAGGGTGGCGCGCAGGGCCGGTCCCAGCCCGGAGGCCGGTTCGGCGGCGGGCGGAGGCTGGGGCGGCGGGGGTTCCGGCGCCGGCGCGGCGGCGGGCTCCCCGGAGCCCATCTGGGCCTTGGCGGCGTTCCAGAGCTCCTGCAGCTCCCCTTCGTCCAGGACCCCCTTGCGCACCAGGGCCTCTCCGTAGAGGGTGCCCACGGTGGCGTGGCTGCGGATCTTGGCGTACATGAGCGGCTGGGTGTAGCTGGGCTCGTCGCCTTCGTTGTGTCCCCAGCGCCGGTAGCCCACCAGGTCGATGACCACGTCGTGGCGGAACCGGCGCACGTATTCGAAGGCCAGGGCGGCCACGTGCACCACCGCCTCCGGGTCGTCCCCGTTCACGTGCAGCACCGGCGCCTGGACCATGCGCGCCACGTCGGTGCAGTAGGTGGAGGAGCGGGCGTCCCGGGGCAGGGTGGTGAAGCCGATCTGGTTGTTCACCACCACGTGGAGCGTGCCGCCGGTGGAATAGCCGTCCAGCTCCGCCAGGTTGAGGGTCTCGGCCACGATCCCTTCCCCGGCGAAGGCGGCGTCCCCGTGCATGAGGATGGGCAGGAAGCTGTCCCGGGCCCCGGCGCCGCCGGCGTCCTGGCGGGCCCGGACCATCCCCTCCACCACCGGGTCCACCGCCTCCAGGTGGCTGGGGTTGGGGGACAGGGTCACGGTGAGGGTTTCCCCACCCGGGGCCCGGTGGGTGCCCGAGGCGCCCAGGTGGTACTTCACGTCCCCGGAGCCCTGGATGGAGTCCGGGTCCACGTTGCCCTCGAACTCGGCGAAGATCCGGGCCAGGGGCTTGCCCACGGTGTTGGCCAGCACGTTCAGCCGGCCCCGGTGCGGCATGCCCACAACCGCCTCCCGGATGCCGGCCCGGGCCGCGTCCGAGAGCAGCTGGTCCAGGAGCGGGATCAGGGCTTCGCAGCCTTCCAGGGAGAAACGCTTGTGCCCGATGTACTTGGTGTGCAGGAAGCGTTCGAAGGCCTCCGCCCGCACCAGGTTGCCCAGGATCCGGCGGCGGTCTCCGGCCCCCAGGGCCGCCTGGTTGCGGCACGCCTCCATGCGCTCCTGGATCCACTCCCGGCGCTGGAATTCCTGGATGTACATGTACTCGGCGCCCACCGTGCGGCAGTACGTGTCCCGCAGCACCTCCAGGATCTCCCGCAAGGTGCCCCGGTCCCGGCCGGCCAGGCCGTTGGTGAAGAACTCCCGGTCCAGGTCCCAGATGGTCAGGCCGTACGCGGAAGGCTCCAGCTCCCTGGGCGCCGGGCGCGGGCTGTCCAGGGGGTCCAGGTCGGCCACCAGGTGCCCCCGCACCCGGTAGGCGCGGATGAGCTGCAGCAGTCGCGCCTGCTTCTCCATCTCCTCCCGGCCGGTGTCCGGGCCGCCCAGGGCCGGGGTCTGGTCCTCCGCCCAGGCCAGGGGCGCCACGGCGACCCCCAGGGCCCCGAACACGGTTTCGTAGAACCGGTCCTCCCCTTGCAGCAGCCCGTCCAGGCGAGCCAGCATCTGGCCCGATTCGGCTCCCTGGATGATCCGGTGGTCGTAGGTGGAGGTGACCGCCATCACCTTGCTGATGCCCAGGGCCGCCCGGGCCCGGAGCGGCATGGACCGGAAGGCGGCGGGCACCTCCAGGGCGCCGGTGGCCACGATCAGGCCCTGTCCGGGCATCAGGCGGGGCGCCGAGACGGTGGTGCCGGCCACGCCGGCGTTGGTGAGGGTGACGGTGGTGCCCAGGAAGTCGTCCGGGGAGCTGGCCCCCCGGCGGGCCCTGCCCACCGCCTGGTCGAAGGCTTCCAGGAAGGCCGGGAACTCCAGCCGGTGGGCGTCCTTGACGTTGGGCACCAGGAGCATGCGGGAGCCGTCCTTGCGGGTGAGGTCCACGGCGATGCCCAGGGCCACCGAGTCCTTGCGCAGGCGCTGGGGCTTCCCGTCCACCACTCCGTAGGCGTCGTTCAGGCGGGGGAAGGCCTCCAGGGCCCGCAGCAGCGCCCAGGCCACCAGGTGGGTGAAGCTGATCCGCCCCTGGCCCGCCGAGTCCCGGTGCTCGTTGATCAGGCGGCGGTTCTCCTCCAGGATCCGGGCCGGGATCACCCGCACCGAGGCGGCGGTGGGGATGCCCAGGGAGGCCTCCATGTTCTGGGCCACCCGCAGGGCCGGCCCCGCCAGGAGGGACGGCACGCCGTCGGGGGGCGGAGGGCTGGCCCCGGCGCCGGCGGCCGGGGCCGCGGGCCCGGGTGCGGGCACGGCGCCGTCCGGCGGGGCACCGGCGCGGCCGCCGCGCCCCTGGAAATACGTCCGCCAGGAGGGGGGGAGGGCCTGGGGATCCTGGCGGTACTGGTCCAGCAGGTCCATGGCCAGCCAGGCGTTAGGCCCGAAGTCCCGCGCCAGGGCGTCGGTCGGCTCCGAGGATGCTTCGCGAGGCGTCTGAATTCCTTGGCTATCAACGTTTGTCATGGAAAAACCAGTCGTGGCAGCCAGTCTAACCTCTCCGGTTTCTTTGCGCCACGCTCGGGAACCTGCCTTTTCAATGGAACGGCAGGATGCGCTTCTCATACACCTGGACGATCCTTGTCCCGTTCCAGCGGAAGGTCAGGTAGGTATCGTGCCGGCAGGCACGGAGCACATTGGGGTCGTACACCGCGGCGCAACAACCTTCCAGCCGTCGCACGCTCGGGTAGACCAGTCCCGAGGAGCCCGCATCCCGGAGCCCCAGCGCGAACGCCTGGCCGGCCATGTAGGAGTCTGGATCCAGGAGGCTGGCCCAGGGTCCCCGCCCCGCCGGCCGGGTGCGCAGGTCGTGGAGGTCCCCTTGGACCTGCACTTTGAGGGCCCGGTAGTCCAGGTCCATGCCTTTGCCGATCCCCTCCCGGGCAAGCCTGGCCTGGAGGTGGTGGCGGACTTCGGCCATGGCGGTCTCCAACCCGTCGCCCACGTAGAAAGCACCCCGCCGGGGGGTGGAAAACCTGCCCGGGCGGGGACGGATGAAGGACGCGCTGATCCATCCGGCCCCCGGTCCGAACAGGATCTTGGCGGGATCCAGCAGGGCGATGGAACCAGGTCCGGCCAGGCTGGAAAGGGACGCCAGGCGCAGCAGGCTGGCCTTCTGTCTGCCGTCCTCGAGGTCCGGGATCCGTTCAAACAGGTCTTCCGGCTGGTAGACTGCGGGCACCAGGCGTCCTGCACGGCGCCAGAGGATCCGGGTCCGGGCCAAAAGGCCTGGCTGAGGCGGGGTCACCAGGAGTACCTCCATTCCTCGAGGTAGCGGCGGACGTCCACCAGGGCCGACATCGAGCCCTGGAGCATCCAGGCCAGGGGCGAGGCGCCGCTGAACCGGGGATCCGGATGGGGGCGGCGCAGCCACTCCAGGGCGGCCTCCCGGTCCGGAACCAGGATCTCCAGGTCGATCCAGATACCGGCGAGCAGGGAGAGGCGTTCGAGGGTGTCCCGGTTGACGGTGCGGACCGTGCCCCGGAGCAGGCCATAGAACGTTGCCTTGGGAAGGCCGCCGAGGAGGTGCCGCTGCTGGTCGCCGGACAGCCCCCAGGCTTCCGCGAACCGGGTGAATCCAGCCAGCCCAGCCCGGGCCAGATCCAGCGCCTCGGGTCCGCCGGGGTAGGACACGGGAAGGGAAGGGTCGGCCAGGGCGGACAAAACGGCCTCCTCGCTCAAGGTTAGTCTCTGAGTGTACCAATTCAAGAGAAAGTTTATTCATATACTCGCGACGGAAAGGCATGCGGCATTCCATCCGCGCCGCCGAGACCATCGCGAGGGCGGAAATGTCAACGCGGCGGGACCGGCCAGCGGGGCTCGCGCCCCTGGAGGACGGCGACCACGTCCTCGGCCACCAGGCTCATGCGGTGCATGGCCTCGTCCGTGTGGGCGGACATGTGCGGGGTGCACACGAACCGCCCGTGCCGGAACAGGGGGTTGGCGGGGTCCGCCGGCTCCGTCTCGAACACGTCGGTCCCGGCTCCGGCGAGCCGGCCCTGGTCCAGGGCCTCCAGCACCGCCGCCTCGTCCCACAGGGGGCCCCGCCCCAGGTTCACCAGGTAGGAGCCGGGGCGCATCAGGCGGATCTGGTCCCGGCCGATGCAGTGGCGGGTCTCGGGGGTGAGGGGGAGGTTCAGGGACACATAGTCGGACTGGCCCAGCAGCTCCTCCAGGCTGGCGCGCCGGGCGCCGCACTGGGCTTCCGCCTCCGCCGGGGCGGGGCTGCGGTTGCAGTAGAGTACGGGCATGGCGAAGCCGTGGTGGCAGATCCGGGCGATGGCCCGCCCCACCCTGCCGAAGCCCACCACGCCGAGGGTCTTGCCGCGCATCTCCCGGCCGAAGTACTCGTAGCGCACGTCCCATCGGCCCGCCCTGAGGGCCCGGTCCGCCTCCAGCAGGCGCTTGGACAGGATCAGCGCCATGGCCACGAAATGCTCGGCCACCGACTCGCCGTTGGCCTCGGGGGTGTACACCACGCGGATCCCCCGCTCCGCGGCGGCGCCCAGGTCGATGATGTCCAGCCCGGACCCGTGCCGGCCGATGACCTTCAGGCGCGGGGCCGCTTCGATGACCCGGCGGCTCACCCGCCCATGGTTGCGCACCACCACCGCGTCCACGTCCCGCACCGCCGCCGCCAGGGCCGCCTCGTCCAGGGCCGGGGCCAGGAGCACCTCCCCGTGCCGGCGCAGGAGCCCGGCGCCGGCCTCGTGGATGGGCTCGAACAGCAGGATCCGGAAGGGCGGGGGGGAAGCGGGCATGGTCACCTTCCTAGCGTTGGCAGTGGGAGCACCAGACCGTGGAGCGGTTGCCCAGGCGGCTGCCCCGCAGGAGGCTCCCGCAGGTCAGGCAGAGCTCGCCCTCCCGGCCGTACACGAACAACTCCTGCTCGAAATAGCCGGGCCTCCCGTCCGGGCGCGTGAAGTCCCGGAAGGTGGTGCCGCCGCACTGGATGGCGTGCGCCAGGATGCCCTTGACCGCCTGGGCCAGGCGGTCGTAGCGCGGCCGGGACACGGTGCCGGCCGCGCGCGCCGGGGCGATGCCCGCCTGGAACAGGGATTCGGCGGCGTAGATGTTGCCCACGCCCACCACCACGCTCTGGTCCATGATCATGGTCTTGACGCTGGCGCGCCGGTCCCGGCTGGCGCGGAACAGGTAGTCGCCGTGGAAGTCCGGTCCCAGGGGCTCCGGGCCCAGGTTGGCCAGCAGGGGATGGAGGGCCCCGGCCGGCTGCCAGAGCAGACAGCCGAACCTGCGGGGATCCGTGAAGCGCACCACCTGGCCCGAATCCAGCATCAGGTCCACGTGGTCATGGGGGCCCGCCGGCAGGCTCCGGTCCAGCACCCGCAGGCTGCCGGTCATGCCCAGGTGCAGCAGGGCGCTGCCGGGCGCCAGGTCCAGCAGCAGGTACTTGGCGCGCCGGCGCAGGCCCAGGATCCGCTGGCCCGGGAGCAGCGCGGCGATCTCCCCGGGGATCGGCCAGCGCAGGTCCGGGCGGCGCAGGACCACCGAGGCGATGGCACGGCCTTCGAGTTCCGGCGCCAGGCCGAGGCGGGTGGTTTCCACTTCCGGAAGTTCGGGCATGATCCAAGAATAGAGCATGGTTGAAGGCCCCGCATCGCCCCTGTTCTTCGCCGTGCCGGCCCCGCCCGGACTGCGGGACCTGGCCGCGCGGGTCCAGGATGAGGTGCGCCGGGCCCTGGGGCCGGCCCGCTTGCCGCCCCTGGAGGGCCTGCACGTGACCCTGGCGTTCCTGGGCCCCATGGATCCCGTCCGGGTGCCCGGGCTCCTGGACCTGGCCGCGGAAGCCGCCGCCCCCTGCCGGGGCTTCACCCTGCGCAGCGCCGGCACTGGCGGCTTCCCGCGCCCGGCCCGGGCCCGGATCCTGTGGCTGGGCTTCGATCCCCAGCCGGCCCTGGGCGCCCTGGCGGACTGCCTGCGGGAAGCCTTGAAGGTCCGGTCCGTGCCGTTCGACCCCAAGCCCTTCCAGGCCCACCTCACCCTGGCCAGGTTCCGGGAGCCCGTGGACCTGGGGCGGATTTCCCTCGCCCCCGGGGATCCGGTGACCTTCGGGGTGGACCGGTTCGAGCTTTGGCAGTCCGAGCGCACCCCCCGGGGCAGCCGGTACCGTTCCCTGGGCGGACTGCGGCTGGCTCCCTGAGTCAGGACTCCGGGCGGGCCCCCCAGGTTCCCGGGAGGGGATCGTCCCGGTCCATGGCCGCGAACGCTTCCCGTTCCAAGGGATTGCTGAAGTAGAGTTCGCTCAGGCCGGGCCAGCGGCGCCGGGCCAGGAGGATGCCCAGGGGGCGCACCAGGTAGTTGAAGATCTGGTTCAGCCAGGTCCCCAGGGGGCTCCAGCGGCGCATCTGGCGGACGTGGGCCAGTTCGTGGCGCAGCAGGCGCCAGGTGAACGCCTCCCGGCGCACCAGGACCAGGCCCGGCAGGGCCAGTCCCTGGATGCCCGGGGGCAGGAGGGGAAACCGCAGCACCAGGGTCGGCACCACCCAGACCCAGAGCCACAGGACCAGATCGATCTCCAGGATGGGCAGGACCTCGGAACGGAACCACGCGGGCAAGGGAACTCCAGAAGGGAAAGCTTATCGCCCCTTTGGGACGGCCCACCCTGCCTATACTTTCCTATGGAGGTGGTCAGCGATGTACAAGATGTCCACCCCCCCCATGGCGGCTCGGTTCGTGTTCTGGATGGTGACGGCCTTCCTGGTCCTGTTCGTCTATCTGGCTTCCAATACTGGATTTAATCGGTTGGTGGAATACATCAACGATCTATTTATCATTACGGGTTGAGGAAGCCCAAGAACAGGAGCCGGGGCCCAGGGGGAAAGGCCTCCGGTGCGCCTTTCCGTCGCCCGGAGTTAGGCTTTTCAAGCCCTTGGGAAGCCTGTCCTCCCGGATGGCCGGGCCCGCCCGGACCGGGTTGGGCGCATCCAGGAGTGGCTCACGACATGAGCAAGGATTTTCCTAGTCGGTATTGAAATGGTAAGGGTTATCATAGGGAACAGGTTTTCTGTTTCATTGAACTTCTACACCCAATACACTCGATTTCATAACTGTTTAAAATCCGCTGGGTTCCCGGGGAATTGGACAGGAAAGGAACGCATCAGATGGCCGAATGCAAACATCGAATCCTCATGCTGGGCTGTGGCGCGGTGGGAACCTGCGCCCTGCCGCTCCTGCTCAAGCACCTGCAGGTGGCGCCGGCGCAGGTTACGGTGATGGATTTCGAGGATAGGCGCCAAGCAATCCATGAATGGACCGGGCAAGGGGTCACCTTCGTCCAGGACCGGATCACCCCGGGGAACCTGGGGGACCTCCTGGGCCGCCACCTGGGCCCCGGGGACCTGCTGGTGGACCTGGCCTGGAACATCGACTGCTGCGAAATCCTGCAGTGGTGCCACGACCACGGGGTGCTGTACCTGAATACGTCCGTGGAGCTTTGGGACCCCTACGCGGCCGGGCCCAAACATCCGACCGAATTGACGCTTTATTGGCGGCACATGAACATTCGGCGCATGACGGCCGGCTGGAGCGCGCCCGGCCCCACCGCCGTGGTGGAACACGGGGCCAACCCGGGCCTCATCTCCCACTGGACCAAGCAGGGGCTGCTGGACATCGCCGCCCGGCTGCTGGAGGAGGGCCGGGTAGAGGGCGTCCAGGCCGAAGAACTGGATCACCTGGCCAGGACCCAGACCTTCAACCGCCTGGCCATGAAGCTGGGGGTCAAGGTCATCCACTGCAGCGAGCGGGACACCCAGATCAGTTCCCGGCCCAAGGAGGTGGACGAGTTCGTCAACACCTGGAGCATCGAGGGGCTCCGGGAGGAAGGCACCACCACCGCGGAAATGGGCTGGGGAACCCACGAGAAGACCTTTCCCCCCCTGGCCTACCAGCACGCGGAAGGGCCCCGCAACCAGATCTGCCTGGCCCGCATGGGCATCAACGTGCGGGTGCGCTCCTGGGTGCCGGACTACCCCATCCAGGGAATGGTGGTGCGCCATGGGGAGGCCTTCACCCTCTCCGATCGCCTGACCGTGGTGGAGGACGGCAAGGCCATCTACCGGCCCACCGTCCACTACGCCTACTGCCCTTGCGACAACGCCATCATCTCCCTGCACGAGCTCCGGGGCCGCGACTATGCCCTGCAGTCCAGGCTGCGCATCATGACCGGCGAGATCACCGCGGGCGCGGACGTCCTGGGGGCGCTGATCATGGGCCACCCGTACCGGTCCTGGTGGACCGGCAGCAACCTGTCCATCCAGGAGTCCCGGGAGCTGGTGCCGCGCCAGAACGCCACCACCCTCCAGGTGGCCATCTCCGTGGCGGCCGCCGCCTCCTGGATCCTGGCCAACCCGGACCGGGGGGTGCTGGTGCCGGACGACCTGCCCCACGAGCACGTGCTGGGGATCGCCCGGCCGTACCTCGGCCAGAACCTTTCGATTCCATCCGACTGGACTCCCCTCAAGGGCCGCACCGGCCATTTCCGGGGCTACAACCGGCCCGACCTGGACCTGGACGACCCATGGCAATTCAAGAACTTCCTTGTCACCGACAGCGGCGATTGAGCGAAAGGACCCCCACGTGATCAGCAAGACGCTCCTCAAGAAACTGGCCAAGGAACACGGCACGCCCCTGTTCGTCATCGACCACGACCAGCTGCGCAGGAACCTGGCGGAATTCAACCGCTGGCTGCCCCAGGTCCAGCCCTACTACGCCGTGAAGGCCAACTCCGACCCGGAGGTGGTGCGCACCCTCTACCAGGCCGGGGCCAGCTTCGACGTGGCCTCCTGGCCGGAATTCCAGCTGGTCTACGAGAACATCAAGGGCCTTCCCGCCAAGGAGCGCCAGGACTACATCTGGGACAAGATCATCTATTCCCACCCCATCAAGAACAACGACACCCTCAAGGCCCTGGACCGGTACAAGCCCCTGGTCACCTACGACAACTACGAGGAGATCAAGAAGGCCAAGAAGCACGCCCCCCACGTGGGCATGCTCCTGCGCCTGAAGGTGCCCAACACCGGCGCCATGGTGGAGCTGTCCTCCAAGTTCGGGGCGGATCCGGGCGAGGCGGTGGACCTCATCGAGGCGTCCGAGAAGGCCGGGCTGACGGTGGAGGGGCTCAGCTTCCACGTGGGCAGCCAGACTACCAACTTCCAGAACTACGTCCAGGCCCTGAACATGGCGTCGGGGATCTTCAAGGAGGCACGCCTGCGCGGCCACACCAGGATGAACCAGCTGGACATCGGCGGCGGCTTCCCGGCCCCCTACGACGCCAACGTGAAGCCCCTGAAGGAGCTGGCCAAGATCCTCAACAACGAGATCAGGCGGCTGTTCCCCAAGGACGTCGCGATCCTGGCCGAGCCGGGACGGTACATGGTGGCCACCGCCTGCACCCTGGTGGCGGAAGTCATCGGCAAGGCCCACCGGGACGGGCGCAAGTGCTACTACATCAACGACGGCCTGTACCACACCTATTCCGGCGTGCTGTTCGACCACTGCCACTACCCGGTGAAGGCCTTCAAGTCCGGCCCCACCGAGATCTGCGCCGTGTTCGGCCCCACCTGCGACGCCCTTGACACCATCTCCCTGGCGGAGGAACTGCCGGACCTGGAACTGGGCGACCTGGTCTACAGCGAGAACATGGGCGCCTACACCCACGCCTCCAGCACCTACTTCAACGGCTTCCCGCCGGCGAAAGTGGTGCACCTGAACCGGAAGGATTGAGGGCTGGAGGGATCAAATCGGGAGCCCTGGTCAATTGGATGCTTCCGCCTTCAATTGGATTCCAAGCGCATGAACAACCTTGAGGAAGGTTGTCAACTTGGGGTTACCCTCGGGCGAAAGAGCGGAATAGAGGGATTCCCTGCTCAAGCCCGTGTCCTTGGCGATCTGCGCCATGCCCTTGGCTCGGGCGATATTCCCAAGGGCAGCGGCAACGACTTGGGGATCCCCATCCTCAAGTGCGGCCTCGAGGTAGGCGGCCATCTGCCGTGGGGTCTTCAGAAATTGTGCTGCGTCGAAAGGGATGGTCCGGGCTTTGATGTCCATGGTTCGCTCCTTCAAAAGGTGCGGGCCAGCGCGATGGCGGCGTCGATGTCCCGGTCCTGGGTTTTCTTGCTCCCTCCACCGAGGACGATGATCAGGACCGGACCGCGCTGGCAGTAGTAGACCCGATATCCTGGGCCATAATCGATCCTCATTTCGGAAACGCCTTCCCCGACAGGCTTTCAATCGCCAGGGAGGCCGGCTTCCAGCCGATGAAGCCGGACGAGGATCCGGGCTGCCGCGCGCTCATCCCGTAGGCCGGAAAGCCATTGGGTGAACTCGGGGGTCAGGCGCAATTCCATCATGATACGAATGTAGTCTGTGGACTACAAAAAACAAGGTGGAAATCTCCCCTCCGACATCCCGTGTGGGCTAGGAGCCTGTCCAAGTTACAGGTCCGGGTCCCCCCAAGGCGCCCGTGGTTCGTCGCCGCCGACGGGGTCGGCGGCGACGGGGGGAATCATCGGGGGACCTTTGGCCTGTGCTGCCGCAACCTCTCTTCGATGAGCCGTGATGAGGGTTGAGGCACCGGGCTCTCCTCGGCGGCCTATGGCTGCAGCGGCGAGCTTCAAGTGGGAGGGATCGGTGGCGGATGCGCGCCGACGCTGATTACGGAGGCGGCTCCCTCCTGCGCCGACCAGCTCAGATTCCGGTCCGGAGTTCTCATCACCTCGCCGGTTTGGCGGCAGGCTCAGGACGACAGGATCGGCAGCGGCCCATTCGGGGTAAAGGTTTTCCTTGTTGGTACGATAAGAAAGGTATGACCAAGCGTTTCCGGCCCTGGGACCCCAAGCAGAAGTGGCTGTTGCCACCCGAAATCACCGAGTTCATTCCCGAGGGACATCCGGCCCATTTCGTCCGGGACCTCGTGGTCGAGGAACTGGACCTCACCGCCATCCTCGACACCTACGTGGAAGACAAAGGCTTTCCACCTTTCCACCCGGCGATGATGACGGGGTTGCTCCTGTACGCCTACACCCAGGGCGTGTTTTCCTCGCGGAAGATCGCCAAGGCCTGCCTCGAGCGGATGGATTTCGCCGCCGTCACTGGGTTCCAGAAGCCGGATTTCCGGACCATCAGCCTGTTCCGCAAGCGGCACCTGAACGCCCTGGGTGGTCTGTTCCAGCAGGTGCTGGTGCTGTGCCGGCAGGCCGGGCTGGTAGCCCTGGGCCACGTAGCGCTGGATGGGACCAAGGTCAAGGCCAATGCGAGCAAGCACAAGGCCATGAGCTACGACCGGATGGTGAAGGCCGAAACCGAGTTTGCCGAGGTGGTGAAGGGCTGGCTGGACCAGGCGGAGATCACGGACTTGGGCGAGGATTACCGGTTCCGGAACCGCCAGGGCGATGAGTTGCCTGCCTGGGTGGCGAACAAGGCGGAACGGATGAAGAAGATCCGGGCTGCCAAGGCGGCCCTGGAGCAGGAAGCCATCACAAAGGCCAAGGAAGGCCAGGACCAGCCCAAGAAAAAGGCCAAGAAGAAGGACGACGATGAGGATCCGCCTCCGCCTCCCCAACCGGAGCCCAAGGCGCAGCGGAACTTCACCGATCCGGAGAGCCGGATCATGCCCACCAAGAACGGCTTCGAGCAGTGCTACAACGCCCAGGCCGGGGTGGATGCCCAGGCCCAGGTGATCGTAGCCTGCGAAGTGGTGAACACCAGCGCTGACTGCCCTCAGTTGCTGGCCATGGTGGATCAGGTGCGAGCCAACCTCGGGCGCAAGCCCAAGGCCTGCTCAGCCGATGCGAACTACTGTTCGGAGACCAACCTGGAGGGTATGGCAACCCGGCACATCAGGGCCTACATCGCGACCGGGCGCCAGAAGCACGGTTCCGAGGCGGCGACTCATGCGAAGAACGGCAAGCCGGGAAGCCTGATCGCGGCCATGCGGGACAAGCTGAAACGAGGCGGCTGGCGGAGCCCGTACCGGCTACGGAAACAGGTGGTCGAACCCGTTTTCGGTCAGATCAAGCAGGCCATGGGCTTCCGCCAGTTCCTGCTGAGAGGGTTAGCCAAAGTTAAAGCCGAATGGCAGCTGGTCTGCCTGGCTCACAATCTGCGCAAGTTGGCCAGGGCCTCCGCCTGAGGCGGAGATCCGCTGAACCCTTGGCTGCGGAGCCAATCAGGCCCCAATTCAATCCCCCTCTCGAGGGTGGAACAGGGGCCCAGAATCCATGTCAACATCCCTCCCGTCGATGCCAGTTCGCGCCAGCGAACTGACATCGACGAGCAGGGCGATGGGTCGGGACACGGATGATTACGTAGACGGGTTCCTAGAGCCGTTGCGCGGATTCAAGCTGCCACTGGCCGTCCAGGCGGTGCCAGATGACGAATTCCCAAGTGGAGGCCCGATCGGCGTCCGTCACCCGGCAGTCGAGGCGGTAATTCATCCCGGCCACCACCTGGACCCAGGCTTCCGTCACTTCTTCGATGCGCAGCTGGGCCAGCTCCTTCTGGACGGCTGCACGGGCTTCCTGCACGTCCTGGCGGTCCGGTTCAACAGGCTGGTAGCTGCCGGGCATGGGCTTGGGCGGCGGGGTCGTGGCCGCCAGGGAGAACGCAGCGCTGGGGAGAACAGCACAAAGGACGAGAGTGAAAGGAAGGGGGTGCATGGACCCTCCGAACCTGAAGAATTGATAAGCCCAAGCGTTCACGGCTTGCCTCGAAGGACGCTGGCGTCCAGAGCATCCTGGGGCCGCCCGGTCGCCAATTTGTTCTTGATCAGTTCCTCCAGGCCGATGACCAAGACCGGCTGGTCTCCGTACTTGGATTCGATCCGGTGTTCCCAAGCTTCCTGGAAAGTCACGCCATCGATTCCGGTCAGCACGTCGACGCGGTTGGGTGGAATTCCCATCTGGAAGACGATCCCCGGAGCGGTGAGGTCCTGCAGGGTGAGGTTGCTCATGGGCGCGCCGAAGGCATCGAGGGCCTTCCATACCTTCCGGCCGTTCTCCTCGTCGGCCCGCACCCAGACATCCAGATCCTTGGTAAAGCGGGGGTGCCCGTGGACCGCCAGTGCGTAACCTCCCACCACCAGAAATTCAGCGCCCTCGGCGTTCAAGGTGGCAAACAGATCTCTGAAGTCTCGGTTCGCTGTCATCGGGCCGTGTCCATGCCAGGTATTCCAGGGTGAGGTCCCACAGGGCTTCCATTCGCTCTTGGGGGGTCAGGCCAGTTGCCAAGGTGTCATCCATCTTTGCGTGATCACCATGGAGCGGAAGGATGCGGCATGTGCCCGTGCGGCGGCGTTCGTCAGGACTCATGCAGATATTTTACTATTCTTGCGCCAAGTTGGGGTGACGAAATCCCATGGATATTTTTCAGACGCGTTGATCTTAAGCCGGGATCTAGGCAGGGCGTACCTTGAGTTTTGACCCAAATCACGGTCATGGCTGGATCGTGGAGATGCGTTGGCCTGGTGGAATGTTGGCCCGGCTTGACCCATCCCGGAAAATGCCTAACGAGTACCACCGCCGGCCCAGGGGGCTGGGTGCAGGGAAGGCAAGGGACCTCGACCGTGAATGAACGCCTTGTGGAGTCACGGGATTAACAACGCGTATGAAATGAATCCCTTGGCTTCCTGAACAACCTTGGCCTGCCCATCATCCCCTGGCACCTGACCAGTAACCCATATAAACCAGAACCCCTTCTGATATGATCGCCGCATGATTTATGGCGGTTCCTTCCAAACCTTTGCGCGTCAGGGCTTGGGTTGCCTTCGCGGCTTGCTGTCCACACTCCTGATCGCCATCGCCTGGCCCGCCTGGGGGGCCCACGCCTACGCCCAGTTCGGGGACATCAAGTATCCGCCCGGGTTCGACCACTTCCAGTGGGCCAACCCCCAGGCGCCCAAGGGGGGGGCCATCACCCTGGTGCCGCCCCTGCGCATCTCCGAGTTCGACAAGTACAACCCGTTCACCTTGAAAGGGACGGCGCCCCCGGGGCTGGGCGAGCTGCTGCTGGAGAGCCTGCTCACCGGCACCTACGACGAGCCCACGACCATGTACGGGCTGCTGGCGGAGGACGTGGCCGTGGCCCACGACCGCCTGTCGGCCACCTTCCGCCTGAACCCCGCCGCCCGCTTCAACAGCGGCAAGCCGGTGCTGGCGGCCGACGTGAAGTTCAGCTTCGACTGTCTCAACGGCAAGCTCTCCCACCCGGCCTACCGGGCCATGTTCGCCGACGTCAAGGACGCGGTGGTGCTCGGGGAGCGCGCGGTCCAGTTCCACTTCCGCAGGCCCAGCGCCGAGCTGCCCCTGATCGTCGGCAGCATGCCGGTGTTCAGCCGGGACTGGGGCGCGGGCAAGCCGTTCGACCAGATCATCGACGACATCCCCATCGGCAGCGGCCCGTACCGGGTCGGCCACGTGGACTTCGGGCGGGACATCTCCTACCAGCGGGATCCCCAGTACCTGGGCCGCGAACCTCAACGTGCGCAAGGGCCTGTTCAACTTCGACCGGATCACTTACAAGATCTACAAGGACACCACCGCCCAGACCGAGGCCTTCAAGGCCGGGGAGTTCGACTACATCCAGGTGTTCTCCGCCCGGGAGTGGGCCAAGACCTACACCGGCAAGAAGTTCACCGACGGGGAGCTGGTCAAGCGCAACATGCCCAGCTCCAACGCCGGGGACTTCCAGGGCTTCGTCATCAACACCCGGCGCCCCCAGTTCGCCGACGTGCGGGTGCGCCAGGCCCTGGAACTGGGCCTGGACTTCGAGTGGATGAACCGGGAATTCTTCTACAACAGCTACACCCGGGTGCGCGGCTACTTCAACGCCAGCGACTTCGAGGCCAAGGGCTTGCCGGGGGCCGACCAGCTGGCGGTGCTGGCGCCGCTCCGGGCCAAGCTGCCGCCGGAGGTGTTCACCCAGCCGGTGCCCCTGCCTCCCTCCACGGACCCCCCCGGCAGCCTGCGGGACAACCTCCGCCAGGCCCAGCGCCTGCTTGAGGAGGCGGGCTGGACCTACCGGGACGGCGCCCTGCGCAACGCCGCCGGACAGCCGTTCACCATCGAGTTCCTGGACAGCGAGGGTTCCATGGGGCGCATCGTGGACCCGTACATGCAGCAGCTGGAGCGGCTGGGCATTGCCTGCAGCTACCGGGTGGTGGACTTTGCCCTGCTGCAGAAGCGCCTGGACGTGTTCGACTTCGACATCACCAGCATCCGCGAGGTGGGCAGCGAGGCGCCCGGGAGCGAACTGAAGGACCGGTTCACTTCCGCCTCGGCCGGCAACGAAGGGTCCGGCAACCTCATGGGCATCCGGGATCCGGCCGTGGACGCCCTGGTGGCGGAGGCCACCGAGGCCACCACCCGCCCGGAGCTGGTGGCCCGGCTGCGGGCCCTGGACCGGGTCCTGCGCTTCGGCCACTACTTCGTGCCGGCCTGGTACAGCAACTCCTTCCGCATCGCCTACCGGGCCGGCAAGTTCGGCGAACCCCAGGTGCCGCCCAAGTACTTCCAGGCCGAAGGCTGGATCCTCTCCACCTGGTGGGCCCTCCAGCCCTAGGAGCGCGTCTATGTGGTCGTACATCCTCAAACGCGTGCTGCTCATGATCCCCACCCTGTTCGGGATCCTGGCCATCACCTTCGCCGTGATGCAGTTCGTGCCCGGAGGCCCGGTGGAGCAGATGGTGCACCAGCTCCAGGGCCGCAGCACCGCCGGGGAGGGCCCCGCAGCCGCCGGGGCGGGCTACCGGGGCCGGCAGGGGGTGGACGCGGCGCGCATCGCCGAGATCCGCAAGCTGTACGGCTTCGACAAGCCGGTGCACGAGCGCTTCGTCCAGATGCTCGGCCAGTTCGCCCGCTTCCGCCTGGGGCGCAGCTTCTTCCACAACGAGGACGTGTGGCAGCTCATCAGGGAGAAGCTGCCGGTCTCCATCACCCTGGGCATGTGGAGCTTCCTGCTCACCTACCTGGTGTCGGTGCCGCTGGGCATCGCCAAGGCGGTGCGCGCCGGCAGCCGGTTCGACACCGCCACCACCCTGCTGGTGCTGGCGGGCTACGCCATCCCCAGCTTCGTGCTGGGCGTCCTGCTGATGGTGCTGTTCGCCGGGGGCACGTTCGCCCAGTGGTTCCCCCTGCGCGGCCTCACCTCCGGCAACTGGGACCAGCTCTCCCTGATGGGCAAGGTCACCGACTACCTGTGGCACATCGTGCTGCCGGTCACCGCCATGGTCATGGGCAGCTTCGCGGTGATCACCATCATGACCAAGAACTCGGTGCTGGAGGAGATCCACAAGCAGTACGTGCTCACCGCCCGGGCCAAGGGGGTGGGGGAACGGGCCGTCATGTGGCGGCACGTGTTCCGCAACGCCCTGATCCCCATCATGACCGGCTTCCCGGCGGCGTTCGTGGGGGCCTTCTTCTCCAGCTCGCTGCTCATCGAGACCCTGTTCTCCCTGGACGGGCTGGGGCTGCTGTCGTACGAGTCGGTGATCCGGCGGGACTACCCGGTGGTGCTGGGCACCCTGTTCTTCTTCACCCTCATCGGCCTGGTCACCACCCTGATCCGGGACCTGAGCTACCTGTGGGTGGATCCGCGGGTGAAGTATGACTGAGGCCCCCGTCCGTCCCCGGCAGGGTCCCTGGCGCCGGGCCTGGCGGCGCTTCACCGGCAACCGCCTGGGCTGGCGCAGCCTGCAGGTGTTCCTGGCGCTCACCCTGGTGAGCCTGTTCGCCGAGGTGCTGTCCAACGACAAGCCGCTGCTGGTGCGCTACGACGGCCACTGGTACGTCCCCCTGGTGCAGACCCTGCCCGAGACCGCCTTCGGGGGCGACTTCCACACCCCCACCGACTTCCTGGACCCGTACATCCGGGCGAAGCTGGCCAAGCCCGGCAACTTCGCCCTGTTCCCGCCCAACCACTACCACTACTCCACCATCAACTACTTCTCCCGGGTGCCGGATCCGGCCCCGCCCAGCCGCCAGAACTGGCTGGGCACCGACGACCGGGGCCGGGACCTGGTGGCCCGCCTGCTCTACGGGTTCCGCCTGTCGGTGCTGTTCGCCCTGGGGGTGACCGCAGTGTGCACCCTCGGGGGGGTGCTCTACGGCGCCATCCAGGGCTACTTCGCCGGGTGGACCGACATCACCATGGAGCGGTTCGTGGAGATCTGGTCGGCCATGCCCACCCTGTACCTGCTGATCATCTTCTCCGCCTTCTTCTCCCCCAGCATCTGGCTGCTCCTGGCCCTCATCTCGGTGTTCGGCTGGATGGGCGTGGCGGCCTACGTGCGCGCCGAGTTCCTCAAGAACCGCACCCTGGACTACGTGCGCGCCGCCAAGGCCCTGGGGCAGCGGGACCGGGTGATCATCTTCCGGCACATCCTGCCCAACTGCCTCACCCCGGTGATCACCCTGGTGCCCTTCGAGATGGCGGGCGCCATCGGCGCCCTCACCAGCCTGGACTTCCTGGGCCTGGGGGTGCCGGAGGGGACCCCCAGCCTGGGCGAGCTGCTGGCACAGGGCAAGAACAACCTGGACGCCTGGTGGATCTCCCTGGCCACCTTCACGGTGCTGGTGGCCACCCTGGTGCTGCTGATCCTGGTGGGAGACGCCCTGCGGGACGCCCTGGACCCCCGCAAGGCCCTGGCCGAGGAGGCCCCATGACCCTCCTTCAAGTCCAGGACTTGTGCGTCAGTTTCGGCGGCCGCCGGGTGGTGGACCGGGTCTCCTTCTCCCTGGACCGGGGCGAGAAGCTGGCCCTGGTGGGCGAGTCGGGCTCGGGCAAGACCGTCACCGCCCTGGCCACCCTGCGCCTGCACGACGCCGCCCGCCTGCAGGGAGCGGTCCGGTTCCAGGGCCGGGACGTGCTGGCCATGGGGCCGGCCGACCTCCAGGCCCTGCGGGGCAACGAGATCGCCGTGATCTTCCAGGAGCCCATGACTGCCCTCAACCCGGTCATGACCGTGGGCGCCCAGATCATGGAGGCCCTGCAGCTGCACAAGGGGCTGAACCGCGCCCAGGCCCGGGAGCAGGCCATCGCCGCCCTGCGCCGGGTGGAGGTGCCCGAGCCGGAGCGGCGGGTGGACAGCTACCCGCACCAGCTCTCCGGCGGCCAGCGCCAGCGGGCCATGATCGCCATGGCCCTGGCCTGCGACCCCAAGCTGCTCATCGCCGACGAGCCCACCACCGCCCTGGACGTGAGCATCCGCCACCAGATCCTGGACCTCCTGGAGAAGCTGCGGCAGGAGCGGGACCTGGCGGTGCTCATGATCACCCACGACCTGAACCTGGTGCGCCGGTTCGCCGACCGGGTGGCGGTGATGGAGGGGGGCGTGCTGGTGGAGCAGGGGCCCATGGCCCAGGTGATGTCGGCGCCGGCGCACCCGTACACGCGCAAGCTCATCGACAGCCGCTGCGAGCGGGAGGTGGGCGAGCCCGGCCAGGGCTGTGTGCTGGAGGGCCGCTCGGTGCGGGTGGTCTACCCGGTGCCCCGCCCGGGCATCCGCGGCTGGTTCGCCAAGGGCGCCTTCACCGCCGTGGCGGGGGCCACCTTCACCCTGGCTCCGGGGGAGACCCTGGGCGTGATCGGCGAGTCCGGCTCCGGCAAGACGTCCCTGGCACTGGCCCTGCTGGACCTGCAGAAGGCCTCCGGGCACATCGCCGTGGACGGGCGCGCCTGGGTGGACCTGGACGCCGGGGGCCGGCGGCAGCTGCGCCGGCACATCCAGGTGGTGTTCCAGGACCCCTTCTCGTCCCTTTCCCCGCGCATGACGGTGGAGCAGATCGTGGGCGAAGGCCTGGCCATCCACGAACCGGGCCTGACCCGGCCCCAGCGCCGTTCCCGGGTGCTGGCGGCCCTGGAGGACGTGGGGCTGGGGGAGGACGGCTCGGCCGAGGCGCTGCTGCACCGCTACCCCCACGAGTTCTCCGGCGGCCAGCGCCAGCGCATCGCCATCGCCCGGGCCCTGGTGGTCCAGCCGCGCATCGTGGTCCTGGACGAGCCCACCAGCTCCCTGGACGTGACCATCCAGAAGCAGGTGCTGCAGCTCCTGGCCCAGCTCCAGCGCCGCCACGGGCTGTCCTACGTCCTGGTGACCCACGACATGGACGTGGTGCGGGCCATGGCCCACCGGGTGCTGGTGATGAAGGACGGGCGGGTGGTGCGGGAAGGGACCGTGGACCAAGTGCTGTCGGAGCACTTGTGGGAGGAACTGGGGGAAGCCCCTACAAGTCCGTGACCGGGATGGCCCTGAAGCCGTTGTCCAGCGGGAAGGAATGCAGGGTGCGGGACACCACGGCGCCCTGAAGGCCGCCCGGGGCGCCAAGGGCCTCCCGGACAAAAGCGAGGTTGACCGCATCCCCCCGGCCGGGCAACTCCGTCCATTTGGCTTCGAACAGCTCCAGCCGGCCGCCGGCGTCCACCAGGAAGTCCACCTCCCGGGTTCGGTCCCGCCAGAAAAAGAGACTCCCCGCGTGCCCTGCGCGGCGCTCCCGACCGCGCAGCTGGGCGAAGACGAAGGTTTCCCAGATGGCGCCGACGGCGGGGGACCGGTCCAGGTCTGCGACCGAGTGGATGTTCAGCAGGGCGCAAAGAAGGCCCGTATCCGCCAAGTAGAGCTTGGGGCTCTTGACGATGGAGCGGGTGCGGTTGGAAAACCAGGGCTCCAGCAGGACGATCTGGCCGGAAGCCTCCAGCAGGGACAGCCACTGGTTGGCGGTGGAAGGCGAGATGCCCACATCCCGGGCCAGATCGGCCTTGTTCAGCAGGTTGGCGGAGCGGAGGGCACAGGCGCGCAGGAACCGCTCGAAGTCCCTCAGACTGCCCACATGGGCCAGGGAACGCACATCCCGTTCCAGGTAGGTCGCCAGGTAGGAATTGTAGAAAGCCACCGGGTCGATCTCCGGATTGGCATACAGTTCCGGGAAGCCGCCGCGAACCATGGCTTCGGTTTCCTGGGACTGCGGCAGGGCGGCCTGGATCTCGGCATAGGAGAGGGTTTCCAGTTCCATGATTTCGGCACGGCCCGCCAGGGATTCGGAGACGTTCGCCATGAGAGTGAACTTCTGCGATCCGGTCAGCAGGAATTGCCCGTAAGCAGTCCGGTCGGCATCCACCTCCGCCTTGAGGTGACGGAACAGCCCTGGCGCGTATTGCACCTCATCGATGATGACCGGTGGCGGGTGCCGTTGCAGGAACCGGCGGGGTTCCTTCTCCGCCTGTTCCGCCTCGGTGGGAAGGTCAAGGGAGACAAAAGCATGCTGGGGGAAGAGCCGGAGCAGGGTGGAGGTTTTCCCGGTTTGTCTGGCTCCGGTCAGGACGATCACCGGCCTGGTCTTGGAGGCCTGCCGAAGTTGAGGTTCAAGGGCGCGTGGAATCCACATAGGCAAAATATACAACCAAATCGCATATTTTGCATGTATATAATACTAATAGGTTTGGCCATCTCCAGGAGGAGGCAGACGGGAAAATCGCTCCGGCCATCCTCGCAGGTCCTGAGGGCAGCTTCCAGGACGGCAGGCTGCAGGATCTTGGTTCAGAACAGCGCCGGCAGGGCCCGGGCCGCGAGCCAGACGCCCGCGGCCACCAGCACCGCTCCCATGGCCTTCACCAGGCGGCCCATGGACTGGACGCTGAGCTTGCCGCGCCATTTGGCCACCAGCCAGAGCAGGGTGGTGAACCAGGCGACGATCCCGAAGCCCACGCCCCCGGCGAAGGGCAGGGCGCGGGAATGGTTCATGGCCAGCAGCCCGGTGGCGTGCAGGGCCGCCACCGCCGCGGTCCAGGTGAGGATGAGGGAAGGGTTCAGGGCCGTGACCAGGAACCCGAAGATCAGGCTGCGCTTGCCCCCCCGGGACGGCCCGGGCTGGGTCCGGGGGGTGGCCCCGCGGATCCGGCGCAGCAGCATCACCAGGCCCAGGGCCAGCAGGATGCAGGCCCCCAGGACCTTGGTCACCGGCAGCACCATGGGGTAGCTCTCCAGCAGGGTGCTCAAGCCCCAGAAAGCCACCAGGGCGTAGAAGCTCTCCGCCACCGCCCCGCCCACCGCCACGTAGAAGGCCCGGCGCGGTCCCCCGGCCAGGCCCAGGTGCAGCACCAGCACGGAGATGGGGCCGGCCACCGGGACCGAGCCCAGGTAGCCGAACGCGAAACCCACCAGGACCGCCAGCATCGCCGGGCTCAAACCGCCGTTTCCTGGTTTGCCCGGTCCCCCATGGCCGCCTCCTCGCATCCATGCGAACACAGTACGGCCCGGAAAAGGAAATGGAATATCGTTGTTCCATGATGCGCTTCCGGATGCGACGACAGACCCGGGTGGACGTGGCCCGGGCCATCCTGCTGGTGGGGCTGACCAGCGCCCTGGCGGTCTTCCTCACCGCCCGGAACCCGGCGCCGGACCCCCTGGGCAACCCCCTGGAGACGTCCAAGCTCTACCGCCGCAACCTGGAGCTGTACGGGGGCGACGCCAATGTCCTGGCCAGCGAACTCACGGAGGAGTTCGCGGGGCTCTGGCGCGGGAAACCGCTGGCGTTCACCCTGGCTGTCCTCACTCTGGCGGCGGCCGGGGGCTTCCTGCTCCTGACCCGGAACCAGGCGGCACCGGGGGCTGGAAGCCGGGGAACTCCGAACATATAATATTTCTCTTATGGAATGGGCTCCCTGGGAGCCGATCCGGGGAACAGGCAGGCCTTGTTGAAAACCATGATCGCATTGTTAGGATTGAGCGCCGGGTGGGGCCTGCTTGACGCCCGGGAGACGCCAGAGCACAAGGTGCTGTTCATCTGCACCGGCAACTTCTTCCGCAGCGCCTTCGCCGAGCAGTACTTCAACCACCTGGCCGCCCAGAACCTGAAGCTGGATCCCCGGGACCCCCGGCGCAAGCAGGGGGTCTGGCGCGCCGAGTCCCGGGGCCTGGACCCCACCCAGCTCTCCCCGTCCCAGCGGGCGGCGCGCATGTCCAGTTTCGCCTTGGAACGCCTGGGGAAACTCCGGATCCCCTATGCCGTGGACGCCGCGGCCGGTCTTCCGGCCCACACCCCCACCCCCCTGGCGGTGGCGGACCTGGAGCGGTGCGAGCGGGTGGTGGCCATGCACGACGCCAGCCACCGCCCCATGCTGCGGCGCTTCGTGGAGAAGCGCCGGGGCCAGGCCCGGGACCCGGCGACCCTGCTGGACCGGGTGGTGTACTGGGACATCGACGACGTGACCGCCACTCCGGCCGTGCCCCTCACGCCGCGCCGGCAGGCGGAGCGGGCGCTGGACGAGGTGCAGCGGGCGGTGGAGGCCCTGTTCGCCTCACTCTGACCGGCGGGCGAGGGCACGGGTCCGCCGGTCCTGGAGCAGGGCCCAGGCGGCGGCCGGATCCTGCACCTCCCCCAGCAGGTCCTCGGTCGTGCACAGCACCCGGTCCACCAGGACCTGGTGCCGGTGGCGCACCCCGAACCGGTCCAGCACGTCCAGGGCCCGGCGGCTGAGCACCAGGGTGTCCAGCCTGGGGATGCCCAGGCGCGCCACCAGGAACGCCGCGGCGCGCCCGGTGACCCGGTCCACCAGCCGGGTGCCGGCTGGATCCTCGCCGCTTGCCGCCAGGAACGCCTCCAGGTCGAACAGCGGATGCAGCCAGCGCCCCTGGCTGGCGAACAGGACCGCGCCGCCCCGGTACAGGCGCAGGGTCAGGGGCGCCGGCAGATCCCGGTCCGGATCCCAGGACTCCCCGACGGGAAACGGCGATGGGACGGGACCGGGCAAGGGACCTCCGGGCGGACGGGCCCAACCATGCTATCAGCCCTCGACCGTCATCCGGTTGCGCACCATGCGGATGCCCTGGATGTTCCGGGCGATCCGCGTCACCAGGTCCTTTTCCGCCTTGGACTTGGCGGCGCCCGTGAGGGTCACCACGCCGTTGTCGGTGCGCACCTTGGTCTTCAGGGCGCTGGTGGCCCGGTTGAACAGGAGGGCCATCTTGATCTGGGCGGTGATGGAGGCGTCGTCGATCTTCCTGTGGATCTCCCGGCGCCGCGGGTGGTCGCCGGCCACGGTCATCTGGTTGTCCACCCGCGCCACGCCGTCCAGACCCTTGACGTACGCCGAGGCCAGGCGCTTCTGGGCTTCGCTGTCGGCTTCGCCGCGCAGGGTCACCACTCCGCCGTCCACCTCCACCTGGGTCCTGGCCAGGCTCAGGTCCCGGTGCAGGAGCAGGGCCGCCTGGACCTTGCCCCGCAGCAGGGCGTCGGGGCCGGCGCCCCCCGGCTCCTCCCGGACGCTGAGCTGGTTGTTGACGCTCTTGACCCCCGGCAGCCCGGCCACGGTCTCCTCCGCCAGGGCCCGGCGGAAGGCGTTCTGGACCGTGCCGGCGAGGGTCACCGCGCCGTTCCTGGAGGCCACGTTGACCGGGTCGTCCTTGAGGTAGGTCCTGAAGTTGTACGAGCCCTGGGCCGCCGCGATGATGCGTTCGTCCGTCTCCGTGGCGGCCGGACCGGGAGCGGCGGCCGCCGCCAGGATCAGCGCGGCCGGGAGCAGGGGATGCCTCGGCTGAACATGCATGGGGGGTCTCCTTACAGCCTCTCCATGCCGCATCCCCGCTGCGAGTTCCCCCTTGGAACCTGGAATTTCCAAGGGGGCCGCCATGGAGCCGGTGGAGGGATTTGAACCCCCGACCTACGGTTTACGAAACCGTTGCTCTGCCCCTGAGCTACACCGGCGGAGTCTTCCTCGCAAGAACTCCAAGCCTACCAAGGGCCGCGGCGGTTGTTCAAGGCCAGATTTGGCTTACCTTGAGGGCTCTGGTGCTACGCTTCAAACTGGGCTGGTCCATTGCCGGGGGTTTGTCCGATGTCCGCATCCGCCAAGAAGGTGTTCGTCCTGGACACCAACGTCCTGCTGCACGACCCCATGTCCATCACCCACTTCCAGGAGCACGACGTCGTCCTGCCCATCGTGGTGATCGAGGAGATCGACGCGTTCAAGAAGGACCAGACCGAGGTCGGCCGCAACGCCCGGGCCGTCTCCCGCCAGCTCGACAAGCTGCGGCAGGGGGGATCCCTCAGCCAGGGGGTGACCACGGAGGGGGGCGGCACCCTCACCGTGGACGTGACCCAGCATCCCCTGGACCTGGGCCTGGGGATGCTGGACAAGCACAAGGCCGACAACCAGATCCTCGCCTGCGCCCTGAGCCAGCTGAAGGTGCGCAAGGAGAAGGTGGTGATGGTGTCCAAGGACACCAACCTGCGCATCAAGGCCGACGCCCTGGGCCTCCAGGCGGAGGACTACACCACGGACCGGGTGCGGGTGGACGAGCTCTACACCGGCACCGCCGCCTGGGAGGTGGACCCGGCGCAGCTGGACCTGCTCTTCGACGGCGGCCTGGTCCCGGCCCCGCCCCCGGAAGGGCCCGTCCTCAACCCCAACCAGTTCGTCACCCTGACCGACCGCACCAACGACACCCACACCGCCCTCGGGCGCTTCTACGCCGCCGACGGCCGCATCCATCCCCTCAAGCGGGTGGAGGTTCCCCCCTGGGGCGTGAAGCCGCGCAACCGGGAGCAGCAGTTCGCCCTGGAGCTGCTCCTGGACGATTCGGTGCAGGTGGTGACCCTCCTGGGCAAGGCCGGCACCGGCAAGACCCTGCTGGCCATCGCCGCCGGCCTGCAGCAGGTGGTGGACGAGGAGCGCTTCAACAAGCTGCTGGTGAGCCGCCCGGTGATGCCCATGGGCCGGGACCTGGGCTTCCTGCCCGGGGACGTCTCGGAGAAGCTTCGCCCGTACATGCAGCCCATCTACGACAACCTGGACTTCGTGGTGGCCGCCAACATGGAGCAGCGGCGCCGCTCGTCCATGACCTCGGCCCAGCTGGAGGAAGGGGGCTACATCAGCGTCGAGCCCCTCACCTACATCCGGGGGCGCAGCATCCCCAACCAGTACATCATCGTGGATGAGGCCCAGAACCTGACGCCCCACGAGGTGAAGACCATCCTCACCCGGGCCGGGGACGGCACCAAGATCGTCCTCACCGGCGACGCCTTCCAGATCGACAACCCGTACGTGGACGCCTCCACCAACGGCCTGAGCTACCTGGCGGAGCACTTCAAGCAGCTGGAGCTGGCCGGCCACGTGACCCTGGTGAAGGGCGAGCGCAGCAAGCTGGCCGAACTGGCGAGCAACCTCCTGTAGGCCGGCTGGTGGCCGCTAAAGGCTGGATGTCCAGCGGGGTTTAGGCCAATATGCTGATATGGAAACGATCTCTCCGCTGGATGCCCTCGATCTGCTCTTGAAGGGCGCAGTCGCCTGCCATACCCGGGAACTGCTCCTGTCCCGCCTCCAGGAAGGGCGGTCTCTGCGCATCAAGGCGGGCTTCGACCCCACCGCCCCCGACCTGCACCTGGGGCACGGGGTGCTCCTGCGCAAGATGGCCCAGTTCCAGAAGCTGGGCCACACGGTGATCTTCCTCATCGGCGACTTCACCGGGCTGATCGGCGATCCCACCGGCAAGAAGTCCACCCGCCCGGCCCTGACCCGGGAGGAGATCGACGCCAACGCCGAGACCTACAAGTCCCAGGTGTTCAAGATCCTGGACCCGGAGAAGACCGAGATCCGGTTCAACAGCGACTGGCTGGGCGGCCTGCGCGGCGAGGACTGGATCCGCCTGACCAGCCGCTTCACCCTGGCCCAGATGCTGGAGCGGAACGATTTCAGCAAGCGCCTGGGGGCCGGCGAGCCGATCTCGGTGCACGAGCTGCTGTACCCCATCGCCCAGGCGTACGACTCGGTGGCCCTCAAGGCCGATGCGGAGCTGGGCGGCAGCGACCAGCTGTTCAACCTCATGCGCGGCCGGGACCTGCAGGAGGCCATGGGGCAGGGGCCCCAGGTGGTGCTCACCGTGCCGCTCCTGTTGGGCCTGGACGGCGTCGAGAAGATGTCCAAGTCCCTGGGCAACTACATCGGCTTCATGGAGGGGGCGGACGACCAGTTCGGCAAGGCCATGAGCATCTCCGACCAGCTCATGTGGGACTGGTGGCTGCTCCTCACCGACCGCCTGCCCCGGGAGATCGAGGCCATGCAGCAGGGCCACCCCATGGACGCCAAGAAGGCCCTGGCCCGGGAGATCGTCGCCCAGTTCCATGGCGCCCAGGGGGCCAAGGAAGCCGAGGAACGCTGGGTGAGGCGGTTCTCGGAGCGGTCCGTGGACGAGGCTCCCGCCGTCACCCTCGCGCCCACCACCGGGCCCGAGCCCCTGGCCAAGCTGCTCGCTGAGCGCGGCCTGGCCGGATCCCGCAAGGAGGCCGAGCGGCTCATCCGGCAGGGGGCCGTCAGCCTGGATGGGGGGAAGGTGGCGGATCCCCGGCTGGTCGTGGAACTTCATTCCGGAACGGCGCTGCTGGTCCGGGTCGGCAAACTGAAACTGCAACGGTGGGTGGTGCCATGAGCTTGCTTGCCCTCCAGGATCTTTTCCGGCGGTATCGCGAGAAGGCCACGGGGGTTTGGACACTGGGCAAGAACCCCGGACGCACCATCTATTTCGACTACGGCGACACGGTGTTCGCCCAGAGCACCCATGCCCAGGACCGCCTCACCCACCTGCTGGTGGAGCGGGGCAAGGTCACCCAGGCGCAGATGGACTACGCCCTGGCCAACCTCAAGCCGGGCCTGAGCATCGGCAAGAACCTCATCGAGATGGGCTTCATCTCCCAGCGGGACCTGCTGGATGTGGCCAAGGCCCAGGTGGAGCGGATCATCCGGGGCGCCCTGGCGTGCCCGGACCTGGAGCCCGCGTTCGAGGCGCGGGAACTGGACGCCAACGTGGTGCGTCTGCCCCTGCACACGGCCCAGCTGCTCCTGGCCGGGACCCTCGCCCTCCAGGACCGGGAAGGGCTGCTGGAACTGCTTGGCCCCCTGAACCAGGTGGTGGTGCTCCAGGGCCGGAACCTCCAGGAACTGGCCCTGCCTGCCGACCTGGCCAAGCTGCCCCCGTTCCTGGACGGCACCCACACCCTGCTGGAGCTGAGCCGGGAGTCTCTGGCGGAACCTCTGCGCCTGGGCGCTTTCGCCTTGTTCCTGCGGGAGATGGGGTGGGCCCGGCTGCACGAGATGCCGCCCCTGGACCGCCAGGCCCTGGACCTGGCCCTGGCGCCGGAGCTGGAGCTCATCTCCCCGCCCCTGCCGGAACCCTCGCCCGAGACCGTGCCCACCCTGTTCTCCACCATCCAGGAAGCGGGCCGGCCCACCACCAACCTGGAGCACCTGTCCCTGTCCCTGGACCAGTCGCTGCCGGTCGGGGAGGCGGTTCCCCAGGAGGCGGCCGAACCCGCCCCCCTGCCGCCGCCCCTCCCCCACCCGGAACGGTTCCTCCCCCCGGCGGTCGGCAATCCCCTGGATCCGGCCGCCACGCAGCCCTTCACGCCCTTCCATGGCCCGTCCATGGCCCTTTCCCGGACCGCGGCGGAGGGTCCCGGGCCCGATCTGGGCGGCGGCTATCCCCCCACCCCGGCCATGCCCATCGAGGCCATCCCGGAGCCTTCCGAGGAGGCCCCGGTGCCCTTGGCGGTTGCCCTGGAGGACGGCGCCGCCAGCCAGCCCACACCGCACCTGGAGGTACCGCTCCCGCCGCCGCTGCCGGTCGCCCCGTCCCAGGACCTGGCGCCCCGCCCGGCCCAGGAGTATCAACTCCTGCCGCCGCCCCCCCGCAGGCGGGGCGGACGCCTGGCGCTCCTGACGGTGGTGGTGCTGGCGGCCCTGGGAGCCGGAGGCTGGGACTGGCACCTGCGCTCCCAGCCCGCCGCCCAGCCGCCCGCGGCTCCACCACCCGCTCCCGCCCCCGCTCCCGCCCCCGCCGCGTCCTCCACCCCCGCGCCCCCGGAGGCGCCCGCGCCGCCGCCGGCTCAGCCCGGCCCGGCCGTCCCCCCGGCCCAGGCTCCAGGACCCGCACCCGCACCCGCACCCGCTGCCGCCGAGCCGGTGTCCACGACCCTGTCCGCCCGGCTCCAGGCGCTCAACCGGGGCGATCTGGAGCTGGCGGTGAAGCAGGGCCGGCGCCTGGCCCGGGAGATCCCCGCCGGCGCCTGGACCCTGCGCCTTGAGATCGCCTGTCAGGGCACCACCATCCAGAGTCTGATGGGCCTGTTCCGGGGCCAGGAGCCCGACCTTTTCGTCCTGCCCATGACCTTCCCGGACGGCAGGGTCTGCTACCAGGTCCTGTATGGACGTTTCGCCAGCGCCAAGGCCGCCCGGAAAGAGATCAGCCGCCTGCCCAGGACCCTGCTGGCGGACCGCAACCGCCCCAAGGTCTTCCGGTTCTCGGACGTGCCGAAAGTTTAACGCTTAAACCTTACGTACGGTGCAAATTATAATTGTAATTACCGTCGCATATTGGATTCTTTCCCAGGGCCGGTCAATTATAGTTTGCAAAGGTTGAGTTTTGGTTATAATGGGGCCTTGAGGGCCACGCTGCCCCGGATCTTTTCGGAGAACTATGGATATCAATGTGCTGTGCACCCAGAACTGGAGCCGGATGTTCAACGTTTGGATCGAGGACATTCAGGTGATAGGTCTGCCGGCAGCCATCAGTCCATTCGCCCTGCAAGGTTGTATTCTCCCTAAAGTGCGGACTTTCGCCCGCCGTGCGTCGATCATCGTCAGCCTTTTGTTCGCCTTGCATTGCAGCAGTCCGCGCACCTCGGTGAGCGCCGTCAAGCCCGCGAAGGCGCCGCCGGGTGGACAAGCGGATGGACAGCCGTCAGAACCCCCTGAAGCGCCCGAGGTCTATGCCGAACGGGGACTGGCCAGCTGGTATGGGGGCGACGGTGACGGCTTCGCCGGAGGAATCACCGCCAGCGGCGAAGTCTATGACCCGTCCGACCTGACCTGCGCCCATCGCACCCTCCCGTTCGGCACCCGGGTGGAGGTGGAGAACCTGGCCAACGGCCGCCGGCAGGTCCTGCGGGTGACCGACCGGGGGCCGTTCGTCCGCGGCCGCATCCTGGACGTCTCCAAGCAGGCCGCCCACGACCTGGGCCTGGTGCACCACGGGGTCGTGCGGGTGCAGCTGCGCACCGTGGACGCCCAGGGGCGTCCCGCCCCGGTGGATCCGGTGGTGCTGCAGGGCAACCCCTACACCATCCAGGTGGCCGCCCTGAGCCAGCCCGGAAACATCGAGCGGCTCTCCAGCGAACTGCGCGCCGCCTTCGGCCCGGTGACCTACCAGGACACCACGGGACCGGGCGGGATACCCTTCAAACGCATCCGGGTGGGCACCTACCCGCGCCTGGAAATGGCCCAGACGGCTACGGAGCAGTTAGCCAAGTTCTGCAAAGACAGAGGCTTGGAGTATTTCATTGTCCGCCAGCGGTGACCCGGTCTTCCTGGCCATCGCCGCCGGCGGGCAGGGTCTGCGCATGGGCGGCGGGGAGCCCAAGCAGTTCCGGGACTGGGGCGGCGTGCCGCTCCTGCAGGCCACGGTGCGGGCCTTCCTGACTCCGGACATGCCCCCCCTGGCCGGAATCGTGCTGGCGGTGCCCGAAGACCGCCTTGACCAGGTGCGGGCCTGGCGGTTCGGCGTGCCTCTGCAGGCGGTGGCCGGAGGTGCCACCCGCCAGGAATCCGTGGCCCTGGCTTTGGCCGCCTTGCCGGACCTGCCCCGGGCGGTGGTGCTGATCCACGACGCGGTGCGGCCGTTCCCGCCCGCCGGGCCCGTCCGTGCGGCCCTGGAGGCGGTTTGCGCCCCCGGAGACGGGGCCTGGGACGGAGCCGTGCTGGGGGAGCCCTCCACCGACACCCTCAAGCGGGTGGACGGCACCGGCAGGATCCTGGGCACCGAGCCGCGGGAAAGCATCTTCCGGGCCCAGACGCCCCAGGTGGCCCGCCTCGGCCCGTGGCGCGAGGCCTTCGCCTGGGCGCGGTCCAAAGGCTACCAGGGCACCGACGACGTGTCCCTCCTGGAGGCCTTGGGCCGCAAGGTCAAGCTGATCCCGTCCCCCCCCAGCAACCAGAAGCTGACCACCCCGGAGGACTGGGCCCGGGCTCGGCCGCTCGGCTGCAAATAGATGCGAATCCAAGGGATCCCGGCCGGGCGGGACCACAAGGTGTGGTCGTTTGACCTACAGGCGGCACCCTGGCCGGGTTGAATAAGTCTTGTTATTTTAAAGACTGTGATTGGGCATGGATTTTGCTGGGTTGAGGGCGAGGTCGATATGCCCCGGACCAACGCCCAGACGCTCGCCCACCCCGTGACCCTTCAGGGACATGGGCTGCATGGGAACCGCCCCTGCACCGTGGTGCTTCGCCCGGCGGAACGCCCGTCCGGGATCGTGTTCCGGCACCTGCCATCCGGGACGGTGATCCCGGCCCGGGCGGAATTCGTGGGCGACTGCAGCCTGGCCACCACCCTCGCCCGGGGCGAGGTGCGGCTGCAGACGGTGGAACATCTGCTCTCCGCCCTCATGGGCCTGGAGATCGACCACCTCACCGTGGACCTCAGCGGCGAGGAACTGCCCATCCTGGACGGCAGCTCGGCCCCCTGGGTGCGGGCCATCCAGGAGGCGGGGATCCGCTCCATGGCGGCCCGGCACCGGACCCTGCGCATCCTGCGCCCGGTGGAAGTGCTGCGCGGCGACAAGTGGATGCGGATCTCCCCCTATCACGGGCTGCGGGTGGCCTACACCATCGACTTCGACCATCCGGCCATCGGCCGGCAGAGCCGCGAGCTGACCCTCACCCCGGAGAAGTACGTGCGGGAGGTGGGCCGGGCCCGCACCTTCTGCATGGAGAGGGACATCGAATTCATGCGCGCCCGCGGGCTGGCCAAGGGCGGCAGCCTGGAGAACGCGGTGGTGTTCAGCCCCCAGGGTCCGCTCAACGAGTCCCTGCGCTTCGAGGACGAGGCGGTGCGCCACAAGATCCTGGACCTGCTGGGTGACCTCAAGCTGCTGGGCGCCCCCCTGGAAGGGTTCGTGGAAGCCCACCGGGCCGGCCATGCCCTCCACGTGGACCTGGTGCGGGCCGTCCTGGCCACGGCCGGGGCCTGGTCCTGGGAGGAGGCACCCGCCCCTGCGCCCAGCCGGCACCTGTTCGACCACCGGCTGCACGTGCCCCACCCGGTACCCGTTTAAGAGCCTAGAGTAAGGCACTAACCCCCCCGCACTTGCGTACGGCTATCCTGGCTGGATGACGGCACGGAGTGCAGCAGAGCCCCGAACCCGGCCCGGGCGGGCCGGGCTGGCGCCGGCCCTGGGCGCACCCCCGGGCGGGGCCCTGGCGGGGCCATCCCCGGAGGGCTGGCTGGAAGCGCTCCTGCGGGCCCGGCCCTGCGGGCAGATAGCCCTCGCCCCATCCCTGCTGCCCAGGTGGGAGGAGCCCATCCGGGCCCGGGGCGGCCAAGTGTCGGCCCTGGAGGCCGGCAGGCTGGAGCGCGCCGGCTCCGGACCGGGAGACCAGGTCTGGCTGGACCTGGAGGACACCGGCCCGGCCGCGCCGGATCCGGAGGTCCTGGACCGGTGGCTGGAGGCCGTGGGGTCCGGTCCCGAACCGCCCCTGGTGGTCCTGCTGCGGGATGACGCCGCCGCCCGGGTCCGCACCCACCGCCTGGCGGTGGACCGTCCGGGGCGGGTGCTGCTGGTGCGGGAGGGGGCCAGCGGCGGCGCCTGCGCCCTGGGCCGGCCTGCCCTCCTGAGGCAGCTGGCGGCGGCGGGCGGATGGCGCCCTTCCGGGTGCGGCTACCGCCCCCGCCGCCCCTCGGGAGGCCACCTGATGGTGCTGGACGTGGACGGCGTCCTCATCGATCCGGGCCGGGCGTTCCTGGAGGCGGTGGCCGGGGCCATGGGGGACCTGGCCCCGGAACTGGCCTGGGGGGACGAGGACTACCTCCGGCTCAAGCGCGCCGGCGGGTTCAACAACGATTTCCGCCTGGCCGCGGCAGCCCTGGCGCTGGCGGAGCGGGGCGGGATGGCGGGCCCGCTCCCGGAGCGGCGCATCCGGGCCCTGGAGCCCGGCTGCCGGGCCGCGGTGCGGCGGCATTACGCCCGCACCCGGTGCCTGGAACGGCCACTGGTGCGCCCCGAGCACCTTGCCGGATTTCCCGGGAACCTGGCCGTGTTCACCGGGAGGCCCCCCCAGGAACTGTCCTCCGCCTTCGACCTCCTGGGCTTCCGGCTGCCGGCGGTGGGCGACAGCGCCCCCCACCTGCGCAAGCCGCGCCCGGAAGGCCTGATCCAGCTGGCGGACGCGTTCCGGGCCGGACAGGTCACCTTCGTGGGGGACAGCCGGGACGACGCTTCCGCCCTGGGGGGCGCCAGGGCCCTGCGGCCGGAGATCCACTGGACGTTCGCGGCGGTGGGCGCCGACCGGGCCCGCATCGCCGGCCCCGGGGACCTGCTCGCGCCCGGGCTGGCGGATCTGCTGGGAGGGTGGCCTTGATCACTCTGGTGGACTTCGGCCACGAGAACCACGTGGCCCTGGAGGGTGCCCTGGACCGCCTGGGCTACACCCACTGCAGGGCCGGGGACCCGGATCGGGCCGCCCCTGCGGGACCCGTGGTCCTGGCCGGTGCCGGACCCCTGGCCCAGGCCTGCGTGGACCTGAAAGCCCGCGGCTGGTGGCGGGAACTGCCCCACCTGGTGGCCGAGGGGCGTCCCCTGCTGGGCGTGAACCTGGGCCTGCACCTGCTGGCGGAGGGCAGCGAGGAGTGCCCGAAGGGAGCCGGGCTTGGGCTGGTCCCCGGCATCGTCCGGCGCCTGGGCCCGGGGGCCAGGACGCCCCACTGGGGCTGGACCCCGGTGCAGGCCTGCCGGCCCCATCCCATGCTCCCGGACTGGCGCGGCGGTTGGCTGTTCTTCGCCCACAGCTACGCCCTGGAGCCGTGCACCGAGACCCTGGCGGTGGCCGTGCACGGCCGGCCCTTCTCGGCCATGGAGTGCCGCGGCCGCACCGTCGGCCTCCAGGCCCGCCTGGAGCGGTCCGGCGCGACCGGCCTGGACCTCCTGGCCCGGTTCCTGGAAGCCCTGGGCGCCGAGCCCGAGCCTGGGAGGGGGAACTGAGCCCATGGACGCCAAGTGGGTCATTCCAGCCTTGACCCTGAGCTGCGGCCGGGTCGCCGTTCCGGACGGAGCGGATCCGAGCCGCCTCCTGGACCCGGCCCGCCCGGCTCCCTGGGCCTGGGTCCTGGAGCGGGAAGGGGCGGATGGCGTCCTGTTCCGGGAACGCTCCCCCGGGGAGCCTGGAGCGCGCTGCGCCTGGATCCGGGCGGTGGCCGCCGCCCTGGGCGTGCCCATGGCCCTGGAAGCCCGGTTCCAGGGCTGGGCGGACCTGGCGGCCATGCTGGAAGCCGGGGCGGACCGGGTGTTCCTGGCACCGTCCGGAGCCCTGGAAGATCCACTCCTGGTCCCGGCGGTGCGCGCCTTCGGCCGGGACCGGGTGGGAGCCGCCCTGGACGTGAGGTTGGAGGGGGAAGGCCGGTGGCGGGTGGGGGAAGGATCCGCAGCCAGGGACGCCCTGGAGTGGATGGACGAACTGGAGCAGCGGGGCGCCGGGGCGCTGCTGGTGCGGGTGGAGCCCGAAGGGGCGGCGCCTCCTCTGTTCCAGGCGGCGGCGCGGCTGTCCCTCACGGTGCTGTTCCAGACCGCCGCCGCGCCAGCCCTGGCCGCGGAAGCGCTCCTGCACGGAGCCGACGGAGTGGTCTACCCGGCCCAGGCCTGCCCGGCGCACCAGGGCAAAGCTGCCCTAGCGTCCCACGGCCTGCCAGTGCGCCAACCTTGGACAGGCTCCTAGAAGATCGGGTCCCCGGGCTTGCGCCGCCAGGCTTCCGCCCGGCCCTTGCCGCCCTCGTTCCTGCCCTTGGGCTTGGATTCCCGGGCTGTGGCCAGGCTTTCCAGCAGGCTTCCCCCCACGCGGGTCGCCGCGGCGCGGGTGAGGGAAGGGGTGTGCAGGACCGGAGCCGGGGTCTCGGCCTCGGTCGTGTGGACCTTGGCGGCCTCGGCCTGTTCCTTCAGCCGCTTCTCGTACCAGAGCTTGCGCTTGGGATCGATGACCCGCACCTGCTTCGCCCCCCCGCTCTTCCGGGCCACGGCGGGCTTGGGCTTGCTCTCCTTCCGGTCCTCCCGCAGTTCCGACTCGGGATCGGAGGCTTCTTCCAGGATCTTGGCCAGGTCTGCCAGACTTCCAAGGCCGCGCTGTTTAATCATGTGTCGACGGAACTCCTCTAGGGGCCCCACAAAGGCCCGAGGTTCAAGCCTACCTGCTTCTCCGTCCGGCGCCAAGACGAAATAAGATGCAATTATGCGACATACCTACCGGTTGGTGAGGCGGAGGGTGCCCCGGGCGATCATCAGTTCCTCGTTGGTGGGGACCACCGCCACCGCCACCTTGGAATCCGGATGGGTGATGAGGCGGTCGGCCTTGAGGCGCCGGCTGTTGGCCTCCTCGTCAAGCTTGACGCCCAGGAAGGTCAGGCGCTTGCAGACCCATGCCCGCAGGGACGCGGAGTTCTCGCCGATGCCGGCGGTGAAGGTGATGGCGTCCACTCCGTCCATGGCCGCCGCGTAGCCGCCCACGTACTTCAGCACGCCGTACCAGAGGGTCTCCAGCGCCAGCCGGGCCCGCTTGTTCTTGCCCACGGCCTCCTCGATCTCCCGGCAGTCCGAGGACACGCCCGAGATGCCCAGCAGCCCGCACTTCTTGTTGAGGAAGCTGGAGAGGGCCTTGCCGTCCATGCCTTCGTGCTCCATGAGGGTGACCAGGACGCCCGGGTCCAGGTTGCCGCAGCGGGTGCCCATGACCACCCCTTCCAGGGGGGTGAGGCCCATGGAGGTGTCCACGCTCCTGCCGCCCTGGATGGCGGTGATGCTGCTGCCGTTGCCCAGGTGGCAGGTGATGATCTTCATGGCCTCCAGGGGCTTGTTCACCAGGGCGGCGGTGCGCTCCGCCACATACTGGTGGCTGGTGCCGTGGAAGCCGTAGCGGCGCAGGCCCAGCTTCTGGTTCAGGTCGTACGGCAGTCCGTAGGTGTAGGCGTAGTCCGGCATGGTGTGGTGGAAGGCGGTGTCGAACACTGCCACCTGGGGCACGCCGGGGAACATCTCCATGGCGGTGCGGATGCCCGAGGCGCTGCACGGATTGTGCAGGGGAGCGTAAAAGGCCAGTTCCTCGATTTCCGCCAGCACGCTGGGCGTGATCAGTTCCGGATCCCCGAAATTCGGCCCCCCGTGGGCCACCCGGTGCCCCACCGCGGCCACTTCCCGGTCGCCCACCAGGACCGTCTTGTACAACTGTTCCATGATGGCTGAAAGGGCCTTGCGGTGGTCCTTCATGTCCAGTTCCAGGCGGCCTTTTTCCCCTTGGATGGTCCAGCGGATGAAACCTTCGGACAGGCCGATGCGTTCAGCGATTCCGTCGGCGAGGCTCTCCTCGTGCTCCATGTCCATGAGGTTGAACTTAAGAGAAGATGAACCGGCATTGAGAACCAGGATCAGCACGGAAAACTCCTTTGGCAAATGGACCTTGAACAGTTTACCCGCGCAGTTGTGGTTATCTCCATCGATCCGGTCGGTTAATGCCCAAAGTCACGGGGTTTGCCCAAATGGCACCCGCGGAACCCGCGCCTGGAGCGCACCGTCCGCCCAGGAAAGGTTCACGCCCAGCTTCCCGCCGGCGCGCACCGCCCAGTGGGCGGCGATGTCCATGGGCCGCTCCAGGTCGCCGGCCGCGAGGTGTTCAGGGAGGACGGGCACGGGTGTCCAGCGCAGGCGCCAGCCCTCCGGACCGGCGGCACAGGCGATGGTCAGGACGCCCGCCTTGGCGTAGGGAACCACCTGCCGGGTCACGGCCCGGGCGTAACTCCTCAGCAGCTTGCCCGGCCAGGCGTCCTCCGCTCCGGGGCTTTCCAGCTCCAGCTGAAACCGGCACCGGAACAGGATCGCCAAGGGCTCCAGGTCCTCCAGCAGCCCGTTCCGCCAGACCTCCCAGGTCTCCGGCCCGGCGGGGAACTGGGTGTCCAAGGCCAGGTGCCGACTGCGGTCCAAGGTGGCGACACCCTCGTCGATCACCGCGCCCATCCGGTCCCGGTCCCGCTGGGCCAGGGGCTGTCCCGGAGGAGTCAGGTCCAGGATGCCCCGGATTCCCGCCAGGACGTTGGCCAGATCATGGAGGGTCGACCGGATCAGAATTTCCGAGGATTTTTCCATCGAACTCATCCTCCTGGCGCCGCCGCCAATCCCTGCTAGACTGCTGGCAAAATACTAACTTGAAAGGCTCGGGTCCCATGGCGCCAGAGACGAAAAAGTTGGGTTCGCTGCTCGTTGAGGCGGGTCTGATCACACCTGCCCAGTTGCAGGAAACCTTGCGCTGGCAGCGCACTTCCGGGGAGCGCCTGGGCAGCGCCCTGGTGTCCCAGGGAATCATCAGCGAGGAATCCCTGATGGATTTCCTGGCCAAGCAGACCGGCGTGCCGCGCCTGGACGTGAAGAACCTGGACATCCCCCCGGCGGTGCTGCAGAAGATCCCCCGCCGCCTGGCGGAGCAGATGAACCTGCTGCCGATCGCCTTCAAGGAGCCCAAGTCGCTGATCGTGGCCATGGCCGACCCCATGGACCTCAATGCCGTGGACAGCGCGCGCTTCGCCTCCGGGCTCAACATCGAGCCGGTGGTGGCCAGCCACACCGCCCTGCGCCTGGCCATCAACGAGCACTACGTGCGCCTGACGGCCGGTACCCTGGCGGTGTCGGGGCCCAGCACCGAAGGGCCCTTCCATGCCCTCCCGGTGCCCCTGGAGCCGCCCCACACCCCCGCGCTGGTGATCCCCTCCCCGGGGACGAACCTGGAATTCCCCAAGGACCCCTTCTTCATCGCCCCGGAAGAGCCCAGCCCCTTCAGCTTCTTCACCGAGACCGCACCCGTGTCGGCGCCCACCCCGGCCTCCGTGCCGCCCCTGCCGTCCACCCGGTCCCAGCCCGCCGTCATCCCCCAGCGCTCGGCCTTGGCCGAGCACTCGCCGGCCCTGGACTCCTACGGCAACCGCTCCCTGATCATGGGCCTGATCCGGCTGCTCCAGCGCCGGGGCATCCTGGGCGAAGCGGAGCTCCAGCGCTACCTGCAGAACCTGGCCGAGGCCGGGGAGATCAACCCCGGCGACTGAGTTCGAACACCAGGCCGGGCGGCGGTCCAGATGCTGCCATCAGGTCTCCTCGGACACGAGGATGCACTCGCTCTCCTCCCGTCTGAGAGACAAGTGGTACCCCTTGATCACAAGTTCCATCGGATCTCCCAGAGGGGCCAGCTTCTCTACCCGCAGCTGGGCGCCGCGGATGAAGCCCATCTCCAGGAGCCTCTGACGGATCTTGCCCTGGGCCAGGACCTTGAACACTTGGGCCTGGTCCCCAGGACGGAGGGTGCTCAACGGCTTCGGCTGCGTGTGAGACATGATCTCAACTCCTGCTCTAGTCTATCCAGGCGGGCGGATGAAACAAGGCGCAACGTTGAGACACTTATCACAAGCTGCCGACCTGCTTTGGATACAATTCCCTTGGTTATGGACACCATGCTGATCACTGTTCCGAACGTGCTGACCCTGCTGCGGATCATCGCGGTTCCGTGTTTCGCCATCATGGTCTGGTACGGCGAGATGGTGGAGGCTTGCGCTCTGTTCGTGGCGGCTGGCCTCACGGATGCCCTGGACGGCTACCTGGCCCGGAAGTTCAACCAGCGCTCCGCCCTGGGCGCCATCCTGGATCCGGCGGCCGATAAATTGTTAACAACAACGGCCCTGGTGATGCTGGCCTTCCCCAGGGAAGGGCTGGTGGCCCGCATCCCCCCGTGGATCACCATCCTGGCCATCTCCCGGGACGTGCTGATCGCCACGGTGGCCCTGGTGGCCTACGACCATCTGCATCCGGACAAGTTCAAGCCCTCCATCCTCGGCAAGCTGAACACCTTCGTGGAGCTGACGGCCATCTCCCTGAGCCTGCTGGTCAACACGGTGGGGCCGTACGCCTGGTACCGCTTCCTGGTGCCATGGATCTACTACCTCATGGCATTCATGGTCGTGGCCTCAGGCATCCATTATTTCTTCCGCACCACCAGCCTGGGGCCGGAGCAGCCTTGAGCGAACCCCGCGCCTGCCGTCCCGGCTGGATCGGGGTGCCCTGGTCCATCCTGGCGCCGGCCCTGGCCGTCCTGGCTGCGCTGTGGTTCCTGCGCACGGCCCTGGCGCCCTTCTTCATCGCCATTGTCGTGGCCTACCTGCTGGAACCCCTGGCCGCCCGCTTTTCCCGGCGCATGTCCCGGAGCTGGGCGGCCCTGTGCGCCCTCCTGGTGTTCATCCTGGTCATGGGCCTGCTGGTGTGGGTCCTGGTGCCCCCCTTCGTGGCCCAGGTGGAGCGCCTGAACGATTCCCTGCCGGCCCTGCGGGAGAAGGCCATCGCCCGGTGGACGCCCTGGTTCCAGGTCCACCCCGTCGTCCAGGCCAAGCTGCGCCGGGCCATGGAGGCGGTGGACCCCATGGCGTTCCTGCAAGGCCTCAGGACCGCCGGTGCGGGCCTGATGGGCTGGGTCCTGGAGGGCCTGACCCTCATCATGGTCCCGCTCATCATCTACTACCTGATCGTGGAAGGTCCCAACCTGAGCCAGGGGCTGGACGATCTGGTCCCGTCCCGGTACCGGGAGTCGGTGCGGGCCACGGCCCGGGAGATCCACCAGCGCCTGGGGGGCTACATCCGGGGCCAGCTGGCGGTGGTGCTGGTGATGGCGTTCCTGCAGGGGCTGGCCATGCAGTTCCTGGGCATCCCGTACCCCTGGGTGCTGGGCCTCCTTGCGGGCCTCGCCAACGTGGTGCCCTATTCCTCCTACGTCACCGCCCTGCCCCTGGCCCTGCTGTTCTCGTTGCTGGAGGGCGCCGGCGGCGGGCACCTGCTGCTCACCATCCTGGTCTTCGTGGTGGTGCAGAAGGCCGAGGCGTTCTACTTCACCCCCGTGTGGGTGGGCCGCGCCAGCGGCCTGCACCCCCTGGAAGTCCTGCTGGGGCTGTTCTGCTTCGGCTTCGCGTTCGGGGTGGTCGGCCTGATCTTCGCGGTGCCGCTGATGATCATCGTCAAGACCCTGAGCCGGATGGCCATCGCGAGGTACAAGGCCCACCCCTGGTACCTGGGGACCTGAACTCCTAGACCAGGTCGTACGCCCCGAAGAAGAATCCCAGTTCCCGGGCCGCCGAGGCCGGGCTGTCGGAGCCGTGGGTGGCGTTGCGGGTGTGGTCCTGGCCGAACCGGGCACGCAGGGTCCCCGGGGCGGCCTGGGCCGGGTTGGTGGCGCCCATGAGGTCCCGCCAGCGCACGATGGCGTCCTGCCCTTCCAGGCACATGAGCACCACCGGGCCCTCCACCATGAAGGCCTCCAGGTCCGGATAGAACGGTTTGGCCACGTGCTCCTGGTAGAACTCCTGGCACAGGTCCGGAGTCAGGCGCGCCAGGCGCATGCCTTTCAGGGCCAGCCCCGAGCGCTCGATTTCGCTCATGATCAGGCCCACCTGGCCGGCCTGGACGGCGTTGGGCTTGATGATGGCGAGGGTGCGCTCGATGGCCATGTTGGCATTCTCCAGAAAGGGTGCATGGAAAGGTTGTTGGTTCGAATCCCGCGGGAAACCGGATGAGCAGGATAGCATTGGCGCGCCATGCGGGAAGGCACCGCCGCGCAAGCCCCGCGGCGCCGGCGTGGGAGGCCGGGTTCGCGCTTCTTTCGCCTGGCCCAAAGGGAAATAAGTAGATTATGCAAGAACCCTCTCCCTGGGCAGGAATCCGCCATCAAAGCTGGGAAAACGCCGCCTTCGACGGTACAATCGAGAGCTTGATGCGATTGGATTCCAGCATGCTTGATAACATCCTTAAGAAATTCATGGGCTCGAAGAATGACCGCGAGTTGAAGCGGCTTTGGGGCAAAGTCCAGGCGATCAATGATTTCGAGCCTGGGATCCAGGCGCTCAGCGACGAGGAGCTCAAGGCCAAGACCCCCTACCTCAAGGATCTTCTGGCCAACGGAGCGGCCATGGAGGAGATCCTGCCCGAGGCTTTCGCGGTGGTCCGGGAGGCGTCCCGCCGGGTCCTGCGCATGCGACATTTTGATGTTCAGCTCATTGGCGGCATGGTCCTGCACGAGGGCAAGGTGGCGGAGATGCGGACCGGTGAAGGCAAGACCCTCACCGCCACGCTGCCTCTCTACCTGCACGGGCTGATGGGCAAGGGCGCCCACCTGGTGACCGTGAACGACTACCTGGCCCGGCGCGACGCCGAGTGGATGGGCCGGCTGTACAACTGGCTCGGCCTGTCGGTGGGGGTGATCCAGCACGGGCTCACGGACGACGAGCGGCGCGAAGCCTACGCCTGCGACATCACCTACTGCACCAACAACGAGATCGGCTTCGACTACCTGCGCGACAACATGAAGTGGGCCCTGGAGGACTTCACCCAGCGGGGCTTCCTCTATGGCATCGTCGACGAGGTGGACTCCATCCTCATCGACGAGGCCCGCACGCCGCTCATCATCGCCGGCTCCAGCGAAGAGGACACCTCCAAGTACTTCCGGATCGACGCGGTGGTGCCCAAGCTCAAGCAGGACGCCGACTACAAGGTGGACGAGAAGGACCGCCAGGTGACCCTCACGGACGAGGGCATCCGCCACGCCGAGCAGCTCCTGGGCGTGCCCAACCTCTACGACCCCTCCGCCATCGAGACCCTGCACGGCATCAACCAGTCGCTCCTGGCCCACAACCTCTACAAGCGGGACGTGGACTACATGGTCAAGGAGAAGGAGGACGGCAAGGGCCTGGAGGTGGTCATCGTCGACGAGTTCACCGGGCGCATGATGCCCGGGCGGCGCTGGTCCAACGGCCTGCACCAGGCCATCGAGGCCAAGGAGGGCGTGGAGGTCAACGCCGAGAACCAGACCCTGGCCACGGTCACCTTCCAGAACTTCTTCCGGATGTACAAGACCCTCGCCGGCATGACCGGCACCGCCGAGACCGAGGCGCGGGAACTGCTGCAGATCTACAAGCTGGAAGTGGTGGTGGTGCCCACCAACATGCCCATGATCCGCAGCGACTTCGCCGACGTGGTCTACTCCGCCAAGGGCGGCAAGCGCAAGGCCATCGTGGCCGAGATCCAGGAGCTGCACGGCAAGGGCCAGCCGGTGCTGGTGGGCACCGTCAGCATCGAGAGCAGCGAGGACCTGTCCGACGCCCTCAAGAAGGCCCGGATCCCCCACGTGGTGCTCAACGCCAAGCACCACGCCAAGGAGGCCGAGATCATCGCCCAGGCCGGGCGCAGGTCGGCGGTGACCATCGCCACCAACATGGCAGGGCGGGGCACCGACATCGTGCTGGGGGGCAACCCCGAGGGCCTGGCCAGGATGGAGGCCCGCAAGAAGAACGTCCCCCTGTACGACCCGGAGGGCAAGGAGACGCCCGAATTCCTGGCCCTGGTGGAGAAGATGGCCGCACAGACCGAAGCGGAGAAGGTGGAGGTGATCGCCGCCGGCGGGCTGCACATCCTGGGCACCGAGCGGCACGAGAGCCGGCGCATCGACAACCAGCTGCGCGGCCGTTCCGGCCGCCAGGGCGACCCGGGCAGCAGCCGCTTCTACCTGAGCCTCGAGGACGACCTCATGCGCATCTTCGGCGGGGACCGGATCAAGAGCATGATGACCACCCTGGGCATGGTGCGAGGATGAGCCCATCGAGGCGGGCATGGTCACCCGGGCCATCGAGCGCTCCCAGAAGCGGGTGGAAGCCCACCACTTCGAAGTGCGCAAGCACCTGCTGGAATACGACGACGTGATGAACAAGCAGCGCATCTTCTTCTACGGCCTGCGCTGCGAGATCCTCAAGGGCAACACCAAGGAATACGTGCTGCGCATCGCCGGGGAAATCGTGGAGGGGCTCGTCCACGATTACCTTCCCGAGAAGGGCCTGCGGGACCTGGACGGGCTCAAGGAGCGCTTCGAGCAGTTGTTCGCCATGGGCAGCGTGGACCTGGAGGCCATCGCCGCCATGTCCATGCAGGAGTCGGTGGACGCCCTCACCAAGATCGTGCGGGACGCCTACCAGGAGAAGGAGGCCCGCCTGGGCAGCGAGGAGATCCTCCGCTGGCACGAGCGGGTGGCCATCCTGCAGATCATCGACTCGGCCTGGAAGCGGCACCTGCTGGTCATGGACCACCTGAAGGAAGCCATCGGCTTCCGCGGCTACGGCCAGAAGGACCCGCTGGTCGAATACAAGCGGGAGAGCTACGACTACTTCGAGCAGATGCGGTTCGGCTACGAGGACGAGATCATCAGCTACCTGTACCGGGTGGAGCCCCAGGCGGCCTACGCCCCGGAAAGCGAGAACGTGTTCCGGGAGCCCAGCGAGCTGCATGAGCTGGGCCCCAACGAGACCGGCAACCTCACCGAGCATGGCGTCAACGGCGAGCCGGTGCAGCGGGTGATGCGCTTCAGCGCCGGCGGCATCGGGGATGATGATTAGTGAAACTTGACCGTCCGGGTCCTGGACTTTCATTTTTCCGGCTGAACCCTGCTGACAGGGCGGGCGGTTTGTGGTTGGCTAGGAGCCATGGAACTGGTGATCGTTACGGGACTTTCCGGGGCCGGCCGGCGCTCCGTGCTGGGAGCCCTGGAGGACGCCGGCTGCACGGCCCTGGACAATGTCCCCGCCCGGCTCCTGGAGCCGTTGCTGGAGCTGGAGGCCAAGCTCAACCCCACCCGCCCCCGCCTGGCGGTGGGCATGGACAACCGCCACCCGGAATTCGCCTCGGAGCTGGAGCCGCTCATCGACCGGCTCATGGACAGCAGCATACCTGTGTATGTCGTGTTCGTGGAAGCCGATGACGACGTGCTGCTGCGCCGGTTCTCCGAATCCCGCCGGCCCCATTTCCTGGCCAAGGACGGGGGCGTGGCCGAGGCCATCGCCAAGGAGCGCCAGCTGCTGGAACCGGTGCGCCGGATGGCCAGCGCCATCATCAACACCAGCAACCTGACCCTGTCCCAGCTTCGCCAGCGCATCGCCGACCTGCTGCCGGACCTGCCGGTGGGCGGCACCACCCTGCGCCTGATCAGCTTCGGCTTCAAGAACGGCACCCCGGTGGAGGCGGACATGGTGCTGGACGCGCGCTTCCTGCCCAACCCCCACTACGTGGCGGAACTGCGGGAGCTCACCGGCAAGGACGCCCCGGTGCGGGACTTCCTGCTCAAGTCCGACGTGTTCTCCACCTTCGTGGCCCTCACCGAGAACTGGGTGCTGTGGGCGTGGCCGTACATCCAGCAGGAGGGCCGAGCCTACCACAACATCGCCATCGGCTGCACCGGCGGCCAGCACCGCAGCGTGGCGCTGGTGGAGATCCTGGCCCAGCGCCTGCGGCGGGAAATCCCCAAGCTGGTGGTGGTGCACCGGGAACTGACGGCCTAGTCATCCAGGCGCGCGGCGCCTCGGGTGCCCCTCCGGCGCACCGCCCAGTAGACCGGGATCCCCAGGGCCACCAGGGCCAGCCCCGGCCAGGTGAAGGAAGGACGGTAGCGCAGAAGGGCGGCCATGATGGCCACGCCCCCCAGGATGTACAGGGCCGGCAGCACCGGGTAGGCGAACACCCGCACCGGGCGGTCCAGGTCCGGGCGCCGGCGCCGCAGCACGAAGATCACGCCCACCGTCAGGATGTAGAACAGCAGCGCGGCGAACATGGTGAATTCCAGGAGCTGCGTGTAGTTCCCGGTGAGGGTCAGGAGGCTGGCCCAGGCCGCCTGCACGGCCAGGGCCGCGCCGGGCACCTGGTGCCGGTTCAGCCGGGCGGCCCGGGAGAAGAACAGCCCGTCCAGGGCCATGGTGCGGTACAGGCGGGCACCGGCCAGGATCATGCCGTTGGCGCAGCCGAAGGTGCTCACCAGGATGGCCAGGGTCATGACCAGGTCGCCCCGGGGGCCCAGGATCGCCCGCAGGGTTTCGCTGCCCACCCGGTCCCCGGGGGCGGTGGCGATGCCGGCGGGCCCCAGCACCTTCAGGTAGACCCCGTTGGCCATCAGGTACAGCCCCAGCACCAGGAGCGGGCCCACCAGCAGGGCCAGGGGGATGGTGCGCCGGGGCTCGCGCACCTCCCCGGCGATGAAGGTCACCGTGTTCCAGGAATCCGAGGAGAACAGGCTGCCGGTCTGGACCACCAGCAGGGCGCCCAGGAACGGCAGGGCGGCGTCGGTCCCCTGGGGTATCCAGGCCCCCGGCTGCGGGGGCGCCGCCGGCGCCAGCGCCAGCCCGGCCAGGATCAGCGCCGCCAGGCAGCCCAGCTTGGCCAGGGTGAAGGTGTTCTGGATCCAGACCCCCACCTTGCCGCCGAAGCTGTTGAGCAGGCTCAGGGACACGACCACCAGGATGGCCACCAGGCGGGCCGGGGTCAGGCCCAGGTGGTACGGTCCCACGATGATCCGGGAGGTCACTTGCCAGGCCGGCACTTCCAGCGGCCCGGCCAGATAGCGGGTCTCGCTCGCCGCCGGCGCCAGGGTCCCCAGGAACTTGCCGAAGGCCATGGTCACCGCGGCGATGGAGCCGCATTGCACGATGGTGAACACCGACCAGCCGTACAAGAAAGCCACCATGGGGCCGTAGCTTTCCCGCAGGTACACGTACTGGCCTCCGGCATGGGGAAACATGCCCGCCAGTTCTCCGTACGAGTGGGCGCCCAGCAGCGTGAGCCCGGCGGTGAGCAGCCAGGCCATGAGCAGGAAGCTGCCGGTGCCGCCGGTGCGCACCATTTCCGCCGGAACGATGAAGATGCCGCTGCCGATCATGGACCCGGCGATGAGCATGGTGGCGGAAAAGGGCCCGACGTGGCGCTGGTAATCATGGTTTTTCAACATGCGGGCGCCTTATATAAATTAATAATAACAGATTGGTCAAAAAGAATAATAAAATTTTTATTTAAATTCGAACCTTGGCCTGGCGCTTCGCCCAGGGCTGACGCGCCCATGCTGCGCCTCTGAGGTTAACCTTGATCAATGGCGCGTTCCAAGACCTCCCTCCGTCTCCTCCTGGCCACGGCCGTGCTGTGCCTGCCTCCCCTGTACGGGCTGTGGCTGTGGAAGGGCCGGGGCCCCCTGACCGCCCAGGCCACCCTGCTGGTGAAACGGGGGGCCACCGTGGAGGCCATGGCCGACCAGCTGGAACAGGCGGGGGTGATCCGGTCCGCGGCCCTGTTCAAGCTGTGGGCCCGGGCTCGGCGCCTGGAGCTCATCCGCGGTGAGTACACGTTCGAGCCCCGGGCCAGCTTGTCGGAGGTGGCCAGCAAGCTCAAACGCGGGGACATCCACTACACCAGCATCACCATCCCCCCCGGCAGCCACGTCTGGGCGGTGCAGCACCGGTTCAAGGACTTCATCCCCGAGGAGGTGTTCTGGACCCTCTGGAAAAGCCCCCGCCTGGCCCAGGCGGCGGGGTTTCCCCAGGCGGAAAATCTTGAAGGTCTCATTGACCCCGCCACCTACCGGGTGAACCACGCCCAGGAGCCGGAAGAAATTTTCCTGATGCTCATGGAGACCTTCCGGGACAAAGTGCGGCCCACCCTGGAGGGGGGACCGCTACCCCCGTACCAGACCCTGATCCTGGCCAGCATGGTGGAAAAGGAGACCGCCCTGCCGGAGGAACTGGCCCGGGTGGCCGGGGTCTACGCCCAGCGCCTGCACATCGGCATGCGCCTGCAGTGCGACCCCACCACCCTGTACGCCCGGTGGATGAGCGGCGACCTGCGCTTCACCGGCCCCGCCCCCGAGGACGTGCACCGGCTGAGCCGGTACAACACCTACGTGGTCGCCGGGCTGCCCCCCACGCCCATCGCCGACCCCGGCCCCGCCGCCATCGCCGCCGCCAAGGCGCCGGAATACTCCAGGAACCTGTATTTCGTGGCCACCGGGCGGGGCGGGCACACCTTCGCCCCCAGCCTGTCCCAGCACAACCACAACGTCTTCCTGTACCGTAGGGAACTGGCCCACCAGAAGAAGGGGGGAACCTGACCATGGGCCGGGTGCGCATCGACCAGCTGCTGGTCCAGCGGGGCCTGTGCGCCACCCGGACCCAGGCCCAGGCGCGCATCATGGCCGGGGACGTGCTGGTGGCGGACCGTCCCGTGGCCAAGGCCGGGGCCCTGGTGGACCCCGGCTCGGACCTGCGCCTGCGCGGGGAGGCGCTGCCGTTCGTGAGCCGGGGCGGGCTGAAGCTGGACCACGCCCTCACGGTGTTCGGCCTGGATCCGGCCGGGTGGGTGTGCTTCGACGCCGGGGCCAGCACCGGGGGGTTCACCGACTGTCTGCTGCAGCGGGGCGCGGCCCGGGTCTACGCGGCGGACGTGGGCACCAACCAGCTGCACTGGAAACTGCGCAGCGACCCCCGGGTGGTGTCCATGGAGCAGGTGAACCTGCGCTACTGGGACCCAGCCCGGATCCCCGAGCCCTGCCGCCTGCTGGTGGCGGACCTGAGCTTCATCTCCCTGCGCCTGGTGATCCCGCCCCTGCTGCCCTCCCTGGCCCCCGGGGCCGACGCGGTGCTGCTGGTGAAGCCCCAGTTCGAGGCCGGCCGGGACGAGGTGGGTTCCGGGGGCATCGTGCGGGATCCGGAGACCCACCAGCGGGTCCAGGACGACCTGTGGGCGTTCTTCCAGGGCACGGCCCTCAAGCCCCTGGGACGGTGCGAGAGCCCGATCCTGGGCGGCGAGGGCAACCGGGAGTTCCTCATGCGCCTGCGTCTGGTTTGACTTGACAACCCGCGTCCCGGGCCCTTGACTGCAGGTGAGGAGGTCCCATGCCCATCAGGAGCCTGCGGCACTGGTGCCTGGCGCTGCTGCCGGTGGTCGCCCTCGCCGCCCAGCCCCGACTCCCGCGCCCGGAGACGGCGGGCCGGTCCCTGCGCAAGCTGACCACCCAGGGCCGGGCCGTGACTCCCGTCGGGGCCGCGGACGGACAGCTGGACCTGTACGCCGGCAAGGGCGGGCTGACCCGCCTGGCGTTCACCTTGTACAAGGCCGGCGAGGCCGCCGGGCCCTCCTTCATCGACAGCATCAGGGCCTTCCACTTCCAGGACTTCGAAGGTCCCGACGCGCCCGCGGCGGCCCGCCGCCTGACCCAGGTGACCGTGCGCGGCAAGGCCGGTACCGTGCAGGTCCGCCTGCGCCAGAACGGCTACTACAGCGCCGAGGTGAAAGGCGGGTTCGTGTTCGACACGGGGGTGGCCGGCCCCAGGGACCGGGTGGGATTCCAGACCTTGCGCCGGGCCCTGCGCGCGGGGGCCGACGGCCTGGTGGTGCGCATCTCCGACTCCAGGGACCCGCGGGTGTGGGTGCAGGGGGAATTCACCGCCGCGGACCTGTTCCGCAAACGCCTGGTGGGGGACTAAACCCTAGGCCGTTGATCCGGGATCCAAGGGACAGGTACGCCCATTCCCGGCATCATGGGGGGTGGTTCTTTGGAGTCCGCCGTGGCCGACGCCCCCCTGATCCGTTTCTCCCAGATCACCAAGCACTACCCCATGGGGGACATGGTGGTGCGGGCCCTGGACGGGGTCAGCCTGGACATCCACCGGGGCGAATACGTGGCCATCATGGGGCCGTCCGGGTCGGGCAAGTCCACCCTGATGAACCTCATCGGCTGCCTGGACACGCCCACCACCGGCACCTACCACCTGAACGGCAAGCTGGCCTCGGCCATGTCCGACGATGAACTGGCCGGCATCCGCAACGAAGAGATCGGCTTCGTGTTCCAGACCTTCAACCTGCTGGCCCGCACCACCGCCCTGCAGAACGTGGAGCTGCCCCTCATCTACGCCGGCCTGCACGCCCGGGACCGGCACCGCCAGGCCCTCAAGGCCTTGGAAAACGTGGGCCTCGGTCCCCGGGCCGACCACTTCCCCAACCAGCTTTCCGGCGGCCAGCGCCAGCGGGTGGCCATCGCCCGGGCCCTGGTGAACAACCCCTCCATCCTGCTGGCGGACGAGCCCACTGGCGCCCTGGACACCCGGACCAGCGTGGAGATCATGGCTCTGTTCGAGGAGTTGTACCGGGGTGGCAACACCATCATTCTGGTGACCCATGAAGAGGACATCGCCCGCCACGCCCACCGGATCATCAAGCTGCTGGACGGCCAGGTCATCCACGATGAGCCCAACTTGCCGATCTCCAGCTCCGAGCACTTGGCCCACCTGAGGATCTGACCGGCTGAGGGGGCGGCCTGGGAATAGGGACTGGCCATGTTGCTGCCCTGGTCAACGGCGGTCACACCACTGAACGGGTGATCCACAACGGTCTGGACCTCGACCGACAGCCCAGAAACGACAACCCTTCGGGTTGACCTCTTGCGGGTTATGACTAAATATATACATTGTATTATCGAGGTGGACCATGCTGACCAAGACCTTGGTGAAAGTTGGCAATAGTTACGCCATCGTGCTCGACAGAACGTTGATGGATTTGGTGGGGATCTACCCGGATGTCCCAGTGAGTGTCCAGGTTCATGGTCAATCGTTGACCCTGACGTCCGCCGCCTCTCCGGTTTCCGTTGACCAGGCCATCGACCATGTGTTCTCGGCTCATGCGGAAGCCCTGCGCAGACTGTCCAAATGACTCCGAGGTTCCTTGCGGCCGAGGCCGTGCTGAAGATCCACGCCCGAAGCCTCGATGAATTTGGCGGACTGGCCGGGATCCCGGACCCCGGGGCCGTCGAGTCGGCGGTGACGGCCGTACAGTACCACTTCAACTACACGGGGGGGGACCTCTTCGATCTTGCGGCCGTGCTCCTGTGGCATTTGGCGAACGACCACCCCTTCGCCGACGGTAACAAGAGGACCGCGCTGGCTTCAGCGCTGGTGCTCCTGGCGATCAACGGCATCGAGCTGGCCCAGAACGACGATTTTTTCGAGGCTTTGACCCTGTCCGTCGCAAGGGGGGAGACAAAAAAGCACCAGGTTGCCGAAGCCCTCCGCCAGGCCGACAGGACGTAGTCCTACGGCAGGACGGGCAGCACCAGGCAAGACGGCTGCGCCCCGTTGCGGTACACCCGCTGCTCCACCGGGCGGAAGTCCTGGTCCCGGGCGTGGTAGATGTCCAGGAAGGCGCCCGGATTGCGGTCCACCAGCGGGAACCAGGACCCCTGGATCTGCACCATGACCCGGTGCCCCTTGGCGAAGGTGTGGCACACGTCGTCGAGGGTGAAGGTCACGGGGGCGGGCTGCCCGGGCACGAACGGGCGGGGCGCCTCCAGGCTGTCCCGGAACTTGCCGCGCAGCACCTCGCCCCGCACCAGGCGCTCGCAGCCCTGGAGTTCCGTCCCGGCCGGCGGGAGCACATCGATGAGCTTCACCACCCAGTCCGCGTCCGTGCCGCCCACGCTCACCCTCAGGCGGGCCTGCACCGGGCCGGCGACGGTGAGCGGATGGTCCAGGACCGGCGTCTGGTACGCCAGCACGTCCGCGCGGCGGGCGGCGAAGCGCTGGTCCTCCACCATGAACGTGGGCGCGACCCTGACCCCGAGGCTGGCGGTGAACGGCACCGGATGGGCCGGGTCGCTCACGAAGGCGTCGGATCCGGTGCGGCCCTCGGGGGCACGGAAGCCCAGGCGCCCTCCCTGGAGCAGGTACAAGGGCGTGGGCCGGGTGCCGGGCGGCGGCCAGGCGTCGAACCGGCGCCAGGTGTTGCTGCCGGTCACGAACACCTGCGCCGGGGCCAGGTCCGGGTCCGGTCCGTCCTTGAGGTAGTGGCGGAAGAACGGGGCCTCCAGGCGCTCCCGGTAGAACTCGGCGGTGGCGGAACCGAACTCCTCCTCCCCCAGGCTGTCCCCCGGGCCCCAGGACCAGCCCCCGTGGTCCCAGGGGCCCATGACCAGGAAGCTGCGCCCGGGGGCGGCCGCCGCCAGGCGCCGGTGCACATGGAGGGTGCCGAACAGGTCCTCGGCGTCGAACCAGCCGCCCACGGTGAGCACCGCCGGACCGATGTCGCGCAGGTGGGGAAGCAGGTTCCGGGCCTTCCAGTAGGCGTCGTAGGTGCCGTGGTCCATGTCCTCGTTCCACACGCCCACCTGGCCGTGGAAGTAGCGGCGGTCCGCGTTGGGCAGGGCCCCCAGGCCCAGGAAGAACCGGTAGCAGTCCGCCGGGTCCGGGGGGAAGGGCGGCTGGGGCTCCTGGTCGGTGGGCTCCGGGCGGGGGAAGCCGTAGATGGCGTCGTACCAGAACGTCTGGGCCAGGAACAGGGCGCCGTTGTGATGGTCGTCGTCCCCGGCGAACAGGTCGGCCATGGGCGCCTGGGGGGAGACGGCCTTGAGGGCCGGGTGGGAGCCCACCAGGGTGCAGGCGGCGTAGAAGCCCGGGTACGAGATGCCCCAGGCGCCCACCCGCCCGTTGTTCCCGGGCACCTGCTTGAGCACCCAGTCGATGGTGTCCCAGGCGTCCGTGGCCTCGTCCACCCCCCGCCCGTCCTGGAGCGGGGTCATCTCCTGGAAGGTCCCCCCGCTCATCATCTTCCCCCGCACGTCCTGGTAGACGAAGATGTAGCCGTCCCGGGCCAGGTCCTCGCTGGGCCCCAGGTCGTCGGGGAATTCGTCCGGCCCGTACGGGCCGATGCCGTAGCCGGTCCGGTGCAGGAGGATGGGGTAGGGCCCCCCGTCCCGGGGCGTGAAGATGGCCGTGAACAGCCGCACGCCGTCGCGCATGGGGACGAGCGCCTCGCGCTTGGTGTAGTTGGCGCGCAGGTAGTCCACCCCCTGGACCCGGGCCGCCGGGCCCGCGGCCAGGACCAGGACCGCGGCCAGCGCAGGCCGCCACGCCCCAGCATTCGCCCGGTGCTCCGGGCCGCTTGCAGGTATCCTGGGAACATCTAGCGGGAGCCTGCGGTGTTCGGAAAGATTCAGCGCATCCATTTCGTGGGGATCGGCGGCATCGGCATGTCGGGCATCGCCGAAGTGCTGGTCAACCTCGGCTACCAGGTGAGCGGCTCGGACCTCAGGGACAGCCCCACCACCCAGCGCCTGGCCGGCCTCGGGGTGCTGGTGACCACCGGGCACGACGCCCACTCCGTGGAGAACGCCCAGGTGGTGGTCATCTCCAGCGCCGTGAAGGGCAACAACCCCGAAGTGGTGGCCGCCCGCGCCGCCAAGATCCCGGTGATCCCCCGGGGGGAGATGCTGGCGGAACTCATGCGCATGAAGTACGGGATCGCCATCGCCGGCTCCCACGGCAAGACCACCACCACCAGCATGGTGGCCCAGGTGCTCAGCCAGGGCGGGATCGACCCCACCATCGTCATCGGTGGCAAGCTGGGCGCCATCGGCAGCAACGCCAAGCTGGGCAAGGGCCCGTTCCTGGTGGCGGAGGCGGACGAATCCGACGGCAGCTTCCTGCTCCTGAACCCCACCATCGGGGTGATCACCAATGTGGACCGGGAACACCTGGATCATTACAAGAACCTGTCGGAGATCATGGACGCCTTCGCCGCGTTCGGCAACCGGGTGCCTTTCTACGGCTCGGTGTTCGTGTGCATGGACGATCCCAACGTGGCCAGCCTGCGGCCGCGGCTCAAGCGCCAGGTGCGCACCTACGGCACCAACCCCCAGGTGGACATCCGGGGCCTGGAACTGCGCGTGGAAGGCTGGAGGTCCTATTTCCGGGTGCGGGCTTTCGGCCAGGACCTGGGGGACTTCTCCCTGGGCATCCCCGGGCACCACATGGTGCTCAACGCCCTGGCCACCATCGGCGTGGCCATGGAACTGGGGGTGGAGCGGGACGTGATCCGGGCCAGCCTGTCCAACTTCACCGGCGCCGACCGGCGCTTCCAGAAGCGCGGGGAGCGCAAGGGCGTGGTGGTGGTGGACGACTACGGCCACCACCCCACCGAGATCGCCGCCACCCTGCGGGCGGCCCGGGACGGCTTCCCGGAGCGGCGCCTGGTGGTGGCTTTCCAGCCCCACCGCTACACCCGTACCCAGGCCTTGCTGGACGAGTTCGGACGGGCCTTCTTCGACGCGGACCTGGTGTTCGTGACCGACATCTACGCCGCCAGCGAACCGCCCATCCCCGGCGTCACCGGCCGCTCGGTGGTGGACGCCATCCTCGCCCACGGCCAGCGGGAAGCGGAATACGTGGCCCGGGTGGAGGACCTGCCCCAGGCCCTGGACGCGGCCACCCGCCCCGGGGACCTGGTGGTGACCCTGGGGGCCGGGAGCATCACCGGCGTGGGCCCGGCCTTCCTGGACCTGCCCTGAGAACAAACATGGCCGGGCCCGGCGCAGGCCGGGCCCGGCCCCTGGCCCGACGGCTACTTGATGGCCTTCTTCACCGCGTCCCAGTTGGGCACGCCGTCCTTCATGGAGGCCTTGGCCACCTTGCCGACCTCGTTGAGGTCCTTGGAACCCATCTTGACGTGGCAGGTGGTGCACTTGGCGTCGGGGATGCCGTTGGCCTTGGCCTTGGCCACGAAGTCGGGCTTGGCGACGGCGGGCACGGCCAGGGCCAGGGCGCCGGCGGCGATGAGGATCAGGACGGGTGTGCGACGCATAGAGCCTCCGATTGGGTTCCAACGCTTGGCCCTTGGGGGTGCCAAGGTTGAGAGATGATACTAGTTGAAGTTTAAGATAAGTGCATCTTTAATATTCGCCATCGCAACTTTCTTGCCCGGGCGCCAAAGGCCCCTTTGGTCTAGCCTGGAAGGCATGGACACGCAACGGGATCTGCGCATCACCCTGGCCATCACCGGCGCCACCGGGGCCGGGTTCGGGGCCGCCGTGGCCCGGCGCCTGGCCACCAGCCCCCAGGTGGGCCAGGTGACCCTGCTGCTCTCCCCCACCGGGCGGCGCTGCCTGCTGGACGAGTGCGGGCTGCACCCCGAGGACCTGGCCGCCCTGGACCCCAAGGTCCGGCTCCTGGACGCCCGCAACCTGGGCGCCGACCTGTCCTCGGGCAGCGCGCCCCAGGACGGCATGGCCATCGTGCCCTGCAGCGCCGGGACCCTGGGGCGCATCGCCTCGGGGGTGAGCGAATCCCTCATCAGCCGGGCCGCGGACGTGTGCCTCAAGGAGCGCCGCACCCTGGTGCTGTGCCTGCGGGAGACGCCCCTGAACCGCATCCACCTGGAGAACCTGCTGCGCGCGCACGACGCCGGGGCGGTGGTGATGCCCATCATGCCCAGCTTCTACCACCATCCCCAGACCCTGGACGACCTGTTCCAGGCGTTCGCCACCCGGGTGCTGGACCAGTTCGGGCTGCGGGAGGCCGACCCCCGGCGCTGGGGCGGGACCGCCCGGTGATCCCGCGCCCAGGTCTGGGCTGCGAGCCGCCGTTCTGGGCCCGGGGACCGCACCTTCAGACCGTCCTGGCCAACTACCTGCCCGGCGCCCCGCCGGCCCTGCCCTGGGAACCGGTGCGCCTGGACCTGGGGGATGGCGACGCCCTGGCCCTGCGGGTGCTGCCGGGGAGCACCGGAGTGGCGGTCCTGCTCTTTCACGGTCTGGGCGGCAGCGCCGACGGGCACTACCTGCGCCGGGCCGCGGCCCGCTTCAGCGCCCGGGGCCACGCGGTGGTGGCGGTGAACCACCGGGGCGCCGGAGAGGGCGCCGGGTGGGCCCGCCGCCTGTACCACAGCGGCGCCACCGGGGACCTGGAGGCGGTGCTGGGCTTCGCCCGGGCCCGCTTTCCCGGACACCTGCTGGTGGCGGTGGGCTTCTCCATCAGCGCCAACATCCTGCTGCTGCTCCTGGGGCGTGGCGGCTCCGAACTCCCGGACCGGGCCATCGCCGTGAACCCCCCGGCGGACCTGGACGCCTGCTCCCGGCGCCTGGTGCAGGGTTTCAACCGCTGCTACGACCGCTACTTCGTCCACCGGCTGCGCAAGGACGTGCTGGCCCGTCCCGGCGCCCCGGACCTGCCGCCCACGCCCACCCTGCGGGCCTTCGACGCCGCCTACACCGCCCCCCGGGCCGGCTTCCCCTCCCGGGACGCCTACTACGCCCAGTGCTCCTGCGGCCCGCACCTGGCGGGCATCCAGGTGCCCACGGTGATCCTCTCCAGCCTGGACGACCCCTTTGCCCCGGGGGGAGACCTGCTGGGGTGCCGGATCGCTCCGGCGGTCCATCTGCACCTGGAAGCCAAGGGCGGGCACATGGGGTACTTGAGCCGGAACCTGCCGGGCTGCCGGTGGCTGGATTACGCGCTTGAGCACTACCTGGCCGCCCTGGTGGACCCGGCCCACTCCAGACGGTGAACCTGGGTGGGCCGCTCGCTTGACAATACGTATTTAGAATATAGTCTGAATACGTATGAGGATACCGCCATGTCCGCCGGATCCGACCTGAAAAAGCGCAAACTGCACGTGAATCTGTCCCTCCAGGCCGACCTGTACGGCCTGGCCCAGGAACATGCCAAGGCCGAGGGACTCTCCGTCTCCGCGTTCATCGAGCGGATCCTCCGCTCCTTTGCCCAGGAGGAACCCCGGTTGGAGGCCGCCCGGGCACTCGATCCGGATTTCGCAGCCCTCAGGGGAGTCCTGAAGGGACCGCTCGCCGAGGGGTCCAAGCAGGACGCCAGGGCGGCCAAGCATGAGGGCAGGCTTCGAAAGGCCCACCCGTGAGGATCCCGGATTTCCTGTTGGACGTTAATGTCATCCTGGATTACCTGGAAGACCGGGAACCGCACGCGCGCTACGCGCAAGCGCTCTTCGCCGCGGCGAAAAGCTCCGAAGCGAGACTATGGGTGTCCGGAGATTCCGCTTCGACCTTCTACTACGTCCTGGAGAAAGGGTTTCGCCAGGGCCGGGTGAAACAGCCCTCCCTGATGGCCCAGGCGGCCATCCGATCCATTCTCCAGCACGTCTGCGTGGCTCCCGTGACCAAGGCTGCGCTGGAAAGAGCTCTCGACTTTCACATGAAGGATTACGAGGACGCCATTCAGGCCGCCTGCGCCATCGAGGCGAAGGTGGGAACGCTGGTCACCCGGGACCGGACCGGTTACCGTGATCTCCCTCCCGACCTGCTCGCCGTGCTCACGCCTGCGGAAGCCATGGCGCGCCTCGGGGTCCGTGCCCGGACCCGGTGACGGCACCCTTCCGCTCAGAATGACCCCCGGGGCGCGGTCGACCCCCGCTCCACCAGTTCCCCGCGCAGGACCAGCTGGCGCATGGCCTGGCCCGGGTCGGCGATGCGCTGGAGCAGCAGGCCCATGGCCTCCCGGCCCATGTCGTAGGTGGGCTGGGCGATGACCGTGAGGCCCGGCTGCACCAGCCGGGTCCAGGGCATGTCGTCGAACCCGGCCACGGCCACGTCCCCGGGCACGGCCAGGCCCGCCTCCCGCACCGCCTCCAGGATGCCCAGCAGGATCAGGCCGCTGCTGGCCACCAGCGCCCGGGGCCGGTCCGGTCCGTCCAGGGCGGCCAGGGCCGCCGTCCGGGCCCGGTCCACCCGGGGCTTCACCCCTTCGGCCCGCACCGGCAGCGGATAGGCGGCCATGGCCGCCCGGTGCCCCGCCAACCTCTGCAGCCCGGTGGCGCTCTCGGCTCCGTACAGGAACAGCATGTCCCGGTGGCCGTTGGCGACCAGGTGCCTGGTGAGGCGGCTGGCGGCGTCCACGTTGTCCAGCACCACCGCGTCGGCGGGGAGGCCGCGTTCGTAGCGGTCCACCAGCACCACCGGGAAGGGGTAGTCCCCCGGCCGGAACCGCGCCAGCAGTTGCTGGGACGGGGACAGGATGACCCCGGCCACGTTCTCGTCGCACATGAGGTTCAGGCAGGCCGCCTCCCGCTCTGCGTCCTCGTCGGTGTTGCAGAGGATCACGCTCAGCTGCCGGCTGAAGGCCAGGTCCTCCACCGCCCGGCTCACCTCCGTGAAGAAGGTGTTGCGGATGTCCGACACCACCAGCCCGATGACCGTGGACCGGCGGGAACGCAACCGGCGGGCGGCCAAGTCCGGGCGGTAGTCCAGGGCCTGGACGGCTTCCAGGACTTTCTGGCGCGTGGCTTCGCTCACGGACGGCAGCCCGGCCAGGGCCCGGGAGACCGTGGCTGCGGAGACCCCCGCCTGCCTGGCGACATCTTTGATTCCAGCCAATGGCTCCTCCGGTTGCTGTATTCGATTACATGATGGCTCATCGCGATCTGGTTGCAAAATAAAGAAATTTATGATGAAATTTTTATTATAAAAAAAATCTTGCATGACATTATGAAAACGATTACATTTCTGTTGGCACCCGAAGTCCCCATGTGAACCCCGCCCCCCGTGACCGAACTGTGGCGAGATCCAGCTCGATCACACGCCCTGCATCGCTCCCGCCCCTCTCCCCACCCCCCGGCCGCCGGAAGGAGCCTCTGATGGAAACGATTTCATCCGAATGCGTAAAGCTGGACGCCAAGGTCACCACCAAGACCGAAGCCATTTGCCTTGCCGGCCGCCTGCTGGTGGAGGCCGGCTACATGGATGCGGCCTACGTGGACAGCATGCTCCGCCGGGAACAGGTGGCCAACACCCTCCTGGGCGCCGGCGTGGCGATCCCCCACGGCATGGTGGAGGACCGGAACCTGATCCGCCGCACCGGGGTCGCAGTGGTGCAGGTGCGGAACGGGGTCGACTGGCGGGACGGGGAGCGGGCCCGGCTGGTGGTCGCGGTGGCGGCCCAGTCCGACGAGCACATCGCCCTGCTCCGGCGCCTGACCCGCCTGATGCAGCGGCCGGGAAGCATCGACCTGCTGGTGGACTCCGACGATCCGGACCTGGTCCTGGCCACCCTGGCCGGCGGGCCCGAGGCCGCCGTGCCGGTGCTGGACGCCCGGGAGTGGCCCGCGGATGCCCTCACCACCTGGGTGATGGACTACCCCAACGGGCTGCACGCGCGCCCCGCCACCCGCTGGATCGAGACCGCCAAGGGGTTCCAGAGCGAGATCCGGGTATTCAAGGGCAACCAGTTCGCCGACGCCAAGGCGCTCACCGGGCTGCTCTCCCTGGGCATCATCCGGGGCGACGGCCTGCGCCTGGCCGCCCGGGGCGCCGACGCCCGGCGCGCCCTGGAGGCCTTGATGGAGGTGGTCGCCTCCCTTTCCACCGAGGAGAAGGCCGCGGCCGAACGGGCCCGGCGCAACGCCCTGGCCGCCCGCCGTGGCTCGCCCGATTGGCTCCCGGCCGGCAACCCCCAGGCGGTCTACGGCCTCGGCGCCAGCCAGGGCCTGGCGGTGGGGGTCCTGGTGCGCCAGGACCGGGCCCATTTCCAGGTGGAGGACACCCCCGGGGACGTGGTGGCCGACGCGGAGGCGCTGGAGACGGCCGTGTTCGCCGTGGCCAGGGACCTGGACCAGGTGGCCCGGGACGCGGTGGCCCGGCTGGGCGCCGCCGAAGGGGCGATCTTCGCCGCCCACAAGGAACTGCTCACCGACCCGGAGCTGCTCCGGGAGGCCGTCGCCACCATCCTCCGGGGCCACGGCCCGGCCTGGGCCTGGGGCCATGCGGTCCAGGAACGGGTGGAACGGCTGCAGGCCCTGGCCGACCCGCTCCTGGCCGCCCGGGCCCTGGACCTGCGGGATGTGGGCGAACGGGTGCTGGCGGCGCTGCTGGGGGTGGAGCGCCAGCGCCTGCAGCTGGACCGGCCCAGCATCCTGGTGGCCGAAGACCTCACCCCTTCCGACACCCTGCGCCTGGACATGCGGTTCGTGGCCGGGCTGGCGGTGAGCGGCGGCGGTCCCACGTCCCACACGGCCATCCTGGCCCGCACCCTGGGCCTGCCGGCGGTGGTGGCGGCGGGCGCCGGGCTCCTGGCGGCCGCCGAAGGCCAGACCGCGGTGCTGGACGGCAGCCTGGGGGCGGTCTACCTGAACGTGGACGACGCGGACCGGGCGTCCGCGTCGGCGGTGGTGGCGGCCCAGAACCAGGCCCGGGCGGCCCTGCGGGAGAGCCGCATGCTGCCGGCGGTCACCGCGGACGGCCACCGGGTGGAGATCGCCGCCAACGTGGCCAACGCCGGCCAGGCCGCGGCCGCCCTGGAAGCGGGAGCCGAAGGCATCGGGCTCATGCGCACCGAATTCCTGTTCCTGGAACGGGACAGCGCGCCGGGCGAGGAGGAGCAGTACCGCGTCTACCGGGAGATGGCCGAAGTGATGGCCGGGCGGAGCCTCACCATCCGCGCCCTGGACATCGGCGGGGACAAGCAGGTGCGCTACCTGAACCTGCCCGTTGAACAGAACCCGTTCCTGGGCGTGCGCGGCGCCCGCCTGCTGCTGGAGCGCCAGGACCTGCTCTACGCCCAGCTGCGCGCCCTCTACCGGGCCGCCGCCCACGGGCCGATCCGGATCATGTTCCCGATGGTCACCCACCTGGCCGAGATCCAGGCCCTGCGCGACCACTGTCAGCGGGCCCGGGACCAGGTGAACGGCCCCCGGCTGGAACTGGGCATCATGGTGGAGGTGCCGGCGGTGGCCCTGCTGGCGGACCGGTTCGCCCCCCTGGTGGACTTCTTCTCAGTGGGGACCAACGACCTGACCCAGTACACCCTGGCCATCGACCGCCAGCATCCCGCCCTCGCCGCCCAGGCGGACAGCCTGCATCCGGCGGTGCTGGAGCTGATCGCCCGCACCATCGACGCCGCCAAGCGCCACGGCACCTGGGTCGGGGTCTGCGGCGGACTGGCCGGGGATCCCCTGGGGGCCCGGATCCTCACCGGCCTGGGGGTGGACGAACTGTCCATGAGCGCCCAGGACGTGGCCACGGTGAAAGCCACTCTGCGGGCGGGCAGCTATGAATCCATGCGGACCCTGGCCCGCCAGGCGCTGGCCGCGGGCACCGCCGACGAGGTGCACGCCCTATGAGCGGCCCGATGCCCCCCCAAGTGCTGTGCGTGGCCCTCAACCCGGCCCTGGACCATACCATCGAGGTGGAGCGCCTGTGCCCCGGAGACGTGAACCGGGCCCTGAGGATGCGGGAGGAAGTGGGCGGCAAGGGCTTCAACGTCGCCTCCTGCCTGGCCGACTTCGGGATCCCCACGGCGGTCACCGGCCTGCTGGGCGCGGCCAACGCCGCCCCGGTGGAAGCCCTGTTCCGGGCCAAGGGCATCCAGGACCACTGCCTGCGCCTGGACGGCCTGACCCGGGTCAACACCAAGCTGGTGGACCGCGCCACCGGCCAGACCACCGACATCAACCTGCCCGGCCCGCACCTTTCCCCCGCGTTCCGGGCGGCCCTGCTGGAGCAGCTCCTGGCCTGCATCGACGGGCTCATGGCCAGCGTCCGCTGGGTGGTCCTGGCCGGCAGCCTGCCCCCGGGCTGGCCCGATGATACCTATGCCCGCCTGGCCCGGCAGGTGCGCATCGCCGGGGGCAAGGTGGCCCTGGACGCCAGCGGCCCGGCCCTGACGGCCGGCCTGAGGGCCGACCCGGACCTGGCCAAGCCCAACCGGGCCGAACTGGCCGAGTGGTGCGGCGAACCCCTGGACAGCCTGGCCGCGGTGGCCGGCGCCGGCCGGCGCCTGCTGGCGTCCGGCACCGGGCTGGCGGTGGTCTCCCTGGGGGCCGACGGCGCCCTGTTCATGGACCGGGAGCGCACCCTGCTGGCCCATCCTCCCGCCGTGGACCTGCTCAGCACGGTGGGGGCCGGCGACGCCATGGTGGCCGGGACCGTGGCGGCCCGGGTGCAGGGCCTGCCCCTGGACCAGACCGCCCAGCTGGCCACCGCCTTCTCCGCCGCCAAGCTGGCCCGCCTGGGCCCGCATCTCCCCACCCCCGCGACGGTCCGGTCCCTGGCCGACACGGTCCGTCTCACCGTTCTCCCCTGAATCCCAGCGCACGCCCCACAGGAGTCCACCATGACCCGCTTCGTCGCCGTGACCGCTTGCCCCACCGGAGTCGCGCACACCTTCCTGGCCGCGGAGGCCCTGGAACAGGCGGCGGTCCGGGCCGGCCACCTCATCCAAGTGGAGACCCAGGGTTCCCTGGGCACCCGCAACGCCCTCACCACCGAGGCCATCGCCGGGGCGGAAGCGGTGATCATCGCCGCCGACATCCAGGTGGCCACCGAACGCTTCCAGGGCAAGCTCCTGGTGGAGACCGGCTGCGAGCCGGCCATCCGGACTCCGGACGCGGTCCTGGGCCAGGCCCTGGACCGGATCCGGGCGGCCGCGGAGCCCGCCCGGGGCCCGGCCACCCCGGACGTGGTCGCCATCACCTCCTGCCCCACCGGCATCGCCCACACCTTCATGGCCGCCGAGGGGCTGGAGGCCGGGGCCAAGGCCGCCGGGCACACCATCAAAGTGGAGACCCAGGGCTCGGTGGGCGCCCAGAACGCCCTCACCGCCGGGGAGATCGCCGGGGCCCAGGTGGTGGTGATCGCCGCCGACACCAAGGTGGACAAGGCCCGGTTCCAGGGCAAGCGAGTGTATGAAACCAGCACCAACGCCGCCATCAGCGACGGCGCGGCGGTGGTGCGCGCCGCCCTGGCCGGGGCCCAGGTGCTGGCGGGCGCCCCCGGGGCGGCGCCCGCCCCGGCGTCCGGCACCCGGGCGACCCCGGGCGCCTACAGGCACCTGATGACCGGTGTGTCCCACATGCTCCCGTTCGTCACCGCCGGCGGCCTGCTCATCGCCCTGGCCTTCGCCTTCGGGGGCATCTACGTGTTCGACGACGCCCACAAGGGCACCCTGGCCTGGACCCTGTTCACCATCGGCGCCAAGAGCGGGTTCGCCCTGATGGTGCCGGTCCTGGCCGGGTTCATCGCCCACTCCATCGCCGACCGGGCCGGGCTGGCCCCGGGCATGATCGGCGGCATGATCGCCGTGTCCATCGGCGCCGGTTTCTTCGGCGGCATCGCCGCGGGGTTCCTGGCCGGCTACACCGTGCGCTGGCTGAACCGGCACATCCGCCTGGGCCGCAACCTGGACGGGCTCAAGCCGGTGCTGATCCTGCCCTTGCTGGGCACCCTGGTGGTGGGCCTGCTGATGTACTACGTGGTGGGCCGGCCGGTGGCGCTGCTGCTCAACGCCGTGACCCTCTGGCTCAAGGGGCTGCAGGGTTCCAGCGCCATCCTGCTGGGCCTGCTGCTGGGGTCCATGATGGCCTTCGACATGGGCGGGCCCATCAACAAGGCGGCCTACACGTTCGCCACCGGGCTGATCGCCAGCGAAGTCTACGGGCCCATGGCCGCGGTGATGGCCGCGGGGATGACCGCTCCCTTGGCCGTTGCCCTGGCCACCGTGCTGTTCCGGAACCGGTTCACCGCCGAGGAGCGGGAAGCGGGCAAGGCCACCGCCGTCCTGGGCCTGGCCTTCATCACCGAAGGGGCGATCCCCTTCGCCGCCAAGGACCCCTTCCGGGTCATCCCCTCCCTGATGCTGGGGTCCGCCGTCGCCGGCGCCCTGTCCATGGTCCTGGGCTGCCAGCTGCGGGTGCCCCACGGCGGCTTCTTCGTCCTGCCCATCCCCAACGCGGTCCTGCACCTGGGCGCCTACCTGGCGGCCATCGCCGCCGGCACCCTCCTCAGCGCGGTGGTCCTGGGCGCCCTCAAAAAGCCCCTGCCGGCCGCCTGACCGTACGCGGAGTTCAACGACGTGATCCGAACGCCCGGCTACTTTCCGAACCGCCGCGAAACCTCGGACCAGTTGAGGTTTTCCAGGAAGGCGTTGATGTAGTCCGGGCGCTTGATGCCGTAGTCCACCATGAAGGCGTGCTCCCAGCTGTCCAGGACCACCAGCAGGTCCTGCTCGATGGGCAGGCCCAGGTGGTGCTCGGCGATGAAGTAGGTGTGCAGCTTGCCGTCCCGGCGGTTGCGGGTGAGCAGCGCCCAGCCGGGCCCGCACAGGGCGGCGGCCTTCAGGTCGGCGAGGATCTTCTCCTTGCCCCCCTGGACCTCCATGGCCTTGAGCAGATCCGGCGGAGATGGCGGCGTTGGCGCCCAGGTTCTCGAAGTACAGCTCATGCAGGAAACTGCCGTTGAAGGCCACGGCCTCCCGGCGCTTCAGTTCGCTGTAGTCGTTGAATGAATAGTTCGGCTTGGAGTTGTCCACCGTGGCCAGCTTCTCCTCGATCTCGTTGAGCTTGGTCACGTAGCCCTTGTACAGGGTGAAGTGCTGCTCCAGCTGGCTGTCGCTGAAGCCCTTGAGGGCCCCGCCCTTCAGCTGGTCGTAATTCTTGGCTGCATAGGCCATGTAATCCTCCGTTCACGCGCAGGCGAGCGCCGGATTAATCCTACCCGCCTTTGGCACTCGATGGCCATGGGAATATTAAAATTCCGGCCCCGGACGGCTTCAGGGGGTGATAATCCCCACCGTCTCCCGGTCGGTGCGGGCGGCCCGGAACTCCGGCGGCGGGTCCTTCCGCCAGGCGCCGCCCAGCATGACGGTGGTCACCGGCACCTCCGGCGTCTTCACGCCCCGGTGCGCCATGCAGGTGTGCACCGCCACCAGGCGTCACGCCCCAGGCGTCGGGACGCAGGCACGTCTCCAGGGCGTCGGCGATCTGGTGGGTCATGCGTTCCTGCACCTGGAGCCGGTTGGCGAAGCCCTGCACCACCCGCACCAGCTTGGACAGCCCCACGGTGCCCCCCGCCCCGGGCAGGTAGCCGATGGTGGCGAAGCCGGCGAACGGGGCCAGGTGGTGCTCGCAGGTGCTCACGAACGGCACCCGCTCCAGGATCACCGGGCAGGGGTGCGAGTTCCCCGGGAAGGGCCTGGAGTTCCGCCGCGGGGTCCATGGTGTAGCCCGCCAGACGCTCCGCCCAGGACTCGGACACCCGCGCCGGGGTGTCCCGCAGCTCCGGAGCCTCCGGGTCGAAGCCCATGCTCTCCAGCAGGGCCCGCACGGCCCGGGCGGTCTTGTCGGCGTCGAACATCGTCGCCCCCCTCACCCTTCAAGGGTGCCATCATCCTCGCCCCTGGAGGGAAATATCAGGCCAGGAGGCTCAGGATGGACGGGTCGGTGGACGCCTGGAAGGCCTGGTTGAGGGTGGCGGGGGTCTGCTGGGCCGCGACGGCGCCGGCCGCGGCGGTGCCGGCCAGGGCGGGCGCTTGGTTGTCTGGCTGGTTGGCGTTGTCCGCCTGGATGGCCGAAGCCGCGGCCGGCGTCAGGCTGGCGGAGCTGGCATAGGCCTGCTGGGCCAGGTAGCCGGTGGCGGTCAAGGCGGGGCTGCTGGTGCTGGCCGCAGCCTGCCCCTGGAATCCGGAGGTGCCGTTGGAGCCGCTCACCAGGCTGGCCAGCAGGGAGGTGGCCGGATTCAGGCCCAGCGCTCCCAGCGCGGGAGCCAACGGGGTCGACGCCTGCGCCTGCCCGGGGTCGGCGGCCTGGGTGAGGGTGGTGATGCCGCTCACCAGGGGAGCGGCGGCCGAAGCCCCGGCCAGGGACGCCAGGGGGTCCGTCCCGTTGGCGGCGGCCGCGGCGGTGGCGGTGTACGCCTGGTCCATGGCCTGGAGGGCCGCGGCGGAGGGCCCGGAGCTCTGGAGGGTGCTCTGGTAGGCTGTACTGGGCGAGAGAGGTGGCCGCTGCGTCCATGGAAGCCCTGTCATTCATCATCGGCAGGGGGCCGGAGAGACTCAAGCCGATTTCATGGGATCATCCATGGGGGAGACCCTTCCATGCCGACCAAGCCTGTCACCTATGCCGCCGCCGGGGTGGACATCAACCGCCAGGACGACGCCCTGGCCCGGATCAAGCCGCTGGTGAAGGCCACCCGGACGCCCGGGGTGCGCAGCGACATCGGCCTGTTCGGGGGGCTTTTCTCGGCCCAGTTCCCGGAAGGGCGCCCGTCCTGGTGGCCTCCATGGACGGCGTGGGCACCAAGATGAAGGTGGCCCGCCTGGCGGGGGTCTGGGACACGGTGGGCGCCGACCTGGTGAACCACTGCGTCAACGACATCCTGGTCCAGGGGGCCCGGCCCCTGTTCTTCCTGGACTACGTGGCCGCCCAGCGCCTGGAGCCGGCGGTGGTCGAGCAGATCGTCAAGGGCATGGCCGGGGCCTGCCGGGAGTGCGGCTGCGCCCTCCTGGGCGGCGAAATGGCGGAGATGCCGGGGGTCTACGCGGAAGGCGAGGTGGACGTGGCCGGCACCATCGTGGGGGTGGTGGACGAGCCGGACCTGCTGCCCCGCCTGGAGGCCATGGCCGAAGGGGACGTGCTGGTCGGCCTGCCCTCCTCGGGGCTGCACACCAACGGCTACTCCCTGGCCCGCAAGGTCTGCTTCGAGCTGGCCGGGCTTAAGGTGGGGGACCCCCTGCCCGGCACCGGCCGGACCGTGGGCGAGGCCCTGCTGGCGGTGCACCGGAGCTACCTGGCACCGGTGCTGCCCCTGGTGCGGGAGCGCAAGCTGGTGGCCATGGCCCACATCACCGGCGGGGGCCTCACGGACAACCTGCCCCGGGTGCTGCCCGGGCACCTGGATGCGGCCATCGACACCGGGTCCTGGACGGTCCCGCCCCTGTTCCGGTTCCTCATGGACCAGGCCCGGCTGCCCGTGGAGGACGCCCGGCGCTCCTTCAACCTGGGGGTGGGGATGGTGCTCATCGCCTCCCGCCGGGACGTGCAGGACATCCTGGGCCGGCTGGGCGATGCCGGCGAGGCGCCCTGGGTGCTGGGCGAGCTGGTGCAGGGAACAGGTGCGGTGGCCTACCGGTAGCGCGGCCCTGGCGCGGCTCCTGGCGGAGCCCGCGGCCCCCGGACCGGCCCGGGTGGAGTCCCTGGACGTGCTGCGGGGCCTCATGGCCCTGGGGGTGGCGTTCTACCACTTCACCATCTGGTACCCGGCTTTCCAGCCCGGGCGCTTCGTGGCCGCCACCGCCGCCAAGGTGGGGCACTACGGGGTGGAAGGGTTCTTCATCATCAGCGGCTTCTGCTTCTTCCACCTGTACCGGTCGGAGAGCTTCCGGGGCGGTGGCCTGGCCCGGTTCCACCTGAAGCGCTTCCTGCGCATCGCCCCCCTCTACTACCTCGCGGCGGCCCTGGACGTGTTCCTGGGACTGGGGGCGGGCCCGCCGCCCGGGGCCCGGATCCTGGTGGAGAACGCCACCTTCACCTTCGGGCTGGTCCACCCCAACCACGCCCTGGTGGTGGGAGGCTGGTCGGTGGGGCTGGAGTACCCTCTTCTACCTGGCGTTCCCGGCCCTGGCCTGGGCCGGGGAGCGGCTGCGGGCGTTCCTGCCCCTGGCCGCGGCGGTGGCCCTCCTGCTGTCCCTGCCTTGCACTCTGAGCTGGGTGCCGGCGGCGCTCCCCGAGGACAAGTTCCACACCTACGTGCTGCCGGTGAACCACGCCTTCCTGTTCTTCCTGGGCGGGCTGGTGGCCCGCGCCCGGGCGGGGGTCCCCTGGCGCCTCACCCGCGCCGGGTTCCTGGCCGGGGCGGCGGCCCTGGCCCTGGTGTTCAGCCGCTACCTGGCCAGTTTCTACGACCATTTCGTGGTCATGGAAGGGCCGCCGCGCTACGCCTTCGCCGCCCTGTGCCTGGGCATGGTGGCCCTGTTCGCCTTCCGGGACTTCCCCCGGTCGCCCCTGAAGCGGGCCGGCCTGTTCCTGGGGGAGATCAGCTATTCGGTCTACCTGATGCACCCAATGGCCCGGGAGGCGCTCCGGCGCCTGCTTCCGGAGACGGCGCCCCAGGCCCTGGGCTTCGGCCTGGGGTTGGCCCTCACGGTGCTTCTGGCCGCTTGGACCCACCGGTGGGTGGAGCGCCCGGCCATGAACTGGGGCCGAAAGCTGACGGCAAGGCCATAGGCCCGCTGCGCCACAGGGCCCGGCCCAGGGCCGGCAGCTCCCGGCGGTGCACCCACAGCAGGCCCAGGGCCACGGCCCCGTATATTCCGGCCAGGACCAAGCGGGTACCGGGACCCGGGAACGGGAACTGGGCCGCGAACAGCAGCGCCAGCGCCAGGGCCTCCCACTTGCGCAGGCTCAGCTTGGCCAGCAAGGCGAGACCGAGGAGGGTCTGGGCGGAGGTGAGGCAGAACTCCTCCATCTGGCGGGCGTCGAAGGGCAGGACCGCGCCGCCGCCCCCCAGCAGGTGGGCCAGTGGCAGCCCCCCGACCAGGATGGTCCACTGGTTCACCTTGCTGGAGAGCAGGGTGCCCAGGGAGGTGTCCGGGTCCCCCCGCAGGGCCAGCAGGCCCGCCACCAGGAATTCGGGGGCCTCGGTGGCCAGGGGGGCCACCCACTGCACCAGCAGGAACTCGTCCAGGCCCAGGGTCCGGCCCCCGTCCACCAGGGCGTTGGCGAAGGGTTTCGCCACCAGCACCACCACCAGGGCCGACCACAGGAACAGCAGGGTGAGCACCAGGCGGCGGCGCCACCAGCGCAGCTCCCCCAGGCGGGCGGCCACCCCCAGGAGCTCCGGCTCGCCGCGTTCCTCCTTGGCCAGGCGCCAGGCGTACAGCACGTAGATGCCGATGAGCACCAGCCCGTCCAGCCAGTGGATGCCTCCGCGCAGGGGGAAGGACAGGGCGTACAGACTGGCCAGGCCCAGGAACCCCAGCTCCACCCGGCGGCTGGGCTTGAGGTCCAGCGAATGCACCGGAACCCCGGCGCGCCGGCCCCAGACCATGAGCAGGAGGAGCATCAGGGGCCAGCCCAGGCCCAGGAGCAGCCGGTTGCTGCCGGTCATGTTGGCGGCGGCGTAGCGGGTGTAGGCGTGGTGGGTGCCCGAGGTGTAGGCGAAGTACAGGTCCACGGCGTACTCGGGCAGGACGGCGATCAGGGCCAGGATGGCCGTGGCCAGGCTGGCGCTGATGTCGTGCTGCACCGCCTCCGCCCCCCAGCACATGAGGAAGGCCGAAGCCACCACCGCCCCGCCGTAGATGACCACGGCCGCCATGGGCGGGACGGCGATGCCGCCCAGGCGCAGCGCCAGCGCCGGCACCGCCAGGGCCGCCGCCAGGATGACCTTCCACCACCACCACCGCTCGATCATGCCGCCTGCTCCCGGGGGGGGCCAAGGAACCGGAACCGCGCCCTCGGCCAGGATGACTGGACGAAGGTCTCGTTCGCTTCTGGAGGACTGAAGTGGCCGACCGGGCCCGCAAGCCAGCATGTCGATCGGACCTCCGCCGGTAAGGGCGGGAACTACTCCCCTTGCAGGTTCCATCATACGCCGCTCAGCCCGCGGCGATCACTTCCAGCGCTTCCACCACCTCCGCCGCGGACGGAATGGGGTATTGACGCCGGTCTTTTCCAAGCTGACCTTTGTATTCGCTTGAGGAGGCGTTCCTTGGGGACCTGGGACTTGGCCGTCGCTCTGGACCGCACCGACGAGCGGTCCCGGTACCTCCAGGCGCCGGTCGAACGTCCCCGCAGCCTGGAGCTCGAGCCTGGGCCCGGCGCCGCGGATTCGGCCTCCCGGCGGCGGCCCTGCCAACCCTACGGAAGGAGATGCCATGAGACACCATTTCCGCACCCTTTGCTTCGCCTGCTGGGTCCTGGCGGCGTGCGCCCCGGTGCCGGCGTTCGCCAGCGCCGGGGAGACCCGCGCCACTGCGCCGGCCCCTGACGTCCTGGGCAAGGCCCGCAGCCTGGTCCTGGCCGGGCGGTGGCCGGAGGCCATGGAGGAGCTGAAGCGGATCAACGCCACCGGCGACCCGGACTGGAACAACCTGATGGGCGTCACTTCCCGCCGGAGCGACCCGCCGGATTTCGCCGCCGCCGAACGCTACTACAACGCGGCCCTGGCGATCAACCCCAAGCACCGGCCCACCCTCGAATACCTGGGCGAGCTGCGCCTCCAGCAGGGCGACCTTCCGGCCGCCCAGGCTGTCCTGGAGCGGTTGCGGAAGACGACCTTCTTCAAGAGCGAGGAGTACCCGGGACCTGCAGGACGCCATCGGCCGCTACCAGGCGGCGGGACATTACGTCCCCGCGCCCCCCAAGATCGCTTCCAAGGAGCGGATGGGAGGCTACTGACTCAGCGCCTCTTCTTGTTCCGGCCCTTGTCGCCGCCGCCGAAGACCTTGGCCAGGAAGCCCTCCTCGGGCTTGGGGAGGGTGCCATCGCTGATCTCCGTCTCCAGGAGGCGGTTCACCAGCTCGTGCTGCTCGGCGGAAAGCCGGGTGGGCACCGCCACCCGCAGGTGCAGGTACAGGTCGCCCCGCCCGCTGCCCCGCAGGCGCGGCACGCCGGCGTTGGGGATGCGCATCACCTTGTCCGCGGGGGTCCCGGCGCCCAGGCGCAGGGTGTCGTCCCCGTAGGGGGTCTTCACCGGCAGCTCGCCGCCCAGGACCAGCAGCGCCCAGGGCACGTCCTGCTTGCGGTGAAGGTCGAAGCCGTCCCGCTCGTACTGGGGATCGGGCTCCACGTCGAAGACGATGAACAGGTCGCCCTGCCCGCCGCCATTGACCCCCGCCTCCCCTTCGCCCTGGATGCGCAGGCGCTGGCCCCGATCCACTCCCGCCGGGATGCGGAAGCGCACCTTGCTGCGCTGGTGCATCCGGCCTCCGCCCCGGCAGGTGGCGCAAGGGCTGGGGATGTACTGGCCGCGCCCTTCGCACCGGGGGCAGGGCACGTACATCTGCAGGAAGGCTTGGCGCACCGCCACCTGGCCGTTGCCCCGGCACTGGGGGCACACCTGCGGCCCGGTGCCCGGGGCGCAGCCGGAGCCCTTGCACTCCGGGCAGCTCTCCAGGCGGGGGATCTCGATCTCCCGGGAATCCACCCCCATGAGGGTTTCCTGGAAGGTCACGCGCAGGGTGTACTGCAGGTCCGATCCCCGTTCCCCCCTCCGGCCCGGCGCCGGGACCCGCCGAACAGGTCCCCGAACAGCCCGCCGCCGAAAATGCCCCCGAAGATGTCCTGGAAGTCCGCGAACTGGCTGGGGTCGAACTGGAACCCGCCGCCGCCGCCGCTGCCCACCCCCGCGTGGCCGAACTGGTCGTAGCGCTGGCGCTTCTCCGCGTCCGACAGGACCGCGTAGGCTTCCGCCGCCTCCTTGAACTTCTCCTCCGCCTCCTTGTTCCCGGGGTTCTGGTCCGGGTGGTACTGCATGGCCAGCTTGCGGTAGGCCTTCTTGATTTCGTCCAGGGGTGCTTCCCGACCCACGCCAAGGATCTCGTAGTAGTCACGCTTCATGGCTACAAGGTTACCAGAGGACGCGCCTGAGGGGCCGCCCCGCTCAGAACGGTTCCAGGTCGCTCTTGGGCGGCTCCGGGGACGACATCATGGCGTCGCTGGCCGCCAGCACCGCGTTGGTGAGGATCTTCTGCACCTCCAGCAGCCGGTCCTCGTGGATCTTGAGGGCGGCGGCGTCCTTGATGCCCACGGCCCTGCGCACCGCGTTCAGGGTCTCGCGCACCAGCTGCTGCTCCTCGTCACCCAGGTACTTGCCGCATTCGAGGAAGCTCTTGTCGCAGGAGTACAGCAGGCCCTCGGCGGAGGCGATGTACTTCAGCTCGTCCCGGCGCCGCATGTCGGCGGCGGCGTTCACCTGGGCCTCCCGCAGCATGGCCTGGATCTCCAGCTCGGACAGCCCCGAGGAGGGGCGGATGCTCATGCCCTGCTCCAGCCCCGTGAGCAGGTCCTTGGCCGAGACCTTGACGATGCCGTTGGAGTCGATGTCGAAGGACACCTCGATCTGGGGCGCGCCCTTGGGCAGGGGGGGCAGGTTGATGAGGTCGAACCGGCCCAGGCTCTTGTTGTGCTCCGCCAGTTCCCGCTCGCCCTGGAGCACGTGCACCTCCACCCGGGACTGGTTGTCCGTGACGGTGGTGAACACCCGGCTGTCCCGGGTGGGGATGGTGCTGTTGCGCTGGATGATCTTCACGTAGCCGCCGCCCTGGGTCTCGATGCCCAGGGACAGGGGGGTGACGTCCAGGAGCACCAGGTCCTTCACCTCGCCGGTGAGCACCGCTCCCTGGATGGAAGCGCCCGCGGCCACCACCTCGTCCGGGTTGATGTCCCGGTTGGGCTCGCGGCCGAAGAACTCCCGGACCATCTGCTGCACCAGGGGCATGCGGGTCTGGCCGCCCACCAGGATCACCTCGTCCACGTCCGAGGGCCTCTTCCCGGCCTGCTGCAGGGCGTCCTGCACCGGCACCATGGTGCGCTTCACCAGGTGCGTCACCATGGTCTCCAGCTGATCCCGGCTGAGGGTGGCCTCCAGGTGCTGGGAACCGCTGGGGCCCTGGGCGATGAAGGGCAGGCGCACTTCCACCCGGTCGAGGGTGGAGAGTTCGCACTTGGCCTTCTCCGAGGCCTCCTTGAGCCGCTGCAGGGCCATGCGGTCGCTCGCTCAGGTCGATGCCCGTGGTGGCGCTGGAAGTGGTCCACCAGCCACTGCAGGATGGCCTGGTCGAAGTCCTCGCCGCCCAGGAAGGTGTCGCCGCTGGTGGCCAGCACCTCGAACACCCCGTCGTTCATCTCCATGACCGTGAAGTCGAAGGTGCCCCCGCCGAAGTCGTAGATGGCCAGGATCTGCCGGAGCCCCTTCTTGTCCAGCCCGTAGGCCAGGGCCGCGGCGGTGGGCTCGTTGATGATGCGCAGCACGTTCAGCCCGGCGATGCGCCCGGCGTCCTTGGTGGCCTGGCGCTGGGCGTCGTCGAAGTACGCCGGCACGGTGATGATGGCGTCGACCACCTCCTCGTGCAGGAACGCCTCGGCGGAGCCCTTCAGGGACTTGAGGACGATGGCGGAGATTTCCGGGGGGGCGTAGGCCCGCTCCCCCACGCCCAGCCAGGCGTCGCCGTTGGGGGCGCGCACCACCGGGAAGGGCAGCCGCTTCATGGCGTCCTGCACCCGGTCCGAATCGAACCGCTGGCCGATGAGCCGCTTCACGGCGAACAGGGTGCGGGTGGGATTGGTCACCGCCTGGCGCTTGGCGATGTGGCCCACCAGCACGTCCCCCTTGCCGGTGAAGGCGACCACGCTGGGGGTGGTCCGGCTGCCTTCGCGGTTGGGAATCACCCGGCGCTCCCCGCCTTCCATGACGCAGGCGCAGCTGTTGGTGGTTCCCAGGTCGATTCCGATCAGTTTGCCGGTCATGGCACGCTCGCTAGTTTAGGTTCGAATCCGCTGAAGGCGCCGGGGCGGCGTGGGCGTGGTTCACGATCACCCGCGCAGGGCGCAGAAGCAGGTCGTGCAGCATGTATCCCCGTTCGAACACCGCCGCCACCGCCCCGTCGGGCAGGTCCGGCGTGGATGTGGTCGTGAGGGCCTCGGCGTGCATGGCGTCGAACGGGTCGCCCACCTTCACGTCCACGGGCGCCACCCCGGCCTTGCGCAGCATCTCCAGCAACTGCCTGTGGATGAGGCCGACCCCATTATGGAATTCCTCCGTGGGGCCGGTATGGGTGGACAGGCAACGCTCGAAGTTGTCCACCACCGGGAGCAGTTCCAGCAGCAGCTTCTTCTCGGCCAGGGTCACCGCCAGCTGGGTCTCCCGGCCCACCCGGTTGCGGTGGTTGGCGAAGTCGGCCAGCAGCCGGTGGTATTTGTCCTTGTGCCCGGCCTCCCGCTGCTCCAGGTCGGCGATGCGCTGCAGGGCCCTGACCAGGCGGACGTCCGCGTCGCCGCCGGTTTCGGGCCTGCTGGGCTCCACGGTGGACTCGGCCACTTCGTCGGCAAGGGCTTGCAAGTCCTTCACCTCCTCGAATTCGTCGAGGTTGAGGTCCAGGGCCGGATCCGCTTCCTGGAGTTCGTCGCCGGTATCGGGGGTCAACGGTTGATTATCTTCGGGGTCTCTCATTGAATACCTATATTAAGTGACATTATAAGTACATCAAGCACTGGTGGGCTCCCGTCGGTGAATCTCTTCGGACCACCAGGCGAGGCTTCCCACCAGTTTCACATAGTCCGTGCGCAGGGGGCCCACCACCGCGAAGGTGATGTGCTGGCCCTGGTGCACGGTCACGGTCCGCAAGGCCGTGGCCAGGGGCATCTCCTTGAAGTAGGGGTTCTCGGTCCCCAGCAGGAGCTGCACCTCCCGGGCGGCGGCCTGGGCGAAAGCGTTGAGCAGGTGGGCGAGGCGCTCGTGCTGCTCGAAGGTGTCCACCAGGACCCGGAAGCGGGAGGCGTCCCCGAACTCGGGCACCCGTCCCAGCCGGCCCAGGCCCGCGACCACCGGCGTCCCGCTCCGCTGCTGGGGCAGGACCATGTGCTGGGCTACGTCCGCCAGGCGCCGGCCGGTCTGGGCGAAGCGGTCCGCCGGACCGCTCATCGCGGCGATCAGCCGGTCCCGCATTTCCGGCAGGGAGCAGCCGACGAAATGGGCGGTGGCGAAATTGCCCAGTTCCGTGAGCACCGTCTCCGGGAAGCCCCAGACGTTCTCCATGACCTGGTGTTCCACCTGGCCGTCGGTGCTGACCCAGACCGTCACCAGCTTGCGCTCGCCGAGAGAGACGAACTCCAGCCGCCGCATGCGGCTGGTGGACAGGCGGGTGGGCAGGGCCACGCAGATGCCTTCCATGGCTTCGGACAGCACCTGGCTGGCGTGCCGCAGCCACTGCTCCTCCCGTTCCGGATCGTCCAGGCCCTCGAGCGCTTCCGTCAGCTTGGCGCCCAGCAGGAGGCTGGGTTCGGTGGCCTTGACCCAACGGTCCACGTAGTACCCGGTAGGCCTTCTCCGTGGGCACCCGGCCGGCGGAAGTGTGGGGCTGGTCCACGAGAGTTTCATCCTCCAGGTCCGAAAGGACATTGCGGATGGTGGCCGAGGACAGGGATCCGGGCATGAGCTTGGCGAGAAGCCGGGAGCCCACCGGCTCACCCTCGACCAGGTAGGCCTCGATGAGGGTCTTCAGAACCGATTCGCTGCGGGGTGAAAGTTTTAGGGCCACGAGCGCTTCCGAACCTGGGTGGCGCCCCGGAGAGGGCGTCCGGGACTCATGGGCTAGTTTGGACCAACTGCAGAGCGACCGCCACGGGTCCGTCTCGCGAGGGCCGGATGGACGGCTTCGACCCTTTTAAAATAGCATGAATCAAGCGATTCCCTCGCCGCCGGCCGGTCCGGCACGGCCCTGGGGGCAGCGCCACTCCGGAGGTTCCCGTGCGGCCCATGGAATCCTTGGCCTTGCGCCACGACGGCCGGACCTTGCGGATCCTGGACCAGACCCTGCTCCCGGGGCGGGAAGCGTGGGTGGAGGCCGGAGATCCGGAGGTCATGGTCGAGCTCATCCGCCGCCTGGCGGTGCGGGGCGCGCCCCTCATCGGGGTGGCGGCCGCCCTGGCCCTGGCCTGCCGGGCCCAGTCCGGCGCCCCGGAAGCGGAGCTCCGGCGGGCAGCGGCCCGCCTGAGGGAGGCCCGGCCCACGGCGGTGAACCTCATGTGGGCCATGGACCGCATGACTGCCGTCCTGGACGCGGGGGGCGGGGCCGGGGACCTGGCGGCCGCGGCGGAGGCCATCTTCGACCAGGACGCGGCCTTGTGCGAAGCCATGGCCCAGCATGGCCTGGGGCTGTTCCAGCCGGGGGAGGCGGTGCTGACCCACTGCAATTCCGGCGGCCTTGCCACGGTGGGCATCGGCACCGCCCTGGGGGTCATCCGCCGGGGCTTCGAAGCCGGCCTGGTGCGCCACGTTTACGTGGACGAGACCCGGCCCCTCCTGCAGGGGGCCCGGCTCACCGCCTGGGAACTGTCCCGCCTGGGTGTGCCCCACACCCTCCTCACCGACAGCATGGCCGCCATCCTGCTCCGGGACGGCCGCATCCAGCGGGTGCTGGTGGGCGCCGACCGGGTGGCGCGCAACGGTGATTTCGCCAACAAGGTGGGCACGTACGGCCTGGCGGTGCTGGCGGCCCACCACCGGGTGCCCTTCCATCCGGTGGCGCCCTGGTCCACGGTGGACCTGCGCTGCCCCGGCGGCGCCCAGATCCCCATCGAGCAGCGGGAGCCGGAGGAAGTGCGGGGATACGGCGCCTGCCGCTGGGCCCCGGCCGGCACCCCTACGTTCAACCCGGCCTTCGACGTGACGCCGGCGGCCCTGGTCACCAGCCTGGTGCTGGACCGGGGGGTGTTCAGCCGGGAGCAGCTGGCCGCCGGCGCCCTGGCACGTGCCTAGTCCTACTGTGGCGCCCGCCTCGACCCCAGGGAGGCCGCCAGCGCCGCGCAATCCTGCGTCGACGGCCTCGAACGATGAATGAGCATCGCCCTTCGGCCGTCTCCTTGTCTTGCGCGGCGCTGACAACCTCCCTGGGGTCGAGGCGGGCGCCACAGTAGGACTAGCCGGCGTTGCCCAGGAAGCGCACCACGCCCTCCTCCCGCACCAGGCACCAGCAGCCGGTGAGGGCGAAATGGGGGGAATGGCAGGAGCCCTCCGGGTGATGGACCCAGTCGCCCCGGCGATAGTCCCGGCCCTGGTCGTCCATGCTGCCGTCCAGCACCAGGATGCTCTCGGAGCCCAAATGCTGGTGGGGGGGCACCACCGCGCTGGGAGGGGCGTACATCAGCACCAGACGGGGGCGGTCAGGGGGGGCCGGCAGCAGTTCCGCCCGCCGGGCGCCGCACCGCTCCTCCTTCCAGATCCACCGGTCCGCCGGGGGGAGGTGGTCCAGGGTGTCCTGGGGCAGGGGGCAGGGGGAGGCGGCCGGGACCCGCTGCCGGGCCAGGTGGTCATGGGTGGCGGCCAGCAGCTGCATGGGCAGGTCCGGATCGCCCTCCAGCACCCGGCAGGCTTCCATGGGGACCGGGGTGGCGGGCCAGGGGCGGGGTTCCTCCGGCCTGCCCAGGCGGGCCAGGGCGCCGTCCAGGGCCCGGCGGGCCCGGTCCCCGGCGTCCGGCTCCGGGGCCAGGCCGTGGGCCGCGAGCGCCGGAAGGGCCCGGAGGGTGGCCAGCAAGGCTCTGCATTCAGGGCAGTTGAATAGGTGGGTGCGGGCCGACAGGAAGGCGCCGAAGGGCAGGATGCCCTCCTCGTAGTCCGAGAGGGCGGCGACCGTCTCCTCGCAGGTCCAGAACATGCCCATCAGCGTCTCCCCGACATGAAAGCGTCCAGAACTCCCCTCAGGCCCAGCCGGGCCCGGTGCAGCCGCTGGCGCACCAATCCCCGGCTGATCCCCAGCATGTGGGCCACTTCGTCCGTATCCAGCCCTTCCAGGTCCCGCAAAATGAAAACCGCTCTCTGTTCATCCGACAACTGGCTCAACCCCTCCCGAATCTTGGCCCGCACCTGATCCGACTCCACCGACACCAATGCCAGCGCGTCCTGGCTCCAGTCGCGCATCTTTTCCGTGTTTATGAGATGCCCGTCGGGGGAGAAACGTGGCATAAAATCTTCGATATTGTCCTCCCGCCGGCGAATCCGTGATCGGCGTAACATCAACGCCTCATTGATGCAGATCCGGTAAGCCCACGTTGAAAACTTGCTCTTCCCCTGGAACCTGGGCAGTTCCGTATGGATGCTCATCAGGGCTTCCTGCAAGGCGTCCTGGGTGTCCAGGGTGTCCTGGAGGATCCGGTGGATCCCCGCGTAGAAGAGCCCGAGGTAAGGCTCGACGAGACTGCTGAAGGCGTCACCGTCCCCGTTCTGGGACCGGGTGATGAGTTCGCTTTCAAGGACGGCATTCATGGGCATAGCCTAGTGCGGGAACCGAGGAAGACGAATGGTAAGGGTGGTTCCGTTTTCGGACCCGGGCTCGAAGTCCACCGTTCCCCTGGAAGGAGTGTGACGATGTCCAGGGCTTGGAACAAGCCGGGAGCGAGTCCCCATGCGCCCGCCGGATGATTCGCCCGGCCGATGGAAGATGAAATTCCACGGGTTACCGGCCCCCCGGATTCCCGGTGCTGCCCGCCCCCCGACCGTGCCGCACAACAATGCTTGCAAACCTGGGCCTTCTGGCCATCCTGGATTTGAATGAATAGCCCCCCATCCCAACCGCCCAAGTCCGGTGCCTCCTCCTCCCGGCCGGCACCTGCCCAGGGTCCGGCCATCGGCATGAACAAGGAGCAGAGCGCCGAGATCCTGGTGGACCTGCTCCATGCCCAGCGCCAGATTTCCAGCCTGACCCAGGAGGTGGCCGAGCTGCGCACCGGCCTGGGCCGGGCCACCCACCAGCTGGGGGTGCTGCAGCGGGTGGCCGAGATCCTGGCCGCCACCCCCAAGGTGGCCCAGGTGGCCGGGGTGGTGATGGACGTGTTCGTGCAGGAGTTCGGCGCCCGCAGCTGCGTGGTGTGGATCCTGGAGGACTCGGGGTCCTGCTACCAGCCCCGGGTGGGCCACGGCCTGCTCCGTTCCCAGTGGAGCCGGCTCCAGCTGCCCGCGCCCAATCCCTTCCCGAACTCGCCCCTGGTCCTGTTCCAGGACCAGTGGCTGGACCCGGGCGTCCATGCGGGCCAGCTCGAGGAGCTCACGGCCCCCGGAGCGGGCGAGCTCTACTTCGTGCCGTTCGAGAACCAGCTGCTGCTCATGGGCTTCGCCATCCTGGGGTTCGAGCCCGGCCGGTCCCTGGAGGCGGACCCCAACACCCTGGCCGTGCTCCAGCGCCAGGTGGCCGTGAGCATCTACAACGCCTGGCTGTTCCGGGACCTGGCCCAGCAGCGGGACGTGCTGCGCACCCAGGCCGCGGAACTGGAGAAGGCCAACGCCGCCCTCCTGCAGGCGGACCGGTTCCGCAGCGAGTTCCTGGCCTTGACCAGCCACGAGCTGCGCACCCCCCTCACCGGCATCCTGGGGTTCACCCGCCTGGTGCTGGACGGGCTGTTCGAGGATGAGGAGGAAATGCGCCAGATGCTCACCGACAGCTACTCGTCGGGCAAGCACCTGCTGGAGCTCCTCAACGACATCCTGGACCTGGCCAAGATCGAGAGCGGACGCATGCAGATCGACGTGGTGCCCACCAGCCTGGCCGGGCTCATGGACGAGGTGAAGGCCATCGTCGGCGCCTACCCCCGCAAGCCCGAGGTGGAGCTCATCTGGCCCGAGGGCCTGGCGGCCGTCCCGGAGGTCCTGGTGGACCCCGGGCGGCTCAAGCAGGTGCTGGTGAACCTGCTGTCCAACGCCCTCAAGTTCACCAAGGAAGGGAGCGTGCGCGTCGTGGTGGAGCGGGGCTTCGGCCAGGTGTCCATCGCGGTGGCGGATACCGGCATCGGGGTCACCAAGGAAGCCCAGGCGCACCTGTTCCAGAAGTTCGTCCAGGCGGAGGGGGGCCACGCCCGGGAGTACGGCGGCACCGGGCTGGGCCTGGTCATCTGCAAGCACCTCATGGAGATGATGCGCGGCACCATCGCCCTCGCCAGCGCCGGGGCGGGGCAGGGCACCACCCTCACCCTCACCGTGCCCATTTCCTGATTCCCCGGAGACCCCATGGAACGGATCCAGTGCGTGGTGATCGGCGCAGGCGTGGTGGGCCTGGCCCTGGGCCGGGAGCTGGCCATGGCGGGGCGGGAAGTGGCCATCCTGGAGGCGGAGGACCGCCCCGGCACCGGCACCAGCTCCCGCAACAGCGAAGTGATCCATGCGGGCATGTACTACCCGGCCGGCTCCCTCAAGGCCCGCCTGTGCGTGGCCGGGAACCGGAGCCTGTACCGACTACTGCCGGGAGCGGAAGGTGGGCCACCGGCGGTGCGGCAAGCTGATCGTCGCCTCCGGGCCCGGCCAGCTGGACGCCCTGGACCAGCTCCAGGCCCGGGCCGCGGCCAACGGGACGGTGCCGCTGCACCGCCTGACCGGCGCCGAGGCGGTGGCCCTGGAGCCCCGGCTCCAGTGCGCGGGCGCCCTGCTGTCGCCGTCCACCGGGATCCTGGACAGCCACGGCCTCATGCAGGCGCTGCGGCGGGATGCGGAGGACTTCGGGGCCGCGGTGGTGCTCCGCAGCCCGGTGCTGGGCGGGGCGCCGGCCGGGGACGGGCTGGACCTGGACCTGGGCGGGGCCGAGCCGATGCGGGTGCGGGCCGGGCAGGTGTTCAACTGCGCCGGGCTGCAGGCCGCGGAGGTGGCCCGGGCCATCCGGGGCACGCCGCCGGCGTCGGTTCCCCCGGTCTACCTGGCCAAGGGCAACTACTACTCCCTGACCGGGCCCGCGCCCTTCTCCCGGCTGGTGTACCCGGTGCCCGAAGCGGCCGGGCTGGGGGTGCACCTGACCCTGGACCTGGCCGGCCAGGCCCGGTTCGGCCCGGACGTGGAGTGGGTGGACCGCATCGACTACGAAGTGGACCCGGCCCGGGCCGACAGTTTCTATGCGGCCATCCGCCGCTACTGGCCGGAACTTCCCGACGGCGCCCTGCAGCCGGCCTATGCCGGCATCCGGCCGAAGCTCCAGGGGCCCGGGGATCCGGTGCGGGACTTCCTGATCCAGGGGGAGGACCAGCACGGCATCCGGGGCCTGTGGAACCTCCTGGGCATTGAATCGCCGGGCCTCACCGCCTGCCTGGCCCTGGCCCGCCTGGTGGCGGTCCAGGCCGGGGTGGTACTGGGCTAGTCCTACTGTGGCGCCCGCCTCGACCCCATGGAGGCCGCCAGCGCCGCGCAATCCTTCGTCGACGGCCTCGAACGATGAATGAGCATCGCCCTTCGGCCGTCTCCTTGTCTTGCGCGGCGCTGACAACCTCCCTGGGGCCAAGTCGGGCGCCACAGTAGGACTAGGTTGATCGCTGCCGCCCAGGTTTGGACGCTGGGCCTGGGGAGCGCATGCGATGTCCAAGAAAATAAGGGTCTTCCTGCTGGGGGCCGCCCTGGTCCTGCGGGCCGACGAGGGCATGTGGACCTTCGACAACGTTCCCGCGGCCCGGATCCAGGCCAAGTACGGGTTCGCCCCGGACCCGGGCTGGCTGGAGCACCTGCGCCTGTCAGTCCTGCGCTTTCCCGGCGGGACCGGCGCCTTCGTCAGCCGGGACGGCCTGGTGCTCACCAACCACCACGTGGCCCACTCCTGGATCGAGGCGGTCTCCGGGCCGGACCACGATTATGTGCGGGACGGCTTCCTGGCCCCGGACCGGGCCCGGGAGATCCCGGTGCCCGGCCTGGCGCTGCGCACCCTCATGGCCACCGAGGACGTCACTGCGGCCCTGGACCGGGCCGTGCCCGCGGACGTGCCCGAGGGCCAGGCCGACCGGGCCCGCCGGGAGGCGCTGGCCGGGCTGGTGCGGGCCGCGGAGCAGCGCACCGGGCTCGCCAGCGAGCCGGTCACCCTCTACCACGGGGGCGAGACCTGGATCTACAGCTACAAGGTGTACGGCGACGTGCGCCTGGTCATGGCGCCCGAGTTCGCCGTGGCCGCCTTCGGACAGAACTGGGACAACTTCACCTACCCCCGGCACGACCTGGATTTCTGCCTGTTCCGGGTCTACCAGGACGGCGCCCCCCTGCGTCCCGCCGACTACCTGCATTGGTGCGGCGGCGGGCTGCGCACCGGCGACCTGGCCTTCGTGGCGGGCCACCCGGCCCGCACCTCCCGCCTGGACACCCTGGCCCAGATGGAGGCGGACGGGGACGTGACCGGCCCCCTGAAGCTGCGCAGCCTGGACCGGGCCCGCCAGGCCCTGCGCGCCTTCGCCGCCCGGGGCCCGGAAGCGGCCCGGCTGGTCACCGCCCGCCGGCTGGCCGTGGCGAACGCCTACAAGATCTACCGGTACGAGAACGAAGGGCTCAAGGATGCGGAGGCCATGGCCCGCCTGGCCCGGGCCGAGCAGGAGCTGCGTGCCCGGGTGGCGGCGGACCCCCGCCTCCAGGCCAGCACCGGGGCGAGCTGGGACCTGATCCGCCGGGCGGTCCAGGCCCGGGACGCCGTCGCCCGGGAGACCGCCATGCTGGACGGGCGCGGCAGCCGGGCGCTGGCCTTCGCCCAGGGGCTGGTGCGCTGGAAGACCGAGGCGGCCAGGCCCAAGGCCCAGCGGGACCTGGGTTACCGCACCGGTCGGGACGAGGAGATCCTGCGCTCCGGCCTGGCCATCCCCGAACCCCTGGACCGTGACGTGGAGGAGGCGGCCCTGGCCCAGGGACTGCAGGAGGCCCTGGAGGAGCTGGGGCCGGACCATCCCATCACCCAGGTCCTGCTGGCCGGGGAGGCCCCGTCCCGGCGGGCCAGGGCCCTGATGGCCGGCACCCGGCTGCTGGATCCCGCCGGGCGCCGGGCCCTGTGCCGGGCCCAACCCCAGGCCGTGCAGGACAGTGCCGACCCCCTGGTGGTCCTGGCCCGCAGGCTGGACCAGGTGTCCCGCCCTTACGTGCGCCGCAGGGAGGAGGCCGACGCGGTGATCGCCGAGCAGGGGGCGCGCATCGCCCGGGCTCGGTTCCTGGTCTACGGCAAGGATGAGTACCCGGACGCCACCTTCAGCCTGCGCCTGAGCTACGGCGCGGTGGAACCGTGCCCCGGGGGCGGGACCCTGGTGCAGCCCTTCACCACCATCGGCGGCCTGTACGACCGCGCCGACGGTTGGGGGCCCGAAGCTGAGGATGGTTCCTGGGCCCTGCCCCGGCGGTGGCTGGAGCGGCGCGCCGCCCTGGACCCCAGCACCCCGCTGAATTTCATCTCCAGCAACGACATCGCCGGGGGCAACTCCGGCTCGCCGGTGGTGGACCGCCAGGGGCGCTGGGCGGGACTGGTGTTCGACGGCAACCTGGCCTCCGTGGCCGGGCGCTACTACTACGACCCCAAGGTCAACCGGGCGGTGGCGTTGGACGGGCGGGCCATCCTGGAGGCCTTGGACAAGGTCTACGACGCCCAGGGGCTGGTGCGGGAGATCACCGGGGAGTGACCGGACACCTGCGTCCATGGATTTTCCAAGCCGGCCCTCGCCGCGGTTCGGTCCCGGCATGTCCTGATACAATCAAGGCTGGTCAGGAGGTGCCCCATGGGCCACCGCACGTCCCGGAGCGAACGTTTCCACCCCCTGCCGCGGCGCCTGGGGCCCGCGTTGGTGGTGGCCGCCTGTGCCTTGGCGGGCGTCCGGGCCATGGGCGAACCCAGCCTGCTGGCCAAGGGCACCAAGGCCCCCGCGTTCGAGGTGGTGAACGCCCAGGGCGAAAAGATCGCGTTTCCCGGCACGGAGTTCCGGGGCAAGGTGGTGGTCCTGGACTTCTGGGCCACCTGGTGCCCGCCCTGCCAGGCCTCCCTGCCCCACCTGGACGCGTTGACCCGCAAGCTGGACGCCAGCAAGGTGGCGGTCCTGGCCGTGTGCGTGTCCGACGACAAGGACCGGTTCAAGACCTGGGTCCAGAACCATCCCTACGCCTTCAAGGTCGCCTACGACCCCGCCGGCCGCAGCGCCCCCAGCTTCGCCAACACCCAGGACCCGGGTGAACGGCATTCCCGCCACCTACATCCTCGACCGGGAAGGCAAAGTGGCGGACGCCATCGTCGGCTACACGCCTGGCGACAAGAACGTGGAAACCGCCCTGCACAAGCTGGGCATCGACATGAAATGATCCGCCCCGGCGCCGCGGAAACCAAGCCTTGACCATCCTTTTCCGCCCAGGCACACTATCCGTTCAGCCGGCAACGGCATGGGCCCATAGCTCAGCTGGTTAGAGCACCTCCCTTTTAAGGAGATTGTCGCCGGTTCGAGTCCGGCTGGGCTCACCATCTATTTCTCAGCACCACCGCATCGCCCGACCCACCCTCCCATGGGGCTATCGTCTAGGGGTCAGGACACCGCCCTTTCACGGCGGTAACCCGGGTTCGAATCCCGGTAGCCCTACCAAACAAACCCCCTGATAAATCAGGGGGTTAATTGTATTTAAGCGGCATGGACGATGGTCGAATTGGCACCAAGTCAAACAGCGGTCAAAAACATGCGCCCGGATGGGCCTGGAAACTGCTGGTTCCGTATTCGGCTGGGCCTCTGGATGAACGTCAACCTGGTGCGGTCATCCTTCCACCGGAGTGCTGAATCAATCCTGGTTCAGGAGTGGTCTTCTCTGGCTGCCCAGGTGGGCCGGAAATTGGGATTCAGCGCACGACGCTCACCACAGGTAGTCCTGCCGGAACCACTAAAATAGTCGCCAACAGGCAGGATCAGGCGCCGACCTCAACGGGAGTCTCGCGGAGTCGTCAACTTCCGATAGTCCCGGGTCACGATGAAAAGCGCCAAGGTCCAGGTGGGTGCGAGGTCGACAATGGGCAGTACCTTGGTCACGAAGGATGGAAGGAAGGCCCAGTGGAATCCCACCAGGAACATCATCACCCCCATGGTGACCAGGTCCACCCCAACATCGATTACCCATGCCAGGGGCCCAGTCAATTCGGAAGGCGATGTGATCAACTGTAGGCCATCCACGAACACTGCCACCACCCAGGCGGTACGGAGGCGTGAACGATTGACTGGGCTGCCCATGAAGGAAAGTTTAGCCAGGATTAGGGGAGGTCTATTTGCTGGCTCCAGCATTCTTCCGGAGGTCAATCCCAGCCCTGCAGAAGGCGATACTGACCTTCAGCCCTTCAAACAGGGCATGTTCACCCTTGGCAATGTGCGAGCAGCGGACCCCGGTATGGCACAACCCAAAGATAGGAGCCCCCAGGAGGCGCCGAATGATTCCAGACGCACAACGGCTTAAACGCTTACAGCGCCTCCTAGGGCACTGCTGAGATCATCCCTGTATACCCAGTCGTCGCCATTCCAGAGTTCATGTTCGAAGCCGGCGTTGCGCCAGTAGACCTTGTCCTTGTATACAAATGGTCCGGTGCCCATCCACACCTTTGCCCCGACACCATGCTCCGCCTCCGTCAGGTAGCCAGTGGCGTCCGCGAAGGCCCTGAACTGGGCCACGGTGACTGGAGTTTTCTGCATCAGGAAGGGTCGGGCGATGGTCACGGGATGGACGGGACGAAGGCCATTTTTCTCGATCCAGCCGATGCCGGTGAGATCCGTTCCCATCTTGAAACTTCCGGCGGGCACTTGAACCATCTCGAAGGCGCAGGGGCCAATCTCCACCTTGGCCTCCCACAGTCCCGATGACCCCCGAGTTGCCCCTGGACAAGTGGTGGATCCTTCGCCTGACCCTGGGCGGGTGGCGGCGCCTGGGCGGCCAAGGATCCAAGGAAGCTAAGGCTCAGGCAAAAGCCGACCAGCAGCCGACTCTTCATAAAACACCTCCTTTTACCAATAAGTGGATGCCTACCTACTTATATTTCATCGAGATCCATCTCAACACTTATGGACGATGTGGAAGCATAAATACACTTAAATGTAGGTTCCGAAGGTCACCATGGCAATAGAAGACCAAAAGATCATCAAAAAAATTGAGACAAAATTGGAATGTTCATTTAATATCAGGGTTCCGCCCACGCGGTATGGATTGTTATGTCGACCGGTCCGGCGCAGAGGCGCAGAAATATATTGAATAGTTCTTCATCATTGGGATTAGCATGTGCCCCTCCCACTCAAGGAGGTGAGCATGCATGTCTCTGAGAAGTTGCTCGTGCTCCAGACTGCCTTGATGATCGGTGGCATTGAGGATGTGCACGAGAACGTCATGATCGTATTGGATATCATCTCAACCCCTACGCTTTGGCCCCGTGAACTGAGGGAACCCGTGGCATCGCAGGAATTCCGAGCTTGAAGGTTTCCATGCAACACAATGTACTCCAGACAGTGCTGAGGTCTGGAGTGACACTGCCTACTGGCCGCCCTGCCACTGGCGCCTACGATGATCGTCAGAACTCCCGGCGTTTACCACCTGTACTGGCTGGTCAAGGGTCCCATACCCTGCGGTACCACGGCACGTCAAGCCGAGCACGAAGGAAAGCTTAAATAAATTGCGGCAGCATTGGCCCCATTCGGGGCTGAAAGCAAGGTCTGGGCGAGGGCGACGGCACCATCCCAAAGATTGGCTGGTATTGGCTCCCGGCCCACACGCCTCGATCGCCAAGCGAGGAACTGATCTCACAATGGGGCGAGATCTACCTCGGGCAGGATCACCTTCTTCTTCGTCAGTGATGGGCGGGGCAGGTGGTACAGGAACGGGCTTGGGCGACCGGGGAACCTTGAGATTCCGGGGCTTGGAAGCAGCGGCGCCCCCGGGGGCAACGGCTTCGGGGTCCGCACCCGGCGCGGGGACTCGGCAATCTCGGCAAGCCAGGTAGCCATCCTCCTGGACTATCGGACGCCCCGTCCCCTGAAAGTGCCGGACCCAGAGTCTGCGGTTCCACCCTGGAAACGACGCCACCTTCCGCTGGTTGAAAAGCCGAGACGACAGTTAGGACACGAGCGACTCAGTAGGTACTACTCGGCGGTTTTACGCTAATCTCTGGTCCAAACAGCATGGCGCGGTTCATAGATAAGGAGGCTCGACATGGCAGGACGGATGGATGGCAAAGTCGTGGTCGTCACCGGCGGTGCGCGCGGCATGGGCGCCGCCCACGCCCAACGGCTCGCCGAGGAGGGGGCACGGGTGGTCATCGGGGACATTATCGATGCGGAAGGGGAGCAGACCGCCGCCGCACTGGAGGCAAATGGGCTGGCGGTTCACTACCAGCACCTGGACGTTACCTCCCGGATGGACTGGCGGCGGGTCATCGCCGACGTGGTCGAGCGCTTCGGCGGCCTGGACGTGCTGGTCAACAACGCCGGGATCGCCCACGACAACCCTCTCCTGGAGGAAACCCTCGAGGACTGGAACTCCCTGCTGGCCGTCAACGCCACGGGCGTCCTGCTCGGGATGCAGACGGCGATCCCGGCGATGCAGGCACGCGGCGGCGGCTCGATCATCAACGTCTCTTCCATACTCGGCCTGACCGGCGGGAGCAACAGCATCGCCTATTGCGCCAGCAAGGGTGCAGTGGAGATGATGACCAAGACGGCGGCACTGGAGCATGCCGTCGACAAGATCCGCGTCAACGCGTTGTGCCCCGGCGGCGTTCGCACCCCGATGAGCCCGCAGGCGGGGGGTGGGGTGGTGCCGTTCACGCCCATGGGACGGAAGGCCAACGTCCGCGAGGTCACCGGAGCCGTGCTGTTCCTCGCCAGCGACGACTCCACCTTCGTCACCGGCGCCGATATTGTCGTTGACGGCGGCTACCTGGCCCACTGATCCCCACGGGGCTGCAGGAATCCCACGGCAACTGAAGTTTAAATCGTTGGATCGATGTTTCAATCAAGGGCTAGTGCAGGACCATCGAATCAGGGGAACCATCTTTGTTCGGTCCATCCTGCCCACAAGCATGGACCGAACAAAATTGCTCCTGATGATTCGATATACTTTCACCAGCATGTGCGTGATTTATTGAGGTGATTGCAGCGACGAAATGGGAGAGAAAGCCATGAAGGCGAAGATTGACAGACCCGGTATCAACGTAGTTCTCTCCTTCGACCTTGACGGAGAGACGCTCTGGCTGTCGAAGGGTAAAGGGAATTACGTAGGCCCCGTGATACTGTCCCAGGGGAGGTACGGCCCCTTGACTGCCGTTCCGAGAATCCTTCAGATTCTCGAAAAGTACGGCATACATTCGACCTTCTTCGTGCCTGGCTGGATCGCCGAGAAATACCCGGCCATGTGCGCATCGCTTCTCGAAGGCGGCCACGAGATCGGACATCATGGCTATCTCCATGAATGGCCGAATGTGACTACCGCCGACGAGGAGGTCATGGAATTCGAAAAAGGATTCGAGAGTCTCAAGCGGGTGACGGGCATGCGGCCGAAGGGCTGGCGCGCTCCGGGCTGGGAGTTCAGCGACCGGACCATGAAACTGCTCCTCGACTACAAGTTCAAGTATTCTTCCAACATGATGGACACGGAGAAGCCGTACGAGCATATCGTGGACGGCAGACGTACAGGACTGGTGGAACTGCCGGTTTCGTGGATTCTGGACGATGCCTCGCATTTCATGTATGCCCACACGACATCCGGATGGCCGATCCAGAACGCCTGGCAGGTCTATGAGATCTGGAAGGACGAGTTCGATGGCATGTACGAGGCAGGTGGCGGGGAAACCTTCATTCTCACCATGCATCCGCAGATCATCGGCCGTCATTCCCGCTTGATGATGCTCGAGAGACTCATTTGCCACATCCGAAGCAGACCTGGCGTGAGTTTCTGCACATGCGACAAGATAGCCTCGACCATTCTTCCTTGAATTAGTAACAATGGCAATTATACCTCTTGCAGTCCACTCTTATCCAGGATTATGACGAATCGAATTCCTGGAACTCGACCAGCTTGGATCCCATGTCATCAAAGGGATTCACCGAATCGGGTTCGGGAAAATATTTTTTGTGTTTTTTCGAATTTCCCGTTGATTAAACTTTGGAAAGTTTTATATTTTAATTGCCATGATTACTAACCCAATCCGCGACGAGACCTTCTTTACCTCTCCGGCCACGGAGTGGCAGCGGCGCTACGAAGCGCTTCGGGCCTCCATGGTCGAGCGCCTCCCCGACAAGGCCGTGGCCAACCGGTTCGGCTACACCACCGGCTACCTCCGAGTGCTCCGGCATCAGTTCCGCCATGGTCTCCTCGACTTCCACGAGCCGGTCCCCGAAGGCTCCCAGCAGCGGCGGACCATCAATGCCGAGACGCGCGCCAAGATCCGCGCCTGGCGCGAGCAGCGGCTCTCCGTGGGCGAAATCGCCGAGCTGCTCTGCGAGGACGGCACCGAGGTCTCCGTCCGCACTGTGGCGCGGGTCCTGGCCGAGGAAGGCTTCGCCAAGCTGCCCCGCCAGATTGGCATCAAGGTCGGCCGTACCGTCAAGGGCGCCCAGATTCCGGACCGGAGCGAGACCGTCCAACTGGCCGACCTGGAAGGGCAATCCTTCGAATGCGCCGGCGCTGGCGCCTTCCTCTTTGCCCCCTTCCTTGCCCAGCTTGACCTGCCTGGCGTGATCCGGTCAGCGGGGCTTCCCGAAAGCAAGGCCATCCCCGCCCTGAGCTATTTCCTGTCCTTCCTCACGCTCAAGCTCCTTGGCACGGAGCGCTACGCCCATGTCTCGGACCATGCTTTTGATCCGGGACTCGGGCTGTTCGCCGGGCTCAACGTCCTGCCCAAGTGCACCGCCATGTCCACCTACTCCTACTCCCTGGACGACGTGCACACCCACAAGCTCCAGGCCGCCTTCGTCAAGAAAGCCCAGAAGCTCGGCCTCTACGAGGGCGAAATCATCAACCTCGACTTCCATACCATGCCCCACTACGGCGACGAGTCCGTGCTCGAAAAGCACTGGGCCGGCGCGCGCGGCAAGGTGATGAAGGGGGCCCTCACCCTCATTGCCCAGGATGCTGGCTCCAAGCTGATGGTCTACACGGCATCCGATATCCAGCGCGAGGAGGCCGATGACCAGGTGCTCCAGTTCAATGCCTACTGGGAGGGCATCCACAACGGCAAGGCCTCGCCCAAGTTCATTTTCGATTCCCGCCTGACCACCTACAAGCAGCTCTCCGCACTCAATGCCGGTGGCGTCAAATTCATCACCCTTCGCCGACGGGGCAAGAAGCTGGTCCAGGACATCGCCAAGATCAAGGATTGGACCAAGATCCACATCCCCCACGCGAAGCGCAAATACCCCGACCCCGAGGTCCATGCCTCCGAGGTCAAGCTGACGGGCTATGAAGGCAAGGTGCGCCAGGTCGTCATGCGGGGCAACGGATTTGTTGTCGCGAGCGGGATTCCTCTGGGTGAGCTGGAACATGAAGTCTTCCGGGAACCGGTCTTCGTGATCCTCCCTACCAGGCCGGCACTGGGGGCATCTTCTTTCCGTGCGACCCCCCGGGTCTGCCAGAATTTCCGCCCCCCTGGAATGTGAAGGAAGAGCGTTGCCGCGCTCCTGACGCAAGGCGGCCGTGAGTGGCCGTGGGGATGTCGGTAGCCCTCAAGGCAAAATCAAGGTTGCTGGAGGTCCAGCCCACCAGGAACCGCCGGAGCACCCAACTCCCGACCCGCGCTCGATGGCTTCCGGGGTGTCGGCAGCATCCAGGTCGCGGGGCAGCCCAGGCCGGCGCGCCGGCCATGGTTTCAGGTATACTTTGAATCACTTCCAAGGTGCGAAATCATGAGCATGATGAAGCCTTTGGTCGCCGGCATCGTTTCTCTGGCCGTGTGCTGGATGGCAGGGGGTGCATCTCCACCCCAGGCCACGGTCTGGCCATCGGCTGAATGGCAAGTCGCCACACCGGAGAGCGTCGGTCTGGACTCCACCCGGTTGAAGGAGGGCTTGGAACTGGTCCATCAACGCGGTTGGCGGGTGGACAGCATCCAGGTCGTCCGCCACGGCAAGCTGGTTCTGGATGCGTATTTTTATCCTTATGGTCCGGGCCATCTGCACGATCTTCGCTCGGCGACCAAGAGCGTGACTTCCAGCCTGCTCGGTCTTTCCATCGCGCAGGGGAAATGGCCGGACGTCAATGTCCCCGTGCTCAGCCAATTCCCCGAACGGAAGTTCGAGGCCGTTGATGCCCGGAAAAAGGCCATGACCTTGGGCAACCTGGTGGACATGCGTTCCGGCTTGTCCTGGTTTGAAGTCAATTCCTCTTCGGATGAACATTCGTCATTTGTTCAAATGTACCGAACCAAGGATTGGTTTGAATATGTATTGAACCAGCCCATGATCTGGGAGCCAGGAGGCCTTTTCCTCTACAGCGGTGGGAATATGGATGTGCTCGCCGCCCTGATCGGCAGGGCGTGGCATCAGCCTGCCCGTGAAGTGGCCAGGGAAAAGTTGTTCAGACCTATTGGCATCTCCCGGTTCGAATGGGCTGGCGCTGACCCGGATGGAAACACGACCGGTGATGGGACGCTGGGGCTGACCCCCAGGGACATGGCCAGACTCGGCCTGTTATGGCTGCATGATGGGGTCTGGAAGGACGAACGGCTGTTGCCCGAGGGGTGGACCGGCAAGTTGTTTGTCGACGGTGCCGGCTTGTGGGCGACAGGTGGATACCTCTACAAGCGCGGATTCTGGATAGATTCCCTGAAAGGGTGCTTTCGAGCCTGGGGAAGACATGGGCAGCTCATCATGGTCGACCCCACCTTGGACATGATCGTCGTGGTAACGAGCAAAGTTGTCGACAGTGAAGCTAACACTTCTATGCATGTGGCGAATGAAATCATGCATATGGCCAGCGAAACCAGGAATATTCCAGAAAATCCATCCGCTCAGGCAGAACTGGGAGCCATGCTCCAGAAGATTGCTCAACCTCTGCAATTGCATGAGGGCCCTAGCGAGATTCCGACCGGCTGGTGCGGCAAGACCTGGACATTGGAAAAAAATCCTTTGGGTTTTGTTTCCATGCGCCTTGAACCAGATCCGGTCGATTCCGGTTCGGTCATCATTGAATTAGGCCTGGCCTCCGGGAAAACAAGACGATTCTCCTGCGGTTTGGATGGAGCCTGCAGGTTTAATCCTGATGCGGACAATTACAATGGAACCACCGCGAAAGTGGATTGTGTCCTGGCCTTGAATGGGAGATGGGCAGCACCAGATTTATTTGAACTCGAAGGCCAATACCTGGAATCGGCTAAGTATATGAGCTATCGTATTGAATTCAGGAACGACGGCATCATCGTTAATTTCGAAAATAACGAGGATTGGCATGAAGTTATCAGGTCTGTGGCTGAAAGTGCCAGCGATAGCCTTGACAAACAATAGACCGAACCGCAGAGGTGGCCATGCCGGGTCATCTGGTTATGTCGCGTTTTCCTGCATCTCATCCTATGGGTGGATTTCTGGGTTGCAAGAGACGAACTGGAGCAAGCCTGTACGACCCGACATCCCGACCTTTTCAGGTGCTTCGTCTCGCAGGGTGTCCATCAGATCCTTATCCCCGTCGGGAAGCGCGGGGCCGGGCTCCGGGTGGCCGGGGCGGTTCCAGATCCGGTCGAACGGGATAAGGTGAAGCCGGCCCCGCATGGCGTCATCCAGGTGATCCAGGGCGGGTTTGTGGTTCGTCACCACCCAGAGCTTGGGCGTGATGGATCAAAATCTGAACGCATGCCCTATAACGGAAATTTGTAGAAAGTTCACGGTTGCACCGCATAGGGCTCGGCGCAATTGATGCATAGCATTAACCTGGAAAAAACAATAAAGATTTAGATTGACATCTTTAATTAACAACCTACCTTTTTGTTGTTTCTCGCACTCATGACGCTTCACGTGAATTTGGTTTTGATCTGACTTGACCCCGATGGGTGAGGACCCCCATTCAGGAATCTCCTCAAGGTTTCCCAATCTCCCCTCGTTGACGCCGCGGTGCTCCATGTTCGATTCCATCAACGAAACCCCTGACTGGGTGCCCCCTTCGGAGCGCTGGTTCCCTGGACCGGGTCCGGAACCACTGGACCCCTACGGTGAGGACCCCTACAGCCCTGATCCCTACTCCCAGTTCTGATCGGCCCTTCTCCTTCCCTGGGGCGCGGAAAAGGTGCCAATGGATTCCTGTGCGAAGGGATGCTGCAGGGGGGCGTCGTTCCTGGTGCGCTGACTCGATCGGGAGTTCACCCATGTCAAGCCGTGGCCGCCGACCTGAATGCGGTCAAGGCGCTGGAGGTGGGCAAGCAAGGTGCAGTGATTCCAGGCGCAGGGAACCAGCTGAAAATGAGAACCATAACCCATCCGGCCAGTCGTACCAAGATTGGGAAATTTGAAATTCTGGGTCTCCTGGGCAAGGGGAGCATGGGAGAGGTCTATCTGGGGGTGGATCCGGTATTGGGCCGGGAAGTGGCCATCAAGACCATCGCCCGGGACAACATTTTTGAAGGGGAAAGCGGGGCCCGGTTCGACCGGGAAGCCAAGGCCTTGGCGGCCATGAACCACCCCAACATCGTTACTCTTTTCGATTACGGAATCGATTACGGAAACACCTACCTGGTCATGGAATACCTGAAAGGGGACGACTTGGCCACCCTCATCGCACGACGGAGCCTGAGCCAGCGCGAACTCCTGGAGGCCTTGGCCCAGGCCTGCGAGGGTCTGGCCTACGCCCATGACCGTGGGTTCGTCCACCAGGATCTGAAACCTGGAAACATCCGGGTGGTCCGCTGGGGGAACCGGATCCATGCCAAGCTCCTGGATTTTGGTATCGCCACCGCGGCCTGCTCCAACCCCGCGATGGAAGGATCCTGGGTGGGAACGATCAGCTACATGGCTCCGGAATACCTGGACTCAGGGAAGGCGACACCCAGTTCCGACCTGTTCGCGGTCGGAGTCATCATCTACGAGATCCTTTCCGGTGGGAGGAAGCCCTTCACCGGCGACAACCCCGTCGAGGTTCTCAACGCCATCCTCAAACGGCCGCCAACCGCCCTGGATCCCCACGAGGCCCGGGAGGTTCCGGCCGGGTTCCTGGATGTCGTGGCCCGAGCCCTCGCCAAGGACCCCGCGGACCGGTATCCGACCGCGACCGCCCTCGCCTCGGCGATTCGTGCGGAGCTTTCGGCCCCATCCCCCGGGAGGGCCCCAAGCAAAGCCGAACCTGCCCAGATGTTCACAAAGCAGAAGGTCCTGGTGATCGACGACAGCAAGATGATGAGGTTCTACCTGCACCGATGCCTCGAAAAGGCCGGCTACGAGGTGGAGGAGTGGGTGCCTCTCTCGCCGGTGGAAGTTCCGGATTTCGTCAAGACTTCCGCTCCGGACCTCATCCTCAGCGACTACCGCATGCCCGGGTGCAATGGTGCCTCCTTGGCCCACATGCTGAAGGAGGCCGATCTCAAGATCCCGGTCCTGGTGATCACGTCCTTCCGGGATGAAGAAATGGAAGCCAGCCTGCACAAGTTCGGGGTCAAGCGGGTCCTGAGCAAGCCCATCAGGTCGGATGCCTTGTTCTGGGCGGTCAAGAGTGCGCTTGAAAATCCGTGAAATGACGCCATGCCCTGCGGGAGCGTATCCCCTATTCGGGCACATCGGGCATGTCGTCCAGTTCGTCCGTCTCGTCCTGGTCCAGCGGCTGCGACTGGGAAACGTTGACCACGTAATAGGCCAGCTTCCTTCTGTAGTCCTCCGGCGCATCCAGGAACTGGACGCCGGTTTCAATGAACCCGCTCCGGGCTCTGTCCTGGCCCTGGACCCAGGCAACCTTGGCCTTGATCGATCCCTTGGGCAGTCCCGGGTGGATCAATTCCCAGCCGTCCAGAAAAGCTTTATCGCTTAGCCCCCCGACCGATTGGGACGGGATCCGGAGGCAGCAGCCGTCGGCGCCCAGGTTGGCCACCGGAATATCGCTGTATGTCTGTGCTCCAAGCTGGAATTGGGCCCGGCACCGGGGCTCGGCGGGTACGCGGGAATAGAATCGGTGTTCCATTTCGGACCTCCCCTGAAGCAATTGAATGTTAATCATCCGGGTTTACCCTTAGGACCAAGGCGAAGGGGCCGGCATCATCCTTGGATGATTTTCGGCTCATCTTGTTTCTCGACGAGGGCGGTGCCGGGAGGCGGCCGCGGTCACCCGTTCCGGAGGATGCTCGGCGACGGGCTCCACATGATAATGAAATCTTGACTCAATTTCATCCTACAACATAATTTGGTGCCCGAACCGGTCGGAGGGGCAGTGCTTCTTATGCCTGGCGCCCCAGGGATCCAGGTTCCCCCGATCCGCGGGCTGGAAAGGAGGTTCTATGTACAGCGTCATGCGTTACTACCCGGGTCAGAGCGAACTCGGCGCTGAAGTCAAGAAGCACAGCCAGGAAGTGGAGAAGGTGATCAGCTCCGTGCCGGGGTTTGTAGCCTACTTCTTCATCCACAATCCCGACGGCATCACGGCTGTCACCATCTGCGAGACCCGCAAAGGATGCGACGAGTCCAACCGGGTCGCCGCCGAATGGCTGCAGAAAAACCTTCCGCACCTGAAGGCCGTGCCGAAAGTGGTCACGGGGGAGGTGACCCTCTCCTTCGACCGCATCCACACCATGGTGTAGTGCAGCGCGGCCGAAGAACGTCGACCCTTGGCCGGAACCGCCTGGGGCGCATCGATCAGGGAAGCCAGGATCTCCCGATCCATGGATGGATCCAGGGAGGCCCTTGCCCAGAGGGTCGGTGCCGCCCAGGATTGTTCAGAGACGTGGGCCGCAAGCTGCACTGCCCCCTGCTTCTTGATGGCTGACATTCCCGACATCGGCTGCGCCCGGGCGGTCATGGTACCAGGGGCCCGGGTGGGTGATGTCCATGGGGGCCTGTTCCGTTTGACCCTCAAACCATCCCCCCAAAGGGCCCCCAGCCGGTCGCGGGCTTCCGTGGCCTTTGACGTGCGGCGGGAGGGCTCGGGTGCGTGCCTCAGCCGTCGGCGGGACCCGCGTGCAGGCGAAGCCCCAGGGCCTTGATGACCTTGAGCAGGGTGGCCAACTCGGGGTTGCCCTTCCCGGAGAGGGTCTTGTAGAGGCCCTCGCGGTTCAGGCCGGTCTCCTTGGCGATCCGGGCCATGCCCCGGGCGCGGGCGATGGCGCCGAGGGCCTCGGCGATGACCTGCGGGTGACCGTCCTCCAGGGCCGCCTCCAGCAGGCCAACCATGTCCTCCTCGGTCTTGAGGTAGTCGGCGGTGTCGTAGGGGTCGGTCGCGGTCTTGCGGACCGGGGCCGGGACGGTGGCGGGGGGGATGGTGCGCTTCTTGGTTTCCATGGTCTCCTCCCCCATAGGTCGCGGGCCAATTCGATGGCGGTCCGGATGTCCCGGTCCTGGGTGCTCTGGTCGCCGCCAGCAAGGAGGATGTAGAGGGTCTGGCCTCGTTTGGTGAAGCAGACGCGGTATCCGGGGCCGCAGTCGATCCGCATCTCTGAAACGCCTTCCCATCATGTGTGCGGTGTAGGTTATAACCTACAAGCTGGCAAGGGGTCTGCAGAAATGTCTCTTAACCCGGGAGCAAAAAAACCAGGACCATAGCAGGGAATTCCATTAATTTCCCTCCAAGGGGAAACACCTGGAATAGCTTTGTACTGAATAAGGTTGGTCCAAGGGAGGCTTCGATGGGTAGTTTTAATGTCCGCCTCTCCATTTTCTGGGTTATCTGGACCGCCATCATTCTCGTATCCGGGTTCCAGGTCTACCGGAATACCCAGAAGTTCTCGGAAGCTGCCGGAATGGTGGCTCACACCCGCGAGGTGCTCGAAGCTGCACAATCCACACTCACGACCCTGATCGATGCAGAGGCTGGGCAGCGGGGTTACCTCATTACCGGCAACCCGATTTCCCTGGAACGTTATCGGACGGCATTGGCAAGGCTCCAAGGGGAAATCAACCGGGTGCTGGGCCTGGTCCAGGATAATCCCCGGCAAGTGGCGCGTATTCAGTATTTGAAAGGGCTTATCGGAACCAGGGTCGAGGAAATGGCGGAAACCCTCGCCCTGAACGAGAAGAATCCGGAAAGCGCTCGCAGGGCCGTGACGGCACAAGAGGTGGGAAACAGCATGGCCCCCATTCAACAGCAGTTCGAGACCACGAGGAACGAGGAACTGATCCTGCTTTCGGGACGGGAAAAGGCAAATCGAAGTGCCCACCACGCCGCCATCCTCTCCGGGGTTTTGGCTGGCACCTTCGGGCTGACGGGAATGGCTGGACTCTCTCTGCTGGTGATCAGGGCCAACAGGAATCGCGACAGGTTGGAACGGGACCGGGAACAACACAGGCAGCTCCTGCTGGTGACCCTTCGCAGCTTGGGTGATGCGCTCATCACCACCGATGCGACCGGCGCAGTGGAATTCATGAACACGGTGGCGGAAACCTTGACCGGCTGGAAGCTGGAAGAGGCGGTCGGAGAGCCCTTGGGCAAGGTCTTCAACGTCATTGATGAACTGACTCGAACTCCGGCGGTCAGCCCGGTGGGGAGGGTGTTGCGCGAGGGGGTGGTGCTTGGATTGGCCAACCCTACCGCTCTGGTCGACCGAGTTGGACATGAAGTCCCCATCGAAAATAGCGCGGCCCCGATCAAGGATGATGCGGGCGAGGTTGTCGGCGTGGCACTGGTGTTCCGCGATGTCACCGAGAATCGGAAAGCGGAACGGGCCCTGGTCCAGAGCGAACGGCGCTTCAGGAAACTGACCGAACTCTCCCCCGATGCCATCTGGGTCAACCGCGGGGACCGGATCGAAATGATCAACTCCGAGGCCATGCGTCTGATGGGGGCAGCCAGGGCCGACCAGGTCATCGGGATGACCCCCTTGCAAATTTTCCATCCAGATTGCCATGAGAGGGTTGTGGAACGGCTGTGGGCGGTGCAGCAGGGGCAGACAGTCCATCTCTCCGAGGAAACCATCGTCCGCCTTGACGGCACCTTGCGCCAGGTGGAGGTTTCCTCCGCACCCTTCGAAGACAGCCAAGGGCCGGCGATCCAGGTGGTGCTTCGGGATGTCACCACGCGCAAGCAGACCGAACGGGCCTTGGTGGAAAGCGAAGAACGTTTCCGCCGGTTGTTCGAGTCCGCACCGGTACCCTATGCGTTGTTCAACAAGTCCGGCCAGACTTTGGCCCTCAACACCCGGTTCAGGGAGACCTTCGGCTACGATTTGGAGGACATCCCCGACGCTGACAGTTGGTGGCGGAGGGCCTACCCGGATCCAGAGGTGTGCCGGAAGGTGAAGGAACACTGGGAAGCCCTCGCCGCCACCGAATCGCAGGTCAGCCGCGAAATAGTGGTCGGCGTAAACCGGCAGGTCGCCTGCAAGGATGGGCAGGTGCGGATGGTACAGGTTTCCGGCCTCATGCAGAGCGACCAGTTGCTGGCGACCTTTTTCGACTTGACCGACCGCCTCAGGGAGGAGGAAGAGCGACGCAAGGTCGAGGAACGGATGGTACAGGCTCAACGGCTTGAAGCCCTGGGCGTCCTGGTGGCGGGGATCGCCCACAACTTCAACAACATCATGGCCATCATCATGGGCACGGTGTCGATGCAGGAGGAGGTGGTGAAGGACCCCTCGGAATTGCAAGCCCTCAGCATCATCGACACAGCTTGCCAAAGGGGGAGGGGCCTGGTGCGATCCCTGACCCATTTCGCCCGCCCTTCCGTCCCAAGCAAGGTCCCTTTTGAGCTGGGCGCCCTTGTCGCTGAACTTCGGCTCCTGCTGGAGCACACCGCCCGGAAGAACATCGCCATCGTGGCGGCCTTGTCCGAAGAACCCACCTGGGTGCTCGGCGATCCTGGCAGCTTCCAATCTGCCCTCATGAATCTTAGCCTCAACAGCCTGGATGCCATGCCGCACGGGGGCACCCTCACCCTTCGCATGGCGATCCCCCAGGCGGACATGGTGGAGGTTTCCGTCGAGGACAACGGGGAAGGCATGAGACCGGAGATCCTGGCGCACGCCACCGAGCCGTTCTTTACCACCAAGCCCGTGGATAAGGGCACCGGTCTTGGTTTGAGCATCGCCCATGGAGTTGTCACGGCCCACGGGGGCACCATGACTATCCGCAGCACGCCGGGTCAGGGCACCCAAGTGGTGCTTCGGATTCCACGGCACCTTGTCCCTGTCCGGGAGACCATGGACCTGGTGCCGAAGGGAACCCTCGGGTTATCGAAGGTCCTCGTGGTGGATGACGAGGAAGAAGTGAGAGCCATGCTGGCCCGGATGTTGACGATGGCCGGTTCGGATCAGGTGAAAACGGTCGCTACGGGCCAAGAAGCGCTTGTGAGCCTGGATTCCGGAGACATTCCGGACCTTATCGTCCTGGACCACAACATGCCCGGGCTGGATGGCATCCAAACCCTGGCACTTATCCGGGCCGCACACCGGGGCATCCCAATTCTTATTTCATCTGGCGAACCGGACATAAAAGGACGGGAAGGCTTCATCCAGAAAGATGTAGCAATTATCTCAAAGCCGTTCACCTTGGATGAAATTCAAAAAACGCTGGTCAAGTTGGGAATCGGCGCGGGCCATGGTGGGCCATAAGTCTTTTGGAAAAGACAGAAGGCATCCGGCCACTCCGAGGCCGCAGGCATGGAATTCCATCTCATAGGGGCACCTGGCAGGGAGGCTTCGCAATACCGACGCTGCCGCCTGTTTCCCGTGAAATTCTATCAATCTTGACCGATACTGTATGGCTTCGAGTGGGGTCCTATCCCATGTCCGATGTCCTCCTGCTGGCAGGTGTTGACCCCTGGGGTCGAAAATGGACAAGGCGCTGGTAGCCGATGACGAAGACATCATGCGAGACATGGTCGCCCTGGCGATCTCGGCAATGGGGTTCGAGGTCTTCAAGGCGGCTGACGGTCTGGAGGCTCTGGAGCAATTCCAGGCCCAGCACGAATCGATTTCTCTGGTGGTCATGGACATCCGCATGCCGCGGATGGATGGAATCGAGGCGGCCAGAAAAATCAAAGAGATCAATCCGTCGACCAAGGTCGTGATGATCAGTGGGAATGATCGTGCTCCAGCAGGGACGATGGCCGACGCATTCCTCCCTAAGCCATTTAAGGTTAATGAACTTCGCGAGATCATCAAAGCTGTGCGTGGAGATGGCCGTTTTGCCCCATGGATGGCTGTCGGCTGAATAAGAAGGCATGCCGGAGCCAGCCCCTGCCTTCCGCCAGCCCCCCATCCAGGGCCCGGCCCTGGGAGGACGGTTCAGGCGGTGAGATCCACCGGGCTGAGCAGGCGCCGGGACGCCGCCGCCGCCTCCAGGATGTGCGCGGCGTGCTGGTTGCCGTTGTCGGCCAGGACCTGCAGCTGCTGGGGAGTGGCCAGGGCCAGCTGGGTGGTGGATGCCAGGTAGGCCTGGGTCTCGGCGATGCCGGTGCCGGCCACGGTGACCAGGTCCGCGGGCAGCGTCGTTCCTCCCGCGCGGGGTGCGGCGGTGACGGGGGCTACCGGGGGTGGGGCGGGCAGAGCCGTCGCTGCCGGCCCTAGGCTGGCGATGGAAGACATAAACAACCTCCTGGCGGCCGCGGGGGCGGTAGCCGTTCCGTTCAAGGACTTGATCGGCCGACAGGCCATCGGGGATGACGGTTTTTTAGGCTCGAATGGCAACTGTCAGATGATCAAGCGCTTAGTAATGACAACCCGACCTTGGGGATGACCGGATGGTCATGTGGACACCCTCCGGCTCGGGCGCAGGCCCCACCGCTTCGCTGAGGGCGCTCCTCAACCGGTGCGACTGGGCTCCGCCGTCCGGTTGGTCATGCAGACGCCCGCGGTCACCAGGACGGAGCCCACCAGCAGCGAGGAGGTGATGGGCTCGCCGAGGATGAGGAAGGCGAGGAACACCCCACTGACGGGCACGAAGCTCATGAACAGCCCCGTGCGCATGGCGCCGATCTTCTGGATGCCCTGGTAGAACCAGACGAACCCGGCCACGGTCCCGAGCACGCCCAGGAAGGCCAGGCTGACCCAGTCCCGGGCCTGGTATCCGGCTATCTTTCCCGCCAGCCCTTCGGCGAAGGCCGGCCAGGCCAGGGCCAGGGTGCCCACCAGGACCGCGTAGGTCACCGACGGCAAAGGCCCCAGCCCGCGCATCACGGCTTTCCCCACGAGGGAAAAGGTCACCCAGCACGCCACGCAGCCGAAGATCATGACTTCGCCCGGGCCGATGCCGCCCCGGAAGAGGCTGCCGGGATGGCCCCGGGAGATGACCACGACGGCTCCCGTGATGGAGGCCAGGATGCCCGCCAGGCGGATGGGCGTGAGTTTCTCCTTGAAGAAAAAGGCCGAAAGCAGGGCGATGAGGATCGGATTGTTGGACATGATCATGGAGGCCCGCCCCGCCTCGATGAGCTTCAGCCCCTTCATGAACAGGATGTTGTAGGCGAAGATCCCGGACAGGCCCAGGATGACCACCGGGAGGATCTGCCCGGCCTTCAGCGCCATGCCCTTCCTGTCCTGCCGCCACGCGATGGCCGCCAGCAGCAGGGAGGCGATGGCGAAGCGCAGGAAGGCCGCGGAACAGGGTGCCACGTCGCGTACCACCACCCGGCCGGCGATGAACGTGCCGCCCCAGAAGAAGGCCATCAGCAGCAGCTTGAGGTAGGTCCAGCACAGCGGTTTCCGGTCCATTCCTCAATGGTGACCGCAAAATCAGGGGACCAGGACGATCTTCCCGTGGGCTCCGGGCGCGAGGATGTCCACGTGCGCCTGGGGCGCCTCCTTCAGCGGCAGTTCCTTCCCGACCACGGGTCGCAGCGTGCCGTTTTCCAGGCCCGCGGCGATGGCGGCATGGATCTCCGCCGTCTCGCCCTCGGTGGCGGCCCACAGGGTGAACCCCTTGGCCGTCGCGCGCCGGGCCATCAGGTCGCGGGGGTTGATGGTGATCTCGCCCCGGTTGCCGATGATGATCACCCGGCCCTCCATGGCCAGCAGCTTCAGGTCCGTTGCCAGGTTGACGTTGGCCAGCATCTCCAGGATCACATCCACGCCGCGGCCCGCGGCGGCCTTCATGATGTCCGCCTGGTGATCCGCCCCGGCATGGTCGAAGACCTGGTGCGCGCCTTCCTGCTGCGCCAGTTCCAGGCCCGGCGCGGTTCCCGCCGTGCCGAACACCCGCATTCCCATCGCCCGGGCGAACTGGACCGCGGCGATGCCCACCCCGCCGCTGGCGCCGTGGACCAGGACGGTCTCCCCGGGGCGGGCGTGGGCGTGGTGCCGCAAGGCGGTGAAGGCCGTCCCGTACGGGACCCACAGGCCGGCCCCCTGGGCGAACGAGACCTTCCCCGGCAGCAGGTTCACCTGGGATTCGAGGGCGAGGGCATACTCCGCGTAGGCGCCGCTGACCGTCTTCGCGGTGTAGACCCGGTCGCCGGGCTTCACCTTGGCGACGCCCGCGCCGACCGCCTCCACCACCCCGGCGGCATCGGAGCCCGGCGTGTAGGGCAGGGGCGGGTTGACGGCGTAGGTGCCATTGCGCATGTACGTGTCGTAGGGATTCACCCCCGCGGCGCGGACCCGGACCAGGACCTGCCCGGGGCCGGGGCTGGGGGTCGGGACCTCGTGCAGCTCCAGGACTTCCGGACCCCCGAACTGGTGTACTTGGATGGCTTTCATGGATCCCTCCCCCCCAGCCGGCCATGCTGGCCGGGATCGGATTCTAGCAAAAATCCTCCCGGATTCTCAGTAATAGGGCAGTTCTTCGTCAAACTGCCGGCGATGGTGACCAGGCCTGGCAGGGCGATGCCGGGGTGGGCCTCAAGGTAGCTTTGGAGGGTCAAAGGGGTTATGAGGCAACCGTGACTTGGCGGAAGCTCCCCCGCTGCGATGGCCTTGGTGGTTTCTTCTTCCAGGTGGGACGCCTCGGGGCCCAGGGCCTCGAAATGCATCACGTCGTACCTGCTGCTGACCATGACGGTTCTCCTTATGGGGAGGCACGCCGGTTGGGTCCAGGCCATCTTGAGCGGCCGTGGCCGTCAGGCCCGGACCCCGCCCGCTCCGGTCGGATAGGCGGACGGCAAGGGCCAGAACGGGCCCTTGCACCCCATGATGCCCACCGAAGCCACGCAGATGAGCATCAGGGCGGTCATGCCGTTGCCCAGGTAGCCGGCCATGCCGAGGCCGCCGGCGATGAGCAGGAGGGAGACGATCAAGTGCCACTTGCGCTCCTTGAAATGATCGGAGGATTGGCCTATCGCAAGCATGCCGATGATGCCGAAGAGGTAGGGGATCGCCGACATGAATCCGGTCTGGGTGGTGGAGAAGCCCTGGGCCTTGATCATCTGGGGCAGGAACATGGAGATGCCCAGGTTGCTTCCGGTAGCGGCGAAGTAGACGAATCCGAACAGCCAGGTGACGGGATTCCTGAAGGCCTCCCAGATGCCCGGCCTGGCCACCGAGTCGATCTTCTCGGCATCGATGACCAGTTCCCGGGCGATCCAGGCCTTTTCCTCCCGGCTCAACCAGGCCGCCTTGGTCGGGTCGTCGGGCAGGAACACCAGGACGGCGATGCCGCCCAGCAGGGCGGGCAACCCTTCCAGCAGGTAGAGCCACTGCCAGCCGCGCAGGCCCATCAGGCCGTTGGAGTGCTGGAGGATCCAAGTGGAGACGGGCGCGCCGATGGCCAGGGAGATGGGAATGGCCAGCATGAACCGGGAGATGATCCTGGCCCGGTAGCGGGCGGGGAACCAGTAGGTCAGGAAGAGGATGACGCCCGGGAAGTAGCCAGCCTCGGCGGCGCCCAGGATGAAGCGGATGCTCAGGAAACTCGCGCCGCCCCGCACGAGGGCCATGGCGGCGGCGGCGATGCCCCAGGAGAACAGGATGCGGGCGATCCACCTGCGGGCGCCGAACCGGACCATCGCGAGGTTGCTGGGCACTTCGAACACGCAGTAGCCGATAAAGAAGATCCCCGCGCCCCAGCCGTAGACGTAGGCGTTCAGCCCGATCTCCTTGTTCATCGTCAACGCCAAGCCGGTTGGCTGGAGGCGCCGCGCTTCATGGGGTCCGCGCGACCGCCACCACCCGGAACCCCATGCCGCCCATGCGGGAGTCCGGGGGGGTGAAGAAGTCGCGGTAGGCTGACCGGACGAACGTGGCGCTGACGGACCACGAACCGCCGCGGAACACCCGGTAGAAACCATGGCTCGGGCCTTGAGGATCCGTCACCGGGCCACCCCCCGGATAGCTGTCCGCATACCAGTCCTGGCACCACTGCCAGACGTTGCCGAGCATGTCATAGAGCCCGAAGGCATTGGGTTGCTTCTGCGCCACCGGGTGGATCGTGCCGGCGCTGTTGCCCGAATACCAGGCGATGGCATCTAGGCTGCCGTAGGCATCTCCATCCGTTCCGGCCCGGCAGGCATACTCCCATTCCGATTCCGTCGGCAAGCGGAACGTCCATTGGCCTTGCAGGCCGTCAAGGCGCGCGAGGAACCGCTGGCAGTCCTCCCAGCTCACTTTATCCACCGGGGCGTCCGGCCCGGCATCCTGGATGCTGGACGGATTGCTTCCCATCACCGCCAGCCACTGGGCCTGGGTCACCGGAACCTTCCCCATCCAGAAATCACGGCTGATCGTCACAGCATGGACGGGGCGCGCGTGTTCCAGGTCGGGATTGTCGGTCGCGTCCGTGCCCATCCGGAAGCTCCCCGCCGGCACCTTCACCATGGCGATGCTGGCGCTGCCCACCCGGACCGTGGTCTCCCACAGTCCGGAGGCATTGCCCACCAACGCTGGGCCGTTGGCCTGGTACACCGCCGCGGAGGTCGGCGCGGCGATCGCGGGCTGGGACGGCGCCGGCACCACGATGGGGGTGGCCCCGCCGCCGCCCCCGCATTGCACCAGCAGGCCCGTCAGGCCCAGGGCCAGGCCATTGACGAGTGCGTATCGGCCGGGATGAGTCACGTTGCCTCCATGTAAGGTAATCATCCCCCCACTGGGCGCGGGCCGTGATTGCGGCCGCGTCCGAGGCGAAAGAAGAATGATTTTAATAAATATACGGTGCCTGGCGCTGGAATCAGGTTTGATTCGGATCGTGATTGACAGGCGGGGAGACGAGGGTCACAATAATTCGTAAATAGAACAAAAGTTCGATAATCGTAAAATTTTTGGCTGATTTGCGCTGCCCGCCACGCGTTTCCTGGACACGAAAGCGCAGTCCACCCCTGGCGCAACCAAGGCCAGCGGCCCGGCCTTGCGGCCGGAGCCGCCTCCAGGGCGGATTCCCCGAAGCTCCTCGCCAGAAGAACCGGATGCCGTTGAAGGGAGGTATGCCATGTCGGATTTCCGAATCCGGGAACACCCCATCCTGGCCAGGGAAGCGAGGGGCTTCGAGACTATCCGCATCTGGACCAGCAGCATCGCCCTGGCCGTGTTTTCGGACCGGAAAGTGGGCGTGCTCAGGGATGGGCGCTATTGCCTGGTGCGGCCCGCCGAGCGGCTGTTCGTGGTGGGCGGTGGCAACGTGGGCCTGATCGCCGCCTACCACGCCCTGCAGGCGGGCATCGAGGTGGCGGGCCTGTGCGAGGCGCTGCCCCGGTGCGGGGGTTACAAGGTCCACCTGGACAAGCTGGTGCGCATGGGCGTGCCGGTCTACACCGCCCATACGGTGGTCTCGGCCAACGGCGTAGAGGAGGTGGAATCCGTCACCATCGCCCGGCTGGACGCGGACTGGAACCCGGTGCCCGGGACCTTCCGCACGTTCCGCTGCGACGCCGTGCTGCTGGCGGTCGGGCTGGAGCCGGTGGACGAATTCTTCCTCAAGGCCCGGGAGTTCGGGCTGCCGGTGTACGCCGCCGGGGACGCCGAGGAGATCGCCGAGGCCAGCTCCGCCATGTGCACCGGCCGGATCCGCGGGCTGGAGATCGCGGCGGCCCTGGGCCGGCCCGTGGGGGAGGTACCGCCCGAGTGGCACCGCACCGCGGAGGTGCTGAAGTCCCGTCCCGGCGCCACCCTCGCCGAGGAGATCCCCGAGGGCGAACAGGGGGTGTTCCCGGTGTTCCACTGCGCCCAGGAGATCCCGTGCAACCCCTGCGCCAGCATCTGCCCCAAGGGCGCCATCCGGATCGAGGGCGGGGACCTCCTCGGGGTGCCCAGCTTCGACGGGCAGGATTGCCTGGCCTGCGAAAAGTGTGTGGCGGTCTGCCCGGGGCTGGCCCTCACCCTGGTGGATTACCGGAAGCAGGCGGGTGAGGCGCTCGTCACGCTTCCCTATGAGTTTCCCGGCAACACCCTCCAGGTGGGCCAGGCGGTGACCGTGCTGGACACCCTTGGGCAGATGCTGGGCAACGTTCCCGTGGTGGCGGTCCGTGAGCCGGACTTCGCGGACCATGCGGCGCTGGTGAAAGTGCGGGCGCCGGCCGCCATCGCCAAGCGGATCGCCCGCATCCGCGTCCAGCAGCCCTGGGTCGGCGAGCCCATGCCGGAAGCCGTCCAGCGGCTTGACGATGACGAGATCGTCTGCCGTTGTGAGCGGGTGACCGCGGGAGAGATCCGCGCCCGGATCCGTTCCGGGGTCCGGGACATGAACGAACTGAAGGGCGCCACCCGGGCCGGCATGGGCGCCTGCGGCGGCAAGACCTGCCCCGGCCTCGTCCTGCGCCTGTTCCAGGAAGAAGGGGTGCCGCTCCCGCAAGTCACCCCGCTGACCCGCCGCCCGCTCTTCCTGGAGGTGCCCATGGGCGCCTTCGCCGGTCTGGCCGCGGACGGGGAGCCTGTTGCCGAACCCGCCAGGACCCAGGCGGCGGGCGCCTTCCAGGGAGGTTTGTGATGACCACCAGGAACTACGATGCCATCGTCATCGGCGCCGGCAGCATCGGCGTGCCCGCGACGCTGCGCCTGGCCGGGAAGGGCCTGAAGGTCCTGTGCGTGGACCAGTTCGCTTCCGCGGGACAGGGGAGCAACAAGTGCGCCATCGGCGGCGTCCGCCCCACCCATGCGGCGCCCGCCAAGATGAAGCTCTGCCTGGACAGCATGGACGTGTTCTCCCACTGGGAGGAGACCTGGGGCGACAACCTGGAGTGGCGCCAGGGCGGCTATGTCTTCGTGGCCTACCGTCCGCAGGAGGAGGCCTTCCTCAAGGCACGCCTCCTGGTCCAGGAGCAGGCTGGGCTGGACATCCACTGGCTGGACCGGGATGACCTGCTCCAGGCCTGCCCGGGCCTGCGGGAGGACGGCCTCCTGGGCGGCACCCTCGCCCCCGGGGACGGATCCGCCTCGCCCATCCTGAGCTGCCAGGCGTTCCAGCGGCGGGCGTCGGCGCTGGGGGCCACGTTCCGGTTCAACGAGCAAGTCACCCGCATCCTGCGCTGCAAGGACAAGGTGGTGGGGGTGCGCACCGGCCAGGGTGACTATGCCACCGGCTGCGTCGTCAACGCCGCCGGGGCCTGGGCCCGGACCTTGGCCCGGGCGGGCGGGCTCGACGCCCCCGTGGAGCCGGAATCCCATGAAGGCGGCATCACCGAGGCGGTGGCGCCGTTCCTGGACCCCATGATCGTGGACCTGCGGGAGGCCCCCGGTTCGGAGAACTTCTACTTCTATCAGCACAAGACCGGACAGCTGGTGTTCTGCTACAGCCCCAAGCCCGCCATACCCGGCACGGACCGGCGGGAAACCTCCGACTACCTGCCCAGGATCGCCCGGCGCATGGTGGACCTCATGCCCAAGCTCGCCAACCTTAAGATCCGCCGGACCTGGCGCGGCCTCTACCCCATGACTCCGGACAGCGCGCCGATCATCGGGCGTTCCCTGGAACTGGACGGCTACCTCGAGGCCATCGGGATGTGCGAACTGGGCTTCATGCTGGGGCCCGGGGTCGGAGGGCTGGTGGCGCGCCTCGCCACCAACGAACTGAGGCCGGGCGATGCGGCCATCCTGGAGGACTTGAGCCCGTACCGGGCCGGCGTCAAGGGAGCCTGAGCCCGGGCCCAGGGTCACAAGTCGTCCAAATGAAGGTGGACCTCTTGTTTTTATTGGATAGTTCACTAATTTAGTAGAGATCCGGACCTGGCGGATCGCGCCGGATGTTACGGATCGCCGGGGATCTTGCTTCACGCGGATCGAGGTGGACGAGATGGGAAAAGGGATGAAGCGGTCGAATTATTCCATGAAGTGCCAGTCGTGTGGATTGATCCGATTCGGGAACCTGTGGATCGCCGAGCGTCGTGAAAAAGCCCCGTCCTACACTTACGGCCATTGTCCTGGCTGCCTTCGCAGGAACCCTTTGACAGGGACACGTACGCCCGATCCCGCATCGCCACGCACGAACCGTTTCCCGCACACCTAGTCGCCGGCCCCGGCGCCCGCTCCGGCGTGGGCCTCGGCTTGGCGGTAGCCGGGGAAGAAGCCGTCATCCCCTTCGCCGTCGCGGCACAGGGACCGGTACACTTCCGGCAGCAGGATCCTGCGCAGGGTGTAGAACGGGACGGTCGTCCTGGAGAACCGGGTCTTGAAGGTATGGAGGCTGTCCTCCCGCGCACCCAGGCCTCCGCCCAGGTTCAGGGTGTGGCAGTCCCGCCTCAGCCCCCACCGGCGCAGGGCGTCGATCAGGAGCTTGTTGGGGGATAGGGCGCGGTGCGCGAAGAAGGTGCCGGTCAGGAAGTAGTGGATGAGGCCCCCGACCTCCGTGAAGAAGACGCCGCCGGTGACCTCGCCGCCCGGTGTGCTACTGGTGGCCAGGTGCAGCGCCTGGCCGGTGGCGTGGCGCAGCCGGGTGAAGAAGGCCCTGGGGAAGCGGTAGGATCCGGGGGCCGAATGGCGCTCCATGGTCTCGGCGTAGGCCGCCAGGACCTGGTCCAGGGTTTCCCAGCGGTCGAAGACGACCTGGTGCCCGGATTCGATCAGCCGGCGGATCACCCTGCGGTTGGCCGGGTTGATGCCGTGCCAGCTGGCTTCCGGGTCCCTCAGGTCGAGGTAGACCACCGGTCCGTGCCAGCGCACCCCGCCCTCCCCGGCCAGGGCCGCCAAGGTCGCCTCGGGCGGGCCCAGGAACGGGTGCAGCCGGAGGAACATGGAAACGACGTTGGCCCGCTTGAGCTGGACGGCGAGTTCCTGGTGCAGGGTGGCGATCTGTTCCGGGCGGTCGGCGCCCCAGACCAGGGGTCCCGGGTACCCGTAGGGCGACACCACGTCGTGGTAATCCGCGAAGGCGGGCCCGAACGGCGCCAGGGAACGCTTCACCAACGGCACCGCCAACCCGGACCTGCCCGCGTCGAGGAGCAGCAGCAACGGCTCCCCGTCCAGCATGGCCGCATAGGCGTCCACGTAGCCCGGCAGATGGAAGAAGTCGTGGGGAACGCTGGCCAGGACTTCGGTCCAGCGCGGATCGTCGGGCTTGAGCCACTCCGTGAGGGTCCTTGATATTGTCAACATCCGAGATTCTCCTCGGCGGCGAAGGTCCATGGTTGTCCAGGATCCCCTGCAGGTAAATAGATCATCTGCGGTCCCAACCTATCGCACCCGGGCCCGAACCCGATTCGGCTTAGCCCAGTGGCGTTTTCCCGAGGCCGAACGGCGTTCCGGCGGGGCTGAATGTCGGACCCCTGGATGACAAAATTTTAATAAAACGGTCGCCCGGCTCCGTGCACCTGCCCTGGCATCAGCGTCAGGAGCCGCACCCGTGTCGTCCTGATCCCCATCGGTCCTGCGGAGCTTGCGCTGGAAACCAACGCGAATGGCAAAGATTCTCCCCTGTTTCCAGGTCCCTCTCTAGACTGAGCATGATGTGCGCTTCGACCTTGATTGCCGCCCGGGAGAGGGGCCATCCGCGCAGGGGTCGACTTGGCAGCAGATCCCTGGCATCGACAACCCAACGAGGAGTCACCCATGCAGAGTAGATTCACCGCCGTCATCGGAACCGTCCTTCTGGCCGGTGGGCTCGGCGCCAGGGCGGACTCACCCGCCATCCACCTCGCGCTCACCGCGCCCATCACCGGCGACTACGCCGAGTACGGCAACAACTTCAAGCACTCGGTGGAGATGGCCATCGAGGAGATCAACGCCCAGGGCGGCGTGCTGGGCAGGAAATTCGAGCTGAGCGTCGGCGATTCCAAGGGCGACCCCAAAGAATCCGCCACCCTGGCCGAGAAATGGATCTCCGATCCGACCATTCTGGCCGAGATCGGTGATTTCACCTCCACCTGCTGCATGGCCTCGCAGCCCATCTATACCAGGGCCGGCATGATCCAGCTCTCGCCCACGGCCAGCCACACCAAGTTCGCCTCCGGCTCCAAGTGGAGCTTCAGCATCTCCGGCACCCAGTACCTGGGAGCAGCCCGTCATGGCCGAACTGGCCGTGGACAAGCTCAAGATCAAGAACATCGCCATGCTGTACATCAACAACGACTGGGGCACCGACACCCAGAAGTTCTTCCGGGAGAACTTCGAGAAGCGCGGCGGCAGGATCGTGGCCTCCGAATCGTTCTTCCAGGGCGACAAGGACTTCACCGCCGTCCTGACCAAGCTCAAGCAGGCCAAGCCCGACGCCCTGTTCCTGGCGGTCATGTACAACGACGGCGCCATGATCAGCCAGCAGCGGGAGAAGATGGGCTGGAACCTGCCGGTCATGGGCTCCGCTCCGCTCTATTCGCCCAAGCTGATCGAACTCGGCGGCAGCTCGGTGAACGGCCTCTACACCAACGTGATGTTCTTCGCCAAGGACCCGGAGCCGCGCATCCACGCCTTCGCCACCAGCTTCGAGAAGAGGTACGGCAACAGCCCCAACTTCGCGTCGGCCCTCTCCTACGACTGCGTGTACATCCTGGCCGACGCCATCAAACGGGCCGGTTCGCTGGACCGTGCCGCCGTCCGCGATGCCCTGGCCGCCACCAAGGGCTTCAGCGGGATGGCTGGATCCATCACCTTCACTCCCGACCGGGACGCCATCAAGAGCTACAAGATCGTCCAGGTCGTCAACGGCGAGTTCCAACTCCTGAAGTAGAGCCGGGAGCCCATCATGGCTCAGACCACCTCTTTCACCCTGAACGGCAAGATGGTGCGGGTGACCGCGGACCCGGACCGGATGCTGGTGTGGGTGCTCAGGTACAACCTGGGCCTGACCGGCACCAAGGTCGGCTGCGGCGCCGGCCTTTGCGGCGCCTGCACCGTCCTGGTGGACGACGAGCCGGTGTTCTCATGCTCCACCCCCCTGGCGGCCGTGGCCGGCAAATCCGTGCTCACCATCGAGGGGCTGGCCAAGGACGGGAACCTGCATCCAGTGCAGCGCGCCTTCCAGGAGCACAACGCCGTCCAGTGCGGCTACTGCACCCCCGGCATGGTCCTGGCCGCCTACGCCCTCTTGAAGAAGAAGCCCCGGGCCACCCGGGCCGAGATCATGGCGCAGCTGGAGGGCAACCTTTGCCGTTGCGGTACCTACACGCGGATCCTGGCCGCGGTGGAAGCGGCCGGCCAGGAGATGGGAGGTGCCCTGTGAAGCGGCGCGACTTCCTCAAAGTGACTGGCGCCACCGGGCTGTTCATCCTGTTCCGGACCCCCGCCCTGGCCGCGCCCCAGCTGGTCGCGACCCGCCCCCCGGGCTACCCCCTGGACTTCAACGCCTACCTGCACATCGGCGCGGACGGACGGGTGGGCTGCTCCGTGGGCAAGGTGGAGATGGGCCAGGGCAACATGACCTCCCTGGCCATGCTGGCGGCGGAGGAACTGGATGTACCCCTGGAGCGGGTGGACATGCTCATGGGCGACACCGACCTCTGCCCCTGGGACGGCGGCACGGGCGGCTCGCTGAGCATCTGGCAGTTCGGGCCGGTGCTGCGCGGGGCCGCCGCCGAGGCCCGGGCCGTGCTGCTGCAGATGGCCGGCGAGCGCCTCCAGGTCCCCGCGGACCGGCTCGAGGTGAAAGCCGGCGTGGTCTCGGTCAAGGGCGATCCGGCCAGGCAGGTCGGCTATGGCCAGCTGGTCCAGGGCAAGCGCATCGACCGCCACCTGGCGGACGTGAAGCCCAAGCCGGTGTCGGCCTATACCCTGGTGGGCACGTCCGCTCCTCGCCTGGACACCCTGGGCAAGGTCACCGGCACGGCCCGCTTCAGCGCCGACCAGGGTCTGCCCGGCACTCTGCACGCCTGCATCGTGCGTCCCCCGGCCCATGGCGCCGCGCTCAAAAGCGTGGACACCTCCGCGGCGGAGCGCCTGCCCGGCGTGCGGGTGGTGCGCGACGGCAACCTGGTGGCGGTGCTGCACGAGTTCCCGGACCAGGCGCGCCGGGCCCTGGACCTGGTCAAGGCCAGCTTCGACGGCAAGCCGCCGGCCCTGGACGATCGCACCATCTACCCCCGCCTCGCAGACCGGGCGGGCGGCGGCAAGGTGGGGGTCCAGGAGGGCGACCTGAAGGCCGGCGAGGCCCGCGCCACCACCCTGGTCGAAGCGGACTACCTCAACGCCTACGTGGCTCACGCCGCCATCGAGCCGCATTCGGCGGTGGCCCAGTGGAAGGACGGCCGGATGACCGTGTGGGCCGGTGTCCAGGCCCCCTTCCCGGTGCAGGCCAAGGTGGCCGAGGCCCTGAACCTGCCCGCCCGGCAAGTGCGCATCATCACGGCCCCCATCGGCGGCGCGTTCGGCGGCAAGGCAGCCGGGCCCCAGGCGGTGGAAGCCGCGCGGCTGGCGCTGAAGGCCGGAGCGCCGGTGCAGGTGGTCTGGGACCGCCGGGAGGAGTTCTTCCTGGACACCTTCCGCCCGGCGGCGGTGGTGAAGATCCGCTCCGGGCTGGATGCGGCCGGGCGCATCACCTTCTGGGACTGCCAGGTGTCAGGCACGAGCGACCGGGAGGCCGAGATCGGCTATGACCTCCCCGCCAAACGGTTCTCTTCCACCGGGGACGGGGGCGACATCGGCACCAGCGCCGCCGGCCTGCACCCGTTCCCCACCGGCGCCTGGCGGGCGCCCGGGGCCAACACCAACGTGTTCGCCCGGGAGTCGCACATGGACACCCTGGCCGCCAGGGCCAAGGTGGACCCTCTGGCCTTCCGCCTGCGCCACCTGAGCGACCCGCGGGTGATCCGGGTGCTGGAGTCGGCGGCGGACAAGTTCGGATGGGCGGCCGGGGTCGCCCCGTCCGGGCGCGGGGTGGGGGTCGCCTGCGGTTCCTGGCGCGGCACCATCGTCGCCGCCATGGCCGAGGTGGCGGTGGAGCGGAGCACCGGGAAGGTCAAGGTGAAGCGGGTGGTCATGGCCCAGGACATGGGCCTGGTCATCAACCCCGACGGCGCCCGCCAGCAGATGGAGGGGGCGGTCACCATGGGCCTGGGCTACGCCCTCAGCGAAGCCGTCCGGTTCAAGGACGGCCGGATCCTGGACGAGAACTTCGACACCTACCAGATCCCCCGGTTCTCCTGGCTGCCGGCCATCGAGACGGTGCTGGTCCCCAACCCGGACCTGCCGGCCCAGGGCGGCGGCGAACCTCCCATCGTCTGCATGGGCGCGGTCATCGCCAACGCCATCCACGACGCCGTGGGGGCGCGGGTGCTCGCACTGCCCATGACGCCGAAGCGGATCCTCGAGGCCATCAGGAAAGGCTAGTCCTGCCGGGGCGTCCGGGTTCCGGCCCGGCAGCAGCCCCGCCATGCGGGTTCCGTGGGTTCGCGCCGCCACACCTTTGGTGGCCGTGAATCGAAGTGCGTGCGCACTCCGATTCACGGCCACCTGCCGTCGAGCCGCATCGGACTTTGGGGTCGGTGACTTGCGCGTCAGTTTGAAAGCGTCATTACTGGTTGACGCGGCTTGGCGAACCTGCTTGGATCAGCTGGCATGGGAGGACCTGTGAAGTTTGCGGAAGCGATTCCCGCAGTCCGCCCCGAAGTCGCCGGTACCAATCATCTTTGGTCGGCCCCGACGAGCCAGCGAGTGCTTCATCAGACCGCGCCCAGCGCGGCCTGACGAAGCCGAGCACCGGTGGGGCGGCGCGAGGGCCGGGAACCCGGTCGACGCGATCTGCAGCCGACCGGGACACGGACGCCCCAGTAGGTACTAGGAGGGTGACCAAGTAAAGGTCCGGGTCCCTCCATTTCGCCCCGGTTCATCGGTCTCTGAACGCGTTCGCGTTCAGGGACCGATGGGTGCTAACGAAGGAACCGCGACGGCCATGTTCCACCCCCGGGCAAAAGTTTTTGAGTGACCGGGTTAACGATTGGATGGGTTTGTACGATAAGTAGGTATGACCAAACGATTCCGCCCCTGGGACCCGAAACAGAAGTGGCTGCTGCCGCCTGAAATCACCGAGTTCATTCCGGAAGGGCACCCGGCGCACTTCGTGCGGGACCTGGTGGTTGAGCAGCTGGACCTGTCGCAAATTCTTGACAGCTATGATGAGGAGCGGGGCTACCCGCCGTTCCATCCGGCCATGATGGTGGCCCTGTTGCTTTATGCCTACACCCAGGGGGTGTTCTCCTCCCGGAAGATCGCCAGGGCCTGCATCGAGCGGATGGACTTCGCGGCGGTGACCGGATTTCAGAAGCCGGATTTCCGGACCATCGGCCTTTTCCGCCGCCGGCACCTGGGAGCGCTGGCCGGTTTGTTCCAGCAGGTTCTGGTTCTCTGCCGCCGGGCGGGGCTGGTGGCCCTGGGACACGTGGCCTTGGATGGCACCAAGGTCAAGGCCAACGCCAACAAGCACAAGGCCATGAGTTACGACCGGATGGAGAAGGCGGAAGGGGAATTCGCCGAGACGGTGAAGGGCTGGTTGGACCAGGCGGAGATCACGGATCTGGGCGAGGATTTCCGGCTCCGGAACCGCCAGGGAGACGAGCTTCCAGCTTGGGTGGCCAATAAGGCGGAACGGATGCGGAAGATCAGGGAAGCCAAGGCGGCCCTGGAGCAGGAGGCCGCGGAGAAGGCCAAGGAAAAGCAGAAAGACGATGATGAGGACCCACCGGACCCGCCCAAGGTGGACCCCAAGGCCCAGCGCAATTTCACCGATCCGGAGAGCCGGATCATGCCCACCAAGGATGGTTTCGAGCAGTGCTACAACGCCCAGGCGGCGGTGGACGCCGAGGCCCAGGTGATCGTGGCCTGTGATGTAGTGGCCACCAACGCGGACTGCCCGCAACTGCTGCCCATGATCGATCGGGTGAAAGCCAATCTCGGCCGCAAGCCAAGGGTCTGTTCGGCGGATGCGGGGTTCTGCTCGGAAGCGAACCTGGAAGGCTTGGAGGCCCGGAACATCCAAGCCTATATCGCCACCGGCCGCCAGCAGCATGGCAGCAAAGCTGCAACCCACGCCAAGAACGGCAAGCCGGGTAGCCTCGTGGCCCAGATGCGGGAGAAACTGAAGCGTGGTGGCTGGCGGAGTCCCTACCGGCTTCGAAAGCAAGTCGTGGAGCCGGTGTTCGGCCAGGTCAAACAGGCCATGGGCTTCCGGCAGTTCCTACTCAGGGGGCTAGCCAAGGTCAGGGCTGAATGGAGCCTGGTCTGCACCGCCCATAACCTCCTGAAGATGGCCAGAGCTTCGGCCTGAGGGGTAAAAATCCAAGAAATAGGTCCAGGAAGCCTATGAAACGCTCTGCGGGGTCGATACCCCGGAGGTGAAACATAGCCGACGATTACCTTTCGGCGAAACTATCCGCTCTGTTGGATCGCGACCAGCGATCCAACAGAGCGAACCAGGGCGAAATGGAGGGACCCGGACCTTTACTTGGTCGGGCTCCTAGCCCTCCGGATAATCCGCGCCCACCGTCACCTCGCGCCAGGCTTCCATTTCCTCCCCGAACGTCCGGAGCTTTTCCCTGGTCGTCTCGTAGGCGAACCGCCCCAGCAGCAGGTGCAGGGGCGGCCGGGGCGCCAGGATGGCCTGGAGGATCGCCTCGGCGGCGCGCACCGGGTCTCCCGCCTGCTTGCCGCTGTTGTCGCTGATGGCCCGGCGGCGAACGCCGGAGCTTGGCGCATAGTCGGCGATGGGGACCCTGGCCTGGCGCAGGGAGCGTCCCGCCCAGTCGGTGCGGAAGGGACCCGGCTCCACCACGGTGACCTTGATGCCCAGGTGGGCCACCTCCTTGGCCAGGGCGTCGGAAAGGCCTTCCACCGCGAACTTGGTGGCGTTGTAGTAGCCGCTGCCCGGGAAGCCCACCAGCCCCCCGACCGAGGAGATATTGACGATGTGCCCCTGGCGCCGGGCGCGCATGCCGGGCAGCACCGCCCTGGTCATGGCGATGAGGCCGAACACGTTGGTCTCGAACATGGCCCGCACTTCGGCTTCGTCGCCTTCTTCCTGGGCGGCCAGGTAGCCGTACCCGGCATTGTTCACCAGCACGTCGATCCGGCCGAACCGGCCCTGGGCCTGGGCCACGGCCTCCTGGACCTGGGCTGGGGCGTTCACGTCAAGGCGGGCGACCAGCGCCTGGGGGGACCCCTCGAACTCCCGCAGGGCCTCAGGGGTCCGGGCGGTCACCACCACCCGCCCGCCCCGGCCCAGCACGGCCCGCGCCAGCTCCCGGCCGAAGCCGGTGGAACAGCCGGTGATCAACCAGACTTTCGATTCATCCATGGGGGCCTCCAGCACCCGCGCCGAGGAACCCCTTGGCTCGGGAACCCCGGCGCTCGGTTTCCATCATACATGGCGGCCTTGGTCAGGTGACCTGGCGCCGCTGGCTCTGCTGGCGCTGGAAGTTTCCGGCGAGCCTCTGCGCCGTCGGGGTGGTGCAGCAGCCGCCCCTCGAGGTGCATTTCAGCTCGGGCGGCAGGGCCCGCCCCACCCGGTCGGCCGCGTCGAGGGCCTCATGGAACGGCAGGACCGCGTCGGATCCGGCCATGGCCAGGTCGGCGAAGGCGATGGCGTTGGTGACCGCGGCGATGGCCCGGCTCAGGCAGGGCTGCTCGAACCCGCCGGGGATCGGGTCGCATGGCTGGCCGATGGTGGCCTGGATGGCGAAGCTGGCGGCGTGCTCCGCCTGCAGGGGCGCGCCTCCGGCCATGGCCACCAGGGCCGCGGCGGCCATGGCCGAACAGACCCCGGGCCCCCCTGCGCAGCCGATGACTTCGCCCGTCGGCTGGGTGCGGGTGCAGGCGATGGCCCCGACCCCGGCGGCCACCAGCAGCCCCTGGAGCAGGGCGTCATCCGGATACCCCCGGTCCTGCTGGACGGCGTACAGCGCCGAATACAGGTAGCCGCCTCCGGTGCCCATGGGCGCCGGGACGATGGGTACGCCCCGGACCTTGGCGGTGACCCCCAGCGCCAGTTTCAGGGCCTGGGCGGTGACGGATCCGGAAATGGACCGGCCCGCTTCCAGGTGGGGCGCCCATATGCGGTCGTCCCGCCGGCTGAACGGCTCCATCGGGCCCGATCCGGCCGGGCCATAGGCCGCGTGGACCTGGGCGTGCAACAGCGTGCGGATCCGCTCCATGGCCGCGAGGACCCGCGGACGCGGCCAGGCGGAAGCCGCCTCCTCGTAGCGCAGGGCGATCTCGGCCAGTCCGGTCCCGGCCTCCGCGGCCAGGGCCCGCCAGGCGGCCATGGTGTCGAAAAGTTGCGGCATCCGCCCGGGAAGGGTGGGGACCGGGAGGATGGCCTCCAGGACCAGCGCTCCCTCCGGGAGGTCGGCGGGCCGGCCCACCGTCTTGAACCAGGAGAGGGTCTGCCCCGCGCGCCGGCTCCGCCCCGACTCGAGCAACCCCGGCGGACAATAGTCCGTGTCTCCGGGCACCAGGACCACCGGGGTGTCGCCGTGGAAGCGGACCGGGAAGCCTTCGACGGCGACCACTTCCACCATGCCGCCGCCGACCGAGTCGCCCACCAGGGTCACGCTCCGGGCCGGGCCGTCCATCCGGATCTTCACGGCGTTGGGATGCCCGCTCTCCGTGACCGGGAGGAAGCGGAACACCAGCTCGACCCCGCGCCGCCGGGCCTCGTCCAGGGATTCGAAGAACAAGGGATCGTCGGGCCCGAGGCCCAGGGCCCCGGAGGCGAGCCCGAGATCCTCGTTCATGAGGCCGAAGGTGCCGGCGCAGGACCCCGCCGGGTCCAGGTGGAACTCGACCCGCCGCGGCGGCTCGCCCAGCAGCGAGGCCGCCAGCAGGCCCAGGCGGCAGGGGCCGGCCTGGTGGGAACTGGACCCGGGCTGCATGACCGGGCCGAAGACATCGTTGAAGAATTCGGGGTAGCGGGGGATCACTGGAGGGGCCTCCCTGGTAGTGTACGGCCGGGACACCGGTGAACGGTTATCATCTGGGAAAGTGGTCAATGGAAGCGTTCATGCGGGGGGTAGGGACGATGGATACCACTTCGTCACCAACGGTTCCCCAAAGGCTCCGGTCATTCTGGTCCTTCGCGCTGCGCCGGGACATTCCGCCCACCCGGGCCTTCCTGGTGACGGGCCTCACGATTCTGCTGGGGGAAATCCTTTCGGTCCTGTTCGGGAAACGTTGGGTTCCCAACGTGGGCTGGCCCCATGAAACGATGGATATCTTGATCATCATGGCCCTGACGCTGCCCTCCCTGTACCTGTTCTTCGTCAGGCCCATGACCCGAACCATCCAGGAGAAGGTTGCCGCGGATCATGCGCTGGAGGCCATGTGCATCGATCTGGACCGGCAGGTTCTGGAGCGGACCCAGCGTCTGGCGGACCTCAATGCGGCGCTTCGTCGATCTGAAGCGAACTACAGCACCGTCGTTGAGCACTCGCCGACCGGGATTTTCATCCTGAAGGATGACCGGGTGGTTTTTGCCAACCATCGTTTTTTTGAGATGTCCGGTCTTTCCCGGGATGCTGTTCCAGGCTTCAATCCTGAGGGACTCATCCTTGCGGACGACTTTCAGAGTCTGGAACGGTTGTGGAGGACCTGGACCCTCGGCAGAAGCCCCACCGAAGACTGTACATTCCGGATCGTCAACGCGGACGGGGATGTGCGGTGGATCAGCGGCAGGTTCATCCCCATCCAGTTCCACGAAGAACCCGCCCTCCTGGGCACTATCGAGGACATCACGGAGCGTCTGGAGGCTGACAGGCGCCTGAAGGAATCCAAGGCCGCCCTGCAGATGCTCACTTCGCGCCTGTTGAGTGTCCAGGAGGAAGAACGCAAGCGGGTCGCCCGGGACCTTCATGACGATATTGGCCAATCCCTCTCCGCGATCAAGTTCACGGTGGAAAGGGCCATGCACGGAATGCGCGACAACCCCCAGTGGAACCCTCTGGCATTGCTGGAGAGCGTCGTACCAGTCATCCAGCAAACGGTCGACGAGACCCGCCGCATCTGCATGGCCCTGCGGCCTTCGATCCTGGATGATCTGGGGCTGATCGCAACCCTGAACTGGTTCACCCGGGAGTTCCGCCGGACCTACCCGGCCATCGAGGTTGAGCAGGCGGTCGAATTCGAGGAATCCGGGATCCCGGAAACGTTGAAAATCACCCTTTTCCGTATCGTCCAGGAATCCATGAACAACGTGGCCAAGCACGCCCAGGCCACCCGGATCAGCGTCACGCTCGAACCGTGCCGGGGCGAGCTGCAACTGATCATCAGGGACAACGGCATTGGGTTCGATGCAGGGAACCCCAAGGACATGGACGATCCCAGGGGGTTTGGCCTCGCGTCCATGCGGGAGCGGACCGAATTCCATGACGGGACCATGATCGTCACGTCCATCCAAGGTCAGGGCACGACGGTCACCGCCAGGTGGCCCCTGAACAAGATTCGTGCGGCTGGCCACCGTCCCTGTGCCGGGTGAAGGAAAGCCGAAGCCTGGATTTTCCGGGTCGAACCGATGGTGGTTGTGGCATAATCTGCCTCTCAAACCCAAACCGGGCGTCAACGCGGGTATGTTCGAGGTCCCGATGAACCTTAACAGGCCGTTCCGGATCGTCCTCGCGGAAGACCACACCATCCTCAGAGAGGGCCTGCGGGCGCTGCTGACCGGTATGTCCGGGGCGGAGATCGTCGGGGAGGCGGTGGACGGGATGGAGGCCATCCGGCTGGCCAGTGAACTCAGGCCCGATCTCCTCCTGCTGGATCTTTCCATGCCCCGGACCAGCGGACTGGAGGCCATCAAGGACATCAAACGGGCCCATCCCCGGATCCGGATCCTGGTCCTGACGGTCCACAAGGCCGAAGACTACGTGAAGACCGCCCTGCTGGCCGGAGCGGACGGCTATGTGCTGAAGGATGCCACCAGCGCCGAACTCTTCGTGGCCATCCGCAGTCTGCTCGACGGGAAGCGTTACCTGAGCCCCGCCGTCGCCACGACGGTGGTGGGCCTGTTCCTGGGATCGAAGGACGGGGCGGCGGCCCGCACCTCTTTCGATGCCCTCTCCGACCGGGAACGTGAGGTGCTGAAACTCATCGCGGAAGGCAGACACACGCGGGAAATCGGCGAATACCTTTGCATCAGCCCCAAGACGGTGGAGAAACACCGGTCCAACCTGATGGAGAAACTCAACCTGCACAATGTTTCCGCCTTGACGGCCTATGCCATCGAGAAAGGGCTGGTCGGGCAGTAGGCGCGACCCTGGAACCGTGCGGGCAAGCCCCAGCCCAGGATACGGTGTCCCGAGGGTGCAGAATGGGGAGAACCCCCCATAGCGGGCCTGACACGGCACGATATGTTATGGGTCGATCCTCTGTACCGTCGCTTTGATGCGGGCTCGAACCGTCGCACCTCCACACCGGACGAGGCTGTGGCAAGGGGAAGGTGACCCAGCTGCGCCCAGGGCATGCCCTGTGGCGGAATCCGGACTGCCCACTACCCAACCATCCAAGGAGGCAAACCATGGGCCTGGCTATGGAGTTCAAGGCCTTTGAATTCATGGGATCCATGAGGCATTTGGCCCGGTCGAGCGGCCGCCTCGTCCTGGCGGTCCTGGCCATCGCTCTCCTGGCGGCATGCGGGGGAGGGGGCGGCGGAGGCGGTGGCTCGACGCCGCCCGCGGCGCCCGTGATCAGCGCGTTCACGGCCGCCAAGTCCCCCATCACCTTGGGGGCGGGCACGACCCTCAGCGCCACCTTCGCCCATGGGACCGGCACGGTGGACCAGGGGGTCGGCAGCCTCCAGAGCGGGGTGCCGGTCGCCATCACTCCGGTCGTGGATACGACCTATACGCTCACCGTCAGCGGGCCGGGCGGAACGGTGGCCAAGGCGGTCACGGTGACGGTCGTGGCCGCGCCGAGCATCACCGGCTTCACCGCAGGCAAGAGCCCCATCACCTCCGGGACGGCCACCGCCCTCACGGCCGTCTTCGCCGACGGTACCGCCACCGTGGACCAGGACCTGGGCGCCGTGGCCAGCGGCGTGCCGATCGACACCGGCAACCTGTCGGCCAGCACCACCTACACCCTCACCGTGACCAACGCCGCCGGCGACTCCCGCACCGCCCAGGCGACCGTGGACGTGGTGCCGGCTGCCCTGATCACCGCTTTCACCGCGACCCCCGCCCTGACCCCGGCGGGCACATCGGCCACGCTCATCGCCTCCTTCGAAAACGGGGTCGGGACCGTGGACCATGGGGTGGGCGCCATCGTCAGCGGCAATCCGGGGGTGCGCACCGGCGCCCTCGCCATGACCACGACCTTCACCCTCACCGTGACCAACCCCGCCGGCGATGCGGCGACCGCCACGACTCCGGTGACCGTCCCCACCTTCGCCCCCACCGGAACGATGATGACTGGCACCGGTTACGCCACCGCCACCCTGCTTCCCAGCGGCAAGACCCTCATCGGCGGAGGCTACATCGGCTACTGGCCCTACGACCTCGCTGAAATCTATGATCCATCCCTGGGGACCTTCGCCTCGACCCCGGGCCTGATGACCACGGAACGCTGGGCCCACACGGCGACCCTGCTGCCCGAAGGCAAGGTGCTGCTGGCTTCGGGCTACTACAACGTCGACCTGGTGACGGCGGAACGGTTCGATCCAGCCGCGGGAACGTTCACCGCCACGACCGGCAACCTGGCGACCGCGCGGGAGTACGCCGCGGCGGCGCTCCTTCCGAACGGCAAGGTCCTCATCGCGGGCGGCTTGCTCCGGGTGGGGTCCTCCAGCACCGTGACCATCCTCAACAGTGCGGAGCTGTACGACCCGTCCACGGGCACCTTCGCGGCCACCGGGCCCATGAGCACGGCGAGGTTCGCTCCCACCGCCACCCTGCTGCCCAACGGCAAGGTCCTGGTCACGGGGGGCTGGGACTACGTCAGCACCTGCTACGCCTCCAGCGAGCTGTACGATCCGGCCACGGGCACGTTCGCACCCTCGGGAACCATGGGCGTGGCAAGGGCCGGCCACACGGCGACCTTGCTGCCGAACGGGAAGGTGCTCGTCGCGGCGGGAATCAGCGCCCCGGGCGGCTATCTCGCCGGAGCCGAGCTGTACGATCCGTCAACGGGAACGTTCACAGCCTCCGGGACCCTGGCCACGGCGAGGTTCGGCCATACGGCGACCTTGCTTGCCAACGGCAAGGCCCTGCTGGCGGGGGGCGCCAACAGCGCCGCACTTGCCAGCGCTGAACTGTATGATCCGGCCACGGCCACCTTCCTGGCCGCGGGCTCCATGTCCGCCGCCCGGGAGGTGTTCACGGAAACGCGCCTGCCCAACGGGAAGGTGCTGCTGGCCGGGGGCTACATCATCCTTGACGCCCAGGACAGCCAGCTGATCGCCAGCGCGGATCTGTTCGATCCGGGCGATCCGGCGCCGGGCTTTCCGTGCTTTTCCTACTGCCCGTCGGTCTACGTGTTCAAGGCCGGGGTCGCGGGCCCTGTGATCAGCCCCTGCCAGAGCGGCGCCACGGCCTGGAGCATCAGCCCCGGCCTGCCTGCCGGCCTGAACCTGGACCCGGCCCTGGGCACGATCACGGGCACTCCGTCCGGCGCCGCTCCGGCCCAGGCCTACCAGGTTACGGCGGGCAACGGAACGAATGCCTCTTACGCTTTCCTGTGGCTCTCGGTGACCCCGTGAAACCCGCCTCCCACCCTTGACAGGCGCTATTGCACCACCGGCCAGTCCCTGGGCTGGGTCATGTTCTCGGGCTTGAGCATGTCATCGAGCTTGTCCTTGCTCAGCCAGCCCTTCTCCAGCACCAGATCGTATACCGGCCGGCCGGTGGCCAGGGATTCCTTGGCGATGGCGGCGGACTTCTCGTAGCCCAGCACCGGGTTCAGCGCGGTGACCAGGCCGATGCTGCCCTTGACCAGGGTGCGGCAGCGCTCGGTGTTGGCCTGGACGCCGGCCACGCACTTGGTGGCGAACACCTCGGCGGCCTTGCCCAGCAATTCGGCGCCCACCAGTTCGTCGTAGACGATGATGCACTCCACCGGGTTGAGTTCAAGGCTGCTCAGTTCGGCGGCCATGGTCACCGTGGTGTCGAACACTACCTGCGAGGAGGGATCCGAATTAACAGGAGCGCCTCAATCTCCGGGCGTGAAATCGAAGGGATTTGGACTGGACCGATTATAATTTGTTAAATCCTGATGAGGCGCATCTAAATTTTCAGAAGCCGGAGGACTCCATGAAAAAATGGAAATTCCTGATCCCCCTCCTGGTCGCCATCGCACTTGCCCTTGTGCCGGCCCCGGCCGGCCTGGCGCATCACGCCTGGCTCTACTTCGCCCTGTTCGCCGGAGTGATCGCGGCCCTGATCCTGGAGCCTCTGCCCGGCGGGGCCATCGGCCTGCTGGGGCTCACCGTGGCCGTCCTGCTGTCCCGGTGGGTGCTGTTCAGCCCCGACCAGCTGGCCAAGCCTGGATTCAGCGCCCCCAGCGCCGCCTTGAGCTGGGCCTTGTCCGGTTTCGCGAACCCGACGGTATGGCTCATCTTCGGGGCCTTCATGTTCGCCCTGGCCTACGAGAAGACCGGGCTGGGCCGGCGCATCGCCCTGGCCCTGGTCAAGCTCATGGGGCGGAGCACCCTCACGCTGGGCTACGCGGTGCTGGGGGCCGACCTGCTCCTCGCCCCCTTCACCCCTTCCAACACCGCCCGCAGCGGGGGCACCATCTTCCCGGTCATCAGCCACTTGCCGCCCCTGTACGATTCGAAACCCAACGACCCCTCCATGCGGCGGATCGGGACCTACCTCATGTGGGTGGCCGTCGCCTCCACCTGCGTGACCAGCTCCCTGTTCCTGACCGCCCTGGCGCCCAACGTCCTGGCGCTGGAACTGGTCCACAAGACGGTCAACGTGGACCTCCACTGGATGCCCTGGCTGCTGGCGGCGCTCCCGGCCTGCCTCCTGCTCCTGGCCGTCGTGCCGCTCCTCGCCTACTGGCTGGAGCGGCCGAGCGTGAAAGGCGGCTCGGAGGTGCCCCAATGGGCGGCCCGGGAGCTGGCCCGGATGGGGGGGCTGACCGTGAAGGAGATCCTCCTGCTGGTCTATGTGGCCTGCGCCCTGGCGCTCTGGATCTTCGCGGACGCGTTCATCAACCCCACCACCGTGGCTCTCATGGTCATCGGGGCGATGCTGGTGTCCCGGGTGATCACCTGGGGGGACATGATGCTGCACAAGGACGCCTGGAACACCTACGCCTGGTTCGCCACCCTGGTGGCGCTGGCCGACGGGCTGTCCCGGGTGGGCTTCATCCAGTGGTTCGCCACCTCCGTGGGCCGCCACCTGGGCGGGCTCAACATCATGGGCGCCCTGGTGGCCCTCCTGCTGGTGAACTTCCTGCTCCACTACCTGTTCGCCAGCGTCACCGCCCACGTCACCGCGGTGCTTCCGGTGCTCCTGGCAGTGGGGGCCGCCATCCCGGGCATGCCGGTGGAGCGCATGGCGCTCCTGCTCTGCCTCCAGCTGGGCATCATGGGGGTGATCACTCCCTACGGCACGGGACCCAGTCCGGTGTACTTCGGCTCGGGCTTCCTGCCGGGGCCCATCTACTGGAAGCTGGGGACCATCTTCGGGGTGGTCTACATGGGGGCCTTCTTCCTGCTCACGGTGCCCTGGGTGATGATCCGGTGAATCCGGGGCAGCCTTTCGGCTCTCCCGCGGACCATCACCTCGGGCAGCTCAGTTCCCGACCCCATAGCGCTGGCGCAGGTCCTTCTCCTCCCGCTGGAGCCGCTCGGCGCGGGCCTGCAGGCCCGCGGCCTGGGCCGTGAAGTCGGAGGCGGGGGCCCCCGGGGCCGTGAGCGAATCCCGGATGGAATGCAGGAGGGCGATGCTGGCGTCCAGGGAGGCCAGGCTCTCCTGGTGGAAGGCGGCGCACGGGGCGGGGGGGACCAGGGCGGCCAGGGCCGCCCGGGCCGATTCGGCCTGGCGGATCATGTCGTCGAAGCCGGAGGTGTCGCCTTTGGAGAGGGCTTCCATGAGCCCCTTGGCCAGGTCCCCGGGACCACCGGCCATCTGGCCCGGCTGGATGCGGTCCAGGGCCTGGAAGTAGCCTGCGACCGCGGCCCTGGCGGGGGCCGGGGCGGCGGCTGGAGCGGCGGCGGCGGCCGGGACGGCCGGCGAAGGCGGCGCGGCCGGCACTGCCGGGGGGGGCGGCACCGCGATGCCCGAGTAGGTCTGGGCAACGGCGGGCGCGGGGGGTTGGGCCGCGGGGAGCGGCTGGGCCGCTGGCGCTTCCGGCGGCGCCTGGGCCCTGGGCCCCCGGGCGGTTTCCCGCCCCAGGAGGAAGGCCAGGGCCAGGACACAGGAGCCCAACGCCCCCCAGAGCCCCACCAGGGTTCCTTTTTGCACCACGACCTTGGCCACGGAAGCTCCCGGACCGGATGAATGCATGGTAACGCGGGAAACCATTTGCGGCAGGCGCTGGTCCTGGAAGAACCGCCACTCGCGCAGGAATCTGTCGTAACATAATGGCTACCTAATCATTTATCCAAGTCCATAGGGGGGCACCTGATGTCGGACCCGGGAAGGCGATGGGCGTTTTTCAATTCGGTGGGAGAGCGCCTCCGGGCCGGCCGCCGCGGGTACGGACCGGAACGGTCCGGGGAGCAGGCACCATGATCACCACCACCCTCGTGCTGTTCCCGATCGCCATCGTGGCCGGAGTGATGGGCGCCATCCTGGGCCTGGGCGGCGGCATCATCATCGTGCCGGCCCTGACCCTGCTGTTCGGGGTGCCCATGCGCACCGCCGTGGCCGCCTCCACCGTCTCCATCATCGCCACCTCCACCGGTGCGGCCGTGGCCTACCTGAACGACAAGCTCACCAACATCCGGGTCGCCATGTGGCTGGAAATGGGCACCGCCGCCGGGGCCACCACCGGAGCGCTGGTGGCCGGCTACCTGAACCAGCGGTTCTTGTTCATCCTGTTCGGCGCGCTGCTGGGGTACTCGGGCTACAACATGCTGAAGTCCCGCGGCAAGGACCGGGCCCGCATGGTGGTGCCGGACCGGGTGTCCAGGCGGCTCCAGCTGGCCGGCTCCTACCATGACCAGGCCCTGGGCCGGCGGGTGGACTACCAGGTGAACCACAGCGTCCCGGGGCTGATCATCATGTATTTCTCCGGCATCGCCGCCGGCCTGCTGGGGATCGGCGCCGGGATCTTCAAGGTGCCGGCCATGGACCAGGTGATGGGGATGCCGTTCAAGGCCTCCACCGCCACGTCCAATTTCATGATCGGGGTCACGGCGGCCTCCGGGGCGGTGGTCTACTTCGCCCGCGGCGACGTCCAGCCCCTGGTGGCGGGGCCGGTGGTGCTGGGCGTGCTGGTGGGGGCGCTGATCGGGGCCCGGTTGATGGTCCGGTTGAAAGGGACCACGGTGCGCCGGCTGTTCATTCCCCTGATCCTCTACACCGCCGTCATGATGATCTACCGGGGAGTGGTGCACCGATGAGCCAGGACATCCAGGGAACCACCGAGGTATTGGCGGTCGAGCGCATCCTGGCCAGGGTCCTGCGCCTCGGGTCCATCGCCGCCGGCGTCATGCTGGCCATCGGCATCGGCACCATGCTGCTGACCGGGTCCCCGTTCGCGGTCCGGCTGATCACGGCGGGGCTGATCATCCTGCTCCTCACCCCGGTGCTGCGGGTGGTGGTGGCCACGCTGGTGTTCCTCCGGAAGCGGGACTGGCTGTTCGCCCTGTTCTGCCTGGTGGTGCTGTGCGCCCTGGCCGCCGGGGTGAAGCTGGGGATGGTCGGCTAGTTCCCGCACCTTTTTGCTTGGGTTGGGAAAAAATGAGGATCGATATGAAATCTCTTAATTGGTGCTCATAATAGGGCGCCTTTCCCAGGAGATGCCATGTCCGAAGCGTCCGTAATGGAAACCAGGACCTATCGCAAAGTCGATTGGCGCCTGATCCCGTTCCTGTTCCTCTGCTACATCCTGGCCTACCTGGACCGGGTGAACGTGGGGTTCGCCAAGCTCCAGATGACCAAGGACCTCTCCCTGAGCGACGCGGCCTTCGCGCTGGGAGCGGGGATCTTCTTCATCGGCTACTTCTTCTTCGAGGTGCCCAGCAACGTCCTCCTGAAGAAGTACGGAGCCCGGGCCTGGATCGCCCGGATCATGATCTCCTGGGGCATCATCTCCGGCGCCATGCTGTTCGTGAAAGGACCCTGGTCGTTCTACTCGATGCGCTTCCTCCTGGGCATAGCCGAGGCGGGGTTCTTCCCGGGGATCATCTTCTACCTCACCCTGTGGTACCCCTCCCGCATGCGCTCCACCCGCACCGCCCTGTTCGTGTCGGCCATCGCCGTCTCGGGCGTCGTGGGCAACCCCATCTCCGGCGCCATCATGGACTCCCTGAGCGGCGCGGCGGGCCTGGCCGGCTGGCAGTGGCTGTACCTCATGGAGGGCATCCCGTCCATCCTGGTGGGCATCTGGGTGTTCTTCTACCTGGACAGCAGCATCCAGGAGGCCAAGTGGCTCGGTGCGGAGGAGAAGGCCCTGCTGGCACGCAACCTGTCCGCCGAGGAGTCCCACAAGACCGAGGCGCGCCTCTCCGACGCCTTCAGGAGCGGCAAGGTCTGGGCCCTGTGCGCCATCTACTTCACCCTGATGATCGGCCTGTACGGCATCTCCTTCTGGCTGCCCACCATCGTCAAGGCCTTCGGGGTCAAGGGCTACTTCCAGGTGGGGCTGATCACCGCCATCCCCTACGCGGTGGCGGTGGTGGGGATGATGATCCTGAGCCGGAGTTCCGACCGCACCGGGGAACGGCGCATGCACTACGTGTACAACGTCCTGGTCGGGGCCCTGGCCCTGGTCCTGTGTGGGCTCAGCGCCGGGCACCCGTACCTGAACATCCTGTTCTTGTCCATCGGCACGCTGGGGGTGATCGGGTCCATGCCGATCTTCTGGCCCATCCCGTCCGCCTTCCTCACCGGCACGGCGGCTGCGGCGGGCATCGGCCTGGTGAACTCCATCGGCAACCTGGGCGGCTACGTTGGGCCCCAGGTGCCCATCTGGATGAAAGCCGTCTCCTCCGATCCCTCGGCGGCCCTGTACTTCATCGCCCTGGCCATGTTCGTGGGGGCGGTCATCACGTTCTTCGCCATTCCCCGGGACTTGTACGTGCGGGTTGGTCAGGCGCCCGAGCGGGCAAAGCGGGAAGGGAAGGTCCCAGCCTGAATTGACGCTTGCCCGCTGATGGGCCTGTCCAGGGGGTCTGGCATGCGCGATGCGGTGATACAGCTTCTCGATCTGGCCGACATCCAGGTAGGGGGGACCCGGCCCTGGGACATCCAGGTGCACGATCCCGCCTGGTACCAGCGGGTCTGGCGGGACCGGAACCTGGGGCTGGGGGAGTCCTACATGGAAGGCTGGTGGGACTGCCCCCAGCTGGACACCTTCTTCCACCGCCTGCTGGCCTCCGGCGCGGAAGAGCGCATGAAAGTGACGCCCCGGCTGGCCCTGCGCACCCTCTGGCACCGACTGTTCAACTTCCAGACCCGGATCCGGGCCCGGCAGGTGGCGGTCCGCCATTACAACCTGGGCAACGACCTGTACCGGGCCATGCTGGACCCCACCTTGACCTACAGTTGCGGGTACTGGCAGCGCGCCGCGACGCTGGAGCAGGCCCAGCTGGACAAGATGGCCCTGATCTGCGGGAAGCTGGGCCTGCGCCCGGGCATGCGCCTCCTGGACATCGGCTGCGGCTGGGGCGCGCTGGCCCGGTACGCGGCGGAACGCCACGGCGTCCAGGTGCTGGGCCTGACCCTGTCGAAGCCCCAGCAGGAGGTGGCCCAGGCGGAGTGCGCCGGACTGCCGGTGGAGATCCGGCTGCAGGACTACCGGGACCTGCAGGCGCCGCCGTTCGACCGGGTGGTGTCCGTGGGGATGTTCGAACATGTGGGGCACAAGAACCATCGGGTCTTCATGGAGCAGGTGGACAGGCACCTGACCGGCGACGGCATCGCCCTCCTGCACACCATCGGCGGGAACGTCACCCGCCCGGCGGGGGATCCCTGGATCAGCCGGTACATCTTCCCCAACGGCGAGATCCCTTCCGCATCCCAGATCAGCCGCGCGCTGGAAGGGCTCTTCGTCATGGAGGACTGGCACAACTTCGGGGCGGACTACGACCGCACCCTGATGGCCTGGCACCGGAACTTCACCGGGCATTGGCCGGCCCTCCAGGGCTCGTTCAACGCGCGCTTCCGGCGCATGTGGGACTACTACCTGCTTTCCTGCGCAGGAGCCTTCCGCGCCCGCTCCATCCAGCTGTGGCAGATCGTCCTGAGCAAGCGGGGCATTCCCGGGGGGTTGCGGGTCCGGGGCCTGGCGGCCCGGGAGTCGAGGCTCGAGGAGGAACGGGCCGGGGCGTGACGAGGGCACCTGGCCTGCCGCGCCGGGCTCACGGCGCCAGCGGCCGGGCCCGCAGGTCCGCCACGCCGTTGGCCCGCGCCTGGCTGCGCGATCCCCGTTCGCCCATGAACCGGAACAGGCGGACCCAGAGCCCGAACGGCAGGCCCGGTATGGGACTGCGGTCCACCAGGGCGGAGGCTTCCGCCGGGACCGGCCGGCCCGCGGCCAGGGCCTCCACCGCCAGGTCCAGGGCCTTGACCACGTGGGTGACGGGCGGCCGCGCCAGGCCGTGCCTGGGATGCAACGGAAGGCCCGAGGAGAGGGCTTCGCCGGCGCCCAGGGCCAGGCTCCCGGCCCAGGCCATGCCGCTCGCCGCCGCGAACCGGGCGCAGATGGCGACGGCCAGTTCGTTCTGCCGCGCTTCCGGGAAGCCGTTGTTCACCAGCGCCGCCAGGCCTTTGCCCGCCAGCGGCCGCCCGGCCAGGTGCTCCAGGGCCAGGGTGGCCAGGAACGGAAGGCTGTCGATGTAGAGGGGGAAGGCCAGGATGATCAGATCGGCCTTCTCCGCGGCCTGGAACAGCCGCTCCTGGCCCGCGCGGGTCACCAGGTCCGGAGCCAGCTTCAGCCGTTCCGCAACCCACCCCCGGGCGGCCAGTCCGCCCAGGACATGGTCTCCCAGGACGGCCGAGGTGCTGCCGGAACCCGTCTTCGGACTGCCCACCAGGAGCAGGGCCTGGCCCGGGGCGCCGTCGCGCCAAGGCACGGGTGCGGGCGTCTGGAACGGCGGGCATGGCATGGGCAGGTTGTGGTCCAGGATCCGGAGCAGGCCCGGCAGCGGGTCCGCGGGGGACACCACGCCGGCGGAGCAGGAAGGAGCCGAGAAGTTGGCCCCGTTGCGCGCCACGATGGCCTGGAGCAGCCGTTCCTCGGCGGGATCCGGCCGGTCCGAGACGCCGACGGCCACGAGCCGGGGGAAGGCGCGGTAGCGCAGCGGATGGTGGGTCTCGCCGCGGAAGGTCCGGAAGTACGGCAGGGTGGTCTGGATCCAATGGTCCACGAACCGCTTGGCGGACGAACTGTAGCCGCCGAAGGTGGCCGGTGTCAGCAGCACCACGACCGTGCTGGCCAGCATGGCTTCCAGCAGCGGTCCGCTGCGGTCCCTGGACCGGCACAGGCCCGGGGTCGCCACCCAGCATCCGAAGCAGCCCCTGCAGGGGGCCAGCGCTTCGTCCTTCAGGGACACGGCGCGCACCTCGGCGCCCCGCCGTTCCAGCTCCGCCTGGAGCACCGTGCGGACGGCGCCGAGATCGGCCCCGCCGGGATTGCTGCCGTCGAGCAGCAGGACCTGTTCACGCATGGGACCCTCCCTGGGCGAGCCCGGCCAGGACGGCATCCGCCCGCTCGCACCAGTCCACGTAGGCCTGGCCTACCGCGATCCCGCATTCGACCGTCAGCTTCCAGTAGGGCAATCCAGGCTGGTCCGGGAGCTCCCGGTCCAGCCTGGCGCCGATGGCGCGGTACTTGGCCACCAGCGCCCGGTGCTCCGCCAGGAACCGCCTGACGTGCTCCCGCGCCTCCCAGGGCCCCGCCAGGGGCGCGAAGAACAGCTTCACCAGGGTCTCGACCCGGTAGATGTGCGGAGCCGCCGGTTCCCTCAGCCAGGCCATGAGGGCCGCGTGCCCGGTTCCGGTGAGGGTGTAGGTCTGACGGCGGGCATGCCGGTCCGCTTCACCCTCCGTGCGCCGGACCCAGCCCTCCGCTTCCAGGTCCCGGAGGGCCGGGTAGATCTGGCCGAAGCTCTCGTTCCAGAAATTGCCCAGGCTGGCTGCGATAGCCTTGCGGATGTCATAGCCGGAGCATGGCTTGTGGGCCAGGAACCCGAGGAGGACGAAGCGGGTGTGGTTGGTCCGGGCCATGGTCCATCCTTGTTATAGCTAGAAGATATATCTTCCAGATATAATGTCAAGAGAGTCGACCGGCCTGGCCGCCCTGGAACCTTCGAACGTCCACGAAGCCTGCACCTACACGATCCTGCAGGGAACGACGGCATCCTCGTCGTACTGGTACACCGCGCAAAGGCGGTGGTAGCCGTCGGCGATGATGGGGCCCTCGGGCCGACGCAGGACCAGCAGGGGACTGAGGGGCACGCCGGCCTTGATCTTCTCCACATCCTTGAGGACGTGGCTGTTGCTGACGCCCAGCAGGGAGAGCTTGCTGGCCCGGAACAGGTCCTTGGCCTTGAAGCCGATGATCACCGCGGACTGCATTCCCTTGACGATGTTATCCGCATCCTCGGGGGGGAAATGCAGGCGCAGATAGGATGCGGCGGCAACGTAGTCGTGCGCTTCGGGCAGCGGCAACCACTGGACGGAAGATCTGTCGTTCTTGGCCAAGTTCGCTCCTGGTGTTGGAATCCGTAACGATCGCCGTCCGTGGCCACCATCTTGCCCCCGTAAAGAATGGGGTGAGGTGGGTGGACGATTAGGAAAAAGATGGCTCGGCCGACCGGGCTGATCAAGACCCGATCCGCCGTTTTCCGCACGCCTCTCCCTGGCGGTCCCAGCACTCGAACGCCTCCGCTAAGGCCGGGAGGTTGGGGGCGTGGTGCGGCCGGACCACGCTCCCTTCCAGGCCGGACGGCATTTGAAATACGAATATTCCTATAAGCATTGCCTTGATGGCATTTAGTCAATTCGGTGCGATCCTGGCTGATTCATCTTCCCGTCACGCCGGGGCGGTATCCTTCCGCCGTTCCGGTGGCCAGGCCAGGGGGCACCATGAGAATGACCGGCGCTGAAATCGTCATCGAGTCCCTGAAGTATCACGGGGTGGACCTGGTGTTCGGGTACCCCGGAGGGACCATCATGCCGGTGTACGACGCCCTGTACCGCGCCCAGTTCCGGCACATCCTGGCCCGGCACGAGCAGGGCGCGTGCCATGCGGCGGACGGCTACGCCCGCGCCACCGGGCGCACCGGGGTGGTGCTGGCCACCTCCGGCCCCGGCGCCACCAACCTGGTCACCGGGCTGGCCACGGCGTTCATGGACTCGGTGCCCCTGGTGGCCGTCACCGGGCAGGTGGCCACCTCCTCCATCGGCACCGACGCGTTCCAGGAAGCGGACATCTACGGCATCACCATCCCCATCACCAAGTACAACTACCTGGTCAAGGACGTCAACCGGCTGGCGGAGACCTTCGCCGAGGCGTTCTACCTGGCCCGCACCGGGCGGCCGGGGCCGGTGCTCATCGACATCCCCAAGGACGTCCAGATGGCGGTCGCGGATTATGCGCCGGTGCCCCAGGCGGACATCCCCCTGCTCGAGTACACGCCCGAACCCGTCTACCAGTTCGAGGCGGAGCTGGACCGGGTGGTGGCGATGCTGCGGGAGGCGGAGCGCCCCATGCTGCTGGCCGGCCACGGCGCGATCATCGCCGGCGCCAGCGAGGCGGTCCGCGCCCTGGCCCGCAAGGCCTCGCTGCCGGTGGCCAACACCTTGCTGAGCAGCGGGGTGTTTCCCCGCCGGGATCCCCTGTCCCTGGGCATGGTCGGCATGCACGGCACCCGCTACGGCAACGAGGCCATCGCCGCGGCGGACCTGCTCATCTCGGCGGGAGCGCGGTTCGACGACCGGGTGACCGGCAAGGTGGCGGAATTCGCCCGGGGCGCCCGGATCGTGCACATCGACATCGACCCCGCCGAGGTGGGCAAGGTTCTGCCCATCCACCTCCCGGTCATCGGCGACCTGAAGGCGGTGCTGGAGCGGCTGCTGGAGAAGCTGGAGGCCGAGACCTTCGGGCCGCGGGAGGCCTGGCTGGGCCAGATCGAGGCGTGGAAGCGGGCCTACCCCCTGGCCTATCCCCGGTCGGACACGGTGCTCAAGCCCCAGTTCGTGATCGAGACCCTGTCCGAGCTCACCGGCGGCGAGGCGATCCTGACCACCGGCGTGGGCCAGCACCAGATGTGGGCCGCCCTGTTCTACGAGCACCGCCACCCCAGGCACTTCATCTCCTCGGGCGGCCTGGGGACCATGGGCTTCTGCCTGCCCTCCGGCATCGGCGCCCAGCTGGGCTGTCCGGACCAGCTGGTGGTGGCGGTCACCGGCGACGGCAGCTTCCAGATGAACATCCAGGAGCTGGCCACCGCCGCCCAGTACCGCCTGCCGGTGAAGATCATCATCCTCAACAACGGCTACCTGGGCATGGTGCGCCAGTGGCAGGAGCTGTTCTTCCAGGGCCGTTACGCGTCCACCGAGATGGGGTCCGGCAATCCGGACTTCGTCATGGTCGCCAAGGGGTTCGGGGTGGAGGCCATGGCCGTCACCCGGCCCGGCGACCTGCGTCCGGCGCTGGAGCGGGCCTTCGCCCTCCCTGGGCCGGTGGTCGTGGACTGCCGGGTGGAGAAGGAAGAGAACGTGTATCCCATGATCCCCAGCGGCGGGACCGTGAAGGACACCATCCACGGCTGACCGGAGGCACTGGCATGAGCAACCCTGAACCGGAGGTCAAGCAGTACACCCTGTCCATCCTGGTGCGCAACCACGCCGGGGTGCTCTCCCACGTGGCCGGGCTGTTCACGCGCCGGGGCTACAACATCGAGAGCATCTCCGCGGGCCACACGGAACGGCCGGACATCACCCGCATCACCATCGTGGTGACCGGCGACAGCAACATCGTGGAGCAGGTGCTCAAGCAGTGCCAGAAGCTGGTGGACGTGATCCGGGTGAGCAGCCTGAAGTACAACGAGTCCGTGTCCCGGGAGCTGGCCCTCATCGTGGTCACCGCCAGGCCGGAGGAACGCTCCCGGATCATGGAGATCGCCGACGTGTTCCAGGCCAACGTAGTGGACATGGCCGAGGACGCCCTGATCCTGGAGGTGGTGGGCAACGCCCGGCGCGTCAATTCCATCCTGACCCTCCTGGCCCCGTTCGGAATCCAGGACATCGCCCGCACGGGGGTGGTGGCCCTGGAGTACCGCAGCCGGATCCCGCCCATCAACTAGGGTCAGCGCTTCAGGCCCGGCTGGACGGTGGCGGCTGGCTTGGCCATGGAACCCCCGTTGGAATTGGGGTGGATGGGCCCCGAAGCTGCCGGGGGCAGTCCCTGAACACCTGGGGCAAGATCGTCCCCTCGGTTGCTCGGCGCAAGAGACCCTCACCGGTTATTATTAAAGGCAAGCAAATCTTTAGTTTGTCGCGAACATCGACCCGGACGGCGTCTGGCCGCCCAGGTGAATGGAGACCGCCATGCCGACCGAATCCCACCCCCGTATCCAAGCCCTCCTGGAAGAACTGGTGGCCGTGCGCAGCGACACCGGCACCCTGCACGAACTGGCCATGGCGGACAAGCTGCTTGCGATCCTGCGCGGAGACCCCTATTTCGTCCGGCACCCGGACCTGTGCGGGGCGTTCGAGGCCGGGGACGTGCTGCACCGGCCGGTGGTGTGGGGGCTGCGCCGGGGGCGGAGCCGGCGCACCGTGATCCTGGAAGGCCATTACGACACCGTGGAGATCGACTGCTACGGCGCCCTCAAGCCGTTCGCCCTGGACCCGGCGGCCTTGCGCAGCCGCATGCGCGAACAGGGGATCCGGGACCCGGAACTGGCCCGGGACCTGGAGGACGAGGCCTGGGGCTTCGGGCGGGGCATGGCCGACATGAAGGCCGGGCTGGCCATCAACCTGCACACCTTGTTCAGCCGGGAGGAGGGCGAGGCGAACGTCCTGTTCCTGGCGGTGCCGGACGAGGAGAGCATGTCCTCGGGCGCCCTTCAGGCGGTGCACCTGCTGGGCGGCCTGCGCGAGCGGTTCGGGCTGGACTACCGCCTGCTGGTGCTCACGGAGCCCCAGGGCATCGGCGGGATGGACCTGGGGGTGGTGCGCGTGAACGGTGGGGGCATGGGCAAGATGCTCCCGGTGGTGCTCGCCAAAGGGGTGCTGACCCACTCCGCGGAGATCCTGAAGGGGCTCAACTCCGCGTCCATGCTGGCGGAGATCGTGCGCGCCGTGGAACTGAACACCGACCTGGTGTGCGAGGACCAGGGCCAGTCCGCCCCGCCCCCGGCCACCCAGATCATGCGCGACCTGAAGGCCGGCTACGACGTTTCCGTGCCCGAATTTTCCGCCGCCTGCTTCAACGTCATGTTCCTCAAGACCCGCCCGCCCTTGACCCTGCTGGAGGACCTGCGGCGCATCTGCGCGGACGCCGCGGACCGGGTGGTGCGGCGCTACCACGAGGCCTTCAGTGTCATGGCCGGGAAGGGCAGCGTGGGGGAGGCCGCGCGCCGCACCTTCCAGCCGGAGGTGCTGACCCTGGGGGAACTGGAGCAGCGCCTGGGGGCCGACCCGGGGTTCGAGGGCTTCCGCCGGGAGACCACCGGCCGGCTCAAGGAGCAGGTGGGAGCCGGCCAGTGCACCCTGCCGGACGCCAGCATCCGGTACCTGAAGGCCCTGGCGGTGCGGGCCGGCTTCCAGGGGCCCGCGGTGGTCCTGGGCATCTCCCCGCCGTACTATCCGGCCGTGAGCAACGCCGCCCTGGGCCAGGACATCGCCCCGTACCTGGAAGGCCTTGACGCGTTCCTAAGCAGCCAGGTACCCGGAGCCGGCTGGAATACGTGCCCTACCGGGCCAGCATGACCGACCTGAGCTACACCTCCTGCACCGACCCGGACGCGGAGCGGCGGTTCCTGGGCAACCTGGCCCTGGCGCCGGCGCTCTACGACGTGCCAGTGGAGCTCATCGCCGGCCTGAACGTGCCGGTCCTGGCGGTGGGCCCCGCCGGGCGGGACCTGCACAAGGCCGGGGAGCGGGTGTACCTGCCGGACGTCACGGGGCGCATCCCGGAGCTGATCGCGCGGGTGATCGACCGGATCTGAGGGAAGGTCGCTTATTTCCCAGCCCAATTCATGAAATTCTTAATCCGGACTTGAGTGCCGGAAGGATCGTGGCCACCCTTGAAGGGATCCTAACGGAGTGCGCCATGAGGCATTCCACCCTCCGCCCGGCCCTGGAGCCCATCGTGGGAGCCGCCCAGGTCCTGGACCGGCCCGTGGACCGGGTGGCTTTCGCGGCGGACGCCTCGGTGTACCGCCTGATCCCCCAGGCGGTGGTGTTCCCCCGCACGGTGGAGGAAGTGCGGGAGCTGCTCCGTTTCAGCCACGACTCGGGCACGCCCGTCACCTTCCGCGGCGCGGGCACCAGCCTCTCCGGACAGGCGGTCACGGACGGCCTCCTGGTGGAGCTGGCCCGCCACTGGCGCGGGGTGGAGGTGCTGGACGGGGGCCGGCGGGTGCGGGTGCAGCCGGGGATCATCGGCGGCCAGGTGAACGGGGTGCTGCGCTCCTGGGGCGCCAAGATCGGCCCGGACCCGGCTTCCATCAACGCCTGCACCATGGGCGGGATCCTGGCCAACAATTCCAGCGGCATGTGCTGCGGGGTGGCCCAGAACGCCTACCACACCCTGGAGTCCCTGGTGTTCCTGCTGCCCTCCGGCACGGTGGTGGACACCTCCCGCCCGGACGCCGAGGCGCGCTTCCGGGAGCTGGAGCCGGTGCTGGCCGGCGGGCTCATGGAACTCAAGGCCCAGATCGAAGCGGACCCCGCGCTCACCGCCCGGATCCGCCGCAAGTACCTCATCAAGAACACCACCGGCTACTCCCTGAACGCCTTCCTGGACTTCGCCACGCCCCTGCAGATCTTCCGCAACCTGCTCATCGGCTCGGAGGGCACCCTGGCCTTCATCGCCGAGGCGGTGCTGGCCACCGTGCCGGACCTGCCGGTGAAGGTCACCGGGCTGCTGCTGTTCCCGGACCTGCACCGGGCCTGCGCCGCCATCGCGCCCCTGCGGGAGGCGGGCGCGGCGGCCCTGGAACTGCTGGACCGGGCCTCCCTGCGCTCGGTCCAGGACCAGGCCGGGGTGCCCCCGGGGATCCGGGACCTTCCCGAAGCGGCCGCGGCCCTGCTCACCGAATACCAGGGCGCCCTGGAGGCGGAGCGGGCCGTGCTGGGCCGCTCGGCCCTGGAGGCCTGCGGGGGCCTGCCCCTCCTGGAGCCGGCCGGCTTCACCCACGATCCCCTGGAACAGGACCGCCTGTGGAAGGTCCGCCGGGGCATCATCCCGTCCGCCGGCGCCCTGCGGGCCCGGGGCACTTCGGTGATCCTGGAGGACGTGGCCTTCCCGGTGGAGGTCCTGGCGGACGCCGCGCTGGGCCTCACCGGCCTGTTCCAGGAGCACGGCTACCCGGACGCCACGGTGTTCGGCCACGCCAAGGACGGCAACCTGCATTTCGTGCTCACCCAGGCCTTCCACACCCCCGGGGAGGTGGACCAGTACCGGCGCTTCACGGACGCGATGGTGCGGCTGGTGGTGGAGCGCTACGGCGGCTCCCTCAAGGCCGAGCACGGCACCGGGCGCAACATGGCACCCTTCGTGGAGGCGGAGTGGGGCCCCGAGGCCCTGGCCATCATGAACCGCCTCAAGGCCCTGGCGGATCCCCGCAACCTCCTGAACCCGGGGGTGATCCTCAATCCCGACCCGGCGGCGCACCTGGCCCACCTCAAGGCCATGCCGGCGGTGGAGGAGGAGGTGGACCGGTGCATCGAGTGCGGGTGGTGCGAGTCCAAGTGCCCCAGCCGGGACCTGACCCTCTCCCCCCGCCAGCGCATCGTGGTGCGCCGGGAGATCGCCCGCCTGGGGGCCTCCGGCGAGGATCCGGACCTGCGCCGGTCCCTGGAGGAGGCGTTCCGGTACCTGGGGGTGGACACCTGCGCCGCCGACGGGCTGTGCGCCACCGCCTGCCCGGTGGCCATCGACACCGGCGCCCTGGTCAAGCGCCTGCGCCGCCAGGCCCATTCCCCCCGGGCCCAGGCCCTGGCCCTGGCCGTGGCCCGGCATCTGGGCCGGGTGGAGCCCCTGGTGCGCCTCAGCCTGCGTTCGGGCCGGCTGCTGCAGAGCCTGGTGGGGGCCCGGGCCCTGGGCGCTCTCGCCCGCCTGGCGGGGGCGGCGGCCGGGAGCGCCTTCCCCCAGTGGATCGACGGCATGCCCCTGGCCGCCAAGGCCAGGCTGCCCGCCACCCGCCGGGAAGGAGCCCGGGCCGTCTTCTTCCCCACCTGCATCTCCCGCACCCTGGGGCACCTGCCGGGGGAGCCCCGGGAGTTCAGCCTGCCGGAAGTGCTGGTGGCCCTGGGCCGGCGGGCCGGGGTGCCGGTGCACATCCCCCGGGACCCCCAGGGGGTCTGCTGCGGCGTGCCGTTCGCCTCCAAGGGCTATGCGGACGCCCACCACTATGCGGTGAACCTGGCGGTGGAGCGGTTCTGGGCCTGGAGCGGGGAAGGGGAGCTGCCGGTGGTGGTGGACACCAGCCCCTGCGCCCAGGGCCTGGCCACCTGCCGCCCGTACCTCACCGAGGTCAACCAGGCCCGCTTCGACCGGCTCACCATCCTGGACGCGGTCACCTTCGCCCACGACTTCCTGCTGCCCCGGCTGGCCATCCGGCACCGGCTGGGGCCGGTGGTCCTGCACCCGGTGTGCTCCCTCATCAAGATGGACCTGACCCCCAAGCTCCTGGCCATCGCCCAGGCCTGCGCCGAGCGGGTGGTCATCCCCCGGGAGGCCGGCTGCTGCGGCTTCGCCGGCGACCGGGGCTTCCTGTTCCCGGAACTCACCGCCTCCGCCACCCGGAGGGAGGCGGAGGAAGTGAAGGACGGGGCGTTCGCCGGGCACTTCTCCAGTTCCAGGACCTGCGAGCTGGGCCTGACCCGGGCCACGGGGGAGGTGTACCGCAGTTTCCTGGTACCTGCTGGAGCTGGCCAGCCGGTGAAGGGCATGGGGGCATCGCAACCCTTGTCTGAAGGGAAATGAAATGGGAGAAAGGACCCTGCCAACGGCGCCAGCAACACCGGCTGCGCGGAGTTCCTGGTCGGCTACAAGCACGCCTTCGGACACGCGGGGGGCGGTTCTTGACCGGCCCATCGGAAGGCGCCCCCCCGCCAATCCAGGGACTCGCTCCAGGACAGGGGTTCCCGGTGGTCCGGTAGAAGGCCCAGGCAATCCCGGCCGCAGTTCACGCACAGGAAGGCGAACGGCCGGTTGGTGCCGATCACTACCGTGCGCAGGGGGTGGCTGGGGTCCGCCCGGACCCGGAGCTGCGGGTTGGGGGCATCCGCCAGCGGAAGGATCATTGGCCGTCCTTGGCCCTGCCTCCAGGTACCGAAACAGACCGACAGTTCTGGCCCTCCGGCCAAACGGATGAGCACTTCGGGAAGGATCGGCGGGCCCAGGGAAGATGCGCGTGCCATTCCCTGAATGGAGGCGCGGTTCAAGCAGCGCTGGTTCTTCCGTTGGCACCACGGGCAGCGCCAGCGGAAGGTGGGCCCGGTCCGCCTCCTGGCGGAGCCGAGCCAGAGATGGCCATGCTTCTCGAAGCAGGCGGCTGCCAGTTCGAAGGCACACTCCTCCGCGTCAGCAGGTTCCGAGAACTCGATGGCCTCCCGTTCATCTGCTTTCTCGCAGCGCTGGCACCTTCCCGCCCAAGGGTGGCTTGCCGCACAGGGCCTCCAGGCTTTGGGAGCGGACGGGAAGCGCCAAGCCTCCAACTCCACCCACGGGTAGGTCGCCCTTGCGGCCTTGGCCCGGTCCACCGCGTGCGACACCAGCACCTCGATGCCAAGCACCGGTCTGCCCTGGTGCAGCACGAGCACGTCCGGGCGCAGGCCCTCGGATGTGGTGCCTTCCTCGACCACCTGGTCATAAGCCAGGGACGCGAGGTGGAACCATACCTTGCCCCGGCACTGCCCCTGGAGGCCGAGGTTCCGATGCCAGTTGGCGCCCAGGCACGGAACGAGGATCTTCGGCAGGGCGGCCCTGCGACGGGTCAGCCGCCTGCGCAGCATCGTGGCCACCAGGGTCTTCACGCCCCGGTGCAGGGCGGTCTCCGGCGAGCAGAAGGCGCTGGCCTTGTGGGCGAAATGGGCCGCCCGGACCGGTCCTCTCCGGAGCACCACCGGGCTCCCGCAACCCGGACACCGGTACTCGGTGCCCTCCTGGGCGGATTGGGCGCGGGCCAAACTGCCGTCCGGAGCCACTCCCAACGGCACCTTGAAGAACGTTCCGTCCGGGGGCAAGGCAGAGTCGGGATCCGGGATCGAGCCGGCCAGGCCTTCTGGCTCGCGGTTGACATTCGAATGCATGGTTCCGCCCCTGGACCTCCACCCTGCCGACGCCTGGCCCAAAAGCCCGATGAGGGTTCTCTGGAGCCTCGCCCAGATCATGCGTCAAAAGGGAGCCTGGCGGCAAATGGGGCATGCCTGCCAATGCCCCGCTCTACCTGCCTTGCGAATGGGTGGACCGTACTTCCCGTTCATGCGAGTCGCTAAAGGCGTTTGCCGGCAAAGAAAAATGAAATTGAGCATCATTCTCAAATAAGATTCAAAAGCGAAAATTAATTTTTCGCGCCGTTCGGGAGTTGCCGCATGAGTCACCTCCGGTCCTACTTCCGCAGTCTCTCCGGGAAGATCCTCCTCCTGGCCATGCTCCCGGTGGGGCTGTTCCTGCTCCTGGTCTTCCTCTACGTGCTGCCGAAGCTGAACAAGGCCTACCTCGGTGCCAAGGAGCAGGGCGTGAAAGCCGTGGTCGAGACGGGCATGGGCGTCCTGGAGCACCTGGAGCAGGAGGTCCGGGCGGGACGCCTGGGTACCGCCGAGGCCCAGGAACAGGCCAAGAGTTTCATCGGCAGCCTCCATTTCGCGGGCCAGAACTACCTCTACCTCCAGGGCCCGGGTCCCGTGGTGATCGCCCATCCCCGCGCGGACCTGGTGGGCAAGGCCACCGACCGCCTCGAACCGGCCTTGGCCAAGCTGTTCCGGGACCTGGACCGGGTGGGGCAGGCGCCGGGCGGCGGTTTCCTGGAATACGACTTCACCAAGCCGGGCGAACCCGGTCTTTTCCCCAAGGTCACCTACGTGAAGAAGTTCGAGCCCTGGGGCTGGATCCTCGGAGCCGGCGTCTATCTCGATGATGCCCGCCGGGAGCTGCGCGCCATCTCCCTGGGCATCACCGTCGCATCCATCGTCATCGCCGTGATGGCGTTCGTCGCCTCGGTCCGGATGGCCAAGGCCATGGTGAACCCGCTCCATGAGCTGGTGGAGGGTCTGCGCCAGAGCGACCTGGGCCGGCAGATCAAGGTGTCCAGCCGCGACGAGATCGCGCTGGCGGCCCAGGGCTTCAACGAATACAACCAGGGCCTGCGCGCGACCATCCTGGATGTCTCCAGCTTCGCGGAACGGGTCGCCTCGGGCAGCACCCAGCTGGCGGCATCCTCGCGGGAGATGGCCCGCGCCGTCCAGGAGATCGCCCGGGTGGGCGAAGAGCTGAAACAATCCGGGGAGAAGGTCGTGAAGGCCATGCAGTCCCTGCGGGAGAACGTGGGCGCCATGGGCGGCCAGATCCAGGACACCGGAGAAGTGACCCAAACCGCCGTCCAGGCCACGGACCGCGGTGCGAACGCCGGCCAGCAGACGGCCCAGGGCATGACCGAGATCGAGGGGGCCACGGGCCAGATCGTGCGGGCCGTGGGCATGATCCAGGACATCGCCCGCCAGACCAACCTGCTGAGCCTGAATGCCGCCATCGAGGCGGCCAAGGCCGGCGCCACGGGCAAAGGGTTCGCCGTGGTGGCCGAGGAAGTGCGCAAGCTGGCCGGGCGGAGCCGCACCTCGGCCCACGAGATCGAGCTGCTGATCCAGCGGACCCAGGACGCGGTCAGGGAGGGCGTAGGAAGCGTGAACGCCACCCTGGAGAACCTCGAGTCCATCCACGGGCGCATCGTCCAGGTGGCCGCCGGGCTCCAGGAAGTGCGCCAGCTGAGCCTGTTCCAGGCAGAAACCAGCGGGCAAGTGGGAAGGATGATGGACCAGACCAACGGGCTCCTGGCCCAGAACGCGGCGGCCACTCACGAACTGGCCGCCACGGTCGAACAGGTCACCCGGACCTCGGACGATCTGGCCCGCGTGGCCGACGGGCTCCGCCAGGTCGTGGGGGGTTTCAGGATCTGAGCGCGCCGCCAGGCAGGTTCGCGGTGCGGCTCATGGCCGGGGCGGAGCCAGTTCGGCGGCCTGGCGGAGGGCCTCCAGCAGGCTGCGTTCGTCGGCCGCGCCGGTGCCGGCGATGTCGAAGGCGGTGCCGTGGTCCACGGAGGTGCGCACCACCGGCAGGCCCACGGTGATGTTCACCCCGGCCTCGATGCCCAGCACCTTGACGGGGCCGTGCCCCTGGTCGTGGTACATGGCCACCACCAGGTCGAAGTCGCCGCGGCCCGCGCGGTAGAACAGGGTGTCGGCCGGCAGCGGGCCCTCCACCCGCCAGCCCCTGGCCTGGCAGCGGGCGATGGCCGGGGCGATCTTGCGCTCCTCCTCGCCGCGGCCGAACAGGCCGCCTTCGCCGGCGTGGGGGTTGATGGCGCAGACGGCGATCAGCGGATCTTCCAGTCCCGCCTTGACCAGGGTGGCGCGGCCGCGTTCGATGGTGCGTTCCACCAGTCCCGGTTCGATCCGGTCGATGGCGTCCAGGAGCCCCAGGTGGGTGGTGACGTGGATCACCCGCAGCCCGCGCGCGGTGAGCATCATCGACACTTCCGGGGTGCCGGTGAGATGGGCCAGCAGTTCGGTGTGGCCGGGGAAGCGGTGGCCGGCCAGGTGCAGGGCCTCCTTGCTGATGGGGGCGGTGCAGAGGGCGTCCGCCGCGCCGGCCGAGACCAGGCTGCAGGCGCGTTCGATGCAGCGGTAGGCGACTTCGCCGGCCGTGGCCGAGACCGCGCCGAAGGGCAGGTCCGCCGGCACCAGGCCCAGGTCCACGCAGTCGACGGTGCCCGGCAGGAAATCCGCCTCGCCCGGTCCGGCCACCGCCCGCACCGCCAAGGTGGAGCCCACCACCCGCCCGGCCCGGCGCAGGTGCGGGGCGTCGCCGACCACCAGCGGGCGGCAGGTGTCGTAGAGCGGCGCGTGGGCCAGGGCGCGCATGACGATCTCCGGCCCGATGCCGGCGGGGTCGCCCATGGTGATGGCAATGATCGGACGCGACATGCTGTTCTTCCCTCAACTTTTCAGACGTTCGAGGCACCGCCTCAGGGTGAGGGTATCGCCAAAGCCGCCGGCCTTGGTCACCACCGGCAGGCGGCGGGCGCCCAGGGCCAGCCCCAACGGCACGCCAGGCTCCACCTCATCCACCAGGGCGATGCCCTGGACGCCCAGCCGCCCCAGCAGGGCGCAGGCGGTCTCGCCGCCGGTGGCCACCAGCGCGCCGGCGGCGGGGGCCGCCGGCGCCAGCAGATCCGCGAGGCGGGCGGCCAGGAGGGGCCCCTGGGCCAGGTCCGGGCGGTCGCCGGCCTCCAGCTCCAGCAGCACGTCGGCGCCGCGGTCCAGCCGGGAGCGCAGGTCCGCGGCGGCGGCGCGCCAGGCGGGGTCCCCGGGCCCGGCCAGCAAGGTGGCGGGCGACACCGACAGCCCCTGAGCCGCGCCGCTGCGCACCACTTCCGCCGCCTGCCGCCGGGACGCCTCGGCCAGGCTGCCCACCACCAGCAGGACGCCGCCGTCCAGGGGCGGCAGCGCCGGCGCCCGCCGCCGCCCGGGACAGACCCGCCGGGCCAGGGCCGCGGCCAGTCCGGCCGATCCCACCCACAACACCCGCTCCAGGGTCAGGGACGCGGCCGCCACCGTATCCAGGTCCTCGGCGCTGGCCGCGTCGCAGACCACCGCGGCCAGGCCGTCCGCCGCCGCCCGGGCCATCCGCGCCCGCACCGCCGGCACGCCGGCGCGCACGGTCTCCAGGGCGATGCTGTCCGCGGCCAGCCCGGCTTTGCCCAGGATCGCCGCCAGGTCTCCGTCGGCATAGGTGTGGTCCCGGGCCCAGAGGGCCGTCGCCTCCAGCCGGTGGTCGTCGACCATCACCCGGCCGCCCAGGGTCACCCGGCCGGTGGCCGGGAAGGCCGGGGCCACCACCGCCAGCGGAGCGGAGCCGCCAGCGGCCAGCGCCCGCCATTGTGCGGCCAGTTCCGCCGCGGGCTGGCCGCGCAGGGTGGAGTCGATCTTCTTGTAAAGCCGCGTCCCCGGCCGCCAATGGGCGGCCAGGGCCAGCCGTTGCCGTTCCGCCGCCGCCCCGGCGTCCAGGCGCCGGCTGTCCACGTCGATGGACAGCACCGGTGGTTCTCCGGCCTGGCCCTGGCCCCAGGCCACCACCGTCTCCAGCCCGCCCTTGGCGAAGGCGATGGCGCAGTCGGCGGCGCCGGTGAGGTCGTCCGCCAGGATCAGCCAGCGGGTCATGGCGCCGCATCTGCCCGGTCGGGCAGCTCGAGGTTGGCGCCGAAACGCCGGGCGGTCCAGGCGGTGAGGACCGGCACCAGGATCGCCGTCACCACCACCGAGGCGGCCACCAGCACGGTGGCGCTCTTGGCGGCGTCGGCGTAGGCGGCGTTGGCCGCCACCACGATGGCGGGAACCGAGGCGGCATTGCCCGCCGTGGAGGCCGCCGCCACCCCGGCCACCCCCGTTCCGCCGGTGAGGCGGTCGGCGAAGAACAGCGCCGTGCCGGTCACCGCCACCACTGCCACGCCCAGTCCGACGCCCAGGAGTCCAGCCGTCCACACTTTGCGCAGGTCCAGCCCGGCGCCCAAGGCGAAGGCGAAGAACGGGATCATCACCGGCACCGCGCGCCCCAGGAATTCCCGCATCTGCCGGTCCAGGTTGCCGATCACCATGCCCACCGCCAGAGGCAGGATCGAGCCCACCAGCGTCTGCCACGGGAAGGCCGACAGCCCGGCCACCCCCAGCGTCACCATGGTCAGGAACGGCCCCGATTCCAGCGACATGATGGTGTAGGCGCCGACGTCGCCCGGCCTGCCGTACTGGCCCATCAGGGCCATGTAGAGGCCGCCGTTGGTGTCGTTCACCGCCGCCACCACCGCCAGCGTCGAGATGCCGGCGAACATGCCGGAGCTGATCGGCGCCTCGCCGAGGAGGTGGCCGAGGATGAAGCCGGCCAGCACCCCCATCACCACCTTGGTCAGGAACAGGGCGCCGCCCTTCTTGACGATGTAGGGCGTCGCCTTGATGTTGATGCCCGCCCCCATGCACACGTAGAACACCGCCAGGATCGGCAGCGCGCCGGTGAACAGTGCCCCGGTGAAGGAGCCGAAGACTTTCGGCGTATTGGGGAGGAAGGTGTTGATCACCGCGCCGCAGAGCAGCGGCACGATCATCATGCCCCCGGGAACGCGCTCGATGGATTGCTTGATGGCGAGCTGTCTCATGAACTCTCCTCCCGGGAAGCGGGATGGGCGAAACACACAGGATTGGCGGGGTGCGATGGGCCGATGCGAGCATGTTGCCCTCGTCGCCCGGCCATCTCCAGGGAAAAGTGGGATTGACTGCGACTGATGGCGAGGCCGGCCAGAGGGCCGTTGGGCAGGCTGGCCGTCCCCGTCACCATGCGACAATCAGGCGAATGCTTTCGGCCCAACGAATCCTCTGGGAGTGCTGAGTGTCCAAATTGCCCAACCTTTCGCCGGAAACAGGCAAGACGATCATAGGCATCGGAGTGCTGATCCAGGTCCTGTCACTTATCGTCATGGCCCAGTTGTGGCGCCATCACCGCCATTGGTATTACGTGCTGCCGGTGAGTCTCATCGGCTGCCTGATGGCGACGGTTCCTTTCTTCCTGGCGGACCGATCGGATCCCAAGTAGCGGGCAGGAAATCCATGGCCTCGCATGCCCCGGCCAGCCTTACCACGCCACCAGCGTTCCGATTCCGATGGCCGCGGGCAGGGGCTGGACCCGGTCCTGACCGTCCACGTACACCGCCTGCTGGCCGGCCGTGGGCGCCAGGGCCACGGTGGTTCCGGCCGTGACCGCATCGGGTATCAGGTCCAGGGCCACGCTGGCCAGGGGGGCGGAGCTGAACGTGGCGGTGCCGGATTTCTGGTAGAGGCCCGCCTGCAGGCCGCCGCCGGGCAGGAGCCCGGCCGCCAGCGCCTGGGGCGCCGCGCCCAGGTCGAACACCCCGCCCGGCTGCAGGTAGGTGCTCCAGCCGGCCTTTGACCAGGCCGCCGCCGGAAAGGCTGACGGTGGCCCCGGGGTTGGCGGCGGCCGGGGTCACCTGGGCAAGGGTGGGCGAGGTGGCCACCGTGAAGGGGGTGGCGGAGAAGCCGATGCTGGCGATGGCGGGCGGCAGGACCGTGAAGGGGATGCTGGCGGAACCGGCCGGATCCACCACGGTAAGGGGCCCGGAACCGGCCCGGAAGGGACCACGGCGGTGAGGCTGGTGTCGCTGGCCATGGTGAAGGCCGCCGCCGGCACGCCGTTGAAGGCGACCTGGTTGACGGTGGTCAGGCCGCTGCCGGTGAGGGTGACGGTGGTCCCCGGACCGGCGGCGGCCGGGGCCACCTGGGACAGGGCGGGGGCCACCGGGCTGGTGACGGAGAAGGAGCCCTGGGTGGTCGCCGACCCTCCCGGCGTGGTCACGGTGATGGGGCCGGTGGCCGCGTCCCAGGGCAACACGGCGGTGATCTCGGTGTCGCTGACCACTGAGTACTGGATGGCGTGGTCCCGGCCGAACACCACCGAGGCGGCGCCGGTGAAGCGGGATCCGGTGAGGGTCACCTCCGTGTAGGTGGGACCCGACGCGGGGGTGAAGCCGGTCAGGACCGGGCTGCCGGTTCCGCCGGTGCCGGTGAGGATCTGGACGTCGTCCAGGAGGAACTCGGTGAGGCTGTCCGGGTCGGACCACACCGCCTGCAGGGCCACCTGGGTCCCGCCCTGGTTCAGGGCGGTGATGTCGAAGCTCTCCGGCATGTAGCCGAGGTGGTCCACGTCCTGGTTGGTGTGGGTCTTGAGGACCTCGAGCACCTGGCCGGAGGCGGCCACCGCCTGGACCGTGCAGGTGGCCCGCACCAGCGGGTCGTAGTCCCAGGTGAGGGTGTCCAGGTAGTAGGTGGCCAGGACGGGCACGGTGCGGTCCGCGGGCAGGGTGACCAGGGCGGAGGTGAGGGTGCCGGCGGCGCCGCCCGCAAGCCCGACCCCGGTGAGATCGGCGCAGAAGGTCCCGCCGAGGGTGGGCAGGCCGGTGACGATCGGGTTCCAGGCCGGGCTGTCGTTCCATCTCCACGCCTGGGTGCCTGGGCCGCTTTCGAAACCGCTGTCGGAGTTCTGGACGCTGCCGTCCACCTGGACCGTCACCGGGCCGATGACCGAGGAGCCCAGGGCGTTGCTCAGGACCAGGGCGACCTGGACGCCGTTCCAGCTGCTGTCCAGGACGCCATGGCCAGGGGAGGCGCCGTCCGGCAGGGCCAGGGCGCCGGTGGTGGCGCCGGTCACCGCCTGCAGGCCCTGGCCCAGGTTCACTTGCCACTGGTAGTTGAAGGGCGGCGACCCCCCCGTGATGGCGGGCTCCAGGGTCATCACCCCGCCAGCCGGCCCGGCCCCGGCGGCCAAGGCCAGGGTGGCGGCGGGAGCCGCGGGCGGCCCGGCCGGGGAGGTGACGCCCGGCTGGGTGGCCAGGGTCAGGGTCTCGAATCCGTAGCAGGAATAGGGGCCATAGCTGTTGCCGAGATTGTCCACCATGGTGTAGGTGGCCCCGTAGTCCATGTGCATGGGCATGTGGAAGCACTGGTCCGGCCGGGTGGCGGTGACCCCCCACTGGTTGAGGACGATCCAGGTACCAGTTGGCGGAATCGGGGTCGGTGGTGTCCCAGCCGACCAGGGTCACCATGTGCCCGCCCCAGCCCGAGTAGGGGTAGGTGACGACGGCCCCCTCGTAGTCGTTGATCCACAGCGCCGACTCCGGCTGGCCGTCCCAGAAGGCGTCGAAACCGTCGGCGGCGCCGAAATTGGTGAAGAACGAGAAGCCCACCGCCTGGTTGTCCAGGAGCGCGGCCTGGATGTCGGCGATGGCCTGCTCCTGGGTGACGCCGGAGTCCGCCACCGGCAGGGTCTGGTGCTGGAGGACCAGGCCGGAGTACTGGGGCTGCATCCCCACCCCGCCCGGCGGCACGGTGCTCTGCAGCTGGTACCAGGTCATGTTCCCGTCGGCGTAGGCCCCCTGGGGGTTGGACCAGGGCACCAGGACGCCGGGGCTCGGATTGGGCTGACTCTGGCCGTTGTTGTTGTACCAGTCGCAGAATTCGGTGAGGCTGCCGCCGTAGCAGGAGGCGGTGGCCGTGTTGTTGGATTGGAAGTACTGCACCGAAAGCCGGTCCACAATGTTGAACTGGCTGTTCAGGGCCACCTCGGCCAGGGCGGTGGAGGCCCACACCCAGCAGCTGCCGCAGTCGCCCTGGTTGCGCAGCAGGTAGTCGGGCACGCTCTGGATTAGGGTGAAGGACGCCGAAGGGGCGGCCAGGGCGCCCTTGACGCCCAGCGCAGCCGCCGGGCGGGCCTGGGGCAGCTGCGCATGGGGCCGCTGCGCCGCCAGCCTGCGCTCCATCTCCCAGCGCCGCAAGCGGACGGGGTCCGGCTGCATGATGCCGTGGGCCCGCAGGGGCGGCGACGGGGCGCCCGCGCCCGGGCTCACGGCAGAACTCAAGGCGTAGAGGAGGAGGACCGCCTGCACCTGGATGGCCAAGGCTTCCCTTTTCGTCCCGGAGTGCGTTGAACGAAACACTTCCCCCGGCGACTGAGGCCCCGGAGGTGCTCCAGGAAGCTCGCCCGTGGCCCGGACGGCGGGCACCTGGGGTCACCCCCTGGACGGGGCGGCGGAACACCGGGCAAAGGACTCGACGTGTGAGCGATGCGGGGATCCCCGGCCAGGCAAAGCTCCAGTGTCCCCGCACGTCCTATCGGCGGGATCGGAGCCGGGCATGAGGGAAAAATCCGCCGGGGCCTGGGGAAATCTTCGATCCGGCGACCACCATGCCCCAGCCCGGCCCCTGCACTGGCCCTCCCGCCCGGTGCGGCGGCTGGTTCCGGTTCAGAATCCGTAGAGCCGGGCCGGGTTGTCCACCAGGATGCGGTTGCGGGTGCCCTCGTCCGGGGCCCAGTCCGGGAGCAGGTTGCGCAGCCGGCCGGTGTCGGGGATGCGGGGCACGGCCACGTGGGGCCAGTCGCTGCCCCACAGCATGCGCTCCGGCGCGGCGGCGATGAGCTCCCGGGCGATGGGGGCGACCTCCTTGAAGCCGTCGAAGTCGGCGCTGAGGCGGTAGGCGCCGGACAGCTTCACGTACCAGCCGCATCCGGCCGCCAGTTCGCGCACCGCCTGGAAGCCCGGATGGCCCAGGCCCAGGGCCGCGGGCAGGTGCCCCATGTGGTCGATGACCCCCGGGCAGGGCAGCCTGCGCAGGCGCGGCAGGAGCCCGGGCAGGTCGCGCCCGTCCAGCAGGAACTGCAGGTGCCAGCCCAGGGCGGCGATGCGCCGGGCCAGGGCCTCCATGGCGTCGAAGCCGAGGCCCCCGCCTGGGAAGGCGACGTTGATGCGCACCCCCCGCACCCCGGCCGTGTGCAGGGCTTCCAGTTCCCGGTCGGCGACGCCGGGGCCGACCACCGCCACCCCCCGCAGCCGGTCCGGGCTGCGGCCCAGCACCTCCAGCAGGTAGCGGTTGTCGGTGCCGTAGACGCTGGGCTGGACCAGCACGCCCCGGGCGCAGCCGACGGCCGCCAGCATGGCCAAGTAGTTCTCCCCGGGCGCCGGCGGCGGAGTGTAGCTGCGGGCGGGCACCATGGGATGGTCGTCGCCGGCGGCGAAGACGTGGGCGTGGGTGTCGCAGGCCTGGGCGGGCATGGGGAAGGAGGCGGGCGCCACCCGGTCGGACGGGGGCAGGCACAAGGGCGCGGAGGGCGAAGGGGCCTGGGGGGACATGGCAGCTCCGGGGTGTGGGCAGATCCATGGTAGGGCCTGGATGCAGGCCCTGGCCTTGACAATGTATCAAGTCAGGTTCTTGGGAGCCTTGCCAGGATTTGGCCGACCGAGGCCAGGGTGGGTTTCACATCCCCTTCTACGGCTGCCCACACGACTTCAGCGTCGATGCCGAAATACTTGTGGATGAGGCGATCGCGCATCCCGCAGATACCCTTCCAATCGAGGTTGGGTTCAATGCCTCGAACTTCGGCCGGAAGGTTTTTTGCCGCCTCGCCCACGATCTCAAAGCACCGGATGACCGCCAGCTTGGCCTTCTTGTCGGCAAAAAACGCCTCCCTGGACATGCCCTCGGTGAATTCCAGGATGTCCATGAGCGCGGTCTGCATCTCCAGCAGGAAGAGCGCCGGATCACGCCACATGGATGACGTCCTTCTCCACGCATGACCGGATCCTCGGATTGAGGGATTTCCAGGTCAGCAGATCGACCTTGGACCCGAGCAACTCCTCCAGGGTGGATGCGAGGCTGGAAAACTTGATCAGGCCGACCCCGCGGTCAAGGGTCACCAGGATGTCCACGTCGCTTTCCGGGCCAGCCTCATCCCTGGCCACGGAACCGAAGATCGCCAGGTCCTGGACGCCATAGGATGCCCTCAGCCTTGGCATTGAGTTCTGGAGGATCCGGAGGGCTTCCTGGCGTCGCATGAAAGGTCTCATTCTTTCTGGTTCGCTGCCCTGGTAGCGGCAGGACTACCGAGGCTCCAACAGGATAGGTGGAAAATAGTCAAAAATCGAGCCATTCGCACTTCAGGCACCTGTCCCGGGCCGAGCACGGCCGGGTGGTGAACAAGCTTTGCCAGTGGCTGGGGTCCCCACTCCCTGCGAATGGCGGGAAGAGCTGTTCAGCACCCTGCCGGATGGGCTGCCGGTCCAGGAACGGCCATCCAGAGCGCGGGGAACCCGCAAAAACCCCGAAGGGAATGGCGGCAAGGAGGCCGCTGAACCTCTACCATGGAGCTGGACCGCCCGTGCGACCGGGGAGGCATCATGAAAACCGTGCAGCTGGCCTATGGCAGGACCGGGATGGAGCTTGCCGTTCCCGAGGATGCCCATGTGATCGAACCCCGGCACCTGGACGGCCTGGCCGACGAAGCCGGCGCTGTGGCCGAGGCCCTGCGGCGCCCCACCGGCACGCCTCCCCTGAAGGCCATGGTCAAGGCCTCCGACCGGGTGGCCATCGTCATCTCCGACATCACCCGGCCCACCCCCAACCACAAGCTGGTGCCGTGGCTCCTGGCCGAACTCAGCCACGTGCCGAAGGAACGCTTCGTGATCATCAACGGGCTGGGCAGCCATCGCGCCAATTCCCGGGATGAATTGATCCAGATGCTGGGGCGGGACATCGTCGACACCATCCAGGTGGAGAACCACGACGCCTTCGATGACGGCAAGCTGGTCCGCGTGGGCCGCAACACCTACGGGTCCGAGGTGTACTTCAACAAGACCTACGTGGAGTCCGACTTCAGGATCGTCACGGGGTTCATCGAACCGCACTTCTTCGCCGGGTTCTCCGGCGGCCCCAAAGGCATCCAGCCGGGCATCGCCGGCATCAGCACCATCCTGGATTTCCACAACGCCACCATGATCGGCCATCCCAACACCACCTGGGGCGTGCTGGAAGGCAACATCCTGCAGGACGCGGCCACCCAGAACTGCCTGATGGCCAGGCCCCAGTTCATGCTGAACGTGACCCTCAACGGCCGGAAGGAGATCACCGGGGTGTTCGCGGGGGACGTCATCCAGGCCCACCGGGAGGGTTGCGTGTTCGTCAAGGAGAACGCCATGTACGGGGTGGACCGGCCCTTCGACATCGTCGTCACCACCAACTCCGGGTATCCCCTGGACCAGAACCTGTACCAGACCGTCAAGGGCATGAGCGCCGCCGCCCAGATCGTCCGGCAGGGGGGGGCCATCCTGGCCGCCTCGGAATGCTGCGACGGCCTGCCCAACCACGGCAACTACGCCAAGATCCTGCAGATGCGCGACACCCCACGGGAGCTGCTGGACATGATCCAGGACCCCTCCTTCAGCATGTTCGACCAGTGGGAGGTCCAGGTGCAGGCGATCATCCAGCTCAAGGCCGACTGCTACCTGCATTCCCTGCTGGACGACGCGACGGTGAGAAAGGCCAAGCTCATGCCCGCCCACGACCTGGCCAGGACCCTGGCCGAGCGGATCGAACAGGCCGGGCCCCAGGCCCGGGTGGCCGTGCTTCCCTATGGACCCTTGACCATCCCCTATGTGAACAGCCTGGTGATGCATTAGCCCATGGGTTCGGCCTTGGCGGCGTCTTCCTCCAGGACCCGGCCGAGTTTGTCCAGGTCCAGGGGCTTGGCCAGGTGGGCGTCGAACCCCGCCTCCCGGGCCTTCGCCCGGTCATCAGGCTGGGTATAGCCGGTCAGGGCGATGGCTTGGCGCGCAAAGCCGGTTCGCTGCCGTCGGGAGCATGGTCGAGCATGTAGAGCCCGTAGCGGATGGACGCGACACCCACGTGTTTCGAGGTGGTGAAAATGGTGAACTCCGAGGTCAGCAAGGGCGCCGAGAAATCGAGCACTTCCTGCCGTTCCGGGCTGGGATTGATCTGCAGGAGGGCATCCGCCCGGCCTTCCTGGACGAGCTGCTGGGCCCGCGTCCAGTTCATCAGGCGGATCTCCACCCGGCGATGCATGCGCTGGGCGAGAGCACGGGCCAGATCCACGATCACTCCAGCCGGACGGCCGTCCTGCATGACATTGATCGGAGGCAAGGCCTCGTTGCCGAGAAACAAGGCGGGGCCTTGCGCGGACCCGGCACCCCCCGGCCGCACCGAAGGCTGGCTCCCTCTGCTCCAACTGGGCGATGCGCCCAGGAGCAAGGTGAGCGCAATTGCAACCAACATCCGCATACATTCCCTTGGGGGTTGGCAGGTAAGTAATGCAACCATTGCAACTTCCACCAGGGCGCTGGACAGCTGCCGCAGAAGGCCATCCTGGCACGGCAGGGTTCCGGTTTTTCCGGGCCTTTCAAATGCTGTTTGAAGATTTCCAGGTTGATCGCGATGCTCCATTGTCCTTCGGGAGGGGCTCATTTACAAAGGTTCTGACCGGCTCCCCGGAATCTGCTTTATTCAAAGGACTTTATTTTATCTTTTAAATCTTGATGATCGATCTTAGGGATACTATCTTATCTATAAGATGGAATCACCTCTAGTCTCCATGCAGACCCCCGTAGAAGCCGGCCGCTCCCTGGCGGACCGTGCCAAGGCCTTGCGCCTGCTCAAGGCGTGGACCCGGGAGACCCTGGCCCTCCGGGCCGGGGTCTCCAAGGCCTCCCTCAAGCGGTTCGAAACCACTGGCGCCGCTTCGGTGGAACTGCTGCTTCGGGTCGCCTTCGCCCTGGGCCGGCTGGAGGATTTCGCCCGTGTTCTGCACCTGCCCGAGGCGACCACTTTGGCGGAGCTGAAAGCGCGGGAAGACCGGCCGGTCCGGAAACGGGGGCGGTCATGAATTCCCTGGAAGTCCGGTTCACCACCAGCCCATCGGAAAGCTCCCGACCCGTGGGGACTTTGGTCCATCAGAGAGGCCGGACCTACTTCCAGTACGCGGAAGACTGGCTGAAGACCGGCTTCAGCCTCTCCCCGTTCCGCCTGCCCTTCGCCGGAGGCTTGTTCGAGCACCAGGACCGCGCCTTCGGGCCCCTGCCGGGCCTGTTCGACGATTCGCTTCCGGATGGCTGGGGACTGCTGTTGATGGACCGGCATTTCCGCAGCCTGGGGCGCGAACCCGGCAGTCTGGATGTGCTGGAACGCCTGGCCTGGCTCGGGACCCGCACCATGGGCGCGCTCACCTACCACCCCCCGGCCGGACCCGGCGGGGACCCGGGCGGTCCCTTCGAGCTCGAAGCATTGGCCCGCCAATCCCGGGACCTGCTTGAGGGGCGGACCAGCGTTGTTTTGCCGCAATTGTTGCGGGCGGGCGGTTCCCCCGGGGGAGCCCGGCCCAAGGTGCTGGTGGGGTTCGATCCGGCCCGGGACGAACTCCGTTCCGGAGACGGGGACCTTCCCGAAGGGTTTGAACCTTGGCTGGTCAAATTCCCCGCCCGGGAGGACACCCCTGAGGCCGGGGCCGTGGAGTATGCCTATTCGCTCATGGCCAGGGCGGCCGGCGTGGCCATGCCACCGACCCGCTTGTTCGAGACACCCGAAGGAGGCCGCTACTTCGGGGCCAAGCGCTTCGACCGCGCCCGCAACCGGCGGTTTCATTTCCATTCCTTCGGCAACCTCATCCAGACCAATTTCAGGATCCCCTCCTGTGATTACCAGGATCTGCTGAAGGCCACTGCGGTGCTCACCCGGCACCAGGGCGAAGTGCTGAAGACGTTCCGCTTGATGGTCTTCAACGTGTTCGCCCGCAACCGGGACGACCACGCCAAGAACTTCGCCTTCCTCCTGGATGACACCTGCGGGGTGTGGTCCTTGTCGCCCGCTTTCGACCTTTCCTTCAGCCCGGGCCCGGGTGGGGAGCACGCCATGACCCTGGGCGGGGAAGGCAGGGCGCCCGGCGCCACTCACATCCTGGCCCTGGCCCGGGCCAGCGGCATTGACCGGGACGCAGCCCGGGCGGTCATGGCCGAGGTGCGCGACCGGGTGGAGCGCTGGCTGGAGTTCGCGGAGCTGGCCGGGGTCCCGGAGGCCAGGGCGCGGGAGATCGACGGAAGCCTCAACCCTTGAATGGCTTGTACTGTCACGGCGGGCGGGCGGGAGGCGTCCAATGGCCATGACCCTCACCCCGCCGGCCGGTCCGGCACCCCTGGAAAGGCTCCCATGTCCCTCTATGATCTTTCCCTTAATGCCCTGGACGGCAAGGCCATGCCGCTTTCGGCCTTCCGGGGCAAGGTGGTGCTGGCGGTGAACGTGGCCAGCGAATGCGGCTACACGCCCCAGTACGAGGGCCTGGAGCGGCTCCATGCCACCTACGGGCCCAGGGGGTTCGCCGTGATCGGATTTCCCTGCAACCAGTTCGGCGGCCAGGAGCCGGGCGGCCCCGAAGCCATCCAGGCCTTCTGCTCCACCCGGTACCACGTCACCTTTCCCCTTTCGGAAAAGGTGGAGGTGAAAGGGGCCGGGCAGTGCCCCGTGTTCGCCTTCCTCGCCGAGGGGCCCGGCGTGCCCAAGTGGAACTTCACCAAGTACCTCGTGGGGAAGGACGGGGAAGTGATCCAAGCCTTTCCCAGCAGCGTGGAACCCGGCAGCCCCGAACTGGTCCAGGCCATCGAGGCGGCCCTGGCGGGTGCGGACGCAGGGCCTTGACCCGGCACGGCCAGGCAGCATGCCGCCCGGTTGATTCGCAGCGTTCTTCGAACTGCTCTCCTTGACACACTTACTGGCGGCATTATGCTCCCCAGCGATGATCTCCAGGCGCAGCCCGCCTCCTCAAGGCGGGCCCGCAAGAGGGGGCCGCCATGAGGGGCAGGACCTGCAGGCATGCGTTGCTCGCCCTGGTGGCCGCCGTGGCGCTGGCCCCGGTGCCCGGGGCGGCCCAGGAGGAGACGCCGGCCCCCGAGGCCGCCCAGGCGCCCGCGGGACTGGAGGAGCTGGTGCAGGCCGCCCAGGCGGAAGGGGCGCTGGCGGTCGCCGGCTGCCTGCGGCGCTGGGCCAACTACGGGGAGATCTTCGACACCTTCTCGGCGCGCTACGGCATCGTCATCAGGCAGCTGGAATTCGACCTCACCCCGTCCGAGCAGCTGGAGGCGATCCGGGACAACAGTTACGGCCAGGGCAGCCTGTCGCTGGCCCCGGACCTGGTGACGGTGGACATGGCCTCCGGACCGGCGCTGAAGGCCAGCGGGTTCGCGGCGCCGTACAAGGTCCAGACCTGGGACTCCATCCCCGACGAACTCAAGGACCCGGACGGGTACTGGTTCGGCCAGTTCTACGGCAACCTGGCGTTCGAGGTGCGCACCGACCTGGTCAAGTGGACCCCCGCGGACTGGGACGACCTGTTCCGGACCGAATACCAGGGCCAGTTCGCCCTGGGCGGCAATCCGCGCCGGGGCAGCCTGGAGGCCCTGGTGTCGCTGGACGCGGCGGGACGGGCCACCAGCGGCGGGCTGGGCGACCCCAGGTCCGGGCTGGAGTTCTTCTCCAGGCTCTACGAACTCGGCAACCTGGTGCCGATCATCGGCTTCTGGGGCACGGTGCGTTCGGGGGACACCCCCATCGTCGCGACCTGGGACTTCAACGCCATGACCGACCAGGACAAGTACGGCCCGGCCTACGCCACCGTCATCCCCGCGAGCGGCGCGGTGGCCGGCGTCCAGGGCCTGGGCATCAGCACCTGTGCCCAGCACCCCAACGCCGCCAGGCTGTTCGCGGAGTTCCTGCTCTCGGACGAGGGCCAGACCCTCCTGCTCAAGGGCCACGCCCATCCGATCCGGCTGGACGACCTGGTCCGTCGCCACGTGCTGTCCGACGAGCTCCTGGCCCTGCTGGCGCCGGTCCCGAGGGGCGTGCCGGCCTGGTTCCCCACCCGGGAGGAACTGGAGGCGGCCCGGATCGCCGGCGAGGAGCAGTGGGTGCCGGTGGTGGGCGACATCCGCTAGTCAGCGAGGAGCTTCGGCCTCCTGGAGTTGACCCGGGGGCTCCGGAGCTTCCTGGACGCCGAGCAGGGCGCGAAGTTCGTCAAAACGTTCCAGCACGGCGTCCTTGCAGGTCGAATGCGGGCGTTGGAGCAGGTTCGCCCCCGGGCCGGAGTCTTACGGGGCAGGGGGGACCCTTCGCTCTGCCGCGGGTTCAGGCTTGCCATCGCGCTCCAGCACCAGCTGGTCCGGCTTGAAGCGCCAACCGGGGAAGGTGAAACGCCCCCCGCGCTCGCGCTGCAGATGGCCGCCGGCAAGGCCAAGCTTCACCATGGCCCGCACGGTATCGGCGGACGGCAGCGGCTGGGCCTGGGACGGAAGGACCGTGGCTCCGAGCGTGAAGCATGCAACCAACGACTGTTTCAGAATTCCCATGGATCACCCCCCTTGGCTCCGGACCCCGGAACGCCTCCTCAGGGATGCGTCATATAAAATATTTGTTACACCAACCCCTCCCGTGTCAAGGTATCGCCAACTCGATCAGGAACGGCCCAGGCCGGGCGTTGGCCTGCTGGAACAACGCGCCCAGCCGCTCCGGGGTGTCCGCCCGGGCCGCGTCCACCCCGAAGCCGGCCGCCAGGGCGACCCAGTCGAGGCTGGGCGAACCCAGGTCCAGCATGGCCTGGGCGGTGGGTCCGGCGACGGCCCCCAGGGCGGCCAGTTCGCTCTGGAGGATGGCGTACTTGCGGTTGGCCAGGATCACGGTGGTCACGTCCAGGCGCTCCCGGGCCTGGGTCCAGAGGGCCTGCACGGTGTACAGGGCGGAGCCGTCCGCCTCCAGGCTCACCACCCGCCGGCCGGGGGCGGCCAGGGCGGCGCCGGTGGCCATGGGCAGGCCTTCGCCGATGGCGCCGCCGGCCAGCTGCAGCCAGTCGTGGGGGGCGGCGTTCCGGGCGGCGGGGTAGAAGCCCCGGCCGAAGGAGACGCTCTCGTCCACCACGATGGCCTGGTCCGGGAGCAGGGCGGCGATGGTCTGGGCCACGGACTCGGGGGAGATGGGCTGGCCCTTGGGGAGCGCCGGCGCCGGGCCCGCTCCGGGCGCCGTCGGGGCGGCCCCGAGCCGCTCGCCCAGGCGCTCCAGGGCGTCCAGGCAGTCGTGGCCGGGCAGGGCCAGCAGGTGCACCTGGGCGTCCGGACGTTCCGGGCGGGAGGGCTTGCCGGGGTAGGCGAAGAAGATCACCGGGCGGGTCGCCCCCACCAGGATCAGGTGCCGGAAGGGGGCCAGGGCGGCCATCGCCTGGTCCACCTGGTAGGGCAGGCGCTGGACGTAGGTGCGCCCGCGCCCACGCTCCATGCGTGCGATGGACTGGGGGGCGATGAGGGCAGCCCCGCAGGCCGCGGCCACCCGGCCGGCGGCGTGGGCGGCGCGCTCCCGCAGGGCCTGGCCGCCCAGGAGGAGCGCGGCGGGTTCCCCGGACTTCAGGATCCGGACCGCGTGCTCCAGGGCCGCCTCGTCCACCCGCGGCGCGGGACTGGGGGGCAGCGGCCCGGCCGGCACGCCCCCTTCGCCCCAGCCCGTGTCCGAAGGCAGGATGAGGGTGGCGATCCCGCTCGCGGCCCGGGCGGCGGCCACCGCCGCGGCGCCGTCGGCGCCGGCGGTGAGGGGGTCGGCGGCGGAGCGGGTCCAGGCGGAGACCGGGCGGGCCCAGCTGTCGATGTCGGCGGTCAGGGGGGCGTCCAGGGCCCGGTGGCAGGTGGCCTGGTCCCCCACCAGGTTGACGATGGGGGTCCGGGCCCGGCGAGCATTGTGCAGGTTGGCCAGGCCGTTGGCCAGGCCCGGCCCGCAGTGGAGCAGGGTGACCGCGGGCTTGCCGGCCATGCGCCCATAGCCGTCCGCGGCGCCGGTCACCACCCCCTCGAACAGGCCCAGGACGCAGTGCATGCCCGGGATCCGGTCCAGGGCCGCCACGAAATGCATCTCGCTGGTGCCGGGGTTGGCGAAGCAGGTGTCCACCCCGCAGGCCAGGAACGTGCGGACGAGAGCTTCGGCGCCGTTCACGGCTGCACCCCCAGCACCGGGTGCGGCACGTACGGCTCTTCCAGGGCCGCCATCTCCTCGGGCGTGAGGCTCAGGGACACGGCGGCCGCCGCGTCCGCCAGGTGGTGGGGCTGGGTGGCGCCGACGATGGGCGCCGTGACGCCCCTGGCCAGCATCCAGGCCAGGGCCGCCTGGGCCTGGGGCACGCCCCGGGCGGCGGCCACCTCCCCGAGGCGGTCCACCACCTTGCGGTCCGCATCCTCGGTGGAGGCATACAGGCTCCGGCCGTAGTGGTCCGTCTCGAGGCGCCGGGTGGCGCCTTCCTGCCAGGGGCGGGCCAGGCGGCCCCGGGCCAGGGGGCTCCAGGGGATGACGCCGATGCCCTCCGCCCGGCACAGGGGCAGCATCTCCCGCTCCTCTTCCCGGTACAGCAGGTTGTAGTGGTTCTGCATGGACACGAACCGGGTCCAGCCGTGGCGGTCGGCCAGGTACAGGGCCTTGGCGAACTGCCAGGCGTACATGGAGGAGGCGCCGAGGTAGCGCACCTTCCCGGACTTCACCGCGTCGTGCAGGGCCTCCAGGGTCTCCTCGGCGGGGGTGCTGTCGTCCCAGCGGTGGATCTGGTACAGGTCCACGTAGTCCATGCCCAGGCGGCGCAGGCTGGCGTCCAGCTCGAACAGGATGGCCTTGCGGGAAAGCCCGCGGCCGTTGGGCTCGTCGCGCATGGTTCCGTGCACCTTGGTGGCCACCACCACCGCCTCCCGGCGCACGTTGGCCTTGAGGAACCGCCCCAGCACTTCCTCGCTGGCGCCGGTGGAATAGACGTTGGCGGTGTCGAAGAAGTTGATGCCCAGGTCCAGCGCCTGGCGGAGGAACGGCTGGCTTGCCGCCTCGTCCAGGGACCACGCGTGGCGCGTGCCGGTGACCGCCCCGCTGGGGGCGAGGCCGTAGGTCATGCAGCCGAGGCAGATGCGGGAAACCTTGAGGCCGGTGCGGCCGAGGTTCACATAGTCCATGGAAGCGCTCCTGTTAAGAGGGGGACACTCCATTATCCCGGCCCTGCGGGCTTTTCTGCGCGGCCGGTGACGCTATTTTTCGTGGTGCCGGGTCACCCCGTCCCAGTCCGCATCCGGAGGCTCGGCCAGGTAGCGCCGGCAGCGCTCCATGAGCACCTGGTCCGGCCCGTCCGCCTCCCCGGGCTGGTCCTGGAGGACGGCCAGGGCCCGGGCCCAGCGCTGGGCGCGGTAGTGCTCGAAGGCCTGGGCGGAGCGGCCCGCCTTGAGCAGCTGGTCCCCGGTGGCCTCTCCGCGCATGGCCAGCAGCTCGTAGACGCCTATGGGGCGGTCCTTGCCCTTGACCGTGACCAGGTCCACCACCCGGGCCACCACGGCGCCGCCCGCCGCCGACAGAGTGGATTCGCTGATGAGGATGCGGGTGCCGTAGACCTTGTTCAGGCCCTCCAGGCGGCTGGCCAGGTTCACGCTGTCGCCGATGACGGTGTAGTTCATGCGGCCCTCGAACCCGACGTTGCCGACGATGGCCTCGCCGGTGTGGATGCCCATGCGGGTGTGCAGCGGCTCTTGCCCTTGTTCCACCCAGGCCTGGTTCAGGCGCCGGATGCTGGCCTGGGCCAGGAGGGCGGTCCGGCAGGCCCGTTCCGCGTGGTCCGGCAGGGGGCTGGGGGCGCCCCAGAAGGCCATGACCGAGTCGCCGATGAACTTGTCCACGGTGCCCGCGCCGGCCAGGAGGGCGCGGGTGATGTCCTCCAGGTAGGTCCCCATCTGCGCCACCAGCGCCTCGGCGCTCAGGCTCTCGGAGATGCGGGTGAAGTCGGCGATGTCCGAGAAGAAGATGGTCAGCTCGCGCCGCTCCCCTTCGATCACCGCCTCCTTCTGCAGGTGCAGGAGCCGGGTCACCACCTCGGCGGGCACGTACTTCTTGAAGGACCGCAGGCCCTTGCGCATGTTCTGGACCGAGTCGTCGATGAGCGCCACCTCCAGGATGGCGGTGCGCACGCCCGGCGCGTCCCCCAGGTCCAGCCGGCGGATCCGGTCCACCTGTCCGGCGAGGGTGGCCAGGGGCCTGGAGATGGAGCGGGCGATCCCGAACGCGGCCCCCAGGGCCACCAGCAGGAACAGGGCGGTGAACAGGATGGAGGCGCGCAGGTCGCGCTTGATGGAGCTGAGGACCTCCTCCTCGGGCACCACCACGCCGAAAGTGAACTTGTACTTGGGCTCCGGCTCGTAGGAGGCCAGGAGCCGCCGTCCGTCCGGAGTCCGGAGGGTCTGGTAGCCATGGTCCCGGGTCCTGGGGTCCGACCGGTAGGCCAGCGCCGCCTGGCGCACGTCCGGGTCCGGGAGCTCGGCCGGGTCCCGCAGGGCATACTCGGTCCCGCCTCCGGTGGTGACCTTCTGCACCAGTTCGTCCAGGCCCCGGGCCGGGTCCAGGGGCATGGCCACCACGCGGAAGCCCGGGTCCAGGATGAACGGCTTGCCGCTCCTGCCCACCCGCAGGCGCTGCATGAACTGGGACAGGTCCTCCAGCCGCATGTCGATGGCCAGCACGCACAGCAGGCGGCCCCGGGCGTCGTACACCGGGTTGGCGTTGGAGTAGTTCAGCCCGGCGCGGCTGGAGTAGAGGCCGGTCCAGACCCGCTTCCCGGCCTGCAGGGCGGCCGTGTACCAGGGCCGCCGGCGGGGGTCGTAGCCGGTGGCCAGGTCCTCCACGCCGCCTTTTTCGGTGGCTGCGTAGGCGGGGTTCTGGTGCTCCCAGGTGGAGACCACCCCCCGGGGCGTGCGGTGCACCAGGCGCCTGGAGACGGAGCCGTCGGGCATGCGCAGGGCCTGGAACTTGTCGCCCGAGGGCAGGCCGCAGTCGATGAGGGTGATGGCGGGATTGGCGGTCACCGTGTCGGCCAGGAAGCCGGTGAACTTCGCCCCATCGGCCGGGTCCAGCGTGCCGCCCCGGACCAACTCGCCGATGAGCGTGTTCAGGCGCTCCACCCGGAACAGGCGCTGGGTCAGCTTGTCGCCAACCGCGTGGGTGATCTGGCCCATCATCTCGTGGGTGGCCTGGTACATGGCCTTCCGGATGCCCAGGTACAGGGTCGTCATGATGGAGACGGCCGCGACCAGGATCACCGCCGAAACCAGCGTGGCGAGGGTCGTCCGCAGGGTGAACTTCTTCATAAGCTGCTCGTCTTGCTACTATAAGCCCATCGCACGCCCAGCGGTTCCGGGAGCAAGGGCCAAAGGCCATGGATTATCTGGATCTCTACCACCACCTGAAGGCCTCCGTGCATCCGGGCCAGGGTCCCATCCCCGTGGGAGACGGGTTGCAGGTCACCTTCCTGCCGTTCGCCTCCGAGAACGGCAGGATCCTGCCCGGGGAGGTCCGGTACCAGTGCGCCGACCACCGGGACCAGGCCTGGGGGCCCGGCCCCGCGGCCCCGCGCGGCCCGGTTCCAGGGGGCGGGCTGGACGTGCAGGATTCCCAGGTGGTTGAAAACCGCGTCTTCCAGTACCCGGTCTTCCACGGGACTGGGGCGGGCCGGGCCCGGGAGATGCTGCTGCTGTTCCATGGCCTGAACGAGAAGGACTGGGACAAGTACCTGCCCTGGGCCCATGCCCTGGCCCGGGCCACCGGCAAGGCGGTGCTGCTGTTCCCCACCGCCTTCCACATGAACCGCGCGATGGGACACTGGAGCGACCACCGGTCCATGCACCGGGCCTGCCAGGAACGGCGGGCGGCGTTCCCGGACGTGATCGCCTCGTCCTTGTCCAACGTGGCCATCAGCACCCGCCTCCATGCCCGCCCCGAGCGGTTCATCTGGTCCGGACTCCAGACCTACCGGGACGTGCTGCAGCTGCTGGCCGCCATCCGCGCGGACCGTCATCCCCTGGTGGCGCCTGGGGCGGCCGTGGACATCCTGGCCTATTCCATTGGCTGCCTGCTGGCCCAGATCCTCCTGATGGCCGATCCGGACGGGCTGCTCGGGCGGTCCCGCCTGGCCATGTTCTGCGGCGGCGCCGTGTTCAACCGCATGTCCCCGGTCACCAAGTACATCCTGGACAGCGAAGCCAACGTGGCCCTGTATTCCTGCCTGGTGGAGCACCTGGAGAGCCACCTGCGCCGGGATGGGCGCCTGGCCCACCACCTGGGCCGGGAGCATCCGGAGGGGACGCATTTCCACAGCATGCTCAGCTACGGGGTGCTGCGGGGCGAGCGGGAGGCCCAGTTCCGCCGTCTGGCGCCGCGCCTGATGGCCGTGGCCCTGGTCCAGGACCAGGTGGTCCCGGCCTATGAGGTCGTCAACACCCTCCAGGGCGCCGGACGGGACATCCCGGTGCGGGTGGAGGTCCTGGACCTGCCCTATCCGCACCAGCACGAGAACCCCTTCCCGGCCCTGGAGCCCCAGCGGGCGGAGGTGGACGCGGCGTTCCAGCGGGTGTTCCGCCTGGTGGCGGATTTTTTCAACAGCCAGCCAAGTTGATCGGATCAATCAAGTAGTTGCGCAAAGCCTTGGCAGGACCGGCGGGGCGGCTGTACCTTGATGCATCCTGATCCTTCGGTCGGCGGGGGTGCGGATACCGAAAGGACAGGTGTATGGCGTCAGGATGGAGGGGTTCCTGCCTTGCTCTGGTGGCGGCGGCGGTGCCGCTGGCCGCCCAGGGCGCCGGCACGCCACCCATCCTGACCCTGCCCGGCGATGCCCTGTCATCCCGGTGGGTGACCCTTCCGGGCAACGTGCACCCGGCGGCGCGGGACCTGCTGCCGGTGGGCCGGGCCGACTCCGCCCTGCCCATGGAGCACCTGATCATGGCCATGCGCATGCGCCCCGAGGCCAAAGCCCGGCCTTGACCATTTCTGGCCGACCTGCAGAACCCTGTCTCGCCCCGGTATCACCAGTGGCTCACCCCTGGGCAGTTCGCCGAAGCTTTCGGACCGACTCCTGACGAGATCGCACAGGTCAGCGGATGGTTGCAGAGCCATGGCTTCACCATCGACAACGTGGCCCCCGGAGCCGCATGAGCCATCCAGTTCTCTGGCAACGCGGACTTGGTGGAACAAGCCTTCCGCACCCCCATCATGGACTACCGGATCCACGGCCAATTGCGCCACGCCAACGCCGCCGATCCCAGCATCCCGGCCGCGCTGGCCCGACTGGTGGCCGGGGTCGTCTCGCTCGAACAACATTCCCCGGCAGGCGATGCACACCACGGACGCAAACACTCCCTGAAGAGGCCGGCCAGCCGGGTCCACCCGACACCGATGCGATGGTGCCATTGGCTCGCCCCGGGCGACTTCGCCACGATCTACGATCTGAACCCGCTCTACAATGCTGGCCTGGTCGGGCGGGGTGACCATCGCCATCGCGGGCCGGACCAATTACCCCGGCGCGGTCACCAACTGGAACACGTTCCGCACGCTCTTTGGCCTGCCGACCAACGCTCCGACCATCACGATCCCCACCACGGATCCGGGGATTACGGTGCCGATGAGGATACGGAGGCTGACCTGGATGTGGAATGGTCCGGCGCCGTCGCCAAAGGCGCCAACATCGATTTCGTCACTTCCAAGACCACGGGAGTTCCACCGACGGGGCCGACCTTTCTGCCCAGTACATCGTGGATACCCTCGATCCGACGCCCCGATCATGAGCATGAGTTTCTCGGTTTGTGAAGCCCAGAGTGCCGCCGAACCTTCACCACCACCGTGCAGCGGTTCTACAGTTCCTTGTGGTCCCAGGCCGCCGCGAAAGGTATCACCGTCCTTGTGGCGTCGGGGGACAGCGGCGCCGACGGTTGCGACTCCCCCGACACCAACGGCACTTCCGGCCAAGGCGTTCAGCGGGCTGGCTTCCACCCCCTACAACGTCGCCGTGGGCGGCACCGGGTTCAACGAAGGCACCGGGAGCTACTGGGCTGCCTACGCAGACAACAGCACCTTACTACGCTTCCGCCCTGAGCTATATTCCCGAAGTGGCATGGAACGAGAGCGGCAGCGTGTCGGGGGGCTCGGACCTCCTGGCCACCGGCGGCGGGAAGTCGCCATCTACAACCACAAGCCCTCCTGGCAAGCAGCCCTCGGCGTGCCCGCCGACGGCTACCGGGCTGTGCCGGATGTCGCCCTGGCCGCCGCCTCCCACGACGGCTACATTCTCTATACCAATGGTTACCAGGTCGGGACCCCGCAGCCGACGACAACGGCAACCATGTGGGGACCCTCTGCGGGGTTCGGACGGCACCTCTGCTCCACCCCGCCTTCGCTGGACTGATGGCCCTGGTGATCAACTCACCGGGCAGTTTCAGGGCAACGCCAACGCCATCCTCTACCCGCTGGCCAACAACCAGTACACCGGCGGCACACGGCGCCCCGCGGCCTTCCACGACATCACCCGGGCAGCAACACCATGCCGGGGGTTGCGGGGTTCATGGCCGGCACCGGCTATGACCAGATCACCGGCCTGGGTTCCGTGAACGCCCATGCCCTGGTGGACGACTGGGGCGGAGTGCTCAGCCACCGCGTCCCCCACGCCGGTGGGGCTTCTGACCGGACGCCCGCGACGTTCAGCGCCGCGTGGGCGAGCCCCAACCCGGCCACCACAGTCGCTTGGAACACGCCAGGCGGCACCGTCACCCCGTTAGTCCCGCCACCAGCGCCACCTTCACGGCCACCACGCCGGCGTCTACACCGTCACCGGCGAGGCCGCCAGCGCCCCGGGGCATCCCCGTCTTCGCCGCCATGTCAGTCAACGTTCACGACGCCAGCGTGCTCGCGGCCGATTCGACACCCCCGCGGCCTGGATGTGCTCGACCTGCTGGGCCATTACGGCGACCCCGACCCATCGCTCGACCTGGAGGGCCTCAGGGTGGGGCCCGCGGACCTGGAATCTCCTGCTAGAGACTGGGGTGGACCAATTGAAATACCTTGCCAGTTTCTTTTCTTGGCAGGGTTGGCTCTCGCACCCTCGCCTGCGGGGGCGGCGGAGGCGGCGGAGGCGCCCCCGCTCCCGCCGGTCCCGCCGGCCACCACGCTCAGCTACTCCGGCCCGGCCGCCGACACCACCCAGTGGCAGCTGGCGCCGACTCCGCTATCCACCGGCACGAACCTGGTGCTTGACCTGATGGCTCCCGCCGGCGCCTCCGGGCCAAGGGGTCACGCGGTCCTCGACCCTCAACCACGCGAAAGTCACCGTGGTCCCAAATGGCAACGGCCGCTACGCCAGCCAGCGTTGCTCCGACCCCGTGGTCGATGTGGCCAGCCAGTCCAAGGTCCAGCCCTTCGCATCCTGGTGGGCCAGGCGGCGGAGCACCCGGCAGTGACCTACGGCACCGCACCCGTGGTGCAGGTGGCCCTGGACCTGGCCGCGGCTGCAGCGAACCATCCCTCTACGTAGCAACGCCGGCCACCTTGGCACGCCACCCAGCCGACGGTGATCACCTCGCGGTGGGAACGCTGGACGCCCACCGCATACCAGCGCCATCACCATCCAAGCCTGTGGGGTGCTCGTTGCCCAACCCAGTAGGCACCACGTCCAGGGCAGGCCGCTAATCCTTTCCCGGCGCAAGCTCCTCGATTCCGTTCCACGGCAGGACTCTGAACTCCTGGCGTTTCTGCCTCTGGTCGCCGCCGTACAGGACTACTGGGAGGACCCGGGTTCCCGGCTGGGCCTCGCGAAGAGGCTCCAGCACCTGGCGCAACGGGTCGAGGAAACCGCTGACCATGGTCTGGCCGGATTTGGCCTCCACCAGAAGGATCTCCATGCCGTCCTGGACCAGGAGGTCCACCTCGGTGCCCGAGACTTCGCGAAAATGGAATACCTTTGGTTGCAGGCCTCGGTGGAAGCGCTGCTTCATCACCTCTGATGCCACCCAGCTTTCAAAGATGGCTCCGCGGAGGGGATGGCTCCGGACCTGACCCGGGTCCTGGATGCCGAGGAGATGGCAAAGCAGGCCTGAGTCATAGAAATAGAGTTTGGGCGACTTCACCAGCCTTTTCCGAAGGTTGGCATGCCAGGCGGGGGCCCGGAAAACCACGAAGCTGGCTTCCAGCACCGAAAGCCAGGCCTTGGCGGTCGGCTGGGAAATGCCCGCATCCGTGCCCAGCCGGGACAAATTCAGCTCCTGTCCGGCGCTCCCGGCGCAAAGGCGCAGGAATCCTATGAAGGTCTCCAGGTCCCCGACGTTCAAAACCATGCGCACGTCCCGCTGGACGTAGGTGGCGAGGTAATCGGCCAGCCAGCGGTCGGGGGGAATGCCTTGGTCATGGATACGTGGGTAGGCACCGGCATGAAGCACGGAGAACAGTTCCCTGGGCGCATGCGGGAAACGCCGAAGTTCGCCCAGGGAGGGAGGCAGAAGGTGGAGCACAGCGGTCCGTCCGGCCAGGGACTGGCTGATCCCCTCGCTCAAGCCAAAATGCTGGGAACCGGTCAGGATGAAACGACCGGCCCGAGGATCCTGGTCCACCAGATCCTGGATGTAGCTGAGCAGATCGGGTGCGCGTTGAACCTCGTCCAGGATTGCGCCACCAGGGAACTCCGCCAGGAACCCCTTGGGGTCTTCCCGAGCGAAAGAGCGTTGTTCAAGGGGCTCGAGGCTGCGGTAGGGTTTATCCGGGAACGCCGCACGGCACAAGGTGGTCTTCCCTGACTGTCTGGGGCCAGTCAGCGTCACGACCGGGTAGGAACCGGCCCAGCGGAGGAGGGGCTGTTTCAGGTCGCGTTCGATCATCGGAAGCATGATGAGGCGACCTTCTTACCAAATCAAGATTCAATTTTGAAATGGTTAAGGTATCAGTCGGCCAGGGTGGAGAGGTCGCCGGGGTCTTCGCCCATTTCCACCGCCTTGAGGTAGCGGCGGACGATCTTGCCGGAGCGGGTCTTGGGCAGGGCGGTCCGGATCTCGATGTCCGCCGGGGTGGCGATGGGCCCCAGGTCCTGGCGCACGTGGTCCTTGAGGGAGGCGACCAGCCCGGGCCCGGGGGCGATCCCGGCCCGCAGCACCACGAACGCCTTGATGCGTTCGCCCTTGATGGGATCGGGGAGGCCGATGACCGCCGCCTCGGCCACCGCCGGATGGCGCACCAGGGCCCCTTCCACGTCGGCGGTGCCGATGCGGTGCCCGGCCACGTTCATGACGTCGTCGGACCGCCCCAGCACGGCGAAGTAGCCGTCCCGGTCGCGCACGGCGATGTCGCCGGCGGTGTAGACGCCGCCGGGCACCTGCTGCCAGTAGCGCTCGTAGCGGGCATGGTCGTTCCAGATGGTGCGCATCATGTAGGGCAGGGGCTTGCGCAGGATCAGGAGCCCGCCGTGCCCGTCGGGCACCGGGCGGCCCTGGGGGTCCACCACGTCCGCGTCCACTCCGGGCATGGCCTTGCCCACCTTGCCTGGACGGGCGTCGAAGGTGGGCAGGGTGCCCAGCACCGGGGCGGCGATCTCGGTCTGCCACCAGTTGTCCACCACCATGCCGTCGCCCTGCCCGGCCAGGTTCTGCTGGGCCCAGGCGTGGGCTTCGGGGTTGAGGGGCTCGCCGGCGCAGGCGATCAGGCGCAGGCGCGACAGGTCGTACTTGGCCGGCGCCTGGTTGCCGTGGCTCATCCACATGCGCACGGCGGTGGGCGCGGTGAACATGAGGTTGACCCCGAACCGCTCGCACAGCTCCCAGGTCACCTCGGGGCTGGGGTAGTCCGGCACGCCCTCCCGGCAGAACACGGTCGCGCCGCAGGACAGCGGCCCGTAGACGATGAAGGAGTGCCCCACGATCCAGCCGATGTCCGAGGTGCTCCAGAAGATGTCCCGGTCGGTGATCTGGTAGAAGGCCCGGGCCAGGTAGGTGACCCCCACCAGGTAGCCGCCGGTGGTGTGCACCACGCCCTTGGGGGTCCCGGTGGTGCCGGAGGTGTAGAGGATGAACAGGGGGTCCTCCGCATCCATGCTCTCGGGCGGGCAATGGATCTCCCTGGCCTCCTGGATGTCGTAGAAGTCGTGCTCCCGGTCGGACTCGAAGCTGTACGGCTCGTCCCCGGGCCGGGAGCCGCGCCGGTGCACGATGATGTGCTCCACGAAGATCAGGTCCCGCACCGCCTCGTCCACCGTGGGCTTGAGCGGCACCTTGCGCCCCCGGCGGAAAGTGAAGTCGCTGCAGATGACGATGCGCGCCCGGCAATCCTCGATGCGCGCCCGCAGGGCCTGGGTGCCCATGCCGGCGTAGACCACCGAGTGGATGGCGCCGATGCGGGCGCAGGCCAGCATGGAGATCACCCCCTCGGGGGTGAGGGGCATGTAGATGATCGCCCGGTCGCCCCGGCCCAGCCCCAGGCGCTTCAGGGTGTTGGCCAGGCGGTTCACCTCCCGGTAGAGCCGCCCGTAGGTGTAGGCGTGCTCCTCCCCGTCCTCGCCCACCCAGATGAGCGCGGCCTTGTTGCGCCGCTCCGAGTACACGTGGCGGTCGATGCAGTTCACCGTGACGTTGAGCTTGCCGCCCACGAACCACTGGTGCCGGGGCGGATCGAAGCGGCTAACCTCCTGGAACGGCTCCATCCACTCCACCAGCCGCGCCCGCTCGGCCCAGAACCCGTCCGGATCGCGCTCCGCGTGGGCCCGTTCGATGGCGTCGTTGGGCAGGTGGGCCTGGCGGGCCAACCAGATGGGCGCGGGTATGATGCTCTCGTCCTTCTGCAGGCGCAGGATGGCCGCCTGCTGGAATTCGCTGAGGGGCGGTGCGGAGGGCCGTCCCTCTTGGCCCTGAAGCCGGGATTCGTCACTCGCCATGGGCTGACTCCGAGATGGTTGGCGACGATCCTATTTGAAAATTAATATTTGTCGATCAAGAAATCCGAAATATTCGAAATGGCGAGTTTTGTGGGCGTCCGGGTCCCTGCGGTCGCCTCGGATCAATGGGACTCGGGCGTCTCCGGGCCTGGTCCGGCCTGGGACTCCCTGGGCTCGCACCCCCAGCGGCCCTCCCGGTGCCACCGGCGCCAATGCCGGCCCCGGTGGTGGCAGCCGAAGCGCCCGAACAGGAGCCGCGCCAGGATCACCAGGGCGATGGCCTGGCCGAAGCGGATGGCGCGGAACCCGAACAGTCCGGGCAGGGTGGCGTTCCACAGCCACATGACCGCGGCGCCGAACACCACGGCCAGGGCCAGGCCCACCAGGATGGCCAGCAGGATGCGCCCGGCGATGCGGCCGGCGCGGGAACGGGGGGAAGAAAACGGGCAGCAACAGTTCATGGGTCAGCTCCGGGTGGGATGCAGGTCGGCGAGGTGGCGGCGCAGTTTGGCGGCGGCGCGGCTCTTGCGGGAGAGGAGGGTGCCCACCGGTTCGCCCCAGCGGGCGGCCAGGTCCTGGAAACGCTCCCCGTGCACTTCCGTGGCCAGCCACACGGCGCGCTCCCGGGGGCTCAGGCGGGCCATGGCCCGTCCCAGCCGTTCCCGCACCTGCCGGGCCTGGTACGCCTGGTGCGGATCCTGGGCCGGATCGGGCAGGAGGTCCGGATCCAGGCCGGCGGGGCCGGGCCCCTGCCGCCGGCGGGCATCCTGGATCCGGTTGCCCAGGGAACGGTAGATGTAGGAGGCCAGGTTTTCCACCTCCCCCACCAGGTCGCCCCGGTCCAGCAGGGTGCTGAACACTTCCGCCACCAGGTCCTCCGGCTCCAGGCTGGCGAGGCCCCGGATCTGCCGGCGGGCGAAGGCCAGGAACCGGGCCTTCTCCCGCTGGAAGATCTCGAGCAGCCGATGGTCGCCTTGGTTCATGGAAGTTCCGATGGACGTCAGGGCCTGAAACCTGCCCCGCCACTTGATAGGACGCCAGCCCGGGCGGATTATTGCCCCATTTTCCGAACAAAGTCGTTGGGGTCGTTAAGATTATCCGACCTTGCAGGCCCCCGGCGGGGACACGGTCCACCTGGATTCGGGCCTCCGGGTGGGCTAGGGTTTAACCATGGAATTCTCGTATCTGGCTTGGCCGCTGACCTTCCTGACCCTTCCCGGAACCTTGTGGGGCCGCGTGGCGGGAGGCCGGGAGACGGTGGACCGGCCGGCGCTGGTGGAGAAGGCCAGGCCCGCGCAGCCGGTGTTCGAGACGGCCCTGCTGGGGCGCATGAACCTGCCCGACCGGATCGCGGCCATGGAGATCCTGCGCAAGCCCGATTTCACCTTCCAGACCACCACGCCTCCGGCCAAGGTGCGCCTGGCGACCATGGAGAAGCTGTTCGACCATCCCCGCCTGGCGGCGGCCATGTGGCGGGAATGCCAGTTCGTTCCCAGGCTCTACGCCTTCGCCCTGCCGGCCCGGGGCCTGCTCATCGACGACACCAGCGGCCTGCAGGGCACCCTCACCCTGGCCTGCCGGGAGGCCGGGAAGCGGGTCTACCTGATCGATGGCCGGGTCGCCAAGGGGCGGATGGGCAACCCCTTTGCGGTGGGCGCGCGGATGGTGGTGATCTACAAGTACTGGGAAGGGGCCAAGGGCTTCCAAAGCCAGCTCCAGGCCTGGACCACCCTGGACAGCGCCCTGCTGGGGGTCCTGACCCGGCCGTTCCGGCACTACGTCCAGCACCGGCAGGAGGAGTTCATGGCCTACATCCTGGGGAACATGGCCCAGGGCGGGGCCTTCGCCGAAAGCAGCCACGACGATTTCCTGGGCCCCATCCAGCGGGAGGGAGACCCGGTGGCGATCCGGCAGTACCACCTGGTGTTCGGCAAACGTCCCTGAATTTTTGGGGTCACCCTTGGGATAATCCGTGCCATCCTGGCCGGTGGCCAGCGGTTGCCGGAGGGTGGGAACGTGATCGACAAGGTGGTGGCGTCCGCCGACGCGGCGGTCCAGGACATTCCGGACGGGGCCACTCTGGTGGTGGGGGGGTTCGGCCTGTGCGGCATCCCCGAGAACCTCATCGCCGCCCTGGTGCGCAAGGGGGTGCGCGAACTCACCTGCGTGTCCAACAACGCCGGGGTGGACGACTGGGGCCTGGGCCTGCTCCTGGGCCGGCGGCAGGTCCGCAAGATGATCTCCAGCTACGTGGGCGAGAACGGCGAGTTCGAGCGCCAGTTCCTGGCCGGGGAGCTGGAGGTGGAGTTCGTGCCCCAGGGCACCCTGGCCGAGCGCATGCGGGCCGGGGGCGCCGGCATCCCGGCCTTCTACACCCCGGCGGGGTATGGCACCCAGGTGGCCGAGGGCAAGGAGGTGCGGGAGTTCGGCGGCCGTCCGTACGTGCTGGAGCGGGGCATCCTGGGCGACTTCGCCCTGGTGGCGGCCTGGAAGGCCGACCGCCTGGGCAACCTGGTGTTCCGCAAGACCGCCCGCAACTTCAACCCCATGGCCGCCACCGCCGGGAAGGTGTGCATCGCCGAGGTGGAGGAGCTGGTGGAGGCGGGCGGGCTGGACCCGGACCAGGTCCACACCCCCGGCGTGTTCGTGCACCGGGTGGTGGTGGCGCCCCGGGAGAAGCGCATCGAGAAGCTCACCGTCAGGAGGTAGCATGCCCCTCACCCGCGACCAGCTCGTGGTCCGCGCCGCCCGGGAACTGCGGGACGGCTACTACGTGAACCTGGGCATCGGCATCCCCACCCTGGTGGCCAACGCCATCCCGCCGGGGATGGAGGTGGTGCTCCAGTCGGAGAACGGCATCCTGGGGCTGGGGCCGTTTCCCGCCGAGGACCAGGTGGACCCGGACCTGATCAACGCCGGCAAGCAGACCGTGACCGTCCTGCCCGGCGCGGCGTTCTTCTCCTCGGCGGACTCGTTCGCCATGATCCGCTCGGGCAAGATCGACCTGGCCATCCTGGGCGCCATGCAGGTCTCCGAACGGGGCGACCTGGCCAACTGGATGATCCCGGGCGCCATGGTCAAGGGCATGGGCGGCGCCATGGACCTGGCCGCCGGCAGCAAGCGCCTGGTGGTGGTCATGGAGCACGTGGCGAAGAACGGGGAGAAGAAGATCCTGACGAAATGCACCCTGCCCCTCACCGGGGTCGCCTGCGTGAACCGCATCATCACCGACCGCGCGGTGCTCGACGTGGTGCCGGACGGCTTGAAGCTGGTGGAACTGGCGCCGGGGCAGAGCGTGGAGGCGGTGCAGGCGGTGACCGGGCCGAGGCTGATCGTCGCGGACCGGGTGCCGGAGATGGTCGTCTGAGAGCGGAGCCTTGACCGCAGCGCAGGCCTGCCTTCCCACGAGGTTTTACAGCCGGGTGACCAGCCGCCGGATCAGGTCCGGCACGTGGGTGGTCACGTCCGGCAGGTAGACCCGCTCGCCGCGCTTGTGCACGTCCCGGCCGGCGGGGCCGATGAGGAAGGCCGGGATGTCCAGCTGGGCGATGGCTTCCACCGGCACGTCGTAGAGGTCCCGAGGCAGGGCGAGGCTGTCCAGGAAGCGGCGCTCGGCGGCCGGATCCTCGGACGAGGTGTAGCTCAGGTCGGTCATCCCGGACAGGTAGGAGACCCGGCGCAGCTCGATGCCGTGCCGGTCCCGCAGGTACCCGCCCAGGTCCGCCAGGGCGGCCTCCACCGCCGGGCCCGGGTCCGGATGGTGCACGGCCGGGTAGTACGGGGGGGAGATGCCGATGAGCACCGTCGGCCCGGCCAGCCGGGCCTTCTCCGCCAGGGCCTTCAGGTACTGGATGCTGGCGCCGGGGAGGTTGGTGCGGCCGGCGGCCAGGTCGGCCTTGAGCCGGGCCGCGGTCTCACCCTTGAACGCGGCGAAGTCCGGGTCCCGGTCCCGGAGGCGGCTCTCCAGCCGGGCCAGGGTCAGCACTTCCGGCTGGAACCGGAGGCGTTCCCCCGGGGCGATGAAGCCCTTGGCGGCCATGACGTCGAACGCCGCCTGGTAGCGCTTCTGCACGTCCTCCATGGCCTCCCGGCACAGGCGCTCCAGGTCCTGGAGCAGGGTCAGCGGCGGCCGGCTCTTGAGGAAGAGGAAATTGAAGCAGGCGGCGGCGTATTCGGGCACCGACACGTCGTACATGGTTTTCAGGTCCCGGTGGATCTGGACCGTCGGCGGCTGGGTGAACACGCCCAGGTGCTCGGAGACCAGGTCCGTGTTCAGCTCCACCCGGCGCACGATCTCGGTGAGCATGTAGGAGGCGTTCAGGCCCTTGAGGATCTCCGCGGAGTGGGTCACCACTCCCCGGGTCAGGACCACCGGCAGCATCTTGCCCATGGTGCCGCCGGTCACCTGCAGTTCCGTGCCGGCCGGGGCGGCCGTGCGGATCTGGGGTTCGGTCAGGAGCAGCACCAGGTAGTCCAGCCCGAACCGGTCCTTGAGCTGGTGCAGCAGGGTGACCGACTGGAGCGCCCCGGACGACATGTTCTCCTCGTCCGGCACCGCCAGGAACAACAGGTTCACGTCCGCCCCCTCGAGGGTGAACAAGGCATCCAGGTTGATGGCCAGGCCCGCCTTCATGTCCGCCATGCCCCGGCCGAAGCCCCAGGCCTCGTCCTCCAGGTCCCGGGCCAGGCCGGGATCCTGGATGTCGCTTTCGCGCAGGTGCGCCCTGAGCTGGGCCGGATCCAGGGCATAGGGCTTGAGCCAGCCGTACGGCTCCAGGTCCACTGCGTCGTAGTGGCCGGCCAGGATCACGGTGCGGCGCCCGGTGCCCCGCCGAAGGGCCCAGACCACCGGCCGGCCCAGGACGTCCCCGGCCTCGAACGTCCCGCTCTGGTCCGGATGCCCGGCGAAGTAGGGCTGGCCCAGGATCAGAGCGTGCAGCTTAGCGGCCATGGCCAGTTCCTGGGTGGTGCCGGTATCGCTTTGGACCCCGACCAGTTCCAGCAGAAGATCGTACACGGTGCTCATCGGCCCAGCTCCTTGTCGAATTGAAAAATCGGCGGGACCACGCGTCGCCGCGTCCTCCCGCCGTTCCGTCGGCTCCCGGAATTTAGACTCGTCAAATGCCCAGGTACGCTTTCTTGACCATGTCGTTGGCCTTCAGGTTCGGGCCCGTGTCGGTGAGGACGATGTGGCCGGTCTGCAGCACGTAGCCCCGGTGGGCCACGCTCAGCGCCATCAGGGCGTTCTGCTCCACCAGCAGGATGGTGGTCCCGCGGGCGTTCAGCTCCTTGATGATCTCGAAGATCTGGTCCACCAGCACCGGGGCGAGCCCCATGGAGGGCTCGTCCATGAGCAGGATCTTGGGGTTGGACATGAGCCCCCGGGCGGTGGCGAGCATCTGCTGCTCGCCGCCCGAGAGGGTGCCGCCCTTCTGCTGGGCCCGTTCGAGCAGGCGTGGGAACAGGCTGAAGGCGGTATCGAGGTTCTTCTTGATCTGGACCTGGTCATCCAGGGTGTAGGCGCCCATCTCCAGGTTCTCAGTGACCGTGAGGCCCGGGAAGATGCCCCGGCCTTCGGGCACCATGCCCATGCCGTACTTGTGCACGATATGGGGCGCCAGGTGGGTCACGTCGTGGCCCTGAAGCAGCACCTTGCCCTTGCGGGGATGGAGCAGGCCGGAGATGGCGCGCAGGGTGGTGGTCTTGCCGGCGCCGTTGGCGCCGATGAGGGCCACGATCTCGCCCTCCTCCACCCTCAGGGACACGCCCATGAGGGCGTGGATGTTGCCGTAGTAGGCGTGCACGTCTTGCAGTTCCAGTACGCTCATGGCTGCTCCTTACGCCGACGCGGCGTTCTGGGTGCTGGCGGCGCCCTTGCCCAGGTAGGCCTCGATCACCTGGGTATTGGAGGCGATCTGGGCCGGGGTCCCGGCCGCGATCTGCTCGCCGTGGTCCATCACGTAGATGTGCTCGGAAATGTTCATGACCACCTTCATGTCGTGCTCGATGAGCAGGATGGTGATGCCCAGCTCGTCGCGGATGCGCCGGAACAGGTGCATGGCGTCCTCGCTCTCGGCCGGGTTCATGCCCGCGGCCGGTTCGTCCAGGAGCAGCAGCCTGGGCTGGGAGGCCAGGGCGCGGGCGATCTCCACCCGGCGCTGGGCGCCGTACGGGAGGCTGCCGGCCAGCTCGTTGCCCACGTTCTTCAGGCCCACGTACTCCATGAGCTCGGTGGCCCGGGACTCGGCGGCGGCTTCCTCGTCCTTGAAGGCCTTGCTGCGGAAGACGGCCTGCCAGGGTTTCTGCCGGAGCCGGGTGTAGGCGCCGACCATGATGTTCTCCACCACGGTCATGCCCCCGAACAGGCGGATGTTCTGGAACGTGCGGGCCATGCGCAAGGAGGTGATCTGGTAAGGCTTGAGCCGGTCGATGCGCCGGCCTTCGAACTCGATGGTGCCTTCGTCGCAGTGGTACAGGCCGGAGACCGCGTTGAAGAAGGTGGTCTTGCCGGCGCCGTTGGGGCCGATGATGCTGAAGATGCGGCCGCGCTCGATGTCCACGGTCATGTTGTTGACCGCGGTGAGGCCGCCGAAGCGCTTCACGACGTTCCTGCTGGTGAGGATGTACTTGTCGTCAGCCACGTTCGGCTCCTTTCTCGACCGGCTCGTCTTCCGCGGATTCTGTCAGCTCCCGCTTGCGCCGGGCCGCCGGCAACAGCCCGGCGGGGCGGTAGATCATCATGACCACCAGCAGGAGGCCGAAGATCAGGCGCTGGTACTTGGTCGGATCCAGCTGGTTGGAGAGGTGGCTCCAGTGCCAGTTGAGGAGGGGGATCACCGCGTCGCTCTGGCGCAGCTGCGACAGGTAGAGGGAGAAGCTCTGCAGCACCTGGATGTTGAGCAGGGTGACCAGGGTGGCGCCGACGATCACGCCGGTGATGCTGCCCAGCCCGCCCAGGATCACCATGGTCAGCACGCCCACCGACTGCAGGAAGGTGAAGGTCTCGGGGCTGACGAAGGTCCGGCTGGCGGCGAACAGCACGCCCATGGCGCCGGCGAACGAGGCGCCCACCGCGAACGCCCCCAGCTTGAGCATCCGGGCGTTGATGCCCATGGCTTCGGCGGACAGCTCGTCCTCGCGGATGGCGGTCCAGGCCCGGCCCACCTTGGAGTCGTCCAGGCGGTAGGTGACGATGACCACCGCCACCACCACCAGCAGGGCGATGAGGTAGAACAGGATGTTGTAGGCCTGGTTGTCGGTCACCCGGTGCCCCACGAGGGGGCGCACCACTGAGTTGAAGAAGTGCAGCACTCCCTCCGGCATGGTGGGTCGCTGGATGGGGGTGATGCCCTGGGGCCCGTTGGTGAAGTTGAGGGGCTTGTCCAGGTTGTTGGCCAGCTGGCGCACCACCTCGCCGAAGGCCAGGGTGATCACCGCCAGGTAGTCGCCGCGCACCCGCAGCACCGGCAGGCCCAGGAGCAGGCCCATCAGGCAGGCGACGATGACGCCCAGGAAGATGAACAGGTAGAAATAGTCCGGAGCGCAGAAGAACGGCGTGTTGAGGGCCTTGGTGGTGACGGTGGAATGGAGCAGGTGCGGCTGCTGGGAGCCGAAGAAGGCCCACAGGTAGGCGCCCACCGCGTAGAAGGCCATGTAGCCGAGGTTGAACAGGCCGGAGAAGCCCACCACGATGTTCAGCCCCAGGGCCAGGGCCGAGAACACGGCGATCTGGAAGATCACCTCCAGGTAGAACACGTTGCGGGCGCCCAGGATGGGCACGATGCCGATGGCGAAGATCACCGCCAGGGCGAACTGGGTTTTCCGCTTGATGTTGAGCCAGTAGATGGAACTGGCGGAAAACAGGAACACCAGGAAGGCGGGGATGGAGCGGGGGCTGAAATAGACCAGGAGCGTGCCCAGGACCATCAGGCCGATGCAGATGAAATACGGGGTCTTCCCCTGGTTGAGGAAGGCCATGAACTTCTTGATCGCTTCTCTCATGGGCTCTCCCTATGCCTTCTGGGCGACTTGCTCGCCGAGCAGGCCGGTGGGACGGAAGATGATGACCAGGATCAGGATGAGGAACGCCACCATGTCCTTGTACTCGGCGCCGAAGGCGCCCTGGGTGTAGGTGCCCAGGTAGGCCCCGGCGAAGCTCTCGATCATGCCCAGCACCATGCCGCCCAGGAGGGCGCCGGTGAGGTTGCCGATGCCGCCCAGCACGGCGGCGGCGAAGGCCTTGATGCCCGGCATGAAGCCCACGAACGGGTCGATGCGGGTGAACTTGAGGGTGTACAGGACGCCGGCGGCGCCGCCCAGGGAGCCGCCCACCAGGAAGGTGAGGGAGACCATGGCATTGACGCCGATGCCCATGATGGCCGCGGTGTTCTTGTCCTGGGAGACGGCCCGGATGGCCTTGCCCACCCTGGTGGCGCGCACCAGGTAGTTGAGGCCCACCAGCATGACCACGGCGGCCAGGATCACCACCACCGACTTCACCTGGATGTCGATGACGTTGTGCCCCAAGGTGAACAGGGCAATGCGGTTGTCGAAATCGCCGAAGGTGGGGATGACCCGGTAGAACTGGCCGGTGGTGAGGCTCTCCACCAGGCGGATGACGTCCTGGAGGGCGAACGACACGCCGATGGCGGAGATCAGGGCCACCAGGGTGGGGGAGTTGCGCAGGGGCCGGTAGGCGACGCGCTCCACCAGCACGGCCAGGCCGCCGGCGGAGGCCATGCCGATCAGCAGGGCCAGGCCCAGGTAGCCGTAGGCGCCGATCTTGCCTGCGCTGGCCAGCATGCCGGCGCCGTTGAGGGCGATCAGGGCCTCCACGCCGCAGAAGGCGCCGGTGGCGAAGATCTCGCTGTGGGCGAAATTGATGAACTGGAGCACGCCGTAGACCATGGTGTAGCCCAGGGCGATGGCGGCGTAGACGAAGCCGATGGTCATCCCGTCGATGAGCACCTGGGGCAGGTTGCCCATGGTGTACGAGAAGATGCCGACTCCCTGGGTGGCCTGCAAGGCGTGGTCAGCGCCCGAACCTTGGAACAGGAGAGCCAAGATGACCATGATCACGGAACAAAGAGCGCCCGCGCCCGCGACGAAGATCGCCATCTGCCCGATGGGCGTGTAGATCTCGCGCAGGGCAACCGAGCCCATGAATTTGCGCATAGGATCTCCTGAAAAACCCCCCTCCGGTGAGGGAGGGGGGAGCGTTAAAGCCGAACCGCTACTGGGGAGGGGCGATGTCCAGAGTCTGGTCGATGCGGTTGGATGCCCACTTGGACGGATCCGCGGAGGACACCTGGATGATGAAGTACTTGCCCTTCGCGGGATCGCCCTTGCCGTTGAACGTGATGGTGGCGGTCACGCCGTGGAAGTTCTGCAGGGCGCGCACGGCCTTGCACACGTCGGCGCGGGCGGGCAGCTTGCCGTTGTTGTCCTTGGCGGCGTTCTCGATGGCCTTGAGCAGGATGGCGGCGCAGTCGTAGGACTGGGCGGCGAAAGGCTGCGGGCTGTTGCCGAACTTGGTCTTGAAGTCCTGGATGAACTTGGCGGTGTCCGGATAGGCGGCGGCGGGGCCGGCCACGGTGGAGAAGAAAGTGCCGGCGCCCTGGAGCAGGGCGTCGCTGCCGATCTTGGCCGCGTCCGGGGAGTCGAAGCCGTCGTCGGACAGGCACATGCCCTTGAAGCCCTTCTGCCGGGCCTGCTTGTAGAGCACCGCGGCCTGGTCGAACATGCCGCCGAAGTAGATGCACTCGGGCTTGGCCGCCAGGATCGGGCTCAGGATGGCGTCGAAGTTGGCCTTCTCCTCGGTGCCGGCGAAGCCGACCACCTTGATGCCCTGGGTCTCGGCCTCCTTCTTGAAGTATTCGGCGATGCCCTGGCCGTACGCGGTCTTGTCGTGCAGCACGTAGGCGGTCTTGATGTTCTTGCTCTTGGCGAACTGGGCGCCCACCGCGCCCTGCACGTCGTCACGGCCGCAGACCCGGTTCACTTCCACGTAGCCGCGCTCGGTGACCTTGGGGTTGGTGTTGGCGGGCGAGACGTTGCACAGGTTGGCAGCGTGGTATTCCTCGGACGAGGGGATCTGCACGCCGGAGTTGTAGTGGCCGACCACGCCCAGGACGGCCGGGTCGGAGACGATGGCCTTGGCGTTGGCCACGCCGGTGTCCGGGTTGCCCTGGTCGTCGAAGGGCGCCAGCTCGACCTTGAAGCCCATCTTGGTCAGGGGCTCGGAGAGCTGCTCGAGGCCCAGCTGGGTGCCAGCCTTGATGTCGCTGCCGATCACCGACATGGCCCCCGACAGGGGGCTCTGGGTGGCGATCTTGATGGTCTTGTTCTCCTTCTCGCAGCCGACCGCAAGGAGTAGTAAGAGCGCTGTTGCCGTCGGCGCGAGGATGGAAACAGATTTACGCATTGCGTTGCCTCCTGGAAAAGATTGAGATTAGAAGACCAGCGGGCGGTGAGCCCGTTGATGGCAAGATCCGTCGACCAGTCATCAGGAGCGCCTGACCTGGTTTATAAAATGATTATCAGCGTTGTAAATTAGGAAATTGAGTTCGCCTCAGGTTTTACTACACCCGTGCCTTTCAGGAAAGAGATTAATAACCTGGGAGGCCCAGGTGGTGATAGAAGTCACCCTTTCCTGTGTCTCTTTGGCACCGGCCTCGCTTGGCAAACGCAAGCGGGGCCGTCCAGAGGACGGCCCCGCCACCGGTTATCCGGCCTACACGCCCAGGTAGGCTTTTCGCACCATGTCGTTGGCCTTCAGGTTCGGGCCCGTGTCGGTGAGGACGATGTTGCCGGTCTGCAGCACGTAGCCCCGGTGGGCGATGCCCAGGGCGATCAGGGCGTTCTGTTCCACCAGCAGGATGGTGGTCCCGCGGGCGTTCAATTCCTTGATGATGTCGAAAATCTGGTCCACCAGCACCGGGGCGAGCCCCATGGAGGGCTCGTCCATGAGCAGGATCTTGGGGTTGGACATGAGCCCCCGGGCGGTGGCGAGCATCTGCTGCTCGCCGCCCGACAGGGTGCCGCCTTTCTGCTGGGCCCGCTCCCTCAGGCGCGGGAACAGGCTGAAGGCATTCTCGATGCCCTTCTCGATCGTCTCCCGGTCATCGACGATGTACGCTCCCATCTCCAGGTTTTCCAGCACGGTGAGGCCCGGGAAGATGCCCCGGCCCTCGGGCACCATGCCCAGGCCGTGCTTGTGCACGACGTGGGCAGGCAGGTGGCCGACTTCCTTGCCCTCCAGCAGCACCTTGCCCTTGCGGGGGTGGAGCAGGCCGGAGATGGCGCGCAGGGTGGTGGTCTTGCCGGCGCCGTTGGCGCCGATGAGGGCCACGATCTCGCCCTCCTCCACCCTCAGGGACACGCCCATGAGGGCGTGGATGTTGCCGTAGTAGGCGTGAACATCCTGCAACTCAAGTAAGCTCAAGGTTCCTCCTCACGCCGACAGGGAGGTCTGGGCGGCGGCGGCGCCCTTGCCCAGGTAGGCCTCGATCACCTGGGGGTTCGAAGCGATCTCTGCAGGCACCCCGGCGGCGATCTGCTCACCGTGGTCCATCACGTAGATGTGCTCGGAAATGTTCATGACCACCTTCATGTCGTGCTCGATGAGCAGGATGGTGATGCCCAGCTCGTCGCGGATGCGCCGGAACAGGTGCAGGGCGTCCTCGCTTTCGGCCGGGTTCATGCCCGCGGCCGGTTCGTCCAGGAGCAGCAGCCTGGGCTGGGAGGCCAGGGCGCGGGCGATCTCCACCCGGCGCTGGGCGCCGTACGGGAGGCTGCCGGCCAACTCGTTGCCCACGTTTTTCAAGCCCACGTATTCCATGAGTTCGGTGGCCCGGGCCTGAGCGGCCGCCTCCTCCTCCCGGAACGCCCTGGTGCGGAAGATCGCCTGCCAGGCTTTCTGCCGGAGCCGGGTGTAGGCGCCGACCATGATGTTCTCCACCACGGTCATGCCCCCGAACAGGCGGATGTTCTGGAACGTGCGGGCCATGCGCAAGGCCGTGATCTGGTAGGGCTTGAGCCGGTCGATGCGCCGGCCTTCGAACTCGATGGTGCCTTCTTCGGGCGGGTAGAGGGCCGAAATGGCGTTGAAGAAGGTGGTCTTGCCGGCGCCGTTGGGGCCGATGATGCTGACGATCCGGCCGCGCTCGATGTCCACGGTCATCTTGTTGACCGCGGTGAGGCCGCCGAAGCGCTTCACCACGCCCCGGGAGGTGAGGATGTACTTGTCGTCAGCCACGTTCAGCTCCTTTCGCAGCCACTTCCCCGTCGTCGCTGGGCTCGTTCAGTTCGCGCTTGCGCCGGGCCGCCGGCAACAGCCCGGCGGGGCGGTAGATCATCATGACCACCAGCAGGAGGCCGAAGATCAGGCGCTGGTACTTGGACGGGTCCAGCTGGTTGGAGAGGTGGCTCCAGTGCCAGTTGAGGAGGGGGATCACCGCGTCGCTCTGGCGCAGTTGCGACAGGAACAGGGAGAAGCTCTGCAGCACCTGGATGTTGAGCAGGGTGACCAGGGTGGCGCCGACGATCACGCCGGTGATGCTGCCGATGCCGCCCAGGATTACCATGGTCAGCACGCCCACCGACTGCAGGAAGGTGAAGGTCTCGGGGCTGACGAAGGTCCGGCTGGCGGCGAACAGCACGCCCATGGCGCCGGCGAACGAGGCGCCCACCGCGAACGCCTCCAGCTTGAGCTTGTTGGCGTTGATGCCCATGGCCCCGGCGGACAGCTCGTCCTCGCGGATGGCGGTCCAGGCCCGGCCCATCTTGGAGTCGTCCAGGCGGTAGGTGACCACGATCACCGCCACCACCACCAGCAGGGCGATGAGGTAGAACAGGATGTTGTAGGCCTGGTTGTCGGTCACCCGGTGCCCCACGAGGGGGCGCACCACTGAGTTGAAGAAGTGCAGCACTCCCTCCGGCATGGTCGGGCGCTGGATGGGGGTGATGCCCTGGGGCCCGTTGGTGAAGTTGAGGGGCTTGTCCAGGTTGTTGGCCAGCTGGCGCACGATCTCGCCGAAGGCCAGGGTGATCACCGCCAGGTAGTCGCCGCGCACCCGCAGCACCGGCAGGCCCAGGACCAGGCCCACGACGCAGGCGACGATGACGCCCAGGAAGATGAACAGGTAGAAATAGTCCGGAGCGCAGAAGAACGGCGTGTTGAGGGCCTTGGTGGTGACGGTGGAATGGAGCAGGTGCGGCTGCTGGGAGCCGAAGAAGGCCCACAGGTAGGCGCCTACCGCGTAGAAGGCCATGTAGCCGAAGTTCAGCAGGCCGGAGAAGCCCACCACGATGTTCAGCCCCAGGGCCAGGGCCGAGAACACGGCGATCTGGAAGATCACCTCCAGGTAGAACACGTTGCGGGCGCCCAGGATGGGGATGATGCCGATGGCGAAGATCACCGCCAGGGCCAGCTGGACGGACCGGTTCAGGCGCAGCCAGTAGATGGAGCTGGCGGAGAACACGAACAGCAGGAAGCTGGGGATGGAGCGGGGGCTGAAATAGACCAGGGCGGTGCTGAGGATGATCAGGCCGATGCAGATGAAATACGGGGTCTTCCCCTGGTTGAGGAAGGCCATGAACTTCTTGATCGCTTCTCTCATGGGCTCTCCCTATGCCTTCTGGGCGACTTGCTCGCCGAGCAGGCCGGTGGGACGGAAGATGATGACCAGGATCAGGATGAGGAACGCCACCATGTCCTTGTACTCGGCGCCGAAGGCGCCCTGGGTGTAGATGCCCAGGTAGGCCCCGGCGAAGCTCTCGATCATGCCCAGCACCATGCCGCCCAGGAGGGCGCCGGTGAGGTTGCCGATGCCGCCCAGCACGGCGGCGGCGAAGGCCTTGATGCCCGGCATGAAGCCCACGAACGGGTCGATGCGGGTGAACTTGAGGGCGTACAGGACGCCGGCGGCGCCGCCCAGGGAGCCGCCCACCAGGAAGGTGAGGGAGACGATGCCGTTGACGCCGATGCCCATGAGGGCCGCGGTGTTCTTGTCCTGGGAGACGGCCCGGATGGCCTTGCCCACCTTGGTGGCGCGCACCAGGTAGTTGAGGCACACCAGCATGATCACGGCGGCCAGGATCACCACCACCGACTTCACCTGGATGTCGATGACTTTGTGTCCCAGGCTGAACAGGGGTATGCGGTTGTCGAAATCGCCGAAAGTGGGGATGACCCGGTAGAACTGGCCGGTGGTGAGGCTCTCCACCAGGCGGATGACGTCCTGGAGGGCGAACGACACGCCGATGGCGGAGATCAGGGCCACCAGGGTGGGGGAGTTGCGCAGGGGCCGGTAGGCGATGCGCTCCACCAGCACGGCCAGGCCGCCGGCGGCGGCCATGCCGATCAGCAGGGCCAGGCCCAGGTAGCCGTAGGCGCCGATCTTGCCTGCGCTGGCCAGCATGCCGGCGCCGTTGAGGGCGATCAGGGCCTCCACGCCGCAGAAGGCGCCGGTGGCGAAGATCTCGCTGTGGGCGAAATTGATGAACTGGAGCACGCCGTAGACCATGGTGTAGCCCAGGGCGATGGCGGCGTAGACGAAGCCGATGGTCATCCCGTCGATGAGCACCTGGGGCAGGCTGTTGAGGGTGTAAGTCAGAATGCCGACCCCTTCAGTGGCCTGGAGGGCCTGGTCGGCTCCCGATCCGTGCGCCAGGAGGGCGAGCAGGATCATGATCACGGAACAAAGGGCGCCCGCGCCCGCGACGAAGATCGCCATCTGACCGATGGGTGTGTAGATCTGGCGCAGGTCGACCGAGCCCATGAACTTGCGCATAGGGTCTCCGAGAAAAACCCCCCCCTTGGGACGAAGGGGGGGGGCGCGTTAAGGCCGGTGGGTTACTGGGGAGGAGCGATGTCCAGGGTCTGGTCGATGCGGTTGGATGCCCACTTGGACGGATCCGCGGAGGACACCTGGATGATGAAGTACTTGCCCTTCGCGGGATCGCCCTTGCCGTTGAACGTGATGGTGGCGGTCACGCCGTGGAAGTTCTGCAGGGCGCGCACGGCCTTGCACACGTCGGCGCGGGCGGGCAGCTTGCCGTTGTTGTCCTTGGCGGCGTTCTCGATGGCCTTGAGCAGGATGGCGGCGCTGTCGAAGGACTGGGCGGCGAAGGGCTGCGGGTTGTTGCCGAACTTGGCCTTGAAGTCCTGGATGAACTTGGCGGTGTCCGGATAGGCGGCGGCGGGGCCGGCCACGGTGGAGAAGAAAGTGCCGGCGCCCTGGAGCAGGGCGTCGCTGCCGATCTTGGCCGCGTCCGGGGAGTCGAAGCCGTCGTCGGACAGGCACATGCCCTTGAAGCCCTTCTGCCGGGCCTGCTTGTAGAGCACCGCGGCCTGGTCGAACATGCCGCCGAAGTAGATGCACTCGGGCTTGGCCGCCAGGATCGGGCTCAGGATGGCGTCGAAGTTGGCCTTCTCCTCGGTGCCGGCGAAGCCGACCACCTTGATGCCCTGGGTCTCGGCCTCTTTCTGGAAGTACTCGGCGATGCCCTGGCCGTACGCGGTCTTGTCGTGCAGCACGTAGGCGGTCTTGATGTTCTTGCTCTTGGCGAACTGGGCGCCCACCGCGCCCTGCACGTCATCACGGCCGCAGACCCGGTTCACTTCCACGTAGCCGCGGTCGGTGACCTTGGGGTTGGTGTTGGCGGGCGAGACGTTGCACAGGTTGGCGGCGTGGTATTCCTCGGACGAGGGGATCTGCACGCCGGAGTTGTAGTGGCCGACCACGCCCAGGACGGCCGGGTCGGAGACGATGGCCTTGGCGTTGGCCACGCCGGTGTCCGGGTTGCCCTGGTCGTCGAAGGGCGCCAGCTCGACCTTGAAGCCCATCTTGGTCAGGGGCTCGGAGAGCTGCTCGAGGGCCAGCTGGGTGCCGTTCTTGATGTCGCTGCCGATCACCGACATGGCGCCCGACAGGGGGCTCTGGGTGGCGATCTTGATGGTCTTGTTCTCCTTCTCGCAGCCGGCCGCGAGGAGCAGGGCGAGGGTCGCGATCGATGGCGCGAACCAGGACAAGTGCTTTTTCATGGGTGGACCTCCAGGGTTGGGTTTTCCTTGATTAACCGCGAGCGACAGACGCTCAGGCTGACGATGGTCGAGGACGGGGGGTGGAGGAGTGGTCAAGACGGGAACGTCCTGGCCGCTCAGCCGTCCCATGAAGCAAGGCGCGGGTTTCCGCGCCGCCGCAGGGAGGTGCGGCGGGTAGCTCTGGGAGCCGGGGGCCGGGTCGTCCGGGGGTGCAATTTCAAATGATCGAAAGGCTTAAAGTTAGCAGTGTGTTGCCTAACAATATAGGAAATACAGTGTTAGTCAAGAAAATAATTTGTGATCGAAATCATTTTAGAAATAAATATTGAATAAACTTCAAATAAGAACGCCTGCAGATCAGGATATGTGTAAATTATCCCGAAATCCAGGCTGTGAGATGAAATTGGCCATGGGCTTGAGTCCGGTCCATAAGAAGGGTTAGCCTCATTGGCCGAAAACATTCCCAGGCATTCAAGCGGCTTGGAAACACTGAATTGAGATAGCGCTCCCAGGGGTCACTCTGGAGATGAGTATAACTTAATTGTTCTCCACCGGGTTAAGAAATCTGCCCAAGGGCGGGAATGGCTACACCTGCGATGGCTCGTTGGGTGATTTTCCGCAAACAATCAAGCGGCCGGCGATTCTGTCCTGGTGTCTGTTCTCCGCGTCTCTGCTCCTCCGCGTCCTCCTGTTCCGGCTTTTCCTCTGGTAATGCCGGCCGGCCCGGTACTGGACGGGCACGGCGGCACCCCCCGGAAAAGGCCGGGCCAGGAGGACGCGGAGGAGCGGAGGCGCGGAGAAAAAAAGCTCAGGCTTTGCCCACCTTGGGAGCGGCGGCCGGAAGCTTGGCCAGGATGTCCCGCAGGTCCAGCTGGCCCTGGCGGCTGTAGTCGATGGCCTCGCCCAGGACCCGGGCCGCCTCCTGGGGCGCGTGGAAGCCCATGGAGTTCTCGGCGTTGATGCAGTCCACCCGCCACTGGGCCTTGCGCTGGAGCTCGAAGACGGGCTTCAGCCGGTCTTCGGGCACCCCGGCGGTCCGGGCCTTCTCCAGGTCGCCGATGAGCTGCACCAGGGCATCCTCGGCCCGGTCCAGGAGCGCCTTGGTGCGGTCCTGGATGGCCTCCACCCGGGCCTTGAGCTCCGTCTCCGGGAACCGGTGGCAGGTCTGGCAGGATCGGGAGATGCTCAGGAGCGGGCTGGCCACGCGATGGTCGCTGATCTTCACCGCCCCTTCCCGCACGTAGGGCATGTGGCAGTCCGCGCAGGAGACGCCGGAGCGGGCGTGGATGCCCTGGCTCCACAGCTCGAATTCCGGGTGCTTGGCCTTGATCACCTCGGCGCCGGTGCGGGCGTGCTTCCAGTCGAAGAACCGGTGCCCGTCGGCGAACTTGTAGCCGTCGTAGGTGGCTTCCATCTCTTCCACCTTGAGGCCGTTGTTCCAGGGGAAGAACAGGGTGGCCTTGGGCCCGCAGTAGTAGGTCACGTGGCACTGGCCGCACACCATGGAGCGCAGCTCCTGGCGGGAGGCGTCCCGGTTGGGGTCGTAGGCTTCCTTGCGGTCGCCCTTGCGCCACTTCTCCAGGGAGGGCAGGTGCGGCACCGGCTCGCTGCTGCGGGCCAGGGCGTCGATGCCGCGCAGGAAGCCGGGCTTGGTCACCCGCAGCTGCATGGTCGCGGGATCATGGCAGTCGATGCAGGCCACCGGGTGCTTGGCCAGCTTGGTGGCCTCCAAGTACGGCATCTTGCAGACCGCCTCGAAGCCGGCCATGAGCTGGGCCCGGGCCTGGGGGTCGTCGAAGGGCAGCTTGGGGTCCCCGGGCAGGCCCTGGGCCCGGCCCTGCTCCCGGTACAGGACGGTGGTGGAAGCGTGGCAGTGCAGGCAGGAGCCGGACTGGGGGCGTTCCGTGACGCGCCTGGTGGCGCGCTGGTCCTCCAGCATGTAGGCGTGCCCGCGCCGGCTGCGGTAGTCCAGGGCGAACGCGTAGCCGTCGAAGATGGTCTTCAGGCGGGGGTCCGCTTCGATCTTCTCGGGGGCGAGGGTCTCGCTGCCGCCGCCGCCGTACTTGGTGCCGTAGCGTTCGGCGGTGCGCTTGTAGCCGTCGTACTCGCGGGGGAAGTTCTTGCCCCAGAGGGCCGGGTCGACGGTGGTCTCGTCCAGGTCCACCAGACGGGTGAAGGTCTGCCGGGCCTCGGCCTTGTGGCTGGCGATGCTGGCGTTTAGCACCAGCACCAGGACCGTGGCCGCGGCGGCGCCGGCGGCCGCCAGCCCCAGCAGGACCGCGGGGCGGGAGAACAGGGCGGGTTTGGGATCGCTCATCGGGGGCCTCCTCCGGCGCGGGGGCCGCGCCGGGTCGGGTGGACGTGGGGAAAGGAATCATTCGCCGGCGCCATGGCCCACCTCCTGGTGGCAGCGCACGCAGCCGTAGAGGTCCGCCTTCTGCCCGGGGTCGGTGGGCACGCCCAGGGTGCCGTGGGCGGTGATTTCGCTGGTGATGTCCCGGTGGCAGCGGCGGCAGTTGGCCTCCAGGACCCGGGCATTGCCCGGCTTGATCCGGATGGGCTCCTGGAAGTCCATGAGGGTGAAGGCCTTGGAATGGTGGTAGCCGTTGCTGGCCTTCACCCAGTATTTGTGCAGCACGTTGTCGTGGGGCAGGTGGCAGTCGTTGCAGGTGGCCGCCCCGTGGTGCGAGCCGTGCAGCCAGCTGTCGTACTGGTCGCGCATCACGTGGCAGTTCACGCACACCGCAGGATCGTCCGAAAGGTACGAATCGCCCCGGGCGGCGAAGAACGTGAACACCCCGGAGCCGAGGAAGATCCCCAGCAGCAGGCTTGCCGCAAGGCTCACCAGCAGAATGGAGCGATTGCCGTTCACGGGGGCAGGTCCTTAAATGGAACTAATGGCAACAAACGGGTTTTGGGTAATTGTAGGCAGGAGGCGGAACCGGTTTCAAGCCTTTTCCCGGCGGTCCCCCCTGGGGGAACCGCCGCCCTGCAAAGGGTTCAAGCGAGCGCCGCGGCCAGGTCGGCCTTGGGATCCTCGCCGGTGAGCTTGAGGCCGTAGGCGTCCTGGAGGACCTTGAACAGGCTGGGCGTGAGGAAGGCCGGGGCGTTGGGGCCCACGGCGATGTTCTTGACGCCCAGGTGGAGCAGGGTCAGCAGGATGGCCACGGCCTTCTGCTCGAACCAGGACAGCACGATGGTCAGGGGCAGGTCGTTGACTCCGCAGCCCAGGGCCTCGGCCAGGCCCGCGGCCACCTTGATGGCGCCGTAGGCGTCGTTGCACTGGCCCATGTCCAGGAGCCGGGGCAGGCCCAGGAGGGTGCCGTAGTCGTGGTCCATGATGCGGAACTTGCCGCAGCCCAGGGTGAGCACGAACGAGCTGGCGGGGGTGAGGCGGGCGTATTCGCTGTAGTAGTTGCGTCCAGGCTCGTTGCCGTCGCAGCCGCCGATGAGGAAGACGTGGGTGAGCTGGCCGGCCTTGACCGCCTCCAGGAGGGCCGGGGCGGCGCCCAGCACCACGCTGTGGTGGAAGCCCACCGGGATCCGGCCCAGGTCCCGCCGGGGCAGGGGGCCCAGGGCCTTGGCCCGGGCGATGACGGCGCTGAAATCGTCGCCGGCCAGGCGGGTGGCGCCCGGGACGGCGGTGACGCGGGTGGTGAACAGGCGGTCCCGGTAGCTGTCCCGGGCTTCCTGGATGCAGTTGGTGGTCACCAGGATGGCGCCGCCGAAGGTGTCGAATTCCTTCTTCTGGAGCTGCCAGGCGCCGCCGAAGTGGCCGGCCAGGTTGGGATGGTCGCCCAGCCCGGGGTACATGTGCGCAGGCAGCATCTCGCCGTGGGTGTAGACCAGCACGCCGGTGCCCTCCACCTGCTGGAGCAGGTTGGCCAGGTCCAGCAGGTCATGGCCGGAGACCAGGATGCCGGGCTGGGGACGGGTGCCCACCTCCACCTGGGCCACCCGGGGCTGGCCGAACCGGGCCACGTGGGCTGCGTCCAGCATCTCCATGACCTTGAGGTTGTGCTTGCCGCACTGGAGGGCCAGGTCCAGGAGGGTGGGCACGTCGAAGTTCACGTTGGTCATGGTGGCGAAAAGGGCTTCTTCCAGGAAGGCGTTCACCCCCTCGTCGCTGCGGCCCAGGCGGCGGGCGTGGTGGGCGTAGGCGGCCATGCCCTTGAGCCCGTACAGCAGGGTCTCCTGGAGCGCCTGGACGTCCGCGTCCTTTCCGCACAACCCGGATTCGGTGCAGCCTATGCCGTCCTGGGCCTGTTCACACTGGTTGCAGAACATGGTCGCTTCCTCCAGAAGGGGGCCCCGGGGAGGGGCCGTCATGGAGGCAGTCTCCCGGATCCCCCCGGAAAAAGCCTTGACGGATATCAAGGTCTTCTATTTTAAAAAGGCCGGGGTCGCCGGGCCTTCCCTCCTATTTCAGGGAATGCTTGGCCTTGAAGGCAGGCCAGGCGGCCTTGAGCCGGATGAAGGCGGCCAGGTCCGGGCAGAGCAGGAAGGGGTTGCTGGCCAGCTCCCAGGCCACCGTGGAACTGGGGCGCGCGCCGTAGTCGTGCCCGGGCCAGACGGCGGCGTGGGGCGGCCACTCCCGCATGAGGCGGCGCAGGCTGTCCCACTCGGTCCGGGCGTCGGCGTCGCTGCCGGTGCCGCCCACCTTGCCCACGAACAGCAGGTCCCCGGTGAAGCCGGCCTCCAGGGGCTCGGACAGGAAGGCCAGGTGGTCCGGGCAGTGGCCGGGGACGTGCCAGACCTTCAAGGCCATGGCGCCGAAGGCCACCCGGTCGCCGTCCCGCAGCACCCGGTCCAGAGGCCCCGGGTGCCCCGGGCCCCCGGCCACCGGGGCGCCGGTCAGGGCCTTGGCCTCGCCGTTGCCGTTGGTGTGGTCCGCATGGCCGTGGGTGTTGAGGATGGCGGTGATGCGCAGGCCCTGGGCCCGGGCCCGGTCCACCAGCAGCCGGGGGTCGAAGGAGGGATCGATCAGGATCCCCTCCCGGGCCTCCCGGTCCCCCAGCAGGTAGCCCAGGTTGCGGTCGCCGCCGACCCGCGCCTGTTCGAAGATGTAACGCATGGGCCGCCTCCGCCCACCAGCATACTCGGCTGGGTATTCTGGTGGCGTGGAGGCGGAATGCTGCTGGACGAACGGACGGGGCTGGGAGGATGGGCGGACCTGGACCGGCTCCTGGATCCGGACCCGGGGGGGGAATGGAGCGAGCTGTCCGTGGGCGGGACCCGGGTACCAGTGCTGGCCCGCGAGTTCTGGACCGCCCGCCAGCGCCAGGCGTCCAACCTGCACGAGGTGAGCTACCGGGCCTGCTACAAGCCCCAGCTGCCCCGGCTGTTCATCCAGGCGTTCACGGCGCCCGGCGACCTGGTGTACGACCCGTTCGCCGGGCGGGGCACCACCGCCGTGGAGGCGGCCCTGCTGGGGCGGCGGGTGGCCAGCAACGACATCAACCCTCTGTCCCGGCTCCTGGCGGAACCGCGCCTGGCGCCGGCGGACCCGGAGGCGGTGGCGGCGCGGCTGGAAGCGATCCCCCGCGCCGGGGCCGGGACCGGCGCCCCGGACCTGGGCATGTTCTACCACCCGGGCACGGAGGCGGAGGTGCGGGCCCTGCGCGCCTGGTTCCTGGACCGGGCCGGGCGGGGCGCCGAGGACGGCGTGGACCGCTGGATCCGCATGGTGGCCACCAACCGGCTCACCGGGCACAGCCCGGGCTTCTTCAGCGTCTACACCCTGCCCCCCAACCAGGCCGCCAGCGCCCGGACACAGCACCTGATCAACCAGCGGCGGGGCCAGATCCCCCCGTACCGGGATACCCACGGCCTGATCCTCAAGAAGACCCGCCAGCTCCAGAAAGGGCTCACCCAGGATGAGCGGGCCAACCTGCGGGCCGCCGCGGCCTGCGCCCGGTTCCTCACCGGGGACGCCCGGCGCACCCCCGGCCTGGAGGACGCGGCGGCGGCCCTGACGGTCACGTCGCCGCCGTTCCTGGACGTGGTCCAGTACGCGGCGGACAACTGGCTGCGGTGCTGGTTCAACGGCCTGGACGCGGAGGCGGTGGCGGCCGGCCTCACCATGGCCCGCACCCTGCCCGCCTGGAGCGCGGTGATGGGGGCCGTGTTCCGGGAGCTGCACCGGGTCACCCGCCCCGGCGGGCACGTGGCCTTCGAGGTGGGGGAGGTGCTGCGGGGCACCGTCCGCCTGGAGGAGGCGGTGCTTCCCCTGGGCCTGGCGGCCGGGTTCCAGGCCCTGGGCGTGCTGGTGAACCGCCAGGCCTTCACCAAGACCGCCCACATCTGGGGCGTGGACAACAACCGGGCCGGCACCAACTCCAACCGCATCGTGCTGTTCCGGAAGCCTGGATGACGCAGGGCCGGCTGTCCCCGCTCCTGGTCGCGACCATGGCGGCGGCCACCGGCATCGCCGTGGCGAGCAACTACTACGCCCAGCCCCTGCTGCCCACCATCGCCCGGGCCTTCGGGCTGTCCGCGGCGGGCGCCGGGTTCATCGTCACCACCGCCCAGCTGGGGTACGGCCTGGGGCTGCTGTTCCTGGTGCCCCTGGGCGACCTCCTGGAGCGCCGCGCCCTGGTGGTGGGCATGTCCCTGCTCACGGCCGCGGGGCTGTTCATCACCGCCTCGGCGCCGTCCATCCGGGTGGTGCTGGCGGGCACCGCGCTCACCGGACTGTTCTCGGTGGTGGTGCAGGTGCTGGTGCCCTTCGCCGCCACCCTGGCGGCCCCGGAAGAGCGGGGCAAGGTGGTGGGCACGGTCATGAGCGGGCTGCTGCTGGGGATCCTGCTGGCCCGCACCGTGGCCGGGGCCCTGGCCAACCTGGGGTCCTGGCGCATCGTCTACTGGGTGGGAGGCGCCTGCATGATCCTGGTGGCGGCGGTGCTGCAGCGGGTCCTGCCCCGGCACCACGAGACGGTGGGGCTTGCCTACCCCCAGCTCATGCACTCGGTGGCGGCCCTGTTCCGGGAGGAGCCGGTGCTGCGCCTGCGGGCGCTCCTGGGCGCCTGCACCTTCGGGGCCTTCAGCGTCCTGTGGACGTCCATGGGCTTCCTGCTGGCGGCCCGGCCCTACGGGTTCTCCCCCGGGGCCATCGGCCTGTTCGGCCTGGCCGGGGTGGCGGGAGCCCTGGCCGCCTCGGGCGCCGGGCGCATGGGCGACCGGGGGCAGGGGGCCCGGGCCACCGGCTGGGGGCTGGCGCTGCTGGTGGTGTCCTGGGGGTTCCTGGCCCTGGCCGGGCACTCCCTCGCCGCCCTGGTGGCCGGGATCCTGATCCTGGACCTGGCCTCCCAGGGGGTGCACATCAGCAACCAGGCCGCCATCTACCGGATCCGCCCGGAGGCCCGCAGCCGGCTCACCGCCGGGTACATGACCGCCTATTTCGCCGGCGGGGCCACCGGGTCCCTGCTGTCCGCCTCCGCCTACGGCCGGGCCGGATGGCCGGGGGTGGCGGTGGTGGGGGCGGTGGTGAGCGGGCTGGGACTGGGCGTGTGGGGCCTGGCCCACCGGCGCCCCATCAAAACGTCTGATCAGTGCGTGATGTAATGAATCAGCTGCTCGATGATGACGCTCTTCTCGGAGATCACTTCCTTGACCAGGTCGCCGATGGACAGGAACCCGGCCACCGATCCGTCCTCGCCCAGCACCGGCAGGTGGCGGATGTGGCGCTCGGTCATGATGGCCATGCAGTCCTCCACGGTCTGGTTGAGGGTCACGTAGATGATCTTCGCGCTCATCACGTCCCGCACCGGGGTATTGCTGGCTTCCCTTCCCAGCAGGACCATCTTGCGGGCCAGGTCCCGCTCGGAGAAGATGCCCGCCGGCTGGCCCTGGTCCGTGACCAGGAGGGCGCCGATGTCGGTACTGGGCCAGGATGCGCAGGGCCTCCAGCACGGTGGCGCCGGCATCCACGGTGATGAGACGGTGGGGCTTGGCGTTGAGGATCTGCTGGAGCAGTTTCATCTGTTCCTCCTGGCCCCGGCGCCGGGCGGGGTTGGGCATCAAGCATAGGCCATCCCGGCGCCCGGCTGGGAAGAAAAAGTCCTGTCTGGGCCCGGCCATTGATTACCCGGCTGTCCTTTACCGGTAGCTGCCCAGGCGTTCCAGGCGCAGGGCCGGCGTGCCGGCGGCCCGGGAGGCGGCCAGGTCCACGTGGAATTCGGCCGCCCAGTCGTTGAACCCGTCCGGGTCCACCAGCATCTGCTGGACGCGCCAGGCGTCCGCCGCCGGGTCCGGCAGCACGTAGGTCTGGCGCAGGTTGCGCCCTTCCGGGTCGAGGCGGAACAGGCCGTGGTCGGCCCGGTAGGCTTCCAGGAGGGCCTTGAGCCGGTCCGGGGTCCAGGGCTGCCCGTCCGGGTCCGCGCCCTCTCCGGCCCCGGGCGGGGCCAGGGCGGCCGCGGCGGCGTCCAGGTCCTGCACCTGCAGGGCGCGCAGGAAGGTGAAGACCCGGTCCCGGATGGCGGCGGTGAAGGCCCGGGCGTCCCGGGTGATGTCCCGCTCGGCCTCGTCGGCCCCGGGCGGGCGCAGGTCCCGGGCCTCCCGGGGGCGGTAGGCGGGATCCCGCAGCTTCTCCCACTCGTCCAGGAGGCTGGAATCCACCTGGCGGATCATGGCCCCCAGGTAGACTTCCATCTCCCGCGCCTGGTCGTCCTTGGCGCTGTCGGGCACGGTCTGGGCGAGCACCTTGTAGACGCTGTTCAGGTGGCGCAGCAGCAGCCCTTCCGAGCGCTGGATGTCGTAGGCGCGCACGTAGTCCGAGAACGAGCTGTACTGCTCGAACATCTCCCGGGCGATGGACTTGGGGCGGATGTTCTCTTCGCCCACCCACGGGTGCCGGGCGGCGAACTCGTTGAAGGTGCCGTAGACGAAGTCCCGGAGGGGCTTGGGGTACTCCAGCTTGTCCAGCTCCGCCAGCCGCTGCTCGTATTCGATGCCTTCCATCTTCATCTCGGCCAGGCGCTTCTGCTTCACCCGGTCCAGCTGCTTGCGCAGGATGATGTCAGGGTCCTCCAGGATGGCCTCCACCAGGGTGAGCAGGTCCAGGGCGTAGTCCGGGGACTCGGGGTCCAGCAGGGGGATGGTCTCCAGGAGGTACAGGGACAGGGTCTGGTTCATGGAGAAGTCGTCCTGGAGTTCCACGTTCACCCGCACCTTGGCCTCGCCGGGCCGGTGCGGGACGAACTCCACGATGTTCCGGGACAGCAGGGCCCGGAACAGCTGCCAGGCACGCTTGCGGTGGGCGGCCTTGGCCGGGTCCCGGTCGTGGCAGCGGCGGATCAGGCCGCGCATGGCCTCGCAGCCGTCCCCCTTGCGGCTGAGCACGTTCAGGAGCATGCCGTGGGTCACCTGGAACCGGGACTGGAGCCGCTCCGGCTGGGCGCCCTTGAGGCGCTCGAAGGTCGGCTGGTCCCAGTTGGCGAAGTTGCGGTCCGGGGCCTGGCGGCGCACGAACTTGCGGCCCCCGGCGGCGGCCTTGGCCGCCAGCCGGCTGTTTTCGATGACGTGCTCGGGCGCCTGGGCCACCACCCAGCCCACGTCGTCGAACCCCTTGCGCCCGGCCCGCCCGGCGATCTGGTGGAAGTCCCGGGCGCTCAGGACCGCGGTCTTCTGGCCGTCGTACTTGCACAGGCGGGTGAACAGCACGGTGCGGATGGGCACGTTGATGCCCACGCCCAGGGTGTCGGTGCCGCAGATGATCTTGAGCAGCCCCTTCTGGGCCAGCTGCTCCAGCAGCACCCGGTATTTGGGCAGCAGCCCGGCGTGGTGCAGGCCGATGCCCTGGCGCAGCCAGCGCTTGATGTCCGGGCCGTACGGGGCAGTTGAACTTGAAGTCCTCGATGGCCGCCTGGATGGCCAGCTTCTCCTCCCTGGTGCACAGGTTCAGGCTGGTGAAGTCCTGGGCGCTGGCGGCGGCCTCCAGCTGGGTGAAGTGCACCAGGTAGACCGGGGCCTTGCCCTCCTGCACCAGGCGCTCCAGGGTCAGGGACAGGGGCGTCTCGGCGTAGCTGAACTCCAGGGGCACCGGGCGCACCTGGGACTTGACCGCCACCGTGGGCCGCCCGTTCAGGCGGGTGAGTTCCTCCTCGAAGAAGGCGGTGTCCCCCAGGGTGGCGGACATGAGCAGGAAGCGGGTCTGGGCCAGGGTCAGCAGAGGCACCTGCCAGGCCACTCCCCGCTCCCGGTCGGCATAGTAGTGGAACTCGTCCATCACCACGTCCTGCACATCCAGGCCGGCGCCCTCCCGCAGGGCCAGGTTGGCCAGCACCTCGGCGGTGCAGCACAGGATCGGCGCGTCCCGGTTCACCGAGGCGTCGCCGGTGGAGAGGCCCACGTTGTCGGCGCCGAACTCGTTGCACAGGGCCAGCCACTTCTCGTTCACCAGGGCCTTGATGGGGCAGGTGTAGACCGAGCGCCGCGCCTGGGCCAGGGACTTGAAGTGCAGCGCCGCCGCCACCAGGGACTTGCCCGAGCCGGTGGGGGTGTTGAGGATGACGTTCCTGCCTTCGAACACCTCCAGGATGGCGGTCTCCTGGGCCGGGTAGAGCTTGAGCCCCTTTGCGTCCGCGTAGTCCAGGAACCGCCCCAGGAGGGTGTCGCTCTTCAGGTCCCCGGTGCGGGGGATGAGGTCCGAAAGGGTGGGAGGCATGGGGCTCCGGGGGTGGGACGGCCGGGGACCGGCAAGCCCAGGCGCCGGATTAACGTATAACACCGCCCGCCGCCCGGCCGATAACCCAGGTGGCCCGGGTGCCGCGGCCCGGTGCCGCCGGGCGGGCGTCAGCCAGCGTGCTCTTTGGCTCCAAGGTGCTCCAGCAGCGCGCGGAGGGTTCCTTCCCGGGCCACCAGGCCGGCCTTGTACTCCATGTTCCGGGCGTGGTGCACTTCGACCCGGGTCTCCTCCAATTCCTTCACCAGCAGCAGGCGGAGAAGTTCCGCTTCCTGGTCCAGCAGTTCGACCTGCATGGCGCCTCCCCACGGTGGGAACGGGCCGGACGTGCCCCGTCCTCCATAAAGTACGGTCCCGGCCACCAGGGGCAAGGTCAGCGGCAGGTTCGGAGCTATGATCGTCGCCATGGCCACCCTGCGCGCCCTCCAGGCCGACATCACCACCCTCCCGGTGGACGCGGTGGTCAACGCCGCCAACAGCTCGCTCCTGGGCGGGGGCGGCGTGGACGGGGCCATCCACCGGGCCGCGGGGCCCGGGCTCCTGGAGGAGTGCCGCCGGCTGGGGGGGTGCCCCACCGGGGACGCCAGGGTCACCGGCGGCCATCGCCTCCCCGCCCGGCACGTCATCCACGCGGTCGGACCGGTGTGGCACGGCGGCGGGCGCGGGGAAGCGGAAGCCCTGGCCTCATGCTACCGGCGCTCCCTGGCCCTGGCCGGGGGGCTGGGCCTGGCCAGCCTCGCCTTCCCGTGCATCAGCACCGGCGTCTACGGCTACCCCGCCGAAGCGGCGGCGGCCATCGCCGTGGCGGCGGTGCGCGCGGGCCTGGCGGCGGCGCCCTCCGTGCGGGAGGTGATCTTCTGCTGCTTCTCCAGGGAGGACCTGGCCCGGTACCAGGCGCTGCTGGGGTAGGGCGATCGCTCCGGCGGCCGGGCCGACTGGGATAGACTGGTTCCCAGGGAAGGATCGACCATGGACCCCAGGACCTGCTCCATCGCCCCCGAAATCTTCGCCCGTTTCCCGGAATTCCGCCGGGGGCTGGTCATCGCCCACGGGGTGGGCAACGGCCCCTCCTCCCCGGTACTGGTGGGCCTGCTGCGGGAAGCGGAGGCCTCGGTGCGGGAGCGGTTCCAGGGCCAGGAGATCACCGCCCATCCGCGCATCGCCTCCTGGCGGGCCGCCTTCCAGGCCCTGGGCATCAAGCCCAAGGACTTCCGCCCTTCGGTGGAGGCCATGGCCCGGCGGGCCCTCAAGGACCAGCAGCTGCCCGCCATCAACGCCCTGGTGGACATCGGCAACCTCCTGTCCCTGCGCCACCTGGTGCCCATGGGCGGGCACTCCATCGACGGCGCCGCCCAGGGCTACTGCCTGCGCCCGGCCACCGGAAGGGAGGTCTTCGTGCCTTTCGGCACCGACCAGGAGGAGCATCCGGACCCGGGGGAGATCATCTTCGCCGAAGGGGACACGGTGCTGACCCGGCGCTGGGCCTGGCGCCAGGCCAACCGCAGCCTGACCCTGCCCGGGACCACCGCCATCGAGTACAACGTGGACGGGCTCCCGCCCGTCACCCGGGCCGAGGTCGAAGCCATCTGCGGGGAACTGGCGGAACTCATCGCCCGCCACTGCGGGGGGCGCGTCCGGGTGGGCGTCCTGGACGCGGCCCAGCCCAGCCTGTCTATGGAGCCTTGAGCCGGGCCAGGGCTTCCAGGGCCAGGTCTTCGGCCAGTTCCAGGACGTCCTGCAGTTCCTGGGCCTGGATCCGTTCCAGGTGGATGCCGCAGGCTACGCACACCGCCCCTCCCAGCCCGGAAGCCAGGCGGGCGGCCAGAGAGCGGGCCAGTTCGTCCTCCTTGTGCCCCAGCAGGGTGATCACCGACGTGGAAGCGCTGGTGCCGCCGTCTTCCAGGCCGCTGGGCCGGGGCTGGCTCAACGCCACCGCCCCCAGGTGAGGCCGGTCGCCGCCCGCCAGGGTCACTGCCAGGTCCCGGCCCATGGGCACGCAGGTCAGGCGCAGGGCGAGGCGCCCCCGCTCCCGGGTCAGGACCAGGGGGGCACCGGGGGGAGGAACGGGAGTACCCTGCACGAGTCCAGGTTAGCGGAGACGGAAGGAGGCGGCCGTGGTTTCGGGAGACGAGGACAGGGACCTGGCGGCGATCATCGACCACACCCTGCTCAAGCCGGCGGCCACGGCGGCGGAGGTCGCGCAGCTCTGCCGGGAGGCCCGCGACTACGGTTTCGGGGCGGTGTGCGTGAACGGCTTCTGGGTGCCCCGCTGCCGGGACCTGCTGCGCGGGGCCGGGGTGAAGGTCTGCTGCGTGGTGGGCTTCCCCCTGGGGGCCATGACCCCCGGGGCCAAGGCCTTCGAGGCCCAGGAGGCGGTGGCCGGCGGCGCGGACGAGATCGACATGGTCCTGAACCTGGGCGCCCTCAAGTCCGGGGATGCGGCCCTGGTGGAGGAGGACATCCGGGGGGTGGTGGCGGCGGCCCGGGGGCGGGCGGTGAAGGTCATCCTGGAAACCGGGCTGCTCTCCGGGGCGGAGAAGGTCCTGGCCTGCCAGATCAGCCGGCGGGCCGGGGCGGCCTTCGTGAAGACCGCCACCGGGTTCGCGCCGGGTAGCGCCGCCACGGACGCAGACGTGGCGCTCATGCGCAGGACCGTGGGGCCGGCCATGGGAGTCAAGGCCTCCGGGGGCATCCGCACCCGGGCCGATGCCCGGCGCATGATCGCCAGCGGCGCCAGTCGCATCGGCACCAGCTCGGGCATCGCCATCGTCACCGGCAGCTCCTGACGGCCGCCGCGGCTCCCGCCGGGCCTCGGAGAAGATAACTAAGTTATGGTTTTGCAGCGGCTTAGCCGGCGCTATGCTGGTTGCCCCCGGAGCCGTGAAGTGTCCGACGCCCCCGTCCACCCCATCCAGGTCCAGACCGATGCCCCGGCCGAGGCCGGGACCGCCCCGGGCGAGACCATGCAGGACCTGGTGCGGATCGCGGCGGCCCTGGGCGGGGGGCCGGCGGTGCTGACCCTGGGCGCCGGCGCCGGGGCCGGCGCGGGCCTGACCATGGACCAGTGGCGGACCCTGGTCGGAACCCGGACGGGCGCCGGATGGGCTTCGGCCCTGGCCGCCCTGGGCCTGGGGATCCTGGCCCAGGCGCCGGTGGGCGGGACCGGGGATCCGGAGGGCGGCTGCCTGTGGCTCCTGGGCCGCACTCCCGCCGCCTGGGACCCGGCCCGCCAGGAGACCCTGGAGTTGCTGGCCCGGCAGGTGTGGCGGGCGCTGGAAGGCCGGGGGGAGCGGAACGAGCAGCGCGCCCGGGGCCGGGGCCCCCTGGGCAGCTCGTTCGTGCCGGGGCTGGTGCACGAGCTGCGCAACTTCAGCTTCGGCATTTCCGGCAGCCTGGACGCCTTCCAGGCCCGGGAAGGGGATCCGGGCCGGTACGTGGGCGTCATGCGCGCCAGCCTGGACCGCCTGAACGCCTTCCTGGGCGAAGTGGCGGACTACGGGGATCCGGCGGAGCCCGCCTGGACCGGACGGGACCCGGAGGCGCTGCTGCGCGAGGCGGTGGAATGCCACCGGGACCGGGCGGCGGCGTCCGGAACGGAACTGCGCCTGGACCTGGATGGGCCGCTCCCCCTGATCCGCGCGGATGAGCGGAGCCTGGGCACGGCCTTGGCCCGGCTGGTCCAGATGGCCCTGGGGCCGCCGGGGGCCGGGGGGCGGGTGGTGGTGCGGGCGGCCCGGGCGGGCGGGCGGGACCTGGAAGGCTGGGTGGAGGGCTCCCGGCTGGCGTTTCCAGGCCTGGACCTGGCCCGGCTGTTCGAACCGTTCCACTTCCGCACGGCTGGCCTGGGGCGGCTGGCGCTGCCCGTGGCCCGGCGGGTGTTCGAGCGGCACGGCGGCAGCCTCCGGGCCGTCCCCGGGCCCGAGGGCGGGGTGCGCATGGTGTTCCGCCTGCCCGGACTCTAGGAGCCTGTCCATGGCCAAGACCAGGCTCCTGGTGGTGGACGACGATGCGGCGGTCCGGTTCGCCCTGCGGGACTTCCTGGAGCAGAGCGGCTACGAAGTGGAGGAGGCGGCCTCCTGCGCCGAGGCGGAGGCCAAGTACCGCAGGGACGTGTACGACCTGGTGACCCTGGACTATGCCCTGCCCGACGGCAACGCCCTGGACCTGCTGCCCCGGCTCAAGGCGGTGGACGCGGGGGTGCCCATCGTCCTGGTCACCGCCTACGGCAGCATCGAGCTGGCGGTGCGCAGCATCCAGCTGGGCGCCGAACAGTTCCTGGTGAAGCCTCTGGACCTGGCGTCCCTGCGGCTGGTGCTGGACCGGACCGTGGAGAACCAGCGCAACCGGCGCAAGGAACTGGCCAACGCCGCCCGGGACCAGCCGGGCCGGGCCCTGGACTTGTTCCTGGGCTTCAGCCAGGCCATCCGCAAGGCGGAGGAAAAGGCCCGCCAGGCGGCGGGGGCCGAAAGCCCGATCCTGATCCAGGGCGAAACCGGCACCGGCAAGAGCGAGCTGGCCCGCTGGCTGCACCGGCACAGTTCCCGCTCCCTCGAACCCATGCTGGAGCTGAACTGCGGCGGCTTCACCCGGGAGTTCCTGGAGACCGAGCTGTTCGGCCACGAGAAGGGGGCCTTCACCGGCGCCGTCGCCGCCAAGGTCGGGCTCCTGGAGGCGGCCCACCGGGGCACCGTGTTCCTGGACGAGATCGGGGACATGGACCTGCAGATCCAGCCCAAGCTGCTCAAGGCCCTGGAGGAGAAGCGCTTCCGCCGGCTGGGGGACGTGCACGACCGGAAGGTGGACTTCCGCCTCATCGCCGCCACCCACCAGAACCTGGAGGCGTTGGTGCAGGAGCGCCTGTTCCGGGCCGACCTGTTCTACCGGGTGAGCGCCATCCAGCTGGTGATGCCGCCCCTCGCGGAACGGGTTGAGGACATCCCGGGCCTGGCCCAGAACCTCATGGACCGCCTGACCGACGATTGGGGCCGGGAGCCGGTGGGCTTCACCAAGGCCGCCCTGGTGCAGCTGCAGAAGCACTCCTGGCCGGGCAACATCCGGGAGCTGCGCAACGTCCTGGAACGGGCCCTGCTGAGGGTCAGCGACGGGCGCATCGACGAAGACACCCTGGATTTCGCCAGCCACCCCAGGAGCCTGCCCGGGGAATCCGGCTTTGCCACCCACCTGACCCTGCGGGAAGTGGAGCGCCTGCACATCGCCAACGTGCTGAGGGAGGAGAGCGGGCACGTGGAGCGGGCGGCGCGCCGGCTGAACATCCCGCGCAGCACCTTGTACCAGAAGATCAAGGCGTACGGCCTGGAGTCCTCACGCTAGCTTTGTCGCCAGTTCCAGGAACGCGGCCAGCGCCCTATGGATCTCGGTCCGGGCCCGGGTCTCCACCGGCGCGCCGTCGGGGCCCAGGTTCCGGTCCGCCAGGGGCACGGTGATGGCTCCCGGCGCCGCCAGGGCGCCCAGGTTGGCCAGGGTCGCCCGCCAGGACAGGAGGGCCCGGGCGCCGCCGAAGGCGCCCGGCGACGCGGCGGCCAGGAGCACCGGGAGGCCTTTCAGGGGGTTGGGGGCCAGGGTGGACAGCCAGTCCAAGGCGTTCTTCAGGTGGGGCGGCACGCCGGCGTTGTACTCGGGCGAGACCAGCACCAGGCCCTGGATGCCCTGCAGGGCGTCGCGCAGGGCCAGCACGCCCCCGGGAACCGGCAGGTCGGCGTCGTACAAGGGCAGGCGCAGGGCTTCTCCGGTCACCGGGCGCACCGCATGCCCCAGGTCCGCCAGGGTCAGGGCCAGGTGGCCCAGGAGGCGGCGGTTCAGGGAGTCCTTCCGGAGGCTTCCGCCCATGAGCGCGAGTTGCATCAAGCTCCTCCCTTGGTGGTCCCACTATTCGGCCCGGACCCGGCCGGCGCAAGGGAATTCCCCGGAGGGAAGCCCGGCGCCCGGAGGACGGGATAAGCTCGAAGGACCCTGGAGCCCGCCATGAGCCCGATCTCGGTGGAAAAGACCCTCGGCATGCTGGCCATGCCGGCGTCCCTGGCATGGCTGCTGATCCTGGCCCTGGCCTGGCTGTGCCTGCGCCGGCGCCAATGGCTTCCGGGGACCCTGGCCCTGGCGGCGGCGCTGCTCTACGCCGGCCTGGGCAACATCTACCTGGCGGAGGCCGCCGCGGACACGCTGGAGCGGCAGGTGCCCCCGGTGCAGGTGGACCGGCTGCCCACCTTCGACGCGGTCTGGGTGCTGGGGGGCGGCGTCGACCAGGACCGTTCCGGGCAGCCCGAGCTGAGCCCGGCCGGGGACCGGGTGCTCCTGGCGGTGCGCCTGTGGCACGCGGGCAAGGCCCGCCTGCTGGTGGCCAGCGGCGTGGCCCCGGACGGGCACGGGGGCCTGTGGGACGGCGGCCGGGAGACCGGGGCGCTGTGGCGGGCGGTGGGCGTCCCCGGCCAGGCCATCCTGGTGGTGCCCGAGCCCTGCTGGAACACCCGGGACGAGATCCGGGCCTGCGCCCGGCTGCGGGCCGAGCGCGGCTGGAAGCAGGTGGCGCTGGTGAGTTCAGCCTCCCACCTGCCCCGGGCCCTGGCCCTGGCGGCCAAGGCCGGGCTGGCCGTGACGCCCCTGGGGGCGGACCGCATGGCCCATCCGCGCCCCTTCCAGTTCCAGAGCCTGCTGCCCCAGGGAGAGGCGTTCGCCGTCTGGCAGCTGACTGCCTGGGAGTACCCTGGGGCGCTGGGTGGGCCGGTGAAGGCAGTTCCTGGGGCCGGGCCCTTGACCGGGGGTTTGTTTCAATTATAAATTTTGCATGGTTGGTTTTGGGAACGGTTTCGCCCGGAGTCCCCTTCCATGAGGGTGGATGAACTGCCTCCCGGTCCTCCCGCGCCCGAGCTGCGGGCCCGCCTGGCGTCCTTCGAACGGCGGTTCCTGTACCCCCTCGGCCCCAGCCTGCGCTTCCGCATCGACCACGGGCCGGACTACCGGGCCTTCTTCACCGCCCTGGGCCCGTCCCGCATCTGGCTGGCCTGGGACGGGGAGAGCCTCGTGGGAGTCGCCTCGGTGGCCCTGCGCCAGGTGGTGGTGAAGGGCCGGGAATGGGTGGTGGCCTACCTGGGGGACCTGAAAGTGGACCCGGAGCACCGGTCCGGAGCGGTGCTGCACCGGCTCCTGGAGCGCATGCTCCCCCTGGGCGGCGCCCAGGCCAGCGCGGGCTACGGGCTGGTGCCGGAGGGCGCCGCCACCGCCCCGGACCGGTACTCCGGCCGGCTGGGCCTGCCCCGGATCGAACCCCTGGACCGGGTGTACATCGAACGCCTGTCCACGGCGCCCCTGGAGCGGGCGGCGCGCTTCGCCGACCCGGGGGAGGGCTATCGCCTCTACCGCCACCTCACCCGGGGCTCGGTGGCCCTGGAACTGGGCATCCCCGAGCGCCGCTCGGCCATGCCGCCCCGGTGGCTGGACGCCGGGGGCCAGGCCTGCGGCCTGCTGGAGGACACCCGCCGGGCCAAGCGGCTGTTCCTGGAGTCCGGCGAAGAGCTGGTGGCGGCCCACCTGAGCTACTTCACCTTCGAGACCACCAGCGCCGGCAAGGCGGTGCTGCGCTCGGCCCTGGGCGAGGCGTTCCGCCGGGGCTACCCCCAGCTCCTGGTGGCCCTGGACGACGGCCAGCGGGAGGCCCTGGCCCCGGCCCTGGAAGCCCTGCGGGTCACCGAGGCCCGGGCCACCCGCTACGGCACCGACGCCCTGTGCCGGTCCATCCCGGTGAACACGTCGGAAATCTGATCAGGCCTCCGCCAGCACCGCCAGGCGTTCCGGACCCTGCAGCACCTGCCCGGCCGTCACCAGCACCGCCTGCACCCGGCCCGCCCGGGGGGCGCTGATCTCGAACTGCATCTTCATGGATTCCACCACGAACAGCAACTGGCCCGGTTCCACCGGCTCGCCGGCCACCGCGTGCACCTCCAGCACTTTGCCGGCCATGGGGGCCAGCACCTGGTCCAGGTCCCCGCTCCCCGCGCCCCGGGAAGCGGCCAGGCGCGCCAGGGGGTCCTCCAGCACCAGGGTCTCCCCCAGCATCGCCACGCCCATGGCCGGGCCCTCCAGGCGGCAGGCGGCCAAGGGCAGGGACGGATCCCCCCGCCGCTCCATGGCCCGCGCCAGCCCCGGTCCCTGCCGGGCGGGGCCCGGCGGATCTCCGGCCACCTGCTCCAGCACCGCCCCCAGAGCGGGTCCCCGCAGGGTGAACCGGTGGGGCTCCGGGCCGGGCTCCAGGAGGAAGGGCGGCTGCTCCCGGGCGCTGCCCACCCGCAGTTCCGGGCCGGCCAGGGCCGCCAGGCGGCGCGCCGGGCCCGGTCCGGGCCGGCCCAGGCCCCGGAAGGCGCAGGACAGGGCCTCCCGGAACCGGCCGCCGCCCAGGAAGGCCTGGAGGGGTGCCGGCAGCAGCGGCCCGTTCAAGGCTTCCAGGTGGTCCTGGATCCAGGTGGTGGACAGGCGCCCGGCCTGGAAGTCGGGGCTGCGGGCGATGGCCTGGAGCAGGGGCAGGTTGGTGGTGCAGCCCAGGATGGTGAAGTCTTCCAGGGCCTCGGCCAGCCGCGCCGCCGCCGCGGCCCGGTCGGGACCGTGGACGATGAGCTTGGCGATGAGGGAGTCGAACTGGGCGTCGATGCGGTCCCCGGGGCCCACCCCCGAATCCACCCGGATGCCTTCCCCCCGGGGTTCCCGGTACACCCGCAGGGGGCCCGGGGTGGGCAGGAAGCCCCGGCGGGGATCCTCGGCCAGGATGCGCGCCTCCAGGGCCACCCCTCCCGGCTGCGGGAGCGCGAAGGTCCCCGGGTCCCCCAGGGCGGCGGGCCAGCGGCCTTCGGCCAGCTCCAGCTGGGCCCGCACCAGGTCCAGGCCGCAGACCATCTCCGTGACCGGGTGCTCCACCTGCAGGCGGGTGTTCACCTCCAGGAAGTGGAAGGCCCGGTCCGGGCCCAGCAGGAACTCCACGGTGCCGGCGCCCCGGTACCGGGCCGCCCGCACCAGGGCCAGGGCGGCGCGGCCCAGGGCCTCCCGCAGGGGCGGATCCGCCGCCGGGCTGGGGGCCTCCTCCATGACCTTCTGGTGCCGCCGCTGCAGGGAGCATTCCCGCTCCCCCAGGAACACGCCGCCGCCGAGCCCGTCGCCGAACACCTGGGCCTCCAGGTGCCGGGGCGCCTCCAGGTAGCGCTCCACGAACACGGTGCCGTCGTGGAAGGCGGCCTCCGCTTCCAGGGCGGCCCGGCGCACCGCCTCGGGCAGGTCCCGGGCCGCGGCCACCACCCGCATGCCCCGCCCGCCGCCGCCGCCGCTGGCCTTCACCAGGTACGGGGGGCGGATGCCCCGGGCCGCCAGCTCCGCCTCCCAGCGGTCCGGAGGCAGGGCGGCCAGCTCGAAGGAGAGCAGGGCCTCCAGCACCGGCACTCCGCATTGCCGGGCCAGGGCCTTGGCCGGCTCCTTGCGCCCCAGGGCGCGCATGGCGTCGGGGGTGGGGCCCACGAAGGCCAGGCCCGCGTCCTCCACCGCGGCGGCGAAGTCCGCGTCCTCGGACAGGAAGCCGTAGCCCGGATGCAGCAGGTGCGCGCCCCAGGCCCGGGCCGCCGCCACGATGCCGGCCGGGTCCAGGTAGCTCTCCACCGCCAGCACCGCGTCCGCCTCCCGGCAGGCCCGGGAGTCCCGGTCCCGGGGCGGCGCCACCACCGCCACCGTGTAGCCCAGGTCTCTCCCGGTCCGCAGGATGCGGCGGGCGATCTCGCCCCGGTTGGCGATGACCAGGCGCCGGGACGTCAAGCCTCCTCCCCGGGGAGCCACGGGGGCGCGGCCCGGTCGAAGTAGGCCCGCAGCCCGGCCTGGCCCTCCTGGGAGGCCCGGGCGGCGGCGATGACCTGGGCGGTGGCCTCCTGCAGGCCGGACCCCGGCAGGGGCGCCACCCGGCGCAGCAGCTCCCGGGTGGCCCGGGCGGCTTCGGGCCCGGCCCCCAGGAATTCCTCCATGGCCCTGGCCAGGACCTGCCCGGGAGGCTCCCCCGGCTCCACCAGGCGCTGCACCAGGCCCGAGGCCAGCGCCTCCCGGGCCAGGATGCGGCGCCCGGTGAGCATGAGCGGGGCCGCGTGGGCCAGGCCCAGGCGGCGCACCACGTACGGGCCGATGACCGCCGGCACCAGGCCGAGGGTGACCTCCGAGGTGGCGAACACGGCCATGGGGTCGGCCAGCACGAAGTCGCTGCACGCCGCCAGGCCCAGGCCCCCGCCGATGGCCGCGCCCCGCACGAAGCTCAGCACCGGGGCCGGGAAGGCCGCCAGGTCCGCGAACATGCGCGCCAGCTCCCGGGCGTTCTCCAGGTTCCGGTCCGGCCCGGCCGCGGCCTGCTCCTTCATGTAGCCCAGGTCCGCCCCGGCGCAGAACACCGTGCCCTCGCCCTCCAGCACCAGCAGGCGCAGGCGCGGGGCGGGCAGGGCCGCCAGCTCGCCCAGGACCTGGGTGATCTCCTGGATCATCCGGGCGTTGAAGGCGTTGCGCACCTGGGGGCGGTTGAGCACCAGCCGGGCCACGCCCCGGGCCATGACCTCCACCCGGATGGTCCCGCCGGCGAAGAAGACGCTTTCCTGGGGGAAACCTGGAAGGGTGGTCATGGGTAGACTCCGAGCGGGACCAGTTCGCCGGGGCAAGGCTGATCCTCGGGGGCGATGGTGTCCAGCAGGGATTTCGGCACCCGCACCCGGCACCGGAGCAGGGCCTGGGCCAGGGTCTTGCCCTGGGCGTCCAGGTACAGGCTCACGGTGCCGCCTCCGCCCAGGGTCTCCTCCAGGAGGAAGTTCAGGGCCCAGAGGCGGGGCACCAGGTGACGCTGCACCCGGCCCCGGCAGGAGTCCCGGAACCAGCCCTCCAGGTCCTGGGCGGTGACGTGGTCCCGGAGCCAGGCGTAGCAGGGGCCGGACCGGCCGATGAGGCCGATGTTGGCGGTGTCGCCCTTGTCGCCGCTGCGGGCGTGGGCGATGCGCATCAAGGGCAGATGGACGGAGGGGCCCGTCTCCGGCACGGAGGGCCAGGGGTCCGGCAGGTCCGGAGCGGGCGCGGGGCCGGGGGTGGCGGGCCAGGGCAGGGGCCCGGCGGCACGCGCCGGCTGCATCCGTCCGTCGCGCTCCTCCAGCAGCCGTACCGTGGGCGGGACCAGGTCCCGGGGGATGAGGGCGGGCCAGTAGCCCACCACGTCCGAGACCGCCGGGGCGCCGCCGGTGACCGCCACTCCGGCGGGCCCGGAGAGGATCATGGCCGGGAGCAGCTTGCGGAACGGCTCCAGGCGCTCGGGGCGGTCCGCCCGGGCGGACAGGCGCAGCAGGATCTCGCTGGGCTGCTGGCCAGGCGTGAGGCCCCGGTGGGTGGCGTCGTCCCCCACCCGCTCGGTGCAGGTGTGCTCCAGGGCGGGCAGCCCGGCCCGCTCCAGTTCGGCCCCCAGCCGGTCCCAGAACACCCGGGCGAGCAGGTCGGCCTTGTCCCGGGCGTCCGGGCCGGAGATGATCAGCCCGCCGCTGGCCTTGTACCCGCCGGCGTAGGCGATGCTCACCTTCAGCTGGCTGGTGGGGGGGCGGCCCTGGACGCCGGAAACCCGCACCCGGCCCGGGCCGTCCGGTTCCAGGCGCACGGAGGCGAAGTCCGCCACCACGTCCGGGGTGAGGTAGGCCCGGGGATCCCCCATCTCGTACAGCAGCTGCTCCCGCACGGTGGCGCAGGTCACCAGGCCCCCGCTGCCGGGGTGCTTGGTCACGGTGAAGGTGCCGTCCGGGCGGCATTCGGCGATGGGATAGCCCACGTCCCGGTAGGTGGGGACCTTGCGCCAGTCGGTGAAGTTGCCCCCGGTGGCCTGGGCGCCGCACTCCAGGATGTGCCCGGCGACGATGCCCGCCGCCAGGAGGTCATAGTCCCCGGGGCCCCACCCGAAGGCGTGCATGAGGGGGGCCAGGGTGATGCCCGTGTCGGTGACCCGGCCGCAGATGACCACGTGGGGATCCATGGCGAGGGCCTCGGCCACCGGCATGGCGCCGAAATAGGCGTTGGCGGCCAGCACCTGCCCGGCCAGGCGCTGGAAGGGCTCCCGGGTCTCCAGGTTGCGCAGGTCCGCGCCCCGGGCCAGGAGCTGGTCCAGGCGCGGGGCCAGGTCGTCCCCCTCCACCACGGCGATGCGCAGGCTCAGCCCGCGGCGCCGGGCCGCGGCGCCCAGGGCCTCGGCGCAGGCCTGGGGGTTGACCCCGCCGGCGTTGGTGACGATCCGGATGCCCCGGTCCAGGATCTCCTCCAGCAGGGGCTCGATCTGGGCCACGAAGTCCCGGGCGAAGCCCGCGGCCGGGTCCCGGCCCTTCTGCTTGCGCAGGATGCTCATGGTCACTTCCGCCAGGTAGTCGATGGAGATGTAGTCCAGGGGCAGGGGGCCGCGCACCTGCCGGCGCAGGGCGTACGGGTCGTCCCCCCAGTAGCCGCCGGCGTTGGCGATGCGGATCAGGTCGGGTCGGGGCGTCGGTCGGGACATCGTCGTGGACATGGGTCGGGGCCTCACATGCGCAGCACGCCCATGCGGGTGGGCGCCATGGGGGTGGACAGGGCGCAGGCCAGGGACGCGGCCAGCACCTCCCGGGTGCCGCGCAGGTCCACCACGCCGTCGTCCCAGAGCCGGGCCGAGGCGTAGTACGGGTTCCCTTCCCGCTCGTACTTCTCCAGGATGGGCCGGGCGATGGCTTCGGCCTCGGCGTCCTCCAGGCGCCGGCCCTCCCGCTCCAGCTGGTCGCGCTTGACCGTCACCAGGACCTGGGCGGCCTGCTCCCCGCCCATCACCGAGATGCGCGCCGTGGGCCAGGACCACAGGAAGCGCGGACCGTAGGCGCGGCCGCACATGCCGTAGTTGCCGGCGCCGAAGCTGCCGCCCAGGAGGAAGGTGATCTTGGGCACCTGGGCGGTGGCCACCGCGTGCACCATCTTGGCGCCGTCCTTGGCGATGCCGGCCCGCTCGGCGGCGGCCCCCACCATGAAGCCGGTGATGTTCTGCAGGAACACCAGGGGGATCATCTGGCTGGTGCACAGCTGGATGAAGTGGGCGGCCTTGAGGGCGCTCTCCCCGAACAGCACGCCGTTGTTGGCCACCAGCCCGCAGGGCAGGCCTTCCACGTGGGCGAAGCCGGTGACCAGGGTGGTGGCGTAGCGTTCCTTGAACTCGAACAGGCGGCTGCCGTCCACCACCCGGGCCAGCACTTCCCGGACGTCTCCCTGGCGGCGCAGGTCCCGGGGCCAGGCCCCCAGGAGCTCCTCCGGGTCGTAGGCCGGGGGCTCGGGGGTGCGCAGGGCGGCGGCCGCCTGGGGCGCGGGCCCCAGGTGGCCCACCAGCTCCCGCAGGATCTGGACGGCCTGGGCGTCGTCCTCGGCGAAGTGGTCGGCCACCCCGGAGAGCTCCGTGTGCACCCGGGCGCCGCCCAGCTCCTCGGCGCTCACGTCCTCGCCGGTGGCGGCCTTCACCAGGGGCGGGCCGCCCAGGAAGATGGTGCCGGTGCGGTTGACGATCACCGTCTGGTCGCTCATGGCCGGCACGTAGGCGCCCCCGGCGGTGCAGCTGCCCATGACCGCGGCGACCTGGGGGATGCCCTGGGCCGAGAGGACCGCCTGGTTGTAGAAGATGCGCCCGAAATGCTCCTTGTCCGGGAACACCTCCGCCTGCAGGGGCAGGAAGGCGCCGCCGCTGTCCACCAGGTAGACGCAGGGCAGCCGGTTCTCCAGGGCGACCTCCTGGGCCCGCAGGTGCTTCTTCACCGTGAGGGGGTAGTAGGTGCCGCCCTTGACCGTGGCGTCGTTGGCGATGACCATGCAGGGCCGCCCGTGCACCAGGCCCACCCCGGTCACCAGCCCCGCCGCCGGCACCGGGTCCTCGTAGACCCCCAGGGCCGCCAGCAGGCCCACCTCCAGGAACGGCGCGCCCGGGTCGCACAGGGCGGCGATGCGGTCCCGGACGAACAGCTTGCCCTGGGCGGTGTGCCGGGCCATGGCCTTGTCCCCGCCGCCCCGGCGCGCCAGCTCCTTGCGCTCCCGCAGCGCCTCGCACAGGGCCAGGTTGTGGGCGCGGTTCGCGCGGAAGGCCTCCGAGGACGTCTGCAGCCGGCTCTGGATCAGGGTCACGCTCCGGTCTCCTTGGCGATGTGGCGGGCGATCACCATGCGCAGCACCTCGCTGGTGCCCTCGCCGATGGTGCAGAGCTTCACGTCCCGGTAGTACTTCTCCACCGGGTAGTCCTTGATGTAGCCGTAGCCGCCGTGGATCTGCACCGCCTCGTCCGCCACCCGGCAGGCCATCTCCGAGGCGAACAGCTTGGCCATGGCGGCGGCCTTGCCGTAGGGCCGGCCCTGGTCCTTGAGGCAGGCGGCCTGGTACACCAGCAGGCGGGCCGCCTGGATCTGGGTCTGCATGTCCGCCAGCTTGAACTGGATGGCCTGGTGCTCGTGCAGGAGCTTGCCGAAGGTGCGCCGGACGCCCGCGTACGCCACGCAGGCGTCGAACGCGCCCTGGGCCATGCCCAGGGCCAGGGCGGCGATGCCGATGCGGCCGCCGTCCAGGGTCTTCATGGCCTGCTTGAAGCCCACCCCTTCGGCCCCCAGCAGGTTCGCGGCGGGAAGGCGCACGTCCTCCAGGATCAGCTCCGAGGTGTCGCTGGCGCGCATGCCCAGCTTGTTCTCCTGCTTTCCGGCCCGGAAGCCCGGCGTGCCCTTCTCCAGGATGAAGGCGCTGATGCCGTCGGTGCCCAGCCCGGACCGGGTGCGGGCCATGACCACGGCGATGTCCCCCACGGTACCGTGGGTGGCGAAGGCCTTGGTGCCGTTCAGCACCCACGCGTCCCCGTCCCGGCGGGCGGTGGTGCGCAGGGCCCCGGCGTCGCTGCCGGAACCGGGCTCGGTGAGGGCCCAGCAGCCCACGGCCCGGCCGCTGGCCAGGGGCTTGAGGTACTTCTGCCGCTGGGGCTCGTCCCCCTGGGTGTAGATGTGGTTGGAGCACAGGCTGTTGTGGGCGGCGACGCTGAGCCCCACGCTGCCGTCCACCCGGGACAGCTCCTCGATCACCACCGCGTACTCCAGGTAGCCCATGCCGGCGCCCCCGTACTCCTCCGGGAACAGGACCCCCATCATCCCCATCTCTCCCAGCTGGCCCATCACGTCCAGGGGGAAGGTCCTGCTTTCGTCCCATTCCATCACGTGGGGACGGATCTCCTTCTGGGCGAACCGGCGCACCTCCTCCCGGAGGGCCTCGACGTGATCGGGCAGGGTGAAGTCCACGGGTAGCCTCCCAAGTCGCCTGGGTGAAAATGGCGCTGAATGCGCAAGATCGAGCCGGGTATTTCTAAGCTACCCCATGATATACCGGGTCGCCGGCCTTGGCCTGGCCGGCCCCGGGAATTTTTCAGGGCGCGCCGGTCCCGGCCACGTCCGGGTGGGCGAGCCAAGCCTCCACCCACTGGCGCATGCGCCGCACGTGGGGCCCCTCCCAGAACACCCGCCGGCACTGGGGGCATTCCCAGAACCGGTGGTAAGCCTCCCGGGTCCCTTCCGGCAGGCGGTCCAGCACCGCCTCCCGAACCGCCGGGTCCAGGGGCCGGTTGCACATCAGGCAGCGGGTGAAGGGCGCCACCCGTTCGGCCGCCCCGAACCGGTGCAGCACTTCCACCACCTGCTCCCGGGGGTCGGTGGCCCGCACGAACCCCCCGTGCACCACCTCCCGGCGCATGAGCACCCCCTTGTCCCGGGTGAGCAGGATGCGGTCCTCGGCCACGGCGGTCCGGGCCAGGTGCGCGTCCTCCACCGAGGCCCAGTGGGCCGCATCCAGCCCCAGCAGGCGCAGGTACGCGGCCAGCCGGGCCAGGTGCTGGTCCAGGGCGAAGCGGCCCCGGGGATAGGGTGGGCGCAGGGGCAGGGGGCTGGGGCCCTTGGCCAGGAACGGGTACACGCTCACCCGGTCCCCGTCCAGCAGGTGCTGGGCGAAGGGGGCCGGGGCTCCGTTCACCAGGATCAGGTCCACTTCGGTGTGGGGGATGCCCTGGGCTTCGATGCGGTCCTTGAGGGAGGCGGGGGCGCGGAAGGCATGGGGGAGGTCCCGCTGGCGCAGCTTGTGCGGGAGGAGCTCGTTCAGTTCAGCGTAGAAGCGGAAGAGGGCCTGGGCCATGGGGGTTCACCTGGTCGACCTGACCGTCAGAACACGCTCCACCCCGTGCGGGTGGTGAACCGGTCCAGGGCGTCCACCCCGGCGGTGCTGTTGCCGCCGGGCTCCAGGGCCGGGCCCCAGACGCAGACGGAGCACCGGCCCGGAATGACGGCCAGGATGCCCCCGCCCACCCCGCTCTTGCCGGGCAGGCCGACCCGGTAGGCGAAGTCGCCGGCGGTATCGTAGGTGCCGCAGGTGAGCATGATGGAATTGACCCGCTTGGCTTCGCTGGGGGTGAGCAGGCGGGCGCCGCCCCGGCCCACGCCCCGCTTGGCCAGGAACAGGCCGGCGGTGGCCAGGTCGGCGCAGCTCATGGCGATGGCGCACTGGCGGAAATAGTGGTCCAGCACCTGGTCCACCGGGTTCTCCAGGTTGCCGAAGCTGGCCATGAAATGGGCCAGGGCGGCGTTCCGGTGGCCGCATTCCGCCTCGGAGCAGGCCACCTCCGGGTCCGCGTCCAGGTCCGGCCGGCCGCTCTCCTCGCGCAGGAAGGCCCGCAGGTGCCCGAAGGCGTCCCCGGCGAGGGACAGCAGCCGGTCCGTCACCACCAGGGCCCCGGCGTTGATGAAGGGGTTGCGGGGGATGCCCTGCTCGTGTTCCAGCTGGACCAGGGAATTGAACGGGTCCCCGGACGGTTCCCGCCCCACCCGGGCCCACAGCCGCTCCCCGTCCCTGGCCAGCACCAGGACCAGGGTGAACACTTTGGAGATGCTCTGGATGGAGAAGGGCGCCCGCCAGTCCCCGGTGCCCAGCAGTTCGCCGTCCACGGTGGCCAGGGCCATGCCGAACCGGTCCGGTTCCACCCGGGCCAGGGCCGGGATGTAATCGGCCACCTGGCCGGTCGCCGCCAGGGGCGCCGAAAGGGTGGCGATTTCATCCAGGAGGGCTTGCAGGTCCATGCTTCCAGGTTAAGGCCAATGGGATTCTTCAGGTAAGGCAGGCCGGCCCGGAGCCACCCTGGTCACTCCATTTCCAGCAGGCTCTCCAGCTGACCGGCGGGCAAAACCCGCCCACGAACACCCACCGGACAGGCTTCCGGTTGCCCGGGCGCTCCAGGACCAAGTCCAGTTCCGCGCCTGCCGAAGTACGGAAAAAATTTTGAGAGTGAATCCATTTCCCATTTACACCGCCTGCCCGCCTGCTAGACTTCCCCGGCGTCACGGGAAAAACCCAGGAGGATCCATGCAGACCAAGGCCATATCCATGCTCGTGCTCGCCGTGGCCCTCCCGGCTGCCACTCCCCAGGCCGCCCAGATCAAGCGGGGCGCGTACCTGGTGGACATCATGGGCTGCGAGCACTGCCACACGCCCCATGAAATGGGGCCGGAAGGTCTGGTGCCCATCCAGTCCCTGCGCCTGTCGGGCCATCCGGCGGCCATGAAGCTGCCTCCGGCGCCGGACCTGGGGCCGGGGCCCTGGGTGTGGAGCGCGGTGGGCAGCAACACGGCCTTCGCCGGCCCCTGGGGGGTCTGGTACGCCGCCAACCTCACCCCGGACCGGGAGACCGGCCTGGGCGCCCTCTCGGAACAGGACTGGCTGGCCCTGTGCCGCAACGGCCGGCACCTGGGCAAGGGGCGCCCCCTGCTCCCGCCCATGCCGGTCCAATCCCTGGCCGCGGCCAGCGTGGCGGACCTCAAGGCCATCTGGGCCTACCTCAGGAACCTGCCGCCCATCCGCAACGCGGTGCCGGATCCGGTGGACCCCCCCGCCCACCCCTGATCCGAGCCCCATGCTGCCCCTGGCCTTCCTGCTCCTTGCCGCCGCCGGCCAGGTTCCGGCGCTCCCGCCCCGGCTGTCCCAGACCGGGTTCGACCCCCGCCCGGGATCGGGCCTGCTGGCCTACTCGCCCCGGTACCCCCTGTGGTCCGACGGCGCCGCCAAGTCCCGGTGGCTCCGCCTTCCCCCCGGGGGCCGCATCGACGACCGGGACCCGGGGGACTGGAAGTTCCCGGTGGGAACCCGGTTCTGGAAGGAATTCCGGTTCAATGGCCGGAAAGTGGAAACCCGCCTGCTGTGGCGGGCCACCGCCGGCCGGTGGGTGTTCGCCAGCTACCGGTGGCGGGAGAACCAGCAGGAAGCGGACCTGGTGCCCCCCGGGGGACTGGACGGAGCGGCGGACCTGGGCGGGGGGCTCAGCCACCGCATCCCCTCCCGGGCGGACTGCGAGGACTGCCACGTGAACCGGGCCAGCCCGGTGCTGGGGTTCACCGCCCTGCAGCTGTCCCCGGACCGGGACCCCCTGGCCCCCCACGCGGAACCGGCCCTGGCGGACCTGCGCGCCCTGGAGGACCGGAAGCTCCTGGATCCGCCGCGTCCGGAGCTGCTGGAACATCCCCCGCGCATCCAGGCCCCCACCCCCCGCGGCCGGGCCGCGCTGGGCTACCTGGCGGCCAACTGCGGCCAGTGCCACACCCCGGAAGCGCCCATCCGGGGCGTCGCCCTGATCCTGGCGCACCGGGACGGGGCCGATCCGGAGCCGGGCTGGGCGACCACCGTCGCCCGGCCCTCGCACTTCCGCCTTCCGGGCCGGGAGGAAGGCGGCTCCATGCTGGTCAGCCCGGGCCATCCGGAGGACAGCACCCTGGTGTACCGCATGGAATCGCGCCACCCGGCCGCCCAGATGCCGCCCCTGGGCACGGTGCTGCCGGACCAGGTCGCCCTGGCGCTGATCCGGGCGTGGATCCGGGACGACCTGGCGGCGCCCTGAACGGGGTCGGCCGGCCGGGAATGCTATGATCGGCTAGCCCCCGCCCAGCCCATGCCCAAACCGCTCCCCCTCTTCCAGGACCTGGCCCTCCTCAAGCAGAAGGCCACCCAATCCGTGTTCGAGTGCTTCGACCAGCTGGCCGAGGGCTGCCTGGTGGTGGACCAGGACGTGCGGGTGGTGATGATCAGCGACCGCTACGCCGCCAACCTGGGGGTGGACCCCAAGGACGTGCTGGGCAAGGAGATCGAGACCTTCCTGCCCAACAGCCTCATGCGCCAGGTGGTGGTCACCGGCAAGCCCATCCTGCTGGAGATCTTCGAGACCGGGGAGCACACCCTGGTGGTCACCCGCATGCCCATCAAGGGCGAGGACGGGACCGTGGCGGGCGCCATGGCCTTCGCCCTGTACAGCGACCTGGAGCCCCTCAAGCCGCTGGTGGACCGGTTCGCCCAGCTGGAGGCGGAGCTGGCCCGGGCCCAGCGCCACCTGGCGGAAGCCCGGCGCTCCAAGTACACCTTCTCGTCCTTCCTGGGCCACAGCCCCCAGGCCATGGAGACCAAGCGCCTAGCGCGCCGGGCGGCTCAGATCGCGGCGCCGGTGCTGCTGCGGGGCGAGACCGGCACCGGCAAGGAGCTCATCGCCCACGCCATCCACGCCGGCGGCCCCCGGGCCGAGCGCCCCTTCGTGCCGGTGAACGTGGCGGCCATCCCCGACACCCTCCTGGAGGCGGAGTTCTTCGGGGTGGCGCCGGGGGCGTACACCGGTGCCGAGCGCAAGGCCCGCCCGGGCAAGCTGGAGCTGGCCGACGGCGGGACCCTGTTCCTGGACGAGATCGGGGACATGCCCCTGGCCCTCCAGGCCAAGCTGCTGCGGGTGCTACAGGACCAGGAGTTCGAGGCCCTGGGCTCCAACCGGGTGCAGAAGGTGGACATCCGGGTCATCACCGCCACCAGCCGGGATCTGGAGGCCATGGTCCGGACCGGCGCCTTCCGCCAGGACCTGTTCTACCGCCTGAACGTGCTGAGCATCCCCATCCCGGCCCTGCGGGACCGCATCAGCGACCTGGACATGCTGTGCGAGCACCTGCTGGAGAAGATCGCCCACCACAACGGCGCTCCGCCCCGGGACCTGGCCCCCGGGGCCCTGGCGGCCCTGCGCCGCCACCCCTGGCCCGGGAACGTGCGGGAACTGGAGAACGTCCTGGAGCAGGCCATGCTCGCCACGGACGCCCGCACCCTGGAAGCGGACGACCTGGCCAGGCTCCTGCCCAGAAGCGGGGAAACCCGCGACGAACTCGCCACCTTCGCCGGCGCCGTGGCGGAGGCGGGGGACCGGGCCCTGGAAGCGGCCCTGGCCGCCTGCCGCGGCAACCGGGCCCAGGCGGCGCGGCGGCTGGGCATCGGCCGGACCACCCTGTACCGCCGCCTGGAACGGCTGGGAAAGAAGCCCTAGCCGCGGGTTCCCGCCAGGTCCTCCTTGGCCGGGAGTTCCTGGCCCCGGAGGCGCAGGGCCTCGAAATTGGCCAGGGATTCGGCGGCCAGGTGGATCCAGCCCGGGTGCTCTTTCGGTTTGCCGTTGGCGCCGTCGGCCGGCGCGGGGGATTCCATCTTCTTGGGCCGGGTTCCGTTGGCCATGGTCACCTCCAGAGGGGGGAGCGCCGGCGGCCGCACTTGGGCCGGGCCCAGGAAGGCTTCCATCAGGTCCAGGGAATCGGGCTCCGCTTCTTCGCACCCGGGCGGGAACAACACCGGCGCCCAGGCCTGCCTGGGTTCGGCCCGCTCGAACGCCGGCGACCGCTCCAGCTCCTGCTCCAGCCAGTCCATGGAATCGCCGAACACGCTGTCCCGGTCCTCATCCAGCCATGGATGGCTGACCAGCCCCGCACCTGCCATGACCACCTCCGAGCCGACCGCAAGGGCCAGGCGGCCTGCGCTCCCCCAACCTTGAGCAGGGGCCGTGCCAAGGGTGGGGAGAAGTTAACCCTCTTGTTTCCAAGGTGGCCATGGGCGCGGGGGGAACCGGGGAACGTCCAGGTCCGGGGCACCTGTTCCAGTTCCGGAACACCCCGCCCCAGGGCCGAACGGGCCTGGGGTCAGGGGAGGGCGGCCAGGATTCCCAGGCCGTCCAGGAATCCGGCGGCCAGGTCGGCGCCGGAACTGTGGCCCAGGCGGCAGAGGGCGTCCAGGGCCGCCAGGGCTTCCACCTTCCGGTCCCCGGCCAGGGCCGCGGCCAGGTCCGCGAGCGGCCCCGGCCAGTGCCCGGCGACGGCCGCGCGCAGCAGGGAGGCGCTGATGTCGCCGGTGCGGGACAGGTTCGCCAGCACCGCCTGGCCCAGCCTGGCCGCCAGGGCCGGACGGCACCCCCGGGCGGCGGCCAGGAAACCGCAGAGGTAGTCGTCTCCGGCGGGGGTCAGTCCGGGGCCCAGGCCCACCATGGCCGCCACCGCCCGGCCCAGGGCCGGCGGCAGGAGCCGGGCCTCGGGCAAGGGGCCGGCCCAGGCCAGGTCCTGGATCGTCGCGCCCAGGGCCCGGGCCGCCCGGGCCAGGGGCGCGTCGACCCCGAAGCCCGGACTGCAGCCCAGGTCAGCCTGGATGCCGCGCAGACGGACGGCACAGGCTCCGTAGGCTTCCCCCAGCCGGGGGATGGCGGACATGGGCCGGAGGGGCGGGTAGACCGCCCTGGCCAGGTCCACCACCACCCATCCAGCCAGGGTGCGGATCCGGAAGGACCGGCCGCCGACCCAGCCGGGATCCCCGGCGGCCAGCCCCAGGGACGCCAGGTCCTCCTCCCGTCCGAGGACCACCGCGTGGGGGTAGAAGGCGCCCCCGGGTCCGGTGAGGGCCACCAGCAGCGGGTGGCCCTCCACTTCCAGGTTGGCGGTGGAAGGGAACACGCTGTGCACCCGCAGGGCGGTGCCGGACTGGCCCAGGGCCGGCGCCGCGGCGGGGCCCACCGCCAGCGCCCGCCGCACCGGAGATCCGGCGCGTGCGGGGGAGCCGGGGTCAGAGCAGGTCATCCAGGAGGACGGCCAGCTGGGCGTCCCCTCCCGCCGGCGGCGACCAGTCCACCTGGACCACGTCGTAGCCGGCCGCGCGCAGGCTGTCGGCGAAATCCCGGACGCCGACATTGACGAACACGGGCCGCTCCTGGAGCAGGCCGCCGAGCGTCTGGACCATCAGGCTCCCTCCTTCCCCAGCAGCACCGCCGCCTCCCGGCAGAAGGCCGCGGCCTGGGCGCCGGTGGCGAAGACCCGCACCCCCGCCTGGTCCAGGGCGGCGGTCTGGGCCTCCAGCCCCTGGGCGTCGTCGCCGGTGCCGCACACCGAGGCTGCCACGCACAGGTGGCCGCCCCGCCGGCGAGCGGTCTCCCGGGCCGCGGCGACCGCATCCAGCAGGTCGCCCGCCGGGTCCCGGGAGGCTACCGCCCCCAGGACGAAGTCCAGGAGCAGCACCGCCACCTGCGGATCCGCCCCCTCCTGCTCCAGGCGCCGGCGGCGCAGGGTGGCGTCGATCATCGGGTGGGGCCGGCCCTGGACGAACAGCTCCGCGCCCAGGTCCACGAAGCTGTGCTCCAGGCTGCGGTACGGGTCCGGGAGTTCCCCCATCCCGGGCAGGGGGGCGTTGGCATGGGCCGGCAGCCCGGCCTGGGCGAACACCGCCTGGGCCTGGTAGCACAGGGTCCCGCCCGAGAACAGGCCGCGCACGAAGCGCTGGCCCGGAGCCAGGCCCGCCAGCTCCGCCGCCGCGGCGGCGCGCAGGGCGGCCGGATCCGCATCCAGGAAGTCCGGCTGCGGGTGGCCCGCCGCCGCCAGGGCGCACGCGACCGCCTCGTCGATGGTGGCGGCGAAGCTCACGCCGGAGCCTTCCGGCCGCCGGGCGCCCAGCAGGCACAGCACCGCCGGCTTGGCGCACCGGCGCAGGCGCTCCAGCACCGCCGCGGCGGTGGCCGGCCCCGGCGGCTTGGCCAGCACCGTCACCACCCGGGTGTCCGGATCCGCCTCCAGGGCGTCGATGCCCGCCAGGGTGGTGAGGCCGCCGATCCGGTCCGACAAGTCCCTCCCGCCGGTGCCGATGCCGCTGGAGATCCCCGAGCCGGCCCGGTGCACCAGGCTGGCGAACTCCTGCAGCCCGGTGCCGGCGGCGGCGACGATGCCCACGGGGCCGCGCCGCACGGCGTTGGCGAAACCCAGCCCGGCACCCCCCAGGTAGGCGGTGCCGCAGTCGGGGCCCATCACCAGCAGGCCCCGGTCCCGCGCCTCCAGCTTGAGGGCCAGCTCCTCCTCCACCGGGACGCTGCTGGAGAACAGGAACACGTGCAGCCCGGCGCGCAGGGCCGCCCGGGCCTCCCGGGCGGCGTGCTCCCCGGGCACCGAGACGAGCGCCACGCTGCAGTCCGGGCGCCGCTCCAGCGCCTCGGCGAGGGAGCGGGGCTCCCGGGCCGGGCCGGCGCCGGGGCCGGCGCTCCGGGCCAGCCAGGGCTCCGGGTCGGCGGCCACCGCCGCCACCGCCGCCGCCTCCCCTTCCAGCGCCAGCACCAAGTCGTTGGGGCCGGCCTCCCGGAAGTCCGGGTCGCCCGCCCCGTAGCCCAGCCCTTCCAGCATCTGGCGGTTGGCGGGGGTGCCCAGCTGGGCCGAGGCGTCCCGCATCCCCGGCCGGGCGGCGATGCGGCGCGCCGCCTGCATGAGGAACACCGAGTCGTAGTAGCGGTTCTTGAGCACGACCGTGCGGCGCGCCATGGCCGGCCTCCTCACTCCCGGTACTTCTCCCCGAAGCGCACCAGGGCCTTGGTGAAGCAGGCCAGGGGCGGGCGCACGATGCCGCCGCCGATGATCCCGTGCCCGGGCTCCCGGTGGGCGATGGCGGTGTCGATCACCGGCACCAGGTTGGTGCGGGCCACCTTGCGGATGTCGATGCCCACCGCCGAGCCGGCGAAGTCCAGGGCCGGCAGCAGGTAGTCGGGGCTGAGGCCGGTGGTGATGGTGCGCATGTCCCGGCTGTACCCCAGCGCCTGCTCCGCGGTGCCCCCGGTGAAGCTGAGGATCCCCGGCGCGCCGCCGATGGCGAAGCCGCCCCAGCCCACCGTCTCCGTGATGGCCGAGTCGCCCATGTCCAGCCCGGCGTCGGCCTCCGTCCACCCGGGCAGGAACAGGCCCTGCACCCGCGGGGAGGGCGCGGTGAACCATTCCCCCTCCAGCCCGCTCACCTGGATGCCGAAGTCGGTGCCGTTGCGGGCCATGGCCGTCACCAGGGTGCTGGCCTCAACGCCCCGGGCCGGGTCGGCGGCGGCCTTGCCCGCGGCCATGGACAGCCCCAGGAACAGGAACGGGTGGTTGCCCACGTAGTACAGGGTGGACACCACCTGCTCCCCGGGCAGCCCGCAGGTCACCAGCACCGGGGCCACGGCGTTGGCGAACAGGCTGGAGGAGGCCACCACCCGGTTGTGCAGTTCGTCGCCCATCATCAGGGCCTTGGCGATGAACGGCTTGAGGGGCACCCCGCCCATCTTGCGCACGGCCGCGCCCAGGGCCGGGCCCCACACGTCCCGCCACTGGCGCAGCAGGTCCAGGGCGTCCTTGGAGTGGTCGCCGAACTGCTGGAAGCTCTCCACCTGGCGGCAGCAGGCGCGGTTGCCGAAGGCCCGGTTCTGCACCACCCACACCCACATGTTGGAGGTGATGGTGCCGGCCATGGGCCCCACCGCGGCGTGGTGGTGGTTGGGCTCCAGGGCCACGGCGCCGGTGCGGAGCAGCTCCTCCGCCCCGGCCGGGTCCTTGGCCCAGCCTTCGAACAGGCACATGCCGATGGCCGCGCCCCGCTGGGCGCCGCACATGCGCTCCCAGGCCACGGGCGGGCCCGAGTGCAGGATCATCCGGTCCCGCAGGCCCGGGATCACCTCCCCGGCCGGCGCCACGTCCACCAGCACCGGGTCGGCGGCCACCAGCCGCCGGAAGGCCTCTTCGTTGGCCGCGTTGATGCGTTCCTTGAGGGTCATGGCTCACCTCACCTTTCCCACTACGCCTTCCACGTACCAGTTCAGGCCGCCCATCTGGTCGGCGCCCACCGTGGCGCCGGGGGGCAGGGCCAGGGCCCCAGTGTTGGTCTTCAGGGGGCCGGTGAAGGGATTGAAGCCCTTGGCCACCTTGGCGGCGGCGGCGTTCACCAGGGCCTGGACGTCCGGGGGCACGGCGGCGCCGAAGGGGGCCATGGCCACCATCCCGCCCAGGCCCTGGTACACCGCTTCGCCCCGGAACTGGTTGGCCATGACGCTCCTGGCCACCTTGGCCACGAACGGGGCCCAGTCGAAGCCCAGCCCGGTAAGCCAGCCCTTGGGGGCCAGGGCCCGGGCCTCCACCGACTGGAAGCCGATGGACATGCCGCCCCGGGCCTCCACCGTCTGGATGATGGTGGCCGGGGAGTCCACGTGCATGGCCACCACGTCGCAGCCCTGGTCCAGCAGGGCGTTGGCGGCGCCGGCCTCCTTGGCCTTGTCGGACCAGCCGCCGGTGACCACCACGTAGGTCCTGGCGGCCGGGTTCACCGACCGGGCCCCCAGCTCGAAGGCGTTGACGTTGCCCAGGGCGTAGCCGATGGGCATGCCGATCACGAACCCCAGCTTGGCGCTCCTGGTCATCTTGCCGGCGGCCACGCCCATGGGGTACCAGGCCGCCTGGGTGGAGCCGAAGAACACCCCGAAATTCTTCGCGGTGGGGCCGTCCCCGGCGAACTCGAACGCCACGTCCTTGTGCCGCCTGGCCACTTTGCGGGCGGCATCCTGGTAGCCGAAGCTGGTGGGGAAGATCAGCTTCGCCCCCTGCTGGATCATGCCCTCCATGACCCGTTCCACTTCGGCGCTTTCGGGGACGTTCTCCGCCTCCAGGAGCTTGACGCCCGGCAGGTCCTTGCAGACCTGCGCGAAGGCGTCGTGGAACGACCGGTTGTAGCCATAGTCGTTGACGCTGCCTACGTAGACGGCGCCGATGACCAGGCTGGGGGTGTCGGCCCAGGCCCGGCCGGATACCAGGGCCAGGGCGGCCAGGGCCAGGATGCTTGCGCCTTTGTGTTGCATGGGGACCTCCGGAAGGGGGGAGACGATGTCAGTCCAGGCCGTAGAAGGTGCGCCCCAGGGCCGCCGGGGCGAACAGGCGGCGGGAGCCGCCCCAGGCCAGCAGCACCAGGATGGTCAGCAGGTACGGGAACATTTCCAGCAGGAACGGGGAGATTCCGGCGCCCCGGGCCTGCAGCTGCAGCTCCAGGGCCTCCGCCCCGCCGAACAGCATGGCCCCGGCCAGGGCCCGCAGGGGGCGCCACTTGGAGAAGATCACCAGGGCGATGGCGATGAAGCCGCGCCCGGCGGTCATGTACTCGGCCCAGGTGAGGGTCAGGGACAGGGCCAGGTGGGCGCCGGCCAGCCCCCCCAGCACGCCCCCGGCGGCCAGGGCCTGGTACTGCAGGACGCCCGGGTCGCGCCCGGAGGCGTAGGCGGCGGCGGGGCTCTCGCCCACCGCCCGGACGCCCAGGCCCCAGCGGGTGCGGAACAGGGCCCACCAGGCCAGACCCGCCACCGGCGCCGCCAGCCAGATGAGGATGTCGTAGTGGAACAGGGTGGTCCCCCGCACCCAGGGCAGCTCCTGCAGGAAGGCCGGGCGCCACTTGGGCAGGCCGGTAATCACTGCGCCCACGTAGGGCGCCCCGATCAGGGCGCTGGCGCCGAAACCGAAGAACAGCATGGCCAGGCCGCTGGCCAGCTGGTTGGCGCGGCGGGTGACCACCAGCCACCCGAACAGCAGGTTGCCCAGCCCCCCGGCGGCGGCGGCCGCCCCCAGGCCCAGCCACGGGCTGCCGGTGGCGGCGGTCATCGCGAAGCCCACCGAGGCGCCCATGAGCATGATCCCTTCCAGGCCCAGGTTGACGATCCCGGCCCGCTCGCCGAGGATCTCGCCCAGGGTGGCGTACAGCAGCGAGGTGCCCGAGAGCACCGCTCCCGCCGCCACGCCCAGGGCCAGGGGGGCGCTCATCGTCGGCCTCCCTGCACCGGGCGGCGCGCCAGCACCACGAACAGGATGATGGCCAGCAGGAGGTTGATGGCGGAGTAGGGCAGGCCCTGGGTGATCTGGAGGGTGTCCCCGGCGGCGGTGAGGATGGCGAACAGGAAGGCCATGAACAGGATCCCCAGGGGGCGCCCCCCGGCCAGCCAGGAGATGAGGAAGCCGGTGTAGCCGTAGCCCGGGGACAGCCCCTGGCGCAGCCGGCCGTGGATGCCCATGGCTTCGCCCATGCCCGCCAGCCCGGCCATGCCCCCGCCCAGGGCCAGGGCCACCACGATCCAGGTCCCCACCGGCAGGCCCAGGCGCTGGGCGGCCTCCGGGTTGCCGCCGATGGCGCGCATGTGCACCCCGAAGCGGGTCTTGTCCAAGAGCACCCAGTACGCTCCCAGGGCCGCCAGGGCGATGAACAGCCCCGCGTGCACCCGGGTGTCGAACAGCGGCGGCAGCAGCGCCGCGTCGGCGAAGGCGGCGGACTGGGGATAGGCGGAACTCTCCGTGGAGCGCCAGGGGCCGAACACGAAGTAGCTGACGATGAGCGGGGCCACGTAGTTGAGCAGCAGGGTGGCGATGGTCTCGTTGACCAGCCTGGCGGCCCGCAGCAGCCCGGGCAGGGCGGCCCACAGGGCGCCGCCCAGGAAGCCCAGCAGGATCACCAGGGGCAGCAGCGCCCAGGCCGGCCAGGACGGGAACGCCAGGGCCCCGGCCGAGGCCAGCCAGGCGCCCAGGTACAGCTGGCCTTCCCCGCCCACGTTGATGAGCCCCAGGCGGGAGGGCAGGGCCACGGCCACCGCGGTGAGCAGCAGGGGGGTCATGCGCACCAGCAGCTCAGACAGGCCGTAGGCGCTGGCCAAAGTGGCCTTGAAGGTGTCGGCGTAGCCCCTGAGCGGGTTCTTGCCGGCCGCCAGCAGGATGACCGCGAAGGCCGCCAGGGCGATGGCGCACACCGCCGTCCCGCGGATCCCGGTCTGCCAGGCCTGGGCGGCGCGCCTGGAGCGAGGGCGGGCGTCAGCCACGGGCCGCCTCCCGGGAGCCGGTCATGAGCCGGCCCACCGCCTCCGCCCCCCAGGCGCCCCGGGGAAATTCCCCCGCCAGGGAGCCCGCGTACAGCACCAGCAGGCGGTCCGCCATCTCCCCCAACTCGTCCAGGTCCTCGGAGATGAACAGCACCCCGGCGCCTTCGTCCCGGGCCCGGCGCAGGAACGCCCGCACCGAGGCGGCGCTGCGCACGTCCAGGCCGCGGGTGGGGTAGAGGGCCACCACCAGCCGGGGCCGGTGGGCCATCTCCCGGGCGATGACCAGCCGCTGCAGGTTGCCTCCGGACAGGGCGCCCGCCGGCAGTTCCGGGGGCGGCCGGGGGAAGCCCAGGGCCCGGAACGACGCCTCCATGGCCGCGTCCAGGGCCCGCCAGGCGATCCCCAGGCCCTTGCGGTAGCGCCGCCCGGTGCCCAGGTACAGGTTCTCCCGCACCGGCATGCCGGGCACGGCCGCCATCCCCAGCGGGTCCTCCGGCACGAAGGCCATGCCGGCCCGGCGCATGCGGGCGACGCTCCAGCGGGTGGCCTCCTCGCCCCCGAACCAGCGGCTGCCCCGGGCCAGGGGGCGCAGCCCCTGGATCAGGTCGCCCAGCTCCTTCTGGCCGCTGCCCGAGACCCCGGCCACCCCGACGATCTCCCCGGCGCCCACGGCCAGGTCGAGGCCCTCCAGGGCGGTCTCGCTCCCGGAGGCGCGGCACGAGGCGCCGCGCAATTCGAGCACGGGCGCGCCGGCCCCCGGCGCGCCGCCGGCGGGCGCCTCCTCCCCCAGGCGCTCGCCGAACATCAGGGTCACCAGCGCGTCCGCGTCCGCCTCCCCGGGCCCGAAACCGCCCGCCACCCGGCCCTGGCGCAGCACCGTGATGCGGTCGGCGCAGGCCAGCACCTCCCGCAGCTTGTGGGTGATGAACAGGACCGCGTAGCCCTCGGCCTTGAGCGCCGCGAACACCTTGAACAGGGCGGCCACCTCGTGGGGAGCCAGCACCTTGGTGGGCTCGTCCAGGATCAGCACCCGGGCCTCCCCCAGCAGCAGCTTGAGGATCTCCACCTTCTGGCGCTCGCCCACCGGGAGCTGGCGCACCGGGGCGCGCGGGTCCACCACCAGCCCGAAACGCTCGCCGAAGGCCCGGATGCGTTTTTCCAGGCCGCCCCGGCCCGGCGTGGCCGGCAGGAACAGGGCGATGTTCTCCCGCACGTCCATGGCCGGGATCAGCATGAAACCCTGGAACACCATGCCGATGCCCCGGGCCCGGGCGTCCCGGGGCGAGCGCAGGCGCACCGGGGCGCCGTCCAGCAGGATCTCCCCGGCGTCCGGGCGGATGAAGCCATAAAGGATCTTGGACAGGGTGGACTTGCCGGCGCCGTTCTCTCCCAGCAGGGCGTGCACCTCGCCCCGGCGCAGCTGCAGGTCCACCCGGTCGTTGGCCAGAAGCTCACCGTAGCGCTTGGTGGCGCCGCGGATCTCGACCATGGGGGGCAGGACGGGGCCGGTCATCGGAACAGCTGGGAGTGTGGCAAGAGGATACTTCCCGCGCCCCCCGGCGCCTTTGCGGTTCTTGCTTTTTGTTTTCCCGTTCTTGCTACAAGGGGCGCACCGCCAGGCAGATCTCCACGGCGATCCCGCCGTCCGCATCCGCCACCGGGTCGTCCAGGTAGAACTCGAATCGCGGGCGGTCATCCGGCTGGAAGCCGCTCCCCGGCAGCCATCCGCCCATGAGGGTGTCCCAGGCTTCGATGAACTGGTTGGCCCGGATGCGCACCCGGGCCACCGCGTAGGTGCCCCCCTCCAGGATCCGGGTGCCGATCTCCCCCTCCGCCGCCGTGCCCTCCGGCACGGTGATGGCGGCGTCCAGGCGGAGCTTCCGGGCGTCGGTGATCTCCGGGGCGTCGTGGCTGATGCTCAGGAGGCGGGCCGGGGGAACCTGGAATCCCCGGTGCCGGGCCCAGGCGCGGATCCGTTCCAGGAGGCGCTGGAACAGCGCCGCATCCTCCTGGTACGGGCCCACGTGGCGGAGGTAGGCCACGGGCATGGGCTCCAGCCGGCGCACCTGCACCTGCAGGGGCAGGGTGAAGGTCCGCCCCTGGAACCGCCCGGCGCCCTCCGGAGGGGCGTACAGGTTCCGGTGCCGGCGCCACTCGCTGGCGGAGACCCCGTGGAAGGTCCGGAACGCCCGGGCAAAAGTGGACGGGGAGGAGAACCCGCAGTCCAGCGCCACCTGGGTGATGGCCTTGCGGGGGCTGTAGGCCAGCTGGGCGGCGGCCCGCTCCACCCGCAGGCGGAAGATGTAGTCGTGGATGGTCTCCCCCATCCAGCCGTGGAACAGGCGGTGGAAGTGGTACGGGGAGAAGCAGGCCACCCCGGCCAGGGTCTCCAGGTCCATGGCCTCGCCCAGGTGGGCCTGGATGTGGTCCACGACCCGGTTGAACCGCGCGGCGTACTCGGAGCGGCGGGAATCTGCGGTGAAGGCGTGGGTGGGCACCGAGGGATTATAGGGTTTCCCAATGGCCGGAGACTACTCTTCCCCTTTCGGGTCCTTGAGGTAGACGATGCGGTCCCGGCTCACCCAGGCCAGCCATTCGATATCCCGGTCGTCCACGTGGGTGATCTGGCGGGCGGTGCCGCCTTCGCACACGAACACGTTCAAGCGCCCGGGCGCCGACTGGGCCGGCAGCAGCTTGGCGCTGCGCTTCCCGTCCGGAGCGGCCGCCTCCAGGTTATAGGGGTTCTTGACCAGCTGAGCCAGGGGCAGCAAGCCGGTTCCAGGCTGAGGTCCCGGGCCGGACCCGCCGCCGTGGCAACCCAGGAGGGCAGGCAGCATCCATAAATTTATAATTAAATTTTTTAATTTCAGGAACATGCCGCTCCCCCTCATCACCCCTCTGGATGGGGACATCCGGCGGGAGGTTCCTGTGGCCGGATGCTGGTGCTGGTTTGACCACCCAGGGCTGGAGTCCGTGGCCCGCACCGGCAAAGTTCCATTCTTGCCATTTCCAGGTCATGGCATCATCATGATGACCTTGGAGCTTGCCCTGATACCTTAAAAAAGGCTGAAAGGTGAGGTATTTCAAATCATTTTTTCAATTAGTACTTACTAATCTTTAAATCCATGGTACCGTCCGAGTTTTTATTAAAATTCAAAGAGGATATCAATAACTGGCAACCTTTCATCAATGGCCAGTTCGAGGCGGGCGGCTGTGAGCGTATCCTGGCGGACCCTGCCACCGGGGACTCCCTCTGCCGGGTCTCCGAGTGCGACCCCGGCCAGGTGGAGAAAGCCATCCTGGCCGCCCGCCATGCTTTCGACCGGGGGTCCTGGCGCCGCCTGGCCGCGGCCGGCCGGGCGCGGATCCTCCACCAGCTGGCGGACAAGCTGGAGGCCATGGCCGGCCCCTTGGCCATGGTGGAAACCCTCAACCAGGGGAAGCCGGTCCGGGAATCCCGCGGCGACGTCGCCGACGCCGTGGCCTGCCTGCGCTACTACGCCGGCCTCGCCGCCCGCGGCCAAGGCTCCGGGAAGGCGGCCGCCGGGGCCACGGTGGTGCGGGAGCCCATCGGGGTCTGCGGCCAGATCGCCGCGTGGAACTTCCCCCTGCTCCTGGCGGTGTGGAAGCTGGCCCCCGCCCTGGCCGCCGGCAATACCTGCGTCCTGAAGCCCAGCGAATTCACGCCCCTCACCGCCCTCATGCTGGCCCGGGCCCTGCAGGACCTGGACCTGCCCCCCGGGGTGGTCAACGTCGTGCTGGGCGACGGCAGTGCCGTTGGGCAGCCCCTCGCCGAGAGTCCCCGGGTGGACAAGATCTCCTTCACGGGCAGCGCCGCCACCGGCAGGGCAGTGGCCCGGGCCGCCCTGGGCAACCTCAAGAAGGTGGCCCTGGAACTGGGCGGCAAGTCCCCGGTGATCGTGTTCGCCGACCAGGACCTGGAGACCGCGGTGGACTATGCCCTGTACGCCGCCTATTGCAACGCCGGCCAGATCTGTTCCGCCGGGACCCGGTTCATCGTCCAGGATCCGGTCCACGGGGAATTCGTCCGCCGCCTGGCGGAACGGGCGGGGCGGATCGTGGTGGGACCGGGCGCCGATCCCGGCACCGAGATGGGGCCCCTGATCCATGGCCGGCACCTGGACCGGGTCCAGGGCTACATCCGCGCGGGCCTGGCCGAGGGCGCCCGGCTCGAAGCCGGGGGCGGCCCCCTGCGGGGCGGCCGGTTCGGCTCGGGGTTCTACCTGGAGCCCACCCTGTTCAGCGGCGCCGAGCCCGGCATGCGCATCGTCCAGGAGGAGATCTTCGGGCCGGTGGCGGTGGTGCAGCGCTTCGCCACCGAGGCCGAGGCGGTGGATCTGGCCAACGGGACCCGTTACGGGCTGGCCGGGGCGGTCTTCACCCGGGATGCCGAGCGGGCCGTCCGGGTGGCCCGGGCCCTCCGGGCCGGGGTCGTCTGGGTCAACGGCTACCACGACAGCGGGCCCGAACGACCCTGGGGCGGCGTCAAGGAAAGCGGGTGGGGACGGGAACTGGGGACCTTCGGCCTGGACGCCTTTTGCGAAACCAAGCAGCTGAATGTCGCCCTCGAGCCCGCGCCCATCCATTGGTTCAAGGCCTGAGGCCGGCCGGAGGGCGCCCATGAAGAACCGATCATGGACTGTGGTGGCCGTGGTGGCCTTCACCCTGTTCACGGATTACCTGGTCTACGGCGTCGCGCTGCCCTTGACGCCGTTCGCTCCGGCCCAGGCGGAGGGCGCGCGCCGGCTCGGGCTTCTCTACGGCGCGTATGCCACCGGCGTGCTCGGCGCGACGCCCTGCTCCGGCCATCTGGGCACCCGGATGGGGTGCCGTCCGCTGCTGATCCTGGGCTGCGCGCTGATGGCGGTGTCCGCCGGCCTGTACGGCCTGGGCCGGCCGTTCGAGTTGCTGCTGGTCGCCCGGTTCCTCCAGGGCGCATCCTCCTCGTCCGTGTGGACGGCGGGGCTGGCCCTGGTGGCGGAGCACTACCCCGGCCGACGCGCCCAGATGATGGGATTCGCCCTGATGGGCAGTACGGCCGGTTCGCTGGTGGGCCCCATCCTGGGTGGCTGGCTGTTCCAGGCGGGCGGCTTCGTCCTTCCCTTCCTGGTGGCGGGGGGGCTGGCGGTGGCGGCCGGGGGCCTGGGGTTCGCGGGCCTTCCGGGCGGGCGGCTTGCCCATCCGTGCCGTTCCTCCACCTGGGCCCTGCTCCTGGACCGGTCGGTCCTGACCGCGGCCCTGGCCGTGGCGCTGGCCGCGGCCGGCTGGGGCGCCGTCGAACCGATCCTGCCGGCCCATCTGGCCCGTACCACCGGAGCCACCCCCATGGCCATCGGCCTCATGTTCACCCTCGCGAGCCTCGCCTATGGCCTGGTTTCGCCGGGGGTGGGCTGGATCGCGGACCGCTGCTCGACCACCCGGACCCTCTGCTTCGGCATGGTCTGCATGGCCTTCACCCTGCCTTTGCTGGCCGTGGTCCAGGGGGCGCCGCTGACCACGGCGGTCCTCTGCCTGGTGAGCGCCGCCTTCGCCTTCGCCCTCAACCCCACCTCCGCGGCCCTGGGCAACGTGGTGGACCGCCGGGGGCTCGGGAGCTACGCTCCGGTCTTCGCCCTCTACAACGTCGCCTATTCCTTCGGCATGATGGGCGCCAGCGCCCTCGCCTCGGCCTTCACCGGCACCCTGTCCGCGCTCAGGACCCTGCTCTGGCTGAGCGCGGCGATCCTGAGCGCCCTTCCGCTGCTCATGGCCATGGAGCCCAAGGCGGCGGCGTGGCCCGCTCCCCATCCCGGAGACGAACGATGAACCACATCCTGCCCCCCCGCTCCGCGGTCCTGGAAGCCCTGGACCGCGGCGAATCCCTGCCGGCCTGGTGGTACACCGATCCCGCCGTCATGGACCGGGAGCTGGAGCGCATCTTCCGCCGCAGTTGGCAATACGTGGGACCGGCGGCGAAGCTGACGCACGTCGGTGACTACCTGACCGGCCAGGCCGGCGGGATCCCCGTGGTGGTGGTGCGCAACCCGGGCGGCCTCGCCGGGTTCGTCAATGTCTGCCGGCACCGGCGCCACGAGGTGATGAGCGGATCCGGCCGTGCCCAGGTCCTGCGCTGCCCCTACCATGCCTGGACCTACGACCTGGAGGGCGGCCTCAAGGGGGCCCCCGGCGCCGGCGGCGAGCCCGGATTCGACCCCGGCGACTTCCCCCTGCTGCCGGTCAAGGTGGGCCTGCTGGGCCCCTTCGTGTTCGTCGCCGCCAACCCGGAAATCGCCCCGGTGGAAACCTTCTACGGCAGCCTTCCGGGAACCATCGCCGGCTGCGGACTGGACCTGGGCGGCCTGGTGCTGCACAGCCGCGAAGAATGGCGCTCCGGCGCCAACTGGAAGACCCTGCTGGAAAACTACCTGGAGTGCTACCACTGCCCCGTCGCCCACCCCGGGTTCAGCGCGGTGGTGGACGTGGACCGGGAACGCTACGGGCTCTCCTTCCGGGACGCCTGCCTGAGCCAGACCGCCCAGGCCCGGCCCCCGCGGCCGGACGCCGGCGTCTACGACGGCTCCGGTCCCATCACCGAGGCCCAGTACCATCTGGCCTGGCCCAATTTCACCCTCAACATCAACCCGGGCTTGCCCAACCTGTCCGTGGACGTCTGGCATCCCGACGGCGTCCACGCCACCCGCGGCTTCACCGAGCAGTACCTTCGCCCCGGGCGTGCCCGGCGCGTGGGCGGAGGCCCTGATCCAGTTCAACCGGCAGGTGGGCGGGGAGGACGACCGCCTGACCGATTCCGTGCAGCGGGGGCTGGCGGCGGGCCTGCCGGAGACCGGACGGATCCTCCTCCGCAGGGAACGGCTCATCCTGCAGTTCCAGCGCCGGGTGGCGGAGGCCGTCTGTGGAGGCTAGCTAGCGTTCGAAAAGGGGCACGTAGTGGTTGAGGGTGGGCCCCTGGTAGACCTGCCGCGGCCGGTAGATGCGGCTGTCCGGATCCTCGATGACCTCCTTGTAGTTGGCGATCCATCCGGGCATGCGCCCGATGGAGAAGATCACCGTGAACATCTCCAGGGGGATGCCGATGGCCTGCATGATGATGCCGCTGTAGAAGTCCACGTTGGGGTAGAGCCGGCGGTCGATGAAGTAGGGGTCGTTCAGGGCCGTCTCCTCCAGCTTCTTGGCGATGTCCAGCAGGGGGTCGCTGATGCCCAGCCTGGTCAGCAGCTCGTCGCACCGGCGCTTGATGATCCGGGCCCGGGGATCGTAGTTCTTGTAGACCCGGTGCCCGAAGCCCATGAGCTTGGCGCCGCCGCCCTTGTTCTTCACCCGGTCCAGGAACCGGGTGCCGTCGTCCCCGTCCTTGCGGATCTCCTTGAGCATCTCGATCACCGCCTGGTTGGCCCCGCCGTGCAGGGGCCCCCACAGGGCGCAGACGCCCGCGGCGGCGCTGGCGAACAGGTTGGCCCTGCTGGAGGCCACCATGCGCACGGTGGCGGTGGAGCAGTTCTGCTCGTGGTCGGCGTGGAGCAGGAAGATCAGGTCCAGGGCCTCCACCACCGCCGGGTCCAGGGGGTAGTCCTCGTCCATCTCCGAGAACATCATGTGCAGGAAGTTCTCGGTGTAGGTGTACTTCTTCTTGGGGTAGATGGAGGGCAGGCCCCGGGACTTGCGGTAGGCGTAGGCGGCCAGGGTGCGCACCTGGGACAGGAGCCGGGCCGCCTGCTGCTCGAACACCTCCGGGTCGTAGTCGTTGGTGAGTTCCGGGATGAAGCACCCGGCGGCGTTGATCATGGCCGAGAGGATGGCCATGGGGTGGGCCGAGGAGGGGAAGCCCTCGAAGTGGAACTTCATGTCCTCGTGGATCATCTGGTGCTTGGTGAGCAGGTTGGAGAAGCGCAGCCGCTCGGCCTCGGTGGGCAGGTGCCCGAAGATCACCAGGAAGGCCGCCTGGACGAAGGTGGACCCTTCCGCCAGCTCCTCGATGGGGATGCCCCGGTAGCGCAGGATGCCCTTCTCCCCGTCGATGAAGGTGACCGTGCTCTGGCAGCTGCCGGTGTTGGCGTAGGACTCATCGTAGGTGATGTAACCGGTCTGGTTGCGCAGGTTGCGGAAGTCGATGGCGCGCTCCCCCTCGGTGCCCACGATGATGGGGAGTTCCAGGACCTTGCCGTCCAGTTCCAGTTTCGCGGTATTGGCCATGGTCACCTCGTGCGCCTTGGGGGTTGGGGGATCTTGGAGGGCAGTTTCGGACTTCTTGATATTATTTCCCATTTAACCAATCCTCCTGGGGATTTCCATAGCGAATTCGAAAGTTCCCGCTTCCCGCCCAAGGCCCTGGCCGTACCCGCCTGCGCCGGCGCTCCGGCATCAGTGGGCGCCCAGGGCGTTGAGGGCCGAGCCGGCCCGGAACCAGCCGATCTGCTCCTGGGTCAGGGTGTGCCGGGCCTGGATGGTCAGGGTCCGGCCGCCGGGCTTGTGCAGGACCACCTGCACCGGCTGGCCGGGAGCCAGCCCGGCCAGGCCCAGCACATCCACCCGGTCCTGGGCCTCCACCTGGTCCCAGTCGGCCGGGTCGGCGAACACCAGCGGCAGGATGCCCTGCTTCTTGAGGTTGGTCTCGTGGATCCGGGCGAAGCTGCGCGCCAGGACCACCTTCACCCCCAGGTACCGGGGCGACATGGCGGCGTGCTCCCGGCTGCTGCCTTCCCCGTAGTTCTGGTCGCCCACCACGAGGGTTCCGATCCCCTTGGCCTGGTAGTCCCGGGCGATCTGGGCGATGGGCAGGCCGGCCTGTCCGGTGAAGGCGTGGGTGCCCTTGCCCCGCTCGCCGGTGAAGGCGTTGGTGGCGCCCAGGAACAGGTTGTCGCTGATCTTGTCCAGGTGCCCCCGGTAGCGCAGCCAGGGGCCCGCCGGGGAGATGTGGTCGGTGGTGGTCTTGCCCACGGTCTTCAGGAGCACCACCAGGCCCCGGAAGTCCTGGCCGTCCCACCGGGGGAAGGGCGCCAGGAGGGCCAGGCGCTGGGAGCCGGGAGCGATCTCGACGGCCACGTCCCTGCCGTCCTGGGCCGGGGGCCGGAAGCCCGAGTCGCCCCGCTCGTAGCCCGCCGGGGGCAGTTCCTCGCCCGTGGGCGGGGCGAACTGGAAGGTGCGGCCGTCGGGCCTGGGCAGGTTGTCGTGGACCGGGTCGAAGCCCAGGGTGCCGCCGAAGGCCATGGCCAGGACGATCTCCGGACTGGCGATGAAGGCGTGGGTGTCGGCGCGCCCGTCGTTGCGCCCCGGGAAGTTGCGGTTGAAGGAGGTGATGATGGAGTCGGCCCGCCCGGGCACGGCGTCCGGGCGCGCCCACTGGCCGATGCACGGTCCGCAGGCGTTGGTGAGCACCGTGGCGCCCAGGTCCTGGAAGGTCCGCAGCATCCCGTCCCGCTCGATGGTGCGGTAGATGCGCTCGGAGCCCGGGGAGATGAACAGGGGCGACCGGGGCTTGAGCCCGGCGTCCAGGGCCTGGCGGGCCAGGTCCACGACCCGGCTCAGGTCCTCGTAGGAGGAGTTGGTGCAGCTGCCGATGAGGGCCGCCCGCAGCTCCATGGGGTAGCCCTTGGCCGCGGCCTCGGCGGCCAGGGCGGTGGTGGGCCGGGTGAGGTCCGGGGTGTGCGGGCCCACCACCTGGGGTTCCAGGGCGGACAGGTCCACCTCCAGGATCTCGTCGAAGAAGCGCCCGGGATCCGCCTCCACCTCGGGGTCGGCGGCGAGCTGGTCCCGGTTGGCCTCGGCCAGGTCCGCCAGCCCGGCCCGGGCGGTTCGGCGCAGGTAGGCCGCCATGCGGGCGTCGAAGGGGAAGATCGAACAGGTGGCCCCCAGCTCGGCGCCCATGTTGGTGATGGTGGCCTTGCCGGTGCAGCTGATGCTCGCCACCCCGGGACCGAAGTATTCCAGCACCTTGTTGGTGCCCCCCTGGACCGTGAGCTGGCCGCAGATGTGCAGGATCACGTCCTTGGGCGCGGCCCAGCCGCCCAGGGCGCCGCTGAGCCTGACCCCCACCAGGCGCGGCTGCAGCACTTCCCAGGGCAGCCCGGCCATCACCTCGCCGGCGTCGGCGCCGCCGACCCCCACCGCCAGCATCCCGAGGCCCCCGGCGTTGGGCGTGTGGGAATCGGTGCCGATCATGAGCGCGCCGGGGAACGCGTAGTTCTCCAGCACCACCTGGTGGATGATGCCCGACCCGGGCTCCCAGAAGTCGATGCCGTACTTGCGGGCGGCGCTGGCCAGGAAGGCGAACACCTCCCGGTTCTCCTCCAGCCCCCGGGTGAGGTCCTCCCGGGCCCCGTCCCGGGCCTGGATCAGGTGGTCGCAGTGGATGGAGGAGGGCAGGGTGGTGCGCTCCCGCCCGGCCTGGATGAACTGCAGGAGGGCCATCTGGGCGGTGGCGTCCTGCATGGCCACCCGGTCCGGGCGCAAGGCCAGCATGGCCTTGCCCCGTTCCCAGGCCTGGGCGTCGAAAGCCACCGCGTGGGCGGCGAGGATCTTCTCGGTGAGGGTGATGGGGCGTCCGAACCGTTGCCGGGCCTTGGCGCTGGCTGGCCGCATCCGGCCGTAGAGGGCAGTGGCGAGATCCAGCGACATGGGCAACCCCCTTTCATAAGAAAATTTCAGTCGACCCGGCAGGAAAAATACGGCATCCTGCAGGCTGTGCCCCCTCATTGCACTGGACCTGGGAGGGCAAGTCAAGCGGTAACAACGTGCACCTTATATTGGAATCATCGCTTAAAGCGGAAGGACGGCCCGTCACGCGAAGGCGGCCGGAAGCACCCCATAGGACGGGGAGGTGATCCTTGAGCATCCGGGGCGCGGGGTTGTGGGGCATCACGGGCATGATCGGCCTGGGCGGGGTGCTGGCGTACGGCTTCCTGCAGGGAACCGGGACCCAGCCGGAACCGCCGGCCCAGACCACCGGCATCACCACGGCATCGACGGAGGCAGGCGTGGACCAGACGGGCGGCAAGTACTCCAAGGAGGAACTGAAGAAGAGGCTGACGGCCATGCAGTACCGGGTCACCCAGGAGAGCGCCACCGAGCCCCCCGGCACCGGCGAGTACTGGCAGAACCACGCGGCGGGGATCTACGTGGACGTGGTGGACGGCAGCCTGCTGTTCACCTCCAAGGACAAGTTCGACTCGGACTGCGGCTGGCCCAGCTTCGACAAGCCCGCGCAGAAGGACGCGGTGATGGAGCGCAAGGACACCTCGTTCGGCATGGCGCGCACGGAGATCCGCTCCAGGAACGCCAATTCCCACCTGGGCCACGTGTTCAACGACGGGCCCACCGCCACCGGGCTGCGCTACTGCATCAACTCCGCGGCGCTGCGGTTCATTCCGGTGGCCAAGATGGAGGAGGAGGGCTACGGCCAGTACCTGCCGCTGTTCGGGCTGGCCGCCACAGCCGGGGCGGCGGCCAAGGCCGGGACGGCCCCCAGGACGGAAGAGGCCACTTTTGCCGCTGGCTGTTTCTGGGGCGTGCAGGAGCTGTTCGAGCACCAGCCCGGAGTGCTCTCCACGACGGTGGGCTACACCGGCGGCACCACCCCCAACCCCACCTACCAGATGGTGTGCACCGGCGGCACCGGTCACGCGGAGGCGATCGACATCACGTTCGATCCCGCCAAGACCACCTACGAGGCCCTCGTCACCTACTTCTTCCACATGCACGACCCCACCACCATGGACCGCCAGGGGCCGGACATGGGCGCCCAGTACCGGTCGGCCATCTTCTACCATTCGCCCGAGCAGAAGGCCGTGGCGGAGCAGGTGAAGGCCAAGATCGCCGCGTCGGGATACTACAAGGGCACCATCGTCACCCAGATCGTGCCGGCGGGGCCGTTCTACCGGGGGGAGGAGTACCACCAGGAGTATCTGGCCAAGAATCCCGGCGGGTACCAGTGCCCGACCCACTTCTACCGGAAGTTCTGATCCCAGGTCACGGCTTGAGGTACCGGTCCAGCCAGGCGCCCATCTCCCACAGGGTGTGTTCCACGCTCTCCCGCGCCTGGTACCCGTGGGCCTCCAGGGGCAGCACCACGTACCGGGCCGGCAGTCCGTTGCCCCGAAGGGCCTGGTACAGCCGCTCCGACTGGATGGGGAAGGTTCCCGGATTGTCGTCCGCCTCCCCGTGGATGAGCAGGATCGGGGCGTGGAAATGGTCCGCGGCCAGGAACGGGCTCACCTTCAGGTAGGTCTCGGGGGCTTCCCACAAGGTCCGGCTCTCGCTCTGGAACCCGAACGGGGTGAGGGTGCGGTTGTAGGCCCCGCTGCGGGCGATGCCGGCCTTGAACAGGGTGGTGTGGGCCAGCAGGTTGGCGGTCATGAAGGCGCCGTAGCTGTGCCCGCCCACCGCCACCCGGTCCGGGTCGATGACCCCCATCTCGTCGGCCTTGCGGATGGCCGCCTGGGCCGAGGCGGCCACTTGGTCCAGGTAGGTGTCGTTGACGGTCCTGGGATCACCCACCACGGGCATGGTGGCGTCCATGAGGACGGCGTAGCCCAGCAGCGCCATGAAGATGGGCGAGGGGCCCCCGGGCAGGGTGAAGCGCTGGGGCGAGCCGCTCACCTGGCCGGCCACCTCCGGGTCGGTGAACTCCATGGGGTAGGCCCACACCAGGGCCGGAAGCCGCTCGCCCTCCCGTACCCGGGCGGCAAGTACAAAGTGAACGACAAGGACACCCCGTCCGGGCGCTGGTGACTGCACCAGCTCCTTGCGCACCTGGCGCATCAGGGGGGCCGGATCCGGGTCGTGGGTGAGGGCCCGGGCCGTGCCGTCCGGTTCGCGCAGGACCAGGTTGGGCGGATCGGCGGGGCTCTCCTGGCGGATGAGCAGGCGACCCCCCGGCAGGGGCGCCAGAGGCGTCTCCAGGCCTGGACCGGAACCCTGGAATTGGCGGCTGGTCCGGAGGGTGGCCAGGTCCAGCCGGTCCAGGAAGGGCCGGTCCCCCTGGGGCGTGCCTCCGGGCCCCGCCAGGAAGGCGTGCCCGCCCTCCACCAGCACCGCCCGGTGGCCGTTGGGCAGGGTGCGCTGCACCAGCTGCCCGGGATCCCGGTAGCGCTCCTGGAGGTTCTGCTCCCACACCAGGCGGATGGCCTGGGGCTCCACCAGCCAGGACCGCACGCGCTGGCGTTCCCGCTCGTACTCCCGCACCAGCACCCGGTTCCCGTCCGGGAACCAGTCCAGGGCGGCGATGCGGTGCTGGGCCCGGAACCACTCCCGGGGTGCCTGGCGGTACGGCGCCGGCAGGACCTTCAGCGCATCCCGGTGGGGCACCTGGGCCTTGGGGTCGCCCCCGTCCAGGGCCTCCACCCAGGCGAGGGTGGCCCCCCGGGACGGCAGCCACTGCACCCGCCGGGGACCCGTGCGCACCCCGTCGATGGGGACTCCGTCCTGCAGGGGCAGGTCCGCCAGGAGGAGGATCCGCTTGCCGGAGCGGTCCCACACCTCCAGCCGGCGGGGAAAGCTGTCGTCGTCGGCCAGGTACGAATAGGGGGGATGGATGATCCCCACCAGGACGGCCTGGCCGTCCGGTGACACGTCGGTCTGGGCGAACACCGCCGGGCGACCCAGGGGCCTCGCCGTGCCGGCGTCCAGGTCCACCACCGCCAGCTGGGAGGTGGCGTAATAGGTGTACAGGGCTTCGTCCTGAACGTCCTTCAGGGTGTCCGGGTAGGTGCGCACCGGCTCCGGCCGGCCCCCGGCGGTCTCCTGGATCCGGGGCCCGGCAGGGACCTCCGGCGGCCGGGGTGGGGGTCCCTGATGGGCCGGCACGACTTCGCACAGAAGGGCCCGACTGCCGGGCATCCAGGTCAGGGGAGCGCCGAAGCCCGCATTGAGCCGAACCCCCTGGATCCGTCGCAGCCGCCCGGCAGCGGCGGTGCCGATCCACAATTCCACCGACCGGGGAGTGAACACCGGGAGGGCGAACCGCCGCCCGTCCGGGGACCACGCGGGCAGCCCGCAGGCGCGTCCCGGGGGCAAGGGCACCGGCATCCGGCGCCCCTGGGGCAGGGTCAAAAGGCTCAGGGCGCGCAGGCGGAGCGGCAGATGGGGGCTCCGGTTCACCGGGTTGAACCGGGAGCCGGCCAGGCGCAGGATCGGCTTGGCCAGCTCCCGCAGGTCCGGGTAGCGCTCCAGTTCCGCCAGCAGCGCCCGGTCGGCGCTGGGTGCCAGGAGCGTCACCGGCGGCTGGGGCGCCCGCAGCACCTCCTGGATGGCCGGGGACGGCTGCCGGTAGCCCGGCGTATCAGCGTGGACCCAAGCCGTCGCCCAGGCGGCCAGGAACGGCAGGAGCAAAGGGCGCAGGCGCATGAAAGACCCCCGGGAGCGGATGCACTGGGTTACGGCAGGGAGCATTGTGGCCCCGGTGGGGCGCCGGCCGCAACGAGCCCCGCCCGGCGCCGGAACGGCTGACATGCGTCGACCTGGGCTTCGGCCGCGGCAAACGCAGGCGGGCGGTGAATCTTCCGCCGGCCCGGCCTCACTATGGGTGGGAGCGCCGAGGCTCAAACCACTGTGCTGGCCTCAGGAAGCCGCTTGTCCCATCCGCGAGAGGCATGCAGCAAGGCTGCGCCATGCCCGTCGCCACCATGCAGAGGGTGAACCGATGAACATTCCCACCATGGCCCACGCCCGCACCTTGCGGCAGGCGGGGCGCGTCCTCTTCCTGAGCGTCTTCCTGGGGGCGCCGGGGGCGGGCCTGGCTGCGCCCCAGCCGGCCTCCCCTGCGGACCTGACCGCCCCACCGGCCGTCCTCAAGGCCATCGACTACCGGGGCCTCACCCATTCGACCGTCATCGGCTTCCGGGGCACGGTGCTCACGCCCGAGGCCAAGGGCACCGCCAGGATCATCCCCCGGCCCGGCGGGATCATGCGCATCAAGGCCAAGTTCGAGCAGCTGCGGCCGGCCCGTGAACTGGGCCCCGAGAACCTCACCTATGTGCTCTGGGCGGTGACACCGGTGGGGTTGCCCAGCAACCTGGGGGAAGTGTCCGCCCGCCGGAGCGGCCGGGCCGAACTGCAGGTGGACACCAACCTCCAGAGCTTCGGCCTGCTGGTATCCGCCGAACCCTATTTCGCCGTCGCCCGGGTGAGCGGCCTGGTGGTCCTGGAGAACCTGGTCACCCAGGCCACCCGGGGGCCGGTGGAGGAAGTGGAGGCAAAGTGCGAGCTGCTCCCCCGCGCGGCCTACCTGCCGGAAGGAGGCGTCCAGGACCTCCCGGCGCCGGACCAGGACCGCAAGGCCAGTCCCTACGTGCGCCAGGCTGGCAACGCCATGCGCATCGCCCGGGCGGAGGGGGCCGAAGAGGCCGCCCCGGAGGCATTCCGCAAGGCGTCGGAGCTGATGGTGCAGCTGGAGGCGATAAAGAAGAAGTGGAAGAAGCCGGCCGTCATCCTGGCGCGCCAGGTGGTGCAGGCGGCGGAGGACGCCCGCCTGTTGGCCCAGAAGCGCCAGGGGGAAGCCCGGGTGGCCCGGGCCCAGCAGGAAGCGGAAGCCGCCCGGGCCCAGGCGGAAGCGGAGAAGCTCGCGGCCTGCCGGGAGGCGGAACAGGCCAAGGCCCGGGCCGAGGCTGAAGCCCGCCAGGCCCGGGACCAGGCCGCCCGGGAGGTGAGCGCGGAGAAGCTGCTCCTGCGGCGCAAGCTGCGGGACCAGCTGGACCGGCTCCTGGCCACCCGGGAGACCGAGGCGGGTCTGGTGGCGAGCCTGTCGGACCTGCTCTTCCCCACCGGCAAGGCCGTCCTGCTCGCCCCCACCCGGGAGAAGCTGGCCAAGGCCGTCGGCATCCTGCTCGCCTACCCGGGCCTGCAGGTGCACGTGGAGGGCCACGCGGACGCCACCGGCCGGCCCGCCTTCAACGAGCGGCTGTCCCGGCAACGGGCCCACGCGGTGCGGGACTACCTGGTGCGCCAGGGGCTGCCCCCGGACGGGGTCACTGTTACGGGGCACGGCAGTTCCCGTCCCATCGCCTCCAACGACACCCGTTCGGGCCGGCAGCAGAACCGGAGGGTGGAACTGATCCTCACCGGGGGCGTGATCGGGTTTTGACCGGGAAAAGGCGCCCGGAAGGGCGCCTTTTCCAAGGAAGGAGGGGGGGCGTCAGTTGACGGTGAACAGGAAATTGGGGCCGATGTTGCCGACGGTGTCCCAGAAGTAGTTGGGTTGGACCAGTACGCTCGTGTTCGTGAGGTTATCCGATCCGTATCCGCCGAATCCCACCCAGGTGAGGTCGGCATTGATCTGGCCGCCATACGTGTATCCGGACACGTAGTTGTTGTTGCCGGTGACGGCCACGGCGGCGTAGGTGTCGGTGGTGTTCAGGACGATGGGCGTCTCGAGGGCATGGTAGCGGAAGATGGTGGTCGCGGGATCCGACGCCAGCACCGTGGCCTGGCCCAGGAGGGTGTTGGTCGTCATGTCGTACACTCCGACCGGGCTCGAGGCGAACGTCTCCGACGTGCCCGTCAGGTTGGAGTCGTAGTAGCCGAGCGCGGTGATGGTGATCGCCTCTTGCGCCGTGAATTCGAAACTCTCGATGTACGAACCCTGCCAATAGGTGAACGCGTTCGTCGGCAGGGCCGAATAGTTGAGGGCGGGAACCCCGGCGGCGGAGGCGTTCACGGTGAGGGTCGCTGCGGTGCTGGTGACCGTCCCGGCCGCATTGGTCACGGAGCAGGTGTAGCTGCCGCCGCTCATGGCCATGGTCGTCGCCGGGGTGGTGTAGGTCGCCGAAGTGGCTCCCGAGATGGCCGACTCGCCAAGGTTCCACTGGTAGGTGGGAGCCGGTGTCCCGGTCGCCGCGAGGGTGAAGGTCGCGGTTGCCGGGGCGGTGACCGTTTGGCTGCTGGGCTCGGTGGTAATGACCGGCAAGGTGGAACCGGTCCCCCCTCCGCTGCTGCTGCAGGCAGCGAGACCCAGAAGGCAGACCGCGCACGAGAACAGGCGCGCCTGGCCGGATAGCGTTCGTCTCATAAGAGAACCTCCCTCCCTTAGTGGGATAGATCAGGTTTAAGATCTGGAACCCTGGCTGTAGTTGATATTTATTTGGATGCCAGGATTCTACGCCGCAGCCAAGACCTTTCGGTACACGGGAAGGTAAATATTTGTTAATGTCCGATCCGAGGGAAAGCCTGTTGGTGGGCTGTCAAGTTCGGGAAATGGACCTTGGGGGTTCAGGCCCCCCAAGGTGTGGAGTTGATCCCCACCGGCAGCGTGATCGGATTATGAAATAATTATTTAAAGATTCCTTAGGGTCGCATCGTGAACGAGGAGGCTGGCTTCGAACTCTTCCCGCTTGAGTCCGCGGGTGAACTCCAATACGCGGATGATCGAAGCCCTGATGTCTTCCAGATAAAGCCCCAGGCTACGCGACATGGATGAGGTCACGCGCGATGGACGGCCGTGTGGACGGCTTCAGGGCCTCGGGCGTCACCAGGTCGATCCTGACGCCAAGACGATCCTCGAGGTCGAACTGCAGATCCAGGCATGGCCCAGCCAATGGAAAGGCGCCCGGAGGGGCGCCTTTCCATTGGGACGGTCGGTACGCGGGGATCCTAGTCCTCCCGCTCCACGTTCTTGAACGCGTCGGCCAGGGTGGCGCGCTTGAAGGGCTGCATGTGCTCTTGGCCGCCTCGATTTCGCCCCGCTCCTGGTCCATGTCGTACTGCTTCACCGACAGGCCGATGCGGTGCTCGGTGGGGTCCAGCTTGACGATCTTCATGGTCAGGTGCTGCCCGGGGCTGAACTCCTTGGTGATGTCCTCCACCCGCTTGCGGGAGAGTTCGCTCACGTGCACCAGGCCCTCGATGCCGTCGCCCAGGTCCACGAAGGCGCCGAAGTCGGTCAGGCGGGCGATGGTGCCGGTGATGGTGTCGCCCACGTGGTGGCTCTCGAAGAAGATCTCCCAGACGTTGGGCTCCATCTGCTTGACGCCCAGGCTCATGCGCTGGTTCAGGGGATCCAGGCTGAGGACCTTGGCGGTGACCGTGTCGCCCTTCTTGATCACTTCGCCGGGGTGCTTGATCTTCTTGGTCCAGCTGAAGTCGGAGACGTGGATCAGGCCGTCGATGCCCTCCTCCAGTTCCACGAAGGCGCCGAACTCGGTGATGTTGCGCACGGTGCCGGAGACCACCTGGCCGATCTGGTACTTCTCGGCCACCTCCATCCAGGGGTTGGGGGTGATCTGCTTCATGCCCAGGGAGATGCGCCGGCTCTCGGGATCCACCTGCAGGATCTGGGCCTCGACCATGTCGCCGAGGTTGACCATGCCCTTGGCGGACTTGACCTTCTTGGTCCAGCTCATCTCGCTCACGTGCACCAGGCCCTCGACCCCGGGCTCCAGCTCCACGAAGGCGCCGTAGTCGGTGATGGAGACCACCTTGCCCTTGACCGTGGCGTTCACCGGGTAGCGCTCCTCCACGGTGAGCCAGGGATCCGGGAACTTCTGCTTGTAGCCCAGGGAGACGCGCTCGGTCTCCTTGTCGTACTTCAGGATGGCCACCTCGACCTTGTCGCCCACCTGGAACATCTCGCTGGGGTGGTTCAGGCGGCCCCAGGACATGTCGGTGATGTGCAGCAGCCCGTCCACCCCGCCCAGGTCCACGAAGGCCCCGTACTCGGTGATGTTCTTGACGGTGCCTTCCACCAGCTTGCCCTCTTCCAGGCCGGCCAGGGTCTCTTCCTTCAGGTTGGCGTTGATGGTCTCCAGGAACAGCTTGCGGCTGAGGACGATGTTGCCGCGCCGGCGGTTCACCTTGATGACCTTCATGTCGAAGGACTTGCCCAGGAACGGGTCCAGGTTGCGCACCGGCTTGGTGTCCACCTGGGAACCGGGCAGGAAGGCGCGGATGCCGATGTCCACCGCCAGGCCGCCCTTGACCTTCTCGAGCACTACGCCGTGGACCGTGAGGTTGGCCCGGAAGGCCTTCTCCACCTCGTCCCAGATCTTCATCTTCTCGGCGCGCTCCCGGGACAGGCGGACATTGCCGTTCTGGTCCTCCAGGTGCTCCAGGAGCACCTCCACCACGTCGCCCACGGCCACGCCGGGGGTGCCGTCCGGGTTGTTGAACTCATCCATGTTGACGGTGCCGGAGCCCTTGTAGCCGATGTCGATGATCACGTCCTTGCCGCGGATCTCCACCACGACCCCGCGCACCACTTCCTCCTCCCGGAGGGCGCGGGTCTCACCGTTCAGGGCGTCCAGGAACTCCTGGGTTTCCGGGGTCTCGTCCTCCAGCATCGATGCGTCCAGCACGGTGATGCGGCCCAGCTGCTTGGAGCCCTTGCCCTTGATGAGTGTTGAAAGTTGGGACATTCGTCCACCTCTAATTAGTTGCCCCCTCCTGGAGGGCTGGAATCCCGGCCCATACGTCCGGCAGAAAAATCAGCGTATCGCGGAAGATCAGCCCCGGATAGTGAATTTCCTTGAAAATCCTCAGGGTTCCCTGGCCGCGCCGGAGGCCTCGGCCACCATCGCCGCCAGGGTGTCCAGGTCGGCCCGGGGCGGCGGCGCGCCCGCGGCCGGGTCCGGGCGGTAGTCGTTGAGCAGGAGGGCGAACGCCAGCCGGCCCGAATAGCCTGAAAGGGTATAGGTGTTCCGCAGGGTGCCGGTCTTGGCGTTCAGGATCCCGGCGGCGGCGGTCCCGCCCAGGCGCTCCCGCAGGGTGCCGTCCACCCCGGCCAGGGGCAGGGCGGCCCGGAACGCGGCCCCGGCCGGCTGGTGGTCCATGTAGGCCAGCAGCTGGACGATGGCCCGGGGCTGGACCAGGTTCCGGCGGGACAGGCCGGCCCCCTCCTCCAGCACCGCGTCTCCGGGCTGCAGCCCGGCCCGGGCCATCCAGGCGTCCAGCACCGCCAGCCCCCGCCGGGCCGTGTCCCCGGCCACCGCAGCCCCGGCCCGGGCTCCGGCCTGGAGCAGGACCAGCTGGGCGGACAGGTTGTCCGAATCCTTGAGCATGTCCTTCAGGATCGTGCCCAGGGGAGGGCTCTCCAGGTGCCCCAATTCCACCATCTGGTCCTGGCGCAGGGGGGCCTCCCGGTCCTGGGCGTGGCGGGAGCGGACCCGGCCCTCCAGCCGGATGCCGTGCCGGGCCAGGGCCCGCTCCAGGAGCCGGGCGGCGAACAGGGCCGAATCCCGGATGGTCACGGCCAGGCGCACCGGCCCGGCGCCGGCTGCCAGGCTGCCAGTGACCCGCACGGCCGCCTCCCCTGGGGCCCGGTCCGCCCGCACCCCCTGGCCCGCCCCGGGGGCGGCGGTACGGGTGTCGTTGCGCAAGGCCACCAGCCCATGCCCCGGCTGGGCGAACAGGAAGCAGGGGGCGCCCGGCGCCGGGCCCGGGTACACCCACAAGTCCACCCAGTTGTGGTGGACGGCCAGGGCCGTGGGCTCGGCCCCGTAGGGGAAGCGCAGGTCGGCCCAGTCCGCGCCGGGGCCGTAGGGCGGGGCGGTGAAGCAGCTGTCGTCCCCCACCAGGTCCCCCCGGATGCTCCGCACCCCCTGGGCCTGGAGCTGTTCCGCCAGCAGCTCCATGGGGTCCGGCCGGTACGGGCCGCCCCGCCAGGGGGCCATCAGGGACGGGTCGCCGCGCCCGTACAGGACCAGGTCCCCGGCCAGGGCCCCGTCCCCTCCCGGCCGGGCGGAAGCGTACAGGGAGGTGCGGATGCGCAGGTCCGGACCCAGCTCCTGCAGGGCCATGGCGGCGGTGAACAGCTTGGTGTTGGAGGCGGGCAGGAAGTACTTGCCGGCGTCCTGGTCGAACAGCACCCGCCCCGTGTCCAGGTCCAGCACCAGGATGCCCCAGCGGGCGGCGGCGAAGCGGGGGGCCTGGAGGAAGGCCCGGATGCGGGCGCCCAGGGCCTCGCCGGGTTCCGCCGCGACTCCGGCCGCGCCCTGGGCCGGGCCGGGGGCAGCGCCTCCGCCCAGGAGACCGGCGACGAGCAGCCAGGTGCCCAGGCGGCGGTGCGGATTCAGCGGGCGGACGGCTCCCATGGTTCCCGATCACCCGCCGCCGGGGCCCAATCGGACCAGCTGGTCCAGGATCTCCTCCGGGGCCGGCGGCTTGGCCAGGTGGGCGTCGAAACCTGCCTCCAGGGCCCGCTGGACGTCCTCGGGCCGGGCATAGCCGCTCACGGCCACCAGGCGCAGGCCCTTGCCCCAGGCTGCCCGCAGGTCCCGGGCCACCTGGAAGCCGTCCAGCCCCGGCAGGCCCAGGTCGCACAGCACCAGGTCCGGGCGGGCCTCCCGGGCGGCCCGCAACGCTTCCAGGCCGTCGTAGGCCAGGATGGCCTGGTGCCCCATCAGGCGCAGGAGCATGGCCAGGGTCTCGGCGGCATCCCGGTTGTCGTCCACCACCAGGATCCGCCGGGAACCCTCCGGCGGCTCCGGCCCCCCCCGGTCCAGCCCCGGTTCCGGGCCGGGCGCCGCCAGGGGCAGGCGCAGGATGAACTCGGCGCCCAGGCCCGGCCCGGGGCTCTGGGCCTGGATCGTGCCCCCGTGCAGTTCCGCGATGCCCTTCACCAGCGCCAGGCCCAGGCCCAGGCCCCCTTCGGTGCGGGCCAAGGTGCGCTGGCCCTGGACGAACGGGTCGAAGATCCGGGGCAGGAGCGCCGGGTCGATCCCGGCCCCGGTGTCCCGGACCCGGATCTCCGCGGCGCCGTCCGCCGTTCCCACGGACAGGGTCACGGCGCTCCCCGGGCTGGTGAACTTGGCGGCGTTGTGCAGGAGGTTCCCGATCACCTGGGTGATGCGGGTGGGGTCCACGTCGGTCCAGGCCGCCTGGAGCGGGAGCCGGACGTCCAGGGCCGCCGCCAGGTCCGGCATCAGGCCCCGGAAATCCTCCGCGGCCCGGGCGACCAGGGCGCACAGGTCGACGCGGGAGCGGCGCAGCTCCACCTTGCCCCGGGCGATGCGGGTGACGTCCAGCAGATCGTCCACCAGGCGCGCCATGTGCCCGGCCTGGCGGTCGATCACCCCCTGGGCGTGGAGGGCCGGCGGGGTGCCCGGGGCGGCGTGGCGCAGGATGAAGACGGCGTTGCGGATGGGGGCCAGCGGGTTGCGCAGCTCGTGGGAGAGCATGCCCAGGAACTCGTCCTTGCGCTGGTCCGCTTCCTGGAGGCGGCCGATGGCCTGGCGCAGCTCCTGCTCGGCGGCGGTGCGCCGGCGCTCCTGCTCCATGGCGTCCAGGGCGAAGGACAGGTCGGCGGCCAGGGACTCGATCAGGTCCACCTGCTTGGCGGTGAAGAAGCCGGGGCGGGAGGCGTAGAAGGTGATGGCGCCGATGGCCTGCCCGGCCCGGTGCAGGGGAAAGGCCGCCGAGGCGCGCAGCCCGTGGCTCCGGGTGGCGGCGCGCCAGGGCCAGGTGGCCGGGTTGCTGTCGAAGTCGTCGTTCACCACCGGGCGGCCCTCCCGGATGCAGGTGCCGGTGGGGCCCTGGCCCAGGTCGCCGTCCACTTCCACGCGGATGCCCTGCAGGTAGGCGGCGGCGGGGCCCCAGCCAGCGGCCACCGCCACCTTCCGGTCCTCCACCAGGCCCACCCAGACCAGGGGGAAGCCGCCCTCCTCCGAAACGATGCGGCACACCTCCTGGTACAGGGCGCGCTCCTCCCGGACCCGCACGATGGCCTCGTTCACCCGGCTCAGCATCGCGTACAGGCGGCTGATCACCCCCAGGTCCGCCTCCGCCCGCTTGCGCGCGGTCATGTCGGTCATGGAGATCACCCCGCCCGCATGGCGGCCGGAGAGGATCAGGGGCTTGCCGCTGATGTTCAGCCACCGGGGCGCGGCCTCCCCGGCCCGGACCGAGGTACAGGGCCCCGGGCACCGTCTCGCCGCGCACCGCGGCCCGCACCGCCACGTAATCCTCGATGCGCTGCAGCACTCCGTCCTCGGTATGGATCTCGTACTGCCGGCGGCCCCGCTCCTGCACCGGCAGCCGGCGCTCCTCCGGCGGGATCCCGAGCATGCTGTCCGCGGCCGGGGAGGAACGCACGGTGCGGCCCTCCCGGTCGTAGACCACCACCCCGTCGGCGATGGTGTCCAGGACCGCCTCCAGCAGCCCGGCCCGGGCCCGGGCTTCCTCCTCGCTCTCCCGCAGCAGCCGTTCCGCCCGCTTCTGCTCGGTCACGTCCGTGAAGGTGGCGACGGCCCCGCGCACGGCGCCGTCCGGGTCGCGGATGGGCGCCGCCCCGGCCAGGATCCGCACCGGCTCGCCCCGGGGCCGGCGCAGCTCCATCTCCACGTCGTGCCGGCTCCCGCCGCGCAGGGCCAGCCAGGTGGGGGTCTCCTCCAGCGGGAACGGGGACCCGTCCGGCCTGGTCAGGCGGAGCAGGGCCGCCCGGGCCTGGGGCGCGGCGACGGCCTGCAGCCCGGTCTGGTCGATCCCCAGGATCCGCTCCGCGGCCCGGTTCATGCGCAGGACCTGGCCCGCGGTCCCGAGCACCACCACTCCTTGGCTCAGGGAGGCCAGGAGCGCCTCCAGGGCCGGGTCCGCGCAGGAACCCCCGGAGCCGGTGCCTGGTTCCGGGGTCATGACCGAACCTCGCCCGTGCCGGCCGCTGGGGTAAACATGGTCCGATTGTCCCGCCAATCGGCGGTCCAGGCCAGATGCTTTGATCTTCGCGATTCAGGTCCGCGCCAGCTCCTGCAGGTTGCGCACCCGGGTCTCCCCGCGGATGGAGTCCACCGCCTCGCAGGCCGCCAGGGCGGCGCTCATGTTGGTGATGCAGGGGATCTTCAGGCGCAGGGACTGGCGGCGGATGTTGGTCTCGTCCGCGTAGGCGGCCTTGCCCTGGGGGCTGTTCACCACCCACTGGATCTCCCCGTTCTTCAGCAGGTCCACGGCGTTGGGCCGGCCCTCGTTGACCTTGTGGATGCGCCGCACCCGGTAGCCGGCCTTCTCCAGGGCGTCGGCGGTGCCCTCGGTGGCGCACAGGCCGAAGCCCAGGGACACCAGGCGCCGCACCAGCTCCGGCAGCTGCGGCTTGTCCTGGTCCTTGACGCTCAGGAACACCGTGCCGCTCAGGGGCAGGGACAGGCCCGAGGCGGCCAGGGCCTTGGCGTAGGCCTCGCCGAAGCTGGACCCCAGCCCCATCACCTCGCCGGTGGACCGCATCTCCGGGCCCAGCACCGGGTCCACGCCGGGGAACTTGGCGAAGGGGAAGACCACCCCCTTCACCGCCACCGCCAGGGGCTGGCCGTCCTTGACCCCCTGCTCCCGCAGGGACACCCCCAGCCCGATGCGGGCGGCCACGCTGGCCCAGTTGACGCCGGTGGCCTTGGAGATGAAGGGCACCGTGCGGCTGGCCCGGGGGTTCGCCTCCAGGCAGTGGGGCACGCCGTCCTTGATGGCCCACTGGAGGTTCAGCAGCCCCAGCGCACCCCAGGTCGAAGGCCAGGCGCCGGCTGTGCTCCTTCACTTCGGCCAGCACGCCCCCGGGGATGCCCAGGGGCGGGAACACCGCGAAGCGAGTCCCCGGAATGCACCCCGGCCTCCTCGATGTGGGCCATGACCCCGGCGATGGCCACGGTCTCGCCGTCGCACACCAGGTCCACGTCCAGCTCCGCGGCGTTCTCCAGGTAGCGGTCGATGAGCACCGGCCGGTCCTCGCTCACCAGGGAGGCCTCGCGCATGTACCGGGCCAGCTCGGCGTCGTCGAACACGACGGCCATGCCCCGCCCGCCCAGCACGTAGCTCGGGCGCACCATCACCGGGTAGCCCAGGTTCCCGGCCACCGCCTGGGCCTCCTCCAGGCTGGTGGCCATGCCCCAGGGGGCGGCCGGGATGCCCAGGCGCCGGAGCATCTCGCCGAACCGGTCCCGGTCCTCGGCGTCCTGGATGGCCTGGTGGGCGGTGCCCAGCAGGGGCACCCCGGCGGCCTGCAGGCGCCCCGCCAGCTTCAGGGGGGTCTGGCCGCCGAACTGGGTGAACACGCCCAGCAGCCTGCCGCCGGCGCGCCTCCCGGTCCACCACCGCCTTCACGTCTTCGAAGGTGAGGGGCTCGAAGTAGAGGCGGTCGGAGATGTCGAAGTCGGTGCTGACCGTCTCGGGGTTGCAGTTGACCAGGATGGCCTCCACCCCCTGGGCGCGGATGGCCTCCACCGCCTGCACGCAGCAGCAGTCGAACTCCACCCCCTGGCCGATGCGGTTGGGGCCGCTGCCCAGGACGATGGCCTTGGGGCGGTCCGTGGGCGGGGCTTCGCGAGCGCTCCTCCCAGGTCTGGTAGAGGTACGGGGTCTCCGCCTGGAACTCCCCGGAGCAGGTGTCCACCCGCTTCACCGCACGTTCGCAGGCCCAGGGCCCGGCGCAGCCGGGCCGCCTCTTCCTCGCCGGCGCCGCAGAACCGGCCGATCTGGGCATCCGCGAACCCCGCGCGCTTGGCCTCGAGCAGCAGCTCAAAGGGCAGGTTGTCCAGGGGGAAGCCCCGCAGGCGGCCCTCCAGGATCATGATCTCCTCCATCTCCTGGATGAACCACGGGGAGATGTTGGTGAGCCGGCTCAGCTCCGCGACCGTGTGGCCCACCTGCAGCGCCCGGTAGATCCAGAAGATGCGCTGGGGGCCGGGCATGAGCAGGTGCTCCTTGAGCCGGGCCAGGTCCAGCTTGCCCCTCAGGGCGCCGGCCAGTCCCAGGTAGCCTTCCTCCAGGCTGCGCAGGGCCTTCTGCAGGGCTTCCTGGAAGCTGCGGCCGATGGCCATGGCCTCGCCCACGCTCTTCATCTGGATGCCCAGCACCGGCTCGGTCTCCGGGAACTTCTCGAAGGTGAACCGGGGCACCTTGACCACCACGTAGTCCAGCACCGGCTCGAAGGCGGCCTTGGTGCGCCCGGTGATGACGTTGGGCAGCTCCCACAGGCGGTAGCCCAGGGCCAGCTTGGTGGCCACCCAGGCGATGGGGAAGCCCGTGGCCTTGCTGGCCAGGGCCGAGGAGCGGGAGACCCGCGGGTTCATCTCGATGACCACCATGCGCCCGGTCTCGGAGTTCGAGGGCGAACTGGATGTTGCTGCCCCCGGTCTCCACCCCCACCCCGCGGATCACAGCCTTGGCGGCCTCGCGCATGCGCTGGTACTCCGGGTCGGTGAGGGTCAGGATGGGCGCCACGGTGATGCTGTCGCCGGTGTGGATGCCCATGGGATCGACGTTCTCGATGCCGCAGATGACCTCCACGTTGTCGTCCAGGTCCCGCACCACTTCCAGCTCGAACTCCTTCCAGCCCAGGATGCTCTCCTCCACCAGGACCTGGCGGATGGGGGAGAGGTCCAGGCCGCGCTGGACGGTGGCCTCGAACTCGTCGATGTTGTAGGCGATGCCGCCGCCGCTGCCGCCCAGGGTGAAGGACGGGCGGATGATGGCCGGGAACCCGGTGACCTTGGCCAGGGCCCGGGCCTCCTCCAGGGTATGGGCGAAACCGCCCCGGCAGGTGCTCCAGGCCCAGCCGGTCCATCAGGGCCTTGAACTTCTCCCGGTCCTCGCCCCGTTCGATGGCCGCCGGCTGGGCGCCGATCAGGCGCACCCCGAAGCGTTCCAGGAGTCCGGCCCGGTGCGCCTCCATGGCCAGGTTCAGGGCGGTCTGCCCGCCTACCGTGGGCAGCATGGCGGTCGGGGCGCTCCCGCTTCCACCACCTGCTCCAGCACCGCCAGGGTCAGGGGCTCCAGGTAGGTGGCGTCGGCCCGCGCCGGGTCGGTCATGATGGAGGCCGGGTTGGAGTTCAGCAGGATGGTGCGCACCCCTTCCTCCCGCAGGGCCTTGAGGGCCTGGGTGCCCGAGTAGTCGAACTCGCAGGCCTGGCCGATCTGGATGGGGCCGGCCCCCAGCACCAGCACGCTCTCGATGGACAGGTCCCTAGGCATGGTGCTGCTCCATCAGCTGCAGGAAGCGCTGGAAGGCGGGGCGGGCGTCGTGGGGGCCCGGGGAGGCCTCCGGGTGGTGCTGCAGGCTGAAGATGGGCAGGCGCCGGTGGCGGAAGCCCTCCACGGTGCCGTCGCGAGAGGTGGCGGTGGGTCACTTCCAGTTCCGGGGGCAGGCTCTCCTCGTCCACGGCGAAGCCGTGGTTCTGGGCGGTGATCTCCACCTTCCGGGTGGCCAGGTCCAGCACCGGCTGGTTCGCCCCCCGGTGCCCGAACTTGAGCTTGAAGGTGCTGGCCCCCGAAGGCCTGGCCCAGGAGCTGGTGGCCCAGGCAGATGCCGAAGATGGGCAGCCGGCCCGACGCAGGCCGCCACTTCCCGGCACATGCCGGGCAGGGCCGCCGGATCCCCGGGGCCGTTGCCAAGAAAAAGCCCGCCGAAGCGGGCGGCGGTCAGTTCACCCGCCGGAGTGTCCCAGGGGAACACTTCCAGGTACAGCCCCGCCTGGTGCAGCTGCCGGAGGATGGAGGCCTTGATCCCCCCGTCCAGCACCGCCACCCGGAACCGGGGATCCGGGTGGGGAATCTCGTAGCGGCGCCTTGCAGCTCACCACGCCCGCCAGGGCCTGGCCGCTCATGTCCGGAAGCCGGGCGGCCCGGGCCACCCCCTCCTCCAGGGGACCGTCCCCCTCGGGCCAGATGAGCCCCGGCTGGGCCCCCGCGTCCCGCACGTGCTGGGTGAGGGCCCGGGTGTCCACATCGGTGATCACCGCCACCCGGTGGCGCTTCAGCCAGGTGCCCAGGTCGCCTTCGGCGAACACGTGGTCCGGCTGGGGGGTGATGCGCCGGCAGATGAGCCCGGAGGCCCAGGGCCGCTGCCCTTCGTTCAGGTCGCCGTGCACCCCGTAGATCCCCAGCTCGGGAAAGGTCATGATCACCATCTGCCCGGCGAAGCTGGGGTCCGTGAGGATCTCCTGGTAGCCGGCCATGGCGGTGGTGAACACCACCTCGCCGCTGCCGCCGGCGGCGAACGGCGCCCGCCCGGTGAACCTCTCCCCGTCTTTCAAGATCAGGTGCGCACGCACGTGGCCCTCGCAATCGTTCGCCTAGACTAATGGATAATCCCAAGTGATTCCAGACTTGAACCGCGAGATGGGCATACGGCATAATGACTTCATCCTTTTTCATTTAAAGATCAGTAATAAATTGATCAGATGAAGGCCTATTTTCCAGGATTGAGTTCCTGGAGGACAAAATGGGTGACTAATTGATGTTGAGTCTGAAATTTTTTTACTTAGTAAATAAGTTAAACCTTATTTCAGAATCCATCCTTTGGATGAAATCAGAGACTTGGCCCGGGACTTCGGTTTCACGGCCCACCTTCATGCCAGGGGCGAGGAAGCCAAGGCCGTCAGGGATGAGACCGGGGTCCGAGCCCGACCCTTGGTCGTAGGCCGGACTCATAGCTGGATGAACGTTGCGCCTGTTGCAGGAAGAATCGCCCCCTTCTCCCGCCCGGATGGCCGGAGTCAAGATCCTCGGCGGCCGGCTACCCGATCTTCACCACGGTGCGCCCGACGTGGGTCCCCGCCAGTATTTCCCGCACGCAGCCGTCGATGCCGTCCAGGGCCACTTCGGAACTGATGGGCTCCAGGTCCACCTTCCAGTCCGTGGCCAGGTGGTTCCAGATGCGCACGCGCTTGGCCGAAGGGGTCTCGGCCGAGTCGATGCCGGCCAGGGCCACGCCGCGCAGGATGAAGGGGTACACAGTGCTGGCGAACCGGTTTCCGGCCGCCATGCCGCAGGCGGCTACGGTGCCGCCGGCGCAGGTGGCCTTGAGCAGGTGCTCCAGCAGCGGTCCGCCGATGGTGTCCACCACCGCCGCCCAGCGTTCCTTGAGCAGGGGCTTGTCGCTCGGTTCCAGTTCCTGCGGGTCCAGCACCTCCTGGGCCCCCAGCTGGCGCAGGCGGCCGCGGACGGCTCCCTCCTTGCGGGTGAGGGCCACCGCCGGGATGCCCAGCCTGGCCAGGAGGGCGATGGCCACCATGGCCACCCCCCCGGTGGCGCCCGTGACCAGCACCGGGTTGGCGTCCCGGCGCCGCTCCTGGCGCAGGATGGCGTCCAGGCACAGGGCCGCTGTGAAGCCGGCGGTGCCCAGGCGCATGGCCTCCAGGGCGGTCATGCCCGCGGGCATGGGCACCGCCCATTCCGCCGGCACCCGGACGTACCGGGCCAGGCCGCCCCAGTGGTCCATGCCCAGGCGGTAGCCGGTGACGAGCACCGGGTCTCCCGGGGCGAACAGCCCGGAGCTGCTGGCCGCCACGGTGCCCGCCGCGTCGATGCCGGGGATGTGGGGGTAGGTCCGGGTCACCCCCGGGTGGCCGGTGGCGGAAAGCGCGTCCTTATAATTGATGGAGGAATACTGGACCCGGATCAGCAGTTCCCCCGGGGGCAGCTGGTCCAGGTCCAGGTCGGTGCGCACTTCCCCGTGGCAGACGCCCTTGTCGTTGCGGGTGACCAGGTAGGCGGAAAATCGGCTGGTGGCAGGCATGGTTCCCTCGCTGCGGCGCCGGGGCGGGTCGGGGGGCCCCGGATTTCCCGCCAGCATACTCCCGCTACCATGGAGGACGGGAGGCGGATCCATGCACGTGATCGTCGATTTCACGGTCGTCCCGGTGGGCACCGGGCTTTCCCTTTCCCCTTACGTGGCCGAAGTGGAGCGCGTGCTGCGCCGGTCGGGGCTGCACCACCAGCTGCACGCCAACGGCACCAACGTGGAAGGGGACTGGGACGCTGTGATGGGCGCCATCCGGGACTGCCACCTGGCGCTGCACGCCATGGGGGTGGTGCGCATCCACACGGACGTCAAGCTGGGCACCCGCACCGACCGGGACCAGTCCATGGCTGACAAAGTCGCCAGCGTGCAGGCCAAGCTCTAGGAGTCCGTCCAAGTAAGTGATCCGGGTCCCCCCATTACGCCCGTAGGTCGGTTTGGTTCCTTGATCTCCGCTCGTTCCTCGCTCCGATCAAGGAACCAAACCGTTGAACGCCCACCAGACCAAGGTCCTTGTTTCACCCATTAATGGTTTGAAATCAGGGTCCTTGTCTTGACCTGAGGCGGCGTTTCGTTGGAAAACCCCCTTCAGGCGGTGGCGCTCATTAACTTGCGCAGGTTGTGTGCCAGGCAGACCAACTGCCACTCGACCTTCACTTTGGCTAATCCCCTTAGCAGGAATTGGCGGAAGCCCATGGCCTGTTTGATTTGGCCGAACACCGGTTCGACCACCTGTTTCCTGAGTCGATACGGACTTCGCCATCCGCCTCGTTTCAGCTTGTCCCGCATGGCCGCAATCAAGCCCCCCGGCTTGCCGTTCTTCGGGTGGGTCGCGGCCTCGGTGCCATGCTTCTGGCGCCCCGTCGCGATATACGTCCTGATGTGCCGGGCTGCCATGCCGGCCAGGTTGGCTTCCGAACAGTAGCCCGCATCCGCCGAGCAGACGCCCGGTTTGCGGCCCAGGTTGGCGCGGACCTGGTCCACCATGGCCAGCAACTGGGGGCAATCCGCGCTGGTGTTCACGACGTCGCAGGACACGATCACCTGGGCCTTGGCGTCCACTCCGGCCTGGGCGTTGTAGCACTGCTCGTAGCCGTTCTTGGTGGGCATGATCCGGCTTTCTGGATCGGTGAAGTTCCGCTGAGCTTTGGGCTCCGGCTTCGGCGGTGGAGGCGGATCCTCATCGTCGTCCTTCTTCTTGTTCTTGGCCTTTTTTTTGGGCTTGCTCTCCGCTTCCTTGGCCTTGTCGGCCGCTTCCTGCTCCAGGGCCGCCTTGGCCTCCCGGATCTTCTTCATCCGCTCGGCCTTGTTCGCCACCCAGGCTGGCAACTCGTCGCCCTGGCGGTTCCGGAACCGGTAATCCTCGCCCAGGTCGGTGATCTCCGCCTGGTCCAGCCAGCCCTTCACCAGCTCGGCGAACTCCGTTTCCGCCTTCTCCATCCGGTCATAGCTCATGGCCTTGTGCTTGCTCGCGTTGGCCTTGACCTTGGTTCCATCCAGGGCGACATGGCCCAGGGCCACCAGCCCGGCCTGCCGGCACAGCACCAGCACCTGCTGAAACAGACCACCCAGGGCGGTCAGGTGCCGTTTGCGGAACAGGCTGATGGTCCGGAAATCCGGCTTCTGGAACCCGGTAACGGCCGCGAAATCCATCCGCTCGATGCACCCCTTGGCAATCTTGCGCGAGGAGAACACGCCCTGGGTGTATGCGCATAGGAGCAGCCCCGTCATCATCGCCGGGTGGAATGGCGGGAATCCCTTGTCTTCCACGTAGGTATCAAGGATCGCCGTGAGGTCCAGCGCCTCGACCACCAGATCCCGGATGAAATGGGCCGGATGTCCCTCGGGAATGAATTCCGTGATTTCGGGTGGCAATAGCCACTTCTGCTTGGGGTCCCAGGGGCGGAATCGCTTGGTCATACCCTCCTTATCGTACCTTCCCGCTCCAACATTAGCTTTGGCCAAAGAATTTCCCCGGAGGCCACGGGGTCGCTAGAAAGGCTCCCCAAACTATAGGGTCGGCGCGCATCAGGAGGATTCAGGATCCACTCGAAGCGAGTCCCCGGGACCTTAGGCCCAGGTGGAGAGCCCGGAACAACAAGCTGCCTCCCGGGTTGAACGGAGTGCGAGGGTGATAACACCGACCACCATCCATCACCGTTGGCTTTCCGTCGACGCCGGCCCCACCGGCGGCGACGAACCAGGGCGCAAGTCTGGGACACGATTGCTTAACTTGGACAGGCTCCTAGGTTTCCGCCAGCTGCCTGCGGATCTGGTTCATGTGCGCCACGTCATGCCCGGCCAGCAGTTCCACCATCCGACGCACGGTCTCCCGGCCGCGCTCCGAGTGCATCCCGAACAGCTCCCAGCTCGCCTCCGGCAGCCGCTTGAGCAACCACAGCAGTCGCTCCCGGTTGATCCGGAATGCCTCCAGCGAGCGTTCCGGCTTCTGTTCCGGATAGTCCGAGAACCGGGCCCAGGCATCCTGGTCGATGCCCTGGATCGGCGCTCCGCCCCCCTCGAGGATGAGCCGGATGCGGCAGCCGTAGACCATTTCGGTGTCGGCCAGGTGCGCCAAGACTTCGGTCACCGACCAGTGACCCTCCGCGGAGCGCCGGGCCATCCGCTTCCTGGGCAGGTCCTTGACCAGCCTGGCCAGCTTCTTCGGCGTCGCCGCCAGCACGTCCATCGGCTCCTTGCCTTCGATGTAACCCAGCACCCTCTGGGTGTATTCCTGCGGGGTTTCCTTCATGGCCGACCTCCTGCATAGGCGAAGCCAAAATAACAGAACCGCGGGTTACGGCCAGCCTCAGGTTGCCTGGACGCCGAGGCCACCGCCCTGGTTCGTCGTCTTCGGATCGCTGCGCGACCCTTGGCCGACGGAAATGACCAGGGATTCCCCGGATGCTTCGGCATGGCTGGCAACTCCCCCCGAACTAAAAGGTCGGGGCGAACCAGGGCGATGGTCCGGGACCCGTACGATTCCCCAGCCAGGCTCCCAGGTGTCAATGGCCCTGGCCTTTCAGGAACTGGGCCAGGCGGCGGTCGTCCTCCTGGGTGTGGTGCACCACCCAGCATTCCAGGAAATCCACCAGGGCCGGGGTGAAGGACAGGGAACCATCCCGGATCCGGGCGATCAGATCGCTGATCTGCCCGATCAGGCGGGCGTGGTTCATCTGGTGCTCCCGGGCCCGGGGGTAGCCGATGCGCTCCATGAGGGTGTCCTCCACCCCGAAGTGGGTCAAGGAAAGTTCGGAAAGGGTGGTCAGGGCCCGTTCCTGCTGATTCCTGCGGCCGCCCCGGCCCACGGTCTCGACCAGGTGGTTGAACGCCTGCAGAAGCTGCAGGTGCTGGCGGTCCAGCATGGGGCAGCCCATGTCCACCTCCAGGGTGGCCACGAGGGGCTTGTGCGGTTCCGGGGGGCCGGGTCCGTTCATCAGTTCTTCGTGGGCCAGCGCCAGGCGGATGGTCTGGACCAGGCTCTGGAGGCGGTACGGCTTTTGCAAAAACCCGGCGATGCCTTTGCTGCGGAAGTGCCCCAGCACGTCCGATTCGGAGAAACCGCTGGTGAGGATCACCGGGGCCAGCAGGCCGTGGCTGCGCAGGGCCCGGTAGGCCTCCTCGCCGTCCATGCGCGGCATGGTCAGGTCCAGTACCGATGAGCCTGATCTGGGCCCGGTTGGCCTCGAAGACCCGCAGCGCCTCCAGCCCGTCGCCCGCTTCCAGGGTGGTGAAGCCGATGCGCTGGAGGGCCCGGGCCGCCGCCGTGCGCAGGGACTCCTCGTCATCCACCACCAGCACCGTTCCGGCTCCCCGGTAGTCCACCGCCGCCTGCTCCTGCTCCAACTCCGGGCCCGCCGCCGGGCCCTCCGGGGCAAGCCGCGTCGCCGCCGGGAACAGCAGCCGGAAACAGCTACCTCGGCCCGGCTCGCTGGTGACCTGGATGCCCCCCCGCTGGGCCCGGACCGTGCCCAGCACCGCCGACAGACCCAGGCCGCGGCCGGCGAACTTGGTGGTGAAGAAGGGGTCGAAGATCCGCTCCAGCACCTCCGGCGCCAGGCCTGGGCCGGAGTCGGCCACCTCCAGGACCACGTACCGCCCCGGCTGGAGGACCTGTCCGGTGAAGCGGTCCACCACCGCCAGGTCAAGGTCCTGCTGGACCGTGCGCACGGTGATGATGCCCCCCTCCTCCTCCCCCTCCACCGCCTCGGCGGCATTGAACACCAGGCACATGATCGCCTGCTGGAGGCCGGACGGGTCCGCCTGGATGGGCGGCAGGGCGGGGTCCGGGACGAACTGGAGCGCCGCCTTGCGGGACAGGGAAGACCGCAGCAGGCGGACGATCTCCTCCGCCTGCCGGTTCAGGTCCAGGGCCCTGGTTTCGGTCCGGCCGCGGCCCGCGTAGGCGAGGATCTGCTGGACCAGTCCGGAGGCCCGGATGATCAGGCCTTCCAGGGTGTCCAGGAACGGCATGACCTCCGGGGAGGCCGGGACCAGCTGGGCCAGTTCCACGTTTCCGGCCATGGCGCCCAGCAGGTTGTTGAAATCGTGGGCCAGCCCCCCGGCCAGGATGCCCAGGGACTCCAGCTTCTGGGCCTGGAGATGGGTCTGCTCGGCCTGTTTGAGCATGGTGATGTCGCTGATGATCACCCCCACCCCCCAGCACTGGCCGGCCCCGTCCACCAGCGGGAAGCGCTGGGCCAGGCAGGTGCGGGGCGGCCCGCCGCCCCAGGAGAACTGCTCCTCGGACTGCACCTCCTCCATGCGCTCCAGCACCTGGCGTTCCTTCTCCAGGCAGGACCGGCAGGACTCCCTGGGCAGGAGCTCGGGCAGGGTCCGGCCCAGGATCTCCGCTTCCGGCCTGCCGACGAACGCCTCGAAGATGGGGTTGATGAGCAGGAACCGGCCGTCCCGGCCCTTGAAAGCGATGGCCACCGGCGCATGCTGGATGAAACCGCGGAGGCGGGCCTCGCTCTGGCGCAATTCGGCGGTCTGGGTCCGGACCTTGGCCTCCAGCTCCACGGCCAGGGCCTGCAGGCGTTCCTCCGCCCGGCGCGCCTCGGTGATGTCCCGGGTCACCTTGCTGAAGCCGCTGATCCCGCCCTGGCCGTCCAGCAGGGCGGTGATCGTGACGCTGGCCAGGTACCGGGAGCCGTCCTTGCGCACCCGCCAGCCTTCCTCCATGAAGATGCCTTCGCGCCGGGCCCGGTCCAGGACCTGCCCGGGCTTGCCCGCGCGCACATCCTCGTCGGTATAGAAGCGGGAGAAAGGCTCGCCCACGATCTCTCCGGCGCCCCACCCGGTGATGCGCTCCGCCCCCTGGTTCCAGCTCACCACCCGGCCCCGGGAGTCCAGGAAGCAGATGGCGTACTCCCGCACTTCATGGATCAGGCGCCCCAGCTGGCTTTCCCGTTGCCGCAGCACGTCCAGGGCCTCGTCCTTGCCCCGGCCCAGCACCTGGATGAGGTTCGGGGCGGAGGCCCGGAGCAGCCGCGGCACCTGGCGGAAGAAGATCACGGCCACGACCATCCCTCCCAACGCCGCGGCCTGTCTGATGGGCGCCGTGGGAGCCGGCGGCCCGGCGACCTCCAGGATATGCATCAAGGCGAAGAGCAGGAACGCGCCCGAGATCAGGCCCGCCTGCCATCGGTCCCGGGGGGGGGCGCCGCGCTTGCAGGCCAGCACGGTGAAGGCGAGGCCGGCGAGCAGGGCGGCCAGAGCCAGGGCCGCGCCGACCGCGCCGCTGGAACCCTGGAGCCAAGGGGTGCGGAGCCAGTGGAAGCATCGGGACACGGGGGCGAAGGCTTGGACGTGGATCATGGACGGATCGGGGCTCTGCGGGATCTGGTGCCGGGTCGGGCGCCGCTCCGGTGGAGTGCTGGCGGACCGTCCCGGTGCTTCATCCGCCGTGCGACCGGCCCATGGTGGCTTGTGCCAAGGGCTCCTTGTCCGAGTCGTGACCCCAGAGGAGCAAAGGTTTCTGGATTCCCGCCCTGTCCTCGGCTAACCTAGGCCATCATCTTTTCCACCAGAGGATGAGTCCAGATTGGCAGTGCGAAGGTTGTCACCTCGCCGGGCAAGGAGACGGGACATGGAGTTCAGGCGGGGCATGGTCATGGCGGCGGCGGTCCTGGGGCTGGGCGTCCTGGGTGCGCAGGCCCGCGCCCTCCAGGTCAGCCCGAGGCTGGTGCTGCGTTCCGCCGCCGCCCTGGTGCAGGACCAGCGCACCGGCGAGGTCCTGGTGCAGAAGCAGACCGACGCCACCCAGCCCATCGCCTCCATCACCAAGCTCATGACCGCCATGGTCCTGCTGGACGCCCAGGCGGACCTGCACCAGCCCATCACCATCCTTGAGGAAGACAAGGATCTCCTGCGCCATAGCCGGTCCCGGCTGCCGGTGGGCACCACCCTCACCCGGGGCGAGGCCCTGGTCCTGGCCCTGATGGCCTCCGAGAACCGCGCCGCCCACGCGCTGGGCCGCACCTACCCGGCCGGGCTGACCGCCTTCGTGGCCGCCATGAACGCCAAGGCCGCCGCCCTGGGCCTGGCCCACACCCACTTCGAGGACCCGGCCGGGCTGTCCAGCGACAACGTATCCAACGCCCTGGACCTGGCCCGGATCGTGACCGAGGCCTACCAGTACCCCATGATCCGCACCTGCAGCACCCAGGAGGAGACCACCATCCAGGGCCCCCGCCGCCCGATCCAGTTCCACAACACCAACCGCCTCCTGGCCAGTTCCCGCTGGCGCATCGGCCTGTCCAAGACCGGCTACATCGACGAGTCCGGCCAGTGCCTGGTGATGCAGGCGGAACTGAAGGAACGCCCGGTGGTGATCGTGCTGCTGGACTCGGTGGGCAAGGGCTCGCGTTTCGGCGACGCCAACCGGATCCGCCAGTGGATGGAGGGGGAGGACCCGGCGGCGCCCAGGGTCCACAGGGTGGTTCGGCTGGCCAAGGTCCACCGGCGGAGGATCCGGGCGTAGCCAGTCGTCGTTCAGGTCCCCCCCATCGCCTGGCCGTTCCGTTGGATTTGGAAAGCGCCTCCGGGCCGACGGATGCTCATGTCGGTGGGGCCCGGAGGCGCTTTCCAAAGACAACGGAACTGACGGACGTACCGGGGAACCCGAACGCCCACACCCCCCCGCCTCACACCGAGATGACGATGATCTCCGGGTCCACTTCCTTGCGCAGGATCCCCTCGATGGCCATGAGGGTGCCGGTGAGCCCGGAGGGGCAGGAACTGCACGCCCCCTGGTAGCGGATCATCACCTGCTTCTCGTGCCGGCCCACCACGTCCAGCCCGCCCCCGTCCGCCGCCAGGGCGGGCATGATGGAGGTGGCGAGCACCTTGCGCACGTCCTGGATGAGCCGATCGTTCTCGTCCACCTCCGGCCGGTCCCAATGGGGGGCTGTGGCCGGCCCCTGGCCGGAGCTGGAGGGGGCCTGGCGGATGGGCGGGGCCAGCTTGGGCAGGAGCTCGGTCCAGCCCACCCCGTCGTCCTTGGTGACGGTGATGAACTTGTCCTGCATGAACACCGAAATCACGTGGGGCACCGCGAACAACCCCTTGGCCAGCTCGTCGTATTCGGCCATCTCCCGGTCCCGGAAGGCCTTCGGGAAGCCCTGGGTGACCGGCTCCTTGAGCACGAACTTCACCGCGTTGGGATTGGGGGTGTACTCGATTTCCGCGATCTTGGGCATGGCGGTCCGGTCCTATTCGGTGCTGACGGTCTCTTCCCCCTGCAGGGCGCTGTGCAGGGTGGCCCAGGGCAGCACGGCGCACTTGACCCGGCTGGGCAGGTTCTTGACGCTCTCGAACAGGGTGAGCCGGCCCAGGATGTTGGGCTGGGCGGCCGGATCCAGCCCGCCCCGGATCATCTCCCGGAACTGCTCCACCAGGGTCTCCGCCTCCGCCACGGGCCGGCCCTTCACCTGCACGGTCATGAGGCTGCAGGAGGCCTTGGAGATGGCGCAGCCCTGGCCCTGGAAGCGGATGTCCCGGACGACCCCGTCCTCCACCACCAGCTTCAGGCTGATGTCGTCCCCGCACAGGGGGTTGAGCCCGTGGGCTTGGTGGGTGCAGGCCTCCAGGTCCCCGAAGTTCCGGGGCTTCTTGTTGTGCTCGATGATGACCTGCTGGTAGAGCTCCCGGGGATCGCTCACTTGAATATCTCCTGCACCTTAAGGATGCCAGAGACCAGGGCGTCGATGTCTTCCCGAGTGTTGAAATAGGAGAAGGAAGCACGCGTGGTGGCGGGAATGGCCAGGCGTTCCATGACCGGCTGGGCGCAGTGATGGCCGGCGCGGACCACTATTCCTTCATGGTCCAGGATGGTGCCCACATCATGGGGGTGGATGTCCTCCAGCACGAACGACAGCACGCTGGCCTTGTTCCTGGCCTGGCCGATGATGCGCACCCCGTCCAGGGCGGCGAAGCGCTCGGTGGCGTAGGCCAGCAGGTCGTGCTCGTGGGCGGCGATGCGCTCCAGGCCGAGCTCCCGCAGGTAGTCGATGGCCGTCCCCAGGCCGATGGCCTGGGCGATGGCGGGGGTGCCCGCCTCGAACTTGCTGGGCAATCCGCAGTAGGTGGTCTTCTCCCACTTGACCGAAAGGATCATGCTGCCGCCGCCTTGCCAGGGGGGCATGGCCTCCAGCAGCTCCCGGCGCCCGTACAGCACCCCGATCCCGGTGGGTCCGGACATCTTGTGCCCGCTGAAGGCATAGAAGTCCGCGTCCAGGTCGGCCACGTCCACGGGCAGGTGCGGCACCCCCTGGGCGCCGTCCACCAGCACCGGCACCTTGCGGGCGTGGGCCCGGCGGATGATCTCCTTGACCGGGTTGATGGTCCCCAGCACGTTGGACACGTGGGTGACCCCCACGATCCGGGTGCGCTCGGTGAGCAGGTCGTCCAGGCCGTCCAGGATCAGCTCCCCGGCGTCGGTCATGGGGATGACCCGGATCCGGGCGCCTTTCTCCTCCGCCAGGATCTGCCAGGGCACGATGTTCGAATGGTGCTCCATGGCCGAGAGCAGGATCTCGTCCCCGGCCCCCACCTGGGCGCGCCCGAAGGTCTGGGCCACCAGATTGATGCTCTCGGTGGTACCCCGGGTCCAGACGATCTGGGCCGCCGTGGGGGCATTGATGAAGGCGCGCACCTTCTCCCGGGCCTCCTCGAACCGGTCGGTGGCTTCCTGGCTGAGGGTGGAGACGCCCCGGTGCACGTTGGTGTGCTCGTAGGACTGGTACTTGGCCATGCGCTCCACCACCGGGCGGGGGGTGAGGCCGCTCACGGCGCTGTCCAGGTAGACGAGCCGCTTGCCGTGGAAGGGGGTGGTGAGGGCCGGGAAGTCCTGGCGGATCCTGGCCAGGTCCAGAGGGTGGGTTGCGGTCGCGGGGGTCATGGCAGCGTATCCAGGTTTTCGGCGTTGGTCCGGGCCAGCACCGTGGAGCGGAGCTGGCGCCTGAGGCTGGGCAGGGGGATGCCGGCCAGCAGGTCCGAGGCGAACGCGTAGGTGAGCAGGTTGCGGGCCAGGGCCGGGCGCATGCCGCGGCTCTGGAGATAGAACAGGGCTTCCGGGTCCAGCTGGCCGATGGCCGCCCCGTGGGCGCACTTCACGTCGTCCGCGTAGATCTCCAGCTGGGGCTTGGCGTCCACCTTGGCCCGGGAGGAGAGCAGGAGCCCGCGGCACTGCTGCTGGGCGTCGGTGCCCTGGGCGTCCTTGCGCACGAAGATGATGCCGTTGAACACCGCCAGGGCGTCGCCGTCGGCGATGGCCTTGTGCACCTGGCGGCTGGTGCCGTTGGGCACCTTGTGGTCGATGAAGGAATGGGTGTCGGCCACCTGGCCGTCGCCCAGGAGCGCCAGGCTGTCCAGCACCAGGTTCGCCCCCCCGTCCACCAGGTCGACCCTGGGGGTGGACCGGGACAGGCGGGCGCCGAAGGCGATGGTGCGGCAATCGTACTGGGCGTCCTTCTCCAGGCGGACGGCCAGGGTGGAGAAGTGGTAGGCCTCGGTGGACTCCCGCTGGATCCGCGCATGGTTCAGCCGGGCGTTCTCCCGCACCAGGACTTCGCTCACGGCGCAGGCGAGGGTGCGGCCCCGGCCCTGGTACTCCTCCACCAGGGTGGCGGCGGCGTTGCGTTCCAGCACCACGAACAGGCGGGGCAGGGCGCAGGTGGGCGCCTCCCCTGCCTGGGCCTGGACGAACAGGATATGGATGGGCGCTTCCACCTGGGTGCCCTTGGGGACGATGAGCAGGGCGCCGTCCCGGAACCGGGCCGTGTTGAGGCTGATGAACGGGTCGTCGCCGCCGGCCCCGGCCAGGGTGCCCAGGTCGTGGGCAAGCTCCGAGGCGGCGGCCAGGTTCAGCAGGCGCACTCCCGGGGGCAGGTTGGAGGTGTTGCTGTGGTGCGGGTCGAAATGCCCGTTCACGAACACCAGGCGGGAGCCCCGGGCCTCGGGCAGGATCAGGGGGCCGATGTCCACCGGGGCCGGGAGCCCCGGGGCGAAGGCCAGGTCCTTCAGGGGCGCCAGGTCGGTGTACTTCCAGGCTTCCTGGCGGGTGGTGGGCCAGGTCTGGGCGGCCAGGGCTGCCTCCGCCCGGCCGCGCAGGAGGTCCCAGCCGTGCGGGCGGGGCAGGGCCTGGAGCGCCGGCAGGAAAGGGGCCGCCAGAAGCGGGCGCTCGGTGACAGTGGCCATCATGCCCTCCCGGCGGCGGCCGTCTCGGCCGGGGCCGCCACCGGCTTGAGCCAGTCGTAGCCACGCTCCTCCAGCTCCAGGGCCAGTTCCATGCCCCCGGAACGGACGATCCGGCCGTCGTAGAGCACATGCACCCGCCCCGGATGGATGGCCTCCAGGATGCGCGGGAAGTGGGTGATCACCAGCAGGGCGCGCTGGGGGCTCAGGAGGCCGGTCACCACTTCCCCGAGCACCCGCAGGGCGTCGATGTCCAGGCCCGAGTCCAGCTCGTCCAGGATCGCCAGCTTGGGTTCGAGCACGCACATCTGCAGGATCTCGTTGCGCTTCTTTTCGCCCCCCGAGAAGCCCTCGTTCAGGCTGCGGTCCAGGAAGGAGTTCTCCATCTTCACCATGTGGATCTTTTCCTGGATGAAGTCGTCGAACTCCAGGGGGTCCAGCTCGTCCCGGCCCTCGCTCTCGGCCTTCTTGTTGTAGGCCAGGCGCAGGAACGAGGCGTTGCTCACCCCGGGCACCTCGATGGGGTGTTGGAAGCCCAGGAAGATGCCGGCCCGGGCCCGCTCGTCCGGGGCCATCTCGAACAGGTTGCGGCCCTCGAACAGCACCTCGCCGCTGGTCACCTCGTACGCCGGATGCCCGGCCAGCACCTTGCCCAGGGTGGACTTGCCGCTGCCGTTGGGCCCCATGATGGCGTGCACTTCCCCCGCCTGCACTTCCAGGTCGATGCCCTTGAGCACTTCGTTGTCGCCGACGCGGGCAGAGAGGTTGCGGATGGAGAGCATGCTTGACTCCGGGAAGTGAGGTTCGGGTTCGTGCATCAGCCCACGCTGCCTTCCAGCTTGAGGCCCAGCAGGCGGGTGGCCTCCACCGCGAACTCCATGGGCAGCTCGCGGAACACGTCCTTGCAGAAGCCGTTGATGATCATGGAGATGGCATCCTCGGCCGGGATGCCACGCTGCTGGAAGTAGAACAGCTGCTCCTCGCCGATCTTGGAGGTGGTGGCCTCGTGCTCCACCTTGGCGCTGGGGTTCTGCACTTCGATGTACGGGAAGGTGTTGGCGCTGCACCGGCTGCCGATGAGCATGGAATCGCACTGGCTGAAGTTGCGGGCGCCCTCGGCCTTGCCCATGACCTTCACCAGCCCCCGGTAGCTGTTGCTGCTGTCCCCGGCGCTGATGCCCTTGGAGATGATGGTGGACCGGGTGTTGCGGCCGATGTGGATCATCTTGGTGCCGGTGTCCGCCTGCTGCTTGTGGTTGGTGAGGGCCACCGAGAAGAACTCGCCCACGGCGTTCTCCCCCAGCAGCACGCAGCCCGGGTACTTCCAGGTGATGGCGCTGCCGGTCTCCACCTGGGTCCAGCTGATATGGCTGTTGCGGCCCTTGCACAGGCCGCGCTTGGTGACGAAGTTGAAGATCCCGCCCTTGCCGTCCTTGTCCCCGGCGTACCAGTTCTGAACGGTGCTGTACTTGATCCGGGCGTCGTCCAGGGCCACCAGCTCCACCACCGCGGCGTGCAGCTGGTTCACGTCGAACTGGGGCGCGGTGCAGCCTTCCAGGTAGCTCACCGAGGCGCCGTCCTCGGCCACGATCAGGGTGCGCTCGAACTGTCCGGACTCCTTGTTGTTGATGCGGAAGTAGGTGCTCAGGTCCATGGGGCAGGTGACGCCCTTGGGGATGAAGCAGAAGGAGCCGTCCGTGAACACCGCCGAGTTGAGGGCGGCGTAGAAGTTGTCGGCGGGGGGCACCACCGAGCCCAGGTACTTGCGCACCAGGTCCGGGTGCTCGCGCACCGCCTCGCTGAAGCTGCAGAAGATGATCCCAAGGTCGGCCAGGCGGTTCTTGTAGGTGGTGGTGACGCTGACGCTGTCGAACACCACGTCCACCGCCACCCCGGCCAGGGCCTTCTGCTCGTTCACCGGCACGCCCAGCTTCTCGAAGGTGCGCAGGAGCTCCGGGTCCACCTGGTCCATGCTCTGGTACTTGGGGTTCTTGGGCCTGGGCGCCGAGTAGTAGACGATCTTCTGGAAATCCGGCCGGGAGTAGGAGACGTTCGCCCAGGTGGGTTCGGTCATGGTGAGCCAATGGCGGTAGGCCTTCAAACGGAACTCAAGCAGCCATTCGGGTTCCTGCTTCTTGGCGGAAATCATCCTGATGACGTCTTCATTAAGCCCCGGGGCGACGCTGTCCGCCTCGATGTCCGTCACGAATCCGTATTTGTATTCCTGGCTGGTGACCTGCTGCAACGCTGTGCTCATGGTCAACTCCCCTTCCTACATTATTCTGCAATCATGACCTGAATTGTCAACTTTGTCACGGAAGGTTTTATCGGCCTCAATCGTGGCCCAGGCTCTTCTCCAGGTCCTTGATCATGGCCTGGATCTTGTCCCGCAGGAGTCCCGCCTGGTCCTCGGGCAAATCCCCGGGGTCCGCCTCGAGGCCGTCCCGCAGCACGCCCAGGCCCTCCTCCAGCTCCTTGAGCGCCACCAGGGCGCTGCCCATCTGGAAGTGGTTGATCATGGTGGACTCCGTCGCCATGACCGGGTCGATCAGGTCCACCACCTCCTGGGGGTGCTTGAATTCCAGCAGGTACTGCCCCAGCAGGGTGCGGGCCCGGGGTTCCTGGCCGGGCAGGGGGTTGGCCTGAAGGCGGCGCACCTCCTCCAGGTCCGCCTCGCCCACCTTGCCGTTCATCAGGCGGTGGGCCTGGCGGATGATGGCCGCCTCCCAGGCGCCGCTGCTCTTGGGGTGGGCCGCCAGGAACGTGTCCAGGGCCAGGTTGAGGCCCTTCTCGTCGTTCCGGTCCATGTAGAGGTCCACCGCCAGGTGCAGGGCCTGGAAGCACAGCCGGGGATGGCGCCCGGAGCCGGCGAAGGCGATGGCCCGGGCCAGGCCGGCGGCGGCGTCCCGGCGGAAGGCCAGGAGCAGTTCCAGCCACTCCAGGCGCTCGCTGCGGTCCTTGCGCCGGGCCCGCTTGAGGGCCGCCTCCGCCTCGGCCAGGTTGCCTTCGTCCAGCCAGTCCTCGGCGTCGTCCAGCAGGTACACCGCATCGGGCTTGCCGCCCCGGGCGGAGCGCAGCTGGGCGGGGTTCTCCGCGTCCAGGAGCAGCAGCAGGTCGTGGTCGCCCGGGTGCTGGCGCAGGAGCTCCTGGAGGATGGTGAAGGCCTTGGGGCGCTCGTCCGCCAGGATGTAGCCCTCGGCCAGGAGTTCCCGGATGCGCAGGTCCCCGGGCATGAAGCCGGAGGCCTCCTTGAGGAGGGGGATGGCCTTGGGCGCTTCGTCCTTGGCCAGCAGCGTCTCCGCCAGGAGGCTGAGCGTCTCCCCGTCGCGCTGCAGGGCCACCGCCTCCTTGGCCGAGGCCAGGGCGTTGGTCAGGTCGCCGGCGTCCAGGAGCAGTTCCGCCAGCTGGTGCTTGGGCGCCACTTCGTCCGGACGGATCTCGGCGGCGGTGCGCAGGGTCTGGATGGCATCGCCGGCGCGCTCCGGGTCGTCCTGGAGCAGCTTGGCCAGCAGCATCCAGCCTTCGTAGTGCCGGGGGCTCAGCTGCACCACCCGGCGCGCCAGCTGTTCCGCCTCCTCCCAGCTCTGGGCCACTTCCTTCAGGGCGGCGACGGTGAACACCAGCTCGTAGTTCTTGGGATCCAGGGCCAGGGCCTCGTCCAGGCGGGCGGCGGCCTCGGGCAGCTGGCCGTTCTCCAGCAGGGCGGAGGTCTCCAGCAGCGCCCGGCGCAGCTGGGAACCGGCCTTGGGCTTGGCGATGGGCAGGATGCGCGCCCGGTAGCGGGTGAAGATCTCCCGGGCGCTGATGAGCTGGAGGTTCTCCTCCACCAGCTGCTCCCAGCGGGAGGAGAAGGCGCGGCCGTCCAGCTGGCCCTTCTGCTCCATCTCCTGCACCAGGGACATGAGGCCGTTGCGCAGCATCACCTCCGACCGCTCCAGGCGCCCCAGCTGGTCCGAAACCGTCTCCAGGTAGGTCTCCACCCGGCGCAGGGTCTCCTCCAGGCCGGTGATGCGTTCCAGGAGATGCTCATCCAGGTCATCTTCGGTCTCGATGGCCTCTTCCTCGTCCCAGGTCTGGTCCCCCGCCACGATGAGCAGGCGCGTACCGCACTTGCGGCAGATCTCCCGCTCCCCGGGGTTCCAGGTGAAGCAATTCTGACAGTAAGTTCCCGGCGAATCGTTGGCCATGGGACCAGAATACAACCATCCCCTTGGCCGTTGGACGGCCCAGGGTCACGTTTGCCCGGCCGCCAGGCTAGGGGTCATCAATCATTTCTAGCCGGCCCCGGCGCCGGGTTTTCCAGGATAAGTGCTGGCAACGGAGCGCCTGGATTATCCTATGCTGTAGCCCTTGAGGCCGCCATGAGCAACCAAGAGAAACGACAAGAAGCCATGGAACTGGTGGGGAAGGCCTACCAGCACCACATGCGCGGCGAGATCGAGCGGGCCATCGAACTCTACACCAAGTCCCTGGAACTGCACGGCACCCCCGAGGCCTATACGTACCGGGGCTGGGCCCGGTCCTACCACAAGGAGTTCGAGGCGGCCATCGAGGACTGCCACCGGGCCCTCGACCTGGATCCGGAGTTCGGCGCCCCGTACAACGACATCGGGGCGTACTACCTGGAACTGGGGGCGGTGGAGGACGCCGTCCCCTGGCTGCGCATGGCCCTCAAGGCCAAGCGTTACGAAACCTATTGCTATCCCCACTTCAACCTGGGGCGCGCGTTCGAGGCCCAGGGCCGCCTGGAGTTGGCCCTGGACCACTACCAGAACGCCCTGCGGGAGAACCCGGGGTACACGCTGGCGGCGAAGGCCGTGGAGCGGATCCGGGGAAAACTCTCCCTGCGGGAGAACGCCCAAGCCGGAGGCCGTTGATGCCCTTCACCATCGCCCACAGCCCTGATTCCGACGACGCCTACATGATGGCGCCCCTGGCCCGGGGCTGGCTGGACCCGGAAGGGTTCGACTTCCGTTTCGTGCGCAAGGACATCGAGACCCTCAACGGGGAGGCCCTGGAAGGCCGCTACGAAGTGACCGCCATCAGCTTCGGCGCCTACCCGGAGCTGGCGGACCGCTACGAGCTGCTCACCGCCGGCTCCAGCATCCAGGAGGGCACCGGGCCCCTGGTGGTGTCCCGGGAACCCATGGTCCCCCAGGACCTGCGCCGGGGCACGGTGGCCATCCCGGGACGGCGCACCAGCGCCTACCTGGCCCTGCGCAAGTGGATGCCGGACTTGCGGGTGGCCCTGGTGCCCTTCGACCAGATCCTGCCGGCGGTGGCGGCCGGACACTACCCCGCCGGGCTGCTCATCCACGAGAGCCAGCTCATGTACCAGGAGCAGGGCCTGCACCTGGTCCAGGACCTGGGCGCCTGGTGGAAGGCGGACTGCGACCTGCCCCTGCCCATGGGCGGCAACGCCATCCTGGCCAGCCTGCCGGGCCCGGTCAAGGAGCGGTTCGCCCGCCTCATGCGGCGCAGCGTGGAACTGGCCATGGCCCGGCACGAGGAGAGCGTGGCCTACGCCCAGTCCTTCGGGCGGGGCATGGACCCGGCCATGGTGGGGCGCTACGTGCGCGCCTGGGTGAACGGGTTCACCGTGGACCCGGGCCTCCGGGGCCGGGCGGCCGTCGCCCGCCTCCTTGGCATGGAACCCCGCTGGGTGCAGGGATAGTTTTTCCCTGTTTTTTCAACTTCAAGATGAGTCAACCAAGAACTTAATTGATTTTTACGACCGTGCTAGGATGATTCACTGAGAATCCTCTAACGCTCGTAAACCTCCCGTTCTTCGTGCAGGCTAGTCGAAACCCTTCCAGCAGGGGCACCCATGCGGCCATGGACCTTAACCTCCCATGTCTTGTTTCCTCTTGCGCTTGCGGGGCTCCTGGCGGGCTGCAGCGGCAGCGGGGGGTCCTCGGCCGGGGGCAACGTGCTGCCCTCCGGCTCGGGTCCGGTGACCACCTACGGCGGGTATTCGCCCAGCGGCTCGACCACCCTGAACGAGTTCCAGACCTACACCTTCTCCGCCAGCGCCACGGACGGCACCATCGGCCGGACGGTGACGAGCTTCGTGTGGAGCTTCGGGGACCAGACCGCGGCCCAGACCGTCGCGGCCAGCAGCAGCGCCTGCACCGTCACCCATAAATACTCGGGCACCGGTTCGTTCACCGGCAGCGTGTACGGCGTGGACGACCAGGGCACCGCGGGCACCGCCGCCCCCTTCAGCGTGACGGTGGCGGCCGGCTCCTCGCCGGTGACGGTGAGCTTCACCAACGCCCCGACCAGCGGTCTGTCCGTGGGCGTGGGCCAGTCCATCAACTACAACTTCATCGTGAGTGCGAGCGACACCGCCGCCGGCGCCACCATCAGCGCCTCCGGAATCGCCTTCACCGCCGGCGACGTGTCCGGCTTCACCCCGGTGGTGGGGACCGTCACCGCGAACGGCGACGGCACCTTCACCATCCCGGTCGCGTACCCGGGCGGGACGACGACCGCCTCCCGGACCGTGACCCCCACCGTCCAGGCCACCGACAGCCTGGGCAACGCCAGCGCCGTGGTTCAGAGCCCCTTCACCCTCACCACCACCGTGGCGAGCCAACCTCCCACCGTGCTCATCACCACCCCGGCCACCCCCTCCACCAGCGGCTGGACGTCCAAGCCGGTGAGCCTGGCCTTCACCCTCGGCGACCTGACCGGCAACGTGGTTTCGTACACCGTGGCCTGGGGCGACGGCACCACCAGCACCGGCAACACCGGCACCGGCAACACCGTCGTTGGCGTGAGCGTCTCCCTCACCCACGCCTACGCCGACGCCTTCGCCTACGCCCCCAACAGCAATCCCAGCAAGGCCACGGTCACGGTCACCGCCGACAACGGCAGCACCCCCACCCCCCTGCCCAGCGCCAGCTGCACCTTCGTCATCAGCTACAACGCCTATCCCACCGCCACCATCACCAGTCCCCAGGCCAGCGACGTCCTGCCCAGCACCACGGCCCTGCCCAGCAACCCCGCCACCGGCCTGGTCAATCCCCCCAGCGCCACCAGCCCGGACCTGGTGGTGATCCCGGTGGGCGGCATGCTCAATTTCTCCGGCGCCGGCACCGCGCCCGGAAGCGGCGATCCCGGCCTGACCTACACCTGGACCTTCCAGAACGGGGTGCCGGTGAATGCCGCCCTGGCCAGCACCGCCAATCCCGGCTCCGTGTTCTTCAACGGCGCCTCCGGGGTGATCACTCCCTGCCTGGTGACCCTGACCGTCACCGACGCCTTCAACCGGGTCTCTTCCAACGGTCCCGCCGCCAAGGTGAACACCTACGAGAAGTGGGTGATCGTGGACGGCACCAACAGCCAGGTGTTCAACCTGTCCTTCCTGTTCCGCCAGCGCTCCGGCACCCCCGCCCCGGACACCTACGCCTACGCCCAGACCGATGCCAACGGCAACGGCGCCGTGGTGAGCATCTTCCAGGATGGGATGAACAACGCCTACACCGTCACCGGCGGCAGCGGCGCCTCGGTGGCCATCCCGGTCCGGTCGAACGTGCCCTTCTGGCTCAGCATCCCCGCCACCGTGGGCGGATCCACCGGCGACACCAACGGCTACCTGTTCCGGATCCCCAACCAGCCCGGCGTCGACCCGGACATGGAGAGCGCCAGCCCCGGCGCCCTGGCCCTGTCCCAGGGCACCGCCTTCGCCTTCCAGAACAGCAGCTACCCGTGGAACCCCCAGCTGCAGCTCACCAGCGCCTCCAGCTTCGGCACGGAACTGACGAGCGCCGGGCAACGCCGCTTCCAGGGCTCCGTCAACATCTTCAACAACGAGTGCTTTGCTTCCGGGTCCTTGGTGCTGACCCCGAACGTGCGCTGGCTGGACCGGCTTTCTGTCCAGACCACGGACGCGCTTCCGGTGCTCAATTTCTCCGGCATCTTCCCGACGTCCGCCAGCCTGCTCGCGGATTTCAGCGGCCTCCAGGGCTACCAGCTCATTCCCGAATGGTTCGTGTTCCTCAAGGCCATGGAGACCCGGGACTGGAACACCCTGGTGCCCAGCAGCAACCTGGGTGGCTTCGGCACCATCAGCACGCCCACCGACATGGGCTTCGTGGTCAGCGACACGTACAACGGCGACACCCAGTCGTCCCAGCACTGGTCGGTGAGCGCCATGCAGGCCTTCAGGGCGCCGGCCTCCACCACGGATCCCTACGACTTCGACGTGATGAAGGCGATCAGCCAAGGCACCGGGAACACCGCCCTGGCGGACGCCGTCGTCCTGTCCAACGGCGCCAACGGCGCGGGCGGCAACCCGGATCCCTCGGCCGGGCTCAATCCCAAGCCGTTGGTGTCCAACGTGCTGAACTTCCTCGGCGGTCTGGTCCAGACCGATCCCGGGAGTGGCCCGCTGAGGGGCGGCTTGGCGGACATCACCGTGCCCTACGACGCCAACGCCATCGACCGTCCCCCCATTCAGTCCGTCACCTACAACGCCTTCACCACCCGGTCCGACTTCAGCTATGCCGAATACCTCTGGACTTCCGCCTGGGCGCGGCCGCTGGTGCTGAACCGCACCAACCTCAACTGGCAGGACACGGCTCTCTTCAGCGGGTCGTACATCCCGACGGATCCCACGGCGCCCGATGAATGCACCTCCAACAGCGGCACCCAGAACCTGACGTTCCCGTTCTTCTTCTACAGCAGCCCGACCAACCCATGGCCCAGCATCGCCAAGGTTTCGCCCGACAACTCGGCCTACAACCTGAACGTGGTGAACGGAGGCGTGTTCGACGCCAGCTCGCCGGTCACCGAGAACGGGCTGACGGGTACCGAAACCGCGGTCGGCCGGTTCTTCTGGACTGCGTTCACGCCCCACTACAATGCCGACGAGGGCGCGCTGATCTCCCGCACGTGGCTGGCGGACAACGTCACCAACCCGAACCAGGTCCCCACCGGCTTCTCCGCCGCCACCACCAGCGATGCCACCACCGCCTGGGGCTTCCTGCCGCCCCAGGACACGGCCATCGACAAGCGGGCCCGGGGCGCCGACGGCCTGCCCTTGTCCCCGGCCACCACCGGCGGCTACCGGGTGATGTGGTACAACCCCACCAAGAACGGCACCAGCGGCCCGGTGGCCCCGGACTTCTGGGCGGTCCAGCTGGTAAGCGGGGGTTCCTCCCAGATCTTCCTGCTCTCGGCCAGCTACCCCAGGATCACCGCCCCGACCCTGGGCGACTCCCTGGTCACGGACCTGGCGGTCTACCTGCCCTCCACGGAATCCACTTACCAACCCAACGACCTGGCCGGCCCGGGCTACTGCTGGTTCGACGTGCCTCCGGAACTGCGCCCGGCCGCCGGGGCCACCGTCACGGTGTTCGCCCTCAAGTCCATCCTCAAGAACAACCCCGTTCCCGGGGCCCGGATGATCAACCGCAGCGAGTGGCTGGAGGCGGTCAAGACCGTCACCGCCAGCATCAGCACCGTGCCCAACGGCAACGATGTGAGCTTCGCCCACAAGATCCCCTTCCGCTACCCCTGGGACATCGTGGTGGTCAACGGCCCCGCCGTCCCGGTGGCCCCCTGATGCCGTCCTGATTCCGGGCGCCGGCCCGCCGGCGCCCACCGTGCTTGCCCTTCGCCACCTTTCGCCCTTCGCCACAAGGAGGATTCGTGAAAACAACCAGCATCCTGATCATGGCCCTGGCGGCCGGCACGCTCGCCGCCCAGGATGAGCCCCGCCTTGATGCACGGTTCCAGCTGTTCGCGGAACTTGCCTGGCCGGCCCAGATCGTGGTGGCCCAGCCGAACGCCAGCACCAACATCAATGACCAGCCCGGGCGGCAGACGGGGATCGGCTTCCGGTTCCTGGGCGAGATCGCCCCGGCGCCGGGGTTCTACTACGAGCTGGGCGGCATGTTCGACGCGTCCTCGCATTTCACCTACAGCGGCACCCTGCCCGGGGGCGCCACCCTGGACATGACCGACGCCAAGCTGACCAACAGCTACTTCTCCCTCGGCGCGGCGTGGATGCCCAAGTTCGGGGACAACGTCACCCTCGGGCTCCACCTGGAGGCGCGCGGCGAGTACCTGCGGGTGCAGGGGGGCGTCAACAGCTCCTCCCTGGGCGGCACCGTCCAGCAGGACCAGTCCGTCACCTACCTGGTTCCCTGGGCGCGGGGCAGTTTCGACTACACCTTCGGCGACCCCAGCAAGAACCTGCGTCCCTTCCTGGGCGTGGAAGGCGGCTGGGCCATCCTGAGGACTTCCCAGACCCGGGTGCCGGACTTCACCAACGGCAACCTGGACAACCGCACCGTCGAGTCCCTGGCCCCCCACTACTCCGGCGCCGTGTACGCTGGGCTGCGGTTCTAGAAACCGGGGCCCGGCTCCCGCCATTGCGCCCTGGTCCATCGATCCCTGAATGCGGACGCGTTCAGGGATCGATGGACCAGGGCGCAATGGCGGGAGCCGTACCACGACTTGGCCGCCCTTCTAAATGGTCCAGCCGCAGAGGACTTGCTTTAGTTTGAGGAGGGCCCAGTCCAGCTGTTCGCGGGTGATCACCAGGGGCGGGGAGAGTTGCACCGTGCGCCCCCGGCATGGACCGCACAGCAGGCCTTCCTGGCGCAGGGTGTCGCAGAGGGTCCGGCTGCTCCCGGCCTCCGGGGCGAGTTCGATCCCGGCCCACAGCCCGATGCCGCGGATCTCCTTCACCCGGCGGCTGTCCAGGGTGCGCAGGCGCTCCTGCAGGTAGGCGCCCAGTTCCGCCGAGCGGTCCACCAGCTTCTCGTCCATCAGCACGTCCAGGGCGGCGGAAGCGACCGCGCAGGCCAAGGGGCTGCCCCCGTAGGTGGAGGGGTGGGTGCCGGGCGTGAAGACGGCCATGACCTCCTCCCGAGCCAGGAAGGCGCTCACCGGGTAGAACCCCCCCGAAAGGGCCCGGCCCAGGATCACGGCGTCCGGGCGGATCTCCTCGTGCTGGAAGGCGAACAGCTTGCCGGTGCGCCCGAGCCCCGACTGGACCTCGTCGGCGATGAGCAGGATGTTCCGGCTGTCGCACAGTTCCCGCAGCCCCCGCAGGAAGCCCTTGGGCGGCAGCACCACCCCCGCTGTGCCCTGGACCGGTTCCACCAGGATGGCGCAAGTGCGGGGGCCCGCCGCGGCCTTCGCCGCGGCCAGGTCCCCGAAGGGCACCATCCGGAACCCCGGGGTGGGCGGACCGAAGCCCTCGGCCACCTCGCGACAGTCGCTGCAGCCGGCCATCGCGAGGGTGCACCCGTGGTCATGGCCGCTGAAGACGATGACCTCCGCTTCGCCGGCGGGCACGCCCTTGCGCTGGTAGCCCCATTTGCGCGCCGCCTTGAGGGCGGTCTCCACCGCCTCGGCGCCGGTGTTCATGAGCAGCGCCCGCTCGAATCCGCTCAAGGTGCACAGCTTTTCCAGGAACGGCGGGAGCCGGTCGTTGCGGAAGATCCGGGAAGTCAGGCCCAGGCGCAGGCACTGCTCCACCATGGCGGCGGCGATGCGGGTGTGGTTGTGCCCCTGGGCCACGGCGCCGCCGCCGGCGCAGAAGTCCAGGTAGCGGCTGCCCTGCACATCCCACACGTAGGCGCCGTCGGCCCGGGCGCAGACCACCTCGAAAGGCAGGTAGTTGCAGGCCCCGTACTGGGTCTCCTGGTCGATGAGGCGGCTGGGCAAGGTTGGATCGACGGACATGGACGCCCTCCGGTTCCCTAGCCAATGCGTCCATGCAGCCCAACGTTCCGGTTTTATAAAATATGTATGATACATAATAAAAAATGAAGGGAACCTGTCAACAAGCTCCCCAAACCGATCGAGCCGCCAGTCGGAAGTCCCCCCGTGATCTCTGGAAAGCGCCTCTGGGCCCCCGCCACGAGAGCAGACGCAGGCCCAGGGGCGCTTTCCAGAGACCACGGAACGGGACGGGCGGCTTGCCGGAACCCGGCCGCCCTACAGCCGGTCGATGCGGATCTCGAACTTCCCGGGCTTGGCCGGCTTGGAACTCTCGTGCTTGCGCTCCGGGGCCGGCTCGGGGCGGCTTTCGTGCCGGTGCTCCTGGCGGTGCTCGGCCCGGAATTCCGGCCGGGGCTCGGAGCGGGGTTCCTGGCGCTGGGGAGCCGGTCTGGGGGGCTGGGCCGGCGCGGGCGCCTGGGCCGGCGCGGCCGCCGGGGCGTTCTTTCCGGCCCAGGCCAGGCCCACCTGCTTGACCCGGTCCTGCAGCCGCTGGGGCTCCAGCACCTGGATGCCGTCCCCGAACTGCATGACCCAGCGGGTGATGGCCCGCAGGTCCGTGGCGGTCAAGGTGACCTGGGCCTTGCCCTCCTCCAGGTCCTCGATGGTGAAGTCCGGGAACGGGGCCGGCGCCTGGCGCACGGCGAAGATCCACTGCTTGAGCAGGATCGCCTTCACGTGGATGGGCTCGCCGCCCAGCCAGCCGCCGATGTGGTTGGCGGGGGTGCTTTCCTTGTAGGGCCCCTGGGCCGCCCGCCCGACCCCTTCCACCAGGTTTACCTGGGCGATGAGGCTGAGCAGGTGGTGGCGCTCGGCATTGTAGCGCCGGTCCCAGCCCCACACGTACCAGCCCTTGGCGAAGGTGTCGAAGATCAGCTGGCGGGGCTCGAACGTGCGGGGGGGATTGCTGTCCGCATCCGCAAACAGGAGTTCCACCGCCCGGCCTTCCTGGATGGCCTGGAGGATGGCCCGGGCCTGGTCCGACACCAGGGCGGAAACGTCCACCGTTTGCGGCGCCGGCAGCGGCGCAGGCGGGGCGGGCGGCTCCGCCTCGAAATCGGGAACCGGCACCGGCGGCGCCTCTTCCTGGGCGGCCTTGGCCTTGGCCCCTCGGGTCCGGGGCGCCTTGGCGCGGGCCGGAGCCGGGGCGGGCGGGACGGGGGCGGCTTCCGCCGGAGCCTCCGGCTCGAGAACGGGGGCGCTGGCGGCGGCCTTGCGGGTCCGGGCCGGGGCCTTCTTGGCGGCCGCCCCGCCGGGGATGCGGGAGGCCGAAGGGTTTCTCTTGGTGCTTGCCGGCGCGGCCGGCGTTTCCGCTGCGTTCATTGGTTCAGCCTGCTCGGCTGGAGCGGAAGTCGAGGATTTGCGGGGGGGCATCGCGTGGATCTCCAAGTCCAATCATGGCCCCAAGCGCCTCTGGCGTCCACCCGGGGATGACGACCTATCTCAGCGGGGAAGACCTGGGGTGCAGACGGTCGTAGAGGGCGCGCAGGCGGGCCTGGTGCACGTGGGTGTAGATCTGGGTGGTGGAGATGTCCGCATGGCCGAGCATGGCCTGCACCGCGCGCAGGTCGGCGCCGTGGTCCAGGAGGTGGGTGGCGAAGGCGTGGCGCAGCACGTGGGGGCTCACCGCGCCCGGGAGGATGCCGGCCTTGCGGGCATGGGCCTTGAGCATCCGCCAGAAGTGCTGGCGGGTGATGGCTTCGCCCAGCCGGCCCACGAACAGGGTGTCCCCCCGGGGATGGAACGACGGGCGCAGGGTGAGCCAGGCGCGCATCCAATGCTCGGCGTTCTCGCCGAAGGGGATCAGGCGCTCCTTCCGGCCTTTGCCCACGACCTTCAAAAACCCTTCATCAAGGTACACGGTCCGCGAGGACAGGCCCGCCAGCTCCGACACCCGCAGGCCCGAGGCGTAGAGCAGTTCGATCCACGCCCGGTCCCGCACCCCCAGGGGCGTGAGCAGATCGGGGGCCGCCAGCAGGGCCTCCACCTGGGCCTCGGTGAGGACCCTGGGCAGGATCCGGGGGGGGCGGGGCGGACGCACCACCGCCTCGGGGCCGGCGGCCCCCTCTCCCTCCATGCGCAGGAAGCCCAGGAACTGGCGCAGGGCCGAAGCCATGCGCGCCATGCTCCGGGCGGCCCTCCCGGTGCCCTGCTGGGTCACCAGGAAGGCCGTCACCCGGTCCCGCTGCAGCTCGGCGGGAGGGAGCCCCTGTCCGCAGGCCCATTGGGCCAGGAACTGCAGGTCGGAGAGATAGCCCGCGACGGTGTTGGGGGAGAGCCCGCGCTCCACCGCCAGGAACACCTGGAACTCGCGCAAGGAACCGCCCCAGCCGAGGGGCCAGCCTCCTTCCGGTTCCGGGTCGTGGGGTGTTTTGGGCATGGGTTTCGGTCTAGCCGCTTGGCATACGAGGCATGCTGTGATAGCCTCTCCGGGTTCTAAGGAGAAATCATGGCTGAAATCCGCAAAAAGGTAATTGCGATCATTGCCGAACAGCTTGCCAAGCCCGAGGATTCAATTTCTGAGAATAGTCACTTTGTTGACGACCTCGGCGCCGACAGCCTCGACACCGTGGAAATCATCATGGCCATCGAGGAGGCCTTCGGAATCGAGATCCCGGAGAGCGAGCAGGAGAAGATCCGCACGGTGGGCGACGCCATCTCCTACATCGAGAAGAACGCCAAGGCTTGAACGGTTCCAGAGCCCATTTCATCGCCGCAGGGTCCGGCCCTCTGCGGCGATTGCTGTTGTCCTCATTCCCCAGGCTTGCCCTTGCGGTCCTCCGGGCCGGGCCTGACCTTGGGCATGTGACCATGATCGGGGCAACCTGTGGCATTCTTGGGAAGCTTTTGAGGTGACGTCATGACTACCATCCAGCGCCGCCGTGTTGTCATCACGGGCATGGGGACCGTCAACCCCTGCGGCCTCACCGTCGCCGAGACCTGGGACAACCTCCTGGCCGGCAGGAGCGGCATCGGCCTGATCACCAAGTTCGACGCCACCGATTTTTCCTGCAAGATCGCCGGCGAGGTGCACGGGTTCGAGCCGGACCGCTACATCGAGAAAAAAGAGCAGAAGAAGATGGACCTGTTCATCCAGTACGCCATGGCCGCGGCCATGGATGCCATGAACAACTCCGGCCTCGCCCAGATGCAGCTCTCCAAGGCCGAGCGGGAGGTGTTCGGCATCTACATCGGCTCGGGCATCGGCGGGCTGTCCACCATCTTCGAGGAGGCCAACGGCTACCGGGGCCCCCGGCGCACCAGCCCGTTCTTCATCCCCAGCCTGATCATCAACCTGGCCGGCGGGTTCGTGAGCATCCGCTACGGCCTCCAGGGCCCCAACTCGGCGGTGGCCACCGCCTGCGCCACCGGCACCCATTGCATCGGCGACGCCGCCCGCCAGATCATGTTCGGCTACGCGGACCGGATGGTCGCCGGGGGCAGCGACTCGGTCATCAATCCCCTGGGGGTGGGCGGGTTCGCCGCCATGCGCGCCCTGTCCACCCGCAACGACACGCCCCAGCAGGCCAGCCGGCCCTTCGACAAAGGCCGGGACGGCTTCGTCATGAGCGAAGGGGCCGGGATCGTGGTGCTGGAGGAGTATGAATTGGCTATGGCCCGTGGCGCCAAGATCTACGCCGAAATCGCCGGCTACGGCATGAGCGGCGACGCCCACCACATCACCAGCCCCAGCGAGGACGGGGACGGCCCCATGCGGGTCATGAACGCGGCCATCAAGGATGCGGGCATCCACCCGGAGCAGGTGGGCTACGTGAACACCCACGGCACCTCCACCCCCGCCGGGGACCGCATCGAATGCGCCGCCCTGAAGCGGGTGTTCGGGAACCACGTCAAGGATCTGAAGGTGAGTTCCACCAAGTCCATGACCGGGCACCTGCTGGGTGCCGCCGGGGGCCTTGAGACCATCATCTCGGTCATGGCCGCCCAGACCGGGAAGATCCCGCCCACCATCAACGTCACCGACCAGGACCCGGACTGCGACCTGGACGTGACCGCCAACGTGGCCGGGAGCTTCGACGCGGAGTACACCCTGAACAACAACTTCGGCTTCGGCGGCACCAACGGGTGCCTGGTGCTGCGCAAGATCTGATCCTTTCGCTTGGCCGCCGGAGTTAGACTCGACCCCTATGGCCAAGGCGATTCCATTCAAACTCCAGGCACCGTACCAGCCGGCGGGTGACCAGCCGGAAGCCATCGAGCAGCTGGTGCGGGGGATCGAGGCGGGGGACCGGTGGCAGACCCTCCTGGGGGTCACCGGCAGCGGCAAGACCTTCACCATGGCCGCGGCCATCGCCCGCCTGAACCGCCCGGCCCTGGTGTTCGCCCCCAACAAGACCCTGGCGGCCCAGCTGTTCTCGGAGTTCAAGCAGTTCTTCCCCGACAACGCGGTGGAGTACTTCGTCAGCTACTACGACTACTACCAGCCGGAGGCGTACGTCCCGGAGCGGGACCTGTTCATCGACAAGGACGCCAAGATCAACGAAGAGCTGGAGAAGCTGCGCCTGTCCGCCACCCGCAACCTGCTGGAGCGCCGGGACACGCTGGTGGTGGCCTCGGTGTCCTGCGTCTACGGCCTGGGCGACCCCAGCAGCTACCTGAACCTCTCCACCCACCTGCGGGTGGGGGACACCCGGGACCGGGCCATGCTGCTGCGGGACCTGGTGGCCATCCAGTATGCCCGCAACCAGATGTCCTTCGAACCGGGGGTGTTCCGGGTGCGGGGGGACGTGGTGGAGGTGTACCCGGCCTACGAGGACACCGCCTACCGCATCGAGCTGTGGGGCGACGAGATCGAGCGCCTGTCGCGCATCGACCCGTTGCGGGGGGCGGTGCTGGAGACCCTGGCGGAACTGACCATCTGGCCCAAGACCCACTACGTCACCCCCGAGGACCGGCTCAAGGACGCCATCCGGGAGATCAAGAAGGACCTGGAGGCGCGGGAGGAGGAGCTGCGCGCCCAGGGGCGCATCGTCGAGCTGCAGCGGCTGCACCAGCGCACCATCTACGACATCGAGATGATGAAGGAGATGGGCTACTGCTCGGGGATCGAGAACTACTCCCGCTATCTGGACGGCCGCCGCGCCGGGGAGCCACCGCACACCCTCCTGGACTACTTCCCGGAGGACTTCATCCTGTTCATGGACGAAAGCCACGTGGCCACCGGGCAGCTGCGCGGCATGTACCTGGGCGACCGGTCCCGCAAGGAAACCTTGGTGGACTATGGCTTCCGCCTGCCGGCGGCCCTGGACAACCGGCCCCTGCGGTTCGAGGAGTTCGAAGCGAGGGTGCGCCAGTTGGTGTTCGTGAGCGCCACCCCCGGAGACTATGAGCTCCAGCAGTCCGGGGGGGTGGTGGTGGAGCAGGTGGTGCGCCCCACCGGGCTGGTGGACCCCCTCGTGGAGGTGCGCCCGGTGGGCACCCAGGTGGACGACCTGCTGGAGGAGATCGGCCGGGTGACCGCCCGGGGCGAACGGGTGCTGGTGACGGTGCTCACCAAGAAGCTGGCCGAGCAGCTCACGTCCTATTACCAGGAGCTGGGGGTCAAGGCCGAGTACCTGCACAGCGAAATCGACACCCTGGAACGGGTTGAGCTTCTCAAGAACCTGCGCCGGGGGGTGTTCGACGTGCTCATCGGCATCAACCTGCTGCGGGAGGGCCTGGACCTGCCGGAGGTGAGCCTGGTGGCCATCCTGGACGCGGACAAGGAGGGCTACCTGCGCAGCGCCCGGAGCCTGATCCAGACCATCGGCCGGGCCGCCCGCAACCTGAACGGCAAGGCCATCCTGTACGCCGACGTGGTCACCGGCTCCATGCGCCAGGCCCTGGACGAGACCCGGCGCCGGCGGGAAAAGCAGCTGCAGCACAACCAGGTGCACGGCATCACCCCCGAGGCCGTCAAGCGCCAGCTGGACGACGTCATGGGCGCCGCCCTGGCGCGGGAATTCATCACCGTCCCCAAGGAGGACCGGGCCGCGGAGGAGCCCCTGCTGTACCTCACCGACCGGGAGTTCGAGCGGGAAATCGGCAAACTGGAGGCGCAGATGAGGGTCCTGGCCGGGAAGATGGAGTTCGAGCAGGCGGCCCAGATCCGGGACCGGGTCCTGAAGGCCCGGCGGGAGCGATTGGTTGGTTAAAACAATACGGATATTCCAGCAATCGCTAATAAATGTAATTGTTGTAATGCAGCGACTGTGAAAAATACTTTGGTTTGGGCCTTGCTTGTTCCCCCGCTTGCCGATATTTGAAAGTGCGGTGGAGCATCGCCATGGAAATTCGTCCGGTCTGGGCCCAGGCCCCGCTGTCCACCCGCCCCGGCGGGTCGATGGTGGTGTTGCCGCCGCTGACCCAGCCGTCGTTCCTGGCCAACGACCCCTTCGCCGCCTACCTGCTGTCCCTCACCGACCCGGCGTCCATCTCCCAGGCGGCCCTCACCCGGGCCGCCACCCAGGTGCAGGTGGGCACCGCCGGGACCACGGTCCGCCTGACCACCGCAGCCACGGCCGCCCTGGCCGCCACCGCCCTGGATGCCGCTGCCCAGGCCCCGGAGCAGGCGGCCATGACCTTGGCCACCACCGGCACCCCGGCGAACCGGCTGACCCTGGCCCAGACCGCCGCCGTTGCCGCCGCGGGCACCATTGGGGGGGCTGCGAACACGGACCTGACCCCGGCCAATGCCGCCACCCCCCCCAACCCGCCCACGGACTTGGCCGCTGTGCAGGCCGATCAGGCCGCCACCCAGGCCAGCCTGCAAGCGGATGACCAGGCCGCCACCCAGTTCACCGCGGACCAGGCGGCCATCGCCGCCGGCAGCGCCGCCCTGAACGCCTTCACCCAGACCACCGCCGCGGAGGCGGTGGCCCAGGGCGCCAGCGGCCTGGCCGTCGATGCCACCGCCAAGTACATGGGTGCAGGCACCTTTGCTCCGGCGGCCGGGCCGGGTTCTGCCGCCGCCGTGGCCGCCGCGGCCTACCAGACCTTCCAGGAGTCCGTACCTGTGGTCACCGGCGCCTCCACCCCTCCGCCCCTGGCCTTCAACGACCAGAGCCGGCGCCAGAACCCCGCCCTCCCCCAGCCGCCGGCACACCGCATCCCGGCAGTGGCCCTCCCGGCCCCGCCCTCGGCGCACCTCCTCGACCTGGTCACCTGAGCGGGCATCGGGAGCCCGTCTCGGCAGCGGATTCAGGAATCCATGCGGTAGTTGGGCGCTTCCTTGGTGATCATCACGTCGTGGGCGTGGCTCTCCCGCAGGCCGGCGGAACTGATCTGGACGAAGGTGGCCTTGGCCTGGAAATCCGGGATGTCGGCCCCGCCCACCAGGCCCATGCCGGCCCGCAGGCCGCCCATGAGCTGGGTCACCAGGTCCGCCAGGCGGCCCTTGTAGGGAACCTGGCCCTCGATGCCCTCGGGCACCAGCTTGCCGCTGTCCTTGCCTTCCTGGAAATACCGGTCCTTGGAGCCTTCCTTCATGGCCCCCATGCTGCCCATGCCCCGGTAGGACTTGAAGGTGCGCCCGCCGTAGAAGATGGTCTCCCCGGGGGCCTCCTCGGTGCCGGCGAACAGGCCGCCGATCATCACGCTGTCCGCCCCGGCGGCGATGGCCTTGGCCACGTCCCCGGAGAACTTGATGCCTCCGTCGGCGATGCAGGGCACCCGGAACTCCCGGCAGGCCCGGGAGGCATCGGCGATGGCGGTGATCTGGGGCATGCCGGCCCCGGTGACGATCCGGGTGGTGCAGATGGAACCCGGGCCGATGCCCACCTTCACCGCCGAGGCGCCGGCCTGGCAGAGGTCCCTGGCCCCCTGGTAGGTGGCCACGTTGCCGGCGACGATGGGCAGCTCCGGATAGGCCTCCCGCAGCTTGCGCAGGGCGGCCAGGACACCCTTGCTGTGGCCGTGGCTGCTGTCCAGGCACAGCACGTCCGCCCGGGCGTCCACCATGGCCCGGGCCCGGGCCAGGAGGTCCGGCCCCGCCCCCACCGCCGCCCCCACCCGCAGGCGCCCCTGGGGGTCCTTGCAGGCGCAGGGATACTCGGTGGACTTCTGGATGTCCTTGACGGTGATCAGCCCCCGCAGGGCGCCCAGGTCGTCCACCACCAGCAGCTTCTCGATGCGGTGCTTCTGCAGGATGGCCTTGGCCTCCTGCAGGGTGGTGCCCACGGGCACCGTCACCAGGTTCCTGCAGGTCATCACCTCCCGCACCGGCAGTTCCCAGCGGGTCTCGAACCGCAGGTCCCGGTTGGTGAGGATGCCCACCAGCTTGCCGTTCTCCACCACCGGCACGCCCGAGATGCGGTACTTGGCCATCATCGCCTCCGCCTCCCGGATGGGCGCGTCCGGGTGGATCACGATGGGGTCGGTGATCATGCCGCTCTCGGAGCGCTTGACCTTGTCCACCTCCTCCGCCTGGCGGTCGATGGGCAGGTTCTTGTGGATGACGCCCAGGCCTCCCTGCTGGGCCAGGGCGATGGCCAGCCGGCCCTCGGTGACCGTGTCCATGGCCGCCGAGAGCAGGGGGATGCCCAGCCGGACCTCCGCCGCGAGCCGGGTGCCCAGGTCCACTTCGGCCGGGTGCACTTCGGAGGGCCCGGGCACCAGCAGCACGTCGTCGAAGGTCAGGGCTTGAGTCAGGGGCAAGGTCAGCATGGGGGCCTCGATGTCAAGAGAGGGGTCCGGATCGGCGGAACCTTGCATCCCATGGTGGCACGGATCCGGCCCCCAGGCCTCCCGGTAAATGACCCCAAGCCCTGATCCTTGAATAATTCAGAATTTTTCGCCCACCGGGGCGAAGTAGGCCTGGGGCTTCAGGCACACCGGGCAGACCTTGGGCGCCGCGGCGCCTTCGTGGATGTGCCCGCATTCCATGCAGCGCCAGTAGATCTTGTCGCCCCGCTGGAACACCGAGCCGTTGGCCACGTGGTCCAGGAGCCGGGCGAACCGGGTTTCGTGCTCCTTCTCCACCTTGGCGATGGCCTCGAAGGTGCGGGCCACGTCCGGGAACCCTTCCTCCCGGGCGACCTTGGCGAACTCCGGGTAGATGGCGGACCACTCCTCGTTCTCGCCCGAGCAGGCGGCCTTGAGCTGGGCCAGGGTGTCCCCGGCCACCACCGGGTAGCCGGCGGTGATCTCCAGGGCGCTGGGCGCCAGCTTGGCCAGGTGCTGGTAGAACAGGCGCGCGTGGGTCAGTTCGTTGGCGGCGGTCTCCTCGAACACCGCGGCCACGTGCTCCAGCCCATCCTGGCGGACGGCCGCGGCGGCGAAAGTGTAGCGGTTGCGGGCCTGGCTCTCTCCGGCGAAGGCTTTCAGGAGGTTCTTGGCGGTCCGGCTGTCTTTGAATTCCACGGCTGCTCCTTGGGGTTGGAATGAAAATTCCGGCATTGACGAATATACTACGCGACCTCATATAACAAACATATTATTATTCGATTTTCATCGCGATTCATGCCCGCCTTGTAACTTAGGACACACATTTCCTGACCGGTCTGAAATGGCCCCTGACCGGTCCGGAAGGGCCATTGATCATTAGCATTTGCCGTCATAAACTTCCAAGGTGTGAAGCAGATGGAGGTCTGGCTTTTCAGCCCTGCTTCCCCCGGAATTCGAAGCGCAACTTCCCGCCGGTTAACGACCGTCAAGACTAGAGGAGGCACGGCATGGCCGAACGACGCATGGTTACCCTCGATGGTAACGAAGCTACGGCATCAGTCGCTCACCGCACCAACGAGGTGATCGCGATCTACCCCATCACCCCTTCGTCCAACATGGGCGAGTGGTCCGACGAGTGGAGCGCCCAGGGCAAGAAGAACGTCTGGGGCACCGTGCCCCAGGTGGTGGAAATGCAGTCCGAGGGCGGCGCCGCGGGCGCCGTGCACGGCGCCCTCCAGGCGGGGTCCCTGACCACGTCCTTCACCGCCTCCCAGGGCCTGCTGCTGTTCATCCCGAACATGTACAAGATCGCCGGGGAGCTGATCCCGTTCGTCCTGCACGTGTCCGCCCGCACCGTGGCCACCCACGCCCTTTCCATCTTCGGCGACCACTCCGACGTCATGGGCTGCCGGCAGACCGGGTTCGCCATGCTGTCCTCGGACTCGGTGCAGCAGGCCCACGACTTCGCCCTCATCGCCCAGGCCTCCACGCTCAAGTCCCGGGTGCCGTTCCTGCACTTCTTCGACGGCTTCCGCACCTCCCACGAGGTGAACAAGATCGAGATGCTCAACGACGAAGACCTGCGGGCCATGGTCACCGAGGAGATGGTCAGCGAGGTCCGCTCCCGCGCCCTCACTCCGGACAAGCCGGTGCTGCGCGGCAGCGCCCAGAACCCGGACGTCTTCTTCCAGGCCCGGGAAGCCTGCAACAGCTACTTCACCGCCTGCCCCGGGATCGTCCAGGGGGAGATGGACGCCTTCGCCAAGCTCACCGGCCGCCAGTACCGCCTGTTCGACTACTTCGGCCACCCTGAAGCCGAGAAGGTGATGGTCATCATGGGCTCCGGCGCCGACACCGCCCAGGAGTACGTGGAATGGGCCATGGCCAAGGGCGAGAAGGTGGGCGTGCTCAAGGTGCGGCTGTTCCAGCCGTTCTCCATCAAGCACTTCGCCGGCGCCCTGCCGAGGACCGTCAAGACCCTCGCGGTGCTGGACCGGTGCAAGGAGGCCGGGGCCGTGGGCGAGCCGCTCTACCTGGACGTGGTGGCCGCGCTGCGGGAAGCCGCCGATGAAGGCATCAGCAGGTTCGCCGCGGCGCCCCGGGTCATCGGCGGCCGCTACGGGCTCTCCAGCAAGGAGTTCAACCCCAGCTGCATCAAGGCCGTCTACGACGAGATGGGCCGGGACAAGCCCAGGAACCACTTCACCGTGGGCATCGTGGACGACGTCACCGGCACCTCCCTGCCCATGGACCTGGACTTCGACATCGAGGCCAAGGACGTGAAGCGGGCCATGTTCTACGGCCTGGGTTCCGACGGCACCGTGGGCGCCAACAAGAACTCCATCAAGATCATCGCCGAGGAGACCGACAACTACGGCCAGGGCTACTTCGTCTACGACTCCAAGAAGGCCGGGGCCATCACCATCTCCCACCTGCGCTTCGGCCCGCGCCCGATCCGCGCGGCCTACCTCATCAAGAAGGCCAACTTCGTGGCCTGCCACAACACCTCCTTCCTGGACAAGTACGACATGCTCGCCAGCGCCGAGGTGGGCGCCACCTTCCTGCTGAACACCCCGTACAGCAAGGACGAGGTCTGGGCTTCCCTGCCCAGGGAAGTGCAGCAGTCCATCGTCGCCAAGAAGCTCAAGTTCTACGTCATCGACGCCTTCGAGGTGGCCCGCCAGACCGGCATGGGCGTGCGCATCAACACCATCATGCAGACCTGCTTCTTCGCCATCTCCGGCGTGCTGCCCCGGGAAGAAGCCATCGCCCAGATCAAGAAGGCCATCAAGAAGACCTACGGCAAGAAGGGCGACGCCGTGGTGAAGAAGAACTTCGAGGCCGTGGACCAGACCCTGGCCAACCTGCACGAGGTGCAGGTGCCCGCCGAGGTCACCGCCACCCGCGCCATGCCCCCCACCGTGGCCGTCGAGGCGCCGGACTTCGTCAAGCGCGTCACCGCCATCATGATGGCCGGCAACGGCGATCTCCTGCCCGTGTCCGCCTTCCCGGTGGACGGCACCTGGCCCACCGGCACCACCAAGTGGGAGAAGCGCAACATCGCCCTGGACATCCCCGTGTGGGACAAGGCCATCTGCATCCAGTGCAACAAGTGCTCCCTGATCTGCCCGCACGCCGCCATCCGCCCCAAGGTGTACGAGCCGGCCCAGCTGGCGGGCGCTCCCGCCACCTTCAAGTCCACCGACTACAAGGGCAATGAGTTCAAGGGCTTGAAGTACACCATCCAGGTGGCCCCCGAGGACTGCACCGGCTGCGGCATCTGCGTGTCCGTCTGCCCGGCCAAGGACAAGACCAACCCCAAGCACAAGGCCATCGACATGGCGCCCCAGGCGGCCCTGCGCGAGCCCGAGGCCGAGAACTACAAGTTCTTCCTCGACCTGCCCGCTCCCGACCGCACCGTGCTGAAGAACGACGTCAAGGGCATGCAGTTCATGGAGCCCTTGTTCGAGTACTCCGGCGCCTGCGCCGGCTGCGGCGAGACCCCGTACATCAAGCTCATGACCCAGCTGTTCGGCGACCGCGCCATCGTCGCCAACGCCACCGGCTGCTCCTCCATCTACGGCGGCAACCTGCCCACCACCCCCTACACGGTGAACGCCGAGGGCCGGGGTCCCGCCTGGGCCAACAGCCTGTTCGAGGACAACGCCGAGTTCGGCATGGGCTACCGCCTGGCCATCGACAAGCACGCCGAGCACGCCACGGAAATCCTCCATGAGCTGGCCGCCAGCCTCGGCGACGAGCTGGTGGCGGGCCTGGTGAACGCCGACCAGGGCACCGAGACCGGCATCAAGGCCCAGCGCGAGCGGGTCGCCGTGCTCAAGGAGAAGCTGGCCGCCCTGGGCACCCCCCGGGCCAGGCGCCTGGCCCTGCTGGCCGACTACCTGGTGCGCAAGTCCGTGTGGATCGTCGGCGGCGACGGCTGGGCCTACGACATCGGCTACGGCGGCCTGGACCACGTGCTGGCCTCCGGCCGCAACGTGAACATCCTGGTGCTCGACACCGAAGTCTACTCCAACACCGGCGGGCAGGCTTCCAAGTCCACCCCCATCGGCGCCTCGGCCAAGTTCGCCATGGCCGGCAAGGCCCTGCCCAAGAAGGACCTGGGCATGATCGCCATGGCCTACGGCAACGTCTACGTGGCCAAGGTGGCCATGGGCGCCAAGGACATGCAGGTGGTCAAGGCCTTCCAGGAGGCCGAGAGCTACGACGGGCCGTCCATCATCATCGCCTACAGCCACTGCATCGCCCACGGCTTCGACCTGGTCAAGGGCTGCGAGCAGCAGAAGCTGGCGGTGGACGCCGGCCACTGGCCGCTGTTCCGCTACGACCCGCGCCGGGTGGAGGTGGGCGAGAGCCCGCTGCAGATGGACTCCGCGGCTCCCAAGATCGAGCTGGGGGCGTACGTGCGCAACGAGACCCGCTACCGCATGGTCGAGCAGCAGAACCCCGAGCACTTCAGGCACCTGCTGGCCATGGCCCAGCGCGAAGTGACCAACCGCTTCGCCACCTACGAGAACCTGGCCAAGCTCACCATGCCGGTGAAGACCGTCGCCGAGGAAGAAACTAAATAATTAAAGGAGGAACTCCACCTCCGGTACCCCTGGAAGCGCCCCAAGCACTTGCCCGTCATTGGGAAAAGTGCTTGGGGTGCTGTTATTTCAGATAGCCTGCTGGGAAAAACCAGGCTAACCTCCTCTGGTCCCACCTCGGAGGATTTCCATGAACCTGAAAACCACCTACCTGGGCTTGCGCCTGGACAACCCGCTCATGGCGGGCGCCTCGCCCCTGCCCAACGACCTTGACATGGCCCGCCGTCTGGAGGACGCGGGTGCGGCCGCCATCGTCATGCCGTCCCTGTTCGAAGAGCAGATCACCCGCGAGCAGTTCGGCACCATCTACGACCTGGAGGCCGGGTCCGAGTCCTTCGCCGAAGCCACCACCTATTTCGCCCGCCTGGACGACCTGCGCCTGGGCCCGGACCACTACCTGGAACAGATCCGCAAGGTCAAGGCGGCGGTGGACATCCCGGTGATCGGATCCCTCAACGGGGTCACTCCCTCCGGCTGGCTGGAGTTCGCCGGCCAGATCCAGGAGGCCGGCGCGGACGCCCTGGAACTGAACCTCTACGCCCTGCCCACGGACCCGGGCGTCTCCGCCGAAGGGGTGGAGCAGGGCCTGCTGGACGCGGTGCGCACGGTCAAGGCCGCCGTTACCCTGCCGGTGGCCGTGAAACTCTCGCCGTTCTTCACGTCCCTGCCCCACTTCGCCAAGGCCCTGGAAGGGGCCGGGGCCAACGGCCTGGTGCTGTTCAACCGGTTCTACCAGCCGGACCTGGACATCGAGGCCCTGGAGGTCGAGCCCAGCCTGAACCTCTCCACGCCGTCCACCCTGCGCCTGCGCCTGCGCTGGCTGGGCACCCTGTACGGCCAGACCGCCCTGCCCATGGCCGTGAGCGGCGGCGTGCACAACGCCGAGGCCGCCATCAAGGCCACCATGGCCGGCGCCACCGGGGTGCAGCTGGTCTCGGCCCTGCTGCTGCACGGCCCCGGACTGCTCAAGACCCTGCGCGCCGACCTGGAGCGCTGGCTGGAAGAGCACGAGTACGACTCCCTGGACATGATGCGGGGCTCCATGAGCCTCACCAAGTGCCCCAACCCCCAGGCCTTCGAGCGCGCCAACTACATGCGCGTCCTCTCCGGCTGGAGAGGCTAGCCCCACCGGGACGTCCGGGTCCCGACCCGCGGCAGGCCCGCCGTACGGGTGCCGCGGGTCGGCGCCGCCCCAACGTTGGTGGTCGCGAATCGGAGTGCGCGCACTCCGATTCGCGACCACCGGCCGTCGAGCCGCATCGGACTTTGGGGCCGGTGATTTACGAGTAGGTTTGAAGGCGTCCAGCTGGCTGACTGGGCTTGGCGAATCCGCTTGGCTTGGCCGGCATGGAAGGACCTGTGGAGTTTGCGGAAGCGATTCCCGCAGTCCACCTCGAAGTCACCGAAACCTATCACCTTTGATCGGCCCCGACGAGCGAGCGAGTGCTTCGTCAGACCGCGGTGCGCGCGGTCTGACGAAGCCGAGCACCGGTGGGGCGGCGCGACCCCCCGGGAACCCGGACGTCGGACCTGCCGCCGGCCGGGACCCGGCCGATGGGATGGAGGATCACCACTCGTTCAGGTGGATCAGCTCGGGGCGGTAGCGGTCTTCGGCTTCGGCCCTTTCGGCCGGGTAGCCCAGGGGCACGAGGGCGAAGGGGACGACGGCTTCGGGGAACTCGATGAGCTTGCGCAGGGGCTGGATGCGGTCCTCCCGGGGATGCACGCCCACCCAGACGGCGCCCAGGCCCTTGGCGTGGGCCGCCAGGAGCAGGTTCTGGGTGGCGGCCGCAAGATCCTGGACCCACATGCCCGGGTGCTTCTCCTGGCGGGGGTCGGCGCAGACCAGCACGGCAACGGGGGCCTCGGACATCATGCCGGCGTAGGGGTGGAAATCCGGGATCTTGGCCAGGATCTCCCGGTCGGTGATGATGAGGAAGTGCCACGGCTGCTCGTTCCCGGCGGACGGGGCATGCATGGCCGCCCGAATCAACTCGCGCACGATGTCCAGGCTCACGGGCCTCGAGGTGAAGGCGCGGATGCTCCGTCTCGTATTGAGGGCTTCTATGGCGTCCATCGATCCTCCTGGTTTGCTGCAGGAAGGCCTATCATACTCCCATTGGTTTCTTCCCGCGTGCGTTACACTTTCCGCACACATTATCCGGTGATTGCCTATGTCACGCACTCTGGATGTCCCCTGGCTCTGCGACCGCCATTCCCACGTCTCCCTGTACGCGGCGCTTGGCGGCTGCCCCAGCCTGGCGGGCCTGGAGCCTGAGGCGGCCATGGACCTGTTGCGCAGCCTGCCCGGGGACCGGGTGACCCTGGTGACGGGATGGCACAACTCCAGGCTGAACCTGGGCGCGGACGACCTGGCGGCGCTGCCTCCGGCCATCCTGGTGAACTTCAGCTTCCACGGCTACGCCCTCACCGCCGGCGCCAAGCGGCTCCTGGCCCCTGAGCATCCGGACCTGGTGGCCCGGGTGGACGACCTGGCCTGGTGCGAGCTGAACCTGGAGCGGCTGCTGCAGTTCTTCGGGCGGACGGCGGGCCTGACTCCGGCCGGTCTGGACACCTTCATGACCGGGCTGCAGAAGGCCGGCATCGGCGCGGCGGAGGACATGCTGCTCACCGGCCGGGAGGCCCTCGGGGTGATCCTGGCGTCGCCCTGGCGGGGTCGGGTCCGCTGCTGGGCCACTCCGGCGCTGTTCCGCTCCCTGGACCCGGAGGACCAGGAGGCGATCACCGGGCTCAAGCTGTTCACGGACGGGGCCCTGGGGGCCCGCACCGCCGGCATGGGACGGCCATTCCTGGACGGCACGGAAGGCCTGCTCCTGTACTCCCAGGCGGGGCTGGAGGAGGAGTTGGCGGCCCTGCACCCCCTGGGCAAGCCCGTGGCCATCCACGCGATCGGCGAGCGGGCCATCGAGCAGGCCCTGGTGGCCCTGGAGACCCTGGCGGCCCAACGCAGGACCTTCCCCTGGGTGCGCCTGGAACATGTGCAGTTCATTACGCTCCCCCAGGCCATCCGCACCAAGGACTTGGGCGTGATCCTGTCCATGCAGCCCAACTTCAACAGCGACAGCGTCGACTACGCGGACCGTCTGGACCCCCGGGACCGGGAGGCCAACAATCCCTTCCGCATGCTCATCGACCAAGCCGGGTTCACCTGCGGAGAGGACCTGATCTTCGGTTCCGACGGCATGCCCCACGGGGTGGAGTATGCCCTCCAGTGGTGCCTGTTTCCGGCCTATCCGGGGCAGCGCCTGAGCCTGGAGGAACTGACCGCCGGTTACGGCCTGGCGACCGAGGGGCGGGGGCATTCGGTGCTGATGGTGGACGAGGACCGCCGGAAGGTGCGTCTGCTGAGAGAAGCCTGAAGCGGGCGAAAACTTTTGTTGCCTCGAAAAAGGTGAGCGCCATGTCACGCACCGTCGCCATCCCATGGCTATGGGACCGCCACTCCCACGTCTCCCTGTTCGCCGCGCTTCCGGGCTGCCCGAGCCTGGACGGGCTGGAACCGGAGGCGGCCATGGCCCTGCTGGCGGGCCTCCCCGGGGACCGAGTCAGCGCCGTGACCGGCTGGGACGATGCCCGCCTGAAGCTCACCCGGCCGGTCCTGGCGACCCTGCCTCCGGCCATCCTGGCCACCTCGAACCTGCGCCGTTTCGCCCTGACCGACGCCGCCAGGCGGATCCTGGAGCCGGACCATCCGGACCTGGCGCGAGCCCCGGGCGACCCAGGGTGGTGCGAACGTAACCTCCAATGTCTGCAGCAGCTGTTTGGGCAGGCCGGCGGCCTGACCGCGGCCGGCCTGGACCGTTTCATGACCGGCCTCCAGCAGGCCGGCATCGGGGCGGCGGAGGACCTGCTGCTCACCGGCGCCGGCGCCCTGCGGGTGATCCAGGCCTCGCCCTGGAAGGACCGGATCCGGTGCTGGGCGGCTCCGGACATCTTCCGCACCCTGGATGCCGAGTCCCGGGAGGCGGTCACGGGGCTCAAGCTGTTCACGGACGGAGCCCTGGGCGCCCGCACGGCGGCGCAGGAGGGCGGCTACCTGGACGGAACCGAGGGGCTGCTGCTCCACCCCGGCCCCGAGCTGGAACAGGAACTGGCCGCCCTGCACCCCCTGGGCAAGCCCATCGCCATCCACGCCATCGGCGGGCGGGCCATCGAACAGGTCCTGGTGGCCCTGGAGCATCTGGCGAAGGCCGGCCTGACCTTCCCCCGGGTGAGGATGGAGCACGTCCAGTTCATCACCCTGTCCCAGGCCAGCCGCGCCAAGGACCTGGGCGTGATCCTGTCCATGCAGCCCAACTTCAACAGCGACAGCGAGGATTACCCCGACCGGCTGGGGCCCCGGGACCTGGAGGCCAACAACCCCTTCCGGATGCTCATCGACCAGGCCGGGTTCACCTGCGGGGAGGACCTGATCCTGGGCTCGGACGGTCTACCCCACGGGGTGGAGTACGCCCTCCAGTGGACCCTGTTCCCGCCTTACCCCGGGCAGCGCCTGAGCCCGGAGGAACTGGTCGCCGGCTACGGCCTGGCGCCGGAGGGGCGGGGGCATGCGGTGCTGACGGTGGACGAGGACCGGCGCGCGGTGCGGCTGCTCCGCAGCGATGACCAGGCTCAGCGGTACCCCGCCGGCGTCAGCTGAATGAACTTGGCGGTCTCGAACGCCGTCTCCTCCGGCGGCGTGGTGAATCCGCCCGTGATGCCCTGATGCAGCAGGGGCATCAGGATGGTGTCCCGGAAGGTCTCCCAGCTGGCCTTGGTCTCATGGACGGCGACGACGGTCCAGCCACCGGGCGATGGGCCGGCCACGTGGAAGATCTGCCCCTTGGGCAGGCTGTCCTTACCGGGGTGGACCGCGGCGAGGGATGCCTCATATTGCTCCCTGGTTCCGCCTGGAAAGAAATGCACGATCCCGTAGGCCATTGCCGGCCTCCTTCTGGGGGTGGCCGGGCCCATGGGTCCGGCCATGGGTTGAGTGGGAAAAGCGGCTGCACCCAGGCCTGGATGACCCGGCGTCCGGACGCAGACGCGGCCGCACGCCGTCGGGGAAAAATCGGCCCGTCCGGGAATTTGCGCAAGGCCCGGACGCCTCTTTTCTTGATGACAAAAAAGAAGCTGTCCCGACCAGGCCGTTGGTGCTCGCAGAGGGACTCGAACCCTCATGACCTCGCGGCCGGCGGATTTTAAGTCCGCTGCGTCTGCCATTCCGCCATGCGAGCACTGCAGGGCAGTCTAGCGTACGTGGCTCCGCGCCGCCGAGGACAGCCCATTTCCCGGCCGTCCCCAGGCTAGACTCGAAGGATGCACCCTGCCGATTCCGAACACCCCCTGCTGCGCAACCTGAATCCTCCCCAGCGGGAAGCCGTGACCCACGTGCACGGGCCGCTGCTGATCCTGGCGGGGGCCGGGTCCGGCAAGACCACCGTGATCACCCGGCGGATCGCCTGGCTCATCGAGGAGGAGGGGGTCCGCCCAGGGGCCATCCTGGCCATGACCTTCACCAACAAGGCCGCCGGGGAGATGGCGGAGCGCGTGCAGAGACTGGTGAGCGTGCCTTCGGCCCAGTTGTGGGTGAGCACCTTCCACAGTTTCTGCACCCGCATCCTGCGCCGGGAGGGGGACCGCACCCCGGTGGGCCGGGACTTCGTCATTTTCGACCCGGCGGACCAGCGCAGCCTGGTGAAACAGGTGCTTGCGGAGCTGAAACTGCCCGAGAAGCAGTTCCACCCCAAGAAGGATGCTGGAGGTCATCTCCGACTTCAAGAACCGCTGCCTGCTGCCCCAGGAGGCCCGGGAGGAAGGCTACCAGGACGCCTGGACCCGCAAGATGCATGGATGTCTACGACCTCTACCAGAAGGGCCTGAAGAACAACCGCGCCTGCGATTTCGACGACCTGCTGCTGCATACCGAGCGGCTGTTCCGGGACGAAGCGGTGCAGGCCGTTTATGCCGAACGGTTCCAGTACATCCTTGTGGACGAGTACCAGGACACCAACCGGGCCCAGTACCTTTTGGTCCAACACTTGGCCCGCCGCCACCACAACTTATGTGTGGTTGGTGATGAAGATCAAAGCATTTATGGGTGGCGCGGGGCCGACATCCGCAACATCCTGGACTTCCAGCGGGACTTCCCGGAGGCGGTGCAGATCAAGCTGGAACAGAACTACCGCTCCACCCAGAAGATCCTGGACGCCGCCAGCACGGTCATCGCCCACAACACCCAGCGCCTGGGCAAGACCCTGTGGACCGACCTGGGGGCGGGGCACAGCATCACCTTCAAGCTGCTTGACGAGGGGCGCCTGGAGGCGGACTACGTGGTGCAGCGGATCCAGGAGGAACGCCGGCACTACCCGGGCGGGCGCCTGGCGGTCCTGTACCGGGCCAACTGGCAGTCCCGCCTGCTGGAAGAGGCCCTGCGGGCCGAGAACATCCCGTACAAGCTGGTGGGCGGCGTCAAGTTCTACGAGCGCCAGGAGGTGAAGGACCTGCTGGCGTACCTGCGCCTGGTGAGCAACCCCTTCGACCTGGTCAGCTTCCGGCGCTCGGTGAACGCCCCGGTGCGGGGGGTGGGCCCCACCACCCTGGCGCGCATCGAGGCGGCCATCCCCGAGGGCGGCACGCCCCTGGACGGGGTGGCGGCGCTGCTGCGGTCGGGGGAGCTCAAGGGCCGGGCCCAGCGGGAACTGGGGGGCTACCTGGACCTGTTCGCCAAGGCCCGGGGGGAGGTCCGGGTGCTGGGGCTGGCGGCCCTGGTGCGCTGGGTGCTGGTGGAGTCGGGCTACGTGCAGGTGCTGGAAGAGGAGGGCACCCTGGAGGCGGAGGGGCGCCTGCGCAACCTGGAGGAGTTCGTCTCCGCCGCCGCCGAGGCCGAATCCCTGGGCCTGCGCCTGGCGGAATTCCTGGACCGGGTCTACCCTGGCCTCGGACACGGACGACCTGGAGGAGGCGGCCCTGCTCTCCCTCATGACCATCCATTGCGCCAAGGGCCTGGAGTTCCCGGTGGTGTTCCTGGTGGGCATGGAGGAGGACGTCTTCCCCAACCGCAACGCCCGGGAGACCGAGGACGGCCTGGAGGAGGAGCGCCGCCTGTTCTACGTGGCCATCACCCGGGCCCAGCACAAGCTCTACCTCACCGCCGCCCGGCGCCGGCGCATGATGGGCCAGGAGGTGCTGGCCATGCCCAGCCGGTTCCTGCGGGAACTCCCGGCCGAGGGCCTGGAGACGCCCATCCGCTGGGGCACGGAGCTGTACCAGGCCGGCCAGGGGGGCCAGGCCCCCCTGCGCCAGCTGGGGACCGGCGCTGGCGCCGGGGGCGGTTCGGTCTCCTCGGAACTGCACCGGATCCGGGGCTTCTTCGAACGGGTGAAGGCGGTGGCGGCCGGGGAGCCCTCCCGGCCGGAGTCCGGCCCGGGACCCGAGGAGCCGGCTCCGGCTCCGGGGGCCGGCTGGGCCAAGGGCACCCGGGTGCGCAGCCCCCGCTTCGGCCGGGGGGTGATCACCGCCGCCACCGGCAACGGGGACGGGCTCACCTACACGGTGCGGTTCGGGGACGGGGAGCGGCGCATCGTGGCGCGCTTCGGCATGCTGGAGAAGGAGACCTGACCGCTCATTCCTTCCAGGCCTTCGCCTCCTCCCTGGCCAGGTGCTTCAACCGCCCGGAGGGCCTGTCCCCGTAGGCCGCCGTGTCCGCCTCCCGGGCCAGCCTGGCCAGGGGTGCCGCCCGCTGGGGACGCGCCTGGGCCAGGCGTTCCAGCCAGGACCGGGCGGTCTCCGCTTCCCGGGGCGGCAGGAGGCGGCGGGCGCGGCGCACCAGGGGGTCCAGCTCGCGGATCCGGCCGGGGCCGCCCGGATGCGGCCAGGGCCAGGGCGGCCGCCCCGGACGGAACAGGAGCCAGGCCAAGGCTCCCCCCAGGCCCAGGATGCCCAGGGCCATGGCCAGGGGACGGGGCCGCCACCGGGCCAGGGCGCCGAACCCCAGGGTCAGCCGGTCCAGCCCGGCCACCTGGTCCTCGTCGGAGAAGCGCACCACGTTCCGGTCCCAGCGGAAGCGCATCGCGTCGGCCCACCGGGCCAGGGTGGCCAGGAAGGTCTCGGCGCCGAACCGGGACGGGGGGGCCGGCGGGGTGGGATCCGCGGCGCGCCAGCCGCCCGCTTCCGGGTCGTAGTATTCCACCCAGCTGTGGGCCTCGTTCTGGGTCACCAGGAAATAGCCCCCCTCCTCGCTCCAGGGGCCCAGGCGGAACCCGTTGACCACCCGGGCCGGAATGCCCCGGTAGCGCAGCATGACCGCCAGGGCCGAGGCGAAGTACCTCGCAGTGGCCCGCGTGGCTGCGTTCCAGGAAGTCCTGGAGAGGGTTGGCGGCGGCGCCGGAGGGGTTGTCCAGGGTGTACCTGAACTCCGACCGCAGGGTGAGGGCCAGGTTTTCCGCCAGTTCCCGGGGCGGCAGGGACACCGGCACGACCCGCTGGCTCCAGGCCCTGGCGCTCTCGCAGCCGGGGCCGATGGCCGTGAGCTCGGCCAGCCGGCGCCCCCGGGGCGGCGGCGCCGGCTGCACCGGGGCGGGAGTCAGGCCCACCCGCAGGGCGGTGGTGCGCCGCACCGGGAAGGTCCAGCGCAGGCTGCCCCCCGGGCCCAGGCGCAGGGGATCCATGCCGGGGGGCTCCACCACCATGTTTCCGTACGGGAGGGGCAGGGTGCCCAGCAGCCCGGGGCTGAAGAAGAAGTCCGCGGTGACGGGTTGGGCGCCCAGGGCGCCGGCCGGCTCCGGGCGGGGCCCGGGCGTGTCGGGGCCCGTTTCCCAGCGCTGCCCGTCGAGCTGTTCCAGGACATAGCCCCGAAGGAGGGCCAGGGCCTGGCGGTACTGGTCCCATTCCTGGGCGGTGAGGGTCCGGACGGGCTGGATGCGCAGCGCTACCTCCCGGCTGCCCAGGACCAGCCCGCCGCCGCTCAGGTCCAGCACGTCGCTCAGCCCGGCCCGCAGGCCGCCCAGGTCGTGCGCTCCCAGGGGCAGGCGCCGGGCCCCCAGGTGCAGGCGCGGCAGGATGACGAAGAACCCCGCCGCCAGGACCAGGGTCCACGCGGTCCAGCGCACCGCCAGGATCCGGGGCGGGGGCTGGAACGGGCCCTGGCGCAGGGCCGCGGAGGATTCCCAGGTGAACTGCAGCAGCACGGCCCCGGCCCCGGCCACCCAGGCTGCGGACCACGCCAGGAAGTCCAGCTCGGCGGTGGTGACGGTGGTGGTGAGGAACAGCAGGAAGCCCATGAGGAGGATCTGGCGGCGCTGGGGCAGCCTCCGGGGCAAGGCCAGGCGCACCCCGCAGAGCAGGAACAGCAGGTAGACCACCGTGAGCAGGACCCCCGCCCGCAGCGCCAGCAGCGCCAGGCCCATGCCCAGGCACGCCAGCTCCAGGACGCGCCGCCAGGGTTCAAGGGACCAGCCGCGCCACTGGACCAGGGCCGCGCCCAGCAGGGGCAGGGCCATGGTGCCCAGTTCCCCGGGTTCGTAGGCCCCGGTGGAGGCCAGCGCGCCCCAGGCCAGCCAGGGCGGCAGATGGTCCAGCCAGCGGCTGCCGCTCACGACCGGTAATCCGGCCCGGGCACCCAGCTGCCCAGCACCGCCGCCCGGGATGCCCCGGTCACCTGCGGCAGGGCGCCCGGCACCGCCGCCGCCGAGGCGGCCCCCAGCAGGGCCCAGCTAACCGCCTCCCGGGCCCCCGGGGGGAAGGCCAGGTCATCTTCCAGGGCCAGGCCGGGCAGGCGCTGGGCCAGTTCCTGGCGCACCCGCTGGTGCCGGGAGCCGCCCCCGGACAGGAGCAGGGGAGTGCCGGCGGGCAGCGCCGGACCCCAGGCGCCCAGCTCCCGGGCCACCGCCTCGGCGGTGAAGGCGGCCAGGGTGGCCAGCCGGTCCGGGACCGGCAGGGCCGCCAGGTCCGGTTCCCGGGCGTCCAGCCAGGCCGGGCCGAAGACCTCCCGCCCGGTGGACTTGGGGGGCGCCAGGCGGAAGTAGGGGTGGTCCAGCCAGCGTTCCAGGAGGCGTGGGTGCGCCTGTCCCGAGGCGTTGCCTCCCTCCGGGTCGAAGCGCTGCCCCAGCCAGCGTTCCGCCCCCAGGTCCAGGAGGCTCATGGCCGGGCCCAGGTCCCAGGCGCGCACCTGGCGGCCGTCCCACACGGTGGCGTTGGCGATGCCCCCCAGGTTCAAGGCGGCCCATGGGCCGCCCCGCCCGTGCAGCCACACCTCCGCCAGGGGCACCAGGGGCGCCCCCTGGCCCCCCAGGGCCAGGTCCCTCCGGCGCAGGTCCCACACCACCGGACACTGGAGCCGCTCCGCCAGCAGGTAGGGGTCGGCCAGCTGCAGGGTGGCGCCCCGGTCCGGGTGGTGCTGGACGGTCTGCCCGTGCAGGCTGGCCAGGTGGGGCTGCTGGTCCAGGTCCTGGGCCAGCAGGCGCGCCGTCTGGGCATGGTGCTCGCCCAGTTCCCGCTGCAGGATGCACAGGCGCCCGGGGGTCAGGCGGTCCGCGGCCGCCGCCAGCACCTCCTGGCGCAGGGCGGGGGGATAGGGCTCGTGGCGGTGGCCCAGGAACTCCAGGAACGGACTGCCGTCCCGGAACCCGTCCGGCTCCACCCGCACCAGGGCCGCGTCGGCCCCGTCGGCGCTGGTGCCGGACATGAGCCCCAGAACGGTCCAGGGACCGGCGGCGCGGAGCAGGGGACGGGCTCTCATGGCCTCCCAATCATGCCACTCCGGGCCGCCTTGACAAAGGGATGAGACCCGGCGTGAAATTAGCCACTCAAGCAAACGGGGGGATGCTGTGTTCGACGCCGTCCTCAAGAGCCACGGTTGGTCCCTGGAGGCGGACCGCCTGGATCGGGTGAACAGCCAAGGGTCGCCCCTGGACGCCGCCCTGACCCTGGCCCTGGAGATCGCCGGGGAACCGGTGCCCGACGACCTGTCCTCCTGGCGCAACGCCCTGCAGGACGAGGCCCGGCGCCGGCTCTATCCCCAGCGCTTCGGCCCCGGGCCGGGCACCGCCCTGGGAGAGGTGTTCTTCCCCCTGGCCCAGGCGGCCCTGCCGTACCTGCCCGCGGAGGGCAGCATCGCCGCCCGGGTGCCCTTCCGGCCCCTGAGCGAAGAAGAGCTGCAGCTCTGGCCCTCCGGGGAGGAATACCGGCGGCTGCTGGCCCACCTGGAGCACGACGGGTTCCTGGTGGCCATGGCCATGGCCCAGCACTGGCGGGGCCTGACCATCGAGGACCACGTGCTGGGGGTCACCGGCCTGGCCCTGTGGTTCGGGCGGCAGCTGGCCAAGTCCATCCCGGTGGACCTGCCGCTCCTGCACGGCGGCGCCATCGGCCACGACGTGGGCAAGTTCGGCTGCGTGGGCGACGAGGCCCGGCGCATCCCCCGCCTGCACTACTACTACACCAACCAGTACCTACGCCGCCCGGGACCTGGGCGGCCTGGGGCACATCGCCACCAACCACTCCTGCTGGGACCTGGAGTCCATTCGCCTGCCCATCGAGACCCAGGTGCTCATCTACTGCGACTTCCGGGTCAAGGAAGTGCAGGACGCCGACGGCCGCCGGCGCATGGCGGTGATCTCCCTCAAGGAGGCCTTCGACACCATCCTGGACAAGCTGGAGGACGTGGACCAGGAGAAGCGCCGGCGCTACCAGGCGGTGTACCGGCGGTTGCGGGACATGGAGGACTACGCCCTGACCCTGGGGGTGGTGCTGGACCCGCCGGGCCTGCCCCTCTCCGGCCGGGTGCGCCCGTACCTTCCCGAAGGCCTGGACATCGTGGCGCTCATGGGCGGCCGGCAGCGTCCGGACGCCGCCGCCCTGGCCAACGGGCCCCAGGTGGCCAGCGTCACCCGGCTCCTGGCCACCGCCCACAGCATCGGCGTCATGGAGCGGCTGCGCGACCTGCCCAGCCTGCGCCGGCTGCTGGAGGAAGTGCGCACTTTCAAGGGCTGGCGGGAGCTGCGCACCTACATGGGCATCGTGGGCGACTACGCCCCGGCCTTCTCCGAGGACCAGCGGGCCCTGGCCCTGGAGTTCTTCCGGGGCCTGCTGGGCCACCAGGACGACGACATCCGCTACCAGGCCGGCTGCCGCATGGCCGATCTGCTGGCCCTGGGGGAGATGGAGTGGCGCAAGGACCTGCCCAAGGACGCGGTGGTGGTGGACCATGCGTGGGTGCTGCCCCAGCTGGCCCGGGTTCTGGACCTGCTGGACCTGGCCCCGGAGGAAGCCACCGAGGACATGTCGCCCCAGGAGCAGATCATCTACTCGGTGCCCATCTTCCTGCGGCGCTTCTTCAGCCGGGCCAACCCCAAGCTGGCGGCGGAAGCCATGGCCATGGTGGTGCCGCGCCTGAAGGCCCGGGCCGCGGACCGGCGGCCCCTGTCGGCCCTGTACACCTGCGAGTCCTTCGAACTGCTGGCCGGGTCCATGGACCCGACCGGGCGGGCGTCCCTGCCTGCGGTGCTCCAGGGCTGGATGTTCCACGACATGCCCAACGTCCGGCTCATGGCCTGGCGGGTGCTGCGCCTGCTGGCCGGCCACGGCCAGCAGGAACCCGGACTGCTGGCGGAAGTGGGCCGCTGCGTGGACGCCCAGGGGCCCTTCCCCAGGCGCCAGGCCAGCGTGGCCGAGCTGTACCTGCTGGAGCACTGCGCCCGGCTCACCGGCCGGACCCACCTGGCCGACCGGTGCCGGGACCAGCGGGAGCAGGACCGCACCCCCATCCGGGAGGTGATGCTGCGCAACCTCAAGACCCAGACCGGCTGGGTGGAGAAGAAGGTGAACTGCGACTACCTGCTGGAACTGGTCTCGGCCCGGCCGGAAGGCGACCCCCTGGCCGGGGAGGTGGGATTCCACCTGGCCAACCTCCTGAAAGTGAGCCGGGTGGAGGGCACCCGCTTCAACGCCGGCCGCTGCCTGCTCAAGTTGATACCGGCCCTCACGGACACCCAGCGCAACGACATGGCCATCGAGCTGGTGCGCAGCCTGCAGCTGGACGGGGAAGGGGTGACCCGGTACCTCCCGCGCTTCCTGGGGCCGCTCCTGGCCAGCCTGCCCGCCCAGGAACTGGTCGAACTGGTCACCGACATGGAGCAGGACTCCCGGCGCGGCACCGAGGGGCTGCAGCGGCTCCTGGTCCAGGCCGCCACCTGGCTGATCATCGCCTTGCCGGGCACCCAGGCGCCGGCGTCCGTGTCCCAGGACTGCCTGCGGCGCCTGGCCTGCATCCTGCTCGGGTCCCTGGCCGACAGCCGCACCGCCGTGGCCCACGAGGGCTACGCCCACCTGGCCCTGCTCCTGGACTGGCTGCGCCCGGATCCCCGCCTGGGCGAGCTGCTGCGCCTGACCGCCAAGAAAGTGCTGACCCTGCTCCAGCACATCCCCGGCGACAGCGGCCGGTTCTTCCTGGCCGCCCAGGTGCTGTCCAGCCTGGACAAGGCCATGAGCGTGGCCAAGGCGAGCTTCCCCAAGGCGCCCAGCATCGGCTTCCTGCCTGGCACCTTCGATCCCTTCACCGCCGCCCACGGGGAGATGGTGCGCCGGGCCCTGGCCCACTGCGACGAGGTGTTCGTCCAGGTGGACGACTTCTCCTGGCGCAAGCACGCCCAGCCGCGCTTCCTGCGCGCCGACCTGGCCTGGATGGCCCTTTCCACCATCCCCCACGCCTACCTGTTCCCGTTCGAGCCCCCGGTGAACATCGCCAACGTCGGCAGCCTCCAGCACCTGCAGAAGCGCCTGGGACGGCGCCGGGTGCACCTGATCGTCGGCACCGACGTGCTGGAAGGCGCCTCCGCCTACCGGAACCCCGCCTCGCCCATCTGGAGCATCCCCCACCTGCTCACCACCCGGGAGGAACATCCTTCCAGGACCTGGGAGAGCAAGCTCGGGCTGTTCCGGAACGGCGTGCAGGTGTTCCAGGTGCCCGCCCGCATGAAGAACGTCTCCAGCACCTACCTGCGGGAAGCCCTGGACCGCCGGGCCGAGCTGGAGCTGTTCTGCGACCCCCTGGTGGCCCGGGTGCTGCAGGAGCGCCGGCTCTACGTCAACTACCCGGCCCGCAAGGAGGAAGTGTTCCTGTCCCAGTGGCGCCTGCGCCCCAACCGGGAGGGGCGGGGCCTGCCCGCGGGCCTGGAGCGGCTGGTGCAGCTGGACGCTTCCCGGGCCGTGTCCCGGTGGACCGGGCACAAGCCCAGGACCGCCGTGCTCCAATCCCGGGAGACGGGGGAGGACCTGGCCGCCCTCACCTGGCTGGAAGGCACCGCCACGGCCCTTCCGGTGGCCCTGGAGGACGAGTCCCTGGCGGAGGCGGCCGGAGGCCGGCTGCTGGGGACCGGAGCCCTGGTGGACGCGGTATGCGCCTCCCGGACGGACGAGCCCCTGATCCACCTGGACCAGCTCCTGTCCCGGATCATCGGGGACTGGTTCGCCGCGGGCCTCCTGTTCTCCCTGTTCGGCGTGCCCGAGACGGGGGGCGAGCGGTTGTGGGAGATGCTCAAGCACCACGGCGCCGGCTGGCTGGGGGACAAGGCCAGCGTGTCCCGGGGGGTGCGCTGGGCCGGGATCGAGCTCACCAATCCCCTGGTGATCATCCATGACCTGGAGCAGCTCCTGCAGCCGCCGTACTACCGCATGCCGGCCGTGGAGGAGGCCATGGTGCGCACCCGCCGGGCCATCTCCGGGTTCTTCGCCGAGCGTCTGCCGGGCAGCGGGCTGCTGCACATCCACGAAAAGGAGACCAAGCGCCAGCTGGCCGTCTGGGCCCAGGAGCGCCTGGGCGAGAAGGGCGGCTGGGTGATCCTGGGCCTGGGCCGGCAGTTCTCCCGGGACCTGATCGGCAACAGCCCGACCATCGCCCTGGACCTGGAGCGCTACCTCACCCGCCAGGGCTACGAGGCGGGCGTGGCGCCCCCCTTCGACAGCCCCAGCCTGGAGCTGCAGCTCACCACCGCCCGGGAACTGGGCCGCAACGCCTTGCTCCTGGTCCCGTTCGCCGACAGCGCCGAGCCGGTGCTGCAGGTGGTCCGGGCCTGCCGGAAGGTGAAGGTGAAGCTGCGGGAGGTGCTGGTGGGAGCTACCAGCGCCTCGGTGCACGCCGCCCTGCAGATTGCCGGCATCCCCCACCGCACCGGCCTGGTGGTGCCCCACTGGCGCGGGGTGGTGCGGGAAAGCGCGGTGATGCCGTTCCTGGGCGGGTGGAGCATCAAGGAGCGGCGGGCGGCGGGGGCCGGGCTGGTCCCCTCCCTCAACGACTGCCTGCCCTACCACGATCCCCATCCGGTGGGCCTGGATCCCGATGGAGCCCTGGACTTTTCCCGTCTGGCCCTGGAGCAGGCGGTGCAGCTGTTCCGGGTCCTGGAAGAAGCGTACCGGGCCAGCGAGGGGCGGCTGCTGAACCTGGGGGACCTGGCCACCGTGGTGCGCCATCCCCGCTGTCCGCCCTACCCCAAGGGCCTCCTGCTGCCCCGGGACATCGCCCCCAGCGAGCTCATCAACCAGGACCTGGAAGCGCTGGCGCGGCTGTTCCCGGAGGGCCACCAGACCCACCGGGAGGGCTGGCGGCGGGCCTGAGGACTGGACAAGACCTACCTGAATTCATGGATCCGGGCGCCGGGTGGGTCGACCGGATGGGCGGTGCTTTGCCTGAAAACAAAGGCGTGGCCGCCATTCCTGGCCGTACTGTCAAGTCATCTTCCTTCACCTTGGGGTAATTCCCGGTTCGCCCCTGGGCACCTGCGCCAAGCTATTGACAATCTGTAAACGTATGTTTGAATTCAACCTCATGGGCTCATTGGATTTTTGAACCACCTCATGCGGAAAAATCATGAGATCCGTATATGTAAGTTGGGTATCTGGTGACTTTAGTCACATTGCGGAGCACATCCCAAATAAGGATTGACGCCGTTTTGGGCCTTCTGATAATTGGTGCGAATCAATCGGATCGCCTTACATTTAGCGGAAGTTGGATCATCCGGGGGGGCCCCCTCCAGGGGTACCTTCAGGCTTTCTGCGTCAGGCTTCCTGCCGGAGGCTTGCGCCTTTGTCCCTTCTTCACCCTTGTCAACCCAGCCCCTTCGGGGCGCATCCAAGGAGTCTCTCATGACGTTCACGCTACAGCTTCCCGCTTCCAGCGTTAGTCAGTACGTCCAGAAATTCTTCGATCGGCTCGTAGCCAAGAATCCCGGCGAGAACGAATTCCACCAGGCCGTGAAGGAAGTGGTGGAAACCCTGGTCCCCTGCCTCGAGCGGCATCCGGAATTCGTCAAGTACCTGATCCTTGAGCGCATCACCGAGCCCGACCGGATCTTCCAGTTCCGCGTCACCTGGGAGGACGACAAGGGCAACATCAATGTGAACAAGGGCTACCGGGTGGAATTCAACAACGCCATCGGGCCCTACAAGGGCGGCCTGCGCTTCCACCCGACCGTCAACCTGGGCATCCTGAAGTTCCTGGGCTTCGAGCAGATCCTGAAGAACAGCCTCACCACCGTGCCCATGGGCGGCGGCAAGGGCGGCACCGACTTCGACCCCAAGGGCAAGTCCGACGCCGAAGTGATGCGCTTCTGCCAGGGCTTCATGAAGGAACTCTACAGGCACATCGGCCAGAACATCGACGTGCCCGCCGGCGACATCGGCGTGGGCGGCCGGGAAATCGGCTACCTGTTCGGCGAATACAAGAAGCTGACCCATTCCTGGGAAGGCGTGCTCACCGGCAAGGGCCTGGCCTGGGGCGGCTCCCTGATCCGTCCGGAGGCCACCGGCTACGGCGCCACCTACTTCGCCGAAGAGATGCTCAAGACCCGCGGCGACAGCCTGAAGGGCAAGGTCTGCGCCGTGTCGGGCTCCGGCAACGTGGCCCAGTACACGGTCCAGAAGGTCAACCAGCTGGGCGGCAAGGTCATCACCCTCTCCGACAGCAACGGCACCATCCTGGACAAGAACGGCATCGAAGGGGAGAAGTGGGAATTCCTCATGGACCTCAAGAACAACCGCCGCGGCCGTATCCAGGAGTACGCGGACAAGTTCAAGTGCGAGTACTACGAGGGCATGCGCCCCTGGTTCGTGAAGTGCGACGTGGCCTTCCCCAGCGCCACCCAGAACGAGATCTCCAAGGAAGACGCCCAGATGCTGGTGGACCACGGCTGCTTCGTGGTCTCCGAGGGCGCCAACATGCCGTCCACCCCGGACGCCATCGAGATCTTCCTGAAGAACAAGGTCCTCTACGGCCCCGGCAAGGCCGCCAACGCCGGCGGCGTGGCCACCTCCGGGCTGGAAATGGCCCAGAACGCCTGCTTCTCCAACTGGACCTCCGAGGAAGTGGATCTCCGCCTCCACAACATCATGAAGAACATCCACAAGACCTGCGTGGAGACCGCCAAGGAATACGGCGACCCCGGCAACTACGTGCTGGGCGCCAACATCGGCGGCTTCCTCAAGGTCGCCACCTCCATGATGGACCAGGGCCTGGTGTAAGCTGAAAGGCAGACGGGCGGGGACAGCGGCCTTGCCGCCGTCCCCGCCTGAAGTAACGGACGTCGCTCACGTCCGCGCCGGCGACGCGGAGCTATCGTCATCCCAGTCTGCGCATGGAGAACGGGCTCATGGAATTGTATGGAAACGGGCGCGTTGCGCTGGTGGATGATCCGGTCACCGCCGGGAAGCTGGAATGGCTCCCGCGCAAGCGGTCCGCCCCCCTGCCGGAGATCCTGCTGGCTCCGGTCACCGGCGATCCGGCCCTGGAGCCGTGGATCGCCCACGGCCGCATGGCGCCGGGAGCCGGGCCGCGGTGCCTCTGGGAGGGGAGCGGGTCCGGCTGGACCTACCTGGCGGATGCGCCGGGGGTGCACCGCTACCTGAAGGCCATGATGCAGCCGCCCAGGCGCAAGGATTTCGTGGTGGGCGTCTCCGGCCTGGGCCGGGTGGGCGGCCTGGCCGCCTCGGCCCTGGCCGCCGCCGATGCCTCCCGCACCCGCATCGGCACCCTGCTCATCCACGACACCGACAGCACCAACCTGGCCCGCATGGAGCAGGAGCTGGCCTCGGTGGTCAGCTGGCGGGACGACGTGGTGCTGCCCAAGGTGCAGCCGGCGACGTTGCCGGAGATGATGCGCCGCTGCGACGCCTTCCTGTTCGCCGCGGCCACGGCGGTGCCGCCCCTGGGCTCGCCCGGGGACGTGCGCCTGCCCCAGTTCGGGCCCAACCGGGAAGCCCTCGGGGGCACCCTGGCCGCGGCCGCCGAGGCGGGCTTCACCGGGCTGTTCCTGATGGTCTCCGACCCGGTGGAGCTGATGGCCATGGCCGCCTTCTACGACAGCAACGCCTCCCAGGGCGGTTTCCTGGGCCACGGCCTGGCCCCGGAGCGGGTGGCCGGCCTGGCCCTGGGGGTCATGTGGGGCCGGGCCCTGGCCAAGGCCCGGGCCGTCGGCGAGGGCGCCCGGGTGGCCCACACCGGCGTGCCCTACGGTCCCCATTCCCAGGACGTGCTGGTGTTCGACGACCCGGCCGCCCCGGACCCGGTCCTGTCCGAGGCCATGACCCAGGCCGCCCGCACCGGCAACTACCGGATCCGGGACCTGGGCTACATCCCCTACACCGGTCCGGCCCTGTCCTCCATCGCCCTGACCCTCCCGGCCCTCCTGGGCGGGCGCGAGATCGTCGCCAGCAGTTTCGTGGACGGCATCTACTTCGGCGCCCCCTGCCGCCTGCGCTGGGGCGTCGCCCCCACCCGCCGCCGGGTGGCGCCGGAGGTGCAGGAGCAGGTGGCGCGCCTGCACCGGCTGGTGCGGGAGCGCATGACGCACTTCGGGGTGACGTTCAATCCGACCCAGGTGCTCGGGGCGAGGTAGCGGATCCGGACCGGTTCAGTCCGCCGCCCCCTCCGCCACCACCATGCCCAGCCCCTGGGCGCCGTCGACCAGCACCTCCAGGGGCTGCTCCAGGCGGTAGTGCCGGATCTTCCCGTCCAGCTCCGTGCGCACCAGGGGCTGCGTCTCCAGCCGCGACCAGTCCACGAACCCGTCGTCGCCCCGGCGGTGGATGGTGAAGTAGGACACCCCGAAGGCCGTGAGGTTGTGGAAGAAGTGGGATCCCTGCGAGGGCTCCACTTCCAGGTCCAGGAAGTCGGTCTCCACGATGGCCCGGGCGGAGGAGATCATGGGCCAGGTGACCGGGATGCCCAGCCAGGGGTCCGCCGAGCCCCAGCGCCCCGGGCCGATGATGAGGGAGGGGCGGCCTTCCCTGCGCAGGCTCTGGTTGATGGACTCGACGGCCCGGGCCGCATCCCGGGTGCGGGCCCGGTCCAGGTCCCAGGGGATGGCGATGACGTCCCGGATGGCGCCCCGCCGGCCGTGGCCCAGGGTGCTGCGGGAGAACACCCAGGCCTGGTCCCGCAGGGGTTCCAGGGAGGCCGCGTCGGTGCGCACCCGCTCCACGTTCATGGGGCGGATCTGGAGCACGTGGAACGTCTGGGGGCCCTGGGACTTCAGGTCCACGGCGAATTCGATCTCCACCGGCACGCCGATGCAGGCCTCGCTCACCTTCAGCAGGTTGGTGAGGATCCGGGGCAGGGGGAAGCCCTGGTCCTTGAGGATCATGCTGAAGGTGACCAGGGGCGCGCCCTGGGCGGCGTTGCCTTCCACGATGCGGTCGTAGGCGGGCAGGTAGGTGGAGGCGATGGGGGCCATGGTGGGGTCGCCCAGGGCGGTGGTCACCTCGGTCTCCAGGAGGTTGGCGTCGTAGGCCATGCCCGGGATCACGTCCGAGAGGGCCATGTCCAGGCCCCAGAATTTGCGCTGGGCGTTGCGCAGGATGTCCTTGACCACCGAGAACTGGGGCAGGATCTGGGGGTGGGCCGGGCAGAAGCGCAGGGCCTCGAACCCCTCCACCACCGCCTTGCCCAGGCCCAGGGCCACCAGCGCCGTGCCGTCCCGGGGGGACATGTCCCGGAAGGGGTAGAAGTTGTACGAGGAGGTCACCCCCGAGAAGGTGGGGTAGTACAGGTTGCCCCGGCGGGAGCCCACCAGGGACTGGATCACCACCGCCATGCGCTCCTCCTCGATGCGGTGGGGGGTGGTCTCCAGGTAGGCCTGGGCGCCCTTGAAATAGGTGGAGGCGTAGACCACCTTCATGGCCTCCAGCAGCTGGGCCAGGCGCACGTCCAGGCTGGGGTGGCTGTTGGCCAGCATGATGGTGGCGTACACCCCCGCGAAGGGCTGGTAGAGGGAATCCTCCAGGATGCTGGAGGAGCGCACCGCCAGGGGGGTCCGCACCACCGCCAGGAACCGGGCCAGCATGGTGCGCGCCGAACGGTCGAAGCGCCCCTGGCGGAACGCGTCCAGGATCTGCTCGTCGCTGAGATGGGCGCAGTCGTGGGGCATGGCCGCGAGATCGTTGCGCTCCAGGAAGTCCTCGAAGACGTCGCTGGCCACCGCCAGGGTCCTGGGGATGGCCACCTCCACCCCGGAGTTGGCCAGGTCCTCCAGGGCCAGGAGCTTCTGCATGAAGGCCAGGCCGCGGCCCTTGCCGCCCAGGGACCCGGAGCCCATCTTGGCGAAGGTCACGAACTGGTCGAAGGTGGTGGCGTCGAAATCGGTGATGATGGTGCGCTGCACTTCCCGGATGTACGACAGGAGGCTGTTGCGCAGGTAGTTGCGCAGGCCGCCGATGGTCGGGAAGTGGGAGACCATCACCGGCTTGACCGCCTGGGCCAGGCCGAACTCGGTGCGCGCCGCGTACCACTGGGAGAAGTGGTCCCGGTTGGCGTGGTACACCAGGGAGGCGTCCGGGACCCGCTCCAGCTGGTCCAGGAGCTGGCGCAGGTCCACCGCCCGGCCCACCTCGGTGCGGTCCGGAAGCCGGAACACGAAGTCCCCGAAGCCGAAGTTCTCCAGGATGAAGGTGCGCAGGTCCGCCAGCAGGGTGTGGGCTTCCTTGTGCAGGAAGGTGGCGCCCAGCTCCTCCACCAGGCCGCGGTTCACCACGTCCGTGGACTGGAGGAGGATGGGCAGGTCCGGGTCCTTCCAGCGCACCTGGCGGGCCAGCTCGATGCCGGCCGCCGGGTCCAGGCGGCCCTCCCGGGGAAAGCTCACGTCCGAGATGATGCCCAGCAGGTTGTCGCCGTAGCGCTCGAACATGGCCCAGGCCTGCTCGTAGTTCTGGGCCAGGATGATCTTGGGCCGGGCCCGCATGCGCAGGATCCGGTGGGACAGGTTCACCCCCTCGGCCATGAGCCGGGAGGTCTGGTGGGTCACTTCCGCATAGATGTGGGGGAGGAAGAACGAGTAGAAGCGCACGTCGTCCTCCACCACGATGATGGCGCGCACCCCCCGCTCCAGGTCGTGGTCCAGGTTGCGGTGTGTCCTCCTGCTGCTTGATCATGGCGAACAGGGACTTCACGTCGCCCAGCCACAGGAATACCCAATCCACCTGGCCCGAGCCGCGCAGGGCCTCCAGCTGGGGCACTTCCCAGGCGTGCACCGCCAGCACCCCCACCGGCACGTCCGGCACCAGCGCCTTGGCCTCCGCGGCCAGGTCCTCCACCGCCATGTCGCCCAGGCGGGCGGTGGTGATGACCATGTCGAAACTGTGCTGGGCCAGCAGCTCCAGGCCTTCCTTGCCGGAATTGGCGGTGACGAAGCGCGGCGAGCCGCGCAGGTTGATGCCCAGGTCGCGGATCTCCTGGAGCATCAGTTCCGTGAGCTGCCCGTCCTCCTCCAGGATGAAGGCGTCGTAGTTGGTGGCCACCAGCAGGATCTCGAACACCCGGTAGGGCATCAGGCCGGAGAACTGTTCCATGCGCTTGCCAAGGCGAAGTCGGGATTCGGCGGGGTCCGTCATGAGTCACATCCTGTCGGGGGAATGTTGGCATTCTAGCTGGGGGGTGCGGCAAGGGGTAGACTGGGGCATCCTCGAGGTGGACCATGCACGTCCCGATGCTGACCCTGGCCCTCCTGGCCCGGCGCATGGACAGCGGCCAGGGCGGCGGCTTCGGCTGCTTCCTGGTGCTGGTCATCGTCGGCATCGTCGCCTTCCTGGTGCTGCGCGGCCGGCGCGACCGGCGGGAGCAGCTGGGGGCGGCGGCCCGGCCCATGGGCTCCGGCCCGGTGCAGGGCCACGTGTTTGCCAACCCCTACCCCAAGTGCCCCAATTGCGGCGCCGCCGGCGACAAGATGAAGCAGGCCTGGGACGGCCTGCGCAAGGTCACCTGGACCTGCGGCTACTGCGGCTCCGTGGCCGGGGTCCAGGAGCTCAAGGACGAAGAGCTGCCCCCCGGCGCCCGGGTCCGCCTGGGCCTGGACCAGCCCGAGGGCCTGGTTCCGGGCCAGCCGGGCTACTACCCGCCCCAGGGCGGAGGCGTGGGCGGCCTGCTGACCGGCATGATGATCGGCAGCATGCTCGGGGGCGGGCAGCAGCGGCGGGACGATGACTGGCCCGGCGGCGGCCCCGCCGGCGGCGGCGACCTGGGCGGCTCCGGCAACGACTGGGGCGAAGGGGGCGGTTCCGGCGGCGACTCGGGCGGTGGCGGCGATTTCTAGCTGCCCGAGAGCACCCTTTGCCCCGTCCCGGCAGAAGCAAGCCCGCTTGCCCGGATCTACGGCGGCTTGCTCAATCGGTTTGGATGTTTTCAAGCGTTGCAACGCGGCCATACAACTTTTATTAAATTTAAACAAAATGTTTGTTTGAATAGAAAATTAGTTAAATTTTGAACTTGATTTGAATTAAATCGTGACTATCATGAGGTTTTTGATGCACAAAAGGTAATTTAATGACCTTTTAAGTATGAGGACCCATTGTGAAAAATATTCATAGCATGAGCATCCGGAAAGCCTTTGCCCGGTTGGAATGGGCCTTGCCCCTGCTCCTGATCGGGGCCGTGATCCCAGCCCTTTCTTGCGCCGGCGCAAGCCACCCGGATGCTCCGGTGATCCAGGGCTTCCACGGTGCCCCCGCCAGGGTGTCCATCGGCGGGGAGGCCGTCCTCGCTGCATCCTATTCCGGCGGCGCCGGCTCCGTGGATCATGGTGTGGGAGACCTTGCCAGCGGAGGGTCCGCGACGGTTTCACCCCAAACCACCACGACCTACACCCTTCTGGTGACCGATGGCAATGGCCATTCAGCCACTTCGACCACGCAGGTGGTCGTGGCTCCGAGCCTGCGGGTACACATCAAGGGTTGCGAGGGAGCGGTGGGGAACGTGAAGGTGGAAGGCCCGAATGGGTTCGTCCGCAGCCTGACTGGATCGGCGACCGTTCCCGAACTCCAACCCGGCGAGTACGCCATAACGGCATCTCCAGGCGTTGCCAGTTACATTGCCAGTAGCGCCGCAACCCTCGCTTTCGCCGCCTCCGGGTCCGAGGCTTTGATGCCGATCATCGGCAGCGATCCGCTCCGTTGCACCAAGGCATCCTGCAGAGCCTCGAGGAATACCCCCTGGCCAGGAACTTCGCGGCCATCCTTGGAGGTCGATTCCACCCCGCAACTGGGAGAACGGTTGCTCCCGATGATGCCCTGCACGGCAAAACCGTGCTTCCGGTACTCGTCGACCTGATAGGCCACCCGCTCCACCAGGGCCTCGAGGATCGCCCCTGGCGCCGGACGACCCATGGCCACGCGGATCCGGGAGTTCTCATCCAGCAGCGGCCGTTGGCTTCCCCCAGGATCGCCCCGGTCCAGGCCCAGGCAGTTGAATTCCGGACAGGGCAACTGGAGGATGCCAACACCGGCATCAAGCAGGCACCGGATCACATCGCCATTGGCACCCGGAAAGTCCGCCGTCCCGTCCGAAATGGCATTCTGGTTCAGGAAGCAATGGGCGACCAGGACGATCTTGCGGCTGCGGATATCGGTGAACATGGCGCTCCTTTGCCGGTTGGATTGCAACGATCATCGCTCAAAATAGTGAGGGTAACGCCAAGGGACATGCGATGGACCTTCCGGTCGAACCAACCCGGGCGATGGCAGCCTTCCTGGGCCGCTGGCTGGCGGAGGGGGAGGTCCAGTCCTGGGTCCGGGCCTGCGCCCGGTTCGCGGCCGCGGGCACCGGGCCGGGAACGGCCCCGGATCCCTGGCCGGCGGTGCGCGCCGCCGTCGCCGAGCTGCTCGAGGCCAAGAGGCTGGTTGACAGCTACCACGAGAACGACCAGGAGGGGCCGGACCCCTTCACGGCGGATCTGGCCAGCCTGCTGGAAGCCATCCCACCCGGCCGGGCCGGGACCGGGCCGGCAGGGGGGCCGGACCGGCTCCTGCTGCATCTCTATACCAAGGAGCTGCTGGAACGCTGCCACGGCCGGCCGCGCCGTTGGCCGGAACGTCCGGAGGACGGGCTGGAACCGCCGCTGGGCCCCGCTGAAGGGGTGCCCCAACGCCGGACCCTCTGAGCCGGGACCCGGGCGGTCAGGCCGTCCGGTTCCCGCCGAACCGGGCCACGATGGCCCGGACCACGTCCGGGTCGGCCTTGGCGTTGAAATTGAAGAACACCTCGGTGGTCACCTGGCCGCCGGGCACCCCCACCGCCTCCAGGGCCCCTTTCATTTCCGCCAGCATGGCGCCGTTGCCCACCAGGTGGAAGTGGCAGGACCGGGGCTCCGGGATGCGCGGGGGCGCGCTTTGCCCCACCCGGCCCACCAGGCCCTGCCAACCCGCGTCCGGGCGGGTCAGGGTGGGGTGCCAGCGGAACTGGGGGAAACGCGCCTGCAGGGCGTCCAGTTCCGGACCCAGGCAGATGTCATGGGGCTCCCGGAAGCCGGCGAACAGGGTGATGGGCCGCTGGAAGCCCCGTTCCAGCGCCCAGGTTGCGAACCCCCACAGGGGCCCCAGGCCCGATCCGGTGCTGAGCCCCACCACCGCCTGGGTGCCCGGGGCGAGGCCCGCCAGCACCGGTTCGTGGTGCAGGCCGGTGAATTCCACCTGGGCCCCCGGGACCAGCCCGTCCAGGAACGGCGTCAGGCGCCCGCCGGGGATCACCCGGTACAGCGTCCCCACCCGGCGCGCGTCCGGCTCCACCTGGGATACGGTGTAGGGATGGCGCTGGCCCTGGTGGCGCAGCACCACCACGTGGCCGGGCTCGAACGGGAACGGCAGCTGGTCCCGCAGCTCCAGGCCCAGCAGCCGGCAGCCCCGCCCCACCTCCCGGTTGCCGGTGACGGTGGCCTGGCGCCAGACCTGGGTCCAGTCGTCCGGAGCGGCCATCTACAAAACCTTGGGTACCACGAAGCAGCCCTGGTCGGCGGCGGGGGCGTTGGCCAGGGCCTGCTCCCGGTCCAGGCCCGGGCGGGGCTCGTCGTCCCGGCGGGGCAGGGGCAGGTCCACGGCATGGGTGCACGGCTCCACTCCTTCCAGGTCCAGGCGGTCCAGGCTCTGGGCGTGGCTGAGGAACTGGGTCATGGTCCGGCGCATGGATTCGATCTCCTCCTCCTCCAGGCGCAGGCCGGTGAGCTGGGCGCAGCGCAGGACGTCTTCGCGGGTGACTTCCATGGGTTCACTCCGGTTCCAGGGGCAGGTTGGGGTCGGCGTTGCGGGACCAGGGGTCCTGGGGCGGATCCAGCAGCGCACCGGCGGCGGCGATCATGGCGCCGTTGTCGGTGCAGTACCGGGGCTCGGGGATGGCCAGCGCCAGGCCCAGCCGAGCGGCCACGGCCTTGGCCTGGGCGCGCAGTTCCGAGTTGCAGGCCACCCCGCCCGAGACGATCAGGCTGCGGGCGCCGGTCTCGTCCACCAGGGCCGGCAACGGCTTGAGCAGCCACGCCGCCACGGTCTCCTGCAGGGTCCGGCACAGGGCCTGCACCCGGGCATCCCCGGGCCCGGCGCCGGCCAGGCCGGGCTCGCCCTGGATGCGCAGCTTCACGGCGGTCTTCAGGCCGGAGAAGCTCCAGCTGGCCTGGCCGTCCCGGAACCTGGGCGGAGTGAAGGGCGGGGCGGGCCGGGACGCCTGGCGGCCGCAGGTGTCCACCACCGGGCCGCCGGGGTAGCCCAGGCCCAGCATCCGGGCCGTCTTGTCGAAGGCCTCCCCGGCGGCGTCGTCCCGGGTCTTGCGCAGCAGCCGCAGACGGGTCCAGCCGGGCGCCAGGTACAGGTGGGTGTGGCCCCCGGAGACCAGCAGGGCCAGGGCCGGGAAAGGCAGGTCCGGGACGGCGAAGCGGGCCGCGTTCAGGTGCCCCAGGAGGTGGTGCACCCCCACCCAGGGGATGCCCTGGCGCCAGGCCATGGCCTTGCTGGCGGAGAAGGTGGAGAGCAGCGAGCCCACCAGGCCCGGGCCCTGGGTGACGGCGATGCGGTCCAGCCGGGACAGTTCCAGGCCCGCCTGGCCCAGGGCCCCGGCGATCACCCCGCGCAGCTGCAGCAGGTGCTCCCGGGCCGCCAGTTCCGGCACCACGCCCCCGTAAGGGCCGTGCAGGTCGTCCTGGCTCTTGCGGGTCATGGCCAGGAGCTCCGGCCCCCGGGCGGTTTCCCGCACCACCGCGGCCGAGCAGTCGTCACAGGAGGATTCCAGGCCAAGGATCAGCATCGCCCAAGTGTACTCCGTCCCCGCCGTCCCAGCCGGCCCGGGGCCCCGGGAACCGGAAGCCGGGACCAATGAACCGAGCATTCAACCGTGCAGGGCCAAGGTATCCCAGCGTTCCGGCGGATGGAAGCGCCAGCGCCAGCCGCTCCAGCTGACCCGCTGGAAGCTCACGCGGCCAGGCCAGGGCACTCGTTCCAGGTAGACCCGCAGGGCGGTCTGCAGGCGCAGGCGCTGGTGGAAGCCCAGGGCCGTGTCGGCCCCGCACCAGGCCCCCGGAGCCCTGGCCTTCACTTCCACCGCCCGCAGCTCGCTCCCCCGGACCACCACCAGGTCCAGCTCGAACCGCCCGGCCCGGAAGCCGGCGGCCACGATGTCCCAGCCCCGCAGCCAGAGCAGCCAGGCGGTGCCCCGCTCGCACCGGCGCCCGTAGCGCCGGGCGGCGCGGCCCCTGCGGGTGGCGTCCGGATCGCGGATGGGGACCTCCAGGCCAGGATGCACCGTCCCCGTGCGGGAATCCTGCCCCAGGTTCCCGGGCCAGGAGAGGTGGGGCGGCCCCGGGGACGTTAGACTTCTGGCATGGCCGCACCCCGCAGCAACGTCGACCGCAGCCCCGCCCTCCGGCGGAAGCTGGCGGACCTGCCCACCCAGCCCGGGGTGTACCTGTACCGGGACCAGGAGGGCAACCTCCTCTACGTGGGCAAGGCCAAGGTGCTGCGCAACCGGGTGAAGAGCTACTTCCAGGCCAAGCAGCTGGACGCCAAGACCCGGCGCCTGGTGGCCCGGATCTGGGACCTGGAGTTCGTCGTCTGCGAGACGGAGCTGGAAGCGCTGGTGCTGGAGAACAACTTCATCAAGGAGCACCGCCCGCCCTACAACATCCTGCTGCGGGACGACAAGAGCTACCCGTACGTCAAGCTCACCTGGAAGAACGCCTTCCCCCAGGTGTTCGTCACCCGCAAGGTGAAGAAGGACGGGTCCCTCTACTACGGCCCGTTCTTCCCCGCCTCCACCGCCTACCGCACCGCCGAGCTGGTCTACCGCTTCTTCCAGGTCCGGGACTGCGACATCGACATCGACGGCCGGCGCGGCCGGGCCTGCCTGAAGTACCAGCTGCACCGCTGCACCGCCCCGTGCATCGGCGCGGTGGACCAGGCCGGCCTACCGGGAGCAGGCCAGGTAGGCGCGGCTGTTCCTGGATGGCCGCCGGGACGAGCTCAAGGCGCGCCTGGAGGCGGCCATGTGGCAGGCGGCGGGGCGCAGCGCCTTCGAGCTGGCGGCCCAGTACCGGGACGCCCTGCAGCAGCTGGACGCCTGGTTCGAACCGCCAGAAGGCCGCCACCGTGGACCAGGAGGACACGGACCTGTACGGCAGCGCGGTGCTGGACGGCCGCGCCTGCGTGCACCGCCTGGTCATGCGGGACGGGCGCATGGTGGGGCGCCGGGAGTACGTCCTGGACGACGTGGAGGTCTTCGACGGCGCCGTGCTGGCCGAGGTGCTCAAGCGGGTCTACGCCGAGGAGGAGGTGCCGGCCCGGATCCTGGTGGAGCAGGAGCCCGCGGACCTGGACCTGCTGCGGGAGTGGCTGGGGGGCCTGCGGGGCACCCGCCCGGCCGTCCACGTGCCCCAGCGGGGTGAGAAGGTGGAACTGCTCACCATGGCCCAGGAGAACGCCCGCCTGGCCCTGGAGCGCAAGTTCGAGCCGGCCCGGCTCAACCAGGCGGTGCTGGAGGGGCTGCAGGCCTTCCTGGGCCTGGCCCGGCTGCCCCGGCGCATCGAGTGCTTCGACATCAGCCACGGGCAGGGGCGGGAGGTGGTGGCCTCCTGCGTGGTGTTCAGCGACGGCCTCCCGGACCGTGGCCGCTACCGCCGCTTCAAGCTCGCCAACGAGCAGAACGACGACTTCGCCAACATGGCGGAGGTGGTGACCCGGCGCTACAAGCGCCTGCGGGACGAAGGGCAGGAGTACCCGGACCTGGTGCTCATCGACGGCGGGCAGGGCCAGCTGCACGCCGCCGAGGCGGCCCTGGGGGCCCTGGGCCTGGACCAGCTGGAGCGGGCCGCCCTGGCCAAGAAGGAGGAGCTGGTGTTCCGCCCCGGCAGCGCCGAGCCCCTGCGCATCCCCCGGACCAGCCCGGTGCTGCAGCTGCTCCAGCGCATCCGGGACGAGGCGCACCGGTTCGCCGTCACCTACCACCGCAGCCCTGCGGGCCAAGCGCACCCTGCAGACGGAACTCACCCGGATTCCCGGGGTGGGGCCCCTCACCGCCCGCAAGCTGCTGCAGGGCTTCGGCAGCGTCCAGGGGGTGCGGGCCGCCGCCGCCGCCGACCTGGAGGCCCAGGTGGGCCCGGCCGCGGCGCGCCGGATCGTGGCCTGGCGGGAGGCCGCTACTCCTCCGGAGTGAGGCCCAGCTGCTCCAGGTCCTTCTTGGCGGCCACGCTTCCGGCCTTGGCGGCCTTGCGGTACCAGCGGATGCCTTCCTGGGTGTTCTGGGGCACGTTCAGGCCGTTGTAGTACAGGGTCCCCAGCATGCGCATGGCGTTCACGTCGCCGGTCTTGGCCTTTTCATAATAAGGGCGCAGGGAGGGGGGCATGTCCTTCCCGGCGTCCGCCTCCTCGCCGGGTCCCGGCGCCGGTGCCGGGCTGTTGCGCAGGTAGGAGGCTGCGACTCCCGCGATGATCAGCACGGCCACCACCCCGCCGATCCAGTACCAGAGGGTCCGGCGCCGGGGCTTGCCCGGGGGGCGGGGATGCGTGCCCGGGGCCTCCGGGGGGGGTTCCTGGAGGTTCAGCTGGATATCGGGCTCGGACATGGCGTCACTCCTCCCGTGCCGCCTCCCGCCAGGCGCGCAGGCGGGGCACGAAGATCAAGAACATCACCGGAGTCAGGGCCAGGAACCCCCGGGCGTAGCGCTCCGCCTGGGGGCCGCCCAGGGCGAAGTACAGCAGCCCGAACAGGGAACTGGCTTCAAAGAGGACGGAATAGACCAGGATCTCCCGGGCCAGCACCCGCACCCGCCGGCGCCGGTCCAGGGCGCCGAAGCTCCGGCGCACCCGGCCCCAGCGCCAGAGCACGAACGCTGCGCTGGCCAGGGTGAGGCCGGTGAAGGTGTAGCCCAGTTCCCGTACCACCTCCCCGGCGGGCTGCGGATGGGGGGGATGAGGGTGCCCAGCAGGGCCTGGAGCGCCAGGGGCCAGGCCACGCACAGGGCCAGGCCGACGCCGTAGGCCAGGCAAAAGCCCCGGTCCAGGGTGGGATCAGGCGGCCTTGACACGGATTTCCCCGAAGGGTTCGGTCTGCACCAGGCGCACCCGCCCGGTGCGGACCATCTCCAGGAGGGCCAGGAAGGTGAGCACCAGCTCCTCCCGGGTGTCGGCAGCGGCCAGCAGGCCGCTGAACGGCCGCCATTGGCCCGAGGCCAGGGCCGCCAGCACTTCCTGGATGCGCTGGTCGAGGGTCTTGGGGGCGGCGCGCACTTCCACCGGAGGCGGGGGCAGGAGGCGCTTCAGGGCTTCCCGGTAGGCCCCCAGGAGGTCGAACAGGGTGGCCCGGATGGGCTCGTCCTCCACCCGGGCGTGCTCCTGCAGGTCCAGGCCCGGGGCGAACACCACCCCCTGCCATTCCGCCTCGCGCCCCGACAGGATGCGGGCGGCCTCCTTCACCTGCTGGTAGTCCAGCAGGCGCTGGACCAGGTCTTCCCGGGGGTCCTCCTCGCCCGCGTCCGCCGGCGGCCGGGGCAGCATCATGCGCGACTTGATCTGCAGCAGCTGGGCCGCCATGGCGATGAATTCCGCGGCGATCTCCAGGTTCAGCTCCTCCATGAGAAGCAGGTAGTCCATGTACCTGGCGGGTCACCTCGGCCATGGGCAGGTCCAGGATGTCCAGCTTCTGCTCCCGGATCAGGTGCAGCAGCAGGTCCAGGGGGCCGTCGAAGGAAGCCAGGTGCAGTTCCAGGTCCCGGAACCGGGTCTCGAAGCCCTTGGGCGGCTCGAAGCTGGGGCCGGCGCTCGGCGCGGCGGCGGGTTCGGGGTCGGATTCTGCCATGGCACCATTGTATTCCATAAGCCAGAGCGGCGCCCCCGCTCCGCCGGTTATGATCGGAAGGCATGGCGCGCCCTCCCGTCCTCCCTGGACCCCGGCCGGCTTGGCTGAAGGTCAAAGTCCCCGCCCCGGAGGTGGTGGAGCAGGTGCACGCGCTCATGCGCGCCAAGCGCCTGGTGACCGTGTGCGAGGAGGCCCGGTGCCCCAACCTCAACGAGTGCTGGGGCTTGCACCGCACCGCCACGTTCATGCTCATGGGCGACGTGTGCACCCGCCACTGCGGGTTCTGCAGCGTGGGCAAGGGCCGCCCCGGAGCCCTGGACCCGGACGAGCCCCAGCGGGTGGCCGAGGCCGTGGCCAGCCTGGGGCTGAGTTTCGCGGTGGTCACCAGCGTCAACCGGGACGACCTCCCGGACGGCGGCGCCGGGCACTTCGCCGCCACCATCCGCTGGATCCGCACCCTCACCCCCGAGTGCGGGGTGGAAGTGCTGGTCCCCGACTTCCGGGGCGACGCTGCGGCCCTGGCGGCGGTGCTGGCGGCCGGCCCCGAGGTGCTCAACCACAACCTGGAGACGGTGCCGCACCTGTACCGGCGGGTGCGCCCGGACGCGGACTACGCCCAGAGCCTGCGCCTGCTGGCGGCCGCCGGGGAGCACCGGGACCGGCTCGCCCCGGCCATGCGCACCAAGAGCGGCATCATGGTGGGCCTGGGGGAGACCCCCGGACAGGTGCTGGACCTCATGGCCGACTGGCGCCGGGCCAAGGTGGACATCGCCACCATCGGCCAGTACCTTCCCCCCACCCACCTGCACCTGCCCCTGGAGCGCTTCGTGGAGCCCCAGGAGTTCGAGATGTACCGCCGCAAGGGCCTGGAGATGGGGTTCCACCGGGTGCAGAGCGGCCCCCTGGTGCGCAGCAGCTACCACGCCCAGGAAAGCTTCCGGGACTGACCCGGACGAAGGGGTCCGCGCGCCCGCGTTGCTCGCTCTCCGTCCCCCTCGCGCTCCCCACGCCCTGCCCAGGCGAAGCTTGGGCAGGGTGTCTGCTACCATCGGGGAATGCGCAAACTGGCGGTGGTCCATCGGCTGCACCATGCCTGGGGGCAAGCCCTGCAGGAGGCCGAGCCGCGGCTGGAGGTGCGCGGCTGGCACCCCCGGGACGCGCCGGACGACGCCTGGCTCCGGGATGCGGAAGGGCTGTTCGTGTGGAACCTGCCTCCCGGGCTGGTGGCGCGCATGCCGCGCCTGGCCTGGATCCAGAATTCCGGCGCCGGCGTGGACCACCTGGTGGACCATGCGGAGATCCCCCCGGGCGTCCCCATCACCCGCGCCGACGGCCAGTTCGGCCTGTGGATGGCGCGCTACGTGTGCGCCCACCTGCTCCAGGAGGCCCTGCGCGTGGACGCCTGCCGCGCCGCCCAGGGGGAGCGCCGCTGGGCCGCGGAGCTGGTGCCCGAGAACCTCACCGGGCTGGTGGCACTGGTGCACGGCTTCGGCCGGATCGGGCGGCAGATCGGGCGGGCCCTGCGGGAGCTGGGCCTGGAAGTCCACGGGTTCGTGCGCACCCCCCGCGCCGATGCGGAGTTCCCCCTGCACGGGGCCGGGGACCTGGGCGCCTGGATGGGCCGCGCCCGGGTCCTGGTGCTGTGCGCCCCCCTCACCTCCGGCACCCGGGGTTTCGTGAACGCCAGCCTCCTGGAGCATGGCCACCCGGGTCTCACCCTGGTGAACGTGGGGCGCGGCGAGCAGGTGGCGGTGCCGGACCTGCTGGCGGCCCTGGACCGGGGCACCCTGGGCCGCGCCGTGCTGGACGTGTTTCCCCGGGAACCCCTGGAAGCTTCGTCGCCCCTCTGGGACCACCCCGGCGTGGTGGTCACCCCCCACCACTCCGGGCCGTCGGTGCCCCGGGACCTGATCCCGGACATCCTGGAGAACCTGCACCGGTTCGCCCAGGGGCAGCCGATCCTGAATGCGGTGGACCGGACGCTCGGGTATTAGAGAGGTGCCGAGCCCTCCCGGTACTCGGGCAGGAAAGCGGTGAGGATGCCCAGGATGGGCAGGTACGCAGCACACCTGGTACACGTAGGCGATGCTGGTGCGGTCCGCCAGGGCCCCCAGCAGGGCGGCGCCCACCCCGCCCAGCCCGAAGGCCAGGCCGAAGAACAGCCCGGAGATGAGGCCCACGTTCCCGGGCACCAGTTCCTGGGCGTACACCAGGATGGCCGAGAAGGCCGAGGACAGCACCAGCCCGATGATGACGGTGAGGGCGGTGGTCCAGGCCAGCCCGGCGTACGGCAGGGCCAGGGAGAAGGGCAGCACCCCCAGGATGGAGGCCCAGATGACCCGCTTGCGGCCGATGCGGTCGCCGATGGGGCCCCCCAGCACGGTGCCCGCCGCCGCCGCGCCCAGGTACAGGAACAGGTGCAGCTGGGCGCTGCGGATGCCCAGGTTGAACTTGGCCATGAGGTAGAACGTGTAGAAATTGGAGAAGCTGGCCAGGTAGAAATACTTGGAGAACATCAGCAGGCCCAGGATGGCCATGGGCCGGGCGATCCGCCCCCGGGACAGGGGGTGGGCCCCGGCGGCCGCCTGGGCGCGCTGGCGCCGTTCCCGCAGGTTCGCCCGGTACCACACGCCCACCCGGGTCATCACCAGGATCGCCAGCAGGGCCACCGCCGAAAACCAGGCGATGCTGCCCTGCCCCCGGGGCAGCACCACCAGAGCCGCCAGCAGAGGCCCCAGGGCCTGCCCGGCGTTGCCCCCCACCTGGAACACCGACTGGGCCAGACCGTGCTGCCCCCCCGAGGCCAGCTGGGCCACCCGGGACGCCTCCGGGTGGAACACCGAGGAACCCATGCCCACCAGGGCGGCGGCCCCCAGGAGCACGCCCAGGCGCGGCGCCACGGAGAACAGCAGCATCCCCAGGAAGGTGAAGCCCATGCCCACCACCAGGGAATAGGGCCGGGAGCGCCGGTCCGTATAGAACCCCACCATGGGCTGGAGCAGGGAGGCGGTCAGCTGGTAGACCAGGGACACCAGCCCCAGCTGGGCGAAGGTGAGCCCCAGGGACAGTTTGATCATGGGATAGGTGGCGGTGATGAGCGACTGCATCATGTCGTTGAGCAGATGGCAGAAGCTGATGGCCACCAGCACCGGCGCGGCCAGGGCCAGGCCTGCCGGGTCCGGCAGGGCGATGGCGGTGGCGGTGCGGCTCATGACTCCTCCAGCGGGTTCTCCCAGCATACGGTTGAACGGCCGTCGCTGTGCCGCCAAAGTTCGCCAGGAAATGACTTAGGTATGGCCGCCGGGGTCCGGCTTCACCAGGCGATCGGTTTGCGGTTGCGGAAGAACCCGCCATTGGGCCCATCGGCGGGCAGCGTCGCCAGCCACACCGGCGTGTCCGCCCCCTGTTCCGGCGACTTGGGCGCCTGGGGCCCGCCCATGCGGGTGTGCACCCATCCCGGGCAACAGGCGTTCACCTTCAGGTCGCCCTGCAGCTCCCGGGCAAGGCACAGGGTCAGCGCATCCAGGGCCGCCTTGGACACCGAGTACGCGAACGGCCCCTGCAGCCCCTCCGCGAACGCCCCCCACCCGGAGCTGAGGTTGACGATCCGCCCGTAGCCCCGCGCCCGCATCCCCGGCAGGAGCCCCCGGATCAGTTCCAGCGGACCGAACACATGCGCTTCGAACGCCTCCCGCACCGCGGCCATGGCCACCCCTTCGGCGCCGCCCTCCGGGCAGATGCCCGCGTTGTTCACCAGCACGTCCACCTTCCCGGCCAGCGCCTGCGCCGCCGCCTGCACCGAGGCCGGGTCCCGAAGGTCCAGCGCCTGCACCGACGCCCCGGGGATGGAGGCGGCGGCCTGGGTCCCTTCCGCCACGTCCCGGCACCCCAGGACCACCGAGAGCCCCTGCCGGGCCAACTCCCGCGCTGTGGCGAGTCCGATGCCGCGATTGGCGCCGGTGACGAGGGCGGTGTGGGGGGTGGACATGGTGCCTCCTGGATCGTGATGGGAAACGCCAGAAAGGATCAGCCGAAGGCGGGCAGGTTTCAAGGCCTGCCGTGAGGAATGAGCGGCGAAACTCGTCCCATCCGATCGCGCTGCGGGGTTGGGGACAACTCAACGCCGGCGTCAGGCCCGCTCTGCCGGTGTGACGGTTCCGCTCAGCAGGCAGCCGATGGCTCTCCGGTCGACCCAGCCCAGGCGCACCCGGATCTCAGACAAGCGCCCCATGGCCCGCCCCTGAAACACCTGAATCGTTCGATCGTTGGCCCCGATCAGGCCGTTCCTGAGCAGGCCAAAGGCCAGAGCGGACGCCGCGATCCCCGTGGCGGCATCTTCGGGGTAGCCGGACGATCGCGGGAACTGGCGCGCCTCGAACGTATGGGCGCCCTGGTCCAGGACCGCATACGGATACAACCCGGTCGAACCGATCCGGCGGCAAAGCGCCTCGATCGCCGGCATGTCGGTCCTGAGGGCCTGCAGGCGCTCCACGTCCCTGATGGGAACGAGCGTCTTCACGCGCGAAGTGACCGCATTCTGCAGGGGCAGGTCAAGCAAGTCCTTGCGCTCAAGCCCCAGAACGGTGAGGACGGCCTTTTCCTGCTCCGGCGTCAAGGGTGCCACCCTTCCGGCGGGCTGAGTTATCTCCACCAACCTTTCGCCATGGTCCGTGTAGCCGATGAACCCGGTGACCGGTCCACTGCGGGTCTCGATCCGCACCAGGTCAGCCGGCAACCGCCCCTCTTCGGCGAGTTGCCACAAGGCGCCGATGGTCGCATGTCCGCACATTTCCATTTCGTGTCGAGGCACCCAGAAGCGGAAGGTGAAGTCATAATCCCCGCTCTCGCCTGGAAGCACGAACCCGGCCTCGACCCCGAACCGCCGCGCAATGTCCTGCATGTCAGCCGGAGCGAGCCTGCCCGCGTCAACGACGATGGGACACGGGTTGCCTCCCTTGCCCTCGAAGGTGAAGACATTGAGCAGGGCGACCGGACCCTTGGCCGAAATCTCCGGATCACCAAGCTGGCCGCTTGCTCCGTCCATGGCAGGGCTCCCCCAGGCTGAATGGCTTGTCTCTCCAATCCTGAAGCGGACCGGCATGGTGTCAAGGGACAGGAAACGCGTTCCCATGCGAAGGTCTTCTGGTCATCAGCCAGGCTCAGTTCGCCTTGGCAGCCACCGGTCTGCGGGCCGGCTTCCGTTCCGTGTAATGGGGCAGGAAGTGGTTCAGGACGCGGTACGCAAGGAACACGCCCAGGGCCCCCGTGAAGGCCCAGGGCAACCGCGTGTCCGCCTTCACCAACATGTAGAAATGGAGGGCGCCGCCGGCCGCCGCGACATAGGCCAGCCGGTGCAGGCGATTCCACCGTTTGCCGCCCAGTCGGCGGATCATGCTGCTGGGGGAGGTGATGGCGAGGGCAAGCAGCAGGAGGAAGCTGGCCATCCCGACCATGATGAACGGGCGCTTGCCGACATCGGCGAGGATGGCCCTGAACTGGAAGGCCTTGGCGAACCAGACATAGGCCAAAAGGTGCACCACCCCGTAGAAGAACCCAAGCAGCCCCAGGGTGCGCCTGAACGGCGCCAGCCAGGGTTGGCCCAGCGTCTTCCTCACCGGGGTGACGGCCAGGGATAGGATCAGGAACATCAGGGTCAGGATGCCGGTCGCCCGGGTGGCGAACTCTTGAGGGTTCGCTCCCAGTTCGTGCCGGAATCCGTCCAAGAGCAGCATCAACAGGGGGACCAGGCCGTTCACCAGGACCACTTGCCTAAGGAAGCGGGTATCTTTCATCGGCCGGCCTCGTTCAGAAATTCGCCTTCAGGTCCATCCCCGCGTAGAGGTGCGCGACCTGATCCGCGTAGCCGTTGAACATGAGGGTCTCCCGCCGGCTGGTTTCGCCGATCCGCTGCTCGGTGCGCTGGCTCCAGCGCGGGTGGTCCACGTTGGGGTTCACGTTCGAGTAGAAGCCATACTCCGACGGGGCGGTCCGGTTCCAGGTGGTGGGCGGCATGGCCTCCACCAGATCGATGCGGATGATGGACTTGATGCCTTTGAAGCCGTACTTCCAGGGCACCACCAGGCGCAGTGGCGCGCCGTTCTGGGGTGCCAGGGTCTCCCCGTACAGCCCCACGGCCAGAATGGTCAGGGGATGCACCGCTTCGTCCAGCCGGAGTCCTTCCAGGTAGGGCCAGTCCAGCACGGAAGAACGGATGTTCGGCATCTGCCGGGGGTCAGCCAAGGTCTGGAAGGTGACGAAACGGGCGTTGCCCATGGGCTGCACCTGGTCCAGGAGCCTGGAGAGGGGGAAGCCGATCCAGGGGATGACCATCGACCACCCTTCCACGCAGCGGTGGCGGTAGACATGTTCCTCGGGCGGGTTGAGCCGGAGCAGGTCGTCGATGGCGAAGGTCCGTGGCCGATGCGCCAGGCCGCCCACCTCCACGGTCCAGGGGCGGGTGATGAAGTTCTTCGCGCGAGGGGCGACGGCGCGCTTGTCCGTGGAGAACTCGTAGAAGTTGTTGTAGTGGGTGATGTCCTGCAGGGACGTCCGAGCGTCCTGGAGCACCGGGGCGGGCGGCTCCTTGGGCGGGGTGATGCCCGCGATCTTCTCTCCACCCTTGGCACCTTCGCCGGGGGACGCCAACTGGCGGTACACCCACGCTGTCCCCAGCGATGTGGCCACCAACACCGCCCCGCGCAGGAGCCGACGCCGGCTGAAACAGGTTTCCTTGTCGGTGATTTCGCTGCTTTTGATATCCGGAGGCGGCTTGATGAGCATGGCATGCTCCAGGAGCAGCGGGTTTACAGGGGAGCTTTGGGACCCTTCGTCCCGGTGCCGGATCCTGCCAGGGACAGGGCGGCGGAACCCAGGATTGGCCCGCATCCGGCCCCCTGCACGAAGACGACGACACCAAGGTTTTCACGTTTCCAGCCAGGATCCATGAACACCTCAGGCATGGCCGTGAACTCGCCGGTCTTCGGGTTGGGGTGGCCAAGGTCCATCAGTTTCCGGACCACCGCGGTGTGCTCCAGCCTCCGTCCCGCGTTCTCCCCGCGCAGGACCTGGGAATGCAGGCCGTTTTCCGTGACCGCCAGGAAGACGTCCGCTGGTTTATCAGGCGGAGGGCCGGGCAGCCCTCCGACCCGAACGGTAAGCCGGACCGGGTCGCCGTCTCCGGCGGGTCTGCCGGGAGCGAAGGCAAGGACCACGGTGGCCTTGGGCTGGCGGGCCGCATCGGCAATGGCCCGCAGGGCGTGGGCCCGGTCGCTGCCGACCAGCTCCTCGCGGCCGTCGACGACCATCTGCGGGGTGTAGATACCGGACTGGCGGAACCGGGCCGCGTAACCTTTCTGGCGGTCACTGAACTGGGTGGAAGAGAAGGGGTCAACCCAGCCCAGCCGGTTCCAGTAATCGACATGTTCGCTCAAAACGAATACTTCTGCATTGGCGACCTCGTGCGCCTTGTGGATCTCCATCAACAGTTCGTCGGCGGGGGGGCAGCTCGAACAGCCCTCAGACGTGAAGAGTTCCACCAGGACCGGCATTTCCTTGCCGATCCTGGAATTGGACGTGATCCTCACCGGGCTTCCGGAGGCGGCCCCAGCCAAGGCGAACGCCGCCACCACCCCTGGGGCGGCCAAGGACACTAGGAGAACCAGGAGGGATGGGCGCATCTTGCAGCTTCAACAAGGGTCGCGATGTGACGCGAATACATGGAGTGAATAGGAATTCATCGCGCAGACAAGAATAGCCTCAATGCGGAAAGGCAGATCAAGCACGCTGCGAACTTCAGGAAGGCCAGGTGGATGTCGGCCCTCCGTCCGAAACGGACGGTGAACCCCTGGGAATGCCGGAACCAGGCGGAGGTCCGCTCCCCGGCCCAGCGGTGCTTCCCGAGCCTATCCGCCGTCGATCCTGCGTGTGGCCGTCCCTGGGAACACACTTATTTCTGGATTCCTTCTGGCTCAGTCCAGCGACTGCCGCAGCGCCACTAAATTGGCCGTATGTTCCTGATCAATAAAGTGTTCCTTGGCTCCAGCGATCATTCTATCCACGTATTTCGGCGCCGGAGCATAGGGTCCGGCCGGATTCGTCACTTGGTACAACTGGGCGTGGTGCCATTGTCCATCTTCACCAAATACGAGGAAGGCAGCCCGGCGATAGACGTCCTGCGGCACACTTTCCAGGATATCCAGTGCGACAAAATCTTTTTCCTCGACATCGTCCAGCACTCCCCTGGTCATTTCGCCGGGTGCCGGGATGATGCTGCTGATTCCCCCCTTATATTTTTCCGAGTAGCGGCGAAACTCGATATGGAAATTCGGCAATTGAGCTAGCATTAGAAATTGGGCACTAGGGCAGCATTCCCGGATGTATTCCGTGGACATATTGGAACCATAAGCGAAATATTTCATATTCTCCTCCGCCGATTGTCGTTAAGGCTTGTTTCCCTAGTCTACCTGGAACAACAGCAGATGTTCCCGAGAGGCCAGTGGGATTCCGCGAATCCGTGGATTTCCGTGACGGACGGGGACCTCCGGTAATCCCCTTTCATGACCGATCCAGCCTTGGGCAGGGGACCGTCAAGAGACCATTGCGCCCCCCAACAGGGTGATGTCGAGGCCCATGGTCTTGAATGGGCGGGCGTGCCGAGCCGCGTTCTGGCAGCGGCGGCCAGGCTTGGCCTTCCAGGATCTCCAGTCAGGATTTCGTTTTCTTCGAAAGGTTCGACTTGTCAGAACCGTTCAGGGCGACCGCCTGGCGCACGAGCGCCATGAAGGCGGACTCGTCCATTTCTTCCCCTTCGTGGATGTCGATGGCCCGGCGCACCTTTCCCTCGAGACTCGAATTGAAGAGACAGTCCGGGTCCTTCATGGACGCGCCCCTGGGGAAGGTAAGTTTTACGACCTTCTTGTAGGATTCGCCCGTGCATAGGATGCCGTCGTGCGACCAGACAGGAACGCCCATCCACTTCCACTCTTCGATGACGTCCGGGTCTGCTTTCTTGATGAGCCGGCGCATTTTGTTGAGGGCCTCCCCGCGCCAGTCCCCGAGTTCGGCGATTCGTTTGGAGATGAGTTCCGATGCCGGCTGTCTTTGGCTCCCGCCCGCCTTGTCCATTTCTCACCCAAAAGGTTCCAAATCTCCATCAGGTTGTCGAAGCCCGGCATGTGGCCAGGCTAGGCTCCATCCTGGCCGCTCCTGTCCACATCGAGCGCCAGGCGAGTCAGGTTCTGCTCGTTCGCAGGCTCGACGATGGGCCGGAGCTTGGCTGCAATATCCTCATTTTCGAAGGTTTGCACCCAGGAAACCAGCGTTCCCCGGGTGCTGGGCTCGAGGATGATGGACAACTCGAAATGCGGCTGGGACGTGTGCTGGATGCGCACGAGCGAGCCCTGGACAATCTGCACGAACGTGGCCTGGTTCGGGAAATCGGTCCCGTCCGGGCCATGCATGACGAAATCCCAGCGTCCCCCTGGGATGAACTCGAAGGTATGGAAGGTATTCGTGAAGCCGTCCGGTCCCCACCAGCGGGCCAGCCGGGACGGATCCTTGATGGCTGCGAACACGGCTTTCGGCGCAGCCGGAATCTCTCGGGAGGTTTGAAAAGTGGTCATTGGCTGGATGTCCGTTCAAGTGGCCCCGGGAGCCGGGTGGTTGGGCACCGGACCTTCGAAGCCGGGTTCGGGATCCGCTCCTTTCTGCGCCCATCATGTTGTTGCCGCCGATGCGGCGGCGCAAGCCGGCAGGTGGTAGATTGGGAGGCGAATCCACTTGGTCCAGGCCTGATGCGTCGAGGAGTGAGCCATGCTTTTCATGGTCATCGAGCGGTTCCAGAACAACGACATGGTGCCGGTCTACGAACGGGTCCGGGACAAAGGGCGGCAGCTGCCGGAAGGGCTGAAGTTCATCGACAGCTGGGTGGAGCCCAATTTCGGCCGGTGCTTCCAGCTCATGGAATGCTCGGAAGCGCGGATCCTGCAGGAATGGGCCATCCAGTGGCGCGGCGCCGGGGTCGTGTTCGAGTTCTGCCCGGTGGTTCCGAGCGCCCAGACCCGCGCGATCGTCGCCCCTTATCTGCCCTAGCGCAGCGGCACGAAGCTCACCGCCATCAAGGACGTGACTTCCTTCCCGGCGGGCGTCTTGCGGACCAGCTCCAGGTCCTGGGCGCAGCCGTGCGCCCCCAGGGGCAGGATCATTCGGCCACCTTCCCCCAGCTGCTCCCACAGGGGCCCGGGAATGGCCGTGGCGGCGCAGCTGAGCATGATGGCGTCGAAGGGGGCGTGCTCGGGCCAGCCCATGGCGCCATCCCCGCAGCGGATCTGCACGTTGGCGCAGCCCAGCTGGCCCAGCAGCTGCACCGCCCGCCGGCACAGGCCCGGCTCCAGGTCCATCCCGTACACCTCCCGGGCCAGGGCCGACAGCACCGCGGCCATGTAGCCGCAGCCGGAACCTACCTCCAGCACCCGTTCGCGGCCGGTCAGCTCCAGGGCCTCGGCCATGGCGGCAACGATGTAGGGCTGGGAGATGGTCTGGCCGACGCCGATGGGCAGGGGCCAGTCGGCGTAGGCCTGGGCCAGCAGCTCCTCGGGCACGAACCGGTGCCGGGGCAAGGTGCGCATGGCTTCCAGCACGCGCGGGTCGCGCACGTCCCGGGCCGCGATCTGGTGCCGCACCATGGCCTCCCGGGCCTCGCGCAGGGCCGCCTGGCCCTCCGCCGACCCGGCCCACCCGCTGTCAGGTTCCTGCCCCCGCCTGGTCGCCATGTGGAAACTCCCCGCTCCCGGGGCCGGTTCGCACCCGGGAATCCGCAGGGTCAAGCATGATCGGCGCCCGTCCGCCGTCAAGGACTACCGGCGCACCTCCACCCGGGCCAGCTTCTCGTAATGCCGGACGATGGCCCCGTGGTCCGCGTCGCCCAGGCCGTCCACCTTGAGGGCCTGCAGGGTCTCCATCACCGAGGCGGTGAGGGGCAGGGGCACGCCCAGCTGGTGGGCGGTGTCCAGGGCGTTCTGCAGGTCCTTGATGTGCAGGTTGATGCGGAAACCGGGGGCGAACTTGCGGTCCATCACCAGGGGGGCCTTGGCGTCCAGCACCGTGCTCCCGGCCAGCCCGCCGCGGATGGCCTGGTACACCAGCTCCGGGGCCACCCCGGCCTTGGTGGCCAGGACCAGGGCCTCGCTCATGGCGGCGATGTTCAGGGCCACGATCACCTGGTTGGCCAGCTTGGTGACGTTGCCGGCGCCGATGTCGCCGGTGCGCACCGCCGAGCCGGACATGGCCTTGAGCACCGGGTAGCAGCGGTCGAACACCGCCTGGGGACCGCCCACCATCACCGACAGGGTGCCGTCGATGGCCTTGGGCTGGCCGCCGCTCACCGGCGCGTCCAGCATGTCCACCCCCTTCCCGGCCAGCCTGGCGGAAAGCTCGCGGCTCACCAGGGGGGCGATGGAGCTCATGTCCACCACCACCGACCCGCGCCGGGCGCCGTGGATGAGGCCCTGCTCGCCGAGAACGACGGCTTGCACCTCCGGCGAATTGGGCAGCATGGTGATGATGATCTCGGTGCGCTCCGCCACCTCCTTGGGCGTGGCCGCAGCTTCGGCCCCGGCGGCCACCAGCTCGGCCACCGCCGGCTGGGACAGGTCCATCACCACCAGCTCGTAGCCGGCCTTGATCAGGTTCCGGGCCATGGGCTTGCCCATGATCCCCAGGCCGATGAATCCGATTTTCATGGTCTTCTCCTATCCGTTAATAACCCATGGCCCTGATCCAGCCGAACGAGGACCGGCTGTCCGGGGTGGGCACATATTCCAGCCCCACGTAGCCCTGGTAGCCGAGCCGGTCCAGTTCGCGGAACAGGAAGGCGTAGTTGATCTCCCCGGTGCCCGGCTGGTGCCGTCCCGGGTTGTCAGCCACCTGGATGTGGCCGATGCGCGCCAGGTGGTTGCGCAGGGTGGCGGTGAGCTCGCCCTCCTCCCGCTGGGCATGGTAGACGTCGAACTGGATGGACAGGTTGGGCTCGCCCACCTCCTCCAGCAGGGCCAGGGCCTGGTCAGTGCGGTTCAGCCAGAATCCGGGCATGTCGTAGTGGTTGATGGGCTCCATCACCAGACGCAGGTCCTTGGCCGCCAGCATGCGGGCGGCGTACTTGAGGTTGGCCACGAACGTGGCCCGGTGGGTGGCCTCGTCCACCCCCGGCACGCGCTTGCCGGCCAGGCAGTTCAGGGTGGGCACCCCCAGGCCCAGGGCGTAGTCCACCGCCTTGGCCACCCCGGTGCGGAACTCATTCACCCGGTTGGGGTTGGCGGCGATGCCCCGGTCGCCCCCGGCCCAGTCGCCGCAGGGCAGGTTGAACAGGACCTGGCGCAGGCCGTTCTGGCCCAGGCGCTGCCGGATCTCCGTGGCGGTGTACTCGTAGGGGAAGAGATACTCCACGAACTTGAAACCGGCCTCCCGGGCCAGGGCGAACCGGTCCAGGAAGGGGACTTCCGTGAACAGCATGGTGAGGTTGGCGGCGAACACCGGCATGGCATCCCTCCTGCGAATCCTGGTTTCAGTCAACGGGCTGCAACACCAGTTTGCGCCCATCCTTGCGCTCGAACATCTCGAAAGCGTGGCGCCACTCGGTGAGGGGCATGACGTGGGAGATCAGGGCGCGGGCGTCCACCTGCTTCCTGGCGAGCAGCTGCAGGGCCATCTCCCAGGAAGCCCACCGGGACCCCAGGGAGCCGGTCACCTTGATCTCCTTGAAGCAGATCCGCTCGAAATCCAGGGTGATGGGGCGCCCGAACAGGCCGATCTGGGTGAACTGGCCGCGCTTGCGCACCGCCAGCAGCCCCGCCTCCACCGCCTGGGGCGCGCCGGAGCACTCCAGCACCACGTCCACCCCCGCACCGTGGCTGAGCTCGGCCACCAGCTCGCCCAGGGGCTGGGCGGTGACGTCCACGGTCCAGTCGGCGCCCAGCTCCCGGGCGGTGCGGAGCCGGTCCGCGTCCACCGCCGCCCCGGCCACCAGGACCTGCGCCCCCTGGGCCTTGGCCACCTGCAGGGTGGCCAGGCCCACGGAGCCGGGGCCGGACACCAGGACCAGGTCCCCGGGCAGGATGCGGGTCAGTTCGTACACGGCGTGGGTGATGCAGGCCAGAGGCTCGGTGAAGGCCCCTTCCAGGAAGCCGATGGCCTCCGGCAGGCGGTGCATGCGGGCGGCGGGCACCACCGTGTACCGGGCGAAGGCGCCGTCGTGCCAGTAGCCCAGGGTGCGGCGCTGGTCGCACACGTTGTAGAAGCCCTCCCGGCAGTGCCGGCAGACCCCGCAGTAGGAGAAGGCGGTCTCGGAGACCACCCGGTCCCCGCTTACCCAGCCGCTGACGCCGGCGCCCACGGCCCGGACCACCCCGGCGAACTCGTGGCCGGTGACCACCGGCGGGCGGATGGGGATGGCGATGTCGTTGTGGAAGATGTGCAGGTCGGACCCGCAGATGCCGGTGTACTGGATCTCCACCAGCACCTGGCCGGCCCCGGGGGCCGGCTCGGGCACGTCGCGCAGCTCCATGAACCCGTCGCCGGCCTGGTACTTCACTAGTGCCTTCATGATGGGACTCCTAGAGTAGGTTGCCGTCGGCGTCGAAGGGCAGGGGCTCCGGGGCCCCCAGCACCTGGAACCGCGGATCCCGGGCCAGGGCCGGCAGCAGGGCCTCGGACACGCTGATCCGGTCCAGGTGCAGGGTGTCCGCCAGGCGCACGATGCGCGGGGCCGCCGGGTCGGCGTCCACGCAGGTGTACAGGGCCGCCTGCAGGGCCAGCCGGTCCGAGCCCAGCACCAGCGGCATCTTCACGGTGGCCACCACCCGGCTGGTGAGGGCGTTGGGGTAGCTCTGGTCGAAGTCCGTGGCGTCGAACACCCGCCGGGTGGTGAAGTCGGCCATACCCACTCCCAGGGAGTTGCCGTGGGTCGACCCGGTGAGGCCCAGGATCACGTAGCGGCCGAATTCCGGCCCGCCGGAGGCGTAGGGGGTGGCGTAGGTGCCGGTGATGTTGGGGTCGGCCCCGTCGCCGCTCACGTCCTTGCCGATCCGGTCCACCACCAGCACGTCGAAGCGGGGGATCAGGATGCCGGGCATGAGCCGCCGGGCCTCCTCCAGCAGGGCCGGCTCCCGGGCCTCGATCCGGTCCCGGGGCAGGGCCTCGATGCGGGCGGTGGCGTCGTAGGCGTTCTCCAGCACCGCCAGCGCGAACAGCACCGGCGCCCGTTCCAGGACCACCCGGGCGAAGGCGGGGACATTCTCGGCCATGCGCCCGAACCCTTCCGCGTGGCAGGTCTCGGCGCCCTTCTGCTTGCCCATGCCGATGGCCATCATCTTCATGATGCCGCTCTCGAACGGCCCCCGGAACGAAGTGTGGGGCTTGACCCGGCCCACCACGATGATGCCGTCCGCCTCGGCGGCGAAGCGGTCCAGGTGCACCGGCTGGCCCCGGGGGGTGGTGCCCGCCACCCGGGTCTCCATGGTGGCCCGGATGGGCGCGCCCACCGCGGCCTCGGTGCAGCCCAGGGCCTCCAGGGTCTCCCGCTGGCCCTCGGCGGTGGCCCCGCCGTGGCTGCCCATGGCCGGGAACAGGAACGGCTCGCCGCCCCTGGCCCGCACGTTGGCCACCACCGCCGCGACGATGGCGGGCAGGTTGGCCACACCCCGGCTGCCCACGGCGATGGCCACGCTGGCGCCGGGCCGGATGGCGGAGCCGACGCCGGGGGCGGCGAAGGCCTGGTCCACGGCCGCCCGCAGGTCGTCCAGCCGCTGGTCGGGGAAGATCTGGCGCACGGGCGCCATGGGGGGGAGGCGCACCGGGGCCAGCATGGCCCGGATGACGCCGTGGCGGTCCCACACTTTCCTGGCCGGTTCGTCCATGGTCAGACTCCTAGGTCGCCAGCGCCTGGCTCCTGGCCAGGAGGGCCAGGGAGCGCCGCTCGATCTCCCCGGCGCTGATGCCGTACTTCTCCAGCAGTTCGCCGTACGGGCCCGATTCGGTGAACGTGTCCCGGATCCCCACCGTCTCCATGAGGAAGGGCACCCGCTCGGCCAGGGCCTCGGCGCAGGCCCCGGCCAGGCCGCCGATCACCGAGTGCTCCTCGGCCACCACCAGCCTGCCGGTGCGGGCCACGTGAGCGGCCAGGGCGTTCCCGTCCAGCGGCTTGATGGTGGCGATCTCCAGGACTTCCGCCTGGACCCCGATCCGCGCCAGGCGCTCCGCGGCCGCCAGGGCCAGGGCCACGCAGATGCCGCAGGCGGCGATGGTCAGGTCGCCCCCGTCCCGCCAGGAGCGGATCCGGCCCAGGGCGAACGGCTCCCGGGCGGGCGGCAGGTCCGGGACTTCGTTGCGGTTGAGGCGCACGTAGACCGGGCCGTCCGCGTCCAGGGCCGCCTCCAGGGCCGCCTCGGCGCCGGCGTTGTCGGCCGGGACCACCACCGTCAGGTTGGGCAGGCCGCGCAGGATGGCCACGTCGGCGATGGACTGGTGGCTGGCGCCGTCGAAGGAGTCCGACAGCCCCGCGTAGGTGCCCGCCAGCACCACCGGGAGCCGGTTGTAGCAGAGCACGTTGCGCACCTGGTCGGCGGCCTTGAGGGCCAGGAAGATGGCGAAGGCGTTCACCACCGGGCGGAACCCGCAGGTGGCCAGGCCGCCCGCGACGTCCACCAGGTTGGCTTCCGCCACGCCCACGTTGAAGAACCGCCCGGGATGCTCGGCGGCGAAGTGCAGGGAGCGGGAGCTGGAGGACACGTCCGCGTCCAGCACCACCAGTTCCGGGCGGGTCCGGCCCAGGGCGGCCAGCTTCCTGCCGAAGGCTTCGCGCATGGTCAGGGTCATAGCAGGGCCTCCGCTTCCGCCAGGGCGGCCATGAGTTCGGGCCGGGCCTGCGCCCAGCTGGCGTCGTCCACCGGGGCGCCGTGCCACTTGGACTGGCCCTCCATGAACGAGACCCCCTTGCCCTTGACCGTGTCGTAGATCACCGCCCGGGGCCAGGGGCCGGGACCGTCCAGCCACCGGAAGGTCTCCAGGATGGCCGCCGGGTCATGGCCGTCATGCGCTCCCGGGGCCACGTTCCAGCCGAACGCCTCCAGTTTCCGGGCGATGGAGCCCAGGGGCATGATCTGGTCCGAAGGGCCGTCCAGCTGGACCTTGTTGTGGTCCACCAGCAGGGCCAGCCGCTCGGGGCGGAACTTGGCCGCGGCCATGGCCGCCTCCCAGGTCTGGCCCTCGTCCAGGCAGCCTTCCCCCACCACCACGTAGGTCCAGAAGCGCTTGCCGGCCAGCTGGGCGGCGAGCGCCATGCCCAGGCCCACCGAGAGGCCGTGCCCCAGGGCCCCGGTGGACATGTCCACCCCCGGGGTCTTGCGCATGCACGGGTGCCCCTGGAGGTTCGAGTCCGCGTCCCGGAAGGTGCCCAGCAGTTCCGGGCTGAAGAAGCCCCGGTGGGCCAGCACCGCGTACAGCAGGAGCGAGGCGTGGCCCTTGGACAGGACCAGCCGGTCCCGGTCCGGGTCCCGGGGCCGGGCGGGGTCCACCTTCATGCGCAGGAAGTACAGCGCGGTCAGCAGTTCGCAGGCGGAGGCGGCGCCGCCCCAGTGGCCGGTGCCCTTGCGGTGGAGGATGTCGAGCATGTCCAGCCGGATGCGCCGGGCCAGGGCGGAGGTCATGGCCGCCTGGCGGCGGGGATCGGTCTCGGCCAGGAGGGCCTGGGGGGGGAAGGTCATACCGCCTCCTTGGAACGATGCAGCGTCCCGGCGCCCTTGGCGTGGCCGCGGCCCTGGCGCAGGCCCACCCGGCCCAGGACCCGGTCCAGCAGCACGGAGATGATGATCACCGTGCCCACCGCCGAGCCCTGCCAGAAGGGCGACACGCCGATGATGTTGAGCCCGTTGTGCAGCACGGTGATCAGGAACACGCCGATGAAGGTGCCCACCAGGCTGCCCTTGCCGCCCATCAGGCTGGTGCCGCCGATGACCACCGCGGCGATGGAGTCCATCTCCCAGCCGGTGCCCGTGTCCGGGTCGATGGCGCCCAGGCGGGAGGTGATGATCACCACCGCCACCGCGCAGAGCAGGCCGGTGATGACGTAGGCCAGGGCCTTGTAGCGGCGGATGTTGACGCCGGCGAGCCGGGACGCCTCCTCGTTGCTGCCGATGGCGTAGATGAACCGGCCGAACTTGGACTTGGTGAGCAGGATGTGGCCGAACACGAACAGGCCCACCAGGACCATGGTGTAGAGGGGGATGCCGAAGGCGGTGCCGTAGCCGAACACCCGGTAGCCCCGGGGCAGCCCGACGATGGAGTGGGCGTCGGTGATCACGTAGGTGAGGGAGCGGGTGATGGAGGCCACGCCCAGGGTGACGATGAACGGGGCCAGCCGGGTGTAGGCGATGAGGAAGCCGCTGATGGCCCCGATGCCCATCCCCACCAGCAGGACCACCGAGACCCCGGCGGCGACCCCGGCCTTCATGAGCACCATGCCGCCCACCATGGCGGAGAAGGTGGCGATGCCGCCCACCGACAGGTCGATGCCGGCGGTGAGGATGACCAGGCACTGGCCGATGGCGATGATGCCCGTGGACGTGGCCTGCCAGAACAGGTTGCGGATGTTGCCCGTGGTCATGAACTCGGGCGACAGCAGGCTCAGGGCCGTGCACAGCAGGGCGAAGGCCAGCAGCATGACCACCTCCACCCGGTATTCGGCCAGCAGGTTCCGGACCGGGTTGGAGGGTCTGGTGGCGTCGGTCTGGGTCATGGCGGGGTTTCCCTCAAAGGGCGGCCGGGGCGCCGTTTTCCATGTGGGTGCTGTAGGACATGATGAGTTCCTCGGTGGCCTCGGCGTGGTCCAGCTCCTTGACGATCTCGCCCTGGTTCATGACCAGGATGCGGTCGGACAGGGCCAGGATCTCGGGCAGCTCCGAGGACACCAGCAGGATCGCCCGGCCATCCTGGGCGAGCCGGTCGATGAGGTGGTACAGCTCGAACTTGGCGCCGATGTCGATGCCCCGGGTGGGCTCGTCCATGACGATGATGTCCGGCTCGGTGAGCAGCCACTTGGCGATGACCGCCTTCTGCTGGTTGCCGCCGCTCAGGGACCCCGCCGCCATGCGCAGCCCGGGCACCTTGATCTCCAGCTCCCGGACCTTGGCGGCCACCAGGGCCTCCTCCCGGCTCCTGCGGATCCAGAAGCCGTTCTTCAGGGACAGGTAGGCCAGGGTGATGTTCTGGTACACCGGCAGGTTGACCAGGAGCCCGTGGGCCTTGCGGTCCTCGGGGATCATGCCCATGCCCCGGCGGATCGCCGCCAGGGGCGAGCGCATCCAGCCCACCCGGCCGCGCACCACCACCTCGCCCCGGTCCGGGCGGTCGGCCCCGAAGATGGCCCGCACCAGCTCCGTGCGCCCGGCCCCCACCAGGCCGGAGAGGCCCAGCACCTCGCCGCGCCGGAGGGCCAGGCTGCAGTCGAACACCCGGTTGCCCCGGGACAGGCGGCGCACCTCCAGCACCGGCTCCCCGGGGGGGCGGCGGTGCCGGACCGTGAACAGGTCGCCCATGTCCCGGCCCACCATGGAGGCGATCAGCTCCTTCTCGGTGAGCTGGGCGGTGGGGGACTCGCGCACCTTGCTGCCGTCCCGGAGCACCACCACCCGCGTCGCCAGCTCGAAGATCTCCTCCAGCTTGTGGCTCACGAACATCAGGGTGACGCCCTGGGACTGGAGCCGGCGCACCAGGTCGAACAGCTTCTTCACCTCCGGCCGGGACAGGGTGGCGGTGGGCTCGTCCAGGATGAGCAGTCTGGCGTTCACCGCCACCGCCTTCACGATCTCCACGATCTGCTGCTCGGCCACGGACAGGTCCATGACCTTGGCCCCGGGATCCAGGTGCACGTCCAGCTGGAGCCGGGCCAGCAGCTCTTCGGTGCGGGCCCACATGCCCGCGTAGTCCACCCAGAAGCCGCCTTTGTACGCCGACTTGTGGGTGAGGAAGATGTTCTCGGCGATCGTGAGGTGGGGAATCAGGTTGAATTCCTGCAGCACGATGGCCACCCCGGCCCGCTGGGCCTCGGCGGTGCCGTGGAAGGCCACCCGGGTCCCTGCCAGGTCCACCGCGCCGGCGTCAGCCTCGATGACCCCGGCGACGATCTTGGCCAGGGTGGATTTGCCGGCGCCGTTCTCCCCCACCAGGGCCAGGATCTCGCCCGGGTACACCTCCAGGGAAACCCCTTTCAGGGCGGCTATGCCGTCGTAGCTCTTGGTCAGGTCCTGGACGCGGAGCAGGGGCTCGGTCATGGCGTCTCGGGGAGCAGCGCCACCGCCCGGCCCGGGCAGCCGGTGCTGTCGGCCAGCTTCAGGGGCAGGAACAGGAAGTAGGCCCCCATCGGCGGCAGGGCGGCCAGGCCGCACAGGCCTTCGATGAACAGCATCCCCCGGCCCAGGGCCTCCTGGTGCACCGGCGCGCCGTCGTGCGCCGCGCCCATGCTGGGCGTGTCGGTGCCCACGGTGGTCACGCCCCGTTCCGCCAGGAGCCGGATGGCCGCCAAATCCGGCGCCGGCCAGCCGGGGCCGGAGCGCTCCGCCACCGGGGCCTGCAGGTAGGCGCGGCCGGCCGCGCCGGGGCGGTAGTGCCCGCTCCAGCCGGTGGCCAGCAGCACGATGTCGCCGGCCTGGAAGGCCCCGTGCTCCGCCTCCCAGGCCTGGAGCCGGGCGGCGGTGATCCAGGGGCTGACGCCCGGCTCGCCCTGCCCGGCCAGGTCGCGCAGGTCCACCACCGCCGCGGGGCCGCACAATCGGTCCAGGTCCACCTGGTCGCCGCCCTTGGCCCCCAGGCGCCCGGCCAGGGGCAGGCCGGAATCTTCGGGAGGGACGAAATGGGGCGGCGCGTCGAAGTGGGTGCCGCAGTGCTCGTCCATGACCAGGAAATGTGTCTTGTAGATGGAGTTGGGGCCGAAGTCCCGCCAGACCCGGTGGGCGAACGGCAGGTGCCCGGGCCAGGTGCCCGGGAACGTCTCGCCCAGGGGCGCGGAAAGGTCAAGCAGGGTCATGCCCTTGAGGGGATCGAATCGTTTCATGGGAGCGCCATCCGGCCCCGGGGGGTGGCCCCGGGGCCGGAATCAGATCACTTCGCCTTGAGTTCGTTGGGGTAGACGTTGTCGGCCAGGGTCGACTCGATCTTGGCCACGTTCTCCTTGGTCACCAGGATGGTGGGGACCACCACCTTCTTCTCCACCTTCTTGTTGCCGAGCACAGCCACGGCGGCCTCGAGGGCCTTGCGGCCCATCAGCACCGGCTGCTGCATGGAGGCGGCATACAGGCGGCCGTCCTTGATGGCCTGCACGGCCTCGGGGCTGCCGTCGAAGCCCACGTTGACGATCTTCGCGGCTTTGCCGGAGGTGTCGATGGCCGGGAGGGAGCCCAGGTTGGCCTCGTCATGCTCGGTGAAGAGCCCCACCAGCTTGGGCTGCGCGGTGAGGATGTCCTGGGTGTAGCGCATGGACTCGGCCCGGGTGTATTCCTTGCACTCCAGCAGCTTGGCCACCTTCAGGCTGGTGCCCTTGAGGGCGTCCTTGAAGCCCTCCGTGCGGTCCCGGCCGTTCTGGCGGGCCAGGGAGATGGTGATCACGCCGAGGTCGCCGCCGGTGATGCCCTTCTTCTTCATCTGCTCGACCATGTACTTGCCGGCCGCGTTGGCGCCGCCGTAGTTGTCGCTGATGACGAAGGCGGCGTAGTCGCCCGAATCGGTGCCGATGTCGCAGATCACCACCGGGACGTTGGATTTCTTCGCCAGTTCCAGCACCGCCGGGCAGGAGGCGCTGTCAGTGGGGGAGATGACGATGCAGTTGACCCCGGCCGTGATCAGGTCCTGGGCGTTCTTGAGCTGGGTCTCGGCGCTCAGGCGGGAGTCCGAGTTGATCATCTTGATGTTGCCCACCTTCTCCGCCTGCTGCTGGAGCCCGTCGGCCACGTCCTTCCAGAACGGGATGCTCAGCGCCGGCGTCATGTAGGCGATGGTGTAGGGTCCGGCCGCGAACATGCTCGCGCAGGAAACCATGGCGGCCGCCAGGGTGAGGATCAGTTTCTTCATCCGACACCTCCTTAAAAGGTCGAGGGACCAGCGGAATGCGACGAAACCCAGCCAGGGCACCATGCCCCGGCTGGTCCAGGTGACGTTCTGTCAGCACGGCCGAAGCCGTGGTATGGGTAGATTGGTGTATTGTATACCATAATTTAATCCAGTTTGCCCGGATGTCAACCCTGAATTGGGGCTGAAATTCATGTCCCGCATAGGTTTCAGTCGCGCAGAGTGCCGCCGTTGACGTTCATGGTTTCGGCGGTGACGAACCCGGCCCGGGGGCTGGCCAGGTAGGCCACCGCGAAGGCGATGTCCTCGGGGGCGCCCAGGCGCTTGATGATGCTCTTGTCGATGAACTTCTGGTTTTCTTCCGGGGACACCGCCGCGGCCATCTCGGTGGCGATGCGCCCCGGGCAGACGGCGTTCACGGTGATGCCGTCGGCGCCCACCTGCTGGGCCAGGTTGCGGGTGAAGGCGAGGATGGCGCCCTTGGAGGCGCAGTAGTGCAGCGCCGCCACGGTGCCGCCGTTCTTGCCGGCCTCGGAGGAGATATTGATGATCCGTCCGTACCGGCGCCGGCGCATGCCCGGAAGCACCGCCTGGCAGAGGATGAACTGGGCCTTGAGATTCACCGCCAGGACCCGGTCCCATTCGGCGTCGGTGATGGCCTCGATGGGATGCAGGGGGTGGATGCCGGCGTTGTTCACCAGGATGTCCACCCGGCCGAAACGGGACTCCACCGCCGCGGCGAAGGCCCTGAGCGCGGCGCCGTCGGCCAGGTCCACCGGCTCCCAGTGGACCCGGTCCCGGGATCCGGACCCCCATTCCCGGGCGAGGGCCTCCAGCTTGGCCCCCTGCAGGTCGCACAGGGCGACCCGGGCGCCCCGGCCCAGCAGCTCCCCGGCGATGGCGCGGCCCAGGCCCTGGGCCGCGCCGGTGATGATGGCCGTCTGTCCTTCCAGTTCGCCCATGGTGCTCCCCCTTGCCGGAGGTGCCGGCAGCGCGCTGCGGGTGTGCGATTGCGGGTCCCTAGCTGAAATTGAGGTCGTGCAGGATGTGGTTTTCCAGGAGCGCGTCGATCCCGGCCAGGTCCTTCCTGCCCAGGAGCTTCAGGAGCTGGTCGTGCTGGGCGTAGTACCTGGAGAGCTCGGGCCGGGGCAGGTGCTGCTTGAGGCGCAGCAGCTGCAGCTTGGCGTCGAGCATGGAGAGCATCTCCAGCAGTTCCCGGTTGCCGGTGCGGCGCGCGATGTCCAGGTGCAGGGCCGAATCGTGCTCGTGGGCGGCGGCGAAGTCGCCGGCCTCGATGGCTTCCCTGCCCTTGCGGGAGAGATCGTAGAGCTGGGGCAGGTCGGCCTGGGTTCCGTCCCCGCAGAACAGGCGGCAGGAGAGCTTCTCCAGGTACAGCCGGACCCAGGAGATGTCCCGGGCCTCCTCCGGGCCGATGGTGGCCACGAACGCGTAGCTCCGGGGCTTGAGCACCACCAGGCCGTACTCGGCCAGCTTGCGGATGGCTTCCCGCACCGGGGTGCGGCTGACCTTGAACAGGTCGGCCACCCGCTTCTCGGGGATCCGCTCGCCGCCCCGCAGGGTTCCTGCCAGAATGAGCTTCTTGATGTGGGTGTAGACCTGGTCCGAGATGCTGAGCATGTCAGGACTGCCCGCGGGGGCGAGGGATTCGAGCATGGGGGGTCAACCTGGATGGTGTATTGTATACCAAAATTTAACCCCATCCCGCACCTTGTCAATGGCTGAACCTGGGAGTCTGACTGGGTAATCGTGCGTGTCCCGGACTTGCGCCCTGGTTCGTCGCCGCCGGCATAGCCCTGCCCTTTACCCACATTTTTCGCTGGACAAGTCGAGGCTACTTCCGTAGCCTCGGGGCATGGACATCCAGGACCAGGTCCAAAGCCAGATCAAACATGCCCTCGGCCAACCCAAGGGCCTTGAGCAGATCCACCACCTGCTCGAGGATGACGACCTCCCGAGCCGGACTTCCCTGGCTGGCGAGCTATGCGAACTATTCGGGTTCATGGATTTCAGGGGGAACAGGCAGTTGGCGACCTGTCTGAAGGCGCTTCGGGACTTGGAGCAAGAGGGCCACTTCGTTCTGCCGCCGCCCGATTTTGTTCGGCATACGAAGCCCACGCCAAGGCGCCTTCCGGAAGCCGTGCCGGCGCCGATGGAGGTTCCCGCCGCCGCCGGTGAGGTCAGGGGGCTCAATCTGGTTCTGGTCGAAACGGTGCCTCAGATCCGCATCTGGAACGAGCTCATGGCGCGGGAACATCCCCAGGGAGCCGGTCCGCTGGTGGGCCGTCAACTCCGGTATCTGATCGCCTCGGAGCATGGCTGGCTCGGAGGCTTGGGGTTCGCTTCGGCAGCGTTGACCCTGGCTGACCGCGATCAGTGGATTGGCTGGGATGATGTCACCCGCAGGGGCCATCTGCAGCGGGTGGTTAACATGAGCCGGTTCCTGATCCGGCCCATGGTGCACTGCCGCAACCTGGCCTCGCAGATCCTTGGGATGACCTTGCGCCGCCTCAAGGTGGATTTCGAGCGCCGGTATGGGTTCGAACCTCTGCTGGTAGAGAGCTTCGTGGACACCGAGGCTTTCGCGGGAACCTGCTATCAGGCCGCCAACTGGGTGAAGGTTGGCAGGACGCAAGGGCGGGGCCGTCAGGACCGCCAGTGGGTCCGTCCCACTTCCGTCAAGGAGGTCTATGTCTATCCCCTTCGCCCCGATTTCCGCAGCTTGATCGGGTTGGCAGAGCCCAAAGGCCCGGTCGCCCTGGGGGCCACTGAAGGGCTCGAGGGGCCTGCTTGGGCGGAGCACGAATTCGGCGGAGCGCGCTTGGGGGATCAACGCCTGGGCGAGCGGTTGGTGGCCAGTGCCCGTGCCTTGGCCGAGCAGCCCGGGGTATCGTTTTCCGGCCTGGAAAAGGAGAATTGGGCTGCCGTCAAAGGCTACTACCGCATGATCGACCATCCGGACGACTCGGAAGTGACCATGGCCGCGATCCTGGCTCCCCATCAGCAACGCACGGCGCAGCGCATGATGGGGTATCCGACAGTGTTGTGCATCCAGGACGCCAGTGACCTGAATTTTGCCAACCTGGAGGACTGCGAGGGGCTGGGCCCGATGGGCAGCAACCAGCGCGCGGACTACGACGGCTTGCACCTGCACTCCATGATGGCCGTAACGGATACGGGGCTACCCCTGGGCATCCTGGATGCCACGTGCGAAGCGCCAGAGCGGAGAGCCGAGGAAGATGACCGACACAGGAGTGTCATTCCCATCGAGGAGAAGAACACTTTCAGTTGGCTTCTGGGCCTGCGCCAATGTATCGACCTCGCGCCCCAGTTACCCGACACCCATCTGGTGTGCGTCATGGATCGCGAGGCGGATCTTTTTGAGCTGTTTGATGAGCAGCGGTTGAAGTGCCGGGTCGACCTGCTGGTCAGGGCCAAGCATGACCGCCGGCTGGGAGAGGGGCAGCACCTGTTCGAGGCCATCCGCCTAAGCCCGGTGCGAGCTCGTTTGCAGATCCACGTCCCAAGGCAAAGCGCTCGGCGCAAGAAGGGGGATCGCAAGGCCACCGATCGCCGCCCCAGGCGGGAAGCGGAAGTGAACCTCCACTATCAGTCCATCGAACTGAGTCCACCCAAGCATTTGCGGGAGAAAGGGCCGGTCCGGTTATGGGTCGTCCATGTTCGGGAGGAGCAGCCGCCGGAAGGGGTCAAGCCCCTGGAGTGGTTCCTGCTGACCACCCAGGAAGTCGCGACGGTCGAGGCTGCCCAGGAGTGCCTGCGTTGGTACGCCCTGCGCTGGCGGATCGAGGATTGGCACCGGGTGCTAAAGACCGGATGCAGGGTCGAGGAGTTGGCCCACAAAACTGCGGAACGCCTGAAACGGGCGGTTGCCATCAACCTGGTGATCGCGTGGCGGATCATGCTCATGACCCTCCTGGGCAGGGAAAGTCCGGACCTACCGGCGGAGATCCTCTTTTCGGACTTTGAGATCCGGGTCCTCAAGGCCCTGGCCCTCCAGAGGCGCCTGGCTGCACCCACCAAGCTCGAGAACGCCGTCCATTTGGTGGCGCGTCTAGGCGGTTACCTGGCTCGAAAAAACGATCCTCCGCCCGGACACGAAATCATGTGGCGAGGCTTTTCCATCCTACAGATCATGACCCAGGGCTTTGAACTCGGGGCAGGCGGATAGCTTGAGATCGCCACTTGGTGGGCTGCTCATAGGCCCACCTGCTTCGCGCTGACCTTATCATTTGGGGCGCCTTGCAAGCCATCGTGCAACGATTCTCCGGATACTCGCCGTGGATCGAACCACTCCCAAACTATCGGGTCGGCGCCAAGCAACTGGAACCAGGCCCCACTCGAAGCGAGTCCTCTGGTCCCCAGGCCCACCCGGACACCCCGCAAGACCAGCCTTTCCCCAGGATCACCGAAGTGCGAGGGTGGCAACACCACCCCACGTTCATCGCCGTTGCTTCTCCGTTGACGCCGGCTGTGCCGGCGGCGACGAACGAGGGCGTAATGGTGGGACATGTACCACCAATTATGGGTAAAGGGCAGGGCTATGCCGGCGGCGACGAACCAGGGCGCAAGTCCGGGACACGCACGATCACCCTCCAGGCCCTCAACCCCGAAGGCTGCCGCCGTTCACGTCCAGGGCCGCACCGGTGATGAACCCGGCCCGGGGGCTGGCCAGGAAGGCCACGACGTAGGCCACCTCTTCGGGTGTGCCCAGGCGCTTCACCAGACTGCGCTCCAGGAACCTGCGGTCCTCCTCCGGGGCGACGGTGGGGCCCACCTTGCCGCCGATACGGCCCGGGCAGACGGCGTTCACGGTGATGCCTTCGGCTCCCACTTCCAGGGCCAGGTTGCGGGTGAAGGTGAGCAGCCCGCCCTTGGAGGCGGCGTAGTGGGGCGCCGGCACGGTGCCCCCGGTCTTGCCGGATTCGGAGCCGATGTTGATGATGCGGCCGTAGCGGCGCCGGCGCATGCCCGGCAGCAGCGCCCGGCAGAGCAGGAACGGGGCCTTGAGGTTCACGGCCAGGACCCGGTCCCACTCCGCCTCGCCCACCTCGTCGATGGGGGCCAGGGCATGGACGCTCGCGTTGTTCACCAGGATGTCCACGTGCCCGAAGCGTTCCTCCACCGCCGCGGCGAAGGCTTGGATGTCCCGGGCCGCGCCCAGGTCCACCTGGGCCCAGTGGATGGTTCCCGCTCCGGCCGCCGCCCGGGCCAGGGCCTCCAGCCTGGCCCCCTGGAGGTCGCACAGGGCCAGGCTGGCGCCCCGGCCCAGCAGCTCCAGGGCGATGGCCCGGCCCAGGCCCTGGGCCGCGCCGGTGACGATTGCCGTCTGACCTTCCAGTTCGCCCATGGTGAGTACGGATGGTGGTGGTGGTGAGGATCATACCACCGGGCGCTCAGACTCCACGCCGTTCGGGCCCCCAGATGACCTTGTGCAGCTGCAGCTGCAGGCGCACCGGCAGGCGGTCCTGGAGGATCCGTTCCGCCAGCCAGGCGGGATCCAGGGCGCCCCACCCGGGACTGAACAGCACGTCCAGGCGCCCCAGCACATCCCGGGCCCGGCACCAATCCCGGGCCCAGGCATAGTCCTCCGGGCCGGTCAGCACGAACTTCAGCTCATCCCGGCCGGACACCATGTGCGCCAGGTTGGACTCCAGCCAGCGCCCTTCCTCCCCGCTTCCGGGGGTCTTGCGGTCCACGATCTTCACCACCCCGGGGGGCACCACCGAGACATCGTGGCTGCCGGCGGTCTCCAGGGCCACCTCGCCGCCGAGGCCCTGCAGGGCCGCCAGCAGGGCCGGCGCCTCCCGCTGGGCCAGGGGTTCGCCGCCGGTGAGCTCCACGAAGGGGGCGGCGGGGCCGGCCAGGGGCGGCCCCAGGAGATCCCGGACCCGCTGCAGGATGGCTTCCAGCTCCAGCCACTCGCCCTGGTGGAAGGCGTAGGTGGTGTCGCAGTAGACACAGCGCAAGGGACACCCGGTGAGACGGACGAACACGCACGGACGCCCGGCCCGGGAGCCCTCGCCCTGGATGGAGTGGAAGATCTCGTTGACCCTGAAACGCACGGCGGCTCCGACCCTAATGATAGTCCCCGGGGGCGGGGCAGGCCGTCACGCCAGGCGGGTGCCTCCGTCCAGGGTCAGGACCGTGCCGGTGAGGTACGGGCTGGCGGCGGCGTAGCGCAGGGCCCGGGCCAGGTCCTGGGGCGTGCCGGTGCGCTGGAGCAGGCTGTGTTCCGCCAGCCAGGCGGGGTCGTCCCCGGGGGAGGCGAGCACCGTGCCCATGGCGTGGCCCACCACCCGCACCCGGGGCGCCAGGAGCCGGGCCAGGCCCGGCACCAGCGCCGCCAGGCCGGCCTTGGCGGCGGAATAGGGCAGGCGCTTGAGGAACGGCTTCTCCGAGGCGATGTCCAGCAGGATCTGCAGGCAGCCGCCGTCCCCCAGGCGGGGCCCCAGGGCCTGGGCGGCCAGGAACGGGAAGGTGAGGTTGGTCTGCCAGGTGCGGGCCAGGTCCTCGGGAGTCCAGCGCCCCAGGGGCTGCTCCGGGAAGGTGCCGCTCACCAGCACCGCCACCGGGGGGACGATGCCGACCGCCCCCAGGGCGTCAAGATCTGCCATCATCGTTGCAACCAAGTCCGTGTCTTCCGCGCGCCAGCGCAGGCATCGCACTTCTGTTTGTTTGGAAAATTCCGTGATCCAGGGAGCTTCCGGCTCCCAGGCGGCGGAGCTGGTCAGGATCAGGTTGTGGTCCGGCGCGAGCGCTTCCGCCAGGGCGCGCCCCAGGCGGCGCCGGCCGCCCACCAGGATCCACCACGGCTTTTCCCTGCCTCCGTCTCCCGCATCCATGTCCTAAGGCTACCTTGTCTCCTTCCCTCCGAGCCATCCGTTGGCGCCTGATCTTCACCAGCCTCATCGCCCTGGCCCTGGCCCTGGGATCCTTCTATTTGAACCAGTGGGTCTACGCCTCATCCGAGGACCAGTGCGCCTGGACGGTGCAGGACCACCGGGTGATCGTCCAGGAGGTTCTCCCCAACGGCACCGGCGAGAACTCCGGGCTGCTGGAAGGGGATGAGCTGCTCCTGATCCACGGGCGCAAAGTGGTGCCCCAGGAGCTGGACAAGGCCCTGCGCTTCGTGAACGGCCAGCCGGAGGGGCGGATCCTCATCTACACCGTTCGCCGGGGGGGGCGGATCCTGCGCCTGCCGGTGAAGCTGGTGCAGCCGTTCAATGTCACTTCCATCATCGTCCTCCTCACCGGGCTGGTGGCCTGGGCCGCCGGGTTGCTGGCGGTGATCGCCTCCCCTTCCCGCAAGAGCGCCCGCCACTTCTACTCCATGGGCCTGGCCAGCCTCCTGGCCAGCCTGTGGTTCCCGCTGGGGGTCAACACCCTGCCTCCGCTCCTGCTGCTGCTGTTCGCCCTGTTCGCCGGGCTGGGCCTGGGGCTGGGGCCGCCCCTCTGGGTGCATTTCTTCCTGCGTTTCCCCCACCCCTACGCGCTGCGCACCGACCGCCGGTTCCTGCGGGCGCTGTACGGCTGCTCCCTGGGCGGGGCCTTCCTGGTGATGGCCAGGATCCTGCTGCGGGTCTGGGACCGGGCCGCCGGGGTCCAGGGGCTCCTGCGGGTGCTGGATTGGCCGCCGGTGGCGGCGCTGTTCGCCGCCTTCGCACCCCTGGCGGCCCTGGCCGGCCTGGCCCTGTTCTGGGCCGGCACCCGGCGCCAGCGCATCCGCAAGCGCCGGGCGCTGTTCCCGGCGCTCCTGCTCACCTCCCTGGTCCTGGCCGACCTGCTCCTGTACCGCTTCCTGCTCCTGCCCAGTCCCGGGCGGAGCCTGGCGTTCGCCCGGGGCAGCTGGATCTTCTACGCGCCCCTGCCCCTGCTGCCCCTCTCCTTCGCCTACGCGGTGTTCCGCCACGGCTTTTTCGACGTGCGCCGGGCCATCCTGCGCTGGGTCTCCTATTTCATCGTCCTGGGACTGCTCCTGGCGGGCTACCTGGGAGGCCTGGCGATCCTGTTCGGGGAAGGCATGCAGGTGGTCCCGGCCGGATGGGCGGGAGTCCTGGCGGGCCTGGCGGCCCTGCCCATGGGCTGGCTGCTGCGCTACCTGATCCAGGCCCTGCGCCGGATCTTCCGCCGGGACTGGAACACCGCCCGGGAGACCATCCTGGGCAGCCTGCGGGAGACCCGCAAGCGGTTCTCGGAGGAGGACATCCTGGAGGTCCTGGCCGAGTCCCTGCGCGCCGCCTACCGGCCCCACCTGCTGCTGCTCCTGCCGGCGGAGGCGGACGGATTCCGGCTCCCGCCCCTGCCCAGCACCGATTCGGACGTGGGGCGCCGGGACAGCCCGCCCCGGGGCGAGCGGCCCATCCTGCGCCTGCCCCAGGCCCTGCTGCGCCACGCGCGGGAGGACCGGGAGCTGGTCCTGGGCCTGCAGAGCGACGAGGCCGAATGGGTCCGGGCCCAGGACCCGGGGCTGCGGACCCACCTGGACGCCCTGGAGGCCCAGGTGCTGGCCCTGATCCTGGTCAGCGACCAGCCGTACGCGGCCCTGGTGCTGGGGGGCAAGTACGCGGAACTGAACTACGGCCGGGAGGACCGGGAGCTGCTGCGGGAAGCGGCCATCGCCACCGGGCAGCTGCTGGAGACCGCCCTGCTGCACCGGCGCATGCTGGACCAGGGCCGCCTGGAGCAGGAACTCCAGACCGCCCGGCTGATCCAGCAGAGCCTCATTCCTTCCCGGCCGCCGGAGCTGGACGGATTCCAGGCGGCCCTGCGCCTGGTCCCGGCCCTGGAGACCGGCGGGGATCTGCTCTGGGTGGGGCGGCGCCCCTCCGGACGGCATCTGGCGGCGGTGGGGGACGTGAGCGGCAAGGGGCTTCCGGCCGCCCTGTACATGAGCCAGGCCACCGCCCTGCTGAACTTCGCCGCCCAGCAAGACAACCTGGCCTTTGACCGGATCCTCCCGGAGCTGGACAAGACTTTGACCGACTTGTTGGGGCCCAAGGACTTCCTCACCATCTCCCTGCTCGAGTGGGAGGCTTCCGGACGGTTCCAGGCGGCCCGGGCCGGGCATCCGCCGATCCTGCTCATCGGCGGGCCGGCCCCCCAGGACGCCCGGGAAATCCCCTCCCGGGGGCGGGGCCTGGGGCTGCGCCCGTCCACCCCGGGGGTTTGGCAGGTTGTGGAAGGGCATTTGCTGCCAGGGCAGTGGCTGGTGATGTACAGTGACGGTCTGACCGAAGCCATGAACAAGGACGGGGAACTCTACGCACTGCCCCGGCTCATTGCCAGAATCCAGGGCCTCTGGCCCACCGGCTCGGCCAAGGCCGCCTGCGAGGCCGTTTTCCGCGATGTGGCGGACTACGAGGCCCAGAACCGGGATGACCGCACCCTCTTCATCCTTTCCCGAGACCGCGCATGAGCCAACCCAACCCCGTTCCCGCGTTACCCCGGTGGCTGAGCGTCAGCATCGTCCTGCTCCTGACCGCCCAGGTGGGCCTGCTCTGGGTCCACGGCAGCATGCTCCAGCGCCAGCACGAGGACATCCAGGCTCTGCGGGACGACGTGCAGAACCTGGCCGAGGACCTGTACGAGGACGAGGACGGCTGGGATTCCAACGACGACGACCCCAGCCCCCGCCCGGCCCATGCCGCCTGGACCCGCCATCACCCCCGGACCGCCTCGCGCCGGGGCCGGAGGGCGGTGCCCGCGGCCTACCTCCAGGCCCAGGGGGAAGGGGACGAGGAGACCCGCAAGGAGCTGGACTCCACCCGCCAGTCCGGGAAGGACGCGGTGGCCCAGGCCCGCAAGGTCCAGGGACAGCTATCCTGGACGGAGAACGCCCGCAAGGCCGAGGAGAAAGCCAGGATGGAAGATGCCGGACACACCTGGGTCACCTGGCTGTGGGTGGCCACCGGGGCGGCGGTGGCGGCCCTGGCGGTGCGCTCCTTCCTGCGCCGGAGGGGGTGAGCATGTCCCTGCACGAGTACCTGCTCAAGGATCCCCAGTGCGACCAGCTGCTAACCGGGGCGGTGCTGGCGGTGGGCCCCATGCTGGAGGACCCGGACCCGGCGCCCACCCTGGCGGTGGTGGAGGGCTGGATCCACGACCTGGCCGGGCGCATGCCGCTGCCCTGGAGCTTCCACGGCGCCATCGACCAGCTCAACCGGTACCTGTTCCAGGACCTGGGGCTGCGGGGGGACCAGGACACCTACGACGACCCGGCCAACGCCGCCATCCCCATGGTCATCGGCCGCCGGCGCGGCCTGCCCATCACCCTCTCCATCCTGTGGATGGACGTGGCCCGGCGCCTGGGATTCCAGCCCGTGGGGGTGGCCCTCCCAGGGCACTTCATCACCGGGCTGCGCACGGACGTGGGCATCCTGTACTTCGACCCCTTCAACGGCGGCCGTCCCCTGGGGGAAGAGGGGGCCGCGCATCTGGTGGAACGGGCCACCGGCGGCCGGGCCGCCTTCGACCCCGCCATGCTGCTGCCGGTGTCCAACCGGGCCATCCTGGTGCGCCTGGTGCGCAACCTCCACGTACGCTACCTGCGCGCCCGCACCTGGGACGAGGCGCTGTGGACCTCCACCCACATGGTGCTGCTGTCCCCCGGGGAATGCCTGCCGTACCGGGACCGGGCCTTCGTCCACTTCAAGCGCGGGGAGCTGGCCGCCGGCCTGAAGGACCTGAACGAAGCCATCCGCCTGGGCCAGGAGATCGACCCGGAGGTCCTCCAGTGGATGGACCGGATGCAGCGGGGCTGAGGCGATGGATATCACCCGGTTCCTCGAGCTGGTCCGGTCCCACGGCTGGCAAGGCCTGTCCCTGTGGGGGGTGCTGCTGTACCAGGCCCTCCTGTGGGTGGGCCTGGTGCGCCTGCACCTGGCCCTGCGCCGGGAGGAGGCGCCCTGGGAGGAGTGCATCGGCAAGATCCGTTCGGCCCAGCTGCGCAAGGTGAACGCCGAAGAGGAGCTGAACGAGCTCAAGGTGCACCACTACGCCCAGCTGGTGGACCAGCTGGTGGCCTTGAACTTCGCCGAGGCCAAGAGCCCCCTCGTGGAGCGCTGGCTGCTGCTGCGCTGGAAGACCAAGGAAGGGCTGCGCCCCTATTGGATCCGCTGGGGCCACCTGCTGATCGCCTTCGGAGTGGTGGTCTGGTTCCTCAACGGCCTGCTGGTGGACATCGGCCTGGAGCCCCTCAAGCGCACCCCCTGCGACCCCCGCCTGCTCTGGGTGTGGCTGGGCTACGCCATGGTGCTGGCCTGGAAGCAGGTGCGCCTGCACGGCAACCTGGAGCGGGTGCAGCGCAGCCTGCTGCTGCCCCGCCGGGACGAATGAGGGGGCGTCACCGGGCGTAGGTGAACCGCACCGGTTTCAAGTGGCGGTACCTCGCTTCCCGGGTCTTGTCGTTCCAGGTGAGGAAACCGTGGGTGGCCACGTAGGTGTGGTCCCCCTCCGGGAAGTTGTACAGATCGTCGATGGCGATTTCCCGCCTGTAGGTCTGGCCAGGCTCCAGCTTGAAGAAATCATTCCTGGTGAAGGGCGGGCGCTTGGGCGTGGGGCCCTGGTAGGGCACCAGGCGGCCATCCGTGCGGATCTCGAACTCGGCCCGGGCCGGTGCCTGGCCCTCCTCGATCTTCTCGAGCCACACCACGTTCCGGGTGGGGTTGTGGAAGGTCAAGTGCACCTTGATCTCCTGGCCCATGACCGTCACGGTCATGGCCCCGGACACTGGGCCGGCCTCCGTGAACCCAGGTCCGGCCAGCAACGGAACCAGGCCGGGAGCGCTCCCCAGGACCAGGGCCAAGCCGACGCGGGTCGCCAGGACCCACGCCGTGGCCAAACGGCCGAAACAACCGGTGTCAGGCACCTCCAGGACCTCCGTCAAATAGTTAATACATAGCCAGGCATGCGGGGAACACCCGCCGGGTTCCCCGGGGAAAAGAAAAACTCTGCCCTCTTGATTTAATAATTTATAGAATTATCTTTCCCTGCGTTCCAGCCCTCGGCCGGGACAGCCCAGGAGATCGGCATGTTCCACTTCCATTCCCCCCTCGACACCGTGCTCAGGGGGCTAGTGTTCGCCAGGACCCGAACCCCGGCTCCCGGCCGACCGCGACACCGTCGTCGACCGTCCGCGGGCACGGGCGGCCGACAACGACCAGGCCGGCCATCAGACTAAAGCGCCGGGTCTTCCTTGAAATCGAGCATGTGCCCGGACTTGTTGGCCTTGGTTTGGAGGTAGCGCAGGTTGTACGGGTTCGAGGCCAGCTGGTGGGCTTCCCGCTGCACATGGATCCCCGAATCCTCCAGCGCCTTGATCTTCCTCGGGTTGTTGGTGAGCAGGCGGACCTTGTGGATGCCGAAGAAGCGCAGCATCTCCACAGCCGACTCGTAGGTGCGCAGGTCATCGGCGAAACCCAGCTGGTGGTTCGCTTCCACCGTGTCGAACCCCTGTTCTTGCAAGGCATAGGCTTTCAGCTTGTTGAGCAGGCCGATGCCCCGGCCCTCCTGGCGCAGGTACAGGACGATCCCGCCCTTCTCGCCGATGAAGCTCAAGGCCGCCTCCAGCTGGGCCCGGCAGTCGCACTTCAGGCTGCCCATCACGTCGCCGGTCCAGCACTCGCTGTGGATGCGCACGTTGATGCGCTTGCGGGCATCGATCTCCCCGGCCACGATGGCGATGTGCTCCTTGCCGGTGAGCTTTTCCAGGAAGCCGTACACCACGAACTTGCCGAAGATGGAGGGCACGTTCGCCTTGGCCACGAAGGGCACCGACTCGGTCTCCAGGCGGGTGACCACCTCCAGGGGCGAATCGGGGCCCAGGTCTTCCAGGTGGGGGGCGCTGCTGCTGTCTTTGGGGGACATCGGTCATCCAACAGGAAAGTCTCTCGATGGAAAAGTATACTGCCATTCTCCGGGCGGCCGGGGGCGCCCGGTCAAGCTGATCGATTCCTAGGTACAGTCGGCGGCGATCTGCGCCAGGACTTCCTGGTCCAGGTCCGCCTGGGCCTTGGCCATGGGGCCGTCCAGCTTGGCGCCCGAGGCCAGGCGGTGGCCGCCGCCGCCGAATCGGCGGCAGACCGCGTTCACGTCCACCCGCCCCCGGGACCGGAGGCTGGCCTTGATGCGCCCGTCGGCCAGTTCATGGAGCAGGGCCGCCACCTCCACCCCGCGCAGTTCCAGGGGCCGGTTCACCAGTCCCTCCAGGTCGTCGTGGTCGGCCCCGCATTGGGCATAATCCGCCTCGGCTACGCTCAGGCGGGCATAACGCCCCTCTCCCAGCAGGGCCATGCCGTCGAAGGCCCGCCCGGAAATCCGCAGCTTCCCAGGGCGGCCCTGGTGGTAGAGGTCCTGGTAGATCCGGGCCGGGTCCACGCCCTGCTCGATCAAGTCGGCGGCAAGGCGGTGCACCTTGGGGGTGGCGTTGGAAAAGCGGAAGTTGCCCGTGTCGTCCACCACGCCGGCATACAGGGCCTCGGCCATGGGCAGGGGCAGGGGCAGGGGCAGCCGGCGCACCGCCAGGTCGAACACCAGTTCGGCGCTGGCGCTGGCGGCAGGGTCGGTGAACTCCTCATCGAATCCCTGGGGCGCCTCCTTGAGATGATGGTCCAGGCAGGCCTTGCGCGCGCCACTGGCCTGGAAAAGGGCATGCATGGGCCCCAGGCGGAGGGGTTCCGAGGCGTCCACCAGGACCCAGGCGTCCGGCCAGGAGGCCAGGTCCCGGTGGGTCCCCTGGGGCTGGAACGGCTCGACCCAGCCATGGGGATCCATGAACTGCAAGAAATGAGGCAGGCCCGGCGCCACCACGATCCGCACCGCCTTGCCGATGCCCCGCAGGTAATGGGCCAGGCCCACCATGGCGCCCATCCCGTCCCCATCGGGATTCTCGTGGGTGGTGAGGAGGACCCGTTCCTGGCAGTCGAGGAATTCGGCAAACCGGTTCAACATGGGATTTTTCCGACCTCTTGAATCAACTATATACCTGACGTTCGGGCGAAGCCAGCCCTTTCCCGGCACGACACGGTCGGCACCCACCCGGTCGACCGGGAACAGCATCGCAACCGCCGGGGTTAAAGGCGCTCCTTCTTGCTGTCCAGGCTTCCTGGAGTGAAGGATTTGAGTTCCGTCACCACGTCCGCCAGCATGGCCCGCTTGATGGCGTACGGCAGGAAGGCGCTCTTGAACCCCATGATGATCAGTTCCTTGATCTCCTCCAGGGTGAAGCCCAGCACGTCGTGCAGCCTCTGGTATTCCTCGCTCACGGTGGTCCGGGTCACCATGCGGTTGTCGGTGTTCACGGTCACCCTCAGCCCCAGGTCGTAGAACAGTCGGATGGGGTGTTCCTCGAGCCGGCTCACGGCTTTGGTCTGGACGTTGGAGGACGGGCAGCACTCCAGGGGGATGCGGTGGTCGTTCACGTAGTTCAGCAGGTCCCCGTCCTCGATCAGGCGCACCCCGTGGCCGATGCGGTGGGCCCCGCACAGGTGGATGGCCTGGTGGATGCTTTCGGGGCCGTAGGCTTCGCCCGCGTGCAGGGTGCAGTTGATGTTGTTGGACAAGACCCGGCTGAAGGCCTCCCGGTGCTTCTTGGCCGGGAAGTCCTCCTCGGCTCCGGCCAGGTCGAAGCCCACCACGCCCTTGTTCTTGAAGGCCACGGTCAGGTCCGCGAGCCGGTTGGAGAGGTCCGGTCCGATGTGCCGGATGCCGCACAGGATCACCCCGGTGCGGATGGGATAGCGCTTCTCCGCCGCCGCCAGGCCTTCCAGCACCGCCTGGACCACGTGGTAGAGGGTCAGCCCCTTCTGCTGGTGCAGGATGGGGCTGTAGCGCACCTCCATGTAGCGGACGTTCTCCCGGGCGGCGTCCTCGGCCAGTTCGAAGGCGGTGCGCACCAGGGCGTCGTGGGTCTGCATCACCGCGAGGGACACGTCGAAGGCCTTCAGGTAATCCACCAGGGAAGCGCAGTCGTCGCCCACCTCCACGTAGGGGCGCAAGGTCTCCACCGTGTCCCCGGGCAACTGCACCCCCTGTTGCGCGGCCAATTCCAGGATGGTGGGAATGCGCAGGCTGCCGTCCAGGTGGACGTGCAGGTCGGTCTTGGGCAGGCGCTGGATGTCCTCGAGGGTGAGCTGTTGCATGGCCGATTCTACCACCGGCCCGCGGGCGCGGACTTGGACCCTGTATCAGGGATGAGCCTGATCAGGTGTGGATCTGGGCCACCCGGTGCTGGATGGTGGAGTCGTCGGCCTTGTCCAGGCAATTGGCACAGAGACCGAATATCTGCAGGCTATGGTGCAGGGGCTTGAACTGCCGTTCCTGGCAGATCTCCTCCTGCAGGCGCTCCAGGTCCGGGCGATAGAACTCAATGACTCTATTGCAGTTCAGGCAGATCAGATGGTCGTGGTGTTCATCCTCGTGGGCGGCCTCGTAGTTGGCGTGGCTGGAGCCAAGACTGCTCTTGCGTACAAGTCCGCATTGCACCAGGAGATCCAGGGTCCGGTAGACGGTCGCCCGGCTGATGTCCCGGCCATGGTGTTTTAATTCCCCATGCAATTCTTCAGCATCAAAATGAGCGTTTTTCTGAAAGACAGCCGCCAGGATCTCCATCCGCTCGCCCGTTAGCTTCAGTTTCTTGCTGCGCAGATAAGCCTCGAACCGATGAGCTTCAGCCGTATGCGCCTTTGCTGGGCCGGACGGTATGGGACACATGAGATCTCCCTGAGGGAAAGGATAGTTGGGCGGGGCAAAAAGAGTTTCCCTCCCACATAATACAGATTAGATTGAATTACCCCCTTGTTAAAGGAGTGTCTATGCCGTCCGTTCACATAAAGTCGCCCCGACTTTCCACGGACCAGAAAAAGCGGATCGGGGACCGGGTCATTTCGGCTTTGCATAACGCTGGCTTTTCGCCCGGGTCCGTGGTGGTTTTTTTCGAGCCTGAAGATGCGGATATGCTCCTGGATGGAGGGTTACTATTCGAGGCGGGTGGCCGGGCCGAGGCGCCTCCACCTCCGGAGCCCCCGCCCCCGCCCCCGGCCCAGCCCAAGCCGGCGGCCACCCCGCCCCCGCCCCAGGAACCCATGGCGGATTTCAAGACCAAACCCCGGCGCTCCAAGGTCGAGCTCTCGGATCTCAAGGCCCAATTAGTGAAAACGCTTCAGTTCCAGGGCGCCCTCTCCAGTTTTCAGGCCCAGGAGGAACTGGGGCTCAAGTCCTGCGACTGGGCCCCCGCCACCCTGCGCCGGTTCTTCTCGGAACTGGAAGATGAAGGAGTAATAGTCAAGCAGGGCCAGAAGCGGGGCACCCGCTACGTCTGGAAAGGCACCACCCACCAGCCCCGCTCCACCCCGGCGGCGAAACTGGTGAAGCGGGTGGAAGAAGACTAGGTCCGGGTCCCGGTCGGCGGCAGGTCCGTCGTCCGGGTTCCCGGGCGTCGCGCCGCCCCACCGTTGCTCGGCTTCGTCAGGCCGCGCTGCGCGCGGTCTGACGAAGCACTCGCCTGCTCGCCGGGGCCGACCGGAGAACGACAGGTATCGGTAACTTCGAGGCGGATTGCGGGAATCGCTTCCCCAAACTTCACAGGTCCTTCCATGCCGGCCAGGCCAAGCGGATTCGCCAAGCCCAGCCAGCCAGACGCCTTCAAACCTGCTCGTAAATCACCGATCCCAAGGTCCGATGCGGCTCGACGGCCGGTGGTGGTGAATCGGAGTGCGCGCACTCCGATTCACCACCACCAACGGTGTGGCGGCGCGTACCCGCGGCACCCGTACGGCGGGCCTGCCGCCCGGTCGGGACCCGGACGCCCCGGCCGAACTCAGGTCCGCGCGTGGGCGTGCTGCTTGAGCTTGTCCTTGCCGCCGAACCAGTGGTCCCAGTAGACCACCACGGGGCTGGCGATGAAGATGGAGCTGTAGGTGCCGGTGATGACCCCGATGAAGATGGGGAAGCTGAGGTCCCGCAGGGCGTGGCCGCCCCACGCGAACAGGCAGAACGCCACGAACAGCACCGACAGGCTGGTGAGGATGGTCCGGCTCAGGGTCTGGTTGATGGAATCGTTCACCAGCTTCTCGATGGTCACCCGGCGGTACTCAGGCTTGTGGCTGTTCTCCCGGATCCGGTCGAACACCACGATGGTGTCGGCCATTGAATAGCCCATGAGGATCAGGAAGCTGGCCACCACCGGCACGGAGAACTCGAAGCCGAAGAAACAGAACAGGCCCAGGGCCATGAGGATGTCGTGGATCAGGGCGACGATGCCGCCCACCGAGAAGCTCACGGTGAACCGGAAGATCACGTACACCAGGATGGCGCCCATGGCCCACATCACCGCCTTGAGGGTCTTCCAGGTCCACTCGCCGGAGATGGACGGGGAGAAGCTCTCGTTCTTGAGGATGGACAGGGTGCCCAGGCGGTAGGTCTTCTCGATGCTCGAGCGCAGCTGGGGCGGAAGGTCCGGGGGCAGCTGGGAGTACCGAGGACATGGGGCTGTACTGCTCCCGGGCCTTGGTGACCTTGGTCACCCACGGCTCGTACGCCTGGCGCAGGGCGTCGTCGTCCCCCTGCACGCCCAGGGGGTTGGTCTTGGTCCAGGTGTCCAGCATCGCCCCCACGCTCTCGGTGTTCAGGTCGGCCCGGTGGTCGCTCTTGGCGGTGGCGTCCATGTGCTTGAGGGCGTTGGTGATCTGGTCGATCTGGGCGCTGGAGTCCTTCTCGTCCTGGCCCTTCCTGGCCTTGACCTTGATGGAGAACACGCTGGTGCCGGGCTTGTCGGTGTAGGCCACCACCGCCGCGTCCCGCACCCCGCCGTCGTAGAGGGCGGTGCGCACCTGGTCCTGGGGCACCTCGCCCTTGAACGCCACCATCATGTCGATGCCGCCGGTGAACTGCATGCCCAGCTTCACGTGGGCTCCGGTGCCTTTCCAGGGGTGGATCCACAGGAAGCAGACCAGGATGATCCCCCAGGAGATGGCCAGGGCCATCCCCTTGTACTTCATGAAATCGATGTGCGGAATGTGTTCGAAGACTTTCATGGGGTCGGCCCGCCTACACGGAAAGGGTCTTGGTCCCGGGATGGCGCTCCAGGACCCAGTCGTAGATGAAACGGCTGATGTAGATGCTGGTGAACAGGGAGGCGCACACGCCCACCGTCAGGGTCACGGCGAACCCCTTCACCGGCCCGGTGCCGAAGATGAACAGCAGGAGGGCGCCGAACAGCTGGGTCACGTGGCTGTCCACGATGGTCCAGAACACCCGGTCGAAGCCCGCCTGGATGGCTCCGGGCACCGACTTGCCGTTCCCCAGCTCCTCGCGTATGCGCTCGAAGATGAGGATGTTGGCGTCCACGGCCATGCCGATGGTGAGGGCGAAGCCGGCGATGCCGGGCAGGGTGATCACCGCGTGGAAGGAGCCCATGAGGCCCAGCATGACGATGATGTTCACGGTCAGGGCGACGATGGCGTTCAACCCGGACCACCGGTAGTAGAACACCATGAAGCAGATGATGGTGATGAACCCGATCAGGGAGGCCCGCACGCCGGCGTGGATGGAGTCGGCGCCCAGGCTGGGGCCCATGGCCCGCTCCTCGAGGAACTTCATGCTGGCCCGCATGGCGCCGCTCTTGAGCTTGAGGGCGAAGTCCTCGGTGTCGGCCTTGGTGAAGCGCCCGGTGATGCGCACCGAACCGCCCAGGATCTTCTCCCGGCAGGTGAGGGTGCTGACGATCTTCCGGTCCAGGACGATGGCGATGAGCCGCTGCTCGTCCGCCGCGATGCCGGACAGGGTGGCGAAATCGTCGGAACCCTTCTTGTTGAGGGTGTAACGGATCTCAGGCATGTCGGTGGTGGGGTCGATGGCCGGGTCGGCCCGGACGATGTCGGCGCCGTCCACATAGACCTTCTCCTCCACCAGCACCCAGCGGCGGATCATCTCCGGCTCGCCGGGCTTGGGCGGAGTAAGGCCCTTTTCCCGGATTTCCCGCTCGCCCAGGGGTTCAGGCAGGAGTTCGGTATTGTCGGGCAGGGTGCCATGGAAGTAGGCCAGGCCCGCCTCCCGGGTGGGGAAGCCCCGGCCCTGGGTGGGATCCTGCTTGGCCACCAGGCGCTGTTCCAGGCGCCCGGGGGTGGTGAGCAGGCCCTTGATGCGTTCCCGCTCGGCGTCGCCCACCCCCGGCAGCTCCACCACGATGCGGTTGCCTTCGGCCCCGGTGGCGGTGATCTCCGGCTCGGCCACGCCGAACTGGTTGACGCGGTTCTCGATGATCTGAAGGGCGCGCTTGTTGGCGTCGTCCTTGAGGGACTTCTGGTAGGCGGCCGTCTGGGTGAGGGTGAAGCCGGTCGAGGTGAAGTTGGCGTCATAGCCGTAGAAGCCCTGGAGAATCTTCTCAGCCGCCGGACGCTGGTCCGAGGGCACGCCCTCCGCATGCAGCGCGCTGCCTTCCAGCTTGATCACCGCGCTCGGGAAGCCCTTGTCCCGGAGGCGGTCCTGGAGCCGGTCGCGGGTGTCGCGCAGGTCCGCCTCCAGGGCCTCGTTGCCCTGGACTTCCAGCTCGAAGTGGACGCCGCCCTTGAGATCGAGGCCCAGGCGGATCTTGGCGAGGGGGATGAAGAAGTACGCGCAGGCGCCGCAGATCAGGAGGGTCACCGTGAGACGCCACAGGCTCCGCTTGGTCACAAAAGAACTCCTACGCAAGGAGAGCGGGACAGCGACGCCCCGCCCTCGGCATGAAACGGGATCCAGGATCAGTTACGCTCGGGAGCGGGTTCATTGGCCAGGGCGACGACCGCGTTCCGGCGCGCCTTCACCAGGTTGGTCCCCAGCTTGATGTAGATGTTCTTGTCCTCGACCCGGTCGATGGTGGCGTAGAGGCCACCGGAGAGGAGCACTTCATCCCCGGCCTTGAGCTTGCTCAGGCGCTCCTCCATCGCCTTGCGGGCCCTGTTCTGGGGCCGGATGAGGAGGAAATAGAAGAGCGCCGCCATGCCGCCGAAGAGCAGGATCGTCGGCAAGGGGCTGTTCTGGCCTGCTTGCATGAGTAGCACCACGTTCATCTAAGACTCCTCTATCTGCCAATTTTCTGTCGTGCGGCGGGCGAAGGCGGGGAAATTTTCCCCGAGCATGGCCTGCCGCGCAGCGCGGGTGAGCCCAACAGTGTAGCTCAGGTTGTGGATACTGTTTAGTGTTGATGCCAACATCTCCCCGGCCCGGAACAGATGGTGCAGGTAGGCGCGGGTGAAGATCCTGCAAGTATAGCAGTTGCATTCCGGATCCAAAGGCTCCCGGGAGGTCCGGTGGCGGGCGTTCTTGATCTTCACCCGGCCCCGGGAGGTGAGCAGGGTGCCGTGGCGGGCCTCCCGGGTGGGCAGGACGCAGTCGAACAGGTCCACCCCCTGCTCCATGCCGAACAGCAGGTCCTCGGGGGTGCCCACGCCCATGAGGTAGCGGGGGCGGTCCGCGGGCAGGTGGCGCACGAAGTCGGCCAACAAGGCGTTCATCTCCTCCTTGGGCTCCCCCACGCTCAGCCCGCCCACCGCCACGCCCTGGAACGGGGTCCGGGCGTCCAGCTCCAGGATCTCCTCCAGGTGGCGCAGGCGCAGGTCCAGGTGGGTGCCCCCCTGGTTGATGGCGAACAGCCCCTGGTGTTCGTCCAGGGTGACGGCCCGGCACCGGGCCAGCCAGCGGGTGGTGCGGGCCATGGATTGCTCCAGGGGGCCACGCTCCAGGCGCCCCGGAGGGCACTCGTCCAGGGCCATGACGATGTCCGAGCCCAGGTTGCGCTGGATCTCCATGCTCCGTTCCGGAGACAGGAAGTGGGCGGAGCCGTCGATGTGGCTCTGGAAGGCCACGCCCTCTTCCTTGATCTTGCGCAGGGCGGCCAGGGAGAACACCTGGAAGCCGCCCGAATCGGTGAGGATGGGGCCGGGCCAGCCCATGAACGCGTTCAGACCGCCCAGGTCCCGCACCACCTCGTCCCCGGGGCGCAGGCCCAGGTGGTAGGTGTTGCCCAGGATCACCTGGGGGCCGATCTCCGCCAGCTGGGCGGGGGTGAGGCCCTTGACGGTGCCCTGGGTGCCCACCGGCATGAAGGCCGGAGTCTGGACCCGGCCGTGGGCGGTCTGGAAGTGCCCGGCCCGGGCGGGGGTGCCGGGGGCGCCCGCGGCGTCCTGGTGAAACCTGGAAAAGATAGACGACATGGTGGCGGCGAGGCTCCGGTCCCGTGCTTGACGGCCTTGCGGGGATTTGTCATGGTAACCGCTTGGATCCATCGCCCGCGCGTCTGGAGACCCATGAGCGCACCCCTGGCCCCGCCGCCAGCCGCCGATCCCCTCCGGGAGACCCTTGAAGACCGGGTCTACCGTTCCTCCCTGGGCGAGGGCAACCGGGCCGTGGCCGGGGCCAGCCCCTGGGCGACCGTGCCGGTGACCGTGGCGGTGGTGGCGCTGTGCGCGGGGTTGGCGGCGCTCCTGGGGCGCCGGGCCAACCCGGGCGTGGAACCTCCCGGGACCGTGGCCCTGGTGCTCCAGGAGGGCCCCGAAGCCCCGGTCCGCGTGCCCGCCGGGGGAGCCCGGGTCCCGGCGCCGGCACCCCGGCCGGAACCTCCCGCCCCGGCCCCCGCGGCGCCCCCCCGCCCACGCCCATGCCCCAACCGCTCCCGCCGGACCTGGACAGCCAGGCGGTGCCGGACGCGGTCCCCGAGGCCTTGCCCAGGGAGGACCATTCCCGCGATTACGGCGGGCCTGGAGGCGGCGGGGGCGGGGGCGGGACCGGCGGCGGGCCGGGCCCCGGGTCCGGGCCTGGGGCAGGGGAGGCCGCAGGGGGCCGCGGCCGGGTCGTGGATCTGCCTTTCAGCCTGGTGCAAGTGCGGGAGCAGCCCCCTCCGCCGGACTATCCACCCTTGGCCCGGAGCGCCGGAATCCAGGGTACGGTGATCGTGGCAATCCTGGTCGGCACCGACGGGATTCCCATCAGCGTCCGCGCCCTGTCGGGCCCCTATGCGCTGCGCCCCACCGCCGAAGCCTATGCCCGGGCCATGAAGTTCAAGCCCCACCTTGAAAACGGCAAACCCACGGCCGCCCGGTTCCAACTTGACATGCCCTTCAGGTTGAAGTGAATAAACTGAAACCATGCTGCCGCTCCTCGTCCCAGCCCGCATCGGACCCCCCCTCTGCCTGGCCCTGGCCGAAGGCGGCGGGCCCGGCTTCGGTCCCGGGGCCATCTGGGCCGGCGCTTCGCTTCCCAACAAGGGCATCATCTGCCTTTTGCTGTTCCTGCTGGCCCTGCAGATCTACATCGCGGTGGAGCGGGGCTTCGTGTACGCCCAGAGCCACGCTGCCTCCCGCCCTTTTCTCAAGCAGTTCATGGCGGCCTTGCGCCAGGGGGACTTCGAGGCAGCCAAACAATCGGCCATAGGCCACCCCCGCAGCCACGTGGCCCTGGTGCTGCGCCACGGGCTGGACATCTTCCAGTACGAGAAGCAGCTCCAGGCCTCCCGGGGCGGCCATGACGTGATCCAGCCGGTGGAGCGGGCCATCCAGCGGGGCAGCGCCGAGGTGGGGGACCTGCTGCGCAAGGGCATGCTCTCCCTGGCCACCATCGGCGCGCTGGCGCCGTTCATCGGCCTCCTGGGCACGGTGATCGGCATCATCCGGGTGTTCTCGGACCTGAAGACCCAGGGGGCGGGGGACATCAACGCCCTGGCCGGATCCATCGGCGAGGCCCTGGCCACCACGGCCCTGGGGCTGCTGGTGGCCATCCCGGCGGTGTGGATCTACAACTACTTCACCGCCCAGCAGGACCGCATGGCCACCCGGATCAGCAACGCCGCCTCCCAGATGGTGGACGAGTTCATCCGCAGGGAGAGCCGCGCCCAGGAGGACCGGCCCCCGGGAGACCCGCGATGAAGGCGGACATCAACGTCACTCCGCTGGTGGACATCGTCCTGGTGCTGCTCATCGTCTTCATCGTGATCACCCCGGCGGTGAGCCATGCCGTGCGCCTGCCGGCGGCCCGGCACAGCGTGCCCCCGGGGCGGGGGCGCCAGGGGCCGCCCCTGACCCTGATCCTGGCGGCGCGCCGGAACCCGGCGGGCCAGGTGACCGGGGCCGGGCCGGTGCAGGTGGAAGGCCGGGAGGGCAAGGACGGGCAGGGCAGCGCGCTGGCTTTCGACCTGGGGGATGCGGCCGGGCGCGCCCGGCTGGGGGCGTTCGTGCAGGCGCACGTGGCGTCCGGGGATCCCAGGGTGTTCATCAAGGCGGACCTGGACCTGCCCTTCCGGCAGGTGGACAGCCTCCTGCAGGTGTGCCGGGAAGCCGGGGCGGTGGAGGCGTCGGTGGCGACCCGGGAAGACCGGCGGGAGGGAGCCTGACATGGATGCAGGCGCCCCCCGGGGCCGGGCCAAGTCCGACATCAACGTCACCCCGCTCATCGACATCGTGCTGGTGCTGCTGATCGTCTTCATCGTGCTGGTGCCCGGCCTCACCAAGGCGCTGACGGTGGCCTTGCCCCAGGTGGTGCGCACCGCGGTCCCGCCGGCCGTGGATCCCCGCAACCCGCCCCTGGTGGTGACCCTGGACGGCCGGGGCGCCTTGGCCCTGCAGCAGGCCCCCATCCAGCTGGGGGCCCTGGCCGCCGCCCTGGTGCCGGTGGTGCAGCTGCAGCCGGCGGGCCTGCGCCGGGTGTTCCTGAAGGTGGACGGGGACCAGTCCTGGCAGCGGGTGGTGGACGTGCTGGACCAGGTCCGCCTGGCCTCGGACCAGGCCCGCCGGGAGACCGCGGCCAGGCCCGGATGGGACGGCCGGGACGGCGGGGAGATCAAGGTGGCGGTGTCCCTGCTGCCTGGGCCAGGCCCTTCATTGACATCTGCACGGCCGGTTCCATAGTAGTTGGCAAATCCAAGGAGATTGCCCATGGGCGCCGCGTTGGGCTGTGTGGTCTGGCTTGCCATAGTCGTGCTCATGGCCGCCTCGGTGTGGCGGGTCTTCGAAAAGGCCGGCCAGCCCGGATGGGCCGCCATCATCCCCATCTACAACCTGGTGGTGCTGAGCCGGGTGGCCGGCAAGCCCGGGTGGTGGTGCATCCTGCTGCTGATTCCGGTGGTGAACATCGTGTTCATGGTCCTGGTGGCCCATGGGGTGTCCCGGAACTTCGGCTTCGGGGCGGGCATGACCGTGCTGCAGATCTTCATTCCGGTGGTGGCCATGCCCATCCTGGGGTTCGGGGACAGCGTCTACAGGCCTCAGCCGTGAACGTCGAAAAAATTAATTGATTATATTTTTTTCGATCGCATATTGACCTGCGACGGCGGGTCAGAGTTATGCACCATAAATTAGGAATCCTCCTGGCTACCATCCTTCTCACGGTCACCTGGGCCTCCGTCTGGAAGATGTTCGAGAAGGCCGGGCAACCCTGGTGGGCGGCCCTGGTGCCGGTGTACGGGTTCGCGGTGTTCTGCCGGGTGGGCGGCAAGCCGGGCTGGTGGTGGATCTGGCTGTTCGTCCCCGGGGCCAACCTGGCGGCCGCCGTCCTGGCCACCCACGGGGTGGCTCGGCGGTTCGGCTACGGGGCGCGCATGACCCTGGTGCTCCTGCTGATGCCGTTCGTGGGCTACCCGGTCCTCGGGTTCGGGGATTGCCGGTACCAGCCGCCCGAAGAGGCGCCCTGAGCGGGCCGCCGGGCCGGGCTCAGGGGTTGTAGGCGCCCTGGGGCAGGTTCATGCCCGCGGTGTGGTAGCGTTCCCGCTCCCGGAGATGGTCCAGGAGCTGGGACAGGTTCTCGCCGCTGGGGATGACCGGCACGCCCAGTTCCTGTTCCAGCCCCGCCAGGGTCATGTCGTCCAGGAACTGGGTGGCGGGCGTGGCCTCGGCGTGGTCGGGCAGCACGTACTGGTCGGTGGGCCCGGTGTGCACCCGCAGGCTGGCGCTGGGCACCACCACCGCGTCCACCCAGCGGGGGTCGCCGCCGTGGGCCTGGCGGTCGGCGTGGGCGGCGTAGGACAGGTCCTGGCCGGTCAGCAGGCCGGCCACCGTGACGGTCTCGCCGAAGGCGTTGTTGCGTGCGGCCACGGCCCGCAGGCGGGAACCGGCGGCGCGGTTCAGCCGGGCCAGCGTGCGGTTCAGCACCGGCGCGAAGCTGGACCCGGTGAGCAGCAGCACCCGGCGTCCCCGGAAACCCAGGGCCTTGGGCCGGCCCAGAAAGCGCCGGGCATGCTCCAGGAACCTGCGCACCAGCCCCACCCCGTTCTCCAGCTGGGCCCAGGACTGGGAATAGAAGGAACGCCCGGGCACCTCCACCCCGGCCCGGGTGAACCATTCGTCCGCCAGCAGCAGCCAGGGTTCGCCGCCATGGTCCCGGGCGAACTCGCTCACCGCCGGCCTCCAGCGGCGGATCCAGTCCCGGGCGAACGCCGGGTCCACGTCCGGGATGCTGGGCAGGCCGTCCCGGTGGGCCGTGAGCCCCACCGGCACGCAGGACAGGGACAGCACCCCGCCTTTCCCGGTCCGGGGGCCTTCCTGCTGGCGCGCCCGGCGCTCCCACAGCTCCCGCACGGTCCTCTCCCAGACCCCGCCGTCGTTGAGGCCGGGCACCACCACCGCCTGGGTGTGGAGGTCCACGCCGCCCTCCAGCAGCCGGTCGATCTTGCGCAGGATGTCCCCTTCCCGGGGGTTGCCCACCACCTTCACCCGCACGGCCGGATCGGTGGCGTGCACGCTCACGTGGATGGGCGACAGGCGCTCCCGCACGATGCGGTCCAGCTCCGCGTCGTCGCTGGAGGAGAGGGTGCTGAAGTGCCCGTACAGGAACGACAGGCGGATGTCCTCGTCCTTGAGGTAAAGGGACTTGCGGAACCCCTTGGGCATCTGCAGGACGAAGCAGAACACGCAGTTCTGCCTGCACACCTTCACCTGGTCCTGGGCCAGGTCCACGCCGATGCCGTTGCCGCCGTTGACCACCGAGGCGGTGGCCCGCCCGCCGCCGGGGCGCTGGAACATGAGCTCGGTCTGGTCCCGCTGGGTGATGAGGAACTGGTAGCTCAGTTGGTCCAGCACCGGCTCGCCGTTGATCTCCAGGAGGGTATCCCCGGCCTGGATGCCGGCCTCCTCCGCCAGGCTCTCCGGCTCCACCGCGATCACCAGCACGCCCTTCTGCGCCATCCCGCTCCCGACTCCGGCAACCGCCGGCCTTCCAGTCTGGGATCCGGGGGCCCCGGCGGCAAGCGCTCAATCCCGGGGAGCTACCTCCCGGCGCAACGCTCCCGGGCGGCCTGGAGCTTGGCCTGGTCGTACGGGAACCAGGTGGGTTCCGTGTCGTTCACCCCGTCATCGATGACCAGGCTCCTGGGCTCGGCGAACAGGCGCAGGCCCGCGGGGCCGTGATAGCGGTTGATGCCCGACTGCTTGATGCCCCCGAAGGGCAGGTCCCGGATCGTGTAGTTGATGATCACCTCGTTGATGTCCACGGAACCCGCCTGGAGCCGGTTGGCGATGCGGTCGGCCCGGGCCAGGTCCCGGGAGAACACGTAGGCGTCCAGGCCATATTCGTTGTCGTTGGCCAGGTCGATGGCCTCCTCGTCATCCATGACGATCTGGATGGGCAGGATGGGGCCGAAGCTCTCCTCCTTCATGATCCGCATGGAGTGGTCGACGTTGGAGATGACGGTCGGGGGCCAGTAGAAGCCCGCCTGGATGGCCGGGACCCCCCCGGTCTCCAGCTTGGCGCCCTTGTCCAGGGCGTCGTGCAGGAGGCTGCGCAAGGTGCCGATGGCCCGGTCGTTGGCCAGGGGACCCACGTCCGTGCCGGGATCGTGGTACGGGCCCAGGCGCAGGGCCCGGGCGCAGGCCACCACCTTCTCGATGAAGGCCTTGGCCACCGAGGCGTGCACATAGACCCGCTTCACCGCCGCGCATACCTGGCCGTTGTTGCAGAAGCGCCCGAACACCGCCGCCCGGGCGGCCCGTTCCACGTTGGCGTCCTCGCACACGATCATGGGGTCGCTGCCCCCCAGCTCCAGCAGGGAGGGCCGCAGCAGGTGCGAGAGTTCCGCCTGCAGCTTGCGCCCCACGCCGGTGGAGCCGGTGAAGGCCACGAAGTCCACCCCATCGGCCAGCGCCAGGGAGGTGCCCAGCTTGCCGGGCCCGTGCAGCACCTGGGCCAGGCCCGGCCAGTCGGCGAAGGCGTCGTTGCACAGGCGCTCGATGGCCTCCCCCACCAGGGGCGCCGCGGAGGTGGGCTTGAGCAGCACGGCGTTGCCGGCGGCCAGGGCCGCGACGGCGGGGGTCATGGCCAGCTCGAACGGGAAGTTCCAGGGGGAGATCACCGCCACGATCCCCCGGGGGGCGTAGCGCACCAGGGCGCGCTTGTGCTCCAGGCCCGCGGGCAGCGCCACCGGCTGTTCCGCCAGGTAGTCGGCGGCGTGGGCGATGTAGTCCTCCAGGTGCTCCACCACCATGGCCACGTCGAAGCACAGGGCCTCCACCAGGGGCTTGCCCATGCCGGCGGAGACCGTCTCGGCCAGCTCCGGGGCCCGCTGCACGATCAGGTCCCGCAAGCGGGACAGCGCCCGGGCCCGTTCCGGAAAGGAGGCGGACCCCCACGCCGCCGCGGCCCGGCGGGCCCGGCCCACGAAGCCGGGGATCTGGCCTTCGGAAGTCATGGGAACGCTGCCGAGCACTTCGAACGTGGCCGGATTGACGGCCTTGGTCACTTGCTGGCGGTAGACGGGCGGCTCGGCCCTCCTCTCCACTCGGGTGCGGGCATTCAAGACTTTGGTCTCCATGGTTCATATCTCCTGGCCAGGGGTGATGGGCCGCGCGGCGGCACCCGGAATGGCTTTCTCATCCACAGGGGGATGAAGCGCGGAAAGGGTGAAAGTGCCAACGCCATGCTGTCCGGTTACCGCCCTGGCCAGCCTTGTCCTGCGACCCGGCACGGCCGGCGCGAAAAATCCCGAACCCGGACTTATAATTCGCTGAGGTTACCGAGGAGCGTGCCATGGAGATGAGGAAGCTGGGGTCCGGCGGTCTGGAAGTGGGGGCCGTGGGTCTTGGATGCATGAACATCTCGCACGGTTACGTGCGTCCCGAGGACATCGACGAGGCCGAAGGGATCGCCACCATCCAGCGCGCCCTGGACCGGGGGGTGACCTTGCTGGATACGGCGGAGGCCTATGGCCCCTTCACCAACGAGGTGGTGGTGGGCAAGGCCATCCAGGGCCGGCGGGAGCAGGTGGTGGTGGCCACCAAGTTCGGCATCCAGGGGGGCATGAACGGCACGCCCGGCAACGCCAGGAGGGTGGCCGAGGAATCCCTCAAGCGGCTCAACGTGGACGTGATCGACCTGTTCTACCTGCACCGCAAGGACACCAGCGTGCCCATCGAGGAGTCGGTGGGCGGCATGAAGGACCTGGTGGACCAGGGCAAGGTGCGCTTTCTGGGCCTTTCGGAGGTCGGTCCCGAGACCCTGCGCCGGGCCAGCGCCGTGCACCCCATCGCCGCCCTGCAGAGCGAGTACCTCCCTGTTCGAGCGGGGCGTGGAGGAGAGGATCCTGCCCACGCTGCGGGAGCTGGGCATCGGCTTCGTGCCGTTCAGCCCCCTGGGGCGGGGTTTCCTGGCCGGGTCCTTCGCCAGCGCCGCCGAGCTTCCCGCCAGCGACTTCCGCCAGAACATTCCCCGGTTCCAGGAGGAGAACGCCGTGGCCAACGCCCGCATCGTGGCCGTGGTCCGCAGCGTGGCCGCCCGCCACGGAGCCACCCCGGCCCAGGTGGCCCTGGCCTGGATCCTGGCCCAGGGCCAGGACATCGTGCCCATCCCCGGGACCCGGCGCCGCAGCCGCCTGGACGAGAACCTGGACGCCCTGGACCTGCGCCTGACTTCCGCCGACCTGGCGGAGCTGGACGCCCTGGCCGGCATGGTGGTGGGGGACCGTTACACCGCCAAGGTCATGGGCAGGGTCGAGCGCTGACGGGCAGACCCTGGTGCTGAACTTCCTGAAGGCATACTCCTAGGCGTTCCCGGGTACCATCAGGCCAGGAGCTGCCCATGCACAAGCTGATCCTCGCGGGGTCGATGCCGTTCCTCCTCCTTGCCGCCGCGGCGCCCATGGCCGCCGCCCCCGCCGCCGCTCCGCGCCAGGAATGGAAGGTGGCCGGTTTCACCTGGGTGAAGCTGGTGCCCCGGGAGGCCGGCTCGCCCCCCAACGACCATCCGGCCGCCTTCGCCAGGGCGAGCCTCGCCGCCCGGCTGGGGGCCGTCCAGCTCCGCGCCCCCGACGGTGACACCCCCTTGTTCGCCCAGAAGGAGCTGGCGGCCATCCTGGAACCTCTGTGCCAGGCCTTCGCCTCGGCCGGCCCGGACCAGGACGTGCAGCTGCTCAGCACCTACCGGCGCGAAGGCTCGGTCCTGAACCCGGCCACGGCCGCCACCGTGCGCCTGTTCCACCAGGGGGGCGCCCTGCAGATGATCGTCCACGACGCCCGCAAGGACTTCCTGGCCGAGTGACTACGCCACCGAGAAAAAGCCCGCCTTCACGTTCGGCTCCCGCACCGCCCCGGGCGAAGTCCAGGTCCTTGGCCCGGGAACCACCAGCCAGCGCCCGGACTGGCTCGGCTTCCCGGATGCCCCGGCCGCGGCGCCCGCCCCCGTCCCGGCCGCGGCTCCGGCCCCCGCGGCGCCCGCCCCGGATGTGGCCGCAGTCCAGCCCGCCGGCCCCCCCGCCTGGGACCCGGCGGCCTTCGAGCGGCAGGAACAGCGCCTCAAGGGGCTCAAGCGCCTGAGGGAGGAAAACCTCATCAGCGAAGAGGAATACCAGGAGAAGCGCAAGCAGGTGCTGGACGCACTGTGACCGTGCCTGGCGGGAAGCGCGCTCAGTGCATCCCGCTTTCCCCCGCCAGCTGCCTGGCCAGGTCCCCCACCACCGCCTTGGCGTCCCCGAACAGCATGAAGGTCTTGTCCAGGAAGTACAGCTCGTTGTCGATCCCCGCGAAGCCCGGGTTCTTGGAGCGCTTGATGGCGTAGACGGTGCGGGCCTTGTCCGCGTCGATGATGGGCATGCCGTAGATGGGGCTGGCCTTGTCGGTGCGGGCGGCGGGGTTGACCACGTCGTTGGCGCCGATGATCAGGGCCACGTCCGCGTGGGGCAGGTCGGGGTTGATGGTGTCCATCTCCACCAGGTCGTCGTAAGGTATCTCCGCCTCGGCCAGCAGCACGTTCATGTGCCCGGGCATGCGCCCGGCCACCGGATGGATGGCGAACTTCACCGCCACCCCCCGCTTCTTCAGCTGGTCGTACAGCTCCCGCACCCGGTGCTGGGCCTGGGCCACGGCCATTCCGTAGCCCGGCACGATCACCACCAGCTCCGCCTGGGCCAGCACCTGGGCGGCGCTTTCCGGCGTGTCCGCCTTGTACACCTTGGCTTCGCCCCCGGCGGCGGCGGGCTGGGCCTGGCCGAAGGCGCCGAACAGCACGTTGGCGAAGGACCGGTTCATGGCCTTGCACATGATGATGGAGAGGATCAGGCCGGAGCTGCCGTCCAGGGCCCCGGCGGTGATCAGGAGCTTGTTGTTGAGCACGAAGCCCATGGCCACCGCCGACAGGCCCGCGTAGGCGTTGAGGATGGAGATGACCGTGGGCATGTCGGCGCCGCCGATGGGCAGGATGAGCATCACCCCGAAGGCCAGGGACAGGACGATCACCGCCAGGAAGGCCGCCGGGGCCCACGGGGCCAGGGGGTTGCCCACCAGGGCCGCGCCCAGGGCCACCGCCACGACGAACATGCCCAGGTTGAGCACGTTCTGGCCGGGGTAGGTGACCGGGCGCTGGGGGATCCAGTGCACTTCCTGGAGCTTGCCGGCGGCCATGAGGGAGCCGGTGAAGGTCAGGTAGCCGAGCAGGATCTCCGCCACCAGGGCGATGACCATGTACGGGGCCAGCGCCGCCGCGTTGCCCTGGCCGTAATAGAGCACGAACTTGGCGGTGCCCACCAGGCCCGCCGCCAGGCCGCCGAAGGCGTGGGACAGGGCGGTCCGCTGGGGCACCGCCGTGAGGGGCACCATGGCCAGGGGATAGCCCACGCCGGCGCCCACGAGGAAGGCCAGCAGGATCCAGAGGTAGTGGGTGCCGCCCCCGGCGGCCACCCCGGCCAGGGTGCCGGCCACCGCCAGGGCCATGGCCCCAACCCCGGCGAACACGCCCCGGCGGGCCGTCTCCGGACTGCTCATCCAGCGCAGGGACAGGATGAACAGGCCGGTGGCGACCAGGTAGAGAAGCTGGACCAGGGTCTCGGCGCTCATTTGCCGGCCCCTTCGCGCTTCTTGAACATCTTCAGCATCCGGTCGGTGATCAGGAAGCCGCTGACGATGTTGGTGACCGAGCAGAAGATCGCCACCAGGCCCAGGACCGTCACGAACACCGGGGCGTCCTTGCCCGCCGACGACGATGATGGAGCCCACCACGGCGATGGCCGAGATGGCGTTGGTGAGGCTCATGAGCGGGGTGTGCAGCAGGCGGGAGACCCGCTGGATGGCCATGAGCCCGATGAAGGTCGCCAGCATGAACACGAACAGGGCGCCCATGAAATCCACTTGGCCGTGGCCTCCGGCGCCGTGGTCCCCGCTGGCCTGGATGAGGGCGATGGCGAAGCCGCTGAGGTCGGTCACGAGGTGGCTCCTTGCAGGGATTCCAGCGCTTTTTGGGTGGGGCCGTGCACCACCTGGCCGCCGCGGGTGACGCAGCAGCCTTTCTGGATGTCGTCCTCCCAGTCCAGCTTGAAGGCCTGGCCGGCCTTGTCCCAGGAGGCGCCGAGGAAGTTCAGCAGGTTGCGGGAGAACGTGGTGCTGGCGTGGTAGGGGACGGTGGCCGGCAGGTTCAGGGGCGCCAGGACCTTGACCTCGCCCACCAGCACCGTCTCCCCCAGCCGGGACAGGGTGCAGTTGCCGCCGCCGTCGGCGCCCAGGTCCACCACCACCGACCCGGGTTTCATGGAGCGCACGATGGCCTCGTCCAGGAGCTTGGGCGCGAACACACCGCCGATGAGGGCGGTGGTGACCACCATGTCCACGGTGGCGCAGTGCTCCGCCAGCATGCGCGCCTGGCGGGCCTTGTCCTCGGCGGAGAGCTCGCCGGCGTAGCCGCCCCCGGCCTGGGCGCTCCCGGCCAGTTCGATGCCCACGTACCTGCCGCCCACCGACTCGATCTGCTCCTTCACCTCGGGCCGCACGTCGGTGGCGCTCACGGAGGCGCCCAGGCGCTTGGCGGTGGCGATGGCCTGGAGGCCCGCCACCCCGGCACCGATGACGAACACCCTGGCCTGGAGGGTGGTCCCGGCGGCGGTCATGAGCATGGGGAAGTACCGGGGGAGTTCCACGGCGCCCAGGAGCACGCCCTTGTAGCCGACGATATTGGCCTGGCTGGACAGGGTGTCCATGGCCTGGGCGCGGGTGATGCGGGGGATGCAGTCGGTGGAGAAGGCGGTGACCTCCCGCACGGCCAGGCGGCGAATCGACTCCAGGTTGCGGGTGGGGAACAGGGAGGCCAGAAGGATGGCCCCCGGGCGCAGCAGGTCCGCTTCGTGGCCCCCGTCCGGACGGGGCAGGGGCGCGTTCACCTTCGCCACCAGGTCCGCCTCCCCGAGCAGCCGGGCCGGATCGTCCACCAGGGCGGCCCCGGCGTCCCGGTAGGCCTGGTCCGGGAAGAAGGCCCGGGCCCCGGCCCCGGCCTCCACCGCCACCTGGGCCCCCAGCTGCGCCAGCTTGCGGCAGGCGTCGGGATCCAGGGCGACACGGTTCTCCCCTGGCCGGATCTCCTTGGGAACGGCGATCTTCACGGCAACCTCCCGGATGTGGGAGATTCTACCCAAGAATGCCGAGCAGGGTCGTTTTTATCATTAAAGGTTTCATCAACTACGGGGGCTTCCAGGGCTTTGCCGGGTTCTTCCGGTCGGGGCCCGTTCCGTGTTATAAATGTTTTAACGATGCCGGGCCTTTCCCAGCATCGCCTATGCCGGCTCCGGCTCTGCCGCCCAGGCATCGCCTGGACTGCCTTTTGGCACGTGCATCCTGTAGGCTGGTCTGAACCAGGGAGCGTCATTCATGAATGCGGGTCGATCCTCAGCCGGGTCCCTCCTTCTCCGGGTCCCGGTCCTGGCAGCCCTGGCGGCCCTGCCGGCCCGGGCGGACCATCCGGCGGATTTCCGCTCCGCCCTGGATGGGCTCCGGGCCAACAACATGGCCAAGGTCGATCACGAATTCCTGAAGGATTCGTCCCAGGATGGGGCGGACCGCCTCCTCTGCCTGTACGAACTGGGGGGTTTCTACCACCTCCAGGGGAACTTCAAGAAAAGCATCGAGTTCTTCAATACCGCCGATGCGGTGGCCCATGACTACGAAGGCCGGGCGGTGGTGTCCGCGGGCGCGGCGGCGCGCACCGCCGGGGCGGTCCTGGTGAACGACACCCTCCTGCGCTTCGAAGGCTTCGGCTACGACAAGGTCATGTCCCGGACCCTCAACGCCCTGAACTACGTGCTCCAGGGGGACCTGGAGGGGGCCCGGGTGGAGGTGCGCAAGGCCGAGGAATACCAGCGCCTGGAGCGGGAGAAGCACGAGCGGGAAATGCAGAAGGCCGGGCGCCCGCAGCCGGGGACCGAGAGCGCCAGCCTGGCCAACCCGACGGTGCAGGCCAACTACCACCGCATGTTCGAGCAGGTGCAGAACGTGCGCAATTCCTTCGAGAACGCCTTCACCTACTACCTGTCCAGCCAGATCTTCCTGGCCCAGGGGGAGGACGGGCTCAACGACGCCATGGTGGAAATCCGCCGGGCCTTCCAGCTGGCCCCGGACGCTCCGGCGGTGCGCTCCGCCTACCTGGAGATCGCCGGGGCCCAGGGCGGCGCGGCCCTGGACCAGGCCCGGTCCGACCTGCGGGCCCCAGCCCTCGACCCGCCCCCGGACCCGAGCGCCGCCTCGGCGGTGGTGTGCTACGAAGCAGGCCTGGTACCGGAGCTGGATCAAGTGCGGCTCGCCCTGCCCGCCATGAACCGGCTCTACACGCTGGCCTTCCCCATCTACCGGGACCTGGGCTCCCCCCAGCCGCCCGTCTACGTCATCCCGCCCGCCCCCAGCAGGCCCTGCGCCACCACGCCGGTGGTGGCGACCCGCAACCTGGCGGTGAAGTCCCTGCAGGAGCGCATGCCCGGCATCCTGACCCGGGGCCTGGCCGGCGCCGTCGCCCGGGGCGGGGTCCAGCAGAAGGCGGAAAAGGATTACGGGCCCCTGGGCGGCTTCCTGAGCAAGCTGGCCAGCGCCGTGGTCACCAGCGCGGACCGGCGCACCTGGCTCAGCCTCCCGGCGGAGGTGCAGGTGGCCAAGTGCAGCCTTCCCCCGGGGACCACCATCCTGGCCGTGAATGGTCCCGGCTGGTCCGAGCCGGTGTCCGTGAACGCGGTCCCCGGCAGCTGCACTTTCCTGGTGGTGCGCGCCTTCCCCGGCTTCCGCCGCATCGACGTCCGCACCTTCGTGCCGGCGGCCATCCCCGCGGCGGCTCCCGTCGACCAGCCCGCCAGTCCCGTGGCACAGTAGACGGGGACGGTCCGGGCCCAGGCCCCGCCTGCACTTTCTGGAGGAATTCAACCATGCGGAATGCGATCTTGTCCCTATCGGCCATCGGCGCCCTCGGGATCGGCATCGGCTGCTCCGGGCCGGTCACCACCTACGGCAACGCCCAGGCCACCGAGACCGTGAATGCGGATTTTGGGTCCACCGACCTGCAGACCATCGCCGACAAGATGGTCGCCAGCCTGCTGGCCAGCAACCGCCTGGAACCGGATCCCGCCGATCCTGGCCAGGCGCCCCTGGTGTCGGTCGCCCGCCTGCGCAACGACACCTCCGAGCACATCGACACCAAGTCCATCACCGACAAGATCCGCACGTCGCTCATCAAGTCCGGGAAGGTGCGGTTCTCGGCCCTGGACATGCAGTCGGACCTGATGGGCCAGTACAAGCTCCAGGGCACCATGGCCGACACCGCCACCGCCAAGACCGCCGGCAAGCAGACCGGGGCCAAGTACCTCCTCGGCGGCAACATCTCCTCCATCGTCAAGCAGAACGGGCGGGTCAAGGACGTCTACTACAAGATCACCCTCCAGGCCACGGACATCGAGTCGGCGGTGATCGTCTGGGCGGATGACGTGGAGATCCGCAAGGACCAGGTGCGCCGGCTGTTCGGTTCCTGAGGAGGCGACCATGCGCGCGCCGATCCTGCTCGTTCCCGTCCTCCTGGCCCCGGTCCGGGCGGCGGAGGTGAAGCCCATCTGGGTGAGCGTGCTGCCCGCCCAGCCCGGGCGCGTCTATGGTCTGGGGGTGGCGGGCCTGGCCGGCAACGACGCCCAGGCCCTGCGCCAGGCCTCGGACAACGCCCGGGCCGACGTGATCTCCCGGCTGCGGGCCAACGTCAAGGCCGACACCCGGATCACCACCACCTACCAGGAGAGCCGCGCCACCGGGACCGCCGCCACCGGCACCCGCACCCAGACCGCCCAGGTGGGCACCCAGGTGCAGGCCCAGGCCGCCGACCTCCCGGGCCTGGTGGTGGAGGAGACCTTCCTGGACCGCCCCGCCGCCAGTTCCTACGCCCTCGCCTACCTGGACCTGGCCATCGCCCAGCGGGAGCTGCAGGCGCGCCTGGACGCGGTGCGGGCGGACCTGGCCGCGGAGCGCGGGGGGCAGGGCGTGCGGGCCAAGCTGGTGGCGGCCCAGGTCCTGAGGAAGGGCTACCTGGAGCTGCTCAAGCTGGACGACCTGTCCGCCCTGCTCAGCGGCGGCGGCGGCGACCTGAACCTGCGCCAGGACGTGCTCAAGGCCCGGACCGGCACGGAGACGCGCATGGCGGCGGCCCGGGCCGCCCTCACCTTCGGCCTGGCGCCCGCGCCGGGCCTCGAACCGGATCCGGACATGACGGACGCGGTGCGTTCCGCGGTGCTCAAGGAGGGCATGGGCTGGTCCGACCGGAACCCCATGTTCTCCATCACCGTGCGCGCCCATACCGGGCGCAGCGGCGTGCAGGTGGGGCGCGGGGCCTGGTGGGACTACCAGCGTTCCCCGGACTTCATCGTCGCCCAGGGTTCCTTGAGCCTGGGCCTGGTGGACGTGGACGGCCAGCAGTACCAGTCCACGACCCTCGTGGCCAAGGGCGTGGGGGTGACCGAATTCCAGGCGGACACGCTGCTCCAGGCGGACTACCGGAACAAGCTCGCCAAGGCCGTCTCCGCCTGGCTGGCGGACCTGGGGCGCTGGTGAGGGCCACCCAGGCGGGATGCAGCCAGGATCAGGGCTGCACCAGCCCCGTGACGTTGTCGGCCCAGCCGAACGGGAAGGTCCCGAACCGCTGGGGGGCCGTGGCGGGTTTGTAGGCCGGGTCGGCGATGGCCCGCACCACGAAGAAATAGGTGCCGCCCTGGACCAGGATCCCCGGGGGCACCTGGGCCTGCAGTCCGGCGGTGAACAGGTCCAGGACCGGGCCCGTGAGCACGGTGGCGGAATTGGCCGCGGCCGCCTGGTACACCGCCAACCGGTAGCCCTGGGGGGTGCCGGAGGCGGGGGCGTCCCAGGCCAGGGTCGGCGTGGTCCCCACCCCGATGGCCAGGATGCCGTTGCCGGCCACCAGGGAGGTGCCGCCCACGCGCAAGTTCCGGGGCGGGGTCACCAGGGGTGCCAGGGGGGTGGCGGGCGAGGTGAGGGTGAACGCCATCAGGGCCGGGTCGTCGAAGGTGGCCGAGGTGGTGGTGCCTGCCAGCAGGAACGTGATCTGGCTGTGGGCGCCGGCCAGGAATTCCCGCTGGAAGCCCGGGAACAGCGCGGGCAGCGCCGCCGGGCCCAGGTCCACGTCGATGGAGGCGTTGGCGACGTTCGAGTCCCAGTATTTCAGCCGGTCCAGGGCCGGGCCCAGGTAGCCGTAGGTGGCCAGGCCGGGAGCATCGTCCACCTCGAAGAGCGGGGGCTGGAGGGCGGCAGCGGTGTTGAAGTCGGCGGCGCCGGCGGCGAAGGCCGAGCGCTGGAAGGCGAGCAGCGCCGTGGCGGACAGGGGCTGGAAGGTGAAGGCGCCATTAAGGGTGGCGCCGATCCGGTCGCTGATGGTGAGCTGGTTCGGCTGGTACAGGTTGCCGGCCCTGTCCAGGTGGGAAGTGGGAGTGGGGCCGTTGCCGTTCGGTGACCAGAAATCCGACAACTGCTCCAGCACCGGGGCGTCGCCTTTGGTGGGGTCCACCAGGGCCAGGGGGCCTTCCGCGTTGGACCACCAGTCCACGGTCAGCCCGCTCAGGGCGGTGGCGCCGTTGGCCGGGTAGCCCGCGACGCTGTCGGCGTCGGGCGTGCAGTGCAGGCCGCTGTTGAAGTCGTAGAAGCGCAGGTAGTCGTTGCTGGACCAGGCCTGGGTGCCCGTCATGCCGGTGATGTTGAAGACCACCGGGGTGCTCCCGGTGGGGTAGCTCACGCCGGCGCGCCCCTGCTGGGTCCAGCCCATGTCCACCTGGGCCTGGCCGGTCACCACGGCGGCGGTGGTGCCGCCGCCGGCGCACACCAGAGTGACGGCGCCGGTGGGCACGTTGCCCACGGAGAAAGCGCCCGAGGCGGGGTCGTAGGTGCCTGCCAGGACCGTGCCGTCGGCCAGCACCGCCTGGACCGTGGCCGAAGTGACCGGGAGGGTGGACGGAGTGATGGCCTGGGTGCCCGAGTCATACCGCAGCCAGGTGACCTTCATGGTGCCGGCGACCGGCCGGGCGGTGATCGTGTAGTTCTGGCCGTTCTGGCCGTTGGCGAGGCTGGTGTAGGTCCGGCTGGCGGGCTGGAAGGTGTAGCCCGAAAGGCTGGGGGTCACGGTTCCGGACCACCCTGGGGGCACGACCAGGGTGTAGTTGCCGGATCCGTCGGCGGTGACGGTCATGGAGGTGCCGTTCGTGTAGGCCAGCACCGCCATCGGGGCGCCGGCGTTGCCGGTGACGGCCACGCTGGTAGGGGGCGGGGCCGGCCCGAGCACACCACCGCCCCCGCCGCAGGAGGCGGCGAGAGCCAGGACCGCCGTCAGGAAGCCCATGCGGAGGACTTCCTCCCAGTGCGAACCTTCCAGGGATGGTGCTGGGCAGTTCAATTTTTTCATTTTCTGCCTGCCATGATTAAGAGAATACGTCGGCGTCGCAATAAATGAATAGGCAAGTCGCCCTGGCTGGCCTGAACAGGAGGTGAAATGGTACCCGAGAAGGTGCGGTTGATCCTGGAAGCCCACGGGCTGCAGGCGCTGGAGTTCGAGCCGGGCAGCACGCCCACCGCCGAGCTGGCGGCTCGCCGCCTGGGGGTGGCGACCGCCCGGATCGCCAAGTCGCTGCTGTTCAAGACCCGGGGCGGCGCCCACGTGCTGGTGGTGTGCCCAGGGGACAAGCGCCTGAGTTCGGCGGTGCTGCGCCGGGTCATGGGCGACCGGGCCTCCATGACCGGCCCCGAAGAGACCGAGCGGGTCACCGGCTACCGTCCGGGCGGGGTCTGCCCGTTCGCCCTGGATGGAGTGGAGATCCTCCTGGACCGGGAGCTGGGGCAGTACGACACCGTCTACCCCGCCGCCGGGACCGACGCCACCGGCGTCCCCACCACCCTGGACCAGCTGGCCCGGATCACCGGGGGCCGCATCGTCGATTTTGCCGGGGAGGCGCAAGGCCAGACGGAGGTTATACTCCCCTGATGCCGGCAGGCCCCGGCCCCCAGGAAGGTCCCGTGTCCGAATCGTGTTGTCATTCCCACCCTGACCACCCGGCCCCGCCGCCCAGGCGCCCCCTCGGGGCCGTGCTGCGGTTCGCCGGCTGGTTCGTGGGCTTTTCCGGGCTCTACGCCATGAGCGCGGTGTGCCCCTTCTGCGGCCGTCCGGGCTGCCCGGTCGGGGCCGCCAGCGCGGGCATGGTAGGCGTGGTGTGCGCGGCGGTCATGCAGTGGGGACGGTCGTGCCGCCTCTTCCTGGTCCGGGTGGTCAAGGGCGGGAACGCCTGACCGCCCGCAGGACGGCGCCGGCCTGGGCCGGCTCGCCCAGTTCCAGGAAACCGTTCACCGCTCCGCCCAGGGTCCGGGTCACGTCCTGCCGGTTGTGCCAGCATGGATCAAAACGCCAAAATTGGATGGGCAGGAGCCCCCGCATGCCCCATACTGGGAGCACCAAGCGGAAAACTGGTCTAATTTGGCACAATCACCATGGCCGAAGGGGCGCCCGGGCGCACCCTCTCCGCCATTCCCCGGGAGGAAGGGGCATGATCTTGCGGGACGACGTGATCGCGTGGATCCGGGCCTATGCGGCCGCCATCGCCGACCAGAAGGACCACCTGACCCGGCTGGACGCGGACATCGGCGACGGCGACCACGGCAGCAACATGGACCGCGGCTTCCAGGCCGTGCTGGGCAAGCTGCCCGACGTGGGGGACAAGGACATCGGCGCCATCTTCAAGACCGTGGGGATGACCCTGGTCTCGACCGTGGGCGGTGCCAGCGGCCCGCTGTACGGCACCCTGTTCCTGCAGATGGGGTCGGCCGCCAGCGGCAAGCTGGAACTGTCCCTGGCCGACTGGGCCGCGGTGCTCCAGGCCGGCACCGACGGGGTGGTCATGCGCGGCAAGGCCGCTCCCGGCGACAAGACCATGGTTGACACCCTGGTCCCGGCGGTGGCGGCCCTGAGGGCCGCCGCCGCCCGGGGCGCCGGGCTCGGCGAGGCCCTGGAGGAGGCGGCCCGGGCCGCGGAGAAGGGCATGGCCGCCACCATCCCCCTGGTGGCGCGCAAGGGCAGGGCCAGCTACCTGGGCCCGCGCAGCGCCGGGCACCAGGATCCTGGCGCCACCTCTTCCGGCATGCTGTTCCGGACCGCGGCCCTGGCCTGGGGCGGGCATGCCTGACCGCGGAGGTCGCCGGTGATCGGCCTGGTCCTGGTCTCCCACAGCGCCGCGCTGGCCGACGGGGTGCTGGAACTGGCCCGGGAAATGGCGGGGCCGGATGTCCGGCTGGCCGCGGCGGGAGGGCTGGCGCTGCCGGGCCGGCCCCTGGGCACCGATCCGGCCCGGGTGGCCGAGGCCATCCGCCAGGTGGACAGCCCCGACGGGGTGGTGGTGCTCATGGACATGGGCAGCGCCGTGCTCAGCGCCGAGATGGCCCTGGACTTGCTGCCCGGGGACCTGCGCAGCCGGGTCGCGCTGTGCGGCGCCCCCCTGGTGGAAGGCGCCGTGGCGGCCGCCGTGCAGGCCCGCCTGGGCGCGGACCTGGCCCGGGTGCTGGCGGAAGCCGGCGGGGCGCTGGCCGCCAAGGCCGCGCACCTCCAGGCCGGGTGCCAGCCCTCTGGCGAGCCGCCCGCCGCCGCCCTCACGCCCCCTCCGGGCCCCGCCCAGGTGCTGGAACTGGTGGTCGCCAACCGCCTCGGCCTGCACGCGCGGCCCGCGGCGCGGCTGGTGCGGACGGCGGCGGGTTTCCCGGACACGTTGATCCAGGTGCGCAACCTTACCGCCGGGCGGGGTCCGGCCCCGGCCACGAGCATCAACGCCATCGCCATGCTGGGCCTGTCCCGGGGACAGACCATGGCTGTGGAGGCCCGGGGGGCCCAGGCGGGCCCGGCCCTGGAGGCCATCCGCGCCCTGGCCCAGGAGCGGTTCGGCGATGGGCCGGACGAGGAGGGCCCGGCCCTCGGGGTGCCGGCAGCCGCCGCCGGTGGCGCGGTACCGGAGCGCCGTCCGGACGGCACTCCCGGCGCGAGCCTGGCCGGGCGGTGCGCCGCCCCCGGGCTGGCCCAGGGCCCGGCCCGCCACCTCCAGGCCCAGGGCCCGGTCATCCCCCAGCATGCCGTGGCCGATCCGGCCGCGGAATGGACGCGCCTGGCGCAGGCGCTGGACCAGGTCCGGGAACGCATCCGGGCCACCCTGGCCGGGACGGCGGAACGGGCCGGGCGGGACGCCGCCGGACTGTTCGACGCCCACCTGCTGTTCCTGGACGATCCGGCCCTGCGCGAACCGGCCCGGCGCCTGGTGCGGGAGGAGCGCCTGAACGCCGCCGCGGCCTGGCAGCGCGCCAGCGAAGCGGTGGCCGGGGACTACCGGGCCCTTGAGGATCCCTACCTGCGGGTCCGGGCCGACGACGTGCTGGCGGTGGCGGGGCAGGTGGCGGCGCGGCTCCTGGGCCAGGAGGCGCCGGCGGCGCCCGCCCTGGCCGCGCCGGGCGTCCTCGTGGCCCGGGACCTGACCCCGGCGGAGACCGCCGGCCTGGACCCGGCCCGGGTCCTGGCCATCTGCACCGCCGGCGGGGCGCCCACCTCCCACAGCGCGATCCTGGCCAGGGCCCTGGGCATCCCGGCGGTGGTCGGGCTCGGCGAGGCCGTGCTGGCCATCCCCGAGGGCACGCCCCTGCTGGTGGATGCCGAGCTGGGCCGGGTGACGCCCGATCCCGGCCCGGCCGACCAGGCCGGGTTCCGGCGCCGCCAGGAGGCCCTGCGGCTGGAGACCGCCGCGGTGCTGGGCGCCAGCGGGGCGCCGGCGGTGACCCGGGACGGGCGGCGGGTGGAGGTGGGCGCCAACATCGGCTCCCTGGCCGAAGCCCGGGCGGCGGTGGCCGCGGGCGCCGAAGGGGTGGGGCTGCTGCGCACCGAGTTCCTGTTCACCGGCCGCGCCCAAGCGCCGGGGGAGGACGAGCAGTACGCAAGAGCTCTGCGCCCTGGGCGAGGCCCTGGGCGGACGGGCCATGGTGGTGCGCACCCTGGACGCGGGAGGAGACAAGGACCTGCCGTTCCTGGGCTCCGGGCGGGACGCCAACCCCTTCCTGGGCTGGCGCGCCATCCGCATCGGGCTGGACCGGCCCGAGTTTTTCAAGACCCAGCTGCGTGCCATCGTCCGGGCCGCGGCCCGGTTCCCCATGAAGGTGATGTTCCCCATGGTCGCCGCCCTGGGCGAGCTGCGGGCCGCCAAGGCCCTGCTGGCCGCGGCCCGGGAGGAGGCCGCGCGGGCAGGCTGGCCGGTGCCGGACCGGGTGGAGACCGGCATCATGGTGGAAGTGCCCGCCGCCGCCCTGCGGGCGCACCAGCTGGCGCCGGAGGTGGACTTCCTCTCCATCGGCACCAACGACCTCACCCAGTACACCCTGGCGGCCGAACGGGGCAACCCGCGGGTCGCCGCCCTGGCGGACCCGTTCCACCCGGCGGTGCTGGACCTGGTGCACCGGGTGGTCCAGGCCGGGCACGCCCATGGGCGGTGGGTGGGCGTTTGCGGCGAGCTGGGCGCCGATCCTCTGGCCATCCCTTTGCTGGTGGGGCTGGGCGTCGACGAACTGAGCATGGCTCCGGCCAGCATCCCCCGCGCCAAGCACCAGGTGCGCGGCCTGGACGGCCGGGCCCTGCGCCCGCGGGCGTTGCGGGCCCTGCGCCTGGAGACCCCGGAGCAGGTGCGCGCCGCCGTGGCCGGGTGGGGGGCCTGAATGCGCCCGTCGGACCGGACCGTCGAAACCGCCCGGCTCCAGGCCGCCTGGGAGCAGTTCGTGGACGCCGGGCGCCTGGACCCGGACCTGGATCCCCTGGTGGCGGTCTCATGGCAGCGCTGCGCCCCCCGGCTCAACCCCCGGGGCGCGCCCCAGTGGGCCTACGCCAGCCCGGGCGTGCCGACCCTCACGTCGGTGCAGCACAACTTCCTTCGTCTGGTAGCCCGGCCGGTCCTTGAGGACGTCCACCAGTGCATGGAGGGCGGCGGTGCCCTGCTGCTGCTGGCCGACGGCTCCGCCTGCGTGTTCGAGCTGCTGGGGGACCAGGCCCTGGAGGCCCAGGTCCGGGCCCTGGGCTTCCGTCCCGGCGCGTTCCTGGACGAGGGCCGGATCGGCAGCAACGCCTTCGCCCTGGCCCTGGCGGAGGGGATCCCGGTCCAGGTGGTCGGCCCCGAGCATTTCCTGCGGGTGTTCCACGGCCTGCATTCCGTCGCCGCCCCCATCCACGATCCCGGGGGCCGCCCCCTGGGGGTCGTGGGGCTGCTGCAGAAGTGTCCGGAGCGCCCGGCCCAGGCGCTGGGCGTGGTGTTCGCCGCCGCCCGGGCCATCGAGAGCCAGCTCCAGGCCGAGCACTTCATCCGCGAGGCCAATACCCAGGCGACCGAGTTCAACACCACCCTGGACGCGGTCTCCGAAGGCATCCTGGCCTGGACCACCCAGGGCATCGTCACCCACCTGAACGGACAGGGCGGGCGGCTGCTGGGGGTCAAGCCCTCGCTCCTGGTGGGACGGCCCCTCATGGACCACCTGACCCCGCCCGAGAGCATCGCCCGGGCCGCGGCGCGGGGCGAAGAGCTGAACGACGTGGAGGCGGACTTCAAGGTGGACGGGGAGAAACGCGCCTTCTCGGCCAGCCTGAGGGTGGTCCGGGGCCGGGGCGGGGAGCCGGAGGCCTTCATCGTCACCTTGCGGCCCATGGACCAGGTGCGCCGGCTGGTGAACCGGATGGTGGGCGCCCAGGCGCGCCTGACCCTGGCCGACATCGTCGGCCAGGGGGCCGCCGCCCAGCAGATGCGCCGCCAGTCCCTGGCCGCGGTCAACGCGCCGGACCCGGTGCTCCTTCTGGGCGAGCCGGGCTCCGGCCGGAACGCGCTGGCCCGGGCCATCCACAACAGCGGCGGGCGGGCCGCGGGCCCGTTCCTGGCCGTCAACGGCGCGGCCATCCCCCGGGAACTGGCCATCGAGGAGTTCCTGGGGTTCGAGCCGGGGGCCTTCAACGGCGAGGCCTCCGCCGGCCAGCCCAGCAAGTTCGAATGGGCCGACGGCGGCAGCCTGTTCCTGGAGGGAGTGGACACTTTGTCCCTGGAGATGCAGGCGATCCTGGTGCGGATCCTGGAGTCCCGGGAGGTGGTCCGCCTGGGCGGCAGGCGTGCCATCCCGGTGGACGTGCGGATCCTGGCCTCCGCCGGGAGCGGCCTGGAGGAGCGGATGCGCGCCGGGGCGTTCCGGGCGGACCTGTACCACATGCTGAACCATTTCCCCATCCGGGTGCCGCCCCTGCGGGAGCGCACCGAGGACATCCCGCTCCTGGTGGACCGCTGCCTGGAGCGGCTGCGCCTCAACTTCGGGCGGTCCCTCACGGTCTCCGCCCCGGCCCTGGACCTGCTCCGCCGCTACCGCTGGCCCGGCAACGTGGCCGAACTGGGGTCGGTGGTGGAACTGGCCGCCTTCAACGCCGAGGGGCGAACCATCGAGGCCGCCCACCTGCCGGAGCCGGTGCGCACCCCGGCGCCGGCTTCGGCCCCGGCCGAGGTGCCCCCGGCCACCGAGGTCCAGACCCTGAAGGAGCTGGAGCGGACGGCCATCGCCAACGCCCTGCGGGTGGCCCGGGGCAACCACAGCCGGGCGGCCAAGTCCCTGTCCATCAGCCGCAACACCCTGTACCGCAAGATGCGCGAACTGGGCGTCGCCAAGCCGCGCCGGCCGGACTAGCGGATCCGACGGGGTGCAGGTTCCGGTCGGCGGCAGGTCCGTCGCCCGGGTTCCGGGGGCGTTCGCGCCGCCCCACCGTTGCTCGGCTTCGTCAGCCCACGCGCAGCGCGGTCTGACGAAGCGCTCGCTTACTCGTCGGGGCCGACCCAAGAACCCAGGTACCGGTGGCTTCGGGGCAACCTGCGGGAACCGCCTCTCCAAACCTTACAGGTCCTTTCATACCAACCCAACCAAGAGGACTCGCCAAGTCCCGTCAGCCGGCAAGGACGCTTGCTAACTCGCGCGTAAACCACCGACCCCCAAATCCGATGCGGCTCGACGGCCGGTGGTCGTGAATCGGAGTGCGTGCGACGCGCGCACTCCGATTCACGACCACCAACGGTGGGGCGGCGCGACCTCACGGGACCCGTACGGCGGGCCTGCTGCCGACCGGGACCCGGATGCCAGCTACTTCCGGGTCACCTCCAACTCGCAGTACCGCATCACCCTTGGCGATCAGCTTGTTGAACTCCAGCTCCAGCCCCGGGGAGCAGCTCACCACCCCGAAGTCCCCGCAGGAGGCCAGCTCGCACAGGTGCGCCACTTCCTCCGGGGTCGCCCCCAGCTTCTTCCACGCCTCCACCAGGGCGCAGTGGTGGAACCGGTAGACGCCCTGCTCGGCCCCCGCGCCCTTGTCCTCCATCTCGAACGCCAGGGCCCCGACGGGGGTGGCGATGCCGTCGAAGAATTCGCGGGGGGTCCCGGCCTGGCCGATCCTGCGGCCCTTCATCTGGCCGAACTTGAAGATCGCCTTGCGCACCGGTTCATCGGTCGCGTACCCGGCCGCCTGGAACTCCTTGATCAGGAGGTAGAACCAGGTGGCCCGGTCCTGGATGGCCAGGCGGACGGCTTCGGTGAGTTCGGCTCGGGTGACGCAGGCGGATTCGGACATGGAACGGATCTCCCAGGGGGGGGGTGGGCAGTGCCGGAAGGGCGCCGCGGGTTCGGAACGGTCAGGCCGAGGCTGGAGCCGGCTTCTTGGGGTGCTTGTGCGCCTTCTCGCCCTTGGCCGTGTCCACCATGGCGGCCAGGGCGTTGGGATCCATCCAGGTGGGCACGCTGCAGCCGTTGGCCAGGATGAACCGGGACGGCCCACCCAGGCGCAGCCCTTCGCGCACGTTCTCCCGGCACCGGGCCGGGGTGACCCCGATCACCTGGCCGATGTCGATCCCGCCCATGACCACGCCGGGCCAGCGCTGCTTCATCTCCTCCAGGGTCGGGTTGCCTTCCTTGCGGTCCTCCCAGCTGATGATCCGCGCCGGGAAGTCCAGCACGTCCTCGGTGTACAGGCCGACCCCGTGGACGTGCACTGTGTTCATCCGGCCCAGGTCCTGGATGGCCGTGAGCAGCTTCATGGCCGGAGGCTTGACGAACTCCAGGAACAGGTCCCGGTTCAGCTGGTCGCGGGCGCCCAGGACGGACAGGAAGATGCCGCTGGCGCCCAGGCCCAGGGACGTGCGGGCGTAGCCCGCCAGGTTGTCCGCCACCACGTCAAGGGCCTTCTTCACCGCGTCCGGGGCGGTGCGCACCAGGTCGGGCAGGTGCTCCCCCGCCAGGCCCTTCACCAGGCACTGCCAGGGGTCGAACAGGGTGTCGACGAAGTAGGCTTTGTCCTCCAGGGCGGCGGCCACGTGCTTGACCGCCTTCAGCTGCTCCTTCCAGCTGCAGGACTCCGGCTCGAAGGGCGCCAGCCGGGCCAGGTCCTCGGCACTCTTGAGCTCCTCCAGGCCTTCGGGCATGGGGTAGTAGTAATCGTTCATTAATTTCAGAAAATCGAAATCATAGTGCTCGAACCATTCCACGGCGATGTCGGCGTATTTCTTGCCAGAGCCGTGCTGGTTGCCGAAGTGGTACCACATGCAGATGGGCGGACGGTCCGGCTCCTTGCCTTTGAGGACGGCGTCCATGCGCTTGATCTTGTTCATGCTGCCCTCCTTGATGAGTGATCGGTCAGTCGTCCCCGGTCACGCCCAGATAGGCCCGGCGGATGGCGTCGTCCTCCCGCAGCTGGGCGCAGGGCGCCTCGTGGACGATCCTGCCGGTCTCGAGGATATACCCGTAGTGCGCCACCTGGAGCGCCAGATTGGCGTTCTGCTCCACCAGGAGGATGGTCTTGCCCATGGCGTTGATCTGGACGATGAAATCGAAGATCTTGTCCACCAGGATCGGCGCGATGCCCAGGCTGGGTTCGTCCAGGAACAGGATTTCCGGGTCGGACATGAGCCCCCGGGCGATGGCCAGCATCTGCTGTTCCCCGCCCGAAAGGGTACCCCCCTCCTGCCGGCGCCGCTCCGCCAGGCGCGGGAAGAGCTGGTAGCTGCGCTCCAGCAGCTGCCGGATCCGGCCCTTGTCCCGGACCAGGTAGGCCCCGGCGTACAGGTTCTCCTCCACCGACAGCTCGGCGAAGATCTTGCGCCCCTCCGGGACGTGGGCGATGCCCTGGCTGACGATGGCTTCCGGGGAATGGTTGAACAGGTTCCGCCCCCGGAACACAACCGTTCCCGACGTGGCGTGCACCAGCCCGGACAGGGCGCTCAGCAGCGTGGTCTTGCCGGCGCCGTTGGCGCCGATCAGGGTGACGAACCCGCCCTGCTCCAGGCTCAGGGAGACCCCCTTGAGGGCGTTGACCTTGCCGTAGTGGACCACCAGGTCCTTGACGTCCAGGAATGCCAAGCTAAGCCCTCCTCTTGCCCAGGTAGGCCTCGATCACCCGCTCGTCGCTCTGGATCTCCCGGGCGCTGCCTTCGGCGATCTTGACCCCGTAGTCCAGCACCGTGATCCGGTCGGCGATGCTCATCACCAGTTTCATGTCGTGTTCGATGAGCAGGACCGTCATGCCCTCGGCCTTGAGGGAGCGGATGAACTGGTCCAGCTCCTCGGTCTCGTGGGTGTTCATGCCCGCGGCCGGCTCGTCCAGCAGCAGCAGGCTGGGGCCGCTGGCCAGGGCCCGCGCCACCTCCAGCTTGCGCTGCTCCCCGTAGGGCAGGTTGCGGGCGTACTCGTCCTTCTGCCCGGCCAAACCCACCCGCTCCAGCAGCGCCAGGGCCCGCTCCCGGGCCTCCCGCTCTTCGCGGCGGTAGCGCCCGTTGTGGGTGAGGGCGCCCCAGACGAACGACTTGCAGTGGTTGTGGGTACCGGTGATGACGTTGTCCAGCACCGACATGTAGGCGAACAGGCGGATGTTCTGGAAGGTGCGGGCGATGCCCTTGGCGGAGATCTTCTGGGGCGAAAGCCGCTCGATGCGCTCGCCGCGCCAGGTGATGGTGCCCGAATCGGCCGGGAGGATGGAGTTGATGTTGTTGAAGAACGTGGTCTTGCCGGCGCCGTTGGGGCCGATGATGGCGTGGATGGTGCCCTCGGCCACCGACAGGTCCACCTGGTTGACCGCCACCAGGCCGCCGAAGCGCTTTTCCAGCTTGGCGATCTCGAGGATCATTTGGCACCCCCGCCCTTGCCGGCGCGCGCTTCCCGGGCGAACCAGGGGAACCGGGGGGCCCCGCTGGAGGGCATGAACAGCCCCTTGACCCCCGCCAGCCCCTCGGGCTTGATCACGATCACGAAGATCAGGATGGCGCCGTACAGCACCCCCCGGAACTCGGCCAGGAACCGGAACGCTTCGGGGACCAGGATCAGGATGATGGCCCCGATGATGGGGCCGATGATCGACCCGGTGCCGCCCAGGGCCACCATGGTGAGGATCAGGAAGGACTCGCCCATGCCGAACTGGTCGGCGCTGATGAACGTTACGAAGTGGGCGTAGAACGCGCCGGTGAGCCCCGCGACCAGGCAGGCGATGGTGAAGGCCAGAACCTTGTAGCCGAACACCGAGACGCCCATGCTGGCGGCGGCCACCTCGTCCTCCCGGATGGCCACCCAGGCGCGTCCCACCCGGGAGTGGTAGAGCCGCTGGATGAGGAACACCATCAGGGCGCTGAACACCACGATCAGGTAGTACCACTGGCGGGAGCTGGCCAGCTCGACGCCCATGACGGTCGGACTGGGAATGCCCGGGATGCCCATGGGCCCGCGGGTCAGGGAGGGCCAGTTCATGATGACGATGCGCACGATCTCCCCGAAGGCCAGGGTGCCGAACACCAGGAAGGTCTGGCGCAGCCGCAGGGTGGCCAGGCCCAGGAAGGCGCCCACCAGGGCCGTGACCAGCCCCGCCATGGGCATGGTCACCCAGAAGGACCAGCCCAGGGTGACCGCCAGGATCGCCGACGTGTAGGCGCCGATGCCGTAGAACGCGCCGTGGCCCAGGGAATACATGCCGGTGAAGCCGATGATCAGGTTCAGGCTGGAGGCCAGGACCACGTAGATCGCCATCATGGTGGCCACGCGCAGCAGGTATTCGTTGCTCACCAGGGCCGGAAAGGCCAGCAGGAACACAGCCACTGCCAGCCCGATGGGAAGGCGGAAACGTCTGGACCATGCGGCCAGGGATGTTTGCACGGCCACACTCCTATAGCTTGGTCTTCTTGCCCAGGATCCCGTTGGGCCGGAACAGCAGGAAGAGGATGAGGATGAGGTAGGTGATGAAATCCCGGTAGCCCGAGGAGACGAACTGCACGCTCAGGTTCTCGATGCACCCCAGCAGGTAGCCGCCCAGGATCGCCCCCGGGATGGAGGTGATGCCCCCGAACACCGCCGCGGTGAACCCCTTGAGCCCGGCCACGAACCCCATGCTCGGGTAGATGGCGTTGTAGTACACCGCCGCCAGGACCCCCACGAACCCGGCCAGGGCCCCGGACAGGGAGAAGGACAGGGAGGTCACCTTGTCCACCTTCATGCCCATGAGGCTGGCCGTGCGGTAATCCATGGCCACGGTGCGCACCGCCAGGCCGATCCGGGTGCGGTAGAACAGCACCTGCAGGCCCACCATCATCACCACCGCGATGGCCACCATGATCACCTGCAGCCAGGAGACGTTGGCCGAGGCGATGGTGCAGGCGGTCCTGGAATAGAAGGCCGGCATGCCCTTGGTCTCGGCCCCGAAAATCCAGGTGGCGGTCTCCTTGAGGAAGAACGAGAAGCCGATGGTGCACACCAGCGAGGCGATGTGGGGGACACCGCGCATGGCCTTGAAGGCCACCTTCTCGATGATCCACCCGCCCGCCCAGCCGGCGCCGAAGCCCGCCACCAGCGCGACCCCCAGGTTGGGGGAGACGTGGGCCACCACCAGCCAGCCGGCGTAGGCCCCCAGCATGTACACCTCGCCCAGGGCGAAGTTCACCATCTTCAGCAGGCCCCACACCAGGGAGAAGGAGATGGCGATCAGCGCGAACAGGCTGCCCTGGGCCAGGCCGTTGATGAGTTGTTGCAGGAACATCCCTAGGTTCTCCCCGCCGGCCCCCGGGCGCGGGGCCCGGGGGCGTGCTCATTGGACCCGGTCTGGAGCCGGGCTACTGCATCAGCTGGAAGTCGCCGTTGACCACCTTGACGATCTTGTAGGACTTGATGGCGTCCCGGTCGGGCGTGAAGGTGATGGCGCCGGTCAGGCCCTGGTAGTTCTTGGTGGCGGCCAGGGCGTCCCGGACCTTGTCCCGTTCCACGGAACCGGCCCGCTTGATGGCGTCGGCCAGGAGGTGGATGGAGTCGTAGGCCAGGGCGGCGTGGAAGTTGGGGGTGTCGTTGTAGAGCTTCTGGAAGCCCGTGACGTAGGCCTGGATGCGCTTGTCCGGGTCCTTGGCGAAGAAGCTCACGTTGCTGTAGAGGCCGTTCACCGAGTCGCCGCCCAGCTTGATCAGCTGCGGGGAGTAGAGGGAGCTGGGCCCCAGCACCGCCTTCGGGTTCCAGCCCAGCTTCTCGCGCTGCTGGCTGATGGTGGCGCAGTCGTTGAACATGGTCGCGATGTACAGGGCGTCGGGGTTGCTCTGGCGCAGCTTGGTCAGCACGGCGGTGAAGTCCTTCTCGCCCTGGAAGAACGATTCGGTGGCCACCACCTTGCCGCCGTCCTTCTCGAAGTTCTCATGGAAGAACTTCTGGGTGTCCGCGCCCCAGTCGTTGTTGATGTACAGGACGGCCACGGTCTTGAGCTTGAGCTTCTGGGTGGCCAGGGCCGCCATCACCGGCTGTTCGTAGGCCTGGGTGCCGACGATGCTGAAGCTCCACTTGGAGCCCGGGGCGAACTTGGTGTGGCTGGCGGTGGGGGAGAGCTGGATCATGCCGGCCCGGTTGTAGATGGGCTGGGAAGCCATGCAGCAGGAGGAGGTGAAGTCGCCGATCTCGGCCAGGATGGTGGGGTCGGAGATCCACTTCTCGGCCAGGTTCACCGACTCCTTGGGATCGCCCTTGGAGTCGCCGACGCTCAGGACCAGCTTCTTGCCCAGCACGCCCCCGGCGGCGTTGATCTCGTCGATGCCCATCTCCACCGAACGCTTGAAATTGGTGCCGTACTCGGCGTAGTCGCCGGTGATGGGCGCGGTCAGGGCGACGTGGATGGTGTTCGGATCGGCCTTGGCCGCCCAGGCGCTGAACCCGCCGGTCGCCAGGGCCGCGCTGATGAATGCGATCATGCTGCTGCGCATGTGTCCCTCCAGGTGAATGTTGGAAACCGGGCCGCGCGCCCGATCCGTGGTTGTGGTTCAAATCCCCCAGCGCAAGGCTGGCGTGCGCACCGGCGCGTCCCAGAGCCGGACCAGCTCGTCGTCCATCCGCACCAGGGTGAGGGTGCAGCCGGCCATCTCGAGGGAGGTCATGTAGGTTCCCACCAGGCTGCGCGCGACGGTGAGCCCGCGGGCGGCGCAGATCCGGGACAGCTCGTGGTAGACCAGGTACAGCTCGATCAGGGGGGTCCCCCCCAGGCCGTTGACGAAAGCCAGGACCGGATCGCCGGCCTGGAACGGCAGGTCGGCCAGGATCGGTTCGGCCAGCATCGCCGTGATCTCCGCGGCGCTCCGGAGCGGCAGCCGGAACCGGCCCGGTTCCCCGTGGATGCCGACCCCCAGCTCCATCTCCCCCTCGGGCAGGTCGAAGGTGGGCCGGCCGGCCTGGGGCACCGTGCAGGAGGTGAGCGCCATGCCCATGCTGCGCCCCTGGTCGTGCACCCGGCGGCACAGGTCGGCTATGGCGGCCATGGGACGGCGCTGCTCGGCGGCCGCCCCGGCGATCTTCTCGGCCACCACGGTGACCCCGGTGCCCCTGCGCCCGGCGGTGTACAGGCTGTTCTCCACCGCCACGTCGTCGGCGATCACCACGGTCTCGACCCGGATGCCCTCCTCCCGGGCCAGGTCCGCCGCCATCTCGAAATTGAGCACGTCGCCGGTGTAGTTCTTGACGATGTGCAGCACGCCGGCGCCCCCGTCCACCGCCCGGGTGGCGGCCAGGATCTGGTCCGGGGTGGGGGAGGTGAACACCGCCCCGGGCACCGCCGCGTCCAGCATCCCCAGCCCCACGTAGCCTCCGTGCAGGGGTTCGTGTCCCGACCCGCCCCCGGACACCAGCGCCACCTTGCCTTTGACCGGGCCGTCGGCGCGCCGGATGAAGTTCGGGTCGAAGTGCACCGCCAGCAGGCCCTGGTGGGCGCTGGCCATGCCCTGCAGGGCTTCCCGCACCAGGTCCTCGGGTTGGTTGATGATCTTCTTCATGGCTCGGCTCATGGGATGGGAACCGGCGACCCGCTGGGCGGCAAACCCCGCCGCCTGGAGCGAAGCCGCCGGACGGCGGAAGGGGCCCGCCGTCGCCTGGGTCCCCGGAATGTCATATTTTGGAGCACTTGTAAAGGAAATCTGGGTAAGTATGGTTCCGGCTTCCAAGGGGTGTCAATGGAATTTGTGCACGGCCCCAGGATTCCCTGTCTGGGACCGGTGGACGGCAACGGTTCGGGCAAGGGTGTACCAAAAATGATCAATTTGTGAGGGCCCTCCTGCCTGGCAGAGCCGCGGGCCGGTCTGGGAGATCCAGCTCCTCCTTGCCCTAGGGTCGCGTTCTGGTAGAACAGACCAACCCTGCCAGCGTCTGCGGAGCCGCCATGTTCATGCACGCCATCGTCCGGATCCCCGGCGAGAATTTCAGCGAAGGCTTGACCTCAGTGGGCCAGGGGCAGGCGGGCCCGCCCGTCTACGACAAGGCGCTGCAGCAGCACGCGGCCTACCGGGAGGCGCTCGAGGCTTGCGGCCTCCGGCTCACCGTGCTGGGGAAGGACCTGGACTATCCCGATTCCACCTTCGTGGAGGACACTGCGGTGCTGACCCGGAACGCCGCGATCTTCACCCGCCCCGGGGCCGCCAGCCGCGGGGGCGAGGTGGAGAGGATCCGCCCAGCGGTCCTGGGCTGGTTCCGGAAGCACTACGAGATCACCGCGCCCGGCACCCTCGACGGTGGTGACATTTGCGAGGCCGGAAACCACTTCTTCATCGGCATCTCCCGCCGCACCAACGAGGAGGGCGCCAGGCAGCTCAAGGACTTCCTGGCGAGGGAGGGGTGCACCTCCTCCTGGGTGGACATCCGCAGGATGACCAGCATCCTGCACCTCAAGAGCGGGATCGCCTGCATCGACGACCACACGCTGGTGCTCCTGGACGATCTGGCGGACCGTCCGGAGTTCAAAGGCTACCGGACCATCCGGGTTCCGGAAGGCGAGAGCTATGGCGCCAATTGCGTGCGGGTCAACGATCGGGTTTTCCTGGCCAGCGGGTTCCCGGGGCTGGAATCGAGCCTCAAGACGAATGGATTCCTGCCCCTGGTCCTGGACATGTCCGAATACCGCAAGATGGACGGCGGCCTGAGCTGCCTGTCCCTGCGCTTTTCAACAGGCCCAGGAAGCCCGTGAGACGCTGTGCGTGGTCGATGCCCCGGAGGTGGAGCTTGTCCGACGAGCACCTTCCTGGAACACCATCCGCTCGATTGGATCGCGATCAGCGATCCAACCGAGCGGAACAGGGCGAAATGGAGGGACCCGAACCTTTACCTGGTCAGCCTACCTGATCTCGTTGCCGGTGAGCTCCTGGCGGAACTCGGCTTCGGTGACCTTGTTCTCGGGCTTGTACAGGGCAGGGACCGCTGCATACAGGGCCGCGCAGACAACGAGGTCGCTCTTCCAGGTGACTTCGTTGGGAGCGTGGGCCTGGGATTCGGCGCCGGGGCCGAAACCGACGCAGGGGATGCCATAGCGGCCCTGGATGGAAACGCCGTTGGTGGAGAAGGTCCACTTGTCGGTCAGAGGACGCCCGACGCGCGTCGACTTGGCGATCGCGTCGGCGGGGGACAGCCTCTGGTCGCCCCACAGTGCGTGATGGGCGTCGATCAGGGCCTGGACGTGGGCAGCGGACTCCTTGTTGATCCAGGTCGGGAAGAAGCACTCCGTCTTGTAGACCTCGCCGGTCCATGAGGGCCTGTCGTACCAATACATGGAAACCTTGACGTCGTCGCCGTACTTCTTGACGCTGGGCAGGTCCTCGATTTCCTTCAGGCAGGACTTGAAGGTCTCGCCCGCGGTCATGCGGCGGTCGATGGAGATGGCGCAGGAGTCGGCCACCGCGCAACGGGAAGGCGACGTGAAGAAGATCTCGGACGTGGTGCAGGTGCCGCGGCCGAGGAACCGGGCGTCCTCGTAATGGCCGGGGTTGTACTTCGGATCGAGCATCTTGACGAGGCCCTTGATTTCAGTGCCTTCTTCAGCGTCGTTCTCGTTCAGGGCCCGGACATCCTGCAGGATGTCCGCCATCTTGTAGATGGCGTTGTCGCCGCGCTCGGGGGCGGAACCATGGCAGGAAACGCCCTTGGCGTCCACACGGATCTCCATGCGGCCGCGATGGCCACGGTAGATGCCGCCGTCGGTGGGCTCGGTGGAGACGACGAATTCGGGGATGATCTTGCTCTTGTTGTAGATGTACTGCCAGCACATGCCGTCGCAGTCCTCTTCCTGGACGGTGCCGACCACCATGATCTTGAAGCCGTCGGGAATGAGGCCCAGATCCTTCATGATCTTGGCGCCGTAGGTGGCGGAAGCCATGCCGCCTTCCTGGTCGGAACCGCCGCGGCCATAGATGACCTCGTCCGTTTCGTAGCCTTCGTAGGGGTCCCGGTCCCAGTTCTTGATGTTGCCGATGCCGACGGTGTCGATGTGGGAGTCGAAGGCGATGATCTTGTCGCCCTTGCCCATCCAGCCGATGACGTTGCCGAGGCCGTCGATTTCAACCTTGTCGTAGCCCAGCTTTTCCATCTCAGCCGCGATCCGCTTCACCACGCCTTCCTCCTGGCAGGACTCTGAAGGAATGGCGATCATGTCCCGAAGGAACCTGGCCATGCCTGCCCGGTAGCCTTCCGCCGCTGCCTTGATGGCACCGAAATTGACGTTCATGGAATCACCTCCGACCCCTAGGATAGTCTAATTTTTTCAGTCAACGAAAATTTTTTGATGATCAAATTGAAATTATAAATTTTAAATAAAAAAATATTACATTCCACAGGCCCGCTGGTCCCACAGCTCGCTGGTTGTGTCTGTAAAGATTGGCAAACATGGTCCCTGGGAAAACCTTGATCAGATGCGTACCGCTTGGCGGGCCAGCAGTTTCCAGGTGCCTCCCTGGTCCTGCCAGATCATCAGGACCTTCAGTTTGACCGTGCCTTCCGGCTTGCCGGCGTCATGGGTGTTGGCTGAAAGGATGTGGCGCACGATGGCACAGTCACCCACGACCCGGACGGTCTGGTCGGTGAGGTCGATGGTCAGGAAGTGGGAAGTGCCGTCCAGCAGATCGCTGATGAAGACTTCCTTGGTGTTGAGGTGGCCGTCGGAATGGCCGTAGCTGAGCTCTTCGGCCACCAGCGCGCCAAGGGTGGCCTTTTCCGGGGCGAGCATGGCCACCCTCAGCTTCTCCACGGCCGCGGTCACCGCCGCCGTGGCGTCCTGGGCCTGGGCTGCGGGGGCCAGCAGGCCCAAGGCGCAGAAGGAAAGTACCAGCAGAATCTTCTTGAGCATGGCCTACCTCCAGGTGAGAGTTGGGTGGGGTTCCCAGGATGGCATTAAAAAACGGACCTGCAATCCATTTTTTCGTTTCCGGTTAGGCTGGAGCCCCGGAAAGGGATCGCAGGGGAAGCCCGGCATGCATCGGGCCGGATCCACTTCACCCACCTGGGCAAGGTCCGGGTCACGCCCGGGGCGGGGGTGAAGAGCCGGCACACCTGTCGACACCGTACCTCTGGCGGGCCTCCAGAATGGCTCTGGAGCTGGAAATTCGTAAAATGAAATATGGGTCCATTAAAATTTGGAACACTAAGGCCGATGGATGTATAGTCCTTGCATAACCCCGATTTGCCTTTTCCCAACCCACCCCATCCATGAGCTTCCAGCCCGAAGGCTGGCCGCTCCCCACGGAGGCTGCCATGAACTTCAAGCACGCCGTTGTCTTCGCCTTGGCCGCGGGCATCGCCGGACTCATGCCGGCGAAGGCCGCCGCGCAGTTCGAAATGAAACTGTCTGAAGTCCACGAGGCGAACTTCCCCACCACCCTGGCCGACATGGAATTCGCCCGGCTGGTCAACGTCGGCACCCAGGGCCGGGTGCACATCACGGTCTACGCAGGCGGCACCATCAACCAGGACGAGAAGGCGGTCATCGAGCAGACCCAGATGGGCGCCCTGGACTTCGCCCGGGTGAGCCTCTCCCCCATCTCCCAGTTCGCCAAGGAACTCAACGTTCTCACCCTCCCCTACCTCTACCGCGACAGCGACCACATGTGGAAGGTGCTGTCCGGCCCCATCGGCAAGCAGCTGCTCGGCGCGGTGGGCAAGGCGAACCTGGTGGGGCTCTGCTACTACGACGCCGGCGCCCGCAGCTTCTACAACACCAAGAAGGACATCAAGAGCGTGGCCGACCTGAAGGGCATGAAGATCCGCGTGCAGCAGGCCAAGCTGCCCATGGACATGGTCAAGCTGCTGGGCGCCTCCCCGACCCCCATGGCGACCGGCGACATCTATTCGGCGATGCAGACCAACGTCATCGACGGCGCGGAGAACAACTGGCCTTCCTACATCTCCTTCAGCCACTACGAAGTGGCCAAGTATTTCACGGTGGACCGCCACATGATGGTCCCCGAGATCCTGGTGGCAGGCAAGCTGGCCATGGCCAAGCTCTCCAAGGCTGACCAGGAGGTCGTCATGAAGGCCGCCGAGCAGTCGGTCCCCTTCCAGAAGAAGCTCTGGGTCCAGTCGGAAAAGGACAACGAAGCCATTGCCAAGGCCAAGGGCTGCCATATCACCTACCTGGATGCCAAGGCGATGGCCGAGTTCGAGAAGGCCGTGCAGCCGATCTACACCGAATACAGTGAATTCTCGGACCTGATCAACCAGATCAAGGCCGTCAAGTAACCGGGCGATCAGGGCGGAGGACCGGGTGGCCGGCCCTCCGCGTTCCGACCTTTGCGACTGCTGCCGGGGTGTCCCTATGAGGATAATCAAGTATTTGATGGACAGGATCTTCGCCGCCTTGACCTGGTTCGCCTTCCTGCTGCTGGCGGTCATGACGGTGCTGATCTTCGCCGATGTGTTCTGCCGCTACGTGCTGAACTCCAGCATCGCGTGGGCCGATGAGGTCACCCTCATCCTGCTGATCTGGTTCGTGTTCATCGCACTGGCCATCGGCGTGCGCAGGAAGCGCATGGCGACCATCGACCTGGTGGCGATCCTGTGCCCCCAGCGCAAGGTGCTGAGCCTGGCCTTGACCCGCATCGTCGCCTTCCTGACCCTCTGCTTTGGCGCCATGCTCATCGATTTCGGCTGGGAACTCATCAAGATCGGCACCTACTCGACCCTCGCGTCGTTCGACCTCCCGTCCTACCTGGAATACATCTTCATCCCGGTGAGCGGTCTCCTCGTGATGTATTCGGCCCTGGTCCAGCTCTTCGAAAAAACCTCAGGCCCCCCTGCAGAGGACTACCTGGACACGGTCTTCATGCCGAAGGCGGACCATCATGTATGATCCGAACCTAGCCATCGTGATCCTGTTCGTCTCGTTCGGCGTCATGGTGCTGATGCGCATGCCGATCGCCTTGTCCCTGATGCTGTCCGCCGTCGGTACGGCCTTCTACATGGGCTTGCCGCTGGCCGTCCTGGCCCAGCAGATGAAGACCGGCATCCAGTCCATGGCGCTGCTGACCATTCCCCTGTTCATCGTGGCCGGCGAAATCATGAGCGAAGGCGGCATCTCCCAGCGCCTGGTGACACTCGCCAACGCCCTGGTGGGGCGGCTGCGCGGCGGCCTGGCCATCGTGGACGTGGTCTCCTGCATGTTCTTCGGCGGCGTCACCGGCTCCTGCGTGGCCGATGTGTCGGCGATCGGCTCCATCATGATCCCGATGATGAAGAAGCGCGGCTACGATACGGACTATTCGGTCGGCATCACCATCGCCGGCGCGGTCCAGGGCGTGCTGGTGCCGCCCAGCCACAACATGATCCTGTACTCCATCGCCGCCGGCACCATCGCCGGGGGGGCCTCGGTGGGCGCGCTGTTCCTGGCCGGGATCGTGCCGGGGGTGTTCCTGGGCATCAGCCTCATGATCTCGTCCTACGTCATCGCCCTGCTGCGCAAGTACCCCAAGGGCGATGCGTTCTCCTGGAAGGCCCTGCTCTACGCCTTCAAGGGATCGTTCCTCGGCCTGCTCACCGCGATCATCATCATGGTGGGCATCCTCTCCGGCGTCTTCACCGCGGCGGAATCCTCGGCGGTGGCGGTGGTCTACGCCTTCATCGTGACCTTCTTCGTCTACCGCGAAGTCGGTCTCTCCCACATGAAGACCGTGCTGTTCAAGTCCACCCGCACCCTCGCCATGGTCATGACCCTGATCGCCTGCGCCAGCGCCTTCGGATACATCCTGGCCACGCTCCAGGTGCCGCAGCGGATCACCAGCATGCTGCTGCTCATCTCGCACAACAAGTTCATCGTGCTGCTCATGGTCAACGTCCTGCTGCTGATGCTCGGCTGCGTCATGGACATGGCGCCGCTCATCCTGATCTGCACCCCGATCCTGCTGCCGGCCCTGGCCGGGTACCCGGGCTGGGCCGGGTTCGGCGTGACCCCGGTGCACTTCGGAGTCATCCTCATGCTCAACCTGGGCATCGGCCTCATCGCTCCGCCGGTGGGCTCCGCGATCAATGTGGGCTGCGCCATCGGTGAAATCCGGATGGAGAAGATGCTCAAAGGCATGCTGCCCTTCTACGCGACGATGATCGCGGTGCTCATGATCATCACCTACTTTCCCGAAATCGCCGGCCTGATCCCGAGAATGTTCGGTTTCAAGGTCTAGGAGCCTGTCCATGAAGAGAGTCGTCACCTTCGGCGAAATCATGCTGAGGCTCAAGGCTCCGGGCCATGAACGCCTGTTCCAGTCACCCCAGCTCGAGGCCGTGTTCGGCGGCGGCGAAGCCAACGTGGCCGCGTCCCTGGCCCTGTTCGGCCTGCGCGCGACCTTCGTCACCGCGCTGTCCCGGGACGCCATCGGCGAGGGCGCCCTGCGCTCCCTGCGCGGCTACGGCATGGACGTCAGCCGGGTGCGCCTTACCGGCGACCGCACCGGGATCTATTTCCTGGAGACCGGCGCCGACCAGCGGCCCTCGCAGGTGGTCTACGACCGCTCCGGCAGCGCCGCGGCCATGATGAAGCCGGGCGACTTCCCGTGGGGCGACATCTTCCAGGGCGCCGACTGGTTCCACTTCACGGGCATCACCCCGGCCCTGTCGCGCTCCACCGCCGACGCCTGCCTGGAGGCGGTGCGGGCTGCGCGCGCCGCCGGCCTGCGGGTCTCGATCGATCTCAATTTCCGCAAGAAACTCTGGAACTACGGCGCCAAGGCGCCGGACGTGATGGGCGGGCTGGTGCGGCTGGCCCACGTGCTGATCGCCAACGAGGAGGACATCCAGCTGGGCCTCGGGCTCAAGGCGGACACCGATCCCGAAGCCAGCCAAGTCACCGCCTCGGCCTACCAGGCCCTGGCGGCCAGGACCAAGGCCGAGTATGCCAATCTGGACGTGGTCGCCATCACCCTGCGGGAAAGCCTGTCGGCCGACCGCAACGGCTGGTCGGCGGTGCTGGACGGCCGGGATGGCTTCCGCCAGTCGCGCAAGTATGCGCTGGAAGACATCGTGGACCGGGTCGGCGGGGGGGATGCCTTCGCCGCGGGGCTGATCTTCGGGCTGCTGGAGTACGGCGACGAGGGCCGAGCGCTGGATTTTGCCGTGGCCGCTTCGGCGCTGAAGCATTCCATTCCCGGGGACATCAACCTGTCCACCCGGGACGAGGTGGAACGGCTCGCCGGCGGCGACGGGTCGGGCCGGGTGCAGCGCTGACCAGGAGGCTGATCATGGACCAGGTATTCTTCCCCGATGCCGGACTCGCCACCGAGGTGCTGGAGCCCGGGCTGGTTTCCCGCCGGATCCGGGCCCGCGGCGGCGGCCTGATGATGGTGGAGGTGATGTTCGAGGCCGGCGGGGTCGGGGCCGAGCACCGGCATCCGCACGAGCAGGTCACCTACTGCCTCTCGGGCGAGTTCATCTTCAGCGTGGCAGGGGAGAAGACCACGGTGCGGGCCGGGGATTCGCTGTACATCCCCGCTTCGGCGATGCACGGCACGGTCTGCGTGACGGCCGGGCGAGTGCTCGACATTTTCACCCCCCAGCGGGAAGACTTCCTCAAGGCTTGAACCGGAGCTCACATGCAACTGGAAACGCGCTACGCCCACCACCCTGAAGATGTGAAGACATACGACAGCGCGGACCTGCGCCGTCATTTCCTGGTGGAGCAGGTGTTCGTCCCTGGTGCCCTCAGGCTGGTCTACAGCCACGTGGACCGGGTGGTGTTCGGCGGCGCCGTGCCGACCGCCCACGCACTGGCCCTGGAAGGAGGCAAGGCGTTCGGCACGCCCGATTTCCTGGACCGCCGGGAACTGGGCGTGATCAACCTGGGCGGCACGGGGCGCGTCCACCTGGACGGCGAGACCCGCACCCTGGCGAACGGCGACGGCCTGTACGTGGGCATGGGCGTCAAGGCCGTCAGCTTCGAGAGCGAGGACCCGGCCCAGCCGGCCAAGCTCTACCTCATGAGCTGCCCGGCCCACGCCGCCTACCCGGTGGCCCACATCACCCGGGCCGACGCCAACCCGCGCAGGCTCGGCAGCGCCGAGACCTGCAACGTGCGCACGATCTACCAGTACGTCCACCCGGCGGTGTGCCGGAGCTGCCAGCTGGTGATGGGCCTGACCATCCTGGAGCCGGGCAGCGTGTGGAACACCTACCCGCCCCACACCCACGAGCGCCGCATGGAGGTCTACCTCTACTTCGGCATGGACGAGGCGACCCGCGTGTTCCACTTCCACGGCCAGCCCCTGGAAACCCGCCACATCGTCATGGCCAACGAGCAGGCCGTGATCTCCCCCTCCTGGTCCATCCATTCGGGCGTGGGCTCGGGGCCGTACTCCTTCATCTGGGGCATGGCCGGCGAGAACCAGACCTTCGACGACATGGACGAGCTCGGCCCCAATGACCTGCGTTAGAGGCAACGACATGAACGGGATACTCGACACCTTCAGGCTGGACGGGAAAGTGGCCATCGTCACGGGTTCGGAGCGGGGGCTGGGCCGCGGCATGGCGGTCGCCCTGGCCCAGGCCGGGGCCGACATCGTGGGCGCGACCTATGTGGCCGGTGCGCCGGAGACCGCCGCGGCGGTGCAGGCCGCCGGCAGGCGCTACCTGCACGTGCAGGCCGACCTCTCCAGCACCGAGCCGGTGGCGCGGATCGTGGCGGCGGCGCTGGCCGCCTTCGGCCGGATCGACATCCTGCTGAACAACGCTGGCATCATCGCCCGCAACGATGCCATCGCCTTCACCGAGAAGGAGTGGGACGACGTCATGAACGTCAACCTGAAAAGCGCCTTCTTCCTCAGCCAGGCCGTGGCCCGGCGATTCATCGAGCAGGGCGGCGGCGGCAAGATCATCAACATCGCCTCCATGCTCTCCTTCCAGGGCGGCATCCGGGTGCCCTCCTACACCGCCTCCAAGAGCGGCATCAAGGGCATCACCATGCTCATGGCCAACGAGTGGGCCAGGCACGGGATCTGCGTCAACGCCATCGCCCCCGGCTACATGGCCACGGACAACACCGCCCTGCTCCGGGCCGACCCCCGGCGCAGCGACGAGATCCTGGCGCGCATCCCGGCCGGCCGCTGGGGCACGCCGGAGGACCTGGGCGGGGCCGCCGTGTTCCTGGCTTCCAGGGCTTCGGACTACATCAACGGGTACACCCTGGCCGTCGACGGCGGCTGGCTCGCGCGATAGGAATCCCCATGAACCGCGACCCGGCACCGATGCGCATCCTCCAGTTCGGCGAGGGCAACTTCCTGCGCACGTTCTTCGACTGGATGGTGGACCGGATGCGGGCCAGCGCCGGCTACGACGGCAGCGTGGGCCTGGTGAAGACCATCCCGGGGCCGTTCAGCCCGGAGTTCGAAGCCCAGGGCGACGCCTACACGGTGGTGATCCGCGGCCAGGCCGAGGGCCAGGTGGTCCTGGAGCGCTCGCGCATCGGCGTGATCTCGGCCCGCTTCAATCCCTACGAGGATTTCCAGGGCTTCCTGGACGCCGCCGGCAACCCGGACGTGCGGGTGGTGGTCTCCAACACCACCGAAGCGGGGATCGCCTGGGCGGCATCCGACGGCCCCGACGACCGCCCGGCGGCCTCCTTCCCGGGCAAGCTCACCCAGCTGCTCCGGGCCCGCTACCTGGCCCTGGGGGGAACCCAAGCCTCGGCGCTGCTGGTCATGCCCTGCGAGCTGATCGAGCAGAACGGCCGGACCCTGCGGCGCTACGTGCTCGACCACGCCCGGCGCTGGTTCGGCGACCCGGGCTTCGAGCGCTGGATCGCCGAGGACTGCACCTTCGTGGACACCCTGGTGGACCGCATCGTCTCCGGCCACGATCCGGAAGCCCGCCGTCGTCTGCTGGCCGAGACCGGCGTCGACGACGCCCTGCTTTCGGTCGGCGAGCCGTACCACTTCCTGGCGATCCAGGGCGAAGCGCGGGAGGACCTGCTGCCCTTCCGCAAGGCCGGCCTGAACGTGGTCTGGACCGACGACATCACCCCGTACCGGCTGCTGAAGGTGCGCATCCTCAACGGCGGCCACACCTTCCTGGCCATGGTCGGCGCCGCCCTGGGGGTGCCCACGGTGCGCGCCTGCCTGGAGCATCCGGCCCTGCGCCCGGCGCTGGAGCGCCTGTACCAGGGCGAGATCATCCCGGCCCTGCCGATGGCGGAAAGCGAAGGCGCCGCCTACGCCCGGGCCATCCTGGACCGCTTCGCCAACCCCTTCATGGAGCATCGCCTGGAGAGCATCGCGCTCAACTCGGTGTCCAAGTGGCGCGCGCGCCTGCTGCCCAGCGCCGTGGACTTCGCCGCCCGGCACGGCCGCGCGCCGCAGCTGATCGCCTTCTCCCTGGCCGCCCTGGTGCACCGCTACACCACCGTGGCCGGCCTGCAGGACGACGCCGCGGTGCTGGCCGCCTTCAAGGAGGTGCGGGACCCGGTCCAGGCCATGGCCGTACCCGGGATCTGGGGCGGACCGCTGCCAGCCATCCCCGGGTTCCCGGAGGCGGTCGCCGCGGGTTTCGGAGAGATCCGTGCGCTGGGCATGGCGGCGGCCCTGGAAAGGGCGGTGGTGCGCTCATGAAACGCCTGATCCTGCTCGACGCGAAAGATTCCGTGGCGGTGGCCGTGGACGGCCTGGACGCCTTCGAGGCCGGGGAGTGCCTCGGCGCGGGGACAGGGGAGCGGGTGCAGGCCATCGAAGCCATCCCCAAAGGCCACAAGATCGCCCTGGCGGACCTGCCGCAGGGCACCCAGGTCGTCAAGTACGGCCTGCCCATCGGCGTGGCCCGCGCCGGCATCCCGGCCGGCGCCTGGGTGCACTCGCACAACCTGGAGTCGGGCCTGCAAAGCGCCCGCAGCTACGAGCCGTCCGCGCCGTTCACCTGGGCCGGGCGCGACGCGGCCCTGGAACGGCTCGCCCGGAGGGGCCTGCCGGGGACCTTCCTGGGCTACCGGCGGCCTGGCGCCGTGGGCATCCGCAACGAGGTCTGGGTGATCCCCACGGTCGGCTGCGTCAACCGCACCGCCGAGGTGATGGCGGAGCTGGGCCGGAAGGAATTCGGCCTGGACGCCTTCGCCTTCGGGCACCCCTACGGCTGCTCCCAGCTGGGCGGCGACCTGGACGCCACCCGCACCATCCTGGCCCGGCTGGCCCAGCACCCCAACGCGGCCGGCGCGATCGTGCTGAGCCTGGGCTGCGAAAGCAACACCCTGGCCGCCTTCAAGGCCGAACTTGGCGATCCGGGCGACCGGATCCGGTTCATCCCGCTGCAGCAGACCGGCGATGAGGTGGAGGCGGCCCAGGCAGCCATGGCCGGCCTGGCCCGGATGATGGAGGGTCAAAGCCGGGTGCCGCTGCCCCTGTCGGAACTCACCATCGGGCTCAAGTGCGGCGGCTCGGACGCCTTTTCCGGCATCACCGCCAATCCCCTGGTGGGGCGGGTGTGCGAGCTGCTGGTGGCCGCAGGCGGCAGCGCCCTCATGACCGAGGTGCCGGAGATGTTCGGCGCCGAGACCGAACTCATGGCCCGGGCCTGCTCGCGCGAGGTGTTCGACGGCGAAGTGCGGATGGTGAACGCCTTCAAGGACTATTACATCTCGCACGGCCAGGAGGTCTACGAGAACCCTTCGCCCGGCAACCGCGAAGGCGGCATCACCACCCTGGAGGAGAAGTCCCTGGGCTGCATCCGCAAGGCTGGCGCCGTGCCGGTCGTGGACGTCATCGGCTACGGCGAGCGCCGAAGGAAGCACGGCTTCACCCTGATCTCCGGCCCGGGCAACGACCTGATCTCATCGACCGCCCTCACCGCCGCCGGCGCCCAGCTGATCCTCTTCACCACCGGCCGCGGCACCCCGTACGGGGCGCCCGCGCCCACCCTCAAGATCGCCTCCAACAGTGACCTCGCGGCGCGCAAGCCGCGCTGGATCGACTTCGACGCCGGGCGGGTGCTGGCCGGCGCTTCCTTCGACGAGCTGGCCGTCGAACTGCTGCGGGAGATCATCGCGGTGGCCGAAGGCAAGCGCGCCAAGGCCGAGCTGGGCGGCTACCGGGAGATCGCCATCTTCAAGGACGGAGTCACGCTATGAAGCCATTCATGAACGCCGATTTCCTGCTTCCGGACGAAAGCTCCCGCAGGCTGTTCCACCAGTACGCGGCCGCCATGCCGATCATCGACTACCACTGCCACCTGCCCCCGGCGGAAGTGGCCGGTGACACCCGCTTCAAGACCCTCGCCCACGCCTGGCTGGGCGGCGACCACTACAAGTGGCGCGCCATGCGGGCCAACGGCGTGCCCGAAGAGGACATCACCGGCCACGAGCCGGACTACCGCACCTTCCTGGCGTGGGCCAGGACGGTGCCGGCCCTGGTCGGCAACCCGCTCTACCACTGGACCCACCTGGAGCTGCAGCGCTACTTCGGGATCCAGGAGCCGCTCTGCGAGCGCAGCGCCCCGATGATCTGGGAGGCCTGCAACGCCCAGCTGTCCACCAGGGAATTCGGCGCCCGCGCCCTGCTGACCCGGATGAAGGTGCGCGCCGTCTGCACCACCGACGACCCCGCCGACCGGCTGGAGCACCACATTGCCTACGCCGCCGCGCGCCAGCCCGGGGACCCGGTGATGGCGCCCAGCTTCCGGCCGGACAAGGCCATGGCGGTGGAGGACCCCGCGGCCTGGAACGCCTGCCTGGACCGGCTGGAATCCGCGGCCGACCTTGCCATCGGGTCGTACCAGGACCTGGTCACGGCCCTGGACCGGCGCCACGCCGCCTTCCACGACCTGGGCTGCCGGGCCTCGGACCACGCCCTGGTGGCGCCGGCGGCCAGCTTCGCCACGCCGGCGGCCCTGGACCGCATCTTCGCCGGCCTGCGCAAGGGCAACGCGCCAGGCGGAGAGGACGCGGAAGCCATCCGGACCGCGCTGCTGCTGGAAGTGGGCCGCATGAACGCCCGGCGCGGCTGGGCCATGCAACTGCACCTGGCCGCCATCCGCAACCTCAACACGGCCATGTTCAGGAAGCTCGGGCCGGACACCGGCTACGACGCCGCCGGCGACGAGCAGGTGGCGCGCAAGCTGGCGGCTTTCCTGGACGCGCTGCAGCGCGATGGCCTGCTGCCCAGGACCATCCTGTACCTCGTTCAACCCCAACGACTACGAAGTGCTCTGCTCGATCATGGGCTGTTTCCAGGAGTCCGTGCCCGGCAAGCTCCAGCTGGGTTCGGCCTGGTGGCACAACGACCACCTCGACGGCATGCGCCGCCAGATGAGCTGCCTGGCCAACATCGGCCTGCTGTCCCGGTTCGTGGGCATGCTCACCGACTCCAGGAGCTTCCTGTCGTTCCCGCGCCACGAGTATTTCCGGCGGCTCCTCTGCGCCATCGTGGGCGGCTGGATGGAAGCGGGCGAGGCGCCCGCCGATTTCGAAAGCCTGGGCTCCCTGGTCCAGGACATCTGCTACCGGAATGCCAAGGCCTACTTCGCCATCCCCGGCGTCAACGACTGATCGGAAGGAATCGCCATGGACCCGCTGCTCAAGCGCGTGGGAGAGATCGGCCTGGTGCCGGTGATCAGGCTGGAATCGGCGGCCAAGGCGGTGGGGCTGGGGCGTGCCCTGGTCAGGGGCGGCATCCCGGTGGCCGAGGTCACCTTCCGCACCGCCGCCGCGGAGGATGCCATCCGGGCCCTGGCGGCCGAGCTGCCCGAACTGCTGGTGGGCGCCGGCACCGTGCTTTCCGCGGACCAGGCCGCCCAGGCCGTCCGCGCCGGCGCTAAGTTCATCGTCAGCCCGTGCTTCGTGGACGGGGTGGTGGCCTGCTGCCAGGAGCGGGGCGTGCCGGTGCTGCCCGGGGTGGTCAACGCCGACGGGGTGGCCAAGGGCCTGGCCCGGGGCCTGGAGGTGCTGAAGTTCTTCCCGGCCGGCGCCGCCGGCGGCACGGCCATGCTGGACGCCCTGGCCGCCCCGTTCGGGTCGGTGCAGTTCGTGCCCACCGGCGGCATCGACGCCGGCAACCTGGCCGGCTACGTGCGCCGGGCCTGCGTGCTCGCCGTCGGCGGATCGTGGATGGTGCGGACGGAGCTGGTGGAAGCCGAGGACTGGCCGGCGGTGGAGCGCCTCTGCCGCGAGGCGGTGGCCGCCCTGCACGGCTTCTCCTTCGCCCACCTGGGCATCAACGCCATCGACGAAGCCGGCTGCCGGTCCCTGGCCGGGACGATCGGGACGCTCTTCAACCTCGCCCCGAGGGAAGGCGGCAACTCGATCTTCGCCGGCGACGGGATCGAGGTCCTCAAGGCCCCGGGCGCCGGGGAGAAGGGCCACATCGCCATCCGCTGCAACCAGGTGGAGCGGGCCGTGGCCTGGCTGGCCGGCGCCGGCATCGGGACCCGGCCCGGCAGCGCCCGGTCCGACCGGGGCAGGCTCAGGTCGGTCTACCTGGACCTCGACCTGGGCGGCTTCGCGGTGCACCTGGTGCGGGGCTGAAGCGGACCCATGGCCGCCCACCCCGCCCGGTCAGTCCCCAATGCCGTCCCGGTAGCCCAGGAAGGTCGAGATGCGCGCGGCGGCCTCCTTCACCTTGTCGACCTTCTCGCCCTCCTCGCCGCGCTCGTAGCGGAAGCTGGGCCAGGACACCGAGATGGTGGCGACGATCGATCCCGTGTAGTCGAACACCGGGGCGCCGATGCAGTGGATCCCCTCCTCGTGCTCTTCGTCATCCAGGGCGAAGCCCTGCTCCCGGATCCGCTCCAGCTCCGCGTAGAGCGCGGTCCGGCTGGTGTGGGTCTTCTTGGTGAAGGCCAGCTGGCGCACACCCTTCAGGGCGCTCTCCCGTTCGTCCTCCTTGGCGAAGGCCAGCAGCACCTTGCCGATGGCCGTGCAGTAGAGCGGGATGCGCCGGCCCACCCGGGAGAACATGCGGATGGTGTGGCGCGATTCGATCTTCAGCACGTAGACGGCGGAATCGCCTTCCAGCACGCCCATGTGCACCGTCTCCCCCAGGTCGTCGGCCAGCTGCTCGGCCACCGGGCGGGCGGCGGAATGCAGGTCCAGGTAGTCCAGCGCCCGGGAGCCCACGTTGAACAGCTTGAGGGTCATGCCCCACTGGTCGCCGTCGGCCCGGCGCGCGTAGCCCAGCTCCTGCAGGGTCAGCAGGAACCGGTAGACGGTCGGCTTGGCCAGCTGCACTTCCCGGGCCAGGGCCTCAAGGCCGATGGTGCGCTGCCGGGACAGGCGCTCCAGCACCACGAAGGCGCGGGCGGCCGCGTTCACGACGTTGTCGGGCGCGGCTTTGGGCTCTCGCAGTCTGGGCATTCGGGACCTCGGTCGCAACATCATCATTTTCACTGGGCCCGGGTCGACCACCCAGGCCGGTCCGCAAGGGAGACCTTTCAGCCATGAAAACACTTGGCATCGGTATGGCAGGCGCCCGCTATGGCGCCCATATGCATTTCGCCAATTATGCCACCCTTCCCCCTGGCCTGGTGGAAGTGCGCGGAGTCTGCTCCCGCACCCAGGCCGGCGCTGACGCCTTCGCCCTGGAGGCCGGGATCCCGTTCGCCACCGGGGACTTCGACGCCCTTCTGGCCCGGCCGGAGATCGACGTGATCGACATCTGCCTGCCCCCGGCCCTGCACCACGTGTCCGCCGTCCGCGCCGCCGCGGCCGGCAAGCACATCATCATGGAGAAGCCGCTCACCGGCTACTTCGGCGAGCCCGGGGACCGCGCGCCGATCGGCCTGCACGTGCCGCGCTCGCGCATGCGCGCCGGCGCCCTGGCCAACGCCCAGGCCGTGCGCGAGGCCGTGCGGGCCGCGGGGGTGGCGTTCTGCTACGCCGAGAACTGGGTCTACGCCCCGCCCATCGCCAAGATGCGCAGGCTGATCGCCACCGCCAAGGGCAGCGTCCTGGAACTGCGGGCCGAGGAGAACCATTCGGGCTCCAACTCGGTGTTCAGCCGCGAGTGGCGATCCACCGGCGGCGGGGCGCTGCTGCGCATGGGCGTGCACTCGGTGGGCGCCCTGCTGCACCTCAAGCAGTGGGAAGGGAAGGTGCGCGCCGGCAGGCCCATCCGCCCGATCTCGGTGCTGGCCGACACCGCCAACCTGGTGCACAGCGAGGCCGCCGAGCGCGCCCGGGCCGCCCGGGCCCACCAGTGGATCAGTGCCGATCCCGTCGACGTGGAGAACTGGGCCAGCCTGGTGATCCGCTTCGAGGACGGCAGCCGCGGCTCGGTGCTGGTGAGCGACGCCGGCCTGGGCGGCCTGAACACCCGGGTCACCGCCTACATGACCGACGGGGTCATCAAGGCCAACATGACCGCCAACGACAGTGTCGAGACCTACGCGCCCGACGCCGCGGTGTTCGGCACCGAGTACTTCACCGAGAGGCTGGAGACCCGGGCCGGCTGGAACCGGCCCAGCTGCGACGAGGACTGGTTCCGCGGCTTCAGCCAGGAGATCGCCGACTTCGTCTCGGCCCTCCACGAAGGCCGCGAGCCCCGCTCGGGCATCGACCTGGCGGTGGCCTGCGTGGACGTCATCTACGCCGCCTATCTCTCGGCCGAAGCGGGACGGCAGGTCGAGCTCTGATGCGCATCACGTACCAGGAATTGCTGGTGACCTTCGAGGCGATCCTGGCCCGCCGGGGGATGGCGGAGGCCCGGGCCTGCGCGGCCCTGTTCGCCGACGCCACCCGCGACGGGGTGGCCACCCACGGCGTCAACCGCTTCCCGGTGTTCGTCGGCCAGATCGACCAGGGCGACATCCGGGTCAACGCCAGGCCGGTCCTGGTGCAGGCCATGGGCGCCTTCGAGCGCTGGGACGGCCAGTTCGGGCCGGGCAACCTGAACGCCGTCATCTGCATGGACCGGGCCATCGAACTGGCCCGGGGCAGTGGCGTCGGCGCGGTGGCCCTGCGCGACACCAACCACTGGATGCGCGGCGGAACCTACGGGCTGCGGGCCGCGGCGGCCAACTGCATCGGCATCTGCTGGACCAACGCCGTGGCGGCCATGCCGGCCTGGGGCGGACAGGACGCCAGGCTGGGCAACAACCCGCTCATCCTGGCGCTGCCGGGCGATCCGCCGGTGCTGGTGGACATGGCCATGTCCCAGTTCTCCTACGGCAAGCTGCAGGAGTACCGGCTGAGGGGGCAGCGCCTGCCGGTGGCCGGCGGCTACGACCGGGATGGCGCCCTGACCGACGACCCCGCGGCCGTGGAGGCCACCCGGCGGGTGCTGCCGGCGGGCTACTGGAAGGGCTCGGCCCTGTCCTTGGCGCTGGACATGATCGCCGCCGCCCTGTCCGGGGGCAACTCGGTGGCGGACCTCAGCGCCAGGTTCCCGCGCGAGACCGGCGTGTCGCAGGTGTTCATCGCCTTCGCCATGGACCGTCTGGACCGGGGCTGGGAAGCGACCGTGGCGCGGATCAAGGATGACGTTCGCGCCAGCGCGCCCGCCCAGGCCGGATCCGCAGCGCGCATTCCCGGCGAGCGCGCCGCGCTCCTGCGCGCGGTCAACGACCGGGACGGCATCGAAGTGGACCCGCGGATCTGGGCCATCGTGAGGCAACTATGAACATGATCCGCCGGGGCGTCCTGGCCATCGGCATTGACTGGATGGGCAGCCTCAAGCACCCCGAAGAGCCGGGCAACCCCAGAGCCGGGCCGGGAGGAGTCGGTCTGGTATGGAGGTGGAGCCGGTGTCATGAGGACGTCATCAAACATACAGGTTTGGTATGCCGCGCATACATATTCGGTATTTCATGGATCTTTGACTTAGTGGTATAAAACAGTATTCCGATTCTTTCGAGTCTTGGGTTATGCGTAACTGCTGCCAGGACTGATTATAGCGTCAAAATCAGCTTTCCCGTCCAGGCGCTGTCCCACCGGGCCAAGCGTGGATACTTCATGCCACCTTTTGCAACAACCGGAAAGCAGTCCGTTCCTGTTCTGTTCCGAGGTTACAGCCAAACGCCACCAGGTCCATCGCGACCGCGAAAGGAGGAGACACACAGTCAAATCAAGCTGGCCGTAGAGGCAACGACGCGAAAGGCGGGTTGCCCGGTTGCACATTCCGTTGAGACCGAGGTTTCGGTCCATAACCATGAAGAAGGAGCCAATATGAATCGTTACAAAAACCCATCGGCCTTGCTGACGGCCGCCGGCGTGCTGTTGGTAGCTCTGCCTCAGTATGTGCGGGCTTCCGATATCGACGACCTCAGCCAGAAAGTCAAGGATCTGAGCGCTCAGGTGGAGCAGCTGAAAAAGCAGCAGGACGCCGCGGCCGCCACCAAGCCCGGGGCGCCTGCTCCAGTAACCCCCCAGCCGATCTGGCGGCCATGGTCGACCCCTCCCAACCCCAAAGAGCCGGGGCCCGCAGTCAACAACGGCCCCCTGAGCGCCACTATCATGGGTGCCACGTTCACGGTCTACGGCGACATCGACGTCTACGCGAACCACATGACGAGCGATTCGGGCCATACGATCAACGCGCTGGAAGACGGCGCCATCCTGCGCAGCCGCTGGGGCCTCAAGGGCGACAAGCCCGTCGCCCCCGGCTACGAGATGAAGTTCACCCTTGAAAGCGGCTTCAACACGCTCAACGGCAAGCTGGCCGACCAGCCCTCCACGAGTTCGATCACCTCGACCTCGACGGTGAATGCGAACGGGACCGTGACCACCACGTCCACTGCGAGCAGCTACGGTGGCCGCCTGTTCGACCGCCAGGCCTGGGTCGGGCTGCTGACGCCGATCGGCGAATTCCGCGTCGGCCGGCAGAACACGACCATCCAGCAACTCGGCGGCGAGATCGACTTTGCTGCCCGCAACCTCGGTGGCGTCATCAACCTCTTCGGGGTGCCCTCGCGTTACGATTCCGACCTCTCCTTCCTCTCGACCCGTTTCGCTGGATTCACCTTCCAGCTCCACTATTCCCTGGGCGGAACTGCGGTCACCAACTCGGTCAACGGCAACATCTCGAACATCGGCAACCAGAAGGTCTGGCAGGTCATGGGGGACTACAAGAACGGTCCCTTCACGGCCGGTTACATGGAAATCGTCGGCGCCCCGCCGGCGGGCGGCACCAACGCCACCCCGCCCAGGTACGCGACGTCTGTCGTGTACCAGAACCCCTACGTGAACTACGATTACGGCAAGGGCAAGCTCTGGTTCGCCACGGTTCACTCGAACAATAACGGTGCCAACGGCGCCTTGTTCAACGGCGGTTCGCCCCTGGGCAACGTGGGTCCGAACGCGAACACCACCACGGGCACGTTGAATACCGGCAACCTCGTCGATCTCAATACCTACTACAACATCTACCAGGGGTCGGCCTCCTACATCATCACCGACAAGCTGGTGGTCGGCGCCCTGTACGGCTGGATCAGGGACATCACGTACCACGCCAAGAACGCCCACGGCTACGCGGCCGGCGCCTTCTACGACGTGTTCAAGGACACCCACACCTACTTCATGTATGACGTCATCCACAATGATCGGGGCGCTGGCTTCACCCAGGCGGCTTCCGCGGGCCTCTCTCCCAACTTCACGGCCGCCAACGACGTGAACGGGCGGAAGATCACCGGTGTGCAGCTTGGCGTGATGTACAACTTCTAGATTTACCGGCCGGGACCGGGGTTTGCCAACCAAGCTCCGGTTCCGCAGGTGCCAAGAACTCTTTTTGCAACGAAAGCGTCCGGCCCTCCCCCGGGGGACTGGACGCTTTCCACGCCTTCGCCCTGGCTAGGGTCGCAGGGACGTTTCCACCGCATGCCGGACCAGGTCGTCGTCGGCCAGATAGGGCAGCGTGATCGCGTCCGAGGTGGCGCGGACGAGGCGAGATGTACACCGATTTCCGGATGCTCGTGGAAACCATGCTCGTCGTGCGCGACGAGGCGGGGCGGAAAGATGCCAGCCTTCAGCGTTTGAAATACTTGTAGTTCGGCCCGAAGTCCGAATCATTCACGGCGGTTTGCAGGGAGGCCATGGCGAGCCAGGCCGCCCGCCCCAAGGAGAAGCGGGAGAAGCCGAAGAGGCATGGTCGCAACGGCGCGGACGATTACCCCAAGGCCAGGCGGATTCCAGCGGCCCTGGAGGGGAATGCGAGCGGCGAGCCCTGTCCCCACTGCCCGAACGACAAGGTCTATCTGCTCAGCGAGATGCGAAAGGTCTTGCCGTAGTCCCCCTCAGGTCATGGTGCTGCAAAAGGGGGCACCTGACTTGTCCGGATTCTAAGAACGGAAGTTCACCTGGAAGCGACCAGCGCAATTCCCTGAGCCTAACCAGCCAATGCTTCGAGTTTGGCGGCAACTTGCCTTTTCCCCAAACCCCGTAGTGACGCGAAAGCTGCCAGCTGTTGCTGCCGAGGCCGGTTTTTTTCTGCTTCCCAGTTGTGGACCGTCTGAGCGGATACACCCAGCAGGGTTCCCATATCCGTCGCCGAAAGTCCCAGACGTCGTCTCATGGCAAGCAACCCTTTGGCTCTGAACCGAATTCTGGTTTCCTTATTTGCGGTGGCCTTGGCTTTCTGGACTTTGGCAGCACTTCTGCTGAGGCGAATGACTGTCTTCTCAAGGGCCATCACACGTTTCTTCAGGCCAGAAACCTCGGACCGTAATTGGCCTGATACCTTTTTGTGCCCTTCCGTTTCGGCACGTATTTCCTTACGGGCTAGCCGGACAATCTCGGCCTTCAGGGCGGATGCGATGTTTGACATGGTGATTGATCCTTCTCACTCGACGATTCAGTTGCCGTCCAAACAAGGATACTGGCTTTTAAGGTACGAGGGCATAACCATCCGTAAACCTCGCCCGTGACCTCTAGATTGACATTGCCTATTGGCGCGGAGAGCCCGTGCCAACACCTGGGTCTTCACAACGGCAGCCTGACCTATTCCTGCACCAAAGTTGCCTCCATGTTTGAGGAGAGCTCACGCTCAAAAATCCAACACGCTGTCTGTTGGAAATCCAAATGCCTCAACCTCATTCCTTGTGGGCTAGCCTGGAATCCTCACCCACACTTTTAACGACACTTAAGAAAAGCTCTCATCGGCATGCGATTTCGAGATGATGTTGAAGCTCCCTCATGCTATAGGGTTTGGAAACCAGGGTGACATGTGGGTATGCCTTCACAAGATCCAGGGTTGCCTGCTCCACGTGCCCAGTGGCAATCAGTACAGGTACTGTTGGGTTCAGGGCACGAAGGCGAGGCAGGGTTCCACTCCCTCCGAGTCCGGGCATGTTCATATCTAGAATAACAATATCGGGTTGGAATCCAGCTTCGAGTTTGGCCAGAGCTTCCTCACCATTCAGCGCTGGGTTGACGTGGTGGCCGAGTTTTCCCAGGAGTGCCTGGGTTGAACTCTGGATCAGTTCGTCGTCGTCGATAAACAGAACGTTCAACGCCGAGGAGGCGGAATCCGATCGAGGTTGTTGCGGAGGCTCAGGTGCATGAATTCCAATCGCACAAACCGGGAAGCGCATCCTCACGACGGTTCCTTGCCCAGGTTCGCTCTGGATTTCAATTTGCCCCCCATGGGCCTTCACCGTGCTGTTTACCATCGACAGACCCAACCCCGTTCCCTTACCCATGGGTTTGGTGGTGAAGAAGGGATCCATCGCCTTTCCCAGAACTTCCCTGGACATCCCGGTTCCAGTGTCCTCAATCTCGACTTCAATCCATTGATCTCCTGCATTACGTGTCCTGATGGAAAGCCTTCCCTTATCGGGCATGGCATCCAACGCGTTGACGAAGATGTTCATGAATGCCCTATTGAAGTCACTTGCTTCCCCACGTATAAGCAGCAGATCAGGCTGCAAATCCATCTGAAGATGTATTTTGGCTAGGGTGGTTCGTTCCAATAATTGGATTTCATCACAGAGAATGGTATTGAGATCCAGCTCCTGTTCCTGGTTTGAGTTTCTTTGACTAAGACTAAGCAGGCTTTTGACCATCTTCCCGCCACGTTCAGCGGCCTTGATGATGGTTTCAAATGCGAGATGGGAAGTGCTTCCCACGGAGTGGGACTCGATGTTGGCCGAAGCAATGCCAAGAATGGCCCCCAACACATTGTTCATATCATGGGCAACCCCGCCAGCCAGGGTTCCCAAACTCTCCAGTGCTTGTGCTTGCACAAGCTGGGCCTGGAGCTTGGCTTTCTCCTCTTCTGCCTGAATGCGTTCGGTGATGTCACGGGTGATGGATAGTACGCAAAGTTCCCCCTGAACCTCTATCAAGGTCGCGGACATGAGGCCCGTTAGTACTGTTCCATTTTTTTTACGAAAAGGGGCCTCAAGTCCCTGGACGAAGCCTTCCCGGTTCAGCCCCTCCTGGAGACGCCTGCGGTCCTCCCCATTTACCCAAAGGCCCAGATCATCTGGTAGTGAGGAGTGGCCCAGCACCTCCTCCGCCGTGTAACCGGTAATCCGGGTGAATCCCTCATTCACAGCCAAGTAGACCCCATCCGCAAGGCGGTTGATGTTGATGCTGTCTGGACTGGCGTGGAACGCCTTGGAGAACTTCTCCTCCGACCATCGGAGAGAATCTTCGGCCTTCTTGCGCTCGGTGATGTCCTGGATCAGACCGTCATAGGTCACCAGAACGCCGTGCTCATTGCGATGGGGGACGAAGGTGTTTCTCACCCATCGTATGGTACCGTTTTTGTGGAGGATGCGATGTTCAATGGGCGGTGGGTCGTCGCCAGCCAAAATTCGCCTTACCTGTTCCTCTATGCTTAGACGCTCCTCCTCCGGCACCATGTTGATCCACAAGAAGGCGTCATCCTTAAACTCGTTCGGCTGATAGCCAGTAACAGCAAAGCAACCAAGACCGTGCGTCGTTTCAATGTCGCGTCCCTCCATTACCCGGACAGTGTAGATATAGTCGGTAATGGCCTCCGTGATCCGCTGGTATCGTTCTTCGCTTTCCCGCAGGGACTCCTCCGCCTGCTTGCGTGCGGAGATGTCGCGGGTGATGGTGATATTGAAGGATTCTCCATCGATCTCCAAGGCTGAGGAGGAAATCTGAGCGATGAAAGTGCTACCATCCTTGCGTCGCAAAGGTGCCTCAAACTCATACACTTCACCATAGGCTTTCAGGCTTGCAATGTGCCGATCACGATCCTCTTTGTTCACCCAAATACCCAGGTCTCCAGGAAGCGTGGAACGCCCAATAAATTCCTCAGGAGTGTATCCAAACATTTTTGTATAGCTGTGATTGAGGTCCTGGGAAACCCCATCGATAGTGCGGGTGAGATCGATTGCGTCTGGGCTTAAGCGAAAAATCTTGGCGAATTTCTCCTCCGACTTTCGAAGAAAATACTCAGTCTTCATGCGCTCGCTGATGTCCACAAAGATCGTATAGACTTGGCAGGGCTGAGCCTCCCCATCACGGAAGAGCGGGATGGAGTTGATCTCGATCCAGAGCGTTTGGTAAAAGCTGGGGTTCATGACACCCATGACCACTTTCTCAATGGGCTTGCCAGTGCGCAAGGCAACCATGGCCGGGTGAGTCTCACTCGGGAAAGGTGACCCATCCTCATGGATGGTTTGCCACCTCGGATCAGTGGCGGCCATTCCTTTCATCTGCTCCAGAGATAGCCCTAGAAATCGTTCGGCAGCCAAATTGGCGAAGAGGATATTCCCTTCCGCATTCTGGACAACTACCCCCTGAGGTGCGGCCTGGAACATTACCCTGTATAGCTCCAGCGAGGGCAGGGTGTCCTCCAAGGCTCCAGGAATCTCGTTACAATCCTGAGGTTTCATCTTGCTGACTCCGGGAGGCGTTCAAGGTCGAGGGTAGAATTCTGAACCGCCAAGGGGAGGAACGCTAGAACTTCACCTTGATGTCCTACTGGTCTTTGCCAGCCTTGAACCGGACGCTCCAACCCTTGGCGATGCCCACCCTGGTAACGGTTTTGATGGCCCGGCCCATGCCGCGCTTGCGGGGCCGTGGTTCGAACACGCCATGGTACCCAGGATTCAACGGCCCAGAAAAGATGCACCGCCAGAGAATGCAACCCATGTCATTTGACTTCTTTCTGGCACCACCCCATAAAACCTTCCAGGTCAAATCCCTGGAGATACAATGCCTTGCATCTCTTGCAGATAACATTTGCGAATCGGTCGGGACGGTCCTGGTCCTAGGAAGCCCAGGAGAACCCTCCCTGGAGGAACGGGCCAAGCAAATTCTCACGGAAACCACGGATTTTACTGAAAGCTCGTTCCTCAAGCTGTCGCACTCGCTCTCGGCTGATGGGTGGCTTTAAGGACTGGCCGATGGTTTCCAGGGTGAGCGGATCACCGCCGCCCAGTCCGTAATGCAGGGTGAGGATCTGCCGTTCCTTTTCCTGGAGCATGTCGAGGGTTCGCCGGAGCTGGTTCAGGAACGATTCCTGCTCCAGGGTGTCCAGGGGGGAAGGTTGGGTGGTTTGTTCTAACAGTTCCCCCAGGGTCAGATCGGACTCACCCACCACCAAATCCGTGGACACGGGGGTCATGGTTTGCTGAAGCCGTTGAATCCACTCAACCTCCTCAACCGGGAGCTGGCTGGCTTCGACGAGATCCTGGACGATGGGCTCCCGGCCCAAGTTCTGCTCTATTTGGGTGGCCAGGCGTCTAATTTTCCTTAATTGACCGGCAACCTTCTGTGGAAGGCGGATCCTGTTGCCGCCCTCCGCAAGGGCATTGAAGATACTCTGCCGCACCCACCAGTTGGCATAGGTAAGGAACTTGTTGTCCCGTTCGGGATCGTAGCGCTTGGCCGCTTCGATGAGCCCCAGGTTGCCCTCGGAGATCAAGTCCACCAGGTCGAGGCCCATCCCCCGGAACTTACGAGCCTCCTTCACCACGTAGCGGAGGTTGCCTTCCACCAGCCGCTGCAGTCCCTCCGGATTCCTGTGCCGCTGCCAAAGCCGACCGTTGGTCCTTTCTTCCTCCACCGTGAGCAAAGGGAGATCTCGGATCAAATCGAAGTATTTGTTGATCGATCGGTCATCTTGGTGCTGTTGGGGCATATTCACCTTTCGAGTGGCGAAACCTCGGCCAATGATTCAAAAGCTATGGTCGTGCAGACCTCTACGTAGCCAGTTAGTTCATTGGCGATCCCTTCCGTACCCAAGCGGAAAATGGGTGCTTTGGGGTGGGCATCCTGGCTTGCCCTTAAGGGAATTTCGGGATGGGGGTCCTCACCCCATTGGGGTCAAATCTTATAAAACCTAATGCACGAGAAAGGTCATAGGTGCGAAAAACAATAAAAATGTACATTGTTAATTAAAGATGTCAATTGAATATTTTGGAAGATTTTCCAATGCTGACACTCGCCTCGATTGAATGACACCCCACGTGTTACAACTGTGATTTTTTTGTAAAAATACGTCATGAGGCAGGCGTTCAGATCTTGATCCATCACTCTGGATCTGTGAAAGCTTGTGAATGTTGAGCGGTTAGGCTCCATTTTCTCCAGGAACGTCCAGGGACCGGTTTTTGGGTTCGGGACCATTCCTTGCGGAGCTCAGAGGTCTGGGTAGGCCTTGCCGAAGTCATCCCACCTGCCCCTTCGGCCATGCGACCCCGCCTGGGGATACAGTTATGACCCGCATAAAGGACTTGCTTCTGCATACTGAAACGCTGGAAAGCCTTGAGTCAATCAAACGGAGAATTTCAGGGCAGGCAGCCCATTCCCGAACTCGGGGTTACTCCAAAACGGCTGATTTTTTTGATGCCGACATCCTCTACATTGACGCAAAAATCAAGCACCTGAAAGAGCTTGAAAGCGTATGACAACGAGAGTTTAACAGGAATGGACATGGCCATCATCAACACAGATGGCTTCTGCACACTGAGGCTACCGTAAACCAGGACTTAAAGGGAGTGGCCGTAAACCACTCCCTTTGCGTCCGGGAGGTGCTGCGACCCCCGGGAATGCGGTCAATGCCAAGCCACCCTTTGCCTGCTCTAAACCGATTGAGTACGATAAATTTAATGAGATTGGTAGAGAAGCAGCAAGGTTTCGTGGGGATTGACCCCGATGCGACCGCATCCTTGAGGTCTGTTATTCCCCAAAGGAAATAGTCTTCCCATCGGATACGCCTAAACATTGTACATGGCCAAGGAGCCGGGCATGGTGGAGAGCAAAGACAGGGGCAAGCAGGCCCGGCTGCAAAAAACTTATGGAAAATTCTAAACAATAATTTAATTTTTAAATGTTTAAATTAATCCAGGATCCCTGGCATGCCCCCGCCCACCTCCCCCTGCAGGTGCTTCTTCAGGTGATAGCGCCGGTGGCCTTCGGGGCAGTCCTCCAGCACCCCGTAGACGTGGTAGCCATTTTTGAGGAAGAAGTCCTTGGTCTGGAAATCGAAGGTGTCCAGGTGGGCCAGCCTGGCGCCCATGGCCATGGCCCGGCTCTCCGCCTCATTGAGCAGGAGGGTGCCCAGTTGGTGATGGCGCAGACCTTCGTCCACGAACAGGGTGTCGATGTAGAGTACCTGCCAGCAGGTCCAGTACCGAGTTGATCCCGGCGATGATGCGCTGCTGGTCATCCTTGATGTGCAGATTCAGTTCCACGCGCCCGGGGTCCTGGGTGAAGGGGACCTGCAGGCGGTTGAAGGCCACCAGGTTCTCCCCCAGCTGCCGGGCCTCCTCGGAAGTGCTTTGGTTGATGACCCAGGTCATCGGGGCTCCTTATGGTGAAAAAGGCTGGAAACGCCGCCTCCCGCGGTCCATCAAGCCTGCGCTCCCGGCAGACCTGGGGCAAGGCCTAGGGGACAAGGAATTTAAAGGCCTCAAACGGCTCGGGACCAGGTCATGGAACTGGGCCGGGGACAATCTCGGACTCACACAGCCGCGTTGAACCACCCTGAAACCGAAGGAATGGGCCCATAGTGTGCCCATGACGAAAACGGCCACCCGGGAAGGTGGCCATAGGTGTTGTGATTCGTGGTGGTCCCGGAGCGACTCGAACGCCCGACCCTCAGATTCGTAGTCTGATGCTCTATCCAGCTGAGCTACGGGACCGCCGTGGTCGTTCAGTCTATCGGCTCCCGGCAGGGATGTCCACCGGCAGTTGCGCGCCAACGGGAGCGGGCCGGTTCCAGGCCGGACGCCGGCGGGCGCTCCATCCGGAGTGGCCGGGACGGCGGGCCGGGGCCCGGTTCGAGGGGGAAGGGGCGCCTGGGAACGCAAAAACGATCGATAGTTCCGGCGCACGTCTATGAATGTATCAGGCCTTGGAAAACCGGTCGGGCCCATGGCCCAGGTTGAACACGTGGCGGTCCCCGGACGGTTCGTCACCCCTGGCCAGGCCGGCGCCGGCGAAGGCGGGCAAGGCAGGCGGCGCCGGCAGGGGCGCGAGGGAGGCTTCCAGGTCCTTCCCTTTCTCCTCGGGTTTCTCCTGCTTCTCCATCCGCTCCGCGCCCCGGCGGGTGCAGGTGCCCTGGAGGGTGCCGCCTTCGTCCACCAGCAGGGCACCCACTTCCACGTCCCCCTCCACGTACCCGGTGCCGTGGATCTCCAGGCACTCCTCGATCCTGAAGATGCCCAGGACGCGCCCGGTGACGATCAGGTGCTTGGCGATGATGGTGCCCTTGACCTCGCCGCTGGGGGCGATGGTCACTTCCCCGTCGCTGTGGATGGTGCCCTCCACGATCCCTTCGATGCGCAGGCTGTTGGGCCCGGTCTGGACCTCGCCTTGCCACAGGGTGCCCTTGCCCAGGAGCGTGTGGATGGCCGGGGCCGGATCGGGGCGCTTCTTGGTGCTGAACATGGTCGCTCCTTGATCACCGTAACGACGACAGCCATTCCCGCTGGAGCCGCATATACGGCATCGGGTTCACCGGCCGGCCGCGCAGGCGGACCTCGTAGTGGAGATGGGTTCCGGTGGCGTTGCCGGTCCGGCCCATTTCCCCCAGGATGTCCCCGCGGGCCACTTTCTGCCCTTCCTTCACGAAGATCCGGGACATGTGGGCGTAGAGGGTTTCCAGTTCCGGCCCGTGCTCGACCACCACACCGTTGCCGTAGCGTTCCATCCAGCCCGCGTCCTCCACCTCCCCGTCGGCCGTGGCCTGGATGGGGGTGCCTTCGGCGTTGGTGATGTCCACCCCGGTGTGGTAGCCCAGCAGGCCTTCGTCCGCCTCGTTGCGCTGGGAGAAGGGGTTCAGGCGGATGCCGAAGGGGGAGCTGATGTAGCCGGCGGTGGGCGGGATGGAAGGGGTGTGGTTCCAGCGGACGATGATGGGGTCCAGGCTCGCCTTCACCAGTTGGGCCTGGGCGCTGGTGCGCTCCAGTTCGTCCTGGAGCACCCCCAGGTCCCGGGTGGCGGCAACGGGCTTGGCCCCGGGATGGGGGAGCGAAGGCAGGGCCGGGCCGGGATTCCTGGGATTGAGCTGCTTGAGCAGGTCCTCCAGCTGCTTGCGCAGCTTCTGCACTTCCCCGTCCAGGGTATAGGCCTGGTTCAGGCTGTCCCGGATCTGCCGCTGCTGGGCGTAGGTTTCCCGCTGCAGCTGGGTGAAGCTCATGATCTTCTTGGTGGCCCATAGGCCATAGGCGGATCCCAGCATGGCCACCGCCCAGAGGCCCACGGCGACGCCGAGCCCCCAGAGCATGGTCCGGCGGGCGATGGACCAGCGGACGGTGCGATGTGAAAATACCAACATGATGGTAAAAAATCGCTCAGAGTCCGGGCGACTCAATCGAACACCACGTCGCATCAGCGGCTTGCTGGCCATAGGATTCCTACCCTACGTCCGATACCCGCCGCTGTCGAGGACCTTTTCGCCGCCCAAAGTTTTACTAAAAATACAAGTCAGGGGGTGAGCCCGCCCACCACCCACTCGGCCAGGTGTCCGGCGAAGAAGATAAGCCCCACCAGGCTGTTCAGGGTGAAGAAGGCGTGGTCGATGCGCTCCAGGCTGCCGTCCCGGACCACCCACTGCTCCCGGGCCAGGATCCAGGCCACCACCGCCCAGCCCAGCCAAGGGAGCACATGGGCCTCCACGCCCAGGTTGAAGGCGGCCCAGGCGCCCAGGGCCGCCAGGTGCAGGCACCTGGAGATCCAGAGGGCCGCCTGGACACCCATCCGGGAAGGTATGGAGTGCAGCCGCTTCTCCCGGTCGAAGTCCAGGTCCTGGAGGGCGTAGAGGATGTCGAACCCGGCGGTCCAGGCGAGCACCCCCAGGGCCAGGCACCAGGCGGGGGGATCCGCCCGGCCGTTCACGGCGATCCAGGCCCCCAGGGGGGCGCCGGCCAGGGACAGGCCCAGCACCACATGGCTCATGGCGGTGAAACGCTTGCAGAAGGAGTAGCCCAGGATGATCGCCAGGGCCAGGGGCACCAGTTTCCAGGGCAGGGGGCCCAGGCGCCCGGCGGCGTAGGCGAACGCCACGATGGCCAGCCCCAGCAGGGCCAGGGCTCCGCCCCGGCTCACCCGCCCCGCCGGCAGGGCCCGGTCCCGGGTGCGCGGGTTGGCCGCGTCCAGATCCTGGTCGGCCAGGCGGTTGAAGGTCATGGCGGCGGTCCGGGCCCCCACCATGGCCACCAGGATCCAGACCACCTTGTCCATGGGCGGCCGTCCCCGCGCCGAGGCCAGGGCGCCCAGGAACGCGAAGGGCAGCGCGAACACCGTGTGCTCGAACTTGATCATGTCGAGCAATTCACGTATATTGTTGAAAATATTTTTGTTAGGTAAGGGAATCGGTACGCTTTCGGGGCTGTCGGGAGGGGGGCCCTGGGGGGCATCGGTGGGCATGGTCATCGCAACATGATCCGACAAGAACCGGTTCCTGTCTTGACCATGGGGCCTTCTAATACGTAGTCAGGCTCCTAGGAACTGAAGGCCTGGTACGCGGACAGGAGCCAGGCATTCTGGCCGCTGTCCGAGGCGGAGGTGCCGCCGCCGGCCAGGCTGTCCAGCTTGTTCATGTCCTGCTGCAGGGGGTTGCCGCCGCCGGAGCCGGTGCCGGACGGGGGCGGGCCGGGCGGGGGTGGGCCGGATGGGGCCAGGCTGGCCAGGTCGCTCTGCAGGGTCTGGAAGACGCTCTGGGCGGACGTGGTGCTGCCGCTGGACAGGGCCGTGGCCAGGGCGGTGAAGTCGGATGCAAGGGTGGAACTGCCCGACGTGCCCGACGTGCTCGAGGTGCTGGAACTGTCGGAGCCGGCGCTGGCCGAACCGTCCGGACCCGCCTGCAGATGCTGCTGGATCCGGGCCAGCAGGGTCTGGGCGTCGGTGAGGTCGCCGGAACTGATCAGGCTGCCGAGCCTGGTCATGTCCTGCTGGAGCGGGTTGAAGCCGCTGCCGGAGGAGGCGGCCCAGCCCGCCCCGGAGATGTCCAGGGAATCGGACTGGAGGGCGGAGGACCCGGCATCGCCATCGCTCCCTGAACTGGCACTGAAAGCGCTCAGCAGGGCATACAGGCTGCTGGCCTGCACCCCCGAGGATCCGAGTGCGGAAAGGGCTGAAATATCCATAGGTCCCTCCTGGGAAGGTGGAGCACGGTTCGTCTGGTACCGCGCAAGCGGCTTGCCAACCCGGATGCCTTTTCTTCGGGATGGAAGACGAAAGGAATTAGAGACTTGGGTTGAACAGCAGGTTTGCGGGGGTGAACGTCGGACCGGAAGGGGGCGGCGGTGCGGCGCGCCGGGAGCCGGCTCCCGGCGGCGGCCCCTGGTTCGGCATAACTTAATTGTTTTCAATTTTAGTTTAGCCATGGGCAAATTCTGCCAGGGGCCTTCCGGGCCGCTGCCGGGCACCGGGCCGGCACGATCGGCGGCCCAGGCGCCGTTCGGCCCGCCAAAATCGACGTTCACCCCCGAAAACCTGCTGCCCGGCCCGGGGCTCCGAGCCATCCTGGGGCACAGCTGTTTTGATGAAACTGGTCGGTCCACTCCCTTCCTGGAGTCCCATGCGGCAGGAATGCCTCGTTCCATCCCTTCTGCGGCGGGTCAGCCAGCCCGCCAACCTGGCCATGGTCGGCCTGGTGGGGGGTCTATTCTGCCTATTCCAGGTGCTGACCCGCCCGGTCGTATCGCCGGCCGATGGCATGCTGCCGTTCATCCTGCTGTTCGGCCACCTGGCCCTGGCGCCGATGCCCTGGCAGTGGACCTTCGGCGCCGCCGATCGCCCGGGCCTCGTCCGGGGCTTCGCCCAGGCCCTGGTGTTCGACGCCCTCTGGATCGGCCTGGTCCTGGCCGCCCTGCACCTCCTGTCCGGGCCGGGGCCGGGCCACCCGCCGCCGCCGATGGGGCCGTTCCCGACCCAGCCGCCGCCCCTGCCGCCCGGGCCCCGGCCCTGGCACCCGTTCCGGCCCGGGCTGGTCCTGGGCCTGGGCCTGGTGAACCTGGCCTTCGGCCTGGCCTACGGCTGGGTGGTGGCGGAAAAGGAGGCCACCGAGGCGCGGGAGCGGGCCACGGCCGGCCTCCTGCGCCAGGCCCAGGCCCAGGCCCTCCAGCACCAGCTGGAGCCGCACGTGCTCTACAACGCCCTGAACGGGCTGTCCGAGCTGGTGCACGAGGATCCCCTGGCGGCGGAGGAGGTGATCGGGCAGCTCGCCGACCTGTACCGCACCCTCACCCACCACGGCGAGGCGGGCCAGGTCCGGCTGGGGGAGGAGCGCCGCCTGGTGGAGGCGTACCTGGACATGGAGCAGATGCGCCTCGGGGAGCGGCTGCAGGTGCGCTGGACCTGGCCGTCCTGGGCGGATGCCCTGGTGCTGCCGCCCTTCTTCCTGCTGCCCCTGGTGGAGAACGCCGTCAAGCACGGGATCAGCCCGGCCGAGGCCGGTGGCCAGGTGGCGATCTCCTGCGACCGGGACGGCCGGGCGGTCCGGCTGCGGGTGGAGAACACCGGCAGCCCGCTGCGGGGCCAGCCCCGCGGCGTGGGCCTGGGCAACCTGGAGGCCCGGCTCGGGTTGTGGCCGGAGCTCGAGGGCGCGTTCACCCTGGGTACGCGCGATGGATGGACGACGGCCAGCGTGCGCTGGGTTCCGGAGGCACCGTGAGACCGAGACGGATGAGGGTGGTGGTGGCCGAGGACGAGGCGCTCAGCCGGAAACGGCTGGTGCGCCTGCTGCAGGAGGCCGGCTGCGTCCTGGTCCAGAGTTTCACCGAAGGCCGGGCCGCCATGGAATGGCTCGGCCACCACCGGGACCTGGAGGCCGCGTTCCTGGACATCCACATGCCCAACCTGGACGGGCTGGCGATCCTCAGGGCCCTGGGCGGGCAGGTCCCCGTGGTCCTCACCACCGCCTTCTCGGAACACGCCGTGGAGGCCTTCGACGGGGAGGCGGTGGACTACCTGCTCAAGCCGATCACCGCCTCCCGCCTGGAACGGGCCCTGAAGCGCATCGAGGGCCGGCTGGCCCAGGCTCCCGCCGCGCTCCCGCTCCCCCAGGGCCCTCTGCGCTACCCGATCCAGGCCGGCGAGGGGGTGATCCTGGTGGACCTGCACAAGACCACCTATTTCGAGGTGGAGGACGAGGTGGTCTGGGCCCACGCCGGCGGCCGGCTGCGCACGCCCTGGAAGGCCCTGGCCGAGGTGGAGGCCGCCTTTCCCGGCGCCGGCCTGCTGCGCATCCACCGGCACCTGCTGGTGCGGGTGGACGCGGTGCTGGGGCTCAAGCCCGCCTCCGGCGGGCGCGCCATCGTGCGCCTGGCGGGCGGCGAGGAGATCGAGGCCAGCCGGGGCGGCGCGCCCCGGCTGCGGGAGAATCTGGGGTTGTGAGCCGGAGCGACGGGTCCCGGCCGCGGCGGAATCACCCGCGGTGCAGCCTGCCCCGGACCTCGTCCCGCAACCGCAGGAGGTCCAGAAGATAGTCCCGGCCCAGGAACGGGGTGTGCCCGGGATCCGCCAGGGCACGGGCCAGGGCCGGCTCCGGATCGGTGCCCCGCTCCAGGGCCCAGCAGGCCCTCAGCCATTGGACCAGCATCCGGTCCGCCCTCAGCCCTGCGCCCAGGGGCGGCCGGACCCAGATCGCCAGCCGGGCCTGGGCGGCGTCCAGTTCCCGGGAGGGGTCCCGATGCTGGGCTTCCAGGCGCTGGGCTTCCAGGATGCGGATGCCCAGCCAGTCGTCCTGGAGGTCCTGGTCGTCCGGGTCCAGGCGCAGGGCCTGGTCGCCGGCCGCCTTGAGCTGGGCCAGCAGGACGCTGTCGAGGCGGTCCCGTTCCAGCTCCACGGTGGCCAGGGCCCGGCCGGCCGTGAGCCAGGCGTGCCAGAGCGTTTCATCGCTCTGGGCCTGGGGCAGGCAGCGCCCGGCCGTTTTCATGGCTTCTTTGAAGCGTGCTTCCGCCAGCAGCCGGTCGCCGCTCCGGCAGCCCAGGGCGGAAAGGCTCAGGGAGCCCAGGACCGCGGCCTCGACCTGGCGGGGGTCCTCGTCCAGGGCCTGTCGGGCCAGTTCGGCCGCATGCAGGTAATCCTGGGCCAGGAAGGCCACCCGGGCCCGGCCCAAGGGACCGGGCTGCCCATCCGGGCCGGCGCAGGCGCGGAGCAGGGCTTCCACCTTGGCCGTCACCCGGGCCGCCTCTCCAGCGTCATCCTCCGGCGAGCCGGAGAAGGCCCTCTCGGGTTCGGACCGGATCTGGGCGCCCAGCAGGGCGCTGGCCTGCAGGCAGGCCGCCTCGGGCCCCTGGAACCCCCGGGCGGCGGCCAGCTCCAGCTCCCTGCGGGCCCCCTCCCAGTCCCCCAGGAGCAGCCGCCCCTCGCCCAGGGCGTAGTGGCCGGCGCCCTGGTCCTCCCAATCGAGGTCCCGGACCTGCTCCTGCAGCCGTCCCAGCCGGGCCCGGAGACGGGCGTACGCGGGCCGCAGGTCGTGGGGGGGCAGTTCACGCTCCAGCTGGAGGTCCCGCTCCAGGTTGGCGGCCTCCAGGATGAAGTGGCGCTCCCAGGCCGAGCGCCGGCGGCTGGTCGAGGCCAGTTGACGGTGCTCCCGGGACGCCAGAGCCAGCAGGCAGGCGAACGCGAGAGTGGCCGCCAGGGCCGGCTTCCAGGACCCGCGCAGGCGGCGCCCGGCGCGGCCCAGCGGGCCCAGGGGCCGCGCCTGCACCGGCTCCCCCTTGAGGAAGCGCCCCAGGTCCTCGGCCAGGGCGGCGGCCGTGGCATACCGGCACTCCGGCTCCGGATCCATGCACTGGGTGACGATGTGCTCCAGGTCCCGGGGCACTTTCCGGGGCGGGGGCGCGCCCGGGGCCCGGACCACCGGGGGACTGCCGGGCACCTGGCCGCGCAGGGCGAACGAGAGGGTCCCGCCCAGGGCGAACACGTCGGTGGCGGGCCCGATCCGGTCCCGTTCGCCCCGGAGCTGCTCCGGCGCCATGTAGGCGGGGGTGCCCTGGACGCAGACCGGCCCAGTGAGGCCCGGCTCGCCCACCTCCATGGCCAGGCCGAAGTCGCAGACATAGGGCGTCCAGCCTCCGGAGCCGGCGCGCTCCAGGAGGATGTTGGAAGGCTTCAAGTCCCGGTGGATGAGGTTCTGCTGGTGGGCCGCATGGACGGCGCCGGCCACCTGGACCATGATCTCCGCCAGCTCCCGCGCGGTCAGGTCCGCGGCCGCATCGGCCAGGGTGGGTCCGCGCACCAGCTGCATGGCGATGCGGGGCCTGCCGTCCGCGCTGTCCACATCGAACACCTGGCAGGCGTTGGGGTGGGTCAGGCGGCCCTGGATGCGGGCCTCCTGCATGAATCGCAGGAGGTTGGACGGATCCAGCTTCTGCAGCACCTTCAGGGCCACGGTACGGCACAGGACCAGGTCCCAGGCCTCCCGCACCTCCCCGAGCCCCCCCTGGCCCAGGAACGGACCCAGCACATAACGGCCCGCCCTGGGCTGCTGCGGGTCAAGCCAAGGGGGGCGCTGGCGGGTGGATTCGGTGGCCATTCCACGAGAACGAAAAAGTACCAGAAAATATAGGTTTTTTATTTGATGGGCAATAAAATATTTAATAATCCAGCAAGCCCGCTTCCGTCCCCGGGCGGCCGGGTTTTCCTTGCCCCAGAGCCCGGCGGAGGGCGGCCTGCAGCCGGCCAGGGGGGGCCAGGGCGCTGGCCAGGCGCAGCTGGTCGCGGGCTTCCTCCAGCGGGTCAGGCTGGGCGCCGGGCTGGAGATGCGCGTCCAGGGCCAGGGTCAGGCCCTTGAGGGCGTGGCCCGGGCCCGATCCCGGGTTGATCTTCAGGGCCTGGTCCACCAGCGTGCGGCTGCTCCGGAGGCTGGCCCGGGCGTCCAGGCCGTGACCGGCCTCCCACCGGGCCTGGATCAGCCAGGATTCGGCGGTGGTCTCGCACAGGGTCCAGGACGCGGCGTGCTCCAGCTGGGGTGCCAGGCGGTCCAGGGCCTCCGCCACCGTCGGCCTGGGATCCAGGCCCTGGCGCATTTCCAGCCGACCCTTGAAATTGAGGATTTCACCCAGGAAATCCCGGTGCCGGAACCCGCAGGTGTGGCCCAGGTCCTTCAAGGCCAGCGCCAGCTCCGGCCCCGGGTCCCGGCCCCGGCGGCAAGCCAGTTCTGCCAGGCGCCAGTGGACCAGCATCCGGTCGGCCCGCAGCTCCGCGGTGAGGGGCTCCTGCGCCCGGGTGTCCAGGAACATGCGCACGGTCGCCAGCTCCGGGCCGGAGTCCCGGCCCAGGTCCCGGAGCCGGCAGGCCTTGATCAGGCCGAACTGGAGCCAATCGTCCTGCAGTTCCGGCTCCGAGGGGTCCAGGATCATGACCCAGTCGGCGGTGGTCCGCAGATCGTCCAGGTAGGACAGGGTGAGCCGGCCCCGGCTGGCCAGGAGGAAGGCCAGGCGCTGGGCGGCGATGAAATAGGCGTGGTAGGTGAACTCGTCGCTGTGGCCGAACACCAGGAAGTGCTCGGCGGCGGCCATGGCCTCCCGGTAGCTGGCCTCCGCGCCCTGCAAGTCCCCGCGGTCGAACTGCGCGTGGCCCTGGCTGGACAGGGCCAGGGACTCCAGAGTGGCGGCCTCGAACTGCCAGGGGTGCGCCAGGAAGCAGGCATGGGCGCTGGCGGCGCAGCGCCGGTAGTCCTGCCGCACGAAGGCCAGCAGCGCATCCGCGTACTCGCTGGAGCTGTTCTTGCCGCCGCGGGCCTGCGCCAGCAGCGCCTGGACCTGTTCCGCCAGCTGCTCCCGGCCCGGAGGCGGGAACCCGGTGCTGTAGATGGCCGGGTTGGTGGCCATGAGGGCGGCACCGGTCAGGCTGCGGGCCAGGTACCAGGCCACGTCCGGTTCCCGGGCCCCAAGGCTCCAGGCCTGTTCCAGGTCCTGCCGGGCGCCGGCGTAGTCCCTGAGCAGGAGTTGGGCGCAGCCCAGGGCATAGTGGCCCGGCGCCTGGGCCGCGGGCCCCTGGGCCGCCATCCGCGCGCGGATGGATGCCATGCGCGCCCGGAGCTGCGCGTAGGCCGGCCGCATGTCGTGGAGCGGCATCATCTTTTCCAGCCGCAGCTCCTTCTCCATGTCCGCCGCCTCCAGGGCGAAGTACTGCTCCGCCTGGGCCCGCCGACGCTGCTGGCGGGTGAGCCGGCCCTTCTCCACCAGGCGGCCGGTGAGCACCGCCGCCGCCGCCAGCAGGACCGCCAGCACCACCATGCGGGTACTGGCGCAGCTGCCGCCACCGGTGCTCCAGGGCGCTCACCGGCCGGGCGCGGATGGGCGCTCCGTCGGCGAACAGCCACAGGTCCTCGGCCAGGGCCATGGCGGTTGGGTAGCGCAGGCCCGGATCCCGCTCCAGGCACTTGCGCAGGATGGTCTCCAGGTCCCGGGGCAGGTCGGGGCTGGGGCTCCGGGAGGCGGAGAGCCCCCCGCCGGGGCAGGGCGGACCCCTCCGGGCCCAGGGCCGGGGGATCGCCGAACAGGGCGAAGTGCAGGGTGGCGCCCAGGGCGTACACGTCCGTGGCCGGGCCCACCAGGCGGCGCTCCCCCCGGCTCTGCTCCGGGGCCATGAACGCCGGGGTGCCCAGCAGGCCCGGTCCGAGGGTGAGGGACGGCTCGTCCAGGGCCATGGCCAGGCCGAAGTCGCACACCACCGGCGTCCAGCGCCCCTCCGGGCTGCGTTCCAGGAGGATGTTGGAAGGCTTGAGGTCCCGGTGGATCAGGTTCAGGCGGTGGGCCGCGTGGATGGCCTCGGCCACCTGGGCCAGGATCACCACCACCTCCTTCACGGTCAGCTCGTGGGCCACCTGGGACAGGGTGGGGCCCCGCACCAGCTGCATGGCGATCTTGGGGATCCCGCCGGAGTTGTCCACGTCGTAGATGCGGCAGATGTTGGGATGGGCGATGCGGCTCTGGATCTGGGCCTCGTGCATGAACCGGATCAGGCCCACCGGCTCCATCTTGCGCAGCACCTTCAGGGCCACCGTGCGGCACAGCACCACGTCCCAGGCCTCCCGCACCTCGCCGGCGCCGCCCAGGCCCAGGATGGGCCCCAGCACATACCGGCCCACGCTCGCCTGGTGGGCATCGAGCCAGTCCGGCTGGGTTGGAGAGGGATCCTGGTGCATGGAACGAGACCGGAGGACTTTGGAAGGACAACCCCGAGCGTGGATAAGCTTGTAAAAAGCTATATTAAAAATGACAATCCTTTTGGCCTTTTTTGTTTCCGGCGCATTGCGGCCCGGGGAGGAATGGTTATATTTGGCTGGGTTTTATAAATTATTTTTTTAATGGGTAACCGAAAGAATGAATAATTTCACCAAGGCGATCCTGGCGGCCGGGATCCTCGCGGCGGCCGTCACCCTCCTGGTGCAAGGCCAGTGGCGCCGCCGCCACCAGGCCGAGTTCCAGCACCAGGTGGAACGCCTGGCCTACCGGCTGGATGCCCTGCAGGCCGAGTCCGCGGCCCTGGGAGCGGCCCGTACCCTGGGCAGCACCCAGGAGACGGTGCGCCGCCTGGCGCGCGGCCGGACACCGGTCGGCGACCCGGGCGCCACGGCCCTGCTGCGGCGGTTCGCCCAGGACCTCGGAGCCCTGGACGTCTTCGTGCTGGACCGGCGCGGGGAGGTGGTGGCCCGGGCCGGGAAGAGGGGGGCCGGACCGTCCCGGGACGTGAAGGACGCCCCCTTCATCGCCGCCGCCCTGGGCGGCCGCACCAGTCTGTACGCCGCCCTGGGCGTGCTGACCCCCGAGCGGGGGATCTACGTGGCCGCGCCGGTGGCCGTCCCCGGGGAGCCGGCGGCGGGAGCGGTGGTGGCCAAGCTGGGGTTCGAGGCGGTGGACGGCATGTTCCGGGGCGAGCCGGGCCGCCTGGCCCTGGTCTCGCCGGAAGGGGTGGTGTTCGCCGCCAATGTCCCGGAGTGGCTGTACCAGGTGGCCGGCGGCGCGGAGCAGGCCGCCCTGGCGCGCCGGACGCCCCGCACCGCCGGGGCCTTCGCCGCCCGGGAGCCGGCCTTGTGGCGGCCGGCTCCCGGGTCCACGGCCCCGGTGGAACGGGCGCTGGACTGGAGGGATCCGGCCGGAACCTGGAAGCTTGTGGGCTTCGCCGGTCCGGACCCCCTGCACGGGATTCCGGACCTGGCCCTGGTGGCCGGGCCGGTGTTCCTGGCCGGGTTCCTGGCCGTGGCCGGTTGGCTGGAGCGCCGCCGGCGGCTGGAGGAGGACCGGCGCCGCCAGGCCGGGCAGGCCGGCCTGCTGGAGCAGGAGAAGCGCCGGGCGGAGCAGGCCGCCACGGCCAAGGCGGAATTCCTGGCCCACATGAGCCACGAGATCCGCACGCCCATGAACGCCATCATCGGCCTGTCCCACCTGGCGCTGCGGGGCCAGCCGGAACCGCGCAGCCGCCAGGCCCTGGGGAAGATCCTGGCCGCCTCGGAACACCTGCTGGGCATCCTGGACGGCGTCCTGGACTACTCCAGGCTGGAGGCGGGCAAGGTCGAGGTGGAGCGCCTGGACTTCCGCCTGGACTCGGTGCTGGCCACGGTCCGGAACCTGCTGGAGCAGAAAGCGGCGGAAAAGGGCCTGGACCTGGAATTCCAGGTGGACCCCCGGGTGCCCCCCATCCTGGTGGGCGATCCCCTGCGCCTGGGGCAGATTCTCGTCAACTTCGCGGGCAATGCCGTCAAGTTCACCGAACGGGGCCGGGTGCGGCTGTCGGTGCGCTTCCTGGACGAGAGCGAAGCCGGCGCCCAGCTCCGTTTCCTGGTGCAGGACACCGGGCCGGGGCTCACGGAAGCGGAACGGGCGCGCCTGTTCCAGACCTTCCGGCAGGCCGCGCCGGGCATCTCCCGCAGCCACGGCGGCACCGGCCTGGGGCTGGCCATCTGCCGGGAGCTGGCGCACCTCCTGGGCGGGGAAGTGGGGGTGGAGTCCCGGCCGGGCCAGGGCAGCACGTTCTGGTTCCAGGCGCGCCTGCCGCGGGGCCGGGACCTGGACGAGGGGGAGGCGGCCGCGCCCGGGGCAGGGATGGCCGCGTCCCGGGGCGCCCTCATCCTGCTGGTGGAGGACCACGAGATCAACCGGGAGATCGCGGCCAGGCTGCTCACCGAGGCCGGGCACACGGTGGAGGAGGCGGAAAACGGCGCCGAAGCCCTGCGCATGGTCCAGGAGCAGGCATTCGACCTGGTGCTGATGGACGTGCGGATGCCGGTCATGGACGGGCTGACCGCCGCCGCCGAGATGCGCAAGCTCCCGGGCCTGGAAATGCTGCCCATCCTGGCCGTCTCCGCCGGCGCCGCCCGGGAGGACCGGGACCGTTGCCTGGCGGCGGGCATGAACGGCCACGTGGCCAAGCCTTTCGATCCTGAGCGCCTGTGCGCTGAAGTGGCCCGCTGGACCAGCCGGGCGGGGTGGCCCAGCGGGCCGGCCGCCCAGGAGCCGCCGCCCAGGGTGCTGCCCGAGGCCATCGGGGGGCTGGATGCCAGGCTGGGCCTGAAGCGGGCGGGCGGGAACCTGGAGGTCTACCGGCGGCTGCTGGAGGAATTCAGGGCGGGGCAGGCCGCGGCACCGGCCCGGATCCGCGCCGCCCTCGAGGCGGGAGAGCCGGCCGAGGCCGAGCGGTTGACCCACACGGTCAAGGGGCTGCTGGGCACTCTCGGAGCCGGCGCCCTGCAGGCCTGGGCCGGGGGCCTCGAGGAAGCCATCCGCCGCGGGTGCCCCCCCGAGGCCCTGGACCCCCTGGTGGACGGGCTGGAGGTGCGCACGGCCCAGCTGGTGGGGCAGCTGGACCAGTGGCTGGGGCAGGCGGCGCCGGAAGCCCCCGCCCAGGAGCCGGCGCCGCCCGCCTGGGACCAGGCCGGCAAGGCCACCGTCCTGGTGGTGGACGACAGCGAGACCAGCCGGTCCCTCATGAGCGCCATGATGCAGGACCGCTATCGCCTGCTGACCGCCGGCTCGGGAGCGGAGGCCCTGCGCCTCGCCGAGGGCGACTCCCCGCCGGACCTGATCCTGCTGGACATCACCATGCCCGGAGCCGACGGCTACCAGGTGATCGCGCGCCTCAAGGCCCAGGAGCGCACCCGGGAGATCCCGGTGATCTTCCTCACCGCCCGCGGCGACGCCGAAGACGAGCAGCGGGGGCTGGACCTGGGCGCGGTGGACTACATCGCCAAGCCGGTCAGCCCGCCGATCCTGCTGGCCCGGGTGGCCAGCCACCTGAAGCTCAAGACGCTGCGCGACTTCCTCCTCAGCAAGAACACCTTCCTGGAGGCCGAGGTGGGCCGCCGCACCCGGGAGCTGGGCGCCATCCAGGACGTGACCATCCACGCCATGGCGTCCCTGGCGGAGACCCGGGACAACGAGACCGGCAACCACATCCGGCGCACCCAGCACTTCGTGCGCATCCTGGCCCACCGGCTGCGGGACCACCCGCGCTTCCGCCACTTCCTCGACGAGGGGACCATCGAGCTGATCTTCAAGTCCGCTCCCCTGCACGACATCGGCAAGGTGGGCATCCCGGACCGGATCCTGCTAAAGCCGGGCCGCCTCACCGCCGAAGAGTTCGAGATCATGAAGCGCCACACCATCCTGGGCCGGGAAGCCATCGAGATGGCCGAGCGCCAGCTGGGCACGCCGGTGGCCTTCCTGGACATCGCCAAGGAGATCGCCGAAGGGCACCAGGAGAAGTGGGACGGGTCCGGCTACCCGCACGGCCGCAAGGGCGACGCCATCCCTATCGCCGCCCGGCTCATGGCGGCGGCGGACGTGTACGACGCCCTCATCAGCAGGCGGGTGTACAAGCCCGCCCTGCCCCACGAGACCGCGGTGCAGATCATGGCCCGGGGCCGGGGCAGCCACTTCGACCCGGACATCCTGGACGCCTTCCTGGAGACGGCGGAGCGGTTCCGGGAGGTGGCCGGGCGGTTCCGGGACTCGGACCTGGAGGTGGCCAGGCTGCACCGCCGGGTCCAGGAAGGGCTGGAAGGCTGACCCGGACGCCGGGCCAGGACCGGTCCCGGCCGGTCACTCCCCGGTCACGGGGCCGGCGTACACGTCGTTGATGCGGTCGGCGAAGGCCAGGTCCACGGCCCGGCGGCGCACCTTCAGGCTGGGGGTGAGCAGTCCGCTGTCGGCGGTGAGCTCCCGGTCCAGGAGGATGATCTTCTTGATGGCCTCGAAATTGGAGAAGCGGGCGTTGACCCGCTCCACCCGGCGCATGATCTTGGCCTTGACCTCGGGCAGGGCCACCAGGTCCGCGTCGGTGGTGAAGTGCAGGTGCCGGTGCTGGGCCCAGCGGCGCAGCTCGGCGAAGTTGGGCACCAGGATGGCGCTGATGAAGTGGCGCCGGTCCCCGATGACCACCGCCTGCTCGATGTACCGGTCGCCCCGCAGGGCGTTCTCCAGGGGCTGGGGGGCCACGTTCTTGCCGCCGGAGGTCACCAGGATCTCCTTCTTGCGGTCGGTGATCTTCAGCCGGCCGGAGGCGTCCAGCTCCCCCACGTCCCCGGTGTGGAAATAGCCCTGGTCGTCCATGACCTCCCGGGTGGCCGCCTCGTCCTCCCAGTAGCCCAGCATGACGTTCGGCCCCCGGCACAGGATCTCGCCGTCCTCGGCCAGGGCCAGGAAGGGCCTGCCGTTCCACAGGTCCATGATGGGGCGCCCCACGTAGCCCGGGCGCATCTCGCCCTCGGCGCACAGGGCGATGATGGGACTGGTCTCGGTGAGCCCGTAGCCCTCGAAGATGGGGATCCCGGCGGCCCAGAAGAACTCCAGGATCCGGGGGTGCACCGGGGCGCCGCCGCAGGCCGCGACGCGCAGGCACCCGCCGAAGCGCTCGCGGATCTTCCGGAACACCAGGGGGTCGAAGAGCATCATGGCCAGGCGCAGGTCCAGCCTGGGGCGGCGCCCCTGGTACAGGTACGGCGCCACCCGGTTCCCGGTGACCACGGCCCAGTGGAACACCAGGTGCCGCAGGGGGCCGCCCGCCTGCACCTGCTCATGGATCCGGGCGTAGGTCTTCTCGTAGATCCGGGGCACCGCCAGCAGCACGTGCGGACGCACCTCCAGAAGGTCCCGGGGGATGGTCTGGAGGTTCTCCGCGTAGTAGATGGAGACCCCGGCGTAGAACATGATGTACTGCCCGCAGGTGCGCTCGAAGATGTGCGACAGGGGCAGGATGCTGAGCATCCTCTCGCCCGGGAAGACCTTGAGGATCCTGAGGCCCGCCAGGACGTTGGACACGATGTTGCCGTGGCTGAGCATGGCCCCCTTGGGATCCCCGGTGGTCCCGGAGGTGTAGATGATGGTCAGCAGGTCGCCGGGGGCGAGGCTCCGGGACCGCTCCAGCACTTCCGGGCGGCGGGCTTCCTGGCGGGCGCCTTCCTCCTGGAGGGCGTCCCAGGCCAGGATGGTGCGGCCCGGCACCTGGGGCGCGGCGCCGCCCACGAGCACCGCCGCCTCCAGGTGGGGCAGCCCATCCCACACGGCCAGGACCTTGTCCAGCTGCTCCGGGGTCGAGCACAACGCCCACCGGGCCTGGCAGTGCTGGAGGATGTAGGCGGTCTGGGGCGGGTTCAGGGTCGGGTAGACCGGCACCGTGACGATCCCGGACAGGGCGCAGGCGAAGTCGGTCACCGCCCACTCGGGACGGTTCTCGGACAGGATCGCCAGGCGGTCCCCCCGGTCCAGGCCCCGGGCCGCCAGGACCAGGGCCAGGCGTTCCACCAGGGCCTGGACCTCCCGGTGGGAGATGCCCCGGAAGGCGCCGCCGATCCGGGACGAGAGGGCTACCGGTAAGTCATGCTTGATGCTGGAATAGAAAAGATCCGCGATGGTTTCAGGCAAGAAGGATCTCCGGTGCTGGCGGTGCGTGGGATCGTAGCAGACATGGCAAGGGGCGCGCTTGGATAAAACAGACAAAAACTCTCCCCTGCCGGAGGCGGTGGCGGCCTTCCTGCTGGAGCAGCGGGCCCGGAGCGTCTCCCCCCATACCCTGCGGGCCCAGGAAGGGGACCTGGGCAAGCTGCTCGCCCATGCGGCCGGGGACGGCTGGGGCGGCTGGGAGGTCCAGCCCCGGACCCTGCGCCGGTTCGCCCTGGAGCTGGGGGAACGGGGCCTGGACCCGGCCAGCCAGGCACGCATCCTTTCCACGACCCGGGCCTTCTACCGCTGGCTGTTCGAGACCCGCCGGATCCGCCTCAACCCCGCCTCGGGGCTGCGCAACCCCAAGCTGCCCAAGCGCCTCCCGGCTTTCCTCACCGAGCCGGAAAGCGTGTCCCTGCTGGATCTCCCCGCCGCGCAGGACTTTCCCGGGGCGCGCCTGGCCTGCCTCCTGGAACTGCTCTACGCCGCCGGCCTGCGGGTGGCGGAGCTGACCGGGCTGGACCTCCAGGACGTGCTGGCGGAACAGCGCACCCTGCGGGTCCTGGGCAAGGGCCGCAAGGAGCGGCTGGTGCCCTACCACGAGAAGGCGGCGGCGGCCCTGGAGGCCTACCTGGCCTACCGGGGGGCCTTCCTGGCCAGGCGCGGGCTGCCGCCCACCGCGGCCCTGTTCGTGAACCAGCGGGGAGGCCGGCTCACCCCCACCAGCGTGCGCGCCTTCCTGGACGCGGCCCTGGACCGGGCCGCCGTCAAGGTCCGGGTGAGCCCCCACGCCCTGCGCCACAGCTTCGCCACGCATCTCCTGGCCCGGGGCATGGACCTGCGGTCCATCCAGGAGCTGCTGGGCCACGCCAGCCTCAGCACCACCCAGCGCTACACCCACCTGGACCTGGAACAGCTGGCCCGGACCTACGAATCCGCCCACCCCCGGGCGCGCAAGCCAGGGTCCTAGTACATAGCCACCCTCCTAGGGTATGATCTCCTTCTCACCCGAGCGGTGTTGAAAGGAACGTGCCGTGGAGTTGCTGGTCGACCGCATCTGTCAGGAACTCACCCTGCCCAGGGCGGGCGTCGCCGCGGCCGCGGCACTCCTGAACGAGGGCAACACGGTCCCGTTCATCGCCCGCTACCGGAAGGAGGCCACCGGGTCCCTGGACGAAGTGGCCATCCGGGCGGTGGAGGATCGCCTCGCCTATTACAAGGAGCTGCTCGACCGCCGGGAATCGGTGCTCAAGTCCATCGACGAAGCAGGGCAAGCTCACCCCTGAGCTCAGGGCCCGGATCGAAGCGGCCTGGACCAAGACCGAACTGGAGGACCTCTACCTGCCCTACAAGCCCAAGAAGCGCACCAAGGCCACCGACGCCCGGGAACGGGGCCTGGAGCCGCTGCTGGATGCGCTCCTGGCGGACGACACCGGCGCCGACCCGCTGATGCTGGCGGCCCCGTTCGTGAAGGAGGGCCAGGAAGGGCTGGAGGCGCCCTCCGCCTGCCTGGAAGGGGCCGGGCACATCCTGGCCGAGCGCCTGGCCGAGGACGCGGACGTGCGCGCCTGGCTGCGCCAGGTGTTCCATGACACCGGCATGCTGCACGCCGCGCTGCGCGAGGAGCGCAAGGACGCCCCCGAGGCCCTGCGCTTCAAGCCCTACTGGCAGTTCCAGGAGCCCCTGCGCAAGATGCCCGGGCACCGGATCCTGGCGGTGCGCCGGGGCGAGAAGGAGGAGATCCTCGCGCGTCAAGCTGGCGGTGGACCGGGAGAAGCTGGTCACCGAGCTGGTCTCCAGGGTGGCGGTCAACCCCAAGTCCGCCTACCGGGCCCTGCTCCACGACGTGTGCGCGCGACGCCTTCGACCGCCTGCTGGCGCCCGGCATCGAGACGGACGTGCGGGTGGAGGCCAAGAAGAAGGCCGACCTGGAGGCCATCAAGGTGTTCCAGACCAACCTGGACCACCTGCTCCTGGCGCCTCCCGCCGGGCAGCGCTGCACCCTCGGGCGTGGACCCGGGCATCCGCACCGGCTGCAAGCTGGCCATCATCAACCGCCTGGGCCAGTTCATGGAGACCGCCACCATCTATCCGCTGGAGCCCAAGCGCGACCTGGAGGGCAGCCGGGCCATCCTGGAGCAGCTGGCGCCGCGCTTCCCCATCGAGGCCGTGGCCATCGGCAACGGCACCGGCGGGCGCGAGGCGGAGGCCTTCCTCCGGGACTGGCTCAAGGAGACCGGGCGGGAGGACGTGCTGTGCGTGGCCGTGAGCGAGGCGGGGGCCTCGGTGTACTCCGCCTCCGACGTGGCCCGGGAGGAGTTCCCGGAGCAGGACGTGACGGTGCGCGGCGCCATCTCCATCGCCCGGCGGTTCCAGGACCCCCTGGCCGAGCTGGTGAAGGTCGAGCCCAAGTCCATCGGCGTCGGGCAGTACCAGCACGACGTGAACCAGACCGCCCTCAAGAAGAGCCTGGACGAGGTGGTGGAGTCCTGCGTGAACCGGGTGGGGGTGGACCTGAACTCGGCCAGCTACCGGCTGCTGTCCTACGTGGCGGGCATCGGCGAGAGCCTGGCCAAGCACATCGTCCAGCACCGCTTCGCCAACGGCGCCTTCCGGCACCGGGAGCAGCTCCTGGAGGTGGCCCGGTTCGGCGAGAAGGCCTTCCAGCAGGCGGCGGGCTTCCTGCGCATCCGGGAGGGGGACAACCCCCTGGACGCCAGCGCCGTGCACCCGGAGAGCTATCCGGTGGTGCAGCGCATCTGCCAGGTGGCGGGCCGGACCGTCCCGGAGCTCGTCGGCAACGATGCCGCGCTGGACGCCCTGGATCCGGCCATCTTCATCGACGAGCAGTTCGGCGTGGAGACGGTGCGGGACATCATCGCCGAACTCAAGAAGCCCGGCCGGGACCCCCGCCAGCGGTTCGAGGCGGTGGTGTTCAAGGAAGGGGTGCACAAGCCCGCCGACCTGGAAGTGGGCATGGAGCTCCAGGGCATCGTCACCAACGTCACCGACTTCGGCGCCTTCGTAGACGTGGGGGTGCACCAGGACGGCCTGGTCCACCTTTCGGAGATCTCCCACCACTACGTGAAGAACCCCGCCGACGCCCTGAGCGTGGGCCAGTCGGTGCGGGTGAAGGTGCTGGCGGTGGACCTGAAGTCCAAGCGCATCGGCTTGTCCATCAAGGCCCTCCTGCCCGGAGGCGAGGCCGGTCCCCGGGGCGAAGGGCACCGCGGTGAACACCGGCCCCGGCCCCGGCCCGAAGAGGCCCGGCCCAGGCCCGTGGGCGAGGCCGCCCAGGGCCAGCCGCGCCCGCCCAGGCCGCCACGCCCGGACGGGCCCAGGCCCGGCGCCAATTCCGGCGCCAATTCCAGCGCCAATTCCAGCGTTGGGGATCACCGTCCCGACCACCGTCCCGACCACCGTCCCGACCACCGTCCCGAGCGCCGTCCCGAGCGCCGTCCCGAGCGCCGTCCCGAGCGCCGTCCCGAAACGGCTCCCCCGCGCCAGCCCGAGCGGCGTCCCGAAGGGGGCCCCCCGCGCAAGCCCGACCGGGGCAACGAGGCGCCGCTGGCCGCCAGCCTCTCGGACTTGATGGCCAAGTTCAACAAAGGGCTTCGATGAGCCCACGGCTGGGGGCCGTGCTGCTCCTGCTGGCGTGCACCGGGTGCGACCGGCTGTGGGAACATCCCCCGCACCGGATCTACGCGCCCTGGGAGGAAGGCCTGACCCTGGGTTATGAAGATCCGACCCTGCCGTCCGCGGAGCGGTTCCAGCACCACCAGCAGGTGCGGGTGAAGGAAGTTCATGAGGGCCCCGACGGGCTGGCGATCACCAAGACCTACACCACCCTGACCGGCCAGTGGGAAGGGAAGGTGCTGGAAAAGGACGGCGGCGTCCAGATCCAGACCGGTTCCGGGGGCATCCAGATGCTGCCCGAAGGGTTCCCGGACCGGGTCAACCGCTGGGTGGTACGGGGCACGTTCAACCGGGTGGTGGGCCGGGCGCTGGCGGACCTGCCGGGGGTGGCCCTGCCAGATCCCTCCCGGGCGGTGGGCATCTGGGTGGAGACGGTGCCCCTGGACCGTCCGTTCCCCCGCATTCGAACGTTCTTCCTGCCCGACATCGGCGAGGCCGAGACCCTCACCTGGATGAACGGGCACTGGGTCACCACCAATATCCTGGTGGCCCGCGGCTTCACCGACGTACCCCACGCCGGCGGCGGCCCATCCCATGGGAGTCCCTCATGACCGAAGCGAACAGCGAACCGACCCTGCCTCCCGGAGCGGCCAAGGGCTTCCTGCGGGACAACCTGGAGGTGGTCTGCTTCGCCATCCTCATCATCATGTTCTTCAAGACCTTCGTCGGGCAGCAGTTCACCATCCCGTCCGCGTCCATGCGCAACACCCTGATGATCGGGGACCACCTGCTGGTGAACAAGTTCATCTTCGCGGTGCCCCAGTGGTCCTGGGAAGAGAAGCTGTTTCCCATGCGCAAGGTCGGGCGGGGCGACGTCATCGTGTTCCGCTATCCCCTGGACCGGTCCACGGACTACGTGAAGCGCTGCGTGGCCCTGCCCGGGGACACCATCGAGATGCGCAACAAGCGCCTCTACCTGAACGGCCGGTTGTGCACCGGCCCCTGGGAGTACCACATCCAGAACCGCGAGGACGGGCCCATGCCCGGGCCCTGGCCCCTGTCCCGGGACGCGGGCCCCCTGGAACGGCGCCCGGAAAACCTGACCCTGGCCTGGCCCTTCGCCGACCCGGACGTCCTGGCCATGGACATGCAGGGCCACGACATGATCGAAGGCGGGTTCCGGGACAACATGGGCCCCTTCACCGTGCCGCCCGGACGGTTGTTCGCCATGGGCGACAACCGGGACAATTCCGCCGACAGCCGCTACTGGGGCTTCCTGCCCATCGACCACCTGCGGGGACGGCCGTTCATCGTCTGGTGGAGCTACCGGGAAGGCGGCAACGACGACACCAACGCCAGAGTGCCTGAAGGGCCGGGAGATGTGCTGGCCAACTTCGCGGACGGGGCGCGGCACTTCTTCACCCGCACCCGCTGGGAGCGCACGGGCGCGATTCCCCGCTGACCTCAGCTGGTCGGCGTTCGGGTCCCACCCCCGCAGCTCAGCCGAACAGGCCGCCGGGGGTGGTCTCCAGGCCCAGGTAGGTATAGGCCGCGCCGGTGGCCTTGCGGCCCTGCTGGGTGCGGTCCAGGAAACCGATCTGCATGAGGTACGGCTCCACCAGGTCCTCCAGGGCGCCGCCGTCCACTTCGCCCAGGGCCGCCGCCAGGGTGCGGACTCCCACCGGGCCGCCCCGGAACTTGACGCACAGGGCCTCCAGGTAGGCCCGGTCCAGGCCTTCCAGGCCCAGGTCGTCCACCTCGTGCAGGGCCAGGCAGGCGTCGGCGATGGGCGAGGTGATGATCCCCTGGCCCTTCACCTCGGCGTAGTCCCGGCACCGGCGCAGGAGGCGGTTGACGATCCGGGGCGTGCCGCGGCTGCGCCGGGCGATGGCTTCGGCCCCTTCGGCAGCCATCTCCACCCCCAGCACCTTGGCGGAGCGGGTGGCGATGATGGTCAGTTCCTTCCGGGTGTAGTACTCCAGGCGGTGGACCATGCCGAACCGGTCGTGCAGGGGCTTGGAGAGAAGCCCGGCCCGGGTGGTGGCGCCCACCAGGGTGAAGGGCCGCAGGTCCACCTTGAGGGTCTGGGCCGAGGGGCCCTGGCCGATGAGGATGTCCAGCTTGCGGTCCTCCATGGCCGAATAGAGCATCTCCTCGATGGCGACGGGCATCCGGTGGATCTCGTCGATGAACAGGAACTCCCCCTCCTCCAGGTTGGTGAGGATCGCCGCCAGGTCCCCCTTCTTTTCCAGGGCGGGGGCCTGGATCACCTTGCACACGGCGCCCATCTCGTTGGCCAGCACGTGGGCCAGGGTGGTCTTGCCGAGGCCCGGGGGGCCGAACAGCAGCACGTGGTCCAGGACCTCCCGGCGCCGCTGGGCGGCGCGCAGGGCGATCTCCAGGCGGGCCTTGACCTTCTCCTGTCCGATGTATTCCTGCAGGTTCTGGGGCCGCAGGGAATACTCGAACGGCTCGTCCCGCTCCGCGGGGTCCAGGTCGGGGTTCCGGTTGAATTCCATGGCCCCATTTCCTCACGTTCGCCAGGGTCCTGTCCACTGGCCCGGGTCTAATATACTGGCAGCAGGCCGTGGCGGACCACGGCCGGTCCAGCGGAGGGTCCGTGCCAGAGACAGCCAGCGAAGTGAACCTCCAGGCCATCCTGCAGACCGCCACCCTGCTGGCCAGGGAGGTGGAGCTCGAAGAGCTGCTGGAGCAGACCCTGGACCGGCTCCTGGCCATCACCGGCACCGAGCGGGGCTTCATCATGCTCCCGGAGCACGGGGACCTGGCGGTTAAGGCCCGGCGCAACCTGGGCAGCGGCGCCCCCCTGGCCCAGGACATCCAGCTGTCCATGTCCAGCGTGCGCCAGGTGTTCGACCAGGGCGAGGCGGTGTGGCTCCTCAACGTGGCTCCGCACGGGCCGGACCAGGTCCGGGCGCCGGTGGCGGACCTGCGCGTCCAGACCATCCTGTGCCTGCCCATGCAGGTCCAGGGAGAGCGCATCGGCGTGCTGTACCTGGACAGCTGCCGGCCGGTGCCGGGCACCGTGGACCGGGTCACCTTCGAGGCCGTGGTGTCCCTCTGCGCCATCGCCATCGAGCGCACCCGGCTGGCGGAGGAGAGCCTGCGCAACCAGGTGCTGGCCGCCGTCGGCAAAGTGGCCAGCTCCATCGTCCACGACTTCAAGAACGGCCTGTTCGTGATCGCCGGGCACGCCCAGCTCCTGGGGCTCACCGCCAGCGAGCCCAACACCAAGCACCACCTGGTCCAGATCCTGGGCGCCGCCGAACGCCTGAGCCAGCTGAGCCTGGACATCCTGGACTATTCCAAGGTCCGCGAGCCCAAGCGCGAGACGGTGGACCTGGACCGGTTCCTGGCGGCCCAGGTGGAACCCCTCGGGCCCCGGGCCCAGGAGGCGGAGGTGACCCTGGTGTGCCAGGGCCCGCCCTGCCAGGCCAGCCTGGACCGGCACCGGTTCAGCCGGGTCATCGAGAACCTGCTGTCCAACGCCCTGGATGCTCTGGCCGGCCGGGACGGGGGACAGGTCACCCTCAGCTGGGCGCCGGCCGGGGACGGGAGCGTGACCATCCTGGTGGCGGACAACGGCAAGGGCATCCCCAGGAAGGTCCAGAAACGGATCTTCGAGCCCTTCTTCAGCTACGGCAAGGCCCGGGGCACCGGCCTGGGCATGGCCACGGTGAGCCGGATCATGGCCGAGCACGGGGGCGCCATCGAGGTGGCCAGCGAGGAAGGGCAGGGCACCACCGTCACCCTGCACCTGCCGGGCCCGGCCAGGCCGGATCCCGGGACCGCCGACACCGGGGGCCATCCCGTGCCGGACGGAGGGTCGCGGCCATGAGGGTGGGACAGGGATTCGACGTGCACCGCTTTCCAGGACCGCCCGGACGGCAGGCCCCTGGTGCTCATGGGCTGCGCGGTGCCCCACGACCGGTGGGCCTGGTGGGCCACAGTGACGCGGACGTGATGCTGCACGCCCTCATGGACGCCCTGCTGGGGGCGGCGGGGCTGGGGGACATCGGCCAGCATTTCCCGGACACGGATCCCGCCTACCGGGGCGCCGACTCGGCCCGGCTGCTGGAAGCGGTCGTGGGCAAGATCCAGGCCGCTGGGCTACCGGGTGGTCAACGCCGACGTCTGCCTCATCGGCGAGCGCCCGAAGCTCAGCCCCCACCGGGACGCCATGCGTGCCCGCATCGCCCCGATCCTGGGCATCCCGGCGGCGGACCTGAACGTGAAGGCCACCACCACCGAGCAGCTGGGCTTCACCGGGCGGGGCGAGGGTCTGGCGGCCCAGGCGGTGGTCCTGCTGGATTGACGTCGGCCCGTCCGTGGAGATGCCTGCCAAGCCAGTCCTGGGCCCGCAAACCCAGGGCCTCGGGCTGGTTCGACGCCGGGTCCTCCAGCACCGCCTCCATGAGGTGGTGCTGCAGTTGGCCCAGCCATGGCCCGGGGGGGCGCCCGGACAGGGCCAGGAGGTCCCGGCCGTCCAGGGCCAGGGCCTCCACCGCCAGGGGCGGCGCCTGGGCGGCCAGGGCCTCGAGGCGCGCCACCATGGCCTCGTGGACGGGGCGGAAGGGCTCCTCCCCGAAGCCCTTCCCGGCCTGGTCGGCGAACCGGAACTGGGCCCAGCGCTCCAGGGGCAGCCGGTCTTCCAGCAGCCGCTTCAGGAAGCGGCGGCAGGCGGCGTCCCCCCACCCCGGCCCGGGATGGGTGCCGTGGTGCCGCACCAGGGCCAGCACCTGGCGGGTCAGGGCCTGGCCGGCCCGGAGCCGGGCGAGGATGGCCTCGGCCATGGCCACGGAGATGGGCTCGTGCCCCTTGAAGTGCACGCCCCGGGCATCCACGGTGCGGGCCGCGGGCTTGCCGCAGTCGTGCAGCAGGGCGGCCCAGCGCAGGTCCGGCTCCGGGGGGGCCCGGCGGGTCACCTCCAGCACGTGCTCCCATACCGGGTAGCGGTGGTGGTGGTTCTGGGCGCACCCGATCATGGGCCGCAGTTCCGGCAGCCACAGGTCCAGCAGCCCGGTGGCAGCCATGGACTGCAGTCCCCGGTCCGGAGCCGGACCGCACAGCAGCTTGGTGAGCTCCGCCAGGACCCGCTCCACGGCCACCTTCCCGGCCACTTCCAGCCGGCGGGGGATGGCCGCCAGGGTCTCCGGATCGATGGCGAAGTCCAGCTGGGCCTGGAACCGGCAGGCCCGCAGGCAGCGCAGGCCGTCCTCCCCGAACCGGGCCAGGGGATCGCCCACCGCCCGGATCACGCCGGCCTCCAGGTCCCGCCGTCCCCCATGGGGGTCCACCAGGGCGGCGGCCCAGTCCTCCCGGTCCATGGCCTCGGCGGGCACGGCCATGGCGTTGATGGTGAAGTCCCTGCGGGCCAGGTCCTGGTCCAGGGACACGCCCAGGGTCACGGATTCGGGGTGGCGCCCGTCCAGGTAGACGCCGTCGCCCCGGAAGGTGGTCACCTCGAAGGTCCGGCCCCCTTCCACCAGGGTCACGGTGCCGTGCTTCAGCCCGGTGGGGATGGCCCGCACTGCGGCGGCCTGGGCCCGGGCCAGCACCGCCTCCGGCAGGAGCCGGGTGGCCAGGTCCCAGTCGCCGCCGGCCCGGCCCAGCAGCCGGTCCCGCACGGTGCCGCCCACCACCACCACCTGGGCGTCCGGCCCCAGGGCCTGGAGGATGCGATGGAGGGCTGGATCCATTAAGAGTCCCAAGACCTGGAGCCGCCCGCCGGCCCCACTCCATCCTAGTGTAGGCCCATCGCGCCGGGCAGGACTGGACGGGCGGTTTTTCGGCCCGGCTGGCTGTCCCAGGGCGGCCAGTCAAGCGTATGGTGGAACTGTTCCCTGGAAGGCATGCATGCTGCTGCGGTTGGAAGCGTCCCGCAAGAAGCCCTGGTCTCTGCAGATCCTGGAGCAGATCCGCGGCCACCTGGAGAGCCGCGCCCTGCGCGTGGGGGAACGCCTGCCCTCGACCCGGCGCCTGGCGGCCCAGCTGGGCGTGCACCGGTCCACCGTGGCGGTGGCGTACCAGGAACTGTGGGCCCAGGGCTGGATCGACCTGCGCCCCGGAGCCTGCCCGCAGGTGCGGGCGCGGCTGGTGCCCGCCGTCCAGGCCGGCCGGGTCGCGGCCGAGGCCTTCCCCTGGGAGCGCCAGGCCTCCAGCGCCTGCGAGCGCCTGGTGGCGGAACGGCCGGCGCCGCCGGGGCCGGCCCGGGAACCTGGAATCATCGACTTCCGCCCGTTGTGCCTGGATGCGCGCCTGCTGCCCGTGGAAGCGTTCCGGGCCTGCGTGAACAAGGTGCTGCGCCGGCAGGGGGAGGCCCTCCTGGGCTACGGCGACTGCGAGGGCTATCCACCCCTGCGCCAGTACCTGGCCCGGCGCCTGCGCATCCACGGGATCGCCGCCGCCCCCGAGGAGATCCTGATCACCCATGGTTCCCAGCAGGGCCTGGACCTGGTCTTCCGGATGCTGGCGGAGCCGGGGCGGAAGGTGGCGGTGGAATCGCCCACCTATGAACAGGCCTTGGCCCTGATGCGGTTCCACGGCCTGGAGGCGGTGGGGATCCCCCTGCGCCCGGAGGGGATGGACCTGGCCGCCCTGGCCGCCCTGATGGACCGGGAGCCTCCGGCCCTGGTCTACACCATGCCCACGTTCCAGAATCCCACCGGCTGGAGCAGCACCCAGGCCCACCGGGAGGCCCTCCTGGCCCTGTGCCGCCGCCGCGGGGTGCCGATCCTGGAGGACGGCTTCGAAGAGGAGATGAAGTACTTCGGCAAACTCACGCCGCCCATCAAGGCCATGGACACCGAGGGCCAGGTGGTCTACTGCGGCACCTTCTCCAAGGTCCTGTTCCCGGGCATCCGGGTGGGCTGGGTGGTGGCCGGGCGCGCCTGCATCCAACGTCTGGCGGCCCTGCGCCAGGCGGCGGAACTGGCGCCCGGCATGGTGTTCCAGGCGGCCATGCACCAGTTCTGCGAAGCCGGGCTTTACGACCTGCATCTCACCCGCATGCACCGGATCTTCCGCAAACGCATGCAGACGGCCCTCCATGCCCTGCGCCAGCGCATCGATCCCGCCTGGGCCGCCTGGGCCGAGCCCAACGGCGGCTACCTGGTCTGGCTGCGCCTGGCCCCGGTCCCCGGCCTCCAGCCCAGCTGGACGGCCCGGTGCGCGGCCCGGGGGATCCGGGTCACCCCCGGGGCCCCGTCCTTCCCAAAGCCCGGACCCGACACCTACCTGCGCCTGTCCATCGCGTCCCTCGCCGAGGCGGAACTGGAGGAGGGCATCCGGCGGCTGGCCGAGGTCCTGGAAGAGGCCCACCGGAGCCGCCGGGGGGGCCAGCCGTGACAGCCGCCGCCGCCGCGTCCGGCCGCGCCCGGGGCTATGCCACCGGCCTGGTGGCGGCGGCCATCCTGGCCTCCACCTCGGTGGTGATCCGCCACCTGAACCTGGCCTACGGCCTGCCGGCCCTGGTCATGGCCTTCTGGCGGGACTTGATGGTGGTGGCGACCCTGGTGCCGGTGTTCGCCATCTGGCGCCGGCACCTGCTGCGCCTCCCGCACGGGCTGCTCCCCTTCCTGGTCCTCCATGGGCTGGTGCTGGCCGTGTTCAACCTGCTGTGGACCCTTTCGGTCACCATCAACGGCGCGGCCGCGGCCACGGTCCTGGTGTACTGCTCCGCCGCCTTCTCCGTGTTCCTGGGGCGCTGGCTGCTGGGGGAGCCCCTCGGCCCCGCCAAGCTGGCGGCCACGGCCCTGTGCCTGGGGGGCTGCGTCCTGGTGTCCGGGGCCTACCATTCCCAGGCCTGGCGCGCCAACCCGGTGGGCATCGTCGCCGGCGTCCTCTCGGGGCTGAGCTACGCGGCCTACAGCCTCATGGGACGGGCCGCGGCCGGCCGGGGCGCCAATCCCTGGACCACCCTCTGGTACATCTTCGCGTTCGCCACCGGGTTCCTGTTCCTGTTCAACCTGCCTCCGGGGGGCCTGCTGCCCGGGGCGGCCACCCGCCCCGCCGACCTCCTCTGGCTGGGCCGGTCCGTCCCCGGCTGGGGCGAGCTCTTCCTGCTGAGCGCCGGCCCCACGCTGGTCGGCTTCGGCCTGTACATGGTGACCCTCACCTACCTGCCCTCCGGGGTGGCCAACCTGGTGGTGAGCCTGGAGCCGGCCTTCACCGCCCTGTACGCCTTCCTGTTCCTGGGGGAACGGCTGGGGGCCGCCCAGACCGGTGGCGGGCTGCTGATCCTGAGCGGCGTGGCGCTCTTGCGCCTCCTCGAGATCTGGCGGCCGGAAGCCGCCTAGTGCGGCAGGTGCCGGGGCGCCTCGCCCACCCGTTCCTTGAGGGCCGTGCGTCGCTCGGCGGCGATGGCCGCGGCGATGCGGTCCACCTGGAGGGTGAGCCAGTCGCTGGTGGGATAGCCGGGACGGTAGTCGGCGGGACCGAAGTGGTCGATCCGCCCGTCCCGGCGCAGCCGGTCCACCTGCTTCAGGCTGGCGGGTTCCGCCGGGTCGTAGACGGCGTAGGCGATGCCCTGGTTGTGCCGGATCACCGAGAACGCCGGCACGTCCGAAGGGCCGTCGGCGATGTAGACCATGTGCTGGAAAGGCACCCGCCGGTCCTCCGGTCGCATGGTGGCGTTCACCAGGATGCTGGGATCGGTGTTGCTGCCCTTGTTGATCTCGAACAGGGCCCGGGTCTTGCTGGTGTTGTCGTAGGCCACGGCGATCTGGGCCACCCCGTGCATCGGGAACAGGGATTCGCTCGCGTCCCTGGAGGGTGCGTCCAGGTCCACCGTGGCGTCCGTGTCGAAGCCCGGGGCCGGGGGCGATTCCAGGAATTCCGAGGCCCACACGCCGTTCACGAAGGGGAAGATGGCCGAGCCCTCGATCATGGCCCGCAGCCCGGTGGAAACGATGTAGTGCTCCAGGCGGATCTCGAAGCGCTGGGCCTCCGGGTCCTGGTCCAGGTGCACGCGCAGGCGGTGGAGGAAGTCCGGCAGGCCCGGGTGGAAGCGGATCTGGGCGCCCAGTTCGCGCAGGCGGGCGTTGGTGAGCCCGGGCATTCGCCCGTGCTGGACGTAGGTGAGCAGGTGGTTCAGGTAGGCGGTGTCGGGATGCACCGTCACCCCCTGGTGCTTGAAGTAGGCCGGCAGGGCGTTCACTTCCCGCCAGAAGGTCTGGTCGTCCACGTTGTAGGCGGCGAAGATGGGGTCCTGCATGTAGCCGGGGATGAGGGTCTTGTCGAAGTCCCACACCAGGGCGATGACGTTCTGGGGATGGAGGGTGCTTGTCACGGCGTTCTCGCAAGATGATTCTACGCGACCCCGAGGCTGCGCCAGAATAATCGGATGGCCAGGTACTACTTCGACGCCAACGCCACGGTCCCGCCGCTGCCCCAGGCCGCCGCGGCGGTGGCCCGGGCCATGGCCGAGGCCTGGGGCAACCCCACCAGCACCCACCAGGAAGGCCAGCGCGCCCGGCACCTGCTGGAGGAGGCCCGTCGGCAGGTGGCTTCGCACCTGGGGGCGCCCCCGGCCCAGCTGGTGTTCTGCGCCAGCGCCACCGAGGCCCTGCACTTGCTGCTGCGGGGCCTGCGCCCGGCCCTGGGGGACCGGCCGGCCCTGGCGTTCCCCGGCGAGCACAGCGCCTGCCTCAACCCCCTGCGGGACTGGACCGCGGTGCGCTGGCTGCCGGGGGCGGCCGAGGGCTGCGCCACCGTGGTGCAGATGGCCGCCAGCAACGAGACCGGGATCCTGTACCCGATGCCCCAGGTCCCCGGGGCGGTGCGCATCAAGGACGCCGCCCAGGCCTGGGGCAAGGTGCCGGTGGACCTGGAGGACTGCGACGCGGCGGTGTTCTCCGGGCACAAGATGGGCGGGCCCCGGGGCGCCGCGGTGCTGTGGATGCGCCCGGGCCTGCCCTGGACCGCGGTCATGGAGGGTCCCCAGGAGCGGCGCCGGCGCGGCGGCACCGAGGACCTGCCGGCGATCCTGGGCCTGGGCGAGGCGGCGGCGGCCCTGCCCGGGCGCCTGGAGGCCAACCGGGCCCTGGCGCCCCTGCGGGACGCCCTGGAGGACCAGGTGCTGTCCTGGTCCGGGGACTACGCCGTGATCGGCCGGGACCGCCCCCGCCTGCCCAACACCAGCTCCCTGCTGCTGCGCGGGCACAGCGGCGAGAGCGTGCAGATCGCCCTGGACCTGGCCGGCTTCGCCGTGTCCACCGGATCCGCCTGCCACAGCGGCGCCACCCGTCCCAGCCACGCCATCACCTCCCTGGGCTATGCCGAGGCGGAGGCCCGGTCGGTGCTGCGCGTCTCCATGCTGCCGGGCACCGCCCCCCAGGCCGTGGAGGCCCTGGCGGGCGCCCTGAAGGCGGTCCTGCGCCGGTGAGCCGGTGCTCTACACTGTCTCCATGGAACCCGCCCGCTGGCCCTATCCCGTCATCCGTCTCAAGCCCGGCAAGGAAGAGCTCCTGGCCAAGGGGCACCCGTGGGTCTACTCGGGCGCCCTGGCGGACCCGCCCGCGGCTCCCCTGGCGCGCCTGGCGGACGCCAGCGGCAACGTGCTGGGGGTGGGCACCGCCTCGGCCGTGAGCCCGCTGGCGGTGCGCCTGTTCACCCGGGAGGACCGGCCCCTGGACCGGGACTTCTTCCAGGAGCGCCTGGACCAGGCGCTGGCGGTCCGGCGCCAGCTGGGCCTGGACGGTCCCACGGCCGGGTGCCGCTGGGTGTTCGGGGAGGGCGACCTGCTGCCCGGGCTGGTGGTGGACCGGTACGCTTCGGCCCTGGTGGTCCAGGTGGGCACCCTGGGGCTGGAAGCCCTGCGGGACGCCTGGTGGCCGGCGCTGCATGAGCTGGGCCGGCGGGAAGGGATCGCCGCCTTCGTGGAGCGCAGCCAGGGCGGCCGCAAGGAGGAGGGCCTGGAACCGGTGAACCGGCTGCTCAAGGGCTCCCTGGGGGGACCGGTGGTGATCCAGGAGGGGCCGGCGCGGCTCACGGTGGACCTGCTCAAGGGCCAGAAGACCGGGTTCTTCCTGGACCAGCGGGAACATCGTCTCACCCTGGGGCGCATCTCGGCCGGCTGCCGGGTGCTCAACGCCTTCGGCTACACGGGCGGATTCTCCATCCACGCCGGTCTCGGCGGCGCCGAGGACGTGGCCACCCTGGACACCTCGGGTCCGGCCCTGGACCAGGCCGAGCGGGACTGGGCCGGCAACGGGCTGGACCCCGGGCGCCACGTGCGGCTGCAAGGGGACGCGTTCGAGCTTCTGCGCCAGCTGGAGCCCGGATCGCTACCAGCGGGTGATCGTGGACCCGCCCGCCTTCGCCAAGCAGCGCAAGGACCTGGACAAGGCCTTCAAGGCCTACAAGGACCTGATCCGCCTGGGCGCCCGGGTCACCGCCCCGGGCGGGGTCCTGGGCTGCTTCTCCTGTTCCCGGCACCTGGACCGGGCCCGGTTCCAGGAGGCGGCCTGGACCGCCATGCTGGAGGCGGGCCGGGAGGCCCAGGTGCTGGCCCACCTGGGTCAGCCCATGGACCATCCCTACGCCTTGAACCACCCGGAGGGGTCCTACCTCAAAGGCTTGTGGCTGCTGGTGCGTTAGGCCAGACCCGGCCGTTCCAGGTGTACAGGGCCCAGTCGTGTTTCCAGACCTTGCCCACCAGCGGCAGGTCCAGGGTGAGGCCCAGGCCCAGCTGGCACTGGGCGTCCAGGGCCAGCCCCCCCGGGGCGGCGCCCAGGATCTCCCCGGCGGCCGACAGGGTGGTGGGGCAGGCCCCGGAGATCATTCCAGCCACCCCCAGGGTCGGGGCCACGGCGATCCAGGGGCGGAGGTCGGCCTTGCCGCTGAATTCCGCGTGGTTTTCCGGCAGGGCCTCCACCACCATGCTGCTGTCGGTCACCGGGGGCGGGACGTCCACCCGCGCCCCCCGCCAACCCCAGCGGGCGTCCAGGTTCGCGGTCCAGCGCCAGCGGCCTTCGGTCTTCAGGCCCTCCAGGGCCCGGCCGGTGCCGGCCAGGTCCAGGGCCAACCCGGCGGTAACCGGCAGGGAGAACGAGATGGGCACGCCGTTCACCGCGAAGCCCATGGTGGGATCGGCCAGGGTCCAGGAACCGAAATCCTGGTGGAAGGCGCGGTCCAGGCGGTAATCCGCCGCCAGGCGCAGGGCCTCGTCCGCCGTGGCGCCCAACTGGGCGGTCAGGCCCCGGCGGTTGATGTGGGCGGTGAGGGAAAGGTCGGCCCCAAGGTCGGCCGCCACCTGCAGGTCCAGGCGTCCGTATTGGTTGTTCATCAAGGTCCGGGTGGTGTTCACCACCACCCGGTCCCCGACCAGCTGGGGCGGGAGCGGGCCCGGTCCGCCGTAGCGCCGGGCCAGGTCCTTCGGGGAGCCCTGGATGCACACGAAGGCCGCCCCGAACACCTCCGGGAACAGGCGCGGAGCGGAGGTCCGGGCGTAGCGGAGCCGCCAGCGGCCGCCTGACCGGGACGCCGCCTCGATGCGGCGGACCCGGCTCTCCTGCGTCTCCACCACCACGTCCCCGGGGGCGGGCTCGGCCTCCAGCCGGCGCTCCTGGACGGCGGGTAACTCCGGCCGGGACAGCCCCGGCCCGTCCGGCTGGAAGATGAAGTGCCCGTCCGGAGTCAAGGCGCAGATGCCGAACGGGTAGCGGGCGCCTGGAAAGCCGTGGGGGTCCAGGGCGAACAGCGTGTCGTGGTCGTCATCGCACCGGAACGCCAGGCGGGAATAGGTCACCTGGACCCCGGCGGCGGTCAGGGGCTGGACCGGGTATTCCAGGGCCAGGTCCGGGTGTCCGCAGCCGCACAGGTCCACCTGGTCGCCCAGGCGCAGGGTCACGGTCCGGGACGGCCCGAGCCCGCCGCCGGCCTGGAGGAAGGCCGCCCGGAAGGTGACGGTGCCGGGCGCCACCTCCAGGAATTCCAGCTGACCGTAGCGGACGCTGTCCGGGGCCTCCAGCGCCCCGGCGGGATCCGAGGGCAGGCGGGACAGGCGGATGGGCAGCACCTGCCCGGGAGTCAGGTGGCCCTGGACCGCCGCCGGGTCGGTCACCAGCAGGGCGCCGCCGTGGTAGGCGCCGGGATCGGGGCGAGGGCGGGCCGGCGGGACGCCGCTGGCCGGAAGGGCGCCGGCGCAGCCGGCCAAAGCTAACGCCGCCAAGGATTGGAACCAACTCTGGGAAAGCACGGGACCTCCGGATTGCTCTGAGGTTAGATGCCGGTTCCCGGTGGTTGTGGCGGAGGATCGGTCAGGTGATGGGCGGCAGCCGCCCGTCCAGCAGGTGGGACGTCTTGACGTTCTTCATGGCCTTGAGCATGGAATGCTTCAAGTCCGGAACGGTCTCCCGCAGCTGGGCCACCAGGGCCTTCACCTGGGCCCGGCGGGATTCCAGCACCGAGGCGCCGCACAGAGGGCAGCCGCAGGGCACGATGGGATAGCCCTTCAGCCAGGCCAGGCGCCGCAGGTCCTCCTCCTCGCAGGTGCCCAGGGGCCGGATCACGGTGTTGGCGCCGTCGTCGGACACCAGCTTGAGGGGCATCGTGGAAAGCCGGCCCTCGAAGAACTGGTTGATGAGCAGGGTCTCGATCAGGTCGTCCAGGTGGTGCCCCAGGGCGATCTTGGTGTAGCCGTGGCGCTGGGCGTGGGAATACAGCACGCCGCGCCGCAGCCGGCTGCACATGGCGCAGGGCGTGACTTCCGGGCGCCTGCGCACCAGGGTGTCGATGGGGGCCGGGAGAATGGCGTGGGGGATGCCCTTGGCTTCGCACACCTCGGCGATGCGGTCGGGATTGAAGCGCTGGAAGCCGGGGTCGATGGTCGCCCCGTGCACCTGGAACGGGATGGGCGCGCGCCGGCGCAGGGATTCCAGGACGTCCAGGAGGGCCCAGGAGTCCTTGCCGCCGCTCAGGCCCACCAGGATGCGGTCGCCGGCCTCGATCAGCCCGAATTCGTGCACGCAGACCCCCACCCGCCGGCGGATGCGCTCCTCCAGCTTGGGCAGGGCGCGCAGCTCCTCTGCGCTGGGGGGCAGGGCCAGGCTGGGCAGGGCGCAGGGATTGCTCAAGCCTCGGGCCTCAGTCGAGCGCCGCGCAGCGCTTGCGCTGCCCGGAGTCCAGCTGGGCCTGGACGTCCTGGGTGTATTCCGGGCAGGTGCAGGTGGGACAGGTGTTGCTGTGGCTCTCCACGCACAGGTCCGCCAGGCTGATGGTGTCCATGAAGTGGGTGATGTGGTTGGAGAGCTGCTTCCACAGCAGTTCGTTCATCTTCGTGTCGGCCCGCAGCGCCGACCTGGCCGAGGCCGGGTCCTCCTTGGCGGCGGCGTAGAAGCCGCTGTCAGTGAGGCGCAGCACGTCCCCCACGGTGACCTGGTTGCAGGGCCGGGTGATGACGTAGCCGCCCTTGGGGCCCCGCACGCTGGCCACGATCCCCGCCTTCTTGAGGCGGTTGAAGATCTGCTCCAGGAAAGGCAGGCTCAGTTCCTGCCGCTGGGCGATGAGATGGAGGGGCACCGGCTGGCCATGGCTATGGTGGGCCAAGTCGAACAGGGCCTGCATGGAATACCGGCCGCGCGCGGAGATCTTCAAGGGGTCCTTCCTCTCGAGACGAATTTAAATGTAGCGTTCTTGATTGTTTCGGTCAAGTTTTTGCATTCCTGGAGGCATGAACTTCACCTTCAACGGGTAAAATTTCAACAAAAAAGACGCGCCCGGTAAACCTGTGGGCCCATGGCCGCACTTAGGTAAGTGACCCTTCATGATCCGGAGGCCGGGATGCCGCGAGGCCAGACGAAATCAACTGGAGTGCGGGCGGGCCTGCTGGGGCCGGTCCCGGGGCGCGCCGTCGCCCTGGCCCTGGCCGCACCCACCGAGGAAGAGACCCGTTCCGCCATCCGCAAGGAGGTGGCCGCCTTCGCCCGGGCCTGGTCCCGGGGTGACGCGGTGGGGATGAGCCGATGTCTTCATCCGGATTTCATCAACCGCCTCATGGGCATCCGCAGCGGCGGTGAAGAGGGGGCCGGGGGCGACCCGGCCAAGGTGGTGCGCAGCGTGGTGGGCCTGCAGGCCCACTTCGGGGCCAAGAGCCAGCGGCCCATGGCCGGGGTGGAGGTGCGGGTGCTGGACGTGCGGTCCCAATCCGCCAGCGCCGTGGCCGTGCTGGGGGGATGGGTGCTGCACGTGCACCTGGCCCGGGCCGGGCGCCGGTGGAGCATCGTCAACGCCATGTGGGAACTGCTGTACGCCTCGTCCAGCTAGAACCCCGTGGCCCTGGGCATGGGGTTCCGGCACCACTCGCTCCAGGAGCCCACGTACAGCGCCGCCCCCTCCAGTCCCGCCAGGTCCAGGGCGGCCAAGGTGTGGCAGGCAGTGACGCCGCTGCCGCAGTGGACCACCAGGCGGCCGGGCGGGGTGTTGGCAAGGAACTCCAGGTACATGCGCCGGAGTTCCTCGGGGGTCCGGAACCGTCCGCGGGCGTCCAGGTTCTCGGCGAAGGGAAGGTTCAGGGCGCCGGGGATGTGCCCCGCCACCGGGTCGATGGGTTCCGTCTCGCCCAGGTAGCGCGGGCGGGAGCGCACGTCCAGCACCTTCCAGGCCGGGTCCCGGCGCAGGCGGTCCACCGCCTCCAGGGTGACCGTGGGCCAGGTCCAACCGTCGGCGGGGTAGGGCGGGGCCGGGGGGAGGGCCGCGCCGGGAGCCGGCAGGCCGGCCTCCTGGGCCGCCTGCAGGCCCCCGTCCAGGATGGCGGCGCGCCGGTGGTCCAGGGCCCGCAGCATCCACCACAGGCGGGCCGCGCCGTTGCCGCCGCCGGCGTCGTCGTAGGCCACCACCCAGGTGGCCGGGGTGACGCCCCAGGCCCCGAGCTGGGCGGCCCACTGGGCCGGGGACGGCAGCGGATGGCGCCCGCCCCGGGCCGGATCGGCGTCCGGGGCCTGGGCCAGGCTGAGGCAACGTTCCAGGTCCGCGTGCACGGCGCCGGGAAGGTGTTCCCGGGAGAAGGCGGCGGCGCCTGGACGCGCGTCCATGAGCAGGCTCCCGGACGGGATTTCCTGGCAAGAGACAACCGCTGGGACCGGCATGGGGGCCTCCGTGACCTTCTATGCTGGCACGAGAAATAGCGCTCTGCCGACGCCTATTGCTGGTGAAATGAATGCATCCCCTTGAGTGGGGAGGTGATCCATGGCAACCCCCCCCCGGCCGAGACTGTCCGCCACGCCCATACTGGTCGGCCTGTTCGGCCTGCTGTTCGCGGCCACCGCCTGCGCCCTGCTGTTCCTGCCCGGGCCGGCCAGTCCGCTGCCGGGCCTCGGAGTGGCGGCCATGGGGGTGGTGGGGGTGCTGGCCTTCAGGAGCCTCATGGTCCGGGCCCGGGACACGGAACTGGCCCTGGAGGAAGGGGAGCGCTACATCGAAGCGGTGGCGGACCTGTCCCAGGACATCCACGCCATCATCCAGGCCCGCAGCCGCAACTTCCTCTACGTGAACCCGGCCGTGGCCAACCTGCTGGGCTACGGCGAGCAGCACTTCCTCAAGGGCGGGCTGCCGTTCTTCGCTTCCCTGGTGCACAAGGAGGACCTGCCGGCGGTCAGCACCCAGTTCGAGCAGATCCTCGGCCCGCCCGCGGACGCCCCGCCGCCCCAGGACCGGGAGCCCATCCACGAACTCACCTTCCGGGCCCGGGACAAGCGGGGGATCTATCGCCGGTTCAAGTGCCGGATGACTGTCTTCGCGCGCCAGGACAACGGCCGGGCGGCGGAACTGCTGGCGGTGATCCGCGAGGTGCCCCCGGTAAGCGAGGCTGCGCCGCCGGCGGGACCGCCGGGCCTCATCGCCGGAAGAGGCCCCGGGTAAACCGGGGCCCCGGCTTCCGGGTCTTCAGGCCAGGAGATCTTTTCTCTGGGGGTTCCGCATGACGTGGCGCACATCTCTATGGGCGGTGGGACTGACGGCCGGGATCCTGGCCTGTTCCGGCCCGGCGGTGCAGTACCGACTTCGACGCCAAGACCGACTTCACCAGGTTCCACACCTACGATTGGCTGCCGGCGCCGCCTCCGGCCAGGGCCCAGGGCGGCACGTTCGATACCGCCATCATGGAAGGCCGGGTGCACCGGGCCGTGGACGCGGGGCTCGCCGCCAAGGGCTTCCCCCGGGCGGCGGAAGGCGGTCCGGCGGATTTCCTGGTGACCGCCTACCCCCGGCGCCAGGCTTCCAAGTCCAGCCAGCCCCACCTGGGCCTGGGCCTGGGGTTCGGACCGGTGGGCGTGGGGGTGGGGGCCCCGGTGGGCGAGCGCCATGTGGAGACCATCGGCGCACTGGTGCTGGAGATCCAGGACGCCCGCACCCTTACCGTGGTCTGGAAGGGCACCGCCCAATCGGCCCTGCGCAGTTCCGACAGCCCGGAAGAGGCGGACGACGCCGTGCGGCAGGCGGTGGCCAACCTGCTCAAGCGCTTCCCGCCGGCCCGGTGAGACCCAGGACCGCCGTTACGGCCTGGACCAGGTGCGCCGCCCCGGCGTCCGGGTCCAGGATCGGGTGGTCCCCGGGCACCAGGCTGCCCACCCCCAGGAAGGGCACCCCCGCCTGGTCCGCCGCGAGCCGGTCGTGGGGGCGGTCGCCCACGTACAGGTGCGGTCCGGGGCAGCCCTCCAGGGCCTTGCGGATCAGCCCGGCCCGGTCCAGGCGGGGCAGGCTGCCCAGGCGCGGGATGCGCGGGTCCACGCCCAGCGTCCGGGCCTTGAAATCCAGCACCGAAGGGGTGTTCCCGGACACCAGCCAGACCCGGTGGCCGGCGTCCGCCAGGCTGGCCATCCCGGCGATGATGCCCGTGAACACCGTGGGGCTGGTCCCCCGGGGATGGAAGGTGGCCGAGAACCGGGCCAGGCAGGCCTGGTCGTAGGCGGCGTAGACCGGTTCCGGCAGGTCCTGGCCGAAGCGCATCCGGTACAGCTGCGAGACGATCTCCCAGTCGGTGGAGCCCCGGCACGAGGCCAGGTCGGCGGCGCTGGGCGCCTCTCCCCACACGTCCCCCAGGGCGGCCCGCAGCAGGTGGTAGCCGCCGCCGAACAGGCCCAGGGTTCCGTCCAGGTCGAAGCAGAGAGGCATGAAACCATTCTAGCCTTACAATGGGTCATGGCCGAGGACGGTCGCCCGGAAGGACGCGTCCACCGGGCCGGCTGGAGTGATGGCATGAGGTTTTTTCCAACCATCCTGGGTAGGGTCCTCCTGTCCCTGCCGCTGTGGGGGGGCGGCGGGGACGGCGCCGTGCTGGACTACCGTTTCACGGCGCGCCTGGAAGACCAGGCCGCCCCGGTGGCCGGCGGCTTCCGGCTGGTCACGACGCCGGCCCTGGCGGTGCGCAGCCGGGTGAAGCGGCCGCGCATGGGCGGATGGCGGATCGAGCCCCTGGCCGGGGGCGGGGCGGCGCCCACCCCGGCCGTGCTGATGCGGGCCCTCAGCGTGTGCTATTTCTCCGGCCCCACCGACCAGACGGTGCCCCTGCCCACCGGCATGACCATCGGCCACCGGCGGTGCCGGCTGTGGCAGGTGCAGGTGCCCCGGGAGGTGGGCGCCTACGCCTACCTGGCGGAAGTGGCCCCCGGACTCCTGGCCCTGGCCTACTTCAGCGCCGCGCTGCCCGGGGGGAGCGTGCGTTCCCTGGAGGTCCACCTGGCGGGGGTGGCCCTGGGGCCCAGGACCGTCCCGGCGGAGGAGGGCACCGCCCTCCTGCGGACGCTGCAGGCGTGGGCCTTCGCCCCCGCGCCCCCGGCCGGGGAGGAGCCGGGCGCCCTGGAGACCGAATCCGTCCCCTGAGCGCATGGGTTATGCTGGTTCATTGGGGGGGGCATGGCTTTCAAGGATGAATGCGGGGTATTCGGCGTCTGGCCCGATGCCCGAGGCTTCGAAACAGACCTACCTGGGGCTCTACGCCCTGCAGCACCGGGGCCAGGAGGCGGCCGGGATCTGCTCCCGCGCCGATGGGCGGCTGCACCTGCACAAGGGCAAGGGCCTGGTGGCGGACGTCTTCATCGAAGCGGTCCTGGAGCGCCTGCCCGGGGACGCGGCCATCGGCCACACCCGCTATTCCACCACCGGAGGCAACGTGGTTTCGGCGGCCCATCCGTTCCTGGTGGAGGGGCGGTTCGGCCAGCTGGCCCTGTGCCACAACGGCAACCTGACCAACACCGAGCAGCTGCGCTCCCGCCTCATCCAGGGCGGGCAGGTGTTCAGCAGCCCCTCCGATTCGGAAGTGATCCTGGCGCTCATCAACCACGCCGCAGCCCGGACCCTCGAGGGCGCCCTGCTGGAGGCCCTGACCCAGGTGCAGGGGGCCTATTCCATCCTGCTCCTCACCGAGACCCAGCTGATGGCGGTGCGCGATCCCTACGGATTCCGGCCCCTGGCCATGGGCCGCCTGGGGGAGGCCACCCTGTTCTCCAGCGAGACCGTCGCCTTCGACCTGCTGGGCGCCGACTACCTGCGGCAGGTGGAGCCCGGGGAGGTGGTGATCCTGGACCGGGAGGGCTGCCGGTCCCTGCATCCCCTTCCGCCGGTGCGGCCCAAGCCCTGCGTGTTCGAGCACGTGTATTTCGCCCGGCCGGATTCCCTGGTCTACGGCCTGAGCGTCATGGGCTCGCGCCGGGAGATGGGCCGGCTCCTGGCCCGACGCCGGCCGGTGGAGGCGGACCTGGTGGTGCCGGTCCCCGACTCGGGCACCTCCGCGGCCCTGGGCTTCGCCGAGGCGTCGGGCATCCCCTTCGACTTCGGCCTCATCCGCAACCACTACGTGGGGCGCACCTTCATCGAGCCCCGGCAGGCGATCCGCTCGTTCGGGGTCAAGGTGAAGCTCAACCCGGTGCGGGAGCTGCTGCGGGGCCGGCGGGTGGTGCTGGTGGACGACAGCCTGGTGCGGGGCACCACCAGCCGGAAGATCGTGCAGATCGTGCGCGCCGCCGGCGCCACGGAAGTGCACATGCGCATCAGCAGCCCGCCCACCACCCATTCCTGCTTCTACGGCATCGACACGCCCAGCCGGGAGCACCTCCTGGCCTCCAGCCGGGACGCGGAGCAGATCCGCCAGTTCATCGGCGCCGACTCGGTGGGCTACCTGACCCTGGAGGACCTCCAGGCCGCCATGGGCGACCAGGACGGCCAGGGCTTCTGCTACGCCTGCTTCACCGGCGACTACCCGGTGCCGCCCCCCCCGGGCGGGCGCGGATGACCGAGCCCGTCGGGCTTCCGGGACGGTACCAGTCCACCTTCGAGGATGGGCTCCGGCTCCTGGCCGCGGCCATGGCCATCCGGGCCGGGCGCCGTCCGGCGGCGGCGGTCACCTCCACCTGCGGGGCCCTTCGCTGCTTCCTGAAGATCCTGGAGGCGGCGGCGGTGCGGGGGGTCCCGGATCCGGACGGCAACCTGGCCCGGCTCAAGGCCCAGTGCCAGGCCCTGCTCACCCTGCGCCAGGACCCCGGGGACGCCCCGGCCCATGCGCTGGAAGCCGCCAAGCTGGCCCGGGACGCCGCCGCCCGGGTGCTGGTGATGCTCCCCCAGGGGTATGCGGACGGCGCGCATGGCTGAATGGCCCAAGATCGCCATCCTGGGGCCCACCGCCTCCGGCAAGTCCGCCCTGGCGGCGGCGGTGGCGGACCGGATCCAGGGCACGGTGGTGAACGGCGACCCGTTCCAGGCCTACCGGGACCTGCCCGTGGGCACCGGCCAGCCCACGGCGGCGGAGCGGGGCGGGGTGCCCCACCGGGGCTACGGCCTCTATCCCCTGACCGCGCGCCTGGACCCGGCCCGGTTCGGGGCCCGGGTCCGGACCTGGCTGCGGGCTCCCCGGCCGGTCCTGGTGACCGGTTCCGGGCTGTACCCTGAGGGCGGTCTGGGACCAGCTCACGGACCTTCCCCCGGTTTCGCCGGAAGTGGCGGGAAAGGTGCGCCGCTGGTGCGCCGTCCTGGGCGCCCCGGCCCTGCACCGGTACCTGCGGGCGGTGGACCCGGACCGGGCCCGGGCCCTGCATCCCAACGACCGGGCCCGGGTCCAGCGGGCCCTGGCCCTGCACCTGGCCACCGGCCGCCGGCCTTCCCTCCTCATGGAGGGCATCGGCCGCGGGCTGCCGGAGGGCTGGCGGGCCCTCCTGGTGCTCCCGGCCCGGGAGCGCAGCCGTCAGCGGGTGGCCGCCCGGGTGCGCTGGATGCTGGCCAACGGCTGGGCGCAGGAGGCCCTGCGCCTGCGGGAGCGGGGCCTGGAACCGGCGCTGCGGCGCCTGCGCCCGCTGGGCTACGAGGCCCTGCTGGACGATGTCCCGGAGGCGGCGGAGCGCATCGTGCGCGACACCCAGGCCTACGCCAAGCGCCAGGTCACCTTCTTCCGCAACCAGTGGCCCGGAATCCCCGCCTGGGATCCGGACACGGAGCCGCTGGAAGCGGCATTCCAGCGCCTGGGCCTGGACAGAGTGGTGCAGAATGGTTAAGTATTACCGGACCTCCCATCATGGAATGGTTCGCAATCTCAATAGGATGCCCATGATCAAAGCTTGCGCTCTCCTCCTGCCCATGGCCCTGATGGCCCAGCCGCCCGCGCCCACGAGGCCGATGCCCGCCATGCACGGCGCCCCTCCGGCCGGCATGCCCGCGGGGGCCCCCGAACCCAAGGCCGACCAGCCCATCGGCTACCTGGGCAAGAAGGTCATCCGCTACGGCGACTTCACGGCCTGGCTGACGGTGATGGCGGGCCCCCGTGCGGAGGTGATCCGCAGGATCCCCAGCAGCCGGGACCAGGCCATGCACCAGTACCTGGACCTGCAGGCGCTCGGGGCCAAGGGGCAGCAGGAGAATCTCCAGAACACCAAGGAATTCCAGGCGACCCTGGCGGCCCTGAAGCAGCAGGCCTACGCCCGGGTCATGCTGGACGAGGACCGGCCCGGGAGCGACGGACAGAAGATCAAGGAGCGGGCCGAGAACCCCACCGACGACGAGGTCCAGGCCTACTTCAAGGCCAACAGCGCGCGTTTCTCCACCCCGGAGACGTTCACCGTCCGGCATATCCTGGTGGCCGTCAAGGGTAGCCCCGGGGCCGGGGACAAGGGGCTCACCGACGAGGAGGCCAAGGCCAAGATCGCCAAGATCCAGGAGGATCTCAAGGCCGGGAAGAAGTTCGCGGACCTGGCCAATGAGTACTCCGACGACCCGGGCAGCAAGTCCAACGGCGGCGAGTACAAGGACATTCCGTTCGGGCGGTTCGCCAAGGAATTCGAGCAGGCGGTGCGGGCCCAGGAGATCGGCAAGGTGGGCGAACCGGTGAAGACCAGCTTCGGCTACCACCTGATCCTGGTGGAATCCCGCAGCCCCAAGCACGAATCGGACTTCGCCAGCGTCAAGGACCAGGTGCGCCGGCAGATGATCCCCGAGCGGCGGGAAAAGATGCAGAAGGAGTTCATGGAGCAGGTCAAGAAGGAGGTGGGCTTCCGGGAAGCTCCGGCCCCCAGGCCGGCGCCGCCCGCGCCATCGGCCCCGTCCGCGCCTCCGGCGCCGCCCGCGCCTCCGGCACCTGCCGCGCCGTAGGTTTTCCCTTTCTTCTCCGCGCCTCGGTATCAATCACGCGGCGGAACCGGCTCACCCAGCCATGGCTCAGCCCGCGGTCCGGTACGCTCGTTCCCGCAGGGCCGCCACCCGGGTCCGCACCTCGTTCATGAGGGCGTCCCGGGTGGGGAAGTCCCTGGGGTCCACCGGCGCGCCGAAGGCGATGACATAGCGGCCCGGGCGCACCCGCAGGGTCCCGGGGGGCAGCATCCGGTGGCCGCCCACGGTGGCCACCGGGACGATGCGCACCCCGGCCTCCTCGGCCATGATGAAGCCGCCTTTCTTGAAGGGCAGCAGGTCCCCGGTGCGGGTGCGGGTGCCCTCCGGGAAGATCACCACGTTCTTGCCCCCCCGGATCTCCCGGGCGGCCCGGTGCAGGCTTTCGATGGCGCGCTCCCGGTTGCTGCGGTCCACGAAGATGGTGCCGGCCATCATGGCGGCCCAGCCCACCGGGACCATCCACTTCACTTCCTTCTTGGCCAGGAACACCGCCGGGATGGGGATGCCGCTGATCAGCACCGGGGGATCCAGGTTGCTCTCGTGGTTGGACATGAAGATCACCGGCTCCCGCTCGGCGCGGATGGGTTCCGGCAGGTCCTCCCAACCCAGCAGGAGGGTCCGCAATCCGCACAACCGGAACACGGACCGGGCCCACAGGGGACCGACGGTCCAGAAGGCCCGCCGGCCGCCCAGGAACGGCGCGGCCGCCAGGATCGCCAGGGCGGTGACCGGGATCATGGACAGGCCCCACAAGCTCACCGGCAGGGTCCAGAACCACCGGCTCTGCCACCCGGTCACGGCCCAGCCGTCCCCCTGGTCCGGGGTGCCCGCCCTCACCAGCTTTCCCCGGGCAGGGCCCTGGGGTACAGCAGATGGTTCTCCAGGTACAGGTGCACGTGCAGGTCGTCCTCCAGGTCCCGCAGGCCCAGGTACAGGGCGCGCAGGCCCGGGCTGGCGTCCTTGGGCACGGCGTAGTCGTCGGTGACCATGCGGATGTTCAGGAACAGCTCCTCGACCGCCTGATGCTCGGCGTTGATGGTGCGCAGCTGCTCCCTGGGGGTGCTCAGGGAGATGGGCACCGGCCCGCCCCGCTCGACGTCGCACAGGGCGGGGAACAGGTTCCTCTCCTCCATCTGGAAGTGGGCCACCAGGTCCTTCTCCAGGTTGCGGAAATGCCGTGCCAGCTGGGCCAGTTCCGGATGGGCCGCGCCGTCCGCGGCCAGGGCGCCCTCCAGCAGGGGGCCGAGCCGGTTCAGCTCGTCCCGGGTGAACACGTGATGGTAGCGGACGATATGGTCCACCAGCTGGGCCCGGGTGGCCTTGAGCCAGTCCTGGGTGGCCAAGCCTTCCCGGCCCAGGGCCTCCAGGTCCCGGATCACGTCCTGGACCGGGACCCCGTGCCGCAAGGCGGCCTCCCGCAGGGTGAGGCTCCCTTCCGTCAGCACGTCGACGCCCAGGCGGCAGAGCACTCTGCGGGCCTGGGGCAGCTCGGCGGTGAGGTTGTCGATGGGGATCAGGGGGTCGATGGGCATGTCCTAGGTCCTCGGGGTGGTGGATGTTCCCAGGGGGCAGGGCCAGTGGGCCAACGCCGGGCGGGAGGGGATCATGGCACCGGGTCGTAGCCGCCATGGGTGAGCGGGCTGCACCGGATCAAGCGCCAGGTGGTGAGGAGTCCCCCCCGCAGGGTGCCATATTTTCGCACGCACTGGAGCCCGTATTCGCTGCAGGTGGGCGTGAACTTGCAATGGGTGGGGATGACCGGGCTGAGCACCGCCTGGTAGACCCGTATGGCGCCCCGCAGGGCCCAGGCGCTGGGCTGCAGGGGCACCGGGAGCAGGGCCTCCAGGACCAGGTACAGCCCAAGGGCTCGGAAGGGATGGGCCTGGATCCAGTCCAGGACGCCCTGCCCGCCCCTCCAACCGGCCAGCTCGACCATGGTCACTCTCCCAGGGGCTGCCCGTCCGGCCCCCGGCTGCTCAGGTCCAGGTCCAGGATCCGCCCGGACGCGTAGGGCTTGGTGATGTAGCTGTTCAGGTGCTGGATCCGGTGCAGGATGCCGTTGGTGGTGGCCAGGCACCGGCGCAAGTCGTCCAGGTCCTCGGGGCCCGGGGGGGCCGGGATCTTGGCCATGCGGTCCAGGAGCACCTGGGCGGTGGCCAGGGGCTGGGCCAGTTCGTGAGCCATGCCGCCAGCCACTTCCAGCAGGGCCTGCTGGCGTTCGCCGGCCAGGGCGGCCTGATGCTGGCGGCTGAGCCGCACCAGCATCCGCAGCTTGGCCAGAAGTTCCGAGAAGGCGTAAGGCTTGACCAGGTAGTCGATGCCCCCCGCCTCGATCCCCCGGTAGACCCAGTCCTCGCCGATGCGCACGGCGCTCACGAAGATCAGCGGCGTATCGGCGTTCACCTGGAAACGGGGGGACTCCCGCAGCAGCCGGCAGGCGGTGATGCCGTCCATCCCCGGCAGGCTCACGTCCATGAGGATGCCCTCCAGGGCCGTCTGGGCACAGATCTCCAAGGCTTCCTGGGCGGACCGGACCAGCCACAGCTGGAACGGATGCCCCGAGAGCTCCCGCTCAATGACCTTGAGGTTGCCGGGAAGGTCGTCGACGATGAGGATCCGGCCTGGCTGGTCGGGTGTTGGCAAGTATTGTTCGGACATGGGCCTCCCGAAAAAGGATACTCCCGGGAGGCTCCTGGGCCGAATAGTACCTGGACAGGCCTTACGCCTGGACCAGGCTGATGACCGTCTGGAGGAGGGTGTTGGCGGTGGTGATGACCCGGCTGTTGGCCTGGTAACCGTTCTGGTCGATGATCAGGTTGGTGAATTCCGTGGCCACGTCCACATTGGAGTTCTCCAGGTTCGACCCCAGCACGGTGCCGCGGCCGCCGGTGTTGGCCGTGCCCACGTTGGGGGCGCCGCTGGCCAGGGTCATGGTCCAGTTGTTGGCCCCTGCCTTGGCCAGCCCATTATCGTTGGCGAAGGTGGTGACGGCCACCTGGGCCAGGGGGTTGGTCTGGCCGTTGGTGAACGTGCCCACCAGGGTGCCCGTCTGGTCCACCGAGATGGAGCTCACCGAGCCGGCGGCGTAGCCGTTCTGGGTGGTGCTGGTGGTGCTGGAGGCCTGGGCGTAGGAGGTGAGGGCGCTCACGGGCGGGGTGCCGCTCCAGATGCTCACGGTGATGGCGGGGCTGGTGGCGCCGTCGGTCCAGGGATTGGTGATGGTCAGGGTGGGGTTGGCGGCGGGGGACGTGAGGTTGCCGCTGGTGTCGAACTCCAGGAGGGCGGGGTAGCCGGAGAAGGTGGCGCCGCCGTCGGTGCTCGCCGCCGCCGACCACTCGCCGGTGTTGGCGGTCTTGGTGTAGGTGACGAGGAGGTTGTGGGAGGCGCCCTGGCTGTCGTACACCGTGATGGGCGTCGTGAAGGTGGTGCCGGTGGCGGCGGAGGCGTCCAGGTTGGTGGTGTTGGTGATCTGCGAGGTGGCGGAGGGCGGGCTGGTGGCCCCGGGGTTCACGAAGATGGGCACCGGGGTGCTGTTGGCGTTCACCACGCCGCCGGTGGCGTTCCAGCCGAGCACCTGGTCGCCGTTGGGGTCCACCAGGTAGCCGGCCTGGTTCACGGTGAAGTTTCCGGCGCGGGTGTAGGCGGTGGTGCCCTGGGGGGTCAGGACGGTGAAGAAACCGTTCCCTTGCAGGGCCATGTTGGTGGCCGTGCCGGTGGCCTGGGGGGAGCCCTGGCTGAAGTCCTGGGTCACGGCCGCCAGGCCCGAGCCGAGGCCGATCTGGATGGGGTTGCCGTTGCCCGAGGAGCTGTTGCCGCCCAGGGCCGTGGCGTACAGGTCCTCGAAGTCCGTGTCCGAAGACTTGTAGGCCACCGTGTTCAGGTTGGCCAGGTTGCTGCCTACCACCGACAGGGCATTGGCATTGGAGGAAAGGCCGGAGAGGCTCGCGTAGAAGGCAGAGTACAGGCTCATTTGGGGCTCCTAGGACGAGATGGCGTTGATGGCGGAGAGAGGATACTGCTGGCCGCCGGCGGTCACCATGATGGTCCCGTTGACGAAGCTGATGCCGGTGACGGTGGCGTAGGATGTGGTGGTGGCGGCCACCGCCTGGCCATTGGCCCCGGTGGCGGCCACCGAGACCGTGTAGGCGCCGTCGGCCACCTGGTTGCCGTTGGTGTCCTTGCCGTTCCACTGGACCACCTGGCTGCCGGCCGTCATGGCCCCCTCGTTGAGGGTGGCCAGGGCATTGCCGCTGCCGTCCTTGATGGTCACCACCACGTTGGCGGCCGAGGGCAGGTTGACGCCCACGCTGCCGCTGCCTCCGCTCACGGTCATGGTGGAGTTGGTCACCTGGACCTGCTGGCCGATCAGGCTGGCGCTCTGGCTCTGGTACAGGGCCGAGATCTGGTTCTGCATGCCCGTGAGCAGGGTGTTGGTGTTCTCCTGCTGCTCAAGGGTGGAGAACTGGGCCATCTGGGCCACCATCTGGTTGGGATCCTGGGCGTCGGTGGGGTCCTGGTGCTGGAGCTCCGCCACCAGGAGCTGCAGGAAGGCGTTCTTGTCCAGGGTGTCGTTGGACGCGGTGGAGGCGGTGGAGGCGGTGGAGGAGGTGCTGGAGGTGTCGATCATTCCCGTTTGCATGGGCCACTCCCTGGATTTCTGGTGGAAGCATGAGTTGTGCCGTCAGGCGACGATTTCAATCCGGCCGGGCCTGGAGGCGGATAGGGTCAGAAGAGTGGGCGTTTCCTGCCCGGTCCCGGACGACTCCAGGGCGGAGCCCACGGCCGCCGTGGCGGCCGGGTCCTGGGTGGGCAGCGGCGTCTGCCCCTCCCGGCGTCCGTGCTGCAGGTCGAAGCTGCCCAGAGTCAGCCCCTGGGCCTGCAGGGAAGTCTCCAGGGAGGCCCGGTGCTGCTGCAGCACCGGCAACGCGGACGCTTCCGTGGCCCAGAGCTTGGCGTGCACCACCGTGCCTTCCACCTGCAGCTTGACCTGGACCCGCCCCAGGGACTCGGGATGGAGCTGCAGTTCAGCGCCCTGGTCCTGGTTCTTGAGCAGCCAGCGGATGGAGCCGTCCACCTGGGAGAACAGGCTGTCCTGGCGGGTGGCCAGGGACGATTCAGGGCTGGCGGCGGCCGTGACCCGCACCGCGCCGCTGGCTCCCGGCAGGGCCCCGGCGCCGGCCGCCTGGGCGGACGCGGCGCTGGTGGCGGCCACGTTGTCGGCGGTGACGGTGCCCGGGTTGGGCACCGTGGCGGCCGGAAGGGCGGTGGCGCCCAGGATCGCAGTCTGCTCGGCCACCATCGGCGCCTGCCAAGCCGCCGCCGAGCTCAGGTCGGCCAGGGCGGCGGCCGTCAGGGTGGCCGAAGCGGGGACCGGCTGGGGGCCGGCGGCCTGGTCCTGGGACGCAGCCTGGGGTGCAGCCTGAGGCGCGGTGGTGGCCTGGGCCACCGGATCGATGAGGTCCGTGAGGGAAGCCTGGGGGGTGGCCGGCGGATCCGGATCGGCGTCCGCCTGCACCTGGAACTTGCCGCCGGGATAGGCCTGGTCCAGGGCGGCCTTGGCTTTGGCGTCCGCCTGGGGGTCGGCAGCGGCGGCGACCGTGGGCGCCGGGAGGTCGGCCTGGGGGGCCGGGATGGCGGCTGGCGCGGGCCTGGGATCGGCGGGCGCGGATGGATTCCCCGTCGCCCGGGGGACAGACTGGGCCTGGGCTGGCCCGGTCCCGCCGGAAGGGGCGGCCTGGGCCTGGGAAGATCCCTGGGGAGATCCCTGGGAAGACCCCTGGGGTGATCCCTGGGAGGAAACCTGGGAAGAAGCCGGGGAGGATCCCTTGGAAGAAGCCGGAGGGGCGGCCTGGGTCTGGGTCGGTGTGGAGGCTTGGGAGGCCGGGGCGGCCGGCTGAGCCGCGCCGGCGGCGGGCGCGGACGCCGGCGCGGCTGCGGCCCGGGGCGGCGCCGGGACCGAAGCCCGGGTCCGGGCCGGGGCGGGAGCCGTCGGGGAGGGGGCGGGCGTCAAGTCCTGGGGCAGGGCGGGCAGGGCAGCCACCATCTGGGAGAAATAGGCAGAGAAATCCACCTGGGAGGTGGAGGTGGGAACATCCTTGTCCTTGCTGCCGGCGCTGGGGGCGGACGAGTCGGCTTTGATCACGGGCGTCTGGAGCATCGGGCCTCCACCCGCGGACAGGCACGGGTGCTTTCCAGACGGCACAGCCCATGCCGAAACCACCCGGCAAGATTGGCCGGGTGGCAGGGGCGAGGGTGCCTGGACCAGCGGTCAAGTGGCGCCGGCGGTCTTGCCATGGGCCAAGGAGCGCTTGGCGTGGGCCGCCATGCCCCCCTTCTTGCCGATCTGCTCCATGTGGTTCCGGTCCTGGCTCACGGTCTCGCCGCCCTTGCGGCCGATGGCCGACATGTGCTCCCGGTTCTGGCTCACCGACTCGCCGCCCTTGCGGCCGATGGCCTCCATGTGGCTGCGGTCCCGGCTGACGGTCTCCCCGCCCTTCTTGCCTATCTGTGCCATGTGCTGGCGGTTCTGGCTGATGGCCTCGCCGCCTTTGCGGCCGATGGCGGCCATGTGTTCCCGGTCCTGGCTGACGCTCTCACCGCCTTTGCGGCCGATGGCGGCCATGTGCTCCCGGTCCTGGCTGACGCTCTCGCCGCCCTTGCGACCGATGGCGGCCATGTGCTCCCGGTTTGGATTACTGGTCACGCCACCGCTCTGCTGCGCCGGTTCGTCAAGGATCGGATGGGTTTTTTCAGGATGTTCTGCCATTTTTGGCCTCCATGATGGTACTTACTGCGGCCAGGCATAAATAGATTCCTGGACCACATAAAATAGCTAAATACAGATAGTTTTGGTTAAAATATATTTTAAAAAATGTGAATGCAAATATTGATGTTTTAATAAAAATATTGAATTAAAATTTAAAGTTATTATGAGTAATACTTATAATCAACCCAAACCATTGACTCGGATGACGTGCGAGCGAACGTGAATGCCGACGGCATTCCTGGTCTTGTTTTTTTCTGCGCCCTCTGCGAATCCTCCGCGCCTCTGCGTCCAAGCGGTTGTCTGGGTGGGGTGGCGCGACCGTATCAAGACGGCATGCGCCGACCCACTCATCAAACCCTTTGGACGCAGAGGCGCGGAGGATTCGCAGAGGGCGCGGAGAAAAAATTAGGTTAAGATAATAAAATTTAATTCAGTGCTTTATTTTAAAGCTCGACCGCTTGGCTTTTCATTCGCTTGCCTTTGGCTTGGTGGTGCCCACCTGATCGGAAAGCACTGCGGCCAGTTTGGCGTCCGTGCCAGCCAACTGGTCGAGCAAATGGGCGGCTTTCTTGGGCTGCATCCCGGCCAGGAGGCTCACCGCCACCTCCTTGTGCAGCTGGGCCAGCTCCTTCATGGCCTTGGCGCCGGCGATGGGGTCCATGGCCTCGTACGTGCGCACCAGCTGAAGATCGATGGGGGGGCGGGTGCGCAAGGCTTCCAGCTTGTCCATGGCGTCCTTGAGGCTCTTCTCCCGCGTCTGCAGGTCGGTCCGGTCCCGGTCCAGGGTGCCCTGCAGGGTGGCGAGCCGCTGCTCCAGCTCCCGCAGCTGCGCCTCCCGCTGGGTCAGGTTCTTCTCCCGGGCCTGGAGCTTCTCGGCCAGTTCGCCCACCCGGACCCCTTCTCCGGGCGGGGTCTTGGGATCCTGGGCCGAGAGCCAGATCACTCCGGCGGAGAGGGCCAGCGGGGCCAGGATCCAGAGGATGCTCTTCGCGTTCACAGGCTCACCTCCCGGGCGGCGGCGCCCGGCAACTCCGGGCCGAACCGGTAGCGCAGCACGGCCATTTCGTCCATTTCCCGGGCCTCCTGGCGCAGCTCTTCCAGCGCGTGCTGCTCGAGGCGGCGTTCCTTGAGCCGCACCAGGACCAGGTGCGCCCGGTGGGCCAGGATCAGTTCCTGGCGGGCGGCGGCCACCCTTGCGTCCGCCTCATGCAACTGCTGCCCGGCCACGGCGATGCGCCGTTCCAGCACCACCAGGTAGCGCTCCGCGGCCCGCCACTGGAACAGGTCCACGATCTGGCCCGGCTGGGCGCGGCGGGATTCCACCGTGCCTTCCTGCTCCTGGCGCAGCTGCGCCAGGCGGGTCCTGGCCTGGTCCTGGAGGCTCAGCGCCCGGGCCAGGGACCGCTGGGCCACCTGTTCCAGGGAATGGCGCAGCCTGAGCAGGGACTCCAGGCGGAACCGGAACCGGGTGGCCACGTCACACCGCCGCGGTCAGGAAAGGGGCCAGGTCGATGCCGAAGATCCGCCCCATGCCCAGGAGGGTCTCCCGGTAGGTGGAGCCCTCGGCCACCGCCTGGCGCAGGAAGGCCAGGATGGCCGGCTGGTACTGGATGGCCTGGTCGATGGCGGGGCTGGAGCCCTTGGTGTAGGCCCCGATCTGGATCAGGTCCTCGGCCTCGGTGTAGGTGGCCAGCAGGTCCCGCAGCTTGGCCGAGAGCTGCTTCTGCTCGGGGATGGCCAGGGTGGAGAACAGCCGGGAGATGCTGGGCAGCACGTCGATGGCGGGATAGTGGTTCTTGGCGGCCAGGCGCCGGGACAGGACCACGTGGCCGTCCAGGATGCCCCGGGCCGCGTCGGCGATGGGCTCGTTCATGTCGTCCCCTTCCACCAGCACCGTGTAGATGCCGGTGATGGAGCCCAGGCCCTCGAAGGTGCCGGCCCGTTCCATGAGCCGGGGCAGCAGGGCGAACACGGACGGGGTGTAGCCCCGGGAGGAGGGCGGCTCGCCGGCGGACAGCCCCACTTCCCGCTGGGCCATGGCGAAGCGGGTGACGCTGTCCATCATCAACAGGACGTCCTTGCCCTGGCGCATGAAGTACTCGGCCACCGCGGTGGCGGCCAGGGCGCAGCGCAGGCGCAGGAGCGGCGTCTGGTCGCTGGTGGCCACCACCACCACGCTGCGCTGGCCAGGCCCTCGGGGCCCAGGTCGTTGTCGATGAACTCCCGCAGCTCGCGGCCCCGCTCCCCCACCAGGGCGATGACGTTCACCTGGGCGGTGGTGTTGCGGGCGATCATGCCCAGGAGGGTGGACTTGCCCACCCCGGAACCGGAGAAGATGCCGATGCGCTGGCCCTTGCCCAGGGTCAGCAGGCCGTCCACGCTGCGCACCCCGGTGGCCAGCACCTCGCTGATGCGCCGGCGCTGCATGGGATTGGGGGGGCGGCCGTGGATGGGCACCCGCTCCCGGTCGGGGAGCTCCGGGCCCCCGTCCAGGGGCCGGCCCAGGGGATCGATCACCCGCCCCAGCAGCTCTCGGACACGGGCAGCTCGGGCAGGTGGCCGGTGCCCTCCACCAGCAGCCCGGGGCGGATGCCCGTCGGTGTTCTCCACCGGCATGAGCATCACCTGCTGGTCGTGGAAGCCCACCACCTCGGCCATGATCCGCCGCCCGTCGCCCAGGTGGATGATCATCTGCTCGCCCACGGAGCCCTCGGGCCCCCGGGACTCGACGATCAGGCCCACCACCTTGGAGACCCGGCCCAGCATCTTCCCCAGGGGGCAGGCTGCGCACCTGCCGGGTGAGTGCGGCCAGGTCCATCAGCGCGCCTCCTGGTCCCGGAAGCGCTGGATCAGCTCCTGCAGCCCGGCGGCCCGGCGTTCCAGGGAAGCGTCCAGCACCCCTTCGGCCGCCTCCACCCGCAGGCTGCCCCGGCTCAGCTCCGGATCCTCCCGGAGGGCCAGGCCCGGGTGCGCGGCCGCCTCGGCGCCCAGGGCCTCCAGGTCCTTGGGATGCAGGAAGACGGTCATGGCGGGGCGTGCCCGTCCTCCTGGGGCCCGGGGAAGGGATGGGCGGCCAGGACCGCCTCCAGCACCGGGCCCATGCGCCGGGCGCCGTCCCGGATCTCCCGGCCGGCCAGGTATTCGCCCATGGCCAGGGCCAGGGCCAGGATCTCGTCCCGGGCGGCGGCCTGGTTGCAGGGCCAGGGAGCGGGTGAGCTCCCGCAGGTGCCCCTCCAGCGCTGGAGGTGGGCCAGGTATTGGCCCTCGCCGAACTTGCGGCCCTCGCTCCGCACCGGCGGCGAACCCTTCCTCGTAACCCCGGCGCGCGGTGTCCAGGGCGTCCCGTTCGGCCTGCTGCATCTTCTCGAAGATCAGCTGGTCCACGGAGGCCAGCCGGCGGGCGTCCTCCTCGGGGGTGCTGAGGGAGGCCCCCAGGGGGTTGTCGTTGCCGTCCGGCTCGTCCGCCAGGGGGGTGGTGAAATGGGCCGTGCCGTAGGGAAAGGACTCGATCTGCCGGATGTCCACGTGGCTGGACGGGAATGACCCGCCTAACTGACATAGTCGTCCCCGCCGCCGCCGCCGATGCTGATGACCCCTTCCTCCTCCAGCTGGCGGACGATCTCCACGATCTCGTGCTGGGCCTTTTCCACGTCCTTGAGCTTCACCGGCCCCATGAATTCCATCTCTTCCTTCATGAGCTCCACCGCCCGGGAGGACATGTTGCGGAAGAACTGGCTGCGCAGCTCCTCGCTGGTCCCCTTCAGGGCGGTGGTGAGGGATTTCTTGTCCACCCGCTTGAGGATCTCGGCGATGCCCAGGTCGTCGATGAGCAGGATGTCGTCGAACACGAACATCAGGTCCCGGATGCTGGCGGCCAGCTGGGGGTTCTCGTTCTCGATCTTCTCCAGCACCACCCGCCCGGTGGTGCGGTCCATGCGGTTGAACAGCTCCGCCACCGCCCGCACGCCGCCGTACGCCTCGGTGGCGAAGGATCCCAGGGCCTCCAGCTTCTGCTCCAGGATCAGGGAGATCCGCCGCACCACCTCGGGGCTGATCTCCTGCAGGTTGGCCATGCGCATGACCACGTCCGCCCGCAGGGCCTCGGGCAGGCTGGAGATGAGGTCTCCGGCCTGGGAGGCGTTCAGGTGGGCCAGGATCAGGGCGATGGTCTGGGGGTGCTCGTTCTGGATGAATTTGCTGAGCTGCTGGGGGTTGGCCCGCTCGATGCTGGAGAATCCGGCGGAGGATTCCAGGGCCTTGGTGAGGCGGTCGATGATCTTGCGGGCCGCCTCGGGCCCCACGGACTTGATGAGCAGTTTCTTGGCGTACTCGATGCCGCCCTGGGCGATGTAGGTCTTGGCCAGGGTCATGGTGTGGAATTCCTCCAGCACCTCGTCGGCGGTTTCGGGCTGCACGTGCTTGGTGAGGGCGATCTCCTTGGAGATGTTCTGGATCTCATCCTCTTCCAGGAACTTGAAGATGTTGGCGGCGGTCTCGTCGCCCAGGGAGACCATGAGCACCGCAGCTTTCTGGGTCCCGGTCAGCTTGGCCATGTCACCTCCCGTCCTCGATCATCCAAGACCGGACCAGGGAGGCGATGGTTTCGGCGTCGCTGGCGGTGCTTTCCTGGATGCGCTTCTTGATCAGGGTCCGGCGCTGGGCCTCCGGGGCGCCGGAAGCGCCCTCGGCGTTCAGCTCCGCCTCGATCTCCGCCTGGATTTCGCCCATGGATTTCACGGGGGTGAACTTGCGGGGAGCCGACGGCTCGCCTGCCGCGCCCCCCTCGCCCACCCGCACCCGCAGGGGCGTCGGGCGGTTCAGGGTGGCGGAGAGGCGTTTGAGCAAGGGCAGCACGATCAGGAAGAAGACGACCAAACCAAGGATGAAGTACATGACCGGCCGCGCAAGCTGCTGGGCCCAGTTCACCTTTTCCTGCCAAGCGGCCTCCTTCTCCTCCTTGGGGTTGGCGAGGGTCGCGAAGGCCATGTTCTCGACCGTCAAGTCGTCCCCGCGCTTGGCCTGGAAACCCACCGCCGCCGCCACCTGGTCCCGGAGCTTCTTGAGTTCATCGGGGGTCCGGGCCACCAGCTTCTCCACTGGTTCCCCCTTGGCGTCCTTGTCCCACTGGCTGGCGTTGTCCACGATCACCGCGATGGACATGCGTTTCACCGTCCCCGGCGCCTGCTCCACCGAGCGCAGGGTCTTGGAGATTTCGTAGTGGGTGTCGTTCTCCTCGTGGTCCTTGACGTCGTTGGACCGCCCAGCGGCGGGGGAGGCGGCCGGGGCCACGTTGGAGGCGGTGCCTGGCACGCCGCCGCCGTTCTCCGCCTTTTCCTCATGGTCCTTGATCACCTTGGTTTCCCGCTCCACCTGGCCCTGGGGGTCATAGGACTCCTGGCTGGTCTTCACCTTGTCGAAATCCATGTCCACGTGGGCGGTGGCGCGCACCTTGCCAAGGCCCACCACCGGCTCCAGAAGCTCGGTCACCCGCTGCACCAGGTGGTCCTCCTCGTCCCGCTGGAGCTTCCTCTGGGAATCGGAGGCCCCGGTCATGAGATCGGTGCCGGTGCGGGACAGGATCCGGCTGAACTGGTCCACCACCACCACGTGCTCGGGCTTGAGGCCCTCCACGCTGGCGGCCACCAGGTTGACGATGGCCTGGGTGTTCTCCTCGGGCAGGATCCTGGAGCCCTTGAGCTTGAGCAGCACCGAGGCCTTGGCGTCCTCCTTCTCGGTGGCGAAGGGACTGTCGTTGGTGGGAGAGATGTGCACCGTGGCCTGGCTCACCTGCTGGATGGACATGATGGTCTTGGCCAGCTCGGTCTCCATGGCCCGCCGGTACATCACCTTCTGGGTGAAGTCGGTGGTGGTGAGGCTGGGCTCCTCCAGCTTCTCGAAGCCGATGCCCTCGCCCTGGGGCAGCCCCTCCCCGGCGAACTGCAGGCGCAGTTCCCCCACTCGGCTCTCGGGCACCGAAATGGTCCGCTGGTCCCGGCTGAGGTCATATTTGATGTTGGACTTCTTCAGGTCCTCCACGATGCGGTTGGCGTCCGTGGGCGGCAGGTTGGTGAACAGCACCCCCATGGACTCCTGGCTCGCCCATATGCCGAAGCCCACCAGCAGCAGGAGGACGGTCAAGGTGATGGCCGCCACCACGCCCTTCTGGGTGGCGCTCATCTCGTCGAGGGTCTGTTGGATCTGGGACGCGATGTTGCTCTCGTCGGCCATGGGTTCCTTTCACCGGCCGACCACCTGGGCGCTACATCTGCATCTGCATCACCGCGCGGTAGGCATCGACCAGCTTCGATCGAACGGCCATCATCATCTGGAAACTGACATCGGCTTTCTGGACCGCCAGGATCGCCGTGTGCATGTCAGTCGCATCCCCACTCATCAAGTTCCGTACCTCTTGTTCGGAGGCGCTCTGGGCCGCGTCCACCTCCTGGAGGGCCTGCTGCAGGAGTTCGCCGAAGCCGGGGCCTCCGGAGCCGCCCTGGTCGGCGGAAACCGCCTGGGGCGCGGTACCGGACGTGGAGGCTGGAGCCGGGAGCGGGTTGAGGTTCAGGGGGTCCATGGCGGGAAACCTTGGAGAGGTCACTTAAAGGGTGCGCCAAAGGGGCGGGGGGGGCCAGTCAGATTTCCGTCACTGGGCGGATTTAGCCCATCGGCGGGAACTTACTGGACTCGGAGCAAATCCTGGGCCGATAATTCCATGGCCCGCACGGCCCGGACCACCGCCACGTTCGCCTCGAACCCGCGCCCGGCCTCGGTGAGATTCACCATCTCCTCCAGGGGGTTCACGTTGGGATACTGGACGACGCCGTTGGCGTCCGCGTCCGGATGGCTGGGATCGTACTTTGTAATAAATGGCTCATTTGAAGCCTGAATTCCGGCCACCTTGACCCCGGTGACCGGCACCCCGTCCTGGAGGGCGCCCAGGTACTCCGCCTGGAACACCGGCTCTTTGCGCCGGTAGGGGCCCCCCTCCGGGGTGCGGGTGGTTTCGGAATTGGCGATGTTGGAAGCCCCCAGCTGGACGCGCAGCCGCTCGGCGAACATGCCCGAGGCGGCGATGTCCTTGATGGCGTCGAAGGAGGTGGCCATCACTTGGCTCCGTCACGAATGGCGCCCAGCACCCGGCGCAGTTCCAGCTGGGCGAAGTTGGAACTCAACTGATAGATGTTCTGGGTCTTGGCCAGGAGCATGGTCTGCTGGTCCAGGTTCACGTCGTTCAGGTCGTTGCGCTCGAAGGCCGGGGTCGCGGCCGTGCTCCCGGGGGAGACGGGGGCGGGGCTGGGAGGGAAATAGCTGGGGAGGGACCCGGAACCGGGTGATAATTGCCCATCCATGGCATCCATCTCCTTCTTGAAGGCGTCTTCGAAGGAGAAATCCTGGGCCTGGTAGCCGGGCGTGTCGATGTTGGCCACATTGCCGGCGATGAGGGTCATGCGCCGGGTGGCCAGGGACATGCTGCGGTCCATCATCTGGAGCATGGGGTTGCTGGAAACAAGGTCGAACATGGTGGCACCTGAGGAGGAAGCCCGGGGCAGATACCTGCCTCCGGGGGTTCTGCACGGTTCGTGCCGGGATCCGCACAAGGTTTCCACCCAAGCGCCGGGGCCTTGCTAAACTGCACCTATACCCATAAGGATCCAGCATGATTCTCACTGTCCGGCAGGAACGAGGCGTCACCATCATCAGCCCCGAGGGCAAGATCACCCTGGGCGATGGGGACCAGGAACTGGGCGAAGCCGTACGCGGGGTGCTGGACCAGGGGCACCGGAAGTTCATCATCAATTTCAGCAAAGTCAGCTACCTGGACTCCTCGGGGGTGGGCGAGCTGGTGGGCTGCTACACCTCCATCAAGAACCGGGGCGGCGAGATGCGGGTCTGCGGGATGAACAGCCGCATCTACAACCTGATCACCATGACCAGCCTGCATTCGGTGTTCGACGTCAAGGACACGGAAGAAGAATCCCTCGCCGGCTTCTGAACCGGCCCCCATGGCCCGCTCCCTGTTGCCCCACCTGCTCCTGGCGGCCCCCCTGGTGTGGCAGGCTCCGGCCCTGGCCGCCGGGGAGCAGGTGCTGGCAGGCCTGGAAGTCCTGGGGGGCAGCAGCGACGACGCGGATTTCACCCGGGCGGCGGCGGCCCTGGAGACCGGCGGGCCGGTCACCCAGGTGGGGTTCCAGACGGCCCTGGAGGCGGTGCGCCTCACCGACCGGTACCGGTCCGTGACCGGGGAGCTGGTCCCGGGCCCGGACGGGGTGCGGGGCCGGATCCGCTTGGATCCCTGGCCTCCGCTGCAACGCCTGGCGTGGGGGGGGACGCCGGGCACAAGGACATCCGCCGGTGGATCCGGGGCCTGCGCAAGGGCATGCGCCCGGGGGACCTGCGCCTGGCGGCCTGGAGCCAGGATCTGCGCACGCGGCTCATGGAAGCGGGCTATCCGGAAGCGCAGGTGACCTGGAGCCGGAGCGACGGGGACCGGACCTTGGCCGTCACGGTGACGGCCGGCACCCCCTCCCTGGTGCGCCAGGTGGACCTGGTCGGGGACCCGGCGCCGTACACCCGGAAGGAACTGCTGGACGCCTCGGGGCTCAGGCCCGGCCAGACCCTCTGGAGCCAGCGCACCCAGGTGGACGCGGTGCGCAGCCTGCGCGCCCTGTTCCGGTCCCACCACCGTTATGAAGCCCAGGTGGACCTGCTCTGGGACGGGCAGGGCGCCGTGCGCCTCACGGTGGCGCCCGGCCCCCGGGTGAACCTGGCCTACGAGGGGGATGACCCGGCCTTCCTGACCGACATGAAAGAGCTGGTGCCGCTGCCCCGGGCCGACCGCTACAGCCCGGAAGTGCTGGACGAGGGGGACCGGGCCCTGGTGCGCTTCCTGCGCGGCAAAGGCTACCTGGACGCCCAGGTGGGACACCGGCGGGAGGTCACCGCCCACGCCGACACGCCGTACGAGGAAGTGACCGTCACCTACATCATCCAGAAGGGCCGGAAGACGCGCCTGAAGGACGTGCAGTTCGAAGGCAACGCCGCGGTGAGCGAGGCGGACCTGAAGGCGGCGGTTCCGGTGCGCCGGTCGTTCTGGCCGCCCTTCAGCTACCCCTCCGCCTCCCCGGACTTCATGGACGCCTTGGAATCCCGGGTCAAGGCCGTGTACCTGAGCCGGGGCTATCCGGATGTCAGCCTGCGCCGGCAGCTGGAAAGCCAGGACGGCCAGTCGGCCCTGGTCATGCGCGTCCGGGAGGGCCCCCGGCGCATGCTCCAGTGGCTGCGCCTGGAACTGCCGCCGCTGGGCATGGGGGATCCCTGGAGTGTGGGCGAATGCCTGCCGCTGGTCTTCTCGGAAGGCGTGGTGCGCACCGGCAGGAGCGCTTCGTCCCGCACCTACGTCAGCGACCGTCCGGCCCTGAAAGGGATCGAGGGCGTGCTCACCCGCTCCGGCGAACCGGGCCCCGGCGCCCCCTCGGTGTTCACGTTCACCCTGGACCGGCCCATTCCCCTGCTCAAGGCCGACCTCACCCGGGTTTACGGGGCCATCAGGCAGCAGCGCCTGCCCGCCCTGGGCATGGTGCGGCCGGTGGCGCGCTTGAGCGTGGAGCCCGGGGACCCCGCCCACACCGGGGTGCGGGTGGAGGTGCCGCCCCAGCCCATGGAGCAGATCCAGCGCCTGGTGGTCATGGGCGCCGACAAGACCCGGGCCACGGCGGTGCTGCGGGAGACCCAGCTGCGCCCGGGCGAGCCTCTGGATACGGACCAGCTGGCCCGGGCCCAGGCGCGCCTGGGGGTGCTGGGAGTGTTCCAGCGGGTCGACCTGCAGAGCCTGGCCCAGGAGGAGCCCCAGGAGGAGTCGCAGGAGCTGTCCCGGGAGCAGTCCCGGGAGGGCGTCCAGAAGGCCGCCCCGGCGCAGGACCCGGCCCAGGGCGCCGCCCAGCCTGCGCCGCCCGTGGCCTGGAAGGAAGGGGACCTGCGCCTGGACCTGGAGGAGCGCCCGCCCTACGTGGTGACCAATTCCTTCGGCTACGACAAGAGCCAGGGCTACTACGTGGGGACGGGACTGCAGCAGCTGAACGTGGGCGGCATGGGCCGGACCGTGGACTACAACATCCGCGCCGGCAACGGCACCATCAACAACCCCACCCTGGCCAAGTGGTTCCCCACCGGCACCTACAACCGTTCGGTGGACTCCTTCTCCGTGGGCTACACGGACCCCTGGTTCGCCCCGGAGTGGCTCCAGGGCATACTGCCGGAACGCACCCAGTCCCGCAGCGAGGCGGCCTACATCCAGGAGCGCCGGGACGTGTACGACCTGCACCGGCGCCGGGTCACCACCAGCCTGCAGTGGAGCGTCAATCCGCGGTTGACTTACACCCTGGGCTACCGCTGGGAGCGCACGGACGTGAAATCGGCCATCCCGGGCATCGACAGCGACGACCTGGCGGTGATCGCCCGCTACCCGGTCCACGCCATCGTGTCGGCCCCCTTCGCCCAGGTGGCCCGGGACACCCGGGACAACTCCTTCGACCCCACCCGGGGCATCTACTCCATGGCCCGGGTCGAGTTCGCCAACCAGGCCTTCCTTTCCAGCCCCAACGCCAGCTTCGTGAAAGCGGAGGTGAAGAACCAGTGGACCTGGCCGGTCGGCAAGCAGGCCCGGGCAGGGGTGGTGGCGCTCGGGGTGCACCTGGGCGCCGTGCGGCCCACCAACGGCTACCAGACGACTCTGCCCCTGTCGGAACGGTTCTTCGCCGGCGGCCCCTTCAGCTTCCGGGGCGTCGAGCCGGACGACCTCGGCATCCTGGTCGCGGTCCCCGATACCACCCAGCCCATCGGCACCAATGCCGCGGGCATGACCCAGTACCGCTCTCGTCCGCACCCCCGTGGGGGGCCAGGGCCTGGTGCTCGCGAGCCTGGAGTACCGCTTCCCCCTCCTGGGGAAGTCCGTGTGGGCCGAACTGTTCGTGGATTCAGGGCAGGTCTACCAGAGCCTGAAAGCCCTGCCCTACGAGGTGCGCCAGGCGCAGGCCGCGCCGGGGGACCCGGTCCCGGCGGCGCGGCCGCCCCTGCGCACCGCCCTGGGAACGGGGCTGATCTTCAAGATCGGCATCCCGTTGAAGATCGAGTACGCCGCCGACGTGAAGCGCATCTGGGGCCTGCCCAGGTCCCAGGATGACCGGAACACCCAGCTGAAGTCGCTGCTCATCTCGGCGGGGTTCCAATTCTGATCCTCACCGGCGGGCGGACGGCGGGGTAGAATAGGCGCCAACCTCGACTCTGGACACCCGTGCCTCTACCTCTCACCTTGCAGGATTCGGCGGCCATGCAGCGGCAGGCCATGCAGTCCATGTTCGACTGCTTCGAGGGCCTGTGCGAAGGGACGGTGATCGTGGACCGGGACGCGCGGGTGGTATGGATCAACGACCGCTACGCGGCCCGCCTCGACGTGGACCCGGAACGGGCCATCGGCCAGGAGATCGAGGCCATCATCCCCAACAGCCTCATGCGCCAGGTGGTGCAGACCGGCAATCCCATCCTGCTGGACCTGCTGGAGACGGCCAACCAGACCTTCGTGGTCATGCGCATGCCCCTGCGCAACGAAGCAGGGGAGGTGGTGGGAGCGGTGGGGTTCGCCCTGTTCAGCCACTACGAGTCGCTCAAGCCGCTGTTCGAACGGTTCTCCGAACTGCAGACGGAACTGGCCAAGGCCCAGAAGAAGCTGGCGGAAGCCCGGCGCACCCGGTACACCTTCTCCTCCTTCATCGGCAACAGCCCGGCCATCCTGGAGGTGAAGCGCCTGGGCCGCCGCGCGGCCCTGCTCAACGCGCCGGTGCTGCTCCAGGGGGAGACCGGTACCGGCAAGGAGCTTCTGGCCCAGGCCATCCACGCGGGCGGGCCCCGGGCGGACCACCCGTTCGTGAGCCTGAACGTGGCCGCCATCCCGGAAACCCTCCTGGAGGCCGAGTTCTTCGGGGTGGCGCCGGGGGCCTACACCGGCGCCGAGCGCAAACCCCGCCCGGGCAAGTTCGAACTGGCCAACGGCGGCACCCTGTTCCTGGACGAGATCGGCGACATGCCCCTGGCCCTCCAGTCCAAGCTCCTGCGGGTGCTCCAGGAACAGGAGGTGGAGCCCCTGGGCAGCAACAAGGTGATCCGGGTGAACGTGCGCATCGTGGTGGCCACCAGCCGCAACCTGGAGGCCATGGTGGCCGAGGGACGGTTCCGCCGGGACCTCTACTACCGGCTGAACGTGCTGAACATCGCCCTGCCGCCCCTGCGCGAGCGCCCCGGGGACCTGCAGATGCTGGTGGAGTACCTGCTGGAGAAGACGGCCCCTCCCGGCTCCGCCCGGGCCCGGGACTTGAGCCCGGAAGCCATGGACCTGCTGCGCCGCCACACCTGGCCCGGGAACATCCGGGAACTGCGCAACGTGCTGGAGCGGGCCCTCATGAATACCGACAACCCGCGCCTGGAGCCGGAGGATTTCCCGGAACTGCAGAAGGCGGTGCCCGTCCCGGCGACACCCTCTGAGGTGTTCCTGCCGGGGTCCACGTACGCCGAGACCATGGCCGAGGCCGAGCGCCGGATCCTGGAGGCGGCCCTGGCCGCCTGCCACGGGCGGGTGGTGGAAGCGGCCCGGCACCTGGGCATCGGCCGGGCCACCTTCTACAAGCGCATGCATGCCGTGGAGCGCCTGTCTCCAAAGGGCGACATGTTGCCAAAACGAGACAAGGCCAAAAGATACGTAATCCGTTAAAGATCGGCCTGGGCAAAAGCCGGCCATGGACGGCCGGCGCAGCGGGGGGGATCTCCATCGGGAGACGGGCGGCGTCCTGTCTTGATTTCTTCTTCTCTTTGAAAAAAAAGAGCTTAGCTATTTGGCATTAAGTTTGCCCCTGAAGACCATCATCCCCTAAATCAGGAGCCGCGCATGCCCACCGAGCCTGCTCTACCTGCCTTTCCGCCCCGGCGGAACAAGATCACCAGCGCCGCCCAGGCGGTGGCCTGCATCCGGGACGGCGACACGCTGGCCACCTGCGGTTTCGTCGGCAACGGGTTCGCCGAGAACCTGGCCGTCGCCCTGGAGCGGCGGTTCCTGGAGACCGGAGCGCCCCGGGGCCTGACCCTCATCTTCGCGGCGGGGCAGGGGGACGGCCAGGACCGGGGGCTGAACCATTTCGGCCACGAGGGCCTGCTGCGCCGGGTCATCGGCGGGCATTTCGGCCTCACCCCCAAGATCCAGGCCCTGGCCCTGGCCAACCAGGTGGAGGCCTACAACCTGCCCCAGGGAGTCATCGCCCACCTGTTCCGGGACATCGCCGCCGGCAAGCCCGGACTCCTCACCCACATCGGCCTGGGCACCTTCGTGGATCCCCAGTTCGGCGGCGGCAAGATCAACGCGCGCACCACCGAGGACCTGGTGGAGCGCATGGCCATCCACGGGCGCGACTACCTGTTCTACCCGTGCATTCCCATCCACGCGGCCCTGGTCCGGGGCACCACCGCCGATCCGGACGGCAACGTCTCCCTGGAGAAGGAGGCCCTGACCCTGGAAAGCCAGGCGGTGGCCATGGCCGTGCACAACAGCGGCGGCAAGGTCATCGTCCAGGTGGAGCGGATCGCCGAGCGGGGCTCCCTCAACCCGCGGCAGGTGAAGATCCCCGGCATCCTGGTGGACTACGTGGTGGTGGCCGAGCGCCCCGAGTACCACATGCAGACCTTCGGGGAGCAGTACAACCCGGCCTACAGCGGGGAGCTCCGCATCCCGGTCTCGGGCCTGAAGCCCCTGGAGATGTCCGAGCGCAAGATCATCGCCCGGCGCGCGGCCCTGGAACTGAGGTCCGGGGCCGTGGTGAACCTGGGCATCGGCATGCCCGAGGGCATCTCCGCGGTGGCGGTGGAGGAGGGCGCCCTGGACCTCATCACCCTCTCCACCGAGCCCGGGATCATCGGCGGCGCCCCGGCGGCGGGCCTGAGCTTCGGCGCCGGCTCCAACGCCTGCGCGGTCGTGGACCAGCCCGTCCAGTTCGACTTCTACGACGGCGGCGGGCTGGACCTGGCCTTCCTGGGCCTGGCCCAGGCGGACCGGCACGGCAACCTGAACGTGAGCAAGTTCGGCCCGCGCCTGGCCGGGGCCGGCGGCTTCATCAACATCTCCCAGTCCGCGAAGACCGTGGTGTTCGTCGGCACCTTCACCGCCGGCGGCCTGGAGGTGGCGGTGGCCGACGGGCGCCTGCGCATCCTCAAGGAGGGCGCCAGCCGCAAGTTCGTCAAGGAGGTGGAGCACCGCACCTTCAGCGGCGAAGTGGCCGCCCGCCAGGGCCAGCGGGTGCTCTTCGTGACCGAGCGCTGCGTGTTCCGCCTCACCCCCAAGGGCCTGGAGCTCATCGAGATCGCCCCCGGGGTGGACCTGGACCGGGAGGTGCTCGGCCAGATGGACTTCACGCCGGTCATCGCCCCCGACCTCCAGCTCATGCACGAAGGCATCTTCCGCACCGAACCCATGGGGCTCTTGGGCCTGCTGTCCAGGGCCTGATCCCTCTTCCCACCGTCTCTCCATCCGCCCAACCCAGGAGGCACCCATGCCCATAGCCGAAGCCGTCAAGGCCCCCCAGGCCGCCCAGGTCCCCACCGCGCCGCCACCGGAATACCGGCAGATCGTGAAGGTGGCCCTGGCCAGCCTGATCGGCACGTCCATCGAGTGGTACGACTATTTCCTGTACGGCACCGCCGCCGCGCTGGTGTTCAACAAGCTGTTCTTCCCCAGCTTCGACCCTCTGGTGGGCACTCTGCTGGCTTTCGGCACCTTCTCGGTGGGCTTCATCGCCCGCCCCGTGGGCGGCATCGTGTTCGGCCACTACGGCGACCGCATCGGCCGCAAGAAGATGCTCTACATCACCATCCTGGTCATGGGCCTGGCCACCACGGCCATCGGCCTGCTGCCCACCTACAACTCCATCGGCGTCTGGGCCCCGACCCTGCTGGTGGTCATGCGCCTGGCCCAGGGCTTCGGCCTGGGCGGGGAATGGGGCGGGGCGGTGCTGATGGCGGTGGAGCACGCCCCGGCCAACCGGCGCGGCTTCTACGGCTCCTGGCCCCAGATCGGCGCCTACATCGGCCTGCTGCTGTCCACCCTGGTGTTCCGGGCGGTGTCCAGGATGCCCGATTCCGCCTTCCTGACCTGGGGCTGGCGGGTGCCCTTCCTGGTGAGCTTCATCCTGGTGATCGTGGGCATCTGGATCCGGATGAAGGTGGCCGAGTCGCCGGTGTTCGAGAGGATCAAGGAGCAGAAGCAGGAGAGCAAGATCCCCATCATCGAGGCCATCACCAAGCACCCCAAGAACATCCTCATCGCCATGGGCGCGCGCTTCGCCGAGAACGGCCTGTTCTACGTCTTCACGGTGTTCTCCCTGACCTACGTGGCCACCGCCCTCAAGATCAACCGCACCATCGGCCTGAACGGCCTGCTGGTGGCCTCCTTCATCGCCACCTTCGCCGGCCCCATGTGGGGGGCCCTCTCCGACCGCATCGGCCGGCGCCCGGTGTACATGTGGGGCGCCGTGGCCTGCGGCATCCTGGCGTTCCCGTTCTTCGCCATGCTCGGCACCAAGGATCCCATGATCATCACCCTGGCCATCGTGCTGCCGGTGGTGCTGGGCCACGCGGCGATGTACGGGCCCCAGGCCAGCTTCTTCTCCGAGCTGTTCTCGGCCCGGGTGCGCTACAGCGGCGCCTCCCTGGGCTACCAGCTGGCCTCCATCTTCGCCGGCGGGCTGTCGCCCCTGATCGCCACCGGGCTGCTGGCCTACGGCAAGGGCCAGCCCGTCTACGTCGCCTGGTACATGATTCTCCTGGTGGTGATCACCGCCGTGTCGGTGGCGTTCGCCAAGGAGACCCACAAGATCGCCGTCTAGGAGAAAGGTCATGAGCAAAGCCAGCATCATCGGTGCCTGCAACACCGAATTCGGAGCCTTCGTCAAGAAGGACAAGGCCACCGGCCTGGTCACCGACACCCGCACCTATTACGACCTGCTCATCGAGGCCGGGCGCGGCGCCATCGCCGACGCCCGCCTGGAAGCCAAGGATATCGACGCGGTCTACGTGGGCTCCTGCTCCCCGGGTCGTTCATCAACCAGGAGCACGTGGCCCCCATCGCCGCGGAGATCCACCCGGACCTGCGCTTCAAGCCCATGACCCGCTGCGAGTGCGCCTGCGCGTCCGGTTCGGTGGCGCTCTACCAGGCGGTCTACGCGCTGGAGGCGGGGCGCTGCCGCAACGTCCTGGTGATCGGGGTGGAGAAGATGAACCTGCTGCCCACCCCCCAGATGACCCACGTCCTGGCCTGCTCCTCCCACTGGCCCACCGAAGGCTCCCGGGGCATGTCCTTCCCCATGCTGTTCGCCGAGTACGCCAAGGGCTACCAGGCCCACTACCGGATCCCCGACGACCGGTTCGAGCGCATGCTCTGGACCACCGCCGCCCTGTGCTACAAGAACGGCGCCGAGAACCCCCTGGCGCACGTGAGGAACGGCCCGGCCACCGTGGCGGAGATCGAGAAGCTCAACGAGCCGGACGCCAGGGGCAAGTGCAGGAACATGATGATCGCGCCGCCCCTGCGGCTGCACGACTGCTCCCTGGTGACCGACGGCGCCGCCGCGGTGGTGGTGACCGCCACCGCCCAGGTCCCGGACCGGGCCCGGGCGGCGGAGATCGCCGGCATCGGCCACGCGGAGGAGCGCCTGCCCGAGAACGTGCGCCCCAACATGCACGACCTGATGGCCGGCAAGGCGGCCGCCGCCAGGGCCTACGGGGAGGCGGGGATCACCGCCTCCCAGATCGACCTGGTGGAGGTGCACGACTGCTTCACCATCAACATGATCATGTCCACCGAGGCCCTGGGCCTGGCGGACGACGGCCGGGCCGGCTACGACTACCTGGACGGGCGGTTCACCCGGGACGACCGGGTGGCGGTGAATCTCTCGGGCGGCCTCAAGGCCAAGGGCCACCCGGTGGGCGCCACCGGCGTCTCCATGCACGCACTGCTGTACAAGCAGCTGATCGGGGAGCCCATCGGCGTGCCGGCGCGCCGGGCCGAAGTGGCGGTGGTCTTCAACGTGGGCGGGTCGGCGGTCACCAACTGCGTCACCGTCCTGCGCAAGCTCTAGGAGGAGACATGCTCACCTTCTCCTACAACGACATGGAATTCACTGTCCAGCCGGGGGCCGGGGGCTGGGACATCGCCCGCCGGCTGCCGGGCGGCGCCTGCGCCCCGGTGGCGGCGGGCCTGTTCAAGGGGCTGGACGAAGCCCAGGCCCAGCCCCTGGCCCAGGCCCTGGTCCGCACCGTCTTCCCGGTGGGAGTCCGCTCGGTGGGGCCGGACGTGAACCACCCCATCACCGTCGGCGGCCTGAAGATCGTCGGCCCGGACGTGGGGCACCCCAACTTCGTCTACTGGAACAAGGACAGCGCCTCGTTCACCTGAAATGAACGAGGGGGGACCGCCCGCTCGCGAAGCTCGCTCTTCGTCCCCCCTCGTGCTCCCCCACGTGATGGCCGGGCGAAGCCCGGCCATCACGTCCGGCCCGAACAGCAGTCCCCTTTCTCCACAACAAGGAGGGTAAGAACCATGCAGATCAAGGACAGCGTCGTGCTGGTCACGGGCGGCGGCAACGGCATCGGCGAGGCGGTGGTCAAGCACTTTGCCGGGCTCGGGGCCAAAGTGGCCGTGGTGGACATGGACCAGAAGAACATCGACCGGGTGGTGAAGGACGTCCAGGAGATGGGCGGGGAGGTGGTGGGCATCCAGGGCAACGTCACCAGCGAGGCCGACACCGCCCGGTTCATCCAGGGGACCCTGCAGGCGTTCGGCAAGCTGAACATCTGCGTCACCTGCGCCGGCATCATCCGGGACGGCACCCTGCTCAACCTGGACAAGGAGACCGGCAAGGTCTCCAGGAAGCTGGAGTTCGCCAAGTGGCAGGCGGTGATCGAGACCAACCTCTCGGGCACCTTCCTGACCCTGCGCGACGCCGCCGAGGCCATGGTCAACGGCGGCTGGGAGGGCCTGCTGGTGCCCATCTCCTCGGTGAACAAGGCCGGGCAGGTGGGGCAGCTGAACTACTCCTCGGCCAAGGTGGCCGACGCCCTGATGCCCAAGATCATCATCGGCGAGTTCATGCTGCGGGGCATCCGCAACGTCCGCTGCGTGGCCGTCGCCCCCGGCTACACCGCCACCCCCATGCTCACGGGCATGAACCAGGACGCCCTGAAGAGCATCCTGGAGGACGTGCACCTGAACCGCCTCGTCGAGCCCTCCGAGATCGCCTCCCTCATCGCCCACGTGGCCGGGAACGAAGCCATCAACGCCACCACCCTGGAGATCACCGGCGGGCTCTGCTACGCGAAAGGCATCGCCAAATAGGCGCGCTCAGGACCGGTCCCGGGCCGGGGCATCCCCCAGGGCGTCCCTGAGGACCCGGCCCAGGGCCTCCTTGCGGAACGGCTTCTGCAGGAAGGCCGTGGGGGGTCCGGCGGTGGCGTCGGGCCGGGCCGTTTCTTCGTTGAAGCCGCTGCAGAGAACGATCCGGGCTTCAGGCTCCAGGGCCCGGATGGCGCCCATGGCCTCCCGCCCGTCCATGCGCGGCATGGACAAGTCCATGAACACCAGGTCGATGGACTTCCGGTGGGCCCGGAACACCTCCACCGCCTCCACCCCGTCCACGGCCTCCAGGGTCCGGAAGCCCAGCAGCTCGACCTGCGCCCGGTTCACCGAGCGCACCAGCTCGTCGTCGTCCACCACCAGGATGGTGCCGTGCCCGGTCCAGGCGCCGTTGTCGGCGCGTTCCGGGGCGGCGGGGGCCGCCGCGGCCGCCGGCAGGTAGATGCGGAAGGAACTGCCGCGTCCGGGCGCGCTGGCCACCGCCAGGCCGCCCCGGTGCGCCTTCAGGATGCCCGCCAGGGCCGGAAGCCCAAGCCCCCGGCCGAGCCCCTTGGTGGAGAAGAACGGGTCGAAGATCCGCTCCAGCACTTCCGGGGCCATGCCATGGCCGTCGTCGGCCACCTCCAGGGACTGGTAGGCGCCCGGGGCGGGACGCCAGCCGGGCAGGAGCCGGCGCAGGCCAGCTTCGTCCAGGACCGCCTGGGCGGTGGCCACGCGGATGGTGCCCCCCCGCTCGCCGATGGCGTCGGCGGCGTTGTTGACCAGGTCCCGGATCACCTGTTCCAGCTGCGCCGGATCCCCGTCCAGGGCGGGCAGGCCCGCGTCCAGGCTCAACTCCACGAGGGTGGACCGGGGCAGGGCGACCTCCTGCTGCTGGGCGACCCGGCGCGCCAGGCCGTTGAGCTCCAGGCGTTCCACCTGGGATCGGCTCTTGCCGGTGCAGGCCAGCATCTGCTGGGTGAGCCCGGAAGCCCGGGTCGCGGCCAGGTCGATGCTGTCCAGGTGCCGGGCCAGGTCCGAACCGGCCGGCGCCGACCGCGTGGCCAGGTTCAGGTTGCCCAGGATGGCCGCCAGGAGGTTGTTGAAATCGTGGGCCAGGCCTCCCACCAGCTGGCTCAGGCTCTCCAGCTTCTGGGCCTGGCGCAGGGCCTCCTGCTCGTGGCGCTGGGCCTCCAGGCGCTGGGCATTGGCCATGGCCACGGCGGCGTGGGCGGCCAGGCCCTCCAGCAGGGACCGGTCCTCGTCGGTGAAGGCGCCGTCCACTTTGTTGTGGATGCCGAAGAACCCCAGCAGCTCCCCCTTGCGGTCCAGGATGGGCACGACCGCGAAGCTGCGCAGGCCCAGTCGCCGGAGGTGGCCGGGGGTGACCCTGGGATCCCGCTCCGCATCGGCGGAAAGGCACGACTGGCGGGTGGCCAGGACCCAGCCGGGCACCCCCTCGCCAGTCTGGAACACCAGGTCCAGGCGGGACCAGGTGCCGTCCTCGAACAGCTCCCGGGTGCGCAGGAGGCTCCCTTCCAGGAGCCCGTAGGTGCCGGAGGCGGCGCTGGTGAGGTTCACCCCGGTCTCCACCAGGCGGCGCATGACCACCGGCAGGTCCAGGTCCTGGTTCAGCTCCCGGCTGGCGGCCACCAGCAGCTCCAGCTGGCGCCTGCGCCGGACCAGGGCCTCCTCGGCCCGCTTGCGCTCGGTGATGACCGTGCGCAGGGAGAAGAACCGCTCCGGCCGGCCCTGCGCGTCCGCCCAGGGGACGATGGTGGCGTCCACCCAGTAGATGGAGCCGTCCTTGGCCCGGTTGCGGATCTCGCCCCGCCAGACCCGGCCGGCGCGGATGGTGGTCCACAGGTCCTGGAAGAACTCCCTGGGGTGGTAGCCGGAGTTGAGCAGGCCGTGGGTGCAGCCGACCAGCTCCTCCCGGGAATAGCCGGAGACCTGGCAGAAGCGTTCGTTCACCTCGAGGATGACGCCCCGGGCGTCGGTGATGGCGAAGATGGCCGATTCGTCCACCGCGTAGCGCAGGTCCCGGTAGCGCTTGGCCAGGTCCCCGGAAGCCGGCTCAGGGCCGCCGGCGGGCTCCGGGCGGCGGGGGCGGCCCTGGAACAGGTGACCCAGCTGGCGGAGGAAGGCAGGGAAGGACATGGGTGATGTTCCAGATGACCCCACTGGAATTGGGGAGGGCTGCTCCATTATGAATATCAATAGTGATTTTAACAATTGCGTTGAAGGATGAACAATAATATTACATAATGTAAATTCATTACAAAAATTCAACTCGAACCTTCTCGAATTCGGCCAAAATGCTGGGCACATCGTCAACCCAGCGAGGTGCCCGTCTGGCCATGAAGACTGAATCTCCGTTTTTCCCCACTACCGCGCCGAGGATCCGCCCATGCGGTTCCAGAACCTGACCCCTCTTCCCTGCCTGGCCATGGAGGCCCGGACCCCGGACGGCGACCGGCGGCAGGTGGTGATCGCCAGGGCGACCCTGGACCTGGTGCCCCTCCAGGGGCGGGACCGGGCCGGGGGCCGCACCCACCTCCTCCGGCTGGCCCAGGACCAGCTCCCCCTGGCCTGCGCCGACGAGCCCTGGGGGCCGCCCGGGCGCAGCAGCCTGCGCTGGGAGTCCGACCTGGCGCCCGCCAAGCCCCGGTGCGACCTGGTGGTCCTGGGCACGGCCCATGCCCCGGGAGGCCGGCCCCGGCGCCGGTTCCCGGCCGTGCTGCGCCTGCGCCGGCCGGCCCGGGGCGAGGTGCTCCTGGACCATGCCCTGCGGGTGACCGGGCCCCGCTGGCTGTGCCGGCGCGGACCGGTGCCGCGGATCCTGGGGTGGCTGGTCCGGGTGGGGAGCCTCGGAATGGTCCGCCCGTGCCCCTGGAAGCTCACCGCGCCCGAGGCGGCGCTTGGGGTGCCCCTGCGCTACGAATTCAGTTTCGGCGGCCACTGGCAGGTGCGCCCCGGGGATCCGGCCTTTTCCCGCCTGCCCCGCCGGCACTGGCGCCCGGACGTGGCGGACCGGGAGCAGGTGCGGGCCGCCGCCCCGGACGGGGCCGGGTCCGTGCTGGCGGAGGCCTGGTGGGAGGGCAACCCGGTGGGACGCGGCTATGCCCCCCGCTGGCTGCTCAAGGCGGGCCGGATCCGACGCCTGCCGGCGCCCCAGATCGAGGACCCCCGCCACCCCTTCACCGCCCGGGCATTCCTGGCCGCCAGCCGCGGGCGGGGGCCCGTGCCCCGGGCCCTGGAACCGGCGGGCATGGGGGTGGTCACCCGGCGCTGGGCCCTGCGCCTGCGCCATGCGGGGACCTGGCACGAGGGCTGGGCAGCCGCCGGCGCCCCGTATCTGCCGGGCTTCCAGGAAGCCTTCTGGAACGCGGCCCACCCGGACCTGCAGATTCCCCACCTGGAGGGCGACGAGGTGCTCGAGCTGGTCAATCTATGTGCCCCCGGAAGCCCCGGGCTGGGACGGGATGCCCAGGGCAACGGGCTCCTGCGGGCGGCTCTGCCGGGCCTGGCACCGTACCTGCTCCTGGAAGGGGAGGACGGCAGCGTGGGCTGTGAGCCCCTGAAGCTGGACACGGTGGCCGTCGAGCCGGACCAGTCCCGGGTGACGCTGGTGCACCGGGCGTCCTTCCCGGCCTGGGCCGGGAGCGCGCGGCTGGGCCTGGCCTTGCCGGGGCCGGCCGCCGGGGCGGAGGAGGCGGCCCATGTCCGGTAGGGAATTCGCCCACGGGGCGGACGGCTTCCTGGCGGTTTGCGATGCCCCGGACCACTGCCGGACCCCGCCCGGGGACGTGCCGGTGCCCTACCAGGTCACGGCCCGGCTGGGCCGGGCGGTGGCCCTTTCCCCGGACGTGCGCTATGGGGGCGTTCCCGTGGTCCTGGCGGACGCCTCGGCCGTCCCCCAGGTGACCGGGAACGAGGCGGGGACCGGAGGCGGGGTGGTCTCGGGGGTGAACCGGGGCCGGGTCGCCTTCGTGGCCGGGGCCGCCACGGTCCGGGCCAACGGCCGGCGGATCGTGCGCCACCTGGACCCGGTCACCATGAACGACCGCAACACCACCGGCAAGGTGCTGGCCCTGGCCGGCGCCGCGCCCGCCGGGGGCGTCGGCCCCGACGGCCGGCCCCTGGTTCCCTGCGATCCCCTTGGGGCGAAACCCAGGGCCTTCACCCATCCCGGCGCCCTGAGCCGCGCCGGGATCCACTGGCTCAAGGGCCTGGAAGGGGCCGTCAAGGAGGGCGGGCGGCACGTCCTGTACAACGACAGCCGGGGCTTCGCCACCATCGGCTACGGCCACCTGGTGGCCCGCAAGCCGTACCAGGAGCTCACGGAAGCGGAACGGGCGCCGTGCCGGGACGGCTGGAGCGAAGACCAGGCCGCCGGACAGTTCCGGCAGGACCTGCGGCGGGTGGAAGACGGCATCCACCAGAACCTGCACGCCGACCTGTCCCCGTCCCAGTTCGACGCCCTGGTGAGCCTGGGGTTCAACGCCGGGCGGGCGGCGCTGCTCGGGTCCCCGGTGGCCCGGGCCATCGCCGCCGGGGATTACGCCCAGGCCGGGGCGGCCATCCAGGGGTTCCGGGCCGGGGCCGGCAACGCGGTGCGCCGGCGGTGCGAGTCCCGGCTGTTCCGGGAGGGGATTTATGAGAGCCGGTAACTCCCTCCTGGCGCTGGTACCTGGCGGCCGCGCCGGCGCCCCGGGCCGGGGACCGGGAGTTCCAGGAGCGGATGGCCTTCTACCACCCGCAGGCGGTCCGCGCCTTCGACGTCTTCTTCCAGCGCCTGATGGCGGCCCTGGAGGCGGATGACCCAGTCCGGGTGGCCCCCCTGGTGCGCTATCCCCTCCGGGTCCGGGCTCGGGGCGCCACCGTGACCGTGGCAGGCCCGGCGGCCTTCGTCCAGCGCGCCAGGGACCTCCTGCCGCCGGCTTTCACGGCCCGCCTGGTGGGCGAGCGGGAGAGCCTGCGCTGCCTCTCCGGAGGCGTGGCCCTGGGGCGGGGGGATCTTTGGTTCGGCCTCGGCCCCGGGGGCGCCTGGGAAATGCGGGCCGTCAATCCTGCGGCGCCTTCCCGGTCAGTCCGCCGAGGCCCAGAAGGCGCGCACGTCGGCCAGGATGGCGCCGGAAACCAGCTCCCGGGGGCTCTCCCGGAACCATCCGGCGGGAAAGCAGGACGCGTACTCGGGCTCCAGGAAGCGCGGGTCCAGGAACACCAGGAGGCCCCGGTCCGCGGGGGCGCGGATGACCCGCCCCGCCGCCTGGAAGGCCCGGGCCGCGGCCGGATAGGTGTAGGCGTAGGCCCCGCCGCATCCGTACCGGCGCTGGAAGTACCGGCGCACCTGCTCCCGCTCCAGGTCGCAGGGGGGCAGGGCCGGGCCCGCCACCACGCAGCCGATGAGCGCCTCCCCGGGGCAGTCGATCCCCTCGGCCAGGGAGCCGCCCTGCACGGCCAGCACCACCACGCCCCGCTCCCCCCGCAGGGACCCGAGGATGGCCTCGATCTGGGCCGCGGCGGCCCGGCGGGGCTGGACCAGCACCTGGAACTGGGGCAGCTGGAGGTGGGCGCGGGTCTGGTCCAGGAGCTCGAAGCTGGGGAAGAACACCAGGTAGTTGCCCATCCGGACCGGCAGCACCTGCTGGAGGAAATGGGCGATGCGCGGGGCCTCCCGCTCCCGGGCCCGGTAGCGGGTGGTGATCTGGGGCACCACCAGCACCTTGCGGCGCTCCGGCGGGAACGGCGAGGGCACCTCCGCGGCGGCCGCCGGGGGCTCCTCCAGCCCCAGCAGCCGCTGGTGGTACTGGAACGGCTTGAGGGTGGCCGAGAACAGCACCGCCCCGGCCAGGGGGGCCATGCGCCCCGCCAGGTGGGCGGAGGCGTCGGCGCAGGTGATCTGCAGCCGGCCCGGGGGCACCCAGGACACCCTGTGCTCCTCCCCCAGGACCCTCAGCACCGCGCAGAATGAGCTCCAGGCGTAGTGCAGTTCCGCGAGGGGATGGGACGGTCCCAGCTCCCGGCCGTGGGCGGCGGCCCAGGCCAGCAGCTGGCCGATGCGCCGCTCCTCCCCGTAGAAGGGGCTGGCGTCCAGTTCCAGGATCCGGTGCGGGCCGTCCAGGGCGCGCAGCCTGTCCAGGCAGCGCCGGAACTGGGCCGTGACCCGGCGCCGCAGAGACGGGTCCGGAGGCCGGAGGCGGCGCTTGCGCAGGTCCTCCAGCCAGGCCAGGTCCAGGGCCGGGGAGAACCACTCCGTGGCCCGGGCGGGCAGGTTGTGCGCCTCGTCCACCAGCACGATCTGCCGGGCGCTCTCCTCGGGGCCGGCGAAGAACCGCGCCAGGGTGGCGTTGGGCGAGAAGACGTAGTTGTAGTCGCCGATCACCACGTCCGCCTGCAGCGCCGCGTCCAGGGACAGCTCGAACGGGCACAGCTGGTTCAGGTCGGCCTCCCGGGCCACTTCGCCGGGGCCGGCGCAGCCCAGTTCCCACAGCCGCTCCCGGGCCCCGCAGGTCTTCAGGCGGTCGTAGTAGAGGCTGGCCCTGGGGCAGACCTCCGGGCGGCAGTCCACCTCCGCCTGGGGGCACACCTTCTCCTTGGCCCGGAGGGTCACCGAGCGCACCGGGCGGCCCTGGGCCCGCAGGCGGCGCACGAAGTCCTCGGCCACTTCGTGCTGGCTGTTGCGGGGGGTGCAGTAGAACACCTGCAGGTCCTGGTCCAGGGCCCGGCGCAGGGCCGGGTGCAGGATGGCCGCGGTCTTGCCCAGTCCGGTGGGGGCCTGGAGCAGCAGCCGGCGCCCGGACTCCAGGGCCTCCTCCACCCGGGCCGCCAGTTCCGTCTGGCCGGGACGGGGGTCAGGGAACGGGAAGGCCAAGGCGGCGCCCAGCCGCTTGCGCTCCGCGGCCCGTTCCCGTGCCCCCAGGAAAGCCTGGCGCTGGGCTTCCAGGCGTGCCTGCACCCAGGCCCCGAAGGCCTCCGGGGCGAAGGGCAGCTCCAGGAGCGCCTCGGACTCGTCCAGCAGGGAAAGGACGCGCAGGCGGCAGCCCGGCGCCGCCCCCGTGTCGCGCCAGCGCATCCAGGCGTACATGCGGGCCTGCAGGGCGAAGGGGTGCTCCGGGTCCTCCCGCACCGCCTGGAGCATGGCCTCCGGGCGATGGCTGGTCTTGATCTCCTCGACCACCGGCGGGGCGCCCGCCAGGAGCAGGTCGATGCGCCCCCGCACCAGGCAGGTGAAATCCAGGAGGGCCAGCTGGGCCCGCACCGGCACCTCGCTCTGGTGGCGCGGGTCCTCCTGGAGCAGGCGCTTCTGGATCCGGGTGTGCAGGCGGGCCCCCTGGGACAGGGGGTCTTCTTGGTCCAGGGCCGCCCGGCGGGCGTCGATGCTGCCGGAAGGCTCCAGGGGCGCCACGAACGCCCGCACCGACAGGTTCAGGGCGGCGGTGCCCACCTAGCGCGGGGCCGAATAATACATGGACAGGCTCCTAGAAGACGTAATTCCCGCAGTGCAGGCAGGTCCCCGATTCCACCACCTTGTGGGCCAGGGGGCCGGACAGGCTGCGGCCGCAGTGGGGGCAGTGCAGGCCCAGGCGCCGGCCCAGGCGCTGGACCGAGGTGATGCACAGGTACACCACCGCCGGGTAGCCCACCATGCACACGGCCAGGAACACGCTCCGGACACCGTCCTTGGGATGGACCTTGTTCATGTACATGGAGGTCGCCAGGAGCACGAACAGGATGGAGAGGGCCACCCGGATCATGAGGATCTTGCGCTTTTTCACGACCGCCAGGTTGGCGGCGAACTCGTCCTTATGCATCGGGGGCTCCGCTGGTCAGGGCGCGCAGGCCCCGGGGAGTCTGGAGGTGGGCCACCAGCCGGGGGGCAGGGCCGGGGTGGATGGCCATGGCGTCCTGGAGCCCGAGGGCCTGCATCAGGCCCGAAAGGGCTTCGGCCCGGGGGTGCCAGCCCTCCAGTCCCTCCAGGGCGCAGCCGGAGTCGGGCAGGGCGGCGGCCGGGTGCGGCTCGGCCAGCCATTGGATGAGCAGGGGGGCGAGGCCGTCGAAGATCAGCCCATCCCCTTCCGGAACGGTGATCTCCCACCGCAGGGAGCCCCGGCTCATGGGCTCGATGCGCCGGTAGGCGGGGTCGGCCGCCGCCGCGGCGCGCACGTCGGGGGTGCGGGCCACCCAGTTGGCCAGGAGGGGGCGGGTCCGGCCCCGGCCAAGGCCGAACACCTGGGGCAGGTCGTGGGGTCCGGCGTCCGGGTCCACCGCGATCACCTCCAGGTAGACGGCCGGCCCCAGCCGGAGCAGGGCGTTGTGGGTGCCCATGCGGGGGTGCTTGCCTCCGGGGCGGGGAGCGGCGCCCAACAGGTCCGCCACAAATTCCACCCCGAGCGCCAAGGTGGGGGACGTGAAGGCCAGGTGGTCTATGGCGGAGGTGGGCATGCTCCCAGGGTACCCGGTCCCGACTCGCGTTTCACCGATCGATCCGGGTGGACAGGACGATGGCCGAGGTGGTGCGCTCCACCCCCTCCAGCAGCCCGATGCGGTCGATCACCGCGTCCAGTTCGCCGATGGAGGCCGCCGCCACGATGGCCAGCAGGTCGAACGGCCCGCTCACCGAGTGCAGGGTGCGCACCTGGGGGATCCGGCGCAGGGCCGTCTCCACGGCCCTGGTCTGCTTGGGGGCGAGGGTCACCAGCACGTAGGTGCGCACCAGCCCCGCCTCCACCGCGTCGGTCACCTTGACGGTGTACCCGGCCACCACGCGGTTGCGCTCCAGGCGCTCCATGCGGCTCTGCACGGTGGTCCGGGACAGGCCCAGGCGGCGGGCCAGGTCGGCGGTGGAGGCGCGGGCGTTCTCCCGCAGCAGGTTGAGCAGGCGGTGGTCCACCTCATCCAGGAGCGCATTCGTCATACTGGCTATTTTACCCTATAAATACGACGAAATAGTGGGTCAATTTCGTCCTTCTAGCAGTGTCTTTTGATGTGCAGGCAGCCGAAAATAATACATATTCCTAATTGAATCAAACCTTTATCCAGGGAGACCGGCCATGACCTTCGAAACCCACCCGTACGACCAGGAGATCCAGGTGCCGCCGGCGGATGTCTTCGATGTCCTCAAGCCGCACATGCTGGTGGACGGCTTCCACCTGGTGATGGACCTGGACAAGTCCCAGGGCTCCTGGATCGTGGACGCCCGGGACGGGAAACGCTACCTGGACTTCTACACCTTCTTCGCCACCGCGCCCCTGGGCCACAACCACCCGCGCCTGCGGGACCCGGAGTTCGTGGCCCGCCTGGGCCGGATCGCCGTGCACAAGCCGGCCAACAGCGACATCTACACCACCGCCTTCGCCCAGTGGGTGGCCACCTTCGCCGCCCACGCCGCCCCGGACTACCTGCCGCACCTGTTCTGGGTCGACGGCGGCTCCCTGGCGGTGGAGAACGCCCTGAAGGCCGCCTTCGACTGGAAGGTGCGCAAGAACCTGGCCCGGGGCAAGGGCGAGAAGGGTTCCAAGGTCATCCACTTCCGGGAGGCCTTCCACGGCCGCAGCGGCTACACCCTCAGCCTGACGAACACCGCCGATCCGCGCAAGTATATGTATTTCCCCAAGTTCAACTGGCCGCGCATCCTCAACCCCAAGGTCACCTTCCCCCTGGAAGGGGCGAACCTGGAGCAGGCGGCGGCGGCGGAGCAGGAAGCGGTGGACCAGATCCTGGCGGCGGTCCGGGAGGATCCGGACGACATCGCCTGCCTGATCATCGAGCCCATCCAGGGCGAGGGCGGCGACAACCACTTCCGCCCCGAATTCCTGCGCAGGCTGCGCGCCCTGGCGGACGAGCACGAGTTCCTGCTCATCTTCGACGAAGTGCAGACCGGCTTCGGGACCACCGGCAAGTGGTGGGGCCACCAGCACTTCGACGTGCGGCCGGACATCATCGCGTTCGGCAAGAAGACCCAGTGCTGCGGCATCGCCGCCGGGCTGCGCCTGGACGAGGTGGACAGCGTGTTCAAGGTGCCCAGCCGCATCAACAGCACCTGGGGCGGCAACCTGGTGGACATGGTGCGCGGCACCCGGATCATCGAGGTCATGCGCGAGGAGGGCCTGGTGGACCACGGCCTGGTCCAGGGCCAGCGGCTGCTGAAGGGGCTGCAGGAGATCCACCGGGACTTCCGGGAGTTCACCAGCAACCCGCGGGGCAGGGGGCTGTTCTGCGCCCTGGACCTGGCCAGCCCGGAGCTGCGCAACGACGCCGTGGCCAAGGCCCAGGACCTGGGCATGATCATCCTGGCCACCGGCCGGCAGGGCCTGCGCTTCCGCCCGGCCCTGAACCTGAGCACCGAGGACCTGGACCTGGGCGTGGAACTGCTGCGCCGGAGCATCAAGGCCGCCATCGACGCCGCCCATCCGGTGGCGGCGGGCGGCGCCGCGTGCTGCTGCGCCAAGGCCAAGGCCTGAGAGGGTGTCTGCACCTTCCGGCGCCATGGGGCGGCAACCTTGCATTAATGGGTTAATGGATTAACCTAGTAATGCAAGGAGGGCGTACTCGTGAGCCTGGCCCGATCCCGCATCACCAGCCAAGGGCAAGTATCCATCCCCGTGAGCATCCTGAGGCAGTTCGGCCTCGCCCCCGGCGAGGCCATCACCTGGAACATCCGGAACGGCTGCCTGGTCATCGAGAAGGCCGGCCAGTACGGGCTGGAGGACGTGAGGGAAAGTCTCCATCTGCCCAAGGGGGTGCACAAGACCGACGAGGAGATCCGGGAGGGCATCAAGAACCGGATGAGGGCCAAGCATGTGGGCCGTTGACACCAACGTCCTGGTGCAGGCCCTGACCGGGGACGATCCGGTGCAGAGCCCCGCCGCGGAGGCCTTCTTCCGCGCCCATGCCCCCGCATGGGTCTCCCACGCCGTCCTGATGGAAACGGTCTGGGTGCTGGACTCGGTTTATGGCTGCGGGAAACCTCGGTTGGCGGAAGCCCTGGCCCGGATCGTCGACAACAAGGTGCTGGCCCTGGAGGAACCGGCCGTGGTACGCGCGGCCCTGGCGCTCTACCGCGCCAAGAGCAAAGTGAACTTCGAGGACTGCATGATCCTCGAAATCGCCCGCCAGGCGGGGCACCACCCGCTGGCCACCTTCGACAAGGCCCTCGGTAGATGCGCCGGGAGCCACCTCCTCTAGCTCATCAGCCGCGCCGTCCCGGACACCCGGATGGAGCCCCCCGGCTCCGGCGGGATTTCCGCCCGCAGCCGGGAGCGCATGCCCATGTCCTCCCCCTGGATCACCTCGATGGCGCCCCCGTGGGGCCAGCCCAGGTCGCGCAGGTAGCCGCCCAGGGCGGCGGTGGCGGCGCCGGTGGCCGGATCCTCGTAGACGCCGCCGGAGGCGAAGGGGTTGCGGGTGTGGAAGCGGGTGGGGGATTCGGCGTGCGCCAGGCAGATGGTGGTGAGGCCGGCGCGGGTCATCAGTTCCCGCCCGGCCTCCAGGTCGTAGCGCATGGCCTTCAGGCGCCGGCGCGCCACCAGGGCCAGCACCAGGTGGTCGGCGCCGCCGTGGGCCAGGGCCGGGGGGATGCGGGTGTCCAGGTCCCACTGGTCGTAGCCGAGCAGCGCCAGCGCCCGGTGCACCAGGTCCGGGTCCGCCGGGGCGCTGCGGGTGGACGGGGACTGGAGGGCGGCGGCGAACAGGTCCCCCTCCCGCCGGCCCGCCACGGTGATGCGGGCCTGGTTCAGCTGCAGGGGGAAGACGCCGTCGCCGTGGCGCATGGCCAGGGCCGCCCCCAGGGCGATGGTGGCGTGGCCGCAGAAGGGCACTTCCATCCGCGGGGCGAAGTAGCGCACCCTCCAGCCGTCGGCAAGGGGCGCCGCGAAGGCGGTTTCCGAGTAGCCCACCCGGGCGGCGATGGCCTGCATCTCCGCCGGCTCCGGGTGCCGTTCGGCGATCAGGACCCCGGCCGGGTTGCCCCCGGACGGCCCGTCGGAAAAGGCGGCGATCCTCAGCACGAGGCCCAGGTCCTGGTCGGGCATGACAGCTCCTCCACCGTCACTGTAGCGGAGAATGTCACTGCAGCAGGAACTCCTCGAACGCCTTGCCCGACTCCAGGGTGGTGTGGCGGCGGGACTTGAGGGCATAGCCGGACGCCTGGGCCTGGGCTATGAACGCCTCCGGGTCGACCAGGCTCATGAACCCCCCGAGCCTCTCCATGGACTTGAACGGGCTGGGGGTCACTTCGGCGATGATCGGGCTGGGCAGCTGCAGGATCGCCCCCAGGACGGCCCCGGGCTTGAGCATGGGGCGGATCCGCTCCAGGGCGGCGGGGACGTCCACGTACTCGAACAGCAAGCCGGCGAACACCAGGTCCACCGGGTCGAAGGTGCATTCCGGGTCCAGCAGGTCCCGGGCGTGCAGTTCCAGGGCCGGGAAACGGTGCTGGTGCCGGGCCCGGGCGGTGGCGATGTAGGCGGAGTTCAGGTCCACCCCCACCACCCGGCGCACCTGGGGCCGGGGCAGGCGGTCGAAGCCGTTGCCCCCGGCGCAGCCCAGCACCGCCACCGACCGGGCCCCCAGGCCCCGGGCCCAGAAGGCCAGGGCCCCGGCCAGGTACTGGGCCTGGGCCACGGACGGCCAAGCCATGTGCCCTTCATATTCCTCCAAGGGAATCGCCAGCCATGGGTTCATGGCCGTCCGCCCGCGCGTTCCGGCACCGGCGCTCCCAGCCCGGCGTCGCCCCGTTCGCCCTGGCACTGTTCGATGAGCCAGTCCCGGAACACGCAGACCCGGTACAGGTCCGCCTTGCCCTCCGGATGGACCAGGTAGTAGGCCTGTTCGCTGGTCACCGGGCGGTTGATGGCCACCACCAGCCGGCCGCTGGCCAGCTCATCCTGGATGAAGAACCGGGGCAGCACGGCGATGCCCAGCCCGGCGATGGCCGCCTGGATGACCATCTGGAATTCCTCGAAACGGGGCCCTGGAGGAGCGTCCAGGGTCTCGATCCCCACCGCGCGCAACCAGTCGGGCCAAGCCTGGGGCCGGGTGGTGAGCTGGAGCATGGGGAATTCGCGCACTTCCCGGGGTTCGGCCAGTTCCCGGCGCTCTCCCAGCAGGGCGGGAGCGCACACCGGGACGATCACTTCGCCCATGAGCCGGTGGCACTCCGCGTCCGGCCACACGTCGGTGCCGAAGTGGATGGCGGCGTCGATGCCGCTGCCGGTGAAATTGAACGGGCGCATCTTGGACACCAGGTTCAACTGGATGTCCTCGTGCCTGGCCATGAAGTCGCCCAGGCGGGGCACCAGCCAGCGGGTGCCGAAGGTGGGCAGCAGGGCCACGGTCAGGACTCCGCCCCGGCCGTTGTAGGCCATCACCTGCAGGGTGGCGGCCTCGGCCTGGTTGAGCAGGTCCCGCACCGCGGCCGCGTAGGCCTCGCCGGCCTCGGTCATGACCAGGCGCTGCTTGATCCGGTGGAACAGGGGCTGGCCCAGGAACGCCTCCAGTTCCCGGATCTGGCGGCTCACGGCGCTCTGGGTCACGTGCAGGTCGGCGGCGGCGCGGGTGAAGCTCATGTGCCGGGCGGCCGCATCGAAGAATTGCAACGCCGTTAGGGAAGGCATGACGCGTCGCAGGTAGTTCACGGACCTCTCTCCTGGTCATAAGTTTTCGGAATGAGGTACCAAAAATATATCGTTTGTGACCCTGGCCAGAATACGAAACACTTAATCGATCCGCAAGGCCTACCATTCCTGACAAACTTGGTTACGGCGCCGATCTTTAATGAATGGATCGTCCCCGTTTCTTGGGCCGTGACGGCAGGCCTTTACCGTGAACCCCCTTTTCCTCATGACGGAGTTGATATGAGCCAATACAAGATCGCATGGCTGCCGGGTGACGGTGTGGGCGTGGAGGTCATGGAGGCCACCCGCATCTGTCTGGATGCCTTGAAGTTCGACGCCGCCTACACGCACGGCGACATCGGCTGGGAGTTCTGGTGCAAGGAAGGCGAGGCCTTCCCCGAGCGCTGCGTGCAGGCGCTGAAGAACTGCCAGGCCGCCATGTTCGGCGCCATCACCTCCAAGCCGGTGAAGGCCGCCGAGAAGGAGCTGATCCCCTCCCTGCAGGGCAAGGGCCTGGTCTACCGCAGCCCGATCGTGCGCATGCGCCAGATGTTCGACCTGTACACCTGCCTGCGGCCCTGCAAGGCCTATCCGGGCAACCCGCTGAACTTCAAGGAGGGGATCGACCTGGTGGTGTTCCGGGAGAACACCGAGGGCCTCTATTCCGGCGTGGAGTTCGCTCCGGTGCCCAAGGAAGTGAGCTCGACCCTCCAGGCCGCCTCCAAGGCCTTCGCCCCCTTCGCCGGCATCCCCGCCGACGAGTACGCCATCACCTGCAAGATCAACACCCGCAAGGGCTGTGAGCGGATCATCCGGGCCGCCTTCGAGTACGCCGCCAAGTTCGGCTACCCCAAGGTCACCGTGGTCCACAAGGCCAACGTGGTGCGGGCCACCGAGGGGATGTTCCTGGAGATCGGCAAGCAGGTGGCCAAGGACTTCCCGAACATCCAGATGGACGACGCCAACGTCGACGCCATCTGCATGTGGCTGCTGAAGAACCCCAAGAACTACGGCGTGCTCGTGGCCACCAACCTGTTCGGCGACATCATCAGCGATCTCTGCGCGCAGATGGTGGGCGGCCTGGGCTTCGGCTGCAGCGGCAACATCGGCGAGAAGCTGGCGGTGTTCGAGCCCACCCACGGCTCGGCGCCCAAGTACGCGGGCCAGTACAAGGTCAACCCCATCGCCACCATCCTGGCCGGCAAGATGATGCTGGACTGGCTGGGCGAGAAGGAGAAGGCGGCCCGGCTCGAGGCGGCCGTGGCCAAGGTCATCGCCGAGGGCAAGGTGCGCACCTACGACATGGGCGGCTCGGACACCACCCTGCAGATGGCCGAAGCCGTCGTGCGCAAGCTGTAGGGAGCGGGCCATGGGCGAGATCCTCATCCACGAAGTGGGGCCGCGGGACGGCCTCCAGGTCGAAAAGCAGGTGGTGCCCACCGACGTCAAGGAAGCCTGGATCCGCGACCTGATGGCGTCCGGCCTGGACATCGTCCAGGTGGGCTCCTTCGTGCACCCGGAGAAGGTGCCCCAGATGGCCGACACGGACGAACTGTTCCGGCGCCTGGCGGGGGCTCCCGGGCCCCGGTCCGTGCTGTCGGGGCTGGTGCTGAACGAGAAGGGGCTGGACCGGGGCATGGCCTGCGGCGTGGAGATGTTCTGCCTGGGCGTGTCCGCCTCGGACACCCACAGCCGCAAGAACACCGGCATGTCCACGGAGGAGGCCCAGAGGCGCATCATCGCCACGGCCAAGGTCGCGGCGGCCGCCGGCAAGAGGGTGCAGGTGAGCGTGCAGAGCGCGTTCGGCTGCGGCTTCGAGGGGCGGATCCCCGACGAGCGGGTGCTGGACATCGTCCGGGCCTACGTGGACGCCGGGCTGCTGAACATCAGCCTGGCCGACACCGCCGGCCACGCCTACCCGGAGCAGGTGACGCGCCTGTTCGGCGAGCTGTTCAAGCTGGGGCCGGTGCAGTGCACCTGCCACTTCCACGACACCTACGGCCTGGGCATGGCCAATGTCTACGCGGCCATGGCGGCCGGGGTGAACACGTTCGAGACCTCCTTCGCCGGCCTCGGCGGCTGCCCCTTCACCAAGGTGGCCGCCGGCAACGTGGCCACCGAGGACCTGGTGCACGGCCTGGCCCGCGCCGGCCGGCGCCGGGACATCGACCTGGCCCGCCTGGTGGCCGTCGCCAAGGACGTGGCGGCCTTCTTCGGCCGCGACATGACCGGCCGGGTGCACCGCACCGGCCCGCTGGGGTACTGATCATGGCCAAACCGCGCATGCTCGCAGGCATCAAGGTCCTGGACCTCACCAACGTGCTCTCGGGCCCGTTCGCCAGCCTCCATCTGGCCCTCCTGGGGGCCGAAGTGATCAAGGTGGAGAACCCCAAGGACGGGGACCTGGCGCGCAAGCTGGGCATCGTCCCGGACTACAACAAGAAGCTGATGGGCACCAGCTTCCTGGCCCAGAACGCCAACAAGGAGTCGGTGACCCTCAACACCAAGAGCCCCGAGGGCAAGGCCCTGTTCAAGCAGCTGGCCAGGGACGCCGACGTGCTGGTGGAGAACTTCCGCCCCGGCGTCATGGACCGCCTGGGCCTGGGCTACCCGTTGCTCAAGGAGATCAACCCGCGGCTCGTCTACTGCGCCATCTCCGGGTTCGGCCAGGACGGGCCGGACGCCTTCAAGCCCGCCTACGACCAGATCATCCAGGGGCTCTCCGGCGAGATGGCGGTGAACGGCGACGAGCGGCTCAGCCCCCTGCGCACCGGCTTCCCGGTCTGCGACACGGTGGGCGGGCTGAACGCGGCCTTCGCCATCATGGCGGCGCTGTACCAGCGGGAGCGCACCGGCGAGGGCCAGTTCATCGACATCGCCCTGCTCGACTCCATCATGCCCCTCATGGGCTGGGTGGCCGCCAACCTGCTCATCGGCGGCAAGGACCCGGTGCTCATGGGCAACGACAACTTCACTGCCGCGCCCAGCGGCACCTTCCGCACCCAGGACGGCTTCATCAACATCGCCGCCAACAAGCAGGAGCAGTGGGAGGCGGTGTGCGACACCCTGGGCGTCCCTGAGCTGAAGGCCGATCCGCGGTTCCAGGAACGGGACACCCGCAAGAAGAACCGCAAGGTGCTCACGCCGCTCCTGGAGGCCAGGCTGGCCACCAGGGCCACCGCCTACTGGGTGGAGCACCTGAACGCCAACGACGTGCCCTCGGGCGAGATCCTCACCCTGGGCCAGGCCCTGCGCCAGCCCCAGGTGCGCCACCGGGGCGTGCTGCAGAAGACCGAGGCGGCCGGGATCGGCCCCATCGAGGTGTTCGGGCTCACCGCCCTGTTCGAGAAGGCTTGCGGGGACGTGGCCACGCCACCGCCCACCCTGGGCCAGCACAACGCCGAAATCTATGCCCGCCTGGGCTTGAACGAGGCCGACCTGGCCGCGCTCAAGGCCAAGGGCGTCATCTGACCCTTTCCCGGTCCTGCCACGGAGGTGCCCTATGGGAATGACAGTTGTGGAGAAGATCTTGGCCAAGGCGGCCGGGCTGCGCTCGGTCAAGGCCGGGGACGTGGTCGAGCCCAAGGTGGACCTGGCCATGTCCCACGAGAACACCGCGCTGGTGATCAACCAGTTCAACGAGATCTACCAGGGCACCGGGCGCGAGGCGAAGCCCTGGGACGTTGAGAAGATCGCCATCATCTTCGACCACCGGGTGCCGGCCGAGGGCCCCAAGACCGCCACCAACCAGAAGCTGGTGCGGGAGTTCGCGGCCAAGCACAAGATCCCCAAGTTCCATGACATCCGCGGCGACCGGGGCGGCATCTGCCACCAGGTCCTGCCCGAGTTCGGCTACGTGCGTCCCGGCAGCCTGGTGGTGGGGGCCGACAGCCACACCACCACCCACGGCGCCCTGGGCGCGTTCGCCTTCGGCGTGGGCGCCACCGAGCTGGCGTCCGTATGGGCCCTGGGCGTGGCCCTGAACATCGAAGTGCCCGCCACCATCAAGGTGGAAGTGACCGGCAAGTTCCCCAAGCACGTGGGGGCCAAGGACCTGATCCTGCACCTGATCGGCCAGCTGTCGGCCCAGGGGGCCAACTTCCGGGTGCTGGAGTTCCACGGCGAGACCATCGAGAAGATGTCCACCAGCGGCCGCCTGACGCTGTGCAACATGAGCGTGGAGGCCGGCGCCACCTGCGGCCTCGTGCCCGCCGACGAGGAGACCCTGCGCTACCTGAAGGAAGAGGCGGGGGTCAAGGGCAAGATCCCGGTGGTGCAGCCGGACCCGGACGCGGTCTACGAGAAGGTCGTGAAGATCGACGTGGCCAGGCTCACGTCCCAGATCGCCTGCCCGCACACCGTGGACAACGTCAAGCCCATCGCCAAGGTGGCCGGCAAGAAGGTGAACCAGATCGTCATCGGCAGCTGCACCAACGGCCGCCTGGACGACCTGGCCGTGGCCGCCAAGATCCTCAAGGGCAAGAAGGTGGCCGAGGGCACCCGCATGCTGGTGTTCCCCGCCTCCACCCGGATCTTCGCCCAGGCCATGGACGCCGGCTACCTGCAGGTCTTCATGAAGGCCGGCGCGGTGGTCATGAATTCCGGCTGCGGCCCCTGCCTGGGCGTGCACCAGGGCGCCCTGGGCGACGAGGAGGTGGCCCTGGCCACCACCAACCGCAACTTCAAGGGCCGCATGGGCAACCCCAAGTCGCGAAGTGTACCTGTGCAGCCCGGCGGTGGCCGCCGCCAGCGCCGTCACCGGAGTCATCACCGATCCGGCCAAGGATTCCAAGAAGTCGCACAAGGGAGGGAAGTGACATGGCCAGCGTGGTTCTGAAGCTCGGCAAGGACATCAGCACGGACGACATCTACCCGGGCCGGTTCATGGCCACGGTGCTGCCCACCGAGACCCCCCAGTTCTGCTTCAACGACCGCACCGAGTTCAACGCCAGGCTCAAGGCCAAGGCCGTTCCGGCCGGGAGCTTCATCGTCGCCGAGGAGAACTTCGGCTGCGGCTCCAGCCGGGAGCAGGCCGCCAGCACCCTCAAGGGCCACGGCCTGGTGGTGGTGGCCAAGGGCATCGCCCGGATCTTCCTGCAGAACGCCGTCAACCTGGGGCTGCAACTGGTGATCTGCCCGGAGATCGAGGCCGGCGAGGGGGACCAGCTGGAACTGGCCGGCGACCAGGTGCGCAACTGCACCACCGGCAAGTCCTTCTCGGTGGTGCCCCTGCCCCCGGCACGCCAGGCCATCATCGACGCCGGCGGGCTGATCGCCTATACCCGCAAGCGGGTCATGGAAGCGTAAGCCCTTGGACCGGTTCCAGGCCACCGCAGAGGTCCTGGACGGGTTCCGCACCGGCCGGCTCGACCCGGCCGTGCCGGAACCCTGGCTGGAGCCCCTGGAGCGGGCGGGCGTGCATCCCGCCTCCCTGCTCCTGTGCGCCTCCGCCGGGGACCTGCCGCGCCTGGAGCCGGTCAAGGCGGCCCTGGCCCGTGTGGGGCCCCCCTTCCACCTGGTGCCGGTCATCACCTACGATGCCGTCGCCTGGTCGCCCCTCACCTACGCCCACGAGATCGAGGCCTGGACCCTGGCCGCGCGGGGCCCCGGCCAGCGCCTGCCGGACCACCTCCTGTCCGTGCGCGGCCTCACGGTCCAGGGGAACGGCCACGTCCGCGCCCTGGGACGCGGCTGGGCGGTCCTGGGACGCCTGCGCCTGGAAGACCTGCCCCGCCTCCACACCCTGTGCGGGCCCCTGGACGTGTATGGGGACCTGGAACTGGATGGGCTGCCGGACCTGCGGAACCTGGGGCCGGGCATCCAGGTGCACGGCAACCTGACGGTGGCCGGATGCCCGCGCCTGCGCACCCTCGGCCCCGGCCTGCGGGTGGCCGGGGCCGTGTGGATGGATGCGCTGCCGGCGGGGTTCCAGGCCGGCCAAGCTTGGCTCCGCCGCCTGCAGACACCTTGGCCGGGGATCGCTCCCCGGCCAGTGCCCCTGCCCGGCCTTCCCCCCGGGGCCCTTCGGCTGGTGGGAGGCCAGGCGCCGGGTCCGGGAGAGCCGGGAATCCCCGTCACTTGACCGCCGGGTCCTCCGGGCAGTCGTGGGCGCACAGGGCCTTGGGTTCCTTCTTGCAGCAGTTGTCGGTGACCTTGCAGCACTTCTCGCTGCAGCAGGGAACCTTGGTGCGGCAACAGGGATGGGCCGCGGCGGCGGCCGGGGTGGTGGAGGCGGCCAGGGTAAAGGGGAACAGAGCAAGGGCTAGGACGAATCTCGTCATGGTTTCTCCGTGAGGCCAAAAGGGCCAACCGATGGGATGAACCGATCCCTCCGCCCGTTCCCTGAAAAGAGCTGTAAACGATTTGTATGCGTTCGGGTTCCCCCAATCGCTGGTCCGTTCCGTCGGTTTCAGAAGGCGCCTCCGGGCCTGGGGTTCTCCTTTGCAGACGGCAGCCTTGGTTGACCTCACAGCAGGAATACAGCTTCAGCTATCCGATCGGGGACCCTAACCCTGCTTGTCGGCTTCCAGCGCCGACAGGGTGCGGGCAGTCCGGGGGAGCAGGTAGCCCATGGCCGCCACCTTGCCCAGCACCATGGCCGCCGACGCCGCCACGGCGCCGATCCAGCCAGCCAGCTGGGTGAAGGCGAACAGGGCGCAGCCGGTGCCCGCCACCTCCACCGCCGTGGACCAGGTGATGGGGCGGGTGATGCGCAGGGACACCAGCATGGCGCGCTGGAAGCAGATGAGGGCGATCAGGCCGGGCAGGAAGACGCAGATCACCATGGGCAGGCGGGAGAACCGGGCCAGGAACGGGGACAGGCCGGAAACCTGGCACAGCCACAGGTCCAGGAGCGGAGTCAGGGCCACCGCCGCCAGGGCGGCGGAGGTGGCCAGGGCCAGCCAGCCCGCGAACCGCCGCAGGTGCGGAAGCCAGTTCCGGTCCAGGCTGAACAGGGTGATGGCCACCTCCTGGAAAGTCAGGCCGGCGGTGTTGAACACGAACGCCAGGCCGTTCACCACCGGCAGCACCGCCAGGGATTCCAGGGCCATGCGGCTGCGGCCCAGGAAGAAGGCGACCATGGGGTTCACGCCCAGGGCCATGATGGAGGTGAGGGCCAGGGGCAGGTAGAAGTGGGTGATGGCCGCGAACCCCAGGGGCCGGAGGCGGTACTCGGGGCTGGACGGGGTGGCCAGCATGACGCGCCGGGACCTGCGGGCCCAGAACCGGCTGGCCGCCGCCTCCATGACCACGCCGGCGGACAGGGCCGCGGTGCCCACCCAGGCCCCCGGCCAGGGGGTCAGGGCCGCCAGGGCCACGGCGGTGGCGGCCATGCTGCCCAGGCGCAGGGCAGTGCCATAGGCGATCAGCCGGGTGAGCCCCGCGCGCACCAGGATGCCCTGGTTGAAGCGCCGGTAGCCGACGGCCGAAGGCCAGGGCAGCAGCAGCGCGCAGGCCGGGTGGGCCAGGCGGGCCACGTCCGGGGGCAGGCCCATGAGGGGCCCGGCGACGAACCGGAATACCGGCGGGCTGACGAACACGGCCAGGCCCAGGGTGACGGCGCCGTTGAGCCCGTAGGTGAAGGCCTGCAGCTTGCGCAGGGAGTGGCGGTTCTCCACCAGGGCGGTGGTGGCGCTCATGATGAGGATGACCGGGGATTCGAACAGCATGGCGAACCCCCAGGCCACCCCGAAGGCCGCCAGGTTGGTGGTGGGGTCCGGGAGCCGGGCCAGGATCGCCGCCAGGAACGGGCCTTCCACCGCCATGAACAGCCACGCCGCCTCCAGGGGCGCCCACAGGCGCAGGATCCTGGAGGCGCCGAGGGAGGCCATGTCCGTCCCGTCTCAGAGCCGTTCCAGCACGGCCACCAGCAGCTTGCGGAAGTTGCCCACCGAGGGGATGCTCACGTGCTCGTCGGGGGTGTGCACGTCCCACATGCTGGGCCCGAAGGAGACCATCTCCATGCCCGGGTGCTTCTCGCCGATGAGGCCGCACTCCAGGCCCGCGTGGATGGCCACCACCGCCATGGGCTTGCCGAACACGGACGCGTGCACGTCGCTCATGACCCGGACCAGGGAAGCCTGCGGCTCGGGCTGCCACCCCGGGTAGCCCCCGAACGGGGTGTGCTGGAACCCCGCCGCGGCGCAGGCGGCGCCGATGCGGTCGGCCAGGGCCCCCTTGGCGGTGTCCACGGAACTGCGGGTGAGCAGGTTGACCGTCACTTCCGCATCCTGGGTGTCCACCACCCCCAGGTTGACCGAGGTCTGCACCAGGCCGGCGATGGCCGGGCTCATGGCCTCCACCCCGTGGGGCAGCACGAGCAGCAGGCGCACCAGGGCGGCCGCGTCCTCCGCGCCCAGGGCGCGGCCCGGCTGGCCCGGTTCCAGGGCCATGGCCAGGTTCGGATCGAAGGCCCCCAGGGCGGCCCTCCACTGCGCCTGCTGGCGGGCCACGGCGGCCCGGGCCGGCGCCTCCTGGTCCGGGGCCAGGAACAGGACCGCCGAAGCCTCCCGGGGGATGGCGTTGCGCTTGTTGCCGCCCTTCACGGCGCCCAGCTGGAACGGCACGTGCCCGCCCAGGGCGGCCAGCACCTGGGCCAGGATCCGGATGGCGTTTCCGCGCCCGGCGTTGATGTCGATGCCCGAATGCCCGCCCTTGAGGCCGGACACCTTGAGGCGGTACGGGCGGGCCCCGGGCTCCGGGTCCCGCCAGGCGACGGTGCGGGCCGCGCGGCTGTCGAGGCCGCCGGCGCAGCCGATGGTGAGGATGCCCTCCTCCTCGCTGTCCAGGTTGAGCAGGTACTTGGCCCGCAGCCACCCGGGCCGGACGTTGCCGGCGCCGGTGAGGCCGGTCTCCTCGTCCACGGTGATCAGCACCTCCAGGGGGCCGTGCTGGACCGCGGGGTCAGCGAGCACCGACAGGGCCGCGCACACCCCCACGCCGTTGTCCGCCCCCAGGGTGGTGCCCTGGGCCCGCAGCATGTCCCCGTCCCGCACCACCTGGATGGGGTCCCGGGCGAAGTCGTGGCCGGTGCCCTCGTTCTGTTCGCAGACCATGTCCACGTGGGCCTGCAGGGCCACGCCGGGGCGGCCTTCCCGCCCGGGGGCGGCCGGCTTGCGGATCAGCACGTTGCCCACCGGGTCCTGCTCCACCTCGCAGCCCAGGGCCCGCCCCTGGGCCGCCACCCAGGCGGAGGCCGCGGCTTCGGCCTTGGACCCCCGGGGAATCTTGGCAAGCTCCAGGAAGTACTGCCACAGGAGCTGGGTGTCGGCGGGGGCGAGCAAGGTTTCCACGGAAGGCCTCCAGGTGCGGGGTGGATCGCCCAGCCGTCTCCGGCCGGCTGATGCGCAGAACCGCCGGCCGCGTGGGCGCTGGATCCGGGCGCCAGGTACGGATGGGAACCCCGTATTCTCCCGCGTCCCGCGGCCCTTGGCAAACCGGTACAATCCCTTTATCCAGGGAGTGACGTCCATGAACGAAGTCATCGAACTGCTCCGGTCCCACCGCAGCATCCGCAGATTCACCGCCCAGCCGGTGGACGACGGCCTGGTGGCCGCCATCGTGCGCTGCGGCCAGTCGGCGCCGACCTCTAGCAATGTCCAGGCCACCACCGTGATCCGGGTGCGGGACCGGGCCAAGCGCGAGCGCATCGCCGCCCTGGCCGGGGGCCAGGACCAGGTGGTGGCGGCGGGGGCGTTCCTGGTCTTCTGCGCGGACCTGCACCGGGCCCGCCTGGCCTGCGAGATGCAGGGGGGCCAGTTCAACGGGGGCATGACCGAGCATTTCATCATCGCCACCGTGGACGTGGCCCTGGCGGCCCAGAACTGCGTGGTGGCGGCCGAGTCCCTGGGGCTGGGCACCTGCTTCATCGGCGCCATCCGCAACGATCCCCGGACGGTTGCCGAGCTCCTGGCCTTGCCCCGGTGGGTGTACCCGGTGTTCGGCTTGTGCATGGGCTACCCGGATGATGCCCCGGAAGTGAAGCCCCGCCTGCCCCTGGCGACGGTGCTCAAGGACGACGCCTACCAGGACCCGGACGCCCTGGACGGGATCCGGGAGTACGACCAGCGCCTGCGGGAGTACCTACCGGACCCGCACCAACGGGCGCAAGGACAGCTGCTGGAGCGAGGAGATGAAGGGCCTGGTGGGGAAGGAGTCCCGTCCGCACATGCGCGGGTTCCTGGCGGACCGGGGCTATTTGATGAAGTAGGCAGCTTCAAGGCGGAACCGGCACCGCCGGGATATCAAAGCTCATCCTGGGCGTCAGGACGGACCCCTTGGTCCAGCCCTGGCGGACTCGACTCAGCTCGCCCGGGTCGGGACCACCCGCCTCCGGTGACGGCGATGGTCAGCACCTGCACCAGCATCACCAGCCCCACGCAGGCCGGCCACCCGCCCCAGCGCCACAGGAACCCGGGCAGCTCCGCCCCCACGCTGCCCCCTACGTAGTAGCAGGTTACGTACAGTCCCACCGCCAGGGCCCGGGCCTCCTGGGTGGCTACGCCGATGTAGCTGGTGGTGGCCGCCTGGGCCACGAACGCTCCCGAGCAGCACAGGGTCAGTCCGGCGACCACCAGCCAGAGGCTGGGCGCCAGCGTCAGCAGCATGCCCGCCGCCCCCAGGCCCATGGCCGCGGCCAGGGTGGCCCGGTGCCCGTACCGGTCGATGGCGCGGCCGCAGGGGGGCGTGACGGCGGCGCCGATGAGGTAGGTGAAGAACAGGCAGCTGAGGGCCAGTGGGCCCAGGCGGAAGGGCGCCTCGGCCAGGTGGAAGGTGACGTAGGTGTAGGTGGCCACCAGGGTGAACAGCACCCCGAACCCGGCGGCGTAGGTGGCCAGCAGGCGGGGGTTGGAGAGGTGCCGGCCCATGCCTTGGACCAGAGACCCGGCCCGGCCCCGGCCGGCGAAGCGCCGCTCGGGAGGCAGCCAGGACTGCAGGGCCAGGGCCGCGCCGGTCTGCAGGACCCCCACGGCCACGAACACCCAGTGCCAGTCCCAGCGGGAGGCCATGACCCCGGCCACCATCCGCCCCGAGAAGCCCCCCACCACCGTGCCCGCCACGTACGTGGCCATGACGCTGCCGGCGCCGTTCCCGGCCCATTCCTCCTGCACGTAGGCCACCGTCACCGCGAACACCCCCGGGGTGACCAGCCCCTGCAGGAAGCGCCACAGCACCAGGGTTTGCAGCCCGGTGGCGGTGGCGCACAGGAAGGTGACCAGGGCCAGGAGGCTGGCGGACCAGACGATGACCCGCTTGCGACCCAGGCGGTCCGCCACGGAGCCCACCAGGGGCGCGGCGATGGCCACCCCGAAGGTGGTGGCGGTGAGGGTCAGGCTCACGGAGGCCTTGCCGGCCTGGAACAGCCGCTCCAGGAGCGGCAGCAGGGGCTGGGTCACGTACATCCCCAGGAAAGCCGAGAACCCGGCGAAGGCCACGGCCAGGACCCGCCGGCGCTCCCGGGCGGGGGATTCGGGTGGCGGGTCGGGGGCCGGCAAGCGCATGAAACCATTGTACTGGCGCCAAGGCCTACTTATTTGATCAGAAAACCTTAGAATAGGCAGGCCGGCATCCGGTGCCTGGAGCCCTGCCATGAAGCTGTCCTCCCGAGCCATCTACGGAATGCGGGCCATGCTGGCCCTGGCCCGGGCCCACGGGCAGGGCTCGGTGCTGCTCAAGGACATCGTGGAACAGGAGAACCTGCCCGGCACCTACCTGGAGCAGCTGATGGTGCCCCTGCGCAAGGGGGGGCTGGTGCAGGGGGTGCGCGGCGCCAAAGGCGGCTACACCCTGTCCCGGCCGCCGGGAGAGATCTCCGTGCTGGCCATCCTGGAAGCCCTGGAGGGGCCCCTGCAGCTGGCCGAGTGCCCCACCGGCGCCGGCTGCTGCCACAAGGGGCAGGGGTGCGCCCTCCGGGACCTGTGGGAGGAGGGCAGCCATGCCCTGGGCGCCACCTACGGGGGCGTTTCCCTGGGGGAACTCCTGGCCAGGCAGCGGGCCAAGGATGCGGAGACGGCCTGCAACTACACCATCTGAAAGGCACGGTCGTCCTGGGACGCAGCCTCCGCTGAGCTCCGGCTGCATCCTTTCATGGAGCTTGACGGGAATGATTGAAGGTTTAAGGTTTAGAGCCACATAACCTTTCCTGATCATTCCAGGTGCGTTCCCGTCGTCCCACGAGGTCCTCATGCAGCCGGACCATGAAACTAGAGGCAAATCCTCAGGCGGGTTCTACCGGACCCGGGGCAAGCGGATCCTGGACGTGGTCCTGGCCGGGGCGGCCCTCCTGGCGCTGGCCCCCCTCTGGATTCTCCTGGGCATCCTGGCGCGGATCCTGGTGGGGTCCCCGGTCCTGTTCCGGCAGCAGCGCCCGGGCCTGGGCGGCAGGCCCTTCACCATCTTCAAGTTCCGCTCCATGAACCAGGCCCGGGGCGCGGACGGCCAACTGCTCCCGGACGCCCAGCGCCTGACCTGGTTCGGACGCCTGCTGCGGGTCAGCAGCCTGGATGAGCTGCCGGAACTGGTCAACGTCCTGCGCGGCGACATGTCCCTGGTGGGGCCCCGGCCCCTGCTCATGCGCTACCTGGAGCTCTACACCCCCGACCAGGCCAGGCGCCACCTGGTGCGGCCGGGGATCACCGGCTGGGCGCAGATCAACGGCCGGCACTTCATCAAGATCAGCAAGCGGGTCGAACTGGACGTGTGGTATGTGGACCACCTCGGGTTCTGGCTGGACCTGCGGATCCTCCTGCTCACCGTGCCGCGGGTCCTGGGATCCCGGGGCGTCGTGGACACGGAAAGCATGGAGTCCATGGACCTGGGGCGGGCCGGAAACGGGGCCCGCGGGACCGTTCCGGCCGCGGGCAAGCCTGACGCCGGCTGAGCCGCGGCGGCGACCGGCTGCGCCGGCCGGTCAGGTCGATCCCTGCGCCAAAGCGCGGGCCCGCGGATGCTGCGTTCAGCGCGGCGGGGTCCGGACGGCCGCCAGCGATTTTCCAACTCAACTTTCCCTCGAATGGTAAAAAACAATCACTTTCATGGTGCAAAGTCGCATGGTGCCCATGGCCGCGGCTGGAGCCGCATCCTATCCACTCCTAACTTCAGTTAATTAGGGCTCCATCTGCCTGGATTATAACAAAATTGTCATGTTAAATATCTGAAAGAACGCCAGTTGTGACTGAAGATCTATGGCTTTCTTGGGTGATTAACGGATACTCTGGTCGTCAGGTCCTCTGAGCGGTTCGAGCAGAGCGTACCTTTCGGCCTTGCCCAAAGCAATCCTCAGCAAACCGGTCTGATAATCCAGCCCGCGCCAAGAAACGACATGTCCGTCCTTGCCGGGGCACGAATGCCCTGGGCCGGGGCAAAGGAGTCCCATGCCTATCATTCGGCCTGACCAAACTGGACACCAAGGCCGTCCGCAGCGCTCGCACGGCGGCATTTCCGCCATGATCCTGGTCCTGGCCCTGCCTGCGGCCGCTTCCCTCTTCATGACCGGCTGCGGCGGGTCCGGCGCCAACGCCGCGGCCGCTCCGGGCAGCACGACCCAGGCCCCGCCCGCCCTGGGGGTGAACTTGAGTCCCGCTTCCAGCACGGTGCAGACCGGAGCCACCGCCGTCTTCACCGCCACCATGTCCGGAGCCGCCCCTTCCTCGGTGGTGTGGACGGTGAACGGCGTAGCCGGAGGCAACAGCACCGTGGGCACCATTACCGGTACGGGCGGCACCGCCACCTACACCGCCCCGGCCGCGGCCGGATCCTACACGGTGGCCGCCAGCAGCGCCACCAACCCGGGCCAGTCCGCCTCCGCCACCATCAAGGTGGTGCCGCCGGGCGCGGTGTCAGTGAGCCTGTCGCCGGGTTCGGCCAGCCTGAACACGGGCGGCACCGCCTCGTTCACCGCCACGGTGGGCGGGTCGACCAACACGGCCGTCACCTGGACCGTGGACGGGGTGGCGGGCGGCAACGGCACGGTGGGCACGGTCACCGGCACCGGCGCCAGCGCCACCTACACGGCGCCGGCCGCGGCCGGATCGCACACCCTGGTGGCCACCAGCGCGGCCGACAGCACCAAGTCGGCCTCGGCGGCGATCAGCGTGCTGGCGCCGGCGGTGACGGTGACGGTGACGGTGAGCACCAGCCCGGCCAGCGCGACCCTCAACCCGGGCGGGACGGTGACCATCTCCGCCACGGTGGGCGGCACCAGCAACACGGCGGTGACCTGGATGGTGGACGGGGTGGCCGGGGGCAGCAGCACGGTGGGCACGATCACCGGCAGCGGCAATACCGTCACCTACACGGCGCCGGGAACCACGGGCAGCCACACGGTGACCGCCACCAGCGCGGCCAGCGGCACCAGCAGCGCCAGCACGGCGGTGTCGGTGCAGGCGTCCAGTGGCAACACGGTCGTTGCCCTTACCAACTCGACTACTTATGCGGGTATCAACGGCACGGTAAATGCGGGTGGCACAGTATTGATAACGGCGACCGTTACTGGCTTGGCCAATACGGCTGTCACCTGGACCGTGGATGGTGTCGCTAAAGGCAACAGCACAGTCGGCACGGTCAATTCCGGCGTGGCCATGGGCAGCGCGAACAACTGGGGCAACACCGCACTGTACACTTCACCTGCGACTCCCGGCGCCCACAGCATCACGGCAACCGCATCGGACGGAACGCAGAGCGCGCCGCTCTCGATCACCGTGGGCACCCCGTACGTCGTGGCTAATGCCACAGTCCACAATGTGCCTGCGCCTACGGGCGTCGCATCGACGGACACGTCGAACATCCAGTCCGCCATGGGCGCGGGTGGCATCGTGCAGTTCCAGGCCGGAACCTACAATGTCGCGTGCGGCAGCGGCGAGTATGTGTTCGAGGTGCCGTCCAACGTGACGTTCCAGTTCCCTGCTGGATGCGCGATCCACGCGAGCAAGGCACCGAGCGGCGGTGGCATCTTCCTGGTCAACGGCGCGTCGAACGTGAACTTCATCGGCGCGGGACCGACCTCGATCATCGATGGCGGCTATCCCAGCAACGGCGGCAACGCCGCCGACATCATGATCTGGTCCGGCAGCAACATCACCATCGCCGGGCTCACGCTGGAGAACGCGCCGCTGGATGGCATCACCATCGAGGGCACCTACGCCACCACGAACGCCAAGAGCATCCTGGTCTACGGCTGCACCATCAATTCCAACGGGCGCAACGGCATGAGCCCGTGCGGCGTGGACGACCTGATCGTCCGCGACAGCACCCTCAGCCACAACCTGCACAATCCAGCCGCAGGCATCGACTTCGAGTGCAACAGCAACCAGCGCGCCACCTACTGCTTCGTGTTCAACGACGTGATGAACAACAACTCGGACGGCACCTACGGGGGCCTGATCCAGAGCGGTCCCGACAACAGCGGCAGCACCGGCACGATGTCGAACATGGTCTACGCCTTCCTGACCGGCAGCGCCAACTGCGGATTCGGCATCGAGGCGCAGAACTGTTCCGATGTGCAGATCCTCAACAACACGATCAGCGGGACTACGAACGGCGAGTACGGCGGCACCGGCATTGACATCTGCGGCAGCCGATCCTCCACGAACCTCCTGATCCTGGGCAACACCATTACCGGCTGCGCCGGGGACGCGATCAAGGCCGAGCCCAGCGGGGCGACCGGCGACTACGTCGAATACAACACCTACTCCAGCAACGGCGGCGGGATCGCCGCGTCGAGCGGCGTCACCGTCGCCAACAATGCCCAGTAGCCATGCGCCTGTTCAGCCGAGGGCATCGACAACCTGGGCGGCAGTGGCTTGACAGTGAGCAACAACACGGAAAGCGGTAACGCCGGCGGCAACTGACCCGGCCCCGCGCATCCCGGCAAGGGCCGCCCGCCTGGGCGGCCCTTGGATATTTCAGGCATGTTTTATTTTTCATGAGGGGTTGTTTTGTTACCTTTTTGAAATAAACTTCTACGCCAGTTAGCTTCACTCACGGAACGTCAGCAATATTAACAATTTAAGCCAATGCCGCCACGATCCTTCGCTCCTACGATGCTTCCCCTGGCCGCCAGCGGAGCCTCCCGTGGCTCCCTGGAGGTTCAATCCATGGTTGACCTGGAAGCGAGCGGCAGGGTTTCCGCAGGATCGGGCCGGAGTGTCCGCGCGGCAATGGGGGGAGATAAGTGTCTAAGAAAACTGAACAGTGGCCTCGGCCCTCATTTGAATAAACGATTTGAAGTCATCGGAGTTTCGCTTGGGCAGTTGATTGGAACTGCTCATGGGGTCGCCCCTGGGGTGGGCGGCTGCTTTGCTGCCAGGGCCGGGTCCAGAGGCCCGGAGCCAGGGCAGCCGCCTGGATGAACCGCAACGTACGAGGGTCCTGACATGGCACCAGCCCAGCCTTCCACCGCGTTCCTGAGCCCGGGCGACCCCCGCTGGGAGGAGGCCCTGGGCCGGGCGCCCCACGACTACTTCCACACCCCGGCCTACGTGGCCGCCTGCGCGGCCCACGAGGACGGCCAGGCCTTGCTGTTCGTGGCGGACGCCGGGGACCACGGCATGCTGGTGCCCCTGGTGCGGCATCCCCTGCCTGCCTTCGGGGAGCGTTTCCAGGCCTTCAGTGATGCCATGTCTCCGTACAGCTACGCGACGCCGGTCTATTGGGGCTGCACCGCCCCTGGCCGCCTGGAGGCGCTGCACCGGGCCCTCGAACAGGCTCTCCGGGACCTTGGGGTGGTCTCCATCTTCCTGCGGCTCAACCCCTACCTGGAAGCTCCCGAGCCTGGGCTGGCCGCTGTGGGCGATGTGCAGGTGCACGGCCCGGTGGTCTATCTGGACCTGCGCGACCCGGAGGGCAGCTGGGAGGGCATCAATTCCCAGAACCGCCGGTTCATCAAGGGCCAGCTGGCGGACGGCTGCAGTGTGCGCATCGACGACTGGAACGCCCTGGACCAGGTGGTGGCCGCCTACCACGCCACCATGGAACGCCTGGGCGCGTCGAACTTCTACTACTTCCGCCGGGAGTTCTTCCTCCGGCTCCGGGAGGCCGATCCCGCCCACTTCCACCTGGCCACCGCCTTCAGCGCCCACGGCGAGGTGACCGGCGGAATGTTCTTCACGGAGATGGGCGGCCTGGTGCACGGCTTCCTGAGCGGGGCGCTGGACCAGTTCGCCCACCTGTCCCCGGCCAAGCTGCTGAACAACGCCGTGCGCCTCTGGGGAGTGGAGCAGGGCTGCCACACCTTCAACCTGGGCGGAGGCCTGGGGAGCGCCCAGGACAACCTGTTCCAGTTCAAGGTGCGCTTCTCCAAGCTGACCCGCAACTACGCGACCTTCCGCAAGATCATCATCCCGGAAGTCTACCTGGCCCTGGCCGGCACCCTGGAGCCGGACCCGGGCGGCTATTTTCCCCGTTACCGCAGGCCCTCGGTACGGGTGCCGCTCGTGGACCACCAGGCAGTCTAGGCGTTCGGGTCCCTGCCATCGCCCGGCCGTTCCGCCGGCTTTGGCAAGCGCTTCTGGGCCGGCGTCTGCTCATGGGGCCGGGGTCCGGAGGCACTTGCCAAAGTCGACGGGGGTGCTTCCGGCCTGGATGCGGCGGGCCTGTGAACGGCCTTGGCCAGGTTCGGCGGTAAAAAAGCTGCAGCCAGGCCGCCAGATGCAGGCATTTGCAAATTAAATTTGACATATGGAATTTTTTTTTGAAGTTAATTTAATCAATTTATGCTTTGCCTACATCCCTGTTCTGACTTTGGGATAGATCGCTGACCGACTTGCCAATTGCCCTGGATCAGGATGACGGGATTGTCATCTTTCGCCGTTGAGAAATGGGCTGAATGCTTAAGTAGTGACCAAATACATCTGGCGTTTTCCGCTTGGCGGACCATAATTTCTATATCTGGTCTTCCGATCAGTTGCAGCGGAAAGATTGGATCAACCAACAAATCACATAACGAAGTTCTGGCCGGCCTTTGCTCGAGGCCTGCCGGGGACAGCCATTTTCGCCTCGGTGCTCCACTCCGGAAGCATGTCCGGGGAAAAGGAGGACCATGCACGCATTCAAGCACGCTCGAGCTCTGTACCGCGCCGTTTCCCGGCTTTGCCCGGCCAACCTGGCAACTGCGGCCGCAACCTTGGCCTTGATAGGCGGGGCCGCGGCCCAGCCGGCTGGCGCCAGGGACAGCTACAGCTCCACCGCCGTCAGCCTGGCCCTCAGTTCAGGCACCGTGGCGCCCGGAGGCAACCTCACGGTGACCGCCACCGTGACCGGGACCACCTATCATTGGGTGGCCTGGTTCGTGGACGGGGTGTTCCGGGGCAATTCCTCCGTAGGCACCATCCCCAGCATCTACAATACGGCCACCTACACCGCCCCGAGCACTCCGGGCACCCACACCATCAAGGCGGTGAGCGACTACAACAACACCAAGTCCGCTTCCGCCACCGTGAAGGTGGTGGCGCCGGCGCCGGCCCCGACGGTGTCGGTGAGCCTGTCGCCGTCCTCCGCCAGCCTGGCCAGCGGGGGCAGCGCCTCGTTCACCGCGGCGGTGAGCGGCTCCAGCAACACCGCGGTCACCTGGTCCGTGGACGGGGTGGCCGGGGGCAGCAGCACGGTGGGCACCCTCACCGGCACCGGCAACACCGTCACCTACACCGCGCCGGCTGCGGCCGGATCGCACACCCTGAAGGCCACCAGTGCGGCCGACGGCACCAAGACGGCTTCGGCGAGCGTCACCGTCCAGGCGCCGGCTTCGGCTCCGGTGTTGGTGAGCCTGTCGCCGGGTTCGGCCAGCCTGAACACGGGCGGCACCGCCTCGTTCACCGCCACGGTGAGCGGGTCGACCAACACGGCCGTCACCTGGACCGTGGACGGGGCGGCGGGCGGCAACGGCACGGTGGGCACGGTCACCGGCACCGGCGCCAGCGCCACCTACACGGCGCCGGCCGCGGCCGGATCGCACACCCTGGTGGCCACCAGCGCGGCCGACAGCACCAAGTCGGCCTCGGCGGCGATCAGCGTGCTGGCGCCGGCGGTGACGGTGACGGTGACGGTGAGCACCAGCCCGGCCAGCGCGACCCTCAACCCGGGCGGGACGGTGACCATCTCCGCCACGGTGGGCGGCACCAGCAACACGGCGGTGACCTGGATGGTGGACGGGGTGGCCGGGGGCAGCAGCACGGTGGGCACGATCACCGGCAGCGGCAATACCGTCACCTACACGGCGCCGGGAACCACGGGCAGCCACACGGTGACCGCCACCAGCGCGGCCAGCGGCACCAGCAGCGCCAGCACGGCGGTGTCGGTGCAGGCGTCCAGTGGCAACACGGTCGTTGCCCTTACCAACTCGACTACTTATGCGGGTATCAACGGCACGGTAAATGCGGGTGGCACAGTATTGATAACGGCGACCGTTACTGGCTTGGCCAATACGGCTGTCACCTGGACCGTGGATGGTGTCGCTAAAGGCAACAGCACAGTCGGCACGGTCAATTCCGGCGTGGCCATGGGCAGCGCGAACAACTGGGGCAACACCGCACTGTACACTTCACCTGCGACTCCCGGCGCCCACAGCATCACGGCAACCGCATCGGACGGAACGCAGAGCGCGCCGCTCTCGATCACCGTGGGCACCCCGTACGTCGTGGCTAATGCCACAGTCCACAATGTGCCTGCGCCTACGGGCGTCGCATCGACGGACACGTCGAACATCCAGTCCGCCATGGGCGCGGGTGGCATCGTGCAGTTCCAGGCCGGAACCTACAATGTCGCGTGCGGCAGCGGCGAGTATGTGTTCGAGGTGCCGTCCAACGTGACGTTCCAGTTCCCTGCTGGATGCGCGATCCACGCGAGCAAGGCACCGAGCGGCGGTGGCATCTTCCTGGTCAACGGCGCGTCGAACGTGAACTTCATCGGCGCGGGACCGACCTCGATCATCGATGGTGGCTATCCCAGCAACGGCGGCAACGCCGCCGACATCATGATCTGGTCCGGCAGCAACATCACCATCGCCGGGCTCACGCTGGAGAACGCGCCGCTGGATGGCATCACCATCGAGGGCACCTACGCCACCACGAACGCCAAGAGCATCCTGGTCTACGGCTGCACCATCAATTCCAACGGGCGCAACGGCATGAGCCCGTGCGGCGTGGACGACCTGATCGTCCGCGACAGCACCCTCAGCCACAACCTGCACAATCCAGCCGCAGGCATCGACTTCGAGTGCAACAGCAACCAGCGCGCCACCTACTGCTTCGTGTTCAACGACGTGATGAACAACAACTCGGACGGCACCTACGGGGGCCTGATCCAGAGCGGTCCCGACAACAGCGGCAGCACCGGCACGATGTCGAACATGGTCTACGCCTTCCTGACCGGCAGCGCCAACTGCGGATTCGGCATCGAGGCGCAGAACTGTTCCGATGTGCAGATCCTCAACAACACGATCAGCGGGACTACGAACGGCGAGTACGGCGGCACCGGCATTGACATCTGTGGCAGCCGATCCTCCACGAACCTCCTGATCCTGGGCAACACCATTACCGGCTGCGCCGGGGACGCGATCAAGGCCGAGCCCAGCGGGGCGACCGGCGACTACGTCGAATACAACACCTACTCCAGCAACGGCGGCGGGATCGCCGCGTCGAGCGGCGTCACCGTCGCCAACAATGCCCAGTAGCCATGCGCCTGTTCAGCCGAGGGCATCGACAACCTGGGCGGCAGTGGCTTGACAGTGAGCAACAACACGGAAAGCGGTAACGCCGGCGGTAACTGACCCGGCCCCGCGCATCCCGGCAAGGGCCGCCCGCCTGGGCGGCCCTTGTCAAAGGCCCAGGAGGAACTTGAGCCGCCTGGCTCCGCCCCGGGAGGCCGTCAGCTTGACCCCCCCGGCCACCGAGACCCGGGCCCGGCCGCCCAGCAGGGGCCGGAGTTCCAGCACCGCCTGGGGCAGGAGCAGCGTGTCCGACTGGATGCGCACGAACATTACCTGGGGCAGGGCGTGCTCGACAGCCTCCAGCCCGGCCCATGAAGTGGCGTAGCGGCGGCCGTCCACCCAGGCCCAGATGATGCCTTTCTGAGCCTGGAAATGGGTCGTGCGCCACAGGTCCAGGACCATTTCCAGGTTCCCGTCCCGGGCTGGGTAGCCGGGCTGGCCGCCAGGGGGCCGCCCCGGGGCGGGAAGAGGGGAAGGCGCCGGGGCAGGCGGCGCGGCCGGCCGCGGAGGCTCCTGGACCACGGGGTTTCTGGACGCCTCCGCCGGCCGGGCCGCGGGAAGCGGAGCCGGGGCCGCGGGAGGCGGAGCCTGGGCCGCGGGAAGCGGAGCCGAGGCCGCGGGAGACGGAGCCGGGGCCGCGGGAGACGGAGCCGGGGCCGCGTGAGGCGGGGCCGGGGCCGCGTGAGGCGGGGCCGGGGCCGCGGGAGGCGGGGCCGGGGCCGCGGGAGGCGGGGCCGGGGCCGCGGGAGGCGGGGCCGGGGCCGCGTGAGGCGGGGCCAGGGGCGCGTGAGGCGGGGCCAGGGGCGCGTCAGGCGGAGCCTGGGCCGCGTGAGGCGGGGCCGGGGCCGCGGCAGGAGGCAAGTGGGGTGGCGAAGGTGCGCCGGCTGGTGCGTGATCCCGCCCGGGCGGGGCCGGAACTCCCGCGAACCTGGTCCGGTGCCGGGGCTTGGGCCCGGGCTCCAGCCCGTCCTCCTGGCGGTGCAGCCGGGACAGGGCCGTCAGGTCCAGGGCGCCCAGGTTGCGGGCCTGGGCCTCCCGCACCTCCTCCAGCAGAGGTTCCGCCAGGGGCATGGACGCCTGGAACGCCTCGGCCGCCTGCAGGAGGGCCACCATGCCCAGCTCCGCCTGGTCCAGGGTCAGGTCCATGGGCGCGTGGTCATGACGCACCATGAAGCCGCCGAAGGCGTCCAGCAGTGGCGACTTGAACAGTCCCAGGTTGAGGATGCGCAGGTACTCCGAAGGCGGGTAGCCTGCCTTCTCGGCGAAGGCCAGGACTTCCGCCAGGATTTCCACCACCGCCAGGGTGAAGGCATGGGCCCCCAGCTTGAGGGCGTGGGCCAATTCCGGGCGCGGGCCGATCCGGGTGATCCCCCGTCCGAGGCACTCCAGCACCGGCAGACAACGATTCACCTGGAGGTCCGGCCCCGCGGCCAGGATCCACAGGTGCCGGGCCAGGGCGAAGCTGGGACTGCCCAGCACGGGCGCCGCCACATAACCCTGGCCGGCTTCCCGGTGGGCGGCGGCCAGGCGCCGGGAGGTCTCCACGCCGATGCTGCTCATGCACAGGTGGATGGCGCCGGCGGGGAGGTGCTGGAGCAGGCCGCCGGGGCCGAACGTGACGGCTTCCTCGGCGGCGTCGCCGGCAACCATGGTCAGGGCCACCTGGGTTTCCCCCACCGCCTCGGCGATCGTGGCGGCCACCCGCGCGCCAGCCCCGGCCAGGCCGGTCACTTTGCCGGCGGAACGGTTGTAGACGCAGATCCGGTGGCCCGATTCCATGAGGTTGCGGGCAATGGGAGTACCCATCCTGCCGGCGCCGAGGATGGTGATGTGCATGGGGGCCTCTGGCTGTGTCCTGCCCTGGTATTATTCCGGGCGGACTGCCGGATGGAAAGCTTTCGGCTGCATGGACTTTCGAGGCGCGGCGGCTGGAGTTCCAGGAGCCGCTCCGGAACCCGCCAGCCAGGAAGGCAACCCCGGCCCAGTTGGTAATGAATTTCAAATTTCTTTCCCGGAGGGCATGGACCCAGGGGAGGGATCCGGGCCCGTTCGGGTACGGTGGCGGGTGGCCAGCCGCGGCGCCTGGACGCCGCCCCGGGCTTGGCTTCTGGTTCGTCCTCCCGCCAGGGTGCAGGCCGGCGCAACCCGGGAGCGAACGCCCGGATCCGCCTGGCAGGTTCCATCGGATCGATCGGGGAGGAGTCCGGGGGGCACAGGGATGGGAATTTGAATTAATTAATTGTTAAAAATGATGAAATTATGATATGTTCTCGTGATTTTTTACTATTCAACTTATGATATGTAAGGGGATTTTAACGAAAAATTTTTACTCGAGTGGGTTGACAACTAAATATTCAACATTTAAGTTGTCAACTGCATAACCCTGTTCGCCCGATCCGTCCCCTGCTTCAGGAGGTCCAATGGCACGCTCCAGGCTGCCTAAGGAAAGGTGTGCCCGGTGGCCGTCCCGGTTTTCGGCCGCCGCGGTGGTTCTGGGACTCGCCCTTCTGGGGGCCTGCGGCGGGGGTGGGGGCTCAAGCAGCCAATCGACCGCCCCGGTCTCCACGGCGGCTGCGCCCGCGATGCCGGTGATCGCGGCCCCGGCCGACGTCACCGCCGGCCAGGCGGGCTACACGGCCACGGTGCCCGCCCAGAGCGGGAACACCTACGCCTGGACCGTCACCGGCGCCACGGTCACCGCCGGCGCAGGAAGCGACAACATCACCTTCACCGCCGGTGCCAGCGGCACGGTGGGCTTCAGCGTGGTGGTGACCAATGCCGCCGGCATCGCCTCGGCGCCGGGGACCGCCTCCAGCGTCATCGTGGCGGACCCGACGGCGCCGGTGGTCACGGCCCCGGCCGACGTCACCGCCGGCCAGGGCGGCTACACCGCCTCGGTGCCGGCCCAGGCCGGGAGCACCTACGCCTGGACCGTCACCGGCGCCACCGTCACGGCCGGTGCGGACAGCGACAGCATCACCTTCACCGCCGGGACCGGCGGCACGGCGGGCTTCAGCGTGGTGGTGAGCAACGCCGCCGGCACCGCTTCGGCGCCGGGGACCGCCTCCAGTGCCATCGTGGCGGCGCCGGCGGCGCCGGTGGTCACGGCCCCGGCCGACGTCGTCGCCGGCCAGGGCGGGTACACCGCCTCGGTGCCGGCCCAGGCCGGGAGCACCTACGCCTGGACCGTCACCGGCGGCGCCGTCACCGCCGGCGCGGGCAGCGACAGCATCACCTTCACCGCCGGTGCCAGCGGCGCGGTGGGCTTCAGCGTGGTGGTGAGCAACGCCGCCGGCACCGCCTCGGCGCCGGGGACCGCCGTCAGCGCCATCGTGACCGAACCGGTGACGCCGGTGGTCACGGCCCCGGCCGACGTCACCGCCGGCCAGGGCGGCTACACCGCCTCGGTGCCGGTTCAGGCCGGGAGCACCTACGCCTGGACCGTCACCGGCGGCACCGTCACCGCCGGAGCGGGGACCGACAGCATCACCTTCACCGCCGGGGCCAGCGGCGCGGTGGGCTTCAGCGTGGCGGTGAGCAACGCCGCCGGCGCCACCTCGGCGCCGGGGACCGCCTCCAGCGCCATCGTGGCGGCGCCGGTCACGCCGGTGGTCGCGGCCCCGGCCGACGTCACCGCCGGCCAGGGCGGCTACACCGCCTCGGTGCCGGCCCAGACCGGGAGCACCTACGCCTGGACCGTCACCGGCGGCACGGTCACCGCCGGAGCGGGAGGCGACAGCATCACCTTCACCGCCGGGGCCAGCGGCACGGTGGGCTTCAGCGTGGTGGCGAACAACGCCGCCGGCACGGCCTCGGCGCCCGGGACCGGCTCCAGCGCCATCGTCGCTCCGCCGTCCCTGGCCAGCTTCACGGCTTCCCCCCCCAGCAGCGGTCCCGGGGGAACCCAGGTGACCGTCACCGGCACCTTCACCGGCGGCACCGGCGCCGTGGACCACGGCGTGGGCGCCGTCACCAGCGGCACGGCGGCCGCCGTGTCCCCCGCCGCCAGCACCACCTACACCCTGACCGTCACCAACCTGGCCGGCACGTCCGTGTCGGCCGCGACCCGGGTGGTGGACGGCTCCCTGGCGGTCTTCGCCGGCACACCGTCCGGCGTCGGCAACCTGGACGGCACTTCCGGAGCCCGGTTCTTCGGGCCCGCCAGCTCGGCCATGGATGACGCGGGCAACCTCTACGTGGCCGACCGCTACAACAACACCATCCGCATGATCAGCCCCGGCGGCGCGGTGACCACCCTGGCCGGCACGGCCGACCTGACCGGCCGTTCCGACGCGCCGGCCCTGTTCAACGGCCCGACCGGCATCGCGGTGGACAATAATTCGGGCCTATCGACCTACCACAACATCTACGTGGCCGATACCGGCAACGACAACATCCGCCTGATCACCGTCTCCGGAGGCGTGGCCACCGTCACCACCCTGGCGGGGACCGGGACCAGCGGCAGCGTCGACAGTTCCGGCGGCACGCCGAGCTTCTACAATCCCACGGGCGTGGCGGTGGATTCCCACGGCACCGTCTACGTGGCCGACACGGGCAACAGCACCATCCGCGAGATCACAGGGATCGGAGCGACGGTCACCGTCAGCACCCTGGCGGGGCAGGCCGGGACCCCGGGTTCCGCCGACACCACCACCGGGCCCCCCACCCAGGCCACCTTCAACCACCCCCAGGCCCTGGCGGCGGACACTTCCGGCGACCTCTACGTGGCCGACACCGGCAACGCCACCATCCGCCTGATCACCTCCGCCGGCGTGGTGAGCACCGTGGCCGGGACCGCGGGGTCCCCCGGCACTGCCGACGGCACCCCCGGCAGCCTGGACAATCCCATGGGCGTGGCGGTGGACGCTTCCGGCAACGTCTACGTGGCCGACACCTCCAACAGCACCATCCGCCTGTTGGCCTCGGGGGCACTGTCCACCTTCGCCGGCAACGCCGGACATTCGGGCAGCGCGGACGGGACCGGCACCGCCGCCCTGTTCGACTTCCCCACCGGGGTGACCTTCGACCCCTCCGGCGAACTGGTGGTGACCGACCAGGACAACGACACCATCCGGACCATCCCGGTCACCCCCGGCACGCCGCCCACCACCGCCACCAGCACCGCCACCCTGGCCGGGAAGCCCCGCAGCCCGGGGATGGACAACGCCAACGGCGCCTCCGCGACCTTCAACAACCCCAACGGCCTGGCCGTGGACACCGCCGGCAACGTCTACGTGGCGGACTCCTGGAACAACGCCATCCGGGTCATCACCCCCGCCGGGGACGTGACCACCCTGGCCGGCACCGGCGCCTCGGGAAGCGCTGACAGCACCCCCGGTCCGGCCACCTTCAACTCCCCCAACGCCGTGGCGGTGGACGACAATCCCGCCAATTCCGCCACCTTCGGCGACGTCTACGTGGCCGACGTGAACAACTCCACCATCCGCAGGATCACCCCGGGCGGCACGGTCACCACGCTGGCCGGAACCCCGGGCACCTCCGGAAGTTCCGACTCCCCTGCGCCGCTCTTCAACCATCCCCTGGGCGTCGCGGTGGACGGCGCCGGCAACGCCTACGTGGCGGACACCTACAACAGCACCATCCGCAAGGTGACCCCCGACGGCACCGTCAGCACCCTGGCCGGGACGCCCCTGACCACCGGCAGCACCGACAGCTCCGAAGGGTCGCCGCTGTTCAACCTGCCCTTCGCCCTGGCGGTCGACACCAACCCCGCCAATACCGCAACCTACGGCAACATCTACGTAGCCGACACCTACAACCACACCATCCGCCTGGTCACGCCGGGCGGGCTGGTGAGTACCCTGGCCGGCAGCCCGGGCGTATCGGGGAACACTGATGGCATTGGCGGCGCAGCCCTGTTCAACCGTCCGGCCAACCTGGCGGTGGACCCGGCCACTGGCAACCTCTACGTGGCGGACACCTACAACCAGACCGTGCGCCTGGTGACCCCGGCGGGCAACGTCACCACCCTCGTGGGGGTGGCCGGCACCGGTTCCATCGTCCCGGGCACTCTGCCCGCATCCCTGGCCTTCCCGTGGGGCGTCGCCGTGGCTCCCGCCGTCACCCTGGGCGGCGCCAACCCAGCCGGAAGCCTCGTCATCAGCGTCACCGACGCGATCCTCGCGTCCCCATTCTAGGAACTCCCTATGCGCGTCGCCATCGTCGGTCTCGGTTATGTGGGGTTGCCCCTGGCCCTGGAGGTCGCCAGGAAATTCCAGGGGGCGGTCGGTTTCGACATCAACCGGAAGCGGGTCCAGGAACTGCGGGACCACATCGACATCACCAGCGAGGTCGGCCCGGACGCCCTGCGCGACACCTCCCTGGACATCACGGCCGACCCGGAGGCCCTGCGCGGGACCGATTTCTTCATCGTCGCCGTGCCCACGCCGGTGGACGGCTGGAACCGGCCGGACCTGGGGCCGGTGATCCGGGCCTCCGAGACCATCGGCCGCGTGCTGGGCAAAGGCGCCATCGTGGTGTACGAGTCCACGGTGTTCCCGGGGGTCACGGAGGAGATCTGCGGCCCGATCCTGGCGCAGACGTCCGGCCTCGCGTGCGGGACCGACTTCAAGCTCGGCTATTCCCCGGAGCGCATCAACCCGGGCGACAAGGTCCACACCGTGGACCGGATCATCAAGATCGTCTCCGGGCAGGACGAGGAGAGCCGCCGGACCATCGCCGCGTTCTACGGCGCCATCATCCCGGCGGGGATCCACCTGGCCTCCTCCATCAAGGTGGCGGAAACCGCCAAGGTGATCGAGAACACCCAGCGGGACATCAACATCGCCCTGATGAACGAGCTGGCCATCATCTGCGACCGGCTGGGCATCCGCACCTGCGAGGTGCTGGCCGCGGCCAGGACCAAGTGGAACTTCCTGGGCTTCTCCCCGGGCCTGGTGGGGGGCCACTGCATCGGCGTCGACCCGTACTACCTCACCACCAAGGCCGAGGAGCTGGGCTACCACCCGCAGGTGATCCTGGCCGGGCGGCGGATCAACGACGGGATGGGCGCCTTCGTCGGCCAGAAGGTGGTGAAGCTGCTCATCCAGCAGATGATCCAGGTCAAGAAGGCGCGGGTCGGCATCCTCGGCCTGACCTTCAAGGAGGACGTGCACGACATCCGCAACAGCAAGGTGCCGGACATCGTCCACGAACTGAAGCAGTTCGGGGTGGCGCCCCTGGTCCACGACCCCCTGGCGGACCCGGAGGGGGCGCGCCGGGAATACGGCATCCAGCTCTCGCCCCTGGAGGATTTCCAGGACCTGGACGCGCTGGTCTACGCGGTGAACCACGCCCGGTTCCAGCAGGCGGGCCTGGACCGCCTGCTGGAATGCCTCAACCCCAAGGCGGTGCTGGTGGACGTGAAGTCCGCCTTCGCCGGCTCCCATTTCCCCCAGGGGATCCTGGACCTGGAGCCTGTGACGCCATGAGACTGGACGCCGTGTTCGCCGACCTGGAAGCCGCGCCCCGGACCTGGCTGGTCACCGGGGCGGCGGGGTTCATCGGTTCCAACCTGCTGCAGACGCTCCTGGAGCGCGGCCAGCGGGTCACCGGGCTGGACAATTTCTCCACCGGCCGCCAGGCCAACCTGGACGAGGTGCAGGCTGCCGTCCCGGCCGCGGCCTGGCGGCGCTTCACCTTCATCCGCGGGGACATCCGCAGCCTGGAGGACTGCCGCCGGGCCTGCGAAGGGGTGGAGGTGGTCCTGCACCAGGCGGCCCTGGGCTCGGTGCCCAGGTCCATCGCCGATCCCATCGGCGCCCACCAGTCCAACGTGGACGGGTTCGTCAACCTGCTGGTGGCCGGCCGGGACGCCGGCGTATCCCGGTTCGTCTACGCGTCCTCCAGCGCCGTCTACGGCGACCACCCGGGCCTGCCCAAGGAGGAGGACCGCACGGGCGAGCCCCTGTCCCTGTACGCCGTGACCAAGGCGGTGAACGAGCTCTACGCCAAGGTCTTCGGCCGCTGCTACGGGATGCGGATCATCGGCCTGCGCTACTTCAACGTGTTCGGCCGGCGCCAGGACCCGGAGGGGCCCTATGCCGCGGTGATCCCCCTCTGGATCGCCCGCATGTTGCGGGGGGCCGAGTGCGTCATCAACGGCGACGGGGAGCACAGCCGCGACTTCTGCTATGTCCAGAACGCGGTCCAGGCCAACCTGCTGGCCGCCGCCGCCGGCCCGGAGGCCGCCGGGCAGGTGTACAACGTGGCCTTCGGCGGGCGCACCACCCTGAACCAGCTGTTCCGGATGATCCGGGACGGGCTGGCCCGGATTTATCCCCAGGCGGCCGCGGCCAGACCCCGCCACGGCCCGCTCCGGGACGGCGACATCGCCCATTCCCAGGCGGACATCGGCAAGGCGGCGCGGCTCCTGGGCTACGAGCCGGAGTACGACGTGAAGCGCGGCCTGGACGAGGCGCTGGCCTGGTACCTGGAGCAGGAGCGGTGACCTCCCGCGCCGGCCCCGGCGGACGGTTCCGGAGACGGGAATGAAGATCGCCGTGTTCGGCGGGTTCGCGCCGTCCCTGGTGCGCTTCCGGGGCGCCATGCTCCAGGCCATGGTGACCGAGGGCCACCAGGTCACCGCCCTGGCCCCCGAGGTCGACCCGGTGCTCAGCCTGGGCGAGGAGCCCGGCGCGGTGCAGGCCGAGCTGGCGGCCATGGGGGTGGCGTTCCGGGCGGTGCCCCTGGGCCGCACCGGGCTCAACCCGGTGGCCGACCTGCGCTGCCTGCGCGCCCTGGCGGCGTTGTTCCGGGAGCTCCGCCCGGATGTGCTGCTGAGCTACACCATCAAGCCGGTCATCTACGGGACCCTCGCGGCCGCCTGGGCCGGCGTGCCCCACCGCTACGCCATGATCACCGGCGCCGGTTCGGCGCTGGAGGCCCGGGACGTGCCCGGGCAGGCCCTGGCGTGGGTGGCCAGGGCGCTCTACCGGCTGGGCCTGGCCAGGACCGAAGGGGTGTTCTTCCAGAACCCGGACAACCGCGCCTTCTTCGAGTCCCACCACCTCCTGGCCCCCGGCTGCCGGGTGACCCTCATCAACGGCTCCGGGGTCGACCTGGCCCAGTTCGCCCCGGCGCCCCTGCCGCCCGGGCCCACGACCTTCCTCATGGTGGCGCGGGTGTCCCGGGACAAGGGCGTGCCGGAATTCGCCGAGGCGGCGCGCCGGGTCAGGGCCCGCCACCCGGAGGCCCGGTTCGTGCTGGTGGGCCCGTTCGACTCCAATCCGTCCGGCCTGCCCCGGGAGCTGGTGGACCAGTGGGTCCGGGAGGGGTCCCTGGACTACCGGGGCGCCACCCAGGACGTGCGGCCCTTCCTGGCGGAGGCCCACGTGTTCGTCCTGCCCAGCCACGGGGAAGGCACGCCGCGCTCGGTGCTGGAGGCCATGGCCTGCGCCCGGGCCGTGGTCACCACCGACGTCCCCGGTTGCCGGGAGACCGTCATCCCGGGGCAGACCGGGTTCCTGGTGCCGGCGAAGGACGCCGGGGCCCTGGCCCAGGCCATGGAGCGGTTCCTGGACGACCCGGGCCTGGCGGCGCGCATGGGCGTGGCCGGGCGGCAATACGCCATCGCCAAGTACGACGTGCACCAAGTGAACGCCGTGATCCTCTCGGCCATGGGGCTGGTAGCGGCCGGTCGGACCTGAGGGTCCGTCCGGTCGCCGGGCCAGGGGATTCGGCGGCGCATCCCCGGCAATGGATCCCAGTGCACGGGCGGTTCAAGACCAGGGATTCACCTCATCCCTTGTGCCGCCACCTGCTCGGTGGAGTAGGACATCTGGACGCCTTCGATGGGATTTTCGCCCTGGGTCATGGTCAAATCCCACCAATCCTCCCTGGCCGGCATCATTCGGGTTCCCCCCAGAACGAGCACATTCGCGGTGTCATTGGGGGTGTAGTTGATATCGATGACGTTCCCGGTTATGCCCGCGTCAAGACTTGCTGAGACATCATCCGAGGACTCAGTCCAAGGCAGCCAGAACCAGAACACGCCCCGCAAGGATTTCACCTTGGAATTGGGGGGATTCAGGATGAGGCTTGGCAGGTTGAGTCCCGGCGCGATCAGGTTGAGACCCGGGGCCAAGGTGTAGTCGCTCGGGAAGCCAGACGTGGCCACCGTGTAGCCGGGATGGGCCAAAGCAGCGGGCGTCGCGGAGATTTGCTGGGTGCCCGCGGCGAAAGCATTGCTTGAAACATCACTCAGCCCGTCAACCGTGAACTGGAGGATCACCGGCCCGCCGCTCCCGGATGCCTGCGCCCCATCCGTGCTGGCGCCTGATGCATCGGCCAGACCCGTGGATGGTGCGGTCCCGCCGGACAAGAAGTTGACTTTGGTCACCGTCAAGTTGATCGGCCCCAAAGTTCCCTGAGCAGAAACACCCTCATCACCCGTGAAAGTGATCACGACCGTCCCCGGGAAGTCCGCGGCACCGTAAGCCCTGGAACTGTTTGCCACGACGGTAAGCGTGTTCCCGAGACCGCTCCCCAAAGACATGGTTCTGCCAGCGGTGCCCAGGCCGGACAGAAACAGATCGAAAAACTGTGGATTCTGCAAGCTGAAACCACGTGAACCGTCCGAGGGTGCGTAAGTGACGGAGAAACCGGGTCCGTTGTTACTGTTGCCGGAGCCCGGACTCGCGGCGTAGAGGGCACCAGTGGCGAGCAGCAGGCTGAGCGTTGCCTTGGTTGAGAGGTTTGGAAGCATGGGATTCCCCTGAAAGTGGATGGATGCACGGCCCCATGAATTAAAATTCAATAGGGAGCTTTGGCCCTGGGGGCAAATTCAGGAAAAAATATAAACAATAAATAAATCTTGTCAACCCGACTTAGACCTTTCCGGTAGGCTCCTCTGAATCTCCGGTCGTTGGCCTATCGGCGGAGAAGCGGTCATGGCCAGGGAGCGGCGGCCGTCCCGGACACTGCGGCGGAACCGGTTCATCCAGCCATGGGTTCGTCGGCAATGTTGGCAACGCCCCCCAGACTCATACTAAGTTGCGTTCAAAAAATTAGAACCTATCTTTATCCCAGAGCCCAAGGAGCTGGGATGAAGACCCTCATCGCCCCCGACCGAATAACGATCAATGCTCTGGCCGAACGCCTGAAGAAGGCCAAAGGACGTCCGGAGTTCCAGCGGATCCAGTGCGTTCTGATCCGAGCCACACTGGGAAGTACGGCCGCCGAGATCGCCCGCCTGTTGGGGTGGTCTACGGCCACGGTGCATGTCATCCACTCTCGGTGGGCCAAAGAGGGGGACACGATCTTCGAACTGAAGGCCAAGGGGGGACGGCGGAACCAATACCTGAGCGTCGCGGACGAAGCGGCTTTCCTTCACCCCTTTTTGGTGAAGGCGGAAGCAGGCGGGATCCTGAATGCCAATGAGATCAAGGCCGCTTTCGAAGCCCGGGTCGGGCACTCCGTGGCCAAGACCACCATCTACCGCATGCTTGAGCGCTGGGGCTGGCGGAAGATCGTGCCCCGGCCGCGGCATCCCAAGGCCGACCCGGCGGCGCAGGCCGCCTTTAAAAAAACTCATAACCGAAGTCCGGGATGAAGTTGAACGTCAGGCCCGGCTGGGACGGACCGTCAGGCTGATGTTCCAGGACGAAGGCCGCTTTGGCCTCCTGGGAGACCCCAGACGTTGTTGGGCGCCCAAAGGGATTCGTCCAATCGTCGGAGCACGCTTGCTGCGCGAGTTCACCTATGCCTTTTCCGCGGTTAGCCCCCACGACGGGGAAATGGACAGCCTGGTCCTGCCCTTTGTGACCGCGGAAACCATGTCCCTGTTCCTGGCTCTGGTCGCGGATCGCCACCCTGGTGAGTTCATCCTCATGATCATGGACCAGGCGGGTTGGCACATCGCCGAAGCCCTGGAAGTGCCTGCCAATATGCGGATCCTGTTCCTGCCACCCTACAGTCCGGAGTTGAACCCCGCCGAACACATCTGGAAGGCGCTTCGGGAAGCCTGGTTTGCCAATACCGTTTTCAAGGGCATGAAGGCCGTGTCGGACACCCTCTGCATGGGGCTACGGGCCCTGGAGTCCGACCACGAAAGAACTCGAATCATGACCGGCTTTGACTGGATAACTTCTATCTGTTTGAACGCTACTTAGTATCAAGGGTCGGCGCGAAGCAGAAGGACCCGGGCCCCACTCGAGGCGAGCCCTCTGGACCTTGGGCCAACCCGGAGAGCCCGGAACCACAACCTGCCGCCCATCACCAGCGGGGGGCAAGGGTGCCGACACCACCCCACCTCCACCGCCTCTGCCCTCCCGTCGACCTCGGCTCTGCCGGCGGCGACCCACCAGGGCGAACGTCCGGGGCCCGCACGATCACGCGCCGGAGGTCACCGGCGGGCGGTGGTTGGGCAGGAGATGGTCCGGTACCTTCCGGTTCACCAGGTCGCGGAACAGGTCCTCCCACCGGTCCACCACCCGCTCGTTGTCGTACCCGGCGTGCACCCGTTCCCGGCCCCGGGCGCCCATGGCCAGGCGCTCCTCCGGGTCCATGGCCATCACGGCCAGCATCCGTTCCGCCAGGGCCTGGGGGTCGCCGGGGGGGACCACCCATCCGGTCGCGCCGTCCTCCACCAGTTCCCGCACGTCGCCCACGTCGGTGGCCACCACCGGCAGGCCCGAGGCCATGGCCTCCATCACGGTGTTGGGCATGCCCTCCCAGGCCGAGGACAGCACGAAACCGTCGGCGGCCTTGAGGATCCGGGGCACGTCCCCGCGCCCGCCCAGGAACTGGACCGTCCCCTCCAGGCCCAGTTCCCCGACCCGCTGGCGCAGGACCTCGTGGTGGGGGACGGCCATGGCGTTGCGCCCGGGGCCGGGCTGGGCTTCGCCCACCACCTGGAGCCGGAACGCGCCGCCGAGGGCGACGCAGCGCGCCGCCGCGTTGAGGAGGTTCGGGTAGTCCTTGGCCGGGCGCAGGTTGCCCACCGCCACCCAGAGGAATTCCGCCTCCGGCACCTCCAGCCCGGCCCGCAGCTCCTCCCGGGACGGCAGCCGGTCGAAGGCGGCGAAGTCCAGCCCGTTGGGGATGACCTGGGTCTTGGCCGGAGTGAGGATCCTCCGGGCCGTCATGGCCATGGCGGCGGCCTTGGAGTTGGCCACGGTCCGGGCGATCAGGAACTCCGACCAGCGGTAGAACCGGCGCCGCAGGGACGTCTTGATGTGGGTGGTGCCCACGGCGGAGACGATGGCGGGCACCCCCGCCAGCCGCCCGCAGATGCGGCCGAAGACGTCGGCGGGGAAATTGAAGGTTGCCAGGACCACCGGGCGCCACCGGCGCAGCTGCCGGTACAGGCGCACGGCGGACCGCCAGGGGATGCGGTCCCGGGCGTCCAGGCACGGCACGCAGGGGATCTCCGCCGCGTCCAGGTCCTGCTTCAGGGCGTCGGAGGGCATCAGGGTGAGGACCCCCACCCGCCAGCCGCGCCGGCGCAGGGTGGTGGCGATGCGCACCAGCTGGGTCTCGGCGCCGCCCCGGTCCAGGGAGGTGACGAGGAAGGCGATGTCCATCATTTGCTCCCTCCCGCCGGGAGCGGAGTCCCGGCCAGCAGGCCCAGCAGGGCGGTCTCGGTGGTCCGGGCCAGGGCCTGGCAGCTGAAGGCGGCCCGGATGCGCTCGCTCACCGCCGCGCTGCGGGCCAGCCTCGCGCCCGGGGTCTCCTCCAGGAGCTCCAGGGCGCCTCCGGCCAGGGCTTCGTCGTCCCCGGCGGGAACCACCCGGCCGGTGTCGCCGATGAGCAGCGCCGCGTCGCCCACCCGGGTGGCCACGCAGGGCACCCCGCAGGCCATGGCCTCCCCGATCACGTTGGGGAAGCCCTCGTCCGTGGAGGTGAGCATCAGCAGGGCGAGCGCGTTGTAGACCGCCGGCATGTCGCCGGCGCTCCCGGTCCACCGGACCCGGTCGCCGAGGCCCAGGCTGCGGGCCAGCTCCTGGAGCCGTTCCGCGTAGGCGGCGGGGCCAACCCCGACGCAGACGAAGCGCAGGTCCGGGCGCACTTTGGCCAGCCTGGCGGCGGCGCGCAGGAAGGTGGGGTGGTCCTTGACCGGGTTCAGGCGCCCGACGATGCCCACCAGGGGGGTGCCGGCCGGGAAGCCCCAGGCTGCCTTCAGCCGGGCGCCGGCCTCCGGGTCCGGGCGGAACCGGACCATGTCGAAGCCGTTGGGGATCACCATGCGGCGGGGAGCGCGCAGCCCCAGGGCCACGTGGTTGGCGAGCCCCGCGTGGGAGTTGAAGATCACCAGGTCCACGAACCTGGAGCTCCAGAGGGTGGCCCGGAACACGCCTAGGGCCAGGCGGCTGAGCTGGGCGGGATCGGTGACGGTGGCCCGGATGCCCCACACCAGGGGCTTGCGCAGGGGCAGCCCCGCCGCCAGGGCCGCCAGGTTGCCGTCCAGGTAGCCGTGCAGGATGTGCGGGTCGATCCGGCGGGCCAGGCGCAGCGCCCGCGGCAGCGCCACCAGCCACCCCGCCAGGCCCCGCCGCTTGTGCAGGCTGTGCAGGCGGACGTGGGGGAGCCCGGCGATGTCCGGGGTGAGGTCGCCGCCGCGGCAGTCGACCGGGTCGTAGAAGACCGCCACGTGGACCTCGAAGCGCTGCGGGTCCATGTTGCGGACCAGTTCGCACAGCTGGCGCTCGGCCCCGGCGGCGGCCAGGGACGGGATCAGGAACAGCACGCGGGTCTTTTCAGCCATGGCGGGCGCCGGGCGGGGGAAGGGACGCGGGTGGGCTCATGCCTGGCGGCCCTCCATGCGCAGCCCGGCCTTCACGGCGCGGGCGAGCCGCTGGCGCAGGCCGTGCCGCCAGTGGGTCTCGAACCAGCCGGTGATCCGGTCCCCCATGGACGGGGAGCGGGAGCCGTAGCGCTCCAGCACCTGGGGCAGGGTGGCGATGCGGTCGGAATACCGCTCCAGGTCCGCCATGTAGTGGTCCAGGCCGGCGGCGTCCCAGGCGTTGGGGTGGCTGCAGACGGTCCAGACGCCCGCCGGCCTCGGGATGAAATGCCAGATCTGCTGGGGCACCCAGGTGACCCGCCCGTGGTCCGTGAACGGCAGGTGCCAGAAACCGTCGCTGATGACGGTGATGCCCAGGCCCACCAGCAGGTCCACGGTGGTGCGGTCGAAGGAGTGGGCCGGCGCCACCCAGGCGTCCACCCGCACCCCCTGCTTCCGGAAGATCGCCAGCCCCGCGGAAAGCTTGCGCTCCTGCTCGTGGCGGGGCAGGCCGGCGAATTCGCTGCGGCGGTTCAGGCCGATGATGCCGGCCTCCCGGGTCACGTACCGGTGCTGGTAGCCGTGCATGGCGATGGTCCAGCCCTTGGCCTGCCACTGGCGCACCCGTTCCCAGAAGTCGGCCCGGGGCGGGCCCGCCACCAGCTTGGGGTCGCGGTTGTCCGGCACCACCGCCAGGATGGGGCGCAGGCCCAGGAGGTCCAGGTGCGCCTCGAGCGCATCCCAGGTGTCCCAGCGCATGGTCGGGCAGATGTCGTCGAAGCGGATCAGGTACAGGCACTCGCGCATGCGGAGCGGCTCCTCGTGGCACCACCGATCAGGCCTCCGCGCGGCGCCGGGTCATTGGGTGCGATATGGGCTGCGAGACTTGATGAAACATAGGATTTGAACGACATTTGCGCAAGATCAATACTGATTTTTCCAGATCCGGCGCAGCCCGTTCAGGGCCCCATGGCGTTGCCGGCCAGCGTGTTGGCGCTCACCGTGCCGCCGCCGCAGTGGCTGGAGGAGATGCCATGCCCCGCGTTGCCCACCACCCGGTTGGCGACGATGCGGTTGTCCCGGCACGCCGCCTGGGCGATCCCGTCGCCGGCGTTGAAGGCGGCCGTGTTGCCCTGCACCAGGGAGCCGTCGGCGTTGTTGCGCAGGTAGATGCCCATGCGGGCGTTGGCCATGACGACGTTGCGGGTGACCTGGGTGCCCGGGCTGTTGGAGATGCGGATGCCCACGCGGTCGCCGCTCGGCGCCGGCCCCCGCCCGTTGCCGGCGGAGGCGTTGCCGTCGAGGCTCACCTGGGTGATGAAGGCCCGGCCCGAGTTGCTGTCCGGGACACCGTCCTCCAGGCCGTTGCCGGCGTTGTCCGCGAACAGGCAGCCGGTGATCAGGACGCCGGTCACCGAATCGCCGGGGTTGGGTTCGATGTCCAGGCCGTCCTGCGGGTCCGTGCCCTGGGAGTCCCGGAACACCGAGCCGCGCACCGTGAGGGTCTGGCAGCTGATGACGGACAGGCCGTTGCGGCGGTTGTGGTCGGCCAGCACCGCGTCGAACGTCACGTCCCCCGAGCCGGCGACGTAGAACCCGTCCCCCCAGCAGTCCCGCGCCGTCACCCCGGACACCGTCACCCGCCGGGAGCCCTGGATGGCCAGGCCCATTCCCCATTCGCCGGCGGAGCCGGGGTGGGCGGAGCGGTCCCCCAGGAGGGTGCCGCCCTGGATGGCGACGTCGGCGGCGCCGGCCACGGAAAGGATGGTGGAGCTGGCGCTGGGGCTGGGGATGGCCTTGAGGGTGGCGCCCGGGGCCAGGCGCAGGGTCAGGCTCCCGCCGATGACCAGCCCCCGGTTGGCGTTGGCGACCGTATTGATGCGGTAGGTGCCGGCCGGGACCAGCACCGTGCCGCCGGTGCCGGCCACCGCGTCGAGGGCCCGCTGGATGGCGTAGGTGTCGTCGCCGCCGGCGTCGCCCCGGGCCAGGTAGGGCAGCTCCTTGACGTTCGCCGCCGGGCCCGGCGGCAGGTCCGGGACCGCCCCCACCAGCACCGCGGCCCAGGCCACCGGCGCTCCCCCGGCGACCGGAGCCGCGCTCACCAGGTGGGCGCCGGCGGCGGCCGGGGCGGTGTAGCGGATGGCCGCTCCGGCCCGCGCCACCGTGCCCGCGCGGGCATCGCCGCCGGGCACCGCGTCCACCGCCCACACCAGCCCCGGGGAGATCCCGCCCGGGAACCACCGGGCCAGGTCCAGGACCGCCCCCGGGGCGGCCCGCGCCACCGGCGCAGCCGCCGGCCCCGGGCTCGGGGCGGCGGGCGCCGGGGCCTGGAGCGCGGCCAGCAGGGCCAGGGCGAGGAACGGGGAGGCGGGCCTGGAACCGGGTCCCACGGCGTCACCCCGCCGCTTTCCGGATGGCTTCTTCCCACATCCCCAGCACCTTCTCCAGGCTGAAACGCTGCACCACCTCCGGCGCCCTCGCGGCCAGCCGGGCCCGTCCGTCCGGGTCCGCCATCAGGGCCGCCATGGCCCCGGCCAGCGCCGGCACGTTCCCGGCGGGCACCAGCACGCCGTCCACCCCGGGCCGGATCAGTTCCGCCGGTCCGCTGTGGCAGTCGAAGCTAACCACCGGCAGGCCCAGGGCCATGGCTTCGGCCAGGGCGTTGGGGAAGCCCTCCGCCCGGGAGGGCAGCACGAACAGGTCCGCCTCCCGCAGGCGCGCGCCGGGCTCGGAGGTGGCGCCGGGCAGGCGGATCCGCCGGTCCAGGCCCAGGGCCCGGATCCGGGCCTCCAGGGCCGGGCGCTCCGGCCCCTCCCCGTGGATCGCCAGGTCCCAGCCGGGGAACGCTCCAGCCACCTGGGCGAACGCCTCGATCAGCTGGTCGTGGCCCTTGACCCGGCGCAGGCCGCCCAGACTCGCCACCACGCGCCGGGCGGGGCCGGCGGCGGCGGCGGGCAGGCCGGCGTCGGGGGCCTGCACCGGGTTGGGGATGACCACGCCCTTGGCCCGCAGGTCGGGCGGGAAGTAGTCCAGGGCGTGCCGGCTCTGCACCACCAGCCCGCTGCTCCACCGGTAGGTGAGGCGGCGCAGGGCCTCCCAGGTCCGGCCGATGGCGCGGCCGTGGGGGTCGGTGCGCTCGGACACCAGGGTGGGGATGCCCAGGCCCCGGGTGGCCAGGAGGCATTTGACGTTGGTGGTGTCCAGGAAGGACACGATCAGGTCGGGGCGGAGGCGGCGGATGACCCCGCGCAGGCGCGCCAGCCGCCCCAGGTTGCGCCATACCGCCTGCAGCGGGTTGCGGGACGGCCGCTGCCAGTCCAGGGCCAGGCGGGTCACCGCCGGGTGCAGAGGGAAGCGGCAGGAGCCGCGTCCGCCGTCGCCGGTGAGGATGGTCACCTGCCGCCCCATCTCCGCCCAGGCCGCGCTCAGGCGGGAGGCCACCCGCGCCGCGCCTCCGCCGCCCATGGCATCCACCAGCAGGACCACCCGGCCGATCACGCGATGGCCTCCTGGGGTCGGCGCAGCCAGGTGTCCTGCCAGGCCTGGAACATGAGCACGCGCCAGAGCAGGCCGAAATGGTCCATGCGGCCCCGCTGGTGCTCCCGCCAGTAGCGCTCCACCAGGTCCGGGTCCAGCAGCCCGTCGGCGCGGATCCGGCGGGGGTCCATCAGGTCGCCGGCCCAGCCGCGCAGGGGGCCCCGCAGCCAGGTTCCCACCGGCACGCTGAACCCGTGCTTGGGGCGGTCCACCAGCTCCGCCGGCAGGTGCCGCTTCAGGATCTGGCGCAGCACCCACTTGCCCTGGCCGGCGCGGATCTTGAAACGGGTGGGGAGGCGCCAGCCCAGGGCCACCACGTCCGTGTCCAGGTACGGCACCCGGCCTTCCAGGCTCACGGACATGGTGGCCCGGTCGATCTTGGTGAGGTACTCGTCGGGAAGCATCATCAGCGTGTCCAGGAACATGAAGCACTCGGCCAGGTTCCGGGTGCGGGCCAGGGCCGGCTGGCGGTTCAGGAGGTAGGACGGGTCGCGCTCCTCCAGCAGCAGCCCGGCGCCGCGCCCGAGCTGGTCGGCGATGTCCTCCCGGTAGTACGACACCGAGTCCCGGAACTGGAAGGTCCGGGCGCGGTGGCGGAAGGCCTCTCCGGCGTACCCCGCCATCCGCCCCGGCACGTGCTGGAGGGCCCGGCCGACCCCGCTCATGCCGGCGGCGATGGCCAGGCGAAGGGGCGCCGGCACCCGCAGGGCCTGCGCCAGGCGCCCTTCGTGGGCCGACAGGTGGAACGGGTAGCCCCCGAACACTTCGTCCCCTCCGTCCCCGGACAGGCTCACGGTCACGGACCGGCGGGCCAGCTGGGACACCAGGCAGGTGGGCAGGGCCGCCGGGTCGGCCAGCGGCTCATCGTAGATGCTGGGGATGCGGGGCACCAGGGCCAGGGCATCCTCGGCGGTGACCTGCCATTCGGTATGCTCGGTGCCCAGGTGCGCGGCCACGGCCCGGGCGTACCGGGACTCGTCGAAGCTGTCCTCCCGGAAGCCGATGCAGAAGGTCTTGACCGGCTGCCGGCTCTGGGCCTGCATCAACGCCACCGCCAGGGAGGAATCGATGCCGCCGGAAAGGAACGCGCCCAGCGGCACGTCCGCCACCATCTGCAGGCCCACGCTCCGGCGCAGGGCCGCCTCCACCGCGTCCATGACGTCCTGGTCCGGCCCCTCGAGCGGCTCTTCCAGGCCCCGGGCCGCCACCTCCTCCAGCGACCAGAAGCGCCGGGGCTCCGGCAGCGGCCCCGGTTCGGTCACGGTCAGCAGGGTGCCGGGCGGCAGCTTGCGCACCCCCTTGAAGATGCTGTAGGGGCTGGGCACGTAGCCGTGGCGGAAATACAGGGACACCGCGTCCAGGTCGAGCTCCGGCACGAAGTCCGGATGGGCCAGCAGGGCCTTGAGCTCGGAGCCCCAGAACAGCGTGCGCCCCCGGGACCCGATGTAGAGCGGCTTGATGCCCAGGGGGTCCCGGACCAGGTGCAGGAGGTTCTCGCGGCAGTCCCAGCAGGCCATGGCGAACATCCCGTTGCACCGGCCCACGGCGGCCGCCACCCCCCACTGTTCGAAGGCGGCCAGGATCACCTCGGTGTCCGAATGGCCGCGGAAGGCGGCGCCCTGCCGCTCCAGGTCGGCGCGCAGCTCGCGGAAGTTGTAGATCTCGCCGTTGAAGGTGAGCACGTAGCGGCCGCTGCGGGACACCTTGGGCTGGTGCCCTTCGGCGCTCAGGTCCAGGATCGCCAGGCGTCGGAAGCCCAGGGCCAGCCCGCGGCGGGGCTCGGTCCATTCGCCGCTGTCGTCGGGCCCGCGCAGCGCCAGGGCGGCCGACATGCGCCGCACCAGGGCTTCCAGGGCCTCCGCCGAGGGCGGGTTCCCGTGCCAGCAGCCTGCCAGTCCGCACATGACTACCTCCTGGGTGAACGCTGTTCCGCCAAGGCCGGAGCGGCCGGGAGCAGGAACAGCAGGGAGTAGCCGATCCAGCCCGGGTAGCTCGAAAGCATGTTGTGGTTGAAGAACGAGAACCCCAGCAGCACCAGGGTGAAGCCGAGAATCACGTGGCGGGCCCGCGGCAACAGGGGGAACCGGCGGATCCGGACCACCTGCGCCAGGATCACCGCCAGGAACGAGGCCAGCCCCACGATGCCCACGTCCAGGTAGATCCCCACGTAGAGGTTGTGGGGCCCGACCAACGGGAATCCGGGGCGCGGCGCCACGTCGCCGGACTCGCCGCCGTACAGGGTATAGAGGCCGTAGCCGTACCACGGTTCCGCGGGGATCCGCCGGAGCCACGCGGCCAGAACGCCCCGGCGGGTGCCCGACCGCGTGCTGGCGGTCGTGGATTCGGTCAAGTCCAGCACCCGGGAGATGGTGGGACTGTCCGCCACCAGCTTCTCCACGCTGGCCCCGGTCCACTTCAAGGCGAAGAACCCGCAGACCGCCAGGACCAGGGCGGCGGCCAGGGCCTTGGCCCGGACCCTGGGGGGGGCCAGGAAGGCCAGGTAGCCCACGGTCAGGCCCACCAGGATCCAGGCGGCGGTGCGGCTCGCGGTCAGGTAGATGATGGCGAGCCCGCAGGCGCGGCCGATCCGCGCCAGCGCCGGGGAGGCCCAGGCGGACAGGGCCAGGGCCATGAGGGACACCAGCCCGGCCACGTTGGCGTTGCCCCACAGGCCGGCGAACCGGTCCGACTCCACGTCCACGTTGAGCTGGGCGAACATGGGCATCTCCTGGTACCCGGGCCGGTTCATGAGCAGCAGGGTGACCGCCAGGTTGACGACCAGCATCAGCTGCACGGCGTTGGCGAACACCCGCAGGCGCCCGGGGCGGCTGGTCACCACCGCCATGGCCGCGGCCACCGTCAGGAACCGCAGCCCGAGCCGGTAGGCCTCGTCGAAGATCGGATAGTCGGCCGCCATGGTGCCCCAGACGACGTAGAACACCATCCACAGGATCATCGGCGCCGCCGGCGCCAGCAGCCGGCGCAGGGGCAGCTCGGCCCAGAAGGTGGCCAGCAGGCCCCACAGGCTGAACCACATGGCCAGGTCCGCGCCATGCCCGAACATGGTCACCAGGGCCGGGAAGGCCCCGCCGAACATGGTGCAGAGGATGCCGGTGAGGGCCAGGTGGCGCAGGTCCAGGCGGTCGAACCGGGCCAGCACCCCTCCGAAGGTGGGGCTGGCCATGGGGGGGGCGCCGGGCTCGCCGTTCATGGTCAGGCTCCCAGCCGGGCCAGCAGGAGCTGGCGGGTGCCGCGGAAGGCGAAGACCCCCAGCACCGGCACCAGGGCGGCGCCGGTGACCAGGAGGTCATGGTGGCTGAATTCCAGGAGCCACCGGCAGGCGCCGAAGGCCGCCACGGCCAGGACCAGCTCCCGGCCCAGGCGGGACAAGGTCTGGGTCAGCGGCCCGTCCACCAGGTGCAGCAGCCAGGCGAAATAGACCAGCATGTACAAGGCGCTGACGCTGCCGTAGAGCCACATGGCCAGGAGGTCGTTGCGGTAGTGGATGCCCACCAGCAGGGCGCCGGTGCGCAGGGCCATGAGGACCGCCTGGAAGATGAAGGTGGCCCGCTGGCGGTCGAACACCAGGGGCAGCGCCTCCAGGGGATTGACCAGGAAGTTGCAGAGCACCCAGGGTGCCAGGGCCGCCGCATACTGCCCGGCGCGGCGCCACTGCGGGCCGAACACCAGCATGAACAGCGGCTCGCCGAACAGCGCCAGGAACACCGCGAAGAACACATTGATTCCGGTGATGCTGTTGACCAGGCGGGTGGTGAGGCGGGTCAGGGAGCCGTCCCGCTGGGCCGCCTTGGCCCGGGAATAGAACACCGGAGTGATGGCGCCGCTCACCAGGGTGATGGGCAGGAACAGGATCCTCTGGCAGAGCGCGAAGTACCCGGTATGGGCGCTGCCGAAGCCCCTGCTGAGCAGGAGCACCGGCACCATCCCGCTGGCAGTCCTGAGCAGGGTGGACCAGGTCAGGTACAGGGGGTAGCGGTAGTAGCGCCGCGCGGCGCCGCGCAGCCCGGCCAGGGACAGCTGGGCCAGCAGGGGGCGGACCTCCGGCCAGGCCAGGCGCCCCAGGTTGGACACCCCGTAGACGAAGGCGATCGCCGATCCGGTGACCAGCCCCGCCAGGCCGGCGTGAAGGAAACCCAGGGTCACCGTGAAGGTCGAAGCCAGGACGCTCTGCATCACCTGGTTCAGGGCCAGGCCCGGGAACGCCTTCTGGCGCATGGCCCAGCGCTGCAGGATCTGGAGCAGGGCGGTGCCGCAGATCCCGAACGGCAGGAACCAGATGTACCTCAGGAACTGCAGGTCGCCCCGGGACAGCAGGCGGGTCACCAGCCCCGGGGCGCCGAAGGCGGCCAGCGCCACCAGGGCGGTGCAGCCGGCGGTGAGCAGGAGGCAGAGCACCAGCAGGTGCATCGCCTCCACGTCGTCATCGGCGGTGGCCAGCGACATTTCGGTACTGGAGGGTGGAGACCACGCACACCGTCTGGAACATGGCGGCGAACAGGGACAGGGTCCCGTAGTCCACCGGCCGGTACAGCCGGGAGTTGATGGGGCCCACCAGCACGCTCAGGGCCTGGGCCGCCAGGGCGCTGCCGCTCACCGCCAGCACGTGGCTGGCGAAGGAGTTGCCCGAGAGCAGCCCCCGCATGGCGTCCCGCATGCGCGCCATGCCGGTCAGGCCTTGTACGAGTAGTGGTAGGCGTACTGGTAGCTGGAACCGAGGTTGCCGACCACCGAGGACTGGACGTCGTTGAAGACGCAGCCCAGGGGCCGCACCCCGGCGGCTTCCAGGCGCTGCTGGCAGGTGCGGATCTCGTCCAGGGGGTGCCGGCCGAACTTGGCCACCAGCAGCACGGTGTCCGCCAGTTCGCCGATGATGGTGGGGTCCGTCACCGCCAGCACCGGCGGGACGTCGATGACGATGTAGTCGTAGGCCTGCCGGGCCTCCCGCAGGAAGGCCGGGAACGACGGGGCCATGAGCAGCTCGGCCGGGTTGGAGGGGAGCAGGCCGGTGGGCATCAAGTCCAGGCCGGGAATCCCGGTGGGATGCACCGCGGCCCGCCAGGCCAGGCGGCCGGCCAGCACATCGCCGAAGCCGTTCTGGCGGGACGTCAGGCCGAAGTAGTGGTGGAGGTCGCCCCGGCGCAGGTCGCCGTCCAGCAGCAGCACCTTGGCCAGGGACTGGGCCAGGAGGGCCGCGAGGTTGGAGCTGACGAACGACTTGCCGACCCCGGGGGCCGGCCCGGTGAGCATGATCACCTTGTCGGCGCCGTCGCCCATGGAGAAGTTCAGCACCGTGCGCAGGCTGCGCAGGCTTTCGGTGGCCAGGTCGTCGGACTGGTCCAGGGCCACCAGGTGCTGGCCGGAGCGGCGCTTCTCCATGGCCCTGGCGTGGCGTTCCTGGGCCTCGCTGTGGGGGATGGTGACGATCACCGGCAGCCCCAGCTTGGCCTCGATCAGGCGGTGGTCCTTGATGCCCCGGCGCAGGAGGCGCTTGAGCCGGGCCGTGCCGCCTCCGGTCAGCAGCCCCAGGAAGCCGAACAGGGCCACCTGCATGGCCGGCTTGGGACCGATGGGCTCCATGCTCGGCGTCGCCGGGTCGACCAGCTGGAAGCCCTCCTGGCCGCCGGCCTTGGTGAGCTGCAGTTCCTGGACGTTGTTCAGGAGCGAGGTATAGAGTTCCTGGTTGACCGCCACGTCCCGGGACAGCCGCACCACCGCCTGCTGGGTGCCGGGCAGGCTGCGGGCCCGGCCTTCCAGCTGGCTCCTCTCCTGCTGCAGGCGGCGGATCTGGTCGTCGACGGTGGTGACCACGTCGGCCCCGGGCTGGTACGTCCGCAGCAGATCCTCCCGTTTCTGGCGCAGGGCGGAGATGTCGTTGCCGATCTTGGCGCTCTGCTCCACCACCCCTTCCGCTTCCTTGTTCAGGTCCACCGAGCCGGTCTGGGCCCGGAACGCGTTCAGGCGGTTCTCCGACTCGTCCAGCCTGGCCTTGAGCTCGGGCAGCTTGGCCTGCAGGACCCCCAGGGTCTGGGCGGTGGCGTCGCCGCGCTGCGCCGCCTTGAATTTCGAATACTGGTTGATGATCTCGTTGAGCACGGCGGCGCCCTGGATCTGGCTGGGGGAACGGTAGGTGAGGCCGATCACGTTGGTCATCTTGCCGCGCTCTTCGGCGCTGAAGTCCTTGCGCAGGTCCTCGATGGCGATCCGCTCGGGCTTGCGCAGCAGGTCGAAGCGCTGGCCCGGCTTGCCGGAGAGGTACTGGACCCGGAGCAGCAGGGTGGAGCCGGCGAGGGAGGCCTTGACCATGTCCCCGGGCCGGCCGGAACCCAGGATCTGCCCGTCCTGGTCGGTCCAGGCGAACCTGCCGTCCCCCAGCGCGGTGAGCCGGAAGTGGAGGCCCCGCAGGGCCGGCGGCACGTCGAACGTCTGGACCGCCACCGCCGGGGCGGCCGGGTCCCGGCGCGCCAGGGCGGCGCCGACCACCGGCAGGTACACGGGCCTGGCCACGGTGTCCAGGTTCAGGGCCGCCACGGTGCGCCCGAGGATGAGGTTGCTCTTCAGGAGCTCGATCTCCGCCTGGGCGTCGGCGGGCTCGGCGAACAGGCCTTCCATCCTGGCGAAGGCCGGGTCGCTGGGCCGGTCCTTCTTGGCCTCCACCTGCAGGAGGGCGTCCACCTGGTAGATGGGCACCTTGTGCCAGGCGTAGAAGCCGCCCAGGGCCAGGAACAGGATGCAGCAGCCGAGGATGAGCCAGCGCCCTTCCCACAGGTTCACCAGCCAGTCGCCCAGGTTGGCCTCCTCGGCCGGGGCCGGGTGGGACAGGGGGAGCGGTTCGGCGGCGGGGCGGATGCCGGTTCCGGATTCGACGATGGGCTGGGGGTGGTTCATGCGGACCTTCGTTCGGAGAACAGGCGCGGAATCCAGTCCGCGACGCACTGGTGGATGGTCTCGAAGGCGGCGCGGAAGGCCTCGGGCCCCAGCTGGTAGGGGTCCGCGATCTCCACCGGGGCCGGTTGCCGCCACTGCCCCAGGAGGAACACCCGGCCCCGGACGCTGGGGGCCTGTTCCTCGCACCAGGCCTTCTGGCCCCGGTCCATGACCAGGATCAGGTCGGCGCCCAGGGCCATGGCCGGGGTCAGCTGCCGGCTGGCGTGGCCGGAGAGGTCCAGGTGGTGGGCCGCCGCCAGGCGGGCCGCCTCCGGGTGGGCGGGGATGCCATCCAGGGCCGCCAGCCCGGCGGAATGGACCGTGAACCCGGGGCCCAGGGCGCGGCGCAGCAGGGCCACCGCGAGGGGGCTGCGGCAGTGGTTGCCCTCGCAGAGCACCAGGATGGTCTTGGGTTCGGGGGCGGGAGGCATGGGCGCGCCGTCAGTAGTTCCGGTTCAGGTAGCGGACGTCCGCGGCGGCGGTGGCCCCCTGCGTGACCGCGTTCACCGTGGGCAGGATCAGGTTCATGACCCGGCTGAAGCGCACCAGGGTGCCGGCGTCCACGTAGACCACGTCCCTGGCGTTGAGCTCGAACTTGTCGGCCAGGACCATGGCGGTGGGATTGCGGGCGTCCAGGTGGTAGACGTCCACCGCGTTGGCCGCCTGGCCCTGGCGGATCACGTAGATGGACCGCGCGTCGGCGCTGGCGCCCAGGATGCCGCCGGAGTCCGAGAGGGCCTTGGCCAGGGAAAGGATGCCGTGGGTCATGGGCAGGGAGCCCGGCTTGGTCACCTCGCCCAGCATGTAGACCGGGGATTCCAGGTTGTTGGGCACTTCCAGGGAATCGCCGTCCTTGAGGTAGATGTTGCCGATGCGGTTGCCCTGGGTCATGAGGGTCTGGAAATCCAGGTTCCAGACCTTGTTGCCCCGGGTGAGGAGCAGACGGCTGTCGTCGGCGGTGGGCAGGAACCCGCCGGCGCTGTGGACGGCTTCAGCCAGGGTGAAGGGCACGTCGGTGACGTTGTAGGCCCCCGGGTTCTTCACTTCCCCGGTGATGAACACCTTCTGGGAGCGGAAGGACAGCACTTTCAGGTCCACCTGGGGCGTCTTCAGGACCCGGGTCAGGTCTTCGGTGAGCCGGACCCGGGCCTCGGACGCGGTCAGCCCCTGCACCCGGATCCGCCCGACGTACGGAAAGTACATGTAGCCTTCCTCGTCCACCACCAGGCCCGAGGCGGCATCGGTGCGGAACTGGCCCAGGGCCAGGGTGATCTCGGGATGGTCCCACACGGTGACCAGGAGCACGTCCTGGGGCCCGATGCGGTACGGCTCGGTGCGGGTGCTGAGCAGGTCCGCCAGGGAGCCGAGGGGCGCGGCCAGGGGCGCGGCCTGGGCATGCACCGCCTGGGCGTCCAGCCGGCGCAGGGTGACGCGCATGCCCTCGAATTCGGAAGTGGTCGGGCGGCTGGAAGCACTCACGTCCAGCTTCATGCCCGGCGCTGCACAGCCCGCCGCCAGCAGCGCCGCGAGCCCCGCGGCGGCGCCGCGGAGCCGCATGGAGGCACGGCTGGAGGGCGCGTAAAGCCAGGAGGCGGGAGGCGGCAGCACGGGCATCGGGATCTCCGGAGCAGGGTGGGGGCGCGCCTGGGGCGCGGTGGCGAAGTTGTCTAGGAAACGGCCTTGCGGACCGGCCGGTGGTGCGCCTGGAACGGGATCATGGACCCGGCGGGCCAACGCGGCTGCCCGGGAGCCCTGCAGGTCGGATGATCCACAAGTTGACTGCTTTTTCATAGTTGGCCATTGGGATTCCGGAACGCTTGAGTGATTTCAACCCGGGTGACCCTAACATGGGAGTTGCTGACTTGAAGAATAAATCTATGAAAAATAATTCAATTGGCAAGGGGTACCCGGGAATTGACCGAAGGATCGGACCACCATCCTGCCGCCGCCCGTGGCTGCGGTTCCGGGGCCGGTCCTCCGCTGCCCGGCGGCGTCCCGGCGGAATCGCCGAGCCCCGCCGTCCTCTCGGGGAAACCGGGAGTCATGATCCCGTAAATTATCTACTCATTATGCTAACCATTAATTAAATATCTCATTTTGTCCGCTGACTCCAGAAAAGAGAACGTCTAAATAAATAATTTCTTTAAAAAGATGAATTTACCCCAAGAATGGGTTCAGAATAATGATTAATGTATTTACTGTTGAAATCGTTGAAAGTTAAAAATTTTTAAGGTTGACTAAATCATTGTTCGAACACAAATTGTAGCGCCAACCAGCATCACCCATCCTGGCAAAAGCGTCGAAGACCCAGATGTCATCAATAAGCAACTTGGAAATTAAAGACCACCGAAGGATCCATTCTCGAAGAGAATCGATCCCGAATAAGAATAAATCTTCATGTTTAATTAATACATTAAACATCCCCAGACGCTTGCTTTCATCTGCGGCTGGCTGGTTGGGGTCCCCTGCCGGGCATGCGACAGCCATCAATATCGTTAAACGCATCCCAAGGCTTCGGTCCCCACGTTCCCTTGACCTGCCCATGGATCGAAAGGTTCATCGGACGTATTTCTAGAAACACTTCATTGAGCTGTTGGATGAAGCTGTGACCTGCCAGCGAGACTGATTCCACCGTGGGCTTGCAGCCCAGGCTCCATGGCGCGGCCATGCCCTGTGCCGAGAGGGGAAACCACAAGACATGGAAACGGACGCGAATACCTTCTATGGCGAAGTGCCTCCCCCCGGGTGGCTGGCCGCGATCCGGGTGCATCCCCAGGTGCGCAAGGGGGTGAAGATCGCGCTGGACGCGGGCATCGCCGCCGGGTCCCTGGCCGCGGTGGGGCTGATCCTGCACCAGGGCCTTCCGAGCCTGCGCAGCGGGTCCACCTACCTGGTCCTGGCCATGGCGGTGAACCTGGGCTTCCGGTTCTGCACCCAGCATTACCGGGTGGCTTCCCTGGCCGAGGCCGGGTCGATCTTCCTGGGCAACGTGGTGCTGGTGGCGGCGGCCATGGGGCTCTGCGCCATGCACCGGACCAGGTGGCCCAGCCTGGATCCCCCGGACGTGGTGCTGGGGGCCTGCCTGCTCACCGGGCCCCTGTGGTTCGGGCTGCGCCTGGTCTGCGTGGCCCGGCACCGGCAACGGCACCGGCACGTCCCCGCCGTGTCCGAAGGAACCGCCCCCAAGCGCACCCTCATCGTCGGCGCCGGCGGCGCCGGCACGCTCTTGTGCCAGGAACTGCGGGAACACCCCGGGCGTCCCTGGGAAGTGCTGGGTTTCATCGACGACGCCCTGGAAAAGCAGGGGGTGCGGATCCACGGAGTCCCGGTGCTGGGACCCACCCGGCTGCTGCCGGTCTACCTGAAGGAGCAGCGCGCTGCCCAGGTGATCCTCTGCCTCCCCGGGGCCCCGGGGGCGAGGCTGCGGGAACTGGCGGAGCTGGCGCGGTCGGCGGGCGCCGAGGTGAAGACCGTGCCGGGCATCGCCGACCTGGTGGGTGACCGCCCCTGGAAGCCGGAAGTGCGGGACATCGCCATCGAGGACCTGCTGCGGCGGGAGCCGGTGGCCCTGGACACGGCGGGGATCCGGGCGGCGCTGCGGGACGCGGTGGTGCTGATCACCGGCGCCGGCGGGTCCATCGGCAGCGAACTGGCCCGGCGGGTGGCGGACCTCGGCCCCGGCCGCCTGGTCCTGCTGGGGCGCGGGGAGAACTCCCTCTGGCAGGTGCAGCGCGAGCTCACCGGGCTGTTCCCGGGCCTGCCCCTGACCGCGGCCCTCTGCGATGTGCGCAACCGGCGCCGGCTGAACCAGGTGTTCCAGGCCTGGCGGCCCCAGGTGGTGCTGCACGCCGCCGCCCACAAGCACGTCCCGTTCCTGGAGGAGCACCCGGAAGAAGCGGTTGAGAACAACGTGTTCGGCACCCGCAACGTGCTGGACGCGGCCCTGGAGGTGGGCGCCCGGTACCTGGTGAACGTCTCCACCGACAAGGCGGTCAACCCGGTGAGCGTCCTTGGGGTCTCCAAGCGCATCGGCGAGTTGATGCTGGCGGCCCGGGCCGCCGGCGCCCCGGCCGGGTCAAGCCTGGTGAGCGTGCGTTTCGGCAACGTCCTGGGCAGCCGGGGCAGCGTCATCCCCATCTTCCGGGACCAGATCCGCATGGGCGGGCCGGTGACGGTCACCCACCCGGACATGGTGCGCTACTTCATGACCATTCCCGAGGCGGCCCAGCTGGTGCTCCAGGCCGGCCTGCTGGGCGGCAACGGCAAGGTGTTCGCCCTGGACATGGGCGATCCGGTCCGGATCGTGGAGCTGGCCCGGGAACTGATCCGGCTTTCGGGCTACCGGCCCGAGGTGGACATGGAGATCCGCTACACCGGAGTGCGCCCCGGCGAGAAGCTGTTCGAGGAACTCTTCAGCTCGATCGAGGAACGCACCACCCAGGTGCATCCCAAGGTCCTGGAAGCGGTCCAGGATCCGATGGACCCGGCGCTGCTGTCCCAGGGGCTGGTGGCCCTGGAACGGATCCTCCGCCTTCCGGTGCCGGCCCGGCACCAGGAACTGCTGGAATGCTTCCTGCGCCTGGTCCCCTCGTACCGGCCTTCGGCCAACGGCCTCGGGCGCTCCCTGAGCCCGGCTTCGGCCGGGCACCAGGTCACCCTGCACTACACCACTCCCGTAGGCGGCGGAGTCTCCGCGTGCGCCTGACCCAGAAGGAGCCCCCATGGCATTCCAGGAACGTTCCCGCACGGAGATCGCAACCGGCGCTCCTGCCGCCGTCGTGCCGCTCCGGCCCGGGCCGGCCGTGGGCCGCGGGGTCGAGGCGCCCATCGAGATGGCTTTCCCCGACGTGGACGAGCGGGACGTGGAGGCGGTGGCGGCGGTGGTGCGCTCCGGACGCCTGGCTCTGGGGCCCCGGGCGGGCGACTTCGAGCGGGCGGTGGCAGGGTACGTGGGGGTCCGCCACGCGGTGGCGGTAAGCTCCGGCACGGCCGCCCTGCACCTGATCGTCAGGGGCCTCGGCCTGGGCCCCCGGGACGAGGTGCTGGTGCCGTCCTTCACCTTCGCCGCCAGCGTCAACGCCATCCTCTACGAGGGGGCCAGGCCGGTGTTCGTGGACATGGACCCCCGGACCCTCAACCTGGATCCCGCCGACCTGGAGCGCCGCATCACCCACCGCACCAGGGCCATCCTGGCGGTGGACGTGTTCGGCCTGCCGGCCGACTGGGACACCCTGGAACGGCTGGGCCGGCGCTACGGCCTGCCCCTCATCGACGACTGCTGCGAGGCGCTTGGGGCCGAATACCGGGGCCGGCGGCTGGGCAGCTTCGGCGACGCCGGCGCGTTCGCCTTCTACCCCAACAAGCAGATCACCACCGGCGAGGGCGGCATGATCGTCACCGACCGGGACGACCTGGCCGCCCTGGCGCGCAGCTGCGCCAACCAGGGGCGCGGCGCCATGGGCGCCTGGCTGGAGCACGACCGCATGGGGTACAACTACCGCATGGACGAGATGTCCGCCGCCCTGGGCCTGTCCCAGATGGGGCGCATCGACCAGCTGTTGGCGCGGCGGGAGCGGGTGGCCCGGATGTACCTGGAGCGCCTGGCGGCGGCGCTGCCGGAGGTGACGGTCCCCGCACCCGCCGGCCAGGGCCGGCGCAGCTGGTTCGTCTTCGTGGTGACCCTGCCCGAGGGCTGCGACCGGGACCGGACCATCGCCGGCATGGAGCTGGAAGGCGTTCCCGCCCGGGGCTACTTCGCGCCCATCCATACCCAGCCCTACATCCGGGAGCGGTTCGGCGACCTGGAGGGCACTCTTCCAGTCACCGAGGCCGTGGCCAGGCGCACCCTGGCCCTGCCCTTCCACAACCGCCTCACCGGTGCCCAGGTGGACCGGGTGCTTGGGGCACTGCGGCGGCACCTGCGCTGATCGAGAGGCTCCCGGGAAAGTCCAGGGTCACGGTGGTGCCCCGGCCCGCCTCGCTCTGGATCTCCATATGGCCGCCGTAGAGGTGCATGATGGACTGGACGATGGCCAGGCCGAGCCCGGTGCCGGACGTGCCGCTGGTGCTGGAGTGCCTGGCCCGGTAGAACCGGTCCAGCACGCGGGGCAGGTCCCGGGTCGGAATGCCGCGGCCCGTGTCGCTCACGGTCAGGACCCAGCGCCAGTCCCGGGGCTCGCCCCGCACCTGGACGCTCCCCCCCGCCGGGGTCGCTTCCAGGGCGTTGGAGATGAGGTTGCCCAGGGCCTGGCGCAGCATGTCCGGGTCGCCAAGGAGGGTGCCCCGGACCTCGGCGGCGAGGACCACGCCCTTCTCCTCGGCGGCCGCCTCGAAGAAGGCCAGGACGGCCCGCACCAGGTCTTCCATGGGCACCGGGACCCTCGGGACGGCCGACTGGGGGTTCTCGGTGCGGGCCAGGAACAGCATCCGGGAGGTGAGCCGCGACAGGCGCCCCAGCTCCTCCAGGCTGGACTCCAGGGCCCGGCGGTAGTCCTCGGCGGGGCGCTCCCGGGCCAGGACCGTCTCCGCTTCGCCCATGAGGATGGCGATGGGCGTGCGGAACTCGTGGGCCAGGTCGGTGGAGTAGTGGGTGAGGCGCTGGAAGGCGTGGTCGATGCGGTCCAGCATGGCGTTCAGGGCCTGGACCAGGTCCTGCAGTTCCCGGGGCACGTTCCCGGCCTCCAGGCGCTCCCGCAGAGGATAGGCGGTGATGCGCCGGGCGGCTTCGGCGATGTCCCGCACCGGCGCCAGGCCCCGGTAGGCCGCCCACCATCCCACCAGGGCCGCGATCACCACCGCCCCGGCGAAGCTCGCCAGCATCTGGCGCAGGTAGCCGGCCAGGATGCGCTCGTCCTCGGTGGTGTCCAGGGCGCCCTGGATCCGGTGCTTGCCGTCGGTGTACTCGACCAGCACGAAAGTGCGCCCGCCGCTGACCATGGTCCCGCGGCCGTCGAACCATGCCCGGGGAATGAGCTGTTCCATGCCCGGGGTCTCCCCCAGCAGCCCCTGGTCGTCGGAAACCCGCATCCAGACCTGGGACCGGACCCCGGCCGGGCCTTCCCCCACCAGCGCCTCGCTGAGGGTCAGGCTGTCCCAGGGCCGCTGGGTCAGGATCCGGCTCACCGCCAGCACCTGGTCCCGCAGCCGTTCCCGGTTCAGGGAATGCACTTCGTGCTGGTAGGTCCAGCTCTGGATGCCGGAGGTCACCAGCACCACGGCCAGGCTGCCGCCTATGAAGCTGAGGGCCAGGTGCAGCCCCAGGCTCCCGGGGCGCCTAGCGTGTGCGGAGGACATATCCCAGGCCGCGTTCGGTGTGGATCAGCTTGTCCGGGAACGGGTCATCCACCTTCCGGCGCAGGCGCCGGACCGCGACGTCCACCACGTTGGTGTCGCTGTCGAAGTTCATGCCCCACACCTGCTCGGCGATGAGGGAGCGGGGCAGCACCTCGCCCCGGCGCCGCACGAACAGGGACAGCAGCAGGAATTCCTGGCGGGTGAGCCCCAGGCTGCGGCCGGCGCGGCGGGCGTCGCTGCGCTCCAGGTCCAGCTCCAGGTCGCCGGCCCCCAGGGGCTCCTGGGACCGCTTGGCGTTGCGCCGCAGCAGCCCGCGGACCCGGGCCAGCAGTTCGGAGAACGCGAACGGCTTGACCAGGTAGTCGTCCGCGCCCAGTTCCAGGCCCTTCACCCGGTCGGGCACCGTGTCCCGGGCGGTGAGGAGCAGCACCGGCGTGAGGATCCCCTCCTTGCGCAGGGTCTCCACCACCGACCATCCGGAACGCACCGGCAGCATCACGTCCAGGAGCACCAGGTCGAACAGGCCCGTGCGGGCCGCGGCGAGGCCAGCCTCGCCGTTGCCGGCCACCTGCACCGTGAAGCCGTTCTCGCTCAGGCCGCGGTTCAGGTACGCGGCTGTCTTGGGCTCGTCCTCGACGATCAGGATTTTCATGCCGGGCTCCGGCAGATCAGATATCCACAATATGGGTAATCCGTATGAATCGGCCAAGGAAATATACCGCAGAATGGGGACGTCAACCGCGGGGAGCGCGCGTTTGGTAGGATGGAACTGAACTTTCCCTGACCTTCTTCCGCGGATGCCCCATGACCGTGCCTCATCTTCTGCTGGCGCTCGGCACGGTGATGGCGTGGGGGCTCAACTACGTGGCCATCGGCTGGGGCGTGCGGGACGTGCCGCCCATGCTCCTCGCGGCTCTCCGGTTCACCTGCGCCGCTGTGCCCCTGGTGCTGGTTGTGCCGAGGCCGCGCCTGCCGTTCCGGCACCTGGCCCAGGTCCACCCTGACCATGTTCGTGCTGCAGTTCGGGCTGCTGTTCACCGGGATCCGGCTGGGCCTGCCGGCGGGGCTCTCGTCCCTGGTGACGCAGGTGCAAGTGTTCATGACCATGGGCATCGCCACCGGGTTCATGGGCGAACGGCCCCGGGCCGGGCAGTGGGCCGGGGCGGCCATCGCCTTCGCTGGAATCGCCCTGGTGGGCCTGAACATGAACTCCCGGACCAGCCTGGCCGGCTTCGGCCTGGCTCTGGCGGCGGCGCAGGCGTGGTCCCTGGCGAACCTGGTCACCAAGCGCATGGGGCCGGTGGATCCCCTGGCCCTGGTGGCCTGGTGCAGCCTGTTCTCCGTGCCGGTCCTGCTGGGGGCGTCCATGGTCCTGGAAGGACCGGGGGCGCTCCGCTGGTTCTGGCTCCACTGCACGTGGGCGACCGTGGGGTCGATCCTGTTCCAGGCCTACGGTGCCACCCTGTTCGGTTTCACCGCCTGGTGCTTCCTCCTGCGGCGCTACCCGGCGAGCCTGGTGGCGCCCATGTCCATGCTGGTGCCGGTGTTCGGCATGGCCGGGGGCGCCGCGGTGCTGGGGGAGCCTCTCACCGCCTGGAAGGCCGCCGCAGCCACCCTGGTCCTGGCCGGCTTGGCCCTCAACCAGTGGGCCGCCAACGGAAAAGGGAAGGGCGAGTCATTTTGCAACGTGTGTTGCAAGATCCATCCGGGCCCGGCTGACGAAGCCGGGGGAACCAAGATGACCCTGGGTCAGGAATGAACCTGGGTAAGCTCCGGAGGGCCAGGGAAGGGGTTGGTATAAAATTTGCTCAAAATGGGTGCACGCTCTTCAGGAGGCCCCCATGACCGATCTACCTGTCCGGCCGCTGTGGGACATCCTCTGCCTGAATGGGATCAGCCTGGTCCTGGCAGGGTGCCTTGCTGCCCTCCTGGACGAGGCGCCCAAGGAGTCCGAGGCCTGGGAGGATCTGCCGCCCCTGGCCGACCCCTACGCGGAGATCTGACCGGCGGAAGCCAGGCCATGGGCGGGACAGGCACCTCCCCGCCGCCAGGATCGGCCGGCGGACGTTCCCGTTCAGAGTTCCGTATCCCGCGCCACCGCCACCACGTAGTCGCCCGTTCCCGGGATGGAGGCGGTCTTGAGGCCCCGGCGCTCGTCCTCCCCCCGGTCGTAGCCGATGGTCGTGCCTTCCCTCAGGTTCACGTGCCGGTCCAGGATGGCGTTGCGGATGCGGCAGTGGCGGCCGATGGAGGTCTCCAGCACGTGGTCCCGGCGCAAGGTGCCGCCGAAGATCACCGAGGCCTCCACCAGGGCGTAGCTCTGCACGAAGGTGCCGGCCCCCACCACGCTCTGGCGCACCATCCCACCGGAGATGATCACCCCTTCGGCGACGATGGAGCGCACCGCCATGCCGGTGCGCCGCTCCTCCTCGTGCACGAACTTGGCCGGGGGGGAGAAGGTGGGCGTCCGGAAGATGGGCCAGCGCTCCCCGTACAGGGAGAAGGGCGGCTTGGCCGCCACCAGGTCCAGGTTGGCCTGCCAGTAGGAGTCCAGGGTGCCCACGTCGCGCCAGTAGCCCACGTCCTCGATGAGGCCCAGGGTCTTGGTGCGCTGGTCGCCCCGGGACACCACCACGTAGTCCTCGATCCGGTTCAGGGCGGAGAAGTCGAACGCGTAGACCGCCTCGCCCGCGTCAACCATGGCCGGGACCACGTCCTTGCCGAAATCCAGCAGGTCGTTGTCCAGCCACTGGTGCAGGGCCCGGTTCTCGAACATGTAGATGCCCATGGAGGCCAGGCAGTCGCTGGTGCCGGGCAGGCACTTGGGCCGCTCGGGCTTCTCCTCGAATCCGACGATGCGCCCGGTGTCGTCCGCTTCCAGGACCCCGAACTGCCCCGCCGCCTGGGACGCAGGCACCCGGATGACCGACACGGTGAGCTTGGCCTCCCGTTCCTGGTGGTACTGGCTCAGCAGGCGGTAGTCCATCTTGTAGATGTGGTCCCCGGCCAGGACCAGCACCTGGTCGGCGGCGATGCCGTCGATGAAGTGCAGGTTCTGGCGGATGGCGTCGGCGGTGCCCTTGTACCAGGACGTGCCCAGCTGCATCTGGGCCGGCACCTCCTCGATGAACTCGTCCAGGCGGCGGGGCAGGAAGCTGAAGCCGAGGCTCAGGTGCCGGCTCAGGGAGTGGGACTTGTACTGGGTCAGCACCAGGATCTGGCGCATTTCCGAATTGATGCAGTTGCTGAGGGTAAAGTCGATGATCCGGTAGATGGCCCCGAACGGCACCGCGGGCTTGGTCCGCACTTCCGTGAGCGGCCGCAGCCGCTCCCCCACGCCGCCGGCCATGATGACGGAGAGTGTGCGCAGAGCCATGGGGCCTCCCCTTCCGGTTCGACCGTCCCCGCCCGGATGAAGACCGGGCGGGAACGGCCGCCGGGCTGGCCAATTGACGTCGGTATCTCCCCAAGATCCGGCATTTTTCCTTGCCGTCAACCCCTTGGCCGCCACCAGCCTAGCGGATGCCCACCTGGTCCAGGGCGTGCTTCAGGTGCCCCACGGTGCGGTCCACGTTGTGCAGCTTGTCCAGGCCGAACAGGCCCAGGCGGAAGGTCATGAAGTCCGCCGGCTCGTCGCACTGGAGCGGCACGCCCGAGGCGATCTGCACGCCGACGGCGGCGAACTTTTTGGTGTTCTGGACGTCGGGATCGGTGGTGTAGCTCACCACCACGCCCGGGGCCTTGTAGCCCTCGGCGGCCACGCTGCGCACCCCGCGGCTCTCCAGCAGGGCTCGGACCTTGGCGCCCAGCTCGGCCTGCTCGGTCCTCAGCTTCTCGAACCCGTACGCCTCGGCTTCCTGCATCACCGCGCACACCTTGGCCAGGGCGTCGGTGGGCGGAGTGGCGTGGTAGGCGTGGCCACCCTTCAGGTAGGCGTCCATGATCGAGGACCATTTCTTCAGGTCGCAGGCAAAGCTGGTGCTGGTGGAGGCTTCCATCGCCGCCTTGGCCTTCCCGGAGAGCATGACCATGGCGCAGCAGGGGGAGCCGCTCCAGCCCTTCTGCGGGGCACCGACGATCACGTCCACGCCCAGGGCCTCCATGTCCACCCACATGCAGCCGGAGGCGATGCAGTCCAGCACGAACAGGCCCCCGGCCTCGTGGGTGGCCTGGGTGACCTTCTTGAGGTACTCGTCCGGCAGGATGATCCCGGCGGCGGTCTCCACGTGCGGGGCGATGACCAGGTCCGGCTTCCCGGCGCGGATGGCGGCCACCACCTCCTCGACCGGAGTCGGGATCCAGGGGGACTGCTTGTCGTCGGGATGGGTGCGGCGAGCCTTGAGCACCACGTGCCCGGCCGGGATCTTGCCCATGTCGAAGATCTGGGTCCAGCGGAAGCTGAAGAACCCGTCGCGGATCACCAGCGCCTTCTTGCCGGTGGCGAACTGGCGGGCCACGGCCTCCATGCCGAAAGTGCCGCTGCCCGGCACGATCACCGCCGCCTGGGCGTTGTAGACCTTCCGGAGGATGCGGTTCATCTCGCGCATCACTTCCTGGAAGCGCTTGGACATGTGGTTGAGGGCGCGATCGGTGTAGACGACGGAGAATTCCATCAACCCGTCGGGATCGATGTCGGGGAGCAATGCGGTCATCGCGGTTCTCCTTTGAGGGTTACTTGAGCCAATTGATGTCGGTGCCCGGGGGCAGGTGGGGGGTGAACACGGACAGGTACTGCAGGTCCTCCTCCAGGGCCCGGGTGTCGTGGATGATGCCGCGGGGGCACACGTGGACGTCGCCGGCCTGCACCGGCTTCCATTCGCCGTTGACCAGGATCTCGCCCTTGCCGCCCACCACCACCACGATCTCGTCGGCGACCGTGTGGAAATGGGTGCCGATGGCGGTGCCCTTCACGGCGGTGCGGACCATCAGCTGGGTGCGCGGGCACTCGTACACCACCTGGCTGTCCACCCCGGTGGCCGGCAGGGTCCGCTGGGCGTAGAACTCCGCCAGCCTGACCAGGACGGCCGTGTCCGGCGTGGAATCGATGAGGCCCTTGAGCGTGCCAGGCGCGTAGGTCGTCATATCCTAGTCCTCCATTGGGTAGAACAGCTTGGATTTGCAACGGTTACGGATGCGGACCCAGTACATTCTAACGCCTATCCGGCCGCCGGGGCGGAGGGGAGGCACCAGGGCACCACGAAAGCCTGCAGCAGCACCACCACGACCACGAACGCCAGCAGGATCATGGAGTATTTCAGGGTCTTGCGGAAGATGTCGGTCTCCCGGCCGACCAGCCCCACCGCGGCGCAGGCCACAGCGATGGACTGGGGCGGGATCAGCTTGCCCATGACGCTGCCGAACATGCTGGCGGAGGTGGTGAGGATGGGATTCATTCCGAGGCTGATGGCCGTCACCTGCTGGAGCTTGCCGAACAGGGCCGCCGACCGTGCAGGATGTTTTATTTTTTCATTTCTGAGTGAATGGGAACAATGCCCTGATTGCCGATGCTTGGAATCGGGATCCCCGATGGAACCCGCTGCGCCAGCCCCAGACATCCGGCGATCAAAGCCTGTCATCCGGAAGGTGAAGGCCGGACACATCCTGGCCGAAGTCCTCAGGGAACGGCTGTCCTCGACGCTCCAGACCAGTCGCGCGAACTAAACTAGTACACTCGTCACATGGATGTCCGCACTCTCGCCACCTTCAGCGTCGCCGCGCGCACGCTGAGCTTCACCCACGCCGCCATGACCCTGGGCTGCGCCCAGTCCAGCGTCACGGCCCAGATGAAGAGCCTGGAGGAGGAGCTGGGCATGGCCCTGTTCAACCGGATCGGCAACCGCCTGGAGCTCACCGGCCCCGGGGAGCGGTACCTGGTCTACGCGGAGCGCATCCTGGCCCTCACCCAGGAGGCCAAGGTGTCCCTCAACGACGAGTCCCGGAGCGGCACCCTGCGCTTCACCGCCCCGGAATCCATCTGCACGTACCTGCTGCCGCCGCTGCTGAAGACGTTCAAGGACGGCTATCCGCGGGTACGGATCCAGTACCACCCGGGCTTCGTGCGGGACTTCAAGCGCCAGGTGCTGGACGGCGCCGTGGACCTGGCCTTCGTGCTGGAGGAGCCGTTCCCTTCCAAGGTCCTGGCCATGGAGAAGCTCAGGGACGAGGAGATCCTGATCCTGGCGTCCCCCGCCCACCGCCTCGCCTCGTCCAGGGGCGTCTCGGCCCAGGACATCATGGGCGAGGAGGTCCTGCTCAAGGCCCTCGGCTGCAGCTACCGCAACCAGTTCGAGCGCCAGCTGATCGCCGCGGGCGCCCACCCCGGCTCGTTCCTGGAGTTCCAGGGGGTGGAGACCATCAAGAGCTGCGTGGCCGTGGGCCTGGGCATCGCGCCCCTGCCCAGGGTCGCCGTGGAGGCGGAGCTGGCTTCAGGCGGGCTGGTGGCCCTGCCCTGGGAAGGCGAGCCGATCCGGATCTCCACCTACGTGGTGTGGAATCCGGAACGGCACATGGGATTCGCCGAGAAGGCGTTCCTGCAGCACGTCCAGGACCATTTCCGGACCGCCGCCGAGCCTTGATCAGGGGTCGATGCGAGTGCCGAGCACCTTCAGGAACTTGGCGATCCATTCCGGGTGGGCGGGCCAGGCGGGCGCGGTGACCAGGTTGCCTTCCACGTGGGCCTGGTCCACCGGGATGCCCTTGTACTCGCCGCCCGCCTCGGTCACTTCCGGGCCCACCGCCGGATAGGCGGAGCAGACGCGGCCGGCCAGCACTCCGGCCGCGGCCAGCACCTGGGGGCCGTGGCAGATGGCGGCGATGGGCTTGCCCGCCTTGGCCATGGCCCGCACCAGTTCCAGCACCTTGGGGTTCAAGCGCAGATACTCGGGCGCGCGCCCGCCGGGAATGACCAGGGCGTCATACTGCTCCGCCTTCACGTCGGCGAAGGAGGCGTTCAGGGTGAAGCGGTGGCCGGGCTTCTCCGAGTAGGTCTGGTCGCCTTCGAAATCATGGATGGCGGTGCGCACGAACTCGCCCTGCTTCTTGTCCGGGCACACCGCGTGCACGGTATGCCCGACCATGAGCAGCATCTGGAAGGGGACCATCACCTCGTAGTCCTCCACGAAATCCCCCACGAGCATCAGGATCTTTTTTGCGGCCATGGCTGCCTCCCTGCTTCGGCAAACGGGCGAAGCGCCGGAATCTTACCAGGGATGGCGGGAATCCAGATCCGCTTGCTGGCCTATGGGGTTTTTCTCAAGTATAAAATTTTAAATTATTAACGAATTGTAACGGTTCCCCGGGCGGAGGCGACCTTGCCGGCCTGGCTGCGCACCTGGACATCCAGCTGGAAGGTGCCGGGGCTGTTGGCGGCGGTGCACTCGACCGTGCTGGTGCCCTGGCCTGAGGCGATGGTGGCGGTGCCGGTGCCCGGGATGACGGTCCAGGTGTAGGTCATGCCCGTCTGGCTGGGGACGCTGGCCCGTATGGAAGGGCTCCCGACCTTGGCCATGGTGGTGAAGGTGAGGCTGGCATCGGGCATGGGCACCACCGTGGCTTCGGCCCGGCCGGAGGCCGTGCCGCCGGTGGTGCTCACCTTCACCTCGGCGGTGAGGGGGCCCGGAGCGCCGGCGGTGAACTTGATGGCGGGCGTGCCCTGTCCGGATCCGATGTCGGCCCCGGTGAGGGTCCAGGTGTAGGTGGTGCCCGGCCCCTGGTCCTGGGTGCTGGCAGACTGGGCGTCGCCGGCGCTCAGGAACGGGGCGATGGTGACCACGGGGGTCTGGTCCGGGGGCTGGTCGTTGACGGTGATGGAGACGTCCCGGGTGCAGGTGCCGGCGGGGTTGGCGGCAGTGACCTGGTAGACCTTGGCGGGACTCATGGCGGTGGGGGTGCCGCTGATGACGCCGGTGCTCACGTCCAGGGACAGCCCTCCGGGCAGGGGCGGGCGCACCTGGAAGGACCTGGCCACCCCGCCGGAAACGTAGGGTATGTTGGGAGCGATGGCCACCCCCTTGCTGTACACCGCCGGATCGGTGGAGTAGAGGATGCCCGTGGGGGCCTGGGCCGTGTCCCCGCCCTGGGCCGGGGCCGGGGCCGGGGCGGCAGCGCTGGGCGCCGGGGCCTCGGCCGCCGGCTGTGGCCCGGTGTCCCGGTGGCACGCGAGGGTCCCCAGCCCAAAGCCGAGAACCAGGATCAGTGCAGCACACCCTTCCCATCGCATGGTCGCCTCGAGGTTCTGGTGAACGGACAGGTTCACAGGGATCTTAATATGGAGACGGCTTGCGTGGTTAGACTCGTTCCCATGGCCGTCACCTACCAGCCCTTCGCCCGCAGCCTCGCCGAGGCCCTCGCCCGGTTCCTGGATCCGGCGGAAGCCTGGGCCGAAGCCGGCCGCTGGCTGGAGGAGGGCCTGGGACGCAGCCGGGCCTGGGTGGCCGCCCACGGGGACGAGCCGGTGCCCCCGGAAGACTGCCGGAGGGTGGAAGCCTGGCTGCAACGCCGGCGCCAGGGGGAGCCCTGGTCGTACCTCCTCGGCTGGGCCCCGTTCCGGGGCCGCCGGTTCCGGGTGACCCGGGACACCCTGATCCCCCGCCCGGAAACCGAACTGGTCCTGGAGGCGGCCCTGGAGCTTGGGCGCCGGCTGAAGGTGCTGCATGCCTGCGATATCGGCACCGGGACCGGGATCCTGGGCATCTGCCTGGCTCTGGAGACCGATTGGGACGTGGTGGCCACGGACCTCAGCGCCGGCGCCCTGGCCGTGGCCCAGGCCAACGCCGCGGCCCTGGGCGCGCGCCTGCGCTGCCTCCAGGGCGACCTTCTGGAACCGGTGCCGGATCCCGTTGGGCTGGTGGTGTCCAACCCGCCGTACGTGGACCCGGCGGACCGGCCGGGACTCCAGGGGGAAGTGGCCTTCGAGCCCGAAGGGGCCCTGTTCGCTCCGGACCGGGGCCTGGCGGTGGCCACCGGGTTGCTGCGCCAGGCCCGGCACCGGTCCGCCCCGGGCTGCGTGCTGGAGATCGGCGCCGGCCAGGGCGCGGAGTTGAGCGCCCGGGCCCGGGCCTTCGGCTGGACGCGGGTGCGGGTGCACCGGGACTGGGCCGGCCACGACCGGGTGCTCATGGCCGTTGGTTGAAAATGTTCCCGGTGACATTAAATATTTATTTATACTCAAACCGCCGATCCTAAAGATAATGGAAGGTTCGTAGCACGTGGAGGCGCGATGGCCCAGGATCTGCGGCAGCTGCTGGAGGCGGTCCTTCCGGACGGGACCGAGTGGGGCGGCCTGCGCCGGGTGCGCAGCGCCGGGCGGGGCTACGAAGCCAAGGATGGGGCCTTCGAGTCCGCCTTCGACTACATTGATGAAGGTTGCATGATTGAGGTCCTTGCCTATGGGCAGTTCGCTTACGCCGCCCTGGCCTCCCTGGAGCCCGGCGCCCTGAGGGAGGCGGCCCGCAGGGCTTTGGCCTGGGCCCGGGCGGCGGCCAAGCGGGGGGTGTTCCGGTTCGGCCTGGACGTGCGCCCGGCCACGGTGGCGCGCTTCGAAACCCCGCGGCGCCTGGATTCCCGGTTCGGCGCGGACCTGCTCATGGGCCACGCCATCGCCCTCACCCGGGCCATGGCCGTGTCCCCCCGGATCGTCCAGGCCTGCGCCCAGATCCATGCCCGGGACGTGGAGCAGGAGTACGTCTCCACCTCCGGGGCCCGGGTGGAGCAGCGCCTGCACCTAGTGGGCCGGGGCGTCCAGGCCATCGCCCGGGACGGGGCCGTCACCCAGCTGCGTTCCGCCAACGGGCCCCTGGCCCGCACCCACCAGGGGGGCTGGGAACTGCTGGACCTGGAGGGCGGGGAGGCGGAGGCCCGGGCCCTGGCGGAGCAGGCCCTGGAACTGCTGGACGCGCCCCAGTGCCCGGACCTGGTGGGGGACCTGGTGCTGGCGCCGGACCAGATGATGCTGCAGATCCACGAATCGGTGGGGCACCCCCTGGAACTGGACCGCATCCTGGGCGACGAGCGGAACTACGCCGGCGCCTCCTTCGTGCGGCTGGAGGACATCGGCACCCTGCGCTACGGCTCGGAACTCATGAACATCACCTTCGATCCCACCCTGAGCGGGGAGGCGGCGGCCTACGCCGCCGACGACACGGGCCATCCCGCCGCCCGGGAGCACCTGATCCGGGACGGCATCCTGGTGCGGGCCCTGGGTTCCCTGGAGAGCCAGCGCCGGGCCGGGCGCCCCGGAGTGGCCTGCCAGCGGGCCCAGGACTGGTTCCGTCCGCCCATCGACCGCATGGCCAACCTGAACCTGGAGCCCGGGCGGGACCGCCTGGAGGACATGGTCGCCGCCATCGGCAGGGGCGTGTACATGGAGAGCAACCGGTCCTGGTCCATCGACGACTTCCGCAACAAGTTCCAGTTCGGGTGCGAGTACGGCCGGCTCATCGAGGACGGGCGGCTCACCCGCACGGTGCGCAATCCCAACTACCGGGGCATCTCCGCCACGTTCTGGCGCAACCTGTTCAAGGTGGGGGACCCGTCCACCTTCCGGGCGTTCGGCACCCCCAACTGCGGCAAGGGCGAGCCCAACCAGGTGATCACCGTGGGCCACGCCAGCCCGGTCTGCGCCTTCCGGGACGTGGCGATCTTCGGAGGTGAAGCGTGAACGTCATGGCCGAACTGGAGGCCCGGTTCGACCGGGTCTGCGACTACATGCTGGGCCAGCTCCGCGGCGGCGAGGCCATGAGCGTGGACTTCGCCGGCGAGGCGAGCGAGTTCATGCGCTTCAACCGCGGCCGGGTGCGCCAGGCCGGGCAGGTGCGCCAGGGGCGGGTGCGGTTCCGCTACCACCGGGACGGCCGCACCCTGGATTCGGCGTTCGAGACCACCGGCGACCCGGGACCGGACCGGGCGGCGGCGGCCCAGGCCCTTGGCGCCGTCCGCCGGGAGGCGGCCCTGCTGCCCCCGGACCCGTACCAGGCGCTGCCCACCGCCCAGGACGCGTCCCGGAACATCTTCCCCGGCCAACTGCCGGATCCGGAGAGCCTGCCGGACCTGGTGCTGGGGCCGGCGACGGTCCTGGCCGGGGCCGGGGCGGACTTCGTGGGCCTGCACGCCCAGGGGCCCGTGTGCCGCGGGGCGGCCAACAGCGCCGGCGCCCGGCACTGGTTCGCCGCCGAGACCTTCGTCCTGGACTATTCCGCCTGGCTTCCCGGCGGCAAGGCGGTCAAGTCCTCCTGCGCCGGGCGCGCCTGGGACCCGCAGGCCTACGCCGCGGGACTGGCGGCCGCCGTGCCCCGCCTGGAGGCTCTGGCCCGGCCCGGGAAGACCCTGGCCCCCGGGCGCTACCGGGCGTTCCTGGCTCCGGACGCCCTCAACGAAGTGATGCCCATGTTCTCCTGGAACGGCCTGGGCGAGCGGGGCCTGCGGGAGGGGGAGAGCGCCTTCCTGGCCCTGCGGGAAGGACGCCGGGCCTTGTCCCCGCGCTTCCACCTGGCCCAGGACTTCACCCTGGGCCTGGAGCCCCGGTTCAACGCCCTTGGGGAGACGGCGCCGGAGCGGCTGCCCCTCATCCAGGCCGGCGCCCTGGTGAAGACCCTGGTCTCCGCCCGTTCCGCCCGGAAGTACGGCGTGCCGTCCAACGCCGCCCCGGAGGGGGAGGAGCTGCGCTCCCCAGTGGTGGGCGCCGGCGACCTGGACCAGGAGGAGGTCCTGAAGGCCCTGGGCACCGGGCTGTTCCTCGCCAACCTGCACTACCTCAACTGGAGCGACCGGGATTCCGGGCGCATCACCGGCATGACCCGGTTCGCCTGCTTCTGGGTCGAGCAGGGCGAGCTGGCGGCGCCCATCCATGACCTGCGCTTCGACGAGAGCCTCTACCACCTGTTCGGGGACAAGCTGGCCGCCCTGACCCGGCAGCGCTCCCTCGTGCCGGAAACGGGCACCTACGACCGCAGAGCCCTCGGGGGCGCGCTGCTGCCGGGGCTGCTGGTGGAGGGCTTCACCTTCACCCTCTGACCGCGAAGCGCGGTTACCATCTCTGGTATCGATCCCCTCGCAGGGCAGGCGGGGTGGCGGGCAGGGTGCCCCCACCGCGGACGGAGGTCCCATGAAAGTCGACACGATCATCAAGGCGCCTCACTTCTTCACCATGGCCGGGGAGGGGGTCGGCTACCGGGGCGGGGCGGCCCTGGTGGTGGACCGGGGCCGCATCGTGGACCTGGCCGAGGCTGCCACCGTGGACGGCCGCTACCAGGCCGAAGAGACCCTGGCGCTGGACCACCACGCCGTCCTCCCGGGGCTCATCGACGCGCACATGCACCTGGGCCTCTGCATCATGCGCGGGCTGGCCCAGGACGTGCGTAACTGGATGATGGAGGGCATCCACCCCTTCGAGGCCGTCGCCAGCAGGAAGGATCACGAACTGGGCGCCCGCCTGGCCATGATGGAGACCATCCAGGCGGGGACCACCACCCTGGGCGAGTGGGGCGGCGACCTGGACGGCACGTGCGCCGAATTCGCCCGGCTCGGCGTCCGGGGCAACGTCACCCAGATCATCCGGGAGGTTGAGCGCCGGGCCTACGGCCCGGGCGAACTGTACCTCTTCAACCCGGACCTGGGCCGGACCTACCTGCAGCGCAACCTGGAGTTGTTCGACCGCTGGCACGGCAAGGCCGACGGGCGCATCCGGATCCTGTTCGGGCCCCAGGCCGCCGACTTCGTGGGGCGGGAACTCCTGCTGGAGACGCGGCGCCTGGCCAAGGAACGCAACGCCCTGATCCACATGCACGTCCAGCAGGGGGACCGGGAGACCCACCAGACCCTGGGGCGCTACGGCCAGCGGCCCATCGGCTGGCTGCAGGAGATCGGCTATCTGGACGAGAGCCTGATCGCCGTCCACCTCACCGACGCGGACGACCAGGAGGCGGCGGTGGTGGCCCGCAGCGGAGCTTCCATGGTCGCCTGCGTGAGCGCCATCACCGTCATCGACGGCATCGTGCCGCCGTTCCCCGCCTTCCAGGCCGCCGGCGGCCGCTGCGGCCTGGGCTCGGACCAGGCGGCTGGAAACAACAACCACAACATGTTCAACGAAATGAAACTGGCCTGCCTGATGGGCAAGGTGCGCCAACGGGACCCGGAGGTGATGCCCTGCTGGCGCGCCCTGCGCATGGCCACCATCGAAGGAGCCCAGGCCATCGGCCTGGGCGACCTGATCGGCTCCCTGGAGGTGGGCAAGCGGGCCGACTTCATCGCCGTGGACCTCACCCGGCCGACCATGCTGCCGGTGTTCACCGGCCCCATGCGCAACATCGTCCCCAACCTGGTGTACAGCGCCCGGGGCGGCGAGGTGGTGCTCTCGGTGGTGGACGGCCGGACCATCATGAAGGATGGCCGGGTCCTGGGCCTGGACCAGGACCAGCTGGTGGCGGAACTGGCCGTTTCTGCCGGGGAATTGGGTGAACGGGCCGGGGAGGCGTTCCGGAAGATCCATGGGCCGAATGCCAAATTCATGGAAGAGGGGAAACTTTAATTCGCAGGTATTGGCTGGACGTGCCCAAAGGTATTAAATGATGTAATTTTTTTAATCAGGGCTGGCGGGCCGCCTGGGATGTGATTATCTTTTTGGCATGAGTAAGTCATTCGAGTTGCGCAGAGAACCCCGCGTGGCGCTGCCCCATGCTGTCCGGATGGAGCGGGCGGCACTGGACGGCAGCGGCGGGCCCCCGCACTGGTCCGAGGGCTTGACGCGGAACATCAGCGAGACCGGGCTGGGGATCATCGCCCAGGAGGCCCTGGGTGAGGGCGAAGTCCTGCGGGTGTACCTCCCGGTCCAGTCGTCCGCGGTGAACGTGCCGGTGTTCACCCAGGTGTGCTGGGCCCGGTCCACCCCCAAGGGCTGCATAGCCGGGCTGCAGTTCCTGCTCTGACCGCCCGCCGCCGACGGCGCGGATCATGACTTCCGGAAATGGGGTCACAAGAATATCTCGCTCGCCCGGAGAGGCCGCCGGACCCTTCCCTCCCGATAGAATGACCCATCCCTATCCAGAGGAAGCCATGCGCGATTATTCGACCCAGCCGGCCCGCCCCGGCGTGGAACGGGAAGACCTGGAATTCGACGTGCTCTTCGTGGGGGCCGGGCCCAGCAACCTGGCTGGGCTCTGGCGCCTCCTGGACCTGATCCAGGCCCACAACGCCGGGGCCGGGGCCCGGAAACTGGAGGGCCTCACCATCGGCCTCATCGAGAAGGCCGCCGCCATGGGCGACCACGCCTTCTCCGGCGCGGTCCTGGACCCGGTGGCCCTGCGGGAGCTGTGCCCGGACTATCGGGAGAGGGGCTTCCCGGCCGAGGGCGACGTGAAGCAGGAGGAGGTCTGGCTGTTCAGCAGGCGGGGCGGCATCCGGGCGCCGGTGACGCCCCCCTTCATGCGCAACCACGGCTTCCCCATCGTCTCCCTGTCCCGCATGGTGCGCTGGATGGCCGGGGAGATCGAGAAGCGGGAGATCCCGGGAGTGGACGTGATGCTCCTGCCCGGTTTCGCCGGGATGCACGTCCTGTGGGAGGACGGCCGGGTCGCCGGGGTGCAGACCGCCGATCAGGGCCTCAACGCCGACGGCACCCCCAAGGGCAACTTCGAGCCCGGCACCTGCATCAAGGCCAAGGTGACGGTGTTCGGGGAGGGGCCGCGGGGCCACTTGGCCCGGGAACTGGAGGAGGTCCTGCACCTCCAGGCCGGCGCGGCCAATCCCCAGGTGTTCGAGACCGGCGCCAAGGAGATCTGGGAGATCCCCGCAGGCCGGGTGCCGGACGGCTTCGTGCTGCACAGCACCGGGTGGCCCCAGGGCCCCGGCGAGTCCGGCGGTTCGTTCATCTACAAGATGGCCGGCAACCGCCTGGCGGTGGGCTACGTGGTCAGCCTGGACACCCGGGACCCCTTCGCCGACGCCCATCTGGCCCTGCAGCAGTTCAAGACCCATCCGCGCATCAAGCCGATGCTCGAGGGCGGCCGGATGATCCAGTACGGCGGCAAGGCCCTCGCCATCGGGGGCCACTACTCCATGCCCCGCCTGGCTTTCCCGGGCGGCGTGCTGGTGGGGGACGCGGCCCAGATGACCAACGCCGCGCGCTTCAAGGGCATCCACCTGGGCATGAAGAGCGGGATGTGCGCCGCCGAGGCCATCGCGCAGGCCCTCGTGGAGGGCGATTTCCAGGAAGCCTCCCTGCAGCGCTACCCCGAGCGCTTCAAGGCCTCCTGGGCCGGGGCCGAGCTCGCCCGCACCCGCAACTTCCACCAGATTCTCGCCCACGGCCTCAAGGCCGGTGCGGCCGTGAAGCTGGGCCTGAGCCTGGCCACCGGCGGCTGGGCACCCTGCGAACCGCTGCGGGCCGAGGCGGACGCGGAGCGGACCGCCACCACCCTGGCGTTCTACGGCAAGGCCGGGATGAAGCGGGAGGACCTGGACCCGGGCGTGAAGTTCGACGGCCTGCTGTGCATCTCCAAGCTGGACGACGTCTACGCCTCGGGCGCCCTGCACAGCGAGCACCAGCCCGGGCACCTGAAGATCGTGAAGGGCGACGACGTGTGCGTCGCCTGCTGGGAGAGCCGAGGCAGCCCGTGCACCGCCTTCTGCCCGGCCCAGGTCTACGAGGTGCACCCGGACCAGCAGGGACGGGTCGACCGGCTGGCGATCTCCTTCTCCAACTGCCTCCACTGCAAGACCTGCGACATCAAGTGCCCGGAAGGCAACCTGGTCTGGACACCGCCCGAAGGGGGCGGCGGGCCGAAATACACCCTCTGCTGATCCCTGGAGTTCCGGAACATCGAGGCCGTCAGGCAGTGGGTGATGGCCGGACTGGGGATCACCCTGCACCCCCTTGCCGGGAGCACATGAGGAAACTATTTTTCGCCTGTGAAATGGCGCAAGGATCACCCATAGTCGCCACCATCGAGGAGGCTCAGCCATGAATGCAGACGACCTGCGGTCCATCCAGGCCCCCTTGAAAGAACGCTACCGCGTGGCTCCACAGGCGGCCCTGGTCACACTGCGGGCGCAGGGTCGGATCGGCGCCGAGGTCAGCTGCAAAATCGAGACCGGCAAAGCCGCCGTGGTGGCTGGGCTGCATCCGGCCACGGGAGGCAGCGGCCTGGCCGCCTGTTCTGGAGACATGCTCCTCGAAGCACTGGTGGCCTGTGCCGGTGTGACCTTGAATGCGGTGTCGGTTGCCCTCGGCATCGAGTTGAGGGATGCCACGCTCCTGGCCGAAGGCGATCTGGATTTCCGTGGCACGCTGGGCGTGTCAAAGGAGGTTCCGGTGGGCTTCCAGGACATCCGGCTGAAGTTCATCCTCGATACTGACGCCTCGGAGGAGCAGCTTGTGACGCTTCTGCGACTGACGGAAAGATACTGCGTCGTCTACCAAACCTTGGCGCACCCCCCGGCATTGACGATCACGCGCCAATCCGCCAATCCTTGATCGGGGCCTGGGAAGCTGGATCGACGCATTCGAGTCCAGTTCGGCCCCGGGGCACAACATCAAGATTCTCGAGGCTGGGGCTGGCTTCGTCGTTGGTCTCTGGGCATCCAGTTTCCGTTGAACCGGGCCTGCCGCCAGGTCTCAAACCCAAATTAAAGGACTTCCGCACCAGCCACCAGCGCCGGGCTGCCTCAACCGCTCTGCCGGCGGTCGTTCGTCTGGCAGTCGGAATACCTGGCTTGTCCATCGAGGTACGGCCTCACCACCGGAGCCAGGAGCCGGTTCGTTTTCTGCTGCCCGGTGTAGGCCAGGTGGTCATCGCGGTTCAGGAAATCCTGGTCCTTCAGCAGCCCTGTGAGGTCCAGCACCGGCACCCCCTCGGCCCGGCACAGGGCGAGGCTTTCGGCCCGGACCTGGGCCCAGGCTGGGGTTTCATGCCAGCTGCCGTTGGGCATATAGACGGCCTGCACCGTGGCTCCGGTCTTCTTCATGCGGTCGAGAATCCTTTGCAGGGCCTCCAGCTGGCAGGGCAGGTCACGGGTGTTCAAGTCCCGCCTCTGGCCGATCGGCGGATGCAGGACGGCACGATGCAGGCGGGCCTGGTAGAAGGAGAAGAGCATCTGGGCGAGGCGCTGGCGGACCAGGCTGAGGCAGCGCACCGGTTCGGGCATGGGCTTGAGCCGGATGCCGGAGGCATCGACCTCGTAGAGGCCGGACTCGATGAAGTGGTCCATGGTCCGAGGGGAGGGCTCGGGCTCCACCAGGTCGGTGGCCAGGCCCACCAGCACCAGGGTGTCCGGCCCGAGGGCCTTCCCCAGGCCCAGGTCCGACGTGAGCCACCGGGTCACCATGTCCAGCCCCTCGTAGTTGCAGTTCGGCAGGGTATAGATCCCCAGCTCCGATCGCGGCACCGGCAGGGCCCGGGTATCCAGGACGGCTTCCATGGAGCAGCCGCCGAACAGGTAGACGCGCTTGCCCGCCACCTTGCGGTTGAAGGCGTCTCCCAGCAGCATCCGGTCGGTGACGGTGACGTACGGGCCGGCCAGGTTGCAGCGGTCGGTTTGCCGTTCCCAGTCGGCCTGGTGGCGCTCGAACAGGAATCGCCGGAGCCAGGCGCTGCGGTCGAGGCGGTACAGCCCGACGACGAGCGGTACCATCAGGAGGAGCATGGGCAGGAGATAGGCGAGGGGCTGCCGGCCGGCCGGACGCATATCCTTGCCTTCCTGGCCATGGAGGTGCGAATCCAGGCTTGCCAGACGTTTTTTGATCTGATCCTGGATGGGCATGATTCCTGTTTGGTAAAAACTGAAAAAAATATAAAGTCAGGCATGTTTTTATCCATAGAAAAATGTCAATGAGCCAAGCCCCCCCTGTTTTGCGCCGGCCCTGAAGATGGGGGGCGTTGCAAGCCACGCCCGGATCCCGGCCGATGGCCTTGCCGCCGTGACGGACCGCGCCCAGCGGTCCATCACCGGCGAGCCTGCGCCTCCCTTGAAACCAGGTTCAGCGGCTCTCGGCCGCGCCGAACAGCAGCGTGTCCAGACCGCGGATCATGCCCTTGAGGCCCGGGATCTTCTGCACCGCCAGCAGCACCCCGGCGACGTACGGCTCGGCGCCGTTGCCCGCGTCATGCCGGATGGTGAGGCGCTCGTCGGGCAGGCCGAACAGGGTCTCGAAGGAAAGGATGAAGCCGGGCAGCCGGATGGCGTGCACCTGGATGCCGGCCAGGGCGGCGCCGCGGGTGGCCGGATAGCCGTGGGTGCGGTCCAGGGGCACCGCGAGCTCGCTGGGGCGGACGGCGCCGAGGGCCTCCGCCAGTTCCAGGGAGGAGCCGCTGGGGGCGTCCACCTTGCCGGCGGCCGCGTAGTCGATGACCTCGCAGCTGGGCAGGTAGCGCGCCGCCACGAGGGCGAAGTGCTTGGCCAGGGTGGCGGTGATGGAGAAGTTGCCGGAAGCGATGAAGCCGGTCCCATGGGCCAGGGCGACGGCTTCCAGGTCGCCGTAGTCGGCCGCCGACAGGCCCGAGGTGCCGACGATCACCTGCTTCCCGGCGGCCAGGGCCTGCCTGGCCCGGGCCTTGACCGAATCGGGCTTGGTGAAGTCGATGAGGACGTCGAAGGGGGTGCCCAGGGCCGCGGCCAGGTCCGGCGCCACGAGCGCGCCCAGGGGCTTGCCGCCCAGGACCGTGCCCAGGTCCTCGCCCACGTGGTCCAGGGCCAGGCCGGCGACCAGTTCGAGCGTTTCGGAAGCCAGGATGGCCCGGGCTACGGCACTGCCAGCCCAGCCGGTGACGCCGGCGATGCAGACGCGGATTTTCATCGGGTTTCCTTTCTGGAGGCAGAACGTTGTTCGGATCGAACGGGAATCGCCGAAGCGCGCTTTCGGTGGGACTGGACGGGCCGGCAGAACCAGCTTCGCGTCAGATCCATCCCCGGTAGGGCTTCTGGGTGGTGGCGGAGTGCAGCCACTTGATGAGGGTGATGAAGTCGAACACCGGGAGCTGGGTGGCCTCCTGCACCGCGGCGGCGTAGGGCGGCATGTCGCTGCACTCCAGCACGATCGCGCCGATGTCGCAGTCCTCCCGCAGCAGGTCCAGGGCGGCCCCCACCACTTCGTCCTGCACCTTGCCGTTGTCGAACTGGCCCCGGTATTCCAGGATGGCCGAGAACTCGGGGGCGTGGCGCAGGTCCCGGATGACCAGCACCTCCGGGTCCTCGATGAAGCAGCTCCTGAGCAGGAACCGGTTCAGGGACGAGGCGTCGGCGGTCAGCACGCCGATCTTCTGGCCCGGCTTCAGGAGGCTGCGCACCCACGGCACCTGGACCAGGCTCGACAGGGCCACAGGGATGTCCAGGGCCGCCGCCACCTGGCGGTGGAAGTTGCCGAAGAACCCGCAGGCCGAGCAGAGCGCGCGGATGCCCTCCTTCTCGATCATGTGCCGGCCCACCGCGATGATGTCGTCGGCGATGGCGGGATCGGCCCGGAACAGGCGGTCGATGTCCAGGTTGGGGATCGCCTTCATGCGCACCGGGAAATCGTAGGTCCAGGCGTTGACCGCATTGCCGGGCAGCATGGGATACCACACGTCCTCGATGTAGATGATGCCCACCGAGTAGCCGCTCACCTGCTGGTGGTCCAGCATCCTGACCACGCCCCCGTCCCGTCCGGCCGTGAGGTAGCCGAAGCGCCGGCCTTGCACTCTCTTGTCCATCGGATGACTCCCCCAGTTGCGCCCGAACGGCGCTGGTCAACGTGGTTCCTGCCCTGGAGCGGGTTCGGAAAAGTCCGCCCGCCGGCATTGCTCGATCAGCCAATCCTCGAAGACGCATACCTTGTACAAATCCCCCTTGCCCTCCGGGTGCACCAGGTAGTACGCCTGTTCGCTGGTCACCGGGCGGTCGAAGGCCACCATCAGCCGGCCGCTGGCAAGCTCCTCCTGGATCATGAAGCGGGGCAGCACGGCCAGCCCGAGCCCGGCGATCGCGGCCTGGATGACCATGTGGAACTCCTCGAACCGGGGGCCGTGCACGTCCTCGCTGCCTTTGACGCCCACGGCGTGCAGCCAGTCCAGCCAAGCCTGGGGGCGGGAGGACAGCTGCAGGAGCGGGTACTGCTTCACGTCCTGGGGGTGCGCCAGCCGGGACGGGTTCCCGACCAGGGACGGCGCGCCCACCGGGATGATGACCTCCCCGAGCAGGCGGTGGCATACGGCGCCCGGCCACACGCCGTCACCGAAATGGATCGCCGCGTCGATGCCGCTGCCGCTGAAGTCGAACGGCTTGACCTGGGTCACCAGGTTGAGCTGGATGTCGCCGTAGCGGGCGATGAAATCCCCCAGCTTGGGCACCAGCCAGCGGGAGCCGAAGGTGGGTAGCAGGGCCACCGTCAGCACGCCGCCCTTGCCGTTGTAGGCCATCACCTGCACCGTGGTCGCTTCGGCCTTGTTGAGCAGGTCCCGCACGGCGACCGCATAGGTCTCCCCGGCTTCGGTCAGCACCAGCCGCTGCTTCACCCGGTGGAACAGCGGCTGGCCCAGGTAGTCCTCCAGGGCCCGGATCTGGCGGCTCACGGCGCTCTGGGTGACGTTGAGGTCCGTCGCCGCCCGGGTGAAGCTCATGCAGCGCACCGCCGCATCGAAAAATTCCAGGGCGGTCAACGACGGCATCACGCGTCGCAGGTAATCCATGGCAACGGCCCTCGGCTTTCACAACGGGAACAACCGAACCACCCAGGAAGGCACACGCCAAGCCCTGCGGCGACGGTCTCCGGGGCCGTGGCGGTTCATGAAATTATGGAATGAAATCACAAGGAAAAATCGTTTGTCGGCCTTGGTTTTCCAGTTCAAGCTAACTACATATCCACCCAAAAGCAAGGCTCCAGACATATATTCCGCGCCAAGCCCGGTGGCCAGAACCTGCCATGGCCAATGGCATTTAACCTTTCATCATCCACGCATCTCCATCATGCAAAGGAGACATCATGCGCAAGTTCGATATCGTCGTGGTCGGAGCGGGAATCGCCGGCGCTTCACTGGTGTACCACCTGGCCAAGCTGGGGTTCACCGGCTCGATCCTGGCGGTGGACCGGGGCGAGTCCATCGCGGCGGGAGCGTCCTCCCATTCGGCGGGGGGCTTCCGGAACCTGTTCACCTCGGACATCAACGTGAAGATCTCCAACCTGGGCATGAAGATCCTCAGCCGGTTCAAGGAGGACATGGGCATGTCCGTCGGCTTCGTGCGCAACGGCTACCTGTTCACCTACTACGAGGATGTCTGGAAGCAGATCGACAAGGTGGCCGGCATCCTGACGGAGGAGAAGGTCAGGTTCGAGCTGCTCACGCCGGCCCAGCTGGAAGCCAAGATCCCGGGGATGCGCTGCGGGGTGGACCACATCGATCCTGAGACCCGCGAATTCCTGGAGCTGGAGCCCATCGCCGGCGGCCTGTACGGCCCCGACTGCGGCGCCTTCGATCCCAGCCAGGCGGCGGTGGGATTCTTCGAGCGGGCGCTGAACGATTTCCCCGTGAAGCCGGTGCTGCAGCTGAACACCGAAGTGGAGGCCGTCACCTTCGACGCGAAAGGCCGGCCCACCGGGGTGCGGCTGAACAAGGGCGGCACGGTGGAGACGGTGGAGGCGGGCCTGGTGGCCCTGTGCAGCGGCCCCTGGACCAACCAGCTGCTGCAGAGGTCCGGAGTCCCGGCCCAGGACCTGATGCCGGTCATCGCCCAGAAGCGGATGCTGTTCATCACCGACTTTCCGGACAACGACCCGCGCTGGCAGGACGTCCCCCTCACCAGCATCGACCAGGGGATCTTCTTCAAGTTCGAGAGCGGCAGCCTGATGTGGGGCAAGGCCCGCGAGGACACCCCGGACAGCCTGGAGATGAACTTCGAGCCGGACTTCTACGTGAACGAGATCAACCTGGTGGCCCAGGAGCGCATCCCCATCGCCGCCCGGTGCAAGCTCAAGCGCGGCTGGGCGCACCTGTACGACACCACCACCCCTGACCACAACGCCATCGTGGGCTGGCACCCGAACCACCCGAACCTGCTGCTGCAGATGGGCTACAGCGGCCACGGAGCCCAGCAGGGGCCGGCGGTGGGGCTGTGCCTGGCGGAGCTGATCGTCAACGGCCGGTACCAGACCGTCGATTGCCACCCGCTGCGGTTCGAACGGTTCCAGGAGAAGGACCTGGTCCTGGAAGCGGCCATCTACTGAGGAGTGCAGGATGGGCAGGCCGAAGCCCGGTCCCCCGGGTTTCGGCCTGGTTCGTTTCAGAGGGCGAAGCCGTACTTCAGCGGGTCCCGCTCGTCGACCACGAAATGGTTGAAGCCGGTGATGAAGGCGGAGCCGGTGATCCTCGGGGTGACGGCAGGGTATTCCCCCACCATCAGGGTGTCCATGATGCGGCCCCGGAACAGGGTCCCCAGGATGCTCTGGTACACGAAATCCTCGCCCACCTTCAGCTTCCCATGCTGGTGGAGGGCAGCCAGCTTGGCGCTGGTCCCGGTTCCGCAGGGCGAGCGGTCAACGTTGGGGGCGGCGTCGCTGCCGAAGACCACGACGTTCTTGCAGTGGGCGTCGGGATGGGTGGCCTTGCCATAGAACTCCACCAGGTCCGCGGTGCGGATGTGGGGCAGGGTCGGGTGGCGCAGGGGCACAGTCCGGTTGACGATCTCCCGGATCCGCACCCCCAGGGCCATGAGCCTCTGGACGTTGGCGGGCGTCAGCTCCAGGCCCAGCTCGTCGGCCGGGACCAGGATGAAGAAGTTGCCGCCGAAGGAGATGTCCACCTTGATGGTCCCAAGGCCCGGAACCTCCACCGGCACTTCGCTGCGGTACAGGAAGGACGGCACATTGAACAAGGACACGTCCTGGACCCGGCCCCGGTCCACGCCCACCTCGCCGCGGACCAGGCCCGCCGGCGCCTCCAGGGTGACCCGGGTGACGGGCTCCGCCAGGGGCACCATACCGGTGGCCACGGCGACGGTCATGGCGCCGATGGAGCCGTGCCCGCACATGTTCAGGTAGCCGCCGCCGTCCATGAAGATGATGCCGAGATCAGCCTCCTGGGCGCAGGGCTCGGTGAGGATGGCGCCGAACATGTCCCGGTGCCCGCGGGGCTCCAGCATGATGGCCGTGCGCCAGTGGTCCAGGTGGGTCTGGAGGTAGTCCTTCTTGGCCGCCATGGTGGTCCCCCGGATCCTGGGGAACCCCGCCACCACGATCCGGGTGGGCTCGCCCATGGTGTGGGCGTCGATGACGTGGATGCTGTGGGTGGATTCCATGTACAAACCTCCGCCGGCACCCGGAGCAGTTCCGGCGCCGGCCGTTGCCTTGGGCAGGACGTTCTCATCCCCATCCCCCCGCCCCGTGCGGGGCGGGGGGATGGGCCAGCGCCCGGCGGCTATTGGGGCGGAGCGATGTCCAGAGACTGCACGATCTTGTTGTCGGCCCACTTGGCGGGGTCAGGAGAGGCGACCTTGAGCACGAAGTACTTGTTGGTCGTCTTGTCGCCCTTGCCGTTCAACGTGATGTTCCCGGTGATGCCAGGGAAGTCCTTGACGGCCCGGACCGCCTTGCACACGTCGGCGCGGCTGGGCATCTTGCCGTTGTCGGCCTTGACGGCATCCTCGATGCCCCTCAGGATCAGGCCCATCGCATCATAGGCCTGGGCGCAGTAGGGCTGGGGCATGGCGTTGTACTTGGCCTTGAAGTCGGTGATGAACTTGGCCGTGTTGGGGTAGGTCTGGGGCGGCCCGACGGTGGAGGAGTAGTAGGTGCCCCCGCCGTCCGTGAGGGCCTTCCCGGCGATCTTGGTGGCGTCGGAGGAATCCAGGCCGTCGCAGGTGAGGAACAGTCCCTTGAAGCCCTTCTCCCGGGCCTGCTTGTAGAACACGGCGGTGTGGTCGAACATGCCGCCGAAGTAGATGGTGTCGGGCTTGGCGCTGATGATGGGGGAGAGCACGGAGTCGAAGTTGTCCTTCTCCTCGGTGTCGGTGGAGCCCAGGACCTTGATGCCCCTGGCCTCGGCCTCCTTCTTGAAGTAGTCGGCGATGCCCTGGCCGTAGGCGCCCTTGTCGGACAGCACCCAGACCTTCTTGATGCCAAGGCTCTTGGCGAACTCGGCGCCCACGCCGCCCTGCACGTCATCCCGGCCGCAGACCCGGTTGACTTCCGGGTAGGCGCGGTCGGTGACCTTGGGGTTGGTGGTTCCCGGGCTCACCGCGCACAGGCCGGCCTGATGGTATTCCTCGGACGAGGGGATGCAGACGCCGGAATTGTAGTGGGCGACCACGGCGAGGATCGCGGGATCCGAGACGATGGCCTTGGCGTTGGCCACGCCCGTGTCCGGGTTGGCCTGGTCGTCGAAGGGCGCCAGCTCCAGCTTGAAGCCCAGCTTGGTGAGGGGCTCGCCCAGCTGGTCCATGGCCATGGCGGCCGCGTTCTTCAGGTCGACCCCGATGGCGGACTGGGAACCCGACAGGGGGCACTGCGTGGCGATCTTGATGGTCTTGTTTTCTTTCTCGCAGCCGCCCGCGAGAAGGAGGCAGAGGGCGGCGACGGCCGGCCCCAGTATGGAAATTTTTCTGTTCATCGACTTGCCTCCGGAAATTGGGGTTGGGGGATGCCCGGGAGCGCGGTTCGCTCCGGAAGGAGAAACGGGGAGGAAGATCAGGACCCCGGCGGCCGACTTACTGCCGAGGCGCCCTCTGCATGGTGCAATCCGGTCATGGCCGCCTGGGTGGCGGCGGCAGGCCGGGGTGGTATGCCTTGGCGCTCAATTCGCTAAATAAAGAAGTTTCCACAGTCAGTGGGCGATAATCGAACTTCGACCAAGCTTGATTGTGGAAAACCCCAATAATTTATCGATATGAAGGCCAGGACACCCTCTCGCTGTCAAGGCCGTTTTTGGGGGGGGATTGGTTGTCGTGGATGTTACTTTGAGGCAGTTGGCCGTGGGTTACAAACGATATTTTTTTGCAAGGTCATGCATGGAGATCATGGCTTTTTGTCAAGGGGCACTCTTGAACGAATTTGGCTTCGAGCGCCCGTGCCGGGCACCAGCTGCCGTGAACGGCAGCTAGGCGGTGCCCAGGGCCTTGGTGAGCGCGGGGACCACCTCGAACAGGTCGCCGACGATGCCGTAGCTGGCCACCTTGAAGATGGGCGCCTCGGGATCCTTGTTGATGGCCACGATCACCTTGGAGCCGCTCATGCCGGCCAGGTGCTGGATGGCGCCGCTGATGCCGCAGGCGATGTACAGGGTGGGGTTCACCACCTTGCCGGTCTGGCCCACCTGGATGCTGTGGGGCAGGCCCCAGCCCGCGTCCACCGCCGCCCGGGAGGCGCCCACCACCCCGCCCAGGACCTCGGCCAGCTCCTCCAGGAGCTTGAAGTTGGCGCCGTCCTTCAGGCCCCGGCCTCCGGCGACGATCACGTCCGCCTCGGTGAGGTCGGGCTTGCCGCCGCCCTTGGCCAGGATCTCCCTGACCACTGCCAGGAAGCCCCCGGCGGGGGCCGGCAGGCACTCCACCACGCCGGCCTTGGCCAGGGGCGCCACCGCGAACACGTTGGGCCGGGTGCTGGCCACCTGGATGGGGCTCTGGAACGTCGTGTCGGCCAGAGCCTTGCCGGCGTAGACCGGCCGCACGCAGGCAAGCCGGCCGTCCTTGATGGCCAGGCCGGTGACGTCGGCGGCGTAGCCCGCTTCCAGCCGCGCCGCGGCCCGGGGCAGCACGTCCTTGCCGGCGGAGGTGGCGGCGCCCAGGAGCACCGTGGCGCCCTTGACCTGCACCGCCTCGGCGACGGCCTGGGCGTAGCCGTCGCTGGAATAGGCGGCCAGGCTGGGCGCCTCGATCTTGATGATGGCGTCGGCGCCGTACTGGGCGGCCTGTTCGGCTCCGGCGCAGGAGGCGCCCACGAACAGGGCCCCCACCGTGGCGCCGGCGCCATCGGCCAGCCGGCGGGCCTCGGACAGGACTTCCAGGGACGACTTGCGCACCGCGCCGTCCTTCAATTCACAGAACACCAGGAACATGGCTACCTCACCGGTTGTCGTTCGAAACAGGATTCGTGGTCACAGCACCTTGGCTTCGTTGCGCAGCAGGTCGACCAGGGCCGCGGCCTGTCCAGGGGCGTCCCCTTCGAGCCGGCGCCCAGCGGACCTGGGCGGAGGCAGCGCCATGGCCGCGGTGCGCACCAGGGCCGCCGCCGGCTCGCCCTGGGCTTCCCCGATGGTCTTCTTCTTGGCGGCCATGATGCCCTTGAGGCTGGCGTAGCGGGGCTCGTTCAGCCCGCGCTGGGCGGTGACCACCACCGGCAGGGCCCCCTCCAGGATCTCGATCCCCGCATCCGCTTCCCGCTCGGCGCGGAACCGCCCGTCCTTGATTTCCAGCCGCAGGACCACGTTGGCCTGGGCCATGCCCAGCAGTTCGGCGAGCATGGGCCCCACCGCCGCGTTGTCGCCGCCGAAGCCCTTGTTGCCCATGAGGATCACGTCGAAGCCCTGGCCCCTGGCATAGGCGGCCAGGGTCCGGGCGATGGCCAGGGGATCGTCACTCTCCTGGGCCTTGATGAGGACCGCATTCTGGACTCCCAGGGCCAGGGCCCCCTGCAGCAGGCTCCTGGCCCGGTCCGTGCCGACCGAGACGGCGGTCACCTCCGCCTCCTGCGATTCCTTCAGGAGCAGGGCTTCCTCCAGGGCATTCTCATCGTAGGGGCTGGTGATCCATTTGGCGTCCGCCAGGTCCGGTGAACGGCCGTCGGGGCCCACTTTGATCACCGTCTCGGTGTCGGGCACCTGCTTCAGGGCGACCAGGACCTTCATAGACACCTCCCAGCGGAAACGAGGTTTAGCCGTATTTCGGGTTGAGATGTCTGAAGTGTTCCGTACCTTCCGGACGCCCACAAACGATATGTTTTTCCTGGGTCATTCCGCCTGGTCATGACCACCCGGCGCTGGAGGACGTCGCGAGAGCCCATGGATGGGTTCCGCGCTCCCGGTCAAGGCGCGGGCACGACCCGGTGCTCGGCGACGAACAGGCGCTCCCGGCGCGCCACATGCGCCATGGAATCGGCGGCGACGGCCTTGCCGCAGGGGGTCGCGTAGGCCGCCTCGAAGTCGGCCTGGCTGTCGAACCACAGTTCCGACACCCCGTCGAAATCCCCGCCTCCGTCGCCGGCGATCAGGTTGAAATGCAGCCCGCGCACGTTCGGCAGCGTCGCGGCCAGGGGCGCGTGGTCGCGCAGCCACCAGTCGGCGAAGGCCGCGAAGGTCATGTCGTCCCGGCGCTTGAGCAGGATCATGGCTTTGAACATGGCCGGTCCTCCCGCGCTCACTTCAAGGGCCGGACGCGATGGAGCGGGCGGCCGCCCACGGCGAGCACGACGGCGACCACCATCTCGTCCGGTCGCGGCGCGTCGGGGATGGTCAGCTCGGCGGCGTCCATGTCGTCGAAGTTCCAGATCCGGTTCTTGTTGGTCACCGGCATCACGATGGTCGCGCCGGGCGGGCCCACCTTCTTCGTGGACGGGATGATGTCGTCGCCCTTGCCCACCGCCTTGCGCACCGGCGCGCCGAAGGCCGGGTGCAGCAGGGCCGCGGCGTGTTCGATCTCCCCGTCGGTGCCGACGATCGCGCCCTTGCCGTAGGACGTGACGTCTTCGGGAGTGATGCCCGCCAGCCCCAGCACCTGGACGCCGCGCTGGGCGATCAGCTCCGCCACTTCGGCGCCGAGCCCGTACAGGGGCGTCAGGTCCTCCACGAAACGCCCTGCGTATGGGTTTTTCATCACTACCGCCACCGTGACCTTCCGGGCGGGCGGGGACACCTCCCGTCCCATCTCGGCCACGGTCTCCTCGAGCTGGACGACCATTTTCCGCCATTGCAGCAACGACATTGGACCTCCTACCGGGTCCCTCTATGGACCTGCATAAGGCGATTATCGAAGCATAGGAAGATTATGGGTATGGAATTTCCGCCAACCCAATGCCGCGGCCAACCGTGCTGGCGCCGCCAGAGGCATCGGAACGGAGGCGTCCGTCCCAGGCACAAGCACCCCTGGCGGAGCAAGCTCCGCAAGGGGTACGCAGGAGCCCGACCAAGTAAAGGTCCGGGTCCCTCCATTTCGCCCTGGTTCGCTCTGTTGGATCGCTGGTCGCGATCCAACAGAGCGGATAGTTTCGCCGAAAGGTAATCGTCGGCTATGTTTCACCTCCGGGGTATCGACCCCGCAGAGCGTTTCATAGGCTTCCTGGACCTATTTCTTGGATTTTTACCCCTCAGGCCGAAGCTCTGGCCATCTTCAGGAGGTTATGGGCGGTGCAGACCAGGCTCCATTCAGCCCTGACCTTGGCTAGCCCCCTGAGTAGGAACTGCCGGAAGCCCATGGCCTGTTTGACCTGGCCGAACACCGGCTCCACGACTTGCTTTCGAAGCCGGTAGGGACTCCGCCAGCCACCACGCTTCAGTTTCTCCCGCATCTGGGCCACGAGGCTACCCGGCTTGCCGTTCTTGGCGTGGGTTGCAGCTTTGCTGCCATGCTGCTGGCGGCCGGTGGCGATATAGGCTTGGATGTTCCGGGCCTCCAAGCCTTCCAGGTTCGCTTCCGAGCAGAACCCCGCATCCGCCGAACAGACCCTTGGCTTGCGGCCGAGATTGGCTTTCACCCGATCGATCATGGGCAGCAGTTGCGGGCAGTCCGCGTTGGTGGCCACTACATCACAGGCCACGATCACCTGGGCCTCGGCGTCCACCGCCGCCTGGGCGTTGTAGCACTGCTCGAAACCATCCTTGGTGGGCATGATCCGGCTCTCCGGATCGGTGAAATTGCGCTGGGCCTTGGGGTCCACCTTGGGCGGGTCCGGTGGGTCCTCATCATCGTCTTTCTGCTTTTCCTTGGCCTTCTCCGCGGCCTCCTGCTCCAGGGCCGCCTTGGCTTCCCTGATCTTCCGCATCCGTTCCGCCTTATTGGCCACCCAAGCTGGAAGCTCGTCTCCCTGGCGGTTCCGGAGCCGGAAATCCTCGCCCAGATCCGTGATCTCCGCCTGGTCCAACCAGCCCTTCACCGTCTCGGCGAATTCCCCTTCCGCCTTCTCCATCCGGTCGTAACTCATGGCCTTGTGCTTGTTGGCGTTGGCCTTGACCTTGGTGCCATCCAAGGCCACGTGTCCCAGGGCCACCAGCCCCGCCCGGCGGCAGAGAACCAGAACCTGCTGGAACAAACCGGCCAGCGCTCCCAGGTGCCGGCGGCGGAAAAGGCCGATGGTCCGGAAATCCGGCTTCTGAAATCCGGTCACCGCCGCGAAGTCCATCCGCTCGATGCAGGCCCTGGCGATCTTCCGGGAGGAGAACACCCCCTGGGTGTAGGCATAAAGCAACAGGGCCACCATCATGGCCGGATGGAACGGCGGGTAGCCCCGCTCCTCATCATAGCTGTCAAGAATTTGCGACAGGTCCAGCTGCTCAACCACCAGGTCCCGCACGAAGTGCGCCGGGTGCCCTTCCGGAATGAACTCGGTGATTTCAGGCGGCAGCAGCCACTTCTGTTTCGGGTCCCAGGGGCGGAATCGTTTGGTCATACCTACTTATCTGTACAAACCCATCCAATCGTTAACCCGGTCACTCAAAAACTTTTGCCCGGGGGTGGAACATGGCCGTCGCGGTTCCTTCGTTAGCACCCATCGGTCCCTGAACGCGAACGCGTTCAGAGACCGATGAACCGGGGCGAAATGGAGGGACCCGGACCTTTACTTGGTCACCCTCCTAGCCCCTCCACTCCTTTATCCGGGCCAGCGCCTGGCTGATGATGCAACTGGGCAGGTGGCCGCGCGTGTCGACGTCCTGCAGGCAGGCGCAGCATGAACCGGGTGGTTGGTGGTTCTCATAGGCCAAACGCTGCAGAACCTTTTCCAAATGCTCGACCAGCAGTATGGTTTGCTTCTGGGTGGACATGGGACTCCTCCACCGTCGATGGGGGAGCAATGTGCTGGTCATCCCGCTGGGAATCTCCAAGTCCACCGGCTCGGAGGTCAGGGCAGTGGCGGCGATATCCCAGGACCAGCCACATCACCGCACCGACTGGGTCAGGACCAGAACTCCTCGAAGGCGTGGAGGTCGCGGATGTATTCGGTGCCCGAAATGACCAGGCCGTTCTTGAACTCGAAGACGATGCAGGAATCGACGATCAAGCGCTTGCCGCCGCGCTGGGCCGTGTCGTGCTGGACGGCGGCGACCCGGCCGTCTTCATCGGCGAGCAGGTGGAGCAACCTGGCCTGGAGGGTGCCCCCCGTCTCCTGCCCAAGCCTGCCGAAGAAGGCGAAGACGGCATCTCGACCCTTGTAGTCGCCGGATAGGGTGCTTCGGCCTGGCACATGCCAGGAGGCGTCCTCGTGGAAAAGCCCGGCCAGCGTCTTCAGGTCGGCGGCATTGAATGCCTGGTAGCCGCGGCGCACGGTCTCGACGTTCTTGTGTACGGAAATGGTGGTAGGCATACTTCCTCCTTCTCCATGAACGGTTTCAGACCGGCCAAAGGTGCTTGTTCCGCGAGGTCGCCTGCTGTCCTTTGGCAAGGTCAAGCAAAAAATAAGTTTTTTCGATATTGAGTCAATGTCTCGAAATCCCGGCTGTCGGACCAGAGTTCTGACCGTGGTGGAGCTGGATCCGAAGCGGAAGGGGTCGCCGGGGGTGGCGTCGGTGATGGACCGGTCCATGGCGATCCGGGCGGAGAGCTCCCTGGCGTAGGCCTTGGAGGTGAGGCCGGCAAGGGGCACCTGGACGAAGGCGGTGTCGCCTATGTGCCTGGCCCGGTCGGCGAAGGTCAGCTTCATGGCCTCGGCCCACAGATGGGCGGTTTCCGGGGTGCCCCAGCCGTCCTTCAAGTAGATGGCGGCGCAGGCCGGGAACCGCCGGATGGTTTCGAAATGGTTCTTGATCAGCTAGTTGAGGATCGGGGTGACGGTGAAGCCCTGGTGGGCCAGGGTGATGGCAGGCTGGAGCACCTGGGCGCGGGTGAGCTTCCTGAAGCCATAGTGCTCCAGGGCATAGAGCAGCCCGGCCACTTCGCCCGGGACGCCGCTGGCCAGCCCGCCCACGGCGGCGGCCTGGTCCAGCACCGCGCCCTGGGCGTCGAGCTGGTACAAGTCCGGCCGGGCGGCGGCGGGGGCCACTTCCCGGAAATCGACCACCACGGCGTCTTTCATCGCGGCCATTCGGATGACCATGAAGCCGCCGCCGCCGATGCCGGTGGCGTTGGGCTCGACCGCACCCAGGGCGAAGCCGGTGGCGACGGCCGCATCGACGGCATTGCCGCCCTGCTTGAGGATGTCGACGCCCACCTGGGCAGCCTCCGGTTTGGCCGCCGCCACCATGCCGTGGCTGCCGGTGGCGGACCGGCCGTAGAGGTTGAGGGGCAGCCGGTCCGCCGGGAGTGTCGGCGCCGCGCAGGCCAGCAGGGCCACGGTGGCAAAGATCCGGCTCATGGCCTTACCTCCTTGGGGGCGGTCTGGACGGGAGCTGGCTGCGCCAGGCTTACGCCCGGACCCTGCGTGGCGCCTTGAGAGGCCATCGCCTTGTCCATCCAGGGGACAGGAAAATCGAGCCAGGCTGGGCTATTGAGGAGCAAACGACGCTTCACCGGTGAAGGAGATGAAGAACGTTTCCATGGCTGGGGTGCCCTGGCTCATCTGGAAATGCCACCGGTCGATGGTGGCGGCACTTCCTGCCATTGATGCACGCCCTAGAACAAGATAAGTGCTTTCTTTGGAAGTGTTAGTAAAATAGATTTGCACATTGGGGCCGGTCGGGTTGGTTGCGGCATCGATGGCCAGATTCAGATCATCCCCGCTTCCGGTAAATGGAAGTGTGCCGGAGAGCGTGCCTGATTGGGACGAACTGATGAGCCTGGAATGGGTGAGGACGTCGAAGACGTTGAGCCCCGTCACGTTCAAGTCGATGACCGGCGCCAAGTCAGGGGCACCTACGAAACCTGCCAGAAGAACTTCATAGGTGGGGGGAGATACCGGTGCGGCGCTGGCCGTCAAGCCGACCATGGCCATCAGCGCAAGGGGTAGCAAACGCGAATTCATGGATTGCTCCAGGGCAGATGCAAGGCAAGAGTGTTTTGGGAAAGGGCAGATCGTCGTTCAAGTGAGCAGCGGGCTGCTGGTCTAATCCCCTGAGGACGGCGCACCGGTAATTGGGAAATTGTAAAGTTCATCATGGCTCGGGCCGCTCGGGTTGCGCTGCAACTGGGCATTGGGCCCGCCCTGGCCACTGGACGGGTAACCGGGGGCGGCGACAGGGTAGAAGAAATGCGGCTGCGCCTTGCCATTCGCGTTCGTAATGGTGATTTCGAGCCATAACGAGTTTCCCAGGCTGGTGGACAGGAAGGTGTCCAGGCCTTGGCTGTTGCTGCTGTCCGCCATCACGATGGCCCTGCTCTGGCCTGGGGCGCCGCTGCCGGTTCCCGAACCGAAGGCCGTTCGCGCGGGGCTCGGGATAAGGTCCACGTGAATGGATGCTGGATTCACCAATGGATACTTCCCCAAGCTGCCGCTGGTGTCACCGGCGAGCAGCGTAGCGGTGAAGGTGGAGCCGGGAGGATTACCTGCGTGTACGGCCTGAGGTGCACCGCCGGCGAGCAGCAGGCCCAGAGCGGCCCTGGCTAGGCGTAAGGACATGAATTTCTCCTGTAGGTGGGCAAAATCCCATGGTCATGTTGGGAAAATCCATAAAGACCGACTTGCGGTTGCAGCGGCTGCTTTCGAAAAATAAGTAATACATACTAAATGTCAATCATCTTGAAAAATCGACATCAGGTTTTCCATCATTAGAGCAAGCAGCCTCGGGTTTCTTCCCAGGGTGTCGGGGCCGGTCCCCAGGCGTTGCCAAAGGAACCCTTGGGGACCGGTGACTCTATTGAAAATAGCCAAGTTATCCACGCCCGGGGAGAAACTGGCGGGATTCGCTTGACTCGGAATGGAAGGTGCCGTGATGGCCTGCTTGGTATAACGCCTTTTTCTAGATGAATTCTTTAAATTACCGATCTAGGATAGGGCTCCATCTATCCCGGGAGGGGATATGTCAAGAACCTTGAAGTCAGCGGTCATCGCCACCGCCCTCGGGTTGGTCCTGGGCAGCACAGCCCCTGCGCAGGACACCCTGGTGTATGGAACGACCGATAAAGTCACCCAGATGGATCCGGCCAACGCCTACGATTTTCATACCTGGGAACTGTTCGACAACATCAACCTGAGCCTCCTCACCTACAAGCCCGGCACTTCGGAGATCGTTCCCGGACTCGCCGAGAGCTACTCGGTGAACAAGGCCGGCACCGAATACACCTTCAAGCTGCGCCCCGGCCTCAAGTTCACCGACGGCACCCCGTTCACCGCCGATGCGGTGAAGTGGACCATCGACCGGGTGGTGGCCCTCAAGGGCGACCCGTCCTGGCTGGTCACCCAGTTCGTCAAGTCCGTGGACGTGGTGGACCCGCTCACGGTGAAGTTCACCCTGAACGGGCCGACCGCCTTCTTCCCCTCGGTCATCGCCGGCAATCCGCCCTATTTCCCCCTGAGCCCCGGCGTCTACCCCAAGGACAAGATCATCAGCGACCCCAGCGAACTCAAGGGCGGGCAGCTGGTGGGGCTGGGCCCCTACAAGATCACCTCCTTCAAGCGCGACCAGGAGGTGGTGCTGGAGGCCAACCCCAGCTACTACGGGCCGCCGCCGCACATCAAGCGGATCATCGTGCGCTACTTCGCCAACGCCACCACCATGCGCCTGGCGCTGGAGAAGGGCGACCTGGACCTGGCCTTCAAGTCCCTGAATCCGTCGGACATCTCGGACCTGATGAAGAATCCCAAGCTCACCACCAACAAGCTGCCGGGGCCGTTCATCCGCTTCCTGTGCTTCGAGAATTCCGAAAGCGCGTTCAAGGACAAGAACCTGCGCAAGGCGGTGGCGGCGCTGATCAACCGGCCGGAGATCAACCAGAAGGTCTACCTGGGCCAGAACGAGCCTCTCTATTCCCTGGTGCCCAAGGGCATGCTCTACCACAACGAGGACTTCAAGGCGGCGCTGGGGGACGGCAACAAGGCCCTGGCCGAGAAACTGCTCAAGGCCGCCGGCTATTCGGCGGCGAAGCCCCTGACCTTCGACCTGTGGTACACCACCAGCCACTACGGGGACACCGAGATGAACCTGGCCGAAGTGCTCAAGAGCCAGTTCGAACAGACCCCGCTGCTCAAGGTGACCATCAAGAGCTCCGAGTGGGCCACCTACAAGAAGCAGTTCGAGAAGAAGGAGATGGCCGCCTACCTGTTGGGCTGGTACCCCGACTACGTGGATCCGGACGACTACACCGCCGCCTTCGCCCAGACCAAGGCCTCGGCCGGAGAGGGCATCTATTTCTCCAATCCCACCTGGGACGAATGGTTCGTGAAGGAGGAGACCACCCCCGACCCCAAGGTGCGCAAGCAGGTGTTCGAACAGATCCAGAAGGCCTGGACGGACGAGGTGCCCTGCGCGCCCATCTTCCAGGGCAACCTCTACGTGTTCACCCAGAAGAACGTCACCGGCGTGAAGATCGGCGCGCCGCTCATCTTCCGCTACGATACGCTCTCCTTCACCAAGTGATCCGGGATGAAACGCATCCTGCAGTACCTGGCGGCGAGGCTGCTGCTGACCGTGCCCATGCTGTTCGTGCTGCTCACCTTGCTGTTCGTGGTGCTCAGGATCATGCCGGGCGACCCGGTCTCGGCGATGCTCGGCGGGCACGCGCCGGAGTGGGTCATCCAGGAGAAGAAGCTTGAACTGGGGCTCGACAAGCCGATCGCCACCCAGTACGTGGAGTACCCTGGGCAGATGGCCCGACTGGACCTGGGCCGGTCCATGATCTTCGACGAGCGGGTGTCCAGGGCGATCCGGGACAAGCTTCCGGCCACCCTGGAACTGACCCTGTGCGGGCTGGCCCTCTGCCTGGGGATCGGCATCCCGCTGGGGGTCCGGGCCGCGCGCCGCCGGCGCACCGCCAACGACTTCGCCATCCGCCTGTGCGCCAACGTGTTCTACTGCATCCCGGTGTTCTGGATGGGGCTCATGCTGCAGATGGTGTTCGGGGTGTTCCTGAACCTGTTCCCCATCTCGGGGCGGGTGGGCAGCCGGGTGGTGTCGGGCGACTTCGAGAAGACCGGCTTCTACCTGGTGGACACCCTGCTCAAGGGCAGCCCCCACGCCTTCGGCGACGTGGTCATGCACCTGGTGCTGCCCGCCCTCACCCTGGGCCTGGTCCTCTCCGGGGTGTTCGTGCGCCTGACCCGGGGCAACATGCTGGACGTGCTCAAGTCCGATTTCATCCTGGCCAGCCGCGCCCGGGGCATCCCGGAGCGGCTGGTGGTCTACCGGCACGGCCTGAAGAACGCCATGATCCCCATCGTCACCATGATCGGCCTGCAGTTCAGCGCCCTGCTCGCCGGGGCGATCCTCACCGAGACCACCTTCTCCTGGCCGGGCATGGGCCGGCTGCTGGTGGAACGCATCTACCTGCGCGACTACCCCACCATCCAGGGGGTGATCGTCGGCTACGCGCTGATGGTGACCGCGGTGTCCCTGGTGGTGGACCTCACCTACGCTGTCATCGACCCGCGGGTCCGGCTCTAGGAGCATGCCTATGCCTATGCGTTCTCCGGCATCGCTGGGCGCGGGGCTGCTGAGGCGGTTCTCGGCCGGCGCCCGCAAGTACCGCCTGGAATGGTGGATCATGGTCGCCGGGCTGGCGGTGATCCTGGCGATCCTGGGCATGACCCTGTTCCCCTGGCTGTTCACCCGGTTCAACCCCCTGGACCAGAACGCCGGCGGCCAGCTCACCGCCCCGAGCCGGGCCCACTTCCTGGGGACCGACAACCTGGGCCGGGACATCTACGCCCGGATCGTGTACGGCGCCAGGACCATCTTCGGCGTCGCCATCGCCGCCTCGGTCCTGTCCGCGGCCATCGGCATCCCCCTGGGCCTGGTCTCGGGGTTCACCGGCAACCTGGCCGACAAGGTCCTCTCCCTGATCATGGACTCGGTCTATTCCTTCCCGGGCCTCATCCTCGCCATCGCCTTCGCGGCGATGCTGGGGCCGGGGGTGGTGAACATCACCATGGCGGTGGCGGTGATCTACGTGCCCACCTACTTCCGGCTGGTGCGCGGGCAGACCCTGTCCATCAAGGAGGAGCTGTACGTGGAGGCGGCCCGGGCCATCGGCGCCAGCCGCCCGGCCATCCTGGCCCGCTACATCTTCCCCAACGTAATCGCCACCGTGGTCATCGTGTTCTCCCTGAACATCGCCGACGCCATCGTGACCGAGTCCTCCCTGTCCTTCATCGGCCTGGGGCTGCCCGCGGGGATCCCGGACTGGGGCGTGGACCTGGCCATGGGCAAGAACTTCCTCCCGTCCGGGACCTGGTGGATGGTCACCTTCCCGGGCCTGGCCATCGTGCTCCTGGCCCTGGGGTTCACCATGGTCGGCGAAGGGCTGGCCGAGATCCTCAACCCGCGGCTCCAGGAGTACCTGACGGTGGCGACCCCCGCGAGCGAACCCATCCTCAGCATCCGCGACCTGTCCATCGCCTATCCCATCGCCATCGGCACGGTGCGCGCGGTGGAGGACGTCTCCCTGGACGTCTGCAAGGGAGAGGTGCTGGGCATCGTCGGCGAATCCGGCTGCGGCAAGTCGACCCTCGGGCTGTCGATCCTCAACCTCCTGAAGCCGCCCGGGCGGATCACCCGGGGGCGGATCCAGTTCGGGGGCGCGGACATCCTGGCCATGGGCCGGCGGGAACTGCTGTCCCTGCGCGGGCCCAGGATCGCCATGATCTTCCAGAACCCGCTCACCTCGCTGGACCCGCTCATGTCGGTGGCGGACCACTTCATCGAGACCATCCGCGCCCACGAGCCCGGAGCCGCCGCCAAGGCCTGCCTGGAGCGGGCCGGGCGCATGCTGGCCGACCTGGGCATCGAGCCGGAGCGGCTCGGCGAGTACCCCTTCCAGCTCTCCGGCGGCATGCGCCAGCGCATCATGATCGGGCTGGCCATGATCCTCCGCCCGGCGATCCTGCTGGCCGACGAGCCCACCACCGCCCTGGACGTCATCGTCGAGGCCGGGTTCACCGAGCTCCTGGTCCGGCTGCGCAAGCTCTACGACCTCACGGTGGTCCTGATCTCCCACAACCTGGCGCTGGTCGCCGAGGTGGCCGACCGGATCGCCGTGATGTATGGCGGCAGGATCGTGGAGCTGGCCTCGGCCGGGGAGATCTTCGCCAGGCCCCTGCACCCGTACACCCAGGGCCTGATCGCCTGCGTGCCCAACATCCGCCTGGAGCAGACGGAGCTGAACGCCATGCCGGGCAGCCCGCCCGACCTGGTGGGCGAGCGCGGCTACTGCAGCTTCCACCCCCGCTGCCCGTTCGCCATGGACATCTGCCGGCAGCGGTGCCCGGAACTGCGCGCCCACGAGGGCCGTCAAGCGGCCTGCTGGCTGTACGACGGGGAGGCGTGACATGGCGATCCTGGTGCGGGCCGAGCACCTGGTGAAGAACTTCCCCATCCGCGGGTCCTTCTTCGACCTGTTCACCGCCCGCAGGCGCCAGGTGCACGCGGTGGACGACGTGAGCCTGGCCATCGAGGAAGGCGAAGTGCTGGGCCTGGCCGGGGAGAGCGGGTCCGGCAAGTCCACCGCCGGGCGGCTCCTGGTCCGGCTCATCGAGCCCAGCTCGGGGACCGTGCAGTACCCGCGGGGAGGACATCCTCGCCTTCGGTCCGGAGGCGATGGGGCGGTTCCGCCGGCGGGCGCAGATGGTGTTCCAGGACCCGGTGAGCAGCCTGAGCCCGCGCATGAGCGTCGGCGAGGCGATCGGCGACCCGCTGCGGATCCACCGGATCGGCGCCCCGGCCCAGCGCCGGGCCCAGGTGCTGGAGATCATGGAGAAGGTGGGGCTGACCCCGGCGGACTACCTGTTCCGCAAGTACCCGCACCAGCTCTCCGGGGGCCAGAGCCAGCGGGTGGTCCTGGCCCGCGCCCTGGTCACCCGGCCGGACTTCCTGGTGGCCGACGAGCCCATCGCCATGGCGGACGTCTCGGTGCGCGCCCTGATCCTGCAGTTGATGATCGACCTGAAGAAGGCCTTCGGGCTGACCTACCTGTTCATCACCCACGACCTGGCCACCGCCAAGTACCTGTGCGACCGGGTCGCGATCATGTACCTGGGCCGGATCGTGGAGCTGGCCGGGCGGGACGAACTGTTCCGCAACCCCCACCACCCTTACACCCGGGCCCTGCTGTCGGCGGTGCCCATCCCCGATCCGGCCGCGCGGCGCACCAAGCAGCTCCCGGAAGGGGAGATCCCCAGCGCCATCGACCCGCCCGCCGGATGCCACTTCCACCCCCGGTGCCCCTTCGCCACCGAGGCCTGCCGCACCGGCCGCCCGGCCCTGAAGGAGATCGGCCCCGGGCACCTGTCGGCCTGCATCCTGCCCTGAGCGCGGTATCCAGTTGGCGGGCGGGCGGACCCCGGGAATGAAGCCGGCGCGGGGGAGTCCGCCCGTGCCTGGGTGCTGTAGACTACCCCGGCAGCGCGGTCCGGCTCCAAGGCTCCATTTGCGTCGCAAGGTCACTGATTCGTTTTGCGGGTCCTTTTTTCAGGCTGAACAACCATGTCAAACAGCAGGGCCGTGGTGGTTGGCGGAAGTGTCGCCGGATTGCTCGCGGCGCGGGTCCTGGCCGACCATTTCGACCGGGTCACCCTGGTCGAGCGCGACGCGCTTCCGGAAACGGCGCCCGGAGTCCGCAGGCACCTGCCCCAGGCCGGCCACCAGCACATCCTCCGGGTGTGCGGCCAGACGCTGTACCGCTGGGGCAGCCCGCTCTACAACTTCAAGGACCTGGCCTTCCACAAGATGCGCTTCCGGGGCGAACCCAGGAAACTGTATTTCTGCAAACGGGGGCTGGGCATCCTGTCGACCCTGGGCCTGAGCCTCAAAGCCACCCGGATCCTGTGACGAAAGGCCCACGGCCATGGCCTGCGCGACCCAGAACAACTACGATGGCATCGCCCGTTGCTACGACGGCCTTGCCCACCTCTTCAGCCTGGGCCAGATCCGGGCCTGCAAGCGATGGCAGCTGCGGGCGCTGGCGCCGGGGGACCGGGTCCTCTACGCGGGCGCGGGCCGGGGCGAGGATGCGGCCCACGCCGCCCGGCGCGGGGCGAGGGTCACCGTGGTCGACCTGTCCCCGGCGATGCTGTCCGGAGCCAGGAAGCGGTTTCGCGCCGAGGGGCTGGAGGACCGCATCGAAGTGGTTTGCGGCGACGTGTTCGCGTTCCGGCGGGAGGGGCTCTACGATGCGGTGGCCGCGAACTTCTTCCTGAACGTCTTCCCGGAGCAGGTGATGCGGGCGATGCTCGCGCACCTGGTCCGCCAGGTGCGGCCCGGGGGGCGGGTCCTCATCGCCGATTTCGTGCCGCCCTCCGGGAACGCCCTCCTCCGCGGCGTCCGGAGGCTCTATTTCGGCTCGGCGGTCCTGGCCTTCCGGGTGCTGGCCGGCAACGCCCTGCACCCGATCTACGACTACCCCGCGTGGTTCCCGGAAGCGGGCCTCCGGCTGGAGGAGAGCCGGGGATTCAGTCTGCTGGGGGTCGGGCCGGCCTTCTACCTTACGCTCACGGCCGTGCGCTGTCACTAGATGGTGGCAGGCATGCGGTCGAAGGAGAGCGGCACCTCGCCCGTGCGCCGTAGACGGCCGGAAGGCGATGGCCGCGGATGGGTTCGGACCCGTGCATCCCGCCTGCGCTTGGGATCTTACTGACCCCTGGTCAGTTATATGTAAAAACTGAGGAAAAGTCTCTTCCAAGGATTCTCCCGCCGATCTATCGTAAGGCCGCGATTTCAGTCTTAACGAGGTGAGGTCATGCGGACGTGCCTGCGCAGTGCGTTGGGTCCCCTGTTGCTTGCTTTCCTGGCGGGATGCGCCGCCCGACAGGAACCGACGCCCAACGGGGCGCCCGTGGCCAGCACCAATGCGGCGGTGTTCGATCCCACCGTGGGCAACGTGCCCTTGCCCAACATCCTCGCCACCGCCACGGCGACCGATCCGCTGGCCGGCCGGGCTGTCAACACGCCCATGAACCCCTTGGAGGCCCTGGCTTACATCAACCTCCATGAGGTGGGCGGCACCAACGCGGTGGCGGGGGTGAACGCGCCGATCTACCTCCAGTTCACCTACCCGGTCCAGCCCGCGACCGTGACCCCGGCGAACATCAAGGTGTTCCAGCTCACCCCGGACCCGGCGGGCACCGAGAACGATCCGCTGGGTTTCACCGATGTGACCGCCCTGTTCAGCTTCCAGTACCCGGCCGGGGGGACCGATCTCTGGCTTTTCCCATCCTTCCCCCTGCTGCCGGCCACCCGCTACCTCTACGTGGTGACCAACCGGGTGCTGGACGCGGCCACCGGCGCCCCCATCATCCCTTCGGTCTACTTCCAGTACCTGCAGTCCCCCACCCTGCCCACCGGGGCGGCGGCGCCGCTGGACCCCATCTGGGCCAACGTCACCAGTGGCTCCGACATCCTCCTTTCGGGCTACGGCAAGGTCATGACTGACCTGGTCGCGGCTTCGGCCACCACCACCATCACCTCCCGCACCGACATCGCCGTCATGGGGCGCTTCATCACCACCGGGGCCGGGTTCATCGAGCCCACCACCGCCGCTCCCTCCACCCCGATCCCGGTCGAGACGGCCCTGCGCGCCTTCGCCGCCGGCGGCCTGCCCGGCGGCCTTCCGGGGGTCACCTGGGACAACGCCATCTCCATCACCACCACCCTGACCGGGAGCGCCGCCCTGGGCGCCTACTGGAACCAGGTCACCGGCGCCCCCGCCGCCAGCGTCCCGGCCTCCATCGGCGCCGTCGTCCTGGGCAGCATCAACGCCGGCCTCCTGGGCGTGGATCCCGTGGTGGTGTCCCAGAACGCCGGCACCATGGACCTCGGCGCCATCCCGGCGGCCTACAACGACGCCGCCGGCGTGGTGCAGCCGTTCCGGGCCCTGGGGGCCCTGGTGGGCTACTACTACGTGCCCAGCACCATCCCCTTCGTCTACGTGGTGCCCGCCACCCCGGCGCCCGCCGGGGGCTATCCCCTGGTCCTGTACCAGCACGGCATCACCAGCCAGAAGGAGACCGTCCTGCTCCTGGCCCAGTCCCTCACCGGGACCGGATTCGCGGCCCTGGCCATCGACCTGCCCATGCACGGAGCCCTGGCGCTGCCCAACACGACGCCCACCCAGTGGGGCGAGGATTTCATGGCGGTGGGGATGCCGCTCGCCACCCGTTCCAACATCGAGCAGGCGGCCTTCAACCTCGACCGCCTGGAATTCACCGTGGCTTCCGGCGGGTTCAGCACCAGCCTCGCCGGGGCCGGCCTGGCCGCCTACGTCCCCAACGCCCTGGTGCAGCCCCATTTCGTGGGCATCAGCCTCGGTTCCATCGTCGGGGCCTACTACCTGGCCGGGAGCACGACCCTGGCCGCCAGCGGGGCCCCCTATACCCAGGCCACCCTCGGCGCGGACATGAAGGGCTTCCTCAGCGTGCCCGGCGGCCGGCTGGCCTACCTCATCCAGAACAGCCCGGCCTTCGGACCAACCGTGAACCTGGGCCTGGCCCAGCAGGGCGTCAACGTCGGGACGCCCACCTACAACGAGTTCTTCCAGGTCACCCAGACGGTGGTGGACACCGCCGATCCGGCCACCATGACCACCCCCCTGGCCGCGGGCTTGCCCAGTCGGCTATCCGGACGCCTGCTCATGCAGGAGGCCACCTCCACCACCTTCGATGCCAGCGGCAATCCCACCAACGGCGACCTGGTGATCCCCAACCCCTACACGCGCTATTTCGGGAACGCCCTGGGTGGCCTGGGCCTGGTGGGCGACGATATCGCTCCGGGGTTCTTCCAGCTGGGTTACGGCGCGGCGGACACGGTCCCGGTCATCTTCATGGAAACCCTCAGCGGCACCTCGCCCATGCCCAAGGACGAGTCCGCGGCCCTCCTGCCCACGGCCACCGATCCCAATGAGGGCTACTTCGAGTTCAACCAGCCCGGCATCGAGCATGGCGGGCTGATCGATCTCTCCACCGCCGCCACCCAGGCCAACGCCGCCATCATGCAGCTGCAGATGCTCTACTTCCTGGGGATCACGGGCACCTCCATCGCCGTGGATCCCACCCAGCCCGCCCTGGCGCTGCCCTAGCCGCCGATAGGAGCCGACCTCCCATGCACAAGCGCCTCCTTACCCTCCTCAGCCTCGCCCTGGCCCTCGCGCCGCGCGCCCCGGCTTCGGGTTTCCAGCTCCGGGAGCAGAGCGCCTCGGAGCAGGGCAACGCCTTCGCCGGGGCCAGCGCCGGTGCCCAGGACATCTCATCCATGTTCTGGAACCCAGCCACCCTGCCGCTGTTCCCCGGCACCCAGATGAGCCTGGGCGTGTCCTGGATCAGGGCGACCATGGACCTGTCCGGCGCTTCCGGCACCCGCGCGCCTGGCTTCCAGCCTGCCGACCAGCCCATTTCGGGCGGCCCGAACCTGCCCAACGCCGTCAATCAGCCGGTGGTGCCCGCCCTGTACGTGGACTGGAGCCTTGACGACCAGTTCTCCCTGGGCCTGTCGGTGAACGTCCCGTTCGGCCTGGTCACCAACTATCCCGGTGATTTCGTCGGCCGCTACTACGGCCTCGAGACCAGCCTGAAGACCTACGACATCGCCCCGGCGGTGGCCTGGCGGCCGGTGGACGACTGGACCTTCGGGGTGGCCCTGGTGGCCCGCAGGGCCGAGGCCACCATCTCCGAAGACGTTGATTTCGGCGCCATCGGCAACGCGCTGGGCATTCCGGGCTTCGTTCCCGGGCAGTCGGACCAGAACGCGACCCTTTCGGGCGACGCCTGGGCCTTCGGCTACAAGGCGGGCTTCACCTGGGCCGCCACCCCCGCCCTGCGCTTCGGCATGGGCTACCAGGCCCAGACCAACATCGACATCAAGGGGAACATCGGCTACACCTCGGTGCCCGCCCCCTTGAACACCACCATCACCGACAGCGCGGCCCAGGCCAAGCTCAACCTGCCCGCCTGCGCCTCGGCCGGCTTCACCTGGACGCTCACCCCGGCCTTCAGCGTGCAGGGCGAGATCGCCTGGACCGGATGGTCCGCGTTCAAGGAACTGCGGGTCACCTTCGCCTCGGGCCAGCCCGACGACGTGACGGAGGAGAACTGGAAGGACACGATGTTCTACTCCCTGGGCGGCATCTGGAAAGTGGACCCGATGTGGGCGGTCAAGGCCGGCCTGGCCTACGACCGGTCCCCGGTGGGCAGCCAGACCCGCACCCCGCGCATTCCCGACTCCGACCGCACCTGGATCTCCGCGGGCGTCGGCTGGTCACCCACGGACCGCACCACGGTGGATTTCGCCTTCACCCAGATCTTCGCCCCCAACGTCAACCTCGGGCTCACCTCGGGCAATGCCCAGACCGACCCGAACTACTTCCGGGGCAATCTGACGGGCACCTACAAAGTGGGCATCACCATCCTCGCCCTGTCGGCCCGGTACCAGTTCTGAAACCGCCTCCCGCCAACCCTGCGTGCTCTACCTCAAGGCCATGATCGACGGGATCGTGTCGATCATGCTGGCCGGCACCCTGGGGCTGGGGGTGGGCCTTTCCGCGCTCTCGGTCCTGGCCTTCCAGGGCAGCATCACCCTGGTCGCCGGCAGCGTCACCGCCTGTCTCACCGTGCCGGTGCTGGCCACCCTCACCGCTGCCGGCGGCCTGCTGATCGCCGCCATCGGGCTCGACCTGACCGGGATCAAGCGCTTCCCGGTGGTGAACATGCTGCCGGGCGTGTTCGTCGCCGCGGCCCTGGCCGGATATGTCGGCTGAGCAGCCCGGGCGTCAAGCGGCCGGTCGAAGGGATCGCGGGGATGGTTTGCCAGGTTCTTCACCTGCGCGGCATGGCCCATGGTGACGGGCAACTCAGAGCACCCGCGGGCGACGGCCTCCCGGTCCCTGCTCCAGGCGCGCCGGCAGGGGGACCCCGAACCGCCGGGCCAGCGGCTCCAGTTCCCGCCAGCAGTAGTCGGCTACCGGCACCCCGTCCCGCAGCCGCTCCTCCCGGACGGCGGCGCCGCTCTCCCCCGGAATGCGCACCGGCCCGGCCCCCGGCTCCAGGGGCACGTCCCGCACGTAGGCGAGCATGCGCTCCATCTCCGCCGTGAATTCGTCCAGAGGGCGCAGACGGGCGACGTGGATGGCCAGGCCGAACACCCCCTGGCCGTTGTCGGGCGGCTCGGGGCCCACCGAGCCTGAGCCGGTGAGGATCCCCGCCAGGGCCTCCGCAACCAGGGCCAGGCCGGTCCCCTTGTAGCCGCCGCTGGGGCGCAGGACGCCGGAGGGAGTGAGCCAGTCCGCCGGGATGGGCAGCCCACGTCCGCGCCAGTCGTTCACTCGCCCCTTGGCCACCACGCTGGTGGACATGTCCAGCACGAAGTGCGGCTCCTGGGACCGGGGCAGGCCCACGCCGATGGGGTTGGTGGCCAGCCGCCCGGCGTCGCCCCCGTGGGGCGCCACCTCCTGTCCCGTCCCCGAGTCGTTGAGCCAGAACAGCACCGCCATGCCGGCCCGGGCGCCCCGGGCACAGCAGTCGGCGATCCGCCCCGCGTACGAGGCCCGCCGCATGGCCACCCCGGCGAGGCCGTGCTCCCTGGCCCTGACCACCGCCAGGTCGGTCAGTTCCCGCATGGCGATGTGCCCCAGGCTGCACCGCCCATCCAGCCGCACCAGCGCCCCCAGGTCCAGTTCGATGACCGGGCGCTCTCCCGGGGCCAGCAGGCCCTGGTCGGCCCGCTCCACCCAGAAAGGCAGCTGGCGCACACCGTGGGACTCGTGCCCGGCCAGGTCCGCCTCCACCATCACCTCCGCCGCGTATTCCGCGTCAACGGGACGCATCCCGATGGCTTCCAGGACCGCCGCCACGAAGCGGACCAGCAGTTCGGCGCGGCAGAGGTTCATGGGCGGCCTCCGGGTGGCTGGGCGCGGGTCCGGAAGGGAGTGCGTCCGTTGATTCGGAACGGGGTTTGAGAACGCGAGGCTACAACTCGGTGCGCAGGAAGCGCGCCTCCCTGGGGATGCGCAGGCTGACCAGGAACACCACCACCATCATGACGGTCACGTACCAGTAGAACTCGGTCTCGTGGCCCATGGACTTCAGGCCCAGGGCCACGTACTCGGCGGTGCCGCCGAACACCGCGTTGGCCACCGCGTAGGCCAGCCCCACCCCCAGCGCCCGCACCTGGATGGGGAACATCTCGGCCTTCACGATCCCGGCGACCGAGGTGTAGAAGCTCACCACCGCCAGGGCGAAGGTGATCACCAGGAAAGCCGTCAGCGGGCTGTGGACACCGTGCAGCACGCCCAGCACCGGCACCGTGCAGAGCGCGCCCAGGCCGCCGAACAGCAGCATGTTGTTGCGCCGGCCGATGCGGTCCGACAGGGCGCCGAAGGCCGGCTGCATGATCATGAATACGAACAGGCAGCCGGTCATGATGTTGCTGGCGGTGCGGATGGACAGGCCGGCCGAGTTGATCAGGTACTTCTGCATGTAGGTGGTGTAGGTGTAGAAGATCAGGGAACCGCCCGCGGTGTAGCCCAGCACCGTGAAGAAGGCCGCCTTGTGGTGCCGGAAAATCTCCCCCAGGCTGCCGGCGCCCTTGGCCTGCCGGGTCTCGGCGGTGGTGGTCTCCTCCAGGGTGCGCCGCAGCAGCAGCGCCACCACCGCGGTGACCGCCCCCACCACGAACGGGATGCGCCAGCCCCAGGCCTTGAGCTGGGCCTCGCTCAGCAGCAGCTGCACCACCACCACCACCACCACCGCCAGCAATTGGCCACCGATGAGGGTGACGTACTGGAACGAGGAGTAGAAGCCGCGCCTGCCGCGCAGGGCCACTTCGCTCATGTAGGTGGCGGTGGTGCCGTACTCGCCGCCCACCGACAGGCCCTGGAACAGCCGCGCCAGCAGGAGCCCGAAGGGCGCCCAGGCGCCGATGCTGGAGTAGGTGGGCAGGCAGGCGATCAACAGCGCGCCGCCGCACATCATGGTCACCGAGATCACCATGGCGTTCCGCCGGCCATGGCGATCGGCGATCCGGCCGAACAGCCAGCCACCCACGGGCCGCATCAGGAAGCCGGCCCCGAACACCCCGGCGGTGTTCATGAGTTGCGCCGTTGGATTCGATTTGGGGAAGAAGGCCGCGGCGAAGTAGATGGCGCAGAAGGCGTAGATATAGAAATCGAACCACTCCACCAGGTTGCCGCTGGAGGCTGCGACGATGGAGAAGATCCGCCGGCGGACCTCCTCGCGGCTGTAGGAATCGGCGTTCGCGGTCGACTGGGCGGAGGCGTCGCTGGACATGGTCGGACCCCTGCGTAGAGGTTGGCTGGACAGGCTACGATATCAGACCCCATTCACGTTGATGAAATTCTTGACATCTTTCAGCTCGGAACGATATTTCCAGTCGCAGGAATCACCATCAAAGGCGAAGTCGCCAAGCGGGAAGGCGGCAGGTTAGCCCTGCTCATCATTCGGTTCGACTCCGATTCTTCGCCGCCAATTCAAGTGAAGGTCAAGCACCCTTCGCCGCGCCGGGGCGTGGGGTGCCTGTCTCCTCACCTCCTGGGAGGTCCTCGCCGGCAACCTCCGCCCGGACACCGCTGGACCTGAACGCTGGAAGGAAGAGCTGCCCGCGGCTCCAGGGTCCTGGCACCTGCTGCCTTTGGACTTTCCTTCCGACCAGGCCGTGTTCGCGTTTTTCGCGCGGGCACGGGATTCCGGACGGCTGGACCCTCGCATGGCTTGGGCGTTGCCGGAGCCTGTTTCGGGGTTTCGAGGCAACCCCAGCCAGCAGCTTGGCTTGGATCGAGATTGCCTGCATCACCGTGGCACCCCGCGCCGTTGTTGCCCTGATGAAGTTATTGAATTGGGGAGTATCATCGACATCATCGAGGCACTATGACACTGTGAGTCAATTCACCCATTGGGCGTTACAGGAGGAATCATGCCCTCACTGTCCATGCAAGGCCCGTACAGTCTCGACAATGAGAGCATTGATGAGAACGTTACCAAGACATTGCCCGGCAACTATGCGCTCGGCACGATCAATGACTATAAATTTATCGTGAAACACGTTGGCAGGTCTGACACCGACGTCAATGCACGATTGAAGACGTGGGTCGGGAAGAATTACACCAGATTCAAATTCAGTTACGCAATTTCTTCGAAAGCTGCATTCGCAAAAGAGTGCAAGAATTTCCACGATTTCGGCGGGACGAAAAAACTCGATAACGACATCCATCCAGGCCGTCCCGAGGATTCAGATTGGGGATGCCCCGTTTGCGGCGTCTACGACAGTATTTGAACCAACGTTCAACTCGTCGACTACCTCTTTGAGGCAGTGTTCCCAGAATAGTTTCGGATTCCTCGTTTCTCATCTCAACCATCGCCAGTGCGGGGTCGGTCTGTGTGCGCGATTTCGATCCCATCCGCCGCACACTTTTCATCCAGTGGGGGAAAGGGAAGGGGGCCGCGGTCAGCCGTTCGGTGGCACTCTCCCCGGAAGCCGTTGCCTGGTTCACCCCCGCCGATCGCCGGATACAGGGCCAGCGGAGGGGGACCGCCGTAGCATGCCAAGCCGTCCGGCCCCTGTTCACGACCGATGTGTCTTGACGAGGTGTGCACCCTGGGCCTAGCATGGCGGCCATACTGTTCTATCCGCCGCGTTCAGGCAAGGTTCGATCACCGCCCCAAACAGGACCAACCCGGGGAGTGTTCCATGGCCCACATCGAATTCACGGACAACTACCAGGATCTTTCCACCGACAGCGGCTACCAGTTCAAGTTCATCTGCAAGGGCTGTGGCAACGGCTACATGTCCTCCTGGAAGGCGAGCAAGCTGGGTATGGCCGGAGGCCTTCTGCGCGGGGCCGGCGACCTCCTCGGCGGCGTTTTCGGCCGGGCCTCCTCCAGCGCCTACGACATCCAGCGGGCGGTGGGCGGTTCCGCCCACGATGCGGCACTGAAGGAGGCCGTGGAGGAGATCCGTCCCCTGTTCGTTCAGTGCAAGCGTTGCGGGCAGTGGGTCTGCCGGGACATCTGCTGGAACGCCGAACGGAGCCTCTGCAAGAGCTGCGCGCCGATCCTCCAGCGGGAGATCGCCGCCAAGCAGGCCAACATCGCGGTGGAACAGGCGGACCAGAAAATCCGGGAGCAGGACCTGCTGGAGGGCGTGAACCTGAAAGCCACGGCGGCCGTACTCTGCCCCAAGTGCGGCGCCGAGGCCCAGCAGGGCGGGAAGTTCTGCCCGGAATGCGGCGCTCCCCTGGTGCCCACAACTGAATGCCCCAAGTGCGGCGCCAAGCTTTCCGCGGGAGCCAAGTTCTGCGGCGAATGCGGGGCCCGGATCTGAACCCTTCGCGGCAGCCGTTACGCGAACGCCGGAGGCACCATGGCCCGCACGTGCACATACAGCTGGCAAGGCGAAAGCGGTAAAGCGGAATGGATCTTCGACGGAGAGGCGCTGCTCCTGGTCCCGGAGGAGTCGGCCCCTCAGGCCTTTGCTCTCAAGGAGTGCGCCGGACTATCCGGGGACGGCTACACCCTGGAGCTTGCCTATGCGGACCAGCGACTGGTCCTCCAGCGTCTGGGTCAGGATGGTCCGACCCTCCTGGAGAGCCTCTGGCGGACGTGGCCGCCCACCCGGGCGGAGGCCCTGCGCATTGCAGGTTCCGGGACTCCGGGGCACTTCCAGGGCAGCTGGAACCAGCGGCCTTGCGCCATCCTGCTCTACGAGGACATGCTCTTGCTGGCTCCGGAAGGGGGGGATCTGCAACCATTCTTCCTGTCCCTGCTGCAGCGGATCAGCTTCGACGAGTCCACGTACGTGGTGCGGCTCACCGGATGGGATGGGCAGACCACGGCCCTGGCCAGGCTCGCGGGCCAGACCGGAACCCTGCTGGGAGCCGCCAAAACCGCCCGTGCCGTTCTGTCCAAGGAAGCCGGGGAAACCGCAGCCCGTCACCTGCCCACCCTGCCGACCGCCGCCCGAGCCGTTCTTTCGGCCACATGGCTGCCGGGCCGGCTCATGAGGGTGGCCGACCTGGAAAAGGGATGCCCTGGTTTCACGTCCGCCTTTCGCGATTCATGGATCAAGGCTTCGCTGCGGGAAAAGGAAGCGCAGGCGCTCCTGCACTGGGCGGGGGCGGAAGGAACCTGGGCCGGATTCGGGCGGCCCGGCCTGGGGCTTGAGGAACCCGTCACCGAGGACCAGGCGCCTGGGGCCGAGACCTCCGAGAAGGCGTCGGCCCAGCCCACTGCAGAACCTCCGGACTGTCTGCTTTGGCTGCTCTGCGGCAAGGGCGACGCTTGGCTGCTGGAGACGCTGACCGAGCAGAACCACGCCACCTACCGGTTCGCGGGGGGGTCGGAGCTGCCCCTCCTGGCAAGCCAGCTCCTGTGCGCGCCGCAGTTCTCGCGGGAAGCCCTCTACAGGCCTCTGGAAGCGCTCACAGACGAGCGGTCCGGACTGGCCATCGCCGCCCGGGAACTGGCCTTCCTCCGGGAACTGAGAGCCCGGTTCAAAGGAAGGGCCATCCACGGAAGCATGGATCGGTGGCGAGGGGAAGCAGGGGTCGGGTGACAGTTCAGGGGTTGTCGGCCAGGTTTTGCCGGGCTTCGGCCCTTTGCTGCCGGGTGACGCCGGGCATCCCCAGGAGTTTCTGGAAAGGTTCTTGGCTTCGTCGGCCCGGCCAGCCTGTCGGGCTTCGCGGGCTTCCCTCAGCTTTGCGATAAGCCTTTGCTGGTTTCCCGCTACGAACCTGCATGGATAAGTGGGAGGGGTGCCTCAACCATTCAAGCGGTCTGCACATTTGTCAACAAGCTACCACCAGTGAGTTAACGATGGCGTGCAATCAGGCTCTCAAGGGACACAGCAGCAAGGCCGTTTGGGAGGCTAGGACGTCCTCCAGGTGCTCCATTAGCAGTTCGGTCAACTCGCCGCAGATCTCCACCTCCACCTGCTCGGAGTCCTGGAACCCCCCCCCGGGCCTCCGTCGGATCGTCCGACAGAGGTTCTAATGGCCAAGAAGGGTTGGGACCACCCTGAAGTGCGTGGTACTCATACGATCTTGACCCTTACTTCCAGAAAAATGGATCGCCATGCATTCCTTGCAAATCCCGTGGTTGTATATTTCGCGTTTCTCAGGCCTGCGTTCAGACAGCCATTCCTTCCCAGTCCAGATTCGGCGGCACCAATCACAACGACCCGAAATGAGGGCATGTCTCTGGTTCCTCACAAAGGCGCCTTTCCACATGGGTTCATTGGAAATAATAGACGCACCTGGTGATCTGGCAACTGTATTTTCAGTTTCGAACCATAGCACCTACTCTCGCCACTCCTCAATCTCGATCAGCGCCTGGTGTCGGGCGACATCGGAAACTGAGCACTTGGCGTCATAAGTTCTGACCCCCCTGATCGCCAAGGAGAGGTCATGGATCAAATCAATAGCACCCTGGGAGAGGTCTACCCAGGAGTCGGCATGTTGGATGAATCACAAGTAGCGCTCATCTTCACTCTGCAGAAGCGGGGCTGGAGCGTGAAAGCGATTTCCAAGGAATTCGGCTGGTCCCGGAACACGATCCGGGGCTGGCTCGACCGGGGCCTGCCAACGGCCAGGCCGGTGATGGGACGCCCCCGGAAGCTCGCCAGGGAGGCGCGCTACCTGCAAAGAGAGTTCAAAGGCGGCGTCCACAACGCCGACGTCCTGCGCCAGCAATTGGCCGCAAAGGGCGTGGAGGTTGGACTCCGGACTGTGGAGAGGGCCGTCGAGACCTGGCGGCAGGAACATCGTGCTGCGGAGGCCGCCACCTTACGGTTCGAGACCGATCCAGGGGAGCAGCTCCAGATCGACTTCGGGGAGAAGTGGATTGTGGTGGGCGGCGAGCGCGTGAAGGCGTTCGTGTTCGTGGCCACCCTCGGTTATTCCCGGCGGACCTTTGCCCGGATCTATCCAGCCATGCGGCAGCAGCATTGGCTGGAGGGCCTGGAGGCCGCCCTGCACCACTTCGGCGGGGCCCCGAAAGAGTGCCTGGTGGACAATGCCAAGGCCCTGGTCATCCACTGGAAAGAGGATGAGCCCCACTACCACCCGGAATTCAAGGCGTTCTGCGAGCACTGGGGGATGCGGCCCCGGGCCTGCCGGCCCTACCGGCCAAGGACCAAAGGCAAGGTGGAGAGCGGAGTCAAATACGTCAAAGGCAACGCCCTGGGCCGCTTGGCTTACACGAGCTGGGACGCTGTGCATGCCCACCTGGACTGGTGGATGGCCGAGATTGCCGATGCCCGGATCCACGGCACGACCCAGGAACGGCCCATCGATCGGTTCGAGCGGGAGGCTGGCGAACTGGTCCCCCTGGGGAACCACGCCAGCTACCTGAAGGTGCGGCGTCTGGTCCGGAAGGTCACCAGCGATTGTCGAGTGGAACTGGACACGAACCGTTACAGCATCCCCTTCGAACTGGTCGGCCAGTCCGTAAACCTGGAGGTGGTCTGCGGCGAAATGACCGTCCTCTGGCGCGGCAAACTGGTGGCCGAACATGACATCCTGCCGGGCCGGTTCGGGACCGTCCAGGTGCCGAGCCACCTCGAAGGCCTGGTCCGGAAAACTCACAACATGCCTGGGCCAAACGAACTGGAGCGGTCACTGCGCGACTACACCCTCGCGGTCGGGGGGTGACCATGATGGATCCCCAGATGGAACGGGTGAACCGGCACCTGACCCGGCTCAAGCTCACTTCGACCCGGGAAAGGCTGGAGTCGATCCTCCAGCGGGCAGCGAAGGCTGACGGCACGTTGATGGATTTCCTGGACACGCTGCTGAGCGACGAGGTTGCCTCCAAGGATGAGAAACGGAACCGGATGGTGACCCAGATCGCCCACTTCCCACTCAAGCGCACCCTGGACGATTTCGACTTCACGCAACAACCCTCCATTGACCGCAAGCTTCTCCGGGAGTTGGAGACGGGCCGGTTCATCGCCAACGGAGAGAACATCCTCCTGCTCGGCCCGCCAGGGGTTGGAAAGACCCATCTGGCCATCGGCCTGGGCCGGAAGGTGATCGAGCAGGGCGCCACGTGCCTGTTCGTGCCAGCCATGGGCCTCGTGGCACAGTTGACCCGTTCGGAGATGGAAGGGCGCCTGGAGGAACGACTGGCACACCTGGCCAAGCCCGCGGTGCTCGTGATCGACGAGGTCGGTTTCCTGCCCTTTGAACGGCAGGCCGCGAACTTGCTGTTCCAACTGGTGAACCGCCGCTATGAGCGCGGCAGCATCATCCTCACCAGCAACCAGCCGGTGGGCAACTGGGGGCAGGTATTCGGCGACAACGTCCTGGCTACGGCCATCCTGGACCGGCTGCTCCACCACAGTCACGTCATCTCGATCAAAGGGGAGAGCTACCGATTGCGCGAAAAGCGCCTGTCCGGCCTGCTCCGCAAGGGAGAGGGGCTGGGGTCCTGAACCCGGCCGCCGGCCCAGAAAGGAAACCAGGTGCACTTGCATCGATGGCCTCGAGGCCGCGACCCACCCGCCGGGGCGGGTGCGGGGGCATGGACAGGCTGATGGATTGCCTGATGGATTTCGCTGGCGCGAAACGGGCCTCTGGCCCGCCCTCCGGGTCCACAGGCAACGCCCCTGCGGGGCGCCCTTCGGGTCCACAACCTGCCCACACCTCCGGGCTTCGCCTGGGAAACGCCTTCGCGTTTCCCACACCCACCCCTGGTCTGGAGGGCATCAGCAGCTTAATTCGTTCATTGAACTTGGTACGGCGGCGCTGCGCTGGCCGCTTCCATTCCGGCACTTGCCGGGCGTTAACACTCAGAGGGGGGGTGCTCAGAACTTATGTCGCCTGTGTGCTCAATAGATAAGTCGGTTGACAGGAGTTCCCCCGCTGAGAACGATGGGAATGAATTGAATGTTCAGATCGGGGACCGGGGTGCATGGAATCGTCCAAGTCGGGTAAATCACGTTCTGGCCGCCAGGGTCCATGGTTATTGAGACTTGGGTCTGTGGCTGGACCAGGGTGGCAGGCAACATGACATCCCAGGTCTGGGATGGCAGGGCCGTTACATCGGGAGATGTTGGGACACCCTGGCCCGGAGACGTAACGGCCAAGACCACGGGAGTCTGTCCGGGAACGGTAACGGCAACACTCACGCTGGGCGTCATGAGGTTGAACACAGAAGCGGCACCGATCACCCGGAGGAGACCTGGGCGGCTGGCGACCAGGGGAACGGACCCATCTGGAAGCTGAATCCCCTGGTCGAGAAGGACGCCTTTGACGGAGAGGATTGGCCCGTTCGGGGCCGGATCGGTCACAGTAAGGGTCACGGCATTGCTTGAAAGAGTGACTCCTGACCCATTCGCAACGGCCTGGATGGAGTAGGTTCCCGGCGCTGTTGGAGCCAGAAAACTAAGGGTAGACGACATCCCCGTCGAACCCGTATTGGTGACCGTGAAAGTGGTGGATGTTTCGCCCAAGCTGAACGTGGTCGATCCAGGTTGGCAAGGTGTTCCGTTGACCATCCACTCTACAGTCGCAACAGTGAAGGTGGAGGAGCAAAAAGAGACCAACGCTCCTGGAAATGAGGTCGCGCAGGAGGGTTGCCCCACAAAGATGGGCGCAGTGGCGCAGGATACATGAAGAATCGCGGCACGGGTGGTGATGCTTCCTGCGGAATTGGAGAGGACGGCATAGATAGTGCTTCCATCCATGGATGAAAGAGTGCTGAAAGAGTAAAGAGAGTTCGTGGCTCCGGCGACTGCACTCCCGTTCAGGAACCACTGGATTACCGGAGTAGGTTCGCCCTGGGCTTCGACGTTGAAACAGGCCCATCCGCCCTGCTGCACCGTGTTGTCCAATGGCTCCACCAAGATCACCGGAGAAGTCCCGGCGATGATTACATATAGGGATACTTGGGCCTTGATGCTTCCACCAGGATTGGTCACGGTGACGGTGAACGTTTGGCCATCGTCCGAAAGCGCCACGGCTGGAGTGGTATAAGCGGCCTTGGTGCTGAGGGTGGCCCCAGCAGCGTCCTGCCAGAGGTAGCTGAGGTCCGTGCCGGTGCAGGTTACGGAGAAGTTCGCCGGGTTCCCAACCTGAGCCGTCTGGTTTGCAGGCGGGGTCTGAAAGGTCGGCGCAGCCACGACCATCGGTGCGGAGGATGAAGTGTTGGAGTTGTTGCCTCCACCTCCCCCGGAACATCCGAGAGCCAGGAGTGCGATTGCCAGGATGAATGTGTTACGGATCACGAACGAATCCTTCCAGGGGGAGCCCTCTGGAGTAGAGGCGCTCCTTCGCTGGAGCTTCGGGGAGGAAGAATTTCTTTCTAGAGTTGAGAGCGAATGCTTTATTCGCGGTTGGCGGGCCACAGGCCTAGGAACTCCGCCCACAACAAAACAATCGTTTATTCGAAACAAATTGTCATACTAATTTCATATTATTTTAACAAATACGTGAGTCCATGCTGGCCCATAAATTGCGAAGGTTTAAGGCCTGCGATGCATATAGGCACTAACTTAATTGGATATGAAAGTGCGCCACGACGGCGCTGAAAGAAGGTCATCAGACCAAATTGAACCAGCCTTGCTGCATGAGAGATGGAGGTAGGCCCTCCTGGAATTGGTTGCAGGACCAGTCCTAAAACTGCCCGGTGCTGCATGGGGTTAAGGCCCCAGGCCGTGAGCAGCCGAGGAAAAGGCAGGGCCTGACCCTGTCAGGTGTGGTCCAAGAACCTGATGCGCTTCATCCAGGCTCCCACCGCCACCACGACCCTCCTTCCTACCCCCAGCCCCTCGATCAGTGAACCTTCAACCTCCTCGGCGTCACCCCGGCTTTGTGGGCAGACTTTCACCACCCCGGTTTCCGTCGTAAATTCCGAGGCTTCTGGCTGGATTCGCTGGGGGAGTATGGAACTTGGGTCAGGGGAAAAATTCAAAGGTTTTTGTGTAGGGATTGGCGAATTGCTGAGTATACCTAGGTCGGAGTTCCCTTTAACTCCCTCCGGAGATCCATGCCTCAGGACTTTTTTCAACGTACCACCGAGCCTAAACAAAAGGAACCTTCACAAGGTCAGTTACTTGCTTCAAATCCGCCAGGGAACCCTGGAATTCCATCCCGCCGGAAGAACCGCAAGCTCCCCGTTCAGGTTCAACTGAAGCGTGGTGGCGAACTGGACCCGTTCACCTCGCACCTGATCGCCTGGGTTACCGGCCGAGGACGCAGGGGGTCACCCCGAAAACCCTGAAGGCTCTCCTGGGCCACTCGGACCCCTGCAATGGACACCATTCGACCGCTAGGTATGCGGGAAACGGCTCGCGCCTCGTGATGCGGGATCGGGCGTCCGTGTCCCGGTCAAAGGGTTCCTGCGAAGGCAACCAGGACAATAGCCGTAAGTGTAGGACGGGGCTTTTTCACGACGTTCGGCGATCCACAGGTTCCCGAATCGGATCAATCCACACGACTGGCACTTCATGGAATAATTCAACCGCTTCATCCCTTTATCCATCTCGTCCACCTCGATTTGCATGAATCAGGATCCTTGGCGATCCGTTGCTCTTGAATTCCAACTTAAGCCACCCAAGGAGCAGGACTGTCATCCCCCAGAACGTTTTTGACGACCGTGAGAAGATGCATCGCCTTAAAGGGTTTGGGAATAAACGCATTTGCACTCACATCCTCCGGGATTTCGGAAGCGGATCCGCTCATGAGGACAACCTTGGCGTTTGGGTCAACCCCCTTAATCTTCCGGACCGCATCGACGCCGTTCAACCTGGGCATCTCAATGTCCGTGATCACAAGGGCGATTTCGCCATGCCATTTTTGGAATAGCTCATAAGCTTCTAACCCGTCCTTAGCTTCAATAACGGTGTACCCCAAGGTGGCGAGTATCGCAGTCGTGCACACTCGAAACATTTCCTCATCATCAACAACCAGCAACTTCGCCACGGTATGCCCCCAGTCCACGGGCGGCGAAAAGAGTATCATGAGATCATGAGACGAATTCTCATTCTCAATCATTATAAAATTAGTCAAGATTGTTTGTGTTTCAAGGCAAAAAAGTTTGTCAAGGCGGGTTTCCAGGGTAGAAGAAGACCTTCATGCCGCCCTGGGACGGGATTCTGGAAGCCTGGATGGGGGAGCTCCTCCAGAACCAGTTCGCGTTCTCGATCTGGCCTACTTTTGAAGAGCAGAAGTGGCCATGTTTTGGAGAGCGGCGAATGCGGCCAAGGCGCTGGAGGTGAATAAGAAAGGTGGACTGCTTCCAAGCGCAGGGAACCAGCTAAAATTAAGAACCATAAGCCATTCAGCCATGCGTAACAAGATTGGGAAATTTGAAATTCTGGGTCTCCTGGGCAAGGGGAGCATGGGAGAGGTCTATCTGGGGGTGGACCCCAAATTGGGTCGGGAAGTGGCCATCAAGACCATTACCCGGGACAACGTTTTTGAAGAGGAAAGCGCGATCCAGTTCGACCGGGAGGCGAAGGCCTTGGCGGCCATGAACCACCCCAACATCGTTACCCTTTTCGATTACGGAACCGATGACGGAACCGACTTCCTGGTCATGGAATACCTGGAAGGCGACGACTTGACCACCCTCATCGCACAACGGAGCATGAGTCAGCGCGAACTCTTGGAGGCCTTGGCCCAGGCCTGCGAGGGTCTGGCCTATGCCCATGACCGGGGATTTGTCCACCAGGATCTGAAACCTGGCAATATCCGGGTTGTCCGCCAGGGGAACCGAATCTATGCCAAACTCCTGGACTTTGGTATCGCCACTGCAGCCCACTCCGACCCCACGAGGGAGAGATCCTGGGTCGGAACGATCAGCTACATGGCTCCGGAATACTTGGGTTCCGGGAAGGCGACACCCAGTTCCGACCTGTTCGCGGTCGGGGTCATCATCTACGAGATCCTTTCCGGTGGGAGGAAGCCCTTCACCGGCGACAGCCGCGGCGAGGTTCTCAACGCCATCCTCAAGCTGCCGCCAACCGCCTTGGACCCCGATGAAGCCCAGGAGGTTCCGGGCGGGTTCCTGGATGTCGTGGCCCGAGCGCTCGCCAAGGACCCCGCAGACCGGTATCCGACCGCGACCGCCCTCGCCTCGGCGATTCGTTCGGAGCTTTCGGCCCCATCCCCTGGGAGAACCACAATCAAGGCCGAACCTGCCCAGATGATGACAAAGCAGAAAGTCCTGGTGATCGACGATAGCAAGATGATGAGGCTCTACCTGCACCGATGCCTCGAAAAGGCAGGCTTCGTCGTGGAGGAATGGGTACCTCCCTCGCCGATGGAAGTTCCGGATTTCGTCAAGGCCTCCGCTCCGGACCTTATCCTCAGCGACTACCAGATGCCCGGGTGCAATGGTGCCTCCTTGGCCCGCATGTTGCAGGAGGCCGATCTTAAGATCCCGGTGTTGGTGATCACTTCCTTCCGGGGCGAGGAAATGGAAGCCGACTTGCACAAGTTTGGTGTTAAGCAGGTCCTGAGTAAACCCATCAGGTCGGATGCCTTGTTCTGGGCGGTTAAGAGGGCGCTGGAAAATCCGTGAAATGACGCCATGTGGTTCACTCCGACGACTGGATTCCCGCGCCCTTCCCCTACATGAAGGCGAGGGTGTGATGGCAGAGGGGCAAGGTCGCGACCCACCCGGCCGGGGCGGTGCGCGGGCATTGAAAGATGCTGGATGGCCCGGTGGATCTCGCTGCGCGAAACGGGCCGCCCGCCCTCCGGGTCCACAACCTTTCAACACCCACAACACCCACGGGCTTCGCCTGGAAAACGTTGGCATGTTTCCCACACCACCCCGGCCATAGGTCTATCAGCAGCAGCACTTATTAAAGATTATTCATAAGGGTACGGCTGTGCTTTGCTGGCCGCTCTTGTTAAACCACTTGACGGGACTCGAGCAAGCGTTGAAGTTGCAGTCAATTCCACCAACAAAGGGGAGGTTTGACCATGAGAGCCAATTTGACTCTGCCAACCAGTGTGGAGGAAAGCATCTCAGGATGGATTCGGATCCAGGAAGGCCTCCGGGCCAAAGCCCCCGGCAAGGTCAAGCGTTACCCAACCGTGACCATTTCCCGCCAGTATGGGTGCGAGGGGTTTCCCTTGTCCCTGTGCCTCCAGGCGCTGTTCGAACAGGCCACAGGGGAAAAGTGGGGCATTCTCGACAAGGACCTCATAGAGAAGGTGGCCCAAGATGAGCACATCTCGCTCCGGGTCCTGCAGCACTTGGAGGATCCGTCCCGGTACCTGGAGGACTACGGCTTCCATCCCCGGGGGGAAACCACCGGCGACGAGGCCTTCGCCAAAATGGCCGTCTCCCTCATTCATTTCGCCCGCAGCGGCAATGCCATCATCGTGGGCCGCGGGGGGGCCATCCTGTGCCGGAAGCTGGACAACTGCTTCCATTTCCGGCTGGAAGCGGGCCTGGACTGGCGGCTCAGCTCCCTGGCCAAGCGCATGGGGATCACCCTCAAGGAGGCCGCTGAACAGGAACATCACCAGTCCAAGCTCCGCGAGCACTACATCCGGGACAAATTTAGCGTGGATGTGGCCGATCGCTCCTTCTATGATGCGGTTTTCAACAATGAACGGCACAGCATAGATGAGATCGCCGCAGCCATCCTTGCCTATGTCAGGTGTGGATGGGAAAGGGGCGAAGGCCTCACGAAGCCGTCATGCCACCCATGATCCCCGCCACCCCTGGCCATCCCCCTCCGCATCACCGCGTCGCCGGTCTACCTGCGGCTCCACGGCGAGGCGTCCCACAGCGGCGACTATGCCAAGGGCACGTTAGAAACCTGGGCCGGAAGGATCGCCACTTGGCACGACCGGGCCTGGACGTCTTCGTCTATTTCAACAACGACGTCGGCGGCCATGCGCTGAGGAATGCGGCCGCCCTGAACGAGCTGGTCCGGCCAGAAGCGCCGACGCCTCGCCCGGACGGGTGAGCCGACGGCAGGATGCTACCTGATGCCGAGCTGCAACAGGACGTTGAAGGCGAAGGCGAAGACGCCCACCCCCATGGTCCACCCCCTTGCTCAACTCGTTAGGCTTCGGCTCTCCGGCCAAACCACAGGCGCACCAGACGGCCACCGTGCCAAATTGAAGACCCGGGCCAGTTCCCCGGCGGGCAGGACAGGGACGGGGAGCCTCGGGTTCTGCGTGGAGTAGAATCCTGGCACCCCCTGGAGCCCACCATGGAAGAGAAGAAATTCATACATGAAGAGATCGCTTTGCCTCGGCGTTCAGGACCCTCTCCACCGCTTCGCAGATGTCTTGGTCCAGGGGCAGATTGGCGATGGTGCGTTCGCCGCCCGTTGGCCGTACCTTCAAGCCCCGGGCGGCCTGGACGATCATTTCGGCGGCTAGGCCCGGCGGGATCTTGCCGGTGTCGATGACCAGGTCGAAGGCCTTCGCCGTGTCCCATTCCCGGCCATAGACCGTTTTGATGAATTGTTGCTGCAGGTGGTCATTCTTCACCAGTGCCTGCTCGGCCAAGCCGGGATCGGCGATGTTGGGCTCCTCCACCAGGCGCCGAATCCGCACCGGGGTGGGCGCCTGGATCCGCACGTGCAGGACGTCGTCCAGGTCCGCCAGGACCGCGAACCCGCCCCGTCCCACGATCACCACGTTCCCGTGGTGGGCCAGGGCGCAGATGCATTTGTTGAGCATGTTGATGTGGTGCTGCCGCTCCTCTCGCTTCTGGGCGTCGAAGCGTTCCCAGAACCCGGGGATGGAGTCGTATTCCCTGGTGAACTGAACCAGTCCGTAATCCTTGAGGACGGTTTCGATGGTGGTCTTGTCCGCAAGGTGGTACCCGAGCGTACGGGCAGCGCCTTCGGCCACCAGGCTGCCCAGACTTCCGAACTCCCTGGAAATCGTCACCACTGACATGTTCCACCTCCCTTGGCGGGCGCGTTCCGCTTCAGGACCGGGTGAGAAACTGCCATAGATACGGGAAACGGCGTTGGACGAAGCCGCTTCGCGGCAGGGGTGACAGTCGCCCGTCCAACCTGATTGGCCAATAAGACTTGCGGAATCTGCTGCTTGCAGGCTCCCTGAATGTGGCGGTGTTAGAGCACCAGCCCCACATTCAAGGAGGCCTGCAATGGCGGTCAGTTTATCTCTGTCCCGGTTCGCCGGGGATCTTCAAATGGCGAACCGCGCCCATAAAACCATCCAACAATACGTCGCTTCGGCCCGGCGATTCGAGGAGTATCTGGGCCACGATCTGGCCGACGCCAGCCAGGAAGCCGTCCGGCGGTGGGTGGACGTGCTTCGCCAACAGGCCATCGGGGCTTCCCGTCTCGGGCTCCACTACGCGGCCCTGAAGTTCCTCTACGCCCGGACCCTGGGGCAACCCGAGAAGGTGGCCTGGATTACCCTCCCCAAGGCCAAGGCGCCGCTGCCCTCGATCCTGGCCCGAACCGAGATCCATCGGCTTCTGGGTGGGTTCACCACCGCCAAGTACCCGCATGTTCTTTACCCTGATCTACGCCACCGGCTTGCGGATCAATGAGGCCCGTCGGCTGGAGACCTGCGACATTGACGCCATGCAGCAGGTGATCCACGTCCGCGATGGGAAGGGTGGGAAGGATCGGCTGGTGCCCATGAACGGCAAGCTCTATGGGCTGCTCCGGGCCTACTACAAGCACGAGCAGCCGCCGAAGCCCTGGCTATTCGCCTCCAAGGCTGGCAATCCGATCTGCCCAGATACCGCCCGGCGGGCCCTGCTATGCGCAGCGGCCGCCTCCGGCATCGGCAAGATCGTGAAACCTCATTTGCTGCGCCACGCCTTCGCGACCCACCTGCTGGAGAGAGGCGAGGACCTGCGCAAGATCCAGGTGGTGCTGGGCCACGCCAGCATCAAGTCCACTCAGATCTACACCCAGGTGGTGCCCAGCCAGATCGCCGCCATCCGCAGCCCGCTGGAGGACCTGCCGGACTGAGCCGATGGGGTTCACCCGACCCCACTTCGACATCGCCGACCTCGTCCGCCTCCACCGCGACGCCCTGGAAGCCCGGTATCCATTGAACCGGCAGCAGCGCCGCGTGCTCACGGCGATTGGCCAGTGCCGCACCGCCGCCCTCGGCGGGCACAAGGAAGTGTGCGAGCACGGTGATTTCGAGCGGATCAGCTACAACTCCTGCCGGGACCGGCACTGCCCCAAGTGCCAGGCCCTGGCCCAGGAACGCTGGCTCGACAAGGAAACCCAGCGCCTCCTGGACCTGCCGCACTTCCACCTGGTGTTCACCCTCCCGGCGGAACTGCGGTTCCTGGCCCGGCAGTATCCGGCCAAGTTCTACGGCGCCTTGTTCCGCGCCGCGACCCGGACCCTCCTGAAGCTGTTCCAGACCCGGTTGAAGGCCACTCCTGGCCTGATGCTGGTGCTGCACACCTGGACCCGGGAATTGACCTTCCACCCCCATCTCCACGTGCTGGTCACCGCCGGGGGCCTGGCCCTGGACGGCAGCGGCATGGTCGCCAGCGGGAAGAAATACCTGTTTCCGGTCGGCATGCTGGGCAAGGTGTTCCGCGCCAAGATGCTCCACGCGCTCGGGACCCTCCAGCAGAAGGGCGCCTTCCCGGACCTCCCTGTGGAGATCTACGCCACCCGGATGGCCGCGGTCAGCGACATGCCTTGGGTGGTCTACGCCAAGAAGCCGTTCCGCCACTCCAGCCATGTGGTGGCCTATTATGTGGCGCCAGGAATTATGCGAAGCTGGCAACCCATGCCTCCACCAGGGCGGTCTTTCCAGCTTTCCAACTCAACATAATTCTCAAAGCCGACCAGGCTATCTCCCGACCGAGCAGGTCTGCTCGATCCTGCCGGGAGGTGCCCATGCTGGAACTGTATTTCAAGGCTGCAGACGATCTACGCCAGAAGTGGGGTGGACCATTGATCCCTCGTCTCGACGAGGTCGCGTCCCTCCTTCACAACCAAGGATATTGCTGGAGCATGGGCCGCCGAGCCTTGAGGATTGCTGGCCATTTCAGTCACTTCCTCCAGGTTTCGGGCGTGGGCGACCAGGCCCAAATTGATAGGAATCTGATCGACACCTTTCTGGATGGACTCGGCCGGACGGGCAGCTTTCGCTATGCCGCCTCCGATCTGCGCCACCTACTGGACCATCTACGGGCAACCGGGATCCTCCCCACAACGGAGGCGACACGCCTGGACGAGCCCTTCTCGGTCCTTTTGGGCCGTTTCGATGACCACCTTCGCGATGTCCACGGCAACACGGCATTGACCCGTGCAGGTTACCTACACGGAGCACGTCGGTTTCTCCACTGGCTATCAGAGCGTTACGACGCTCGTCCTCTGGCCATGTTGAGTGGAAGGGATGTCCTGGAATTCATCGCCGCCCATGCAGACCGCTTTCCTGGCGGCTCTTGGCCGAACCAGCTCTGCACGACAACCCGCCAATTCCTGAGGTTCCTCCAGTGGGAAGGCATCGTCAGCGCCGGCCTCGACGGCTTGGTGCCACGAGTCCCCGGCTGGCGGCTGTGCACACTTCCACGGTGCCTGACCTGGGAGGAGACTCGCGTTCTCATTGGCAGTGTCGACCCGCGGACCCCAAAGGGACTCCGGGACAAAGCCGTGCTCCTACTCTTGGCCGACCTCGGCCTCCGGAACGAGGAGGTACGTTCCCTCCGCATCCGGGACGTGGCCTGGCGGGCCGGGGAGATCCGGCTCCCGGAGGCCAAAACCCGGCGTGAACGGGTCATGCCACTCACCCAGGAAGCCGGGGCGGCCCTGGCGGAGTACCTGTTGCGGGGGCGGCCGCCCCTGGACGTGCCCCAGGTCTTCCTGCGTCACCGTTCCCCCAAAGGGCCTCTGGATTCCAGCAACGGGGTCAGTAACATCGTCCGGAGGTATCTGAAGGTCGCGGGAATCGACGCGCCCGCCCATGGGGCTTATCTTTTGCGCCACACACTGGCGACTCGGATGGTCAACCAGCAGGTTCCCATCAAGGACATCGCGGACGTGCTGGGGCACACTTCCATCAACACCACGGCAATCTATTCGAAAGTGGATGTCGTCGGCCTTGCGGCCGTGGCTCTGCCTTTTCCCGGAGGTGGCCGATGATCACCTTCGAGAGCGTGCATGCGAACCGGATGGTCGACTACGTCCATTTGCGGCAAAGCCTCGGCTTCCGATTCGAGAGTGGAGCCCTTTCCCTACGTTTCTTCGATCGTTTTCTGGTGGAGGTCCATCACCAGGGACCGCTCACGCTGGAACTGGCCCTGGCCTTTGCCACGCGGAATCAGGCCAGCACTTCGCAGTACCAGGCCGCACTCTTCCGTACGGTGAAGGGGTTCTCCGAATACCTGGCTGCAGTCGACCCCACGGCCCGCCCCCTTGAGCCCGTGGCACACCGCCCCTCGGGGCGGCCCCGGCCGGCCCACATCTACACAGATGACGAACTGCAACGACTCCTGGGGGCGACCCAGGGTTATGCCCCCCAGCAACCGTTCCGGGGGTTCACCCTGCGAACGATGATCGGCTTGGCAGCCTGCACCGGCCTTCGGATTGGGGAGGTGATCCGCCTCAACGACAGGGACTTGGAATTCGTGACTGGAATCTTGACGGTCCACCACACCAAGTTCAACAAGCATCGTCTGGTGCCTCTGCACCCCACCGCAGTGGACGCCCTCCGGCACTACCTCCGGGTGAGGAATCTCGTCTTCCCGGATCCGCATTGCGAAGCCCTTTTCGTAAACCATCGTGGTGACAGGTTCCACTCGCTCAGCCTCCAGGGCGCATTTCGCCGACTTGTCCGCAGGGCGGACATCAGGTGGCTCAGTGGCGGGTACCCGAGATTCCACCATTTGAGACATACCTTTGCCGTAAAACGGCTTGTCGCTTGGTATCGCGAGGGGCTCGACGTGCAGGCCATGCTCCCGGTGCTGGCAACCTACCTTGGTCATGTCGGTTACAGAGAAACCGCCTACTACCTATTGGCGAACCCAGAGCTGCTTGAACTGGCCCAGGGCAGAGCCGCAGCCCTGCGTTCTCTTGTGCCTCTGGAGACCAGGCCATGACCCCCCTCCTTCCGAGCCTCGCCAACCATTTGGAAAGCTTCTTCCGGCAATACCTCGCCGCTCAAAGGCGGGCCAGTCCGGCCACCATCGTCACGTATCGGGATGGGCTTCGCCTGTTCCTGGTCTTTGCGGCAGAACAGGCCGGGAAACCGCCAAACCGGCTCACCCTTGAGGACCTTGATCGGGACAGGGTTCTCGCGTTCCTCACCCATCTGGAAAAGGAACGTGGCAACACCATCCGCACCCGAAACGCGAGACTGGCCGTCATCCGTTCCTTTTTCAAGCATGTGGCCTATCGCGATCCCGCGGCCATGGAAGCCGCGACCCGGATCCTCGCCATCCCCGGCAAACGTATGACAAAAAGGGTTCTGACCTACCTCCGGGAGGAGGAACTGGATGCCCTTCTGGCTGTGCCGGATCGCACGGCGCCATCCGGCCTCAGAGACCACGCTCTCCTGCTGTTCATGGCCCGGACGGGCGCGCGCGTATCCGAGGCCATCGGCGTCCACCCCGCCGACTTGCGCCTGGATCGGCCCTGCCAAGTCCTCCTGCGCGGCAAGGGCGCGAAAGAACGGATCATCCCCCTTGCCGACGACCTTGCCGGCCTTCTGAAGGCATTGGTCCAAATGGAAGGACAACCCCTTGGGGGTGCCACGCCCATTTTTCGCAACGCCCGCGGAAAGGGGCTGACGCGGTTCGGCGTCCTTCACATCCTCCGGCGAACCGTCGCTGCCGCCGCATCGGCGCTGCCAGAGCTTGCCCAGAGGGCTATTTCGCCGCATACCCTGCGCCACACAGCAGCCATGCATCTACTCCAGGCCGGGGTCGACCTCACCACGATCAGGTCCTGGCTTGGGCATGTCGCCGTCCAGACAACGAACGAATACGTCGAGGCCGATGTGGAAATGAAGCGTAGAGCCCTGGAGAAGTGCCATGAACCGGAAGTCGCATCGGTTCGGTACCGGCCTGCCGATGAGGTCTTGGCGCTGCTGGAAAGCCTGTAAATTATGTGGAGTAACTGGACGGTATAACCAATGTGGGCGGAGCTTTCCCCTGTCAGCTCCACATAATTCCTGGCGCCACATAATAGGCCTTATGTGGTGCACCACATAAGGCCTACCTGGCCAGGTATACGCACAGGGTAGGCATCGCTAATTCCCGGCTCCTGGAGGTCGCCAAGGACCGGGTCACGTTCGCCACCAAGAACGGCATGACCGCCACGGTCCACCCCGTGGAGTTCCTTCACCGTCTGGTCCAGCACGTCCTGCCTCCGGGCTTCCATAAGATCCGCCATGCCGGCCTCTATGGGTCGGTTCAGGCCGGCGGACTCCTGGAACGGGCAAGGGCCGTCATCGGGACCTGCAAGAAGCCCAGGAAGGAGCCGTCCGACCTGGAGCGGTTGGAGCGGGAATCCAGGACCTGCCCGGTCTGCGGCGGGGCCCTCCGCAGGACACCCCTGCCGGCCGCCATCCGAGCACCCCCCGAAGGTGAACCATGCTGACCGTCCCCACAACGCCCAGACCGTCTGATCCTGTCTTGCCCGACCCGGGTGGGTTGACTTGGGTCTGCCTGCACCTGGCCACCCAGCGGCGACTGCCGGTTCCGGAGGGGAGATCAGGGGCCGTGGCTGGCACCATCGAGGGTGTCCGGTCCCGTCCCATCCGCTGTCCGGCTTCGATAAACCCATAGCCCAGTCGCGCCGGCCCCCTGCCGCTACGGGCTTGTCCAAGACCGTAAATCGGGTTGCGCGTCAGCGCGCCGCCCCAACCGAACGCTCGGGTTCCGCGAACCCGATTTACTAACTATTTTACCGACCGATCGGAGTGCCGAGCCCTGGGCCGCAGCGCCGGCCCCAGCAGGATCACCATGGAGACTCCCCCGCCGCTCCTTTACATCCCCAATAGACATCAAACAGGGAACCCGCCCGAGACGGGAATCTGCCTCCTCCGCAAGTGGCTCGGGTTCTGGCGGAACGCCAACAGTCATGCAATACTGCCCATCCGCAAGGAGAGTCCCATGACTTCGCGCCATTGCGTTGCCAGGCATCCCGCCAGGAGGGCCGCACTCACTTTGGCCCTGGGCGGCCTAGCCGGCGGCTGTTTCGCTCAGAACCCGGGAGCGGCAGCCGACGCGAGCGCGGAACTGGCCAAGAAGCTGGCCAGCTCCTTTGTTCCATGAGGCACGGATGGTTCTCGGTGTATTGAATCGGCTCGAGGCGTTGACCGTCTGGCTGGACCAGGACGGGTGGGCGAAACTGGAGCACCTGCTCCTGGTGGTGGTCACCTGCGCCCTGATCCTCTGGGGCATGCGGCTGGTGGGCAAGGCGGTGAACCGGTCCCTGGGGGCGGCGCACAAGGAAGGCACCCCGGACGCCATGCGCCGGGCCAAGACCCTCAGCTCGGTATTGGAGAACATCGCCCGGGCGGCGGTGGCCACCTTTTTCATCACCGAGACCCTGCAGGAATTCAAGGTGAGTGTGAGCCCCCTCGTCGCCGGCTTGGGCATCATGGGCGCGGCCGTGGGCTTCGGCGCCCAGAGCCTCATCAAAGACGTGATCGGGGGGTTCTTCCTGCTGGCGGAGAACCAGTTCGGGGTGGGCGACATCATCTCCGTCGGCGACAAGCACATCGGCACGGTGGAGCGCATGACCCTGCGCATCACCGTGCTGCGGGACCTGGAAGGCCAGGCCCACTACATCCCCAACGGTGCCATGGTGGACGTGATCGTGCTCAGCACGGAGTTCGCCAAGGCCATGGTGGATGTGGAAGTGAGCCGGGACGAGGACCTGCTCCGGATCATGGACGTGCTCAAGGAACTGGGGGTGGAACTGGCCGCCTCCATGGCAACGGTGCGGGAGCCCACCGAGGTGCAGGGGGTGGTGAGCCTGAACCCCCACAGCTGCGTGATCCGCACCCTCACCAAGGTGGCCCGCGGGGAGCAGTGGGCCGTGTCCCGGGAACTGCGCAAGCGCATCATTCTGCGCTTCCAGGCGGAAGGCTTCTCCGGGCCAGTGCCCCAGCGGATCGTCTGGAACCGGCCTTGGGAAGGGCCGAAGGTGAAGTGAAGGCGGTCAGGCCCGTTCCGCATCCTTGGCGATGAGGTCGTTGATGCGCTTGGCGAAGGCGCCGTGATCCGGGATCCGGAAGTCCTCGATACGCTCCCCATCCCCCTTGCCCTACAGGTAAATGATGATGGCGAAGGAGCCGCTCTGCATGAACAGGTAATCGACCCTTGGAGAGGCCGTTCTGCGGCTTCGCTCAGCTCGCAGAAGCGCTCCAAATTCGGAAGATATATTCCATCAATTTGATTGAATACCCTGCGACAGCCTTCGGGCAAAGGATCTAACTACTTGGATTTCTATGATTAATTTTTGGTACAGGAAAATGCCACTTTTTGTATTCACAAATTCAGGGACGATTGTCTTACCACTGAAGGAGCATGCCATGCAAGGGAAACCACCAGGATCCAGCAATGAGCATGAGCCAGTTGCTTCGGGCCACCTTCGAACACCTGTGTTCCGTGGCACACGGGCTGAGCGGCTTGCCATGGGGAAGCATCTGCGGGAGGCCTGCCCGCGCAAGGCCCACGCGACCTGGACTCCCCATCCCGGTCGTCCGGATCCAGTCGACTTGGTGCGTACAGCCGACGAGGGGCGCCTCCAGGACCTTCTTCCTCTCCGCCATGGGCGCATGGTCCAATCTCCCTTTACGTTCTACCGGGGCTCGGCGCTCGCCATGGCGGAGGATCTGGCGGCTAGTCCTGCAACCGGTCTACGGGTGCAATGCGGCGGGGACTCCCACCTGGTCAATTTTCGGGGGCTCGCCACCCCGGAGAGGCAGGTCATTTTTGCCATCAACGACCTTGATGAAACCCTCCCAGCACCTTGGGAGTGGGACCTCAAGCGTCTCGCAACAAGCTTTGTGATCGCCTGTCGGGACAACGGACTCAGCGAAGCCGACGGCAAAAATGCGGCTCTTACCTGCGTTAGATCGTACCGCGAGCACATGGCCGAATTTAGCGAGATGAATCCGCTGGATCTGTGGTACTTCGCCCTCGAGGCAGAAATGATGATCGCATCCATCAGGGATAAGACGATCCGTCGCGGTGCGATCAAAAGACTGTCAAAAGCGCGTGAGAGCAGCACCTCTGAAGGCCTTTTCCCTAAGCTCGTGGACACCTCTGGCGGGGCGCAGATGATCAAGGATCAGCTTCCAGGGATTTTCCACTGGAAGGATCACGTCCCCGGACAAATACATCCGGACGTCTTGCTGCCCTTCGAGCAGTACCGCGGAACCCTCAATCCTGCCCACCGCACGCTGCTCGATCGATACGAGATAAGGGACGCAGCTGTCAAGGTCGTTGGCGTCGGGAGCGTCGGAACCGCCTGTTTCATGGTGCTTCTGACCTCCAGCAATGGAGAACCCCTGATCCTCCAGGTCAAGGAGGCGCGCGCCTCAGTCCTTGAGGGCTATGCAGGGAAGAGCATCTTTCCGAACCACGGCGAGCGTGTCGTGAATGGCCACAGGCTCATGCAACCGGCTAGCGACATCTTCCTCGGGTGGGTCGAAGGCCCGTCGGGACGAAACTTCTACATCCGCCAACTCAGAGACGTGAAGATCAAATTCCCCGTGGAGACCTTCGGCGCGACCCAGATGATAGTTTTCGCCCAGTTTTGCGGCCATTCGCTGGCACTCTCGCATGCGCGGTCCGGCGACCCGACCATGATCAGCGGGTACCTGGGCAAGAGCGACATATTCGACAAAGCGTTGGCCGCCTTCTCCGTCGCCTACGCCGACCAGAACGAGAGGGATCATGCGGTGCTCCAACGAGCAATCCGCGACGGAAAGGTCGAGGCGTTCATCGAAGAAGTGTAAGTGGGGGCAATGTGGGAATCGCGAAGCGATTTCAAGGTGGCAGCCGGTGATTTCCTGCAGCCTGGGGACATTGCGACCTTCTAGATCAACAAGACCACCCAGCGGTGTTACCCACACGATTCAACGAGGAGGCGAAAAAATGAAGAAGTTCTTAGCTATCTCAACAGTTGGGGTCGGCATTAGGGCGCCTTGAGTATTGCAGCACAGGCTCCGGCCCAAGACCAGGCTCCGCCTCCAGCGCCGACTCCGACTCAATGACCCGGATTTGCACTATACGACTGACCGAGGAGAGACAATGAATAAGTTGCTTGCCATCTCAGTGGTCGCGATCGGAATCGCGGCCACCCTGAATTCTGCAGCCCAGGCCCCGGTTCCCACCGCGACCCAGGCCCCGGCTCCCACCGAGACCCAGGCCCCGGTTCCCACCGCGACCCAGGCCCCGGCCGCGGTCCCGGCCCCCGCCGCGGCCGCGGCCCCGGTCCCGGCCCCCGCCGCGGCCCCCGCCGTAGCCCAGGCGCCAGCCCCCACCAAAGTTGACCTCCCGGGTCCGCCCGATACGCCTGCGACCTATTTCCCGAGTGTGTCGATCAAGCTCAATGGGAAAACGGTGACCACGGGCGCAATCGGCCTCGATTTCATGGTGGATGGCGCAGCGCCGAAGCGGGCCTGGATCCGGGTCCTTGCCAAGACCAGTGCCGATGACATCGCCAAACAAGTCGCCAACGAATTGACCTTCACCGTAGGAACGGGCTACAAGGTCAAGGCCTCCAGCAAGGAGGTAAAGATCGAAGGGGCCAGCAAGGATTCGAAGCCGATTTGCGTTTCCGTGGCCGGAATGACGGTCTACGGCATCTCCTTGATTTTAGGCAAAGACTGATTCGAGCGGGGAGCATTGAACGATAGAGGCAAACCAGGGAAAGGCATGAAAAAAAACCGGTTCTTCCGGGAAACCGTGGGGTGGAGGGGCGGCATCATCTCCGCGCCCCGGTCCGGGCTCCGAGCCTTTGGGCATTCCGGGGGTGTCAGCCCCGCTCCCTCCGGGTCCGCCCACCGCCCACAAAGCGGGCGGCGGGGCCCAGCGGCCCCTCCGCTCGCTCTTCGCTGCGCTCGCCGCCAGGGGGTGGCCCCTGGCGGGAGCTGAACGTAGGGCAGACACCCCCTGCATGCCCTCCGGTTCTCGCCCTCCCCGAGGCGCTTCAGCCCGGCATCAGGACGGAAGTCTCATGCAGGAAGTAGAGCCTCAATTTGAAGAAGGCCATGTCACGGAACCCGTAGGCCTGACGCTTCAGGACCTTGATCTTGTTGTTCAGCCCTTCCAGCGGCCCGGTGGAAATGCGGTGCTTGAAGTAGGACAGCAGGCCCGACCGATGTGAATCGAGGGTGTCGGCCAACTTGGCGAAGTGGCGGTTACCCAGGCCGCGGGCCACTGCGATCCAGTCGTCCAGGAACGCCTTGCCTGCCTCGGCATTCGGCAGGCTCCAGAACATCCGCAGGTCCTCCTTCAGCATGTAGGCCGCGTATAGGGGCTCGTTGGTCTCCATCAGGGCCATGAGCCGGTTCATGCCGGACTCCTTGAGGTTCTCAAGTCCATGCAGCAGCAGGAACCGGGTGCCCTTGACCACCTTCTTCTCCTCGCCCTGGAGCTGGCGGTAGAGATCGCGCCGGGTCTCGTCGATGGCCTTGGAGGCCAGGGCGGTGACGTGGAAGGGGTCGTGGACGATGTCCAGCTGGTCGTTGAACACGGCCCGCACCGCACCGGCATAGGCCTCGGACATGTCCATGGCGACAGCCTCCAGCGGAGCCTTCCGGCGCTTGAGGGTCTCCAGGAAGGCCACCAGCGCCCCGGCATCCTTGCCCTCCTGGGCATGGAGGATCTCGCCCGTCTCAAGGTCGAGGACCACCGTCATGTACTTGTGCCCCTTGTGGGTGGCGAACTCGTCCACGGCGATGAACCGGATCCTGCCGAGCTTGCGCCGCTTCAGCCTTCGCCCCAGCTCGGCCTTGAAAATGTCCTTCACCAGGTCCCAGCCCACCCCGAGGTAGCGGGCTACGTTCCGGATGGTGGTGATACCGCACAGATCCACGACCAGGCGGGCAAATGCCTTGATATGCCTGGCCTTTCCCTTGGCAAAAGGGATGGGTTCCCGGCCCCTGGCCCCGCACCTGGTGCGGACCTGGAGGTGACCCCGAAGGACGATCTCCTGGCGCTTGCGTCCCACCGGCAGGCCGATGAAGGTCCGCTCGAACTGCCCGTCCAGCTTGATATGCCGATAGGAAGCTCCGCAGTTTGCGCACTTCCGCTTGCCTGGGGCGAGTTCGACGCAATGGATGAGCTTGCCCTGCCGATACTCGGTCGAACAATGGCGGTAGCCCACCAGGCCCAAGGTGTGATAGAGAATGCTTGTCGCCGCCAGCGCGTCCTCCTGTTATGTCTTCGCAAACACAACAATAGGGCACTTGGCAGCGACCCTTCTATCCGCCCAAGGGTTCCTCAAGGGGGTCGCCGATCGGGCCGGGAGTTATGACGTCATCCCACGATTTGCCGGATGACCCAGTTTTTTCTGGCTCTATGTCATCGCTATTGGCTGAATCCCTATCTTCGAGTCCCTTGGATCAATGATTTCGATCACTAAAGCAAAACAAAAATAACATCCCCACCTTTATCTTCTTTCCATTCTAAATACCAGTCTGGTTGTCCAAATTCAAAAACCAATAATGTACCGGGTCCAACTGATTTTACTCGTTGAATATCATTATTAAGATAATCTATATCTTGAATATATGTATTTTTCCATATTTGTTTAATTTCAATCCAAAAATCATCAACCCATAAATCGCATTTTTCTTTTGGATTATTTTCATGATATCGCTTTTCATATTGATATTTTTCACCAAAGCCATGATCAATTAAATATTTACCAAACGCCAGCGTCGTCCATTTTTCAAAGCTACACCCACCCTGGACACTCTCCCTCATGTGCTTTAGCATGGGGGCAAGCTCTTTTTGAGCCCAAACTTTTGCAGCTAACTTCAGAGTGAATTTGTCCATGATCCCTCCTTCTTTTGTTTGAAGTTGAAGGTGATTGCTTCTTAGGGACGAGTTCAACTATTGAATTCGGATCCATGGTCCGGAAACTGGAATAATAAAATGCATTTTAGTGCAGTGATTAAATTGAAACATACAATAGTCCAATCCGTCAAGGGAATTCCATTCCTATTTATCAAGAAAGGAGCTTCTACGCACGGTCAAGACTTCACGCCTGCTGGCTGACTGAACAGGTGGCAAGAAAGCGCTCCATTCCGTGCCATGGGAAGAGGACAACGGCCGACCATCAGCTAGCTGGATAGGGTTCGCCCTCGGCCTACCGCCCAGCCTTGCCGGCGGCGGCGATCAATGCCTCAGCCAGGTGCTTGCGCTCAACTCCCCGTGTTAGGCTCAGGCTGCACCGCGGGCAACCCTTCATCTGGCAGGAGCAGTTGAGCAAGGCCCTCCCCGCCAATAGCCACCACTGGTTCAGCCGGCGGATGAGCTGATCGGCCCAGCCCGTGCCGCCTTCGGCCATGTCGAAGACGAAGAAGGATACCTGCTCCCCCTCCACGGTAACCTCGACCGGCACGTCTTCCGCCCGAGCCTGGACGAGGAGGGCGACGGCCAGGCCCATCGCGTCTTGGACGGTCTCGGCGCCGTCGGTGGTCTCCAGCATCACCTTGGCGAGGGGATGCTCGATGCTCAAGCCGAACTGCACGCCCCGGGTCACGATGCTGATGGGGCGGTTCTGTTCCTCGGGAGCCAGGAGGAAGAACTGGGTCTGCGGCGGCCCGCTCTTGGGGTCACCCTCCATCGACATGGTATAGGCCACGGCGGTGCGGGACACCTCGAACTCGCCGGCCACCGGGTCCATAATGCCGGGGAGACCAGCCAGAGGCTTCAGGGTACCTGGCATGGTGATCTTATCGGTCTGGATCTTGGGGGTGGTGTGAGAGCTGGGGCCATCCCCCAGCCGGCTGGTGAAGACCTTCTGTTGCTGGAGATCGACCTTCTCCACCTGAAAGAACTGTCCGATCGGGTTTCGGATGGTAGCGTGAACATGCCAATGGAGCAGTGCCGACTCGCCCCCCAGTTCCTGGATCACATTGCCGTCCGGGTCCAGGGCCTTGAACTGGCCGAAGTTCCCTAGACCGACCATGGCAATCCGCCCATACGGGTTGTCCGCCATGGCCTTCTGGACCTCTTCGTCGTTCACGCTGGGAAAGGCATGGTGCACCAGGTCGGCGTCCTTGGTTTCCAGGAAAGCGCAGGCAGCGTGCCTGGTCGCGATGATCCGGTTCAGCGGGTAGATCGTCCGGCATTCCGGCGGCCAGTTGATCGCCTGCGGGTTCCCGAGCAGGTAATTGTTCAACGGGTGCTGCCCCTCATCCAGGACCAGGAACACCCGGCCCGGCGCCGTGCGCCCTACCCGCCCCGCCCGCTGGTTGAAGGAGGCGTGGTCGCCCGGATGGCCGACCAGAATCACCGTGTCCATGCCGCCGATGTCCACCCCCAGCTCCAGGGCTGAGGTCGCGCATACGATTTCCACCTTGCCCGCCAGGATCTGCTTGAGGAAGGCCTGCTTGGCCTCGACCGGAATTCCGGCGTGGAAGGGGATTGCTGCCTTCCGGTGGAGGGTTTCATTCAGGCGGTCGGCCAGCTTCTCGGTGCCATTCCGCGAGGAGCAGAAGATCAGCACCTTGCGCCCATGCTCCACCTCATCCTTGGCGATGTCCAGGGCAACGGTGCTGGCCGCCCATAGGCCTCTTCCAGTGGGGTGCAGGTCCGGGGCTGCGATGAAAATTTCCCGGTAGTGGGAAGCGGCCCCCGACTGATCGACCAGGGCCCAGTTGTCCAGGCCGGTGAGATTCGCTGCATGTTCCAGGGGATTGCCAATGGTTGCCGAAGCCATCAGCACCTGCGGATAGGCGCCGGACACCTTGTAGGCCAGCGAGGTCAGTCGCCGGAACGCCAGGGCAGCGTTCGTCCCCTGGACGCCGTTGTACGCATGGCCCTCGTCCAGCACGATAACCTTCAGAGCCGCGAGGAAGCGATTCCAGGAGGACCCGTCTTTGTACTGGCGGTTGGCTTGCCCGAGCAGCGCGTGGTGGAGGGCCACATGGTTGGTGATGATGAGATTCGCGTGCCGGCGGATAGGGACTCGCACCTTCTTGGGGGTTTCACCGTTCTGGACGCCGGCACGGATCGTGACACCGCCCAGTTCCAGGTCGAAGAGCCCGTCCTTGGCCTCCTTGAACCCGAGCTCATACAGCACCTTCATCTGGTCGGTGGCCAAGGCGTTCATAGGGTAGACCATCAGCGCCGTGCTGTTGGGGTTCTCGAAGATAGTGCTGAGGGTCGGGGCCAGGAAGGAGACGGTCTTACCGCTGGCGGTGGGGGTGACCAGCGCCACGTTCCTGCCCTCGCAGAGGAACAGCTGGGCCGCCGCGACCTGGTGGCTGTAAGGGCGCCGCCCGCCGGGCATCAGAACGCCGCTGACCGCCAGCGGGACCGCTGCCGGGAACGCGTCGTACTTTGCCGGCGACCCCGGCAGCGTGGTCCGGTAGATGACGGTGTGCTTCCGCGAATCCGCGTGATGCTGCGGATCGCGCATGGTGTAGACCAGTTCACCGGATCGAATCGGGTACCTGGACTGGGGGGAAGCGAGAGAGTCATGGGGTCCTCATGGGTGTCTGTGGGAAGGAACAGGAATCGGCACTCCCCTATAGGGAGTTGTTCCTTGTTCCTTCTGGCTGACGCCGTGTCGCCCGGCATTTTGGATTGGCCGGGACGACGGCGCCGGTGTGGGGTGTTGGAACAGGGATGAAACAGATGATTCCATCCAAAGCTTCTTTACAAATCAAGGTCATCTTCCAGTCCGTGGTCTGCCGCGTTCTTTTCGTTCCCAGGCTGGTTCTGATGTGGGTGGAGCTGCTGAATTTTCAGCCGCCCAGCCGCGGTCAGCGCCATGGACTTGCCGGGTTCGAGCCAGCGGTGGCGTTCCCCACGCAGGCGCTGGAGGACGCCCTTGAGCGCCATATCCGCCGCTTTATCCAGAGCATTCGGCCAGTGCTTGGTTTTGAGAGCGCCGCGGTTGGTGATACCTTCCGCGATGGATACTAATACCGCTTCATCCTGGGAAAGACGCTGGGCGGCGCCGGTGGAACGGAGCTGGGCACAGAGTTCCTCGCTGCGTGGGTGGACTGTCCAGAAGCCGCCGCCAATGCCTTCTGCTTGCTCCAAGAGTATCCAATCTCCCTTTGGCCCACTGACCACCTTGGTGGTAGCCAACACGGCGTAACCGCCGCGTTGGGCTTTCTCCTCATCCAACCCAAGACGCCTCGCCTCTGTATCGGTCAATGGCTCAACCTGGAGGAGGAAGCGCAGGAATGCCACAATGGCGGAACTCCCACGCACATAATCAAAATTTAGCTTATCTCCCATCGATGGGGCCTTGCCAGAGTTTCCGGGCTTACGAAGGTGGTGGACGACCAGCACGCACGCGCCGGTCAGGTCGCGCAGCTGATACATGGCAGATGAAAAGTCCCGCTGTGAATCGGCGTCGTTTTCATTGCCAAGGCTTAGTGCAGAGAAGGTATCCAGGGCAATAAGGCCAATGGCCGAACCATCTTTTGTAAGGCCGGAAAGCATGGTGCTCAAGGTCAGCATCAGCGAAGGGAGCGTCTTGGGCTCTGTGGAATTCCAGTTGGGCCCAATGATGGTCAAGTTTGCCCAGAAGTTATCTTCATCGACAGCAGTCCAGGTTGGGTCCTGGCGCATAAAATCAATTATCCGGTTGATGCGGCGGTGCAGTTCTTCGGGCGTGTCTTCCATCTCGAGCAGAACCACGCGCATGGGCTTGCCATTCCCTTTGCGCCCGAACATGTCCCGACCGGTGGCCACGGAAAGCATAAGCAATAGGAGGAGAAAGCCCTTCCCGATGTTGGAGCGCCCAGCCAAACATCCAGCCTCTTTACGGGCCAATAGGTCCGCGAGAATCCATAACACTAGAGGGGCAGGAACTCCGCGCCAGGCGGTGGTGTTCAGGATTTCAACCGGGGCACCCGTCGGCGGGGTGGGCGGCCTCTGGAGGGCCGCCCGAACAGCTGCAAGGGAATCATTCGAGGGGGAATCAGATGAAGCCACTACTTCACCAGTGCCTTCAATTCCCGCTCCACGATGTCCACGAGGCGTTCGAAGCGCAGTTCCGGGACGAGGTCGCGGTAATCCTTCCCGTCACCGGCACCGGTGATTAGTATGGGCTTGGCGACCTTCAGGGTCGCCATGCGGGCGAAGATGCCCGCCACGTCCTGATCGTAGTGGGAGAAGCGAGTTACGCCGGAAGATCGCATCCAACGTCGACTTGATGGTGGAAGCGGAGACGCCGGCGCTGAGAACGGCAACTGAAAAGATGTCCGTGCGGCCGTAGATTTCGGCCTCGCAGGTGGCCGCCACGGCGTCCCACGGGCCCTCGAAGACCACGACGGCGGATGGGTTCTTGCCTACAAAGTAGGGGATGAAGAGCCCCTCCGCCTGGCCGAAGGCGCGAATCTGGTGCGTGTCGTGGGGTTGGTCCTCGAGTGGGCGCAGGGCACGGAACTGCAGACCGACGACGCGGGGCCCACGGTGGATGGGAAACATGGTGATGAGGAATCCCGCCTCTTTCAGTTCCCGGGTCCAAGGCACCAGCTCGGGCATCACATCTGCAAAATAGATCTCCACGGTGCGGCTGGAGATGGCGGTAATCCCGCAAATATCAGCCAGGAAATCTTGGGCGAAGCCGCGAAACGGAACCGGCTCGCCAGCTTCCCTGGCGGCCATGATTCTGCCGGTGACACCATCAGTGACAGTGAACACCTCGCCTGTGTCCGCGTTGAAGTGGCAACGAACGCCCAGGTGCGCGTCGCGGTTCTGGCCATGACAGGTACGCTGCCAACAGCCATTTATCCCACGATAGCGAGAACCCAGGGCATCGGAGCGTTTGCATTTTGGGCATACTTGACCTATGTTGTTCATGATATGGTTTCTCCAGCCCGTAACCCCCGGCAAGGGGCTACGGGCAGTTTAAATAAACAATTAAAATGTCGTTTCGTCGTTGAAAGGATCTTCGGAAGTCTCTACCGCAGCATTGGCTGAGGCGGTGATCTTGTCATAGGCCGCGATGAGCAGGCCTCCGAGGGGACGCACGTCGAATTGCGGGCTGAACTTGATCCAAAGGTTGGAGCGGCGAGCTACTCCATCTGCGAAGGCCTTGGTGATCTTCACATCCAAGAATCCCTGATACTGGTCGAGGAACACCTTCATGACTCCACCGTCCCGGTAAGGGATGTCGGCCAGGGGGATCGGGAATACAGGCCAAGCGGTGGGCTGTGTCACCTTAATATCGGCATCAAGCACTTCAGCTTGGAGAAGGGCCTTAAGAAGGGTTGGAACTTGCGCCATTTCCACCGGGATCCAGCGGGTCAGAGTCCAATCTGAACCTTTGACGTCATGTGTCTCCATGAGCATCTACTTGAGACTGGTGTTACCAACGGCGATCACGCGGATCTCTTGGTTGCCTTTAAATCTAGGCTGGACACCAATCGTTTCACGAAGTGCAAATTCATCCTGATGGACAGTGACAACGGGGCGGGGTGAGCCAAGCAGGTCGCGGATTTCGGCAAGGGGGTCATGCAGTTCGCTCATTTCGCATCCCCTATTTCCGATTCTTCCAGGATGTCGTACCATCCCAACTGCAGAGAGTGGATGAATGAATAAAGGCATTCATATGGGATGGTCGCGATGTCCTCCGGAGGCTTTTTCCACTGCCGATGGGCTTTCAGCTTGAGGGCAAGACCCCCCTCTTCAAACTCCGAGGATAGAGAGAAGTAGCCAGAGGCATCCTGGGCAAAACACTCAGAATCTTTAAGGCCCTGCTGCACGGGCCTGGGTCTATTAATTCGGGGTGGCGAAACAATATAATTTATCGCTGCTACGGAGGCGAGGAGGCAAATTTCAACATCCTCAGCTTCCAACAGTTTTACCCATTCCAGTTGGGGTGTTTCATCCTCGTGGATATGCCAAATTGAAAGCAACATTCCAGGCGTACGACGATCATGCAGAACGGAAAGGTTCAGCTTTTTATCACCCTCGCCAAGGATCATTTCGGTGCCCCAAGACTTTTCAAGGATAGGATCAGGATTATCATTACGAAGTGACTGACCTTCAAGGCGTTCCAGAACGGATCTAATTTCTTGATCCAGTGGCCGTTTGGGGTTGATTTGCCTCTGGTTGTCAGCGTTCGGGATTTGGCCGCTCATTTTTCGCCCCCCTTCGCTGCGAGGCGTTCAAGCCACGCGGTGCACTCCGTCACCGGGATAAGACGCCGCCGGCCGCAACTGCAAGAGCGTAGGCGGGATGAACGAAGTTCAAAATATGCCGTACAACGGGAGATGCCCATCCGTTCGCAAAATTCTGCGACTGAGATGGCCTCGCGTTGAAGACTGTTGGGGTTCATGGGTGTTCTCCATTATTAAGGTTTGGAAGGGGACGCCCCCCGGGGCGTCTTAGTGTTCGCCAACGAACGAACTGGCCCTAGATTGAGTGATTTCTGGCGGCCCGCCAGGGGGGTGCATCATCGCAAAAACAGTGGCAATTAGGGATATAGGCGTTTAGAGGTTCGAGACTTGACCTGTTTCAATTCGGCTTGATTTCCGGTAAAGGGTCGGAAATGTGGCGCTTGGGAAAAAAAGTTACAAATAAAATTGAGCGGCACGCCGGAGCCCCGTTCGGGGCTTCCATCGGGTAGGTCGGTGGCGCTCGGACTCGGCCAGGAAGTCCGTGAACTGGCGGTGGATAGTCCGCGGGGGCAAGCCGGCGCCCATGGGAGTTCGGGGACGGCTTTTGTACACGTGTTGTACACGGGCCAAAAATGAGGAAGGGCCAGGGTTGCTAAACCCTGACCCTTCTTGTTTTACTGGTTGGCGCGAGTGGAATCGAACCACCGACCCCTACCGTGTCAGGATAGTGCTCTAACCCCTGAGCTACGCGCCAATGAAGGTCGGAGTCCCAGTATAGCGTGGAAGGGCGTGGTGTCGAGCGGCAGTTGCGGGGGCCGCCGGGCTATTCCACGGTCACGCTCTTGGCCAGGTTCCTGGGCTGGTCCACGTCGCAGCCGCGGATGACGGCGATGTGGTAGGCCAGCAACTGCAGGGGGACCACGTACAGGATGGGCGCCAGCCAGGGGTTGCAGGGGGGCAGGTGCAGCACGTCCTCGGCGATGTCCGCCAGGCTGTCGTCCCCGTCGCTCACCAGGGCCAGGATGCGCCCATCCCGGGCCGCGGCCTCCTGGAGGTTGGAGAGGGTCTTCTCACGGTGGGGATCGTCGGGCATGAGGGCGACGATGGGCAGGTGCTGGTCGATGAGGGCGATGGGGCCGTGCTTCATCTCCCCGGCGGGGTAGCCCTCGGCGTGGATGTAGGAGATCTCCTTGAGCTTGAGGGCCCCTTCCAGGGCGATGGGGTAGAGCGGGCCCCGGGCCAGGTACAGGAAGTCCTTGGCCTCGCGCCATTTCTGGGCCCACTTGTAGATCCCGCGCTCCAGCCCGGCCACCCGGTCCAGCAGCGCCGGCAGTTCCCGCAGGGCCTGGAGCAGCTCCCCGCGCAGCCCGGGCTCCAGGGTGCCGCGCAGCTCGCCCATGCGCAGGGCCAGGAGCAGGAGCGCCACCAGCTGGGTGGTGAAGGCCTTGGTGGAGGCGACGCCGATCTCCGGGCCCGCGTGGGTGAGGAAGAAGCCTTCCGCCTGGCGGGTGGCGGTGGAGCCCTGGACGTTGCACACCACCAGGGTGCGGGCGCCCCGGGAGGACGCCTCCTTCATGGCGGCCAGGGTGTCGGCGGTCTCGCCGCTCTGGGTGATGCCGATGGCCAGGGTCCGGTCCATCACCACCGGGTCCCGGTAGCGGTACTCGGAACCGTAGTCCACCTCCACGCCGATCCGGGCCAGCTGCTCGAAGTAGAACTGGCCCACCAGGCCGGCGTGGCGGCTGGTGCCGCAGGCCAGGATGACGATGCGCTGGACGGCCTTGAGCTCCTCGTCGGAAAAGGGCAGGTCCAGGGGGATGGTGCCGCCGTTCACCGGCAGGCGCTCCACCAGGGTGTTGGATACGGCCATGGACTGCTCGAAGATCTCCTTTTGCATGAAGTGCTTGTAACCGCTCTTCTCGGCCGCCACCGGGTCGAAGGGGATGATGGTCACCGTCCTCTCCACGGGCTTGCCGTCCTGGCGGAAGACCTCCACCCCGTCGGCCCGGATCTCGGCCAGGTCGCCGTCCTCCAGGTGGATGATCCGGCGGGTGTGGCGCAGCAGGGGGATGACGTCCGAGGCGATGAAGTTCTCGCCGGAGCCCAGGCCGATGACCAGCGGCGGGCCGCTGCGGGCCACCAGGATGCGGCCCGGGTCGGAGGCGCGCAGGCAGGCGATGGCGTAGATGCCCCGCATGCGCCCCACCGCCCGGGCGAAGGCCTTGCGGAAGTCCGGCTCGGTCTTGAGGATCTGGGCGACCATCACCGGGAAGCACTCGGTGTCCGTCTCGGTGCAGAAGGCCTGCCCAACGGCCTTGAGCTCCGCGCGCAGCTCCAGGAAGTTCTCGAAGATGCCGTTGTGCACGGCCACCACCTGGCCGTCGGCGCTGCGGTGGGGGTGGGCGTTCTCCTCGGTGGGGCGGCCGTGGGTGGCCCAGCGGGTGTGGCCGATGCCCAGGGGCGTGGGGTCGTCCAGGTCCACCTTGGACTGCAGGTTGGCGAGCTTGCCCGAGGCGCGGGTGACCCGGAACTTGCCGTTCCCGGGGGCCAGGGCGATCCCGGCGCTGTCGTAGCCGCGGTACTCCAGGCTCTTCAGCCCCTCCACCAGGATTGGAGCTGCCTGCTGGGTCCCGATGTATCCGACGATTCCGCACATGTCACGACTCCCAAGGACGAATGCACCCGACTGGCCAAAGACCCCATGCATATGGATGGTCCTCTCAACATATGCAGAAACCGGCGGGTTGCCAATGGGGTCCCCGGCACACGGGCCGTGGCGGTGAAAGGCCAACAATCTGTGGCGCTTTCGCCACAGTCAGAATATCGGGCCCGGCACGCTGCCCCATCCGCTGCCCGGCGGCAGGTCCTGCAGGTCCAGGACCTTGAGGTCGTGCACCTGGGCGTCCAGCAGGAACTCCGGCCGGCGCCGGGCGTCGATGGCGAACAGGGAAGCGGGGTCGGCGCCGGCCCCCTCGACGCCCACGAAGATGAACCGGCGCACCGGCCCCTCGGCCGTGCCCGCGCCGCCGGCGGGATGGTGGTGCCCGCCCCGCAGGTGGGCGAAGGGATGGAGCACCCAGCCGGTGATCATGCCCAGGGTGCGGTGCCGCTGGTACAGCCTCCAGTCGCCGCCGGTGTCGGCGATCAGGCCCTGCATGACGTACTCCCGGGGCAGCACGTAGACCAGCTGGGCGCGCCCGGGCGCCAGCCGGTCCCGGACCTGGGGCAGGGCCAGCAGGTCCTCCATGCGGTGCGCCATCAGGGTCCCGTCCTCGGGCAGGATGGCCACCGCCGCCAGGCCCGGCCCGCGGCTCCAGAGGGTCAGGTGGCGCACCGTGTAGGCCCGCAGCAGGAAGGGCGCCGCCAGGGCCAGGAGCACCAGGCCCAGGACGGCCAGGCCCCGCCGCGCCGGCGAGCGCAGGCCCACGGCCCGGGCCAGGCCCGCCGGCAGGAACCGGCCCGTGCGGGCCTGGTAGGCCCGGTAGAGCCCCGGGCTGGCGGCCAGCATGCGCCGCTCCTCGTCCCGGGCCAGCAGGGCGTAGACCCCCAGCATGACCACCCAGAGCACCGCCGTCAGGAACCGCGGCCAGAGGACGGCCAGGCCCAGCCCGGCGGCCTCCAGGCCCAGGTACTGGGGATGCCGGACCAGGGCGTAGAGCCCGCCGGTGACCGTCCCCAGGCCCAGCAGCTTGGCCAGGTAGACCTGGACCGCGCCCAGCAGGAACAAGGCCAGGCCCAGGACGGTCAGGACCGAGCCGGCGACGCGCACCGCCACCAGGAACGGGTCCCCGGGCAGCACCAGGTGCGGCAGGTAGAAGGCGGTGAGCCACCGGGTGGCGTTGCTCCCGGCCAGGCCCAGCAGCACCGGGTTGAAGGCCGCGTAGAAGAACCCGGCGAACGGGCTGATCATGATCAGGACTTCCAGGGCCAGGAGGAAGTAGGCCAGCACCGAAGTCCTGAGCACCGCCCCCCGAAAGGCCATGGCTTCAGGCCAGGCTGCGGATGCGCGTGTCGGTGCTCTCGATTTCCGTGATGCGGAAGGCGAAGTTGCCGTCCACCACCACCACCTCGCCCTTGGCGATGAGCTTGCTGTTCACCAGCAGCTCCACCGGGGCGTCGGCGGCCCGGTTCAGCTCCAGGATGGAGCCGGGGGTGAGCTTGAGCAGGTCGCCCAGCTGCATCTCGGTCTGGCCCATGCGCACCATCACCGGCAGTTCGATGTCCATGAGCAGGTCCAGGTTGCCGGTGTCCACCTGGGGCGCCGTCGCGCACGGGCTGGGAGTACGGCGGCGGCGCCGGCGCGCTCCGGGGGACCGGTGGCGGCGCCGGGACGGCGGCCTGCGGCTCCGGAGCCGGGGGGATCGGGGCCGGCGCGGGAGGGGGCTCGCCGAGGCCCAGCTTGCGCTTCACCTGCTGCACCAGCAGGTCCGGGATCAGCAGGTGGATCAGGGTGGTGAGGGTCTCCTGGGCGGTCTCCAGGGGCAGGTCGTAGAACGGCCCGGGGCCCAGGATCTCCTCCAGGCCGGCGGCCTGGGCCCCCGGGGTGGAGAAGACCTCCACGTTGGCGATGGACAGGGTCTCCCCCGCCATCTCGCTCAGGGCCTGGTTGGCGGAACCCATGATCTGGTTGAAGGTCTCCGCCAGGGCATCCCGGGAATCCCCGGCCAGCTCGGTGGCGGGGGTGCCGTCGCCGCCCAGCATGAGGTCCACCAGCATGGTGCCCTCCTTGAGCGGCAGGGCGAACAGGAACACGCCGGTCATGCCCTTGGTGTAGTGGGCCTTCACGTACACCACCGGGGTCTGGTGCAGCACCGAGACGCCCGTGTGGTCCAGGGTGTTGCCGTCCTGGGGCTTGATGGTGAATTCCCGCCCCGTGAGCATGGAGAACACCGAGGACATGCTTTCGGCGAAGCATCCCCCGATCTTGGCGTTGAGGTCGGACATCACGGGATCCATGTCATCCCTCCTGGCGCGCGGTCGTCACCTGGAACACCCGCTTCTGGTTGGCGTTCAAGGCCATGTAGCCCTGGAACCGGGGAATCCCGTCCACGGTCAGGTCCAGCATGGCGTCGAACCGCTTGTTGAGGGGAATCAGGTCCCCGGTCTGGAGGGCCAGGATGTCCGAGAGCCTGAGGTTGGTGCCGCGGATCTCCGCCGCCACGTCCATGTCGCACTTCTTCAGGCTCTCCATGAGCAGCCTGGCCTCCTCGAAGGTGGAGGACTTCTTGTAGCCGGTGTACATCTCCTGGTCGAACTTGTTGGCCACCGGCTCCAGGATGATGGAGGGGATGGCCAGGTTGATCATGCCCACCACGCTGCCCATCTTCACTTCGAACACCACCAGCAGCACCACCTCGTTGGGGGCCACGATCTGGATCAGCTGGGGGCTGGTCTCCCGGGCCTGGATCTTGAAGTCCAGGTCGATGATGCCCCGCCAGGCCTCGCGCAGGTCGTCCAGGGCCAGCTTGAGCACCCCGTCGAAGATGGACTGCTCGATGTCGGTCATGGTGCGCAGGTGCTTTAGGGCGTCCCCGGGACCCCCCAGCATCTTGTCGATGATGGGGAACACCAGCTGGGGATTCACCTCCAGGGCGAAGGCGCCCTCCAGGGGGCGGATGGAGATGGCGTTGAAGCAGGTGGGGTCGGGCACCGAGAGCAGGAACTCCTGGTAGCTGAGCTGCTCCACGCTCACCAGGTTCACCTCGGTGATGGTGCGCAGGTAGGCGGAGAGGGAACTGGAGAAGTTGCGCGCGAAGCGGTCGTGCATGAAGTGCAGGGAGCGCATCTGCTCCCGGCTGACCCGGTCCGGCCGGCGGAAATTGTAGAGGGTGACCTTCTTCTGGGGCTGGGCCTTTTTTGCCCTGTGGGCCGTAGCGGCAGGCGGGGGCGGCGGCGCCGGCCCGGCGGCGGGCGCGGGCGCCTTGGCCCCCTTGGCGTGGGACTTCAGGAGGGCATCCACCTCTTCCTGGCTGAGAATCTTGGCCATGTCGCGTCCCGGTTATCCTTCGATCCTGCGTTCCTTGAGCTTGCCCCGGAGCCGGAGCATGGATTTGGTATGCAATTGTGATACCCGGCTCTCGGTGAGGTTGAGCAGGGTGCCGATTTCTTTCATGGTCAGCTCATCGAAATAGTACAGCTGCACCACGAACCGCTCCTTGCTGGGCAGGCGCTCCACGGCGTCCTTGAGCAGGTTCCGCACCTCCGTGGCCTGGAGCAGGATGTGGGGGTCCTCTCCGTCCGGGTCCGGAACGAAGCTGATGAGGTTCTCCCCGTCGCTGCCCTCGCCGGCGTCCATGAAGGTGCCCAGGGTGACGCCCTTCAACTCGTCCAGGGAACGCTGCAGGTCCTCCAGGGGCATGCCCAGGTGGGCGGCCACTTCCTCGTCCGTGGCGGCGCGCCCCTGGCGCTGCTCCATCAGGTGGTAGGCGGCCTCGATGTCCTTCTTCTTGCGGCGCAGGCTGCGGGGGACCCAGTCCAGGTCCCGCAGGCCGTCCAGGATGGCGCCGCGGATGCGCTGCTCGGCATAGGTCTTGAACTTGACGTTGCGGTCCGGCTCGAATTTCTTCACGGCGTCCAGGAGGCCCAGGATGCCCGAGTTGATCAGGTCGTCCACCTCCACGTGGGCGGGCAGCCGGGCTGAGATGCGGTGGGCGATGAACTTCACCAGGGGCAGGCAGTCGCTGACGAGGGCGTTCCGGTCCAGGACGCCCGTTTCCAGACCCGGCTCCGGGGCGGGGAACTCCCGCTCGGCTCCGGACGGCGGGGCGACCGGTCCCAGGCGGGCATTGCGCCCGTAGGCCTGGGCCGCGGCACGGGCAGCCGCGGACGGTGCCGGGACCGGATGGCCCTCCGCGGCAGGCTCGCTGCCTGTCTGCTTCCCTGGTTTCATGGTTCCTCGAGATTGAGTCCTCTCCAGAATGCAGCAAATCCATCCCTTTGTAAGGGTACCTTCTCCTGCAAGCGGCGCGCCGCGGCGGTCAGCGCCAGGGACGCCGGGGCCTGGGGAAAGAGGTCAAGGACGCCCCGCTGCTGGCGGACCGCCTGCAGCACCCAGGGGTCCGCGGGGAGCATGCCCAGGACGTTCAGTTCCCGTTTCAGAAAGCGCCGGGTGGCCGCCTGGAGCTGGTCGATGGTCTCTTCGGCCTCCTCCTGCCCCTGGGCGTTGTTCACCAGGAGCCACAGGGGCTTCCGGGGATCCCGGAGGTGCACCACCTTGACCATGGCGTAGACGTCCACCAGGGCGGTGGGCTCCGGGGTGGTCACCAGGAGCACTTCCTGGGCGGCCATGAGCAGCTTGATGACGGAATCGTGGATGCCGGCGGCGGTATCGATGAGAAGCCAATCGATACCCGCGGACACCCGCTGCAGCCCCTGCACCAGCCGCAGTTCGGCGGCCGCGTCCAGGCGGGTCAGTTCCTGGATGCCGCTGCTGGCCGGGATGATGCGGATGCCGAACGGGCCGTCCAGGAGGATCTCCTCCAGCAGCTTCTCGCCGCCCAGCACGTGCTCCAGGGTGTAGGCGGGGCTGAGGCCCAGGAGGATGTCCAGGTTGGCCAGGCCGAAGTCCGCATCCAGCACCACCACCCGCTGGCCGTCGCGGGCCAGGGCCATGGCCAGGCCCGCCACGACGTTGGTCTTGCCCACGCCGCCCTTGCCGGAGGCGATGGCGATCACCCGGGACGAGAACAGCCCGGGCTCCGGGGCCTGGGCCCGGGCGAGGGCGCGGAGCTGGCTGGCTTGGTCGTTCATCGTCACACTCCTCCCGGGACGGGGGGCAGGATCAGGTCCGCCACCCGGCGGCTGGTGGCCGTCTCCAGGTCCTTGGGCACCTCCTGGCCGGTGCCGAGGTAGCTGAGGGGACGCTTGACCCGCACCAGGGTGGTCAGCAGGGGGCCGTAGGTGGAGGTCTCGTCCAGCTTGGTGAAGATGATCCGCCCGGGCCTGAGGGGCTCGAAGCGCTGGGCGATGTCGGCCAGGTCCCGGGGCTTGGTGGTGGCGGACAGCACCAGGTGGGTCTCCACTTCCGGCAGCTCGTCCAGGAGGCGGCGCAGCTGGCCCTGCACTTCCGAGTCCTTGGGGCTGTGCCCGGCGGTGTCGATGAGGACCAGGGCCCGGTCGTGGTAGAAGCGCATGGCCGAGCGCAGGTCCTCCACGGTGAGGGCCACGTGCAGGGGCACCTGCAGGATCTCCGCGTACTGCTGCAGCTGGTCCACGGCGGCCACGCGGAAGGTGTCCAGGGTGACCAGGGCCACTTTCTGCTTGAGTTCCAGCTTGGCGTAGGCGGCCAGCTTGGCGATGGTGGTGGTCTTGCCCACCCCGGTGGGGCCCACCAGGGCCGCCACCCGGATCCGTCCGGGCTCCAGCTGGATGGGGGAGGCCACCGGGATGAAGTCGGCGATGGCCCGGCGCATGAACAGCCGGGCCTTCTCCGGGTCCACCTCCGCGTCCCCGCCCACCTCCAGCAGGGTGCGCTGGGTGTATTCGCACAGCCTCAGGGCGATGAGCGGGTCCACGTCGTTGGCCACCAGCTCGCCGTACAGGCCCAGCATGGCGGGGGGCAGCTGCAGCTGGGCCTGGGGCATGCCCTGCTTCTGGATGCGGGTGAGCTGGGCCTTCATCTGGTCCAGTTCCCGGAGGATGGTCTGGTTGCGGGTTTCCTGCTCCTTGAGGGCCTCCACCGCGCCCTTGATCTCCAGCAGTTCCCGGCGCAGGGGCTGCAGGTCCAGGGGTGGCGGGGGCGGGGCCGGCCGGGCTGCCTGCCCCGGCAGCCCCTGGAGGCCGGGCGGAGCCGGCTGGAGCTCCTGGGTCCGGGCGGACAGGGGCGGGCGCAGGGCGTAGGTGCCGTTCACCGGCAGGGGGAGGGGCGGCGGACCGGCGGAGGGCAGCGGGTCGTCCACCGCGGCGGTGACCTCGATGACAGCCTCCCCCCCGGACCCAGGGGGTCCTTGCGGCGACGGGTGCGGGTGGACAGGATGAACGCGTCCTCGCCCATGTCCTGCTTGATGACGTTGAGCGCTTCCTGCATGGAGGTGGCTTCGAAGGTCTTCACGCGCATGGGGCGGTCCGGTCAGAAGCGGTAGGAGGGCTCATGCCACGGTCCCCAGGTTGACGACCCGCACGTCCAGCGGTATCTCGCTGTGGCTGAGCACCACCAGGTGGGGCATGGCCCGCTCCAGGAGGTGGCGCAGGTGGGGCCGGACCACGGGGTTGGTGAGCAGCACCGGCTGGGCGCCGGGCAGGAGGCGGGTGATGCCCGTGGTGATGCGGTTGAGGATTTCCTGGAGCTTGGTGGGTTCCAGGGCCAGGAAACTGCCCCGGTCGGTGGTCTCGATCCCGGACTGGAGGGTCTGCTCCAGCTTGGGGTCCAGCACCAGGACCCCAAGCTCGTTGTTGTCCGAGAGGTGGGAGCTGGTGAGGGAGCGGCCCAGGCGCTGGCGCACGTATTCGGTGATGACCAGCGGATCCCGGCTGGCTCCGGCGGCGTCGGCGGTGGCCTCCAGGATCCGGGCCAGGTCCCGCACCTGCACCCGTTCCCGCAGGAGGTTCTGGAGCACCTTCTGCAGCAGCGCCACCGGGACCGCGCTGGGCACCAGGTCCTCCACCAGCTTGGGGCTGGCCTCCTTCAAGGCGTCCAGGAGCTGCTGGGTCTCCGCCCGGCCCACCAGTTCGGGGGCATGCTGCTTCACCAGTTCGGACAGGTGGGTGGTGATGACGGTGGCGCTGTCCACCACCGTGTAGCCCATGAGTTGTGCATGGTCGCGCTGGTTTTCGGCGATCCAGAAAGCCGGCAGGCCGAAAGCCGGCTCGGTGGTGGGCGTGCCCTGGATGTCGGCGGTGGCGGTGCCCGGATTCATGGCCAGGTACATGCCCGGCACCACCGTGGAGCGGGCCACCTCCTCGCCCCGCAGCAGCAGCCGGTAGGTGTTGGCGGGGAGCTGGAGGTTGTCGCGAATGCGGATGGGCGGCACCACGATGCCCAGGTCCTGGGCCATCTGCCGGCGCAGGGCCTTGATCCGGTCCAGCACCGTGCCGCCCTGGCCCACGTCCAGGAGGGGGATCAGCCCGTAGCCCACCTCCAGGCCCAGGGGATCGACCTTGAGCAGGGCTTCCACCTTCTCGGGCCCCTCCGCGGCGGGCTTGCCCTTGACCTCGGCCTCGTGCCTGGCGGCGGCCCGCTGCTGGGAGAACTTCCAGGAGGCGTAGGCCAGGGTTCCGAAGGCCCCGCCCATGACCCAGAAAGGCACCAGGGGCAGCCCGGGCACGGCGCCGAACAGCAGCAGCACCGAGCTGGCGATGGCCAGGGGCCGGGCGTCCGTGCCCAGCTGGCCCATCACCTCGGTGCCCAGGTTGGGGGAGGTGGAGCCGCTGCGGGTGGTGAGGATGGCGCCGCCCACGGAGATCAGCAGGCTGGGGACGGCCGTCACCAGGCCGTCGCCCACCGTCAGCAGGGTGAAGGTCTGCATGGACTGCACCACCGGCAGGCCGTACTTCACCACGCCGATCAGGATGCCGGCGATGATGTTCACCGCCAGGATGATCAGGGCCGCCACCGCGTCCCGCTGGGTGAACTTCACGGCGCCGTCCATGGCGCCGTAGAAATTGGCTTCGGCCGCCAGGTCCCGGCGCCGTTTGCGGGCCTCCACCTCGTCGATGTAGCCGGCGTTCAGGTCCGCGTCGATGGCCATCTGCTTGCCGGGCATGGCGTCCAGGGTGAACCGGGCGGTCACTTCGGCGATGCGCCCGGCGCCGTGGTTGATGACCAGGAACTGGATCGCCAGCAGGATCAGGAACACCACCAGGCCGATGATGTAGCTGCCCCCCACCACGAACTGGCCGAAGGCCTTGACCATGTTCCCGGCGGCGTCGGGCCCCTGCTCGCCGCCGAACAGCAGGATCCGGCGGGTGGTGGCCACGTTCACGCTCAGGCGGAACAGGGTGATCATGAGCAGCACCGAAGGGTAGGCGCTGAATTCCTGGGGCCGGGCCACATACATGCCCACCAGGAGGATCACCAGGGACAGGGTGATGTTGAAGACGATCAGGATGTCGATGATGAATGCCGGCAAGGGCAGGATCATCACCACCATGACGATGAGCACGAATACCGGCGCGGACAGGTCCACCCGCTTGGACAGGCGGGCGAACACTGGCAGGAGTCGGTCCAGGAAGGTCAGCATGTTGACACCCGGACCAAGGGAGCGAAAGGGATGCCAACCCTTGGGGTTATTTAATTAATTATATTAGTTGGCGCCGCTCCTTGGCTGCTGCCGGGCCATCGGGCCGCGGCGCCGGGCGCCTCGTGGGCCACCACGCACACGGCGGTGGCCCGGGCAATGTTCATGCCGTCCGACAGGGCCGTGGCGGAGCCGTTTTTCCACAGGACCGCCACGTGGCTCTGGTCCCCCAGTTCGTCCCCGGCCAGGTACACGTCGTTGCCCGCCACCGCCATGCCCAGGGCGTTGGCGAACTGGGACGGGTCGGTGAGGACCGTGGCGTCGCCGTTGCGCCACAAGGCGGCGGCCCGTCCTTCCCAGCCGGCCACCCGGACCTGGTTCCCGGCCACGGCGATGGCCGCCCCATGGGCCAGGCGGCTGCCGTCCGACAGGTCTTTGTAGGAAGTCCCGTTTTTCCATACTTTAGCCACGCTGCCATCGTGACCGGCGGCATAGACGTCCGGTCCGCACACGGCCAGGGCCGAGGCGGCGGCGGAGCGGCTGCCGTCGGTGAGCGCCCAGGGCCGGCCGTTCTTCCACACCCGGGCCGCCAGGTTCCGGCTCCGGGGGCCTTCCTCCCCGGCCACGTACACGTCAGCTCCGGCCACCGCCACCGCCCAGGCCCGGGCGTCCTGGGCGCCGTCGCTGAGCCGGGCCTGGGCGCCGTTGCGCCAGACGACGGCCACACTCCGCCCGGTTTGGGCATCCGTATCGAAACCGGACACATAGACGTTCGCCCCGGCCACCGCCACGCCGGTGGCCTGGGCTTCCCGGGCCCCGTCCGTGAGGGCGGTGGGCACGCCGTTCTTCCAGACCATGGCGATGCTGGCGCCGGTGCGCGGATCAGTCACGTTCCCGGCCACGTACACGCTGTCCCCGGCCACGGCCAGGCCCAGGGCTTCGGCGCTCCGGCGCCCGTCGGTGAGCAGGGAGGCGACGCCGTTCTTCCAGACGATGGCCACCGGGTAGGACCCGATCACTTCCCATCCGGCCACGTACACGTCGTCGGGGGGGCGGCTGGCGGGGTCCCGGGTGGACACCTGGGGGCATCCGGCCAGGAGGCCCAGGGCCAGGGCCGCGGGCAGGAGGGCCCGGTGGCGGGAGGGGGGCGGAGGAGCCGGAGCTGGCTTCCAGAAACGGCGGGCGCCCATGATGGTCTCCTGTGGATCCTGGAATATAAAATATTAATTAACCAGAATCCCTGTCAATACCTCCAACCAAGGTTCGTCCCGCCGGCCTGCGGGTCAAGCTGGTAAAGCAGCGCCCGGTCCATCCGGTCAGATGGGGCCAGCCGCCACCGCCTCCTCGACGGTGATGCGGAATTCCCGCTCCTGGGGCTTCTGGCGCACCGGGCAGGGATCCACCTCGCATTGGGCGCAGAAGGCCTTCAGGCACGGATCCACGTGCGTGTGCAGCTCCCCTTCCAGCCGGGCCTCCTGGAGCACCGCCTTGGCGAAGCCGTCGGCCAGTTCGTGGCCCTGGCCGATGCCGTAGAACTCCGGGATCACCATGTGGATGTCCACGTGGGCGTAGCGTCCGGAGCGCAGGGTGCGCAGTTCGTGGATGGCGACGATGTCCTTGGGCCGCACCTTGTTCATCACCTCCACCAGGCGGCGCAGCAGCCCCGGGTCCTCGGCGTCCAGCAGGGCGGCGCTGGAGGAGCGCACCAGCCGGAAGCCGGTGACCGCCAGCAGCGCGCTCACCCCCAGCGCCATGGCCGGGTCCAGCCAGGTGATGCCGGTGAGCTGCACCAGGAGCAGCCCCGCCCCCAGGCCCAGGGTGGTGTAGAAATCCGAGAGCACGTGGTGCCCGTCGGCGACCAGGGCGCGGGAGTTCTGGCGTTTGCCCTGGCGGATGAGGAACAGGCCCAGGAGCCCGTTCACCACCCCGCCGGCGAAGTTGATGCCCAGGCCCAGGGTCAGGTTCTTGAGGGGGATGCCCTCCACCACCGTGCGGATGGCCTCGTAGGCGATGAGCACCGCCGCCAGGCTGATCATGCCCCCTTCGAAGGCGGCGGAGAAATGCTCGATCTTGCCGTGGCCGTACGGATGCTCCCGGTCCGCCGGCTTGTCGGCGAAGAGGATGGCGCCCAGGGCGAATACCGCCGCCACCACGTTCACCACGTTCTCGATGGCGTCGGACTTCAGGGCGGCGGACTGGGAAACGGCGAAGGCATAGTATTTCATCCCCAGGATCACGCAGCCCACCACGATGGCGATGAGGACGGTGCGGATCCGGGTGCGGTGGCTGGGCAGGGAAGAGTCCATGGCTATCTCATAGGCCCTGGCGGGGCCATGGACTCAAATGATGAGTTCAACGGACCACCCGGACAACCTCCGCGCCGGGAGGTGTGACGGAATTGCCTTGGGCGCTCCAGAGCGATCGCGTGAACGACGCCTGGTTGTCAGCCGGCGACGATCCGGGTTCCCACGGTTTCGTACGGCTCCGTTTCCAACGCCTCGGCGGAGGTGATCAGCACCTCGTGGCCGCCGGCCTGCAGGAAGGCCAGGGCCGACTCGATCTTCGGCCCCATGGAGCCCGCCGGGAACTGGCCGTCGGCCAGGTGCCTGGCGGCCTCCGAGGCGGTGAGCCGGCTGACCCAGCGCTGGGTGGGCCGGTTGAAGTCCAGGGCCACCTTGGGCACCCCGGTGAGGATCACGTAGGTGTCGGCCCCCAGCTGGTACGCCAGCAGAGAGGACAGGCGGTCCTTGTCGATGACCGCCTCCACTCCCACCAGCAGCCCCGAGGCGTCCCGGATCACCGGGATGCCGCCCCCGCCGCCGGCGATGACGCAATGGCCGGCCTCCAGGAGCAGCTTGATGGATTCCAGCTGGATGATCTCCAGGGGCTTGGGGGAGGGCACCACCTTGCGCCAGCCGCGGCCGGCGTCCTCCTTCATGAGCCAGCCTTTCTGCTTCTGCAGCTCCTCGGACCGGAAGCGGTTGTAGAAGGGGCCCACCGGCTTGGTGGGGTGCTGGAAGCCCGGATCGTCCTGGTCCACCACCACTTCGGTCAGCACGGTGGTGACCGGGACCGGCAAGCCCAGGTAGGCCAGGCGGTTGATGAGGGTCCGCTCGATCATGTAGCCCATGGATCCCTGGGTCATGGCATCGCAGATGTCCAGGGTGTACCGGGGCAGCCGGTTGGCCGCGGCCTCCTGCTGGATGAGCAGGTTGCCCACCTGGGGGCCGTTGCCGTGGACGATGCAGAGAGACATGCCGCTCTGGACCACTTTGGCGAACATCTCGGCGGTCTGCCGGGCATTCTCCAACTGCTCCTCCTGCAGGCCGCGGGTCTTCTCCTGGAGCAGCGCGTTGCCGCCGATGGCGATGAGGGCGATTTTCCTGGACATGGCTCTCCCTGGACAGGTTCCGGAAAGCTCCGGGCCGCCGGCGGCGCCGGCGGCCCGGAGAGGCATCGGCTTAAAGGGTGGCGACCAGCACCGCCTTGATGGTGTGCATGCGGTTTTCGGCCTCGTCGAACACCTTGGAGTGGCGGCTGCGGAACACGTCGTCGGTCACTTCCCGGATGTCGTAGCCCTTCTCCTTCATTTCCTTGGCCAGCTTGGTCTCGAAGTCATGGAAGGAGGGCAGGCAGTGCAGGAAGATCACGTCCGGGTTGCCGGTGCGGCCGAGCAGCTCCAGGGTCACCTTGTACGGGGTGAGCAGGCGCACCCGCTCGGGGATCTGGTCCTCTTCGCCCATGGAGGCCCACACGTCCGTGTAGATGGCGTCGGCGCCCTGCACGGCGGCAGGGTCGTCGGAGATCTCGATGACGGCGCCGGTGGCCTTGGCCGCCTCCCGCGCCCGCTCCAGGACCTCGGGCCTGGGGCTGAGCGCCTTGGGGCCCAGGCCGACGAAGTGCATGCCGGTCTTGGCGGCGCCGTACATCAGGCCGTACGCCATGTTGTTGCGGGTGTCCCCGGCGAACACCAGCTTCACCTTGTCCAGGGGCTTGGCCACGTGCTCCTCGATGGTGAGGAAGTCGGCCAGGACCTGGGTGGGGTGGTCCACGTCCGTGAGGCCGTTCCAGACCGGCACGCCCGAGTGCCGGGCCAGGGCCTCGACCACGTCCTGCCTGTAGCCCCGGTACTCGATGCCGTCGTAGAACCGGCCCAGCACCTTGGCGCTGTCCTCCAGGGACTCCTTCTTGCCCACCTGGGAGCTGTTGCTGTCCAGGAAGGTCACGTGGGCGCCCTCGTCCAGGGCGGCCACTTCGAAGGCGCAGCGGGTGCGGGTGGAGGTCTTCTCGAACAGCAGGACGATGTTCCTGCCCTTGAGCAGGTCGTTGTGGATGCCGGCCCGCTTCTTGGCTTTCAGGTCCCGGGAGAGGTCGAGCAGGTAGCGCACCTCCTCCATGGAGAAGTCCATGAGGGTGAGGAAACTCCGGCCCTTCAGGTTGACTGGCATGGGAAGCTCCTTTCTCGGTCGCGGGTCAGGCCAGGACGGCCTGCAGCTGGTCCACGGCCCAGTCCAGCTGCTCTTGGGTGATGACGAGGGGCGGCGCCAGGCGGATGGTCTGCAGGTGGGTGTCCTTGCACAGCATGCCGCGCTCCTTGAGGGCGTAGCAGTAGGGCCGGGCCGGGCCGGCCTCCGGGGTCAGGTCGACGCCGGCCCACAGCCCGAGGCAGCGCACCGCCTTCACCTTGCCGCCCTTGAGGCCTTCCAGGCGGGCCTTGAGGTGGACGCCCAGGCGGGCGGAGTGCTCGACCATCTTCTCGTCCACCAGCACGTCCAGGGCGGCGGAAGCCACGGCGCAGGCCAGCGGGTTGCCGCCGTAAGTGGAGCCGTGGATGCCGGGCGTGAACACGTCCATGACCTGGTCGGAGGAGAGGAACGCGCTCACCGGGTAGAAGCCGCCGCTGAGGGCCTTGCCCACGGTGATGCCGTCCGGGCGGATGCCCTCGTGCTCGAAGGCGAACATCTTTCCGGTGCGGCCGAAGCCGGACTGGATTTCGTCCAGCACCAGCAGGATGCCGTGCCGGTCGGCCAGCTGGCGCAGGCCCTTGAGGAAGCCCGGGGGCGGGATCAGCACGCCGGCCTCGCCCTGGATGGGCTCCATGAAGATGGCCGCGGTGTTGGGGGTGATGGCCTTGGCCACCGCGTCCAGGTCGCCGTAGGGCACGATCTTGAAGCCGGGCGTGAACGGCCCGAACCTGCTGGTGCTGTCCGGATCGGTGCTGAAGCCGACGATGGTGGTGGTGCGGCCGTGGAAGTTGCCCTCGGCGACGATGATCTCGGCCTTGGGATACTCGATGCCCTTCACATCGTAAGCCCACTTGCGTATGGCCTTGATGGCGGTCTCCACCGCCTCGGCGCCGCTGTTCATGAGCAGGGCCTTCTCGAAGCCGGTGAGCTTGCAGAGCTTTTCCAGCAGCGGCGGGAACTGGTCGTTGCGGAAGGCCCGGCTGGTGAGGGCCAGGCTCTGGATCTGCCTGATCATGGCCGCGGCGATCGCCGGGTGGTTGTGGCCCTGGTTGACCGCCGAGTAGGCAGCCAGGAAGTCCATGTACTTCTTGCCGTCCACATCGGTGAGGTAGACGCCTTCGCCGCGGGTGCAGACCACGTCCAGGGGATGGTAGTTGTGGGCGCCGTAATGGTTCTCCTGCTCGATGAACTTGGCCGACTTGGCGGCGGTTGCGAGGGTCATGGGGGGACCTCCTCTGCGGGATGGGCCAGGCGGCTCCAGGGCGCGCCCGGGAACTCAAGGGTGACAGGGTGCCCGGCGGCGGGGGGCACTGGGTGGTTCCGCCGGGAAAAGCGCATGTATTGAGAACGGATAGTAATTCGGCGACCCTGGGAGGCGTCCGGCGGCACCTGAAAGTGCTTGCCAGCTCCTCTGCTTTTGAGCAGTATAGTGCCCATAGGGCAGTACCAGCAATATATTTCGCATCGAGGTCCTCATGCCGTTCGATCCAAGGAAACTGCTGCGCTCCGTCTCGGGCAACGTGGTGAAAAACCGGCGGGCCCTGAAATGGAGCCAGCAGGAGCTGGCCGAGCGCTCCAAGGTGAGCCGGCGCATGATCGGCATGATCGAGAGCGGCGAGAGCAACGTCAGCCTCGCCACCCTGGGGCACATCGCCGCCGCCCTCAACCTCACCTTCACGGAGCTGGTCACCGACCGTTCCGGTGCGGAGCCCGCCCGTCCGGACCGGGGGATCCAGCTCTGGCAGGGCAGCCGGCCCGGCACCAAGGTGGACCTGCTGCAGAGCTTTCCCGCCGCGCGCACGGTGGAGCTGTGGAAGTGGACCATCGCTCCGGGCGACCGCTACCAGGGCGAGCCGGACCTGCCGGGGTACCGGGAGATGGTCTACGTGGTGCGCGGGGAGATGACCCTGGAGCGGGAAGAGGAGAGACAGGTGCTCAAGGCCGGGGATTCCATCGCCTTTCCGTCCGATCGTCCGTACGCATTCAGCAACACCGGCAACGGCACCTTGACCTTCATCCTCAACGTGGTGGCCTAGGGGAAATGGGTCGCGGCATACCCGATCCAGGCGCAGGCCGGGCTGGAGTCGTCCAGGATGTTCACGGTGAGGTCGCCGCCGAACCGGGACTGGTAGGTGGCGGAGTTGATGAGCAGCAGGAGGATGGAGAGGGCAGGGTCCGAGGCCCGCACCACGGCGTTGTAAGGGTCGTCGCCATGGTCCAGGTACAGGTCCTCGCTCATGAAATTGGCCATTTCATGCCCGCAGGCCCAGATGGGCTGGACCGGAATGTTCACCACCCGCAGCAAGGCGTTCAGGAAGCCGGTGCTGCCGTGGCACCCGGCGGTCCAGTGCAGGGTGCCGTAGGTGGGGTAGCGGGTGTCGATGGTTCCGCCGATGATCCGGGACAGGGGTGAATAGCCCCGGTACTGCCAGACGGCATTGTCGGTGCCGAAATCCTCGTCGGGGTCTTCCGCGGTGCCGTAGAAATGCACCAGGTTGTAGCGCATCCACTCCAGGACGTTGCCGATGGTGGCCTGGCGGGTGGCGCCCAGAAGCAGGGCCTGCTGGAGCCAGGGGTAGGTCCACATGGGGTCGGCGAAGGTGGTCCTGGGCCGGTTGTCGGTCCTCAGGGCGGGGAGGCCCGCGTTGGGGTAGGTGCCCAAGGCGTAGTTGCCGTTCTGCAGGTACCAGCCCATGGTGGCGCTGTCGAACAGCCACTTGAGGGCGTCCGCGGAATAGCCGGTGACGCTCCAGGGCACCTGGCGGGAGATCTCCAGCATCAGCGAGAAACCCACGTGGGCGGTGTAGAGGCTCCACATGTAGGCTGGGCTCACCCACACTATGGTCGAGGTGGTGTCGTTGTCGACGGCGGGGTAGTTGTTGACGGGCTGGTCGGTGAGCCCGGGGCCGCCTGGGGTCATGGCCACCTGGGGCGCTCCCTGGGAGAACCAGGCGCAGGCGTTCAGGTAGGCCTGGTTCAGGTCCGCCTGCTGGCTGGCGGTCCAGTCCGGCCACGCCACCTTGTCCGCGTCGGTGGGAGGCAGGTAGACACTGCTTCCGGCCGGTTGGGTCTGCCACTTGATGGCGTCGGCGATGACGGGATTGTTGCCCAGCCAGGTGGCCAGGTCCTGGAGCAGGGACAGGGTGGCCGGATTGCTGGCGGTGCTGGCTCCGGTCCCGTCGGTGACCACCACGGTGAACACCGCCCCGTCATCGGCCGGGGCGATGGCGGGCAGCGTGCAGGTCGCCAGCCCCGCCCCGGCGATGGGCGCCCCGTTCCGGTACCACTGGTAGCCCAGGGTCCCCGAACCGGTGGCGGCCACCGTGAAGGAGGCCTGGCTGCCCTGGGCCAGGATCAGGCCGTGGGGCTGGGCAGTGATGAGCGGGCCGGGGGGATCCACCTCGATGGTGAGATCGACCGTGCCGCTGCCGCCGTTGTTGGCGGCGGTGATCACGTAGGACTGGCGTGCGGCGGTTCCGGAAGGGGTGCCGGAAAGGGTTCCGGTCAGGGCGCTGAAGGTCAGGCCGGCGGGGAGCGACGGGGAGATGCTCCAGGAGGTGGCGGCGCCGCCGGTGTTGCCGGGCGTGACCGGGGCGATCGGGGTCCCGGCGGTGAAGACCAGGGCGGTGCTGGTGAGCCCCGGCACCGGTGGGGGGCTGAGGACGGTCACGGTGGCGGTGGCGGTCCGGCTCCCGTCGGAGTTGGTGGCGGTGAGGGTGTAGGTGGTGGTTGCCGCGGGAGTCACGGTGGCCGATGTGCCGGTCACGGCGCCGACACCCTGGTCGATGCCCAGCGAGGTGACGGTGCCGGTGACCGTCCAGGCCAGTTCACTGCTCCCGCCCGGCTGGATCGAAGCGGGGGTTGCGGTGAAGGCGTTGATGACCGGCGGGGTGAGCACCGTGACGGTGACCGCGGCGGTGGCGGTGCCCGCGGCGTTCGTGGCGGTGAGGGTGTAGGTGGTGGTCGCCGCCGGCGTGGGTGCAACCATTCCGGCCGGCGACAGGATGGCGCCGACCCCGTTGTCGATGCTGGCGCTGGTGAAGTAGTACAGCCCGCTCCAGTTCAGGATGGCGGCCTGGCCGGCGTTGATGGTGGTGGATGAGGCCCAGAAATCGCCGATCACCGGCAGGGGCACGAAATTGGCTGTGATGGTCTGGCTGGCGGCGACGTCGCCGAGGAGCAGCGGGTTGGCGGCGGTGGCGGTGAAACCGCCGGTGCCGGTCCAGCCGGTGAACCCGTAGCCGGGGTCCGGGACCGCGGTCACGGCCGTGCAGGATCCGCCGGTGGGAACATGCTGCATGGTGGAGCCGGCCACCGAACCGTTGCCGCCGCTGAGGAAGACCATGAAGCAGTCCACGGTCACGGTGGCGGTGGCGGTGACGCTGTCCCCGGCGGCGTTGGTCACCGTCAGGGTGAAGGTGGTGGTGGCGGTCAGGGGACCGGTATAGACGCCCTGGCCGCTGGTGCATCCGGCCTGGCCGTGGTCCACGGTTGCGGCGCCGCCCGAGAACACCGCGGTGAGCTGGCTGCTGTTGCCGGTGTTGACCGTGGTGGGGAAGGCGGTGAAGGAAGTGATGACGGCGGCCGGCACCACGGTGACGGTCACGGTCTGGGTGGCCGGGCCGCCCAGGCCGGTGGCGGTGAGGGTGTAGGTGGTGGTGGCGGCGGGGGTGACCGTGACCGGGGCGCCGGAACTCACCGCGCCCACCCCCTGGTCGACGCTGGCGCCGTCGGCGTTCACGAACACCGGCGTCAGGGTGGTGCTGGTCCCGGCGGTGACGGCCTGGCCGCTGGCCACCGCGCCGATGCCGTGGTCGATGACGCCGGCGCCGCCCGAGAACTCCGCGGTGAGCTGGCTGGTGCCGCCGGCGGGCACCGTCGTCGGGGCGGCGCTGAACGAACTGACGGTGGCGGCCGGCACCACGGTGACGGTCACGGTCTGAGTGACCGCCCCGCCCGTGCCGGTGGCGGTGAGGGTGTAGGTGGTGGTGGCGGGGGGGGTGACCGTGACCGGGGCGCCGGAACTCACCGCGCCCACCCCCTGGTCGATGCTGGCGGAGGCGGCGCGGGCGAAGTCCGCCGTGAGGCAAGTGCTGCTCCCGGCGGTGATGGTGCCCTTCTGGGCAGTGAAGGAGACGATGGCCGCTCCGGCGCCGGGCGGGGCCGGGGGGGCGCCGCTCCCGGTCCCCTGGCTGACGCCCCCGGAACCTCCGCCGCCACAGGCGGACATGAGCGACACCAGCGCCAGGGCAAGGCCTAGAATCACCGCTCCCCATGTTCCTTGGCGGCACAGGCGCATGATGCAGGTTCCCCCCGGGGCTGGATGGAGTTCGACTTGAGTCACTCATCGGATCTGGGAGGATCCGGGTTGAGGAAAATCTTCGCCATGCGAGAGAAGGGGATTCGGTAAGGTACCTTCATGCCCACCCCAGAATCCTCCTCCCGACCCGTGGTCCTCGTCACCGGCGCCGCCCGCGGCATCGGCCGGGCCATCGCCGAGCTTCTGGCCCGGCGCGGCTGCCGGGTGGCGGTGCACTGCCGCACCAGCCGCAAGCTCGCGGAGGACCTGGCGGCGAGCCTGCCCGGAGGCGGCCACCAGGCCTTCGCCGCCGACCTGGCCTCGCCCGCGGAGGCCGAGCGGCTGTGGCGGGAGGTGACCGAGGCCATGGGGCCGGTGGCGGTCTTGGTGAACAACGCCGCCATCTGGGAAAGCCATCCCCTGTGGGCCACGGACTACGCCCGGTGGCAGGATGCCTGGCGCCACACCCTGGACGCCAACCTGCTGGGTCCGGCCAACCTATGCTATCTGGCCGGCAATGCCATGATCGCCGCCGGCGGCGGCCGGGTGGTGAACATCTCCTCCCGGGGCGCGTTCCGGGGCGAGCCCGAGGCGCCTGCCTACGGCGCCAGCAAGGCCGGGCTGAACGCCATGACCCAGTCCCTGGCCCTGGCCCTGGCCGGACGGGGGGTGTACTGCTTCGTGGTGGCCCCGGGCTACGTGGAGACCGACATGTCCGCCGATTCCCTGACCGGCCCGCGCGGACCCGGGATCCTGGCCCAGCATCCCCTGGGGCGGGTGGCCCGGCCCGACGAAGTGGCGGCCGCCGCGGTCTTCTGCGCCCTGGACGCGCCGGCGGTCATGACCGGCAGCGTGCTGGACGTGAACGGGGCGTCCTACCTGCGCACCTGAGTCTTGGCAGCCGCCAGCCATTCCGTCTCCGGCTCTTCCCACCTGGGATGACGGCAGTGGACGCACCGGCGGGCGAAGGCGTCCCGGTGCCGGCCCCTGTGGGTGAAGGGCTCGCCGCACTTGGGACAGAGGAAATGGGACAGGGGCACGGAGCCCAGGGCCGTCGCTCCCAGGAACAGGGCCAAGCCCACGTAAAGCGGCCGTTCCGATTGCCAGGCCTTGGCCACGGGGAAACTGGCGGCGAACAGGACCAGTCCCCCAAGGAAGCCCCAGAGGAGCAGGCGGCGGCGGCGGCGGTAGTCCCGCCAGGTGGGGGAGAGGGCAGGCATGGGTGGGGGCGGAGCGCGCGGTCTATGGAGGCGCTGGCTCCAGGCTATCCTCTTGCCGAGCACCTCGCCACGGTCCCGGGTCCTTCCATGGCCCGGCTGATCCGGCCACGACCCCGCCTTCCTTGCAGCGATGATGCCGGAGGCCGCCAGCGGCGCGCAGTGGACCTAAGCAAAAATCCCCTCAGTCCCCTGAATCCCCGGCAAAAAAGCTTTTTAAGCCGGGGATTCAGGGGACTGAGGGGATTTTTGCCCAAAGCCCAAGGCGTCTGGCAAAGCTGGCCGGATCGGGCACCTCCCTGGCCCGCCCGACTGGGTAAAGAAGTCCATGTGGTTTACCAACTTGATCAAAGAACTTAAATGCATCATTATTTATAAAAAACTGACGAAATGCACGAAGCGCTCCAGGCCCTCAAGGCAGCGTCCAGGCGCTCAGGAAGTGCGATTGAGGCCATTGGCTACCTTGACAGGTTATCTTGGTACAGTAGATTTGCTGAAGTTAATGCCACGGAAAGGGTATTAGCTTAGACCAAACCATAAACGACTAAGAAGGTGTCCTATGGGCCGGATGACCCTTCCGGCGGCCACGGTGGCCGCCCGGACCAACGCGCATCTGCTGGAGCGGGCCCTGAAGCGGCTGGAGCGTGCTGCCGCCACGGACCCGGACCTGCGGCAGGCGGAACCCCTGGCGGCGGTGGTGGAAGACCTGCACCGGGACAAGTGGACCGCCATCCAGGTGTTCCAGCGGGCCTGCGAGGCCTACGCCGAGCGCCCGGCGTTCGGGGAGCGGGCCCTGGCCCAGGATCCCGGATCCGGCCAATGGCGGCCCCTGGCGGAATTCCGGACGTTCACGTACCGCCAGGCCTGGGACCGCACGGTCCAGCTGGCCACCGGCTTGGCGCGCCATCCCCGGACGGCCCTGCGGGCGGGGGAAGTGGTGGGGATCCTGGGCTTCGCCAGCCCGGACTATGTCCTGGCGGACCTGGCCTGCCTCTACGCCGGCGCCGTGTCGGCGGTGCTGCAGGCCACCCTGGCCCCGCAGGACCTGGCCCTCCTGGCCCGGGAAGCGGAACTGGCCGCCCTCGTCTGCACCCCGGAGACCCTGCCGGCGGTGCTGGAGGCGCTGCCCCTCTGCCCCACCGTGCGCGCGGTGGTGCTCATGGACCTGCGTCCGGGAACGGACCCGGGGACGGACCGCCTGGCGGAACTGCGCGCCCGCGTGCCGGGCCTGGTCACTTTCCGGGACCTGCGCGCCGAAGGGCGCGCCGGCAAGCCCCTGGCGCCGTTCCGTCCGGCGCCCGGCACGGACCCCCTGGCCACGCTCATGTACACCTCCGGCAGCACCGGCTCGCCCAAGGGGGCCATGATCACCCACCGCATCTGGCGCTCCCACTGGGCCCTCCACGCCCTGGGGCAGCTGGCGCGGTTCCCCCACATCGGCATCAATTTCTACCCCTTGAGCCACGCCATGGGACGCCTGGCGGTGGTGCGGGCCATGGTGCTGGGCGGGGTCACCCACTTCAGCCTGATGGGCGACCGGTCCACCCTGTTCGAGGACATCCGCCTGGTCCGCCCGACCTTCCTGAGCCTGGTGCCCCGGGTCTCGGAGATGATCCACCACGCCCACCGTCAGGAACTCCAGCGCCAGCTCCAGTCCGGGCTGGACCCGGCGGCGGCCCGGGCCCGGGCCGACGAGGTCATGGGCTCCACCTTCCTGGGCGACCGGCTCACCGCCGCGGTGATCGGTTCCGCCCCCACCGCCCCGGACGTGGTGGCGTTCCTGACCTCCTGCTTCCAGATCCCGGTGTACGACGGCTACGGGTCCACCGAGGCGGGGGTGATCAGCCTGGACGGCCAGGTCTGCAGGCCCATGGTCCAGGACTACCGGCTGGCGGAGGTGCCGGAGCTCGGCTACCGCCTCAGCGACCAGCCCTGCCCCCGGGGCGAGCTGCTGGTGAAGACGGCCCAGTGCGTGCCCGGGTACTACCGCAACTCGGCGGCCACCCAGGCGCTCTACGATCCGGACGGTTTCCAGCGCACCGGCGACATCGTCCAGGAGGTGGCGCCGGACCAGATCGCCTGGGTGGACCGGCGCAACAACGTGGTGAAACTGGCCCAGGGGGAGTACGTGACCCTCTGGCGCCTGGAGTCGGTCTTCAGCGCCGGCAGCCCGCTGCTGGACCAGGTGTACCTGTACGCCAACAGCCAGCGGGCTTACCTGCTGGCGGTGGTGGTGCCCCACTGGCCGGCGGTGGCGGAGCGCCTGGGCGGGCCGGTCCCCGGGCCGGACGACCCGGCCCTGAAGCAGCTGCTGCGGGGCGAATTCAACCGGGTGGCCGCGGCGGCCCAGCTGCAGCCGTACGAGGCGCCCCGGGACTTCCTGGTGGAGACCGGGCGCTGGACCCGGGAGAACGGGCTGCTCACCGGGGTGGAGAAGCCGGCCCGGCCCCAGCTCAAACGCCGCTACGGCGAGCGCCTGGAGGCGCTGTACGGAGCCCTGGAGGAGCAGCAGCGGGAGGAGCTGGCGGCCCTGGCCCGGGGCGGCGCCCAGGCGCCCCTGGAGGCGCGGGTGCGCCAGGCGGTGGAAGCGGTGCTGGGGGTGCGGAACCTGGACCTGGCCTCGGCCCGGTTCGCCGACCTGGGCGGCGACTCCATGAACGCGCTCACCTTGGCGAACCTGCTGGAGGAGACCACCGGCGTGGCGGTGCCGGTGGGGGCGATCCTGAACCCGGGGAGCCGGTTGCGGGACCTGGTGCAGCTGGTGGAGGGGCGGCGTGGACCGGGACAGGGCTCGGCCGGGTTCCGGGCGGTGCACGGTGCGGACCCCGGCTGGATCCGGGAGGACGACCTGCGCCTGGACCGTTTCCTGACCGCGGAGCAACTGGAAGAAGCGGCCCGGGTGGCCTCCCGGCAGCTCCCGGACCGGGTGCGCAGCGTGCTGGTCACCGGCGCCAACGGCTTCCTGGGCCGGTTCCTGTGCCTGGAATGGCTGGAGCGCATGGCCCGGACGGGCGGCGTGGTGCACGCCCTGGTGCGGGGGCAGGACACCCCGGCGGCCGCCGCGCGCCTGGAGGCCGCCTTCCAGGGCGACCCGGACCTGGCGGCACGGTTCCGGACCCTGGCGGACCCGCACCTGCGGGTGCTGGCCGGAGACCTGGCCGCCCCCGGGCTGGGGCTCGAGCCCCAGGACCTGGAGCGGCTCGCCGAGGAGGTGGACCTGATCGTCCACCCCGGGGCCCTGGTGAACCACGTGCTGGGCTACGAGCAGCTGTTCCCCCCCAACGTGGCCGGCACCGCCCAGCTCATGGCCCTGGCCCTGAGCCGGCGGCGCAAGCGCTTCGATTTCGTGTCCACGGTGGGGGTGCTGGAAGGCGCCCGGGCGCCGGGCGCCGTGTCAGAACTGGCCGGGGTGGACGCCCTGCACGCGGACTGGCCGGTGCGGGGAGGGTACGCCCACGGCTACGCCCTGAGCAAGTGGGCGGGGGAGGTGCTGCTCAAGGACCTGCATGAGCGCTTCCGTACCCCGGTGCGGGCGTTCCGGTGCGCGTTGATCATGCCCCACCGGCGCTACCGGGGGCAGGTGAACGTGCCGGACCTGCTCACCCGGCTGCTGGTGAGCGTCATCCACACGGGCCTGGCTCCGCGCAGCTTCTACCCCCCGGGCCAGGGCTCCAGGGCCCATTTCGACGGCCTGCCGGTGGATTTCATCGCCGCCGCCATGGTGGCCCTGTCCAGTGGACAGGCGGAGGACCACGCCACCTTCCAGGTGAGCAACCCCCACAAGGACGACGGGGTGTCCCTGGACACGTTCATGGACTGGGTGGAATCGGCGGGCTTCCGCCTGCGCCGGATGGCCGACTACGGAGCCTGGTACCAGGCCTTCGGCGCCCGTCTGCGGGACCTCCCCCCGGAGGTCCGCCAGCGCACGTCCCTGCCGATCCTGCACCCGTGGGCCGCTCCCCTCCCGGCGCGGGAACGGGACCGGGTGGACGCCACCCAGTTCGTGCGCCAGGTGGGACGCGCACGTCCGGGAGGCGAGACGCAGGCGCCGGTCCTGGACGAGGCCTACCTGCACAAGTACCTGGACGACCTGCGCCACCTCGGGCTGCTCGGGAACTGAACCACGCCTGCGGCTACCATCCCGCGCGCACATCCACCTTGTTGTCGTAGAACGTGCTGCCGCCGCCCAGGTCCGTGAGCCGCTGGGAAGTCAGCGCGTTCACGGTGCGGTCCCCGGGGGCGAACGCCCGCCACCACACCCCCTCGGCCACCACCAGGCCCGGGGGCACGTTGGCGCTCACCGCCAGCAGGAAGCGCACGTCGCCCTGGGCGTTGCAGGCCACCACCGGCTCTCCGTCCCGCAGCCCCTTGGCGGCGGCGTCGGCGGGGCTCATCAGCAGCTTCATGCCGCCCTGGCGCGCCCGCAGGGCGTCCCGCTCCTGGAAGGTGGAGTTCAGGCCGTACAGGGACGGTGCGGTCATGAGGGAGAACGGCAGGGGATCGTCTTCGGCGTGGCGGGGCAGGTAGCGGGGCAGGGGCGGATCCAGGCGCGGGTTCAGGATCTCGATGCGCCCGGAGGGCGTGCGCCAGCCGCCCGGGGCCGGGCGCAGCTCCACCGCCAGGCCCGCCTCCAGGGCCTCCCGGTCCAGGCCTGCGCGCATCGGGCTGGGCAGGCTGAGCAGGTGGTCGATGAGGTCGTCGGCGCTCTGGCGGAAGAACGGTTCGCCGAAGCCCATGGCCTCGGCCAGGGCGCGGAACACGTCCCAGTTGCTGCGGCTCTCCCCCACCGGCGCAATGGCCGCGCGCACCCGCTGGATGCAGTAGCTGCCGTACGAGCGGTACAGGTCGCTGTGCTCCAGGGACGAGGTGGCGGGCAGGACGATGTCCGCGTAGCGCGCGGTGTCGGTGAGGAATCGCTCGTGCACCACCGTGAACAGGTCCGGGCGGGACAGCCCGCGCAGCACCGCGTTCTGGTCCGGGGTCACCGCCGCCGGGTTGGAGTGGTAGACGTACAGCCCCATGATGGGCGGCCCGTCCAGGTGCTCCAGGGCGTGCCCCAGGCAGTTCATGTTCACCAGCCGTGCCGGGCCGGCCTGGAAGTCCTCCCGGGTCACCTCACCCAGGTTGAAACCGCCGCCGCCGGTGACGCTGGCGAAGGCGCCGCCGCCCTCCCGGGCCCAGGCCCCCACCAGGGCCGGCAGGCAGGCGATGGCACGCACGTTCATGGCCCCGTTGCCGTACCGGGACAGGCCGTTGCCCACCAGGATGAACGGGGCCCGGGCGCGGCCGTAGCCCTCGGCCAGCTCCTCCAGCTCGGCCTCGGGGAGGCCCGACAGGGCCGAGGCGCGCGCCGGCGGATAGTGCGGGAGCACCTGGGCGGCCAGTTCCGGGAAGCCCTGCACCTGCTCATCGATGAAGTCCCGGTCCAGCCGTCCGTCCCGCGCCAGCAGGTGCATGATGCCCAGGGCCAGGGCGCCGTCCCCGCCCGGGCGCACCAGGAAGGTGCGGTCGCACACCGCGGCGGTGGGGGTGCGGTAGGTGTCGATCAGCCAGACCTTGGCCCCGGCCCGGCGGGCCTCGCGGGCGTAGTTCAGGCCGTGCAGGCTGGTGGCCAGGGCGTTGCAGCCCCAGATGAGCACCAGGTCGCTGTGCCGCGCCGTGTCCGGGGGCAGGGCCGGGGTGTCGCCCAGCACCGCCGCCCAGCCGGCGCCCTTGGCGGGAGTGCAGATGGTCCGGTCCAGGCGCGAGGCGCCCAGGCGGTGGAAGAACGGGTGCCCGGCGTTGCGCTGCACCAGGCCCATGGTGCCGGCGTAGGAATAGGGCAGGATGGCCTGGGCGCCGTGGGCGGCGATGATCTCCCGCCAGCGGTCGGCGATGCGCCGGATGGCCTCCTCCCAGGAGATGGGGGTGAACGCCCCGCTGCCCTTGGGCCCCGCGGCCAGCAGGGGGGAGGTGAGCCGGAGCGGGGAGTGCACCGTGTCCTGGTACCGGGCCATCTTGGGGCAGAGGGTGCCCCGGCTGTGGGGGTGGTCCGGGTCTCCGCGCACCGCCACGGCACGGCCCTCCGCCACGTCCACCAGGAGGCCGCAGGTGTCGGGGCAGTCGTAGGGGCAGGCGGAGCGGTGCGGGGTCATGGGCGGGCGTCCAGATGGAAAGGTTAACCGAGCCATGCCAAAAAGGCCTGCAGGCGGTTGCGGGGACCCGGGTTTCCTGGCCCAATGGGTCCGGGAGGGCCCATGACCGACCCCGAACCGGATCTGCGCACCCTGGTCGCCCAGCTGAACCAGGGGGTGCCGGTCCCGGCCGGGCCCGGACCCGCCCAAAGCCCGGGCCTGGACCCGATGCTGGCCCAGGCCGCCCACCAGGAGGCTTCGGACCTGCTCCTGGTGGCGGGGGCGCCTGCGGCGCAGCGCGTCCACGGCCGGCTGGTGCCCGGGGGCGGGCCGCCCCTGGACGACGAGGCCATCCGCGCCCTGCTGCTCCCCCTGCTGAGCACCCGCCAGCAGCAGGAACTGCAGCGGGCCAAGTCGGTGGACTTCTCTTTCCACCGGGAGGGCATCGGCCGCTGCCGGGCCAACGTGCACTTCCAGCGGGGCACCCTGGCGGGCAGCATCCGCCTGCTGCCGGACCGGATCCCCACCCTGGAATCCCTGAACCTGCCCCCGGGGCTGCGCCGCCTGGGGGAGGCCCGCCAGGGGCTGGTGCTGGTGACCGGGGCCACCGGTTCGGGCAAGAGCTCCACCCTGGCGGCGCTCATCGACCTGATCAACACCGGGCGCCGGGACCATATCGTCACCCTCGAGGACCCGGTGGAATACGTGCACCCCAACCGCCTGGCCATCGTGGAGCAGATCGAAGTGGGCCAGGACGCCCCGGATTTCGCCACCTCCCTGCGCAGCATCATGCGCCAGAATCCGGACGTGATCCTGGTGGGGGAGATGCGCGACCCGGAAACCATCGCCCTGGTGCTCAGCGCCGCCGAGACCGGGCACCTGGTGCTCTCCACCCTGCACACCAACGACGCCTCCCAGGCGGTGTCCCGGATCCTGGACAGCTTCCCGGCCGGGAACCAGCCCCAGGTCCGCCAGCAGCTGTCCCTGGCCCTGCTGACCATCGTCGCCCAGCAGCTGGTGCCGGCCCGGGACGGGCAGGGGCGCTTCCCGGCGGTGGAGCTCCTCAACGCCAGCAACCCGGTGCGCAACCTCATCCGCAAGGGAGACGACCACCAGCTCTACTCGGCCATCTCCACCAGCCGGGCGGAGGGCATGATCACCATGGAGCAGTCCCTGGCGGAACTGGTGCGGGCCGGCCGGATCACCCGGGAGGCCGCCATGGCCCACTGCTTCCGCACCGACGAGCTGCCCAGGTACCTGAAGGCCTGAACCCCACCGGGGGCCCGGTGTGACCAAAGTCACAAGGCCGCGCCGGGCTTTTTCCCCCTTGACGGTTGCGAACTTCTACATGATTTTTTGTGTATCCATTAAACAAAAAATCCGGAGGCGCACCTTGGCGGACCTGGCAACGGAAGCCAGTCATGGCTGGTACGAGCTGGACGAGCACCTCAACCGCATCCTCAACTCGACCAATTCCTTCCTGGGCAAGACCCGGCACTACAGCGGCATGGTGGCCGCCACCCCGGCCGAGGCGCACCTGGTGGAAGCCATCCACAACCACCCGGAGGCCAACACCAACGAACTGGCGCGGGTCCTGGGCTTCACCAAAGGCAACATCTCCCTGCGCACCGGCAAGCTGGTCGCCAGGGGCTTGATTGAAAAATACAACCGGGACGACAACCGGAAGGAGATCTTCTACCGGCTCACGGCCAAGGGGCAGCAGCTGTTCGACGCCCACGAGAGGTTCCACGCGGACCAGCACCGGGCCGTCTACCAGAAATACCTCTCGTTCTCCGAGGAGGAGCGGGCCTTCCTATGCAATTTCCTGCACGAGTACGCGGATTACCTGCACGCGTACTATCTACGTAAGTATTGATTTTCTAGAGACTTCTTACTCCCGGGTGTTCCAGAGACGGAACGGAGGTTCTGCCGTGGGCCAGCAGCGGACTGTGGACGTGTTGATCATCGGGAGCGGCGGGGCCGGGCTCCGGGCGGCCATCGAGGCGGCCCGGGCGGGCTGCAGCACCCTGGTCCTGTGCAAGGGCCGGGTGGACCGCAGCGGCGCCACCCTCCTGGCGGGGGCCAACATCTCCGCCGACGTGGAGTGCGACGGCCGCAGCCTGTACAACATGGGCTTCCCCGAGGCCGGGCGGGACGACAGCAAGGAAGCCTGGTTCCAGGAGATCGTCCACCAGGGCATGCACCTCAACAACCAGAAGCTGGTGCAGATCTACGTGGACGACGCCCCGGACCGGGTGCGGGAGCTGATCGAGTGGGGGGTCAAGGTCTACCGCCTGGAGAGCGAACGGGGCATCTCGGTCTCCAGCCGGGAACTGCTGGACGCCATGATGCGCCAGGTGCGGGCCGCCGGGGTCCAGTGGGAGAGCGACGTGGCGGCCGTGGACCTGCTGGTGGCCGATGGCCGGGTGGCCGGCGCCCTGGGGCTGCACCTGTACACCGGGGAATTCGTCACCTACCGGGCCAGGAGCGTGGTGCTGGCCACCGGCGGCTGGCACAGCCTGTACCCCTTCACCTCCGGGGGCACCGACCTGACCGGGGACGGCCAGGCCATGGCCTGCCGGGCCGGAGCCCAGCTCATCAACATGGAGATGGTGACCTTCTGCCCCAACACGGTGCTGGAGCCCAGGCGCTACCGGGGCAGCATCGTGCCCTACTGTCTGCACACCAGCGGCTACGGCCACCTGCTCAACCGCAAGGGCGAGGAGTTCCTGCACCGGTACTTCGACCCGGAGATCCTGGACCTGGCCCTGCACACCGAGTGGAACAAGCTGCTGGTGTCCTTCGCCGAGTTCAGGGAGATCGAGCGGGAGGGCACCGAGCACGGCGGCGTGTACTTCTCCATGAAGCACTGCCCCAACGAGGTGTTCGACACGGTCCAGCGGGAGATGCCGGGCCTGAAGCAGTTCTACCAGGGGATGATCAGCCGCATGCAGGACGGCTACGCCCTGGAGGTGGCGCCGGGGACCGAGTACTTCGAGGGCGGCATCAAGGTGGACGAGCGCTACCAGACTACCGTCCCCGGGCTGTTCGCCGCCGGGGAGTGCACCGGCGGGACCTTCGGGGCCAACCGGGTGTCCGCCGCCACCACCGAGATGCTGGTACTGGGCTGCCGGGCCGGACGGCACGCGGCCCAGTTCGCCCGGAGCGCCGGCTTGGCCGCGGAGGTGGACCGGGAGGTCCGGCGCCTGGTGGAGCTGGCGGAAGCGCCGTTCCGGCAGCGGGGCGCCACCCCGCCCGGGGAGCTGCGCCGGGAGCTGGGGGAGATGGCCGCCCGGCACGTGTCCCTGATCCGCACCGGCGAGGGCTTGGCCCAGGTGCAGGAACGGCTGCGGGGCATGCGCCGGCAGCTGGAGACCGACCTGGCCCTGGCCCAGGACACCCGGATCTACAACCAGGAGTGGCTGGACTACCTGGTCCTGCGCAACCTGGTGGACGTGCTGGACATGTCCTCGGGTTCGGCGGCCCTGCGCCGGGAGAGCCGGGGCGTGCACTACCGGGAGGACCACCCGTACACCGACGACGATCACTGGCTCAAGTGCATCACCGTCGCCAAGGAGGGGCCGGGCCTGCGGTACGGCTTCGATCCGGTGGTGGCCACCCGGGTGGCGCTGCCTTCCGGGCGCGCCCCTTACCACGACTACATCAAGCATCTGGCGGCGCAGTACGTCCAGGAGGCGGAGCCATGAGCCGAACCGTACGCATCAGCTGCTACCGCTGCGAGGGACCGGGCGCGGCCGGGCGGTTCCAGGACTACGAAGTGCCCGTGGAGCGGGAGACCTCCCTCCAGGACCTGCTCATGTACATCGGCGAGCACCTGGACCCCACCCTGGCCTTCTACAAGCACGCCGCCTGCAAGCAGGGGCTGTGCGGGGAGTGCAACGTGCGCCTGAACGGCAAGGCCGCCCTGGCCTGCACCGTGCCGGTGGCGGCGGATTCCGCGCCCCTCACCCTGGAGCCGTACCGCCGCGAGCGGTTGATCCGGGACCTGCTCTGCCACCTGGACCACCCTTGACGCGGAAGGAGGACGACCCGACATGCTCGCCCAACAACTGGCCAACAGTCTCGCCCTGGGGGGCGCCTATGCGCTCATGGCGCTGGGGTTCGGGCTGATCTTCGGGGTGCTGGACCTGATCCACTGGTCGTACGGCGACGTGATGATCGCCGGCGCCTACGTGGCCATCGCCTGCCTCGGCGCCTCCATCCACTCCTTCCTGGTCATGCTGGCGGTCGTGGTGGTGGCCACCACCCTGGTGGGCGTGGTGGTGGAGCGGCTCAACTTCCATGCCCTGCGGACCAAGCCGCACATGGTGATCCTCATCGCCAGCCTGGGCGTCGCCATGGTGATCCAGAACGCCATCCTGATCATCTGGGGGCCGGCCCGGTACCGCTTCATCGTGGACATGCCCATCCCGCCGCTCCACGTCTTCGGGATCACCCTGTCCGGATCCCGGGTGCTGTCGATCATCCTCTCGGTGGTGGTGATGGTGGGGCTGGACGTCCTGCTGCGCCGCAGCCGCCTGGGCAAGGCCATCCGGGCCACCATCCTGGACCGGGACGCGGCCATCCTGATGGGCATCAATCCCCGCTTCATCATGGTCAGCACCTTCGCCCTGGGATCGGCCCTGTCCGGGGTGGCGATGCTGCTGCTGGGCTCCATGTACGGGGTGATCTTCCCCCTGGAGGGCAACTTCATCGGCCTGATGGTGTTCGCCGCGGTGATGATCGGCGGGCTGGGCAGCATCCCCGGGGCGGTGCTGGGGGGGGTGATCATCGGCTTCTCCCAGACCCTGAGCGCCGCGTACGTCTCCGTGACCTACATGGACGCCATCACCATGTCCCTGCTGGCCCTGGCGCTGATCGTCAAGCCCAGCGGCATCCTGGGCAGACCCCAAGAGGAGAACATCTGATGCGACTCCCGCTGCCCGTTTCCCGGCAGAGCCGCGTCTGGCTCCTGCTCCTGGTCCTGGCCCTGGCGCTGCCGGCCCTGTCCCTGCCCAGCTTCGTGCTGCGGCTGGGGGCGCTGATCTTCATCTACGGGTCCGTGGTGGCCAGCTTCAACCTCCTGGTGGGCTATTGCGGGCTGCTCTCGGTGGCCCACGCCGGGTTCTTCGGCATCGGCGCCTACACCGCCGGGCTCATGAGCGTGAACTGGCACACCGGTTTCCTCGTCAACCTCGTGGCGGGCGCCCTGCTGCCCGGCGTGCTGAGCCTGGTGGTGGGCTTCGCCATGGTCCGGCTGCGGGGCCGGTACCTGATCATGGCCACCCTGGGCATCAACGAGGTGATCAACCTGGTGATGTTCAACTCCGAGTTCACCGGGGGCCCCAACGGGCTGCCCGGGGTCGCCTTCCCGGACCTGTTCGGGCATGTGTTCAGCAGCACCACTTCCCTGTACTACCTGAACCTGGGTGGGCTGGTGCTGGTGACGGCGGTGGTGGGGTTCCTGGTCAATTCGCCGGTGGGACGCGCCATGGTGGCGCTGCGGGAGGATGAACTGGCGGCCGAAGCCATCGGCATCCACACCGCCGGGACCAAGCTCCTGGCCTTCACGGTGGCCGGGGCCCTGGCGGGGCTGGCGGGAGTGTTCTACGCCCACAACAATCAGTTCGTGTCGTACCAGACCTTCACCACGGACGAGTCCTTCATCCTGCTGGCCATGCTGGTGATCGGCGGCCTGGGCACCATGGTCGGGCCCATCATCGGCGTGGTGCTGATGCTGGCCCTGCCGGAGGCGCTGCGGGGCGCCGCCCTCTACCGCTACCTCCTGTACGGCCTGGTCCTGTGGGTGGTGACGCCCGCATGGCCGGCGGGGATGGCGGGCATCCGCCTGAAGTCCCGGCGCGGCGGCCGCAAGGCCAAGCCGGCCCTGGACCGGGAAGGAGGGCAACCGGCATGAACGGGATGCTGCTGTGCGTGGAAGGGGTGAGCAAGGCCTTCGGGGGCCTGAAGGCCCTGCAGGAGGTGTCCTTCGGCGTGGCGGAGGGGGAGGTGGTGGCCCTGATCGGCCCCAACGGTGCCGGCAAGTCCACCTTGCTGAACATCGTCAACGGTTTCCTGAAACCCACCGGCGGCCGGGTCCTGCTGGACGGCCAGGACATCACCGGGCTGCCGGTGCATGAGATCGCGCGCATGGGCGTAGGCCGCACCTTCCAGAAGATCCGGGTGTTCAAAGGCCTGAGCGTCATGGACAACGTGCGCATGGCGGTGCGCCACCCGGCCAACGCGGTGGACATCCTGTTCCGCAGCCCCAGGTTCGTGCACCAGGAGCGCGAGGCCCGGGAGCGGGCCCGGTACCTGGTGGAACTGGTGGGGCTCTCGGACCGGGCCGAAGACCGGGCCGTGGACCTGCCCTACGGCCAGCAGCGGCTGGTGGAGATCGCCCGGGGCCTGGCGGGGAGCCGCCGGCTGCTCCTGCTGGACGAGCCGGGCGCCGGCATGAACGACGAGGAGATGGACTCCCTGCGCGCCCTCATCGACCGGATCCGCCGGGAGTTCGCGGTGACCATCCTGGTGGTGGAGCACAACGTGGATTTCGTGCTGAACCTGAGCGACCGCATCGTGGTGTTCGACCATGGGGTCGTCATCGCCAGCGGCACCCCGGCCGAAGTGATCGAGCACCCCAAGGTGATCGAAGCCTACCTGGGAGGGAAGCAGCATGGCTGAGCGGATTCTGGAGGTCCAGGACGCCACCATCCGCTACGGGGCGGCGGTGGCGGTGGCGGGCGTATCCCTGGACGTGGGCGAGGGCGAGGCGGTCACGCTGCTGGGCGCCAACGGCGCCGGCAAGAGCACCCTGCTCCGGGCCATCTCCGGCCTGATCCCCCTGGCCGGCGGCGCCGTGCGCTACGGCGGCCGGGACTTGGCCAAGGTCGCCGGCTACCAGCGGGCCCGGGACGGCATCGCCCACGTGCCCGAAGGCCGCCGGGTGTTCAGCACCTTCACCGTGCGGGAAAACCTGCTCATGGGGGCCTACGGCCGGGCCGGCGCCGTGGCGGAGACGCGCCTGAAGGACATCTTCGGGCGCTTCCCGATCCTTTCCGAACGCCGGGACCAGCTGGGCGGGAGCCTTTCCGGGGGCGAGCAGCAGATGCTCGCCATCGGCCGCGCGCTCATGTCGGGGCCGCGCCTGCTGCTCCTGGACGAGCCGTCCCTGGGCCTGTCGCCCATCGCCATCACCCAGGTGTTCGAAGCCATCCGCCGGGTGCGGGAGGAAGGGGTGAGCATGCTGCTGGTGGAGCAGAACTCCACCCTGGCCCTGGAAGTGGCGGACCGGGCCTACATCCTGCGCACGGGCAAAGTGGTCCTGGACGGGGCCACCAGCGAGATCAAGTCCCAGGACAAGCTCCTGCGGGCCTACCTGGGGTCGCCGGGCAAGGGCGACGGCAAGGGGAACGGGAAGGAGGTGGTGCGGTCCTAGCGATCTGCGCAACGCATCTGGTCAAGCAAGCCAACCATCAGACTCATCCAAAGGAGACGCACATGCGACAAAAATGGGCAGTTTCACTCATGACCGTGGCCTTCGGCCTGGTGGTCACCGGATACGGCATGGCCGCCGGCGGCACCATCACCCTGGGCGTGGTGGGCCCGCTCACCGGCGACCAGGCGGAAGTCGGCCAGGAGATGATCAACGCCATCAAGATGGCCACCGAGGAGTTCAATGCCTCCGGGGCCATGAAGGGCTGGACCATCAGCCTGAACATCCAGGACGACCTGGGCAATCCCAACCAGGCCGCCCTCATCGCCCAGAAATTCGTGGACCAGGCGGTCACCGCCGTGGTGGGCCACTGGGGCTCCGGCACCACCGCCGCGGGCATCCCCATCTACCAGAAGGCCCGCATCCCGGTCCTGGCGCCCACCCCCTCCAACCCGGCCCTCATCAAGCTTCCGGACCACTCGTTCATCTTCCGCACCGCCGACAGCCAGGAGATGGAAGGCAAGGTCCTGGCCGACCTGTTCGTGAACAAGCTGAAGAAGAAGAAGATCGCCATCCTCTACAGCAATGACGACTGGGGCAAGTCCAACCACAAGTTCCTGGTGGAGAACCTGAGCCTGCTGAAGGCGGACATCGTCTACGACAAGAGCTACACCCCGGGCAAGGACATCGACTTCCAGGCTCCGCTCACCGCCATCCAGGCCGCCAATCCCGACCTGCTTTACTTCGGCGCCTACTACAACGACTGCGCCCTGCTCACCCGCCAGGCCCGGGAGATGGGCATGAACCAGACCATCAGCGGCAGCGGGGTGGACTACTCGGACGCCCTGATCCAGCTGGGCGGCAAGGCCAGCGAAGGGATGTACCTGGACACCCTGTTCTTCCCCGAATCCCCGGACCCCAGGGACCGGGTGTTCATCAAGAACTTCACCGCCAAGTACGGCAAGGCCCCCACCGACAACGCCTCCGAGGCCTACGAAGGGGCCAAGGTGATGCTGGAGGCCGTCCGCCAGGGGGGCACCGACCGGGAGAAGGTGCGCAGCGCCCTGGAGGGCATGACCAACTTCGTGGCCTTCAACCGCCCGGTGAGCTTCAGCCCCGCCAACCACAACTCCTTCAACTCGCACTACATCACCCTGCAGGTGAAGAACGGCAAGTTCGTTGCTGTGCAGTAGCTTGAGTCATTAATCTGACGTCCGGACCCCGCCCGGGGTCCGGACGCGGCTTGGCAGCAGGAGGAACCATGGCCCTGACCGAACGCCACCATGCCTTCATCACCGCCCGTTTCTACCAGGAATTGCGGGACCACTGCCCCGGCGCCTGCGCGGCCACCTTCATCCTGGCCACCCAGCGCTACGGGGAACAGCGGGGCAGCCGGATGGCCCAGCGTGCCATCCGGGACGGGCGGGATCTGGATTTCGCCGCCTACAAGGCCTATGGCGAATGGTCCTACACCGAGGACTACTTCGCCTGCGGCAAGCACATGGAAGTGCTGGAGCAGTCCCCGGACTACCACTACCTGGTTCATGCCTGCCCCTGGCGGGACCAATACCAGGACATGGATCTCATCGATGGGGCCCGCCTGTACTGCCGGCACATCGACCTGGCCATCGCCCGGGGCTTCAACCCCTCCCTCGTCTTCGAGGTGCGCAGCACCTTGCACGAGGCGGGCCGGTGCGATTTCGTGCTCAGGGACGCCCGCCTGGAGGAGAAGGGCTTCACGGTGGACCCGGCCCGGAGCAGGATGCCCTTCGACTATCACTGCGGGCACGTGTTCAGGACCTTCGCCGACCTGGTGGCGAGCATCCACGGGGAAACCGGCCAGGCCATCCGCGCCCGGGTCCGGGCGGCCTTCGCCGCCCAGTACGGCGAGCCCCTGGCGGCGGTCCTGGACCGCTACCGGGATACGGACTTCAACGTGCTCCCTTGACTTTGACGGGAGCCGCGACCGCGAAGGCCACCACCCGGCCCGCCGGGATGCGGATGACCGTGTCGGCGGTGCCGGCGGCCGCGCCGGTGCCGGCCGCGGCGCCGACGGCCCCGCCCACCAGGGCGCGCCCGCCCTGGTTCCCGTGCCCGGTGAGCGCCCCCACCAGGGCTCCGAGGGCGGCGCCGCCGCCGATGATCTCGGCGTTGCGGGTGGCCCGCTTGGCCCCGGTCACCAGGTAGGTGCCGCCCGGCACCGCGTCGGCGCCGACCTGCTCCAGGCGGATCCCCAGCCCGCCGGTGCCGCCCTTTAGGCGCCCGGCCGGCTCGCTCCGGGTCACCACCCCGGAGACCCTGGTGCCCTTGGCCCAGGCCACCTTGCCGCCCACCAGCACCGGCTCCGCCAGGGTCCCCTCCCACGGGTCACCCACATGGTTGCGCTCGGTGGTCAGCTCCTGGCCCAGGGTCACCCGCAGGGACGTGCGGGCGGGGACCTCCAGCTCCGGGGCCGGGGCCGGTGGAACCGGGGCGGGAGGCGGCGGCGGCGGCGCCGCCACGGGGCCGGGCGCCGGCTGCTGGGGCGTGGGGGCCGGCGCCGCGGCCTGCGGCGGCGTGGGGGCTGGCGCCGCGGCCTGAGGCGGTGCCTGGGCCGCAGGGGCGTCCCGGCGCGAGCCGCAGGCGGGCATTAGGAGCAGGAGGGATAGGCTCAGGAAGCTGGAGGTGAGAATCGGGAAATGGGTAGATTCCATGACAACCAACCCTCCTTGATGAAATTTTACCGCCCCTCGCCAGGATGGTTGATGTTATTAAGATTCATGCTCCAGGCGGGCCAGGTAGGGGCCAGGGCCCATCACCTTGACCCCACGCCGGATGGATGGCGGGAAATCGGCCAGATTGCCGGTCACGAGCACCGCCCCCACCGCCCGGGCCAGGGCCAGGAAGACCAGGTCGTCCGGGTCCGGACCGGCCAGGGGCCAAGGTGGCGGATCTTCGTCCAGGTGCCGGGCTTCTTCCAGCAGAGGCTCGAACCAGGGGGGAGGAAAGCCCAGGCGGGCGAATTTGGGCCGGGTGAGCACATCCCAGTATTCCTCCACCACCCCGGGACAGGTGAAACAGGCCAGCTCCCGCAACAGGACTCTGCGGACCAGTTGGCCTGGGCCCGAATCCAGATGCAGCGCCCCGCTCACCAGGATGTTGGTGTCCAGCACCACGGTCCGGCCCAGGGTCATGGTTCAGCGGCCCGCCCGGGGCTTCCGGTCCACCCGGGCGGCCTTGATCTCCGCTTCGATGTCCGCCATGGTCATGCGGTCGAGCCCCAGTTCCCGGGCCTTGAGCTGGGTTTCCCGGATGCTGAGCACCGCCAAGGCTTGGCGCAAGGCCTGGTACAGGCGGTTGGCGTCCCCCACCACCGGCACCAGGAAGTACTGGCCGTTGCGCCCCGAGAGCAGGAGGGGATCCGCAGGATCGCCCTGGAGGCTGGCCACGCCCCGCTGCTGGAAGTCCCTCAAAGCCATGGTTCGCATGGGCCGCTCCAGGCTCCAATGTAAGCATTTTGCCTACAAAGGGCAAGGGGACCTGACTCCCAGGGCTTGACTCACTTATCAATCAATCCCCACCATGTTGGCCCGCCCGCGCCCGCCCGGGCCGCGGCCGATGCTGCGGCCCAGGGCGTGGATCTGGGCCTCGATCTTGTCCCGGGTGATGTCGGCGGTCTCGTGCAGGCCGGCCTTGCCCGGGTAGATCTGGTACAGCGCCCGGTACTTGGGCGGCGTGAGGTTGGGCATCACCACGTTGGCGCCCACCTTGAGCCCGTTGGCCCGGCCCGCGCCCGGATCGAGGGTGGCCAGGGCGGTGGTGGAGGGGATGTTGGTGTCGGGGCAGAGCAGGCGGGTGAGGGCCAGCGCTTTCAGGGTGGTCTGTTCGTCGTTGGGCACCTGGCCCGTGCCCGCCTCGCGCCGGAGCTGTTCCCCCAGTTCCCCGTCCAGGGGGGTGCCCGGGCTGAGGATGAACGGGCCGATGCCGATCATGTCCATGTCGAAGTCCCGGAAGGTCCAGATGTCCGTCGCCAGGGTCGCCCAGGTCTGGCCGGGGATGCCCACCATCACCCCGGTGCCGATCTCGAAGCCGATCTCCCGCATGAGCAGCAGCTGCTGCAGGCGGTCCGACAGGGCGGTGCCGGGCAGGGACGGGTGGATGGTGCGGTACAGCTCCGGATCGGTGGTCTCGAAGCGCAGCAGGTAGCGGTCCGCGCCCGCCTCCTTCCAGGCCCTCAGGTCCTCCTCCCGGCGCTCGCCCAGGGACAGGGTGACCGCCATCCCGGTGCGGCGCTTGATGGTGCGGATCACATCCACCATGAACTCCCGGGTGATGCCCGGGTCCTCCCCGGACTGAATGACCACCGTGCCGAAGCCGAACGCCTGGGCCCGCACCGCGCCGTCGATGATGTCCTGGAAGGCCAGGCGGTAGCGCTCCATCCCCGGGGCGCAGGCGGCGATGCCGCAATAGGCGCACTTGCGCACGCAGTGGTTGCTGATCTCGATCAGCCCGCGCAGGTGCACGGCCATGCCCACGTGGGCTTCCCGCACCGCGTCGGCCCGCTCCCACAGTTCTTCCAGCCGGACCGGGCCGGTTTCAAGAAGCCAGTTCAGGATCTCGTCGCGGTTCATGGGGTGGCTCCTGTCCTGGCCGCCTGGTACGCGGACAGGGCGGCGGGGAAGGGACCCAGGGCCCGCTCGAAGATTCCCAGCGAGTAGGCGATGGTGAGTCCGTAGTTGGTGATGGGGACGCCGGCCTCCCGGCAGTGGTGGATGCGCGACAGCATCTCCCGGCGGTTGCCGGTGCAGTTGCCGCAGTGCACCACCAGGCGGTAGGGCGCCAGGTCGGCGGGAAAGTCCCGGCCCTGCACGTGGCTGAACTCCAGCCTGGCGCCCACGTACTGGGTGAGCCAGCGCGGGATCTTGACCCGGCCGATGTCCTCCCCCACCGGGTGGTGGGTGCAGGTCTCGGCCATGAGCACCCGGTCGCCGCCCCGCAGGCCCTCGATGCCCAGGGCGCCGCGCACCTGCTCGGGGAGGTCGCCCTGGAACCGGCTCATGAGGATGGAGAAGGAGGTCATGGGCACGGACCTGGGCACGTCCGCCGACACCTTGAGGAAGGCCTGGGAGTCGGTGACCACCAGCGCCGGGGGGCGGTTGAGGCGGCCCAGGGCGCTGGCCAGCTCCCGCTCCTGCACCACCAGGGCCAGGGACTCGCCGTCCAGCAGGTCGCGGATGGCCATCACCTGGGGCAGGATCAGGCGCCCTTTGGGTGCCTCCTTGTCGATGGGCACCACCAGCACCGCCATCTCCCCGGGGGGCACCAGGTCCGCCACCAGCCGCCGGTTGTCGAAGAAGTCCGCCGGGGCCAGGTCCAGCAGGGCCTCCCGCAGGTCCAGGATGCCGGTGCCGGCCTGGGCGCTCACCGCCACCTGGCGGACTCCCTCGGGCAGCTGGGCGGGCAGGAGCCCCAGGTCCATCTTGTTGCGCACGATCAGCACCGGCACCTTGCGCCGCTGCAGCTCCTCCAGCAGTCTGGCCTCGAACTCGCCCCAGCCGCCCCGCTCGGTGATGACCAGGCCCAGGTCCACCCGGTCCAGCACCGCCCGGGTGCGGGCCATGCGCAGTTCGCCCAGGGCGCCTGCGTCGTCCACCCCGGCGGTGTCCACGAACAGCACCGGGCCCAGGGGCAGCAGCTCCATGGGCTTCTCCACCGGGTCGGTGGTGGTGCCTTTGACCGCGGAGACGATGCTCACCTCCTGGCGGGTGATGGCGTTGAGCAGGGACGACTTGCCCACGTTGCGCCGGCCGAACAGACCGATATGCAGGCGCAAGGATTTGGGTGTGGACTGCATGGATCCTGGGCTCATGTGGGCATCTGCCTCCATCCCAGCCGGTTCACCGCCTCGGGGCTGGTGAGCTGGTCGAACTGTTCGGCGGTGACCAGGCCCGAAGCCACCGCCACGTCCTTGAGCCCCTTGCCGGTGCGCCGGGCCTCGGCGGCCAGTTCCCCGGCCCGGCGGTAGCCGACCAGGGGCAGCAGGGCGGTGGCGGCGGCGGTGCCGTTCTCCACCTGGGCCCGGCAGCGGGCCTCGTCGGCGCCGAGGCCGGTCACGCAGTGGCGGCGCAGGATGTCGCAGCCCCGGGCGAGCAGGTCCAGGCTCTCCAGGAGGCAGTGGGCCACCAGGGGCATGAACGCGTTCAGCTCCAGGGAGCCCATGGCCGCGGCGGCGGTGAGGGCCTGGTCGTGGGCGATGGCCATGAGCGCGGCCTGGGTCACCGCCTCGGGGATCACCGGGTTCACCTTGCCCGGCATGATGGAGCTCCCGGCCTGGCGGGGCGGCAGGGTCAGTTCCCCCAGCCCGGCGTCGGGGCCGCTGGAGAGCAGGCGCAGGTCGGTGCAGATCTTGATCAGGGAGGCGGCCAGGGCCTTGAGCAGGCCCGAGACCTCCACCAGGACGTCCAGGTTCTGGGTTGCCTCCACCAGGTTCTCCGCCCGGGCCAGGCCCAGCCCGGTGACTTCCCGCAGCTCCTCCACCACCCGGAAGATGAACTCGGTGGGCGCGGCCAGCCCGGTGCCGATGGCCGTGCCGCCCAGGTTCACCACCCGCAGCCGCTCCTCGCTCTTGGCCAGGCGCCAGCGGTCCCGGTTCAGGGCCTCGGCGAAGGCGCCCATGGTCCGGCCCAGGGTGGTGAGCACCGCGTCCTGGCCCTCGGTGCGGGCCACCTTGACCACGTGGCCCAGCGCCTTCTCCTGGTCCTGGAAGGCCTCCTGCAGGCCCAGCACCTTGCGCTCCAGCTCCCGCAGGCCCCAGATGGCCGCGACCCGCAGGGCGGTGGGGAAGGTGTCGTTGGTGCTCTGGTGCAGGTTCACGTGGTCCAGGGGGGAGACCTGGCCATAGCTGCCCAGCGGCCGCCCCAGCAGCTGCAGGGCCCGGTTGGCCAGCACTTCGTTCACGTTCATGTTGGTGGACGTGCCGGCGCCCCCCTGCAGGGCGTCCACCACCACCGCGTCCGCCAGCGTCCCGTCCAGCAGTTCCCGGCAGGCCCGTTCCATGGCGTCGGCCTGGGCGGCGTCCGGGAACCAGCCCAGGGCCCGGTTGGTGCGCAGGGCCGCCAGCTTCACCGCCCCGAAGGCCCGGGCCAGGGCCGGGTGGACCGGCCGGCCCAGCAGGGGGAAGTTGTCCAGGGCCCGGGTGGTGTGGATGCCGTGCAGGGCCTGGGCGGGGACGTCCAGGCTGCCCAGGGCGTCATGCTCCTGGCGCGCCCCGGGGGGCTGCTGGGAAGGGTTCTGGGGAGCGGGGGCGGGCATGGTGGGGGCCTGGGGCAAGCGACGTGCCGCTCATCAACTATAGGCGCTGCGATCCAGGCCGAACAGCCGTTGATAGTTGTTGTAATACATATGGTTAGACTGACCCCCAGGCGGCATGGGCCCTTCTGTGGAGTCCCGGCCTGGGGAACCGCTACATTTGAAGAAAAGGACAAGGCCATCGAGGAGATGGGCCGACTCCTTGCCGACCGCAAGCGGCGATCGGGACGCCCCTGGGCCGGCCTGCGGCGAGGCCGGGTTGACCAGACCAGCCGAATCCACGCTAACCTTGACCCCTGTGGCGAAAGGCGGCGTCCAATGGTCAAGCCGTGCGCAGACATCGGTTTCCCGGGATGCGCCGGCGGCGGCCGGCCATGAACCGGGCCCTGGTCACCCGGCGCATCCCGGACGCGGGTCTGGAGCTGCTGCGCCAGCACTGCGAAGTGATCCTGAACGAGGAGGACCGCCCGCTCACCCGGGAGGAGCTCCTGCGTGGAGTCGCGGGGGTGGACGGGGTCCTTTGCCTGCTCACGGACCGCATCGACGGGGAGGTCATGGGGACGGCCAGGGCGGCCAGGGGGTTCGCCAATTTCGCCGTCGGCTTCGACAACATCGATGTGCCGGAAGCCACCCGTCGGGGGCTGCCGGTCTCCAACACCCCGGGGGTGCTCACCGACGCCACCGCCGAGATGGCCTGGTGTCTCCTGTTCGCGGTGGCCCGCCGCATCGTGGAATCCGACGCGGTCATGCGCTCCGGGCGGTGGCCCGGTTGGGGCCCGCTCCAGTTCCTGGGCGGCGACGTGACCGGCAGGACCCTCGGGGTGGTGGGCGCGGGCCGCATCGGCCAGGCCTTCGCCATGAAGTCACGTGGTTTCGAGATGCCCGTGCTGTATGCGGACGAGTGTCCCAGCGAGACCCTGGAGCGGGAGCTGGGGGCGCGCCGGGTCGACCTGGAAACCCTGCTGCGGGAGGCCGATTTCGTGAGCATCCACGTGCCCCTGGCCCCCGCCACCCGGCACCTGGTCGACGCCCGGGCGCTGCGCAGCATGAAGCGCACCGCCTACCTCATCAATACCTCCCGCGGCCCCGTGGTGGACGAACGGGCCCTGGTGGAGGCGCTCCAGGAGGGCGTGATCGCCGGTGCCGGGCTGGACGTCTATGAGGATGAACCCCGCATGGCGCCGGGCCTGGCCGGGCTCGCCAACGTGGTGCTGGCACCCCACACGGCCAGTGCGACCATCACCTCCCGGAACAACATGGCCCTCACGGCGGTCCGGAACCTCATCGCCATGATGGCCGGGGCAAAGGCACCCAACTGCCTCAACCCCCAGGTGTACGAACGGCACTAGGGTAAATCGCGCGACTGCCACTAGCGGCCACCCAAAATTGACCATCTTGACTATAATGGTCATTCGGGGTGAACCATGGGCCAACGCACCTGGACCATCGCAGACGCCAAGGCGAAATTCAGTGAAGTCATCAATCGGGCCCGGACCGACGGTCCGCAGACCATCACCCGGAACGGCCACATCACGGTGGTGGTGGTCTCGGCGGAAGAGTGGGAACGCAAATCGCACCGCCCCGGCAACCTGGCGGAATTCTTCGCCGGCTCCCCGCTGCGCGATTCCGGCCTCGAGGTCCAGCGGCCGGAGGGGGGACTGCGCGAGGCAGACCTGTGAACTACCTGCTCGACACCAACGTGGTTTCGGAATGGGTGAAGGCAAGGCCTGACCCCGGCGTTGCGGCTTGGCTGGCGAACGTGGACGAGGACCGGGTATTCCTCAGCGTCATCACCCTGGCCGAATTGAGGCATGGCATTGAGCGGCTGGCGCATGGAGCCCGGCGGGACCGGCTCGATGACTGGCTGGGTGGGGAGTTGGCTGAGCGGTTCGAAGGTCGGGTACTGGGCATTGACGCCGGAGTCGCGGACCGCTGGGGCCGCATGGTGGCCCGGGCCCAGGCGGCCGGCAAGCCGGCAGGGCCCATGGACGCCTTCCTGGCGGCCACGGCGGAGCGCCACGGCCTCACGCTGGTGACACGGAATGAAGCGGACTTCCGCCACCTGGGCATCCCGCTCGTCAATCCCTGGATGATTCCGGCCACCGGACCCCGGTGATCGCCGGTTCTCCGGATGCCCGGGCGGGCGGTCAGAGCCGCTCCAGCAGCCCCTTGGCCTGGTCCTCCAGGGCCATCGCCTTGACCTTGAAGTGCATCTTCTTGCCGGTGGCGGTGAAGGGCAGTTCCTCCACGAAACGGACGAACCGGGGCCGCTTGTAGTTGGCCAGCATGGGGTGGTCGGTGCAGTGGGCACCCAGTTCCCGGGCGGTGAGGGTGGCATCCTCCCGGATGACGTAGGCCACCACCGCCTGGCCCCGCAGCGGATCCGGCACGGAGGTGACGATGGACTCCCGGACCTTGGAATGCTGGTTGATGATCTCCTCCACCTGCACCGGGTGGATGTTCTCGCCGGCGCAGATGATCATGTCGTCCTTGCGCCCGACGATGGTGAGGTAGCAGTTCTTGTCCCACACCCCCAGGTCGCCGGTGTACATGTAGCCCTTGTAGAAGGCGCGCTTGGCCTCCCGGGCATTGTTGAAGTAGGTGTAGGAGGACTTGGTGGGGCACTTGATGATCACCTCGCCGGTCTCCTGGCCGTCCTTGGCCACCTGTTCATCCGGCTCGGCCCGGCGGTCCGGCAGGACCTTCACCACGACCACCTCGTCATCGGTGCATGAACGGCCGGCCGAACCGGCGTTCTCGGGCAGGTCGAACGGGCGCAGGAAGGTGTTCCAGAAGGTCTCGGTGGTCCCGTAGCCGTTGAAGATCCGGGGCGTGAGGTGCTGGTGGTAGCGCACGCAATCTTCCTTCTCCAGGGGCGCCCCCATGGTGACGATGCCCCGCAGCTTGCCCAGGTCGACGGGATGCTTCATCTGGGCTTCGCACAGCAGCTTCAGCATGGGCGGGCCGCCGATGAGGAAGGTGACGCCGTACTTCTCGGCCAGTTCCAGGCAGTGCTTCTGGTTGAAGTGCCGGAGCACCACGATCTCGCCGCCGGCGTACAGGGTGGGGTTGGGGCCCCCCGAGTGCAGCCCGCCCCGGTGGAACCAGGGGGACATGTTCATGGTCCGGTCCGTGGGGCCAAGGGGGAAATGCATGATCACGTCGTGGGCCGACAGGACCTCGTTGAGGTTGTTGAGGGGAACCCCCTTGGGCAGGCCGGTGGTGCCGGAGGTGTAGAGCCGCGTCACTTCGTCGTAGATGCGGCTGGGCGTCTCGATCCCAGGTTCTTCCTGGGAGCGGCCCTGCACGTACTCCCGGAAGGTCAGGTGGCCCTCCGGCGCGGGCTCCTGGTTCCGGATGTCCACCATGACCACCCGGCGCGGCTGGTGCTGGGCCCTGGCCAGGGCCTTGAGGGCGGTCTCCCGGATCTCCGCGTCGTAGATGAACACGTCCGGTTCGCTGTCGTCGATGATCAGGGCTGTCTCGCCTGGCGACAGACGGAAATTGATGGGAACGTTGATGGCGCCGATCTTCTGGGGGGCCAGGTAGCAGAGCACGAATTCGGCGCAGTTGAGCAGCTGGTACATGACCACGCCGTTCTTGCCCACCCCGTCGGCCAGGAGGGCGTGGACCAGGCGGTTCACCTTCCCGTTCAGCTCCTCGTAGTTCCATCGGGCCTCCCGCAGGGGGCAGGCCAGGGCCGGACGGCCGGCGAACCGGCGGACATTGCGCATGAACCCGTTCAGGAACGTGAATTCCCGCTCGAAGGTCTCCTGGAACATTGTGAGGTCGTAGGTATAGCCCATGATCTTCGCGCCTCCATGGTGGTGGACCTGACGGTCCTCCGGGTCATCCGGCATGCCGGCCCACCAGGAGGCAGGCATTCTGGCCCCCGAACCCGAAGGCATTGGACATGGCCACCCGCACGTCCGCGGGCCGGGGCCGGCCCGGCACATAGTCCAGGTCGCAGTCCGGGTCGGGTGTCCGGTAGTTCAAGGTGGGCGGCACTTGGCCCTCACGGATGGCCTGGATGCAGGCGATCAGTTCGGTGACGCCGCCGGCGCCGATCATGTGCCCGGTGGCCCCCTTGGTGGAACTGATGGGCATCCGGTACGCATGATCGCCGAAGACTTCCTTCAAGGCTGCGGTTTCCACCCGGTCTCCCACCTTGGTGGCGGTGCCGTGGGGGTTCACGTAGTCCACGTCGCCCGGGGCCAGGCCGGCCTTGGCCAAGGCCTGGCGCATGCAGAACACTTCCCCCTTGCCGCTGGGGTCGGGAGCCATCACGTGGTAGGCGTCCGTGTAGCTGGCGTAGCCCAGCAGCTCGGCCTGGATGTCCGCCCCGCGGCTCCGGGCCCGGTCCAGGTCTTCCAGCACCACGGCGCCGGCCCCTTCACCGATGACGAACCCGTCCCGGTCCAGGTCGAAGGGCCGACTGGCCGTTTTGGGATCCTCGTTGCGGGAGGAAAGGGCCCGGGCCTGGACCAGCCCCGCCACCAGGAGAGGGCACAGGATGGACTCGGCGCCCACCGCCACCACCGCGTCCGCTTCCCCCGCCCGGAGCAGCATGGCCGCCAGGCCGACGGCATCATTGCCGGACGAGCAGGCCGTGTTCACCGTCAGGCACGGTCCCCGCAGGCCGTGGGCCATGGCGATCTGGGCGGCGGCGATGCTGCCCAGCACCTTCGGCACGAAATGCGGGCTGACGCGCATGCCCGGGTTGGCGGTGAACAGCCCCTGGGTCTCGGTGATCGTGGCAATGCCGCTGAAGCAGGTGCCGAGCACGATGCCGATGCGCTCCGGGGCGGCCTCCACCCGGCTTGCGGCCAGGGCCTCCGCCGCCGCGACCAGCGCGAAATGCATGAAAATGTCCGTTTCCCGGACGAGCTTGGCCGGCAGGTGGTCGGTCGCGGTGAAATCCTTCACTTCCGCAGCGATCCGCACCGGCAGGCTGGAGGCGTCGAAGCGGCTGATGCAGGACGTGCCGCTCACGCCCTCCAGCAGGCTCCGCCAGTAGTTGGAAACGCCAATCCCGACGGGGGTGACGGCGCCCATTCCGGTGATCGCGTGGATAGTTCGATTCATCATTCCGACTCCGCTCATCCAGAAGTAACAGCGGTGTGACAACAGGGTACGATTTGCCTAACAAGCTACCGAACCGTGGCCATTTATTCAGCAAAAACTGGTTTCCAGGCGCCTGACGAAAGTCACAACTGGTCCTGGCCGCCCGGCCGGGTCCTGGCGGCGGTGGTTAACTGATACAGCGTCTGGCAAGTCCTTTTGAAAAGCCGGGGCCTGTGTTTCTCCGCCAGCTTCGGGAACCCGCTGCGCTTCCCCGTTCCGAGCCCCCCCGCCTTCCGGCCTCCGCCGGGGGCGGGGGCCGGCCCGCCGGGATCTCCCTGGGCTGGTCATCAAGGTCCATTAATTTCAATACTTACAACAGGTCGAACCCAGACGCCGTATCGCTACCCGCGCAGTGCAGTCGCCATAGGAGAACTGGAATGTCGGACTACCGGATCAAGGAACACCCCATCCTGTCAGTGCCAGCCGAGACCACGGTCAATTTCACCTGGAAGGGCGAGGCCCTCCAGGCCCGCGAGGGCGAAACCATCGCTTCCGCCCTGTTCGCCAACGGCATCAGGGTGTTCGGGCACCACCCCAAGGACGGCGCGCCCCAGGGCATCTTCTGCGCCAACGGCCAGTGCGCCCAGTGCGCGGTGGTCGCCGACGGGCTGTCGGTGAAGTCCTGCATGGTGCCGGTGCAGGAAGGCATGGCCGTGCTGCCCATGGACGGCAAGGCCGCCCTTCCGGACGTGGCCGAAGAGGGCGTGCAGTTCCGGGACATCGAGACCCTGGAGGTCGAGTGCCTGATCCTGGGCGGCGGCCCCGCCGGGCTGTCCGCGGCCATCGAGCTGGCCAAGGCCGGGGTCGGGGTGCTCCTGGTGGACGACAAGGCCAGCCTGGGCGGCAAGCTGGTCCTGCAGACCCACAAGTTCTTCGGCAGCATCGAGGCCTGCCACGCCGGCACCCGGGGCATGGACATCGGCCGCAAGCTCGAGAAGGAGCTGCGCGCCTACGAGAACGTGCGGATCTGGACCAACAGCAACGCCCTGGCGGTGTTCTCCGACCGCAAGGTGGGCGTCCTGCGCGACGGACACTATTTCCTGGTGCAGCCGCATGTGCTGCTGGTGGCCACCGGCGCCCGCGAGAAGTCCCTGGTGTTCAAGGGCAACAGCCTGCCGGGGGTGTATGGCGCCGGGGCCTTCCAGACCCTGGTGAACCGGGACTTCGTGCGGCCCACGGAGCGCCTGTTCGTGGTCGGCGGGGGCAACGTCGGCCTGATCGCCTCCTACCACGCCCTGCAGGCGGGGATCGAGGTGGTGGGCCTGTGCGAGGCCCTGCCCGATTGCGGCGGCTACAAGGTGCACAAGGACAAGCTGGTGCGCATGGGCGTGCCCATCTACACGTCCCACACGGTGCTCTCCGCCAACGGCAAGGAGGAAGTGGAATCGGTCACCATCGCCCAGCTGGACCCCGGCTGGAAGCCCATCCCGGGCACCGAGCGCACCTTCAAGTGCGACACGGTGCTGGTGGCGGTGGGCCTGGAGTCGGTGAACGAGTTCACCCTCAAGGCCAAGGAGTTCGGGCTGCCGGTGTACGCCGCCGGCGACGCCGAGGAGATCGCCGAGGCCAGCGCCGCCATGTTCACCGGCAAGATCCGGGGCCTGGAGATCGCCCGGGCCCTGGGCCGGGACGTGGGCGAGGTGCCGCCGGAATGGCACCGCACCGCGGAAGTGCTCAAGTCCCGCCCCGGCGCCACCATCACCGAGGAGATCCCCGAGGAGGAGAAGGGCGTGTTCCCGGTGTTCCACTGCTCCCAGGAGATCCCCTGCAACCCCTGCACCAGCATCTGCCCCCAGGGCTCCATCCAGATCGAGGGCAACGACATCCTGGGGGTGCCCACCTTCAACGAGGCGGACTGCATCGCCTGCGAGCAGTGCGTGGCCGTGTGCCCGGGGCTGGCGGTGACCCTGGTGGACTACCGCAAGCAGGAAGGGGAGGCCCTGGTGTCCATCCCGTACGAATTCCCCTTCGACTCCATCGAGGTGGGCCAGACGGTGACGGTCCTGGACACCCTGGGCCAGGTGCTGGGCAACGTGCCCGTGGTCAGGACCCGGGCCCCCAAGTTCGCCGACCACGCGGTGCTGGTCAAGGTCCGCGCCCCCAAGGAGATCGCCAAGAGGATCGCCGGCATCCAGGTGCAGCAGCCCTGGGTGGGCGAGGCCATGCCGGAAACCATCCGGCGCCTGGAGGACGACGAGATCGTGTGCCGCTGCGAGCGGGTCACTGCCGGGGAGATCCGGCGCCGGATCCGCGCCGGGGTGCGGGACATGAACGAGCTCAAGGGCGCCACCCGCGCCGGCATGGGGGCGTGCGGCGGCAAGACCTGCCCCAGCCTCATCCAGCGTCTGTTCCGGGAGGAGGGCGTGACCCTCTCCGAGGTTACCGAACTGTCCCGCCGGCCCATCTTCATGGAAGTGCCCATGGGCGCCTTCGCCGGCATGGCGACCGGCGAGGGCCCGGTCCAGGATGTTGCCAAAGCTCACGCCGTCAGCGCTTTCCAGGGAGGCCTGTGATGACCACGAAGGTCTATGACGCCATTGTCATCGGCGCGGGCAGCGTCGGCATGCCCAGCGCCATGTACCTTGGCCGAGAAGGGCCTGAAGGTGCTCTGCCTGGACCAGTTCGCCTCCGCCGGCCAGGGCAGCAACAAGTGCGCCCTGGGCGGCATCCGCGCCACCCACTCGGCCCCGGCCAAGATCAGGCTCTGCCTGGACAGCCTGGACGTGTTCTCCCACTGGGAGGAGCACACCGGCTTCGAGATCGAATGGTTCCAGGGCGGCTACGTGTTCGTGGCGTACCAGCAGCACGAGGAGAAGCTGCTCAAGGACCTGCTCAAGCTCCAGAAGCGCGCCGGGCTGAACATCGACTGGCACGACCGGGATGAGCTCCTGGAGATCGCCCCCGGCCTGCGCCGGGAGGGCCTGATCGGCGGCACCTTCTCCCCCGAGGACGGCGGCGCCTCCCCCATGCGCAGCAACCTGGCCTTCCAGCAGCGGGCCCTGCAGCTGGGCGCCGAGTTCCGCTTCAACGAGCGGGTCACCAGCATCATGCGCCGCAAGGGCAAGGTGGTGGGGGTGCGCACCGACAAGGGCGGCTACGCCACCGGCATGGTCATCAACGCCGCCGGCGCCTGGGCCCGCGCCGTGGCCCTGGCGGGCGGCCTGGACGCCCCGGTGGCGCCGGACTGCCACGAAGGCGGCATCACCGAGCCGGTGGCGCCGTTCCTCAACCCCATGGTGGTGGACATCCGCCCCGCCCCCGGGTCGGCCAACTTCTACTTCTACCAGCACAAGCCCGGGCAGGTGATCTTCTGCTACACCCCCAACCCGGCCATCGTCGGCTCCGACCGGCGCGAGACCTCCGCCTTCCTGCCCATGATCGCCCGGCGCATGGTGGACCTCATGCCCAAGCTGGGGAACCTGAAGATCCGCCGCACCTGGCGCGGCCTCTACCCCATGACTCCGGACGGCTCGCCCATCATCGGCCGCAGCAAGGACTTGGACGGATACATCGACGCCATCGGCATGTGCGGCCAGGGCTACATGCTGGGCCCCGGCGTGGGCAAGCTGGTGGCCCGCATCGCCACCAGCGAGCTGCAGCCCGGCGACACGGCGATCCTGGAAGAACTGAGCCCCAGCCGGGTGTTCGGAGGCGTGGAAGCGCTCAAATAGGCCTTCCCCCGGTCTCCGGCCCTTCGATGGCTCCCTGGACCACCTTGATCAACTCCGCCGCTCGGTACGGCTTCTGCAGGAAGCCCGCCAGCCCCTTGCCCAGGAACCGGTGCACCGCCTCGCTCTCGTTGAAGCCGCTGGAGAGCACCACGGGCACGGTGAAGCCCTCCTCGCGCATGGCCCGGTAGGCCTCCTCGCCGTCCAGGTTGGGCATGGTGAGGTCCATGATCACCAGGCGGACCTCCGCCGCGTGCAGGCGCAGCAGGTCCAGGGCCTCCAGGCCGTCGGACGCGTGCAGGGCGTGGAAGCCGATGTGCTCCAGGATGTTCGCCGCCGCGGCCCGGATGGACTGTTCGTCGTCCACCACCAGCACCGTGCCGGAGCCCCGGTAGCTGGCCAGGGCTTCGGGCGGCGACGGGAGGTCGGGGGCCATGGAGGTGGCCGGCAGCGCCAGCTTGAAGGTGGTGCCCCGCCCGGGCTCGCTCTGCACCTGGATACCGCCCCGGTGCCCCCGGACGATGCCCTGGATGGCCGCCAGGCCCAGCCCGCGCCCGGTGAACTTGGTGGTGAAGAACGGGTCGAAGATCCGGCTCATGATCTCGGGGGTCATGCCGCAGCCGTCGTCCGCCACGTCCAGGCATACGTACCGGCCCGGGGCCAGGTTCTGGTTGGGGAACGACCGGTTCAGCGCCTCCAGGTCGAAGCTCGCGGCGTGGGTGCCGATGATGATGGTGCCGCTGCGCGCGCCGATGGCGTCCGAAGCGTTGATCACCAGGTTCATGATCACCTGCTGCATCTGCGAGGGGTCTCCCTGGATGGGGGGCAGCCCCGGGTCCAGGGCATAGCGGATGACCGCCTTCTTGGAGATGGAAATGGCGGTCAGGTGGGTCATTTCCCGCACCAGGCCGTTGAGGTTCAGGGTCTTCAACTGGAACGTGCCCCGCCCGGAATAGGCCAGCATCTGCCGGGCCAGGTCCGAGGCCCGCACCACCAGGGCCTCGATGGTCTCCAGGCGGCCGCGGGCCGGGGCCATGGGGCTGATCTCCATCTGCGCCAGCCCCAGGTTGCCCAGGATCGCCCCCAGGAGGTTGTTGAAGTCGTGGGCGATGCCCCCGGCCAGGAGGCCCATGGACTCCAGCTTCTGGCTCTGGAGCAGGGCCAGGTCCGCCTCCTTGCGCTCGGTGATGTCGGTGCTCAGGATGCCCATGCCCCACCGGCGCCCGGTGTCGTCCACGAGGGGGAAATGCTGGCACAGGTAGGAATGCGTCTGGCCATCGGCGTGGGTCCACTGCTCCTCCTGCTCTGCGGCCTGTCCGGACGCCATCTGTTCCCGGCTGGCCCGTTCCAGGGCCTCGCCCATGGGGCCCGGGTACAGCTCCTGGATGGTCCGTCCCAGGATCTCCTCCTGGGGCCGCCCCAGCAGGGTGGCCATGCGCGGGTTGACCACCAGGAACCGGCCGTCCTGGCCCTTGAAGGCGATGGCGGAGGTGGCGTGGTGGATGAAGCCCTGGAGCCGGGCCTGGCTTTCCAGCAGTTCCTGGGTCTTGGCCTGGACCATGCCCTCCAGGTCCTGGTTGAAGGCCTTCAGGCGGGCCTCCGCCTCCACCTGCTGGGTGACGTCCCGGGTGACCTTGGCGAAACCCTGGAGCTGCCCCTGGGTGTTGCGCAGGGCGTAGATGGTCACGTGGGCCAGGAACCGGCTGCCGTCCTTGCGCAGGCGCTCCCCCTGGCTCCGGCAGACGCCTTTGGCGCGCGCTTCCTCCAGGGACCGCTCCGGCGCCCCGTCCGCCACCTGGTCCGGGGGGTAGAAACAGGCCATGTGCCGGCCCAGGATCTCCTCGGCCCGGTAGCCCTTGAGGCGCTCGGCGCCGGCGTTCCAGCTGACCACGAGACCGCGCGGATCCAGCATGAAGATGGCGTAGTCCTGGACCCCTTCCAGCATCAGCCGGAAACGCGCTTCGCTCTCCACCAGGAGGCTCTCGGCGGCTTGGCGTCCGCCCCGTTCGGCGGTCAGGGACTGGTCCAGGGCCAGGGCCTGGTCCAGGCTGGGGGCGCGCTGGATCTTGGGGGTGAGCCGGGCGAGCAGGACCGCCGTGCCCAGGCTGGCGGCGGCGGTGGCCGCCTTCACCGCGCCGGCCAGCCGGAAGGCCCCGTGCCAGGTGTTGTAGACCTCCATGGCGTGGGTCAGGCCGCAGGTGAAGATGAAGGCCACCGACATGAGCACCATGCCGCTGAAGGCCAGCTCCCGCCGGCGCCGGATGAGGTAGATCAGGTTCACGGAGAGGGCCAGGTAGCTCAGGGCGATGACCGCGTCCGGAATGACGTTGGTCCACACCACCCAGGGTTCCCAGCCCCAGCAGGCGCCGTGGGGCATGAGGTCGGAGGCGAACAGCCGGTGCAGGAACCCACCCATGATGAGCTCTCGGGAAAGTCTGCATTATGCAACCGATCGCCGCTGACGGTGCCCGTAAGTTTGCTGTTTCGTTATAGATACCGAGGGATCAGCCGGCCCGGGGCAGGCTGTTCTGCAGGGGCGCCGCGCCCTCCACCCGTTGATACAGGGCCAGGAGGCAAGTGCTGAGCCACAGGTTCAGGAGGCTGCCCAGGAAGTTGCCCGTCCAGATGAGGGGGTGGGTCAGGCGCACCTGGGGGGTGGGGTCCGGGACCACCAGCTCCACCAGGGATGACAGGACCATGATGAGCGTCAGGTAGATGGCGCCCATGGCGCAGACGGACAGGAGCACCCGCTGCCAGGCCCGGACCATCATCCGGTAGCTGCCCTTGGCCGCCTGGACCAGGGATTCGCCCCGCAGGAGGATGCGCAGGGGTGTCCAGCCGAACGCGGCCAGGACCAGGATCCCGGGGATGATGGCCAGGCTGAGGCCGATGCCCACCGCCAGGGCCAGCAGCGCCTTGCCCCAGAAGGCCCGCAGCCATCGTTCCTCGAACCGCTGCCGCCACTCTCCCGGGGGGTTGTGGGGATTCTGGCCGGATTGGGCGTCGGCGCAGATGAGAAAGCGGGGGATGAAATAGAGTTCCAGGGGCAGCAGGCCCACGAAGGTGAGGATCGCGTCCACCGCGGCGTCGTCCGGCAAGCCGGCGTGCAGCTGGAGCAGGGGCGCCAGGGCCGCCAGGAGCATGCCAAGGGCTGCGATTCCCAGAGTTGCCGCCGGCCGCCGGATCTGGTAGCGGGTTCCCTCCAGGAGGCAGGCGAGGTCGGTTTTCGGAGAGGTCATCATTCTATGAGAGTAGCGCGCTATGATCTTCCCCATGAGTCATCTGGCCCCATGCATACTCGTGGCGAGTCCCCTGCTGCTGGACCCCAACTTCCTGCACACCGTGATCCTGCTGGTGGAGCACGACGACAACGGGGCCATGGGGGTGATCCTGAACCGGCCCCTGCCGGTGACCCTGGCCCAGATCTGCGAGGAGAGCCGGCTGCCCTTCAACGGCGACGCGAAGTCGACCGCCTGGCGGGGCGGCCCCGTGGATCCCCAGCGGGGCATCGTCCTGGTGCGTGGCGGGCTGCCCTCGGCCGAGGACACGGTGCTGGATTTCACCGATTTCATCAGCTACCGCAAGGACCTGCTGGAATCCCTCCTGGTCGAGCCCGCGGCCCGGTTCCGCCTGTTCCTGGGCTACGCGGGCTGGGGCGAGGGGCAGCTGGACCAGGAGCTGGAGAACGGTGGCTGGGCGCGGCTGCCCCTGAACCCCGAATGGCTCATGAGCAGCGAGCCGACCGAGCTTTGGAGCCGGGCCATCCAGTCGATTTCAGGCTAGCTAGGCCGTTTGATTCTTGGCGGCCTCGGTGGCCAGCCGGTCGACCCGCTCGTTCTCCGCGTGCCCGGCGTGGCCCCGCACCCAGTGGGCGGTCACCCGGTGGGCCTTGAGCTGGGCGTCCAGGGCCTGCCACAGGTCCACGTTGATCACCGGCTGGCCGTCGGCCTTGCGCCAACCCTTGCGCTTCCAGCCGGCCAGCCAGGACTGGATACCCTTCACCACGTACTGGCTGTCGCAGTAGAGGTCCACCGCGCAGGGGCGGGTCAGGATCCCCAGGCCCTCGATGGCGGCCCGCAGTTCCATGCGGTTGTTGGTGGTCTGGGGCTCGGCCCCGTAGTGCTCCTTCTCCCGGGGGCCGGCCTCCGTGTGCACCCGCAGCAGGTAGCCCCAGCCCCCCGGCCCGGGGTTGCCCAGGCAGGCGCCGTCGCAGTACAGCTCAACGCGGGTGCGGTGGGGATCGGGAGGGTTCATCAGGGCCTCGGGCACTGGCCAGACTAACATGGGGTGGTGGAGGGACCGCCCATGCCAGCCCCCATCGCCATCCTGGAAGCTCCCCTGGACGTGGCCGCCATCCGCGCGGCGGCCTTGGACCCCGGGGCCGGCGCGGTCGTGGTGTTCGAGGGCTGCGCCCGGGACAGCCACCAGGGCCGGCCGGTGCGCCAGCTGGCCTACGAGGCCTTTGTCCCCATGGCCGAAGCGGAACTGGGCCGGCTGCGGGAGGAGGCCATGGCCCGGTTCGGCCTGACCCGGTGCCTCATCCACCACCGCCTGGGGGAGGTGCCCCTGCAGGAGGCGGCGGTGGTGGTGGCCGCCTCCAGCCCCCACCGCCAGGCGGCCTTCCAGGCAGCCGCCTGGATCATGGACCGGATCAAGGAGACCGCGCCCATCTGGAAGCGGGAAAGCTACCAGGACGGGGGGGATACCTGGGTGGAAGGGGAAGCGCGGCGCTGATCCGGAGGGACGCTTGGCATGAGCTTGGCATCATCCCGGCCAGAGGTGCCCAGGTGGATCCCGCATACTACGTTGCAGCCGGCAGTCTGAAGGCCAGGGCCTACCAGCTGGACCTGGTCTCCAACAACCTGGCCAACTGCACCACCGTCGGCTACAAGCCCGAGAAGAGCTTCTTCGCGGTGTTCAACAAGGCCAAGGAGGAGGGCCGGGGCCTGGCCCTCACGCCGTTCGTGGACGACGGCACGGTGCTGGCCCAGAGCGGCATGGACTTCTCCCAGGGCACCCTGCGCAGGACCCGGGCGCAAGCTGGACCTGGCCATCCAGGGCAACGGCTTCTTCGCCCTCCAGACTGCCCAGGGGGTCCGGATCACCCGGGACGGCCGCCTGCAGCTGGGGAAAGATGGCCAGCTCCAGGCCAGTGACGGTTCCCCGGTACTGGGCAAAAACGGCCGGCCCATCAAGGTGAACCCGGCGGGGGGGGCGGTGAACGTGCTCGCCGACGGGACCGTGCAGCAGGGGGAGAACACCCTCGGCGAGCTGGGCCTGAAGGCCTACGCCAAGCCCTCCCAGCTGCACCGCTCCGGGGCCAACCGGTTCGACCCGGGCGGCGCCAAGGAGACGGCGGTAAGCGGGACGGTCACCCAGGGGGCGGTGGAGGAGAGCAGCGTGGACCTGCCCACGTGCCTCATCGACATGATCCGCCTCAACCGCCTGTTCGAAACCAGCATGAAGGTGGCTTCCACCATCACCAACGACATGGACGCCAAGAGCATTTCCGACATTTCCTCGGGCCGGTGACCGGTCCCCACCCTAGCAGGAGCCAACCATGATGAGAGCCCTGTGGTCTGCCGCCGCCGGTATGAACGTGCAAACCATGAACATGGACACCATCTCCAACAACCTGGCCAACGTGAACACCCTCGGGTTCAAGAGCTCCCGGGCCGAGTTCCAGGACCTGCTCTACCAGACCATCAACGCCGCCGGCTCCAACACCTCCGCCACCACCACCCAGCCCGCCAGCCTGCAGCTGGGGCACGGGGCCATGATGTCCGGGATGGTGCACGACTTCACCACCGGCAGCCTGCAGCAGACCTCCTCCCAGTTCGACATGGCCATCCAGGGGGACGGCTTCTTCCGGGTGCTGCAGAGCGACGGCACCTTCGCCTACACCCGGGACGGCTCCTTCAGCCTGGACCAGAACGGCAACCTGGTCACCGCCAGCGGCCAGACCCTGGATCCCCAGATCACCATCCCCCAGGACGCCCTGACCGTGACCATCGCCCAGGACGGCACCGTGTCCGTGACCGAGCAGGGCCAGACCAACCCCGCCCAGGTGGGCCAGATCACCATCTCCAATTTCATCAACCCCAACGGCCTCACGTCCCTGGGACACAATCTGTACCAGCAGTCCCTGGCCAGCGGCGACCCCATCGACGGCACCCCCGGGCAGAACGGGCTGGGGACCATCCAGCAGTCCTCCCTGGAACAGTCCAACGTGGACATGGCCTCGGAGATGGTGAACATGATCATCGGCCAGCGGGCCTACGAGGCCAACTCCAAGACCATCCAGACCGTGGACCAGATGCTGCAGCTGGTCAACAACCTCAAGCGGTGAACCATGCGTCCAACCCTGGCATTCCTGTTGGTCGGCCTGGCCCTCCGGGCGGCCTCCCCGGAGGTGGAACTCTCGCCGCTGGAACGTCTGCAGACCGACGCGGTCTCGTACGCGGAGGCCCAGGCGGCGGACCTGAAGGGCACTTTCGTGTTCCGGGTGGCCAGGCCTCCGATGCTGCCCCGGGTTCCCCCTGGAGGCAAGATCACCTTCCAGGCGGACCACCTGAGCCGGCGGGAGCTTGGGGGGTCCTTCTTCGTGTCGTTCAGGATGCTCGTGGACGGCCGGCCCCTGGGCCAGGTACGGGTGGACCTGGAGGGGACCTGGACCGGGAAACTGCTGCGGGCCCAGTGCGCCCTGCCGCGCAAGGATGTCCCGCTTCCGGACCAGCTGCAGCAGGTGGACTTCGAAGGGTCGCCCCCGGCGGGGGCCGTGGACGAGTTTCCGGACGGCTACCGCCTGCGGTCGCCGGTGCCCGCCGGGCACGTCCTGGTGATGCAGGACCTGGAGACCATCCCCGTGGTGCAGTCCGGGGACCAGGTGCGCGTGGAGGTGGTGAGCGGGCCCCTGACCATCGCCCTGCAGGCCGTGGCCCGCGGCAACGGCGCCGTGGGCGAGAAGGTGCGGCTGGAACTGGTGAGCTCCCACAAGAGCCTCCAGGCGGTGGTCAGCGGCCCTGGCGAGGCGCGGGTCCAGTGGGCGGGCGAGAATTAGCCCTGGTGGAAACAGGCCGATGGGCCTACCCTGGTAGCTCGCACAGGAGCCCCCCATGGCCCATGAACACGACCACCCGAATCATGATCAACCGTGCGGCTGCGGCCCAGACGATCCCTGCTCCGAAGAGCACGCCGACGAGATCGAAGTCGTGGAGCTCGAGGACGAGAACGGCGAGAAGGAAGAATTCGCCATCCTCGAGGAAGTGGATTTCGAAGACCGGCATTTCGCCATCATGGCCCCCCTGGCGGAGGTCCAGGCCTATTCCGACAGCACCTCCGACGACAGCGAAAAGGAAGAGAACCTCACCATCGAGATCTTCGAGGTGAAGGGCGATGATTTCACAATGCTCGAAGATGAAGCCTTCGCCGAACGGCTGCTGGCCCACCTGGATGAACTGTCGGCCAAGCTTGAAGAGGAAGAGGGCAAATAATTTCAACCTTCCAGCCCGCACCACCCCGATGCCGCGGAACCCCCTTTCCGCGGCATGTTTGCGTTCAGGGCGGAGCGGGGGAATCACGATGATTTCATAAGCATCCGTACCTATGCCATCCTCTAGGAATGGCGAAGGACTGGATCGACATCCCGGGCCGCGTGCTCTTTCTTTCCCAGGACCCCGACAAGGTCCAGCGGCAGATCCGTGGCCAGGATCTGACCCTCCAGGAGGCCCTGCCCCTGCGGGACGGGGTCTCGGTGGAGGAGATCGCGCCCACCTGGGTGTGCTACTACTTCGGCCAGCGCCTGGAGGATTTCCCGTACCTGGGGGTGGCCTGCGGCGGCAGCTATCCCTTCGCCGAGGGATCGGTGGTGCGGGGCGGGTTCCAGGTGGTGGTCTCGGGCCTGCGGCACGGCAGCCAGGGCTTCCGGGAGGCGGCGCTGTTCGCCGAATTCGCCGCCGGCATCCGGCTGGTGGTGGCCCGGAGCTTCGACCCCCTGTACCGCCAGCATTGCCAGGACCTGGGCCTGCTCACCAGCACCGACTTCAGCATCCTGGAACCCCTGGGGCGGGGCGAGCCCCTGCCCATGGAATGGTTCACGCGGGGGCAGGACCCGCTCAGCGCAGAGATCATCCGCAGCGGCGGACTGTTCGGCTACACCCTGGCGCGCATGGCCCTTGCCGCCAACCTGCCCCTGCCGGACCCCACCGCGGGCCGGACCCCGGGAAGCCGGACCTCGGGCAGCCGGACCGCCATGACCCTGGGCGAGAAGATCCTGGCCCGGGCGGCGGTCACGGACCCGGCCTGGCCCTCCGGGGCCACGGACGGCCTGCCCGCGGTGGCCCCTGGGGACGGCCTGCTGGCGCGCACCGACTGGCGCTACTCCCACGAGACCGTCACCAACCTCGCGGCCGCCATGCTGGACATGTTCCTGCCCGAGCCGCCGCCCTTCCGGGATCCGGGGCGCATCCTGGCGTTCCGGGACCACTTCTCCCTGGCCGAGCGGTTTCCCAGCCCCGACGGGGGCAAGCCCAGCTTCCTGGACGTGGCCCGGCGCCTGCAGGCGTTCCAGGACGCCTTCTGCGCCGCCCACGGCATCCGCCTGCACAAGGGGGAGGCCGGCGGCCCCGCCGACGGCATCAGCCACGTGGTCATGGCCGAGCACCACGTGCTGCCCGGCCAGGTGGTGGTGGGCACCGACGCCCACACCTGCCACAGCGGCGCCCTGGGCGCCCTGGCCCTGGGGGTGGACGCCGCCGACATGGCCAACGCCTGGGTGACCGGGGACGTGCGGGTCACGGTTCCGCCCACCTGCCTGGTGCGCCTGGGCGGGCAGCTGCCGCCCGGAGTGCACGCCAAGGACCTGGTGCTTCACCTGCTGGGCCTCCCGGCCCTGGGGGAGGGCCGGCTGGCGGGCCACATCCTGGAGTTCGCGGGGGAGGCCGTGGCGGCCCTGGACACCGATGAGCGGGCCACCCTCACCAACATGGCCCCGGTGCTCGGGGCCCTGACCGGGCTCATCGCCCCGGACCAGGAGACCGTGCGGTTCATCCGGGAGCGGCGAGGCCTCGACCTGGTCCTGGAACCCTGGATGGGCAGCGATCCGGACGCCGTCTACGCCCTGGCGGTGGAGGTGGACTGCGGGCAGGTCGTTCCCATGGTGGCCGCCCCCGGTTCGCCCGGCAACGTCCTGCCCGTGGCCCGCCTGGAGCGGGACGTGCCGGTGGACATCGCCTACGTGGGCACCTGCACCGGCGGCAAGCGCGAGGACATCCGCCGGGCCTACGAAGTGGCCCGCTGGGCCCTGGACCGGGGCCTCACGCTGCCCCTGCAGGTGCAGCTGTTCATCCAGGTGGGCAGCGAGGACGTGCGCCGCCATGCGGAGGCGCAGGGCTGGCTGAGCGCCTTCGAGGAGGCGGGGGCGCGGGTGATCAGTCCCGGCTGCGGCGCCTGCATCCACGCAGGCCCGGGGGTCTCCACCCGGCCGGAACAGGTGACCGTCGGCGCCTTCAACAGCAATTTCCCGGGCCGCAGCGGCCCCGGCTCGGTGTGGCTCGCCAGCCCCGCCACCGTGGCCGCCAGCGCCTTCATGGGCCGCATCGCCACCTTCCAGGACCTGCGGGCCGCCGTCGGGCCCTGACCCAGCCAGGGTTCGTTTTTCTCCTTGACCCCGAATGGGAACAACCGGATGCTTGGCCGGTTCAACCCCATAGCGGCGCCATGAGCCGACAGCGATCCCCAACGGAGGTCCTATGGCCAAGACCATCCTCATCATCGGCACCCTGGACACCAAAGGCGCCGAATTCGAGTATGTGCGGGACCTGATCCAGGCCCGGGGCCTGCGCACCCTGGTGATGGACACGGGCGTCATGGGCCTGCCCCTGTTCCCGCCGGACTTCAGCGCCGGCCAGGTGGCGGAGGCTGGGGGCGGGTCCCTGGCGGCCCTGCGGAAGGCCGGGGACCGGGGCGCCGCCCTGGAGGTCATGGGCAAGGGGGCCCGGGCCCTGGCCATCCGGTGCCTGGCCGAGGGCAAGGTGGACGGAGTGATCAGCCTGGGCGGCTCCGGAGGCACCTCCATCGCCGCCGCGGCCATGCAGGCCCTGCCGGTGGGCCTGCCCAAGATCATCGTGTCCACCATGGCGTCGGGCAACGTGGGCCCGTACGTCGACGTCAAGGACATCACGCTGATGTACTCGGTCGTGGACGTGGCCGGGCTGAACCGGCTGTCCCGCAGAATCCTGGCCAACGCCGCGGGGGCGGTGTGCGGCATGGCCGAGCAGGCGGTGCCCGCGGGCCAGGAGCGGCCCCTCGTCACCGCCACCATGTTCGGCGTCACCACCCCCTGCGTGAACCGGGTGCGGGAGATCCTGGAGGAGAAAGGATACGAAGTGCTGGTGTTCCACGCCACCGGCAGCGGCGGGCGGGCCATGGAGTCGCTCATCGCCGACGGCTTCATCACCGGAGTCGCGGACATTTCCACCACCGAGTGGTGCGATGAGCTGGTGGGGGGCGTGCTCTCCGCCGGCCCCACGCGCCTGGACGCCGCCGCGGCCCGGGGCGTGCCCCAGGTGGTCTCCCTGGGAGCCCTGGACATGGTCAACTTCGGTCCCTGGGACACGGTGCCGGCTCCGTTCAAGGGCCGGGTCCTGTACAAGCACAACCCCACCGTGACCCTCATGCGCACCACAGCGGAGGAGTGCGCGGACCTGGGCCGGATCATCGCCGAGAAGCTCAACCGCGCCACCGGCCCCACCGCCCTGTTCGTGCCCCTGCGCGGGGTCAGCATGATCGACGCCCCGGGCCAGCCCTTCTACGCTCCCGAGGCGGACGAGGCCCTGTTCCAGGCGGTGCGCCGGCACCTGGATCCGCGCAAGGTGGAACTGGTCGAGCTGGACCACCACATCAACGACCCGGAATTCGCCGAGGCCATGGCCAGCCGCTTGCTGGCCATGCTCGCCGCCCAGAAAGGAGCCTGAACCATGCCCTTCATTCCCCGTTCCGAAATCCTGTGCCGGCTCAAAGCCCAGGGCGAGGCCGGCAAGCCCATCGTCGGCTGCGGGGCCGGCACCGGCCTTTCCGCCAAGATGGCCGAGGCCGGCGGCGCCGACCTGATCATCATCTACAACTCCGGGCGCTACCGCATGGGCGGCCGGGGCTCCCTGGCCGGACTGCTGTCCTATGGCGATGCCAACGGCATCGTGGTGGAGATGGCCAGCGAGGTCCTGCCGGTGGTCAAGAACGTGCCGGTGCTGGCGGGCGTGAACGGCACCGACCCGTTCCGGCTCATGCGGGTCTTCCTCAAGCAGCTTCAGGCCATGGGCTTCGACGGGGTGCAGAACTTCCCCACCGTGGGCCTCATCGACGGCTCCTTCCGGGCCAACCTGGAAGCCACCGGCATGGGCTACGACAAGGAGGTCGAGACCATCCGCCTGGCCCGCGAGATCGACCTGTTCACCTCGCCGTACGTGTTCGACCCCGACCAGGCCAAGGCCATGGCCCGGGCCGGCGCCGACCAGCTGGTGGCCCACGTGGGCCTCACCACCGCCGGCACCATCGGCGCCGGGGTGGCCCTCACCCTGGACGAGGCCATCGCCAGGGTCATGGGCATCGCCGAGGCGGGCCGCAGCGTGCGCAAGGACATCCTGGTCATCTGCCACGGCGGCCCCTTCGACGAGCCGGAGAACGTGGGCAAGGCTCTGGCGCGCATGCCCGGCATCGCCGGCTTCTTCGGCGCGTCCAGCATCGAGCGGCTCCCCACCGAGCGGGCCATCCGCGGCCAGGTGCAGGAGTTCAAGAACCTCGGTACTGGGTTGACCCCCCCATCCCTGGTTCAGGAAAACCGGCATCTGTTCAGTCGGGTTCCGATCGAGCGCCCGTAGGTTCGCTTCGTCGGGTGGGGAACGCGGGTCGGCCAGATGTCTTTCGTCCTCCAGCCGCCAATCCCGAACCGCGAACTGACGGTCGATGGGTCGGGACCCGGCTCAACAGATACGAAATCCGTTGACAGCACCGGCCGGGAAAGCCATTTTGAAAGTCATCACACAGCATTTCTGAATTTGGCATAGGGTTCCACATATTCCCGCCGGGGGAGAGGTGAACAATAATGAACTTGAAAAACGAAATTGAAACATTAAAGACAGAATTAATCGATTTGAGAAGAGATTTCCATCAACATCCTGAGTTGGGATTTCAAGAGATAAGGACCTCGGGGATCGTCGAGAAGTACCTCGCAAAATGCGGACTTGAAGTAAAGACGAATATTGCGCACACGGGCGTGGCCGGTCTGCTCAGGGGGAGCCATTCCGGGCGCACGGTCCTGCTCCGCGCTGATATGGACGCCCTTCCCATCCAGGAAGAGAACGATTTGCCGTATGCGTCGGCCTATGCGGGCAAAATGCATGCATGCGGCCATGATGGCCATACCGCAATGCTTTTGATCGCCGCGAAGATACTGGCCGGACATAAAGATGAAATCAAAGGGAACATCAAATTCGTTTTTCAGCCCAATGAAGAGGATGCTGGAGCCAAACAGATGGTGGATGAGGGGATCCTCGAGGATCCCCATGTGGACGCGTCCCTGGGGCTCCACCTGTGGTCCCAGATCGGAGTGGGGAAGATCGGCATTGCCCCCGGACCGATCATGGCGTCATCCGACTACTTCAAGCTGGTGATCCGGGGCAAGGGCGGGCATGGCGGCGCGCCGCATGCCGCCGTGGATCCGGTCATCTGCGCGGCCAACGTGATCCAGACCGTCCAGACCATTCAGACGCGGGAGATAGATGCGACAAGGCCCACGGTGATCACCTTCTGCAAAATCCAATGCGGATCATCGCCAATCATCATACCGGACAAGATCGAGTTGGAAGGATCGATAAGGTGTCTGCACAATGGCGCTGCTGGAGCCAAGGAACGTTTTTCGAGGATCGTTGAAAATATATGTTATGCCCATAGGACCACCTTTGAGCTGGAATTCAAATGCGGCAATATCATCCTTGATAACGACCCAGGGATGACCGGGTTGGTCAGCGCGGTTGCCGAGCAGGTGGTTGGCCAGGACCGCCTCGAAAAAGACATCAAGCTTATGGTTGGAGAAGATTTTGCGGAATTCAACAAGGACATTCCGGGAGCCTTCTATTTCATTGGCACCGGCAATCAGGAAAAGAATACATGTTATCAGCACCATCACCCGAAGTTCAATATCGACGAGGATTCGCTTCTCGTCGGTGTGGAGATGCACGTCAGGACCGCGTTGGAATACTTGACCCTGACCTGATCAAGACCAGCGTGGCCGGCTCCAAAAGGCCCTTCGGTTCATCCGGGAGGAGGGGTTCGCCCGGTTCCCCTTTCCAGGCATCGGGCAGCCGGATCAACGCCCAGGGAGGATAATCAGGGGATCTTTGCGGGGAACCCAATGGCGATTGGGTCTGGACTTGACGTTGCGACATCGCGTTGGCGGGTCATTGAACTGACGGTCCTCGCGATCCTGACCGTGGTCGGCACGGCCCTGTTCTGGGTAACCAACCTGGACCTCGCCGCCGCGCGTCATTTCCACCAACCCGCCAGTTCCGATCCATGGCCCCTCGCCGGGCAAGCGATTTGCCAGGTCTTCTACCGTTCCGCGCCCTGGATCACGGGCAGTTTGGCAGTCTGCGCCAGCGCCCTCCTGGTCGCTGGTCTGGTTCGACGCGGGTCCAGGCGCATGCGTCTGTACGGGCTCTTCATCCTGCTGAGCGTGATCCTCGGCCCCGGCCTCCTGGTGAACGGCTTGTTCAAGGACCACTGGGGCAGGCCACGGCCGAGGCAGGTCCAGGAACTGGGCGGCGCCTACCCTTATGTGCCACCCCTCCTGCGTGCGGCCACACCCGGCAAGTCCTTCCCCTGCGGCCACTGTTCCGTGGGATTCCTTTATGCCCTTGGCTGGTGGATCTGGCGCCGGCAACACTCCCGTCTGGCAAGGGCATCCCTGGCCGCCGGCCTCGGCCTGGGCAGCCTGCTCGGCCTGGGCCGCATGGCCGCGGGCGGGCACTTCCTTTCCGACGTGATGTGGGCCGGGCTTATTTCAACTCCATACGGACCCTCCGGAGATGGTTATTCCGTGCAGTACATGTTTAAACACATAAATTTTTAAGAGTCGATATTTTTCTCAAAATTCAAATTATTGAATAATTAATTGGTTAAATCTTAAATCTGGTGGAACCATGCCTGATGGCCGGCGGTGCATCCAAGATTGCCATGCTGAAGGAGCCGCAGGGCGTTCCCTGGTTGCAGTTACTTGCCTTGGCGCACTTTTGGACGGACGACGAAGGGAAGCAGGGCGGTACCCCGCCCTTCCCACCCTTGGTGGATGATCCGCCGCGCTGATCCGATAGGTTCAGAACCGGTGGGACACGCCCATGCCGGCACTCGGGTAGGAATCCCGCAAGATCAGAGGGCTCTCCCGGGCATCGCCCTGCAGGTCGCCACCGTAAAGGCCGAGGGTCCAAGTCCACTTGGGCGCGGGCCGATAGCCGAGGGTGATGGTGCCACCCACATCACGGACCCCGGCGCGGGGCGTGAAAGGCCCGACCTCTTCGGGGGTCAGGCTCGAACTTCCGCTGGCGAGGAGTGCGGCCCGGGTCTGGGCCTGTGCTTCGGTCATCCCGAAATCGTAGGCCATGGCCTTCCCATCAGCCCAGGTGCCATGGAGGCCGGTGTAGAGGAACCAGTCCTGGGCCAGGCGGGAGGTCTTCCCCACGGAAAGGGTGCTCCGGGTTCCCGCTTCATCCCGCAAACCTGCCGTTAAGATGAACGCTGCGAAGGCGACCTCATCTTCTCTCCATTGGCGAGGGTTCCGCGTGAACCACAACGTCCCCGCCCGGCATCAAATCCCCAAGGCTCAGCTCAACGGCATCGGCCACCTGGTGGGCCTGCTCCATTGTCAGTGTGGACTCCACCTGGATGACTACATCCGAGAACCACGTACCCCCGATCCGACGCATGCGGATCCGGGGGACCGCCTCGACGCCGGGAACCGCCAGACCCCGAGCATGGGCCTGCCGGACCAGATCCGGGGGGATGGCGTCAAGAAGGTCTGCGATGGTCTTGCGGCCGAGCCTGATGCTCACCAGCACGACAATGGCGGCCACGGCCAGGGCGGCCACGGCATCGGCCCGCATCAGCCAAGGCATCTGCAGCTTCCGGGATGCCCACACCAGGGCCAGGCCGAGCAGCACCACGCCGCTTGACCAGACGTCCGTGCTGAAGTGCAGGGCATCGGCCTCCAGGGCCTGGCTGTGGTGCTTCTTCGCCGTCGCCATCAGGGTCCTGGAGCGTCCCAGGTCCACCAGGATGGAGAGGGTGATCACCCCGAAGCCCCAGAGGTTGGCCTCCACGTGGACGGCGTGCAGGAAGAGCCGGGCGACGGCTTCCTCGATGATCCAGGCGCAGGTCAGCAGCAACAGGAAGGTTTCGAACAGGGCCGAAAGGTTTTCCACCTTGCCGTGGCCATAGGGGTGGTTGCTGTCCGCCGGGCGGGCCGAGGCCTTCACGGCCAGGACCGTCACCACGGCAGCGACCAGGTCCAGAGCGGAGTGGGCCGCCTCGGAGAGAATGCCCAGGCTGCCGGTCATCAGGCCGACGATAACCTTGGTGCCGGTGAGCAGGACCGCCGCCGCCACGGACATCAGGGCCACCCTGGCTTTTTCTTTTTCGCGGGACAGGCCGGACGCCAAGCTCACCTCAGTGGAACGCCTTCAGGAATCGGAACAAGAGCAGGAGCATGAGGAAAATGAGGTAGCCCCGCAGGAAGTAGAGGGCGGTCCGGGTGGTCCGGGTCAGTTTGACTCTTGGCATGGGCGCACCTCAGGCCTTGGCGGTGGGTTTCATGATGTCGGCGTAGCGGACCACGCCCTGGATGTGGTCCTCGCTGTCGACCACCGGAACCATTCGGAAGTGGTACTTGCTGAACAGCGCGGTCAGGTCCTCCCGGGCATCGTCCACTTCGGCGCTGACCACGGGACTGACCATCACCGATTCCATGGTCGAAGTGTCCTGCGCCAGCAGCAGCTGCCGGGCATCCACCACGCCCAGGATCGGGCTGCCCGGGGAGGTGACGTAGAGGTAGGAGATGCCGTGGTAGTCAAGGCCGGAGGCCAGGATCGAGGTCTTGGCCTCTGCAACGGTGGCCGTTGGCGCGATGGTGAGGTAATCCTGGTCCATGAAGTCGGTGGCCTTGGCCTCCCGCTCCGACAGGAGGCTGCGCACCTTGGTCTGGCGAGGTTCGGGCAGCAGGGGCAGCAGCTGGAGCTGATCCTCATGGGGCAGGACGGTCAGCAGGTCCACCAGCTGCGGAGTGGACAGGCTGGCCAGGATGGTGATCGCCCGTTCTTCCCGCAGGTTGGCGATGATCTGGCGCTGGGCCCTGGGCTCGGCCTCAGTCAAAGTCTCAGCCGCCTTCTCGGTCTCCAGGGCGGAGAACAGGGCGGTCTGCTCCTCGCCGGACAGTTCCTCCAGCATGTCCGCCAGGTCTTCCTTGGGCAGGTCCTGCAGCTGGGCCCGGGCCACGGACAGCTGGATTTTGTCCGACGTGGTGGCGTCCTCGATGGACAGGGGCTGGACGAACTTCCACGGGATCAGGTCGTCGCGGATGAGCGTGTCGAACCAGGTCAGACGCCACTTGCGCAGGAAGCCGTTGATGGAGGTATCCACCGCCACCAGCCGCCACTGGCCGTCCACCTGCTGCAGGAGGACATCGTTCACCGCCTCGATCTTGCGGTCGTCAATATCCAGGACGGTTCGGCCCATCAGGTGCTTGTCCGCCAGGATCCAGCCGGGCTGGTCCTCGAAGGGCGGGTAATGCCCGCCCTGTTCGGGCGATTTGACGACCATGCCGGCCCCGAACAGGTCCACGACCCGCTCCCAGGGAATGAACTCATCCGGTTGGCCCCAACCGTGGTAGAGATAGACCCCCACGGCGCGCGGTGCGGATTCTTCCAAGGCGAACACGATGTCGCTGACCTTGCCCAGGCGCTTGCCCCCGCCCGAGACGTGCACCGGTGTCTTGAAGATCCGAGAGAAGTAGATAATCCTCCCGGGATGTTCATGGGTGGCGGTAGTTCCATTGGCAATCATTTCGCGCTCCCGAAAAGACCTTCGAGCAGACCGGGGAACAAGGTGGAGACGGCGAACAGCGAGGACATGACCGAGACGATGATGACGATCAGCCAGTTGGCCGTGTTCTGCCATTTCGTGCTGGTATGCTTACCCATGAACTGCTCGTCGTTTAGCAGCAGGATCAGGAAGACCAGGGCCGAAGGCAGCAGGGTGACCGCCACCACCTGGACGAACAGGGTGATGGTCACCAGGGGCGCGCCGGGAATCAGAACCACAGCCCCGGAGGTCAAGAGCATCACCAGGTAGATCACGTAGAACCAGGGCGCGTCCTTCACGCTCTTGTTGAGGCTGTGGGCCCAGCCGAACACCTCGCCCACCGCCCAACTGGAGGAAAGCGAAATGCACAGCGCGCCCAGGAACCCGGCATCGAACAGGCCGATGGCGAACAGTTTGCGCGCCAGTTCTCCCTGGCCGTGGGGCAACAGCGGCACCAGGGCCTCGGCGGTCTTGGCGGCGTCGTCGACCACGATCGGCGGATTGTGGTGATGCAGGGCCGCACCGGTGGCGATGATGATGAATGCCGCGACGACGCAGGTGAGCAGGGAGCCCACGAAGGTCTCGATCTTGCCGAACCGGATGTCCTTGATGTCGAGGCCCTTGTCCACCACGGCGCTTTGCTGGAAGAAGATCATCCACGGGGCAATGGTCGTGCCGATGTTGGCCAGGAGGATCATGAGGATCTCTCCGGACAGGCCGCCCGGCAAGTTGGGGACCAGCAGGTTCACACCGACTGAACCCCAGTGGGGGGCGTTGGGGGTGCCCATGGCCCAGAACGCCGCCGGGATGTAGACCAGGTTGAAGGCGCAGAAGAACAGGGTCATCTTCTCGAAGGTCCAGTAGCGGCCCGTCACCACCACCAGGAACAGGATCAGGGTGACCCCCAGGAAGGTGACCACGGGCGGCACCCCGAACATCTGCCCGGCCGCGATCATCCCGATGTACTCGGTGATGAGCGTGAGCCAGTTGACGATGGCCAGATCGGCCAGGGAGAACCAGCCCCAGAAGGGGCCAAAGCCCTCGAAGATGGCCTCGGCGTGTCCACGCTTGGTCACCGCCCCCAGCCGCACCGTCATCTCCTGGACGTAGTAGGCCATCGGCACAAGGATGATGAACAGCCAAAGCAGGCTGAACCCGTAAGTGGATCCAGTGACGGCGTAGGTGGAAATGCCTCCGGCATCGTTATCGGCGATCATGACGATCATTCCGGGGCCGAGGACCGCCAGGAACACCATCATGAGCCGGCGCCACCGTTCGATTTTGTGGATGGTCTTGCTGATCAGGTACACAAAGGGGTCCTCCGCAGGGTGGGATCGTCCGTATGCGGCGGCATGGCGCTGCAGAACGGCAAGTTCTTTGGTGTGGGCGGCGCCGGGCCTCAGCGGCTCCGGAACGGCCTGGAGTCCTGCTTCAGCGGGAACTCCACGACGGAGGGTCTACGATCGCGCTCTCGCCTGCCATCGCCACCCCCTTTCCCAATGCCAGCACCCTGGCGGTTAGAAACCTTTGGCCCATCGCCCCGGACATCCCCCTGGATGCGGAGCTGGATTGCTTTTTCCCACAATACTGAGCGATCATTCAGGTTATGCCTACTCGCATTACAAAGACCATTTCAAAACCTGTTTCTTCACAACTAAGCCCAAGAAAACCACCCGTTCAGCGGCGCTCGAAGGTCACGGTGGAGGCGATCCTCACGGCCGCTGCTCAGGTTTTCGAGGCGCGCGGTTATGCGGCCGGGACCACCAACCGGATTGCCGAATCGGCGGGAGTGTCCATCGGCACGCTCTACCAGTACTTCCCCAGCAAGGAAGCGCTGGCCGTGGCCTTGCTGGAACAGCACATCGAGGAGACCCTAAGGCGCCTGCGGGAATGGGTCGGGCACATCGTCACCGAGAACCATACCCTGCACGCCGCCTTGGAGGATTACGTGGGGAGCATGCTGGAGGTCCACGTCCAGCGCCCCCGGCTTCAGCACATCCTGTTGGAGGAGACTCCGCTCCCGGAGCATGTCCACCGCCTCCTGCTGGATGCCGAGCATCAGGCAGCCAGGACGATGGCGGGGCTCCTGCGGACCTACTCCGAGGTTCACCGGCCCAGCCTCGAACATGCTGGCTACCTGGTCATCCACACGGTGGAGGACCTGACCCACCGGTTTGCCGCCCACCCCGATGATCCGGTAATCACCCGTAAGGAACTGCAAGGGGAACTGGTGACCATGCTTGAAGGCTACCTGTCGACCGCCGGCATCCCCTGAATTCGAGGTCCGCTTAAGCAAGTCCTGTCAGACTGGTTCAGGCCGGTTTTAACCTTCCCGACCTCATGGCTTGTTTGGAGTTTCCCTTGGCCCAACGCCGTACCGCCATGCGCCAGCATCTCCGGAAGACCCCACCCTGGGCAGCCCTTTTGTTCGTCGGTCTGGCTGGTGGAATCCAACTCATTCCGTACGGCCGGGACCGCACCCCGGTGCCGGCACCAAATCCCTTCCAGTGGCATTCTCCAGAGGCCCAGACCCTGGCCAAAGCCGCTTGCTACGACTGCCATAGCAACGAGACCAGGTGGTGGTGGGCCGTGAAAATCGCCCCCTTCTCCTGGTTGGCCCGGAGCGATATCCGCCGAGGCAAGCGGCACATCGACTTCTCCGCATGGAATGGACGACTCACTGCGGCGGGGCTGCAACGAGCCCTCGATCGCAACATGCCGCCCTGGTATTACACCCTCATCCATCCTGAAGCGCGGCTCAGCGACGTCCAGAAACAAACCCTGGTGCGGGGATTCAATGCTTCACTGGGGGCCAGCGCCAGCACCTTCAATTCCTCGCCGCTGGTAATGGTGTCCTGCCAAGGATCCAAGGCCGCCGAGGCATACAGTGGACTGCCACACTTCCAGCCCGGCCAAGGCCGGGGTATTCATTGATCGGCTGATCCTTCACGGGGCCAAGGTTTCGGCTTCGGCTTAACCGGTGTAGATCATCCATTTCACCAGTTGATGCAGGCAGAGACCCCACCCCAAAGACCGAAAATGCCATCGCCCAGTCCTAACCGTCAGAGGCCAGACCTTCTTCACCGGACTTTCGAGGTCCGCCTCCTGCTCAAAGGCCTTTATGCTGTCGTGGAACCTGGGAGTGCAGCACTCTTCTGGCTGGTCAAGCCCGAGTCTCTCCGCCCTTGGCTGCTCACCCTTACTGCCAGCGAACTTGCCGAGGATCCCCATGATCTAATCGGCAACTGGATTCTGCAGGCAGGCGGCCGCTACTCTCCGGACGTCCAGCACTTCGCCATCTTCTATCTTGGGATCAGGTGGACCCAAACCCATGCCATCATCCTGGTCCCCCTCGGTGCGTTTGATCTGGTGATGATGTGGCTCGTCCAGAGCGAGTACCGCTGGATCAGGGCCGATCCCGCCAGACCTCGGCGAAGCGTCGTCTCAACTTGATGGATGCACAACCTCCCTTTCAGGAATGAAGACCACCATGCAGGCTCTCACCCACTCGCTTCTGTTGGCATTTTCATTGTTTTCTCTCTCGCCCGGCGCCGTTGCCCAGAGCCAGACCTTTACTATCGATCCTGGGGCCAGCACGGTCGGCTTTTCCCTGAGTGCCACGATGCACCGGGTAGAGGGGAGCTTCCACGTGCTAAGGGGAATCATTCAATTCGACCGAAGCACGGCCGTGTTGTCCGGCTCGGTGGTGGTAGCTGCAGGAAGCGGCACCAGCGGCAACCAGAGCCGTGATCGCACCATGAAATCCAAGATCCTGCAGGTGGACAAGTTCCCGGAGGTGATCTTCGTTCCAAAAAGCTACCAGGGAACGATCGGCGCCTCCGGGGATTCCAATGTCCAAGTTACGGGCGTCATCACCCTTCTCGGGATGCCCCATGACCTGACGGTGCCGTTGCAGGTCCATGCCGAGGGCGCCGACCTCACCGCCAGGACCCGGTTCACGGTTCCTTACGTCAAGTGGGCCCTGAAGGACCCGAGCGTCTTCCTGCTTCGGGTCGCCAAGGAGGTGGGGGTCGAGGTTACGCTCAGGGGCAGGGTAACCCCTTCTGTGCGGTCCCAGCAATGAGCCCATGCTCTCACTCATGGCTGCCGAACCTCCCGCTAGGAGCGATGGCCGCCGGCAACTCGACGGTGAAGACGGCTCCGCCGCCGGGATGGTTGGCGGCGGAAATGCGGCCCTCATGGACCTTCACAATCCAGGCTGCAATGGCAAGCCCCAGGCCGGAGCCGGTCCGCTGGGCCCGGGAGGGGTCCACCTGGTAGAACCGCTCGAAAATCCGTTCCAGATCCTCATCCGGGATGCCCGGGCCGGAGTCCCGAACCCTGAGCCGGACCGTATCCCCCTGGGAGGTGACGTCCATCTGCACCGTGCCGCCGGCGCCGGTGAACTTCAGGGCGTTGTCGAGCAGGTTCCCCACCATCTGATAAAGCCAGCGCTCGTCCCCGTTCACCTCGGCGGGGCCGGAGGCCGCCAGCGATACGGTCACCCCCTGTTCCTGGGCCCGAGGCTGCTGGAGTTCGGCGAGGGCCTGGACCAGGTTGTCCAGGCGCACCGTTTCCCGGTTCATGGCCAGGCGCCCGTTATCAGCTCTGGCCAGCAGCAGCAGGTCCTCGACGATCTTGCGCAATCGGTCCACGTCCTCGCCGAGGCTTTCCAGGGCGGCCCGCTGCTGATCGGCCGTCCGTGGCTGCTCCAGGATCACGTCGATGGTGTTGCGCATGGTGGCCAGAGGATTGCGCAGCTCGTGGGAGGCGTCTGCCGTGAAGCGCCTCATGGTGTCGAAGGAACTCTCCAGCCGCGCGAACATGCGGTTCAGGGTCACCACCAGCCGACCGATCTCATCGTCCACGCCGGGATGGGGCAATCTCTGGTCCAGCTTGCTGGCTTCGATTTCCCGGGCCATGCCGGCGATCCGGTCCACGGGGGCCAGGGCCCACCCGGCCAGCCAGAACCCGCCCATGGCCGAGCACAGGATTCCCGCAGGAACCAGCACCAGGATGGCGAAGCGCAGGTTCGTGAGCGTGTCCTGGACATCCTCCAGGCTCGCCACCAACCGCAGGGCGCCCTTGCGGTCGTCGCCGGCCCGGTAGGGTTCCGCGATGACCCGCCAGGCTTGGCCTTTGAACCAGAGGGTCGTGAACTGGCGGTCCGGAACCTCCGCCCGTCCCAGCATGCCGATCGGGGGAGCCAGGGGATTGGCCACCATTTCCGGGGATTGGTAATGGACCTCCCGGCTGCCCTGGGATTCATGCACCACGATGTTCTGGCCCAGGTGGTCCAGCGCCTCCTTCTGGGCGGCCGTCAGGACGCGTCCATCCCCGGGTTGCTGGAGGATGGCCAGGATCCGGGCCGCCTTCTTCAGGAGCATCCCATCCTGGCGGCGCAGCAGGCGCCAGGCGACGATCCCGTACATCAACACCCCCAGCAGGAACATCGCCAGGGTCAGGGTGACGCAGTACCACATCGTGAGCCGGAACCGGAGCGTGTGGGCGGAGCGCATCAATCCCTCTCCTCGAGGATGTAGCCGGTGCCCCGCACGGTATGGATCAGCTTGGAGGAGAAAGGCTGGTCGATCTTCCGGCGCAGATAGTTGATGTAGACCTCCACCACGTTGGACCCGCTGTCGAATTCGTAGCCCGCGTCCCACACCTGGTCGAGGATCATGGCCCGGGTCACCACGATCCCTTTCCGGCGCACGAGGTATTCCAGGAGGGCGTATTCCCGGGCGGTGAGCTCGATCAGCTGGCCATCCCTGTGCGCTTCGCGCTTCTGGGGGTTCAATTCGAGATTCGCGACCTTGAGTGTGATCAGGGGCTCCACCTGAGGCCGGCGGGTGATGGCCCGCAACCTGGCCAGAAGTTCCCGGAACGCGAACGGCTTCGGCAGGTAGTCATCGGCACCCAGGTCCAGGCCCCGGACCCGGTCCTCCACGCCGCTCCGGGCGGTGAGCATGAGCACGGGCGTCCTGTCGCCGGCCGAACGCAGTCCCTGCAAGACCTCGAAGCCGTTCTTGCCGGGCAGCATCACATCAAGGACGATGGCATCGTAGGCGGTCCCCATGGCCGTCTGGAGACCCGCGTCGCCATTGCGCGCGACATCCACCGCCATCCCCTGCTCCTTGAACCCCTGAAGCAGAATATTCGAGAGCTTTATCTCATCTTCGATGATCAGGATCTTCAACGACCCGCCTCCATCCTGAAGAATAAGCCGTAATAGCATTGCGCATGACGGCACCCTGCCCAATCAGCCACATTGGCAAGTAACGCAATCTTACCAATCATTCCTTAGAACCTCATTAGAGAGAACGGCAACGCGGTTGCCACCCAATTCCCAGGACCTAATATGAATCTCGAAACAGGACCAGCCCCACGCACCGGTCCGATAGCCCCAACGGCCTGAAACCAAACAGCTCCCGATTTTTCAACCTTAGGTTCGGTACCTGCAGACAGTCTGCGGCGATGGCAAGGCGCCCCATTCGGATCGCGTCTCCGGACCGATGTGGATCCGTTCCGCGCAACCCAACCCCTGAGGGCATGAGGATCGCCCTGCCCTCCACTCCTCCAAGGAGAAATCATGTTCCCCATCATCCTCACCGCCGCCCTTGCAACCGTCCCCGGCCAGTTGCCCAGCGCTCCTTTCCAGACCGCTTCCATGCCGGCCGTCCAGATGGCCGCCTACGGCCAGCCCTACCAGGCGAACGCCCTCAGCAGCGATATCAACGACGCCGACCATGACTTCGACAACGACGCCCTCCACCCCGAAGACGGCAAGCGCAAGTAGAAGTCTATTAAAACCAATAGCGCAGCTGTTCGGCCGTTGATCGCAAACACTGTGATCAGCGGCCCTTCAGTACCTTATCGGCTCCCTCGCCCCGTCGCCCTGGTGCGCAAGGCCCGGTCCTGGACCTTCGCAGTCCTGCTACACTCCCCCCATGTCTCAGGGATTCGGCGGGAAAACGATCCTGGTCACGGGCGGAGCGAGCGGGATGGGCGCCGCGACGGCGAGCCTGTTCGCGCAGGCCGGCGCCCGGGTGCTCATCGTCGATCGCGATGCGGACCTCGCCGGCCGGGCGGCCGCCGATCTGGGCTGCGAAGCCATCATCGGGGACGTCAGCCAGTCCGGGTTCTGCGACGCCGCCGTCGCCCGCGCCGCGTCCGCCGGGCGCCTGGATGGGCTCGTCAACGCCGCCGGCATCATCCTGCGCGCGACGGGGCTGGACACTTCGGATGCAGACTGGCAGCGCACCCTCGATGTCAACGTCAGTGGGGTGTTCTACATGTGCCGGGCGGCCATCCGCCAGATGAAGACCCAGACGGCCGACGCCAACGGGGGACGGGGCGCCATCGTCAATTTCGGCAGCATCTGGGGCGAGCTGAGCGGGAAGGGCGCCCTGGCCTACGCCGCCAGCAAGGGCGCTGTCCATCAGATCACCCGCACCTTCGCTATCGAACACGCCCGCGATGGCATCCGCGTCAACGCCGTCTGCCCCGGCGAGGTGGACACGCCGATGCTGCGCGCCGCCGGCCGGGCGGTACCTCTGACCGACGAGCAGGCCCGGGAGATGGGCGAGCGGGTGGTGCCCATGGGCCGCCTCGCCCAGCCGGTGGAGATCGCCCGGATGGTGCGGTTCCTGTGCAGCGACGAGGCCAGCTACATCACCGGCGCGATGCATTACGTGGACGCCGGGTATTCGGCGGTTTGACCGCAACACCTCGCGAGCCCCCGTGGGGGACGGCCCCCGGAGAAGGTCAGGGCACCTTCCCGACCGGCGTGAAGGGGTGCACGGCCGCCCCGAAGATCCACACCGCCGCGGACTTTTCCACCATCCAGGCGCCGCCGGTCTTCTTCAGCAGGACCAGGGCGCCGTGGCCGTCCTCCAGCAGGGACGAGAAGGACGCATACATCAGCGCCTCGTCCCGCCGGGCGTTGAACCCGACCCGGCTGAGGGAATAGACGTCCTTGCGGAGGTACTGGGGGCTGTACTTGAACTCCCGCGGGAAATACCGGCGGTCGACGGGCACCGGGAAGCGGTTGACGGCCACGAACTGCCGCACCAGCGCCGGATCCAGGGTGGTGCCGGCGAACTGCCTGAAGAATCCGGAGATGTTCCCAGGGTCCTGGGGATCCACGTTGTAGATGAAGAAGATCCCGATCTTCTCGAACAGCGAGAAATCGACCTTCTCCGCGACGGGGCTGCCCAGGTAGGCGCGCAGGACCTGGTACTCCTCCTCGCCGGCGGATCTGGCCACGGCGCTCGCGGCCAGGGCGGGGCCCTGGCCGAGGGTCAGGCCCGGCACGAGCAGGGCCGCCACCAGGGTCGGACCAGGGCGGAACCCGATGAACCGGCGCACCATCGGCAACCTCCGGTGCCAAGGTGCGACGCCCGCCGGGCGCCCACAAGGGCATGGGCGGACGAGAATGCGGCAATGGCCGCCAAACCCGTCCGCCATGGGGGGCGCGCCCGTTCAGTACCCCGCCGCCTGGCCGTCCTTGCGGCTCTCGCTCGCACCGAAGAACACCTTCTGCGCCGGATCCCACCGGATGCCCTGGTACCCGCCGTAGTTGGCCAGGGACCAGCCCACCTCGTGACCCATGTTCATCAGCTCCCGCACGGTTTCGTACGGGAACCCGCTTTCCAGCTGGATCGTGCCCGGAAGGGCGCCCTTCGCGCCGGTGGGCTCCGGAGAACCTGTGTGGGCCATGCGGGGGGCATCGCCGGCTTCCTGGATGCCCATGCCGAAATCGACGATGTTCATGACGATCTGCACGTGGCCCAGGGGCTGGAACGCTCCGCCCATGACCCCGAAGCTCAGGAAGGGCTCGCCTCCCTTGGTGATGAAGCCGGGAATGATGGTGTGGAAGGGGCGCTTTCCCGGTGCGTAGATGTTGGCCTGGCCCGCCTCGAGGCTGAACAGCTCGCCCCGGTCCTGGAGGCAGAAGCCCAGGGCCGGGGTCATGCCGCTGCCCATGCCCCGGAAATTGCTCTGGATCAGGCTCACCATCATGCCGTCCTGGTCGGCCACCGTGAGGTAGATGGTGTCGCCGTCCTCCAGGGCGGGATGGCCTGCCTCCAGGCGCCGGGAGGCCCGGTCCTCGTCGATGAGGGCGCGCCGGCGCGCGGCGTAGGCCTTGTCCAGCAGGCCCCGCACGGGCACCCGGGCGAAGGCGGGGTCCCCGTAGAACTTCGCCCGGTCCTCGAACACCAGCTTCTTGGCCTCGGTGAACAGGTGCACGTGGCGCGGGCTGCCGAAGGGGATCCGGGAGAAATCGTAGCCTTCCAGGATGTTGAGCATCTGCAGGGCCGCGATGCCCTGGCCGTTGCCGGGGAGTTCCCACACGTCGTAGCCGCGGTAGCCCACGCTCACGGGATCGACCCACTCGCCATGGTGGGAGGCGAGGTCCTCGAAGCTGAGGAACCCGCCCTGGGCTTTCATGTAGGCGTCGATCTCCCGGGCGATCGGGCCCTGGTAGAAGGCGTCCCGCCCCTCCTCGGCCAGGAGGTCGAGGGTCCTGGCCAGCCTGGGGTTGCGCCAGACCTCTCCGGCCCGCGGCGCCCGGGTGCCGTCCACGGAGAAGGTTTCCAGGAAGCCGGGATATTCGCCCAGGACGGCCATGTCCTTGGCCATGCCCCAGGCGATGACCTCCGAGACCGGGAACCCTTCGTCGGCGTAGCGGATGACCGGGGCCAGCACGGACGCCATGGGCAGCCTGCCGAACTTGGCGTGAAGCTCGAACCAGCCGTCCGCCGCACCGGGGACGGACACCGGCAGCGGACCCCTGGGGGGGATGCGCTGGACCCCCAGTTTCTGGAAGTGCTCAAGGGTCAACGACCTGGGCGACCGGCCACTGGCGTTGAGCCCGTGCAGCTGCCTGGCCTTGGGGTCCCACACCAGGGCGAACAGGTCGCCCCCCAGCCCGGCGCCCGTGGGCTCCATGAGCCCCAGGGCCGCATTGGCGGCGATGGCCGCGTCCATGGCCGACCCCCCCTGCTTCAGGAGGTCCAGGGCCACCTGGGTGGCCAGGGGCTGGCTGGTGCAGGCCATGCCATGCTGCGCGGCGACTTCTGAACGAGTGGCGAAAGCCCGCCCCGTGACTCGGTCCATGGCAGTGACCTCCAGGAAATTTATTGTTGCTAAGGATTCTGGCCGTCTTTCACGGCCCTGCGCACCCGGTTCATGGCCTCCTGCAGCCGGGTCCGGCGGACCCAGTCGTCCACCAGCATGGCCACCGTCAGCCCCTGCTCGGCGGCCATGACCCGCAGCATCTTGGCCGCGTCGGTGGGGATGACCACCGACACCTTGGTGGTCGGCCCGGTGAAGGTCCTGGGGCGTCCGATCGCCATGGCGTGCCTCCCGTTTGTGCATTTTATTTCTTTTTGCGCCAAAAAGGCTAGAGCAATGATCAATCACCCATTCTGCGCGAACGGGCATTCACCGGCTCAAAGCCACGGCCCGGCTGTGGACGCCACCTGCATGCCCCGCTTGCGCATCTCCCGGGCCAGGATCTCGAAGGGCACGTCCCGCACCGGGGACAGCAGGCCCCTGCGGGCCAGCTCGCCGCCGGCGATGAGCTGGGCGCCGATGCTGGCGGTGTAGCCCACGGTGCGGGACATGGCGGTGAAGCCGGAGTCCAGGTCCCGGTAGTCCACGCACTGGGTGAGCACCCGGGTGCGCCGGCCGTCCTTGAGGCCCCGGGCCTCCACCCGCAGCACGGCCACGTCCCGCTCCCCGGGGCCGTACTGCAGCTGGGGCTCCAGGCTGGCGCACAGGAACCGGCGCCGGTCCACCGGGTGGCCGTCCACCAGGACGCTGCCCTCGTCCAGGAGGCGCAGGTCCACCAGGGTCTTCCAGAAGGCGCTGTGGCCGGGCCAGCGCAGCACGTAGCGGCCCATCTGGCGCAGGGCGCCCCGGTCCAGCTCCAGGAGGTCCGCGTACTTGAGGGCGTCGCCGTTGGGGAAGGCCTCCAGGTGGCCCAGGCCTTCCAGCTCCAGGTCATGGAGGTGCTCGGGACTGAACATCTCCCGCTCGGGGATCTCCACCACCCGGCCGCCCCGGATCACCCGCCCGGCCCGCAGGTACGACTTGAGGACCCCCTCGAAGGTCCAGGTGACCTTGTAGCGCAGGGGGTTGCCCGATGCGGCCGGCTCCGGGAAGCCGGCGCCGTAGCTCCACACCTCCTCCACCCGGTCCAGGGCCCGCACCGTGTGGCCCAGGAACACCAGGTCGATGCCCGGGTCCATGCCGAATTCCGGCAGGATGGCCACTCCGGCCTGGGCGGCTTCCAGGGCCAGGGCGCGGATCCGGTCGTCCGGGTAGAAGGTGTTCACCACGTGGACCCGGTGCTTCACCCCCAGCGCCGCGATGTCCGGGCAGAAGCGGGGCGGGAGCAGGTCGATGACCACGTCCGGGCCGGCGCGCAGGAGCCGCTCCACGGTCTCCGGCAGGGAGGCGTCCACGGGCTCGCAACGCACCCGCGCGGCCCAGGGGTGCTGGGCGCAATAGGCCTGCAGGCCCTGGAAATCCGCATCCGCGGCGGTGACGGACTGCACCTGCGGACTGCGGGCCAGGTCGTGCAGGGCGGCCTTGCCCTGCATGCCGATGCCAAGCACCAGGATCTGCATCCGTGCCTCCTTCCGGAGAGGGGAACCGCAACACATGGATTATTGAATGAACTGATTATCCGGCCCGTAGCCTCCGGGTCAAGGGGCCCGGTTACACTTGACCCATGACTCCGAGCACCCTCCGCGCCGTCATGTCCGCCCTCCTCACCCCCGGGAGCGGCTGTCCCTGGGACCTGAAGCAGACCCACCAGACCCTGGCCCGCTACCTGCGGGAGGAGGCCGGGGAAGTGCTGGACGCCCTGGCCGACCACGTTCCCGGAGACCCGGAGCGGGAGCGCCACCTGTGCGAAGAGCTTGGGGACCTGTGGCTGCAGGTGGCGTTCCACGCCCAGCTGGCCCGGGACCGGGGCGCATGGGACCTGCACGACGTGGAGGCCATGGTGGTGGAGAAGCTGGTGCGCCGCCATCCCCACGTGTTCGGGGAGACGTCCGTGGCGGGCGCCGAAGAGGTGCTGGTGAACTGGGCCGCCATCAAGCAGGACGAGCAGGCGGCCCGGGGCGCCGAGCCGGCCCCAGGGCTGATGGACGGGATCCCCCACAGCCAGTCCCCGGTGGACGCCGCCCTGGAGGTGGGCCGGCGCTGCGCCAAGGTGGGTTTCGAATGGCCGGACCTGGACGGGGTGCTGGACAAGGTGCGGGAGGAGGTGGCGGAACTGCAGGCGGAATCCGACCTGGACCGGGTGGAGGCGGAGTTCGGCGACGTGCTGTTCAGCCTGGTCCAATGGGCCCGGTACAAAGGCGTCGATCCGGACCGGGCGCTGCGCCGGCAGCTGGCCCGGTTCCGGGAGCGTTTCCGGCACGTGGAAGCCTTCGCCCAGGCCCAGGGCGGCTGGGACCAGGTGGACCTGGAGGGGATGGAATCCGCCTGGCAGGCCGCCAAACGCGCTGAGCACGATTCGTGATGGAACCCCATCCCTTCTATTTCGTGCCCCTCACCCACGCCACCTGGGAGGAGGCCCTGGCCTGCGCCCGGGCGCTGCCCCCCGAGGCCATGGCCGACGTGCGCCTGGACCTGTTCCCCGGGGAGGATCCGGAAGGGATGGTGCGGGCCCTGGGCCGCCGCTGCCTGGTGACCTGCCGCCGGGCCGGGGCGGGGGGGGCCTGGGAGGGCGGCGAGGCGGCGCGCCTGGAGCGCCTGGCGCAGGCCGCCCGGGCCCGCCCGGCCTGGGTGGACCTGGACTGGGACCTGCCGGTGCCGCCGGCCCTGGGCGAATGCCTCACCCATGTGCGCCTGCTGCGCTCGGCGCACGTGCCGCCCGGGGTGTTCGACCTGGACGGGCGCCTGGCGGACCTGCCCCGGGGGGACGCGTACCAGTGGGTGGGGTATGCCGCCACCCTGGCGGACAACGCCCGGCTCAAGGGCCCCCTGGCCTGGGCCCGGGACCGGGGCGTGCGCCTGTCGGCCTTCCTCATGGGGCCCAAGGGCATCGCCGGGCGGTGCCTGCAGGCCGCCTGGGGCGGGTCCTTCACCTGCGCGGCCCCCGACGGGGCCGGTCCGGCCGCCCCCGGCCTGCTGCCCCTGGCCCGCCTCATGGGCTGGCGCTGCCACAAGCTCCATCCCGGCTGCGGCCTGTGCGGGGTGCTGGGCATGCCGGTGCTGCATTCCCTGGGGCCCGACTACCACAACCCGCGCTTCCAGCAGGCCTTCAAGGACCTGCTGTACCTGCCCCTGGAATGCGGCTCGGCCCCCGAGGCGGTGGCCGCCCTGGAAGCCCTGGAGATCCTGGGGGCGAGCCTCACCACCCCCTTGAAGGAGACCGTGCCGGTCCTGCTGGGCCTGGAAGGTCCCCTGAACACCCTGTCGCGGCGCCGGGTCGGTTGCGCCTGGCAGGGGGCCAACACCGACGCGGTGGCCCTGGAGGGGGCGCTGGCGGGCCTGGAGCCGGGCCCGGTGCTCCTGCTGGGGGACGGCGGCGTGGCGGAGACCAGCCGGCGGGTGCTGGAGCGCCTGGGCCGGCCCTGCCTGCGGGCTTCCCGCCGGGCGCCCCAGGCGCCGCCCGCCGTGCGGGCCTGGGGACCGGTGGGGGTGGTCCAGACCACCGGCCTGGGCATGGAGCCGGGGGACCCGGTGCCGTTCCCGGACCTGCTGGCGGCGGCGGAGCCCACCGCCCGCTGGGGGGTGGAGTGGATCTACAAGGAGGACACCGCCTTCGCCGCCTGGGCCCGGGAGGGGGGCCGCCGCCTGGTGCCGGGCCGGGTCCTGTTCGAGGGCCAGGCGGCGGCCCAATCCGCCGTGTTCATCCGGGAATGCGGAGGATAATAGGCTCATGCGCCTTCTGCTGGTGGAGGACAAGGACAGTTTCCGGCGCCTGCTGGTCCAGGCCCTGGGCGGGGCCTGGGAGGTCACGGCGGTGGGCGATCCGGCCCGGGCCCTGGAAGCCCTGGACGCGGCCCCGTTCGAGGTCCTGGTCACGGACCTGCGCCTGCCCGGCAAGTCCGGGCTCGATCTGCTGAAGGCCGCCAAGCGCCGCCATCCGGCCCTGCGGGCCGTGCTCATGTCGGCCTTCGGCGAGCCCCGGGACATCGTGGAAGCCATGCGCTGGGGGGCCGACGATTTCCTGCCCAAGCCCTTCGACCTGGACCAGTTCGCCGCGGTGCTGGAGCGCTGCCGGGCCCTGGCCGAAGCGCCGCCTCCGGACCCCCGGGAGCCCTGGATCGCCCATTCGCCCGCCATGCGCGCCCTGGACCAGGGCCTGGCCCGGGTGGCGGACACCGCCCTGCCGGTGCTGTTCCAGGGCGAGCCCGGCACCGGCAAGGGTCGCGCCGCCCGGCGCCTGCACGCGCTGCGCCACCCCCAGGCGCCCTATTTGTGCCGGTCCGCGCCCAGCCTGCCGCCCGCGGGCCCCGAGCCGCGCCTGCTGGCCCTGCTCCAGGGCGGCAGCATCTACGTCTCGGACCTGGACGAGATCACGCCCGAGGGCGGGCGGGATCTGGCGCGGGCCATGGAAGGGCCCCTGGGGCAGGGCATCCGCTGGATCGGCGGGTGCCGGGACCTGGCGGCGCTGCCGGAGCCGGCGCGCCTGGGCCTGGGCGTGGTCACCTTCACCCTGCCGCCCCTGCGGGAGCGCCGGGAGGACATCCTGCCCATGTTCCGGTGCTTCCTGGACGCCCGGGCGCGCCAGGACGGGCGGCCGGTGCCCATGCTGGCGCGGGGCCTGGAGAAGGACCTGCTCCAGGCTTCCTGGCCCGGGAACCTGGGCCAGCTGGCCTGGGCCGTGACCACCGCCTGGCAGGCCACCGCCGGACCCCTCCTGGCGCCCCTGCCCATGGGCCCCGGCCCTGGGGCGGGGGAGGCCCTGGTCCTGCCCTGGCCGGAGCCGGGCACCCTGGCGGCCATGCTCGAGGCGGTGGAGCAGCTGGCCGAGGGGGCGCTGCTGCGCAAGGCCGTGGCCGGCCTGGGCCAGCATCCGGCCCGGGCGGCCGAGGCACTGGGCCTGACCCTGCGGCGCTTCGCCGGAGCCTTGCGGGAGCACGGCATTTCCTTGGAGGATGACTAGGATGTCCACGGACCCGGTCCCGACCCCCGCCACCGCGCACCATCTGCGGGAGGCCGTGCGGGCCGGCCTGCAGGCCCTGTGCGGAGTGGTGGTGGGCAAGGATCCGGCGGTGCGCCGGGCCGTGGCGGTGATGCTGGGCGGCGGGCACCTGCTCATCGAAGACTTGCCCGGGGTGGGCAAGACCACCCTGGCCAAGGGCCTCAGCCGCATCCTCGGGGGCAGCTACCAGCGGGTCCAGGGCACCAACGACCTGCTCCCCTCGGACCTGCTGGGCATCCACCTGTGGGACGCGGCCCAGCAGGCGTTCCGGTTCCAGCAGGGGCCGGTGTTCGCCAACGTGCTGCTCCTGGATGAGCTGAACCGCATCGGGCCCAAGACCCAGAGCGCCCTCATGGAGGTGATGGTGGAAGGCCAGGTGACCCTGGACCGGGTCAGCTACCTTCTGCCGGATCCCTTTTTCGCCATCGCCACCCAGAACCCCCTGGACCACGCCGGCACCTTCCCCTTGCCTGAGAGCCAGATCGACCGGTTCGCCTGCGTGCTGCACATGGGCTACCCGGACCCCGCCGCCGAACGCATGGTGCTGCGCGGGGAGGCGGGGGCCGAGCGGCTGGAGTCCCTGGAACCGGCCATGGACCTGGCCGGCTGGCGCCAGGTGCGGTCCCTGGTGCACCGGGTGCACCTGTCGGACGCCGCCTTGGGCTACCTGGAGCGCATGGTGGCGCGGATCCGCAAGGACAAGGGGTTCTGCTCCACCCGCGCCGCGGGGCACTGGCTGGCCCTGGCCAAGGCCGAAGCCTGGCTGGAGCAGCGGGATTTCGTCACCCCCGACGACCTGCAGGCGACCTTGGGCGACGTGATGGCCCACCGGGGCACCATGGACGGCCGGCGCCTGAACCGGGACGACCGCCGGGAGCAGTTGTCCCGGCTGCTGGGGGAAGTGCCGGTGGGCTGGAAAGGGTAGCTAAGAGCCCTGGTTGTTTGGAAGTAAGATTGAATCATGGAGTACCAGGAGCCGTCCCGACCCGGCGCCGGCGATCCGCCGGAGGCCGGGGCCCTGTCGCCGGTGCCCCGGGGCATCGGTCCCGTGCTGCGCCAGACGCGCATCGCCCAGGGGCTGTCGCTGTTCGTGCTGGCCCATGAGCTGAACCTGGGCGTACCGATCCTGGAGGCGGTGGAGGCGGAAGCCTGGGACCGCCTGCCGCCGGGTCGCGAACGCCCGCACGTGAGACAGATCGCCGAACGCCTGGGCGTGGACCTGGCCACCTTCACCGAGCAGTGGAACCGGTTGCCCGGGGCCCCGGAGCAGGACTCCCCGGACCCGCGCCGGGAAGCGCTGGAGCGGATCCTGGTGAGCGCCATCACCATAGGCTCCCTGGGGGTGCTGGCGTGGCTGGTGGTGCCGGGCCCCAGCCTCAAGCGCGCGCCCCGGGCGGAAGCAGTGCGGGCGGTGGTCAACACGCCCGCGGCGTGGGTGCCCAAGCCCTTGACCGGCTCGTACCCGGTGGTGGGCGAAGTGCTGCCCGAAGTGCCCGTGAACGGCGAGGGCGCGCTCATCGTCCTGCGCGCCCTGGATACCTGCCAGGCCACCATCCAGGGCCTGTCCCAGGACCCCCGCGCCGTCGTCCCGGCCCAGATGCACACCCTGCGGGTCTCGGAACCCTGGCAGCTGCGCATGCGGGGGCCCTTCACCATCGCCCTGGACAACGCCGGAGTGGTGGCCCTGGAAGTGGCGGGCCGCCGCATCCGCCTGGCGCACACCGTGGGCGAGCCCTGGATGGGCAGGTTCGGGCCCGCCGGAGAGTACCTGGTGCCCGAGGACACGTCGCCCCGGAACCCGCCCAGCCCGCCGGAATCCGACCCGAACCCGCCCGAGACCGGCCCGTACGCATCCAAAGGGGAATAGCCGTGCATCCCATCGTGCAGAAGTTCATCGACGGCCAGCTGCCGGAAACCCTTGCCGGCACCCTGGTGTCGGGAAGCCTGCCGGTGCCGCCCCTGGACCTGCTGCAGGGCCTGGCCCACGCCGTGTTCAAGGACACTGCCCACGCCACCAGGGCCCTGGAGACCTTGATGGGCATTCCCGAGAGCTTCCTGGCCAACGCCATCCTGGGGCCGGTGCAGCCGCCGGACCCCCTGGGCCTGATCCTGATCTACCGCAAGGAGCCGGACCTCCTGGAGACGGCGCTGCTGCACGAGAGCCTCACCGCCGCGTGGGTGGAGCGCGCGGTGCCCAGCCTGCCCGGCCCGGTGCTGGAGATTCCCTTGAACAACCAGGTGTTCTGGCTGCAGCGGCCGGTGATCCTGGACCTGCTGGAGTGCCACCCGGAGGCCGAGTACAGCGTCAAGCGCCGGGTGAACGAGTTCCGCCGGGATGTGCTGCGCCTCATTCCCCACGAAGTGGCCCAGGAGCGCCTGGAGATCATCGACGAGGTGGAAGCGGGGCGCCTGGACCGGGCCTGGTCCGAACTGCCCCTGCCCAAGGCGCAGCCGGATGAGGAGCCCGGCCTGGAACCCTTCAGCGTCGAAACCGTGCGGCGCCTGGTGGCCCAGGAGACCGGCGAGGACATCCCCCAGCGCCTGGCCCAGCGCGTCCACAAGCTGCAGACCAACCAGAAGATCATCCTGGCGCTCAAGGGCGGCAAGGAGGAGCGGACGTTGCTGGTCCGGGAACCCAACCGGCTGATCCAGGTGAACGTGGTGCGCAACGCGCGGGTCACCGAGGGCGAGGTGGCCGTCATCGCCCAGATGCGCACCATCAACGAGGAAGTGATGCGGATCATCACCTCCAACCGGGACTGGATGAAAAAGTACCCCATCGTCAAGGCGGCGGTGCTGAACCCCAAGACGCCCCTGCCCCTGGCCCTGAAATTCTTCAAGCGCCTCATCGACCAGGATTTGAAATATCTGGAGAAAGACCGGGGCGTAGCCGAAATTCTGCGCCGGGAAGTCAGCCGCTACCTGTCCCAGAAGATGCACGGCTGACGAGGTTCTTCCCCCCCCGGCGCCGGAACGGCGGGAAAGGCCGTTCCGATGCTGGCTCGATGACTCGGTAGCCCGGTAACGACCTTGAAACATTAGTGTGAAGGTTGAAAAAAGGCGCGGGCCAGGGAACGGCCGCTGCCCTGGAGACGCGCGCTGCCATTGGGAAAAAAGGCGGTATGCCGGAACGGGATGCCTCCTGCACTGGGAATGCAGCAACCCTTCGAAGACATGATTCTCATAGGTTCTTCCCCCTTCCCCACAGGGAAATCAGCAGACCTCGCGGAAAACCCTGCGGGCGGGCGGCGACCTCGCGTCTCCCGCCCCTGGAAAGGTAGACTGGTTCTCTATGGCCACCCCGAACCCCGCACCTCTCCAGGTCTCTCCAGCGTTCCAGGCCGTGCGGCGCCTGGTGGCCGCCGGGGCGCCCGAACCGGAGCGCATGGAGGAACTCCTGCAGGCCCTGGGCCAGGAACGGCGCCTGGAGCAGGCCTGGCTCCTGCTGCGCCTGGCCCGGCCCGACCCGGCGCGCTGGGGCCCATGGCCGGCCCGGATGAAAGCGCTGCTGGAGCAGGACCGGGTCCGGCGCATGAACGTGTGGCAGACCGATCCCGACCGCGCCACCCTGCGCCTGGCCTTCGCCTTGCGGGCCCCGGCGTGCCGGCAGAATCCCGCGGGGGTCATCTCCCTCCTGGCCTGGGCCCTGCTGGACGCGGGCCTGCCACTGGCGGTGGGGCTGGAGAAGGCCCTGCGCCCGGCCATCCACCTGGCCCATCCGCTGCCGCCCATGGTGCCGGGCGACTGGGAATGGGCCGACGCGATCCTGGCCCAGGGGGCCGGGCTGCCGGCGCCGGACCTGGTGGCCTCCATCAACGCCCACGCCGCCCCGGGGCTGCGCATCCGCCAGTGCCAGCAGCTGCCCAACCACGCTTCGCCGGCGGCGGAGCTGTGCCGGCGGGCCCACTGGCGCTGGGCCTGCCCGGAGGCCTGGGTGGAGGCGGCCCGGGCGCGCCTGGACACCTTCCTGGCCAGCGAGCGCTTCGAGCTGGAGAAGACCGGCAAGATCGAAGGGCAGAAAGGCGCCAAGGTCCTGGACATCCGGCCCCTGGTGGAAGCGTGCCGCTGGGACGGTTCCAGCCTGCATTTCCAGACGCCCCTCGCCGCCGGCGGGGCCACCAACCCCCGCAAGCTCCTGGCCGCCATCCTGGGCCGGGAGGTGGCGCCGGAGGAACTGGAGCGCACCGGGGTGGAGCTGGGAGAGGACCCGCGCCTGGTCGATCCGGACCGGTACCAGCCCAAGCTGCACAACATGTTCGAGGACGCCGTGCCCCTGGGCGCGGGGGACCGCGTCCGGATCGTGGAGGACGACGACGACGAGCCCTTGCGCCTGGGGTGACCAGGTCACAATCTTCGCCCCTGAATCACTCGGACGATGACGATGATGATGGCCACCACCAGCAGAATGTGAATGAACCCGCCCAGGGTATAGGAACTGACGAGCCCCAGCAGCCAGAGAACGAAAAGGATGATGGCGAGAGTCCACAACACGATGATTCCCCTTCAAATTTGGCTTCCAGTGCGGGAAGCCTCGACGCCCAAGCGGTGTCTACTTGCCGATGACCTTTTCCACTTGGCTGATCTTCTTCTGGAATTTGCCGCTGACCTTTTCATCCTGGCCTTCGGCCTTCAGGCGAGGATTGGCCATCACCTTGCCGGCGGTCTCCTTGACTTTGCCTTTGAGCTCATGAAAAGCGCCGGAGACCTGGTCCTTCGAGCTTGATTTCATGTTGCTGACTCCTCAAAAAAAGGTTCAATGCGCACCAAAGTCGGGTGGAGGGTCTCGATCCCCCTCAGGGAGCGCGCGCCGTCGCAGTCCTTGTCGGGGATCTCGCGCTCCCCGATGAAATCCTTCTCGACGTGTTGGGGCATGATAGGGCTCCTGAACCTCCACTTGCAGGCTGCTGCGGCAGCCGCTGAACTCCAAGCATTTTCAGTGCCACGCTATAAGTCCTGTTTTTATATGCAACTAGTTAAAAATGAGCACGGTGTGCCAGAGTCCATTTCGTCGGAATGAAGGGATATCACATTCAATTTGAATAAAACGAGCTGAATTCCCAGCTTCGGCCGTGGATAGATTTCACAGACCATTCCACGCCCTGGCCTACGGCTGGAAATCGTTGGGCGATTCCCACATCTCCTCCATACAGGGTTATCAGCAGCAACTTGAGCATTTAATTTAATTTCGACGCGGCAGCGCTACGCTGGCCGCTCAACAATTAACGAAGGGGGGCAGAAGGAGAGCTGCGCCGCGAACTGCCCAACGTCAAGAACCGTCATGATCTCCGAGCCAACTCGCTGCAGGAGCCCAGGAATCCTGAACTGGTCATGGCCACGCTGGATGAGGGCAAGGAATTGCCCGGAAAGGCCGCCGAGGATAGCCCTATGTCCTGAGCAGAAAGAACCGCGTGAGGGGACTCTAGATCCATCAAAATGGCGCCAAGGTGCCATCGAACTGAATTGGAGGCCGGGGCAAGAGGGGCGTGCCCATTGGCCAAGAGTTAAATTTGCATAAGTTGCCGAATGGCACGGATGATGCTCCTGGAAAATCCCTCGCTGGCCTACCGGTGAGCTCGCATCCAAGGAAATCAGAATGAATCGTCCTCCCCTCGCTCGCATCGCCTTTCTGGGCGGTTTCCTTCCTCGTTTGTGCGGAATCGCCACGTTCACGCACGATCTTTTTGAAGCCGTGGCCGGCGCCGCGCCGGCCTCCCAATGCTTCGTCTGCGCGGTGAATGACCGGAAGGAGGGGTACGCCTACCCTCCCCGAGTGTGGTTCGAGTTGGACCAGCAGGATCTGGCCTCCTACCGGCATACGGCGTACTCGCCGCGTCCACAAGGAGCGGCAGGTCGTACTTCACGAAGTCAGCCTCCCCTTCCAGTGGGGCTGGCCTCCGGATGCTATGGCGGGGGCAGGGGGTGAGCGCGCCATCAGGAAGGGCGACTGAAATGGACGAGGCCATGCTCGCCAAAGCGCTGAGGTCCTCCAGATATTGGGCGAACACCAGACGGGCCCATGGGGATTCCGAGTTCAGAATCTCCAAGCGGTGGTTCCTGGCCGCGTAAGCATTTGGCGAGGGCCACCGGGTAAGGAGGCGCTCCGACGAAATGTTGCCCCAGGACACTGTAAGGACCCTGTTGAACGAAGGCTGCGAACGCAGCCTTCGTTCAACCGCCCCATCGAGCCTTCCATGGTCTGAGGGTGGCCGTAATTTCTGGGAAAGGAGTCCTTCTCCTTGATTCCACCGTGGCCCGCCATGTTCCTGGCAACAAGATTGCTCCCGCAGGCGGCGACGTCGCCGGATTGGGCTGTGCTGCAGAGCCAGGGAGCGATCATCTCCGCGATCAAGGTGGACCCGCAGGATGTCTTCAATCTTTCCGATCCGAAGGAGAATACCTGGCTTGGACGCGAGGGGAACCACCTGCACTGGACGACCCGGGAGCCGGTCATCCGCGCGGCGTTGTTGTTCAAGGTGGGGGACCGGGTCAACGTCTGGCGTATCCGGGAGACCGAGCGCCTGCTGCGGGCCATGGCCTTCCTGAAGACTGCGCACATCGACCCGGAAGTCCTGCCGGACGGCTCCGTGGCGGCCCACGTCTGGGTCCAGGACGCCTGGACGCTCAAGATCAGCGGCGGCTACCAGCAGGTGGGCGGACAGAAGAGCTCCGGGTTCGGCCTCCAGGAACAGAACCTCCTGGGCACCGGCAAGACCGTGGCCTTCAGCTACGCCCGCAATCCCATCCAGACCTCGGGCACCTTTGAGTATTCCGATCCTGAACTGCTGGGCAGCACCTGGACCCTGGACACCCAATACCAGCGCCTATCCGATGGCTCCGCCCGCGTCCTGAACCTGCAGCGCCCCTTCCTGTCCCTGGACACAGCCTGGTCCGCAACGATCCAGGCAGCCTCCACCGGATCCTCCCTGGTGATGTACGACCGCACCGTCGGCATCTACTCGGCCACTTCCCAGCTGAACCAATGGACCCTGGGAGCCGCCTGGGCAGCCTTCCATAATGATTCCTACGCCTTGCGCCCCGGTGTGACGCTGGTGAAGCAGGAAGCGCGTTACGGGACGCTGACCACCCTGACGGACCCGGAAGGGCTCCCGGCCCCGGACCTGGCGCCACGGCGGCTCCGGGGGCCGGCCTTGAACTTCTCCTTCCTGGTCGACGGCTTCCAGGTGTTCCGCGACATGCTGGGGATGGATTACCCGGAGGACTACAACCTGGGCTGGGCCGGATCGGTCCTGGCAGGGAGGTATCTCCCCAGCTGAGGCTCCACTGAACCGGCTGTCTTCGCCCAGACCCAATGGAGCAAAGGCTGGTCGGGTTCGGACCGGAACCTGCTGCTGGTCCAGGCCTCCGCTTCCGGCCGGAAGGGATCCGGGGCATGGGAGGACACCCTGGCGGACCTCACGGTGACCGGATACTGGAAGGCTTCGCCCTACCAGATCACCGCCGTCCACCTCGTCCTGGACACGGCCCGTCGGCCGGACCCCGAGGATGTGTACCTACCTGGGCGCCACCCAGGGCCTGAATGGCTACCCGAACGATCTCCACCCGGGCGATGCACGCTGGCTGGTGTCCTTGAACCAGCGCATCCTGACGGACCAGCGCTGGCTCGGCCTGGTGCGGGCGGGCTACGTGGTCTTCACCGACCTGGGGGCGATCCACCGAATGGATGGAAGCGGCTGGTCGACGACCTATGCCGACGTGGGCGGGGGCCTGCGCATGGGAAACCTGAGGAGTTCGGCTGGCCATGTGGTTCTCATTACCGTGGCCGTCCCGCTCCTGCGGGTGCCCGGCCAGAACCATTGGCAACTCCTGTTCGGCAACACGGTGCAGTTCTGAAAGCCTGCGCCGGGCCGCTTGCCCTCCCGGGGGTCCTGCTCCGGGTCCCCGGGAGGCCCAGGTGCCGATAGATCTCCCTCGGGCGTGCTTCGGGGCTGCCCGCGTCCGCATGGGTGATCCAGCAGTACCTACTCGCTGGCGCGTTCGATCCAGAGGAGCCGGGTGCCGGTGGGTGTCTGGACCTGGCCACTGGCTTCCGCCGTCACGAATAACCGGAAGTCGTGCAGCGCCGTGACAGTCTTGAGGGTGCCCTCGCGTTGATCATTCACCATGAGTGCCCCGATGTTCTGCGCCGGCGAATCCTTGTCCGCACTCACCCACGCCACGTAGACGGCCGCTGGGGGTTGCAACTTCTGGGGGTCCGCCAGGTACTTGACCACCAAATCGATGGAGGTGTTCCCATTGCCCGCCTTCCCGAATTTGACTTGTCCCGAGGCTGCCGGGACGTCGGGGGACACGCTCATGGTGCTGGCGTGCTGGAACATGGTGGGAAGGGTACAGGCGGTGAAGGCGGAAAGGGACAAAATGACCGTCACTAAGGTCGAGTGGGAGGTTTTCATCAGTGCTTTCCTTTGGGCATAGCGACCGAGATTTTAGAGGTTCGGAGCCTAGCGCCTGAATTCAAGCAATTTCCTAGCCATTAAATAACATTAAATATATCATGTACTTACGCTAAAAGTGATCCTTCCGGACCTCTTGGCCATTCAAAATGGCTGAGGTCGTGTCCTTGTCGCGGGCGTGCATGACCCTGGCCACTTTGAGTGTGGTCCTTTGGGCCATTGCCGTTCCGTGATCACCTCCGCGGTGATTCCAAGCGGGTGGCTGAACTTGGCCCCACCCTGCACCAGGCGATGCCCCACCGCGGCCAAGGTTCCCCCCTGGTCCTGCTATGGCGCCTGCTTGACGGGGCTTGCCGGCGCTGGCGGGCTGGTCACCTGGGTGCCCGCGGGAGGGGTCTCCTGGCCCCCGGCGCCCGGCTGGCCCAGCTTCTTCAGGGCCTCCGCCTTCTGGCGGGCCAGTTCGCCGCGCTTGTGCCTGGCGGCTTCCAGGTCGCGCTTGGCGGCTTCCCGGGCTTCCTGGGTGGCGGCTTCCTCCGCCTGCTTGCCGAACAGCTCTTCCAGGGTCTTCTGGGCTTCCTCCTGCTTGGCGATGTCCGCCAGCTTGGCTTCGGCGGCCTCCTTGTCGCGCTGGATCGCCGCCAGCCTGGCCTGGGTGCTCCGCACCTCCATCAGGCTCGCGTTCTCGCTCCGGCGCATGCGGTAGTGACATGAACCCGAAGCCGGCCGCCACCACCGCGGCGATGCCCCCCAGGAGCAGGTAGACGGCCCGGTTGGAACTCCTGGCGGGCTGGACCGGAGCCTGGGCGGCGCCCTCCGGGGGCAGGAACGGCCCGAAGTCCGCGCCCTGGTCCCGCTGCAGGGCCATGGCGTCGGCCTCCAGCTCGTCCCGGAACAGGGTGTGCATCAGGAACGCGGTGTTGAAGGTGGTGGGACTGTACCTCCCCGTCGTACAGCACCCGCTCCAGGGCGCCGTTGAACTCCGGGGCGCCGGCGAACGGCTGGCCCACCATCATGAGGCGCTTCAGGAATTCCAGCAGGTCCCCGGGCAGGGCCGCCTCCTCCTGGGCCGCCCTGAGGGTGGCCTGGTCCAGGGCCGCGGCAAGGCCGGGCGCCCCCGGCGGGGGCTCCAGGGTGAGCATTTCGAAAAGGATGGCGCCGAGGCCGAACAGGTCCTGCTGGAACGGGCTGGCCGGCACCGCGCACTGGTAGGGCTCCAGGGCCGCCTTCAGGGCCGGGGCGCCGGGCAGCATGGCCTGGAGGGCCGTCCCCACCGGCGCGTCCAGGATCAGGGCGGCGCCCTCGTAGCTCACCCAGGCGCTGTGGGGGGACAGGGCCCCGTGGCGGAAGCCCTTCTCGTGCATCAGGATGACCGCCTGGGCCAGCCCCTGCAGCACCATCAGCGCGTGTTCCACCCCCAGAGGCGCCTGCTCCTCCTTGACTTTCTCCAGCACCTGGGCCAGGGTCCGCCCCGGCAGGTAGTCGCAGGTGAGGTGCGCCGGCTTGCCCGGGTCCAGCCGGTAGCTGCTTCCGAAGCCCCGGCTGCCGGCCAGCTGAGCCGCCAGGCGCTGGGCGTCGGGCCACCGGGAAGGCAATCCCGCCTTCAGGAGCTCGTCCGAGAAGGTGAACAGGAGGTGGTGCCGGTCCAGGTTGCGTCCCGCCGTGGTCAAGGCCCGGTGGAGCTTCCCGTACGGAAGCTCGGCCAGCTCATCGGCCGACAGGAATGAACCCAGGCGCATATAGGAACCCATGCGGTACTCCCGATCGCAGTTGTCTGCCAAGATACCTCAAAACCCGGAGTCCAGGCTATTCGCCCGGCGTGCCCGACCACATGTCCCCCACCGCACGGTACAGCTGGATCCACAGGTTGGCCGTGGCGTTCACGCCGTTGGAGTAGGCCAGCTGCAGCTGGGCGAAGGGCACCGACAGGTCGTCCCAGGCGCCCACCCTGCGCCCGCTCTGCTCGTCGACGCAGCCCAGCAGGGCCTGGTGGCGCTCGTACTTGGTCTTGGCCCAGGCGAGCAGGTGCGGGCGCGGGTCCAGGGGCGCCCGCACCGCCCAGAAGGGCTCCCGGGTGAGCACCAGCTTGGGCCGCTCCTGGTCCGCGTAGCTTTCGAAGGTTTCCCGCAAGGGCGAGGAGCCGCGCACCGCCGAAGGGTCCGTGAGCAGCTCCACCTGGTGGGCCAGGGTCCCCAGTTCCCGCACCACCCGCTCGGGCCGGGCGCCCTCTTCAGTGAGGCCGACGACCAGGCGGAACTGGTCCTCCACATCCTCCACGACCGGCACATGGTCGTTGCCCTGGCCCCGGGCGCCGGCGCGCAGGTCCTCCTCGTGGGCCAGGAGGAACGCCGCCATGCCCCGGGGCACCAGGCGCACCGCCAGCAGCGTCTGGTCTTCATGGAACCGCGGGCTCCACGCGGCGAGGCCGGAACTGAACAAGACCGTCAGGGCGAGCGTGCGTAGGCGGGGCTTGGGCATGTCCTCATTGTGGCCGATGGGCCCTGCCAAGTCACCGGTTGGCTGGCCAAGCTGTCATGTCATCACTTGCGTACCATCCAGGCGGGCCCAAGTGATGACGTGGTCGGCCTCCGCGGGGTTCCGTCCGGTTGACGGTCCCGGGCCGCATGCGGATGATCGGGTGGCATGCTGTCCCGGGAAGGTCTTTGGCGGCGCCTCGGTGGTGGATCCTTCTGGTCCCTGGCCTGGGCCTTGGCCGCCGCCTGCGCGGTGCCGTGGCTGGTGCCCGAGGCCTGGGACGGGAGCCGGCCGTTCCCCCCGGCGGCGGGATGGGCCGCCGTCCTGGGCAGCGCTCCCCTGGTGTTGCGGCGGCGCTGGGCGGGGCTGCCCCTGGCCCTGGCCCTGGCCTGGGGCACCCTGGGCGCCCTGGGCCGGCAAGCCCGGTGGGAGGCGGCCCTGCCGAGGGGGTTCCAGCGGGTGGAAGGGGTCCTGGCCGCCCCCTGGACCCGCGTCGGCGACGCCAGGCGCGGCGCCGTCCGGATCCGCCGGCCGGAGGCCCTGCGGGGCCTGGTCCTGCCCTTGACCCTGCCCGCCGCGGGCGCGCCGCCGCCGGAACCGGGCACCCCGGTGGCGTTCCTGGGGGACCTGCGGCCCGTGGACCCGGCCCCGGGCTTCCTGGGGGAACGGCCCCGGTGGCGGGCCCTGGGGGAGGGAGCCCCCCGGCGGGCGCACCTCGGCTCGGCCCGGCTGCTGGAGCCCCTGGGCCCGCCCCGGCCCGGGCCGCGCCTGGCCCTGACCCTGGCGGTGCGGCGGCGCTTCGACGCCCTGCCCCTGGGCGGCGCCGCCCGGGACCTGTGGGGCGCCCTCACCCTGGGCATCCCGCCGGTGCGGGACGAAACCTTCACCGCCTTCGCCGAGAGCGGCACCATCCACACCCTGGTGGTGTCGGGACTGCAGGTGACCCTGGTGATGGCGGCCCTGGCGGCCCTGTGGCGCCGGCTGTTCCACCTGGGGGCGGGCCTGGCGGGGATGGGCGGCGGCCTGGCCTACTGCGCGGTCGTGGGGTTCTCCGCGCCGGTCTGGCGGGGGCTGCTCATGGGCGCCGCCTGGGCCGCGGGCCGGGACACCGGCTGGAAACTGCCGCCGGTGGCCACCCTGCACCTGGCCCTGGCCGGCTGGGTGCTGGTCCACCCGGGGGCCGGGTGCGAGCCGGGGTTCCTGCTGGCCTGGCTGGCCCTGGTGGGGTTGCTGTGGGTCCCGGAACCCCTGGCCGGGCTGTGCTCGCCCCTGCTGGGGCGGGCCGCGCTGCCCTTCGCCCGGGTCCTGGGACCCTGGCTCACCACCCTCCCGGTGCTGGCCCTCCTGCACGGGGGCGCGCCCCTGTGGGGCGTGGCCGCCAACTTGGTGCTGCTGCCCCTGGTGGCGTTCCTGGCCCCGGTCGGCCTGGCCCTGGTCCTGGTTCCCGCCCCGGCCGGGGTGGTGCCGGCCCTGGGGTGGATGCTGGACTGGACCGGCAGCCGCCTGGTGCCGTACTTCGCCCGCATCGTGCCCCTGGCCACCGCGCGCCTGTGGCCGTGGCTGGCCCTGATCCTGGGCTGGCTGCTCCTGGCTCACCTGCACGCGCGTTTCCGGCGCACCCGCAGCCTGTGCGCGGCCCTGGCCGGCGGCTCCCTGGGCCTGCTGGCCACTGGAGGCACCGGGCGCGCCCCGGCGGCGCTCAGCCTGGAGGCCATCGACATCGGCCAGGGGGATGCCCTGCTGGTGCGGGTTCCGGGCGCCGCAGCGACCCTGGTGGACACCGGGCCGGACCCCCGGGCCGCCCGCCGCATCGCCCGGGTCCTGAGCCGGCGCGGGGTGAGGGAACCGGTCCACCTGGTGGTCACCCATCCGCACCTGGACCACGCCGGCGGCTGGGCCACCCTGGCGCGCCTGTGGCCGGCCGCCTCCGCCGCCCTGCCGGCCATGGCGGGCAGGAGCGCCCCCTGGGCGCCCTACGGACCGCCCGGGGCGGCGGCGGGGGCCCGGGCCCTGCTGCGCGGAGACAGCTGGCGGCGCGGCGAGGCCTCCTTCTCGGTGCGTTGGCCGCCCCAACCCCTGGCGGTGCGGGATCCCAACATGGTCTCGGCGGTGCTGCGGGTGCGCTGGCGGGACCGGGAACTGTGGCTGATGGGCGACGCGCTGGAGGTGCAGGAACGCGACCTGCTGGCTCTGGGCGACCCGGGGGCCGGGGCCCGCTCCCGCCTGCTCAAGGCCGGCCACCACGGTAGCCGGAGCGCTTCCAGCCCGGCCTGGGTGCAGGCCCTGGGCCCGCGCCTGGCGCTGGTCTCCGCCGGCCGCCGCAACCTCTTCGACCACCCCCACGGCGAAGCCATGGCCGCCCTGCGCTCGGGGGGAGCCAGGGTCTACGTCACCGGCACCCGCCTGGGGGTGCGGGTGGAGGCGGCGGAAGGAGGATGGCGGGTGGAGGCGGGGGATGGGGCCCGGTGGTTCCTGCGGGCCGGGGGCGGGCCCGACTGAGCGTTCCGGCCGTCCCCAGGGCGATCGGGAAGCCGCGGTACGTTCTACACTTGAAAGCGTCAGCAGCCTTGGGTGCCAACCATGCCTTTATACGAGTATCGATGTGCAGCCTGCGGCCGGAGCGAGGAAGTCCTCGAGTCCCTCTCCGCCCCGGAACACCACGCCTGCCAGGCCTGCGGGGCCCCGGCGGGCATGCGCCGCCAGCTTTCGGTTCCGGCCCTGGCCAGCGCGGCCGCGGGGCCCGTGGAGGCGCCGCCCTGCGCCACGGGAGGTTCCTGCGACGGGGGATGCCCTTTCGCGGGTGGATGACCAGAGTCAATCCAGAAGGGGTTCCAGGCCCTCCCGCAGGGACGGCCAGGCCAGGGCGAGGCCCAGCTCCGCCCGGGTGCGCTCTCCCCGGATGCGGCGGTTGGGGCCGGTCCAGGGCGTTGCCGAGCGGGCGGGTTCGATCCCCAGGCGCGCCGCCACCCACTGGACCACGTCCCGGCGGCGCATGGCCTGGGCGTCGGTGGCATGGTACACGGCCCCGTCCCGGCCCCGGTCCAGGACCGCCAGCACCGCCGCCGCCGCGTCGTCCCGGTGGCAGGCGTTGACCCAGGCCTCGTCGCCGGGGCCCAGGGCCATGGCGCCGCTGCGCACGCGCGCCACCATCCAGGCCCGCCCCGGGCCGTACAGGCCGGACAGGCGCAGGACCCGGGCCGGAAAGCCGGACCGGGCCGCGTCCAGGTACAGCCCTTCCGTGTCCGCCAGCGCCTGGGCGGAAGGGGATCCGGGCCGGAGCGGGGTGGTTTCCTCAACGTCCGAGCCGTCCCGGTGGGAGAACACGCCGGTGGAGCCGGTGTAGACCAGGGCCCGGACTCCCAGGCGGCGCGCCGCCTGGAGCAGCACCTGGCCAGCCTGGAGATAGGTCCGGCGGTAGGCGTCCTCGGTGTCCCGGGAGGCCGACTGGAGGGCCAGGATGGCGTCCACCCCCGGCGGGATGGCCGAGGCCGAGGCGGGATCCGCCAGGTCCAGGACCAGGGGCTCCACCCCCAGAGGGCGCAGGGCCTCGGCCCGGGCCGCATCCCGGCGCACGCCCAGCACCTGGTCGCCCCTGGCCAGGAGGCGCGCGGCCACCGCCGCGCCCAGCCATCCGCAACCTGCGATGAGCACGCGCATCTAGGAGCCTGACCATGTATTATTCGGCCCCGCGCTGGTGATCTTTGCATCACTTAGGTCCACATTGAGTGGACCTAAGTGGTGCAAAGATGGCCTAGCCAGGCAAGGAAGGCGACGAAGGGGGTATAGGTTATACCTCCGAGGAGCGTGACGCAGCATGGCTGGGCCCGCTGCCACCAGCCCGGAGGGTCGACGTCCAGACCCGCGCCTCTCGTGTGCAAGGCCCTTGCAGGTAGCACCACTACCTCCTGCGGGCCTTGCGCACGATATGCACGGGTCTGGACGTCGACGCGGGGCCGAATAATACATGGTCAGGCTCCTAGAGAACCCCCTGGTCCCGCAGGGCGTCCCGCAGTTCCCGGCTCACCCGCTGGTGGTTGGCCCGCCACTCCCGGTGGGCCTCAGGCCCCACCCGGTTGGCCACGCCCAGGACCGCGCCGCAGGGGATGCCGGCCCCATGGCAGGCGGCGAACACCCCGGTGAGCTCCAGGTGCTCCACCGGGGCAAGGGCGGCCAGGATGCGGGCGCCCTCCAGGGTGCGGGTGACCCCCGGAGGCACCGCCACCGGGCAGGCCTGGAACGGCAGGGGCCCGCACGGGCCGTCCCAGGTGGCCGCCCACCGGTGCGTCTCCAGTTCCGGCCGGCAGGCCCGGCCCTCCAGCAGGTCCAGGGCCACCGCCAGGGCCTCGGCGGCCCGCACCCGGTCCCCGGTGCGGAAGCGGTCGTCGTAGGCGCCGCAGGTGCCCACGAACAGGACCCGCCGGGGCATCCACCGGGTCAGCAGGCCGGCGGTGGCCACGGCGGCGGTCAAGGCGCCCACCCCCGTGCAAGCCACCTGCCATCCGGCGGGAGGATGGTCGTCCAGTCCCGCCAGCTCAGGGGGAAAGGCGGCCAGAAGCAGGGAAGGGCGCGTGGTCATGGCCTGTATCGTACCGCTCCCGATGACCGACGCGGGCATTCCCAAGATGAGGTATTGGGATTTACAATAGTTTCATGACCCTGGACCCCGAGCCCGGAACGACCGTCCTGCCGCCCTCCGTGAAGGCCGTGTGCCACATCGGCGTGGACGAGATGGACAGCCAGCACGTGCGCATCTTCTATGCCCTCCAGCGCCTGCAGGAGAGCCTGGAGGGCCCCTTCCCCCTGGAGACCCTCGGCGCGCGCCTGAAGCAGCTGGAGACCATGACCCTGGAACACTTCCGTGATGAGGAGCTGCTCATGGAGCGCCGGGGCTACCCCCATTTGCTTCCTCACCGGGCCGAGCACGAAGTACTGATCGAAAAGTGCCACACCTTGCTGAGCGACTACAGTTCCCCCGAGTCCCCTCCGCTGGCCCAACTGCCCGGGCAACTGCAGGCCGTGTTCATCAGCCACATTCAAGGGGTGGACATGGACTATGCCCGGTTCCTGGCCGGGCATCCCTGACGGCCGGCGAACTCCCGCAGGTTTCGCACGGCTACAGGGGATCCGCCAGGTTCGGCAAAGCCATGGCGGCGCTCCGCACCCGGTCCTTCTTCTCCAGCAGGCGCACCCTCGCCAGGGCCTTCTGCTGGTCCGGAGAATGGAAGTCTTCCGGGAACAGCCAGACCCGGTGCGGGCGGAAATCCACGTCCGACACTTCCGCATGGAACGGGACCTTGATGCCTTCCAGCGTGCTGGCGGCGTCCTGAAAAGCCTCGAGCCTGCGAAATTCCAGAATGACCATGGTGCAACCTCGATCCCGGACAGCATTGGGATTATGCGGTCCGGCCAAGGCCCGGCCAGGGCCCGGGTGTGACATTTCTGGAATTTGCTTGAAATGGCAAGGCGGGGGCTTGCCGCCCCCGCCTTGGCGCGTGCCGGCGGCTGCCGGCTACTTCTTTTCTTCCAGCACCGCCTGGGCCGCCGCCAGGATGGCGATGGGCACCCGGTACGGGCTGCAGCTCACGTAGGCCAGCCCGGTGCGGTGGAAGAACTTCACCGACGCGGGATCGCCGCCGTGCTCGCCGCACACGCCCAGCTTGATGTTCGGGCGGGTGGCGCGGCCCTTTTCGCAGGCGATCTGCACCAGCTGGCCGATGCCTTCCTGGTCCAGGGTCTGGAAGGGATCATCGGGGAGGATCTTCTTGGCCACGTACTCGGGCAGGAAGGAGCCTGAGTCGTCCCGGGAGAAGCCGAAGCCCATCTGGGTCAGGTCGTTGGTGCCGAAGGAGAAGAACTCGGCCTCCTCGGCGATCTTGTCGGCGGTGATGGCGGCGCGCGGGATCTCGATCATGGTGCCGATGGGGCAGGTGAAGCTGGACCCCTGCTCCTGGTTGACCGCCTCGATCTCCTGCAGCATCTCGTTCTTGGTGTAGGCCAGCTCCTTGAGGGTGCCGATCAGGGGCACCATCACTTCCGGCACCGCCTGGATGCCCTTCCTGCCGACGTTGAGGGCGGCCTCGGCGATGGCCCGCATCTGCATGCGGATGAGCTCGGGGTAGGTGATGCCCAGGCGGCAGCCGCGGTGGCCCATCATCGGGTTGAACTCGCTGAGCTTCTCGACCCGGTGCTGCACTTCCTCGGCGCTCACGCCGATGACCTTGGCCATCTCGGCCTGGCCGGCCTGGTCGTGGGGCACGAACTCGTGGAGCGGAGGATCCAGCAGGCGCACGGTCACCGGCAGGCCGTTCATGGCGGTGAAGATGCCCTCGAAGTCCTGGCGCTGGATGGGCAGCAGCTTGGCCAGGGCGGCCTTGCGGGCCTCCAGGTCCTTGGCCAGGATGAACTGGCGCACGGCGATGATGCGCTCGCCCTCGAAGAACATGTGCTCGGTGCGGCACAGGCCGATGCCCTCGGCGCCGAAGGCCCGGGCCACGGTGGCGTCGTTGGGGGTGTCGGCGTTGGTGCGGACCTTGAGCCGGCGCACTTCGTTGGCCCAGTTCATGATGGTCTTGAAGCGCTGGAACAGCTCGCTGTCCTCGCCCTTGAGGTGCTTCTCCACCAGCACCTGGTTCACTTCCGAGGGGTGGGCGCTCAGCTTGCCGGCGAACACTTCGCCGGTGGAGCCGTCGATGGAGATGAAGTCCACGCCGGCCTTGAGGGTGGTGCCGCCGACGCTGAGGGTGCCGGCCTTGAGGTCGATGCTCACGGCGGAGGCGCCGCAGACGCACGGCTTGCCCATGCCCCGGGCCACCACCGCGGCGTGAGAGGTCATCCCGCCCCGGGCGGTGAGGATGCCCTTGGCGGCGACCATGCCGGCCAGGTCCTCAGGGGAGGTCTCGGTGCGGCACAGGACCACCGGGCCGGACTTGGCCAGCTCCTCGGCCTGCTCGGCGCTCAGGGCGACGCGGCCGGCGGCGGCTCCGGGGCCGGCGTTCAGGCCCTTGGTCATGAGCTTGCCGTCCTTCTTGAAGGAAATCTTCTCCTTGGGGTCGAACACCGGGGCCAGCAGCTGGTTCAGGCTGTCCGGGTCGACGCGGGTCAGGGCGGTCTTGGCGTCGATCAGGCCTTCCTTCACCAGGTCGATGGCGATGCGGATGGAGGCCAGGGCGGTGCGCTTGCCGTTGCGGGTCTGGAGCATGAACAGCTTGCCCCGCTCGATGGTGAACTCCAGGTCCTGCATGTCGGTGAAGTGCTTCTCCAGCCGGTTGCAGGTGGCCAGCAGCTCCTTGAAGGCGGCGGGCATGGCTTCTTCGAGGCTCTTGAGGCCGGTGCCGGCGGCCTGCTGCAGGGTGATGGGCTGGGGGGTGCGCACGCCGGCCACCACGTCCTCGCCCTGGGCGTTGATGAGATATTCGCCGTAGAAGTACGCCTCGCCGGTGCCCGGGTCCCGGGTGAAGGCCACGCCGGTGCCGCAGTCGTCGCCCATGTTGCCGAACACCATGGTCTGGACGTTCACGGCGGTGCCCCAGTCGTCGGGAATCTTGTTCAGGCGCCGGTAGATGACCGCGCGCTCGGTCTCCCAGCTGTCGAACACGGCGCGGATGCCGCCGAACAACTGCTCCATGGGATCCTGGGGGAAGGGCCTGCCCAGTTCCTTCTGGACGATGGCCTTGAACACGCCGCACAGCCCCTTCCACTCCTCGGCGGTGATGTCCGTGTCCAGCTTCTTGCCGGTCCTGGCCTTGAGCTGCTCGATCTCGTGCTCGAAGTGGTCCTTGTGCACCCCGAGCACCACGTCGGAGTACATCATGATGAACCGGCGATAGGAATCGTAAGCGAAGCGGGGGTTGTTGGCGGCCTTGGCCAAGCCCTCGACGGTCTGGTCGTTGAGGCCCAGGTTCAGGACCGTGTCCATCATGCCGGGCATGGACACCCGGGCGCCGGAACGGACGGACACCAGCAGGGGGTTCTGGGCATCGCCCAGCTTGCGGCCGCGGTTGCCTTCCAGCCACTTGAGGGCGTCCAGCACCTGGTCCTGCACGTCCTGGGACAACTGCCGGCCGGCCTTGATGTAGAGGGAGCAGACTTCCGTGGTGACGGTGAAGCCCGGTGGGACGGGGATCTGCAGGCCGGCCATCTCGGCCAGGTTGCAGCCCTTGCCGCCCAGGAGGTTGCGCATCTTGGCGCTGCCTTCATTGCGATCGCCGCCGAAACAATAGACGTGCTTGACCGTGGTGGTGCTTCCAGTCTTTGTCATGTACACCTCGCGAAAAAACGCCGTAAGAATCTTCAGACTACCGCGAAGGGGGGCCATTGGCTTGGGCAAATCCTTGGACCCAGGGCTCCTGGCGAAGGCATGTGACAAGTTCCCACTTGGCAAATCAAAGACGGAAAAAGGCTCGTGCCTGTGGCACAATGAAAGGTTCGCGTCGGGAGACGCCGGAGGGGGAACCATGGCCAGGCAGGTGTCCGGATCAGGCAAGCCAAGGACCGGCGTTCCAGGAAGCCAAGGGCACGCCCAGAGGGCGCGCCCGGGCGGGAACCGGACGGCGGGGTTCAAGGGAACGGCCAAGCGGCCAACTCCCGGCCTTCCGGTCCCGGCCCCCGGGCGGCAGCCATCCGATAAACCATACAAGCGCCCGCCCAGCGGTGCCCGTCCCCGGGGTCAGGCCCGGACCGGGGAGCGCCTGCAGAAGATCCTGGCGGCGTCCGGCGTGGCGTCCCGCCGGGCCTGCGAAGCCGTCATCCTGGAAGGGCGCGTGCAGGTGAACGGGGTCACCGTCACGGAGCTGGGCACCCGGGCCGACCCGGACCGGGACACCATCACCGTGGACCTGCAGCCCATCGCCCGGGAGCCCCTGGTCTACCTGCTGCTGAACAAGCCCAAGGGCTACGTCACCACCGTCAAGGACGATGAGGGCCGCCCCACGGTGATGGCCCTGCTGCCGGGGGTGGCCACACGGGTCTACCCGGTGGGGCGCCTGGATTTCAATTCAGAGGGCCTGCTGCTGCTCACCAACGACGGGGCGCTGGCGGAGCGGCTCATGGACCCCGAGAACCATGTGCCCAAGGTCTATCTGGTGAAGGTGCACCGCACCCCCGCGGCCGAGACCCTGGACGAGTTCCGGGCCGGCTTCCGCCTGGACGGCCGGCGCCTGAAGCCCTGCAGCGTGGAGGTGGCGGAGCGGGCCGACAACCCCTGGCTGCGGGTCACCCTGGTGGAGGGCAAGAACCAGCAGATCCGCCGCATGTTCGCGGCGGTGGGGCACCCGGTGGCCAAGCTGCGCCGGATCCAGTTCGGACCCCTGGACGACCCGTACCTGAAGCCCGGGCAATGGCGCCACTGCACCCCCAACGAATTGGCGGCGCTCAAGGCGCTGTGACCCGGCGGCCGCGGGTTCAGGGTTCCCGGGTGACCGCGGTGTCGACCAGATGCAGCAGTTCCTCCACCACGAGGCGCCGGTCCGGGTCTGCTTCGTAATAGGTGTGCACTTTCTTGCGGGCGGCGGCGACGTTGCCGGCGGCTTTGCCCCGGGCGATGAGCTCCCGGGTGTTGGCGGGCATGGGGCCCCAGTTGCCGCACTCCACGAAGGCCTCGCTCAGGAAGATGAACTTGGGGATGGCTTCGCCGCCGTTGGTGAGGAAGCGCGCGAACACGTCCGGCCACTGCTGGCGTGAGATGTAGCGCACCTTCAGGTTGGGGGCCGCCTCCGCCAGGCGCTGCAGCACCGGCACGTGCCGCACCACGTCGCCGCACCAGTCCTCGGCGATGGCCACCACGTGGACCGGGCGGGGCAGGGCGCCCAGGTGGGCGGCCACCTGGGGCTCCAGGTCCTGGGCGGCGCGCAGGGTCTCCATCTTCTCCCGGTTCTCCGGGGACTCGCCGGCGGCGATCCAGGCGGCGTACTCCAGGCCCGAGGCGAACACAGTCTTCCAGTCGATGAGGGGCAGGATGGGGGGACGGGGCATGGCGGTTTCCTCCAAGAAGGCTTAGGGTATCACTTGCATTCCAGCCAGTTGGCGCCGGGACGCACTTCCGCCGCCAGGCGCACGTCCAGGCGCACCAGGTCGTCGGCTCCTTCCATGGCGTCCCGCAGGAGGGCGGACGCGGTGTCCACCTCTTCCGGGGGGGCTTCAACTAGTAATTCATCGTGTACCTGAAGGAGCAGGCGGGCGCGCAGGTGGGCGCCGTCCAGGGCCGCATGGAACCGCACCATGGCCCGGCGCATGAGGTCGGCGGCGGTGCCCTGCACCACCGTGTTCACCGCTTCCCGCAGGGCCTGGGCCTTGAGTCCCTGGTTGGGGGACTGCAGGTCGGGGATGCGCCGCACCCGGCCCCACAGGGTGCGCACCAGGCCTTCCTCCAGGGCCCGGGCCTTGGTGCCCTCGATCCACTCGGCCACCTTGGGCATGCGCTCGAAGTACCGCTCGATGAACTGCTTGGCCTCCCGGAACGGGATGCCCAGGCTGGCCGACAGGGCGTAGGCCCCCTGGCCGTACAGGAGCCCGAAGTTCACCGCCTTGGCGGCGCTGCGCTGGTCCGGGGTCACCTGGGCCATGGGCAGCCCCAGCACCTCCGAGGCGGTGCGCCGGTGGATGTCCTCGTTGCGCTGGAACGCCCCCAGCAGGGTGGGGTCCTGGGCCAGGGAGGCCACCACCCGCAGCTCGATCTGGCTGTAGTCCGCGTCCAGCAGCCGCCACCCGGGCTCGGGCACGAAGGCCGAGCGGATCAGCCGGCCCTCCTCGGTGCGCACCGGGATGTTCTGCAGGTTGGGGTCCGAGGAGGCCAGGCGCCCGGTGGCCACCGCCGCCTGGTGCAGGCGGGTGTGCAGCCGCCCGGTGACCGGGTTCACCAGCGCCGGCAGGGCCTCCACGTAGGTGCCCAGCAGCTTCTGCATCTGCCGGTGGCGCAGCAGCACCTGGGCGATCTCCCCGTCCTCCCGCCGGGCCAGGTCCGAGAGCACGTCCTCGTCGGTGGCCGGGGCCTTGGTCTTGTCGGTGCGCTTGAGCACCGGCAGGCCCAGCTTCTCGTAGAGGATCCGCCCCAGCTGCCCGGGGCTGTTGAGGTTGAAGGGCTCCCCGGCCAGCTGGATGGCCCGGGCCTCGGCGGCGTCCCGCTGGACGCGCATGTCCTGCGCCAGCCGGGCGAGCACGTCCAGGTCCACGCGCACCCCGTTCAGCTCCAGGTCCGCCAGCACTTCCACCAGGGGCAGGTCCACCCTGCGGTACAGGGCCTGCAGGGCCGGGGCGGCCAGCAGGGGCTCCAGGACGCGGCACAGCTGCAGGGCCAGGTCCGCGTCCTCGGCCGCGTACTGCACCGCCTGGTCGAAGTCCGCCTGGTCGAAGCGTTTCTGCCCCTTGCCCTTGCCCACCACCGCCTCGAACGGGATGGGGCGCAGGTCCAGGTGCCGGGAGGCCAGGTCGTCCAGGTTGTGGCGCAACCTGGATTCGATCAGGAAGCTCAGGACCATGCTGTCGCCGCCCAGCCCCCTCACCTCCAGGCCGTGGCGCTTGAGCACCTGCAGGTCGTACTTGAGGTTCTGCCCGGCCTTGGCCACCGCCGGGTCCCGGAACAGGGGGCCCAGCGCGCGCGCCGCCTCCCGGAAGGGGAGGTTGCGGGGGTCCAGGTACGGCGCCAGCTGGTCGAAGAACGCCGCCGGATCGCCGCGCAGGTCCAGGAGCGCCTCGGGCAGCCCGGTGTCCGGGAGCAGCCCGGGCAGGGCCCCATCCTCCGCCTGGGCGCCCGGCTTCAGGTGGGCCAGGGGCACGTACAGGCCTTCGTTGGGCTTCCAGGCCAGGCTCAGGCCGACGATGTGGCCCCGGGTGGGGTCCAGGCTGGTGGTCTCGGTGTCCAGGCCGAACCTCCCCGCCTGGCGGCATGCGGCCACCGCCGCCTCCAGGTCGGCGGTCCCGGCGGCGACCCGGTACACCCGCGCCGCCCCGGTCACCGGGGCGGCCGCGCCCACGGCGGTGAATTCCTTGGTGAGGGCCTCGAACCCCTGCAGCTTGAAGGCGGCCCGGGCCTGGGCCGGATCCACGCCCGGGTAGGCCAGGTCGTCCAGGCCCAGGGGCAGCTCCAGGTCGGTCACCACCGTCACCAGGCGCTTCACCAGGGGCAGGCGGTCCAGGGCCGCCTCCAGCCCCTCCCGGTGCGCCTTGCGTTTGAGTTCCGCCCGGTGCGCCAGGAGGTTGTCCAGGGTGCCGTACTGCTCCAGGAGTTCCCGCGCGCCCTTCTCGCCGATGCCCTCCACCCCCTTCACGTTGTCGCTGGCGTCGCCCATGAGGGTGAGCACGTCCACCACCTGCTCCGGCCAGACCCCGAAGCGCTCCTTGACCCCCGCCCGGTCGATCCAGACCTCCCCGTCCCGGTTGTTGAGCACCTGGATCCGGTCCGCGTCGTCCACCAGCTGGAGGAGGTCCTTGTCCGGGCTGACGATGACCGCGGGCAGCCCCCGGGCCGCCGCCAGGCGGGCCAGGGTGCCCATCACGTCGTCGGCCTCGTACCCGGACAGCTCCACGATGGGGATGTTCAGGGCCGCGGCCAGGTTGCGGATCATGGGGATCTGCGGGCGCAGGTCCTCGGGCATCTCGGCGCGGTTGGCCTTGTACTGGGGGTAGATCTGGTGGCGGAAGGTGGGCTCCGGACGGTCGAAGACGCAGGCCATGTGGGACGGCCGGTGCTGGTTCACCAGGGCCAGGAGCATGCGGGCCATGGTGAGGGCGGCGCCGTTCTTCAGGCGCATGCTGCCGTAGTAGGCGCGAAAAATGAGGCTGAAGGCATCGATGAGATAAAGGCGGTCTTCGCTCATGGCGGGGGGCGGTCCTTTCCTGGCTGCCCTGCAAGGATAGACCGTTTTTCTAGCCGCCGATCCCGAACGCCCGGCGCACGCCCCATTCCCACAGGCACTCCGGCAGCAGGGCCTTGGCGAGATTGGCCCAGTGCGCGTCCGGTCCGATCACCACCCGGTGGGGGGGATGCCGGCGGGACATGGCCGCGAGGATGCGCCGGGCGCAGACCTGGGCGGGCAGTCCATGTCCGGCCACCAGGCCCCGTTCCAGGTAGTGGCGCAGGGCGGGCTCGAACCGGGTGCCCTTGACCCGGTCGGGAGCGTCGCCCAGGGTGCGCACCATGGTGTCCCGGAATTCCGACCGGATGGCCCCGGGTTCCACCAGGATCACCCGCACCTCCGGCTCCACTTCCAGGCGCAGCGCTTCCCCCAGGGCCACCACGGCGTGCTTGGAAGCGCAGTAGGCCCCGGCCATGGGCACGCTCATGCGTCCCAGCACCGAGGCCACGTGCACGATCCGCCCCGCCCCGGGGGCGGCGTGGCGCCGGATCAGGGGCAGGAACGCCCGGGTGACCGCGTGCAGGCCCACCACGTTGGTTTCCAGCTGGGCCCGCAGGGCTTCGGGCTCGATCCATTCCAGGGGGCCCATGCACCCGTAGCCGGCGTTGTTCACCAGGGCGGTGAGGCGCCGGTCCCGGAGGGCGGCCGCGGCGGCGGCGATGGTGTCCGGACGGGTCACGTCGAGCTCCAGGCGCACCAGGTCGGGACCGTCGGCCAGGCCGTCCAGGGTGGCCAGGGACCGGGCGGTGGCCGCCACCCCCCAGCCCGCTTCCCGGCAGGCGCGTGCCAGTTCCAGGCCGATGCCGGACGAGCAGCCAGTAATGACCACCCAAGGGCGGTCGGGGTTACGGGCCATGGTTCACCTCCAGGCCGTACCACCCTAGCACCGCCGGATTCCTGCTTGGGGTCCCAGGGCCGGAAACGCTTGGCCATACATCCCTTCTCGTACCAGCAAGACAAACCTTACCCCGCATGGGCCGCTTTCGATCCTGCCGTCCTGAGCCTGCCACCGAACCGGCGAGGCGATGAGAACCCCGGACCGGAGCCTGAGGTGATCGGCGCAGGAGGGAGCCGCCCCCGTAATCAGCGTCGGCGACGACGAACCACGGGCGCCTTGGGGGGACCCGGACCCATGACTTGGACAGGCTCCTGGAGGCTCAGAGCAAGGCCAGCAATCCCGCCAGGTAGAAGCTGGTCTCCACCCAGGGCTCGAACCGGTGCTTGCCGGCGGAGAAACGCTCGTGGAAGAACCACAGGTGGAAGGCCGGGTAGCAGGCGCAGGCGGTGAGGATAAGGGCGCTGAGCCAGGGATGGGGGCCGGGCTCCAGGAGGGTGACCGCCAGGGTGGCGCCCAGGGCCACCGCCAGGAAGGCCACCAGCAGGATCTTGGTCACCCGCCGGCCGAACAGGATGGGCAGGGTCTCCCGCCCAAGGATCTGGTCGTTCTGCATATCCTTGAGGTTGTAGGAGGCGGTGCGGGCGAACACCAGCGCGCTCACCAGCAGCACCCCGGCCCAGGCCCGCAGGTCCCAGGGCCGGCCGTCGTGCCACATGGGCAGGGCCAGGGCCACCACCGCCAGGGCCAGGGCCACCAGCACCTCCTTGGAGCCGGGGATGGACTTGAGGCTGAGGTCGGTGCTGCCGATGCGCAGCTTGCGCTTGTAGCCCAGGCCGAACAGGGTGGCGCCGCCCACCACCAGCAGCGAGCCCACCCCCAGGGACGAGGCCAGGGCGAAGGCCGCCACCAGGGACACCCAGGCGGTCCACACCATGGCGTGACGGCTGCGCTCCAGCAGCCGGGCGCGCCCGGGGCCCTTGGAGCCCAGTCCCAGGGGATCCAGGTACGGGGTCAGGAGGTACATGGCCAGGGCATAGGCCGTGGTGATGGCCGGGTAGCGCCAGGTGAACGGCAGGCCGGTCCAGTGGCCGATGCCCAGGGTCAGCACCCCGGCGCCCACCGCCAGCTTCAGGGGCACGGTGAAGGCGGGATTGCGGAACCGGTGGGCCCGGCTGGAACCGCCGTGCTGCTGCAGCACGTCCACCACCTCCTCCACCAGCCAGGTGGGGGTGGAGGCCCCGGCCATGACCCCCACCGTCTCGGAGCCCCGGAACGCCTGCAGGTCCAGCTCCGCGGCGGTCTCCACGAACTGCACCGGCTTGCCCATGCGCTGGGCCAGCTCGGCCAGGTGCTTGGTGTTGGAGGAGAACTTGCCCCCCACCACGATGACGTAGTCCACCGCCTCGGCGATCTCCCGGGCTTCCTCCTGGCGGGTCCAGGTGTCCTCGCAGATGGTGTTCTCCACGATGCAGGCGCCGCTGCGTCCCCGGAGGTAGTCGGTGATGGCCTGGAAATCCTTGACCGTGAAGGTGGTCTGGGCCACCACCAGGGCCTTGGCCAGCTGCTCGTCGGTGAGGGCCCGGGCCTCCTCCATGGTGGAGACGATCACCGAGCCGTTCTGGGCGAAGCTCTGGTGGGCGACGCTCTCGGCGTGGCCGTGGGTGCCCAGGATGATCACGAAATAGCCCTTGGGGCTCCATTTCTTGATCCGGCTGTGGACCTTGGCCACCTCCGGGCAGGTGGCGTTGACGATCTGCAGTTCCCCCTTGCGGCTGCGCTCCTTGAGCCCCCGCAGGTCCTGGATGGGGATGCCGTGGGCCCGGATCACCACGGTGCCGGCCTGGACCGCCCCGGGGGTCTCGGCCACCGTGACCCCCCGCCGGCGGATGAGTTCCAGGGCCTGGGGATTGTGGATCAGGGGGCCGAGGGTCTGCACCGTGCCCTCGCTGCCCCGGGCGGAGGCCTCCAGCACGGCGTCCATGGCCCTGCGCACGCCCCAGCAGAAGCCGGCGGTCTTGGCCACGATCACCTTCATGGGGACTCCGAATCTTGACCTCTATGGTCAAGCATGCAGTCTAACGCCGGACGGACACCCCTGCCAAGGCCGGTTTGGATATTTCTATACCCGTCCAACCCGGTTTCCCAGTAACTTTGTGGTTGGGATCAACCTTCCCAAGGATATTTGGACATGCCCGTTGCCCCGCTTCAACCCGTCACCCTCACCTGCAACACGGACCTGCGGTTCATCGACCTGATCCAGGTGGTGGGCTCGGAACTGCTCAAGCACATGAATTTCTCCCACGAGGACGGGGAACGGCTGTGGCTGGCCATCCAGGAGGGCATCGGCAACGCCATGCGCCACGGCAACAAGCTGGACAAGCGCAAGCCCATCCAGGTCACCTTCACGCCCCTGGCCAGCCGTCTGGAGATCCGCATCACGGACACCGGCCAGGGGGTGAACCTGGAACGCCTGCCCAATCCCAACCTGGCCGAGAACCTGCTCAAGCCCTGCGGGCGGGGGGTCTATTTCATGAAGCAGGTGATGGATTCGGTGTCCATGGAAACCGACGGCAACGGGAGCACTCTGCTCCTGGTCAAGCAGCGCCGGCACATGGAAGTTCCGATGGAGAGCTGCTAGTCCGATTCGATAGGCGAGGTGAGGTCCGTTCGACGCGGGCTACTAATTCCCCGCCGGCTTCGGCCTGGAGGTTGCGGCCTTGAAGGCGGCGGCCCGCACGAATTCCGAGAGGCTCAGCCCCATGGCCATTGCCGACGCCAGGACACGCTGGGCTTCGTCTGGCGGGAAACGCACCGTCACCGAACGGCTGGGTCCGCCAGGACCGCCCTTGGGTGGGCGACCCCGGCGCACCTTGATGGGATAGGCCCTGGCCACCTGCTCGGCCCATTGGATGGTTTCTTCCAAATCCTTTTGGATCTCTGAAGCTGGCCGGGTCCTCAGCTTTCCTCTTTCCAGGGCATGCTCGAGCGATTTTTTTGGGGGCATGGGGGTTAGTCCTTATGGGTTTCCTGCCTGGCTCGGGTGAAAGCCCGATCCTTTATTCACCAGCATGCGACCGGCAGAATTTCCTGCTCATCAGTGATCTCAAAAACGACCCGGTACGGGCGGCCCGTCCTGGGCGGCAAGTAGCCTTCGAAGATGTAACGGTAAGGGGAACTCCGGTCAGGGTAGTACTAAGACGATTTTTTGACCTGACAACCCCCTGCGCCACTGGTAGCGGATGGGGAACGGGATCTGGGAAGAATACACGAAAAAAAACAGAACAGAACTAATTTTTCCCGAGCGGTTCAGCATCGTGGCCAGGACGCGCGCCCGGGCCGAGGAGCAGCAGGCCCGGCTCAAGCGGGTGGAAGCGTTCCCGGCGGGGAGAACAAGCCGTCCCGGGCGCCCCCGACCAGCCGCGCCAGCGCCGTCTGCAGCTGGCCCATGGGGCACGGCTTGGCCACGATGGTCATCGGCTGGTGCATACCCAGCTGTTCCCGGGTCCAGTCATCCACGTATCCGGACGTCACCAGGACCGGGGTGCCCGGCCGGCTGGCGCGGATCCTGCGCAGGGTTTCCAGGCCATCCAGGCCCGGCATGTTGAGGTCCAGCAGCACGGCATCCCAGGGCGGTCCCTGCTCCACCCGCAGGATGGCTTCGTAGCCGTCGGCGGCCACCGCCACCTCGTGTCCCAACCGGATGAGAACCATGCGGGTGGTTTCCCGGACCAGGGGATCATCGTCCACCAGGAGCAGGCGCAGGCCTGGGAACCTTGCGGCCGGAGGCTCGGGAGCCGCGGGCTGGAGCGGGAGGATGGCCAGCGCCGGGAACCGGATCCGGACGCAGGTTCCCTGCCCCGGCTGGCTGCGGATGTCCAGGGTCCCGCCATGGGCCTGGACGGTGCCGAACACCACCGCCAGGCCCAGGCCGGTGCCCTTGCCCGTGGGCTTGGTGGTGTAGAAGGGCTCCACGGCGCGGTCCAGCACCTCCGGGGCCATGCCGTGGCCGGTATCTTCCACCTCCAGGAGGATTCCCCGCTGGTCCTCGCGGGTGCGCAGGCTGAGGACGCCCCCCGCGGGCATCGCATCCATCGCATTGACGCACAGGTTCATGAGCGACGTGGCGATCGCCAGGCTGGAGCCCAGGAGCCTGGGGAGGTTCTCGTCCAGGTCGAGGTCCACCCGGATCCGGTTCAGGGTCGTGCTGGCGAGGATTCCCGCTTCCTGCCGCACCAGGCGGTTCAGGTCCACGGGCTCCGCCGCCTGGACTTCCTTCCTGGCGAAATCCAGCAGCCCCTTCACCAGGTCCCGTCCCCGCCGGGTGGCCTCCAGGATCAGCTCCGCCTTTGCGGCTGGATCCTCCTTCCCGTCCTTGATCACGTCCGCCACGGCCATGATGGCGGCGAGCACGTTGTTCATGGCATGGGCGATGCCTCCCGCCAGCCGGCCGATGCCCTGGATCCGCTGCAGGTGAAGGAGCTCGGCTTCCAGGTGGCGGCGCTCCCCCTGGGCCTTTTCCTTGGCCTCCCGGTCCCGCAGGGCGAGGATTCCGTAGCCCAGGCTGCCGGCCAACTCGGCCAGCAGTGCGGTCTCCTCGGCGTCGAAAGCTTCGGTCTGGCCGGAATAGACGGCCAGGACGCCGAAGGCGGCGGCTCCGGACAACAGGGGGAGCGCGATGCCGGAAGCGAATCCCCGGCGCAAAGCAGGCTGGCGCCACGGGGCGAAATTGGGGTCGGTCAGGATGTCCCGGGCCACACTCGGCCGGCCGGTGCGGATGGCTATGCCGGTCGGCCCCCGTCCGTACTCGTCGTCCGCCCAGGTGACACGCAGGCCTTCCAGGTACCCGACCTCGAATCCTGCCTGGGCCACGGGGCGCACCGTGCGGTCCTCGTCCTGTTCGGCGTAGCCCACCCAGACCAGCCGATACCCGCCTTCCTCGATCAGGATCCTGCAGACGTCCTTCAGGAGGCCCGGCTCGTCCTTGGCCAGGACCAGGGCCTTGTCGCATTCCCGGATGGATCGCAAGGTGCGGTTCAGCCTGCGGACCTTCGCCTCGTTCTCCCGGATCCGGCGGCTCATGGCCAGCAGGAGCGAACCCGCTCCCAGGAGGGCGAGGGTCAGCGCCCCGACGGCCAGATTGCAGAAAACGGGTTCCATCGCAGTACCTTCGCCGGGAGGCTGGCGACTTGAACTTGAATACGAAATCCCCGGTAAAGGTTTCATCCGGCGAAATGGAACGATCGGGCTCTACCCGACCGTAATCCGCGCCCCTTCCTTGCCCAGCCACTGGGAGAAGGTCGCCAGTTCCGGGTTGACCGACCGGCTGAAGGCCAGGTCCCGCGCGGCGCAGAAGGCTTCGGAGAAGTCGCGGTTGTACTGGAACATGTTGCCGAGGTCGTCGGCGCCGGGGAAACCGAAGGTCCGGTAGACCTCGGGCGGCACGTAGCGGTAGACGATCTCCCGCCCCAGCGCGCGGGCGAGGGCGGCGGCCATCTCGGCGCCGGTGAGGTGCTCGCCGGCGATGCCGACCGTGCGGCCGATGAGGTCCCCGCCCCGCTTGAAGATGCCGTAGGCGCAGCGGCCGATGTCCTCGGCGGCGATGCCGGGCAGTTTCCGGTCCGCCATGGGCAGGACGAAGCCCAGCTTGCCGTCCTCGCCCAAGGCGGGGCCCATGCCGAAGTGGATCAGGTTGTCCCAGTAGAACGAGGTGAGCAGGAACGTGGTGGGCACGCCCGCCTGCCGGAAAAAGTCGTCGGAAGCGCCCTTGGCGTCGAAGTGGGGCACCTTGTAGTGCTCTTTCAGGGTCGGCATGCGGTCATCCGCCAGGGGCACCCGCTTGCGGGTGTCTTCCAGGGTGGACCAGATGACGTGGCCCACCCCGGCGGCCTTGGCCGCCTGGGCCATGTTCCTGGCCTGGGCCAGTTCCCGCTCCGGGGAGAAGTGCTCCCAGAAATTGGTCACGCAGTAGGCGCAGTCCGCCCCCGCGAAGGCCTGGGCGAGACTGGCCGGGTCGTCCAGGTCGGCCGCGGCCACCTCCGCGCCGGCCCGGGCCAGCGCGGCCCCCTTGGCTTGGGCAGGGGCGCGGGTGAGGGCGCGAACGGCGAAGGTCCCCCCGGGATCGGCGAGGACCGCGCGCACCAGGCCGCCCCCCTGCGCCCCGGTCGCTCCGACGACGGCGATGATCTTCCTGGTCATGACGTGGCCTCCTGTGGCGTGGCCGCCTCTGGGCCCCTTGGCGGCGGTGAAGCCACGCGAAACCTGCCGGCCTCTTTGCCGCTGGGCGCGAGCAGCACGAATATGATATATGTAAATGATATTGAGTCAATCTTGCAGAATTCGCGTTCCCGCATGACCTCGCTGCAGCGGTCAGGGTCAAGCCCGGAGGGGAAGGTTCCCCGGGGGGCGCCGGGAGCTCAGTTCCCCAAGTAGATGAACCAGAACCGCACGCCCAGGGAGGAACCCTCGGGCAGGGGCGGCAGGGGGTCGGAACGGCGCACCGCGAGCAGGGCGCTCTGGTCCAGGGAGCCGTTGCTGCTGGGGCTCTCCACCCGGGCGCCCTCGATGTGGCCGTCCCGGCCGATGCGGAAGTAGATCTGCACCCGGCCGGTGGCGGACGAGAGGCGGTTCCAGTTGCCCGTGATCCGGTTCTGGATCTGCTGGAGGTACCAGATGAACGGGAAGTCCTGGTCCAGGTCGGAGATGAGGCCCGTGCCGCCCTCCACCCCGGCGGAGGCCTTGAGGCCCTGGACGGAGGAACCCACCCCGAGGCCGCCGCCCCCCCCCTCCCCGGCGGCGCCTTGCACCGGGTTGGCCACCGGCGCCGGGCCCTTGGCCGCCACGGGCGCCTTGCCCAGGCTGTCCGGATTGGCGCTGGTGCCCTTGGCCGGCCGGGTGGGCCGGGTGCCGAAGGCATTGGGGGTGACCGGGGCCGGGGCCGTGGGCCCGGCGACCTTGGGCGCCACTTCCTCCACCCGGCGCTGGCGCTCCCCCTGGTGGCCCTGCTCCATCGGGCCGGAGCCACCCAGGGGCCCGACCGGCCTGGCAGCCGGCAGGCTCACCCAGGTGACCTTGGGCTCCTGCTGTTTGGCGGCGCTCTTGGGGGTGGTGAGGATGGCCGCCACCACCAGGGCGTGGAACCCGAGGCTGAAGGTCAGGCACACCGGCCATCCCAGCCCCTTCATGCGGGCCCGCTGGCGGAGGAAATCGTAAAGCTCCTGGCTCAAGGGCGCCTCAGGAGGCCGGGGTCGGCAGGGGCTGGGTGACGAAGCCCACCTGGGTGAACCCCGCGTCCCGGATGTCGTCCACCACGGCGATGACCCGGCCGTAGGGAATGTTCTGGTCGGCCCGCACCAGCACCGGGCGCCGCCGGCTCTCGGCCGCCCTCTGGCGCAGCCGGGCCTTGAGCACGCCCTCCTGGACGAACTCGTCCTCGAACTGCAGCCGTCCGTCCCGCTCCAGGGTCACGGTCAGGGCCTCGGTCTGCAGGTTCTTGCCGGTGTGGCTCTGGGGCAGGCTCACGTCCACTCCGGTGGTGAGCATGGGCGCCGCCACCATGAAGATGATCAGAAGCACCAGCATGACGTCGATGAGGGGGGTCATGTTGATGTTGGCCATATGGCCATGGGTGGAGCCTGGAGTGAACGCCATGTGCGACCTCGGCCCCAGTTTACACCTCCGGCGAAGCTGCGCTCCCGGCCGGGTAGAATAGCCCTGGCCCGGAGAATCCCGCTCATGCTTCGCCTCATCGTCAGTGAAAAACCCAGCATGGGCCGGGCCATCGCCGCCGCCCTCGGCATCCAGGGCTCCGGGCGCAGCGCCATCCAGGGGCAGGGCGTGATCGTCACCTGGTGCGTGGGGCACCTGGTGGAGGCCCTCGCGCCGGAGGGCTACGACCCGGCCCTCAAGACCTGGCGCATGGACACCCTGCCGTTCTTCCCGGACCCTTTCCGCTACGCCCCCATCGAGGCCACCCGGGAGCAGTACCAGGCCGTGGCGGCGCTCATGAACCGCCAGGACGTGACCGAGATCGTGAACGCCACGGACGCGGGGCGGGAGGGCGAACTGATCTTCGACCTGGTCTACCGCCTGGCCGGCGCCGCCAAGCCGGTGCTGCGGTTCTGGACCTCCAGCCTCACCGACGAGGCCATCCGCGCGGCGTACCGGGCCATGAAGAGCGGCGAAGCGTACTCGGGCCTCAGGGACGCCGCCCGCTGCCGGCAGGAGGCGGACTGGCTGGTGGGGATCAACTGCACCCGGGCCCAGACCCTGGCCCAGCGCCGGGCCGGGGGCGAGGGAGTGTACTCGGTGGGCCGGGTGCAGACGCCCACCCTGGCGCTGCTGGTGAACCGGGAACTGGAGATCCAGAACTTCGTGCCCAGGGACTTCTGGACCCTGTGGGCGCGCTTCCAGGCGGAGCAGGGCAGCTACCGGGGCAAGTGGTTCCGCAGGGCCGAGGGCAGGGAGGTGGACCGATTCGACACCGAGGCGGAGGCCAAGGCCCTGGCCGAAGCCCTCCGGGGCAAGCCGGGCCAGGTGGCGTCGGTCACCGCCCGCACCGAGAGGAAGAAGCCCGAGCTCCTGTACGACCTCACCGCCCTGCAGAAGGAGGCCAACAAGCGCTTCGGCCTCACCGCCGAGCACACCCTGGAGGTGGCCCAGGGCCTCTACGAGGCCAAGCTCATCAGCTACCCCCGCACCAGCTCCCGCTGCCTCACCGAGGCGGACGCCCAGAAGATTCCGGGCTGGATCAAGGCCGTCGCCCAGGGCCAGCTGGAGGCCCTGCACCCGTTCGTCGCCGACCTGCGCAAGCGCTGGCCGGTGCAGCTGGACAAGCGCTTCGTCAACGACAAGGAGGTGGAGGACCACTCGGCCCTGGTGCCCACCGAGAACCCGGCCCGCAACCTGCAAGGGGACTCCCTGCGCATCTACGAGCTGATCGCCCGGCGCTTCCTGGCGGCCCACTGGCCGGACCGGATCGAGGCCAAGACGACCATCATCACCCGGATCGCCAAGGAGACTTTCAAGACGACCGGCACGGTGGTGAAGGCCCTGGGCTGGTCCGAAGTGGATCCTCCCCACAGCCGGCCCGGGAAGGACCCCAGGGCCAAGGACCAGGCCAAGGAGGGGGCCGGCGAGGAATCCGAGGAGGCCGAGGATTCCGGCGCCCTGCCGCCGGTGGCCAAGGACGAGGCGGTGGCCACCCAGGAGCTGTGCCCCAAGGCGGGCCAGACCTCCCCCCCCAAGCGCCTGACCGAGGCGGACCTGCTGGGGGCCATGCAGAGCGCCGGCAAGGACCTGGACGACGAGGAGCTCAAGGGCGCCATGAAGGACTGCGGGCTGGGCACCCCCGCCACCCGCGCCAGCATCATCGAGACCCTGCTCAAGCGCGGCTACGTGGAACGCAGGCGCAACGTCCTGCAGCCCACCCCCAAGGGCGTCGACCTGATCGCCGGCATCCGCGCCGAGGCCCTCAAGAGCCCCCAGCTCACCGGCGAGTGGGAGGCCCAGATGGAGCGCATCCGCCGGGACGAGACCGGGCGGGAGGCGTTCATGCGGGGGATCCGTGCCTTCGTGACCGGACTGGTGGACCAGATCAAGGCGTCGAGCCCCCGCCCGGCCTCCCGCGCCGCGGGCGCCGTGGCGGGCCCCTGCCCCCGGTGCGGGGCGGACCTGCGCCTGCGCGCCTGGGAGGGGGCCCACTACGTCAAGTGCTCAGCCTCCGGGCGGGATCCGGACTGCAGGGTGGCCTACGGCACCGATGCGGAGGGCAAGCCCCTGGAGACCTGCCGCCTGTGCCGGGGGCCGGTGCGCACCACCCGGAGCGGGGGCAAGGTGTGCGTGCTGTGCGGGCAGTGGGTGCCGGACCAGCCCGGGGACCTGCCGGACCCGGGGGTCTGCGCCGCCTGCGGGCAGCCCATGCGGCTCATCCCGTCCACGGCCAAAGGCAAGTACTTCCGCCGCTGCGTGCCGTGCGGAGTGCTGCAGCCCGTCGATCAGGATTCCGTTTCCCAGCCCCCGCCCAAGGCTTTGTAGAGCGCCACCAGGTCGGTCTCCAGGTTCTGCCGGCTCAGGGCGAGGGCGCTGTCGTCGGTGTACAGCGTCCTCTGGGCCGTGATCACGGTCAGGAAATCCGTCTGGCCGGCCTGGAACAGGATCTGCGACAGGTCGACCGCCTTGTGGTCGGCGGCCACCGCCTGTTCCAGGGACTGGCAGTGGATCCGTTCCTGCCCGAAAGCCACGAGCGCGTTCTCCACGTCCTGGATGGCGCCGAGCACGGCCGTCTGGTAATTGGCCAGGGCCGCGTCCCGGGCCGCTTCCTGGGCGCGCATGGCGGAAACGGCCGCGCCCCCCTGGAAGATCGACCAGTTCGCCTGGGGGCCCACCGCGAAGGACCGGTTCGTCCGGGTCAGCCAGGCGCCGGATTGGCTGGCCACCCAGTTCACGGACCCGGCCAGGGAGAACTGGGGGAACAGCTGCGCCTCGGCCATGCGGACGTCGGGCCGGCGCCGGAGCAGGTCGGAGGGCAGGCCGGCGGTGATCGGGCCGGGCAGGGGGGGCAGGTCGCCGCTTGGCGACAGGCGTTCGAGCAGGGAGCCGGGGTGCTGGCCCAGCAGCACCCCCAGGGCGTAGATGGCCTGCCGCACAGCGGTCTCGTACACCGGGACCTGCGCCTCGGTGGAGGCCAGGGTGCTCTGGGCGTTGGCCTCGTCCAGTCCGCTGTCCAGTCCGGCCTTGTGCAGCCGGCCTACGATGTCCAGGGTGTGCTGCTGGATGCCGATGTTGTGCCGGGCGGTCTCCAGCTGCAGCTGGTTGCCGCGCAGCTGCATGTACGCAAGGACGACCTCGGCGGCGAGGCTGACCTGGACGTCGCGCAGGTTCTCCAGGGCGGCCTGGGTGTCGGCATCCGCCGCTTCGACGCCGCGCCGCGCGCCGCCGAAGAAGTCCAGCTCCCAGACTGCATCCAGTCCCGCCATGCCCGCATTTCATGGCCGTCACCTCATTCGTAGCGCAGGGCATCGATGGGATCCAGCCGCGAACCCTTCCAGGCTGGATAGAAACCGAAGACCACGCCCACGCTGGCGGACACCAGGACCGCCGTGACGATCGCGCCCAGGGAAGGGACGGTGGGCCACCTGAGCACCCTGGAGACGATCATGGAGGCGCAGCGCCCCGGGGCGATGCCCATGATGCCACCTGCCTGTGCCCACGGCCATGCGCAGGCCGATCTCCCGGGTCCGCTCCGTGACCGAGACCAGCATGATGTTCATGATCCCGACCCCGCCCACCACCAGGGAGATCATGGCCACGTACATGAGCAGCTTGGTGATCATCTCCGTGGTGGAGCTCATGGCCTGGGTGATCTCGGTCATGTCCCTGACCGTGAAATCGTCCGGCGCGCCCGGCGGCCGCTTTCACGAGGCGCCTCCCCCCTCCAGGACCAGGCCGTCCTTCATGTGGATGACCCGGCGGGAGTGGCGCGCCACGTTCGGATCGTGGGTGACCAGGATGATGGTGATTCGCTCGTCCTGGTTCAGGCGCTCGAACATGGCCAGGATGTCCTCGCTGGTGTGGGAGTCCAGGTTGCCGGTGGGCTCGTCGGCGAGCAGGATCTCCGGCCGGTTGATCAGGGACCTGGCGATGGCCACCCGCTGCTGCTCGCCGCCGGACAACTGGGAGGGCTGGTGGTGGGCCCGGTCGACGAGGCCGACCTTGGCCAGCATGTCCCGTCCGCGCTGGCGCCGGACGCCTTCCCCGAGGTGCGCGCGGGTGTAGTCCAGAGGCATGATCACGTTGTCCAGGGCGGACATGCGCGGGAGCAGGTTGAAGCTCTGGAACACGAACCCGATGGTCCGGTTGCGCAGCCTGGCGCGCTCCTTGGCTTCCAGGCCGGAGATGTCCTCCCCGTCCAGCCAGTACTCGCCCGAACTGGGGTGGTCCAGACAGCCGAGGATGTTCATGAGCGTACTCTTGCCGGAACCGCTCGCGCCCATGAGCGCCACCAGTTCCCCGCGTCCGATCGCGAGGGATATCCCCTTCAGCACCGGCAGGCGGATTTCGCCCAGCTGGTAGGCCTTGTGGATGTCCCGCAGCCGGATCTGGTCGGTCATGGAAGCCCCCCAGCCGGTCACGGCTTCCGGTTCGCGCCGGGAGCCGCCGGCCCCGGTTCCGGCCCCTGGCCTGGCGCAGGTTCCTGCCCCCGGCCGCCGCGCTGCCAGGGGAACCTGGGCGGAGCGAAGGGATTGCGTTCGGCAGTCGAGTCGCCGTCGCCGGGCAGGACCGCCTCTCCGGTCACCACCGGCAGCTCCTCCCGCAGGCCTTCCCCGGTCACTTCGGTCCAGGTGGCGTCGGTGAGCCCCGGCTCCAGGGTGCCCGTGGCGCCGATGGTGGCCACCAGGTTGCCGCGCCTCACCCGGACCACCTTGAAGGACGGGGGCTTGGCAGCCCTGGCCAGGGACAGCCAGAGCCCCGCGCCCGCCGCCATCAGGATCCCGGTCACGATGATGACTGCAAGCCCAGGACGTCGCATGGGGCACCCTCACGGTCAAGAGACCGCCTGGAGGGCTGGAAGTTGAAGGGGGGCGCCCAAGAAATTGCGCACCCCCCGCCAAGTCCCGTGCGATCCGTCCGCCGTAAGGCGCCGCCGCCGACGGCGTGGACCGCTCAACCGCCCAGGATCACGGGGTGACGTCGGGCTTGGCGCTGAATTTCTCCATCAGCCGCAGCAGCTCCACCGGCAGCGGGAACACGATGGTGCTGTTCTTCTCCACGGCGATCTCGGTGAGGGTCTGCAGGTAGCGCATCTGGATGGCCACCGGGTTCTGGCTGATCTTGTTGGCGGCCTCCAGCAGCTGCTGGGAGGCCATGAGCTCGCCCTCGGCGGCGATGACCTTGGCGCGCTTCTCCCGCTCGGCCTCGGCCTGCTTGCCCATGGCCCGCTGGATCTGCTCCGGAAGGTCCACGGACTTGAGTTCCACGCTGGTCACCTCCACGCCCCAGGGCTCGGTGGAGGTGTCGATGATCTCGCGCAGGCGCTGGCTCAGCTTCTCCCGCTCCGCCAGGAGCTCGTCCAGGCTCACTTCGCCCAGCACCGAGCGCAGGGTGGTCTGGGCGATCTGGCTGGTGGCGTAGTAGTAGTTCTCCACCGCCAGGATCGCCTGCTGGGCGTTCAGCACCCGGAAGTAGACCACGGCGCTCACCTTCAGGCTCACGTTGTCGCGGGTGATGATGTCCTGGCTGGGCACGTCCAGCACCACCGTGCGCAGGCTCACCACCACGGCCCGCTGGAGCGGCCGGAGCACGAAGATCAGGCCGGGGCCCCTGGGCTTCGTGGCGACCTTGCCCAGGGTGAAGATCACCGCCCGTTCGTACTCGTTGATGACCCGTATGCAGGCGATCAGCCAGATGACCACCACCACCAGGATCGGTGTGAAGCAACCCAGACCCGTGATTATTTCCTGCATGACGGCCTCCGCTCGGATTCCGTCATTCTGGCACGGAGCTCACCGTTTGCATCTGCGTATGTACGGATTGTCCGCCGCTTCGGCGCCGATGGTGGTGGCCGGGCCGTGGCCGGGGATCACCAGGGTGGCGTCCGGCATGGGATAGAGTTCCCGCTGGATGCTGGCTTCCAGCTGCTCCCAGCTGCCCCCCCACAGGTCCGTGCGGCCCACTCCGCCCTGGAACAGGGTGTCCCCGGCCAGCACCACCGAGCCCCGCTCGAACGCCCCGTGGAAACAGCAGGAACCGGGCGTGTGGCCGGGCGTGTGCAGGGTGGTCAGGCCGTGATGCAGGTCGCCCGGGTTCAGGGCGGCGGTCTCGGGACGGGGCACCGGGTCCATGCCGAACATGCCGGTCTGAAGGTCCAGGGCGTCCACCAGGAACCGGTCCGCCTCGTTCAGGAAGGCCGGGCACTGCCACAGCTCCTGCAGTTCCCGGGTGGCGCCCACGTGGTCGAAATGGGCGTGGCTGTGCAGCAGGGCCGTGACCTTGAAGCCCAGGGCCCGCACCCGCCCGGCGATGCGCGGGCCTTCGCCGCCCGGATCCATCACCACCCCGGTGCCCCGGTCCGGATCCCACAGCAGGGTGCAGTTGCAGCCCAGGGGACCCACCGGGAATGACTCCAGTCTCAGCATGCGGCCCCTCCGTTCCCCTCAAGATACACGGGATCCGGCGGTCAGAAGCTGTAGGTGACCCCCAGGTCCAGGGCGGAGTAGGTCATGTGGTCCAGGTTGTGGGTCAGGTACCGGGCCTGGAGTCCCAGGTGCCGGTCCATGTCGTAGCCCACGCCGAAATCGATGCCCAGGGCGTTGTCGTTGCGGGAGGAGCCTACGTAGGAGGTGTGGAAGCTCTCCTCGGTCAGGCCGGCCATGAAGTACAGGCCCTCCAGGTGCTGCTCCAGGTGGTAGGTGTAGTCGGCGCCCACGCCGAAGCCGGTGACGCTGATGCTGTTGTTGGACCCGTAGAAGGTCAGGTCGGCCCGGGCCATCAGGCCGTGGCCGCCCCCGAAGTACCAGCGGGCGTGGCCGCCCAGGTACGGGCCAAGGTTGCCGTTGTTGCTGAGGTCGTTGAATGGCGCGGAGAGACCCGCCTGGACCCCGAACTGGGGCTCCGCGGCGGCAAGGGAAAATGCTGCGCCCATGGCGAGGATTGCAACGGTTTTTCGCATGTCGTCTCCAGAAAGGACCCGGAGGGGGGAGGGAGATCCGGGTGTTCCATTCAAAAACTCATGATAACCAAGGTGGGCGCTTGGAAGGCAAGGCAAGAAATTTTCAAGGACCGGAGATCCTCCCCTGCGCCTGCCCCACAGGCTCCCGGGCCTGGTGAAGACCCGGAGTGGTACAGTCGAACCCATGTCCGAGCGCCCGTTTTCCTCCATCTGCGTGTTCGCCGGCTCCAAGCCCGGCCGCGACCCGGCCTTCCTGGACCTGGCCGCCGGGCTGGGGCGGACCGTGGCCCGCCGGGGCCTGACCCTGGTGTACGGCGGCGCCCACACCGGCCTCATGGGCGCCATGGCCGACGCCGCCCTGGCCGGGGGCGGGCGGGTGGTGGGGGTGATGCCCCAGGGCCTGGTGGACCGGGAGAACGCCCACCGGGGCCTCACCGAGCTGATCATCACGCCGGACATGCATGCCCGCAAGGCGCGCATGGCCCGCCTGGCGGACGCCTTCCTGGCCCTGCCCGGGGGCTACGGCACCCTGGAGGAGCTGTTCGAGATGGTCACCTGGAACCAGCTGGGGCTGCACCGCAAGCCGGTGGGCCTGCTGGACCGGGACGGCTTCTGGGACGGGCTGCGGGGCTTCCTGGCGCGGGCCCGGGCGGAGGGCTTCATTCCGCCCTCCGGAATGGCGGAACTGCCCTGCGACCCGGATCCGGACCGGCTCCTGGACCTGCTGGCGGGAAGCTAGTGCCGGGGCGTCCGGGTCCCGGTCGGCGGCAGGCCCGCCGGACGGGTTCCTTGGGTTTTCGCCGCCACACCGCTGGTGGCCGTGAATCGGAGTGCGCGCACTCCGATTCACGGCCACCGGCCGTCGAGCCGCATCGGACCTTGGGGTCGGTGACTTGCGGGCAGGTTTGAAGGCGTCCTGCTGGCTGACCGGGCTTGGCGAATCCGCTTGGCCTGGCTGACATGGAAGGACCTGTGAAGGTTGCGGAAGCGATTCCCGCAGTCCGCCCCGAAGTCACCGATACCTATCATCCATGGTCGGCCACGACGGACCAGCGAGTGCTTCGTCAGACCGCGCCGCGCGCGGCCTGACGAAGCCGAGCAACGGTGGGGCGGCGCGGCCCCCCCGGAACCCGGGCGACCGACCTGCCGCCGACCGGGACCCGGACGCCTAGTCCACCTCCAGGATCGCCAGCCCGTCCTGGCGCGTGCTGCGTCCGCCCACCGGGACCACGTCGCCCACCCGCAGGGGACGGCGGCGCTTGCGGTAGGCGTCCGGGAAGGCCACCGCCTCGCACAGCCCGGTCTCGTCCTCCAAGGTGAGGAACTGCATGAGCTCGCCCTTCTCGGTGCGCACGGTCTTTTCCGCCGCCACCAGGGCCCAGAAGCGCAGGTGCCGCCCGGGCTGCGCGGCGTCCTCGGCCCGGTGCGGGGCGCCGCCGTGGCGGGCCCGCTGCAGGGCGGCCGGGTGGATCTCCAGGGTGAGGCCCAGGATCTCCAGCTCCAGGCCGGCCCGGTCGAACGGGTCGGTGGGGCGGGGGCGCACCCCGGGGGGACTCCTCCCAGGCGGGTCCACAGCAGGCGGGTGCGGTCCCCGTCCGGGGCCCAGCGGTCGAAGGCGCCGCCGGAGCCCAGGGCCTCGGCGGTGGGCACCGACAGGGGCACCCGCCCCAGCAGCTCCTCCAGCCCCTGGTACGGGCCGTTGCGCTCCCGCTCCTCCAGGAGGTTCCGCACCTCCTCCTCCCGGGCCCCCTTCACGCACATGAGGCCCACCCGCAGGCCCTGCTCCCCCTCGGCGCTGAATTCCCAGCGGGAGGCGTTGGCGTCCGGGCCGCGCACCACCAGGCGGTGCCGCCGGGCGTCGCCCAGGTAGACGATGGGGGCGTAGTAGCCGCCCTGGTTGGTGATCACCGCCGCGAAGAACAGCGCCGGGTGGTGGGCCTTGAGCCAGGCGCTCTCGAAGCTCACCTGGGCGTAGCTGGCCGAGTGGGGCTTGCAGAAGGAGTAGCCCCGGAAGGTGCGCACCATGTCCCACACCTCGTCCACCGCCGCCGGCGGGATCCCCTGGGCGGCGCAGCCGTCCCGGAACCGGGCCTCGAACTGGGGCAGCCTGCGGGCGCAGTCGTGCCTGCCCAGCACCTTGCGCAGCTGGTCCGCCTCCGGGTGGCTCCACCCGGCCATGGCCATGCCCACCCGCACCACGTCCTCCTGGTACACCAGCACCCCGAAGCTCTCCGAGAGCAGCGAGCCCAGCACCGGGTGGGCGGGGACGTAGGCCTCCTCCCCGCGCGAGCGCTTCACGTAGGTGTCGATCCAGCGGTTGGCGGCGGGGCGGATCAGGGAGCTGTGGATCACCAGGGTCTCGAAGTCGCCCTTGCCCACCCGCTGCTGCAGCTGGCGCATGGCCGGGCTCTCCACGTAGAAGACGCCCATGGAGTCGCCCCGGGCCAGCAGGTCCTGGGTGGCCGGGTCCAGGCGCGGCTGCCAGTGCAGGGGCTCCGGGGCCCGCTCCCCGAGCTCCTCCAGGGCATCCCGCACCACCGCCAGGCTGCGGTTGCCCAGCAGGTCGATCTTCACCAGGCCGTACTCCTCGATCCCGTCCTTGTCCCAGGCGGTGATGGAAACCCCCTCCTTCGCCGGGGCGGGCTGGAAGGGCACGTGGTGCCACAGGGGGCCCGGGGCGATCACGGTGCCCCCGGGATGCACCGAGAGCTGGTGGAAGTGCCCCTCCAGGGCCTGGGCCTGGGCCAGGATGCCGGCCCAGACGGGGTGGTCCTGGATGCCCTGCAGGCCCTCGTCCCAGCCCCGGACGTAGCGGGCCAGGACCTTGAGCTCCGCCTCGGGCCGGCCGTGGGCCAGGGCCACGTCGCGCAGGGCGCCCCGGGTCTGGAAGAACACGTGGTTGGCCACCATGGCCACCCGCTCCCGGCCGTAGCGCCGGAACACCGAGGCGATCACCTCGTCCCGCTCGTCCCAGGCGAAGTCCACGTCCAGGTCCGGGGGATCGGTGCGGGCGTCGGACAGGAAGCGCTCGAACATGAGGTTGGCGGCGATGGGATCCACGTTGGTGATGCCCAGCAGGTAGCTGACGATGGAGGCGGCGCCGCTGCCCCGCCCGCAGGTGCGGGTGGCCCGGGCCTCCCGCACCAGGTCGTGGACGGCGAGGAAGTAGCCGGCGAAGCGCTTGCGCCGGATCAGGTCCAGCTCCTGCTCCACCCGGGCCCGGTGGTTGGGGGTGACCTGGGGGTAGCGCCGGGGCAGGCCCTCCCGCACCCGGGCGCGCAGTTCCTCGTCCAGGTCCAGGTCGGCGGGGCCCAGGGGGCGGGGCATCACCCAGTCCCCCCAGTGCATGCGCCAGGCGCCCGCCGCCTCCAGGATGGCCCCGGTGGCCCGGGCCGCCTCCGGTTCGGCCCAGGGGCAGCGGGTCTCCCATTCCCCGCGCGGCACCGCCGTGTCCCGGGGGTCCCACAGGGGCCCGGTGCGGGTGACGGTGCTCTGGGTGGCCATGGCCCGCTTGAGCCGGTGCAGTTCCAGCCCCGCCTCCCGGCGGAAGCGCAGCACCTGGGGCGCCGCCACCGGCAGGCCCCGCTCCAGGGCCCGGGCCGCCTCGCCCTGGTTGCGCCCGTGGGCCAGGAGGGCGGGGGCGAAGCCCTCCCGGGCCAGGTACTCCTGCCCCTCCAGGGTCTCGGCCAGGAGCGCGCAGTCCTGGGGCGGATCACCCTCCCGGCCGTGGGCCTGGTCGGTGAGCAGCCGGCACAGCTCCGCGTAGCCCCGGTTGGAGTGGGGCAGGGCGCCGAAGCCCATGCCCCGCCAGGTGAACCGGCAGCCCAGGAGCGGCTGCAGCCCCGCCGACCGGCAGGCCTCCCGCAGCCGGGGCCAGCCGTGCAGCCCCGGATCCCAGGCCGCCACGTGCCGGTAGCCCAGGCGCAGGGCCAACTGGGCCACCATCTCCGCGGTGTAGACGCCTTCGCCCGGAGCGAAGTCGGTGACGGCCAGGAGGAAGGACATGCGGGGGAGCTCCGATCCCCAAGAATAGCGTAAAAAAGACGAAAATCAAGTTTTGGCCTGCCTTGTCCCCGTTCCGGAACCGCGCCGCCGGGGCGCCCAAGGGTCAGCCATGCCCAAACGCTTCCGGCACCTGGGCCAGGCCCAGGAACCGGACGGCCAGATCCCCGAACCGGCGGCTGTAAGGCCGGTCCACGGACTACCCCGGACGGCCGGGCAGAGTAGCATGGAACCTATTGACAGGAGGACTCATGCGCATCCTGGTGGTGGGCGCCGGCGCCACCGGCGGCTATTTCGGCGGGCGGCTGCTGGCCGCCGGGCGGGACGTCACCTTCCTGGTGCGCCCGGAGCGGGCGGCGCGCCTGGCCGCGGACGGGCTGCGCATCCGCAGCGGCTTCGGCGACCTGGACCTGCCGGCGCCGCCCACGGTGTTGGCCGGCGCCCTGAAGGATCCCTTCGACCTGGTGCTGCTCAGCTGCAAGACCTATGACCTGGACGGGGCCATGGACGCCTTCGCCCCGGCGCTGGGGCCGGGCACGGTGGTGCTGCCCATGCTCAACGGCATGGCCCACTTCGACGTTCTGGACCGCCGTTGCGGGCCCGGGCGGGTGCTGGGGGGGCTGTGCCTGATCTCCTCGGTGCAGGACCCGGAGGGCCGGATCCTGCACCGCAACCGCATGCATGGCCTGGTGTACGGGGACCGGGGCGGCGTCGGCGCGGACCGCGTGGCAGCGGTGGACGCGGCCCTGGGCGGGGCCGGCTTCGATTCCCGGCCCAGCGGCGAAATCATCCAGGAGCTGTGGGAGAAGTGGGTGTTCATCGCCGCCACCGCCGGGCTCACCTGCCTCATGCGCGGCACCGTGGGGGACGTGGTGGCCGCCGGGGGCGCCGCCTTCGCCGCGGCGCTCCTGGACGAGTGCGCGGCGGCGGCTGCCGGCCAGGGTTTTCCGCCCCGGGCCGCGTCCCTGGAGCGCATGCGCGGCATTCTCACCGAGCCCGGGTCGGCGGTGGTGGCGTCCATGCTGGACGACCTGGAGCGGAGCCGCCCCCTGGAGGCAGGGCCGATCATCGGCGACCTGCTGCGCCGGGGCAGGGAGCGGGGAGGGGCCTGGCCGCTGCTGGAACTGGTGCATCTGCACTTGCAGGCCTTCGAGGTGCGGCGGGAGCGGGCGGTTTCTGGGAGCCCGACTACGTAAAGGTCCGGGTTCCTCCCTCTCGCCCTGGTTCGTCGGTTGCGGATCGCTGCGCGATCCACAGCCGACGCGACAGTCCCGGTTGATGGCTCTTGACATGCAAGTAAATGCTTGCATATTCCTTGGCATGGACCACCGCCTCCCGGCAGGCCTTTCGTGACCGACATGGACAATGTTTTCAAGGCGCTCGCCGATCCCAGCCGCAGAAAGCTGCTCGACCGGTTGTACGCGGAGAATGGCCAGACCCTGGGCGAATTGTGTGCGCACATGGGGATGACCCGGCAAGCGGTGAGCCAGCACCTGGGCCTGCTGGAGGCCGCGAACCTGGTCACCGCGGTGCGGCAGGGACGGGAAAAACGGCACTACCTGAACCCGGTGCCGATCCACGAACTGGCGGAACGCTGGATCAGGAAATTCGAGCGGAGGCGGCTGGACGCTCTGCTCGACCTCAAAAACCACCTGGAGGGGGAGGACTCCCATGGATAACAGCACGTTTGTCTACGTCACCTTCATCCGTACCACGCCGGACCGGTTATGGTCCGCGCTGACCCAGCCGGATTTCATGAAAAAATACTGGTTCGATATGCACGTGGCGTGCGACTGGCAGGTCGGCTCACCCTGGCGGCTGCTGTTCCCCGATGGCCGGATCGCGGACACCGGTGAAGTGCTCGAGGTTGATCCGCCCAGGCACCTGGTCATTCGGTGGCTCAACGAATGGAAGCCGGAGTTGAAGGCTGAAGGCCACTCCCTCATGACGATGGAACTGGAGCCGGTCGGCGGCGCCGTGAAGCTGACCGTCACCCATTCGATGGAACGCGCGGAGTCGAAACTGATCCAGGCGGTCTCCGGCGGTTGGCCGTCCATCCTGTCCAACCTGAAATCGCTCCTGGAGACGGGGGAGATCGCGGTGGAGAGCTCTCCGCGCCAGCATTGACGGGAACCGCCAAGGCCTACCCGGAACCCTCTCCCCGGCGCGCCCACCCCGGCAGCACCGGCTGCTCCGGGAAGCGCTTGCGCAGCCGGGCCAGGGCCGGTTCCAGGGCCCCCAGCTTGCGGGTCAGGGGCGTCTCGAACAGGCCGCGGGGGCGGCCCAGCCCCCAGGCCAGGTGCAGTTCCAGGCGGTGCACCAGGATCCGCCGCAGGGCGCCCTGGCGGAAGCCGGCTTCCACCAGCCGGGCCAGGAGCACGGGCGGCTCCGCCAGGGCGGTCTCGGGGGCCTGCCAGCGGTGGGCCTGGCCGTCCACGTCCCACCAGCGCAGGGTGAGCCGGCGGGGGGAGCGGCCGTCGTTCCAGAAACGCTCCAGGCACCAGATGGCCAGGGGCGCCTCCTCGGGCAGGCAAGGGGGCTCCAGACGCCAGGGATGGCGGGATTCCCCCGCCGGGTCGGCCAGCATGGGCAGGCGCGGGCGGTCCTCGCCCCGGGCCCGGGTCAGCACGGCCAGGGCCTGGTCCTCGGGCATGAGCTGGGCCAGGGTGGGCAGGGGCACCGGCTGCAGGTCGCCGAAGCGGTGCAGCCCCAGGCGCTGGAAGCGCCAGCGCAGGCGGGGCGCCAGGTCGGGCATGCGGGCCAGGGGCTGGGGGGCCAGGAACACCGGCTCGCCGCCCTCGGGCACCTCCTCCAGGCCGATGGCCGCGCGGAACTCCAGGCGGGTGGCCAGCTTGGCGGCGGTGGCGCTGCGCGACAGCCCGCCCTGGCTGGTCCAGCCGGTGGCCTGGGCCAGCTCCCGCTGCATGCGCGCGGCGGTGTCCCGGGGGGCGCCGAACAGCCGCCCGGTGCCGTCCAGCTCCACCAGGGCCTCGCCCATGTGCCCCAGCAGCCCCTGGGGGGTCCAGTGCTGCAGGAACTCCCCCAGGCTGGCCTGGGCCTCCCACCAGGTCTGGGGCGCCGGGTCCAGCACCCGCAGCCCCGGAAGGCGGCGCAGGGCATGGTCCATGGGCTCCCCCGGGGCCAGCCCTTCGGCCCGGGCCAGGCGGTTCACCAGCCACAGGCAGGGGGTGCGCTGGGGCCCGGGGCCCAGGAACGCCAGCGGCCGGTCCCGCAGCCCCGGATCCTGCTGTCCGGCCATCTGGAACGGCATCTCGGGAACCCACATCGCCAGCACGGCCGACCTCCGGGGATTCCAATATGGAGTAAAAAAAGCGAAAAACAAACGGCAAATTTTACCCTTGATGGATTTGCAAAGTTCAAGGAGACCGTTCGGGTCGATTCGGCCGGACTCCGGGCCAGCGCCCGTGGGTTCGCTTCGTCGGGCGGCGAGCGCGGGGCGACCAGGTGTCTTCGGGGTCAGAGCAGTCCGGCAGGCAGGATCTCCACGTCCCGGTCCAGGGGCATCCGCGTTCCGACCAGGCAGACCAAGCCCCCCGGACCACGCTGGTAGCCCGCGGGCGCCAGGCTTTCCAGGGCCTTGAAGGGGCGTGCCGCATCCCTGGAGGGCTGGGCGGTCTTCTTGATCTCGATGGGGTAGAGGACCTGGTCCCGGTGGATCAGGAGATCGATCTCCACCCCGTCCCGGTCTCGGTAGACTTAGAAATTAGCCGAACCCGAAGGCTTGTCAAGACCTGCATCCCCTGCGGCATAGCCAGAATGGAGGGCGGCCCCCCTTGCCTCCTCGCCGCCAGCGTCGGGGGCAGGGCGCCCACGTTCACGAAGCCGAAACAGCTTCCGGCGTGCGTCAGGCCAGGAGGCTTTCCAGCTGGCGCGGGCCGGGCTGCTCCCGGAACCGGTAGCGCTCGGGGAACAGTCCCACCGGTTCCAGCACCTCGCCCAGGCGGGCCTGCAGCCGCTCCCAGGGCACCCAGGCCCGGCCCGGCTCCCGCCCCCATTCCCAGGACAGGCGCACCTGGTCGGCCTGGGGCAGCCACGCTTCGCCCATGGTCTGGGACCAGACGGTGAAGCTGCGGGCGGTCCCGCCCGAAGCCCGTTCCACCCGGTACGGGGTCACGGTGATGGCCTTGCCGGCCAAGCCGTGGCGCCGGTCCAGCAAGGCTTTCTGGCTGCCGGTACTCCTCCTGCAGCCGCCGGCTGCCCAGGCGCTGGAGCAGGGGGTTCAGGGGATCTTCCCCCGCGGGCTGGAAGGGCTCCCACTGGAGGTTGCGGAAGCGCAGGGGACAGCCGTTCAGGGATCCGGGATCCGCGTCCAGGAGGGCCGCGGCCCCGTCCAGGGCCCAGCGCAGGGCTGCGGGGTCCTCGGAGCCCACCACCAGCAGGGTGTCCCGGCTGGGCAGCACCACCACCGGGTCACCGGCCAGGGGCAGGCGGCGCAGGATGCCGGGCAGCAGCATCCGGCTGCCGTCCAGGTTGTCCTGCCAGCTGGAACGGAACCGTCCCGGCCCGAGCTTGAGGAAACCTTCCTCCCCGCCCCGGGCCAGCAGGTTGCTGCGGGCCTTCTGCATCAGCCGGTCGAAGTCCGCGTTCCACCGGGCCAGGTCCTCGGGCCCCACGTCCAGCTCTCCGGTGGGCGTGTCCACCGCCAGGCTCACGGCGAACAGCCCCGCCAGGGGGCGGAACTCCGGCCAGGCCCGGCCGGTGCGCAGGGCCAGGGCCTCGTAGTGGAACCGGGGGCGCACCTTGGGCACCAGCCAGGGCAGGGCCTGCTCCAGAGTGACGGGCTCCCTCCTGGAAGGGGAGAACCATTGCCGCAAACGATCCAGGTGGCGCTTGAACGGAATTTTCCTCATGGCTCCCCTTCCAGGCTTCAATCTAGGCGAACCCCGACCCCCCCACAAGTGGGCGGCTGCAGACGACGCCGGGCCGCAGGCGGCCCTTAATGAGTGGCGGTAACGGGCAGAGCGCCGGGCCGCAAGCGGCCCTTCATAAGTGGCCGTAACGGGCAGAGCCCGTAACGGCCACTAAAATTGCGACCAGAGGTACTGGTTGGTCACCTCGTGGTGGAACTGGATCTCGCAATCCTTGATCAGCGACCCGAGGGCCTTGGGGCAGCGTTCCGCCTGGTTGACCTTGAGCTCGGCGTACTTGGCGTGCACGTCCTCGCCCAGGATCTCCAGGAGGAACTTGGATCCCTTGAAGAAGCGGATGGCGTCCTGGATGTTGTCGGGCAGGAAGCGGGTGCGGGGACGCTTGGAGGCGTCCTCGGGGTCCCCGAGGGGGCCTTCCAGCCCGGTGCGCAGGAGGCCGTACAGGTTCAGGTAGGGGTTGGTGTCGGGGGCCACCGAACGCACTTCCAGGCGCGCCGACTTGGAGTTGCCCAGGGGGATGCGGATCATGGAGCCCCGGTCGATGGGGCTCACCTTGATCTGGTTGGGAGCCTCGAAATGGGGGTCCAGGCGGCGGTAGGCGTTGACGCTGGGGTTGAGGATCAGGCAGAGCTCCTGGGCGTTGGCCATGACCCGCTGGACGAAGTCCCAGGCCAGGGGGCTCATCCCCTCCTTGCCCGCCCCGTCGTAGAACAGGTTGCGCTCCCTGTTGGAAAGGCTCAGGTTGGTGTGCATGCCGTTGCCGTTGACCCCGGCCATCGGCTTGGGCAGGAAGCAGGCGGTGAGCCCCATCTGGGCCGCCACCTGGCGGGTCAGGAGCTTGTAGATCTGCACCTGGTCCGCGGCGATGTTGGCTTCCTGGTAGCTGAAGTTCATCTCGAACTGGCTGGGGGCCACTTCCGGGTGGTCCTTCTCGTTCTGGAAACCCATGGCCCGCTGGGCCTCGGCGGACTTGTCGATGAACTGGCGCAGGGGGTCGCCGGGCAGGCTGTGGTAGTAGCCGCCGGTGCTGATGAACTCGAACCCGCCGGTCTCGTGGTAGCGCCGCTCCGCCTCCACGCCCTTGAACAGGAAGCCTTCGATCTCGTGGGCGGCGTTGCAGACCATGCCCTGCTTCTCGAACAGGTGGTCCGTGTAGGTCTTCAGGCGGGCCCGCATGTCGCCGGGGTAGGGGGAGCGGTCCTGGGTCTCCACCAGGCCGAACACCAGCACCTTGCCGGGTCCGAAGATGTCCGAAGGCATCCAGTAGAACGACGGCCAGTCGATGACCAGGCGCAGGTCCGACTCCGCCTGCACCGTGAAGCCCCGCACGCTGGACCCGTCGAAGGTGAGGTTGTCGCTGGACCTGAGCAGGAACTTCTTGTCGTAGTCCAGCATGTGGAACCGGCCTTCCAGGTCCGTGAAGCAGACGGTGACCGCCTTGACGCGCTTCTCGTCGGCCAGGAACTTCATGCGCTCCTCGCGGATGGTGTCCGCCGGCACCCGGCTGCGCCGCTGGTCCTGGGCCTTGAGGTTCATCTCCTCCAGGGTGTCGTACGGGATTTCCAGGAAGTCGCGAAGAGGGGGGGTGAGCATGATGGTTGTCTCCTGAGAACCGGTAGAATTGGTCTTCTTGAAAACAAATTTAATCTAATTTCTAGAAATCGGAGAATAAAATTTATGTAAATTAGTTTCTTGATCCAGGTTCTCAAGGCCGGGTGCCCCTCCTGGCGTCAGCCCCGTTTCCCCTCCAGTTCCAGCCACTCCAGTTCCAGGGCCTCCAGCCGGGCCTTGGCGGCGTCCCGGTCCTTGAGCGCCTGGTGGCCCGGGGCGTCGGCGCTCATGAACGCTCCAGGGTCCACCAGAGCCGCCTCCAGGGCCTGGATCCGACCCTGGAGGGCTGCCATGCCCGCCTCCAGCTCCGCCAGCCGCCGCTCTTCCTTCTGGGTGAGCCCGGGCTTGCGCCGGGCCGGTTCCTGCCGGGCGCGCCCCCTGCCGCCCTCGTTCCGGGCGGCCGTTTCCCGCGCCGCCGCCTCCTGGGCCCGCTCGGCCCGCAGGCGGCGCACCGCCGTGGGGTTGCCCTCGTACCACTCCCACCGGGGCTCCCGGTCCGGGTCCCAGGCCAGGGTGTGGGTGGCCACCTGGTCCAGGAAGAACCGGTCGTGGCTCACCAGCAGCAGGGTGCCGGGAAAGTCCGCCAGCGCCTCCTCCAGGTTCTGGAGGGTGGGGATGTCCAGGTCGTTGGTGGGCTCGTCCAGCACCAGCAGGTCCACCGGCTGGAGCATGGCCTTGGCCAGGAGCAGGCGGTTGCGCTCGCCGCCCGAAAGGCTCGCGGCCAGGCGCTTCTGTTGGTCCGCCGGGAAGCCGAACCGGGTCAGGTACACCAGCACCAGCAGGTCCTGCCCGCCCACCCGCACCATCGAGGCGCGCTCGGCGATGTTGTCGGCGATGCTCAGGTCGCCCCGCAGCTCGCCCCGCCCCTGGGAGATGGTGGACACGGACAGGCGCGGGTGGCGCACGAGGGTGCCCCCGGTGGGCTCCAGTTCGCCCAGGAGCAGGCGCAGCAGGGTGGTCTTGCCGCAGCCGTTGGGGCCCAGCAGGGCGACCCGGCCGCCCCGCTGCAGCACCAGGTCCAGGCCGCCCGCCAGCTCCAGGCCGCTGCCGGGATAATGGAAGCGCAGGCCCTCCGCGGTGAGCAGGGCATCCGAGCGGTTGGCGCCCCCGGCGAAGGCCAGGCCCAGCCGCGCCTCCCGGCGGGTGCGGTCCTGGACCTCCGCGTTCAGGTCCAGGACCTCCTGGATGCGCAGCTTGGACTTGCGGGTGCGGGCCTTGGCGCCCTGGTGCAGCCAGGCCAGCTCCCGGCGCAGGCGGTTCTGCAGGTGCTCGGTGAGGCGCGCCTCCCGGAACGCCTGGTCCGCCCGTTCCAGCAGGTAGTCGCTGTAGGAGCCGTCGTAGCTGGTGATGGCGCCGCCCTCCAGCTCCAGCATCCGGTCCACCACCCCGTCCAGGAGGTGGCGGTCGTGGGTGATCAGCAGCAGGGAGCCGGTGAACTGCTGCAGCCACAGCTCCAGCTTCTCCACCTGCTCCGGGTCCAGGTGGTTGGTGGGCTCGTCCAGCACCAGGACGTCCGGGTCCTCGAGCCAGGCCTGGGCCAGGGCCACCCGCTTGCGCCAGCCCCCGGACAGGCTCTCCACCGGGGCTTCCAGGTCCGCCAGGCCCCAGGTGGTCTGGGCCTCCTTGAGCCGCGGCTCCAGGTCCCAGCCCATGTGCTGGAGGTGGTGCTCCACCCGGTCCAGTTCCGCGTGCAGCTTCTCCTCGGCGGACCGGCTCGCCGCCGCGCCCTGGAGTTCCTCGTGGATGCGGGCATGGCGCAGGATCAGCTCCCGATGGTCCGCGAGGGCCGTCTCCAGGGCGCTGCGCACGGTGGCGTCCGTGGCGAAGTGGGGATCCTGGGCCAGGTGCGCCACCCGCAGCCCCTGGGTGAGCACCACCGCGCCGGAATCGGGGCTGTCCTCGCCAGCCAGGAGCTTGAAAAGGGTGGACTTGCCCGCGCCGTTGCGGCCGATGAGCCCCACCTTCTCGCCCATCTGCAGGCCCAGGCTGAGCTCCTGCAGGATGGGCTGGGCGCCGAAGCGCTTGCTCACTTTGACCAGACCGAGGGCGATGGGCATGAAGTCTCCTGGACCCTCCAGCTTCGCATGGCGCCGGCCCCGGGAGTGGATCGGGCGGGCCAATATATAAAAATTTTATTATAATGATGCCGCCGGCCGGCGTCCATAGGCCCTCCGGCGGAGGGACACCATGCAGACGGCAACCCTGATTGGCCTCCGGTTCTGGATGGCGGCCGCCCTCGGAGCCGGGCACCCGGCCGCCGGCACCGCTCCCTCCCCGTTCCTGGTCAAGCCGTACCTGCAGCTGGGCAGCACCGCCCCCGCCCCGGACACCCTGGCCCTGCTCTGGCACGGGCCGGACCAGGACGGCGCCTGGTCGGTGCAGGTGCGGCGCCGGGCCGGGGGACCCTGGGACCCGCCCAGGGTCCCGGCCTGGACCCGGGTGGCGGTGCCCGGGGTGGAGCCGCACCGGGTCTACCGGGCCTTGCTGGGGCCCCTGGCGCCGGGAGCGCGGTTCACCTACCGGGTGGACCTGGATGGGCGGCCGGTGTTCCAGAGCCCGGCCCGGGCCCGCATGGGACCGGACCAGCCCATGCGCGTGGCGGTGCTGGCGGACCTGGCCGACGGGCACGCCCCTTCCAGGGCGATGGCCTGGCAGGTGTGGCGGCAGCGCCCGGACCTGGCGGTGCTTCCGGGCGACCTGGTCTACCAGGACGGGCGCATCTCCGAGTACCGGGCGTTCTTCTACCCGGTCTACAACGCCGACCGGCCCGGTCCGGACCTGGGCGCTCCGCTCCTGCGCGAAACCCTGACGGTGGGCGCGCTGGGCAACCACGACGTGGGCGAGCGGGGCCCGCGCCGCCCCTTTGCGGTGGACCCGGACGCCCTGGCCTATTACCTGTACTGGGACCAGCCCCTGAACGGCCCGCTCCTGAATCCCCGGGGGCCCAACGCTCCGCCCCTGCATCCGGGGCCGGACTGGACCTGGGAGGCCTTCCTGCGGGCCGCCGGGAGCCGCTTCCCGACCATGGGCTCGTTCTCCTTCGATGCGGGAGGGGTGCACTGGACCGTGCTGGATTCCAATCCTCACGTGCGCTGGGACGCCCCGGGGCTGGAGGACTGGCTGGAGCGGGACCTGGAGGGGGCCCGGCGCGCCACCTGGCGCTTCGTGGTGTTCCACCACCCGGCGTTCAACCTGGCGGAAGGCAACCGCTACGTGGACCAGTGGATGGCCCGGATCTGGCCGATCCTGGAGCGGCACCGGGTGGACCTGGCCTTCGCCGGGCACATCCACGTCTACGTGCGCACCCAACCCCTGCGGTTCACCCCGGACCCCGCCAGCCTGGCGGCCCTGGACCCGGTCACCCAGCAGGGCCCGGTGACCGGCCGCCTGGACTGGGACCGGAGCTTCGACGGGCGCGCCCGCACCCGGGCCCGCGGGGTGATCCAGATCATCACCGGCGGCGGCGGCGCGCACCTGCACCTGCAGGGGCGGAACGGCGCTGTCCGGCCCAGTCCCTACGCGACCCGGGTGATCACCCAGGAGTACTCCTTCTCCGTCCTGGATATCCGGGGCCGCCGGGTGGTGTTCCGGCAGCTGGGGATCCGGGGCGGGGAACTGGACCGGTTCGTGCTCACGAAGTGAACAGGCCCCAGGCGGCCAGGGCCTGGACCAGGCCGCGCAGCTGGTCCGCGTCGGTGGTGCGGAAGCGGCTCACCAGCTTCCAGCCCTGGGGCACCTTCTGGTAGCGGTGCAGCCAGAGGAACGGACCCTCCCAGGGACCGTCGCCCCCGGCGCGGACGCGCACCAGGAAGGCCACCGTGCTCCAGGGCCCCCGGGACAGCACCCGGCGCCCCAGTTCCTCGATGCTGCCGTCCTCGTCGGATTCCAGGACCAGGTCGTCGATGTCGGGGATGATCATGGCCGCTCCTCGCCTCCGGTGCCTCCTATGGTATGCCCGCGAGGCCCTGGACCGGGCCTGCCCCGGCCGGGATAGACTCTAGGGCATGGCGACGACTTCCGAGACCCCCCTGGCCACCTACACCGAGCGGCTGCCCCAGGTGCGCCGGGAATTCCGGCTGTACCCGGACCGGGTGGAGGTCGCGGCCCGCTGGACCCTGGGCCGGACCTTCCGCATCACGGTGAAGCTGGCGGACCTCTCCGGGCAGGTGAACCGGTTCCGGGTCAAGAACCGCTGGATGCCCAGGGCCGTCATGGTCGGCTCCGCGGCGGTGGCCTACGCCCTGGTGCTCTCCCGGAGCGGCTACCCCGCCTGGGTGCAGAAGGCGGCGGTCTGGGGCTGGCCGGTGGCGGGGCTGGCGTTCGCCCTGGCCCTGATCTGCCTGCCCCGGCGCCTGTTCGTGCACTTCCCCCGCAGCAACGGCAAGCCGGGGCTGGACATCTGCCAGGCGGGGCCGGACCGGGCCCGGTTCGAGGCCTTCGTGGCCGCGGTGCGCCAGTGCATCCGGCGCGCCTGAGGGAGTTGCGGGACCTGGCCGGGTTCTTCCTGCGCCTGGGGTGCACCGCGTTCGGCGGGCCCGCGGCCCACGTGGCCCTGATGGAGCGGGAGGCGGTGGTCCGGCGGCGCTGGCTGACCCGGGAGGCGTTCCTGGACCAGCTGGGCGCCACCAACCTCATCCCCGGGCCCAGCTCCACCCAGATGGCCATGGGCATCGGCTGGCGGCGGGCAGGCTGGCCGGGCCTCCTGGTGGGCGGCTGCTGCTTCATCCTGCCCGCGGCCCTGCTCACCCTGGCCCTGGCCTGGGCCTACGTGCGCTTCGGCCGCCTGCCCCAGGCCCGGGGCGTCCTGTACGGCCTCAAGCCGGTGGTCCTGGCGGTGGTGGTCCAGGCCCTGTGGAACCTGGGCCGCACCGCCTTCCGCACCCCCACCCTGCTGACGTTCGGGCTGCTGGCCCTGGTGGCGGGAACGGTGGGGCTGCACCCCCTGGCGGTGCTGCTGGGCACCGGCGTCCTGGCCGTGGGGCTGGCCCTGGCCCGGCGGCCCGGCACCGCCGCGGGGGCCGCGCTGCCCCTGGCGCTGGGCGGCGCCCTTGGCCCGGCCGCGGCGCCGGCCGTGGGGCTGGCCAGCCTGTTCCTGCTGTTCCTGAAGCTGGGGGCGGTGCTGTTCGGCAGCGGCTACGTGCTCCTGGCCTTCCTCCAGGCCGACCTGGTGGACCGGCTCCACTGGCTGACCCAGGGGCAGCTCCTGGACGCGGTGGCCGCCGGCCAGATCACCCCCGGGCCGCTGTTCACCACGGCGACCTTCATCGGCTACCTGCTGAAGGGCGTTCCCGGGGCCGCGCTGGCCACCCTGGGAATCTTCCTGCCGTCGTTCCTGATGGTGGCCGGGCTGGGGCTGGTGGTGCCCCGCCTGCGCCGCTCCCCCGCCGCCGCCCGGTTCCTGGACGGCGTCAATGCCGCCGCCCTGGCGCTCATGGCCGTGGTCACCTGGACCCTGGGCCGGGCCGCCCTGGTGGACCTGTGGACCGTGCTCCTGGGCCTGGGCAGCGTCGCCCTGCTGGTGCGCTACCGCCTGAACGCCACCTGGCTGGTGCTGGGGGGCGGCCTGGCGGGTGTGGCCCTGGCGGCCGCCGGCCTGGTTCATTAAGGCGTTATGATTACCGGACGGGCCATCGGCCTACCGTGGGAGTGCACCGTGCGCCTGGAACTTTGGCTCGCGTTCGTGGCCGCTTCGGCGGTCCTGCTGGTCCTGCCCGGCCCCACCATCCTGACCGTGATCAGCTACTCGGTGGCCCATGGCCGCCGGGCCAACCTGGCCCTGGTGGCGGGGGCGGCCCTGGGCGACTGCACCGGCCTGGCGCTCTCCCTCCTGGGGCTGGGCGCCCTCCTGGCCACGGCCGCGTTCTGGTTCACCGTGGTGAAGCTGGCCGGAGGGCTGTACCTCCTGTTCCTGGGCCTGCGCCTGTTCCGGGCCGGTGCCGTCGCGCCGGCGCCCGAAGCCGTCCCGCCGGCGGCGGCCTCGCGCTGGCAGCTGCTCCGCAGCACCTGGCTGGTCACCGCCCTGAACCCCAAGGCGATCATCTTCTTCGTGGCGTTCCTGCCCCAGTTCATCAGCCCCGGCGCCCACGTGCGCGCCCAGCTGTGGGTGCTGGCCGCCACCTTCGTGGTCCTGTCCACCGTCAACGCCGCCCTCTACGCCACCTTCGCCAGCGCCGCCCGGCGCCTCCTGGCCAGCCCCAGGGCCCAGCGGCGCTTCAACCTGGCCGGCGGCTCGCTGCTCTCCACGGCGGGCATCCTGGCCCTGCTGGCGCGCCGGCCGGCCTAGGACCCAGTAAAGGTCCGGGTTCCTCCATTCCGCCCTGGTCCATCGTTCCCGGAACGCATTCGCGTTCCGGGAACGATGGGGCTTGGCCCAGAAACCGTGGCGGCCGTGTTCCACCCCCGGGCCGAAGATCAGTGCGGACCGGGAACCCGATGCTAATAAATAGCACATTAATGAATGTACAGGCACCCCGCGGAAGGCCCCCACCATCCCGGGCTTCCATTCCCAGCCAATCATCCAGGAGGATTTCTTGACTTTCCGAACAACCCGCCTCGCGGCCAGCCTGATCGTCACCGTGCTGCCCGCCTCCCTTCATGCTTCCGGCAAGGCCGGGCCCTTGGACCTTGCCTCGATCGGTGTGGCGGCGGCCCCGGCGGCGGCCCCGGCGGCGGCCCCTGCGGCGGCCCCGGCAGCAGCCCCCGTTGCCGCCGCCCTGGCCGGCATGTCCTTGCACCAGCGCCTGGGCTACCGGGCGGCCGCCAAGCTTGCGGCCATCGCCGCGGACAACGAGCATCGGATGCGAAGCTTCCAGGACGACGGGAAAGCCCTGGCCACCGGTGTGTTCTACGGGAACGAGTACGCCCTGGCGCTCCAGGAGAAAAAAGAGACGCCCCGCTTCAATTACTTCCGGGACCGGGGGGCGTTCTACCACGGGTTCGCGCCCAGGGAATTCTTCGAACCGGTGCCTTGCCCGAAGTCGGTGAGCGGTTTCGGGTCCTGTGATTACCGCCTCAAGCCCGGCCAGTCCCCCAGCGCGGCGATCCGGTCCATCGGCCCCAGGCTGGCCCTGATGGACTGCGGTTCGACCGTCGACCTCGCCTACTGCGCGGCCCTTCTGGAGGAGCTGGGCGACGCCAAGTTCGACGTCCTGTTCGGCAGCCAGGCCACATTGCCCTTGAGGATCAATTTCCTGCAGGTGGGGAACCCGATCACCCCCCTGGTGCGCCTCGTCCCCGAGCAGGACCCCATGGCCCGCGGCCAGATCGCTTCCTACGACGGTATCCCCCAGTACGCGCTCAAGCACCTGAACGGAGAGGGCGGCCGCTTCAACGTGATCATCGCCGACGCCGAGGACCCGGGCCGCGAACGGTTCTTCGGGCTGGGCCTGCCCCACCCGGGCGTCGACCACGAAGGCCTCGTCCAGGTTTTCGTTGACGAGTACAACGCGCCCCCGATCGGCTGGGACATCTTCACGGACCCATTGGCCAGGGCCATCAAGCGCACCTACCCGCCCTTCTACCTGGGGGCGGTGGAAGAGATGGCCGACGACACTCTGGACAGGGCCGGATTCCAGGAACGGGGAGGCATCCGGCTGGTGCATCGTCACGAGTTCAGGACCGAGCGGGTGCAGGCCCTGATCCACGCCTCTCCCGAGGAAGGCTTGGCGCTCCTGGCCGCCTGGCAGAAGGAAATGCCCGGGCTGCTGTAGGGCCAGGAGCCTGTTCCGGCAGGGACGTCCGCAAGTTCCAAGGCTTTTGGCGACACGATAGGCGGCGCCGATGATTGGCCCGGTCACGGGGTCCTGGATGGCCATGCTTTCCGTGTCCTGATTGGCTGCGGGAAAGCATGGCCGGACACCCTGGGCTTGGGGCAAAAATCCCCTCAGTCCCCCAAATCCCCGGCTTAAAAGCTTTTTGCCGGGGATTTGGGGGACCGAGGGGATTTTGAACAGGTCCACTTCGCGCGGATGGCGGCCTCCGCCAGCGAACCCCGGAGTGTCTTCCCGTCCAGGGCCACCCCATCCCCAGGCATCCTGGCCCTGACCCCTTTCACCCAGGCTAGAAAGGCATCCGCAGAGGCGCTCGGGTCCAGCAGCCGGAACACCCGGTTGAACGTGTCATGGGAAGGGATCCTGTGAGGCAGCTCCAGAAAGGTGCGCAGCCAAGCTTCCTGATCCTTGGCGAACTCCTCGATGCCTTCCCAGGCGTCCACGCTGCTGAGCGTGCCCAGGATGGCAATGAGGATGATGTCGAGCAGCACGTGCGGCTGGCCGCGAAGCATGCGAGGATCTGGAACCGCGGCAGGGTGCTCGGCAAGAATCCATGCCGATCTTGGGAAACCGGCCATCAGCGGTACAATTCAGGCGAGCCAGAACTAAAATAAAGATTCCAGGTAAGGACAATCGGAACGGTTTGGCCAGCTGAAAGCAGGAGATCAATCATGGATGAAGCATTGTCGGCAATGCTTGAGGCGCTTGGTCTGCGTGAGGAACCTTTCGGCATCTTCTACACCGACACCGAACCGGCGGAAGGTTTCGCGCCAGCAGCCGGCCAGCCTCTCTCCCTGGAGTCGGAGCATCAGGGCAAAATCGACTTCCAGGCAGTTTCCAAGAACATCTCTTGCGTTCTCGGCAAGCTGTGGCTTGCACGCAAGAGGAAGTCGGCCGCCTACTTCGATGCCGGGCGGTACGGCTGTCCAGGCGGTTCATTTTATCTGGGCTTCCACAAACCTCAGCTCGATTTCATCACATGCTACGTATCGACCGGCATTCCCGGCACCCAGGTCCACGGTGAAAGGTATCTATCGTCGCCCGAGGTGACGCGCCGGGCTTTCACTTATATGGACCCGAGGCCCGCGCCACGCCGGTTCTGTGTGTTCAAGCCCATGAGCCAATTTTCGGCAGATGAGCAGCCTGAACTGGTGACGTTTTTCGCCCGTGGCGAGGTGCTGGCGGGCTTATGCAACCTGGCAACGTTCGTTACCGACGACTGGGAGATCGTGGCCACTCCGTTTGGTGCGGGGTGCAGCTTCATGGTGTCGTGGCCGCTGCTTTACCTTGCTCAAGGGAAGGCGCGGGCGGTGCTGGGATGCGGCGACCCTTCGGCACGCAAGTTTATGAAGCCCGACGAAATGACCTTTACCGTACCTTATGCGCTCTACGAGGCATTCCTGGCCCGCTGGCAGGAGTCGTTCCTGAAGACTGACACCTGGAGCAACGTCAAGAAGAAGATCATGAAGAGTGAGAAGGCCTGGGGGGAGTTGCCCGGACTCAACGCGGAGTGATTTCCTGATCTGGTCATGGCACCAGGCCCCAGTCATGGTGCACGGCCCCGATGGCAACGACCTGCCGAAACCCTTCCGCAACGGCGTGCCAGGGGCCATCCAGCCGGGGATGGCTCACTTACCCCCCTGTCCCTGCCTGGAACCCTCCGGTGCGGGGGCCGGCAGCACCTGCACCGGCACCTCCGGGCTGGTGACGGCGCCACCCGGGTGGTCGAGCAAGGCCACGGTCACCCAGTAGAACCCTTGGTCCCCCCGGGTCAGGGCCGGCAGGTGCAGGGCCGCCCCAGTCTGGCCGGCCAGGGGCCTGCCGTTCCGGAACCACTGGTAGCTCGCCGGCGGATGGGCGTCCACCTTGGCGACCAGGGTCAGCGGTTGGCCCTCATGATTGACGACTCCAACGGGAGTGACCTCCAACCCCACCACCGCCCCCGGGCCGGGGCGGCCGCCCAGCTCCAGCCTGGTCAGGACCTCCAGGGTGTTGGTGGCGGCCGGGCCGTGGGTGGCCGTGAAGTCGACCGCTTCCCAGGGCACGTTGGACGTGCCCGGGTCGGCTCCGGGTCCTGTCCAGGATGATCCAGAAGGGCTGGTCCGAACGGGCGTCGTAGCCGACGATGGCCGAGTAGTGCCGGGAATTGTTGAGCAGCACCACCCGGCCCTGGGCCAGCTGGCCGCAGACCCAGGCCACCGTTTCGGACTGGCTGGTGTGGCCGGCCCGGACGTACTCCTCGAAGGCCAGGTCGCGCAGGGGATAGTGCGGGTCCGCCAGCGGCGCCGGCCCCCGGCCGCGCCCGGGACCGCCATCCTGGAAATGGGCGTGCGCGTTGTTCCACGGCACCAGGCGCCGGACCCCTTCGCGCAGGTAGGTGCGGGCCACCAGCTCCGGGTTGGCGCGCAGGCCGGCGTGGGCCGGGTCGCCATGGCGCAGGGGAGCATAGATGGCATGGTAGGTACTGCACCGACAGCCGGTCCTTGATGCCGTAGCGGCGGAACAGCTCCATCTCGATGGCCGCGTGGGCGGCCCACAGGTAGCAGTTGTGGCATCGGCCCTGGTTCCGTTCCGCCGGAACGTGGGTCAGGTGGGGGAGCAGGGTCAAAGCCCGGGGCAGGGAACCCCCGTGGACGCGGATCATGTCCGGGCCCCAGGTCGGCACCGGGGCCGCCAGGGCCGACCGGCCCGCCGCGGCGGCCGGGCTTGACGCGGCTCCACCGCTGGCCTTAGCTGCAAAGCTTGACCGGGCCGCCTTGCCTTCGGCGGTCAGGCTGCTTGCCTGAGCGCGGTTCCCCGCTTCGGCGCGGTCGTCAACCGTGGCACGGTTCCCAGCCGCGGTGCGGAACCGCGCCGCGGCCGCCGCCGCCCCAACCCGGGCCTCCTCGGGCACCTGCACGGTCACCCGCACGGGCGCGCTGAGCACGGTGCGGGAGCCGGTCCGGGCCTCGAGTTGGTAGGCCCCGGCGTGGTACGCCCCGGCCGAAAGCAGGGCCAAGGTAGCGGTGGTGGCGGTGGGGTCGTCAACCGGCTGGCCCCGGTGGTACCACTGGTAGGTCACCCGCGCCTCGGGCCAGAGGCCGGTCCCCACCGTCTCCAGCACCAGCGGGGTGCCCAGGAGCACCACCCGGTCCCAAGGGCCCAGGATCTCCAGGGCCGGGGCCCCCAGGGGCGCTGGCGCCGGGCCGGTCCTGGATGCGGCCGCCGTTCCGGGCGCCGGCGCAGAGCCGGAAGCAGCTGAAGGGAGGGGAAGAGCCCAGGATCGGGAGGAAGCTGAAGAACTGGAGGAAGCAGAAGAACTGGAGGAAGCCGAAGAGCCCGCCACGGCGGCCGGGCCTGACCAGGCCGCGTGGACCGCCGGGGCCAGGTTGCCGGCGGCGGCACGATTCCCCGCCGCAGCCGGGGCCGCCCAGGCCCACGCCTGCTCGAACCTCCGCACCTTCACCTCCACCGGCGGCGCCAGGTAAAGGCTTCCGGTGTCGTCCTGGGCCACGAGCGTGTAGGAGTGGTCCTCGCCGACCGAATCCAGGATCAAGGTGGGGGTGGAGGCGGTGGGATCAGCGATCGGCAGGGCATCGCGGTACCAGCGGTAGGTCACTGGCTTCCCGGGCCGGGCGCCGGTCCAGGCCGATTCCAGCACCAGCCTGGCCCCCCGGACCACCTCCCCGGCCGGCGGGCCCGCGATATTCAGGGCCGGGGGCCCAAAGGGCCCTGGCGCCGGCCAGTCCCCGGCTGCGGTCGCTGCTCCGGGCAACCCTTCCGAGCCGTCAGGAGCCGAAGAGCCGGGGCAAGGCCACGCGCCGAACGAAGCCGAGGAACTTGATGAAGCCGAAACGCTGGCGGAGGCCGAAGCCGGGTGGGGGGCCCAGGCGCTGGCTGAAGCCGTGCCGCGCACCGGCGCCCCGCCGCCGGCCGGTTCGAAATCCGCCTGGTATCGGCGCGGCACCGCCGGTCCGGACTGGACGCGCCCACCGGTGCCCGGGCGGCTGGCGGCCTCGATGGCGCGGGCGGCCGGGTTGGCCCGTGGACGCGTGCCTTCCAGGGTGAAGGCGGGGGGTTCCAGCACCACCTGCTGGCCCGGGACCATGCCCTCGGCCAGGATGAACAAGCTGACCCGGTTGGCCTTGGGCGGGGCGATGGCCCGGCATTCCAGGACCTTGCGGTCGTCGGTCGCGGATTGCTGGTCCATGCCGGCGTCATTCCTGGATTCGGCAGGCATGTCCAGGCCGATGCCGTCGAAGCGCAGGCCGATCCGCACCCTGCCGCGGGTCAGGCCCGGCATGGACACGGCGCAGGCGGCCTGGACCCGTTTTCCCGGCGCGCAGGGGACCGACTGGGCGCGGTACAGGATGCCGTCCTCGGGAATGATCAACAAGGTATCCCCGGCGGGGCCGCGCCAAAGGGTGCCGGGGTCGGCCTTGTCCTCCCCATCGCCATCGGCCGCGGCCGGCCTCCGCTCGCCGAGGGGCAGGGGTCCGAACAACGCGTTGAGGTGGTCGACCCCTGCCAGTCCCTCGGTGCCGGCGTAGACATTGAGCCATTCCAGCCACTCGCCCAGGGAGATCTCCGGGCGGTTCCTGGACAGGTCGGCCAGCAGCCTTTGATGCTCGTCGTTGACCAGGATGTGCAGGGTGGCCGCGGCCCGGTCCCCCAGCTGGGTCAGGGTCCAGAAGGCGATGGAGTTGTGGTAGTCCAGGCCTTCCACCACCAGGTCGAAGCCCGAGCCGGTGACCAGGTTGTTCTTGCCGGGGCGCACGAGGATGCCGGTCGGGAAGAAATCCTGGTCTCCCCGGCCGCTGAAGTGGATGGGCCCATACGGTCTTGCCGGGGCCTCGAAGATGCCCGCCCAGACCGGCTGTTCGGCCCGGTGCGCGCCCTGGGCCGGCGCTTCGGGATCGATCCAGCCCTGGGGCCGCAGCTGGATCGGGGCTCCCGCCTGCCAGGGCAGGGTCTGGACCACGCAGAGGACATCAACCCGTGCCGGGTCCAGGCCCCGCTCCCTGGCCTTGGCCTGGATCGAGCTGGGGATGGCCGGATAGAAGTCCCCCGGGAACCGGAGCTGGTACAGGTCCCGGGCCCCCAGGTGGCCCTCTCGCAATGCCTCGGCATTGCGGCAGGCGTGGAATACCGGCGCCTTGGGCAGGGGGCCGCTGACTCCGGAGTAGGGCCGGGTGCGGTGCACGGCCGGGCAATCGAACAGGGGTGTGGGATCATCCACGTCGGGGATGGCCGGCACCCGCACCAGGGGCTGGCGCAGGAAGGCTTGGCGGGAGGCCGCCAGGGGCTGGGCCTGGACCAGGAGGCAGACGAGGGGAGCGAGCTGGGTTGGGAAACGCATGAATTCTCCTGAGGCTCAGGTCGGGCAGATGCCGTGGCCTCATGTTTATATGATTTAGTTATACAATTGGTTCCCGAGTCCCCCTTCCCGGCCGGGCCCAAGGCTGGGGACCGCCAAACCGGGTCAGGCCCCGGGCGTCTTCGAACTCGCCACCGGGAACTTCGGGGCCGTCAGCCCTCACCCATCCCCGGTCAGGACGGATGGGGCCGCGGCACTCCCGTCCGCATCGATTCGGGAGCCCCGGAACCATGCGCCTTCCTCCATCTTCGCCTCCCCACCCCCTCCCTTCCTCCCGGGCCCGCCGGCTCCGGCGGCTCGCGGCCGCGGGCCTCGCTTGGGCGGTCCTCGCCATCCCGTTCCTGGCCCCCGCCGCCGCGTCCGCGGCCTATGGGGATATCCGCGAGGTTCCGGCCCAAGGCGCCATCCCTGAAGGCTGGGTCTACCTGCGCTCGGAAATCCTGGAGGACGGAGGGGAAGCCTGGGTTCTGAAGGACTGCCGCGGGGAGCCGGCGGCCCCGCCGGCGGCCCACCTGGAGGAGGTCCGGAGGAGCGCGGAACGGGTGCTGGCCGAGGCGCGGGTAGCCGGCCGCCCGGATGAGGAAATCTTACGAGGCACCGTGGAACTCGCCGCCCGGGTCCAGGCCGAGGCCGCGGCCCGGCCGGACCACTATTCGGTCCTGGTGGGGCAGCGCGCCGACTTCCTGGCCTTCCATGTCATCGCGGAGGAATTGAGGCGGCTGGTTCCGGCCAGCCTCCATCCAGGACCGGTCGCCTTCCGCTCCCCCTGGATGGAACTGGAGCGGGACCGCGCGGAGTTGTTCCAGCGCTTCCCCTCGCTTCGGATGGGTGAGCCCAGCGCACCGGCCGCGGCCGCCTTGCCGGACCCCGGCTCCGGCGCGGAAGGGCAGGGCCTTTCGGACCTCCATCCCGCGGTCGGCACCCAGGTGGTGTCGGCAAGCCTGTCCCTGGTCACCAGCCATCCCCAGGAATCCTGCCTGTTCGGATTCCTCCGCAACGCCGGCATGCACAATGGCCAGAAGGGCCCGCGGGATGCGGGCCCCGAAACCCACATCCGGGCCATGCTCCGCTCCGCCGGGCTGACCGACAAGACCATCCGGGCCCATTGGACCGGCCTGACCACCATCCCCCCTTCCTGGACCGGGGTGATCACGCAGGTGTTCATCCCCAAGGTGCGGGTCCGCCAGTTCGCCTACGTGTCCCGCCCGTGCGGATTCGTGGATCACCGCAGGGACCGGGATATCCACGCCGTCTTCCGCGAGCGGCAGGCCCATGACCCCCTCGACCAGAGCCAAGTCCGCCTTCTGCCCGGGGCCCTGCGGAGGGATCCGGAGGCCATCATGATCCGCCATTCCCTGATTCCGGAGCAGGCCATGGCGGCCTACCAGGAGAAGGTGAGGTCCATCCTGGCCGGCTGTCTGGCCCGTGGTGCGGCCGCGCGCTCCTGCGTCATCCAGTGAACCGGCCGGGTGCGTGCCAGGCGTCGATGGCTCCCACGGGGGGCAGGGCTTTTTGGGTCGCGCTGGCTTATTGCTTGGCCGCCTATTGTTTCTGCACCGAAGTCGAACCGTACCGAGAACCTGATCGTCTCCCGCGGTACGCCGACCCCGGTGACGCGGCCCAGTTCCGCCCAGGCCCCGGCCGCACGCCCCGGGCCTCGGGAAACCGTTGCTCCGGCCTCGACACATTAGCCGTTGGCCGCCGCCCTTCCGCGCTGGCCGGAGGGCGCGGAGCCGCGCGGACGGCAGATGCGCCGACTTCCTGGAGGACAGTGATGTTCCATTCCCGATTGGCCCCCGCGTTCCTGGCCGCCGGGCTCCTGGCCGTCCCCGGCCGGGCCGACGCGCCGGACCTCACCCACAGCTTCACCATCCCCGGAACCGAGACCCGGCTCAAGTTCTACGGCAAGGTCCAGGTGTTCGGCCAGTACTACTTCGACCAGTACCTGTACGACAACGGCACCCTCATCGGCGGCGAGATCGACGCCCATGACGCCAGCGCCACGCCGGACCGGCAGTTCAGCCTGACCGCCCGCACCTCCGGGTTCGGCCTGGTCACCGGCACCCCCACCCGTTTCGGAACCCTCACCACCAACCTGGAACTGGCGTTCAGCGCCGGCAAGCCCAGCGCCCGGGGCAACCCGAAGATGAACCAGGCCTGGATCGGCCTGGGCGGGTGGCTGGCGGGCTACACCTGGTCCAACTGGATCAACCTGGACGCCCAGCCCGACACGGTGGACGCCAGCGGCCCGGTGGGCCAGACCTGCAACGACACCGGCCGCTACACCCAGGTGCGCTACACCTGGGAGGGGAACCCCAGCCACCGGTGGAGCCTGTCCGCGGAGGCGAACCAGCGCGCCTTCAAGGCGTGGGCCGGGGACAACCCCAACCTGGGGAAGGCGGACACCATCCAGCAAGACGCTCGCTATCCCACGCTGGTGGGCGCCTACGTCCACCAGGCGGGCTGGGGGCAGCTGAGCCTGCGCGCCCTGGCCCAGCAGTACCGGCGCCTACCGGCCCCCCGCCGGCACGGCGCCCGCGGCCCGCCAGGACATCTGGGGCAGCGCCGTGCAGCTCTCCGGCAACTTCCCGGTGGGCCGGCGGGACAAGCTGGTCTACTCGGCCTACACCGGGGAGGGCGTGGGGGTGTACGGGTTCAACCCCCAGGCGGTCAAATACGCCCAGGACATGAGCCGGGTATGGCTGTATCCGAGCACCGGATGGCAGGTCGGCTACACCCACCACTGGACCGGCCGGGCGCGCTCCAACCTCATCGCCACCGGCCTGCGCTGGCGCCACAGCGCCGCGGTGGGCGACACGGACTTCAAGCAGGCGGAGAACTATTTCGTCAACACCATCGTCCAGGTGGCCCCCAGCCTGGAGGTGGGGCTGGAATACGGCTACGAGGGGGTCAAGACCTTCGGCGCCCAGGCCATCACCCAGCGGGACGGCAGCAAGGGCGGCACCAACAAGTCCAGCAAGCTCCAACTCGCCCTCACGGCGAAATTCTAGGCCGGGCCGCAAAGGCAGGCCAGCCGGCAGCATGGCCCGCCAGTCCTGAGATCCGCGCCCCTCACCCGTGGGCGGGGCGCAGACCCGGTTCCAGGTGCGGAGCGGAGATGAAGCCGTCCATGGCCAGGGCGATGCCGCCCATGGGCACCACCTCCGCTCCCAGGGGTGAGAGGATCACCCGCAGCCCCTCCCGCAGGGGCCCCAGGACGTGGATGTCCAGGGTCCGGTGCAGGGCCTCCTCCAGGAAGGGGAAGACCGTCGCCAGGGTGCCTCCCAGCACGACCATCTCGGGGTTGTACAGGTTGACCAGGGTGGCCAGGGCCAGGCCCAGCCAGCGGCCCGCCTCGCTCAGGACCTCCAGGGCGACCTCGTCCCGGCCGCGGGCCGCGTCCGCCACCTCGGCGAGGCTCGCCAGGAACCGGCCTCGCTCGGCCAGGGTGCGCAGGATGCCCCCCTCGGAGACGTAGGTTTCCACGCAGCCCCATTTGCCGCAGCCGCAGGCGCGGCCTTCCGGGACCGCCGTCACGTGGCCGATCTCCCCGGAGAACCCCCGGGCGCCCCGGTACAAACGGCCGTCCAGGAACAGGCCGGCGCCCAGGCCCGAATGGCAGGACAGGTAGACGAAGTGGGACGACCCCTTGCAGGCGCCGAACAGGCGTTCCGCCATGGCGGCCGCGTTGGCGTCGTTGTCCACGTAGACGGGGGTCTCCAGCCCTTCCTGGAGCAGGGGATGGATGAGCACCCCGCGCCAGCCCAGGTTGGGAGCCAGCACCAGGCGCCCCTCCCGGTCCATCAGCCCGGGGATGCCCACCCCGATGCCGCGCACCACCTGGTCCGGGCCGCTTTCCCGGATGATCTCCTGCAGCCCGTTCCGGAACCGGGCGATGGCCTGGTAGATGTCGTTGCTGCCCTGGAGGTCCAGGCGGGAGAGGGGCTCGCCGGCCAGGTTCGTGGAGATGATGCGGATCTGCCGGGGCTCCAGCCGGGCCCCCACGAAGATGCCGGCCGCCGGGGAGATGTTCAGGGCCGTCTCCGGGCGGCCCACCCGGCCGGGATAGGCCGCCTCGCCCCGGGTGATCAGGCCCTCCTCCAGCAACTGGGCCACCACCAGGGACGTGGTGCCCCGGTCCAGGCCGGTGAGCCGCTGCAGGTCGGTCTGGGAACTGTTGGGGTGCTCCCGCAGGGCGTGGAAGAGACGGACCCGGTTCACCCGGCGGATGGCTGTGGAATTGACTTTGGCCGCCATTCGGCCTCCTCCCGGAAAAATGCCTCGCGGGCTTGGTTTCCAGACCGGATCGCCCGGGCCCCCATGCAGACAGGCCATCTTATCACTCTGCCAGGCCGTTTGTCATGCTAACGGCCAGAATGGAATCCGTACCCTTTGAATAGGAAATGTCAGTTTTGTATATTTAATCTAAGTCAAATCATAATAATGTTTATTTCAAATGCTACGAATTAATTCAAGGCCTGGAAGATTCATTAGTTTTTCCCCTTGACTAAATCCGCCTGGATTCCTATGATGGCTGTTGATCCACCCAAAAGCACGCTCGGGGTTCGTCTTCATCTACCTGTTTCTCAAGCAAATAAAGGGCATAGGCACGGCGCTCCGGTCTGGTAGCGGTTCGTGGGAGGATTAGGCGTTCACCCTGGCGGTCTTCCGATGTGTATATGCTAAAAAAATCGAATTATGCATCAGTATCCATCTGGAATGGGTCGTCGGCGGCCCATTCTGGATTCGCGCGCGGCCCGGCCAGCCCTGGCCAAGCCGGCTAACGGAGAACTCATGGGGCAGATCCTGCAGTTGAGGAACATCTCCAAGACCTTTCCAGGGGTCAAGGCCCTGCAGGGCATCTCTCTGGACCTCAACGAAGGGGAGGTGCACTGCCTGTGCGGCGAGAACGGGGCCGGGAAATCCACCCTGATCAAGATCCTGTCCGGGGCGTACCAGCCGGACGAGGGCGGGGAGATCGTCTTCGACGACCGGAAAGTGACCCTGACCCCGCGCCTGGCCCTGTCCCTGGGCATCCAGACCATCTACCAGGAGCACATCGTCTTCGACACCCTGAGCGTCATGGAGAACCTCTTCGCCGGGGCCGAGATCGTCGCGGGCGGGATCCTCAACCGGCGGGAGATGCGCCGTCAGACCGTGGAGGCCCTGAAGTACCTCAAGAGCGGCCTGGACCCGGACCGGAAGATGCGGGAACTGACGTCCGGCGAGCAGAAGACTGTGGAGATCGCCAAGGGGCTGCTGTTCAAGCACCGGGTGATCATCCTGGACGAGCCGACCGCCTCGTTCTCCTTGGCGGAGATCGAGAACCTGCTGGAGATCGTCCAGGCGGTCAAGCAGAGCGGCATCGGCATCATCTACATTTCCCACCACCTGGACGAAGTGTTCCGAGTGGGGGACCGGGTCACGGTCCTGCGGGACGGGCGCAAGGTCAGCGAGCACCCCATGGAAGGGCTTTCCAAGTCGAGGCTGATCAAGGACATGATCGGCCGGGACCCGAGCACGTTCTACCAGCGGGAGAAGGTGGAGATCGGCGAGCCGGTGTTCGAGGCGCGCCACCTGCACGGCAACGGCGTCCAGGACATCTCCTTCGTGCTGCGCCGGGGCGAACTGCTGGGGATCTCCGGCATGACCGGATCGGGGCGTTCCGAACTGCTGAACCTGCTGTTCGGGAGCGAACCCCTGCTGTTCGGGGAGATCCGGGTGGACGGCAAGGTGGTCCGGCACGGCAGCCCCAAGGGCGCCATCCGCAACAAGATGTGCTTCCTCACCGAGGACCGCCAGAACACCGGGCTGTTCCTGCCCCAGACCGTGGCCCAGAACGTGGCGGTGGCCAACCTGGTGAACGTGAAGAAGTTCGTGGTGCGGCCCGGGGAGGAGGTGCGCCGGGGCGACGACTACGTGCGCCGGCTGAACATCCGCACCCCCGATTCCCGCACCCGGGTGGTGAACCTCTCGGGCGGCAACCAGCAGAAGGTCGTCCTGGCCAAGTGGTTCGCCACCGACGGCGAGATCTACCTGTTCGACGAGCCCACCCACGGCATCGACGTGGGGTCCAAGCAGGAGATCTACCAGGTGATGGTGGACCTGCTGCGCCAGGGCAAGGCGGTCATCATGGTCAGCTCCGACCTGCCGGAGGTGATCTCCATGAGCGACCGGGTCCTGGTGATGAAGGGCGGGAGGAAGGTGGCCGACCTGAGCGGGGCGGAAATCACGGAAGAGAACATCCTGACTCATTCCATTGGAGACAGTGCCATATGAGCGATGCGCAAGCGGTCGAGGCGAAGGCGGTGGAGCCGAAAGGGCCGGCCAAGGCCTCCCTCTTCAGCCGGCACGAGAACCTGACACCCTTGTCGATCTTCATCGGCTTCATCATCATCATCGTGCTCATGCAGCTGTACACCCAGGGGCTGCACAAGTACCCGACCTTCATCAGCCCGGTGAACATCTTCAACATCATGCAGCAGGTGGCCGTGCCCGGCATCGTCTCGGTGGGCATGACCTTCGTGATGCTCTCCGGGGGCATCGACCTCTCGGTGGGCATGCTGGCCTCGCTGGTCTCCATCATCGTGGCCAACGGGATCTCCACCTGGGGCCTGGGGGTGCCGGTGTCCATCGCCATGGGCATCGTCTCGGCGGTGCTGCTGGAGGGCCTGATGGGCTTCATCATTTCCCGCACCAAGGTGGAACCCTTCATCATCACCCTGGGCGGGATGATCACCTTCCAGGGCCTGGCGCTGCTGTTGTGCAACTCACGGGAGGTGATCCTCAACGGCGAACTCGACTTCATCAAGAAGAACCTCATCGCCGGGACCAAGGACCCGGTCACCGGCCTGAACCTGATCATCCCGCCCTACGTCCTGGGCTTTTTCCTGGTGCTCATGGTGGGCGGCCTGATCCTGCGCTTCACCAAGTACGGCCGGCGGATCTATGCGGTGGGGACCAACCGCCAGGCCGCCTACCTGGCCGGCATCAGCGTCAAGAACACCCGGCTCTCGGTCTACCTCATCAGCGGGCTGCTCACGGGCCTCGGCGCGATCATGCTGCTCTCGCGCATCAACACCGGCATCGTCACCCTGGGCCAGGGGCTGGAGATCGACACCATCGCCATGGTGGTGATCGGCGGCACCGCCTTGAGCGGGGGCAAGGGCAGCATGCTGGGCACCCTGATCGGCATCTTCTTCCTGGGCTCCATCGGCAACGCCATGAACATGCTGCGCCTGCCCTCGGAGGTGCAGTTCGTGGCCAAGGGCCTGATCGTCATCATCGCCGTCTCCGCCGGGGACGTGTCCTCGCGGTTCGGCAGCTTCATGGCAAGGCAGAAGGAGAAGGCGCAAGTGCGCAAGAACGTAGCCACCTAGCAGGACCACGTGGGCGGAACCCCTCCGCCCATCCACAACCACCCCCAAAGGAGGAGGAAAGACATGAAACGAATGGCTAAGATCGTGACCATGCTCGCCATGTGCGCGTCCGTGGGCCTGGCCCAGCAGAAAGTCATCGGATACTACATGGACGCTTCCGACGACTACTACAAGGCCGGGTTCCAGGTGTTCAAGACCCTCGCCGGCCGGGAAGGCTGGAAGGTCCTGGACGTGGTGGGGCAGGGCACCGCCCCCGAGCAGCTGGCCGCCGTGGAGGACTTCATCACCCAGAAGGTGGACGCCCTGGTGGTGGTCCAGAACTCCCCCCAGATCACCGCCGAGTGCCTCAAGCGCGCCCATGCGGCCGGCATTCCCGAGTTCCACCTCACCCACAATCCGCCCAACGACCCGGGCCTGGCCGGTTTCGCCGGCTTCGACTGGGTGCATGAGGGCGTGGTCGCCGGCGAGTCGGCCATGAAGTGGAACGGCACCGGCGTCCACAAGCTGGTGATGATCGAGGGCAAGCTGGGCCAGGGCACCGCCGCCGGCCAGACCCAGGGCTTCCTCGAGGCCTACAAGGACGCCGGCAAGGACATCGGCAACCTGCTCTCCAGCGTGGGCGTCAAGGGCGCGGGCGGCAAGGACCTGAAGGTCGTGTTCTGGGCCTCCGGCGGCTGGTTCGCCGATCCGGCCAAGAAGGCCATGCAGGACGCCATCACCACCCTCGGGCCGAACGGCTTCGACGGCGCCTACGTGCACAACGACGAGATGATGACCGGCGCCATCCAGGCCATGGAAGAGGCCGGGCTCGACCCCAGCAAGTACTGGCTGGGCTCCAGCAACGGCAAGGAGAAGTCCTGGCACTGGGTGCAGGACGGCAAGGTGACCATGGACATCAACCAGTGCCCGACCCTGGAAGCGGACGTCTGCTACCAGCAGATCAAGGCCTGCTTCGCCAAGAAGCCTTACAAGAAGGCCGTGTTCGTGAGCACCATCCCGTACTACAGCAAGCAGGTGGACTTCAACAAGCTGGTGCCCTGGCTGCATGACGACTACATGCGCAAGCGGGACGCCAAGGCGTTCGTCTTCGACATCAACAGCCCGACCATGCGGGTCAACCCCGAATACAAGTAGCCGGGAACACGTCCGGGGCCCGGAGGCATCCGGGCCCCGGCCCCTTGAAAGGGTTGCCAACGTCAGGAGGAGGACGCCATGGACGCAGGGAAGAAAGTCAACGTGGCCATCGTGGGCCTGGGGTTCGGCAAGGAATTCATAGCCATCTACCAGAGGCACCCGAAGGTCGGCAAGGTGGGGATCTGCGCGCGCGGCAAGGCCGCGCTGGACGAGGTGGGCGACAAGTTCCACATCCCCAAGGAGGACCGCTTCAGCGACATCAAGGCCATCCTGGGCCGGCCCGACTTCGACGCCATCCACGTGGTCAGCCCCATCGCCGACCACGCCCGGCAGTCCCTGGCCTCCCTCGAGGCCGGCAAGCACACGGCCTGCACCGTGCCCATGGGCACGACCCTCGAGGAGCTGACCGCCCTGATCCGGGCCAGGAAGCAGAGCGGCAAGGTCTACATGAACATGGAGACTGCGGTCTACACCCGGGAATTCCTCTACGCCAGGAAGCTGGCCGAGACCGGCCAGCTGGGGCGGATCCAGTTCGTGCGCGGGTCGCACATGCAGAACATGGGTCTCGAGGGCTGGCCGGACTACTGGCTGGGCTTCCCGCCCATGCACTACGGCACCCACGCCATCTCCCCCCTGGTGGAGCTGGCCGGCGCCTATCCCGAATCCGTGGTGTGCCACGGTTCCGGGGCCATTTCCCAGGACCTGGCCAGGCGCTACGGCTCGCCCTTCGCGGTGGCGACGGCGACGTTCAAGTTCCGGAACAGCAACGTCATCGCCGAGGCGACCCGGTCCCTGTTCGAGACCGTGCGCCAGTACCGGGAGAGCTTCGACGTCTACGGCGACAAGATGGCCCTGGAATGGGAGCAGATCGAGGGGGAGGGCATGGCCCTCTACGAGGGCGGCGAGAGCGCCCGGCGGGTGCACGCCCCGGATGCCCTGGAACGGCTGCCCCGGGAGATCGCCGGCTTCACCCGCAAGGAGCAGATCGACGATCCCACCCACGTTTCCTTCATCCAGGGCGCCGGCCACGGCGGCTCCCACCCCCACCTGGTCCACGAGTTCGTCTCGGCCATCGTCGAGGGGCGGGAATCGGCCATCGACGCGGTGCGTTCCGCCTACTACAGCGCCGCCGGCATCTGCGCCCACCAGTCGGCCCTGGCCGGCGGGGCCCGGATCTTCCTTCCGGAATTCGAAAAACTCTGACCGCACAACGCCCCAGGCACGGGGATAGGAGGCTGCCATGAAACTCGGCGTCAACACCTGGGTCTGGGTGTCGCCCTTCACCACCAAGGACCTGGACCTGCTGGACAAGATCGCGCGCATCGGCTACGACATCGTGGAAGTGGCGGTGGAGGACACCGCCCACTTCGACGCCGCCGCCCTGAAGCGCAAGCTGGCCGACACCGGGCTCGGGGTCACCCTGTGCGGCGCGTTCGGCCCCAGCCGGGACATTTCCGACCTGGATCCGGCGCTCCGGGCGGGAGGCAGGAAGTACATCGAAGACTGCATCCGCCTGGCCGAGAAGCTGGACTGCCGGATCTTCGCCGGCCCGGTCTACTCGGCCGTGGGCAAGGCCCGGCTCGTGCCCAAGGAGCAGAAGCAGCGGGAATGGGCCAACTGCGTGGAGAACCTCAAGGCGCTCGGGCCCATGGCCCACGACGCCGGGGTGACCATCTGCATCGAGCCCCTGAACCGGTTCGAGACCGACATGATCAACGTGGCCGAGCAGGCCAAGGCCCTGATCGCGGAGGTGGGCAGCCCGGCCTACAAGATGCACCTGGACAGCTTCCACGGCAACATCGAGGAGAAGAGCGTCCCGGGCGCCATCCGCCTGGCCGGCAAGGGCGGCCTGGGCCACTTCCACAGCTGCGAGAACGACCGCAGCGCCCCGGGCACCGGCCACCAGGACTGGCTGGGGATCCGGGACGCCCTGCGGGAGATCGAGTACGACGGCGCCGCGGTGATCGAGTCCTTCACCCCCACCACCATCGAGATCGCCAAGGCCGCCTGCATCTGGAGGCCCCTGGCCGCCACCCAGGATGACCTGGCCAAGGACGGCCTGAAGTTCCTGCGCCAGCTGTTCGGCTGACCCGGACCCGCCCCCGGGCGGGGCAGCGCGGACCCACGGCACCGGCGGCGGTCCCCCGCGGGCCCTCCGGCCGAGCCGGAGCTTTGTCATCGACCTTACGGCCGCCGCATCGCGGCCCATTCCCAGGAGCAACCCGTGAACCCCGAAAAGAACCTGCTCTTCACGCCGATCAAGATCGGCAACCGGATGGCGTCCAACCGGTTCGTCATCCAGCCGATGGAATTCAACGACGGCATCGGCTCGGAGGACCCCGCGCACCGCGGCGACCCCACCGGGCGCACCGTCGCGCGCTACCGCAACCTGCACCAGGGCGACGCCGGCATGATCATCCTGGAGGCGATCACCGTCAGCGAGGAATCCTACGCCAGGACCAACCAGCTGATGATCCTGCCCCGCAACACCAAGGCCCTGGCCAAGCTGGTGGCGGAGGCCAAGGCGGTGAACCCCAAGCCCATCTTCGTCTGCCAGCTGACCCATTCGGGCGAGATCAGCAACCCCGAGATCTCCACCTGCACCGCGCCGCGCCGGTCCCCGGGCTTCGACTCGCGCCTGCTCACGGACGAGGACGGCGACCGGATCATCGAACAGTTCGTCAGCGCCGCCAGGGTCGCCCATGACGCGGGCTTCGACGGGCTGGAACTCAAGTTCTGCCACGGCTACCTGGGCGCGCAGATCCTGCGTCCGTACAACAACCGCCCCTGGAAGTACGGCGGGCCCAAGGAGAACCGGTTCCGGTTCGGCTACGAGATCTACGAGCGCATCGCCAAGGCCGTGAACGACCCGAACTTCCTGCTCGGTTCCAAGGTCACAGTCTACGAGGGCATTCCGGGCGGGCAGGGCACCGCCGGCCCCGACACCCCGATGATGGACATCTCCGAATCCCTGGAGTTCATCCAGGGGATCGAGGCCCGGGGCGCCAAGTACATCCTCCAGTCCGCCGGCGGGCCCTCCGCCAACACCGTGCTCAACCAGCCGCCCCAGGACACCCCGGACGAGGCCTACATGCACTTCTACTTCGCCCATGAGGTGAAGAAGGTGGTGCGGCCCGAGACGGTGGTGATCGGCTCCGCCTACTCGGCGTTCAACGACGGGCACCACCACAACTTCCGCTACGTGGACCCGGAGGAGAGCAGCCTGATGGCCTGGGGCCACAAGAACATCGCCCGGGGCATCACCGACATGATCGCCCTGGGGCGCCAGTCCATCGCCGATCCCCTCATGCCCGGCAAGGTGATGGCCGGCCACCCGGACCAGGTGAAGTGGTGCCACGCCTGCGACGGCTGCTTCGAGCTGCTGGCCCGCCAGCACCAGGTGAGCTGCGTCACCCACAGCCTGGAAGGGGCGCAGGAGCTGGCCAAGGTCCGCAAGGAGTTCGGGCCGTTGTTCATTTCCCGTACCTAGGACCGTTCGGATTGCCGGGGAGGGTGGCATGGCGCACGTGATCACGGACGACTGTCTCAAATGCGCAGCCTGCGTGGAAGGCTGCCCCAGCGATGCCATCCATCCCCGGCCCGGGGAGCCAGACTTCGACCTGGCGCCCCAGCTCCATATCGACGCCAAGGCCTGCATGGACTGCGGTTCCTGCGCCCTGGCCTGTCCGACGGGGGCCGTCTTCCACGGCAACCGCCTGCCCAGGGCCAAGGTCGACGCGGGGCGGCGGAACTATGTCTATTTCCTCAAGGAATAGTGCCATTCGAACGGAATGGTGGAACCCATCCATGCGCCCGGATCACCCTAGCGGACGCTGAAGCGGTATTCCGTGGCGGTGTGGTAGACCTGCCCCGGCCTCAGGATGATCGAAGGGAAGTCTTCGTGGTTCGGGGAGTCGGGGAAGTGCTGGGTTTCCAGGCAGAAGCCCTGGCGCGCCCGGTACGGGCGGCCGCTCTTGCCGGGGCGGGTGGTGGCGATGAAGTTGCCGGCGTAGAACTGGATGCCCGGCTCCTCGGTCCATACCTCCATTTGCCTGCCGGACACCGGATCCCAGGCGGTGGCGGCCAAGGCCAGGCCGGGCCCGTCCCGGTCGATGATCCAGTTGTGGTCGTAGCCCCCGCCGTAGCGCAGCTGCGGGTCGGGCCCGCCGATCGCCTCGCCCATGGGCCGGGGCCGGGTGAAATCGAACGGGGTGCCGGCCACGGGCGCCCGGTCCCCGGTGGGGATGAGCCCCGGGTCCACCGGGATGAACCGCCCGGCGCGCAGGGTCAGCACCTGGTCCAGGATGTCGCCCCCGCCCTCGCCCCGGAGGTTGTAGTAGTTGTGCTGGGTCAAATTCACCGGAGTGGGCCGGTCGCACACGGCCCGGTAGTCCAGGATCAGGGCGTCGCAGTCGGTCAGCCGGTAGTCCACCGTCACGTCGAGGGTGCCGGGATAGCCTTCCTCCCCGTCGGGACTGCGGTAGCGCAGGCGCACTCCGGCCCCCCCGCCCGGGTCCAGGGGCTCTCCCTGCCAGTGCACCCGGTGGAACCCGCCGGGCCCCCCGTGCAGGTGGCACGGCCGGTTCCCGGGCGCGTCGTTGGTGGCCAGCCGGCGAACGGTGCCGTCCAGGACGAACCGGCCTCCGGCGATGCGGTTGCCGACCCGGCCGATGAGCGCCCCGAAATAAGGGGTCCCGGCCAGGTAGTCGGCCAGGGTGGGGTGGCCCAGGACGATGTCGGCGAGCTGCCCGGACCGGTCCGGCACCAGCAGGCGGGTCAGGATGCCGCCGTAGGTCATGATCTCCGCCTGAAGTCCATGGGTGTTGACCAGGGTGAACAGGGTGACCGGACGGCCCGGACCGTCCTGGCCGAAAAGGCGGGGGGTGACGCCGGCGGAGCGGGAACTGGAAGGCTGGTCGGGCATGGCGGCTGGGCGGAGGCAGGGGTGGACGTTCTGGACGGGAGAGCCGGGGACGGCCGTTCCGGGTCTGGTTCTTGGATTGTCATGCTAGGTGATCATGATCGGGTGGTCGGGTTTGAAAGGCAACCCATGGGTTTCGTCATAATAGGTTAATTATTGATTTGGAAGATATTTATTAAATATTTTGGATTTAGTTCAACACTAGAAAAATTTATTAGTTTCCCCCCTTGACTAACTATTGGGGGGTTCCTATGATACGAGTTGATCCATCCCTCAGGGAAGTCTTCACTTTGCCATGACCAATGGTCCTGCAGGCCCACCCAGGGTTCGGGCTCCGTTCCCCGGGAGGTGGTGGACGTCACCGGGAAGAGGGAGGCCAGAGTCCGATCGATCTGCTGACCGGATTTGCCCAAAAAAGCCTCCTATTACGAACCAAGGGTTAGTAACATAAATTTTTCAATCACGAAGGTCGCTTTTACGCCTTTGCGAGCTATTTGGGTGTTGCGAAGGTCCTGCCGGAGGGGCCGTGTTCCTGGGTATCGATCTTGGGACTTCTGAAGTAAAAGTTGTCCTTTTACGCGACAATCATCACGTCCTGGCGACCGCAAGCCACAAGCTCGCCCTGTCCAGGCCCCAACCCCAGTGGTCCGAGCAGGATCCCAGGGAATGGTGGCACGCCGCCGACGCGGCGGTGGGCGCGGTCCGGGACCAGGCGCCCATGGCCTTCGCGGCGGTGCGGGCCATCGGCCTGTCCGGCCAGATGCACGGAGCCACGCTCCTGGACCGGGCGGACCAGGTGCTGAGGCCCGCCATCCTGTGGAACGATACCCGTGCCTCCGTCGAGTGCGCCGAATTGACCGCGCGGTGCCCGGCCCTGGCGGAGATCGCCGGCAACCTGGCCATGCCCGGCTTCACGGCGCCCAAACTGGCGTGGGTGGCCCGGCACGAGCCCGAGGTGTTCGCCCGGGTCGCCGCCGTGCTTCTGCCCAAGGACTACCTGCGGCTGCTCATGACCGGGTCGAAGGTGAGCGACCTGTCCGACGCCTCCGGCACCCTCTGGCTGGACGTGGCCCGCCGGGACTGGTCGGACCCCCTCCTGGAAGCCACCGGGCTCACCCGGGCCCAGATGCCCCGCCTGGTGGAAGGGAGCGCCCCGTCCGGCACCCTGCTGCCGGCGGTCGCCAGGGCCTGGGGCCTGTCCCCGTCGGTGGTGGTGGCCGGCGGGGGCGGGGACAACGCCGCCAGCGCGGTGGGCATCGGCGCGGTCCGGCCCGGGGGCGGCTTCGTCTCCCTGGGCACCAGCGGGGTCCTGTTCGTGGTCACGGACCGGTTCCGGCCCAACCCGGCCTCGGCGGTGCACGCTTTCTGCCACGCCCTTCCGGACCGCTGGCACCAGATGAGCGTGATGCTCTCCGCCGCCAGCTGCCTGGCCTGGCTGACCCGGCTCCTGGGCGCCCGGGACGAGGCGGTCCTGCTGGAGCAGGTGCGGGCCGCCGATCCGGCCGCCCTGGCGCGGGCTCCCATCTTCCTGCCCTACCTGTCCGGCGAACGCACCCCCCACAACGACGCCTACGCCCAGGGCGCATGGTTCGGCCTGAACCACGACACCCAACCCGCCCAGCTGGCCTGGTCGGTCCTGGAGGGTGTGGCCTTCGGCCTGCTGGACGGCCTCAACGCCCTCAAGGCGGCCGGCACCACGGTGGGGCGCCTGGCCCTGGTGGGCGGCGGCGCCCGCAGCGCCGAGTGGGCCCAGCTCCTGGCCTCCTGCCTGGAGACGGAAGTGGCCACCCTGGAAGGCGGCGAGACCGGAGGAGCCCTCGGCGCCGCCCGGCTGGGGTGGATGGCCGTGGGGGGAAGCGAGGCGGAGGTCTGCCTCAGCCCCGCCGTCCGGCAGGTGTTCACGCCCTCGGCTGCCCAGCGGGAGCGCCTGGCGCCCCGCTACGAGCGGTTCCGGGCGCTGTACCCGCGCGTGCGGGACCTTTACCAGCGTTGACATCCCATAGGAGCGCTCATGGCTGAATTTTTCGCAGGCATCGACCGGATCCGCTACGAGGGGCCGCAAAGCGCCAACCCCCTGGCGTTCCGCTACTACGACAAGGACCGGCAGGTCCTGGGCAAGCGCATGGAGGACCACCTGCGGTTCGCGGTGTGCTACTGGCACACCTTCTGCTGGGACGGGGGGGATCCGTTCGGCGGCAGGACCTTCCAGCGCCCCTGGCAGCTCATGGCCGACCCGGTGGCCGGCGCCCAGCTCAAGGCCGAGGCGGCGTTCGAGTTCGTGTCCAAGCTGGGAGCGCCGTTCTACTGCTTCCACGACCGGGACGTGGCCCCCGAAGGGGCGACCGTGAAGGAGACCGTGGACCGGCTGCGCCGGATGGTGGACGTGCTGGGGGCCGCCCAGGAAGCCACCGGGGTCCGGCTGCTGTGGGGCACCGCCAACATGTTCAGCCACCGCCGCTGGATGGCCGGGGCCGCCACCAACCCGGACCCGGAGGTGTTCGCCATGGCCTGCCTGTCCGTGAAGGAGGCCATGGACGCCACGGTGAAGCTGGGCGGGCAGAACTACGTCCTGTGGGGCGGCCGGGAAGGCTACGAGACTCTGCTCAACACCGACCTCAAGGCCGAACTGGAGCAGATGGGGCGGTTCCTGTGCATGGCGGTGGACTACAAGCACAAGATCGGCCTGTCCGGCCCGCTGCTGGTGGAGCCCAAGCCCAGGGAACCCACCAAGCACCAGTACGACTACGACGTGGCCACCGTGGCCGGCCTCCTGTACCGGCTGGGGCTGGAACGGGACGTGAAGCTCAACGTGGAATGCAACCACGCCACCCTGGCCGGACACAGCTTCGAGCATGAAGTGGCGCTGGCTTCGGCCCTGGGCCTGTTCGGCTCCATCGACATGAACCGGGGCGACCTGCTCTGCGGCTGGGATACGGACCAGTTCCCCAACAACCTGGGGGAGATCGCCCTGGTGCTGTACCACATCCTCAAGGCCGGCGGCCTGACCACCGGCGGGCTGAATTTCGACGCCAAGGTCCGCCGCCAGTCCATCGACCCCGCCGACCTGTTCCACGCCCACGTGGGCGCCATGGACCTGTGCGCCCGGGCCCTGCTCATGGCCGAGCGGATGGTGGTCGACGGGCAGCTCGAACAGGCCCTGCGGGACCGCTACCAGGGCTGGGCCGGGGACTACGGCCGCCAGGTGCTGGCCGGCCAGCTGACCCTGGAGGCGGTGGCGGCCCGGACTCTGGAACGGAACCTGGACCCGGAGCCCCGCTCCGGGCGCCAGGAGTACCTGGAAAACCTCCTGAACCGCTATATCTGAGGGCGAAATCCCGACTCAACGAAACAATCATCCTGATGGAGAGGAGCTGCCATGGCAAGAACCGTCACGCTTTTTACCGGCCAATGGGCCGACCTGCCGCTGGCCGAACTGGCCCCGCTGGCCAAGAAGATGGGCTATGACGGGCTGGAACTGGCCTGCTGGGGCGACCATTTCGACGTGCAGGAGGCGCTGAAATCCAGGACCTACTGCCGGGACAGGCGCAAGCTGCTCGAGGCCAACGGCCTGGTCTGCTACGCCATCGGCACCCACCTGGTGGGCCAGGCGGTGTGCGACCTGATCGACGAGCGGCACAAGGCGATCCTGCCTCCCCACGTGTGGGGCGACGGGGATCCCGAGGGGGTGCGCCGGCGCGCCGCCAAGGAGATGCAGGACACTGCCCGGGCCGCGGCCAAGATGGGCGCCAAGGTGGTGACCGGGTTCACCGGGTCCTCCATCTGGCACTCCGTCTACGCCTTCCCGCCCACGCCCCAGGACTACTGGGAGAAGGGCTACCAGGACTTCGCCCAGCGCTGGATCCCGATCCTGGACGTGTTCGAGAAGGAGGGCGTGGATTTCGGCCTGGAAGTGCATCCCACCGAGATCGCCTTCGACATCGCCAGCGCCGAGCGGGCCCTCGCCGCGGTGGGCGGCCACAAGCGCTTCAACTTCAATTTCGACCCCAGCCACTTCGCCTACCAGGGCGTCGACTACGTGGCCTTCCTGCGCAAGTTCGCCGCCCGCATCAAGCACGTGCACATGAAGGACGTCTGGTGGGGCAGGGGCGACGGCACCGTGGGCGTGTTCGGCGGCCACGTGAGCTTCGGCGACGCCCGCCGGTACTGGGACTTCCGCAGCCTGGGCCGGGGCATGGTGGACTTCGAGTCGATCATCGCCGCCCTCAACGACATCGGCTATGCGGGCCCGCTCAGCGTCGAGTGGGAGGACGGGCGCATGGACCGGGTCCACGGCGGCACCGAGGCCGCGGCCTTCACCCGCAAGGTGGACTTCAAGCCCGCCGGCGGCGCCTTCGACGCCGCCTTCGCCCGCTGATCCACGCCGACCGTCGCGTCAAGTGAAAGGGACTTCCATGCCAAACAAACTTCGATTCGCCATGGTGGGCGGCGGGCGGGGCGCCTTCATCGGCTCCGTGCACCGCCGGGCGGCGGAATTCCACTGTTCCATGGAGCTGGTGGCCGGCGCGCTGGCCGCGGACCCCGACAAGGCCCGGCTCTCCGGGCAGGACCTGGGCCTGGCCCCGGACCGGATCCATGGCGACTGGCAGTCGCTGCTCGACGACGAGCTGAAGCGGCCCTCCTCCGAGCGCATCCACTTCGTCTCCATCGTCACCCCCAACCACATGCACTTCCCCGTCGCCAAGGCCTTCACCGAGGCGGGCATCCACGTGGTCTGCGACAAGCCCCTGGTGCACACCAGCGCCCAGGCGGCGGAGCTCATCGAGCTCTCCCGCAGGCACGGGACCATCTTCGGGGTGACCTACAACTACACCGGCTACCCCATGGTGCGCCATGCCCGCGAGATGGTGCGCAGCGGCCAGCTGGGCCAGGTCCGCAAGGTGGTGGTGGAGTACAACCAGGGCTGGCTGACCACCCTGCTGGAGTCCGACGCCGCCAACAAGCAGGCCGTGTGGCGCACCGACCCGGCCCGCAGCGGCATCGCCGGCTGCATCGGCGACATCGGCTCCCACTGCGAGAACCTGGCGGCCACGGTCACCGGGCTGGAGATCGAGTCCCTGTGCGCCGACCTGACCACCTTCGTGCCCGGCCGCCAGCTGGACGACGACGGCAGCGTCCTGCTGCGCTTCACGTCCGGCGCCAAGGGCCTGCTTTTCGCCACCCAGATCGCCATCGGCGGCGAGAACGACCTGCGCCTGCGGGTGTGGGGCACCAAGGGCTCCCTCACCTGGCACCAGGAAGACCCCAACTACCTGGTCTACGATCCCATCGACGGACCCCGGCAGATCATGCGCCGGGGCGGCGGGTATCTGGCGGATGCGGCCAAGCGGGTCACGTTCATCCCCCCCGGCCATCCGGAAGCCTTCATGGAGGCCTTCGGCAACATCTACCTGGGCGTGGGCGAAGCCATCCGCGCCCGTGAGGCCAACCGGCCCCTGGGGCCCCTGGAAGGGAACTTCCCGACCCTGGTGGACGGCGCCCGGGGGGTGCGGTTCATCGAGAAGACCGTGGCGTCCTCCCGCAGCCAGGAGAAGTGGGTGAAGTTCGCGGGCTGATGTGATTCAAATCATATTGAGACTCAGTCTTATTTGATTATCTTGGCAACCACGGAACCGGACGCCCCGGCAGTTCAGGGAGAACCCATGTTCGAGTCATTCGTGGTCATGCTGAGGGAAGGTGTCGAAAGCGCCCTGGTCCTGGGGATCCTGGTCACCCTGCTGCGGCGCAGCGGGCGCCGGGAGCTGATGCGTCCGGTGTGGACCGGGGCGGCCCTGGCGGCGGTGGCCAGCGTCGGCACGGCCTGGCTGCTGAAGCGGGAGCTGATGCCATTCCCCGAGCAGGTCTACGAGGGCACGCTGTACCTGGGGCTCGGCGGCGCTGGTGGTCACCATGATGCTGTGGATCAACCGCAAGGCGCGCCTGCTCAAGTTCCAGATCCAGGCCAAGGTGGAGCAGGCCCTGGGCGCCGGGGCCGGGATCCGCCAGCGTCTGGTGATCGGGCTGGCGGCTTTCGTGATGATCTTCCGGGAGGGGGCCGAGACGGTGCTGTTCCTGTCCGCCATCAAGCTCACCACCGGCACCCTGGCCAGCGCCGCCGGCACCCTGCTGGGGCTGGCGGGGGCGGTGGCCTTCTACGTCCTGTTCGTGAACGGCAGCCTGAGAGTCGACCTGGGGCGGTTCTTCAAGGTCACTCAGTGGATGCTGACCATCTTCGTGGCGCAGCTGGTGCTGGACGGCTACCAGGAATTCGTCGAGCTGGGCGCGCTGCCGGCCTCCGCGGGGGTCAAGGCGGTGCTGGCCCCCTTAGTGGAAAACAACGCCCTGTTCATCCTGGCCCTGGTGGCCATGCCCCTGTTCATCTGGCTCACCCGGGACCGCCGTGCGGTGCGGGCCGGGGCCTCCCCGGAGGAGCAGGCTGCGGCGGCGGCGGCCCTGCGGCGCGACACCCTGTTCCGCTGGGGCGCGGTGGCCGGTTCCCTGATGGTGATGGCCGCCCTGGCCGCCGGCTACGCCCGCCAGGCCCTGTGCCAGCCGGCCGCGTCGGAACCCGCGCGGACGGAAGACCGCGACTGACCCTGGCTCCGGGCCAGGACGGTCAGGGCGTGGCCAGCGTCCGCCTTGCACCAGCCGGCCCCGGCCGGAAGGATGCCGGATTCGAAACCAACGAAGGTCATTTTTCAATCCAATGTTTCACGGCAGCCCCATTCGGAGGACAATCCAGCCAATAAACCCAAAAGGCGCACCATGTTGAACCGTCCACCCATCATCGGGGTTCCCGCCAACGTGCTCGTGGACAGGACGGGAGCCTTCCCCGGAACGTTGAGGTCCTACGTCAACCAGGACTACCTCGATGCCCTGAGCCTGGCCGGGACGGCTCCGGTCGTGCTGCCCATCACCGGTCCCGGCGAGGTCGACATCCAGCTGTCCCTGCTGGACGGCCTGCTCCTGACCGGCGGGGCCGACGTGTGCCCGCTCTGCTACGGCGAGCAGCCCGCGCCCGGCCTGGGCGACGTCTACCAGGACATGGACCTGCACCAGCTCGCCCTGGCCCGCAGGGCCCGGGAGGCGGGCCTGCCCGTGCTGGGCATCTGCCGGGGCCTGCAAGTGCTCAATGTGGCTTTCGGCGGCACGCTGCACCAGGACCTGAACGGCATGGCCGGGCCATTCCAGCAGCACGTCCAGCTGGGCTACCGCCACGCCGTCAGCCATGGGGTGGACCTGGAGCCGGGCAGCCGGCTGGACCGCATCTTCGGGTGCGCCAGCCTCGGCGTCAACAGCTTCCACCACCAGGCCGTGAAGGACCTGGCCGCGGGCTTCAAGGTCAGCGCCCGGGCCCGGGACGGAGTGGTCGAAGGGATCGAAGCCGAGGATGGCACCTTCGTGCTCGGGGTCCAGTGGCACCCCGAGGGCATGGTCCATCAACACCCGGAGATGCTGCGGCTGTTCCGGGCCCTGGCTGAAATCTGCACCCAACAGGACAGGAGGACCTCATGACGACGCAAGTTCGCAGCCGGATCGGCTTCTGGAGCATCGTGCTGCTCGGGGTCAACGGGATCATAGGCTCCGGGATTTTCCTCCTGCCGGGGAAGGCCATGGCGCTCATGGGCCCGGGCAGCATCTTCGTGTACATCTTCATGGCCTTCCTGGTGATGGCCCTGACCCTCTGCTTCGCCGAGTGCGCAGGCCGGTTCACCCGCAACGGAGCGGCCTACGTCTACGCCCGCGAGGCGTTCGGCAAGTTCGTCGGGTTCGAGGTGGGCATCATGAGCTGGGCCATCCGGATCATCGCCTGGGCGGCCATGCCGGTGGGCTTTGTCACCGCCTTGAGCGCCGTCTGGCCACCGGCCCTGCACGAACCGTTCCGCACCATCATCATCCTGGTCCTCTTCCTGGGCCTCACCACCCTGAACCTCCTGGGGGTCAAGCCGGTCAATGTGCTCAACGTCCTGGTCACGTTCTGCAAGGTGCTCCCGCTCCTGGTGTTCATCGCCATCGGGGTCTTCTTCATCAGCGGCGCGAAATTCACCCCCATGTTCCCTCCGGGGGTCAACGGCGACGCGTTCGGCTCGGCGGCCTTGGTGATCTTCTATGCCTACACAGGCTTCGAGGCCCTGGCGGTGGCTGCCGAGGACATGGGCGATCCGCGCCGGACCCTGCCCCTGGCCCTGATCGTCTCCATGGTGTTCTGCGCGGCGGTCTATTTCATGGTGCAGGCCATCGCCGTGGGCACCCTCGGCCCGGCCCTGGCCAAGAGCGTGGCCCCGGTGGCTGATTCCGCCAGTGTCTTCATGGGCAGCGGCGGCCGATGGCTGGTCACCCTGGGCGCCATGATCTCGATCTTCGGGATCAACGTGGTGTCCTCCTTCGTCGCCCCCCGCGCCGGCGTGGCGTTGGCCGAAGACCATATCGTGCCGGCCAGGCTGGCCGAGCTGAACCGCAAGGGCGCCCCCTGGGGCGCCTGCCTGGTGGTGGTGGCCATCGCCATCCCCCTGGCCCTGTCCGGCTCCTTCGTCCAGCTGGCGGCGATCAGCGTGGTGTCCCGCTTCGCCCAATACCTGCCCACCTGCCTGGCGGTGCCGGTGCTGCGCGCCCGGCGCAAGGACCTGCCCGTGGGCTTCCAAGTCCCCTTCGGAGCGGTGATCCCGATCGTGGCAGCGGTAGTCTCCGTCTGGCTGCTGACCAAGGCCTCCAGCGTCCAGCTGCTCTGGGGCCTCGGCGCCCTGGTGGTGGGCGTGCCGCTCTACTTCCTGATGCGCTTCCTCAACCGCGGCGAAGCCCCGGCTGCACCCATGGCCGAGGCGCGCAAGTGAACCTCGGCTCCCCGGCGGCGGGGCAGCCCTTCGACCGCTACGGCCGGTCCGCCCGGGGAGTGCGGGGCATGGTCAGCGCGGCCCGGCCGGAAGCGGCCCAGGCCGGGGTGGCCATGCTCCAGGCCGGAGGCAACGCGGTGGACGCCGCGGTGGCGTGCGGGTTCGCCCTGGGTGTGGTGGAGCCGGCCGCCTCCGGCATCGGCGGCGGCGGCTTCATGATCCTCAGGCTGGCGCACCTGCCCGAAGGGGTGGTGGTGGACTTCCGCGAGACCGCGCCCGCCGCCGCGCGCCCGGACCTGTACCGCCACGGCGCGGACGGCAAGGTACTGGGCCTGGCCTCCTCGGTGGGGGGGCTGGCCGCCGGCGTCCCGGGCGAGGTGGCGGGGCTGCTGTACGCCCTGGAGCACTTCGGCTCCGGACGGCTCACCCGGGCCCAGGTGATGGCTCCGGCCATCGCCTGGGCCCGGGCCGGGTACCCGGTCACCCGCTTCCTCTCCGAACTGCTGCACGAGTGCGCCCACCTGATCCGCCGCTCCCCCCCTGCGCCGCCCTCTACCTGCGGGACGGCCAGCCCCTGCCGCTGGGGTCGGCCGTGCGCAACCCGGACCTGGGGGCGGTGCTGGAGCGGATCGCCGAGCAGGGCGCGGACGCCTTCTACCGCGGCGGACTGGCCCGGCGCATCGCCGAAGGGGTGCGGGCGGACGGGGGCATCCTCACGGCCGAAGACCTGGCCGGCTACCAGGTGAAGGTGCGCCGTCCGGTGGCGGGCAGCTACCGCGGCCATACCCTCCTGTCCGTGCCCCCGGCCTCCTCCGGCGGCGCCCACCTGGTGCAGCTGCTGAACATCCTGGAGAACTTCGACCTGCGCGCGAGCGGCTGGGGCTCCGCCGGCTCCCTGCACCTGTGGGCGGAAGCGCTCAAGCTGGTGTTCGCCGACCGGGCCGCCTACATGGCCGACTCGGACTTCGTGCCGGTGCCCCTGGCTGGGCTGTGCGCCAAAAGTTACGCCCGGGACCTGGCCGGGCGCATCCACCCGGAGCGGCTCATGCCGCCCCCGGGGCCGGGCGACCCCTTCCCGCACGAGTCCAGCTCCACCACCAGCTACGCGGTCATGGACGGGGCCGGCGGCATGGTGGCCTGCACCAAGTCCCTGAACGACTTCTTTGCCGGGACGATGGTGCCGGGGCTGGGCTTCATCATGAACGCCCATATGGACGACTTCGTCACCCTGCCGGGCTCGGTGAACTCGGTGCAGCCCGGCAAGCGCCCCCTCTCCAGCATGAGCCCCGCCCTGGCGCTGGACCCCCACGGCCGCCCCCTGCTCACGGTGGGCTCCCCCGGCGCGTCCCGGATCTTCCCCACCGTGGCGCAGGTGATCTCCAACGTGGTGGACTTCGCCATGCCGCTGCAGGAGGCCATCGACGCCCCCAGGCTGTTCCAGGCCGACCGCGGCGGCCTGGACGTGGAGGGGCGGGTGGCGCTCAGCGCCTACCAGGGCCTGGCGGCCCTGGGGCACGCGGTGCTGGTGCATCCGGATTTCGACTACTTCTTCGGCGGGGTGCACGCGGTCCTGGGCGACCCGGAGAGCGGCATCCTCACCGGTGGCGCCGACCCGCGCCGGGACGGCCAGGCCTTCGGCCTGTAGGGAGGTGGGGATGCTGCGCAGCACCCGGTTCGAAGTGGACCTGGGCCTGGTGGCCCACAATTTCCGCCTGGTGCGCGAGCGCCTCAAGGCCGGCCCGCCGGCCAGGGACGGGGCTCCGCCGCGCATCTGCGCCGTGCTCAAGGGCAACGCCTACGGCCTGGGCGCCCTGGCGGCCGCCGGGGAACTGCTCGCCGCCGGCGCCCAGATGCTGGCGGTGGCCTGCCTCGCCGAGGCGCTGGAGCTGCGCGGCCAGTTCCCCACCGCCGCCATCCTGGTGATGGGCCACACCCCCACCGAATACCTGGCGGAATGCGCCCGGGCCAGGCTGCGCACCACCCTGTTCGACCTGGAGCAGGCCCGGGCCCTGTCCGAGGCCTCGGTCCAGCTGGAACGGCGCACCCCGGTGTTCGTGAAGATCGACACCGGCATGAACCGCCTGGGCATCAAGCCCGACGAGCACACCGCCGCCCTCATCGCCGAGATGGCCGGGCTGGAGGGCATCCGCCTGGAGGGGCTGTTCACCCAGCTGCCGTACCGCGAGCCCGGGTCCGACCACGCCTGCTTCCAGCTGTTCCGGCAGGTGGCCGGCGAGGCCGAGGCGGCCGGGGTGCGCTTTCCCATCCATTCCGCCAGCGAGAGCCTGGCGGTGCTGCGCCACCCGGAGTTCGCCCTGGACATGGTGCGTGTGGGGGCGCTGTTGTTCGGGGTGGAACCGCGCGGCATCCCGCTGCCCGGCATTCGCACCCCCTTCGCCCTGCGGTCCCGGATATCGCGCCTGCGCGCCTTGCGCGAGGGCGAGGGCGTCAGCTACGACTCGAGCTGGCGCGCCCGGGAGGGCTCGCGCATCGCCACCGTGCCGGCGGGCTACGCCGACGGCTACTGCCGCCGCCTGTCCAACCAGGCCCAGGCGGTGGTGCGCGGCCGGCGGGTGCCGGTGGTGGGGCTGGTGACCATGGACCAGCTGTTCCTGGACGTGAGCGACCTGCCCGGATGCCGGGAGGGCGACGAGGTGCTGCTGCTGGGCCGGCACGGGGAGGACGAGGTCGGCCTCGCGGAAGTGGCCGACTGGGCCGGGCTGCACCGCAACGAGGTGCTGAGCATGGTGGGGCGGCGGGTGCCGCGGTTGTACCTCAAGAACGGGAAGGTGGTGGGGGAGGCGGACTACCTGGTGGGGTAGTGCCCGGCCTCGGCCCTGGCGCTGGTGAGCCTAAGGTCCGTAACGACAAGAATAAAGGGTTGCACATGGCATTTTCGTCATATTGTTGACAGGCATATGGTATGGCTCCATATTTTCCCCGGCTCAACCAAGGCTCTGACCTTGACCCCCTGTCTCCTCCCCCAGTTCCGCGTTCCCAAGTACGACCGCCTCAAGCGTCTGGCGGAGCGTTACGGGGTCCAGGGCCTGGACCCGTCCAGCATGGCAACCTACCTGCTGCTCAGCAGTCTGGCCGCGGAAGTGCGCGAGATCGCCAACGCCAAGCTGGCCCGCCACGGGCTGGGCGAGGGGCGCATCACGGTGCTGGTCCTGCTCCTGGAGAGCCAGCCGGAGCCGCTATCCCACTCCCGGTTGGCCGGGCTGCTGGGGGTCACCAAAGGCAGCATCACCGGCCTGGTCGACGGACTCGAGCACGATGGGCTGGTGAAGCGCTGCGAAACCCCCGGGGATCGCCGCACCCGGCTGATCGAACTGACTCCGGCCGGCATTGAAGTGGTGAACAGGTACCTGCCGCAGAAATGCCGCGGGATCGACCGGCTCATGGCCAGTCTGACCCCCGCCGAACGGGAGACCCTGCTCTCGCTCCTGCTCAAGGTCCAGGACGGGCTTCCGGCCTATCGCGCCGATTGACCCGCTCTGCGGTCATCAACCCCTCCCCTTCCTACCGTCAACAGGCTGGATGGCCCATGGCGCGCCGCCCTGCCGGATCCCCATCCCTATCGAGGCCCGCCATGACGTCCCAGACCACCGCCCAGACTCCCGATCCTGTCCTGCTCAAGGTCGACGGCACCCCCGCCGGCGCCGCGCCGCCGCCGGCCCCCCCCGCCAGGCCCGGCCGCAGGCGGCGCCTGGCGGCGCTCCTGGCCGGGGCCGTGGTGCTGGCCGGGATCGCCGGCACCGCCTACTACCTGCTCCAGGTGGCGCCCTTCGAAAGCACCGACGACGCCTTCATCGACGGCCACGTCATCGCCATCAGTCCGCAGGTGTCGGGGCTGGTGGCGGCGGTGCACTTCGACGACAACCAGGTGGTGCACAAAGGCGACCTGCTGGTGGAGCTTGACCCCACCGACTACCGGGTGGCCCTGGACCAGGCCCGGGGCGCCGAAGTGGCCGCCAAGGGCAAGCTGGAGGAGGCCCGGGCAGGGGTCGACGCGGCCTCCAGCGCGGTGCTGGAGGCCCAGGCGGCCCTGCATTCGGCCCAGGCCACCTTCGAGAACGCCGACACCCAACTGCGCCGGGAGCAGGGCGTGGACGTCCGCGCCAGGTCGCAGAGGGACCTGGACACCGCCGTGGCCAACCGCAAGACCGCCGCCGCCGCCCTGGAGCAGGCCCAGGCCCGGCGCCGGGCGGCCGAGGCCCAGGTGGCCGAGGCCCGGGCCAAGGTCACGGCCGAGGAGGGCGACGACCAGAAGGCCCAGGCCGACACCCAGAAGGCCGAGGTGGACCTGGACCACTGCCGCATCCTCGCCGCCGCCGACGGGCGCATCGCCGGCAAGGCGGTGGATCCCGGCGCCTACGTCACTCCGGCCAACCCGCTGTTCCAGATCGTGCCCACCCAGGTCTGGGTGGTGGCCAACTTCAAGGAGACCCAGCTGAGGCACATGCGCCCCGGACAGCCGGTGAAGGTGGCGGTGGACGCCTACCCGAACCTGAACCTGACCGGGAAGGTCGATTCCATCCAGTCCGGCACCGGCTCCCGCTTCAGCGTGATCCCGGCGGAGAACGCCACCGGGAACTTCGTCAAGATCGTGCAGCGGGTGCCGGTGAAGATCCTGCTTGACCAGACCGGACTGGACCAGCTGTCCCCGGGCATGTCGGTGGAGCCCAAGGTGCGCGTGCGCTCCTGAGGCTCCCGGCGCGGCCCGAGCCTGGCCTCCCCTGAGCGAGAAACCCATGTCCTTCCCGAGAACCCCCGGCAGCGCCGCCAAGCCCGGCGTCAATCCCTGGCTGGTGGCGGTGGTGATCTCCATGGCCACCTTCATGGAGGTGCTGGACACCAGCATCGCCAACGTGTCCCTGGCCCACATCGCCGGCAGCATGGGCGCGAGCCAGAACGAGGCCACCTGGGTGCTCACCAGCTACCTGGCGGCCAACGCCATCGTCATCCCCATCAGCGGCTGGCTGTCCAATACCGTCGGCCGCAAGCGCTTCTACATGATCTGCGTGGCGCTGTTCACCGTCAGCAGCTTCATGTGCGGCATGGCCCCCTCCCTGGGCATGCTGCTGCTGTTCCGGGTGTTCCAGGGCGTGGGCGGCGGCGGCCTGGCGCCCAGCGAGCAGAGCATGCTGGCCGACACCTTCCCCGGGAAGTATTTCGGGATGGCCTTCGCCATCTACGGCATGGCGGTGGTGGTGGCGCCGGCGGTGGGCCCCGCCCTGGGCGGCTGGATCACCGACAACTTCTCCTGGCGCTGGATCTTCTTCATGAACGTGCCGGTGGGGATGCTTTCCCTGGTCCTCAGCCAGCGGCTGATCCAGGATCCGCCCGTCGATCCCGCAGCCGCGCCCAGGCGCTTCCGGGTCGACGCCATGGGCTTCGCCTTCGTGGTGCTGGCCTTCGGCAGCCTGCAGGTGGTGCTGGACAAGGGCCAGGAGGCCGACTGGTTCGCCTCCCCGTTCATCGTCGCCTTCGCCGTGGCCGCGGTGTCCGGCCTCATCGGCCTGGTGGTCTGGGACACGCTGGTGGAGAAGGACCCCATCGTCGACCTGCCGCTGCTGGCCAACGGCAACCTGGCCACCTCCATGGCCCTGCAGTTCGTGGTCGGGTTCATCCTGAACTCCACCACCGTGCTGGTGCCCCTGTTCGCCCAGCAGCTGCTCGGCTACGACGCCACCCAGGCCGGGCTGGCGCTGATGCCCGGCGGGCTGATGCTCATGGTGATGATGCCCATCGCCGGCCAGCTGGTGCGCCGCGTCCAGCCCAAGTACCTGATGGCTGCCGGCCTGGCGTTGCTGACCCTGTCCCTGGTGCTGATGTCTGGGTTCGACACCCAGGTGGCCATCGGCAACCTGGTCTGGGCCCGGCTGATCCAGTGCCTGGGGCTGCCGCTGTTCTTCATTCCGCTCAACACCATCGCCTACGGCAACCTGCCGGAGGGCAAGAGCAACTCGGCCAGCGCCATGATGAACCTGATGCGCAACCTGGGCGGCAGCATCGGCATCGCCATCGCGAGCACCCTGCTGGTGCGGCGCACCCAGGTCCACCATGCCTACCTGGCCGCCGCCGCCGACAGGTCCAACCAGTCCCTGGTGCACCACATGAATGCCCTGGGCGGGTTCACCCGGAAGAACCTCCTGGGCTTCTACAACGAGATCCAGGTGCAGGCGACGATGCTCTCCTACCTGGACGTGTTCCGGATCCTGACCGTCGCCTGCGTGCTGGTGATCGGCGTGGTGCTGCTGCTGCGCAGGGTGCGCAAGGACCTGCAGCCGGTGCCGGGCCACTGAGATGGAGCCGGCGCCCTGGAGGAGCTCCCCATGAAACTCTCTTTCGTCATCCTGGCCCTGGTCGCCACCGGCTCCATGCTCGGCTGCCTGGTCGGGCCCGACTACCGGCCCCCGGCAACCCGAGCTCCCAGGCAATGGAGCGAGCCCTTGGCCGGCGGCGAGACCAGCAGCCGCACCAGCCTGGCCGAATGGTGGAGAGACTTCCATGATCCGGAGCTGGATTCCCTGGTGGCCCGGGCGCTGGACGCGAACCTGGACCTGCGCCTGGCCCAGGCGAGGGTGCGCGAGGCCAGGGCCGAGCGCGGGCTGGCCGGCGCTGCGCTGGCACCGTCCATGAACGTCTCCGGCTCCACCGCCCGGGAGAAGCAGAGCGCCAACCAGCCGCTCTTCAGCGGCCTCCTGCCGCCGGACACGCCCTTGACCAGCGACGTCTACCAGGCGGGTTTCGACGCCACCTGGGAGCTGGACCTGTTCGGCGGCGCCCGGCGCGGCGCCGAGGCGGCCGACGCCGACCTGGCCGCGGCCGGGTTCAGCCTGGCTGACGCCCAGGTGACCCTGGTGGCGGAGGTGGCGCGCAACTACGTGACCGCCCGCGGCTACCAGCAGCGCCTGGCGATCGCCCGGGAGAACCTGGCGGCCCAGCGCGACATCGTCACCCTGGCCCGATCCCGCTACCAGCAGGGCTTCACCAGCAGCCTCGAGCCGGACCAGGCCGCCACCGTGCTGGCCCAGACCGAGGGCCAGGTGCCCGCGCTCGAGGCCGGCGTGCAGGCTGCGGTGCACCACCTGGGCGTGCTCCTGGGCCAGGATCCGGGTGCGCTGCGCCAGGAGCTGGCGGCCGCGGCGCCGATCCCGGAGGTGCCGCCGGAAGTGCCGGCCGGCCTGCCCGCGGACCTGGTGCGCCGGCGTCCCGACATCCGCGTCGCCGAGCGCCGGCTGGCGGCGGCCGCGGCCCGGGTGGGCGCGGCCAAGGCCGACCTCTACCCCAGGTTCTCCCTCACCGGCAGCTTCGGCTGGGAAAGCACCCGCAGCGGCAGCCTGATCACCCCCGCCAGCAGCGCCTGGTCTCTGGGGCCCAGTTTCCGCTGGCCGATCTTCGACGCGGGCCGGGTGCGCGCCAACATCCAGGTGCAGGACGCCCGCCAGGAACAGGCCTTCGTCTCCTACCAGAAAGCCGTGCTCACCGGCTTCGAGGACGTGGAGAACGCCCTGGTGGCCTACGCCAAGGAACAGGCGCGCAACGTGCCGCTGCGCGCGGCGATGGCCTCCAGCAGGAGCGCGCTGGAGGTGGCCCGGGAGCAGTACGCCAGCGGCCTGACCAGCTTCATCAACGTGCTGGACGCTGAGCGCACGGTGTACCAGGCCCAGGACACCCTGGTCCAGAGCGACCAGGCCGTGGACCAGGACCTGATCGCCCTGTGCAAGGCGCTGGGCGGCGGGTGGCCGGAGCCGCGTCCGGCCGGGAGCTGAGCCGAAAAACCAGGACCCATGCGAAGGGATGACCTGACCCGTTGCCGCGGTTTCGGGATGTGAGGTCTTTTCAAGAACCTCCAACGGGACTATCTTCAACCCGCGAGCCATTCGCGCTTGGCACTGGCAAATCGAAACTATTGCAATGGATTGTGTTAACAATTTGTAGTCATCATTTATTGATCTGTTTTTTACCAATTGGCGCAATCGGGGAATCATTTCCCGGACCTGGACAGGAGGACCTGGCATGAACAAGGAAGACACTTCATCATCCTTCGCCCCGATGCTTCTGGCGTTCATCGCCGGCGTCGCGGTCGGCGCGGTAGTCACCGCCCTGGCGACCCCCAAGAGCGGCCCCGAAGTGCGCGGGGACTTGAAGGACGCCGCCGCCCGCGCCAGGCGGAAGGCGGCGGACCTGGCCAAGAATGCCTCTGCGGTCCTGGACGACCTGAAGGAGCGCAGCCGCCTTGCAGCCGCGGACCTCAAGCGCGGCGTCGTCGATTCGGTGACCCGCCTGAAACAGCCGGCCGGGGCCCGCACTTCGGCCTCCTCCGGGCCGAACGGGGTCCAGGTGGGGGACACGAACTGGGATGGTACGGATGGTGGCTGAGGGTCCAAGGATCGGGCCGGGCCCGCTGAGAGCGTTCTTCCGGCTGTTCCTGGCCCTGGCCTTTGCGCTCGCTGCCCCAGGCCTGGGAGCCGCCCAGGCCCCGCCACCTTACGCCCAGCAGACCGCCAGCCAATTGCAGCAGCTGGTGGCTCCCATCGCCCTGTACCCGGACCCGCTGGTGGCCCAGGTCCTGGCGGCGGCGACCTTCCCTGAGCAGGTGGTGGAGGCGGACCGCTGGATGCAGGAGCATCCGGGCCTGAGTGGCGACGCCCTGGCCCAGGCCGTGGCCAAGGAGCCCTGGGACCCCAGCGTCAAGGCGCTCACCGCCTGTCCGGCCCTGCTTGGCAGCATGGACAAGAACCTTTCCTGGACGTCCTCCCTGGGCGACGCCTACTTCAACTAGCAGCAGGCGGTCATGGACGCGGTGCAGGCGATGCGCCGCCAGGCCGAGGCCGCCGGCACCCTCAAGTCCACGCCCCAGGAGACCGTGACGGCCCAGGACGGCTCGGTCGCCATCGAGCCGGCCAATCCTGAAGTGGTCGATGTGCCCGCCTACGACCCATGGGCCGTGTACGGCCCTCCCATCGAGCCGTGGCCGGCATGGTACCCCTGCGCCGGGATCTGGTTCGACGGCCCCAGCCTGGTCTTCAGCATCAGCTTCCCCATCGCCTTCTTCGCTCCATACCCATGGGGTTGGCACGGGTGGCGGTGCGATTGGCACAACCGGCAGGTCATGTTCAACCGCGAGCGGTACGTTTCCCGGAGCCGCACCTTCTTCGACCGCTCCGCACTCCACCAGCGCGCGGGCGCACTGCGTCCGCCTGGAGCCGGGCCTGCCCCAGGGGCATCCGGACGCGCCCAGGGCTACCGTCATCCCGTCGCGCCGGTCCGGCCCTTTGAAGGCGATGCCCGTGCCGCGCGCGGCTACGCCGAACCCCAGGGCCGGAGGGAGGCTGAGCCCGGCGCCTATGGCGGTTACCAGCGGGGCGGCCAGGAGCGGGCCTTCTCGGAACGCGGCAGCTCCAGCATGGGCGGCGGTGGGGCGCACGGCAACACCGTTCGCCGCCCCTGAGGCCCGGCAGCTTGCGACCCATGGCCATGGAGCGAGGAACGATGCGGCGAAACCATTTGAACTCCCACCTTGGGCTTCGGCATTGGGCCGCGGGCATGCTCCTTGCGGCGGGGTTCGCATCCGCCACGTCCATGATGGCCCAGCAGCCTGGCCAGAAGACCTTCGCCACACCGGAGGACGCCTGCAGCGCCCTGCTGGCGGCCGCCCAGAGCAACGACGCACGCGCGCTGCTCGGCCTGTTCGGACCGCGGGGCAAGCCCATCGCCGCATCGGGAGACCCGGTCGAGGATGCCGCCCGCCATGAGGCATTCGTCCGGAGATACCAGGAAATGCACCGACTGGTTCCGGATCCCGACGGCAAGACCATCCTTTACATCGGCGCCTTCAATTGGCCCACGCCGATCCCGCTGGCGAGGAAGGGCGGCGCCTGGTATTTCGATACCGAGGCCGGGTTGCGGGAAATCCTGTACCGCCGCATCGGCCGCAATGAAGCCTCCGCCATCCGCGTCTGCCAGGAACTGGCGTCCGCCCAGAAGGAATACTACGCGTCCCAGGGCCGGCAATACGCCCAGAGCCTGTTCAGCGCTGCAGGCAAGCATGACGGTCTCTACTGGGAGGCGGCTGAGGGCGAGCCTTTGAGTCCCATCGGACCGCTGGTGGCCGCCGCCGTCACCCACGGCTACCTGAACAGCCTCAAGGGCGGCCCGGCGCCGTACCGCGGCTATTTCTTCCGCATCCTGACCCGCCAGGGGCCGCATGCCCCGGGCGGCGCCCGGAACTTCATCGTCGATGGCAGGATGACCCGGGGGTTTGCCTTCGTGGCCTTCCCGGCCCGCTACCGCTCGACCGGGGTCATGACCTTCATCGTCGGCCCGGATGGCGGGGTGGAGCAGAAGGATCTGGGCAGACGCACCCGCGCCCTGGCCGGGGCCATGAAGGTGTACGATCCAGGCCCCGGCTGGCAACCGGCGGACCTGGGTGACTAGGGAGCCTGGCTAGGCATTAGAAGGCCCCTAGGTGGAGGGCAGGTCCGGTTTGGTAAGCTTGGCCATCAAGTCATCGCGCAGGGCCTGGGCGCCCGGATCCCGGCCGGTGGTGGGGGCAACCCCGACGATCTCCCGGACCCGGTCGGACAGCAGCACCCCCAGCAGGTTCTCGATCAGGTTGCCGCCCCCTCCGGCCTGGCCCGCCATGCTGATCTTGGGCACCACGTCCACCTGGGAGGCCTGGATGGCCTCGGCGAACCGGTTCATGACCTGCTGGACCAGCTGGAACTGCGGTCCGCCATAGGCGCGCACCTGCTCCTCGATGGCCATGGCCTGGGCGATGCCCACCCGGGCCGCCTTTTCCGCCTCGGCCGAGGCCAGGGCCTTGATCCGCTTGGCCTCGCCTTCACCCATCAGGCGCACCTTCTCCGCCTCGGCCGAGGCCAGGGTCTGGATCTGGGCGGCCTGCTGCTGGGCCCGGGCGAAGTCCGCCTTGCCGGCGTTGCTCTGCACGTTGATGGAGATCTCCGACTCCGTCAGCAGGGTCTGCTGCCTGGCCCGGGCCTCCGCCTCGCGCAGCTCCCGCTCCTTCACCGCCGCCGTCTCCTGGCGGCCGTAGGTCTCCACCTGCTCGTTGGCGATCTGGCGGCTGCGGAGCTGGGTGAGGATCTGCTCGATCTGCCCGCCGGCGGCGCCGCTGGTGGGCGTGCCGATCAGGACCTCCTGCAGTTCGAGGTTGTACTGGACGAACTTTTCCTTCATCTGCACCCCGCTCTGGTCCTGGATGGCGGAGCGGTCCTGGATGAGCTGGATCAGGGTCCGGGTCTGGCCGATGTTCTTGAAATAGGCGCTGACCATGGGATCAAGGGTCTGCTCCACCAGTTTCTTCACGTCCCCGAAGCGCTGGATGACCAGCGGCGCCTTGCGGTAGTCGATGTGCACCACCACCGACAGGGGCAGGCTGGGCTCGAAGGCGTCCTTGGTGATCAGGCTGATTTCGGAAAGGTTCTCGTCCAGCCTGTGCGAACCCATCTCCGCCTTGTTCCACTTCAGGATGAAGTTGGTGGTGGGCACCAGCAGGACCTTGCCGGCGTAGGTGTTGAAGGCGTACTTGCCGGGCAGCAGCGGTTCGGACCAGACCCCGCGCTGGCCGGGCGCCACCAGTTCCCCGTGGCGGTAATCTTCGCCGCTGAGATCCTGGCCCACCGCGCCGGTGTAGGAGACCACCACGCCCACGTTGCCCACTTCCACCACGGTCTTGGGGATCAGCTCCACGGTGGCGAACAGCCGGTTGATGTAGTAGGTTCCGTCCACCAGCACCTGGTACTGCCGGCCGCGGAAGCCGCCGGCCTGGAGGAACTTGTCGGCGTCCTGGAAGTTGTTGTGGTAGCTCGCGTCCTTGGTCAGGTCCTGGCCCACCGCCGGGGCGATGATCTCGCCCAGGGGCAGGGAGGGTCCGTCATGGACCGTCACGATGCCCACCGCGTCGTCGGTGCCGCGGATGATCACCGGCCGGAACCCCCCGCGGTCGTTGATCACCGCCGCCATCTTGGTGAAGGTGTCCGCTTCGCTCCGGTCCAGGGGCAGGTAGTAGAGCTGGTCCTCGGTGAGGACCACGAACTGGGCCAGGTTGATGGCGTAGGTGCCCTCCCGCAGCAGCATCCGCTGCGGCCCCTTCTGGCCGCCGGCCTCGAGGAACGCCGTCACGTCCTGGAACCCCGCGGTGGTCCGGTTGGAGGCCAGGGTCTGGGTGGGCGGAAGGTCCTGGCCGTCCCGGGCGAACACATAGCCGATCTTGCTCTGCGGGATGGTCACCAGGAACACCTTGTGGATCCGGTACATGAACGGCACGAAGAAGTGCCAGCCGCCGCGCAGCACCCGCGGCTGGAACCCGGCCTCGCCGCCCAGGGCGATCAGCCCCGACTTGACCGAACCCCGGCCGCTGACAAGCTTTTCCACGATCCCCACCCGGTTGTTGGGGATGTAGCGGAGGGTCTTGGCCAGGAGGAGAAGGACCAGCGCCGCGAGGATGAGCAGCGTCAGCAATTCCCACAGGTTTGCGGAAACGATGGCCGGAAGCTCCATGGGCTCTCCCTTGGGGTTGGTTGCGCCCAGTCTACCGGGAATCTCCCTGCCTTCTCACCCGGCCCGGTGAACTCGGTGCGTCTTCAGTCCGTCAGCCCAGCCCCAGCTCTTCAGCCGCGCCCGACGAACGGCATCTTCGAAGCCATCACCGTCATGAAGAGGATGTTGGCCTCGAGCGGCAGGCTCGCCATGTGAACGACGGCGTCGGCCACGATACCGACGTCCATCCGGTCCTCGGGCCTGACCTGGCCGTCGGCCTGCAGCACGCCCCGGGCCATCCGCTCCGTGACCGGCGTCGCGGCGTTGCCGATGTCGATCTGCCCGCAGGCGATGTCGAAGGGACGCCCATCCAGGGCGACCGACTTGGTGATCCCCGTGACCGCATGTTTCGTGGCCGTATAGGCGAGCGAGTGCGGCCGGGGGGCATGGGCGGAGATCGATCCGTTGTTGATGATCCGGCCACCGCGCGGATCCTGGGACTTCATGAGGCGGAACGCCGCGCGCGTGCAGAGGAAGACCCCCGTGAGGTTGGTGGCGACCACCGAATTCCACAGGTCGAGGTCGTACTGGCCCAGGGGCGTGCCGCCATCGTTCCTGCCGGCGTTGTTGAAGAGGACATCCAGGCGGCCGAAGCGTTCCACGAGGGTCGCGAACAGGCCATCCACGGATTCCGGATCCGCCACATCCGCCGCGACCGGGAGGGCGAGGCCGCCGGCCGCCTCGATCTCCCCCGCGACGGCGGCCAGCGGCCCAGGTCTGCGCCCGGCCAGGACGACCGCGAATCCTGCCGCCGAAAGCGCAAGGCTGCTCGCCTTGCCGATGCCGCTGCCAGCGCCGGTGACCAGCGCAATCCGGTGCCTTGGTGTCATGGTAGGCCTCGCCGGTGAAGTTACCCTCGGATCCCTCCAGGATGGCAGGATGCCCGGGTCTCATGGGGCCGGAACCCATTTATACTCTTGAGGCGGAGATCTCCCGAGGGCAGGTTTCCACTGGAGAGGGCGAATGGTTCCCATCCATCTGAACCTTGGTTTCCGGGTTTTCTATTTTTACGAGGGTTTCTACTTCCTGGCCGCGATCGCGACGGCCTACCTCATCGGCCTGAAGCGGATTGAAACGGCCGGCCTCGCCCCCCAGGTCCTGGAGGGCAGTCTCCTCTGGATTCTCCTGGGGGCCATCCTTGGCGCAAGGGTTTTCCAATACCTGTTCTGGGACTTGGATTCCTTCCTCGCGGATCCCATGATCTTTTTCCGCTTCTGGGATGGAGGTCTCACGATCACCGGAGGCCTGGCCGGGGGTGTGCTCGGCGCCTGGATTTGTTTCCGCCGCAGAAAGGCGGACTTCTGGGCCTATTCCGCCGCGATCAGCCCTGCGGTCCTGGTTGGGCAAGCCGTCGGCCGGGTGGGATGCTTCCTCAACGGAGACGCCTGGGGCATCCCGACCCGACTGCCGTGGGGCATCTCCGAGCCCAAGTACGGCACCTTCTTCCCGAGCTTCCGGCCCGACCACACCATGCCCAGCGCCGCCTGGGAATGGTGCGTCGCCAAAGGCTATGTGTCCCCTTCCACCCTGGCCACGGTCCCCCTCCATCCCACTCAGCTCTATGAGTGCATCGGCGATCTGCTTCTGGCTGTCTATGCCATCCTGCTGGCTCGGTCGCTGAGGAACCGGAACGCTCCGCAGCGGAAGGTGATCTGGCTCCACCTTGGCGGTTACTCATTGCTGCGTTTCGGCCTGGAGTTCCTCCACGGTGACCGGGACGTCGTCATCTGGGCCGGAATGACGGCCCTCCAGATGGGGCTGCTGGCTTTCGGGGTGTTGAGCGCCGTGCTCTTTCTAGTGGGGGATGGCCAGCCAGGCCCTGCCTTGCCGGGCTCGCCCTGAAGGCACCCGCGGGTCCGACTCCTCCCGATCGATACAACAGCAGGCCAAGGTGCCCAATTCGAGGACCCCTCGTTTTAAACCGCACCTGCAATCCCGGGACATCCCCGCGAAGGTATTGAGCGGCCCGAGCTGGTTCTGTCAATCTAGGCCGGGCCGGTTTCTCCCTGCCCAGGCATTTCCCCACTTCAGGCAGGTCAGTCCTCGGTCATCGATCGCCCATGCCACCCCCCCATTCCAAACCTCAGCGGCCTGACCTCCTCCACCGGACCTTCGCGGCCTGCCTTCTGCTCAAGGGGCTCAACGCTCTGCTGGAACTCGGGACAGCGGCGATCCTCTGGCTCGTCGCACCGGGGTCGGTCGGGCCATGGATGCGCACGCTCACCGCCGGTGAACTGGCCGAAGATCCCAACGATCTCCTCGCGAACTGGCTGGTGGCGGCAGGCGGCCGGTACTCCGCGCACGCACAGCATTTCGCCATTTTCTATCTGATTTTTCACGGGACCATCAAGCTCGGCCTGGTATTCCTGCTTTGGCGACAGAAACCATGGGCCTACCCGCTTTCGGCCGGAGTCTTGGCGCTATTCGCAGCCTATCTCCTGCTTCGCTGGTCCCAGACCCATTCCGTGGTCCTGGTTCCTCTCGCCGCGTTCGATCTGGTATTGATCTGCCTCATCCTCAGGGAACACCGCCGGATCAAACTTGGCCCGGTTAAGCATTAGCGGCGAATAATGCTGGGCTCGGCTCCCCAGGAGGGGATCGCTGTTGGCCATGCAGAGGGACCGAACGCTGGTTCTCATTCTTCTTTCGGCCGGTCATCGAAAACAAGATAGGCCGAAAGTGCCGCATGGTCCGAGATCCTGGACCACGGAGCACCGGAAAAGATCTCAGCCCACTGGACCGAGAAGCCACGCACATAGATCCGGTCCAGCCGCAGCACCGGGAACTTGGATGGATAGCTCCGGCCGGGAGACTCGTGATCATCCCAGGCTCCGCCGAACACTTCAGCCAAGTTCAATCGTTTGGCCAGCAGAAGGCCCGCTTCATTGCGCCAGTCATTGAAATCACCGGCAATGATGAGCGGCCATTTGGGGTCGACGATGTCTTCAAGATAACCGGACAAAGCATCCAGTTGCCTTCGTCGCGATCTGGCGAATACGGAAAGGTGGGCGCAAACACAATGAATCGCCTTCGGGAAACCCGGGACGTTGATGGCGCAGTGCAGCAGGCCGCGCCGCTCGAAACGCATCTGGGTGACATCCTGATTGTGCGGATGCTCCATGGGGAAGCGGGCCAGGATCGCATTGCCGTGGTGTCCGTGGCCATATACGACGTTGCTTCCATAGGCAGTGGACCGCCAGAAGTCTTCCGCGAGGAAGTCCTGCAGGGGCTGGTCAGGCCAGTCGTGGAAGCTTTTGGCATGCCTGTTGTTCATGCCTTGAACTTCCTGCAGGAAGACGATATCCGGCCCCAAGGCGCGCAGCTGGCCCCGCAGTTCATGCACCATCATGTGCTGATGGAACTGAGAGAAGCCCTTGTGAATATTGTAGGTGACCACGTGCAGGCATTGGCTTCCCATGGCACGGATGGTTCCGCCGTCGTACGCTTCCAGGCGGGCCTTGGGGGCCCGGCGACTCCTGGACCTGGCGGCGGGTTCAGTCATCCGCCATCATGACCATCCCAGTCCCTCCAGGTCGCCCAGGGTCTCAGAGGCATTCTCTGCCGGATCTGCGGCTTTCCGCGTGGCGAGGGCAGTGGCGTCCTTCAAGTCCCCGCGCATTCCGGGGCCGCTCTTGGGGGTTGCCAGGGCCGCGATCACAGCGCCGACGGCGACGCCGGCGATGAAAACCGGAAGCATCGGGACGAAGGATGGGGAGGTGTATTCCTGGTTCATGCCGATTCCTCATGTCCAGGCTTGGGAAAGGTCCCCCGGTTGCATTCATTGGTAAAAAATTGATCATAATATGGATATGACAATTAGATAACATAACCCATTACAATATTTTCAACTTCGCTGCCATCGTGTGGATGGTTCGCGGATTGAAGATAGTCCTTTTGGAGGCTCTTGGGAAGGTCAGCCTGCCCGACCTCGGATCGAGCGGCAGGGCGCCACCCGTGATCCGGGTCAGGGAACCGCTGACCACCGAGACACCAAGGGCCACGCCTACGACCAAGTGGGCGAGGTGGTGGACGCCCCGCATCTTTGACGGCTATGGGGCGCCAGCCCACCCGGGCCGATGGAAGGGGCTTGAATTTGATCGGCTGACCGATTAAGGTGATCCCATGAGCGCCCGATCCATGACGGCCCATCCCAGTGAAACCCGCCGCCTGCTCCTGGAGGCGGCCATCCTGTGCTTTGCCGAGAAGGGTTTCGAAGCCACCACCACCCGGGAGATAGCCGGCCGGGCGGGCAAGCTGGTATCCCTCATCGCCTATCACTTCGGCACCAAGGAGGGTCTTTATCTCAGTTGTTTTGAACACATGATGGACACCTGTCCGCGTGCCCCGATGGATTCGGCCTACGTGGACCTGGAGGCGGTCAAGGGGGATCCTCGGCTGGCGGCGCAGGCCTTGCGTTCGGTCATCCGGGTGGTGGTGCAGGACCTGTTCACCTCGGCGGGTGACCCCCTGGTGGAAGCCTCGATTAAACTATTCATTGCGGAGATGAACTCCCCCCGGCCCTTCCTGCACCCCCTGTTCCAACGCCGCATGTCCGAACCCGTGGAACTGGCCAGAGCCTGCATCGCCACCCTGCGGCCCGAACTCCAGGAAACCGAAGTCTCCTTCCTGGGTCAGTGCATCTTCGGCCAGTGCCTGGTCCAGCGCCTTGCGGCCGGCTCCAACGCCCTCTTTTGGCGGCCCCAGCCGCCGCCGGAACCGCCGCTGGCCACGGCCAACCGGATCGCGGACTTCGTCCTGTGGGGGCTCGGCCACCGGGAGCCAACCTGAAATCATCTTCTTTACAGTCGAGGTAGCGCATGCGAAACAGAGTGCTGACCGGCCTGGGGCCGGTAGTGGGTGTCCTTGTGGCGGGCGGGCTGCTGACCGGCTGTCAGCACCGGCAGGGCCAGGTCCCGGTGCCGGAAGTGGCGGTGATGGAGATCCAGCCCTCCCGGGTGGACCTGACCACGGAGCTCCCGGCCCGGGTCTCCGCATTCCTGATGGCCGAGGTCCGGCCCCAGGTGAACGGCATCATCCTCAAGCGCGCCTTCACCGAGGGCAGCGACGTCAAGTCCGGCCAGCTGCTCTACCAGCTGGACCCGGCCCCTTACCAGGCGGCCCTGGCCAGTGCCCAGGCCACCCTGGCCAAAGCTGAGGCCAACCTGCCATCGCTGAGCAGCAAGGCGGAACGGAGCGGGCAGCTGGCGGCCATCCACGCGGTCGGCCAGCAGGATCTGGATGACGCCGTGGCCGCCCACAAGCAGGGCGAGGCCGAGATCCTGAGCGCCAAGGCGGCGGTGGACACCGCCGCCATCAACCTCGGCTACACCCGCATCACCGCGCCCATCTCCGGCCGGGTCGGCAAGTCCGCCGTGACCGTGGGCGCCCTGGCCACGGCCTACCAGGCCACGGACTTCACCACCATCCAGCAGCTGGACCCGGTCTACGTGGACGCCCCCCAGTCCACCGCCTACCTGCTGGAACTGAAGCGCAACCTGGCGGCGGGCAGGATCCGGAACACCGAGGCCGGCGAGGCGAAGGTCAAGCTGCTCCTGGAGGACGGCACGCCCTACCCGAATGCGGGGCTGCTGAAGTTCTCGGATGTCACGGTCGATCCCTCCACGGGCTCGGTCAACCTGCGCATGCTGTTCCCCAACCCGAACCACCTGCTGCTGCCCGGCATGTACGCCCGGGTGGTGATCCAGGAGGGCACCGCCGACCACGCCCTGCTGGTGCCCCAGCAGGGCGTGACCCACGATCCCAAGGGCGAGCCCGTCGCCTGGGTGGTGGAGAACGCCAAGGTGGTGCAGCGGTCCCTGAAGGTGGACCGGGCCATCGGCTCCAAGTGGCTGGTCACCGCCGGCCTGGCCGCCGGGGACCAGCTGATCATGGAGGGTCTGCTGAAGGTCCGCCCCGGCATGACCGTGAAGACCGTCCCGTTCCATGAGCCCGCCCCCGCCAACGCGACCACCAACTAGGGAGCCGGTCCATGGTCAAATTCTTCATCAACCGGCCTGTCTTCGCCTGGGTCATCGCCATCATGATCATGGTGGCGGGCGCCCTGGCCATCCACGTGGCGCCGGTCTCCCAGTATCCCCCCATCGCCCCGCCGTCCATCTCCGTGGACGCCGACGACCCCGGCGCCTCGGCCAAGACGGTCGAGACCACCGTCACCCAGATCATCGAGGAGAAGATGACCGGGCTGGACAGCCTGCTGTACCTGGCCTCCTCCAGCGACTCCTCCGGCCACGGCAACGTCACCCTGACCTTCCGGCCGGGCACCGATCCGGACGTGGCCTGGTCCAAGGTCCAGAACAAGCTGGAGGTGGCCAAGGCCATGCTGCCCCAGACCGTGCAGGAGACGGGCGTGACGGTGACCAAGTCCACCCGCAACATCTTCATGGTGGTGGCCCTCACATCGTCCGACCACAGCATGTCCAGCGAGGACCTGCAGGACTACCTGGCCTCCAACATCGAGAACACCCTGGCCCGGGTGGACGGCGTCGGCCAGGTGGACGCCTTCGGCACCCAGCACGCCATGCGCATCTGGCTGGACCCCGGCAAGCTGGTGAGCTACAAGCTGACGCCCGGCGACCTCGGCAATGCGGTCAAGGCCTACAATGTCCAGGTTTCGGCGGGACAGGCAGGGAGTCTTCCGGCGGTCAAGGGGCAGGGCCTGAACGTCACCGTGAACGTCCAGGAGATGCTCCAGACCCCTCGGCAGTTCGAGAACATCCCGGTCCGGATCAACAGTGACGGGTCCACGGTCCGGCTCAAGGACGTGGCCCGGGCCGAGCTGGGCACGGAAGCCTACGAGACCCGGACCCTGACCAACGGCCTGCCCTCGGCCGGGATGGTCATCCGCCTGGCCTCGGGCGCCAACGCCCTGGACACGTCGAAGAACGTCAAGGACAAGATGCAGGAGCTGGCCCGATACTTCCCGGCGGGAGTGGAGGCCTCCTACCCGTACGAGACCACCCCGTTCGTGTCGGTGGCCATCCACGAGGTGGCCAAGACCCTGGTGGAGGCGGTGATCCTGGTGTTCTTCGTGATGCTGCTGTTCCTCGGCAACATCCGGGCCACCATGATCCCGACCATCGCGGTGCCGGTGGTGCTGCTGGGCAGCTTCGCCATGCTGCAGTACGCCGGCATGTCCATCAACATGCTCACCATGTTCGCCATGGTGCTGGCCATCGGCCTGCTGGTGGACGACGCCATCGTGGTGGTGGAGAACGTCGAGCGGATTATGAACGAGGAGGGCCTGCCGGTGCGGGAGGCGACCATCAAGTCCATGGAACAGGTCACCGGCGCCCTGGTGGGCATCGGCCTGGTGCTGGCGGCGGTGTTCGGCCCCATGGCCTTTTTCGGCGGTTCCACCGGCATCATCTACCGGCAGTTCTCGGTCACCCTGATCACCGCCATGCTGCTGTCGGTGGTGGTGGCCCTGGTGCTGACCCCGTCCCTGTGCATCACGTTCCTCAAGCCGGTGGAGAAGGGCCACGGGACCGCGGAATCCGGCTGGGCCCTGACCCGGCCGTTCTTCCGGTGGTTCGACCGGAATTTCGAGCGGCTGCGGGGCCGGTACCAGGCCCTGGTGGGCCATGTGCTCGGCAAGGCCCTGCGCTATGCCATGATCTACCTGGTGCTCGTCGTCAGCGTGGCCTGGATGTTCTGGCGGCTCCCCAGCGCCTACGTCCCCGACGAGGACCAGGGCACGGTGCTGGTGCAGGCGATGCTGCCGCCCGGCTCGCCCCTGGAGCGCACCGAGCGGGTGATGGAGGACGTCAGGGCGCACTTCCTGGTGGACCAGAAGGACGCCGTGAAATCCTGCCTGACCGTGGCCGGCTACAGCATGGCCGGGCGGGGCCAGAACACCGGTCTCGCCTTCGTCAAGCTGAAGGACTGGGACCTGCGCAACAGGCCGGAGCTGAAGGTGGACCAGGTGGTGAAGAAGGCCATGGGCGCGTTCATGGGCCGAAGGGACGCCCTGATCTTCGCCTTCGCCCCGCCGGCGGTGATCGAGCTGGGCAACTCCACTGGCTTCGACTTCGAGCTGCAGGACCGGGCCGGGCTGGGCCACGCCGCGCTCATGCAGGCGCGCAACCAGCTGCTGGGCATGGCCGCCCGGAACCCGGCCCTGAAAGTGGTGCGCCCCAACGCGTTCGACGATCTGCCCCAGTACCGACCTGCACGTGGATGACGACCGGGCCGGGGCCCTGGGCATCTCCAAGGCCGACATCAACGATGCCCTGGCCACGGCCTGGGGCGGAGCCTATGTGAACGACTTCTCGGACCAGGGCCGGGTCAAGCGGGTGTACCTGCAGGCCGACGCCCCGTTCCGCAGCCAGCTGGAGGACCTGAACAAGCTCTACGTCCGCAACTCCGCCGGCCAGATGGCGCCCATGTCGGCCTTCTCCACCGGCCGGTGGAGCTACGGGTCCCCCAACCTGCAGCGCTTCAACGCCTTCCCGTCCGTGGAACTGCTGGGTGAAGCGGCGCCCGGGCACAGCACCGGCGAAGCCATGCGGGCCATGGAGCACATGGTCGAGCAGCTGCCCAAGGGGATCGGCTACGAATGGACCGCGCTGTCCTACCAGGAACGGCAGTCCGCCACCCAGGGGCCATGGCTCTACGCCTTCTCGGTGCTGGTGATCTTCCTGTGCGTGGCGGCCCTGTTCGAAAGCTGGACGATCCCCTTCGTCAACCTTCTGATGCTGCCCCTGGGGGTGTTCGGCGCCCTGGCGGCCACCAGCATGCGCAGCCTGCCCAACGACATCTACTTCAAGATCGGGTTCCTGACCACCATGGGCCTGTCCACCAAGAACGCCATCCTCATCGTCCAGTTCATCATGGAGCAGATGCGCCAGGGCCAGGACCTCGTCCAGGCCACCCTGGCCGCGGTCCGGATCCGCTTCCGCCCGGTCATGATGACCTCGCTGGCCTTCTTCCTGGGCACCATGCCCTTGGCCGTGGCCTTCGGGGCCGGCGCAGGCGCCATGAAGGGCATCGGCACGGCCGTGACCGGCGGCATGGTCTCGGCCACCTGCATCGACCTGGTCTACATCCCCCTGTTCTTCGTCCTGGTGTCCCAGTTCTTCGGCCGCAAGCGGGTGGGCCCCGGGCCATCCGCCCCCCTGGAAGGAGAACGGCCATGAACGTCCGCCTCCGGTATCCGGCGTTCCTCGCCATCCTGGTCCTCACCGGATGCAGCATGGCGCCCAAGTACACTGCCCCGGCCCCGCCGGTGCCGGCCACCTTCCCGTCGGCCCCGGCCGGCGCCGGGACGGCGGCGGCCGAGACCGGCTGGAAGGATTTCTACACTGACCCGCGGCTGCAGAAGGTGCTGGAAATGGCCCTCGCCAACAACCGGGACCTGCGGATCGCCGCCTTGAACACCCAGAAAGCCGGCGCCTACTACCGGATCCAGCGGGCCGCCCTGCTGCCGACGGTGAACGCCGGGGCCACCTACTACCGGGGCTCGGTGGTCGCCACCGCACTGGGCGTGCCCCCTGGTATCGGCGCCACGGTAGGCATCAGCGCCTGGGAGGTGGACTTCTTCGGCCGGCTCACCAGCCTGAAGGAGGAGGCCCTCCAGAACTACCTGGGCACCGAGGAGGCGCAACGGGCGGCCCAGGTCTCCCTGCTGGCCCAGGTGGCCAACGGCTACCTGGTGCTGGCCGGGGACCTGGAATCGCTGGAACTGGCCCAAGGCACCGTGGACAGCCAGTACAGCAGCCACGATCTGATCCAGCGCAGCTTCCTGGTGGGTTCCGGCTCGGAGATCGATGTCCGGCGCGCCCAGGTCAGCCTGGAGAACGCCCGGGTCGATCTGGCCAACTACACCCGGATGGTGGCCCTGGACCGGTCCACCCTGGACCTGCTGGTGGGGGCCAGCGTGCCGCCGGAACTCCTGCCGGAGAGCCTGAGCGCGCTGTCACCCCTGCGCGCCGACTTCGCCGTCGGTACGCCTTCGGAAGTGCTGCTGCGCCGGCCCGACATCCTCATGGCGGAAGACCAGCTCAAGGCCGCCAATGCCGACATCGGCGCCGCCCGGGCGGCCCTGTTCCCCAGCATCACCCTCACCACCGCCGCCGGCACTTACGGCAGCAGCCTGGACGCCATGTTCAGGCCGGGGTCCAACTACTGGCTGGCCTATCCGGAACTCAACCTCCCCATCTTCGATTGGGGCGCCCGCCGGGCCAACCTCCAGGTCTCCAAGACCCAGCGGGAGATCTACGTGGCCCAGTACCGAAAAGGCCATCCAGACCGCGTTCAAGGAAGTGCGGGACGCCCTGGTCCAGCGGGACACTCTGCACCAGCAGGAGGTGGCCCAGGCCGCCCTGGCCGAAGCCACCGAGGCCACCTGCCGGCTGGCCCAGGCCCGCTTCCAGGTGGGAATGGACAGCAGCCTCAGCGTCCTGGACGCTCAGCGGACCTCCAACGCGGCCCAGCAGGGCCTCATCGCCCTGCGCCAGGTCGAAGCCGGCAATCTGGTGACCCTCTACAAGGCGCTTGGGGGTGGAGTCCGGTAGAAAATGGCCGTCCGGGGTTGGACCGTGATGGTCTCGGAGACATTGCCGGTGAGCCGTACGTCCTGGTCGAGCTGCCCATCCAGGGAATGGCCGTCAAGCAGGTAATACCCGCTATGAAGGTTGAGAAGGGCGAAGGTAATGCCCCATGGTCGCAAGGCCGGGTCCCCATTGGGGATCCCGTTAGGCTGGTGCAGTTCCGGCCGAGGCCGGAATCGAGTCGCAACCCGCGCCCCGGTCGGGCCGGTGTCTCCTACTTCTCAGCAGGCTCGGGGCTGCCGGCTGTCCTGAAGTGTTGATGCCATGGCTCCCATCCTTGACTGCCCAAGGAGATGGAGGCGGTCCAATCCCGGGCCCAGGAACAGATCTAGATTTTTGACGAAAGTTTTACTTGGTGCCAAATCATTTGCCATGCAAGGATGAACATAGAAAAAACATTTATTTATTGCGTGATCAAACCATTTTTACCATGATTGACATCGCGTTCACGAATCCCACCCATACCACTGGATCACTTGTTTCGAAACAGATAGGTGGAATATGGCTCCCAGGCATTCGGATGAACAATCCCTCAACAAATATTTCGATTTGATCCGGGACTTGCCGCTGCTGACAGTGGAAGGGGAGCGGTTCAATGGTCGGCTGTGGCAGCGGGAGCGGGACCCCGAGGGGCTGCGCAAGCTGGTGGAGGGCAACCTGCGCTTCGTTGTAAAGGAAGCCAGGAAGTTCCAGGGCACGGGCCTGGACCTCCTGGACCTCATCTCCGAAGGCAACCTGGGGCTCATCGAAGCGGCCAAGCGCTTCGATCCGGAGCGGGAGAACAAGTTCCTCACCTACGCCTCCTGGTGGGTGCGCCAGGCCATCTTCCACGCCCTGGCCGAGCAGGGCAGCAAGATCCGCCTGCCCCAGAAGGTGGCCGGGCACCTGGTGCAACTCAACCGCATCGCCCACCGCCTGGGCCAGGACCTGGGCCGTGTGCCCACGGTGCAGGAAATCGTCGGCGCCAGCCACTTCACCGCCGAGGAGGTGGAGCGGCTGCAACTGCTCCAGCAGGCCACCGCCACCATGTCCACCGACCAGGGCATAGGCGAGTCGGACCTCACCCTGGGCGACAGCCTGGAGCAGACCATCGAGCCCTCGCCCATGGAAACCATGGACCAGGAATCTTTCCTAGGCCAGGTGCGGCTGAGCCTGGGCCTCCTGAACAAGAAGGAGCGCCGCATCATCGCCTTGCACTTCGGCCTGGACGGCAACGCCCCCAAGACTCTCGAAGAAATCGGTCAATCCTGCGAACCGCGTATCAGCCGAGAACGGGTGCGGCAAATTGAGGAAAAGGCCTTAAGGAAAATCCGAGAGCGTCGCAAGGATCTGCTTGGCCAGTTCCTCCAGCCAGGGCCTGCCATCAGATCTTAGTCTTTGACGTGATCATCACGCCAAGCTGGAGAACGCGGTCGCCAAGTCTCGGGTCAGCCTGGACGCGGCGGCGGCTTCGGTGGCCCGCCCGAGGTCCGTTGACCAGTCCGCCCATCATCATGCTCTTGTACGGCTCCAGGGATTCAAGGGACTGGCCGCGCACCTCGGCGGTCCGGGCCAGGAAATGGTCCACGTCGGCCTCCCGGATGGTGTCCTTGGCCAGGAACACCACCAAGTGGGAGCAGTCCTCCACCTGGGCCTGGTTCCAGGAGGCGGTGCGCAGCCGGGCCCGCACCTCTTGGTCGGTGACGACCAGGAACTTCCAGGGCTGCAGGCCGAAGGAGCTGGGTGACAGCATCAGGGACTGCTCCAGGGCCGCCCAGGCGTCCTGGGGGATCCTGCGGTTGGGATCGAATTTTTTGGTGGCGTAGCGCCAGAGCTGGGTCTGGACCAGGTCGGCGGGGGAGAGGAGAGCTTCGGTATGGGCCATGTTGGGCTCCTGGAATGCGGGTTTCACTTGAAGGCGGGGAGGTTTTCCTGGAGAAAGGCGTCCAGGGTACGGGGCGGTTTGCCAGTCACCAACTCGACGGTACCGGTGGTGACATCGGCCAGGTCGCGGCGGACCCCCTGGTTGAGGACAACCATGCCGTAGGCGTACCAGGGATCCATGCCCATTCCGGTCATGGCCTGGTAGGCGGCAGCGTCCGGCACCGCCACGTAGGCCACCTTGCGGTCCAGCAGGGTGCTCAGCTTTTCCGCCACTTCGGCGTAGGAAAAGGTGGCGGGGCCGGTGAGGTCGTAGACCCGCCCCTCGTGGCCGGTCCCGGTCAGGGCGGCGGCGGCCACCGCAGCGATATCGCGGGTGTCGATCCAGCCCAGGCGGGCGCTGCCGGCGTTGGCGTAGACCGGCTGGCCGGCCTTGATCGCGTGGCTGTAGAAGGCCACCCAGTTCTGCATGAAGAAGGTGGGCCGGAGGATGGTGAAGGCGAGCCCCGATTCTTCCAGGGCGCGCTCGACGCGGGCATGCTCCCGGAAGAGCGGGTTGCTGGAATCCGCCTCGGTGCCGAGGGCGGAGAGCTTGACCACCTGGCGCACGCCCGCAGCCTTGGCGTCCTGGATGGCCGGCAGTTCCAGCTCGCTGCAATGGGGGGCCGAGGACAGCAGGAAGAGCCTGTCCACCCCGCCCAGCGCCGCCCGGTACGCCACGCGGCCGCCCAGGTCGCCGCGCACCACCTGGGCTCCCTTGGCCGCCAGGGCCTGGGCGGAGGCGTCGCTGTGGGCCAGCGCCTTGAACGGCGCCCCCGTGGTCGACAGGGCGTCGATGAGGGCGAGACCGACCTTGCCGGTGCTGCCAGTGACGAGAATCATGGGATGCTCCTTTCGAATTCGCTGTTGCGGCTGAATCGGCCGTGATCTAAACTTAGGGAGCTTACAATCTTTTGGAAAGTAGGCACTTTTTTGGAAGGTAGGCACCCATTGGTTCGTAATGCGGTCAGTAAAGCCTGCACCCTGGAGCCCAATGTCCTGAGCCCCCATTGCCCCACCCGCCTGGTGCTGGACCTGGTGGCCGACAAGTGGACGACCCTGGTCATCTACCTCCTATCCCAAGGCACGCGGCGCTACGGCGAACTGCAACGCGGGGTGGGCGGCATCAGCCAGAAGATGCTCACCCAGACCCTGCGCCGGCTGGAGGAGGACGGCCTGGTGCTGCGGGTGGTCTATCCCGAAGTGCCGCCCCGCACCGAATACTCCCTGACCGAGCTGGGCGCCACCCTGAAAGAGCCCCTGGGAGCCCTGTGCCTGTGGGCGGTGGCCCATTTCCACGAAGTCGAGAAGGCGCGCAAGGCGGCGAGCCGCAAGCGCGCCAAAGGCGCCGAGACGCTTCGGGTCCCGGGGGCCCTGGCGGGTTGACCCGGGGCCCAGCCCTTACACCCAGCCCCGGGAGGAAGGACGATGGGTTCTGGGTTAAAGCCCCCATGACCGCCAGATCCATTACGGCCCTGAAATTCCGGGATCCACCCTGTCGCCCATCTGAAATTGCGAGGAAACCTATTTTGGCACCGAGTAGCTGATCTCCCGGGCGTCCCAGGCATGGAACGCCGCAGTGCAGGCCAGGGTCACCAAGGCCGTGGCCAGCCAAGCCCCGCGCACCCCGATGGCGGTGATGGCCACCCCGAACACCACCGGGGAAAGGATCCGACCCGCGCTCGACATGACTTCACAGATGGACTGGAATCGACCCCGCAGGTGTTCCGGCGTGTGCTCGGCGATGTAGGCGCCGCTGTTTATGAACAGCAGCACTTCGCCGGCCGACCAGATCAGGGTAGACAGCAGCAGTGGGCCCAGGTTCAAGGGGAACGCCATCATGCCGAAGCCTGCCGAGTAGAGCGCGGTGCCGACCCCCATGACCAGGGGCCCAGTGAAGCGCCGGGTCAGAAGGGTCAGGAATGGCGTCAGGACCAGCACCGTCGCTGCGTTGAAGGACATGAGCAGGCCGAACACCGGGGCGCCGCGGGCGCCGAAGTATGTCGAGGTATAGAGCGTGAGGCCGAAGCCGGTCTGGGCGTACGCGAAGCTGACGACCAGACTGATGAGGCTGTAGGCTACCAGGGCGGGGCGGGCCAGGAAGGCGCCCAGGGCGCCTTCAGCGTGCCCCCGGGATGGCCGGGCTGGAACTGGGCGGTCGGCCGGAACCATCCGGACCAGGATGGCGAAGGCGCCAACCATGGCCAGGCTGTAGCCGAAGAAGGTCCAGGGCAGGTGCCGCTCGAAGAGGAACCCGGCCAGCATGGGGCCGACCGCGAGCCCGAGGTTGATGCCGAGGTAGCTGAGCGAATATCCCTCCCGGCGCCGCCCGGCTGGGCACAGGTCCATGACCAGGGCGGCGATGATCGGTCGCATGGAGCCCTGGAAGAAGCTGGCGGCGACCAACACCTGGGGAATGGCCAAGGACACAGGGAGCAGCCCGCACAGGCCGGTGAGCAGACCCGCGCCCACTATGCACCCCCCCAGCACCTGCCGGCGCCCCAACTGGTCGCTCACCTTGCCGGCGGCCATCGTCCCGAGAATGCCGCTCGTAACGCTGGCCATGACCCACCAGCCCGCGACGACTCCGCTTAACCCTAGCTTCCGGGTGAGGAACAGGGTCAGGAAGGGGAAGACAAAATCGCCGCCGCGGATGATCACCTGGATGAGGAACAGGGCCCACATCGGCCTGGGCAGGAGGGGTGACCCGCCAGGCAGGAACCGGGGCAACCAGCGCAGCAGCTTCAAGATCTTTCTAACCTACCAGGACCAGGATGCTGCAGTCCTCACCTCTCAATGATAGCGATGGACTGGTCCTGCTTACTGCCGTTGTAAACGTAGGAGCCGTGTTTCCGGGCGAACTGGTAGTCGAAGGCCAGGTCCCGGCGCAGCGGTTCTGCGACCAGGCGGCGGAACGCTCCGGATTCATCGTCTACCGCAGGATGATTTGAGATGAATGGGTCCGCGCCCAGGACCCAGGGCGTTGACCCGAGCCCCTTGCAGCCTTAGAATTCCCTATCCCCAAAGCCATAGCATTCCCCATCACCAAGCCCCAGGAGGCGACTCATGTCCGTGACCGAACTGGAGTACACCGAGGCCGTGCGCAGCGCCGTGCGCGACCGCGGGGCATGGCTCTACCTTCTGCTCCAGGAATTCAAGGCGGCCGGATACGACACCGACGAGCCCGTGCGCAAAGCGCTGTTCAGGTTCGGCCAGATGAGCGGCCGGAAGTTCCCCCCCGTGACGACCCCCGCGGCCTTCTTCGAGGCCATGGGCGGCACCGGCCTGAAGGGCCAGCCCTTCGCCCGGGAGGATATGGGCGTGACCGCCGCCAAGGGCGTCTACCACCTGCACCGCTGCCCCCTGGTGGATGCCTGGAGGGAACTGGGCGCCACCCCGGATGAGGTCGCCCATCTCTGCGACCTGGCCGGCTGCGGCGACCAGGGCCTGATCAGCTGCTTCCCCGAGCTCAAGCTGCAATTCAACGAGATGATCGCCCGGGGCGACGCCTTCTGCGAGATGGTGGTGACCAAAGCCTGAGGCTGGCCTGCGGCCCGGGCGACCCTGGCGGAACTTGCTCCGCCGGGGTTGCCCAGGCCCGCCACGGGCGCTGGACCCCGAACCCAGACTGTGCTGCTAGTCCTTCGGGGTGTACGACTCCAGGACCTTGAACTTGCCGTCCTTGATCTGGATGAGCACGACTGGCTTGTTGTAGGGGTTGTGGTCCTTGTCGAAGGTGAACTTGGCGGCGGTGAAGACCGGCAGGTCCTTGGTGGCTTCGATGACGTCCCGCAGCTTCACGGGGTCCGGAGCGCCGCCGTCGGCGGTGACCACCTTGATGGCGTGCTCGACGATGGCCATGCAGTCAAGGGTCAGGTAGTTCCAGATGTTCGGATCCAGGCCGGGGTGCTTCGCCCTGAAGGCGGTGTTGTAAGCGGCGAACGCGGGGTCATCCACGGTGGCGATGGTGGTGAAGAAGGACCCGTCCAGATCCTGCCCGGCGTAGGGGAGGATGTCCTTGACCATCCAGCCGTCGCCGCCGAGCATCTGGATGTTCAGGTTCAGGGCCTTGGCCTGCTTGGCGATGAGTCCGGGATCCTTGTAGTTGTCGGCGCAGTTCACCAGCACGTCAGCCTTGGAGCCCTTCACCTTGGCCAGCTGGGCCCGGAACTCCTGGTCGCCCTTGTTGTAGCCTTCGTCCAGGACCACCTGGCCGCCCAGCTTGGTGAAGCGGTCCTTGAAGAACTGGTGGATGGCCACCGTGTAGGGGTCGGCCACGTCGGTGATGAAGGCGGCCCGGCGCTTGCCCAGCCGGTTGTAGGAATAGTCCGCCAGGGCCGTGCCCTGGTACGAGTCGATGAAGCAGACACGGAACATGTACGGGTGCACCTTGCCGGACTCGTCCACCGTGACGTGCACGTTGGTGGCCGTGGTGGCGATGCACGGAATCTTGGCCTCGTCCACGACCCTGGCGATGGGGATGCCGGGGCCTGAGCCGGTGATGCCGACGATGGCTATGACTTTGTCCTGGTCGATGAGGCGCTTGGTGACGGTCACGCTCTCGGCCGGCTGGGACTGCCCATCGTAGCTGATGACCTTGATGTTCCAGCCATTGATGCCGCCGGCGGCGTTGACCCTGGCAGCTTCATCTTCCAGCGCCGCGACGGCGGCGGGGCCGATATACGAGTTTGGCCCGGTGAGGGTCGTGACGTGGCCGATGTTGATGGTTCCCTTCGAGGCCGCTGACAAGGGCAGGAGCGCCATCAGGAAGATGCCCGACAACACTCCGATGCGGTGGCTGAAGCTGTGCGTCATGAATGTCTCCTTTGGCTTGGGACAGGGGACCGGGCTGCTCCGGCGGCGCGGGCAATGGAAACGGACGGGCCTTCGACGGTGAAGGCGGCCATTTCCATATGGATCGGGATGGAATGTGGCTACAACGTTATTGGGTTTTTCAATTGTGTCAAACACTCATTTGAAAAAAGCGCAGGGGTTCATTTCGCCCGTACAACCGCCACAACCCGGAACCCCAGGCCGCCGTTGCGGGAGCCCGGGGGCGTGAAGAAGTCGTGGTAGGCTGCCCGGACGAACGTGGCACTGACGGACCACGCACCGCCGGAATAATCGCGTCTCCGCTGTTTCAGGGAGCGCTTCCACCAAGGGCTATTCCATGGTTTCGATTTGCGGATAGAACCAGCTCTGCCTCACGGCCATCTCCAGAGGTTGCCGGATGGCCCAGGAACAGGCTATTCCCTTCAACCTTCCCCAGGTCATTCCATCCATGCTGGGCGTAATAGGCATCGAGGATCCGGCTGAGATAACCGGGATCCGCCTTCCTGCCCTTCATGGGACCGCAACTCATGGGCGCCAGGAATTTGGGCGGGAGATAGGCATCGTAGGAACGATCCCGGCCTTGGACCCCATTGATCTCCCGTTCCAAGGAAACGATCCTTTTCCCGCACTCGATGAACGCGTCTGCCGTATACCTATTCCCCGTGATTGCGCAATAAAGATCAAGAAACACCTCACTGGCAACATCACCAGGCAAGAAATCACAGATACCCAGGGAGTCCACCAGGGCCTTGTTCCACTGGCTGGCGGCAACCACGGCCGCGATGGCCTCAGCCCCGGCCAGACCCGATTCCTCGGCTTGCACCGTCCAGGCATGGGTATGGTCTCCGCGGCCGCGGCTGGAGGTTGCATAGCAGGCCAGCATGGCCGGGAAGGCCTTGGGCTCGATGCCCGCATAGCCGAGGCCGCCATAGGCTGTGGTCAGGCACCAGAGGACCTCGTCCCGGAAGCCCACGCCGACTTGGTCGAGGATGGCCGCGCCGATGGCGTCGGTTTCCTGGGCGAACAACACACCGAAACCATTCCTCCGGTATGCGATGTCCTTGATGGCGCGGACGACCGCTTCGAAGTCTCCGTAGGGGAGAGCCATGCCCAGTTGCTCCAGGATCCCCTTTTCATGGAGGTCCATGGCGGCGGCCACCATGGCTCCGGTCGTCATGGTATCGGCCCCGACCTCGTTGCAAAGGTGGTTGAGACGGACCAGATCCTCGCTCCTGGTGATTCCGCAATTGATGAACAGGGCGGCCGTCTCGAATTCGGGACGCGGGAGCAGCTTCCCTTCCCGGGTCTTCACCAGTCGAGAGCACAGGACCTCCCGGCAGCCCAGACAGACTTTATGGATGTCGCTGATGTCCAGGAAGGCCTTGGTGCCGGCTGTTACGAACGGCTGTTCCGGGACGCTGCCTTCATCATAGTTGTGCCAGGGCAGATACCCCCCCGCCTGCCCCAGGTATCCGCCATGCTGAGCTCGATCCAGCCAGAACGTGGTGCCGACCGTAGGTCGGAAATGAACCTCTTTCGTGTGATCCCTGACCGCCGCTGAGATCTCACCCTCAAGGACCTTGATGCGCTCCTGGAACAGCGCCTGGTCGTGCCAGATCAAGGGGGTTTCGCCAGACACCGTGATCGCGATGAGGTTCTTGGCCCCGAAGACGGCGCCGCCGCCGCCCCGCCCGAAGTTCCGATCTGTATCCGTTGTGAGACAAGCCCAGGGAACACGTGACCAACCTGCCGGGCCGAGGTAAAGGGAAGCACTTGCGGGTCCGCCGCACGCCTTGAGCAGGGTATCCATCTTGACGGCGGTGAGAACGTTCCATCCCTCATCTGAGGCTTCGAAGAACTCGGTGCTTGCTGCCACGATCCGAACCGAGTCTCCGTCGAAGATGATGCGCACCGGACTGGGGGATTTGCCGTCGATGATGATCTGGTCTATTCCGGCCTTTTTCATGCGGTTCGGGAAGGTTCCGCCGATGCTCGAGTGGGTGAGCAGCCCGTGGATCGGCTGCAATCCCTTCAAGAGGGGTTTCCGGGAGCAGGTCATGGGACTGATGAAACTTGCCGATCCCCGGCCAGCGGTGTGCAGGCGGGTGCCGTGGCAGGGAGCCCCGCCAATCACGATGCGGTTCTCCGGACCCAGGGGGTTGATGGGGCCACCGCAAGCCCTCATTCTTTCTGCGAGGAAACAGGCGCCGATCCCTCGGCCACCCAGGTAATCCCTCTCCACGGCTGGATCACTTGCCCGAATTTCCACCGAGCCCTTGGTCAGGTCGATGAAGACCCATTTCCCCGTGTAGCCATGCTTCTTCGTGTCCATGAAGCAGATCCGTGGCTTGGTTGTAAGTATTGGAAGGATATAGGCTTTTGGTAGATTTGAGTTTAAGTTTGGACCATTTGTTCGTCATAAAACATAGGGATTATGACGATATTTATATATTTTTTTGGCATTTTCCATGGTCAAATTATGCAAAATGACGAAATTCATCGAATTGGGCACGAACAGGGAAGGGAAAAGTAGATAACCTCACAACCTCTGGAAGGGTGATAAGGGCTCCTCGCTGAATCGTGTGGGTAACACCTGCTGGTGAACATTCTGGACGGGTGCGTGCGAAAAAGATCCCTTCGGAATCACCAGAACAATACTTGAACAATCACGGTCTTGAAAAATGGGGTCGGGTTTAGGGGCGGTAGACCGGCCTGGCCGGACCGCTCCCGCCATCACGATGGAACCTGTGCCGATGGTCACGGATTTGGGCGAGGATTTCCGGTTCCGGAACCGTCAGGAGGACGAGCTTCCAGCCTGGGTGGCCAACAAGGTGGAACGGATGCGGAAGATCAAGGAGGTCAAGGCGGCCCTGGAGCAGGAGGCCGCGGAGAAGGGCAAGGAAAAGCAGAAAGACGATGATGAGGACCCACCGGACCCGCCCAAGGTGGATCCCAAGGCTCAGCGCAATTTCACCGATCTGGAGAGCCGGATCATGCGCACCAAGGATGGTTTCGAGCAGTGCTACAACGCCCAGGCAGCGGTGGACGCCGAGGCCCAGGTGATCGTGGCCTGCGATGGGGTGGCCACCAACGCGGACTGCCCGCAACTGCTCCCCATGATCGACCGGGTGAAAGCCAACCTTGGCCGGAAGCCAAGGGTCTGTTCGGCGGATGCGGGGTTCTGCTCGGAAGCGAACCTGGAAGCCTAGCGGACTACACGGCCCAACTGCGTTCACCCATACCGAAAGCTCACGTTTCACGCTCACCAACCGGTGAGACTCGAACAACTACCGCAGAGTAAAATTCATGTGTCATCCCGACAAGGAGGCGCACCATGGCTAAGTACCTAATCAAAGGGAAATACACGGATCGAGGTGCGAAGGGGCTTGTGCATGAAGGAGGCTCCAAGCGACGCCAAGCAATGACCTTCACCATCGAAGGGCAGCAGGATAATTTAGAGGCTTTCTACTATGCATGCGGTGATGTCGACTACAAAGGAGCGTCCTCAACAATCGAGGGCCTAGGGGGTAAGATAGAGGCCTTCTACTATGCATTTGGTGATGTCGATATTTACATGATTGTAGATCTCCCAGACACTACTGCCGCACTTGCATTCTCAATCACAATTAATCAATCTGGATCAGTTACAGTCGAAACAATCCCGCTTGTTACACCGGAAGAAATGGATAAAGCCGTTAAAATATCCGTCCCCTATTTTCCGCCGTCTTAGAATTCTACTGAACCAAAACCCATTCGACCAAACTCGATCCGGCGCTCTTACCCTGGCAGTGGCCCAGGGTACCGGCACCTGCTTGACGCCGTGCTCATCGCACTTGCATCGCGGAACCCTGGCCGTGAGGTAGGCGGCGTGCTGGAAGAAGTCCAGATGCCGCCAGGTCTTGTCCTCCGTATCGTAGACCTTGCTGGGCTGGCCGCAGACCGGGCACGGGAATGAGGTGCCTCTCTGGAAGTCCACCAGGATGTCCAGGCGGCGGTCGGCGACCTTGAAGTCCAGGGCCTTCACTTCCCAGCGGAACTGGAGACCGAGAGCCATGGCGAAGAGGGTGTTGGTATCCATGGCTTTATGATCCCTGGTTGCAGCGCTCCGACCCACCCCGGGGGCGAGGAACGGGCATGGAAAGGCCGTCGGATTCCCCTTCGGGGAACGGGCTTCGCCCGCCCTCCGGGTCCGCGTCCTTCCCACACCCTGGCCTGCGGATGGAAACCGCTGGCGCGGTTCTCACCTCGCCCCCTTCCAGGCCATCAGCAGCAGGGATTACCCACACGGTTTAGCGAGGAGGTTGGAGAATAGCCCGGTTGTGAATCCCCTTTGCCATAATAGGCCATGGGCGGGTGCAAAGCCGGATCAAAAAATGCTATAATGGTCATGGAATCGGTCAGGGTTTCATTGAGTAGGGCCCGGCCAGTGTGAATTGTGAGCACCCATAGTTGGGTACCAAGCTCGCGTCTTCGACACTTCCGGCCTGACAAGAAGGCAGGTAAAGGAAAATTTTATTTATATTATATCACTTAACTTTTAATTCATTTATTACAAGAATTATTTCAATCTATCAATTTGCAGTTCAATTCTGGTGCTGGACTCAACGACAGCATCACGATGGCTCAGGAGGAATCAATCAATGTTCATCGCAGTCAAACAGACAATCAGTGAAGACAGCATCCGAAGCCAAGCCCCCGAAGGCTACATGTTCGATGATCCATGGGAAGTGGCCAAGGAGGTGGCCGAAAGGCTGCGCAGGCAATACTTGGCTTGGCTGGAGAGCACCTTCCCGGACGCCATGGTCGAGGTCGACCAGGTCAGTGTGGGGAACGCTCTGGAGACCAGCGAAGTCAAGGTCCTCGTGTTTCGCAACGGCAGGAACGACAGCAGCATCAAAGAACAGATCCAACCGGTTCTCAAAACCATTAATTCAGCCTTCGACATGATAGAGATCAGCCAGAGCCATCTGGTGGCAAAAGCCGGTTGAAGGTGAAGCGTTCGGATGCGGGCCTACCCCAGAAACGCGAGCAGGAACAGACCCATTCCTGACAAGCCCAAAACCATGGGGCCAGCATCACCCCTCTGCTTGCATGGAAGCGGGGGCTGCGTGCCCCAGGAGATTCCGCTGGTGGGTATGCTACAATTTTGTAAATCATTCCCATTGTCGGCACCCAGGTGTGGCTGCTCGTCCAGGGAAGCGGACCCTGCCACGAGACGGCAGGCTGGGCGTAAAAAATAGTTTCAAGGAGGATCCCGTGGAATTAAATAACAGCCAGACGGCGAAGAACTTGCTAAAAGCTTTCGCCGGGGAGAGCCAGGCGCGGAACCGGTATACGTTTGCGGCATCCATCGCCCGGAAAGAAGGCCTTGAGCATGTGGCCGCCATCTTCATGGAGACGGCCGAGAACGAGAAGGAACACGCCAAGCTCTTCTTCAAGCAATTGGAGTCCCTCTCGCCGTCCATGATCGAGATCGTGGCTTCCTACCCGGCGGTATCCGGCGACACGGCCGCCCAGTTGAAGGCGGCCTTCGAGGGAGAGGCCGAAGAGTGGGGTGAGCTCTACCCCCAGTTCGCCCGGGTGGCCCGGGAGGAAGGTTTCGCGGAAGCTGCGCGGGTCTTCGAGCAGGTCGCGAAGGTGGAGAAAGAGCACGAAGCCCGGTTCCGCCGCCTCCACGACCATGTGGTCAACGGCACGGTCTTCCAGCGCGGGGAAAAGATTTACTGGCGTTGCCGGAACTGCGGCCACATCCATGAAGGCACCACGGCTCCGAAGGTCTGCCCGGTCTGCATGCACCCCCAGGCCTTCTTCGAACCCGTAGGCGAGAAGTTCTGAAGGAGACTTGACGCCCGGCAGGATGCCAGTGAACGGAAGGGGATGACATGCCCGAGCCCAACCCCGACCGGGAAATCAACTTCCGCATCCTGCCCGTCGGAGGAGAACCCCGAGGAGTGGGTGCTCTGTTCACTTGGGGTTCAGGACCTCGGGGAAGTTGGTCCGGAAGGCCTCCACCACCTGGGCCGCCCAGGTGTCCGGGTTCATGTCCGTGGGGACCAGCACCAGGTGGAAGTTCGAGGGGTCGCGCCAATCCAGGCCTGAAATGGCCCGGATGAATTTCCCGCGGTTGCGGTCGGAGGCCTCGATGGCCTTCAGGGCCGCGTCCTCGTTGGGAGCCAGGCCGCGGGCCACCTGGGACCGGAGGCGGAGGTCCTTCGGGGCATGGATGCTCACGTGGAGCGTGGCAGGCCGGCCCTTGAGGGCCACGAATCCGCCACGGCCGACGATCACGCTGGGGGCGTGGTCGAGCATCCTGAACATGAGCCTCCGCTCAAGCTGGTAGAGGTCCTTGCTGTAGATGGGCATCTCCAGAAGGGGGGCGCAGGGGGTCTCGCATGTGCCCATGGCGAACACGGCCAGCAGGTGGTCCCAGAAGTCGTGCCGGTGCTCCTCCTGCCAGGCGATGGCCTGGGTGGACTGCCCTGTGGCCTGCGCCGCCAATCGCATGAGGCGCCGGTCGATGAAATGCCAGCCCAGGAGGCGGGCCGCGTTAAAAGCGATCTCTGTGCCTCCGCTGCCCAGGCTGCGGGAAATAGTGATGGCGGGGTTCTGGTTCATGGGGTTTCCATTCGTAGCGCCTCTTCCAGGTGGCCCTCGGCCAAATTGTCGAGGTGCTGACGGAGCGTTTCCGGCGAGGCCACGCGATCAATTCGTAGGGCCTTGGCAACCCATGCCTGGCCGGACCAGGGACACAGGGCCTCGAAGTCGCTCTTGCCGGCGGCGAGTGATACTAAGTAGCGTTCAAACAGATAGAAGTTATCCAGTCAAAGCCGGTCATGATTCGAGTTCTTTCGTGGTCGGACTCCAGGGCCCGTAGCCCCATGCAGAGGGTGTCCGACACGGCCTTCATGCCCTTGAAAACGGTATTGGCAAACCAGGCTTCCCGAAGCGCCTTCCAGATGTGTTCGGCGGGGTTCAACTCCGGACTGTAGGGTGGCAGGAACAGGATCCGCATATTGGCAGGCACTTCCAGGGCTTCGGCGATGTGCCAACCCGCCTGGTCCATGATCATGAGGATGAACTCACCAGGGTGGCGATCCGCGACCAGAGCCAGGAACAGGGACATGGTTTCCGCGGTCACAAAGGGCAGGACCAGGCTGTCCATTTCCCCGTCGTGGGGGCTAACCGCGGAAAAGGCATAGGTGAACTCGCGCAGCAAGCGTGCTCCGACGATTGGACGAATCCCTTTGGGCGCCCAACAACGTCTGGGGTCTCCCAGGAGGCCAAAGCGGCCTTCGTCCTGGAACATCAGCCTGACGGTCCGTCCCAGCCGGGCCTGACGTTCAACTTCATCCCGGACTTCGGTTATGAGTTTTTTTAAAGGCGGCCTGCGCCGCCGGGTCGGCCTTGGGATGCCGCGGCCGGGGCACGATCTTCCGCCAGCCCCAGCGCTCAAGCATGCGGTAGATGGTGGTCTTGGCCACGGAGTGCCCGACCCGGGCTTCGAAAGCGGCCTTGATCTCATTGGCATTCAGGATCCCGCCTGCTTCCGCCTTCACCAAAAAGGGGTGAAGGAAAGCCGCTTCGTCCGCGACGCTCAGGTATTGGTTCCGCCGTCCCCCCTTGGCCTTCAGTTCGAAGATCGTGTCCCCCTCTTTGGCCCACCGAGAGTGGATGACATGCACCGTGGCCGTAGACCACCCCAACAGGCGGGCGATCTCGGCGGCCGTACTTCCCAGTGTGGCTCGGATCAGAACGCACTGGATCCGCTGGAACTCCGGACGTCCTTTGGCCTTCTTCAGGCGTTCGGCCAGAGCATTGATCGTTATTCGGTCGGGGGCGATGAGGGTCTTCATCCCAGCTCCTTGGGCTCTGGGATAAAGATAGGTTCTAATTTTTTGAACGCAACTTAGTATGAGACCACGTAGGGCGTCAGCACGTCACCCCATGCGATCCCGCCTCGGTCCCTGTGAAAGGTCCGGGTGAAAGTGGAACGGAAGTCCGTGTAGCGAAACAGGGCATTGCCGACCAAGGAGATCCCGCCCACGCCCGTGAGCACTAGCCCCAATGATCCCCGCAACCCAATCCTGCTCATCTCGCCCCCACAGAAAATGTGGCAGATGAAAGGCGGATGAAGTTTATGTTATTCCTGATATTATTTATATTATGATATTTTATGCGATGATGAACTCAAGCTTTCAGGTATTCATGGCAGCGGTTCGAATCATGCTCTGGAAGCAAGGCCTGCCTGTTCCGTGCGAGCTGTACTCCCTCGGTGCCAGGGGCGGCCGGGAGGGGACCCCCCGAACCCTTTTAGCTTGCAGGCTCCCATAATATTCGCCCTTCAAAAATCCCACGGGAATCCCATCATGGTGGTGATTGAACACCTACAAGCCCCAAAACCATCCATGAAGGGAGTCGTTATGGACCCGTTTGTTGCGCGACTGATGAATGAAATCGTCCAAGTCTTGCCGATGGCCGAGGCCATATACAAGGACCTGCATCAAAATCCGGAACTATCACTTCAGGAAGTCCGCACGGCTGGAATCGTGTCGGCGAAGATGCACGAAGCTGGATTTGAAGTGACAGAAAAAGTCGGGGAAACGGGCGTGGTCGCCATCTTGAAGAACGGCAGCGGCCCCACGGTCATGCTTCGGGCAGACATGGATGCCCTGCCCATGCGGGAAAATACTGGAGTCCCATACGCCAGCACCAAGGAAAGCGTCAACGCCAGAGGTGAGACAGTACCCGTGGCGCATTCCTGCGGGCATGACATGCATACGACATGGCTGCTTGGCGCAGCCACGGTCCTGTCGAAGGCCAGGGATTCCTGGCGGGGCACCCTGATGGCCGTGTTCCAGCCCGCCGAAGAAACCGGCAAGGGGTCACAGGCGATGCTCGATGACGGCATGATCAGTCGTTTTCCCCGGCCCGATGTGGTCATGGGCCAGCATATGCTGCAGTTCCGCGCGGGCACGGTCGGGTATCGGGCCGGACAGATTCTGACCTCCGGCGATAGCCTGCTGGTTCGCTTTTTCGGCAAAGGAGCGCACGGCGGAATGCCGCAGAACGGGGTTGACCCGGTCGTGATGGCCGCTGCGGCGGTAATGCGCTTGCAGACCATCGTCTCACGCGAGGTTTCGCCGCAGACGCAGGCTGTGGTGACGGTGGGCGAGTTCCATGCGGGCACCGCGGAGAACATCATTCCTGCCGAGGCGATCGTCAAGCTGAATGTGCGAACCACCGACCAGGCCGTTCGGGACCGTGTGCTGGCTTCGATCAAGCGTATTTGCATCGCCGAGGCGCATGCTTCGAATGCCCCCAAGGATCCCGCTTTTGAGGACATCAATAACTACCCTCTGACCGTCAACAACGGGGAAGTGACCCGGAAGGTTGCCGAGGCTTTCCGCAGGCAATTTGGCGAGCTGACCTTCGAAGCTCAACCCGCCGGAGCGAGTGAAGACTTCGGGCGTTTCGGGATAGCCTGGAATTCCCCATACATCTACTGGTTCGTCGGGGGATGCTCGCCCGAGAAATACGATCAGGCGGCCAAGGAGGGGACCCTGGACCACCTGCCGGGCCCTCATTCACCTTTCTGGGCACCTGTCCTGCACCCGACCTTGGAAACCGGGATCGAGACCATGTTGACCGCCGCCGGGGCATGGCTGGCAACCGAGGTCCCCGGAGATGCACGAACTGGCCAATGACATGGAATCGGGACGGTCCGCTCCTGCATCCGCCACCCCGGTACCGGAGGTGGCGTTCACGCTTCAGTTGGGCAGGACCCTGCTGGAATTCGGGGTCAGCGCTCCCACTCTGGAAATCGCCCTGGGCGGAGTTGCGCGGCACCTTGGACTGGAAGGCGCCGTCTACGCTACGCCCACCGGTTTCCTCGCCTCGCTGAACCAGCCCGGACACGTGAGCAGAACCTACCTTATCCGCGCCACGAAGAGCGAGACGGATCTGGCCAAGCTGGTGGAAGCCGAGGCTCTGGCTTATTCGGTGATACAGGGCACTCTGGATGTCCATCATGCGCTTGATGAGCTGGCCCGACTCTCAGCCCGCGCCCCCAACTACGGCCCGTCCCTCCAGGTGGGCGCCTACGGCGCCGCCGCGATGGGGATGTCGGCGGTTTTCGGGGGCGGTTGGCGGGAAGCCCTTCTGAGTGCCCTGGTAGGGTTGGGCGTGGGCCTGGCTGTCCAAGTGCTACGGCACCGAAGTGGGCATGAGGACCTGATCGGTACTGGTGGGCGGAATCCTTAGTTCCCTGGGAGGGAGTCTCCTCGGGAAGGTCGTGCCGGCGGCGTCCCATCCGATCCTGATCCTCTGTGGGATCATCGTCCTGGTCCCCGGACTCGGATTGCTGGTGTCCATGCAGGAACTCGGGACCGGCAATCTCGTGGCCGGAACCTCGCGCCTGGTGGGCACTGGTTTCGTGCTCCTCCTGCTGGCATTCGGCGTCGCCATAGGGCAACGGCTCGGCGGCGACTGGTTCGCAGGACCACCTGCGGTTCCGGTTCCCCTGCCTTTGTGGACCCTTGCCCCCGCCGTGGCCATGGTTGCCTTGGGTTTCCTGGTGGTCTTCCAGGGTTCACTCCGGGACTACCTCTGGACCTTAGCAGCCAGCGCCCTGGCCTACGTCAGCGCCAGGTTCACAACACAGATGCTGGGGCCGGAAGTCGGAGCCGGCACGGCCGCCCTGGTCCTGGGGGCTGTGTGCAACTATTATTCCAGGCGAACTCGGCGGCCTGGAGCGGTGCTCCTACTGCCGTCGCTCATGCTCATCGTTCCAGGGAGCGTTGGTTTCCGGGGCCTCCTGATGGCGATGCATGACCGCACGATCGAAGGGCTGCAAGCGGGCTTCCAGGCCATCCTGGTCACCGTGGCCCTGATGATGGGATTGCTGATGGCCAATGTGCTGGTGTCCCGGAGATCCTTCTGATCCTGCGGTTCCCAGTCAATGCCCGTCCATGGGTTTCTTCTCGCTGGGCACGGTCAGCATGATGGATCCAATGGCAATGATCACCATTACCAAGTTGAACAAGAGCGCTACGAACGCGGCCGATCGGATGGCCGTGTTGTCCTGGCGCCCCTGCATCTCAAGCAGCTGGCCCACCAGGCTGGCAGACTCCCTCGAACCGCTCATCGAGGTGAAGATGGCCAAGGAGATGGCGGCCCCGATGGCGCCGCCCAGGGAACTGGCCATCTTGTAGATGCCCGCACCCGAACCCGCCTGGTCAGGCGGCAGATTCGCCAGCGCGGCGTCGGTGGAAGGCGTGGCATAGAATGCCAAGCCGAGTCCGAACAAGGTATAGGCGGCAATGGCCAGATACTTGTATTCGAACAGCATGAGGTTGGTGGGAAGCAGGAGGATACAGGACACGCCCACGATCAGCGACCCCCAGATCATTGGCTTACGTGGGCCGAATCGTTGCAGCAGCTTTTCACCCAGCCGAATGAAGCCGATGATCGTCACCGCATAGCCAAGGGTAAGGAGGCCTGCCTCCGAAGCCTTCATGTTGCCCCCCAGCTGCAGCAGCTGCTGGCTCACGATGAGCAGGCCGATGGCGCCGTTGAGGAGGAAGTTGGAGATGGTGGCGCCAGTGAAGGTCATGTTCCGGAACAGCCTAAAGTCTACAAAGGCATCCGGAGCCCTCTGTTCGATGCGTGTGAAGACGACCAGTCCGAGGATGGCGATGCCGGCGAGGCCCAGGGTGAGGGGCTTGCCCCAGCCCATCCTGCCGCCAAAGATCAGGACCACCATAAGGCAGACCATCGCTACCATGAAGGTCAGGACGCCGGTCCGGTCGAAGGTCTGGTTTTTGCCTTGGGACTGGACCTTACTCTCCGGAGTGCCCCAGATCATGAGGAAGGAGATGGCTGATATGACGATGGAGATCACGAAAATCGAACGCCACCCGACCAGGGTGGCCATATAGCCGCCGAAGATGGCAGCCAGGCCAGACCCGCCCCAGGACCCGATCGACCACATCGATACTGCGCGCTGGCGTCCCTTGCCGTCCCAATAGGCCTTCAGCAAGGCCATGGTCGCCGGCATGACGCATGCCGCCGACAAGCCCTGGATCGCTCGGCCTCCCAACATCAATGGGAGTGCGAGCGATCCGGAGGCGCACACGATCATCAGCGATCCCAGCATGCCGAGGCCGTTTCCAATCAAGGTGATCCGCACCCGGCCCACGCGGTCGGCGAGTCCCCCCATGATGACGATGAAAATGCCGGAAAACAGAGCCGTTATCGACACCGCCAGGTTCATGAAAACGGGATCGAGGACTGGGCTGGTCCAGACCTTGGCTCCCGCTGGGAGCGGTCCGTTGATGTCCTGGAGGATGGCGGGTGCGATGGTCCCCGTCGTGCCGGCGAACAGCCAGAAGGTGACCACACCGAGAACAATGCCCCAAAGAAGCTTCTCTGAGCCGGGAACGGAGGGTTTGGTGGATTCCATGCGCCTACTGTACAAGAAGATCCATTCCCTTCAAGTGTCCTCCAAGCCGATTGCCGGTAGTCGTCTTCGGGACGAGACTGAACGACCTGGCGCTGGGCCTGGCCTAGGATGCCTCTATTCTGGTCGCGCTCCTGATCCTGCTGGTCCCCGTCATCAAGATCTACATCAGGTGGTTCAAAGAACGAAGGCGCAGGGCTGACTTCGGTCAGGAATTTGATGCATACCGGGACACGGTCGCCGTTTTCTTCCCCGGAAAGTGCCGAAGATAAGAGTTGAACAAAAAGCGGTTGCCAGAGCCGATTCGAGAGTCATCCATCGAGTTTACTGCCTTCGAAAATCCGTTGAAGCTCGTTCAAGAACTTACGCCATGCTGGGGTCTTCGGGATCACAGCACCGGTGAACCATCCCGAAAGTTGGAATTGACATATAACTAGAAAACTGGATTTTTTTAACTCAAGCAGTAGAAGAGAGATATTGAATTTTTCACCCCTTGAGTATTTTCTAAAAGTTCAAGCTGAAAATGGTGCCAAAAAAATTTGGTTCCGACTGCTGGGGTGGCGTCACGGGAATGGATGCCCGCCCTCGAACCCCGGTTCCGGGAACGGCGCCGCCGGCGCCACCGCCATCGCCCAGCCGTCCCGGAAGTAAGCTTCCTTGAAGCGCAAGTAGTGCGGCCAGATACCCTCCACCAGTTGCTGATGTCCGGACATGAGGGGACCCTTCACTCGCGCAGGCCAGCCGGCCACGAGGCTGTGGGATGGGGCCTTGAAGCCCTCCCTAAGCAGAGAGCCGGCCGCCACCAGGCAGCCCTCGCCCACCTCGGCCCCGTCCATGATGGTGGTGCTCATGCCCACCAGGGCACCCCTGCGGATGGTGCAGCCGTGCATCATGACGTTGTGGGCGATGCTCACCTCCTCCTCCACCACCAGAGGCCACAGGTCGTTGGTGACGTGCAGGCAGCACTGATCCTGGATGTTGGACCGGGCGCCGATGCGCACGGCGTGCACGTCCCCCCGCACCACGCAGCCAAACCAGATTGAGACGTCATCGCCGATAGTCACGTCCCCCACCACTGTAGCGTCGGGTGCGATGAATACCCGGCTGCCGATGCGGGGAGCCATGCCTTGGAAGGGGTAGATCATGGAGATCCTCGTGGCCTGCCGGGGCCGGCCCGGCGCCGACAGTCTACCTGCACCTGCTGGTTCCAGAGACTGCTGTCCTGCACCGGGGGCCAGCGTATGGTATGAAAAAATATTTGGGAAACGAGAATTGGAACTGTCTGACTCTCTAATGAAAACCATAATTCAGGTTTTTTGTTTTTTGGGGAAAACTTTAAATTAACTCGTCAAGGGCATTTCCAGGGGCAGAGGAGGAGACAGGCCACGGCCAAAGCCGGTGCGTGCGGCGCGACCACCAAGGTCCACCCAGCAACAGCACCAACAGAGGTGCCAAACGTTTCCTGTCGGCAGAAACCCTCCCCATCCTTGGGCAACATCGCGGCTCGCCCCGCTAGGCCCACGCCAAGGAAAGTACATGTCACGGTCTCGGTAAGCGGGGCACCCGTGGGAGCGGGCGGAAGCCGGAGCAGTACCAGACTGCATAGAAGCTGCATCGTGCTCACGGTCGCCCATCGGTCTTTGATCCCTGCGGGGGCCCGATGGATGGGTGGACCACCCTTATACTTGAAAATCACCCCCTTTTGAGCATCTTCAGGCCCCCACCCGGATCGCCGAACATGCTCAATTTCCGTCGTTTATTCTTGGGTCCTCGCCTGATCAGCAACGAGACCCAGCACACCCAGGTCAACAACTTCGTCGGCCTGGCAGTGTTCAGCTCGGACGCCCTGTCCTCGGTGGCCTACGCCACCCAGGAAATCATGGCGAGCCTGTCCAGCAATCTGCCGGCGGGCGTCGCGGCAGTGTCGGCGACAGCGGCCGGGTTGGCGATCCATCCGCTGTTCGGGCTCTCGATCCCCGTGTCCAAGGGCAGCCTCTGATTGCTTGATCTCCATCCAGCCAGGGTTGGCAGTGCAACCGCTGGCTGGGGGTGGAGGTCCTATACAAGGACCTGAAAATCAAGGACGTTGACCTGGTGGCCGCCGGCGTGCCGGTGGGCTGTCCCTGCACCGGCGGCGTCCAGGCCGACCGGGTGGTGCGGTTCCAGCAGGTAGCCCAGCTCCGCCAGCAGATTCTTCAGGGTGTCCGCGGAGCGGCGCAGCCCGGCCTGTTCCTGGGCATCCAGCCGGATGGGCAGGAGCTCGCGGATCCCTTCCCGGGCGATGACCGCGGGCAGGCTCAGGCTGACCTTCGAGACGCCCAGGAAATCGTCGATGTGGGAGGAAACGGTGTGCACGCTGCGCTCGTTGCCGGCGATGGCCTCGAGGATGCTGCACACGGACAGGGCGATGGCATAGTAGGTGGCGCCCTTGTGCTGGATCACCGCCTTGCCCGCGTTCTGCACCTCGTCCTGGATGCGCATGCGGTTCCCGGGCCCCAGCGGAAGTCTTCCGGCGGGGGCGTACCGGGTGACAGGGATCTGTCCCAGGCTGGCCATGCTCCACACCGGCACGGCGGAATCCCCGTGTTCGCCGATGACGTAGGCGTGGACGTTGCGCGGGTCGATGCCGAATTCCCGGCCCAGCAGGTAGCGGAAGCGGGAGGAGTCCAGCACGGTGCCCGACCCGATCAGCCGTTCCTTGGCGATGCCCATGCGCTGAAACACCACTTCGGTGAGGATGTCCACCGGGTTGCTCACCATGATGACCTTGGCGTCCTGGTAGTGGGGCTGCATGCAGCGGACGATGTCCTCCATGATCCCCACGTTGGCCCGGGCCAGGTCCAGCCGGGTTTCCCCCGGCCGCCGGTTCCGGCCTGCGGTCACCACGATCACATCCGCGTCCCGCACCCCTTCATAGCCTTGGGCACGGATCTCCACGCTCTTGGAGAGAGGGAGCCCGTGGCTCAGGTCGTCAGCCTCGCCGACGGCCTTGTCCTGGTTGGTGTCGATGATGCTGATGGCGTCGCAACCGCCCTTCACGAGCAGGGTGTAGGCCACTGTCGCCCCTACGTTGCCTGCGCCGATGATGGAAACTTTCATGCCCGATCTCCATGACAAGAATGGTTGGTCTGGATAGGAAAATTTCCAGGCGGAGCCTCACGACCTCCGGCTCGTGTTCGATGCGGATCCGCAGCCTTCGGGGACTCCCAACCGCCCCCGAGCGCTTTATAGAGCCCCAACAAATGCAGAGCGACGGCCTGCCGGGATTGGGCCAGGCCATCCTGTGACAACAGCAGTTGCCGCTCTGCTCCAAGCACCTCCAGGTAGTCGATGGTCCCCATCATGTACCGACCGCGAGAAGCTTCGAGCGCCTGGCTCGCGCCATCGACGGCCCGGACCTGGTTCCTGTCATGCTCCTGCCCCTCTCGAAGGGCCGTCAGAGCGTCTTCAACATCGCGCAGGGCCGACAGGAGGGTGTACCTGGTAGGCCAGCAAGGCCTGTCGCTGGTTTCCCGTTTCATGGGCCGCCGAGGTGGCGGTCTGGCTGAAATCAGATAGATCCCAAATGGCCCCGGAGCGTCCGGGAAAGGACCGGCTGGTGCCGGCAAGGGCGGCCGAGAGCCTGGCCGAATCGGATGGGAAGCTTCCAGTAAGGGTGAACTTGGGGTAGTCATGGGCCAGGGCAGCCGCGATGCGGGAGTTGGCAACTTCGACCCACCGCTCCGCTCGGCGTACATCCGGGCGACAGCGCAGCAGATTGGATGACAAGCCGGCTCCCATCAAGGAATGAACGGCGGGCACCGCACCACGGCTATCCAGTTCGGCAGCAAGTGCGCCGGGATCCTGGTCCAGCAGGATGGCGATCGCATGTCCGATCTTGGCGATCCGGTCTTGGATCGCTGCCACCTGGGCCCTGGTCAGCTCCAACTGGTTCTGGGCCCGCGAGACATCCATGTCCGTGGCCAACCCCTGACGGGAAAGGGAGCCGGTCAGCTCAAGAACATCCGCCTGAATGACGACGTTGTCGATCGCGAGCTCGGATCGATGCCGCAAACTGCGCAATTCCAGGTAATCCCGAGCCACCTCCGCCAGCAGGGAAACCATGGCATCGTTCCGCTCGTCGGCCGGTGCCAACCGATCACCCACGGTCCCATGACGCCCCTGTACGGTAAATTGGGGAATTTCCCAGGTGGCATCGAAACCTTGCTGCCAGTAATCGGCCGGGGCTCCTGTCTCCTTTGGCAGCCCCGAGGTCATGCTGTCGTCATTCAAATGGGCATGGGTTCTGGCGGCATTCGTGCTTGAAAGGAGGTCGCCTGGCTCCATGCTCAAGCGCGCCCTGGACGCACGCACCCGGGAAGCCGCGACCCGCGAATCCAGGTTCTGGGCCTCCGCTCTTTCCAACAAACGATCAAGCTCCGGATCCTTCAGAGCCATCCACCAGTGGGCGATGGGAGGGTAGGCAACCGAGGCGCTGACTGGAGCTTGCAAAGGCATCTGGTCAGTGGCGGAACCGACAGGCGCACCCGCGGGTTTGGGGGCGGTGTCATCCGGGGCCACCCGGCAGGCCGTTTGCGTCAATAGGGCGCCCACCACCGGCAAAACCAACAACCATGGCGCCCGGCGTTGGCGCGACGGGTCCTCCCCGATGATTTCAGGCGGGACCTTGGGGGAAAGAAAACCGATGAAGTTCTTCAAGATCGTCCCTTCCCGAAGCGCCAGGTATCCTCCGCAATCAGGGCCATTCCCATGGTGCTGTTGCTGGTGGTGGCCTCCAGGTCGATCTGGACGTTCCGCCATGGGCGGCCTCCCGAGGTCGGTCGAGACGCGGTTGGATACCCCGGATATGGCGCCAGCAGTGGCGTCCCAAGGATTGCGGTGCTCACAGGGAGCCTCTCAGTAAGCGTCGGGCGGCTTCACCCGGCGTATGAAATAAAAATAAGGCATAGACAACCATTGTTAAGGCTTCCTTACCGTAGCCGTCATGGATTGCGCCAAAGGCTGAAGGGGTGCGTGCCCACGAGGAGGTTCACCCGGAATTCCTGCTTCACCACTGCCGCGGAGGTGAACCACCGGCCGCCATCCAGTTCACAGAACCACTTCCAGGCCTGCGAACGCAGGCCCAGGCTCAGGCCGCGGACCTGGGGACTGGCAGTCAACTGGCCCGGTTCCGCAACCGCCAGGCGGCCCACGTCGAACCGCGGAACCACCTGGATGTTGGCGCCGAAGGCCTGGAGCGCCTGGACCGGCAGGCCTACCCGGGCGATGGCGAAATTGGGCACCCGGAAGGCGCCGCTGGGCGTCCCGGCCAGGAACGATGGCCCGCCTGCGCTGTACCACTGGGAAAAGGGCAGGTGCCAGCCCAGCCCCGCCTCCCCTTCGCCTTCGAGGCTGACCCGGGCTCCCAGCGGCCAGAAGTGCGTGACTTGCGCATAGGCCGATCGGAAGGTGGTGGTTCCGGACCCGAAGTCGGGATGGTCCAGCCACCCCAGGCCCGCCTTGGCCCGGACCAGGGTCCCGCGGGTCGGGAACAGGCAACGGTCCAGATCGTCCCATTCGCCCGTGGCCTGGATCTTGGTGGAGGCGGACAGGTCCTCGCCTTCGGCCTGGGGATGGAGCGAATTCCAGGCCCGGCTGCAGACGAGTGAAGCCAGCCCCTGGTCTTCCCGGCCCAGGCGGGTGGAAACATCGAAGGTGAGGATGCGCTCCCGCAGGAAACGATGGACCAGGGAGGCCTGGAAGGGCGCGAGAGCGTACGGAGTTCGCAAGGACTCGGGCAGGAACCGGTAGACGGTCTGGGCGGCAGACACCCCGCATCCCAGGCGGGGCCAGAGGGCGGAAACCCTGGAACCCTCCAGCACGACCTCGTCCTGGAGGCGGTCCAGGCTGCCCCGGACCCCGAACCGGCAGTCGGTGCCCATCACGTGGTTCCGGTGCAGACCCAGGGCACCGTGGATTTGCCAGGTGCTCTCGTAGGCCAGCTGGCCTTCCAGGGCGATCCTGCGGTCCGGGACCGGAGTGGCCTGGAGGGTGGCACCGGATGGATCCGAGGGGTCTGGCGCCACCTGGAGTTCTTCCAGGCCCAGGCGCTTCTCGGCCAGCATGAAGGTCTCCGCCGTGGCGGTGGCGTCCATAGGCCGGCCTTCCAGCGGCTGCAGCAGCTTGTGCAGGCCGGCCGTCTGGCTCTCGGGAAGGCGGGCGCCCTGGACCTGGAAGTGCTGGGGCCACACTTCGCGCAGGTCCACCTGCAGCACGCCCTGGTCCGGATCGAAGGACGTCCGTTCCACTTTCAGCCACGGGCGGCCCATCAGGCTGCTGCGGAGAACGAGGGTGTCCAGGCTCCGCCCCAGGTTCACGGGATTGTAGGCGGCCCCGGTCCGGACCTGGAACTCCTCCAGGAGGTTCCCGCACAGCCCGGTCCACGCCTCCGGCCCCGTCACCTCCACCCGCCGGAGCACGGGATAGGGCTCCAGGGTCAGCACCGGCCCGGCCTCGGTGAACTCCAGGTCCACCTTCCGGGCCGATCCCTCGGCCAGGATCCGCCGCATCCACCGCAGGTAGTGGCGGTTCAGCCGGGCCCCGTCCGGGAGGGTGGCTGCGGCGAGTTGCATGGCCCGGGCCCGCAGCGGAGCGGGACCTTGCACCATCGGGATCCCGCCGGGCGCCGGCAAGGCGGCCTCCGGTCCGTAGAGGAGGTCTTCCAGCGCGTCCAGGTTCCGGTCGAAGGCTGCCCTGCCCTCCTGGACCGCCGCCTGGACCTGGCGGTGGAATTCCAGGTAGGTGATGGCCTTCGTGCTGGGCTTGAGCACCAGGTCCGCGGCGCGCCGGCTGATCTCCGTGCGGTTCTCGATGCTCACGTCCAGGGCCCGGAACGCCAGGCCCAGGAACGAGGTCCGGTAGGCCGCCTCCAGGCCCTGGCCCACCTCCACCGCCAGGACCGCCGCCTGGGGGTCCAGGCTGCGGGCGGTCTCCACCGGGAGGTTCTGCACCAGCATGCCGTCCACCAGCTGGTCCCCGTCCCAGAACACGGGACTGAGGATCCCGGGAACACTCATGGAGGCGCAGACGGCGCTGGCGAGGTCGCCCCGGTCGGGGGCGAAAGCCCGCCCGGTCTGGAGATCCGTGGTGACCGGCCGGAACGGCACCCGCAGGTGGTCGAAGGAGTCCCAGGCCTCATGGGTGCAGCGGGCCAGGAGAATGCGCAGGGCACGCTTCAGGTTCTGCCCGGACCAGGCGCCCGGGGAGGAGGCGAACCCGGTATGGGGATCCCGGAGGAAGCGCAGCCAGGTGACTTCATCGTCCTGCTGCTCCCGGAGAGTCTCGCCGGGGAACCGCCGGTCCCGGTCCAGCATCAGGGAGCCCAGGTCGTAGTGTTCCAGCAGGGTCTGGATGGTGGATCCCGGATAGCCCGCCGCGTACAGCCCGCCGACGAACGCCCCGGCGCTGGTCCCGGCGATTCCCGCCACCGGGATCCCCTCCTCCTGGAGACGCTGGAGGACGCCAACGTGGGCGATGCCCTTGGCAGCGCCTCCCCCGAGGGCCAGGACCAGCGGCCGCTGGTGGCCGGCACAGGCGGCCAGGTGATAATCCAGGCTGCTCTTCGCCGGCAGGTTCTCGTACCACAGGGCGGGGTTGCCGGCCCGGACCCCGGCCCCGGCAAGGCCGGCCGCCAGGAGGATGGCCGCCCAGAGCCTCATCGCCAGAACCAGGGGACCGGAAAGGCATAGAACACCCGCACCGTCTCCGCTCCGGGGTTGTGGTTCCTCATGCCGCTGTTGGAGTAGTGGCTGAAGGAGGTTCCCACCACGTTCCCGTGCCCCAGGCGGCGGGCGGCATAGAACGTGGAGCGGAACTCCAGCGCATAGCCCAGGTCGAAGCCGCTCTGGCGGAAGTAGTAGCCGGGGCCCGTCGCCACGGCGAACAGCCAGCGGGAGTCCGGGGACCAGAGGGCGCCGGGTCCGGTACCTACGTAATAGTCACCATTCGGGGTGACATCCAGGGCGCCCCAGCAGCCGAAAGGGCCGTCGCCCACCTGGTGGTCCAGTTCCACGTCAGCGATGGGCCGGCGGGGCGGGTTCCTGAGGGGGCCCACGGACGCGCCCACCAGGCCCCAGGTATCGTTGGCGCGGGACGGCGCCGCCAGGGCCAAGGCCAGGACCAGCGGCCAGGACCAACGGTACGGAGGAAGGAGCGGGGCGGCCATGGCTAGATGAAGACGCTGGGGGACCAGTCCAGGTCCGAACCGTTGCCGTACCCGAGGGGGTGCACCCACCCGCGCATGGTTTCCGGGAACTTGCTGGGCGTGTACTCCTGGACGGCCACGCTGGCCAGGTGCTCCCTCACGAGGGGATCCTCCTCCAGGAAGTTGTTCAAGGTCTGGCTGGATTCGGACCGGGCGACGGCCAGGTACCCGTCGGCCTGGCAGAGGGGGCCGTAGAACAGGAACAGCCCCAGCTCGTAGCCCGTGTGGAAATGCCGGTCATGCAGGACGAGGCGGCGGGATCCGATCTCCGTTCTCGGGGCATTGAGCACAAGCGTTACGATGAAGTGTTTCATGGTTGAACCCTCCTGGAACCCCGTGCGCGCTCTGCGCGCCGATTCCACGCAAGTCGAAGTCGATGCAATGTTCGATGACAGCCCGCAGATCCACCGGATCGGCGCAGCCGCTCCGGAGCGGCCCCAGCATCTCCGGGGCGCCGGGCAGGTGGACCACCTGGGTCAGGATGTTCAACGCCATGGCCAACCGCCCCACGTCATCCAGGTCCGGGCGCAGCACGCCAAGGCACTGCTCCAGGTAGGCCATGGGCTGGCGGATGGCTTCCCGCAGGACACCTTCGCCCCCCGGCCGCGGGAAGGTCATTTCCCGCACCACGAGCGCGCGCAAGGCCCGCCGCACGCTTCGCGGCAGGTGCCCGGCACCGGCGCCCGGATGTTCCAGGCCCGACCGGAGGAACATCTCCACCTCGGCCCTCAGGGCCAGCGCGGCCTTCGGCCGCGCGTCCGGGTCCTGGCTGCCGGGAACGTCGGGCAGGGTCTTCATCATGTGCCTGGCCAGGCGCCCGGCATGGCGGAGCAGGGTCTGGTACAGCCCCTCCTTCCCGCCGTAATGGAACGACACGAGACTGCTGTTGACGCCCGCGAGGCCGGCGATTTCCCGGACCCTGGCCCCTTCGAAGCCCTTTTCGGCGAAGACCCGGACCGCCGCCTTGATCAGGTTCAGCCGGGAACTGCCGCGCGGGCTGCTGGGATCCGGTCGCATGATGCCTCCTGAAGGCCCGGGGGGTGAGGTCATGACCTGCCGAGGAGCTGGTCCAGCTCCGCATAGTCCAGTTGGAGGCCCAGCCTGGCGGCCAGGAGGTCGGCATCCGCCGCCCTGGCCGCGGCCTCGGCTTCGGCCCGCTTGGCCGCGGAGATGACCCCGGCCTTGAACTGGTTCGCCGCCAGGCGGTCCTTCTCGCTGTTCAGGGCGCTGGCCTCTTCGGCCGCGTCCACCAGCAGCTTGGCAGTTTCCAGCTTGCGCAGGGTCCTGCCCAGGTCCACCTCCACCCGCCGGCGCAGCCGCTCCCGGTCCTCGCTGGCCTCGGATACCTGGGCGTTGTGCTGGCTCACCACGCTGGCCTTGCGGCCGCCGTCCAGGATGGACCAGGACATCTTCACGCCGACCACGTTGAAGTTGCTGGTGACGAAAGGCAGGCCTTCCTGGTGGGTCTGGGTGAAGAAGACAGCCACATCCGGGATATAGTCAGCCTTGGCGGCGCGCAGGCCGCTGCGGCTCTGCTCGACGGTGGCCTCGGCCCGGGCCAGGCCGGGATTGTTGCGCAGGGCCTCGTCCAGGAGGGCGTCCCGGGAATCGAGATTCCGGACTTCCGTGGTGACGGGCGCGGGGTCCAGGGGGGTGTCCACGGGCTGACCCATGAGGTCGTTCAGCTCGGATTCCAGGTCCACCACCTCCGCCTCCGCGGCCAGCTGCTTCTGTCGGTTCTGTAGCAGCAGGGCCTTGGTCCCGGTCGCCAGCACCTGCAGGGCATTCCCGGCCCGCACCGCGTCCTGGGACTCCCGGTCCCCGGCCTGGGCGGCGGCGACGCCGGCCTCGGCGGCCTCGAGCTTGGCCCGGGCGACCAGCAGGCCCAGGTAGACCTGGCGGGTCTTGAAGGCGATGCCGGTCTGCATGTTGCGCAGCTCGGCCTCGGCGGCCCGCTCCTCGGCGGACGCCGCCTCGTAGCCATGGTGGATCTTCACCAGCTGTGTCAACGGCTGGACCAGAGTCAGGTTCTGCACCCAGAGGTTTCTCTTGCCTTGATCCATGTTGACGTCATGGTCCGGGAAGGGTCCCTGCCCTGGAATGGTGCCCAAAGCGCCGGTGGTCACCTTCACCGCCTCGGCGGTGTCGATCCGCCCCACCTGGCCGTCCGTGCTCAGCTGGGGCATGAAATCGGCGTGGGCGGTGTCCCGCTTGGCCTGGATTTCCCGTACCTTGGCCCGGGCGATGCGGACCCCGTGGCTGTTCTCCACGGCGCTGGCCACCGCCTGCTCCAGAGTCAGGCGGCTGGGCTCGGGTGCCGCGCCGGCGGACAAGGTGGAGGTGCCGGCGAACAGGACCAGGAGCAGCGCCAGGGTGGCCGCGGCCGGGTTCCCGCCCAGCTTGGTCGCCTTGTGGCGGAACACCAGCACGTAGATTACAGGCACCACCAGCAGGGTGAAGAACATGGAGAACACCAGGCCCACCGCCATCACGCTGGCCAGGGGGCTCCACATCTTGGAGCCGGAGAGGATCATGGGCGTGACGCCCACGGCGGCGGCCATGGTGGTGAGGAAGATCGGCCGCAGCCGGCGCTCACCGGCCTGAGTGGCAGCCTCCTCCAGGGGCACCCCGTGCCTGAGCCGCTCCTTGATGTAATCAACAAGAATGATGGCGTTGCGGACGGCGATGCCGCACAGGGCGATCATGCCCATGAAGGCGGTGAAGCCGAAGGGGTTGTGGGTGATCAGCAGGCCGAACGCCATGCCGAACAGGGACAGGGCGATGGAGAGCATGACCACCAGGGGTTCAGTGAGGTTGCGAAACTGCAGCATGAGGATCAGGTAGATGGCCACCAGGCTGATACCGAGGGCCACGATCATCTCGGGGAAGGTCTCATACTGGTTGGCCCACTCGCCGCCCAGGTCGATGTGGTAGCCGGGAGGCAGGGGCAGCGCCCGCACCTTCGGCAGGCTGCGGTCGAGGATTGCGGAGGCGTAGATGCCATCGGCAGTCAGGCAGCGCACGGTCAGGGTGGGCACGCCGTTGCGGCGGACGATGCGGCTGATCTGCCATACCGGCGCCAGGTCGGTCACCGCGCGCAGGGGCGCCTTGTTGCCGGAAAGCGAAGCGCTCACGTAGGTGTCCCGGGCCGCGTCGAAGGAATCCCGGTGGCCGGGATCCGCGCGCAGGACTACGTCCACCGCCCGGTCGCCCTCCCAGAAGGTGCTCACCGTAAAGCCGTCGAAGGCTCCCTGCAGGAAGCTGGACGCGTCGGCATGGGTCAGGCCAAGGCGGCTGGCCAGTTCGGTGTTGAGGTTGAAGGCCAGCATGGGGGAGTCGTTGCGGTAGTCGGTGTGGATGAAGCGCGCGCCGGGGTCGGCCCGGAGGATATCGCCGACCTTCTCGCCGATGGCCTTCAGCTGGACGGGATCGTCGCCGACGATGCGGTACTCCAGCGGGGCTTCCTGGACGTCGCCCTGTTGCAGTTCCTGCACCAGCACGGTGGCTTCGGGCGCCAGGCGGGCCGAGCGGGTGCGCATATCCTTCACGAGGCCTGGGGTGACCTTCATGTCGGTGGTATTGACGATGAACTGACCGAAGGCGGGGTCCGGCTGCTGGGGGTTCACGTTGTAATAGAAACGCGGTGAGCTCTGCCCGACGAAACTGGCAAGGTGGGTCACCAGCTTGTCCTGGCGCAGTTCGCCCTCGATGCGCCGCATCACCGCGTCGGTGGCCTCGAAGCGGCTGCCCTGGGGCATCCACACGTCGATGACGAACTGGTTGCGCTCGGCGGTGGGGAAGAACTGCTGGGCCACCACGCGGAACAGCAGGACACCGCCGACCGCTGCGCCGATCCCCAGTCCTACGGCCAGGGCGGGCTTGGTCATGAAGGTGACGATGGCCTTGTTGTAGCCGGCCTGGAGCAGGTCCAGGGCGGTGCGCTTCTGGCGCTTGCCGGAAGGGGCGGCCTCGGGATCGTGCAGACCCTTGAGGATGAAGGTGCGGCACAGCAGGGGGGTGAGGAACACCGCCACCAGGAAGGAGACGGTGAGGGACACCGCCACGGTGATCGGCAGCGCCATGATGAACTCGCCCGCGGCGCCGGAGATGATCAGCAGGGGCAGGAAAGAGGCGATGATGGTGAGAGTGGCCACCAGCACCGGCGTCACCACCTCGGTCGCTGACCGCCAGGCCGCCTCTTCCCGCGGCACCTGGTGATCCATCAATTCCATGTAGTTGTCGACAATGACGATGGCGTTGTCCACCACGATGCCCAGCACCAGGATGAGGGCGGCGATGGACACCTGGTGCAGCGCCAAGCCCATGAAGTCCATCACCCCGAGGGTGGTGAGCATGCTGGCGGGGATGGCCAGGGCGGCGATGACCGCCACCCGCATGGGCAGCAGGATGACCGTCACCAGGATCACGCAGACAATGGCAATAAAGAACTCGTGGCCCATACCGGCCATGCGCTCCTGCACCACCTTCGGCTGGTTGGCGATATAGTCCAGCTTCAAGTCCGGGGGCAGCAGGGGCCGGAGCCGCGCCATCGCCTCGTCAACCTCGGCGCCCATCTCGACGATGTTTTTCCCCTTCTGCATCTCCACCGAGATCATCAGGCACGGCTTGCCGTCGTAGCGCACCATGAACTCGGGGTCCTGGTAGCGCCGCTCCACCTGGGCGAAATCGCCGATGTAGCTGGGCTGGCCGCTGGGGGACATGCCCACCACCAGCCTGCGGATCTCGTCCTCAGTGTCGAACAGCGAGGCATTATGGAAGGGGATCCGCTCGCTGGCGGTGCGAACGCTGCCGGCGCCCTGGACGGCGTTGCGCTGGGCCAGGGCGGCCGCGATCTTGTGCGGGTCGGTGAAGTACTGGCTCATGCGCTCCGGGCTGCTGGTGATGCAGATCTGCTCCGTCTGGTTGCCGTAGACGGCGATCTTGCCCACCGAAGGCACGGTGCGCATGACGTCCTTGATCTTGTCCACGTAGTCCTTGAGCTCGCGGTAGCCGTAGCGGTCGCCGCTGACGGCGATGAGCATGGCCACGGTGTCGCCGAAGTCCGAGTCCACCACCGGTCCCATGACCTGGGGCGGCAGTTCCGTGGCCTTGGTCAGGAGCATCTCGTGCCGCAGCTTGGCCCAGAACACATCCGGGTTGCTGATCTTCTTCTCCAGCTCGACGTTGATGATGCAGATGCCCGGGCGGCTGGTGGAATAGGTCTTGGCCTTGCGCACCTCCTGGTACTTGAAGATGTGCTGCTCCAGGACCTTGGTGACCTGCTTCTCCACCTGCTCGGAGGTGGCGCCCGGATAGGCGGCGGCGACGATGCCGGTGCGGATGGTGATGGTGGGGTCCTCGGTGCGGGGCATTTTGAACAGGGCCCAGACGCCCAACACCACCGCCAGCGCGGAGACGATGACGGTGAGGGAGGGATAGCGCAGGCAGGCTTTGATCATCCGGTTCATGGTCACTTCACCTCATGGGTGGGCTGGGCGCCCATGCCGTCACGCAGGTTCTGCTGGCCCGCCGCGACGATGGTCTCTTCCCCGGTCAGCCCGGAACGGATCTGCACGCTCGTGCCCAGGAGCGTCCCCAACTCCACCCGCTTGCTGTAGACCTTCCCCTGTTCAGGGAAGTACTGGAAGACCAGGGAGGCCCCCTGGGGATCGCGGGTGACGGCGGTCAGGAGCACGGTGACCATGTCCAGCTTCTGGTCGCTCTGGATGGCCGCCTCCGCCACCATGCCCACTTTCAGCTCCCGCTCACGGTTGGGCATGGTGATGCGGGTCATGTAGGTTCGGGTGACCGGGTCGGCGGAGACGTTCACCAGACGCACCGTGCCTTGGAAGACCTTTCCCGGCAGCGCCGGGATGGTGATGCTGGCGGGCTGCCCCGCCCGCACCAGGCGGACGTCGGTCTCGGGGACGCCCGCGTTCACTTCGATGGGATCCAGGGGGGCGATCTCGAACACCGGCTGGCCCGGCGCAACCATCGCGCCGGGTTCCACCATCCGCTTGGCGATGAAGCCGGCGATGGGAGCCACCAGCCTGGCGTCGCCCAGGTTCCGGCGCGCCGCGGCCTCCCCGGCCAGCGCCTGCCGGACCTGCTGCCGGGAGGCGTCCCGGGCCGCGGTGAACTTGGCGAAGTCGTTGGCCGGGAGACTCTGGCTGTCGAACAGCTGCTTCATGCGGTCGTATTCCTGCTCGGCCTGTTGCGCCCCGGCACGGGCCGCCTCCACTTGGGCGTGAGCGGCCTCCAGGGCGTGGTTGAGGTTCTCCGCGTCCAGCACGGCCAGCAACTGGCCCTGGCGCACCGGCTCGCCCTCCCGGACCAGCACCTGCAGCGCCCGGCCGGGCACCAGGAAGGGGACCAGTGAGGAATTTCCCGGCGAGGAGAGCGTTCCGCTTACCGACACCTGCTGGAATTCATGGACCTTGGATGGATGGGTGATGACGATGGGGACTTTGGGTTCGGCCGGATGGGGGTCCGACCCGTGGCCGCAGGCCACGAGCGGCAGGAGGATCAGAGGTGTAAGGGACTTAGAAAGCATGGGAATCCTTATCCTTATGGAAGGGGAGAGGCGGAAAGGTGGGAGTGGTTAACAGGCGGGATCGCTAGAGACCTCTTCGATCACCGCCGAGATGAAGGGGCCGCAGCCTTTGAGTTCGCAGCCCAGGCGTCGCAGCGCGGCGAGCATGGAACGGCCCTTCGCGTCCACGAAGGAAACCGCGTCCAGGTTGATCTGCACGACCCTACCCTTTGGGTGTCCGCGCGATTGGTCCATGAAAACCCGGACCAGTTCATCGACCCAGTCGTCGATGAGCTTGCCTTCCAGGCGCAGGGCTACCCCGTCAGCGCCCGTTTCGATGTGGATCCTCAGCATAGGCTCCTCCCTGCGGTCCACCAGGGAAGGGCAAAGCGGATGCCAGAACGAAAATTTTAGATAAGTTTATTATTATGTGAAATTACATTTAACGTTGCAACGCGGTGGCCGCCACTGTCGATGCCCTTGCGTCGATATCTCGACGATCCGCCTTTATTTCGACAGGGGAAACGACGGGCTCTGCAGGGTGAGCCGCGCATTCACGATTGGAACTCTCCCTACGGTGCTCCGAGTCCGAACCTGGTCCAGTGAGCAAACCGACCCCTCCGGTTCGCATTCGGCGAGCCGTATCGCCAGCCGGCTTCATTTTGGGAGAGAGTTAAGTCGTTGACTCCGGCCGATTCCCAATTTCTGCATCTTGGAAATGAGGGTGGTTCGCTTTAGTCCCAGGCGCGTCGCCGCCCCCCGGGGCCCGCCCACCATCCAGCTGGAGGCTTCCAGCGCGTCCAGGATGGCCTTGCGCTCATGGTCCTCCAGGGTTTCTGCCGGGGCATGGTCGTCCGCCTCCCGCAGGTGGGCCATGTCCCCAAGCGGCACATGTAGTTCCGGTCCTGGGCTGAGGATGACCGAGCGCTCCACCAAGTTGTGCAGTTCCCGGATGTTGCCGGGCCAGGGCCAGCCCACCAGGGCCGCCATGGTCTCGGCGGGAATGCGCTCGATGCGCCGGTCCATGCCTTTGCCGAACTTCTGGACGAAGTAGCGCACCAGCCCGGGGATGTCCTCCTTGCGCTCGCGCAGGGGCGGCACCTGGATGGGAATGACGCTCAGGCGGTAGAACAGGTCCTGGCGGAAGGTGCCCTGCTCCACCATCCGCACCAGGTCCCGGTGGGTGGCGGCGATCAGGCGCACGTCCACCCGGATGGTGCTGTTGCTGCCCAGGCGCTCGAACTCCCGCTCCTGGATGGCGCGCAGCAACTTGGGTTGGAGGTCCAAGGGCAGGTCGCCGATCTCGTCCAAGAACAGGGTGCCCTGGTGGGCCAGCTCGAACCGGCCCACCTTCTTGGCGATGGCCCCGGTGAAGGCCCCCCGCTCATGGCCGAACAACTCGCTCTCCACCAACCCCAGGGGGATGGCCGAACAGTTGAGCCGCACGAAGGTGCGGGCATGACGCTTGCTGCGCTCGTGGATGGCCCGGGCCAGTAGTTCCTTGCCCGTGCCGGTCTCTCCCAGGAGGAGGACGGTGGCGTCGCTGGGGGCGACTGTCTCGATCTGTTTCAGGACCCGGACCAGGGCGGGGCTGCTGCCGATGATCTCCTGGGTGGAGAAATCTCGGCGCACCTCCTCTTCCAGGTAGAGCCTCTCCTCCGCCAGCTTGTCCCGGGAGGAGCGGATGTCCTGGAGGACCATGGTATTGTCCAGGGCCACGGCAACCAACCCGGCCACCTGCTCCAGCAACCGCAGGAGTTCAGAGGTGAAATGGTGTTCATTCCGGCTTCCCACGCTGAGGATCCCCAGGGTCCTGCCCCGGCTGAATAGAGGCACTTGACACAAGGCTTTGATGCCTTCCTGCTGGATCACCCGGCCCATCTCCGGGGGCTGGATGCTGGCGATCCGATCCGGCCCTAGCACGTCGGTCCGGTGGGTATCCACGACCTCCTTGGAGGCCACCAGGACCAGCTCCGGGACCTGCACGCCGATCTTGTAGTGGCCCCGGAATGCCGGCAGGTCCAAAAGCTGCAGGCGCTCCTTGGTGCCGCCTTCCTCAATTGCGGACAGGGTGATGACATCGTGGCGGGCTATGGCCCAGAGAGCGGAGGAGACGGCCATGAACATCGGTTCCGGGTCCAAGTGCTCCTGGATGATCTTGTTGAGGTGCAGCACCAGCGCCTGCCGGTCCCGTTCATCCGTCAGTCGTCGCACCCGTTCCCGGAGATCCGCCAGGAGGGCGAACTTGCGCCGTGCCCGCCGGCGCATTCCCTGCGGTGCTGGAGGTCGGGACTTGGGCCTGGCTGGGTGGTTCGCTGGGGGCATCGGGTCGCCTCCCGTGGGCCATTCTGTGGTTTGATCCAGGATACCGCCAAGGTGCCCGGGAGCGCAGCGCTCCACCCCAGGATTGGGAAACGGGGCCGAAGCCCGGCAGGCATCAGAGTCCGCAGCCAATCGGCACCACCTGGCCGGTGCTCCCGGTGCCAAGGCGTTCTCCTGCGCGGCCTGGGGGGTCAACCATCCGGCAACTCGCCTTCCGTTGGGAGGCGATGCCCCACCAGATAGCACTTGGCATCGCTGGGCGGTTTTGAATACGGTTTGAACATATTGGTAAAAAACAGGTCTGAAACGAAAACACCGGAACTCGTAGGTTCCGGTGTTTGTTTGAGTTATCTGGTGGAGCTGAAGGGGCTCGAACCCTCGACTTCCACATTGCGAACGTGGCGCTCTCCCAGCTGAGCTACAGCCCCATGGGGACTCTCAGTCTACCCTGGCCCGGCCTTCCGTCAATGGCCTCCGGGCGCTACATGAGCTCCCGCATGCAGGCCTCCAGCACCTCCGGCCCGGGCTTCACCGCCTCCTGGGGCAGGGTGGCCAGGGGGGGCTCCACCAGGTGCAGGAAGTCGTGCATGGTCTTCTGCTCGGTGTGGATGTGCAGGATGCCGGTGAGCAGCTCGCCCCGGCCGTTGGCCTCGTGGAGGGCCCGGCTGGCGGCGAACCGGTCGGTGGGGTCGAAATCCTCCCGCAGGGCCCGGATGGTGAGCCGGGACCCGTCCGGCAGGGCCACTTCCCGGGCCTCGCCGGCGGGGATCTCCACTTCCTCCTGGTCGTAGTAGGCCACGAAGCCCAGGTCCTGGAGGGGCATCTCGTGGTCCTTGGCGGCCTTGTAGGAGCGGGTGGAGCTCTCGTGGTTGTTGAAGGTCACGCACGGGCTGATCACGTCGATGAGGGCGGTGCCCCGGTAGGCCAGGGCGGCCTTGAGGATCACCGCCAGCTGCTTGGGGTTGCCGCTGAAGGACCGGGCCACGAAGCCGCAGCCCAGCTCCATGGCCAGGGTGCACGGGTCCAGGGGCGGGATCTCGTTCACGTCCCCGTGCTTGAGGGTGGAGCCCACGTCCGCGGTGGCGCTGAACTGGCCCTTGGTGAGGCCGTAGACGCCGTTGTCCTCGATGATGTACACAACCGGCACGTTGCGGCGGATCATGTGCACGAACTGGCCCATGCCGATGGACATGGAGTCCCCGTCGCCGCTGGCGAGGATGTTGACCAGGCTGCGGTTGGCCAGGGCCACGCCGGTGCACACGGCGGCGGCGCGCCCGTGCACCGAGTTGAAGCCCCAGGCCTGGTTCAGGAAGTAGGCGGGGGTCTTGCTCGAGCAGCCGATGCCCGAGAGCTTGGCCACCTGGTGGGGTTCCAGGTTCATCTCGAAGGCCGCCTGGATGATCTGGGAGGTTATGGCGTCATGGCCGCAGCCGGGGCAGAGGGTGGACTTGGCGCCCACGTAGTCCTGCCGGGTGAGGCCGAGCTTGTTGGTGGGGGCGGTGGCGGTGGTCTGGGTGGGCATGGGACCTCACTGCGCGGAAGCTTCGTAGGCGTTGATCTGGTCGACGACGGTCGCGGCGGGGATGGCGGTGCTGTCGTAGTGCAGCACGGTGCGCAGGCGGGGGGCCAACTCCGGGTAGAAGTCCTTGAGCAGGCAGGCCATCTGCCCGTCGCGGTTCTGTTCCACCACATAGACCGCCTGGTGGGTCCGGAGGAAATCCACCACCTCGCCGGTGAAGGGCAGCGCGCGCACGCGCAGGTAGTCGGTCTCCTTGCCGTGCTCCTGGCGCAGGATGTCCCGGGCCTCCGCCACCGCGGGGTCGCTGGATCCGTAGGCCAGGATCCCCCGGGGCACCCCGGGGCCCGAGACCAGGGGCCTGGGCACGTGGTCCCCGGCGGCCAGGAACTTGCGCTTGAGCCGGTCCACCAGGTAGCGGAAGTCCTCGGGCTTCTCCGAGTAGTGGCCGTAGACGTTGTGCCCGGTGCCGCGGGTGAAGTAGGCGCCCCTGCCGCCGGGGGTGCCGGGCAGCGTGCGCCAGGGGATGCCGTCGCCATCCGAATCCTTGTAGCGGCCCCAGTCCTGCAGGTGCTTCAAGGTCTCCGGGTCCAGGACCTTGCCCCGGTCCAGGGCCCCGCCCGGATAGGCGAAGGGCCTGGTGCACCAGTTCTGCATGCCCAGGTCCAGGTCCGAGACCACGAAGACCGGCGTCTGGTAGCGCTCCGCCAGGTCGAAGGCCTCGTAGGTGAACTGGAAGCACTCCTCCACGTTCCCGGGATAGAGGCAGATGTGCAGGGTGTCCCCGTGGCTGGCCCGGGCGCACAGTTCCACATCGCCCTGGCTGGTGCGGGTGGGCAGCCCGGTGGAGGGGCCCATGCGGGTCACGTCCAGGAACACGCCTGGGCATTCGGCGAAGTAGCCCAGGCCGATGAACTCGTTCATGAGGGAGATGCCCGGGCCGGAGGTGGCGGTCATGGCCCTGGCCCCGGCCCAGCCGGCGCCCAGCACTACGCCGGCGGAGGCGATCTCGTCCTCCATCTGGACGATGGCCAAATTCATCCGCCCGGTCACCGGGTCCTTGCGGTACTGCTTGGCGTACTCGATCAGGCTCTCCACCGCCGAGGAACTCGGCGTGATGGGATACCAGGCCACCACCGTGACCCCCGCGAACATGGCGCCCAGGGCGCAGGCGGAATTGCCGTCGATGATGATCTGGCCTTCGGTCCTGGTGTCCCGCTGGACCCGCAGCCGGTCCTGGCGGGGCGCCTGGGTCTCGGCCCAGTCGTAGCCCACCTGGACCGCCGCCTGGTTGAGCTCGACGGCCTTCTGCTTGCCTTGCAGCTGCTTGGCGATGGCGCGCTTCACCTCGTCCATGTCCAGCCCCAGCATCTGCGCGGCCACCCCCACGTAGACCATGTTCTTGACCAGCTTCTGCAGCTTGGGTTCCGGGCAGCAGGCCGCCACCAGCTTCTGGAAGGGCACCGGGCAGAAGTGCAGGTCGTCGCGCAGGGTGTCCAGGCGCAGGGGCTCGTCGTAGACCACCAGGGTGCGCGGCCCCACCTTGGCCACGTCGTCCTTGGCGGTCTCCGGGTTCATGCAGACCAGGAAATCGATGGACTGCTTCCGGGCCTGGTAGCCCAGGCGGCTGGCGCGGATCTGGAACCACGTGGGCAGGCCGGCGATGTTGGAGGGAAACAGGTTCTTGCCCGTGACCGGGACGCCCATCTGGAACAAGGTTCGCATTAATACGTTATTTGCCGTTTGGGAGCCGGATCCATTGACTGTGGCTACCTCGATGGAAAAATCATTCACCAGGGTTTCATTTTCCATGGTTTTTGAGGTGGCGGAACCGCTGAGCATGGTGGTTGTCTCCCTTGTGAAGGAACTTGGGCGGGTTCCATCATAGAGCGAACCCGGGGAAGCGGCTGAAAGTTCGCTTCATGATGATAGCTTACCAGAACAGTCAGCTTTAAAGATGATTGCCAAGGTTGCGAAATCATTACGTGGAGGCGAAAAAAAAGGGATTGACCCGGATTTCGGTTTCGCCTATCTTATCCATCATGAAACCCACGGACCTGACCAAACGACAGCTGGCTGTGCTCCAGCACATTCGGAAGTTTCTCGAAACCGAGGGCAGAAGTCCGACGCTCAAGGAAATTGCCGACGGGGTGGGCTCCAGCGCCGTGAGCACCATCCACAAGCACGTCCAGCACCTGATTGATAAGGGCTTCCTGGATCGCAGCCACGGGAAGGGCAACAACATCGTCCTTGCCCAGGCCCTGGAACCGGCCTCCGCCCAGGCCGCCTCCCCCGGAGGCTGGGTGGCCGAGGAACGCCGCTCCAGGACCCTGCCTTTCTGTGGCGACGTGGCCGCCGGCGCGCCCTTGCTGCCCGAATCCCGGGCCATCCCGCTGGAGGTGCCCACCTGCATCCACCGGGAGCGCCAGGACCTCTTCGTGCTGCGGGTGCGCGGGGACTCCATGGTGGAGGATTCCATCCTGGATGGTGACTTCATCATCCTCCAGAGACGGGGGGACTACCGCAACGGAGACCGGGTGGTGGCGCTCATCGACGGGGAAGAGGCCACCCTCAAGGAATACCGGCGGGACGGGCAGGGCGTGTGGCTCATTCCCCACAACCCGGACCTGTCGCCCAAGTGTTTCACTCCCGAACGGATAACCCTCCAGGGGGTCCTGGTGGGTGTCATGCGGAGTTGCTAATTTATTAATCATTTGACGGTCGCATAGATAGCGCTAGAGGCGGGTGGACCTTGCCGCTAAACTGGCAGAAGTCCTAGGGACCCTAAGATGGTTTTTTTTAACCACGCCACCCGGCAGATGACGGCCAAGATCGTTTACTACGGGCCCGGGCTCTGTGGGAAAACCACTAATTTATCTGCCATTTATGACCGGACGGCGCTCAAGGCCCGGGGAGAAATGGTTTCCCTCAACACGGAAACCGACCGGACCTTGTTCTTCGACCTGCTGCCCTTGGAGGTGGGCGTCATCGGCGGATTCAAGGCCAAGCTTCAGCTGTACACGGTGCCTGGGCAGGTGTTCTACAACTCCACCCGCAAGCTGGTGCTGAAGGGGGTGGACGGCATCGTGTTCGTCGCCGACAGTCAGGCGGCCATGCTGGACGCCAACCGGGAGAGCATGGAAAACCTCACTGAGAACCTGCGGGAACTGGGCCTGGACTTCGCCGACGTGCCCGCCGTGTTCCAGTGGAACAAGCGGGACCTCAAGCAGATCGTCAGCATCGAGACCCTGGAGGAGGAGCTCAACCCCCGGGGCCTGCCCAGCTTTCAGGCCATTGCCCGCACCGGGGAAGGGGTGTTCGAGACCCTCAAGGGCATCTCCCGCCTGGCCCTGGCCCACATCAAGCGCACCCACCTGGCCGAAGGCGCTCCCTCCCAGGGGGATGCCCCCAGGCCGGTGGCGGCAGGCGTAGAGGCCCCGGCCCACCAGGGATCCGCGGTGCCCCCCTGGTCCGCCCCGACGCCCGTGCACAACGGCGCCGGGCACCCGGCGGCGGCCACACCGAGCGCCCGGGAGGGGCGGACCCCGGAGCTTCCGGCCCCGGCCCTGGCCCCTTTCCAATCCCAGGAAGCCCTGGCCGAGGCCCTGAGCTTCCTTGACCTGGCCCCGCTCCCTGACGTGCTCCGGGGCGCCCAGGGGGAGGTCCCCAGGACCGGGGACGGCTCCCTGAAGGTCATGGCGCCCATGTTCGTGAAAGTGCAACCGCCTTATCCCGCCAAGCCGCCCATGCCCCTGGGGCCCAACGGCCTGCCCATTCCGCGCCTGTCCCTCAGGCCACCCGCTCCCAGGATTCCACCCATGCCGTGGCCTCCGCCGCCCCTCCAGCCCACTGCCAGCGGCGGCCTGCGGCCCGTCCAGGTGCTGCAGGTGGCCGTGCCCCCGGAACCCGGCGGAGGCGAGCTGGAAGTGCAGGTGGTGATCCGGCGCCTGGGCGTCCAGGTGGCGGAAGCCGGTACCTCCATCCCCTGGCCCGGCGGGGACGGTTCCGGTACCCTCTCCATCGAACTGAAGAGGTCGTGATTTGCTCCGGAAGCTCATGGTCGGCGGTATGGGTCTGGGTCTCCTGGGGGCGGGTGCGCCCGCGCCCGGCCTTCCGGACTGGTGGAAGGCCTTTCCTTCCCTGCCCAGGCTCGAGAGCGCCTTCGTGCAGGAATCCGAGAGCGCGGTATTCGGCAAGCTGACCCGCCAGGGGCGGATCCAGCTGGCCCAGGGCGGGCGCCTGCGGGTGCAGTACCGCCAGGGCGGACTGGTGGTCGCCGACGGCGTCAACCTCATCCAGTACGACCCTGACGCCCGCACGGCCCAGCGGATCCGCCTGCGCACCGCCGCCGGCGACACGCCCCTGCTGTACGTCCTGCTCAACCCGGGCGCGCTGCGCGGCTACTACGACGCCAAGCCCGGCGCCGGGGAGAGCCTGACCCTGGAGCCCAGCCGCCCGAGCCTGCCCCGGGTGGAACTGGACGGCCACGGCGGGCTGCTCAAGCGCATCCAGTGGATCGACGGCACCGGCGCCCGGCAGGTGATCGAACTCCAGAACCCCACGGTTCCGCCCGTCCCGTTCCCCGCGTCCACCTTCACGTTCCAGGCGCCCCCGGGCACGCGTTGGTTGACCACCCGGTAGTCAGGCGACGACCAGGTCCTTGCGGATGAGGGCCACCACGTCGTCGGTGTTGGTGCCGGGCTGGAACACTTCCTTGATGCCCAGGGCCTTGAGGACGGGAATGTCCTCGTCGGGGATGATGCCGCCGGCGAACACCAGGACATCGTGGACACCCTGTTCCTTGAGCAGGCGCATCACTTCCGGGAAGATCTGGTTGTGGGCGCCGCTGAGGATGGAGAGCCCCAGCACCTGCGCGTCCTCCTGCACCACCGCGGCCACGATCTGGGCCGGGGTCTGGCGCAGGCCGGTGTAGATCACTTCCATCCCGGCGTCCCGGAGCGCCCGGGCCACCACCTTGGCGCCCCGGTCGTGGCCGTCCAGACCAGGTTTGGCGATGATGACGCGAATGGGGGAAGCGGACATTTCAGCTCCAGCAGACACTTAAATCTAGCATGGCGGTCCGGCTCCGAACGTGACCAAAGGCGCAACGGACCGGAGCGGGAAATCACAAGTTGGGCAACAATAGTGGCCGAGGAGAGCGACCATGATCCCCCTCTTGACCGCGCCGGAGATGACCAGCCTGGAACGCCGGGCCATCGATGAATGGGGCGTGCCTTCGCTGGTGCTGCAGGAGCATGCGGCCCTGGGCGCGCTGGCCCTGCTGCCGCCCGCGGAACCGGTGCAGGTGCTGGCGGGACCCGGCAACAACGGCGGCGACGCCCTGGCCTTGGCCCGCCTGGCGCGGCTCCGGGGGCGCGAGGTGCAGGTGTGGACCCCGGATCCCCAGCCCCGCTGGAAGGGCGACGCGGCCCTGCAGGCCCGCCTCTGGGAGGGCCTGGGCGGCACCTACCGCAGCGCCGGGGTGCCGGCGGAGGCGGTGGCGGGCTTCCGGGGCTGGGTGGTGGACGGACTGTTCGGACTGGGCACCCGCCTGCCCCTGCGGGGTCCGTCCCTGGCCTGGGTGGAGGCCCTGGCCGCGGCGGCGGGACCGGCCGCGCCGTTCCGGGTCCTGGCCCTGGACCTGCCGTCGGGGCTGGACCCTGGTTCGCCGGAGATCACCGGCCCGGCGGTGCCGGCCGACCGCACCGCCTGCTTCGGCCAGCTCAAGGTCTGTCACGGCCTGCGCCCGGCCCGGGACCTCTGCGGCGCCATCACCCTGGTGCCCATACCCCTGGACCGGGCGCCGGCCGCGGCCCTGAACCTGCTGGAAGCGCCGGTTCCCGGGCGGCCCCGCTGGGATACCCACAAGCAGGACTTCGGCCATGTGGGCATCCGGGCCGGATCCATGGGCATGAGCGGCGCCGCGGTCATGGCGGCCCAGGGCGCCCTGCGCATGGGCGCCGGGCTGGTCACCATCCTTCCGGACCCGGCGGTGCGGGCCGAAGTGGCGGAGCAGGTGCCCGAAGCCATGGTGCGCCCCTGGGAGGGCCAGGTGCCCCCGGGGCTGGACGCGCTCCTGGTGGGACCGGGGGGCATCACCGAGGTGCCCCGGTGGGACGGGCCCCTGGTCCTGGACGCCTCGGCCCTGGGGACGGGCGACGGTCCGCGCTGGATGGCCCGGCCCCGCACGGTCCTCACCCCCCATCCCGGGGAATTCGCCCGCCTGTTCCAGACCCCGGCGCCCCGGACCACCGCCGAGCGCCTGGCCCAGGCCGGGGCGGCGGCCACCGGGCCCGGCCTCCTGGTGCTCAAGGGCGCCCAGACCCTCCTGGCGGGAGGCGGCGAGGCGGGGATCCGGGTGAACCCCACCGGCCATCCCGGACTTTCCGCCGGAGGCGCGGGGGACTTCCTGGCGGGCATGGTGGCGGCCCGGGTGGCCCAGTGGGCCCGGCGGGGCGACGGCACCGGGCCGTCCCTGAAGGAGGCGGTGGGCGAAGCCCTCTGGCTGCACGGAGCCGCCGCCGACCGCCTGGGCCCGGGCCCGCTCATGATCCGCGAACTGGGGCCGAGTCTCGCGGCCCTGCTCAGGGAGCTGCATAGTGCCGCCATCCGCCCATGACCACCGACGCTTGCGCGGCGACCGGGCCACCGAGGCCCTGGGCGCCGAACTGGCGGCCCTGACCCCGCCGGGCGGCACCTGGCTGCTCCAGGGGCGACCTGGGCGCCGGCAAGACCACCTTCACGCGCGGGTTCGTGGCCGGACTGGGGGGCGACCCGGACCAGGTGGCCTCCCCCACCTACGCGGTTCTGCACCGCTACCGCTGTCCCCGGGGTTTCGTGCACCACCTGGACCTGTACCGCCTGGGGGCGGCCGGCGCCTGGTCCCTGGGGCTGGAGGACATCCTGCAGCCCGATGACAACCTGGTGGTGGAGTGGGCCGGAAGTTCCGGGCCCTGGCCCACCGACTGGGTGGCCTGCCTGTGGCTGGAGGGGGAGGGGGGCAGCCGCCTGGCCCGCTGGACCCTTCCCCAGGGCGGTTGATATTGCCCCGGGCAACATGAAACCCCCTTGTTCTATCGCAGGTTTACCCTGCAAAATGAAAGTGGATCGGTACAACCAAGGTCCCTATGTCGCCCCGGATGGAAAGGCCCGCCGTCAACTCGGTCATCGCCGTGGATAGAAACTATGTGCCGATGATGGAGGTTGCCAGGCGCAAGGCGATCCGGGCGGTGGCCACGGGCCGCGCCATGATCCTGGATCCCGCCAACCTGGACCGGCACCTGAACCTGCACGGCGCCATCTCCCTGATCATCTTCCCCCACGCCAAGGCCTGTCCCGAGAGCAAGCTCCTCATGGGGCGCCTGGACCGGCGGGTGCTGAAGCGGGACCACTACATCTGCCAGTACGAAGGATGCCACAACAAGGCCGACACCATCGACCACATCATCCCGGTGTGCCAGGGCGGGCGGACCACCTGGCAGAACCTGGTGGCCTGCTGCCTGAGCTGCAACCAGGCCAAGGGCGGGCGCACCCCGGAACAGGCCGGCATGAACCTGAAGAGGATCCCCCTGGGACCCCGGGCGCACCTGTTCAAGCGGCTGGAGGAGATCCTGAAGGAAGGCTCGGCGGCCTAGCAGCCTGGCTACGTAATCGTACGTGTCCCGGATTTGCGCCCTGGTTCGTCGCCGCCGGCAGAGCCCTGCCCTTTACCCATAATTGGTGGTACATGTCCCACCATTACGCCCTCGTTCGTCGCCGCCGGCACAGCCCTGCCCTTTACCCATAATTGGTGGTACATGTCCCACCATTACGCCCTCGTTCGTCGCCGCCGGCACAGCCGGCGTCAACGGAGAAGCAACGGCGATGAACGTGGGGTGGTGTTGCCACCCTCGCACTTCGGTGATCCTGGGGAAAGGCTGGTCTTGCGGGGTGTCCGGGTGGGCCTGGGGACCAGAGGACTCGCTTCGAGTGGGGCCTGGTTCCAGTTGCTTGGCGCCGACCCGATAGTTTGGGAGTGGTTCGATCCACGGCGAGTATCCGGAGAATCGTTGCACGATGGCTTGCAAGGCGCCCCAAATGATAAGGTCAGCGCGAAGCAGGTGGGCCTATGAGCAGCCCACCAAGTGGCGATCTCAAGCTATCCGCCTGCCCCGAGTTCAAAGCCCTGGGTCATGATCTGTAGGATGGAAAAGCCTCGCCACATGATTTCGTGTCCGGGCGGAGGATCGTTTTTTCGAGCCAGGTAGCCGCCTAGACGCGCCACCAAATGGACGGCGTTCTCGAGCTTGGTGGGTGCAGCCAGGCGCCTCTGGAGGGCCAGGGCCTTGAGGACCCGGATCTCAAAGTCCGAAAAGAGGATCTCCGCCGGTAGGTCCGGACTTTCCCTGCCCAGGAGGGTCATGAGCATGATCCGCCACGCGATCACCAGGTTGATGGCAACCGCCCGTTTCAGGCGTTCCGCAGTTTTGTGGGCCAACTCCTCGACCCTGCATCCGGTCTTTAGCACCCGGTGCCAATCCTCGATCCGCCAGCGCAGGGCGTACCAACGCAGGCACTCCTGGGCAGCCTCGACCGTCGCGACTTCCTGGGTGGTCAGCAGGAACCACTCCAGGGGCTTGACCCCTTCCGGCGGCTGCTCCTCCCGAACATGGACGACCCATAACCGGACCGGCCCTTTCTCCCGCAAATGCTTGGGTGGACTCAGTTCGATGGACTGATAGTGGAGGTTCACTTCCGCTTCCCGCCCGGGGCGGCGATCGGTGGCCTTGCGATCCCCCTTCTTGCGCCGAGCGCTTTGCCTTGGGACGTGGATCTGCAAACGAGCTCGCACCGGGCTTAGGCGGATGGCCTCGAACAGGTGCTGCCCCTCTCCCAGCCGGCGGTCATGCTTGGCCCTGACCAGCAGGTCGACCCGGCACTTCAACCGCTGCTCATCAAACAGCTCAAAAAGATCCGCCTCGCGATCCATGACGCACACCAGATGGGTGTCGGGTAACTGGGGCGCGAGGTCGATACATTGGCGCAGGCCCAGAAGCCAACTGAAAGTGTTCTTCTCCTCGATGGGAATGACACTCCTGTGTCGGTCATCTTCCTCGGCTCTCCGCTCTGGCGCTTCGCACGTGGCATCCAGGATGCCCAGGGGTAGCCCCGTATCCGTTACGGCCATCATGGAGTGCAGGTGCAAGCCGTCGTAGTCCGCGCGCTGGTTGCTGCCCATCGGGCCCAGCCCCTCGCAGTCCTCCAGGTTGGCAAAATTCAGGTCACTGGCGTCCTGGATGCACAACACTGTCGGATACCCCATCATGCGCTGCGCCGTGCGTTGCTGATGGGGAGCCAGGATCGCGGCCATGGTCACTTCCGAGTCGTCCGGATGGTCGATCATGCGGTAGTAGCCTTTGACGGCAGCCCAATTCTCCTTTTCCAGGCCGGAAAACGATACCCCGGGCTGCTCGGCCAAGGCACGGGCACTGGCCACCAACCGCTCGCCCAGGCGTTGATCCCCCAAGCGCGCTCCGCCGAATTCGTGCTCCGCCCAAGCAGGCCCCTCGAGCCCTTCAGTGGCCCCCAGGGCGACCGGGCCTTTGGGCTCTGCCAACCCGATCAAGCTGCGGAAATCGGGGCGAAGGGGATAGACATAGACCTCCTTGACGGAAGTGGGACGGACCCACTGGCGGTCCTGACGGCCCCGCCCTTGCGTCCTGCCAACCTTCACCCAGTTGGCGGCCTGATAGCAGGTTCCCGCGAAAGCCTCGGTGTCCACGAAGCTCTCTACCAGCAGAGGTTCGAACCCATACCGGCGCTCGAAATCCACCTTGAGGCGGCGCAAGGTCATCCCAAGGATCTGCGAGGCCAGGTTGCGGCAGTGCACCATGGGCCGGATCAGGAACCGGCTCATGTTAACCACCCGCTGCAGATGGCCCCTGCGGGTGACATCATCCCAGCCAATCCACTGATCGCGGTCAGCCAGGGTCAACGCTGCCGAAGCGAACCCCAAGCCTCCGAGCCAGCCATGCTCCGAGGCGATCAGATACCGGAGTTGACGGCCCACCAGCGGACCGGCTCCCTGGGGATGTTCCCGCGCCATGAGCTCGTTCCAGATGCGGATCTGAGGCACCGTTTCGACCAGAACCAGATTGAGCCCCCTGACCTCACCGGCGGCGGCGGGAACCTCCATCGGCGCCGGCACGGCTTCCGGAAGGCGCCTTGGCGTGGGCTTCGTATGCCGAACAAAATCGGGCGGCGGCAGAACGAAGTGGCCCTCTTGCTCCAAGTCCCGAAGCGCCTTCAGACAGGTCGCCAACTGCCTGTTCCCCCTGAAATCCATGAACCCGAATAGTTCGCATAGCTCGCCAGCCAGGGAAGTCCGGCTCGGGAGGTCGTCATCCTCGAGCAGGTGGTGGATCTGCTCAAGGCCCTTGGGTTGGCCGAGGGCATGTTTGATCTGGCTTTGGACCTGGTCCTGGATGTCCATGCCCCGAGGCTACGGAAGTAGCCTCGACTTGTCCAGCGAAAAATGTGGGTAAAGGGCAGGGCAGAGCCGGCGTCGACGGTAAGGCAACGGCGACGGATGCTGGGGCTGTGTTGGCACACCTTTGCTTCGCTTGGCTTGGGGGGTAGCCTGTGCTCCCAGGCTCTCCAACTGGGCCTATGGTACCGGCGGTTCGCTTCGAGTGGGACCTGGGTCCTTGCGATTGGCGCCGACCGGTAGGTTTGGTTCCTTGACGCCGCGCCTTCGTTGCTCCGGTCAAGGAACCAGACCGGTTTTTGACTTCTCCGGCGCGGCGATGGGAACCCCGGACCGGAAGCGCAGGTGGTCGGGTCCATCCCTCCTGGTGAATGGATTTCCCTTTCCTTCTGGCGCGCTCTGCCCTATAATTGTCGAACAATCTATCATTCCAACAACATGGTTACCCACCATGACCCGGACTCGCCGGCAGCCATGGCCAGGTATCTGCTTCGGGAGGGCCCCATGGCGCGGGATCCAGACCGGATCATCCCCTTGCGGCATTACGGGCGGTGGCTGTCGGGCGGCCTGGTCGTCATCCTGGTCGCCCTGGTGGTCAAGGCCTTCGCCCAGGGGCAGATCGACTGGCCGGTGGTCAGGAGCTTCTTCACCGCGCCGGCCCTGGTCAAGGGCCTTGGCCATACCCTGCTGATCACCTTCCTGTCCATGGCCCTGGGCCTGGTCCTGGGGCTGATGTTCGCGGTCATGCGCCTGTCCAAGAACCCGGTGACCCGTTCGGTCGCCACCGCCTACGTCTGGCTCTTCCGAGGCACCCCGGTCTACCTCCAATTGTTGATTTGGTTCAACCTGGCCCTGGTCTTCCCGACCGTGAGCCTGGGCTTCTACCACGCCCGCATGGTGGACGTGATGACACCGTTCCTGGCGGCGCTGCTGGGGCTGGGGGTGAACGAGGGCTCGTACATGACCGAGATCGTCCGCGGCGGGATCCTCTCGGTGGAGCAGGGGCAGCTGGACGCCGCGTCGTCCCTGGGCATGAACCGGCTCCTGGCCATGCGCCGGATCGTGATTCCCCAGGCCATGCGGGTCATCGTCCCCTCCTTCGGCAACGAATTCATCGGCATGCTCAAGACCTCCGCCATGGCCAGCGCCATCGCCTACACCGAGATGCTGAACCAGGCCCAGATCATCTATTTCATCAACGACAAGATCATGGAGCTGCTGCTGGTGGCCGCCGGCTGGTACCTGATCGTGGTCACCCTGTTCTCCGGGGTGCAGTACTACATCGAGCGGCAGTTCGCCCGGGGCCAGAGCCACGAGCTCCCGCCCTCCCTGCTGGAGCGCCTGTGGTCCAACCTGTTCGCCGGGCACAAAGCGGCCGCGGCGGAGGAGCGGCGATGAGCGCACCTGGCAGGCCCATGGTCGTGGTCCAGAACGTGCACAAGGCGTTCGGCCGGAACGAGGTGCTCAAGGGCATCGACCTGGAGGTCGCCCCGGGCGAGGTGATGTGCATCCTGGGGCCGTCGGGCTCGGGCAAGAGCACGTTCCTGCGCTGCATCAACCACCTGGAGCGCACCGACCGGGGACGCATCTACGTGGACGGGGAGCTGAACGGATGCCGGGAGCGCAATGGCCGGCTGTACGAACTGCCGGACCGGGACCTGTGCCGGGCCCGGACCAAGATCGGCATCGTGTTCCAGCACTTCAACCTGTTCCCCCACCTGACGGTGCTCGAGAACCTCATCGAGGGCCCGGTGCGGGTCAAGGGCGAACCCCGCGACCTCGCGGTGGCGCGGGGGCACCGCCTGCTCGCCCAGGTGGGCCTGGGGGAGCGGGCGGCGGCCTATCCCCGTCAGCTGTCCGGAGGCCAGCAGCAGCGGGTGGCCATCGCCCGCGCCCTGGCCATGGAACCCAAGCTGATGCTGTTCGACGAGCCGACCAGCGCCCTGGATCCGGAACTGGTGGGCGACGTGCTGGCGGTCATGCGCGACCTGGCCCGCTCCGGCATGACCATGATGGTGGTGACCCACGAGATCGGCTTCGCCCGCGGGGTGGCCCACAGCGTCGTCTTCATCGACGGCGGGGTGGTGGTGGAGCGGGGCGCCCCGGAGGAAGTGCTCGACCATCCCCGCCATGAGCGCACCCAGGCGTTCCTGTCCAAGGTGCTCAGCTGACAACCGCAATTTTCCGCCGGACGATCCGGCGCTTGAGGAGGTTCCCATGGGAAGCTGTCGCAAAATGTGGTCCCTCGCCGTGGCCGCCGGCCTGGCCCTGTCCGCCCTGGGGCCGGCCTGGGCCCAGCCCGCCGCCAAGCTGCCTGCGGCCATCAAGGCCAAGGGCGAAGTGATCGTCGGCATCGAGGGCCTGTTCGCTCCGATGGAATTCAAGAACCCCGGCTCCAACGACCTGATCGGCTTCGACGTGGACCTGGCCAAGGCCATCGGCAAGACCCTCGGGGTGAAGGTGGTGTTCGACGACCAGAAGTTCGACCAGCTCATCAACTCGGTGACCACCCAGCGGGTCGATTTCGTCATCTCCGCCATCTCCGACAGCAAGGCCCGGCAGAAGACGCTGGACTTCATCGACTACTTCAAGTCCGGCACCCAGGTCTACACCACCAAGGCGTACGCCGGCAGCATCAAGAGCCTGGACGACCTGAGCGGCAAGACCTTCGCCATCCAGGCCTCCACCGACTTCTTCCCCACCATCCAGAGGTGGAGCAAGGAGGCCCTGGAGGCCAAGGGCAAGCCGGGCGTCACCATCCTGCCGGTGGACAGCGAGGCCAACGCCCGCCTCCAGGTGGTCCAGGGCCGGGCCCAGGCTTCGGCCATCAGCCCCGAGGTGCTGGGCTGGCTGATGAAACAGCAGCCGGGCAAGTTCGTCCCCGTCGGCGAGATGCTCGAATCCAACCCCTACGGGATCATGTTCCGCAAGGACAACACCGAACTGCGCGACGCGGTCCACGCCGCCCTGGCCAAGCTGTTCAAGGACGGGACCTACCACAAGATCCTGGCCGAGTGGAAGCTGGAGCTGTGCGCGGTGGACAAGCCCACCATCAACGGCGCGACCCAGTAGGGCCGCTGCACACACCGAACCCGGATTGCGGAGGATGAAACGCATGGACAAGGATGCATGGAGCACGATCAAGGTGCAGGGCGAGCGCTGGTTTCCCAGCGAGACCCGGTTCATCGACGAACTCGGGGCAGGGTGGGGCGACTGGGGCTGCGATTCGGAGACCGGCAAGCTGAGGGCGGTGCTCCTGCGCCGCCCCGGCAAGGAGATCGACCGCGTCGACGGCGGCAACTACACCCAGTTCCGCTGGAAGGCCCCCATGGACCAGGCCCGGGCCAGGGACCAGCAGGACCGCCTGGCCCAGGTCTACCGGGACCACGGCGCGAAGGTCTTCTACGTGGAAAACCAGCGGGAGGACCGCCCCAACGCCATGTACATGCGCGACCTGGTGCTGATGACCCCCGAAGGGGCCATCGTCGGCCGGCCCGGGATCGCCGCCCGCCGCGGCGAAGAGCGTTACGCGGCGGAGCAGCTGGCCCGGCTCGGGGTTCCCATCGTCGCCACCGTGCACGGGGACGGATTCTTCGACTGCGCCTGCGCCATGTGGGTCGACCGCACCACCGTCATCATCGGCACCGGGGCCCGCGCCAACCGCGAAGGCGCGGCCCAGGTGGAGGCGGCGCTGCGGGGGATGGGGGTGACCACCATCCTGCCGTTCCTGATCCCGTACGGCCACGCCCACCTGGACGGGCTGATCAACTTCGCCGACCGCAGGACCGCGCTGGTGTTCCCCTGGCAGGTCCCCTACGACCTGGTGAAGGTCCTGCTCGACCGGGACTACAAGGTCGTCGAGGCCACCGACCTGCTGGAGATCAAGGTCCAGTCGGCGATCAACTTCGTCGCCCTGGAGCCTGGGCTCATCGTGATGGGCGAGGGCGCGCCCGACACCCGCGGCAAGCTGGAGCGCGCCGGCGTCAAGGTGATCGAGACGGAACTGGACGAGATCCGGAAGGGCTGGGGCGCGGCCCACTGCATGACGGTCTTCCTGAAGCGCGACCCGGTGCTTTAGCGGGTTATTTAACTTCTTTAAATTAAACAAATACAAACAAGCTTCGGCTTGAAGGGGGGTTCCATGGCCGCGGACTTGAACGTCGTCCACGCCGCCAGCATTGCCCGCATCCTCGACCGGGGCGGCCCGCGCCGGGGCCGCCTGCAGGGTGAGCTGGACCTGGTCGCCGACGGGGCGGTGGCGATCCGGGCCGGGCGGATCGTGGCCGCGGGGCCCACCCGCCAGGTGCTGGAGGCCGCCGGCGGCGACGTGCCCACCCTCGACGCCTCCGGCCTGTGCGTCCTGCCCGGGCTGGTGGAGTGCCACAGCCATCCCCTGTTCGCCCGGCCCGGGGGCGCGGAAAGCCCCGCCTGGGAGTACGTGCGCCGCCTGCAGGGGGCCAAGTCCTGGGAGATCCGGGCCGAAGGGGGCGGGATCTGGGCCGTCATCGAGGCCACCCGGGCCGCTTCGGACCAGGCCCTGCTGGACCACGTGGCCCGGGTCTACGCCGACATCCTGGCCGGCGGGGTCACTACCCTGGAGGTCAAGTCGGGCTACGGCTACACGTGTGAACAGGAACTGCGCGAGCTGCGGCTGCTGCGGGAATCCGCCGCGCGCACGCCCATGGACCTGGTCTACACCTACATGGGCGCCCAGTTCGAACCCCGGGACGGCACCAGTCCGGAAGCCTGCGTGCAGAACATCCTGGACCGGATCCTCCCGGCGGTGCGGCAGCAGGGCATCGCCGAATTCCACGATCTGTGCTGCGAGGACGGGGATTTCCCGGCGCCCCTGGCCGCGCGGCTGGTGGAAGGTGCCCGCCGCCTGGGGATGCCCTCCCGGGTGCACGCCGACGCCAACGCCCATTCCAAGGGCTGGCGCACCGCCGTGGAAGGGGGCGCCGTGGCCGCGGACCACCTCACCTACACCCCCGACGACGAGATCCGGGCCCTGGGCGGCTGCGACACGGTGGCCGTGATCATGCCCCTGGCCGAGCAGGTCTACCTGGATCCTCGCCGCGCCAACGCCCGCCTGTTCATTCAAAGCGAGGTTCCCCTGGCCGTCGCCACCGACTACTGCTCGGCCATCCAGGCCACCTCGATGCCCTTGACCATCGCCCTGGCCTGCACCTGGTTCCGCCTGACCCCGGCAGAAGCCATCGTCGGCGCCACCTTGAACGCGGCCTACGCGCTGCGCCGGGGCCACGACCGGGGCTCCCTGGACGCGGGCAAGCGCGGCGACCTCACCATCCTGGACTGCTCCCACCCCGACGAGATCGCCCTGCGCATCGGCGCTCCCCTGGTCCGCTATGTGGTGGCCGAAGGCGGGGTGGTCCACCGGTCCGGGCAGGTCAGGTGAAACCCGGCGCCCGGAACGGAGGCATCGCCATGAACAAACCCATCAAGCGTCTCGGCCTGCTCGCCCTGGGCGAGACTCCGCGCCCGGGCCTGGCAGCCGTGTTCCGGGCCGTCCTGGGCCCCGGGGTGGAGATCCTGGAACGGGGCGCCCTGGACGGCCTGGAGCCGGGGCAGCGGGACAGCCTGCTCGCCGGGCCGGGGGAGGTCCCCCTGGAGACCCACCTGCGTTCGGGAACGGCCGTCGGAATCTCCCGGGCGCGCATCCTGCCCCGCCTGCTGGCGGCGGCGGACGACCTCGCCCGGGTCTGCGACCGGGTCCTCCTGATGTGCTCGGGGGAATTCCCCCTCCTGGCCGAGGCCTGCCCCGGGGTCATCCAGCCGATCTGGATCCTGCGCGGGGCGGTGGGCGCCGCCGCCCGGGACCGGAAACTGGGCCTCATCGGACCCGCCGAGGACTTGCCCGAGGCACCCGCCCAGTGGCGGCCCTACGTCCCCGACGTGATCTGCGCGGCCGCCTCCCCATCCGACCCGCTGGCCGCGGCCCAGGCCGCGGGACGCGATCTGGCCGCCCGGGGCGCCCGGCTGGTCTACCTGGACTGCATGGGCTTCACCGAGGAGCACCGTGCCGCGGTGCGCGACGCCGCCGGCCTGCCGGTCCTGTGCGCCACCACCCTCACTGCCCGGGCGCTGGCGGAAATGCTTTGAGCCGGAGGAGGAGACGATGGGGCCACCGTGGTCCTTGGTTATGATGGGTCCGATGACGGGACGCAACCCTGCGGGCGCGGGCCTGCGGCATGACATGACGGGAGTACAGGTTGAAGCTGCTGGACATTGATCGTTCCACCACCGTCGAAAAAGTGGCCATGGCGCTCCGCCACGCGGTGTTCAGCGGCGCCCTGAAGCCCGGTGAGCCCCTGCGGGAGATCTCCCTGGCCAAGCAGCTGGGAGTGGCCCGCGGGACCCTGCGGGAGGCCATCCAGGCGCTCCTGGCCGGCGGGCTGCTGGACAAGGTCCCCAACCGCGGGGTGACCGTGCGCCGCCTCACCGCGGCCGAGGTGGAGGACATCTTCCGGGCGCGGTTCATGCTGGAGCGGGAAGCGGCGAAGGCCGCCGCCACCTGTTCCGACTCCGCCCTGGAGGCCCTCGCCCGCGCCTTTGAAGCGTACGCTGTCCAGGCCACCGCCGACGACCCCGCCGGGATCGCCGCCGCCCACATCGAGTTCCACACCGCCCTGGTGGGGCTGGCGGGCAGCCACCGGCTGGCCGAATTGGAACGCACGCTGGTGGGGGAACTGCAACTGGTCATCGCCTCCGTCGACAGCAACCTGGACGACCGGCCCGGAGAGATCGAACGGCACCGCACCATCTGCGGCCACGCCTGCGCCCGGAGGGTGGATGAGCTGGCCAGGTGCCTGGAGAACGACCTGGTCCGGGCCCAGTCCTTCACCATCCAGCAGACTGAAGCCCAGGGTTGAGACTTCGCCGGAGCCGCCCCCGGAGGCAGTCTGCCACAATGGGTCCCATGAAGACCATCTCCCTGCGCGTCGACGTGGACACCCTGGAGGGCAGCCTGAAGGGCATCCCGGCCCTGCTGCGCATGCTGGACCGCCAGGGCATGCAGGCCAGCTTCTTCTTCTGCTTCGGCCCGGACAACAGCGGCAAGGCCCTGCGCCGGATCTTCCGCAAGGGCTTCCTGGCCAAGATGCGCCGCACCGGGGCGGGCCGCCTGTACGGGCTCAAGACCATGATGTACGGCACCCTGCTGCCGGCGCCGGTCATCTGGAAGCGGGCCGCGGAACCCATGCGCCAGGCCCGGGAGGCCGGCCACGAGGTGGCCATCCACGGCTGGGACCACGTGCAGTACCATGACCTGCTGGACCGCAAGTCCCGCCAGTGGCTGGCGGACTGGTACCGGCAGGCCCACGAGGCGTTCGCCGCGGTGTTCGGGGAGCGGGCCAGGGGCGCCGTCAGCCCGGCCTGGCGCTGCAACGACACCACCCTGGAACTGCAGGAAGCCTACGGGCTGGACTACGCCGGCGACTGCCGGGGCCTGGACCCGTTCTACCCGGTGGTGCGGGGGCGCGCGCTCAAGACCCTGCAGGTGCCCACCACCCTGCCCACCCTGGACGAACTGCTGGGGCTGGACGGGCGCACCCCCGGCCAGGTGAACCAGGAGGTGTGGGGCCTGGTCCGGGAGGATGCGCTCAACGTCTACGCCCTGCACACGGAGGTGGAGGGGGGCGCCCTGGCCGGGACCTTCCAGGCCTTCCTGCAGGGGCTGCGGGACCGGGGCGTGCGCACCCGCACCCACGCCGACTGGGTGCCGGAATTCAAGGCCGCGGGCCCCCCGGCCCGGGCCCTCAGCCGGCGGGAGGTCCCGGGCCGGGCGGGGTGGGTGAGCTTCGGGGGCTGAAAACGTGACCCAAGTCCCGAAGGAATCCAGCAAGATGGCTTGCTGCTCCATTTGCCCTCAACATTCCTTTCTCCGGACCAGGCTCCCATGATCAACAACGCCCTGATGAACCCCCGCAGCATCGTCGTGGTCGGCGCCTCCAACGACATCCACAAGCCCGGCGGGAAGATCCTCAAGAACCTCCTGGACCACGGCTTCAAGGGCCAGCTCTACGTGGCCAACCCGAAGCAGGACGAGGTCCAGGGGGTCAAGTCGTACCGGAACCTGGAGGAACTGCCGGAGACGGACCTGGCCATCCTGGCCGTGGCGTCGGCCCATTGCCCGGCGGCGGTCGAGGTGCTGGCCAGGCGCAAGAACACCCGGGCGTTCATCATCATCTCCGCGGGGTTCAGCGAGGAGAACGAGGAGGGGGCCCGGCTCGAGAAGCAGATCGTGGCCCTGGTGGACAGCGTGGACGGCTGCCTGATCGGGCCCAACTGCACCGGCGTGCTCACGCCGAACCACGCGAGCATGTTCACCCTGCCCATCCCGGAGCTGACCACCGACGGGTGCGACTTCATCTCCGGCTCGGGCGCCACGGCCGTGTTCATCATGGAGTCGGCCATCCTCAAGGGCATCAAGTTCGCCAACGTGTTCGCCGTGGGCAACAGCGCCCAGACCGGAGTGGAGGACGTCCTGGCGTACATGGACGAGACCTTCGACCCGGAGACCAGCCCCAGGATCAAGCTGCTCTACGTGGAGACCATCAAGGATCCGGATTCCCTGCTGGAGCACGCCTCTTCGCTGATCCGCAAGGGGTGCAAGATCGCCGCCATCAAGGCCGGCACCTCGGAGGCGGGCAGCCGCGCCGCGTCCAGCCACACCGGCGCCATCGCCAGCTCCGACCTGGCGGTGGAGGCCCTGTTCCGCAAGGCCGGCATCGTGCGCTGCTTCGGGCGGGAGGAACTCACCACCGTGGTCGGGGTCTTCCAGCACAAGGCCCTGCATGGCAAGCGGATCGCCATCATCACCCACGCCGGGGGCCCGGCGGTGATGCTCACCGACGCCCTCTCCGCCGGAGGCCTGGAGATCCCCAGGATCGCCGGCCCCAGGGCCGACGAGCTGCGCAGCCGCCTGCTGCCCGGCTCCTCCGTGGCCAACCCCATCGACTTCCTGGCCACCGGGACCGCGGAGCACCTGGGCCTGATCATCGACGCCTGCAACCGGGACTTCGACAACATCGACGGCATGGTGGTGATCTTCGGGACGCCCGGCCTGTCGGAGATCTTCGACGTCTACAAAGTGCTGCACGAGAAGATGGCCACCAGCCGGAAACCCATCTTCCCGGTCCTGCCGTCCGTGATCACCGCCCGGAAGGAGGTGGAATTCTTCCTCTCCGAGAACCACGTCAGCTTCCCGGACGAGGTGCTGCTGGGACGCGCGCTCACCAGCGTGCACAACACCCCGCCCCCGGCCCAGGAGAAGATCGAGCTGCACGGCGTGGACATCCCCCGGATCCGCGCCATCATCGACACCTGCGAGCGGGGCTACGTTCCGCCCAAGACCATCCAGGCGCTCCTGGAGGCCGCCAGCATACCCCTGGTCAAGGAGGGCGTGGGCGGCACCCGGGAGGAGATCCTGGCCCTGGCCGCCGGGACCGGCTATCCCCTGGTCATGAAGGTGGTCGGCCCCCTGCACAAGTCCGACGTGGGCGGCGTCACCCTCAACGTCAGGTCGGAGGAGCACCTGCTGGCCGAGTTCGAGCGCATGATGCGGATCCGCGGGGCCAAGGGGGTGATGGTGCAGGCCATGCTGTCCGGCACGGAGCTGTTCGTGGGCGCCAAGTACGAACCGAAGTTCGGCCACGTGGTGCTGTGCGGCCTGGGCGGGATCTTCGTGGAGGTGCTGGAGGACGTCGCCTCGGGCCTGGCGCCCCTCACCTACCACGAAGCCCATTCCATGATCCGTTCCCTGAAGAGCTACCGGATCATCAAGGGCGCCCGGGGCAAGGAAGGCGTCAGCGAGAAGAAGTTCGCCGAGGTCATCGTGCACCTCTCGACCCTGCTGCGCTTCGCCACCGAGATCAAGGAGCTCGACCTCAACCCCCTCATCGGCACCCCCGCCGGGGTGACGGTGGTGGACGCCCGGTTCCGGGTGGAATAGGCTGGACCGCCGACACCCATCAGGTTGCATGTTTAATTAATGTGACCGGTGACCGGCGCTCAGGGCCTTCAGCTTCCCAGCCCGCTCTGGTAAAAAGGGGGGAGCCATGATCCCAGGATGCAGGATGAAGCAACGGAGAGCCGAGCACGAGCCGCGATCCTCGTGCGGCGACGTCGCGGCCTGAGGCTGGACGTTCGTAACTGCGTGTTTCCATTCCACTTTTCCTATTCCCTGCCCGAGGCCTGCCCATGCCCAAGACCATGATCGAACCCTTCCGCATCAAGAGTGTGGAACCCATCCGCATGACCACCCGCGACCAGCGGGTCCAGCTGCTGGAAGACGCCAAGCTGAACGTCTTCAAGCTGCGCGCCGAGGACGTGATCCTCGACTTCCTCACCGACTCCGGCACCGGCGCCATGAGCTCCCGCCAGTGGGCCGCCATCATGCTGGGCGACGAGAGCTACGCCGGCGCCCGGAGCTTCTACCGGCTCCAGGAGGTGATCCAGAAACTCACCGGCTACGAGCACATCATTCCGACCCACCAGGGCCGCGCCTCCGAGCGGATCTTCTTCGGGGTGGCCACCAAGCAGGGGGACATCGTCCCCAACAACACCCACTTCGACACCACCCGGGCGAACCTGGAGTTCGACGGAGCCGAGGCGGTGGACCTGGTGATCCCCGAGGGCACCCAGCCGGCCACCCTCCACCCGTTCAAGGGCAACATCGACCTGGGCAAGGTGGAGGACCTGCTCAAGCGCGAAGGGCACCGGATCCCGTTCGCCATGATCACCCTCACCAACAACTCCGGCGGCGGCCAGCCGGTGTCCCTGGCCAACCTGCGGGCCTACAGCGAACTGCTGAAGAAGTACGGCAAGCCCCTGATCCTGGACGTGTGCCGGTTCGCCGAGAACGCCATGTTCATCAAGCTGCGGGAGCCGGGCATGCAGGACCGCACCCCCGAGGACATCGCCCACGAGATGTTCCGGCTGGCGGACGGCTGCCTCATGAGCGCCAAGAAGGACGGCATGGTCAACATCGGCGGCTTCATCGCCCTCAAGGACGCCACGTGGGTGGAAGCCTGCCGCAACATGCTGATCCTCACCGAAGGCTTCCCCACCTACGGCGGCCTGGCCGGACGCGACCTGGAGGCCCTGGCGGTGGGCCTGGAGGAGGTCCTGCACGAGGACTACCTGCGCTACCGGCTGCGCACCGCCGAGTACATGGGCGAGAAGCTCCTGGCCGGGGGCGTGAGCATCGTCCAGCCCACCGGCGGCCACGCGGTCTACATCGACGCCAAGGCCTTCCTGCCCCACCTCAAGCCCCAGGACTACCCCGCCTGGTCCCTGGCCAACGCCCTCTACCTGGAAGGCGGCATCCGCGGCGTGGAGATCGGCTCGGTGATGTTCGGCAAGCGGCTGGAGGACGGCACCGAGACCTACAGCAACATGGAGCTGGTGCGCATGGCCTTCCCCCGGCGGGTCTACACCCAGAGCCACTTCGACTTCGCCGCCGAAGTGATCTGCGAGGTGAAGGCCAAGGCCGAGCAGGTGCGCGGCGTGCGCATCGCCAAGCAGAGCAAGTACCTGCGCCACTTCGGCGCGGAGATGGTCTGGGCCTAGGGAACCGCGCGTGTCCCGGCCCATCGCCTGTGCCGATGGGCCGGGACGCGAATGACGGTGTGAATGGACTTCTGCCCGGTATCGGCGGAACCATCCCGACTTGCCCGATCCCATGAAACCATGGGAGACGTTTCTGCCGACACCCTCTGCTCCCTCTGCGTTTCCGGCTTTTTCCCTGGGACTGCCGAAGCGCCGGGATGGGCCGGAATCGACGGCTGGGACTGCCGGCGGCTCGAGGCGGGCGTCGCGACAGGGTCAGGGCTCCTTCGCGCTGGGCCTGGCCGGCGGGGGCGGCGGGTTCAGGTCCTGCCCCGCCTGCTTCAGGCGCTCCTCGGCATGGCCGCGCTCGGCGGACACCTGGTCGGGGGTGTCCATCAGGGTGGGGGTGATGAAGATGGCCAGCTCGGTCCGGCTGACGCTCTTCTCGTTCTTGGTGAACAGGGCGCCCAGGATGGGGATGTTGCGCAGCCAGGGGATGCCGTGGTTGTCCCGGTTCTCCCGCTTCATGATGATGCCGGCCAGCACCAGGGTCTCGCCGCTCTTCACGCGCACCACCGCGTCCAGGTCCCGGCGGTTGATCACCGGCAGGGTCAGGTTGAGGGTCTGGTTCTGGTTGTCCAGGTTCTCGGACCAGGTGCTGGTGGAAGCCACCTCGGAGATGCTGGGGTTCACCGACAGGGAGATGTAGCCGTCGTCGCCCACCTGGGGCAGGATGTCCAGGGTGATGCCCACCGGGACGATCAGGGGGGTGAGCTGGGTGGTGGCAATGGCGCCGCCGGCGGCGGTGCCGGGGGTGATCTGGCTGCTGGGAATGGCGTAGGCCTGCTCCTGCACCACCCGCAGGATCGCCTTCTGGTTGTTGAGGGTGGCCAGCCTCGGCGCGCTCAGCACGTTCAGCCGCTGGTCCCGGGCCAGGGCGGTGAGGGTGGCCTGCACCCGCCCCCTCTGGGCGATGATGGTCAGCAGGCCCTGGCTGGCGCCCACGTTCGGGTTGTTGACCTGGCCGCTGGAGAAGGAGGCGTTGCCCGGATTGCCGTTCTGGGAGGCCAGGCCGGTCCAGTCCACCCCCATCTGGCTGTCGTTGTTCAGGGCCACTTCGACGATGCGCGCCTCCAGGAGCACCTGCCGCTCGGCCCTCCCCTGCACTTCCTTCAGGTAGGCCGCCACCCGCCGCTGGGTGGCCGGATCGGCGCTCACCGCCACCAGGCCGCTGCCGGGCTGGATGAGCAGGGTGCGGCCGCCGCTGGCGTAGCCGCGCGGAGCGGTGGCGGAGGCGGCGGCTCCGGAGGAGGGCGCGGAGCCGGCGGCGGCCGGTGCCGCCTGGCGCTCCACGGTGCGCCCGAACACCAGCAGCATCAATCCGTTTTCCACCTCCCCCCAGGGGTCGGACGTGGATTCCAGCTCCACCGAGGACGTGTAGGACGTGCTGTAGGCGCTGCCGCCGGCCGGACCGGGGGCCCCCGCGGCTCCGGCGCCGCCGCCGGTCCCGGCCGCGCCACCCTGGGCGGAGCCGTTCACCTGGTACGTCTTGCTGCCGGTGCGGGCCATGGCCAGCTGGTCCAGGTGGTAGAAGCGCAGGTCCTCCTCGCTCTTCTGCACGTAGAGGTTGCGGCCCTCGCGGCTGGCGCGCAGGCCCAGGCGCGGCAGCACCTGGTCCAGCAGCTCGTCCAGGGTGGCGCCCTTGAGGTTCAGGCCCTGCACGCGGGTGTCCAGCCCCGGCTCGAAGATCAGGTTCAGGTCGGTGTCGGCGGTGGCCGCACGCAGGATGTCCCGCAGGTCCGCCTCGCCCACGGTGATGTCCATGGGAGCGGGCGGGGACTGGGCCCGGAGGGGGGCGACCAGGAGCAGCACGGGGAGCAGGCTGGGGCTCATCATGGAGAACCTTTCAAGGCTGAAGGGGCCGGCTGGGCGTTCAGGGGGATGGCCACGTCTCCGGCCGGGCCCGCCGCCACGGCGCCGCTGGCGGTCAGGCGGCGCAGGGTGTAGCCTCCGCCCAGGTCGGCGCCGGGCCGGTAGGGGCGTCCGCCCATCCAGGCTTCCTGCCGGTCGCCCTGGGCGAAGAGGAAATCGACCCGGCGGGGCGCGGGGCCGGCGGCTGGCGCCGGCCGGGGCGGTGCCGGCGGCCGCCAGAGCCCGGCCCAAAGCTGCGGGTGCAGGCGGGGCGGGGCGGTGGGCTGGAGGGCCGCGGGCGGCAGGGGCTGGCGCCCGGCTGTGAGCAGGGGGGCCGGGTCGGCGGCGGCCGGCGGCAGCACCGCCAGCGCCTGCAGGTCGGCCCCGAAAACGTCCGGCGCCGGCGCCGGTGCCGGGGCCGCCTTCAGGAATTCGTCCGCCGGCGGCGGGGCGGCCGGGGCTGCCCCGCCGGACAGGTTGTGCCAGAGCACCGCCACCGCCGCCAGGATCAGCAGCGGCAGGAGCCAGATCTTGTGGCGCTCGGCGAACGACATGGTCAGGTTCCTAGTGGTAGTAGCTGCGCAGCAGCAGGTACTGGTGCAGGCTGGCCGGGGCGCCGGTTGCGCCCGGGGCCCGGTCCCAGCGCAGGCCCACCGGCTCGAGGACGGGCCCGGTCCGGGGCAGGGCCGCCAGGGCCTGGAACAGTCGGGCGGTGCCGCCGGGGACCTCCACCTCCAGGACCCAGGCGCCCAGGGGAGCTTCGGGCCCCTTGGAGGCGCCGCCGGGCCGGGGCGGGGGCGGCGGGACATCGGGCAGCGTGGCGTCCACCTGGACCGGGTCCAGCACCGCCCGCAGGCTGCCCACCGGCACCCCGCTCCGGCGCAGGGCGGCACCCAGCTCCGCGGCCATCCGGTCGACCAGGGCCAGCCGGCCGCCGTCGCCGTCCACCGCCGGGATGCGGGCCCGCCAGGGCTGCGCCGGATCCTCCAGCAGCGAACGTTCGGCGGCGCTCAGCGGCGCGTAGCCTTCCGTCTTCAGGATCGCGGCGTGGGCGGTCTGGATGCGCCGGTGCAGGGCGGCGATGCGCCGGCGCGAGGGGCGGATCAGCAGGCCGTAGCCGAGCGCCGGCAGCAGTGCCAGCAGCGCGAACAGGAACAGGCGGCGGCGGTTCATCGGGCCAGGCCCTCCACCTGGAAGCGGGTGACGGCCGGCCCGGGTCCAGGGCCGGTGTCCTGCGGGCGGTCGGCGACCTGGACCTGGCGCAGGGGCTCCAGCTGGACCCCCGGCAGGCCCGCCAGGTGTTCGTAATAGGCGGCGAAACGGCCCAGGGAGAAGGCGCCGGCGCTGGCCGCCGAACCTTCCACCCGGAAGCGGTCCGCCACGTCGTCCCCGGGCTCCTGGCGGATCTCCACCCGCTGCAGCTCCACCCCGGCCGGCACCTGGAAGACCCGCACCCCCACCTGCTCCAGCCGCTCCACCGCCAGCTTCTGCCGGGCCTCGGCCCAGCGGGCGCGGAGCAGGACGAAGCGCTGGCGGGCCACGGCGTCCCCGTCCCGGGCCTGGGCCTGGCGCTTGGCCAGCACCGTCTCCGCCTGGTCCGCCTCCCGGGCCAGCGCCGCCTCGTGCAGGACCAGGAAGGCCTTGCCGCCGCCGCCCAGCACCAGCAGCGCCGCCAGGGCGGCCACCACGGTGGCGCGGAACACCGCCCGCTGCCGGGCCTGGCGGATCTCCAGGGGCAGCAGGTCCAGGGGCTGCGAGCGGCTCCGCTCCCGGGCCGCCCCGGCCATGAGGACCTGGGGCAGGCTTTGGCCCAGGTCGCGGCACTCCAGGTCCAGGTCCCAGGCCAGGCGGTCCAGCAGGGGCTGCGCCTCCGCCGGCACCCCGGCGGTCACCAGGGCGCGCGGCACGGCGTCCCGGTGCTTCTGGCGCAGGAACTGCACGAACAGGGTCAGGGCGGCGCCCACGGCGGCGCGCAGGGTGTCCAGGCCGGCGGGGGCCAGCGCCTCCAGGTCCAGGCCCGGCGGCAGGGGAAAGGAGCGGTTGAACCGCAGGGCGCGGCCGCGGAAGCAGAGCAGGTGCCCGACGCCCGGCTCCAGGGCCAGGTAGAGCGCTTCCGGGGCGTCGTCCGGCCCCGCCGCCCGCAGCGCCCGGGTCCAGGGCAGCACCCAGACCGGCCGCGCCCCGGCCTCCCGCAGCAGGTCCAGCCAGGGATCCAGCGCCGGCTCCGGGCAGGAGGCCAGCCACAGCACATGCCCCCCCTCCGCCAGCGGATCGGCGTCCAGCACATGGGCGGCGCGACCGGCGCCAGCCGCCTCCGAATCCCGCAGCAGCCGCCGGGCCGCCTGGGCCTGTTCCCGGGGGTCCAGGAAGGGCGTGTCCTGGCAGCGGATGGCCAGTTCCGGCACGCCCAGGATGACCTGCACCGGCGTCCGGGGGGGAGCAGCCGGCGCAGGGCCAGGCCGGGGGCTTCGCCGCCCGCGGGAGCGGCCGGGTCGGCCAGTTCCAGCAGCGGTTCGCCGCCGGCGCGCAGGAGCTGGGCGCCGCGGCCGGTGATCCAGAGGGTGAGGCCGCGGCCGAGGCTCACGGGGTCACCCGCAGCACCCGGGTCTCGCCGGGCCGGCAGTCCAGGGGGATCTGCTGGCTGGTGGACCAGATGCCGTCCAGCCCCAGCATCCCGCCGGCCCAGGCCTTCACCACCACCACGGCCCGGCCGGCGGTGAGCTGGTACACCAGCGTCTGGTTCCCGGACCCCTCCTGGATGAGGGTGTACCCCTCCGGAACCCGGCCGATGCGGCTCCCTGCCTCGGGCCGGGAGCCGGCCAGGGGCCGCACGGTGCCCATGCGCCCGCCCGGGGCCCCGGCCAGGGCCGATCCGGCCGGCGGTTCTTCCACGCCGACGCACCCGTAGCGGGGCCCGGCCGGCCCCGGTTCGGCCGGGACGACCGAGAGGACCAGGGTGGACTGGAGGCTCGCCCAGGGGAACGGGGCTTCCGGATAGGCCAACCGGATCGCTCCCGGCCCCCGGGCCGGGTCCATGGAGAGCACCCGGACCCCGCCGTCCCGGTTCTCCACCTGGAGGGGGTTGCCCCAGGCGTCCGCCGGATGGCCGTCCCGGACCGGTCCCAGCCAGTAGGGTCCGCGCCAGCCCCAGGGCAGGAGGGCGCTGTCGCCGGGCTGCAGCCCGAAGGCCGGGATGCCGCTCCGGCCCACCAGGACGTCCAGGTTCCCCAGGGGCCCCGCCGGGGGCGCGAAGCCGCAGTCCGAGCGCAGGTTCGGCACCGTCCGGTCCCGGCGCCCGAACAGCGCCTCGAAGGCCAGGCGCAGGCCCTCCTGGGTGGCCTCCTCCCGCTGGCGCGCCACGGTGCGGGTCGCCAGCGGCGTGAACATGCCCGCCAGGATGGTCAGCACCCCCAGGACCACCGCCACCTCCAGGAGGGTGAAGCCGCCGGTGCGCGTCCGGTCCCGGGCACCCCGCTCAGGCCGCGCCATGGATGCCCCCGATGAGGGTGTAGATGGGCAGCATGATGGCGAGGGCCACGAACAGCACCAGGCCGGCCAGGGCGACCTTGATGGCAGGCTCCAGCACCTGGAAGAACACCCGGGTCCCGGCCGCCACCTGGGCGTCGCAGTGGGCGGCGAGCTGTTCCAGGGCTTCTTCGAGGTGGCCGGTCTCCTCGCCGATGGCCAGCAGGCGCAGGGCCAGGGGCGGGAAGCGCCCGGAGCGGGCGGCGCAGGCGGAGAGGCGCTGGCCCTGCTCCACCCCGGTCCGGATGGCGGCCACCGCCTGTCCCAGGCGGGCGTTGCCGGTCACCTGCTCGCAGCCGCGCAGGGCGTCCACCAGGGGGATTCCGGAGGCATACTGGGCGGCCAGGGAACGGGCGAAGCGGGACAGGGCCAGGCGGCTCGCCAGGGGCCCCGCCAGGGGCAGGGCCAGCACCGCCGTGTCCCAGCCCCGGCGCCAGGCCGGACGCCGCAGCAGCGGCGGCAGCGCCAGCCACAGGGCCGCGGCCGCCCCCGGCGGCACCCAGCCGTAGGCCTTGAGGGCATCGCCCAGGGCCAGGAACACCCGGGTCACCACCGGCAGGTCCACGTTCAGCTCTTCCAGCAGGTCCATGATGTGGGGCAGGGTGGTGGAGCTCACCAGCAGGCCCACCGCCAGGAGCAGCCCAAGCATCAGCAAGGGATAGGTGGCGGCCTGGCGCACCTGGGCGCCCAGGCCGGCGTTCCACTCCAGCAGGCGGATCACCTGCCGCAGAGCCGGGTCCAGCCGGCCCGCGGCCTCGCCCGCGCGCACCATGCCCACGTGCACCGGCTGGAACAGCTCGGGGTAGGCTTCCATCACCCGGGAGAAGGGGGTGCCTTCGGCGATCCGCGCCGCCATGTCCTCGGCCGCCCGGGTCAGGCGCGGCTGGTGCGGGTCGCGGAAATCGCCCAGGGCGGTGAGCAGGGGCACCCCCGCCTCCAGGTAGGTGGCCAGGTGCAGCAGGAAGGCGGCAAGGTCGGCGGTCCCGAGCCGCAGGCGGCGCCGCCGGCGGGGCCCGGGCCGGGCCGGTTCGGCCGCGATCAGGAACAGGCCCTCCCGGGCCAGCTCCTCGGCCAGGGCCGTCTCGTTCGCCCCATGCCGCTGCCCCCGCCGGGTTTCGCCCCGGCTGCTGCGGGCGGTGAAGGCGTAGGCGGGCACGGTCAATCCTCCGCCGCCGTGACCCGCAGGGCCTCGTGCAGGGTGATCGTGCCGGCCCGGGCCAGGGCCAGGGCATGCTCGCGCAGGCTGGCCTTGCCCTGGCGGCGGGCCAGGGCCTCCACCTCCGCCGGCGGCGCGCCGGCCGCCGCCAGGGCCCGCACCGGCGGAGTCATGGCCAGCAGGTCATGCACCGCCCGCCGGCCCTTGACGCCGGTGCCGCCGCAGGCCAGGCAGCCGGCGCCGCGCTGCCATCGGCCGGCGCCGGCCGCCTGGGCCAGCTCTTCCGGCGCCGGGGTCTCCGGCCCGGCGCAGTGCGGGCAGGTGAGGCGCACCAGACGCTGGGCGTGGATGCCCAGGATCGCCGTGGCCAGGTCCAGGTTGCCGATGCCCAGGTCCCGGAGGCGGGGCAGGGCGCCCACCGGGTCCCCCGTATGCAGGGTGGTGAGCACCAGGTGGCCGGTCATGGCGGCCCGGAAGGCGATGCCGGCGGTCTCCGGGTCCCGGATCTCGCCCACCAGGATGATGTCCGGGTCCTGCCGGAGGATGGCCCGCAGGCCGGCGGCGAAGGTGAGGCCGGCCTTGGGGTTCACTGCGAACTGGGCCACCTGGGCCAGTTCGTACTCCACCGGGTCCTCCACCGTCACCAGGCACCGGTCCGGCGTGTTCAGGCGCTGCAGGGCCGAATACAGGGTGGTGGTCTTGCCGGAACCGGTGGGCCCGGTCACCAGCAGCATCCCGTGCGGCCGCGCCAGCATGGCGGAAAACGCTTCCAGGATGCCGGCCGGCATGCCCAGCTGGTCCAGGCCCGGCACCCGGCCGCCCTGGTCCAGGAAGCGCAGGACCACTTTCTCCCCGTGCTGCACCGGCAGGAAGCTGGCGCGCACGTCCACGGTCCGGCCGTCGCCCGGCAGCCGGAACCTGCCGTCCTGGGGCCGGCGCGATTCGGCCAGGTCGGCCCCGGCCAGCACCTTCAGCCGGGCCGTCACCGGCGCCTGCAGGGCCTTGGGCAGGTCCGGCCCGGACACCAGGGCGCCGTCCACCCGGTAGCGGCAGCCCAGGGCCTGTTCCCCGGGCTGCAGGTGCAGGTCCGTGGCCCGGTCCCGCAGGGCCTTGAGCAGCAGCTGGTCCACCAGGCGGGTGATGGGCGGATCTTCCGCCGCCTCGGCGCCGGCCTCCACCTGGCGCAGGGCCTCCGCCGCCGCCTCGTCCAGGCTGGTGCGGTCGCCGTAGGCTTGGGCCAGGCGGGCCTGCAGGTCTTCCGGGTCGGCGCCGGCCACCGCCACCGGCCGGCGGCAGTGGGCCTCCACCTGGCCCAGGGCGTCCAGGTCGAAGACGTTGGCCATGGCCAGGCGCAGCACTTCCCCTTCCAGGGCCACGGGCAGCACCTGCAGTTGGCGGGCCAGGGGTTCCGGCACCAGGGCCAGGGCCTCCGGGGCCAGGGTCACCTTGGCCAGGTCCAGCCAGGGCACTCCCGCCTGGGCGGCCAACGCCGGCCCCAGGGCCCGGGGGGCCAGGTGCCCCAGGCGGACCAGGGTCTCCCCCAGCAGGGCGCCGGTGCGCTGCTGGTCCTGGAGGGCCTCGGCCAGCTGCCGGGGCGCCACTTGGCCCCCGTGCAGGAGGCGCTCGCCCAGGCGCCCGCGGGCCGGCAGGGTGCTGATGGTGGAAGCGTCCATGGTTTGTCTTCGGGTGGGGTCATCCGGGCATGGGGTCAGTGCACCCGGAGGACGATGTTGCGGCCCGAGCCTGCGAGGTCGTAGTGCCAGGCCCGTGGTAGGCGGCCGTCCAGGCCGAGGTTGCCGGCATTGATGGTGTTGTCTTCGCCCGCGCAGACGATCCAGATGGCGCTCTCGTCCCGGTGGCCGTTCTCGTTGTAGCCCAGGATGAGGTAGGCGCGGCCCCAGGGGTCGGTGCGGGTGGCCACGTCTCCGCCCAGGTAGGGCCGGCGGTACCGGGGCGCGTGCGGGCCGCCCTGGGGCATGCCCCTCAGGCCGAACAGCCGCATGCCGACGGGATCGTCCAGGTCGAACAGGTTGCTGAACCGGTTTGCGCCGGGATCAGGCAAAGCGACAGCCGCTGCGCCTCCCTCCACGTCCGGTGGGTTGCCGGCCGAGTACCAGATGGCATTGCCGGAACCGTTGGGGCCGCCTTGGGCCGTCAGGTCCACCCGGGGCCGGGCCCCCGTGTCGGCGATCTGCTGGGCCACGGCGGCGCCGATCACCTTCAAGTCGTTCGTGGCCTTGGCGATGCGCGCCCGCCGGACGTACTTGACGGTCATGGGGATGAGAGTGCCGGCCAGGAGGGTCACCACCGCGATGGCGATGACCGCCTCGAAGAGGGTGAACCCCTTGTTCTTTCTCATGGAATTGTCCGGAACGAAACGGTGGTCCCCAATTCCACCCGGGGAGGTGGGGAACCAGCCCCAGGGTGGGCGTTTCCCTTGCGGGTCCTCAGTGCACCCGGAAGGCGATGTCGTCGGTCGACTGATTGACGTAATTCCACTGTTGCCGCAGGGGCTCGCTCAGGTTCGAGCCGTCGATCATGTTGTCCGGGCCTGCGCAGACGATCCAGATGGGGCCATCCTGGCGGATGCCCTCCGAGTTGTAGCCCAGGATGAGGTAGGCGCGGCCCCAGGGATCGGTGAGGTTGGCGACGTCGGCGGGCAGGTACGATCCGCGGTACCGGGGAGCGTGCTGGCCAGGAATCGGCGCGCCCAGGTTGAACACCGCCCCGCCGGCCGTGAACAGGTTGAGGAAGGTGTTCCCGGCTGGAACAGCGGCCAGATTCGGTCCGGCCGGGGCTCCGGCGGCAGCAGGGACGAAGGCATTGACAACATTCGGCATCTGCCCATTGGAGAACCAGGCGTTGACACCCGTGCCGTCCATGCCGCCGCCCGGCACCCGGGGCCGGGCTCCCGTATCGGCCACCTGCTGCATCACCGCCGCGCCGATCACGTGCATGTCGTTCATGGCCTTGGCGACCCGGGCCTGATGGACATACTTGACAGTCATGGGGATGAGGATGCCGGCCAGCAAGGTCACCACGGCGATGGCCACCACCGCCTCGAAAAGGGTGAAGCCTTTGTTTCTCTTCATTTCAACTCCTTGAGAAGGTACGTTCCGCCAAGGGCGTCCCGAAGAAGGCGGACAGCTCTAGGGTCACGAATTAATAAAATATTAATTTAAATAAATTATTGTCAAGGCGATTTTGAAGAATTTTAATTTAAAAACAGGAATGATTTTCATCAAATTTCTAGGGTCAAGCCCAACCCAGGACTTGAGAAAAAATAATAAACAATAATTAATTCAAATTCCAGAACGCCTCAGCTCCCGCACCAGCCCACCCCCAGCCGGCCGCCACAGGCCCCACTGGCTGCAGCACCCTGGGAACCAGTGCCGGCTCCTGCGTGTCCCATGGATCCTGCTGGGGCTCCTGGCCGTCCGCGGGAACGGCACGGCGACCTCCGCCCTGGCGCTGTTCGGCCTGACCGCAGGATCGCCGGCCGAGGGAACGTACTGCACCTATTGACTGTGCCTACCGTATTGGAGCTAGGATCCGCTCTTCTCCCGACCCACCGGCAGCAGGATCAGCACCTGAACCCCCGCCGGCAGCTTCAGCGCCTGGCCCAGGGCTGCCATGTCCACCCCGCCGGCGGTGCCGGCGCCCAGCCCCAGGGCCGCGGCCTGGAGCAGCAGGCACTGGGCCGCGGCTCCCCCTTCGTAGTAGGTCCAGGAGATGGCCTGGCCCTTGCCCGAGGGGTCCATGCGCGTCGGCATCCCGGCCAGCACGAACACCGCCGGGGCGGCGGGGATCCAGGACTGCATGCCCTTGATGGCGCCCAGCACGCTCTTGGGGGTGCCTTCACTCTGCTTCCGCAGCTGGTGCCCGGCGCTCTGGTACTGGTAGAAGCCCGCCGCCAGGCCCTCCCCCCCTTCGGTGAGCAGGTACAGCTCCAGGGGGTACTTGGCGCGGGCGGACGGCACGGTGCGCCGGCCGGGGCGGTTCTCTCCCTGGGCCGCCCACAGCAGCTGGGAGGCCTCCTTCAGGGACAGGCCGGGGCCGACCAGGGTGCGCACGGTCCGGCGCCCCGCCAGGGCCGCGCCGAGGGTCTGGCCGCCGTCCGCGGGCGGCGGCAGGCGCAAGGCCAGGCTTTCCTGGGCGCCCAGGTACAGGGCGGTGCATAGAGCCAGGACGGAGCGGAGGTAACACATGGCGACACCCGGACAGACGGTGCTGCCAGCATACCGCCGCGGGGCCGGCCCGTCAGCGCTCCAACGGCACCGGCGGAGCGATGAGCCGGTCGAAGTAGGGGATGGTGCCGATGAGGGGCCGGGCGTAGTCCCGGAAGCTGTCGGCGATGTCGTGGCCGGCCTTGAGGTACTCGGGCGGCAAGGGCTTGATGTCCGCCGCCACGGTCTCCAGGGGGGTGAGGAAATAATCCACCGAATAGTCCCCGGTGCGCCGGATCGCCACCGATCCGTTCTCCTCCTTGCTGGAGGCGAAGTGCACCGCCGTCTCGCCCACGTCCCGGGCCTCCATCACGTCCGTATCGGAGACCACCCCCAGGAACGACCGCTGCAGGTAGCCGAAGGTGTCGCACCGCACCCGCTTGATCTTGAGCTTCTGCTTGATCTGGTCGCTCAGGGCGTCCCCCAGGGTGCCGCGCCCGGAGAGCTGCACGTTGCCGAACGGATCCACTTCCGCCTCGCCCTGCAGGGACATGAGCACGGGCTGGCCCTTGGCGTCGACGATGCCCTCGGACAGGGCCACCACGCAGCGGCCGTGCTGGTCGTAGACCCGCTGCACGTCGCCCAGGAACCGGTCCGTGTCGAACTCCCGCTCGGGGACGTAGATGAGGTGCGGACCGTCCTTGGGGTCCCGGCGGGCCATCACGGACGACGCAGTCAGCCAGCCCGCGTTGCGGCCCATGACCACGCCGATGAACACCCCCGGGATGGCGAAGTTGTCCAGGTCCAGGCAGGCGAAGGCGGACGTGACGAAGCGCGCGGCGGAACCGAAGCCGGGACAGTGGTCGGTGACCCGCAGGTCGTTGTCGATGGTCTTGGGGACGTGGATCACCCGCAGGTCGTAGGCCATCTCCCGGGCGTAGCTGGCGACGATCCGGCAGGTCTCCGCCGAGTCGTTGCCGCCGATGTAGAAGAAGTAGCGCACATCGTGCTTCTGGAACACGGCCACCATGCGCGCGCAGTACTCCGCGTCCGGCTTGTCCCGGGTGGAGCCCAGGGCCGAGGACGGCGTGGCGGCCACCATCGCCAGGTTGTGCGGGGTGGCCAGGGTAAGGTTCAGGAAATCCTCGTTGAGGATGCCCCGCACCCCGGACCGGGCGCCGTACACGTGGGTGATGAACGGCCACTTGCGCGCCTCCTGGACCAGCCCCACCAGGCTCTGGTTGATGACCGCGGTGGGACCGCCGCCCTGGGCAACGACTGCCTTGCCTTTCAAGTGTTGCATGGATTCACCTTTCGCACCGGAGCGCGGACCTGGACGTCCGGAAGTGGGAGCGGTCCAGGGAGTTATGGGGATTTTAGAACCTTCGCTCGGCCCGAGGCGAAGGAAAGGAAAGAACGGATCGGGCTATGGTCGATTGCCTCCTAATGGTGCACGAAGCGTCGAGAATGGCAACAAACCTTGACGCCACGAAAAAAAGACGAATAATGCCGGTATGGCTTCCCCGCTGTTTCCGCCCGAAGCGCCCCCAGCCCTGTTCCACGGCCTCCTGGTGGAACCGGAGGAAGCCCGCAGCATCCTGCGCCCCCAGCGGGACGAGCGCTACGGTTTCGGGTTCGCCCTGAGCCCCTACCGGGGCTGCGGGTACGGTTGCCGCTACTGCTACGTGCGGGACTATCCCCAGCCGGTGCCCGGCGGCGGGCCCGGTGCCCTGCATGGACGGGACGAATGGGGCACCTGGGCGGTGCCCAAGCTCAACGCGCCGGAACTCCTGTGGGCCCAGCGCCACCGCCTGCACGGCCAATCGGTGTTCCTGGCCACGGCCACCGACCCCTACCAGCCCCTGGAGCGGGAATTCCGCCTCACCCGCCGCTGCCTGGAGGTGCTGCTGCAGTGCCCCACCACCCGGGTGCTGGTGCACACCCGCTCGCCCCTGGCGCTGCAGGACCTGGACCTGCTGAAGGCCTTCGGCGGCCGGCTCTCGGTGGGGTTCTCCATCCCCACCGACGACGACACCGTGCGTCAGGCGACCGAGCCCAAGGCTCCCCCCATCCCCTCCCGCTGGGCGGCGGTGGAGCGGCTGGCTCGGGGCGGAGTGCGGGTGACGGTGGCCGCCACTCCGCTCATGCCCATGCAGGACCCGGCCGTGTTCGCCCGGCGCGCGGCGGCCAGCGGCGCCTCCGGAGCCTGGGCCGGACCGCTCCGGCTGCTGCGCGACGACCCGTTCCATGCCCTGCTGGCGCGCCACGGCTGGCTGTACATCCTGGGGCCGGACTACCTGGACGCGGTGCGCCAGGCGCTCCAGTCCGCCTTCCCCGCCGAGGCCGCTTCACGCAGGCGGCGCCAGGGCGAAACCCGGGAGGCCGCGCCGCTCCGCATCCCGGCGCTGATCCAGCAGCCTGGCCTGTTCGAGGGCTGGTGACCCGCGGTCCGGCCCCAGCCCGTCATTGAGGGTGTAGGTCCTGGGGAAACCGCATTGTTCGATGGTCAGGGTCTCGGCGATCGAGGGCGGCTCGAACTGCTGGTCGGCGTCGAAGGGGCGGGCCAGGATCAGGATCCATCGACGGTCCGCTGCATCGATCCCTTGGCGGATGGGCGCGGGCGGTCTGGACGCAGGTTTGGGGGTCATGGGGGCTCCGGGTGCTGGCCGCCGGCGCCTGGAAACGGGAAGGTCCATGCAGAAAACCCGTCCCCAGGATGCGGCGGACGGGTTGGTGGGAAATCCTTCGGGCTGTCGTCTAGCTCCGCGCCCCTCCCATGACCAGTCCGCCGCCGGTAAACCAGCGGTAGGCGTAGGCATAGGTGAAGGTGAAGGTGAGCATGGGACCTCGGGTGCCAAGACGATAACCCAACGCGAGGCGGCGGTCAAGGGCGCGCCCGCTTTCATCTCGTCCCGGGGGGTTTCTTGTCTAATTCATTAACAGGGACGCGCAGGACCCCGTCAGGTACTTGATCCTGGCCACCGAACGGAGTTCGTCCGGCGTGGACGTGCCGAAGCCGAAGAATTCCAGGTAGGCGGGGATCATCTCGAACAGCATGTCGGTGCCGACCGAGTAGCGGCAACCGATCTCCCGGGCACAGCGGAGCAGGGGGGTGATTTCGGTCTTCATCACCACCTCGCCGACGAAGGTCGAGGGCGACAGCCTTGAAACGTCGAAGGGCATCGGGTCCTCGGGGTTCATGCCCATCGGGGTCGCATTGACGACCAGGTCATAGCCCGCGGGGTCCGAAGAGGTGAGCTTCACTTCGAGTTTGGGGTAGTTCGTGGTCAACCGGCCGGCGAGAGCCGTGGCGGCTGCTTCCCGGGTGTCGAACAGTGCGATCGATCCGATCTGGTCCGCGGCGAGGGAAGCGGCGATGGCGCACCCGACGCCGCCGGAGCCTACCACAAGGCACCGGGCTCCCTTCAGGGTGAAGCCTTTCCGCTGGACATTGCGCGTGAAACCCGTGCCGTCGAACATGTCGGCCAGCAACGTGCCGTCAGGGCGCTTGAGGAGGGCGTTGGCCGACCCGGCGATCTTGGCGGTGACGGTGCATTCGTCCGCAAGCCCCACCGTGGTCACCTTGTGCGGCATTGTGATGAGTGCGCCGTGGACATTGGTGAACTTGAAGATGGTCCGCAACGCGTTGGGGTAGTCCTCAGCCTTGACTCCCATCGGAATGACCACCGCGTCGATCTCATGCTTCTCAAACCAGGGGTTGTAGATCATCGGGGCCTTGAAGGTCGTGGTGGGATAGCCGATGTGCGCGATGAGGGTGGTCTTTCCGCTTATCATCGAAGCCTCCTGAGAATTGGGTTGTTGGTTACGAGGGGCATCCGGTCAAATGACGCTCGCCCACGTTCGCCTTCACGTAGGCCCGGGCCGTTTCCAGGCATCGGCAGGCATGTTCCGCGTAGCCGATTTCACGGACATAGGCAAGGTTCGGCAGTTCGATCGAGTAGACCACTTCGGGCAGGTGCTTCAGGATGCCCGCCACGTCGATCCCGCCTTCGCCCAGGTAGAGCCGCCCCTCCCTCATGATGCGGGTCAGCTCGTCCCGGTCGGCGGGAATCTCCGCGGGCGCATCGCACAGGTGGGCGAAGTGGAACCACTCCCGCGGCAGTGCGTCGAGGGCCTCGACCCGGTCTCCGGCACGCTGGAAGTGGTGGGTGTCGACCATCAGCCCGGCGTTGTCCCGCTTCACGGCCGTGAGGACCTGGACCGCATCCGCGAGGGAGCGCACGCCGGCGATGGGCACGTACTCGAGGTCGACGGTCAGGCCGAAGGGCTTGGCCAGGTCGCACAACCGGCCGAACATGTCGATGGCGTAGTCCCGTTCCTCCGTCCAGATGCTCGAGAGCACCGCACGGCCGCCCAGTTCGGCCGCCACTTCCATGGCCGGCAGATACTTGGTGGGGTGCATATGGTCGTAGACGCGGGCCAGCTCGATGTCGTAGAGTTTGATCCCCGTTTCCGCAAGCGCCCGCTTGGTCTGCTTCAGCATCGCAGGATTGTCGGCCAGCGCGTAGTTCGGCTCGCCTGGCAGCCCCATGAAGATGGGACGCAGGCTGACGAAGTCGTAGCCGGCCCGGGCCGCGATGTAGGTCATTTCAGGCGGAGGGCAGCCGAGGACAGTCAGGTGGGCAAGGGAATACTGGGAAGCCATGGACGTACCCTCCCTAGGGTGAGTTGTGATCCAGCGTTCTGCGGCCCCAGCCTCCGCTGTGCCGTACCTATGACAGACAGAGAGTTTGCTTACTTGTCGGTGGCGACGTGGTGCACTTTGCGGCCGGGCGAGTAGATGTCCATGATGTTCCAGTGGCCGGCCGTGGGGGTCGGGATGTTCTTCATGTGCACATCGATCACCACGGGCCGCTTCATCTGGATCGCCCGCTCGAGGGCAGGCTTCAGCTCCGCGGCCGCTTCGATCCGGACCCCTTCGACGCCATAGGCCCTGGCGATGGCGGCGAAGTCGGGCGAGCAGCTCTCGCCGCCCTTCTCGAACACGGTCCCGAAGGTCGTCCCGAAGTGGGCGAGCTCCAGGCCCGCGATGGTGCCGAAGGCGTGGTTGTTCATGATCACCCAGATCACCGGGATGTCCTCGACGAAGGCGGTGGCCAGGGCGGCCGGGTTCTGGCCGAACCCTCCGTCCCCCACCAGGGCCACGACCACGCGGTCCGGCAGGGCCAGCTTGGCGCCCAGCGCGGCCGGCGAGCCGAAGCCCATGGTCGCGAAGCCGCCCGGCGTGAAGATGGTGCCGGGCTCGAAGACCGGGTACTGCTGGGCGAGACCGTTCTTGTTCCAGCCGACGTCCGTGCAGATGATGGAGTTGCGGGGCAGCGCCAGGCGCAGGTCGGCCAGGATGCGCTCGGGGTTCATCGGCCAGGCGTCGCTCTCCATATTCTCCCGCCGGCCGGCGACGAAGTCCGCGCGGTTGGCGGCCATCTCGGCCAGGAGCCCCGGTCGCCTGACCCCGTTCGGGGCGAGCCTGCGTGCGGCCTTCAGCAGGGCCCCCAGCGCGGACTTCAGGTCGGCGACGGCGCCGAAGGCGACCGGATAATTCCGCCCGATCTCGGACGGGTCGATATCGATGTGGATCAGCTGGGTCGGCGGGAAGTTGAAGGTGTATTCAGCCTCCCAGGAGCTGCAGTCCGCCTCGGAGAAGCGGGTCCCCAGGGCCAGGATCCAATCGGCCCCCTTGCACTTGTCGTTGATGAACTTGGTGCCCCAGAAGCCGGTCATGCCGAGGATCAGCGGGTGGTCGTCCGCAAGGGCCCCCTTGCCCATCAGGGTGTGGGCGACGGGGAGGTCCAGGTGCTCGGCGAACGCGCGCAGTTCGGTCATGGCGTCGGCCAGCATGATCCCTCCGCCCACGTAGAGGAGCGGAGTCCTGGCCTCCAGGAGCGTCTTGACGATCCGCTCGGCGGTGCCCTCGTCGAGGCACGGTTTGGCGACCTGCCTCTGGTTGGCCAGCACGCGCTCGAACAGGGCCGTGTCGATCTTCTTGGAGAAAATGTCCATGGGCACGTCGATCAGCACCGGCCCGGGGCGCCCGCTCTCGGCGAGAATGAAGGCCTTCTCGAGGATCTCCGGGAACAGATGGGCCGAGTCCACGCGCCAGGCGCGCTTGACGAACGGCCGGTAGATTTCCATCTGGGAAGCATCCGCGTGCAGGTTGACCTCCTGGTGCGGGTGCTTCCCGAAATAGTGGGTCGGCACGTCGCCGGCGATCACCACCATGGGAACGGAGTCCAGCGAAGCGTTGGCCACTCCCGTGGCGGCGTTGGTCAGGCCGGGGCTCAAGTGCGTCAGCAGGACCGACGCCTTGCGGGTCGCCCGCGCGTAGCCGTCGGCGGCATGGGCGGCGATCTGCTCATGCCTGGTGTTGACGAACTTGATCTTCTTGCTCTGGGAAAGGGCGGCCAGCACTGCGATGTTGGTGTGCCCGCACAGGCCGAACACGTGTTCCACGCCACGCGCTTCAAGGTAATGAACCAACTGGTTGGAAATGAGGTCTTCCATGGCGTCGCTCCTTTGATCGTTCAACCCTCGGGTCGGAGTGCAGGCTGGCTGATTCGCCAATCGCGTTACCAGATGTCGTCTTCCAGGGCAGCGTCGTAGAAGGGGCCGAACAGCTCGTCATCCGAGGGCTTGTCCTCCTTGATCGGCACGGAAACCCAAGTGGTGTTCATGTAATGCTTGAGATGGACGTTCTCGGAGATGATGTTCCCGCCCCAGGTCCCGCAGCCCAGGCTGGACGTCATGGGCATGCCGTTGTTGAAGGCGCCGGCGTTGGCCTTGGACTGGGGCTGGCGGACCATGATCCGGGACACCGGCGCGGCGAGCCCCAGGCGGTGGATGTGGTCGGCGTTGAAGGAGTAGATGCCGCAGGAATGGCCTTTCCCGCCGACGTTGTAGATGCCCTGCATCATTCCGAGGGCCTGGTCGAAGCCCTTGTACTTGTACAGCGCCAGCAGGGTGGTGAGCTTCTCGCTGGAGAACAGGTGCTGCTTGCCGATGCCGTCGCCGTGGACCATGATGAACTTGCGGTCGGCGGGGATGGAGAATCCGGCGGCGGCGGCCAGCTTCTGCGGAGCGATGGCCACGGTGTCGGGCGTCCGGTGCCCTTCGGCGTCCCACATGGCCTTGCGCAGGAGTTCCTTCTCCTCGGGGGAGGCGAGGTAGCCGCCCTCGGCTTTCAGCTGGGCGACCAACTTGTCGAAGATGCTTTCCTCGATGATCAGGTTGCCGTCGGCGGAGCAGCCGGAACCGTAGTCAGAGGTCTTGGAGAGCCGGGTGTTGCGCGCCGCTTCTTCGATGTTGGCGGTTTCGTCGATGATCATCGTGGAGTTGCCGGAGCCCACTCCGTACGCCGGGGTGCCGGAGCTGTACGCGGCCCTGACCATCGGCTGCCCGCCGGTGGCGATGATCACGTCCGCCCGCGCCATCAGCGCCTGGGACATGGGGATGTTGACCTTGGTCAGGCACTGCAGGATGTCCGCCGGAGCCCCTTCGCGCTCCAGGGCTTCCCGCATCAGGCGCACGGTCTCGAAGGAGGTCTTCTTGGACCGGGGGTGGGGGGAGAAGATGACCACGTCGCGCGCCTTGATGCCGTAGATGGCGTTGCCGGCGGGAGTCAGGTCCGGGTTGGTCGTCGGCACGATGCAGGCCACGATCCCCGCCGGCTTGCCGTACTTGACGAGGCCCTTCTCGGGGAGTTCCTCGATGACGCCCACGCTCTTCTGGCGCAGGGCGTCGCGCAGGACGCCGCGGATCTTCATGCGCTTGCCCATCCGGCTCTCGGGATCCCCGAGCCGGCTCTCCTCGATGCCCATCGCCACCAGGCGCGTGAACGTCTTCTTGTTGGCCACGGCCCAGGCCACGGCCTGGCAGAGACGGTCCACCCGCGCCTGGTCGTAGGTCTCGATGACGGCCAGCGCCTTCGCTGCGCGCTCGAACACCTCATCCAGTTCCTGCTGCTGCTCGGCAGTGAGCGGCTTCTGCGTTTCGGTTGCGGCCATGGTGTTTCCTCCTTGTGTGGGTGTGGTGATTCCAAGATCTGCTGATTCAGCGGCCCTTCAGGGATGCGCGCCCGCGACCCCGCAGGAAAATGCATCGGCAGACGATTCCGCGCGCCTTGGCAGGGACGGAAAGGCGGGGTATGTCGGTCTGAACAATCCTGAAGGAAGCCATACACGATCCAAGACCCGAACGGAACCCAGGTTACCAGTGAGCCAAAAATTCATTAAATACCGTTTATGTATGCATAGTATATAAGACCGATATGCTGGCTGGCGGATCGTGCCGGACGGCGGCCATCCAGAGGCCGGGCATCGACGGGGACGTGGCCGTTGCAACGAGGCCACGCTCCTCCGTCGATACCCGGCCCATGGGTGACGCCGGTCGTTACCCGCGCTTCTTGCCCAGTTCCTCCATCGGCACGTTGTAGGTCTCCCGGAAGGTCATGGCGGCGATGGCCGAGATGATCGCGGTCACGCTCGTGAAGAAGGCGACCGCGGTCCAGCCGCCCGACTTCATGAGGCCCCCGGCGATGGCCGGCGCGAACCCGCCCAGGGCGAAGCCGATCTGGGTCCCGATGGCCGTCCCGGACAGCCGGTAGCGCGTGTCGAACTGCTCGTTGAACATCGCCGGCCAGATGCCGTTGTTGGCGCTGTAGACGACGCCCGACAGGAGCAGGCCGAGCACGAAGATGAGCGGAATGTTGACGCTCTGGATGCTCCAGAGGAACGGCCAGATCAGCACCGCGCACCCGAGCGTCCCGGTGAGGAAGATCGGCTTGCGCCCGACGCGGTCGGCGACCATCGCCCAGAGCGGGATCGCGCCGAGCGCGATGACGTTGGCCAGGACCACGACGGTCAGCATCGTCGCCTTCGCGATGTGCATCTGGTTGACCCCGTAGGACAGCGTGTAGACCGCGAACACCGTGCTGATCACCGAGTAGAAGCAGGCGAAGATGATCTTCACCACGTCCAGGGGATTCTCGCGGAACAGCACGGCGACGGGCAGCTTGACCTTCTTCGGCGCCTTCTGGGCCGCCTTGAACGCCGGCGTTTCTTCCAGCGACCGCCGGATCCACAGGCCTACGCCGACGACCACGACGCTGAAGAAGAAGGGCACCCGCCAACCCCAGCTGAGGAGCTGCGCTTCCGGCATCGAGCCGATGGGGAGGAACACCAGCGTCGCCAGGATGAGTCCGCCCTGGGTGCCGCTGAGGGTCCAGCTGGTGAAGAAGGCGCGGCGGTTCGCGGGGGCGTGCTCCAGCGACATGGAGTTGGCGCCCGCCTGCTCACCGGCGGCGGAGAGCCCCTGCAGGAGGCGGCAGACGACCAGCAGGATCGGCGCGGCGATGCCCACTTGCTGGTAGGTCGGGAGACAGCCCACCAGGAAGGTGGAGATGCCCATCAGGATGAGGGTGAGGATGAGGACCTTCTTCCGGCCATACTTGTCGCCCAAGTGGCCCAGGAAGAACGACCCGATTGGGCGGGCGACGTAGCCGACGCCGAACGTCGCCAGCGCGGCGATCGTGCCCACCATGGGATCCTTGGAAGGGAAGAACAGCTTCCCGAAGATGAGCGCGGCGGCGGTGCCGTAGACGAAGAAGTCGTAGTACTCGAGCGCACTGCCTATCCACGCGGCGATCGCCGCCTTCCTCGGAGTCCGGATGGGTTCGGGCTCCTTCGAACTATCGGCAGGAGCTGTGGCTGGCTGGGTAAGCATTTGTCCTCCCTTGGCGGTCCCGACGGACCTGGTGGCGTTCTGCTGGGACCTTGCAACAGAACAGAGTTGAACTGCCTTCTGGTTGAAACGGTGGCCAGTACAACCCTCCACGCCTGGTCCCGCAGGACACGGCATGGACGAAAAGGCGCAGTACGGCGATATAAAAGTCCTGAAACCAGCAAGAAACGATCCAGGACTCAAACGGAACGGAATGTATTGACTATACCCCTCACCTCAAGACCCACCGAATACCGATAAGATATGCTTGGTATAACAAATCGATATGCTGAATCCCCCAGGGGAGCAGGTCCGGGGGACCCTTACGTGCCGGACCGGACGGTTCCGTGCAGGACCTCCCGCATCACCTCCTGGGCCGCAGGCGTCAGGTAGCGGTCCGGAAGGTTGATGATGGCGGGCTGGATGCCGTCCAGGATGCCTTCGAGTTTACGGACCCGGTACCGCTCATGGTAGTGCTTGGGAACCTCGTTCATCGGGAGGATGGCCGCTGCGCGCGCCCCGGCGTCCAGGGCCCCCAGCACCACGCTGATGTTCGGGGTGTCCAGGAAGATGCGCGGCGCGATTCCATGCCTCTGGAATTCCCTGCGCAGCTGGTCGTAGGTCCTCCCCCCGTGCCAAAGCCTCAGGAACATCAGCGGGATGTCCTGCAGGACCTGGACTCCGAACGACCCATCGGCCGGCAAGGTGATCAAGCCGTCCGGATACACGACGCAGAAATGGTCCATCGGAAGCGTTTGGACGTCGAAGATGTCCTTCTTCGTCGGCAGCAGAACGATCGCGAAGTCCAGCTTCCTGGACTCAATGTATTCTTCAAGGGTGGTACTATCGGCCACATAAACGCGGAACTGGAGAAGCGGGAACTTGGCGGAAAGCCTCGGCACAACTTCCGTGAAGTAGGCCATGAAGGACATGGAGACCCCCACGAATATCCGGCCCGTGAAACCGCCCGCGGCGTTCCGGACCTCCATCGGGATCTCCGTGAGCTGGTTCAGTGCCTGTCGCGCCCGCTCGTAAAGCACCTTCCCGGCTTCCGTAACCTGCCAGAAATGCCCCTTCCGGAGGATGAGCTCCACGCCCAGTTCGTCCTCCAGATCCTTGAGGTGCTTGCTCAAGGGCGGCTGGGAGATGTTCAGGATCTTCGCGGCCCGGCTGATCTGCCCCTGCTCGACGATCGTGCAGAAATACACCAGCCGTTTCGTATCCAAATTCCCACCCCGCTGTGTGTGCAGGAATAATACCCCCAGTCAGGGAGGATTCGGAGCCTTAAAAAGGGTCTGACGGAGCCTCCCTCACTGGGGCAGGCTCTTGCGCAGGCGGACATTGTCTCCGGCCGCGGGATCGAGGCCGAGCACGTCCAGGGAGCCGAGCAGCGAGATGGCGCCGATGATGACGAAGGCCGCGCGGAAATGGCCCAGGGGAATGGCCCCCGGAGCCGCGCCCGGGCTCAGCAGGCCGGCGATCCTGAGCGCCACGGCGCCGAGGGCGATGCCCATGGCCATGAATAGCTGTTGGACCATGTTGAACACGGTGTTGGCGCCGCTCATCCAGCCCTCCGGCACCTCGGCGAAGGCGAGGGTGTTGAGGGCGGTGAACTGCATGGAGCGGGTCAGGCCGCTGGCGAACAACAGGGCGACGATGGCCGCGACCGGGGTGGCCGGGGTCAGCAGGGCGCAGGCGAAGATGAGGCCGGCGTTCAGGCCGCCGTTGACCAGCAGCGTGGCGCGGAAGGAGAACCGGCGCAGGATGGGCGTGGTCATGGGCTTCATGACCAGGTTGCCGGCGAACACCGCCAGCACCAGCGTCCCCGCCCTGAAGCTGTCCAGGCCGAACCCGATCTGGAACAGCAGCGGCAGCAGGAACGGGATGGCGGCGATGGCCATCCGGAAACAGGAGCCGCCCAGGATGGTCACCGCGTAGCTGCGCAGGCGCATGGCCCGCAGGTCCATCAGGGGGTGCGCCTGCCGCCGGGCATGGATCCATGCGGCCCCCCAGATGGCGGCGGTGCCCAGCAGCACCGCGGCCACGGTGCGGTGGGAAGCCTGGTCGCGGCCCACCAACTCCAGCCCGTAGACCAGGGCGAAACAGGCCGCGCCGGTGAGGACGAAGCCGATGCCGTCGAAGGGCCGCTCCGGCTCCCGCCCCTGGGGCAGCAGCCGGAGCGCCGCCGCCAGGGCGGCGACCCCAAGCGGCACATTGAGGAAGAAGATCCAGTGCCAGGACGCGTAGGTGGTGATGAAGCCGCCCAGGGGCGGGCCCAGCAGGGGCGCGGCCAGGCCGGGCCAGGTGATGGTGGCGATGGCGTTGATCAGCTCGTGCTTCTCGGTGGTCCGGAGCACGGCCAGCCGGCCCACGGGCACCATCATGGCGCCCCCCGCCCCCTGGAGGATGCGGGCGAGGGTGAACGCGGTGAGGGACTGGCACAGGCCGCAGAGCATCGAGGCCGCGGTGAAGACCACGATGGCGCTGGCGAAGACGGTGCGCAGGCCGCAGCGGTCCGCCACCCATCCGCTGGCCGGGATCAGGGCCGCGAGGGTCAGCAGGTAGGCCGACACCCCGATGTTCAGGTCCAGGGCATAGACGTGGAAGGAGCGCGCCATCTGCGGCAGGGCCGTGATGATGACCGTGCCGTCCAGGTTCTCCATGAAGAAGGCCCCGGCCACCAGCAGCGCCACGGAGGAGCCGCGCGACAGGGGAGCTTTCAGGGCGGGCATCCCCCAAATAAACAATATTTAATCAATTCTGGCAACCAGGGTTTCGGCTGGGCCCGCCTTGGGGACCCGTCAGGACGGGTCCCCGGCCCGAGGCCTGGCGCCCCTTGGTCGCTGGGCCCTGGGGCACAACCTCCCCCGGTCCTGGAAGCACCTATTAAGGCAACCTTTAGTGAGTATATCGACATGGTATGCAATACATATAAAAACAGTATTCCCAGGCTTCCATCGTTTGGCGGTATCTACTGGACACCCCATTTCGCTTGACCGTTGGTTTGCGGATCCGACAATCCATCCACGTCTATTTTGTTATTGTTGACGCGAACCGTGTACTGCCCCTAATCCTGATGGATCCAGGAATCATCTCCAGGGGCATCTTGCGCAACTTCACCTGGAAAGAAAGGCAGCGCTCATGAAAAGCATCCATCTCCATGGCCAGCCGATCGGTGACGGAGCCAAGCCCCTCATCTGCACCCCTCTCGTAGGCAAGACGCCCGAGGCGGTGCTCGACGAGCTGAGGGTGGTCCTGCCGAAGCAACCGGACCTCCTCGAATGGCGTGTGGATTTCTTCGAGGCCATCGGCAACGCCGTGACGGTCATCGAGGTCGCCGGCCGCATCAGGAAGGCCGCTGGCGCCATTCCGATCATCTTCACCTGCCGCTCGATGAAGGAGGGGGGCGAGCGCATCACGCTCGACAGCGCCGCCGTCGTGAAGCTGCTTGAGGCCGTCTGCACCGCCCGTTGCGTGGACATCATCGACTACGAACTGAGCAATCCGCCCCATGAGCTCGCCCAGCTGCGCCAGGCATCGCGCGCCAACGATGTGGCGATGATCATGTCGTACCACAACTTCCAATCGACGCCCGATGCGGCCTTCCTCACCGGCAAGTTCCTGGAGGCCGAGCGGCTGGGCGCTGACATCGGCAAAGTGGCCGCCATGCCCAAGAGCCCCGAGGACGTGCTGACGCTGCTCGGCGCCATGTGGCGGGCCAGCGGGGCAGCCGGGATCCCGCTGATCGGCATGTCCATGGGAGGCTTTGGTGCCGTGTCGCGCATCGTCGGCGGTGTCTTCGGCTCCGCCGTGACCTTCGCCGTCGGCAAATCCAGTTCCGCGCCGGGGCAGATTCCCATTGAAGATCTGCGCGTCGCGCTGACTACGGTCGGCCGGTCGGTGACTGGCAACATCAGCTAGGAAAGCACTTAGTATTACTTTGCTGTGAGCGTGGATTTGGCCTGGGCGGCCATGCCGGCCTTCGGCGCGCCCTCCAGGAGCAGGAAAACCAGATTCATCAACAGGAGGACAGCATGATCAGCGGCAAGACGAAATTGATTGCACTCCTCGCCTATCCCACCGAAACCGTCAAGGCGACCTACATCTACAATCCGTGGTTCGACCAGCACGGGATCGACGCGAGGGTGGTGCCGATGGGGGTCAAGCCCGAGGACTACCCGGTCTCGCTGAAAGCCATCTTCAGGTTGAGCAACATCCACGGCGCGCTGGTCACGATGCCGCACAAGATCGCGACCATGGCGCTCATGGACGAATGCTCGACGACGGCCAGGATCGCCGGATCGGCCAACGCCATCCTGAAGCGGCCCGACGGCACCCTGCTGGGCGACATGTTCGACGGCACGGGCTTCCTGCGCGGACTGCAGCGCAAGGGCTTCGCCTGCCGGGGCGCGAAATGCCTGGTGATCGGTTCGGGCGGCGTCGGTTCGGCGATCGCGGCCTCGCTGGCCGCCGGCGGCAGCGCCTCCATCTCCCTGTTCGACATCTTCGCGGAGTCGGCCGCAGGCCTGGCGGAGCGGCTGAGGGCGCACTATCCCGATCTCGAAGTGAGGCTCACCTCCACGGACCCGGCCGGCTACGACCTGGTCGTGAACTGCACCCCGCTCGGGTCGAGGCCGGGCGACCCCCTGCCCTGCGACGTCTCGCGCCTGGCGCCGGAGACCTTCGTGGGCGAGGTGGTCATGAAGACCGAAATCACCCCGCTGCTGAAGGCGGCGCAGGAGCGCGGATGCCGGTTCCAGGTGGGCACCGACATGCTGTTCGAGATGATCCCCGCCTATCTTGAATTTTTCGGCTTCGGCACCGCGACGCCGGAAGAACTCCGTTCGGTGGCCAAGCTGGAGTACTGATCGACGCGTGCGCCGAACGGCAGTAGGATCAAGCCTTCCACGAGGGCGGGCAGGGATTGTCCGGTTCGCCTGGGAGGACTGGGTGGCGGCGCGCGGCATCTATCTCATCGGTTTCAGCGGCACGGGCAAGTCGACCATCGCCCAGGCCGTGGCGAAGGAACTGAACTGGCCCGTGTACGACCTTGACCAGGTCATCGTGGAACGGAGCGGGATGACCATCCCGGTCATCTTCCAGCGCGAGGGCGAGACCGGGTTCCGGTTTCGGGAGGCGGAGGCGCTGCGCGAGGTCTCCGGATCGGCCCCGTTCGTCGTCGCATCCGGGGGCGGCGCCGTCGTCCGGGTCGAGAACCGCCGGCTGATGGCCAGGACGGGCTGGGTCATCACCCTGGAGGGCCGGCCGGAGGCGCTCAACGCCCGCATCCAGCGCCAGCTGCAGCAAGGGGCCCCGGACGCGATCCGGCCGATGCTGGACGCCGTGTATCCGGTCGACCAGATCCGGGCGCTGAAGCACAGCCGCCAGTCGGCCTACGCGCTGGCCGACTGGACGGTCCATACGGATCGCCTCACTCCGGAACAGGTCACGGCCGAGGTGGTGCGGGCCGTACAACTGCTCGAGACCACGCCGGCACCGCCGGCGATGTTCGATGTACCGGCCGTACCGCTGCGCCACTCGCTCAATCCCGACCTCCCGCCTCCGGTGGTGGTGGCGGCCGGCCCATGGCCCTATCAGGCGGTCGTGGGCTGGAACCACCTGGCCTCCCTGGGCGGGCAGGTCCGGCGCCTCTTTCCCCAGGCCCGGAACGCGGCCGTCCTCACCGACGCCAACGCCTGGGCGCGGCTGGGCGACGCCGTGCGCGACACGCTGCAGGCGGTGGAACTGGCGATCCACGTTCGCGAAGTGGGGTCCGACGAGCGTCTCAAGACGCTGGCAGAGGCCAGCGCCATCTACGACTGGCTGCTCGACCAGCGCGTGCGCCGCGACGACCTGCTGGTGGTGGTGGGCGGCGGCGCCGTGGACGACCTGGGCGGCTTCGTGGCTTCGACCTACATGCGGGGGATCGCGCTGGTGAAGGTGCCGGCCTCCCTGGAAGGGATGGTGGACACCTCCATCGGCGGCAAGACGGCCCTCAACCACGCACGGGCGCGCAACCTCATCGGCACCTTCTACCACCCCCGCCTGGCCTGGTCGGACGTGTCGCTGGTGCGCGACGAGCCGGTGCGCCAGTCGCGTGCGGCCTTCGCCGAGATCGTCAAGTACGCCATGCTCGAAGGCTCGCTCATGCCGCACGAGACCATCGGCCCGACCCTGCTCGAGCATCTGGAAGGCCACGTCGCAGCCCTCAAGGCCCTGGACCGCCAGGCGCTGACCCACCTCGTGGCCCGGTGCGTGGCGCTCAAGGCGCTGGTGGTCTCCGCCGACGAGCGCGACGTGGGGCAGTTCCGCATCCTGCTCAACTACGGGCACACGGTGGGGCACGCGCTGGAAACCGCCACCGGCTACGCGCTGCTGCACGGCGAAGCGGTGGCCATCGGCATGGCGGTGGAAGCGCACCTGGCCGTGCGGCTCCACCTGGCCGACGCGGGGGTGGAGAAGCGCCTGGACGAACTGCTGCAGCACCTGGAGCTGCCGACGCGCATGCCGGAGGTGGCACAGCATCAGCTGCTGGAGCTCATCCAGAGAGACAAGAAGGTGTTCGGCGACGCTCCGCGCTGGATCCTGCCCACCACCGCCGGGCGGGCGGTGGTCCTGAGGAATGTGTCCGAGGAGGACGTCGTCGCCGCTCTTCGGGAACGCCAGTAGGCAGGCCTCGGAACTGACAGCAAAGGGTGTTGGAGAGCTCCATGGGGAATGGGGCCGGCATATCGCCATGCTATGCACCACATATAAATTCAGTATTTTTAAATGCCTTGGGTCAGAGGCAACAATTGGACACCCAATTCGCTTGATCCATGGATTGCGGTTTCGACAATCCATCCACGTTCATACGGCCTTTCCAGACACCCTGGGTCTGCCGCTGGCAACGTGGTGGTGACCCTGTTGTGGCACTCCTTTGCTTCGGCTTTGGCCCGGCCATGGCGGATGGGCTTCTCGCTTTGGCGATAAACGAGTACCGGAAGTGAGGCGGTCGGAAATAACGCAGCCAGTCCTGATTCACCTTTTAATCTCGCGGAGGCGAACAATGGCAACAAGCACAACCATCAGTCCCAAGGGGATCAACCTCGATCTGGCGCAGTCGGATGCCGAGCGCAGGTCACGCAAGGCTGCGTTGGGCAGCTTCGTCGGCGCAGTCGTCGACTGGTACGACTTCCTGCTCTACGGCATCACCGCTGCGCTGGTATTCAATTCTCAATACTTCCCCACCAAGGACCCGACCATCGGCACGCTGGCAGCGTTCGCCACCTTTGGCGTCGGGTTCCTGTTCCGGCCGCTGGGCGGCATCGTCTTCGGCCACTTCGGCGATCACCTCGGCAGAAAGCGCATGCTCGTGCTGACCGTCAGCATGATGGGGATTTCCACGGCGCTGATAGGCTTCCTGCCGACCTACCAGAGCATCGGCTGGTACGCCCCGCTGGGGCTCGTCACGCTGCGGGCCATCCAAGGCTTCGCGGTCGGCGGTGAATGGGGTGGCGCGGCCCTGTTGGCCGTGGAAAGCGCACCGTCGGGGAAGAAGGCGTTCTACAGCAGCGGCGTGCAGGTGGGCTACGGCGTTGGCCTGGTCCTGGCCACCGGCATCGTATCCATCCTGAGCCATTCATTGAGCAACCCTTCGTTCCTGTCCTGGGGCTGGCGCATTCCCTTCGTGTTCAGCGTCGTGCTGGTGCTGATCGCGTTGTGGATCCGGACGAGCATGGAGGAGTCGCAGGAATTCGTCCAGAAAGTCGTCGTCCTCGGCGAAAAGAAGAAAATGCCATTGCTCGAGGCGCTGCGCAGACACCCCGAAAGCTTCCTGCTCATCATCGCGCTGCGCATGGCGGAAATGTTCACGATGTACATCGTCACCGCTTTCGCGCTGGCCTACTCGACCAAGAATCTCCACATGTCGCGCGACCTGTTCCTGAACATCGCCCTTACGGTGGGCGCGGTCAGTTGCGTGACCATTCCGCTCTTCGCCAAGGTGGCTGACCATGTCGGCCGCCGGCGCGTCTATTTGACCGGAGCGATGATCGGGCTGCTTTCCTCGATCCCGTTCTTCCTGGCCATGGAAGCGCGTTCTACCCTCTGGATCGTGATCTGGTCGGTGATGCTCGCCAACATCGCGCACGATATGACCGTCTGCGTGCAGCAGCCCCTGTTCACCGAAATGTTCGGCACCGAGTACCGCTACAGCGGGGCCGGCGTCGGCTACCAGGTCGCCAGCGTCATCTGCGGCGGTTTCACTCCGTTCATCGCCACCGCGCTGCTGGCAATCAACGGATCGTGGCACCCGGTCGCTGCCTACCTGGCCCTCGGGTGCCTGCTCTCGGTCGTCGTCTCGTGGCGCATGAAGATGCACGCCGTCGCCTAGCCCGTTTCGCCCCTCCCCCGGCGGCGCGTCCAGCGCCGCCGATTCTGCAACCGTTCACCCGGGTCCCGACCGAGCGCGCCGCCTGGGCCGGGACCCGGACGAGCCTTTATCCTGCAGCCTTGTCCTTGCTTCCGTCAGCCAAAGGGAGGCCATGCCCCAGACCAGGACCGGCCCCAGCGTCAACCTGCGCATCCTTTCCGCCATCGGCTTCACCTTCGTCGCCTACTTCTGCATCGGCGTCCCGCTGGCCACGCTCCCGTCCTACCTCCATCTCCAGCTGGGGATCGGCACCGGCCTCGCGGGGCTCCTGGTCAGCCTCCAGTACATCGCCACCTTCGCGAGCCGGCCACGGGCCGGGCACCTGTCGGATACCATCGGACCACGGCAAACCGTCCGCTACGGCATGCTCGCCTGCGCAGCCAGCGGCGCCCTCATGGCCCTGGCGGCCCTGCTGCGCCATTCCCTCTGGCTCAATCTCGGCACGCTGGCCATCAGCCGCCTGGCCCTCGGCACCGGCGAAAGCCTGACCTCCACGGGCTCCACCATCTGGGGAATCGGCAGGGCCGGCGGCCAGCATGCGGCCCGGGTCATCTCCTGGAACGGTGTCGCCACTTACGCGGCCCTCGCCGCCGGCGCGCCCCTGGGCGTCCTGGCCACGTCCCACTGGGGCTTCACGGCCGTCGGCATCATCATCTTCGCCCTGTGCATGGCCAGCTTCCTCGCCGCGACCCGGATGGCGCCCACGGCGCTCTTCAGCGGCAAGCGGGTGCCGGGCGGGCACCTGTTCCTGCGCGTCACCCCCTTCGGCCTGGCGCTCGCGCTGGGGGGGACCGGCTTCGGCGTGATCGCCACCTTCATCACGCTCTATTTCGCGCGGCGGGGCTGGCAGGGAGCCGCGCTCTCGCTCACGATCTACGGTCTCAGTTTCGTCGGGGCGCGCCTCCTGTGCGAATGGTGCATCAACCGGTTCGGCGGTTTCCGGGTCGCCATCGTCTCCTTCGCCATCGAGGCGACGGGACTGCTCATGCTCGGCCTCGGCCACTCGCAACGCTTCGCCTACCTCGGCTGCGCCTTGACCGGGATCGGCTTCTCGCCCATCTTCCCGGCGCTCGGGGTCGAAGCCACCAACCTTTTCCCCGCCTCGGTCCGGGGTTCGGTCATCGGTCTCTACAGCGCCTTCCCCGACCTGTCCCTGTTCCTTGCGGGCCCGCTCGTGGGCATGGTCATCAGCGGCTTCGGCTATCCGGCCGGCTTCCTCCTGACGGCCGGCGCCGTCGCCATCGCCCTGGCCGGCAGCATCTGGCTCTCCGCACGGGCGAGGTTCATGGGAGAATGACCGTTCCTATGACCACTCTCGCCCTGAAATACCGCCCCCGCCTCCTGTCCGACCTGGTGGGCCAGGAAGTGAGCGTCAAGGCCCTGACCAACGCGCTCCTGCGGGCCAAGGCCAACGGCGGCGCCATCCACCACCAGGCCTTCCTGTTCGCCGGGGTGCGCGGCACCGGCAAGACCTCCACCGCCCGGATCCTGGCCCGGGCCCTGAACTGCGTGGAAGGGCCCACGCCCCACCCGTGCGGGGTCTGCGGCCCCTGCCAGGCCGCCGAGCTGCCTGACCAGAACCTGGACATCATGGAGATCGACGCGGCCTCCCGCTCTTCGGTGGAGGACGCCCGGGCCCTGCGGGAGCAGGTTCAGACCCGCCCCGCCTTCTGCCGCTACCGGGTCTACATCATCGACGAAGTGCACATGATGAGCCGCAGCGCCTTCGACGCCCTGCTCAAGATCCTGGAGGAGCCCCCGCCGCACGCGGTGTTCGTGCTGGCCACCACCGAGCTCCAGGACGTTCCCGACACCATCAAGAGCCGGGTGCAGATCTTCCCCTTCCGCCTGATCCCGGTGCCGGTCATCGAAGGCCGCCTGAGGCACGTGTGCCAGCTGGAGGGCGTGACCTTCGACGAGGGCGCCCTGCGCCTGCTGGCCGAGGCAGGACAGGGCTCCATGCGGGACGCCCTCACCACCCTGGACCGGGTCATCGCCGCCGGCAGCGGCCGGGTGGAGGAGGAGCTGGTGCGGGAACAGCTGGGCATCGTCCCGGCGGTGAGCATCCAGGCCATCCTGGAGGCGGTCCTGGGGGGCGATACCGGGGCCATCCTGGACCGCTGCCGGGATCTGGCTTCCCTGGGCACCGACTGGATCAGCTTCTGGCGGGAGCTGATGCTGGCCTTCCACACCCGCATGGAAGCGGACCTGCGCCGGGGCGCGGCGCCCCACGAGACCCTGCGCTGGGCCCGCTTGCTCCAGCTGCTGCTGCAGCGGGAACGGGACCTGCGGGATTCCAGCCTGCCCGGGGTGGTGGTGGAGCTGGCGCTGGTCACCGCCGCCCAGCTGCCCCACCTGGCGCCCCTGGACGCCCTGCTCAAGGCCGGCGGCGCGGGAACCGGGGCCGCCGCCCCGGCCCCACCCGCTCCGGCCCCTGCCCGGACCCCTGCGCCCCAGGCGGCCGTACGCCCGGCACCCGTTCCACCGGCCCCATCGCCGGTGGGGCTGGGGTTCGACGCTCCCCCGCCCCTGGCTCCACGGAGCCCGGCCCCGGCGCCCGCCCCAGGGCCCAGGCCGGTGCCGGCCCCGCCCCAGGCCCAACCCCTGACCCCGCCGCCCCGCCCGGCGCCGCGGCCGCTGGCGGATCCCGGCAACCTGGACCAGCTGCGCAAGGCCTGCAGCGAGGCCCTGATGCAGGCTCCCGGGGGCCTGCCCCGGACCCTGGGCTCCCTGCCCCACATGGCCACCGGCCTCGCCTACCAGGACGGCGTCCTGCGCTGGCTGTTCCCGCCCAACGTGCGCAACACCGTGCAGGACCTGGAGCGGGAGCAGGACAACCCGCACCTGCTGGAGGCCCTGCGCCAGGTGCTTCCGGGCCTGCGCCGCCTGGCCATCACCTTTTCCGCCGACAGCCAGCCCCGGCCCGAGGACGCGCTGCGGGCGGACCCCGACTTCCAGCGCCTGCTGAGCGACACCGGGGGCGAGATCGTGGAGATCCGCCGGGCGGAGTGATCCCTGCCGCCGGGATCAGGGCAGGTTGCGGATGAAATCGATGAGCTTCCGGTACGAAACGTCGGATATCCACAGGTTGGCGCCATAGGCCATGAAGTCCTTGGAGGTGGGGGGCTTCAGGGGGGGGCCGGCGATCAGGTCGTACCCGTAGTCCCCGATGTTGGCCTGGTCGTACTTCGGCGTCTGGGGCCAATACTCCCGGAAGAAGATCTGGGCGCCCCCGGCCGGAGCGTGCTGGAGACCGAACGCGTGGCCCACCTCGTGGACGAAATCCTCCAGGCAATCCCCCCCGTCGGTGAGGAGCACCATCTGGGGGTACGGTGATGGGCTCCCGGTGATCTGTTCGGTCAGTCCTTTTCCGGGGCCGGTCTGGTGCAGGACGCCCACGTACTGCCGGCCGGCTTCGCCCCGCCGGGTCCGTTCCGCGTCCAGGGCGGCCATGAGGCGGGTCCATTCATGTTCCGGATAGGTGCCCGTGACCGGGCTGACGTCCACGGGCAGAGCGGTCGCGAAGGGCGGACCCACGGCCAGGTCCAGCCCGCCGCCGGGCAGGTCCGCCAACGGGAACAGCTTGTACAGGGCCTGGGCCCAGTGCTGGAGGGTCCGCCCCAACCGGTTCACGTCGCCCATGTGGCCCCCATGCTGGATGGGGATCAGGGTGATCCTGGGCACCGCCAGGGCCAGGATGCCCAGGGCCTGGTCCCGGGCATTGTCCGAACGGTCCGAGTGCCGGAGGCCCGCGCCCGGGTCCAGTTCCAGGCGGAGGGTCCGGCCCGGGGCGAGTTCGTCCCCGGGCAGGTCCAGGTTCCAGGACGCGGCCAGGTTCCCTTCGTCGCAGGTCTCGGGCACCTGGGCCCTGGGGGCCGGGATGTTCTGGACCCAGAGGCCGCGCCCGCCGCCGGCGAGGGTGACCCGCACCGCCGGAGCGAAGGCGTTGGCCCGGTTGGCCCGCACGAACACCCGCAGCAGGCCGGAGCGGCCGGCCACCAGGGGCACGGTTCCGGCATAGTCCTGGATGCCCTGGTTGATGTGCCAGCTGTCCACCCACACGTCGGCGTCAGGATCGACGCTGGGATCCACCGTGAACGGCTCGAGGGAGAAGGCGCTGCCCTTGCGGGTCTCCACCTCGATCAGTCCGCCGGCGGCTCCGGCCGGCACCCGGACCCGGAGCTCCTGGCTGGACAACCGGGCCACCGCCAGCGCTTCCACGTGGCCGAACAGCACCCGCAGGTGGGCGCGGGTGAACCCCGAACCCTTGATGATCACGTCGAACCCCACCCGGCTCTGGGGGGGACACACCCGGGTGACCCTCGGCTCGGGGTGCTCGACCCGGAACGGGTTGGGACCGGCCACGATGAGCCCGGCGCGCCGGTTCCTTACCACTTGGATGGGATAGGAGCCAGGCAGGGCCTGGTCCGGCACCCGCACGGTGATCCGGCTGGGACTGTCCAGGGTGAAGGTCCCGGGCCAGGCGGTGTAGCGCCCGAAATGGATCTCACTGATCCAATGGAAGTTCTGCCCGGTGATCTGCACCGTCTGCCCGGCTTCCGCCCGGGCCGGGGCGACGGCGGCGATCACCGGAGGCGGCGGGGTGTCGACGACGAACCGCGTGCCCATGGCGACCCGGGCGGGCCAGCGGGTCGTGCCCACGTTGATGAATGAACTGTCGGCCGTGTCCGGCACAGTCAATTCGATCTCCATGTCGGACACCGGCCTGAACGGGGCCGACGAGCCCCCGAAACTGGCGTAATTGATGCCAAGCAGGTGATTTCCCGTGACCTGCACCCGGGTTCCCGGAATGCCATGGGTGGGGTCCATGGCCGTCAGCACCGGTGCGGCCGGGCCGGTCGGAACCGGGCCGCCAGGTGCCGGCCCAGGGGGGACTGGGCCACCGGGCCCTGGACCCCCTGGTGCTGGGCCACCGGGCCCTGGACCCCCTGGTGCTGGGCCACCCGGCCCTGGACCACCGGGGTGCCTGATGCTCACCGGAAGGCTGGGAGGGCCCAGGCCGGCGGGGTTCTTGAGCAGGATCGGACCGTCCGCGGCCAGGAGCGGCACCGTGACGGTGATCCGGCGCGGGCTTGCCATGGTGAAGGCCGTGGCCCGGACCCCCCCGAAAGAGATCTCCATGGGCTCGGCGAAATGCGCTCCGGCCAGCACCACCTGATCGCCCGGCGCCACCTGGACGAAGGGAAGGGGATCCAGCACGGGCAAGGTCCTGGGTTCGGCCAGGAAGGGAACGGGTGCCTGGACCGGGCCCTGGGGGGTCTCCAGGATGACGGCCAGCGGTGCTTCCGCGGCCACGGCCGGGACCACCGCCTCCAGGGTGGTGTCATCCAGGCGCTGGACCGATTTGGCCGGAACCGCCCCGAACCGGACCTGGCTGACCCCGGAAAGGCCCTTCCCGGTCACGGTCACCCGGGTGTCCTCCATGCCGAAATCCGGGCGGATGCTCACCACCGAAACCGTCCGGGGTGGGGCTTGGGGCTGGGGCGATGCAGGCGCGGACGACCCTCCGCCGCCGCAGCCGCCCAGGAGCCCCAGGGCGGCCGCCAGGAGGAGTTGTGAACCATGTAATGAAAATTTCATATAATATTCAAGTCAAGGGCCCAAACATCCATAAATATAAATACTAAAAATTATTTAAACATATTTTTTTGACCCACACCTATGGAGGCCTGCCCGGCGGAAGGGACGGTCCTCCGCCCTCCGCCGGTCCGGCGCCAGGGCGGGTCGCGCAGGATCCGGGAGATCACAGGCGCCTGAGCCAGGCGATCGCCGCCTCCAGGTCCCGGCGCATGGCCTCGGGGCTTCCCGCCCGGTGGGTGGTGCCGTGGCCCGGGAGCACCCAGGTGAACTCGTAGTCCAGCAGCCGCTCCAGGCTCCTGAGCTGGGTGGGCCAGTGGTGCCAGCAGTAGGCCTTGGAGGCGGAGAGCATGCCCCGGTGCGGGTTCCACCACAGGTGGTCGCCGCTGAACAGGTACTTGTCCCGGTACAGCAGGCAGGCGCTGCCGGGGGTATGGCCGGGAGTGGGGAGGTAGAGCAGGTCCGGGGCCAGGCGCACCGGCTCATCCCCGTCCACGGCCCGCTCCACCTCCCGGATGCCCTCCCCCAGGTCGGTCCGGTGCAGCACCCGGGCGCATCCGAAGCGCTGATGGAAACGCTCGTGGTCCGCCACGTCATCCCGGTGGGAGAGCACCATCAGCGCCACCCCGCCCAGCTGCTCCAGGCGGTCCAGCAGGGCCGGCACGGCCCGGGGCGAATCCACCAGGACGTTGCCCCCGGGCCGGCGGATGAAGTAGCTCCAGGCTCCGAAGCTCTTGGGGGAGGTGAAGCCGCAGAAGGAAACCTCCTCCTCGATGGGGTCGGGGAAACCCTCCTGGGCCTCCTTCAGCCCGGCCTTGGCGTCGGTGCCGATGGATCCGGTGGGGCAGGCGAGCAGGGCCTTGAGGGCGTGGACGTGATCCGAGGGGCCCGCCGGCTGGCGGTGCACCCGGCTATGCCCCCCCGCATCCTGGAACACCCAGGGCAGGTATTCGTAGCAGGTGCCGCAGTCGATGCAGGTCCGGTCCACGAAGAAGGATCCGGGAACGTTGTCGGGATGGCTCTGGGAGCGCTGCGCCATGGCGGCCTCGCTGGCACCAGCATAGGGGCGGGAAGGGCCCCATGCCACCGGAACGGCGGCAGCCTGCTGGAAACAGGGATCTCGTTCCGCGCGTTGACAACTGGGCCGTCTTGGTAAATTATTTTTTCATGCCAAGTGCTGGCGTGCCTTTTTCCCATCCCCATCACGAGACCCATTCCAGTGGGAGGGAGGGGTGGTTGCGGGCGGCGGTGCTGGGCGCCGATGACGGCATCGTCTCCACCACCAGCCTCATGATCGGGGTGGCGGCCAGTTCCGCCGGGGTCCACGCCATCCTGCTGGCCGGCCTGGCCGGCCTGGTGGCGGGCGCCCTGTCCATGGCCGCCGGGGAGTACGTCTCGGTGAGTTCCCAGAAGGATGCCGAGGAAGCCAACATCGCCCAGGAGATGCGGGAGCTGGCCGCCAACCCCAAGGACGAGCTGCGGGAACTGGCGCTCATCTACGAGAAGCGGGGCCTGGAGCCGGTCCTGGCCCACGAGGTGGCCCGGCAGCTGAGCGGCCATGACGTGCTGGGGGCCCACGTGCGGGACGAACTGGGCCTGAACGAACACACCCGGGCCCGTCCCCTGCAGGCCGCGGTGGTTTCGGCGGGCAGCTTCGGCTCCGCCTCCCTGCTGCCCATCGCGGCCCTGCTCGTGGCCCCCGGGCCGGCCCGCCTGGCGGCCATCGCCCTCACCGGCCTGGGCAGCCTGGCGGTGCTGGGGCTGGTGGGCGGCCTCCTGGCCAACAACCGCAAGGGCCGGTCCGCCCTGCGGGTGCTCCTGGGCGGGGGGCTGGCCATGGGGGTGAGCGCCCTGGTGGGGAGGCTGCTGGGGGCCATGGGCCTCTGAGGCCGGACCTGTCCGCTCCTGGCCGCATCCAAGGGGCCGGAACCCATCACGTCACTTCCTGCCGTAGGTCTTGTCGTGCTCCTGCTCGATGTCCAGGAACACCAGGGTGTCTCCATCGATCAGGACCTTGGCCCGGGGATCCCGGTCCAGCCGGATGGAATGGAAGGGCTGGTTGGACTTGATCGGTTCCAGGTGGATCCCTTCGGTTGCCCTGAGCTGTTGTTCGGTCCTGGTTTCGACCTTCTCCACCAGCCGGCGGAAGGCGTTGATCAAAGCCGCTTCCTGCTTGAGCAATTTCAGGAAAAAAGCATCGGGAAAGGACGGATTCACTTACCGCCCCTTCTTGCCCGTTTGGCCGCAAGTTTGGCATCCAGGCTCTTGCTGCCGACGGTGCGCCCAGCCTTGTAGTCCTTCAAGGCGGCATCAGTCTGGGCCGTGCTCTCGGGAGTCAGGGCCCACATTTCATGAACAGGGATGACCCGGACCGGGGCAATCACGACCCTGCCGTCGGGCAGAACTTCAACGTCGGCGGGTTCGTTCGGCCCGATGGCGGCCTCTTTGGGCATGACGAATCGCCTTCGGCTGTCGGCCAGCTGGAGCATGACACCTCCATTGGATCAATGACCCATTGTGACAATGTAACAATGTATCACTGTGCCGTCACCCCCCCGCCCCCGGCCCGCCGCGCCTTCCGGCCGGCAGGTCCGGGCCGGGCGCCTACTGCCAGAGGCTGAAGTCCGCCACCCGCAGGAACCCCTCCCGCAGCCGCCCCAGCAGCGCCAGCCGCGCCGCGCGCAGCGCCGGGTCCTCGCACTTCACCAGCACGGCGGTGAAGAACGCCTCCAGGGGCGCGGCCAGCTCCGCCAGGCGCTCCAGCAGAGTGGTCTGGTCCCCCTCCGCCTCCAGATGGGCCAGGAGGGTCGCCAGGGCCTGCTCCTCGGGCTCCCGCAGGCGGTCCGCCTCCAGGCCCCCCCAGGTCTCGTCCTTGAGGATGTTGCCGATGCGCTTGGCGCTCTGGGCCAGGCTCTGGAACCTGGGATCGTCGGCGAAAGCGGCCAGGGCGTCGCAGCGGGCCTTGAGGTCCACCAGGTCGGTCCAGCCCGGCGGCCAGGGCGGAACGGCGCACCGGACCCGGATAGCCGGCCTGCTCCAGCTGGAACGCCACCCGGTCCCGGAAGAACGCCTCCAGGGCCTTGAGGGTCTCGTCCGCCGGGCAGGTGGCCTTGTCCCCGATGCCGTCCAGGGCCAGGGCGCACATGCGCAGGGGATCCAGGTTCCAGCCCCGTTCGAACAGGATCCGCACGATGCCCTGCCCGGCCCGGCGCAGGGCCAGGGGATCCTTGGAGCCGGTGGGCACCAGGCCGATGGCGAAGCACCCGGCCACCGTGTCCAGCTTGTCGGCGATGGCCAGCACGCCGCCCAGGGGCGTGGAGGGGATGGGCCCTTCGGCGGACATGGGGCGGTAGTGCTCCTTCACCGCCATCCACACCTTTTCGTGGGCGCCCTCCCGGCGCAGGTACTCGCCGCCCATGATGCCCTGCAGTTCGGGAAACTCGCCCACCATGAGGGTCACCAGGTCGCACTTGCAGGCTTCGGCCACCAGCCGCCCGTCGGCGGCGTCCAGCCCCAGGCTGCCGGCCAGGGCCGCGGCCAGGGCGGCGATGCGCCGGGTCTTGTCGAAGTAGCTGCCCAGCTCCCGCTGGAAGGTGAGGTGCCTGAGCTTGTCCAGGCGCTCCCCCAGGGGTTGCCGGCGGTCCTCCTCGAAGAAGAACCGGGCGTCGTAGAGCCGGGCCCGCAGCACCCACTCGTTGCCGCTCTTGATGAAGCCGCTCGGATCGTCCGGGCGGTTGGCGGCGGTGAGGAAGCGAGGCAGCAGGACCCCCGCCTCGTTCTCCACGCAGAAGGCCTTCTGGTGCTCCGCCAGGGAGGTCACCAGCACTTCCCTGGGCAGGGTCAGGAAGGCTTCCGGGAACTGGCCGACGATGATGGTGGGCCATTCCACGATCTCCGCCAGGGTGTCCAGGAGGTGCTCGTCCGCCACCAGGCGGCCCCCGGCCTGGGCCGCCAGGGCGTGCAGCTGGGTTTCCAGGCGGGCCCGGCGCGCGGGGCAGGCCACCACCACGCCCGCGTCCTCCAGGACTGCTTCGTAGGCCTCCGGGCGCGGCACCGCCACCGGCCGGGGATGGTGCACGGTGGTACAGGCGGTGGCCCCAGGTGGTGGCGCCGGCGGCGACGCCGTCCAGCTGGAAGGGCACCACCTCGGTGCCGAACAGGCACAGCACGTTGCGGATCGGGCGCACGAACTGGAATTCGCTGGACCCCCAGCGCATGGCCTTGGGCACGTGCAGGGCGGTGACCAGGCGGGGCAGGATCTCCGCCAGCAGGTCCACCGTGGGGCGGCCCGGGCGGGTGAGGGTCACCACCGCGCAGGGCTCCTTCCTGCCGGGGGGCTGTTCGAACCGCACCTGGTGGAACGGCACCCCCCACTTCTCGGCGAACTTGGCCCCGGTCTGGGTGGGCCGGCCGTCCCCGTCCACGCACAGGCGCTGGGGCGGCCCCACCTGGGTCTCGGACTGGTCCGCCTGGGCCGCCGGCAGGCGCTTGATCCGCCAGGCCAGCTTGCGGGGGGAGTAGAAGCCCTCGCAGGGCAGGTCCGCCTGCAGGTTGTCCCGGATGAAGCCCCGGACGCCTTCGGTGAACTCGGCGGTGAGCGGGGCCAGGAAGCGGGCGGGAATCTCCTCGCAGTGGATCTCCAGGAGCAGGGTGCGGGTCTCGCTCATGCGCCCACCTCCTTGCCCTGGGCCGGCGCCAGGGCGGCCTGCTGCTCCTGGTCCTGGGCCACGCAGGCCCGGGCGCAGGCGCAGGTGAGGTCCCGCACCCGCTTGATGATCCCCGGCCGCTCGGTGGTGGATACCGCCCCCCGCGCGTCCAGGACGTTGAAGGTGTGGCTCATCTTGAGGGCCTGCTCGTAGCCCGAGAGGAAGTGCCCCAGGTCTTTCACCAGGTGCCACCCCTCCCGCTCGAAGGCCTCGAACATCCGCCAGTGCAGGTCCAGGTCCGCGTGCTCGAAGCTGTAGGCGCTCAGCTCCATCTCCTCCCGCTGGCGCATGGTCCGGTAGGTCACCGGGAAGACCCCGTCGTCGGTCTTCACCTCCCCCCACACCAGGTCGAAGATGTTGTCGATGCCCGTGAGGAACATGCAGATGCGCTCGATGCCGTAGGTGATCTCCGCCGCCACCGGCCGGCAGTCCATCCCGCCCACCTGCTGGAAGTAGGTGAACTGGGTGATCTCCATGCCGTCCAGCATCACCTGCCAGCCCACGCCCCAGGCGCCCAGGGTCGGGGCCTCCCAGTTGTCCTCCTCGAACCGCAGGTCGTGCTTGGTGAGGTCCACCCCCATGGCCTCCAGGCTTTCGATGTACAGGTCCTGCACCCTGGCCGGGGAAGGCTTGAGGATCACCTGGCATCTGCAGGTGCTTGTACAGCCGGAACGGGTTCTCCCCGTAGCGCCCGTCCCCCGGGCGCCGGGACGGCTCCACGTAGGCCACGTTCCAGGGCCGGGACCCCAGGGCCCCCAGGAAGGTGAGCGGATTCATGGTGCCCGGCGCCCTTCTCCAGGTCGTACGGCTGTCCGATGAGACAGCCCCGGTCGGCCCAGAAGCGTCTGCAGTCGGGTGATGAGCTCTTGGATGTGCATGGGAATCCGCAGAAAAGCTTGATTCTAGCCTGAATCCATTGCTCCGTCAGCGAGGGATGGCGGGAATGGGCCTGGATTCCTCCATGGGAACCCGGGGCGGGCGGACCGCTGTATTTCCGATCAACCGGCACTGCACGGTCGCCGCCACCGGTGAGAAGATCCCGATCCTGGACCCGTTCGTGGAGGCCCTCACCCGCGATTCCATCGTGGTCCAGATCGACCGCCTGCGAAACCGCCGGCGCACCGACCTTGAGTGGCTCCTCATGGTGTTCGACCAGGGCCGGGCGGAGCGTTCGGACCCCCATCTCCTGGACATCCTGGAGGAGAACTTCCCCGAGCACTATCGGGACGTGCTGCGCCGGCTCATGCGTGCATCCTCGGAGAAGGACATCCGGGAAGGCATGGACGTGGAGGACGAGGTGCTCGCCACCCTCCATGACCCTGTGCGCGAGTCGGCCGAACTGCGCAAGACCATCGAAGAGAAGGACAGGACCATCGAGGAGCAGGCCCAGCTCATCAAGGCCTAGCAGCGGCGTTCTGATCAGTGACCGCCGGTTGATCCTGGCCTTGATCCTCCGAATGTTGCCGGTCAACCCGGGGGAGACATTCCGGGACGACCTCCAGCGCTGAGCGGATGGTGAAACCCGGGCGAAGGAGCTACACCGGGCGGATGCGTACCCGGCTCCAGCACCGTGTTGCGTGAACGCTACATAACGAAACGGCTCCTTATGAGCGCTGCGTATGAGCAAAAACGACAACTCTAGATAGTAAGTTTGGCTTATTTAATTATAAAAATTATGTGATTGCTTTCTGGGACTATCAGCGAAATGTTTTTACCGGTCCTCATCACTCCACAAGGAACCCCATGCGGTTGGTATCGATCCATGAGTTCAGCGATCTCATTCACCTGATGGTTGGAAAAGGTTGGCCAGGAGCCCCCCAGTGAAGCCGGACAGCCTGTCCATCGCGTCCCTTTATTCCCAGGAAAACCGCCTCTTCCGGCTGGATGCCCCCCTAAGCGACGACCTCCTCCTGGACCGCTTCGAAGGCTGCGAAGGCCTGTCCATGCCCTTCCAGTTCACCCTGCAGCTCATTTCCGAGCGGGCCGATTTGACCCTCAAGGACTTGATGGGCCAGGAGCTGGGCGTGCGGCTGGCCACCGCCGCCGGGGAGCGCCGCTTCAGCGGACGGGTGGTCCACTTCGCCCACACCGGCAGCGACGGCGGCTTCGCCTTCTACCGGGCGGTGCTGGGGCCCTGGACCGACTTTCTCAGGCACCGGGTCAACTGCCGGATCTTCCACGGCCTGACCCTGCCGGAACTCCTGGAGAAGCTGTTCGCCGAGTACGGCGCCCGGGCCCGCTACCAGATGGACCTGGACGGGGGCGACTACCCGCCCGTGACCCAGGTGACCCAGTACCGGCGAGACGGACTTCGCCTTCGTTTCCAGGCTCCTGGAGGACCAGGGGATCCACTACCGGTTCCGGTTCGATCCGGACGGGCACACCCTGGTCCTGGCCGACTCCAGCCGCCACGCCCCGCCCATGCCCGAGCGGGAAGCGATCGACTACCAGGGGGAGAGCGGCGCCGGAGGGGCGGACAGCATCCACCGGTGGGGCTGCGAGCGGAACCTGGTGGCCACGGACTATGCCATCACCTCCTTCGACTTCCAGCAGCCGCGGGAGCATCTGGTGGCGGAGCTCGCCGGCAGCCGCGACCTGGGGCCGGGCCTGCCGCGCCTGGAGCGTTACGAGCACGAAGGGTCCTTCGCCTACCGGGATTTCCAGGAGGGCAACCGGATCGCCCGCCTGCGGGTGGAGGAGGCCGAACTGCGCACCAAGACCTTCTTCGGCGCCGGCACCTGCCGGTTCCTGGTCAGCGGCCACACCTTCGAGCTCCTGGGCCACTACGATCCGGGCGCGAGCGTGCACGACCGGCGCTTCCTGGTCACCCGGGTGGACCACCAGGGCAGCAACAACTACCGGGAGCCGGACGGCCAGCCCCAGTACCCGCAACACCTTCACCTGCGTGCGGGCCGGGATCCCCTTCCGGCCGCCCCGGGTCACCCCGCGCCCGGCGGTGCGGGGTCCCCAGACCGCCACGGTGGTGGGCCCAAAGGGCGAGGAGATCCACTGCGACCGCTTCGGGCGGGTGAAGGTGCAGTTCCATTGGGACCGGGAGGGCGCCTTCGACGAGGGCAGCTCCTGCTGGGTGCGGGTGGCGACCCCCCTGGCCGGGGCCCGGTTCGGCATGATGGCCCTGCCCCGGGTGGGGCAGGAGGTGGTGGTGGACTTCCTGGAAGGCCATCCAGACCGCCCCATCATCCTGGGCCAGGCCTACAACGCCCTGCACATGCCCCCCTGGGAGCTGCCCGACCACCGCACCCAGAGCGGCATCCTGAGCCGTTCCACCCCGGGCGGCGAGTACCAGCACGCCAACGCCCTGCGCTTCGAGGACCGCAAGGGCGAAGAGGAAGTGTGGCTGCACGCCGAGAAGGACCAGCTCATGGAAGTGGAGCACGACGAGCGCCACCAGGTGGGCCATGACCGGACCAAGGCCGTGGGCCACGACGAGACCGTCCGGGTGGAGCACGACCGGGTGGAGACCGTGGGCAACGACGAGACCGTGACCGTGGACGGGCACCAGCGGCTCACCGTGGGCAAGACCCAGACCCTCTCGGTGGGCCGCACCAAGCTGGAGACCGTGGCCCTCGCCAGCACCGAGCTGGTGGGGGCCGCCCGCACCCTGTCGGTGGGCGGCGCCTACGCGGTCACCGTGGGCGCCGCCAAGAACGAGGCGGTGGGCCTGGAGTCCCTGGAGGAAGTGGGCACCGACAAATCCACCCGGGTGAGATCCAGCTACCGCATCGACGTGGGCGACCGGCTGGAGATCACCGTGGGCCAGGCCAGCCTCGTCATGACCCAGGACGGCACCATCACCCTCAACGGCCAGCACCTGGACCTCACCGGCGCCAAGCAGGTGAAGATCCAAGGGCAGTCGGTGGACCTGAACTCGTAGGGGCTGGAGGGAAGACATGTCCGACGCGTCCTGCGAGGGGGGAAGTTTCTACGGCCGCAAGGCTCCCGAAAGCCCGGCTCCGGAAGCCTCCAGGCTGCCGGTGGTGCCCATCGTGTTCTTGCCGGGGATCATGGGGTCGAACTTGCGGGTGAGGGATTCCTCCGTCGCCCAGGTGAAACAGCAGTTCGCCCAGGAGGGCAAGGTATTCACCGGGAAGGCATGGAATCCGCCAAGTGTGCTCTATTCCAAGCTCCTCTTCTGTAAAACCTTGCTCCAGGAGGCCCTAGGGGCCAACAGCCAGGCGGTGGTCATGGCCAAGGCATGGGAGAGCTACGGACCCAAGCTGCGCCAGGTCCTCCTTAATCCGGACACGGTAGAAGTGGACGACCAGGGCTTCCTGCCCAAGGTTTTCCCAGGCATGTGGAAAATGGAGGGCCAACCACCCGCCGCGGTTGCCCGGCGCCGGGGATGGGGTAGCGTGCAATGGGACCTGTATGGACCCCTTCTCCAGTTCCTGGAAGTCCACCTCAACCCCACCACTCGGGACGACCAGACCGCCGTCCGCATCCGGGAGAACAACCTCCGCCTGGCCCTGTTTTTCCGAGGCGCCTTCGAATGCGTACATGACGTGGTGCCCAACCAGGAGGAGATCCACAAGGCCGTCTGCTGCCGTTACCCGGTGCATGCAATGGGGTATAACTGGACCCAGTCCAACCTCCAGTCCGCCAAGGACGTGCTGACCCAAATCGAAGCCTGCATCCGCAGCTACCAGGAACAGGGCTGCCAATGCGATCAGGTCATCCTGGTCACCCATTCCATGGGAGGCCTGGTTGGGCGAATCGCCTCCGGTCTGAACCCTGGCTTGATCTTAGGCGTGGTGCACGGCGTCATGCCCGCTATAGGAGCTCCTGACGCATACCAGACCATGGTATGTGGCGTTCCCCACAAGGACACACCCCTTTTCGAGGAACTGGCCAATGTCTTTCCTTCCCTCGCCGGAAGGAACGCCGCCGAGACCATCCCGGTCATGGCCAATGCTCCAGGGGCTTTAGAACTGCTACCTTCCTTCCTATATCCACCTGGGTGGCTGAGAGTGGACCGGGATCTAGGAGGAGGCCATTCGGAGGAGGTCTTTCGTCTGCCAAAGGAGCAGGACCCATATACCCAGATATATAAAGAAAAAGACGCCTGGTGGCGCTTGGTGGACCCTGAGCTTCTCGATCCGGCTGGTATGAATGGAATCTCCCAAGGAGAGATTGATTGCCAAAATGCATGGGAAAAATATATAAAAATAATCAATGACACTGAATCCATTCATAAAGAACACCTTGGAGAAAAAAATTATCATAATAATACAATAATTTTTTATAGTAAAGATAAAATAACATACGATGTTAGTCAATGGTGGATTGATGTCAAATCCGTCAATTTTAAAGAAGAAGAAATAATTAATGGGATATTATTCAAAGATAATAACATGGGGTTTCGAGAAATTAAAGTATATAAACATTATTTAATAAATCATCAACATATGCATGAATCAAAACATAATTGGTTATTGCAAGCCAATTTGAAACTTGCCACGGGAAAAGGAGATGGAACTGTTCCACTTCAATCTGGAATGGCTCCTCAGAATAGATGTAGATATGCGGTTTGTTTGCATGGTTTTCAGCATGCTGAAGCATTTAAGGTACCTTTATCTAAATTTTTTACTTTAATATCAATTTGCAAAATGTTCAATAAACAAATATGAAAAATTTCATAATTTAATTGGAATTTTTATTGATTTTTAATTTTATATTTATTCATACTTTTGATTTAAGGTATAAAATAATGGATGTTAGATCAATCCAAGAAATTAGTATGAGAATTATACCAATCGGACGTTTTTTAATAAAAATTCCCAAAACCACCATACTGAGTAAATGGTATCAAGTTTATTTTGGGACAGGGCCGATTTGCGTCCAGAAAGGGGTATCATTTGATCAATTTGAAAATATTGTCAAAAATAAGGCTGATGCATTATTGGCAGTCGACCACAAAAAAGGTGGAAAATTATTAATTGAAATAATTAAATTAGATAAATTGCAAGGATCGATTCTGATTTATTGGGAAAATGAATTTCTTAAATCTCGTTTATTAAAATCTGAAGATTATAATTTTAAAAATGATTATATGTATAAATTCAATGGAGAAACTTGGTCAGAACCAAAAGAAATTGAAAAACATGTCAAATTTGTTAATCATATATTTGAATCTATTCGTCCGCTCAAACCTGGGGAAATTCCACAAGAACACGGTTTTTGTTTCGAAGATTCAATCCTAATTGATGAACCCAAGGCTCAGGTCAGCGAGAGAGTGATAGCAACGGGAATATGGACTGATCATCCGGATGTGCACTTCACCTTTGCAACCCTAACGAATACCAAAGCCATGGATCCCCCGCTCCTGGAGAGACTGAAACGGTCCCGCCATTCCTGGGGCTCCAAGGTGGTGCGTTCCCGGAGGCGGGACTTGGCCTCTGGGGAAGTGGGCGAGGAACATCTGGAACGGGTGCGAGACCACAATGGAGTGTGGCGTCACCTTTTCATATGGGAAGCTGAGGGGAAGCCCATGTATCAGTCCGAGCATCCCCAGATCCGCTTGGACATGTCCACGGGAAACGGACGCGAGGGGCCGGAGGATTCCAGCCTCAGCGATGAGGAGGCCTTGAGGGTCTGGGACATCATGGTGAATTCCATCCGGTTGCGGCCGGTTGAGCGGGCCAAGTAGACAAAAAACCGGTCCGGCCGTCGGCTTGGGGTGATGGGTCCGAACCCGCCCGCGCGCCCGGCCCTCAACTTGCCTAGGGAGCCGTGGATGGCGGATCCTGCGGGATTCGAAAGGGCGGCGGGATGGCCTTCGGCTCCTTGGACGCGAGACACTCGGCGGGTGGGACGTGAATCCCTGGCGGGGGATCCTGGGGCTGCCCCGGCGGGTGTGGCTGTTGTGCGGGTGCACGCTGGTGAACCGCATGGGGACCATGGCGTTCCCGCTCCTCACGCTGTACCTGGTGCAGGGGCTGGGATGGTCGCCCCGGAAAGCGGGGACGGTGCTGCTGGGCTACGGGGCCGGGTCCCTGGTGTCGGCGCCCCTGGCGGGGCTGGTGGCGGACCGGGTGGGGCACGGCCGGGTGCTGCGGGTCAGCCTGTGGGGATCCGGCGTCCTGCTGATGCTGCTGCCCCTGGTGAAGCATCCGGCGGGGCTCCTGGGGCTGGTGGTCCTGTGGGCGGTGCTCACCCAGGCTTTCTGGCCCAGCTCCATGGCCCTCCTGGCTGGGCTGGCGGGGCCGGGCCAGCGGCGGGCGGTGTTCGCGCTGCACCGGGCGGTGTCCAACCTGGGCATGGCGGTGGGACCGGCCCTGGGCGGGGTCATCGCCATGGTCAGCTTCCCCTGGGTGTTCTGGACGGACGGGATCACGACGCTGGTCTCGGCCGGGCTCCTGACCCTGTTCTTGCTCCTGGAGCGGGAGGTGGACCGCCCTCCGGGGCGGGACCAGGACTGGGGCTCCGGGGCCTGGAGGGATCCCAGGCTGCTGTCCCTGCTGCTGGGATTTCTCCCGGTCCTGCTGGTGTTCTGGCAGGTGGGGGGGATCCTGCCGCTGTACGTGGTGCGGGACCTGGGCTGCACCACCCGCTTCTTCGGCCTGATCTTCACCGTGAACACGCTGCTCATCGTGGCGCTGGAAGTGCCCCTCAACGTGGCCATGGCCCGGTGCCCCCACGGGCGCCAGTTGGTCCTGGGCAGCCTGCTGGTGGGCGTGGGCTTCGGGCTGGTGGGCCTGGCCCGGGGGCACGGCGCCATCCTGGCGTGCGCGGTCATCTGGACGTTCGGGGAGATGATCCTGTTTCCCACCACCGCCGACGCGGTGGCGGCCCTGGCGCCCGGCCACCGCCGGGGGGAGTACATGGGCCTCTACTCGCTGGCGTTCGCTGCCGCCAGCGCCCTGGGGCCCTGGCTGGGGTTGACCTTATACGCCCAGGCCGGCCCGGGCCCCGCATGGGGGGCCTGCTTCCTGCTGGGATGCGTCGGCGCGGCGGCGCTGGGGCGGTTCCGGGTGGAGCAAGACCGGGCGCGCCCATCCGCTTGAACTGGCGGTATGGTTGGAGGCACGGAGGGACCCCCCATGACCGCGCCTGAACCTGTCCTCTGTGCCGTCGATCAGGGCATCGCCATCCTGACCCTGAACCGCCCCGAAAAGCGCAACGCCTTGGCGCGCCCGGTGCTGGAGGCCCTCAAGGCGCACCTGGAAGCCATCGCCCGGGACCCGCAGGCCCGGGCGGTGATCCTCCGCGCCGCCGGGCCGGTGTTCAGTTCCGGCCACGACCTGGCCGAACTGGCCCAGCTGGACGAGCCGGACTGCCGGTCCCTGTTCGCCCTGTGCACGGAGGTGATGGAGGGGATCCGCAAGCTGCCCAGCCCGGTCATCGCCCAGGTGCAGGGGCTGGCCACCGCGGCGGGGTGCCAGCTGGCGGCCTCCTGCGACCTGGTGGTGGCGGCCGAGACGGCGGCCTTCGCCACCCCCGGCGTGAAGATCGGCCTGTTCTGCACCACTCCGGGGGTGGCCCTGTCCCGGGCGGTGGGCGCCAAGAAAGCCATGGAGATGCTCCTGACCGGACGGCCCATCAGCGCCCGGGAGGCGGAACAGGCCGGGCTGGTGAACCGGGTGGTGCCGGGGGACCACCTGGAGGCGGAAACCCTCGCCCTGGCCCGCCAGATCATCGCCGCCAGCCCCCGGGTGCTGGCCGCGGGGAAGCAGGCGTTCTACGCCCAGCTGCCCCTGGACCGGCCGGCGGCCTACGCCCTGGCCGAGAAGGTGATGGTGGAGAGCTGCCTGAAGCCGGATGCCAAGGAGGGCATCGCGGCCTTTCTGGGGAAGCGGCCGCCCCAATGGCCGCGCTGAGGCAGTGGCGTCATGTCCCGCCACCGTCACCACTGGTTCGGCCGACGGGAGGCTTGCCGGCCGCCAAGGGCCCCGGAAGGGGTGGGGACAGCAGCGTCTTGATGCAGATCCTGGCCGGATCGATGCGCACGCCATCCCAGGGGTAGATCAAGTGCTGGGAGGGACGAGCTCTGGACAGGACCTTGGGGCGCAGGACCGCCACGCACTCTCCTGAGGCCCTTCGCACGCTGCGGTGGCGAATGCCGTCGACCCGGGCGGATCTGGCCTTCCGGGCCAACTCCTGCCCTGCCCCATGCGCAGCAGGGTCCGGGTCATGGAGGTGGGCGAAGGGAAGGGTTCGGGTCAGATGGCCCCCGCCCCCTTCTCCGCCAGGTACCGGTTCACCAACGCCACCGGCAGCTGGCGGGGCAGCACGTCCAGGGCCACCGCCCCCTGGGCGCCCAGGCGGGCGAAGGCCTGGCGGCGCTGGGCCAGGTAGGCGTCCAGGGCGCCGGCCCGCAGGGCCTGGGCGAAATGCTGCACGGGGGCCTGGAGGGCCAGGTCCAGGTCCGGTTCCCGCAGGCTGGCCAGGATCACCCGGTGCCGCCGGCGCAGGAGGCGCAGGGCCGGGCCCAGGGTCTCGTCGTCCTCGTCCCGCAGGTTGGTGATCAGCACCACCAGGGAGCGCTTCCGCAAACGCGACAGGGCGGCCTGGGCGGCGGCCAGGTAGTCGGTGGGCTCCAGGCCGGGCTCCAGGTCGTGCACCGCCGCCATGAGCCGGTCCAGGGTGCCCCGGGTCTTGCGCGGGGGCAACCAGCGCTCCGGGCCGGCGAAGGTGAGCAGGCCCACCGCGTCGCCCTGGCGCAGGGCCACGTAGGCCAGCAGGAGCAGGGCCGTGAGGGTGTGGTCGAAGTGGGACAGGCGCCCGTCCAGGGAGCGCATGCGCCGCCCGCAGTCCAGGAGGCAGACCACCTGCTGGTCCTGCTCGTCCTGGTAGTCCTTGGAGATGAGCCGGCGGCAGCGGGCGGTGGCCTTCCAGTCCACCTGGCGCAGGCTGTCCCCCGGGCGGTAGTCGCGCAGCTGGTGGAACTCGCTGCCTTCGCCCCGCCGGCGCCGGCGGTGGATGCCCAGCTGGGCCAGGCGGTGGCCGCCGGCCAGGGCGGCGTAGTTCTTCACCGGGGCGAAGTTGGGGTAGACCTTGACGGTCTGGGCGGCGCCGGCCCGGTGCTTGCGCCACCACAGGCCCAGGGGGCTGGCCAGGAGCACCTCGGCGGGCTGGAACCGGGCCGGGCCGCGCTTGCGGGGGCACAAATCGTAGCGCAGCTCGACCCAGCCGCCCGGGGCCAGGGTCGCTTCCTGGGGCTGATGGCGCAGGTCGGCGGCCGGGGGGGCGCCGTCGAACCAGCGCAGCCTCTGGGCCCGGCGGGAGCGGCTGGCCAGGCGCATGCGCACCGGGGTCCAGGCGCCGATGGGGAGCACGGCCGGCAGCCGCCGCTGCCCCGCCGGGGCGGGCTGGCGCCGGGCGAACCAGGCGTCCCCCAGGGCCAGGGCCCCCAGGAGGCCGCCCAGGATCTCCCATCCGGGCAGCCAGGTCCCGGGCCAGAGGCAGGCGGGCACGGCCAGCGCCGCCCAGGCGCCCAGAAGCAGCAGCAGCCGCGCGCCGGGTCTCATGCCCGCGGCGCCTCCACCCGCTCCAGCAAGGCGGTGAGCAGCTGGTCGCAGGTTTCCCCTTCGATCTCGCTCTCGGGGGTGGGGGTGATGCGGTGGCGCAGGGCGGGCAGGGCCAGGGCCTTCACGTCGTCGGGGGTGGCGAAGTCCCGGCCGTCCAGGAGGGCCCGGGCCCGGGCCGAGCGCACCAGGGCGATGCTGCCCCTCGGGCTCGCGCCCACGGCGATGCCGGGCCAGACGCGGGTGGCCCGGGTGACCCGCACCGCGTAGGCCAGCACCTGGTCGTCCACCCGCACCTGGGCCGCCGCCTGCTGCAGCTCCAGCACGTCCTCCAGGTCGGCCACCGGCTCCACCGGCTCCAGGCGCAGCCCCTCCCCGGCGCTGCCGCTGGTCACCAGGCGGGCCAGGGCGTGCTCCTCGTCCTCCCGGGGGAAGTCCATGGCCGCCTTGAGCAGGAAGCGGTCCAGCTGGGCCTCGGGCAGGGGGTAGGTGCCTTCCTGCTCCAGGGGGTTCTGGGTGGCCAGCACCAGGAACGGCCGCCCGGCCGGGAAGGAGCGCCCTTCGATGGTCACCTGCTGCTCCTGCATCACCTCCAGAAGGGCCGACTGGGTCTTGGCGGGGGCGCGGTTGATCTCGTCCGCCAGCAGCAGGTTGGTGAACACGGGCCCCCGGCGGATGCGGAAGGCCTCGCTCTTGGGATCGTAGACCGCGTGCCCCATCACATCCGAGGGCATCAGGTCGGGGGTGAACTGGATGCGTGCGTGGTCGGCCCGGGTCGCCCGGGCCAGGGCCCGCACCAGGAGGGTCTTGCCCAGCCCGGGGTTACCCTCCAGCAGGATGTGGCCGGCCGCCAGCAGGGCCACCAGCACCTGGTCCAGGGTCGCTTCCTGGCCCACCAGGACCTTGTGGATCTCCGCGCGGATCCGGGCGGTGAGGTCGTGGGCCCGGCGCAGGCGTTCGGGGGGGAGGTTCGGTTCAGGGTTCATCGGATTCTTTCCAGGTGGCGAAGGGTCTGGATGGCTTCCAGGAAGCCGGCGGCGTGGGGCGCGCCGGGCAGGTGCAGGGCGCGGGCGATGCGTTCTTCGGGCAGGCCCGAGTGGTTGGCGAGGCGCTGGCGCAGGGCCTCGGGCTCCAGGGCGGCCCAGGCGGGATGGATCCGGGCCAGGCGCCGGAAGAAGGCTTCCCGGGACGCGGCCAGCAGGGGCCGGCCCCGGGCCGCCCGCCACTGGTAGCGGCCGCAGGCGTCCAGGTGCTCCAGGAAGCTGCGCCGGGCCGGGTCCGGGTCGGCCAGGGGCGGGCCGAAACGCGGGGCCGCGGCCCACAGACCGGCCAGGACCAGGCCGGCCAGGGCGGCCAGGAAGGGCCAGGCGTTGCGGCCCAGCCAGGCACCCAGGCTGGGCGCCTGGCTGCGGAGCACGATCCAGACCTTGCGTCCCGGGCGCACGGCGGCCACCGCGCACAGGAAATCCGCATGGTCCAGGCGCTGGATCTGGTCGTTGCGCAGACAGTCCAGGTCGGCGCACAACACCGCCGCTCCGGCTCCCTGGACCCGGTACGCCAGGGCGGTGCCGCTGCCGGGGCCGGCCTGGGCCAGGTCCTTCCCGGCCCGCAGGCGGGCGCGGCCGCCCATGGCCAGGCGCAGGCCCACCCCGCCCAGGGTCGCCGTGAACTGGGCGGGGTGCGGCGGGAGGGGCTCCAGGCCCACGCCGAAGCTGTGGAACAGGGGGTCCGGAACCGGCCCCTCGCCCAGGGGCGCGGCGGCCAGGAGCAGGCCCCCGCGCTCCACCCAGGCCGTCACCTTGGCGGCGGCGGGCGGGTCCAGGGGCTGGTCCAGGCCGGGCAGGACCAGCAGGTCCCCGGGCGGGGGCAGGGGATCCGGAAAGGCCCGCAGGCACGCGGCCGGATGCCCGGTACGCTGGAGCAGGCGCTGGGCCGCCAGGTACGGGTTGTCGCGCGCCTCCCCCTGGTAGCCGGTCCAGGTTTCCTCCCGCACCCACCGGAACCGGGAGTGGAGCCACCACCCCGCCAGCAGGGCCGCGGCCAGGGCCAGGAGCAGCAGGAGGCGGCCCCGCGCGGTCACGTGCGGCTCCCGGGGAAGTGGGCGGCCCAGGCGGAGCACAGGTCCCGGTCCTCGGGGGCGGGGGCCCGCCCGGCGTAGGCGGCGCCCTGCCAGGCCTCCAGCAGGCGCTGGAAATACTGGGCGGCGCCCGGGGGCAGGCGCCGTTCCGCCAGGGACAGGCATTCCGCCTCGGTGCTGGCGGCGGTGACCGGCGCGCCCAGGCCGTGGGCCAGGTGGGCCAGGGCGCAGCGGTACAGCAGGGCCAGGGCGGCCCTGGGCCGGCCCTGGTCCCACAGGGCCAGGGTGGCCCCGGCCGGGTCGGCCGGCAGGGGTCCGGGGCCCGGGTCCAGGCCGGAGCTCCGCCCCGGGGGACCCGCGGGGGGACGGCCCTCCCGGCGCGCCAGGGCCCGGCGCCGGGTCCACAGGAGCCAAGCCAGGGCCAGCACCAGCGCGGCGGGGATGACCCAGCGCAGCAGGGCGGCGGTGCGCTGGGTCAGCTCCTCCAGCCACAGGGGCGGGGACAGGGGCGCGGAGGCCGACGGCGGGCGGCGCAGGCGCAGGCTCCAGGAGGGCCGGGTGGTGGCGAACTCGGGGCCGCTCAGGACTTCCGCCAGGACCGCCTTGGGCCGGCTGTGGGGCTGGGCCGGGCGGTCCTGGGCGCCCAGGCGGAGCGGCACCAGGGCCAGCAGGAGCGCCAGCGCCAGGGCGCCTCCGGGGCGCTGGCGCCGGGCCCGCTGGCCCAGCTGGCGGAAGGCCAGTTCCAGGTCCCAGCCTTCCAGCTGGACCCGGCGGTTCAGGTACAGCCCGAACCCGGCGGCCAGGTAGAACGGTTCCACCACCCCCATGGCCAGGATGGCCAGGGCCGGGAGAGCCGCGTCCAGCCCATGGAGGCGCCCGCCAGGACCGGCGAACAGGGCGGTCAAGGGATGGAGCGTCCCCTGGCCTGGGGCGAAGAAGCCCACGGCGGCCACCGCCCCCAGGAACAGGACCAGGGTGAACAGCTGGCACGTGAAGGTGAGCAGGCGGGCCTGGCCGCCGCCCCGCTGCAGCAGCACCCTCCGGCGCCGGCGGAACCGGCCGCCGTCCGGGGCCTCCAGCTGCCACACGGGGAGCAGCAGGCTGCGCTCGGCGGCGCAGCGGCGCCACAGCAGGGTGGCGCCCAGCCCCCGGCGGCCGTACCCGGGCGCCGCCCGGAACGTCTCCAGCAGGCCCGGCACGTCCCCGAAGGTGGCCTTGGCCAGCACGTGCAGCACCGGGCGGCCCAGGGCCGGCTTCAGCCACCACACGATCAGCACCGCCGCCCAGGGGGCCCGGTGGCACAGGGCCAGCAGGGCCGCCCCCAGGGGCACCAGGAGGGCCGCCCACACCCGCCACACCGGCCCGGCCCAGGCCCTGAGCAGCGCCAGGCCCAGGTCCGCCGCTTCCCAGGGGGTGCGGGCGCGCACGGTCACCTGCAGGCGCTCAAGCACGGCCCCTCCCGGCCAGCAGGAAATAGGCCGCCACCGCGGCCCACAGGACCGCGCCGGCGCCCAGCTTCACGGGCGCGGGCACCAAGGGGTTGGCGGACCAGAAGGCTTCCAGGCATGCCGCCAGCACGTCCATCAGGGCGGCGCCGAAGACCAGCGGCATGGCGTCCTGGGCCGCCTCCTCCAGGGCCCGGCGCCGGGACCGGCGCCCCGGGGCCAGCAGGGACCAGCCCAGGTGCAGTCCGGCGCCCCCCGCCAGCACCAGGGACGGCAGCTCCAGGGCGCTGTGGGTGGCCACGAACGGCCAGAACTGGGCGCCCAGGCCCGCCTGGGCCAGGTGCCCGGCCACCGCGCCCCCCTGCACGCCGTTCACCAGCAGCACCGCCAGGGACCCCAGCCCCACCAGCAGGCCCCCGGCGAAGGCCTGGAAGTTGATCCTGATGTTGTTCCAGATGTAGAAGCCGAACATGGCCACGTCCGCCGGGGCCCCGCCGGGGCGCCCCAGGCGCAGGGCGCCGGGCTGGTACATGGACTCGGCCCGGGCCAGCGCCCCCGGGTCCACCAGCAGGCAGGCCGCGTCCGGATGGTGGCGGATGACCGGCGGCAGCAGGGCGAAGGGCAGGAGCAGCAGGCCCGCCGCCACCAGCACCGGCCGGGCCAGGGCCCGGGTCCGCCGGGCCAGGCCTCCGGTCAGGAACCGGCCCCACTGGGGCCCCAGCCCCGGGGCCGAGGCGTACAGGGTCCGGTGCCCGGCCGCGACCAGCCCGTTCAGGCGCTGCACCAGGCCGGCGGTGTAGCACCGGCGCCGGGCCAGGGCCAGGTGCCGGCACAGTCGGCGGTAGGCTTCGGGCAGCCCTTCCGCCCCGGGACCCCCGCCCTTCCGGTCCTGGGCCACCAGGGCCTCGAAGGCGGCCCACTCCTCCCGGTGGGCCCGTTCGAAGGGTTCTTGTTTCACGTTCGGCCCCTCAAGGTCCGGGCCAGGGCGTGCAGGCGGCGCATCCCCTCGTCGCCCTGGGCGCCGGTGAGGGGCTCCAGCAGGTCCGCCAGCTCCCGGGCCCGCTCGGGGGTGAGCCCCGGGGCCCGTTCGCTGAAGCCCATGACCGCCTGCTGCTCGGGCAGGGTCAGGGGGAAGGGGGGAGCCAGGGCCTCGCCGGCCTCCCCGGGCTGGGGTGGAGCCGCCGGGGCCGCCGGCTCCACGTGCACCACCACCGTCCCCGCCGCCAGGTCCCCCAGGCGCTGGCACCGCGGCCCCAGGACCATGGCGAGGATCCCGGCGCAGTAGCCCAGGGGAAGGAAATCCACCACCGCCAGCAGGCTGCGCACGGTGGAGCGGGTCCAGTCCACCGGGGCGCCGTCGGCGCGCAGCACCCGGAGCCCCAGCAGCCGCTTGCCGGGGGTCTGGCCGCCGCCCAGCACCTCGAAACCCACCGGGTAGAACCATTCCATCAAGAACAGGGCCACCAGGGCCGGACCGGTGCCCAGGCGGCCCAGAGGCGCCAGGACCGCGACCAGGCCCAGGTAGACGGCGGCGCGGATGCCCAGGTCGGCGAGCCAGGCCAGGGCCCGGGGCACCGGGCCCGCGGGGCTGAACACCAGCTCCACCCCCTCGGGCGTCTCCACGGCGCACAGGGTGTCGATCATGGGGCCTTGACCACGATGGTGTCGGCCAGCTGGTCGTGCAGGCACCGGCGGCTGCTGCGGAAGATGAGCAGGAAGTCCGTGAGGGTAACGAGGGTGCCTGCCAGGGGGATGGCCCCCAGAACGGTCACGGGCAGGAAGCGCAGCAGGAAGATGCGGCCCAGGGTGGCCCGCTCGCCGTTGCTGCGGACGATGCGGATGCGCATGGCGCGCTTGCCCACGGTCTGGCCGTAGCGGTGCAGCCAGACGCAGTTCCACACCACCAGGGCGGCCAGGCCCAGGAAGGCGGCGCACCCGCCCAGGGCCTCCACCAGGACGACGGCGCCGTGGCTGCCCCGGTGGGCGCCCAGGTACGGCACCGCCGTGACCACCGGGATGCCGCCCGTCAGCAGGGCCGCCCCGGCGGCCAGGCCATCCAGCATCTTGGCGCCCAGGCGCACGCCCCGACCGGCCAGTTCCAGGGAAGCGGCGGGTGCGTCTGCCAGGGGCGCTTCGGGGGGCCGGAAATCCTGGGTACTGGTACACATCGTCTCCCGGGAGGGGCTTGGGGGAGCGCGAGCCCCGGCCCTGCGCTCCAGTGCTGTCACCTTTGTTCAGGTTCTGGTCCCGCAGTTTACCAGCCCCTATGGAGTGCATCGGTCCCGCTTTGCCTCCCGAATCGACGGGGACTGAACGCTTACGCCCGCTTTCTGGGCCAGGCGTGACATGGCGCCGTCAGCGGCATTCTTGTTCAGGGGCTATATTCCACCCGTTTCACGGACGAGGGCCGGGGGGACCTGAGAAGTTCGTCCAAGGGGTCGGGACGGGTGATCCCCTTCAGGTAACGGTCGAAAAAGGCCAGGGCGTATCGCTCCATGACGCCATGGCGGAAGGGATTGGCGCTGGTGAACGCGAGGTGCCCCGCCATCGAGAATTCCACCAGGGACTTCGGAACCGAGGTGAGATCGTAGCCGCCTCCCTCTCGCGCCACGGTCGGAGTGATCGCGAAGTCACCCGATCCCGCCTGGTACATTACCGGCACGTTGAGGTGGGCCAGGTCGCCCGTCTTGAAGAAGGGGATGCAATACGGAGCCATGGCGAGCACGGCCTTGACACGAGGGTCCTTCCAGGAGGGCCATGCCCCTGCCAGCCCGAGAACCGTGTACCCGCCCAACGAGTGGCCGGCAAGACCGATGCGGCTGTGGTCGATCGGAACCCCCTCGAACGATTTCTCTTCAAGGACTGCATCCAGGACGGCTTCCACATCGTCGCGGCGATCGCGGTGGGTCGCGTCGGTCCAGGATTCCGGGTCGCGGAAGGGTTCCTCCGGACGCTTGGTGAGCTTCTCGATCAGCCCTCGGCAGGCTCCATCCTGGTGGTGGGGAGCCAGGACGAAATAGCCCGCCTGCGCCAGACCTTCGGTCAGGAACTTGGAATGCGTTTCGCAAAGATCGAAGCCATGCGAGAACACGATGAGGGGGTACCCTTCTGCGGGCGCCGGACCGGCGGGTTTCCACATCGCCACCTGGCGCCCCGCAATCGCGACATGAGAGCCGCTGGGGGTCTCCTGATCTCCCGAAGCGACCTCTGGAGCCGTCTGGCCAACGGCAGCCGCGGGTTGGCAGAAGACGAACGCAGCCGCAAGGACCGCCTTGAGCATCAGAACAGACGCCAGCCTTGGTTTCGTGAGCATACGCTGCCTGCACGCGCCGAGCGGTCCAGGATACACCGAACGGCCTATACCCTGGTCCGGAATTCCGACTCCCCCTCTCGACCTCAGGGACCGGAGGACCTTATGGTAGTAAATGCAACGAAAGCGAGGAGGAACCATGTATGTCTTGGCCATCATCCGCTACCGCCAGCCCCTGGACCAGGTCCTGAAGCATGTGGAGTCCCACCGGGCCTACCTGGCCGGGCTCAAGGACCGGGGCCTGCTCCTGGCCTCCGGGCCGCTGGAGCCGCGCAGCGGCGGCGCCCTGCTGCTGCGGGTGCCGGACGAAGCGGTGAACACCGCGCTGGACCGGATCCGGGACGAGGATCCCTTCACCCGGGCGGGGGTGGCCCAGTATGAACTGCTCCCATGGGTGCCGGTGATCGGTCAGGAGGGCCTGGACCGGCTGTGACGGGTCGTTTCGGCGGGGATAGGCTGCAACAGGGACTCTGATCTGGAAATTTCCGGCTTCAGGCGGGTTCCGTTCCGCCGCCGGTCTGGTAAGGTTGAGGCACTTTGTTCCGGAGCCTCCCATGGGCAACCCCGTCGCTTGGTTCGAGATCTACGTTCAGGACATGGCCCGCGCCAAGGCCTTCTATGAAACAGTCTTCCAGGTGCAGCTGCAGGCGCTGGGCGATCCGGCGGGCGAGATGGAGATGTGGTCCTTCCAGGGAGACATGAACAGCTACGGCGCGCCCGGCGCCCTGGTGAAGCGGGCGGGCGTGCCATCCGGAGGCAGTGCCACCCTGGTGTACTTCCATTGCGAGGACTGCGCCGTGGAGGAGGCCCGGGTGGCTGGCGCCGGGGGCCAGGTGCACCGGTCCAAGCTCCCCATCGGGCCGTACGGGTTCATCGCCCTGGTGGTGGACACCGAGGGGAACATGATCGGGCTGCACTCCATGGGCTAGGACAGGTTCAGCGCGACGTGGAAGGCGTCGAAATTGCGCAGCACGTGGCCTTCGGGAACCACGAAGCGGTGGTTGGAGACCATCGGCACCACCTGCTCGGACAGCCCGCCATGGGAGCGCAACGGCTCGGTCAGGCCTGACAGGTCGTGCCTGGCCCGGGCAGAGCCCAGCGCCTTTTGCTGGACGGAAAGAATCACCAGGTCTCCGGTGCGGTCGGGGGGGAGTTCGAAGCGCTCGCAGGCTTCGGCGTTGGGCAGCACCATCTGGATGCCGGGCAGGGCCGCCAGCCTTGCCGCCACTTCGTCGCGGTCCACGCCTTCCGGCAAGTAGATCGTGGCGAACGAGCCCAGCGCGCCGTGATGAACCACATAGGGATCGATGATGGGCAGGACCACCCGGGCCACCCCCGCCCCCAGCCATTGGTCGAGTATGTCCTGGAGGTAAAGCACATCCGGCTCGCCTTCCGGCGTGTGCTTGGCGTTCATGCCGTGGTCGGCGGTGAACACCAGGGTGCAGCCGGCCCGGTCCAGGATGCCCACATAGCGATCCACCATGGCATAGAAGGCGTTGGCGGCCTTTGCGCCCGGCGCGGCCTTGTGCTGCACGTAGTCCGTGGTGGACAGGTACATCAGGTCGGGGCGCCGGCTTTCCAGTAATCGGACACCGGCGGCGAAGACGAATTCGGAAAGGTCGGCCGAATAAACGTTGGGCAGGGGCAGGCCGACCAGGTCCAGCACGGCGTCGATGCCATGGCCGGCCCGTGTCGCCGTGTCGGCCTTCTCCGACGAGAAGGCGATGGCGCGCCCGGCGCTGAAGTCGAGGCCGAAGCTCAGCAATGCCCGTAGTTTGTCCTTGGCGGTGACCACGGCGACGGTGGCGCCCGCCTGCTCGAAGGCCCTGACGATGGTGGTGATGCCGGGGCGCATGAATTCCGCGTCGTTCATCAACACTTCCCGGTTGGCGTTGCGGTCGAAGAAGTAATTGCCGCATATGCCGTGAACGGACGGAGGACGGCCGGTGATGATCGAGACGTTGTTGGGATTGGTGTAGGCGGGAATGACGCACAAGGCCGTGACGGCCGTCCCGGTCACGAACAGCCGTTTGAGATTGGGGGCAAGGCCGGCCTCCATCGCCGCCTCCATGTAGCCGGGCTGGGAACCGTCCAGGCAGATGACGATGGTCGGAGTCCCGGGGAACCGATACTCGCGGCCGTTGGCGGTGATGGTGGCGGTGGGAACCGGGTTCATGGCTGCGCTCCAGGCTGGATCCTTCGGCCGCCGCTTGGGGGGGGGCGGACCTGCCCCAGAAGGGGTGACGGTCGGGAGTCGGGGGAACGGTTCGCCTTGGCGGCATCCATTGGCAACAGCGCCTGCGGAACGCTGGGCTAGGCGTTCTCTCCTCCGCCTCGAATAAACGAAAATCGGTCAATATCTGTTCTCAGCTTCCATCCTTGACTTTGCCAGTACGCGTGCGCCAGCACATTCGTCTTGAAAACGTCCACATGGCTTTTGGCGATACCAAGAGCAGCGAGCGCGGCCAGGCAATTTTCGACCAGGGCGTTGGCGATGCCTTTACGCCGGTGTCCAGGCAGCACGACGAGGTGCTGAAGGTAACCGCGGCGCCCATCATGGCCGGACATGATGCAACCAACGGTCTGCTCGCCAATTTCCGCAACGAAGCTCAGCCCCGGATTGCGGTCGAGATAGCGGGAGGTGGATGCGCGCGAGTCAGCGTCCCGGAACGAGACGCCCGGGGTCTGCCTCATGAGCTCTATCACAGCATCGTAGTCTTCAATGACCATCGGGCGAATGGTGAACATGCATGCTCCTTTCCGGCTGGAGTGGAAAGATCATCCTGGCTGCCCCGCGGCCATGGCCTGCACGAGGCCGGGGGCATTGGCAAGAGCCGCGATGTCCGGTACAGGCCGGCGCGTTTGGGGGTGGGTCGCGAGCATGGCTTCCAACGCTTGGGCGATTTCAAGCAGTCGATGATCGCCAAAGCGGGAGCCGACGACCTGCAAACCGAACGGTGTTCCCTGCGGGTCGAGGCCGGCCGGGATGGAGATGGCCGGATGGCCGACCAGCGAAATGCCGTAGGAGATGCTGTACCACTCCGAATAGTGGCGAGCCGGCCGGCCTTCCAACGTCTTGGGGTAGGACATCTGATGCGGGAACGGCAGGACATTGACGGCAGGGGTGATCAACACGTCGTAGCGATCGAAGATCGTCTGGAAATTTTGATAAATCCGCGTTTGTTCGGCGAGAGCGGCGGCCATTTCCGCGGAACTGCTGTTGAGTGCGTCCTCGATGTTCCAGACGAGGTTGGGATCGAGATCGTCGCGGTTCTGGTCGTAATGTTTCTTGGCGCCGGCCAGGAAATAAAGCCCACGCATTCCCCAATAGGCCATTTCGGCATTCCGCATATTGACCGCGTAGTCGTCGCAGGCCGCGAAGCTGGAGGAAAAGACGCCGAGCTTCCGGCGGAACACCGCTCTGACGATCTTATCGACCGGGGCAAACCCGAGATCCTCCGAGATCGCCACACGCAGCCCAGACACGTCGACCTGTTTCAAGGTGGCAAAAAGGGACGGATCGACCGGGCGGGACAGCATGTCCCGAGTGTCGAAAGCAGCGATGGCCCCCAGAAGCAGCGCGTTATCCGCAACGGTTCGGCCCATGGGACCTTGCACGCCATTGGTCGAGAGCCCGATCACCCGCCGGTCGGAAGCGACCAGGCCGGGGGTGGGACGGATTCCCACCACGCCACAGAAGGCCGCCGGATTGCGTATGCTGGAGCCGGAGTCCGACCCGTTGGCGATCGGCGCCATACGGGTCGCAAGAGCGACGCCTGCGCCGCCCGAGGAACCGCCGCTGGTGCGGGTGGGGTCGAAGGGATTGCCCGTCGGGCCGAAGACACGGTTCACCGTGTTCGAGCCGACGCCGAACTCCGGCGCATTGGTCTTGCCGAAGATCACCGCGCCGTGACGACGCATCCGCGCCACGACGGGATCATCGCTTTCCGGCACGTGGTCCCGGTAGCGCGGCGAGCCGTAGGTCGTCCGGATCCCCTTGGTGTCGTTGAGGTCCTTGATCACCGCCGGCAGCCCGTGGAGCAGCCCAAGCGGTTCGCCTCTCATCAGGGCGGCCTCGGCCGCTCTCGCCTCGGCGCGCGCCAGGTCATAAGCCTTCGTGACGATGGCATTGACCGCGGGATTCACCGCTTCGGTGCGTTCGATGCACGATTCCAGCAACTCGACCGGCGACAGCCTGCGTCCGCCGATGAGCCTGCGCGCTTCGGTGGCAGTCAGGTCACAGGGTTTTGTCATGGCTGGCTCCAATGGCCGCACTCGCGTTCCAGGTTGGGGATCCTTGCCGACCGCTCGCGATGTAGCCGGCGATGGCGTCCAGGGCCGCCACGATGGCCCCGGAGGCGAGTTCGTACTCCGAACGCCCGCCCTCGCCTTCCCGCAGTTCGACAAAGCCTGCGTCCTTGAACAGCTTGAAGTGGCGGGAGGCGGTGGATGGATTCACGCCGAGCAGCTCGGCCATCTCCAGATTGGTGCAGGACCGCTCGGCCAGATGGCGGAGCATGCGCAGCCGGGTGCGGTCGCCCACGGCCATGGCTGAAAGCAGCAGGCTTTCCGGCGGTCCGTCCACCGGGAGCGGGGCGGCCATGGATACATACAGGAGCAAGGTCCCTCCGCTCTTCCAGAACGCCATCTGCCGGGACACCATCAGGGAGGGCATGACGATGACCCGCTGCAGGTCCTCCTCGCGGACCCGCAGCTCAGGCTTGATCCGGAATTCGAGCTCGCCGTTCCTGGCCCGGCGCACCCGGTCCGATCGTCCAAGCACGTAATCCCACAGCCCGTCCTTCCGGATGCCACGGGCGATTGCCTCGGTCGCCTCCAGCAGGTGCCTGGCTCTGCGGGAGGTTTCCGGAGCCAGATCGGTCCGCAGCACTTGGGCCAGCAGGGGCCTGGCCCCCGCGAGGGAGGAGCCGGCGATTTCCAGGGAGCCGCCCGGGGCCTGTTCGAGCCGGAGCAGGCCCTCCTCCAACCCCATCAGGCCGACATCCCCGGGGTCCAGCAGAGCCTCGATCACCCCGAGCCAGCCCCGGGTGGTTTCGCCTGTTGCCTCCACCAGGGCCCGGTCCCCGGCGGAAAGCCGGCCGGCGCAGGCCTCCATCAGCGGATTGAACGGCTGAAAACGAACGAAATCATAGGCTTGGCGGAGCCCCAGGGCGGCGTCCAGAACCGGGAAATAACCCACTCGAAGCTCCACCGCCGTCACCTTGGTTGCTTAATTGCGCAATCAAACAATATTGGTGATCCAAAGCCAAGTCAAGGCCCGTTTCCCCGGAGCCTCTCCTGGCTTCTCCTCGGGCCCTCCCGCCCAGGGCCTGCTTGGCCCAGTGCCAGGCTTCGATCTCCTCCAGGATCCGGGGCTTGCGGGCACCCGTGCCGGTGCCGTGGCCCATGGCCAGGTGGCCGAGTTCGTGGGCCAGGGTCAAGGTGAGCCGTTCCCGGGTGGCCGTCACGGGCAGCAGGATCACCGGCACACCCCTGAGGCTGTCGGGCAGGGCCGCCGGGCGCCGCGCCGCCGGGGCCAGGAACAGGCCGCACAGGATTTCCATGTAGCGGACGTGGGCCCCCATGTCCCGGGCCAGGGCTTCCAGTTCCTCCAGTTCCATGGTGCGCCTCAGCCCCCCGCCAACCGGGGTCTGCCCTATTGGATGCCCGCCGGCTCCTCCGGGAGACCAAGCCCATCGATTTCGCGGCTGCCCTGAAATCAGCGAAATAGGGGCTGCCTTCGGGAAAAAACGGCCTATCCTTGGCCGTCCACGCCGCGGAAGGAGGCCGCCCATGCGCTACCGGTTGTTCGGCCATTCGGGATTGAGGGTTTCGGAGCTGTGCCTGGGGGCCATGACCTTCGGCAGCGACTGGGGCTGGGGGGCGGACCACGCCCAGAGCCGGGCCATGTTCGATGCCTACGCCGAGGCCGGGGGCACCTTCATCGACACCGCCAACCACTACACCGGGGGCACCAGCGAGACCTACGTGGGGGAATTCATCCGGCCCGAGCGGCACCGGTTCGTCCTGGCCACCAAGTACACCCTGAACGCCCAGCCGGAAAACCCCAACGCCGGGGGCAACCACCGCAAGAGCCTGGTGCAGGCCCTGGAGGGCAGCCTGCGCCGGCTGGGCACCGACTATGTGGACATCTACTGGGTCCATGCCTGGGACTTCCTCACCCCGGCCGAGGAGATCATGCGCGCCCTGGACGACCAGGTGCGGGCGGGCAAGGTGCTCTACGTGGGCGTGTCCGACGCCCCGGCCTGGGCGGTGGCCCAGGCCAACACCCTGGCCCGGTTCCGGGGCTGGACCCCCTTCGCCGGGCTCCAGATCCAGTACAGCCTGGTGGAGCGGACCCCCGAGCGGGAACTGCTGCCCATGGCCGCCGCCCTGGACCTGGCGGTGGCCGCCTGGAGCCCCCTGGGGGGCGGCGTGCTGACCGGCAAGTACCCTCCGGGCCAGCCCCGGCCCATGGACACCCGGTTCAGCACCAGCGGCTGGGGGGACACCTTCCTCACCGAGCGCAACCTCGCCGTCGCCGAGGCGGCCGCCGCCGTGGCCCGGGACCTGGGCCGCAGCCCGGCCCAGGTGGCCCTGGCCTGGCTGCGCCAGCGTCCGGGCAACGTGGTGGTCCCGATCCTGGGCGCCCGCCGTCTGGACCAGCTCAAGGACAACCTGGGCTGCCTGGGGCTGACCCTGGCCGAAGAGCACCTGGCCCGGCTGGAGGCGGCCAGCCAAGTGGCGCTGGGCTTCCCCCACGACTTCCTGGCCTCCCCCATGGTTCGCCAGCTGGTGCACGGCACGGCCAAGGTGGATCGGTAAGCGAGGCGGGACGGTCAATCGCCCCCACCCACCTCCAGGCTCAACTGCACCTTCTTCCCCCCCCGGATCACGTCCAGCTGAACCCGGCTCCCCGGCGGCATCACCTCCACCCGGTCCAGCAGTCCGTCCAGGTCCTGCACCGGCTTGCCGTTCACCCCCACGATCACGTCCCCCAGGGCGAAGCCCCGGAAGGTGCGGGTGAGGCCCTGCAGTCCGGCCCGCGCGGCGGGGCTGCCCCGGCGCACCCGGGCCACCACCACGCCCTTGGGCACGTCCGGGGACACGGCCAGGTTTTCGGGAAGGGGATCGAAGCCCAGGTCCAGGCGGCGCAGGTGGCCCCTGCTGATGAGCTGGGGCACGACGCGGTTGACCGTGTCCACTGGCACGGCGAAGCCGATGCCGGCGGAGCTGCCGCTGGTGCTCTGGATGGCGGTGTTCACCCCGATCAGGCGCCCGGCGCTGTCCAGCAGCGGGCCGCCGGAATTGCCCGGGTTGATGGCGGCGTCGGTCTGGATCACGCCGGAGATGCGCCGCCGGGTGGCGCTCTGGATCTCCCGCCCCAGGGCGGACACCACGCCGGTGGTGAGGGTCTGGTCCAGGCCGAAGGGGTTGCCGATGGCCATGACCCGCTGGCCCACCTGCAGGTCCGAAGAGGTGCCGATGGGGATCGGCCGCAGGGACCTGGCGGGAACCTTGATGAGCAGCACCGCCAGGTCCTTCTCCGGCGCCACCCCGATCACCTTGGCGGGCAGGCGGGTGCCGTCCGCCAGGGCCGCCTCCACTTCCTGGGCGTCCTCCACCACGTGGTAGTTGGTGACGATGTGCCCCTGCTCGTCCCAGATGAAGCCCGAGCCGGTGCCGGTGGGCACCGCCTGCACGTCCAGGGAGAAGAAGTCCTGCTGGTAGCTCAGGGACGTGAGGTAGACCACCGAGACCCGGGCCTCCTTGAAGCGGTTGACCACCTCCTGCTCGGCGGCGGGCAGGGGGCCCCGGGGGGTGATGGGACGGGGCAAGGCGGGGGAGCGGGCCGTCACCTGGCCCACGCACCACCCCGCCAGCAGGCCGGCGCCCAGGATGACGGAGAAGGCGACGGATCTGCGCATCGGGTTCGCCTAGGGCGTCCCCAGCTCCCAGCGGGTGCGCTCCAGCCAGACCATCACTTCCTTGTCCCGGTCGTCCTTGCCCTGGTAGCGCATCTTCACCGGGCCCTTGGCGTCCCTGCTGGTGACCTTCACGCCCTTGAAATCGCCCGAGACCAGCAGCTGGTACATGGCCGAGGGGGTGCCCACCTGCGGCAGGAAGGGCAGGGCCATGGCGGCGAAGCTTGCGGCCCGCTCATCCACCTTCCGGCGGGGGATCTGCAGGCGGTAGCCGGTGGCGCTGTCGCCCTCCAGGAGCACGAGACGCTCGCCGAGGCCCTGCAGCTCCACGATCGTGCGCCCGGAACCCGGGTCCAGGAGCACGTTGAGGATACCCTTGCCCTGGCCGTCGGCGCCGGCGTAGCCCCACTTGTACTGGGCCTTCAGGGGCGGGGCGGGGGCGGGGGCCTCCGCCGCGGCTCCAGGCGTGGAGGCGGGCTGGGGGGGCGGCGCCGGCTCCTGGGCGGCCAGGGCTCCGGCCAGGGCCAGGGCGGAACACAGATGTCGGCTGATGACTGTCACGGATTGCCTTCCTCGTCGTCGGTGTCGTCGGGACTGTCGTTGGCGGCAGGCGCGCCGGTGTCGTCCTCGGCGGCGGCCTGGAGGGCCCGGGCCCTGGCCAGGCGGATGCGCAGGCCCTGCACCTGCTCCTCCAGGGCCTTGCGGTCCGGGAAGGCGAACGCCAAGGCCCGCTCCCACTCGTCCAGGGCGTCCTGCGGGCGGTCCAGCTTGAGCAGCACCTCGCCCAGGTGCCGGTGGATCTCCGGGCTGAAGGGGGCCATCTGCGACGCCTTGCGCAGGGCCGCCTCGGCTTCCTGGGTCTTGCCCTGCCTGAACAGCACCCAGCCCCAGCTGTCCATGGTGGAGCTGTTGGCGGGGTCCTGGTCCAGGGCCGACTTGATCAGGCGCGCCGCCTCGTTCAGGTCTCCGCCCCGTTCCAGCAGGGAGAAGCCCAGGTTGTTCTGGAGGATGGGATGCCCGGGATCCAGTTTCTGGCCTTCCCGCAGGACCTGGATGGCCTGGTCGGGCTGGCCCAGGTTCTGCAGGGCGTTGGCCTGCAGCAGGAGCAGTTCCACGTCCGGCGGGGGCCCGGCCTTGCGCGCCTTCTGCACGGTCTCCAGGCAGCGGTCCCAGGCGCGGAACTCGGCCCACAATTCGGCGGTGGTCTCCAGGTCCAGCTGGGCCAGGGCGCGCCGGGCCTCGGACTGGAAGAACCGGTTGTCGTCGAACACCTTGGGCGGAAGCTTGGCGGCCCGCTTGAACAGGTCCCGCCGGGGGAACCGGGCCATGCCGTCCCGCAGGGCGGCGCGCGCCCCCTTCCAGTCCTGCACCTCGACCAAGGCCTGGGCCCGCAGGGCCAGCACCTGGGGCTGGCTGGCCAGGTCCGTCCAGCCGGCCGTCAGGTCCAGCAGGTCCTTGGGCCGCCCGGAAAGGAGCAGGCAGGTGGCGTACAGCTCCCGCGCCGGGGCCAGGAGGGACGGGTCCTGCTGGGAATTCTCCAGGATCGGGAGCAGGTCCTTCCAGCGCGCCTCCGCTTCGGGGAAGCTGCCGAGCTTCATGAGGCACAGCCCCATGTTGAAGGAGGTGCGGGCGGACTGCCGCATGGACTCGGCCTTGGCGAAGGTCTGCAGGGCGGCGTCGAAGCGGCTGGTGTTCAGCTGGATGATGCCGATGTTCTCCCAGATGGCCGGCTCCTGGGGCAGGGACTGGCCCAGGATGCGGAAGCTCTCCTCCGCGTGGCCCAGGAAGCCCAGGTCCACCTGGTCCTGGGCCAGGTCTTCCAGGTACTTCAGGTAGCGCGGGTCCGGGAAGGTGCGATCGCACAGGGCCAGCACCGCCTCCCTGCGGGCCTCGTAGTTCTTGAGCTGGATGGCCAGCTCCATGGACCGTTCCCAGGCGTAGTCCGCCAGCAGCCGCCCCTGGTAGTTGGCGGAGGGGTGCAGCCGGCCGACGCTCAGCCACGCCTGCAGGGCTCCGGCGCCATCCCGCAGGCTGTCCTCGATCTCCGCCAGGCGGGTCCAGAGCTCGGCGTCGGTGGGCAGGAGCTTCACCGCGTGGACCAGGGCGGCCTTGGCGGCCGGGCGCTGGGAGTCCCGGCTCTGGGACTGCACGTAGTAGAGCAGGCCCAGGTGGGCCCAGGCCTCGCCGCTCCGGGGGTCCAGCTCGGTGGCCTTGACGGCCGGGTCCACGGCGGCGGCCAGGTTGCCGCTCTGCATGAGGGATTCCGAGAGCCGAAGGTGGGCCTGGGAGCTGTCCGGGACCAGGGCGATGACCTTGCGGTACAGCGCGGCGGCGCCCTGGGGATTGTTGCCGCCGCCGTCGGGCTGCAGGGCCCGGGCCTGGATCATGAGGGCGCGGGGATCCGCGTCCGGAAGCGTCGGAGGCGTCCCGGCGCCCAGCAGCAGGGAAGCGGCAAGGGCTGGGATGATCTTCATGAACAAGGCGGATCCTGTTTTCAAGCGAGGAGGTCGAGCAGGCGCCGGTAGGCGGGGCCCCAGGCCTCCGGGGGCAGCAACCGCTGTTCCGCGGCGGCCCGGGGACAGGGTAGGATGCAGTGTATCGCCGTTCGGGCTGGATTTTGCCCGTCATGGCCGCTCTTTTTGTCCCTGGGCAGGCGTTCCAGGCAGGCTTCCCACGGCGGCACCAGGGGCGCCAGGGGGGCCAGGCGGGTCGCGACCCGGGCCAGGAAGTCCCGGGGGAAGGGGGGCAGCCCCTGGGCCTCGGCCAGGCAGCAGGCGGCTAAGATGCCCAGGCCCACCGCTTCCCCGTGCAGGAGGCGGTAGCCGGAGGCCGCTTCCAGGGCATGGCCCAGGGTGTGGCCCAGGTTCAGCAGGCGGCGCTCGCCGGCCTCCAGGGGATCCCGGCCCACCACCGCGGCCTTGCCCCGCAGGGCGCGCAGCAGCGCTTCGGAACTGGGCAGGTCGTCCTCCAGCAGGGTTTCCGCCCAGGCCAGGTCGCCCTCGATGAGCGCCATCTTGACCATTTCCCAGCGGCCCGCGTCCAGCTGGCGCGCCGGCAGGGTCCGGAGGAAGGCGCGGCAGACCACCACCTGGGCCGGGTGGTGGAACGCGCCGGCCAGGTTCTTGCCGGTTTCAAGGTCCACGCCGGTCTTGCCGCCCAGCCCGGCGTCCACCTGGGCCAGCAGGGTGGTGGGCCAGGCGTGCCAGGGGATGCCTCGCATGTACAGGGCCGCCGCCAGCCCCGCCATGTCCGTGAGCACGCCGCCGCCCACCGCCACCACGGTGGAGCCGCGGCGCAGGGGGATCCGGGCCCAGGCCTCCAGCCAGGGGATGAGGGTCTCCAGGCGCTTGGTGGATTCGGCCACGGCCACCCACAGGGTGCCCGGGGGCTCGGGCATGCCGGAAGGCGCGCCAGGCGGACTGGACCGCCGCGTCGCCCACCAGCGCCCAGTGGGACGGGCGGCAGGAAGGCCGCGGCGGGATTCTCCTCGACCCGGACCCGGGTGGGAAACCCTCCCGGCAGCTTCAACTCCATGCGTCCACCACCTAGGGATCTTATAACTTTTCCCGGTAGTCCTCAACGTCGTCGTCGTTGCCGGCTTCCTTGCGGAATCGGTCCGCAGAGCTGGTCCAGCTCGATGTAGCGGTCGGCCACGTCCATGACCTTGTTGGCCATGGCCGAGCGGAAGCCGGCCACCTCCACCCGCACCCCGTTCTGGGCGAGGGCCTGGAGGGGGTAGGCGAAGTCCTCGTCCCCGCTCACCAGGATCACCAGGTCCACCTTGTCGGCGTAGTTCATCATGTCCGTGGTGATCTCCACCTCCAGCCGGGCCCTGCGGGTGCCGTCCCGTTCCAGCTTCACCGGCTTCTGCACCACCCGGAAGCCGTTGCGGCGCATCCAGTGCAGGAAGCCGCGCTGGCGGTCGGCGGTCTCGTCCACGCCGGTGTAGAAGAAGGCCCGCAGCAGTTCCCGGTCCCGCCCCACCAGGAGCGCCAGGAGCCGGCTATAGTCCACTTCGAAGCCCAGCTGGCGGGCAGAGTGGAAGATATTATTACCGTCTATGAAAACGGCACATCTCATCATGGCAGGTTCCTAAAGGAGGGGGCGTTCCCCTGGGATTTGAATAGATCCGCAATGCGGATCATTCATCATGCCATGAGGGCAATTATGAAAGAATCCCTTCATGGCCGAACCGTCCAGTTCTTTCTTTCAGTCGGACCAGGTGGATGAGCAGCCTCACCGGCACACCCTCCTGGTGCGTCTGGTGGGCTACCTGAAGCCCTACTGGCCCGGCCTGGTGGCCCTCCTTCTGCTCATGGCCGCGGGGGCGGTGCTGGACGTGCTGCCCTCGGAATTCACCCTGCGCCTCATCGACCACCACCTGGCCAAGGGCAGCCTGCGCGGGGCCGGTCCGCTGGTGGCGGCCTTCCTGGGCTTCGTGGTGCTGGGGTTCGTGGTCCAGACGGCCCGGTTCGCCCTGCTGGCCTGGGTGGGCCAGCGGGCCATGCTGGACCTGCGCATGCAGTTGTTCGCCCACCTGATGAAGCGCAGCACCCACTTCTTCCACCGCAACCCGGTGGGCCGGCTCATGACCCGGGTCATCAGCGATGTGCAGAACCTCAACGAAATGTTCTCCTCCGGGTTCGTGGCCATCGTCGGCGACGCCCTGTCCCTGACCGCCATCGTGGTCTGGATGTTCTAGCAAGCACGTGGGCCTGGCCCTGGTGGCGGTGGGCATCCTGCCCCTGCTGCTGGTGGCCACCGAGATCTTCCGGCGCCACGCCTCGGTGGCCTACCGGGAGACCCAGGGCCGCTACGCGGCCATCCAGGCGTTCCTGCAGGAGCAGCTGTCGGGCATGCCCCTGGTGCAGATGAACGCCCAGGAGGCGCACAGCAGGCGGCTGTTCAGCGACTTCAACCAGAAGTACCTGGACGCCTTCCTGCGCACCATCTTCGCCTACGCGGTGTTCTTCCCGGTGGTGGAGTTCATCACCAACGGCACCCTGGCGGCCCTGATCTTCTACGCCGGCTTCAAGCTCCAGGCCGGCACCCTCACCCTGGGCCTGCTCCTGGCCTTCATCCAGCAGTCCGGGCGGTTCTTCCGGCCCATCCGGGAACTGGCCGAACGCTACAACGTCATGCAGACGGCCCTGGCTTCCAGCGAGCGGATCTTCAAGCTGCTGGACAACACCGACCAGATCCCCGAGGACCCGGAGCCCATGCCCGGCGACGTTCCGGGAGGCGATCCGCCTGGAGGGGGTCAGCTTCGCCTACGAGCCCGGGGGCCGCAAGGTGGTGCGCGGCCTGTCCGGGGTCATCCCCAGGGGCCGCCGGGTGGCGGTGGTGGGGCACACCGGCGCCGGCAAGTCGACCCTCATCAACCTGCTCATGCGCTTCTACGACGTGGAAGAAGGGCGGATCACCGTGGACGGCGCCGACCTGCGCCGGGTGGGCCTGACCTCGCTGCGCGGCCTGTTCGGGCTGGTGCTGCAGGATGTGTTCATCTTCTCCGGCACCCTGGAGGAGAACATCGCCCTGGGCCGGCCCCTGGACCGGGACCGGCTGGAGGCGGTGCTGGAGCAGAGCCAGCTGCGGGACCTGGTCGGGCGGCTGCCCCTGGGCCTGGCAACCCAGGTCGGGGAGCGGGGCCAGAAACTCTCGGCCGGGGAGCGCCAGCTGGTGGCTTTCGCCCGGATGCTCTACCTGGAGCCACAGGTGCTGCTCCTGGACGAGGCCACCGCCAACATCGACAGCGAGACCGAGAACAAGATCCAGCAGGTCATCGAGCGGGTCAGCCACCGCCTGACCACCTTCACCATCGCCCACCGCCTGAGCACCATCAAGGACGCGGACGAGATCTGGGTCATGGACCAGGGCCAGCTGGTGGAGCGCGGCAACCACGAGGACTGATGCTGCGCGGGGGCACCTACGCCAAGCTGGTGCGCCTGCAGTTCGAGGGGGAAGGAGCGGCCTGAGCCTGAAATGGTCAAGAGAATCCGGATTTTTAATCATTCTGCTCCGCCCTCCGCCGTGCCGGCGGGAGCCGATAAAAGCGCGAGGCTCCTGGGCGGTTGTGGTAGGACTTGTCCATGGCCATGACCCAGCTGCCGCCCCTCTACCCCATCACCGATGCCCGCCTGGAGACCCCCCTGTCGGTGCAGGTGCGCAACCTGGGCCAGGCGGGGTTCCCGCTGGTGCAGTTCCGGGGCAAGCCCCTGGACGCGCGCACCCAGTGGCAGGAATTGGAAACGGCCCTGGCGGAGGCCCGGGCCAACGGCGGCTGGCCGGCCATCTGCGTCAACGACCGGGCCGACCTGGCGGTGCTGGCGGCCTGGAAGGGCCTGGCCCCCTGGGGTCTGCACCTGGGGCAGACGGACCTGCCGCACCGGGCCGTCCGCGGGCTCCCGGGCCTGGGGCGGGTGCACCTGGGGGGATCCACCCACCGGCCCGAGGAGTGGCTCACCCTGGATCCGGCCTGCGATCACGCCGGGGTGGGCCCCCTGCGGGCCACCGCCACCAAGGCCGGCCACGCCCGGCCCCTGGGCCTGGAGGGCCTGGAGGCGGGGTGCCGGGCCCTGCGGGCGGCGGGGGTGGCGCCGGCGGCCATCGGCGGGCTGACCCCGGAGGATGCCCGGGATGCTTTCCGGGCCGGCGCGGAAGCCCTGGCCATGGTGGGCGCCGTGGCCCGCTCCGGCGCCCCGGGGGAGTTGTTGTGGCAGGTCCAGGCCGAGCGCTGGCGGGCCCGGCGGCCCTTCGCCCCCGGGCAGGGGATCGTGATCCTGGGAGGGAGCGGGGCGGGCAAGACGACCCTGGCGGAGCACCTGGCCCGGCGCCTGGGGCTGCCGGCCCGGGACTCGGACCAGCGGGTGGTGGAACGGCGCGGGGAAGCCATCCCGGCCATCTTCGCCACCCAGGGGGAAGGGGGGTTCCGGGCCCTGGAGGCCCAGGTGGTGCGGGAATGCCTGGTGGCCCCGGGGGTGGTGGCCCTGGGCGCCGGCGCCTGGGAGGACCCGGACACCCGGGCGGCGGTGCGGGCCTCCGGATTCGCGGTGCTGTGGCTGGCGGAAGTGCCGCGGCGGGCCTGGGCCCGGGTGGGCGGGGACCCGGGGCGGCCCCTGGCGGGGACCTTCGAACAGTTCATGACCCTCTGGGCCTGCCGCACGAGGGCCTGGTGGGAAGGGGCCATGGTGCTGCCCCTGGGCCGGCCGCAACAGGAACTGGCCGACGCCCTCCTTTCCGGGACAGCTTGAATTGTGCAACACTCACGCTGAACCTCCTCGCACATGGACCTGATCCTTTCCGACCTCCATTCCAACCTGCAGGCCCTGCGCGCGGTCATGCGCTACGCCAGGCGGCGGGTGGTGGACCGTTTCGTGATCCTGGGCGACCTGGTGGGCTACGGCGCCAATCCCAACGAGACCCTGGACCTCATCCGCCAGATGGAGCCCCGGGTGCTGGTGCGGGGCAACCACGACCGGGCCTGCGTCAGCCCCGGGAGCGACCTGGGCTTCAGCCTTCCCGCCCGCACCGCGGCAAGCTGGACCCGCAGCCACCTCACGCCGGAGCATGCCCGGTTCCTGGAGCAGCTGCCCGTGGGGCCCCTGGAGGTGGGCGGTTCCTACCTGATCGCCCACGGCTCCCCCCTGGACGAGGACACCTACCTGCTGCACCCCCGGGAAGTGCTCCAGGCTTTCGACGGCCTGCGGCACCAGGTCTGCTTCTTCGGCCACACCCACCTGGCGGAGGGCTACGAACTGGACGAAGCGGCCCAGCGCCTGGGCCACCTCACTTTCGAGCCCGGGGCCTGGTTCCAGCTGCGCAAGGGCTGCCGGTACCTGATCAATCCGGGGTCCGTGGGGCAGCCCCGGGACCGGGATCCCCGGCTGTCCTTCATGACCTTTGACCCGGCGGCCGGCCGGCTCAAGCTGCACCGGCTGGACTACGACCACGCCGGTGCGGCCCGGGCCATCCTCGCCGCCGGGCTCCACCCCAACCTGGCCGAAAGGCTGCAACACGGCATTTGAGGGTTCCGCATGTCCCAGACGCCCCCACCGAGCCAGCCCGACCTGGAAGCCCTCCTGGAAAGCATCCGACTGGCCCGCCAATCGGCCAGCCTGAGGGTGGACGGCACCGACCGGGTCCTGGGGCACCTGCAGGTGCGGAGCCTGGAGCCCGGCACCGCCATCCAGCTGGAGGGCGCCAAGCGCAGGGACCTCCTGCCGGCCCCCGGCTCCAAGGTCACCCTGTCCTTCCTGCTGGAGGACGAGGTGGTCTCCCTGCACACCGTGCTGCTGGACCCGCTCCTGCCCCGCACCTTGCGCGCCGCCTGGCCAGAAGAGGCCCCGGACCGCCACCGGCGGGAGGAGGTGCGGGTGGCCACCCCGGCCCTGCCGCCCCTCAAGGCCACCCTCCTGGTCCAGGGCCGGCGCCTCCAGGCCAAGCTGTTGAACCTCACCGAGAACGGCCTGGGCCTGGGGTTGAAAGAAGCCCCCCCGGTGCCCCTGGAGGGTGAGGTGCTGGTGGAGACCCAGATCCCCGGGGGCATCCCCCTGCGCATGGTGGGCGAGGTGCGCCACTGGGACCAGCGCCAGGGGGACCCCCTGCCGTTCCGGGTGGGGCTGGTGCTGCGGGACCTGCCCCCGGCCGCGCAGGAATCCCTGCGGCGGATGATCCAGGCCCGGCGCATCATCCTCTCGGATTCCATCCGGAAGGAGTGAGCGCCTGACACGAAAGGCACTACAATCGGCCATGCGCGCCCTCCTGATCCCCGCCCTCCTGTCAGCCGCCCCGGCCCTTCCGGCCCAGACCGTGGTCCGCCCCTACCGCATCAGCCCGGCGGCCAGCGTCACCCAGGAACTGGGCATCAGCAGCGTGCGCATCGACTACCACCGCCCGGCGGTGCGGGGGCGCAAGATCTGGGGCGGGCTGGTGCCGTACGGGGCCGTGTGGCGGGTGGGGGCCAACGAGGCCACCACCGTCGCCTTCAGCGACCCGGTGCGCATCGACGGGCACGACCTGGCCGCCGGCACCTACGCCTTCTTCGCCATTCCCGGCCCGGACACCTGGACCCTGATCTTCAACCGCACCGCCAGGCAGTGGGGATCCTTCACCTACCAGGCCGCCCAGGATGCCCTGCGGGTCACGGCGAAGCCCCGCACGGCGCCGGCCCAGGAGTACCTGGCCTACACCATCCAGGTGACGGCCCCGGACGCGCTGCGGGTGGAGCTGGCCTGGGACACCCTGGCGGTGGGCTTCGACGTGGCCCTGGACGCCCCGGGCATCTACTGGGCCTACCTGGAGAAGGCCGTGGCCGGCGCCGGCCCCCAGGAATGGCAGCCCCTGGACACCGGGGTGGCCTACTGCCTGCAGAGCGGCATCCACCTGGACCGGGCCCAGGAATGGGCGGACCGCTCCATCCGCATCCGGGAGGGCTACCGCAACCTGTCCCTGAAGGCCCAGCTGCTGCGCCGCCAGGGCCAAAACGGGGAGGCCCTGGAGCTGCTGCGCAAGGCCATCGCCCTGGCGGCGGCCGGGGCGCCGGCCAATACCCAGGAGGAACTGAAGGCCCTGGAGGCGGACTGGAGCCGGGAGCCCTAGGACAAGACAATCCGAAGTATCGGTTTGGATTATCATGATAAACGAAAGTAGCACTTTGGATTATTCCGATCATCCTGGTCTGCCTGGAAGAAAGCCCACGGCTTCTGGACAACGGAATCCACGTACTGCCCGTCCTGGAATTCCTGCGGCGGCTCTGGGCCGGAGACGTCATCATGGATCCTTCCTAGGAGAACGTCATGGCGGAATTCCCCATCACCGACCGCAACCGGGTGCGCCGGCGTCCGGACCGGGCGTCGTACGACCGGGAAGCGGTGTACCGAGTCCTGGACGGGGCCCTGGTGGCCCATGTGGGCTTCGTGGTGGACGGCCAGCCGTACGTCACCCCCACCGCCTTCTGGCGCAAGGGGGACCTGCTGTACCTGGCACGGCTCCATGGCCAGCCGCATGCACAAGGCCCAGGCCAAGGGGCTGCCGGTGTGCGTCACGGTCACCCACCTGGACGGGCTTGTGCTGGCCCGGTCGGCCTTCAACCACAGCCTCAACTACCGCTCGGTGATGATGTTCGGCAACGCACGCCCACTCCCGGAGGCCGAGAAGGCCGCGGCCCTGGACGATTTCGTGGAACGCATCTGCCCGGGGCGCTCCCGCCAGGCCCGCCCGGGCTCCCTCGAGGAACTGCGCCAGACCGCCGTCATCGTCCTGGACCTGGTGGAGGCGGTGGTGAAGATCCGCGACGGAGGGGTGCACGATGATCCCGGGGACATGGATCGGCCCGTGTGGGCCGGAGTGGTGCCCCTGGCCGTGCAGGTGGGCCCGGCCCAGACGGACGGACCGGACCGGCCGGACCTGCCCGTGCCCGAGCCCTGGGCCGGCACCGCCGGGAAACGGTTCGACGAGCTGCTGCAAAGCTTGACCTAGATGGACACTCCGGCGGCGGCCCGGCCTCCCCGGGGCGAGGTCAAAGGCACCGCCTGGCAGCACACCCCCGCCTCCCTGGAGGGTCTGGTGGCCCAGGCGAGCGTGGCCCTGCCCGCCTCGGTGACGGGCGGGGCGCCGTACCTCGGCCCCTGGAAGGACATGCCCGCCGGCGCCGCCCGCAAGGTGCCGGTGGTCCTGTTCCTGCACGGCTCCTCGGGGCTGGGGCTGGAGGCCATCGGCCAGTGGCAGGCATGGCTCGCCGGGCTGGGGGTGGCCAGCATGGCGCCCGATTCCTTCGCCCTGCCGGGGCGCGTCACCTACACCTCGCCCTTGGACCAGGCGGCCTGCGAGAGGATCCACACGCTCCGCGCCGCGGAAATCGCCCCGGCGCTGGCGGCGCTGCAGCGCCGCCCCTGGGTGGACCCGGCCCGGCTGGTGCTGGCGGGCGCCAGCGAAGGAGGGGTGACGGTGGCCCGGTACGGAGGGGGTGAATTCGCGGCCCGGATGATCTTCTCCTGGAGCTGCGAGGACAACTATTTCGTGGACAAGCACCGCACCGCCGTCCTGCCCGGGCAGCCGGTGCTGAACGTCATGAGCACCAGCGACCCCTTCTTCGGCACGGGCAACCCCTGGCTGGGCAACCCCCAGGCCCGCGGGCACGCCGGCGAGGCTTTCAAGGACAGCCCGGCGGCCACCATCGTGCTGGTGCCCGGAGCCCCCCACACCCTGCTCAACCTGCCCCAGGTGCGGGCGGCCACCCGGGCCTTCCTGGAGGCTGCGGTCCGGCCCGGGCCCTGATCCAACACTGGTAGAATCGGGTTCCACCCCACCATGATCAATCGCCAGGTCCTCCCCCCGCCTGCGGAAGGGCGCCTTGAATCCTGGAAGGAGATTGCCTCCTACCTGGATCGGGACGTGCGCACGGTCCAGCGCTGGGAGAAGAGCGAGGGCCTGCCCGTGCACCGGCACCTGCACGACAAGCTGGGCAGCGTGTACGCCTTTCCGGCGGAACTGGACGCCTGGAGGGCGGGTCGCCGGGAGGGTGTCCTGCCCGCCGCTCCGGAGGAGGAGGCCGCCGAGGCCGCCCCGGAGGCCCCGGCCCCGGCCGCCAAGGTGCGGCGCTGGGTCTGGGGCGCCGGTCTGGCGGTGGTCCTGGTGGCGGCGGTGGTGGTCACCCGGGGCATCCTGCCCTGGCGCACGCCGCCCCAGGGCCAGGCCTCGGTGGTGGTGGTCCCGTTCGAGAACCTGAGCGGGGACGCCTCCCAGGACTATTTCAGCGACGGCATCACCGAGGAGCTCATCACCCAGCTGGGGCGGATGCAGGGGGAAGGGGCCCACATCGTGGCCCTGGGCTCGGCCCTTTCGGTACCGGGGGACCCGCAAGGCGCCCCGGCAGATCGCCCGGGAACTGGGCGTGGCCTACGTGCTGAACGGCACCGTGCGCCGGGCCGGGAACCGGGTGCGGGTGGCCGCCCACCTGACCCGGGGCCGGGACGAGGCCCACGTGTGGGATGACAGCTACGACTGCGACCTGGGGGATGTCCTGTCCCTGCAGAACCAGGTGGCCGCCGCCATCGCCTCCAGCCTGGCGGAGCGCCTCGCCCCGAGGGCGGCCCCTGCGGTGCGCAAGACCTCGCCCGAGGCCCTGGAGGCCCACCTCAAGGGCCGCTTTTTCTGGAACAAGCGCAACCCCGCGGACCTGTTCAAGGCGCTGGACTATTTCCGCCGGGCCCAGGCCCTGGACCCGGGCTACGCCCCGTCCTACGTAGGCCTGGCCGACTGCTACCTGCTCCTGGGGTCCGCCGAGATGGGCGTGCTGGCGCCCAACGAGGCCATGCCCAAGGCCCGCGAGGCGGTGCGCCAGGCCCTGGCCATGGACCCGGACCTGGCCGAGGCCCACGCCTCCCTGGCGCACCTGCAGCTGGTCTACGACTGGGACTGGGCCGGGTCCGGGCGGTCCTTCCGCCGGGCGCTGGCCCTGAACCCGTCCAGCGTCACGGCCCACCAGTGGTACGCCCTCCTCCTGGAAGTGCTGGGACGTCCGGAGGATGCCCTGGCGGAGACCCGGCAGGCCGCGCAGCTGGACCCCCTGTCGCCCACCGTGCGCTCCGCCCAGGCGGAGGCCTGCTATTTCGCCCGCCGCTTCCCGGAAGCGGAGTCCGCCGCCCGGGCCGCCCTGGAGATGGACCCCAACTCCCTGCTGGGCTGGGTCAACCTGGGCCGGGCCCTGGCCCAGGAGGGGCGCTACCCGGAAGCCATCGCTGGGCTGGAGAAGGCCTGGCAGGCCACCGGCTGCGCTCCGGGCCTGACCATGCTGCTGGGCAATGTCTACGCCCGCATGGGCGACCGGGCCGACGCCCGGAAGATGCTCCGGCTGCTCCAGTCGCCCCCGCCCGTCCAGGGCCGGCCGGTGTACGTCCCCGCCATCTACCTGGCGGCGGTGCACGGCGGCCTGGGCGAGAAGAAGCCCACCCTGGCCTACCTGCAGAAGGCCCTGGAGGAGCGCTGCGAATACCTCATCTACCTGCCCCGGGACCCCATGGCCGACCCGTACCGGTCCGACCCGAACTTCCAGCGGGTGCTGGCCAGGCTCAAGCTCGACCTGCCCCAGTAGTGCTAGGGGTTGGCGCCCTGGGCCTTCCGGGCCGCATCCACCTTGGCGGCCGCCGTATCCCTCTCCGCCTGGCTGGGCTTGCCCCAGACCACCCACCTGGGGCGGGTCTTGAGCAGCTCCAGGAGCTCTTCGGTGGCCCGCAGGGTGCGGTCCAGGGACTTGATGCTCTCGTCCGCGTCCGGTCCGGCCTTGGCCAGCACCTCCCGGATTTCCTTGGCCAGGGCTTCCAGCTGGGTGAGGGTCCCGGTCAGGTGGGACGTGACGGCCTCCAGGTCCCCTTGGCCGGCGGTGAGAAGCCCCTGCACCTGGGCCAGGGTCTGCTGCACGCCCTCCAGGGTCTGGTCCAGGGCCTGCAAGGAGCCCCGGCCGTCCTGCACCAGTTTGCGGCTCTCGTCGCTGAGCTGGCGCACCGACTGGAGGGACTGGTCCAGGCTGCGCAGGGCCTGGCTCACGCTGGGATGGTCCAGGACCACGCCCATGCCCTTCTGCCGGAACTGGGCGCGCAGCTCGTCCACGCCCTTGTTGAGGTTGGTCGCCAGGGCGGTGACGGCGTCCACCAGGGTGCCCAGGGACGGGCTGGCGCGGGCCGGCAGCACCGTGTCCGGGCGCAGGATCTCGAGCCGGGCCTCCGGCGGGGGCAGCTGCAGGTCCAGGAAGGCGCTCCCCAGGGGCTTGGACACCACCACCACCTGGGTGCCCTCCCACAGGACGATGTCCGTGCGCAGCCCCAGGGTGGCCAGGAAATGGTACTGGACGCCGTCCCGCTGCAGGCGGACGGCGTCCACCTGGCCCACCCGCAGGCCCTGCAACTGGACTTCCGTGCCCACCGCCACGTCCGCGGCGTTCTCCAGGCGCACCTGGACCCGGGCCACCTTGCGGAGGATGGTGGTCAGGCTGCGCTGGAAGATGACCCCCACGAACAGGGCCAGGGCCAGGAACACCAGGAGGCCGATCTTCGCGTCATCCTTCTCCAGCCTCATGGCTCGCTCCCCGGATGCACCCGCCCGCTCTCCACCTTCAATGGCCGGCCCAGGGCGGCCATCCAATCCCCGCCCACCAGGAGCAGGGTCACGTCCGGGTCCTGGGCCGCCTGTTCCAGGACTGTCTGGGCCGCCTGGATGGTGGTGGCGTCCAGGCCCCCGGCAGGACGGTCCACCAGCCACAGGCGGGACCCTTTGGCCGCCGCCCGCAGCAGGGACACCAGCCAGGACTCCCGGTCGCCGGGCACCGTGGGGCGCTCGCCGGCCCGCGCCCCCAGTCCCGCCCGCTCCAGCAGCGCCAGGGCCGCGCGTTCCGCCGCCGGCCGGGGCTGGTTCAGGGCGAAGCGCAGGGGCAGGGCCACGTTCTCCAGCAGGGTCAGGTTCACCGCCAGGCCCCCGTCCGAGGGCACCCAGCCCAGCAGCCCCCGCTCCAGGAAGGGATGGTGGGCATAGGCGGCCAGGGGGGCGCCGTCCAGCACCACCCGCCCCGCCTCGGGCTCGGCGATGCCGGCGCACAGCCGCAGCAGCGCCGTGCAGCCGCCGCCGGAGCCGCCCTGCGCGTGGACCCGCCCGCCCCGCTCCAGGCTCCAGTCCAGGTCCCGGAACACGGGCCGGCCTTCGGGGGAGGTGAGGGTCACGGCCTCCAGCGCCAGGAGGGCCTCAGGCATAGGTCACCACCGACACCAGGGCGCCCGCCAGGAGCAGCACCAGCAGGGACACCACCGAGGCCTTGGTGACCGCCTGGGGGATCTCGGTGGTGCTGCGCCGCACCCGGACCCCGTAGGCGACGCAGATGAGGGGGATGGCGGCCCCGAACACCAGGCACTTGACGAAGGTGGCGGTGAGTTCCCGTACGCCGACGGCCTCCACCAGGGCGTCCAGGAAGAACGAGAAGGACAGGGGCAGCCGCAGCCAGGCCACCAGGAAGCCTCCCAGCAGGGCCACGGCGTCGAACAGGATCACCAGGGAGAACATCGAGATGATGCACCCCAGGAGCCGGGGCAGGAGCACGTAGCGCACCGGGTCCACACCGCTGGCGTAGAGGGCGTCCAGCTCGCCGCTGAGCTTGCGGCCGGCCAGTTCGGTGGCGATGGCGGTGCCGCTGCGGGTGATCACCAGGATCCCCACCATGAGCGGGCCCAGTTCCCGGATCACCAGCCGGGCCAGGATCTGGCTGAGGCTGCGCTCCATCCCGAACCCCGAGAGCTGGCCGAACACCTGCAGCAGGGTGATGGCGCCCAGGAGCAGGGCCGTGAGCAGGCAGAGGGGCAGGGCGTCCAGGGCGGTGAAGCGGATCTGGATGCGGGTGACCTCCCCCACCACCCGCCACTGCTCCGGGCGCAGGCGCACCAGGCCCTGGGCGGCGCGGCCCAGCAGCCAGGACAGGGAGCCCAGCATGGCGAACGCCCTGCGCACCTTGCCTCCCAGGGTGCGGGCCAAGCGCACCGGGAGCCACGCGGGGCGGATACCGGAAGCATGGGGGTCCATGAACATACCCTACCAGCGCCGAGTGGCGGCCGGTCGCGGTAATCTTGGGCCCATGGCGACACAACTGTGGAAATTCCTGGTGGAACCGTCCGAGGAGGCCTTGCGCCTGGACCAGCTGGTGTCCTCCCGCACCGGCCTGAGCCGGCGGGCCGCCCGGGCGGTGCTCCAGACCGGCGGGGTGCAGGTGGAGCGCAAGCGGGTGCGGGTGGCCAGCCGGACCCTGGCCGCCGGCACGGAGGTGCGGGTGGCCCATGACGATGCCCTGGGCGCGCCGCCCGACTTCCAGGTGCCGGTGCTGTACGAGGACGACTGGCTGCTGGTGGTGGACAAGCCCGCCGGGATCGCCTGCCAGGGCACCCAGGCCTCGGACCGTCACGACCTGACCGCCCTGCTGCAGCGCCAGCGCCCCGGGCAGATGCTGGCCCTGCAGCACCGGCTGGACCAGGGCACCTCCGGGGTCCTGGTGTTCGCCAAGCGCGCCGAGGCCCACGTGGGCAGCCAGTTCCAGGCCCGGACCATCGCCAAGGCCTACCTGGCCCGGGTGTCCCGCCCGCTGGCGGCCGGCGCCGTGGACCTGCCGGTGGGCCGGGTGCGCGGGTCCCAGCCCACCCGGTACGGCTGCTCCGGCGACCTGGCGGACCCCAGGCCGGCCCGCACCGACTTCCGTCCCGCCACTCCGGACGAGACCGCCGGGCTGGCGCCGGGCCACTGGGTGGTGGCCGAGCCCCACAGCGGCCGCACTCACCAGATCCGGGTGCACCTGGCCCACCTGGGCTGCCCGGTGGTGGGGGACACCTACTACCAGGGGGAGCCCTCCGACCGGCTCTGGCTGCACGCCTGGAAGCTGACCCTGGAGCACCCGGTCACGGGCGAGGCCCTGGAACTGGTGGCGTCCCCGGCCCGGTTCCGGCCATGACCCCCCGCCTGCCCCTGGTCTACAACCCCCGGTCCGGATTCTCCGGGCTGGACCTGGACGCCCTGCTGGCCAGGCTCCCGGCCGACCTGCGGGAACGCCTGGCGCCGGTGCGCATGGAACTTCCGTTCGACTTCGGTCCCAGCATCGCCCAGGCCCGGGCGGCCGGAGGCCCCCTCCTGGTCTGGGGCGGCGACGGCACCCTGCATTACGCCGGGTGCGCCCTGGCCGGCCTGGGCTGCCCGGTGCCCCTGGCAGCGATCCCCGGAGGCTCCGGCAACGGCATGGCCCGGGGGCTGCGCACGCCCCTGGACCCCGCCGGCGCGGTGGTGCGGCTGCTGGAGGGCCGGGAACTGGCCATGGACCTGCCCCGCCTGGACGGCGAGCCGTTCCTGAACCTGTGCGGCACCGGCTTCGAGGCGGCCGTCGCCGCTGCCTTCGAAACCGCCAAGGGCAGGGGCTTCCGCACCTACGTCAGCACCTCGATGCAGCTGTGGCGGCGGCACCCGGAGGTGCGCCTGGACTGGGACGCCGAGCCGGCCGGCCCGGCCGCGCCCGCCGGGCGCATGGACCGGCTGCGGGCAGCCTGGCGGGGCCCCCAGGCGGACCTGCCCCAGGCCGCCTGGAGCCTGTGCTTCGCCAACCTGCCCCAGTACCGGCTCAGGGCTGTGGATCGCCCCCCGGGCCGACCCGGTGGACGGCATCCTGGAGTGGGTGCGCCTGCGCCGCCCGCATGTGTGGGAGATGGTGTCCCAGGTGCCCCAGCTGTTCCGGGAGCGGGGCCACACCTCCCTGCGCCAGGAAGGGCGCATTCTGCGGGCGGTGGTGCGGCTGGACAGGACGCTGTCCTGGCACCTGGACGGCGAGCCACAGCCGGCCCGGGACCGGGGCGAACTGACCGTGGCACCCCGGGCGTTCAGGATGCAGGTGACGTCCGAGTGCCCCTGGCGGTAATCTTTACGCTTCCCTCTGAGGTCAATCCATGAGCAGTACGGCCGTCCCCCTGGCCATCTTCCTGCTGCCGGAAACTGCGGGCACGGAACTGGCATGACCGGCTCCGCCAAGCGAGGATGATCCCATGGAGCCTTCCGCCGAACCTGCCGCCGCGCCCCCCACGGACCCTGACCGCCTGCGCCTGGAGCCCCTGGGCGACCGGGCCCTCCTGGCGGTGCTCGGGGACGCCATCGACCCGGAGGTGAACGACCGGGTGCATGCCCTGGCGGGCGCCATCCGGGCCCGGGGCCTCCCGGGCATCCTGGACCTGGTCCCGGCCTACGCCAACCTGGCGGTGCACTACGATCCGGAGCGGTGGGCCGGGGACGGCGGCGCCCCGGCCCAGGCCCTGGCCCGGGAACTCCGGGCCCTGTGGGGCGGGACCCTCGCCGCCGCCGGCCCGGAGCCCTGGGTGGTGACCATCCCGGTGTGCTACGGCGGCGAGTGGGGGCCCGACCTGGAGGAGGTGGCGCGCCACTGCGGCCTGGCCGAGGCGGAGGTGGTGCGCCGGCACACCCGGCCGGAATACCGGGTGTTCATGCTGGGCTTCGCCCCGGGCTTCCCGTACCTGGGCGGCCTGGACCCGGCCCTGGCCACCCCGCGCCGGTCCACCCCCCGCACCCGGATCCCGGCCGGATCGGTGGGCATCGCCGGCGCCCAGACCGGCATCTACCCCCTGGAAACCCCAGGCGGCTGGCAGATCATCGGCCGGACCGGCCTGCGCCTGTTCGACCCGGCCCTGGCGGAGCCCTGCCGCCTGCGGCCCGGGGATCGCCTGAACTTCGTGGCCGCCGGACCGGGGGAGCGCCCGTGAGCATCCGCGTGGAAGCCCCCGGACTGCTCACCACCCTCCAGGACCTGGGGCGGTCCGGCTACCAGCACCTGGGGGTGGGCACCAGCGGCGCCATGGACCCGGTCTCCCACCGCATCGCCAACCTGCTGGCGGGCAACCCGCCCGGGGCGGCGGCCCTGGAGATCACGCTGGCCGGCCCCCGGCTGCGGTTTGACGACGACGCCCTGGTGGCGGTCTGCGGCGGGGACTTCAACCCGAGGGTGGAGGGCCTGCCGGTGCGCCGGTGGCGGCCGGTGCTGGTGCGGGCCGGGGCGCTGCTGGAGTTCGGCGGGGCGGTCCAGGGCGCCCGGTGCTACCTGGCGGTGGCGGGCGGGTTCCAGGTCCCGGCGGTGCTGGGCAGCGCCAGCACCAACCTGATGGCCCGGTTCGGCGGCCACCAGGGCCGGCCGCTCCAGGCCGGGGACCGGCTGGCCACCGTCCGGCCCGCCCCCGGCCTCTATCCGACCCTGCAGTGGGAGTTCGCCCGGTCCCCGGAGCCGGTGCGCAACCTGGCCTGGTTCGCCGCCTGGTACCAGGAGCTGGACTTCCTGCGTCCGGCCCGGCTGCGGGTCATCCCCGGGCCCCAGTGGCCCCTGCTCACCGAGGTGTCCCGGGAGGCGATGCTCGCGGAGACCTTCACGGCCGGGACCCGCTCGGACCGCATGGGCATCCGCCTCCAGGGGCCCGCCCTGGCCCTGGAGCGGCCCCTGGAGATGCTCTCCTCCGGAGTGGCGCAGGGCACGGTGCAGCTGCCCCCGGACGGGGCCCCCATCCTGCTCATGGCCGACCGGCAGACCACCGGCGGCTACCCCCGCCTGGGCGAAGTGGCCACCGTGGACCTGCCCAAGGCCGCCCAGCTTCGCCCCGGCGAGGAGCTGCGCTTCGAGCCCATCGCCCCGGAGGCCGCCCAGGACCTGTACCTGCGCCGGGAGGCCCGCCTGCGGCAGCTGGCCGCGTGCGTGGCGGAACGCCAGGCCCATTGAGGAGGACACCATGACCGGCACCCTTGACCTGAACTGCGACATGGGGGAGAGCTTCGGCGCCTGGTCCATGGGCCAGGACGAGGCCCTCCTGGACCTGGTCACCAGCGCCAACATCGCCTGCGGCTTCCACGCGGGCGATCCGGCCACCATGGCCCGCACCGTGCGCGGCGCCCTGGCCCGGGGCGTGGCCCTGGGCGCCCATCCGTCCCTCCCGGACCTGCAGGGGTTCGGCCGCCGCACCATGGCCATCACCCCCGGCGAGGCCCACGACCTGGTGCTCTACCAGGTGGGGGCCCTGGCGGCCTTCGCCCGGGCCGTCGGCGGCGCCCTCCGGCACGTGAAGGCCCATGGCGCCCTGTACAACATGGCCGCCAAGGATCCCGCCCTGGCCGAGGCCATCGCCCGGGCGGTGCGTGCCTTCGACCCGGCCCTGGTGCTGGTGGGCCTGGCCGGCAGCCGCCTGATCCAGGCCGGGACCAGTCTGGGCCTGCGCTGCGCCAGCGAAGTGTTCGCCGACCGCGGCTACGAGGCCGACGGCAGCCTCACCCCCCGCGGCCGCCCCGATGCCATGGTGGAGGACGAAGAGGCGGCCGTGGTGCGGGTGGTGCGCATGGTCCGGGAGGGCATGGTGCGCTGCCGCACCGGCGAGGACGTGCCGGTGCGGGCGGAGACCGTCTGCATCCACGGGGACCAGCCCAAGGCCCTGGCCTTCGCCCGGCGGCTGCGGACGGGCCTGGCCGAAGCCGGGATCGCGGTGCGGGCCCTCTGATTCCCGGACACCCTCTCGCCAGCCGGGATCGTTCAGCGCTCGATGTCGTTGCTGCGGCAGCGCCCGAAGAACTCGAACAGGCCGGCGACGTCGTCCAGGTTGTTGTAGAAATGCAGGCCGATGCGCATCCGGCCGGAGCTCTGCATGTGGGCCCGGACCTGGTTCCGGCGCAGCGTGGCGTCATCCAGGCGCCAGGCCTCCGGGACCGTCAGGCAGACGATTCCCGAGCGGCGGGCGGCGGGGAAGGCGTACTCCAGCCCGACCTCCGGGTGCCGCGCCGCGCGTTCGTAGACCGCGTCCGTGAGCGACAGGATGTAGCGCTCGACCTCCGGCTTGCCCAGGTCCAGGTAGGTTTCCAGGGCCGCCGCCAGGCCGGCCAGGCCGGTCCAGTTCAGTCCGCCGGTCTCGAACCGGGCCGCGGCGGGCGCCGGATCGAAGTGGTAGCGCGAGTGGTTGTGGCGGTCGGCGTTGCCCCCCCAGCCCGCGAAGGGTTGGCGGATGCGGTCCAGGAGCTCGGGACGGACAAAGCCGAACCCGATGCCGAACAGGTTGTTGAGCCATTTATAGCTGGAGACCGCCAGGAAGTCGATGCCCATGCCTTCCACGTCGATCTCCATGGCCCCGATGCACTGGGTCGCGTCCACGGCCAGGGTGATGCCCCGCTGGCGGCAGAAAGCTCCGATGGCGGCCAGATCGTGCCGGAATCCGGTGGTGTTCTCCACCGCGCAGAGGCTGATCACCGCCGTGTCCTGGTCCACGCAGGCCAGCAGGCGATCGATCGGCACGGCGCCGGCCTCCGCCGGGGCGAAACGCAGGGAAAGATTCCGCTTGGCCTGGTTGAGCCAGGTGTAGACGGTGGCGGGGAAGGCCAGGCCGGTGGTCACGATGTTGGCGCCGGGCCGGACCTCCAGGCCGGCCGACAGCACGTTCAGGATCGAGGAGCAGTTGGCGTCGAAGAAGACGCCGTCGGGCACCGCATGGACCGCCGCGGCCGCGAGGGTTCTCATCCGGTCCGCTTCGTCCCAGCTGGAGAAGACGCCGGGGATGTCCATGCCGTCCTGGAACCTCCGGTCCAGGTGCGCGCGGATCCGCTCGTAGCTTCGGGTCGAGATCAGGCCGCTGGTCGGCGTGTCGAGGTACAGGGTGTTGCAGGCGGCGGGGTAGAGCTTGCGGATTTCGGCGAACGGGTCCATCCGGCCACCACCTTTCCCGAGGCATCGTCCAGCATGATCTGACGGCTGCCCGGAACCCGCCACCTCGAATTGCCGACTGTTGTCACGTGTTCCCGCAAGGCTCCGGCTCTCCGTCGCCGGACCGGATGCTGCGCACCACTTCCAGCAACCGCTGCAGGGCCGGTGCTGGGCGGGTTCCTGGTGGACGGCTTCGGCTGGCGGAGCATCTTCTTCATCAACGTGCCCGTGGGCATCCTGGCCTTCGTGCTGCTGCGGGTGTCCGTGGCCGAGTGCCGGGCGTCGGGCCGGCCCAGGCCCTTCGACTACGCGGGCCAGGCCCTGGCGGTGACGGCCCTGGCCGGCCTCACCTACGCCATCATCGAGGGCCGGGCCCGGGGCCTCCAGGCCGCGGCCCTGCCCGTGGCGGTCCTGGCGGCCGCAGGCGGGCTCTTCGCCTGGCGCCAGGCCCGCGGCGCCGCGCCCATGCTGCCCCGGGAACTGCCGCGCATCCCCGCCTGGGTCAACGCCAACGGGGTGGCCTTCCTGGTGTGCTTCGCCTACTACGGCTTCGTCTTCATGGCCAGCCTGTACTTCCAGAATTTCCGGCATTTCTCGCCCATGCTCACCGGGCTGACCTTCCTGCCCATGACCCTGCTCCAGCCCTTCCTGCACCCGTTCCTGGGCCGGTGGGTGGCCAGGGTGGGTCCCCGCACCCCCATGACCCTGGCTCTGTGCCTGTGCTCCCTGGGGCTGTTCCTGGCCGGCAGCATGGGCCCCGACACCCCCCGGCTCTGGCTGGGCCTGGTCATGATGCCCATCGGCCTGGGCTCCTCCCTGGCCATCTCCCCGGCCCTGGTCTCCATGCTCCGGGCCACTCCCGGCGAAACCACCGGCGTCGCCTCGGGCATCTTCAACACCGGGCGGCAGGTGGGCTCGCTCCTGGGGGTCGCCGTGCTGGGGGCGTTCCTGGGTTCGGAGGAGCACTTCCTGCGGGGCTTCCACGCCGCCGTGTACCTCTCCAGCGCCCTGGTGCTCCTGGGGGTCCTGGGGACCTTGGCCTGCGCCCAGAAGGGGACGGACCCGGCCGGTGCCGAAGCCGTGGGCCTGGACGGGGACCTGGCGGCCGAAGCGTAGGTCGCGCGAAACAACCGCGGCGCCTGCCCTGGCCGGCGCCCATGGACACGAAGAAGGTCCTGGTCTGGCTCAGGTCCACCGGGTCTTCGCGGTTCAAGCGGCGGATCAGCCAGCCTGCCAGGAGGATTTCCACCAGGTTGCAGCCGGTGAGGGCCAGAGCCGTGCCGCTGGCGTCCCCGCGCACCAGGTCCGCGGCCAGGCTGCCGGCCAGGCCGCAGCCCAGCCAAAGGGGCCAGGTCCGGCCCGGCCTGCGCAGCATGACCAGGAGCACAATGGCGTTGGCCAGCCAGATGGAGGCCACCCGCCCGGTGTGCTGGGTCAAGGCGATCCCTCCCAGGGCCGTCAGGAACACCGCGGCCGTGACCCAGAAGGCTGGCCCGACCAGGGACGGACGCTTCAGCACCGGTTCCGACATGCGTTCACCTGTGCGCGGGACCCCTGACGAAAAGGTAGATGGCCACGCGTTCGGGCCAAGGCAACATATTGAGGATGAGAATATCAACATATTTGTTTAAAGCCTTTCGATGGAAATTTCAATATTAATATTTCGTGGGCCTGGATGGATTTTCCCAGAGCCTTCCAAACCGGACAGGCTTCCCCGCGGCGTCACCTCTCCGCAGTCCCCCCCCCGGTTCCGCGCCGGCGGCCCGGTTCACCAGCCCCGGGTCTGGCGCAGCGCCTCGTACAGCCCCACCGCCGCCGCCTGGGCCAGGTTGAGGCTGCGGTGGAAGATCCCGGGCATGGGGATCTGCACCAGGCGGTCCGGGTTGGCTTCCAGGATGGCATCGGGCAGTCCCTGGGTCTCCCGCCCGAACACCAGCCCGTCCCCGTCCCGCCAGTCCACCTGGGTGTGCCGGCGGCTCGCCTTGGTGGTGAAGAACCACAGGCGCTGGGCCGGGTTCCCGGCCAGGAAGGCCTCCCAGTCCGGGTAGTGGGCCGGGGCCAGGCGCTCCCAGTAGTCCAGCCCGGCCCGGCGCACGCTGGCGTCGGACGTATCGAAGCCCAGGGGGTGCACCAGGTGCAGCCGGGCATCGGTGGTGACGCAGAGCCGGCCGATGCTCCCGGTGTTCTGGGGGATCTCCGGGTGGACCAGGACGATGTGGAAAGGCATGGCGCGCTCCAGGCCGCATTCTAACGTTAAGCTGGACCTGGATGCCCCGGGCCGTTTGGGTGTGAAGATGAAGGCCCAAGGAGGGAACGATGACCGACCCCGATTGCTTGTTCTGCAAGATCGCCGCCCGCCAGATCCCGGCCGCGTTCGTCCACGAGGACGACGAGATGGTGGCCTTCCGGGACATCGCCCCCCAGGTGCCCACCCACGTGGTGCTGGTGCCCCGCGCCCATGTCGCCGGGCTCAACGACCTGACCCCGGAGCTGGCGCCCCTGGTGGGGCGGGTCGCCCTGGTGGCCAAGGCCCTGGCCGGCCAGCTGGGCATCGCCGGCAGCGGCTGGCGGCTGGTGGCCAACTGCGGGCCGGACGCCGGGCAGACCATCCACCACCTGCATTTCCACCTCCTGGGCGGCGCGCCCATGGGCGGAAGGATGGCCTGAATGTTCAACCCGCCCCATCCCCTGACCTACCTTGACGCGGTCCGGGCCTTCCTGGCGGAGGACTGGGGCACCCAGGACTGGACCACCGCCGCGGTGCCGGACCGGCCCATGACCGCCTCGGTGGTGGCCAAGGCCGGCCTGGTGCTGGCGGGCCTGCCGGTGGCGGCCCAGGTGCTCCTGGCGGTGGACCCGGGCCTGGAGGTGCGGGCCCTGGCCCAGGACGGGAGCCGGGTCGCGCCCGGCACCCCGGTGCTGCGGGCGGCGGGCTCCAGCCGCTCCATCCTCATGGCCGAGCGGGTCATGCTGAACCTGCTCCAGCGCCTCTCGGGCACCGCCACCCTCACCCGGGCCTTCGTGGACGCGGTGCAGGGCACCGGCGCGCGCATCCTGGACACCCGCAAGACCACCCCGGGCCTCAAGGTGCTGGAAAAGTACGCGGTGCGCTGCGGCGGCGGCTGCAACCACCGGCTCACCCTGGGGGACGGGGTGCTGCTCAAGGAGAACCACCTCGCCGCCGCCGGGGGCATCCTCCCGGCGGTGCAGGGGGCCCGGGCGGCGGCGCCGCTGCTCACCCGCATCGAAGTGGAGGTGGAGACCCTGGAGCAGCTGGACCAGTGCCTGGGCGTCCCGGAGGTGGACGGGGTGCTGCTGGACAACATGAGCCTGGAGCAGATGGCCGAGGCGGTGGCCCGGCGCCGGGCCGCCGGCAGCCGGATCTTCCTGGAGGCCAGCGGCAACCTCACCCTGGACCGGGCCCGGGCGGTGGCGGAGACCGGAGTGGACTTCCTGAGCGTGGGCGCCCTCACCCACAGCGCCCCGGCGGCGGACCTGAGCCTGCGCCTGGCCTGAAGACCCCCCCGGCCCCCGGCCAGGTCCTGGGGGCCCTTGCGCTGCGCCTGGATCCAGCCACGGCGGCGGGCGATGTTGTCGTCGGAGGGTGGCCCACCGCCAGCCCAGTGGCCGGAAATAGAATGGAGGAACATCCTGGAATCCCCCCCATGACCACCTTCAAGCCACGGCACCTCCCGGAACCAGCGCACGAGACCGAACATCCGGAGCCGGACCGCGCCGCCGCCCGGAACCCGGTCCCGCCCGGGCAGGCGCTGGACATCCTGCTGGTGGACGACGAGCCGGACATGCGGTTCCTCATGACCCGGATGCTCCTGCGGGCCGGCGCCGCCCGGGTGCGCACCTGTGCCGGAGGCCAGGAGGCTCTGGACAGCCTGGACGCGGCGGACCTTCCCGACCTGGTGGTCCTGGACCAGAACATGCCGGGAATGACCGGGGCGCAGGCTCTGGAACGGCTCCGGGAACGCACCTGGACCTGCCGGTGCTGATCTCCTCCGGGCTCCCAGGCATCGAGGAATGGGAAGCGTTCCGCCGGCCCGGGGTGGGTGTGATCAGCAAGCCCTTCACCATGGCGGAGATCCAGGCGGCACTGGGCCGGCTCACGTCGGCCTGACTCCTGCTCCGGTTGGGCTTCACAAAAACGGCCGACAGGCTCGCGGACCGTTATGGTTTTGATGACAACAACTTGGCCTTTGGCCACCTTGGCGGGCAGGGCCAGGACCTGCAAGTCGAAGGCGTGAACGACAGGACCCTTCGGGAACCGGCGCTCGCACCTTCACCCGGGGGCCTAGTTTTGATTCATCGCGGCTGCCCGGGGAACCGCACGGTGACCATCAGTCCGGAGCCCTCCGGCGGGTCCCCAAGTTCGATACGGCCGCCCAGGTTCTGGACGATCTCCTGGACGATGGCAAGCCCCAATCCGCAGCCGTTGGAGGAAGTCGGGTCCAGGCGGATGAAGCGCTCGAACACCCGGGTCCGGTCCTGGAGGGGGATGCCGGGTCCGTTGTCCTCCACCTTGAGCACCAGGGCCTCCGAGTCCCGGTCCAGGGACACGGTGACCACTCCCTTGGGCTGGGTGTAGCGCAGGGCGTTGTCCACCAGGTTCGCCACCAGTTCATGCACCATGGAGGGTGAGGCGGCCAGGCGCGCGTCGCCGGCATGAAGGGCGATCCCCAGGTCGATGTCCTTGGCCTGGGCCAGGGCCGCCTGCTCTTCCAGCACCTGCTGGGCCACCGCCGCCAGGTCCACGGGGGTTCGGGACACGGGGACATGCCCGCCCGCCTCGGCCACGGACAGGCTCAACAGCTGGTTCACCAGGCGGATGCCGCCACGCACTTCCCGGGCCAGGGCCGCCAGGGCCTCGTCCTTCACTGCCGGGTCGGCGGTCTTGAGGGCGAAGTTCACCTGGGTCTGGAGCACCGTGAAGGGCGTGCGCAGCTGGTGCGAGGCGTTGGCGATGAACCGGCCCCGGGCCGCCATCTGGGCGTCCAGGCGCTGGATGTAGCCGTTGAGGGCCGCCACCAGGGGCTGCAGTTCCCGGGGTACCGGACCCGGGTCCAGGGGTTCGAGGGACCCGGGGCTGCGTTCCCCCACCAGTTGCCCCAGGTGCACCAGGCCGGCCAGGCCCGGGCGCAGGGCGATCCAGACCAGCACCGCCACCAGGAGCATCATCCCCAGCTCCTGCCAGACCACCACGCCCATGATCTGGCGGACCATCCGGTCGCGGCCCCGGAAGGTCTGGGCCACTTCGATCACCACCGGGCTCTCCTGGGGGGCGGCGAACACCGGCTGGGCGTAAACCATCACCCGCACCGGCTGGTCCCGCACCACGGCGGTGAAGGCCGAGGACTCCTCGGGCCGGACCGGGGCGGGCGGGGCCGGCACCTCCGCGTAGCCGGACAGGAGCAGACCCTTGGCGGAGGCGATGCGGTAGTAAACCATGTCCCGATCCGGGGATTGGAACAACTCCAGGGCCGCCGGAGGAATGGCCACCTCCAGCACACCCTCGTCGTAGCGGATCTGCTGGGCGATGATGCGGGCCGAACCCAGCAGCAGCTGGTCCTGGACCCGAGCGGCGGTTTGGCGGGCATCGTCGTAGCCCATGAAGATTCCCATTACCGCGGCCACCCCCAGGGGCACCAGCAGCCAGAGCAGGAGGCGGGCCCGCAGGCTGAGGAAGGCACGGCTCCTATGGATCATATCGGGGCTTCAGCAGGTAGCCCAGGCCGCGCAGGGTCACGATCACCGCGTCGGCCGACTCGAGCTTCCTGCGCACCCGGTGCACGTAGATCTCGATGGCCTCGGGGCTCACCTCCTCGCCGAAGGAGAACAGGCTGTCCGCCAGGGCGTTCTTGCTGACGGTCTTGCCGGCCTTGATCATGAGCATCTCCAGCAGGGCGTGTTCCCGGCGGGTCAGGGCCAGGGGCTCGCCCCGGAGGGAAAAGCCCCGGCTGTTGCTGTCGTAGCTCAGGGAGCCGCAGGTGAGGACCGGGTCCTTCTGCTGGTTGGACCGGCGCATGAGGGCCCGCAGGCGCGCCTCCAGCTCGGCCACATCGAAGGGCTTGGCCAGGTAGTCGTCCGCCCCCGTGTCCAGCCCCGCCACCCGGTCCTGGGTGCCGCTGAAGGCGGTGAGGATCAGCACCGGCACCGGGTTGTGGCGCGCGCGCAGGCGCCGGAGCACCTCACGCCCGTCCAGGTGCGGCAGGGCCAGGTCCAGGATCACCAGGTCGAAGCCTTCGGTGGTGAGCAGCTGGTCCGCTTCCAGGCCGTCGTAGGCGCGCTCCACGGTGTACTGGTCGGCCTGGAGAGTCCGGGCCAGCCACTCGGAGAGGGTGCGGTCGTCCTCCACCAGCAGGATCTTCATGGCCGGTTCTCCGGGCGGACCGCGTTGACGAACTCCAGCGTGTAGGTGCTGGGCAGGTCGATGGTGGTGCCCTGGATGGACTTGTCGATGCGGCCCAGGATCCGCAGCACGTTGGCCGGCCCCTGGGCGGGCATGCGCCCGTCGGGGATGAAGATGGGCTTGGTGTGGGCCAGGGCCTTGATGTAGGCGGCCCGGTCGCAGGTGAGGAAAGAGGCCGGCAGGCGGTCGGTGATCTCCGCGGCGGTATGGGCCTGGATGAAGCGCAGAGCCTGCACCAGGGCGTTCACCAGCTTCTGCACTTCGGGCTTGTGCCGCTCCACCCAGGCGGACTCCATGTACAGGCAGGCGGCCGGGGTACGGCCCATCCAGGGCCCGGGCGGTGTCCTCGGGAGTGCGCAGGTCCACCAGCACCCGGGCTTGGCCGTCGTCCAGCAGGCGCGAGGCGGTGGGCTCGGTGGTCATGCCGGCGGCGATGGTGCCCCGGCTCAGGGCCCGGATGAACACATCCCCGGTGCCCACCGGTACGAAGGTCACCTGGTTCAGCCGGAGACCCGACTTGAGGGCCAGGTACCGTGACAGGTACTGGGTGGATGAACCCAGGCCCGTGACCCCCAGCGCCAGGCCCTTCAGGTCGGCCATGGTGCGCACGCCCTGGGCCTGGGCGGACACCAGCTCCACTTCCCCGGGGGCCTGGGCGAACTGGATCAGGGACACCACCGACTTTCCCATGGACTGCATGTAGATGACGTGGTCGTAGAAGCCAACCACCCCCTGGGCGGCGCCCACCAGCAGCTCGTCCACCCCCTGCCCGCCCGAGTATTCGCTGTGCAGTTCCACCTCCAGGCCCTCGGCCTTGAAATAGCCCAACTGCTCCGCCAGCTTCACCGGCAGGTAGATGATCTTGTCGATGCCCCCCACCATGAGGGTGATGCGCTCCCCGGCGGTGGCGGGGCCGGGGGCGCCGGCGAGCAGGGCCAGGGCGAGCAGCACGAACTGGAACACACGTTTCATGGGGGCATTCCCAGGGGGGCGGTGGGCGGTTTTCTGGAACGGTTATCTCACCCTCCCTGGGCTCCCGCCAGGGGAAAGGCGCCGCCGTCCCGCTTGAAAGCCAATTGAAAGCTTCCCGAAAGGAGACCGAAAGGTCCCCGAAAGGCGACTGAAAGGTGCCAGAGGGCATATTGGCTTGTTCCCATTTCTCGCTCATTCGAACCAATCCCCTCCCATCCCGGGTCCGGCGGCGAAGGCAGCCGGTCCAGGGGGCTGTCCGCCTCTATTTCCAACCCCGAAAGGAGCCACATGAAGACCCTGTTCACCTCCAGCATCGCTTTCCTCCTGGCGGCCGGCGCCCTGCAACTCGCCGCCCAGAATGCCCCGGCGACTCCGGTCGCCCTGACCACCAGTGTGGACGGCAACAAACTGAACCCGTTCAGCCGCCCGGTCATGCTCTACGATGACGGCGACACCGCCGTCCACTTCTACGGCCTCATCGAGGCCACCATCGGCTACGCCACCCATCAAAGCCCGACCGGGAACAGCACCTTCGGCTACCAGGTGGCCTGGTTCAGCGGCAACCGCTACGGTTTCGACGTGGACCACGCGCTGGGCTTCGGCGACCAGATCGGCCTCCCGGACCTGAAGGTCATCTCCAAGTTGGAAGGGGAGTTCGAGCTGCCCACCGGGGGCTTCGACACGGACAATACCATCTTCAACCGGGACTGCTGGGTTGGGTTCTATAGCGACAACCTGGGCAAGCTGACCTTCGGCCGCCAGAACACCCTCACCCGGGACTTCACCCAGACCTGGGGCGACGCCTACGGCACCGCGGACGTGACCCTGCGCGAGGGCGGGTACACCAACGTGAACAACTTCAAGCAGTTCATCTTCTACTCCGGGGATCCGGGCGGCACCCGCAACAACAGCTCCATCGTGTGGAAGAAGCGGTTCGGCGACAACATCGTGGCGGGCCTGGCCTACGGCTTCAGCTATGCGGGCGGCGGCGGCAGCGCCGACCCCGGGCAGGGCGGGGAGGTTCCGGGCAACCCCGCCCAGGGCCAGAGCGAAGCGGCCTCCATCGCCTTCAACCACCTGGGCATCGGCAGTGGCTTCCTGAGCTTCAACTTGAACTATGACCGGGGCAAGGAGAGCAACACCAACGCCAACCTCAACCAGTCGGTCCTGGTGGGCGGCGACTACATCATAGGCATGTTCCGCGTGAACGGAGGCTTCGTGTACTTCACCGCCGACCAGGGGCTGAACGGCAGCGCCACCCAGCGGAAGGACAAGTCCTGGACCGCCTCCGTGGATCTTGCCGTCACCAAGCACACGACCGTCGCCGTGGGTTACGTGCAGATGGCCGGGCGCAATGCCGGCACAAACGCCAGCGGAGTGGTCCTCAACCCGATGTTCGGCAATACCAGCGGCGTGACCAGCGCCACCGAGGTCAACGGCGCCAAGGGCACGGCCTTCGCCTCGGTCATGTACAGCCCGGACCGCAACGTGGACCTCTACCTTGCCGGCGACTACATGAAGGCGCACGGCGACTGGGTGGTCAACGACGCCTTGGGCAATACCGGCGGCCCTTACGGGGTGGGCCAGACATACAAGGACGTCACCGAAATCGTCACTGGAATCCGGTTCAAGTTCTGATAGATCCAAACCCAGCCACGGGGAGCCGCCATGCCCGAAGCCCAACCCAAGCAATCCAAGCTCGCGACCGTGCTCAACGTCACCAGCGGCAACTTCCTGGAGATGTTCGATTTCTTCCTGTTCGGATTCTACGCCTCCAACATCGCCAAGGCGTTCTTCCCGTCCGCGAATGAATACGCTTCGCTGATGAGGACGTTCATGACCTTCGGCGTGGGGTTCCTCATGCGCCCCATTGGCGCCATCGTCATGGGCGCCTACATCGACCGGGTCGGCCGCCGCAAAGGCCTGATCGTGACCCTCGGCCTCATGGCCGTGGGCACCTGCATGATCGCCGTCGTGCCGGGTTATGCCACCATCGGCATCCTGGCCCCGCTGCTGGTGATGCTGGGGAGGCTTTGCCAGGGCTTCTCCGCCGGGGTGGAACTCGGGGGCGTGTCCGTCTACCTCTCGGAAATGGCCACCCCGGGCCACAAGGGTTTCTACGTGGCCTGGCAGTCCGCCAGCCAGCAGGTGGCCATCGTGGTGTGCGCCGCCCTGGGCTACTTCCTGAACCTGTGGTTGGCCCCGGCCACCATCGCCGAATGGGCCTGGCGCATCCCCTTCTTCATCGGCTGCCTGATCGTGCCGTTGCTGTTCTACCTCCGGTCCAACCTGGGGGAGACCGAAGAATTCCTCAAGCGCAAGCACCACCCTGGCCTGGGCGAGATCTTCACGTCCATGTTCAAGAACCTGGGCATCGTGGCCGCCGGCATGTGCATGGTGGTGATGACCACCGTGACGTTCTACCTGATCACGGTCTACACCCCCACCTTCGGCACCAAGGTGCTGAAGCTCGGCACCCTGCACACCCTCATCGTCACCCTTTGCGTGGGCGTCACCAACTTCATCTGGCTGCCCGTCATGGGCGCCTGGTCGGACAAGATCGGCCGTCGGCCGATCCTGATCGCCTTCACCGTGCTTTCCCTGGTCACGGTCTACCCGGCCATGAGCTGGCTGGTGGCCGCGCCCACCTTCGGCAAGATGATGCTGGTGCTGCTGTGGATGTCCTTCATCTTCGGCAGCTACAACGGCGCGATGACGGTTGGCCTGACCGAGGTGATGCCGGTGCACGTGCGGACCGTGGGGTTCTCCCTGGCCTACAGCCTGGCCACGGCCCTGTTCGGCGGCTTCACGCCGGCCGTCTCCACCTACTTGATCAAGGCCACCGGCAACAACGCGGCGCCCGCCTACTGGTCCATGACCGCGGCTCTCCTGGGCCTGGTCGGGACCCTGGTCCTGTTCCGGCCCAAGCTGTTGGCGGCCCGGGAGGCGGAGGCTGCGAAGGCTTGATGCCTGCCTGCATCAAGGCCCAATAACTGGAACAGGTGGTGTCCAAGGCTATGATGAGCCGAAGTGCGCGGTGCCTGATGGAAGGGTGGGCCCGGGTCCCGGTGGATTGAGGAGATCAAGATGGAAGGGGTTGCACCTGAACTGCTGCATGAGCTGGTCCCCGGTGGCGTGCTGCGCGCCGCGGTCAATTTCGGCAATCCGGTGCTGGCGCAGAGGCCGGCGGACGGTGGCGACACCCGAGGGGTGTCGGCAGACCTGGCCCGGGAACTCGGGCGGCGGCTCGGGGTGCCGGTCGTGTTCGTCACCTTCGATTCGGCCGGCAAGGTCATCGACGCGGTCCCGTCGGGCACCCTGGACGTGGTCTTCCTGGCCATCGATCCGGCCCGCGCCGCGAGTGTCCTGTTCACGGCTCCCTATGTGGTCATCGAAGGCACCTACATGGTCCGTGAAGGCTCCCCGCTCCGCGCCGTCCCCGACCTGGACCGGCCCGGGGTGCGGATCGCGGTCGGGCGCGGGGCGGCCTACGATCTGTTCCTGACGCGGACCCTCGAGCACGCGGAACTGGTCAGGGCTGACACCTCGGCGGAGGCCATCGACCTGTTCGCCGCGGCCGGGCTGGATGCGGCGGCGGGCGTCAGGCGGACCCTGCAGGACTATGTCGCCACCCACCCCGGGTTCCGGGTAATGGACGGGAGCTTCCAGGTTATCGAGCAGGCCATGGGGACGCCCGCCGGACGTCCGTTGGCGCGAGCCTACCTCCAGGCATTCATCGAGACCATGAAGGCGAGCGGATTCATCCAGCGCTCACTGGAAAGCAGCGGACAGTACCAGGCCCGGGTGGCTCCCCCCCAGGCGTCCTGGCCCTGCTTCTGAGCCTCGGCTGCCGTGGCTGGCCACCCTCTGGCCCGGCTCGGCACCCTGCAGCACGACCCGAACCGCGGCTAGTTCCTCCTGCCCATGATCGACTCGCCGGAGGCGGGTCGGAACAAGCCCCGCCGGCTTGGAAAAGCGCCTCTGGGCCCCAACCCAAAGAGCAGACGCCGGCCCAGAGGCGCTTTTCCAAGCCGGCGGAACGGGACGGACGATTGGGGGGACCCGTACCTTCCGGGTCCCAGGCGACGGTATCATGCCCTCGTCATGGATTCGTGGATTCCCACTCGCATCGAACTGGCCCGCCCCGTTCCGCCCCTCACCTACCTGGCGCCCCCGGGGGTGCTTCCGGGGGTGCGGGTGCAGATCAAGGTGCGCAACGCCGCCGCGGTGGGGGTGGTGCTGGGGCCGGATCCGCAGCCGCCGGACGTGAAGCTCAAGGCGGTGGAGGCGGTGCTGGACCCGTTTCCCCTGCTGCCGCCGCGCCTGCGGGAGCTGCTGGAGTTCGCCGCCCGCTACTACGGCTGCGGGGTGGCGCACCTGATGGCCCTGTGCCTGCCCCAGGCGGTGGTGGCGGACTGGGCGGTGCCCCTGGGGGAGGGCCTGCGCCTGCAGGACCTGCGCGACGAGGGGCGCTGGGACCGGCTGGCGGAGCTGGGGGAGGCCTGGCACCGGGGCGAGCGGCCCCTGCCGGCCCTGTTCCACCGGCGCGGGCTGCGGGGCGCCGGGGTCACGGAGGTGCGCCGCACCGACCGGCCCCATCCTGCCAAGGTGACGGTGGCCCAGGCCCGGGTGCTCCTGGCCCTGGAGGACGAGGGCGGGGCCATGCTGGAAGACGCCCTGCTCGACGCCGCCAAGGTGGGACTGTCGGTGCTGGCCGGGCTGGAGCGGGCCGGCCTGGTGGAGCGGGTGCGGCGCCTGGACCTGCTGTCCCAGAAACGGGACGACGATGCCCCGGACAAGCGGGTGGACCTCAACGGGGAACAGCTGCGGGCGGTGGGCGACGTGGACCTGGACCAGTTCGGGGCCTACCTGCTGTTCGGGGTCACCGGCAGCGGCAAGACCGAGGTGTACCTGGAGCTGGCCCAGCGGACCCTGGCGGCGGGGCGGCGGGTGCTGTGGCTGGTGCCCGAGATCGGCCTCACCCCGCGCCTGCTGTCGCGGCTGGAGGCGCGCTTCCCGGGCCGGGTGGCGGTGGGCCACGCCGGGCTGAACGCCTCGGAGAAGCAGGCGGACGTGCTGCGCCTGCTCCAGGACGACGCGCCCGCTGTTCGTGGGGGTGCGCAACGCCGTGCTGGCGCCCCAGCGCAACCTCGGCCTGATCGTGGTGGACGAGGAGCAGGAGGGCTCGTACAAGAGCGAGGAGCACCCCCGCATCCACGCCCGGGACCTGGCGGTGAAGCGGGCCCAGCTGGAGGGCTGCCCGGTGGTGCTGGGCAGCGCCACCCCGTCCCTGGAGAGCTGGCGCGCCGCCCAGCAGGGCCGCTACCGGCTCATGCGCCTGGCGGAGCGCCCGGCCGGGGCGGCGCTGCCCACGGTGAAGGTGGTGGACCTGCGCGAGTGCTACAAGGCCGAGCGCAAGCGGGTGATCTTCGCGCCGCTGCTGCTCAAGGCCATGGCCGAGACCCTGGGGCGGGGCGAGCAGAGCATGCTCCTGCTGAACCGCCGGGGCTTCGAGAACTTCTGGATGTGCCGGGCCTGCGGGCGCGACCTTCGACTGCCCCCACTGTTCCGTGAGCCTCACCTACCACAAGGGCGCCTACCGCCTGCGCTGCCACCTGTGCGGCTTCGAGGCGGTGCCGCCCGAGGTGTGCATCCATTGCGGGGCCGAGCACCTGCGCGGGGTGGGGGAGGGCACCGAGCAGATCGAGGACCAGCTGCGCGGCCTGTTCCCGGGCGCCCGGATCCTGCGCCTGGACCGGGACACCACCCTGCGCCGGGGCTCCCTGGAGGCGGGGCTGCTGGCGGCGGAACTGGGGGAGGTGGACATCCTGGTGGGCACCCAGATGCTGGCCAAGGGCCACAACTTCCCCCTGCTCACCCTGGTGGGCATCCTCAACGCCGACCTGGGCCTGAAGATCCCCGATTTCCGGGCCGCGCGAGCGCACCTTCCAGCTGCTCACCCAGGTGGCCGGCCGGGCCGGACGGGCCGAGCATGCCCGGCCGGGTGCTGCTCCAGACCTACAGCCCCGACCACCCGGCCATCGTCCACGCCGTGGCCCAGAACTTCGAGGGCTTCGCCGAGGAGGAGCTGCCCTACCGGGAAGCCCTGGGCTACCCCCCCTTCGCCGCCATGTCCCTCTACCGCAGCGAGGGGGACTCCCCCGGGGCGGCCCTGGAACCTCTGCGCCAGCTGCGCCAGCGCCTGGAGGCGGTGCCCGGCCTGCGCCTGCTGGGGCCCCTGGAAGCGCCCATCGCCCGGGTCAAGGACCGCTACCGCATGCAGCTGATCCTCAAGGCCGCGGACCGCCACCTCCTGGGCGAAGCCATGCGTCGGGCGCCCCTGGACCCGGGAGGGACGGTGACCCTGGACCGGGACCCGGTCAATTTCGGGGTATAGGGGCGCTGCAGCCGGTCCCGGTCATCCGTCCCTTCCGTTGTCTCGGGAACTGGAGAGCGCCCTTCCGTTTCCCGCGGCTCGAGATCCTCGCGCCCTGATGGCCGGACGCCGGCCCAAAGCCCTCCCCCGGCGCACCCGCCGTGCAGTATCCTGCCATGTCCACTTCGGGAGTCTGCCATGCCCCAGTCCAGGACCTTGCCGGATCTGCTCCAGGCCTTGAACGGCTTCCGGGAGAGCCGGGTGCTGCTCACCGCCCTCGAACTGGACGTGCTCTCCGCCTGCGGCACCGGCGCCGGGGCCGGGGCGGTGGCCGCGGCGGCGGGCGCCGACCCCCGGGCCATGGGCATGCTCCTGGACGCCCTCACCGCCCTGGGCGTGCTGGCCAAGGACGGGGACCGCTACCGGTGCACCGAGGCGGGCGCGGCCCTGGGGCGGGAGCGGACCGGCCTCATGCACATGGCCCGCCTGTGGCACACCTGGTCCACCCTCACCGAGTGCGTGCGCACCGGGCGTTCGGAACGCCGGGGGCCCAAGGGGGACGACACCGCGCACTTCATCGCCGCCATGCATGCCCGCGCCGTGACCATGGCCGCCGGCGCGGTGCGCACGGTGGGCGCCCAGGGGGTGCGCCGGCTGCTGGACGTGGGGGGCGGCCCCGCCACCTTCGCCATCGCCTTCGCCCAGGCCGAACCGGAACTGCGCGCGGAGGTGATGGACCTGGAGCCGGTGCTGCCCATCGCCCGGGGGCACATCCGGGACGCGGGCCTGGAGGACCGGGTGACGGCGCGCGCCGGGGACCTGCGCACGGACCCCCTGGGGCAGGGCTGGGACCTGATCCTGGTGTCGGCCATATGCCACATGCTCAGCGAGGAGGAGAACCGGGACCTGCTGGCCCGGTGCGCCCGGGCCCTGGCCCCGGGGGGCCGGGTGGCCATCCGGGAGTTCATCCTGGATCCGGACCGGGCGGGCCCGCCCACTGCCGCCCTGTTCGCCCTGAACATGCTGGTGGGCACCGAGCGCGGCAACACCTACACGGAGGCCGAGTACCGTGCCTGGCTCGAGGGGGCCGGCTGCCGCCGGGTCACCCGGCCGGATCCGCAGGGAGACTGGATCATCGGCTGCCTGTGATGCGCCCGGTCACGCGAACCGTGTCTAAAAAGTAGTCATTTCTTGCGCACTCTGCCGCCCTCGCCGGTCCAGGGCCGGCAAACGGTGGCAGCAAACGAAGAAGGAAGCCTGGACGGAAGCCTTGGGACCGCCATCCTGGCCCCTGTGCCGGACGATCTCCAGACGCCCCGGGCCCTGGCCCCCCCAAGCCCCAGCCGACGGGCCGGCTTCGCTCTGGCGGAAGTCCTGGTGGTGGCCTTCCTCCTGGCGGTGGGCCTGCTGGGTCTGGTGGCCTTGCAGGTGGCGGCGGTGCGCGCCGGAGCGGGGGCGGCGGCCCGCGCCGCCGCCCTGGCCCTGGCGGAGGGCGCCCTGGAGACGGCCCTGGCCCAGGCCAGGCACCGGGAGCCTCCGGCGTTTCCGGGGGCCGGGGAACCGGCGCCGCGGGGCTTCGGGCTGGACGGTCTGCCCGCCGGGACCCGGCCGGCCTTCTTCAGCGTTGGCGTGGCGCACCGGGAAGCCGGCCCCGGGATCTGGGAGGCCACGGCCACGGTGACCTGGGCTGAGGGCGCGGGGCTGGCGCGCCGGTCCCTGACCCTGCGCCGGCTGGTGGCCCGGTGAGGCCCAGGCCCCGGCGTCCGCCGTCCGGGTTCTCCCTGGCCGAGGTGCTGGTCTCGCTGGCGCTGCTGGGGCTGCTCCTGGGCGGGATGGCGCAGGTGTTCCGGGCCGGGCTGGGCAGCTGGGGCCGGATCAACCGGAGCCTCACCGCCCGGCGGGGGCTGCGCTGGGCCCTGGACCGCCTGGGGGAGGACCTGCGCCTGGCGGGGCACCGGTTCCCGCCTCCGGAGCCGGATGGCCGGCCAGAGCCCGGGAGCGCCATCCGCCTGCTGCGCGAGCGGCCGATCCGCACCCAGGACGGCGGCGCCCTGGCGTCCAGGGACGGCTGGGAGGCCACCGCCGACGAACTGAGCTTCACCCTGGACGAGCCGGTGCCGGTGCGCGCGGTCCTGGCCCGGGCGGTCCCGGGCCCGGAGGTGCGGCTCCGGTCCGGCCAGGGAGCGCGGACCCTCCCCGGCGATCGGCTGGTGGTGGAGGACGACCCGGTGGAGACGGCCCGGGTGGCCCGGGAGGCGCACCTGGCCCCCGGGGCCGAGGCGCGGGTCCCGGTGGACGAGGGCGCGGGGTTCCGCTGCCCCCACGCCCCCGGGCGCCGGGTGCAGGTGGTGCGCCCCCGCCAGGTGGTGCGCTATGCGGTGGCCGGGCTGCGGCTGGACCTGGGCCCGCCGGAGCCGGTGCCCTGCCTGGTGCGGTTCACGGCCCCCGCCCCCCCGGGCGGCGGCGACCCGCCCTGGGACGGGTTGCTGGCCCGGCTGTGGGGCCTGGAGGGGAGGTGGGAGGTGGTGGCGGAGCGGGTCAGCGGGTTCCGGGCGGAGGGCTTCCCGGGCGGGCTGTTCCGGATCTGGGTGGAGACCTACGAGCCGGGGCCCGGGGGCTCCCTCCGCCGGGACTCGCCGCGCCACGCCCTGGCCCTGGTGGCGGCTTCCCGCAATCCGGAGGGCCCGTGAAGTCCGCCCGGGGCGGGGTCGCCGTCCTGGTGGCGTTCCTGCTCCTGGCGCTGATGGCCGGGGCGGGGCTGGCCACCAGCGCCAACGTGCTGCGGGAACTGGCCATGGGCGGGGACGCCGGGCTGGGGGCCCGGGCCGCCGGCGCCGCCGACGGCGGGCTGGAGTGGTTCCGGGCCTGGTCGGCCGGAGGCGGGGCGGGCCCGGGTGCGTTCATGGCCCGCCTGGAAGGGCAGCCGCCGGGGGTGGAGATCGCGCTGCCCGGGCCACCCCGGAGGATGGCCGGGGAGTCCGGGGCCGCCGCCCTGGAGGTGGACCTGGACTTGCGCCTCCGGCGCCTGGGAGTCTGGCCCGGCCAGGGCGGCGCCGGCCCGGTCCGGCACTTGTGGGCGGTGGTGGCCACCGGGCGCTGCCGCACCCGGGGACGGGAATTCGTCCAGGCGCGGGAGTTGATTTTCAGCGCGCGGGCCGCCGGGGACCCGGATCCGGCCGCCGCGGCCCCGGAATCCCCGGAGGACCCAGCCGGGCCGGGCCGGGACGTCCGGATCCACGCCCGGCGGCCGGTGCCGTCCCGGTAAAGGGCTTTGGCTCCAGCGCCAAGCCTTGCTAGGCTCATGGAGTGGAGCAGCCCGCACCCCCCTTATTGACATTGCTGCCGAAGAAACGGTTCGGCCAGCATTTCCTCACCCGCACCAGCGCCGTCCGGGCCATCGTGGATGCCGCCCTGGATTCGGACGCCCCCAGCCTGCTGGAGATCGGCCCCGGCCCCGGGGTGCTCACCGGGCCCCTCCTGGAGGACGGCCGGCCCCTGTGGGCGGTGGACCTGGATCCGGACGCCGTCGCCCTGCTGCGGGAGCGCTTCCGGGGGCGGCCGCACTTCCACCCGCTGCTGGGGGACGCGGTGCAGGTCCCCCTGGATCTCCCCGGCCCCTTCAGCGTGGTGGGCAACCTCCCCTACAACGCCGCCACCGCCATCCTCACCCGCTTCCTGGTGCAGCCCGTCCCCTGGCGGCGGATGGTGTTCATGTTCCAGCTGGAGGTGGCCCAGAAGCTGCTGGGCCGCCCCGGGGAGAAGGACTACGGCCCCTTGTCCATCCTCGCCCAGCTCACCTGCCGCCTGACCCGCCTGCTCAAGCTGGGTCCGGGGGCCTTCCGGCCCCCGCCCAAGGTGGACTCGGCGGTGCTCCTGTTCGAGCCCCGGCCGGACCCGGTCCCCCTGGACCAGCGGGCGCCGTTCCTGGCCTTCCTGCACCAGAGCTTCAGGCACCGGCGCAAGACCCTGGTGAACAACTGGCAGCCGCGCTGGAGCGCGGACACGGCCCGGGAGCGCCTGGCGGCCGCCGGGGTCATGGACGGGGCGCGGGCCGAAGCGGTCCCCCCGGAAACCTGGCCGGTCCTGTACCGGCTGATGCATGGAATGTGACGATGCTGAAGATCACCTCCCCCCCCTTCGAACGCTGGACGGAGTTGCCCGGAAAGGACGAGTTGCGCCTGATCCCCATCGGCGGCCTGGGGGAGTTCGGCATGAACGCCCTGGTGGTGCATACCGCCCGCAGCCTGTTCCTGGTGGACTGCGGCCAGCTGTTCCCGTCCGAGGACCAGCCGGGCATCGACAGCATCGTGCCGGACTTCGCCTACCTGGAGGCCTTCGGCGAGCGCGTCGACGCGGTGCTGCTCACCCACGGCCACGAGGACCACCTGGGGGCGCTGCCCTATTTCCTGGAGCGCTGGCCGGTGCGGGTCTACGGCTCCCCGTTCACCATGGGCCTGCTGGAAGGCAAGCTCAAGGAGTGCGGCCTCTGGAGCGCCCGCCACATGGTCGTGGTGGAGGATTTCGCCCGCCTGCCCATCGGCGGCGGCGAGATCGAGGCGGAGTGGATCCCGGTCACCCACAGCATTCCCGACGCCTGCGCCATCGCCCTGCACACCCCCATGGGGGTGGTGGTGCACACGGGCGACTACAAGCTGGACCCCACCCCGGTGGACGGCCGCCTCACCGCCACCGCCCGCCTGCGGGAACTGGGGGACGCCGGGGTGGCGGTGCTGCTCTCGGATTCCACCAACATCCTGAACACGTCGCCCACCCCCAGCGAGCGGCAGTGCCGGGAGGGCCTCCGGGACGCCTTCCGGGCCACTCCGGCCAAGCTGTTCATCGCCTCCTTCAGCTCCAACATCCACCGGGTCCAGACCGTCCTGGACCTGGCCTTCGAGGAGAAGCGCAAGGTCTGCGTCCTGGGCCGCTCCATGGAACGCAACGTGGCGGTGGCCCAGGCCCTGAAGCGGATGACGCTTCCGGACGACCTTTTCATCGACGCCAAGGAAGTGTCCCTGTTCCCACCCGGGCAGGTGGTGGTGATGTGCACCGGCTCCCAGGGGGAGGAGATGAGCGCCCTGGCCCGGGTCCTGCGGGGGGAGGTGAAGGGGGTGAAGATGGGCGAGGGGGACCGGCTGGTGCTCAGCTCCCGGACCATCCCCGGCAACGAGGTGGCGGTCTCCAGGATGCTGGACACCGCCGCGCGCCTGGGGGCCGAAACCACCCTGGAGGGGCTGGGGCCCGTCCATGCCACCGGGCACGGGCACCGGGAGGATTCGGCCGAGATGATCCGCATGGTGCGCCCCCGGTACATGGCGCCGGTGCACGGCACCTACCGGAACCTGAAGGTCCACCGCCAGCTGGCCCGGAAACTGGGCTACCCGGACGAGCGCATCCTGCTCCTGGACGGCGGCGAGTGCCTGCAGGTGCACCAGGGCGGCCGGGCCAACCTGGCCGGCAGCGTGCCGGTGGGCAAGTGCTTCGTGGACCAGGGGGTGGACCACATGGTGGACGCCCGGGTGATCCACGACCGCCTGCTCCTGCAGGAGGACGGGATCGTGGTGGCCACCGTGCTGGTGGACCCGGCCACCCTGGAGCTGGCCGGCGACCCCAGCATCGTCAGCCGGGGCTTCGTGATGCTGGCGGACGACCTGGCCTATACCGAGCTGCTGCGGGAGACCGTGCGCACCGCCTACGAGCAGGCCCCGCAGGAGATCCGCCGCAACCGGGACCTGATCATCGAGCTCCTGCGCCAGTCCCTGCGCCGCATCATCCGCAAGACCACCCAGACCCGGCCGGTGGTGGTGCCCATCATCGTCGAGTCCACCGCCTCTTCCTGAACCCGGTGTTTGTGGGATCATGACGCCATGATCACCCTGCTGCTCATCCGCCACGGCATCGCCGAGAATCCCCGCCATGGCCTGCGGGACCAGGACCGGGCCCTCACGGTGGACGGCTGGGAGAAGACCCGCGCGGCCATGCGCGGCCTGGTGCTGCGGGGCTACCTGCCCACCCGGGGGGTCGCCAGCCCCTACCGCCGCGCCGCCGAGACCCTGGCCTGCCTCAAGGAGGCCACCGCCGACGGGTTCCCGGTGGCCTGCTGGGAGGGCCTGGAGCCCGGGGCCGACCCCGCCGGGGCGGAAGACTGGCTGCGGGGCCTGGTGGCCGAGGCCCAGCCGTTCGACACCCTCGCCCTGGTGGGCCACCAGCCGTTCCTGTCCGACCTGATCGGGCGCCTCACCGGCCAGGTCGTGGAAATGAAGAAGGCCGGCTGCGCCGTGCTGCACTGGAACGGAGGCCGGTTCGAACTGGCCGCCCACTTCGTCCCCGCCCAGCTGCGGGGAGAAGGATGACGCCGGCGTGCGCCACCCTGGCCAGCGGCGTGCGCCTGCACTACCGGGTCCAGGGCCGGCCGGGGGCGCCCTGGCTGGTGCTGATCAACGGGCTGCTCGCGGACACCACCATGTGGGCCGGGGCCCTGAAGGGGCTCACCGGCCGGCACCGGGTGCTGACCTTCGACAGCCGCGGCCAGGGGCGGTCCGATGCTCCGGCGGAAGGCCCCTACCCGGTCTCTCTGCTGGCCGAGGAAGCCTGGGAGCTGGTGCAGATGTTGAATATTCATCATCCCTGGCTGGCCGGACTGTCCAACGGCAGCTCCATCGGCCTGGAACTGCTGGCGGCCCACCCGGGGGCGTTCCGGGGGGCGGTGCTCACCAGCGCGGTGCCCTGGAACGATTTCGCCATGGTCCTGCGTTTGCGCCATTGGCTGCAATGCCTGGAGTTGGGTGGTCCCGGGCTGCTGTTCGACGCGGCCGCGCCGTACCTGTGGGGGGATGCCTTCCTGGCCCGGCGCCACCCGGTCCTCCGGAACTATTTTTTGCAGCAGAAGTATATGAATGAACCTTTCCACGGGTCGAGCCATCAAATACATGGCGTTCTGGGCTGGGACATCCGCACGAAGCTGAGCGCGATCCAGGATCCAGTGCTGGTCCTGGCTGGAGCCGAAGACTTGTTGACGCCCGTATGGAAATGCCTGGAAACTGCAAGACGGATTCCCCACGCCCGGTTCGAGATCATTCCTGCGGTCGGCCATGCCTACCCGGTGGAAGACCCGGAAGGATACGCCGCGAGGGTTCGGGAATTCACTATTATATAATTTGTTTAATCGTTAAATTCCATTGGTGCGACCTCGGTTTTTGCGTTATCCTTCCTAATCCCAAAGCGATCAACTGACCCACTCCCCCCGAGGGAAGATCTATGCTAATTGAATCCCAAGCGCCAGCCGTCCTGAGTCTTCAGGAGTTGAAGGAGCAGTCCATCGGCCGGCTCGCGGAGATGGCCAAGGCCTACCGCATCGAGAGCCCCTTGTCCATGCGGAAGCAGGAGCTGATCTTCCGGCTCCTGGAGGCCCAGGCCCAGCGGGAAGGGATGTTCTTCGCGGAGGGCGTGCTGGAAGTCCTGCCGGAAGGGTTCGGCTTCCTCAGGGCTCCGGAACACAATTATCTGGCGGGATCCGATGACATCTACGTCTCTCCCAGCCAGATCCGCAAATTCAACCTCCGTTCGGGCGACACCCTCTCGGGCATGATCCGCCCGCCCAAGGGCGAAGAGAAATTCTTCGCCATGCTGCGCATCGACGCCATCAACTTCGATCCGCCCGGCACCGCCAAGGACCGCACCCACTTCGACAACCTGATCCCCCTCTACCCCACCAGCATGCTGAAGATGGAACGGGACGCCCAGGAACTGTCCACCCGGGTGATGGACCTCATGACGCCCCTGGGCAAGGGCCAGCGCGCCCTGATCGTCGCGCCGCCCCGCACCGGCAAGACCGTGCTCATGCAGAACATCGCCAACAGCATCACCTTGAACCACCCGGAAGTGTTCCTGATCGTGCTGCTCATCGACGAGCGGCCCGAGGAAGTGACCGACATGGAGCGCAACGTGAAGGGCGAGGTGGTCTCCAGCACCTTCGACGAACCGGCCACCCGGCACGTGCAGGTGGCCGAGATGGTCATCGAGAAGGCCAAGCGCCTGGTGGAGCACAAGAAGGACGTGGTGATCCTGCTGGATTCCATCACCCGCCTGGCCCGGGCCTACAACACCGTGGTGCCCCTGTCGGGCAAGGTGCTCTCCGGCGGCGTGGACTCCAACGCCCTGCAGCGTCCCAAGCGGTTCTTCGGGGCGGCCCGGAACATCGAAGGGGGCGGCAGCCTCACCATCATCGCCACCGCCCTCATCGAGACCGGCTCGCGCATGGACGACGTGATCTTCGAGGAGTTCAAGGGCACCGGCAACAGCGAGATCGTCCTGGACCGCAAGCTCAGCGACAAGCGCATCTTCCCGGCCATGGACATCCAGAAGTCCGGCACCCGCAAGGAGGACCTGCTCATCGAGCCGCCGCGCCTGGCCAAGATCTGGGTGCTGCGCAAGATCCTCAGCTCCAGCGGCCCGGTGGAGAGCATGGAGCTGCTCCTGGACCGCCTGGCCAAGAGCCGCACCAACGACGAGTTCCTGGCCAACCTCCAGGACAACGCCGTGGGCCGGCGCTAGGAGCCCGTCTACGTAATCATCCGTGTCCCGACCCATCGCCCTGCTCGTCGATGTCAGTTCGCTGGCGCGAACTGGCATCGACGGGAGGGATGTTGACATGGACTTTGGGCCCCTGTTCCACCCTCGAGAGGGGGATTGAATTGGGGCCTGATTGGCTCCGCAGCCAAGGGTTCAGCGGATCTCCGCCTCAGGCGGAGGCCCTGGCCAACTTGCGCAGATTGTGAGCCAGGCAGACCAGCTGCCATTCGGCTTTAACTTTGGCTAACCCTCTCAGCAGGAACTGGCGGAAGCCCATGGCCTGCTTGATCTGACCGAAAACGGGTTCGACCACCTGTTTCCGTAGCCGGTACCGGCTCCGCCAGCCGCCTCGTTTCAGCTTGTCCCGCATGGCCGCGATCAGGCTTCCCGGCTTGCCGTTCTTCGCATGAGTCGCCGCCTCGGAACCGTGCTTCTGGCGCCCGGTCGCGATGTAGGCCCTGATGTGCCGGGTTGCCATACCCTCCAGGTTGGTCTCCGAACAGTAGTTCGCATCGGCTGAGCAGGCCTTGGGCTTGCGCCCGAGGTTGGCTCGCACCTGATCCACCATGGCCAGCAACTGAGGGCAGTCAGCGCTGGTGTTCACCACTTCGCAGGCTACGATCACCTGGGCCTGGGCATCCACCCCGGCCTGGGCGTTGTAGCACTGCTCGAAGCCGTTCTTGGTGGGCATGATCCGGCTCTCCGGATCGGTGAAGTTCCGCTGCGCCTTGGGCTCCGGTTGGGGAGGCGGAGGCGGATCCTCATCGTCGTCCTTCTTCTTGGCCTTTTTCTTGGGCTGGTCCTGGCCTTCCTTGGCCTTTGTGATGGCTTCCTGCTCCAGGGCCGCCTTGGCAGCCCGGATCTTCTTCATCCGTTCCGCCTTGTTCGCCACCCAGGCAGGCAACTCATCGCCTTGGCGGTTCCGGAACCGGTAATCCTCGCCCAAGTCCGTGATCTCCGCCTGGTCCAGCCAGCCCTTCACCACCTCGGCAAACTCGGTTTCGGCCTTCACCATCCGGTCGTAGCTCATGGCCTTGTGCTTGCTCGCATTGGCCTTGACCTTGGTCCCATCCAGCGCTACGTGGCCCAGGGCTACCAGCCCGGCCTGCCGGCACAGCACCAGCACCTGCTGGAACAGACCACCCAGGGCGTTCAGGTGCCGCTTGCGGAACAGGCTGATGGTCCGGAAATCCGGCTTCTGGAACCCAGTGACGGCGGCGAAATCCATCCGCTCGAGGCAGGCCTTGGCGATCTTCCGCGAGGAAAACACGCCCTGGGTGTAGGCGTACAGGAGCAACCCCGTCATCATCGCCGGGTGGAAAGGTGGAAAGCCTTTGTCTTCCACGTAGGTGTCGAGGATGGCGGTGAGGTCCAGTTCCTCGACCACGAGGTCCCGGACGAAATGGGCCGGATGTCCCTCGGGAATGAACTCGGTGATTTCGGGTGGCAACAGCCACTTCTGCTTGGGGTCCCAGGGCCGGAAACGCTTGGTCATACCTTTCTTATCGTACCAACAAGGGAAACCTTTACCCCGAATGGGCCGCTGCCGATCCTGTCGTCCTGAGCCTGCCGCCAAACCGGCGAGGTGATGAGAACTCCGGACCGGAATCTGAGCTGGTCGGCGCAGGAGGGAGCCGCCTCCGTAATCAGCGTCGGCGCGCATCCGCCACCGATCCCTCCCACTTGAAGCTCGCCGCTGCAGCCATAGGCCGCCGAGGAGAGCCCGGTGCCTCAACCCTCATCACGGCTCATCGAAGAGAGGTTGCGGCAGCACAGGCCAAAGGTCCCCCGATGATTCCCCCCGTCGCCGCCGACCCCGTCGGCGGCGACGAACCACGGGCGCCTTGGGGGGACCCGGACCTGTAACTTGGAGAGGCTCCTAGATGGCCAGCCCCGCCACCGCCCCGTGGATCCAGGGCTCGAGGCCCGGGGCCAGGTAGAACCTCGGGCGCAGGAGGTCGTCGTCCGGGGCCGCCAGGCCGTCCTCCACGGCCCGGCGGGCCAGGGGGGTGTCCGGGTAGATGCGGATGCCCACCGTCACCCGCAGGGCGTCCAGGTCCAGGGACCGGGCGAAGGCGATGCTCTCCTCGACGGTCTCCCGAGTCTCGTCGGGCCCGCCCAGGAGCAGGAATCCGATGCGGCGGATGCCGTACCGGGCCAGCAGGTCGAGGGTCCGGCGCACCTCCTCCGGGGTGAAGTGCTTGTTCATGCCCCGCAGCACCGTCTCGCATCCGCTCTCGAAGCCGATGCTGGCCTCCACGCACCCCGCGGCGGCCATGGCCCGCACCAGGCCCTCGCCCACGTTCCTGGGGTAGAGGATGCAGCGCCAGGCCAGGCGCGCGTCCATGGCCAGCAGCCCGGCGCACAGTTCCGCGGCTGCCGCCGCGGGGACATTGAAGTTGTTGTCCACGAAGTAGAACTTGCGGAAGCCCTGGCGGGCCAGGGCGGCCATGGTCGCCAGGACCTGCCGGGGCGACCGGCAGCGCAGGCCCCGGCCCTGGATCCGGGCGGTGGAGCAGTAGGAGCAGTCGTTGGGGCAGCCGCGCCGGGTCTGCACCGGCACCCAGATCTCCTCCCCCTGGAGGGCGTAGCCGTCCAGGGCCGGGTCCCACAGGGGCAGCCGGTCCAGATCCGCCGCCTGGGCCCGGCCCCCGCCCCCGGCCTGCCCGGCCACGTGGACCCCCTGGATGTCCCGGGGGTCCAGGCCCGCCCGCAGGCGCTCCAGCAGGGCGGGGAAGGCGGTCTCGCCGTCGCCGCGGATGCCGTAGTCGGCGCCCAGGTAGTCCAGGGCGGCCCGGGGGAAGATGCTGTAGCCCGCGCCCCCCAGCACCACGGGGGCGGCGCTGTGGGACCGGCAGGCGGCCACCACGTCCCGGGCCTGCTCCAGCAGGAAGCGCGGGCTCTGGGCGTTCTGGTCGTCGATGTTGCGGATGGAGATGCCGATGGCCTCGGGGCGGCCGGCCGCGATGGCGGACCGCACCGCTTCCGGAAGGTCCTCCGCGCCCAGCAGGTCCAAAAACCGCACCTGGTGCCCGGCCTGGCGCAGTGCGGCGGCCACCAGCCCCAGCCCCAGCGGGATGGTGACCATGTGGATGCGCTCGGTGTTGGCGGAAATGAGCAGGACTCGCATCTCGGCCCCCCGCTGCCGGTACCATTGTGGGTCCGGCGGGCGCCCGCGGCCATGGGAAGGGCCGTGCAGGTGCAGTATCCTTCTTTCATGCGCATCCGACCCTTCGCCCTGGAGCGGTATTTCGCCCGCTACGAGTTCTGCACCCGCCGGCTGCTGGGCAGCAGCGATCCCCAATCCATGACCCTGGCCGAACTCCTGGCCCTGGAACCAGGGGCCGGGGAGCGCCTGGGCGGGCTCTGGCTGGGCTACACCGAGTACCCCGGCGACCCCGCCCTGCGCCAGGCCGTGGCCGGACTCCACACCACCGCCGCCCCGGACGACATCCTGGTGTTCACCGGCGCCGAGGAGCCCATCTACGCCTTCATGAACGTGGCCCTGGGGCCGGGGGACCACCTGATCGCCCACAGCCCCGGGTACCAGTCCCACTTCGAGGTGGCCCGGGCCATCGGGGCCGAGGTGTCCTTGTGGCAGGGCGATCCGGACCAGGGCTGGGCCCTGGACCCGGCCGGCCTCCGGCGCCTGCTCCGGCCCAGCACCAAGGCCATCCTGGTCAACGTCCCCCACAACCCCACCGGCTTCCTGTTCGGGCCGGAGGCGTGGCGGGAGGTGGTGGAGATCGCCCGGGAAGCCGGCGTTTGGCTGTTCTCGGACGAGGTGTACCGGGGCCTGGAGCACGACCCCGCCCGGCGCCTTCCGGCCGCCTGCGACCTGTACGACCGGGCCGTGTCCCTGAACGGGCTCTCCAAGGCCTACGGTCTGGCCGGGCTGCGCCTGGGCTGGGTGGCCACCCACGACCGCGGCCTGTACCGGCAGCTGTCCGCCTTCAAGGACTACCTGACCATCTGCACGCCCGCGCCCAGCGAATTCCTGGGCGCCATCGCCGTCCGGCACAGCGAAACCCTGTTCGAGCGCAGCCGCACCCGCCTGGTGGCCAACCTGGGCCTCCTGGAGAGCTTCATGGGCCGCCACGCCGGCCGGTTCGCCTGGACCCGGCCCGGGGCCGGATCGGTCACCTTCCCCCGCCTGCGCGCGGGCGGGGCCGAAGCCTTCTGCGACCGGGTGGTGCGGGACACCGGCATCATGCTGGTGCCCAGCACCCACTTCGACTGCGGCGACGCCCACGTGCGGGTGGGTTACGGCCGCAAGGACTTTCCGGAGGCGCTGACGGAGCTGGAGGCGTACTTGGGCTAGCCTTTTCCTGGCACCTTGGCCGGGCCTTGCCGCATCATCCTGGTGCGATGGAGGGCAACATGGCGCAGACTCTGGCCTTCGACGTCTACGGTACCTTGATCGACACCCAGGGGATCACCCGGCTCCTGGAACGCCGCCTGGGCGGCGGCGCCGGCGGGTTCGCCGCGGCCTGGCGGGAAAAGCAGCTGGAATACACCTTCCGGCGCGGTCTCATGCGCAGCTATGCCACCTTCGAAGTGTGCACGGCCCAGGCGCTGGATCACGTCCTCGCCCGGAGCGGCTTCGCCCTTTCAGCCGAGGACCGGCTGGAGATCCTCGATGCCTACCAGGAGCTCCCCGCCTTCATGGACGTCCGGGAAGGCCTCCGCCGAGTGTCGGAGGCGGGTTTCCGCCTGTTCGCCTTCTCCAACGGAACGGCGCGCCAGGTGCGCCAGGTCCTCGCCCACGCCGGAATCCTCGAAGCCTTCCAGGACGTGGTGAGCGTGGACGAGGTGCAGTCCTTCAAGCCGGATCCCGCCGTCTACGAGCACTTCCTCCGCCGGACGGCGGCACCCGCCGCCGAGGCTTGGCTGGTCTCCAGCAACCCCTTCGACGTCCTGGGGGCGCTGTCGGCCGGAATGCAGGCCGCCTGGGTCAAGCGGTCCCCGGAAGCCATCCTGGATCCCTGGGGCCTGGATCCCGCCCTCGTCGTGGATGACCTGGCCCAACTGGCAGAGCAGCTCGGCAGCGCCTGACCCGCCGTCCAAAGACCGCGCCGGCGGTCCCTGGACGCCGACGCGGGGCCGAATAATACATAGTCACACTCCTAGTAGGCCGGCCCCTCCTCCACCGACCGGGCCGTGACCGGGTCGCGGAAGGTGAGGAAGACCCACAGCTGGTAGCCGATCACCACCGGCAGGAAGCACAGCACCACGCCCAGCATGATCTTCAGGGTGAGCGGGCTGGAAGCGCTGTTGAAAGCGGTGAGGCTGGCGGCCGGGTCCAGGCTGGAGGGGAGCAGGTTGGGGAACAGCCCCGCCACGCCGAACAGCACCGCGCCCAGGATCAGGGCGCTGGAGGCGAACCAGGCCTTCCACCAGGCTTCCCGGGCGATCCACACCCGGGCCAGGACCAGTCCGGCCACCGCCGCCAGGGGCAGGGGCAGGAGGTACGGCTTGGCCAGGACGTTGCGCCAGAGGGGTGTGCACACCCAGGTGAGGGCCAGGAACAGCACCGCCAGGAGGGCCTCCGCCAGCCACAGGAGGCGGGCCAGGTCCGCGGCCCGGTTCCTGAGGGGATACTCGGCCCGGGCCGCCAGCCAGAGCAGGCCGTGCACCGCGAAGATGGCCACGAAGGTCAAGCCGCCCACCAGGCCGTAAGGGTTGAGCAGGGTGAACAGGTTGCCATGGAAGTTGCCGGCGGCGTCCAGGGGCAGGCCCTGGAAGATGTTGGTGAAGGCCACGCCCAGCAGCAGCGCCGGCAGGAACGAGCCCAGCACCAGGCAGGTGTCCCAGGTGGAGCGCCAGGCCCGGCTGTCCACCTTGCCCCTGAACTCGAAGGCCACGCCCCGCAGGATCAGCGCGAACAGGAGCAGCATGAGCGGCGTGTAGAGCCCGGAGAACATCACCGCGTAGGTCCTGGGGAAGGCGGCGAAGGTCACGCCGCCGGCGGTGATCAGCCAGACCTCGTTGCCGTCCCAGAACGGCCCCATGGCGTTCACCACGACCCGCCGCTCGGATTCGCTCCTGGCCAGGAAGGGCAACAGGGTGCCCAGGCCCAGGTCGAAGCCGTCCAGCATGAAGTACACCGCCCACGCCACGCCCCAGATGATGAACCAGATCGTCTCGAACATGTCCGCCTCCTCAACCGACATTCAGGGAATCAGGGCCCTTGCGGGCGAACTTGAAGAGCAGGTAGAAGTCCGTGACGCCCAGGAGGGCGTACACCAGGAAGAACGCCACCAGGGACGTGGCCACCTGGACGACGGCCACGTTGGAGACCGCGTCCCGGGTGCGCATGATGCCGTAGACGATCCAGGGCTGCCGGCCCAGTTCCGAGAGGGTCCAGCCCAGCTGGTTGGCCAGGTACGGCAGGGGGATCATCCAGGGCAGCAGCTTCAGGAAGCGTCTCTGCTCCTCGATGCGGCCCCGGCGCAGCCAGGCGTACAGGCCCAGCGCCAGGAACAGGAAGGCGAAGCCCACCATGGCCCGGAAGGACAGGAACAAGGGCAGCACCGGGGGCCGCTGGTCCCTGGGGAAGTCCTTGAGCCCCTTCACCTGGGTGTCCACGGAATAGCCGGCCATGAAGCTCAGCGCGCCGGGTACCGTAAGGGTCTGCACGCTGTTGCGCTCGTGCTCCGCGTCGGGCCAGGCCACCAGGTGCATGGGCGCCTGGGCGGTGGTCACCCAGTGGGCCTCCATGGCGGCCAGCTTGGCGGGCTGGGCCTCCTGCAGGATCTCCGCGTTCATGTGCCCCTGGGCGATCTCGAACAGGGTGAACACCAGGGTCCAGGTGGCGGCGATGCGGAAGGACTTGCGGAAGAAGGGAGTCTCGTGCCCCCGGGCCAGGTGCCAGGCGGAGATGCCCAGCACGAAGATCCCGGCCAGAGTGTAGGCCCCGCCCAGGGTGTGCACGAACTCCAGGATGGCGAACTTCTGGCTCACCACCGCGCCGAAGCTGGCCAGCTCGGCCCGGCCGCCGCGCAGCACGTAGCCCACCGGGTGCTGCATCCAGGCGTTGGCCACCAGGATCCAGAAGGCGCTGATGTTGGAGGCCACGGCCACCAGCCAGATGGTCACGCAGTGGGCCCTGGGGGAGAGCTTCTTCCAGCCGAAGAACCACACGGCGATGAAGGTGGATTCCAGGAAGAAGGCCACCGTGGCCTCCACCGCCAGCAGGGAACCGAAGATGTCGCCCACGTAGGCGGAGTAGCGGCTCCAGTTGGTGCCGAACTGGAACTCCAGGGTGATGCCCGTGACCAGGCCCACGGCGAAGTTGATGAGGAACAGCTTGCCCCAGAACTGGGCCATGCGCTTGTAGTCCCGATCGCCTCTCCGTACGAAGAGCGTCTCCATGATGGCCACCAGGAACGACAACCCCAGGGTCAAGGGCACGAACAGGAAGTGGAAGTAGGTCGCGACCGCGAACTGCAGGCGCGAGAGGGTCAGGACGTCCATAGGAACTCCCTTCGCTCGACGGTTGTTGGGTTCGGCCCCTCGGGGCCGGGAGGGTATCAGTGGACTTTTTTATGCAACTGCAGATGGGCGCCCTGGTGCCCGGAGGGTCCGGACGCCAGGGCGGCGAAGGTGGCGGAAGACAGGGCGGATTCCAGGGCCCGGGTGGCCTCGGCCCACACGGACTGCACCGGGCAGGAGCCGGCGAACGGGCAGGTGTGGCCCGATTCCAGGCAGTGGTTGAGGGCGATGGGCCCTTCCATCACCCGCACCAGGTCCAGGAGGGTGATCTGGTCGGCCGGCCGGCCCAGGCGGATGCCCCCGTTGGCGCCCCGGCTGCTCACCAGGATGCCCCCCTGCACCAGCTTGCCGATCAGCCGGCGCACGAAGAAGGCCGGCAGCTGGCGCTGGTTGGCGATCTCGGCGATGGAGGCCTGGGCGCCCGGGCCCAGGCACGCCAGGTGCAGCACGATGCGCGCGGCGTAGTCGGTATGGCGGGCGATCTGGAGCATGGGCGGCCGGAGAAAGGTGATGATCAAAGTATTAATACTATTATCATCACCTTTGTCAATGAAATATCTTTTTTTACCTATACAGGGTCAAGAAATGCAAGGGCCTTTCCCTCCGGTACGGCCACCTGCAATCAGGCCTACGGCGAGAACGGGTCAAATTCCCGAGCCACCATCGAGCATTTGGGCGTCGACAAGGTCCTTGGTCCGTCCAGTACTTAGCTTGTTGTGGAGGAGGTCATCCCTCCCCAGCACCGGGATGCTCCTTCCTTCCAGAACGATTTCAAGTCTTTCTCCCCAGGCTTGCTCGAATTCCACCCCGGTGATGCGGGTGAGAATGTCGATTCTGTTGGGAGGAAGCCCCATCTGGAATACGATCCCAGGTTCGCACAGATCCTGTTTGGTCAAATTGAAAAGCGGCGACCCGAAGGCGAGCAAAGCCGCCCAGACCTTCTCCGCATTTTCCGGTGTGGGACGGACCCATATATCGATGTCTCCCGTGGCCCGCGGAAACCCGTGGGCAGCCATCGCGTAGGCGCCAACCACAAGAAATTCAGCTTGCTGGTCGCACAACGCGCCCAACATCTCGGCGAAATCTCGATTCACTTCCTTCCCCCTTGGGCTGATTCCAGGTGGCAAATTCCCACGCCTGCAAGGTCAAAGGCCAAACCATTTCCACGCATTCCTCAGGCGTGCCGGAAGCCTTGGATTCGCCGTGCTCATCTTCGAGCCGGATTTTTCGGGTCGGGTAACGGGATCGGTCCACGGTACAGTTTCCCTGTCAATGATACCGTATTCGGCCAGCCCAACTCGCGTCAAGTGGTGCAGCCATTGCGTCACGACCCACTTGCTGGCTGGCTCCTAGAGCGGCCACTTCCCCGCCCCCTCCCGCAGGAGGATCGGCTCGTCGCCGGTGAGGTCCACCACGGTGCTGGCCAGACCCGCAGGCTGGCCGCAGTCCACCACCAGGTCCAGCTGGTGGCCCAGCTCCTCCTGGATCTCCCAGGCGGTCTGCAGGGGCGGCTCGCCGGCGGCGTTGCAGCTGGTGGTGATGATCGGCTCGCCCACCAGCCGGGTGATCTCCCGGCAGAACACGTGGTCGGGGATGCGCAGGCCTACGGTCTGCTTCTTCTGGAGGTAGCGGGGCACTTCCCGGCTGCAGCCCAGGACGGCGGTGTAGGGGCCCGGGAACATCTGCTTGAGGATGCGGAAGGTGGGCGTGTCCAGGTGGCGGGTGTAGCGGCAGAGCATCTCCAGGTCGCTGCACAGGATGGACATGGGCTTCTTGGGATCGCGCCCCTTCAGGCCCTGGATGCGGTCCACCGCCTTCTTGCGGGAGACCAGGCAGCCCAGGCCGAACAGGGTGTCGGTGGGGTAGGCGATGACCCCGTCCCGCTGGAGCACGTCGGCGATGCGCTCCAGGTGGCGCTGCTGGGGGGTCTCGGGGTGGAGCGAGAGGATCATGACGACTCCAGCTTACTCCACCGGGCCCGCCCCCGGCCCGGGTGCCGGGCCGGGGCCTGGAAGAACCGCTCCGCCAGGGCCGCGTCCAGGGCTCCCGCAACGCCGCTGCGGCGGGCCTGGAGGGCCAGCAGGGCCACCACTGTGAGCACGTCGGTGATCTCTCCGGCGAGCACGCGGGTCAGGCACTGGGCGAAGGGTTCCCGGCGCACCGCCAGCTCCTCGTCCAGGTCCGGCGCGTGGCCTCCCGGCACCTCCACCAGCTCCGTGGCCAGGAACAGGAAGGTCTCCTCGTCGGTGCTGGAGTTGCTGTTGTGGGCGAAGGCCAGGGGCTCCCACACGCCGGCGGTGAGCCCGGCCTCCTCCTGCAGTTCCCGGCGGATGGCCTCGAACGGGCTCTCCTGCTCCTCGCCGCCCCCTTCGGGGATTTCCCAGGAGTAGGTCTCCAGGGGATAGCGCCACTGCCCCACCAGCACCACCTGGTCCTGGGCGTCCAGAGCCAGGGCACCGCAGGCGGTGCGCTTGAACCCGCACACCGGGTAGCGCCCCTCGGCGCCCCTCCGGTGCCGGAAGCGGTCCTCCCGCAACCGGATCCAGGGCGAATCGAAGATCTCCCGCCGGCTGCTCACGGTGTACGGATTGGGATCTCGGGGTATCGGGAGGGGCGGCAGAGTGTCCATGGCCCTTCCAGCCTAAACCCAAAAAGGGTCGATGGTTCCGGGAGTCATCGTTCGGGTTCCGACCCGGCGCTCCGGTCGTAGCAGGCCATTCGCGGCGCGAATGGCCTGCTACGAAGGAGATGACGGTACGGATCGCAGGCCCTGTTCCCCCTGCGGGGAGGAACCCTACCGCCGGAGCCCCAGGCGCTCGATGAGGGATGCGTAGCGGGACTTGTCCTTGCGCTTCAGGTAGTCCAGCAGGCGCCGGCGCTGGCCCACCATGATCATGAGGCCGCGGCGGCTGTGGTAGTCCTTGGTGTGGACCTTGAAGTGCTCCGTGAGGTCGTTGATGCGCTTGGTGAGGAGGGCCACCTGCACTTCCGGGGAACCGGTGTCCCCCTCGTGCTGCTTGTAGTCCTCGATGATGATCTTCTTCTGCTCGACGTTCAGGGCCATGGTGCGGCTCCTTTTCGGGTTGGCTCCCGTCACCTGTGTGGCCCAGCCCCGTGCCAAGCCATGGTCAAGTCCGGATGCCCCCGGACAGGGTGGGCCCGGAAGGACCGGACCAACGATGATAACGCCCCGGAAGACCCGGGGCGCCTGTCAAAATGGTGCGGATAAAGGGACTCGAACCCCCACGACCGTAAGATCACTAGTACCTGAAACTAGCGCGTCTACCAATTCCGCCATATCCGCTCAGGATGCTGGCTCCCGCAAGAGCACATCGCACTGAAACTCAATCGTAGTGCGGACCCTTGGCGATTGCAAGGGGAAAAACATTACCTGGGAATCCCCTTACCAGTCTTTGTACGGGATGCCGTTGGAGCCGGTGCCGGGGGCCAGGCTGTACACGTCGTAGACGCTGCCGCCCCCCCAGCTGGTGCTGGTGGGATCGTCGGTGACCGCTCGCAGGCCCCACTCGGCCTTGTTGGTGAAGGGGTCCACCGGGATCCTGCGCAGGAAGCGCATCTTGGCGGTCTTGCCGGTCATGGTCACCCCGTCCACCAGGGCCTCCAGGGATTCGGGGTAGCCGTTGTTCTCGGGCGGGGGCGCCTTGATCTTCTGCTGATCCACCTGGGCCTTGTAGTTGTCGATGGCCTGGCGCATCTCCCGCAGGTCCCGGTGCAGCTCCAGTTCCTTCTCGCGGCGGATCCCGTTGCGGGCCATGGGCATGACCGCGCTGGCCAGGATGAGGAGCACCGTGGCGGTGACCAGCATCTCCAGCAAGGTGAATCCTAGTTGGCGTTTCATGTGTGGACGGCCTGGGTCAGTTCACCGTGATCAGGGCGTTGGAAAAGCGCGCCGGGATCGGGTTGGAGCCTACCATGTACCGGCCCCCCTGGATCAGGATGGGGGCCTGGCCCGTGGCGGTGGCCTGCACGTCCAGGGTGGCGAAGGTGCCGCTGTCGGTGGCCCCGGTCTTGCGCTGGAAGGTGAACACCAGGGAGCCGTTCGGGCCGGGCACCCCGGTCAGGCTGCCGCCGTCCGCGGTGAGGAAATCGCCCGCGGCGAAGCCGGTGACGGTGAGCTTGGGATCCACCTTCAGCTCCATGGTCCCGCTGGTGAGGCCCTGGGCCCCGCTGGCGAACAGGGTGACCCGCACGGTGTTGCCCTTGGGCACTTCCAGGGAGATGGGGTTCATGAAGAAGACCAGGGACCCGCTGGCGTCGGTGTCCTGGGTGGAGGCCGCGCCGGGCGCCTGCGGGGGCGCTGCCGCGCCCGGGGCCGCCTCAGGCTGGGCCGCACCGGGTTGGGCCGCTCCGGGGGGAGCCGCGCCGGGCAGGGGCGGGACCGGCGGGGTTGCGGCCGGCGGGGCGGGAGCGCCCGGGACCGCCGCCGGGGCCGGGGCCGCCTGGGGGCTGGCCGCCGGTGCCGCGGGCTGGGGCTTGGATGGCGCCACGGCGTTCATGGGCACCTTGGGGGTCCCCTTGGTTTCAGGCGGGCTGAAGGGCTTGGCGGCGTTGGGGGCCAGGTCCGGGTCGAAGGCTTCGAAATCCTCCTCCGCCAGGTCCGGCTTGCGCACCACCACCGCCCGCATGGTCAGGATCACGTCGGTCTTGGCCTTGTAGTTGTTGTGGTGGCCCAGCAGGTCGCCCACCACCGGGATGCTGCTGAGGCCCCAGATGCCCTGGAGGTCCTTGCGCTCCTCCTCCTTGAGCATGCCCCCGAAGATCGCCGTCTCCCCGTCCCGCAGCCGGGCGGAGGTCTTGATGACCCGCTGGCTCAGGTCCGGCCGGCCCGGGGTGCTGCCGGCCTTCTGGGTCTTGATGTCGGTCTCCAGGTCGATGGTGATGTCGCCGTTGAAGTGGACCCTGGGCTTGACCTTGATCTTCACCCCCACGTCCTCGTAGCTGTACTGGGTCTGGGTGGTGAGGGTTCCCCCGAGGGTGGACAGGGCGCTGGCGGCGGTCGTGCCGGTGGCGCCGGTGGTGGCGGCGGTGGAGGGCAGGCCGCCGATGGAGGACTGGGTGGTGCTGATCTTGTCGCCGATGTTCACTTCCCCGGTCTCGCCGGAGACCACCCGCACGTTGGGGTTGGCCAGCAGCTTGGTGGCGCCGGACTCCTTGAGCATGTCCAGGCGCAGGCTGGGGAAGAGGAAGTTGATGGTGCTCTTGCTGATGCGCAGGGAGCCGGTGGTCTGGTTCAGGTTCGAAGCGCCGCCGCTGGCGGTGGCCCCCACCGAGTAGGTGCCCACCGTGTCCGAGGGGGTGACCACCGGCAGCAGGCCCAGGCTCTCGGTGTCGGTCTCGGCCACTTCAAGCAGCTCCAGGTAGATCATCACTTCGGCCTTGGCCTTGTCCAGCTGGCTGACGATGCGCTGGGCGATCGCCAGGTCCGTGGGCTTGGCCAGCACGGTCATGGCGTTCAGGCGCTTGTCCACGAACACCCGCAGCTGGGGCATGAGGGCGTTGAAGATCTGCCGCACGTTGTCCACCTCGGCGTTGGAGAGGTAGAAGGTGCGGATGAGCTTGTTCTCGTATTCCTGCAGGTTCTGCGGGGTCTTCTTGAACACCATGATGGTGTTGGGGTCGATGACCTTGTAGAACAGGTCGCTCTGCAGCATCAGGGTGTCCAGCACCCGCTGGAAGGGGAGCCCCCGCAGGTCCACCGAAACCTGCTGGTCCTGCTGGGCGGCGGACTGGTGCAGGACGATGTTCACCCCGGAATTCTTGCTCAGCTGCTGGAGGATCTCCTTGAGGCTGGTCTTGCGGGTGAAGTTCAGGTCCATGCCCTCCAGGGAGCGGGGGTTGATGGGCAGGATCCGCTTGGCTTCCGCCTTTTTCTGCTCGGCGTCGATGCTCTCCTCCGCCTCCGCCTTGGCCCGGCGCTGCTCGGCGGCGCGCTCCAGGCGCGCCAGCCAGTCCACCGCCACCGCGTTGGAGGCGTCCAGGGCCACCGCCAGGCCCACCTCCCGGGTCTCGATGTCCACCTGGCCCATTCGCTGGGCCTCCTTGGCCTTGACCAGGTGCTGTTCCGCCGCCAGGGCGGCGGACTTGCGCAGGCCGATCTTGGCTTCGATCCAGTCCGGGTCCTTGACCAGGGCCTTGCGGTACTCGGCCAGGGCGTCGTCGTAGTCGCCCTTGCTGAAGGCCGTGTCGGCCTTGTGCAGACCGCACGCCAGGGTCACGGCCAGGGTGAGGGTGAGGGCGGCGGCCACGGCACGGGTCAGGGCGGTTCGGGATAATCTTGGGATGAACATCGTCGGGTTCCCCAGGTGGGTTTCAGAATTCGTTGGCGGGGGCCTGGCCGGGGCGGCCGCCGGCGCCGGAGCTGTCCACGGCGTCGATCTTCTGCCGCAGGTCGGCGAATTTCAGGTTCTGGAATTCGGCCGAGTAGTCGGTGAGCTTGACCAGGCGCCAGTGGGGGTTGGCCAGGTCGCCCAGCTTGATGGTCACCGGGTCCTCCCCGCGCATGAAGGCGCCCAGCTGCCCGGCCCGGGCGGTGCCCAGGAAGCCCAGGTAGCGCAGGTCCTGGGGCCGGGTGGCGGTCTCCTGGGCCCGGGCCTGGCGCAAGGCCTCCGCCTCCAGCTGCTCCTGGGTGGGCGGGGGCGGGGGCGGCGGCGGCGGCGCTGCGGGGGCGGCGGCGGGGGCGGGCCCTCGAACAGGAACAGGTCCCGGTACATCCGGGACTCGTTGGGCAGTTCGCCGGCCTTGTCCAGCCTGGTCAGGTCGGGGAGTTTCTGCAGCTCCCGCGCCTGGCGGTCGTCCAGGACCAGGCTGGCGCGGCCGGCGGCGTCTGCGCTCCGGCGGTCCCGGGCCGGCGGGGAGGAGGGCCAGAGCAGGTAGACCAGCACCGGCAGGGCCGCCAGGCCCACCTGGAGCCGTCGGTTGGCCTTGATCTCCTGCCACCAGGACTTGGGATCGGCGCCCTTGATCGCGGGACTCATGCGCCCTCCCCGTCATGCAGGTCGGCGGGCGCCGAGGTCTGGCGGAAGGCCCTCAGGGTGATGGTCAGGTGGGCGCCTTCGGGCACTTCCTCCAGCTTGGCGCTCACCACGGCGAAGGGCAGCTTGCTGCCTTCCAGGTCCAGCATGAAGGCTTTCAGGTGCATGTAGATGCCGACGGTGGCGAATTCCACGTCCACCGACTCGAGGATGCTGCCCTTGGTGCCCTCCCTGGCGGGCGCGCCGTACTTCACCGAGAGCAGCCGCACCTGGTCCTTCTTGGCCAGTTCCCACAGCTTCTGGCTGAGCCTCCACTGCAGCTTGCCCACGCTCTCCGCGGGCATGGTCTGCATGAGCTCCTCGATGGCCTTGCGGTCGGCCCGGATCCGGTCCACCTCCGCCTGGGCGTTCTTCAGGTCCTGCACCTGGCGGTCGAAATTCCTGGAGGCGTCCTTGAGGGCCTTCTCGGTCTGCTGCCGCTTCTGGGAGGCGTCCGGGAGCACGAAGACGGCGGTGACCAGGCCCGCCAGGGCCAGGAAGGCGCCGCCGCCCAGGCGGAAGGCGCTGGCGCGCAGGACGGCGGTCATGGGGCGGCCTCCTGGGACGGGGGCGCGGGACTGAACGGGTTGAGGCGGGGCGCCGAGGGCCGTCTGAACGGGCTCGGCGGCGGACCGGAGCCCTCACCCGGCGCCGCCGTGCCCGGCTGGCGGGGTGCGGGCTGGACCGGGACCGGGGCCGCGGCCCCCGGGCCGGCCGGAGCCGGCAGGTTGGGCCGGCTGGTCTGGGGGGCGGCGGGCGGGGGCACGGCGATGCCCCGGTACGGGGGCGCGGCCGGCTTCCCGGGCACGACCGGCTTCCCGGGCGCGGCCGGCATCCCGGGCGCCGTCTTCCTGGGCGGCGGGCCATGCTTGGGCAGGGGCCGGTACGGCGGCGGGTTGGAGGAGGCGGCCAGGGTGTAGTCGAAATCCACCCCGCCACCCTGGCGCTCGCCTTCCCGCTCCAGGGTCACCTGCTCGAAGAAGGGGTTCTTCAGCAGGGACTCGACGAAATCCGCCTCCGCCTCCCGGGACCGGGCTTCGCCCTTGATCTTGAGCTGGACCTTCTGGTCGGAACCCCGGTTGCGCTGGACGGAGCGCAGCCGCACGTCCTGCACCAGGCTGCGCTCCAGCTCCGCCGTGAGCCGGGACCAGGGCAGGCTGCGCTCGGTGTAGATGCGCTCGGCCAGGCGCCACCGGGGCAGCTCCCGGGCCACGTCCACGTTGCGCAGTTCCGAAAGGATCCGGGCCTGGCTGTCGGCGGCGGCGCGGGTCTTGGCGGTCAGGTTGCCGGCCAGCTTGCCGTGCTGGGCCGCCGCCCGGTAGGCGATCCAGGTGAAGGTCAGGGAGCCGGCCAGGACCAGCCCGCCCAGGGCCAGGGCCGACCACCCCAGGAGGGCGTGGTGGGTGCGCCAGAAATTGCTGGGCGGGGCGAGGTTGACCTTGAGGACGGGGACGGCCATCAGAACGGCTCCTGGTTCGGGATCTCCGGCTGGAGGATCCGTACGGGCATGCCGCAGTCGGGCCAGTGGGCGGGCCCCCACACCTTGAGTTCCTGGGGCGAGCGGGCGTCCCGCTGCAGGTAGGCGAGGGTGGGGAGCACCCGCTCCTGGTTCCAGTCCTGGGCCTGGGCCGGTTCGGCCCACTGGCGCAGCAGCAGGAGGTCGCGCCCCCAGGCCGCCAAGGTGCCGGCGTAGCCCGCCTCGCCCCGGGGCGCCAGGGACAGCAGCAGGCCCGGAACCTCCAGGGTCGGGGCCAGGCGGTTGTAGAGCCAGAGCCAGCGCGGCACCAGGCGGCGCATGGGCCGGCCCGCCGCGGCGGCGGCCTGGGCCCACCCGTCCCGGAGGGCCTGGGGCATGCCCGTCAGCAGCCAGACGCCTTCCTCCAGGGCCAGGGCCTGGACGAACTGGGGCCCGTCCAGGAGCAGGTCCTGGCTGTAGCGCCAGCGGAAGAAGGCATCCCGCTCCTCGGCGCCCTTGGGCAGTTCCACGATGTCCCGCAGCAGCAGGGTGGGGAGCCAGGCGTCGTCGGCCACCCAGCACGTGGGGTCCATGGGCAGGGCCTCCAGGATCCGGGTCAGCTCGTCCGGGCGGGGCGCTTCGGAACACGGATGGAACCGGCCGCCGGCGTGGACGCGCCAGGGCTCCAGCCATACCATGGATACATGTTTCGAACCCGGGCCCGGCAACTTCATCGGCTACCACTCCCGCCGCCGGAGCAGGTCATGAACAACGAATTGATGCCAGGCAGCCTTGCCACAGATACTCCGGAACGGGTGGAGGGGCACAGTCTAGCGCCCACCGAGCCTAATCCCAAACGGGGATGTTTTTATACACGTGACCAGTATAGGTGCAGGTTGAATCCGCGGGAGTTGCCAGTTTGCGCCTAATCGCCCTAGAAGTTCACGGATTCAAGTCTTTTGCGGATCCCCAGAAGCTCACCTTCCCGGCCGGCATGACCGCGGTGGTGGGCCCGAACGGTTGCGGGAAGTCCAACATTTCGGATGCCTTGGCTTGGGTCCTGGGGGAGCAGCGGGCCACCCTGCTGCGGGGCGCGGAGATGGCGGACGTGATCTTCGCCGGCACCGGGCAGCGCAAGCCCATGGGCATGGCCGAGGTGAAGCTGACCCTGGAGATGCCGGATGCTTCCCTGCCGGGCGCGGTGCGGGAAACCACCGTGTCCCGGCGGCTGTACCGGGACACCGGCAGCGACTACCGCATCAACGCCCGGGAATGCCGGCTCAAGGACGTGCAGGACCTGCTCATGGACACCGGCATGGGCACCCGGGCCTACTCCTTCATCCAGCAGGGGCAGATCGACCTGATCCTGTCCTCCAAGCCCAGGGACCGGCGCTCGCTCCTGGAGGAGGCGGCCGGCATCACCCGGTACAAGGTGCGCCGGGCCGACGCCGAGCGCCGCCTGGAGGACACCCGGGCCAACCTCCTGCGCCTGGACGACATCTTGTTCGAGCTGGGCAAGCAGCAGGACACCCTCAGGCGCCAGGCGGCCAAGGCCCGGCGCGCCCAGGACCTGGACGCGGCCATCCGGTCCGCCCAGCGCGTCCTGCTGGCGGGCAAGGCCATGGAGCTGGAGGCGGCCCGGGAGGCGATCGCCGAGAACCTGGACGCCCTGGAGCGGCGCATCGCCACCCTCACCGCCCAGGCCTCGGAGAAGCATTCGGAAGTGGAGAACCTGCACCTGGCCCTGGACGAGCTGACCCGCCAGCAGGAGCGCCGCGGGCGCGCCATCCTGGGCCTGGACCAGCGCTGCGGGCTGCTGGAACAGGACCGGGGCTTCCAGGAGGAACGCATCCGGGACGCCCGGCGCCAGGGCGCCCAGCAGGAGGAGCGCCTGGAGGAGCTGGGCCGGCGGGCCGGAGACTCGGGAGCGGAGCTGGAGCGGCTGGGGACGGCCCTGGAGGCGGCCGGAGCGGCCCTGGAGGCCCGGGCGGCCCTGGTGGCCCAGGCGGAGGAGGCGGTGGCCATGGCCGGGGGCACCCTGCGCCACGTGGAGGCGGACCTGAAGGCGCTGCGGGCGCGCCGGGCCGAGGCCGAGAAGGAGGCCCTGGCCGCCCAGCGCCGGCGCCAGCACCTGCACCAGGAGATCGCCCAGCGCACCGGCCGGCTGGAGGCCCTGAACCACGAGGAGGCCATGCGCGCCCCCCGCCTGGAGTCCCTCCAGGAGGACCAGATGCGCCTGGGCCGGGAGGGGGAGGGGGCCGCCGACCGGCTGGACCAGGTGGAGGAGGCGGTGGCGGTCCAGTCCCGGATCCGGGACGAGGCGGCGGCGGCCCACCGGACTGCCGCCGCCGCCCTGCGGGAGGCGGAGGGGGCGCTGGAGGCCGAGGAGCGGCGCCTGCGCCAGATCGGCGACCAGCTGCGGGAGGCCGGCGGCTCGGAACAGCTCAAGCGGGCCCTGGCCTGGCTGCGGGAGCGGGGGGAGGCGCCCCGGTCCATGGCCGAGGTCCTCACCGTGGCCGACCCGGACCTGCCCAGCCTGGAGCGGCTGCTGGGCGCCTGGGCCCAGACCGTGGTCCTGGGGGAGGCCGGGCGGCGGGCCCTGGGGGAGGCCCCGGGGCAGGCGTGGGTGGACCCGGGCCCGGCGGCCCCGGGGGACTCTGCCCCCGCCGCCGTGGACCCGCCCCCGGGGTGCGAGCCGTTCGCCCCCCGCATCCGCTGGAAGCCGGGCCTGCCCCGGCCCCTGGCGGCCCTGCTGGAGCGGACCTTCCTGTGCGCCGACGCGGACCTGGCGGGCCTGGGCGCGGCCCACCCGCACCTGGCCCTGGTCTCCCCGCGCCTGGTGAAGCTGCCGTACGGCCCGGTGCAGGCGGGGGTGGCGGCGCCGGCGGCTTCGCCGTTCAAGCTGCGCCAGGAGCTGGACGCCGCCCGGGCGGCCCGGGAACGGCACCTGGAGCGGGTGGTGGCCCTGGAAGCGGACGTGAAGTCCCTGGCGTTCCGCCTGGAGGATGCCGGGTCCCGGTTCAAGGAGATGGAGGAGGACCATCTGGACGCCCGGCGCGCCCTGGAGGACCTGAAAGGGCGGCGGGCGTCGGTGGCCCGGCAGCTGCAGGAGATCCAGGAGGCCCAGGAGCGCGCCGACGCCCAGTGGGAGGTCCTGGAGGGGGAGATCGCCGCCCTCAAGGCCCAGCTGCGCGAGGTCGAGGTTCCGGACCAACCCGCGGAGGAGGCCGGGCTGGCCGCCGGGATCCAGGCCGGAGAGGCCAGCCGGGAGGAGGCCCAGCGGCGCCTGGAGGAACGCCGGGACGTGCTGGTGGAGGCCTCGCGCCTGCGCAGCGACGCCTGGGCCGAACGGGACGCCCTGCAGCGGCACCTGCAGCAGCTGCAGCGGGGCAGCTACGACCTGGAGACGGAGCGGGAGCGGGTCCGGCAGGAGATCGCCCAGGCCGGGGAACGGGCCCGGCTGGCCCAGGCCCGGCTCCTGGAGCTGGAGAAGGAAGTGCAGGGGCTGCTGGAGGATCGGGCGGCGCTGGGGGAACAGCAGGCGGCGGCCCTGCCCGGGATCGAGCGGGCCCAGGAGTTCCTGCGGGTCCAGGAGCGCACCGTGCGGGAACTGCAGGGAGCCCTGGAGAACGCCCGCCAGCTGCACCAGGAGGCCCTGCTGCAGGGGGCCCAGGTGCAGGGCAGCCTGGCCACCACCGGCCGGGAGGTGGAACTGGCCCTGAGCCTGACCATTCCCGACCTGCTCGCCTCGGTGACCGAGGAGGAGCGCCAGGCGTGGGCCCTGGGCGAGCTGGTGCACCAGACCCGCCTGGGGGAGCTGCACGGCAAGCGCCTGGAGCTGGGCAGCGTGAACCCGCTGGCCATCCAGGAACTCAAGGAGGCCGAGGAGCGCCTGGCCTTCATGAACCAGCAGCGCAAGGACGTGCTGGAGGCCATCGGCAACCTGGAAGCCACCATCCGGGAGATCAACGCCATCTCCGAAGAGCGCTTCCAGGAGGCGTTCCAGTTCATCAACAGGCGCTTCCAGGAGGTGTTCCGGGAGGCGTTCGGAGGCGGCAGCGCCACCCTCATCCTCCAGGACCCCAAGGACCTGCTGGAGTGCGGCATCGAGATCACCGCCCAGCCTCCGGGCAAGACCGCCAAGGCCCTCACCCTGCTCTCCGGCGGCGAGAAGGCCCTCACCGCCATCTCCCTCCTGTTCGCCATCTTCCACTTCAAGCCCAGCCCCTTCTGCGTGCTGGACGAGGTGGACGCGCCCCTGGACGAGGCCAACGTGGCCCGGTTCGCCGCCATGGTGCAGAAGATGAAGGACGGCACCCAGTTCATCGTCATCACCCACCAGAAGCCCACCATGATGGCCGCCGACACGCTGTACGGGGTGACCATGGAGGAGCTGGGCATCTCCCGGCTGGTGAGCGTGCAGCTGCGGGAAGCCACCCAGCTGGTGTGAACCGGCGGGGGGGCAGTGGGGTTTCCGCCCAGTCGGCGATTAACCAAACATTCCGGCGGGTCTGTCAATACGAAAGAAACCGGAAATTGTGGATAACTCGCCCAGGTCCGGATCTTTGCCCTTGAGCTATCCATGTTTTAAAAGTTTAATTATTTGAATACTTAAGGCTTCGGGTTGGTCCGCGAAGTGGGCGAGGAAGCCCAATAGCCAACCGCTTCAGGAGGAGATCCGAAGGGAAATCCGCAAGGTTTTCCACAACGCCGGCATGGGCGGTCCGCTTCCTGGTTCGCTAACGTGTTTTCCAGAAGCAGTTAGTCATGAATCCTGGAGGAACCGGGGCGCCCGCCTCCGGCCGCGCGCGTTCGTCGAATTTCCCGCCTTGACGACGGCCCCGGGGGTTAGAGTCGTACCCATGGCCAAGACCTCGACCCTGTTCGAATGCACCGCGTGCGGCGCCCGGTTTCCGCGCCCCATGGGCAAGTGCGGCGCGTGCGGGGCGTTCGGCACCATCGAGGAGGTCCGGGGCGGGCTGAAGAAGGACCTGGTGCGCGCCCGCAGCGCCTTCGCCCAAAGCTCGTACCAGGACCCGGTGTCCATGGCGGAAGTGGCGGTGAGCGAGGTGGACCGCCGCCCCACCGGCCTGGGGGAGCTGGACCGGGTGCTGGGCGGGGGGGTGGTGCCGGGCATGGTGGTGCTGCTGGGAGGCGAGCCGGGCATCGGCAAGTCCACCCTGGTGCTCCAGTGGGCTGCCGCCTGCGGAGGCCCGGTGCTGTACGCCAGTGGCGAGGAAAGCGAGCGCCAGATCAAGTTGCGCGCCCGGCGGCTGGGGGCGGAGGAACCGGCCATCCACCTGTTCGCCGAGACCGACGTGCGCCGGATCCTGGAGGCCGCCGAGGCCATGCAGCCGGCCCTGCTCCTGGTGGACTCCATCCAGACCCTGTTCGACCCGGACTTCGAGTCCAGCGCCGGGTCCGTGAGCCAGGTGCGGGGCTGCGCCACCCTGCTGGCCCGCTGGGCCAAGGCCAGCGGCACGCCCCTGGTCCTGGTGGGGCACGTCACCAAGGACGGCACCCTGGCCGGGCCCAAGGTGCTGGAGCACCTGGTGGATACGGTCCTGGCCTTCGAAGGGGACCGGCACCACCATAACCGCCTGCTCCGGGCCCTCAAGAACCGGTTCGGCGCCGCCTTCGAGCTGGGGGTGTTCGCCATGACCGAGCACGGCCTGGTGCCGGTGGAAGGCAACCCGTTCTTCCTGGACGCGGAGCCCATGCCCGGCTGCGCCGCCACCGTGGTGCTCTCGGGCACCCGCCCGGTGGTGGTGGAGATCCAGGCCCTGGTGGCCGCCGCCGGGCTGGGCATCCCCCGGCGCACCGCCCTGGGCATCGACCCCCAGCGCCTGGCCATGCTCTGCGCCGTGGCCGAGCGCCGGGGCGGCATCCAGCTCCACGACCGGGACGTCTACCTCAATGTGGCCGGGGGGCTGGAGGTGGAGGACCCGGCCGCGGACCTGGCGGTGATCGCCGCCCTGGCCAGCAGCGCCCTGGGCCGGATCCTGGCCCCCAAGGCCCTGTTCCTGGGGGAAGTGGGGCTCACCGGGGAAGTCCGTCCGGTGGCCCAGCTGCCCCTGCGCCTCCAGGAGGGCGCCCGTCTGGGCTTCCGCCTGGCTGCGGTGCCCCGCCCCGGCCTGGAGCCTGGGTTCAAGGCACCCCTGGAGCTGGTGCCCGAGCGGGCCCTGGAGCGCCTGCGGGGCAAGTCGTGGCTCCTGGGCCGCCGGGAGGAGGAGGATCCCGTATCCTAGAGTGTGAGGCCGCCCATGCGTTCCATGACCGCCTATGCCGAACAAGTCCAGCCCCTGGAGGCGGGCCAGCTGCGCCTGGCGCTGCGCTCGGTGAACCACAAGGCCTTGGACCTGTCCCTGCGCATGCATCCCACGCTGTTTCCCCTGGAGGCGGCCATCCGGGCCAAGGTGCGCGAGGCCGCCCAGCGGGGCAAGCTGGACCTGGTCCTGGAGGTCCAGGACGAGCCGGCCCTGGAGTCCCAGATCAACCGGCCCATGCTGCGGGCCCTGGCCAAGGCCTGGCAGGAGGACGCCGAGTGGCTGAACCTGCCGCCCCTCACCGCCGAGGCCTTCTTCCGCCTGCCCGGGGCCTGGCTGGCGCCGGCCCCGGGCCTGGCGGAACGCCTGGAGGGCGCCGTGCTGATCGGCCTGGACACCCTCCTGGAAGCCTGGAACGCTGCCCGGGAGAAGGAGGCCCAGCGCCTGGAGCCGTTCTTCCGGGACGGACTGGCCAGGCTGCGGGCCCTTGGCGCCGCCCTCCAGGCGGAGGCGGAGGCCCAGGCCCGGGACCTGCCGGAGCAGTACCGCCAGCGGCTGGAGCAGGTCCTCCGGGATGCCCAGCTGTCCGGGCAGCTGCCCGCCGAGCGGGTGGTGGCCGAGGCGGGGGCCTTGGCCGAGCGCCAGGACGTGCGGGAGGAACTGGTGCGCCTGAGCGCCCACCTGGACGACTTCGCCGAGCGCCTGGCCAAGGGCACCCTGGGAGGCAAGGCCCTGGACGTATGGAGCCAGGAGGTTCTGCGGGAGCTCAACACCTGCGGTTCCAAGTGCAAGCGCCTGGCCATGACCCGGGCGGTGATGGAGGCGAAGGGGGTGCTGGACCAGGTCCGGGAGCAGGGGGCCAACCTGGAGTGAAGGCCGGGTTCTTGGCAAATTTTGCCAAAAACCTTAGACTTGGCCCATGAGCACGATGAACGTTTCCCTCCCTGAGTCGCTGAAGTCCTATGTGGATTACCAGGTCGCCAATGGCGGGTACGGCACCAGCAGCGAGTACATCCGGGATCTGATCCGACGGGACCAGGAGCGTAACCGGCTGAAGAACCTGTTGCTGGAAGGTGCCGTTTCCCCTCCTGCCGGCGTCGCCGATGCCGCGTTTTTCGAGGCGTTGCGCCACCGGGTCCGGAACCGGGCGCAGAAGTGAGGGAACGGATCGTCGTACCAAGCCTCCAGGCTGTCCAGGACCTGGAGGAAACGGCCGGGTACTATCTGGAATCAGGTGGGGACAAGGTCTTCGAGGGATTCCTGGCCGAGGTGGAGAAGGCTTTCCGTCATATCGCCCGCTTCCCAGCTTCCGGGTCGGACCGGTTTGCCCAGGAATTCGCTCTGCCGGGGTTGCGCAGCTGGCGGATGGCCCGGTTCCCTTACTTTGTCTTCTATGTGGCCAAGGGAGGCCAGGTGGATGTGTGGAGATTGCTGCATGCGCAGCGGGACATCCCCTCCCTGCTCAGGGACCCTGGATTTTGATGGAGGATGGTTCCTGGAAAAGGCTCGAGCCGGGAGGCGAAGCCTGAATTGGCCGGGGCCGTCTTCGCTCAGGGTGTCAGGCGGAGGCTGGGAAAGCGGTGGCCCACGGTGAACCCCAGCCGCTGGTAGAAAGCCACGGCAGCAAGGTTGTCCAGGTCCACGCCCAGGTGGACCTGGCGGCACCCCAGGCCGGCCAGGGCCGTCATGGCCGCGGCCATCAGCGCCGAGCCGAGGCCCTGCCGGCTGGCTTCGGGAGCCACGGCAATCTCCGCGATGTGCCCCTGGTCCGGCCCCATCCGGGTAGCCAGGACGAACCCCAGGAGAACTCCGGAGCCGGGCGCCTGGGCCCGGAACGAGGCTTCCGGCTGGAACCGTCCGCACACGTCCCCGTCCAGGACCTTCCTGAGCAGCATGACCACGCCGTCCAGGTGGTGGAGCATCGGATCAGGGATTAAATCCTGGCGGTGCTGGTGCGCCCGCAGCAGCATCCCGGCGGCCGCAGGCAGGTCCGCCGCGGCGAAGGGTTCCAGGGCGGTTCCGGCGGCGGGCGCCGGAACGGCAGCCCGGGCCAGGATGGCGCGCATCCGGACCCGGCCGGGCCACTTGGCTTGCAGCCATTCGAGGGTGCTGGGGGCAATGACCAGCAGATCGCCCAGGAGCTGCTGGACCCCGGGCACCCGGAACACCAGCTGGGAGGCGGCATCCAGCAGGACTTTCTCCACCATCTCCGGCTTGGCCCCGGACCTGCTTGCGAACAGGCGCCCGATGGATACCGTGGCACCGTTCAGCCCAAGGGCCAGGTAGCCGGTTGGCCTGCCCCCCTCCATCCAGGCCAAGCCCGGCACCGGCACGGGCACAGGGCCGTACTGCCACTTCAGCTCGCGCCAGGCGGCGGCGACTTCATCCGCCAGGAGCTCCTCCAGGGCCTCGGAGGTCAAGGTGAGCAGGTCCGCCAGGTGGCCCATGGCGCGGGGGACCCTGGACCGGGCTCAGGCCAGCAGGTTCAGCGAACTCCCGGAAAGCTCCTGCGCGAGCGCCGTTGCGGCCGCATCCGCCGAGCTGGTTCCGGAGATCGACGCGCTGGTGGTGGCCGCGGCAGAGGCGGTCGTGGCCGTCCCGGAACCGGAAGCCGCCGAGGCGGACCCGCCGCCCTGGCCGTGGTGGTGGTGGTGGTGCGTGCTGCCGGCCTGCTGCAGCTGGGAGAACGCCTGCTGGGCCGCGGACAGGTTGCCGGACTGGAGCGCCTGGGCAAGGGCCTGCAGGGGGTTCTGGCTGCTGGACGTGGTGGAGGAGGTACTGGTGGACGCGGAGGAGGTGGACGCGCCCTGGTTGGCGTTCTGCTGGAGGGTCGCGAAAGCCTGCTGGGCAGCCTGGAGGTTGCCGGATTGGAGGGCTTGGGAGAGTTGCTGCCAGGGGTTGCTCGGCTGTGACCACTGGGCCTGCTGCAGGGCACTGGTGCTGGAAGCAACGTTAAGACTCGACATACTTCCTCCATGAAACACTTGAGACGAGGAGGGTCCGTTCTCCCCTGGGATTCATATCTCTTTTCGGTTCAGAACCGTTCCAAACGTTAGATAAAAATTTCCTTATGAACGAAAGGGGGTCCCGAGGGCGGGGCAAACTTTCCTCTTCCGACCCTGCCCAAGGCCGGGCGGACCTATCCATCCGTTCATGCACCTATGGACCGGGCTCCCCAGCGAGGGTTTAAGGCCTTCATCCACAATCGCTCCAGCAGCCCGGGGCACCGGAGGCCGTCCCGCCGCCGAAGGACCACGGGCTAATCCAGCCCTTGGAACAGGTTGCTGTAATCATCCGTCCAGGCCCGGAACCCCAGCCTGGGCGGGACCGCCTTGCCGGCCCGGAACAGCAGGTCCCGGCGGAACTGTTCCGGGTCGCCGGTGACCAGCACCCAGGTGGCGGCGAAGGCATCGCTGGCGTCGTGGTCCGGGGTGGACACTTCCAGGGTCTGCTTGCCAAGGTCCTGGGCCGCCCGGCCCACCACCGGCGCCAGGTCCAGGTAGCGGTCGGAGATGTGCACGGCCAGGAGGCCGCCGGGCCGGAGGTGGAGGAAGTACAGCTGGAACGCCTCCCGGGTGAGCAGGTGGACCGGGATGGAATCGCCGGAGAAGGCGTCCACCGCCAGGGTCAGGAGGACGAAGGGCAGGCAGGCCGCGGACCAGGCCCGGGCCTGGGCCTGGATGCCCACGTAGGGCTCCACCAGGGCCGGGTAGCTCACCAGGGCCAGCAGGGAACCCACGTTGGAGAGGGGGTACAGGCGGTACGGGCTGCGGCCCGGGGTCCGGCCCGCCCACTAGTAGAACGATTCTCAAATAGAATTGCTTATCAGTCTCAACCTTCACCCGTACCAGACCTGCTTGGTTAAGGTGTTTCAGTTTTTATCCATTTCTTCATCCCCGCTGATCCCCTTCATCCCCGTCGAAACCTTGTTCGGGTGTGTCGGCAGGTATGGATGGGGAGAACGTGTCATGGCTATCCAGGATCCCCTCACCGGGCTGATCATCGGCAGCTGCTTTCGGGTGGCCAATGAACTGGGGCCCCGTCCTGGATTTCGCAATGATCTCAAGTTTGGCCCTGGCTTCCGCATCGAGAACCAGCTTGGCCCGTATCGGTGTGCGTCCCATGAAATCTCCGATGACCCTGCCCATAAACGTAGGTCATCGGAATTTTTATACAATGTTATTTTGGAATCTTTCTACTAGGCCTGGAGCAGCGGCCCGGTGGCGGCGAGCAGGAAGAACGGCAGGCCCACGGTGGTGGCCAGCAGCGCACCGTGCACCCAGCCCTGGATCCGCGGGGCCAGGCGGGTGGCGGCCCAGTGGGCGTAGAGATAGCCCAGGAGCAGGTCCACCTGGAAGAACAGCATGCAGACGGTCCACACCGCCGCCGAGCCGCCGAACCAGGGCAGGACCGCCTTGGCGATCAGGGGCTCAAGCTGGAACAGCAGGAAGGCGCCCATGAAGATGGCGCCCGCATGCCAAGCCAGGCCCGGGACGTCCCGGCGAACGGGGAACATGAGTCATGATAGGCGGATTCCCGGGCGCCCAGGCCGCCGTCATTCCTGCTTCAAGGACCGCTGCATGAGCCGCTTCACCGACTCCCGGGGGTCCGTCCCCTGCAGCAGGCGGCCCACTTCCTGGGTGATGGGCAGCTCCAGCCCGAGTTCCCCGGCCAGGCCCAGGGCCGCTTCGGTGGTGAAAGCCCCCTCCACCACCTGGGCGCCGATGGCCCGGGCGGCGGCCTCGGGGGTCATGCCCTGGCCGAGCATGAAGCCGAAGCGCCGGTTGCGGCTCTGGGCGCCGGTGGCGGTGAGCAGCAGGTCGCCCATGCCCGCCAGGCCCATCACCGTCTCGGAGCGCCCCCCCAGGAGCTCCACCAGGCGGGACATCTCCGCCAGGCCCCGGGTGATGAGGGCGGCCCGGGCGTTGTTGCCCAGGCCCAGGGCCTCCACCAGGCCGGCGGCGATGGCCAGGATGTTCTTGAAGGCGCCGCACAGTTCCACCCCCACCACGTCCCGGTTCAGGTAGACCCGCAGGCTGGGGGCGGCCAGGAGGGCCTGCCATTGCCGGGCGCGCGCGTCCGGCACCGGGGCGGGCAGGGCCAGGATGATGGCGGTGGGCCGTTCCCGGGCCACCTCATCGGCGAAGGAAGGCCCCGAGAGCACCCCCACGGGCACCTGCACCAGGGGCTCCAGCACTTCGGTCACCCGCTTGTGGCTCCCCTGGAGGATGCCCTTGCTGGCGTGGATGAGGAGTTCCGGGCGGACGGAGGTACGGGCGGCCAAGTTGGCCCACACGGCCGGGTTCGCCTGGGTGGGCAGGGCGCTGATCCAGAGGGGGGCGGCGAAGGCCAGGTCCGGGTCGCCCAGGGGGCGCACCCCGGCGGGCAATTCCACCTCTCCCAGGGCCGGATGGCGGCGGCTCCTGGCCAGGGTGTCCACCAGGGCCGGGGAATGGCCCCACAGGGCCACCCGCGCCCCCTGGCGGGCCCAGGTGATGGCCAGGGCGGTGCCCCAGGCGCCGGCCCCGAACACGGCGATGTCGACCTTGCGGATCATCCCTTGGCGCCCCAGAAGCGGGTTTCGGTGCCCCGGGCCAGGCGCTCCAGGTTGGCCCGGTGCTTGAGGATCACCAGGGCGGCCAGAAGACCCCAGGCCAGGAGCCCGGGCCACCGGGGCAGGCCCGGAGGCGGCGGCGGATAAGCCCACGCGCCGGCCAGCCCCAGGGTGGTGAGGAACAGGGTGGCCGCGGCCAGCACACTGCCCAGGCTCACGTAGCGGAAGATCAGCACCGCGGCCAGGAACACCGCCAGGGCCGGCACCACCAGGGCCGGGTGGAACGCCAGCACGGCCCCCAGGGCGGTGGCCACTCCCTTGCCTCCCTTGCCCTTGAGCCAGGGGGTGAACATGTGCCCGGCCACCGCCGCCAGGGCCACGACGGGCAGGGCCTCCGGCCCCAGCCCGGCCTGGCGCGCCAGGTACACCGGCAGGAAGCCCTTGGCCGTGTCCAGGGCCAGGGTGACGATGCCCAGCCCCTTGCCCCCCGAGCGCATGACGTTGGTGGCGCCGATGTTGCCGGAGCCCTGGGCGCGCACGTCGCCCTTGCCGGCCAGGCGCATCAGCAGCAGGCCGAAGGGGATGCTCCCGGCCAGGAACGCTCCGAGGCAGGCGGATATCCAGATCGTCAACGTCGGACAAGTCATAGAGGCACTGTAGCGGAACCGCCCGGCGGCTGGAACTCCGGGGCGCCCAAGGAGGGGATCTTCAGCGGCCCGCGCCGTCCGCCAGCTTGCGCCGCAGCATGTCCAGGGCCCAGGTGGCGCCGCGGGTCTGCAGTTCCGCCCGCCCTCCCCACAGGTGCAGGGTCTTCACGTCGGTCCCCGCCGGCCCGGCCACCGCCATCACCGTGGTGCCCACCGGGGCGGGGCCGTCCTGGTCCTGGGTGGGACCGGCGTTGCCGGTCACCGCCAGGCCCCAGGTGGTGCCCAGGCGGGTGCGGACGGCCTCGGCCAGGGCTGTCGTCACCGGCTCGGAGACGGTGCCGTGGGCGGCGATGAAGCCGGGATCCAGCCCGGCCAGGGCCGCCTTGGCCCGGGCGGAGTAGACCGTGACGCCCCCGGGGAACACCTGGCTCGCGCCGGGGATGGAGGTGACCCGGGCCGCCAGGTTGCCTCCGGGCATGCTCTCGGCCACCGCCAGGGTCTCGCCCCGGGCGGCGAGCAGGGCCACCACCGTGTCTTCGATGCCTCCTTCCACGCCCACGAAGGCCAGGTCCGGCGCCAGGTCCTTCGCGAAGTCCGCCCGGGCGGCCTCAAGCAGAGCCGGGTCGGAGGTGCGCCCCACCAGTTCCACGTGGCTGACCACCGCCAGGATGGTCCAGTCCATCTGCCGGTATTTCTCCCGCAGGGGCTGGGTGCGCTCCCCCAGCCCGCTCTCGGGCATGGAGCCGAACACCAGCCGGAGGGTGCGCACCGGGTCCGAGGCATGGGCCCTGAGCCGGGGCGCCACCTGCTGCTCCCACATGAGCTTCATCTCCCGGGGCACGCCCGGGAACAGGACGATGGACCGCCCGGGCCAGCCCTTGGGATCCGCCCAGAAGACCCCCGGCGCGGTGCCCACCGGGTTCACCACCCGCTCGGAGCCTTCGGGCAGCATCACCTGCTGGAAGTTGCTGGGGGAGGGCACCCGCCCGCGGCTGGCGTAGTAGGCCAGCATCTCCGCCCGGGCCACCGGGTCCTCCCGCAGGGGCACGCCCACCACTTCGGCCCACACGTCCTTGGTGAAGTCGTCGAAGGTGGGCCCCAGGCCGCCGGTGCACAGGATGATGTCCGAGCGCTCCAGGGCCGTGCGGAACAGCCGGCCCATGTCCTCGCGATCGTCGCCCACGGCGGTCTTGCAGTGCAGGGAGAGACCCATCTCGGCCAGGCGCTCCGCGAGCCAGACGGAATTGGTGTCCAGGCGGCGGGTGGTGAGCAGTTCACTGCCGATGGCGATGCACTCGATGCGCGGCAAGATGGCCTCCTAACTTCCAGCTGCGACGAAGTTGTGGAAGATCCGGCGATTCTGGTCCATGCGCGCGGTCTCGGGAGGGGGCACGGGGATCATCCCGGGGGTGCAGCAGAACACCTCCTTCCAGATGTAGTCCCCATCCGCGGCGCTGTACTCCGGGTGGAACTGCACGCCCCAAACGGGCAGGCCGCGGTACCTGGAACGCGTACACGCCGCAGGCGGGGCCAGAGGCCAGCACGGAGAATTCCCCGGGCAGGTCGAAAGCCTCGTCGTTGTGCGAAACCATCAGGAGGGGCTTGGCCAGGCCACGGAACAGGGGATTGGGCGGCAGGTCCAGGTCCACGAAACCGAACTCCGGCGCGGCCGCGCGGCGCACGTGGTCACGCCCGGCCAGGATCCTGGCCAGGAACTGGTGGCCGTAGCAGATCCCCAGCACCGGCCGGCGCCAGGCCACGAACTGGCGCACCAGGTCGCCCAGGGGCTGGTCCCAGGGCTGGTCCTCGGTGGCTGATGCCACCGAGCCGGAAATGATCAGGTGGGTGTAGGCCGCCGGGTCGCCCAGGTCCTCCAGCTGGTTCCAGCGCAGGAAGCGGCTGGGCAGCCCGGTCCCCGCCAGGTGCCCGGCCACCGCCTGGTCGAAGTTCGCGGCCAGGCTGTCCTCGTAGAAGCAGTTCACCACCAGGATCATGGAACCTCCTTCCCGGTTTAGTTAATCATGAATCCTTCGGTCCCGGGCCGTTTGAGGGCCTCATCTCCTGTGGAATCTGTGACTTCACCCGGGGAGTCCGCCCAGGCCCGAATCTCCTGGAATTCCTCGGCCAGCCTCCGGGCCGGTCCCTCGCCCCGGTTTCAAGGTTTACTAATAAGTATCAATTATAACAATTTTTATCTTCATCCGAAGCGCCGCCCGTGGCAGACTCTCCCCTCTTTGTGGAGGTCCCCATGAGACGGTTGCCAGCCATCCCTTTCCTGATTATGGCCCTGGCCTGCGCCAGCTTCAGCCCGCTGCCCGCGGGCCAGCCCCGGACCGCCGGCGCCGAACCGGACTGGCTGTCCATCGTCGGGCTCTACCCCCGGGCGGGTACCCCGACCGGGTATGGTGAACAGGCCGTCCTGTTCTGGCTGCAGACGGCCCGCACCGCCCAGGACGTGGCCCGGGCCAACGCCGAGAACACGCCCAGCTTCGGCTGCTACGCCCAGGACATCCACCTGGCCTACGCCCTGGACGGCCAGGAAGTGCCGGTGGAAATCCAGGACTTCCCCAAGACCGAGGCGGTCCTGGACCAGGCCAGGCAGGACCTGCTGCCGATCCTGCAGGCCCTCCAGGCCACCTTCGCCCGGCCTCGCCCGTACGTCTTCTACTCGGGCCTGCAGCCCGCCCTGCCCCTGGCCGGCGGCCCTTCCTACCCCAGCACCAACGCGACCCTGGGCACTGTGTTCGCCGAGATCATCGCCCAGTACGACCAGGCCGACGTGAACGCCCTGCGCACCACCGGCAAGCTCATGGGCACCGACCGGGTGCTGGGCGGAGTGCACTACCCCAGCGACGTGGACGCCGGCCAGAGGCTGGGCAAGGCCTTCGCCACCTGGTGGATCGACAGCCACCTGGCCCTGATCCAGACCGCCTGCTCCGAGTGGAGCGCGCCCGGCAAGTGAACGTGCGTGTCCTGACCCGTCGCCCAGTGCCTGGGGGGGTGCGCACCTCCAGGCCGTCATCGGACCGACCGGGTCAATCAGGCGGGTGGTGCAGGAAGCAGGCCACCTGGTGTCCGGGGACGGTGTCCTGGAGCCTGGGCGGATGGGCCAGGCAGGCGTCCATGCGCCGCCAGCAGCGGTCGTAGAAGGGGCAGCCCGGGCGTTCCTGGTCCGGGGCCGGCACGTCGCCGGCCAGGAGGATCCGGGAACGGCTCTTCTCCACCTGGGGGTCGGGGATGGGGGCGGCGGACAGCAGGGCCTGGGTGTAGGGATGCTGGGGATTCCGGTACAGTTCGGCGGCGTCCGCCACCTCCACCAGGGTGCCCAGGTACATCACCGCCACCCGGGTGGCGATGTACCGCACCACCGCCAAGTCGTGGGCGATGAACAGGTAGGCCAGCCCGAAGGCCTCCTGGAGGTCCTTGAACAGGTTCAGGATCTGGGCCTGGATGGACACGTCCAGGGCCGAGACCGGCTCGTCGCAGAGCACCAGCTCCGGGCTCAGGGCCAGGGCCCGGGCGATGCCGATGCGCTGGCGCTGGCCGCCGGAGAACTGGTGCGGGTAGCGGTTCCGGAAGCTCCTCGCCAGGCCCACCTGGTCCAGGAGCTGGTCCACCCGCCTGGCCAGATCCGGGCGGGCCAGCTTCAGCAGGCCCCGGGCACGGTGGATGCGCAGGGGCTCGGCGATGAGCTCGAAGGCGGTCAGGCGCGGGTCCAGGGACGCGTACGGGTCCTGGAACACCATCTGCATGTGCTGGCGGGCGGCCATGAGGTCCTTGCCGTCCAGGCGGGTCAGGTCCTGGCCAAGGAGCAGCACCTGCCCGCCCGTGGGGCGGTACAGCTGGGCCACGGCCCGGGCGGCGCTGGACTTGCCGCAGCCCGATTCCCCCACCAGGCCCAGGGTCTCGCCCCGGTGGAGGTGGAAGTCGATGCCGTCCACGGCGCGGATCCAGGCTCTGGGGCCCCTCAGCCACCGCCCGCCCACCGGGAAGTGCACCTGCAACCCCTTCACGTCCAGCAGCGGGGTCATGGGGCCTCCAGATGCAGCCAGCAATGAGCCTCCTGGCCGCCTCCGGCGGCCGCGGCGCCCGGGTAGCGCCGCCGGCACACGTCCATGGCGGAAGGGCAGCGGGGGTGGAAGGGGCAGCCGTCGGGCAGGTCCACCAGCACCGGCGGCTGTCCGGGAATGGGCACCAGCCGCCCGGGCCCCGGCCGGTCCAGGCGCGGCACGGAACCGATCAGGCCCCGGGTGTACGGGTGCATGGGCTGGGCGAACACCTGGGCCGTCGGGCCGCGCTCCACGATGCGCCCGGCGTACATGACGCACAGGGTGTCGCACACGCCGGCCACCACCCCCAGGGAATGGGTGATGAGGATGACCGCCGTGCCGGTGCGGCGGGTGAGGTCCTGGATGAGTTCCAGGATCTGCGCCTGGATGGTCACGTCCAGGGCGCTGGTGGGCTCGTCGGCGATGAGGATCTCCGGGTCGCAGGACAGGGCCATGGCGATCATCACCCGCTGGCGCATGCCTCCGGAGAACTGGTGGGGGTACTGGTCGATGCGCCGGTCGGCGGCGGCGATGCCGGCCTGCTCCAGCATCTCCACCGCCCGGGCCCGGGCGGCCCGGCGCCCCAGCCCCCGGTGCAGGGCCAGGGCCTCCACCATCTGGGTGGAGATGCGCAGGAACGGGTTGAGGGAAGTGAGGGGATCCTGGAACACCATGGCGATGCGGTCGCCCCGCACCGCCCGCAGGGCGGGCCCGGGCAGGCGCAGCAGGTCCTGCCCCCGGTACCGGACCCGGCCCCCGGCGATGCGGCCCGGGGGCGGCACCAGGTTCAGCAGCGAGAGGCTGGTGACGGTCTTGCCGGACCCGGACTCCCCCACCAGGGCCAGGGTCTCGCCCCGGCGCAGGTCGAAGCTGACCCCGTCCACCGCCTTGACCACCCCCTCGTCGGTGTGGAACCAGGTGCGCAGGTCCTGGACGCTCAGGAGAAGGTCGTCGCCCATGTCAAGTCCGCTGCTGGGGGTCCAGGGCGTCCCGCAGCCCGTCGCCCAGGAAGTTCATGGCGAACAGGAACACCGTCATGGCCACCGCCGGCCCCACCAGCTGCCAGGGATACAGGGACATGACCCCGGCCCCGTCCGCCACCAGGGAGCCCCAGGAGGCCAGGGGCGCCGAGACGCCCAGGCCCAGGAAGGAGAGGAAGGATTCGGCCATGATGAACTGGGGCACCATGAGGGTGGAGAAGACCACCACCACCCCGAGGGTGTTGGGGGTGAGGTGGCGGAAGATGATGCGGGCGGTGCCGGCGCCCATGGACCGGGCCGCCTGGACGAACTCCGCGTGCTTGAGGCTGATCACCTGGCCGCGCACCACCCGGCACAGGGTCAGCCAGGAGATCAGCGCCAGGGCCGCGAACAGGTTGACCATGCTGCGCCCGAACAGGGCCATCAGGATGATCACCAGGAGCATGTACGGCAGCCCGTAGAGGATGTCCACGGTGCGCATGATCAGGCTGTCCACCGCGCCCCCCAGGTAGCCGGCGAGGCTGCCCAGGACGATGCCCAGCGCCATGGAGGTGATGGTGCCCACCAGGCCGATGAGGATGGAGACCCGGCCGCCGTAGAGCAGGCGGGACAGCATGTCCCGCCCCAGGCTGTCGGTGCCCAGCAGGTAGTGGCGCCGGTGCACCGGGTCGGTGCGCACCGCCCGGGCCATGTCGGCCAGCTCCTGGCGTTCCCGGCCGCTGGCGGGGCGCCCCTCGGCAACCGCCAGGCGGCGCAGGTAGCTGGTCCGGGCCGCCAGCATGAGCTCCCCGGCCGGGCGCAGGGACGGCGGCAGGTTCTCGTGGGCCACCACCTGCTCGGCGTACGGATGCACCGGCAGCATCGGCGCGCCCAGGGTCACCAGGGCGTACAGGACGATCACCGCCAGGCTGGCCAGGGCCATGCGGTTGCGCCGCAGCCGGCGCCAGGCTTCCGTCCAGGGGGAACGGGGCGGCGGCGCCGGGACGGCTTCCAGGAGGGGGACGGAGGGTTCCAAGGTCGCCTCACCGGTACGAGATGCGCGGGTCCAGGAAGCCGTAGGCCAGGTCCACCAGCAGGTTGGCCAGTACCAGGAGCACCGAGAACACCACCACGTCCCCCAGGATCAGGGTGTAGTCCCGGTTGATGGCCGCCTGGATGGACAGGCGCCCCATGCCCGGAACGGCGAAGATGGTCTCCACCACCACGGTGCCGGTGATGACCCCGGCGCAGGCCGGGCCCAGGTAGGACACCACCGGCAGCAGGGCGCCCTTGAGCACGTGCCGCAGCACCACCACGTGCTCCCCCAGGCCCTTGGCCCGGGCGGTGCGCACGAAGTCCATGCGCAGGATCTCCAGCACCGAGGCGCGGGTGAGGCGGGCGATGCCGGCCAAATAAGGCAGGGCCAGGGTCAGCACCGGCAGCACCAGCACCCGCCACCCGCCCCGGTCGTCCAGCCACCCGGAGGTGGGCAGCCAGTGGTGGCGCAGGGCCAGGTACAGCTTCAGCAGCGGCCCGGTGACGAACAGGGGCACCGAGATGCCGACCACCGCCAGGGCCATGGCGGTGTAGTCCACCCAGGTGTTCTGGCGCAGGGCCGAGAGGACCCCGGCGGCCACGCCCAGGACCACCGCCAGGGCCAGGGCCAGGGCGCCGATGGTCATGGAGGGGGGCAGGGCGTCCGCGATCAGCTCGTTCACCGTGTAGTCCTTGTAGCGGTACGAGGGCCCCAGGTCGCCCCGGGCGAAGTCCCCCAGGTAGCGCAGGTACTGCTTCAGCACCGGCTCGTCCAGGTGGTAGCGCTTCTCGATGTTGGCCAGGATCTCCGGGGGCAGCTTGCGCTCTCCGGCGAAGGGGCCGCCCGGGGCCACCCGCACGATCACGAAGGCCAGGGAGACGATCAGGAACAGGGTGGGGATCAGCCCGAGGGCGCGGCGGATCATGAAGCGGAGCATGGGGCGCCTCCTACTTGCGGTACCACCACCGGGGGGGATGGATGCCGATGGTGTTGGGATGGATCCCGCCCCACCGGCGGTCGTCCAGGAGGTACTTGTTCATGAAGAAGAAGCAGGGCAGGATCACCTGGTCCTGGGTGACGAGCAGGTCCTCGGCCTGCTCCAGCACCCGGTTGCGGGCCGCCCCGGCGGGCATGCGCTCGGCCTGGTCCAGGAGGGCGTCGTAGCGGGGGTTGGCGTACTGGGCGTCGTTGATGGCCGCCCCGGAGCGGAACATGCCCAGGTAGTTGCTGGGGTCGGGGTAGTCCGCCTGCCAGCCGGCCCGCACCAGGTGGAAATCGTGGGTGTTGTGGCGGGTGTCCAGGTAGGTGTTCCACTCCTGGTTCTGCAGTTCCGCCCGGATGCCCAGGACGGTCTTCCAGTTCTGCTGCAGCCATTCGCACACGGTCTTGTGCCGGGCGCTGGTGTTGTAGACCACCGTGAAGCGCGGGAAGCCCCGCCCGCCGGGGTACCCCGCCTGGGCCAGGAGCCGGCGGGCGTGCTCCGGGTCGTAGCCGTTCCCTAGGGTGGTGGTGAACCCGCCCATGGGGGGCACGAACCCGGCCGTGGGCACATCCCCTTCCTTGAGCACCTGGCTGGTGAGTTCCTCCCGGTCCACCGCCATGGCCAGGGCCTTGCGCACCCGCACGTCCTGGAACGGCTTGCGCTTCAGGTTGAAGGTGAAGTAGTAGACCATGGACCCGGGCGTCTGGTGGTAGTCCGGGCGCAGCCGCACCTCGTCGATGCGCGCAGTGGGGATGGAGTCGTCCGGGAGGTAGTCCAGTTCCCCGGCCAGGTACTTGTCGTAGGCCACGTTCTGGTCCTCGATGGCCAGGAAGGTGATGCTGTCCAGGCCGATGCGCCCGGCGTCCCAGTAGCGGGGGTTGCGCACCACCACGATCTTGTTCTGGGGCTTCCAGGCCCTGAGCACGAAGGGCCCGTTGCCGACGAAATGGGCCGGCTTGGTCCACTGGCCCGGGCCGTACCGGCGCACCGCGAAGGTCGGGGTGACCACGAAGGCGCTGTGGGTGAGCATGGTCAGGGCGTAGGGCAGGGGGCCCACGAAGGTCACCTGGAAGGTGTGCCGGTCCAGGGCCCGGATGGCCACCCCCGAGGCGGGCCCCTGGCCCTTGTTGTACGCATCCGCCCCCTGGATGCTCTCGCTGAGCAGGTAGGCGTAGGTGGAGGCGGTGCGGGGGTCCAGCACCCGCAGCCAGGCGTCCGCCACGTCCTGGGCGGTGAGGGGGGTGCCGTCGGACCAGGTGGTGGTCCTCAGGTGGAAGGTGTAGGTCGCGAGGTCCTGGCTGACTTCCCAACGGTCGGCCAGGCCGGGCACGGGGAGGGCGGTCACCGGATCGTTCACCGTGAGCCCCTCGAACAGGGCGTAGGTGATGCGCGCTTCAGGCACCCCGGTGATCAGGGCCGGGTCCAGGGACTGGGGCTCGGTGCCGTTGTTGCAGACGAAGTCCTGGGCATTCAGGAAAGCCGCCGCCAGGAGCACCGGAACGGCCGCCCTGGGTCGGGACGTCCGGAATCCGGCAAGGGAGGCGGCCTGGTTTTCCATACGGCAAGTTTTTTACAACCGTTTTGGGACAAGCACAAGACGACTTCAGCCGGGGACCAAACTATTGAAGGCAAATTTTCCCATGAGTGATGGCCCGCTCTCCAACCCGGCCAGGGCGAGCGCTTATTCCAGCTGCATCCAGATGGTCTTCAACTCGGTGTACTGCTCATGGGCCCACGCCGACTTGTCCCGCCCGGCGAACCCGGACTGCTTGTAGCCTCCGAAGGGCGTGGTGATGTCCCCCTCGGAGAAACAGTTCACCGACACCGTCCCGGCCCGGATGGCCCGGGAGGCCCGGACGGCAGTGGCCAGGTCGCGGGTGTACAGGGATGCCGCCAGGCCGTAGCTGGTGTCGTTGGCGATGGCGCAGGCCTCCTCTTCGGTGGCGAAGGGGATCACCGACAGCACCGGCCCGAAGATCTCCTCCTGGGCGATCTTCATGCGGTTGTCCACGTCGTCGAACACCGTCACTTCCACGAAGTAGCCGCCGGTCTCGGCCAGGGCCCGGCGGCCGCCCAGCGCCAGCTTGGCGCCTTCCGCCAGGCCGGTCTCGATGTAGCCCAGGACCTTCTCCAGGTGCGGCCGTTCGATCATCGGCCCCTGGCGGGTCTCCGGGTCCAGGGGGTCGCCCACCTTCAGGGCCCGGGCCCGGGCCACCACCTTGTCCACCAGCTCGTCCTTGATGCCCTGGTGGACGATCAGGCGGGAGCCGCAGCTGCAGTTCTCGCCCATGTTCCAGAAGGCCGCGGCGATGACCTGGGTGGCCACCTGGTCCAGGTCCGGAGCGTCGGCGAACACCACCTGGGGGCTCTTGCCGCCCAGCTCCAGGGTGACCATCTTGAGGTTGGACTCGGAGGAATACCGCAGGAAGTGGCGCCCCACCTCGGTGGACCCGGTGAAGGTGAGCATGTCCACGTCCATGTGCCGGCCCAGGGCCTGGCCGGCGACGGGGCCGAGCCCGGGCACCACGTTGAAGACCCCGGGGGGCAACCCGGCCTCCGCCGCCAGCTCGGCCATGCGGATCACGCTCAGGGAGGTGAACCGGGCCGGCTTGAGCACCACGCTGTTGCCCGCGGCCAGGGCCGGCCCGAGCTTCCAGGCGGCCAGCTGGGCCGGGAAGTTCCAGGGCGTCACGCAGGCCACCACTCCCACCGGCTCCCGCACCACCATGGCCAGGTTCGCGGGCCCGGTGGGGGCCACGTGCCCGTAGATCTTGTCGATGAGCTCGGCGTGCCAGCGGATGCAGTGGATGGTGTCCGGGATGTCGATGGTCATGGTGTCGGCGATGGGCTTGCCCCCCTCCAGGGTGTCCAGAAGTGCCAGTTCGCCGGCGTTGGCCTCCAGCAGGTCGGCGAACTTGAGCAGCACCTGTTTCCGGGCGCCCGGGGCCATCCGGGACCAGGCCCCGCCTTCGAAGGCCTTGCGGGCAGCCGCCACCGCCTGGTCCACGTCCGCCGCCCCGCAGGAGGACACCTGGGCCAGGGGCTTGCCGGTGGCGGGGTTCTCGCGGGTGAAAGTGCTCCCGTCCTGGGCCGGTTGCAGCCGTCCGTCGATGAAGGCCTGGGTTCGCAGCTGCAGGTGGCTCGCAGCGGCCAGGATGGCTTGGGAGTCGAGGGGGAAGTTCATGGCGCGCTCCATTCCCGGAAGGGGCCGCGGAAAGCGGCCGGAAAAAGTCAGGATCCAAGATAGATCCCAATTCTCGAGTGCCATCCATCCTAGCGATATATTTTTTTGAATATATCGAAAATCATCCAGCTCTCGCGGCGACACTCTGAACCCTCGCCGCCTCCAGGCCGGAGCAGGAGGGGAACCATCCCCGTTGCCTCTTGGCCAAGACAACGGAACGGACGGACGAATGGAGGGACCCGGGTTCAGTCCTCGGCCAGGGCCTTCTTGCGCGCTTCCACGACCTTGTCCGCGTCCCGGCCTTCCAGTTCCTGCAGGTGGTGGAAGGCCCAGATGAACGAGCCGATGCCCTGGGTCTGGGAGCGCAGTTCCACGATCAGGCCCTGCATCTCGGCCTGGGGCATGTAGCCGTCCACCACGTCCCAGCCGGGCCAGCCGGGCTTGGCGTCGAAGCCCAGGATCTGTCCGGCCCGGTGGCTGGTGATGATCTTCTGGGCCTTGGCGGTGTGCTCGGAGGGCACGGAGATGTGCACTTCCAGGATGGGCTCCAGCAGCACCGGGTTGCACTGGGGCAGGCCCTCGGTGCAGGCCACCCGGGCGGCGGCCTTGAAGGCCATGTCCGAGGAGTCCACGGTGTGGAAGGAGCCGAAGAACAGGATCGCCTCCACGTCCACCATGGGGAACCCCAAGGGGCCCTGCTTGCAGAACTCGATGAAGCCGTCCTCCACCGCCGGGATGTAGTTCTTGGGGATGACGCCGCCGACGATGGTGTCGGAGAATTTCAGGCCCTCGCCCCGCTGCCGGGGCTTGAACTCCATGTGCACGTCGCCGAAGGCGCCGTGGCCGCCGCTCTGGTGCTTGTAGCGGCCGTGCTGCTTGATGGGCTTGCGGATGGTCTCCCGGTAGGGGATGGTCGGCAGGCTCTGGGCCACTTCCACGCCCCAGCGCTTGATGCGGTCCACGGCCACCTTCAGGTGGATCTCGCCCTGGCCCCACAGCACCCGCTCCTGGGTCTCGGCGTTCTGCTCCAGGCGGAAGGACTGGTCCTCGTCCAGGAGCTTGGCCAGGGCGCCGGAAAGCTTCACCTCGTCGCCCATCTTGACGGTCTTCAGGGCGGTGGCGGTCATGGGCTGCATGGGCTCGGGCCACGCCAGCTCAGCCGCCTTGCCGTTGGTGAGCACGTCGCCGGTCTTCACCTGGTCCATGCGGGCCAGGGCGACGATGTCCCCGGGCCCGGCCTTGGCGAGCTTCTCCTGCTTGGCGCCGAAGACGCGGTTCATGCCGCTGGGGCGCACGCCGCTGAGGGTCATGCCCTCGGTCAGCTCCCCGCGCCACACCCGCACCAGGGACTGCTTGCCGATGTGCTGGGCGTTCAGGGTCTTCCATACCTGGGCCAGGGCCTCGGCGCCCTCGGTGGGGATGCCCAGGCGCCTGGCGGTTTCCCGCGTGTCCGGGGCCTCGTGGCGCAGCTGCTTGAGCAGGCGGGGCACGCCCAGGTCCTTGTCGGCGGAGCCCAGCAGCACCGGGACGATCTGGTCGCTCCGGTAGCCCTTGGTGTGGGTGGCGAAGATCTCGTCGCGGCTGGGCACCTGCTCTTCCAGCAGCTTTTCCATCAGGGCGTCGTCCAGGCTGCTGATGGCTTCCAGCATCTCCTGGCGGGCGGCCATGGCTTCGTCCTTGATCGCCTCGGGGATGGGGATCTGCTCGGCGGGATGCCCCGGATTGGTGTTGAAGGCCCGTTCCAGGGACAGGTCCTCGTAGCCGGTGATGAAGCTGCCGGCCTGGATGGGATACTCGCGCAGCACCAGGGGCCGCTGGGACATGCCCTGCAGGACCGCGAGGGTCTCCCGGATCTTCCCCGGGTCGGTGAGCTGGTCCACCTTGTTGATGAAGATGGTATGGGGGATGCCATGATCGTCCAGGAACTTGAGGATGGGCAGGGCCATGGGGGCCCGCACCGGATCCGCGTCCACCACCAGGACCGCCGCGTCCGCGACCATCAGCGCGTTCATGGTTTCCTGGGCGAATTCCACGGACCCCGGGCAGTCGATGAAAGTCCAGGACTCGCCCAGATAGGCGGTGGTGGCGATGGAGACCTCGACGCTCATCTGGCGGGCCTTGGCTTCCGGGGAGGCGTCCCCGACGGTGTTGCCCTCCTTGATGGTCCCTTTGCGTGGAATGGCTTCAGTGGCGAACAGCAGGCTCTCGAACAGGGTCGTCTTGCCGGACATGTAGGGGCCGATCAGGGCCGCGACACGTGGTGCTGATGGGGGCTTTGGCACGATATGTCTCCTTGGTTGGCTGGCAGAAGTCGTTACGTCATCTTTCCGTCCCGGGACCAGAAAGGCAACCAAAACCTGACGCCGCCCAGGAGTGTGGGCAACCCTTCACTCGGAACGGGAAAACGAGTCAAGGAATTCCGGTTCCCGCAGGCGTTCCTTGAACCAATCATCCAGGTCGGAGACCGCCTGGAACAGGAACTCCGCGCCGCCCGCCTTCAGTTCGGAAGCACTGCCGAATCCGTAGGTCACCCCGAGGGGAACGAGGCCGTTGGCAAGGGCCGCGGCCATGTCGTCAGCCCGGTCCCCGACCAGGAACCCGCCGGGCTCCAGCGCTCCCTGCTCGCGCATCTGTGCCACCACGTCGGCCTTGGTCTTCCAGGGAGGCTGGGCCGAGCCCCCGAACACGTCTTCGAAGGAGAGGAGCAGGTCGAAATGATGCAGCACTTGGCGGGCATGGCGGGCGGGCTTCACGGTGACGGCGTACAGCCGGTGGCCCTGGTGCTTGAGCCGGGCCAGCATGAGGGAAGTCCCGGCGTAGATCCGGTGGCGCACCACCCCTTCCTCGGCGAACAGGGTCCAGTAGCGCTCCAGCACGAATGCCATCCGGGCCGGGTCGTCCATGCCGGGAAGCCCGGCGAACAGCTGCACCGGGCCGTAGCCCACCACCGCCTCCACCTGGTCCCAGGTGGGGACGGGCAGGCCGCAGTCCTCGCAGGTGAGCCGGGCGCTGTGGTACATGGCCCGCAGGGGGTCCACCAGGGTGCCGTCCAGGTTGAAGCAGATCAGGGCCATGGATGCCTCCAGAAAGAATCAGTCGCGGTAGGCCAGGGTGCGGGGGATGAACCCGCATTCGGCCGGGCAGTGGATGGGGGAGTACCGCACCCGGTCCACCTTCACCAGGTTGGTGACGTGGTCGATCTCGTACCTGATCCTGGAGCCGTACGGAATTTCCACCACGGCGTCGACCACCGCCGGCGAATGCTTGCCAGGGCCGATCATATGCAGGGACATGCACCCTCCGGGATCCCATCATCTTCTCATGGGCATTCAAGGGTGGCCATGGGAAAGAAACCCGACTGGAACCCATGATCCGGCGAAAATTCCCATGGCGCCCGGCCGCCAGGCCAGGAACAATCCGCCGGGGTTGGCCTAGGAACGGCGGCTGCACCGGTTATGATGGACGGCTACCGGAGTGTTCCATATGGGTGCTTATGTCTTTTGGGTGAAGGCTCATCCCCTGGTTTCCGCCGCCCTGCAATTCGCCCTCCTGGGGTCCCTGGGAGAATTGCTGGCGGCCTCCTGCTCCCGCCGGAAGCTGGCCTTTCCGTTCACGCCCTTCGAGTTCCTGTTGAAGATGGCCGCCTGGGCGGTGCTCGGGGTGGTGATCAAGTACGGTTTCGCCGGCATGAAGGGGTTCACCCACGCCCTGGTGGACGGGCATTTCCTTCCGGGCTTCATGGGGGCGGGCGTGGGCGGCGCTTTCGCCGTGTCCCTGTTCACCAACGTCCTGTTCGGGCCCCAGATGATGGCCTTCCATCGGATCGAGGACAACCTGATCATGCGCCAGAGCGGCTTCCGGGGCATCGAGCGGGCCTGGTGGACGCTGCTGTGGTTCTGGATCCCGGCCCACACCGTGACGTTCTGCCTGCCCACCGAGTACCAGATCGGGCTGGCCGCGGTGTGGGGCATGGCCCTGGGCCTGATCCTGGGGCTGAGCAAGCCGGTGCCGAAGGTCCGGGAGGCCGTGGCCTGAACCGGGATTCTGGCCGGAACCGCCGGTGCTGCCCTGGTCAGGCGCCGGTGGCCGGCAGCCGCACATGCACCTGGGTCCCGTGCTCGGGCCGGCTTTCGATGGTGATGATGCCGTTGTGGGCCATGAGGATGCGGTGGCTCACCGCCAGCCCCAGGCCGGTGCCCCCGCCGAAGGTGGTGTAGAACGGGTCGAAGATCCGGGCCAGGGCCTCCGGGTCGATGCCGCAGCCGTTGTCTTCCAGGGTCACCTGCCAGTGGGTGCGGTCCTCCACCTGCTCCGGCACCGCGGTCAGCGCCAGCCTGGGGGACGGGCGGCCCTCGGTGGAACGGGCGGCGTTCTGCAGCAGGTTCATCACCACTTGGCGCAGCAGGTCCGGGTCCGCGAACCAGGTGGCTTCCGGGGGCACCCGGTTGACCCAGCCCAGGCCTTCGGGCAGGTTGCAGCCGCGGTGGGCCATGTCCCAGAAGGTGGCCAGGGAGATCGCGCTGGGCTTGGGGTGGATGTCGCGGCTGAAGGTGAGGGTGTTGGTGACCAGGGTGTTCAGGCGCTGGACGCTGGCCTGGATGTGCTGGGCCAGTTCCACCTGGGCCGGCAGGGACTGGAGGTCCTGCAGCAGCATCCCGGCGAACAGGGACAGGCTGCCCAGGGGGTTGCGGATCTCGTGGGCCAGTTCCGCCGCCATGAGGCCCATGGCCTGCAGGCGCTGCTCCCGGCTGGCTTGCTGGGCGCGCAGGTGGGCCTCGGTGATGTCCCGCAGGGTGATGACCTTGCCGGACTGGGTGGGGCGGTTCTCCTGCTCCAGGAAACGCTCCCGCCCGGCCGGGTCGAGGAACGTGCGCACCCCGGCCGGGGCGTCCGCCTCCCAGGGCGGGGGCCCGTCGGTGAACTGGCCGGGCAGGCCTCCGGGGCGGTTGGTGAAGCGCAGCTCCCCTTCCTCCCCCAGGACCCAGATCGCGAAGGGAACCGCCTCCAGCACCGCCTGCAGCTCGCTCTGCAGCCGTCCCAGCTGCCCCTGGAGAGCCTCGTAGCGGTGCTCGAGCTGCTCGGAGGCCTGGGTGAAGGCGGCGAACGCCGCCATGAGCTGCTGGGGTTCGGGAAGGACGGTCACTTTGGGTACGGTGGTCAGGTGGAGGAGCGGGGCCTGCTGTCGAGCACCTGTTGCAGCACGGTCCGGTCCTTGTGCCAGGGCTCGCCAGCCACCACCTCGGACAGGGCCTCGATGGCCGCGGGCGTGTTCAGGGCCAGCAGGGACCGGCAGGCCGCCAGGCGCACCGGCAGGGGCTCGGTGCTGGTGAAGATCCGGCCCCTGCGCCGGGCCAGGTTCTTGAGGCTCTTGACGGCCCGGGGGTCGCCGATCTGGCCGAGCGTCTCGGCGGCCCGGACCCGTTGCCGTTCAATGTACTTCCGGTCCGCGGCGAACGCCGCCAGGGTGGAGATGGCCTGGGTGGCCCGCAACTGCGCCAGGCCGAACATGACTTCCTCCTGGGTTTCGGGGTCCACCGCGGGGAGGGCCCCCAGGAGCCCGGGCACCGAGGCGGGGCCGCCCACCCGCCACATGGTCCGAACCGCCGCCCGCTTCACCCGCCCGTCCGGGTGGACCAGGCAGGCGTTGGCCTGTTCCATGGCCCGGCTCCCGCCGATCTCCGCCAGCAGGATCAAGGCGTTGCGCACCAGGTACCAGGCATCCGAATTCAGGCCTTCCTCCACCGCCGGCAGGGCCGCGGAACCCAAGGCGCGAATGACGTCCAGCAACCTCCCCCGGCGCTTGCGGTCCGGTTCGTCGCCCAGCACCTCCACCAGCAGCATCGCCGCCCGTGCGCCCACCGCGCCGAAATAGGGGACCAGTTCCCCGGCCAGGGTTTCGGGGCTGGCCGAGTAGAGCATCTCCACCACCTCGCGCAGCCGGGCCGGTTCCGCCAGGCTGTCCCACAGCCCGGCCAGGGCCGCGTCGCGCCATTCCTCTTTGCCCTCCTGGCGGGCGCACAGGGCGGACAGTTCCCGCATCAGGGCCAGGGTGCGCCCGGGCTGCTGCCGGCTCACCATGGCGGCGACCGTCACCCCCAGCGCCTCGGTCACCGGGCGGTGCACGTTCTCCAGGGGCTCCCGCCCGAAGGCCTCGGTCAGGCCCTGGGTGACCAGGCTCTCGGCGGCGCCGGGCAGGCCCGGGGCCACCAGCCAGCGGGTCACGCCGGTCAGGGTCAGGGCCGCCGCGCTCCGGCGGGCCGGGTCCTCGTGGCCCAGGCCGGCGATGACCCGTTCCAGCACCTGGAGCATGGCCTCGATCCGGCCCTCGTCCAGGAGCTGGCGCAGGAAGCGCAGGCGCTGGTCCAGGGTGAGGCTCCAGAGCTTGTCCTTCTCCAGCGCCTGGCGCAGCTTCTCCTCCACCGACAGGTTCTCCCATTCCAGGCGGCGGACCAGCTCTTCCAGGTGGGCCAGCAGGTCGGCGCCCGCCCCCCGGGTCTTCAGTTCCCGGTCCAGGGCGATGAGGAGCGCCTGTGCCTTGGGGGCGGTGCGCAGAGTCGACAGCAGGGCGTCCTGGGTGAACTCCCAGGGCAGGGGGCCTTCCATGAGCGCGCTCGCGGCCTTGGCGAACGATTCGGTCGCCAGGGCCTCGAAGGCCACCCGCAGGCCCCGGTGCCCGGTGGGCAGTGTGCCCAGGCCCGCCACCACCGACAGCAGCTGTTCCGGGGGGAGCGACATCAGGGCGAGGCGCAGCCCCTCCACCTGCCGGGACGGCGGGAACGAATCGCCCATCTCCAGCGCGGACGGGCTGCCCGCCAGGATGGACAGGTCGGCCCCGGAGAACTTCCCGGCCTCCATGCTGGCCGCCGGCAGCAGATTCAGCTCCTCCATCCACTGATGGAAGATCATCTCCAGGGTGCCCCCGGGCTGGCCGGACCGGCCCCCCCGGCCGGGACCGGTCCCCGTGACCGGGCTGGGACCGCTCCCCAGGCCCGGGAGGGGACCGAGCCCCAGGCCCGGCTCGGGGCCGAGCCCCAGACCCGGCTCGGGCCCGATCCCCCGGTTGGCGCCGGACCCTGATCCGGCAGCCGCGTCGGCCGAAGCCTGGGCCACCTCGGCGCCGGCGGCCTTGAGGGAGGCCGCCAGGGCCTCCAGGGCCGCCTTGGCGGCCGGGTCCAGGGCCCCCGGGGTGCGGACGGTGGAGGGGGCGTAGGGATTGTCCTCGTCGCCCCCTTCTCCTTGGCGCACTTCCTTGTACTGGGTCTGGCTGAGGCGCACGTGGGACAGTTCATGGCGCGCCAGGATGGCCGCCGCGCCGCCCTCCTCCTCGATCTTGGCGGGCCTGAGGGAGAGCAGGCTCAGCACCGGTTCCAGTTCCCCGGCGGTCAGGCCGCGCCGGAAGATGATGCCGCCGATCTGGCGTTCGCCGAACTGGCGGGCCAGGGCGGTCAGGTGGGGGCTCTTGTAGTCCACCGGATCCCCGTCCACGAACACCTTGCCCATGGACGCGGCGATGTGCAGGGAGGGGCTCAGGTTCAGCCACTCGCGCATCTGCTCGTTCAGGATCGTGAGGGCCTTCTGGGCGCGGGGATGGGCAGCGGTGTACATCTGCCGGTTCTTGAGGGCCAGCTGCAGGCTTTGGACGAGGTCCAGGAAATCGATCATGGCGTCGCAGGCTCCATGGGATCATTCCATTCACGGCGCAGTTGCCGGTAGTGGGCCTCCAGGAAGGCCACCCGGCGTTCGGCTTCCTTGCGTGCGGGCTTGGTGTTCATGCAGGCGGCGATGACGCGGGCCCGCTCCAGCCAGCGCTCGCCGCGTTCGATCACCCCGGCGGTGTGCACCGGCTCGAACCCGCCGGCGATGCAGAGGAAATGCACCAGGCTGGCGGCACCGATCTTGCTCAGCTTGTCCGCGTCCCAGAGGCAGGCGGTCTCCACCGGCTCAAGCTTGCGGGTGAGCTTGAGGCCCACGTGGTGATCGATGGCGTGGCGCACCGCCGGGATCTTGGCCTTGGGGAAATCGGTTCCCTCCAGGATCTCCTCCACCACGGCCGAAGCGTCCTGGGCATGGTTGTCCTTGCCCTTGCCTTCGTTCAGGTTCTTGCGGCAGTCGTGCAGCCAGGCAGCGCACTCCACGATGTCCAAGTCGGCGCCCACCAGGGGCGCCAGCCAACAAGCGATCTTCACCGTCGCCAGGGTATGCTCGAACCGGTAGTCGAACACCGGCAGGGGTCCGTCCGGGCCCGGATGGAACTTGCCCCAGAAGCGGATGGCGTCCGCCTCGGTCCGGGCTCGCAAAACAACTTCGCATTTCATACGCCAACTAATCATTTACCGCATTCTCGCACATAGTTCCGGAGGGCGTTAGTCGTCTTGCGGATCTCATCGTACATGGGCCGATCATGCCAGGGCGGACAGACCCGGCCCAGGCAGTCCATGAGCGGCTTGAGGTTGTCCGCCGGGGCTTTGGCCAGGATGCGCACCCCTTCCAGGGCCATGCGCGCCTCCAGGGCCAGCACCTGTTCCAGGGCGTCCACCGCCCGCCACAGCTTGCGGGCGGCGATGGGGCCCATGCTCACGTGGTCCTCCTTGCCGGCGCTGGTGGGGATGGAATCCACGCAGGCGGGGACGGCCAGCCCTTTCATTTCCGAGACCAGGGCCGCCGAGGTGACGTGGGCCATCATGAAACCCGATTCCAGGCCGCCCTGGCGCGTGAGGAAGGCCGGCAGGTCCGAATAGGCCGGGTTGACCATCCGCTCCTGCCGCCGCTCGGAGATGCTGGCCAGGTCGCATACGGCGATGGCCAGCAGATCGCAGGCGAAGGCCGGGTACTGGCCGTGGAAATTGCCGCCGCTGCGGCTCTCCTGGGTGTCGGTGAAGATCATCGGGTTGTCGGTGGCGCTGTTCAGTTCCCGCTCCAGGATGGCGGCGGCGAACTCCAGGGCATCCCGCACCACCCCGTGCACCTGGGGCAGGCAGCGCAGGGAATAGGCGTCCTGGACCCGGAGGCAGTCCCGGTGCCCTTCGGCGATCTCGCTGGTCTCCCCCAGGATGGCGCGCATGTGGGCCGCCACCTGGATCTGCCCGGGATGGGGCCGGGCCTGGTGGATGCGCGGATCGAAGGCGGTGCGGGTGCCCTGCAGGGCTTCCAGGGAGAGGGCGCCGATCTCGTCGGCCAGGGGCACCAGGTCCCGCAGGCGGGCCACCGCCAGGTTGCCCAGGGCGGTGATGAGCTGGGTGCCGTTGATCAGGGCCAGCCCCTCCTTGGGCTGGAGGGTCACGGGCTGCAGTCCGGCCTTGGCCAGGGCCTGGCCCCCCGGGACGATCCCGTCCCCGTCCCAGGCTTCGCCCTCGCCCACCAGGAGCAGGGCCATGTGGGCCAGGGGCGCCAGGTCGCCCGACGCGCCCACGCTGCCCTGGCTGGGGATCACCGGCAGCACCCCCCGGTTCAGGCACTCGGCCAGGAGCTGGATGGGTTCCGGGCGGATCCCGGAATGGGCCTTGAGCAGGCAGTTGATGCGGGCGGCCATGAGGGCGCGGGTCTGGCCCCTGGGCAGGGGCTCGCCCACCCCGGCGGAATGGCTGCGCACCAGGTTGAGCTGCAGCTGGGCCAGCTGGGCGGGAGGGATGACCACCGTGGCGAACTGGCCGAACCCGGTGTTGATGCCGTAGACGGTCCGCCCCTCGTCCAGGATGCGCTGGATGACCCGGCGGTTGTCCGCCACCTTGTCCAGGGCCGCGGCATCGAGGGAGACGGCTTCGCCGGCGGCGATGCGCGCCAGGATCCGCGCGTCCAGGCCGGTTCCGGAAAGACAGATCATAACTGCTCCTGTCGCGGCGAGGCCGCAAAAGAATGAGAATCAATCACGATGGGCAGGGCGGGGAGCGGGGCCGGCGGGTTCAGACCGCCTCTTCCCCCTCCACCGCCGCCGGATGGTTCCGGGGCAGGGTCGCGCCGACGATCAGGGCCAGCGCCAGCGACCCGCAGGCCACCCAGTAGGGGGCCGCGTAGCCGTACCGGGCGAAGGCGAGGGTCCCCACCAGGGGACCGATGATGCGGCCGATGCCGGACATGGCGTTCAGCACCCCGAACAGGCCGCCCTGCTCGTCCCGGGGCGTCAACTGGCTGGCCAGGGCCGAGGTGGCGGTGGTGTTCATGCCGCTGCCCCAGGCCAGGGGCACCATCACCAGCAGGAACGGCCACTTCCAGGGAGCGTAGGGGAGCATGGGCAGGGCGGCGGCCATGCAGGCCAGGCCCGCCACCAGGGCCACCCGTTCGGGGATGCGCTTGGCCACCACCCGCACCAGTCCTCCCTGGTACAGCACGATGAGCACGCCGATGAAGGCGAACAGGTAGCCCACCTCCCGCTGGGTGAAGCCGAACCGGGCGTTGGCCAGCAGGCTGTAGGTCCCTTCCATCATGGAGAATCCGCTCATGGCCAACAGGGAGATGCAGAAGATCTGGCGCATGCCCGGGCGCTTCAGGGCCCGCACCAGGGCGTGGCCGCGGCTCTCCGCCCGGCGGGCGTGGGTGCGGGCCTCGGGGGTGAGGGTCTCCGGCAGCCAGACCACCACCAGCGTGGACGCGAACAGGGACAGCCCCGACGCCACGAAGAACGGCAGGTACCAGCCGTGGCTGGCCAGCATCGCCTTGCCGGCCATGGAGCCCGACAGGATGCCCGCCAGGGCGGGGCCGAACACGAAGCCCAGCCCGAAGGCCGCGCCGAACAGGCCCAGGGCCTTGGAGCGCTCCCCGGGCAAGGAGCTGTCGGCCATGGCCGCCTGGGCCACGGAGATGTTGCCTCCGGTGAGCCCGCCCAGCACCCGGGCGGCGATCACCCATTCGAAGTGGCCGGTGACGGCCATGATCAGGTAGGAGGCGGAGGCGCCCACCAGGGACACCCAGAGCACCGGGCGGCGCCCGAGCAGGTCCGAGAGGCGGCCCAGGAAGGGGGCGGAGACGAACTGGCACAAGGTGAAGCTGATCATGGCCACCCCGGCCCAGAAGGCGCCGGGGTCGGAAAAACGCAGGGCCTCGTTCACCCAGGCCATCCACGGGGAGGGATGGGCCGCCAGGGCCTTGGCGTACTGGGGCAGCATGGGGATGACGATGCCGAAGCCAAGCAGGTCCACGAAGACCGTGAAGAAAATTGCCAGCTGTGCTCGTTTCGATGGCTGCATGAAGTCTCCAAGCTTCTAAGATAGCGGCTTGGAGGCAACCTTTCAGCATGCGGATGGGCAAACCAATCCCCCCGCACCCGCCACCTTCAGGCAGGGGGGGCCGGAATGGGTCCTTGCTGGCTTGGTAGTCTGGTATTTTACCCCAGGATCTTGCGGGGGGAAACCCATGTGGCACGCCCAGCACACCCTTGAGACCACGGCCCGGCCCGAACGGGTCTGGGACCTGGTCCAGAGGGTGGCCGCCTGGCCCCAGTGGGACGCCGGGCTGGCGGCGGCGGAACTGGCCGGGAGCTTCAGCTCCGGCGCCCAGGGCACGGTGCGGATGAGCGGCCATGGGCGCCGGACCTTCCGCCTGGGGCCGGTGGTGCCGGCCCTGGGCTTCACCGCGTCGGTGCAGCTGCCCCTGGGCGAGGTGCGGCACATCCACAGCCAGGAAGGGACCCCCATGGGCACCCGGCTCACCCACCGGGTCGAGATCCACGGCCCTCTCTCCTGGCTCTATGGCCTGGGCCTGGGGCGCCGGCTGCGGGAAGGCCTGGCTCCGGGTCTGCGCAGGCTGGCCCAGCTTGCATCGTAAGTGCTAATATTCCAGCTGCCTGCCATGTGAGGGGGGGATGGCGCCATGGTGGTCGAAAGTAGCATGAAAGATTCGATCGAAACGGTGCACGACTGGGAGCCATGTTCCCGGCCCCGGCGGGTCCTGGTGATTGAAGACAACCTGGATGCGGCCGAGACCCTCAGACTGGTGCTGGAATGGTTCGGGCACCAGGTGGTCACGGCCCACTCGGGCCGCACGGGCCTGGAGCAGGCCAGGAAGTGCAAGCCGGAGGTGGTCTTCTGCGACATCGGCCTGCCGGACACGGACGGCTACGCCGTCGCCCGGGCCCTCCGGAGCCTTCCGGACTATCAGCCGGCCTGCCTGGTGGCCATGACCGGGTACGACCGGGAGGAGGATGTCCGCCGGGCCCGGGAAGCGGGTTTCGACCGCTACGTCACCAAGCCCGCGGACCCGCAGGAACTGGCGCGTCTGCTTGAACACGTTCCGTAGGAGGCAACCGGGCGGATCCTTTCAAACGGCCCCGGCCATCCTGGCGGCCCCTTCCCGGAACCGGTCCGTCGGGGCGAGCAGGCTCAGGACCAGGTAGCCGTCTCCGGGCAGGTCGAAGAAATGCCCCGGGTGCACCAGCACGTCCCGCTCCCGCAGCAACCGGAGGGCGCAGTCCTCCCCGGGTTCCACCGCCGGGCGGCGCAGGAGCACGGACCAGCCCCCCTCCACCGGCCGTCGGGACAAGTGGGTCCGGGGGGCCAGGACCTGGTCCAGGGCCGCCAGGTTGTCCCGCAGCCGGGCCAGGATGCCGGCCTGGATGCCGGGAGCCAGGCTCAGCAAGGCCGGGGCGGCCGCCTGGGCCGAGGCGGAAACGGACAGGTACTGATCGGCGATGAACCCCAGGGGTTCAAGCAGGGCCCGGGCCTGGGCCCCCCGGGCGGCGATCCAGCCCAGCTTCACCTGGGGCAATGCGGCGACCTTGCTCAGCCCGGAAAGCACGAACAGGGGCACGCCGGGCTCGGGTGTCTCCAGGGCGGTGGCCAGGCGCCCGGGCCCCGGCTCCAGCACGTAGTCCCCGAACACTTCGTCCACCAGCAGGGCCAGGTTCCGGTGGGCACAGAGGTCCAGCAAGGCCCCCCACTCCTCCCGGGTGAGGAACTGGCCCGTGGGGTTGTTGGGGTTCACCGCCACCAGGGCGCGGGTGCGCGGGCCGCAGGCGGCGTCAAGGGCCGCCAGGTCCAGGTCCCAGCGTTCGTGGGGAATGGCCGGGACGATCCGGGCCGAAACCCCCTCCAGGGCCGCCAGCCAGTGGAACAAGGGATAGCTGGGGGACGGCACCAGCACCTCGTCCCCGGGGGCGCACAGCAGCTTGAACAGCCAGGAGTAGGCTTCGGAAGTGGAAGCGGTGAGCATCAGGTGGTCCGGGTCCAGGCCGTGGCCATGGTAGGCGGCGACGGCTTCCCGGGCCCGGCGGCCGCCCCGGCAATCGGGATGGTAGGCGAGCACCTCGGGGTCCCCCAGGGCGGACCGGAGCTGGGCGGCGGGGTAGGAAAACCCGCAGGCGGTCGGGTTGGAGATGGTCAAGTCCAGGTACGGCGGGCCTTCCCGCCGCCGGCGGTCCAGCTCCGCCGAGAGGGCGTTGGGTTCCAGGGAGGAGGGCAGGCGGGGGCCGAGCATCGTACCAGGATACTTGTCCCGCCCGGTACCTTGGTGCACTAGACTCATTACCCTGGGGGTGGCCCATGGCGATCACGGTGAATGTGGCGGTTCTCCTGGCCGGTTGCGGGCATGTGGATGGCGCGGAGGTGCGCGAGGCGGTGTTCACCCTGCTGGCCCTGGACCAGCACGGTGCCCGGTGCCAATGCATCGCGCCCAACGCCAGCCAGGCGGAGGTGGTGAACCACGCCACCGGCCGGGCGGTGGCCGGAGCGGCGCGCAACATCCTGGAAGAAGCCAGCCGCATCGCCCGGGCGGGCAAGTGCCTGGACCTGGCCGAGGCGGACCCCGCGCCGTACGACGCCCTGATCCTTCCGGGCGGGGCGGGGGTGGCCAAGAACCTCTGCAGCTTCGCCGCCGACGGCCCCGGGGCCGAGGTGCGCCCGGACGTGGCCGGGTTCGTCCGGCATTTCTTCGAGGCCGGCAAGCCGGTGGGGGCCATCTGCATCGCCCCGGCCCTGGTGGCGCTGGTGCTGCGGGGCATGTCCCGGCGGGGCACCCTCACCCTGGGTGACGGCAAGGTGGCCGGGCCCATGGAGCAGCTGGGGGCCCGGCACCAGTCCGTGGCTTCGGCCCGGGAGATCGTCATCGACGAGGCCCTGAAGCTGGTGACCACCCCGGCCTACATGTTCGACGACGCCCGCCTGGGCGACGTGTGGGTGGGCATCGAACGCTGCGTTGCGGAAGTGCTCAAGCGGATCCCCGCCGGCCCCTCCGCGTGAGCGGGCCCGAGGCCACCCGGCAGACCGGGCCGGCGGGCTCGCTGGATCGCTGGGTGCGGCGCTTCGGGCGCTGCGCCTACGGCATCGTGGTGCTGATCCTGTACGCCCTGGCCATCACCATCATGGGCCTGGCGGCCGCGCCCGCCCTGGCCCTGGGGGCCAGGCTCTGGGCCCTGGCCGGGCGGTTGCCCCCGGTCCCGGCCTGGTGCCTGCGCGGCCTCGCCCTGGCCCTGGGCTGGTTCGTGTTCGGCCTGGCCCTGCTGGCCGTGGTGGCCGCGTGCAACCGCATCCTGCCCACCCGCCTGCGCCCCTTCCGGGGCGGCTACTACACGCTCCAGGCGGTGCCCTGGGTCCTGCACAACGGGTTGTTCTACCTGGCGCGCTTCACCTTCCTGCCCTTCGTCACCCTCACCCCGTTCAGCATCTGGTTCCTCAAGGCCATGGGCATGAAGATCGGCCGGCACGCCTTCATCAACACCGAGTACATCAGCGACCCGGCCTTCATCACCGTCGGCGACCACGCGGTGCTGGGGGGCAGCGTGCGCATCTTCGCCCACTACGGCGGCGGCGGCAACCTGGTGGTGGCCCCGGTGGTGGTGGGCCGCCGGGCCACCCTGGGCCTGGCCTGCTGCGTCATGGGCGACGTGGTCATCGGCGACGACGCGGTGATCCTGCCCCACAGCGTGCTGCTGCCCGGGAGCCGGGTGGGCGCCGGGGAGACCTGGGGCGGGGTGCCGGCCCGGCCGGTGCCGAAGGAGGAGATGGAGAACCTCAAGCACCTGATCCGAGGCGACTAGGTCCGGCCGTAGTTCAAGGTTCCTCCGGGCCTTCCCGTCCCGCCCAGGCCCGGGTCATCCGCCGCAGGGCCGGGTGGGTGAGGCGGGTGGCGGCGAACTGGCGCTCGTCGGGGGGCATGGCCCGGATCCAGGACGCGGCCAGGCCCAGCACCAGGTCCGAATCCGCCTGCTGCAGGCCCCGGTCCAGGGCCTGCAGCACCTGGTGGGCCACCGGGACGCTCTCCCGCCAGCTGGATTCCTGCAGGGCTTCCCCGTGGGCCAGGGTCAGGCCGCTCTGCACCAGGGCCTCCAGGGCCGGAAGGGTGAGACGGGGGTTGAGCAGGAAGGCCGCCAGCACGCGCCGGTCCCGGACTTTCCAGATGGCCGGCCACAGGAGCGATGGGGCCAGGGGCGCCAGGCTGCGCCGTTCGCCCATGGTCATGACCGCCCAGCGGGCCCGCAGCCGGTCGCAGGCGTGGGACCGGGCCTGGGGATGGGCGGAGGCGTCCCCGGCGATGGCGGCCAGGGCCCGCCAGGGCAGGGTGGGCAGCAGGCGGTTGCGCAGGTCGGTGGGCGCTTGCAGGTGCTGGGCGATCCAGCGCAGGAGCATGGGCCGCTTGAGCACGTCCGGCAGGTCCGCCGCCGCCTCCAGCCAGCCGCGCGGCGGGGCAGGGTGGCGCAGGAGCCTCAGAAATTGGGGCCAGGGAAGTTGAGGTGGCAGCGGCCAGGTCACCCTGTCATTGTCCCAATGACCTTGAAAAAAGTCCTGCCTTTGTGGCTGGGAGGACTCGGGCACACTGGTGCCATGACATGTCCTTTCAGCATCCTGGGCAGGGGCAGGGCCGGACGGTCCCTGGCGGCCGCCTGGGGGGACCGGGTGGACCTGCTGCCCGGGCGGTCCAGTCCGGACGGCCTGGTGCTCCTGGCGGTGCCGGACAGCGCCCTGGAAGTCTGCAGCGCCCGCTTCCCGGGACGCTGTGTGCACCTGTCCGGGAGCCTCCACCTGGAGGGCGTGCCCTCCGCCCACCCTCTCATGACCTTCGACGGCCATGCGGCGGACTGGTCCGGAACGCCCCTCGCCCTCACCGGTCCGGTGCCCCAGGTGATCGTGGACGCCTTTCTGGCCCTGGGGTTCGTGCCGTTCCAACTGCCGGCGGAACTCAAGGCCCTGTACCACGCATGCGGGGTGCTGGCCTGCGGCCACTCGGCCACCCTCTGGCTGGGGGCCGCGGCCCTCCTGGAGGCGGCCGGCATCACGCTGCCCGGGCGGGGCCTGGCTCCCCTGGCGGAGGCCACCGCCCGTAACGTCGAGCGCCATGGGCCCGCCGGACGCACCGGACCGTTCGTGCGGGGGGACGCCGCCACCATCGCCCGGGACGCCCAGGCGTTGCCCGCGGCCTGGCGGGATATCTTCCTGCAGCTGGGAAAGCTTTACGGAGACCACCGATGAACGACCGTCCCCGGCCGCCCCGGCCCGAGCCCGGCCCGGCTCCCATCGAGGCCTTGGTCAGCCCCCTGGACTTGGGCATGCACGAGATCCAGGTGACCTTGACCCTGCCCGCCGGGGCCCTGGGCCAGGGCGCGGTGCTGGTGCTGCCCGCCTGGACCCCGGGATCGTATCTCATCCGGGACTATGCCCGGTTCCTGGACCGGCTGCGCGCCTGTGACCAGGATGGCCGGACCCTGGCCCTGGCCAAGCTGGACAAGCAGCGCTGGCGCCTGGAGGCCGTCCCGGGCCCGGTCACCGTGAGCTACCGGCTGTTCTGCAACGACCTCACCGTGCGCACCAACCACGCGGACCCCACCCACGCCCACCTGGTGGGGGCCGCCACCTTCCTGTACCTGGAGGGCCAGGACCGGCCGTACCGGGTGGCCTTCCAGGGCTGGCCCGAGGACTGGCGGGTAGCCAGTCCCCTGCCGGAACGGGACGGCGCCTGGCTGGCCGCCGACCACGACACCCTGGTGGATTCCCCTTTCGAGCTGGGAACCTTCCGCCTGCATCGGTTCAGCCTCCGGGGCTGCGACTTCCGCCTGGCGGTCACCGGTCCCCATCCTGGCGACGAGGCCCGGATCCTGGAGGGCACCCGGGCGGTGGCGGCCGCCTGCGCCGACCTGTTCGGCTGCCTGCCCATGGAGCGCTACCTGTTCCTGCTCACCTTCAGCCCCAGGACCCACGGCGGGCTGGAGCACCGGGACTGCACCTCGCTCCTGGCCGACCCGTTCCAGTTGGAGAAGGCGGAAGGCTACTGGGACCTGTTCGCCCTCGTCGCCCACGAGTTCTTCCACGTGTGGAACGTCAAGCGCCTGCGGGACCGGGTCCTGGGGCCGTTCGACTACCGGCGGGAGAATTTCACCCGGCTGCTGTGGTTCCACGAAGGCTGCACCAGCTTCATGCAGTACACCGTGGTCCTGCGGGCCGGAGTGGCCCCCTGGGCCTGGGTGGCCAAGCGCCTGGCCGGGTCCTGGACCGACAACACCACCCGGGCCGGGCGCCGGGAGCAGAGCCTGGAAGAGGCCAGCTTCGACGCCTGGATCCGCCACTACAAGCCCAGCGAGTTCACGTCCAACAGCACCGTCAGCTACTACGACAAGGGCGCCCTGGTGGCCTGGATGATGGACGCGGAACTGCGCCTGGGGTCCGGAGGCGAGCATGGGCTGGACCGGTTCTTCGCCCTCCTCTGGAACCGGTTCGGGGACGGCCCGGTGGGCGACGGCGAACTGCGCGCGGCCTTCCGGGAGATCTCCGGCCAGGATCCGGAACCCTTCTGGGACCGGTACATCCGGGGCACCGAGGACCTGGACCCGCGGGCCATCCAGCGGGCCTACGGCCTGGCTTTCAACGCCCAGGCCCCCTGGCAGGGCCTGCCCAACGGCGATCCGGGGGATCCGGAAGCCCTGCGCCGGGCCCGGGTGTACGCCGGGATCGCCTGCGTGGGCGAAACCTCCACCGTGGCCAACGTGATGCCCGGATCCCCCGCCGCCCGGGCGTGCCTGGGCTACGGCATGGAGATCCTGGGGGTGGACGGATGGCGCACCGCGGCCGCCGGAGACGTGCACCGGCGCCTGGGCGACCGGAATCCCGGCGACCGGGTGGAGATCCTGGCGGTGGAGCGCGGGCGGATCCGCTCCCTCACCCTGGTGCTGGAGGAGAACCCCCTGCGCACCGTGCACATCATCGCCGAACCGGGCGCGGAAATCGCCCAGCGGGAGGCCTTCAGCGCCTGGACCGGCCAGCCGTTCCCGGTGCCGGCGCCCCGGGCCGAGCGCCCATGAGGTCCTTGGCCGCCAACCCTTCGGCCGTGAACCCCCTTGACTGGGACCTGGGCAACATCCCCCCGGGCATCCCGTGGGGCGGGGTGGACGAGGCGGGGCGCGGCGCCTGGGCCGGCCCGGTGGTGGCCGCCTGCGCGGTGCTGGACCCGGACACGGCCGCGCGCTGGGCGCACGTGCTGCGGGGGGCCCGGGACAGCAAGCGGCTGGTGCCGGAGCGCCGGGAAGCCCTGTCGGCCGAGCTGAAGATGATCCTGCCCGCCTGGGCGGTGGGGGAGGTGGACAACCTGGCCATCGACCGGGACAACATCCTGGAAGCCACCCTGGGCGCCATGCGCCAGGCGGTGGCGGCGGTGCGGCTGCGCCCGCGCATCCTGCTGGTGGACGGCAACCGGGCCCCGGGCAGCGGCCTGCCGGAGCGCCTGGTGGTGGACGGGGATGCCCTGAGCTGCGCCGTGGCCTGCGCCTCCATCCTGGCCAAGACCCACCGGGACGCCCTCCTGCGGGACCTGGACCAGCGCCACCCGGGCTACGGGTTCGCCCGGCACAAGGGCTACGGCACTCCCGCCCACCAGCGCGCCCTGCGGGAACTGGGCGCCTGCGCGCTGCACCGCATCAGCTACGCTCCCGTGGCGGCCCTGGCGCGCCCGGAGCCGGAGCTGCGCCGGGCGTTGGCGGCGGGCCTGGAGGGCTGCGGCTCGGTGGCGGAACTGCAGGCCTGGGTGGAGGAGGCCCTGCGGCCCGCGTACGGCCGCCTGAAGGCGGACTGGGTGGCGGACCTGCGCGGGCGCTACGGGGAACACCTGGCCCTGCTCGCCGCCTCCGGGAGGGCCGGGTGACCCCGGTGCACGTGGCGGTGGCGGTCATCCGGCACCGGGGCCGGATCTTCGCCCAGCGCCGGGACCTGGCCGCCCCGCGGGCCCCCGGGCTGTGGGAATTCCCCGGGGGCAAGCTGGAACCCGCCGAACCGGCCGAAGCCGCCCTGTTCCGGGAACTCCTGGAGGAAGTCCGCTGGACCCCGTCCCGGGCGGTCCCCCTGGAGCCCCTGGCCCACGCCTACGCCCACGGCACGGTGGTGCTGCATCCGTTCCTGTGCGAAGTTCCGCCGGTCCGGCCTCCGGTCCTGACGACCCCCCTGGCCTGGGGCTGGTTCACCCGGGAGGAACTGGACCGCCTGCCCATGCCCGCCGCCAACGGCGGGCTGGTGCGCAGGATACCATGACGCCGCCGGCCCGGTGGTATATCATCCATGATGAAAACCGCACCCATCCGCGTGTCGGCTGGCGTTGACAACAGGATCGGTCTGGTTCTGCCGGAGCAATCATGAAGCGACTACTCCTTGGACTGCTGGTGGTGCTGGCGCCTTTTCTCCAGGCCCAGGCTCCCCCCGAGCAGGAGGTGGTGCTGTCGGCTTCGGCCGGTTCCAAGCTGGGCATCGCCCTCCCGTTCCCCAAGATCACCGGGATCAGCGAGGGCACCGTGACCGGCGAGTTCCACCAGGTGCTCACCCGGGACCTGGACGAGGCGGGGCCCTTCGCGGTGATCCAGAAGAACCTGCCCGCCGCCACCGATCCTTCCACCTACAAGGCCTGGACCGAGACCGGCACCGAGTGGCTGGTGCTCACCTCCGTCACCCGCACCGCCGCCGGCGACCTGGACGTGATGCTCCAGGTGGTGGACGTCATGGCCGCCCAGGCCAAGAACGCCGCGCCGGTGTTCAACAAGCGCTACACCGGCAAGGAGGGCGCCCTGCGCCGCATCGCCCACCGCATCGCCGACGACCTGATGGCCCGCCTCACCGGGGAGCAGGGCGTGGCGTCCACCCGCATCGTGTTCGTCAAGGAGGTGGGCAAGGGCATCAAGGAGATCTACCAGGTGGACCGGGACGGGGCCAACCCGGTGCGCCTCACCTCCTGGCACAGCCTGACCCTGTCACCCTCCGTGGCCCCGGACGGACGGCTCGCCTACGTCACCTACAAGGGCGGCACCCCGGAGATCTGGGGCCAGCGGACCCCCGGCGGCCCCCAGGTGAAGATCTACCCGTTGTCCGGCAAGCCGGAGGGGCACTGCTACTGCCCGTCCTGGTCGCCGGACGGGAAACGCCTGGCCTTCGTCCAGGGGGACCGCCGGGGCAACACCGACATCATGGTGATGGACATGGCCACCGGCCGGGTGCGCCGGCTCACCGACAGCAACTGCATCAACACCGATCCCACCTGGAACCCGGCCGGCACCCAGCTGGCCTTCACCTCGGACCGGGAGGGGGGCCCCCAGGTGTACCTGATGGGGGATGACGGGTCCAACGTGCGCCGGCTCACCCAGGAAGGCACCTACAACGGCAGCCCCGCCTGGAGCCCGTCCGGCTCGATGATCGCCTATGTCTCGCGGTTCGAAGGCAAATTCGACCTGTTCGTGTATAAGCTTGGGGAAGGGAAGTCTTATCAGGTCACTACCGGCGTCGCCAGCTCAGAATCGCCCGCTTGGTCCACGGACGAACGGCGGATCGTGTTCAGCAGCGGCAGCCGGGGCGGTATGGAATTGTATACAACCGACTTATCGGGCAACACGCTGCACAAGCTGGTCAACCTGGAAGGGTGCCAGAGCCCCAAATGGACGCGATCTCGCTGAGGAAAAAAAGGATGCCCCGAATTCAAGGGGTTTGATAATCTAATTTGCGTTGGAGGAGTCAACCATGCGATTCGTTCGTAATCTCATACCCCTTTCTGTGATTCTCCTGCTGGGGGTAGGAGTGGCCTGCAAGAAGCCTGCCCCCGCCCCGATGGAACAGCCCGCGCCCGTCGCGGCCCCCGCCCCGCCTCCGGCCGCCGCCCAGACTACCAATGACGATGCTGCCCGCCTCAAGGCCGAGGCGGATGCCGAAGCCGCCCGCAAGGCCGCCGCTGAAGCCGCGCGCCTGGCGAAGTTCAAGGCGGACGCCGAAGCGGCCCTCAAGGACATCAACTTCGATTTCGACAAGTCCGACATCCGCGACATGGACAAGCCCAAGCTCCAGGCCATCGCCGACTTCCTCAGGACCTACCCGGACGCCAAGATCCAGATCGCCGGCAACTGCGACGAGCGGGGCACGGTGGAATACAACCTGGCCCTGGGCGAGCGCCGGGCCCACGCGGCCCAGAGCTACCTGGCCGGGCTGGGGACGGCCGACGCGCGCCTTGCCACCATCAGCTACGGCAAGGAGCGGCCCGAGGTGCAGGGCCACGACGAGCAGAGCTGGCTGGCCAACCGCAACTGCCAGTTCACTCTCCAGTAGGGTCAGGAACCGCCTTTGGAGCGGAGGGACCCGGTTCCTCCGCTCTTCTTGATATGGAAGGAGTCGCCCATGCTTCACCGACCCTGGCTCGCCGGGCTGGCGCTGGCGGTACTGCTGCCGGCGGTCGGCTGCGTCTCGGATGATGAACTCAAGAAAGTGGAGAACGAAATTAGTGATTTGAAAATTGAAGTATTCAAGCTCCGATCCCAGATGGAGGATTCCAACCAGAAACTGGAAGCGGACCGGGCCGCCGCCATCGACAGCCGGGCCCAGGACCGCCGCTTCCAGGCGGACCTGCAGGAGAACCTGCGCCAGCTCCAGGACAGCACCCGCATCCTGAACAACCGGCTGGGGGACGCCGGGGTCCGGCGGGCGGCCCCCGCCAAGCCCGGGACGCCCGCCGCCCAGCCGTCCGCCGTCGTTCCGGAGCCCGCACCGGCCCCCAGCGACGACGAGAAGGCCTTCACCGCCGCCGTCCTGGACTACAACCGGGGCAACTACGCGGTGGCCGCCGACGGGCTGATGCTGTTCCTGAAGGCCAGCCCCCAGTCCAGCCAGCGCCCGGAAGCCCTGTTCTACCTGGGGCTGTGCTACTACAACCAGAAGCAGTACGACAAGGCCAAGCCGGTGTTCGAACAGATCATGCGGGAACACGCCAACTCCTCCCAGTTCCTGCCGGCCCGGCTCAAGCGCGCCCAGTGCCTGCAGCGCATGGGCTTGAAACCGGCGGCCATCAAGGCGTTCAAGGAACTCACCGACGGCTTCCCGGGCTCTCCGGAGGCCCGCACCGCCCAGCAGGAACTGGCGGACATGGGGTTCTGAGGCACCGGAAGCGCCTGCATGAAGGGGGCCCGCCCGGGCCCCCTTGTTTTGGGCCGTAATCAAAACATAATTAATTAATTTTTATGGTTTGGGCACCGGACGGGGTCCGGCCCCCAGGAAGGCCCATGTCCGCACTCCGCCCCGCGTTTTCCGCGCCCGCCCGGCCTGGGGGCGGGCTGCGCCCGGCGATCGGCTGGCTGTTGGCCTTTGGCCTGCTGGCGGCGCTGGGCTGCGGCGGCGGGGGCGGAAGCTCCTCGAGCCCGACCCCGGCCGCCCCGGGCCCCTCCGGGGCCGGCGGAGGCTGCAGTCCGCGCCAGGTGAAGGCGGACATCCTGGATACGTTCAGGAAGCACTACCTCTGGCCGGAGCTCCTGCCGCCCCAGGTGGACCCGGACGCCTTCGCCACCCCCGAAGACCTGGTGACCGCCCTCACCGCCAAGGCCCGGGCCGCCGGCAAGGACCGCGGCTGGAGCCGCCTCGCCGCCGGCGCCAAGGGCCAGAGCTACAGCGAGGAGGCCAAGGAGGGGTACGGTTTCCGATTGGCAGCCATGGCCCTGCCCGGAGGGGGGAAGGGGTTGCGGATAAAGTACGTGGCCCAGGGGTCGCCCGCGGCCCAGGCGGGCCTGGCACGGGGCGACCAGCTGGTGGCCGTGGCGGCGGACCCCAAGGACCTGGATCAGGCCGCCAACCAGCTGGTCCCCGACAACAACTGGCGGCCCCTGGTTCCGCTGCTTTTTCCCGACCGCGCCGGAGTGGTGGCCAGCCTGCGGGTGCGCAGGGTGCTCGGAGGCCCATCCAGGAACGTGACGATCACGGCCGGGACCTGGGCCTCCGACCCGGTCCCGGGCTGGAACGCGCCCCGCATCCTGACCCCCGCCCACGGCCACAAGGTCGGCTACCTGCCCCTGCTGGAATTCACGGAGCGGGCGAAAGCCCAGCTGCGGGGGATCCTGGGGCACTTCCGCGCCGCCGGGGCGACCGACCTGATCGTGGACCTGCGCTGCAACCCGGGCGGAAACCTGGATGTGGCCGAACTGTTCGCCAACCTGCTGCACGCCGCCCATGCGCCGGGGGAAGTCATGGCCGCGATAAAGTACAACCGGGCCAACGCCGCCAACAACCAGACTCTGCGCTTCCAGCGGGAACCCGAGGCCATGGAATTCGGCCGCATCGCCTTCATCGTCACGGAGGAATCCGCTTCGGCCAGCGAACTCGTGGCGAACGTCCTGGAGCCCAGCTACGGCTCCCGCCTGGCCCTGGTGGGCGGTCGGACCGGCGGCAAGCCGGTTGGCGCCTCGACCTTCTCCAACCCGGACTGCCATTGGCGCCTGGTGTTGATCAACAGCGCAGCGTACAACGCCAGGGGCGGCGGCGGCTACTTCCGGGGCCTGCCCTACCCGGGTTTCGGCGCCGTGACCTGCTCGGCGGAGGACGACCTGGACCATGCCCCGGGCGATCCGGACGAGAGCAGCACCGCCGCGGCCCTGACCTGGATCAGCACCGGGGTCCCGCCCGGCCCGCCGTTCGGCATAGTCCCAGGCCTGCCGGAGGACGAGGAGGCTCCACCCGCCACGTTCCAGGACCTGGAGCCGGAGCCGGTCACCGCCGAGGCTGCGACGGACTTCTGAGGCTCCCGAACCAATCCCCGGGTCGAGGCATCAAATGCTGAGGTCAGATGGGATCGGTCCCACGGCCAGCGGGGAGGGGAGCATGGCCGTCACCACCATCCAGGAACTGGACGCCCTCGTGGCCCTGGTGAAGGCCGCCCAGCGGCGCTTCGCCGACTATTCCCAGGAGCGGGTGGACGTGATCTTCCGCCAGGCGGCCCTGGCGGCCGCCGACGCCCGCATCCCCCTGGCGCGCCTGGCGGTGCAGGAGACCGGCATGGGCGTGCTGGAGGACAAGGTGGTGAAGAACCACTTCGCCTCCGAGTACATCTACAACGCATACAAGGACGAGAAGACCTGCGGGGTGCTGGAGGAGGACCACCTGTTCGGCACCCTCACCATCGCCGAGCCGGTGGGGCTCATCTGCGGCATCGTGCCCACCACCAACCCCACCTCCACGGCCATCTTCAAGGCGCTCATCAGCCTCAAGACCCGCAACGGCATCATCTTCAGCCCCCACCCCCGGGCCAAGGGCTCCACCTGCGCGGCGGCCCGGCTGGTGCTGGAGGCGGCGGTGGCCGCCGGGGCGCCCCCGGACATCATCGGCTGGATCGACCAGCCGTCGGTGGAGCTCACCAACCACCTCATGCGCCACCCGGACGTGAACCTGATCCTGGCCACCGGCGGGCCGGGCATGGTGCAGGCGGCGTACTCCTCCGGCAAGCCGGCCATCGGCGTGGGCGCCGGCAACACGCCGGTGGTCATCGACGAGCTGGCGGACATCAAGCGGGCGGTGGCCTCCATCATCCTGTCCAAGACCTTCGACAACGGCGTGGTGTGCGCCTCCGAGCAGTCGGTGATCGTGGTGGGCCCGGTGTACGACGCGGTGCGCCAGCGCTTCGCCAGCCACGGCGCGTGCATCCTGGACCCGGACCAGTGCCGGGCGGTGCGCCAGGTGCTCATGCAGGACGGGGTGCTGAACCCGGCGGTGGTGGGCCAGTCGGCCCAGACCATCGCCGGCCTGGCGGGCATCCAGGTGCCCCACGGCACCCTGGTGCTCATGGGCGAGGTGGAATCGGTGGGCCAGGACGAGCCGTTCGCCCACGAGAAGCTGTCCCCCACCCTGGCCCTGTACCGGGCGGCGGATTTCGACCAGGCGGTGGCCAAGGCCGAGGCCCTGGTGGCCCTGGGGGGCATCGGCCACACCTCGGGGCTGTACACGGACCAGGACCAGGACCTGGGCCGGGAGCGCATCGCCACCTTCGGCGCCCGCATGAAGACGGCGCGGATCCTCATCAACTCACCCTCCACCCAGGGGGGCATCGGCGACCTGTACAATTTCAAGGTGGCGCCTTCCCTGACCCTGGGCTGCGGCTCCTGGGGCGGCAATTCCATCTCCGAGAACGTGGGCCCCAAGCACCTCATCAACCGCAAGACCGTGGCCAGGCGGGCGGAGAACATGCTGTGGTACCGCCTGCCCCGCAGCATCTATTTCCGCCGGGGCTGCCTGCCCTTCGCCCTGGAGGAGCTGCGCGGGCGCAAGCGGGCCGCCATCGTCACGGACCGCTTCCTGTTCAGCCACGGCAACCTGGACGACACGGTGGGGATCCTGCGCAAGCTGGGCCTGGAGGTGGACATCTTCCACGAGGTGGAGGCGGATCCCACCCTGGCGGTGGTGCAGGAAGGGGTGGCCATGCTGCGGGGCTTCCAGCCGGACGTGATCGTGGCGGTGGGCGGGGGCTCGCCCATGGACGCCGCCAAGATCATGGGGACGCTGTACCGAGCACCCGGAGGTGCACTTCGAGGACCTGGCCCTGCGCTTCATGGACATCCGCAAGCGCATCTACCGGTTCCCCAGGCTGGGGGAGAAGGCCATCCTGGTGGCCATTCCCACCACGTCCGGAACCGGCTCGGAGGTGACCCCCTTCGCGGTGGTCACCGACCAGGCCACGGGGCGCAAATACCCGATCGCCGACTACGAGCTCACCCCCACCATGGCCATCGTGGACCCGGAACTGGTGCTGCACCTGCCCAAGAGCCTCACCGCCTTCGGTGGCATCGACGCCGTCACCCACGGCCTGGAGGCGTACGTGTCGGTCATGGCCAGCGAGTACACCGACCCCCAGGCCATCCAGGGACTGCGGCTGCTCAAGGAGCACCTGCCCGCCGCCTACCTGGAGGGGGCCCGCAACCCCGGGGCCCGGGAGCGGGTGCACAACGCCGCCACCATCGTGGGCATCGCCTTCGCCAACGCCTTCCTGGGGGTATGCCATTCCATGGCCCACAAGCTGGGCGCCGAGTTCCACCTGCCCCACGGCCTGGCCAACGCCCTGCTCATCACCAACGTCATCCGCTACAACGCCAACGATGTCCCCACCCGGCAGACGGCCTTCAGCCAGTACCGACCGGCCCCAGGCCCGGCACCGCTACGGGGAGATCGCCATCGCCCTGGGCCTGCCCGGGCGCAAGACCGCCGAGCGCATCGACAGCCTGGTGGGATGGCTGGATGGTCTCAAGCGCACCCTGGGCATCCCCAGCTCCATCCAGGAAGCGGGGGTGGACGAGGCCACCTTCCTGGGCCAACTGGAAGCGCTGGCCGAAGGGGCCTTCGACGACCAGTGCACCGGCACCAACCCGCGCTTTCCGCTCCTGGGGGAATTGCGGCAGATCCTGCTGGACTCGTACTACGGCCGGGCCTACCGGGAATAGGCCGGGCGGTGCCGGGGAATCGATGTGACAAATTATTTATTGAACGCATCCTTGAAGAGCCGGTCCGTGAACCGGCGCCAAGAGGGTAGCCTATGGAATTTCTCAAGGGTTGTTTGGTTGCATTCTTCATGTTCGGGGCCGCGGTCCTCCAGGCCCAGCCGCTGCCGTCCGCCGCCACGGTGCAGGCAGAGGTGAAGCGTGGCCTGGCCGGCGGCCAGCTGCAGCGCGAGCGCCTGGGCCACATCCCCTTTGTTGACGGCGGAATCGATTGGTTCTTGAACCTGGAGCCGTACCATCCCCACGCCGATGGCTTCCTGGAATCGGTGTACCGGCCCGGCAACCTGTCCCGCAGGACTGGCTTTACCGGGAACGGGAGCGTTTCCGCCACCTTCAACATCGACGGACGGACCTACCAGATCATGGCCGTCGTCCCCGCCACGTTGACCTACCCGGCCCCCCTGCTGGCCCGGGCGGAACATGACCCGGCCCAAGGGTCGTATACCTTCCAGGGCACGCGTTTCAAGCCGGACGAGCTGGTGCTGGTGCGTGGCGGCAACGCCGAAACCGGGGAGGAACGCAAGGCCCCCGCCCCGGAGGACCTCGCTCCGGCGGCGGGCGGATTCGAGCCATGCGTGCGGGACCTGGCCGATTTCAAGCTCACCGGGAAAAAACTCCAGAACCACGGTTGGGATCCGGACCACTACGTGGACCAGGGCGGTGACGAGTGGATCATCAAGAAGGACGACTGGGTCGAGGCCTATGCGAGCACCCTGTTCCGGTTCTTTATAGGTCACTATTCCCAGGAGGTTTGTTTCATCGTGGAAGGTCATCATCTGCACTCCGCGGTGCGGCTCGCCAAGTCTTTCCAGGATCTCGGCCACGGCTCGCCCCAGTACCGCAAGCCGCTGCTGCCGCCGGGCCACGGTTTCGGCCCCATCGTGGCCTGCGCGATCCTGCTGGGCGAAATCGACCTCAAGGGCAGCTCCAGTGCCAAAAGCAACCTGGGCGTGCTCCTGGACCCAGCGGGCGAGCCCACCCAGTATTTCAACATCGATCACGGGCAAGGCCTCCACTTTGCCTACGGGCCCGCCTTCCGGAGCCTCCTGGACCTGGCCCAGCTGGCGCGGGCGGAGCCCGGCATGCCCTTCCTGGCGGACTTGTTCCCCGGCCTGACCATCACCCCGGCCCACCTCGAGGAAATCCGCGAGGCCGCCGTCGCCATGGCGCGCCGGCGGCGAGCGGACCTGGTGCGCCTGCTCGATGCCTGCGAGCGCAAGCTGAAGGTGTTGCCCCATTACCCCGCTGACCGCCCGGGCCTATGGTACCCTTCCCCGGAACCGTCGGATAACCTGCTCAAGCACCGGCCCGCGACCTACAAGGACGCCGTGCTGGAACGATTCGACGAGCTCCGGGACCTGCTCGGGATCAAGGAGGCGCCGGAACCCCTGGCGTCAACCTTGGACTGATCCATTCCCAGGGGATTTCAAGGGCCCCAAACGGCCTGGCACAACCAATCACATGGCTATCTGGCATTGGGACCATGATTGGTACATGCGCTTGCCCTGGGTTTACCATAAAAATGGAAGCCGTTACTCCACCCGGTCCTGCTCCCGGATCTGCACCCGGCGGATCTTGCCGCTGATGGTCTTGGGGAGTTCGGTGACGAACTCCACGATGCGGGGGTACTTGTACGGAGCGGTCACCTTCTTCACATGCTCCTGCAGTTCCACCCCCAGGTCGGGCCCGGGCTGGTACCCCTTGGCCAGGACCACGGTGGCCTTGACCACCTGGCCGCGCATGGGGTCCGGCGCGGCGGTGACGGCGCACTCCAGCACCGCCGGGTGCTCCAGCAGGGCGCTCTCCACCTCGAAGGGGCCGATGCGGTAGCCGGAGCTCTTGATCACGTCGTCGGTGCGGCCCACGAACCAGAAGTAGCCGTCCTCGTCCCGCCAGGCGGTGTCTCCGGTGTGGTAGAGGCCGTCGTGCCAGGCCTGGGCGGTGAGGTCCGGGTCCCGGTAGTAGCCGTCGAACAGGCCGACGGGACTGCCCCGGTCGGTGCGGATGACGATCTCCCCCACCTCGCCCACTTCGCAGGAGCGCCCGTCCTCGTCCACCAGGTCCAGGTCGTAGCCCGGGGAGGGCAGGCCCATGGAGCCCGGGCGGGGCTCCACCCAGGGGTAGGTGGCCACCGCCACCACCATCTCGGTCTGGCCGTAGCCTTCCCGGATGGGCAGCCCGGTGAGGCGCAGGAACTGGTTGTAGACCTCCGGGTTGAGGGGCTCCCCGGCGGTGGTGGCCCGTTCCAGGCGGGACAGGTCGTACTGGGCCAGGTCCTCCTTGATGAGGTAGCGGTAGATCGTGGGCGGGGCGCAGAAGGATGTCACCCCGTATTCGCTGACGACCCGCAGAAGGTCCTTGGGCACGAACTTGTCGTAGTCGTACACGAACACCGCGGCGCCCGTCAGCCACTGGCCGTAGAGCTTGCCCCAGGCGGACTTGGCCCAGCCGGTGTCGGAGACCGTGAAGTGCAGGCCGCCGTCCCGCGCCTGCTGCCAGTAGGCGGCGGTGAGGATGTGCCCCAGGGGGTAGGTGAAGGAGTGGCGCACCATCTTGGGCAGCCCGGTGGTGCCGGAGGTGAAGTAGATGAGGAAGGTGTCCTCGTTGCGGGTGGCGGCCTCCCCCGTGGGACGCTGGAAGTCGGCGCTGGCCTGGGGCAGTTCCCGGTCGAAGTCCACCCAGCCGCCCCTGGCCCCGCCCACCGCCACCTTGCGCAGGAGGGTGGGGGACTGGGCCTGGGCGGCGTCCACGTGCTCCAGCACCAGGGGATCGGCCGTGGCGATGATCATCTTCACGCTGGCGGCGTTGTTCCGGTAGGCCAGGTCCTTGGCGGTGAGCTGGTGGGTGGCCGGGATGGCGGCGGCCCCCAGCTTGTGCAGGGCCAGGAGGCAGAACCAGAATTCGTAGCGCCGCTTGAGGATCAGCATCACCGGGTCGCCCCGGCGGATGCCCAGGGCCGCCAGCAGGCTGGCGGTGCGGTCGCTGGCCTCCTTCAGCTGGGCGAAGGTGAAGGTCGCCGATTCATCCCGCTCGTCGCACCACACCAGGGCCACCCGGTCCGGTTCGGTGGCGGCGTAGCGGTCCACCACGTCGTAGGCGAAATTGAAGCACTCGGGGATCCGGATCTGGAACTGATCGCGGAACTGCTCGTAGGAATCGAACTGGGTCCGGGGGAGGTAGTGGTGGAGGAGCATGGCGGATCCTGGGAGCGTGGCCTAGACGATCACGGCGAGGAGTCTGACCGGGCGGTCGTGCAGGGCGGCCAGGTTGTGGGGGACGCTGGAGTCGAAGTACAGGGAGTCCCCCGGCTCCAGCACCACGTCGTGCTGGCCGATGGTCACCCGCAGGGTCCCCTCCAGGACGTAATGGAATTCCTGGCCCGGGTGGCTGTTGGGTTGGGTGGTGCCGGGCTGCACGGTCACCAGGAACGGCTCGGCGCGCTTGTGGATGAAGGTGTGGGCCAGGCCCAGGTACCGGTAGTCCTTGCTGCGGTCCACCGAGATGCCCTGCCCGGCGCGGGTGACGGCGAAGGTGTGCGCGTGGGGCTCCTGGCCCGTGAGCAGGGTGGTGAGCTCCACCCTCAGGCGCTGGGCCACCTGGTGCAGGATCCCGACCGGGATGTCCACCTGGCCGCTCTCGTAGCCCAGGTACTGGCCTTCCGCGAGGTGGAGGTCCTGGGCCATCTGGGCGGAGGACACCCGGGAGATCTCCCGCAGTTCCCGGATCCGGCTGGCCACAAGCTTGATTTGTTCCTGCATGGGGTCCTCCCTGGTGGGGAAGGGGCGGTCAAGGGAAGGCTGCCAACCAGCTTCGCAGCAGGCGGACCCCGGCCCGTACTTCCATAACCAGATTGAATACCACTATTCCGGGCCGAGCACCGCGTCAATTGCCGCCCAGTCTTCGCCGGTGAGCGGCAGGAACCCGGCGGGCTGGTCCAGCAGCGCCCGCAGGCGCTGGTCCCGGCGCCCCATGGGCAGGCCCCCCAGGTCCCGGACCGGCACCCAGGCCAGGCCACGGGGCGCTTCCGGGGCGGCTTCCAGGCGCGCGCACAGGGGGTGCACGGTCTGGCGGAGGTGGGAATACGCCTGGACCCACCCGGGCCAGGCGCAGCCCCGGGCGGTCCGGTACGGCACCGCCGTCTCGGCGGCGCCGGCTTCCGGCTCCGGAACCGGCGCCCAGGGCCAGCTCCACAGGCCTGCCAGCAGCCCCGTGGCCGCCGGGGGCCGCAGCAGCCAGCCCGCCGGGGACCCGATGGCCACCAGGAACAATTCCGACTCCCTGGGCTTGGCCTTGGGCACGGCGGGGGGGATGCGCTGGGCCAGGCCCAGCCGGTGCGCCCGGCAGGTCCCGCCCAGGGGGCAGGCGGCACAGCGGGGCGCCGGGGCGCAGAGGGTGGCGCCCAGTTCCATGATGGCCTGGGTGAGGCGGGAGGGGCCGTGGGCGGCCAGGGCCGGGCGCAGCCAGTCGCGCAGGTCCTGGGCCCGGCGCCTGGGGTCCTCCTCCAGGGCCAGGAGCCGCGCGGTGACCCGGAAGGCGTTGCCGTCCAGGGCCGGGGTCGGCCACTGGAACGCCTGGGCGGCCAGGGCGGCGGCAGTGTAGGGGCCCAGCCCGGGCAGGGACAACAGGCCCTCCAGGGCAGCGGGCCAGCCGTCCCGGGCCAGGACCGCCGCCGCCCGGTGCAGGTTGCGCGCCCGCCGGTAGTAGCCCAGGCCCGCCCACAGTCCGTGCACCTCGTCCGCCCCGGCGGCCGCCAGGGCGCCCAGGTCCGGGAAGCGGGCCATCCAGCGCTGGAAGTAGGGCACCACCGTGGCCACCTGGGTCTGCTGCAGCATCACTTCCGAGACCAGCACCGCATAGGGATCCGGATGGGGGCCGTCCAGGTCCGCGGCCCGCCAGGGCAGGTCCCGCCTGACCGATTCGAACCAGGGCCCCAGGGGCGCCAGCAGGGAGACGGGATCGGGAAAGGACATCCCGACAGTGGAACCCGGCCGGCGGGGTGTTGTAAAGCCGTCACCCGCCGCCCCAGGCCAGGCCCCGCACTTCCACGGCCCTCTGCTTGTCCCTGGCCTTGTCCTTGCCGTCCTTGTTCTTGTCGTCCTTGACCTGCAGGCCCTTGAGCGTCCTGGGCTCGCCGCCCCCGCTGGGCGACTTCCAGAGGTACAAAAGGTCCTGGCCCCGGCCCGTGCCGTCGCTTTCCTTGCCGGTTTCCTGGCCGGGCTTGAAGCCGGCCCCCAGGAGCCAGTCCGCCTGCAACGGATGGCAGATGATCCGCAGGTTCCTGGGCACATCCTTGAGGGTCCTGCGGGGGGCCTGGTTGACGCCGCCGAAGAACTGCCCGCCCCCGAACACCAGGATCTGCGCCAGCTCGTCGCCTTCCGGGGGCTGGGCGAACACGTACAGTTCGTGGTGCTGCTGGTCGTAGGCCAGGGACCCATAGCGCATGGGCTTCTTCAGGCCGGTCGCCGCCCCCACCAGGAGATTCCGGTCCGAGGCCAGGTGGGGGTCCCCGAACAGCAGGTTGCGGCCCCGGGGCTCGCCCTGGCGCAGGCGCGGACCCTGGTGGGTATCGCCCCCCAGGGTCTCCACGTCCCGGCCTTTGCCGAACAGGGCGAAGACCTTGTGGGCCGGCCCGGCGGCCAGGCCCGCGCCCCGGCCGTCGTCGTCCACCTCGGTGGCAGCGTCGGCGCCCACCTTGGCGCCGCCGCGCACCCGGCTCACGTTGCCCACGTGCCAGACCCGGGAACGCTTGCCGTCGCGGGTGGTCTCCTGCACGTAGAGGATGTCCGCGACGGGATCCAGCGCCGCCTGGCCGAACACCGAGTCGCTGCCGAAGCGGTCGGAACTGCCCCCGCCCAGGTCGAAGGACCAGATGTCGGTCTTCTGCTTCCACTCGTCTTTCTGGGTGTTCACGTGGTCCAGGACATACACCCGCCCGCTCTTCTGGCTCACCAGGTACAGGTGGTGCCGGTTGGGGTCCAGGGCCATGCCCCCCCAGGCCAGGTCCAATCCGCGCAACTGGCCGCTGCGCAGCACCCGGTCCGGATCCGGCGCCGGCTGGCCCGCCTGGGCGGCCTGGTAGAGCTTGTCCAGGTCGTTCCACACCAGCACCGACCGGGACTGGCCGTCGAACACGTACAGCCCGCCGGAGGTGTCGCCGCCAACGCAGCCCGGGGCGGCCAGCACCCCGGCCAGCCCCAGGAGGAGGAGCAGGGAACGCAGCAGGAATGGGAACGGCAGGAGAGGATCGACATTAATCATAAATTAATTATAAACATAAGAGGCGAGCCCCGAAATAAAAATTCGTCCCCTTACGGTGGCCACCCCGGCCGGGAAGTTCCTGGCCGGGGTGGCCCGGTACAACCGAAAGCGCCCCGGAGGGCGCTTTCCTTTCATCTTGGTGCCCGCGAGCAGACTCGAACTGCTACGGCTTTTGGCCACCACCCCCTCAAGATGGCGTGTCTACCAAATTTCACCACGCGGGCCAGGAAGGCTTAGGATGCCACGGGCGAGGGTGCCCGTCAACACTCGTTCAGGGCTTGGCGGGAGCGGCCGGCGTCGCCGGCGCGGCGGGAGCCGCCGGATGGGGCGTCGCGGGGGCCGGGGCGGAGACCGGCGCCGGGCCCCGGTCCAGCACCGAGCGGTTGGCCTTGACGATGATCACCTCGATCACCAGCGACGTGGCCATCACGCCCGCCGCCAGCCAGTAGGTGAACTTGGCCAGGAAGGGAGCCGAGCCCCGGGCGCCGAAGGCCGAATTGGCCCCGCCGCCGCCGAAGGAAGCGCCCAGTCCGCCGCCCTTGGCCCCGGGCTGCAGCAGGATCACCGCCACCAGGAGGACGCTTACGATCACATGCAAAGTCAGAAGGAAACCGTTCATGAATACTCCGAACCCACCATCCTATCAGGAACCGGGCGTGGGGTCATGCTCCAGCCACTGGCGGATGGTCTCTTCGGGGACCCCAGCTTGGTGAGGTGCTCGGTGGCCATTTTCAGGCTCTGGCCTTCGTCCCGGCAGATGAGGAGCCGCCGCTTCCAGGCGTCCATGGCCCGGTTGCGAAGCTCAACTTCCCCCGCCTGCATGCGCTTCTCCAGCAGGAAGCCCAGGTTGTTGGCGGCCTTGCGGTGCATGGGGGCCAGGCTCAGGGCCTTCTCGTAGGCCTCGGTGGCTTCCACGCATCGGCCCGCGCACCTCCAGGGCCACGCCCATGGCGTTCCACACGTCCGGGTCCTCGGGGGCCAGGGCCATGGCCTGCTTCACCATGGCCAGCTGGTCCTCGGGCCGCTGCAGATTGCGGTAGCACTCGGAGAGGCCCAGGTAGGCGCTGTACTCGCCCGGATCCGCTTCCAGGGCGGTGAGGAACAGCTGCTCGCCTTCCTGGTATTGGCTGGAGTTCAGGAGGATGTAGCCCATCTGCACCTGCAGGTCGGCGGCGTCGGGCTTGCGGGTCAGGGCCTCCCGGTAGCAGCGCAGGGCCTCCTCCCAGCTTGCTCTCGGCCCGGGCCATGTCCCCCAGGGCCGCCCACGGGTCGGGCGCCTTGGGGTCGGTCTCGGCCGCCAGGGAGAAGTAGCGAGGTGGCGCCCTCCTGGTCGCCCAGGTCCCGGTGGATTTCGCCGAGCATGGCATAGGCCTCCGCCAGCACGTCCTGGGGCGGCGCCAAGGCGGTGAGCTGGTGCAGCTCGCCCATGGCCAGCTCCAGGTGCCCCTGCTCGGTGAACAGTTCGGAAAGCATGAAGTAGCTGGCTGCTTCCTTGGCGCTGGATGCTGCGCGCCCGGTAGATGCAGCGCAGGCCGTCCGCCATCTCCCCCTGCTTGATGAGCAGCTCGCCCAGGCTGTGCCAGCCCCAGAAGTAGCAGGGATCCACTTCAAGGGCCGCCAGGAACTGGGACTCGGCGCACTTGAAGTCCCCCAGGTGCTCGCAGGTGATGCCCAGCAGGCGCAGGGTGCGCGGATCCCTGGGCTGCAGGGTCAGGGCCTTCAGGAGCCAGGTCTTGGCCTCCTGGCAGTTGTCCCGCTGCACGCAGAGCAGGCCCATCAGCTCCAGGGCCCGCGGATCGGCGCCGTCCAAGGCCAGGGACCGGCGCAGGGTCCGTTCGGCCTCATCGCCCCGCTGCTGGAGCACCCGGAGGAACCCCAGGTTGCGCAGCACCGGGGCGCTGTCCTTGGGCTGGCCGGGGCCGCCCGCGAGGCGCCGGTACAAATCCTCCATCTCCTCGGCGGAGGCGTGGTCGCCCAGGGCCATGATGCGCTCGAACCACAGGTCCGGATCGTTCCCGTCCACGCTGAGGGCGTTCTCCACCACCCCCCGCGCTTCTTCGTGCATGCAGCGCCCGTTGAGGGCCCTGGCCAGCCGCAGCCTGGAGCCTGGGCTGGCGACGGGTTCGTTCTGCATTTCCAGGATGGTCGGGTCGAGCAGCCGGAGCCATTGACGAAGCATTGCCTACCTCCAGCGGAATCCCCCCCAGCTTACCCCCCAGGATCGCGCCCACGCCACGGCAATCCGTGTTCGCCGCACTAATGGGGAATTCATCATCTAGTGCTGCAGGGCCTTCAGGGACCGGCGGATGGCCTCCGCCAGGGGCGGGCGTTCCTCCTTGAAGTCCTGGATCACCGGCAGCACCGCGTCCTCCCTGAAGCCGAGATTGGTGAGGGCCGAGCGCAGGTCCGCTGCCCAGGCGTCCCGGGCGGGACCGCCGCCCCCCAGCCCCTCCAGGCCCCCCAGCCCGCCCAGCTTCTCGGACAGTTCGAAACACAACTTTTCGGCGGTCTTCTTGCCCACGCCTGGGATGCGCACCAGGGCCTTCACGTCCCGCCCGCGCAAGGCCTGCAGCAGTTCGCCCAGGGGCAGGGCCCCCAGGCACGCCAGGGCCAGCTTGGGCCCGATGCCATCCACTTTCACCAGCAGGCGGTACAGCTGGCGCTCCTCCTGGGTGGCGAAGCCCAGCAGGCTCAGGTCGTTCTCCCGCAGCAGGGTCTCCACGTGCAGGAGCGCCTCCTGGCCTTCATCGGGGAGCAGGCCGTAGGTGCCCAGGGAGATGGAGCACGCGTAACCGACGCCCCCGCATTCGATGAGCACCTGGTTGGGGGACTTGTGGATGAGGGAACCTCGCAGCCGGCCGATCATGGAAGCCAGAATAGCGGGCCGGGGCGTCGGGCCACCAGGGTATTCCCCGTCAAGGACATTGATGGTTCTGCAATTGCGCCACCAACCGCCCGAGGATCCCCATTGCCTGCTCAAGATCCCCGGAAGCCGCACCGTTCAGGCGCAGGAACCGGTCGAGGCCTCCGCCCAATGAAAAGATGCAACCCGGCGCCAGGCTGACCCCTTCCTTCAAGGCCGCCCGGAAAAGCGCCAGGGAATCCGTCCCTCCGGGCAATTCAACCCAAAGGAAGAAACCGCCCTTGGGATCGGAAACCCGGGTCCCGGCAGGGAACTGGCGGGCGATGCAGCCACGCAGTCTGGTAACACCCGTCCGGATGCCTGGAACCAGATGCCGAAGGTGGCGTTCGAACATCCCCGAAGCGAGGCACTCCGCGGCGACATGTTCGGAAAGGGTGGAATTGGCCAACGTGGAGGTGCTCTTCAGATCGGCCAACCGCTCGATCCATGGGCTTCTGGCCACAACGTATCCGACCCGGCCGCCAGGCAGGAGGGTCTTGGACAAAGATCCCACCAGGAGATTCGGCAGGCCGTCCGCTCGCGGCGTAGCGCACAGCAGCCCCGGTTTGTGGCCATCCCAGGCCAGATCACCATAGACGTCATCCTCCACCAGGGCGACCCCGTTGGTCTGGAGCACTTTCATCCACTCGCGTCTCCGGTCCTCGGGCATGAGGCTGCCGGTCGGGTTGGCGAAATTCGGCAGCAGCACCACCGCGCGCACCCCCCGCTTTGCGCATACGGCGGCCAGACGTCCGGGATCGAGCCCCGCGACCGGGTCGCCCGGCAGTTCGAGGATCCTGGCCCCGGCATTCCGGGCGGCGTCGACGACCCCGAAGAAGGTCGGGCACTCCACGGCCACAAGATCTCCAGGGTCCGCCAGCAGACGCAGGGAAAGCGACAGGGCCTCCATCCCGCCGGCCGTAAGCAGGACCTCGTCCTCGCTGACGTCCATCCCCCGCGCCCGGAGCCGCCGGGCGATTTGGCGGCGCAGTTCTGCGCACCCGGGAGGCGTGGAATAAGTCACCCAGATGTCCTTGCGGTTGTTCAGCAGATCCCGGGTGACCTTGCTTAGCCCGGACAGGGGGAACAAGGATGCCGACGGACAGCCGAAGCCGAGCGGGGTGATGGCGGAATCGGCCGTGGCAAGGAATAATTGGGAAATGATGTCAGTCCGGTGGGTGCTGGACGAGGTCAGCCTGGAGCGGAGAATCGCCGGGTGGACCAGCGGCGCGACGTGATTGGCCAGCACTCGGTAGCCGGAACGAGGCACGGCTGCCACCAGCCCGATATCCTCCAGGTGGCGATAAGCCGCAAGGGCGGTCATGAGGCTCACCCCCTTGTTCCTGCAGAACTGCCGAAGGGAAGGGAGCGACTCTCCGGGCTTGATGAAGCCGCCCTGGATGGTCAGGGCCAGATGGTGCGCAATGTCCAGGTAGAGGGCCGCCACGGTGTGTCTGTTATAGCCCAATTTTTCTTTTTTGTATCTGTTTTGTGAGTTCGGCCGGTGGTCTCCTTGTTCCAGAACGGAGGGGCCAAGCTCCTGCCAGTCCCTTTTGAGGAGGCTTCGATGACCTGTGACGACCGGAACGCCTTGCTGGCCCGCGCGGCCCAGCATGGACAGGCCTATCTTGCCACAGTGGCCGGCCGTCCCGTGGCTGCCAGCGCAACCAGCGAGGAATTGCGCAATGCCCTGGGGGGCACTTTGGGTACGGCGGGAACCGAGGCCGTGGTGGTGATCGACGCGCTGGCGGCCGCGGCGGAGCGGGGCACCCTCGCTTCCCAGGGGCCGCGCTACTTCGGCTTCGTGATCGGGGGCAGCCTCCCCGTCGCCACTGCGGCGGATTGGCTGGTCTCGTCCTGGGACCAGAACAGCGCCGTCTATGCCATGTCGCCCCTGGTCTCGGTCGTGGAGGACATCACGGCGGGGTGGATGCGCGATCTCCTGGGGCTGCCCGACCCTTGCGGAGTGGGGTTCGTCACCGGCTGCCAGATGGCCAGCTTCACGGCCCTGGCGGCGGCCCGCCACGATGTGCTGCGCAGGGCGGGCTGGGACGCAGAGGCCGACGGCTTGACCGGGGCGCCGGCCATTGACTTGCTGGTGAGCGAGGAATCCCACTACACCATCACCATGGCCCTGCGCCTGCTGGGTCTTGGCGCCGGGCGGGCGCGGCGGGTCCCCACCGACGCCCAGGGCCGCATGCTGGCTCCGGAACTGGCGCGGATGCTGGGCGAAAGCACTGGCCCCTGCATCGTCTGTGCCCAGGCCGGCAACGTCAACACCGGCGCCTTCGACCCCATCGAGGAGATCTCGACGCTCTGCCGTGCCCGCGGCGCCTGGCTCCACGTGGACGGCGCCTTCGGGCTGTGGGCTCGCACCAGCCCGTCCCTGGCGCCGCTCGCCGCCGGCATCCAGCACGCCGACTCCATCGCCACCGACGGGCACAAATGGCTCAACGTCCCCTATGACTGCGGCATCGTCTTTTGCGCCCATCCAGAAGCGCAACGGGCGGCCATGTCCCTGGCTGCCGCCTACATCGTTGCGGACGCCCAGGAGCGCGATCCCCACGAGTTCGTGCCGGAGGAATCCCGGCGCGCCAGGGCGGTTCCGGTGTATGCTGCCTTGCGCAGCCTGGGGCATGATGGCCTGCGCGCACTGGTGGAACGCAATTGCAGTCATGCCAGGCGCATGGCCGAACGCCTTGGGGCTGACCCGGCGGTGCGGATTCTCAACGATGTGGTGTTGAACCAGGTGCTGGTCAGGTTCGAGGACCCCCATTGGGATGCCGATGCCTTCACCCGGGCGGTGATCGCCGGCGTGCAGCAGGAAGGCACCTGCTGGCTGGGCGGGACCGTCTGGCACGGCATGGCGGCGATGCGGATCTCCGTCAGCAACTGGTCCACGACAGCACAGGACATCGACCGCTCGGCTGATGCCATTCTCGATACCCTGCGGGGGGCTTCCCGGAGTTGGCCCGGCTGCGAGAGGCGGTGACGGAACGCCAAGGCTACGCTCCAGTTCGCCTAGCCATGGGTAAATCGCACGACCTTCCTGGCGGCCTGGAGGATGTCAAGCAACCATTGGCCAGTGCTCCGCGGATCACGTGACATGGATCAGGTCCTTCTCCACGCTTGGGCGGATCAGCGGTTTGAGCGACTTGTCGGTGACCAGATCCACTTTCAAGCCGAGCAGGGTCACTAGGGTTTCCTCAAGTCCCATGTAGCCATCAAACGTTGCCGGTCCATCAAAGGTCACCAGGATGTCCACATCGCTGTCCGGGCGGGCTTCATCCCGCGCCACAGACCCGAAGATCGCCAGATCCAGGACGCCATATTTGTCCCGGAGCGCCGGCATGGCATTGCGGAGAATTCGGATGGCTTCATTTCGTCGCATGGGGTTGCCCCGGTCCATTATGCTGCCCGGCGGTTGCCGGCTCCATCCCCAACTACCCATGAGCATGGCCTTCGATTAGGCTGAAAGCTGCGACGAAGTTGGATCTTGAGGGTTTGAACCGGTCACAGGCTTTGGGGATTCCTATGAAAATCCTGCTCATCGGCTCCGGCGGCCGCGAACATGCCCTGGCCCTGAAGCTCAAGGGCGGCAGCACCCCGGTGGACCTGTTCGCCGCCCCGGGCAGCGACGCCATCGCCCAGCTGGGCACCTGCCTGCCGCTGCAGCCAGGGGACATCCCCGGCATCGCCGCCTGGGCCCGGGAACAGCGCCCGGACCTGGCGGTGGTTGGGCCCGAGGCGCCGCTGGTGGCGGGGCTGGGGGACGCGCTGCGCCGGGAGGGGATCCCGGTGTTCGGCCACGACGCCGCCACCGCGCGCCTGGAAGGCAGCAAGGCGTTCGCCAAGGACTTCATGTTCCGCCACCGGATCCCCTGTGCCGCCAGCGCCACCTTCTCCCGGCTGGAGCCTGCGGAGGCGGCCGTCCGGGACTGGCAGTACGGCTTCCCCATCGTCCTGAAGGCCGACGGCCTGGCGGCGGGGAAGGGGGTGGTGCTGGCCGACCGCGAGAGTGAAGCCCTGGAGACCCTGCGCGCCTTCATGGGCGGACGGTTCGGCGACGCCTCCCGCACGGTGGTGCTGGAAGAGCCCCTCATCGGCATGGAAATGTCCCTGCACGTGCTGGTGGACGTGGACCGGGACCACGCGGCCTTCGCGGAGCTGCCTCCCTGCCAGGACCACAAGCGCATCTTCGACGGGGACCAGGGGCCCAACACCGGCGGCATGGGCGCCTTCGGCCCCCTGCCGTTCCTGCGGCCCCAGGACCGGGAACGGCTCACCGGGGAGCTGGTGCAGCCCACCATCCGCGGCCTGCAGGCCGACGGCCTCGCGGCCCGCGGGGTGCTGTTCCTGGGCGTCATGTGGACGCCCCGGGGGCCGCGCCTGCTGGAGTACAACGTGCGCTTCGGCGACCCCGAGACCCAGGTGCTCATGCAGCTGCTGGACGAGGACCTGCCCGCCCTGCTGCTGGAAGTGGCCCAGGGGCGCCTGCGGCGGCCCCGGCTGGGCCTGCGACACGGCTGCGCCATCGCGGTGGTGCTGGCGGCGGCGGGCTATCCGGAGACGCCCCGCAAGGGCGACCCCATCACCCTGGCCGTCCCCGGGGACATCACCGTCATCCATGCCGGCACCCGGCGCGCCAGCGACGGCACCTGGACCACCCAGGGCGGGCGGGTGCTGGGGCTGGTGGCCTGCGCCCCGGACCTGGCCCAGGCCCGGGACAAGGTGGCGGCGGCCCTGGAGCAGGTGCGCTGGGCGGGCCTGCAGGCGCGAAGGGACATCGGCCTCCGGGCCCTGAACCACGCCCGGGCCGGGCGCACGGTGAACGACGCCTTCGAGTAGGTGGCCAGGAAGTTTTCATTGCGCCCGGGGCCAACCCCATGCCAGACTGCACCTACCCCATTGAGGTGCCCCGGTGTTACTTCACCCCGATCCAGCTGCTTGAAGAAGTCCAATTGCCTGGGCTGCTCGCCGGGCTGGCAAGGGATGCGCAAGTAGAGACCGAAACCCGGGAGACCGTCGCCCGGATCCTGGACGAGGTGCGCCGGGAGGGGCTGACCGCGGTGTTCCGGCTCACCCGCCGACTGGACGGGGTGGACCTGGACGAGCGCGGCTTCCGGGTGGATCCGGCCGCGTGCCGGGCGGCCCTGGAGCGGCTGCGGGCGGAGGACCCACGCCTGATCGGCGACCTGGAGGTCATGGTGGCGGGCATCCACCGCTTCGCCCAGGGCCAGAAGGCGGCCCTGCGTGACGTGGACCTGGATCTGCCCGGGCGGCGGGCGGGCCCGGGAGCGCTGGCTGCCCCTGCGCACCGCCGGCGTCTACATCCCCGGCGGGCGGGCGTTCTATCCTTCCACCCTGGCCATGACCGTGATCCCGGCCCAGGTGGCCGGGGTGGCCCGCATCGTCGGGCGTCACCCCGCCCAAGCCCGGGGGGCCGGAACCCGCTGGTGCTGGCCACCGCCGCCCTGCTGGGGCTGGAGGAGCTCTACACCGTGGGCGGCGCCCAGGCGGTGGGCTGGATGGTCTACGGGGAACCGCGCGGTGGACCTGGTGGCCGGCCCCGGCAACCGCTTCGTGGCCGAGGCCAAGCGCCAGCTGGTGGGCCGCTGCGGCATCGATTCGGTGGCGGGGCCTTCGGAGGTGCTGGTGATCGCCGACGGCGCCGCCGACCCGGCCACGGTGGCCGAGGATCTGCTGGCCCAGGCCGAACACGACCCGGACGCCGCCGCGGTGCTGGTGTCCGCCGACTCCGCGCTGCTGGAGGCGGTGGCCGGCGAGCTGGCCGCGCGGGTCGCCGCCAGCCCCCGCCGGGCCATCCTGGAAACCAGCCTGGGCCGCCACGGGCGGCTGATCCAGGCCGGGCGGGGCCTGGCCATCGGCGTTCGCCCAGGCCTGGGCGCCCGAGCACCTGGAACTGTCGGTGGCCGACCCGGAAACCTGGCTGCCCGGTCTCACCACCGCCGGCGCCCTGTTCCTGGGCGAGACCAGCGCCGAGGTGTTCGGGGACTACGGCGCCGGCCCCAACCACGTCCTGCCCACCGGAGGCTCCGGCCGGTTCTCCAGCCCCCTGGGCGTGGCCACCTTCATGAAGCGCCAGACCGTCCTGGAGCTGGCCCCGGCCCTGGCCGGCGACCTGGCGCCCCGGGTGGCCCGCCTGGCCCGGGCGGAAGGCCTCGTCCACCATGCCCACAGCGCCCTGCGCCGGGCGGCCCGGCACCATTCTTAGCTGCCGTCACGGAACTTGTTCCGTTACGGCAGCTTATGCAAAGCCAGAAGGTCGGCGCCGGACCTCCGTTATGCTTCGTCCCGCGCTGGCCCGTCCCGGACGGCCGAGCCGTCCGTTCCTGGGAGACCCCCCACATGCCCCTGATCCGACCTGAATTCCAGAAGCTGCGCGGCTACGTCCGTCCCCACGGGGAGGGCAAGGGCCAGGCCATGGCCCGCCTGCACCTGAACGAGGCCGCCCAGGGCTGGCCGGAGGCCGCCCGCCAGGCCCTGCTGGCGCGCCTGGGGAGCCTGCCGTTCCAGCTCTACCCCGAGCGCCAGGAGGAGCTCACCGCCCGGCTCACCGCGGCCCTGGGCGCCCCCGCCGGGGGCGTGCTGCTGGGCCCCTCCAGCGGCGCCCTGCTGGATCTGGTGGTGCTGGCCGGGGCCGAGCCCGGGTCGGCCATCGCCTATCCGGACCCGGGCTTCAGCCTCTACCCGGCCCTCACCGCCCGCCACGGAGTGCGCCCGGTGCGGGTGCCGGTGGGCGACGGCTTCCCCCTGGACCCCTGGCTGCGCCTGCTGGAACAGGACCCGCCCCGGCAGGTGTGGATCACCCTGCCCAACAACCCCACCGGCGCCTGGCTCGCGCCGGCGGAGCTGGAACCCCTGCTCCAGGCCGCCGCCGCCCGGCCCGACCCGCCCCTGGTGGTGCTGGACGAGGCCTACGCGGAGTTCGCCCCCCTCACCCACCGCCTGGCGGTGGACCGCTACCCCAACCTGCTGCTGCTGCGCACCTTCAGCAAGGCCCTGGCCAGCGCCGGCTGGCGCCTTGGCTACCTGATCGGCGCCCCTGAGCTGATCGCGCCCCTGGCCGCCCTGCAGCTGCCCTACAGCCTTCCCGCCCCGGCCCTGGAGGCCCTGGACGTGGCCCTGGACTTCAAGGCCGCCTTCGCCCGGCAGGCCCGGGAACTGCCCGAGCGCCGGGAGCGCCTGGCCGCCGCCCTGGGGGACCGGGTGCGCGGGCGCAGCGCCGCCAACTTCCTGTTCCTGCGCCCGGACCCCGCCCCGCTCCTGCGGGAGGCGGGCATCCAGTCCCGGGCCCTGCCGGAGCTGGACGCCGGGCGCATCACCGTGGGCACCGAGGAGGAGACCCTGCGGGTGGCGGAGGCGTTCGGCGCCACCCTGGCGCCCCCGGTGCCCCAGATCCCCCGCCGGCTGCTGGTGCTGGACATGGACGGCGTCATGGTGGACGGCGACCCGGGTTTCATGAACGCCGTGGCCAAGGCCCTGGGCGAACTGGCCCCGGGGCTGCCGTGGATGGACGCCCACTACCTGGCCTTCAAGCACGTGGGGGGGTTCAACAACGACTACCGGGTGTGCGCCGCCGCCCTGGCCCTGGCCGAGTGCGGCGAGCTGGACAGCCTGTGGTCGGCCCAGACCACCGGATTCCCGCACCTGGAGGAGCGCATCCAGGCCCTGGAGCCCCGGTGCGCCGAAGTGGTCACCAAGTGGTACAAGTCGGTGCCGCCCCCGGACGAGCCCCTGGTCGGCCTGGGCGAACTGGAGGCCCTGGGCTGGGACCTGGCGGTGCTCACCGGGCGCAACGACGAGGAGATGGACACCGGGTTCGGCGTGCTGGGCTTCCGCCTGCCGGCGGTGGCCGACCGGGCGCCGCACCTGCGCAAGCCCCTGCCGGGCGGGCTGCTGCAGCTGGCGGACGCGTTCCAGGCGGAGCAGATCGTGTTCGTGGGGGACACCCGGGATGACGCCCAGGCCCTGCGCGCGGCCCGGGAAGCCCGCCCGGACCTGGTGTGGACCTTCGCCGCGGTGGGCCCGAACCGGGACACCATCGCCCGGGAGGGGGACCTGCGCGCCGCCAGCCTCCGGGCCCTGCTGCCCATCCTGAAAGGAGCCAGACCATGAGAACCGCCGCCATCGAACGGAGCACCGGGGAAACCCGGGTGCGGGTCGCCCTGGACCTGGACGGGGGCCCGGCCAAGGTCGCCACCGGGCTGGCCTTCTTCGACCACATGCTGATGCAGCTGGCCCGCCACGGCGGGCTGGGCCTGGAGGTGGAAGCCGCCGGGGACCTGGAGGTGGACGGCCACCACCTGGTCGAGGACGTGGGCCTGTGCCTGGGGGAGGCCCTCAGGTCGGCCCTGGGGGACCGGGCCGGCATCGCCCGCTTCGGCGAAGCCCACGTGCCCCTGGACGAGGCCCTGGCCCGGGTGGTGGTGGACCTGTCCGGGCGGCCGTGGTGCCACTACCAGGCTCCTTTGCCGCCCCTGATCCTGGGCAACGGGTTCCATCCGGAACTGGCCCGGGAGTTCTTCATCGCCTTCTCCCAGCGGGGGGCGTTCGCCCTGCACGCGACGGTGCTGTGCGGTGAGAACACGCACCACCAGCTGGAGGCCCTGTTCAAGGCTCTGGCCGTGGCCCTGAAGCGGGCGCTGCGCCGGGAAGGCGAGGGCATCCCGTCAACGAAGGGAACTTTGACGGCTTGAAGGCTGTTCCAGGAGCACCCATGATCACCATCATCGATTACGGCGCCGGCAACCTGCACTCCTTCCAGGGCGCCCTCAAGCGCCTCGGCATCCCGGGCCGAAGGGCCGAGACTCCTGCGGAGGCGGCGCCGGAAGGCACGCTGGTGCTGCCCGGCGTCGGCCATTTCAATGCGGCCCGCGTGGCCCTCATGGAGCGCGGCTGGTGGCAGGTCCTGCCGGCCTTGGCCCGGGCCCGGCCGGTTCTGGGCATCTGCCTGGGCATGCAGCTGCTGGCGGAAGGCAGCGAAGAGAGCCCGGGAGACCCGGGCCTGGGCCTGCTGGAAGGGACCTCGCGCCGCCTCGGCCCCGGGGTCAAGGTGCCCAACATGGGCTGGGCGGTGACCCGGGCCGTGGCCTCCCACCCGTCCCTGCCGGATTACCAGGAGGACTGGCTGTACTACGTGCACAGCTACGCCCTGGATCCGAACCCGGAGACCCTCCTGGTGGCCACCCACGGCCGGCCCTACGCCGCCATGCAGGCCCGGGGCCGGGTGCTGGGCTTCCAGGGCCACCCGGAGAAGTCCGGGGCCTTCGGTGAGCGTCTGTTGCGCTCGGTGCTGGGCTGGCTGGGGGAGACGCCATGCGCCTGATCCCTTCCATGGACCTCCTGGGCGGGCAGGTGGTGCGCCTGCTCAAGGGCGAGCGGGCCTCCGCCAACGTCTACCCGGTGACCCCCGAAGCCTGGGTGCAGCGCCTGGCGGAAGCCGGCGCCCGGCGCATCCACCTGGTGGACCTGGACGCTGCCTTCGGCGGGGTGCCCCAGGCCGCGCTGCGGGGTTTCGCCAAGGCCTGGCCCCGGGCGGCCTTCCAGCTGGGCGGCGGCCTGCGCTCCCGGGACGCGGTGGCGCGGGTCCTGGAGGACGGCTTCGAGGCGGTGGTGGGCACCCTGGCCCTGGAGCGGCCGGAAGCCCTGCGGGGCCTGGACGCCTCCCGCCTGATCGCCGCCCTGGACCTGCGCCAGGGCGCGCCGGTGGTGCGGGGCTGGACCGAGACCTCCCGGCACACCCTGGAGGACGTGGCGCGGCCCCTGCTGGACCTGGGCATCCGGCGGGCCCTGGTCACGGACGTGGACCGGGACGGGGCCCTGGCCGGGCCGGGGCTGGAGGCCCTGCGCCTGGTGGCGGCCCTGGGCTTCCGGGTGCAGGCCTCCGGCGGCCTGCGGGACCTGGGGGACCTGGCCCTGGTGGCCACGGTGCCGGGGGCCCAGGCCGCCATTTCCGGCAAGGCCCTGCTGGATGGACGGATGGCGCCGGAGGATCCGGCGGTGCGGGCGGCCATGGCCGCCCCGGAAGGAGCGAACTGATGGCCGCCAAACGCATCATCCCCTGCCTGGACGTGAAGGACGCCCGGGTGGTCAAGGGCATCCATTTCAAGGGCCTGCGCGACATGGGCAACCCCGCCGAGATGGGCGTGCGCTACGGTCAGGAGGGGGCCGACGAGCTGGTGTTCCTGGACATCGCCGCTTCCAACGAAGGGCGCACCACCCGGGAGGCCTGGGTGGAGGAGGTGGCCGGCACCCTCAGCATCCCCTTCACCGTGGGCGGCGGTGTCTCCAGCGTGGAGGGCATCCGCCGCCTGCTTCGCGCGGGCGCCGACAAAGTGGCCCTGAACACCGCCGCCATCGCCGAACCGCGCCTGGTTGCCCAGGCCGCGGGGGTGTTCGGGCGCCAGTGCGTGGTGGTGGCGGTGGACGTGGCCCGGGACCCGGAACTAGGCTGGCGGGTGTTCAGCAAGGGCGGCACCGTGCCCACCGGCCTGGGCGCCACCGCCTGGCTGCGGGAGCTGGAGGACCTGGGCGCCGGGGAGATCCTGCTCACCTCCATCGACCGGGACGGCACCGAGGCGGGCTTCGACCTGGACCTGCTGGACCTGGCGGCGTCCCTGGGCATCCCGGTGATCGCCTCGGGCGGGGCGGGCAGCCGGGAGCACTTCCTGGAAGCCTTCCGCCACGGGGCCGAAGGCGCCCTGGCGGCCACCCTGTTCCACGAGGAGCGCCTGAGCATCTCCGGACTGAAGACATTCCTGGCCCAGCAGGGCATCGAGGTGAGACCGTGAGCATCGCCGGCATGGACAAGATCAAGTTCGGGCCCGACGGGCTCGTTCCGGCGGTGGTCCAGGCCCCCGGCGGGGAGGTGCGCATGGTCGGCTACATGAACGCCGACGCCCTGGCCCGCACCCTGGAGACCGGCTGGGTGACCTTCTGGAGCCGCAGCCGGGGCGAGCTCTGGGTCAAGGGCGAGACCAGCGGCAACCGGCTCAGGTTCCTGGACCTGTTCCTGGACTGCGACGGCGACGCCCTGCTGGTGCTGGCGGAGCCCCAGGGGCCCACCTGCCACCGGGGCACCCCCTCGTGCTTCGACGGCCTGGCCCCGGTGGCCTGGCTGGAGCGCCTGGAGACCACCCTGCGCGCCCGCAAGGCCGGCGCCGGGGCCCAGGGGAGCTACACCCAGAAGCTGTTCCACCGGGGTTCCGAGCGCATCGGCAAGAAGGTGGTGGAGGAGGCCGGCGAGACCGCCCTGGCGGCCATGGCCCTGCACTACGAGCCCAGCCCCGCCCGGCGGGAGGACCTGGTGAACGAGGCGGCCGACCTGCTGTTCCACCTGCAGGTGCTGCTGGTGGAGCACGGCCTGGGCCTCAAGGACCTGGCCGAGGCCCTCAAGGCCCGGAGCAAGTGACATGCCCACCCATACCCCCAGCTTCCCCGACCTGCTGTTCGGCGACGCCGCCCGGCTGCGCCGCTGGGAGACCCTGCTCATGGCCCACCTGGACCGGGCCGGCTACCGGGAGCTGCACCCCAGCCTGGTGATGCGCAACCCCGCCAACCCCTCCACCGTGCGTTTCTTCGACGGGGACCAGCTGGTGGCCCTGCGCTGGGACTTCACCGAGGCCCTGGCCCGCACCCTGGTGCGCCGGTTCCAGGATCCGCCCCCCCGCCTGAGCTACGCCGGTCCGGTGTTCCGCCGTCCCACCAACTTCTGGGACCCGGTGGAGCGCTTCGAGGTGGGTTGCGAGAACATCCAGACCGACCGGGACCAGCGCCTGGAGGCGGACCGGGAGCTGGCCGGGCTGCTCATGGCGGTGCCGGCCCTGCTGGGGCTGGAGGGCTGCCTGCTGCACATCGGCCACGCGGCCCTGCTGCGCCGGCCCCTGGAAGCGGAGCAGGTCCCGGCCGAGCTGGCCCTGGAACTGGCGCGGGTGCTGGACCGGCGGGCCATCCACCGGGCCTCGGACCTGCTCGCCGGGCACCCGGCCAAGGACCGGCTGCTGGCCCACGCGGAGATCCTGCTGTCCGGCCCCGACGGCGCCGAAAGCCTGGACGACCTGGCCCGAGGTCCTTACGGGGCGCTGCTGGAGGCCGAGGCCGGACAGCTGCGCCGGGTGCTGGAGCGGCTCTCGGCCCACCTGCCGCCCGGCCTCACCCTGCGCCTGGACATGGGCGACCTGCGCGGGCTCAGCTTCTATACCGGCCCCACCCTGCGCCTGTGGGCCCCCGGGGCCCAGCGGGAGCTGGCGGCGGGCGGGCGCTACGACGGCCTGTTCCCGGAGATGGGGCGGCCCTGGTACGCCGCCGGGTTCTGCGTGCGCCTCACCACCCTGCTGGAACTGGGCGACGCCAAGGAGGACGCGTGACGAAACCCCTGCTCATCGCCCTGCCCAAGGGCCGCCTGGAGGAAGAGCTGCTGCCCCGGCTGCGGGGCAGCGCCTTCGAACTGGACCCGAAGGCCCTCAAGTCCCGGCGCCTGCGCATCCCCATGGCCGACCCCCAGCTCTCCGCCATCCTGCTCAAGGGCGCCGACCTGCCCCGGTACGTGGCCGGGGGCGTGGCCGCCCTGGGGGTGGTGGGCTCGGACATCCTGGACGAGACCCCGGTGGACCTCATGGAGCTGGGCGACCTGGATTTCGGCGTCTGCCGCATGTGCCTGTGCGCCCCCGACGGCACCACCCTGGACCAGCTCCTGGCCAAGCCGCACCTGCGCATCGCCACCAAGTTCCTGATGGGCACCGGGCGCTGGCTGGCCCAGGAAGGCATCACCGCCGAGCTGGTGCCCCTGCAGAGCAGCGTGGAGCTGGCCCCGGTGCTGGGCCTGGCCGACGCCATCGTGGACCTGGTGCAGAGCGGGCGGACCCTCCAGGCCCACCACCTGGGCGTGGTGACCGTGCTGAGCCGGGCCTCGGCGCGGCTGGTGGCGTGCCGGGGCACCTACCTGAGCGAGCCGGACCGCATCGGGCCCCTGGCCCGGGCCCTGGCGGGGCTGCTCAAGGCGGCGCCGGCGGCGGCCCAGGGGTGATCCGACGTCCTGCGCCGGGTCCCACGGCGCTGGAGATCAGCCTCGGAAAAGGTTCAGGCCGTGCTTGCGGAGCTTGTAGTTCAGGGTCTGCTTGGAGATATATCCAGGCGGCTGGAGCGGGTCGGATGGATTGCGCTCGTGCGCCCGGACCGCTCCGGGGTCCTGACCCCAGGTGGTAATTGGGCCAATAGTGTTGCAATAGGCTAAAAGTAGTCTAGGCTGAAGGTGGAGGCCGCGCATGACCGCCCTACTTGGCCCAACCCCCGCACCGCCCGCCGCCGACCCTTCGGCCCTGGCCTTCCGGACCTTCCTGGCCGTGGCCGAGCGCTTGGCATTGCCGGTCAAGGATCGCCTCGCCCTCCTGGGGATCGCCAAGAGCACCTACACCGTCTGGCTCAAGCGCCTGGGCCAGGGCGCGCTGGGCGTCCTGGACGGCGACAAGCTGGACCGCATGGCCTGCGTCCTGGGCATCTACGAACTGGCGGGAACGGTGTTCCCGGACGGCGTCGCCTGGCTCACCCGGGCCAACCAGGCCCCGGTCTTCCATGGGCGCCGCCCCCTGGACCGGATGCTGGACGGTCACCTGGAAGACCTCCTGGAAACCCTGTCCTACCTCAAGACTGCCGCCATGGGGCTGCTTTGAACCGCATCCGCTTCCTGAACCATCCCTGGCACCAGCTCAAGTTCCTCTCGGTTTCGCCCTTGGCCCAGCTGGTCACGGCCGCCGAAGGCTACGAACTGGCTGCCCTCCTGGCCCGGGTGGGGGTGTTCCGCCCCTGGTCGCCCGGAGCCGGCAACCACGACCGCCTGCCCCAGTTGCGGGCCTATCTCCGCATGCCGGGCCGGGGCCCCCGCAGCCGGTTCTGCGACGGCACCTTCCGGGCCGTCTACGCCGGCAAGGCCCTGGCCACCTGCCGGGCCGAGGTCGCCCACCACCACGGCCAGGCGCTCCGGGACAGCGGCGAGCCGCCGGGAGCCGCGCGCATCTTCGAATGCCTGCAGCTGCGCGTGGCCGGGGCGTTCCTGGACGTGCGCAAGGGCCCCCGGGAGCTGTGCCGGCCGGAGGACTACGGCCCCTCCCAGGCTTTCGGCCGAGCCGCCAGGGCCGGCGGCGAGGCCGGGATCGTGTACGCATCGGTGCGGGCCCGGGGCGGGGAGTGCCTGGCCCTGTTCGACCCGGGCGCCGCCCGGTCCTGCGTCTTCGCCGACCTCCTGGCCCTGCGTTGGGATGGCCAGGAGCTGCGGTAGCCCGCCTATCCGGGGTACCTCAGTAGAACGCCCCCCGGGCCAGGATCGGCCAGATGGCCTCGACCCGGCCATGGCGATAACCGATGATCCAGTCGTACAGGTTCACGGTCGGGTCGCAGTGGCCGGGGATCAGCCGCACCTTTTGCCCGAGTTCCCAGTCTGACGCCCCGGCGAACTCGATGACCCCATGCTCGTCGCTCACCCTTGTGTAGACCGCCCCTGGCGCGTCCGCGACCAGCGGCATGCCGGAGTCGATGCTGTGCGCCTTGAGCCCGACGTCCACGACCGCCCGGGCGGGGGTGGGCCGGCTCATCACGGTGGCGAGGATGAAGAGGCTGTGGCGGAACTCATGCACCGGGTTGCCGTCCTCGCCGGAATTGCGGCCGTAGTCGGCGTCCATGAAGATGTACGAGCCCGGCTGGATCTCGTCGTAGACCCCGCTCGTGGCCTCGAGCCGGTAGGTGCCGGTGCCGGCGCCGGTGACGAGGGGGACATCGAATCCGGCCCGCCGCAGCAGGTCGATGGTCAGGCGGACGCCCGCCACCGCGGCGGCGATCGCGTCCAGGCGTTCCCGGGGGGTGCGCAAGTGCTGGGCCACGCCCTGGTAGGCTTGCAGGCCGGCGAAGCGCAGCTCCTGGTGTGCGGTGATGGCGCGCACGAGCCCCAGGACCGCCTCCCCTGGCGGAACGCCGCAGCGGCAGGTGCCCACCTCCAGTTCCACCAGCACGTCCAGGGTCACGCCGGCCGTGCGCGCCGCCAGGGCCAGTTCCGCCACGTTGGCCAGGTTGTCCACGCATACGCCCACCTGGGCATGCCGGGCCAGGCGCGCCAGGCGCGCCACCTTGGCGGGGCCGACGATCTCGTTGGTCACCAGGACGTCCCGGACGCCGCCGGCGACCAGGGCCTCGGCTTCGCTGACCTTCTGGCAGCAGACGCCGACGGCGCCCCGGGCCACCTGGCGCCGGGCGATCTCGGGGCACTTGTGGGACTTGGCGTGCGGGCGCAGGCGCATCCCGGTGCCGCTCACGGACCGGACGAGCTGGTCCAGGTTGTACTCGAAGGCGTCCAGTTCCAGCAGGAGCGCAGGGGTATCGACCTCCTCCAGGGGCATGCCGAGGGCCGCCGGAGGCGGCAGGAGGCCTGCTGGGGCGGGATGTCCGTTTTCGTGCATCGTGCTCTCCTGGGGAACCTGGTGAAGCTCAAGGCGGTTCAATGCGACACTCCGAGGTAGGCCTTCTGCACCAGGGGATCGTCCAGCAAGTCCTGGCCCGTGCCGGAAACGATCACCCGGCCGGTCTCCAGGACGAAGGCCCGGTCGGCCATGTCCAGGGCCTGGAAGGCATTCTGCTCCGCCAGCAGGACGGTCGTGCCGTTCTGGTTGATCTCACGGATGGTCTTGAACATGTGCTGCACCATCAGCGGCGCCAGGCCCAGCGAAGGCTCGTCCAGGAGCAGCAGGCGCGGGCGGGACATGAGGCCCCGGGCGATGGCCAGCATCTGCTGCTCGCCGCCGGAGAGGGTGCCCGCGTACTGCTGCACCCGCTCCCGCAGGATCGGGAACAGCTGGTTCATCCGCTCCAGGTCGGCCTTGATGCCGTCCTTGTCCCGGCGCAGGTAGGCGCCCATCAGCAGGTTCTCCCGTACCGTGAGGTTGGCGTAGAGCCGGCGCCGTTCCGGCACCAGGCACATGCCCCGGGCCACGATGTGGTGGGCTTCCCGGGGCAGGGGCGCGCCCTGGAAGGTGATCTGGCCGCTGGCGGCGGGCTGGAGCCCGGCCAGGGTGGTCAGCAGGGTGGTCTTGCCGGCGCCGTTGGCGCCCACCACGGCCACCACGCTGCCTTCCGCCACTTCCAGGCTGACGTCATGCAGGGCATGGATGTGCCCGTAGTTCACGTTGAGGCTAGAGATGCTGAGCACGCTTGAACCCCTCTCCCAGGTAGGCCTTGAGGACGTCGGGGTCCCGCTGGACCTCCTCCGCCGTGCCTTCCGCCAGCCTCACCCCGAAATTCATCACGAAGATCCGTTCGCACAGCGCCATGACCACGTCCATGTGGTGCTCGATCAGGAGCGTGGTGAGCTTGAACTGGTCGTGGATCCTCCGGACCAGCCGGGCCAGGTCCAGGGATTCCTCGGGGTTCATGCCGGCGGCCGGTTCGTCCAGCAGCAGCAGCTTCGGCTTGAGCGCCAGGGCCCGGGCGATCTCGAGCTTGCGCTGGAGTCCGTACGGCATCGCGTCGGCGCGGCTGGCGGCCTTGTCCTCCAGGCCCACCGCCTGCAGGAAGAACCGTGCCTCCTCGCGCATCGCCCGTTCCCGCCTGCGCACGTGGGGCAGGCGCAGGAAGGACGCTCCCAGGCGGTAGGTCTCGTGGCAATCCAGGGCGATGATCACGTTGTCCAGCACGCTGAGGTTCCGGAACAGGCGGATGTTCTGGAAGGTCCGGGCGATCCCCCGCCGGACGATGCGGTCCGGGCGCTCCCCGGTGATGGCCTCGCCTTCCATGAGGATGGAGCCTTCAGTGACCCGGTAGACGCCGGTGATCAGGTTGAAGGCGGTGGTCTTGCCGGCGCCGTTGGGTCCGATCAGGCCCATGATCTGGCCCGCGGGCAAGGTGAAGGAGATGTCCCTGCACGCGACGATCCCGCCGAACAGCTTGGTGACCCCGCGCAGGTCCAGCACGTTGCGGGACGCCACCGCTTCCTCGCCGGGGCCGCTCATGGCTTGCCGCCTTTCCCGGGGCGCCGGAACCACCCTCGGACCAGGTCGAGGGACAGTTCCCGGTAGCCCATCAGCCCCTGGGGGCGGAACACCATGATGAGCACCAGGAGCAGCCCGTAGGCCACCAGGCGCCAGATGTTCGCCACCCGGAGCGCTTCCGGGATGCCGATGAAGATCAAGGTGGCGATCACCGGCCCGCTGATGCTGCCCATGCCGCCCGCCACCACCGCGGCGGTCATCTGGGTGGACATGTAGGCCGTGAACATGGAGGGCTGGATGAAGCAGAAGTAGTGGGCGAAGAGGCCCCCGGCCAGGCCCGCGCAGGCGGCGCTGAAGGTCAGGGAGCGCAGGCGGCCCATGAAGATGTCGACTCCCATCATCTCGGCGGCCACGAAGTCCTCCCGGATGGCGATGGCCGCGCGCCCGTGGCGGGAGTGGATCAGGTTCCAGGCGGCCCAGATGACGATGGCCGAAGCCACCAGCAGCACGGGGAGATTGGTGTCGCCCTGGATGCCGGGCAGGCCCCGGGCGCCCTGGGTGATGGGCAGGTTCTCCAGCAGCACCCGGACCGCCTCCCCGAAGCCCAGGGTGGCGATGGCGAAATAGTCGGTGCGCAGCTTGGCCTTGAGGGTGGGATAGCCGATCGCGAACCCCACCAGGCCTCCGGCCGCTGTGCCCGCCAGCAGGGCCAGGTAGAAGTTCCAGCCGTAGAAGTAGGTGAGGATCGCCGCCGTGTAGGCGCCGATGGCGAAGAAGGCCGCGTGCCCGAGGGAGAACAGCCCGGTGAACCCGGTGAACACGGCCAGGCCGGTGGTGGCGATCACGTAGATCAGGCCGAGGGAGATGACGCCGAACACATATTGGAGCATGGGCGGTTACACCTTTTCCTCAAGGTACCGGCCGAACAGCCCGGTGGGCATGACCAGGAGCAGCAGGACCAGGAGGGAGAAGCTGAACACGTCGCGCACCACCGAGGATACGTAGGCGGAGACGAAGGTCTCCAGCACCCCCAGCAGGATCCCGCCCACCACCGCGCCGGGCAGGCTGCCCAGGCCGCCGATCACCGCGGCGATGTAGGCCTTGTTGGTGATCCAGCCCATGGTGGGGTAGACCAGGTACTTCATGCCCAGGAACGTGCCCGAGACGCCGGCCAGGGCTCCGGCCAGGGCGAACACCAGCCCGATCAGGGCGTTGTTGTTCACCCCGTTCAGGGAGCAGACCTGGATGTCGTAGGAGGCGGCCCGGATGGCGATCCCGGTGCGGCTCTTCTGCAGGAAGGTGTGCAGGGCGTAGATGGTGATGCTCGAGAACACGATGGCGAACACGTCCAGCACGCCGATGGCGACCCCGTGGTAGGAGATGTTGGTCCTGGCGAAGACCTCGGGGAAGGAATAGAAGTGCGCGCCGATCAGGGCGTAGACCAGGTTCTCCAGGAAGATGGCGGTGCCCATGGCGCTGATCATGAAGAACAGCGAGGAGGCCCGCCGCCGGCGCAGGGAACTGTACGCCAGGCGCTCGTTCAGGAAGCAGAGGAGGGCGGCGCCGAGGATGGAGAGGATGAGCGCGGCCCACATGGGGGCGCCCAGCTTGACCATGGCGAAGTAGGCGATGTAGGACCCCAGCATGATGATGGAGCCGTAGGCGAAGTTGCTGAAGTTCAGGATGCTGAACACCAGGGAGTAGCCCACCGCCATCAGGGCGTAGATGCCGCCGATGGCCAGTCCGGTCAGCAGGGTTTGCACGAACAAAGGTACCCCTCCCGCGCGGCCTCGCCGCGCACAAGCGGATCAGGAAAGGGGGGGGCAGCCTGGGGTGCGCCCCCCCCGCGGTCGGGACGGCCGTGCTACTGGGTCACGAACTTGGTGACGTAGATGAACTTGCCGTCTTTCACCTGCTGGATGACCGCAGGCTTGTTGAGCGGGTTGTGGGTGGCGGGATCCACCGTGAATACCCCGGTAAGGGTCTGCAGGCCCTTGGTCTGTTCGATCTGGGCGCACGAGCTTGGCCGGGTCGGTGCCGCCGGTCTTGGTGATGGCGTCGACGATCACGTCCAGGGCGTCGATGGCCATGACCGGATTGGGCATGACCGGGTCGTTGTTGTACTTGGCCCGGTAGTCCTTGATGAAGTCCTGGATTTCGGGGTCATCCAGGCAGGCGAGGTTCACGAAGTACGAGCCTTCCACCGCGCTGCCGCCCAGGGTGACCAGGTCCGGGCTGCCCCAGCCGTCCCCGCCCATGCATACGGCCTTGATGCCCAGGTCCCGGGCCTGCTTCATGATCAGGGCAGCTTCCTTCTGCTGGCCGGGGATGAACAGCATGTCGGGGTTCTGCGGCTTGATCTTGCCCAGGATGGCGCGGAAGTCCAGTTCGCCGGAGCGGAAGGCTTCGCTGGCCAACACCTTGCAGCCCTGCTTGGTGAATTCGTCGCTGAAGTACTTGCCCAGCCAGGAAGCGTAGTCCGAGCCCACGTCGTAGATGATGGCAGCCGTCTTGAGCTTCAGGTTCTTGGCGGCGAACTGGGCCGCGACGGTGCCCTGGAAGGGGTCGATGAAGCAGGTGCGGAAGGCGGTGTGCCTTGGCTTTCCGGTCTTGTCGTCGATGGTGACCTTGGGGTTGGTGGCGGTGGTGGCCAGGAAGGGAATCCCGGCCGGCTCGGTCACGGCGGTCGCGGCGATGGACACGCCGCTCTGCGCAGGCCCGATGATGGCGCAGACGCCGTCGCTCACCAGGCGCTTGGTCACGTTCACGCCTTCGGTGGCGTCGGCGCGGGTGTCGTAGGAGATCAGCTGGATCTGCTTGCCCAGCACGCCGCCCTTCTCGTTGAGCTTGGCGATCACCATGTCCAGGGCGTTCTTCTCCGACTGGCCCCACATGGAACTGTCGCCGGTCAAGGCGACCGCATGGCCGATCTTGATCACGTCGTTCTTCTTGCCGCAAGCGGTGACCAACGCGCAGAGCGCCACCGCCACAGAGATCAGGCACGATTCTTTCAGGTTCATGGAAGCTCCTTATGGGATTGGGGCGGTGGCGCCGGGACCGATAACACTTACTCCGGAAAACAGAGCCTTTCCGGCGATTGTTGAAGGGACCTGGGGGAATCTGGACCAGGATGGGCGTTGCTCCCCGGATCCGCCAATAGCAATTTGTCGGTCATCCATACATCTTTGATATGGCGTGCGCCGCGGTTCACCGCGGGGCCAGCAGGGCCTGGGCTTCAGCCCGGAGCACGGTGATGAGGCGGTCCGTCAGGGGCGAGAAGGGCCGGAACGTCGGGCGCACGATGAACACGCGGAAGGGGATGCGGGCGGAAAAGCGGCGCACCTCCAGCCCCCTGCCCGCGAAGGCCCGGGCCGTGAGGGGGTTGACCACGGCGATGCCGATCCCGGCCTGGACCATGGAGCACACGGAGACAGCGCTGACGGTTTCGATGATGATGTTCAACGCCACCCCGCACTTCCGGCAGCACTCCTCGATCAGCAGACGGAACGGGTCAAAGGGCGCGAGGCTTATGAATCGTTCACCGGCAAGATCTTCCGGAGCCAGGGCTTCCTTGGCCAGAAGGGGATGCCCCTCGGGAATGACACAGACCTCCTCGGCCTCCGCCACGGTCTCCAGGGTGGTGCCCGGCGGAACGGTCTCGCTTTCGGTGATGCCCAGGTCGTACTGCTGGGCCGTGAGCAGTTCCTCCAGCTGCGGCGAATCCTGGGGCGTGATGGAGACGCACACGTGCGGGTTCCCGGCCAGGAACCGCCGGCAGGCTCCGGGGAGGAGGGAGTGCGAGAGGCCGGGCACGCACACCACCGACACCTGCCCGTGTTCGAAGGCCCTCAGGTTGGTGGCGACGGCCTGGATGTGCTCCATCCCGATGAAGGAACGCCGCACCTCCTCGAACAGGGCCACGGCCCTCACCGTGGGCCGCAACCGCCCGCCGACGCGGTCGAACAGGGGGTATTTCAGCGCCGACTCCAGCTGCGCGAGATCCCGGCTGATGGTCGGCTGGGACGTGAACAGGATCGCCGCCGCCGAGGTGATGCTGCCCGTGGTCATGACGGCCCGGAAGATCTCGATTTGGCGGGAAGTCATGAGCACATGGCACCTGGACGGGAAGGGGTGGACCGATTTTACCGCGGGAAGCCCCCGTCCCCATGGCCGGCCAGTGCCCTCGAGCCGCGCTGGGATGGCCGGATGCTGCGTTGGGGATACCATAGGGCCAGGCGAGGGAGGTGGCGTCCTTGAGCGACGATCCGGTCATCCGCGACTACCGGGAACAGATTGCCAACATCGACAGGATGATCCTGGAAGCGCTCAACGAGCGGATCCACCTGGTGCAGCGCCTCAAGGACCACAAGGAGGCCCGGGGCCTGAGCTTCCACGATCCGGCCCAGGAGAAGCGGGTCCAGGCCGCCCTGCGCCAGGCCAACCGGGGTCCCCTGTCCGAGCAGGGGCTGCAGGAGATCTACGGCCTCATCATGGAATGGTCCAAGCGGGAGGCGGCCAGACTGGGCTGACCGGCTCCGGGTTCACGGTCAGCGGGGCGCGCCGGAGGGTCCGCCCCTGGCCCGGCCCCTTTGCGGGCGGCCGACTCCCCCGCCAGCCAGCCGGTGGAGAAGGCGATCTGCAGGTTGTAGCCGCCCGTGTTGGCGTCCAGGTCCAGCACCTCCCCGGCGAAATAGAGGCCCTCCACCTTCCGGGAAGCCAGGGTCCGGGGGTCGATGTCCTTGAGGGACACGCCGCCGGCGGTGACGATGGCCTCCTCCCAGCCCCCGTGGCCGGTCACCTGGAACCGCATCTCCTTGAGGTGCTCCAGCAGGCGCTTGCGCTTCGGCCCCTGCACCTGGGCGGCGGGCCCGGCCGGGTCCAGGCCGAGGAGGCCGGCGAAGACGGGCACCAGCTGGGCCGGCAGCAGCGACTGGAGCAGGGCTCCGCAGCTCTGCCCCGCCCGGGCCTCCAGCTCCCGGGCCAGGCGCGCCTCCAGCCTGGCGGGGTCCAGGGCTGGTTTCAGGTCCAGGGCCACCTCCACCCGGCGGCCCGCGGCCAGGGCGTCGACGATCTTCCGGCTGAGGCGCAGGACGATGGGCCCCCCGAGCCCTTTGCCGGTGCATTCCGCCTCGCCGAAGGCGCCGGCGCGCTTCCTGCCGTCGATCCAGAGGGTGAGCTGCACGTTCCGGAGCGCCAGCCCCTGGGCCTGCTCCAGGGCGGGCCGGGTCTCGATGGCCACCAGGGAAGGCCGGAGGGGCTCGATCCGGTGCCCGGTGGCCGCGGCGAAACGGAAGCCGTCCCCGGTGGATCCGGTGGCGGGGTAGGACAAGCCTCCGGTGGCGACGACGGCGCACCGGGCCTCGATCCGCCGAGGCCGGCCGGAAGGGGTGCGCACCCATTCCAGGCCGGTGCACACGCCGTCCTGGACCAGCAGGCGCTCCACCCGGGCATGGTGGAGGATCCGCGCGCCCTGCTGCCTGGCCCAGGCCACCAGGGCCTCCGCCACGTCCCCGGCCCGGTCGCTCACCGGGAACACCCGCCCGCCCCGCTCGGTCTTGGTCTCGACTCCCTGCTCGCGCAGCAGCGCCACCAGGTCCCGGTTGAAGAAGGCGCCGAAGGCCTGGCGCAGGAACCGCGGCTCCGGCTGGATCTCCTGGAGCTGCTCCTCCAGGGGCTTGGCGTTGGCGAGGTTGGCCCGGCCCTTGCCGGTGATGCGCAGCTTGCGGGCCGGCTTATCCATCTGTTCCAGGAGCAGGACCCGGGCCCCCAGGTGGGCGGCCCGCCCCGCCGCCAGCAGCCCGGCGGGTCCCGCGCCGATCACCACCACGTCCCAGGCGCCGGCCGGCACGTCCCCGCCGGCGGTCACCCGGGTTCCCTGCGCTCGCCCAGCACCAGTTCCATCCGGCACCGGCGGCAGTCGAAGCGGCATTCCAGGCGGGTGGGGCCGTTCTCCAGGTACAGAGGCCCCTCGGGTTCCGGGAGGCGTTTCCAGGGCTCGGGGTTGGCATGCACCGGACACCAGCCCAGTTCGTACTTGAGGCAGTGGCGGGTGGTCATCACCACCCGGCCCTGGAGGCTGGGCTGCAACTCCGCCGCGGGCTCCAGGACCTTGGCCCCCGCCCGCTGGTAGAAGGCCCGGGCGGCCCGGTTGGCGACGTTCCAGGTGAAGTCCAGCTCCCGTTCCGGCAGCGCGCCTGGCTGCGGTGCGGCGGCCCGGCGCGCCTCCCGGGCCCGGGGGGCCCGGCGCAGCGCTTCCAGGGCCTCCGCGGCCTCCCGGCGCAGGGCGTTCAGGCAGCTGGCCGGCACGAACCGCGGCTCGGCCACCTGCAGGCGGTCCAGGCTGAAGGGGGTGCCGCCCAGGCGGCCCAGGGCCGCCTGGATGGCCTGGGCGGCGGCCTCCGGTTCCCGGGGCGGGGCGAAGGCGCCCAAGGCCCAGGCCTCCCCCGCCAGGCCGGTGGGGTCCTCCAGCCGCAGCCGTGCGGCCCCGTCCGGGAAATCCAGCCTGGCCCGCACCGGGATCCGGCGTTCCACCTTGGCGGCCCGCAGGGCCTTGAGCCAGTGCAGGTCCAGGTTCCGGTGCAGCCGGGTGCCGGCCCGGATCAGGGCCGGGTCCTGCACGAACACCTGCCGGCCCTCCACCCCGTTCACCACCGTGCCCGCCACGCCGGCGCCGTCCACGAAGGCCAGGCCGTCCCCGGGATGCAGGTCCGGCGCCGCGTCCAGCACCAGGCGGTCCCCCTGGACCGAGCGCACCTGGCCGACGGGTTCGCCCAGGTGCCTGGCCGCGTGGGGGGTCCCCATGGGCACGCGCTGCCCCAGCAGACGGTAGGCGGAGAAACCCCGCTGGAAGGTCTTGAGGGGATCCGGGGCGAAACCGTGGCTCACCGTGCCCAGGGACGCCCGGCCCAGGTCCGGCCGCCGCTCCAGCAGGGCGTCCAGCTTGCGGCGCACGTGGCTGACCACGTTCTTCACGTAGTCCGCGTCCTTGAGCCGCCCCTCGATCTTGAAGCCGCCCACGCCGGCGTCGGCCATGGCTTCCACGTGGTCCGACAGGTCCAGGTCGCGGACGCTCAGCAGGTGCTTCTCCCGCACCAGCACCCGCCCGGCGGCGTCCACCAGGTTCCAGGGGGCGCGGCAGGGCTGGGCGCATTCCCCCCGGTTGCCGCTGCGCCCGCAGACGGCCCCGCTCAGGTAGCAGCGCCCGCTCTCGCCCACGCACAGCGCCCCGAAGACGAAGGCTTCCAGTTCCAGGCCGGCGGCGGCGCGGATGGCCCGGATCTCCTCCAGGCTCAGTTCCCGGGCCAGGATGGCCCGGCTGAACCCGCATCCGGCCAGGAACGCCACCTTCCCGGGCCCGTCGCAGGCGGCCTGGGTGCTGGCGTGCAGGGGCACCGGCGGGAGGTCCATCTCCAGGTAGGCCATGTCCTGGACGATGAAGGCGTCCACCCCGGCCTCGTACAGCTCCCAGGCCTGGCGCCGCGCCGGGTCCAGTTCGGCGTCGAACAGGAGGGTGTTGAGGGTCGCGTACACCTTCGCTCCCCACAGGCGCGCTTCCCGGGCGAGCCGCTCGAAGTCCCCCGGGCCGTTCCCGGCCGCCTGCCGGGCGCCGAACCGGGGCCCGCCCATGTACACCGCGTCCGCCCCGCACCGCAGCGCGAGCATCCCCTGATCCGCGTTCCTGGCCGGCGCGAGGAGTTCGAGACTCATGGAATCCAGGGTATCAGGCCTGGGTCTGCGCCTTCTCCAGAAGGGTCTCCAGGGCCTCCCGGGCCCAGGTGCCGGCCCGGTCGTCCCTCAGCATCCGGGAGGCGTGGTGGTAGCCCAGGCAGATGGACCGGAACTCGAAGGCCAACTGGTCCGGGTCCCGGGACGGGTGGGCGAAGCCGGCGAACAGCTCGGCCGTGCGCCGCTGGGTGCGCCGCTGGAGGCGTTCCAGGGCCTCCCGCACGGGGCCCTCCCGGTCGTCGAACTCGATGCAGGCGCCGGTGATGGGGCAGCCCCCGGGCAGGGCCGGATCGTCGATCCAGGCCTGGATGGCCCCCAGCAGGTGGCGGAACTGGCCGGGTCCCGGGGCCAGGCCCGGGGGCGGGGCGCACCGGTCCCGGATGCGGGCGGCGGCGTGCTCCAGAGTGGCCAACTGCAGGGCCTCCCGGGATCCGAAGTGGGCGAACAGGCCGCTCTTGGACAAAGCCAACGCGCCGGCCAGGGAGCCGATGCTCAGGCCCTCCAGGCCGTCCCGGCTGGCCATGCGCATGGCTTCGTCCAGGATTCGCAGCCGGGTCGCATCACCCCTGTCCGCCACGTCGCTCCCCTCCTGAAAAAAATCCTAACCACCCTCTTGCTTCGGGTGGGCCCTCGATAAACAATAGTACGAACGTTCGTCCTAAAAAGAGACGGCGTTCGTTCACCCCCCTTTTCCCCTAGGGAGCTTCCATGAGCCGCCACCCCCAGAACCTTCTTCAGACCGCCGCCCTCACCGCCGCCGGATTCGGCCATCCCGGGCAGTGGCGGGAGTTCGTCCAGGACCATCCGAGCCGGGGCAAGGTCGAGGGCAAGACCTTCCTGGGCCAGGTGCTGGGCCTCACGGGCATGGAGGTATCGTTCGGCAGCATGCTGCCGGGCGAGTCCATGCCCTTCCTGCACGCCCACAAGCAGAACGAGGAGCTGTACGTGATCCTTTCCGGGCAGGGGGAGATGCAGGTGGATGGGGACCGCATTCCCCTGGCGGCGGGCACGGCCGTGCGCATCGCCCCGGCCGGCATGCGCGCCTGGCGCGCCACCGGCACGGAGCCTATGGCCTACCTGGTGGTCCAGGCCAAGGCCGGGAGCCTGGAACAGGCCACCGGGAACGACGGCGTCCTGGGGCAGGGGGCCGTCGGCTGGTGATCATTCCCGGTGCCAGGGCACCGTCACAGGCTTGCCGGGCACCGGCAATTCCGCCCAGTGGTCGCTGATGTAGACCTTGTACTGTCTGCCGGGCTTCACGTCCAGGGCGATGAGGTTGACGCTCGGATCGCGGGTGCCGCCGCGGGTCATGTGCCCGTAGGCGTCCGCATGGAAGCCGGTGAAGCCGTAGTGGTAGTCGTCCGGCGCCTCCACCAGGCGGGCGTAGAACACGTACGTGCCCGGGTCCTTCAGGTCCGCGGTGATGTACGGCGTGTGGGGGCCGTAGGCGAACGTGGTGGTCTTGCCGGTGCTCACCTCCTGGGCGTACACCGTGGCGGCGAAGGTGTTGTCGTTGTCGTAGATGACGAACTTCACCTGCACCTGGGCCGCCTTCGGCGCTTGGCAGCCGGCCAGGAGGGCGGGGACCAGGGCCGCGGTCAGGAGGCGGGAAAGGTGGATCTTCGCAGGGGTCATGATCGGGCTCCGAGGGTTGGTTCAACCAGCGCGGTCCGACGGCTGCGGGCCGGGGTGGCGCGTTCGAAGCGCTTCCAGGCCCGGCGCATCTGCTCGGCGGAGGAAAAGCCCACCATCTCCGCCACCAGGTTCACGTTCAGGTCCGGCTGGCGCAGCAGTTCCTTGGCGGCGGCGGTGCGGATCTTGCGAATGTAGGCCTGGGGGGAGATGCCCGCGTGCTGCTGGAACAGGCGCCCCAGGTGCCGGGGGCTGGTATGGGAGCGCAGGGCCAGTTCGTCCACGGTCCAGGCGTGGGCCGGGTCCCGCACCACCAGGTCCTGGGCGCTGTGCACCCGCAGGTCCATGTGGTTGCGGTGGCACAGCCACGGGGACAGCTGGGGGTCGGCGCCGGCCCGGCGGAAGTAGAGCACCAGCAGCCGGGCCACGTCCACGGCCACCTGGGGCCCGGCCAGGTCCGAGATGAGGTGCAGGGCCAGGTCCACTCCCGCGGTGACCCCGGCGCTGGTGAAGACGTTGCCGTCCCGCACGAAGATCCGGTTCTCCAGCACCTTCACCCGCGGGTACTCCCGTGCCAGGCGCCCGGTGAGGGTGTGGTGGGTGGTGCAGCTGCGCCCGTCCAGGAGCCCGCTCCTGGCCGCCAGGAAAGCTCCGGAGCACACCGTGCACAGCAGGTGCCCGGGCCCTACGGTGCGCGCAAGCCACCGGGCCGCTGCCTCCGCCTCGGGCAGGAGGTAGTCCTTGGCGGACCTGGCCACCCCGGGGATGAGCACGATGGCCCGGTCCGGCAGGGTCTCGGGCAGGGGCTCCATGCCCCCCAGGGTCAGGCCCAGGGAGGACAGCGCCGCCCCGGACGGGGCCACGTAGTGCAGCTGGAACCTGGCCCCGAATTCCGCCGCCACCCGGAACGATTCGGCGGTGCCGGCGAAGTCCAGGAGCATGGTGCCGGGGAGCACCAGGAAGAACAGATGGATGGCTTCAAGTTCGGGGGTCGGGGCCGGGGTGGTCATGGCAGTCCGGGGCTGGTCGGACACCAATGTGCCGTTCTCAAGTCAAGAGCGCAAGGGTACTTCCGGACAGGAAACCGGCGGAAACGGACATGGCCGGTTCCGGTCTCAGCCCTTGGGCGGCTGCCACCCGGGGTCCTGCAGGTTCCACCCGCCCCCCAGGGCCTTGTACATCTGCACCAGGGTCACCAGGCGGGCCAGGCGGGTCTGGGAGCGGCTGTTCTCGGCCGGGAAAAGCTGCTGCTGGGCCTCCAGCACTTCCACGTAGCTGGAGAGGCCGGCGCTGTAGCGCAGGGTGGCCAGGCGCACCGCCTCCTGGTAGGCGCCCACCGCCTGGGCCTGCTGGGTTTCCACCTCGGCCAGCTTCTGGTAGGCCACCAGCAGGGTGGACACTTCCCCCAGGGCGCCGGTGACGGCCGCCTGGTACTGGGTCTGGGTCTGCTCCCACTGGGCCACGGCCACCGCCTTCTGGTCCCGCAGCCGCGTGCCCTGCAGCACCGGGCCGTTCAGGGTCGGACCGATGAGCCACTCCCGCCCGGACCCGAGCAGCTGGGACAAGTGGGTGGACACGCCCCCGTACAGGCCGGTGAGGCTGATCACCGGGAAGTAGTTGGCCTGGGCCACTCCCACCAGGGCGTTGGCGGCCACCAGCTGCTGCTCCGCCGTCCGCAGGTCGGGGCGGCGCTCCAGCAGGGTCGAGGGCAGGCCCGCCGGGATCTGGGGCGGCAGGGCCTGGTCCGTGAGCGAGGGCCCCCGGGGGATGGGGCCGGGATTGCGGCCCACCAGCAGGGAGATGAGGTTCTCCTTGGCCTGGATCTGCCGCTCCAGGTCGGGTATGGTCCCGGCGGCGGAGGCTTCGGCCGCCTGGGCCCGGGCGGTCTCCAGGGCCGAGGCGGCCCCGCCGGTGAAGCGCCGGTTGAACAGGTCGTAGGTCTCCTGGAAGGCCTGGGTGGTGGACTTGGCGATGTCCAGCCGGGCGTCCATCTCCCGCAGCTCGAAATAGGCCTGGGCCACCTGGGCGACGGTGGCCAGGAACACGCCGCGCCGCGCGTCCTGGGCCCCCAGGTAGCGGGCCCGGGCCGCCTCGTTCAGGCGCCGCAGGCGGCCCCACAGGTCCAGTTCCCAGCCCAGGCCCACCTGGGCGGTGATCTCATCGCCGGTCTGGCCCCCGCCGTAGGCCAGGGCGGACTCGCGGCCCCGCTCCAGCGAGGCGCCGGGAGTGATGGCGGGATAATAGCCGGAATGCTCGATCCCGGCCCGGGCCCGGTACTCCTCCACCCGCTGGGCGGCCACGCGCACGTCGAAGTTGTGCTCCAGGGCCTGGGCGACCAGGTCCTTCAGCACCGGGTCGCCGAACACTTGCCACCAGGGCTGGTCGGCCAGGGAGGCCGCCTCGGCCACCGCCTGGTCCCGGAACCGGGGGGTCATGTCCACCTGGGGCCGCCGGTAGTCGGGGCCCACGGCGCAGCCCGCGAGCAGGGCCAGGGCCAGGGCGGGGAGGGCCGGCGCCAGTCGTCTCACGTCAGCTCTCCTCATCGATGATGCCCTCGGGGCTGGGGGCGGCGTGGACCGCGGCCCGGCGCCCGCCGATGCGCTCCACCACCACGAACAGCACCGGGATCAGGAACACAGCGATGAGGGTGGCGGCCAGCATGCCCACGATGACCACCGTGCCCAGGATCTTGCGGGCCTCGGCCCCGGACCCCTCGGCCACCCACAGGGGCACGCAGCCCATGATGAAGGCGAACGAGGTCATGAGTATGGGCCGCAGCCTGAGCTTGGCGCCCTCCAGGGCGGCCTCCACCAGGGGCCGGCCCTTCTCCAGCTCGTCCTTGGCGAACTCCACGATCAGGATGGCGTTCTTGGCGGACAGGCCGATGAGCATGATCAGCCCGATCTGGGCGAACACCCCGAAATCCATGCGGCGCAGGTACAGCCCGGTGAAGGCTCCGAAAATGCCCACCGGCACCGACAGCAGCACCGAGAAGGGCAGGGACCAGCTCTCGTACAGGGCGGCCAGGATCAGGAACACGAACACGATGGACAGGGACAGCAGCAGCCCGGTGGTGCCGGCGGCCTTCTTCTCCTGGTAGGACAGGTCGGCCCAGTCGTAGCTCATGTCCGCCGGCAGGACCTGGCGAGCCACCTGCTCCAGGGCCGTCATGGCCTGGCCGGAGCTGTAGCCCGGGGCGGCCTGGCCGATCACCTGGGCGGCGCGCATGAGGTTGAAGCGGGTGGTGTACTCGGGCCCCTGGATGCGCTTGATGGTCACCAGGGAGGACAAGGGCACCATCACCCCGTCCCGGTTGCGCACGTGGAACCTGGCGATGTCGTCCACGCCGGCGCGGTCCTCCCCCTCGGCCTGGAGGTAGACCCGCCACTGCCGGCCGAAGCGGTTGAACTGGTTCAGGTACAGCCCGCCCAGGTAGGCCTGCAGGGTCAGGTACACGTCGGCCACCGGCACCCCCTGCTTGAGGGCCTTGTCCCGGTCCACGTCCGTGTAGATCTGGGGCACGTTGGCCGAATAGAGGGAGTTCACCCCGCTGAGCTCCGGGCGCTTGCGGGCGGCGGCCAGGAAGGCCTGGAGGTTCTGGGCCAGGTAGGCCGGGTCGCCGCCGCTGCGGTCCTGGAGCCAGAGGGAGAAGCCGCTGGAACTGCCCATGCCGGGGATGGCCGGGGGCAGGAAGCCGAAGATCACCGCGTCGGGGATCTCCCGGGCGAACCGGGCATTGAGCCGGCGCATGATCTGCTCCGCCTGGAGCCCCGCCTTCTTGCGCTCGTCCCAGGGCTTCAGGGCCACGAAGGCGAAGCCGTTGTACGAGGCGGACACCCGGGACAGGAGGCTGAACCCCTCCACGTTGCTCACGTAGCGGACCCCTTCGGTCTTGAGGAGGATATCCTCCACCTTGTGGCCCACCTCGTCGGTGCGCTGCAGGGAGGCCGCCGGGGGCAGCAGCACGTTCAGGAAGAAATAGCCCATGTCCTCGGTGGGCACGAAGCTGGTGGGCAGGCTGCGGCCCATGGCTCCGTCCACCAGGAAGAACGCCCCCAGCACCGCCAGGGCCAGCGCGGCCCGGCGGATCAGGGTGTGGGAGAGCTTCACGTAGCCGCGGGTGGCCCTGGCGAAGACGATGTTGAAGCCCCGGAACCACCGCCCCAGGCGCCCGGTCATGCGTTCCCTGGGCTTGAGGATCATGGCCGAAAGGGCCGGGGACAGGGACAGGGCGTTGAAGGCGGAGATGAGCACCGACACGGCGATGGTGACCGCGAACTGCCGGTTCAGGCGGCCCTGGATGCCGCCCATGAGGCCCACCGGCAGGAACACCGCCGAGAGCACCAGGGCGATGCCCACCACCGGGCCCGAGACCTCCTTCATGGCCTGGAGGGTGGCCTCCCGGGGCAGCATGCCCAGCTCGATGTGGTGCTCCACCGCCTCCACCACCACGATGGCGTCGTCCACCACCAGCCCGATGGCCAGCACCAGGCCGAACAGGGACAGGGTGTTGATGGAGAAGCCCAGCATGGGGAACACGGCGAAGGTGCCGATCAGGGAGACCGGCACGGCGATCATGGGGATCAGGGTGGCCCGCCAGTTCTGCAGGAACACGAACACCACCAGGATCACCAGGCCCATGGCCTCCATCAGGGTCCAGAGGATCTCCTTGATGCCGGCGGTGATGGGCAGGGTGGTGTCGATCGACACCACGTAGTCCAGGTCCTGGGGGAACCGGGCCTTGAGGTCGCGCATCTCCCGCTTCACCGCGTTGCCCACTTCCAGGGAGTTGGACCCGGGGGTCTGGAAGATGGCCATCATGCAGGTGGGCTTGCCGTTCAGCCGGGCGATCTGCTTGTAGGCCAGGGCGCCCAGTTCCACCCGGGCCACGTCGCCCAGGCGCACCACCGACCCGTCCGGGTTGGCCCGCACCACGATGCCCCCGAACTCCTCCGGGGTCAGCAGCCGGCCCTGGCTGCGCACCGCGTAGGTCATCTCCTGGCCCTTGGGCAGGGGCTCGGCGCCGATCTGGCCGGAGGGGTTCACCGAGTTCTGGGCCTGCACCGCCAGGTCGATGTCGCCCACGGTGATGCCCAGCTTGGCCAGCAGGTCCGGCTTCACCCAGATGCGCATGGCGTAGTCGCCGGCGCCGAAGATCAGCACCTGGCCCACCCCGGGCACCCGGTAGACCGGGTCCACCAGGTTGATGGTGCCGTAGTTGGAGAGGAACAGGGAGTCGTAGCTGCCCTTGGGGGAGTACACCGCCACCAGCAGGAGGGGCATGCCCGTGGACTTGCGGATGGTCATGCCGTTCAGGTTCACGTCCGGGGGCAGGAACGGCAGGGCCTGGGCGGCCCGGTTCTGGGTGTTCACCTGGTCCACGTTCGGGTCCGTCTGCACGTCGAAGGTGACGGTTTCGGACAAGGTGCCGTCGTTGGCGTTGATGGACTGCATGTAGAGCATGTTGTCCACGCCGTTGAGCTGCTGCTCCAGGGGCGCCGCCACCGCCTGTTCGATGGTCAAGGCGTCGGCGCCGGTGTAGGAGGTGGACATGATGATCTGGGGCGGCACGATCTCCGGGAACTGGGCGATGGGCAGCCCGAACATCGACACCAGCCCGGCGATGAGGGTGATGATGGCGATGACGATGGCGACGATGGGGCGGTTGACGAAGAATTTAGGCACGGCTTACCCCGCAGCCGCCTGCTTGGCGGCCGGTACCGGATCCACCAGGAGGCCGGGGGTCACCTTCTGCACCCCCTCCACCACCACCCGGTCCCGGGGCCGCAGCCCCTGCTCGATCACCACCAGCGGCCCGGCGTGGGTGCCGGTGGCCACCGGGCGGATCTCCACCTTGTTGTCGGCGCCCACCACCGCCACCTGGGGCCGGCCCTGCATTTCCCACACCGCCCGCAGGGGCACCAGGATCGCCCCCCGCTCCAGGCCCAGGGACGCACGCACCTTGGCGTACTGCCCCGGGCGCAGCAGGTGGTCCGGGTTGGGGAAGACGCCCGCAAGCATGATGGTGCCGGTCTTCAGGTCCACGTTGCGGTCGGTCATGAAGGGGTCGCCCTTGTGGGGGAACACGGTCCCGTCCGAGAGCACCAGCTCCAGGGAGCCCTTGCCCCCGCCCTTGGCGCTCCAGGCCTGGGCCCAGCCCATGTACTCCTGCTCGTTGGCGTTGAAGAAGACCTTCACCGGGTCCACCGTGGAGACGGTGGTCATGTTGGTCTGGCCGTTGACCAGGTCGCCCACCTGCGCCTTGGCCATGCCGGCGATGCCGTCGATGGGGGAGAGCACCCGGGTCCACTCCACGTTCAGCTTGGCCTTGTCGTAGGCGGCCTTGGCGGCGTCCAGCTCGGCCTGGGCCTGGTTGCGGGCCGCCAGGGCGTTGTCCAGCTCCTGCTGGGAGATGGCCTTCTGGGCCGCCAGGGGGGTGTAGCGGTCCACGTCCAGCACAGTCTTGTCCAGCATCGCCTGGTCCCGGGCCACGGCGGCCTTGGCCTGTTCCGCGGCCGCCTCGAACTGGCGCGGGTCGATCTGGAACAGCACCTGCCCGCGCTTCACCGGGAAGCCCTCCCGGTAGGCCTGCTTGAGCAGGTAGCCCTCCACCTGGGGGCGGATCTCGGCGTTCACGAACCCGTCCACGGTGCCGATCCATTCATGGACCACCGGCACGTCCTGTTGTACCACCGTAGCCACTTCCACCCGCAGGGGCGCGGTCGCGGCCTGGGGCGCCTTGCCGCAGGAAAGGCCGAAGGCCGCGGCCAGGACCAGGGTGACCGGGGAGGAGGGCAGGGGATGGGACTTCCGGAAGCGGGCCAAGCAACCTCCATTCGTTGCATAAGCAACATTATTATCCTGCCGCGCCGGCCGGGAGGCGGCAATGGAAACCTGACGGAAGGTGCGGATTTCAGGCTCCTAGGCGACCATGACCATCACCGCCCCGGTGAAGGCCATGGCGGTGCCCAGGAGCCGGTGGCGGCTGAAGGGTTCCTTGAGGATCCAGGTGGCCATGACCACCACGAAGACCATGTTGGTCTGGTTCAGGATCGCCGCCGAGCTGACGGAGGTGTATTTGAAGGCGCCCACCCAGAGGGTCATGGCCAGGACGTTGCCCAGGAACGAGCCCGGCAGGGCGTGGCGCCAGGCCCCGTGCCCGGTGAGGGAGGCGAACAGCTCCCGCCGGTCCTGGCGCAGGACCATCATCGCCGTGAGCGCCGCCAGGGCCGCCACACTGCGCAGCTCCGTGACCACCCACAGGGAATGGCGTTCCAGGACCGGCTTCATGATGGTGATGGAGACCCCCATCACCATCATGGCCGCGGCCCCCGCCAGGAAACCCGTGACCACCCGGCTCCGGTCGAGCTTCGCGTGCGGTTGGCCCCGCTCGAGGGACACCACCAGCACCGCCGTGACGACGCAGAGCCCCCCGGCGACCTGGACGGTGCGGGGCCACTCGCCCAGCATGACCCAGGCCGCGAGCATCGCGGAAGGGGTGTAGAAACAGTCCACGATGGCGGTCCGGGAAGCCCCGAGGCGGTCCAGGGCGACGAAGAAGAGGGTGTCCGACACGGCGATGCCGAGGACGCCGGAGAGAAACACCAGCAGCAGGCGGCTCCCGGCGATCCCGTCCAGTCCCTCCAGGAACAGGCAGGGCAGGAGCAGCAGGACGGTCAGCGCGGTCTTGTACCAGTTGAGGGCCAGGGGGCGGATGGAGGCCCCGGCCTTCTTGAAGAGGATGACGGCCACGGCCCAGAACACCGCGGAACCGAGGGCCAGCACTTTCCCCACCAAATCCAACGGGAAATCTCCTTGTCCGGGGTGTTCGTATGACCCGATGCTAACGGGGCCGGACGCCCGCGTCCACCCTGGAAAACTAGTTGCAGTGGCAACAATTAAAAATGCCTGTGGAAAAATCGGCAAGCGCGGGGTGCAGCCGGCGGGCATCGCTGGCATCTTGGGAATGGCAAGTCCTCAGCGACCCGCCTCTGGAGCGACCCATGCGACCCCACGCGCTTGCGATTGCCAGCAGAACCGCCGAAGCCCTGCTGCAGGGCCTGGGGCTCGCCTCCTGCCTGTGGTGCGCCGCCGCGGCCTGGGCCCAGGCGCCGCAGCCTGCCGCGGCCCCGGGCGCGCCCCCGGCTGCGACGGCGGCGCCGGCCCCCGCGGCCGGCCCGGCGGTTCAGGCCGGCCCGGCGCCGGTGGCGCTGGACGGCCAGGACCTCCTGCGCCATCTGAACGCGGTGGTCTCCTGGTACGGCCACATCACCACCGACATCCAGATGCTGGGACTGCCCAGCGAGGTGCTCTACCAGGACCAGGCCCAGAGCCTGGCCGCCCAGGTGGTGAAGCTGGCGTTCCAGTCCGCCCGGGCCGGGGCCGTGCTGGTCAAGGCCCAGGAGAACGCCAGGCCCGGGGCCGGCGGGAACGACCGGGCCCAGCGCCGGGCCCAGGCGGAGGCGCGCACCGCCGCCAAGGTGCAGGACCTCCAGGCCCAGGTCGCGGCCCTGGAGGCGAAGCTCCCCAGCCTCGCCGGCGCTCGCCGGGCCGACCTGGAGGCCCAGGTGGCGCGGGCCAGGGGCCAGCTGGACCTCCAGCAGGCGCTCCTGGACGCCATCCGGAAGATGAAGGCGTTCGCGGCGGAGAATGGCGGGACCGCCGGCGACCTCGCGGGTTCCATCGACCAGCTGGCCCGGACGGTCCCCGAGGCGCTCGGCCAGGGGACGGACGCGCCCAAGCCGGCCGCGGCGGCGGCCGGCGCCGGCCCGGCCCGGCCCGCGTTCGCCAGTTCGGGCGGCCTGCTCAGCCAGGTGGCGAGCCTGTACGACTGCATGACCTCGGAACGGAAGATCAAGGACCTCCTGGAGCGGACCGACCGGCTCCGGGTCGGGGTGGAGAAGACCCGCACCCCGCTGCGCGATGCCCTCCGGAGCACCATCCAGGAAAGCCAGGCGCAGGCCGACCGGCCGCTGCCGGCGGACGGGAGCGCGGCCGAGATCAAGGCAGAGATCCAGTCCGAGCGCGCCCTCACCGACCGGTTCAAGGGGCTCGCCGGCGCCCTGCTGCCGCTCAGCCAGGAGACCCTGCTGCTGGACGACAGCAAGGCCAACCTGGAGCGGTGGCGGGACCTGGTCCAGCGCGCCTCGGGACGGGTGCTGCGGGCCGTGCTCGGCCGGGTCGCGGTGATCCTGGTGGTGCTCGGGCTGATCCTGGCCCTGTCCGAGGCCTGGCGCCGGGTCACCTTCCGGTACGTGCAGGAGCCGCGCCGCCGCCGGCAGTTCCTGGTCCTGCGCCGGGTGGTGTCCGGACTCCTGATCGTGATCGTGGTGGTCCTGGGGTTCGTCACCGACTTCAGCTCCCTGGCCACCTTCGCCGGCTTCATCACGGCCGGCATCGCGGTCGGCCTGCAGGCGGTCCTGCTCTCGGTGGCGGCCTATTTCCTCATCATCGGCCGCTACGGCATCCGGGTCGGGGACCGGATCACCATCGCCGGGACCACCGGCGACGTGCTGGACGTGGGCCTGGTGCGGTTCTACCTGATGGAGCTGGCCGGGACCGGCATGGACTTCCGGCCCACCGGGCGGATCGTGGTGTTCTCCAACTCGGTCCTGTTCCAGGCCGGCACGCCGCTGTTCCGGCAGATCCCGGGGGCCGAGTACGCCTGGCACGAGATGGTGGTGGCCCTCGTCCCGGAAGGCGACCACCAGGCGGTCCAGGACAAGCTCCTGGGCATCGTGGAGGAGGCCTATGCGGGCCATCGGGTGGAGATGGAACGGCAGCACGAGGTCATAGCCCAGCGCGGGGAGATCCAGGTGGAGGCGCCCCGGCCGGAAACGCGCATGCAGCTCGGCGACGCCGGACTGGAACTGCTGGTGCGCTACCCGGTGCCCATCCGCGACGCCAAGGCCGTGGATGAGCTGGTCACCCGGAAGGTCCTGGACCTGGTCGGCATCGATCCGGACCTGAAGGCCGCGGTGAAAGGCACCCCGAAGATCCGCAGCATGAACAAATGATCCGCGGACACCCCGCTCAGCCGGGAGCGATCGTCACCACCAGGCTCTTGAAGGCCGGGGTGTTGCTCCTGGCGGCGACGCTGCCGATGGGCACGAGCACGTTGGCTTCGGGGAAATAGGCCGCGGCGCAGCCTTCGGGGATGTCATAGGGCACCGCCAGGAAACCCTCCGCCTTGCGGGTCTCGCCCTGGAAGTGGCTGGTGATGTCCACCCGCTGGCCGGGGAGCAGGCCCCGGCGGTCCAGGTCGGCCTCGTTCACGAAGACCACCCGCCGCCCCTTGCTCACGCCCCGGTAGCGGTCGTTCAGGCCATAGATGGTGGTGTTGAACTGGTCATGGCTGCGCAGGGTCATGAGCCGCAGGCAGCCCTCCGGCAGGTCCAGCCTGGGGATGGGGTGGACGGTGAACTCGGCCTTGCCGCTGGGGGTGTCGAAGCGGCGGTGGTCGCGCACGGCGTGCGGCAGGTGGAACCCGCCGTGGCGCAGGCGCTGGTTGAACCGCTCGAATCCGGGCACCACCTGCTCCACCCGGTCGCGGATGCGGTCGTAGTCGGCCGCCAGGGCCCCCCAGTCCAGCTGCGGCAGGTCCGCCCGGCCCCGGAGCGCGGCCTCGGCCAGCCCGGCCACGATGGCCACCTCGCTGCGCAGGTGTGCCGATCCCGGCGCCAGGTTGCCCTGGGAGGCGTGCACGAAGCCCATGGAGTTCTCCACGCTGAGCATCTGCTCGCCCCCGGCCTGCCGGTCGATCTCGGTGCGGCCCAGGCAGGGCAGGATGAGCGCGCGCCGGCCGGTGACCAGGTGGGACCGGTTGAGCTTGGTGGAGACCTGGGCCGTGAGGCGGGTGCGGCGCAGGGCGTCGGCGGTGTACTCGGTGTCGGGGGTGGCGGAGAGGAAGTTGCCGCCCAGGGCGAAGAACACTCCCACCTTGCCTTCGTGCATGGCGCGGATGGCCTCCACCACGTCGTAGCCGTAGCGGCGCGGCGGGTCGAACCGGAAGGTCCGCTGGAGGGCGTCCAGGAAGGCGGTGGCGGGCCGTTCGAAGATGCCCATGGTGCGGTCGCCCTGGACGTTGCTGTGGCCGCGCACCGGGCAGACGCCGGCCCCCGGACGCCCCACCTGGCCCCGCAGCAGCATCAGGTTCACCACCTCCTGGATGCAGTCCACGGCGTGGGACTGCTGGGTGAGGCCCATGGCCCAGCAGGCGATGGTGGCCTGGGAGGCCATGAGCAGGTCCGCGGCCGCCCGCAGCCGCTCCCGCTCCAGGCCCGAGCCCGCGGTGATCTCCTCCCAGGAGGTGCTCCGCAGGTCCTCCACCAGAGCCTCGAAACCGTGGGTGCGGGCGGCGATGAATTCCTGGTCGAACACCGTCCCCGGAGCCCGGTCCTCGGCCTCCAGCATCTCCTTCATGAGCCCCTTCAGGGCGGCGATGTCACCGTTCACCGCCACCGGCAGGTGCAGGGTGGCGATGGGGGTGCCGTTGCCCAGCCAGGTCCAGAACTTCTGGGGGTGGATGAAGGACTTGATGCCGGTCTCCAGCAGCGGGTTGAGGCTGACGATCCGGGCTCCCCGCTGGGCGGCCTCCTGGAGGGTGGCGAGCATGCGCGGGTGGTTGGTGCCTGGGTTCTGGCCCATGATCAGGATGCAGTCCGCGTACCGGAAATCCTCCAGGGTCACCGAGCCCTTGCCGTTGCCCAGCACCTCCTTCAGCGCCAGGCCGCTGGACTCGTGGCACATGTTGGAGCAGTCCGGCAGGTTGTTGGTGCCGAACATGCGCACGAACAGCTGGTAGACGAAGGCGGCCTCGTTGCTGGTGCGTCCCGAGGTGTAGAACACCGCCTGGTCCGGCGACGGCAGGGCCCGGAGCTCCTCCGCCAGGACCCCGAAGGCCGCGTCCCAGGCCACCGGCCGGTAGTGGCCGGCGCCCTGCTCCAGCAGCATCGGCTCGGTGAGCCGGCCCGCCTTGCCCAGGTCGTGATCGGACCACCCGGCCAGCTCGGCCACGGAATGCGCCGCGAAGAATTCCGGCGTCACCCTCCGGGAGGTGGCCTCCTCGGCCACCGCCTTGGCGCCGTTCTCGCAGAAGCCCACCAGCTCGCGCCGGTCGTCGGGGTCCGGCCAGGCGCAGCCCGGGCAGTCGAACCCGCCGCGCTGGTTCACCTTGGCCAGTTCCTGGACGGCCCGGAAGGGGCCCATTTCCGCCAGGGCGTGCCGGGTGGCCGAGAGGATGGCCGGCAGCCCGCCGGAGACGGCGGGCGGGGCCGACACCCCGGGCGCCGCGGTTTCTTCTGGAACCAGTTCAGGCCGACGGGACATGGGACCTCCCGATGCAAGTGAGCCGCCAGGCTCCGGTGTAGACATTGAAGCGCCCGTCCCGGAGCCAGCCCACCAGGGTCATGCCGGCTTCCCGGGCCAGGTCCACCGCCAGGCTGGAAGGCGCGCCCACGGCGCCCAGGAACGGCAGGCCGGCCATGGACGCCTTCTGGACCAGCTCGAAACTGACCCGCCCGCTCACCAGCAGCAGACGGTCCCGCAAGGGCAGCTGGCCGTCCAGCAGGGCCCGGCCGATGACTTTGTCCAGGGCGTTGTGCCGCCCCACGTCCTCGCGCAGGACCAGGCACTCCCCGGACCGGTCGAACAGGGCGGAGGCGTGCAGTCCGCCCGTGGTGGCGAACACCTCCTGGGCCGCGCGCAGCCGGGCCGGCAGGCTGTGCAGCAGGCTGGCCGGGAAGAACGGGGGTGACCCCTCCGGCCAGGGCGGGAAGGCGCTCTGGGCCCGCAGCGCCTGGATGGAGGCCTTGCCGCAGACCCCGCAGCTGGAGGTGGTGTAGAAGTGCCGCTCCAGCCGGTCCAGGTCCACCACCACGTGGTCCTGGAGCGCCACCCGCACCAGGTTGGTCCGGCAGGGGGACTGGCTCACGGACCGCACCTGGCGCAGATCCTCCAGGCTGCGGAGGATCCCCTCGGTCCAGAGGAAGCCCAGCGCCAGCTCCTGGTCGTGTCCCGGGGTGCGCATGGTGATGGACAGGCTGCGCCGCTGACCCGCGTGTTCCAGCTGGATTTCCAGCGGCTCCTCCACGGCCAGGTCGTCCACGAGATCGACCCGGGCTGCACCGAGGATGCGCTGGATCGGGACGTGGGCGATGGCGTTGCTCATTTATTATTCATGTTTTCAAGATCAATCTTTTTTCCACTAGAGTTCTTGCAATCTCCAACTAAAAATGTTAAGCCAAATTTGATTGAGCGGGAGACTCAATCTCATGTTTGACAACATTCATAAGGAGGTCCACATGCTCCAGTTCCTGGAACGCGAACAGACTGTGGCTGGACCGGGGTACAACCGGTGGCTCGTGCCGCCGGCCGCGCTCTCCATCCACCTGGCCATCGGGCAGGTCTACGCCTTCAGCGTATTCAACCTGCCCATGACCCGGCTGATGGGGATCACCCGATCGGCCCCGGATGATTGGAGGCTGACCGCCCTGGGGTGGATCTTCAGCTTCGCCATCCTGTTCCTCGGCCTTTCCGCCGCCTTCGGCGGGAAGTGGGTGGAGCGGGCCGGGCCGCGCAAGGCGATGCTGGCCTCCGCCCTGTGCTTCTCCGGCGGCTTCCTGGTGGCGGCCCTGGGCGTGGCGATGCACGACATCGCCATCGTCTACGTGGGCTACGGGGTGCTGGGCGGAGTCGGCCTGGGCCTGGGCTACGTGTCCCCGGTGAAGACCCTCATCACCTGGTTCCCGGACCGCCCGGGCATGGCCACGGGCATGGCCATCATGGGCTTCGGCGGCGGCGCCATGATCGGTTCGCCCCTGGCGGTGGCGCTCATGGGCCACTTCCAGTCGGCCACCTCCGCGGGGGTCTGGCAGACCTTCGTGACCATGGGGCTGATCTACCTGGCCTTCATGATGCTGGGGGTGGTCACCGTCCGGGTGCCGCCGGCCGGCTGGATGCCTGAAGGCTATTCGGCGCCGGCCAAGCCCCAGAAGCTGGTCACCACGGGCAACGTCAGCGCGGACGACGCCATCCGCACCCGGCAGTTCTACCTCCTGTGGTTCGTCCTGTTCCTGAACGTGACCGCGGGCATCGGGGTGCTCGGCCAGGCCTCGCCCATGATCCAGGAGATGTTCAAGGGGCGCATCTCCGCGGCGGCGGCCGGCGGGTTCGTGGGGCTGCTGAGCCTCTTCAACATGGCGGGACGGTTCCTGTGGTCCTCCGCCTCCGACTACCTGGGACGCAAGCCCACCTACGCCATCTACTTCGCCCTGGGCGCGGCGCTCTATGCGCTCACCCCCACCACTGGCCGCATCGGCAGCGTGGTGCTGTTCGTGGGCGCCTACGCGGTGATCATGTCGATGTACGGGGGCGGCTTCGCCACCATTCCGGCCTACCTGCGCGACATCTTCGGCACCGACCAGGTGAGCGCCATCCATGGCCGGCTGCTCACGGCCTGGTCCGCGGCCGGGCTGGCGGGCCCCGTGCTGGTGAACTACATCCGCCAGTACCAGGTCAACCACGGGGTCCCTCCGGCCCAAGCCTATTCGATCACCATGTACCTGATGGCGGGCCTGCTGGTGCTCGGTTTCGTGAGCAACCAGCTCATCACCGCCGTCGAGGCCCGCTTCCAAACCCATCGGGCCGCGGCCTGACCCTGGAGGAACCATGGACAAGAAGCCGAAGCATTCCACCTGGCCCATGCTGCTGGACTGGCTGTGGGTGGGCATTCCCCTGGCCTGGGGGGTCTCCGAGACCGTCCTGAAGGCCAAGGTGCTGTTCCGCTAGCCGGATCCCGTTTCGAGGCTGTTGCAGGCCCCCGGGGCCAGTTCCCCGCGGGGCGCCCGCGGACGCCCGTTCAGCCCACGGCGGCGGATTTGGGGGTGCGCGGGTAGAGGATGACGTCCCGGATGTTGCCCATGCCCGTGACGAACTGCACGGTGCGCTCGAAGCCCAGGCCGAAGCCCGCGTGGGGCACGCTGCCGAACCGGCGGGTGTCCAGGTACCAGCTGTAGGTTTCCGCGTCCAGGCGCATCTCGGCCATGCGCCGCTCCAGCACGTCCAGGCGCTCCTCGCGCTGGCTGCCGCCGATGATCTCGCCCAGGCGGGGCACCAGCACGTCCATCCCGCGCACGGTCCGGTCGTCGTCGTTCAGGCGCATGTAGAAGGCCTTGATGTCCTTGGGGTAGTCGGTGACGATCACGGGCCGCTTCATGCGCTTTTCCGCCAGGTAGCGCTCGTGCTCGGTCTGGATGTCCATGCCCCAGCGCACCGGGAACTCGAACGGTTCGCCGCTCTGCTCCAGCACCTTGATGGCTTCGGTGTAGGTGAGGCGCTCGAACGGGCTGGTGACGATGTGCTCCAGGGTGGAGACCGCCGACTTCTCCACGAACTCGGCGAAGAACGCCATGTCCTCGGCGCATTCGTCCAGCACCGTGCGGAACAGGTGCTTGAGGAAGTCCTCGGCCAGGTCCATGTTGTCCTGCAGGTCGTAGAAGGCGGCCTCCGGCTCGACCATCCAGAACTCCGACAGGTGGCGGGTGGTGTTGGAGTTCTCGGCCCGGAAGGTGGGGCCGAAGGTGTAGATGCTGGAGAGCGCCAGGGCCATGGTCTCCCCGGCCAGCTGCCCGGAGACGGTGAGGTAGGCGGGCTTGGCGAAGAAATCCTGGGAGAAGTCCACGCTGCCGTCGGGCAGGCAGGGGGGATGGAGCGGGTCCAGGGTGGAGACCCGGAACATCTGTCCGGCGCCCTCGCAGTCCGAGGCGGTGATGATGGGCGTGTGGGCCCACAGGAACCCCCGCCCCTGGAAGAAGCCGTGGATGGACCGGGCCAGCGCGTTGCGCACCCGCATGACCGCTCCGAAGGTGCGGGTCCGGGGCCGCAGGTGCGCCACCTGCTCGCGCAGGAACTCGAAGCTGTGGTGCTTCTTCTGCAGGGGGTAGGCGGCCGGGTCGGCTTCGCCGTAGACGGTCACGTCCCGCACCACCACCTCGAACGCCTGCCCGGAGCCGGCGGAAGGCGCCAGCTCGCCCACCGCCTTGAGCCCGGCGCCCTGGCTGAGCCGGCCCAGGCGCTCGAACTGGGGATGGTCCGGATGAACCACCAGCTGCAGGTTGGCCAGGCAGGAGCCGTCGTTCACCTGGATGAACACCACCTGCTTCTGGGCCCGCACCGCCCGGGCCCAGCCCATGACGGTCACTTCGCCGCCGGCGGCGGCCCGGGCGAGGATGGCTTTGATCAGATCGCGCTTCATGATGGCTCCGGTGCTCCCCGGGCGGGAAGGCTGGAGCCTGCGCCCGGTACCTGCCTTTCAGACTACCAGTCCCGTCCGGATTGGTCAGCCGCCGCTCACGGGCGGCATGAGCGCCACCTCGTCCCCGTCCTTCAGGGCCGCGTCCCGCCCGGCGAAGGCCCGGTTCACCGCGAACAGGGCGTCCGCGGGAAGCCCCGCCAGGCGGGGATCCGCCAGCAGGGCGCCCAGGGTGGGCGGGTCCGGCAGGGGCCGCTCCAGCCGCTCGAAGCCGAGGGTTTCCCGGTAGCGGGCGAAGGCGCGCACGACGATCATCGGGGACTCCAGGTGTGGCGGATCTCGCCGGACGGGGCCATGCTGTCGGCGGTGCTCTGGCTGGCGCCCAGGCGGAACACGAAATTGCCGAACCGCCACTCCACCTGGCCGCTGATGGTGGTCACTTCACCCTGCTTGTCCCGGGTGAACACCAGGGGCGTGTGGTAGCCGAACACGTTGACGGTCTTGCCCACCGTGAGGGTGGCCTCGGGCGTGCCGGTCTCGGTGCGCACCGCCACGTTCACCCGGTCCAGGTTCAGGTTCCGGCGCAGCTGCTCCTGGAAGTTGGCCAGGGCCAGGGAGGTGAGCAGCCCGCTGCCGGTGCTGGCCAGGCCGGAGTTCATGGCGGTCTGGGAGCTGGTGCCGGGCGGGCCGCCCACGGTGGTCACCGCGGAGGGATTGATGAGGATGGCGAAGATCTCGTCCTGGCGCAGGGACGGGGTGGAATACGGGTGGGCCTCCAGGTGGTCCAGGGTGCCGTTGATGGTCAAGGTCACCAGGTACGGCGGAATGTCGATCTGCCCCTGCACGTCGATGGAGGGGTTGAACGCGGTCGGGTCCTGGAAGTCCACGGTGCCCCGCTCCAGGATGATGTCCCCGGCCGGGAACACGTTGACCACGCGCCCGCCCGGGAGCAGCTCCATGCGCCCCTGCAGGCCCGGCTGGGCCAGGTTGCCGCGGATCCGGAACGGTCCCCGGAACCGGCCCTGGAGCTTGAGCAGGTTGGTGTCCAGTTCCCAGGGCTCGCCCAGGTTCACGTCCAGGTCCAGGTCGATGCGGTTCAGGGGGTCCGAGGGGTCGGTGGTGGTGAGGCCGGTCACCGCCCCCAGGCCGTTGGCCAGGATCAGGTCGGACAGGTTGATCTCGGCCCGGTACAGGGTGCGCTGGGCCCAGATGCTGCCGCTGAGGAGCCCGCCGTTCTGGTCGCTGCCCTTGAGGTTGGCGTCCAGGCTGCCCAGGACCTCGAAGCCGGTGGGGATGTCCCGCATCTGGAAATTCTCCACGCTGGCGTGCAGGTCGTACGAGGAGATGCCGCCCAGGTGCCAGGACACCCGGCCCCAGGCGGTGAGGGCGCCCTGGGCGAGGGTGCCCCGCAGGGGCGCGGACTTGGGGATGATGATGTCCCGCCCCTGGAACTGGGCGGTGAAGTCCAGGTTCTCCAGGCTCAGGGGGTAGCTGTGCACCACCGCCCGCCCGCCGGTCAGGGTCAGGGTGCCGTCCAGGGTGGTCTCGGAGAACGTCCCGCCCAGCTTGAGGTCGAACTGGGCGCTGCCCTCGGGGTGCAGGTCCGCCATGAGGCTGTACTGCCCCGGCTGCACCACCCGGTCCATGAGGGTCTTGAGGTTGGCCAGGTTGGAGGCTCCGGCCAGTTCCAGGGCCATGGTCCCCTGGCCGGAGAAGGGCAGGTGCCCGCTCAAGGTCATGTTGGAGGCGGCCACCGCCGCCCGGTGGCCCGGGGCGCGCTGGTGCAGGGGGTAGGCGGCGCCCTGGGACACCGGGGCCGCCCCGGGCCCCGCGGGGGTCCGCCCTTCCAGTTCCAGGTCCACGTCCATGCCGGCGAGATCGCCCTGGAACTTGCCCGGACGGGACTGGACCAGGCTGAAGCCCTCGAACTGGCTGCTGAGCCGGTCCATGGTGCCCCGCCACTGGAGCCCCTTGGCATTCCAGTCCCCCTGGGCGTAGAACGTGCAACGGGCGTCCTTCAGGAAGTTGCCGGTGAGCCGGGACGCCAACTGGGCCGTATCGGCGGAATCCGGGCCCAGGTTCACCGCGAGGCTGCCGGTGGCCCGGTCCGCGCCCTGCTGCACCGCCTCCAGGTCCACCAGCTCCCTGGGTTTCCCGGCCAGCCCGGCGTGCACCGTGAGCCGGCCGTCCTGGAACAGGGCCGAGGCTTCCAGGCCCTCGACGGTCTGGTCCCCCTGGGCGAAGCGCCCCCCGGTGATATGCACCTGGCCGGGGGGGACGCGGATGGGGCCCAGAGGGGCGGTGTAGGGCCCGTCCAGGTGCGCGTCCACCTGGGCCTGGAACCGGGGGCCGGGCAGTCCCAGGAGCCTGGAATCCACCTGGCCCTGCAGGTCCACCTTCCAGGTTTCCCGTTTCAGGTCCATGTCCAGGGCGCCCTGGAGGGCCAGCGGGCCGGCGGAGGCGCCCGGGTCCGCGTCCAGGTGCTCCGGGGCGTCCGCCACCCGCACGTGGGTGACCTGCAGCCGTTCCCCGTCGATGTCCATGGCGAAGTCCGCCCGCACGGCCGGCACATTCAGCCCGAACGCCTGGCCATCCTGGGCCTGGCCTTGGCCCTCCATGAGGATGTGGTCGAACGGCCCGTGCAGGCGCACGGTGCCGCCGCCCACGCCGTCCAGCGGCAGGTCCCCCAGGTCCGCGGCCCGCAGGCCTTCCCGGATGGGCAGGCGGGAAGCCTGGTAGGTCATGTCGATCTGGTCGCTGCCCTTGGGCAGGTCCGCCCAGGTGAGCCACAAGTTCCCCGAGGCGCTGCCGTCCCCTTTGCTCAGGGAGATGTCCGACACCCGCAGCACGTCCCGGTCGATGCTCACCGAGGCCGCCATGCGGTCCGCCCTGGCTCCGTGCCAGCGGGGCCCCTCCACGTCAACCTGGCCGCTGAGCTGGATCCCGGTGCTCGCCTCCCAGCCGAGCCGGCAGGAAACCTGGGTGCGGCCTGCCATGTCCAGGGGCACCCGCTTTCCGGGCGCGCCCTCCATGCCGACCCCCCAGGCCAGGAGCATTCCGGCCGCATCCCGGGCGTCCGTCTCCAGGTCCGCCTCCGCCTCCAGGCTGTCCAGCCCGCGCCGCCCCAGGACGCCGGCCGCCGAGCCCTGGAAGGTCAACTCGGGCAGGTCCAGCTGCACCTGGGTGGCACGCCACCGGCGTTCCTCCAGGTCCGCTTCCAGCCTGCCCACCTTCCGGTCCCCCTGCAGGAACTGGCCGGAGGCGTGGCAGGACAGGCGCTCCAGTCCGGGCAGGGACCAGGGCGTGCCGCCAGGTCCGGGCGGCAGTTTGGCCTCCCCGGAAAACTCCGCCACCAGCCCCTTGAGGAACTCCGCCCGGGCCCAGCCCGCCTCCGGGGCCACCGGGACGTTCCGGACCTTGGCTTCCAGCCGGTAGCCGTCCCGGGCGGTCCAGGTGCCGGACGCCTCGGCCTTGCCGTCCGGGCCGGACCATTCCAGGCGTTCCAGGCGCACCTCCCCGGGTCCGCCCCGGGCCGAAAGGGTGAGCCGGCCCGCCTGCAGGGGCAGCCCCTTGGCGCGCAGGCCTTGGCCCTGCATGGATCCGGACCAGTCCAGGGACTTCGGGGTGCCCGCCGCCTGGGCCTGGAAATCCACCTGGCCCCAGGCTTCCGGGGGCCGGCCCGGCCCGGCCAGGCGCTGGGCCTGCACCAGGTCCAGGTGCCCGCTGGCGGCCACGTTGAGGAGGTGCCTGGGGAACAGGTACGATCCCTTGAAACTCAGGCGGTTGTCCCCCAGCCGCGCCTCGCCGTGCTGCACGTCCACCTTCCGCTCGGTCAGGTCGGCGGCCACCGCCAGGTCTCCTTCCAGGGCCTCCCCTGGCTGGCCCAGCGCCATGCTGGTGACCCGCAGATCCACCCACATCTGGTTGGCCATCACCCCCCGGCCAGCCACCTGGAAGTGGAAATCCCCCCGGGGCAAGCCCCAGGCGGGTTCCCGCACCTGCACCAGGCCGTCCCGGATCTCCAGCCGGTCCAGGCGCACCTGCGGCGTGCGGCTGCTCGGGGGGTGTTCCTTGAGGCGGATCCGGGCCAGGCGCGCCCGGTCCAGGCGCAGCACCGGTTCCTGCAGGATGACCCGGCGCAGGTACGGGGCATGGAGCAGGGTGGCCCACTCCAGGTCCACTTCCAGCAGCCGGGCCCGGAGCAGGTCGTCGCCCAGCGCCAGGTTGTGCAGCAGGATCCGGCCCTGGAACGGGTGGATCTCCAGGCTCTCGGCCTGCACGCCCAGGCCGCATTCCTCCCTGGCCAGGGCATCCAGCTTGCCGATGAGCCACCGGTCCACGGCCGGGCGCTGGACCAGCCACGCGCCGGCCCCGGCCAGGGCGGCCCCGGCCACGATCACATAGGTGAGGCGGCGGATCCAGCGCCGGGACCAGAGCCCGCGTGCTGGGCTTGGGGCGGCCGGCAGGTCCATCAGCGGGGTCCCATCACGCGTTCTTCTCGCCGCAGGCGGGGCAGGTGAGCGCCAGGCGCGGCAGGGGCCGGTAGCAGAACCGGCACAGCCGCTGCTGAGTGGACGAGGGGCCGCGCTGGGCCTGGCCGCCGGGGCTGTTCAGGTGGGCCCCCAGGATGGCGGTCCCCACTGGCCGGGTCTCCTTGGTCATGCCCTCCTTGAGGGCGCGCATGGCCTTGAGGAACTCGTGGGCGGACAGGTACCGGTCCCCCAGGTTGACGGCCAGGGCCCTCATCACCACCTCGCTCAGGGGCTTGGGCACGGCGTTGTTGCGCAGGTGGGGAGGGACGACGGGGTTGCTGGTGAAGGACTGGGCGATCTTCACCGGGTCCGCGTCGTAGAAGGGCACGGCGCCCGTGAGCATTTCATACATGGTGATGCCCAGGGACCACAGGTCGCTCTGGAACACCGCCCGGCCCCGGAAGTGCTCGGGCGCCATGTACGGGGGCGAGCCGATGCGGGTGCGGGCGAAACCGTCCCGCTGCATCTCCAGGAACCGGCTGGTGCCGAAATCGGTCACCTTGGCCACCCCGTCCCGGGTGATCAGGATGTTGGCGGGGCGCAGGTCCCGGTGGATCACCTGGTTGGCGTGGGCGAAGCCGATGGCCGCGCACACGTCCATGCCGATCTCCAGGGCCCGCCCAGGCTCCAGGGTGCGCTCCCGCCGGATCAGCTTGTCCAGGCTCTCCCCGTCCACGTATTCCAGCACCATGAAGAAGGTGTCGTCCTTCTTCTCCACGGTGATCAGTTCGACGATGTTGGGGTGCTTGAGGGCCGCCATGATCCGGGGCTCCAGCAGCAGCCCCTGCTCATCCCCTTGGTGGTGCGGCACCTTCAGGGCCACCTTGCGGTTGAGCAGCCGGTCCTGGGCCAGGTACACCGATCCGAAGCCCCCCGCGCCGAGGCGGTCGATGATCAGGTATTTCCCCAGGGTCTGGTCCTTGGCGAGCACGGCAGGTCCTCACCATGAGCGTCCCTTGGAGACACCGGGAAGTCAATGCAGGAGTAGACGAGGACGCAGGGTAGGAATTGAAATAATTGTATAATTCAAGGAAAACTTTTTTTTCAGCCCAGGAAAGCTTTCAGGGTCTTGGAGTACCGGGGATGCCGGATCTTTCTCAGGGCCTTGCTCTCGATCTGGCGGATGCGCTCGCGGGTGACGGCGAATTCGCTGCCCACTTCCTCCAGGGTGTGTTCGGAAGCCTCGTCGCCCACCCCGAAGCGCATGCGCAGGACCTTCTCCTCCCGCTCGGTGAGGGTCTGGAGCACCAGGTTCACGGTCTCCTTGAGGCGCTGGCTCACCACCTGCTCCACCGGGGAGACCACGCCCTTGTCCTCGATGAAATCCCCCAGGTGGGAATCCTCCTCCTCGCCGATGGGCGTCTCCAGGCTGATGGGTTCCTGGGCGATCTTCATGACCTTGCGCACCTTGCCCACGGGCATGTCCATGGCGTGGGCGATCTCCTCGCTGGAGGGCTCCCGGCCCAGCTTCTGCACCAGTTCCCGCTGGGTGCGGATCAGCTTGTTGATGGTCTCGATCATGTGCACCGGGATGCGGATGGTGCGCGCCTGGTCGGCGATGGCCCGGGTGATGGCCTGGCGGATCCACCAGGTGGCGTAGGTGGAGAACTTGAATCCCCGGCTGTACTCGAACTTGTCCACCGCCTTCATGAGGCCGATGTTGCCCTCCTGGATCAGGTCCAGGAACTGCAGCCCGCGGTTGGTGTAGCGCTTGGCGATGGACACCACCAGGCGCAGGTTCGCCTCGATGAGCTCGGCCTTGGCGGACCGGCTGATGCTTTCCGCCTGCTTGAGGGAGTTGAAGTCCGCGTGGAAATGCTCGCTCTCGGTCTCGTACTTGGCGAAAAACCTCGCCAGCTCGGCCTCGATGTGCTCGATGTCGTGCAGGTAGCGTTCCTTGAGCTTGGTGAAGGCGGGGTTCTTGATGCGGTCCCGCAGCTCCCGCAGTTTGCGCTCCCCGTTCATCACCTGGTTGTGGTGATGGGTGATCTTGTCGATGAGCCGGGTGACCGCCAGGCTGTTGAGCCCCAGGCGGCGGATCTGGCGGCTGACCATGGCCCGGGCCGCCAGGACCTCCCGGTCCAGGTTGCGCCTCCTGGGCACCGGCCGGCCGGAGGCCTTGAGCTCCAGCAGTTCCTGCAGGGCCTGTTCGTGCACCAGCAGCTTCTCGAACTGGTGGTGCACGTGCTGGGTGGCCGAGGTGTTCTCCGCGTCCTCGTCCTCGTCCACCTCGTCCGAAAGGCCGACCACCTCCCGGATCTTGCCCGGGTTCTCCTTGAGCATCCTGCCGATGTCGATGAGCAGGTTGGCCGCGAGCCGGGACCGGGACAGGGCGCGCATGACGCTGCGCACCCCCACCTCGATGCGCTTGGCGATCTCCACCTCGTCCTCGCGCTTGAGCAGGGGGACGGTGCCCATCTCCTTGAGGTACATCCGCACCGGGTCGTTGAACTTGTCCCCGTCCGCCCCGTCGATGTCGATCTCCATTTCCTTTTCGGACTTGAGCGGGGCGTCGGCGAACAGGCTCTCCACTTCCGACTGGTCCCGGGAAAGAAGGGCCTCCGCCTCGGTCGCCCCCACGCCGATGGACAACTTGCTGAACATCGACATGATGGTTTCCAGGTCCGCAGGGGAGGAGGCGGAGCCTGGAAGGAACAGGTTGAGCTCATCGATCAGGACATATCCTCGGGATCTGCCCTTGTTGATGAGTGCTTTCGTGAGCTGGTAGTAGCTTTCACGGGCCGGGGTCGGAACCATCAAGACCTCAAAGAACCATGGGATCGCATGATCCAAGGTGTAATGCGCGCGTTGGAAACTGGAGCGGCCATTCGAGGGCAAGAAAAACCCATCATGACAAGCCACCCGGAACTATTCAGTATACAAGTCCTGAGCGCCCTGGCAAGGGGCATTCCACCCTTAAGATGCGCCTTTGTGTCCAAACGTTTACCGGGAAAACGAGGTCCGCCGCATGGCGGCCATCCGGGCCCGGACCTGGTTCCGCCGCCGCAGCAGATCGTTTTGGCTAACCTGTAGGCGCTCCAGCAGTTCGGGATCCACCTGCACACTGGGTTCCTGGAGCTGCCGGTTGATGGCCTGGCGCTCCCGCTCCACGAACCCCAGTTCCAGCTTCAGGAAGACCCAGTCGGGCCCAAGGTCGGCTTCGTCCCAGGCCGCGCGGCTGGCCTCGAGCCCGCGCAGCGCCGCCAGGGCCTCGGGCGGCAGGTCGGTCGCGTCGCCCCCCGCGTCCAGCAGGGCCTGGAGCAGGGGCGCGCCTTTGAGGGATTCCCACCAGGCCGGGGGCATGGCCGCGACCCGCGCCAGGACTTGCGCTTCCCGGCAGAGGATGAGCAGGGGCCGCAGCAGGTTGTCCACTTCCTCCAGGACCGGCGCCCTGGCTTCCGCCGGGGGGGCCGGGGCCGGGGGCGGCTCCAGGGCCGCCGACCGGGCCTTGACCGCCCGGTCCAGTTCCGGGAGAGGGATCTGCAGGCCGTGGGCGAGGCTGGAAAACAGCTCGCGCTGGTCGGGGGACGGGGGCAGGAAGGCCAGGTAGCCCGCCAGCTCCCGCAGGATCTCCATGCGCTCGCTGGTGCGCCTGAGGTCCTTGCCCTCCTGGGCCCGGTCGATGATGAAGTTGGTCCAGTCCGGGGCCTTGCGGATGAGCTCCCGGAAGGCCTCGGCGCCCAGGGCCAGGCACCAGGTGTCCGGGTCCTCCCCCTGGGGCAGGAGCAGGAGGCGCACGTCGAACCCCAGGGGCAGGGCCAGCTTGAGCCCCTTCTCCATGGCCCGCAGCCCGGCCGCGTCCCCGTCGAAGCACAGGATCAGGCGCCTGGTGAAGCGGCCGATCTGCTGCAGGTGCCCCTCGGTGAGGGCGGTGCCCAGGGGGGCCACCGCCTGGTGCAGCCCCTGCTGGTGCAGCTGCAGCACGTCGAAATACCCTTCCACCACCAGGGCCCCGTCCCGCAGCTGGCCCTTGGCCCGGTGGAAGCCGAACAGGACGCTGCCCTTGCTGAACAGGGGGGTTTCCCGGGTGTTCAGGTACTTGGGCTGGTTGGATCCGAAGGCCCGGCCGCCGAAGGCGATGATCCGCCCCCGGGGGTCCAGGATGGGGATGGCCAGCCGGTCGCGCAGGAAGTCGATGGGGCTGCCCCGCTCGCTTCGGGAGACCAGGCCCGCCTGCTCGGCGACCTCCGGGGAGAAGCCTTGGCCCTTGAGGTGCCCCAGCAGGGCTTCCCAGGCGTCGGGGGCGTAGCCCAGGCCGCTTTCCTGGGTGAAGGCGGGGCTCATGCCGCGACCCTTGAGGTAGTCCAGGGCCTTGGGGGTGTCCGCCAGCCGCCGCTGGTAGAAGGCCTGGGCCGCCTCCAGGGCCAGGCGCAGGCGGGCTTCCAGGTCCAGCTCCGCGGCCGGGCGCTCCCGCTGGCGGGGGATCTCGATCCCGGCGCTGCGGGCCAGCTGCTCCATGGCCTCGGGGAAGGCCAGGCCCTCCCGCTCCATCAGCCAGGTGAAGGCGTCGCCGTGCTTGCCGCAGCCGAAGCAGTGGTAGAAGCCCCGCTCGGCCAGCACCTGGAAGCTCGGGGTGCGCTCGCTGTGGAACGGGCACAGGCCCACCCAGGCGGAGCCCTGGCGGCGCAGCTTCACCGCCTGTCCCACCAGCGCGGCCAGGTCGGTGGCGTCCTTGATGCGCTGGATGAGTTCGCGGTCGCGCATCCCTTGCTCCATTTCCCAGCTTGGGGAAGAACCCGGCTCCTGGCAAGGAGGGGACGGGGCGAGGCACGTATTCCTCCAAGGGTTTTCCCCAGGGGCCGGAATCCGGCGCGAAAAAATGGTCCCTAATGGTTCGGCGGTCCAGGCCCCCAAGGGACGAAAAAAACCTCGTTGTCCAGGCAACAGTGTATTATGATCTCTTACCGAACCTCCAAGGAGCGGCTATGCCCAGCATCGAAATCAGCTCTCAGACGGGGAAGGATTTCTCCGGCGATGTGCTCATCGTTCCCGTTTTTTCGGGAAGGGAAAGGCACCGGCTTCCTCTGGCCATCAGCAAAGTGGCCCGGCAGGTCATGGACGAAAATGATTTCAAGGCCGACTATCTTGAAGTTGTTCCCCTGCACCATCCCAATGGCGTCAAGGATTCTCGCTGGATGCTTCTGGTGGGTCTGGGGGAGGAAGAATCCGTTACCCACAACAAAATCCGCAAGGCGGTGGGAACCGCCGCCCGCAAGGCCCTCAAGAACGGCTGGAAGCGGGTGGGGGTGGTCTCCCCCTCCACCTCTTCCCTGGACCACGACGAAGTGCAGGTGGCGGTCCTGGAAGGGGCCCTCCTGGCCGACTACGATTTCACCGCCTGCAAGGGCGCCCCCGAGCCCAGGCGGTTCGAGCGGGTGGAAGTGTTCACCAACGGCGACGACACCCGCAAGGCCCGCCGCCGGCTGCCCCAGGTGGAAGCCGGGGTGGCCGCGTGCCACCGGGTGCGGGACCTGGCCAACACGCCCGCCGGGGACCTGTACCCGGAAGCGTTCGCCGCCGAGGCCCAGAAGCTGGCCAAGGCGCACAAGCTCGGGATCGAGGTGCTGGGCCCCGAGGAGCTGCAGAAGGGCGGCTTCAACGCCGTGCTGGCGGTGGGCAAGGGCTCCGAGCGCACCCCCCGGGTGGTGAAGATGGACTACAAGCCCAAGGAGAAGCCCAAGCGGCACATCGTCCTGGTGGGCAAGGGCGTGACCTTCGATTCGGGCGGCCTGTCCCTGAAGGATGCCCACGGGATGGAGAACATGAAGGACGACATGACCGGCGCCGCCATCGTCCTGGCGACCCTGGTGGCCTGCGCCCAGGCGGAAGTGCCGGTGGCGGTCACCGGGCTCATGGGCCTGGTGGAGAACATGCCGTCCGGCAACGCCTACAAGCCCGGGGACGTGATCCGCTCCCGCAGCGGCAAGACCATCGAGGTGCTGAACACCGACGCCGAGGGCCGCCTGGTCCTGGCCGACCTGCTGCACTACGCTTCCGAGCTGGGCGCGGACCACGTGGTGGACCTGGCCACCCTCACCGGCGCCTGCGTGGTGGCCTTGGGGGACGGGGTGTCCGGAGTCATGGGCATCGACCAGAAGCTGGTGGAGCGCATCCTGGACGCCGGTTCCCGGTCCGGGGAATACCTCTGGCAGCTGCCCCTGGTGGAAGAGTACCGGGAGGGCCTGAAGAGCCAGGTGGCCGACATCAAGAACATCACCGGAAGCAAGTGGGGCGGCGCCATCACCGCCGGGCTGTTCCTCAAGGACTTCGTCAAGACCGAGTCCTGGGCCCACGTGGACCTGGCGGGGAATTGGTCCGCCACCGAGCGGGACTACCGTCCGAGTGGCGCAACGGGCGAGGGACCCCGGTGGTTACTTGATTGGATCAACGGTTGAGTGATTTACTAGAATATTTATACATCCAGCAACCTTAAAAATGTTTTTATCATCAACAAAATTTTTATAAACTCTTGCAAGATCCTTTCAATCTTGATTGGTTCCAGGAGGATAGAGGGGGGCCGCCCCCCTCTATTTTTTTATTCAATAGCGTTTGTCCTCTTGACCTGGGCACGGACTAGAGGATCTTATGGTGAACGTGTATCTCGTTCCTCTGTCTGGAGAACCAAATGGATACAATGGAGACGATGGAAACCCTCACCAAGGCCGATCTGTCTAAACACCTCATCGAAAACCTGGAATTGCCGAAAAAGGACGCGGACATCCTGGTCAATTCCTTCCTGGACAGCATCGTCGGCTCCCTGCACCGGGGTGAAGGGGTTGAATTGCGTGGGTTTGGCTCGTTCCGGCTGAGGGACCGCAAGGCCCGGCAGGGCAGGAATCCCCGCAGCGGCCAGTCCATCCACGTGCCTCCCAAGCGGGTGGTCTATTTCAAGCTCGGCAAGGAACTTCGCAGTCGGCTCATAGACGATTAGACCATCGGTAATTTTTTTCTTATTAGGCGAGCGCCTGCCTGAACCCGGCAGGCGCTCGCTGCTGTTTCAGGGCAGCCAGGACCGGGTGGCTTCCTGGATGGCCGTGGCGTAGGCCGGCCCCAGGATCTCCGAGCAATGCAGGTGCCAGGTGGGCACCTCCAGCACCCGGATGCGGGCGAACCGGCCGGCCATTTGCCTTTGCACCTCCGGAGGGGCCAGCCGGTCCTGGGTGGCCAGGAAACACAGGGCAGGGGTGCGCAAGGTCAGGCCCCCGGTCTGCGCCAGCAGGTCGGTGTCCTCGGGCCGGTAGTGCGCCTTCCAGCCCGCCAAGCGGCTGGCCATGGCCCCGATGCAGGGGGCCAGCAGGGGGTGCCAGAACCGGTCCCGGGGACCGCGCACCAGGCGTTCGGCGAAATCCCGGCTGCTGGCCGGGGCCCCTTCCCAGACGATGCCCCCCAGCGGGCCTTTCCCCTCCCGCTCCAGGCGGGCCAGGGCCAGCAGCCCGACGCTGGCGCCCAGGCTGCGGCCCATGAGCACGATCCGGTTGCGGGGCGTGCCCTGGAGCTCCAGGCCGTGGACGATGTCCACCACCTCCTGGAACTCCCGGGCGCCGAAGGTCACCGGGGGCGGCCTGCGCCCGGCCCGCAGGGCCTCGTCCCGCCGGAAGTAAGTGAAGATGACGGCGTCCAGGTCCGGGAACCAGCGCACCGCCGGGCTGGTGCCCCAGCGGTCGTCGCCGAACCCGTGCAGCAGCAGGACCATCCCCCGGGCCGGCGTCCGCCGGCGCAGGCGCCAGAGGACATGGGTCCCCATGGACTCGGTCTCCCAGGTCCCCCCCGGATCCGCGTCACCGCCCCGGGCCAGGTCCCGGTAGGTGGCGTCCACCCGGTCCAGGGACTGGGGCTTGTAGAAGGGGGGGTCCACCAGTTCCCGGGCCACCGACTGCACCTTGTAGCCCACGAACCCGGCCAGGGCCAGGGCCAGGGCTCCGCCCAGGCCCGCCAGGACCCGCCCCAGGCCGCGCCGGCGTCCCGTCCTCAAGGCTCGAGGAGGGCCTGGACCCCGGGAAGGCCCGCGGCGGGCGGCGCCGGTTCAGGCTTGCCGTACAGCACCGATTTCAGGTCCTGGGCGAACAGCACCCGGAACTCGCCCTGGCCGGAGCCCAGCTCCACTTCCACCTGGTCGGGGCCGAAGGCCTCCAGGGGGCTGAGCAGCACGAAGCGGTGCCGCCCAGGCGCCAACCCGCTCACCTGGAGGCGCTTGCATTTCTTCCTGGAGCCGGTCCTCTGCACCGGGACCCGGGTGCCGTCCACGGTCAGGTCGATCGGCCCCGCCACCTTGCGGGTGAACAGGAACAGCACCGCGCCGGCGGGCACCGGGCGTTCCGGCACGATGGGCCGGGGATTGGAGCAGCCCAGCCCCGCGGCGACGATGACGGCCGGCACGGCCTGCCTCAGGAATCCCTTCATCTCGATCTCCAACGTCAGCGGCATGACCGCGGATGCTTCGCGGTGCCGTGCTATCCATCGTCGCACTCCTAGAGCCTAGCGTTTCTGCGCGAGCCTGGCCACAGGTGATCCGTGGTCCCCTTGCGGCCTGACCTGGGTTATTCTGGTCTTTTATCCGGAGCGGCCATGACCAAGGTTCAATTACAGACCAGCAAGGGCGACATCAACCTGGAGCTGTTCCCCGAGGAGGCTCCCGGAACCGTGGCCAATTTCGTCAAGCTCGCCTCCGAGGGGTTCTACGACGGTCTGGCGTTCCACCGGGTGATCCCCGACTTCGTCATCCAGGGCGGCTGCCCCAACACCCGGGAAGGCGCCAAGGGCATGCCCGGCACCGGCGGGCCCGGCTACCGGATCAAGTGCGAGACCGCCGGGAACCCCCACAAGCATGAGCTGGGCGCCGTCTCCATGGCCCACGCGGGCAAGGATACGGGCGGCAGCCAGTTCTTCGTGGTGAACGGGGACCGGCGCAACGTCGCCCACCTGGACGGGGTCCACACGGTGTTCGGCAAGTGCGTGGGCGAAGAGGACGTCAAGGTGGTGCAGGCGATCCGGCAGAACGACCGGATCATCAAGGCCACCGTCACCGAGCCCTGATCCCCGACCCGGCCTTCCCGCGGAACGCCCGCCGGTCGTTCCTGCGCGGCGAATACCCAACCGGACCTGGAGTTCCCGTGTCCCGACGCTTCTACATCACCACTCCCATCTACTACGTGAACGACAGGCCCCACATCGGCCACACCTACACCACGGTGCTGGCGGACGTGATCGCGCGGCACCGGCGGATGATGGGCGAGGAGGTGTATTTCCTCACCGGCACCGACGAGCACGGGCAGAAGATCGAGAAGACCGCCGCGGCCCGGGGGATCACCCCCAAGGCCCTGGCCGACGAGGTGGTGCCCAACTTCCGCGACCTCTGGGCGCGCATGGGCATCACCAACGACTACTTCGTGCGCACCACCGACGCCCAGCACAAGGCGGTGATCCAGGACCGGTTCCGCCAGCTGCTGGGCTCCGGGGACATCTACAAGGACACCTATCGGGGGTCTGTATTCGGTCAGCGACGAGGCCTACGTCACCGAGACCCAGGCCAAGGAGATGCAGGCCCAGGGGCTGGCCCACCAGCTGGTGGAGCTGGAGGAGGAGAGCTATTTCTTCCGGCTGTCCGCCTACGAGAACTGGCTGGTCCAGCTGCTACGACCAGTACCCGGAGTTCGTGCGGCCGGATTTCCGCCTGAACGAGGTGAAGCAGTTCGTGGCCCCCGGGGGCGCCCGGGGCTTCCTGCAGGACCTGAGCATCAGCCGCACCAGCATCTTCTGGGGCATTCCCGTGCCCGGGGACGAGAAGCACGTGGTCTACGTGTGGTTCGACGCCCTGCTCAACTACCTGTCCGCCTGCCGGGAGGGCTTCTGGCCCCCCACCGTGCAGCTGGTGGGCAAGGACATCCTGCGCTTCCACGCCGTCTACTGGCCGGCCTTCCTCATGGCCATGTTCCGCCGGCCCGGGGAGGACCTGGACGGGCCGCTGCCCCGGCGCCTCCGGGAGCAGCTCCCCCGCACCATCCTGGCCCACGGCTGGTGGCTCATGGGCGAGGACAAGATGTCCAAGTCCAAGGGCAACGTGGTGCGCCCCGATGAACTGCTCAGCTTCGGCAACGACGCAGTACGTTTCTTCTTCCTGCGGGAAATGCAAGTAGGATTGGACCGGAGCTTTTCTTTCGAGGGATTCATGGATCGATTGAACGCCGACCTGGCCAACGGCCTCGGCAACCTGGCGTCCCGGACCCTGAGCATGCTCCGCCGCTACCGCCAGGGGATCGTCCCGGCCATCCAGGACCTGGATCCGGACGACCAGGACGCGCTCCAGGCCGGACGGGCGCTGGCGCCCGCCTACCTGGCCAAGGCCGAGGCCAACGACTTCCAGGGCGCCCTGGAACGGCTCTGGGCCTACCTGCGCCAGCTGGACGGCTACATCGTCAAGGCGAACCCTGGAAGCTGGCCAAGGTGCCCGCCGGCCAGGCCAAGCTGGACACGGTGCTGTGCCAGCTCTACCGGGCGCTGCGGGCCACTGCCGTGCTGACGGCGCCGGTGCTGCCCGAACTGGCCCAGAAGCTCTGGCAGAGCCTGGGCATGCCCGGGCAGGTGGCCGAACAGCGGTTCGAGTCCTTCCAGTACGAGGCGCCCGCCCCCGCCCCGGTGGCGGAGCCTTACCCCCTCTTCCAGCGCATCGACAAGGAGGCCGTGATGCAAGCAGCAACCAGCCCCGCGGCGGAGGCCCCGTCCGCCCCGGCCGCAGACCCCCCAGGAACTGCCGCCCCTGAAGGACCTGATCGAATACGGCACCTTCGCCCTCATGGACCTGCGGGCGGGCCGGGTGCTCACCGCCGAGCGGGTGCCCAAGAGTAAGAAGCTCATCAAGATGACCGTGGACGTGGGGTTCGAGACCCGGACCATCCTGGGGGGCATCGGCGTCACCTATGAACCGGAGCAGCTGGTGAACCGCCTGGTGGTGGTGGTGGCCAACCTGGCCCCCCGCCCCATGATGGGGAGCGTGAGCCACGGCATGCTCCTGTGCGCGGCCGATCCCGACGACAAGCCCTACCTCATCGCCCCTCCGGATGATGCCAAGCCGGGCTACGTCGTCCGCTGATCCATGAAAGAGCCTGTCTTCCGGTTCCAGGAAGAGCGCCTCACCGACGCACCGCTGGCGCTCTTCCGGACCCGCCTGGCCGATCCCGCCTCCCTGGCCTGCCTCAGGGCCTGCCCGGGCCTGCGGCCCATGGAGGTGGAGGGGGAGGAGCTGGTCCTGCGCTGGCACCACCGGAGCCTGGGAGCGGTGGAGGACGGCACGCTGAGGGTGATGCCCCACGAGCGGGGCACCCACCTGCGCGTGAACGGACGACTCCGGGGCTGGGGCGCCTTCCTGCTCCTGGGCCGCGTGCGCTGGCGGTCGGAACGTCTATTGGTGCGCCTGGTGGGGGAAATGTGAGCGAGACGACCCTGAAGTTCTTCAGCTGGAATGTGAACGGGTTCCGGGCATCGTGCGGCCAGGGCTTCATGGACTGGCTGGAGCAGGCGGATCCGGACGTGCTGTCCCTGCAGGAGATCCGCGCCGAGTGGGACGTGGTGGACCTGGGCGTGCGCCGGGCCCTGGAATCCGCCTTCGACGTGTGCTGGTTCCCCAGTTCCGGCAAGAAAGGCTACGCGGGCTCGGCCACCCTCACCAAGCGCTCCCTGGGCTGGCGCCACACCAAGGGCCTGGGGATCGAAGCCTACGACCACGAAGGACGCATCATCATCAGCACCCTGGGGGACCTGACCTTCATCGCCGGCTATTTCCCCAACGCCTCCGCCGGCCTGGCCCGGTTGGGCTACAAGCGGCAGTTCGCCCAGGACCTGGCCGCCGCCATCCGGGCCCGCCACGCCCTGGGGGAGAAGGTCATCCTGGCCGGGGACATGAACGTGGCCCCCGAGGAGATCGACCTGGCGCGCCCCAAGGACAACCGCACGAACCCCGGCTTCACCGACGAGGAGCGGGACGACTTCCGGGCCTACCTGGCCGAGGGCATGGTGGACATCCTGAGGGAGCGCAATCCCGGCGTCCCGGGCCTCTACACCTGGTGGACCGCCCGGGGCGGCGCCCGGGCCAAGAACGTGGGGTGGCGCATCGACCACTTCCTGGTGAGCCGGCCCCTGGTTGACCGGGTGGCGGACGTGGCCATCCACCCGGACGTCATGGGTTCCGACCATTGCCCGGTGAGCCTGGACTTGAGGATCCCGTAATCATGTGATCGCCCAGGTCATGCGAGAGGGCAGGTTGCTCTATGACCGCGGCTCTTGACATCAGTCGATCTGTTGAGCAGGACGATCATCCAGATTCCAGCCGCACGAAATGATCAGGAGCTCCTGGTTTCACGAGGTTCTCCCACCATGCTCTCCAAAACGGACCGCGGAGGGTGAGTCGGTGGGTTTCATGAAGCCTGGTCCACACGCCACCGGATAAGGGGCCGCACACTCAGGTCCCAGATCTGGATGCCCCAGGGCAGGCGGGTCACCTCCAGTCGCTTGCGGATCACCAACCGGGCGGCCTCTTCGTTGCTGGCCGGGATCGGGCCATATTCCATGAAATAACCAGGAAGCTTGTAACCAAAGGACTTGGACATCGGCGACCTCCGGATGGGTTCGAGCTCTCGAACCTTTCACAGGACCAATTTCGCTTTTTGTCCGTCGTTTGTCAAGGAGGGGATGCGAAATTTACAAAAAAAGTGAACGGAATTTCAGGAGAAATGGGGAAAAATGTTGGAACCTCAAGAATTCCCCAGTGAAGGGGTGGAATCAAATTCGGCATGGACCTGGATGCATTCTTTCGCCCGACCATCGTCCAAGCTGCTCAAGACCGTCTACCATCAGTCATCCACCCTCACCCTTCACACAGCCCGGGGTTTCTGATGCCGCTGATAAGCCGAATTCTATTCCCTGTCTTCTCCTGTTTTGGACCATTGTTCATGGTCATCGGCCTTAAAGGTCCAAATAAGATTCCGATGGATAACACCCTGGCATTTTGTGGCGGCTTCATGATTACTGGGGCGCTTCTCATTATTTATTTTTCGATGGCCAAGCACATCGCTAATAAACCCTAGGTCTGGCGGAATTCAGTTCACCCACTTCCTCATCGCCAGGTTGGGGTCCGGCCACATTCAGCGTTCTCGACTCCTATCCATAGAAAGAAATACTTGATGGAACGCCAAGAACTCATCGCCATTCAGGCGCTCCAGCTATTGACCGCCCGAAACCCTGGATTTGCCAGCTGATCGAAGGACCAGCCACGCCGATGTCAGGTTATGCCGTGGCCTGTGAACTGGCCAAGAGGGTGCCCAGTTCCACCATGAGGGCCTCGGTCTCGTGTTTGGCTGCGGTCCTCACCAGGTCACTCTCCGCCTGGAGTCCCCACTCCATGGATTCCAGGACGAAGGCGGCCATGGCCCGAACGGCCCCAGCCAGGTTCTCGGGGGTGGGCTCTTTCTTCTGCTCCATCCGCCGCTCCAGCCGGGCCTCTTCTTCCTGCTTGGCCCTGATCTTCTTTTCCCACTCCGCAACCTCCTTGGGGGCCAGAGGCTCATCCCAATGGTGGTCATCCATCTCTGCCACACACTCCATGAACAATTCCAGGGAAGGGGTGCAGCCAAACTCACGGCTGGCATCCAAGGCCCTTTCCCGCCTGCTGGCCTCCTGTTCGGCCCTCCAGAAAACCTGCTTGAGGAAGGCCATCCGTTCCTGTTCGAGTTCCTGTTGGAGGTCGTCATGGCTGTTCCAGGAGACCCAACGGGGATGGGCAGGGGGGAGCTTGGCTCTGATCCGGTCAGAGGCGAACGTTGGGTAGGCCCATTCGGCCAGAGCTTGGAGGGCGGAGCGTGGAACGGTGATGAGACCGGTTTGGGTGAGGGTTTCCATCAGGATCTCCTGGCCGGGGGTTATCCGGCGAAGCCCCGGGGCACGGCCCGGGGCAGATTCAACGCCTCTGTAAATCGTGGTGGGCAAGAACAAGGGTTTGCTTCCAGGCCCGGCGGAGGACCTTCACCGCAGCGGGGCGGTCCGCCTGGGCCTCCAGGAAGGCGGCGGACTCCTTTGCGATCTCCCGAACCTCCGGCGCCAGGGCCCGGAAGTCTTCCAAGTCGGCCTGTGGGTTCGGCTCCGCCAGCACCAGCCACTCCACCACGTGCCAGGCGGGCATGCCATAGACTTTAGCCAGGGTTCGGAGCCGGTCAGCGGCACTGGGCGACAGGCGAAGGTGCATGACCTCGATGTCGCCTTCCCGGCGGGGTCGGCCTCCACCCCGCCCCTGCCCGATACCTGGATGTACTGCAACCACCATGAGCCACTCCTGTAAGGAGTGTCTCCCCCTGCGCGCGAAAATTCAAGAAAGTTTTTGATGATCGAAAAATTAATTTTTGATTATCTTTTACTTTCACAAAACCACATTAGGTAACCCAAGGTTCGAACCCATGAGCCCGCCATTACATAAGAAAGGGCTTGATAAATAAGGAACGTTGGAAGGGTCACCCCGTCCGCCAGCGCAGAAAAGGCAGGGGTTGCCCAACAGGGGCACCCTGGAGGATGAAAGCAAGCCAGTCCGAGACCCGGACCGGGCCAGGAACCTGATGAGTGGCCGGCGTCAACCTGGCCGCGGCCACGCCCAGGCCGAAACCCTGCTGGGCCGGGAATACCCGGTGTCTAACCGGCCCTTTTCCAATACCGGGGGTGGCTCAGCGCGAAAAATCCCGGGGTGAGGCCGAAGGCTGAGGGGCAGAGCCCCTGGCTTCACGGGGGAACGCTGTCCCCAGTTGGATAGCCCTTGACGGGGGGTGAGCAACACACCATCTATCCGCCCGGCGTCAGCTTTCAACCAGGAACGGCTGATCAACCGGGAGCTGAAGCCCTTGCAGCAGGGAATTGGTCTGCGCGGCCATGGCAACGACTGCGAGAAGCTCGGCATGCTGCCCTGGCGTCATGCCCTTGGCTTTGGCCGCGGCAGTGTGTGAATGGACGCAATAGTCGCAGCCATTGCTTATCGACACTGCAATGTAGATCATCTCCTTGACCAGAGGATCCAGCTCGCCTGGCTTGACCATGACGTCTTTCAAGCCTGCCCAGATCCGCTCGAGGGTATCCGGATGGTTGGCGAGGGCGCGCCAAACATTGTTCACGAAGTCAGTCTTGCGTGTGGCGCGGATGTCGTCGAACACAGCCTTCACGCGAGAGTCCTGCTCTGCTTCAGCATCGGTCCACAGCCGTACGGTGCTCATTCCCGTTCTCCTTTGCTATTTAATGATTCATCATACGCTTCGGATCGGCAGGACGAAGGTCGGAACCCGACGGCTCCCCCCCGTTGCGGATGTCATCATCCACGTCCTGGCCTTCCAGGGCCGGCAGGACGTGGATCTGTTGACCTGCGGAGGCCTACCCCATCCCCACGAACTGGCCTTCGACCTGGGTGCGGGTCGTGCCACCGATCCAGATCCGGCCATCAGGGTCGCGGCTGACGTGGATGCGTCCCCGGCGTCCCAGGCAGGTGCCCTGGGAGGCGACGTAGGCGCCCCGGGCGTCCCCCGAGGCGAAGAGCCACTGGGCCATGGAGGCGTTCAGGCTGCCCGTGACCGGGTCCTCGAGGATGGTTCCCCGCGGATCGGTGAAGAAGGCGCGCAGTTCGAAAGCGGCTTCGCTGCCTTCGGCATAGGGGCCGACCACGCCGACATCCATCGGCCGGGGCCAGCTCGGAGCCGGCTGGAGGGCCAGCACCCGTTCGGCGGAAGCGAGCTTGATGCCCAGCCAGCCCGGACCGTTGTCCACCCAGGCGGCATCCACCACCTCCCCCGGCTCCAGGCCCAGCAGGCGGCGCGCCTCAGCCAGTTCCTCCGCCGCCGGGGCACCGGTGCGGATCAGGGGCGGGGCCGCGAAGGCAAGCCGTCCCTGGCCCCGCCGGATCGGGACCAGGCCCGCTACGCACTCCTGGATGATTTCCTCCTGGTTCTTCGGTACACCTCCGCCCGCAAGCCAGGCGTGGCACGTGCCGAGGGTCGGATGCCCGGCGAAGGGAAGCTCCTGGTTGAGCGTGAATATCCTCACCCGGTAGTCCGCCTCGGCCCGGGTCGGCGGCACCAGGAACGTCGTTTCCGACAGGTTGAACCAGGTGGCGATCCGCTGCATCTCTTCGACTTCCAACTTCCCGGCGGCCGCGACCACGGCGAGCGGGTTGCCCGACACCGGCCCGGTGCCGAAGACATCGACCATGTGGAAATGGGGTGCCATGGGGTTGCTCCTGTCCTTCGGGGATCCCTTGATTTTCTGGAGGCCGCCAGGCCCTGTCGAGCACTTTCCTTCCCAGCCTTCCCGGGGAGCGGGACGCGACCCTGGCGGTCGACGGTTCCATGGGCGTGGCGGGGTCGCTCGGGTTCTTCGAGCGAAATGGTGGCGTGACTGTCGGGACCCGGCTGAGGGGATACGAATTGAAAACCGGCCCCTGGGCGTTCCTGGAGGGAGGCTATTGGGTTGAAGGCAGCCCAGTCACTGAGCTTTCAGGGACCTTCACGGATCCGGGGCTGGATTTCTCCGCCTTGGCCAGAGAATGGATGGTGCCGCTGAAATACTCGTTGTCGGCGAAGTGGACCGTCAGGTCTTCGCCTTTGAACTCAAATCGAAAAGTCATATAGGTGGATCTACCGGAATCCGGGTATTGGCGCTCGATTTCGAGCAGAGTCGGGCTCCACCACTTGCCTTTCAGCGCCAGCGACGGGTTCTGGGGATCGTCGTCCCGGTTGAACCGGAAGGAGCCATCCAGGCCACAGCGGAAGCGGGCCACCTCGGAGGACGCCCTCCCGAGTTCCAGCATCATGGCCCCGGCGTCCCCCGGATCCGCCAGCAGCTGTACGGATGCGATCCTCAGTGGATTCGCTTCCAGCTTCCAGGTCTCCCCGTAATGGGCAGCACCGAGACCGACCGAGTCCATGTTCTTCGCCGGGGGCTGAGCCACCTGTCCCACCATGGCCTCGAGCGCGGCCTGAGCGGCCGAATCGGGCTGCAGGCTCGCCTCTTCGCTGACGCAGACGAGGATCATGCCGTACACCTGCGTCAGGTGTGTCTCTTCGTTGTCGCCGCTTTTCCCGGTGATGACGATGACCATATCCAGGGCCGGGTAGACCAGGATGGTTTGGCCATGCCGCCCCGAGGCGAGGTAATGCGCCCTCGCCTGGTTCACCCAGAACCCGCGCTTGTAGTAGCCGTGACCGGGCTGCACCGGTAAAGCATCGGCCAGCACGTTGCCGGTCCACCCCGCCGGAAGGATCCGCCGGTCCTGCCAGACCCCATCGTGCAACCAGAACAAGCCCAGCCGGGCCATGTCGGTGGGCAGAAGGTACAGGCTCGATTCGCCGATCGTATTCCCGTCCGGATCGACGCCATTCCATTGAAACTGGGTGATTCCGATGGGTCGAAAGAGTTGGGTGCGCGCCACTTCCCGGGCGGGCAGGCGCCAAGCCTTGCCGATCATGGCAGCGAGCAGATTCATGTTGGCGCCGCTGTAGTTGAACTGACTCCCGGGCGCGGCGGCCATGGGCTGGTTCAATGCAAACCCGACCCAGTCCTTGCTTTGGTACATCAGATGCAAGGACGATTTCTCGTTGTAGGGGTAGTCCGTCCACGCAAGCCCTGAGCGCATGTCCACAAGGTTTCCCAGAGTCATGGCCTGTTTCCTGGCATCCACCGCCTCGATGGCCCTACCGGGGAATTGGGACAGCACCGGCACGTCCACCCCGGACCATTTGCCCTGGGCGATGGAAAGCCCCAGCAGGCTGGAAGTCACGCTCTTGGTCACCGAACGCAAATCATGGGGATGACCGGGCGAGAAAGGGTAGAAATAGGCGTCCAGCACCAGCTTGCCGTGGCGGACTACCTGGATGCTGTCCACCCGCCATCCAAGCTCTCGGACGACTTTCAGGGTATCCGTCAAGGCCTTGGATTCGAGGCCGACGCTTTCCGGAGTCGCCACTTCCCAGTGGTCGGCCGGCCAGGACGTGGTCTGGGCCCGCCCAGTCCAACATCCACAAAGAAGGATTGCAACCAGAGCGCATAAATAGGGTTTGCGTGACATGGATGCTCCAGGGGACGGCGTCTTGCCGATGGGGAGGGTCACCCGGTGGGGGCCTGGGTTCCTTCGCGGCGGGCCCTGCAGTCCTCCAGCTTCGACCTAAATTATCAATGGGCTTCCACCCAGATGAGGGAGAAAGGTACATGATCGAGCAATTTAAGACCTTCCCAGATCATGTTTTAGGATTTATTTATAAGGGGCACGTTTCCAGGACCGATTATGATTCGGTCTTGATTCCAGCCGTGAACGAGGCGCTCAAGAAGCAGGATAAGGTTCGACTATATGTGGAAACCGATGCGACCTTCTCGGGGATTGGCCCAGGTGCCATCTGGGAAGATTTCAAGGTGGGCGTGGAACACCTGGGGCGCTGGGAACGAGTCGTGGTGGTCACCGATGTAGAGTGGATAAAACACACCATGCGGTTGTTCAGCTTCCTCATGCCAGGCGCGATGAAGACCTTTCCACCTGCGGAAGCCAGACAGGCTCGTGCATGGATCATGGAATGAAATTCAGCCGCCCATGGCCTTCCCACCCGCTCCAGGTCAAGGAACGCTTGTCCGATCCTGGGCAGAAGCGGGCCTTGAACCGGCAGCTCTTCGACCTGGTGGCACCCCGATACGATGCCGTGACCCGCGTGCTTTCCCTGGATCGCGACCGGGTGTGGAAACAGCGCCTGGTTGACGCCCTGCCCCAGGTGGCCGCTCCCGTCTGCCTGGACCTGGCCTGCGGCACCGGGGACCTATGTTTCCTGCTCGCCGCGAAATACCCCGATGGGCTGGTCGCCGGGCTCGACCTCACCCCGGCGATGCTGGACCGGGCCCGGGCCCGGGGCACGGCAGCCACCCGCGTCCGGTTCCTGTACGGCGACATGGGCCGGATCGGGTTGGCGTCCGGGTCGGTCGATATCGTTACGGGCGGCTACGCTCTTCGAAATGCGGGTGAACTCGGGGAGACCCTCGCCGAGATCCACCGCGTGCTCAAACCCGGAGGGATCGGCTGTTTTCTCGATTTCTCGAAGTCGCACCGGTGGGCCACGCAGAACCTGGGGAAGCTGGTCCTGAGGGCCTGGGGTGCCTGGTGGGGCTGGGTCTTCCACCGGGATCCCGATGTCTACGGCTATATTGCCGAAAGCCTTGAGCGGTTTCCGGATCGGAGGCGGCTGGCCAGGCTGTTCCGGGACCATGGCCTGGAGGTACAAGCTTCAACCCTGTACTATTTCGGCCTGGTGCAATGGGTCACCGTGCGCAAGCCCAAGTAGGGAATGTCCGAAGCATCGATAGTGCGATCGAAGGTCTGGAGCGTGATGACGCCTCCCGGCTTGTCCCCCAAGGCATCGGAAGCGTTGGTGACCAGATTCATGACCACCTGCTGCATCTGGGTGGCGTCGGCCGTGATTTCCGGAATGTCCGGCGCGAGGTCGCAGCGGATGGAGACCTTCTTCGAGATGGAGACCGAAAGGAGCTTGGCCATATCGTTGACGAGCTGATTCATGTTCACCGGAACGATCAGAGTCTTGCCCTTGCCGGCGTAGGCGAGCAGCTGCCGTGTCAGCTCCGCAGCCCTCATCGCCCCTTGCTCGACCTGGTCCAGGTAGGGCTGGATCGGGCTTCCCGGCGGCAGCAGCATGCTGGCCAGGTTGCTGTTGCCCAGGATCCCGGTGAGGAGGTTGTTGAAGTCGTGGGCAATGCCCCCCGCCAGGACCCCCAGGCTTTCCAGTTTCTGGGATTGCCGCAGCGCCTCCTCCCCATCCTTCCTTGCGGTGATGTCGGCCCGGATGGCTACGAATTGCTCCGGGACTCCGGCAGGGTCCAGGAGGGGGACGATGGTGGTATCCACCCAGTAGAAGGTCCCATCCTTTGCTCGGTTCTTGATCTCCCCCTTCCAGATGTTCCCGGACTTGATCGTGGTCCACAGATCCCGGAAGAACGCTTTGGGGTGATGTCCGCTGTTGATGATCCGGTGGTCCTGGCCCAGGAGCTGCTCCCGCGGGTATTTGGAGATGTCGCAAAAGAGGTCGTTGACGTAGGTGATCCTGCCCTTGGCATCGGTGACGGCGACGATCGCATGCTGATCCAGGGCATGCTTGAAATCCCTGAGTTCCTTCAAGGCTGCGAGAGTCCGGGAATCGTCTTCCTTCCGGGGGACGTATTCCCGCGAATAGCCGAGGACTACACCGCCCGGGCCGTCTGCGGCGAACCGGCAGACCTGACAGGAGGGTTTGCCATTCTTCCCCAGGAACCGGACGGAATTGCCAGGAGGATCCTTGCCGCTGCGAACCGCCTCGATGGTTTGGAGGATGACCTTCTGGTCTTCTGGCGAGATGAAGTCCAGAAGGTCCCTGCCGTGGACCTCGGTCGGCTTCCACCCCCAGCCCTCGGTTTCACGGTTTGGGTCTGCGCACCCTCGTGCCTGCCGCGTCGCCGCAAGAACCGGGTGGCCTGGGCGGGTACCCGGAGCCGATGATGGGAAGGTCAGGTGCCCATCCAAAGAGGCGATCCATGAGCCAGGTTTCATCCTTCCGTCCGGTCCTCGAGTGCGCTTTGCAGCATGCGCTGACTTATCTGGACCACCTGGACCAGAGTCCGGTGGCCGACACCGCGAGCCTGGAGACCCTGCGCGAGCGGCTGGGCCGGCCGCTCGCCGACGCGGGCCTGCCGCCCGAGCAGGTGATCGACGATCTGGTCGCCGATACCGCAGGAGGGGTGGTCGGTTCTGCCGGCGGGCGCTTCTTCGGCTGGGTCATCGGCGGTTCGCTGCCCGCCGCCCTGGGGGCGGACTGGTTGACCGGCGCCTGGGACCAGAATGCGGCCTCCTACGCCTGCGCTCCGGCCGAAGCGGTGATCGAGGAGGTGTGCGGCGACTGGTTGAAGGATCTGCTCGGGCTGCCGAACCAGGCCAGCTTCGCCCTGACCAGCGGCTGCCAGATGGCGCATGTCACCGGCCTGGCCTCGGCGCGCCATGCGCTCCTGGCGCGCCGAGGCTGGGATGTGGAGCGGGATGGTCTGGGCCGGGCGCCGGGCATCCGCATCCTGAGCGGCGATCAGTTCCACGGGAGCATCACCCGTGCCGCCCGCCTGCTTGGGCTGGGCACCGGGTCGGTGATCGGTCTGCCGGTCAACGCCGCGGGGCAGCTGGAGCGGGCGGGCCTGGAACAGGCACTGGCGGAGGCTCCCGATGCCTTGACGATCGTGCTCCTGCAGGCGGGCGATCTGAATATCGGAGCCTATGACCCCTTCGAGGAACTGATCCCGCTGGCCCACCGGTACGGCGCCTGGGTGCACGTGGACGGCGCCTTCGGACTGTGGGTGAATGCCAGCCCCCGGCATAAGCATCTTTTAACGGGTGTGGAGCGGGCCGATTCCTGGGCCACCGATGGCCATAAATGGCTTAATGTGCCCTACGACAGCGGATTCGCCTTCGTCGCCCAGCCCGGGCCCCATCGGGCCGCCATGGCCTACGAAGCCAACTATATCTCCCACAACGACCAGGTCCGGGAGCAGAAGGACTGGAATCCCGAGTGGTCGCGCCGGGGACGCGGCCCAGCGGTCTATTCGGCGCTGCGCCAGCTCGGCCGGCAGGGGGTTGCGGCCTTGATCGATGGCTGCTGTGCCGCAGCCCATCGGCTGGTGCTCGGTATCGCCGCCCTGCCTGGGGCTGAGCTGGTCTGGGAACCGCAAATCAACCAGGGGCTGGTCCGCTTCCGCGATCCACGGCCGGCGGCGACCGAAGCGGAGCACGATGCCTGGACGGACGCCGTCACCCGCGCGGTGCTGGGCACGGGGGAAGCCTTTTTCAGCAATACGACCTGGCGGGGCAGGCGCTGCATGCGGGTCTCCGTGTGCAACTGGCAGACCGGCACCCGGGAGGTGGACCGGGCCGTGGCTGCCGTGGCCAGGGTCCTGGGCGAGCGTTACCGGTGATCCTGAGTGCCGGATGAACCGTTAGCCCCGGCAAAGGATCTCTTTGCCAACCGCCGTGAAGGTCGCTCAGCCTGATGCCTTGACGTCCCATGCTTGGGACTACATATTATAGATGTAGTCGCGAGGCGTCCCTTGAATGCAGCCATACGAGATCTGAAAACGCACCTGTCCGCGTACCTTCGCCGGGTGAAGGATGGCGAGCAGGTCATCATCACGGATCATGGGGAACCCTGCGCCCTCATCCAGCCTTTCCCGCCGAGGAATGAAGAGGCCCAGTTGAGGATGCTGCTGGGGAATCCGAACATCTCCTGGAACGGGAAAACCTTGGTTCTTCCGGAAGCCCCGGCCATCGGCGGGAAGTCTTTGGCCGAAATGGTGCTGGAGGATCGCGGATGATCCTCTACCTGGATACGTCCGCCTTGGTGAAGCTGTTCCTGGAAGAGGCCCACAGTGCTGAAGTGAGGACAGCCGCCAGGTTGTCCGGCATTTGCGCCACCAGCCGGATTGCGTATGTCGAGTTTCTGTCAGCTTTGGCGAGACGGGAACGGGAAGGTCTGGAAGCGAAAGTTGCTCTAGGGATCAGAGACACGTTCGAAGCCAAATGGCCGGACCTGATGATGGTCGAAGTGAGTCGCACCCTTACGGTGCGGGCTTCCGGGCTGGCGCGGGCCCATGCGCTCCGGGCCTATGATGCCGTGCATCTGGCCTGCGCCAAAGAGATCCAGGAAACTGCGCCTGATATGGTCTTTGCCTGCTTCGATGGCCGTCTGAACCAGGCAGCCCTGGATCAGGGGATGAGAGTGCTGTAGCCCGAAGCAAAACCGTCATCCCTGCTCCTGGAGCCTGTCCGCCGGGTCCGGGATGGCCATTGGGTCGTCTCGGAAAGGAAATGATTATCTCTTGCGCTGTCCCTGGCGCTCAGGCAAAGTCATGCCAGTTTACCGGGCAGGCGAAGGATCGAAGGGGCCGGAAATTGACAACCTGATGATCGATTTTTAACACTTCACGGCAGGGTGGGATCTGGTATGAAAAAGCACCTCCTGTGGGTCCCAGGCGGGCTGGCGCTGATCTTCATCGGCCTCGCCGCCGCCAAGGCCCTGCAGATCAGAGCCCTGATCAAGCATGGCAAGTCCTTCGCCCCACCGCCGACGACCGTCAGTTCGGCCGAGGTCAAGGCCGAGAGCTGGCCCGCGGAACTCAAGGCCGTGGGCACCTTGACCGCCGTGGAGGGGGTCACCATCGCCGCCGAACTCACCGGCAAGGTCACGGTGATCGCCTTCGAGCCCGGAGCTAAGGTGCGCAAGGGGGACCTGCTGATCCGCCAGGACACTTCCTTCGAGGAGGCCCAGCTGCCGGGCGCCGTGGCCGCCGCCGATCTGGCGCGCATCAACCGGGAGCGGGCCGACAAGATGTTCGCGGACCAGATCATCTCCCAGTCCGATCACGACACGGCGGTGGCCAACTACGAGCAGGCGCTGGCCGCGGCCGACAGCATCCGGGCCACCATCGGCAAGAAGACCCTGCGCGCGCCCTTCAGCGGGCGGTTGGGGGTGCGCCAGGTGAACCTGGGACAGCTGCTCGCACAGGGGGACGCCATCGTCACCCTGCAGGCCCTCGACCCCATCTTCGTGGATTTCAGCCTCCCCCAGCAGCAGCTTGCCCAGGTGCAGGTCGGCCTGCCGGTCCAGGTGACCTGCGACGCCCTCCCGGGCCAGGCCGTGCGCGGCACCGTCACCGCCATCAACCCGCTGGTGGACAGTGATACCCGCAACATCCGGATCGAGGCCACCGTGAGCAACCACGCCGCGACCTTGCGGCCGGGCATGTTCGTGAATGTGACCTTGAGCCGGAAGGTGTCCCTGCCGGTGCAGGCCATCCCGGCCACCGCGGTGCTTTACGCTCCCTACAGCGACTCGGTCTTCGTCATCGGCCCGGCACCTGGCGGCAAAGGCCAGGTGCTGCGCCAGCAGCTGGTCACGCTGGGCGAAAAGCGGGGCGACCTGGTGGCCGTCGCCAAAGGGCTCAAGCCGGGCGAACGGGTGGTCAGCACGGGGGTCTTCAAGCTGCGCAACGGCATGCCGGTGGTGGTGGACAACCAGTCCGCCCCCATCTTCCGGCAGTCTCCCACCCCCGCCAACGACTGACCGCCCATGAACATCACCGACCTCTTCATCCGCCGGCCCGTGCTCGCCCTGGTGGTCAACCTGGTCATCGTCATCGCCGGGCTGCAGGCCATCAAGACCCTCAATGTGCGCCAGTACCCGCGCAGCGAGAACTCGGTGGTGACCGTCACCACGGTCTACGTGGGCGCCAGCGCGGACCTGGTGCGCGGCTTCGTCACCACGCCCCTGGAGCAGGCCATCGCCGCGGCCGCCGGCATCGACTACATGGAGTCCCAGAGCACCCTGGGGATGTCCACCATCAATGTGCGGCTCGAGCTCGACTACGACCCCACCAAGGCCCTGGCCGAGATCAGTGCCAAGGTCCAGCAGGTGCTCCAGAACCTGCCTCCCGAGGCCGAGATCCCGGCCATCAATATCGTCTCGGCCGACAGCCAGTTCGCCGCGGCCTACCTCAGCTTCACCTCCGACGTCCTGCAGCAGAACCAGATCACCGAGTACCTGGTGCGGGCGGTCCAGCCGCGCCTGTCGGCCCTGCACGGCGTGCAGCGGGCCGACATCCTCGGGGCCCGCACCTTCGCCATGCGCATCTGGCTCAAGCCGGACCGCATGGCGGCGCTCAACGTCAGCCCGGCCCAGGTGAGCGCTGTCCTGGTGGCCAACAACGCCCTGGCCGCGGTGGGCTCCACCCGCGGCGAATACATCCAGGTCAACCTCACCGCCAATACCAACTTGACCACGGTGAAGGAGTTCAAGGACCTGGCGGTGCGCACCAAGAACGGCGCCATCGTCCGGCTGGGCGACATCGCCGATGTGGTGCTGGGAGCCGAGGACTACGACACCGAAGTGCGCTTCTCCGGGCAGACCGCCGTGTTCATGGGGATCTACCCCCAGCCGGACGCCAATTCGCTGGACGTCATCAAGCTGGTGCGCAGGGAGATGGAGGGGATCCGGCGCGACCTGCCCAACGGCATCCAGGCGCGCATCGCCTATGACGCCACAAGCTATATCAGCGACTCGATCCACGAAGTGCTCGACACCCTCCTGGAGACCCTGTTCATCGTCATGGTGGTCATCTTCCTCTTCCTGGGCTCGTTCCGCTCCGTGCTGATCCCGGTGGTGGCCATTCCCATCTCGCTGGTGGGCGCGGTGTTCCTCATGCAGGCCGCCGGCTTCACGTTGAACCTGCTGACCCTCCTGGCCATCGTCCTGTCGGTGGGGCTGGTGGTGGACGATGCCATCGTGGTGGTGGAGAACGTCGAAAGGCACCTGGGCGAGGGCGAGTCGCCCCTGGACGCCGCGCTGCTGGGCGCGCGGGAGCTGGTGGGGCCGATCATCGCCATGACCATCACCCTTGCGGCGGTCTATCTCCCCATCGGCCTCCAGGGCGGCCTGACCGGCTCGCTGTTCCGGGAATTCGCCTTCACCCTGGCCGGGGCCGTGGCCATCTCCGGCATCGTCGCCCTGACCCTCACCCCGCTCATGTCCGCCAGCCTGCTCAAGGCGGATGTGGAGCAGCACGGCCTGGCCGGACGCATCTCCCGGGACCTCAAGCGGCTGAGGGGCACCTACGGGCGCATGCTGGACGCCACCCTCAACGCCCGTCCCGCGGTGTACGCGGTCTGGATCGTCATCAGCCTGCTGACCGTACCCATGTTCATGATGTCGTCCAAGGAACTGGCTCCCGCCGAGGACCAGGGCGTCATCTTCGGGATCGTGGACGCCTCGGCCGATTCGACCCTGGACCAGAACAGCCGCTATGCGGCGCAGATCAACAAGGCCTTCATGAGCGTCCCGGAGACTGAATTCACCTTCCAGATCACCCAGCCTTCCAGCGGGATCGGAGGCATGGTCGTCAAGCCCTGGGGCAAGCGCCATCGCACGATCTTCCAGATCATGCCGGAAATGCAACAGAAGCTGTCGGCCATCCCGGGGGTGCAGGTGTTCCCGGTGACTCCTCCGTCCCTGCCCGGAGGAGGCCAGTTCCCGGTGGAATTCGTCCTCAGCTCCACAGCGGACACGCCGGAGGTCCTGGATTTCGCCAGACAGATCCAGGCCAAGGCCACGGCCAGCGGCATGTTCGCCTTCCCCCCCCAGCTGGATGTCAAGATCGACCAGCCCCAGAGCGAGTTCCGGCTGGACCGGGACAAGATCGCTTCCCTGGGCCTGAACCTGGAGCAGATCGGCAACGACCTCGGCGCGATGGTGGGTGGCAATTTCGTCAACCGGTTCGACGTCTCCGGACGCAGCTACAAGGTCATCCCCCAGATCCAGCGGGTCGGGCGGCTCAACGCCGACCAGCTGAAGGACATCTACGTCACCGGTCCGAACGGCAACCTGATCCAGCTCAGCACGGTGGCGACGCTGCGCGATTCGGTGGTGGCGCGCTCCCTCAACCGCTTCCAGCAGCTCAACTCGGTGAAGATCTCCGGCGTGGCCCTCCGGCCCCTGGACGAGGCCCTGCGCTTCCTGGAAGGGGAGGCCGGCCGGATCCTGCCCAAGGGCTACGTCCTGGACTACACCGGGGAATCCCGCCAGCTGCGCAAGGAGGGCAACACCTTCCTGCCCGCCTTCGGCCTCGCCCTGACCATGATCTTCCTGGTGCTGGCCGCGCAGTTCAACAGCTTCCGGGACCCGCTGGTCATCCTGGCCGGATCGGTGCCCCTGGCCATGTTCGGCGCCCTGATCTTCACCTTCCTCAAGATGCCCGACCCCAACGTGCCCTTCTGGACCCACGGCTGGACCACCACGCTGAACATCTATTCCCAGGTGGGCCTGGTGACCCTGGTGGGCCTGGTATCCAAGAACGGCATCCTGATCGTGCAGTTCGCCAACCAGCTCCAGCTGGAGGGGCATGCCAAGCTGGAGGCGGTCCGGATGGCGGCCACCATCCGGCTCCGGCCGATCCTGATGACCACCTCGGCCACCATCGCCGGGCACTTCCCCCTGACCCTGGTCACCGGCGCCGGCGCCGCTGCCCGCAACTCCATCGGGCTGGTGCTGGTGGGCGGCATGTTCGTGGGGACCCTGTTCACCCTGTTCGTGGTGCCGTCCATCTACATGCTCATCGCCAAGGACCACGGGAGGGAAGGGGTGGCGCCGTCCGAAGCCTGAGTGCCCGGACCCTCAACGGGGGCCGTCGGTGGGCTTGCGGGTGGCTGCCACCCGGTCCTCCCGGCGGTTGTTGCCCAGGGTACTGGGTCCGGCCGGCGGCCCAGCCCAGGCCGCCGGTGATGACCATCACCAGGATCTTCTCGAACGCCGCCGCCGCGTCCGGCTGTTTCCACTTCCAGAACAGGAACATGAAGACCGCCACCAGGATCGCGAAAAACACCGGCGAGATGGCCGTGAACGAGGAGCGCCAGGAGACGTGCCGGAGGGCAAGGGCCCTGCGCAGGTCCGCGGTGGTGTCCGCATGGATCTTCTCCTGCTGGACCCGGGCTCCCGCCTCCGCCTTGGCCCGCTGGCATTCCAGGGCGCGAAGGTCGACTTCCATCTCTGCCTTGGTTTCCGCCTCGGCGACGGTACAGTCCCGGTTGCCTTCCTCGTCCAGCAGTTTGATCAGCGCGAGCTTGGCTTCACCCAGGGATTCCTGCGCTATTTCCTCGAGGATCTTGAGCCGGAAGAATAGATTGTCCGACCCTTCACCTGGAACCTGGGGGTCTTCGTGCGGAGCGGAACGGCCGGGATCCGGAGGCTCTCCGCCTCGTTTCCCTCCTTCTCCGCCATCTCCTGGAACACCTCCTGGGCTCTCGCCTTGATGCGCGCCTCCACTTCCCGCTTCGATTGTTCCATGTCCTGGATCGCTTCCTCCAAGGTCCTGAACATGCATGCCTCCTTCGGGCTGAGTATCGGTCATTTCGGGCTTCCGGGCCCGGGCCGGCGGCTGAACGGAGGCCGCCAGGCCGATTCCGGGCTTCACCCCCGGGCCAGGGGCATGGTCATGCACCGGGGGCCGCCGCGGGCGCGGCTAAGTTCCGAACTCTCCAGGAGGATGGCGTACTTGCGGCCGTCCAGAAGGTCGATGGAGCCGTCCCCGAGCAGGTCCCGGGCGCGCAGGATGCGGTAGCCCGCGGCGTCCAGCTGGGCGGCGGTGGCCTGGTTGCGGCTGTACAGCAGGATCACCCCGGGGGCCAGGGCGAAGGCGTTGGCGCCGTCGGTCCACTGCTCCCGCTGCTGCAGGATGGGATCGGCGCCGCCGCAGGGGATGGGGCGCAGGTCGATGCTGTCCAGGCGCAGGGCGTCGAGCAGGTTGGGCATCATCCGGGTGGCCAGGTGGTCCTGGCGCAGGTCGAAGCGCACCACGTTCAGCAGCACCCGGCTGCGGTCGGTGAAGTACGGGGGATAGATCAGGCACTCGTCCTGGCTGATGCGCGTGAAGATGGTATCCAGGTGCATGGCGCTGCGGGTCTTGGGCATGAGCACCATGAGCAGGGTCTCGAAGCCGCCCGCGCCCCGGCGGTAGTCCTGGCGCAGCCGCTCCGCCAGCATGTGCACCGCGTCGGCGGAGGTGCGCTCGCTGCAGCCCACCGCCAGGACCTTCCCGGACAGCACCTGGGTGTCGCCCCCTTCCAGGCTCTGGGGCAGGCGGATCCGGCCCTCCAGGAGCGGCGTGACCTGGTCGAACAGCCGGTCCTCCTCCCGCAGGTGGCGCAGGCGCGGGTGGTGCCGGAACACGTAGCTGAGGATCAGGGGCTCCCGCTCCCGGGCCCAGGTGGCCATGAAGTTGATGTTGTAGCCCCGGCCCACCACCGCCGCCGGATCGCGCATGAACAGCAGGTTGGGGACCGGGCGCAGGCGGTAGTCGAAGGTGGGCTTCTGCCAGTGGGTGTGCACCTGGTCGTCCGTCCAGGGGATGCCGGTGATGAGGCTGCGGGCCAGGCCGGCGCTGGGCAGGTCCCGCAGCAGGCTGCAGGTGTCGTCGGGCAGGTCCACCAGGCGGTGCAGGTCCTCCACGAAGGCCAGCCTGGTGCCCTTCTCCTCCAGGGCCTCCGCGAACAGGTCCTGGATGTCCAGCACCTCTTCCGCCACCCGGGCCAGCACCTGGCGGAACTGGTCGAATTCCGTCCGGGCCAGGTCACCGCACAGGATGTCGTCGAACAGCAGCTGCTCCATCATGTCCGGCACCATGTAGTCCACTTCGGGGCCCGGGCGGTGGACCACCACTCGCCGCAGGGGGTCGATTTCGGAGAACACCGAAAGGTGCAGGTCGGCCATGCTGGCTCCTGGAGTCATCTACAAGTAGCGCGCCCGGGGCCCCGGCGCAATGGGCATGAAGAAAGGGCCCTCCGGACGGAGGGCCCTGGGTGTTCGGGGAACGGCGGCCTAGAACTGGTACCGGGCGCCGATGGCGGTGACGTTGTTGGAGCCGAAGCCGGGGAGGACCGAGGCCTCCAGGCCGTCCGAGTAGTCGGTGGCCATGCAGCCGGCATACAGGTCGAAGGCCTTGGTGAAGTGGTAGTCGAGCAGGACGGAACTGAACTTGCCGGTGCCGGCGGTGTCCTTGGGCGTGTTGGTGCCGTTGGCGAAGTTGTTCTGATGGAGGTTGTAGTAGCCCAGGGCGACGTTGAACTGGTCGGTCACGTCATAGGAGGCGCCGATCCAGTAGATGTCCAGCTTCTTGGTCATCTCGGCATTGCCGATGTAGAGCGAGTTGGTGATGACCTGGCCGACCAGGTAGCCGTAGATGTTGGTCAAGGTGGCGTCGGAGGCGGGGTTGCTGGGATCCGAGATCTCCTGGTGCTGCCAGCCGGCGCGGAGGGCGATCCCCGCGATCTTGTACCGGGCCGCCACCATGTAGGCCTTGGTGTCGGTGAAGGTCACGGCCACCTGGCTGGGGTTGGTGATGGTATTGGTGACTTTGCCGCCGCCGGAGGGGGTGCCGCCCGTGGTGGCCTGGGTGTCGGTCATGTAGGCGCCGACGCTGGTGGCGTCCTTGAAGCTCTGGTAGGCGAACATGACCCCGAATTCACCGGACTCCGCGCCCAGCTGGAACTCGTCCGCGCTCCGGGCGCCGCTGTCGCCGCTGACGCCGCCGAACTTGTGCATGTAGCCGAGGGTGACCAGGTCGGCGATCTTCACCCGGTACTTGAGGCTGTTGTCGACCCTGGCGTTGTCGGTCTGGCCGCCGCCGCCGAAGGCCCCGGAGTAGCCGATGGGCGAGAAGAACTGGGCGCCGTTGGTGGGGTCGTAGCCAGGGATGATGTCGGCGAAGAAACTGGTGTTCCGGCCCAGGAGCAGGGTGCCGCAGGTGGGGGAGCTGACCCCGAAGTTGGCCTGGCGTCCGAACAGCTGGCCGCTAAGGGAGGAGTCGGAGCTGTATTCGCCGACGACCTGCGAACCGCTGGGCTTGATGTTCTGGGCGACGGATCCGATGCCGTTGTTCAGCTGGCCGCTGATGATGTTGAACCCGGCCTCCAGGGTGAAGACACCCTTGAAGTTCCCGCCGATGGCGGTGGCGCCGCGGAAACCGAGGCGGGGCCCGGAAAGACCGCCGTTGATCATGCCGGTCGCGGAATTGGTGGCCAGGCTGGTGGGCCGGGGGTCGGTGGTGGTGCCGTACATGTCGCTGAAGGTGGCGGAATGGGAGATCCTGGCCACGCCCGCGTCCAGGATGCCGTAGAACTGCAGCGAGGAATCGCCGTTGGCGCTGGTGAGCGTCAGGTTCGGCGACTGGGCCAGTATGGGCAGGCCCGCGCACAGAGCGAGGGCAGTCAGGGAGAGGGTTTTCATGGTTGGCTCCAGGAAGTTGTAAGAATGGAGAAAGAGTCCCAGGCGGGCGTAGCCTGGGCATGAAGCCCATGTCAATTCCGCGCAAAGAACCGCGCGGGAAGCGAAACGACACTTCCGTCCGGCGGCCACCGGGCATCCTGGGGGAATGCCGGGTCACCGGGTCATGGGCCGAACTGGGGCACCTCAGGGGTAAACCCTATCGGCAATGATTGCTGCATTAAGGGATAAGCTTAAGAACCCGCCAAAGGTTAGCGGAAATCCGCCTGGGTTGGGGAATTAAATTTTCTGAACGGCCCGGGCAGATGGACGACCGGGCGGTAGGGGCTACCTGGCGGCCTCAGGGCAGGTCCTGGGCGGCATGGGCCTGGATCATCCGGCTCAACAAGGCGTCCTGGGCCAAGAGATGTTTCTGGATCTCAACGGCTTCCGCCAGGATGGCCTCGGCGTCCTTGCAGGTGTCGATGGCCCGGTTCTCCGAGGCGGTGCCTTCCACCTTCTGTCCGACCATGATGATGGACAGCAGCACCAATTGCAGGAAGGTCTGGGCGATCCAGGAGACCAGGGGGCCGGACCCGCCGCGGATGGCCTCGGGCAGGCTGATGAGCGCGATGGCGGCGAACCCGTACGCGCACCACATGGTGCCCACCCCGTTGGTGATCTTCACGCCGAGCCAGGTGTTGAAGTGGGCGGCGAGCCCGGGCTCGGGGGCCGGGACCTGGGACTTCCTGGGCGCCCGGCGCTTGCGGTGCTCGATGTGGGGGTGGGGGACGTATTCGAAGATCTTGCTGGCCATCCTGGGGGATTCGGGGACGGCGCCCAGGCTGGCGCCGCAGGCCGGGCAGTAGCGGGCGCCCACGGGGCTTGCCGCGCCGCATGCGTGACAAGTGGACATGCTCTCCTCCTGGAAGTTGCAACGGTTCTCTGGGGCCGATGGCTTCCATTCTGGGAAACTTCACGATTTTGGGGAAGCAGAGGCGCGGGGGGCACCGCCATTGAAATGCACAGGAACTGCGGAAATCCCGGTACCCGATCCCGCTCGTCCGATGGGCCGTCGACCAAACCTATGACGGAAGCTTGGAAAAACGTGGCCAAACGGCGCTGCACCCATTCTCTGGCGAACGCCGCGAGAGGCTCGGGCAGCCTACGCTTCCGTGATTAGGCCGGCGCGAACCCGTGCCAAGTACCTAACTACTTGTAATTTAAATAGTTGTATGCAACAATACAAGTTAGTCCCCGGACTTCCCTGAAGGCCTCCATGCCCTACCTCGGCGAAATCGCTTCGCTCATGACCGCCGTGTGCTGGTCCGCCAACGCGGTCCTGTTCGTTCGGGCCGGGCGGAGGGTGGGCTCCACCGCAGTCAACGCGGTGCGCCTGGGCGTGGCGCTGGTGGTGATGTTCCTGCTGCACCTGGCCCTGTTGGGGACCTGGTTTCCCGTCCACGCGGGGTTGGCCCGGTTCGCCTGGCTGGGCGCATCGGGGCTCATCGGCTTCAGCCTGGGGGATGCTTTCCTGTTCGAGGCCTACGTGCTCCTGGGGGCGCGCCTGACGGCCCTGGTGTTCACGCTCTGGCCGGTGCTGGCGGCCCTCATGGCCTGGGCCTGCCTGGGCCAGCGCATGGGCCTGGCCAAGGCGGCCGCCATGGGGGTGACCCTGGGCGGGATCGCCATGGTGGTGGCGGAGAAGAGCCAGGCCCAGCCCGGCCAGGGCAAGCCCCGGCGGTTCGTGCTGGGCCTGGCCCTGGCCCTGGCCGGCGCCGGCGGCCAGGCGGTGGGCTTCCTCTTCAGCAAGGTGGGCATGGCCGGGGGCTTCAGTCCCGTCAGCGCCAATCTCATCCGGGTCTGCGTCGGGGCGCTGGCCCTGTGGGCCTGGCAGTCCCTGAGGGGCGAACTGGCGCTCAACCTGGGCAAGCTCAAGGACGGCCACGCCGCCATGCTCATCGGCCTGGGCGCCCTGGCCGGACCGGTGGTGGGAGTGGTCATGAGCCTGTACGCCATCAACCACGCCCGCTACCTGGGGGTGGCCTCCACCATCATGTCCCTGGCGCCGGTGCTGCTGCTGCCCTACTCGGTGCTGGTGGAGAAGGAGCGGGTGGGATTCCTGGCCATGGCCGGGACCGTCCTCGCCATCGCCGGGGTCGCGGCCCTGTTCTTCCTGTGAGCGCCGGTCAGGCGGTCTGTCCCGGGCTGAAATAGTCCTTCACCGCCGAGACGAAGACATTCACGTCCGCTTCGCTCACGTCCAGGTGGGTGACCAGGCGGGTTTCGGGGGCCACCTGGGCCAGGATGCCCCATCCGGCCAAGTGCCGCTCCAGGGGCGCGCAGTGGGCCTTGGGAACACTCAGGAACACCATGTTGGTGGCATGCCCGGTCACGGTGAGTTCACCTACCCCCGTGAGGCCGGCGGCCAGGTGCGTGGCGTTCCGGTGGTCCTCCTCCAGGCGCTGGAAGTGGTTGTCCAGGGCGTAGAGGCAGGCTGCCGCCAGGAAGCCCGACTGGCGCATGCCCCCCCCCAGCACCTTGCGCCAGCGGTGGGCCCGGGCGATGAAGTCCCGGGGACCGGCCAGCACCGACCCCACCGGCGCGCCCAGCCCCTTGGAGCAGCAGATGGAGACCGAATCGAACGGCGCGCAGGCCTGGGCCAGGGTGCTCCCCTGGGCCACGGCGGCGTTGCAGACCCGGGCGCCGTCCAGGTGGATGGCCAGGCCCCGGCCGTGAACGAACTGGGCCGCTTCCTGAAGGTAGCCGGCGGGCACCACCCGGCCGTGGAAGGTGTTCTCCAGGGCCAGGAGCCGGGTGCGGGCGAAGTGGACCCCGAGCCCCGGACCAAAGGGCTTGATGGACGCCGCTACCTTGTCCAGGGGCAGGGAGCCGTCCGGCTCGTTGTCGATGGGCTGGGGCGCGATGGATCCCAGCACCGCCGCCCCGCCGCCCTCGAACCTGTACGTGTGGGCCATCTGGCCGACGATGTATTCGTCGCCCCGCTCGCAGTGGGCCATGAGGGCCGCCAGGTTGCTCTGGGTGCCGCTGGGCATGAACAGGGCGGCCTCCTTGCCGGACCGTTCGGCCACCACTTCCTGCAACTGGATGACGGAGGGGTCGTCGCCCCACACGTCGTCACCCACCCGGGCGGCCGCCATGGCCGCCAGCATGCCCGGGGTGGGCCGGGTGACGGTGTCGCTGCGCAGGTCGATCACATGGCCTTCCATCCGGGGCGCTCCTGGGTATCTGTGGAATAAACCACGATACCACGGGGGTTGCTGCCGCTCCTATCAGATGAACAGGGCCTCCAGGCGGTCGTCGTCCAAGGTTTCCAGGTCCAGGTCACCCGCCCCGCCCCGCTGCAGGACGCCCCGCAACGTGGCGCGCACCTCCCGGCCGGTCCTGGGGGTGGTGAGGGCCATGGCGACGGCGCCGATGACGGCGCCGCCGAGCAAGGCCAGAAGCAGGCTGCTGGTGACGGGCATGGGGTCCGGGCGCAAGGTCATATCCGGGTCTCCTAGGGGGGTGCGTCTCTTCCTGGCGAGTTCGGGACCTCGCCTTGCACGCCTCAACATGGGGCAGGAACGGGACCGGGACAACCGCCTGGGAGGAGAAAGTTCAGCCGGCCTTCTTGGCCATCTTGGCGATGGTGTCGGCCAAGGTCATGGATTGTTGAAATCTTGAAAGGTTTGCCGGCGAACGGTCAGCCAAAAAATTCGAAGGGGGGGCTTGCCAGGCTACATGAATTGACTCATATTATCTGCGGCTTACCAAGCCACTCAGCAACCCCCTTGAGGAGAAAGGAGATAGTCATGAACCTCATCCGCACTCGGGAACCCCGCACCGCCCCGGTCCAGAGCAATGTCCTGGAGCCCTTCCGGCTCATGCGCAACTTCCTGCGTTGGGATCCCTACCGGGACTTCGGCTTCCTGGAGGAGGCCGGCAACACCTTCCTGCCTTCCTTCGACGTGAAGGAGACCGCCGACGCCTACCACTTCGTGGCCGACATGCCCGGGATCCGCAAGGAGGACCTGGACATCCAGCTGGCCGGCAACCGCTTGACCATCAGCGGCCGCCGGGAGGCCGAAACCTCCAGCCAGGAAAGCACCTGCTATTCCCAGGAGCGTTCCTTCGGCACCTTCACCCGCAGCTTCACCCTTCCGGAGGAAGTGGAATCGGGCAAGGTCGCGGCCGAACTGAGGGACGGCGTGCTGCACCTGATGGTGCCCAAGAGCCCCGAGGTCCGGCCCCACAAGATCAGCATCGGCTGAACCGGCCCCCGTCCCGATTTTTCGGTTCCAGGAACGGGCGGGCCTGTGATCTCCTATGGTCCACAGGTGAGAGACCACCCCCATGAACGAGATCCAGCTCCGCTACGGCTGCAACCCCCACCAGGCACCGGCCCGGGTCTTCACCGGCCAGGGGGACCTGCCCATCACCGTCCTGTCCGGGGCCCCCGGCTACATCAACCTGTGCGACGCCCTCAACGGCTGGCAGCTGGTGCGGGAGCTCCGGGCCGCCCTCGGCCTGCCGGCCGCCGCCTCCTTCAAGCACGTGAGCCCTGCGGGTGCCGCGCTGGGCCTGCCCATGGGCGAGGACCTGAAGCGCGCCTGCTTCGTGGCGGACCTGGAGCTGACGGCCCTGGCCGCGGCCTACGCCCGGGCCCGGGGTGCCGACCGCATGTCCTCCTTCGGGGACTGGGCCGCCCTTTCGGACGTCTGCGACGAAGCCACGGCCCTGGTGCTCAAGCGGGAAGTGTCCGACGGCGTCATCGCCCCGGGCTACACGCCGGAGGCCCTGCGCATCCTCAAGGCCAAGCGCGAGGGGAAGTACCACGTGGTGGCCATCGACCCTGGCTACGCGCCGCCCGCGCTGGAGCGGCGGGAGATCTTCGGCATCACCTTCGAGCAGAAACGCAACAGCCTGGTCCCGGGCTTCGACCTGCTGGAGCGGGTGGTGACGGTGCGCCAGGATGTGCCCCCGGCCGCCCAGCGGGACCTGGTCCTGGCCCTGGTGACCCTCAAGTACACCCAGTCCAATTCCGTGTGCTTCGCCTACGACGGCCAGGTGATCGGCGTGGGCGCCGGGCAGCAGTCCCGGATCCACTGCACCCGCCTCGCCGCCGCCAAGGCGGACAAGTGGTTCCTGCGCCAGCACCCGGACGTGCTGGGGTTGCGCTTCAAGGCCGGGGTGGGCCGGGCCGAGCGCAACAACGCCATCGACCAGTACCTGGAGGACTGGCTGTCCGACGCGGAACGGCGCATGTGGGCCGGGCAGTTCGAGGTGGTTCCCGAGCCCCTGGATCCGGCCGCCAGGCGGGCGTACCTGGCCGCGCGCCAGGGCGTCGCCCTGGGCTCGGACGCCTTCTTCCCTTTCCGGGACAACATCGACCGGGCCCAGGCCAGCGGGGTGGGCTTCGTCGCCCAGCCGGGCGGATCGGTGCGGGACGACGCGGTGATCGAGGCCTGCAACGAGTACGGAATGGCCATGTGCTTCACCGGGGTGAGGCTGTTCCACCATTGAGGTTCAGGCTTTGCCCAGGTGCAGGAGCCTCGCGATGAGGCGGTCCAGGGAGAAGATTCCGGCCCCGAACAGCGTCACGATGATCACCGCGAACAGGAACGTGAACGGAGTGGCGCCGTAGAACTTGCCGGGGTCGCTGAACACCGCCAGCAGCGCCTCCCGGTCGGCGGTGACGTAGGCCACCAGCATGTTCACCATGAGCACCAGGCCCACGGGGCGGGTGCCCAGGCCCAGGATGAGCAGGCAGCCTCCCAGGAATTCCACCGTCCCCACGAAGGGGGCGTTGAGCCCGGGGAAGGGGATCCCCAGGCTGGCGAAGAACGCGGTCACCTTGGCCAGGTTGTGGAGCTTGCCCCACCCGGTCTGGATGAACTGCCAGCCCCAGTACAGGCGCACCGCCAGCAGGAACGCCGACTGGACCCACAGCACCGCCGAAAAGCACCAGGAGGGCAGGAAGCGGCCTGGGCGGGAGAAGATGGCGTCAGGCATCGCAACCTCGCTGGTCGTGGGAGGGACGGGTGAACCAGCCGAACCGGGCCCACTCCTGGAAGGCCTGGTGCAGGTAGGCCGGGCGGTCGGCCTCGGCCATGGGGCTGTCGGCGAAACCGGCTTCCAGGGCCGCCCCCAGGGTGGCTCCGGACTGGATCGCCGCCAGGATCCGGTAGGCCTCCGGGTCCAGGCGCTTGTAGTACACGCTCAGGTCGTGGCGGTGCACGGCCAGGTAGAACGGCCGAGGGGGCAGGGCGGCCATGCGGCGGGCCAGGTGGCCCAACCGGAGGGCCGCTCCCCGGTCTTCGGCCAGGGCGCCGGCGCGCTCTTCCCGGCGCACCGCCAGGAGCAGCTCGTCCACCGGGTAGTTGGCCGCCACCAGCCGCACATGGGGCTGCAGCGCCAGGCGGGTGTCCTCCCCCACCGCCGCCAGGGCGGCGGGCTGGGCGGGATGGTCCGTCAGGTCGTACGCTTCGATGTGGGCCCATTCCAGGCGCACCATGTCCAGGGCCAGGGCCGCCCGGGGCTGGGCCCAGGCCGGGTGGTCCCGGAGCCAGGATTCCAGGCGGGCGCCCAGGTTTCGCAGGGTGAAGCTGGTGGACGGGCACTGGGCCAGGTAGGCGCGCGTCATCCGGCTGAACCGGGCCTGGCCCAGGACCGCCCGCAGGCCCGGGAAATCGTCGGCCAGGCTGGACAGGACCCGGAACCAGGTACTGGCGGTTGTAGATCTCCAGGCGCTCGAAGGCGCTCAAGCGGTCGTTGGGCGTGACCAGCCCGGCCGCCTCCGCTTGCGGATCCAGCCCGTCCCGGCGCCGCCGGGACATGGTCTCCCGGCGGGTGAGGGGCGCCATGACCGCCGCCGCCACCCGGCGCTGGAAGTCCTTCAGGGCGCCGCCGCTCACGAGACGGCCGCCTGGACCGGCACGGGCAGGTAGCGCTCGGCCTTGAGGGCCTCCCGGTGCAGTTCGGCAAAGGGCGGGATGCGCTCGTCCCACTCCAGCAGGGTGGGGGTGGGGCCGCAGCGTTCCAGGGCCCGCCCGTAGAGGGCCCACACCGGGTCCAGCACCGGGTGGTCGTGGGTGTCCAGGAGGTACTTCTCCAGCCGGGAGTGTCCGGCGATGTGGATCTGGGCCACCCGGTGGGCCGGGACCGCCTCCAGGTACTCGAAGGGGTCGAACCCGTGGTTCTGGGACGTGACGTAGATGTTGTTCACGTCCAGGAGGATGCCGCAGCCGGCCCGCTCCACCACCTCGCCCAGGAACTCCCATTCGGTCATGGTCGAGTCCACGAACTCGGCGTAGCTGCTCACGTTCTCCACCACCAGGGGCACCTCGAGGGTGTCCTGGGCCTGGCGGATCTTCTGGGCGGTGGTGCGCACCGCTTCCCAGGTGTAGGGCATGGGCAGGAGATCGTGGGTGTAGCGGCCGTCCACGCTGCCCCAGCACAGGTGGTCGCTCAACCAGGGAGTGCGGGTGCGGCGGACCAGGGCCTTGAGCCGGGCCAGGTGGCTCCGGTCCAGGGGGTCCGCCGAGCCCAGGTACATGGACACGCCGTGCTGGACCACCGGGTAGTGCTCCAGGATCCGGTCCAGGATGGCCAGGGGGCGGCCCCCGTCCACCAGGAAGTTCTCCGAGATGATCTCGAACCAGCCCACCGCCGGCCAGTGTTCGAGGATGTGCGGGTAGTGGACCGTGCGCAGGCCCAGCCCCACGCCCAGGCTGCTGAATGCGTTGAAGCGGTTGCCGGCCACAGGTCCTCCCGTCGGGCTACATGTCGGTCTTGCAGCCGCCCTTGCCCTTGCAGCTGTTCTTGCCCTTGCAGCCCATGTCCCCGGTGTTGCAGCCGCCCTGGCCCTTGCAGGAATTCTGGCCCTTGCAGGCGTGCTTCGGCGCCGGGGTCTGGGCCAGGAATCCGGGCCTCTGGCCCAGGGCGTCCAGGGACAGGGTGCGGCTGCCGTCGAGGGGCGTCGGCTGGGAATTGGACGGAACGGTGGCGGCGCCGCTCATCAGGCCAGTGCCGGCGGCGGCCAACAACAGGGTCTTCACGGAATAGGTCATGACTTCTCCAGGCGGCCGCGGCCGCGTGCGGAGGGCTTGCAGCCCCCGGGATGGATGAAGAGCGCCCGGTGCGGGCGGAGTCTGTCAGGTTTTCCGGCGTCGGACGGGTCTGACAGAACTTGGGGTGCGGTTTGAAAAGAGAATGTGACGCGGTATCAATTTTATTTCAATCAATCACTTCTGCAAGTTTTTTCCTGGCCCCGGCAGCGGCGGCGTGGCTTGCCGGACTCCAGCGTCCGGCCATCTGTAATATCCTGGGGCATGCCCAGGATCCTCCTCCTCTGCCTGCTGACCCTTGGCCTGGCCCTGGCCGCGGCTCCCGCCCCGGTCTACCCGCTGCGGGACTTCTTCCGCAACCCCGAGCGGTCCGGGTTCGACCTGTCCCAGGACGGCCGGTACCTGTCCTGGCTCCAACCCTACCGGAGACGCCTGAACGTCTTCGTGCGGCCCTTGCGCGGCGGCCGCGCCCGGCGGGTCACCGCCGAGACCGCCCGGGACCTGGACGACTACTTCTGGAAGGGCAACCGCATCCTCTACACGAAGGACTTCGGCGGTGACGAGAACTTCCACCTGGTGTCGGTGGGGCTGGACGGGCGGGGGCTCAAGGACCTCACCCCCGGGGCCCGGGTGCAGGCCCAGGTGGTGGACGACCTTCCCGACGACGACCGGCACCTGCTGGTGGCCCACAACCGCCGGGATCCCCGGGTGTTCGACGTGTTCCGCATCGACGTGGCCACCGGCGAGGAGCGCCTGGTGGCCCAGAACCCCGGCAACATCACCGGCTGGCTCACCGACCACGCCGGCCGGCTGCGGGTGGCGGTGGCAACCGACGGCGTGAGCACGTCCCTGCTGTACCGCGACCAGGAGCCGGAGCCGTTCCGGACCCTCCTCACCACCAGCTTCAGGGAGACCGTGGCGCCGCTGTTCTTCACCTTCGACGACCGCCGGCTGTACGTGGCCTCCAACCGAGGGCGGGACAAGACCGCCCTGTTCGAGTTCGATCCGGCCACGGCCAGGGAGGGCCGCCTCCTTTACGAGCGCGACGACGTGGACGTGGAGCACCTGGCCTATTCCCGCAAGCGCAAGGTGCTCACCACCATCCGCTACACCACCTGGAAGGAGCAGCGGGAGTTCCTTGATCCACTGGCGCGGGCCATGTTCGAGCGGGTCCAGGCCCGGCTCCCGGGCTGCGAAGTGGAGTTCACCGCCGCCACCCGCGCCGAGGACAAGTACATCGTCGCCACGTACAGCGACCGCACCCAGGGCCGGCGCTACCTGTACGACGCGGCCGCCGGCAGGCTGGAATTCCTGGCGGCGGCCTCACCCTGGTTCAAGGAGCGGGACCTTGCGGAGATGCGGCCGGTGTCCTACGCCGCCCGGGACGGGCTCGCCATCCAGGGCTACCTGACCCTGCCCAGGGGCGTCGCCCCCAGGGCCCTGCCGGTGGTGGTCATCCCCCACGGGGGCCCCTGGGCCAGGGACACCTGGGGCTGGGACCCGGAAGTGCAGTTCCTGGCCAACCGGGGCTACGCGGTGCTCCAGCCCAACTACCGGGGCTCCGTGGGCTACGGCAGGGCGTTCTGGGAGGCCGGGTTCAAGCAGTGGGGACGCGCCATGCAGGACGACCTCACCGACGGGGTGCAGTGGCTGGTCCGCGAGGGCATCGCCGATCCCCGGCGCATCGCCATCTACGGGGGCAGCTACGGGGGCTACGCCGCCCTGGCCGGCATCACCTTCACTCCCGACCTGTACCGGGCGGCGGTGGACTACGTGGGCATCTCCAACCTGTTCACCTTCATGGCCACCATCCCGCCCTACTGGAAGCCGTACCTGGACATGATGCACGAGATGGTGGGCGACCCGGAGCGGGACCAGGCCATGCTCGCGGCCAGTTCCCCGGTCTTCCACGTGGACCGCATCAAGACCCCGCTGTTCGTCGCCCAGGGCGCCAACGACCCGCGGGTGAACAAGGCCGAGTCGGACCAGATGGTGGAGGCCCTGCGCCGGCGCGGGGTGGCGGTGGAATACATGGTCAAGGCGAACGAAGGCCATGGCTTCCAGAACGAGGAGAACCGCCTGGATTTCTACGCGGCCATGGCGCGGTTCCTGGCCAAGTACATGAAGCCTTGAGGGATCAGCCTCCGGCCCGCTGGAAGTGGGCGCGGAAACGCTCCAGCCAGGCTTCTTCTTCCCGGGGGGAGTAGCCTTCCAGGGCCAGCTCGACCCGGATGCGCTCCAGGCTCAGGGCCCCCAGGCGCCGGTCCGGGAGGGGGTCCAGGCGGATCCGCCAGCGGCGGCCGGCATCTTCGCTTTCCAGCAGGACGGCGCCGTCCGCCGCCTCCCGGCGGAGGAAGGGCACGCCGCCCGCCGCCGCCGGCAACTGGCGCAGGAACGCCTCCCGGGACATGGACATCTCCAGGGACCGCTGCTCAGCCACCGCCCACCGGGGGCCAGATGGCCAGCACGTCCCCCTCCTGCAGCACCCGCCCGCCCATGTCCCCCGGGCGGACGAAGGCGCCGTTCACCAGCACCAGGTTGCACTGCCCGGGCGGCACCCGGTAGCGCTCCACCAGGTCCAGGACGGTGGTGCCCGGGGGCGTGTCCACGGACACCTGGCCCAGGCGCCGGGCGTCGGGGGGGAGGTGGGCGCTGAGGGTGGCGAACAGCTTGAAGGTGACCTGCATCCGGTCAGTTTGGCACGGTCTGCAGGGCCTGGGCCAGGTAGGCTTCCATGAGCTGGGTGGGATGGCTCTTGAGCCGCTCCTTCCAGGGCCCCAGGCGCACCTTGCCTTCGATCAGGCCGCGCAGGACGCCGGCGTGCTCGAGGTAGCCGACGGTGTTGGCCCCCACCAGGCGGTCCTCCTGGAACTCCAGGCGCAGGTAGCGGAACCGCTCCGGGTCGCAGGTCTCCACGTGCTCTCCGCCCGGGAGGCCCTGCCAGGCGCCGAACGAGTAGGAGATGAGCCCGAGGGTGTCCAGCACGTTGAAGGCGAAGCTGCCCCGGGACGCGCCCTGGCGGCCCGCCATGTTCAGGGCGGCCACCCGTCCCTGCTCCACGGCGTTGGGCTGGATGGCGTTCACCGTGGGCTGCCCGGTGAGGCAGTCCAGGAATTCGGCCACGTCCCCGGCGGCGTAGATGTCCGGAACGGAGGTGCGCATGGTCTCGTCGACGAGGATCCCGGAGCCGGTGGCCACGCCGCTTCCGGCCAGGAATCCCAGGGCCGGGTTCACCCCCACCAGGCACAGGTACCAGTCGGCCGCCAGGGTCTCGCCGCCGCCCAGATGGATGCGCAGGCCGTCCGGCTCCCGGGTGATGGCCTGGGGCAGGGTGTTGACCCGGACCCGCACCCCCTTGGTCTCGCACCAGCGGCGCAGCAGGCCGCTGGCCTCGGGGTTCATCATCCGGGACACCATGCGCCCGCTGCGCACCAGCACGGTCAGGTCGACCCCCAGGGACACCAGCCCTTTCAGGATGATGCACCCCACGAAGCCGGCGCCCATCTGCACCACCCGCAGGCCCGGCCGGGCGCTGGCGAGGAGGTAGCGGGCGTCCTCCAGGGTCCAGCAGGTGTGCACCCCGGGCAGGTCGATGCCGGGGATCTTCTGCAGGGCCGGGGTGGAGCCCGTGGCCACCAGCAGCCGGTCGTAGGGCAGGGTGCGGCCGTCTTCCAGGGCCACCGTGTGCGCCGCCGCATCCACGGCACGGGCGCGCCCGTGGTCCAGGCGGATGCCCAGGCGGGAATAGTGGGACAGGTCCGGGCGGATATGGGTGTCGGCTTCCTGGATCTTGCCGGCCAGGAGGTACGGGATGGCCATGCGGGCGTAGGGCGCGCCCGGTTCACCGTTGAGGAGGGTGATGGCCCCGGCGGGGTCGGCCTTGGCCAGGGCCTCGGCGGCCGTGACGCCGGCGGGGCCGGCGCCGATGATCAGGTATCTCATGGGACTCCCAAGTCGGCGGCCCGGGGCGCGGACCCCGGGCCGCCCTTGCGGTTCAGATGCCCAGGCGGGCGGCGGTCTCGGGGGTGGGCACCCCCTCGGCGGTCCAGCCGCGCAGCTGGTAGTACTCCGGCAGCATGACGCCGATCTGGGCCACCTTGCCCTTCTGGGGGCCGGTCTGGCACGCCTCGGTGAGCATGCGCTTGGGCAGGGTGTCGTCCTTGGCGGTGAAGCCGGCGGCCAGGTTGAAGGCGCGCTCCAGGTTCCAGATCCGCTCGCCGGTCTCCAGCAGCTTCTCCGGGGTCCATTCCGGGCCGCAGGCGGCCTGGATCTGGGGCTGGATGTCGGCCAGCGACCAGGCGAAGGTGGTGAACAGGCAGATGCCGGCCGAATCCACCACCGCGGTGAAGTCCTGGAAAGCCTTGAGCATGCCCGGCTTGCCCTCGGTGGCGGCGGGCTCCAGCTTCACCGGGATGCCCAGGATCTCCGGGGAGACCATGTAGCCCCGCACATGGCAGGCGCCCCGGTTGGAGGTGGCGTACTCCAGGCCCATGCCCTGCAGGCTGCGGCCGTCGTAGGCGGGGAACTCCAGGCCCTTGACGCTCATGGACAGGTCCGGGTGGCCGTACTTGGCGCACAGGCGCTTGGAGCCCAGGCCGATGACCTTGCCGAAGCCTTCGCCCCGGGCGGTGAGTTCGCCCAGTTTCACCAGCGCTTCGGCGGAGCCGAAGGGAAGTTCAAGTCCGGCTTCTTCCTTGGTCAGGGCCCCGGTCTCATAGAGTTCCATGGCCGCGGCGATGGTGGAGCCCAGGGTGATGGGGTCCAGGCCGTCTTCATTGCACAGGAAGTTCACGTAGGTGAGGGCTTCCAGGTCGTTGATCCCGCAGGCGCCGCCCAGGGCCCAGGCGGCCTCGTACTCCACACCGCCCGAGGCCCCCTGGTACAGGGGTTTGCCCTTGATGGAAAAGTGCTCGGGATCCATGCGGGAGATCCGGCCGCAGGCGATGGTGCAGCCGAAGCAGCCGGCGTTGGTGACCAGGTTGGCCTTGCCGTCGGTGGGCCGCTTCTCGTGCATGGCCTCCCCGGAGATGGCCCGGGCGCCGTCGAACTGCACCTCCCGGGCGTTGCGGGTGGGGAAGGCGCCCAGTTCGTTGACGATGTTCACCAGCACCTGGGTCCCGTAGGTGGGCAGGGCCTGGCCCGTGACCCCGTTGGCCTTGAGGACCGCCTTGCCGGCGTCCACGGCCTTGAAGAAGGCCTCCGGGTCCACCGGGGCGTAGGCGTCGGTGCGGGTGCCCCGAACGGCGACGGCCTTGAGGTTCTTGGAGCCCATCACCGCGCCCACCCCGGAGCGTCCGGCGGCCCGGTGCAGGTCGTTGACGATGCAGGCGAACAGCACCCCGTTCTCCCCGGCCCGGCCGATGCTGGCCACCTTCATCTGGGGATCCTGGTGATGGTTCTTGATCTCCTCTTCGGTCTCCCACACGGTCTTGCCCCACAGGTGGGAGGCGTCCGCCAGGGTGGCCTGGTCGTCCTCGATGAGCAGGTACACCGGCTTGGGCGCGCGGCCTTCGAAGATGACCATGTCCCAGCCGGCGAACTTCAGCTCGGCGCCGAAGTAGCCGCCGGAATTGGAGCAGGCGATGGCGCCGGTGAGCGGGCCCTTGGTGATCACCGAGTAGCGGCCGCCGGTGGAGGCGGCGGTGCCGGTGAGGGGGCCGGTGGCGAAGATCAGCTTGTTCTCGGGGGCGAACGGATCGATGTTGGGATCCACCTCGGCGCAGTAGTACTTGGTCGCCAGGCCCCGCTGGCCCAGGTACTGGCCGGCCCATTCCAGGTTCAGCGGCTCGACGCAGCAGGTGCCCTGGGTGAGGTTCACGCGCAGGATTTTCTTGGTGTAGGTCATGGCATCCCCCTCAAACCGTCGCCGGCTGCGAATCGGTCTTGGCCGCCCACTGGCGCATCCTGCCCAGGCCGGTCCAATCCGCGTCCACGTAGGTGATGGCCCCGGTGGGGCAGGCCGCGGCGCAGGCGGGCTCGCCCTCGCACAGGTCGCATTTCTGCACCTTCCCGGCCTTGGCCAGGTAGTTCACGGTGCCGAAGGGGCAGGCGATGGTGCAGACCTTGCAGCCCACGCACCGGTCTTCCAGGACCACCTTGGCCCCGGTCTTGGGGTCCCGGCGGATGGCTTCCACCGGGCAGGCATGCAGGCACCAGGCTTCATCGCACTGGGTGCAGGTATAGGGGACCTTGCGCCCTTCCCGCTCGAAGGAGAAGACCTTGATCCGGGACCTGCCGGTGTTGAAAGTCTTGTGGTGCTTGTACGCGCACGCCATCTCGCACTGCAGGCAGCCCGTGCATTTGTTGGGATCAATCTTGAGGGACTTGAGCATCGGCCGACCTCCGGGGCAGGAAAGCTCGCATGGGTTGGGAAGGAACAAAAGAATTGTAAGTCGTTAAGTGCTAAGAGCCAGAAAAGTGCCGTCACATTAAATTAAACATTGTTTTGATTTAGCTTATAAAAATTATCGCTATATTTTATCAAGTATTCCGTACGCTCTATTCACTCGGATATAAGGGCGTAGCATGGTTCAAGAGAGCAAAATATTCAGCCAGTTATTTCGATCTAATGAGAAGGTATCTCTTTTGCGTCATAACTGGACCGTGCCTGTGGATTTCGGCGACCAACCCATCTGGGCCACCCCGTTTTCTCAGGGCGCCCCCGCGCCAGGTTCCGCCCGCGCTGCTGGGTAGAACTGATGGACGGGCGCCAGATCGGAACCCGACTGAACGGATGGAGACGGGTTCAACCCGGCTTGGCGGCCAGGAGCACCGCGGCGATCTCCCTGGCCAGGGCCGCCACGAGGTGGCTGTAGGCCGTCGCCAGGGCCTCGGCGTCCGGACCCGGCAGGGGTTCCACCAGGGTGGTGCGGCGCACGGCCAGGGCGGGACCGCCGCCGGCGCGGGTCACCAGCCACAGGGCCTCGAGGGTGAGCCCAGCGCCGGCCCGGGCGTCGCAGCTCAGGACCTCAACCTCCACCCGGAAGGCGGCGCCCACCTGGTCCCCGTAGGGGCTGGGCACCACCGTGTCGCTGCCCAGCAGCAGGGCCAGGTCCTGGGCCAGCACCCGCTGCATGTCCTGGTCCAGGGGGTTGCCCCAGCGGTGGGACTCCAGGAGCCCCAGCGTCCCGGATCCCCGGGCCACCACCATCTGGGGCCGCTGCAGCACCTCCGGCAGGCGCACCGGCAGGACTTCCACCGCCAGGCCCGTGCGCGCCGGGGGGGCGCCCGTCAGGGTCAGGGGCTGCAGCGTGTAGAACACCACCGGCGGCGAGGGGGACGGCCGCAGGCAGCCGAGGCTGGCGGCCAGAAGGGCCAGGGGCAAGAGAAGGCCAAGCCGGATCATGGGTTGCCGCCTTTGCCGAAGATCAGGGTTTCGGGCCGGCGTTCCAGGGTGTCCGCCAGGTCGCGCAAGGCGCGGGCCGCCTGGGCGAACGCCTCCAGGGCCTGGCGCAGGTCCCCCTGGGCGGGAGAGCCGGGGCCCAGGCCGCGCTCCAGGGCCCCCAGGGTAGCCTGGGCCTGGGCCAGGGTGGCCTGCACCTGGGGCGCCGTCTCGGTGTCCAGGCGCGTCGCCAGGGCCCGGATCTGGTTCAAGGTGTCCCGCAGCGCCGGGAGGGTGGCCCGGGCCTGGTCGACCAGGTCCTCCAGGGGCAGCCGCTCCAGCCGCTCGGACAGGGAGGTCAGGCTGTCCACCAGGGAACCCATGGTGGAGGGGAGGGTCGGGATCTCCGGGTAGGATCCCGCGTGGCCCAGGGTCCGGGCCGGAGCCTTGGGATAGAACCCCAGGTCCACGTACCGGTTGCCGGTGAGCAGCGATCCGGTCTGCAGCCGGGCCCGGAAGCCCTTGCGCACCATGCGGTCCATGAGGGATTCCAGGGAACCGCTGCGGTTGTCCTTGAGCCCGAACCGGTCCGGCTCAAGGGCGACGACCACGGGGAGGCGGCCCTCCAGCCGCCGGGGGTCGAATTCCAGGCGGAAGTCCTCCACCTGGCCCACCTTCATGCCCCGGTACTCCACCGGCGCCCCCCGGGTCAGGCCGCGGATGGATTCGTCGAAGTACAGGACGAAGAAGTGGCTGTCCGGAAAACTTTTCTCGAAGGCCTTGTCCCGGTTGGGAAACAAGGTGAAAGGCCGGCCCGGGGTGGGGGGGGCGTACGATTCCTGCACGGCCGGGTTCTCGAAGGCGATGCCTCCGAGCAGGACCTGCACCAGGGAGTCCGCGTGCAGTCTCAGGCCGCCCGAATCCAGGCTCAGGTCCACCCCGCCAGCGTCCCAGAACCGGGTATCGCGGCGGATCAGCTTGTCGGTACGGGGCGTTCACGTGGATCTTGATGAGCACCGAACGCCCGTCCGGATCCAGGGTGTAGCCGGCCACCTCCCCCACGGGAAACTGCCGGTAGGTGACCGGCGTGCCGAGGTTCAGCGACCCCAGCCGGTCGGCCCGGAGCTCCAGGATCTCTCCGGTCTGGGGCGAAGCCAGGATGGGCGGGGTCTCCAGCCCATTGAAGTTCCGCTGCTTGTGCCCATGGGGGCCCGGGTCCAGGCCGATGTAGGCGCCGGAGAGCAGGGTGCCCAGGCCGGAGATGCCGTACGAGCTGATGCGCGCCCGCACCACCCAGAACCGGCTGTTCTCCGACAGCAGCGCGTAGGCCTCCCGGGTCAGTTCGGCGGTGACCACCACCCGGCTGAAGTCGGGGCTGAGGTTGATGGCGGTGACCCGGCCCACTTCCACCTCTTTGTGCCTGATCCGGGTCTGGCCCGCCTCCAGGCCTTCGGCGCTCTGGAAGGTGATGGTGATGGTGGGGCTGCGCTCGGCGTAGGACTTGAAGGCCATCCAGGCGCCGATCACCGCCGCCACCAGGGGGATGAACCAGATGAGGCTGGGCCGGTGCCACCGCAGCATCGGTTCCGGCAGGTCCTGCCCGGGCGGGGGTTCCGGAAGGTCCGGACCGGGCGTGGCGGCGGGGTCCCGGTCGGGTTCAGCCATGATCAGACTCCAGGGTGTCCCATAACCGGCGGGGGTCGAAACAGCGCACCGCCAGGATGGTGGCCACCACCATCAGGGCGAAGGCCATGGCGCCCGGGCGGGGCACCACCGAGGCCAGCTGGCCCGCCTGGAGCATGGCCACCATCAGGGTGACGGCGAAGATGTCGACCATGGACCAGCGTCCCACCGCCTCGGTGAGGCGGTACAGGCCCGTCAGCAGCCGGGGCCGCCGGCGCCAGCGGAACCGCACCGAGAGCAGCAGCAGGCTGAGGACCAGGAACTTCACCAGGGGCACCAGCACGCTGGCCACGAAGATCACCAGCGCCAGCGGCCACGAACCGGTGCGCAGGAAATAGTACCACGCCGCTCAGGATGGTGTCCTCGTGGGGACGCCCCAGGGACAGCACGCGGGTCACCGGCAGGGCGTTGGCGGGGAAATAGAGGATGGCCGAGGTGGCGAGCAGGGCCAGGGTCCGGCCCTGGCTTTCCGGCTTGCGGCTGTGCAGGGTGGCCCCGCAGCGCCGGCACGAACCCCGCTGGCCCAGGGCGGTGACCAGCCCGCAGGCGGGGCAGGCCTGCAGGGCGGCGCGCCGGGCGCTCAGTCCGGGCCTGGCGCCGGCGGCCGCGTCGGGCGCAGCGGCGGCCCAGACCCGGCGCGGATCCAGCTGGGAGAAGGCCAGGGCCGACGCCAGGATGAAGCCGGCCAGGGCGTACAGGGAGGGGCCCGGAATCACCGTGGCCATCCTGGCCAGCTTGGCGTACGACACCAGCAGCCCCAGCAGGAACACCTCCACCATCCCCCAGCGGCGGAACTCCTCCAGCAACCGGAAGGCCCGCCCGGTCCAGGGCCGGGTGCGTCCGCGGGCCGCCTGGGCCAGGACCACCACCATGCCGGCCAGGTGCACCAGGGGTCCCAGGACCACCGTGGTGAGCAGGATGGCCGCAAGCCACGGCCACCCCAGGGCGCCCAGGATGCGCACGCAGCCCGGGATGGATGCGTCCCGCGTGGTGCCGTGCAGGCGCAGGGACAGCAGCGGGAAGGCCTGGGCCAGGCCGAACAGGATCAGCGCCGTGACGAACAGGGCCAGGACCTGGTCCTGGCCGGCGGTAACGGCGCGCCCCAGCTCGCAGCCGCAGCGCCGGCACAGTTGCACGGCGCCCCCCGAGGGGCGGGACACCCGGTGCAGCAGATCGCAATCGGGACAGGCCACCAACGAGGACACGGCAGGAATTCCAAGTGCCTACTTTAGACCCTTCCGGCCCGAGCGTGTGACTATGTACTGTTCTTTGAGGGAAATTCAGACAGACAACTGGCTGAACCGCCCCGCCACCTCCTCCGGGGTGAGGGGCGGGCTGAAGTAGTAGCCCTGGCCGTGCTGGCAGCCCAATTCCACCAGGCGGTCCAGCTGGTCGTCCCGCTCGATGCCCTCGGCGATGGTCTCCAGCCCCAGGGCGTGGGCCAGGCCGATGACGGCCCTGGAAATGGCCAGGTCGTTGGGGTTGGTGCTGACGTCCTGGACGAAGGACCGGTCGATCTTGAGGGCGTGGATGGGGAAGCGCCGGAGCGCGGAGAGGGAGCTGTAGCCGGTGCCGAAGTCGTCCATGGAAAGCCGGACGCCCATGTCCGCGAGCTTGACCATGGTGCCGATGGCCAGCTCCACGTCGGTCATGAGCATGCTCTCGGTGAGCTCCAGTTCCAGCTGGACCGCCGGGAAGCCGGTGGCCGCCAGCACCCGGGACACGGTGTCCACCAGGTCCCCCTGCCAGAACTGCCGGCCGGAGACGTTCACCGCCATGCGCAGGGGCTCTTCGCTCAGGTCCATCCAGGCCTTGCCCTGGCGGCAGGCGCACTCCAGCACCCATTCCCCCAGGGGCAGGATCAGGCCGGTCTGTTCCGCCAGGGGGATGAAGTCGCTGGGCATGATCAGGCCCAGTTCCGGGTGCTTCCAGCGCATCAGGGCCTCGAACCCCAGCAGGGCGCTGGTGCGCAGGTCGTGCTGGGGCTGGTATTCCACGGTGAAATCGTGGTTCTGGAACGACTTGCGCAGGGAGCTCTCCATGACCAGGAGGTCCTGGGTGCGGGCGTTCATCTCCGGGCGGTAGAAGTGGTAGCCGTTGCCTCCCCGCCGCTTGCTGAAGTACATGGCGGTGTCCGCGGCCCGCAGCAGTTCCTCGACGGTCTGGCCGTCCCCGGGGATGAGGCTGACGCCGATGCTGGCGGTCAGGCTGAGGGGGACGCCGTGCTGCTGGTGCTCCTGGGCCAGGGAGTTGAGGATGCGGTCCACGACCCAGTGGATGTCCTGGGGCTGCTCGATGCCGTCCAGCAGGACGATGAACTCGTCCCCGCCCAGGCGCGCCACCGTGTCGCACTCCCGGATGCAGGTCTGAAGGCGCTTGGCGGCCTCCTGCAGCACCCGGTCGCCGGCGTCGTGGCCCAGGGAGTCGTTGATGTTCTTGAACCGGTCCAGGTCCATGAACAGGAGCGCGCCCTGGTGGTCGCCGCGCTTGCAGCGGGCCAGGGTGCGCATGATCCGGTCCTGGAGCAGGGAGCGGTTGGGCAGGTGGGTGAGCCGGTCGTAGAAGGCCAGGAACCGGATCTCCTCCTGGGCCCGCTTGGCTTCGGTGATGTCCCGCAGGTAGACGGAGATGCCCCCCTCCAGGGGGAAGACGCGGGCTTCATGCCAGACGTTGCGGCTGGAGGAGTGGCACTCGAAGGAGCGGATCTCCTGGGCGTCCAGGGCCTCCACGAAGGCGTGGCGGGCGGCGGCGTCCTCGGGCAGGTGGTCCAGCAGGAGCTTGCCCAGGATCTGGTCCCGGGGCTGGCCGAAGAAGGTTTCGGCCATGGCGTTCACGTAGGTGAAGCGGCCCCCGTGGTCCAGGGCGAAGAAGGCGTCCCGGATGCTCTCCAGCACGTTCTCGGTCTGGGCCTTGGCCTCCAGGAGCTGGCGCTCCAGGAGGGCGATCTGCATGGACTTCTCGATGGCTTCCAGGACCCGCTCGGTGGACAGGGGCTTGAGGATGTAGTCGGTGACGCCGATCTCGATGGCCGCCAGGAGCAGGTCGGCGGAGCCGTACGAGGTGAGGACGATGATCTTGGTCTCCGGGGCCTCGGAGCGGATCACCCGGGCCATGTCGATGCCGCTCCGCCTGGGCATCCGGATGTCGGTGATGACCAGGCCGGGGCGGTGCTCGCGGAACACTTCCAGGCCTTCCTGGCCGTCCCTGGCCACCAGCACCTGGGGGAAACGCTCCTGGAGGATCCGCACCAGGTGCGTCCGGGTCATCGCTTCATCTTCAACGCATAGAATGGTTTCGCTCAGATGGGCCAGTGACCGGGGTGGCACGGCGGGACCTCCTGGGAGATGAGCGGGCTGGGAGGGCACAGGAGTCGTGGAGCTGAAGGCAAGGGCCGACTTTGAAAATTAAGAACCCAAACGGTTGATGTAATAATTATAGCTCAGTTCATTGATGTAACAAGTCATTCAGCCACTATGTTTCCCCTCATCTCGCCGGTTGCCAAGGCATAATGGGGAGGGACTGACCCATAGGAGTCTCCGCATGCGCTTGCGCGCCCTCTTCTGCACCTTCACCGCCCTGGCGGCCTGGGCGTCCGCTCCCAAGCCCCAGGTGGCCTTCACCACCACCCTGGGCAGCTTCACCGTGGAACTGGAACCGGACGCGGCCCCCAAGACCGTGGCCAACTTCCTGGCCTACGTGCGGTCCGGACAATACAAGGGCACCACCTTCCACCGGGTGATCGCGAATTTCATGATCCAGGGCGGCGGCTTCACCGCCGCCGGGGCGGAGAAGCCCACCCGGCCGCCCATTGTCAACGAGGCCAGGCAGGCGCTGGCCAAGGGCCTGCGGAACGACCGGGGCTTCCTGGCCATGGCCCGCACCAGCAATCCCAACAGCGCTACCGCCCAGTTCTTCGTGAACGTGGTGGACAACCCCCTGCTGGACCCCCCGAGCCAGGACGGCTGGGGCTACTGCGTGTTCGGGCGGGTGGTCCAGGGCATGGAGACCGTCGACAAGATCCGCAACGTCAAGACCGGCCTCATGGACATGCCCGTGGCCCCGGTGGTCATCACCGGCGCCAAGGAGGTCCACGCCGAAGCCTGCGAGCGCGGCCATGGCTGCCGGAGCGATGCAGTGCTTTGACGGCGCGAGGCCGCCGCGAGAACTCCCTGCTCCTGCTTTTCCCGCATGGCCGGACGCCTTGGGCTTTGGGTAAACGTCCCTCAGTCCCCTGAATCCCCGGCTTGAAAGCTTTTTTGCCGGGGATTCAGGGGACTGAGGGGATTGTTGAACAGGTTCACTGCGCGCCGATGGTGGCCTCCGGCATCATCGCGGCATGGAAGGTGGGGTCGTGGCCTGATCAGCCGGGCCATTCCCCATGGGCCTTCGAAGGCCGTCCTCCCCGGAAGCAACCTCCAGAATCTAGGAGCCTGTCCATGTATTATTCGGCCCCGCGCTGGCGGCACCGGGCCCAGCCATCCTGCGTCACGCTCCTCGAAGGTATAACCTATACCTCCTTCGGAGCCTTCCTTGTCTGGCCAGGCCCGGTGCCGCCAGCGCGGGGCCGAATAATACATGGACAGGCTCCTGATATGTATCGGCCTGTCAAGGGTGGCAGGCCCATTTTGTCCGGCAGTGCATAGGGAGCAGAACGGACGGCATTCCGCCGGTTGATCAGTCTGATATTCGCGGGTTGGGTACCGGCATGACAACCGATTCGTCGGGGAGCTGCCTCGCTCTAGCTTTGAGGGTCATTCCATCGCTGGACGCCTACATAGGAGCCTCGAGGGTTCTCCCACCGTTGCCCGTTCTGCTGCCGATGCACTGCGGGTTTGTCGAATCTCCTGGAGCACCTGCTGCCCCGGGAGCTGGAAATGCACGACCGATGGCCCAGATGAAGCCCACGAGTTCCCTGGCCACCGCTGTGCAGACCTTGACCTTGAGCTTGCCCTTGGATTCCAGCAGGCGGTATCGGGCGCAGAGACGAACCTGGGCCTTCCAGGCGATTTCCTGGACCCCCTCCGGGGCGCGCTTCGCCTTTTGCTGGAGATGTTGAGTCTTCCGCGCCGGATGGTGATAGGTCCAGGCTGCCTCTACCAGGACCCGCCGGACGTGGCCGTTCCCGGTTTTCGTGATGCCGCCGCGGGACCGAGTGGCTCCGCTCGAATGTTCGCTTGGGACCAGCCCCAGGTAGGCCATCAACTGGGGGGCGGTCGGGAAGCGGTGGAGATCGCCGATCTCTGCCATGGTGGTGGTCGCCGCGATCCGGCTGATGCCGCGCAAAGCCATCAATCCCTCGATGACCGGACCGAACCCGGAGGCCGAGCCAGCGCTTTCAAGCTGCTTCTCCAGAGCCTCCACTTGCCGGGTCAGCATCTGGAGGGTGTCCAGGTAGTCCTGGAACACGAACTGCTGGATGGGCTGGTCGAACTTCACGTTCTCAAACCAGTGGAAGTGCATCCGGGTCCATTTCTTTTCGTGGCCATAGACCTTCCCGTGGCGAAGCAGGAAGGCTTGCAGCCGCTGCTTGGCCTGGCGCTCCAAATGCTTCAGGTCCTCCCGGCCCCGGGTCAGGTCTCGCAGGGCCTCCTGGGCCTCCTCCGGGACCCAGACCGCCGTCAACTCCCCGGCCCTGAGCAGCCGGGCCAGGGTCTGGCTGTCCCGCCGGTCCGTCTTGATCCGGTCGCCGGGCTTTTTCGGGATCAGGGAGGGCGCCACCACCTGGTTGGCGACCCCCATGCCCAGCAGCTGCCGATGCAGGACATACCCGCATGGCCCCGCCTCGTAGCAGCACAACAGCTTGGCGCCGCCCTTCTGGAGCTGCCTGATCAGCTTCCCGACTGCCTCGGGCGTGTTCCGGATCTCCCCCTGGTAGCGGACCTCTCCCCCGAAAGTCTCCGCGACGGAGACGGCGATCGTCTCCTTGTGCACATCCATCCCGACGAACTTGCTATACACTGCCATGGCCTGCCCTCCTCATTACGGCTCTGAGCCGGTTGGTCAAGCGCCCCGAGCTTAATCCGCGTGGTTGAGGCTGGGCAGGCCCTTTCATGCCGGATCTTGTCCAGCGCCTTCCCTTGGCTCACCTTTGAATCAGCCGGGCGGAGGATAGGGCAACGCAGGGGTTCGACCTGAGCGCCGACCCGGGTCGGGAAATGGGTGGGCCGGCGCTCCGGCCCACTTCCCTCCATTTCCTGGCTTCAGGCGCAAAATCCCGGGGGCACGGGGGCGGAGCCCCCGGATGCCTCATGCTCCGAGCCCCTCAATCAGTGCGGGGCCGATACATGATGTCTAGGGCAGAAGGGTTTGCCACCGTCGTCATAAAAGCACAATGCCTCATGCTGTTTTTTCGCTGTCATGCTGCATTTCAACAAATAGCAAGGCTAATCAGCATTCGGACCATGATTGGGACATGCGTTTGCCCTGCCGCCAGGACCCTGTTGGTCGGACATGAGAGTTATCGCTAAAAATGATTATCATCGAAACATAGTCTTCATGGATTTCGTCTGTCCGCCTGCCAAAGTATCCAAAATTTGTGAAAGTTAAATTAGTTTTTAACGATTTTTGACCATTGACAATCATTTGTTGAGGATTCAATATTTCCCTGTGGACTGAGTCAAACCTCCAGTGCCCGCAACAATTGCTAATGGCCCGAATTGGCCTCGGCCCATTGAGATCTTTTTCAGAATTCAGGAGCGTTCCATGAACCGCATCTTCCGCTCGGCTGTCCTTCTTGCCGCCCTTGCTTTCGCCGTACCCGCCCCGGCCGCGGATACCCAGGACCCCGCCACCCAGCCGCCGATCCTGCTGGGCGCCTACACGCCTGTGCCCGTGGACGCCCCGGATGTCCAGGACGCCAAGGCCTTCGTCCAGGACCGGCTGCCGTCCCTGGACCTGGTGGACGTGAAAGTGGCTTACACCCAGGTGGTGGCTGGGCTCAACATCAAGCTCATCAGCAATGCCCTGGACGCCGGCCGCCAGGAAACCTGGAAGTTCGTGGTCTACCGGGACCTGGAGGGCCGCATGGCGCTGGCCCTGGCGGAGCGGCTCTGAGGTGCGGGTCCCCCCTCGACGCCCTGGTCCTCGTTTCCGGACCCATGGCGCGGTCCGTCGCGGACGGAAGGGGAAACGGCCGTAACCCGGGCGAACGTCCGGAAAACGCACGATGACGTAGTCAGGCTCCTAGGGATAGGTCGCCACCGGCTCCCCCAGGGCCTCGGGGATGGGACGGCATCCCAGCCCCGGCGCGTCGCTGGCGCGCAGGGTGCCGTCCCGGCGCCGGGGGGCGCCGGTGGCGATCTCCCGGGTGCCGTAGCTGTTGAAGTCCGTGGTGGACAGGAGCAGGGCTTCCGGGGTGGACTGGGCCAGGTGGGCGATGGCGGCGGTGACGAAATCGCCGCCCCAGGTGTCCTCGATGGTCATGGCCACGCCGGTGGCCGCGCACAGGTCCCGCATCAGGCGGGCCTGGGTGAGGCCGCCCACCTTGGAGATCTTCAGGTTGATGGCGTCGAAGGCGTGGTCCCGCAGGCCCTGGAGCAGGACCGGGACGCCGTCCACCACTTCGTCCAGGATGAACGGCAGGGCCGTGCGCCGGCGGATGGCCAGGCACTCCTCGTAGGTGCGGCAGGGCTGCTCGATGTACACGTCCAGGTCCTTCACCGCCGCCACCACCCGGGCCGCCCCATGCAGGGTCCAGCCGGTGTTGGCGTCCGCCACCAGCAGTTCGCCCCGGTCCAGCAGGGCCCGGCACTGGCGGATGCGCTCGATGTCCTGGTCAGGTTCCCCGCCCACCTTCAGCTGGAACTTGGCGTAGCCCTCGGCCCGGTAGCCGGCGATCCTGCTGGCCATGGCCTCGGGCTCCTCCTGGGAGATGGCCCGGTACAGACGCAGGTCTCCCGGGTGGCCGCCCCCCAGCAGCCGGTGCAAGGGCATGCCGGCGGCTTGGCCCAGGATGTCCCAGCAGGCCACGTCCACCGCCGACTTCACGTACGGGTGGCCGCGCAGCAGGGCGTCCATGTGCCGGTTCAGGACCGCCAACCCGGTGGGATCCAGGCCGATGAGGTGGGGGGCCAGCTCCGCCAGGCCGGCCCGGACGCCCCGGGCGAACGCCGGCAGGTAGGCCGGCCCCAGCGGGGTGGACTCGCCGTAGCCGGTGATCCCCGCGTCCGTCTCCACCGCCACCACGGTGGCGTCGAACACCTCCACGAAGTTGCCGCCGGACCAGTTGTAGCGCCCCTCCCGCAGGGGCAGGCCGGTCTGGTGGACGCGGATCCTGGTGATCTCCATGGTGCCCTCCGGACCCTAAATATAAGCCCGCGCCCCCACCAGACGCTCCCGGTAGTAGCCAGCCAGTTTCTCTTTGCTGATGCTCCGCCCGTGCTTGGGGGCGTGGATGAAGCTGCCGCCGCCCACGTAGATGCCCACGTGGGACACGGCGCCGCTCTTGCCCGTGGCGAAGAACAGCAGGTCCCCCTTGCGGGCCTCCTCCAGGGTCACCGGGGTGCCCTGTGCATACTGCTCCCGGGAGGAACGGGGCAGCCTGAGACCGTTGAGCTGGTAGACGGCCATGGCCAGGCCGCTGCAGTCGAACCCCGCCTCGCTGGTGCCGCCCCACAGGTACGGCACGCCCAGGTAGTTGGATGCCGTCTCCACCAGGTTGGCGCGCAGGCCGTCCTCGCCCTCGGGGCGGGCCCGGAACAGGGGCGGCTCCTGGGGGGCGACGATGATGAAGTGCTGGATCACCCCGGCGTCGCGCAGGGCCGCGGCCCGGGCCAGGGCCGCTTCCCGGGTGGGGAAGTCGCCGAACCGCACCCGGTACAGCTTCTGCTCCGAGGCCTGGGCCGGGGCGGCGAAGAATACCGCGTCCAACCCCCGGGCCCGGAGGGATTCGGCCAGGCGGTGGGCGTTCTCCGGCTGGGCGAAGGCCCCGGCCTGGATGGTGAAGCCCATGCGGGGCAGGGCCTGGACCAGGGGCGGGGCCTGGGGCACGGCGGCCGGGTGCCGGGCGCAGCCGGCCAGGAGCGCCAGGAGCGCCCAGCAGCAGGCAGCCAGGACGGGCCGGAGGAACCAGCCGGAGGGCGCCGAGGTGGGGTACGACCGTTCCGCCATGGGGATCGCTCTACCGTAACCCAGGAGCTGGCCAAAGTCACTGGGTCGTCAGGCCCATTTGAAGCGTTTCACGGCCACCAGGAAGCAGGCGGCGGTCCAGGCCGCCACGGCCGCCAGCCCGGCCCAGTGCCCCGACAGGCCGGCGCCGTCGTTGAAGACGGCCCGCAGGGCCTTGAGGAAGGGGGACAGGGGCAGCACCACCACCGCCTGCTGCATCCACCGGGGCGCCGCGTCCAGGGTGAAGTAGACCCCGGAAAGGAACATCATGGGGAAGAACGCCGCGTTGGAGATGGCGGCGTAGCCTTCGGTGGTCTGGGCGAAGCTGGCGAGGGCGAAGCCCATGGCCATGAAACAGGCCGTGCCCAGCACCATCACCACCCCCAGGAGGGGGTACGAGCCCTGGTTGCGGATGCCGAAGGCCAGCCAGCCCAGGGCCAGCATCAGGGCCGACTGGACCAGGGTCACCGTGAGCCGGTGCAGCACCTGCCCCATCAGGAAGATCCACTTGGGCAGCGGGGTCACCGCCAGGCGGCGGAACTTGCCTTTCTCCCGGTAGGAGACGTTCACCATGCCCACGCCGAACAGGCCCATGCTCATGAGGTTGAGCCCCAGCAGCCCGGGCAGGAGGAAGGCCGCGTAGTTGGCCGAATGGGCGTGCCCCGGGCTTTCCATGCGCACCGGCACGAGCCGGGGCTCGTGGCCGTCCCGGCGGATCTGCACCGCCAGGTTGGCCTCTTGCACGGCATGGGCCGCCATCTGCCCCTGGGCCGCCAGGTAGGTGTTCACCTTCAGGGCCAGCCCGGCGCCGTCCGGCTCCAGCTGGGCGGTGGTCTCGCCCCGGCGCCAGCGGTCGTCCGCCTCCTGGGCGTCCAGGCGCAGCACCTTCACCGGGCCGCGCTCCAGGGCCGCCAGCAGGTCCCGCCCCGCCTGGGAGCCGGCGGCGGCGGAGGTGACCACCACGGTCGCCGCCGGCATGGACCCGGACCGGAAGATGGTGCCGAAGCCCAGCAGCATGAGCATGGGGAAGGCGAAGTTCCAGAACAGGGCCACCCGGTCCCGGCTGTAGAGCCTGCATTCCATCAGGTATTGAAAAACAAGTAATAAGCTATAATGTTTTGTTTTACTTAGCACTTTTCACCTTTGGCTTGTTACACTTCCTTTCACCTGACCTTGAATGTAAGCCTAAACAGGAACAGCCGGTTGGATTTCCGGCTGTTCCCATGATACCTGATAGGTCTTATCAGGATAGCTTTTTGTTGAATACATCATTAATTGCCTTCTCCTTCTCCAGTTCACCAATCTTTACATACTTCATAGTCTGAGCAAGGCTGGCATGTCTTGCTAGTGCCTGGAGGGTCTTTGGTGGTGTTCCAGCATTGTGAAGGATGGTTATGAAGCTTCTACGTAAAGAATGGGCTGTTAGCTTCAGCTTGAAATGTTTCTGTCCAAGGTCTTCAAGCATGTATTCCAAAAAATGCCTATCAAAGGTATTACCATCTGAAGTAGTAAGGATCAGTCCTATTTTATCTTCTTCATCTTTGAGCTTCTTTAACCAATAGATTAAATCATCACACATTGGAATTTCATTATATTTTTTGTTTTTAGCTTTTGGTATCTTAAATTTCTTTGCCTCCCAAAGAACATCATTCCAAAGAGCGTTGGTTAGCTCTGATGCTCTTAGTCCTAACATTGTTCCCATTACTAGAGCTACTGTTTTTGTAAGACCATACTTAATCTCTGCTTTTAGAAACAAATTATCAAGTTGTTTCTTGTTAAGAACATCATAATTCTTTTCTTGGCTTTCTTGAAAGTCTGGTAGCTTGAACTCTGACATGTATTTATCTTCTTTCATAACATTTAAAATAGAACCTAATAGTTTTATCAATTTGTTGTATCCACCAAAGCAATCTTTAGACTTCTGACTTTTGATAATATACCTTGACATACAATCTTCTAAATCACCTTTACTTATTTTATCTACAAATTTTGAGCCAATGAAGGGTATGAAATGCAGTTCCATTAATTTTTTAGTGTTTTGAATATAGCCATCTGATTTTTTACCAATCTTCTTCTTCTCCCAAATATCAATACATGCTTTGAAGGTTGGTGCTTTCTTTTTTTCAATTCCCATACTACTTTGAAGAAAGTTGGCACGAATTTTGATTAATTCTTGTTCTGCCTCAAATAATCTTGTCATTGCGGTATCGCCAGTTCTTACTTTCCCTGCTACCTTTATTCTATAGATATAAGTTCCTTTTGGTCCAAGCTTTAAACCATTAACATATCCATCAGAAACTTGGTTCATGGTTCTACTCCTTCCAATACTAAGCTTACTCCTTCTGCCATTCTTTTCAATAGCCTTTTTTTGTTTGTACATCATAGATTTTTGGCATCCTTTTCACTTGTCATCGTATCGGACGATGAAAAATTTTGATAAGATACTCTTCAAAAATATTTTCTATTGCTTCTTATTATGCTCAGACTATGCTTATATTAAGAGAGTAAGCACGCTATTTGACAATTATTGAACCATTCATAACGGTGTTGGCTATGCAACTCTTCCCAAAATGGAAGGTTGACATTCCAAATCAGGCTGTTCAAACTTCAACCAACCATCAAACACCAACCAAGAGGAGCGGGAATGGTGAAAGCAGCAGAGACAAAGGATTTGGCGACCCTCATCAGGCACCATGAAGGGAAAGGTGCTGGTGCATACTTCTTTGTCAAAGAGTCACACAGGGAAATGAGTGAAGGAAGGATCAATGCAAAGGAGTTGGGACAAATCAGGAATGCAGTTGAAAAGCTCACTAAAAAAGGTGGTAAGATTACTGCTGACTTCCTGATGAATCCCTTCTGCCCTTGGTCTGATAAGATCCATCTCCATGCTGACTTGGAAGAAGCTGGTATCAATGATGTAGAAGCCTATGAGTTCATGGCAAATTTCCATACTGGTGCCAAGGGAGTTGTGAAGAAGACAGATGCTCAGAAGCTGGCTTCAATCCTGGCTTCTCTTGCTCCGGTGCTACCTGCTGAACAGTTGATGAGCAAGCTTGAAGGAATGGTCAAAGAACACAAAGATGAGGCTGTGAAGCTGGTAAAGAAGATGGAGACAGAGAACAAGAGAGACAGTAATGGTTGGATCTACACCACCACTGAAGAGCAGAGAGACAAGATGAAGGCATACAAGATGAAGAAGTAGAAGAATCAGCAAGGCTAAATAAATTAGAGCCTCAGGGGTTGAGGCTCTTTTCATACTAAATCAGGTATATTGATTTTTTCAATTTAAAAAAATTTGAAACCAATCATAGGGAAGAGAATATCCTGAATAATCCAGCACCACAGACACAGGAGTGGGTATGTGGATAGCAAGCATCTCGATTGCCTTGGTAGTGCATTTGCTGATTGGCTGGCGCACCTTGGGTCGTATTGGTGGTATTGACCACTAAATTGGAAACGGTCGTTGTGGAATAAACAGAGAGGTGTAAAGTGGGATTTTTAAAAAAGTTTAAAAAACCTGAACCTCGAAAAATGACTACTAGAGAATTGACACTTGGTGCTGAAAAATTTAAAGACATATGGCCCTATTCATGGGAACAAAAAGCCAAGATTGCAACCAATTTTTTAAACAATTTTATTGAAAATTTTACAGAAGAGGCCATAGCGTTTGGCGAAAAAAAACATTTGAATAAGGTTCGCTTTACCAATCAAATCGTCACAACTAGTTGGGCCAAAAATCTAGCAGAAGTCTACAAGCAACAAATAACAGTTCCAGAAGATTTTTGGTCTCAGATAGGTTATTGTATTCCATGTGAAAGAAATTTACTTGATAAGGTCATTGATAAAACAGTCCCTTTTATGCTTGGTGACGAAACAAATTTTACCTATGTTGATCGACTTGCAAGTGCGCTTATGGCTGCGGAAAGCGACAAGGAATTCTTGGAAGCTTTAGATACAATGCTATGGTTACCAACAAGTGGGCCGATGGCTCCACCATCATATATATATATGCAAAGTGTCTCCTACCGTCTTGCTGGAATTGTATTTCTATCTTTTTGCAAGTCCCAATCCTTTGGCATGATGGGTTATGCTATTGGTAGTGAGAAATTTGTTGAAAAGTGGAATCAGACAACCAAAGAAATTGTGGATAACCTACCAAAACTTGGTTAGTAGCAAGAAGGAGCCAGACATAGGGGAAATTGATGCTACTTGAAAATAATCCGGCTAGATGGACTTCATTCTGGACTGCAGTAGGAGCCTTGGGTTCTTTTGCTGCTGCTATTGGTGCTTGCTATGCTGCTTTCCAAGCTAAAGCTACAGTTAGAGAAATGAAAAATGAAAGATTGGAAAGAAAAAAATTTGAGGAGCCAGAAATAAGCATAGATGGTGTTTCCATTGTAACCTGTGAATTTGAAGGAAATACAGATACTCCATATTTTTATTATAATATTATTCTCAATAACATAAAAGAAAACAAATTATTTAATATAATGTATTCAATAGCATTATTTTATAAGAGTACATTAGGTCCCGATGTTATACAAGTTTCTGATATTAAAATTAAAAGATTTAATGGAGGTTGCCCAAAAATAATATCAACAGAAATGACAATATTTGACACTGAATATACATCAAATACTATTATTAAATCAATTGGGTTTTTTATTGTTAAAGATGTTTTATTGAATGAAAAAAAATTAATGGGACAATTGGGACACAAAAATGAATATGAAGATTGTTTTTTACCCAGAACTACACACTGGAAAGAAATTGAAATAGTTAAAAGAAAAAGGGAAGGCGATACTCAAGCTACAGATGGTATATGTGCGTTAGATGAAAATATATCACAAAAAGATATAGATGTTATTATTAATTTGGTAAGAGAGCGCGATGATGAAACTTTTAATTTTATAGCTTCATTCAGTGAGAAGAAGAAAATATCACCATGGTATATAAGAATTTTTCAATAATGAAATCAATCACAATAAAAATGTTTCATTTATAATAAAATTGTTAGAGATTGCTGAACCCATATTTGAAACTCTTTGGTCAAGCCTGAAGGATTCTGGGAAGAGATGATTAACACTAGAGCCTTTGGGATAGTAGTGACCACATTGAAATCTCCAAGTATGAGCATCCTGTCACCTGGGATTTTCTGAAGGGTAGCACTGAGCAGAAACCAATTCCAGTAAATTTTGAAATTTCCAACCTGTCTTTGTCGATTGAAGCAACAGAGGAACAGAGATGGAGTGGTGGAAGCTGGGATCACTGGTGGAAGTTCTGAAGCTGGCATCAGTGAAGCTAGGAAGGTACCGCCATCCGGGTTTGTCCAACCTGGGAGACGTTGAAGCTTCGATGTCCATATTGCTCACCTTAACCTGCTACCTTGTCTTAAACAGTGAGAACGTATCTCATTTAAACAAGTAGTGAAATGATATGGTTTAGGATAAAAAAATGACCAGGTGGTTAGCTGGTCAAGGGGAAGGCAAAAAGGTCATATCGACCTGGAAAGGGTTTAAGAGTACCCTGAACCATCCAGAAAAATGGAAACGGGAGGAGAAATGAAGCTCAACAGGTGTTTGATTGCTCTGGCTCTGTTAGTTCTGTTTGGCAGTCAGCCCAGTTTCTCTCAAATAAGAGACATTGATGAGCCTCATTTTATTCACACTCAAACTACCGCATTCAAACTTTCTTTTGATGACAAAAGTTGGGTTTGTGTTGACTTTAACGATAGTTTACAAATAGATTGGTTTTTATACTTAAACGATGTCAATTTTCACAATAAAATAATTTCAGCATGGGTAAGATCATATTATTACCAGAAAAAGGAAATAGTTATGGATTATTTTTCCATCAATATGGAAACTAAAATGATAAATCTTGGTAATGAAATACAATATAATACGAAAAATGGTGAAGTAATTCGCAGCATTAATGCAAATGATTCATGGGAACCAATAGTACCTGGATCTATGGGTGAATCTTTATTTTATGTATTTAACGGGAAAAGGATAAACTGAAGATAAAATAGAAAGTATGAGGTTCAATTCCGAAACTAACCATTTGTTACCAAGCTAACCTCTCATGGTTTCATTGTTTGGAATAGGTTAAGAAGTAAGTGCTTTAATATCTATACATAGACGAAGCAAATCCTGCCGGGCAACTCCGTATTGGAATTGCGCTGGGGAGAACCTATTGAAGTTCTTGCAAGGTTTAGCATTGATTTGAACATAGAGCGGTTTTTCATAGACGAAGTTTCGATTGATGTCTATATAAGTTGTTTGTTTATATATATTTGTGAAGAAAATTGGAAATTGAAATGATTTTGTGTACGTGAATTAGAATCGCTCTGAGCTACCCATATTGGAATTGCTGGGGTAGAACCTATTGGAGTGCTGGCAAGGTTGAGCATTGATTGGGCTGATATGAGGTTTCATTTAAAGTAATTCATGTGTTAGTGTTATCTAATCATCATCAATCTATGCGAACCTTTGACACTCTTGATGATAATATAATAATAGAAGTTAATAATAGAATGAATGGATGACCTGATAGAATAGAGATAGAGATGATAATGGAGGCTATAAAAATTGAAAAACTGAAAATGATAAGGTTAACTGGAAATGGTAAATTATTGTATTTCGTCTCCATCATCAATTGTCAAGTATTCGCACTTACCGATAACAGCACTCATCTAACTTTTTTCTATATTCCCTATCCTCTTTCGCTTCACGTTCCAATCGTTGTTTCTGTTCTATTCTATTTCGCCAGTATTTGAATGGATTAATCTTATTTTGTTTGAAATGTAGCAAGGTTTACTCTCCAATCATTTAATTGTGAGGTTGGATAGGATTGGATTGGATTATGACTGGGTTCGTTTTAATCACTGGGTTCGTTTTGACTGGGTTCGTTTTGCCGCGCCCACCTTTAAATATTCTGGTAATAGAATAGCTATATGATGTATAGAGTAATAGATTAAAAAATTTAGATGGTATGAAGAGAGAGAACAGATACTTATTGTATCCATTTGATAATATCCATACAGCATAAGGATATTTTGAATATGATTTTAAGGCAATTCATTATAATTAGGTTAACACACTAAATTAACAAAACACTATAACGAAGGTTCAAGGTCATCTTGTTTTTCTTAACTTAAGGAAACGTTATAACGCTCTTATTGACCTTAAATTTTTAGAAAAATCATTATGGAATAATGATGTTTAGGACGATATGTATTTGAGTGAATATTCGAATTACTTATTAGTAGAAGCATCCCTGTTTTCTTTGGCCAGAGACGAGAATGCTTAAAACCCATTCTTGAAAGAAAATTGAGATGCGAAGCCAACAATCACTACAAATCAATGCTCCAGCACCTAACAACGGTCTTGGGGCATTAATTTTATCCAAAGAAGCCTTCCTAAAAACGAGTCATGGTCTTGAGATGGCTTGGGACTGGTGTAAAAGAAAACCAGTTGTTCTAAATAAGATTACTGGAGAGGGCTTATCACAAGCCTACACTTATAACAAAAATACTAAACCGTTTTTCAAAGTCTTAACTCTACCTTCTAATACTCCTGAATTGAAGGTTAAGCATCCAAGATTAGTAGCTTGGGGAGCTAAACATGTTTATTATGATAAGAAAAATAATAATAACTTCTCCAGGAAAGTCTATCCTGTTGGAAACAGCTTTGGTATGTTCCTGGACTTTGATGAGCTTGAGAGTGCTTTTAACGCCAAAAAAAATTGGGATGAAGCTGGTAAATATCTGACTGAAAAGTTTGGTCATTTGGGATTAGCTTTAAGAAGCCTTTCCGGTAAGTTCAAGCTATTCGTTCCAGTTATAATCCAAGATTTGAACCAAGACAAGGCTAAAATTATTGCCCAAGATATTCTTGGAGAACTTTATAAATGTGTTGATAAGAATGGATTTAGATATTGCTTCATCAATGAAAAAATGTATGTATCACTATTTGAATATTTACAATCTCCAATCTTTGAACACCAGCTTAAATCTAATACTGAGAGATTTTTCAAACTATTCAATATAGCTCAATCAGAACCAATCAATGTAAAACCCTTAATCGTTAAGTTCAGAGAAGCAAAAAGAAGTAAGGCAGATAACTGGAGAATGTTTACAGGAACAATTCCATCATATATCAAGAAAGAAAGAAAACCTGTCCAATGGTTGTTTAGGTTTATGGCTTCTTACTTCAGCAAATCAACAGATAGCAATGGTGTTGACTGTCCTATTTCATTTTTGATGGAGCTATCTGGTTATGGATTTGGAACAATCTGTAGAGCAAGAAAACGATTGGTTGAATTAGGATACGCTATTAAAACATCAGATAGCATCTATAAAATTAAAGGCGATAGCTTCGTATTTGCTGGTGAGGCTGAAACTTGGGCAAAGGTCGAATATAAGAAATTGCTTGATATCAAGAACAATGCCAGACTACCAAAGACTTTGAACCAGATTAAGGCTTCTTTCAAGGATGGTTGCTGGAATAGTTCAGCGTTTGATTTAGCAAAATGGTGTATCAGACAAAATCTAACACTGGAACAGACTGTAAGAATTGCTAAAGAATTGCCTGGATACAATGAAAAACAAGATAGACCTTCAAAATTTGTCTGTGCTTATAATAACTATTCCAGATGGATTAGTAGTGTGAAACAAATTAATAATGAGCTTCAGAAGTTAGCATAAGGTCAAAGAAGGTTGTAATGACCTTAAGGGAAAGGGAAGCGCTTTGGTGGAGCTAACAGACCTTCAGAACCATTTGGAGCCTCTGAAATCAAACCAGACACCTTTGAACTACCTTCCCAGTGAAAAGAGAGAGAGTGGAGAATTGAAATGAAAGTATGTAAAGAATGCCTGATAGAATTAGATGAGAAAAGGTTTGAAAAAGGTAGAAATGTTTGCTATGCCTGTAAATCTAAAATCAATCGCAATAGAAAAACGAACCCAGTGATTAAAACGAACCCAGTAGCGAACCCAGTAGCGAACCCAGTTAAATTACTACCATCAACTAAAAAGGAGTTGCCTATGACAGATATTTTAACCAAGAATTACGAAAGATTGCTTTGGGAAGTTTCAATTGACCCTGAAACAGGACAGTCCAGGATTGATAAAACTACCTGTAGTCGTATCCATTATCATCCTAACGTCAAACAAAAAGAGTATCTTAACATATTATTTTATAAGAATGTGTTAGGCATTGACATTAAACCCAAACGAAAGAAGGTATAACAATGAAAAAAAAGGTTAGAATAGTATTGAATTTAACACCAGAAATGTATGGTCTTTTGAAAAGTTTTTCTAAAGAAGGTAATGTTGAGCAAAAAGTGATGGAGCTAATACATTACTCATTGAATAGAATAATGGACAAGTTTTAATGGAACAAAAGTTATATTTTGATACAGAGCACAGATTAAACAAAGCAATAGCCTTTGTAGAGAGGACTAAATATAAATATATTACTAAAAACGACAAAAATAATGATAATCCATACGTCTCGATAATAAAGATAGAGATTTACAACAATGATACAATTAATACTGGCATTACCAACAAGCATAAGGAGCTTGATTTACATGACCACTTATTCACGCGACACTATAAATAAACCAGCAACAGTTCCACAGACTGACTTTGACGTTATGCCACAAACAGACAAGGCAAAGGTTAACGTTGAAATGGTTGGAACTATAAAATTAAAAACTGATGAACCTGATATCAATGTGCTAAATCCGCCAGAGTTACAGAGTATTCCAATCGTTCCACCAGCTAATCCAGAGGCTAAGTAAATGTTTAGGTGGTTGTTCAAAAAAAAACCAATTTCAACAAAAACAATACAACAACAGGAGATAAGAATGGGCATTAGATGTAGTATTTGTGAGACAGTGTTAGATAATCCGTTTGAGATACAGTTTAGTCTTTTTCAAAACGGGCAATGTTATAAGTGCTACCAACAAAAGTGTGGTGAGGCGTTAATGAGGCTGGAGGCTCTGCCAAAAAACGATATGTCTACCTTGTGCTCTACACCACAATCTGAACCTGGCATTATAGAATTGCCACCAGGAACGAAATTTGGATCTGCGTATGCTGGCGGAGGAGCGTTTACAACAAAACCGTTGAAATATGGTTAAATGAATAAATGAATGAAGATAAATACCCTGCCTTGATTGGTGGGGTATTTTTTTGGACTACTACATCAGATGGATGTGTTTTAGAAGCAAAGGGTAAATTTAAAGTATTTTAATCAAGAAGATGTTATTTTATAGCCTCTATAAACGTTTTTGGTAAATGATATCACAAATAAAAATATTCAAATTCTAATAACGCAAATTACAACCTTGGAACATTAAGTTATACAGTGAAAAAAAAATTTAAGGGATCGCTCACCAATTTGGGTTTGCCTATTAAGCGCGAGGAACAGTGCTTGCCCTATTTTGCCATTTTTGAAATTCATTTATCTGAAGCTCCAATTCTGATTCTGGAAGTTGAGCACGTGGAGTAGGACTAACTTCAAGTTTAGGAAAGGCATAGGGAGCATAAATAAATTTAGCTCCAGATTTGACTAAAGAATCGTGCGTGGAAACTGTCCATTTTTGAAGAATCAATAGTGCTGAAAACCATTCAGGGATAGGCGCGAAGTGGTAAAAAAGCGCAGAAGGTCGAGGGATGCCATTTGCTCTATCCATGTTTGTGATAAACCCAACGGTCTTTAATGATAAAGTGTGATAATTCAATGTGGAAACAGCTTGGTAAATTTCTGGTTCAACTGAAGAAGTAATCCTACCTTGAATCTTCTCAGTTCGCTCAAAAATTTGTTGGAGGTTCATATCAAAAAAGTTTCCCCATGGCATAGGTGGATTTATATTGGCAGGTTTCCGGATATCAAGCATTTTCATAGCACGTTGTAAATTTATTTTTTCAAAAAGTTCATCCCAGCTATGTATTGAATTATCGCCAACTGATTCAACAAAAATTGTTTTCCAAAGGTCAAGTGCCCAATGAACTACGAGCCTTATATCTTCATATGCAGCAGCCTTCAATGGGATTAAACGTTGTTTTTCTTGTAGTTTGATTATATAATCTATGCCATAAATTGTAATCATTGACCCAATGAATCCAGCAAGAAGGTTAAGACCAAGGTTAGATAGCACTGCTCCTCCCCAAAAAACCAACGGTAGCGTTGCTACCAGAAGAGAGGCAAGGACAAACACTAGCCTAGGTCTCCCATGCAAGTGAATTCGACAAATATTCATGGGACGGCTCTATCCTCTATCAATTCGTATACCTAAAGGTAAGTGGTGATTTATTCCTATCTCCATTTTCAAATTTATTGAAAAATGAGTAAAATTCTTCTCCCATTGAATCTGGAACCGCATATTGCCATCCATGATTTTGGTTGGCTTGGCTTAACAAGGTTCCATTTTGCATGTTATAAACAACAACATAAAGTGTTTTTTCTTTTTTTTCGTTTCTATCATATATATTTTTTAAAAATGTTACCGTTTTTTCTTTGTAATCATACATTCTTACCCATGTAGAAAATGTTCTTTGATGGATATCAACATCTTTTGTTGTAATAAAAAAATCAATGTTTGTTACGGTTGTTGCAACTAACCACCAGTCAGAGTCTGAGTATGAAATTGGGAAGTGTGTTGCCAGTGTCCTCTGCCATGCTGGGTCTTCTTGAGAATATCCCAACATTGACGATAGACCTATCAATCCTATGATAGCAATCGATTTTAAAATCTTCATCTACACTCCTTCGATTGTTGTTTTAATGATTAGATGAAGTTATTTTTATGCTTTCAATTTTTTCAAGCTTACCCAATAAATATAAAATATCTTATCTCATCTATTGCATATTTTTAATTTTATTAATAATAAAATCTGGATCATTTTTTTCAATATAGTTAATAATGTTAATAAGATTGTCTGGTATTGTTTGTGGTGCTATTGGAATCCAATCTGATTTGTAAGAAGGATTTTTATTAGAATACATATTGCCAGAATTTAACGAATAAGAATTAATTCCATCTACCTGTAAATTGTTTGAGTCTCTATTGATTGTCCATCTACCCACAGATAATTCATTTTCAATATAATTGTAATTTCTTATCCATAATCTAATCGTTCTGTTTTTAAAATCAATATTGTTATAATAAAAAAACAAATGCGATTTATTGGTATCACCTGTAGAAAAGAAAAGCCATGAGTCATTGTTAGTAATAGGAAAGGATGTTGAATGTGTTAGGTTCTCCGCTTGCTGTTCTGATGGGTTTTCTTGTGTGGTTGATGCCGGAGCCTGAGAGATGCCAGGAGCCACCAGAGAAAGCCACAAGAACCAGAGCAGTCAGGCCCGTACAGAACCACATGTTTTTCCCTCAATCTTTGGTTCATATTATTCCTCTCCTGTCATCGGTTCCAAAATTTTGAGGGAGCTATTCTCAGCAGAAGGCGAAAAAATTGTTAAAAACAGGCACAAAAATAGCCTCTACTGTGACACTTTCTTTCACCTGACTTCCGGCCCTTCACCTACTTTCAATACTTACAGGCTGTAGGAGTTTGGCTGATTTTGGAATGGCGGAATGGTCTAAGTGCTTGAGAAAACAAGGTGAAACTCACTGTTCCACAGGGAGAACCAGGACAAGGAAGGCATTCCATCAGGGTCCTGGCGCAGGAGCAGCATGGTTCAATCCCTCAGGCTGCGGCCGGTGAGCTGCAGGAAGACGTCCTCCAGGGTGGCCCGGCGAACGTGGATCTGGCGGTAGGGCACCTGCAGGCTCTCGGCCGCCTCCAGCAGCCGGGGCAGCAGGGTCTTGGGGTCGTGGGTGGGGATCTCCCACACGTCGCTGCGCCCGGCCACCGCCAGGTCCAGGCGCGCCTGGAAGGCGGCCGGGTCCGGGGCGGCGGTCTCGAAGGTGAGCTCCACCACGCTCGGGATGGCCAGCTGGCGGACCAGGCCCATGGGGGTGCCCTGGGTGAGCAGGCGCCCATGGTCCATGATGGCCAGGCGGTCGCACAGCACTTCCGCCTCGTCCATGGAGTGGGTGGTGAGGATCACCGTGCGCCCTTCGGCCTTGATGTGCCGCACCACGTCCCACAGCCCGCGCCGGGCCTGGGGATCCAGCCCGGTGGTGGGCTCGTCCAGGAACACCAGCTCCGGGTCGTTCACCAGGGCCAGGGCCAGGGCCAGCCGCTGCATCTGGCCGCCCGAGAGGGTGACGTGGTAGGCGTCGGCCTTGTCCTGGAGCTGGACCAGCTCCAGCAGCTCCACGGCGCTCCGGCGCCGCGGGTAGTAGCTGCCGTACAGGGCCAGGGCTTCCCGGGGGGTGATCTTGTTGAACAGGCTGGTGCTCTGCAGCTGCACCCCGATGCGGGCGCGGATGGCGCGCCCGTGGTGCCTCCAGTCCAGGCCCAGCACCTGGATCCGGCCGGCGTCCGGGGGCGTCAGGCCCTCGATCATCTCCAGGGTGGTGGTCTTGCCGGCGCCGTTGGGGCCCAGCAGGCCGAACACCTCGCCCCGCTCCACGTCCAGGTCCAGGCGGTCCACCGCCACCACCTTGGGATAAGCCTTGCGGATGCCACGCACCCGCAGGGCCGGGCCGACGTCCGTCATGCTCCCACCGCCCAGGAGCGCCATCCGGGATGGGCCGCGCCCAGGCGTTCCCGGGCCGCGTCCCGTCCCGCCGCGTCGCGGTAGCGCGCCGCCCAGCAGCTGCCGGAACCGCACAGGAGCGGTTCCCCGCCGCTCTCGGCCAGGGCCGCGCGCGCCTGGGCCAGGCCCGGGCAGGCCCAGATGGCGGCGCCGGTCAGGTCGTTGCGCCAGTCCGGGACCTGGCCCTCGCCGAGGCTGGCGCAAGGGTCCGGAACCGGGTAGCCCACCTGGGCGATGGACTGGTAGACGCTGGCGGTGGCCACGTAAAGGCCGGGGTGGACCACCAGGATGGGCTCCAGGGGGATGGGGCGCAGAGGAAAGACCCGCTCGCCCCGGTCCAGGCCCAGCACGGTGCCGCCCACCAGGAACAGGGGCACGTCGCTGCCCAGGCGGGCGCCCAGCTCCAGCAGCCGGGACCCGGGCAGGCCCAGGCGGAACAGGGCGTCGCCCAGCTTCAGGGCCGCGGCGGCGTCGCTGGAGCCCCCGCCCAGCCCGGCGCCGTGGGGGATGCGCTTGCGCAGGCGGATCCGGGCCGGCAGGGGGCGCCCCGCTTCCGCTTCCAGGAGCCGCCAGGCCTTGACCACCAGGTTGCGTTCGTCCGCCGCGAGTCCCGCGGCGTCCGGGCCTTCCAGCTCCAGGGTGAGGTCCCGGGCCGGTTCCGCCTCCAGGGTGTCGGCGAGGTCCGGCACTCCGTCCAGCACCGTGGTGACCAGCTCCAGGTTATGGTAGCCGTCCGGGCGCCGGCCCAGCACGGCCAGGAAGCGGTTGAGCTTGGCGGGAGCCTGGAGCGTCAGCACGGCGGGAGCACCTCCATGAAACCAGGTCAGAGGCCGTCCTCCAGCTCGAATTCCGGGTCGGGCATGCTGAGGATCCACGGGCCGTCCTTGGTGATGGCCACCGCGTGCTCGAACTGGGCGCTGAGGGAGCCGTCGGCGGTGCGCACGGTCCAGCCGTCCGGCTCCACCAGGCAGCGTTGGGAGCCGGTGTTGAAGATGGGCTCGATGGTGATGGTCATCCCCACTTCCATGCGGAAGCCGGTGCCGGGGCGCACGTCGGCGTAGACCACCTGGGGGTCCTCGTGCAGGTCCCGGCCGATGCCGTGGCCGATGTACTCCCGCACCACGCTGTAGCCCCGCTCCTCGGCGAAGGCCTGCACGGCGGTGGCCATGTCGCCCAGGCGGTAGCCCTGGCGGCAGTAGTCGATGCCCAGGAACATGGCCAGCTGGGTGGACTGCAGGAGCACCTTGGCGGTTTCGCTCACCTCGCCCACCCCCACGGTGAGGCAGGTGTCGCCGTGGTAGCCGTCCAGCTTGGCGCCGCAGTCGATGGCAATGATGTCCCCCTCCCGCAGCACGTAGCCGTCCGGGATGCCGTGCACCACCCGGTCGTTCACGGAGGTGCACAGGGTGCCGGGGAAGCCGTGGTAGCCCTTGAAGTTGGGCACGCCGCCCTGCTTGCGGATGTAGGTTTCCGCCAGGCGGTCGAGCTCCAGGAGCGAGACGCCCGGGTTGGCGGCCCGGGCCGCCACCCGCAGGGCATTGGCGGCCAGGCGCCCGGCCTCCCGCAACTTGTCCATCTCCTTCCGGCTCTTGTATCGAATCTGTTCGCGGATCGGCACCGTGCGCTCCCTGAACCCAGTCTACCGCGAGGCGTTAGAATCCAGAGCAGAGGGAGGTGCCATGAAACCACGGGATCCGCGCGCGTGACCGCCGCCATGGCCTACACCCGGGAAGAGCTGGACTGGATGGAGGCGGAATGGGCCTTCCACCTGCATGGGCGCTCGGCCTTCATGAGCCGGGACGACTTCCTGCAGCTCCAGGCCTGGGCGGGGGAGGGGATTCCCGCCGACGCCGTCGTCACCGCCATGGAGTCCTATTTCACCCGGCGGGAGAAGCGGGCCAAAGGGCGCGCCTTCGTGGCCCTGAGCCACCTGGCCAAGGACGTGGCCCGGGCCGCCAAGCTGCGCTCGGCCCTGGAGCGGGCCGGCGCCCCCGGAGCGGGAGCCGGATGGGATGCGGTCAAGGAACCGCTGCGCTCGGACCTGCGGGCCCGGGCCCTGTTCGCCGACTGGAAGCGCCTCCAGGCCTCGGCCCCGGCCCCGGACGCCCCCGGCTTCCTGGACCATTACGATGAGGAACGCAAGGTTTTCCGGGACGTGGTGGCCCAGGCGGAGGGGCGCCTGGGGGCGGACGCGGGGGCCCTGCGGGATCAGCTGGCGGCCCGCCTGGCCGAGTCCCGCCTGGAGGAGGGGACCCTGGTCTGGCGCCGGGCCTGGGACCACCACTGGGGTCGGATGGTGTGCGAAGCCTGGGGCATTCCCTTGTAAGATTGGGGTCCCGAAAGGAGGCTCCATGGCGGCCGGACCCGGGGGCGGCGACTGGCTCGGCGAACTGGAACACCCCACCGGAGACTTCTACCGGAGCTTCGCCGCCGTGGCAAGCAGGCCCGGAGGGGCCCGGGCGGCGGCCCTGGAAGCGGTGCTGCGCCTCACCCCGGCGGTGGACTGGGCGGCCTGCCTGCCCCACGTCTCCCATGGCCTCCTGGGCCTGTGGGCCGTGTTCCGGCTGCGTCCCCTGCTGGCGGAAGGCAGCTTCCTGCGGCTCCTGGCCACCCAGCTCCACGCTTTCGCCCTGGCCAGCCGCAGCCCCGCTTCCCGCAGCCTGGGCGCCATTGGCCGGGGGTCCGGCAGCTGGGACAACCTGCGCCTGGCCCTGGCCCAGCACCGTCCGGCCATCGCCTGGGGCGAGGCCGGAGCGGTGGCGGCGGTCCGGCGGGAACAGTTCCTCCAGCTGGAGAGCGCCGCCGAGCCGGACATGGCCAACGTGGGGCACAAGCCGGTGGGGGCGCGGTCCCTGGGCGACCTGTTCCGGACCCTGGGCGAGCCCCAGGACGCCGGCCGGATGCTGCTGGCCCTGGCGGCGTGGCAATGCGCCGCGGAGCCCTGCGACACCTTCTGGCACGACCGGGCCCGCCGCCGGCTGGGGGAGGCCGCTCCGGTGCCCGCCGGGGCCCCGGTCCTGGAGCCCGGGGCGCACCTGGCCCAGGCCCGGGAGATCTGCGACGCGGGCCTGGTGGAACTGCTGGACCGGTTCTCGGCCCGGGTGAAGGCCGGGGGCGCCAGCGGCGACCTGCTGGCGGTGCTGGCCCTGGCCGCGGCCGAGAAGCAGCTGGACGCCCGCCGGGACCTGGAGGGCAAGACCTCGTGGAATTTCGTGTACCTGGCGGCCCTGGCCCAGCGCGCCCGGGAATCCGGCGCCACCACCCCCGCCTCCTGGGTGCAGGCGGCGGCCCTGGTGAACCTCTTCCCCACCGGCGAGGCGGAGGACCGCCCCCGCCCGGCCCCTTCGTCCAGCTGGCCCCAGGACCTGGGCGCGGGGCTGCTGGATGCGGTTCTGGACGGGGAACCCCAGGCGGCCATGGCCCTGGCCCGGGAGCTGCTGGGACGGGACGGGCCCGAACCGGTGCTCAGGGCCCTGGCGGAGGCCGCCGCCGCCAACGACCCGGTATTCAACCACAGCCAGCAGATCCTGGCGGTGGCCGCCGCCGCGGACCTGCAGGAGCACCTGCCGCCCCACGCCCGGGAGGCGGTGCTGGAGGCCCTGGCCAAGTCCCTGGCCAACGCCCAGGGCAGCTCGGACCTGGGGCGCCTGGCGGACGCGGCCCTGCGCAAGGCCGGAGCCTGAACCGGCCCCGGCCGGGTAGACTGGAAGCATCCTCGCTCGACCAGGCCGGCCGGAAGCGGGTTGTCCCTTCCGGCCGGCCTTTCCGCTGCCTTCCACCCAGGAGCACCGCCGGTGGTCATCCTGCTCTTCAAGCTGATCATGACTCCCCTCTTCATCGGCGGGGTGACTCTGGCGGGACGGCGCTGGGGCCCGGCGGTGAGCGGGATGCTCATGGGCATACCCCTGACCTCCGGGCCCATCTCCGTGTTCCTGGCCCTGCAGTACGGGCCGGCCTTCGCGATCCGGGCCGGGGCCGCCAACGTGGCGGGCCAGGGTTCCGCCTGTGTGTTCTACCTCGTCTACGGGCTCGCCGCCCGGCGCCGGCCCTGGACGTCCTGCGCCGCGGTGTCGCTGCTGGCGTTCTGCCTGAGCACCGTGCTGCTGAACGCCTTCCCCTGGAGCATCCTCTCCGCCAGCCTGCTGCTGGCGGCCATGATCCTGGTGGTGACCCGGACTCTCCGCCGCCAGGAGGTCCCGGCCGCTCCGGCCGCCCCGCCCCGCTGGGACCTGCCGGCGCGCATGGTGGTGGCCACCGCCTTCGTTCTGGCCCTCACCGCCACCGCCCAGGAGTTGGGGCCGCGCCTGAGCGGCCTGATCGCCCCGTTCCCCACCTACGGGGTGGTGCTTGCGGCGTTCACCCACCGCCACCAGGGCGGCCGGGCCGCGGCCCAGGTGGTGCGGGGCAATGCGGTGGGCTCGGTGGCCTTCATGACCTTTTTCGTGATCGCCTGCTGGGGCCTGGCCAACCTGCACCTGGCGGTGGCCTACCTCCTCTCGGCCCTGGGGGCCGTGGCCGCCGGCTCCCTGGCGATCCTGGCCAACCGCCGCGCGCCGATGCCTTACGGGACTTTAGGCTTGCAGGGGCGTCCGGGTCCCGACCCGGCGGCAGGCCCGCCGTACGAGTTCCGTGGGTTCGCGCCGCCACACCGTCGGTGGCCGTGAATCGGAGTGCGCGCACTCCGATTCACGACCACCGGCCGTCGAGCCGCATCGGACTTAGGGGTCGGTGATTTGCGAGTCGGTTTGAAGGCGTCTCGCCGGCTGGCTGGGCCTGGCGAATCCGCTTGGCCCGGCTGGCATGGAAGGACCTGTGAAGTTTGCGGGAGCGATTCCCGCAGTCCGCCCCGAAGTCACCCATGCCTGTCATCTCTGGTCGGCCCCGACGAAGCCGAGCAACGGTGGGGCGGCGCGAGGCCCGGAGTCCCGGACGGCGGACCTGCCGCCGCCCGGGACACGGGCGCCCCGGCAACACCAGAGCCGATCTCAGGCCAGGTGGGGGGCGTAGTCCTGGTTCGCCGCCTCCATGGCGGCCCAGATCTGGGACACGTCGTTGGCCAGGACGATCAGGTCCCGCTTCATGCCGGCGATGTCCATGACGTGGTGGGCCAGGACCGCTTCCTTGTGGAAGCCCAGCTTCTCGAAGATGCGGCGGGCGCCCACCTGGTTGTCCACCACCTGGACGATGATCTTCTCGATGCCCAGGTCGGTGGCGATCTTCACCAGGGCGGAGCAGAGGTGGGTGGCCAGGCCCTTGCGGCGGTACGGCGCCGCCACGGTCACGCGGATCTCGCCCACGTGCCGGGTCCAGCCGCGCAGGGTGCGGTACAGGGAAGCCTCTCCCACCACCTTGCCCCCGGTCTTGGCGACCAGGGAGACCACTTCCTTGGCTTCCACCTTGCGCATGAACCCTTCGGCCCAGTCGCTGGTGGTGACATCGTCCCTCAGGACCCGCCGGTCCTCCTCCGGCAGGTGCCGGTAGAAGGCCAGCAACGCGTTGGTGCAGGCGGGCTGCATGGGCGTGATGGTGACAAGGGTGCCGTCACGCACCGTGACGCTCACCGGAAAACTATCCAGAGCCATCGGTAACTCCCCTAGTTGTTTAGAGTCGCTTGTTGACGGCCATAATCATACCCCTTCCTCAGGGCCTTCATGTTCAGATCTTCGGTGCCTTTGGGTACGGAATCCTGCACCGCCTTCTCGACGGCCTCGATGGGGACCAGCCCGGTGACACCGGCGAAGAAACCCACCATGACGATGTTCAGCACGAGGCGCCGGCCCAGTTCCTCGGCGAACCGTGTGGCCGGGACGCCCACAGCCCTGGCCCCCGGGGGCAGGTGCCCGTCCGGGTCCACCAGCTCGTTCTCGTACAGGACCATCCCTCCGGGCTTGAGCTTGGGGATGAACTGGGTGAAGGCGTCCTGGGACATGAGCACCAGGATGTCGGGCTCCTTGACGTAGGGGTAGCCGATCACGTCGTCGGACACCATCACCTGGGCGCTGCAGGCGCTGCCCCGGGCCTCGGGCCCGAACGCCTGGATCAGGGTGGCGTGCTTCCCGCCATAGATGGCCGCGGCCTTGCCGATGATGGAGCCGCAGAGGATGACGCCCTGGCCGCCCAGACCGCCGACGCGGATTTCAGTCTTTGCCATTGGGAGCTCCGTAAGTCTGGAACCGGTCGCCCAGGACCTTGGTGAGGTGACTGTTCATGGAATCCAGCCAGGTGGGCCGTTCCCGGTCCACGAACTTGCCCACGATGATGTCGCCCTGGTAGCCCAGCCCCACTTCCTTGGTGTCGGTGCCGTTCTTGATGGTGGAGCGCTCCTTGTAGTACTTCACCTGGTCCACGCCGTCGCCCAGGCGGTTGCGCCGGGAATAGAGGGTGGGGCAGGGGGAGAGCGCCTCGATGAAGACGAAGCCCTTCTTCTGCAGGCCCTCGCGCATGGCCTTGGCCAGCTGGCGCACGTGGTAGATGGTCCAGCGGGCCACGTAGACGGCGCCGCAGGCGTCGGCCAGGAACGGCAGGTTGAAGGGGCTCTCGAAGTTGCCGAAGGGCATGGTGGTCTGGGTCGGGCCGATGGGGGTGGTGGGGGCCACCTGGCCGCCGGTCATGCCGTAGGTGTAGTTGTTCACGCACACCACCATCAGGTCCATGTTGCGGCGGGCGGCGTGCATCAGGTGGTTGCCGCCGATGGCCGACAGGTCGCCGTCGCCGGAATAGACCACCACCTTCAGGTCGGGATTGGCCAGCTTGAGGCCGGTGGCGAAGGGGATGGCCCGGCCGTGGGTGGTATGGAAGCTGTCCAGGTTGAGGTAGCCGGCGGTGCGGCCGGTGCAGCCGATGCCCGAGACGATGGCCACCTTGTCCAGGTCCAGGCCCGAATCGGAAAGGGCCCGGCAGAAGCAGTTGACGGTGGTGCCGATGCCGCAGCCGGGGCACCAGATGTGCGGGATCCGGTCCTGGCGCAGGAACGGCAGCACCGCGTTCTCCGTTCCGTACTCGAGTTCCAGCGTGGCGTCCAGCTCCTGGCTCATCGCGCGGCCTCCATGATCGCATTGAGGATGGTCTCGACCTCGTGCACCGTTCCCCCGGCGTGGGGCAGGGAGATGACCCTGGTGGCGCCGGCCACCGCCCGCTCCACTTCCAGGACCATCTGGCCCATGTTCATCTCGGGCACGATGATGGCCTTCGCGTGCCTGGCGATCTCCTGGATCCTCTTGGCCGGGAAGGGCCAGGTGATGACCAGGCGGGCCGAGCCCACCTTCGCGCCCTTGGCCCGGGCCTGGTCGATGGCGGCCATGGCCACCCGGGAGGTGATGCCGAACGAGACCACCACCACGTCGGCGCCTTCCACCCCGTCCTCGCGCACGTCCACGATCTTGTCGGCGTTCAGGCGGATCTTGTTCACCAGGCGCTTGACCATCTTGTCCTGGGTGGCCGGGGTGAGGTTCGGGTAGCCGCGCTCGTCGTGGGTGAGGCCGGTGATGTGCACCCGGTAGCCGTCCCCCGCCTTGATCATCTCGGGCACCGGGTCCTCGGCGGTGGTGCCGTAGGCCTGGTATTCGCCGGGGCGCTTCCGGGTCCACTTGCGCTCCACCACCTCGATCTCCGCAGCGGGGGGGATGTCCACCCGTTCGGTCATGTGGCCCACCACCTCGTCCATCATGAGGAACACCGGCACCCGCCAGGTCTCGGTGAGGTTGAAGGCCCGGATGGCCAGGTCGAAGCACTCCTGGGGGGAATTGGGGGCCAGGGCGATCACCTCGAAGTCGCCGTGGGAGCCCCACTTGATCTGCATCATGTCGGCCTGGGCCGGTCCGGTGGGAAGCCCGGTGGAAGGGCCGCCGCGCTGGACGTCCACCCACACGCATGGGGTCTCGGTGATGAAGGCGTAGCCCAGGTGCTCCATCATCAGGGACAGCCCCGGGCCGCTGGTGACGTTCAGCACTTTCTTGCCGCCCCAGGCCGCGCCCTGGATGGCGATGCTGGCGGCGAGCTCGTCCTCCATCTGGATGAAGATCCCGCCCACGGTGGGAATGCGGGAGGCGAAGCGCTCCACGATCTCGGTGGAGGGGGTGATGGGGTAGCCGGCCACGAACCGGCACCCGGCTGCGAGGGCGCCTTCGCAGGCGGCGTGGTCGCCGTCGATGAAGTGCACACCGGTCAGGACTCCTCTGGGATCCGCTTGCAAGGTTGCCTCCATGGTTCGGGTGCGGCTGGGCAGGGAAATGGCTACGCCTTCTTGCGCTTCTCGTCGATGTCTTTCCATCTCACGCCGTAGATGGCGAAATCGGGGCAGTACAACCCGCAATTGTCGCAGCCGGTGCAGTCCTCGGGCCGCGCCAGGACCGGGACGTGGTACCCCTTGGCATTGAACTCGTGGGAGAACTCCAGCGCGTGGGTCGGGCAGAAATCGATGCAGTACGAGCAGCCTTTGCACACTTCCTTCTTCACGAAGACCGTGCCCTTGCCCTTACGTTCCGAGACCTGGTCGCTCATTGTCAGTGCCCCCTGGCGCGAATGTTCATGAAGCGTACGGCGCGCACTTATAGTTGGCAAGATTGTCAACCTGTAAAGCGGGACCCCGGGATTGTCCGGAAACCGAGTGCTGGCGCCGGTTGCGAAGGTGCATGATGGCAGGTGGACGGAACGCGCCGTGACGATGGTCACAGGCCCGAGAATCCGTCTCAGGTTTTCCTGGGCGCCGTGGCCAGGCCGCCCCGGGCAGTCTCCCGGAACTCCTCCGGCAGGCGCCGGCCCACCTTGCCCATGGTCTCGATCACCGCGTCGGCCCCGAAGATGTTCTCCATGCCCGCCAGGGCCATTTCGGCGCAGGCGGCGGCGTTCACCGCGCCCATGACGTTGCGCTGCACGCAGGGAACCTCCACCAGCCCCTCGACCGGGTCGCAGATGAGCCCCAGGACGTTGGCCAGGGCGAAGGCCACCGCGTGGTCCACCTGGGCGGGGGTGCCGCCGAGGAGCTCCACCAGGCCGCCGGCGGCCATGGCCGAGGCGGATCCCACCTCGGCCTGGCAGCCCCCCCCGGCCCCGGACAGGGTGGCCAGCTTCTCGATCACCAGGCCGATGCCGCCGGCGGTGAAGAAGGCGCGCAGCACCGCCTCTTCGTCCGCGCCCAGGGCGTCGGCCACGGTTAGGATGGCCGCCGGCAGCACGCCGCAGGCCCCGGCGGTGGGCGCCGCCACCACCCGCCCCATGCACGCGTTCACCTCCGCCACCGCCAGCGCCGCCGCGATCATGCGCGAGAAGGACGGTCCGAGCAGGGATCCGCCCTGGCCCAGCCACCGGTGCATGCGCGCCGCCCCGCCCTGGACCAGGCCGCTGCGGGAGACCTGCGGCGCAGCCAGCCCCCGTTCCAGGGCCTGGCGCATCACCCGCACCCGGTCCCGCATCATGTCCCGGAGCTGGGGCTCCGGGCGGCCGGTGAGCTGGACTTCCAGGCGGATGAAGACTTCCGACAAGGGGATGCCGGCCTCGGCGGCCTGGGTCCGGTAGGCCTCCAGGGTGCCTTCAGGGCGGCGGGCCGGGGTATCCATTCAACCTCCGAAGTCCAGACTGGGAATGAACCGGACCTGCTGGATCTGGGGCAGGCAGCGCAGGCTCTCCAGCACGCTGGCGGGGGGCTCGGTGTCCAGTTCAACGGTCATGAGCGCATCGCCCCCCCGGGCGGCGCGGCGCGCCTTGATGGTGGCGATGTTGAGGCCGGCGTTGGCCAGGATGGCGCTGACGATGGCCACCGCCCCCGGGCGGTCCGGGTAGGTGAGCAGGATGGTCGGGTACTGCCCGTCCAGGTTCACCGCGAATCCGTCGATGTTCCAGACCGAGATGCGCCCGCCGCCCGTGGAGCTGGCGGCCAGGTCCAGGCTCGCGCCGGGCGCCTCCAGCTGCAGCCGCGCCGAGTTGGGATGCACATTGCCCAGGTCCGCCGGCTCGAACCGGTAGGCGAGGCCGCGCTCCGCCGCCAGGGCTTCGGCGCGGGGAATGCGCTCGTCGTCCGGGGCCAGCCCCAGCAGCCCGGCCAGGAGGGCCAGGTGCGTGCCGTGCCCTTCGCCGGTGGCGGCGAAGGATCCGTGGAGCTGGACCAGGGCCGTGGCGGGCTCGGTGCCCAGCACCCTGCGGGCGAAGGCGCCGATGCGCACCGCGCCGGCGGTGTGGGAACTGCTGGGGCCCACCATGACCGGGCCGATGATGTCCAAGATGCCCACTCGTCGAACTCCTAGGAGCCTGTCTATGTATTATTCGCCCCCGCGCTGGCGGCACCGGGCCTAGCCAGGCAAGGAAGGCGACGAAGGGGGTATAGGTTATACCTCCGAGGAGCCTGACGCAGCATGGCTGGGCCCGCTGCCACCAGCCCGGAGGGACGTCGCCCAGACCCGCGCCTCTCGTGTGCAAGGCCCTTGAAGGTAGACCCACTACCTCCTGCGGGCCTTGCGCACGATATGCACGGGTCTGGGCGGCGTCGCGGGGGCGAATAATACATAGACAGGCTCCTAGAACACCGGCATCGCCGGCCGCAGGGGCGGGTCCGCCGGATCTCCAGGATAGCGCACCCGCTCCAGGAACAGGCCGGACGCCGGCGCCGCCGCGGCCCCCCAGAGGCGGCTGGCCTCGTCGGAGGGCAGGGCCAGGTCCTGGGCCAGGCGTTCGGGCCGGTCCTTGCCCAGGGCGCAGGCCACCGCGGCGCCCACCATCCGCCGGGCCTGGCGGCGCAGGAAGTGGTCGGCCGCGACCCGCAGCAGCACCAGGGAGCCGCAGGGGACCAGCTCGGTGTCCAGGATCCGGCAGCGGGGATCCTCCCCCGGCTCCAGGTCCGCGAACGCCGACATGTCCCAGGCGCCCGGGAAGGCGGCCCAGGCGGTGCGCAGGCGGTCCAGGTCCAGGGCTCCCTTCACCCACCAGATGTACGGCTTGGCCAGCGCGCTGCGGCGCAGGCTCAGCTGGTACAGGTAGGTGCGGCCCACCGCGTCGTGGCGGGCATGGAACCCGGGACTGCAGGGGGACACCAGGCGCACCGCCACGTCCCCCGGCAGGCCCTGGTCGAAGATCAGCTGCAGGTCCCGGGCCCGGTGGACAGGTTCCCCGTCCAGGCGCAGGTGGGCCACCTGCCCCAGGGCGTGCACGCCGGCGTCGGTGCGCCCGGCCCCGCCCAGCGCCGCCACCGCCACCCCCGCCTCCCGCAGGACGCGCTCCAGGGCCCCGGCCACGGTGCGCACCCCCTGGGCGGTCTGGGCCGGTCCCTGCTTCTGCCAGCCCTGGAACCTGGACCCGTCGGTACTCCACCAGCAGCCGGAAGGCGTTCCCGGGCCCGGAGCGCTCCGTGCGTCTCACCCGGGCTCCGGCAGGGCCTTGCGCACTTGATCCAGGAACAGGTCCGGGTCGTGGATGGGCTTGGACAGGTAGTGCTCCGCGCCGGTCTCGGCCAGGAAGCGCTCCCGGTCCCCGGTCATGGCGTGGGCGGTGGCCAGGATCACCGGCAACCCGGCGGTGGCCGGATCCCCCTTGAGCAGCTTGGTAATGAAAATTCCATCGACTTTCCGGCCCTGGTACATGGTGTGGGAAAGGCTGATGTCCATGATGATGGCCGACAGTCCGCCGTACTTGGCCAGGTTCACGATCTCATCCACGTCCTCGGAGACCAGCACCTCGTACCCCCCCTTCCGGGTCAGGACCACCCGCATGAATTTAACGTTTATTGGGTCGTCCTCGACGATGAGGATCTTGATGGGCATGCGCACGCCTCGGGAAAGGAACGGACCATTATCTCAACAGAGAAGGAGCGCGGATAGGCGGAAATGGTCAGCGGCTCCGTGGGGCGGGTCCGGGCCGATGGCGTGCGGCGGTCCAATGCCGGGGTTGAACCATGGTCTCGGCGGCATGGATGGAAAAGCCATTGGCCGGGGACTTTTGCACCAGATAGAGCAGTGCTCTATCTGGTGCAAAAGTGGGATTAAGGGGATAAAGAAAGTTAGACAAGCGGTTTCAGATTATCGATCGCGCCGCGAGCATGCGCACCATGGGTTCCGAAGAGCCGTGGCCGGCGGCACACGCCCCTGGAAGGGTGTGGAAGTCTGGACGGATTTGCCCTGGGGCGTGTGCCGCCGGCCACGGCTCTTCGGAACTCCCGGGCGCAGCCCGGGACCCCGCCTGCGGCGGGGCCAGGGTGCGCATGCGTCATTGGGTCGGAGCTATTGCATCCGCTAACTTTATCCCCGTTGATCCCCTTCATCCCCGGCCAATTTTTTCCCTGGCATCAAAAAGTGGAAGCCAATGACATCCTGGCCGAAGTCCTCCAATCGATGGCTGTCCTGGGCGCTCCAAATGAACCGCGCTGCCTACACCAGCCGCAGCATGAGCTCCAGCACCGCGTCGGGCACCTCCATGCCCAGCCCCCGCCCCGGCTTGTGCCCGCCGTGGTAGTCGCTGCCGCCGCTGGGGACCATGTCCAGTGCCCCGGCCAGCTCCAGGAAGTAGGCCTGCTCCAGGGGGCCGTAATCGGGGTAGTAGGCTTCCAATCCCTGCACCCCCTGGCGCTTCAGGTCCAGCATCGCCTGGTCCCAGCGGAAGCCCCGGGGGAAGCCGCGCCCCGGGTGCGCCACCACCGCGATGCCGCCCGCCTCCCGGATCCAGCGGGCCGCCTCGGACGGGACCAGTTCCGGGAAGGGCACGCAGCACGGACAGTCGTCGCCGATGAGGCGGCGGAAGGCGTCCTCGGGGCTGCCGGCGGCGCCGTTGCGCACCAGCACCCGGGCGAAATGGGTGCGGGAGATGAGGTCGGTGGGGGCCTCCGCCGCCACGTCCTCCCAGGTGATGGGCACGGACCGGGCCTGCAGGCGTCGCACCATGGTCTGGTTGCGCTCCAGGCGGCGCAGGCGCATGGTCTCCACCCGCTCGCGCAGGCGCGGGTCCCGGAAGTCCAGGAACAGGCCCAGCAGGTGCAGGGGCCGGCCCATGAAGCGGCAGGACAGCTCGATGCCCGGGACCAGCCGGGTGGGCACCGCCGGCTGCATGGCCATGAAGCGTTCCAGCCCTTCCAGGGTGTCGTGATCGGTGAGGGCCAGGGCGGTGAGGCCGGCCTCCGCCCCGGCCCGGGCCAGGGCTTCCGGGCTGTCGGTGCCGTCGGAAAAGAGCGAGTGGGTGTGCAGGTCGATCACGATGGGCCCAGGAGCGCAGGCCCGGCCTTGCCGTTGGCCCGGTACAGGGCCGCCAGCATCAGGGCCACCGCCTTGAACAGGTCCGGCGGGATCACCTGGTTCACCTGCAGGGGCGCCAGGGCGGCCAGGAGGTCGGGATCGCGCTCCACCGGGATGCCGTGCTCCCGGGCCAGGGCCAGGATCCGTTCCGCCAGCAGACCCTCCCCCTTGGCCACCAGCCGCGGCGCCGCGTCCAGGAAGGGGGCCTGGGGCTGGTAGCGCAGGGCCGCGGCGCTGGGGCGGTGAATCCGGGCGGGCTTCCCGGCGGCCATGGGCACCCTCCGGCTACTGGACCAGATGGGTGGCCGGGTCGTCGTCCTCCAGCTCGTCCATGGCCAGGCGGCGGAAGATCTGGACGTCCGCCAGGGACATGAAGCTGATGTAGGCGAAGCCGCTGAAGAACAGCCACAGGAACGGCACCGAGGCCCACTTGCGGATGTAGATGGCCACCAGCACCGCCGCGAAGTAGTAGAGGGCGAAGGCCGCCTCCAGGATGGTCAGCACGCTCTTGGGCACCTTGTAGGCGCGCTTGGTCATGCTGCGGGCGGCGTTGCCGTTCTCGTCCACGCCCAGCTTGGGGGTGCGCTTGAACTCGATGTCGTCGGTGAAGAACCCTTCCAGGACGGCCTTGGACTGGTTCAGGCACAAGCCGATGCCCAGGCTCATGAGCCCCGGGACGTACTTCGAGCCGGGACATCCAGTTCTTGTTGTTGTAGACCTCCCGCTGGGACAGGCCGAAGTAGAGGCCGACGCTCACGGCGTTGAGCAGGAAGAAGGGGCCGTCGGTGAGCAGCAGGGTGCTCGCCGGGGTGCCGGCCCGGATGATCATGCACGGGACCATGAGGATGGCCAGGACGCACCATCAGCATGTAATTGCAGTTGGCCGTCAGGTGGAACCAGCATTCGGCCTTGGTGTGGAGGCTCTCCTTGCTGAGCAGGATGGTCTTCATCATCTTGCGGATGACCTGGGCGTTGCCCTTGGCCCAGCGGTGCTGCTGGCTCTTGAAGGCGTTCACTTCCACGGGCAGTTCGGCCGGCACCACCATGTCCTTCAGGTAGACCCCCCGCCAGCCCTTCAGCTGGGCCCGGTAGCTCAGGTCCGCGTCCTCGGTGATGGTGTCGTGCTGCCAGCCGCCCGCGTCGGCGATGGCGCTCACCCGCCACATGCCGGCGGTGCCGGAGAAATTGAAGAAGGCGTTGGACCGGTGCCGGGCGGTGTGCTCGAAGATGAAGTGGCCGTCCAGGAGGATGGCCTGGACCTGGGTCAGGAGGGAGAAGTCCCGGTTCAGGTGGTCCCAGCAGCCCTGGACGAAGGCGATCCTGGCATCGGCGAAATGGGGCACCGCCTGGCGCAGGAAGTCCCGGGTGGGCAGGAAGTCGGCGTCGAACATGGCCACGAACTCGCCCTTGGCCGTCTTCAGGCCGTTCTGCAGGGCCCCGGCCTTGTAGCCGGTGCGGTCGGTGCGGTGCAGGTAGGCGATGTCGAAGCCGAGGGCCCGGTACTTGTCGCACACGGCCTGGGCCACCTTGACGGTCTCGTCCGTGGAGTCGTCCAGCATCTGGATCTCCAGCTTGTCCTTGGGCCAGTCCATGCGCACCACATGGTCCAGCAGGCGCTCCACCACGTTCACTTCGTTGAACACCGCCAGTTGCACCGTCACCATGGGCGAGAAAATCCGCCCCGCCCTCAGGGGAAGGCGGGTTGTTCTTGTAGCGGAAGTAGAGGAACAGCATCCAAAGCCGATGAGCACCATAAATGCTCAGAACACCCAGGATCGTGAAGTAGGACCCCAGCACGACCGTCTTGACCATGTCCATCGTCAAAATCTCCAGCGCGGCTTGCCCTTCACGCAAGCAAGACTATATCATTCGATTCTGCCAGGGGATGGATGAATAATCACTATATATTTCTTTCGTTTCCATCGTTTTCCGGGTCCAATGAGGCCAAAGAGAATATCCGCAGGGTGATTCTGGATGAGTGAAAGCGAACAACTCCCAAAGAGCATCGGCCGGTATGAAATCAAAGCCGTGCTTGGAGCGGGTGCCATGGGTTCGGTGTACCTGGCGGAGGATCCCCGGATCAAGCGCAAGCTGGCCATCAAGGTGATCCGCCTGGGAACCCTGCGCAACGAAGCGGACCGCCGGGAATTCGTGGCCCGGTTCCAGCGGGAGGCGGAGGTTTCCGGGGTGCTCAACGACCCGGGCATCGTCACCATCTACGACGTGGGCGACAGCGAGCTGGGGCCGTTCCTGGCCATGGAGTACGTGGCCGGCCAGCCCCTGGACGCCCTGTTCAAGCATGGCGGGCCCCTGGCCCTCAAGGACAAGCTGGGCATCGCCGCGGGCATCGCCGCCGCCCTGGACCACGCCCACGCCCGGGGCATCGTGCACCGGGACGTGAAGCCCGCCAACGTGATGATCTCCGACGAGCTGAAGACCAAGCTCATGGATTTCGGCATCGCCAAGCGGGAGGACGCCGGCCTCACCCAGACCGGAACCTTCCTGGGCACGCCCAGCTACGCCAGCCCGGAACAGATCAGGGACGGAACCGCGGACGCCCGGTCGGACGTTTTCAGCTTCGGTGTCCTGGTGTTCGAAATGCTCTCGGGCAGCCTGCCGTTCCCCGGCACCTCCATCAACACCATCCTGTACCGCATCGTGAACGAGCCGCCGGTGCCCGTCGACCCGCCGGTGGAGGGGCTGCTTCCGGACGGCTGGCAGCGGGTCTTCAACAAGGTCCTGGCCAAGAACCCCCAGGACCGCCATTCCAGCTGCTCGGCCTTCGTGCGGGAGCTCCTGGACACCTGCGTGGACCTGGGCCGCACTGAGCGCATGCAGCTCCTGGGCGGGCTGCGTCCTGCCGAACCGCCCGGCGCCGCAACCGCGACGCTGGCGGGCACCGCCACCGTGGTGGGCGCCCCGCACCGGCGCAAGGATTCCCGCGGCCTGATCTGGACCCTCGTGGGGGGCGCGCTGGCGGCGGCGCTCCTGGGCGGGTTCCTGCTGTTCCGGCAGGGTGCCGCGCAGGTGTTCATCGACTCGGACCCTCCCGGGGCCACGGTGATGAAGGCCGGCAAGGCGGTGGGCGCCACCCCCCTGACCCTGCCCCTGCAGGCCGGGGACACCCTGAGCCTGGAAGCCAAGGGTTTCCAGCCCAGGCAGTACCAGGTACCGGGCCGGGGCGGCTCCGGACAAGTTCCGCCTGGACCCGGTGCGGAGCGAAGAGACCCTGCGCACGGAACCGCCCGGCGCCACGGCGGTGCTGGACGCGGTGAAACTGGACGGCGTCACGCCCGTGAAGGTCGTCTGGAACCAGGGGGAAAAGCATGACCTGACGTTCACCAAGGGATCCCTGGTGGTGGCCTTCACCCTCATGGCCGGGGAGACGCCCGGGAACCGGGTGTTCGCCCTGGGCGATGCCGGGCAGCCCCGGGCCACCGCCATGCCCAGGAGCGTGGACGCCAACACGCCCGGCGGCCTGCGCTTCAACGGCGATTATCCGGTGCATGTGCGCCTGGACGGCAAGGACCTGGGGGAGGTGCGCCCCAACGGCACGGTGCCGGCGGCCCCCGGCAGCCACCGGCTGGAACTGGGCAACCCCAGGGTCTTCTTCAAGGAAACCAAGTCCGTGACCGTCGACCCCGGCCAGACCCTGGCCGTGGCCCTGCCCGGCACCGCCAGGCTCACCGTCGAGACCTTCCCCGGCTCCGGGACGGTGATGGTGGACGGGATCGCCACCCAGGTGGAGAGCGACGGGGCCGCCGCCATCCAGGTGGCCCGGGGCAACCACACGGTGAGCATCCAGGGGCATCCCGGCAGCGCCAGGCCGGTGGACGTCCAGGGGGACACCCCTTTGAAGTTCAAACTCTAGCCCGGCGCATCCATGGTACCGTTGTCGGTTGTCCATGCGCTCCCCTGACGAGTCTTCCCCTCCTGCCCCGGCCCGGGACGCGCCCGCGCCCAGGGGGCCCTGGGCTTTCGCCCGAGCCGCCTGCACCGGCGGCTTTTCCACCTGGGGCCTGCAGCTCCTGGCCGGGTGGCTGGCCTTTTCCCTGGCCACCCAGGTGCTTTGGGCCCGGCACCTGGGCTCCCTGACCGGCTGGAGCTCCCTGCCGTCCTATTGGGGCGAGACCCTCACGGCCCGGGACCTGTGGGAACTGCTGGAGAACGCTGGCCTGAAGCATCATTGGACCGGCCCCTGGGTGGTCCTGGGCGGAGGCGCGGCCCTGGCCTGGTTCCTGTGGGCCGGGTGGCGCCTCCAGGCGGCCGCGGCGGGCGTGCCGGCCCGGCTGGAGGCCTGGGTATTGGGCTTTCTGGATGCCCTGGCGCTGGGGGCCGGACCCCTGGGCCTGCTGGCCTGGCTGGCGCTCCTGGGCCTGGGCGCCTTGGGGGCCACCGGGCTTCCGGGGCTGGGCTGGGTCCATTGGATCGGGGCAAGCCTGGTGCGGCTGGCCTTCTTTTCGGCCCTGTTCCTGCACTGGTGGCTGTTCCGGCTGGCCCGGGCCGGAGGCCCCGGCGGCCTGGGCCTGGGATCCTGGCGGCGCCTGGGGGGGCATTGGGCCCTGGGCTTCCGCCGGTTCTGGGCCCGTCCCTGGCAATGGCTGAGCCTGGTCCTGGGCGGTGTGGCCGCCCGGGCCGGCCTCACGCTGGTGGGGTTGATGCTGGCCTGGCGGGTGGGCGGCGCAACTCCAGCCAAGGTGCTGATTTGCCTGGGGTTCCAGGTGGTGGCGGTGCTGGCCAACGCCTGGCTGTTGGGCTGGTTCCTGCGCCTGGCGGCCCTGTTCGTGGCTCATGATGACGGGGTTCGGGCGGATATCCAGCCGCCCGTCCTTCTGGACCCTTCCTGACCTCCGCCCTGGAGCGCCATGCCCATCTTCCGCCCCCTGCTCCTGGTCCTGGCCGGCACCCTGGCCGCCTCCGCCCAGGAGACGCCCCACCCCAACCGGCTGGCCTGGCTGTCCATCTTTCCCGAGCCCATGCCCGAAGGGGTCAACCAGCTGGGGCTGGAGGCCACCAACCAGTTCCTGCGCCCTGAGCGCACGACCAGCCCGGATGGGCGCAGCGAGGCCCACCTGCAGGGGGACGACTGGGAGCTGGTCTGGGACCTGGCCAAGGAACTGGGGCCCGGGCGGGTCAACCTGCGCACCCGGGTGGACCACCGTTCCGGCGGCATCACCGACCGGCTCATCCGCAACTGGCACGAGCTCCTGGGGGTGGGGCAGGGGGGCCGGCAGAACGTTCCCGCCTTCCAGGACCTGTGGTACCTGTCCCGGGACGGCCAGGTGGTGTTCGACAGCCACCAGCCCACCACCCTGGTCCAGGGCCTGGACCTGGCCTACGTGGTCCCCCTGGGGGACGGGGACAGCGGCGGCCGGCTGGGCGGCACCGTCCAGCTGCCCACCGGGGGGGAGCGGATCCTGCAGAGCACCGGCGGCACCAATGTCCTGCTGGGGGCCGCCGGGTGGCGGACCTTCCCGTTCGGACGGGTGTGGGCCCAGGGCGAGGAGATCTGGATCCAGCTGCCCAGCCACAGCCCCCTGCGGGCGGTGGTGGACCGGGGCCAGTTCTGGCGGGTCTGGGCGGGCGTGGTGCTGGGCCGCTGGCACGGCTTCGCCCTGGACTTCTCCTTGTCGTACAACGAGACGCCCTACTTCACCAAGCTGGTGCGGGTGGACAAGTACGGCCTGCAGCAGACCTGGGTCGTCAACCACACCCGCTGCCCCCACTGGCGCTTCGGCTTCACCGAGAAGGCCGGCACCTTCGCCACTCCGGAGATCACCGGGTTCACCACCTACCGGTTCGGAAGCGCAGGCCTTCCCTGAAAGTGACTTGGATCAAAAGGGGTGTGACCGGCATCGGGATGCGCCGTCCGCCCGGCCAAGCCGTTGGACAATGGGCCTTCGGGAGGCGCCGCCATGCCCCACACCATCCTGGAGTACTCGGACAACGTGGTTCAGCCCCTGGACGTCCAGGCGTTCTGGGGCCGCCTGCACCCGGTCCTGGTGGACACGGCCCGGGTCCGGCTCCAGGACATCAAGAGCCGCGCCTACCGGTGCGAGGACTTCCGCATGGGCGACGGCAGCCCCGACTGCGCCTTCGCCCACCTGACCATCAGGCTGCTGGAAGGCCGGGACCCGGACACCCTGGCCCGCATCGGGCGGGCGGCCCTGGACCTGCTCCAGGCCCAGTTCGCCCGGACCCTGGCGCAACGCCGCTGCGACCTCACGGTGGAGCTGGCCGGCATGCGCAAGGACTGCTACTTCAAGGCCTCCAGCTGCGGCGGGTGAGCATGCAGTACGCCTTCCCGGTCTTCGAGCACCTCTGCCCGTCCTGGGGCCAGGTGACCCACCTGGCCACCCGCGAGGCGCATCCCAAGGGCTCGCTCCTCCTGGACATGGAAGCGCCGGCCAACGGCGTCTACTTCATCAAGGAAGGCCAGGTGGACACCGCCCTGTACACCCTCACCGGACCGGAGAAGGTGCTGTACTGCGTGGGCCAGGGGTGCGTGTTCGGGGAAGCCTCCTGCTTCTCCACCGGCATCACCGGCGAAGCCAGCGTGTGGGCCCGCACCGATTGTGTGCTGTACTTCTTCTCCAAGGCCACCGTGGCAGGCACCATCGCCCGTGACCACCCGCACCTGCTGGTGGAGATGGCCGGGATGCTGGGGCACATCGTGCGCATGTACGGGGTCTGGCTCCAGGACAGCCTCAGCCAGGACTATTTCGTCCGGGTGTGCCGGATCCTGGTCTACTTCGTGCGCTGGAAGCTGGGGGGGCCGCGGGCGGCCAGGTGCTCATCCATTCGGACCTCACCCAGAACGACCTGGCCAAGCTCCTGGGGGTGCACCGGGTGACCGTGACCAAGGCGGTGGCGCGGCTCAAGGGCCTGGGGGTGGTCAGCCGTTTCACCCGGACCGAATTGGAGATCGCCGACTTCCAGGCCCTGTGCCGGCTGGCCGGACGGGAGGGCTGACGCCGTCCGGCCGACCATGCCGGGAAATTCCTGTCTGGCCCCTTTTCTTTCGGGCCGAACGGGAATGCTGAACCCGGAGGATGCGTCTAAAATTCCTGGACCGGACGCTGGCGACCGGCGCCCGTCCGTCCGACCCCCGGCCCCGCCGTTCCCGGCCTTTGGCGAAGGACTATGCTGATGACCAACGTCCCGCACCTGAACCACGGCCTGATCGGGAACGGCAGCCTGCTCTGCCTCATCTCCCCCACCGGCGCCATGGAATGGCTGTGCCTGCCCCGCTTCGACGGGCCTTCGGTGTTCGCCCGGCTGCTGGACGCCCAGGCCGGCGGGGTGTTCCGGATCCTGGCCCAGGGGGCCGAGATGCCCGGGGACATGGCCTACCTCCCCAACACCAACGTCCTGCGCACCCGGTTCGTCCAGCGGGAGGCCCGCTGGGAGCTCATCGACTTCGCCCCCCGGCTGCCCATGGACTGGAGCGAGGAGGCGCCCATCCGGCTGGTGCGCCTGCTCCGTCCCCTGGAGGGCCGGCCCCGGCTGTCCATCGATTTCGAGCCGCGCCTGAATTACGGCCGGGGGCCGACCCGCACGGTGGTGCAGCACGACCACCTGGAAGTCCAGGGCGTGGGCGGGCCTTTGTACCTGCAGAGCAACCTGCCCGTGACCTACATCGCCGGCGGGCGGGAGTTCACCCTGGACGGGCCGGTGTTCCTCAGCCTCTCGTACGGCGCCCCCCAGACCATGACCCTGGCCCGGGTCACCCAGGAGCTGCAGCTCACCACCGACGGCTGGGACCGCTGGTCCAAGGCCTGCGGGCTGCCCCTGTTCCAGCCCGAGATGGTCCTGCGCTCGGCCCTGTGCCTGAAGCTGCACGCCTTTGCGGACACCGGCGCCATCATCGCCGCGGCCACCACCAGCATCCCCGAGGCCATGGGCACCGGGCGCACCTGGGACTACCGGTACTGCTGGCTGCGGGACGCCGCCTTCGTGGTGGAAGCCCTGCGCCGCATCGGCCACCTGCGGGAAGGGGAACGGTTCATGCGCTTCCTGCGCAACGTGGCCGAGGCGGGGCCCCTGCAGCCCCTGTACGCGGTGGATGGCGGACGCTCCGCCCCGGAGGAGATCCTGGACCACCTGGCCGGCTTCGGCGGCCAGGGCCCGGTGCGCATCGGCAACGCGGCCGTGTCCCAGCGCCAGCACGACCTGATGGGCGAGCTGGTGCTGTGCCTGGAGACCATGCTCCGGGACCCGCGCCTGGTGCACGAGGAGGAGAACGTGCGCTTCTTCCCCCTGGTGCGCCGGCTGGTGGAGGAGGCCATCACCCTGGCGCCCCAGCCGGACACGTCCATCTGGGAGTACCGCAGCCTCCTGGGCAACTACACCTTCTCCAGGGCCATGTGCTGGTCGGCCATCCACCGTGGCGCCGCCATCGCCCGCACCTTCGGCGAATTCTCCCTGGCCGGGAAGTGGGAGGCCATCGCCAACCGGGAGAAGGCGGTGATCCTGGAACGGGGGTTCAACCCGGAGCTGGGGTTCTTCACCCAGACCCTGGACGGCCTGTTTCCGGACGCTTCCATGCTGTTGCTGCCCACCCTGGGCCTCATCGATCCCAAGGACCCGCGCTTCACCGCCACCCTGGACCACTACGGCCAGCTGCTCACCGAGAACGGGCTCATGCTCCGCTACCGCAACCCGGACGATTTCGGCCGGCCCACCAGCGCCTTCACCATCTGTTCCTTCTGGTGGGCCGAGGCCCTGGCCCTGGCCGGGCGCCTGGACGAGGCCGTGGACGTGTTCGATCGGGTCTGCACCCTGGCCAACCCGGTGGGCCTGTTCTCCGAGGACATCGATCCGGCCACCGGGAGGCTGCTGGGTAACTTCCCCCAGGCCTACACCCACGTGGGTCTCATCAACGCGGCGATGACGATCTCGGAGTTGATGGAGGCGCGGGACGGCAAGGTGCGGGCCTGGGCCTCCCCGGGGACCAGCCGCTGGGTCAATTCCTTGCTGGCCTAGAAAGCCGGCATCCGTGCTCCGACCCAGCGCCTTGGTCACGGTCAATCCGCGCCAGCGGACTGACCGTGACGAACCGGACGGTGGGTCGGAACACGGATGATTGCTTGTACAGGCCCCTAGCTCTTGGGCGCGTAGGATTCCAGGATCTTGAACTGGCCGTCCTTGACCTGGATCATCAGGACGGGCTTGTTGATCGGGTTGTGGTTGGCGGGGTCGATGGTGAGGTTGCTGGTGAAGCCCTTCACGTTCTTGGAGTGCTCGATCACGTCACGCATCTTGGCCGGGTCCGGGGCGCCGCCGTTGGCGGTGACCGTCTTGATGGCGTTCTCGATGAGCGCCATGGCGTCGAGGCCCAGGTAGCCCCAGACATTCGCTTCCTTGCCGGCGTGCTTCGCCTTGAAATCGGAGTTGTACTTGGCGAAGTAGGGATCGTTCACCGAGGCGATGCAGGTGAAGTAGGCGCCGTCCAGTTCCTTCCCGGCGTAGGGGAGGAGGTCCTCGATCATCCAGCCGTCGCCGCCGACCATCTGGATGTTCAGGCCCAGGCTCTTGGCCTGCTTGGCGACCAGGCCCGGATCCTTGTAGTTGTCGGCGCAGCACACCAGCACGTCGGCCTTGGAGCTCTTGACCTTGGCCAGCTGGGCGCGGAATTCCTGGTCGCCCTTGTTGTAGCCTTCGTCACACACCACCTGGCCGCCCAGCTTGGTGAAGCGGTCCCTGAAGAACTGGTGCAGGGCCACGGTGTACGGGGAGGCCACGTCGGTGACGAAGGCCGCCTTGCGCTTGCCCAGCTTGTTGAAGCAGTAGTCGGCCAGCGCCGTGCCCTGGTACGGGTCGATGAAGCAGACCCGGAACATGTACGGATGGACCTTGCCGGACTCGTCCACGGTGACGTTGACGTTGGTGGCGGTGGTGGCGATGACCGGCACGTGGGACTCGTCGGCGATCTTGGCGATGGGGATGCCGGCGCCGGAGAAGGTGGGGCCGACGATGGCCACGCACTTGTCCTGGTCGATCATGCGCTTGGTGACGGCCACGCACTCGGCCGGCATGGACTGTCCGTCGTAGCTGATGACCTTGAGCATCCAGCCGTTGATGCCGCCGGCGGCGTTGACCCTGGCCACCTCATCCTCGAGCGCAGGGACTGCGCCGGGGGCGATGTAGGCGTCGGAACCGGTCATGGTGGTGATGTGGCCGATGTTCAGCGTCCCCTTCGGGGCCGCCGACAAGGGCAGGAGGGCCGCCAGGACGGTGCCCGACAGCACTCCGAGGTAGTGCCTTGAGTTGTACTTCATTTGCTGCTCCTTTTGGATTGGGGGCCGCGTCGCTCGCACCGGGCCCGGTGGGTAGACAAATCCTGGCCTTCGGGTTCGAAGGCAATTCGGTGACATCGGAGACAGGGTGGTCCCGGACTGGATTAACTGTGGCGTGGCTCCATGTCGATGATATCCAGCTAGTATATCAACGTAAGCCCAATTTGTTCCCAGAATTCTGCAAACACCCGCCCGGTTGGATCGCGATCGGCGATGCAACCGGGCGGATCGGGGCGTAGGTTGGGGATACGCCCCCCTGCAGGGTCGGTTTCCTGGATCAGATGCCCAGCTTGGCCATCCTGCTTTGCAGGGTGGTCCGCTTCAGGCCAAGACGTGCCGCTGCTCCATCCTGGCCGCCCACCTTGCCTCCCGATTCGCGCAGCGCCTTCAGGATGTGCTCCCGTTCCGCCTGCTCCAGGGTGGGCAGGGCCGCCGGGGCAGGGGCCCCGGCGGCGGCCTCCCGCAGCTCCGCCACCGGCACCTGCAGCTCCCGCCCCTGGCTCAGCAGCACCGAGCGCTCGATGACGTTCTCCAGCTCCCGGATGTTGCCGGGCCAGTGCCAGGCCTGCAGGGCCTCCATGGTGCGGACCGGGATGGTGTCGATGGGGCGGCGCAGGCGCTGGGCGAACTTCTGGGTGAAGTAGCGCACCAGGGCCGGGATGTCCTCCCGGCGCTCGCGCAGGGCCGGGACGTGGATGGGGAAGACGTTCAGGCGGTAGTACAGGTCGGCCCGGAACGTGCGCTCCCGCACCATGGCGACCAGGTCGCGGTTGGTGGCGGTGATGAGGCGCAGGTCCACCTTGCGGGGGCTGGTGCTGCCCAGGCGCTCGAACTGCCGCTCCTGGATGGCCCGCAGCAGCTTGGGCTGCAGGTCCAGGAGCAGGTCGCCGATCTCGTCCAGGAACAGGGTGCCCTGGTGGGCCAGCTCCAGGCGCCCCATCTTGGGGCTCAGGGCCCCGCTGAAGGCGCCCTTCTCGAAGCCGAACAGCTCGCTCTCCACCAGGCCGGAGGGGATGGCCGCGCAGTTGATCTGCACGAACCCCCGGTCCTTCCGGGGGCTCAGCTGGTGGATGGCCCGGGCCACCAGTTCCTTGCCGGTGCCGGTCTCCCCCAGGATCAGCACGGTGGCGTCCGAGGGCGCCACCGTCTCCACCTGGCGCAGCACCCGCTGCAGGCTCGGGCTGCGCCCGACGATCTCCATGCCGAAGTCCCGCTCCATCTCCTCCTGCAGGTACAGCTTCTCCTCGGCCAGCTGGTCCTTGAGGGCCTGGATCTCCTGGTAGGCGAAGGCGTTGTCCAGGGCGATGGCGACCTGGACGGCGACGCTGGAAAGGAGCTCCAGGTCTTCGGAGGTGAAGGCGCCCTCCCGGCGGCTGCCGAAATTCAAGGTGCCCATGACCCGGCTGCGCGAGATCAGGGGCAGCACGCACAGGGAGAGGATGCCCTCCCCGTGGAGGATCACCTGGGGGATGGGGGGCGGGAACCGGCCCAGGTCGTCCCGGCTGAACACCAGCGGGCGGCGCAGCTCCATGGCCCGCTGGCTGGGGCCGTCCGGGACGGTGAGGGACTGGTTCTCCTGCACCAGGCCCCGCCCGGTGGGAAAGTCCACGTAGTGGATGCGCGGCTCCCCGCCGCCGGCCTTGGCCAGGATCAGCATCATCCCGTCGTGCTGGAAATGGCGCCGGAGGGTGGTGGAGATGGCCTGGAACAGGTCCCGGGGATCCCGGTGCTCCACCAGCTCGTTGTTGATCTCCAGCAGGATCTTCTGCTGGTCCCGCTCCCGGGTCAGGCGCCGGTTCAGGTCGTCCAGCTGGCGCAGGCGCAGGGTGCGCAGGGCGAAGGAGGCCACGAACCGGGCCAGGTGCGTCAGGTAGCCATGCCCGGCGGCCTGGAAGGCGCCCTTGCGGCGGCTGGCCAGGCTCATGCCGCCCACCAGCCGTTCCGGCGTGCGCAGGGGCACCAGGACCAGGGCCGGGCATTGGCGCCGCAGCTCCTCGGGAATCAGGCTGGAGCAGGGTCTGGCGCCGGACCCTTCCAGGCTCCACACCTCTTCCTGCAGGTTGCGGGTGATCTCCACCCAGCCCGGCGTGGGGTCGATCCGGGCCAGGACCCCGTCGGGCCCCAGTTCGGCGGCCCACTGGACCACGTCCAGGCCCTCCTCCGGGTCGCCGAACCACAGGGCCAGGCGGTCCACCGCCAGGTCCTCCCGCAGCAGCTTGAACAGGGCCGGGCCCAGGCTGTCCAGGTCCCGGCACGGCCCCAGCACCGCCGAGGCGTCCAGCAGCCTGGCCAGGCGGCGCGGGTCCAGGTCCTGGAAACGCTCCAAAGACCGTTCCGGGGGCTTGGGGGTGGGCAAGGTTCCTCCTGGTCCAAGTCTACATCGCGCTCTGCACGCGTTCGCGTCCAGAGCGCGATGAACCAGGGCGAAAAGGCCGGGCCTGGACCCTAGCCAGGCGCCCTTGGCGGGCGGCAGGGCGGGCTATCTGTCCATCAGGTAGCGGTGGGGGTCCAGGTCCCAGCGCCCGGGCTCCTCGTGGCCCTGGATGCCGTCCCCAGCCGCCTCCGTACCGGACAGGTCCAGGTCGAAGGGGGCCAGCGCCCGGTTCATGGCCAGGTCGCGCACCACCCGCACCTTGGGGCGCAGCAGCGCGCCCTGGTTCTGTTCCAGGACCACCGCCAGCCGGTTGCTCTCCAGGCGCACCAGGGAACCCACCGGGTAGATGCCGATGGCCTGGATGAAGTGCTGCACCAGGTCCAGGTCGAAGTGCCTGGGGCTGCGCTTGTACAGCCGGCCCAGGGCGGCGGCCGGTTCCAGGTGCGCGTGGTAGATGCGGTTGGAGGTCACCGCGTCGTACACGTCCACGATCGCCGCCATGCGGCCCGGCAGGGAGATGGCGGACCCGAGCAGCCCCCGGGGATACCCGGAGCCGTCGCAGCGCTCGTGGTGCTCGCCGGTCACCTGCAGCACCGGCCCGGTGATCCCCGGCGTCCGGCGGAGGGTTTCCAGCCCCAGGCGCACGTGGTCCCGCATGATGGCCTGCTCGGCCACGGTCAACCGGCCGGGCTTGTTGAGGATGTGGTCGGGGACGCCCATCTTGCCCACGTCGTGGAGCAGGCCCCCCATCCCCAGCTCCCGCAGGCTGGTCTTGTCCATGTCCAGGTACAGGCCGAACAGGATCAGCAGGGTGCAGGCGCTCACCGAATGCTGGAAGGTGGCCTTGTCGGCCTCCCGCAGGCGGCAGAGGCTCACCAGCGTGCCGGGACTGCGCAGGACGGAATCGGCGATGCGCGCCACCACCGGCTCCAGGCGCGCCACCTGCACCTGCCGGCCCAGGCGCACGTCCGTGAGCACCTCCGCGATGGCCTGGTTGGCCTCGAGCAGGACCTGCCTGGCGGTGGGCAGTTCCTCCAGGTGGCCGAGGCGCGGGGGAGGGGGCGCGGCGGGGCGGCGGTCCTGGCTGTCCCCGGGCGACGGCAGGACCGCCTGCGGTTCCCGGTCCAGGTCCATGCCCTTCAGGGTGTCGATCCACACGGTGGTGATGCCGCTGTCCAGGATGCCGGCCAGGTCCGCGTCCCGCCGGAGCATGAAGCTGTTGCGCAGGAACGGGTGGTCGATCCACTGGCAGTTCAGGTCGTGGATGTACATGCCAAGCCTGAGGTCTTGCTTGCTGATTTGTTTAAGCACGGGGCCGCCGGGAGGTTGCGGGGGGATGGACAGAATGGTATGCCCCGCCGCAGGTCCGGGCAATTCTTTAACCGGTCACAGGTTCTTGTTGAGGAAGTCCCAGATGGCCTGGTGCATGGCCCAGAGATGCTGGGGCGCCTGGGGGGTGTGGCCCGACCCGGGCAGGAGGATGAGGGGCGCCCCGAGCCCCGCTTTCTGGAGCGCATCCAGGAACTGGACCGCGTGCAGGGGGTGGACGTTCGGGTCCAGGGTGCCCTGGATCAGCAGGACCTTGCCGGAGAGGGCGGCGGCGGCGCCCAGGGGCGAGGAGGCCTGGTAGCCGGCGGCGTTCTCCTCCGGCAGGCCCAGGTAGCGCTCGGTGTACACGCTGTCGTAGTTGCGCCAGTCCACCACCGGGGCTCCCAGGATGCCCAGTTTCCAGGCCTTGGCGTGGGTGAGGGCGTAGGCGGCCAGGAAGCCCCCGTAGCTGTACCCGCACAGGGCCACCCGGCCCATGTCCGCCCAGCCCTGGGCCTTGAGCCATTGCAGGCCGTCAAGCTGGTCCTGGAGCTCCTGGGCCCCCAGGTTGCGGTAGATCCCCTGGGCGCTCACCGCGCCCCTGGCGGAAGCGCTGCGGTTGTCGCAGACCCAGGTGGCGATGCCCTGCTGGGCGAGGAACTGGTACCACAGGATGGCCGGGTCGTAGGCATTGCGCACCAGGGGCAGGCCCGGGCCGCCGTACACGCAGTGGAACACCGGGTAGCGCCGGGCCGGGTTGAAGCCCACCGGCAGGACCAGCATGGATTCCAGCAGCGTGCCGTCCCGGGCGGGCACCTGCTGGAACGTGACCCGGCCCCGGCGCAGGGCCCGGTAGGCGGCCGTCGGCCGGCTCTGGTACTGGCGCAGGACCCTCCCCTCCAGGGCCACCACTAGGTGCTGCGGGGGAGTGTCCACGTCGCTCCAGCGGTCCAGGTAGACGGTGAAGTCCCCGTTGAACGTCAGGGCATGGGTGCCCGGGCGCTCGGTCAGGCGCCGGAAGTGCAGGTCGGCCCCCTCCAAGTCGGTGCTGTAGGCGTCCAGTCCGATGGCATTGCGCTGGGTGGCCTCGAAATACACCTTCCCGGCCTTGGCGTCCACCCCCAGCACCCGGCGCACGTCCCAGGCACCGGCGGTGATCTGGCCCTTGACCCGGCCCAGGGCGTCGTACCGGTACAGGTGCTGGTAGCCGCTGCGGGCCGACCGCCAGAGGAAGCCGCCGTCCTGGAGGAACACCGGAAGCGGCAGCCGATCGATCCACCAGCCGCGGCTCTCCTCCCGCACCAGGGGCTGCCCCGTGTCCCCCTGGAACCGCACACACTCCAGCCAGGTCTGGGTGCGGTTCTGGTAATTGGCCACGAGCCGGCCGGTGGGATCCCAGCCCACGGCGACAATGATCGTTTCATCATCGGGATGGGGATCTTCCATCCAGGTAAGGCGGCTGTCCAGGTCCACCACCCCCAGCCGGGCCACCGGGTTGGGCTCCCCCGGGCGCGGATAGGGCTGGAGCAAGGTGGGGGCCGGCTGGGCCCGGTCGTCCTGGATGGCGATGCGGGTGACGTCGGTTTCATCCAGGCTGATGAAGGCGATGCGCCGGGAGTCCGGGGCCCACCAGAACCCCTTGGGCCCTTGGCCGGGAAAGATCTCCTCCTGGTAGACCCAGTCCAGGCGGCCGTTCAAGTGGTTCGCCCCGCCTCCGGCGGTGAGCCGGGTCTCCCGGCCGGTGGCCAGGTCCGCCACCACCAGGTCGTTGCCTTGCAGGTAGGCCACCAGGGCGCCGTTGGGGCTGAAGGTGGGCGCCTCCTTGAGGCCCGGGGAGCTGGCCACCAGCCGGGCGCTGATCCGGCCCGGATCCACCAGGTACAAGTCCTGGCCCGCGGCCACCAGGAAGGCGTCACCGGCCGGGTTCCAGATGAAGGGCGCGCGCCAGGCGGCAGCGGCGCTCGGCTCGTCCAGCCCCGCCCCCGCCAGGGCAGCCATGAATTGGGCCTGGTTCATCCAGGGGCGGGACTCCCACCCGGGCGCGGCCAGGCGGGCGAGACCCTTGACCCCGTCCCGCTCCTGCCACTCTTCCACCAGGGAGCCGTCCGCCCGCCACCGGAGGGTGACGCCCGGCTGGTCCACGTAGGCCACCTTCCGTACCGGGTGGAACAGGCTCTCCACGGTCAGGTTGCCGGTGCCCTGGGCGGCGCAGCCCAGGCCCATGAGCAGGCCGGTCATGAGCCGGAGGAACAAGGAGGAACGTCGCATGGGAGCTCCCGGGGATTATCCGCTCAAGAAGGCAGGCAACTCCAGCATTATCCACCCTACCGCCGCTGGCCGTGCCACCGGACGAACCTGGCCATGTAGCCGGGCACCACATCCTCTTCCGGAACCCCCACGGCCTGCACGAAGGCGGTCAGGTAACCCCGCACGTTCACCGGGGCCAGGGGCAGGCCCTGGAAGTCCTCCTGTTCCAGGGCGGCCAGGTACTCCGGACGCACGTGGGTCTCGGCGGCCACCTGGTCCAGGGTCATGCCGGCGGCCTCCCGGGCCCGCCCCAGGACCGTGCGTGGCTCCGCCGGCGGGCGGTCCGCATCCCCGGGCCGGGCCGGGGGCGAAGCCGGCTGGGCCTCGGCCTTCCCGCACAGGAGCGCGTAGGCCGCCTCGATCTCCTCCAGCACCTCGCGCCGGGCGTCCACGGCGAACTCGTCCATGGCCGGCGCCGTGAACACCGCCAGGTCCTTGGCGTAGATGCGCTTCAGGAGCTGGTACGAGCGGGTGATCTCGTCCAGGGTGGCGTCCGGGCCCACTTCCAGGGTGCGCCGGCTCCGGGCCTCGTCCAGGGGTTCCATGACTAGTCCGCCCCGCGCTTGAGGATGGAGTCCAGGAGGCCCTCCATGGCGTGGTGCAGGATGTAGGGCGGTTCGCCGCCGGCGGCCGGGTGCTCCTGCCCGAACCGCTGCCAGAGGTCCTTGTCGTAGCGGATGTAGCCCGCCAGGTTGCCGTCGATGTGGAAGTACTTGGCCGCCGCGCTCTTCACCGCCAGGCCCAGCTCCACCTGGCTGTACTCCCGCACCTGGTTCAGGACCAGGTGCAGGTACAGGCGGTCCCGCTCCCGGTCCATGGCCTTGGAGAATTCCTCGGACAGGCCGCGCAGGTGCTGGGTGAATTCCCGCACGTTGGCGATCCCGTGCTCGGCCCGGGTCTTCCAGATCTTCCGTCCGCGCTCCCGCAGCCCGGTCCAGGACAGCACGTTGGCCAGCTGCCGCTGCTTGAGGTTCTTGAGGAACAGGTAGAAATTCTCGATGGCCAGCGCGTCCGGGACGATGACGCCCACCTGCACTTCCGCCAGCAGGAACGTGTCCAGGGTGTCGTACGTGGTGCCGGCCCCCAGGTCCAGCACCACGTGGTCGCAGGGCAGCTGGTTCAGGTGCCGGAAGAACTTCTGCTTCTGCGCCCAGGTGATGTTGTCGGTGCTGGCGGCGTTGAAGTTGCCCGGCACCAGGCGCAGGCCCGGGGTGGCGGTGTCGAGGATCAGGTCTTCCAGGGGCACGCGTTCCTCGAAGAACTGGGTCAGGGAGGTGGGAGGCTTGCGCAGGCCGCAGTACGTATGCTGGTTGGGACCGCCGAAGTCCGCATCCACCAGCACCACGTCGCTGCCCCGCTCCGCCAGCCCCAGGGCCAGACCGTTGGCGACCAGGCTCTTGCCCGTGCCGCCCTTGCCGCCGCCCACCGCCCAGATGCGCATTCGAATCCGGAAGAAAAAACGAATCAATTATCTATTGCCCGCGGGGACTGTCAACGGCAGCGCCGTCCGCCGCGGCCCGGGGGTTCAGTCCGGCAAGTGTTCACGGGTCAGGTTGCGGCTTCCGGCGGACGTGACCAGCACGTCGTCCTCGATGCGGATGCCGCCCAAGGCGCTCAGCTCTTCGATGAGTTTCCAGTTGAAGCGCCGGGAATGCTCCTGGCCCCGGAACGGGCGCAGCAGCATGGGGATGAAGTAGCATCCCGGTTCGATGGTGACCGCCATGCCGGGCTCCAGGATCCGGGTGGTGCGCAGGGTCGGATGCAGGGGCGGGGGCGGCGCGGTTCCGCCGCCGGGGCCCGCCAGCTTGCCGGCCACGTCGTGCACCTGGATGCCCAGCAGGTGGCCGAGCCCGTGGGGATAGAAGGGGCGGGTGAGCCCCAGGGACGCGGCCTCGTCGGGCTCCGCGTCCAGGATCCCGTGTTCCTTCAGCAGGGCCGCCAGCATCAGGTGGGAGCGGTGGTGCAGGTCGCCGAACGGCAGCCCCGGGGCCACCGCGGCGGCCAGCACCTTCTGGTTGCGTTCCATGCCCGCCACCAGGGCCTGGAACCGGGGGTCGCACTGGGGCGCGGGCGTGGTGCGGGTGATGTCCGAGGGGTAGCCCTGGCAGCGGGCCCCGCAGTCCAGGAGCAGGGTCCGGCCGTTCCGGGCCTCCCGCTTGTTCTCGTAGTGCAGGGTGGCTCCCTTCTCGTCCAGGGCGACGATGCTGGGGAAGGCCAGCTCATGCTCCTGGCAGCCGACCGCCTGCAGGAAGGCGTGGTGGATCTCCAGTTCCGAGGCGCCGTCCAGGAAGGCCCGGCGCCCGGCCTGGTGCCCCCGGACGCCGCGCCGGGTGGCCTCCTCCAGGCAGGCCACCTCGTAGGGGGTCTTGATGCTGCGTCCCCAGTCCAGGTAGGCGGTCAGCTCCAGGGGATTGGGCTCCAGCCCCGCCTCCAGGGCGCGGTCGGTCTCGTTGCCGATGTAGGCGGCCCGGGGCGGGCGGCCCACCTCCGCCCACACCGCGTCCACGGTCGGGGCCTCGATCACCCGGAACCCGGCCAGCCAGTAGGGCGTCCCCAGGGGCAGCTGCTCGTACCAGAAGTCTTCGGGAGCGTAGCGCACCAGCAGCGGCTGCCGGCCCGGCTCCAGTCTCAGGGCGTGGTGCGGGCCCGTGAGCGGGCAATAGTGGCGGAAATGGGGCACCGCGTGGAAGGGCGCCTCCGCGTCGTCGGCGAAATAGGTGTGGGGCATGCCGCTGGAGATCACCAGCGCGTCGAACCGGTTGGCGGCCAGGGCGCTCTCCAGGTGCGCCATGCGCGTGTCCAGGTGCTGGCGGAACAGGTCGGCTAGGGACATGGGGGCTCCCGGTGACAGGGCTGCACGCCCCGATGATACAGCCGCTACAGGAAGTGCAAAGGCTTGACCTCCGGAGCGAAGCCGTGGGCCACGGCCTTCTCGTAGAACAGGGCCAGGCTCTCCCGTTCCCCCTCCCCGAGGCTGTAGGAGATGTTCTCGGTGAGGTATTCCCGCAGCTCCGGCTTGGTCCAGCCGATGACGCGCCAGGCCTCGTCCACCATGTCGGCCAGGTGCTGCTTGCCCATCTCCAGGCTCCTGTGGAAGAACGGGCCGACGCCGCCGGGCACCGCCAGGGCCGGGGCATCCTCGCGCACGGTCCACAGGGCGAACACGAAGGGCAGCCCGGTCCAGGCGTGCCACTCCTCCGCCAGGTCCAGCACCAGCAGCCCCTCCCGCCGGGCCCGCATGGCCACGTCCCCGATCAGCAGGGCGGCGTCGCAGCGCTCCAGCATGGCGGCCTGGTCCGGAGCCATGTGCACCGCCTCGGGACGGTTGCCGTAGCGCTCCCGCAGCAGGATCTGGCTGAGCACCACCGAGGTGCGGGAGGAGGTGTCCAGGGCCAGGGTGCGCACCTCCTCCGGCGGCACCTTGGACAGCAGGATCACCGAGCGCACCCGCTTGGGCGAGGCGATGCACAGCCCCGGCACGATCTTCAGCCCCGGGATGCGCAGGTATTCGATGGAGCTGATCAGGCCGGCGTCCACCTCGCCCTGCCGCAGGCGGTCGGCGCACAGGGCCGGAACCTGGAACTTCAGCTGGAAATGCTCGAACCCCAGCCCGTGCTTGAATCCGTAATTCAGGGGTGCCGCATTGAGGTAGTCGATGATGGAGATGCGGAAAACGGGTGATGTTGGCATCCGCAAATTTTAGCCGGCCCATCAGGCCGGTTTGAAAGAGAAATTCCGCAACCATCCACCCATGTCCCGGCCGGGCGTCCATTCAAGGTGTCCGTTGTCTGGGATCGACCGGGTGAAGGTGGAGATTGGCCGGCCCGTCTCCACCGATGGCTCAAGTCAGGTTTAGACTCATGTCATGGATCTGACCGAGCTGAGGCAGGAATTGGCGAGCCTGGAGGCGCTCATGGCTCGGGCGAGCCAGGACCCGGGGAGGTTCCCTTCGGCCCGGGCACTGGCGGCCACGGCAGGACTGGAGGCTCCGGCCCTGGAGCACCTGTTCCTGGAGCACGCCCACCTGGGCGCCGGCGCCTTCCTGCGCCGCGCCCGGATCCAGGCCGCCTGCCGCCGCCTGCTGGGGGCCTCCGCGCCCGCCTGGGAGGCGGGGCGGGCCTGCGGCTTCAGCAGCCCCGCAACATTCCTGGCCCAGTTCCGGGCCGCCACCGGCACCCTCCCTGGCGAGTACCAGGCCCTGGGCCGGGCCGGGGCGGCAGGCCGGTTCACCCTGGCCCTGCCCGGGGACTACCGGGCCGAAGACATCCTGGCCTACCACGGACGGGATCCCCTCAGCCTCTCCGAGCGGGTGGAAGGCGCCACCCTGGTGAAGGCCATGGCCATGGCAGGCGGCCCGGCGGTGCTGGAACTGGCCTTCCGGCCCGGCGCGGCGGACTGCCGGCTGCTGGCCCCGGCCGCGCCGGACCCGGGGCTCATGGGCGAGGTGCACCGGCGGGCGGCGCGGATGCTGGGCCTGGGACAGGACCCCGCCCCCTTCGAACGCTTCGTGGCCAGGCTGGACCTGCGCCCGCTGGTGGCGCCGCGCCGGGGGCTGCGCATCCCGCTCACCGCCGACGTGTGGGAGAGCCTGGTCTGGGCCATCCTGGGCCAGCAGGTGAACCTGGCCTTCGCCTACAACCTGCGCCGGCGGCTCACCGAGCTGTGCGGCGCCGCCACCGGGACGGCGCTCAGGGCCCATCCGTCCCCCCGGGCGGTGGCCGCCCTGGAGCCGGCCGAGTTGACCCGGTTGCAGTTCTCCCGGTCCAAGGCCGAGTACGTCATCGGCCTGGCCCGGAAGGTCTCGGACGGCAGCCTGCCCCTGGAACGGCTTCCGGACGGATCCGCCACCACGGCGGCCCAGAGGCTGAGTGCGGAGCGGGGCGTGGGTCCCTGGACCGCCCACTACGTGCTCATGCGCGGCTGCGGCTTCGGCGACTGCGTGCCCCTGGGCGATGCCGGCCTGACCCTGGCCCTGCAGCGCCACTACAAGTTGGACCACCGCCCTTCGGTGAAGGAGACCGCCGCCTTCATGGCCCCGTTCGCCCCCTACCGGAGTCTGGCCACCTTCCACCTGTGGGCAAGCCTCAAAGGAGTCCCGGCATGAAGCCCTGGCTGCACCTCCTGGACAGTCCCTGCGGCCCCCTGGAGGCGGCCGCCGAGCCCGGCGGGGCCCTGGTCTTCCTGGGCTTCGGCGGCGCCGACACCCGCAGCCGCCAGCCGCGCTACCTCGAGGAAGGCCTCGGCCTGGCCCGGGACCCGGGCGTGCTGGAGCCGGCGCGCCGGCAGCTGGACGCCTACTTCCGGCGCGAGCTGCGGGAGTTCCACCTGCCCCTGGCCCTGCGCGGGACCCCCTTCCAGCTGCGGGTGTGGGCCGAGCTGCTGAAGATCCCCTACGGCCGCACCATCAGCTACGGCGAACTGGCCCGGCGCCTGGGCGACCCCAACCTGACCCGCGCCGTGGGCACCGCCAACGGCGCCAACCCGGTCTCCATCATCGTGCCCTGCCACCGGGTGATCGGGACGGACGGGAGCCTGGTGGGGTACGGGGGAGGGCTGGAGAACAAGAAGCGGTTGCTGGACCTGGAACGGCCGGCCATAGAGCGGGGGCTGTTCGACTGAGCCGGCCGCTAGTCGGCGGTTGCTTCCCGGGCGGCGCTGGCTGCGGAAATTCTTGAACACTCCAACAACACCCCGGGCTCCTGCCAGGCGTAACGGCACGCGGCCACCAGGGTGCCGTCGGCCGCCGGGATTTCCCGGCGCTCCACCGGCGTCCCCCCGAGCCGCTCGTAGTAGCCGCGGCTGCGCAGGTTGCGCTCGAAGCACCAGAGGTGCACCGGGATCCCGGGCCAACGGGCCAGGGCCGTCTCCGCCAGGGCGTGGACCAGCCGGGTGCCGATGCCCTGGCCCCGCCTGCCGGGGAGCACGTGCAGATTGTCCAGGAGGGTTCCCCAGCGGGGGTCGGAATCGCCCTCGCCATTGATGAATCCCAACGGCGTGCCCAGCTCGAGGGCCAGCAGGCCGATCTGGCCGGGTGCGGGGCGGTCCCAGGCGGCGCGCCAGTGCGCCAGGCGCTCCGCGAAGACCTCGTCGTCGAGGTAGGCGTCGCCCAGGATGCCGCGGTAGCTGTCGCGCCAACTGTGGGCCTGGATCAGGGCGATGGCTTCCAGGTCGGACTCCTGGATGGGGCGCAGGGTGAGCAAGGCGGTCCTCCCACCGACAGGATGAGCCGGCGGGCGGGAAGGTTCCAGGGGGTTTCCTCAGCCTCGCCTGAGCAGCGCCACGCATTCCACATGGTGGGTAAGCGGGAACAGGTCCGCCGCTGCCAGGCCTTCCACCTTCCACGCCGGCGCCAGCCGCCGCAGGTCCCGGCAGAACGCCGCCCCGTCGCAGCCCACCAGCACCATCTCCCCGGCCCGGGCGGTGAGCAGTTGTTCGCACAGCTCCGGCGCCAGCCCGGCCCGGGGCGGGTCCAGCAGGACCAGGTCCTCCGGCCCGCCCAGTCCCTCCGGCACCCAGGCCGCCGCATCGGCACCCAGGCACTCGGCCTCCAGGCCCAGGGCCTCCAGGTTGGCCCGCGCCCACTGCACCGCCGGCTCGTCGCTCTCCACCAGCACCCGCCGGCGGAACCGCGGGCCCAGGAGGGCGGAGAAGAACCCCACTCCCCCATACAAGTCGTACAGGCAGTCCCCGCCCAGCCCCCACTCGGCCAGGATCGCCCCGAAGGCCTCCCAGGCCCACGGGGGGCACACCTGGAAGAACCCGCCGGCCCGGTGCCTGAGCACCACCGCGCCCAGGCGGTGCTCCACCGGGTCCGCGCACGCTTTCCAGCCGTCCGGCTCCAGCCGCCAGGTCCGCCCGGACTCGGCCGCGGCGAACACGGCTCCGGGCGGGGTGCCGGTGGCCAGCTCCCACCGCTGGGGCCGGGTGGGCAGGAGCCGGGCCGCCAGAGCCTCCTCCAGCCGGGGCAGGGCCCGGGACAGGGCCGGATCCGCCGCCGGGCAGGCCTGGACCGGCACCAGGGCATGGCTGTCCCGGCGGTGGAAGCCCAGCTCCCGGCCGTCCCAGTGCACCTGGATGCGGTGCCGGCGGGCGCTCTCCGGGGCCGCCAGCCAGCGCCAGGAAGGCGCCCCGGGCAGCTGGCGGGCCAGCAGGTCCTCGACCATGAGGCGCTTCAGCTCTCCGGCCTGGGAGCCCGCCTCCCACAAGTCGCAGCCTCCGCACTCGCCTGCAACCGGGCAGCCGGACGTGACCCGGCGGGGATCCCGGCGCGTCCAGGCCACCACCCGGCCTTCCCCGTGGCGGGCCTTCCAGTGCACCGACGCGGTCACCTCTTCGCCCGGGAACAGGGCCAGGGGAGCCGCTACCAGGATCAGCCGGCCATCCTCCGCCCGGCCCACCCCCATCCCGCCCCAGGCCAGGCGCTCCACGCGGCCCCGCCATTCCTCCGCGTCCCGGGCCGGTCTCCGGTACAATGAAGCCCCGCTTCCTGCCCCCACCGAGTGTCCTTTGCGCTTCACGGTCGCCGTCCCCCCCATGCACCGTAACAGTCTCCACGGCCGCCTGCGCCGGGAGGTGGAGAAAGATCTGGAATGGACCGAGGCGGGCCCCGCCGACGTGGTCCTGGGCCTGGCCGGGGAGGGGCGCCTGGCCGGCTGTCCCGCCTGGCCCGGGCCGGAGGGGGCCGCGGCCCTCATCCATGCGGGCTTCGAACGCCTGGTGGACCGCCGGAACATGGAGCGGCTCAACGAAGTGGGCCGGGCCCTGGCCTCGGAACAGAACCTGGACCGCCTGCTGGACCTGATCCTGACCCAGGGGCGCAGCCTGGTGCGGGCCGAGGGGGGCACCATCTACCTGGTGCAGCCGGCCGCCGGGAACCGGGAACTGCTGTTCGCCCACACCCAGAACGCCCGCATCGACATGCCCTTCCAGCGCTTCCGGGTGCCCCTTTCGACCCAGTCCATGGCCGGGTTCGTGGCCCTCACCGGGTCGGCGCTGAACCTGCCGGACGTGTACCGACCTGCCCCCGGACGCCCCGTACAGCTTCAATTCCAGCTTCGACCGGGAACTGGGCTACCGCTCCATCTCCATGCTGTCGGTGCCCCTCACCGACACCCAGGGGGAGGTGCTGGGGGTGCTGCAGTTCATCAACCGCATGGCGGAGACCGACGCGGGCGCCGCGGTGGTGCCGTTCGGCCCGGACCAGGAGCGCCTCGCCCTGAGCCTGGCGGGGCAGGCCGGGGTGGCCATGCGCAACGCCAGGCTGCGGGAGGCCATCGAGAACCTGTTCGAGCACTTCGTCAACGCCTCGGTGACCGCCATCGAGCAGCGGGACCCGGTCACCAGCGGCCATTCGGGACGGGTGGCCAGCCTCACGGTGGGGCTGGCGGAAGCGGTGAACCGGACCGGCAACGGCCCCTTCGGCGGCACCTTCTTCACCGACCAGCACCTGAAGGAGCTGCGCTACGCCAGCCTGCTGCACGACTTCGGCAAAGTCGGGGTGCGGGAGGAAGTGCTGGTGAAGGCCAAGAAGCTCCCGGTCGCGCGCCTGGAGCTGCTGCAGCAGCGCCTGCGCCAGCGCCAGGTGGAAGTGCTGCTGGCGGGCCTGCGGGAGGACTGGGCCCGGGGTCGGGCGTTCGACCTGGAGCTCTGGGAGGCCCGGCTGCGCGGGCAGGAGGAGGAGACCCGGGCGCTCGCCGCCGTCCTGGCGCGGAGCAACGAGCCCGCGGTGCTGGCCCAGGACGCGGCCGAAAGCCTGGAGCGCATGGCCGCCCTCACCTTCACCCGCTGGGACGGCCGGCCCGGCACCATCCTGGAGCCGGAGGACCTGACCTTCCTGGCCATCCGCCGGGGCAGCCTCACGGACACGGAGCGCCACGAGATCGAGAACCACGTGACCCACACCTACCGTTTCCTGGCCCAGATCCCCTGGACGCCGGACCTGGCCGGGGTGCCCGCCATCGCCTACGCCCATCACGAGCGGCTCAACGGCAAGGGCTACCCACGCCGCCTCACCCGGGCCGAGATCCCCCTCCAGAGCCGGGCCATGGCCATCGCCGACGTCTACGACGCCCTCACCGCCCAGGACCGGCCGTACAAGGCCGCGGTCCCCCTGGCCCGGTGCCTGGACATCCTCCGGGACGATGCGCGCGCCGGGAGCCTGGACGCGGACCTTCTGGACCTGTTCATCGAGGCCAAGGTTTTCGAGCGGGCCGCCGGGCACTCTTTCAAATAGCCGCCCCGGTATGCCAGAATGGCGGTTTGGAGATATCTAAATGCCTGAGGCCGCTGAGCGAGTCCCCCGGGTCCTGGACATCGAAGCCATCAAGGACCTGCTTCCCCACCGCTATCCCATGCTGCTGGTGGACCGGATCCTGGATTTCGAGCCGGGCAAGTGGATCCGCGGCGTCAAGAACATCACCGCCGGCGACCCCGTCTTCCTCGGGCACTTCCCCCAGAAGTCCGTGTTCCCCGGGGTGCTGATCGTGGAGGCCATGGCCCAGACCGGCGGCTGCCTAGTGCTCCAGGGCCTGGCCGACCGGCACAGCAAGCTCCTGTACTTCATGGCCATCGACAAGGCCAAGTTCCGCAGGCCGGTGGTTCCCGGCGACCAGATGGTCATGGACATCGAAGTGATCAGCCACAAGTCCAAGGTGGTCAAGCTGCGCGCCATGGCCTCGGTGGGCGGCCAGAAAGTCGCCGAGGCGGAGCTCATGTCCATGATGGTGGACGTGGAGAAAGGCGAAGGGCGATGAGCGCGCGGATCCATCCTTCTTCCATCGTCAGCCCCGAAGCCGTCCTGGATGACGGCGTCGACATCGGGCCGTTCTGCCTGGTGGAGGGGACTTCCCGCATCGGCGCCCGCACCGTGCTGCGCAGCCACGTGGTCATCGGCCCCTTCACGGAGCTGGGGGAGGACAACGACATCTACGCCCACTGCACCCTGGGCATGGGCCCCCAGGACCTCAAGTTCAAGGGCGCGCCCACCCGGCTGCGCATCGGCAACCGCAACGTGGTGCGGGAGAGCTGCACCATGCACCGGGGCACCGAGCACGGCGGGGGCCTCACCACCGTGGGCGACGACAACTTCTTCATGACCGGTTCCCACATCGCCCACGACTGCCACGTGGGCAACAGCAACATCTTCGCCAACTGCGCCACCCTGGCCGGGCACGTGGTGGTGGGGGACTTCTGCACCGTGGGGGCGTTCTCGGCGGTGCACCAGTTCTGCCGGGTGGGCTCGCACGCCTTCATCGGCGGATTCACCGCGGCCACCCTGGACGTGCTGCCGTACACCAAGACCGTGGCCGCCCGGGACACCAAGAGCTACGGGATCAACACCATCGGCCTGCGCCGGCGCGGGTTCGGCGACCCCGCCATCGAGGGCCTGGCCAAGGCCCACCGCCTGCTGTTCCATTCGGGCCTGCTGCGGGAGGAAGGACTGCTGCAGGCGGAGGAGGAGCTGGGCGGGATCCCGGAAGTGGCCTACCTGCTGGCCTTCATCCGCGAATCCAAGCGCGGAATCCACCGTGGCTGACCGCCGCCGCGCCACCCTGGCCCTGGTGGGCCTGCCCAATTCCGGAAAGTCCACCCTCCTGAACACCCTGGTGGGCGAGAAGCTGGCCGCGGTCAGCCAGATGCCCCAGACCACCCGGGGCCGCATCCTGGGCGTGGTGAACCGCGGGCCGGTGCAGCTGGCGTTCCTGGACACCCCGGGGGTGCACCTGGCCAGGCACGCCCTGAACAAGCGCATGCTGCACCAGGTGGACGTGGCCCTGGAGGAGGCGGACCTGCTGCTGTGGGTGGTGGACGCCGCGGGCTACCTGGGCGCCGGGGAACGGGAACTGGCCCGGCGCCTGCAGGGGGCCCGCCAGCCGGTGTACCTGGTGCTGAACAAGCTGGACCTGGTGTCCAAGGGCACCCTGCTGGAGAAGATCGCCGCCTACAAGGACCTGCTGGCGTTCCGGGAGATCGTGCCGGTGAGCGCCAAGCTGGGCGGGAACCTGGAGCCCCTCTGGACCGTCCTGGAGCGGGACGCCCCGCCCGGGGAGTGGTTCCATCCGGAGGAGGTGTTCACCGACCAGACCGAGCGCGGCATGGCGGCGGAATTCATCCGGGAGAAGGTCCTGCGCAAGACCCGGGAGGAAGTGCCCCACGGGGTGGCGGTGGAGATCCGCGTCTGGCTCGAGGCCGGCGCCCCCGGCTACCCGGAGGACGGCCCCGCGGGCGGCGCCTGCATCGAGGCGGAGATCGTGGTGGAGCGGGCCGGGCACCGGAAGATCCTGCTGGGGGCCGGCGGCGCGATGATCCAGGACATCCGCCAGAGCGCCCAGCGGGAGCTGAAGAAGCTCCTGCAGCGCCCGGTGCGCCTGGCCCTGCACGTGCGGGTGGAGGAAGACTGGCGGAACCAGCCGGAACAACTGGACAAGTTCCGCCTCTGACGAGCGCTAGCAGCCGTTACGGCGCATGCGCCGTTACGGCTGCTTGTGCCCAGCACGGGCGCTCAAGGCCGGAAAACTCCAACGGTGTTACCATCTTCCCTGCACCTGGGAGGACAGCATGCGGATCCTGATCGTGGGCGCCATGGGCGTCATCGGCCGGGCGGTTGTGGCGGAACTGGGCGCGCGGCACGAGTTGCGCACCGCCGGGCGCACCACCGGCGAGCTGAAAGTGGACATCACCAGCCCCGCTTCCCTCCAGGCCCTGTTCGAGCAGGCCGGGCCTCTGGACGCGGTGGTCTCCACCACCGGCAAGGTCAAGTTCGCCCCCTTCGGCTCCATGACCGCCGAGGACTACGAGGTCGGCATCAAGGACAAGCTCATGGGCCAGGTGAACCTGGTGCTCATCGGCCGCAACTACCTCAACGACGGCGGCTCCTTCACCCTCACCACCGGCGTGCTGGACCACGATCCCATCGTCCAGGGCAGTTCCGCCTCCATGGTCAACGGCGCCTTGAACGCCTTCGTCGTGGCCGCCGCCATCGAGATGCCCCGGGGCCTGCGCATCAACGCCGTGAGCCCGGGGGTGATCGAGGAGGCCATGGAAGGCTACGGCCCGTTCTACCGCGGCTTCGAGCCGGTGCCCGCGGCCCGGGCGGCGCTGGCCTACGCCAAGAGCGTGGAGGGTGCGCAGACGGGCAAGGTGTACCAGGTGCTTTGATCATCAGTACGGGTCCCGGAAGCTCGCCCAGGTTCGCCGCCGCCGGCCGAGCCGGCGTCGGCGGGAAGGCGACGGCGATGGTCGTGGGACGGCGTTGGCACACTCCAGGATCGCCTCCGAAAAGGATTCTGGGCCGTTGCGGGCCTATCTCATCGGATTTTCCCGCCCCTGCATCAGCTTTTGCCCAAGGACCCCCCGGATGCTCCAGCGTGGCTTGAACGCCTCCCAAACTAAACGGTCGGCGCGAAGCAGAAGCGCCCAGGCGCCACTCGAAGCGAGCCCTCTGGGCCCCAGGCCCCCCTGGAGAGCCCGGAACAAAAGACTGTTCCCCAGGACCAACGGAGCGCAAGCGTGCCAACACCGCCCCACCTCCACCGTCGTTGCCTTCCCGTCGACGCCGGCTCAGCCGGCGGCGGCGAACCAGGCCGTACGTCCGGGACACGCACGATTACGCAGTCAGGTCCCCAGCCCCTGGCCACCGGGGGACATGGCTTCTAAACTGGAACTCCTTCCCGTCGAGGTGCCATGAGCGGACAACCCACCGACCTAGCTGAACTGGAGCGCCCCATCCTGGAGATGGAAGCCCAGATTCACGCCCTGGAGATGGACCCGGCCAAGGCCAAGGAAGTGGAGCGCCTGCGCAAGAAGTGCGACAAGCTCCGGGCGGAGATCTTCTCCGGCATCAACGATTGGCAGCGCACCCAGCTGGCCCGGCACCCGCGCCGGCCGTACACCCTGGACTACATCGAGCGGATCTGCGAGCGGTTCGAGGAAGTGCACGGGGACCGCAACTTCGGCGACGACGCCGCCATCGTCTGCGGCATGGGCTGGATCGCCGGCAAGCCCCTCATGATCATCGGCCAGCAGAAGGGCCGGGACACCAAGCAGAAGATCCTGCGCAACTTCGGCATGCCCAAGCCCGAGGGCTACCGCAAGGCGCTGCGCTTCATGAAGCTGGCCGAGAAGTTCAACCGCCCCATCCTGTGCCTCATCGACACCCCGGGCGCCTTCCCGGGGCTGGACGCCGAAGAGCGCGGCCAGGCCGAGGCCATCGCCAGGAACCTGAAGGAGATGGCCAAGCTGAGGGTGCCGGTGGTCTCGGTGGTGCTGGGGGAAGGGGGATCCGGCGGCGCCCTGGCCCTGGGAGTGGCCAACAAGGTGCTCATGCTGGAATATGCGGTGTACTCGGTGATCACCCCCGAGGGCTGCGCCTCCATCCTGTGGAAGGACGCGGGCAAGGCCGAGGCGGCGGCGGCGGCCCTCAAGCTCACGGCGCCCAGCCTCCTGGCCCAGGGCCTGATCGACGCGGTGGTGCCCGAGCCCCTGGGCGGCGCCCACTCCAACTGGGACAAGGCCGCGTCCCTGGTCAAGCAGGCGGTGCTGGGGGCCCTGGACCAGCTGTCCGGGCTCGGGCCCGACCAGCTGGTGGAGCAGCGCTACCAGAAGTTCTCCCGCATGGGCAGCTTCTCCTCGTGAAAGCCCCGGCCTGGCGGATGCGCAGGCCAGTGCCTGCCGGCGCGGCCCCCTGGGCCGGCCTGGAGCGCGCCTGGGGCCTCTCGGCGTCCGGCGCGCGCCTGGCCTGGCTGCGCCTGGACGGGGACGAGGACGACCTGGCCTGGCGCCTGGACCCGTCCTGGGCCAGGACCACCGACCCCTTCCTGCTGGAAGGCATGGGCGCCGCCGTGGCCCGGATCCGCCAGGCGGTGGACGGGGGCGAGCCCATCTGCGTCTACGGCGACTACGACGTGGACGGGGTCACGGCCACGGCCCTGCTGGTGCGGGTCCTGGACAAGCTGGGGGCCCGGGCCGGGTTCTTCATCCCCAACCGCTTCAACGACGGCTACGGCCTGCACCTGGACTGCATCCGGGAGCTGGCCGCGGCCCGGGGGCCGGCCCTGATGATCTCCGTGGACTGCGGCGCGCGTTCCGCCGCCGAGGTGGAGGCCAGCCGCGCTCTCGGCCTGGACTGGATCGTCACGGACCACCACGCCCTGGGGCCGGAGCTGCCCGGGGCGGCGGCGGTGGTGCATCCGGACCTGGGGGACTACCCCAACCCCCACCTGGCCGGGGTGGGCGTGGCCTTCAAGCTGGCCCAGGCCCTCCTGGACGCGGTCCCCGGCCCCCGGCGGGAGGACGAGCCGTTCCTGGACGGGCTGCTGAAGCTGGTGGCCCTGGGCACGGTGGCGGACATGGTCCCGCTCGCCGGCGAGAACGCGCTGCTGGTCAGGCGCGGCATCACCGCCCTGGGCGGCGCCAACGGCCCCGGCCTGGCGGAGCTGCTCAAGGCGGCGCGAGTGGAGGGGACGGTGCGTTCCCAGCACATCGCCTTCGGCGTCGGTCCCAGGCTCAACGCCGTGGGGCGCATGGGCGGGGCCGAGGACGCGGTGCGCCTGCTGCTCACCCGGGACCCCGCCGAGGCCCGGACGCTCATGGCCCGGGTGGAGGCCCTGAACCTGGAGCGCCGGGAGATCCAGAAGGCCCTGGGCAGCCGCCTGCCCCCGCCCGGGGACGCCCCCTTCGACCTGGTGGTGGAGGAAGGCGCCCACAAGGGCGTCATCGGCATCGTCGCCGGCCAGCGCATGCGCCTCGCCGGCCGGCCTTCGGCGGTGGGCACCATCCTGGACGGGGTGGCCCACTGTTCGGTGCGCGCCCCGGAAGGGTACGACCTGCGGCCCATCCTGGAGGCGGCGCGCCCGTACCTCCTCGGGGGCGGAGGCCACCGCTACGCCGCCGGCATGTCCTTCCCGGCGGCGCGCCTGGGCTTCATCCGCAGGACCCTGGAGCGGGCCGCCCGGGACCAGGCCGCCGGGGCCGGGCCCCCGGTCCTGGCGGTGGACGGGGACCACACCGGCCTGGTGCCCGCCGCGGCCGAGCTGGAGCGGCTGGAGCCGTTCGGCCAGGGCTTCCCGGAGCCGCTGCTGGCGGTGCGCGGGTGCCTGGACGGCCCGCCCCGGGCCTTCGGCGACGGGCACCGGAAGTTCCGGCTGCGCGGGGAGCCGTGCGATTTCACCTGGTTCGCCAACGGGGACGCCCCGGAGGACCTGGCGGACCCCCTGAACCTGGCGGTGGCCCCCATGGACCATCCCCGGTGGGGGCGCAGCTGGCGGGTGGAGACGCTGCTGGCCCCGGCGGAGGCCCCATGAGGTGGTGGTGGTTCATCAGCGCCCGCAACCCGCTCTGGCGGGTCCTCGGGCTGGCCCTCGTCCTCCTGACCGCCGGCGTGACCACCGCCTACGTCATGCGCGGGCCCCGGCCCCTGCAGCCCACCAACGACGCCGGGGAGGTGCCGGGTTCGGGCACCCAGGGCCGGTTCGGCACCGTCACGGAGCCCTTGGGCGACGGCCTGTTCGTCATGTCCTACGAGACCATCACCGGCAACGAGGAGGACCTGCAGCTGCAGAAGGTCGACGGCCAGCTCAAGGAGGCCCAGACCACTTGGAAGATGCACTCTCCCTCGGCGCGCAAGGCCGGGGGGGTGTGGACCCTGTTCGGGCCCATGGACCTGGACTCAGTGGCGCCGGACAGCGGCGCCCACCTGGGGCACGGCACCATCGAGTCGACCGGGCCCGCCCTGGGCTGGGACCGGGGGGTCTGGCACGGCCTGGCGCCCCTGGTGTGGGAGGACCTGCAGGGCAGCGGCCGGGGCCGCTGGGACCTGCCGGCGGGCTGGCGCCGGGGGCTCGACGGCAAGTTCGTGGTGGACAAGGGCCCGGTGCATTGGCAGGCCACCGAGCCCGGAACCGTGCAGGCCATGACCGCCGAGCGCATGTGGGCCGTCCTGGGCTCCAAGGTGGGCCACCTGGAGGACGTGCAGGCCCAGCTCGCCGGAGGCCAGGTGCGGGCCCAGGTGGTGGACGTGGAGCCGGCCTGGATCCGCTGGTCCCCACCGGTGTCCTTCGTCCGGGATGACGGCTGGCACGGCACCGCCGCCGGCGGCCGGGCCCCCCGCCCCCCGGAAGGCGGCTCCTTCGAGAAGGTGGAGTTCAGCGACTTCAAGGCCCAGCGGGCCATCCCCGAGGGGACCGAGTCCGTGCGCGCCAACGGCGCCCGGTGGACTCCGGCGGGCCTGCGCCTGGAGGGGGACGTGCGCCTGGAGCAGCCCCTGGACCAGGGCAAGCTGGTGCTGCAGGCGCCCCGGGTGCTCCAGCGCAACGCGCCCGGCGGGGATGACCTGCCCCCGGAGCTCCCGGTGGGCGAGACCTGGGCCGAGGCCCAGGCGGTGCTGTCCTGGGGCACCCGCTCCCTCACCAGCCCCCGCATCGAGGGGCGCCAGAAGACCCGCCAGTGGCACATCCTGGCCCCGGCCCTGGGACGCAGCGAGATGGGCACCTTCAGCGCCGGGGAAGGGCGGGGCAACCCGACCCGGTGGATGTTCGACGGACCCATCCTGGCCCACTTCGGCCAGGACGCCAACGCCCAGGCGGACACCCTGGTGTGGGAGAACAACCGGTTCACCCTGCAGGGGCGCCCGGTGACCGTGACCCGGTTCCGGGAACGCCTGACCGGGCCCCGGGTGGTGCGCACCGGCGACCTCATGGAGTTCCCGGCCGGGCTGGCCGGCGCACTGGCGGCCCTGGACGGGGACATCAACCTCCAGGCCGACCGGGGCCGGGCCCTGCCCGGGGTCATCGACCTGGAAGGCCGGGTGGACTGCCAGGGGCAGGGCTGGAGCTTGCAAGCGGACCGTACATCGGTAACGCTGGGGCCGGGGAACATGGTGAAACAGGTGCAAGCGGACGGCGGGGTCTCCCTGCGCGGGCGGCTGGGGGAGGGCCGCGGGGACACCCTGTACCTGGACCCCAGCCAGAAGTCCGCCAAGTGGATCGGGCGGGTCAAGGGCACCGCCGAGGTCAAGCCGTGAGCGCCCCCGGGGAACTGCGCCTGGAGGCCCGCAACCTGTTCAAGCGGTACGGGGACCGCACCGTGGTGCGGGACGTGTCCCTGGCGGTGGCGCCCGGGGAGGTGGTGGGGCTGCTGGGGCCCAACGGGGCCGGCAAGACCACCACGTTCTACATGGTGGTGGGGGTGGAGGCCCCGGACCAGGGCTCCATCCTGTGGTGGGGCCGGAACATTTCCGGCATGCCCATGCACCGCCGGGCGCGCAAGGGGATCGGCTACCTGCCCCAGGAGTCCAGCGTGTTCCGGGGCCTGACCGTGTGGGAGAACCTCATGGCCCTGGCGGAGCTCCAGGCCATCCCCCGGGGTCAGCAGGTGGCCCGGTGTGAAAAACTCATGGAGGACTTTCACCTTGGGAAAGTCAAGTCCACCTTGGGTATGAGCCTTTCAGGAGGAGAGCGCCGGCGCTGCGAGATGGCCCGGGCCCTGGTGACCAACCCCAAGATCATGCTCCTGGATGAACCGTTCGCAGGAGTGGATCCCAAATCGGTGATGGAGATTCAAGCACTCATTGCTGATCTGAAAGCTCGGGGAATCGGCGTGCTCATCACCGATCACAATGTGCGGGAAACCTTGCAGATCGCCGATCGCGCGTACATCCTTGCAGACGGAATGATCATGAAGCACGGCCTTCCCCATGAGATTGCGGCTGACCCCGATATACGCCGCGTATACTTGGGCGACAACTTTAGGCTGGATTGATGGCGAATCTCGGTCCCAACCTCTCCCAAAGGCTATCCCAGAGCCAGACCCTTGCCCTGACCCCGGCCATGCAGCTCAAGCTCAAGCTCTGGCAGATGAACCTGCTGGAGCTGAGCCAGACCATCGAGCGGGAGCTGGGGGAGAATCCGCTCCTGGAGCTCCAGGAGGACGGGGACGAAGTGCCCACCCTGGAGGCCCTGGAGGAGGGCCACGATTCGGAGGTGGTGGAGACCGCCGCTCCGGAGGGGGCGGAGGCGCCCGAGGGCACGGACTCGGTGGACCTGGGTCCGCTGCCGGAGGCCGCCGGCGACCTGGATTCCGAGGCGTCCCGGGAGGAGGGCATCTCCCAGGTGCAGGAGACCGAGATCGGCGCCGAGAATTCCTGGGACACGGACATCCCCCGCACCAGCAACCTGCCCGAGGACGAGCGCACCAGCTGGGAGGACCGGCTGAGCAGCACCGAGACCCTGCAGGAGCACCTGCTGGTCCAGCTGTACCAGACCCTGGATCCGGACGACCCCCGGGCGCCGCTGCTGGAGGCGCTCATCGACCACGTGGACGCCAAGGGCTTCCTGCGCGTGGACCCGGACCAGGGCGCCGAGAGCACCCCCCTGGAACTGGCCATGGAACTGGCCATCGACGAGGCCCAGCTGCGGGAGCTCCTGGATATCATCCAGGAGTTCGATCCCTCCGGGGTGGGCTGCTTCACCGTGCAGGAAAGCCTGCTGCTGCAGCTTCGCCACGCGGGGGCCGAACCGGACGACCTGGCGGTGCGCATCATCCAGGACCACTGCGACCTGCTCAGCCAGCGGGACACCATCAAGCTGCGCAAGGCCATCGGCTGCTCGGAAGAAGACCTGGGGGAAGCCCTGGCCATCCTGCGCCACCTGCACCCGGCCCCGGGCCGGGCCTTCGATCCGGAGAGCGAGCGGGTGGTGCGCCCGGACGTGGTGGTGCTCAAGGGCGACGACGACACCTGGAAGGTCTACCTCAACGACGAGACCGTCCCCCGCCTGCGGGTGAGTGGCGAGTACCGGCATTTCCTGGCCGCGGCCGAAGCCAAGGGCGACAAGGATTTCATCCGGGAGAAATACCGCTCGGCCCGGGATTTCATCCGCGGCGTGGAGGACCGCAACCGCACGGTGCTGCGGGTGTCGGCCGCCATCGTCGACCTGCAGATCGAGTTCATGAAGCACGGGATCGAGCATCTCAGGCCCATGGTCCTGCGGGACGTGGCGGAGGCCACCGGGTTCCACGAGTCCACCATCTCCCGGGTGGTGAAGGCCAAGACCATCCACACCCCCCAGGGACTCTTCGATCTGAACTATTTTTTCAGTGCCAGCCTCGGATCCAACCGGGGAGACGACGTCTCCGCTACGGTGGTCAAGCACCGCATCAAGGCACTTGTGCAGGCCGAGGACCCTGCCAAGCCGTTGTCGGACGAGACCATCGCCCGGCTGCTGGATCGGGACGGCATTCAAGTCGCCCGGAGGACCGTCAACAAGTATCGCGAGGAGCTGAAGATACCCCCTGCGTCGCGGCGGCGCCGACGGTGAACCATGGCTCCGGGCGGAGCATCTAAATTTTTGCCACGGGCCCCACGGCCCCCCTTCTCAGGAGTCCACGATGAAGGTCATCTTCACAGGCCGCCACGTTGACGTTTCCGATTCTCTGCGCACCTTCGCCGAGGATCGTCTCGCCAAGATGACGACGTACCTGGACGACATTATCGACATTCACGTCATTTTAAGCGTCGAAAAGCACCGCCACCAGGCGGAGATCACGCTCAAGACCCGGAGCAGCGATTTCGTGGCCTGCGCCGAGACCGGCGACATGTATCTCAGCCTGTCCCAGGCCCTGGACAAACTTGAGGCCCAGGCCCACAAGCAGGCGGGTAAGCGCCAGGCCGGCTTCAAGACCAAGACGCCCATGGCGGCGGAGGGCCAGACGGAACCGGAACTGGAAACCGAGGTGGAGGAAGGGTGACCCGTCCGCCCAGCGCGGAACCAGGACCGGGGAGCGATCCCCGGTCCTTTTCGTTGTACCGGTCGGGGGGTCGTTCGGGTTCCAACCTTCGTCCGGCCGTTCCGTTGGTTTGGGACCGTGCCTCCGGGCCGACGTCTGCTCTCGGGGTGGGGCCCGGAGGCACGTTCCCAAACCAACGGGGTGGAGGGCTGCCCGGTCAGAAAGTGGCTGCCCAGGATTCCAGGACAGCACGCTTCTGGTCGGTCATTTTGCCGTCCGGATGCTTGATGGTGTAGTACCAGGGCGGCATTTGCCCCCGGTTGACCGCCTTGAGGCCCCGGGTGAGGATGGCGTGGCGCCGGCTGGCGTCGTAACGATCCCAGGTGGAGAAGTTGAAATGGTGCCGGCCCCGGGCCACGTCCGAGGCCACCAGCCAGGACACCGGGGCCACGTGGCTGTACCAGGGCCAGAGGGTCTCGTTGGAATGGCAGTCGTAGCATGAAGCTTTCAGGATCGCCTTCACCTGGGGCGGAGCGTCCAGGTCCTGGGTGACCGGAGGGTTGGTGCGGGTGACGGGCACCAGTTGGATGAGCGCCGCGAGCGCCACCAGGGCCCTTGGGCCGTAGAGGATCCATCTTGGTTTTTTTCCAAGCCATGCCGCTCCTCCGCTTGGCTTCCAGACTACCCGAAGGTCTCCTGCCTTTTCCAGATGTTCGCCTCCCGCCCCGCCGGTGCCGGCGTTTGGGGTACCCTGGAAGCTGCCGGAGGATCACCCATGGCCGAAGCCCCACCCGCCAGCGCGCCCAACCAGGCCCCCGAGGTGCCGAAGAAGCTGTGCGAGAAATGCCGCAGCCTTTTCCCCGAAGACCAGTTCAACCACGGAGTGGCCGGGCAGGGGTGCGTCTGCCGGCGCTGCCTGGTGGTCATGGGCTACAAGGTCAAGTGATGGCTGCCGGGGACCCGTCCACGGTGGCCATCCTGGATTCGGTGGCCGCGGGCCGGCGCATCGACGAGGCCGAGGCCGCGCACCTGTTCCGCCACGCCGGGCTCCTGGACCTGGCCGCCGCCGCCACCGCCGTGCGCGACCGGCACAACGACCCGGCCCGGGTGAGCTACGTCGTCGACCGCAACGTGAACTACACGGACGTGTGCAACGTCTACTGCACCTTCTGCGCCTTCTACCACAAGCCCGGAGACCGGCGGGGCTACGTGCTCACCCGGGACCAGCTGCGCCAGAAGGCGGAAGAGACCAAGGCCTTGGGGGGCACGGGCTTCCTCATCCAGGGCGGGGTGAACCCGGACCTGCCCTGGAGCTACTACCTGGAGCTGGTCGCCTTCCTGCGGGAGCTGGGCATCTGGGTGCACGGCTTCTCGCCGGTGGAGATCCAGATGATGGCCAGGTTGAGCGGCCTGGGCCTGGAGGGCACCATCCGGGCCCTTCGGGACGCCGGGCTGGGCAGCATCCCCGGGGGCGGGGCGGAGGTCCTGGTGGAGCGGGTGCGCAAGCGCATCGCCCCGCTCAAGGGCGGGCCCGAGAAGTGGCTGGAGGTCATGGACGCCGCCCACGCGGTGGGCATGAAGACCACCGGCACCATGATGTTCGGCATCACCGAGACCCTGGAGGAGCGGGTGGAGCACTACCGGGTGCTGCGCGAGCAGCAGGACCGGGCCCTGGCCCGGGCCAACGGCGGCGGCCACACGGCCTTCGCCGCCTGGCCGTTCCAGAGCGGCAACACCGTCTGGGAGGGCAAGGTGCCCCGGCCCACCGACGCCGAGTACCTGCGCACCATCGCCGTGGCCCGCATCTACCTGGACAACTTTCCCCACGTGCAGAGCTCCTGGGTCACCATGGGCCGCAAGACCGGGCAGATGGCCCTGGACTACGGCTGCGACGACATGGGCAGCCTGATGCTGGAGGAGAACGTGGTGAGCGCCGCCGGCACCTGCTACTCGGTGAACCGGGAGGAGATGCACCGGCTCATCGAGACGGCGGGCTACCAGCCCTGGCAGCGGGACAACATCTACCGCCCGGTGTAAAGCCGTTCCTGGCCAGCGTCTCTTCGGCATCCTGGTAGAACGTGCCGAGCTTGTAGATGGCCCTGGCCTCCCCGGGGTTGGCGACGTCCCGTCCGAACTCCCGGGAGATGCGCACCAGCTGGTCCACTTGCTCCACGGAGCTGACCTTCCGGTCCCGTCCCTGGGCCCAGAGATTGTCCTCGATCCCGCAACGCACATGGAGCCCCATGGCGATGGCCATCAGGTTGATGGGCAAGGTGTTGAGCATGGAGGATTCCAGGGTCAGCACCGCACCGTCGGGGCACGCCCGGAGGAAGTTCGCCAGGTTGTAGATGTTCGGCGCGTCGAACCCGCCGCCGATGGCGACCCAGGTGAGCACGAGCGGGACGTTGCAGACGCCCCGGCGCATCATGCGTTCGACCGTCTCCAGCTGGGGCACGCTGGCCAGCTGGAAGTGCGTCTGGATGCCCTTCGCCGAAAGGCGCCTGACATGGTCCTCGACCCACCCGGGGCCCGCGGGAACCGTCATCTCCCGGTAGGCCCGCGCGACCTCAGGTTCAGCCAGGGAGGTTCCCTGGAGATCCGCAGGGACCATCTGTTCGAGGATGTTCATCTGGCTGGAATTGACGGCGATGGTGACCTGGTCGGGAGCCGGTTCGGTTTCGGCGAGAAGATGCCGGGTATCGTCGGGAAGCCACCGGGCCGCTGCGCTCTCGCCTTCCGGGGCGAAGGAGATGGAGCCGCCCACCTGGAGGATCAGGTCCGGCACCCGCGCGCGGATCCCGGCGACCAGCGCGTTGAGCCGGGAAAGCCGCTTGGAGCCCTTGCCGTCGTCCTCCCGGGCGTGGACGTGGACCACCGCGGCACCGGCGTTGTGGCAGTCAATGGCCTTCTGGATCTGCTGGTCCAGGGTCACCGGGATGTCCTCGGGGAAATCCGACGGCATCCATTCCGGCCCGTAGGGGGCCGCGGTGATGACCAGTTTCTCCATGTTCTCGGGGAACAGTGAGCCATCCAGGAAATTCATGTTCTCTCCTTCAGAAAGGCGATCAGGATCGGGTGCCGCGCCGGCTTGCACTCGTACTGGCCAGTCAGTACCGGTCTTCCTCCCGCGATCCCCGCGCGGTCCATTTTCCGGACACAGGGGGGGTAGTCCATGACGGCGTAATGCTGGGTCGAGCGGTTGTCCCAGATGGCGACACTGTTCCTCTTCCAGCGCCAGCGCACCTGGTATTCGGGGATGTAGGCCTGGCTGATCAGGTACTGCAGCAGGCTGGCCCCGGCCTGGTTGTTGTCCTGGCCGCATCGCACCCTCCGCGGGCTGTGGTAGTTCACGAAATGGGTGGTGAAGGCATCCACATAGAGGATCTTCTCCCCCGTCTCCGGATGGGTGCGCACCACGGGATGCTCGGCGTCGGGGTATCGGGCTTTGCCTGCCGCGCGCTGCCCGTCGGGCTGGGCCGCCCCGAAGGAGGCCTGGAAGCTGTGGCTGGCGATCAGGCCCGTGATCTCCTGCTGCACCTGCTTCGGGAGGTTCGCGCAGGCCAGGACCATGTTGGCCCACAAGGTGTCGCCTCCGGTCTCCGGGCACTCCACGCAGCGCAGGACGCATCCCATGGCCGGGCATTCCCGCCAGGAGCCGTCCGAGTGCCAGGCGTTCTCGAAGCGGTCCATGGGCGTGTCCGGAGTCTTGTAGACCTGCACCAGCCCTGGCGCCTCCGGGTGGCTCGGGAGCATGGGATGGCTTTCCAGCTCGCCGAAACGGGAGGCGAACTGGGCCTGCTCAGGGGGCGAGAGGTCCTGGTCGCGCAGGAACAGCACCCGGTACTTCAGGAGCAAGCCATGGATCGCGTCCGCCAGGTCCGCGTCGCGGGAGGCGTCGCCCAGGTTCACGTTCAAAAGCTGCGCCCCGATGGACGGGGTCAATTCCTCCCATCGGATGGACGTCTGGAGGACGCTGGGCCGAACCAGGGCTGGGGTCTTTGATGTTTTACTCATGTTCCCTCCTTCAGGTCAAGTGAGGAAGATCGATGGGCCCACGGTCCTGCGGGATTCCAGGTCCCGGTGGGCCTGGGCCGCTTCAGACAGGTCGTAGCGCCGGCCGATCTCCACTTGGATGCTCCCGGCGGCCACATGGTCGAACACTTCGGCGGCCAGGGCCTGCTTCTCCGCGGGATCGGCGATGTAATCCGCCAGGGCCGGGCGGGTCAGGAAGAGGGACCCCTTCCGGGCCAGGACCTGGGGATCGAAGGGGGGGACGGGGCCCGAGGCGGTGCCCACGCACACCAGCAGCCCGCGGCGCTTGAGCGCGTCGAGCGAGGCCGCGAAGGTCGCCCGGCCCACGCTGTCGAACACCACGGACACCCCGCCGCCGCGTGCAGGAGGAGCGTGTCCCCGGCCTTCCAGGGATGGATGCGGCGCATGAGGTAGGCCGCCGTGAGCCCCCTCATGGTCATGGCGGCGGCGGTCTCCAGGCTGATGCCCGCCGGCAGCCGGATCAGCGGCGCGGCAGCCACCAGGCGCTCGGTGCAATAGGCGCCCAGCGTGTCCAGGAACCCCGTGTAGGTGACCCGGTCTCCGGCGGCCACCTGGGTGACGTCCGCGCCCACCTCCTCCACGATGCCGGCCGCTTCCACACCGATGCCCGAGGGCAGGGAGACCTGGTAGGTTCCGTCGCGGAAATAGATGTCGGCGAAATTCAGGCCCACGGCACGCTGGCGCAGCCGGACCTGGCCCGGGCCGGGGGAGCCCACCTGCTCCTGTTCCAAGCGCAGAACGTCGGGCCCGCCGACGGTGTGGAACCGCACCACCCTTGCCATGCTCTCTCCCAGGGAGAACCAGGCCCGGCGGATCGCCCGCGGACGAGCCTGGCCCATTCCTCATCAAGGTGTCGAGTCGGGAAGCAAAGGGTTCGCCGGGAGCGAACCGGGCGCTCCGGTGCGACCCGGCCCTGCAACGCGGATCGGGACTATCATCGCCTCAACAGGCTTTTCAGGGTCCGGGGCGAATCGGTCATGACCGCGTAGACCCCCAGGCGGTCCGCCCGTTTCAGGTCGGCGGCATTCTCCACTCCGAACAGGATGATCCTCACCCCCGGGCGGGCGGAGCAGCAGCGCACCACCGCCCGGTCCCACAGCACCGCCGCCACCCTGGAGCGGCCCTCCCCGAGGGTGAACCGCTCGGTGACCTCCAGGTCCCGCCGCAGTTCGAAGCCCACCCAGGTGCCCGCCGGGGGCGGGTGGCAGACTTGGCCCAGGCGTACGTCCACCAACCGTTGGCGGGTGGTGTCCCGGTCCTCGAACAGCCGGGCCCCCGGGTGGAGGCCGCGCACGATCCGCAGGTGCTCGGCCACCGTGGAGTACAGGCGCACCCGCTGCCAGGCCCGCTCCTCATCCAGCACCCGCGCCACCGCACGGGCCAGGGGCCCGGCGGGCAGGGACTTGAGGTCCAGGAGCAGGGGCACCCGGGCGGGGATCCGGCGCAGGGCCTCGCGCAGGGTCGGAACGGGTACCACGGCCTTCCGGTACGGGTAGACGATGCCGCCGGCGGGCAGCGCGCGCTGGAACTGCCAGCCGGCGTTCAGGCGCCGCACCTGGTCCAGGTCCAGGTTCCCCACGGGGCCCTTCCCATCGGTGCAGGCCGCCAGGTCCGCCGGGCGGTACAGCACCGGCACCCCGTCCCGGGTGAGCTGGACGCTGAGCCAGAGCAGGTCGGCGCCGTTGCGCAGGGCCTGCTCGCAAGCCAGCAGGGTGTTCTCGGGGTAGTCGGCGGCGCCGCCCCGGTGGGCGACGATCAGGGGCCTGGCCAGGGCCGGGGGGGCCCACAGGACCCAAAGGCTGGTCAGGTGCAGGAGGAGGATCAGGCAGGCTGTGCTTCGGTTTCTGGACCCCGCGGGCATCATGCGATGAATTATATATTATTGCTCGGCCATTTGAGTCATCCACTACGGGGGTGGCCGAGGCGGCACCTTCGAAGGGCGGGACGGCCCAGGAAACGCCGCCCACGGGAGGATCTTGATCACTTGACTTAATTGTCCGTTTAAATAAATTAGGACCATGGTTGAACCTCCCAAGCCCTCCCTCCGGGGCGAGTCCACCCGGGACGCCCTCCTGGACGCCGCCACGCTGGTGTTCGCCCGGGAGGGCTTCGCTTCGGCCAACCTGCGCCAGATCGCCCAGGAAGCCGGGGTCAACCCGGCCCTGATCGGCTACCACTTCCACTCCAAGGAGGGGCTCTACCTGGCGGTGTTCCAGCGCATCGTGGGGTGCATGCGGGAAGGGCTGGACCCGGTGCTGGAGCGGATCGGCCGGGAACTGGAGGCCCCGGGGGCCCCCGCCGGCGCCCGCAAGGAGGCCTGCCTGTCCCTGCTCCTGGAGCTGATCGAGGGCATGCTCCTGACCACCGTGCGGGAGCACGCGTCCTGGGGCGAACTGATCGTCCGGGAACTGAGCCATCCCACCGCGGCCTTCGACCACCTGTACGAGGGCGTCATCGGCCGCGGGCAGCGGGCCCTGGTGGGGCTCCTGCAGCGCATCCGCCCCGGGGAGGCGGTGGAGCAGACCCGCCTGCTGGCCGCCGGCATCGCCGCCCAGGTGCTGCTGGTGCGCCACGCCCGGGCCCCGTTCATGCGCCTGCTGGAGTGGGAGGCCATCGGCGACCGGGAACTGGACCGCATGAAGGCCCTGATCCGCCGCAACGTCAAGCTGCTCGCCCTAGGAGACTGACCATGTCCCGCAAACCGCGCATCGTCCTCGCCGTGCTGGTCCTGGCCGCGGCCTCGGCCGCCGGGTACCTCGCCTTGCGCGGGGGCCGGCACCACGGCCTGGTGCTCTACGGCAACGTGGACATCCGCGAGGTGGACCTGGCCTTCCGCCAGCCCGGGCGGATCCGGCGGGTGCTGGTGGACGAGGGCAACGCGGTGAAGGCCGGGGACCTGGTGGCGGAGCTGGACGCCAAGCCGTACCGGGACGCCCTGGCGGCCGCCCGGGCCGAGGTGCTCCAGGCCCGGGCCGAGGTGGACAAGCTGCGCCGGGGCAACCGCCCCCAGGAGATCGCCCAGGCCGAGGAGGCGGTGGCCCAGGCCGAGGCGGTGTTCCGCAACGCCGACACCGACTGGCGGCGCCAGAGCGGGTTGCTGGCCAGCGGCTCGGCCAGCCAGAAGGCGGTGGACGCGGCCCGCTCGGCCCTGGACCAGGCCGCGGCGGAACTGGCCTCGGCCCGCAAGAACCTGGACCTCAAGCAGGAAGGCTGGCGGGTGGAGGACAAGGCCGAGGCCGCGGCCCGGCTGGCGGCGGCCGAGGCGGCCCAGGCCCAGGCGGAGACGGCCCTGGACGACACCCGCCTGGTGGCCCCGGCCGACGCGGTGGTGCTGGTCCGCGACCGGGAGCCGGGCAGCATGGTGGCCACCCGCGACGCGGTGTTCACCCTCAGCCTGCGCGACCCCGCCTACGTGCGCGCCTACGTGGGCGAGCGGGACCTGGGCCGGTTCGCCCAGGGCGCCCCGGTGCTGGTGCGCACCGATTCCGGGCGCAAGACCTACCACGGCACGGTGGGCTTCATCTCCCCCCGGGCCGAGTTCACCCCCAAGTCGGTGGAGACCACCGATCTCCGGACCGACCTGGTGTACCGCCTGCGCATCGTGGTGAGCGACGGCGATCCCTTCCTGGCCCAGGGTATGCCGGTCACCGTGGAGGTCGCCGCCCATGACCTCGCCCAGTGACCGGGACGCCCCCGGCCCCGCGGCCCCGGCGGCGGTGACGATCCAGGGGGTGGGCAAGCGCTTCGGCCAGGTCGAGGCGCTGCGGGGCATCACCACGCGCATCCTGCCGGGGCGCCTCACCGGGCTGGTGGGCCCGGACGGCGCCGGCAAGACCACCCTCATGCGGCTCCTGGCGGGGCTCATGGACCCCAGCGAGGGCCGGATCACGGTGGCCGGCTGCGACACGGTGGCGGAGCGGGAGCGCATCCACACCCTCACCGGCTACATGCCCCAGCGCTTCGGGCTGTACGAGGACCTGACGGTGGCGGACAACCTGCACCTGTACGCCGAGCTGCGCGGCATGCGCACCGCCAGCTACCAGGACGTCTTCGCCCGGCTCCTGGCCTTCACCCGCCTGGGCCCGTTCACCGGGCGGCTGGCGGGCCGGCTCTCGGGGGGCATGAAGCAGAAGCTGGGCCTGGCCTGCGCCCTCATGGCCCGGCCCCAGGTGCTGCTGCTGGACGAGCCGGGGGTGGGGGTGGACCCGGTGAGCCGCCAGGACCTGTGGCGGATGGTGCACGAGCTCACCGGGGAGGGCATGGCGGTGGTGTGGTCCACCGCCTACCTGGACGAGGCGGAGCGCTGCGCCTCGGTGATCCTGCTCAACAACGGGGAAGTGGCGTACGACGGCCCGCCCCGCGACCTGACCGCGACCCTGCACGACCGCACCTACCTGCTGCGCCATCCCCGCGAGGACCGGCGCACGGTGCTGTCCCGGGCCCTGGGCCTGGAGGAGGTGTGCGACGGGGTGATCCAGGGCGGTTCGGTGCGCATCGTCCTGCGGGAGGGCGCCCGGCCCGGCCGGGTCGCCGAGCTCGCCGCCGGGGCCGGGGGCAGCCTGGAGCCGGTGCGCCCGCGCTTCGAGGACGCCTTCGTGGACCTCCTGGGTGGGCACCCGGGGGGCGAGTCCGCCATCGCCCGGCGCCTGCCGCCCGCCGGGGACCTGGGGGAGGTCACCGTGTCCTGCCAGGACCTGACCCGGCGTTTCGGGGCCTTCGTGGCCACCGACCACGTGAGCTTCCAGGTGCGCCGGGGCGAGATCTTCGGCCTGCTGGGCCCCAACGGGGCGGGCAAGTCCACCACCTTCAAGATGCTCTGCGGCCTGCTCAAGCCCACCTCGGGCCAGTCCCAGGTCATGGGCCTGGACCTGCGCGCCGCCGCCAGCGCCGCCAAGGGCCGCCTCGGCTACATGGCCCAGAAGTTCTCCCTGTACGGGCTGCTCTCGGTGCGCCAGAACCTGGAGTTCTCCGCCGGGGTCTACGGCCTGGCCAACTCGGCCCGGCGCGAGCGGATCCAGGAGATGGTCGACGCCTTCCACCTGGGGCCCCACCTGGACGCCGCCCCGGCGGACCTGTCCCTGGGCTTCAAGCAGCGCCTGGCCCTGGCCTGCGCCCTGATGCACGATCCGCCGGTGCTGTTCCTGGACGAGCCCACCTCCGGGGTGGACCCCATCACCCGGCGCGAGTTCTGGTCCCACATCAACGGCCTGGTGCGCAAGGGGGTCACCGTGCTGGTGACCACCCACTTCATGGAGGAGGCCGAGGTACTGCGACCGGGTGGCGCTGATGTACCAGGCCAAGGTGATCGCCCTGGACACCCCGGACGGCCTCAAGCGCGCCGCCGTGGCCGGCGGCCTGCGGGAGCCCACCATGGAGGACGCGTTCATCCACCTGGTGGAGCAGGTGGACGCCGGGCCGGCGGCGGCCGGCGACGGAGGCCGCCCATGACCGTCGCGGGGCTCGACTTCCGCCGCCTGGCCGCCCTGGTGCACAAGGAGAGCCGGCAGATGTGGCGGGACCCGGCCACCATCCTGATGGCCTTCGTGCTGCCGGTGGTGATGGTCCTTCTGTACGCCTACGCCGTGTCCCTGGACCTGAACAAGGTGCCGGTGGGGGTGGTGCAGGAGGCCGACACCCCGGCCGCCCAGTCCCTGGCCGCGGCCTTCGGCGGCTCCCGCTACTTCGAGGTGACCCCGGCCCGGGACCGGCGGGAAGTGGCCGGGGCCATCGTGGGCGGGCGGCTTCGGGGCTTCGTGGTGATCCCCCAGGACCTGGACCGGCGCCTGGCCGCCGGCGGGCGCGAGCCCCTGGTCCAGGTGGTCACCGACGGCAGCCAGCCCAACACCGCCTCGTTCGTGGCGACCTACGCCCGCAGCGTGGTCGAGCTGTGGCAGGCGCAGCGGGGCGTGGCCCCGCCCGGGGGCGTGACCCTGGAGCCCCGGTTCTGGTACAACCCCGAGGTGGAGAGCCGGGCCTTCCTGCTGCCGGGGGCCATCGCCATCATCATGACCATGATCGGCACCCTGCTCACCGCCATGGTGGTGGCCCGGGAGTGGGAACGGGGCACCATGGAGGCCATGATCGCCACGCCGGTGTCCGTGATGGAGATCCTGATCGGCAAGCTGCTGCCGTACCTCGGCCTGGCCCTGGCCGCCACCGCCATCTGCACCCTGCTGTCGACCCTGGCCTTCGGAGTGCCCATGCGCGGCTCCTGGCCGGCCCTGCTGCTGCTCTCCTCGGCCTTCCTGGTGCCGGCCCTGGGGCAGGGGCTGGTGATCTCCTCGGCCGCCAAGAACCAGTTCGTGGCCGCCCAGCTGGCCCTGTTCTCGGGCTTCCTGCCGGCCTTCCTGCTCTCGGGCTTCATCTTCGAGATCAGCTCCATGCCCCTGCCGATCCGCCTGCTCACCTACGTCCTGCCGGCCCGCTACTTCGTGGCCTCCCTGCAGACCGTGTTCCTGTCCGGGGACGTGTGGTCCCTGTTCATCCCCGACATCCTGGCCATGCTGGCCATCGGTGCCGTGTTCCTGCTGATCGCCCGGGCCAAGACCCGCAAGAGCCTGGATACCTGAGCCATGCCCTTCATCGGCCCCCTCACCCGCCTCGCCGCGCAGATCCGCAAGGAGCTGCTGTGCGTGCTGCGCGACCCCAAGACCCGCATCGCCCTGGTGGTGCCGCCGCTCATGCAGCTGCTGATCTTCGCGTTCGCCAACACCCTGGAGCTCAAGCACGCCGACGTGGCGGTGTTCGACCGGGACCGCGGCCCCGGGGCCTACGAGCTGGTGGCCAGGGTGGGGGCGGCGTCCTTCTGCGCGCGCCTGCGCACGGTGCACAGCGAGCGGGAGCTGGCCGGGCTGATCGAGCGCCGGGAGGTGTTGGGCGGGCTGGTGATCCCCGAGACCTTCTCCCGGGACCTGGCCGCGGGGCGCCCGGCCCGGGCCCAGGCGCTCCTGGACGGGCGCCGGGGCAACTCCTCCCAGATCCTGTACGGCTACCTCAGCCAGGTGGCCGGCACCCTGGGGGCGGAACTGTCCCAGGGTCCGGGGCAGGTGGACGCCGTGGCCGTGCGCCACTGGTTCAACCCCAACCTGACCTACCCGTGGTTCGTGGTGCCCAGCCTCGGCGGCATCCTGGTGATGTTCTCCACCCTGATGATCACCGGGCTGTCCATCGCCCGGGAGCGGGAGCTGGGCACCTTCGACCAGCTGCTGGTGTCCCCCTGCGCCCCCCTGGAGATCATCGTCGCCAAGATGGCCCCGGCCCTGGTGATCTGCTCGGTGCTGGGCTCGGTGATGGTGGCGGCCGGGATCCTGGCGTTCCGGGTGCCCTTCACCGGCTCCTTCCCCCTGCTCCTGGCCAGCCTGCTGGTGTTCGTGCTCTCCATGGTGGGCGTGGGGCTGATGATCTCCTCCATCTGCAGCACCCAGCAGCAGGCCATCCTGGGCATCTTCACCTTCGGGGTGCCAGTGGTGGTGATGTCGGGGTTCGCCACCCCCATCGAGAACATGCCGGTGTTCCTGCAGTGGCTGTCCAACGTCATCCCCCTGAAGTTCTACCTGGTGATCCTGCAGGGCAGCTTCCTGAAGGCCCTGCCGCCCCGGGACGTGTTCGCCAACGTCTGGCCCATGGCCGTCATCGGCCTGGCGACCCTGTCCCTGGCCACCTGGTTCGTCAAGGGAAAGCTCGAATGAGGTGCCCGATGATCCGCTTGCGCACCGTCGTCCCGGTCCTGGCCGTCCTGGCCCTGGGCTGCAAGGTCGGCCCGGACTACACCGCGCCCAAGGTGGACACCGGCCAGGGCTGGGCCCAGCCCGCCGACACCGCGGCGCCCCAGCTGGACGCCTGGTGGCGCAGCTTCGGCGATGCCACCCTGGACCGCCTGGTGCAGACCGCCCTGTCCCGCAACCTGGACCTGCGCCAGGCCCAGGCCCGGATCCGGGAGGCCCGCTCCCTGCGGGAGGCCGCCGCCGGCGGCCAGTGGCCCGCCCTGGACGCCAGGGCCGGCATCACCCGGGAAGAGCAGACCCTCAACGGCCCGCTGCCGATCCGGGAGATCCCCGGCCTGGCCCGGGACATCACCATCTACGATGCGGAATTCGACGCCTCCTGGGAGCTGGACCTGTTCGGGCGGGTGCGGCGCCAGGTGGAGTCGGCCCAGGCCCAGGCCCAGGCGGCCGAGGAACAGGCCCGGGACGCGCGGGTGAGCGTGGCCGCCGAGGTGGCCCGCACCTACCTCACCCTGCGCGGCGCCCAGCTGGAGCTGGAGGCGCGCTCCCGGGGGGCGGAGGCCCTGGGCCGGATCCTGGACACCGTCCGGACCCGGGCCGCGGCCGGGGACGCGTCCCAGGCGGACGTGGAGCAGGCCCAGGGGCAGGACCAGGACGCCGCCGCCGTCCTGCCCGGGCTGCGCGCCCAGGCCCAGGCCGCCGCCCTGGGGCTGGGCGCGCTGCTGGGCGGGCTGCCCGAGAGCGAGGCCGGATTGGCCGGCACGCCGCCCGTGGACTGGGCCCTCGCCCCCATCCCGGTGGGCGCCCGGGCCGACCTCCTGCGCCGGCGCCCCGACGTCCGGGCCGCGGAGCGCCAGCTGGCCGCCATCACCGCCGACGTGGGCGTGGCCCAGGCCGAGTGGTTCCCCAAGCTCAGCATCGGCGCCGGGGCCGGCTACCAGTCCCTCAAGGCGACCGAGCTGTTCACCCAGCCCAGCCAGATGCTCTCGGTGTCGCCGCTGATCTCCTGGCGGATCTTCCAGGGCGGCACCATCCGGGCCGAGATCCACGCCGCCGAGGCCCGCCAGGAGCAGGCCGCCGCCGGCTACGAGAAGGCCGTGCTGGGCGCCCTGGCCGACGCCGAGCGGGCCCTGGCCACCTACCGCCTGGCCCTGGAGACGGTCCAGGCCCAGGACGCCGTGCTGGCCACCGCCCGCCGCGCATACCGCCATGCGGAGTCGCGCCGCCAGGCCGGCGACGTCCCCGTGGCCGACCTGCTCCAGGCCGAAGGCCGGGTGCGGGACGCCGAGGACGCCCGGGCCCGGGCCCGCACCGCCGCCGCCGTCGACCTGGTGGCGTTGTTCAAGGCGCTGGGAGGCGGCTGGGGCGCTGCCTGACCGGAGCGGGCTGATTCCGGCTGACCGGGAACCCCGCAGAGCCCGGAGCCACCTGGAAGGAGGCCGGTACGGACGCTTCCTTCCCGGGACTCCGATCGGGCGGGAAGCAGGCCGGAGCCGGCCAGCCCTGCCGGGCGGAGGCGACCATGCGCACAGTGAATCGGCGTTTTCCCCTCGCCATCGTTATCCTCCTGCTGTTTCCAGGGGCTCCGGCCGGCGCGCAGCCGGCGGCGGCCATCGGGCCGGGCCCGGCCGGCGCTCTCCAGGAGGCCAGCGCCTCCCTGGCGGACCTGGCCGCCCGGGTGTCGCCGGCGGTGGTGCAGATCCTGGTGACCGCGCTGTTGCCCACCGAAGCGGACGAGTCCATCGTGCCCGGCGTGATGCTCCGCCATTACCTCCTCGGCTCGGGCGTGATCCTGGATCCGGACGGCTACATCCTGACCAATGCCCACCTGGTCCAAGGCGCCCGCCTGGTCGAGGTGCGGCTGTTCATCCCGCCCGCCGGCTGCGGGGCCCCGCCGGTGGGCAGCATGCAGTCCCGCCGGGCCGCCCTGGTGGGGTCCGACCCGGACACCGACCTGGCCCTGATCAAGATCGACGGGAAAGGCCTGCCGGCCCTGCCCCTGGGCGACCACCGCCCGGTGCGGCCGGGCCAGCAGGTCATGGCGGTGGGCAGCCCGGAAGGCCTCTACAGCTCCGTCACCCTCGGAGCCATCAGCGCGGTGGGCCGGGAGTTCGACGGCCAGGAGTTCCTGCAGACCGACGCCCACACCAACCCCGGCAACAGCGGCGGCCCGCTGGTGGACCTGGACGGCTACGTCCTGGGCCTGAACACCTTCGTGATCACCCAGGGGGGCGGCAGCGAGGGCCTGGGCTTCGCCATCCCCGCGCGGACCCTCAAGTTCGTCTACGAACGCCTGCGGAAATACGGCCACGTGACCCGGGTGGAGATCTTCACGGAGGCACAGTCCGTGACCCCCGGCCTGGCGGCGGGGCTCAGGCTGTCCCGGGACTGGGGGGTGGTCATCGCGGACGTGGCTCCGGGGGGCCCCGCCGAGGCGGGCGGGCTCCGGCCCAAGGACATGGTGGCGACCCTGGATGGGGAGCCGGTCTACAACCTGCCCGGTTACTTCACGGCCATCGCCACCCACCCGCTCGAGGAGCCCCTGCGCCTGGAGGTGCTGCGGGGCACCGGTAAGCTCAGCCTGACCCTCAAGCCCGAGGCCAAGCCCCCGGCCGACCAGGAACTGACCAGCCGCGCGGCCCCCGGCAACCGGGTAGGGCGGCTGGGCATCTTTGCGGAAACCTGGTCCATGGACCTGGCCGACCTCCTTCCCCCGCCCCGGATCCCTCGTGGCATCGTGGTCCTGGCCCTCTCCCCGGATCCCGCCGCGGTCACCGCCAGCCTGCGGGTCGGCGACCTGATCCACGACCTGAACGATGCCCCCCTGCTCTCCGTGGACCACCTGCGCGCCGAACTGGACCGGTTCAAGGAAGGGGACCTGGGGGTGCTCACGGTGGAACGGGAGGGCAGGATGCGCTATATGGAGTTCGAGATCCCCTGACGCCTTGGCGGGCCTTGGGCCCTCGCGCTGCCGCTCCGGCCGGCCCCACCTCCCGCGCCCGGATCATCCGGGCCCCTTCTGGGTCATGCGCACCCAGACCGGCCCCTGGGCCGCCTGGCCTCCCTCGATCCGTTCCATGGCCTGACGGACCTGCATGCGCACTTCGAATTCAGGGTCGTCCTGGGCCTTGGCCAGGGCCGACAGGCTCGTCCGGTCGCCCAGTTCGAAGATGAACCGCGCGGCGCGCCAGCGGACCAGCTTGTTGGGATCGGCCAGGGCGGCTGCCATGGCAGGCAGCGCGGCGGGATCGCCCAGGTCGTTCAGGGCGTCGCCGGCCGAACGGCGCACCGCCACCGCGGGATCCTTCAGGGCCTGGCACAAGGGTTCCAGGACCTCCGGCGTGCCCACCAGGCCCGCCAGGACCGTGGCCAGGCGGCGCACGGAGATATGCGGATCGCCCATGGCCGCCACCAGGTGGGGGAGACAGTCCGGGTCCGCGCCGGTGGCCTCCAGGGCCGCGTAGCGCCGCTTCCAGTCCGGGTCCGCCAGGAGCCGGGGCAGGTCGTCCGGCGCGGGCTTGACCCGCACCTCGGGCGCCCCCGCCCCGGCCAGGAAGGCCTGCTGGACGAGCGCCTCCAGGCGGGGCGCATCGTAGCTGGCGTCGATCTCCGCCGCCACGGCCGCCCCGACCTCCTGGAGGTCGCCGGACCGCGGCGGCCTGGGGATCCAGCGGCGCTCCACCAGCATGTTGGGGGACGCCGGAGCGGCCCTCTGCACCGCCTCCCCGAACCGCGCCGGAAGGGCGATGCGCACTTCCTCCTGGTCGCTGGAGACCTTCACCAGCATGGGCAGGTTCCGGAAGTGCTGGACGGCGATCCGCACTTCGCCCCAGCGCTCTCCCTGCGGCCGTTCCCCCGCGGCCGCCAGGGGCGCCGCCTCCCCGCCCAGCACTTCGCGCGCCCGGGCGAGCAGGGCTTCCCACGGGGCCGAGGGGGAGCGCTGGACGGCGATGAAATCGTTCGCATGGTACAGGCTCTGGACCCCGGGGATGGCCAGCAGTTCCTGGACCCAGGGAGGATAGTGGGCCTTTCCTTCGGGGCGGTAGGTGCTGGCCACCCCTTTGGGCAGGCTTTCGTCCAGGTTGAGCTTCATGCTGTTGGGGTTTGGGGTTGGCTCGATGGACAGGAGCTTCATGGAACACCCGGACACCTGGTCCGGCCGGCGGGAACAGGCCGGCCCGTTCCTACCCAGGATAGGCCTGGCCGCCGAGGACGCGAAGGGTGCCCGGTCCGGGAACATCCCCGCCCGCCAGGCACCCCCTCGGGCTCGTCGGGGAAAAAGAAATCATTTCTAAACTCAACCGGAGGATCCCTTGTCCTTCCTATCCTGGGAGCGGACTGCCCGCCGTCGAGCGGACCCAGCGGAGGGACCCGGCCCTGTCCGCGAGGAGTTGGCATGGGGAAGAACCGGAGGGCATGGAAAGGGTGGGGGGGAGCTTGGGCCTTCGCCACCGCCGCATGCTTCGGCGGGGTGGAAGCGCCTCCCGGGGCAAACACCCTCCTGGCCCAGGCGTCACCCTACACCTACCACTGGAGCTACGATCCCCGCCACGCCAAGTACTCCTGGCTCTTCAGCCTCGAGGTGGACCGTCCCGACCGATGGCTGGAGGGGGCGGCCTACTTCAACAACAGCTTCAACCAGAAGTGCGAGTACCTCTACGTCGGGAAGGTGGTCTGGGCCCAGGACGAGGACGTGCAGGGCTGGTACCTCAAGGTCACCGGGGGCGTCATCCTGGGCTACAAGGGCCAGTACCAGAACAAGATCCCTTACAACCACGACGGCGTGGCCCCGGGCCTTCTCCCCTCCCTGGGCTACCAGCGGGGCCCCTGGAACGCGCAGCTCAACGTCCTGGGCTTCGCCGGCCTGGTGGTGACGGTGGGATACGACCTCGCGAGGTGGTGACTCGCGTGTTTCCGGCACGGCTGCTTCCTAGGCGAGCCCCAGCGCCGGCTGCTGCTGGGTCAGGCAGTGCAGCGTGCCGTACCCCAGGACCAGGTCTCCCGCGTAGATCCCCACCACCTCCCGGCCCGGGAACAGCTCCGCCAGCAGGTCCAAGGCCAGGCGGTCGTTGCGGTCGTTGAACACCGGCACCAGCACCAGGCCGTTGGCGATGTAGAAGTTGGCGTAGCTGGCGGGGAGCGGGCGGCCCTTGAAGGTCACCGGGCCGGGCAGGGGCAGTTCCACCACCCGCAGGGGGCTGCCGTCCTGGTCCCGGGCCGCGCGCAGGCGGCGCAGGTTCTCCCGGAGGGGGAGATGGTTGGGGGAGGCCGGGTCCGGTTCCACCGCCGTGACCACCGTGTCCGGGGCCACGAACCGGGCGATGTCGTCCACGTGGCCGTGGGTGTCGTCCCCGGCGATGCCCCGTTCCAGCCAGATCACCCGGGCGACGCCCAGGTGGTCGGCGAACGCCCGCTCGTAGTCCGCCCGCCCCAGGCCCGGGTTGCGCTGCTGCACTTCGCCCAGCAGGCACTCCTCGGTGGTGAGCAGGGCGCCCCGCCCGTTCACGTCGATGGACCCCCCCTCCAGCACCAGCGGGCGGCCCTTGGCCCGTCCCGGGACCACCTGGGCCCCGGCGGCGCCGGCCATGCGCCGGCCGATCCGGGCGTCCCGCTGGAAGTCCGGGTACTTGGCCCAGGCGGTGAAGCGCCAGCACACGGCGCCCAGGGCGCCGCCGCCGCCCACGAAGGTGCAGCCCGAATCGCGCACCCAGATGCGGTCGGTGGGCCAGGGGTGGAAGGCCACGTCGGGGGAGAGGGCGCCGGCCCTGGCCAGGAGCCCGGCCACCCGGTCCTGGGCGCCGGGCTCCACCACCAGGCGCACCGGTTCTGACCGCGCCAGGTGGCGCACGATCTCCGCGTAGACCCAGGGGATGGGGCTGAACTTCCCGGGCCAGTCCTTGCGGTTGTGGGGCCAGGCCAGCCAGGTGGCCTCGTGGGGCTCCCATTCGGCGGGCATGCGCCAGCGCGGCTGCATCGCCCGGCTCCTAGTCCAGGAACCGGCGGGTGAGGCTGCCGTAGCTGTCGATGCGCCGGTCCCGCAGGAAGGGCCAGTTGCGCCTGATGTCCTCCAGGCGGTCCAGGTCCACCTCCCCCAGCAGCACCTCCTCCGCGTCCCGGCCGGCCTGGGCGATGACCCGGCCGAACGGGTCGCACAGGAACGAGTTGCCCCAGAATTCCAGGCCCTCGCCCCCGGCGCCGCGGCCCCGCACGTCCCCGGTCTCGAACCCGACCCGGTTCACCGCCGCCAGGTAGACCCCGTTCGCGATGGCATGGCCCCGCTGCACCGTCTGCCAGGCCTCCAGCTGGGCGGTGCCGTACTCGAACTTCTCCCGGGGATGCCAGCCGATGGCGGTGGGGTAGAACAGCAGCGCCGCCCCGGCCAGGGCCGTGAGCCGGGCCCCTTCCGGGAACCACTGGTCCCAGCAGACCAGGGCGCCGATGCGCCCGACCCGCGTGTCCATGGCCCGGAAGCCCAGGTCCCCGGGGGTGAAGTAGAACTTCTCGTAGTACAGGGGGTCGTCCGGGATGTGCATCTTGCGGTAGAGGCCCACCAGGGTCCCGTCCGCGTCGAACAGGACCGCGGTGTTGTGGAAGATGCCCGGCGCCCGCCGTTCGAACAGGGAGCCGATGAGGACCACCCCGTGCCGGCGGGCGGCCTCGCCCAGGCACTGGCTGGCCGGGCCCGGGATGGGCTCGGCCAGGTCGAACAGGGCAGGGTCCTCCCGCTGGCAGAAATACTGGGTCTGGAACAGTTCCGGCAGGCACACCACCTGGGCGCCCCGGGCGGCGGCCGCCCCGACCTTGGCCAGGGCCGAGCCCAGGTTCGCGTCCGGGTCCGGCCCGCAGGCCATCTGCACCAATCCCACCTGGAACGTCCGGTTCGCCAAGCTGGCCCCCATCCCACCCACAGGACCAGGATGGTAGCACGACGGGGACCGGCTCACGGGGTGGTGGGCGTCTGGATCTCCAGGGCGTTGTACACCAGGGCGGCGACGCTGGGGTGGTCCAGCTGGTTGCTGAACTTGGCGGCCAGCCAGCGCCAGGTCCCGTCCTTGTGGCGCAGGCGGAACTCCAGGCGGGCGATGGCTCCGGGCGCCAGGGCGGTGAAGAGCCCGTCCAGGCGCTCCTGGTCGCCGGGGTGCACCAGGGTCCGGTGCTGGCGGCCCACCAGGTCCGGGCCGCGCCGGCCCAGGATGGCCATGCTGGCCGGGGAGGCGTACAGGATCATGCCCTCCCGGTCCTGGACCAGGATCAGCTCGTTGCTGTGCTTCACCAGCGCCTCGAAGCGGTCCAGCACTTCCAGCATGCCGTGCCAGAAGTGGGACGTCATGGGCCAGTAGCCGTCGGGCTCCACATCCGCCGGGGCCCGCCCGTTCACGCTGTTCGGGGCACGACCCTCCGGCTCCCGGGACGGCGGGAGGTCCGCGGCCGCCGCCGCGCCGGGGCCGGGCCTGCCCGCGGCATGCTCGTCCAGGGGCTCTTCCCCGGCCGCGTCCGGGCTGCCGAAGAACTGGGTCAGGTTGGCGCCCATGGCCTCGCACAGGAAGCTGATGGTGTCGATGCGCGGGGACACGTGGCCCAGTTCGATGCGGCTGATGGTGCCCCGGTCCACGCCGGACGTGGAGGCGAGCTGGTCCAACGTGAAGTTGGCCTGCCTGCGCATCCGGCGGAGTTGGGCACCCACATTGAACATGGCTCAAGGGTAGATCAGGCGGGCGGCCGCAACCACGGGAAATATTCAATATTGATTAAATTTTTTTCCCGAAGGCTTCTTCGTGTATGGTTCTACGTCAAAACCATTAAGGAATTTTCTTGCTTTATTCATTATTTCCCGGGTCGGGATAGGCCCTGCGCCCGGCGTCCATGGCCTGCACCAGGGCGGCGATGGCCCCCGGGGGGTCCGGGGCCTTGAACACGGCGTTCCCGGCCACCAGCACGTCGGCGCCGGCCGCCACCAGGGCGCCGGCGTTGTCCAGGCCGACGCCGCCGTCCACCTGGATCAGGAACGGCTCCCGGGCGGCCCGGCGCAGGGCGTCCAGGCGGCGCACCTTGTCCAGGGTGCGGGGGATGAAGCTCTGGCCGCCAAAACCGGGGTTCACGCTCATGAGCAGGGCGAAATCGAAGACCCCCACCAGGTCCGTGAGCGCCTCCACGGGCGTCCCCGGGTTCAGCACGATCCCCGCCTTGGCGCCGGCCTGGCGGATGGCCGTCAGGGTGCGGTGGCAGTGGGGGTCCGCCTCCTGGTGGATGGACACCCAGTCGGCGCCGGCCTGGACGAATGCCACCGCGTAGCGGGAGGGCTCGACGATCATCAGGTGGCAGTCCAGCACCAGCCGGGTCTCCTTGCGCAGGGCGGCCACCACCGGCATGCCCAGTGTGATGTTCGGCACAAACCGGCCGTCCATGACGTCCACGTGGACCAGGCAGCGGTCCGCGCCGTTCAGCATGGCCAGGGCATCCGCGAGGCGGGTGAAGTCCGCCGACAGGATGGAGGGGGCGAGACGGGGTTCGAGGGGGCGAAGGCTCATGGCTGTTGGCTTCCAGAAGAATCGGGGGCCTGCTCGGCGCGGGGGCGGCGCAAGCCGCGGCGGCTGGGCCCAACCCGCGCCACACAACAGTCTAGCGGCAAGAGGAAGGCGGCCGCAGGCCGTCCGTCGCCGGGCGGAGGTGAAATGGTAAGGACCGTGCTGATACCCTTGATCGACGTCGGGGAGGAGTTATGTATCAACCGGATTTCATCGCCAAGGTTCGAGACGAGCTGGGAGTGAGGGAAGACCCCGCCAAGCTGCGCCAGCCCAAGTTCGAGACCAGCTCCGGGATTCCCCTCAAGAACAGCTACACCCCCGCCGACATTCCCGACTTCAACCCCATCCGCGACCTGGGCAAGCCCGGCAAGTACCCCTTCACCCGCCACGTGCAGCCCACCGGGTACCGGGGCCGCCTGTGGACCATGCGCCAGTACGCCGGGTTCGGCACCGCCGAGGAGTCCAACAACCGCTACCGCTACCTGCTGGAGCAGGGCCAGACCGGGCTGTCGGTGGCCTTCGACCTGCCCACCCAGATCGGCATGGACCCGGACCACCCCATGGCCATGGGCGAAGTGGGCAAGGTGGGCGTCTCCATCGCCTCGGTGCGGGACATGCGCATCCTGTTCCGGGACATCCCCCTGGACAAGGTGAGCACCAGCATGACCATCAACGGCCCCGCCTCGGTGCTGCTGGCCCTGTACCTGGCGGTGGCGGACGAGCAGGGAGCGGGCTGGCACCAGGTGAGCGGCACCATCCAGAACGACATCCTCAAGGAATACATGGCCCGGGGCACCTACATCTACCCGCCCCGCCCGAGCATCCGGCTGATCACCAACATCTTCGAGTTCTGCGCGGCCAACGTGCCCAACTGGAACACCATCTCCATCTCCGGCTACCACATCCGGGAGGCCGGGTGCACCGCCGCCCAGGAGATCGCGTTCACCCTGGCCGACGGCGTCGCCTACGTGGAGGCAGCCCTCAAGTCCGGGCTCAAGCTGGAGGCCTTCGCCCCCCGCCTGTCGTTCTTCTTCAACGCCCACAACCAGTTCTTCGAGGAGATCGCCAAGTTCCGCGCCGCCCGCCGGCTGTGGGCCAAGATCATCAAGGAGCGCTTCGGCTCCAGCGATCCCAGGAGCCAGATGCTGCGCTTCCACACCCAGACCGCCGGGTCCACCCTCACCGCCCAGCAGTCCGACAACAACATCGTGCGCACCACCGTGCAGGCCATGGCGGCGGTGCTGGGCGGCACCCAGTCCCTGCACACCAACAGCCGGGACGAGGCGCTCAGCCTGCCCACCGAGGCCAGCGCCCGGATCGCCCTGCGCACCCAGCAGATCCTCGCCTTCGAGTCGCGCATCGCCGACGTGGTGGACGCCTTCGCCGGCAGCTACCTGATCGAGAGCCTCACCGACGAGCTGCAGCGCCAGGCGGAAGCCCTCATCGCCCGGGTGGACGAGGCGGGCGGCATGGTGGCGGCCATCGAGAAGGGCATTCCCCAGCGGGAGATCCAGAATGCCGCCTACGCCTACCAGAAGGCGGTGGAGCGGGGCGAGCAGGTGGTGGTGGGCGTCAACAAGTTCACCATCCAGAACGAGGAGAAGCCCGAGCTGCTGCGGGTGGACGAGGCCCTGGGCGAGCGCCGCCGGCGCGAGGTGGCCGGGTACCGGGAGCAGCGGGACAACGGCGCCGTGCGCACCGCCCTGGAGGCCCTCGCCAGGGCCGCCGACGGCACCGAGAACCTGATGCCCAGGATCCTGGCGGCGGTGAAGGCCGAAGCCACCGTGGGCGAGGTCGCCGACGCCATGCGCAGCGTGTTCGGGGAGTACCAGGAGCGGCTGGTCCTCTAGAATACCTTCCTCAAGCCAGCTCGAGGGCCCCCGATGCGGCCGGGATGTTACCCTTGCAGGTTGAGAATCCTTTCCCTTTGAGCCCCCGTGCCCGTCGACGTCCGCCGCCCCATTGACCGCCTGCTCCTGTTCTTCGCCCTGACCCTCATGGCGGTGGGGATGGTCTGGGTGTTCTCCGCCTCGGCCTTCAAGTCCCAACGCACCGCCACCACCTTCCTGGTGAACCAGCTCATGGGCGGGGGCATCGGGGTGGCCATCATGCTGGCCCTGAGCCAGACCGACCTGAACACCCTGCGGGACAACCCCCGGGTGCTGCAGGTGTTCTACGTGATCTTCCTGTTCCTGCTGGGGGCGGTGTTCTTCTTCCCGGCGGTGAACCACGCGCACCGGTGGATCCGCCTGTCCCGGGCCAGCATCCAGCCCTCGGAGCTGTTCAAGCCCCTGTCGGTGCTCATCACCGCCTGGTGGATGGTCCGCCACCGGGAGGCCTGGGCCAACCGCCAGGATTCCATCCCGCGCCTGCTGGCCCTGTTCGCCGTCCTGGTGGTGCCCCTGGCGCTGATCCTGCGGGAGCCGGACTTCGGCACCACCTTCCTGATCCTGTTCGTGGCCCTGCTGGTGACCTTCCTGGGCGGCGCCCCGCGCTGGATCTTCGTGGTCGCCACCCCCATCCTGGCGGCGGTGGGCTTCGCCTTCGTGTGGATGGAGCCGTACCGCCGGGCCCGGGTGCTCAGCTTCCTGAACCCCTCCGCGGATCCCCTGGGCAAGGGCCACCAGGCCCTGCAGAGCCTCATCGCCGTGGGCAACGGCGGCATCACCGGGGTGGGCCTGGGCGCCTCCATGCAGAAGCTCAACTACCTGCCCGAGGCCCACACCGACTTCATCTACGCGGTGATCGCCGAGGAGGCCGGCCTGATCGGCTCCCTGCTGGTGCTGGCCCTGTTCATGGGCATCCTGTGGCGGGGCTACCGCATTGCCCGGCGGGTGCGGGACAGCTTCCTGAAGCTGTGCGCCATGGGCTTCACCCTCCTGCTGGTGGTGCAGGCGCTCATGAACCTGAGCGTGGTCCTGAGCCTGGCCCCCAACAAGGGCATCCCCCTGCCGTTCATCAGCTACGGCAGCTCCAGCCTCATCGCCAGCCTGGCCTCGCTGGGATTGCTCCTGGCCATCTCCAAGGAAGCGGCGGAATAGCTACACCTTGAACCGCGACACCAGGTTGTTCAGGCTCTCCGCCAGGCTGCTCAGCTCGTTCACGGTGCGGGTGGTCTCCCGGATGGTGGCGGCCATCTCCTCGGTGGCGGCGGCGTTGTTCTCGGCGATGCTGGACAGGCTGGCCATGGCGGCCACCACGGTGCCGCTGTCCTGGCTCTGGGCCTGGCTCTGGCCGCCGATGGTCTTCATGCGCTCGGCGCTGGCCTGGATCGCCTCGGCGATGCTCTTCAGCACGCTGCCGGCGGTGTTCACCATGGTGGTGCCGTCCTCGATGCTCTTGCTGGAGGTCTGGATCAGGGCGGTGATCTCCTTGGCGGCCTGGGCGCTGCGCTCGGCCAGCTTGCGCACTTCCTCGGCCACCACGGCGAAGCCCTTGCCGTGCTCGCCGGCCTTGGCCGCCTCGATGGCGGCGTTCAGGGACAGCAGGTTGGTCTGGTTGGCGATCTCGGTGATGACGTTGAGGATGTTGCCGATCTGGCGGGAATCCCGGCTGATGGCCTGCATCCCGCTCACCGCCGCCCCCACGGCGGATCCGCCCTTGGCCCGCGGCGCCCTTGGCCTGGTCGAACACGTTCAGGGCGTCGGACACGTTGGCGTAGATGACCTTGGAGGAGGCGGCGATGGTGCCCACGCTGCCGTCGGCCTGGCGGACGCTGGACTTCTGGTTCTCGGCGGTCTGGGCGATGGCGTCGGCGGTGGAGGCCATCTCGGCCATGCCCGCGGTCATCTGCAGGGAGCCGCGAGGCGATGTTGGTGGAGATGGCCACCACCTGCTGGACGATGGCCTGGATGTTCTCCACGAACTGGTTGAAATGCAGGGACAGGCTGGGCGATCTCGTCGGCGCCTTGCACGTCCAGGCGGGCGGTGAGGTCCCCCTCGCCCTCGGAGATGTCCCGCATGCGGTTCTGGATGGTCTCCAGGGGCTTGACCAGGGCGTTGCCCAGGATCACCGAGGCGGCCAGGCCCAGGGCCACCATCACCAGGCCCAGGGCCACCATCACCAGGAGGTTGCGGTGGTTCACCCGGGTGATGGCCGCGTCGTTGAGGACCAGCATCTGGTAGGTCTTCCGGGCCGGATCCTGGGCTTCCTGGCCCAGGGGCGAGGCGATCACCACGAAGCCGTCCCTGCGGTACTGCAGGGTGCCCTGGCCCAGGGGCCCGGCCAGGGCGGCCGGGTCCAGCCGGCCTTCGCCGCGGAACTTCTTCTGGAACTTCACCGTCACCGCCTTGCTGCCCTGGTCCACCGCCACCACCGCCGCCAGGCTCACGTCCTGGTCGCCCTTGACGAAATCCAGGGAGCGGTCGGTGGAGCCCACGGTGGTGCCCAGGTCGTCCGAGAGGTAGGAGGACGTCACCGCTTCCGCCAGCACGGCGGAGAGGCTCCGGCCCTTGGTGACGAGGGCGTCGTCCTGGGCATCCGAGAGCTTGATGCCGCTGGTGAAGCCGGCGGTGAGGGCCAGCAGGGCGGTGAGGGCGAGGATGGAAAAGGTCAGTTTCTTGCGGATGCTCAGATGCTTCCAGAAGCCCATCGGACGCTCCTCGTGAATGCGCGCGGTGTGGTGGCGGGGCCCTGCCCGGACCAGGTTCAGCCCCTGAGTATGCCAGGGGACAGTGGATTCTTCAGGGTACCGATCAGCGGTTCCCGAAAAAGGCCGTGCCGATGCGCACCTGGTCGCGTGCCGGCGGCCGATCGCCTGCTCCAGGTCCGCGCTCATGCCCATGGACAGCCGCAGCCGCCGCCCCAGGCGCTGTTCCCAGCCGTCCCGCAGGCGGGCGAGGGCGGCGAAGGCCCCGGCGTCCTCCGGCGGCGGGATGGCCATGAGGCCCCGCACCGGCAGGCGCGGATCCTCCTGCCAGGGCCTGGAGGATGGCCAGCACGCCCGGCTCGTCGCAGCCGCCCACCTTGGTGGCCTCGCCCCAGAGGTCCACCTGGAGCCACACCGGCCGCACCAGGTCCAGTTCCGCGGCCAGGTGGCGCAGGCGCGCGGCCAGGTCCGGACGGTCCAGGGTCATGATCTCCTGGAAGGTGGCCAGGGCCTGGCTGGGCCTTGTTGCGCTGCAGCGGGCCGATGAGCACGAAGCCCACTTCCGGCGCTTCCAGGGCCTTCTGGACGCCCTCCTGCACGTAGTTCTCGCCGAAGCGCGGGAAGCCCAGGGCGGCGGCCTCCCGCACCAGGGCCATGGGCTGGCGCTTGGACACCGGCAGCAGCTCCACCTGGGCGGGGTCCCGGCCGGCCGCTTCGCAGGCGCGGCGGATGCGGGCGCGCAGGCGCTGGATGCGCTCCGCCAGGTCGGTCATGCCTTCGCCGGGATCGTACAGGATGCGCTGGCAGGATTCGCAGAACAGCACTTGGCCTTCCCGGAGCTCGGCCAGGACCGGGATCCGCAGGCGGGTGCGGCAGCCGCATGCAGGCGCCGTTCTCCACCCGCACCACCGCCCGCCCCTGGCGCCGCTGGAACAGGCGCTTGAACCGGGCCAGGAGGGGCGCCGGCAGGGCCGCCTCCAGCTCCTGGGCGCGGGCCTCCAGGCGGCCCCGGGCCACCACCTGGTTCTCGTGCTCGGACAGGAAGATGGCTTTCAGCTCGTCGAACTGCTTCTGGGCCTGCGCCTGGCGCGCCCGCAGCTCCTCGTCCTGGCGTTCCAGGGCCTGGATGCGCTGCTCCGCCTCCTTCAGGGGCTTGGCCGCCGCCTTCCGGTGGCGCTGGCGCTCGTCCAGCTCCCGGATGGCGGCGGTGTACTGGACCTTCTGGGTGGCTCCCTTCACCGAGGCCTTGGCCAGTTCCTCGGCCTTCTGGGCGCCGCCCAGCTCGGTGGTGAAGGTGCTCTGCTGGGTCCGGGCGGTGGCCAGGCCCTTGGTGGTCTCCTCCAGCTTCCGGGCCAGGTCCTTGAGTTCCGTGTCCAGGGCCGCCAGGTCGGGGGGGAGGTGGCCAGATCGCGCTGGATGGTCGCCAGATTGTCGTGCACGGACTGCAGTTCGATCAGCACCGAAAGGTCGCTCATGGCCTTAGGCTACCCTGGATCCAAGCCCGGCGAAGCTCCGCTGAAAAGATCCAACGTCCAGCCCTAATAAAACTTTAGTCATTTACGCTAAAGTAATGAAAACATGCTTGACACGATTTCAGGGGTTGGTTACCTTAGCACTCGCTGGTAGTAAGTGCTAACAGCTCCCCCTGTCGGGAACTCATCTAAATCATGGAGGTAATACATGGCCATCAAGCCCCTGTACGATCGTGTCCTGCTCAAGCGCTGCGAGCCGGCCGAAACCGTCAAGGGCGGCATCATCATCCCGGACACCGCCAAGGAGAAGCCCATGGAAGCCGAGGTCGTGGCCGTGCGGCGACGGCAAGTTCAGCGATGACGGCAAGCGCATGCCCATGTCCGTGAAGGCCGGGAACAAGGTTCTCATCGGCAAGTACACCGGCACCGAAGTGAAGATCGAGGGCATCGACCACGTGATCGTCCGCGAAGACGAGATCCTGGCCGTCATCGGCTAACCATTCCACTCAAGAACCAAGGAGACACACACATGGCTGCCAAGTCCATCATCTATGCCGAAGACGCCCGCCAGGCGATCCTGCGCGGCGTGAACAAGCTCGCCGACGCGGTGCAGGTCACCCTCGGCCCCAAAGGGCCGCAACGTCCTCATCGAGAAGAAGTTCGGTTCCCCGCTCATGACCAAGGACGGCGTCACCGTCGCCAAGGAGATCGAGCTCAAGGACAAGCACGAGAACATGGGCGCCCAGCTGGTGCGCGAGGTGGCCTCCAAGACCTCCGACGTCGCCGGCGACGGCACCACCACCGCCACCGTGCTGGCCCGCGCCATCTACAAGGAAGGCATCAAGGCCGTCGTGAGCGGCGCCAACACCATGGAGATCAAGAAGGGCATCGACCTGGCCGTGGATGCGGTGGTGGAAGGCCATCGACGAGATCAAGAAGCCGGTGGAAGGCAACGCCATCGCCCAGGTGGGCGCCATCTCCGCCAACGGCGACGAGGAGATCGGCCAGATCATCGCCGACGCCATGGGCAAGGTGGGCAAGGACGGCGTCATCACCGTGGAAGAGGCCAAGGGCCGCGACACCGAGCTGACCGTGGTCGAAGGCATGCAGTTCGACCGCGGCTACCTCAGCCCCTACTTCGTCACCAACCCCGACCAGATGAAGGTCGAGCTGGAGAACCCCCTGATCCTCATCTACGAGAAGAAGATCTCCAACATGCGCGACCTGCTGCCCCTGCTGGAGCAGGTCGTCAACAGCCGCCGCCCGCTGCTGATCATCGCCGAGGACGTGGACGGCGAGGCGCTGGCCACCCTGGTGGTGAACAAGATCCGCGGCACCCTCAACATCGCCGCCGTGAAGGCCCCCGGCTTCGGCGACCGCCGCAAGGCCATGCTGGAGGACATCGCCATCCTCACCGGCGGCAAGGCCGTCACCGAGGACCTGGGCCTCAAGCTCGAGAACCTGAAGCTGGAGGACCTGGGCACCGCCAAGAAGATCACCATCGACAAGGAGAACACCACCATCATCGAGGGCGCCGGCGCCACCAGCGCCATCCAGGGCCGCGTCAAGCAGATCCGCAGCCCAGGTGGAGATCTCCACCAGCGACTACGACAAGGAGAAGCTGCAGGAGCGCCTGGCCAAGCTGGTGGGTGGCGTGGCCGTCATCAAGGTGGGCGCCGCCTCCGAGACCGAGATGAAGGAGAAGAAGGCCCGGGTCGAGGACGCCATGCACGCCACCAAGGCCGCCGTGGAAGACGGCATCGTGGCCGGCGGCGGCGTAGCCCTGCTGCGCGCCCTGGGCAAGCTGGCCGCCCTGAAGCTGACCGGCGACCAGGCCACCGGCGTGGAGATCGTCAGGAAGGCCCTGGAAGAGCCCCTGCGCCAGATCGCCAACAACGCCGGCGTGGAAGGCTCCGTGGTCGTGAACCGGGTCAAGGAGGAGAAGGGCAACTTCGGCTTCAACGCCGCCACCGGCGAGTTCGGCGACATGGTCGCCTTCGGCGTGATCGACCCGGCCAAGGTGACCAAGTGCGCCCTGCGCAACGCCGCCTCCGTGGCCTCCATGATGCTCACCACCGAAGCCATCGTGTGCGAGATCCCCGAGGACAAGAAGGCCGCTCCGATGCCCGGCGGGCCGGGCATGGGCGGGATGGAAGACATGTACTAGGTCCGGGTTTCCCGGAACGCAAGGGAAGGGCCCCCGCGGGGGCCCTTCTTTTGGTTCTTCACGGATTTCCGGGAAAGGCCGCACGGATCTTGAGGGAAAAGTAAGCCTCATCTCGGTAGCCATAGGCTATCCGCTTCAGGACCTTGATCTTGTTGTTGATGCCCTCCAGGATGCTGGTGTTCAAAGGCCAGCGGCAGTGCGAGAGGATGTCCTCTATCCGCTTGGCCAGGTTCTCCGCGAACCGCATCAGGGGCGGTAGGTTGCTGGCGCGGGCCATGCCCAACCAGTTCTCCCATGCCCTTCTTGCCCACCCCTCGCGCTTGTAGGCCCACAGGCCCTTGAGCGCGTCCTTCATGACGTAGGCCGTCATCAGGGCCTGGTTGGCGTCGAGGAGTTCGTTGAGCCTGACCTTGCTCTTGCGGTCGGGCAGGTTCTCCCAGTTGCCCAGGAGCAGCCACTTGGCGCCCTTGATGAGTTCGCGTGCAGCCTTGTCGTCCCGGCAGCGATTGGCTTCGTTGACTCGGATCCGGTCGATGACCTGGTGACCGAAATTCGCCACCACGTGGAACTGATCCAGGACGATTTCAGCATTGGGGCAGTGTTCGCGGACCTCCAGTTCGAAGGTGGGCGACATGTCCATCGCCACGGCGCAGATCTTCTTGCCTCTCCTCTTGCCCAGCCATTCGAAGAAGGGGCGGACATCAGCGCGGTTCCGGCCCTTGCCCACCCAGAGGACTTGGCGGGTCTCGGCATCCGCGAACACCGTAGCGTAGCTCTGACCTTTGTGGAGGGCGAACTCATCCATCATGAGGAGCCGCACCTTGCCCAGCCGGACCGGTTCCAGGGCGCGCTCCAGGAAGGCCTTGTCGATGTCCTTCACGGTGCCCCAGTGCAGGTGGTAATGCTCGGCCACCCGCTTGATGGGCATGACCTTGCAGAGTCGGGCCACGCTCTCTGCCAGCCGGGAGGTGACCCGAGCATAGGGTTCCAGCCAGTCCAGGGCTTCCAGCCTTGGGCCGCAGTTCGGGCAAGCCACGCGGGCGCGCCAGACCATCAGGATCGTGTCCGCATCGAAGATCGGCAGATCCCGGACCTCTCGGGGCGACCAATCATGGACGCCACGCACGGGACGTTGGCAGCCACTGCAAATCCTTGGTCGACCTTGGGGTAGGCCCAGCAGGTCGATCCAGACTTGGGCCCGTGGACCCTTCACGCCCGCCTCGAAGCGTTCCACGGTTCCGACGCGATGTCCTTTCCATCTGCCCAAGCGGGCAATAAGCTCTTTGGTAGGCAGCAGTGGCCTCCTTTCATCTCGGTTTCTCAGCAATTCCAAGATGCCTGAAGTCCACTGCTGCCGACCTGTTTTCCGATGGATTCGGCGATAGGTTCTTTGCCCCGAACTGCCTGGATGGCCGGGTCAGAACGGCCTTTGACCACGTGGCTCAGGCTCCTCGTGAGAAGCCGGTCATCGTCAGTGTGGGTCGGGGTCTTCCCTCAAATCCGTGAAGAACCCTTCTTTTCCGTACCTGCCTCTATCGTCTCGGCCATTCCATGAGGGCCAGTTGCGCAGCGCCGGGCTTGCGCTCCGGTCAGCGCAGCCCGGGCAGGAGCGCCTGGGGCGCCGATGCCCAGCCCTCCTCCTGGGGCACCCGGTCGAACGTGGCGAAGGCGCGGGAACCAAAGGCCTGTCCATCGGCCCAGATCAGGCATTCCCCCAGGTCGGCCCGGCCTTCCTCGTAGTGCGCCAGGGCCTGGTGCAGGACCTCCGCATGGGTGACGGTCACGCCTTCCGCCTCCAGCAAGGTCCGGATGGCCTTGGCCACGGCCGGGCGGGGCAGTTTGCGCACCCTCAGGGCCCAGGCCATCTCCAGGATCGCGAAGGCGGAGACCACCAGACCTGCCCCGGCGCAGGCCTGCGCCATCAGTTCCTGGGCCTGCTTGTGCTGGGCCGGATCGTCGCCCAGGGGGCCGCGCACCAGGACGTTGGTGTCAACGGTGACGGCTTGCATCGTCCAGTTCCTGGATGGATTGGAGGATCCCTTCATCCACATCCGCCGGCCCGGTGGCGCTGCAGCCGTCCAGGGCGTGGAAGAAGGCCTCCACGTTCCCTCGAACGGGCCGGATCGAGATGGTGCCATCGGGCTCCAGGATCACTTGCAGGGGCGAACCGGCATGGAGTCCGGCCTTGGCCCGGATGGACCTGGGCAGGACCAACTGACCTTTGGTGCTGAGGGTGACCACTTGGGCTCGGGTCATGGGGCCTCCCAGCCACAGAGTAAGGCATTACGTCTTACCCACAAGGCCCAGGGCCATGCGTTCCGCCAGATGGCTTGCCTCTCCCGCAGGGGTCGCCGCCACCAGCTTGCCGGGAGGTTCCGGCCTGCCCCGGCCTTTTTTGCGGACGGGGCCGCGCAACCGGCCGGTTCGGACGCGATGGCCCGGTGGGAACCTGGATCCAGAAGACACCACTTCGGGAAAGCCGATCCCTGTTTCCAGGGCCGGGGATCGCCGCCAGCGCGAACGGAGGGCATCAAGCCATGCAACTCGCCGAATTCCCGCGCAAGCGCCGTTTCGACCAGGTGTCCGAACCCCTCCTGGCAGGCGAGGAGGCCAGCTGCATGTCCGGCGGGACCCACGAAATCACCGGCGAGCGGGGTTTGAGCTGAGCAGGGCAACCGATCATGCACCCCTCGACCCTGCAGATTCTGGTTGGAGTTTGGCTTGGCTTGGGCATGCTGGGACCGGGTGGATCCGGAAGACGGGGCGGAGCGCCGGCTGCTCTTGAGGTTTTTTCCCTTGGCGGGGCTGGCCCCTCCCCGTTCCTTCCCCTGCACCGGCCTGGAGCGGCTAGCGTCGGGCGGTTGGGATGGGCGGCCCTGTGCTTGGTATGCAGCTGGTTGAGTCCGATGACCCGGTCCGAACTCCAGGCGGCGGAGTGGGGCGAGGCCCACGTGGCTTCCGCAAGCCCGGTCCCCCGGGCCCACAAATGTGTCCTTGTGGTGAAGGTCCTTTGATCTTGGCCCACCCTGAGGTGACGACCTGGACGGGTCCTGGATGACCCGGACGGCGGCGGCCCGGAGCCCAGGCGAGACTGAGTCCCAGGTGAAGCCAGAACCTGGAGTACAATGGCCCTTTTGGGGTCATGCCGGATGAAGTACCTGATCCAGACCTGGGGCTGCCAGATGAACGACCACGACAGCGAGAAGCTGGCGGGGCTGCTCCAGGGCGAAGGCCTGGAACCGGCCGCGGGGCTGGAGGACGCGGATGTGGTGGTGCTGAACACCTGCTCCATCCGGGAGAAGGCGGTGCAGAAGGTCTACAGCGAGCTGGGCCGCCTGCGGGAGGAGAAGCGCAGCCGGCCCCTGCTGGTGGGGGTGGCCGGGTGCCTGGCCCAGCAGGAGCAGGCCGGACTGTTCCAGCGCGCCCCCCAGATCGACTTCGTGCTGGGCACCATGGCCATCCAGCAGCTGCCCGCCCTGGTGCGCAAGGCCCGGGACGGGGAGCGGCACGTGATGGACACCGCCAGCTACCCGGACGACCACCTGTTCCCCCCCGAGACCGCCCGCCGGGCCAGCACCGCCAAGGCCCTGGTGACCATCATCGAGGGCTGCAACCACGCCTGCACCTACTGCGTGGTGCCCACCACCCGGGGGCCCGAGCGGCACCGGCCGCACCAGGACGTGGTGGAGGAGGTGCGCGGGGTGGTGGCCCGGGGCTACCGGGAAGTGGAACTGCTGGGCCAGAACGTGAACAGCTACCAGGGGGGCTGCTCCTTCGCCGAGCTGCTGGACCGGGTGGCGGAGGTGGACGGGCTGGAGTGGATCCGCTTCACCACCAGCCACCCCATGAACTTCACCCGGGAGCTGGCCCGGACTCTGGTGACCAACCCCAAGGTCGCCCCGTTCCTGCACCTGCCGGTGCAGAGCGGCAGCGACGCGGTGCTGCGGCGCATGCGCCGGGAGTACACCGTGGCCCAGTACCTGGAGCGCCTGGGCTACCTGGAGGGGGGCCCGGCGGGGCTGAGCCTGTCCACGGACTTCATCGTCGGCTTCCCGGGTGAGACCGACGCGGACTTCGAGGCCACCCTGGCGCTCCTGGAGCAGGTGCGCTACGACCAGTCGTTCAGCTTCATCTACTCCCCCCGCCCGGGCACCCCGGCCCTGCGCCTGAAGGACGACCTGCCGCACCGGGTCAAGCAGGAGCGCCTGGCCCGGCTGCAGGGCCGCCAGGCGGAGCTGACCTTCCAGAGCAACCGGCGCCAGGTGGGAAGCCGCCTCCAGGCCCGGGTGGAGAGCCGGGGCCCGGTGGACGGCGGCCACTGGCTGGCCCGCACCGCCAGCTGGAAGAACGTGCACCTCGCGGCCCCGGAGGGCCGGGCGCTGCCGTTCGGGGAACGGGTGGAGGTGCGCATCACCGGGGCGAGCCCGCATTTCCTCCGGGCCGAGCTGGCGGAAGCCTGACACCGATCAGGGCCACGCGAGGTGGCCCTGAAGGGTTGCAGGTTGTTCAGCGGAGCCAAGGGTCCCGATGCTGCTTGAGGGTGAGCCCGGGAATGCAGCCTATGGCTTGGACATTAGTCCGGACCGGATCACCGGGTGAGGGTCAGGTTGACGGTCGTGGTGGCCGGGGCGGTGTTGGGAGCGGAGGCGGTGATGGTCACCTTGCTCGTCTGGCCCTGGTTGCCGGTGCCGCCGCCGGTGTTGTTGCAGCTCACCAGTCCACCCACCAGGATGAGGACCAGCCCGGTGAGGAAGATCCCCATCCGCCGGCGGGACCGGCGCCCGGCGAGGGGCAGGGTCAGGATGCCGCAGGCCAGGAAGGCCGCGCCGCCCAGCCTGGAGCCCGGGCCGCCGGGGATGATGGGCCGCAGGCTGAAGCTGGAGGTGGGCGCGGTGGACAGGGTCTGGTTGTAGGAGATCGTCACGGCCACGGTGATCGGCGACGCCGTCCCGGGGGGCACCTGGGCGAAGGTGACCGTGACTCCCGCCGGCAGGGTGGAGGTCCCGAAGGTGATGGGGCCGCTGTAGCTGCCGGTGTTCAGCACCAGGTTGAAGGTGGTGCTGCCGCCGGGCGCGAGGGTATAGGACGCGCCGCCGGGGGTGGTGAAGGTGAAGGCCGTCTGGGCCACCGTCATGGCCACGGTCTGGGACACGGAGGCGTTGTTGCCGTCGCCCCCGTAGACCGCGGTGATGGTGTGGGCGCCCAAGGTGGTCAGCTCGTCCGTGGTGAAGGCGGCGTTGCCGTTGCTATCGAGGTTCCCGATGCCCAGGACGGTGGAGCCGTCCGAGAAGGTCACGTAGCCGGTGGGCGTGGGAGCGCCCTCCGCGGAGCTGACGGCGGCGGTGAAGGTGACCTCCGCGCCGGACATGATCGTGGTGCCGGGGGTCGCGGTCAGGGTCATGCCGCTGGCGGACGCGGAGACCATCAGGGCAGCGGAATTGCTGTTGGCGGTGAGCCCGCCGTTGCCCGAATAGACGGCGGTGAACGTGTGGGATCCCGCGGCCAGGCTCGAGGTGGAGTAGGTCGCCACGCCGTTGGCGTCCAGGGTCACGGAGGTGCCCAGGTCGGCGCCGCCGTCCGAGAACTGCACGGTGCCGGCGGGGGTGGTGCCCCCGGCCGAAGTGACCGTGGCGGTGAGGGCCACCGCCTGGCCGAACGCGGCCGAGGTGGCCGGGTTCAGGCTGAGGTTGACGTAGGTGCCGTTGCTGGCGGAAGCGCCGACCGTTACGATTTGCGACGAGGAAAGCAAGGAAGGACCGAAGACCGAGTCACCCAGGTAGGCGGCTGTGATGGCATGTGAGCCGGATGCCAGGCTGGAGGTCGTCAGGCTGACCGTGCCGGAGGTCGCGGGGCCCTGGGGGAGGTCCAGGGGCAGGCCGTCGGCGTAGAATTGCACGTTGCCCGAGAGGGAGAACGTGGCGGGAGTGCCGGCGGGCGCGGAAACCGTGGCGGTGAAGGTCACCGCTTCCCCGAACGCGGGTGACGCGTTGCTGGGTGCTGCCAGGGCGATGGTGGCAGCCAACTGGCCGACCTGGATTCCGGACGCCGAAGGGGTGCTGCTGGATAGCCACAGGTTGGGCACGCCCTGGTAGCTGGCAGTGATCTGGTGAGTGCCGGGGGCGAGCTGCGGCAGGGTGATCTGGGCGGTTCCGTTGCTGGTCGAGGTCAGGGTTTGCGAACCGAGCGTCGAGGTCGCCCCGTTCACCAGGTCGGTGAAGGTGACCACGCCGCCGGTGACGGGGGCGAAGGTGAACCCGCCGCCGGCGCCGGTGGGGACTATTCCGGTCGGGTCGCTGACCTGGGCGGACAGGGTGATCGGCGTGGCGTTGGTCCACCCGGCGGCAGGCTGGGCGCTAAGGCTCAGGGTCGTGGCCGTGGGGTGGGCGTTCACGTCGTAGGCGTAGGCGGAGAGGTTCAAGGTCTGGGTGGACCCTGACGTGTTGAGGTTGTTGTCGGTGAGGGTAAAGGGCTGGAACGTGTTGCCCGAAGCCACGGGCTCGAAGGCAAAAGAAAGTGGGAGCGAGTTGCCTGGAGCCAGTAGATAGGGGAATGAGATCGTTCCGGGCCAGACGGTGGTATCCAGCAGGAAATCCGAGCCAGTAGCAGGCAAGCCCTGTGCGGGATCCTCAATCGTCAGGGGCAAGTTGCCCAGGTTGAGGACGTACGAGGAACCGGTGGGGGGGGCGGGAGGAATGTTGTTCGGGTTGTTGAGCAACACCTCCGAGCCGCCGAAGGGGATGGTGCCATAACTGCTAGATACGAACCAGATCTGGTTGCCGGCTTCATCGGCGAGGTAGAGGTTGCCGTTCGGGGTGACGGTGATGCCGAGATTGTCCTGGACCAGGGTGGCAGCGCTGACACCGGACAGATTGAGAACCTGCGGATTGGCCGGGTAGCCGTTCTGGCCTTTGGGGAAGCGCAGGATCCGGCCGTTGGTGGCGTCGGCGACATAGAGATTGCCGAAGCTGTCCACTCCAAGGGTGTCGGTGGCGTTGACGCCGAATTGGAACCCGGCGATGCCGTTGAGGGGCAACACGAATGCACCGGTGTTCTTGCCCGGGGAGAGGATGTAAACCACGGGGCCAAGCGCAGCATCAGTTGTGGCTATATATATGAATCCCGCCGCATCCACAGCCAGACCGACGGGTGCTGTTCGGACCACACCGACCACCGCGTAGGTGCCCGTCGCGCTAGTGCCGGCAGCGTTTACCTTCAGGCCGGACACCTTGACGATGTTGTAGGCGCCAATGGTGTTGCGACCTTGGTCGCAAATGTAGAGGCTGCCGGCCGCGTCAAAATAAAGTTCCGTCGGGTGGGTCAATGTAAGCGGCGGAGTGGTGGTGAGCTTCGTCGACCCATTTGGAGTCCACACCCAGATCGTATCCGGATTGACGTAGTCGGACAGGAAGACGTTGCCTTGACCATCCACGGCCACGCCGGCGGCCGCCGGCGGCATATTCGCCCCGAGGGAGAGAGTGGCGGGACCGTTGAACGAGTTCACGGTTGCCCCACTGTTGAACGTCGCCACCCAGACGTTGCCGGAGCCGTCCAATGCGGTCTGGAGCGGGCTGCCCTGGTTGGGGCTTCCGGCGGCGGGGGCATAACTCACCGCCGGGTTGGCGCTGGCCCAATCGAGAACCGCCACCGGAGCGTCGGCGATACCGTAGAGGGGAATGGCATTGGTAGATTGGGCATTACCCCCTGTGTCTTGGTAGGTGACCACCAGGGAACCCCGGACCAGGCCGGCATTTGTTGGGGCGAAGACGGCCGGGAGGGTGTAGAGGGTGTTGGCGGTGCCCGTGCTGCTGCCGCTGGGGAACAAGGTGAAGGCTGACGGCAGGGTCGCTGAGGACTGGCTGAATTCACCGTCTAGAGCGCCCAGGTAGGACCAGGCCAGACCGCTGGGTACATCGCCCGTGGCCATCGTGAAATGCAGATAGACGGGGGACGTGGTTGCGGAGCCAAGCTGAACATGGCCCAAAGAGACGGAGTTGAGCATGAGCATTTCGACCTGGCTGGAGCCCGTGTTGGCCAGGTAGACTTGGCCCATAGGATCCACGGCCACCCCCGAAGGGCTGGTTGGGATGCCGGAGGGGGCGTAGAGCCCCGAGATGCCCGGATAGGAAATCGTCTCGGCACTGTCGAGATTATAAGTAGTGAGATAACTGTTGGTCTTGTCGGGGAAATAGACGGTCCTTCCCGCGTCCATGGCCAAGCCATCGATCTCGCCCAGGTTGGGTACGAGCACTTGGCCGAGTGCCGAGAAAGCTGCGCCGGGCGCGGGGGAGGGCGCAAAGTAGAAACCATGCGTGGCTGCATCTACAATATATACATTGTCAAGATTATCCACCACAATGCCGGTCGGGCTTGCCGGTGTCGCGGCATTACCACCCAGGAGCACCTTCTCGAAAGTCACATTCAGGGGATTGGCATTGAAAGGCGGGCTCACTTGGAAGAATCCATTCGCACCTGGATCGGCGATGGACAGGTAGCCCCGGTTGTCCACTGCCAAGGACTGGGGATGGACTACGTTGGCAATCGTTCCGTTGACCAGGACGGACACTGTACCGTTGGCATCCCTCCACACCACACGGCCATTGTCCGGGTCGGCGATGAAAAGGTTGCCGGTGCTGTCCACGGCCAGACCTCCGGGATGCCCCAGCTGCAAATTACCCAGGCCCGTCATGTCCAGCGAAGTCCAGGTTCCTTGGGAACTCGCTTCGTAGATGATGCCAGCTCCATTCTGATAGCCGCCGATGAAGACATTTCCATAAATATCCGCCGCCACGCCGGACGGCTGGGCTAGGGTGATGGTGGAACCGGCTGGTGGGGCGATGTTCACCGTCGCACCCTGGAATTGCAACTCCTGCCCACTGGTGATGCTGGTCCCAGGCCAAGGGGCGGGCTGCCCCCAGGCCGGACTTACCATCCCGGCAAGGGCGAAAAGCAGGCACCCGAGCGGTCCCAATCTGGACAGCCGGGCAGACCACGACAAAGGAGGTCGATCTGACCTATGCATCTTTGGCTCCTCAATAGAACCGTGTTGGGGTTGAATCATGGTGGAAGGACAAAAAGTACCCACCATGGTTGAGCGGACGGATTCGGGCGTTCGCAAAGGTTTAATTTCTTAAATACCCAGCGAATTACTAAGGTTTCTGTTTCATTGTCCTCCTGTTATGTTTCAATATAAATATTTAATGCACCGTGAGACGTACGCCAAAACATCGGCAATTCCGACTGCCAGTCAATGGTTTTTGCAGTTCGCGCCAAAGGATTTACCTTTTCTGATGAAATCCAGAACATTCCGGGCTCCTGGAGGTGGCCCCGGGCTCACACGGGCGTCCAGGCCGCGCCGGGCATCCGCCGGCCTGGAGCCAGCCTCGAGCGGATCCTCCGGGCCCCCACAGAAGGACCCATCCAGTCGTTCCTGCACCGGGTGGACCCAGGTCAGAACCATTGACTGGGATAATTAACTTCTTATGTTTCTATTGAACATCGCCGCGCCTGGTGGGAGGGCCCGCAACACCCGCCCATCCGTGTCCAAGGCTCTGCCTTGGGTTGGCTACAGCAGGTTGAACCGACCCGGGGCCGCGCTCCCGGGTGCCCGGTGCTCCTCTGGGAGGCTGCAGGTGAGGAGTGTACTAGGCAACAAAACCGGGTTTTTGAATGACCTTGGCCTGTTGGGGTTGGCGGCCCTGGCGGTCGGGGGCTGCAAAACCGGCGTCCGTCCGCCCCAAATCACCAACCCGGCCAACGTCACGGATGCCACCCAAGCCTCCCTGTCCCAGACATACACCCTCGCCACCTTCGTCCAGACTTACGCCCTCACCATCAATCCTGCGGCTCCCTCGGCCCCATACGAATGACGCCGGGGCGGCGGCGCCGGAAGCCGGGTTCCGGCCGGGGGCCGGCTCAGCCTTCCTGCTCCAGCAGGTCCAGCAGCGCCACGGCCACGTCCCGGGGGCCATCCGCCTCCTGGCCGGGAATGGCCAGCTGGGTGCGGATCTGGCCCACGAACACCCCGTGGTCGAACGCCGCCTTGAAGGTGCGCCGGGCCAGGAGCTCGTGGGCCTCCCGGCACTGGGGGGCGCCGAAGGGGTTGGCGAAGTAGCTGGCGGTGAGGCCCGAGGAGCTGGTGGTGCCCTTGGACATGGCCTTGCCGGCGGCGAACGTCGCCAGGGCGCTCTCCAGGTCCCCCAGGCGCTCCAGCACCGGGTGCCCGGCGTCCGTGGGCTCGTAGTTGTTGGCGTAGAGGATGGCGTCCAGGGGATGCCCGGCCAGGATGTCCTCCAGGCGGGTCACGGGCAGCACCACCCTCGCGTTCACTTTCTGGGGGCTCATGAAGATGGCCCGGTCCAGGCGGGTGAAGGCGTAGCCGTGCTGCAGGTCGTCCAGGCGCACGAACGCCCCGGTCTCGGTGCCGTAGCCCAGGATGCGCCCGTCCGGGGCCACTTCCAGGGAGCCCATGTCGTCGGCGATCACCCGCATCTCCCGGATGCGCTCGGCGCCCAGGGTGCGGAAGGCCTCCAGGGACTCGGACTTGCCGGTGGCGGTGTCGCCGATGATGAGGACCGACCGGGACCGGCCGCTGCGCAGCTGGATGCGCACCATGGCGCCGTGGAAGGGCAGGCGGCCCCGGTCGAGCATGGTGATGTTGTGCAGGGTCAGGGCCATCTTCTTGAGGTAGCCGAAATAGCCGAACCGGGGGGCGCCGGGCACCGCGCCCACCAGGAGCCCCTTGGGGTGCCGGTGGTAGACGGTGGGCACGTCCCCGTAGGCCTGGAGGGCCTCCGGGGGCGCCCCGAACAGGAACAGGGCGTCGGGCCCGGCGGCGATCTGCCGGTCGGTGGCCATGTCGAACAGGTTGGCCAGGGCGCAGCCCAGGCCCACGAACTGCAGGTGCACGTAGATGAAGATCACCAGCGGCCCCACCTGGGCCGGGTAGCACACCCATTCGTCCGGGCTCAGCTCCAGGCCGTCCAGGGGGTTCCGGTCCACTTCGAAGAAGCTGCCGGTGCGGGTGTTGCTGGGGGGATCCAGGATCATGGGCGGATCGATCCACATCTGGCGGATGAAGGGGATCCCCGCCAGGCGCGGGCGCAGGTCGGCGGGCAGGGGGCTGGCCTTGAGCACGGCGATGAGCCCGGCGTTGCAGCCGGCGGGCACCTGCCGGTAGATGCGGGGATGGTCGCCGCTGATGTTCTCGCACAGGTCCCGGTAGATGCCCCGCACCAGGTGGGTGAAGGCTTCGATGGAGGCGGCGAAGGCCCGGTACGGGTTGCGGTCGTGCCCGGAAGGCCCCGGCTCGCCGTGCAGCACCATGTAGCGGTCGAAGCTGCGCCAGAAGTTGTAGAAGCCCTCCACGAACTCCAGGAAGGCGCTGCGCCGGGCCGGGGCCAGGAAATCCACCGCCAGGGGCATGGCCAGGGCGGCGTCCTCCAGGCGGGCCTTGGCCACCGCCGCCAGGACCGACTGGAACCCCTCCGCCGAGAGGGCGGCAGGGCCCCGCTGGCCCAGCGACTCCAGGAGCGGGTGGTCGGTCTCCCGCAGGTAGTCCAGCCAGGCGCCGAGGAAATGCAGGAAGGTCCCGCTCTGGATGAACTCCTGGGCGTGCACGCACACCGCCCCGGGCGTGTGGAAGATGGCCTGGCGGGCGAACACCTGCAGCTGCTTGTCTCGCATGCGGGATTCCTCAGGGTGGCACGAGCATACTAGGTCCGGAACCCGGACACCAGCCGGGCCAGGCCCTCGGCGGTGGCGGAGAGGCGGTCGGAGGTGGCGGCGTTGCCTTCGGTGGTGGTGGACAGCTGGATGCTGGAGCTGGCGTTGGCGGCGGCCTTCTGGGCGCCCAGGTCCACCTGCTGGGCCACCTCCTGGCTGGCCTTGGCCTGCTCCTCGGCGGCGGCGCCGATCTCCATGGACATGGCGGTCACCTGGCTGATGTGCTCCCGGATCTCCGCCAGGGAGCGCACCGCCTCCTGCACGGTGGCCTGGCCCTGGGCCACCGCCTGGTCGCTGCTCTCGATGAGGGTGGCGATCTCCCGGGCGGCCTGGGCGCTGCGCTCGGCCAGCTTGCGCACTTCGTCCGCCACCACCGCGAAGCCCTTGCCCAGGGCGCCGGCCTTGGCCGCCTCGATGGCGGCGTTGAGGGAGAGCAGGTTGGTCTGGCGGGCGATCTCCTGGATCACTTTCACCGCCTGCACCACCCGGGAGGTGGCCTGGGCCACTTCCTCCATGGCGGCCATGGCCGCCTGGCCCGAATGGTCCCCCGCCTCGGTGGCGGCCACCGCCCGGCCGGCCTGCTCCTGGCTGGCCCGCACGTGGCTGGACACTTCGTGGATGGAGGCGGACAGTTCGGTGATGGCCGAGGCCATGCGCTCCACCGAGACGCGCTGGTCCTCGGCGTTGCGGGCCAGCTCCTGGCTGGTGGTGGAGATCTCGTGGGTGGAGCCGGCGAACTCGCTGGCGTTCTCCGCCACCCGCTCGGCGTCGAACCGGATGCGGTTGATGGTGCCCTTGAGCCGGGACTGCATGGACCGCACGGTGGCCAGGACGCTGTCCTGGTCCCCGGGCCGGACGTCCACCTCCACCCGCATGTCCCCATCGGCCACCCGCCGCATCAGCTGGATGGAGCGCACCGGGTCCCCGCCCATCTGCACGTTCAGGACGCGGATGAGCATCGCCGCCAGGGCCGCGCCGCCGGCCAGGCCCAGGAGCCCGCCCACGGCCAGGAGGGTCAGGGCCGGGCCGGGCCCGATCCCGCCGCCCAGGTACAGGGCCGCCAGCAGCGCCAGGAACCAGGCGGTGAGCAGGCCGATGGCCAGGCCCAGGCGGGTGCTGTAGCCCAGGCCCCGGAAGGGGATCCAGGGCCGGATGGGGGCGGTGGCTTCGGCCCAGGACACGCCCTGGTTCAGCCGGGTGTAGACCCGCTGCGCTTCCCGGATCTGGCTGCGGCTGGGCTTGCTGCGGATGGACACGTAGCCGGTGATGGCGCCCCGTTCCAGCACCGGGCTGACGTTCGCGTCCACCCAGTAGAAGTCGCCGTTCTTGCAGCGGTTCTTGACGATGCCGTGCCAGGGCTGGCCGGCCTTGACGGTGTTCCACAGGTCGGCGAAGGCGGCCGGAGGCATGTCCGGATGGCGCACGATGTTGTGGGGCTGGCCCAGCAGCTCCTCCCGCCGGAACCCGCTCACCCGCACGAACTCATCGTTCACCATGGTGATGGTGCTGTCGGGATCGGTCATGGAGACGATGTACGCCGCCTCCTGGATCTCGTGCTCGACCTGGGTGACGGGCTGGTTGACGCGCATGCGGCCTCCGGTGATCCTTGGTATCCGTTGCAGAGTCTAGACATTCTACTTGGTTCGGAAAATCCGGACGGTCCCGTTCAGCGGTATACTCATCCTCCCCGAGGACAACCATTGGTTAATAATGGCCTTGCGAGGACCCCTTCCCATGGCGACTGCCCCCCCGCTTTTCCCCGGTGACAGCATGAAGGAACCCTTCCCGGCCGCCCGCGCGGAGGAGGCGCGGCGCGTCCTGGAGGAGCGCGTGCGGATCCTGGTGAAGGCCGTGGAGCAGAGCCCGGTCTCCATCATCGTCACGGACAACCAGGGCAACATCCAGTACGTGAACCCGAAGTTCTGCCAGGTGTCCGGCTACGCGGAGGCGGAAGTGCTGGGCAAGACTCCCCGCATCCTCAAGAGCGGGCTCCTTTCCGACGAGTTCTACCGGGACCTGTGGCGCACCATCCTGGCCGGCGAGGAGTGGCACGGCGTGTTCCAGAACCGCACCAAGCGCGGGGACCTGGTGTGGGAGCTGGCCTCCATCTCCCCCATCCGGGACGACCGCGGGGTGGTCACCCACTTCGTGGGCGTCAAGGAGGACTTCACGGAAATGAAGCGGCTCCAGGACCGCATGGACAACCTGGCGCACCACGACCAGCTCACCGGCCTGCCCAACCGCACGCTGTTCCAGGACCGCCTCAGGCAGACCCACGTCCTGGCCAGGCGGCGGGGCCGGGGCTACGCCCTGTTCTACCTGGACCTGGACGGCTTCAAGGGCGTGAACGACAACCACGGCCACGAGCGGGGCGACCGCCTGCTCCAGGAGGTGGCCCGGCGGGTCAGCGCCTGCGTGCGCGAGACGGACACGGTGGCGCGCATCGGCGGGGACGAGTTCATGGTGATCCTGGCGGACCTCCAGGACCGCGACACCGCCGCCAGCATCGCCCGGCTGATCACCGAGGCCGTCATCGGGCCCATGGACCTGGACGGCGTCACGGTCACCATCGGGGTATCCATCGGCATCAGCTTCTGTCCCCGGGACGCGGACGACCCGGACCGGGTGGTCTCCTGCGCCGACGCCGCCATGTACCGGGTGAAGAACCAGCGCAAGAACGGCTTCGCCTTCTGGGAGCCGTGAGCACGTGGCCGGACGGCCGGCGGTGCGGGGAAAGCTCGATGTCATCCTTCGCTATAATCAGGCCCGGAGACCTTTCATGGCCCCAGTTCCAGTACCTGAACCCACGCTGCGCCGCCTGCCCAAGTACTACCACTACCTCCTGAGGGTTCAGGGGACCGGCCAGGAGATCATCTCCGCCACACAGATGGCCGAGGACCTGGGCATCCACCACACCCAGGTGCGCAAGGACCTGGCGGCCACCGGGAGCCAGGGCAAGCCCAAGGTGGGGCACCGGGTCGGGGACCTGCTGGTCTCCATCGAGTCCTTCCTCAACTGGAACAATTTCTCCGAAGCCTTCCTGGTGGGCGCCGGCAACCTGGGTTCGGCCCTCCTGGGCTACACGGATTTCGAGAAGGCCGGCATCCGCATCGTCGGCGCCTTCGACAGCAGCCCCGCCAAGGTGGGCACGCGCATCCACGGAGTGCCGGTGCACGCCGTGGCCCAGTTCGAGGAGCTGGCCCGGGAGCGGCGCATCGCCATCGGCATCCTGACCGTCCCGGCGGACCGGGCCCAGCAGATCGCCGAGACCATGGTGCGCAGCGGCATCCAGGCCATCTGGAACTTCGCCCCCATCACCCTGGCCGTGCCCGCGGAGATCATCGTGGAGAACGTGGAGCTGTACGCCAGCCTGGCCATCTTCTCCCGCAAGCTCGAGGAGCGCCGCAAAGCCCGGGCGGCGGGGGCGCCGTTTTCGGTGTGAGGACGGGCGGGGGGTGCGGGTCAGTCCTTCTCCAGCCGGGAGAAGATCCAGCCGCCGATGGCGGCGCCGATGAGGGGGGCGATCCAGAACAGCCAGAGCTGGCCCAGGGCCCAGCCGCCGTCGGCGAACGGGGCCACGCCGGTGGAGCGGGCGGGGTTGACGCTGGTGTTGGTGACCGGGATGCTGATCAGGTGGATCAGGGTCAGGCACAGGCCGATGGCGATGGGGGCGAAGGCGGCGGCGGCCCTGGCGGAGGTGGCGCCCATGATCACCAGCAGGAAGAAGCAGGTCATCACCACCTCGCACAGGAAGGCCGCGCCCAGGCCGTAGCCGCCGGGGCTGTGGGCGCCGTAGCCGTTGCTGGCGAAGCCGCCGGCGGCGAAGCCGGGCTTGCCGGAGGCGATCAGGTAGAGGATGGCGCCCGCCGCCAGCGCCCCCATCACCTGGACCACCCAGTAGGGGACCAGGTCCTTCCAGGGGAACCGCCCGCCCACCGCCAGGCCCAGGCTCACGGCCGGGTTCAGGTGGCAGCCGGAGATGGGCCCGATGGCGAAGGCCATGGTCAGGAGGGTGAGGCCGAAGGCCACGGCGACGCCGTGCAGGCCGATGCCCAGGCCCGGGAAGGCGGCGGCCAGGACCGCGCTTCCGCATCCACCCAGCACCAGCCAGAGGGTGCCGAGAAATTCCGCAGCAAGCCGTTTGCTCATGGGCATGAATCCTCCAAGGTTTGGGAAGAACCCGAGCATAGACCAAACTGGGGAATATCAGTGATGGAAAATTCGTCCGTGCGCCGGATCAGCCCAGCAGGTCCGCCAGGGCCTGGTCCACCTGGGGGAACCGGAACTGGAAGCCCAGGCGTTCGGCGGCGCGGGGGTAGACGAAGTTCCCCTGGAGCAGCATGGCTTCCCCCATCTCCCCCAGCCCCAGGCGCAGCGCCGCGGCGGTGAGCCAGCCCGGCACCGGCAGCATGGGCCGCCCCAGGCGGCGGCACAGGGCCCGGGTCAACGCCTCGTTGGTGACCGGCGCGGGCGCGGTGGCGTTCACCGGGCCCCGGCAGGCGGGGTTGGCGGCCGCTTCCAGGATCAGGCGCACCAGGTCGTCCACGTGGATCCAGCTGATGCCCTGCTGGCCGCGGCCCAGCCGGGCCCCCAGGCACAGCCGCGCCGGCAGCGCCAGGCGGGGCAGGGCGCCGCCGTCCCGGGCCAGGACCATGCCCAGGCGCAGCTTCACCACCCGCACTCCGCTGGCCGCGGCGCCGTCGGCGGCCGCTTCCCAGCGGCGGCACAGCTGGGCCAGGAACCCGGTGCCGGGCCCGGCGGACTCGTCCAGGGGACGCTCGTCCATGGGGCCGTAGTAGCCGGTGGCGCTGGCGTTCACCAGGACTCCCGGCCTGGCCTGGAGCGCCCCCAGGGCGTCCACCAGGCGCTCCGTCGCGCCCACCCGGCTCGCCACCAGGGCTTCCCGGCGGGACGCGCTCCAGCGCCGCCCGGCGATGCCTTCCCCGCACAGGTTGACCACGGCGCCGGCCCCTTCCAGGGCGCCCGGAAGGTCCCGCCAATGCCTGAGCTCGACCCCTTCCGGCAACCCGGCCACGCGCTCCGAGCGGCTCAGCAGGGTCACCCGGGTGCCGCCCGCGGCCAGGAACGCCGCCAGGTGCCGCCCGACCAGGCCCGTTCCGCCCGCCACCGCCACCTGGTCCAGTGTGCCGCCCGCGCCCATGCGTCGATCCCGGCTCAGGTGGCCGCGTGGACCCAGTTCAGCAGGGTCACGTAGTCGAACACCGGGATGCCCAGCTCCCTGCGGATGGCCTCGGAGCAGGGGGGGAGGTCCGTGCATTCCACCACGATGGCCCGGATGGTGGGATGCTGGCGGACCAGGTTCCGCACCGTCCCGATGACTTCCTCCTTGAACCTGGCCACGTCCAGGACCGCGTCCGGATCCTGGCGCACCTTCTTGAATTCGCCCACGTCCTCGATCCCGGCGATGAACACCGGCATGGACCGGGTGATGCCCGCCTGCTCCAGGTGGGCCCAGGTCAGGTGCCTCTGGTCGGCGGTGACGATCCCCACCGCCGCTCCCCGTCCCAGCATGCGCAGGACCACCGGCACCTGGAGCAGGCTCGAGGTGCACACGGGCAGGTCCACCGCGTCGGCCAGTTCCTTCTGCATGATGATGTTGAACCCGCAGCTGGCGCTGATGAACCGCACCCCCGACGCGGCCAGGGCGCCGGCGGCGCTGACGGTCCGCTGGACCAGGCCCGGGTCGAAGTGCTCGATCAGGGACCCGTAGTTCGCCCCCGGCACGTCCCGGAACCGCACCGGGAAGGCGAACGTGTCCGGGTGCATGACGTTGCCGGGCATCTGCTCCAGCTGGGTCAGGGTCACCCCCTGGCCGGTCTGCCACTTGAGGATGCCTACCGGTTTCCCGGCCTGGTCCTGGCCCATCGGTCGTCCTCCTTAGCTAGGCGCAGCGGTACACCATCGCGTTGACGTTCATGCCCGCTCCCACCGAAGCGAACACGGCGGTGGCGCCGCTGCCGAGGGTGTGCCCCGGGATCTCGCCCCGCTGCATGAGGTCCAGGAGGGTGGGCAGGGTGGCCACGGAGCTGTTGCCCAGCCAGGAGATGGTCATGGGCATGACGCCGTCGGGGATCTTGTGCAGGCCGTACAGGCGGAACAAGCGCTTGAGGATGGCGTCGTCCATCTTGCCGTTGGCCTGGTGGATCAGCACCTTGTCCACCTGCTCCAGGCCCACTCCGGCCCCCTCCAGGCTCTGCTGCACCACCCCGGGCACGGTGGCCAGGGCGTACTCGTAGAGCTTGCGGCCCTGCATCTTCAGGCACAGGTGGTCGACCGCCTCGGGGTTGAAGGAGGCGCCCATCCACAACAGGCGGGCGTGGTCCAGGGTGTCCGAGCGCGCCGCGTGGGCGAGGATGCCCACCGGCGCCTCGCTTTCCCGCGCTTCCAGCACCACCGCCCCGGCGCCGTCGGCGTAGATCATGGAATCCCGGTCGTAGGGATCGGAGAGGCGCGAGAGCGTCTCGGTCCCGATCACCAGGGCCCGGCGGGCGTCCCGGGAGCGCAGGTAGTAGTCCGCCTGGATCACCCCCTGCAGCCAGCCGGGACAGCCGAACGCCAGGTCGTAGCAGACGCAGGCGGGGCTGGCGATGCGCAGCCGCTCCTTGACCCGTGCGGCCAGGCTGGGCACCAGGTCGGAACGGCGGTTATCCGCCCGCACGTCGCCGAAGTTGTGGGCCACGATGATGTAGTCCAGGGTCTCCGGATCGGTTCCGGCCGATTCCAGGGCCCGCTCCCCCGCCGCCAGGGCCAGGTCCGAGGCCACCTGGTGGTCGGCCACGTACCGGCGTTCGGAGATGTCGGTGATCTCCTTGAGCTTGGCGACGATGCGCGGGGTGTCTTCCGGGCGGAAGCTCCGGCCGTAGTCCTCGAAGAAGGTGCGGTCCAGGAACGCATCGTTCCCGACCGTCCGGGACGGGATGCAGCTGCCGGTACCGACGATCACGGTCCAGGGGCGGCCGCCCCCGTTGCCAGTGGACACTTGGGCAGAAGCCATGACACCCCCCCTCATGGATTCTAGCCGGGGATCCGCTAGGCCACCCAGCCTTCCTTGCGGATTCCTCCATCGATGCCCACCACCACGGCCTTGATGGGCGCCTTGCGCCGGGCGCGCTGGGCGGCCATCTGGGCCAGGCGCAGCAGGCCGCCGCAGCAGGGCACCTCCATGATCATCACCGTGATGGTGTTCACCTGGGCCTCGTCGATGAGGGCCGTGAGCTTGTCCAGGTAGATGTCCTGGTTGCCGTCCAGTTTCGGGCAGGCGATGGCCAGCTTCTTCCCGGGCAGGTGCTTCTGGTTGAAGTCCGGCAGGGCGAAGGCGGTGCAGTCGGCGGCCAGGAGCAGGTCGACGCCCTGGAACGCCGGGTTCGCGGGGGCGATCAGGTGCAGCTGCACCGGCCACTGGCTGAGCTGGCTCTCGGCCCCATCGGCCAGGACCGCCGCCGGTCTCGGGGCCAGGGTCCGGGCCGCCGAGCCCGGGCAGCCGTGGGGGTGGGCCGGGGCCGGCCGCGCCGGAGCCCGGAATTCCGGGGCCGGGACCCCCAGCTCCTGCAGGTAGGCCAGGGCCTGGTCCAGGCAGGCGGTCTGGGCGTGGTCGTGCAGGTGCTTCAGGTGCGCCCGGAGGGTGTTGACGCCCATGGGCAGGATGGTGTCGAGGGTCCTGCGCTCGTCGTACGGCGCCGCCTCCCGGGTCTCCAGGGTGATGGCCCCGCGGGGACACTCGCCGATGCAGGCGCCCAGCCCGTCGCAGGTGATCTCGCTCACCAGCCGAGCCTTGCCGTCGATCATCTGCAGGGCCCCCTCCGGGCAGCCCTGGGCGCACAGGCCGCAGCCGTCGCACAGGTCTTCGTCGATGCGGATGATCTGGCGTTCCATGGGGACCCCCGATGAACCAAGAATCGCCGGGAAGGAAGAGGTTGGCCTTGATTCCGATCAAGAATTCCGAAAAAAGGTCCCGGGTTCCCGGGAGGCTTTTCCTCCGGCGCCGGCGACGGCAAGATGGAAGTCCGGATTGTCCCCCGCTCCATTCCTGGGATCTGCCATGGCCAAGAAGACCGACGACCAGCCCGAAATCATCTACTCCATGATGCGGGTCAGCAAGTACTACAACAACAAGCCCGTGATAAAAGACATCTCCCTGTCGTACTTCTACGGCGCCAAGATCGGCGTGCTGGGCCTGAACGGCGCCGGCAAGTCCACGGTGCTGCGGATCATGGCCGGGGTGGACCGGGACTTCAACGGCGAGGCGGTGCTGTCCAAAGGCTACACCACCGGGCTGCTGGAGCAGGAGCCGAAGCTGGACGACAGCAAGACCGTGCGGGAGGTGGTGGAGGAGGGCGCCGCCGGGAAGGTGGCGCTGCTGAGGGAATACAACGAGATCAGCGAGAAGTTCGCGGACCCGGACGCGGACATGGAGGCCCTCCTGGCCCGCCAGGGGGAGCTGCAGGAGCGCATCGACCACCTGGACTGCTGGGACCTGGACAGCCAGCTGGAGCAGGCCATGGACGCCCTGCGCTGCCCGGACCCGGACACCCCGGTGCAGGTGCTCTCGGGGGGGAGCGCCGGCGGGTGGCCCTGTGCCGCCTGCTGCTGCAGAAGCCCGACATCCTGCTCCTGGACGAGCCCACCAACCACCTGGACGCGGAGTCGGTGGCCTGGCTGGAGCAGCACCTGCTGCGCTACGCGGGCACGGTCATCGCGGTGACCCACGACCGCTACTTCCTGGACCACGTGGCCGGCTGGATCCTGGAGCTGGACCGGGGCGAGGGCATCCCCTGGAAGGGCAACTACTCCAGCTGGCTGGAACAGAAGCAGGCCCGGCTGGCCCTGGAGGAGAAGGGCGACGCCCGGCGCCAGAAGACCCTGCAGCGGGAGCTGGAATGGATCCGCATGTCGCCCAGGGGCCAGCACGCCAAGAGCAGGGACCGGATCGACCGCTACGAGGCCATGCTCGGCGAGGAGAACGCCCAGCGGGAGAAGGACCTGGAGATCTTCATCCCCCCGGGGCCGCGCCTGGGGGACGTGGTGGCCGAACTCAAGGGCGTCGCCAAGGGCTACGGGGACAAGATGCTGTTCGAGAACCTGGACCTGGCCATCCCCCCCGGGGGCGTGCTGGGGATCATCGGCGCCAACGGCGCCGGCAAGACCACCCTGCTGCGCCTGCTCACCGGCCAGGAAGGGCCGGACTCCGGGGAGATCCGGGTGGGCGCCACGGTCAAGATGGCGGTGGTGGACCAGCTGCGCCAGGGCCTCGACCCGGAGCGGAGCGTGTTCGAGGCGGTGTGCCCCGGAGGCGAGCTCATCGAGCTGGGCGGGAAGCAGGTCAACGGGCGGGCCTGGCTGAGCCGGTTCGGGTTCACCGGCGAGGCCCAGCAGAAGAAAGTGCGGGAGCTTTCCGGCGGCCAGCAGAACCGCCTGAACCTGGCCCTCACCCTCAAGAGCGGCGCCAACGTGCTGTTCTTCGACGAGCCCACCAACGACCTGGACGTGAACACCATGCGCGCCCTGGAGGAGGCCATCGAGAACTTCGCCGGCTGCGCGGTGATCGTCAGCCACGACCGCTGGTTCCTGGACCGGCTGGCCACCCACATCCTGGCCTTCGAGGGCGACAGCCGGGTGGAGTTCTTCGACGGGAACTACACCCAGTACCGAAGCCTACCGCCGGGAGCAGCTGGGCCTGGACGACCGGCCCCACCGCATCCGCTACCGGAAATTGACCCGCTGAGAGGGAGGTCGCTAATGGGCGACCAGGCTCGCGTCGTCGAGGGTGAAGTCCGTGGTGCGGCCGTACCGGGAGGATGAGGCCACGAACGACAGCTGCACCTTCTGCCCCAGGTAGGCGCCCAGGTTGACGGCGCAGGGGAGGTAGCCCGCGCCCTGGTCCAGGTTGGTCCAGGTGCCCAGGATGGCCAGCTTCCCGCCGGCGCCCCGGGCCTTCACCTGGAAGGTGTCCAGGGGCAGGCCGCCGGGCTCCCGGGTGTCCACCCGCAGCCAGAAGGTGAGCCGGGCGGAGCCGGCCCGGGGCGGGAAGTTCACGGTCTGCTGGAGCACCCCGTCCTGGTCCCGGTCCCCGGGGAACCAGGCGCACCCGCGGCCCTGGTGGGCGGGGACGTGGGCGCTGTTGTCGCCCACCGACACTCCGTGGCCGGTCCAGGCCCGGGAGCCCAGCTCGAAACCGCCATCCTGGATCAGCTCCCCGAGGCGGGGCGGCGGCAGCACGGTGAGGGTCCGGGTGTCCGTGCCCTGGGCGCCGACGCCGTCCCGGGCCGTGAGGGTGACCAGGTTGGCCAGGGGGAACTGGCCCGGGTTGACGTACCGGTGGGCGCAGGCCGGGCCCGCGCCGGTGGCGCCGTCGCCGAAGTCCCAGGCGAAGGTCACGTCCGGGTCCCCGGTCCCGGCGCTGCCCCGGAAGGCCACGGCGGTGCCGCTGGGCACCGTGAGGTCGGCGTCCGGATCGAGGATCCGGGCATCCACGTTGTCCCCCCGGCCCCCGGTCCAGGCGCCCACCAGGGCGGCGCCGTCCACGCTGCCCAGGCCGGTGGCCAGGTCATAGCAGGGCCGGCAGGAGTAGCCCTGGGTCCCCGGCACGCAGCTGTCCCCCTGGGTGATGTCGTGGAACACCGCCGGGCCGCCGTGCCGGGTACTGGGCCGTGCCCAGGCGGTAGAGGGCGGGGCAGGGGTTGCCCTGGCGCTGGCCGGTCTTCTGCACCACCAGGGCCAGCAGCCCGGCGCAGGCCGGCGCCGAGCAGGACGTGCCGCCGGTGACCCGGGGCGCGCCCCCGGTCTCGATCAGGTAGCCGTCATGCCCGATGGCGGCCGCCAGGGCCAGGTCCGGCAGGCAGCGGAACTGGTACTGGGGGCCGTTGGCGGGCACTCCGGGGGCCGCCTGCCAGGCGGGCTTCGGGTACAGGATGGACGTGCCGCCCCCGGTGGCCCACAGCCCTGCGCCCCCGGGGGCGCTCCCGCTCTCGTTCCACGCCGCTTCCGGAATGTAGCCCAGGGCCGAGGCGCCGTCCGGATCCGGCTGGTCCTTCCAGTAGTGGCCGGAGCCCTCGTCGAACTGGGTGCCGCCCACCGCCAGGTTGTACGGGGTGGAGGCCAGCCCCGAGACCGCCCGGCCGGAGCCGGCGCCGGCGATGCCCGGGTCGCAGCCGGCCGGGCCGCTGTCCCCGGCGGCGGCCACCACCGAGATGCCCTGGGCGGCGGCCTGGGCCCACAGGTTCTTGTAGAACACCTGCTCGGAAGCGGTCATGCGCTGCTCGCACTGGCCGAAACTGGTGCTCAGGACCGGCGCCAGGTTGTACTGGACGATGTACTGGGCCGAGAGGTCCACCCCGTCGGTGGCGGCGGTGGAGGCGGAGGCCACGAGGCGGATGGTGGCGGCCCTGGCCACGGCCCCGCTCCACTGCACGTCCAGGTTGGCTTCTCCCGCCTCGCCGCCGTCCAGCTCCCCCGGGTCCTGGCCGTTGACGATGATCTCCAGGGTCCCGGGCGGCAGGCCGTACTTGCTCCGGAAGGCCGCCGTGTCCTCCTGGCCGATGCGGGTGCGCGCCGCGATGGCCACGCTCACCCCGCGGCCGTCGATCCCGTCCCGGTAGAGCGGGTCCAGATGGTAGATGGCGGCGAAGTCCCCCGGGACCAGGTGGTGCCCGCCCGGGATCCCGCCGGCGCCGGGCGCCCGGAACCCGCTGTTGCAGGGCCGGCGCGGCAGGTTGTGCAGGGACACCACCCCTTCCACCACGTCCCCCAGGTCCCCGGGAATGACCGGGGGGACCGCGTTGGCCTGGCGCAGGACCCCCTGGACCCGGAACCGGCGGATGGGGGTTCGGAAGGCCCGCTCCACCTGGCGCACGGTCCCGGAGAAGGTCACCGCGAGCCGGCCCGCCGCCACCTGGTCGATGCGGAACCCCTCACCCTGGAGCCAGGCGGCGACCCGCTCCAGGCCTTCGGGCGGGACGCCGAAGGCGGCGCCGAACTGGTCGGGAGTCAGCCACCGGTGGTAATCCGGGGCGAGGGGATCGTGCAGGTCCCCCAGGAGCCGTTCCAGGCGGTCCTCGGCGCCGGGCGGCGGCTTGAGGGCGAGGATCATGCGCTCCATGGGCGCGTCCGGATCCGCCGGCCCCAGGTCCCGGGCCTGGGCCAGCAGCGGCTGGACTCCTTCGGGGAGGGGCGGCCGGGCGGGATCCGCCTCCTCCAGCGAGGGTTGGAGGGGCGGCGCCTGGGCGGGCAGGTGGGTCGGGAAGGCCAGGGCGAGCCCCAGCAGGGAGGTGCAGGAACGGGAGGACCGGCGAAGCAAAGGGATCTCCAGCGGATAAGGGTCTGTAAAAGGGGTCTGTACGGCCCGCGGCCAGGCGCCCCGGGCGGTTATATAAAGTCAAATCACGGATTTCAGTTCACGCCGGGGCCTAGTATGGAGCAGCGCCCGGCCCCGGGGGCAGGAAATGTTGGGGTCGGTCAGGTCCCTCCATTCGTCCGGCCGTTCCGTCCTCCTCCTGCCTGGATTCGGCGCGCCTGGACGCCCGCGAAATGACTACCGCGAAGGTGCGGCAGGCGCTTCGATGGTCAGTTCCCGGACGTTGCACCCCAGGAGTTCGCCCGTGCCCTTCTGCATGATGAGGAACGTGCGTTCCAGGTCTTCCTGCCTCAGGTCCGGATCGAACCGGTACGAGCAGGTCCGGTCGCCCCGGCATTGGCGTTCGAGGGTGAACCCGATCCGGGTCCCCTTGGCGTCCCGAAGGTACAGCGGGGCCTGGAAGCTCCTGCCGGCGGTCATCAAGGTGGTCCTGGGCGCCTCCGGCCCCAGCAGCAGCACGGTTCCCTGGGGGATGACCACCTCGGTCCCCGGCTCCACCTGGCCCACCGGCTTGACCTCCCGGCCCGTACCGTCCAGCCCGAGGACGCGCAGGCAGCCCACCGGCTTGGCTTCCGGCGCCATGCCCAGGGCCCAGGCGCCGGCGCTGGTGTTGTAGATGGGGAACCCCTTCTCGTTCAGTTCCCGGAACCTGGCCTTGAGGGCCGGGGTCAGGGGCACGGCCTGGGCGGACAGGGTGAAGGATGGGATGGCCAGGAAGGTGCAGGCTAACCAAAGAATTGTATGTTTCATCATTTGTGCCCTTGCCCTTTTTTAAGGTGTCAATGTTTATCGGGAATGATTAAATAGTCCCCATAAAAAATAACTAATAATACATTACATGACAACCAGGTGCAGCTGCCCTTGCACGTCCAAACGGAAGCCACCGGGCTCCATCCAGAGGAAGCCCGGTGGCTGGCTGCGTGAACCGGGGCGGCCCGGGATCCCCCCATCGTTCCCTGAACGCGAACGCGTTCAGGGAACGATGAACCAGGGCGGGATGGAGGGACCCGCGCCCCCCCGTGCCCGGCCCCCTACGCGATGGCCTTGTTGGCCGTGAGGTCCCAGCCGGAATTGACGTTGCCGCCGCCCTGGCCGTCCGTGCGCTTTTGCTGGGTGTAGGTCCACCTGATCTTCCCGTAGCTGAATTTGATGACTTCCGACGGGAAGCCGTCATCGCCGGCCTGGCCGGAGGCTTCCACCTTGGACACCAGGGCCTGCTCCAGTTTCACCTCCAGGTATTTCATCTTGTCGCCCCCGGCCCGGCACAGTTCCAGGGTGACCTCCTTGAGATGCCTGCCGGTGCAGCAGGCTTCGTACAGCTTGGGGCTGGCCTTGTCCAGGTGGTGGCGGATGTCGAAGGTGCCGTGGTTCACCCGCTCCGCCGTGGCGCCGCCGGTGGAACTGGCGGTGGCGGAAGCCGGCTGGTCCAGGCGGTGGGCGAACGACACCACTTCGATCCAGTCCTTGTGCTTGTCGTCCGAGCTCTCGCCCGGGATTCCGTCGATCTTGAGGAAGGCGTCAAACGCCATGGGAACTCCTTGATGGAAAGGGGTTGGGTGGAAAACAGGGAAGCGGCCGGCGCCCGGGTCACCGGGACGATCGGGGCAGTTCGGCCACCAGGCGCAGGGACACGGTCAGCTCGTCCAGCTGGAAATGCGGGCGGAGGAACGCCGCGGCCCGGTAGACGCCCGGCTTGCCGGGCACGTCGGCCACTTCCACGTGGGCCTCCCGCAGGGGGAACTTGGACTTGGCCTCCTGGGAGGCGGAGTCGTCCAGGAGGACGTACTGGGCCAGCCAGGCGTTCAGATGGTCCTGCACCCCTTGGCGGGAAGCGAAACTGCCGACCTTGTCGCGCATGATCGCCTTGAGGTAATGGGCGATGCGGGAGACCGCGAAGAGGTACGGCAGTTGGGTCGAAAGCCGCGCGTTGGCGTTGGCGGCTTCGGTCTGGTAGGTCTTGGGCTTCTGGGCCGACTGGCCGCTGAAGAAGGCGGCGTAGCCGGTGTTCTTGCAGTGCACCAGGGGCATGAAGCCCAGGTCCGAGAGCAGCTTCTCGTTGCGGTCCGTGACGGCCACCTCGGTGGGGCACTTGAGGGCGATCTCGCCGTCGTCGGTGCGGAAACAGTGGGTGGGCAGACCCTCCACCAGGCCCCCGCCCTCGACCCCCCGGATCGCCGCCAGCCAGCCGTACTCGGCGAAGGCCCGGGTGAGGCGGGCGGCGTAGGCATAGGCCGCGTTGGTCCACAGGTATTTGCCGTGGTCGCTGCCGTCCACGTCCTCCCGGAAATCGAAGGCCTCCGCCGGCACCGTCTGCGGACCGTAGGGCAGCCGCCCGAGGGTCCGGGGCACCACCAGGCCCACGTAGCGGGCGTCCTCGGATTCCCGGAAGGATTTCCACTTGGCGTAGTCCACCGTCTCGAACAGCCTGGCCAGGTTCCTGGGCCTGCCCAACTCCGCGAAGGTGTCCAGGCCGAACAGGCCGGGGCCGGCGGCGGCGATGAAGGGGGCATGGGCCGCCGCCGCCACGTGGGACAGCTCCTCCAGGAGGCGGAAGTCCTCGGGCCCCCGGCCGAACTCGAAGTCGCCCACCAGGGCGGCGTAGGGCGCGCCGCCGAAGGTCCCGTATTCCTCCTCGTAGACGGCCCGGAACAGGGCGCTCTGGTCATAGTCGGGCGCGGCCCTGAAGTCCTTGAGCAGGTCCTGCCTGGAGGCGTTCAGGACCTTGATCCTGAGCATGGGGCCGGTCTCCGACTGGGTCACCAGCTCCTTCAGGCCGCGCCAGGACGCCTCCAGGCGCTGGAAGTCCGGATGGTGCAGGATGGCGTTCAGCTGATCCGAGAGCATCTGGTCCAGTTCCGCCACCCTGGCGTCGATGCTGGTGGCCAGGTCCCGGTCCAGGCCGACGGTGCCCTGGTGCACCTCCGCCGCCAGCTCGCGGATGAGGTCGCTGGTGCGGGTCTTCTCCGTTTCGCTGGCGGCGAGCCGGCTGGCCTCCACGATGGCGTCCAGGAGCCCCTGGGACGCTTCCGGGGCCAGGGGTCCGGGGCGGGGCTCCCGGGCCGCGGGCCGATCCTGGGCCGGCATCATGGCTCACCGTCCCGGCCGGCGCCGCGGCCCCGGGCGAGGGCGCGCAGCTGCTCGGCGTCCCGCACCACTCCGTCCAGGAGTTCCTCCAGGCGGTCGTTGCCCACCAGCTTGTCGCGCAGGTCCGCCAGGCGGCCGCGCACTTCCAGCAGGCGGCGCAGAGGCTCCACCTGGCGCGCCACCCCGGCCGGCTCGAAGTCCTCCATGCACTGGAACCGCAGCTCCAGGCCCAGCCGGCCGCCGTCGTCCTGCAGCCGGTCCTCCACCTGGAGTTCCAGCCGGGGGGCCATGCCGGCCAGGACGTCGTCGAAGGTGTCCTTGTCGATCTGGATGAACTTCCGGTCCTTCAGGCGCGGCGGCGGCTCCTTGGGGTGGCCGCCGAAGTCGCCGACGACCCCCAGCACGAAGGGGAGTTCCTTGGTTTCGACCGCATCGCCCACCTCCACGTCGTAGGTGATCTGGACCCGCGGCGGGCGGTCGCGCTCGAGTTTCTTCTGGGTGTTGTCTAGGGTCATGTGGGGGTTCCGTGGCAAGAGAGTTGGCAAAGGGGCGGGCCCGGCCCTCCGGGCCCGCGGGGAGCCTCAGCGGGTGATCCTGGCCGGCAGGGAATGCTGGCGGAGGGCCGCCAGGCGCAGGGGGTCCGGGCCGCTGACCCGGCGCAGGCGGAAGCGCACAGCCTGGGCCCGGCCGCCCGTGCCGGAGAAGCGCCATTCCAGCAGGCTCTCCGGAGCTTCCGGGCGCTCGATCCGGCACTGGGCCAGGAGCCGCATCAGGCCCAGGCGGCCCGGGGCGTTGCGCACCTCGGCGCCGGCCCCCTGGAGGGTGACCGCCTGGATCCGGGCGCCCTGGGCCGGTCCGGCCCCGGGCCAGGCGAACCCGGTCCAGGACAGGGGCCCGTTGCGGTAGCGCAGGGTCTGGCCGTCGATCTCCAGGAGGATTTCGCTCAGGCCCGGATCGGGCACGGGCTGCAGTTCGAACCGGGACGGGCCGCCGTCCCCCAGGCAGGCGCCCGCGGCGCAGAGGCGCGCGGCGCCCGCCAGGAAGGCCGGGCTGAGCGCCAGGCTCCGGCCGCCCCAGGCCCGGGGCGCCAGGCGGTCGCCGTCTTTGGCCGCCAGCGCCCCCAGGTGGGTGTCCAGGAAGCGCGGCAGGAGGCCCTCGCCGGGCTTCAGGAAGCGCAGGATGTCGGCCATGGGGGCGTCGTTCTCCGAGTCGGAGAAGGGGTATTTGCCGGCCAGGCCGGCCCAGGGGCCATAGACCTGCTGGGCCCAGGCCTGTTCCAGGTCCCCCCCGGCCCCGGGCAGCAGGGCCGCGTAGGCCTGGGTGAACGGGCGCAGCAGCAGCGGGCGCAGGGCGCCCTGTCCATCCCCTTCCGTCCCCAGGGCTTCCACCCACTGGCGGCCTTCGGCCAGCTCGGCGGTGCCCTCGAGGGTGGCCTGGAGCCACTGGCGCGCCGCCCGGCCGGCGTCGGGCCCGCACAAGGCCTGCAGGCGCGCACGCACTTTCTGCAGCCGTTCCAGGTAGGCGTCCAGAGGCGGGGGCCCGGCCGGCCCGGTCGCCACCAGGGCCGCCACCTGGGCGTACTGGGCCCCCAGCAAGCCGGGCTCCGCCGGCCGGGCCGGCTCCGGCCCCGCAGGGCGCCCCAGCAGGCGCCCGGTGCGTTCCAGCACCTTGTCCTGGGCCGAGCGCAGGGTGACGCTCCAGCCGGAAGGGTTGTCCCAGGAGGTCTCCTGGGCCGCACGGGCCAGCACCCGCTTGATGGCCGACGCCTGGGGATCGGCCAGCCGCCCCAGGGCGGCGGCCGCATCCGCCGCCCCGGGGCAGGGGCGCACATCCAGGCCCTTCAGGAACCGGGCCCAGGCCCTGGCGTAATCGGCCTTGTAGAGGGCCTCCAGGCGCACCTGGCGGGTCTCGGCGTCCTCTCCGGGCGACCCTTCGGCCGCCGCCTCCAGCACCCAGTCGGTCCCTGGCCAGGGTCCGGCGCCGGCCTCCCGGAAGGCTTCCCGGAAGAAGCCCTCCCAGGCCTCCCGGGTGAAGCTCCCGGGCACGGCGCAGCCCGGGGGCACCAGGTCCCGGTCCTGGCGCTGGAGGATCCGGGCCAGGGTCAAGGGTTCGAAGCGGGCGTCGCCCCGGGCCCGGAGTTCGGCGTAGACGTCTTCCAGGGGCGTGCGCGGGCGGACCGTGCCCCGCAGGCGCGTCCGCACCCGGGCCACCAGGTCCGGGCGGGGGCTGAGCACCGGCAGGTCCGGCTCTCCCAGCTGGTCCAGGTAGAAGGCCAGGACGGGGCCGCCCGGGGCCGGACTCGGGCCGGAGCCCTGCCGGGCCCGCAGCCAGGGATCCCAGAGGCGGGGCAGCTGTTCCTCCAGGTGCGCCCGGTCCCGGCGCTCCCGCCGGCACAGCATCAGGTAGGTCTTCAGGGCCTGGTACGCCGGCTCCGGATCCGGGCCGGCCGCCCGTCCCCGGGCCTTGCGGGGCGCGGGTCCGGGCCCAGCGGCGGCGGCCAGGATGCGCTCCAGCTGCTCTCCCACCGGTTCCAGCAGGGCCTGGCGCAGCCCGGCGAAATACCGGCTCCGCAGGGCCCGGTCCGCCCGCCGGCCGGTGTACAGGCCCCACCCGAGGCCCAGGGGCCGCCCCTGGCGCCGGTGGCGGACCAGTTCCTCCAGGCGCGGCTGCAGGACCGCCAAGGCTTCCAGGCGCCCGGCGACGGTGCCGTCCGCTTCCAGGGACCGGGCTTCCAGGACGGCCGCCCGGGCTTTCCGCACCAGGCTCAGGTTGCCGGCGAACGAGCAGGTCCACGCGCCCGCCAGGAGCGCCAGCCCGGCCAGGGCGGCGACGGCGCCATGGCCGGCCGGGAACGGGGCCCGCCGCCGGTCGGGCACGACCACCTGCCGCAGCAGCTCCTCCAGGAACCAGGACCGGTCCGGGCCGGGCGGTTCCTCCAGGCTGACTGGCGGCAGGCCGAACAGCGGGGCTGTCCGCAGGGCCGCAGAGATCCGTGGCCCGGGTCCCGGCCGGGCGCTGGTGAAATGGAACGCCCGCAGGCAGGGCGCCGGGTGGTAGGGATCCGGCTCGTCCAGGGCGGCCGCGAAGGCGCGCAGGCCTTCGCCCAGGGCGCGGAACTCGAGGGGGAAGGATGCCTGGGCGGCGCCCGCGGCGGGGCTCAGCCGGTCCGCCGCCGCCTCCTCCATGCCCCGGCACAGCTCCTGGAACCGGTCGTCCACGCGCCGCGCCAGGTCCGGGCCGAAGCCCGCCGGCAGGACGGCGCCCCAGGCGGGGGTCCGGGCGTCCTCCGGCAGGCTCCCGAAGAACCCGGTGAAGCCCCGCAGGCGGTCCATCTGGGTCACCACCAGGTACACCGGGACCCGCCGGCGGAAGATCCGCTCCATCTCCCCCAGGGCCTGGCGCACGTGCCGCGCCTGGGCGGCCGCCCCCGGCCCCAGCAGGTCCCCCGCCCCCACCGCCAGGAGCACCCCGTCCAGGGGCTGCCTGGACCGGTGGGCCTTGAGCAGCCTCAGCAGGTCCAGCCAGGCCTCCCGGTCCTCCCGGTCCAGGCCGCAGCCCCCGGGAGCGTCCAGCAGCACCGCCTCGGGGGAGAAATGCCAGCCGCACAGGGCCGGCGAGGCAGCGCCGGGCTCCCGGGCTTCGGTTCCGGCCAGGGTGCGCCGGATGTCGGCCCCTTGCACCAGGCTGGTCTTCCCGGACCCGGGCGCGCCCAGCACCAGGTACCAGGGCAGGGCATAGCGGGCCGCCCGGCCCCGGGTCAGGCCCAGGCGGGATTCCCTCAGGGCCGCCAGGGCCTGGAGCAGCCGGCGGCGCTGCAGGGCGGCGCCCGGGTCCCCGGCGGGCGGGACCGGATCCGGAGGGACGGCCGGCTCCTCCCGCCGGGCCTGCCGGCGGGCCTGGAACCAGGGCCCGCGCGCCGCCAGGACGCCCCAGGAGGCCAGGAGGAACAGCATCCAGCCCAGGCGGGCCGGAACCGAGGGCAGCCCCAGGCGCGGCCCGGCGAACCAGGCCAGGGCCAGGAGAGGCAGGAACACCAGGGCCGTGCGCAGGATCCGGGGGCGGGGCGCGGGGGGGAGCACGGGTCTCACAGGTCCACCCCCAGCAGGTCCCGCAGCTGGGCCAGGGTCCCCGGATCCTTGATGACCGCGCCCAGCCAGCGTTCCAGGGGCATTTCCGCCCACTGGGCGGCCCGCTCCACCAGCGGGGCCACCGGGCTGTGGGGTTCCTGGGCACGGAAATAGGCGGCGAGGCTGCGCAGGTCCTGGACGGCGCCGGCCCGGGTGCGTTCCGGGGGAGCGCCGTCGGCAAGCTGCCGGGCCGCGGGCGGGGGCAGGGCCGGCTGGGGCAGGGCCGGCGCCGGCCCGGGCGCGGGGGCCAACCGCCCCAGGTTCTGCTCCACCAGCTCCCGGCAGGCCTGGATGGCGCCGGCCAGGTCCTCGACGCTGGGCGGGTCGGACGGGAAGCGCCGGTCCAGGGTGGCCCGCAGGGCGCCGCAGGCGGCCTCCGCGTCCCGCGCCTGCTCGGCCAGGCGCTGGCAATGCCCGGCGCCGGAGGCGGCCACGGCGGCCTGGAAGGTCTCCCCGCAGATCCGGCCTTCCTGGACCGCCGCCTCCTTCTCCTGGGGGCTGCGCAGGGCCAGGCGGTCCACCCGGCGGGCTTCTTCCCAGCGCAGCCAGTCGTAGCCCCCCGATTCGGGGGTGGTGAGGGGGATCCTCCATACGGCCGCGGTGACGTTGCGGTTCAGCCATTCGATGTGCCCGGCCCGCTCCTCCAGGGCCTGGCCCTGGCCCCCGGCGGTGTCCAGGCCCGGGTGGCAGGCGGCCCAGAACCGGTCCAGCAGGCCATCCAGGGTGCGCAACCCGAAGGCGAGCCCGGCGAAGCCGCCGGTGCAGGCCAGGGCCTCCGCGTAAAAGCACGCCACCTGCAGGTCCTTGCTGCGCTCCGCCAGGATCCGTTCGCACCGGCTGCGCACCAGGCCCCACTGGGGCAGGCGCAGCTCCCGCACCCATTCCCCCTGGGCCAGGGCCGGGTCGTCCCCCCGGCGGGCGGCGCGGATCTCGTCCAGTTCCGGGTCGAAGGACAGGTCCTCGCCGCCCGGGCGATCCGGTGTGATGGGCTGGCAGAGGGTTGCGGGGAACGGGGAATTCATGACGGCATCCTCCGGTGCGGGCAGAATGAGGCAGGCGCGACGGACGGGCGTAGAGAGGAAGGCATGGCCAAGCTGAGCGTGAACGTCAACAAGATCGCCACCTTGCGCAACGCCAGGGGCGGCAGGGAGCCGGATCTCATGGAGTTCGTGCGGCACATCGTCGCCTTCGGCGCCGAAGGGATCACCGTGCATCCCCGGGCGGACCGGCGCCACATCACCCCTGAGGACGCGCGGGCGGTGGCCCGGGAAGTGACCGCCGTCGAGACCAACTTCGAAGGGGACGTGCGGGAGGAGTTCCTGGACCTGGTGCTGGAATGCCGGCCGACCCAGTGCACCCTGGTGCCGGTGAAGCCCGGCGAGATCACCAGCAACCACGGCTGGGACGTCCGGCACTGGACCTTCCTGCTGGCCCCGGTGGTGGCCCGGCTGCGGGACGAGAAGGTGCGGGTGAGCCTGTTCGTGGAGGCCGGGGACCTGGAGAGCGTCCGCGCCGCCGCGGCCGTCGGCGCCCACCGCATCGAGATCTACACCGAACCCTATGCCGCCGCCTTCCTGGGGGGCGACCCGGAGCCGGAACTGACCAAGGTGGCGGCCAGCGCCGACGCGGCCGCACGCTGCGGGCTGCAGGTGAACGCCGGGCACGACCTCACCCACCTGAACCTGCCCATGCTGGTGCGGCGCCTGTCCAACCTGGCGGAGGTGTCCATCGGCCACCACCTGGTCAGCCACGCCCTGCTCCACGGCATGGAACGGGCCGTGGGCGACTACCTGCGGGCCGCCCACGGGTGAACCGGGAGCGGCCCGGGCCGGAACGCTAGGCCACGAGGCGGAAGCGGGTGTCATCCTGGTTCCTTTCGAGGGGGCCGGCGGCGAGCCAGAGGTCGATGCCGAGCCGGGGCGGGCAAGAACTGCCCCGGCCGTGCAGCCTGGGCGGAGGCGCGGCCCCGGGCGCCAGCACCAGCACCAGGTCGCAGCCCAGGGCATGGCCCAGGCACGTGCGCAGGAGCCCGGCCAGGGCCCGGCCGCCGGGGCTGCCCGGGAGGAAGTCCAGGAAGGCGGCCAGGGGCAGCGGCCCCAGGCGCAGGCGCATCCGGGTCTGGCGGTCCCACAGCCGCGCTCCCAGGAACGCCGATCCGTCCAGGCCGCAGGCCCGCCTCCCCAGGCACGCCTGGTCCCGGGGGGCCACCGGCTGCCAATGGCCCACGAACGGCTCCAGGTGCGCCTGGACGCCGAAATACTCGCCCAGGAGGGCCGCCAGGGCCGTGGCCGGGAGCGGCCGCAGGGCGAGGATGCCGGCGAAACGGGCCAGGAGGAGGTCCGGCGCCGGGCCCGTCGACCCTGGGCGTCCGTCCAGTCCCGTGAGGGCCAGGAGGTGGGCGGTGAACCCCCGCCGTTCCCCCTGTTCGTAAGCCAGGTGGAAGCGGTACTTGCGCCAGGCCCCATAGAACAGTGCCAGGGCCCGGTGGGTGAACAGGTCCAGGAAGGCGTGGGCGGCGCCGTCCCGGAACCGGTCCCGGCGTTCCGCCAGCCGTTCGGTGTAATGGGCCGGCAGGATCCCGGAGGGGCCGGTGAGGCCCAGGAAGCCCGTGGTCATTTCCTCCCGGTCCCGGCTCCCGGCCAGTCCCAGGATCTCGCTGGGCGGGAAGGCCAGGGATTCCGGCGAGCGGAACAGCAGCCCGCTGGGCATGGCCGTCTCGCGTCCCTCCGCCTGGGCCAGGAGGCGGATGGCCTGGAAGAAGCGGAACCGATGCGGCTCCGCCCGCAGGCGGGCGATCAGGTCAAGGGGGTGGCGCCGGATCTGGGCGGCCATCGGGCAGTCTCTCCTTCCTGCTGGCGGGTGGACATCCGGAACTGCATGAACGTGTTCGGGCCGCACAGCAGGCCGAAGAAGCGTTCCAGGACGTTGGCGAACAAATAGAGGTTGAAGCCCACGAAGCGGCTCTCGTCGAACGTCACCGACACCTGGGTGCCCCGCACGGGAGTGGCGGACTCCCGCCCGGGAATCCAGGCGGTGCACGGCCCGGCGGCCAGGGCGCAGATGCCGTCCGCCGGGCCGGCCGTGGCGGAAGCCCGGCACAGGTCCAGGGCTTCCCGCAGGGCCTCCAGGTCCCAGGCGTCCAGAGGCAGTTGGCCCAGGGCAAGCTGGGTCACGATCCGCCTGCGCAATTGGCGCCGGGGCGGCGGCTTCAGGGCCGGGGTGGGCTTGCGCAGGGCCCGGACGCGGCGCACCAGGGGCTGGGCGGGCAGGAGGAAGTCCTCCTGGATTCCCGGCCCGCCGCCGGATGGCAGGCTCTGGGGCAGGTCCCGGTTGGTGCAGGTGAGCTGCAGGCTGAGGGCCTCCCGGCCCGGCCGGATGGGCTGGAAGTCCAGGTCCACCAGGGCCAGCTCCAGCGGCTCCTCGCCGCCCGGGTGGGGGGCGGAGGCCCGGGCTGCGTACCAGAAGAGGCCCTGGTCCTCCTCCCGCTGCCCATGGCGGACGGCGTAGATGCACGGCACCGGGACCAGGCGGTCGGCGGCGCCGGGACTCCGGATGGCCCGGAACACCGCGTCGATGGCATGGACCTGGCATGCTTCGGCCTTGAGGCCTTCGGGCACCACCGGGTAGGCGTCTACCCGGTGGGTGACCGGAATGGGCACGGCGGCCCGGCGGAACAGGTTCACCGCCGGCACGCAGCCCAGCTTGAAATGGGACGGGGACAGGGTGTCCCGCAGGCGCCGGTGCCGGTCGCCGGCGCCGCAGCGGGAGAACAGGAAGCGCAGGCGCATCCGGCTCCCCGTGGCCGGGGCCAGGGCCCCCAGGCCGGCCAGGCGGAAGAACAGGAACTTCTCCGGAAAGGCGAAGTATTCGGTCAACAGGCGGAATCCGGGGCAGGAGCGCGGGTCCGGTTCCACCAGGGCCTCGTCCGGCTCCAGCCCCACCGGGCGGATCGCCGCGGCCGGCAGCGCCCGGGACGCGCCGGCGCCCCCGTCCACCAGGACCGTCTGGGTCCGGAAGCACAGCAGTTCGTAGAGGAGGTGCATCAAGGGCGGCTCGCCGTCCAGGAAGAAGGTCAGGTGCTCCACGGCCAGGGCGGAGAAAGGCAGGCCGGGCGGGGATTCCAGCTCCAGGGTGAGGACCGCCGCCGGGTTCCCGGCCGCGGCGCCGGGCGCGCCCAGCTCCAGCCCGGCCCGGGCCACTTCCACCGGCCACAGGTCCACCGCCTGGGTGGTGCGGAATCCGCAGCGGATTCCCCGCACCGGCGGGGCCAGCACGGGGGTGAGGCGGGGGACGGTGACCGGGCGCCGAGGTTCGGGACGGTCCGGATCCGCCTGCAGGTGCAGGATGGTGGCGGCGGGGAGGGGCCGGAGATCCTGGGGATAAAGCACTTGCATGAACGCTTCGGTGATGCCCGGGAACTCGTCATCCAGCTTGCGCTGGATCCGCGCCGCCAGCATGGCGAAGCCCTCCACCAGACGTTCCGTGTGGGGGTCCGGGCCACTGCCGGGATCCAGGCGCAGACGCTGGGCCACCTTGGGAAAGCGCCCGGCGAACGCCGCCGCGCCGGTGCGCAAGGCGTCCAGTTCAGCTTCGAAGTGGGGCAGGAGGTGGTCGAGCATTCAGCTTTGGGTGCGCACCTGGCAGGTGTTGGAGGACAGTTCCATGAGGGCGTCGAAGGCCACCGGCGGGCGGTGGGGGTGGAGCCGCAGGAGGGCCTCCACCCGGAAACGCAGGATCCGGCCCGAATCCCTGGGCACGTCCAGGCTCACCCGCACCCGGGCGAGGCGCGGTTCGTGCAACTCGATGGCGCGGCGGATCTGCTCCCGGAGCAGCGCGCGGTGGTCCGGATTGAGCAGGCTCAGGCTGCCCAGGTCGGCGATGCCGTAGCCCAGGAAACTCTCCCGGGCCTGGGGGAAGCGATCCAGCTGGCTGACCTGGGCGGCCAGGCTGCGGGCGTTGAGCAGGGCTTCCAGGTCCCGGGCCACGGACTGCTTGTGCTGGTTCAGGTCGTACTGGCACCGGCCGGGAGCTTCCTGGGCCGAACCGGGCTCGTCGTCCAGGAGCCGGTCCAGCACCGAGGCCATGACCAGGGTCTGGCGGGGCAGGGACATCAGCACCTCCCCGCCGGCCCGGCCAGCCCGGCCGGCGGAGCTGCCAGTTCCCGCGCCTGCAGGCGCAGGATGAGGGTGTAGGCCAGGAACCAGGACAGCCCCGCCACCGCCAGGGCGGCCCACAGGGTCCGCGGCCGGGGCGCCTGCCACCGGAAACGGCGCTCCGGGACGGCGGGAACCTCGGGACGCCAGTGGGGGGCGAAGCCCGGCCCCTTCCCCCGGGCCTGGATGATCTCCTGCCCCAGGCGGAGGGTGAGGTACCTGCAGGCGGTCGCTTCCCTCCAGGCGGTACTTGCCCTGGAACCCCTGGAGCAGGCAGGCGTGGTACACCTCGAGGACCTCCCGGTGCTCCCGTGGATCCCGGCGCAGGGACTCCAGGCGCAGGAAGAACCCCTCCCCGGCCAGGTGCTCCCCGAAGTGGCGCAGTTGCAGGGGCGCTCCCTCCCAGGCCGTCCGGATGGCCGGCCCGGACGTGAGGACGACCTCATCGGTCAGGGCGCAGAAGGCGTACTTGGCGTCCAGCACGGCGGTGGCCGGATGGCCAAGGTCCTCGGCCTGGCGCTGGAACCTGGCCAGGTACTGGTCCACCCGCTCCGCGAAGAGGTCCGGATCCCGGGGCTCGGCGCCGCCCCGCAGCAGGGCCAGCAAGTGGAAGCCGTCCCCGAGCAGGTCGTTGAGGGCCGGCCTGGGCGCGGGAGGATGGGGGAGGTCGCTGGATGGCACGGCCATTATGGCTCCTGGCGGAACAGGGCGATCAATTCCAGCTTCAGGGGCGGCAGCGCCTTGGGCGCGTAGACGCAGACGCTGCGGGCCTGGAGCATGCGTTCGTAGATGGGGCTCCGGGGCTCCAGGGCGAAGTAGTGGTTGCCCAGGCGCGCCGGGACCGCCGCCGGGGTGCGGGCCAGGTGGGCCAGCCGGACTCCCGGAAGGGCGGAGTTGAGGATCCGGTCCACGTCGTCCGGGGAACCCACCTTGAGCTTGAGGGGCACCGCCTCGATGATTTCGGCGGCCGGGTGCTCGCAGCTGACCGAGAGGTAGAGGTCGCAGCCCTCCGCGAGCCGGTCGCTGTCCAGGGGGCCCGAATGGAAGGAGGGGCGGACCTCCCGCAGGGGGATCACCAGGCAGCGGGCGGAGATGACCGTGTCCAGGAACTCCCGGATCAAGTCCTCCAGGCGCTGGAAGGTGCCGGTGAGGTCCTCGTGCCGGTAGGGCGGGATGTCCTCGGGCCCCCGGGAGGTGGAGAAGGTGGCCAGTTCCCCGGCCAGCTGGGCCAGATGCCGGTACAGCTCCTCCGGGTGGGCCTGGGGGTGGTCCAGCAGGTGGCTGAGCAGGGGGCGGCTGCGGTTCACCGTGTGCAGCAGCCAGTAGGCGGCCGCTTCGGCGGTGCCGTACTCCGCGGCGCCGCCGCCCCGTTCGCGCCTCGATCCGGCCAGCGTGCGGCTCTTGGCCTGGAGCATGCCGAGCAGGGTCCGGACCAGGGCCAGGAGCGGCGGCGCCCCGCGCAGGGCCAGGGCCGGAGGGATGTAGGCGGGATCCGGAGACCAGGCGCTGGCGCCGTCCCGCCGCAGCCGGGCGATGGGGACGGCGAAATGCCCGTCCCGGCTCTCCTCCCCCACCCGCAGGCGCACGTTGGCCCGCAGCACCGTCACCTCCGCCTCCAGGGCCTCGGTATGCAGGTCCGGGAGCCGGACCCGCTCCAGGTGGTAGCGCACCGGCCGGCCGCCGTCCTGGGCCGGCTCGGCGGCGTTGCCGCCGAAGGGGTCCAGGCAGGGGAGGCAGGCCCACACCAGGGGCGCGTCCTCCAGGGGGGGCAGGTGGGCCAGGCTCCGGGTCTGGGGCAGGGGCTCGTCCTGGGGGGCGTCGTACGGGGTGCCGTCCTGGAACACCACCTGGAGCTGCTCGCAGCCCAGCATGCCCTGGGCCAGGGCGGCCGTATCCAGGCGCACCGGCCCGACGCCCCAGGGATGGGCGTGGTGCATGGCCATGCACCGGGCCAGGCGCCCCTCCAGGAACAACTCCTGCTGCTGGAAGTGCTGGGGGCGCAGGAAGGTCCCTTCCCCCCACAGGATCCGGTGGGTGCGGGTCATGGGCGGGGCTCCGGATCCTGCGGACAGGCCGGGACCGGGTTCGCGGGCTGCCCGGGAAGGGGCTCGGGCGGGGGCACGGGAAGGCCAAGGGAGCACTCGCGCACCTGGAAGCGCACGCGGGGATCCGGGGGGGTGCCCGCCGGCCTGCGGCGCCAGGGCCGCCACGGCCAGTCCCGGGGCGGCGGCGCCTGGGCCGGACGCATCCGCTCGACGCTCACCAGGTAGCGCCAGGCGTGGGGATCGGGACGGCGGAACAAGGCCACCAGGCCGACGAAGCGGGTCTCGGGGTGCAGCGCCCGGGCGGATTCCTGGACGGCGCCGGGCACCACCACCAGTTCGTCCCGGTCCAGGAAATCCCCGTCCAGGAGTTCCGGGTCCGGACGGCCGCCGGCGGCAGCCTGGAAGGTGAGGCGGGCGAAGGCGGCGCGGTCCTTGAGCTGGTAGACCCGCACCACCACCGAGAGGGACTGGCCGGCGGGATCCCGGTTGATGACCGGTTCCGCCTGGGCGGTCACCCACAGCCGCGCGGGAGCGGGGGGTGGCGCCGAGGGGCGCCGGCATCCCAGCCAAGGGGTGGCGAGAAGTCCGGTGCAGGCAACAATCAGACAGGATTTTTTGATGGCTTCCACGTTGCGGTTTCCCTTGGCGCGGGCCGGCCAGGGGTTGGCCGCCTCAGCGTCGAGCTTGAAAAATATCCTTTGGACTCTCGGTGCATACAAGGAATTTTTCGATATAAAATTAACGTTTACACATATTTTTCTCATAGCTTCCAACCGGTCCAAGAGGGCCAGTACCGTTAGACTGATGGCATGTGTGGACGCTATTTCCTGAACGCCTCCATCGAGGCCATCGAGATCCAGTTCGAAGCGGAATTCGAACCCGCCGGCCGGGCGCTCCTGACGCCCCGGTACAACATCGCCCCCACCACCCCGGTGCCGGTGGTGACGGCCACGCCCGCGGGGCGGGCCGTCACCCTTCACGTGTGGGGGCTGGTGCCCTCCTGGGCCCGCGACCCGGCCGCGGGCGCGCGCATGGCCAACGCCCGGGCCGAGACGGTGGCGGACAAGCCCGCGTTCCGGGGCCCGTTCCGGCGCGGGCGCTGCATCCTGCCCGCGGACGGCTTCTACGAATGGCAGGCCCGCCCCGGCCGGGCCAAGCAGCCCTACTGCTTCCGGGCCGCGGACGGGTCGCTGCTGGGGTTCGCCGGGCTGCGGGACCGGTGGGAGGGGCCGGACGGGGTCCTGGACACGTGCACCATCATCACCACCGCCGCCAACACCCTCATGGCCCCCGTGCACGACCGCATGCCGGTGATCCTGGCCCCCGGGGCGTACGGGGCCTGGCTGGATCCGGCGGCGTCCCCGGAGCGGCTCAAGGCCCTGCTGGGCCCGTGCCCGGAAGGGTTCCTGCGCGCCTACCCGGTGAGCCCCCGGGTGGGCAACGTGCGCAACGAGGGGCCGGGACTGGCGGAGCCGGCGGATGCTTAGGATCTGGCTGTACCTGACCGCCCTGGTGGTCCTGCTGCTGGTGTTCCACCGGGCGCGGCGGGTGTTCTGGGCCTTCTCCCTGCTGGTGTTGCCGGGCACCTGCGCCCACGAGGCCTGCCACCTGGTCCTGGGCCTGCTCCTGGGCGGCCGGCCCTCGGGCTTCAACCTGCTGCCCCGGCGCAACGAGCGGGGCTGGGAAATGGGGTCGGTGAGTTTCAGCCGCATCACCTGGTACAACGCCTTCTTCATCGGCGTGGCGCCCCTGCTGCTGCTGCCCGCGGCGTACGCCCTGGTGCGCTGGCGCCTGGACGGCGCCCTGGCCCTGGGCTGGCGGGAGCTGCTGATCCTGTACCTGATCGCCAACCTGGTCTACGCGGCCCTGCCGTCCTGGCCGGACCTGAGGATCGCGGCCCGTTCCCCCATCGGCTGGCTGCTCCTGGCCGGGGCCATCGCCTGGGGCTGGCGGCGCGTCAATCCGCCACCACCGGCGCCCTCCCCGCATGCGTCTTCCGCATCAGGAACACCAGGGGCAGCAGCACCAGGCACAGCGCGCCCATGACGTAGAAGGTGTCGGCGAAGGCCATCATGGTGGACTGGCGGATCAGGGTGCCGTAGGCCATGCCTTGGGCCTGGCGGGCCGCGTCCGGGGCGGAGGCGCCGCGCAGCACCAGCAGCTGGGCGGCCCGGGCCAGGAAGCCCTGGTACTGGAGGCTGGCCGGGTGCAGGTTGGCCACCAGGTTGGCCTGGTGCGACTGGGCGCGGCGGGCCAGGAGGGTGGTGGCCATGGCGATGCCGGCGCTGCCGCCGATGTTGCGCACCAGGTTGAGCATGCCCGAGGCGTAGCTGGACTTCTCGTGGGGCACGTGCTGGAACGCGGTGACGTTCATGGGCACGAACAGGAAGGCGAAGCCGAAGCTCTGGACCATGCGGGCCAGCATGGCCGTGTGGAAGTCCACCTCGAGGTTGAAGTCGGCCATCCACATCAGGCCCAGCCCCACGAACAGGAAACCCCAGGCGATCAGGTAGCGGGTGTCGAAGCGGCGCAGGAGCAGGGCCACCACCGGCATGCTGGCCAGCACCACCATGCCCCCGGGGCTCAGGACCCAGCCGCTGAGGGAGGCGGTGTAGCCCAGCAGGGTCTGCAGGAAGATGGGCAGCAGCGCCAGGCTGCCGTAGAGCACGAAGCCCAGCACGAACAGCATCACCGTGGCCATGGCGAAGTTGCGGTCCTTGAGCAGGCGCAGGTCGATGATGGGATGGTCCTTCTTCAGGAGGTAGAACACCACGCCCACCAGGCACGCCACGGCGACCAGGCCGCAGACGATGATCAGGTTGGAGCCCAGCCAGTCCCGGCGCTGGCCTTCGTCCAGGACGATCTCCAGGGCGGCCAGGCCCAGGGTGAGGATGCCGATGCCCAGGTAGTCCACCTGGAAGCCCTCCTTCACCGACACCCGCTTCAGGCTCGGCGGGTCGAACACCATGCGGTAGGTGAGGGCCAGGGACAGCATGCCGACCGGGATGTTGATGAGGAAGATCCAGTGCCAGCTGAAGTTGTCGGTGATCCAGCCGCCCATGACCGGGCCGATGATGGGCGCGAACACCACGCCCATGCCGTACAGGGCCATGGCCGCGCCCCGCTTCTCGTGGGGGAAGGTCTCCACCAGGATGGCCTGGGAGGTGGGCTGCAGGGCACCGCCGCCCAGGCCCTGCATGACCCGGAAGCAGATCAGCCAGGGCAGGCTGGGGGCCAGGCCGCACAGCATGCTGGAGAGGGTGAACAGGACCACGCAGGTCATGTAGAAGCGCTTGCGGCCGAACAGGGCGGAGAGGTAGCCGCTCAGGGGCAGCACCACCGCGTTGGCCACCAGGTAGGAGGTGAGCACCCAGGTGGTCTCGTCCACGGTAGCCGAGAGGTTGCCTGCGATGTGCGGCAGGGCCACGTTGGCCACGCTGGTGTCCAGCACCTCCATGAAGGTGGCCAGCATGACCACCATGGCGATGAGCCAGGGGTTGACGACCCGGTGCGGGGTCTTGGAATGCATGAAGAGCCTTTCAGCGCCGGGTCAGGGTCAGTTCTCGAGCAGGATGGTGGCGTCCACGTTCATGCCGGGGCGCAGCACGACCTTCTGGGTGTCGGCCGGGTCCAGCTTGATCTTCACGGGGATCCGCTGCACCACCTTGACGAAGTTGCCCACGGCGTTCTCCGGGGGCAGCAGGCTCATGCGCGAGCCGGTGGAGCCGGCCACCGAGTCCACCGTGCCCTTGAGCACCTGGCCGTTCATGTCCACGCTCACTTCCGCCCGCAGCCCCGGGTGCACCCGGGCCAGCTGGGTCTCCTTGAAATTGGCCGTGACCCAGGTCTCGGCAAGGGGCACCAGGGTCATGAGCCCCTGGCCCGGCTGGATCACCTGGCCCAGCTCCACGATCTTGCGGGTGACCACGCCGTCCACCGGCGCCTCGATGCGGGTGTAGCCGAGCTGCAGCCTGAGGGCCTCCAGGTTGGCCCGGGCCGCCTCCACCTCGGCCCTGGCCTCGCCCACCTTGGCCCCCTTGGAGAGGGTGTCGGCCCTGCGGATGTCCGCCTCCTGGCGCACGCCCGCCAGGCGCCGCTGGGCGGCGTTCCACTCGCTCTCGGCCACGTCCGCCTGGGTGCGGAAATGGTCCAGTTCCTGGGCGGAGATCTCCTGGCGTTCCGCCAGGGGCTGGGCCCGCTTCAGGTCGGCGCGGGCCTTGTCCAGGGTGGCCTTGGCGGCGTCCAGGTTGGCCTGGGCCACCTGCAGCTCGGAGCTCTCGGCCTGTTCCAGGGAGACCTTGGCCTTGCTGTCGTCGGCCACGGAGCTGCTCACCTTGGCCATGGCCTGCTCCAGGGCGGCCGTGGCCTGGTCCACCCTGCTCTGCAGGTCCCGGGCGTCCAGCTGCACCAGGAGGTCCCCGGCCTTCACCGCCTGGTTGTCGTCCACCAGGATCTTCTCCACGCTGCCGTACACCTTGCAGGCCACGTTCACCAGGTGCCCGTCCACCTGGGCGTCGTCGGTGGTGATCCGGTCCTTGTAATGGTAGGACATGACCCCTCCGGCCACGGCCAGGACGGCCACGACGACGGCCAGGATCAGGCGGCCGCGGCCTTTGGGGGCCTGGGTCCCGCCGTTCTCGATGGGGGTCTCTAGGGTTTCGGGGTTCTCGGTCATCACAGGCTCCGTCAGCGAACGTACTGGGGTTCCAGCTGCCCCATGGCCCTGGCCAGGTCCACCCGGGACTGGTTGAGGCGGTACAGGGCGTTGATCTTGTTGTCGGCGGCCCGGGCCAGCTCGTCCTGGGCCTGGACCACCTCGATGTTGTTGCTCACTCCCGCTTCGAAGCGGTGGCGCGCCTGTACCAGGGCTTCCTCGGCCAGGGCCTGGGCCTGGGCGGACACCTCCACCTCGTCCCGCTCGGCGTCAAGCTCCGCCTGGGCCACCTTCACCTCCATGCCCACCTGGGCCTCCAGGCCCCGGCGCTCCTCCTTGATGCGGTCCAGCTCCTCCTGGGCCCGGGCGGTCTGGGCGGAGATGCGCCCGCCGGTGAACAGGGGCACCTTGACGCCCAGGGTCACGGTCCAGGTGCTCGCCCACGGATGCTCGGCCAGGCCCGAGGAGCCGTAGCTGCCCGAGGCCACCACGCTGGGCATGGCGAGGTTGCGGGCGGAGGCCTTGAGTTCCGTCTGGGCCCGTTCCCGCGCGTCCAGGGTGGCCGCCTCCGGCCGCTGGCGCAGCCCGGCCTGGTAGGCGTCCTGGAAGGCGACCGGGGCCGGGGCTGGGGCCTCGAGGCTGTCGGCGGCCTCCAGCCGGATGTCCGGAGGCAGGCTCAGCACCCGGGCCAGGCTGAAGCGGGAAGTCTGAAGCTGGGTCTGGGCCTGGATCAGGTGCTGCTGCTCGTTGCGCACCTGCACCTCGGCGCGCAGGGTGTCCAGGCGGGTGCCCAGGCCGTTCTTCTGCTGGTCCTGGGCCAGCTGCTCCAGGGCCTGGGCCAGCTCCACCCGGGACTGGGCGGCCTTCACCGCCTCGCCCGAGCGCTGGACCCGCAGGTACTGGGCCACCACGAGGGCGATGATCCCTTCACGCACCTCCCGGGCCCTGGCCTCGGCGGTGGCCACGTCGTGCCTGGCGGCCTTCCACCGGCTCCACAGGCTCAGGTCCAGCAGCGGCATGGTGGCCTGGAACCCGACGATGCCCCAGTTGTAGGGGCCGACGACGTCCGGGCCCCCGGGGGTGGCCGTGCCCAGCTCCGTGTCCAGGTTCACCCGGGTGCGCTGGCCGGTGGCGTCCGCCTCCAGGGCGGGCATCAGGGCCGCGGCCGCCGTGCGGCGGTCCTCCTGGCTCTGGGCCACCGCCAGGAGCGACCGCTGCACGTCCGGGTTCTGGTCCAGGGCGGTGTGCAGGGCCTGGGACAGGGTGAGGGAGAGGGCCGGGGGCTCGGCGGCGGCGGCCACCATGCCCGCCGCCGCCAGGCCGAGCACCGCCAGCCAGCACCAGCGCAGCACCGCCGCGCCGGTTTCCCGGCCCTGGATGATCCCTTCCACCAGGGCGCCCACGTAGCATCCGCCGCCCTCCAGAGCGCAGCCCGCCCGGTGCAGCTCCGCCAGCAGCCCCCGGCCCGCCTCGTCCACGAACGAGACCATGCGCAGGTCCACCACCGTGCTTCCCGGCGGGATCCGCTCCTGCCACTCGCTCCACACTTTGGCCAGCTCGGCGACCCAGGGGCCCGCCAGCTTGCCCTCCAGGGTGAGGGTCAGCCGGGAATCCTGTTCCTTGGGAGTGATGCGAAGCATGAATTCCTCCTGCTGAAGGCAACATGCAGAATTCATGCCTGTTAGTTAATTATTAAAAACAAAGAAATTAAAATATCAAAGGGAGATAAGTGCCGAAACCAAATGCCGAAATATAGGCACAGTGCCGAAATGGCGGCAGTTGCGCTATCCGTTCTCCGCGTCCATCTCTCATCGGTTTCTATCGAGACGTTGTTCCCTCGCGGTCCGTCCCGGCCTCAGGGAACCTTCACCCCGCGCACGCCCGGCAGGACCATGTGCCCGGCCTTGGCCGATCCGCTGAGGGTGTCCCCGTCCCGGGCGACTTCCACCTCCAGCACCGCGTTCATGGGGCGGGGCAGCTTCATGGCCCAGCGCAGATGCCCGTCCTGGACCGCCGGGTCGACCATGGGGGTGGTCTCGCCGCCGGTGCTGGCGGTGCCCTGCAGGGCGCCCCCTTCCGTCCGCAGGTCCAGGCGGAACACTTTGGTCCCCATGGGCGAGGTGACCGTCAGATCCCATCTGCCTTCGAAGCTCATCGGAACGCCTCCTGTCCCGAAGGAGCATACCAGGGCGGTGCTTTTTCCCGGGTTGTGTAGCGCCGGCTACAGTCCGGACCGGGTCGCCGGGTGGAGAATGGTTCAAAGCCCGGAGTCCGACATGTCCGAATCCATCGCCCCGCTTTGCCGCGCCCCCGAGGGCCAGGCCGAAGTGCTGCAGGGAAACATCGCCTTCGCGGTGGGTTGCGTGCGCGGCGGAGTGCACTGCGCCGACGGCTACCCGGGCACCCCGAGTTCGGAGGTCATCGACCGGGGGCTGGCCACGGTGCAGGACCTGATCACCGTGGGCTGGTCGGTGAACGAGGCGGTGGCCTCGGCGGTGGGCCACGGGCACTCCCTGGCCGGCCGGGACTGCGTGGTGACCATGAAGATCCCCGGGCTGTTCCAGGCCGGGGACATCTTTACCAGCGGCGCCGCCTTCACCCAGGAACGGGGTGCGCTGGTGTACTACATCGCCAGCGACTTCACCCCAAGCTCCACCCAGCACCTGGTGGACCCGCGCTACCTGTTCAAGACCTGCTTCGTGCCGGTGCTGGAGCCCCGCAACCACCAGGAGATGCACGAGGCCGCCAACCTGGCGGTGGTGATCGCCCGGCGCTACCGTACCCAGGTGGTGGTCATGCCCAGCGGGGCCCTGTGCCACAGCGAAGGCCTGGTGCGCCTGATGCCCGTGACCCGCCGGGAACCGGTGGCCATGCCCGCCGACCTGCGGGCTTTCAACGTGCTGCCCAGCCTCACGCGCAAGGCCTACGACACCATCATGGACGAGCGCCTGCCGGCGCTGGCCCGGATGGTGGAGGAAAGCCCCCTGAACCGCTGGCGGAAGGGATCCGGCCAGCGCGGCGTGGTCACCTACGGTGTGTGCGACCTGTACCTGCGGGAGGTGATCGCGGCCACGGGGCTGGACCTGGACGTGCTCTCGCTGGGGTTCTCCAATCCCCTGCCCATGGATCTCATCCGCCGCTTCCACGCCTCCATCGGCGGCGAGGTGCTGGTGGTGGAGGACGGCTACCGGTTCCTGCAGGAGGCCATGGAACAGGCCGGGCTGAAGGTGCGGGGCAAGGAGCCTTTCAGCAAGGTGACCGAGTGGAGCCCGGCCCTGATCGCCGAGCTGCTGGGGGTGGAGAGCCCGCGCCGGTCCAGCCCGGTGCCGGCGGTGGGGCGGCCGCCGGTGATCTGCGCCGGGTGCCCGTACCGCCTGTTCGCCCAGGAAGTGGCGGCCATGAAGCGCAAGGGCGAGCTGGACGCCGCCTTCGGGGACATCGGCTGCAACGCGCTGCTGTACTTCATGAACGCCATGGACACGGGCCTGGCCATGGGCGCCAGCGAGGGCCAGCGCATCGGCTACGTGCTGTCCCGCCCGGAGCAGGCCGGGCGCTGCATCAGCATCATCGGCGACAGCACCGAGTGCCACAGCGGCATGGACGCCACCCGCAACGCCGTCTACCGCAACGTGCCCGGCGTGCAGGTGGTGCTGGACAACGAGTGGACCGCCATGACCGGCGGCCAGCCGTCCCCCACCTCCCCCGCCAACCTGGCCCAGGAGCACATCCGCTTCGACCTGCCCACGACCCTGTCCGCCCACGGCGCCAAGGTGCCCATGGTGGGCGCCTACGACCGCAAGGGCATCCGCCAGGCGCTCAGGACCGCCCTCAAGGAGGCGGCCGAGGAAGGCGTCTACACCACCCTCGTGATCCGCGACGGCGCCTGCCTGAAGAAGAGCCGGCCCAGCCGCCAGCGGGTGCTGGTGGCCCCGGACCAGTGCAAGAAGTGCAACCTCTGCCTTGTCTGCCCCGGCCTTGAGCTGGGCCCGGACGGGATCCCCGCGGCCAACAACCTGTGCTCCGGGTGCGGCGGGCACACCCCCGCCTGCGCCCAGATGTGCCCCACCGGGGTGCTCAAGGCGGTGGACCTGGAGGCCCTGGGCCACGTTGCCGCGGCCCGCTTCCCCGAGCCGCCCGCGGACATCCCGGCGCCCGCCCAGGCCGGCTTCCCGGCGCGCCTGTCCCTGGCCATCCGCGGCGTGGGCGGGCAGGGCAGCCTGTTCTTCGGCCGGGTGCTGACCCAGCTGGCCCTGCTGGCGGGGTACCAGGAGCACAACATCATCAAGGGCGACACCCACGGCATGGCCCAGATGGGCGGCCCGGTGATCAGCACTTTCGGCTGCGGGGACGTGTGCAGCCCGGTGCTGCTGCCCGGCACCGCCGACTGCCTGATCGTCATGGAGAAGAGCGAGGTGCTGCGGCCGGGGTTCCTGGACCTGCTCAAGCCCGGGGGCACGGTGCTCATGGCCGCCACCCGGATCCTGCCGGCGGGGCTGGAGGAGGACGCCTATCCCGCCGACGCCGCCCTGAAGGAGCTGCTGGCGCCGTTCCGCCTCCTGGAGGTGGACGTGCTCGGGCGGGCGGTGGAGCTGGGCGATCCCACCGGGCGGATCGCCAACGTCATCCTCATGGGCATCCTCAGCACCCTGGAGCCCTTCGACCGGTTCCCGGTGGAGCTGTGGTGGCAGGCCCTGCGCCGGATCAACCCCAAGGCCCAGGTGTGGGCCGCCAACTACGCCGCCTTCAACGCCGGGCGGGAGCACGCCGGCTGCGCCGCGGGCGGCAGTCGACGCGTTTGGGCAACCGCTCCTCTTTGTCCATTAAAATGATCTTGATATTTTTCGGTTACCGGGTCGGAAAGGATCTCGGGTAAAGGATTCGCTCAGCCAACGGCTTCCGAACCCGCCAGGTGCTGAGTCATTCTCCGCCCTCATCGGGACCGACGGGCTCATCGGGCCGGTCCGGGGAATCTTCCGCACCTTGGCCGGAACCAACGGGTCGTGGGGCCGCAAAGCGGAAGGGGGCGGCCAGGCGCGCAGCACCGGCTCCGGGTGCAACGTCCAGGGTACTGGATCCGGCTGTTCCATACCTTCCCATCCGGGTCGAATTCCAGGGTCTCGAGGGCCAGGTCGGTCGCTTCCCCACTGAACTTGACCTCCAGGCGGTCCCGGCGGGTGCCGTCCAGGTACCGGCATCGGTCGTCCTGGATCCAGGAGAGACGCACTGGCCGCTCGCCCTGGGGCGTCCAGGTGAACACCACGATGTCCCCCGCCCGCGGTCGGCGCAGGCGCCGGGGGTTGGCCCCGAGGTCGGCGGACCGGTCCTCGGCCACGCCGTATTCCGAAACGCCCCGCTCATCCGTTTCCAGGTCAAGGAACGGCCAGCCGGCAAGCGCCGGGAATACCGGCAGAAGTCCGGCGCAGAGCAGGGCCGCGGGAAGCTGCTGGAGGAGGGCTGGAAAAAGGCGTGACATGGGCAACTCCCGGACAAGGCGCAAATACCCGGGCAGCCCGGGGCTACTCTATAAATGTTTAAATAACTGATTGGGTTCCCGAGGGGGCCTCCCGGCATTGGCACCCGTCCTTCCGGGCAGTCGATCGCAAGACCGGAGGCCGGGAAAGCTGTCGGCTGCAACATTGCCGGCCGAGGCCAGGGTCCGGGCCACCACCCTTGGTAGTCTGGAACCGTGACCGACCTGACCCCGTTCCGAATCGCCCATATCCCCATCCAGCCCCCGCTGGTCATGGCCCCCCTGCACGAGATCACCGACCAGCCGTTCCGGCGCATGATCCGGCAGGTGGGCGGGGTGGGGCTCACGGTGTCGGAGATGATCTCCAGCGAGGCGCTCATCCGCCACGCCCGCAAGGCCGAGGCCATGATGGCCGGGGAGGGGGAGCACCCCTTCACCATGCAGCTGGCGGGGGCGGTGCCGGAGCACCTGGCGGAGGCGGCGCGGCTGGCCGAGGCGGCCGGGGCGGACCTGGTGGACCTGAACATGGGCTGCCCGGCCAGCAACGTCACCAGCGGCGGGGCCGGCTCGGCCCTGCTCAAGGACATCCGCATGGCCGAGGCCTGCGTGGCCGCCATGGTCAAGGCGGTGCGGGTGCCGGTGACCGTGAAGATGCGCGCCGGCTGGGACAACAGCCAGAAGGAGCGGGCCGACTACCTGGACTTCCTGCGCATGTTCGAGGCCGCCGGGGTGCGCGCCCTGGCCATCCACCCGCGCACCCGGGCCCAGCAGTATTCCGGCGCCGCCGACTGGACCCTCATCACCCGGGCGGTGGACGCGGGCACCGCCTTCCCCATCATCGGCAACGGCGACGTGACCACCCCCGAGGACGCCCTGCGCATGTTCCGGGAGACCGGGTGCGCCGGGGTCATGATCGGCCGGGCGGCCCTGACCAACCCATGGATCTTCCGGCAGATCCTGGAGCCTGGGCTGGTGGTCACGGAACTCCAGCGCATCCAGTTGTGCCTGGATTTCTTCCGGCTGCTAATGGACCTGCTGGAGCCCCGGGAGGCCCTGCACAAGATGAAGAAGATCGGCGCCTGGTTCACCAAGGGCATCCGGGGCGGGGTGGGCTTCCGCCAGTGCCTGAACGAATGCCACGAGCCGGACCAGGTGTTCGCGGCGCTGGAGCGGCTGCAGGTGACGGCCTGACCCGGGCCAAGCTCAGGTTGGCGCTGGGAAGCCGGTGGGGATCCTGCCAAAATCAACGATCGAGGTGGTGATGCGCACGATCTTCCTGGGCGCCCTGGCGGGATTGGTGGGCGGGGCGTACGCCTTCTGGTACCTGTTCTTCAACAAGCGCCGGGGCGCCTGGGTGATCTGCCTCAGCCTGTTCTTCCTGCTGGCGCTGCCCCTGCTCATCCTGAAGGCGGTGGTCCAGGGCTTGCACCTGGACGACCCGGCGGCCGTCAAGGTCCTGCTGCGCGCCTGGCTCTATTCCGAAGCGGTCCTGATCCTGGTTTTCCTGGTCTTCTTCCGGTCCCTGAAGCAGCACTTCAAAGGTTAGCCCGGCCGTGGGCGCTCAGGTCCCCCCGTAGCCCAGCGATAGAGGGTCGGCACCACCCCCGTTGGCTTGGCAAAGTGCCTCTGGGCCCCAACCTCAAGAGAATCTGGCGGCCCAGAGGCACTTTGCCAAGCCAACGGAACCGACGGACGAAGGGCGGGACCCGATAGCTCAGTATTCGTCCGACGGCAGCGGCTGCGGGATCTCCATGGTGAACTCCGCCCACTTCCCCGGCTCGCTCCGGGCGTCCATGCGCCCCCGGTGCAGGTTGACGATGCGCCAGGAGGTGTAGAGGCCCACCCCGCTGCCCTTGCGCTGCCTGAGCTCGGGCACCTGCAGGCGGCTGAACTTGCGGAACAGGCGCGGGCGCTGCTCGGGCGGGAAGCCGGGGCCCTGGTTCCAGACGTCCACCACCAGCTCGTCCACCCGCCGTTCCACCGTGACCTTCACCAGGCCCCCGTCCACGCCGTACTTCACGGCGTTGCCCAGCAGGTTCACCAGCACGATCTGCAGCAGGTCCGGATCGCACTGGATGGGCTCTGGGCCGTCCGGGTAGTGGCGCTCCAGGACCATGTGCCGGGCCTGCAGCTGGGGCTGGACCAGGTCCAGGGCCGGCTCCACCACCTCCTCGATGAAGGCTGACAGGCGGGGACGCAGCACCAGGTCGCCCCCCTCCATGCGGGCCAGGTCCAGGTAGACCCGGACCAGCTCCAGGAGGTGGCCGCCCTTGGCCATCAGGCGTTCGAGCTTGTCCTTCTGGCGGTCGTCCAGGGGCCCCAGGTAGCCGTCCGCCAGCACCCGGGCGTCGGTCATCATGGAGGCGATGGGGTTCTTCAGTTCGTGGCTGACGAAGGCCAGCATCTCCGTGTAGGCCTGGTTGGCGGCCTGGAGCTGCTCGATGCGCCAGACTTTCTCCACCGCCTGGGCCAGCCGCTCGGCGATGGCCATCCACAGCTGCACGTGGTACGGGGTGTAGGCGCGGGATTCCCGGGAACTGAGGAAGATGACCCCCACGGCCCGGTCCTTGACGATGAGGGGGCAGGTGAGGGAGCTCTGCACCCCCTCCCGCACCAGGAGCTGGGTGGAGACGCTGCGCGGGTTCTCCTCCAGGTACCGGGGCAGGTCGTAGATGATGCGGGTGCAGTTGTTGTGGATGACCCGCCGCAGGGAGCTGCGGGACAGGTCCTCGGCGTAGCCCCGGTCCAGCAGCACGGGCTGGTACAGGGCCTTGCTCTTCTGGGAGACGATGCGCCGGCCGTCATCCTCCAGGAAGGCCAGGCCGATCCGGTCGCAGGGGTAGAGGTCCGGGATGGTGTCGAACAGGAACTCCAGAAGGTCGTCCAGGGAGACTTCCCCGGCGACCTTCTGGTTGACCGTGTCCAGGACCTTCTTCTCTTCGCCGGTGAACGGCCGCAGCCTCCCCTCGCTGCCCATGGGGGCGATGAAATGCAGGATGGGATGCAGGTCCGGCAATGGTTCGCGGCCCCCTATTCGATGTAGCGGCCGCGTTCAGTGTAGTGGGTGTGCAGCAGCTTGTGGCTCAGGTGGCTGCAGGGCCCTTCGGTGAGGAACTCCTGGTAGATCTTCAGGACGTCGGGGTTCTCGTGGGACTTGCGGATGGGATAGGCCGAATCCTCGTCGTAGATCGCCTTCGCCCTGGCCTTGCGGATCTCGGGCGAGGTGGGGATGGGCTGGCCGCCGCCGCCCAGGCAGCCGCCGGGACACCCCATGAACTCGATGAAGTGGCACTGGCTGAACTGCCCGCCGCGCTTGATGTCCTCCATGACCCGCTTGGCGTTGGCGGTGCCGTGGGCCACCGCCACCTTGAGGGTGGCGCCGTTGAGGAAGTCCCAGCTGGAGAACAGGTGCGACAGGATGGCCGGCACCGGGCCGACCTTGGGGATGGTCAGCTCCATGTACTTGACACCGTCGAACCCGCGCACGGGCTTGATGTCCGCGTGCTCGAACAGGTCCTCCACCTTGATTCCGACCACCAGTTCGATGACCGTCCGCAGGGCGGCCTCCATCACCCCGCCGGTGGCGCCGAAGATCACGCCGGAACCGGTGGCGGTGCCGAACGGGGCGTCGAAGTCGGACTTGGGCAGCCGCGGCAGGTCCAGGCCGGTCTCGCTGATCATCTTGGCCAGTTCCCGGGTGGTGAGGCCGTAGTCCACGTCCTTGAACCCCGAGTCGTCCATCTCCGGCCGGTTGCACTCGAACTTCTTGGCGGAGCAGGGCATGAGGGCCACGGTGACGATGTCCTTGGGGTCGATGCCGTGCTTCTGGGCGTAGTAGGTCTTGACGATGGCCCCGAACATCTGCTGGGGGCTCTTGGCGCTGCTCACGTTGGGGATGTACTCCGGGTAGAAGTGCTCCAGGTACTTCACCCAGCCCGGGGAGCAGCTGGTGAACTGGGGCAGGGCGGCGGGCTGGCCGTCCACCAGGGCCTTCTTCAGGCGCAGCAGCAGCTCGGTGCCTTCCTCGATGATGGTGAGGTCGGCGGTGAAGTTGGTGTCGAACACCCGGTCGAAACCGCACATGCGCATGGCGGTGTTCAGCTCGAAGGTGAGGGCCTGGCCCGGGGGCATTCCGAAGCACTCGCCGATGGCGGCCCGCGGGCTGGGGGCGGTCTGGATCACCACGTGCTTTTTCGGATCCTGGATGGCCGCCCACACCTCGTCGGTGGGGTCGTTGGCGCGCAGGGCGCCGGTGGGGCAGCGGTTGATGCACTGGCCGCAGTTGATGCAGACCACGCTGCCCAGAGGTTTGTTCAGGAAGGTCTCGATCTCGCTGCGGTCGCCCCGGCCCACCACCTCGATGGTGCCCACCTCCTGCAGGTCGATGCAGGTGCGCACGCAGCGCCGGCACAGGATGCACTTGTTGTTGTCCCGCACCACCGAGTAGCTGGAGCGGTCGATCCTGTGCCTGGGCTGGTCCGGGTGGCCGAAGCGGAAGAAGTCCACTCCGTACTCCTTGGCCAGGGCCTGGAGCTCGCAGTTGCTGTTGCGGTTGCAGGCGTAGCATTCGCCGTAGTGGTCCGAGAGGAGCAGGTCCAGGATGTGGCGCCGGGCCTGGCGGACCTTCTGGGTGTGGGTGAAGACCTTGATGGGGGTGGTCACCGGGTAGGCGCAGGCGGCCTGGAGGGTGCGCTGGCCCTCCACTTCCACGCTGCAGATGCGGCAGACACCCGCCACGCACAGGTCCGGGTGGTGGCACAGGGTGGGGATCTTGATGCCCACCTTGCGGGCGGCATCCAGGATGGTGCTGCCCAGGGGCACCTTGGTCTCCTGCCCGTTGATGGTGATGGACACGGTCCCGCCGATGGCCGACGGGTTCGCTGACACGGCCGGGTTGAACGCGGTCTGGCTCGCTGGAGCCCGGCGCACTTCTTCGCCTTGGATGGGATTGGACATGCTTGCCACCTCGCCGGATCAGTTGTGGATTAGGGTTCGGCCCATGATCTCCTCGCGGAAATGATCCACGACGGAGAGGAAGGCGCAGGGGCTGGCCTGGCCAAGGCCGCACTTGGAGGCGACCTGCATGGTCTGGCCCAGGGCGCAGAGCTCCTTCAGGTAGCTCATGGAGCAGGTCCCGGCCTTGAGCATCTGGACACCCTCGAGGAGCTTGCGGTTGCCCAGGCGGCATGGGGTGCACTGGCCGCAGGACTCGTCCACGAAGAAGTCCAGGAAGTTCTCCAGCACGTCCAGCATGTCCCGCTGTGGGCCGAAGACGATCACCGAGCCGCCGGTGGGGATGTCCTCGAAGGCGATGGTGCGCTTGAAGTCCCGGGCCGGGATGCACTGGCCCGAGGCGCCGCCGACCTGCACCGCCTTGGCGTCCTCCCCGCCCACTTCACTGAGCAGGCTGGACACGGTGATGCCCATGGGGAACTCGTAGACGCCGGGCCGGGCGCAGTCCCCGGAGACGCTGAAGATCTTGCGGCCGGTGCTCTTCTCGGTGCCGACGCTGCGGAACCACTGGGGTCCCTTGGCCATGATGCAGGCGGCCCAGGCCAGTGTCTCCACGTTGTTGACGATGGAGGGGTAGCCCAGGAAGCCGGTGTCCACCGGGAACGGCGGCCGGTTCCGGGGCTCGCCCCGGAAGCCTTCCAGGGCCTCGATCAGGGCGGTCTCCTCGCCGCAGATGTAGGCGCCGGCGCCCATGAAGATGCGGATGTCGAATTCCAGAGGGCTGCCCTGGATATTCTTGCCCAGCAGGTTCTTCTCGCGCCGGCGGGCCAGGCACTCCTCCAGGGGGCCGCGCAGGTAGGCGTATTCACCCCGCAGGAAGAGGATGCCCTCCTTGGCGCCGATGGCCTTGGCGGCGATGGTCATGCCTTCGAACACCAGGTCGGCGTGCTCCATGAGGATGACCCGGTCCTTGAAGGTGCCGGGCTCCCCTTCATCGGCGTTGCAGATAACGAACTTGCGCTCCGCCTGGGCGGCGGCGCAGAAGTTCCACTTGACCGCGGTGGGGAAGCCCGCGCCGCCCCGGCCCTTGAGCCCGGAGGCGCTGATCTGGCTGATGATCTCGGGACGGTCCGCCTGCAGGGCGGCCTTCAGGCCGGCCTCGGGCACCTGGGCGAAGTAGGTCGGGACGGAGCTCATACGAGATGCACCTCCTTCGATTCGGCGGCATGCACGCCGAAGACGCGGCGGCATTCCTCAAGGATTTCGTGGACTTTCTCGGGGGTGATGTGGGTGAACAGGCGATCGTTCACCAGCAGAGCCGGCCCCTGGTCGCACATGCCCATGCAGTTGGCCCATTCCAGGGTGAAGCTGCCGTCGGACGTGGTCTCGCCCATGCGGATGCCCAGGTCGTTCTCCAGCTGGCGGCGCACCCGCTCCTTGCCCTGCATCTCGCAGGAGATGGTCCGGCACAGGCGGATGACGAAGCGTCCCTGGGGATGTTCGCCCAGGAAGGCGTAGAAGGAGACCACGCTGTGCACCTCCACCGGATGGATGCCCAGCAGGTCGCCGATCACCTGCATGGCGTAGCTGTTGATGCGGTTATATTTCCGCTTGATCTCCAACAGGATGGGGATCAGCGAGGTGCGGCTGTGCCCCAGCTTGTCCGCCAGGGACTTGATTTCCGCGGCCATGCGCTCACGTTCGGTCATCAGCATGTCAAGCCTCCCGACGCCTGAGCAGGTTGGCCACTTTGCGCACCAGCTCCGCCGGCTCCACCGGCTTGGTCTGGAATTCATCCACGGGCACCATCTCCGCGTCCTTGCCGAAGGCCAGGCCCGAGGCCGACGCTACAGAGGTGAGCATGAGGATGGGGAAGTTCCGACCCTGACGTCGCAAATCCTGGGCCATGGCGAAGCCGTCGTCCGGCTGCTCCATCATCACGTCCAGGATCAGCAGGTCCGGAGCCGAGGCGGCGATGGCTGCCATGCCCTCGCGCCGGCTGTAGGCCCCGGTGACGGTATGGCCCGCTTTCTGAAGGAACAGGCTGCTCGCCTCGACGATATCCGGGTCATCGTCCACGATGAGGATCTTGGCCATGTAAGCCTCCTAATACCGGGTCTTAGGACCCGGGTGTGGGGTTGGGCTGGCAATGGATTGGGGTAAGGGGAAGGTCGGCTAATCCTAGCCCACTTCGGAACCCCCAAATACAAAATAATGCTTGAAACAATTGGTGTTTCAAATCGTGATTTTAATCACGTAATTGGCCGTTCCAAAAGACGATGCGGAGGTAGACTTTTCTCATAGCCTTCGTGACAAACCGCAACGGTGTGAAATATTTCACGGTCAACTCATGAAAACCATATCGGACAAGGTCATCAGCCGGCTGGCGCGCTACCGCACCCTGCTCACGGAGCGCCTGCCCGGCGACCGGACCCATTTATTTTCCCATGAGATCGCCGCCGCCATTCGCCTTTCGGACTCCCAGGTGCGCCGGGACCTCATGACCATCGGCACCCGGGGGGTGCCCAGCCACGGCTACGACGTGCACCGCCTGCTCCAGGACCTGAACCGGACCTTGAACCAGACCCGCCTCCACGGGGTGGCGGTGATGGGGGTGGGCAGCCTGGGGGGCGCGCTCATCGCCAAACTGGAATCCAAGCGCACCAACCTGCGCATCAAGTGCGCCTTCGACATCGACCCGGCCAAGACGGACCGGGTCTTCTCAGGGGTGAAGTGCCACCCCATGGGCGCCCTGGAGACGGTGGTGGCCCGGGAAGAGGTGGACCTGGCCATCCTCTGCGTGCCGGCCGGGGAGGCCCAGGCCCTGGCGGAGCGCCTGGTGCGGGCCGGGATCAAGGGCATCCTCAATTTCTCCACGGCGGCCCTGCGCCTGCCGCGGACCATCGCGCTGGAAGAGATCGACATCGGCAATCAATTGACGAAGCTAGCCTACTTTACCCTTCACCCTTCAAAGGAGCGCCGGAATGGCCGTCATGAAGAGCGTTGAAACCGTCCTAGAGGGTCACCCCAACGCGGGGCGTGACCACCTCATCCCGATCCTGCAGGAGGTGCAGGCGGCCGAGGGGTTCCTGTCCAAGGCCTCGATCGCCAAGGTCGGCGAGGAGCTCCACCTCCCCGCCAGCAAGATCTTCGGCGTGGCCACGTTCTACAACATGTTCAGGTTCCAGCCCAAGGGCAAGTACCACGTGATGGTCTGCCGGGGCACCGCCTGCCACGTCAAGGGCAGCAAGCGGGTGCTGGACATGGTCACCAAGACCCTGAAGCTGCAGCCGGGCCAGACCAGCCGGGACGGCCTGTTCAGCCTGGAAGTGGTCGCCTGCATGGGCGCGTGCGGCCTGGCTCCGGTGGTGAACATCAACGGCCAGTTCCACGCCAAGGTCACCCCCATGAAGCTGCAGCGGATCCTCGAAGAATGCCGCAACCAGGAGCTCACCCATGCCGAGCAATAGCCCCTCCTCCTACTCCTGCTGGGACACCCCCGGCAGGCCGACTCCGGAACTGCTGGCGGCCCTCAAGGCCGGGCCCTTCGCGGGCAAGGCCGGCGCCGAACTGGATGCCCTCCTGGCCGGGCTGCGGCGGGAGCAGGTGTCCCGCCCCGTGATCTTCGTGGGCGCCGGCACCTGCGGACTGGGCGCCGGCGCCGCCAAGACCCTGGCCCGCATCAAGGCGGTCCTGCGCGGAAACCAGCCTTGACGCCGACGTGCGCGAAGTGGGCTGCATCGGCCTGTGCTCCGAGGAGCCGCTGGTGGACGTGCAGCTGCCCGGGCGCACCCGCATCTCCTTCTGCGGCGTCACCGAGGACAAGGTGGACAACCTGCTGGCCAAGGTGTTCAAGGGCCAGCTGCCCGAAGCCGACCAGATCCTGGGCCAGTTCTTCATGGACGGCCAGGAGCCCTGGCAGGGGCGTCAAGGACATGGGCGAACACCCGTTCCTGGCCATCCAGAAGCGCTGGGTGCTGGAAAACTGCGGCATGATCGACTTCACCTCCATCGACGAGTACATCGCCCGGGGCGGTTATTCCGCCGTGCAGAAGGCCCTCACCACCATGACCCGCCAGGAAGTGGTGGACCAGATCCTGGCCAGCGGGCTGCGGGGCCGTGGAGGCGGGGGCTTCCCCACCGGCAAGAAGTGGCAGATGGCCCTTGCCGCCGCCGGTGACCAGAAGTACATGGTCTGCAACGCCGACGAAGGCGACCCGGGAGCGTTCATGGACCGGGCCGTGTGCGAGAGCGATCCCCACCGGCTGCTGGAAGGCATGATCACCGGCTGCTACGCCATCGGCGCCACCAAGGCCTACATCTACATCCGCGCCGAGTACCCCCTGGCCATCCAGAACCTGAAGATCGCCATGGCGCAGGCGAAGGACTACGGACTGCTGGGCGAGAACATCCTGGGCAGCGGGCTTCGACCTGGACATCGTCATCAAGATGGGCGCCGGCGCCTTCGTGTGCGGCGAGGAGACCGCCCTGATGCAGCTCCATCGAGGGCAAGCGCGGCATGCCGCGGCCCCGGCCGCCCTATCCCATCCAGTCCGGCCTGTTCGGCAAGCCGACCGTCATCAACAACGTGGAGACCTTCGCCAACATTCCCAAGCTCCTGAAGATGGGCGGCGCCAGCCTTCGCCGCCGACGGGCACCCCGGGCAGCAAGGGCACCAAGGTGTTCGCCCTCTCGGGCATGGTGCGCCGCACCGGCCTGGTGGAAGTGCCCATGGGCACCAAGATCCGCGACGTGGTGTTCGCGGTGGGCGGCGGCATCCCCAACAGCAAGAAGTGCAAGGCGGTGCAGATCGGCGGCCCCTCCGGCGGCTGCATCCCCGAGCCCCAGATGGACGTGGTCTGCGACTACGAGGCCCTCAAGTCCTTCGGCGCCATCATGGGCTCCGGCGGCCTGGTGGTGCTGGACGAGAACACCTGCATGGTGGACCTGGCCAAGTTCTTCATGGAGTTCATCCAGTCCGAGAGCTGCGGCAAGTGCATCCCCTGCCGGGAAGGCACCAAGCAGATGCTGGACATCCTCAAGGCCATCACCCGGGCCGCCGGCACGAAGAGGGCATCGACGCCCTGCTCCGGGTGCGCGGCGTGATGGCGCTCCAGGAGCTGGGCGAGGCCATCCAGAAGGCCAGCCTGTGCGGCCTGGGCCAGACCGCCCCGAACCCCGTGCTGTCCACCCTCAAGTGGTTCCGGGACGAGTACGAAGCCCACATCTACGAGCGCCGCTGCCCCGCCGGCGCCTGCCGGGAGCTGGTGGGCGCCCCCTGCCAGTCCGGCTGCCCCGTGGGCACCGAAGTGTGGAAGTACGTGGCCCACGTGGCCCTGGGCGAATACGACGACGCCTACCAGGCCATCCGCGAGCGCCAACCCGTTCCCGTCGGTCTGCGCCCGGGTCTGCAACCATCCCTGCGAAGCGGCCTGCCGCTGCGGCACCACCGGCGGCGATCCCATCGCCATCCGCGAGCTCAAGCGGTTCGTGGTGGACCGGGTGGATCCCACCGTCTTCAAGACCAGCGTGCGCCCCGCCAAGGCCGACGCCCCGCGGGTCGCCGTGGTCGGCGGCGGCCCCGCCGGCCTGTGCGCCGCCAACGCCCTGAGCGTGAAGGGCTACCGGGTCACCCTGCTTCGAGCGCGAGCAGAAGCTGGGCGGCATGCTGGTGGCCGGCATCCCCGCCTACCGCCTGCCCCGCCAGGTGCTGGACAAGGAGATCCAGAGCCTGCTCAACGAGAACATCACCGTGGAGTACGGCAAGGCCCTGGGCCGGGACTTCACCATCAAGGAGCCTCAAGGCCAGGGCTACCAGGCCGTCTACGTGGCCATCGGTGCCCACCAGAGCAAGCGGCTGGGCCTCCCGGGCGACGACGCCAAGGGCATCCTGCCCGGCATCGAGTTCCTCAAGGGCTTCAACCTTCAGCACAAGGAACTGGCCAAGGGCCGGGTGGGCATCGTCGGCGGCGGCAACAGCGCCCTGGACGCGGCCCGGGTGGCCGTGCGCCAGGAGGGCGTCACCGACGTGACCATCTTCTACCGGCGCACCCGCTTGGAAATGCCGGCCTACGCCGAGGAGATCGAAGCGGCGCTGGAGGAAGGCGTGCACCTGGAGACCCTGGTGGCGCCCGTCGCGGTCAAGGCCGCGGACGGCAAGCTCACCGGCATCGAGTTCCAGCGCAATGAGCTGGGCGACAAGGACGAGAGCGGCCGGGCCCGGCCGGTGCCGATCCCGGGCAGCGAGTTCGTGGCGGCGCTGGACACCCTGGTGGTGGCCATCTCCGAGCAGCCGGAAGGGGAACTGCTGGACGGCCTCCGGTGCAAGAGCTGGGGCGGCCTGGTGACCAACCCCGAGTCCTACCTCACGTCCATCGAGGGCGTGTTCGGCGGCGGCGATGTGGTCACCGGCCCCAGCACGGTGATCGAAGCGGTGGCCGCGGGCAAGAACGCCGCGATCATGATCGACCGCTACGTCCAGGGCAAGCAGCTCAAGGTCCTGCCCACCGTGGCCCTGCCCAGGGACTATGTGCCCCCGGTGGAGGGCGCCGAGGAGGAGGAAGGCGAGGGTCCCGCCCGGATCCACGCACCCCAGATCCCGGTGGAGGCGCGCGCCAAGAACTTCAGGGAGGTGGACCTCTGCGTCTCCGAGGACCATGCCCTGTGCGAAGCCCGGCGCTGCCTGCGCTGCGACATCGAATTCACCCAACCGGTTTAAGCGAGGTCCGCGATGTCATTCCTTGAAGCGAACGGTCAGCAGATCGAAATGAAGAAGGGGGATACCATCCTCCAGGCGCTCAAGCGCGGCGGCATCCACGTGCCGACCATCTGCCACATGGAAGGCCTGCTCCCGTCCGGGACCTGCCGCATGTGCGTGGTGGAAGTGGAAGGCATGAACGGGCTGGTCCCGTCCTGCTCCTATCCCGCCGCCGAGGGCATGAAGGTCCATACCAGCACCCCCACGATCCTCAAGACGCGCAAGCAGATCGTGGAACTGCTCCTGGCCAACCATCCGGACGACTGCCTGTACTGCGCCCGCAACGGCAAGTGCGACCTGGCCAACCTGGCCCGGGAGAACGGCGATCCGCGACCGGGTCTACCGGGGCGAGCGCAAGCGCATGGAGAAGGACATCTCCAGCCCGTCCATCGTCCGGGACCCGGAGAAGTGCATCCTGTGCGGCAAGTGCGTGCGCACCTGCGAGGAGATCCAGGGCGTCTCGGCCATCGACTTCATCAACCGGGGCTCCAAGTCGTTCGTGGGCACCGCCTTCAACGAAGGCATGAACGTCTCCTGCTGCATCAACTGCGGCCAGTGCATCCTGGCCTGCCCCACCGCCGCCCTCACCGAGCGCAGCTACGTGCAGGAAGTGCTGCGCCTGCTCAATGACCCCAGCAAGACCGTGGTGGTCCAGCACGCCCCCGCCGTCTCCGTGTCCATCGCCGAGGAGTTCGGCCTGAAGCCGGGCACCGACATCGACGGCCAGATGGTGGCGGCCATGCGCCGGGTAGGCTTCGACAAGGTGTTCGACACCTCGTTCACCGCCGACCTGACCATCATGGAGGAGGGATCCGAGCTGCTCCAGCGCGTCACCGAAGGGCGGCGTGCTGCCCATGTTCACCAGCTGCTCCCCGGGCTGGATCAAGTTCGTGGAGACCGTTCTACCCGGAATTCATCCCCAACCTGTCCACCTGCAAGAGCCCGCAGCAGATGATGGGCGCCGTGATCAAGAGCTTCTGGGCCCAGCGGGAAGGCCTGGACCCGCGCGACATCGTCAGCGTGTCGGTCATGCCCTGCACGGCCAAGAAGTTCGAGTGCAACCGCGGCGAGATGGGCCGGGACTACGTGGCCGACGTGGACTACGTGCTCACCACCCGGGAACTGGCGGAGCTGTTCCGGGTCGTCGGGGTCAACCCGGCCTCCCTGGAGCCCGAGGGCGCCGACACGCCCTTCGGCGAGCGCTCCAGCGCCGGCAAGCTGTTCGGCGCCTCCGGCGGCGTGATGGAGGCGGCCGTCCGTTCAGCGCCTACTTCCTGCTCACCGGCGAGGAGATGAAGGACTACAAGATCCAGGACCTGCGCGGCATGAAGGGCTCCAAGGAGCTGCGGGTCCAGGCCGGTCCGGTGGAAGTGGGCGCGGCGGTGGTCTCCAGCCTGGGCCAGGCCCGCAAGCTGATGGAAGAGCTCAAGGCCGGCCGCAAGGACCTGCACTTCATCGAAGTGATGACCTGCCCCGGCGGATGCATCAACGGCGGCGGCCAGCCCATCGGCGCCGACATGGAATCGGTGAAGGCCCGCATGGCCGCCCTGTACCACCATCGACCGGGAGGACCACCTGCGGGTCAGCCACAGGAACCACGAAGTCCAGAGGCTCTACGAGGAGTTCCTGGGCAAGCCCCTCGGCCACAAGAGCCACGAGCTGCTCCACACCCACTACCACCACCGCGAAGTCATGCAATAGGAAGGAGGCGCTGCCCATGAACGAGCAAAAGAACATCCTGGTCGTCGACGACGATATCGACCTGCTGGAGCAGGTTTCCATGATCCTCAAGAAGGAAGGGCTACCAGGTGACCGCGGCCCAGGGCCAGAAGGAGGGCGAAGAGGCCCTGCTCACCGCCGTGCCCGACCTGGCGGTGCTGGACCTGATGATGGAGAACATGGACTCCGGTTTCGTGCTCTGCCACCACGTCAAGCGGCTGTATCCCGGACACCCCGGTGATCCTGCTGACCGCGGTCAAGTCCGCCACGGGGCTCGATTTCCGCCCCGGTTCGGACGAGGCGGCCTCCTGGGTCAAGGCCGACGTGATCCTGGACAAGCCGGTCCGCCCGGAGCAGCTCAGGCTGGAAGTGAAGCGCCTGCTCAAGGCGTAGAAGTGCGACAATAGCCGGGTACGACCTACCCGGCGGAGGAGCAGGACCATGTCGGACCCCGAGATCGATTCGGCCCCCGAGGCGAACCTGGTCTCGGGGTTCGTCAAGACGGTCCCCAACCGCTGCCGCATCTGCTACACCTGCGTGCGCACCTGCCCGGCCAAGGCCATCCGCATCTCCAAGAGCCAGGCGGAGGTGGTGCCGGAGCGGTGCATCGCCTGCGGCAACTGCATCCAGGTCTGCAGCCAGAAGGCCAAGCGCATCGTCTCCACCCTGTACGAGGTGGAGACGCTGCTCAAGTCCGGCGAGCGGGTGGCGGCCTGCATCGCCCCCAGCTTCCCGGTGGAGTTCCAGGACGAGATGGACTTCCGGGTGCTGGTGGGGATGCTGCGCAAGCTGGGCTTCGCCAAGGTGGTGGAGGTGGCCTTCGGCGCCGACCTGGTGTCCGAGCGCTACCGCCAGCTCCTGTGCGAGCAGCCCCGCAGCCAGTTCATCGCCACCACCTGCCCGGCCATCGTCAACTTCGTGGAGCGCTACCAGCCCGAGCTGGTGCCCTACCTGTCCCCCATCGTCAGCCCCATGGTGGCCATCTCCCGGGCCCTGCGCTTCCTGGAGCCGGGCATCAAGGTGGTGTTCGTGGGGCCCTGCGTGGCCAAGAAGACCGAGGCCGCCGACCCCGACATCGACGGCCGGCCCGACGTGGCCATCACCTTCCGGGAGCTGCGCTACCTGTTCCTGCGCTGGTCCATCCGGCCGGAGCGGGTGGTGCCCTCGGACTTCGACCCGCCCCACCCGTCCCTGGGCGGGCTGTACCCCGTGACCCGGGGCTTCCTCCAGTCGGCCTGCATCCCCGAGGACCTGCTGGCCAACGAGGTGGTGGCCACCGACGGCCTCAAGGGCTTCACCTCCATGCTGGAGGAGTTCGCCAACGGCACCATGGAGGCCCGGCTGCTGGAGCTGCTGTCCTGCAACGGCTGCATCGCCGGCCCGGGGCTGTCCAGCGAGGAGTCCCTGTTCAAGCGCCGGGCCCGGGTGAGCCACTACACCCGCTACCGGGAGAGCCAGCTGGACCACCAGGAATGGCAGCGCTCCGTGGACCGGTTCGTGGGCCTGGACCTGATGCGCCGGTTCACCCCCAAGGACCAGCGCTGGCAGCCCCTGGAAATGCCGGCCCTGAACGAGATCATGAAGCGCATGGGCAAGTACTCGGAAGCCCACGAGCTGAACTGCGGCGCCTGCGGCTACCACACCTGCCGGGAGCACGCCCTGGCCATCGCCAAGGGCTTCGCCGAAAGCGAGATGTGCCTGCCGTTCGTCATCGACGACCAACCTGAGCACCATCCGCAAGCTGACCCAGGCCAACGAGAAGCTGGCCAGCGCCCAGGAGACCCTGATGCACTCGGAGCGCCTGGCCAGCATGGGCCAGCTGGCCGCCGGGGTCGCCCACGAGATCAACAACCCCCTGGGGGTGGTGCTGATGTACACCCACCTCCTGCTGGACGAGTGCAACAAGGAGTCGGCCCTGCGCCCGGACCTGGAGATGATCGTGGAGCAGGCCAACCGGTGCAAGCGCATCGTCGCGGGCCTCCTGGACTTCGCCCGGCAGAACAAGGTGGCCTTCCAGCCCTGCGACATCCGGGAGGTGATCCGCACCTCCCTGGCCAACCTGGCCACGCCCGACGGGATCACGGTGGAGGTGGAGCACGTGGAAGGCAGCCCCAAGGTGGAGCTGGACCGGGACCAGATCATCCAGGTGTTCGTGAACCTCATCGACAACGCCTACGACGCCATGCCCAGCGGCGGGGCTCTGAAGATCCAGTCGTACGCCGACGCCAAGACCCTCACCGTGGACGTGAAGGACACCGGCACCGGCATCCCCAAGGAGAACCTCAAGAAGCTGTTCGAGCCGTTCTTCACCACCAAGCTCATGGGCAAGGGCACCGGCCTGGGGCTGCCGGTGGTCTACGGCATCGTCAAGCTGCACCGAGGGGAGATCACCGTGGAATCCAACCCGGACCCGGGACGGGGCCCACCGGCAGCACCTTCCGGGTCCGGCTGCCCCGTGAAGCCAAACGGATGGGAGGCTGAGGCCCGATGAAAGAGCAACTGCACCTGCTGGTGGTGGACGACGAACTGGGCATGCGCCTGTCGGTGGAGCGGGCGCTGCGCAACTACAGCATCTGGTTCGAGGACATCGAGGCGGAGGTGTCGTTCCGCATCAGCAAGGCCGAGACCGGCGAGGCGGCCCTGGACGCCATGGGCCAGGACCCGGCCGACATCATCCTGCTGGACTACAAGCTGCCCGGCATCTCCGGGCTGGACGTGCTGCAGACCCTCATGGAGCGCAAGCTGGAAGTGCTGGTGGTGATGATCACCGCCTACGCCAGCCTGGAAACCGCCGTGCAGGCCACCAAGGTGGGGGCCTTCGACTTCCTGGCCAAGCCCTTCAACCCGGACGAGCTCAAGGCGGCCATCTACAAGTCCGCCAAGCACCACATGGTGCAGCGGGCGGCCCGGAAACTGGCGGAGGAGCGCCGGCAGATCCGGTTCGAGTTCCTGTCGGTGCTGGCCCACGAGCTCAAGGCGCCCTTGGCGGCGGTGGAGGGCAACCTGCGCATCCAGCGGGACCGGGCCCTGGGCGAGGAGCTGGGGGAGTACGACCACATCCTCAGCCGCTCCATGATCCGCCTGGAGGGCATGCGCAAGCTCATCTACGACCTGCTGGACCTGACCCGGATCGAGTCAGGCCAGAAGAAGCGCACCCTGGAGCCGGTGGACGTGTGCCAGGTGGCCGCCCAGGTGCTGGAGGCCCACCAGGCCCTGGCGGCCGAGCGCCAGATCACCCTGGTGCCGGCCCCCGCCGGCCCCGTCCTGATGCAGGCGGACGCCGGGGAGCTGGAGATCGTCTTCAACAACCTGGTGTCCAACGCCATCAAGTACAACCAGGACGGCGGCTCGGTGACGGTGAAGGTGGAGGACGGCCCGGACCAGGTGGCCATCGCCGTGACCGACACGGGCATCGGCATGACCTCCGAGGAGATGGCCAAGCTGTTCGGGGAGTTCAGCCGCATCAAGAACGAGAAGACCCGCAACATCCTGGGCTCGGGCCTGGGGCTGTCGATCCTGCGCCGGCTGGCGGGGCTCTACCACGGCGAGGTGAAGGTGCAGAGCGCCGCGGGGGAGGGCAGCACCTTCACCGTGACCCTGAAGAAATAAGGCCGGCGAGGGTTGCTGCTGGAGGTCCATCACCCCGCCGCAGCCGAAGGTGCCGTGGCCTTGGCCGAGCGTCTCTGGGCCTCAGCCCGGGCTCTTCCATCAATAGTGGTACCGGAGCTGGGCGATCAGCAGGTCCCCGCCGGAAACCTTATAAACCATGCGGTGCTCATCGTTGATCCGACGGGACCCATAACCGGCGAGTGCGCCTTTAAGCGGCTCGGGTTTGCCGAGACCCTTGAACGGGTCCCGCCGGACATCCTTGATCAGCCCATTGATCCCTGAGTCCGTGAGCCCAGCCAGATTCTGCCAGACCCAACCGTTACAAATAAACGAAATATACCTCTGCTGAGCTTTAGGAATGGCTCACCGGTGCTGGGATTTCGGTGTCTGAAACACCTTGGTAACCGGGATCCCTACCACGACCGTTCCGCCAGAGGGCCGGGCGGAATAGCATATTGTCATGGACTCCCTGATCAGCGCTGCCGCTCGCGCTCTCGCTGCCGGTGATGCACTCGGCGCGCTCAAGCGGGTGGCCCTGCGGGATGATCCACCTGCGTTGGCTTTGCGTGGCATCGCCATGGCCCAGCTAGGTGAACACTTGCGTTCCCGGGAACTGCTGAAGCGCGCCGAGCGCGGTTTCGGGGCCCACGAGGAAGTGGCTCGTTCGCGCTGTGTGGTGGCTGAGGCTGAGGTGGCTCTGGCCATGCGTGATCTGGGCGGCCCGGTGCGCCAACTGGGGGCTGCGGCAGCCATGCTGGAAGCGCATGACGATCGCGCCAACGCGCTGCATGCGCGGCTGGTCACCGCCCGCCGGTTGTTGTTGCTCGGTTGCCTCAAGGAGGCCGCGTTCGCGCTGGGGCGCCCAAATATCGAAGGGCTGCCGCCTTCGCTGGCGGCGGCGGCCGAACTGGTAGCGGCTGAGCTGGCCCTGCGATCGCTGGCCATTGGCGCGGCCCGGGCGGCACTGGACCGCGCCCAGGAGGCGGCTGAGCGGGCACGGGTGCCGGCGCTCCTGGCCGAGGTGGCGGAGGCGCGTGAAGCACTCCAGCGCCCAGCGGCTCGGTGCTTCACTGCGGACGGAGAACAGACGCTGTGCATGGAGGCGGTCGCAGCCCTTCTGGCTTCGGGCACGCTGGTGGTCGATGCCTGCCGGCACGGGCTGCGGGCGGGTGAAACCTGGCGGCCTCTGGTGCGCCGGCCGGTGCTGTTCGCGTTGGCGCGCATGCTCGCCGCGGCTTGGCCGGGCGACGTGGACCGGCAGGTCCTGATCGCGGGCGCGTTCGGCGCCCGCCAGGCCCATGGTTCGGACCGGGCGCGCCTGCGCGTCGAGATCGGCCGCCTGCGCGCGCAGGCCTCGGGGCTGGCGAGCATCGAAGTTACCCCGCGCGGTTTCGCCTTGCGGCCGAGCGGCATGGACGCTGTCGCGGTACTGGCTCCGCCCGTCGACGGCGAGCACGCATCGTTGGTGGCGCTGCTCGCCGATGGCGCGGCCTGGTCGACCTCGGATCTGGCACTGGCCCTGGGCGTGAGCCAGCGCACCCTGCAGCGTGCCCTTGCCAAGCTCGAGGCCGCCGGCCAGGTGCGTTCGCTGGGGTGCGCGCGGGCCTGCCGCTGGTTGGGGCCACCGCTGATCGGATTCACGACAACTTTGTTACTCCCCGCAGCCCTGTCGTTTACCTAAATTGGTCCTGCGGCGGCGATCCGAAGCGCTCCGCAGGAGGCTGGCCATGACCCTTAACACTGCCAGGAACCAGACCGCGGCGCCGGTGCAGACAGCCGAGATCGTTCGCGAGTATGGCCCTTTCAACGGTGTCGAGCGCATCCACGGTGTTTCCCATGACGGTCGCCAAGTCTGGGCCGCCACCGGAGCCAAGTTGCTCGCCTTCGATCCTGGGACTGGCGCGATCACTCACACCCTTGAACGCGGCTGCGACGCCGGCACCGCCTTTGACGGCACCCACCTCTACCAGATCGCCGAGGCGCGCATCGACAAGATCGACCCGGCCACCGGCGCGGTGCTTCGGTCGATCCCGGCGCCCGGCCACGGGCGCGACTCGGGCCTCACCTGGGCCGAGGGCGGCCTCTGGGTGGGGCAGTACCGCGACCGCCGGATCTTCAAGATCGATCCCGCCACCGGCGCGGTCCTGCGCACCATCGAGTCCAACCGGTTCGTCACCGGCGTGACCTGGGTGGACGGCGAGCTGTGGCACGGCACCTGGGAGGGGGATGACAGCGAGCTGCGCCGGGTCGATCCGGACGACGGCACGGTGCTCGAACGGCTGGTGATGCCTTCCGGCGCCAACGTCAGCGGGCTCGAAACGGATGGGGCGGACCTGTTTTACTGCGGCGGCGGAGGCACCGGCAAGGTCCGGGCCGTGCGCCGTCCGCGGCGTCAGGGCGCCTGAACGCAAACCGATTGGCCGTCATAAAAATGGCCGACCGACAACAGGGGTCGTGGTGAATCCAAGGAGGTATTTATGAGGCTGATCAGGTTGAGGGAGCCGGGAGGCTTGGAAAATCTCAAATTGCTCGAGGAAGATCATCCCAACCCAAGGCCGGACGAATTGCTGGTCAGGATCCGAGCCAGTTCGTTGAATTTTCATGACGATATGGTGGTACTGGGGAAGATCCCATGCGCCGACGGCCGCATTCCGATGACCGATGGCGCCGGGGAGGTAATATCCGTTGGCGAGAACGTCGACGAGTTCCAAGTTGGAGATAACGTCGTCAGTTCGTTCTGGCCCTATTGGTTGGGAGGCGATATGACCCCCGCCACCAGGCGGGATATACCCGGAGATAGCATTGACGGCTATGCCCGCGAATACGTGTGTATGCCCGCACACGCATTCACGAAGGCCCCGGCAGGCTACACGCATCTCGAGGCGGCGACCCTTCCCTGCGCGGGGGTGACCGCCTGGAGAGGCCTAGTCGTATGCGGTCAAGTGAAGCTCGGTGATACCGTGCTGATCCTTGGCACCGGTGGTGTATCCATGTTTGCCCTGCAATTCGCCAAAGCTGCGGGCGCCCGCGTCATTGCGACTTCTTCCTCTGACGAGAAGTTGGAAAAGCTAAAGCGCCTGGGAGTCGACGCCGTCATCAATTACAAGGCCGTTCCTAACTGGGGCCAGAAGGCAAAGGAATTGACGGATGGCCGTGGGGTCGATCACGTCATTGAAGTCGGCGGACCCGACACATTAATGCAATCAATTGCAGCCTGCCGGACGGGCGGGCATATTGCCTTGATCGGCGTCTTGACCGGGTTTGCAGGAGAACTGGTGATCCCAGCGCTGTTTTCCAATCAGATCCGCACCAGCGGGATCTCGATTGGCAGCAGAGCCGATCAAGAAGACATAATTCGAGCCATAAATGTGAATCGTTTGAAGCCAATTATCGACCGCCAGTTCCCACTGCAGGAAATGGTCGATGCGTTCAAATACTTCGAATCCCAAAAACACTTTGGCAAAGTATGTCTCCAACTATAGGGATAAACCGTCAATTAACCACCGCGATAGATCCTGACCTCATCAAGTAAAACGCCGGGAACAACAAGCGATGAGCCAATTTCACTATCCCGGTGTCATGCTCCCGTGGCTGCAGGTTCTTTCCCATCTCAAGACGTTTCTGGTGACAGGACGCGCGCCGCCTTGCAACCTGGCCATTCGAGTCATCAACAACCCATGGAGATTCACAGATGAACACTCGGAATTACACCGCTTCCTTCACGGTAGACCAGTCCCCTCAGGCCGTCTTCGACGCCATCAACAACGTACGTGGTTGGTGGTCACAGGCAGAGGAAGGCCATACCGATAAACTCGGCGCCGTCTTCTACCACCACTACCAGGACGTCCATCGCTGCACGTTCAAGATCACCGAACTCGTGCCGGGCAAGAAAGTGGCATGGCACGTCTTGCACAACGACTTCAGCTTCATCCAGGACAAGACCGAGTGGAACGGCACCGACGTCATCTTCGATATCACGAAGAAGGGCGACATGACCGAGGTCCGCTTCACGCACGTCGGGTTGGTGCCTGCCAATGAGTGCTATGGCGTCTGCTCGAACGCCTGGGGTCAGTACATCACCGGCAGCCTGCGCAAGCTCATCACGACGGGCAGGGGAGAGCCGAACCCGGTGGACGAGCACGCCGGCCACCAGGAAGAGGTCGTGGCGAAAGTCCGTGAGATGGAACGCAAGCTGCAGAACGAGCAGGGATTGCGCCATGGCGCCACCCCATCCCGATCTTCGGACATGGCGTGAATAGCCATCCGCTTCTATTCCGAACAGGGGGGCAACGGGACGAGGCTGCCTCTCCCGTGCTTTCGCGACAAAACGCGCGGGAAATTGGTCCGGTTTGGTTCCAGGTGAGTCCCTGCGCCTCAACTAGATCCTGAAAGTATGATCCGCCTATCGCTAATCATGTTACAATTATAATTATATCAGCAATAGACTAAATGTTTCCCAATTCAATCTGTCACATTTTCTGTGGGAGGCAGGATGACCGGGATTGGGATGCGGGGATCAGAGGGGTTGGTGCTCACGGGCATGGGCGGGATCGCCTTGGTCGGGAACACCCTGTTTCGCTACACGGACTTCCGGCCACCTTCACCCGGACCTTCCACAAGGGCCGAGGCGGAATCGCCTGGGGTGACGTCCTGACACCCTACGTGGCCTCGCTGGCCACGGGCAAGAGCGACTACGAGGCCCTGCGTCCCTGGTTCGGCCAGGCCTGGGTGGCCAAGGCCCTCCGAATCGACCGCGTGGCCTCGCCGGAAACGCTCCGCCAGCACCTCGACAACCTGGCCGCGGCCACCTGGAGGAGGCGTTGCGGATGGTCCGTCAGGCCAGCCTGGATCTCATCCGCCGGTCGGGGGCTTCCATCACGCCATGCAGCACCGGGCATGTCTGCCTGGACGGGGATACCACGCCCCAGGACAACGGCAAGACCAAGAAAGAGGGCGTGAGCCGCACCTACATGCCGGAGGTCTTTGGCTTCGCGCCGATGTTCGTGTTCGCTGGGGTCGAGGGATGGTGCTTCCGCGAAGAATTCCGGCCCGGCAAACAGCACGGCCAGAAGGGGGCCACAGCGGTGCTGCGGGGCAGCGATCCAGGATCTCCGCAGCCTGGGCGTGGGGTTGATCCTGATCCGCCTGGATTCGGCCTTCGACGCCGCCGAGAACTACACGATGGCCCAGGGAGAGGGCGTGGACTTCCTGGTGAAGGGTAATCCGGCTCATGTGCGCTGGGACTGGCTGAAGGAGGCCGAGGCGCTCTCCGGTCGCGCCTGGACGCGCACAGGCCGGAACCGCCGGGAGACCTATCTCAGCCGGATGGAAATGCGGGAGTTCGAGGGCAAGCAGATCCCCGTGCGCCGGGTCCTCAAGATCACCAAGCGGCTGATGTGGGACCTGGAAGACGTGCCGCCCGGCCAGAGGCTGCTGCTTCGGCGCTGGCCCAAATATGAAATGGAGACCTGGGTGACGAGCCTGGACCTGCCCGGCGAAAAGCTTTTCGCCCTCTACTGCGAGCACGCGACGGCGGAGCAGTACCACGCCGAGATCAAGAGCGAACTGGACCTGGAGCGGATGCCGAGCGGCGCATTCAAGACCAATGCCCTCGTGCTGGGCCTGGGGATGCTGGCCTACAACGTGCTTCGCCTGCTCGGGATCCTCGGCAATGGCGTCATCCGCCACCGTCACCCCGCCAAACGGCGTCGCATGAAGACGATCATCCAGGAACTGATCCAGATTCCCGCCCGGATCCTGCGAGGCTCCGGCCAGCTCAAACTGGACATTGGCCGCGACCTCCCTGGCCGGGAAGCATTCATCGCTCTGTATCAGAAGCCTGGCAACCCCATTTCCAAGCCCGGCCTGACCACCAACCCCAACTGAAGGTCGCCTACAATCGCCATCACTGGCCGAAGGCTCAGGCGGAATTGCCCCAGCAAGGCCCGCTCTGTCCTTCTGGCCCCGCCCGGAATGGTCCCCAATCAAAAATACGTTCATGGAGGATGGGGGATCGGGCAATAGGGTGTCCAACCACCCACATTTCACAAACCTTCACGGATCCAGGTGATCTTCTCGACTTTCTGGGGGCCTTCCTGTTGCCAATACTGGCAGTCTCCCCAGGCCTGGTCCGAAAAAACCAGGCTCATTCCGGCAACTCCCGGGCAACCCCCTCGCCCCTCTCGAGTTATTCAATGCTGGCCAGTCCGAATCATGCCGGTCGCAAAAAAAGTTTTCGGGAGGGACTTGGAGTGTGGATTGGCAAGGCCGGAAGACCAGGAATGGATTGCCTTTCTATTTGAAAAAAGCGTGATCAATAAATAAAATCGGTGTCTGCCCATGCAGCCAGGAGGCCACCCGATGGATACGCGCCTAGACGAAATCGCCGACGGCATTTTCCGCATCAGCACCGGAGTGCCCATCCCGGCCATTCCGGATGGCTTCAGCTTCAATCAGTTCCTCATCCGGGACCAGGAATCGCTCTTATTCCACACCGGCCCCCACGGGCTGTTCGAGGCCACCCGGGCGGCGGTGGCCCGGGTGGTTGCCCCGGAAGCGCTGCGCTATGTGGCCTTCGGCCACCATGAGGCGGACGAGTCCGGGGCCATGAACGAGTTCCTGGCCTGGGCGCCGGGCGCGGTGCCCCTGTGCAGCCGGGTGGCGGCCATGGTGTCCATGCAGGACCTGGCCTCCCGCCCCCCCCGGGCCATGGCCGACGGCGAGGTGCTGGACCTGGGCGGGCACAAGGTCCAATGGCTGGACACGCCCCACGTGCCCCACGGGTGGGATGCGGGCCTGGTCTGGGAGGCCGCCACCGCCACCCTGCTGTGCGGGGACCTGTTCACCCAGCCGGGGGCCGGCCTGCCACCGGTCACCGAAGGGGACATTTTCGGCTCCAGCGAGGCCATGCGGGGGGCCATGGATTACTACTCCAGCGGCCACCGGGCCCGGGCGGCCTGCGCCCGCCTGCAGGCGCTCCGCCCCAGGCTCCTGGCCACCATGCACGGCAGCGCCTTCCGGGGCGACGGCGCGGACCTCCTGAAAACCCTCGCCCAGGCCATGATGGGCCTGCCCTGAGTTCTATCGGGGTGTCCGTGTCCCGGTCGGCGGCAGGCCCGACGGCCGGGTTCCCGGGCCTCACGCCGGCCCACCGTTGCTCGGCTTCGTCAGGCCGCGCGTGGCGCGGTCTGACGAAGCACTCGCTGGCTCGTCGGGGCCGACCCATGAAGACAGGTATCGGTGACTTCGGGGCGGACTGCGGGAATCGCTTCCGCAAACCTGCAGGTCCTTGCATGCCACCTGAACCAGGCGGACTCGCCAAGGCCTATCATCCGGCAAAGACGCTTTCCGACCTCTCGTAAATCACCGTGCCCAAAGTCCGATGCGGCTCGACGGCCGGTGGCCGTGAATCGGAGTGCGCCCGCACTCCGATTCACGACCACCACCGGTGTGGCGGCGCGGACCCACGGAACCCGTACGGTGGGCCTGCCGCCGATCGGGACACGGGCGATGACTTGGAAAACCTCCCGATCAGGACCGGCCGGAATCCTATTATTTGATTTTCGAATAGATGTCCCTATCGTTTGACCCGGCGGGGAACCCAGCCTGATAAAGGGGAATCCCCCCAGGGAGGCCCCTATGACCCATGCCCAGCAACTCGGCGCCCGCATCGTCACCTTCCGGGAGAGGCTGGGCCTGTCCCAGGCTGACCTGGCGGTGAACTCGGGGGTGGACTCCAGCCTGCTGGCCGCGGTGGAGGCCGGCGACGCCTACCCGGCCCTGGGCGTCCTCATCAAGCTGTCCCGGGCGCTGGGCCAGCGCCTGGGCACCTTCATGGACGACCACCCCAGTCCGGACCCGCTCGTCGTCCGCGCCGCCGACCGCAAGCCGGGCTCGCGCCAGCACCTGGGCACCGCCGACGGCAACATCCGCTACTTCTCCCTGGGCCGGGGCAAGGCCGACCGGCACATGGAGCCGCTGTACATCGAGATCGGCCCGGACGAGCCGGTGCACCTCACCAGCCACGAGGGGGAGGAGTTCCTGATCGCCGTGTCCGGGCAACTGGTGATCCACTACGGCAAGGAACGCCACCTCCTGGAGCCCGGGGACTCGGCCTACTACAACTCGGTGGTGCCGCACTCGGTGAGCGCCGGCGGAGGCCGGCCCGCCACCGCCTACGCCGTGGTCTACCAGCCGTCCTGAGGCCTGTCATGACCGAGACTCCGTTCCGCGCCATCTCCCCGGTGGGGACGGCCCCCACCCAGGGCCCTTTCGCCGTCGCCGCCTCCATGGGCGCGGTGCCCCCGGGCGCCGCCGTCACCCGGGACCTGACCATCGGCCAGGTGTTCGACGCCACCGCCGCCGCCCTCCCCGACCAGGACGCGGTGGTCTACGCCGACCGGGACTACCGCCTCACCTGGAGCCAGTTCCGGGACGAGGTGGACCGCATGGCCAGGGGCCTGATGGCCCTGGGCGTGGGCCAGGGCGAGAAGGTGGCCATCTGGGCCACCAACGTGCCCCACTGGGTGACCCTGCAGTTCGCCACTGCCAAGATCGGCGCGGTGCTCCTGACCATCAACACCAACTGCAAGTCCGCGGAGATCGACTACCTGCTGCGCCAGTCGGAGACCGAGAACCTGTTCATCTTCGACGGCACCCGGGATACGGACTACGTGGCCACCCTGTACGAGCTGGTGCCCGAGCTCAAAGTCCAGCCCCGGGGCGAGTTGCGCAACCCGCGCTATCCCCACCTGAAGCGGGTGTTCTTCCTGGGGCCGGAAAAGCACCGGGGCATGTACTCCATCCCCGAGGTGATGGCCCTGTCCGTCACGGTGGGCGAAGAGGACTACCTGGAACGCCAGCGTTCCCTGGGCTGCCACGACGTGGTGAACATGCAGTACACCTCCGGCACCACCGGGTTCCCCAAGGGCGTGCAGCTCACCCACTCCAACATCCTCAACAACGGCCACTGGATCGGCCGCAACCAGAATTTCTCCAGCCGGGACCGGCTGTGCATCCCGGTGCCCCTGTTCCACTGCTTCGGCTGCGTGCTGGCGGTGATGGCCTGCGTCAACCACGGGGCCACCATGGTGGTGCTGGAGCGGTTCGATCCGGTGAACGTCATGATGAGCGTGGAGCGGGAGCGCTGCACGGCCCTCTATGGGGTGCCGACCATGTTCATCGCCGTGCTGGAGCATCCGTTGTTCCACCGGTTCAATTTCAGCACCCTGCGCACGGGCATCATGGCCGGGTCCCCGTGTCCGGCCAAGACCATGAGCGAGTGCGTGGAAAAGATGAACATGGCCGAGCTGACCATCGTCTACGGCCTGACCGAGTCCAGCCCGGGCATGACCCAGACCCTCTACAACGAGCCGGACCTGGAGCGCAAGTGCACCACCGTCGGTCGGGCCATGCCCGGGGTGGAGGTGGCGGTGATCGCCCCGGAAAGCGGCGAGATCCTGCCCGTGGACCAGCCGGGGGAACTGTGCTGCCGGGGCTACGTGAACATGGAGGGTTACTACAACATGCCCGAGGAGACGGCGAAGTGCATCGACGCCAACGGCTGGCTCCATTCCGGGGACATCGGCATCATGGACGCCCAGGGCTACTACAAGGTCACCGGGCGCCTCAAGGACATGATCATCCGGGGCGGGGAGAACATCTACCCCAAGGAAGTGGAGGAGTTCCTGCATCACCTGCCAGGCATCTCGGACGTCCAGGTGGTGGGCGTGTCGTCCCACGCCTACGGGGAGGAGGTGGCCGCCTACATCATCCTCCAGGCCGGGGCCTCGGTGCAGGAATCGGACGTGCAGGACTACTGCCGGGGCCGGATCGCCCGGCACAAGATCCCCAAGTACATCGCCTTCATCGACCGCTACCCCATGACCGCCAGCGGCAAGATCCAGAAGTTCAAGCTCCGCGAAGACGCCTCGTCCCGTTGGCCTCAGGTGCGGTAGCGGTTGTTGGGTTCGGGTCCCCGTCCTGCGTCCGTCCGTTCCGTTGTCTTGGCCAAGTGCCTCTGGGCCGACGTCTGCTCGGGTGGTGGGGGCCCAGAGGCACTTGGCCAAGACAACGGGGGTGGTCCCGACCGTTTTCCGCTGGGATGGGGCAGGCTTTCGGGGGAGCCTGACGAGGCCGGGGAATGGGGTCCTTTGGATCACCCCGCCGTTGGTTTGGAAAAGCGCCTCTGGGCCCCCACCCCAAGAGCATCCGGCGGCCCGGAGGCGCTTTTCCAAACCAACGGGATGGACGGACGAAAAGGCGGAACCTGGACGCGAAGGAATTTGATATTGATCAACTGTCGCCCGGCTGGCATGTTGGGAGGATCTTGTTTCCGGGCTGCACTTTCGGTCCAACGGCAATCTTTCCCAACTTGAGGTATCCCATGAGCATGCGCCGCCTGTTCTCCGCCCTGGCCACCGCCCTCGCCCTGGCCTTCTGCCTTCAGATGGCCGCCGCGGAACCGCTCCGGGTGGCCACCGACGCCACCTTCCCGCCCATGGAGTTCATGCAGAGCGGCAAGCGCACGGGGTTCGACATCGACCTCATCGATGCCATGGCCAAGGTGATGGGCCGGCAGGTCCAGTGGATCGACATCGACTTCAAGGGGCTGATCCCGGGGCTGATCGCCCACCGGTTCGACGTGGCCGCTTCGGCCATCTACATGACCGACGAGCGGCGCAAGGTGGTGGCGTTCACCGACACCTACTTCACCGGCGGGCTGGTGGTGATCGTGCGCAGGGACAACAAGGCCATCAACGGGCCCGAGGACCTGGCGGGCAAGAAGGTCTCGGTGCAGGTGGGCACCAAGTCGGTGAACTTCCTCAAGGAGAACTACCCGGCCGTGCAGCGGGTCGAGGTGGAGAAGAACCAGGAGATGTTCGACCTGCTCCTGACCGGGCGGGTGGATGCGGTGGTGACCGGACGGCCCGCCGCGGGCGAATTCGCCAAGGCCCAGCCCACGGTCCGGGTGCTGCCCAAGGCCCTGACCTCCGAACTCTACGGCTACGCTGTGCGCCAGGACGAGACCGCCCTCCTGGCCCAGATGAACCAGGCGCTGGCGAAGCTGAAGGCCGACGGCACCTACAACGCCCTGGTGGCCCGGTGGTTCGGCTCGGCCCAGTGAAGCTGCGGGGCTAGGCTTCCATGGCGCTGGATTTCTCTCCCGTCTGGCAGGGCTGGCGGTCGCTCGCCACCGGCGCGCTGGTCACGGTGGAAGTGACGGCCGCTTCCCTGGGCCTCGGCTGTCTGCTCGGGCTGCTGGTGGGCATGGGCCGGCTGTCGCCCGGGCGCCGGATCATCTACGGCATCTGCACCGCCTACCTGACCTTCATCCGGGGCACACCGCTGCTGGTGCAGCTGTTCCTGCTGTTCTTCGGGCTGCCCCAGTTCGGGATCCTGCTGCCGGCCTTCCTGTGTGGGGTGCTGGGCCTCGGGATCTACAGCGGCGCCTACGTCTCGGAGATCGTCAGGGGCTCCATCCAGTCCATCGACCGGGGCCAGATGGAGGCGGCCCGGTCCCTGGGCATGCCCTACCGCATGGCCATGCGCAAGGTGATCCTGCCCCAGGCCTTCGTGCGGATGATTCCCCCCCTGGGCAACGAGTTCATCGCCCTGATCAAGAATTCGGCCCTGGTCTCGCTGCTGACCATCGACGACGTGATGCACGAGGGGGAGAAGATCATCAGCGTGTCCTACCGGTCGCTGGAGGTGTACCTGGCGATCGCCTTCATCTACCTGCTGCTCACCAGCGTCACGACCCTGATCCTGCGCCGCACCGAGCGGACCCTGCGCGCCGAAGGGAGGGTGCTGTGAGCCAGGCCATCGTGGAAGTGAAGGGATTGGGCAAGTCCTTCGGCGCCCACCAGGTGCTGCAGGACCTCGACCTCACCGTGGAGGCGTCCCAGGTGGTGGTGATCATCGGTCCCAGCGGCTCGGGCAAGAGCACGTTCCTGCGCTGCCTGAACGGCCTGGAGGCCGCCGAGCGGGGCACGGTGCGCATCTGCGGCCATCCCCTGCTGGAGGACGGGCGGCTGATCGACGACGCCCGCCTCAACCAGGTGCGCACCGACGTGGGCATGGTCTTCCAGTCCTTCAACCTGTTCCCCCACCTGACCGTCCTGGAGAACATCACCCTGGCGCCGCGTTCCCTTGGGCGGCTGACCCATCGCCAGGCGGACCAGGAGGCCCGGGACTTCCTGCGCAAGGTGGGCCTGGAGGAAAAGGCCCAGGTCTACCCCGGCACCCTTTCGGGGGGCCAGAAGCAGCGGGTGGCGATCGCCCGGGCCCTGGCCATGAAGCCCAAGGTGATGATGTTCGATGAGGCCACCTCGGCCCTGGATCCGGAACTGGTGGGCGAGGTCCTGCAGGTCATCAAGGCCCTGGCCGCCGAAGGGATGACCATGCTGGTGGTGACCCACGAGATGGGGTTCGCCCGGGAGGTGGCGGACACGGTGGTGGTCATGGACCAGGGGGCCATCATCGAGCAGGGGCCCCCCGCCCAGGTCTTCTCCGCGCCCCGGGAAGCCAGGACCCGCACGTTCCTCCAGGCGGTGCTCACCCACTGACGCCCAGCTGCGCCAAAGGCAGGACCTTGGCCCGGTCCCGCACCTGCTGGTCCAGGGGCGCGGTGCTGTCCTGGGCCTCCAGCTGCAGCTGGTGGTCCTGGGCCCACCGGCGGATCCAGCCGGCGGCGCCGTCCAGCCCGGCCTCGTGGATGCCGTAGGCGATCAGGGCGTCCACCGGGGGCAGGGTCATGCCGGTGCCGTACCCGGGGCAGGCCAGGGACACGGACCGGGCTACGGCGGCGTCCCGTTCAAGGAGGTGGCGGTTGAGGGCGGACAACCCCTTTGCGGCCGGCGCCGGACCGGGGGCGCAGGGCGCCACCTGGCCGGAGGCCGCCAGCACCTCCAGCCCCTGCAGGATAGCCTCCGGGGCCTGGCCCGCCAGGGACGGGTGGGCCAGCACCTCCTCCACGGCCATGCGGCTCCCGGCCAGCAGGTCGGCCAGCCTGGGGAAGATTCCGCCGTCCATCCGGATGACGTTGGCCTTGCACTCGAATTTGAATTCGAACTGCTCCCGGTTCCGGAACGAGCCCAGGGTCACGCCGTCCAGGCGGCCCCCCCGGGACGGCTGCTCCTTGCCCAGGCAGTACACGTCCCGGCGGAACACCGTGTTCAGCACCAGGTCCTTGCGGGTCTCGAACGCCGCCCGGCTGGGCAGGTTCTCGAACACGGCGTGCAGCTGCTGGGGCAGGCACAAGGCCCCGTAGTTCATGCTGATGGGCAGGCAGCCCACGAAAGTGAGCCCGACCCGGCGCATGTCCTCGTGCACTTGCCGGAACCAGTAGGCCTCCCAGTACGGAGTGAAGTACTCGTGGGCGACGTAGCGGGGATCCGCGCTCAGGATGTGGTCCACCAGCCCCTTCACCTGGGGCCCGGTGTTCACCGAGGCCGCCCCGGCGTCCCGGAGCAGGCGCAGGTGCTCGACGCCCTTGGCCACCTTCTCCAGGGTGCCGCCGGGCATGCCGTCCACGTGGGTGACCATGATCTCCCGGATGGGAATCTGCTGGGACCAGCCGGGGAGCGCGTTGTAGCTGTTGTAGACCAGACCGCCGGGCTTCAGGCGGTGGGCGATGAAGGCCTGGATCTCCTTGCGGATGCCCGGGCTCACCCAGGAATACACGCCGTGCAGGACGATCACGTCGAACCTGGGCAGGTCCCGTTCCAGGAGGTGGGCGAAATCCTCTTCCAGGAAGGTGGCGTTGCCCACCTGGCCGGCCTTGGCGGTGGCCAAAGCCCGCTGGATGTGGTCCCGGTTCAGGTCCACCCCCACGAACCGGGCCCCGGGGTTGGCGGCGGCGTGGATGATCAGGCTCAACCCTGAGCCGCAGCCCAGTTCGCAGTAGTCGAAGTCCCCACCCGGGTCCAGGCGGGGGAACCCGCGCAGGGCGGCCAGGTAGTCCAGGTACCAGGGGCTCAGGCCATCGTAAAAATAATCAATATATTCCAGATCGCAGAAATAGCCTGGACTCAAGGAGCACCTCAAAAGCCAGTCTAAGCAGGAAACAAGTTATTAGAAATAATTTATTAAAATTTTGATAGGTGTCGATCGAACTGGCAGCACGGCCCCGGCCCGGCGCCGCGGCTCAAGTCAGGACGGTCGAATCCGGCTATCCCAGCGCGTCGGCAGATGCAGGGGAAAAAAAAGGAAGCGCTGAGCAACACAGAGTGCGCTGAGCAGGCCCAGGCAGGTCATGCCTGACGTGAAAAGGGTGGTGCACCTCTGCGGTCTCTGTGTTGCTCTGCCTGCTCAGCGCTTCCATGCTTTTGCCCGCATGCGCCGAAAGGCCGGGATCCATTCGGAACCCTCAACCCGCCCCTGAAGCGGAGTGACGGAAGGAATGGGTCCCGCCCATTCGAGGGCCCTGCCTCAGATCTTCTTGGCGATCCGGGTGATGGCGTCCGAAAGGGTGACCCCCGAGGCCTTGGCGTTGGCGGTGTGCAGGTACAGTTGCGGCTTGCCCCCTTCTTCCACCACCGCCATGCTGGCGCCCGACTTGAGCCATTCCACGTTGGCGCAGATGATGAACCGGTCCTGGGCTTTCAGGGCCCGCACTTCCGGCTCGGACGAACCCCAGGCGAACTTGAACCCGGGCCCGACGGAGATCCCCATGTCCTCCAGCTTCTTCTTGAGAGCCTCGTCGTTGCAGCAGAAGCCGAACTGGCCGGCGGAGGTGAGCAGGACCTTCACGAACTTGGCTTCGAGATCCAGGGAGGGGCTCTGGGCGTACAGACCGGCCGTGGCCACCAGGGCCATGGCGATGGAAACCAGGCGTTTCATGAAGCCTCCTCAGGTACCCCGGGATCTGGACCGGGGTCATGGATCAAAGCGGATCGCCTTCGGAAACCGAGGTGATTATTGAGCCATTTTGTTGATTTTTCCTTCTTTGTCAATGCATGGCCCCGCATCGCCGGCCTGGCGGCTGGCGATTGGCCAAGCCCGGACCAGCAAAAGGCCCGCCCGGCACCGGGCAGGACAATTTTATGCCGCCGCGGCGGCCGTCTTCGGCAACGCATACCGGCGGGAGGGAATACCATGGGCTCACCATCCAGATTGGACCAGGCCCGCACCTGGCCGGCCACACCCTCTAGGAGGCCCCTATGGCCCGTACCCTGCGCATCGCCTCCATCCCCGGAGACGGCATCGGCAAAGAAGTGATGATCGAAGGCATCCGGGTCATGGATGCCGCAGCCGCCCGGTACGGGTTCGCCATCGACTGGCGCCACTTCGACTGGTCCTGCGAATACTACGCCAAGCACGGGCGCATGATGCCTGAGGACGGCCTGGAGCAGCTGCGCCCGTTCGAGGCGGTGTTCCTGGGGGCGGTGGGCTACCCGGGGGTGCCCGACCACGTCTCGCTGTGGGGCCTGCTGATCCCCATCCGCCGGGGCTTCGACCAGTACGCCAACGTCCGCCCGGTGCGGCTGATGCCCGGGGTGGCCTCGCCCCTGGCCGGACGCAACCCCGGCGATATCGACATGATGGTCGTGCGCGAAAACACCGAAGGGGAATACAGCTCCATCGGCCGCCACGAGAACGAGGGCACCGAGGATGAGCGGGTGGTGCAGGAGAGCGTGTTCACCCGCCGGGGCGTGGACCGGATCCTGCGCTACGCCTTCGAGCAGGCCCTGAAGCGCCGCGGGCACGTGACCTCGGCCACCAAGTCCAACGGCATCACCATGACCATGCCATTCTGGGATGCGCGTTTCCGGGCCATGGCGGCCCAGTACCCGACGGTGCGCACCGACCAGTTCCACATCGACATCCTCACCGCCCAGTTCGTGCGCAACCCCCAGTGGTTCGACGTGGTGGTGGGCTCGAACCTGTTCGGGGACATCCTGTCCGACCTGGCCCCGGCCTGCGCCGGCACCATCGCCATCGCCCCCTCCGCCAACCTCAACCCCGAGCGGGCCCATCCCTCCATGTTCGAGCCGGTGCACGGCTCCGCTCCGGACATCGCCGGCCGGGGCATCGCCAATCCGGTCGGCCAGATCTGGGCCGGGTCCATGATGCTGGACCACCTGGGCCAGCCGGAGGCCGCTGCGGCGGTGATGCGGGCCATCGAGCGGGTGGTGGGGCAGGGGCCGACCACTCCGGACCTGGGAGGCAAGGCCAGCACGACGGAGATGGGCAAGGCCATCGCGGCGGCGGTGGACTGAGGGGCTATTTTCTGCGGCCGGCCGGCCCGGATTCGATAACACATGCTGGATATAACGCCTTACATTGGCTCTGACCGCCTCGGTCAGACTAGGGGGCGCTATGAAATTCCTGGAAGACAACAACCTGTTCCGCCAGCTGGGCTACATCCAGGGGCGCTGGACCAGTGCTGATTCGGGGGAGACCAGCCCGGTGGCCAACCCCGCCACCGGCAAGGAGCTGGGCCGGGTGCCCCGCATGGGCGCCGCCGAGGCCCGGCGGGCGGTGGCGGCGGCCCAGGAGGCGCTGCCCGCCTGGCGGAGCCGCAGCGCCGCCGAACGTTCCGCCATCCTGAGGCGCTGGCATGACCTGGTCATGGCCAGCCAGGAGGACCTGGCCGCCCTCATGACCGCCGAGCAGGGCAAGCCCCTGGCCGAATCCCGGGGCGAGATCGCCTACGCCGCCTCGTTCCTGGAATGGTTCGCCGAGGAAGGCAAGCGCGTCTACGGCGACACCATCCCCGCCCAGGAACCCGGCAAGCGCATCCTGGTGCTCAAGGAGCCGGTGGGGGTGGTGGCGGCCATCACCCCCTGGAACTTCCCGGCGGCCATGATCACCCGCAAGGCCGGGCCGGCCCTGGCGGCCGGGTGCACCCTGGTGCTCAAGCCGGCCTCCAGCACCCCCTTCTCGGCCCTGGCCCTGGCGGAGCTGGGGGAACGGGCGGGGCTCCCGCCCGGGGTGTTCAACGTGGTCACCGGCGCCGCGGGCCCCATCGGCCAGGAGCTGACCGGCAACCCCGCGGTGCGCAAGCTCACCTTCACGGGGTCCACGGAAATCGGCAAGCAGCTGCTGGAGCAGTGCGCCGCCACCGTGAAGAGGGTGTCCCTGGAACTGGGCGGCAACGCCCCCTTCATCGTCTTCGACGACGCCGACCTGGACGCGGCGGTGGCCGGAGCGGTCGCGTCCAAGTTCCGGAACACCGGGCAGACCTGCGTGTGCACCAACCGGTTCCTGGTCCAGGAGGGGGTCTACGGGCCCTTCGCCGAGCGCCTGGCGGCAGCGGCGGCGCGACTGAAAGTGGGGGACGGCTTCGAGCCCGGGGTGGAGCAGGGGCCGCTCATCGACCTGGCCGCGGTGGAGAAGGTGGAGGAGCACATCGCCGACGCCCTGGGCAAGGGTGCCCGGGTGGTCCTGGGCGGGGCCCGCCACCCCCTGGGGGGCACCTTCTTCCAGCCCACGGTCCTGGCCGAGGTCACCCCGGCCATGGCCGTGGCCCGGGAGGAGACCTTCGGCCCGGTGGCGCCCCTGTTCCGCTTCCGCAGCGAGGAGGAGGCCATCCGCCTGGCCAACGACACCCCGTACGGCCTGGCCGCCTACTTCTACACCCGGGACCTGGCCCGCAGCTGGCGGGTGGCCGAGGCCCTGGAGTACGGCATCGTGGGCCTCAACACCGGCCTGGTGTCCAGCGCCGTGGCGCCCTTCGGCGGGGTGAAGGAATCCGGGCTGGGACGGGAAGGATCCAGATACGGGATCGAGGAATTCCTGGAAATGAAATATCTATGCATTGGCCTCTAGTTCTTGAGCACCTTGCGGTCCACCAGGATGTCCAGGTTGTCGTTGAAGGTCAGGACGACCGTCACTTTGCCCCGATTCCAGCTGGCGATGGTATGCACCTTGTCCTTGCGTTCCTCGGCGGGTTTGCCCCAAAGGCGCCAGACATCCTGCTTGGTGGATATCCCCACCCTGGGCTCTTTCAGGTCCTCGTGGTTGGCGCTGGCGGGGCCGCCGCCGCCGAACTCGCGCATGGAGCCGGTGAACAGGAGGCAGGTGGAGAGACAGACGACTTCAAGCATGATTGACCCTCCCGAGTCATTATGGGGCGCCGCCCGGCGGCGCGCACGTTCCGGGGGCGGCCTGGGTGGCACGGGACGTGCAACACTTATTTCCACCACCTCCACGGGGTTATCCATGTACATACCGTCCGCCTTCCAGGAAACCCGGGTCCAGGTCATGCACGACCTGATCCGTTCCCACCCCTTGGGCTGGCTGGTCGCCGCCGGACCCGGAGGCCTGTCCGCCTCCCCCTTGCCCTTCCTGGTCTACCCGGAGGAGGGGCCCAACGGCACCCTGCGCGCCCACCTGGCCCGGAACAACGCCCACTGGCGGGACCTGCAGGCTGCCACCGAGTGCATGGCCCTGTTCCAGGGGGAACAGGGCTACATCACCCCCAACTGGTATCCCAACAAGCAGCTCACCGGCAAGGTGGTCCCCACCTGGAACTACATCGCCGTGCAGGCCTGGGGCCAGCCGGTGGTGACGGAGGATCCGGGCTGGCTGCAGCGCCTGCTGGAGGACCTCACTTCCGCCCAGGAGCATCCCCGCCTGCGCCCCTGGGCCGTGGGCGACGCCCCCGCCGACTTCATCGCCAAACAGATGGAGGCCATCATCGGCGTGGAGATCCCCATCGCCCGGATCGAAGGCAAGTGGAAGCTCAGCCAGAACCGCGAGCCCGCCGACCGCCAGGGCGTGGTGGCCGGCCTGGCCGACCCGTCCGACCCCCACGGCAACAAGGCCCTGGCGGACCTGGTGGAGGAACGGCGCCGGGAAGGCGGGGCGGGCTGAACCGGGCCGACGCCGGGGGATCTAAGGCTCCCGGGCTCACACCCCCAGGTACGCCTCCCGCACCTTGGGATCCGCCTCCAGCGCCGCGCCCGTGCCTTCCTGCACAACCCGGCCGTTCTCGATGACGTAGCAGTAGTCCGCCACCTTGAGGGTCTGCTTGACGTTCTGCTCCACCAGGAAGATGGTCAGGCCCTCCTGGTGCAGGTTCTTGATGATCTCGAAGATCTCCCGCACCAGGATGGGGGACAGGCCCAGGCTGGGCTCGTCGAACATGATCAGGTCGGGATCCTGCATCAGCCCCCGGCCGATGGCCAGCATCTGCTGCTCGCCTCCCGAAAGGGTCTCGGCGGGCTGGGTGCGGCGGGCCTTGAGGATCGGGAAGAGCTCGTAGACCCGGGCCAGGTTGACGTCCTTGCGCCCCTTGGCGCGGTTGAGGTAGCAGCCGGCCTTGAGGTTCTCCTCCACGGTCATCTTGCCGAACAGCAGCCGCCCTTCGGGGATCAGGGCCAGGCCCAGCTCCACCACCTTGTGCACGGGCTTGCCGCTGATGACGGCCCCGTTGTACTGGATGGTCCCGGAGGTGGCCTGGACGGTCCCGCAGATGGTCTTGAGCGTGGTGGTCTTGCCGGCGCCGTTGGCGCCGATGAGGGCCACCAGCTGGCCCTTGTTCACCGAGAAGGAGATGTCCCAGAGGACCTGGGTGAGGCCATAGCCGGCGGCCACGTGGGAGACTTCCAACGCGATCATACGTGCTCCTCCCCCAGGTAGGCCTGGATGACGCCCGGGTCGGCGGCCACTCCGGCGGGGCTGCCCTCGGCGATCTTCTGGCCGAAGTTGAGCACCACCAGGCGGTCGCTGATGCCCATGATGACCCGCATGATGTGCTCCACCACCAGGATGGTGATGCCCTGGTCCCGCACCTTGAGGATCAGCTCGATGGTGCGGTCCGCTTCGGTGGGGTTGAGGCCCGCCACCACCTCGTCCAGGAGCAGGAAGGTGGGCTCCAGGGCGAGGGCCTTGCTGATCTCCAGACGCTTGCGCCCGGCCAGAGTGAGGCTGGCCGCCTGCACCTTGGCGCGGTCCGCCAGCCCGGTGAATTCCAGCACCTTCCAGGCGTGGGCTTCCGCCTGGGCCCGGCGGGGATGCTTCAGGAACGAGGCGATGGTGATGTTCTCCAGCACGGTCAGCCCGGCGAAGGGCTTCACCACCTGGAAGGTCCGCCCGATCCCCTGGCCCGCCAGGTAGTAGGGCGGCTTGTGGCTGATGTCGTGGCCCTTGAAGAAGACCTTGCCCCGGGTGGGCCGGTAGTAGCCGCTGATGACATTGAACAGGGTGGTCTTGCCGGCCCCGTTGGGGCCGATCAGCCCCAGGATCTCTCCGGGCATCATCTCGAAGGATACCTCGTTGACGGCCGTGAGCCCGCCGAAGGCTTTGCTGACCTTCTCGACTCTCAGGATGGGTTCCGCCATGGCCTCACGCCTCCTTCTCGGTGGGGGTCGCCGCGGGTTGCGGGACCGTCGGGGCGGCCCGCCCGCGCCGGCGGCGGAACGCGATGCCCATCACGCCGTCCGGGAGGAACACCACCGACAGGGCGATCACCGCGCCCAGGATGATCAGGTACAGCACCTCGTAGGCCGACAGGTAGGCCCAGAACAGCGTCTTGAACATGAAGATCAGCACGGCGCCGATGACCGGCCCCACCAGGGTGCCCATGCCCCCGAAGATGACCATCACCAGGGCCTGGTCGCTGAGCAGGTCGCCCAGGGTCGAGTTCGGGTCGATGAAGGTGACCCAGTAGGCGAACACCCCGCCGCACAGGGCCGTGGGGATGGCCGACAGCATGAAGGCCTTGATCTTCAGGATGGTGGGGTTGAGCCCCAGGGCCTTGGCGCTCTCCTGGTCCTCCCGCACCGCCTTCAGCTTGAGCCCGAAGGGAGCCCGCTCCAGCAGGAACCACAGCCCGAAGAAGGTGGCGGCCACCACGGCCAGCATCACGTAGTAGAAGTACTGGGGGTTCAGGAAGGCGGTGGTGCGCATGCCGTCCGGGCCGCCGGTGAAGGACGCCACCAGGGCGCCCTGCTGCACCGCCCGCGCCACGGCCCAGGTGGCGATGGCGAAATAGGCCCCGCGCAGGCGCAGGGTGGGGATGCCGATGATCAGGGCGGCCGCCGCGCCCACGACTCCGCCGGCCGGCATGGCCAGCAGGAACGGCCAGTGGGCCTTCATCATGAGCATGGCCGTGGTGTAGGCGCCGATGCCGAAGAAGGCCTGGTGCCCGAAATTGAGGTAGCCGGTGTAGCCGGCGATCACGTCGAAGCCCAGGGCCAGGCCGACCCACATGATCGCTTCGGTGGTCACCCGCAGCCAGAAGGTGTCGTGGAGGACGGCGGGCAGCAGCACGGCGGCCGCGAACACCACCAGGGAAATGATCAGGCGCCGGTCTTTGGAGATGGGGGTCATGGCGTCACATCCCTCTGCGGAACATGCCGGTGGGGGAGACCAGCAGGATCAGGTAGAGGATTCCGAACACCGCCATCATGGTGTAGCCGGGATCCAGGTAGACCAGGAAGATGGACTGGATGATGCCCAGCAGGAAGGCCGCCGCCGGCACCCCGGCCAGGTAGCCCATGCCCGCCAGCACCACCACGAAGAAGGCCAGGATGGAGTTCTCCGGGCCCATCTTGGAGGCCACCGAGAGGATGACGCCGATCAGCACCCCGGTCATGGCGGTGACGCCCACGTAGATGGCGAACAGCCAACGGTTGGTCCGCTTGGCGTTCACCCCCATGAGGCCGGCGGCTTCCTTCTGCATGGCCAGGGCCCGGATGGCCAGGCCGAAGTCGGTCTTGCGCAGCATGAGGTTCAGCAGCAGGGTGAGGACCACCGCATAGACCAGCCCCAGGAGCCGCACCGAGGAGATGGTCACGAAGAAGCTTCCCCTCTGGAAGAAGAACGACCCGGCCGAGAAATGGGACGGGATGGAGTGGCTGTAGAAGCCGAAGAAGGTCTGGGCCAGGCCGCGCACCATCAGCGCCAGGCCGAAGGTGAACACCAGGGCCATGAGGGTGGGGTTGCCTTTGTGGCCCGAGAGCACCCGCTGGATCAGCGGCTGGAGCAGCAGCCCCAGGCCGGCGAAGATGACGAAGATGATGGGCAGGAGCAGGAAGGGCTCCACATGGGTGAGCAGGGTGAGGTGGTAGCCGGTGAAGGCCCCGAGCATGATCCACTCGCCCACCGCGAAATCGATGATGTGCAGCACCCCGTAGACCAGGGAGAAGGCTATGGCGATGTTGATGTAGATGGCGCCCAGCATGATGCCGTCGATGAGGGCTTGCGGCAATAGTTCCATGGGGTTTCCTCCGGCCGGGGACCGATGGGTAGGCGAGGGCCGGGAAGCCCGCGCTCAGGCGCGGGTTTCCCGGCTGGTTCAACTCAGGTCAGCGCTGGCTCCAGGGAGTCATGGGGTACTGGGCCTTGACTTCCGCGACCGCGGCCGGACCGACGGTCTTCACCACGCCGTTCTGGATCTGCACCGTCAAGGGGCTGATGCCGACGTTGGCATGGTAGAAGTCGCCCTCGGTGGCGAACTTGATGCGGCCGTAGAAGGTCTGCAGGTCAAGGGCCTCCAGGACCGGGATCAGCTTCTCCCGGGTGGCTTCGTTGAGCGGCGGCGGGGCGTTGAGCTTGGCCACGGCCTCCTGGAAGATGATCCCGGACACCGAGCACCCGGCCTGGGTGTAGTCGGCCGGCACGCCGAAGGCCTTCTTGGCGGCGTTGGCGTAGGCCTGGGAATCCTTCCACAGGATCTTGCTGGACGTCTTGGTGGCCTCGTCCCACACCGCGCCGCCGAACACCTGGTTGGCGTCGTTCTTGAGGGCGTCCACGAAGGCCGGCTCGGTGACCCCGTAGTGCATCAGCACCGCCTTGGGGGTGTAGTCGATCTGGCGCAGGTCCTTCACCAGGTTGATCAGCTCCTCGTCGTGCCCGCCGAAGGCGATGATGTCGGGGCGCAGCCCCTTCATGGCCGAGAGCAGCGGGGTCAGGTCCTGGCCTTCGGGCACGATGTCGAACTTGAACACCTTGATGCCCTGCTTCTCGCACTCGGCGTTGAAGGCCGTGGCGGTGGCCTTGGAGAAGGTGTCGTTGGAGCCGAACACCACCGCGGTCTTGGGCTTGGGCTCCAGCTTCGCCAGGGTCTGGATGGCCATGGCGCCGGTGAAGTTGACCGGCGGGATGGCGCCGAAGCTGTACTTGAAGTGCTGCAGCCAGACGTTCGGGGACTCGGCGGAGCCGTTGATGATCGGGACCTTGTACTTTTCCACCACCGGGCCGACGGCGATGGCGCAGCCGGAAGTGTAGGGCCCGAACATGAAGTCAACGTGCTCCTGGGTGATCAGGCGCTCCGCCGCGGCGGCGCCGGTGGACGGGTTCGACTGGGAGTCGCCGTAGAACAGCTGCACTTTGAACTTCTTGCTGCCCACCTTGATGCCGCCCTGGGCATTGACCTCCTGGGCCCAGAGGTCGTAGCCGCGCTTGCACACGTTGCCGCCGGTGACGGTGTCGCCGGACAGCTCGCAGACAACCCCGATCTTGTAATAGTCCCGCGCCTCCTGGGCGCCGGCCACGATGGCCAGCGTTGAAGCGGCAAGTAGAGCCAAGCCTTTGGAGCATTGCATTGGTTGCCTCCTGGTCTGCGAAGTCACCATCACTGGCGAGGGTTAGGCTCTCAAATAAGCGAGAACCGTGCCGGGCGGGCGGGGTCAAGCAGATGAAGGACTCTTTGGGAACCGGAGGGATCGGGGAGGGGTTTCAGAGGGGCGAGTCTTATATGCTGATTTGCATATCCAGGTTCAACCGGCACTCGAAATCCAGCATTCCGGCAAGGGGAAGGGGGGGTGTGTTCATGGAACTTTACTAGGCGATGCCGTACTTCTTCATTTTCCTGGCCACGGTGGACTGGTCCACCCCCAGGACCCGGGCCATCTCCACCTGCCGGCCGTGGCGCTGGCGGGCCTCCAGCAGCAGGGTGCGCTCGGTGCTCTCCAGGGCCTGGGCCAGGGTGAGCTCCTCGGGGCCGACGGCCGCCAGGGGGGCCATGCCGGTCTGCCCCAGGATGTCCGGGGGCAGGTCCGAAAGGCCGATGAGGTCCGACTCGGACATGACCACCAGCCGCTCGCAGAGGTTGGCCAGCTGGCGCACGTTGCCGGGCCAGGGATAGGCCAGGAGCGCGTCGCTGGCGGCCTTGGTGAGGCGCCGGTGCACCCCCATGCGCTCGGCGAAGAAGGCCGTGTAGTGGTTCAGCAGGGGCAGGATGCAGTCGGTGCGCTCCCGCAGCGGCGGCAGGGAGATGGGGATGACGCTCAGCCGGTAGTACAGGTCCAGGCGGAAGGCGCCCCGGTCCACCATGGTCTGCAGGTCCTGGTGGGTGGCGGCCAGGATGCGCACGTTGAGCTTGCGGGTGAGGGTGCCGCCCACCCGCATGACCCGCCCGTCCTCCATGAAGCGCAGCAGCTTCACCTGGGCGGAGGGCGTCAGTTCGGCGATCTCGTCCATGAAGATGATCCCGCCGTCGGCCAGCTCGAAATAGCCCGGCTTGCCCTTGACCTGGGCCCCGGTGAAGGCCCCCTTCTCGTAGCCGAACAGCTCCGCTTCCAGCAGGGACTCGGGGATGGCTCCGCAGTTGATCTTCACCAGGGGCTTGCCGGCCCGCTCGGAATACTTGTAGATGAGGTCGGCGATGAGTTCCTTGCCCACCCCCGATTCCCCCAGGATCAGCGTCGTGGAGTCCACCGCGGCCACCTTGAAGGCGTGCCGCAGGGCCTTCTGCATGCACGGGCTGCGGGCGATGATCCGGCGCGATTCCACGTCCTCCAGCTGCATCTCCAGCATGCGGTCGCGGATGCGGTCCTTCATGGCCTCCTGCTCTTCCAGCTCCGCGTGCAGGGCTTCGATCTCGGTCACGTCCCGCTCGGTCACCACCACGTGGGTCACCTCCCCCGCCTCGTTCAGCACCGGGATCCCGTTGAGGGCCAGCTTGCGCCCCTGGCGGGTCTGGAGCAGGGCCACGGGGGCCTTGCGGCGCAGCACTTCCAGGGTGGCGGAGCGGTCGAACATGCCGCTGTCCACCAGCTCCTGCATGTTGCGGCCCACCACCTGCCCGGCCTTGATGCCGTTCAGCCGCTCCGAGGCCGGGTTGATGCGCAGCACGTTGGCCTGGTCGTCGCAGATCCACAGGCCCTCGGACAGGCCGTTGAGAATGGCGTCCTGCTGGCGGGCCAGCTCGGCGTAGGCGCGCATCTGCCGGTCCGTGCTCTCGAACAGGGTCATGTCGATGAACACGCACAGCGTCCCCAGCATCGCGCCGTCCACCTGGATCCGGGACACCTTGCTCAGGTAGAAGCGTTCGCCCTGGCGCAGCAGCGCCCCGCCCGGATCCTCCGCTCCCGCCAGCACCGCCTCCAGGCGCGGCGGCAGCTCGGGCATCAGCTCGGCCACGGGCGCGCCCAGCCGGATTCCCAGCTCATCCCGGGCCAGGCGGTTGGCGTAGACCACCACGCCGGTTCCGGCCACGGCGATGCAGCCGTTCTTGCTGGCCTCCAGCAGGTTGTCCGCGAAGCGCTCCCACGGGACGCCAAAGGCGTCCAGGAGCCCATGCAGGGACGGGTCGAATGAATTTAGCATAGTCATGTGGGCATTATTCTCTTTTGCATGGGATATGCAAGGACGCAAGTGCCTCATCCTCTCCAAAGATAGGTTCCGGACGGGGAGGCGTGGGGCCTGAGGCCGGATCCGGGCCTGGTACGACATATGCTTCATGACTGATCTCCCCCCATCAGCCTTCAGGAGGTCCCCATGGCCATGTCTTTCTCTGAACTCCAAGCCCTCCGGGCCCGGCACGTGCCCAAGGGCACGTCCAGCGCCACGGCAGCGATACGGGAAGCCAGGGGCGCCACCCTGGTGGACTGCGACGGCCGGGAACTCATCGATTTCGGCGGAGGCATCGGGGTATTGAACGTGGGCCATACCCACCCCAAGGTGGTGGCGGCCATCAAGGCCCAGGCGGAGAAGCTGACCCACGCCTGCTTCGCGGTGGCCGTGTACCGAACCGTACATCCAGCTGGCCATGAAGCTCAACGCCATCACCCCCGGCGACTTCCACAAGATGACCATGCTCGCCAACAGCGGCGCCGAGGCGGTGGAGAACGCCATCAAGATCGCCCGCTACGCCACCGGGCGCCCGGCCATCATCGCCCTGGAGGGCAGTTTCCACGGGCGCACCCTGCTCACCATGACCCTGACCAGCAAGGTCAAGCCGTACAAGTTCGGGTTCGGCCCGTTCGCCCCCGAGGTCTACCACATGCCCAACGCCAACTGCTACCGCTGCCCGTTCGGCAAGCAGTACCCGGGGTGCGGGGTGGCCTGCGCGGACTACCTGGAGGACTTCTTCGTGGGGCACGTGGCCCCGGAGAACGTGGCGGCCCTCATCGCCGAGCCCATCCAGGGGGAGGGGGGGTTCGTCACACCGCCGCCGGAATACTTCGCCAAGCTCCAGTCCATCTGCCGCAAGCACGGGATCGTCTTCATCATCGACGAGATCCAGAGCGGCATGGGGCGCACCGGGAAGATGTACTCCATCGACCACTGGGGCGTGGTGCCGGACATGATCCTCACCGCCAAGAGCCTGGGCGGCGGCCTGCCTCTGAGCGCGGTCACCGGCCGGGCCGAGATCATGGACAGCGTCCACGCCGGGGGCCTGGGGGGGACCTTCGCCGGCAACCCCATCGCCTGCGCCGCGGCCCTCGCCGTGCTGGAGATCCTGGAAGAGGAAGGCTTCCTCAAGCGGGCCGAGGCCCTGGGCGCGCGCGCCCGGGCGCGCCTGGAGGCCATGCAGCAGCGTTTCGAGCTGATCGGCAACGTGCGCGGCAAGGGGCCCATGCTGGCCCTGGAGCTGGTCAAGGACCGGGAGACCAAGGCTCCGGCCGCCGAAGCGACCAAGGAGCTGGTCAAGCTGTGCTACGAGCGGGGGCTCATGCTGCTGTCCTGCGGCCAGTTCGGCAACGTGATCCGCACCCTCATGCCGCTGGTCATCACGGACGAGCAGCTGGACCGGGGGTTCGATATCATGGAGGAATCCTTCCAGCTCCTTGCCGCCGGCACCGCCGCGGCCCGCTGACTCCAGCCCTTTGAACCCAGTTCCGCTGGCCGCGCCACCGCGCGGCCCCAGGGAGTTCCCATGGCCAAAGTGACCCTCACCATCAACGGGCGGCCTCGCCAGATGGTGGCCGGCCCGGACCTGCTGCTGATCGACCTGCTGCGGGAGGGGCATCGCCTCACCGGCGTCAAGCAGGGCTGCGACCGCAAGGGCCAGTGCGGCGCCTGCACGGTGCTGGTGGACGGGCGCACGGCGCTGGCCTGCGTGACCAAGGTGGCCAAGCTGGACGGCGCCCGGATCGTCACGGTGGAGGGCCTGGGCACCCCGGCCAACCCGCACCTGGTCCAGGAGGCGTTCGTGCTCTCGGGGGCCATCCAGTGCGGCTTCTGCACCCCGGGCATGATCCTGGCCGCCAAGGCCCTGCTGGACGCCAACCCGGACCCCAGCACGGCGGAGATCAAGCATGCGTACCGGCGCAACCTCTGCCGGTGCACGGGCTACGTCAAGATCATCGACGCCGTGAAACTGGCCGGCCGATTCCTGCGCGGCGAGACCACCCCCGAGGCCGTGCGCCCGCGCCCGGACGGCGCCGTGATGGGCGTCTCCCACCCGCGGCCGTCGGCCATGGCCAAGGCCTGCGGCACGGCCGAGTTCACCGGCGACATCCACCTGCCCGGAGCCCTGGAACTGGCCGCGGTGCGCAGCCCGCACCCCCACGCGCTGATCCTGGGCATCGACACTTCGGCGGCGGAAGGCATGCCCGGCGTGGCGGGCGTGCTCACCGCCAAGGACATCCGGGGCACCAACCGGCTCAAGTACATCGTCGGCGACCGCCCGGTGCTGTGCGACGGCAAGGTGCGGCAGGTGGGGGATCCGGTGGCGGCGGTGGCGGCCCGGACCCGGGAGGAGGCCCTGGCCGCGGCGGCGGCGGTGCGGGTGGAGTACCAGCTGCTGCCGGCCCTGGGCTCGCCCCAGGAGGCCATGGCCGAAGGCGCTCCCCAGGTGCACGCGGACCGGCCCAACCTCTGCTACGTCCAGCCCCTGCGCAAGGGCGACGCGGCGGCGGCCCTGGCCGCCTCGGCGGCGGTGGTGGAGGCGCGGTTCCGCACCCAGATCAACCACCAGGCGCCCCTGGAGCCGGAAGCCAGCGTGGCGTTCCTGGAAGGGGACGACGAGGACCCGGTGCTGGTGGTGATCGGCCGCAGCATCAACATCCACGGCAGCATGGCCATCCTGCAGGAGGCCCTGGGCCACGAGAACATGCGCTACCAGGAGGCCTACTCCGGCGGCCAGTTCGGCATCAAGCTGGAAGTGGTCACCGAGGGCCTGGCCGCGGCCGCCGCCCTGAAGTTCCGCCAGCCGGTGCGCTATATCCCGAGCCTGGAGGAATCCATCCTGATCACCAACAAGCGCCACGCCTTCCACATGCAGGTGCGGCTGGGCGCCGATGCCCGGGGCCGGCTCACCGCCCTGGCCATGGACCTGCTGGTGGACAACGGCGCCTACCAGTCCATCGGCGACGTGATCCTGCGCCGGGCGCTGCACATGCTGTCCAGCTCCTACTTCATACCCAACATCGACGCCCTGGGCCGGCTGGTCTACACCAACAACCCCTGGGGCTCCGCCGCCCGGGGCGCCGGCCCGCCCCAGGCCCACTACGCCCTGGAATGCGCCATGGACATGCTGGCCGAGAAGCTGGGGCTGGACCCCCTGGAATTCCGCCGGCGCAACTCCCTGCGCCCCGGCCAGACCAAGGCCACCGGCTACGTGGTCCAGGACGTGTGGCCGTTCCCGGAACTGTGCGACGCGCTCGAGCCCCATTACCGGCGCGCCTTGAGGGAACGGGACGCGGCCCGGACCGGCACGGTCCGGCGCGGGGTCGGCCTGGGCGCCGCCGCTTTCGGCATCGGCCAGCCCGGGGACAAGGCCGCCGCCGCGGTGGACCTGGACCCGGACGACAGGGTGACGGTCTCGGCCGCCGCCGCCGACCCGGGCGAGGGCAACGACTCGATGCTCAGCCAGCTGGCGGCCCAGGTGCTGGGGCTGCCCCTGGACCGGGTGCGGGTGGCGACCCGGGACACGGACCACACGGCCGCCAGCGGTCCCGCATCCGGCAGCCGGATCACCTACATGATCGGCGGCGCGGCGGTGGACGCCCTGCAGCAGCTCAAGCAGGCGGCCGCCGAGGTGGGTGCCCTGTCCTGGAAGGCCTTCCAGGAGGCGGGCCGGCCGACCCACTACCTGGGCCAGAAGAAGATCCTGGAGACCGCTCCCCTGGATCCCCAGACCGGCCAGGGGCCCTCCTTCGAGTCCAACGTGCACGCCATCCAGATGGCCGAAGTGGAGGTGGACACCGCCACCGGCCAGGTGCAGGTGCTGCGCATGACCGTCGCGGTGGACCCCGGCCCCATCATCAACCCCCAGAACGTGGAAGGGCAGCTGGAGGGGGGCATGGACATGGGGGTCGGCTACGCGCTGCGGGAAGAGTACGTGACCGGCCGGACCCGGGACTGGGCGACCTTCAAGTTCCCCACCATGCGCACCGCCTTCGACATGACCGTGGTCACCCGGGAGACGCCGCGCCTGCGCGGCACCCTGGGGGCCACCGGGGTGGGGGAGATGTCCATGGTCTCCACCGCCCCGGCGGTCGTCAACGCCATCCACGACGCCTGCGGCGCCTGGATCCACGAGCTGCCGGCGCACCCCGCCCGGGTCAAGGCGGCGCTGGCCGCCCTGCAGGAGCCGGTGCCGTGAACGGAGGGGGCGGATGGTGGGGGAGGACCGCGCCAAGCTGATGGCCGACCTGGGCCGGGTGCCCCGGGCCCTGGACGGCCGGGACATCTGGTTCGACTGGGAGGGCTTCTTCTGGGACGCCGCCGACTGGAGCGAGGCGGCGGCGGCCCAGCTGGCCCGGGAGGGCGGCCTGGAGGTCCTGGGGGAAACCCACTGGAAGGTGCTGCGGTTCTTCCGGGACTACTACGCCTACCACGGCCGGGCGCCGCTCAACCGGCACCTGCGGGAGGGCACCGGGCTGAGCCTGGGGGAGCTGGAGGGCCTGTTCCCGGGCGGGATCCGCCTGGGCGCCAGGCGCCTGGCGGGACTGCCCAATCCCAAGTCCTGCTTCTAGGAGCGACCGGATGATCTACCTGGACAACGCCGCAACGACTTTCCCCAAGCCGCCCGGAACGCTGGAGGCCATGGTGCGGACCTACCGGGAGGTGGGGGTGTCGCCCGGGCGCGGCAGCTACGATCTGGCGGTGCAGGCGGGGGACCTGGTGGACCAGGTGCGCCGCCAGGTGGCCCGGCTGTTCGGGGCGCCGGACCCGGACCGGGTGGTGTTCGCCGGCAACGCCACGGACGCCCTGAACCTGGCCCTGCACGGCCTGCTGCGCCCCGGGGACCACGTGGTGGCCACGGAGCTGGAGCACAACTCGGTGCTGCGCCCCCTGCACCACCTGCGCGAGCAGGGGCGGATCCGCTTCGACCTGGCGCCCTGCGACGGCCAGGGCAGGGTGGACCCGGAAGCCGTGGCCCGGGCCCTCCGCCCGGACACCCGGGCCGTGGTGCTGAACCATGCTTCCAATGTCCTGGGCACGGTCCAGCCGGTGCGGGAGATCGGCGCGCTGTGCGCCGCGCGGGGTGTCCTGCTGATCCTGGACGCGGCCCAGAGCGCCGGGATCGTTCCCGTGGACCTGTCCGCCTGGCAGGTCTCGGCGGTGGCCTTCACCGGGCACAAGGCCCTGTTCGGCCCCACCGGCATCGGCGGCCTGGTCCTGGCCCCCGGCGTGGAGGTCCAGCCCAGCCGCTACGGGGGCACCGGCGTGGATTCCCGCAGCCCGTTCCAGACCCCGGCGTTGCCCCACCGCCTGGAAGCGGGGACCCTCAACCTCCTGGGCATCCTGGGGCTAGGGGCCGGAGTGGAGTTCGTCCTGGGCCAGGGCCTGGAGGCGATCCACCGCCGGGAAATGGCCCTGCTGGCCCGCCTCCAGGCTGGATTGGAGGGGGTTCGGGGCGTCTCCCTGTACGGCGGGAGGGACCTGGAGGACCGGGTGCCGGTCCTGACCTTGAACGTGGACGGGGTGCACCCGGAGGACGCCGGGGCCATCCTGGACGCGGATTTCCACATCGCCGTGCGGGCCGGGCTGCATTGCGCGCCCCGGGTCCACGAGCGCCTGGGCACGCTGGGGCGGGGGGCGGTGCGGTTCAGCCCGGGGCTCTTCAACACCTTGGACGACATGGACGCGGCGGTCCTGGCCGTGACGTCCATGGCCCGGCGGAGGTGACCGGGCGGCAGGATGGTGCGATTCCTGCATAGCCCAGGTGCCCCGAGGCCTGCGGCCGGGGGGGAGGGTGTGATGTTGATCTGGAGAGCCAACCTTCGGGAAGGATCACTGCAGCGGGAAGCCGTGCCGGAAGCCTGGTCGCGCCTGGGGGGAAGGGGGCTGGCGGCCCGCATCATGCTGGATGAGGCGCCCCCCACCTGCGAGCCGCTGGGGCCCAACAACCGGCTGATATTCGCCCCCGGGCTGCTGGTGGGGCACATGCTCTCCAGCTGCGACCGCATCTCCATCGGCGGCAAGAGCCCCCTCACCGGCGGCATCAAGGAGGCCAACGCCGGGGGCACCACCGGGATGCAGATGGCCTGCCTGGGCATGGCGGCGCTGATCATCGAGGACCAGGTTCCGGCAGCAGGAGAGGACCGGACCCGCTGGCGGGTCCTGCACCTGAGCCAGGAGGGAGCCAGGCTGGAACCCTGCGCCGACCTGGCCGGGCTGGGCGTCGGGGAGGCGGCGGCCCGGCTCCTGAAACGGTACGGGGACCACGTGGCCCTTTCCATCATCGGCCCGGCGGGGGAGATGCGCCTGTCCGCGGCCGGCATCCAGAACCTGGACAAGGAGCGGGTGCCCTCCCGGATCGCCGCCCGGGGCGGACTGGGGGCGGTGATGGGGGCCAAGGGGCTCAAGGCCGTCGTCTTCGACGCCAAGGGCGCGCCCAAGCCGCCCATCGCCGACCCGGAGGCCTTCAAGGCCGCCCAGAAGGCCTTCACCCTCAACCTGGCGTCCCATCCCCAGACCGCCCTGTACCGGGACTACGGCACCGCCGCCATGGCGCTCATGTGCAATGCCCTGGGCGCGCTCCCGACCCGGGCCTTCTCCAGCGGGTGGTTCGAATCGGCGGAAGCCATCAGCGGGGAGCGCCTGCGCGAGGTCACCCTGGAGCGGGGCGGGGACAGCACCCCCACCCACCAGTGCATGCCCGGATGCGTGATCCGCTGTTCCAACAACTACGGCGGGCCGGACGGCAAGAGCCTGGTGACCCCCCTGGAGGACGAGACCATCGGCCTCATGGGCTCCAACCTGGGCATCGACGACCTGGACACCATCGCCCGCATGAACGGGGAAGTGAATGACCTGGGCTTGGACACCATCGACCTGGGCGCCGCCCTGGGCGTGGCCGCCCGGGCCGGGCTGCTGGCGTTCGGGGACGGCGCGAGGGCGCTGGAACTGCTGCAGGAGATCCGCCGGGGCACGCCCCTGGGGCGGATCCTGGGGCACGGGGCGGCCATGGTGGGCAAGGTGTTCGGCATCACCCAGGTGCCGGTCGTGAAGGGCCAGGCCATGTCCGCCTACGAGCCCCGGGCCATCAAGGGCACCGGCGTGACCTACGCCACCTCCCCCCAGGGCGCGGACCACACCGCCGGCAACACCGTGCGGGCCAAGGTGGACCATCTGGACCCCAAAGTCCAGGCCGCCCTGTCTCGGGGCGCCCAGATCAGCATGGCCGGCTACGACACCCTGGGCGCCTGCATCTTCGCCGGGTTCGGGTTCGCGGTGGCCCCGGAGGTGATTCCGGCCCTGCTCAGGGCCCGTTATGGCCGGGACGTGCCGCCGGACATCCTGCAGGTGCTGGGGCGAGAGACCCTGGCCATGGAGCGGGAGTTCAACAAGCGCGCCGGCTTCACCTCCGCCCATGACCGCCTGCCCGAATGGATGACCCAGGAGCGGCTGCCTCCCCACAACTCGGTCTTCGACGTGAGCGAGGACGATCTGGACAGGGTGTTCGATTGGTAGTCCGGGTCCATCTCCACACCCGCCTGCGCCGGCGCACGGCCAGGGGGGTGGTGCGGGAGCTCACCGTGGACCTGGACCCGGGGGCGCGGGTGGCGGATCTGCTGGCCAGCCTGGACCTGGCGGACCAGCACGGCCTCATGCTGGTGGTGAACGGGCGCACCGGGAAGCTGTCCCAGGAACTGGAGGACGGGGATGAGGTGCACCTGATCCCGGCGCTGTCGGGGGGGTGAGGGAGAAGATCACAATCTGCCCCCCGGGGGGGAGTTGTGACGCCTGTACCCCCACCCCGGACTGAAAATGGTGCCATCCCGTTGAAGTGGTAGCCAAAGGGAGGAGCATCATGAGCGGATACGAAGGCCCCCGCTGTGTCCATTGCGGTGTGAAGGCCTGCAGCGAAAAGGACGCCACGCCGCCGGTGTTCTGCCCCATGGCCAACGAGCCGGAGGTCCTGGCCGTGGCGCGCAAGGCCGTGCTCACGGACCCCGCCCTGCGGCGCATGACCCTGGAGTCGGCCCGCACCGAGGCGGCGGGCTACTGCAAGGCCACCCGCGTCGAGGAGGTCATGGACTTCGCCCGGCGCATGGGCTGGAAGCGCCTGGGAATCGCCCACTGCATCGGCCTCATGCGCGAGGCCCGCATCGCCCACGACATCTTCGTGGCCAACGGCTTCCAGTGCTTCACCGCCTGCTGCAAGATGGGCGGCATCGACAAGGAGGAAGTGGGGCTGGCGGATGCGGACAAGGTCTGCCCCGGCGGGTTCGAGGCCATGTGCAACCCCATCGGCCAGGCCGCCATCCTCGCCGACGCCGAGACCGAGTTCAACGTGGTGATCGGCCTGTGCGTGGGCCACGACAGCCTGTTCTTCATGCACTCCAAGGTCCCCGTCACCGTGCTGGTGGCCAAGGACCGGGTGCTGGGCCACAACCCGGTGGCGGCCCTCAACACCTGGCACAGCTACTACCGCAGGCTGGACGGCGGCAAGAGCTAGAAGGTCCGCGCCCCTCCATTCCGCCCTGGTTCACCGTCCTCTGGACGCGTCCGCGTTCAGAGGACGATGGAGCTTGAACCGGAGGATTCCCGGGGGCCGTGCCCGGCTCCGGCAAGACGACCCTCCTGCGGCTACTGGAGATGAAATCCTTCCGGGTGGTGGAGGAGGACGCCCCTGACGTGGTATTGGGGGTCGAACGGGTTTTTTTGGGGACAGAATTCACCTGAACTTAAAACTGAGTGGGTGGGGACGGGAGTCATTCTTGCGTGTTCTTGATTTTTTGATGCCGTTATTTACCAATTTTATTCTATATGAGGGAAGGCCTAAATGGTTCAGGAAATATTTCTGTCCCGTGGGGTTGCCGAAATTTCCATGATTGGCATGCATCTGGCTGTCTTTCAGGTGGACCAAGAGAACCAAGCCCCCGGAAGACAGCAGGGTGCCGGGGAGTAACCATTAATTACTGGGCCACACGGTTGGTCCTATGGAGGCCCACCTGGCGGGCCGTGGTGCCGGCCGCAGCCAGTTGCAAGCCGTCCTCTTGGCGCGCGGGCTGGGTTGCACCGAATCGGAGATGCGCGCCTCCCTTGAGGCGCTCAAGCAGGTGGGGTTGATCCAGTCCGGCCCCGGGCGGGGCGGCAGCGTGCTCACCCACCGGGGCCAACTGTTCCTGGAGTGGCTCGACCGCAGTCATTAAAGGCTTCACTTGATTACTGAAAGAAACTGGTTCAAGTCCCAATTGCCGCCACTCAGCACAAAACAGACTTTCTCTTGAGGCCTGACCTTCACTTTCCCCGAAAGCACCGCAGCTATTCCGACCACAGCCGCACCTTCGGCAACTATTTTTCCGTGTTCTGCCAAAAGCCTTAGACTTTCAATAATATAGTTCTCATCTACCACTTCAATGGCGTCAACATTCTTTTCGAATATGGAGTGTGCGAAACTGCATGCCATTTCCGCTTTCACTCCATCGGCGATGGAATTCCCGGCCGGTACATCAATGGGTTTCCCGTTGGCTCTGCTCACATGGTACTTGGGGGCCAAGGAGGGCTCCACACCGATGACTTTGACCTGCGGCATGGCTCCCTTGATCCCAACGGAAACACCGGAAAGGAGGCCGCCGCCTCCCAGCGGCACCACTACCGTATCCACATCCGGCAGGTCTTCCAGAATTTCCAGAGCAATCGTGCCTTGCCCGGCCATGACGGCAGGGTCATCGAAGGCGTGTACTAGAACGTATCCCTTTTCTTTTATCAGCTCATTTACAAAAGCCCATCTTGGCCCTTGCTTGCCTTCAAACAGGATGACTTCCGCACCCAATGCTTTGGTCTTTTCAATTTTAATTTTAGGTGCATCATAAGGTATTACAATTGTTGTTTTGGCATTAATTAATTTCCCCGCATAGGCGAGGGCCTGGGCATGATTGCCGGATGAAGATGAAATGATGCCTCTGGCTCTTTCTTCCGGTCCGAGGAGCAGGGTTTTGCTGAACGCCCCTCTCGCCTTGAATGAACCCGTCACCTGAAACATTTCTGGCTTCAAGAAGACCTTGCAGCCCAATCTATCCTCTAATGGATAGCAATGAATCATCGGCGTGTGAACGATCCGGTTTTTGATTCTTTCCCTGGCCTTCTGGATGTCCAGCCATGTCAATGTATTTTCCATTCATGCCTCTCCTCATTGATGGATCGTTAGAATTCAAATCCTTGAGCAGCAACGTCCCCATCTGCAGAACCTTGCCTGGCCAAGCCCTGCTGCAGGTATAGAGATCCATTCCACATCCCAGTTCCCTCGGTTCAGGACGGGCCCATCGGCCGGCTAGGATTCCCTGAGGGCGTTCTGGTGGGCCTTGGCCATCTGGGCCAGGCTCTCGAAGCGGAAGTCGTACCTGGGAATCCGTTCGGGCGGCAGGACCGCGTTCCAGCAGGCCTTGCCGGACTGCCGGCGGATCCAGGCCGAGCGCAGCCCGACCTTGTTGGCCGGCACGTGGTCGTGAAACAGGCTTTCGGCCACGTGCAGGATTTCCTGCTTGCGGATGCCCTCCCGCTTCAGGGTCCGGATCATGTACTGGAAATTGCGCACATCGGGTTTGTACCGAGCCGATGTCCTGGGCCGTGAACAGGTGGAAGAAATCCACCTGCAGCCGGTCCTGGTTGATCAGGACGTTCTCGTTGTCCACGTTGGAGATCATCACCAGCCGGTAGTACTTCTGGAAATACTGGAGCACCGCGGCCGAATCCGGGAACAGCGGCCATTGCCGAAGAGAGCGGCCATAGGCGCGGGATTCCTTCATGATGGGCCGCACCCCCCACTCCCGGGCGAGCCGTTCGTGGACCCGCGCCAGCAGGTCGGAGTAGAGCATGTCGGGAGTTTCCGCCTCCTGGGCCTCCTCGTGGCGGGCGTAGGCCTCCAGTGCCTGGTCGCGGGTGATGGAAACCCCGCTCCGGGCCAGGAGGGGCTGCAGGTGATCGTAGATACCGGTCTCCCAGTCGATCAAGGTCCCGTAGCAGTCGAAGGACAGGACCTTGAAGTCCGTAAGGCGAAGGGGGGGCTGGTTGCTCTCGGTCGGCATGCTGGCTCGGGTTTATGAGGGAAAGTCACATTCTATTATAGGTTTTCGCTGGGAAATTTTTCGCTGAAGATAGTGACCCAAACAGCATAAGATTACAAACTTTTCCGCCGGAAGACGGGGGCGTTCGTGCCCCGAGGAAGCCGCTTCGCCGGTATAGTGAGCCTATACATTCTCGGCCCGTTGAGGAAAGGCACGGAGGTTCACATGCCGCTGGGACCTGAACTCCGCTTCTTTGCACGTCGGACGAAAGTCCAGTACCAGGGCGGCTATTACCTGTTTTTCGGCAGTGGGGACTACCACCGGCTGGCGAGCCATCCGGAAGTGGTGCGGGTCGCCCGGGAGGTGCTGCTGTCCGACGGCCTCAGCGCCGGGGGCAGCCGCACCACCACGGCCAACCATCCCTTCCACGCGCAGCTGGAACAGGATCTCGCCTCCTTCCTGGGGCTCCCGGAAGCGCGCAGCTGCGCCAGCGGGTTCCTTTCCGGCACCATCGCCGTGGAAGCCTGTGCCGGCGGGTTCCAGCGGTTCTTCATCGACCAGGGCGCCCACGCCAGCCTCAAGGTGGCCGCGGAGGGCCTGCCGCGGGACCAGGTGCACCCGTTCCGCCATGGGGATCCCCAGCACCTCCAGGAGGAACTCCAGCGCACCCTGCGCCCCGGCGAGCGCCCGCTGGTGCTTTGTGACGGAGTCGACGGCGCCACCGGGGAGATCCCGCCTCTGGGCGCCTACTGGGAGGCGGTGCGGCCTTGCGAGGGCAAACTGCTGATCGATGACGCCCATGCCCTGGGCGTCCTGGGCCTCGCCGGGAAGGGGAGCCCGGAAGTGCACGGCCTGCCGGCCCAAGCGTTCCTCCAGGCCGGGAGCTTCGCCAAGGCCTTCGGGGTCGCCGGCGGGATGGTGGCGGGGGAGGCGGACCTGGGCGCCAACGTGGATGCCAGCCGGACCTTCGCGGGCTCGACGCCGCTGCCGCCGGCCCTGGCGGCGGCCATCATCTGCTCCATCCAGATCCTGGAAACGCATCCGCAGATGATCCTGGCGCTCCAGGAGCGCAGCCTCCAGGCCCGGCAGCGGCTGCGGGCCATGGGGTTCGAGTCCTGCGCCTCGCCTTCGCCCATCCTTTCCGTGACGCACATGGACGAAGGGAAGAACCGGCGGCTGTGGACCCTGCTGGTGGAAAACGGCATCTACCCGACCTTCACCGACTATCCCGGAGCCCCCCCGGGAGGGCATTTCAGGTTCACCCTGTCCAGCGAACATACGGACCGGGAAATCGACCACCTGTTGTCGGTCATCGCCATGTCCTGTGACTAGGTCCAGCGCTGTCCGGACGTCAGCGCAGACCCAAGGCCGCCACGGCAATTTCCGGCGCGAGGACCTGCAGGGACTCGATCCTGCCGAAGTCCTTGAGGTTCCGGGACACCAGGACGGGGATGCCCGCCTCGATGGCGGCGGCAGCCTGGATACCGTCTTCCAGATCATCCAGCCCCAGATGGAACGCCATGGTGATTTCCGAAAGCTGCGATCACCGAGATCCTTAACAGTCTTCGGTAGGGCCGGCGCGGTTGGGACGGTCCTGCACTCCGGCCGTCAAAAAACGGGCCGTCCCGCTGGGACGGCCCGCTCCTTCACGTGCGGCCAGGTTCAATTCTGGGCCGGATACACCAGCTTGGCCAGATTGGCATGCGCTTCGTAGCGGTGGTTCACTTCCACCTGGGCCGCCTTCATGAGCTCCTTGAACCGCTCGGGGAAGGCCTGCTCCACCATCCGGTAGCGGGTCTCGTTGCGCACGTACTGCTCAAGGGGGATCTTCGGCGCCGGGCTGTCCAGGACCAGGGGCGCCTCGCCCTTGGCGATGCGCCGGGGGTCGAAGCGGTACAGGGGCCAGTAGCCGCAGTCCACCGCCAGCTTCTGCTGTTCGCAGCCGTTGACCAGGTCGTAGCCGTGGGCGATGCAGTGGCAGTAGGCGATGATGATGGACGGACCGTCGAAGCTCTCGGCCTCCAGGAAGGCCTTGACCGTCTGGGCGTCCCGGGCGCCGGCGGCCACCCGGGCCACGTAGACGTTGCCGGAGGCCATGGCGATCATGCCCAGGTCCTTCTTGGGCTGGCTCTTGCCGGCCATGGCGAAGCGGGCGGAGGCGCCCATGGGGGTGGCCTTGGAGGCCTGGCCGCCGGTGTTGGAGTAGACTTCCGTATCCAGCACCAGCAGGTTGACGTTGCGCCCCTGGGCCAGGACGTGGTCCAGGCCGCCGTAGCCGATGTCGTAGGCCCAGCCGTCCCCGCCGATGATCCAGACGCTGCGCTTCACCAGGTTGTCGGCCAGGGTGCCCAGGAGCTTCGCGTCCGGGCCTTCGATGGCCGCCAGGGCCTGCTTCAGGTCCGCCACCCGCCGGCGCTGCTCCAGGATGCCGGCTTCGCCGCTCTGGTCGGCCTCCAGCAGGGCCTTGACCCGCTGGTCGCCCAGTTTGCCGGCCAGCTTGCGCACCAGCTCTTCCGCCAGTTCCTTCTGCTTGTCCACGGCCAGGCGCATGCCGAAGCCGAACTCGGCGTTGTCCTCGAACAGGGAGTTGTTCCACGCCGGGCCCAGGCCCTGGGCGTTGGTGCAGTAGGGGGTGGTGGGCAGGTTGCCGCCGTACACCGAGGAGCAGCCGGTGGCGTTGGCGACCAGGGCCCGGTCGCCGAACAGCTGGGTGACCAGCTTCACGTACGGCGTCTCGCCGCAGGCGGCGCAGCAGCCTGAATACTCGAACAAGGGCCGCATGAACTGGCTGCCCTTCACGTCCAGCTTGAGGGCGGCGCGGTCCGGGTCGGGCAGGCCCAGGAAGAACGCGTAGTTGTCCCGCTCGGCGTCCCGAAGGGGCGCCTGGGGGGTCATGTTGATGGCCTTGCGGGAGGCGTTGGCCTTGTCCTTGGCCGGGCAGACGGAAACGCAGATGCCGCAGCCGGTGCAGTCCTCGGGCGCCACCTGCAGGGAGTACTTCAGGCCCTTGAATTCGTTGCCCTTGTAGCTGGTCGACTTGAAGGTGGCGGGAGCCCCGTCCAGCAGTGCCGGGTCGTAGACCTTGGGCCGGATGGCCGCGTGCGGGCACATGAACGAGCACTTGTTGCACTGGATGCACAGGGCCTCGTCCCACACGGGGATGTCCAGGGCGATGTTGCGCTTCTCCCACTGGCTGGTGGCCACCGGCCAGGTGCCGTCGGCGGGGAAGCCGGACACGGGCACCAGGTCGCCCTTGCCGGCGATCATCATGGCGGTGGTCTTCTGCACGAATTCCGGGGCCTCCGGGGCCACCGTGAGGGGCATGGTACGGGTGGCGGTGACCGCCGCCGGCACCTTCACTTCGTGCAGGTGCGCCAGGGTGGTGTCCACCGCCTCGAAGTTCTTCTTCACCACGGCCTCGCCCTTCTTGCCGTAGGTCTTCTTGATGGCCTTCTTGATCTGGGCGATGGCCTCCTCCCGGGGCAGCACCCCGGAGATGGCGAAGAAGCAGGTCTGCATGATGGTGTTGATGCGCACGCCCATGCCGGTCTGGCGGGCCACCTCGAAGGCGTCGATGACGAAGAACTTCAGCTTCTTGGCCAGGATCGCCTGCTGCACTTCCCGGGGCAGGGAGTCCCACACCTGGTCCGTGCCGAACGGGGTGTTCAGCAGGAAGGTGGCGCCCGGGGCGGCGTTGGCCAGCATGTCGTACTTGTCCAGGAAGGAGGTGTTGTGGCAGGCCACGAAGCTGGCCTGCCGGATCAGGTAGGAGCTGCGGATGGGGCGGGGCCCGAAGCGCAGGTGGGAGATGGTCACCGCCCCGGCCTTCTTGGAGTCGTAGACGAAGTAGCCCTGGCCGTAGTTGTCGGTCTCCTCGGCGATGATCTTGATGGAGTTCTTGTTGGCGCCCACGGTGCCGTCCGCGCCCAGGCCGTAGAACATGGCCCGCTTCACGTCGGCGGGCTCGATGTCGAAGTCCGGGTCCACGTCCAGGGAGCTGTGCATCACGTCGTCGCTGATGCCGACGGTGAAGTGGAGCTTGGGCTGGGCCTTGGCCAGCTCGTCGAACACCGCCTTGACGTGGGCCGGAGTGAATTCCTTGCTGGCCAGGCCGTAGCGCCCGGGCACGATCCGGGGCATGGCCGGGATGGTGCCCAGGGCCAGGGACTCCTGCAGGGCCATGACCACGTCCAGGCACAGGGGATCCGCCGAGGCGCCCGGCTCCTTGCACCGGTCCAGGACGCACAGGGTCCTGGCGCTGGCCGGGCAGGGCCGCCGCCAGGTGCCGGGCGGAGAAGGGCCGGAACAGGCGCACCTTGACGGCGCCGATCTTCTCGCCCCGGGCCGCGGCCCATTCCACGTACTCGTGCGCCGTCTCGGAGCCGGAGCCCATGAGCACCACCACCCGCTCCGCGTCCGGCGCGCCCACGTAGTCGAACAGCTTGTAGGCGCGGCCGGTGAGCCGGGCGAACTTGTCCATCTCCGCCTGCACCAGGTCCGGGCAGGCGTGGAAGAAGGGGGAGATGGCCTCCCGGGTCTGGAAGTAGGCGTCCGGGTTCTGGGTGGTGCCGCGCACCACCGGCGCCTCCGGGCGCAGGGCCCGGGCCCGGTGGGCGGCCACCAGCTCGTCGTCGACCATGGCGCGCAGGTCGTCGTCCTCCAGGCGTTCGATCTTGGCCACCTCGTGGCTGGTGCGGAAGCCGTCGAAGAAGTGCAGGAACGGCACCCGGGAGCGCAGGCTGGCGGCCTGGGCGATGCAGGCGAAGTCGTGGGCTTCCTGCACCGAGCCGGAGGCCAGCATGGCGAACCCGGTCTGGCGCATGGCCATGACGTCCGAATGGTCCCCGAAGATGGAGATGCCGTTGTGGCCGATGGCCCTCGCCGAGACGTGCATGGTGAAGGCGGTGAGCTCGCCGGCGATCTTGCCCATGTTGGGGATCATCAGCAGCAGGCCCTGGGAAGCGGTGAACGTGGTGGTGAGGGCGCCGGCCTGGAGGGAGCCGTGCACCGCGCCCGAGGCGCCGCCCTCGGACTGCATCTCCACCACCAGGGGCACGGTGCCCCAGATGTTCTTCCTGCCCTGGCTGGACCATTCGTCCGAGAACTCGCCCATGTTGGAGGACGGGGTGATGGGGTAGATGGCGATCACTTCGTTGATGCGGTGGGCGACCGAGGCGGCGGCCTCGTTGCCGTCCAGGGTGACCATGGTGCGCTGGCTCATGGCGGGGACTCCTTGTCCTGGGGTAGAAGAAGGCCGCCCAGGCCACGGAGATTCGCCTGGGCCGGGGCGGCGGGTACGTCGTGGCGGCTCAAAGAGGGGGAACGCTCAGTCTAGCGCAATTCCTCAGGCTTTCCGCAGCGAATCCATGTGGGCCTTGGCCATCTCGGCCATGCTGGTGAACCGGAAATCATAGTTCGGCAAGCGGCTGGTGGGCATGGTGGCGCCGGTGCCCGGTTTCCCGGCACGGCGGTCGATCCAGGCCGAGGCCAGCCCCACCTGGTTGGCGGGCTGGTGATCGTGGAACAGGCTCTGGGCGGTGTGCAGGATGTCGCGCTTCTGGATGCCTGCCTTCGCCAGTTCCCGGAGCATGTAGTCGAAATTGCGCAGGTCCGGCTTGTAGGAGCCGATGTCCTGGGCGGTGAAGACGTGGTCGAACTCCACCTGGAGCTTGGCCTGGCTGTGCTTGAAACTCGCCCGGTCCACGTTGGAGAGGATCACCAGCTTGTAGTATTTCTTCAAATACTGGAGGGCCTGGGCCGAGTCCACGAAGGCCGGCCAGTCCCGCACCGACTGGCCGTAGGCCCGGGACTCCTCGGGGATGGGCCGCACCCCCCATTCCCGGGTGAGCCGCTCGTGGACCTTGGTCAGCAGCTCCGAGTAGATCATGGCCGGGGTCTCGGTTTGCTGGGCCGATTCGTGCCGGGCGTGGGCCTCCAGCACCTGCTCCCGGGTGAAAGCCTTGCCGGTGCGGTCGATGAGCGGCTTGAGGGCCTCGAACATGCCCGTCTCCCAGTCGATCAGGGTGCCGTAGCAGTCGAAGGTGAGAGCCTTGAAATCGGTGAGCTGGTGGGTCTTGCGGGTTTCCGTCAGCATGCTGACTCCTTGGGTGGAAAGGTGGGTGCCAGTTCCTGCAGTTCCGGTGCGAACGCCGCCCAGACCCGCCGCTTCAGGTCACGGACGTACTCCCGGGTGACGAAGTTCGGGAGCTGGACGGCCGGGTTGGGATCCTGGAACACCTGGTCGGGCAGGGTGTACTCGGCGTCGGTGTACCCCTGCCTCCATTCCAGCGCCAGGCCCCGTAGATAGATCCTGCGGGCGGCCTGCTCCAGCTGCCCGGTGGTCATGGGCAGCCCGGTGGCGGCCTGCACCGCCCGGGCGATGACCTCACTGTTGATCCAGACCCCCGTGAACTTGCACAGGCCGATGGCGTCGAAGCCCGCCTGCAGCAGGCCCAGGCGGGTGATCACGCCGGTCCATTCCTCCAGGGTGGTCTTGCCTTCCTTGGCCAGCAGCATCTGGGTCTGCATGGACATGTGCCCCCCGGCCACGGCGAAGATGTAGCCGGGATTGGTCTCCGGCAGGAAGGCCGGCAGCTCCAGCCCCTTCACGTGCATGGCGTAGGCGGTCTCGCCCAGGTCCCGGGACAGGCGCTTCACCCCGCGCCCGATCTCCGGCATCAGGCCCTCGCCGGTCCTGCGCAGCAGGTCCCGGATGCGCTCGAACTGGCCGAAGGTGGCACCGTTGAGCAGGGGAGCGTCAGGATGCCGCTCGTTGTAGTCCAGCACGTAGGCGAGGGTGGTGGCGGCGGAGATGGCGTCCAGCCCCAGGTTGTCCGCCAGTTTCACCAGCTCGGCGGTCCGGGGGCCGTCATGGAGGCCCAGGTTGCTGCCGAACAGGTTGAGGGGCTCGTAGTCGAACTTGGCGATGAACCGGCCGGGGCCTTCGGAAGTGCGCTCGAACACGTTGTTGTGGCACCGGATGCCGCAGCGGAAGCAGGCCTCGGAGCGGACCTCCAGGTCCTTCTCCACGTTCCTGCGGAACAGCCCCTCCACGGCCTGGTGGGCCTTGGGGCGGAAGTTGTTCTCCGGCGCCGCGCGGAACGCCTGCATCACTTCCAGGTTGGCCCAGGTGCCCCCGCCGCCGCCCTGGCGCACCGGCTGGTAGCGGGTGGAGCCCCCGGCCTTGGGCTTGAGCAGGGTCTTGTTCACCTCCAGCACCTCCGGGGTCACCGGGGGCACCTGGTCCGGCCCGGCCGCCGCCAGGGCGATCAGGTTCTTGTAGCCCATGACGCTGCCCATGCCCCCGCGCCCGGCGAACCGGCACTTGTCCTGGCCGGACTTGAACTGGTTCTCGGTGCTCAGGGCCACGGCGCCCATGTAGACGGACTCGTAGTGCTCGCCCCCGGGCCCGATCACGGCGAAATGGGCGTCCGGGTGCTCCTGGTGCAGGGCCATGATCTTCCGGTGGGTGTCCAGGCCCAGCAGGGGCTCCGCGGGAAGCAGCTGCACCTGGGGGCCGGAGGGCCCCGCCCGGAACAGGGCGTACACCGGGCGGGGCGAGCGCCCCTCGAACACCACTTCGTCGATGCCGGTCCACTTGAGCCGGGCCCCGAACTTGTCGCTTCCGGCGGCCCACATGGCGGCCGGAAGGCCCCGGTCCGAATGCTTGAGCGGGCTGTAGGCGGAGAAATAGGTGCGCAGTCCGGTCATGACCGCGCTGCCGGTGAGCAGGCCGGTGCTCACGACCAGGGGGTTCTCCGGGCAGTACGCCGTCCGGATGTCGCGCTCGGCCAGGAGCTGGTAGGCCCGCCCGATGCCCCCCAGCACGTCCTCCAGGTTGCGGCAGGCCAGGCGCTCGACCCGGGCCGTGCCGGCACCCAGGTCCACCGTGCAGCGGACGAAGGTGACGGCGGCCGGATCCAGGCCTTCCGCGGGGGCTGCCACGTCAGCCTCCCCCCACGGGCGGGAACAGGGCAACCGTGTCCTCCGGGGCGAGCAGGTCGTCCAGGCGGGCATGGCGGCCGTTGACCACCAGGATTCCCAGCCGGTCGGCGGGGATGCCCAGGCGCTGGACCAGGCCCCGGACGGGCGTGAGCTCGGCCACTTGGAGGTCGCCTTCCTCGAACCGCCCGTTGCGCAGGGAGGCGTGCAGTTTCACCGTGACGCGCATGGCTACTTGAAGACCTCCAGAGCCTGGGTGAAATCGGCGATCAGGTCCTCAGCGTTCTCGATTCCCACCGAGACGCGCATCAGGCCGTCGGTGATGCCGAGCTTCAGGCGCTCTGCCTCTGGAACGCCTCCGTGGGAGGAACTGACGGGGTGGGAGAGCGTGGTGCGGTAGCCGCCAAGGGTCATGGCATAGTGGGCGACCTGCAGTTTGCGGAGGAATGCGTTGATTTTGGAATAATCGCCAGGCATCTCGAAGCTAAGCATGCCGCCGAAACCGTTCTTGAGGATCCGCTTGGCCAGGGCGTGTTGGGGGTGGGTTTCCAGGCTGGGATGGTGGACCTTGCGCACGATGGGGTTGGCCGCCAGGGCTCGCGCCAGCTTAGCGGCGTTGTCCATCTGCCTTTGGAGCCGGAGGTCCATAGTCCGGATTGCGCGCTGAATCAGCCAGGAAGAGAACGGATCCAACGGGGTGCCTAGCAGAATCTGGAACGCATGGGCTTTTTTCACAATTTCCTGTGATGCCGTCATGGATCCACCCATCGCATCGCTGTGTCCGTTCGCGAATTTCGTCAGGCTGTTGATGCTTGCGTCCGCTCCCAAGGCCAACGGCTTCATGGCCAATGACGTGCTGAAGGTATTGTCCACAACCAGTTTGGCTTTGTGGCGGTGGGCAATGACCGCGACCGCCTCGATATCGACGATGGTGATCAGGGGGTTGGAGATGGTCTCGGTGTATAGGACTTTTGTATTGGGCTTGATGGCGGCTTCAATGGCGCCGAGATCCGTGAAATCAACGTAGGTGACTTCAATCCCATAATCGTGAAATGCCTTGAAGAGGTCGTAGTCCTCGCCGTAAAGCGTCCTGTCGGATACGACATGATCCCCGCCGACCAGCATGGAAAACAGGGTTGTGGAAATGGCTGCCATCCCGGAACTGCAGATGAGCGAGGCTTCCCCACCTTCCAGGTAGGTCATCAGTTCAGCCAAGGCTCTCCGGTTCGGATTCTTGTGGCGGATATAGCCGAAGCCCTCCGGCGCATAAAGAGATTTTAGATCATCCAGATCTTCAGGGTTGTAAGCCGTGGTCAGGAAAATCGGCGCGGTTTCAGGCACGTCCCTTTTCCCTTTGAGGTAGGCGCCCTGGTGCAGAATCTCGGTATCCCTGTTGAATTTTTTGTCCTTCATGGTACCCCCTTGAGGTTGAATCGGTTTGCGAATGGAAGGTGCAGCAACTCTCAGCGTCGGCTATTCAACGACTGGCCTGAAAAGCCTGGTCGAAGTCCGCCACGATGTCCTCGATGTCCTCGAGCCCGATGGATATGCGCAGGATGCCGTCGGACAGGCCGCAGCGCTTGCGCTCCTCCGGGGTCATGGCCCCGTGGGAGGTTCTGGTGTCGCTCACGGTGGTGGAGAAGGCGCCAAGGCTGGGGACCAGCTTGGTCATCTTGAAGTTGCGGATCACGTCGTTGACGTTCTGCTCGCTGCCCAGGTCGATGCTGACCATGCCGCCGAACATGCCCTTCTGGAAGGTCTCGAGGGCGGTCTGGTGGCTGGGGGAGGAGGCCAGGCCGGGGTACAGGGTGCGCACCACCTGCTTGTGCCCCTGGAAGTACTCGGCGGCCTGCATGGCGTTGCGGCAGTGCTGCGCCAGGCGGAGGCCCAGGGTGCGCAGGCTGCGGATCAGCAGCCAGGCGTCGAAGGGGCTCATGATCGGGCCGTACGAGTGGCCCACGTCGGTGATGTTGTCGATGGCCTTCTTGTCGCTGGCCACGATGACGCCGGCCAGGATGTCGCTGTGCCCGCACAGGAACTTGGTGGCGCTGTACAGCACCATGTCGGCGCCCAGGGCCAGGGGCCTGCACACGGGCGGAGTGGCGAAGGTGTTGTCCACGAACAGGAGGCAGCCGTGGGCGTGGGCGGCCTGGGCCACCTTGCGGATGTCGATGACGTCGCAGGTGGGGTTGGCGATGGTCTCCATGTAGACCACCTTGGTGTTGGGCCGGAAGTGCTGCTCGATGTCCTCGTGCAGGAAGTCCACGAAGCTCACTTCCACGCCGAACCGGTCGCGCATCTCCGCCCGGAAGAACTTGTAGCTGGTGCCGAAGATGATCTTGTTCACCAGGACGTGGTCGCCGGCCTTGATGTTGGACATGACCGCCGTGGAGATGGCGCCCATGCCGGAGGCGTACACCTGGGAGGCGGCGCCCTCGTCGATGGCCGTGAGAAGCTCCCGCAAGGCGTCGTTGGTCGGGTTGCTGGTGCGGCCGTAGAGGTAGCCCTCCTTCTCGCCGCGGTTCACCGCCGCCAGCGTTTCGGCGTCGTCAAAGCAATACGCGGCGTTCATGTAGAGCGGAGTCACCTTTGGCTCCGATGCCGGGGGCATGGCGATGCGAGTGCCCAGGTGGGTGAGTTTGGTCATCATACCGTTTTTCATAGGTTTCCTCTCTCGGCCGGTTTGGGATCTGGGGCGGAACCTCCGGCCAGACCGCGACAGGCCCGCGGCCTGGCCGGAGGGGTCCGAACGTCTATTGGACCTTGGTTATGGTCTTCACGAACTTGATCTGGCCGTTCTTCACCGTCTCGATCACGCAGGGCTTGTTGATGGGGTTGTGGGTGATGGGGTCCATGGAGAACTTGCCGGTGAGCACCGGTACGTCTTTCAGCTGTTCCATGGCGGCGATGATCTTTTCCGGGTCATCGCTGCCGGCCTTGGTGATGGCGGCCGCGACGGCACGCATGGCGTCGACCGCCAGGACGCAGTTGGGCAGGATCGGCACCTGGCCGTGCTTCTTGGTGTAGTCGGCGACCCAGCCCTTGATGGCGGGATCCTCCTGGCTGCAGAGGTTGGTGTAGTAGAAGCCTTCGGCGGCGGGCCCGGCCAGCGCGACCAGGTCCGGGGTACCGTCGCTGTCGTCGCCGAAGAAGGTGCACTTGAGGCCCAGCGCCCGGCCCTGCTTCGCGACCATGGCCGCCTGGGTCATGTCGGTGGGCAGGTAGATGACGTCAGGGTTGAAGCCCTTGATCTTGCCGAGCACGGCCCGGAAGTCCATCTCGCCCGAGCGGAAGCCTTCCCGGGCGACGATGGTGCCGCCGTAGCGGAGGAAGGCTTCGCGGAAGTACTGGTCCAGGCCCTGGGAGTAGTCCGACCCCACGTCGAAAAGGATGGCGCAGGTCTTGGCCTTCAGGTCCTTGGTGATGAACTGGGCCGCCACCGAACCCTGGAAGGGATCGATGAAGCAGGCGCGGAACGCGGTGCGGATGGGCATGTGCTTGTCGTAGCTGAAGGTGACTTTCGGGTTGGTGGCGGTGGGCGAGATGAAGGGGATCCCGGCCGCTTCAGTGACGGCGCTCATGGCGATGCAAGGGCCGCTGGAACTGGCCCCGACGATGGCGCAGACGCCGTCGCCGACCAGTCGCTTGGTGACGTTGACCGCTTCCAACTGGTCGCCCTTGTAGTCGTAGTCGATGAGCTTGACCTGGCGGCCCAGGATTCCGCCGGCGGCGTTGATGCGCGCCACCTCGTCCTTGAGCGCGTTGTTTTCCGGGATGCCCCAGGGCGCGTTGCTGCCGGTGACGGTGACCACCTGGCCGATCTTGATCGGCTCGGTGGCCCTGGCCCCGAAGGCGGCCAGCGCGAGCGCGGGGACGAGGGCAAGGTTGCGGATCGATTTCATAATTCCTCCGAAAGAGGGGGGTTGGATAATGGGTTGCCCGAAGGCGGTGGAGACGGGTGCTGCGTGACATGTGCTGCTGGGTGGGTCAAGCCGGGGGTCCTCCTTTCCGTCGGCAGGCGTTCGGTGGGGCTCCCCGGCCCAGCTGGGGCCAAAACCGCCCATGGCCAACCCGGACCGGGGTGGGGGGGAGGAGGGAGAGCCGGAGGAGGGTGACTAGTGGCGTACTCCCAGGTAGGCTTTCTTGACCATCGGGTCCCGGAGCAGTTCGGGCCCGGGCCCGGAGAGGATGTTCCGGCCGGTCTCGATCACGTAGGCGCGGTCGGAGATGGCCAGAGCCTTGTTGGCGTTCTGCTCGGTCATGAAGATGGTGGTGCCCTGGGCGCGCACCTCCTGGATCTTGTCGAACACCTGCCGGATGATCAGGGGCGCCAGCCCCAGGGAGGGCTCGTCCAGCATGAGGATCTTGGGCTTGCCCATGAGGCCCCGGGCGATGGCCACCATCTGCTGCTCGCCGCCGGAGAGGGTGCCGGCGTACTGTTTGACGCGCTCCTTCATGATGGGGAAGAGCTGGAACATGCGGTCCATGTCCTCGGCCACCCCGTCCTTGTCCTTGCGCAGGTAGGCCCCCATGACCAGGTTCTCCTTGACCGTGAGGTTGGCGTAGAGCCGGCGGCGCTCGGGCACCAGGCCGATGCCCTGCGCCAGCACGGCGCTGGGTTCGGTGGTCAAGGGCTTGCCGTCCACCAGGATGGTCCCGCTCCTGGCTTTGAGGATCCTGGCGATGGTCATCATGAGGGTGGACTTGCCGGCGCCGTTGGCGCCCACCATGGAGACGATGTGGCCCTTGCCCACCTCCAGGGAGAGGTCCCGCAGGGCGTGGATCTGCCCATAGAAGACGTTGAGGTTCTGGATCTTAAGCACGCTGGTAGTCCTCACCCAAGTAGGCTTCCAGGACCGCCGGATGGTTCTGGATCTCGTCCGGTGTGCCCTCGGCCAGTTTTTCCCCGAAATTCATGACCACGATGTGGTCGCAAAGCTCCATGACGACATCCATGTGGTGTTCGATGAGCAGCACGGTCAGCTTGAATTTCTCCTTGATCTCGCGGATCAGCTGCGCCAGGCCGAGGGACTCCTCGGGATTCATGCCGGCCGCCGGCTCGTCCAGCAGCAGGAGCCGAGGTTCCAGGGCCAGGGCCCGGGCGATCTCCAGCTTGCGCTGGAGGCCGTAGGGGAGACTGTCCGCCTGGGCGTGGGGGCGGTCCGCCAGGCCCACCTTGTCCAGATACTCCATGGCCGTGCGGCGCAGCTCCTTCTCCTTGCGCCACACCCGGGGCGGGCGGACCAGGGCGGTGAGCAGGCGGTAGCGGGTCTGCCTCAGGTCCAGGGCGATGACCACGTTCTCCAGCACGGAGAGGTGGTTGAACAACCGGATGTTCTGGAAGGTGCGGGTGATGCCCCGTTTCACCACCTCGTCGGGCTTGCGCCCGGCGATCTCGTGCCCCAGGAATTGGATCTCGCCCCGGGTCGGGGTGTAGACGCCGGTGATCAGGTTGAAGATGGTGGTCTTGCCGGCGCCGTTGGGACCGATGACGCCCTTGATGGTGCCTTCCTCCACGGCGAAGGTCAGGTCGTTGCAGGCGACGATGCCGCCGAAGAACTTGGTCAGGTTGCGGGTTTCCAGGATGTTCGCCATGACTAGCCCACCACCTCAGGTTTGCGCGGACGGAACCGGCTGCCCAGGCGCCGGCACAGGCGGACCATTCCGCCGATGGTGAACTCCCGGTAGCCCAGGATGCCCTGGGGCCGGAGCACCATGATGGCCACCAGGACGGCGCCGTAGGTGACCATGCGCCACATGTTGGCCACCCGCAGGGCCTCGGGGATGGTGGCGAACAGGAGCGCCGCCAGGATCGGCCCGGTGATGCTGCCCATGCCCCCGGTCACCACCGCGATCACCAGCATGGAGGACTGGGAGCCGGTGAACAGGCTGGGCTGGATGAAGCCCAGGTAATGGGCGAACAAGCCCCCGGCCAGGCCCGCCAGCGCGGCGCTGAACACCAGGGAGCGCAGCTGCACCCGGAACAGGTTGATGCCCATCATCTCCGCGGCGGTGTAGTCCTCCCGGGCGGCCACGGCCATGCGCCCGAACTTGGAGAAGACGAAGTTGGCGGTGACGGCCACCACCAGGACCAGCATGACGAACACCAGCGGGAAGGTGGAGTAGGTGGTGATGCCCGGCAGCCCGCGGGCGCCCTGGGTGATGTTCATGTTCTCCAGGATCATCTTGAAGGCTTCCCCGAAGCCCAGGGTGGCGATGGCGAAGTAGTCGCTGCGCAGCTTGGCGCGCAGGGTGGGGATGCCGATGACCAGGCTCAGGCCGGCGGCCACCACGCTGCCCGCGGCCAGGGCCAGGTAGAAGTTCACGTGGTAGAAATGGGTGAGGATGGCGGCGGTGTAGGCGCCGGCTGCGATGAAGGCGGCGTGGCCCAGGGAGAACAGCCCGGTGAAGCCGGTGAACACGGTCACCCCCATCACCGCGATGATGTTGATCATGGCCAGGGTCAGGATGCCTTTGATGTAGAACCACATGGCGTGTCCCCTCCCTCAGACCTTCTCTTCCAGCCGCTTGCCCAGGAGGCCCAGGGGCAGGAAGATGAGCAGGATGATCAGGAACGAGAAACTGAACACGTCCCGGTAGGTGGACGACAGGTACACGCTCACCAGGGATTCCAGGATCCCCAGGATGACCCCGCCGATGACCGCCCCGGGCAGGCTGCCCAGGCCGCCGATGACGGCGGCGATGAACGCCTTGTTGGTGATGTTGCCCATGGTGGGATAGACCATGTACTTCATCCCGAAGAAGGTCCCGGAGATGCCCGCCAGGATCCCGGACAGCACGAACACCAGGCCGATGGTCCGGCCCAGGTTCACGCCGTTGATCTGGGCCACGGTGCTGTCGTAGGAGACCGCCCGGATGCCCACCCCCAGCTTGGTGTGGTTGATGAAGTAGTTCAGGGCCCAGATGGCGGTGAAGGAGAACACGATGGCGAACAGGTCCAGCACGCCCAGGGAGGCGCCCATGAAATCGAGCACCTGGGCCTGGAACACATCGGGGAAGGAGTAGTAGTGGGCGCCGATCAGGACGTAGACCATGTTCTCCAGGAAGATGGCGGTGCCCATGGCGCTGATCATCAGGAACAGGGAGGGCGCCTTGCGCTTGCGCAGGGGGTTGTAGGCGATCCGCTCGTTGGCCACGCACAGGAGCGCGCCCCCCAGCATGGACAGGATCAGGGCCAGCCAGAAGGGCAGCCCGAACTTGGTCATGCTGTAGAAGCCTACGTATGCGCCATACATAATAATGGTGCCGTAGGCCCAGTTGCTGAACCCCATGATGCTGAACACCAGAGAGTAGCCCACGGCCATCAGCGCGTAGATGCCGCCGATGGCCAGGCCGGTGATGAGGGTTTGCAGAAGCATGTCGGATCGGACTCCTACAGGCGGGCGGGAGGTGTGCCGGAATTCAGGTTCCGGGCCGGCCAGGCGCGGGTTTCGAAGGGTGTGCAGAGATCGAATTGACCAAATTATAAAATTTCGTACAAGCATTTTTCATCGAAGGTGCTGGTGGAAACGGCAGATTATTGCTATTCCGCGACCCACCTGATCGGTCCATTCGTTTTGGTAATTTTGTTGCTCAAACCGCAATTAAAACGGCAGAAAATCCCGGGTCCCGTGCGTATGCTTGAGGGACACCCACTCCTGGATCCCATGCGCGTTCCCTCCGACCCCACCCGCTTCCTGGTTCCGGCCCTTCGCGCCGGGGCTCCGGGCGGCGCGGACGGATCCCGCCTGCTTGCCCTCGGCCTGGCAGCCCTGGTACTGCTGCCCGATCGCGCGGGGCCGGTCTAGCCACTTCCGTTCACTGACCTGGAGCCCCGCGAACCCCCAAGGCCGCGGGGTTCTTCCTTTGGGAGGACCTCAGCCATGCACATGACCGGCGCCCACATCGTCTGGGAAGCCCTGACCCGGGAAGGGGTGGATACCGTCTTCGGTTATCCGGGCGGCAACGTGCTCAGCCTGTACGACGCCCTGCAGGACTTCCCCGGCATCCGCCACGTGCTCTCCCGGCACGAGCAGGGCGCCTGCCACATGGCCGACGGCTACGCCCGCGCCAGCGGCCGTACCGGCGTGGTGCTGGCCACCTCCGGCCCCGGCGCCACCAACCTGGTCACCGGCCTGGCCACGGCCATGATGGACTCGGTGCCCCTGGTGGCCCTCACCGGCCAGGTGGGCCGGGCGGTGCTGGGCAGCGACGCCTTCCAGGAGGTGGACTTCATGGGCGTGACCCTGCCCATCACCAAGCACAACTATCTGGTGATGAACGCCGAGGACATCGCTCCGACCCTGCGGGAGGCCTTCGCCATCGCCCGCCACGGCCGGCCCGGGCCGGTGGTGGTGGACATCACCCGGGACGCCCAGAAGGCCAGCGCCGACCCGGACTGGGACCGGCCCCTGTCCGGGCGGCACCTGCGCCACGTGCCCCCGGCGCCGGCCGCCGAGGCGGTGGCCAAGGCCCTCAGGCTGCTGAACTGGGCCGATCGCCCGGTGATCCTGGCCGGGCACGGGGTGATCCTGGCCGGGGCCACCGCGGCCTTGCGGACCCTGGCGGAACGGGCCGCCGCCCCCATCGCCACCACCCTGCTGGGCCTCGGCTGCATCCCCGCCAGCCATCCGCTCAACCTGGGCATGATGGGCCTGCACGGCGAGGCCTGGGTGAACCAGGCCATCCAGGAGGCGGACCTGATCCTGGCCCTGGGCATGCGCTTCGACGACCGGGCCACCGGCGCGCTGGACGCCTTCGCGTCCCGGGCCAAGAAGATCCACGTGGAGATGGACGCCTGCGAGATCAACAAGAACGTGACGGTGGACCTGCCCATCCACGCGGACGTGCGCCAGGTGCTGGAGCGCCTGCTGGAGCAGCTGGAGCCCAAGCGCCGCGACGCCTGGGTGGCCCACGTGCAGGGCCTGCGCGGCCAGGCCAGGGCCGGGGCCATCCTCGACGCCCCCGGCGCCCTCAGCGGCCCCCAGGTCATCCACGACCTGGCCCAGGCCACCGCCGGCAAGGCCCTGGTGGTCACGGGCGTGGGCCAGCACCAGATGTGGGCGGCCCAGTACTACGCCCACCAGCAGGAGAACGGCCAGATCACCTCCGGCGGCCTGGGCACCATGGGCTTCGCCCTGCCCGCGGCCATCGGCGCCAAGCTGGCCCGCCCGGACCGGGACGTGTGGGTGGTGGACGGCGACGGCGGCTTCCAGATGAACATGCAGGAGCTCATGACCCTGGTGCAGGAGGGCATCAAGATCAACATCGCCATCATCAACAACGGCTACCTGGGCATGGTGCGGCAGCTGCAGGAGGTGTACTGCGAGAGCCGCTACCAGGCCGTGGCGATGCTCAACCCGGACTTCGTGAAGCTGGCGGACGCCTTCGGCCTGCCGGGGGTGCTGGTGGAGCGGCGGGACCAGGTGCTGCCGGCCATCCGCCAGGCCCAGGAAGCGCCGGGGCCGTTCCTGATCGAGTTCCAGGTGGACAAGGAGCTGAGCGTGTTCCCCATGGTGCCGGCGGGGGCGGGGCTGGACCAGATGCTGCGGCGGGGGTGACCCGGGCCTCCGGGTCTCCATGCCGTGGAACCCGCCCTGGCAGACGGGTCCCTCTCCTCGTCGCGCGATGCGGGGGGTGATGGTGTTCGGCAGTTTTTAAGCATGGAATGGCGAATTATGGCACAGGTGGTCAATCCTATATGGGTGCCCCCTTCCTGACTCGCTATCCCTTGCCAAGCCTTTGCGCCTTGGACTCCGGGTCGCCCACCACGGTGCCTGACTTAATATTCCAATAACTCCAATCAGGCATTCCTGCCGTTAAAGATGTGGTTTTGGAAATACAAGGCTTGCAGTGTATGATCTTGTCAAACCATTCCAACCCGCATTCAAGGACAAGTCGAGTGCCCGGCGGCTACCTACAAGGGGCTTTCATGAAGAGAACCTGGATGATTGCCAGGGTGGTTATTCTGCTGGGGTCGGCGTTGGCGGGAATGGCGGCTCCCGCTGTGAAATCCTTCTGGGGCATCATGATCGGCGATGCCGGAGGCCGAGGGGTGGCTGTGATCGGGGTCAGTCAATATTCGCCTGCCCAGATGGCAGGTGTGCAGATCCGGGACCTGGTGCAGGCGATCAACGGCAAGGCAGTGCACTCCGCGCAGGAATTCAGGGACATCAAGAATGACTTCCCGCTCTACACCCCCCTGAAGCTCACCCTCGAGCGGGACGGCGCGCGGGTGGAAACCGAGATCCGGCTGTCAGGGATAGTCCCCCTCGAGGTCAAGCCCATCCGATCGGAGTTCATCATCCCCAGCGTGCCGCCGCCGCCCGCCCCGGTGCCGCGCTCGGCGCTGGATGACCTGGATCAGTTCAATGTCCTGGATCAGGTCATCCGGGATCCCGCCAGCGGGCGGATCGCGGTCCTGGGCCACTACGACGACCGCTACAACACAGGGCCGATCCCCTACCTGGATCTGCTCAAGACGGCCATGGCCTATCCCAAGCCGATCCTTGACCTGGAGTCCAAGCTGGCGGGACGGAAGGTGGCAGGTGACAAGGAAACCTGGAGCTGGGGCGGGAAGGAATTCATCCTCGGCCACCCCAGCCTGGAGCGGGAGCGGCAGCTGCTGATCCGGCTCTGGGCGCGGGCCTGCGGGGTGACGCCGGAAGAACTGGTCGCCCTGTACAACTATGTCAATTTCGGCCCCATACAGCTGGTGCCGAGACCGGAGATCCGCGCCATCCAGAGCAGGATCCTCACCAACCTCGGCTACGCCGATGCGGCCAAGGAGCTGGAACAGGTGAACGGCGGCGTGGTCCAGGGCAAGCCGGTGGCGGAAGCCTACCTGGACGTCCTGGAACAGATCCATGTGGCAGGCGCCACCGTGGCCAACTTGCGGGACGATCTGGCCCGGGATCGGTGCACCTGGCAGCAAGCTGTCATGAAGGCCCAGGGCTGCTTGCTGCCCGAGCGGTCCAGCCGCGACATACGAAATATCGTGATGACCGCCACCAATAAGATCCGGTTGTCGGAAGAGGCGACCCGGGCCCTTACCAAGGACCAGCTGCCGTCCAACCGGGAGGTGGTGATCACCCCCCGCTACCTGGACCGCACCTCGCAGCTGACCCGGATCCTCTACGAAGCCGACTATTCGCTCAAAAGCATGAAGGTGATGCCGCAGTTGTTCTGGGACATCCCGGGGAGCCTGAGCGAGCAGCAGTACGACATTAGCAAGGGCATGAACCCCAAGAAATATACCCAACTGGACAAGGCTGACTATACGGAATACTGGCTGGAACCCAAGCTGGTGGAAATGACCTTCTCCCCCGACCGGAAGGTGGTTTCCTTCGGCTCATCCCGCATGGACCACAAGAGCCGGGTGGTCTTCAGGGAGCAGCCTGCACCGGAGGATGCCGGTCTGGTGCATTTCTACGATGACTGGTGCGCCGGCATGGTGAACCGCTACGACGATTACGCCCGCATCCTGCCGGCATTCCACAAAGTCAGGGAAGCCGCCAAGATCCTGGCCCTCGCTGATTGGCTGCTCGCCACCGGGGCGGTCGTGGACCTGCGGGATGTGCCCCAGGAGACCTGGGACCACCCGGACGAAGTGGCAGGTTTCTGGCGGTCCGATTTCATCTACCTGGAATCCGTGGATGCGGGTACCGGCTATGAGTTCTATACCGGACACGCTGGCTTCACCGGGGGCGTCACCTTCCACAAATCCAATTGGACCCAGGTGACCCCGGCGCCCCAAAGCGAGACCACGGTGGCGAACCAGCTGGCCCTCAGCGCCGGACTCGGGGAGAAGGCGGTGCTGGCGGCAAAGAGCGGCGATCTGGAGAACGCCCGCTACCTGGCCGAACTCAGCGCCCAGGCCATGAATGGCCGGCTCCCCCCCGGCGCCCTGGGCGGACTGCAGATTCCCCTCCCGCAAGCCCGGCCGGTACCGGTCACCCCGGACAACATCCTGGCGCAGAAGGCCCTGCTCACCAAGACCCGCCAACAGATCGTGACCCTGGGCCACAGCCCCGCCCAGAGCCAAGCCGCGACCCAGGCCCGGAACCAGCTGGACCTGATCTATACCCAGTTCTTCGGCAGCCCGGGGGCATCGAACGCCCCCCAAACTCCGCCGGCGGCCCCCGATCCACGGGCACCCAGGCCTGCTTGTGCCGAAGGAGCACTGGCGCGGCCGGACCTGTCACCAGAGCGCCGGGAATACCTCGAAGGTCGCCTGCAGGAACTGCGCGGCCGGATGCAAGCCATCGATGCGGCCCTGCGCCGGATCGCCGCGCTCAACGCCAAGGATGTGAATCAGCTGGGTCAGCTGTCCGACGACATCAGCCACGCGTACGACCAGGCCAAGGAGCGGGTGGCGGACCTGGCTGCGGACGTGTTCCTGGGTGCTGCGGACATGGGCAACGAAACGATTTTCGAGGGGGCGACACGGGATTATGAAGAGAGCCGGAACAACCTGGAAGAGGGGTTGAATGCCTTGCGGCAGAGCCGAGGCGAGGCCGTCAACCCAGCGGTTCTGCAACAGGCGGATGAACAGATCCAAGCGTTCAGCGCCACCCGCGAGCAGCTTGAGACGATCTACCAGAGCATGGCGAAGCTGCATGGTTTGAACTATTACACGATCAAAGGCCTGCAGTACGGCAAAAGCGTCGCTTCGGTGGCCGCAGAACCGGACCTGGAAGACAAGGTGAAGGGCGCTTTCCTGGAAGGAGTCGGCATCCTGCTCGACCATCCGCGCCTGGCGGCGCTCTGGAAGGACGCCCATTTCCTGCGCAACGCCAGGTTCGGGGTGGTGAGCGACGCCTGGACCTACGGCCAGTACATCGTCGACTACAGCATCGACATTCTTTCCCAGCGCCAGGCCTGGGGACCCTTGGTCGACCAGCTGCGAAGCAACATCGAAGCCAATCGAAAGGCCGTGCTGGCGCTGCAGGCCAAGGCCGCCCTGGCCCACTCCGAAGCGGCCTGTCTGGAAACCCTCATCCACTGAGGGGCCGTGCCCGTACTACCCAGTTCCAACCAACCAAGGAGGACAGATCATGACTTTTCATCGCGGACTGATGAAAGGGATCCTGGCGGCCGCCGTACTGACGGGGGGCGCGGCCGTGGCCCTGGGAGGCGATGATTGGCTGGCCAGCCGGGAAGGGGCGAAGGTCTGGTTCCTGGGCCTCACTGCGGACGCCAGTTGCAGCTGGAGCGGCGGACACGATGGCGGGAACTACGCCGATGGTCCCGGGGTGCTCAAGTGCTTCCGGAAGGACCAGCTCTACTGGACCCTGGAGGGGAGCATGAAGAAAGGCAAGATGGAAGGCCAAGTCAGGACCGTGGCAGGCGATGGTACGACCTACGAGGGCAGCTATGAAAATGGCCTCCGTTCCGGCCAAGGCAGTATGAAATGGCCCGATGGCCGAAGCTACGTGGGCGGCTGGGCCAACAACATCATGCACGGCAAAGGCCTGATGAAAAGGCCGGATGGCGTCATCTACGAGGGGGATTATGAGAATGGGCTGGCCCAAGGCAAAGGCATCATGACCTTCCCCAATGGCAGTTTCTACGATGGCGAATGGCGCCAGGGCAATCCCAACGGCAAAGGCACCTCCAGGAGCCTGACCAAGAACGGCATCATGGTCTACGTGGGGGATTTTGTGGACGGCCGCCACACTGGGAAAGGGGTCCACCGTTTCCCTGACGGCACCCGCTATGAAGGTGAATTCCTGAACGACGCGTTCAACGGCCAGGGCACTCTTTTCGGCCCCGACGGGAAGATCATGATGCAGGGGAAATGGCAGAACGATAAGTTCGTTTCGGGGGCCGTGCCTGACGCCGAATGAAGCGTCGAACCGATGGCCCGAGTCCCGTCAAGTGGTGTAACAAGAGCGGCCAGTTTCCGAGGACATCGACAGTGGCGATGGCCTTCCCGCAACTTTTCGGCCAGCCCCAGGTGCATCTCCGGGCCCTGGAACCCACGCGGACCCTCCTGGGAAAGGTCTCCCCAGGTGTCCGGGAAAGCTATTTTCTGCCGGGAAGCCGCCGAACTACGGCAACGGCTGCTTGCGGGGAGACGTTATTTTCTTCCTATCCCCACAGGGAAGGTCCCGAACCCGGAACCCGAAAGGAGCCCCCCATGCTCACCGGCAACGAACTGGTCGATGTTTCCCACGGCCGCGGCAGCGCCACCAAGGAGTGGCTGGCCCGGGCGGCGGAATGCGTGCCCCGCGGGGTGGCGGTGGTGAACGGGGTGTTCGCCGCCGAGGCCAAGGGGGCGGTGGTCAAGGACCTGGACGGGAACATCTACATCGACTGCTTCGCCGGGGTGGGGGTGCTCAACGGCGGGCACTGCCCGCAGCCGGTGGTGGAGGCGATCCAGGCCCAGGCCGCCCTGTACCTGCACACCTTCTTCCACCAGGTGCCGCACCGCCCGTACGTGGAGCTGAGCGAGAAGCTCGCCAGGCTGGCCCCGGGGGACTTCCCCAAGAAGGCGGCGTTCTTCAACAGCGGCTCCGAGGCGATCGAGAACGCGGTCAAGATCGCCCGCATCGCCACCAGGCGCCTGGCGGTCATCTGCTTCACCAGCGCCTACCACGGGCGCACCCAGCTCACTGCGTCGCTCACCCACAAGGTGAAGCCGTACAAGGCGGGCTTCGGCCCGACCGCCCCGGGCACGCACCGGGCGGCCACCGCCTATTGCTACCGCTGCCCCTGGCAGTCCACCTACCCGGGCTGCGGCATGCACTGCCTGGAGCAGTTCAAGGGCTTCTTCAAGAGCGAAGTGGAGCCCACCGACGTGGCGGCCATGGTCATCGAGCCGGTGCACGGGGAAGGCGGGATCGTGGTGCCGCCCAGGGAGTTCCTGCCCGGCCTGCAGGCCATCTGCCGGGAGCACGGCATCACCTTCGTGGCGGACGAAGTCCAGACCGGCTTCTACCGCACCGGCAAGCCCTTCGCCGTGAGCCACAGCGGCGTGGCCCCGGACCTGATCGCCTGCGCCAAGTCCATCGCCGCCGGGCTGCCCCTGAGCGGGGTGGTGGGCCGGGCCGAGATCATGGACGCGCCGGCCCCGGGCCAGCTGGGCGGCACCTTCAGCGGCAACCCGGTGGCCTGCGCCGCCGGGGCGGCGGCCCTGGACTTCTACGAGGCCCAGGACCTGGGGGCCCGGGCCATGGACATCAACCAGTACGTGATGGGCCGCCTGGAGCAGCTGCAGGCCCGGCTCCCGGGCATCGGCAACATCCGCGCCCTGGGGGCCATGATCGGGGTGGAGTTCGTGAAGGATCCCCGCACCAAGGAGCCGGATCCCGATTCGGTCAAGCGCATCACCCGGGAATGCTTCGAACGGGGCCTGATCGTCCTGGCCGCCGGCACCTTCGACAACGTGATCCGCCTGCTCATGCCCCTGGTCATCACCGACGCCCAGATGGCCCAGGCCATGGACATCTTCGGGCAGACCTGCGTCAAGGTGATGGGCTAGTACCGGATCGCCGACTCAATCCCGCCCGCAACCCGGCGCCTCCCGGTTAAGATTTCATTGATCACCAGGACGGCATCCCAGGAGGTGGCCTCGTGCTTCCGGCCAAAGCCCTGAAACTCGACCGCATCGACGTCCACATCCTGGGCGAACTGCAGCGGCAGGGCCGGATGGGCAACAACGACCTGGCCGAGGCGGTGGGCCTCTCCCCCAGCCCGTGCCTGCACCGGGTGCGCCGCCTGGAGGCCGCGGGCTACATCACCGGATACAGCGCCCACCTGAACCTGGCCAGGCTGGGCGATCCCCAGATGGTCTTCACCCAGATGACCCTCTCCAACCACCGCCGGGAGGACTTCCTGCGCTTCGAATCGGCCATGGCCACCCTGGACGAACTGCTGGAAGCGCACCTGGTGAGCGGGGGGTTCGACTACCTGCTGAAGTTCATCACCCGCAACATCGCCGACTACCAGACCCTGATGGACAACCTGCTGGCCCGGGAGCTGGGGATCGACAAATACTTCAGTTTCATTGTCCTCAAGTCGCCCATCCTGAAGCACGGGTACCCGCTCTCGGTGGTGATGGAAGCGCCCAAGGACTGATCAATCCACCAAGGCCACGGCCCGCACCGGCGAGCCGTCGGCTTCCGCCACTTTCAGCGGCAGGCAGATGAACTGGAAGGACCTGCCCAGGAGCGCGTCCAGGCCGGTCAGGTTCTCGATGAGGACCAGCCCGGCCCGGAACAGGATCCGGTGGATCCGGCTGTCGGCGCCCACCGGGTCGGCGGAGACGGTGTCGAATCCGATCCCCTTCAGGCCGCGTTCCCCCAGCCACTGGGCGGCATCGGGCGCCAGCACGGGGAAATCCCGGAAATAGTCCTCCCGCCCCCAACGGGCCGCCCAGCCGGTGTGGAACAGCACGAAGTCGCAACCCTCGATGGCCTCCCGGTGGGCCTCCAGGACCGCCGGGCCGATGCACCCGCCGCCCAGGGCGGACACGTCCGCCGCCCAGCCCCGGCCCAGGAACCGGCCCGCCTCCATGCGGTCCAGGGTGGGCGCGCCCTCGAGCATGTGGGCGGGGGCGTCCATGTGGGTGCCGTGGTGGGAGGAGAGGCCGATCCACTTCTCGTCCCACCCGTCCCGGGCCACCGTGCGCACCTGGCGCAGGTCCGGGGCGTCGGCGCCCGGGTAGACCGGCATGCCCGGAGCGAGGAGATGGGTGAGGTCGAGAACCGTCATGGCCGCTCCAGGAACGAGGAAGGCTCATTCTAAGCGACCGGCGCGGGTTGCCAGGAAGGAATGGTCCCAGGGTCCGGGTGGATGTTAAAGTTTTCATGACATTACTCTTCCAGTCCTCCGGGCCGGCGTCACCACGCTGGTCACGGATCTTTCCGAAGCGCCGTTCCATGAACCTTTTTATGCTCCCGGTCGTCTCCGCCGTCATCCCGACCACCGCCCTGGTGGCGGCCGTGGCGCTGGCCTGGTCCAGGGGGAAGGCCGCCCGGGCCCTGCGCGCCTCCGAGGAGAAGTTCTCCACGATCTTCCAGACCAGCCCCGACGCCATCAACCTCGCCTCCCTGGACGAAGGCATCTGCCTGGACCTGAACGACAGCTACGTGAACCTGTTCGGCCATGCCCGGGAGGAAGCCATCGGGCGCTCGGTGCTTCCGGGGGACCTGGGGATCTGGGTGAGCCTGGCGGACCGGGAGCGGTTCGTGGAGGCCATGCGCGCCAGCGGCCAGGTGGCGGGGTTCGAGGCGACTTTGCGGCGCAAGGACGGCACCGTCTTCACCGGGCTGGTCTCTTCTTCGGTGGTGGTGATCGGCGGCGCCACCTGCAACCTCTCCATCACCCGGGACATCACCGAGCGCAAGCGGGCCGAGGAGGCCCTGCGGGAGAGCGCCCAGCGCCTGGAGCTGGCGGCCTGGACCGGCAGCCTGGGCATCTGGGACCGGAACCTCAAGGACGATTCCCTGGTCTGGAACGACCGCACCTACGAGATCTACGGCCTGGACCGGCAGACCTTCAACCCCACCCACGCCGCCTGGTGGGAACGGGTCCTGCCCGAGGACCGCCCCGGCCTGCGGGAGCAGCTGGACGCGGCCTTCGCCAGCCCCGGGCCGCGCCGGATGGCGTTCCGGACCCGGATCCCGTCCGGGGAGGTCCGCCACCTGGGTGCCAACTGCATGGTCATCCGGGACGAGGAGGGACGGCCCGTGCGGATGATCGGCGTCCTGCGGGACCGCACCGAGCAGGTGCGGAGCGAGGCGGAGCACCGGCAGATGCTGGAGGAACGCCAGCACTCGGAGAAGCTGGAGAGCCTGGGCAGCCTGGCCGGAGGGATCGCCCACGACATGAACAACGTCCTGACCGGCATCCTGGGCAACGCGGAACGGCTGCAGCAGGTCCTGGGCGGGGCGGACGAGGCGGCGGCGCCCCTGGAGGCCATCCTGCACGCCACCGGCCGGGGCCGGGACATGGTGCGCGCCCTCACGGATTTCGCCCGGAAGGGGCTCACGGAGCCGCAACGATTCGACTTCAATGAACTGGTGCGGCGGGAGGTGGACCTGATCAACCACGCCACCCTGGAGAAGGTGCAGGTGGAGTTGGACCTGGACCTGGGCCTGGCTCCGGCGCTGGGGGACCCTTCGGCCCTGGGGGCGGCCATCATGAACCTGGGCGTCAACGCCCTGGACGCCATGCCCGACGGCGGCAAGCTGGTCTTCCGGACCCGGGCCCTGGGCGGCGACATCCACCTGTCCGTGGCCGACACGGGCGCCGGCATGACGCCGGAGGTGCTGAGCCGGGCCATGGAGCCGTTCTTCACCACCAAGCCCGTGGGCAAGGGCACCGGCCTGGGCTTGGCGCGAGTCTACGGGACCATGAAGGCCCACGGCGGCTCCGTGGAGATCCACAGCGCCCCGGGCCGGGGCACCACCATCCACCTGCGGCTTCCGGGCTGCCGGCAGCCCGGTGCCAGGCCGGTCCCGGCCCAGGCGCCGGCGCCGGGCGCGGCGGCCCTGACCCTGAGGATCCTCCTGGTGGATGACGACCCGATGATCCTGGAGTCCATTCCCCCCCTGCTCGGTTCCCTGGGGCACCAGGTGGCCACGGCCGCCCGGGGGGAAGAGGCCGTGGCCCTGGTGGCCGGGGGGCTGGACGTGGACCTGGTGATCCTGGACCGCCACATGCCAGGGCTCAGCGACACCCAGACCCTGGCGAAACTGCGGGAAAGCCGGCCGGGACTGCCCGTGGTCCTGGCCTCCGGATCCCCGGACGCCCAACTCGAAGCCCAGGCGGCCCGCCTGGGCGGCGTGACGTTCCTGGCCAAGCCGGTACCGCCTGCGGGATCTCCAGAAGGTGCTGGGCGAGGCCTGGGCGGCTGCGGGCGCCTGACCTTCAGGGCGCCATCCGGGCCAGGACCTGCACGGGCGGTCCATCCCGGATCACCACCGGCCTGAGGTGCAGGGCCCGCATGCGGCGATGCATGCGCTTCAGGAGCGCCACGGCCGCCTGCGGGTCCCTGTAGGGGCCGATGCGCACGCTGGTGGCCGTTCCGGCCGAGCCAGGGGCCGCCATGGGCCACAATCTGGGGCTGATCCCGGCCCGGCGCTTCAGGTTCCGGCGCAACCGCGCCACGTTCCGGGGGTTCGACAGCACCGCGAACTGGATCCACCATTCCTTCGCCGCCAGGCCAGGCCAGGCGGACGCCGGCGCCGGCAGGGGCACCGTCGCGACCTTGGGCAGGCCCGGCAGGGGCGGCGCCGGATCCCTGGCCGGGGCCGGCGGGGGATCCAGCACCAGGGGCGCGCTCTGGCTGCCCCGCAGGTTGGCGGCGTGCAGCCAGAAGACGGCCCGCTCCTTGACCACCACCCGGGGCAGCGAGCCCTGGGCCGGGAACGGCTGCCCGGGCGGGTCCAGGACCACCTGTTCGGTGCCGGTGGCGGACCACTGGAGGGTCACCGGCTCCCCCAGGCGCGCGTTCGCCGGGACGGCGCGGAAGTAGACGATGCGCGCCGGCTCCGGGGGCATCTGGGCGGAGAGGACGCAGGGGAGGACCGCAAGGACCAACGCTCTAGCCATAAACAACCAATCAGAAAGAACAACCGAAAAAGAATGAGCCTTCAATCATAGAAATGCAACAAGGATTTAATGAGGCTACGTCTAGATTGAACTTGGCAATAATTGGTAAACACTGGAACAACGGCGACCCATTTCCACCCGGAACTCGGCCCAGGCCCGGAATCCCCGCCCGGACCGGCCGTTGGCCGTCCCCGGATCGGAGCGATGCAGGAGCGGAGATCCGGGGACGGCCAACGACCCTGCCGGCGCGCCCAGTCGGAACCCGGCCGGTCAGCCGATGCGCGCCCACCCCCACTGGCGCCCGTGCCGCTCACCCCGGCGGTAGGAATGGAGCAGTGCCGGGTGGCAGTAGGTGCAGACCGGCACGGACCCGTCCTTGCCCGGATCCAGGCCCAGGTCCAGGGCCTGGGCCCGCAGCAGGCCGTGCAGGTCCAGGTGCGGCCGGCCCCGGGGCCCCGCCTGGGCCAGGTCCTCCCGCCAGGCCGGGTCCCGGCGGGCCGCCTCCAGGACCTCCTCGCCCACCTCGAAGTGGCACTTGAGGATGGCGGGGCCCAGGGCCCAGGTGAGGTCCTCCGGACGGCCCCCCAGGCCGGTGAACACCCCCACCCCCCGGCGCAGGATCCCCGCCACGGTGCCCCGCCACCCGGCATGCAGGGCCGCCACCCAGGGCCGGCCCCCCGCCGGGCCCGCCAGCAGCACCGGCACGCAGTCCGCCACCCGCACCCCGATGGTCTGGCCGGGGGCCAGGGTCCACAGGCCGTCCCCGGACTGGACCCGGTCGGCGGCTTCCAGCACGTCGCAGCCATGCACCTGCTTCAGGCGCACGGGCGGCATGAGGGCGTCCGCATCCTCCCGGGTGGAGAACCCCCAGGCCAGGGGGAAAGGCACCTGCACGCAGGGGCGGAGCATCAGCGGGGCCAGAGCAGGGCCAGCAGGCTGGCGTCGGTGACGGCCCAGGCGCCCAGGGCCCGGGTACATGCCCGCCTGGTGCTGGGCCGGCGTCCACCGGCGCCAGCGGGCCCACCAGGGCACCAGGACCACCAGCCACGCGCCCAGGGAAACCGCCAGGAACAGGGGCTGGCGTCCCGCCCGCAGGGCTCCCCACCCGAACCACAGGTGGGCCGCCACCGCCAGGCCGGCGGCGGCGCCCAGGCTGGCGGACTCCCCCAGCACGATGGCCAGGGTGCGGTCGCCCCGGGCCCGGTCCTCGTCCATCTGGTAGATCTGGGTGGGGGGATACAGGGCGCCGAACAGGAAGGCGAAACCCGCCGTCACGGCGCCCATCCAGGCCGTCAGGGGCCGCCCGGTCAGGCCCCAGCCGGCCAGGGGCGTGAGCAGCCCGAATCCCAGGCAGTTGATCAGCAGGTCCCAGCCGGCCCGGGCCTTGAGCCGGGCCGGGGGCACCGAGTAGAGCACGGCCATGGCCACGCAGGCGGCGTTGCTCCAGGCGAACAGGGGCGGCAGGAGGAAGCCCAGGACCAGGGCCGCCGCCAGCATGGAGATGGCAACCTGGAGCAGGTACCGGGGCGGGGGGGGCGGCTGGCGCAGGTAGCCGATGTCTCCTTCATCCCGGTCGAAGGCGCTGTTGATGGCCAGGGTGCCGCCGTTGAGCAGGACCACGAACACGAACCACGCCAGGAAGGCCCGGCCGGGAGCCAGGCGGAGGCCCCGGGCCAGGACCGCTCCGAGGAGGAAGTGGACGGTCATGATCGGCCATTCCATGGGCCGGAGGTGCAGCAGGTAGGGCATGAGCCGGGGGCCCAGGACCCGCTCGCACGCTTTGCGCATGCCGAACATCAGGCGGTCCCGCCCCGCTGCAGGGGCACCACCCGCCGGTCACCGGCCTCCAGGCGCTCCCGGGGCTCCACCAGGGCGTCCATGGCGGCCATGAGGTGGGGCACGCTGAAGGTGGTGTCCACGCACATGCCGTGGGGCAGGTCCAGGGGGATCACGTACGAGGGGATCTGGGGCAGCTTGGTGAGGCCCTTGAACAGGCGGTCGTGGCAGCTCACGGCGACGATCAGGTCCGGCTGGAATTCCCGCGCCGCCTGGTAGGCCTTGTGGCTCCGGTTGGTGATGCGGGTGTCCCAGGCATGCTGAAGCTGCAGGGGGAGCAGGTCGCCCACCGGGCAGAGGCCGCATTCATAGCACTTGGCCAGGTCCTCCTGCACCTCCGCCCGGCACCGGGCCATCTGCACGCAGTGGGGCAGCAGCACCAGGGCGCGCCGGGCCTTGCGCTTGCCGAGGGCCTCGCGCACCCGGCGGTTGTTCCAGGCGCAGAAGGAGAGGACCCAGGCCTCCTCGGCCTTGAGGCGCCGGGCCAGGGGCCGCAGGGCCCGCACCCAGACCCCGTCCCAGCGGGTGATGGAGGTGCGCAGGTCCAGGTAGGCCTTGCCCCGCAGGAAGGTGGGGCGGACTTCCGCCAGGAGGGCCACCACCCCCAGCAGGCACCACCCCAGCCCGGCCGGTTCCGCCATGCCCAGGGCCAGGAGCGCCAGGGCCCCCAGGACCGGCACGCCGCGCCGCACCAGCAGGAAGGTCCGGCAGTTCTCGGCGGGCAGGGGAAGCGTCGGCTCCATGACGGAAGCTATCATACCCTGGTTACTTGGCCGCCGAGGCGAGCCCCACCAGTTTCTTGAGATCCTCATCGGTCCACCGGATCCCGCCGCCGATGAAGAAGGTCCTCAGCTCCGGGTTGGCCAGGTCCTGCACCCCGGTCTGGGCGTAGAGCCCCTTCCAGAACTGGAAGCTGCTGGTGATCCGGTAGCGCGGCCTGGGCTTGTCGTCCCGCTTGGTGAAATCGTAGCCCAGCAGGCCGATCCGGAACCTGTCGTCCAGGGCCCGGTACTCCACGCCGGCGCCGCCCTTGCTCTCGATCAGGCCGGCCGAGAATACGTAGTTCTCGGCCAGGCGCTTGTCGAACAGGGCCTGCACGGTGAAGGCCTGGTCGGAGGTCACGTAGCTGGACGTGCTGGTGACCCCGTTGTTGATGCTGGTGGTCGAGGAGGTGGCGATCTTGCCGTCGGGGGTGGAGTGGAAGCCCAGGGTGTACCAGTGGTCGTGCTTGGGCACGATGTCGATGTCCAGCCCGGACGCCGAGTCGTTGCGCCGGGTCCATTGGGCGGCGCTCAGGTCCAGCTTCAGGTCCATGGAACGGAACCCGCCCACCATCTCGTTGACGTTGTCCACCGCCGCGTTGAGCTTCTTGACGGTGGAGTCGTCGGTGAGCAGCTTGCCGATGGTGCCTTCGCCGTTGTCCAGCTTGGTGGTGATGGAACGGATGTTGTCGGCGGTGGTCTGCAGGCTGGCTTCGAGCTTGCGCACGTCGGTGATCACCCCGTGGATCTCGGGCCTGTTCTCGGCGACCATGTCGTTGAGGCTGCGCCCCAGGTCCTCGAACTGCTTGGCCAGCATGGGCAGCCGCTCCTTCAGGTCGCCGGTGATCTGCTGCACGTTGGCCAGGGTGTTGTTGATGGTGCCGTGGTTCTCCTGGGCCATGGCCCGGAACTCGCCGGTGAGCACGCGCACGTTGTCCACGATCTCGTCGATCTTCTGGCGCCCCTGCTCGCCGCCCACGGACTCGTTCAGGGCGGCGGTGACGCCCTTCACGTCCTTGGCGATGCCGCCCAGGGCCTCCATGAGGTTGTCCAGGCCCATGGCCACCTTGCTGGGGATGGTGGCGTCATCGGGCATGAGCCCGGCCTCCGGGTGCCCCGGGTCCAGCTCGATGTACTTCTCCCCCAGGATGCCGATGGAGCTCAGGGAGGCGGAGGCGTCCTTGTAGACCCGGAAATCCTTGGGCAGCCCCAGGGTCACCCGGGCCCGCTTGCCGTCCAGCTCGATGCCGGTCACGGCGCCCACCCGCACCCCCGCCACCCGGATGGCGCTCTGCAGGTTGAGGCCGGCCACCTGGTCGAACTCGGTCGTCATCCGGGTCTGGGAATGGCCGCCGAGCATCTCCAGCTTCTCCATGCGCAGGATCAGCGTGCCCAGGACGACGATGGCCGCGATGAAAAAGGCGCCGACTTTGGTTTCCAGTTTCATGGTCGTTTCCGGGAGGAATCAGGTGGAAGGGGCGGGGCGGGGGGCGCTGCGCTTGCCGGAGACGGGGGGCGGCGGGTCCAGGAGGAACGGGCCGTCCGCATCGCCGCGCAGGAACTGCTGGATCACCGGATGGGGGTTGGCGCGGAAGTCCGCGGGCTTCTCCACGGCGATCATCCGGCCCCGGAACAGCAGGGCGATCCGGTCGCCGATCTCGAAGGCGCTCTTCAGGTCGTGGGTGATGGTGATGCTGGTGACCCCCAGCTCCTCCTTGAGGCCCAGGATGATGCGGCCGATCACGTCGGTCATCACCGGGTCCAGGCCGGTGGTGGGCTCGTCGAAGAGCAGGATCTTGGGCTTGAGGGCGATGGCCCGGGCGAACCCCACGCGCCGCTTCATGCCGCCGGAAAGTTCGGAGGGCCGGAGCTTCTCGGTGCCCTTGAGCCCGACCATGTTCAGGCATTCCTCCACCCGCGCCGCCCGCTGGGCGGCGGTCAGGGCGGTATGGCGCAGGAGGGCGAAGCCCACGTTCTCCTCCACGCTCATGGAATCGAACAGGGCGGCCATCTGGAAGCACATGCCGATGTCCTTGCGCACTTCGAACAGCTGGTCCCGGTCCAGGTCCTGGACGATCCGGCCGCCGATGGCCACGTGCCCGGCGTCCGGGCGGAACAGGCCCATGATGCAGCGCAGCAGCACGGTCTTGCCGCTGCCGCTGCCGCCCAGGATCACCAGGCTCTCCCCCTCCTCCACGGCCAGGTTCACCCCGTCCAGGACGACCAGCCGGGCGAAGGACTTGGAGAGGTTGACGACATCGATGACGGCCACGGGAGTCTCAGACCAGGAGGAGCTTGGTGAGGAAGAAGTCGGCGATGAGGATCCACAGGCTGCTGGTGACCACGCTGCTGGTGGGGGCGTTGCCCACCCCCTCGGCGCCGCCCCGGGTGCGGTAGCCCCGCCAGCAGCCCACCAGGGCGATGATCAGCCCGAACACCAGCGCCTTCACCAGGGCGATGACCAGGTCCCGGCCGGAGAGCAGCTTGTAGAAGTCCTGGCCGTAGACGTAGGCGCTCTGGCCCTGGACCGCCACCAGCAGGGTGTAGCCGCCCAGGTAGCCCACCAGGATGGCGAACCCGGTGAGCAGGGGCAGCATCACCGCCGCCGCCAGCAGGCGGGGCACGAACAGGAAGTGCACCGGGTCGGTGGCCAGGCACTCCAGGGCGTCGATCTGCTCGGTCACCTGCATGGTGCCCAGTTCGGCGGCCATGGCCGAACCCACCCGTCCGGCCATCATGAGGCCGGTGATGACCGGAGCCAGCTCCCGCACCACCGCCACCCCCTCCACCTGGGCCGCCAGCCCTTCCGCCTGGAACTGCTTGAACCCGTACGACAGCTGCACGGCGAACACCATGCTCACGGCCAGGGAGGTGAGCACCACCACCGGGATGGAGTTCACCCCCACCGCCTGGAGCTGGTACAGGAAGTTCCGGCGGTCGAACGGCCGCCGGAAGATGCACACGAAGCTGCGCATGGAGACGGTGACGAAATCGCCAGCCTGGTCGGTGAACTCGAGGATTTTCGTACCGATCCGCTCCAGCAGGGGTGTCTGCATGAATCTCCTATATATGGTTCCGGTGTCAATCTTACTTTACCGCACCGGCCGGCCCACGCTATCGCGCCTTCCTGCTCTTCTGCTTTTCCCGCAGACGCTCGGCGGCGCCCTCCTTGAGCACCAGGGGGGCGCGGGTGAGGGCCAGGGCGCCCGGGGGCACGTCCGCGGTGATGGTGCTGCCGGCGCCGATGATGGCTCCGTCCCCGATGCTCACCGGGGCCACCAGCTGGCAGTCGGACCCCACGAACACGCCCTTGCCTATCAGGGTGCGGTGCTTGCTGAACCCGTCGTAGTTGCAGGTGATGAGGCCGGCGCCGATGTTGCTGCGCTCGCCCACCTCCGCGTCACCCAGGTAGCTGAGGTGATTGGCTTTGGCTCCAGCGCGCAGGATCGCCTTCTTGGTCTCCACGAAGTTGCCCAGGTGGGCCCCCTCTTCCAGCACGGTGCCCTCCCGCAGGTGGGCGAAGGGCCCCACCACGCAGCCGGGGCCCACCTGGGAGCGGTCCAGCACGCAGTACGGACGGATCTCCGCCCCGGCGCCCACCCGGGTGTCGGTGAGCACGCAGCCCTGGCCGATGCGGGCGCCCTCCTCCACCCGCACGGTCCCCGCCAGCTGGGCCCCCGGCCCCAGCACCACGTCCCGGGCCAGCACCGCCCGGGGCCCCACCAGGGTGGTGTCCGGGTCCAGGAAGGTGACACCTTCATCCATCCAGCGTCCGTTCACCAGCCCCCGGGCGTGGGCCTGGAGCTGGGCCTGGTCCGCCCGGGAGTTCATGCCCAGCAGCTCGGCCGGGTCGCACAGTTCCACCGCCACGGGGCAGCCGGTGGCCACCCCCATGACCGCGTCGGTGAGGTAGTACTCCCCCTGGGCGTTGGCGTTGGAAAGCCGCGCCAGGGCGTCCTTGAGGGGGGGCCAGGGGAGGGCGTAGGCGCCCCCGTTCACCCGGCCCAGGGCGCGCACCTCGGGGCTCGCGTCCTGGTGCTCCACCACCGCTTCCAGGGTGCCGTCGGCCCGCTGCACCACCCGGCCGTAGCCGGAAGGGTCGTCCAGGTCCATGGCCAGCAGCAGGCCGTCCGACTGGGCCAGGCGGGCCACCGTCCCGGTGCGGATGAGAGGGACATCCCCGCACAGGATCACCACCCGGGTGGTGTCCAGGCGGTCCAGGGCCTCGGCGGCCCGCAGCGCGGCGTGGCCGGTCCCGAGGGGCTCGCCCTGGTCCACCGTGGTGGTGGGGCAGGGCAGCAGGCCCTGCTCGGTCCAGGCCCGCAGGTCCGCCTCCACCTGCTCCCGGCCGTGGTGCACCACCACCACCGCGGCGGCCACCGAGGCGGGCAGCGCCCGCAGCACCCACAGCAGCGACGGGTCCCCCAGGATCGGGTGCAGGACCTTGGGGAGGGTGGATTTCATGCGCTTGCCGAGACCTGCTGCCAGGATCAGAGCGACGGTGGTCATGGGGTCTCCTGTACGGTGGCGGGCGGCGGCGCCGGGGTGCTGGCGTCATGGAGCAGCGCCAGCAGGCATTGAAGGAAGTTCTGGCCCGGGAAGGGCTTCTCCAGGAGGATGACACGGGCCGGGGCGCCGTTGCGGTTGGACCCGTCCCCCTGGGACCAGGGGCGGCCGTCCCCCAGGATCAGCACCGCCGGGACCCGGTCTCCCGCCAGGCGCCGCAGCCTGGCCTGGAAGCGCTCCAGGGGGCCGGAGCGCTCCAGCACCAGGATGTCCGGCAGGGCGTTGCGCCGGGCGCTCTCCAGGAAGGGCCGCAGCGCCGCGTGGGTGTGCACCCGCCCCCCGGCCCCGCGCACCAGGGCGCACAGGCCGTCCCGCACCACCGGGTCCCGGTCGATGACCCACACGCTGCGCCCCTCCAGGCAGCGGGAGGCCAGGTCCGCTTCCCGGCTCTGGCACGGCAGGAAGATCCGGGGCCACAGGAACCCCCGCCCGTCATGGCTCATCTCCAGGATGCCCAGGGATTCGCGCACCGTGTCCTGGAGCCACGCCAGCCCCAGGAAATCCCCCTCCCAGCCGGCCGGGCTCCCGGCGAGCTCCAGGGTGAGCAGGGCCCAGGCGCGGTTGCCCAGGGTCACGGGGTGCGTCACCAGGGTGATGGTGCCCCGGTCCAGGCCCTGGCGGCCATGGAGGGCCAGCTGGGTGGCGATCCGCTGCAGGGCCTCCGCCTCCATGAACAGGGTCAGGTCCGGCGTGCGGTGGGCCACCGCCTGCCCAGGCGCCAGCATGGCCTGCAGCCGGGGCATCAGGGCCTCCATGGCCGGGGCCGCCTGCAGGCAGGGCAGGGCCGGTTCGCCGCCGCGCCGGTGGCCCCGTTCGGGCACCAGCCGCTCGGCCGCCACCAGGATCCGTTCCGCCGCCTCCCGGGTGCGGGCGTTCCAGGACTCCTCCAGGATCTGCTCCACCGCCGGCAGGATGGTCTCCAGGGCGTTCTGGGCCAGAGTCCCGGCCTCCCGGACCCCCAGGACCGGCGTCTGCATGGCGGCGTCCAGGCTGGTGCGCAGGGCCAGGGTCCCCGGGGCGGGATCGGCGATCCACACCAGGGCCAGGTTGCGGTCGAAGGCCACCGCTTCCAGGAGCACGTTCAGGAAGCTGGAGTCCTTGCGCACCAGCACGGCCCGGACGCTGCCCTTGAAATCCCGCAGGAGCATGTCCTTGAGGGTGTCCCAGGCGGGCGCCTCCCGGCCCTGGAACAGGTCCTGGAGCAGGTAGCCGCGGATCTGGGGCCTGGGGAAGCCCACCATGCGGCTGAAGGCGGTGTTGGTTTCCAGAACCATGCCCTTCTCGTTCACCAGGAACATGGGCTGGCGGGCCTCCAGGGCATAGACCAGGGTCGGGCCCTCCGGGGGCTTGTCCCCCTCCAGGGCCGACAGGGCCACCCGGAAGCCGTCGCCCCGGCCTTCCACCCAGACGCCCTGCTTCCTCAGCCAGAGCAGCTGCTGCAGGGCCACCAGGCCCAGGAGCAGCCCGCCCGCCAGGGAGGCCACCCAGGACAGGGGCGAAACCCCCAGGGGCAGGTTGCGGTAGATGTCGGTGGCCACCAGGAAGGCCAGCCCCCCGGAGACCGGGATGCGCACCGCCAGCCAGCGCCCCTGGGTGATCCGGTAGCCCAGGTCCGATAGCAGCAGCCAGAGTCCGCCGTGCATCAGGGCCATGGCCCAGAAGGCCAGCACCGAGCGCATGTCCAGGCCCATGCGGACGCCGGTGAGCCAGGCGAAGACCGTGGCGCCGCCCACGCCGTAGCCGAGGCGGCGCAGGCCCTGGCCGCCGTCCCGGTGGGCCACGACGAACAGGGTGAAGCCCAGCAGGGCGCCGCCCAGGTGGGGCGAGGGCAGGTCGTGGCCCATCTGGGGCCAGGGCAGGGCCAGCACCGCCAGGATGCCGCCCAGGAAATAGCCGTAGGCGATGCCCACCCGGCCCCGGTACCGGTAGATCAGGAAGCCCAGCCAGGGCGGCACCGGCAGGAGGAGGGCGAACAGCAGGTCGTGGGCATTCATCCGCGGGGCCCGCCAGGGGGAACGTCAACCTGCCAGGGCTGGCCCTTGGCCCGTCCCGCCAGGCGCACGGCCAGGGCCGCAGCCGAGAGGAAGTTGGTGGCGTCCGCCGACCACCGGCCGGCCCGGTCGAAGGCGGTGCCGTGGTCGGGGGAGGTGCGCAGGTACGGCAGGCCCAGGGTGAGGTTCACCGCCCGGTCCGGTTCCAGGACCTTGATGGGAATGAGCCCCTGGTCGTGGTAGAGGGCCACCACCAGGTCGAATTCCCCTCGGACCGCCCGCTGGAAGAGGGTATCCGAGGGCAGGGGCCCGAAGAAGGCAGGCCGCTTGGACGCTCGCTCATCCAGGCGGGCGCCCCCCGGCTGTTCCGGGAACATGGACCATCCGGGGGGCGCCGGGTCCAGGCCGAAGGGCGAGGGAACGTGGGCGAACGGCGCGCTGGCGGCGCTTCCGTCGAAGCCCCGGAAGGCTGCCTCCGCCTGCTCCAGGGCCCGCTCCAGCACCGCCTCCTCGCGGCCGAAGGCGCCGCCCTCCCCGGCGTGGGGGTTCAGGGCGCACAGGGCCACCCGCAACCCGGTGCGCCCGGTGAGCTGCATGAACCGGTCCGCCGCGAACACCAGGGTCTCGGCCACCGGTTCCGCCTCCAGGCCCTCCACCACCGAACGCAGGCTCTGGTGCACCGTATGCAGCACCACCGACAGCCGGGGGCTGACGAAGGCCATCCGGGAGATGGGCGAACCGCACAGGGCCTGCAGGAATTCCGTGTGGCCGGGGATGGGGTAGCCGGCCTGGTGGGCGGCGGCCTTGGCCAGGGGCAGGGTCACCAGGGCGTCGGCCCAGCCGGACGCCGCCAGTCCGGCCCCGAGGCGCACCGCCTCCACCGCGCACCGTCCCGAGGTGGCGGAGCCGCGTCCCAGCTGGAGTTCGGCGTGGGTGACGGCGGGGGTGGGGTCCACCCAGACCGCGCAGCCCGGTTCCCCCCCGGCCCCGGCCCACAGGCCGGACACCACCGCCCCTTCGGGCACCGGCGGGACGGCGCCGGGGCAGGCGCCGGACCCCCAGCGCCAGGAGACCTCTCCCCGGCCGGCGCGGCCGGCCAGCAGGTCCACCCCGGCCCGGGCGCCGATCACCGCCACGTCGGCCCACCGGTGGAGGATGCCCAGGGAGGCCAGCAGCAGTTCCGGACCGATCCCGCAGGGATCGCCGAGGGTCACGGCGAGGCGGGGACGTCGGGCCATGGAGGGGGGGTTTGACCGGATGGGGTCGGGCTGTGGCATCGGTTCAATCGTAGAGCGGCAGCTCCACGTCCGGCGCCGAGGAATCGTCCTTCTTGCCGCCCCGGTTCCGGCGGATCCTGGGCTCCTCTTCCTGTTTGTAGATGTACTTGATGTTGTGCTTGGGCACCACCACGTTGGGTTCCTTGATCCGGTTGATCTTGAGGCAGTGCTTGTCGTACCACTCGATCACCCCGCGCAGCTTCTCGTCGTCCTGGAGCACGATCACCATCGGGGTCTTGGACTGCATCTGCTTGAGGTAGTAGAAACTTTCGGCGTTGGTCTGCTCCGGCGGAGCGATCTTGCGGCGCGGGCTGCCAGTGCCCTGGGGCGCGCTGGCCGTGTTGGGCGGCGGCCCTCCGGCGGCCATGACGGCCTCGGCCGGCACCGCCGTGACGGTAGGCGGGTCGGCCGTGACCTTGGAGGCCGGGGTTCGCCCGATCTTTTCCTTGATGGCTGTCAGATCCGGGCGGATGAGTTTGCGATTCATGGGGAATCCTGGAGAGGCGGTGGAACGGGGAAGGGACCCCACGGATGGGCGAAGGCCCCGGCCCTTGACCCCGCAGGTAAAAAGTAATGGCAATGTCCCACTTTTTCAGCCATTCTGCAAGGCTTTCCGGGCTTTGGCGGGGGTGCCGCCCTGGGCGGCGGCAGGGGCGGCAAGGGTTCCCGCGGATGCGCCGGCCTGGAGGGGAATGATGAGGGCGACCCGGGTCCCGGCGCCCGGCGCGCTCTGCACCTGGATGTCCCAGCCCATCTTCTGGACGTACTGGAACACCAGGCTCATGCCCAGGCCGGTTCCCTCCTCGAAGCCGCTGGAAAAGGGGATGAAGATCATGCGCAGGCGCTCCTGGGTCATGCCGCAGCCCACGTCCCGCACGGTGACCGTCACGGTGCCGGGGCGCAGCCGGTACTCCAGGCTGATCCGGGGCTCCGGCACCCCATGCAGCGCCTTTCTTGCGTTGCTCAAGAGGTTGGTGAAGACCTGGTGCACCCAGGCCGGGTCCCCCAGGATCTCCACGTCCGGTGGGACGCCCTGGATCAGGGCCAGGCCGGCGTTGCGGGGATCGGTCTCCCAGCTGGCGCCCAGCTCCTCCACGATGTTCCGCAGGCGCATGGGCTGGGTCCGGGCTTCCCGGGGCCGGGTGAAGTCCAGGAAGTCGGTCACCAGGGCGCTCACCCGGTCCGATTCCCGGCCCAGGATGGTGAGCACCCGGTCCAGCATGGCCCGGGGCTGCTCGCCCTGGCGCAGGATCTGCACGCAGCCCAGGATCGAGGCCATGGGGTTGCGCAGTTCGTGGGCCATGGCCGAGGACAGTTCGCCCACTCCGGCCAGGCGCTCGCTGGTGCGGGTGCGCTCTTCCAGGGCCTTGAGCTGGGTCAGGTCCTGGAACACGATCAGGTGGCCGGTGACCTGGCCGCCCGGGCCGGTGAGGGGCACCAGGTTGCCGCCCACGATGCGCTTCTCCCCCTCGGGCGTGGCCAGGTCCAGCTCGAACCGGCCCCCCTTCATGCGGCTGCCCAGCTCCGGCAGGTCCCCCAGGCCATGGGCGTCGATGGGCGTCCCGGGGTCCAGGTCCCGGCGCAGGATGTTCTGGGCCGCCGGGTTGGCGGAGGTGATGCGTCCCTCCAGGTCCACGGTCACCAGCCCGGAGAGCATGGATTCGAACACCTGGCGGTACAGGGACGTCAGCTCGCCCACCGCCGACTCGGACTTGGTCAGGTCCGAACGGAGGCTTTCCAGGTGCCGGCGGATGCTCACCACCACCAGGGTGGCGGCGAAGATCTGCAGGGTGGCGAAACCCAGGATGAAGGCCAGGCGGGGCGGATCCGGCACCACCCCGGGACCGGAGCGCCCGAACGCGGCCATCCGGTCGAAGGCGAACAGGAGCACGCTGGCGAGGTGCATGGCCGAGGACAGCACCGCCACCGCCACGATCCCGGCGATGGGCAGGTAGAACGCGGACGCCAGCACCGGGAAGATGTAGATGGTGGCCAGTTGGGCCTGGTCAATGCCGTGGTAGGCGATGATCAGGGTGATGAGGGCCGTGTCCAGCACCAGGTTAAAGTGGATCCAGCCGGCGGCGGGGGTGGCGAAGGGGGGCCGGCCCTGGCGGATGGACCGCCAGGCTTCCCACACCCCCTCCCCGAACATGGCCGCCAGGGTCCAGAGGTAGAAGCCCTCCCCGGGCAGCGCGCCCAGGGTTTCCGTGGGCAGGGCCAGGTGCAGGACGATCAGCCCGAAGGACACTCCCAGCCGGAAGGCCAGGGGCAGAAACAGCGCCGTCTCCGCTTCAGCGCTGAGGACGATGTTCTTCGGGAACATGGTGAATAGAGTAGCATTGCCGGGCCCCGGGCTTTCTTGTCATGCTTGAATAATGACCAAGCCCCGCCCGGCCCCGTTCCACACCCCTTCCCTGAAGGCGGTCGGGATGCGCCACACCCCCCAGCGGGAGGCCATCCTGCGGGTGCTCCAGGACGCGGACCGGCCCTTGTCCGTGGAGGAGATCTGGGCCCGCATGGCCCAGCACCGCTCGGGCATTCCCACCGTGTACCGCAACCTGGAGCGCTTCGTCCAGGAAGGGTGGGCCGAAAGCGTCCTGGGCCCGGACCAGGCCATGCGCTTCGTGCGCTGCCGCTCCCCCCGCCACCACCACCACCTGTCCTGCGAACGGTGCGGGCGCATGGTGGAGGTGGAGGGGTGCGGCATCGAACCCAGCCTCCAGGCCATGGAGCGCACCTCGGGCTTCCGCATCACCCGGCACCAGCTGAACATCTTCGGCATCTGCCCGGACTGCCAGACGGCAAAATGAGGAGTTGACCGGAACCGGCCCCATGCTAGACTTGAGGCTTCAAGCGGGTGTAACTCAGTGGTAGAGTGCAACCTTGCCAAGGTTGAAGTCGAGGGTTCAAATCCCTTCACCCGCTCCATCCGCCAAAGGGCCTCCAGCGAGGCCCTTTGGCTTGTCGATGAAGAAACCCTGGTGGACGAGGACGTGGACCCTTTCGACAGCAACGATGTCCTGTGGGCCATGACCACCCGGTTCCAAGCCGATGCCGATGGGGTGACCATTCCCGGGGTGCGCTGCCATCCGCTGGACCCATCCCAGTCGCCCGAAATGAGCCCTTCCATCCGCAGCACCGGCATCACCTGCAAGGCGATCTTCGACTGCACCGTCCCCTTCGAACTGAAGTCCAAGTTCCAGCGGGCCCAGTTCAAGGACGTCGACTACCAAAGGTTCTTCCAGTAGACGGGCTTTTGGTCGAGACTGGCTCCAAGGCCTACTACAATTCCGATGATCATGTAGAATGGGAATGCCCGGAGCCCCAGGCCCAGCGATGTCACCCGTCGATGAGCCGAACGGCCCCCGAGGCGCCGGCAGGGATTGTCTTTTACATTCGGCGACGTAGCCAAGTGGTAAGGCTGCAGACTGCAAATCTGCCATTCCGCGGTTCGATTCCGCGCGTCGCCTCCAAGAAACCCCTGTCAGATATGGACAGGGGTTGTATTTTAACGGCAGAGCTTTCGACCGGCCGGTTGTGGTGCGAGCCTTCTGCGAGTGACGTAGGCCCCGTTGAATCCTGGAGGGTGTCGGGTGCCGGCTCCTCCAATTTCACCATTCCTACGGTGGAGTTGCAAAACCGGAGGGACTTGACCGAGAGGGGTCATTGCCCCCTGGGAACGCGTAGGAGGCTCCAGGAGGCGTCGAACAGGTTCAGGTGGTACATTGCCCTGGGTCAACGGCCGGTAACCTGATGAGGTCATCGCGTCCGCGCCACCGCAACCACCCGGAGAGGCGGCCTTGCCGCCCTCACCCTATTCGGGTTTATAGGTCTTGAAGGTACTCCACTGGCTATCCTTGATGGTTAGGATGAGCATGGGCACCTGGTGGGGGTTGTGGGTGTCGGGCTCCATGGTCATGCGGCTGCTGAACACGGGCACGTCCTTCATGGTCTCGAGGGCCTGCTTCATGACCGAGGAGTCGATCTTCCCGGCCTGCTCCAGGGATACCCCGGCCGCGTACTCCATGGCCATGAGGGCGTCCAAGGCATAGTAGGCCGTCACATTGCACGCGAGGTTGTGGGCTTTCTGGAACCGGGCATTGAAGTCGGCGAACCGCGGCTCATCGGTGGAGAGCCCGTTGGTCACGTAGCACCCTTCCAACTGCTTGCCGGCCTTGGACGGCAGTTCGTTCGCCACCCAGCCGTCCACACCCAGGTATTGGAACTTCAATCCCAGAAGCTCAGCCTGGGTGGCAATGCCAACGACATCTAAGTATTCGGCGGTGGCAATGATCATGCAGTCGGGGTTAGTCTTGGCCAGATTGGTGAGTTGGTTTTTGTAATTCGTATTTTGGTTGCGGAAGCTCTCCCTGCCTACCACTTGGCCGCCCAGGCGAGTGAATTCGCCCTCAAAGTGCTTCATGATGACTTTCGGATAATCGTAATCCGAGCAGAAGATGAAGGCTGCCTTGCGTTTGTTCAAATCCTGGAAGGCGAAATCGGCCAGGATGGTGGCTTCGTACGGGTCGATGAAACAGGCGCGGAACATGTAGGGTTTCACGCTTCCGTTGTCATTCTGGGTGACCCTGGGGTTGGATGCGGTGATGGCGACGATAGGCACTTTGGCGGCCTCGGCGATCGATCCCAGGTTGAAGGCTCCCTGGGAAAACTCCGGGCCAATGATTCCACATACGCCATCCTGGTTGATCAGGTGCTTGGCGCTGGGAACCACTAAGTCAGAGTCGCCCTTGGTATCGGAAGTGATCAGGGTGACCTTTCTGCCCTTGATCCCACCCGCGGCGTTGATTTCATTTACTCGATCATCGATGGCGAGCTTGGCCGCCTTCATGTATGAAGTATCCGAGGACAGGTCGCCAAGCAGACCAAGCTTAACTTCACCCGGGTTCGCCTGCCTCCCGATGGTCGCCACCGCGACCACCAGTAGAAGACCTGAACCCAATATCTTGTGGAACCTGCAACCGAGTCCAAGCATACCCCCTCCTTTTTGATGAGACCGGGAAACCCCGGAAGGTGGTTCTCGATAAGGGCTTTTCTTCCTGTTCCGATTGAATGTGTGTTTCCGGCGGGTGTGCGTGATCGATAGCCCCGCTCCTCATCATAGCTGTCAAGAATTTGCGACAGGTCCAGCTGCTCAACCACCAGGTCCCGCACGAAGTGCGCCGGGTGCCCTTCCGGAATGAACTCGGTGATTTCAGGCGGCAGCAGCCACTTCTGTTTCGGGTCCCAGGGGCGGAATCGTTTGGTCATACCTACTTATCGTACAAACCCATCCAATCGTTAACCCGGTCACTCAAAAACTTTTGCCCGGGGGTGGAACATGGCCGTCGCGGTTCCTTCGTTAGCACCCATCGGTCCCTGAACGCGAACGCGTTCAGAGACCGATGAACCGGGGCGAAATGGAGGGACCCGGACCTTTACTTGGTCACCCTCCTAGCCCCCAACCCCAACGAACACGAACACCGGAAGGAAGCCAAAGACGAATTGGCAGGCATGGTGAACCATAAGGAGAGTTGCCGGGATCGCCCGGCGGGTGGTTGCGATTCGTGCGGCGGGGCACGGGGCCGCTACTCCGTGACCCACATCTACCCTTGCGGCACGAACCAGCTTGCCAACCAGCACAGCATCGGTAGCCAAGCCAGCGGTATCAATAGCCACCAATCGCGGACCAACGGATTCCTCTTGGCCATCCGGTGTTCGCGAAGCGCTTCCCGGGTCCCAACGGCTCCCACCAGCAGGAGTACGGGCGCAAGCCAAACCATCAACATGGTTCACCTCCCGGGCGTCTTCTCCCTGGGGAAAGGACCCATCCAAACGTTGTTTCGCTTCCCGTCAAGGAAGCGTTAAATGTCGGTTCCTGATGTTAAAGTTTCGTTAATGCCCACCAGGATTCCTGGGAGGTACCTGATGGCCCTTCGCGCGCTGTTGATGGCGGCCGGCCGCGCGAACGGCTGAGCTGGCCGCTCCGTCTCCCGCCCACCGTGCAATGGGTTCCTTTCGACCCGGGAACGTTCTCGTTCCCGGAAACCAGCGGCGAGGCAGGCGGGCTCCTGGCGCTGAACATCAGGGGCGTGGCTGCCGCCGACGGTCGCGGCGAGCCACAGACCCTCATCGCGGGCTGGATGCCGAACTCAGGCCTCGCCCCGCTGTGGATTGGCCTCGAAGGACCCGAACTGCGTCTGGTGATACTGATCAGCCAGCAACCGGGGCGCAGCCATCACCGCTGGATCGGCCCTGCACTAGCGCAGACCTTGGCGGCGCAGGGCAGCGGAATATTTGCGGTCGTAGTCCCGCATGTGCGGTATGAGCCAGTCCCTGAGGAAGCTGGGGAACATCATGGCGCTCATGGAGCCCTTGGAGAACTGGCGGAGCAGGTTCTGGGCCTGGGCGATCAGGGCCGTGTGCTCGGCGGCGTGGGCCTCCAGGTCCGGGAAGTGCGCCTCCTTCATGGCGTCCTCTTCGTGGGTGAAGTGGAGGCGCGTCTCCTGCACCAGCTTTTCCATGAGCGTCACGGCCTTGGGGCGGTCGTGCCCCTCCAGCAGGGCCTCGTGGATCTGGGACATCATCGTGGTGAGATGGTGGTGCTCCTCGTCGAACACGCCCACCCCGACCGAGTGATCATGCTCTGACCAGGTGAAGAAGGACGGTTTCGGCTCGGGTTTGGGTTTGGAAGACCACATGCCAGCACGATGCCATGGAGACGGGGGAGGAAGCGAGGAGAAATAGGGCCCGCCATAGGGTGAATTTTGTATTAAAAATCATTAAAATATTAATATAAACGAGGTCTGGAGATTCGCACAGCCACCGCGTTCTGCACCTTGGCCATGAGATCAATTCTCACCCTTTTGGGCACTTATCTGCCTCAGGCGGTCCACCGTCCACGGGCGAAGCCCCAGGCGCACTGCGGTGGAGTGGCGGATGGGGGGGAGGCGCCGAGGAGCCGGTGTTCAATCGCCTGGGTCCCCGTGTTCGGATTCGTCCCCGGATGGGCGAACCGAGCCGAGGGCAATGCCCGCTTCCCTGGCCTTGCGCTTGAGCTTGTTGGCCAGGTCCTTGATATCCACTCGGATATACGAACCGCTCTTGGGGGTGACCAGGGCCACTGCCACCGCCCCGGCGGCCGCACCCAGCAGAAAGAACAGGAGGTTCGTTGCCAGTGACCCATTCTCGTCGCTCATCAGAAACTCCTTCGGCGCGGCAACCTTCAGGCCCCGCGAGTCAAGTACTGGTCCATTTCCACGGCTGTCAATGGTGAGATCGGCGGCGAGATCCGGGTGGACGGCGCAGGATACCGGTCATCCCGTTCCATCGAGGATCAGGCCACCCCTTCGGCGACATCCACCAGGCCCAGGTCCATTTCCATCTGCCCATCCGGCCGGACCTGGGTCATGGGCACGAACCGGGCGTTCCAGCGGACTTCCTCGGCGGTGTAGGAAGTCCGCTGGTAGATGGTCTGGGCGAAGGTGTCGTCGAAGGCCTTGATCAGCACGATGACCTCCGCCCTGGCCGCGCGCAGGTCCGCCTCGGTCCGGCCGGACAGCGGGCTCGCCTCGTCGATGGGGTGCACCACGGTCCAGCTGGTGGGGAAGAGGCTGATCTTGTTCCGCTCCAGCGGGAGCGTCACGAACTGGCGGGACTGGGTCTCGGCGTCGTGGAAGGTGAGCACCACGGTCGCTTCCACTTCGATGAGCTGATTGCTGCGCAGGTTCACGAACCGGAACATCAGGGCAGTGATGCCCCGGTAGGGAGCCACCAGCGCCTGCCGGCTGAAGCGGATCTGGGCCCGGGGCCGGGAAAAGCGGCCGTAGAGGAGCCCGGTGGCCAGGGCCAGGCTGAGCAACCCCAGCAGGGACTCGATGGCCGCCACCGCGCTCACCAGGTGGCCCCTGGGGCTGAGCGCGCCGTAGCCGACCGTGGTGAGGGTCTGGGCGCTGAAGAAGAAGGCGTCCAGCATGCGGTCGGCGAGGCCGTTGCCCCCGGGCCGGATGAAGTTCTCCATGCCCAGTCCCAGGTAGATGGCCGCGAAGAGCGCGTTGGTGAACAGGTAGCCGGCGAGCACGACCCCCAGGAACCGGAACCCGCCCATGGTGATGAGCTGGTGGTAGAACTCGTAGGTGCGCAGGCGCGGAATGCCCGCGCGGTGGACGTTGAAGGTGCCGTCCTTGTTCACCCCCCGGCCCGGGCTGGGCTTGATCCCCAGCCCCAGGTCGTCGGAAAGGGCGGTCCTGGCGAGATTAAAGGGTGAGGGCATCGGGATCCACCATCCAATGGGGAGCAGCAACGGCTGGCGAGGAATCCTTCTAACACGCCTGGCCGGCTGATCCAAGCCAGATCCCGACGGCTCCCGATCAAGGCCTCCGGGTGATCGATCCCCCGTGGAAGCCACCGCCCCGCATGACGGAGCCGAACCGGGACCCGCCCCGCACCATGGGACCGGATGGGGACCCGCCCCGCACCATGGGACCGGATGGGGACCCGCCCCGCACCATGGGACCGGATGGGGACCCGCCCCGTACCATGGGACCGGACCGGTACCCGCCGTGGAAGGTGCCTTCGTAGCCGCGGTTCACCCCGACCCAGCGCCCGCCATTCCAGTAGGCCCGTCCCCCAGAGCCCCAGTACCTGTAGCGCCCCTGGTATCCGTACCAGCGTCCCAGCCCGTGCCCGTACCAGCCGTACCAGCCCGGGCCGAGCACCCCGAAGAAAGGTGAAGGGCCCAAGCCCCACAGCCAGGGCGCCACCAGCCAGCACCAGCCGAAATCAGGGTAATAGACGTACATGCTCGGCGTGGAGCCGTCCGGGGGCGCGTAAGTGTAAGTACTGCTGTAGGGCATCCACACCCATCCGTACTCCGAGGTGTAGACCCATTGCCCAGTGCTTGCCGGTGCTTGGGCGGGGGGCGGCTCAGACGGTTCGGGGGCCTGGATGTCCTGGGTGCTGGCCTGCAACAGGACCGGGTCGTCCTCGGCGGCCGCCGGCAGGGCGCCCAGGATGGCCATCACAGACAGGAGGCCCATCAAGTTTTTCATGGCCCACCTCTTGGGATGATTGGACCCCGGCCGGATCCGGAGGTTTACCGCCATCCTGGGTAGCCAGGGCCAGGTGAGTATGAAAAAAAGGTCATCTGCGCTGAGTGCAAACTGTTTTTCAAGAGCCCAATGGGCCTATCCTGGGTTCAAGGAGCAAACCTATGAGTACCCAGATGAACCCAGAGGAATTCCAGGATGGACCTCACGGCATGCCTTCAGCCCTTCCTGCCGCACCCTCGCCCACCGTCTGGAAGCCCGGAGACCCGGAACGCCGGGCGTACCCGGAGAATCGCAGAGAGCACTCCGACCGGATCCACGCCCTGTTTCGGAAGTTCCCCAAGTTCAGGTTCTAGACCGGACTATGGCTGGACATCATCCAGGGAGTCCGCGCCCTTGAAGAGAATCAAGCCCGACTCGGGATACTTCCGGATCATGGCGATGATTCGGTCTGAATGTTCCTGAAACCGGCTGGGAAGCCTGGGGGAGAGGAGATTTTCGGGCCTGGAGGCAGCGGGTGATGGGGATGGCTCGCCAAAGGCAGGGGAAGGCAGATCGTCAAGATTCGTCAGGGCGTTCATAACCATGTTCCATAGCCTGAGTATACTCCCGTTGGGCAGGCTCCCCTGGCCCGCTCCCCTGGGAAACCATCTGCTTGCCGTTTTATGAACAACCTTGTTGATGCATTTGAATGATCGATCCATGGAACATCGCACCCCTGCCTTGGTGATCCGATGGTCCAGCATTCCCGATCACGTCCTTTACTGCCCATGGGTGAGGAACGGGAATTCACGCTCCAGGCCGACTACTTCGATGGCCAGATCGACCTGAAGGCCTTCATCGCGGCCCACCCGACCCACCCGGTCCTGGGCAGCAATCCTCTGGTGCTGGAACCCTGGGAGGGAAGCTTCGTGTTCCTCTCCCGATTCGGGGGCGTCGTGTTCTGGAACTGCCCCGAGGGGCTGATCCGCGAGATCCACGATGAACTCAGGACCCTGCCGGCCTTGACCCAGTTGGAGGAACAGGCGCGGGATTTCCTGAAAGTCAAGGTCGGGGTCGGCGAGGACTACGTGGGGTTCAGCGAAGTCCACCTCCAGGCACTCACCCTGGAGAAGCTGAGCATCGTATGCCTGACCCTGGCCCAGAGCGTTGCGCTGGATCATTTCGAAGGTGCGGTCAGCAAGGCCATGGCCCGGTTCCAGCCCGTGGTCCGGACCCTGAGCCAGGGCGGCAAGCTGGTGCTGCCGCATCGCGCAGTCTTGAGGATCGTGGGTTTCGCCATGGAAGTGCGGGCCGCCGTCCTGGATAACCTGACCCTGTTCGACGACCCGCCGGAAACCTGGGAGAGCGAATCCCTGGCTCACCTGGACAGCGCCCTGTACGCCCAGTTCGACCTGGAAGAGCGGGTCGCTGCCATCCGGGAGAAGCTTGCCTACCTCCAGGATGCCGGCGCCACCTGCCTCGGCCTGCTGGACACACGCAAGGGCCGGCGCCTGGAGTGGATCGTCATCCTGCTCATCTTCATCGAAATCCTGCTGTTCATCGGACAGGAGTTCATCGCCAAGTCGGGCCGGTGATGCGGCCGCATCACTCCTTCAGGGAGCCGGCGACGATGCCCCTGACGAAACAGCGCTGGAGGGAGAAGAACACCAGCAACGGCAGCAGCATGGAGAGCACGGCCGCGGCGGTCAGGTATTCCCAGTCGCCCCCCTGGGAGTTCACCAGGCTGCCCATGGCGACGGTCACCGGCGCGACGTCCGGCGACGCGCCGAGGAAGACCAGGGCGACCAGGAGGTCGTTCCAGATCCACAGGAACTGGAAGATGGCGATGGCGGCGAGCGCGGGCAGGGACGCGGGCAGGACGATGCGGAAGAAGATCTGGGCGTGGCTGGCGCCCTCCAGGGCCGCCGCCTCCAGCATCTCCTCGGGGAGCTGGCCCATGTGGTTGCGCAGGAGGTAGATGGTGAGCGGCAGGGCGTACGCGGTATGGGCGATCCACACCGCGGCGAAGGAGCCCTGGAGATGGATCGCCAGGAACAGCTTCAGGACCGGGATCAAGGTGACCTGGAGCGGCACGACCTGGAATCCCACCACCGCCAGGAACAGCGCGTCCCGCATGGGGAAGCGCATCCAGGCGAAGGCGTAGGCGGCGAACCCCGCCATCAGGATGGGCATCACGGTGGCCGGGATGGTGATCGCCAGGCTGTTGCCGAAACTCTGCAGCAGGCTGCCCTGGGCCAGGACGTGGGCATAGTTCTCCAGGGTGAACTGGAGCGGCGTGGAGAAGGCCGTCCACCACCCGCTGGCGGCGATGGCGTCGGCGCGGCGGAACGAGGAGACCACCAGCCCGGCCGTTGGGGTCAGCCAGAGAAGAGCGATGGCCGCCAGGAACAGATGCCCGGCCCAGCGCGAGGCGCGGCGCACGGCGGGGCCGCGGAGCCACGACGGGCGGGGCCGCTGGGCTGGAGCCGTCATCGGGTTCCTGCCTTCCCGCTGAAGCTCCTGAGGTTCATGACCAGGATCGGGAGGATGGCGGCGAGCATGACCACCGCGAGGGTGGCTGCCCGCCCGAAGTTGTTGAAAATGAACATTTCCTTATACATGCGATCGCCGATCACCTCGGTCCCCAGCGCGCCGCTGGTCATGACGTAGACGAAGTCGAAGATCTTGAGGGCGATGATGATGTAGCTGGTGAGGACCACCACCACGGTGGACTTCATCAGGGGGAGGACCACCCGGAAGAAGATCTGGACCTCGCTGGCGCCCTCCAGCCTGGCGGCTTCGATGAGCGACTCGGGAATGCTCCTGAGACTCGCCGAGAACAGGACCATGGCGAACCCGGCCTGGAGCCAGACCACCCCCGCCATGAGGGCCCAGTTGTTCAGGGATTTTTCGAACAGCCACGCCCGGGGTTGAAAAGACGGGCAGATCCAGTGGAGGAAGGCATTCACCGTGCCCACCTGGGGCAACGCCGCAGGCTGGTACTGGTACATGAACCGCCAGATGATGCCGGCGACGGCGAAGGATATGGCCGAGGGCATGAAGATGGCGGATTTCAGAAGCTTCTCGCCGGGCGCCCGGTCGGCGAGCACGGCGATGGCGAGGCCCGACAGGGCAGCGCTGGGCGGGAACACCAGGATCCAGCCCAGGTTGTTCCTGAGCACCACCAGCATGTTCGGGTCGGTGAAGAGGTGGCGGTAGTTGCCGAGGCCCACGAAGCGGGAGGATGTCGCGTCCATCAGGCTCAGGGCCAGGGTGTGCAGCACCGGATAGACCAGAAGCCCCCCCAGGAGCAGGAACGCGGGTGCCAGCCACAGCCAGGGCCGGCATGCGTTCCTGGCCCGGGCGCCCAGGCGGGCCAGGAACGTCTCGGCGGCATAGGCGTACCCGCACAGGAGCCCCGGCACGCCCACCACCGCCATGAATCCCCACAGGAAGCTGGACCCTCGCATCGCCTGACTCCGACTCCAGGAAGGGCCGGGGTTCCCCGGCCCGGATCACCGGTGGTACGCATCCTTGCGCACCGTCTCCAGTCCCGCCAGGATCCTGTCGAGATCCGCGGGATTGGCCACGAAGCCCAGGCAGGCCGACCAGAACTCGCTGCTCATCTCGCCCGGCATCAGGTCATCGGCGCCGAACACCACGGCATCGGCCTGGATCAGGGCCGCGGCGGCCTCACGGCTGACCGGATCCGGGTAGACCGCCAAGGGCACCCTGCGGTTGGCGGAAAGCCCGCTGGCCGAACCGGCCCAGAAGGCCTGGGCCGGCGCCGAGGCCAAGTACCCTGACGAAGGCAGCGGATTGTGGGGTCCGCTGGAACATGGACACCAGGTCTCCAGCGACCACCACCGCCTTGGCATACTCCGGGCGGACGGCCGGGAAGGGGAAGAAACGATAGTCCTCGCCGGCCCGCTGGTTCGGGAACTCCTTCTGGATGAAGCCCTGGATGAAGGAGGCCTGGAAATGGAACAGCGCCTTGGGCGGGGCCAGGAACAGGGGCGCGAAGGCGTGGCTGAAGGGGGTCGAAAGCACGTAGCGGCTGCCCCCGAACACCAGCTTCGGGTCGTTGACGATCCTGCCCCAGGCCTGCCACGCCGCGCGCATTTCCGGGGCCGTCCACGGCAGCCGGCCCCGGCACCAGTCGGCATAGGTCCCGGGCCCGTACATGCGCAGGAAGAGGGTCTCGAGCCAGTCGGCCCCGACCCAGCCGCTGGAGGCGCCGCTCTCCAGGCCGATCGCCCAGGGGGTGGTGCCGCTGGCCGCGAGGGTCCTGGATGCCTCCATGAGCTGGTCGAAGGTCTCCGGCACCTGGATCCGGGCGTCCTCCAGGTCCCTGGGGCGGTACCAGACCAGGCCCTTGAGCGCCGCCTTCACGAAGATCCCGGCGACCATCGTGCCCGTGCTGCCGAGGGCCACCCAGGCCGGGCCGTAGGCGGCCCGGAGATCGGCCAGGTCCAGCACGGTGCCCAGGTCCACCAGCCGGCCCTGGGCCGCCAGGTCCGCCATCCTGGCCGGGTCCGGGAGCACCGCCAGGTCCGGCGGGTTGCCTGCCTGGATCCGGGTGGTCAGTACCGCGTTCAGGTCGCGGGTGCCAGTGAATTCGACCCTCACCCCGGTCTGGGCCTCGAACGGCTTGACCATGCGGTTGAAGGTCTCCAGTTCCTGGCCGCCCCAGACTCCCAGGACGGTCACCACCCCCCCGAGTTTCGGCCCGGCGGACCCTGCCGGAGCCGCCGCAGCCAGCAGGACCGCTCCCGTGATTCCCAGCCGAAAAACGCGTTTGCCTGGCATCGGGGTTCCTCCGGGCCGCCCCCGTCAGGTGGCTTCCGCGGACAATCTCGCTCCGCTTTCCCCATCGAACAAGTGCAACATTGCCAGCGAAAGATGGAGATCGATGGTGGCGCCCGCGGCCGGGGCGGAATGGGCATCGACCTTGAGGGCCAGGGCGGCTTGCCCCGCACGGCAGTGGACGATCACCTCGTCTCCCAGGGTCTCCAGCAGCTCCACCACGCCCCGGAGCCGGGCCGCCCCCGGAGGCGGCGGCTTCCCGGGCCCGGACACGGCTTCCGGGCGGAAGCCGGCCACCCCCTTCCGCCCGCCCAGCCTGGCCGCCGCGGCACGGTAGGCCACCGGCACCGGGAAGGCGAGCCCGGATGAAGGGATCGTGATCCCGTCCGCGGCGACGACCGCCTCCATCAAGTTCATGGGCGGCGCTCCGATGAAACCGGCCACGAACAGGTTGGCCGGGCGGTCGGTACACCTCCAGGGGCGTGCCCACCTGCTGCAGCCGGCCCTGGTGCAGGACCGCGATGCGGTGGCCCATGGTCATGGCCTCCACCTGGTCGTGGGTGACGTACACCGTGGTGGTCCCCAGCTGGTCCTGGAGCTGCTTGATCTGGGCCCGCATCTGCACCCGGAGCCGGGCGTCCAGGTTCGAGAGCGGCTCGTCGAACAGGAACACCGACGGGTTGCGGACGATGGCCCGCCCCAGGGCCACCCGCTGGCGCTCCCCGCCCGAAAGCTCCCGGGGCTTGCGCTCGAGCATGGCGCCGAGGCCCAGGATCCCCGCGGCCTCGGCCACCCGCCGCCGCCGTTCGGCCTCCGGGGTCCGGCGGATCCGCAGGCCGAACTCCAGGTTCTGGCGGACCGTCAGGTGCGGGTACAGCGCATAGTTCTGGAAGACCATGGCCACGTCCCGGGCCTGGGCGGGAAGGTCGTCGACGGGTGTGCCGCCGATGGCGATGGTCCCGGCGCTGAGGGCCTCGAGGCCGGCGATCATCCTCAGCACGGTGGACTTTCCGCACCCCGAAGGTCCCACCAGGACCATGAACTCGTGGTCGCGGATCTCCAGGTCAAGCCCATCGATGACGGTGGGCCCGGCATACCGTTTGGTGACATGGGTCAGGGTCAGGCCGGCCATGCCCGCTCCGGTCGGGTGGGAGAAAGGTGGATCGGGATGGGTGGGTGGGGCGTTGGTCCTCCAGCCGGGCGGGGTGCTCGATGATCCAACGCATTGTGGTACCTTTGCAACGTTTGGACAAAAAAGATTAAAATTAATTATTTGTTTTTAATGAGACAGAAATTCAGTTTAGCCCGATCGAACCAGCGGAATCGTCTTGTCCCACTCCAACGGCCTGGATATGAGGTAGCCATTGCCGCCAATCCCAGCCTGACCTTCCTGCGCCCAGGTGGGTCGAGATGATCCTGCTGATTCGATCGGCCCACTCGCTCGGGCCAACCGGAAGGTCCGGGGCTCCGGGGGCCCGTGGTTGGAATAGGCCGATTTTTTTTCTTGGACCCAGACTCAAATTCACTATCGTCAATGAGAATCTGTATCATGTGATTCGAGGCGGGATCCATGGATATCGCCCACAATCCGGCCACTTACCCAATGCTCCAGACCTTGCCGCTCGTTGCCCCGGCCAGTGCGGCCGAAACGGATGACCTGTGGTACAAGGACGCCATCATCTACGAACTGCATATCAAAGCATTCTTTGACAGCAACGGCGACGGCGTAGGCGATTTTCCCGGGCTGGTCTCCAAGCTGGGCTACCTGCAGGAACTTGGCGTGAACACGCTGTGGCTCCTGCCGTTCTACCCATCGCCCATGCGCGACGATGGCTACGACATCGCCGACTACCAAGGCGTCCATCCGGCCTTCGGCACCATGGCGGACTTCCGCCAGCTGGTGGACGAGGCCCATCGCCTGGGGATGCGGGTGATCACCGAACTGGTGATCAACCACACCTCGGACCAGCATCCCTGGTTCCAGGCCGCGCGCCGTTCGCTCCCCGGGTCGGTCAAGCGGGACTACTACGTGTGGCACGGGGACGATGCCAAGTATGCCGGTACCCGGATCATCTTCACCGACACGGAGACATCCAACTGGACCTGGGACGGGCAGGCCCAGGCCTACTACTGGCACCGCTTCTTCTCGCACCAGCCGGACCTGAACTACGCCAATCCGCACGTGTTCAAGGCGGTGATGCGGGTGATGTGCTTCTGGTTCGATGCCGGGGTGGACGGCATGCGCCTGGACGCGGTGCCCTACCTGTGCGAACGCGAAGGCACCAGCAACGAGAACCTGCCGGAGACCCACGCCATCATCAAGCGCATGCGGGCCGAACTCGACCGGCGCTATTCCGGGCGCATGCTCCTGGCCGAGGCGAACCAGTGGCCGGAGGACGTGCGCGACTATTTCGGCGACGGCGACGAATGCCACATGGCCTATCACTTCCCGCTGATGCCGCGCATCTACATGGCGATCGCCCAGGAGGACCGCCACCCGATCGTGGAGATCATGGAGCAGACCCCGGACCTTCCGGACACCTGCCAGTGGGCCGTGTTCCTGCGCAACCACGATGAACTGACCCTGGAAATGGTCACCGACCGGGAGCGGGACTACCTCTACCGGACCTACGCCAGGAATCCGCAGATGCGCCTCAACCTCGGCATCCGCCGCCGCCTGGCGCCCCTGCTGGACAACGACCGCCACCGCATCGAGCTGATGAACCTGCTGCTGATGACCCTGCCGGGCTCGCCCATCATCTACTATGGAGACGAGATCGGGATGGGCGACAACATCCTGCTCGGCGACCGGGACGGGGTGCGCACGCCGATGCAGTGGAACGGTGGACCGAACGGCGGGTTCTCCGGCGCCAGTCCCGGGAGCCTGTTCCTGCCGCCCATCTCCGACCCGGTCTACGGCTGCGGCGCGGTCAACGTCGAATCCCAGCGCGGCAACCCGTCCTCGCTGTTCAACTGGATGCGGCGCCTGATCGAGATGCGCAAGGCCCACCGGGCCTTCGGCCGCGGCACGCTCGGCTTCCTGCGCCCGGGCAACCGCAAGGTCCTGGCCTACGTGCGCGAATACCAGGACGAGACGATCCTGTGCGTGGCCAACCTGTCCCGGGCTCCCCAGGCGGTCGAACTGGACCTGTCCGGCTTCAAGGGCCGGGTGCCGGTGGAGCTGATGGGCCGCAGCCTGTTCCCGCCCATCGGCGCGCTGCCCTACCTGCTCACCCTCAGCGGCCACGGCTTCTATGTCTTCCGCCTGGCGTCCGACCTGGAGCCGCCCCCCTGGCACGAGGAGCCTCCGGCGGTGCCTGACCTGCCGGTGCTGGTGCTCATGGAGGAAGGCTGGCATGCCTTCGGCGGCCCCGACGAGCCCTCCGCGGACGTGAAGCTCCTGATGTGGCGCCGGGCCAGGCAGCGGCTGGAGCGGCAGGTCATTCCCCGCTTCTTCCGCGCCCAGCCGTGGTTCCTGGACCGGGATGCGGTGGTGGAGAAATTCCGGTTCGCGGACCTGCGGGCGTGGTCGGTGGACTCCGGAAGCTGGCTGCTGGCCACCGTGGATGTCCTCCTCGCCGGCGGGGCCGCGCACCGCTACATCGAGCCCCTGGCGCTGGCCTGGGAGGGCCAGGAGGAGGGCAGCCTGGATCCGCTGCTCCCGGCGACCCTCGCCAAGGTCCGGCTGCGGGCGCGCATGGGGATCGTGTACGACGCCTCCTGGGACGACCGTTTCCTGCGCGCCGTGCTGGCCGGGATCGACCGGGGCGAGACCCTGGCCTTCGGCAGCGGCCGGCTGGAATTCAGGGCGACCGGGGCCTACCCGGGCCTGGCCGCCCCGGAGGGCCGGGCCACGATCCACCGCGCCGTGTCGGTGCATGGCCAGCTGCGGGTGAATTTCGACGACCGGCTCTGGCTGAAGGGCTACCGCTGGCTGCTCGAGGGCACCCACCCGGAGCTGGAGATCTCGCGGTTCCTCACCGAGACGGCCAGATTCTCCGGCGCCCCACAGCTGGCGGGCACCGTGGAATTCGTGGACCCGGCCGGCCGGCGTTCAACCCTGGCGATCCTGGAACGCTACATGGACAACCAGGGCGATGGCTGGGCCTACACCCAGCACTACCTGTCCCAGTTCCTGGACTCCCTGCGCGCCACCCCGGAGCCGCCGGACACGTCCCACACGGTCTATACCGAGCTGATGGCCACGCTCGGCCAGCGCACCGCGGAATTCCACCGGGCGCTGGCCCTGCCGGACGAGGCCGGGGCCTTCGGCAGCGAACGCCTGAGCGCCGGCGACCTGGCGGACTGGGTGGACAAAGTGCGTCGCGACGCGGACCGGATGTTCCAGCGGCTGGAACAGGAGCTGCCCCAGTTGACCGACCCGGCGCAGATCATCGGCAGCAGCCTGGCCTCGGTCCGGCCCAAGCTGTCCTGGCGTATCCTGCGTCCGGCGCGGATGCGCCTGGAGGCCATGAAGACGCGCTACCACGGTGATTACCATCTCGGCCACGTGTGGCTGACCAGGAATGATTTCCTGATCGCCAACTACGGCGGCGAACTGGGCCTGCCCTGGCCCGAGCGCCGGCGCAAGCACACGCCGCTCCGGGATGTGGCGAGCATGCTGTGGTCCCTGAGCGAAGCCGGCGCAGCAGCGATGGAGGGCAGGGCCGGCGACTCGGCGGAGGCGCGCGCGCCGCTCCTGCGCCACCTGGACGAGTGGGAGCGCCTGGCCCGCCGGGCTTTCCTGCGCAGCTACCGCAAGGCCATGAGCGGACACCCCTCGTGTCCCGCCTCCGCGGCGGAGACCGAGGGGCTGTTGATCCTGTCCCTGGCGGAGCTGGCGGTGTCCAGGATCGACAGCGCCCTCTCCCACCATTCCAGCACGGCCGGCAGCGCCATGTGGCGGCTGGTCCAGCTGGCCGAGCGGGGCAGGTAGGGCCACCATGGCGGTCCGGCGGCACCTCATGCCCTTCGGGGCGCAGGTCACGGCGGAGGGCGTGCGCTTCCGCCTGTGGGCGCCAGGCTGCGTGCAGGCGGGACTGTGCCTGGGGCAGGCCGCGGACGGGCCGGCGCTGCCCATGGCCCCGTGCGGGGACGGCTGGTTCTCCCTCGCCATCCCCGGCGCCCGCGCCGGCACGCGCTACCGCTTCCAGGTGGGCGGCAGCCTGCGGGTCCCGGACCCCGCTTCCCGGTGCAACCCGGACGACGTCCACGGCGCCAGCGAAGTGGTGGACCCGGAGGCCTTCCCTTGGCAGGACGGCGCCTGGCCGGGGCGTCCGTGGACGGAGGCGGTGCTCTACGAGCTGCACGTGGGGACCTTCTCGCCGGAGGGCAGCTTCCAGGGGGTGGCGCGGCGCCTGGACTACCTGGCGGACCTGGGCGTGACCGGGATCGAGCTCATGCCGGTGGCGGACTTCCGGGGCGCGCGCGGCTGGGGCTATGACGGGGTGCTGCCGTTCGCGCCCGACAGCCGCTACGGACGCCCCGAGGACCTGAAGGGCCTGGTCCAGGCCGCCCATGCGAAAGGGCTGATGGTCCTGCTGGACGTGGTCTACAACCACTTCGGCCCGGAGGGGGACTACCTCCACGCCTATGCCGGACCGTTCTTCAGCGGGCGCCACCAGACACCCTGGGGAGCGGCGATCAATTTCGACGGCCCGGACAGCGGGACGGTGCGCGAGTTCTTCATCCACAACGCGCTCTACTGGCTCGAGGAGTACCACCTGGACGGGCTGCGCCTGGATGCGGTGCACGCCATCATCGACCACTCCGGGCGGCCCTTCCTGGAAGAGCTTGCGGAGCGGGTGCGCGCCGGGCTGGAACCCGGCCGCCGGGTGCACCTGGTCCTGGAAAACGACGGCAACGAAGCGCATCTCCTGGGGCCGGGACGGTACACCGCCCAGTGGAACGACGACTTCCATCATGCGCTCCATGTCCTCTGCACGGGGGAGGCCGACGGCTACTACGCCGACTATTCGGACCGGCCCATCCGCCACCTGGGGCGTTGCCTGGCCGAGGGCTTCGCCTACCAGGGCGAGGCTTCGTCCTTCCGGGGCCGGCGTCCCCGCGGCGAGCCCAGCGCCCGCCTCCCGGCTCAGGCCTTCGTGGCCTTTCTCCAGTGCCATGACCAGGTGGGCAACCGGGCCTTCGGCGAGCGCATCACCGACCTGGCGCCGGCCCGGGCGGCGCTGGCCGCGGCGGCGCTCTACCTCCTGGCGCCCTCCATCCCCATGCTGTTCATGGGCGAGGAGTTCGCCGCCTCGACCCCGTTCCTGTACCTCTGCGATTTCCCAGGCGACCTGGGCCGGGCCGTGACCCAGGGCCGGCGGCGCGAGTTCGCCGCCTTCGCGCGCTTCGCCGATCCCGGAAGCCAGGCGGCCATTCCCGACCCCAACCTGGAGTCGTCCTTCCTGCGCTCCAGGCTGGACTGGAGCTGCCTGGACCGGCCGGCGCAGGCGGCCCGGCTGGCCTACTACCGGAACCTCCTTCGGCTCCGCCGGGACGCCCTCGTCCCCCGCCTGGGTGGCGGCGGGAGCGGCGGCACCTTCGAAACGTTCGCGACCGCGGGACTGCGTGCGGAGTGGCGGCTGGGCGACGGCACCCGGCTGATGCTGCTGGCGAACCTCTCCGGGGCCAGCGTCCAGGTGGACGCGCCGGAAGGGGAAGTCCTGTTCGCCACCTGCCCCGAGGCGGCCAGGGGCCGGCTCGGGCCGTGGGCGGTGGCCTGGACCCTGGCCGCCAGGGGAGACGTTCCATGACCGCCGCCCCGGGCCAGTCCCTGTCCCGTCCCCTCGACCAGCTCTGCGAACGTTGCGGGGTGCTCGCCGAGTACCAGGACATCTGGGGCCGGACCCACCGCACCTCCGAGGCGGCCGGACAAGCCGTTCTCCTGGCCATGGGGGTCTCCGCCCGGACCGACCAGGAGGCTGCCGAGGCCCTGGTCCGGCTCGAGCGGCGGGAGACGGAGCGGCCCCTGCGGCCGGTGCAGGTGGTGCGCGAGGAGGCCCGGCCGCACCGGGTCGAGGTCACGCTGCCGGCGGGCGAGGACGGCCGGACGCTCCGCTGGCGCCTGCGCCGGGAATCCGGAGCCGAGGACCAGGGCCAGTTCACCCCTGCCGCCCTGGAAGAGGCCGGCCGCGGCCGGAGCGACGGCCAGGAGTACGTGCGCAGGCTGCTGGCGCTCGACCTGGCGGTGGAGCCGGGTTACCACCGGCTCTCCATCGAGCCCCTTGACGGCCAGGGCCGGACCGGCGAGATGAGCTTCATCGTCGCGCCCGGGACCTGCTACGCGCCGCCGGCGGTCCAGGGGGAGGGCCGCGTCTGGGGATTCGCGGCCCAGCTCTACAGCATCCGCTCGGAACGCAACTGGGGCATCGGCGATTTCGGCGATCTGCGCAGAATGCTGGAATTCTGCGCCGTGAACGGCGCCGGCACGGTGATGCTCAACCCCCTGCACGCGCTGTTCCCGGACGCGCCGGACCACACGTGCCCCTACAGTCCCTCCAACCGCGCCTTCTTCAACACCCTGTACCTGGATGTGGAAGCCATCGCCGAGTGCGCCGAGGTGAAGGCGCTGGTGGAAGCCCCCGCCTTCCAGGCGCGCCTGCGCGCGCTGCGCGCCGCCCCGCACGTGGACTACCGCGGCGTGGCGGAGGTAAAGCGGGCGGCCCTGGAGGCCATGTACCGGCATTTCCGCAGCCGGCACCTGGCCCCGGGCACCGACCGGGCCCGGGCCTTCCTGGCCTACCGTTCCGCCCGCGGCCCGGGCCTGCGCTGGCAGGCGGCCTACGACGCGCTGCAGGAGCATTTCCGGCGCCAGGACGAACGGGTCTGGGGCTGGCCGGCCTGGCCGGAGCCCTATCACGACCCCCGTTCGCCCGAAGTGTCGGCCTTCGTGGCGGACCACCTGGAAAGGGTGGAATACTTTGAATACCTCCAATGGCAGGCGGCCGAGCAGTTGGCTGCCGCCGGGATGGATTCCTGGGACCTGGGCCTCGGCGTCGGGGTCATCCTGGACCTGGCCATCGGGGTGGCGAAAGGCGGCGCGGCCACCTGGACCGGCAGGGACCTGTACGCGCTGGACGCGGAGGTGGGAGCGCCGCCGGACGAAGTCAACCGTTTGGGCCAGAACTGGGGGTTGCCGCCCTGGATACCGGGCCGGCTGGTGGAAGCGGCTTACGAACCATATATCGAATGTTTGCGCGCCAACATGGCCATCGCCGGCGCCCTGCGCATGGACCATGTGATGGGGCTGTGCCGCCTGTTCTGGGTGCCGTCCGGGTTGCCCACCGCCGAGGGCGTCTACGTATCCTACCCCTTCAGCGACCTGCTGGGCATCCTGGCCCTGGAAAGCCACCGCAACCGCTGCCTGGTGATCGGCGAGGACCTGGGCACGGTGCCGGACGACGTGCGCCGGGCCCTGGAGGCGGCGGGCGTGCTCTCGACCCGGCTGCTGTACTTCGAACGGGGCGAGGATGGCCGGCTGAGGCCGCCTGAAGCCTACCCGGCGCAGGCGGTGGTGGCGGTGACCACCCACGACTTGCCTACCCTGGCTGGTTTCTGGCAGGGGCTCGACATCGACCTGCGCACCGGCCTCCACCTGTACCCGGACGACCAGGTGCGCGACCAGCAGATCGTGGGGCGCGCCGAGGACCGGGCCCAGCTGCTGCTGGCCCTGGGCGGCCAGGACCTGGTGCCGTCCGGCGGCGGCCTGCACCAGGTGGACCTCCCGGCGGTCACCCCGGAGTTCGCGGCGGCGGTCTACACCTACCTGGCGCGCGCCCCGTCGAAGATCCTGCTGGTGCAGCTGGAGGACGGCTTCGGAGGGGTCGAGCAGCCGAACCTGCCGGGGACCGTGGAGCCGGCCTACCCCAGCTGGCGGCTGAAGCAGCCCCTGAACCTGGAAGCGTGGCCCACCAGCGCCCACCTGCAGGGCATCCTGGCCGCCCTGCGCGAGGAACGGCCGGTGCTCCCGGCGCCCGGTCCCGGCGGCGGGGCCGCTCCGGGGCTGCGGTCGTGGATTCCGCGGGCCACCTACCGGCTCCAGCTGAACCGGGACTTCAACCTCCGCCAGGCGACGGCGATGGTGGACTACCTGGACGACCTGGGGGTCAGCCACTGCTACCTGTCCCCCCTGCTCAAGGCGCGGCCCGGTTCCAGCCACGGCTACGACATCACCGACCACCGCACCCTCAATCCCGAGATCGCCGGCCCGGAGGATGCCGAGCGGTTCGCCGCGGCCCTGGAAGCCCGCGGCATGGGCCAGATCATGGACGTGGTGCCCAACCACATGGGCATCATGGGCGCCGACAACCGCTGGTGGCTGGATGTCCTGGAGAACGGTCAGGCCTCGCGGTTCGCCGCCTACTTCGACATCGACTGGCACCCCATCGCCGAGGGCCTGGAAGGCCGGGTGCTGCTGCCGGTGCTGGGCGACCACTACGGCGCCGTCCTGGACAACGGGGACCTCAAGGTGGCGCTGGACCCGGAGCAGGGCTCGTTCAGCATCACCTATTTCGAGCACCGGTTCCCGGTGGACCCCCGGGAGTATCCGCGCATCCTCGGTCCGGGCCTGGCCCGCCTGGAATCCCGGCTGGGGGCGGAGGACGCGGTGTTCCTGGAATTCCAGTCCCTGATCACCGCCTTCGGCCACCTGCCTGCGCGCGCCAGCGCGGCGCCGGAGGCGGTGGCGGAGCGCAGCCGCGACAAGGAAGTGCACAAGCGCCACCTGGCCGTCCTCCTGGGCGCCAGCGCCGACCTCGCCCAGCACGTCGGCGAGCTCCTGGCGGAATTCAACGGGGCCCTGCCGGGCGCGGGGAGCGCCGACCGGATGCACGACCTGCTGGAAGCCCAGGCCTATCGCCTGTCCTACTGGCGGGTGGCGGCGGACGAGATCAACTACCGCCGCTTCTTCGACATCAACAACCTGGCGGCGCTGCGCATGGAGGATCCGGAGGTGTTCGAGAACACCCACCAGCTGGTGCGCGAATGGCTCGCGCGGGGCTGGGTGAACGGGCTGCGCGTCGACCATCCGGACGGCCTTTACAACCCCAGGGAGTATTTCGAGCGCCTCCAGGCCATGGCGGCCGCAGTAACGGGCCGGCCGGCCCCGGGCAACCCCAGGCCGCTGTACCTGGTGATCGAAAAGATCCTCAGCCCGCATGAGCATCTCCCGGCCTCGTGGCCGGTCCACGGCACCACCGGCTATGAATTCGCCGCATCCTGCGGCGGCCTGTTCATCGACCGTGCCGCGGAAGGCCGCTTCACGCAGATCCATCACGCCTTCGTCCGGCTGCCGCGGAACCTGGAGGACTTGGCGCGGGAGAACAAGCGCCTGATCATGAAGACCATGCTGGCGGGGGAGCTGCAGGTGCTGGCGACCGGGCTCGCCCGGCTGGCCAAGCGGGACCGCCGAACCAGCGACTTCACCTTCAACAGCCTGCGCGGCGCGCTCGCCGAAGTCCTTGCCAACTTTCCCGTCTACCGTACCTACGTGACCGGTGGGGAGGCCTCGAAGGAGGACGTGAACTATGTGGACTGGGCGGTCGGGGTGGCGAAGAGACGCAGCGTGGCGATCGATCCGGGCGTGTTCGATTTCACCCGCGAGGCGCTTTTGGGAACCCTGGGCCAGGGCAAGAGCGAGCCGTACCGGGACGCGGTCACCGCGTTCGCCATGAAGTTCCAGCAGTACAGCGCACCGGTCATGGCCAAGGCGATGGAAGACACCACCTTCTACCAGTACAGCCGGCTGGTGGCGTTGAACGAGGTCGGCAGCGACCCCGGCCGCTTCGGCGTCCCGGTCGCCGCGTTCCACCAGGAGAACCAGGACCGCGCCCGCCGCTGGCCCCACGCCATGCTGGCCGGCTCGACCCATGACAGCAAGCGTTCGGAGGATGTGCGGGCGCGCATCAGCGCGCTGTCCGAGATGCCGGACGAATGGCACGAGGCGGTCTCCCATTGGCGCAAGCTCGCCCGCGCCTGCCTGGCCAGCCGGGACAAGCCCTCCGCCCCCAGCCGCGAGGACGAGTACCTGCTGTACCAGACCCTGGTGGGCCTGTGGCCGTTGGAGACGCCGGATCCGGAGCGGCTGGCCGGGCTGGCCCAGCGGGTCGAAGACTACATGCTCAAGGCGGTGCGCGAGGCTAAGGTGCACAGCTCATGGCTCAAGCCCGACCCGGAGTACGAGGCGGGGACCCGCGAATTCGTGCGGGCGCTGCTGGGGCCCGGTCCCGGCAACCCGTTCCTGGGCGCCTTCCTGGCCTTCCAGGCGCGGATCGCGCGCCTGGGGGCCTTGAACAGCCTGGCCCAGCAACTGCTCAGGCTCACTTCGCCGGGGGTGCCCGACCTCTACCAGGGCAGCGAACTGTGGGACTTGAGCCTGGTGGACCCGGACAACCGCAGGCCGGTGGATTTCGAGGCGCGGCGGGCGGCCCTGGCGGCGGTCAGGGCGGCGCACGATGCCCAGGGCGCCGCAGGCTGCGCCCGGGAGCTGATCGGCCGTTTCCAGGACGGGCAGATCAAGCTGTACCTCATCTGGAAGGCCCTCGCCTTCCGGCGGGGGCACGAGGCGCTCTTCCGGGACGGCGAGTACCTGCCGCTGAAGGCCCACGGGCAGCGCGCGGAGCACCTGGTCGCCTTCGCCCGCCGGTTCCGCCGCGAACTCCTCGTGGTTGTGGTGCCCCGCCTGTTCTACGGACTCATGGGCGGGGACGACGGCCTCCCGGTCGGCAAACCGGCCTGGGGCGAAACCTGGCTTGAACTGCCGCCCGAGCGCGGCCGGAAGCCGTTCACCAACATCCTGACCGGCGAGACCGTCGCCGCCCAGGACCGGGACGAGGGCGGCGGCCTGGAACTGGCGGACCTGTTCCGCACGTTCCCTTTCGCTCTGCTCCACGAGGACCGGGCCCAGTAGGGGTGGCCAGACCCGATTGGCTGCCCATTCCCGATCAGGCCTGGCGCTGGAGCAGGACCACCGAATGGGGTGCCACCTTCAGCCGCGAGCGGGCCGGGTAGGCAAGGGCGCCGTCCAACCACCCGCGGGCGGTGTCCAGGACGGGGAGCCATTCCCGGCCCCAGAATTTCGCCGGGAAGATGAACTCGAGAGATTCATAATGCGCATTGAAAATCACGTAGAAGCTGGCATCGGTGACCGGGTCGCCCCGCGCGTTGGGGTTCGGGATGGTGTCGCCGTTGATGAAGATGCCCAGGCTCTTGGCGAAGTGGACACCCCACTGCGCGTCCTTCATCTGCTGGCCCGTGTGCAGGAACCAGGCGATGTCCTTGCACTCGGCGCCGTGGATGGCGCGGCCCCGGAACCAGCCGCGGCGCCGGAAGGCAGGGTGGGCCTGGCGGAAGGCGACCAGCCGCTGGGTGAAGGCGAGCAGCTGCTGGTCCGGGTTTTCCCAGTCCAGCCAGGAGATCTCGTTGTCCTGGCAGTAGGCGTTGTTGTTGCCCTGCTGGGTGCGCCCCAGCTCGTCGCCTCCGGTCAGCATGGGAATGCCCTGGGAGAGCAGGAGCGTCACCAGGAAATTGCGCTGCTGCCGGGCGCGCAGGGAGAGGACGAACGGATCGTCCGTGGGGCCCTCGGCCCCGCAGTTCCAGGAGCGGTTGTCGTCCGTGCCGTCGCGGTTGTCCTCGCCGTTGCCCAGGTTGTGCTTCTCGTCGTAGGAGACCAGGTCGCGCAACGTGAAGCCGTCGTGGGCGGTGATGAAGTTGATGCTGGCGAAGGGGGTGCGCGTGTCCCCGGCGTAGAGGTCCGAACTGCCGGTGAAGCGGTAGGCGAATTCGCTCAGGACCCGGTCCTGGCCGCGCAGGAAATCGCGCAGGCAGTCCCGGTATTTCCCGTTCCACTCCGACCAGCCCGAAGGGAAGTTGCCCACCTGGTAGCCGCCTTCGCCCAGGTCCCAGGGCTCGGCGATGAGCTTGACCTGGCTGATGACCGGGTCCTGCTGCATGATGTCGAAGAAGGCGGACAGCTTCTGCACGTCGTGCAGTTCCCGCGCCAGGGTGGCGGCCAGGTCGAAGCGGAAGCCGTCCACGTGCATGTCCAGGACCCAGTAGCGCAGGGAATCCATGATGAGCTGAAGCACATGGGGGTTGGGCATGTTGAGGGTATTGCCGGTGCCGGTGTAGTCCATGTAGCGGCGCGGATCGTCCTTCACCAGCCGGTAGTAGTAGCTGTTGTCGATGCCCTTGAAGCTCAGCACCGGTCCAAGGTCATTGCCTTCCGCCGTATGGTTGTAGACCACGTCCAGGATCACCTCGATGCCGGCCTGGTGCAGGGTCTTCACCATCCGCTTGAATTCCGCCACCGCCCCGCCCGGGCGCTGGTCGGACACATACCCGGGATGCGGGGCGAAGAAGGCGATGGTGTTGTAGCCCCAGTAGTTGCTCAGGCCCCGGTCGAGCAGGATCCGGTCCTGGGAGAAGTAGTGCACCGGCATCAGCTCCACGGCGGTGACGCCCAGCTGCCGGAGGTGGTCGATGGCCGCGGGCGCCATGAGGCCGGCGTAGGTGCCGCGCAGCTCGGCCGGGATGTCCGCGCGCAAGGCGGTGAAGCCCTTCACATGCAGTTCGTAGATGATGGTCTCGTGCCAGGGCCGCAGCAGCTGCCGGTCCCCGGACCAGTCGAAGAAGGGCTGGTGGACGATGCACTTGGGCATGAACGGGGCGCTGTCGGAATCGTTGCGCGCGTCCGGGCCCTTGCTGAAGGGGTAGGGGAACAGCGCCTCGTCCCAGCGCACGTCCCCATCGATGGCTTTCGCGTAGGGATCCAGCAGGAGCTTGGCGCCATTGCAGCGGTGGCCCTGTTCCGGAGCCCAGGGGCCGTGCACCCGGTAGCCGTACCGCTGCCCCGGCTCGATGCCAGGGAAATACCCGTGCCAGCAGTGTCCGGTCGTCTCCGGCAGGTCGGTCCTGGTCTCGTTCCCCGGCTCGTCGAACAGGCACAGCTCGACCCGGTGGGCGACTTCGGAGAACAGGGAGAAGTTCACCCCAGCACCGTCGAAACTGGCCCCCAGGGGGTAGGGGCTTCCCGGCCAGACTTTCATGCCCCCCAAGATACGACTTTTCTTGAACTGTCCAACCTTCAGCCAGGTTGATTAACTATTCACCAAAACCGAATCCGATGGCTCCCTTTCCGGGCCAGGGCGGGTGGACAAAAGGCCGGTTGCAACCCAGTTTTGGGCGGTCACGGCCATCCGCCGGTGCGTGGGGGGGGACCCAATGCTTTGGACCATCGCGGTGATTCTGCTCGTGCTCTGGGTGCTGGGACTGGTTACCGGACACACCCTCGGCTCCTATATCCACGTCCTCCTGGTGATCGCGATCATCGCGGTGCTGATCCGGATCATCCAGGGGCGCCGGGTCGTCTGACCGGACCGGTGGGAGCCGTGCTGGACTTGCGGATGCCAGGCCGGCGGCTGCTGCGGGCGGCCCGCGGCCATCCGCGCCTGGCCGTGCTGGCCGCCGCCCTGATCGCGGTCGTGCCGCTCGCGGACCTGGCCCTGGGCCCGCCCCTGCGCCGGTGGACCGAGCAGGCGATCAACGCCAACCTCAAGGGCTACCACGTCAGGCTGGCCCGGTTCCGGCCGCGCCTGGGGCGCCTGGGCTTCGCCCTGGGCGGACTGACGGTGACCCAGGACCGCCATCCCGATCCGCCGGTGGCCGATGTCCAGAGTGTCGAATTCCGCTTGCTGTTCCGGGAACTGCTCCGGTTCAGGCTGGCCGGGAACCTTGCCCTCGAGGGCCCGGCCCTGCACATCAACCTGGTCCAGTTGCAGGAGGAGGCCCGAAGCAAGGTCCGGTTCCAGGACCGCGGCTGGCAGGAGGCGGTGGAGACCATCATCCCGGTCTCGAAGCTGGACCGGGTCGAAGTGCGCGACGGGACCCTGCTGTACCGGTCCGCCGACAGCGAGGACAAGCCGCTCCGGCTGACCCGGATCGCCATGCTCGCCAGGAACGTGCACAATATCGCGGTGGCCAAGGGGGTCTATCCCTCGCCGGTGAGCCTGGAGGGGGCCCTGTTCGACACCGGCCGCGTCAGCTTCTTCGGGGCGGCGGACTTCCTGCGCGAACCGTACGCCGGGGTCCAGGGCCGGCTGCAGTTGGAGCAGGTTCCCCTGGACCGGCTCGGCCCGCTCATCCGGAACTACCAGCTGCAGACCCGGGGCGGACTGCTCTCCCTGGACGGCTTGATCGAAGCCAACCCCGACGGTACCCGGGCCCGGCTGGCCAATCTCCAGCTGGACGGGCTGGAGCTGGATTACCTCACCAGTCCGGCCACCCGGGCCGCCGAAGCGGAGCATGGGCGCCAGGCCCTGGCCCTGGCGCGGTCGGTGCGCCAGGCGCCAAGGCTGAACCTGCAGGCCGATCGAGTGCGCCTCACCGGCTGCCGGCTGGGCTTCGTCAACGAAGGAGCCAAGCCGCCCTACCGCCTGTTCCTGTCCGGGGTGGACCTGGACCTGGAACGGCTCAGCAACCAGGCCGGCCAGCCCCGGTCCCGGTTCCAGGCCCGGGGCTTGTTCATGGGCAGCGCCGCAACCAGCCTCTCGGGCGGCTTCCAGGCCGCCGCCGACCCGCCCGACTTCGACCTGCGCCTCCAGATGCAGGGCGCCAGGCTGGTCGACATCAACGATTTCCTGAGGGCCAGCGCGGGCATCGACGTGGCCGCCGGCGAACTCTCGGTCTACACCGAACTGGCGGTGAAGCAGGGCCGGGTCCAGGGCTACGTCAAGCCGTTGGTTAAGGACCTGAAGGTCTCGGACCGGCGGAAGGACCAGGGCAAGCCCCTGGGCAAGCGGGTGGAACTGCACCTGCTGCAGGCGCTGGCCGGGCTCTTCAAGAACCGGTCGAGCCAGGAGGTGGCGACCGTGGCCAGGGTGTCCGGCCCCGCCGGCCAGCCCAAGGTCGACACCTGGGAGGCGATCCGCCGGCTGTTCGGCAATGGACTGGTCCACGCAGTCCCGCCGGGTTTCGGCCCGGACCTGCCCGCTCCGAGGCGGCCGGTTCCCGCGGGGAGGCAGACGACGCATTGACCTGCCGGCTTCTCCTTGATGCCCAGGCACCCCGTGAGGAGGCCGGGCGGCGGTGCCAGCTTGACAACTTCAACCTGGCGAAGATCTTGGTGAGGGTGGGGAGGGACCATGCAAAGCGGGCTTTCGGTTCCCCGGGCGATTCCAAAGAGGGCCTGACTCATGAGGTCCTCCCCGCCACCCCTCGCCGTCGCGGCCCTGGTCCTCGTGGCGGCGCCTGCCGGCGCCCAGGAGCCGAGGAGCAAGGCGGATGCCATGCTGAAGCAGGGCATCGACTCCAGTCATCGAGGTGACGGCGCTGAAGCCTTGGATAGCCTGCTGCAGGCCCAGTCCCTGTACCGGCAGATGGGAGACAAACGCGGTGAAGCGGCGGCGCTGGGGTATCTGGGGACGATCTATGAGTACCTTGGGGAAGAGCGGAAAGCGGTCGACGCTTATGAACAGTCCCTGCCGCTGCTGCATGCTACCGGGGACAAGGCCGCCGAAGCCGCCATGCTGAACGTCCTCGGCAAGCGCTACCGCAGGCAAGGGGAGGCGGCCAAGGCACTGACCTGCTTCCAGCAGTCCCTCGCCCTTCTGCGCGACTTGAAGGATCGGGAAGGCGAAGTAGCGGTCCTGTATGACCTTGGTGGTGCATGCAGCGATCTGGGCGAGGACGCGAAGGCAATGTCGTTCTACCAGCAGGCGCTGCAACGGGAGTTGGGGAAACCCGGCCCGCCCACGCCCTCCTGGACCGACAAGGCCAGCGTCAGCTTCGTGGATGTGGGCGGCAACGCGGTAGCACAAACATTCGGCCTATCCAACGAGTTCACCTACCACCGGAGCGAGGCATCCTCACTGGCCTTCCATGTCCAGGCGGTGCGGGTCGCCACCCGCACGACCAGCTACTCGGCGACGGGAAGTTCCCCTTCCAGCTTCACCCTTGCGACCACCGAGACCAACCAGGTCACCACGGCCGACTACGTGGCGAAGGCCCGCTTTGCCCATGACCTGTCAGGCCGCCTCTTCTGGTTCACCGAAGGGGGCTGGGAACGGAACATCCCCGCGGGCATCGAAAGCAGGACCACCGGAAGCGGGGGCCTGGGCTACTGGTGGATCCGGACCGATACTGGCAAGTTCCGGACGGATTTCGGCGCAGGCTACACCAACGCGACACCGGTAGTGGAGGCTCCGGGTTTCCAGGTCAATTATGCCACCTGGAACGCCGTGGCCAGTTACGAGCAGAAGATCGGGGCTGCATCAGTCTTCACCAGCAACCTGAGCGGTGCGGCCGCCACCAAGGACATCCACAATTTCCTGGTGACGTGGCTCACTGACTTCTCCGTCAACCTCTCCACGCGGCTGGCCTTGAAGGTGGGCTACACGATGACCTACAACAACAGGCCCGCATCGGCGGCCGTACCCATCCTCCAGGCCGGCACGACCCCCCCGGCCGTGCTCGGGCGGACCTTCGTGACGCTGAAGAATCTCGATACCCAGTTCACCACCAGCCTTGTGGTTTCCTTCTAGGCAGTGCTTGGGTCGGGGATGCCTCAGAACCGCACTCCGGCATAGACGGCGACCTGGCCGCGGGCCGAGTCCGTTTGGACCACCGGGTCCTGGGGCAGCATGCCGCTGGTTGGCGAGGCCAGGGGCACCGTCGCCCCGATGCCCACGAACGAGCTTGTCCCCGGGCGGGAGAAAGTCCATTCGGAGCCCACGCGAAGCCACGGGCGGTCACGATAGGCGTTGCTGCCGTACGTGGGGAACCAGTCGTAACGGTCCTCCACGGAAGCCGACAGGGTGGCCTCCCGGGGGATGCCCGGGAGATGGGCCAGGGTGGCGAGCTCAGGGCCCGCCCGGGTCAGGTCCGGCCCGGCCGGGGCCACCCAGTTGAGGTAGGCGGGGGTCCGCGGGGCCGGAATGAGGGCGGCGCCGCTGTCCAGGTAGCCAAGGCTCCAGGGCCCATTGGCTCCGGGAGCCCACGGCAAATCGGCGCCAAAAGCCACGGCGGCGGCCAGGAACAACCAGGCGAACCTTCTCATGGCACGTGCCGTTCACCGGGAAGCGGATCCGGGCCGGGACCTGGGCCGGGGAAGACGGTCACAGGGTGGGCACCACGAAGGGCTGCATCGACTTGAGGGTGCGCAGGGGCGTCACCACCTGGACCGGGCCGGACGTGGCGCCGGCCGGCACGTTGGCCTTGAGCGTGGTCTCGTCGATGACCGTGAAGTCGGCTTCGACGTTGGGACTGAAGAGGACCTTGGTGGCGTCGGCGAGGCTGGTGCCCTTGATCATCACCGGGGTGCCGGCCGAACCCGCGCTGGGATCCAAGGTCACGCTGGCCGAAGCTGTCTGGACCGCCACAGCCGGTGGCCGGTCCGGCACGGGGATGCCCTGCTGGGCCGGAACCCAGGCGAGGCCCGAGCAGGCCAGGAGGGCGAGGACGCGGGGGGAATGGACGTTGATCATGATTCACCTCAACGGGTTTGCGATGGAACGTTCCATCCAGGGGAATCAAGGCAAGCTTGCGCAAGTGTCCGGGTCCCGGGGCCGGCGCAACCTGCGTGGCCCCTGCGGAAAGGAGGCATCCATGGCCGTCTAGGAGGAAAGCCATACGGCACCTCCACCAGATCCCTCAAAAAATAGATTCTCGACAAATTTTGTCAAGTTGCACCTTCGCAATCCGTGAGCGGACCAGGGCAACGGATCGGCCGACCCGTCCCAACGCTTCGGTGCAAGGATGGCCAAAAGTTTGGGATCCCATGTAAATAGTATTGAACTTTTTTTTGTCGTTTGCGACGATCCAGGAAGTTGGTTCGGCCGGAAGGATGGCTGTGTCTATTATAAATGACACTGGATTTATTAATTGTTATCGTTTTTCTGAGTGTTTTCATCAACGGTTGTTTGTTGTATATACATAAGAAAAAATAATTTTATTAGGTGTTAAGATAATGCGAAATCATGATGATAGGTTGTACGTATCTCCCTTCTGGAAACTCGCGGTCCTGCTGGTCCTGATCGTCGGCTTCGGGCTGTTGAGCCTGGTGACGGTGAAAACCTATGCCGGGGCTCCCCCCATCCCGGCCGAGGTCCGGGACCTCCAGGGCCGGACCCTGTTCACCCGTGCCGACATCGAGCACGGCCAGGACGTGTTCTTCAAGTACGCGCTCATGGAGCATGGAACCTTATGGGGCCACGGTGCTTATCTAGGGCCCGACTACGCCGCCGAAGACTTGCATCGCCTGGCGGAAATCGGCCGTGACACCTTGGCCCAGGCCGGCTACGGCCGGCCGTTCAGCACCTTGCCCCTGGGCCAGGCTCTTGAGATCGGGGAACTCCTGAAGCTCCAGTTGAAGCAGAACCGGTACCAGCGGGAAACCGGCATTCTCACCTTCACGGCGGCCGAAGAGGCTTCCCACCGGATCCAGGCCGCCGAATGGCGGAATTATTTCAACGGGAGCACACCCGCGCCGGGGCTGCCCGGAAACTACATCAAGGATGAAGGCGAGCTCCAGCACCTGAACGACTATCTCGCCTGGGCCACCTGGGCCACGGTGGCCCTGCGGCCCGGCACGTCCTATTCCTATACCAACAATTGGCCCTACGAGCCGCTGGTGGGGAACCTGCCGACCGGGAGCGCCTACCTGTGGAGCGCGCTCAGCCTGATCTCCCTGCTTGGGGGGCTGGGGCTGATCCTGTTCATCTTCGGGAAGTTCGAGTACCCTGGGGTGGGGCGGCGCGGCCGACCTGGGCGGCGGCAGGCGGCTCGCGGGATGGCTCCTCACCCCGAGCCAGAGGGCGCTGGGCCTCTATTTTGCGGTGGTGATCCTGATGTTCCTGATGCAGGCGACCCTGGGCGGCGCCATCGCCCACTACCGGATCGAGCCGGCCGGTTTCTATGGTTTCGACCTGGCCCGGATCCTGCCTTATAACCTGGCCCGCACGTGGCATCTCCAGCTGGCCATTTTCTGGATCGCCACCTCCTGGGTCGCCGGAGGGCTGTTCCTGGCCCCCCTGGTGGGCGGGGCGGAACCCAAGGGCCAGAAGCTTGGGGTCCTGGCGCTCCTGGGCGCCCTGGCCATCGTGGTGTTCGGCAGCCTGGGCGGGGAGATGCTGGGAATCAACGACAAGCTGGGCCAGGACCTGGTTCTGGTTCGGCCACCAGGGCGGCGAGGACCCTGGACCTGGGCCGGTTCTGGCAAGCGCTGCTGACCATCGGGCTCGTTTTCTGGCTCTTCCTGATGTTCAGGGCCCTGCGCCCGGCCATGCGGCGAGGCTCCGATCAGGGCGAGCTTCCGGGCCTCTTCCTGTACGCGGCCGTGGCCATCCCGTTGTTCTATCTTCCCGCCATGTTCTATGGCCCCCACACCAACTTCGCCATCATCGACAACTGGCGCTTCTGGATCATCCACCTCTGGGTGGAAGGGTTCTTCGAACTGTTCGCCACCGTGCTGGTGGCCTTGATGTTCGTGCAACTCGGCCTGGTCACCATCAAGTCCGCCACCCGCCTGGTTTATCTGGACGCCATCCTCTACCTCTTTGGCGGCCTGGTGGGAACCGGGCACCACTGGTACTTCTCGGGCCAGGGGACCCTGAACATGGGACTGGCGGCTTGCTTCAGCGCGCTCGAGGTCGTGCCGTTGACGCTCCTCACCCTGGACGCCTGGGATTTCATCCGGCTCCAGGAGCGGACCGCCGAGGGATGCGAGCAGCCTCTCGCCGCCAAGCAGATCTGGGCCATCAGGTTCCTCATCGCCGTGGGCGTCTGGAACTTCATCGGCGCCGGCATCTTCGGGTTCCTGCTCAACCTGCCCATCGTCTCCTACTTCGAGATCGGTACGACCCTCACGCCCAATCACGGCCACGCCGCCATGTTCGGGGTGTTCGGCATGCTGGCCTTGGCGGTGGTGATGTTCTGCCTCCGGGCCTCAAGAAACGATTTGACCTGGGCCCGGGCGGAAAAATTCGTCAGGACGGGGTTCTGGGGAGTGAATATCGGCCTGGCCCTCATGGTGCTGCTGGACCTCTTCCCGGCCGGAGTGCTCCAGCTCTGGGATTCCATCAGCCACGGCTATTGGCATGCGCGCAGGCTCTCGTTCCTCTTGTCCGGCACCTTCCACACCCTGGAATGGCTGCGCATCGTGGCGGACCTGACGTTCCTGCTGGCGGGGGTGCTGCCGCTGTTCCTGGGCGTCATGCGCCTGGTCCTGGCCAGGGAGGAGAACCGGCCGTGATTCAGGAATGCATGGATTTCCCGCCAGGTCCGCTCACCACGCCGCAGCCGAAAGCGCCCGGCGCGTCCTGATCAGCTGACCAGCCGCAAGGCCTCGGTGAAAAAGTCCGGGCCGCCGAAGTTGCCGGATTTCAGGGCCATCCCCATCGGTTCGCCCGTCCCGACGGTCCGCAGCGCCGGCACGCCCGGCGCGATTTCCGCCCCGATCAGGAACGCCCTGATGCCGAGCCGATCCACCACCGCGCCCGCCGTCTCGCCTCCCGCCACGACCAGGCGGCGGACGCCGCGCCCCACCAGGGCCTCGGCCAACGTCGCCAGCGCCGTCTCGATGGCACGTCCAGCCTGGTCGCGACCATGGCGGGCCTGGACCTGCTCCACCGCCTCGGCGCCGGCGCTGGATGCGATCAGGACCGGGGTGGATCCGATCCGTTCCAGGGCCCAGGCGATGGCGGCCTGGATTTCGCCCTCTCCTGCCAGCAATTTCTCGATGTCGAGGGCCAGCACCGGCATGGCCTGCCTGGCCCGCTCGACCTGGGCCAGGGTCGCGGCCGAACAGGAGCCGGCCAAGCATGCTGCCGGTCCCCCCAGGGGCGCCCCAGCCTGGAGTGCGGCGGTTCCCTTGACTCGTCCCGCCGCCCCATAGGCTCGCGCCAGACCGATGCCGATGCCGGTGGCCCCGACCGACAACCTGGTCTTGGACAGCACTTGGCCGATGGTCTCCAGGTCGGCCTCGGTCGTGGTGTCGATGATGGCCGCGCCGACCCCTTCGGCCGCCAAGGCGGCCCGGCGCCGGTCGATCGCCGCGCAGCCCCTGCCTACCGTCTGCAGGTCGATCAGCCCGACCCGCCTCCGGCTCTGGCGCCCCAGGACCCGGACCAGGTCGGCGTCGCGCATCGGGTTGAGCGGATGGTCCTTGAGCGGGCTTTCGTGCAGCAGGCGGTCCCCGACGAACAGATGGCCCTGGTATACGGTCCGCCGGTTCTCCGGAAAGGACGGGTTGACCAGGACGACCCGTTCACCGGTCAGCGCCCCCAAGGCATCGGTCACTGGGCCGATGTTGCCCCGTTCGGTGGAATCGAAGGTCGAGCAGACCTTTAACAGGATGTGCTCGGCGCCCAGGCCAAGCAGCCACTTGGCCCCCGCCACCGAGGTCTCGACCGCCAGGGCGGGGTCGATCGAGCGGCTCTTCAGGGCGACCACCACAGCGTCCACCAACGGCAGAGCCAGGCCCTCCGGGGGCACGCCGATGCTCTGGACCGTCCCGAGACCCTGGCGGGTCAGGGCGTTGGCAAGGTCGGAAGCCCCCGTGTAATCGTCGGCGATGACACCGAGCAGGATGGCCATGGCGGAGTCCTTTCCAATCAGGCAGCGAAACGGAGCCGGGTCGGCCCGCGCCTCACTTGGCCGCGGGCAGCTCGACCCCGGCCAGCCGGGCGTAGACCTGGGCGACGGCACTGTCATCCTGGCGGCCGAGGCCGGAGCCGGAGGCGGCCAGGAACATCTGCAACGCCGCGGCCGCCACCGGCACCGGGTAGCGGCTGGTGCGGGCCATGTCCTGGATGATGCCCAGGTCCTTGACGAAAATGTCCACCGCGCTCCGGGGGATGTAGTCGCCGTCGAGGACGTGCGGCACCCGGTTCTGGAACATCCAGGAATTGCCCGCCGAGGCGGTGATCACCTCGTAGACCTTGCGGAGATCGAGCCCCTGGCGCGCGGCGAAGGCGGCGGGCGAGCCGGAGGCGAGGATGGTCAGCTGCCCATCGGCGGCGTGGGTGGGGTTCGGAACGGCTCAGCAGATTCTAGAGTTCAAGGAAGGGTGGATGGATTGAAGTGGCAAGCCTCAGTTCAGGAATCCCCGGGCCAGGCTCTCCCGCACCATGCGGACGAACCCGGTGGCGAGGGCCGAAAGCGGGCAGCCGACGGTGGTTGCCAGGAAGATCGGGTCCGGTATGGCTGGTTGAAAGGGCCGGACCGCCAGGCGCCCGCGAGCATATAGGACACTGGCCAGGTCGATGATCGCTACGCCGGCGCCGCATTCCACCAGCCCCATGGCGGTCTGGGACAACCGGACGTAAAGCTTGTTATGGCATGTGATGCCGTGGGCCGCGAAGACATTGTCGATGGCGATCTGGGCGTCGCACTGGGGTGGGAAGGAGATGAACACCTCGCTGGCCAGGTCCTTCGGACCGATGGCCTGGCGGTCCGCGAGCCGGTGCCCCGGCGGCAGGATGCACACCATCGGAGCCTCGAAGATGCACTCCAGCTGGACCGCGGGATGGGTGATGGCATCCTGCAGGAAGCCCACATCGGCCCGCTGGCCGGCCACATCATCGATGACCGTGGAGGCGGCGTGCTCGAGCATGGTCACCTCGATGCCGGCGTGGGCATCCATGAAGGCCGCCACCAGCTGGGGCAGGAACCTCAGGGCCAGGGCCGGGCTGCAGGCGATGTGCAGCGACCCCCGGCGCAGGTCGCGGATCTGGTCCACCGCACCTGCGATCCGGTCCAGGCCGCGGAAGGATTGCTCCACCTCTTCGAACAACCCGGCTGCTTCCCGGGTGGGCAGCAGCCGCCCCTGGCGCCGGTCGAACAGCATCAACCCAGTGGCGGATTCAAAATCGCCGATCAGGCGGCTCATGGCCGGCTGGGAGATCCTCAGCATCTTGGCCGCCCGGGTGACGGTGTGGCGCTGCATCAAGGCCCGGAAAGCCTCGATCTGCCTGAATGTGATATTTATTGCCGTCATGGCCTGCATAATATCACTGCATGGGATTGGCTCCGGCCGAATCCAGGTGGGACGCTTCACCGGTACGCGCGTCCCGGCCCAGGGTCGAAGGATCCGCAGAATGGAGGCCCTTGGCCGCGGGGCAATCCGCCCCAGGACTCCCATGGCGGCCCGTGGAACGTTCCAGCTAATGGGGGCCCATCGTCTCAACGGAACCATCAAGGGCTACCGTGGCGAAGTGGTGAATTTCCGGAGCACTCGAACGGATCCAAGCGTCCTGGTGCTTCCATTCGTTTGGCCGCATGAACCGAATCGAAAGGGTCCCGGGATCTCGATGGGTCTGCGCAAATTAAAGTACAATTCCAATAACATCAGAACATGGAAACTTGACGAATTAGCATTGGACAAAGGGTTTCCCGCACCCTAATTTTTTCTATTCGATAACCTTACTTCAAAAGATTCCTGGCCCCTTGCAACCCTTCTGCCAGTGTCTCATCACCAGGGATTGGCGCAGGGACTTGGCAAGGGGCATAGTTCCAGAGGCCTTCACCATGCCCGACTCAGGTGCTGACAGCAGGAGGGCTACCTACGAGGTGGCGGTGGTGGGCGGCGGCGTCATCGGCATGTCGGTGGCTTATGGCCTGGCGCGCCTCGGCCGGCGGACGGTGGTGTTCGACGGTGGCGACACCGCGTTCCGGGCCTCCCGGGGCAATGCCGGACTGGTGTGGGTCCAGGGCAAGGGCAGCAAGTGTCCGCCCTATGCCCTGTGGTCCCTGGGCTCCGCCGACCGCTGGGCCCTTTTCGGCGCCCAGCTGCGGCGGGAAACCAACGTGGACGTGGAGTACCGAGCGGCCGGGGGGGTTCCTGCTGTTCGACCGCCAGGACGAGTGGGATGAGGAACTGGCCGGGCTGGCGATCCTGAAAGCGTCGGACCCGGTCCTTGACTACGAGGTCCTGGACCCGGCGGCGCTGGCGCGGCGGGTGCCCGCCGCCTCCCGGGACCTCCTGGGCGGGACGTTCTCCCGGCATGATGGGCAATCCAACCCCCTCGCCCTGCTGCGGGCCCTGCAGGCGGCTTTCCAGCGCGCGGGCGGGACCTATTGCCCGCACCGTCCGGTCCGGGCCATCGATCCCCACTCCGGGCATTTCCAGGTGGAGACCGCGGACGGGATCACCGAAGCCGGGCAGGTGGTCCTGGGGGCCGGGCTCGGCAACATCCCCCTGGCACCCATGGTCGGGCTGAGGGCACCGGTGGCGCCTCTGCGCGGCCAGATGCTGGTCACGGAAAAACTGGAGCCCTTCCTCGGGTGCCTGGTGGACGGGATCCGCCAGACCGTCTCCGGCTCCGTGGTGCTCGGCAGCAGCTCCGAACCCGTGGGCCTGGACGACGGGGTGACCGCCCCGATCCTGGCCACCATCGCCAGGTTCGCCATCACCCGGTTCCCCCGGCTGCGCCGGGCGCGGGTCCTGCGGGCCTGGGCCTCCCTGCGGATCATGACGCCGGACGGAATGCCGGTCTACGAACCCTCGCCAAGCTGCCCTGGCGCCTTCCTGGTCAACAGCCACAGCGGAGTCACCCTCGCCGCCGCCCATGCTGAAGTGCTGGCGCCCTGGATCGCCGGCCAGGCGGCGCCAGACTTCCTGGAGTACTGCCATGCCTCCCGTTTCTCTGTTTGAGCCCCTGCCGGGGTCCGGTGAGCCGATCGTGGCGATCCAGATCAACGGCCAGCCGCACCAGGTGCCCGCCCACTACACGGTGGCGGCGGCGATGCTGGCGGCCGGCGCCACCAGCTGCGGGACCCGCCCGGAGGGGGACGCCCAGCGCGCCCCGTACTGCCTCATGGGCCTGTGCTTCGAATGCCTGGTGGAGATCGACGGGGTCCCCAACCGGCACGGATGCATGACCCGGGTCAGCCCGGGAATGCAGGTGCGCAGCATGCACGGCAGGCCGGAGCTGGCATGAGCACGGAACGGTGGGATCTCCTGATCATCGGCGCCGGCCCGGCGGGCATGGCGGGGGCGGTGACCGCCCGGGAGCGGGGCCTGTCGGTCCTGGTGGTGGACGAGGCCCCCGAAGCCGGCGGCCATTTCTACCGGGGCGCCGGCATGCCCGCCGTCCTGCGGGAGCAAGTGCTGGGGGCGGACGTCCTGGCCGGCGGCGCCCTGATCGAGGCGTTCGCCGCCTGCGGCGCCGAATGCCGGCCGGGTACCCTGGTCTGGCAGCTGACCGGCGGCGAAAGCGGAGAATGGTGCGCCATGCTGGCGGAGGACCAGGGCGCAGGCCGAGTCTGCAGCGTCCAGGCCGGGGCGGTCCTGCTGGCCCTCGGGGCCCAGGAACGGCCTTTCCCGGTGTCCGGGTGGACCCTTCCGGGAGCCATGGGCGTCGGCGCCGCCCAGACCCTGATGAAGACCCAGGGCCTGGTGCCGGTACCCGAGACCGTGCTGGTGGGCGGCGGACCGCTGCTGTACCTGTTCGCCTACCAGCTGCTCCAGGCCGGGCGCCGGGTCCAGGCGCTGCTGGAGACGTCCTCCGCCGGCGCGCTCCGGGCGGCCTTGCCGCGCCTGCCCCGGGCGCTCCTGGGCCTGGGCCAGCTGGCCAAGGGCGTGCGCATCCTGGACGCGCTGCGCAGGGCGGGCATCCCCCGGATCCGGGGCGTAGGCAAAATCGAGATCACCGGATCGACCTGCGTGGAAGGGGTCCGGTTCCAGGCCGGAGCCCGCGGCGGGAGCCTGGCCACGCCCCTGGTGCTGCTGCATCATGGGTTCATCCCGGCGGTGAACCTGAGCCGCTCCCTGGGCTGCCTCCACGATTGGGATCCGGACCAGTTCTGCTGGCGCCCCCGGGTGGACCTTTGGGGACAAAGCAGCCGCCCGGGGATCTGGATCGCCGGGGACGGAGCGGCCGTCGCCGGTGCCCGGACGGCACGCTGGAAAGGGGTCCTGGCGGCCCTCGACATCGCCCGGGCCGCGGGCCGGGCGGATCCGGCCGCCCTGCGCACCAAGGTCCTCAGGGCGCGCCTGGGCTGTCTGGGTCCCCAGGGAGTGGTGGCCTTCACCGACCGCCTCTACCGGCCTCCGGACTGGTTGCGCCGTCCTGGAGACGACGTGGTGGTCTGCCGGTGCGAGTCCGTGACCGCCGGGGAGGTGCGGCGGCTGGTCCAGCTGGGCTGCCTGGGGCCGAACCAGATGAAAGCGTTCACCCGCTGCGGCATGGGCGACTGCCAGGGCCGGTTCTGCGGGCCCACGGTCTCGGAACTCCTGGCCCAGGCCGGGGGGCGCACCGTGGCCGAGGTCGGCTATTTCCGCCTGCGCCCGCCGCTCAAGCCGGTTCCCCTGGAGGCCATCGCCGAGGCGGAGGCTCCGGCGGAACGGGGCAAGTTCCCAAGCTGAAGGGATGCACCATGGCGGTGCATCCTGTTCCCGAATCCCTTCTTGGAGGTGCTGCATGAAGAAGAACCTGGTTCTCGGCGTCATGGCACTGCTGTGCCTGCAAGTCTTCGCCCAGGGGCCCGCGGTGGTCCGGTTCGGCGTGGAGGCGACCTACGCGCCGTTCGAGTCGAAACTGCCCGACGGCCAGCTGGTCGGATTCGAGATCGATCTCGGCAAGGCCATCTGCCAGAAGATGGGCGCCAAGTGCGAATGGGTGGAAAACGACTTCGACAGCATCATCCCGGCCCTGCTGGCCAAGAAGTTCGACGCCATCCTCTCCGGCATGAACATCAACGAAACGCGCAAGAAGCAGATCAACTTCACCGAGAAGATCCACTCCATCCCCGGGGCGCTCGTGGTCAAGGCCGACTCGAACCTCACCGCCGCCGCGGAGTCCCTGCGCGGCAAGACGGTCGGCGTGCAGCAGGGCACGACCTACGAAGCCTATGGCCGCAAGTACTGGTCCCCGAAGGGGGTGAACCTGGTGACCTACAAGAGCGTCGACCTGGCGCAGGCGGACCTGGTCGTGGGCCGCCTGGACGGGTTTGCGGACAACGCCTCGGTGATGCAGGAGAGCTTCCTCTCCAAGCCCGCAGGCAAGCCCTTCAAGATGGTCCTGCCGTACCTCCGGGACCAGGAGATCTTCGGGGTGGGCGGCGGCATCGGCGTGCGCAAGGAAGACACCGACCTGCTCGCCAGGCTCGACAAGGCGATCGCCGAGATCCGCAAGGACGGCACCTATGACAAGATCGCCAGGAAGTACTTCCCGTTCGATCCGTACGGGGACTAGGTGTTCACAGCCAAGACCTGCAGGGTGAGTCCGCCCTCGCCTGCTTCTTGGTGTCCGCACACCTGGCCCAAGGAACGGGGCCCCCAGGAGTGCCGAAGAAACCATGTGGATTTCATTTCCCATTCGGCTCCGGGAGTGGGCGCTGCCTGTTCCGGAAGTTCCTCACCTTGACCAGGTTCCCGCAGTGACTGGAACTGCACCAGCGGCGGCTGAGGCTCCGGCTTTCACCGTAGAAGAACCAGCCGCAGTCCCGGTTCGCACAGACCAGCACCCCGGCGCCTGGTTCAACTGCGGGGAGGACCTGCGCTCTGCAGCGCGTTTCGGTGACACGCCCTATTTCCGTGTGGACATGCTCCCCGGCGGGCTTCGTGTCGCTCGATCCGTCCGCTGAGCTGCACCTCTCTTGATGCCCATGAACAAGGTGTCAGTCATGGTCGGTGCCGTGGACAGGGTGGCACCTCCAGCTCCGCCTCCGCCGCCACGACCCAGAAGCGTGGCCACACAGGACAAGCCCAGGAAAGCTAGCCCAAAGGCATTAAGCTGCAAAATTCCACCTTCCGCAATTTTTCTTGCCTCAGTGATAACCTGAATACAAATCATTAAAAATTTTACCCGAACATGGAATGCATCTTTCCGGCGAGGGGCCTGCGCTGGCCATGCCAAGCCGCAGGGTGGAAAGTCGCCCTCCCCGCCTCGAACTGCAGCACCTTTACCCTTTTCCTCATAGGAGGCTTTCATGCGGTTCTGCCCTGGCTACCTTGCGGGCCTGGCGTTCGCCCTCGCCCTGCTTCCGGCCTGCTCCCCCAACTCCCACTCCACACCACCTGCCGGCGTCATTTTCGCCGGCGTGGTGAACGACGGGACGAAAAACATCGCATGCACCTGGACCGACGGCACACGAACCGACTTGGCGGGCGATGGCACCCACAACGCCCTGGCCTTCTCACCGGTGGTGGTGGCCGGCAATTCGGTCCTGGTGCCCGGTTTCTATAACGACGGCACCAAGAACATCGCCTGCGTCTGGACCAACGGGGTGCGCACCGATCTGGCCGGGGGAGGCCTGGCAACGGATCCCGCCGGTGCCTTGGCACTCGCGGAGTACGGCGGCACCACCTATGCAGCGGGCTACTATTCCGACTCCAGCGTCACCCCCGCCAAAGTCGTGCCTTGCTACTGGAACGGCAGCAGCCGGGTCGATCTGCCTTGCACTGGCACCCAGGGTTACGCCATGGGCATCGCCGTCGCCGGCGGCACGGTCTACTGTGCGGGTGCCTACTACAACGGCAGCACCGACGTGCCCTGCCTCTGGACCAACACGACCGAGACCGACCTGCCGGGCCTCGTGACGCCCTCTTCAGGGTGTGCGACCTGCGTCCTTGTCTCCGGCGGCGCAGTCACCTTGGGCGGGATGGCCTCCAACGGCACCGAGGATGTGCCCTGCACCTGGACCGGGACGACCCTCAGCACCCTGCCCATGGGTTCAGCCGTGGCGGGCCAGGTGTGCGCGCTGACCCTGGTGGACGGCACCCTGTATGCCGGAGGCGGCCTCTGGAGCGGCGGCGAGTGGGAACCCTGCATGTGGCAGGGCAGCGGCTGCACCCTTCTGCCGACCACCACGTACGGCGTCGTGCAGGCCATCCAGGTGGTGCAGGGCAGCGTCATCTGCGCCGGCGACTATGCCAACAACGGCATCGATACCCCCTGTCTCTGGCAGTCCGGCAATCGCACGGACCTGCCAATGCTGGGAACCAACGGGGGTGAAGTCCTTTGCGGCTGGTGGGCCATGGACTGACGTGATTCAGCCTCCAGCCAGCTCCCAGATGGATCGGATGCCCTGCGCCAGTTCCTCGAGGGTGGGCTGATAGCCGAAGGACTTCTGCCATTCGGCCCGCAACTGCCCGGAAAGGCGGAACGCATCTTCCTGGATCCAGGCCGGCAACCCCCGGCAACTGCCGCAGCAGATCTCCACCAGCTGCTGCCTGGAGATCATGTGGCCAGCGTCGCGCGCCTTCCATTCCAGCTCGGTGAAAGCCTGCTTCAAGGCGTCGTCCACCCTCAAGCTGCCGTCCACCCTCCGCTCGAACCAAGCCAAGGCAACCTCGCTTCTTTGCCTGTACCTTTCGCTCAAGATGGACATGAAGTCACTAGGAAAAAAGGTCAAAGAGCTGGTCCGGCAGCGAAAAAAACCGGGCGGCAGGCCCCGGCCGCCCGGAAGAAATGACCCGGGTTTCAGCGGGCAGCGCTGAGCACGGTGCGGTCGGTGGAGAGGTGGCTGGCCGGACACCCGAACAGGGCGTTCAGGGGGGCGTCGCCGGTGTTCTCCAGCTGGTGGACCTGGCCGGCCTTCACCGTGAAACAGTCGCCCTGGCTGACCGGGAACGATTCCTTCCAGGTGATGCCGGCCTCGCCGTCGCGGTCCCCGAGGCTCATGCGCCCGGTGCCGGACACAATGTAGTAGATCTCGGGCCCCACCTTGTGGAAATGGGGGCTCAGCCTGGTGCCGCCGGCGATTTCGGCCCCGAAGAGGCTGAAGGCTTCTTCCCCGGAAAGCTTCTCGACCCGGATCCCCACGGCCGGGTCCAGTGCCTTGCCGGCCAAGGTTGTGAAGAGGTTCCTGATTTCCACGGACATGGCCATTCCCCTTTCCATTGGAGGCGATTGGAATGCTTGATTTTATCCCGGCTGGCCGGTCCCTTTCATGGTTCACTGGAAATTCCCCGCCGCCATCCAGCCAAGGACCCCCATGCCCCTGGGCGAACTCGCCTCCCTGCTCACCTCCGTGCTCTACACCGCCACGGCGCTGGTCTTCACCCGGGCCGGGCGGAGGGTGGGCTCGGCCACGGTGAACCTGGTGCGGCTGGGGATGGCGCTGCCGTCCCTGATGCTCCTGCACCTGGCGCTGGCCGGGACCCTGTTCCCGGCCAGCGCGGGGCTGGCCCGGTTCGCCTGGCTGGGGGCCTCCGGGCTGATCGGGTTCGCCCTGGGCGACGCGCTGCTGTTCGAGGCCTACCTGCTGGTGGGCCCGCGCCTGACGGTCCTGGTCTACACCCTGTGGCCGGTGTTCGCGGCCCTGCTGGCCTGGCTGTTCCTGGGGCAGGCCATGACCGGCGCCAAGGTCGGCGCCATGGTGGCCACCCTGGGCGGCATCGCCCTGGTGGTGTCCGAGCGCGGCCAGGGCGCCGCACCCCAGCCCTCCCGGGCCGGGCACGCCACCCTCGGAATCCTGCTGGGGGCCGGGGCCGCGGCGGGCCAGGCGGCCGGGTTCATCCTGGCCAAGGTGGGCATGACGGGAGGGTTCAGCCCCGTGAGCGCCAACCTGATCCGGGTCGCCGCCGGCGCCCTGGTCCTGACCGCCTGGCAGGGGCTGCGCCGCCAGCTGGTCCCCAACCTGGAGCGGCTCAAGGACCTGGGCGCCTCGGCCCTGATCGCCCTGGGCGCGCTGCTGGGGCCGGTGTCGGGCGTGGTGCTGAGCCTGTACGCCATCAACCACGCCCGCTACCTGGGGGTGGCCTCCACCCTCATGTCCCTGTCCCCGGTCCTGCTGCTGCCGGTGGCCCGGCTGGTGGACAGGGAACGGGTCACCCCCCGGGCCCTGGCCGGCACTTTGGTGTGCATGGGCGGGGTAGGGGCCCTGTTCTTCATCTAGGAGGTCGGGGATGTCGCTGGCACAACTGCAGGGCGCGCTGGAAGCCTTCATGGCCTCCGGGGGCAACACCGTCCAGGCGCCCGAGCCCCTGGCCTCGGCGCTCCTGGAACCGGGGCCCCTGCGCCTCTACGACCCGCCGCTCCTGGGCGTGGCGGATGCCCTGGATCCCCTGTGGGACGTTCTGAAGCAGCCGGACGTGGTGGGCCCCCAGCACGGGTCGCCCCGGGAATGGCTGCCGGAGGCCCGCTCGGTGGTGTCGTTCTTCCTGCCCTACAGCCACCAGGTGCGCCGGGCCAACCGCACTCCGGGAGGGCCGGCCACCGAGTGGCTGTACGGCCGGTACGAGGGCGGCGCCCTGGTGGAAGCCCTGGACAACTACCTGGCCCGCATGCTGCGGGAGGCCGGCTGGCGGGCCCTGGCCCCCGCCACCGACCCGCGCCTGGCCGTGGCCCATTTCCGCAGCAACTGGTCCGAACGGCACGCGGCCTTCGTGGCCGGGCTGGGGACCTTCAGCCTGAACCGGTCCCTCATCACCCGGGCAGGGGCGGCCGGGCGGATCGGCAGCGTGGTCACGGACGCCCCGTTCCCGGCCACCCTGCGCCCCTACACCGGGGCGACGGAGCATTGCCATGCTTGCGGCGCCTGCATCCAGCGCTGCCCCTGCGGGGCCATCGACACCTCGGGCAAGGACAACGTGGCCTGCAAGGCCTTCCTGGACCGCACCCTGGGCCAGTACGGCCCCCGCTACGGCTGCGGCAAATGCCAGACCGGGGTGCCTTGCGAGCACGGGGTGCCGGCGCCGGGCGGGACATTCCGTTGAAGTTTTCATCATTCTTCCGGCCCGTACCCCCACCCGCCATGGATAATCTTTGAATGAAGTTAACGTTTCTGCGCCAAGGGTTGGGGAGGGTCCTGAGCATCTGCCTCCTTGGCTTGGCCCTGGCGGCCCTGCCCGCAGCCCGGTGCGCCCCGGTGCCGGGTCCCGGAGGCACGCTGCGGGTGGTGGTGGACGACGACTACCCGCCCTACATCTTCCGTGCCCCGGCGGGCGGATTCCAGGGGATCCTGGTGGACCAGTGGGCCCTGTGGGAGCGCAAGACCGGGATCCACGTGCAGCTGGACGCCATGGACTGGGCCGAGGCCCAGCGGCGAATGCAGGCGGGCGCCTACGACGTCATCGACACCCTGTTCGAGAACGGGCAGCGCAAGGCCCGGTACGATTTCGGCCCGCCCTACGCCCGCATCGACGTGCCCATCTTCTTCAGCCGGGACCTGGCGGGCATCAGCGGCCCCGACGACCTGTCGGGTTTCATCGTCGGGGCCAAGGAAGGGGACGCCTCCGTCACCCTCCTGGAGGGCCGGGGCGTCACCCACTTCCAGCTGTTCCGCGGCTACCGGGAGATCGCCGAGGCGGCCCGGGACGGGCGCATCAAGGTGTTCACGGTGGACCGCCCCCCGGCCCTCTACTACCTCATCAGGATGGGCATCCAGGACCGGTTCCGGGAGACCGCGCCCCTGTACAACGGCCAGTTCCACCGGGCCGTGGCCAAGGGACGCCAGGACCTGCTGGCGCTGGTCCAGAGGGGCTTCGACGCCATCACCCCCAGGGAGTACGCCGCCATCGAAGGGAAGTGGTTCGGCCGGCCCCTGCTCACTCGGGGGGAGCTCCGCCGCACGGCCATCCTCTCCGGAGTGGCCCTGGGGCTCCTGGTCCTGCTCCTGGCCTGGATCTGGATGCTGCGGCGGCTGGTGGCCCGGCGCACCGCCGAACTCCGGGGCATCAGCGCCACGTTCACCGACGGCATGTTCTATCAGATCAAGGTGGATCCGGAGGGGGGGCGGTGCTTCACCTACCTGAGCGAGTCCGCTCCGGCCCTGTACGGAGTCCCGGTGCAGGAAGCCCTGGCGGACGCCTCCCTGATCTACCGCCGGATCCACCCGGACGACCTGCCCGGCCTGGTGGCGGCCGAGTGCGAGGCCATCCGCACCGGGGCACCTTTCAAGTGGGAAGCCCGGGTGGTGGGCCCCGACGGACAGGTGCGCTGGTCCTCGTACGTGTCCCGGCCCCACCGGCTGAAGGACGGCAGCCTGCTCTGGAACGGGGTGGAGTTCATCATCACCGACCGCATCCGCAGCGAGGCGGCCCTGCGCGAGAGCGAGGCCGAGTACCGGTCCCTGGTCAGTGCCGTGCCGGACCTGGTCTTCACGTTCTCCCGGGACGGCGACTACCTCTCGGTCAACACCTCCTCGGCCGGGCTCCTGGTGCAGCCTGCCGAGCGCCTGGTGGGGCGGAACCTGTCCCAGGTCCTGCCGGAAACCCAGGCGGAGCCGTTCAAGCGCGCCATCTCCGCCGCCCTGGATTCCGGCACGGTGCAGGAGCTGGACTACCCCCTGGACCTGGGCGGCCAACAGCGGTTCTTCGAGGCCCGGGTGGCCCCCGCCTCCGCCCACCACGTGATCGCCGTGGTGCGGGACGTGACCCGGGCCCGGCGCCTGGAAGAGGAGCAGCAGCGCCTCCAGGCCCACCTGCAGCAGGTCCAGAAGCTGGACAGCCTGGGCAGCCTGGCGGGGGGCATCGCCCATGACATGAACAACGTCCTGGGCGCCATCCTGGCCATCGCCTCCGCCAACCTGGAGCAGCAACCGCCCGGCAGCCCCCTGCACCGGACCTTCGACACCCTGTCCCGGGCCGCCACCCGGGGCGGGCAGATGGTGCGGAACCTGCTGAATTTCGCCCGCCAGGCCCCGGTGCAGATCCAGGACGTGGACCTGAACGGAGTGATCCGGGACATGACCCAGCTGCTGGAGCGGACCACCCTGGCCAAGGTGCGCCTGGACCTGGACCTGGCCCCGGACCTGCGGCCGATCCAGGGGGACGCGGGGTCCCTGGCCAACACCCTCGTGAACCTGGCGGTGAACGGCGTGGACGCCATGAAAGGGGAGGGCACCCTGTTCCTGCGCACCCGCAACCTGGACCCGGGCGGGGTGGAAGTGCAGGTGGGCGACACCGGCCCGGGCATGTCCCCGGAGGTGCTGCGCAAGGCCCTGGACCCCTTCTTCACCACCAAGGAGACCGGCAAGGGCACCGGTCTGGGCCTGTCCATCGCCTACAGCACGGTCAAGGCCCACCAGGGGGTCCTGGACATCCGCAGCGAACCCGGGCGGGGCACCTGGGTGATCCTGCGCTTCCCCGCCAGCTCCGGTCCGCTGCCGTACCCGCGGACCGAGGCGGCTCCGGCCGCGGCCAGGACCAAGGGTGGCCTGCGGGTGCTGCTGGTGGACGACGACGAGTTCATGAACGCCTCGTTCCTGGGCCTCCTGGATGCGCTGGGGCACCGGGCCGAGTCCGCCGGCAGCGGCGAGGAGGCCCTGGCCAGGCTGGAAGGAGGGTTCCGGCCGGAAGTGGTGTTCCTGGACGTGAACATGCCCGGCCTGGGCGGCCAGGGCGCCCTGCCGCGCCTGCGCCAGCTGCTGCCGGGGGTTCCCATCGTCCTGGTCACCGGCAAGGCGGACCAGGCGGTGCTGGACCTGGCGCGCGCGCACCCCAACGTGACCCTGCTGCCCAAGCCGTTCAGCCTGGAGGAACTGCGCCGGCACCTGGGGGCCCTGGCGCCCGCCTGAATCCTGCCGTGGCGTCCGGCTGGGGAGGAACGGTCCGGGAGCGTAGCATGGGAGCCGGCATGGCATCCGAACCCCTCCCAGAAGGCTATTACCTCCTGAATTTCCAGACAGTCCTCCAGGACGTGCAGGGCCGCTGCGGCGACCTGCTGCGTCCCGGCGAGCGGGAGCTGACGGAGCGGTTCCTGGCCCTGCCGGTCCAGGCCCGGCGGCTCTATGTGCGCATGCTCACCCGGAAGGGACCCTGGTTCCGCCTGGAGGGGCTGCGCTACCTGGAGATCCCGGACCTGGGGGAAGCCCTGGCGGGGCTGCGGGGCGCCGGCTTCGCCGCCGCGCGCGAGGCCGCCGCTCCGGAAGACCTGCTGCCGCTGGCGCGCAAGGAGGAGATCCTGGGATTGCTCCAGGACCCGTCCCACGCCCGGTCCATGTCCCGGATGGACCTGGCGGCGACCCTGCTGGCCCGGGGCGGCCCCGCCCTGGGGCCCGCCCTGGCCGCGGCGGTGCCGGCGGCCGCGCCCCTGCACCTGGACTGGGCCAGGCTGATGTTCCTCCTGTTCTTCGGCAACGGGGACCAGGACCTCACCGACTTCATCCTGGCGGATACCGGCCGGGTCCGCTTCGAAGCCTATCCCCTGGATCCCGGCGGGCGGCTCCATGCGGCCGCGGAACGGGCGGAGGAGATGGCCGCGGTCCCCTGGGACGTGGGCGAGGAGCGGTTCGCCCACCGGTTCCTGCGCCGCCTGTCCCGGAACGAGAACCTGGCCGCCGCCTGGGTCCTGACCCACCCGCCGCCGGAACCGGTGCCGGAAGTGCGCCTGCTCCTGCCGGGGCCCCGGCCCGGGACGGTGGAGCAGGCGGCGCTGGAGGCGGCCCGGGCCGAGGGGTGGGACGGGTTCTTCAGCGAGAACGTCCTGTGGCGCGCCCTGTTCGGCCTGGCCCTTTGGGAGGTGCTGTTCGCCCCGGTGCCCGGGGCGTTCCAGCACCGGTTCCAGGCGGCTCCGGCGGACCTGGAGGGCCCGGATTTCTTCCTGCGCCGCTCCGGGCTGGTGGAAGCCCGCCTGGCCCGGCTCGCCGAGCCTGGGGCCTTCGCCCGGGAGGTGCGGGCCGCCGCCGAGGCCAAGCGCGGCATCGCCAACGTGTTCGTGAACTGGCGGGCCCTGGATCCGGTCTGGCTGGAGCGGGCGCTGGATGCGCTGCCCGGGGCGGCCGCGGTGTCGGTGCTGGCGGCCATGGCGCCCAACCCCCTGGCCTTCGCCAGCGGCTTCCCGGACCTGTTCCTGTTCCGCCCGGATCCGCCCCGCTGCCGGCTATGGGAGGTCAAGGGCCCGGGCGACGCGCTGCGGCCCGGGCAGGAGCGCTGGCTGCGGCATTTCAACCGGGCGGGGATCGACGCCCGGGTGGCGCGGGTGGAGTACCCGTCAGTCCTGAGCCGCCCGCCGGAGCACCAGGAGGGTCAGTTCCGAGGGCACCAGGAACCGGTTGGGGGTGCCCCAGAATCCGGTGCCGACGCTGGTGTAGATCCACATCCCGCCCTGCTTCCCCAGGCCCGCGGGATGGGCGTACAGGCGCTGGACCACCACGCTCCAGGGGAAGAACTGCCCGCCGTGGGTGTGCCCGGAGAGCTGCAGGCGCACTCCGGCCCGTTCGGCGGCCGCGGTGCCGGTGGGGGGATGGTACAGCAGGATGGGCACCGCGTCCGGGGGCATCCCCGCCAGGGCCTGGGCCAGGTCCGGCCCGGGGCCCCCGGCCGGGTGGGTGCGGGCGGTGGGATCGGGCATGCCGGCCACCGCCAGCCGGGCGCCCCCGTGCTCCACCAGCAGGTGCTCGTTGTGCAGCACCCGCCAGCCCAGGTCCCTGAACACCTCCAGCCAGCGGCTCACGCCGGAGTAGGTACTCGTGGTTGCCGGTGACGAAGCAGACACCGTGGGTGGCCCGCAGGGCGCCCAGGCGCCGGGCCTGGGCCCCCACTTCCCCGTCCGGGGAGCCGTCCACCAGGTCCCCGGTCACCGCCACCAGGTCCGGGGCCAGGGCGGCGGTGGCCGCCAGGATGTGGTCCACCTGGGCGCGGCGCACCAGGGGCCCCAGGTGCAGGTCCGAGATCTGCACGATGCGGAAGCCGTCCAGCCCCGGCGGCAGGTCCCGGATGGGCACCTCCACGCGCCGCACCGAGGCCGGGCGCAGGGCCGTGGCCAGGCCCGCCAGCTCCGAGCCCAGGGCGGCCGCCGCCGCCAGGGGCACCAGCCACGGCCCGGCGCGGATCCCCGTCAGCGCTCCGGCCAGGGCCTGGAGCAGGTCGGCCGCGGCCAGGTACAGCAGGTAGGTGGCCATGAACCCGAACAGCCCGTAGCTCAGGGCCGTCAGGAACGGGCGCCAGGGGCGCAGAGCCCGGACCCGGCCCAGGGCGGACACCCCGAACAGGAGCCCGACGAACAGGGCCAGCACCGCCCACACCAGGGCCGGGTGGGCGGCCGCGGCCGGGCTCAGGGCCAGGGTGCGGCCGCCCATGTAGGCGCAGGCGGCCGCCAGCACCAGGAGCACCACGGTCAGGAAAAGCGGAAACCGCATGATGCTCCTGCTCCTTCTCCTCAAGTTCAACTATCATCCTAGCCCGGAGCGTGAACCATGACCCAAGCCATCCGAATGCACCAGAACGGAGGACCCGAAGTCCTGCAGTGGGAACCGGTGGAGGTGGGCGGCCCGGGCCCCGGCCAGGCGCGCCTGCGGCACACGGCCGTGGGCCTGAACTTCATCGACGTGTACCACCGCACCGGGCTCTACCCCAGCGCCCTGCCTGCCACCCCGGGCATGGAGGCGGCCGGGGTGGTGGAGGCGGTGGGCAAGGGGGTGACCGAGGTCAAGCCCGGGGACCGGGTGGCCTACGCCTCGGGGCCCATGGGCGCCTACGCCGAGGCCCGGGTGATGCCCGCGGACCGCCTGGTGGTGCTGCCGGCCGGGATCTCCGACCAGCAGGGCGCCGCCATGATGCTCCAGGGCCTCACCGCCCAGTACCTGCTGCGGCGCACCTATCCGGTCAAGGCCGGGGACACCGTCCTGGTGCAGGCGGCCGCCGGCGGGGTGGGGCTGATCCTGTGCCAGTGGGCCCGCCACCTGGGCGCCACGGTGATCGGCACCGTGAGTTCGGACGCCAAGGCCGAACTGGCCCGCGCCAACGGCTGCCACCATCCCGTCGTCTACACCCGGGAGGATTTCCAGGCCCGGGTGCTGGAGCTCACCCAGGGCCGCAAGGTGCAGGTGGTCTACGATTCGGTGGGCCGGGACACCTTCGCCAAGTCCCTGGACTGCCTGGCGCCCCTGGGCATGATGGCCCTGTTCGGCCAGTCCTCGGGCCCGGTGCCGCCGTTCGACCTGGGCCAGCTGGCGGCCAAGGGCGCCCTGTTCATCACCCGGCCCACCCTGTTCGTCTACAACGCCAGCCGCGCCGATCTCCTGGCCAACGCCGCCGAACTGTTCGACGTGGTGGGCCGGGGCGTCGTGAAGATCGCCATCAACCAGCGCTACCCCCTGCGGGAGGCGGCCCAGGCCCACCGGGACCTGGAGGCCCGGAAGACCACCGGCTCGACGATCTTCACCGTCTAGTTCTGCCGGGGCGCCCGGGTTCCGGTCGGCGGCAGATCGTGTCGGCCGGGTTCCGGAGTCTCGCGCCGCCCCACCGTTGCCCGGCTTCGTCAGGCCGCGCGCGGCGCGGCCTGGCGAAGCGCTCGCTGGTTCGTCGGGGCCGACCAAAGAACCAAGGTATCGGTGCCTTCGGGGCGGACTGCGGGAATCGCTTCCGCAACCTTCACAGGTCCTTCCACGTCAGCCAGGCCAAGCGGATTCGCCAAGCCCAGTGAGCCAGCAGGACGCCTTCAAACCTGCTCGCAAGTCACCGAGCCCAAGGTCCGATGCGGCTCGACGGCCGGTGGCCGTGAATCGGAGTGCGCGCACTCCGATTCACGGCCACCAACGGTGTGGCGGCGCGAACCCAAGGAACCCGTCCGGCGGGCCTGCCGCCGACCGGGACCCGGACGCCCCAGCAGGACTAGGAACTCTTGTCCACCTTCGCCAGCTGCCGCGCCAGATGGGGCAGGAGCTGCTTCTTGCGGCTGACCACCCCGTCCAGCTGGAACAGGTGGCCCTCCAGGCGCGGATAGTCGATCGCCGCCACCACCCGCTCGTCCCCGGCCGTCAGCAGGAGGCTGTCGTTCCTGGAGATGTCGGTGACCAGCAGGCAGGCGAAGTCCAGGCGCTTTTCCCGCACCAGGCTGTCCAGGGCTTCCACCAGTTCCCGCCGGCGCTGGTGGAAGTGCTCGAAGCCCACCTCCTCGATCTGGGCCACGGCCAGCCGCCAGGGTCCTTCCGTGTACTCCTTGCAGTCGGCCCGCAGGGCCTCGGCCGGGGCGCACAGCTGCAGCACCGAGCCCACCGCGAAGAACGCCTCGGCGAAGGCCGCCGGGTCGAAGCCGCAGACTTCGCCCAGCCACTGGAGCATCCGCCCGTCCACGGGGGTGGTGGTGGGCGAACTGAGGTTCAGGGTGTCGGAGATGATGCCGGCGGCCAGGCACCGGCCGATGCCGTGGGGCGGGACCAGGGCGTCCCGGTGGTAGCAGCGCGCCACCAGGGTGCAGGTGGAGCCCACCGGGTCGTTCTGGAACCGGATCGGCTCCCGGGAGATGAGCCCCCCGCCCAGGCGGTGGTGGTCCAGCACCTCCAGGATCTCCGCCTCCTCGGCGCCGGTCACCGCCTGGGCCAGTTCGTTGTGGTCCACCAGCACCAGCCGCACCTGCTCGGGACTGGCCAGGTCGTCCTTGGAGAACACCCCCACCAGTTCCCCCGCCTCCCCCACCACCGGGAACAGGTCCTGGTGCGCCGGGTGGACCTCCTTGCGGGCGGTGCGGGCCAGCACCGGCTCCCGGAAGCGCAGGAAATCCCGGTCGATGGACGTGCCGATGCCTTTGGCGCCCCGGATCATCAGGGTGGTGGTGGCGGTGTCCCACGGGCTGGAGATGACGCTCACCCCCCGGGCCCGGGCCTCGTCCAGGAGGGCCGGCTCGGGGCTGCTGCCGCCCGTGACCACCATGCACCGGGCCCCGAAGGCGACGGTGAGTTCCTGGATGTCCTGGCGGTCGCCCACCACGATCAGGGCCTGGGCGGAGGGGAACTCCCGCAGCCGGGCGCTGAACTTGCCGGTGCTCATGGCGCCCACGCTCAGGAACAGGGATTCCACCCGGTCCGCGTCCACCCGGTGCAGGAAGCTGCCCGAAAGGGCCCGGCACACCAGGTCCAGGCTGGTTTCCACCAGGCGCGGCCGCTCGTGCACGCCCCGGTCCGGCAGGAGCAGCTCCAGCAGCCTGGACAGGGTGACCATCCCGGCCAGCCCGCCGCTCCGGTCCAGCACCGGCAGGGCAGGCAGGCGGTGCGCCTGCATGCGGTGGTACACCTCGAAGAAGGCTTCGTCCTCCCGGGCGGTGACCACCTGCCGGCGGCACACCTGGCCCACGGTGGGGCGCACGTCCATGACCAGCCGGGGCGGCTCCACCCCGGCCTGGCCCAGCACGAACTGGGTGCGCGGATTCACTTCGCCGCAGCAGGCGGGCACCGCGTCCGGGAGCCGGGTCTGGCGCAGGTAATGGGCATAGGCGATGGCGGCGCAGATGGAATCCGTATCCGGGTTCTTGTGGCCCATGACGAGAACAGGCATTGATCCTCCTGATTTAAGTCTAGGTGAAGCTTGCATACTCAGGGAGCTATGAACAGAATGCATTAGTAGATATGGGGGCCCATGGCTGAGGAGCGTACGGAGGCGACTATCCGCAATGCGGGGCTGATCCGGGAAGCCCTGTATAACGCCTGTGCCCGCAACGAGATAGCCATCCTCTCCACCCCCTATTTGCGGTTCGAGACCTGCTTCCTGCTCCTGGAGGCGTCCCAGTTCCACTGCCACGCCAACATGGAACTGGAGGACGCCAAGTACCGGCATGCGCTCCCCCGAGCTCTCCATCCGCTTCCCGTACGGCCAGCATTTCTACCAGGGCGCCACCCGCCTGCTGGGGCTGGGCCGGGCCCTGGGCCGCCAGTCCCTGATGCTGTCCATCCCGGCCGTCCTGGAGGACGGCGAGTACCGCCGCGCCTACCGGGTGACCCGGGTGGGCCGGGTGCCGGTCACCTTCAGCACCCGGAAATACGAGCTGTTGTCCGGGCACCTGGTGAACCTCAGCACCTCCGGCGTGCTGGTGCATTTCAGCCGGGACTACGAGGAGGGTGAACTGCTGGTGGGCGACACCATCCATCTGGCGTTCGGTCTCAACGACAGCCTCAGGATCAACGCCAGGGTGAACATCCGCCACGTGCGGGAGCGGCTCTTCGGAGCCGAGTTCCGCCCGCCCCTGGAGGATGAATTGCTCGAGGATTTGTCCCGGTGGGTGTTCCAGCGCCGGGAGGCGGAGATCTTCGCCCAGGCTCCGGGCCCGGCCGCCAGGGACGAGGAGACCCCGGAGGCGGGGCTGGTCCTGGTGAGCGCCTCGGCGGAACTGGGGGAACGCCTGGCCGCCCTCGTGCCTGCGGGCCTGCCCCCCCTGCGCCGGGTGGCCCCCACCCTCCAGTCGGTGAAGGACCTGGGGCCGTCCCGGAAGGCCCTGGTGATCCTGCACGCGGATTCGGCCGCCTGGGAGGCGCGCAAGCGCCTGCGGACCCTGGCCGAGGCCCTGCCGGCCGCGCTGCCGCGGGTGCTCATCGGCACCGGGGTGGACCCCGGCCACCTGGCCGAAATGGGGGCGGAGGTGAAGGCCAGTTGGACCTACCCCCTGCAGGCGAGCCCCGGATCCATTTTCGGGCGGCTGCTGCTCGGCATCTTCCGCAAGCACTTCCCCTAGCCTCATCGCTCTTCGAGCCGTCCCAGGCGCCCATTGGCGTAGTCCAGGAGGGCTTCGTCGATCTCCTCCCGGGTGTTCATGACGAACGGGCCGTAGTGGGCGATGGGCTCCCCCAGGGGTTCCCCGGCCAACAGCATCACGCTGGCGCCGCCGTCGGTCGCCAGGGCCAGGTGGGTGCCGTCCTTGGCCAGGCGCGCCAGGTGGTCGGAGGGCACGTGCACTGCGTCCACCCGCACCGAGCCGTGCAGGGGCACCAGGGCGGCGGTCCAGCCTTGGGGCAGGGGGTGCCGGAACTCCGCGCCCGGCTCCAGCTCCAGGTGGGCGTAGGCGATGCGGGCTGGGGTCCGGGCGGGCCCCTCGGACCCCAGCCAGGCCCCGGCCAGGGCCCGCAACCTGCCGCCGGGGACCGCCCGCCAGGGCATGGACTCCGGCTGCAGGTCGGTGAAGCCAGGGCGCGAGCGCTTGTGGGCCCTGGGCAGGTTGATCCACAGCTGCACCCCCTCGATGGGGCCGCCGGCCTCCAGCTGCTCGGGCACGGGCATCTCCTCGTGCACCAGGCCCGCCCCGGCATTCATGAGCTGGGCGCCACCCGGGCGCAGCAGGCCGGCGCCGCCGGTGCTGTCCCGGTGCCGGAAGGCGCCCTGCAGCAGGTAGGTCAAGGTCTGGAAACCCCGGTGGGGGTGGGGCGGGAAGCCGGCGTCGGTGCCCGGGGGCAGCTGCAGGGGGCCGAAATGGTCCATGAGCAGGAAGGGATCCATGGCCCGGAACGCGTCCATGCCCCGCTGGCCGGTTCCGGGAATCAGGCGCGTCAATGGCACCCGGTTGCCGTCCTGGGTGGCCGATCCGGGAACCAGGGACTCGACGCTGCGGTGGGTCATGGCCGCCTCCTGGGACTGAAAGCATGGCCATCATAGGATATCAATAGGAAAAATCCATCGCGTTCTGATAAAGTCGAGGGACGCCCCCCCGCGTTGCCGGTCGAAGGGACCCCTGCACCCCATGCATCCGAACGAACACGCGCAACCTGCTGTCCCATCCCCCACCCCCCAGGAGGGTGGCGGCACCGTTTGGCTGGTGCTCTCCCTGGCCTGGGCCGGGGTGATCTTCACCTTCTCCACCAGCGTGTTCTCCGCCGAGCACACCGGATCCGCCCTGCGCTGGATCCTGGACGCGCTGGGGGTCCACCTGGGGCCGCACCGGTTCGACCTCCTGCACTTCATCATCCGCAAGCTGGCCCACCTGTCCGAGTACGCGGTGCTCGCCCTGCTCCTGGGCGCCTGGCTGCGCCGCCGGCCCTGGTGGCGGCGGGTGCCGGGGGCGCCGGTGCTGGTGGTCATGCTGGCGGGGTGCTACGCCCTCACGGACGAATTCCACCAGGTGTTCGTCCACGGACGCACCGCCTCCCTCCGGGACTGCGCCCTGGATACCGCCGGGGCCGCCGTCGGCCTGCTGTGCTACACCCTGCTGCGCACCGCGGTCCGGGCCTACCGGAGCCTCGCGGGCTGACGGGGGAGGTCAGCCTTCCGTCAGCTTCCGGAACTCCTCCCGCAGGGGCATCGCCTTCCGGTCCAGGTGGTGCACCGCCCGGATGTGGCGCACGGTGCCGCTGCGGGCGCGCATGAGGATGGAGTGGGTCTCCGCCTGGTGGCCGATGAGCTTCACCCCCGGCACCAGGGAACTGTCGGTGATGCCGGTGGCGCAGAACAGGGCGCTGTCGCCCACCACCAGGTCGTCCGCCCGGAAGATCCGTTCCAGGTCCCCGGGGTCCACCATGGCCGCCACCTGGTCCCGGTGTCCGGGATGGCGCACCGGATCGAACCACATGCGCAGCTGGATGTCCCCGCCCAGGCACTTGAGGGCCGCGGCCGCCAGCACCCCTTCCGGGGCGCCGCCCATGCCCACGTACAGGTCCACCCCCGAGTTGGGCATGGACGGGGCCACGGCGGCGGTGATGTCGCCGTCCGAGATGAGGCGCAGGGCCGATCCCACTTTCCGGGTCTGGCGGATGATGTGCTCGTGCCGGGGCCGGTCCATGGTGACCACCACCAGCTCCCCCACCCGCTTGCCCAGGGCCTCGGCCACGAACGCCAGGACGTCCTCCAGGGCCATGTCCAGGAAGTCGGTGTCGCCGCCCCTGGCCGCCAGGGCCGCCCGCACCGCCGGGCCGTAGGCGATCTTGTGGCAGTAGTAGCTGGGCAGGTTGCGCATGGCGTGGGTGGCGCCGTTGGTCACCTGGGCCGCGGCCAGCACCGAGATGCTGTTGGGCAGCCCCTTGGCGATGTTGGTGGTGCCGTCGATGGGGTCCATGGCCAGGTCGAACCGGGGCGCCTCATCGCGCCAGGAGCCCAGGCGCTCTCCCAGGAAGATGCCGGGCGCCTCGTCCTTGAGCCCCTCGCCGATCACCACCTCGCCCCGGATGTCCAGCTCGTCCAGGATCCCGGCGATGGCCGCGCAGGCGGCCGCGTCGGCCTTCTCCTTCTCGCCCCGGCCGGACCAGTGGATGGCCTGCAGGGCCGCGTTCTCGGTGGCGCGCACGAACTCGAACTCGAGGATCCGCTCCCGGTCGAAGGGGAGGCCGGTGGCCTGGGAGGATGGGCTGGCGCTCATGGGATCACCTTCGGGCATGGAGGAAGGAGGCATGCCGGAATCCACGGTAACATCCCTCCGGCGCATAATGGGATAAAGGCGGGAGGCGGACATGGACCTGCGCAACCTGGGTGAGAGCGGTTTGAGGATCAGCCCCCTGGGGGTGGGCGCCTGGGCCATGGGCGGGGGCGGCTGGGCCTTCGGCTGGGGGCCCCAGGACGACCGCCAGTCGGTCGCCGCCATCCGCGCCGCCCTGGAGGCGGGCTGGAACTGGATCGACACGGCCGCCGTCTACGGCCTGGGGCACTCGGAGGAAGTGGTGGCCCAGGCCCTGGAAGGGGTGGCGGACCGCCCTTATGTCTTCACCAAGTGCGCCATGGCCTGGGACGCCGACCGCCGGATCGAGAACCGCCTTAAGCGGGACTCGGTGCTGCGGGAGTGCGAGGCCAGCCTGCGCCGCCTGAAGCTGGACTGCATCGACCTGTACCAGATCCACTGGCCCAATCCCGCCGAGGACATCGAGGAGGGCTGGGAGGCGCTGCAGCTCCTGAAGGCCCAGGGCAAGGTGCGCTGGGCCGGGGTGTGCAACTTCAGCGTGGCCCAGCTGGAGCGCATCCAGGGACTGGGCCCGGTCACCTCCCTGCAGCCGCCGTACTCGATCATCTCCCCGGAGGTGGAAACGGACCTGCTGCCCCATTGCCTGGCCCGGGGCATCGGCGTGATCGTCTACAGCCCCATGAAGTCCGGGCTGCTCTCCGGGCGGATGACCCCGGAACGGGTCCGGGCCCTGCCCGAGGATGATTTCCGCAAGCGGGCCGTGCACTTCCAGGAGCCCCGGCTGAGCCGGAACCTGGCCCTGGCGGCCCTGCTGGGGGAGATCGGCGCGCCCCACGGCCGCAGCGCCGGGGAGGCGGCCATCGCCTGGTGCCTGCGCCAGGACGCCGTCACCGGGGCCATCGTCGGCCTGCGCAGCCCCGACCAGGTGCGGGGCGTGGCCGGGGCCGCGGACTTCCGGCTCGCCCCGGAGGAGGTGGAACGGATCGGGCGTTTCATGGCCGCCCACAAGGTGTAGCCATGGACGCCGCGATCCGGTTCCCCGAAGCCCGGGTGCGGGCGGCCCTGCCCGGGGTCGTCGACCTGCGCCGCCGGCTGCACGCCATCCCCGAGCTGGGCATGGAGCTGCCCGCCACCGCCAGGATGGTGGAGGCGGAGCTGCGGGGCCTGGGACTGCAGCCGGTCCGGGTGGGCTCGGGCATGTGGGCGGACCTGGGGGACCGGGGCCCGCTCGTGGCCGTCCGCGCCGACATGGACGCCCTGCCGGTGGAGGAGCGGACCGGGCTCGCCCATGCCTCCCGCCACCCGGGGCGCATGCACGCCTGCGGTCACGACGCCCACACCGCCTGCCTCCTGGGGGCCGCCGGGCTGCTGGTCCAGGAAGCGGCGCGGGGGGACCTGCCGTTCCGGGTGCGCCTGGTGTTCCAGGCGGGCGAGGAGGGCTTCTTCGGGGCCCTGCCGCTCATCGAAGCGGGGGTGCTGGACGGCGTGGCCGCCATGGTGGGCGGGCACGTGGGCGGCTTCGGCACCGACCTGAAGCCCGGGCAGGCCGGGTTCCTGCACGGGCCCATGATGGCCGCCGCGGACCGGTTCCAGGGCGCCTTCCTCGGCCCCGGCGGCCACGGCTCCGAACCCCACGCCAGCAAGGATCCGGTCTCGGCCTTGGCGGAGTACGTCCTGGCCCTGAACACCCTGCGCGCCCGGGAGCTGGACCAGACCCGGCCGGCGGTGATCTCCGTGTGCACCGTCCACGCCGGCGAGAGCTTCAACGTCATCCCCGCCCGGGCCGAATTCTCGGGCACCGCCCGCAGCGTCCACCAGGACGTCCGCGCGGTCCTGGCCGAGCGCATCGGCGCCGTGGCCAGGGACATCGCCCGCCGGCACGGCCTGGAAGTGGAATACCAGTGGCTGCAGGGCTACCCGCCGGTGGTGAACCACCCCCGGGCCTCGGCACTGGCCGCCGCCGCGGCGGAGCAGCTCCTGGGCCCGGGACGGGTGGTGGTGATGACCCGGCCCAGCATGGGCGGCGAGGATTTCGCCTACTACCTGGAACGGGTGCCGGGCTGCTACTGGTTCCTGAACACCCAGTCCCCGGAGCGGGGCATCACCCACCCCAACCACAGCGCCCGGTTCGACCTGGACGAGGACCTGTTGTGGGTCCTGACGGCCGTGAATCTGGCCGCGGCCGAGCGCTTGGCGCTAGAATTCGGCTAAGTGACTTTTGCGTCTTGATTAGGCGCGGTTCCGGAGGCCGCCCATGCAATACCGTTCCTTCCCGCGCATTCCCGGCGCGCCGGTGTCGGTGCTGAGCTTCGGCTGCATGCGCCTGCCGGTGCTGGGCGGCGACCCCAAGCGCATCGACGACGAGGCCGCCCAGCCCCTCCTGCGCCGGGCCATCGACGCGGGGGTGAACTACGTGGACACCGCCTATCCGTACCACGGCGGGGAAAGCGAGCCGTTCGTGGGCCGCGCCCTCCGGGACGGCTACCGGGACAAGGTCCACCTGGCCACCAAGCTGCCCGTGTGGCTGGTGCAGGAGGCGGGGGACTGGGAACGCCTGCTGGACGAGCAGCTCAGGAAGCTGGACACGGACCACATCGATTTCTACCTGCTGCACGCCCTCAACGCCGACCGCTGGCAGACCGTCCTGGGCCTCAAGGGCCTGGCGGCCATGGAGCGGGCCAAGGCCGACGGGCGCATCCGCCACCTGGGCTTCTCCTTCCACGACGCCCTCAAGGTGTTCAAGCCCATCATCGACGGCTACGACTGGGAGTTCTGCCAGATCCAGCTCAATTTCATCGACTCGGGCTTCCAGGCCGGGATCGAGGGCCTGAATCACGCCGCCGCCCGGGGCGTGGGCGCCATCGCCATGGAACCCCTGCGGGGCGGCACCCTGGCCTGGGAGCAACCGCCCGACGTGCAGGCCATCTGGGCCCGGACCGCGGAGTTGCGGCCCCCGGCCGAATGGGCGCTGCGCTGGGTCTGGAACCACCGGTCGGTGGTGACCGCCCTTTCCGGGATGAACGCCCTCGCCCAGCTGGACGAGAACCTGGCCGCCGCCGACCGGGCCCAGGCCGGCGGGCTGGATGCCAGGGACCTGACCCTGGTGGAAGAAGTGCGCAGCCTGTACGCCGCGCGCATGCGGGTTCCCTGCACCACCTGCGGCTACTGCGCCCCGTGCCCCAGCGGCGTGGCCATTCCGGAAGTGTTCAACAGCTACAACACCGGTTCCATGTTCGGCAACTGGCAGGCCGCCGGCGGCGGCTACCGGATGTTCGTGGCCGGGCCCGGCCACGGCGCCGACCGGTGCCAAGCCTGCGGTACCTGCGAACCCCAGTGCCCCCAGCAGATCCCCATCATGGAAAAGTTGAAGGAGGCCCACGCCGCCCTCAATCCTTGACCGCCGCCGGCAGGAGGAGCGGTTTCAGCCTTTCTTCTCTTCTTCCTTGGTTTCCTTGGTGCCTTCCTGCACGGATTCGCTGAATTCCCGGGAAGCCTTCTTGAACTCCTGGATGCCCTTGCCCAAGGCCCGTCCCAGTTCGGGGAGCTTGTTGGGGCCGAAGAAGATCAGGAGGGCGATGCCCAGGAGGAGAAGTTTCTCGATACCGATGCTGCCCATGGCACCTCCGCTTAAGGAACAGGATCGCCTCGCCGGGGCCGCTTGGCAATGCCCGGCCGGAAATCTACTGCTCGCCGCGGCCCCGGGTCACCAGGTAGATGCCCCCCAGCACCAGCACCCCGCCCCCGATCTGGTTGACCTTGAGGTACTCCCCCAGCAGGGGCATGGCCGCCAGGGCGGTCACCACCACCTGGGCCAGCAGCGCCACCGACACGGGGGCCGCCCGCAGGTGCCCCAGGGCGTAGCTGATGGCCAGCCATCCGCCCAGCTGGGAGACCAGCCCCATGCCCGCCAGGGCCAGCCAGGCGCGCCGGGAGAAGCCGGTCAGGGTCGTGCCCAGGGCCAGGTTGAGGAGCAGCAGCACGGCGATGCTGGCCAGGGTGGAGAGGGTCATGACCGGGAGCAGGTCCACCCGTTTCCGGGCCCGGTGGGTGACCAGCAGGTAGGCGGCGTAGAACACCCCGGCCAGCAGGGCCAGCAGGTTCCCCGGGTCCAGGCGCAGGTGCCGGTAGGCGTCGCCGCCCACCAGCCAGACAGTGCCCGCCATGGCCACCGCCAGCCCCAGCCAGTAGCTGCCCGAAAGGCGCTCCCGGAACAGCAGGAACGAGGCCAGGCCCACCCACAGGGGCGAGTTGTTCGCCAGCAGCGTGGCGGTGGCCGCGGACGTATACAGGATGCTGGTGTTCCAGAGGGCGATGTCGATGGCGAAGAAGAGGCCGCCGGTGAGGATCAGGCGGATGTCCTCCCGGGCGGGGAGGGGGCCCCGGCGCGCCAGCCACCAGGGCAGCAGCACCGTTCCGGCCACCAGCACCCGGTACAGGGCCGAGACCGGACCCGGAAGGCCGGCGAGCTTCACGAAGATCGCCGAGAAGCCGATGCACACGGTCCCCGCCGCCAGGGCGGCCAGGGCCGCGGCCCGGTGCTTCCGGGGCTGGGCCCCGGCTTGTGCCGGAGCCTGCGCAGCGGCCATCAGGCCAGCTCGAACAGGATGTCCTGGGCGCCCCGCCACAGGGTCTTCTCCCCCAGGAGAGGCAGCTGCTCCCGGCCTTCCGCCACCGTCAGGAAATGGTTGCCGGCCAGCTGCCCCACCTTGCTGGCGAAGCAGCAGCTGCCGTAGGCCAGGAGGATCTCCGTCTCGCTCAGGCCCCCGGGGTGGAACAGCAGGTCTCCCGCCGAGGGGTGGCTGGTGGCGTTTTCGTAGTCCACCCCCAGCTGGAAGCCGCCCAGGGGGATCCAGCAGGCCTCGCCGCTCCAGCGCACGTGGACGAGCTTCTGCCGATACGGCAGCAGGCCCAGGAAGGCGGCCGCCGTGCGGGGCGCCGCCGGGTGGGTCGCCGCGATGAACTGGAAGCCTCCGGCCGAGATGCGGACCCTGGTCATGGTGGTTCTCCGGGTCCCATCCTCTCATGAGTAGTTCCCCACCGCGGTCCGGGCGGCCCTGGAAGCCGGCCGGCTCCGATCAGGAGAACGCCAGCCCCCGCGTCTCGTTGAGGAGCGGCCCGGTCTCCAGGAAGCCCAGGGCCGCCGTCCGCACCTCCTCGGGGGTCCGGGCCTTCTGGACGCCCCGGAACATCTCGTGGCCGAAGAAGAAGTTCTTGGCGAAGTAGAAGGTGAACTCCTTGAGCCGGCCGAAGGCCCGCTCCGGGGGCAGGTCCTCCAGGGTGTACCGGTACAGGCGGTCCCACACTTCCCGGTAGTCCACCGCCACCGGAGGCAGTCCGGCGAACTCCCGGAAGATCCAGGGCTTCACCGCGGCGATGCGGCCCAGCATCAGCCCGGCCAAGGGCGCGAAGGCCTCCCGGTCGCCGGCGACGTCCTCGGGGCAGCACACGTCGCCGTTGCCGATCACCGGCAGGCGGGTGTGTCCGGCGATCCAGGGGAATTCCCGCCACCGGGCCCGGCGCTTGAGCTTCTCGAAGGAGAAGCGGGGGTGCACCGTGACGGCGTGCACGCCCAGGTCCTCGAACAGGCGCAGGCGCTCCAGGAACGGTTCCCGCCACCGCTCCGGGTCGTCCCCCAGGCGCACCTTCACCGTGAGGGTGCCGTCGTAGCGGCGGCGGATCCCCTCCAGCACGGCCCGCAGCTGGGCGAAATCCCGGAACAGGGCGCAGCCGGAGGCCTGGGCCTGGATCTTGGGCGCCGGGCAGCCCAGGTTCAGGTCCACCCCGGCGCACTCCAGCCGGGGCAGCTTGGCGCACAGGGCGCCCAGGTCCTCGCCGGCGGCGACGCGGAACTGGTAGAACACCGGGCCTTCGCATTCCCGCCGGCGGGTGAAGGGCGAGGCCTGGGGGTCCTCCCGCAGGAACGCCGCGGCGGAGACCATCTCGGTGAACAGCGCCCCGTAGCCGCCGTAGTCCGCCAGCAGGCGGCGGAAGGCGCTGTGGGTCACCCCGGCCATGGGGGCCAGGAACAGGGCCGGCCGGTAGTCCCTGCCGTTGATCCGGATGCCTTCGAACATCCCCAAGGATATCCCTTCAGCGGTGGGCCGTGCCCCGGGCCTGGGAGGCCCAGGCGCCCAGCAGCGCCAGGCCGGCGCCGGTGAACATGGCCGCCCGGTAGCCCCAGGCGAAGGCGTCGGCGGCGCCCGAGCCGCTGGTGTGGCGCAGCAGCAGGTTCCAGCCGGTGGAGCCCAGGCGGCTGGCGGCGATGCTGCCGAGCAGGCCCACGCTCAGGGCCTGGCCGGTGACCCGCATGGTGGACAGGAAGGCGCTGGCCACGCTCAGCTGGTGCCGTCCCACGCTGCCCATGATGGCGCTGGTGTTGGGGGCGCTGAAGGCGGCCATGCCCAGGCCCACCAGGGCCAGGGCCGCCAGCACCTGGCCCAGCCCGGCGTGGCGGCCGGAAAGGGCCAGCAGGACCATGCCCAGGGCCACGATGACCATGCCGGCGGTGGCCAGGGTGCGGGAGCCCCAGCTGTCGCTCAGGCGCCCGGCCAATGGGCTCAGCAGGGCCTGCATGAGGGGCTGGCCCAGCATGATCCAACCGGCGACCTGGGCCGGGTGGCCCAGCACCAGCTGCAGCTGCATGGCGGTGAGCACGCTCACGGCGTAGAGGGCGCAGTAGTTGAGGAGGGCCGCCAGGTTGGCGGCGGCGAACAGGCGGTTGCCCCGCAGCAGGCCCAGGTCCACCAGGGGCGCCGGGCAGCGGGCCTCCCGGGCCAGGAGGCCCGCCAGGGCCGCGGGCGCCAGGGCCAGGGGGCCCCACACCGCCGGAGCTCCCCAGCCCCACTCGGTGCAGAAGGTCAGGGGCACGATGAGGCAGACCAGGAAGGCCCCCAGTAGGGCGGCGCCCCCCAGGTCGGCACTGCCGCCCCGGGCTCCGGGGCGGACCGGGGCGAGCAGGCGCCAGCCCCACACCAGGGCCGCGGCTCCCACCGGCAGGTTCACCAGGAAGATCCAGGGCCAACCCAGGTGGTCCACCAGCAGCCCGCCCAGAGGCGGCCCCACGCTCAGGCCCAGGTACACGCACATGACGTTGATGCCCAGGGCCCGGCCCCGCTCCCCGGCCGGGAACACGTCGGTGACGATGGCCGTCGAGGTGGCGCTCAGCAGGGCGCCGCCGCAGCCCTGCACCACCCGGGCCAGGATCAGGTCCGCCCCGCTGTGGCTCAGGGCCGCCATGAGGGACCCCAGGGTGAACACGACGATCCCGGCCAGATAGAAGCGCATCCGGTCGGTGCGGTCCGCCAGGCGCCCCATGGGGATCAGCAGCACCGCCATGGCCAGGAGGTAGGAGGCCTGGACCCACATGCTGGCGGCGAAGCTCAGGTCCAGGTCCGGGCCCATGCGGGGCAGGGCCACGGCGACGATGGAACCGTCCAGGGGGGCCATGAAGGCGCCAATGGAAGTCAGGGCCAGCAGGGCCCAGCGGCGGCGGGACGGAACGGGTTCCGGGGGCAGGCTGGCCATCCCCTATGAGCCTAGTTCAACAACCTGATTTTCCCCAAAAACGTTTTTATCTTCAGAACATCAAATAACTTTGCGGGCGCTCACCCGAGTCCCGCGGGAGACCCAAAAAACAAATGGCTCATGGCCACTTTGGGAGCACAACATGGACAAAAGGCTGCATTCGCGCATCAACGTCGAAGACCAGTGCAAGGCCCGTTTCCAGCTGGGCGGGCAGACCTACAACAACATCATCGTCCGGAACCTGGGGGCGAACGGCTGCTGCATCGAGATGCCCGCCAAGAACGTCTCCGGCCTCCAGGAACGGTCGACCCTCGACCGCTGGGAACTGATCCATCCCTCCCTGCCCAAGGGCACCATCAAGGCCCGGGTGGTCTGGACCCACGGCCAGGGCCAGCCCAGAACCGACACCATCGAGACCGGGGTGCAGTTCCTGGACGTGCCGTCCGACTACAGCAAGGACCTGGACCGGTACGTGACCACCCTGGCCCGCTCCAACCCGTCCTTCTCTTGACGCTGGCTGGCGTCCCCCTCTATTTAAAGTCTCTTAAAGAATACGTTTGAAAAAATAAAAATTCATAGCATGGCCAACCGGACCGGGGAATGGGGTTTCCGCTCCTCTTTCTGCCAATCCGGGTGGCCTATTCCTGTTCCGGCGGGTGCACCAGGCGGTGGGTCCGTTCGAACTTGGCCACGTCCGCCAGGGTCGTTCCATGAAGTTCGGCCAGGATGCGCTTGCGTTCCTCGGACCAGAAGGTATGCACCGGGCAGGCCCGCTCGTCCGAGCAGGTGGCCAGCCCCAGCAGGCAGCTGCTCTGCCACTCCTCCCCGTCCATGGCGCTGGCGATCATGTCCAGGGTGATCTCCCGGGCCGGGCGCATGAGGATCACGCCGCCGTTGCGCCCGCGCTTGGTGGCCACCAGCTGGGCCTTGCCCAGGGCGTGGAAGACCTTGGACAGGTAGGGCCCGGGAGCGCCGATCCAGGCGGCCACATCCTGGACCAGGATCGGCTCGCCGCCCGGGTCGTCCAGGCAGCTGAGGGCGAGAATGGCGTATCCGGCGGATTGGGAGAGTGGATGCAAGGAAGCGCCCCGTGGCTGAAGGTCAGCGTATGCTGAACTTAAAAGATGAGATAGTCCTCTTTCCCGCGCAAGGGAATATTATTTCATCTTCACCAGCTTCCCGTCCCGGCGGGCCTTGGCCAGGGCCCAGGAGGTGAACCCCACCGCCAGGACCAGCCAGCAGGCCAGGGTCGCCAGGAAAAGGACCGGGTCCCAAGGGGCCATGCCCAGGGTCGCCTTGAGCAGGTTGAAGGCGTGGGTGGTGGGCAGGGTCTCGGCCACCACCCGCACCGGCCCGGGGAACACGCTCACCGGGTAGAACACGCCGCTCAGCACCGCCACCGCGTCCGGGAAGGCGAAGATGAAGGCGAAAGCGTCGCCGCGCTTCAGGAACGCCACCCCCATGCTGAAGATGGACAGCACCAGCCCGCAGCAGGCGCACGCCAGGAAGCCCAGGAGGGTGGCGGGCCAGGCCCGGACCGTGAAGTGGAACACCGTGTGGCCGAGCCCCAGGAACAGCAGGGCGATGACGGCGATCTTGGCCACGGCGCTGATGGCGCCGCCCAGGATGAACTCCCACCAGCGCACCGGGCTGATCATCACGTGCTCGATCATGCCCATCCAGAAGTTGTCCATGTAGAGCTGCACCGCCTCCATCTGGAAGTGGTAGATGATCCGCCAGCCCAGGGCGCCCAGCACCACCACCCCGATCACCTCCCGGCTGTGGGTGAAGGCGCCGGCGAACAGGGTCATGCTCAGGAAAAGGACCAGGGGCCACAGGGTCACGTCGAACAGCCGGAAGGCGTCGCGCTTGACGCTCACCAGGACGTGGTAGGCGTGGGCCAGGATGCGCCGCAGGGACAGGGCCAGCTCACTCATCGCCCGGCTCCTCCAGGCCGCGGTGGGTGAGCTTCAGGAACACGTCCTCCAGGGACGGCACGTCGAACTTGACGCTGTCCAGCTGCGCGCCGCCCGCCAGCAAGGCCTCCAGCACCGGGCGCATGGTCCCGTGGTCGCGCACCAGCAGCCGCCAGGCTTCCTCGTCCTGGGCCACCCCCAGCACCCCCGGGACCCGCTCCAGGCGCTCGCGCAGGGCTGGTTCCAGGCGGCCCCGGAGGATGATGGCCTCCTCCTCCTGGACCATGTCCTTGAGTTCCGGGGCGGTGCCCGCGGCCACGATGCGGCCCCCGGAGATGAGGGCGATGCGGTCGCACAGGGCCTCGGCCTCGCGCATGTAGTGGGTGGTGAGCAGGATGGTGCAGCCGTCCCGGTTCAGGTCGGCGATGATCTCCCGCACCGCCAGGGCCGCGTCCACGTCCAGGCCCACGGTGGGCTCGTCCATGAACAGCACCTCGGGCCGGTTGATGACCCCCTTGGCGATGAAGAAGCGCTGGCGCCAGCCGCTGGAGAGCAGGGACACCTGGGCGTCCCGCTTGCCGGCGATCCCCGCCAGGTCCATCACCTCCTGGACCCGGGACCGGGGCATGCCGTAGAGCAGGGCGTAGTAGTTGAGCAGCTCCAGAGTGGTGAACTTCTCCAGCACGCCGCTGAAGCCCCGCACCAGGTTGACCTTGTGCTGCACTTCCCGGAGGTGTCTGCGCAGGTCCAGGCCGCACACCTCCACCGTGCCCCGGTCCGGGGTGGTGAGGCCGATGAGGATGGCGATGAGGGTGGTCTTGCCGGCGCCGTTGGGGCCCAGCAGGCCGTAGATCTCCCCCTTGCGGATGGCCAGGCTCACGTCCGCCAGGGCGGTCACCGGGCGCTTGCCCCCGAAGGTCTTGGTCACGTTCCTGGCGACGACGGCGTCCATGGGTCATCCATCTTAGCAACGGCCGCGAGCCGGTCCGCCAAGGTGCAAAACTCAACCCTCCATGCGCTCCAGGCCCAGACCAGGAATGCGCCCAGGCCGGGCCCGGTTCCCCGCCGGTTTGGATGCCCCTCCCGGGCCTTCAGGCGGCCGGCCGCCTACCGCTGCTCCACCAGCTCTTCCACCGGGAAGCGCACCTTGGGCAGGGCGGCGTACTTGTCCACGGGCGCCCGGTAGCCCACCGGACAGGCCACCACCGTGTGGAAGGGAGTGCCGGTGAGCCCCAGGACCTCGTCGTACTTGGCCGGGTCCAGGCCCTCCATGGGGCAGGTGTCCAGGCCCAGCAGGGCGGCGGAAGCCATGAACTGGCCCAGGGCGATGTAGGCCTGGCGGGCGGCCCACTCGGGCACCGAAGCGGCCCGGGGGCCGGTCACCAGGGTGCCGATCATCATGGCCCGGTAGCTCGCCAGGCTCTCGGCGGCCACGCCGCGCACCTGCACCGTGCGCTCGATCAGGTGGTCCACGTCCGCCTCGGTGAGCCGCTTGCGCGCCAGGAACACGAACAGGTGCGAGCAGTCGGTCACCTGGCTCTGGCCCCAGGACGCCTCCCGCAGCCCGGCCCGCAGGGCCGGGTCGGTCACCACCAGGAAGCGGTAGGGCTGGAGCCCGAAGCTGGACGGGGTCAGCACCAGGCTTTCCTCCAGGGTCCTCAGGTCCGCCCCGGAGATCTTCTTGGCCGGGTCGAACACCTTGGTGGCGTAGCGCCAGTTGAGGGCCTGGATCAGGGTGTCGGGAGCGCAGGGGGACATGATGCCTCGCAAGGATGGGGGTGGGGATGGCAACCGGCGTGGTTCCGGTCCTGGGCTATCATACCGCCGCGGTCGGGTTTGCGGGCCGGGCCGGGCGGGAAGCGAGGTAGGCCGCCCATCCCGCCAGCAGGCCCGCCGGCACGTCCAGGACATAGTGGGCCCGCAGGTACACCACCGCCGGCACCAACAGCGCGGTGATCACCGCCATGGCCGGGAACAGGGCCGGCGCGGCACGCCGGGCGTGCAGGGTCAGGAGCAGGGCCACCGCCAGGTGGGAGGAGGGAAAGGCGGCGCCGCGGATCTCCCCCCCGGAGGTGAGGGCGTAGAGCAGGTGGTTGAACACGTAGCCCTGGGCCAGCTCCGGGCCCCGCCCGGGCGGGAACCGGTACCTGGGGCCCCACCGTGGGCGCCAGCCAGAAGAAGGTGTAGCAGGCGTAGAAGAGGACGGTGGCGGACCGGATGATGCGTTCCGCCGCCCCATAGCCGCGCCGGATCAGCACCGTGAGGCCCAGGACCGGGATGAAGAAGTAGTAGGCGAAATAGGCGAAGCAGAACAGCTCCGACAGCCACCTGTACGGCAGCGCGGGGCGGAACGCCAGGGCCGGCTGGAACCCCCAGAGGCGCGCCTCCAGGGCCACCAGGGGCCCGTCCAGGGGCGCGCCCCAGAGCACCGGCCAGAGGGCCTGGACCTGGTGGTAGAAGGCCCAGTACAGCATCGGGGCATAGAACAGCCGCAGCACCAGGAGCACCCGGCTGGCGGTGGTCCGGGTGGCCCGGGCCAGGCCCAGGGCCACGGCCAGGATCGATAGGGACAGCACCGCCTGGGCCGGGCACCCGGGCACCCCCCGCAGGGCGCCGGCCGCCGCCACGCCCAAGGTGAGGAGGGCGTAGCCGGCCACCCACCCGTCCAGGGCCCGCCAGGGCCCCAGGGGGGCGTCCAGGGCGAAGGGGCGCTCAGAGCCAGCCATGGTCCCGGTACCACGTTGCAGTTTCCTGGATGGCCCGGTCCAGGTCCGTGGGGGCAGTCCAGCCCAGCACCCGCCGGGCCTTGTCCGGGCTGGCCACCCACCCGGGGGCGAGCATTTCCCGCACCTTCTGGGAGCTGAAGATCCCCGGGCGCCCCCGCAGCCGGGCCCACAGGTCGGCCCCGAGTCCGCAGGCGCGCACCAGGCCTTCCGGCAGGACCAGGACCCGGGCCGGGCGGCCCAAGGCCCCGGCGATGCGCCGGCCGAAGTCGGCCCAGTCCAGGTCCGGCCCGGTGAGGTGGAACAGGTTGCCGGCGGCGCAGGGGGCCTGGGCCGCCCGCACCAGGCCGTCCGCCAGGTCCGGGGCGTAGACCAGGGAATAGCGCCGGGAACCCGGGCCGGGCACCGGCAGCAGGCCCCGCCTGGCCAGGCGGAAGTAGCCCAGCACATCCCGGTCTTCGGGGCCGAACACCACCGGCGGGCGCAGGATCACCACCGGCAGGCCGGACGCCAGCGCCACCCGTTCCCCCTCCAGCTTGCTGCGCCCGTACCAGCTCACGGGCGCCGGGGGGTCGTCCTCGGTGCGGGGCCGGCCGCCGCTGGCGCTGGGCCCCCCCGCGGCCAGGCTGGAGACCAGGAGGAAGCGGGCGAGCCCCGGGGCCCCGGCGCGGCAGGCCGCCGCCAGGCGCCGGGTGCCGTCCCGGTTGACCCGCAGGAGGTCCGCCTCCCGGAAGCCCTTCAGGGCGCCTGCCAGGTGGAACACCCAGTCGGCGCCCGCCACCGCCGCCTCCAGGCCGGCGTCGACCGCCAGGTCGGCCCGGACCACTTCCACCGGCAGTCCCTGCAGGCGGTCCAGGCGGCTGGCGGGGCGGGCCAGCACCCGCACCCGGTGCCCGTCCTCCAGCAGCCGGCGCACCAGGTGGGAACCGATGAACCCGTGCCCTCCGGTGACCAGCGCCAGCATGGGGTCAGGCCGGGAGCCGATCAACGTCCCGGTCGTAGACCCGGTAGGTCTTGGTGCGGCGTGCCTGGAGCTGGTCCAGGGCGCTGCGCATGGGCAGGTTGTCCTCCAGCACCCAGCCCATCTCGGACTTGCGGTAGCCCATGCCCAGGGCGTTGGCCGCCAGCTGGTGCACCAGCAGGGCGTCCAGGCCGCGCCGGCGGTACTGGGGCAGGATGCCCATGGCGATGGTGCGCAGGCGCGAGCACTTGGCCACCTTGAGCTTCCACAGGAGCCTGGCCAGCCCGAACGGGAACAGCCGGCCCCGGGCCAGCTTGATGGCTTCGTTGGCGTCGGGCGCGGCGATGATGAATCCGGCGGGGGTGCCGTCCACCTCCACGACCAGGGCCAGGCGGGGATCCACCAGGGGCTTGAGCTCCCGGGCGATGAAGTCCAGCTCCCGGTCGGTCCAGGGCACGAAGCCCCAGTTGGCGGCCCAGGCCACGTTGTAGCAGGCGCGCACGAACTCCAGCTCCTCTTTCCAGCGGCCCAGGTCCACCGGGCGCAGGCGGGTCCGCCCGTCCCGGAGGAGCCGCGCGGCCACCTGGTCCAGCCGCCCGCGGTATTCCTCGTAGGTGAGTTCGTAGGCGTGCAGGTCCTTGACCTTGGCGCAGCCCGCGGCCTGGAGCAGGTCCGCGTAGTAGGGCGGGTTGTAGGGCATCATGAGGGCCGGGTCGTCGTCGAACCCCTCCACCAGCAGGCCCACCACGTCGTTGGTGGTGAGGTTGACCGGCCCGCGCATGGTCCGCTTGCCCTGTTCCTTCAGCCAGCGGCCGGCGGCGTCCAGCAGGGCGTCGGCCACGGCCTGCTCGGGCACGCACTCGAAGGCCCCGAAGAAGCCCACCTGGGCGTCCTCGGGATGGAACTGGCCGTAGCGGTCATTGCGCACCGCCGCCACGGTGCCCGCCACCTGGCCCCCGCGCAGGGCGGCGAACAGGCGCACCTGGGCGTACTCGTACACCGGGTTCTTGGCCGGGTGGTAGAACTCCCGCCGTTCCATGAGCAGGGGCGGCACCCAGTGGGGCTCCCGGGCATGCAGCCGGAACGGAAAGCGGATGAACGCCTCCAGGTCGGACTTGTCGAGTACCGGCCTGACGTCCAGGGGCAAGGTCATGGCTGTCCCGCAGGCACAATGCCGAAATGACGGGCGGCCTTGGCGAAGCGCCCCAGGGCCCAGCTGAGCTGCTCGCGGGTGTGCCCGGCGGTGACGGAGATGCGGATCATGCAGCGTCCGGGCGGCACCGCTGGCGGCAACACCGGGTTCACGAAGATGCCCTCCTCCTGGAGGAACCGCCAGACTTCCAGGCAGCGGTCCCAGTCCCCCACCACGATGGGGATGATGGGGGACTCGGACTTGCCCGTGTCGAACCCCAACTCCTGGAAACCCTGCTTGAGGAAGCGGGCGTTCTCCCACAGCCGCTGCCGGCGCTCCGGCTCGGCCGCCATGACGTCCAGGGCCCCCAGCACCGCGGCCACGCTGGCGGGCGAGGCGGAGGCGGAGAACACGAAGGGGCGGGCCATGTGCATGAGGTAGTTGATCACCCGCTCCGGGCCGGCGATGAACCCGCCGATGGCCGCCAGGGACTTGGAGAAGGTGCCCATGATCAGGTCCACTTCCCCGGTGAGCCCGAAGTGGGCCGCGGTGCCGCAGCCCCCGGGCCCTATCACGCCGATGCCGTGGGCGTCGTCCACCATCACCTGGGCGCCGTACCGGCGGGCCAGCTGGACGATGCGCGGCAGGTCGCAAAGGTCGCCCTCCATGGAGAAGATGCCGTCGGTGATGATGAGCTTGTTGGCCTGGCGCGGCACCCGGGCCAGCTTCTCCTCCAGGTCGGCCATGTCGTTGTGGTTGAAGCGGACCAGGGTGCCCTGGCTGAGGGTGCAGCCGTCCAGGATGCAGGCGTGGATGTACTTGTCGACGATGATGTATTCCCCCTGGTGCACCAGGCTCGCCACCACGCCGGTGTTGGTCTGGAACCCGGTGGGGAACACCAGCGCCGCGGGCTTGCCCACCAGGTCGGCCAGGCGGCGTTCCAGTTCCAGGTGGATGGGCAGGGTGCCGTTCAGGAACCGGGACCCGGCGCAGCCGGTGCCGTACTGCTGCACCGCCGCCGCGGCCCGGGCCTTCACCAGCGGGTGGGTGGTCAGCTCCAGGTAGGCGTTGGATCCGAGCATCAGCATCCTGCGGCCGTCCACCATCACTTCCGTGTCCTGCCCGGTCTCGATCACCCGCATGTAGGGATACAGCCCCTGGGCCTTCAGTTCATCGGGGCGGGTGAACGCTTCGCACTTGGCGAACAGGTTCGGCGCAGCCGAGGAAGTCAACGAAGCCGTTTCTTGAGCGTTGCTGCCACCAGTGGGAAGGGCATCCATCGGGTTCTCCTCAGACTGCGCGGGATTACCTAGCGGACCATCGGGAAACGATGATTTTAAATAGGGATAGCATGTGGCTAATGATAGGAAAGAAATCCCGGATAACGCAACAAACATAAATATACCAAAAGGTTTCCCCCCTCCTAGGAAAAGATTGATTATTGCCGTCGGTTCAAAGAGTTGCAACGCGGCGGCGGCCCGGGCGCCACGCGACCTTTGTATACTCAGCCCCATGTCCGAAACTCCCCAGCCCACCCTTCCGCTGCCCCGGTGCCGGGGCGTGTTCTGCAACCGGACCTTGAACTTCCGGGCCCTGCGGGCCATCGGCTACGACATGGACTACACCCTGGTGGACTACCGGGTGGACGAGTTCGAGCGCCAGGTGTTCGAGTTCGCCCGCAAGCGCTTCCTGGACCAGGGCTGGGCGGTGGAGTCGCTGGTGTTCGACCCGGGCATGGTGGCCCGGGGGCTGGTGATCGACACCCAGCTGGGCAACGTGGTGAAGGCCAACCGCTTCGGCCTGGTGCGCAAGGCCATGCACGGCACCCGGCCGATGGAGTTCGCCGCCCAGCGGGACGTGTATTCCCCCGGCACCCTGGTGGACCTGGCGGACCCCCGCTGGGTGTTCCTCAACACCCTGTTCTCCCTGTCCGAGGGCTGCCTCTACGCCCAGCTGGTGGACCTCCTGGACCAGGGCTCGCTGCCCGGGGCCATGGGCTACCAGGACCTGTACGGCAAGGTGCGGGCGATGGTGGACGCCCAGCACCTGGAAGGCCGGCTCAAGGCCCAGATCATCGCCCAGCCGGACCTCTGCGTGGTGCTGGACCCGGAGACCCCGCTCACCCTCCTGGACCAGCGCCGGGCCGGCAAGAAGCTGCTGCTCATCACCAATTCCGACTGGAACTTCAGCGCCGCCATGATGGCCTACGCGTTCGACCCGTACCTGCCCGAGGGCACCACCTGGCGGAACCTGTTCGACCTGGTCATCGTCGGCGCCCGCAAGCCGGAATTCTTCACCGCCCACGCGCCGTTCTTCGAGGTGGTCACCGGCGACGGGCTGCTGCGCCCGGCCCTGGGGCCGCTGCGCCCGGGCGGCGCCTACGTGGGCGGCAGCGCGGCCCAGGTGGAGCGGGACCTGGGCGTGGAGGGGGACGAGATCCTGTACGTGGGCGACCACATGTTCGGCGACGTGCACGTGAGCAAGAGCACCCTGCGCTGGCGCACCGCCCTGGTCCTGCGCGAGCTGGAGAACGAGGTGGCGGCCCTGGAGTCGTTCGCCGGAGCCGAGCGGCTCATCGCCGCCAAGATGGAGGAGAAGGAGCAGCTGGAGGCACAGCTGTGCCAGGCCCGGCTCAGCCTGCAGCGCCTGCGCGGGGGCTACGGCCCGCAGCCGGAGGAGGCCGCCGTCGAACTGGAGGCGCGGATCCAGGAGCTGCGCGCCCGGCTGCTGCCCCTGGACGGGGAGATCGCGCCCCTGGCCCGGGCCGCCGGGGAGCTCACCAACAGCCGCTGGGGGCTCCTGACCCGGGCCGGCAACGACAAGAGCCACCTGGCCCGCCAGGTGGAACGCTACGCCGACGTGTACACCTCCCGGGTGTCCAATTTCCTGCACGCCACCCCGTTCGTGTACCTGCGCTCGCCCCGGGGCAGCCTGCCCCACGATCCCAGCAGCCCGGGCGGCAGCGCCCTGGCCATGGCCCAGGAACCGGGCGACTGATCGGGTTTTAATACAAGCTTCCTAATTGCAGCGATAGGCGCGGGGATGTGGTAGGGTGGGGCGGTCTTGCCACCTCAGGGAGTTCCATGCGCAGCCTCCGCCGCATCTCCATCCTCGCCCTCGGCTTGGCGGTCTTCCCGGCCGTTTTTCCGCTGGTGTCCCAGGCCCCCGCCACCGCCCCGGCCGCCCAGGACCGGGACTACGCCGCCCTGATCGGCGACTTCCCCCACCCGGGCAGCGACGGCGCCAAGGCCGACCAGGCGATCCTGGAGTGGCTGCAGGCCTCCCGCACCCCCGAGGGCGTGGCCCGGGCCCAGTCGGAGGTGCCGTTGCCCCTGGGGCTGTTCTCCCAGGCGGCGGGCCGGGACCTGGATGCCCCCCGGATGGCCCTCACCCGGGCTTTGAGCCAGGACCTGGAGCGGGACCTGCGCGCCGCCACCGCCTCTCTCAAGAACCGCTTCGCCCGGCCCCGGCCCTACCGGGCCCTGCCCCAGATCCATCCGGCGGTGCGCCTGGAGACATCGTTTTCCTACCCCAGCGGGCACAGCGCCTGGGGCATGGCCCAGGCGACCCTCCTGGGCGCCCTGCGCCCATCCGCCCGGCAGGCGCTCCTGGACCGGGGGCGGCTGGTGGGGTTCGACCGGGCCCTGGCCGGCGTGCACTATCCCTCCGACGTGGCGGCGGGCCAGCGCCTGGGCGCGGCCTTCGCCGAGGCCTGGCTGGCCGATCCGGAGCACCGCCAGCGGCTGGAGCAGGCCAGGGCGGAGTGGGAGTAACGAGCCGGGCCCCGGCATCAGGCACCGCGGCAAGACAAGCGGAACTGCACCGATCGTTCTGGCGCGGTGCCTAATCCCAGCGCAGGGAGATGCGGACCTCCTGGGGATCCCGCGCGGCCAGGGATGAGCTCTGGTCGTTCACGTCGTCGTAGGCGAAGCCGTAGGCCTTGCCCCCCAGGCTGTGCCGGTGCCAGAACGAGGCATAGTAGTTGTACGGCGCCTGGCGGTAGTAGGCGGACGCGTCCCGCCAGGCGCCGGGGTTCTCCAGCAGGTGCCGGTTGAGCAGGGCGGCGATCTGGGCCCCCAGCACCCTCTCCAGGCCGTTGCCCTGGGCCAGGACGCCGTTGCCCAGGAAGGCCTCCTGGGTGGTGGGCTTGCCGGCGATGACGTAGGTGACGGGATCGCCCTCCCGGGTGAAGACGATCCGGTCCTGGCCATCCACCCGCCCGGTGAAGGTGCCCTCGTCGGGGGTCAGCACCAGGGGCTCGGCGCGGTAGCGTGCCCACATCTGGTCGATGTACTCCCGCAGGTAGCCCCCTTGCCTCCCCGTATCCTGGAAGGTGGCGTGGGCCGGGGCCAGGATGCGCAGGTTGTCGGTGTCGGCCAGGCCGGCGAAGGCCGGCGGCATCTCGGCCCGCCAGGCGTCGAACAGCGCCGAGCGCGATTCAGTGATCCCCACCGGCCCCAGGGGGTGGTCCGGATCGGAGCGGTCCACCACGCTCAAGGCCACCGACAGTCCGTACTGGTCCACGCTGGTGGTGTTGCCGTGGAAGCCGGTGCCGTCCAGGGCCAGTTCCACCCAGTCGTAGCGGATGCCGGCGTTGGGATCGGCCGGATTGGCCGGATCCGGCTGCACCAGGCCGTTGGTCTTCTCGTCCACCCGCAGGTACAGCGGGGACCCCACGCTGAAGTAGATCCGGGCGCTGTCCAGGCGGAAGCCGGGAGGCAGGTCCAGGTGCCCCAGCCGGTTCATGGGCACGGCGTAATCGCACCAGTTCAACCCGTTCCTGGGGATCACATTGTCGGCGGTGGAGCAGGGCACGAAGGCTCCCGAAGGGTCCAGGCGGCAGAAGCCCCCCGAGGCGTCCCGGGCGGTGAAGACCACGTACGGCGTCTCGCTTGCGGCCAGACCCCGGGTGGCGTTGCTGAAGCTGAAGCGGATCCCCTCCGGGCCCGGAGCTGGGGCCGAGGCCTGGAGCCGGGGAGGCATCGGGCCGGACCCGGCGGTGCAGGAAAGGAGAGCAAGGGCAAGGATGACGGAGGAGCAGAAAGGCAGACAGCCTATTTTCACTTTGGCCTCTAAATATTAAAATTAAATAGCTTGAACTCAATTGTCATGCGACAGCCTTCAAGGTAAACGTTATGCGGGTTAAAGCTAGAGCTGATAATAGTGACCTTAGTCAATAAAGGAATTTGCCCGATCGACTTCTTTGCGGGCGCGGTTGATCAGGGGCATGGCCGAATACCGGCTCAGCCGGAATGGGTTCCAGGAGCCAAGCCCGGGTGTTCGGCAGAAGGTTCTAGGCCAGATGCTCCGCCAGCTCGGCCAGGCGGTCCACCGCCAGGTCCCAGCCCTCGCTGCCCGGAGCGCCGAAGCCGTATCGGCAGTAGCAGCGTTTCAGCCCGGCCCGGCGTCCGGCCTCCAGGTCGGTGAAGTGGTCCCCGGCGATCCAGGAGCCCTGGGCGCTGCATCCGGCCCGGCCCAGGGCCAGGTACAGGGGCGCCGGATCCGGCTTGAGCTGCGGGCAGTCGCCGCCGCCCACCACCGCCGCCAGCAGGGGGGCGATGCCCAGCCCTTCCAGGATCCGGTCGGTGAAGTCCCTGGGCTTGTTGGTCACGACCATCAGCCGGAGGCCGCGTCCCGCCAGGGCCTCCAGGGCCGGCCGCACACCGGGGTACAGGCAGGTGCGGTCCAGGAGGTGGGCCTGGTAGTGACGCTGGTTGATGGCCAGGGCCTGGTCCAGGCGCTCCGGGCACTCCGGGAGCGCCCGGGCGAGCAGCTTGCGCACCCCCTCGCCCACGTAGCCCACAACCTGGTCCTGGGGCAGGGGAGCCAGACCCAGGTCCGCACGGGTGAGGTTCACCGCCAGGGCCAAGTCGGCCCGGGAGTCGATGAGAGTGCCGTCCAGATCAAAAATGACGCCGTTCTGCATGCTTCATGTTAGCTCGAACCGGCGCCGGGGTTGGGCCTCCGCCCGGGCAGCCCGACCGGCCAGATAAAAATAAACCTAAAAATATATAAAAAAAACGGCGATATAATTTTATATCTTTTTTACGGAGTGCACCGTGCCCGCCTCCCGCCTGAAGACCGCCCTGTCCCGCCTGGCCGATGCCTGTTTGCCAGCACGGACGGTGTCTGAACCTCTGGCCCTGGAGGCGGCCCTGCCGTGGCTGGTGCCCAAGGTGCGGCCGCGTTTCGCTTACGACACCGCGCCCCTGCGCACCGGCCGGCCGGCCCCGGTGTTCCGGCCCCTGGCGGGCATCTTCGCCGTGAGTCTGGCGGTGGACACCCCGGAACGGACCCTGGACCTGGGGGAAGCCACCCTGCGCCGCTGGGGCGCCGACTTCGACCTGCTGGTCCAGAGAGCCAGAGGCAACCTGCTGGGGCGGGGCGGGGAAGAGGGCTTCCTGAGCCTGGGGCCGGGGCGTTACCGGTCCACGTGGGGCGACGGCCTGGACGGCAGCCGCCTGCTCCTGCCCGGGATCCTGCGCCGCCTGGACCTGGACGGGGACCCGGTGGCCTTCCTGCCCAACCCGGACACCCTGCTGGTGGTGGGCGACCGGGACGCCGGGGGCCTGCGCTGGGCCCTGCGCGGCGCCCTGGAATTCCTGGATGAGGATCCGCGGGCCTTGAACGCCTGTCCCCTGCGCCTGCAGTACCTGGACTGGGAACCGTTCCAGCTCCCGGACGGGCACCCGGTCCTGCCCCTGCTCAGGGAAGTCCAGGCGCGCCGCCTCCGGGAGGAAGGGGCCCGCCTGAAGGTCCTGGAGAGCCTCCGGGCTTGAGCCTCAAGCCGGCACAACCCGCCGGTAGCGCACGTGGATCCGGTACGCCAGGCAGCCGCTGGCCAGGAAGACCGTTCCCAGGAGCCAGGCGGCCCGGGAGTTGCCGAAGATGAACAGCCACCCGGCCAGGGCCACCAGGCTGGGCAGGGGGTACCCCTTCATGCGGAACGCCCCCGGGGGCGCCGGCTCCCGCCGGCGCAGCAGGGCCAGGCCCAGGTTCTGGCCCATGAACTGCACCGTGGCCCGGATCACCACCAGGTAGGTGATGACCATCCGCAGGTCCAGCAGGGCGCAGGCCATGGCGGCGCAGCCCAGCACGCCCAGGGCGAAGGCCGGGAACCGGTCCACCGGGTGCACCCAGGCGAAGATCCGGAAGAACTGCCCCTGCCGGGCGGCGGCGTAGAGCACCCGGGAATTGGCCAGGAGCACCGCGAACAGGGAACCGAAGGCGGTCCACAGGATCACCCCGGCGAGGATCCGGGCCGCCCAGGGCCCGAAGGCCCGCTCCGCCACCAGGGTCGCGAAGTGCCGGGTGCCCGCCACCTGCTTCCAGGGCATGGCGGCCAGCACGGCGGCGTTCATGGCCAGGTACAGGGCCCCCACCACGGCCACCGCCCACAGCATGGAGCGGGGGATGGTGCGCCTGGGCTCCTTCACCTCGTCGCCCAGGAAGCACACGTTGTAGTAGCCCAGGAACGCGTAGATGGACAGGCGGGAGGCGTCCCCCAGCCCGGTCCAGAAGGATCCCCGGTGCAGGTCCAGGGCCCCGGCGGGCAGGTCCGCCAGGCGGTGCCAGTCGGCGATGCGCAGTCCCGCGGCCAGGGTGAAGACCAGGGCGACCAGGGCTCCCGCGGCCAGCACCGTGCCCAGGCGCCCGATGGCCGTGATGCGCCGGAACAGCAGCGCCATGACGGTCAGGGCCACCAGCATGGCCACCGCCTTCACCTTCCAGCCCACCACCCAGGGCAGCAGGTAGCCCAGGGTACTCGGCGAAGCCCAGGCACCCGCCGGCGATGCTCAGGGGCGCCTGGAAGCACACCTGCCACAGGAACAGGAAGGACATGAGGGGGCCCAGGACGCGGCCCCAGCTGCCCCTCAGGAAGCCGTAGGTGCCTCCCGAACCGGGCATGCGGGTGGCCAGCTCGGCCCACACCAGGCTGTCGCACACGGCCACCACCGCCCCCACCAGCCAGGCCAGCAGCGCGTGGGGACCGCCCATGTCCGTCACCAGCAGGGGCAGGACGATGAACGGGCCGATGCCGATCATATTATTGACGTTGAGGGCGGTGGCGGGGACGAGCCCCAGCCCGCGCACAAGCTCCTTCTCGGGTTCAGTGGCTCCAGCGGCTGACTGCATGGCTCATAACCCCAGGGGGATGAGCCATTATGGTGCCTTTCGTTGGTTCGGCGGCTTTTTCGTTTGCCAGGTTCTGCTGGGTTGTCCGGGTCCCGGTCGGCGGCAGGTCCGTCGCCCGGGTTCCGGGGTTTCGCGCCACCCCACCGTTGCTCGGCTTCGTCAGGCCGCGCGCGGCCTGACGAAGCGCTCGCTGGCTCGTCGGGGCCGACCAGAGAACCCAGGGATCGGTGACTTCGGGGCCCACGGGGGGAATCGCTCCCGCAAAGCTTGCAGATCCTTGCATGCCAGGTGGCCCAGGTGGACTTGCCAAGCCCAGCCAACCGGCAAGAACGCTTTCTGACACCTTGTAAATCACTGAACCCAAAGTCCGATGCGGCTCGACGGTCGGTCGTGTCTTGACGTGCGCGCGCAGGATCTTGTCATCAGCATAGGTCCGCTTGATATGGACCTAGGTGGTGACAAGATCCTGCGCGCGCACGTCAAGACACGACCACCGGTGGGGCGGCGCGAACCAACGGAACCCGTACGGCGGGCCTGCCGCCGGGTCGGGACCCGGACCTAGAACACCCGGCCCTGGGCCGCCACGATGGGGCGCAGGCGGGCGCTCAGGCCCATGAGGTCCTCGGGGGTGAGGGCCTGGGCCTGGTCGCACAGGGCCTCGGCCGGGTTGGGGTGGGCTTCCACGATCAGGCCGTCGGCGCCGGCGGCGGCGGCGGCCAGGGCCAGGGGCGCCACCAGTTCCCGGTCCCCGGCGGCGTGGGAGGGGTCCACGATCACCGGCAGGTGGGTGAGGCGTTTGAGCACCGGCACGGCGCTCAGGTCCAGGGTGGACCGGGTGGCGGTCTCGAAGGTGCGGATGCCGCGCTCGCACAGGATCACCTGCAGGTTGCCCCCGCTGAGCAGGTACTCGGAGGCCAGGAGCAGCTCCTTGATGGTGGCGCTCATGCCCCGCTTGAGCAGCACCGGCCGGTCCACCCGGGCCAGCTCCTTGAGCAGGGCGAAGTTGTGCATGTTGCGGGCGCCCACCTGGAGCACGTCGGCGTACTCCGCCACCACCAGGATGTCCTCGATGGTGAGCACCTCCGTGACCACCGGCAGTTCCACCTGGCGTCCGGCCTCCCGCAGCAGCTTCAGGCCCTCCAAGCCCAGGCCCTGGAAGGCGTGGGGGGAGGTGCGGGGCTTGAAGGCGCCGCCCCGCAGCATGGTGGCCCCGGCCGCCCGGGCCAGGCGCGCCCCGGCCAGGATCTGCTCCCGGTTCTCCACCGCGCAGGGGCCGGCGATGAGCACGAAATGCCCTTCCCCCACCACCGCCGGGCCGATGTGGAAGGTGGAGCGGGTGCGCACCGGCACCGGCATGGCCGGCGGTTCCATCGACTCCACCCGGGGGCAGGTCACGGGCTCGGCCTGGGCATCCGGCTCCAGGGCCGCGTAGGCGTCCCGGTCCAGGTGCTCGTCCTGGCGGTGGGAGCGGCAGGGGTAGCTGCCCAGCAGACGCAGGTGGGTGCAGCAGGCGCGCAGGCTCACCAGGGCCCCGGCCAGGTCCGGGGCGTCCATGCGTCCTTCCACGTCCACGAAGAACAGGTACTCCCACGGGGTGTCGGGCAGAGGCCGGCTCTCGATGCGGGTGAGGTTGATCCGCGCCTGGGAGAACACCGACAGGGCGCGCACCAGGGAACCTTCGTGGTGGTTCACCCGGAACAGCATGGAGGTCTTGCAGCGCAGGCGCGGGTCCGGAGCCTCCTGGGCCCGGGCCAGGAGCACGAACCGGGTCTCGTTGGATTCCCGGTCGGCGATGTTGCGGGCCAGCACCTCCAGCCCGGCATGGCGGGCCGCCTCCTCCGAGCAGATGGCCCCGGTGTAGCGCAGCTCCCGAAGCGGGCCCTGCACCAGGGACTGGGCGGCGGCGGCGGTGTCGGTCCAGGGCTCCCGGCGCACGTCCTCCAGGCTGGACAGGAAGCCCTCGCACTGGGTGAGGGCGGCCGGGTGGCTGCGGATCACCTTCAGGTCGGCCATGCCGGTGCCCGGCAGGGCCGCCAGCACCTGCTCCACCTGCCAGATCTCCTCATCGACGAGGTACAGGCTGTTGTCGCAGATGAGCCGGTTCACGTCGGCGATGCTGCCGCCGATGCTGTTCTCCACCGGCAGCATGCCGTAGTCGATCTCGCCGTTCATGAGGGCCTTGCCCACTTCCTGGAAGGTGCCGTAGCCCACCAGGGCGAACTCGGCGCTGGAGCGGTGGGTGAGCAGGTGGTCGGCCGCCATGGCGCTGAAGGAGCCCGGCAGGCCCTGGTAGCCGCAGCGCACCGTGCGCTGGCCCCCGGAATCGATGAGGGATTCCTGCAGGCGCCGGGACTGGTTGAGAATCTCCTTGAGCACCCGCCGGGCGAAGGGGGCCGGCAGCCCCAGGGCCTCCGCGTCGCGGATCCAGGTGGCCTGCAGCCGGCATTCCCGATCGCTGTCCAGCAGGGGCTGGCCGGGTTCCGCTTTCTTGAGGGTCCCCACCCGGCGCACGGCGTCGAAACGGCGCGCCAGGATCTGGATCAGCTGGCGATCCGCCTCGTCGATCTCGTGGCGCAGGGGATCGAGGGCGTCGGTTTGGGCGGGGACGAGCTTCTGGGCTTCCATGACGGCGACTCCGGGGGGTTGCCGCCGGTTCCTGGAAATGACCGATGCAAAAAAGGAAAACCCGGCCACCAGGAATGGGCGGACGGGTTTGTGGGTTTGCTGCGGTTCGGCTGTTTCAGCGCGCCCCCACCTCGACCGGTCCCCCGCCTACGCCCGTAAACGGGCGGTAGGCGTAGGCGTAGGTAAAGGTCAGGGCGGGCATGATGACTCGTGAGGCGTTAGTTTACTCCAGGCTGGTCGCGCCGTCAAGGCGTTCGGGCGGTGCCCCTGGCGCCGGCTCCTCCTGGGCCGGGAAGCAGCGTTCCAGCAGTTCGAAGAAGGCCGTGGCAGCGGGGGAGTGGGACCGGTCCTTGGGGAAGACCACGCGGATGTCCCGGCCGATGGCCATGCCTCGGACCCGGGGGGAGAACAGCTCGCCCCGGGCCAGTTCCTGGGTGAAGCACATGCGCGGCAGGATCGCCAGGCCGTCCCCGGCCTTGACGAAATCCTTGATGGTCTCCAGGTTGGACAATTCCATGGTGATGTTGAGGGGGACGCCCTCGCGCACGAACAGGTCCAGCAGGCGCCGGCGGCCGGGGGTGTCCACCAGGTGGGCCAGGAACTTCTCCCGGCCCAGCTGTTCCAGCAGCACCGACTTGGCCCGGGCCAGGGGATGCCCGGGGAACACCGCCAGAGCCAGCTCGTCCCGGAACAGCAGCCGGGACACCAGGTCGCTCTGCACCGGGGTGAAGGTCAGGAAGCCGAAATCCACGTCCTGCTCCTCCAGCAGCGTGGCGATGGCGTTGGAGGGGGACTGGATCACCTCGATCTTCACCCCCGGGAACGCCAGGCGGTAGGTCTTCAGCAGGGGCGGCAGGACGTAGGTGCAGACGCTTTCGTTGGCCGCCAGGCGCAGCACCCCGCGCTTGAACGTGCGCAGGTCCTCCAGGGCCCGCCGGGCCTCGTCCCGCAGCTGGATCATGCGCCGGGCGTAGCCCAGCAGGGCGCTGCCGGCGGCGGTGAGCACCACCTTCCGGGAGGACCGGTCCATGAGCTGGGTCTGGAGCTCGTCCTCCAGGCGGCGGATGGCCTGGCTCACCGCGGGCTGGGAGCGATGCAGCACTTCCGCCGCCCGGGAGAAGCTCCCGGTCTGGGCGAGCCCGATAAGCACTTCGAGTTCAGCAAGGTCCATGCCCTAACACCATACACCGCCCCGGCGGACAATTGCTCATAATCCTGCCTTCAGCGTCCGGGTCCCGGCCGGCGGCAGGTCCATCGGCCGGGTTCCCGGGCGTTCGCGCCGCCCCACCGTTGCTCGGCTTCGTCAGGCCGCGCTGCGCGCGGTCTGACGAAGCGCTCGCTGGCTCGTCGTGGCCGACCTGAGATGATTGGTATCGGTGACTTCGGGGCGGACTGCGGGAATCGCTTCCGCAAACGTCACAGGTCCTTCCATGTCAGCCGGGCCAAGCGGATTCGCCAAGCCCAGTCAGCCGGCAAGACGCCTTCAAACCTGCTCGCAAGTCACCGACCCCAAGGTCCGATGCGGCTCGACGGCCGGTGGTCGTGAATCGGAGTGCGCGCACTCCGATTCACGGCCACCAACGGTGGGGCGGCGCGAACCCAAGGAACCCGTGCGGCGGACCTGCCGTCGACCGGGACCCGCACCCCGCAAATCGGATCAGGGTACCGAAGGGGAAGGGTTGGTCACGTCGACGGGGTCCAGGAAGGGCATGCGGGCCCGCAGGTCACGGCCCACCGTTCCAGGAGCTGGTCGCGTTCCTCCGTCCGGCGGCGCTCGAACCAGGACCGGCCGGTGCGGTTCTCCTCCACCCAGGCGCGGGCGTAGCTGCCGTCCTGGATCTCCTGGAGGATCTTCTTCATCTCCGCCCGGGTGGCGTCGGTGATGATGCGCGGGCCGCCGGTGTAGTCCCCGTATTCGGCCGTGTCGCTGACCGAGTAGCGCATGTAGCTGAGCCCGCCCCGGTACATCAGGTCCACGATCAGCTTGAGCTCGTGCAGGCATTCGAAGTAGGCGATCTCCGGCTGGTAGCCGGCCTCCACCAGGGTCTCGAACCCCGCCTTGACCAGGGCCGAGGCGCCGCCGCACAGCACCGCCTTCTCTCCGAACAGGTCCGTCTCGGTCTCCTCGGCGAAGGTGGTCTCCAGCACCCCGGCCCGGGTGGCGCCCAGGGCCCTGGCGTAGGACAGGGCCTGGGCCTTGGCGGCGCCCGAGGCGTCCTGGTGCACCGCCACCAGGGCGGGCACGCCGCCGCCGCCGGTGAACACCTCCCGCACCCGGTGCCCGGGCCCCTTGGGCGCGACCATGCTCACGTCCACGCCGGCCGGGGGCTGGATCAGGCCGTAGCGGATGTTGAAGCCGTGGGCGAACATGAGGGTCTTGCCCGGGGCCAGGGCCGGGGCGATGGCCTGGTCGTACAGGGCCGCCTGGCCGGTGTCCGGGGTCAGGACCATGATGGTGTCGGCCCAGGCGCACGCCTCCGCGGGGCTCCTCCACCTGGAACCCGTCGTTGCGGGCCTTGGTGCGGGAAGAGGAAGCGGCCGGCAGGCCGATCCGTACCCGCACCCCCGAATCCCGCAGGTTCTGGGCGTGGGCGTGGCCCTGGGAGCCGTAGCCGAGCACGGCCACGTTGCGGGCGCGGATGAGGCCCAGATCGGCGTCCTGGTCGTAGTAGAGGGTGGTCATGGCAGCTCCTTGAAGGGTCAGAAGGACACCGCGTCGGCCATGGGCTCCGCCGCGGGGAGGGTTTGGACGGAGGCGGTGCGCTCCATGGCCACGGCGCCGGAGCGCACCAGCTCCAGCAGCCCGAACGGGCGCAGGGACTCCTGCAGGGCCTCGATGCGCTCGGGGCTGGCGCACGCGGACATGACCAGGCTCTCGGGGCCCACGTCCAGGACTTCCGCCTGGAAGATCTGGGCCAGCTGGAACAGCTCCGGGCGGGTGGCGGGGGTGGCCCGCACCCGCAGCATGGCCAGGTCGCGCACCAGGGACGGGGTCTCGGTGAGGTCCACCACCGAGTGCACGTTCACCAGGCGTTCCAGGAACACCTTGGGGCAGCGCATGGTCCGGCCGTCCCCGGTCACCAGGGTCATGCGGCTCACCAGGGGGTCCAGGGTGGGGCTGACGGTGAGGCTGTGGATGTTGAAGCCCCGGCGGCGGAAGGTGGAGGCGACCCGGTCCAGGACCCCGGGTTCGTTGTCGACGATGGCGATGAGGATGCGGAACATGGGTTTCACCTCGGGGTTGGGGCCGGAAGGCCGGGTTCGTGCATCATGTCCTCCAGCCGACCGCCGGGAGGCACCAGGGGGTAGACCGCCGCTTCGGGGTCCACCACGAATTCGATCAGGCAGGGATGCGGACAGGCCCGGGCCTGGGCCACGGCGGCCTCGGCCTCGGCCGGGGTCTCGGCGCGCAGCCCGCGCATGCCGTAGGCCTCGGCCAGGCGCACGAAGTCCGGATTGGCCAGGGCCACCGCCTGGCGGCGGTCCCCGTGGAACAGGGTCTGCCACTGGCGCACCATGCCCAGGTGGCCGTTGTTCAGCACCGCCACGTCCAGCTTCAGGCCTTCCTGCACCAGGGTCATGAACTCCTGGGAGTTCATCTGGATGCCGCCGTCGCCGGCCACCGCCCACACCTCCGCCTCGGGGCGGGCCAGCTTGGCGCCGATGGCCGCCGGCAGGGCGAAGCCCATGGTGCCCAGGCCCCCGGAGGTGACCAGGGTGCGGGGCTGGGCATGGGGCATGACCTGGGCCTGCCACATCTGGTGCTGGCCCACGTCCGTGACCCAGATGGCCTCGGGCGCCGCCCGGTGCAGCATGCGCAGGGCCTCGATGGGGTTGAACCGGCCGCCGGCGGGCACCGCGGGCCAGGGCTGGGGCCGGGGGCCGCCGTGGTGGGCCTTGAGCTGCTCCAGGCGGTCCAGCCAGGGGCCGGTGGGGACTGGGCGCAGCCCCGGGAGCAGGCGCTCCAGCACCTCCCGCAGGTCCCCCTGCAGGGCAAGGTCCACGGGAATGATCTTGCCCACCTCGGCCCGGTCGATCTCCACGTGGATCTTCCTGGCGTGCTCGGCGAAGGTCTTCGGGTTGCCGGTGACCCGGTCGTCGAAGCGCATGCCCAAGGCCAGGATCAGGTCCGCTTCCTGGATGGCCAGGTTGGTCCAGGGGGAGCCGTGCATGCCCATGAACCCCAGGAACAGGGGATGCCCGGCGGGGAAGCCGCCCAGGCCCAGGAGGGTGCAGGCCACCGGGAGGCGGGCCGTCCCGGCGAGGGCCAGGAGTTCCCGGGAGGCCCCCGAGAGGGTGACCCCGTGCCCGGCCAGGATGAGCGGCCTGCGGCTGGCGTGGATCATGGCCAGGGCCCGGTCCAGCTGTTCCTGCGGCACCGGCGGGGGCAGCCGGCGCCGGTGCCGGGTGGGCTCCGCCCCGTCCCAGTCCAGTTCCGCCCGGTCCAGCTGGGCGTCCTTGGTGATGTCCACCAGCACCGGCCCGGGGCGCCCGCTGCGGGCCAGGGCGAAGGCCTCCCGCAGGGCCGGGGCGACCTGGTCCGGGCGCTGCACCAGATAGTTGTGCTTGGTGACCGGCAGGGTCACCCCGGTCACGTCCACTTCCTGGAAGGCGTCGGTGCCGATGAGGCCGGAGGCCACCTGGCCGGTGACGGCCACCATGGGCACCGAGTCCATCATGGCGGTGGCCAGCCCGGTGACCAGGTTGGTGGCCCCGGGCCCGGAGGTGCTCAGCACCACGCCCACCCGCCCGGAGGCCCGGGCGTAGCCGTCCGCCATGTGCGCCGCGCCCTGCTCGTGGCGGGCCAGGACGTGGCGCACCGGAAACTGGCCCATGGCGTCGTAGGCCGGCAGGATGGCCCCCCCGGGGTAGCCGAAGACCACCTCCACCCCCTCCCGCCGGAGGCATTCCCAAAGAATGGTTGCGCCGTTCTGTTCCAAAGCTGATGTTCCGATAAAAAAAGCCCCGCGACCTTGGGGTGCGGGGCGGTGGGTGGCTCAGGTGTTCTGCCTAGATAGCCCCCGCCCCGCGGCCAATAACGATGGCCACAGAGGAAAGGTCTACCAGGGCGAGGGAAATCATGCCCATGTTGTATCGGTCTGCCGGAAGCAAGTCAACGGTGATCATCTTCGATTGGCAAAATTAATAGATCCATTCGCGCTTGCCCGAAGGTCCGGGGCCCGCCCCGGACCTGGCTAGGATGAAGAACAAGGAGCACGGCCATGCGATCCGACACGGTCAAGAATGGGCATTGAACGGGCGGGGCACCGCAGCCTGCTGAGGGCCACCGGGCTCAAGGACGAGGACTTCTCCAAGCCCTTCATCGGCATCGTCAATTCCTACACGGACATCGTGCCCGGGCACACCCACCTGCACGAGTTCGCCGCGGTGGTCAAGGAGGCCGTGCGGGAGGCGGGCGGCGTGCCCTTCGAGTTCAACACCATCGCCGTGGACGACGGCATCGCCATGGGCCACCTGGGCATGCGCTACTCGCTGCCCAGCCGCGAACTCATCGCCGACTGCGGTGGAGACCATGGCCATGGCCCACTGCTTCGACGCCCTGATCTGCATCTCCAACTGCGACAAGATCACGCCCGGCATGATCATGGGCGCCCTGCGGGTGAACGTGCCGACCATCTTCGTCACCGGCGGGCCCATGCTGGCCGGGCACGCAGCCGGACGGCAGCTCGCAGCGACCTGATCACGGTGTTCGAGGGCGTGGGCAAGGTGCAGGCCGGCGCAGATGACCGAGGCCGAGCTGGCAGGCCCTGGAAGCCTGCGCCTGCCCCACCTGCGGCTCCTGCGCGGGCATGTTCACGGCCAACTCCATGAACTGCCTGCTGGAGGCCATCGGCCTGGCCCTGCCCGGCAACGGCACCATCCCGGCCGTGGACCCCCGGCGCCAGGACCTGGCCCAGGCCGCCGCCCGGCAGATCATGGAGCTGCTGCGAGCGGGACCTGAAGCCCCGGGACCTCGTGACCCTGGACTCCCTGCGACAACGCCTTCGCCCTGGACATGGCCATGGGCGGCTCCACCAACACGGTGCTGCACGGCCTGGCCATCGCCCACGAGGCGGGCGTGGACTATCCCGCTGGAGCGCCTCAACGAGATCTCGCGCCGCCACGCCCTGCATCTGCAAGGTCTCGCCCTCGCCGCCCGGATGTGCACATCGAGGACGTGGACCGGGCCGGCGGCATCAGCGCCATCCTCAAGGAACTGTCCCGCAAGCCCGGCCTCCTGCACCTGGACGGCCTGACCGTCACCGGCGGCACCCTGGGCGAGGCGATCGCCGGCGCCCCGGAGCCGGACCGGAACGTGATCCGCACGCTGGAGGCGCCCTTCACCCCGGACGGCGGGCTGGCGGTGCTGTTCGGCAACCTGGCCCCCCAGGGGGCCGTCGTGAAGAGCGCCGGGGTGGATCCCGGCTGCTTCGTGTTCGAGGGGGAGGCGGTGGTGTTCGAGGGCCAGGACGAGTGCCTGCCGGCCCTGGCCCAGCGCCGGATCCAGCCCGGCCAGGTGGTGGTCATCCGCTACGAAGGCCCCCAGGGCGGCCCCGGGCATGCCGGAGATGCTCTCCCCCACCTCCATGATCAAGGGGCAGGGGCTGGGCAAGCAGCGTGGCCCTGATCACCGACGGCCGCTTCTCCGGCGGCACCGCGGGCCTGTGCATCGGCCACGTGAGCCCCGAGGCCATGGAGGGCGGCCCCATCGCCCTGGTGCGGGACGGGGACCGGGTCCGCATCGACCTTCCGGCCCGGCGCATGGACCTGCTGGTGGACCCGGCGGAACTGGACCGCCGCCAAGGCGGCTGGACCCGCCCGGCGCCGAAGATCACCCGCGGCTGGCTGGGGCGCTACGCACGCCAGGTGGGCAGCGCCAGCCGCGGCGCCGTCCTGGAGTGACGGGGCGCGGCGGGACCCCCCCGGCCTGGAGTTGTTGAATCTGTTATACTGACAACATCTCCTCCCCAGATGTCAGTGCCGGCACCGTCCCCTCAGGGGGTTCCCTTGACCACCACCCAACGAAGCACAACCGGGCGCAAAAGGCACTCCCTGTCCAAGGATTACTTCGAGAACCTGTTCAACGAGGTGCCCGAGGCCATCGTCATTGCCGACAACACCGGCGCCATCATCCGGGTCAACGCGGAGTTCACCCGGATGTTCGGCTACGACCAGAAGGAGGCGGAGGGGCGGTCGGTGGACGACCTGATCGCGCCGGAGGACGCGGCCGAGGAGGCCCTCGAGATCACCCGCAGCGTGGCCAAGGGCCAGAAGATCACCCGGGAGGCGGTGCGCCGGCGCAAGGACGGCTCGCCCATCCACGTGTCCATCCTGGGCGTGCCGGTCATCACCCACGACCGGCAGGTGGCGGTGTACGGCATCTACCGGGACATCTCCGACCGCAAGCAGGCGGAAGCGGCCCTGCAGAAGGAGAAGTCCTACCTGGACCAGCTGGTGGAGACCGCCGCCGAGGGCATCGTCATGCTCGATCCCTGCGGTCGGGTCATGCTGCACAACAGCGAGTTCTGCCGGATGTTCGGCTACCAGCCCAGGGAGGTGCAGGGCCGGCCGGTGGATGAGCTGGTGCTGCCGCCCGAGCTGCGGGAGGAGGGCCTGCGCCTGACCCGGATGGTCATGGAGGGTGGGCACTTCACCCTGGAGACCCGGCGCCGGCGCAAGGACGGCTCCACCCTGCCGGTGTTCATCGTCGGCTCGCCCATCGTCATCGAGGGCCAGGAAGCGGCCTGCTACGCCATCTACCGGGACATTTCCGAGATCATCAGGGCCCAGGAGGAGATCCTGGACAGCCAGCGCCAGGTGATGAAGGCCAACGCCGAGCTGCAGGAGCGCACCCGCCAGCTGGAGTCGGTGAACGTGCAGCTGGAGCGCATCTCCAACTACGACGGCCTGACCGCCATTCCCAACCGGCGCTACTTCGAGCACTTCTACGACCTGGAATGGCGCCGGGCCCTGCGCGAGCAGAAGTGGATCACCCTCATCATGATCGACGTGGACTTCTTCAAGGCCTACAACGACCGGCACGGGCACCTGGCCGGCGACGAGTGCCTGAAGCGGATCGCCCAGGCCCTGCAGATCGTCAACCGCGCCAGCGACCTGGTCTCCCGCTACGGGGGGGAGGAGTTCGTGGCGGTCCTCTCGGGCACCGATCCGGCCAACGCCCTGATGATCGCCGAACGCATGCGCGCCCGGGTGCGCAACCTGCACCTGGCCCACGGCGGGTCGACCGTGGGGCCCGTCATCACCGTCAGCCTGGGTGTCGCTTCCCAGGTCCCCTCCTCGGCCATCACCCCGGAGGAGCTCCTGCTCAAGGCCGACCAGGCCCTGTACCGCGCCAAGTCCAATGGCCGGGACCGTACCGAGGTGATGGAAACCCCCTGAAGAAAGGAACCTCAAGATGCCTTTGCAAGGTGTGCTGGCCCCGGTGGTGACCCCCTTCACCGGCCGTTTGGTGCCCGACCAGGACCGCTTCAACCGCCACTGCGCCTGGCTGCTGCGCAACGGCTGCGCCGGCCTGGCGGTGTTCGGAACCACCAGCGAGGCCAACTCCCTCAGCCTGGAAGAGCGCATGCAGCTCCTGGAAGGCCTGGTGGCCTCCGGGGTGGACCCGTCCTGCCTGGTGCCCGGCACCGGCTGCTGCTCGTTCCCGGAGACCGTGGCCCTGTCCGCCCACGCCGCCGCCCTGGGCTGCGCCGGGGTGCTGATGCTGCCCCCCTTCTACTACAAGGGCGTGTCCGACGAAGGGCTGTTCCGGTACTTCTCCCAGGTGATCCAGTCGGTGGCCGACGTGCGCCTGCGCATCTACCTGTACCACATCCCGCCGGTGGCCCAGGTGGGGGTGCCGCCGGCCGTGGTGGAGCGGCTGTTCAAGGCCTACCCCGCCACCATCGCCGGCGTCAAGGACAGCTCCGGCGACTGGGCCAACACCGAGAAGCTGCTGGCCCTGGCCCCCCAGGGTCTGGCGATCTTCCCGGGCAGCGAGGTGTTCCTGCTGCGGGGCCTGCGCGCCGGTGGCGCCGGCTGCATCACCGCCGGGGCGAACATCAATCCCGGCCCCATCGCCCGGGTCTACCGGGAATGGCGAAGCCCCGGAGCGGATCAGCTGCAGGCGGGCATCGACCGGGTCCGGGCGATCCTCCAGACCCGGGGCAACCTCATCCCGCAGCTCAAGGCCGTCCTGGCCCACTACGCCCGGGACCCGGAGTGGAGCACCGTGCGTCCGCCCTTGGTGGCCCTGGAGGACGCGGGGAGCCTCGTCCGGGAGCTGGAGGAGGCCGGGTTCACCATGCCGGGGCTGTCGTCCTAGGGCGAGTCGCGCGAAACACCCGAAGCGCCTGGCCTGGACCATGGTCTCGGCGGCATGGATGGAAAAGCCTTTGGCCGGGGATGAAGGGGATCAACGGGGATGAAAAAATGGATAAAAACTGAAATACCTTAACCAAGCAGGTCTGGTACGGGTGAAGGTTGAGACTGATAAGCAATGTTATTTGAGAATCGTTCTACTAGGACGCCGTGGAAGCGCCGATGCTCCCGGTGGTGGTTCCGGTCCCGCTGGTGCTTGCACCCTGGCCATCCTGGCCGGACTGGGCCGTGGCCCAGCTGTGGTGATGGTGATGGTGGTGATGGGTCTGCTGGGCGCCCTGGAGGTCGTTCTGCAGGTCATTCTGCAGGGACTGGAACGCCTGCCGGGCCGCGGCCAGGTTGCCGCCGCTCAAGGCCTGGCTCAGGGTGCCCAGGTCGGAACTGATCGCCGTCTGGCCTGACGTGGCGGTGCTCTGGACTCCGGTGGTCCCGGTGCTGGTGCTGGCGGCCCCCGTGGTCCCGGCTGTTTGTGCCTGGCATTGGAGGGCCAAAGCCTGGGCGAACAGCGCCGCGAAGGCATCCACTGCCGACTGGGTGTCCTGGGTGGTTCCGGTCTACTGGGAAGCGGTGGCCTGAGTCAACCAGAGATTGGAATTCATGCCAAGCACGCTCGACATAAGTTGCCTCCTGAACAAATTTGAAGCAAACTGCGTGCCTGCAGCGGAACCTCCCCGGCGCCCTGATAGAGTGCAGTCATGCTGGCGGGCATGGGGTCCGCTGTCCCGGCCGGGAAGACGGGAACTCACTGAAGGTGCGAGCATGACCAAGAAAACGTTCTGGGAAGACCCGTACGCCGCCACCCACACGACGGTGGTGGCAACGGTGCGCGGGCCGGAAGTCACCGTCCGCTCCACCATCTTTTTCGCCTTTTCGGGCGGCCAGGAAAGCGATGCGGGCACCATCGGCGGGCATGAGGTGCTCCAGGCGCGCAAGGAAGGCCTGGAGATCGTCTACACCCTTCCGGAAGGCCATGGCCTGCAGCCCGGGCAGCCGGTGACCGTGGCCATCGATTGGCCGCGGCGCCACCGGCTCATGCGCCTGCATTTCGCCGCCGAGCTGGTGCTGGAGCTGGTCACCCGGGCCCTGCCGCAGGCCGAGAAGATCGGCGCCCACATCGCCCAGGACAAGGCCCGGATCGATTTCGCCTGGCCCCAGAGCATCACCCCGCTGCTCCCAGGGATCGAAGCCGAAGCCAACCGCATCATCAGCTCCGACCTGCCCATCCGGTGCGCCTTCCAGGACGAGGCCAGCGAGCGCCGGTACTGGGAGATCGAAGGGTTTTCGCGGGTGCCGTGCGGGGGCACCCATGTGCGGGCCACCGGCGAGATCGGGCCCATCCGCCTGAAGCGGGACAACATCGGCAAGGGCAAGGAACGGGTCGAAATCAGGCTGTGCTCCTGAAGCGGGGCGGGACGGCCCTGCCCGGAGCCGAGCCGGACAGCGCCGGCCCGGCTCCGGCAAATGCGGGCCGGCCGGCACCTCCGGTAAACCTAGTCCGGATGGGCGGCATCTCATGACCGAACACCCTTCAGGAGGAGACCATGGCCTCTCGATTCTGGCCGACCTGCATCTTCGCCGGCACCCTGCTGGCCGTCGTCGGCGCCGGCTGCGCCCGCCCCGCCGTTGCCGCCCACGCGCCAGGGGGCATCGAGACCTGGGAGCACAACCACCCCGATGCCGCCCGGGCCCTGGGAGGCTGGGTGCATGCCCACCCCGACGCCGCCCGCCTCTTCTTCGAGTGGGACGGTCACCACACCGAACGCGCCCACGCCTTCGCCACCTGGTCCATCGGCCACCCGGGCGAAGGCGTCCGCGCCTTCGCCGCCACCCACCCCGGCTGGGAGTACTTCGACACCATCGCCCGGGACCACCAGCCTGCCGCCAACGCCTTCATGGGCTGGTGCCGCCGCTTCCCCGAAGCCGCCGAGGCCCTGATGAACCACCCCGGCGGGCTGGACTGGGCGGGCCGCCACCTCTACGCCGGCGAGTGGCATCCCTGAGCCCCCGCACGGCCGGAAGACCAGGCCCTCCAGCCACTCCTGCTATACTGGCCGGCAGATCAGGCCGCATTCCAGCGGCCCTTCGATTTTCAGGGAACCTCCATGCCCGCCATCCGCCGCCTGTTCGTGGAGAAAAAGCCTGCGTTCGCCGTGGAGGCCCGCAAGCTGTTCCATGACCTGCGCGAGCACCTGGGCATCCGCGGCCTGGAAGGGGTGCGGCTGGTGGTGCGCTACGACGTGGAGGGGCTCCGGGACGACCAGCTGGCCGGGGCCCGCTGGACGGTGTTCGCCGAACCGCCGGTGGACCTGGTGTACGACGAGGTTCTGCCCCTCGCGGCCCGGGAGACGGCCCTGGCGGTGGAATACCTGCCCGGGCAGTACGACCAGCGCGCGGACAGCGCCGCCCAGTGCCTGCAGCTGCTCACCCACGGCGTCCGGCCCACGGTGGCCGGGGCCCGGGTGTACGTGCTCCGGGGCGCCCTCGCTCCCGATGAACTGCAGAAGATCCGCGCCTACCTGGTGAACCCGGTGGACAGCCGGGAGGCGTCCCAGGCCAAGCCCGAAACCCTGAACCCGGCCCTGCCGGAACCGGAAGAGGTCAAGACCCTGGACGGGTTCGGGTCCGCCTCCGGGGACCAGCTGCGGGGCCTGCGCCAGGACCTGGGCCTGGCCATGACCCTGGCGGACCTGGAGCACACCCAGGCCTATTTCCGGGACCAGGAGCGCCGGGACCCCACCGAGACGGAACTGCGGCTGCTGGACACGTACTGGTCCGACCACTGCCGCCACACCACCTTCCTCACCCGGGTGCGGGACGTGGCGGTGGAGGAGGGGCCCCTGGCCCGGCCCATCCGGGAGGCCTATGAGCGCTACCGGGACCTGCGCCGGGAAGTGTTCGGGGACGGACTGGCTGAGCACCCCGAGTGCCTCATGGACATGGCCTTGCTCCCGGCCCGGGCCATGCGCGCCGCCGGGTGCCTGGAGGACCAGGAGGTCTCCAGCGAAATCAACGCCTGCTCCATGATCGTGGACGTGGAGAACGGTGCCGCCCCCCGGGGCGTCGAGCCCTGGCTGCTCATGTTCAAGAACGAGACCCACAACCACCCCACCGAAGTGGAGCCCTTCGGCGGCGCCGCCACCTGCCTGGGCGGGGCCATCCGGGACCCCCTCAGCGGGCGCGCCTACGTGTACCAGTCCATGCGCGTCACCGGCAGCGGCGATCCGCGCGTGCCGGTGGCCGAGACCCTCCCGGGCAAGCTGCCCCAGCGCAAGATCACCCAGGAGGCCGCCCAGGGCTTCGCCGCCTACGGCAACCAGATCGGCCTGTGCACCGGGCAGGTGGTGGAGGTACTACGACCCGGGTTACGTGGCCAAGCGCATGGAGATCGGCGCGGTGGTGGGGGCGGTACCCCGGGCCCAGGTGCGCCGGGAGGAGCCCGTTCCCGGGGACGTGATCATCCTGGTGGGGGGGCGCACCGGCCGGGACGGCATCGGCGGCGCCACCGGCAGCTCCAAGGCCCACACCGAGCGGTCCATCGAGACCTGCGGAGCGGAAGTGCAGAAGGGCGATCCGCCCATGGAGCGCAAGCTGCAGCGGCTGTTCCGCAAGCCCGAATTCTGCCGCCTGGTGAAGAAGTGCAACGACTTCGGGGCGGGGGGCGTGGCGGTGGCCGTCGGCGAACTGGCCCCGGGCATCCAGGTGGACCTGGACGTGGTGCCCCGCAAGTACGAAGGCCTCAACGGCACCGAGCTGGCCATCGCCGAGAGCCAGGAGCGCATGGCGGTGGTGGTGGCCCGGGAGGACGAGCCCGCGCTCCTGGCCCTGGCCGCCCAGGAGAACCTGGAAGCCACCCGGGTGGCGCAGGTGACCGCCGAGCCCAGGCTGCGCATGGCCTGGCGCGGGCACACCGTCGCCGACCTGAGCCGGGCCTTCCTGGACACCAACGGCGCGCCCCAGGAGACCCGGGCGGCCATCGCCGCCCCGGATCCGGACCGGCACCCGTTCCAGACGCCGGCGCTGGCGGAAGGTGGCCTGGGCCGGCGCTGGGCGGCCGCCCTCCAGGAGCTGAACGCCTGCAGCCAGCGTGGCCTCGCCGAGAAGTTCGACTGCAGCATCGGCGCCGCCACGGTGCTGGCCCCGTACGGCGGCCGGCGCCGGCGCACCCCTGCCGAGGCCATGGTGGCCAAGTTCCCGGTCCCGGGCGGGGCGACCCGCACCGCCAGCGCCATGAGCCACGGCTTCCTGCCTGAGGTGAGCCGCTGGAGCCCCTTCCACGGCGCCGTGTGGGCCCACGTCCTGGCCGCCGCGCGCCTGGCGGCGGTGGGCGCCGACCACCGGCGCGTGCGCTTCACCCTGCAGGAGTATTTCGGCAAGCCCATGGACGATCCCCGGCGCTGGGGGCAGCCCGCCGCCGCCCTCCTGGGCGCCCTGCACGCGGAACTGGCCCTGGGCGCCCCGGCCATCGGCGGCAAGGATTCCATGTCCGGCACCTTCATGGACCTGGATGTGCCGCCCACCCTGGTGGCGTTCGCCGTGGGCGTGGTGCGGGCCGACCAGGTGGCCAGCCCCGAGTTCAAAGGCTCCGGCCACCCGGTGGTGCTGGTGGACCTGCCCCGCACCCCGGAGCACCTGCCCGACTGGGCGGCCCTGGATACCGCCTTCGGGCGGGTGGGCGCCCTGGTGCGGGAGGGCCGGGTCCTGGCGGCCAAGGTCCTGGGCCTGGACGGCCTCGCCCCGGCCCTGTCGGTGATGGCCTTCGGCAACGGTGTGGGCCTCGACCTGGAGCCCCGGGAACCCGGCGACTGGTTCGCCCCCCGTCCCGGCGCCTTCGTGCTGGAACTGGAGGCCGGCCCGGACGCGGCCCTCGACGGGCTCCGCTGGAGCCGCCTGGGCGCCACCGCCGGGCACGGGCGGATCCGGGTTGGCGCCGAGGTCCTGGACCTGGCCGCGCTGGAGGCGGCCTGGGAAGCGCCCCTGGAGCCGGTGTTCCCCACCCGCCTGGACGAGGAGCCGGCGCCCCCGCTGCCACCCTTCGCCCCGGTGCCGGCCGTGAGCCGTCCCGCCCCGGCGGTCAAGGTCGCCCGCCCGCGGGTGGTGCTCACCGTGTTTCCGGGCACCAACTGCGAGTACGACACTGCCCAGGCCTTCGAACGGGCCGGGGCCGTGACCGAGACGGTGGTGTTCCGCAACCTGAACCCGGAGGCGGTGGAGGCATCCCTGGACGCCATGGCCCGGGCCATCGGCCGGGCCCAGATCCTGGTGATCCCCGGCGGCTTCTCCTCCGGAGACGAACCCGAGGGCAGCGGCAAGTTCATCGCCGCCGCCTACCGCAACGCCCGGGTGAAGGACGCGGTGCGCGACCTGCTCGAGGCCCGGGACGGGCTGCTGCTGGGCATCTGCAACGGCTTCCAGGCCCTCATCAAGCTCGGCCTGGTGCCGTACGGGGAGATCCGGGAACTGGGCCCCGAGGATCCCACCCTCACCTTCAACAGCCTGCGCTACACCAGCCGCTTCGCCTGGACCCGGGTGGTCTCGGACCGGAGCCCCTGGTTCGCCCGCCTCGCCCCCGGCGCCGTGCACACCGTGGCCATCGCCCATGGGGAAGGGCGGGTGGTGGGTCCGGACGCCCTGCTGCGGGACCTCCTGGCCAGGGGCCAGGTGGCCACCCAGTACGTGGATGGCCAGGGCCGGCCGTCCATGGACCTGGACTACAACCCCAACGGCAGCGCCCTGGCCATCGAGAGCCTCACCAGCCCGGACGGGCGGGTGCTGGGGAAGATGGCCCATGCGGAGCGGTACACGCCGCATGTGTGGTTCAACGTGCCGGGAACGAAGGACATGGAGCTGTTCCAGGCCGGAGTTGATTACTTCAACTGATCGGCCGGGAGCGCCGCCAGGCCGCGGCGTTGCTTCCCGGCCACCGACGACCTATAGTGCATCGGTCATGCCCTTCATCCAGCCTGCCCCCGACCTGCCCGATCCGTATCAAGCCGACACGGTTCTCCGGGGGCACCTGCGGCGGGCGCTACCCCCGGGCCTCCTGGCGGACATCGAGCCCTCCCTCCAGGCCATGGGCGCCACCGCCCTGGCCATGCGCGCCCTGTCCCTCCAGGACCGCCTCGCGGAGCCCCGGCACATCCCCTTCGACCCCTGGGGCAACCGCGTCGACCGGATCGACGTGACCCGGGTGTGGCGGGAGGCGGAGCGGGTGGCGGCGGAGCGGGGCCTGGTGGCCATCCCGTACGAGGACGCCCACGGGATCCATTCCCGGACCCACCAGTTCGCCCTGGTGCACCTGTTCCACCCCGGCAGCGACGTGTACACCTGCCCCCTGGCCATGTCCGACGGGGCCGCCCGCACCCTGCTGGACAGCGGCAACCGGGCGCTGGCGGAGCGGGCGGTGCCCCGCCTCATCGCCCGGGACCCGGAGCGGGTCTGGACGTCCGGCCAGTGGATGACCGAGAGCACCGGGGGCTCCGACGTCGGCCGCTCCACCACCGAGGCCCGCCTGGAGGAAGACGGCCGGTGGCGCCTCTACGGGCGCAAGTGGTTCACCTCCGCCGCCGCCTCGCCCATGGCCCTGACCCTGGCCCGGCCCCTGGGCAACCCGCCCGGAGGCAAAGGCCTGGCCTTGTTCTACGTGGAGACCCGGCGCCCGGACGGCTCGCCCAACGGCTTCACCCTCAACCGCCTCAAGGACAAGCTGGGCACCCGCAAGCTGCCCACCGGGGAGCTGGACCTGGACGGCATGGAGGCGACCCCGGTGGGGCAGCTGAAGGACGGCATCCGGGCCATGGCGCCCATGCTCAACGTCACCCGCACCTGGAACGCGGTCACCGCCGCCAGCCTGCTGCGCCACGGCCTGCTCCTGGCCTGGGACTACGCCGGCAAGCGGGAGGCCTTCGGCGCGCCCCTGGCCCAGAAGCCCCTGTACCTGGACACCTTGGCAGGACTGGAGGCGGAAGCCCAGGCGGCCTTCCACCTGGCCTTCCACGCGGTGGAATGGCTGGGCCAGGTGGAGCACGGGGCCGGGGACCCGGCCTTGCAGCGCGTCATCACCCCCCTGGTGAAGCTCACCACCGCCCGCCAGGCGGTGGCCGGCTGCAGCGAGCTGCTGGAGTGCTTCGGCGGCGCCGGCTACGTGGAGGACACCGGGCTGCCGGTGCTGCTGCGGGACGCCCAGGTGCTGAGCATCTGGGAGGGCACCACCGACGTGCTGGCCCTGGAGGCGATGAAGGCCCTGGGCGGGTGCGGTTTCCCGGCCTTCCGGGCGCACCTGGAGGCCCTGCTGGGGGAGGCGCGGCACCGGATGCTGGCCCTGCCGACGGGGGCCGCGCGCCAGGTCCTGGACCAGGCCCAGGCCAGGTGGCCCGGGGTCGACGAGGCCGGGGTCCGGCGCTTCGCCCTGACCCTGGGCCGCACCCTGGGCCTGGCCCTGCTGGTGCGCCAGGCCCAGTGGGCCCTGGAGCAGGACCGGGATGCCGCCCCGGCCCGGGCGGCGTTCCGTTTCGCGGCCCAGGGGGTGGACCTGACGTTCCACTGGTGAACGGTTGGCCGCGGCGTGCCCGGATCGAGCGCGCTCAGGCCGAACGGAAGATGGCTCCGCGGAGCCCCGCCAGGCGCCCGGCCAGGAGGTTCTGGACCAGGATCCCGGCCAGCCCCAGGAGCAGCACCAGGGCGGTGTGGGCGCCGGCCTTGCGCAGGAAGGACCGGTGCCGGGAGCGCACCAGGAACGGCACGTTCATGAGTGTGCTGGCCAGGCAGGCGAGCATGGCCGCGCTGCCGCCCAGCCGGGCCGGAAGCAAGCCCTTCCCGCACATGGCCGCCAGGGCCGCCACGGCGCTGGCGCTGGACACCAGGCCGCCCAGCAGCGCGGTGGCGTAGACGCCCGGCTGGCCCAGCAGCCGCTGGGCCACCACCCCGGCCACCTGCAGCACCAGGAAGATCAGGCCGAAACGCAGGGCCTCCAGCAGGGAGAACGGGGAGCCGAGCTCCATGCGCGGCCCGGCTTCGGCCTGGCAATTCCGGTGCCTGTGCCAGCTGGCGCCGACGCTGGCGCCCAGCATCAGCCCCATGGGCAGCAGGGTGGAGGCCACCAGCGCCGGCGCCAGCAGGGCCAGCAGCACCAGGTTGCGCACCAGCATGGCGGCGGTGGCGAGCATGATGCCCCGGTCCGCCTGGTCGGCCAGGCGGCCGTCGGTATCCTTCACCCGGGCGGCCATCTCGCTCACGGTGACGGTGCTGTTCACCAGGCCCCCCAGGAAGCCGGTGAACTCCAACCCCTGGGCGCCGTAGATCTTCCACAGCACGTAGTTCACGAAGCTGATGCCGGCCAGCAGCAGCACCGTCATCCAGGCGGTGCGGGGTTCCAGGGCGGCCCAGGGCCCGACGGACCCTTCCGGCAGGGCCGGGTAGATGACGAAGGCCAGGAGGGCGAACAGGATGGCCGAGCGCAACTCCGCTTCGGTCAGGCCCAGGCTGAACCCGGTGAGGGGAGTCTTCCAGGCCAGCAGGGCCGTGGCGATGACCGCCACCGCCACCGGGGTGAGGGTGTGCCCCTGGCCGCACAGGATGCCTGCGCAGCCCATGACCAGGAGGGCGGCGGAGGTGGTGAGTTCGATGCCCTGCTTGTGGCGCAGGTGGTCCAGGGTCACCAGCGTCACCAGCCCGGTGAGCATGCCCAGGGCGGCCAGGGCGAAGGCGGGTCCCAGCAGGCCGCCCAGGCACCCCAGCAGGGAGGCGAAGGCGAACGCCCGCATGCCGATCTCCTTGGCCCGCCGCTCCCGTTCCAGGCCCACCAGCAGGCCGGTGCACAAGGCCAGCCCCAGCCGCATGAGCACGCGCTCGTAGGGCCATTGCATGCTCGGCAGCATCATCGGAACCGTCCTTGAACTCTCTTCTGATGCCGTTCCCGGCACCCCGGTTCCATTCTGCGGGATCTACCCGGATGGACGGTCAGGGCCCCCGGGCCCGGGTTCCGCCTCCTTCGCCTCCAGGGACCGTTCCGTGTGGTCCCGCAGGCGCCGGGCCATCTCCACCAGCATGGCCTGCACCAGGTCCGGGAACTCCCGCAGAAGCGCCTCGAAGTTCTTCCGGTGCACCAGCACGCAGCGGCAAGGCGCCTGGGCCTGGACCGTGGCGGTGCGGGCCTGCCCCAGCAGGAAGGCCATCTCCCCGAAGAACGCGCCCTGCTCCAGCCGGGCCACTTCCCGCCCGGCCTTGACCACGCTCACGGCCCCCTCCAGCAGGAAGTACATGTCGCCCCCCGTCTCCCCCTCCCGGCAGAACACCCACCCGGCCGGGACCTCCAGCACCAGGCGCTCCCGGGACCTGAGGGGGAGCCTGCCCCGGCCGTCCAGGAGCCGGCGGATGAGCAGGGTCTCGCCGCGGTGCAGGGCCGCCGCCACCTCGGCGCCCAGCAGGAGCATGGCCAGGGAGTAGTAGAGCCAGATCACCACCAGGAAGATGGACCGGAAGGCGCCGAAGGCCACGCCGAAGCCTTCGTCGTAGGTGAGCAGCAGGATGAAGGCCGGGCGCAGCAGGAACCAAAGCACGGCGGTGGCGCAGGCCCCCGCCAGCAGGTGGGCCGGGCGCACCCCGGTGGTGAAGGCGGCCATCACCCCCCAGGCCAGGGCCACCGCCATCCCGAAGGGCAGGACCGACCCCAGCAGGACCGGCAGGCGCACCCCGTGGCCCCCCAGGAACTGCGCCGCCACCCCCGCCCCGCACACCAGCGCCAGGCCGGTGATGAAGCCCACGCCGATGGCCAGGTCCATGAGCATGCCGGTGAGGAGCGGGCGCGGCCGGCGGATCTTGAACAGGCCCTCCAGCACCTCCCGCAGGCTCCCCACCAGGGGGGTGAGGGTCCAGGCGAGCACCAGCACGTTCAGGATCCCGGCGGTGCGGGGGTAGTTGGCCAGGGCCCGCACCTCCCGCAGGACCACCTCGCCGAACCGGGGCATCACCCGGTGGACCAGGCGCGAAGTCTGCTGCATGGCCTCCGAAGAGGAGCCGATGCCCAGGCCCACCAGGAAGGTGAGCAGCAGCAGGGTGGGCAGCAGGGCGAGGGTGCTGTAGAAGGCCAGGCTGGACGCCTGGCGGAAATCCGAGTTGCGCGCGAAGGCGCGCAGCGCCTCCCCCAGGATCATCCGGGCGTGGCGGGCCCAGTCAGCGGACCACAGGTACCGCGCCGGGGCTCGGGAGGCCATGGAAGTCCTCCTTCAGAAAATCGGCTCCGTGCAGCGGACCTCCACGCTGGCGCGCAGGTCCGCCATGCGCGCCCCGGTCTCCTTCAGGTGCTTGGCGGCCAGGTGGGCCTGGAGCGCCTCCGGGGACGCCCAGCGCTCCAGCAGGGTGACCCGGTTCGCGTCCACGGGCCGGCCGAAGGGCCCCGGCACCTCCCGGGTGTAGTCGTAGGCCAGGCAGCCGGGCTCCGCCAGCACCTTGGGGCGCAGCTCCCGGCACAGGTCCAGGAACGCCTCCATCCGCCCTTCCTTGATCGTCATGGTGACCACCACGTGCAGCATGACCGTCGCCTCCTGGATCCATTGTGAGGCCGGGGGCCGGCTGCCTGGGAAGCACAATTCCATTGGGGCCGCTTATGGATTTGCAAAAAAGGCCAATAAGGATGGACGCCACGGCATTTCCCGGGGCCCACTGTAACCTCAACCTCCAAGGATCCGGCCATGCAGCTCGAATCCGTACCCATCCACATCTTCGACACCACCCTCCGGGACGGGGAGCAGAGCCCCGGCTGCTCCATGCAGCCCTCGGAGAAGCTGCGCCTGGCCCACCAGCTGGCGGCCCTGAAGGTGTCGGCCATCGAAGCGGGGTTCCCGGTGGCCAGCCAGGACGACTTCGCCGGGGTGCAGATGGTGGCCCGGGAAGTGCGGGAGCCCATCGTCGCCGCCCTGTGCCGCACCATCCCGGCGGACATCGACCGGGCCTGGGAGGCCATCCGGGACGCCGCCCGCCCCCGCATCCACACCTTCATCGCCACCTCCGACATCCACATGCTCCACAAGCTCAAGAAGAACCGCGGCGAGGTGCTGGCCATGGCCCGGGACGCGGTGCGCCGGGCCAAGGACCACACCCCGGACGTGGAGTTCAGCGCCGAGGACGCCACCCGCAGCGACCTGTCCTTCCTGAGCGAGATCGTGGCGGCGGCTTTGGCGGAAGGCGCCACGGTCATCAACATCCCGGACACGGTGGGCTACGCCGTCCCGGAAGAGTTCGCCGGGATGCTGAAGGAGCTGCGCCGGCGGGTGCCCGCCCTGGACCAGGCCATCCTGAGCGTGCACTGCCACAACGACCTGGGCCTGGCGGTGGCCAACAGCCTGGCCGCGGTGGAGGCGGGGGCGCGCCAGGTGGAGTGCACCATCAACGGCATCGGCGAGCGGGCCGGCAACTGCTCCCTGGAGGAGGTGGTGATGGCCCTGAGGGTGCGCCGGGACCGGCTGCCCTTCGACACCGGCATCGCCACCCAGGAGCTGTACCGGACCAGCCAGATGCTCTCCAACATCACCGGCGTGCCGGTGCAGCCCAACAAGGCCATCGTCGGGCGCAACGCCTTCGCCCACGAGGCGGGCATCCACCAGCACGGGGTCATGGCCAGCCCCACCACCTACGAGATCATGACCCCCGAGAGCGTGGGCGTGAAGACCAGCAGCCTGGTGCTGGGCAAGCACAGCGGCCGGCACGCCCTGGACCAGCGGTTGCGGGACCTGGGCTACGCCCTGGACAGCGAGGCCCTGACCCAGGCCTACCACCTGTTCACCCGCCTGGCGGACCAGAAGAAGGAGATCTTCAGCGAAGACCTGGTGGCCCTGGTCAACGACGTGGTCGCGGACGCCTCGGGCCCGTTCCAGCTGCGGGCGGTGCAGGCCACCGCCGGCACCTTCTCGGTGGCCACGGCCCTGGTGATCCTGTTCGACGGGGAGAAGGAGACCACCCAGACCGCCCACGGGGACGGCCCGGTGAACGCGGTGTTCGAGGCCATCGACCGCATCTCCGGCCTGCCGGGCGAGCTGCTGGACTACCGCATCGTCGCGGTCACCGGCGGCGCCGACGCCCTGGGCGAGGTGTTCCTGCGGGTGCGCTTCCCCACCGGGGTGGTCACCGGCAAGGCGGCCGCCACCGACATCGTGGGCAGCAGCGCCCAGGCCTACCTCAACGCCGTGAACAAGGCGGTGCGCCGGACCCAGCCGGCCCCGGAACCCCTGCACGCCCAAGCCTGAAAGGAAGTCTGGATGCACGTTCGAATCGCAGTGCTGCCCGGCGACGGCATCGGGCCGGAGGTGATCCGCGAGGCGGTGGCCTGCCTGGGCCAGGTGGCCCGGATCTTCGGCCATTCCTTCGCCTTCCAGAGCCACCCGGTGGGCGGCTATGCCATCGACGCCTTCAACGAGCCCCTGCCCAGGGCCACCCTGGACGCCTGCCTGGAAGCGGACGCTGTGCTGCTGGGCGCCGTGGGCGACCCCCGCCACGACGGCCTGCCCTCCGGACGCCGGCCTGAAAGCGGGCTGCTGGCCCTGCGCAAGGGCCTGGGCGCATACGCCAACCTGCGCCCGGCGGTGCTGCACCCGGCCCTGGTGCGTTCCTCGCCGGTGCGGGAGGACGTGGTGCGGGGCACCGACCTCCTGGTGGTGCGGGAGCTGGCCGGGGGCCTGTACTTCGGCGAGCCCCGCAGCCTGGACGCGGACCGGGGGGTGAACACCCTGGCCTATTCGGTCCCGGAAGTGGAGCGGGTGGCCCGGTACGCCTTCGACCTGGCCCGCCGGCGCCGGCGCAAGGTCACCAGCGTGGACAAGGCCAACGTCCTGGAGGCCAGCCAGCTGTGGCGGCGGGTGGTGACGCAGATGGCCAAGGAGTACCCGGACGTGGCCCTGGAGCACCTGTACGTGGACGCCTGCGCCATGGCCCTGGTGGCCCGGCCCGCCAGCTTCGACGTGGTGCTCACCGACAACCTGTTCGGGGACATCCTCAGCGACGAGGCGGCGGTGCTCACCGGCAGCCTGGGCATGCTCCCCAGCGCCAGCCTGGGGGGCAGGGTGGGGCTCTACGAGCCGGTGCACGGCTCGGCCCCGGACCTGGCCGGCAAGGACCTGGCCAATCCGGTGGGGGCCATCGGCAGCGCCGCCATGCTCCTGCGCTACAGCCTGGGCCTGGAGGCGGAGGCCGCGGCCCTGGAGGCGGCGGTGGGCGCGGCCCTGGACCAGGGGTTCGGCACCGCCGACCTGGCCTGCCAGCCGGCCCGGGTGGGCACCCGGGGCATGGGGGAGGCCATCCGCCAGTGCCTGGCCAAGGCGGCCGGCAAGGACGCTCCCGCCGGCAGCGGTGGCTGCTGCTGCGAGGTGTCGGCATGAGCCGCTCCACCCTCTACGACAAGCTCTGGGATAGCCACGTGGTGGAAGCGCGGGGGGACGGCGCGGCCCTCCTCTACATCGATCGCCACCTGGTGCACGAGGTGACCAGCCCCCAGGCCTTCGAGGGGCTGCAGCTGGCGGGCCGGAGCGTGCGCCGGCCGGGCCGCACCCTGGCGGTGGCGGACCACAACGTGCCCACCACCGACCGCCACCTGGGCATCCAGGACCCCACCAGCCGCCTGCAGGTGGAGACCCTGGAACGCAACGTCCAGGATCCGGCCTTCCGGGTGCCGTACATCCCCCTGCTGGACCCCCGCCAGGGCATCGTGCACATCGTCGGCCCCGAGCAGGGCTTCACCCTGCCCGGCACCACCATCGTCTGCGGCGACAGCCACACCAGCACCCACGGGGCCTTCGGGGCCCTGGCCTTCGGCATCGGCACCAGCGAGGTGGAGCACGTCCTGGCCACCCAGACCCTGGTGCAGAAGCGCGCCCGCACGTTCCGCATCACCTGCGAAGGGAACCTGCCCCGGGGGGTCGGGGCCAAGGACCTGGTCCTGCACCTCATCGGCCGCATCGGCACCGCCGGGGGCACCGGCTGCGCGCTGGAGTTCGCCGGCCCGGTGGTGCGCGCCCTGTCCATGGAAGCCCGCATGACCCTGTGCAACATGGCCATCGAGGCGGGCGCCCGCACCGGCATGGTGGCCCCGGACGAGGTGACTTTCGCCTACCTGAAGGGCCGCCCCATGGCCCCCGCCGGGCCGGCCTGGGACCAGGCGGTGGCCGCCTGGCGCACCCTGGCCACGGACCCGGACGCCGTGTTCGACCGGGAACTGGCGCTGAACGTGGACCACCTGGAACCCCAGGCGACCTGGGGCACCAATCCGGAGATGGTCACCTCCATCCTGGGCCGGGCGCCCCTGCCGTCCCAGGCCTCCAGCCCCGAGGCGGCGGCCCAGGTGCAGCAGGCCCTGGACTACATGGGCATCCAGCCCGGCCAGCCCCTCCGCGACCTGGCGGTGGACGCGGTGTTCATCGGCTCCTGCACCAACGGCCGCATCGAGGACCTGCGCGAGGCGGCGGCGGTGCTGCGGGGCCGCAGCGTGGCCCCGGGGGTGCGGGTCCTGGTGGTGCCCGGCAGCGGGCTGGTGAAGGCCCAGGCGGAAGCGGAGGGCCTGGATGCGGTGTTCCTGGCCGCCGGCTGCCAGTGGCGGGAGGCCGGGTGCTCCATGTGCCTGGGCATGAACGAGGACCGCCTCAGTCCCGGGGAACGCTGCGCCAGCACCAGCAACCGCAATTTCGAGGGACGCCAGGGCCGGCTGGGGCGCACCCATCTGGTCTCCCCGGGCATGGCCGCCGCCGCGGCGGTGGCCGGACGCCTGGCCGACGTGCGGGACTTCCTGTAGGAGCGTGATATGCAGCCCTTCATCTGCCATGCCGGCCTGGCCGCGGCCATGCTCCAGGACAACATCAACACGGACCTGATCATCCCCAAGCAGTTCCTCAAGACCATCCACCGCCGGGGCCTGGGCTGCCACCTGTTCCACGACCTGCGCTACCGGGAGGACGGCAGCGAGGAGCCGGGTTTCGTCCTCAACCGGGAGCCGGGCCGCACGGCGAGCATCCTCCTGGCCGGGGCCAATTTCGGCTGCGGCTCCAGCCGGGAGCACGCCCCCTGGGCGCTGCTGGACTTCGGCATCCGGGCGGTGCTGGCGCCATCCTTCGCCGACATCTTCCACACCAACGCCGTGAAGAACGGCATCCTCCCCGGGGTGCTGCCCATGGAGTCCCTGCGCGCCCTGGCGGCCCACCAGGGTCCGCTGGAAGTGGACCTGGCGGCCCAGCGGGTGCGCGCCGGCGCCCTGGACTTCCCCTTCCGCGCCGATCCCTGGGCCCGGGGCGTCCTTCTGGAAGGCCTGGACGAAATCGAGCAGACCCTGCGCGGCATCGCCCCGGTGGAGGCGTTCGAGGCCCGGTGCCGCGAAACGACCCCCTGGTTCTAGTCCTGCTGGGGCGTCCGGGTTCCGGCCCGGCGGCAGGCCCGCCATGCGGGTTCCGTGGGTTCGCGCCGCCACACCTTTGGTGGCCGTGAATCGGGGTGCGTGCGCACTCCGATTCACGGCCACCTGCCGTCGAGCCGCATCGGACTTTGGGGTCGGTGACTTGCGCGTCAGTTTGAAAGCGTCATTGCTGGCTGACGGGGCTTGGCGAATCTGCTTGGATCAGCTGGCATGGGAGGACCTGTGAAGGTTGCGGAAGCGCTTCCCGCAGTCCGCCCCGAAGTCACCGATACCTTGGTCCTCCGGTCGGCCCCGACGAGATAGCGAGTGCTTCGCCAGGCCGTGCGCAGCGCGGGCTGACGAAGCCGAGCACCGGTGGGGCGGCGCGAGGCCGAGGAACCCGGCCGACACGATCTGCCGCCGACCGGAACCCGGACGCCCCGGTAGGACTAGATCAGCCGCACTTCCTTGGTGGCCGCGGCCAGGACGAAGACTCGCTCGGTGTTGGAACTCTTGTCGGCCGGGATGACGAAGAAGCTGGGGCGGCCGGGTTGGTAGGCCTGGGTGTATCCCTGCAGGACTTCCCCGTCCTTGAAGCTGACCCGGATCTTGCGGCCCAGGGGCGGATCGTTGGGGTTGAAGTAGTTGAGCTTCTGCCGATTGCCGTCGCCCTTCAGGTCCTTGACGAAGAACACGCCCTTGAGGTCCACCAGCAGGATCTCCACCGGCTTGGCGTCCGGCCCCTGGTCCGAGGGGATCAGGTGGAAGCGGTCCTTGGTGGGAAGGAAATCCATGGTGTGACCGCGCATCACTTTCCCGTCCTGAAAGTGCGCGATGATTTGATTCATCATGGTGGACCCCCCAAGCGCTGGAATGTAGTTATTGCATTCTTGCTGGAGTCCAGATTTTTTGAAATACCAATTTACCAGGGCCCTCACCCAGGATCAGAGGATCCGCACCTCCCGGGTGGCTGTGGCGACCACGTAGCATCGCTCCGTGTTGGCGTGCTTGTCGGCGGGGACCAGGAAGAAGCCGCTGCGCCCGGGCTGGTACACCTGGGTGAACCCCTGCAGCACCTCCCCGTCCTTGAAGACCACCCGGACCTTCCGGCCCAGGCCGTGGTCGTTGGGATCGTACTGGTTGGATTTCTTGCGCATGCCGTCGCCCTTCAGGTCCCGGACGAAGAACAGGCCCTTGAGGTCGGCCACCCGCACTTCCACCGGTTTCCCCTCCTCCGCCAGCACCAGGTGGAACTCGTCCCGGGCCGGGAAGAAATCCACGGTATGACCCCGCAACAGATTGCCATCCTGGAAATGGGCGACGATCCGGTTCAGCATGCTCACCTCCCTGGCTGACCCTTGGCAGGTTCCGCCCACAGTGTCCAGTACTTGCTGTTTTTTGCAAGCTATTCCAAGGTTCCGGAAAAGGGCTGGAACCCGCCTGGACCTACCGCCCGCCCGCCCGTCCATTGACCGTGGAGGGTGGATAATAAAAGGCGATGGAGGTGTCCTATGGAGTGGCGCGGCTGGTCGAAGACCCTCATGACGGCGCTGAATTTGGATTGGGAACCGGTGGCAGTGGGGTTCCTGGGGCCCGCGCAAAACGGGCCGCCCGCCTCGTCCGACAAGCTATCGGTCTGTCAAGCTATCAGACGAGCAACTGAAGGCGCATGCGTGACCATCACCGCCGAGACTTGCGGCTGCCCGGGAGGGCTGGTGAACCTGGGGCTGGGCCAGACCCCCGCGGCCGGCAAGGAGCGCCTGGTGGAATTCCTGGTGGAGAAGGAGCAGGTGTTCTGCTCCCGGGTCGCGCTGCACCGGGGCCAGCAGGTGGTGCAGCCGCCCCTGGGGATGGCCGGGCAGGTGGGCTTCGCGCCCCTGGGCGCGGCCACCTTCCAGCCGGACCTGGTGCTGTTCCTGGGGCGCCCCGGGCAGTTGCACGAGCTGGTCGGGCTGGTGAACTACTGGGAGGGGGGTGCCCTGCCCACCGACCTGTCCGGCCCGGCCTGCCGGACCGCCATCGGCTACCCGGTGGCCACCGGCAACCTGGGCATGTCCCTGCTGGACTTCGGGGCCCGGCGCCTGGCGGAATTCCCGGGCGAGGCCCTCCTGATGGCGGTGCCCCTGCATCGCATGATCGGGGTCATGGCCGCCTTGGCCGCCGGCCGCCGGCGCCCGGAGACTCACGGCCGGGAGGAGGCCGAACAGGAGATCGACGCCCTGGGCCCGGTGGAAAAGGCTTGAACCTTCGGGAAACTTTTTAAATCTAAAAAACATTTATAGATTGAGGCCGCTTCCCGCGAAGCTTGCCTGAAGGGGTCAGGGATGCCTGGCACTTGGGGATGCCCTCACTCCAGCCGGGGCGCTTCCGTGTCCATGGGCGCGGAACCTGATCCCGGCTGGTTTTCTCCAGGTGCCGGCGGGTGCGCCCCTCCCCGGAACGAAATTCCGGACAGGTACGAACCAGGCGGGAGCTCGCGCCCCCGCCTGGGTGTCAAGGTTGCATGGATCCGTGCTAGGGTTTCGCCGCCGTGGTCGTCCCCGCCTTGGCCGGCGGGTTGGGGATCAGCCCGGTGAACACGTAGGCCTGCAGCATGGCGATGATGCCGATCACCGCCGCGCCGGCGAGGGAGTGCCAGAACACCTTGCGGAAGATCGGCCCCAGGGCGTGGACCCGCTCCTTGGGATCGTCGTAGCAGGCGGCGCAGGCCACCATGATGGACTGGGCGTCGATCATCTTGCCCATGACGCCGCCGGTGGAGTTGGTGGCCACCGCGAGCACCTCGTTGAGGTGCAGCTGCTGGGCGGTGATGCGCTGGAGGCTGCCGAACAGGGCGTTGGAGGCGGTGTCCGAACCGGTGAGGAACACGCCCAGCCAGCCCAGGTAGGCCGAGAAGAACGGGTACAGGGCGCCCGCGCTGGTGAAGGCCAGCCCGATGACCGCGTCGGTGCCGCAGTAGCGGGTGAGGAAGCCCAGGCCCAGCACCTGGCTGATGACCAGGACGGGGGTCTTCATGCGCTTCAGGGTCATGCGGAGGGCCTTGCCCCACTGGGCCGCGGTCAGGCGCAGCCAGAGGCCGGACAGCACGGCCCCGGCGAACACGCCGGTGCCGGCGGCGGAGAGCCAGTTGATGACGAAGACGGCGCCTTCAGGCTTGGCGCCGGCCGCGGCGACCGGCGGGGTGCGCTGGACCATCTGGTGCAGGGCGGGCATGTTCCAGGAGAACAGGGACAGGGTGCCGGCGAGCTTGGAACCCAGGAAGGTAGTGCTGAACTTCTCGCCGGAGAACAGGTTGTTCAGGAAAGCCTTGAACGAAGGCATGCCCCACAGGGCGCAGCAGGCGATGAGGAAGACCCAGGGCATCCAGGCGCGGAGGGTCTGGCCGATGGTGTAGGGGTACTTCCAGGTGGTCAGGTCGATGGTTTCGGCGGCCTTGCCCGCCACCCGCTCGGACTTGAGCAGGAACCGGGTCTTGGGATGCCAGACGAAGCGCAGGAACAGGGCGGTGCAGATGACCGAGACCACGCCCGCGAGCACGTCGGTCATGAGGTGGGTGGGGGCCCAGCCCGAGGCGAACCACTGCACGATGGCGAAGGAGGCGCCGGAGACCAGGGCGGCGGGCCACACTTCGAACACTTCCTTCCAGGTGCCGCCTTCCATCTTCACGAACGCGGCGATCAGCCAGAAGGGCACCAGGATGGAGCAGAACGGCAGCTGGTGCCCGGCCATGGCGGAGATGGTGAGCTGGTCCAGGCCGCTCACCTGGGCCAACACCACGATCGGGGTGCCGATGGCGCCCCAGGCCACCGGGGCGGTGTTGGCCAGCAGGTTCAGCACGGCCGACTGGAAGGGGCGGAAGCCCAGGCCCACCATCACCGCGCCGGCGATGGCCACCGGGGTGCCGAACCCGGAGGTGCCCTCGATGATCGCCCCGAAGGAGAAGGCGATGAGCAGCACCTGCAGGCGCCGGTCGAAGGAGATGTGGACGATCGACTCCTTGACGATCTCGAACTGGCCGGTGAGGACCGTCATGGTGTACAGGAACATGGCCGACAGCACGATCCAGATGATCCCCAGGAACCCGGACAGGCTGCCGAAGCAGAAGGCCGAGAAGGCCGCGGGGAAGGGCATCCCGTAGGCCAGGCAGGCCACCACGAAGGCGGCGATGACCCCGAAGAGCGCCGCGTACGGGGCGGAGATGCCCAGGTGCCGGGTCCCGGTCTTGTCCCGGTGCGGATGCAGGGCGATGAAGTAGAGCAGCACCAGGATGGGGATGGCTGCCACCAGGGTGGATAGGAAGGCGTTGTTGAACGGGTTGTAGTTCTGGAAATACATGCATCCTCCCAGAGAGTGGTCCTGCTGGTCTTGACGGCAACGCTGAGGAAGATCGTGGGACCGGAACGGGCCGGGCGCCGGGGAGGCGCCCAAGCCAGAGGCCGGGACCTCTGTTGCTGTATCGCACCGACTGGTAATGATTTTTTAAATTTGGACTGGCAGGACTCTAAACCCGTACAAATTCTCTGTCAACTCCTTAAGGTGCATAAATTTTCTAATCACTAGGAGTTCCGAACCATGACCGAAAAGACGGCCGGCATCTTTTCGACCCCGGTTGGAAAGACCCGGCCCGGCATTAATATGTAAATATTCGGGTTCCTCCATTTCGCCCGGGTCCGTCGGCTGCGGATCGCTGGGCGATCCTCAGCCGACGGCGCACCAACTTCGGCAGGGTGGGAAACGCCCCCAAACTTGACGGTCGGCGCCTACCAGGGCGAACGTCCGGGACCCGTACCGATACCCCCGCCAGGCTCCTACCGCTTGCGCACCAGCCGGGTGTAGCGCCGGCCCAGGTCCACGGCCGCCCACATCCAGGCACCGATGATCACCAGGAGGATGGCGGCGATCTGGCCGGGCACCGCCCGCAGGGAGTGGTAGACGGCGATCAGCGCCTGCTGGATCGCCGAGCCCCCGGCTTTGCCCAGGCGCGAGCCCACCACCTCGATGGCGGCCTTGCCCTTGACCTTGGATTCCGCATCCAGCGGGATGTACGCCATCTCCTTGGTGGGGTCGAACAGGGCGTACTTGGCGGCCTTGCTCATGACGTTCTGGGCCGCGCCGAACAGCACCGCCACCGCCAGGGGGGTGGTGCCGTACCCGGCCAGGACCGGAGCCAGGCGCTCCTCCATGAGGATGAAGCCGAAGAATCCGGTGCCCGTGAGCACCATCACCACCGGGGTGACGAGGGCCGCCGCGGTCCACCCGAACGAGCGGATCACGTTGTTGGCAACAAACAGCGTCAGGGCGATGGTGGTCAGTCCGGTGGCCATGGAGAAATTGGCCATGAAGTCCTGGTAGTCCCTGGGATGGGGGCACAGCACGCCCAGGTGGGTCTTCCAGGTCACTTCGATGAGGTTGAGGGCGATGCCGTAGCCGATCACCAGGGTGGCGATGGCCACCAGATAGCGGGACCGGGCCAGGAAGCGGAAGGCCTCGCGGGCCGACATGCGCGGCCTGCCGGCATGCAGGGCCTGGCGTTCCTCGGGGGAGTAGAAGCGGGGGTCCGTGAGCAGGTGCCGGTGGATCCAGCGGTAGATGACCAGGACGGCCAGGATGCAGCCCAGGACGACCACCATGAGGACATCCAGGTAGGCGGCCCAACTGCCCAGGTGGAAGTGGTCCGTCAAGCGGCGTTCCAGGGCGTGGATCAGGTGGTTGGCGAACTTCACGAACACCAGCGCCAGGTTGGCGCCGAGGCTGAACAGGGCATAGAAGCGCCGGGACTCCTCCACCGTCACGATGTCGTTGGCGAAGCCCCAGAAGAGTAGCGCCAGGGCCGCGCTGCCCCAGAGTTCGGCCATGACGTAGAACAGGGCGAAGGTCCAGTGGCGGGCCAGGGCCGCCAGGGTCGCCAGCCAGGCGGGCAGGTGGTAGTGCCAGCGGGCGAACAGGGTCACCGGCTGGATGCTTTCCCGGATGGCATAGAGGACCGGGAAGACCGTGAAGAAGACCAGGAACGGCGCCAGAGCCACGTGGAAGAGTCGGCGCTTGTTCAAGATATTGCTAAGTTTGGCATACGCGAGCATGTACAGCACCGAGGCCGGGATGACCGCGTACACCTTGAGGAACGGGATCAGGTCCGCCCCCCCGTCCGGCGCCGTGACGATGAGCGAATCCTTGGTATTGCGGAGAATGGAGTACACGAACGAGATGAAGAAGGACATGAGGAACATGGGCAGGAACTTCTTCAGCTCGTAGGCGTGGATGGGCCAGAGCCGCCGGCGCCAGGTGCTGAACGCCAGGTCGTCGTGGACAGGGGTCGGGTCGCTCATGGTCCTCCCGCCGGGCGCGGCCCGACTCTCCAACAGTGCCGCCACCCTCCGGAGGTTTTCCCGCTCCGGCGCAATCTTGGGGTTGCGGCCGGACGGCGGCCCCGCTACATTGCCAACATGTCCACGTCTTCCTTCTGCTTCGCTCCACCCCGGCCGGTCCGGGCGGGCGGGAGCACCACCACCGGCACCATGACTACTCGCGCCACGCGCGGGCCGGGACCGTCCTAGGACGAAGGCACAACCAGACCACCTCCCGGCCCCGCACCCCGCGGGGCCTTTTCATTCAGGGCAGGCCATGAACCATACAGCTTCCGTTCCCGCTCCCATCCCGTCCCCCGCCGGGGGCCGGGACATCCTGGTGATGAAATTCGGGGGCACTTCCGTGGCCGGCGAGGCGGGGCTCCGCCGGGTGGCCGGGCTTGCCGCCCAGGCCTTGGACCGGCACCGGGTGCTGCTGGTGGTCTCGGCCATGAGCGGCATCACCGACCTCCTGGTGGCCGGGGCCGAGCGCCGCCAGGGCGCCGAGGCGGTGCTGGACGCGTACTGCCAGACCCACCGCCGGGCCCTGGCGGCCCTGGACCTGCCCCCGGCCCGCAACCTCCCGCTGGAGGAGCGCCTGGAAGCGCTGGAAGGGGAACTGGCCCGCCTGCTCCAGGGGGTGACCCTCCTGGGCCACTGCTCGCCCCAGGTGCTGGCCCGCATCTGCACTTTGGGGGAACGGGCCTCCTGCGCGCTCCTGGCCGGGCTGCTCCAGGCCCAGGGCCGGCCCTGCCTGGAGCTGGATCCTACCCAGGTGCTGGTGTGCCAGGGCGATCCCCTGGAAGCCCAGCCGGTGACCGGCCGGATCCGGGAGCGCCTGGAGGGCTTCCGCCTGGGGGGCCAGGCCCTGGGCCTGCTGCCGGGCTTCTTCGGTGGCAACGACGCCGGGGAGCCGGTGCTGCTGGGCCGGGGCGGCTCGGATCTGACCGCGGCCCTGGCCGCCGCCGCCCTGGGCGCCGCCGAGCTGGAGATCTGGACCGACGTGGACGGGGTCTTCACCGCCGACCCGCGGCTGGTGGAGGGGGCCCGGTGCCTGGAGCGGCTGAGCTACGAGGAGGCCATGGAGCTGGCCTTCTTCGGGGCCAAGGTGCTGCATCCCCGCACCCTGGGCTACGTGCGCGGCCCGGCCATCCCGACCCGGGTGCGCAACACCCTGCGCCCGGACCACCCGGGCACCCTGGTGTCCGCCGGGGCCATGGACGTGAAGGCGGCGCCCCGGGGCCTGACCCTGCTTCCGGGCCTGGCCCTGCTGGACATTTCCGGATCCGGGCTGCGGGGGGTGCTGGGGCTGGCGGCCCGGGCCTTCTCCGCCCTGGCCCGCCGGGGCGTGAACATCGTGCTCATCACCCAGGGCTCCAGCGAATGCAACATCACCATCTGCGTGCGCGAGCAGGAGGGCGCGGCGGCCCGGGACGCCTTGGCGGACATGTTCGCGGCGGAACTGGCCGCGGGGCTCATGGATCCCCTTGAGGCGCAGCCCGGCCACGCGGTGGTGAGCGTGGTGGGGGACGGCCTGGGCCGGCACATCGGCGTGTCCGGGGCCTTCTTCGGCGCCCTGGGCAGCCAGGGCTGCAACGTGGTGGCCATCGCCCAGGGCTCCAGCGGGCGCTCCATCTCCGCGGTGGTGCGTGATGAGATGGGCCCCCGGGCCCTGGCGGCGGTGCACCGGCGGTTCTTCGGCGGACTGGAGCCCCTGGAGCTGTACCTCATGGGCGTGGGCCTGGTGGGGGGCCAGTTCCTGGTGCAGCTGCAGCTGCTGCAGCGGCGCATGCCCGAGGTGGCGGCGAAGGTCAAGCTGTGCGCCGTGAGCAACTCCAGGAGCATGCTGGTGGACCCCTCGGGCCTGGACCCGGCCACCGCCCGGCAGGACCTGGCCACCCGGGGCGAGCCCCTGGACGAGGCCAGGCTGCGCAGCCTGGTGGCCGCCCGACGCCCGGACCACGCGGTGATGGTCGACTGCACCAGTTCCAAGTCCCTGGCGGACAGCTACCTGGCCTTCGTGGAGGCGGGTTTCCACCTGGCCAGCGCCAGCAAGATCGCCAACAGCGGCGCCATGACCGCCTGGCGGGAGCTGCGCCAGGCCCTGGACCGCAAGGGGCGGGTGTTCCACTTCGAGACCAACGTGGGCGCCGGGCTGCCCATCCTGGGCCCCTTGCGGGACCTGCGCCAGGGCGGCGACCGGGTCCTGCGCCTGGAGGGCATCCTCAGCGGGTCCCTGTCGTACATCTTCGGGCGCCTGGACGAGGACGTGCCCTTCAGCGAGGCGGTGCGGGAGGCCAAGAAGGCCGGCTTCACCGAGCCGGACCCCAGGGACGACCTGTCCGGCCTGGACGTGGCCCGCAAGGCCCTGATCCTGCACCGGGAAATGGGCTTCGGCCTGGAACTGGACCAGGTGAAGGTGGCGGGGGCGCTGCCGGAGACCTTCGACGCCGGCGGCACCGTGGCGGAGTTCATGGAGCGCCTATCCCAGCTGGACGAGCCGTTCCGCCTGCGCATGGAAGCCCTGCGGGCCCAGGGGCGGGTGCTGCGCTACGCCGCCACGGTCACCCCCGACGGCTGCGAAGTGGGGGCCATCGATGTGGACCCCGGGCATCCCCTGTTCGTCATCCGCGGCGGCGAGAACGCCCTGTGCCTGTCCACCGAGGGCTACTATCCCCATCCCATGGTGGTGCGGGGCTACGGCGCCGGCGCCGCGGTCACCGCCACCGGGGTGCTGGCGGACGTGCTCAAGATCGCCCGCGGAGCCCGCCCGTGAAGCGGGCGCAGGTGTTGCCCGCGGGGGTGCGGGCGTTCGCCCCGGCCAGCATCGGCAACTTCATCGCCGGCTTCGACCTGCTGGGAGCGGCCATCGCCCCCCTGGAGGGGCCGCCCCTGGGGGACCAGGTGGAGGCGGCCCTGGCCGCCAGGGACGCCTTCACCGTCTCGGGCCCGTACGCCCACCGGCTGCCGCCCAGGCCCCGGGACAACCTGGCGTTCAAGGCCCGGGAGGCGTTCCGCCAGGCCTGGGGCCGGCCCCTGCCGCCCCTGGCCCTGCACCTGCACAAGGACCTGCCGGTGGGCAGCGGGCTGGGCTCCAGCAGCACCTCGGTGGTGGCCGCCCTGGTGGCCCTGGACGCGCTCCTGGAGGCCGGCCTGGGCGAGGACGCCCTGCTGCGGGCCGCCGGCGCGGTGGAATCCCGCGCCAGCGGCGGCTGGCACCTGGACAACGTGGCCCCGTGCCTGCTGGGCGGCCTGCGCCTGGTGGACCCCGCCGGGCGGGCCCGGGCCCTGCCGTGGCCGGAGGATCTGCTGTTCGCCCTGGCCAGCCCGGACCTGGAACTGACCACCGCCGCCGCCCGCAAGGCCCTGCCGGCCAAGGTGCCCCTGACCCTGGCCACCGCCCACGCCCAGAACCTGGCCGCCCTGGTGCTGGCCCTGCACACGGGCGACGGGGACCTGCGCCGGGCCTGCCTGCGGGACCTGCTGGCGGAGCCGTACCGGGCCGCCCTGGTGCCCGGGTTCCGGGCGGTGCAGGCGGCGGCCCTGGACCAGGGGGCCGAGGGCTGCTCCCTGTCCGGCGCCGGGCCGGCCATCGTGGCGGTGGCGGACCGGGACCGGGCGGCCGCGGTGGGGGCGGCCATGGCAGCCGCCTGGGCACGGGAAGGGGTTCCGTGCCGGGTGCGCGTCTGCCGACTGGAGGCGCGCGGGGCCCGGATCATGGCAGGCTGAGAGCTTTGCTTCCCCATTTGGCTTATTGGATTCTAGTCCTCGCACCCGCACTCAAGGAGGGATCGTGAACGCCGGGGTATTCTTCAAGGCGATGCTGATTGGGCTCTCCATCGCGGCGCCGGTGGGGCCGATCGGGCTGCTGTGCATCCAGCGCACCCTGGCCCATGGCGCGGGCGTGGGGTTCGTCAGCGGCCTGGGCGCGGCGACCGCGGACGGCTTCTACGGGGCCGCGGGCGCGTTCGGGCTGGCGGCCGTCACCCACTTCTTCGTGGCGCTCCGGCTGCCGTTGGCCTTGGGCGGGGCCGGGCTGCTCGGGTGGATGGGCATCCAGATGCTGAGGGCGGCGGCCCCGTCCCGGGCCGCGCAGGCGGCGGACCCCATGGGCTACGCCCAGGCCTACGGGTCCGTGGCCCTGCTGACCCTGGCCAATCCGATGACCATCCTGTCGTTCGTGGCGGTGTTCGCGGTGCTCGGGGGCCGGTCGGGGGTCGATTCGACGTCCGGGGCGGTCATGGTGGCCGGGGTCTTCCTGGGGTCGGCGGTCTGGTGGCTGAGCCTGGCGCTCGGAGTGCACGCCGTCCGGCAGCGGATCGGCGCGGCCACGATGCGCTGGATCAACCGCCTGGCCGGGAGCCTGCTGATCGCTTTCGCCGCCTGGCAGCTGGGCAGGGCCATCTGATAATCACGCTTCTGGGCACCGTCGCGGGGCCTTCTATTTTGCCGACACCCTCTCAGGGCCCGGTCAGCCCTCGATCAGGTGGGGCACGAACGTGCCCCGGTTGTCCGTGATGGGCCCGGCGGACTCCCGGAGGCCCAGGCCGGCCGGTTCTCCGTCCACGATCCAGGCCCCCAGCACCGGGTGGAAGCTGTCCCACCGGGGCAGCGGCGTGTAGGCCTGGTAGACGCAGGCCCCGGAGGCGGGGCCTGGCGGGGCCGCCGCCACGCGGCCGCGCAGGTGCAGTTCCACGTTGGTGCCCGCCCGGGCCTGGATGGGCTTCTTCACGTAGGAGGCCAGGCTGCGGGGCCCGTCCAGGTAGGCGGGCAGCAGGTACGGGTGGTGCGGGAACAACTCCCAGAGGATGGCCAGCAGCGCCCTGTTGCTCAGCAGCATCTTCCAGGGCGGCTCCAGGAAGGCACAGGGCCGGGGCGAGCGGACGAGGTGCTCCCCGATCGGCGCCTTGACCAGGAGTTCCCATGGGAAGAGCTTGCAGGCGGCCTTCACCGGCCGCCGGTCCGGATCCAGGAAGCAGGCCTGCTCCGGATCCCAGCCCAGGTCCTCCAGGCGCAGAAGGGCGGTGGGCAGTCCCGCCAAGTCCGCCGTGTCCCGCAGGCAGGCCGCCGTCCGCTGGTCCTCCTCCAGGTCCTGGTGCAGGAAATAGACCGTGGCGGCGGGCAGGAAGGTCCGGGCCCGGTGCCAGGCGGCCACCAGGTGCTCGTGCAAGGCATTGAACTGGCTCCGCCCGGGCCAGCGCCGTCTCCACCAGGGCGCTGGGGGTGTCGGCGTTGTATTCCAGCAGCTTGGGCTCGTCGGTGCCGTCGTAGGCCAGGTCGAAGCGGCCGTACAGCGCCACGTCGTCCTGTTCCCAACTGCCCCGCACCAGGGGCTCCAGGGCCCGGGGGATGCCGTACCTCCCGGAACCGGCCCCGCTCCACCACGTGCTCCACCGCCTTGAGGCACATGCCGTGGAGTTCCGCGGCGGCCTTCCCGATGCGCTCGATTTCCTGGGGACGGAAGGCGTAGCAGGCATCCTCCCGCCAGCGGGGCGCACCGTCCCCGTCCGCGGGTCCGGCCAACCCCAGGGTTTCCAGCCGTGCCTGGCATCCGGGACGCGGATCGATCCGCCTGCGCTCCATCTCAGCCTCCCGTGAGCGGGGCGGAACCGGGATGGGAAAGGGCGGATCGGGGCATGGGCCGGTGGGCAGGGAAGGCACGGAACCCGGCCGGGGCGCGCACGTCCGAGATACCTGCACCGAGCGAGGGAGCGGCAGAAGATCCGATGCATTAATTATTAATTAAAACATCGGCCTTGTCAATGTGCCCGGCCCCGGCGGGCCCTCAGCGGGGCGGCGGCAGCAGGATCTCCTCCAGCCCGCGCTTGGGCACATGGTGGACCCCGGCCGGGTCGCGCCAGTACTTGATGCTGCCGTCCGCCGGCAGCGGCTCGAGGCGCACCTCCTCCACCGGCTTGCCCAGGGCGATCACCAGCAGGACTTCCAGGTGCTCGGGGATGGCCAGGATCTCCCGCACCCGCTCGCGCTGGACCGAGCCGATGAGGCAGCCCCCCAGCCCCAGGCCGGTGGCTCCCAGGAGGATGGTCTGGCAGGCCAGGCCTGCATCCACCCCGAACTCCCGGGTGAGGGCGCGGTCGCCCAGCACCACCAGGTAGGCGGAGGGCCGTTCCCCGGGGATCGGGCCGGGCCAATCGGGCAGGTAGCCGGCCCAGCCCAGCTCCGGAAAGATGCGGGCGTTCCAGGCCGGGTCGCAGCAGGGCAGGAACTTGAGGGGCTGCAGGTTGCGCCCGGAGGGCGACAGGCGGGCCAGGTCCACCAGGTCCTGGAGCGTCTCCTGGGTGATGGGATGGTTTTCCTGGAAACGGCGGTAGCTCCGGGTCCGGCGGACCAGGTCCTTGAAGTCCATGGGCGATCTCCTTGAATGCCCATAGCTTACCTCAAAATACCCACTCGTCCGCTTGACCTGCCGCCGTGCCGGCGGTTAGGCTGGGGCCAGACAGGTCATGGCCACCCTCGCCCTGGTGCGGCAGAACAACCGCAACAATAATCCCATCCCCAGCGCGGATCGCGCGTGGGACGGTGAGGGCTTGAGCTAACTCAGAACCTGCAGACCACCGGAACACCCCGATTCGCCGAGGCGAACCGGGGTGTTTTTTCGCCCCGAGGAGGACCCCCGATGACCCAGACCGCCGCAGACACCTACCAGCTCGTTGGCCGTCGCCTGAACGCCTACCAGGAGGCTCTGGAGGCGCGGGGCACCACCCTGGCCGATGAAATCGAACGCCGCTACCTGGCCAAGTGGCGCAGCGAGGCCCTGTGCCACGTGCTGCGCGTCCGCACCGCCCTGGTGGCGGGCATGCAGGAGTACCTGGTGGAGCAGGGGCTGCTGAACCTGGAACGGGTGTCCATGAGCCTGCTCACGGATCCCCTGGCCCACGACGTGGAGCACCTGCCCCGGATCCCGTACCGCCAGAGCCCGTACGTGGCCACCCACAGCATGATCTACGCCAAGTTCATGGCCTGCCACAACCCGCACCTGCGGGGGATCTTCGTGGACAGCCCCAACATCCGCCTGGAGCTGCCCGACGCCCAGGGCCGCCAGCGGGGGCGCTACCTGCTGGACTTCAGCCAGATGGACGTGGAAGTGCGCCGGCCCCGGGCCATCAGCCTGGAAGAGTACCTGGACGACCCCCAGGGGGTGGCCGCCCACCTTCAGGGCGAACTCCAGGACGCCCTGGGGTTCTTCGAAGGCATGACCCGGGCCGGCCTGGCCCGGGTCCGGGCCCGGGCGGCCCAGAGCCTGGAGGCCCTGGGGGTGCGCCTGGACCTGCCGGCGGCGCCGTTCCCGGCATACTGCCTGGACGAGGCCACGGCCCGGTTCGGCAAAGGCCAGGAAGAGCCCGGCCTGGGGCAGGAATCCCCCTCCCCGGCGTTCTGGGTGGTGGGCCTGCTGCGGGAGAACTACGACCTGGTGTACCTGTACCTGCGCCGGGACGGCAGCCGGCGCAGCCTCAAGGAGGCCGTGAGCCGGGAGATCTTCAACTACGACCTGGTGGTGCGCAACCAGCCCCTGCAGGGCGCCCCGGCGCCGGCCCGGGAGGTGCTCAGCGGCGGGCTGCGGGAATGGCTGCCCGAGGCCATCATCCCCCGGCTCCTGGACAACGGGGTCATCCCCGAGGCGCCGCGGTTCCGCCAGGGGCGCCTGGAGAACATCGAGGCCCTGGGCGGCTACGGTCCGTTCCTGAGCGTGGCCTGCCGCCGGGACTCCGCCGGGCGCGCCGCCTTCCCCCCCACCTTCGGCGCCGGCATGGGCGTGGAGCGCCTGCTGTGGGCCATCCTGCGGGGTCCCCGGGTGGCCAGCATCGACGACGTGACCTTCTTCGGCAAGAACCCGGACAGCGCCGAGCTGTTCCTGTTCTGAGTCCGGAAGCTTTATGGGATCCTGGGGGGTACCTGACGCGGTCCCGGCAATCCATGGAAACCAGTTTCCTCTCCGCCACCTTCCTGTTGATCCTCATCACCGATCCCTTGGGCAACATCCCCCTGTTCATCGCCGCCCTGGAGCAGGTCCGCCCGGAGCGGCGGGTGCGCCTGATCACCCGGGAGGTGTGCATCGCCTGCGCCGTGCTCCTGGTGTTCCTGGTGGGCGGCCGCGGCTTCATGGCCCTGCTGCGCCTGAGCGACGAGGCCCTGCGGGTGGCCGGCGGGGTCATCCTGCTGCTCATCGCCATCGACATGGTCTTCCCCCACCGCACCCAGGGCAGCGGGGGGCGGGGGCTGAAGGGGGAGCCCTTCATCGTCCCCCTGGCCATCCCCCTCATCGCCGGGCCTTCGGCCATGGCCACGGTACTGCTGCTGGCCACCGGCCACCCCGGCCGCACCCTGGAGTGGGCGGCGGCCATCCTGCTGTCCATGGTCGTGAGCTACCTGGTGTTCCTGCTGGCCATCCGCCTGCGGGACCTGCTGGGGACCCAGGCCATCGCCGCCCTGGAGCGCCTGATGGGGCTGGTGCTCACGGCCATCGCGGTGGAGATGCTCCTGGGCGGCGTGACGTCCTACATCCGGCACGTGCCGGCGCCTTGACCCCGGAACCGCCGTGCTGCCCGCCGCCCTCCCCAAGCCCCGCCTGATCTTCCTCCTGGTGGCCGTGGTCCTGCTGTGCGGCGGCCTGTTCAACTTCATCAAGCTGGGGGACTACTCCCGCCAGGCCCAGCTCAAGGCCCTGGCCGCGGCCCGGCCCGCCCAGGTCCCGCCGCCCATTTCGGCCCGGGACATGGTGCCCATCCCGGCCGGGTCCTTCCTCATGGGTTCGCCTCCGGCCGAGCCCGGACGCGGGGGGGACGAGCCCCAGCACCCGGTGACGGTGTCGGCGTTCTTCATGAACCGCTACCTGGTGACCCAGGCCCAGTGGAAGGCCGCCATGGGCCGCAACCCTTCCTATTTCAAGGGCGACGACCGGCTGCCGGTGGAGGGGGTCACCTGGTACGACTGCATCGAATTCTGCAACCTGCAGAGCCGCGCCGAGGGCCGGACTCCGTGCTACGCGTACCTGGGCCTGGGCACCGACCCGGAGCAGTGGCCCAAGGACTGGAAGCACCACGTCCACGACCACATCCGCTGCGACTGGCAGGCCGGCGGCTACCGCCTGCCCACCGAAGCGGAATGGGAATACGCCTGCCGGGCCGGCACCGGCTCCGCCACCCCGTACGGCCCGAGCCTGTCCTCGGCGCAGGCCAACTTCAACGGCGAGCACCCGTACCGCCACGCCCGCAAGGGGCCGGACCTGCGCCAGACCATGGAGGTGGGTTCGTACCCCCCAACCCGTGGGGGCTGTACGACCTGCTGGGCAACATCTCCCAGTGGTGCTGGGACTGGTACGGGGATTACCCCCGGGAGGAGGCGCGCGACCCCAGGGGCCCCGGCCCCGGTTCTGGGCGGCGGGTCTACCGGGGCGGATCCTGGTTCAGCTATGGCCAGGACCTGCGCTCGGCCAACCGGTTCCACGACACCCCGAGCTTCCGCCTGGACATGCTCCCCGGCGGGCTGCGCCTGGCGCGGAGCGGGGGCTGATCCGGAGCGCGGCGCGGGCCGGTCATTCGCCGCAGGAGCAGCCTGCTTCGCAGCACCCGTCCTCGCCGCAGTTTTCCCCTTCGCAGCCGCAGTTCTCCCCTTCGCAGCCGCAGCCGCCCTCGGGCGCCCCGCTGGCCAGGTAGCCCTGGGCCATGTCCATGAGGTTGTTGATCGGGACCATCTTCACCTGGATGGCCAGGTTCACCGCCTTGATGCGGTCTTGCCGGGATACACCCAGCTTGTGCAGGTGGAAGTTGGCCCGCTGGAAGGCGTCCTCGTTGTTGGCGGCCATGGCGGCGGCCAGGGCCAGCAGTTCGGCCACGGGCTCGGTGATCAGGGAGGCGGTTTCGGGTTCCACGGGCATTCCAGGAAAAGGCGGCCCCCACGGGGCCGGGTTGGGCAGATCTGATCATGGGGCCTGCCCCGGCCTTTGCCCACGGGGGCGCGCCCGGTTGCGGCATGGATCACAGGTTCGCCCCGGCTCACCGCCCCGGGAACAGCTCTGGATGGGCGAACAGCCCCGGCGACCCCCCGGTGTGCAGGAACACCACGTTCTCCCCGGCCCGGAACCGGCCCTTGCGCACCAGGTCCACCAGCCCGGCCATGGCCTTGCCGGTGTAGGTGGGGTCCAGCAGGATCCCCTCGGTGCGGGCCAGCAGCGCCACCGCCTCGAGCATGGCGGGGGTGGGCCGGGCGTAGCCGGGGCCCACGTAGTCGTCCAGGACCTCCACCGCCTCGCCGGGAATGACCGGGGCGTCCCCCGCCATGGCGGCGGTGGCCCGGATCAGGTCCCGGGTCAGGGCTTCGGCCTTGTCCCGGGGCCTGGACACGGAGATGCCGGTCACCGGGATGGGCCGGGGCAGGGCGCCCAGGCCCAGCAGCACCCCCGCCAGGGTGCCGGCGCTGCCCGTCGCCAGCACCAGGCGGTGCAGTTCCAGCCCCGCCGCCCGGGCCTGGCCGACGAGTTCCTGGGCGCAGGCCACGTAGCCCAGCACCCCCAGGGGCACGGACCCGCCCACCGGGATGGGATAGGGCCGGCGCCCCTCGTCCCGGGCCGCCCGGGCGGCCTGCTCCAGGGCCGCGCCCAGGTCCGCGTCCTCGGGCACGGTCAGGACCCGCTCCGCGCCCAGGAGGTGGAACAGCATCACGTTGCCGCCGCCGTCCGGGCGGTACTCCCCGGGTTCCGCCTCGGCCAGCACCAGGCGGCAGGCCAACCCCTCCCGGGTGGCCGCGGACAGGGTGAGCCGGCAGTGGTTGGACTGCACCCCGCCGCAGGTGAGCAGGGTGTCCGCTCCCCGGGCCAGGGCGTCGCCCACCAGGAACTCCAGCTTGCGGGTCTTGTTGCCGCCCCCGGCCAGGCCCAGCAGGTCGTCCCGCTTGATGTAGACGGTGGGAGCGCCCGGGCCCAGGGCCGCGGAGAAGCGGTCCAGGCGCTGGAGGGGGGTGGGGCCGCCGGCGTACGACCGGCGCGGGTACCGGGACAGGTCCATGGGATTTCCTTCTGATGATGAATCTGATCTTACCTTCATTCCCGGCGCGGCGAAAAACCACATGCGGCCGCCTGACGCGGCAAAACGCCATTCCCCGTGCCCTTAAACCTTTTGTATTTATCAAGGTGTCCAAGGGTTACCCATTGGCACGGTTCGTGATTCCCGCTCCGTGGACGCTGAATGGCATCCCTACGAGGTCCCACCATGAGAACAGCCCCACTGCCCTTCGCCTTGCTTCTGGTCCTGGGCTCCGCCACCGCCCGGGCCGGAGTGAGCCTGCACATCGACATCGGCCTGCCGGCGGCGCCGCCCCTGGTGGAAGTGCAACCGGGCATCCAGGTGGTGGCAGGATGCCCCGAGGAAGTGTTCTTCAGCGCCGGGTGGTACTGGTGCCGGCGCCCCGACGGCTGGTACCGCGCCGGCAGTCCCCGGAGCCGGTTCGACTGGGTCGACGTGCGCATGGTGCCCCGGCCGCTCATGCGGGAGCGCCCCGGCTACTACCGCAACTGGCACCGGGAAGGCCACCCCGGCCATGGGCACGGGCCGCACCAGGGTTGGAACCAGCGGTAATCAATAGCCCCCCCGCCCAGGCCTGGGTGCCCTTCAGGGTTGTTGCCGATATGATCATATGCGTAGGCTGGAACGCCAATGCCCCGGACTCCCCTGACCCAACCCATGATCGACGAGATGAGCGCGCTGTTCCTGGCGCTTGCCGACGGTTCGCGCCTCAAGATCCTGCGCACTTTGCTGGAAACCGGAAAACCGCTCAGCCAGGGGGCGCTGGCGGAAGCCGCCGGGCTGTCCCAGGCCAACGCCAGCAAGCACCTGGCCCGCCTGGTGCAAGTGGGCCTGGTCCTCAAGGAGGCGGAGGGGAACACCGTGTTCTACCAGCCGGCGATGCCGTTGGTGGAGGAACTCTGCGACCGGGTCTGCAGCCACGTGACCAGGCGGGTCAAGGCGGCCTACCAGGCGCTCCGGTAGCGGTCCAGGCGCCGGCGCCGTTCAGGAATGCGCCGCCCCCGCCAGGGCCATCAGGCAGCCCACGACTGCGCCGTAGAGGATGGCCCGCAGCGGGGTGGCGGTGAGGGGGCAGGTGCCGGTGCTGCAGCCGACCACCTTCTGGTAGGCGAAGCCCACGGCGCCGCCGATGAGGACGCCCAGGACCAGGCGCTTGGCGACCAGGAGGCCCATGGCTCAGGCCCGCCTGACGCCGCAGGCGCCCTCGGTCTTCACGCCCAGGGCCGCCAGGATGGAGGACATCAGGCACCAGTTGGTGAACCCGCTCTGGACCAGGTTGGCGCCCACGAAGGCGGTGACCCAGAGCCAGTAGGGGCTGTGCCAGTGGGCCAGGGCCAGGCTGGCCAGGATCACGGTGCCGGCGAAGATGTGCACGATGCGGTCGACGTTCATGGAAAGTCTCCTTGGGGTGGGGAAGGGGGAAAGGCCGGCTCCCGGAATCAGAGGGGCGCGGGAGCCTGCCGCTGCAGCTGGGCGGCGCGGCCATGCCGGGCGACCAGATAGTACAGCACCGGCACGGCGAAGCGGGACAGCAGGGTGGCCACCACCTCTCCGGCCATGAGGCTGATGGCCAGACCCTGGAAGATGGGGTCCGCCAGCATCACGCTGGAGCCCACCATGACCGCCGCGGCGGTGAGCAGCATGGGCCGGAACCGCACTACGCCGGCCTCCTCCACCGCGCTCTCCAGGCTCATGCCCTCGCGCAGCTTCAGCTCGATGAAGTCCACCAGGATGATGCTGTTGCGCACGATGATGCCGGCCCCGGCGATGAAGCCGATCATGCTGGTGGCGGTGAAGAAGGCCCCCAGCAGCCGGTGCGCCGGGATGATGCCGATGAGCGAGAGCGGGATGGGCACCAGGATCACGAACGGCACCAGGAAGCTCTCGAACCAGCCCACCACCAGCACGAAGATCAGCACCAGCACCGCGGCGAAGGCCAGGCCCAGGTCCCGGAACACCTCCAGGGTGATGTGCCACTCCCCGTCCCACTTCATGATCAGGTTCTCGGTGTTTTCCGGGTGGGCCAGGCCCAGGCGGACCATCCGGGCACCGCTGGTCCCGGGGATGGCGTCGACCTTCCGGTTCAGGGCGGCCAGGGCATAGACGGGGCTCTCGATGGCTCCGGCCAGGTCGCCGAACACGTAGGACACCGGCATGAGGTTCTCGTGGTGGATGGCCGCGTCTTCCCGGGTGGGCTGGGCCGTGACCAGTTCGGACAGGGGCACCGGGCCATGGATGCCCGGGACCGTCAGCTGCAGGATCTGGTCGGGCCGGATCCGCTGGGTGGAGCCCAGCTGGACCACCACCGGCACCTGGGTGTCGCCCCTGAGCACGTGGAAGGATCCGGCGGTGAGCCCCTGGCCGGCCATGTAGAGGGTCTGGACGACGCTGGCGGGCGCCACCCCGTGCAGGGCCGCCTTCTCCCGGTCCAGCACCAGGCGCAGTTTCGGGGCGGTGGGGTTGAGGCTGCTGTCCACGTCCACCACGCCGTCCACCGAGCGGAAGGCCTTGAGGATCGCCCCGGCCATGCGGGTGCGCTCCGCCTCGCTGGGGCCGTAGACTTCCGCCACCAGGGTGTCCAGCACCGGCGGGCCGGGCGGGATCTCGATGAGCTTGATCCGGGTGCCGGCGGGCATGGGGATCTTCAGTACCTCGGGCCGCAGCCGCACCACCAGGGCGTGGCTCTGCTCCGGACCGCTCGTGCCGGTCCACCAGGTTCACCTGGATGTCCGCCTGGTTCGCCTGGGAGCGCAGGAACGCATGGCGGACCATGCCGACGAACGTGAACGGCGCCGCTTCCCCGGCGTACACCTGGACGTTGCGCACGGTGGGTTCCTGCAGCAGCCTGCGGGCCACCGCCTGGCCCGCGGCCAGGGCGTCCTCCTTCGGAGTGCCCTCCGGCAGGTCCAGCTGCACCATGAATTCGGACTTGTTGTCGAACGGCAGCATCTTCACCTTGACCACCCCCAGGGCCACCAGGGACATGGAGCCCAGGAACAGCACCCCGATGGCGGCGAAGAACCCCATGCGCACCGCCGGCCGCAGGAGCAGGGCCCGGATGACCTTGCGGTAGAGCCGGGTGAACCAGGTCTCGGGCGTGTCCTCCGGGCTGTCGCCCCGGTGCCCCGGGGGTTCCGGCGGCGCCGCCCCGGCGTCGCCCGGGTGCAGGCCGCTGGCGTCCACCTCGGGCAGGTGCGCCTGCTTGCGGAACACGCGCAGGCTGGCCCAGGGGCTGATGACGAAGGCGATCACCAGGCTGAACAGCATGGCCGCGCTGGCGCCCACGGGGATGGGCCGCATGTACGGCCCCATGAGCCCGCGCACGAAGGCCATGGGCAGGATGGCGGCGATCACCGCGAAGGTGGCCAGGATGGTGGGGTTGCCCACCTCGTCCACCGCCTCCACCACCACTGTGGCGAAGGGCTTGCGCGGGCCCGGCAGGTGCATGTGCCGGTGGATGTTCTCCACCACCACGATGGCGTCGTCCACCAGGATGCCGATGGAGAAGATCAGGGCGAACAGGGTCACCCGGTTCAGGGTGTAGCCGAACAGGTAGGTGAGGAACAGCGTCAGGGCCAGGGTCACGGGGATGGCCACCCCCACCACCACGGCGCTGCGCCAGCCCATGGCCAGGAGGATCAGGACGGTGACGCTGAGGGTGGCGATGAGCAGGTGCTCGATCAGCTCGTTGCTCTTGTCGCCGGCGGTCTCGCCGTAGTTGCGGGTGACCTCCAGCCGGGCGCCGCGCGGGAGCAGGGTGCCCCGCAGGACCTCCACCTTGGCCAGCACCTGGCCGGCCAGGCGGGTGGCGTTGGTGCCCGGACGCTTGGACAGGGTGAGGGTGACCGCCGGGTCGAACCGGCCGCCCTTGTTCCCGTACAGGACGATGGGCGGATCGGGATCGGGCCCGTCGGTGATCCTGGCCACGTCACCCAGGTAGATGGGGTGCTGGTTCCGGACCGCCACCACCAGGCGCTGGATCTCCCTGGCCTCCAGGACGAACCCGCTGGCCTCGAGGGTGGTCCGCAGGCCGTGGTCCACCAGGTAGCCGGCCGGGAGCTGGGCTTGGGCGCTCTGCAGCGCCGGCTGCAGTTCGCCCAGGGACAGGCCCAGGCTGCGCAGCTTCTCCACGTCCGGCTCGATCCGGACCATGCGCCGGGCGCCGCCCGCCACCTGCACCTGGGCCGTGTCGGGCACCTCGCTCAGCTGCCGGGCCAGGGCCTCGCCCATGGCCCGCAGCTGGCCCGGGGTCTGCTGGGGATCGTGGAGGGTCAGGGCCAGGAACGGCACGTCGTCGATGGTCAGGAGCTTGACCACCGGTTTCAGCGCGCCCGAGGGCAGCAGGTCGGCGTTGGCCATGAGCTCCTGGTGCACCTTCACCAGGCTGGGCTCCTGGGGCTCGTTCACCTTGAACCGGACGGTGATGAGCGACATCCCCGGCCGGCTGGTGCTGTACAGGTACTCCACTCCGGGGATGCCCCAGAGGCGCTTCTCCAGGGGCGTGGTGACCTGGCTCTCCACCTCCCGGGGACTGGCGCCGGGCAGGGGCACGTACACATCGACCATGGGGACGACGATCTGGGGTTCCTCCTCCCGGGGCGTCAGGGCCACCGCCAGGAAGCCCAGCAGCAGGGAGGCCAGCACGATCAGGGGGGTGAGCTTGCTGCGCAGGAAGGTCTTGGCGAGCCGTCCCGCCAGGCCCAGGCGGGGTTCGACGCTCATTGGACCACCTCGATGGGCTGGCCGTCCACCAGGCCCTGGGGGCGGTCGATGACCCGGTCCCCGGGCTGGAGCCCGGCCCGGACCGCCACCTGGCCGCCCTCGGGTTCACCCACGGACAGCCAGTGCAGCTCAGCCTTGCCGTCCATGGCCACGAACACCCCGGTCAGCTCGCCCCGCAGCACCAGGGCGCTGGTGGGGACCCTGAGATCCGTCGCCGGGGCCGTGGCCCCGGGCAGTTTCAGGCGGGCGAAGGAACCGGTGCGCAGGGTCCCGCCCCCCTGGACGATCCGGGCCCGGAGGGTGCCCCGGTGGGAGATGGGGTCCCCGCCCGTGGCCAAGGCCGTGATCTGCGCCGTCCCGGACCGGCCCTCGGCCTCGAAAGCCAGTTGCATGCCCATGCGCAGGCCCTTGGACTCCTGGTCGGAGACCGACCCGTCCAGCTCCAGGGCGCCCAGGCCCTCCAGGTCCAGCAGGGGCGTGCCCGACCCCACGAAGGCGCCGTCGTTCACCATCCGGCTCTGGACCACCCCGGCGAACGGAGCCCGGATCTGGGTGTAGCTGAGGTTGGCCTTGACCTGGCCCACCGCCGCCTGGGCCTGGGCCAGCTGGGTGTTGGCCTGGTCCAGTTCCGCCGGGATGGCGGCGCTCTGCCGCATCAGCGCCTCGATGCGCCGGTGGTAGGCGGCGGCGGCCTCCAGGGCGGCCTGGGCCGCCTTGAGGTTGCCCTGCAGGTCCTCGTCCGAGAGGCTGACCAGCAGGTCCCCGGCCTGCACATGCTGGCCTTCGTTCACGTGCACCTGCCGCACGGAGGCGGCGATGCGGGTGGACAGGGTGGCCCGCCGGGACGCGGTGAGGGTCGCGGCGATCCATTCGGCGTCCTGGCCCAGGGCGCCCTTGGCCAGTTGGACTTTGGCGGCCGGCAGGGGCGGAGCTTCGCCGGCCGGGCGCCGGCCGCAGGCCGGTCCGGCCAGGAGGGCGAGTACGGCGGGCAGGATGAGGGTCCGATGCATGGTCTACTCCTTGATTCCTTCGACGGGTTGGCCCAGGGCCAGGGCCAGCTGGGCCCGGCTGATGCGCCATTCCAGCTGGCTGTTCAGCAGCAGGGTGCGGGCCCCGGAAAGGGCCGCCTCGGCGTCCAGCACGTCCACCAGGGGCAGCAGGCCTTCCCGGTGCCGGGCCTGGCGCATGGCGCGCACGCTTTCGGAGGCTTCCAGCGCCACCTTCGCGGAGGCCATCTTGGCTTCGGCGGCCGTCAGGCCGCGCCGGGCTTCGGCGGCGTCCCGGTCGGCCTGCCGCTCCTGCCATTGCCGGCCCAGGTCGGCGGCGCGGACCGCGGCCCGGGCGGCCTCGACCCTGGGCGAGTCGGAAAAGCTGAAGGACCAGCGCACACCCACCGAGGCCGTGGTCCAGTTGCCGCCGTCGGCCACGGAATACCGCGCCGTGCCCACGGCCACGCTCAAGCCCACGCCCGGCTTGAAGGCGCCCTTGGCGGCCGCCACGCCGGCCCGGGCCGCCTCGCCCTGGGCCCGCAGGGCTTCGATGTCGCCGCGGCTGCCGCGCCCCTGGGGCAGGTCCGCCGCGCCGGCGTCCACGGCGGTGGCCAGCTGGTCGGGAGGCTCGGCGCCCATGAGCAGGGCCAGGGCGGACCGGGCCGAGGCCAGGCTCTGGCGCGCTTGGGCCACGCCGGCTTCGCTCTGGGCCCGGAAGGCCTTGGCCCGTTCCCCTTCGGACTTGAGCATGAGGCCCTGGTCCACCCGGGCCTGGACGAACCGCTCCAGCTCCTGGGCGTGGCTGAGGGTGTCCTCAACCCAGCGCAGGCCCTGCTGGGCCACCTGGGTGCCGAAGTAGGCCTGGTCCACGGCCAGGGCCACCTGCTGGCTGCGGAACGCCTGGTTGTGGGCCTCCGCTTCGGCCATGGCGGCGCCGGCGCGCCGGGCGGCCTCCAGGCGCCCGCCCGCGTAGATGGGCTGGGTCACGCTGAGGGAGGCCCCGAAGCCGGCGAGGGGGTCGGGATGGTTCAGGGACGCGGGCAGGAAATCCGCCTGGGTGATGCGGGCCTGGTCGAGCCGGGTGCCGAAGACCTGCATGGGCTCGTCGGTGCGGGTCAGGCCCGCGCCCAGGGCCACGGTCGGGAGCTCGAGGCCCTTCGTGGCTTCGGCTTCGGCCCGGGCCTTGTCGACCATGGCCTGGCCCGCCTGGAGGCCGCCCATGCCGGTCCAGGCCGCGCGGATGGCGTCCTGGATGGTGAGCGGCTCCTGGGCGTGGAGGGCGGCCAGGGCCAGGGCCGGGAGCAGGCAGGCGGGAAGGAGGCGCATGGGTGTATCTCTCGGGGAAACGGTCAGACGATGGCTTGGTAGGTGGCGGTGATGCGCCTGGCGACGTGGGCGCAGACCAGGTCGCAGACGTCCGCCACCAGGGGCAGCACCGGCCGGAACAGCGCCAGGTTGCCCCGGGGCTCCCGGGTGACCAGGCCGGCCTCCGCCAGTTGCAGGAGGTGCCTGCTGGCGTTGGCCTGGGACAGGCCGCAGAGCTCGGCCAGCGCTTTCTGGGGCAGGGGCTCTCCAGCTTCCAGCAGGGCCCGGAGAATGCGCAGCCTGGGCTCTTCGCTCAAGGCCCGGAAGAGCCGGCTCACTTCGGTGATGGTGGGTTCGGGGAGGGATCGTTGAGTCATTGATTTGCCCATACAACCATATAGTAATATTCCCAAAAAAAGTTTCAAGAAATTCTTTGAATAAATGTTTAATCATTTTTGTTCATCTTCCTTTCACGTAAGCGTTCAGGGCCCCCGGCAGATCGCGTCGGCCGGGTTCCCGGGCCTCGCGCCGCCCCACCGGTGCTCGGCTTCGTCAGCCCGCGCTGGGCGCGGTCTGACGAAGCACTCGCTGCCTCGTCGGGGCCGACCGAAGATGATTGGTATCGGTGACTTCGGGGCGGACTGCGGGAAGCGCTTCCGCAAACTTCACAGGTCCTCCCATGCCAGCTGATCCAAGCAGATTCGCCAGGCCCCGTCAGCCAGCAATGACGCTTTCAAACTGACGCGTAGATCACCGACCCCAAACTCCGATGCGGCTCGACGGCAGGTGGCCGTGAATCGGAGTGCGCACGCACTCCGATTCACGGCCACCAAAGGTGTGGCGGCGCGAACCCACGGAACCCGCATGGCGGGCCTGCCGCCGGGCCGGGACCCGGACGCCCCAGTAGAACTATACCGGGAGGTCCGCACTGCGCAGCTTGTCCTGCATGATGCCCAGGATCACGGCGTCGGCGCCCGCCATGCCCCGCTGGGCCAGGAGGCCCAGGTTGGCGAGGGACGTCTCGCCATCCCGGCCGACGATTCCGTCGGTGGCAGGGATGCCGGTGCCGGCCAGGGCCAGGTCCGCCGCCCGGAAGGCAGAGTCCACGCCGGTCATGGTCTTCATGGCGCAGCCGATCTTGGCGCCGTCGCAGACCATCCCCGCCACGTTGCCCACCATGGTGTTCACGGCGAGCCCGACCTGGTCCGGGCCGCCGGCCCCCAGCATCACCAGGGCCGAGGCGATGCCGATGCCGGCGGCGTTGGCGGCGCCGCAGACGGCGGACAGGGTCCCGAGGTGGAAGGTGGCGGCCGAGGTCATGAGGCAGGCGAAAGCCAGCGCCTCGTCGATACGCTCCTCGGAATGGCCGGCCTCCCGGCCCCAGAGGGTCACCGGAACCGCTGCGGTGATGCCCTTGTTGCCCGAGCCGGCCAGGGTCATGACGGTCAGGGGTTCGCCAGACATGCGGGCGTAGACGCCCCCTGCGACCAGACAGGCGAGGCGGGCCCGGGGATCCTGGTCCCGGGCGGACACGAAGCCCGAGGGCAGCATGGGCACGCCATGGTCGGCCATGGCCAGGTTCAAGGCTGCTCCCTCCCGCAGCAGCTGCCGGTCCTTGGGAGTGGCGCTGCGGGCCAGGTCCATCAAGGCCTTGATGGACTGCCCGGCCACGGCCTCCCGGATGGAGGGTCCGGCCGGCGCCGCCTGGCGGGAGGCCTCGCCTCCCACCAGGCGGCCGTCCTTCTCCAGCCGCGCCAGCCGCGTGTGCTCCCGTTCGAGCAGAGCACGCCCCAGTCCACCTTCCCGGGCCACGGTGACATCGATCAGCAGCTCGGTCCGGTGGGGGTCCACCTCCACCTGGATGCCCTTGCGCTCCACCAGGGTCCGGGCCGACTCCAGGTCTGCGGGCGTGACCGCCTCGAAACAGCGCAGGCCGAGGGCGCCATCGCCCAGGTGGGCGCCGATCGCCAGGGCCCAAAGGATGCCGGTCTGTCTTCCCGAGTTGGGCAGCCCGACCGCGTAGCAGTTCTTGTAGGTCCGGGGGTCGCACACCAGCCGCACCAGCCGCACCTGGCCTTGGCCCTGGGCGGCCGCAAGACAGGTGGCCCAGGCCACGGCGGCGGGCTCCGTGCAGCCCATGGCCGGTTTCCATTCGGTGTCCAGGAAAGTTGACAGGTTCATGGGGATCTCCGGGCCAGGAAACGCTCAAGCGGGTAGTCGGACAATAGGACGGAGGAGCATGGCGAAGCACGGCTGGATCGGGTCCAGGTCGGAAGGCGTCGCTGCCGCCGGGATGGCCCGGGTGACGGGACGAACAAACGGAGGAATCGGCCGAACCCGAAGGGTAAACTGAGCATATGCTCGGTAAAATTGAAAGACAAGTCCCATCTTCTTCTCGGGTGAAATGAGTTTATGCTCATAACATCTCTCATTTCATTACGGAGCGTCCCATGAAGAAACTCGGGATCATCATTTGTGACCGTTACCACCATTGCGGCGGCGGGAAGTGCCTGCGGGCCTTCCACGAGCGTGAAGGCGCCTTCGCCCGCTACCGGGGCGAGGAGGTCCGGCTGGTGGGCTACACCACCTGCGGCGGCTGCCCAGGCGGCAATGTCGAATACGTGCCGGCTGAAATGAAGAAGAACGGCGCGGATGTGATCCACCTCGCCACCTGCATGCTGGTGGGCTACCCGCCCTGCGACCACCTGGACACCTTCCGCCGCTTCATCCCCGCCAAGTACGGCCTCGAGGTGGTGGTCGGATCCCATCCCATTCCCCAGAACTACTACCTGACCCACGAGAAGCTGGGAACCTGGGAAGGGGCGGACTGGCAGGAGCGGATCCAGGCGGCGCTCCCCGACGAGGCCATGCGGCTGGCCTACGATTGATGCCCTGCACGATCATCAGGGCCGGGTGGCCTTGACGGGACAGGCTTCGCAAGGGTCCGGCTGGCCTTCGGCCACGGCCGCCTTGACCGGGCACCGCTCGCAGCGCTCCGTGCCGATCGTGGTGAAGCTGCCGCCCTCGATGCGGAGCGCGCAGCCTTCCACCAGCGCCCTGGTCACCTTCCGGTGCGCCTGGTCCAGCACCCGGCCGAAGGTCGCCCGGGACACCGCCATCCGGGCCGCCGCCTCCTGCTGGTAGAGGCCTTCCTGGTGGGCCAGGCGCAACGCCTCGAACTCCTCGACGGAGAGGACCACTTCCACCAGGGCCGCAAGGGGCACGGCCCTGGGCTTGAAATAGGTCACGCCGGGCATTTCCTCGACGCGCTTGCAGCAGGGACGGCGTGGCAACGGGTACTCCTGCCATCAGTTTCAAACGTTCCACCCGGTCATGGCAAGGGCCAGGGAGGGGGGTGGGCACCGATCCACCCTCCGCTCGATCCGGCCCAGGTGGTACGGGAACTCATTGCGGTAACCAAATTGGCCACTGACGACGGCTCGGAACGATCGCAAGCCCCATTTGGTCATTGATAATTATTTTTAATTTATTAGGTTTGAGACATGAGTGCTTGTTCCCCCCATGCCGTGGCCTTCGGCCCCCGCTCCGGGCTGCTCCACCTGGCCGTGGCCATGCTGGGCTTCCTGGGCCTGGCCCGCCCGCTCCCGGCCGCCCCTCCGGACATCCAGCGGATCCGCGACCGCGGCGCCCTGGTGGTGGCCATGCCGTCCTTCGACTCCCCGCCCTTCTTCTACCAGGCCCGGGACGGGGTCCAGGGGGTGGACGTGGACATGGCCCAGGACCTGGCCAAGGCGCTGCACGTGGGCCTCCGCTTCGACCGCCAGGCGGCCTCGTTCAACGACACCCTGGACCGGGTGCTCAGGGGCCAGGCGGACGTTGCCATCTGCAAGCTGTCCCGCACCCTGGAGCGCGCGTCCAGCGTCCGCTTCTCGGAGCCCTACCTGGTCCTCAACCATGCCCTGGCCATCAACCGCCTGCGCTTCGCCGCGCTGGCCCGGGGCCAGGACCTGGCCACGGTGGTCCGGCACTTCACCGGCACCATCGGGGTCATCGACCATTCGGCCTACGCCGAGTTCGCCCCCAGGAACTTCCCCAGGGCCGAGGTGGTCAAGTTCAAGGATTGGGACGCGGTGGTGGCGGCCCTGACGCGCGGCGACATCGTCGCCGCCTACCGGGACGAGTTCGAGGTGGAGCGGCTGATGAAGATCGATCCCCGCCTCACCCTGACCGTGCGCACCGTCACCCTCACCGACCTGCAGGACAGCCTGGGCATGGCGGTCGCCCCGGACCACCCCCAGCTGCTGGCCCTGATCAACCTCTACCTGGCCCAGCGGACCCACAAGCTCACCCTGGACGAGGTCCTGGACCGCCTGGGGGAGGGCAGGCCATGAGCGCCGAAGGCAGGGAAGGGTTCCTGCGGCTGTCGGACCACCCGCTGGTGGTGCTCGGCAGCATCCTGGCCGGGTTTGCGGTGGGCCGGGCCGCTCCGGGCATGGCCGAAGGCCTGGCGTTCCTCCACCGCCTCTACGTGGACCTGCTGCAGATGGTGGTGCTGCCCTTCATGCTGGCGGCGGTGGTGTTCAGCCTGCGCAAGCTGCTGGCGCAGGGGGGACACGGCAAGCTGGCCCTGCGGGCATTGCTGGCCAGTGCAGGCCTGCTCAGCGCCACGGCCCTGGCTGCCCTCCTGGTGGGGCTGCTGGTGGGGCCGGGCCGTCACCTGTCCGCGGAAGACCTCCTGGCCATGGGCCGGATGGCCGGAACCGGGCCCCTGGGCAGCGTCCACGACCGCATCGCCCTGTTCGCCCCGGACCGCGCCGTGCCCGTGGCCAGATTGGGCGCCGTGGTCCAGTCGCTGATCCCGGTGAACATCTTCGCCTCCCTCAGCACCGGGGAGACGCTGAAAGTGACGGCCTTCGCCATGATGTTCGGGGTGGCGGCGGGCCGGGTGCAGGGCCAGGTGGCGGACAGCCTCACGGAGGTCCTGGAGACCGTCTACCGGGCCTGCATGACCCTGACCGGGTGGTTCAACCATCTGCTGCCGCTGGTGCTGCTGGCGACCGTCGCCAACCAGACCGCCCGCACCGGCCTGGAGCCTCTGGAAACCATGCTCAAGTTCCTGCTGGCCGTGAGCCTGGCGACGGTCCTCCTGGTGGCCCTGTCCCTGGGGCTCATGCGCCTGAGCAGCCGGCGGTCCTGGCGGAACGTGCTGCGCAGCCAGGGCGAGCCCCTGCTGATGGGCCTGATCACGGGCAGCGCCCAGGCCTGCATGCCGAAGATGATCGACAGCCTGGCCAACGGGCTTGGCATCCCCCGGGAACGCGCCGAGCTGCTGGTTCCCATGGGCATCTCGCTGGTGCGGGCCGGCACCGTGCTGCACGTGGCCATGGCCATCGTCTTCATGGCCCAGCTCTACGGGGTCCCCCTGGGTCCGCTCCAGCTGGCCATCATCGCCGGCGGCTCCATGATGGCCGGCCTGGCCTCGACGGGGATGAACGTGGGCATGGCCGTCGCCATGGGGTCCATCGTCTGCAACGCCCTGGGCCTGCCGTTCGAGGCGGCGCTCGTCCTCGTCCTGGCGGTGGAACCGGTAAGCAAGCTGGCGCTTATCCTGGTGGAGGTGGCCGGCAACAATGCTTTTTCCGCCCTGGCCGCGGGGGGAGCTGCGCCGGCGGGGCGGGACGAGGCGCAAGGCCAGCCGCTGCCGGCCATCCCGGATCAGCAAGGGGCGCCGTGGCCCTCTTGATTTCCGGTCGTAGTTAATTATTATTAATTCATGTATCGGTTTCTCCCCCAGGATCTGCGCACCAGGCCCGTGCGGGCCCTCCTGGGCGCCTGGAGCCGGCTGGCCGCCAGCCCCTGGGTGGTCTGTGTGAGCATCGGGGCCGGGGTGGCCACGGGGCAGGCGGCGCCCGGGCTGGCCCGCCGGGTGGGGTCCGTGGGCGACATCTACATCTCCCTCCTGGAGATGGTGGTCCTGCCCTTCATGGTCGCGGCCGTGGTGTTCAGCCTGCGCCGGCTGCTGGGGGACCGGCACAGCCTGGGCGACCTGCGGCTCATCCCGCTGGCGTTCACCGGCTTCATCCTGGCCGCGGCGCTGGCGGGGACACTGGCCGCGCTCCTGCTGGGGCCGGGCCGCGACCTCCCGCCGGACACCCTGCTCGCCATGGCCAGGCTGGCCGGCGGCAGAGGGCTGCCGGGAAGCCACGACACCCTGGCCCTGTTCGCCCAGGGCGCGGCCACGGCCGCACCGGGACTGGGCGAACGGCTGCTGGAGCTGGTCCCCAGCAACGTCTTCGCCGCCCTGGCCCGGGGCGACGCCCTCAAGGTGATGGCCTTCGCCCTGCTGTTCGGCCTGGCGGCAGGCCGCCGCCCGGACCGGGGCGAGGCCAGGTTCACCGACATGCTGGAGACCGTCTACCAGGCTTGCCTGGCGCTGACCCATGGGTTCAACCAGCTGCTGCCCCTTGCGCTGTACTCGATCATCGCCAGCCAGGTGGCCCGGACCGGCCTGCAGCCCCTGCGCGCCATGGCCGGCTTCCTCCTGGCCCTGGCCGCGGCGGGCCTGGCGCTGGTGCTGTTGTCCCTGGCCACCCTGCAGTGGGCGAGCCGCCGCCCCTGGACGGCGGTGCTGCGCAGCCAGCGGGTGCCCATGCTCATGGCCCTGGCCACCCGGAACACCCGGGCCTGCATGCCGTCCATGATCGACAGCCTGGACAGCGGCCTGGGCCTGCCCCGGGAGCGGGTGGAGCTGCTGGTGCCCCTGGGCGCATCCCTGCTGCGCAGCGGCCAGGCGTTCTACTACGCCCTGGTGACGGTGTTCCTGGCCCAGCTGTACGGCGTCCATCTGGGTCCGCAGCAGCTGGCCATGACCGTGGCCGGCTCGGTCCTGCTGGGATTCGCCTCCACGGGCCTGAGCGGAGTGCTGGTGGTCTCTTCCGCCGGGGTGCTGTGCGGCACCCTGGGCGTACCGTTCGAAGGGGCCCTGGCCCTGTTCATAGCGGTGGACCCGGTTTGCGACATCCTGCGCACCGTGGTGGGGGTGGTGGGCAACGACGGCTTCACCGCCGTGGCCTCCGGCCGCGCCCCGGCGGCGGGGGGCTGAGCCGTGCTCGGCGTCCTGGGCGGCCTGGGGCCGGCGGCCACCGTCGACTTCCTGGACAAGCTGGTGCGCCTGACTCCGGCACGCCGGGACCAGGATCACATCCCCGTGGTGCTGTACTGCCAGCCCCGGACCCCGGACCGCTCCGCCGCGATCCTGCACGGCGCCCCTTCGCCCCTGCCTTGGCTGCTGGAGGGCGTCGTCCGGCTGGCGGAGGCTGGCGCCCGGGTGCTGGCGATCCCCTGCAACAGCTCCCACCACTGGTTCCAGGAGCTGCAGGCGGCGGCCCCGGTGCCGATCCTGCACATCGCCGACGCCGCCCTCGCCGCCCTCGCCGCCGGGGACGGGCCGCCGGGAACGGTGGCGGTGCTGGCCACCCGGGGAACCCTGGCCTCGGGCTTCTACCAGAGCAGGCTGGCGGTCGCCGGCCGCCCCTGGCTGGAGCCGGGCGAGCCGGTCCAGGCCGCGGTGGATGGCGCCATCCGGGCGGTCAAGGCTGGAGAGCCGGACCAGGCCGCCCGGGACCTGGCCGGCGCCTGGAGGGACCTGGCGGACCGGGGCGTGGGCACGGCGATCCTGGCCTGCACCGAACTCCCGGTGGCGGCCGGCCTCCTGCCGCCGCCGCCCTTCCCGCTGGTGGACGCCACCCTGGAACTGGCCCGGGCCTGCGTGGACCACGTCCTGGCGGCCCCCTGGTTCCGGGCATAGTCCTACCGGGCGTCCGGGTCCCGGTCGGCGGCAGGCCCATCGTCCGGGTTCCTCGGGGTTGCGCCGCCCCACCGGTGCTCGTCGAGGCCGACCGAAGAACCCAGGTATCGGTGACTTTGGGGCGGCCAGGGGGAATCGCTCCCGCAGAATTCACAGGTCCTTGCATGTCAGCTGGTCAAGGTGGACTTGCCAAGTCCAGCCAGCCGGCAGGAACGCTTTCTGACCGACCCGTAAGCCACCGGCCCCAAAGTCCGATGCGGCTCGACCGCTGGTGGTCGTGAATCGGAGTGCGCGCGCAGGAGCTTGCGACGAGCACGCACTCCGATTCACGACCACCAGCGGTGGGGCGGCGCGTACCCGCGGAACCCGTGCGGCGGGCCTGCCGCCGGGTCGGGACCCGAGCGTCCCAGTAAACCTAGCCTCGTTCCGCCACCGCCAGGAACAGGGGGTAGCTGGCCATCCCCATGGCCCTTTCGAGGTGGACGACGTAGGGCGTCGCGAACCGGATGTCACGGAACCCGGCCCGCTCCAGCCGGCCCGCCAGGTCCCGGCGATCGAACCCCCGATGGACGTCCGCCTTCGGGCCATGGAAGGACCCGTCCTCCGTGTCCAGGTCGGAGATGCACAGGCGGCCGCCCGGGTTGAGGAGGGTGTGGAACGCGCGGATCGCCCCGTCGAGGTCCGGTACGTGGTGGAGGACCATCAGCGTGAAGACCAGGTCGAACCGGGCTTCCGGCCAGGGGCCCTTGGCCACGTCCAGTTCCAGGGGCTCCATGTTCCCCGCGCCGGCCGCGGCGATCTTCTCCCGGAGCACCGCGAGCATGCCCGGGGAGGAATCGGCCAGGGTCACGTGGGCCAGGTGCGCCTGGAGGGCGAACCCCAGCAGTCCGGTGCCGCACCCGTACTCCAGCGCCCGCTTCCCCTCCAGGGGCCCGGCCAGTTCCAGGATGGCCGCGGCCACCCGCTCGGCCCGTTCCACCTTCGTGGGGTCATGGTCCCAGCTCCTCGCCGCCGCATCGAAATCCATCAAGGCCACCCCATCCCGGAAACCCTTCGACACGTTAGCAGCAGGACGGGCCGGGCGAGAGGTCCGGAGAAGCTTCTATAAATTTTTCTGATGAATTATCTAAAAGCGCGATTGGTTTTTTTGTTCAGAGGTTCTCTAGACTTGATTTCATGAAGATTTCCATCCCCGCATCCCTGCCCGTCGTCCTGGTGGTCGTTGGAGCCTGCCTGGCTTTGACCCCCTGGGCCACTTCAGCCACGGCCCTGATCGGCGGCGCGGCCATCGGCCTGCTGTTCGGCAACCCCATCCAGCAGGCCACCCACCGCTGGACCCACCGGCTCCTGCCCCTGGCCGTGGTGGGCCTGGGCGCCGAAATGAACCTGGGCACGGTGGCCAGGGTGGGGCTCCACGGGATTGGCTACACGGCCGTCAGCCTCGTGCTGGTCATGGGCCTGGGCCTGCTCCTGGGCCGGTTCCTCAAGGTGGACCGGGAGGCCGGGCTGCTCATCGCCATCGGCACGGCCATCTGCGGCGGCAGCGCCATCGCCGCCGCGGCTCCGGTGCTGCGGGCCCGGCCGCACCAGGTCTCGGTGGCCCTGGCCACGGTGTTCCTGCTCAACGCCGCGGCCCTGGTGCTGTTCCCGCCCATCGGCCACTGGGCCGGCCTGGGGCAGGGGGCCTTCGGGCTGTGGGCGGCCCTGGCCATCCACGACACCAGTTCAGTGGTGGGCGCAGGCATGGCCTACGGGCCCAAGGCCCTGGCGGTGGCCACCACGGTCAAGCTGGCCCGGGCCCTGTGGATCGTGCCCTTGACCCTGGGCCTGGGTTGGCTGGTGGCCTTGCGGCGCCGGCAGGCCGATCCGGAGGCGGGCGCCGGGGCCCCGGTGAAGAAGCCCTGGTTCATCGGCGGGTTCCTGGCCATGGCCGCGGTGGTGACCTGGATCCCGGCCCTGCACGGGGCCGGCCACCTGGTGGCGGCGGCCGCCCACCGGCTCCTGGTGCTCGCCCTGTTCCTCATCGGCGCCGGGCTCAGCCGCCAGGCCCTGCGGGACGTGGGCGCGCGCCCGTTCGTCCAGGGCCTCCTGCTGTGGCTGACGGTGGCCTCCCTGGGACTGGCCGCGGTGCGGGCGGGATGGCTGATGGTGTCTTGAACGGGGGCCGGCTGGACATTTCCCCGGTCCGGCCCACCGGGGCGCCGCCGGCCCTGGCCGCGGTGCGCAAGGCCACCGACCTGGAGGGGGTGCCCCTGATCTACCGGGAACAGGGGTCCGGCACCCGGGCGGTCCTGGAGCGGGCCTTCCGCAAGGCGGGCCTGTCCGGCCAGCCCAAGGCCGCCGACCTGGTCATGGGCGACACCGAGACCATCAAGTCCTGCGTACTGGCGGGCCTGGGCATCGGCTTCCTGTCCCCCTGGAGCATCCAGCGGGAATTGCTGAACCGCACCCTGGAGGTCGTGCCCCTGCCGGACCTGCGCATTCCCCGCGCCTTCTCCTGGGCCCACGGCGGCGGCGGACTGGCCGGCCAGGCCGCGTCCTTCTACCGGTACGCCTTGAAGGAGCCGCCCCCGCCGCCCGGATGACGCGGCGGGTCCGTGTCCCGGTCGGCGGCAGGCCCGCCGCACGGGTTCCGCGGTTACGCGCCGCCACACCGTTGGTGGTCGTGAATAGGAGTGCGCACTCCGATTCGCGACCACCGGCCGTCGAGCCGCATCGGACTTTGGGGCCGGTGGCTTACGGGTCGGTCAGAAAGCGTTCCTGCCGGCTGGCTGGACTTGGCAAGTCTAACTCGATCAGCTGACATGCAAGGACCTGTGAGTTTTGCGGAAGCGACTCCCCCAGGCCGCCCCAAAGTCACCGATACCTGGGTTCCTTGGTCGGCCCCGGCGAATAAGCGAGCGCTTCGTCAGACCGCGCCGCGCGCGGTCTGACGAAGCCGAGCAACGGTGGGTCGGCGCGAGACTTCGAAACCCGGGCGGCGGACCTGCCCCCGACCGGGACTCGGACGCCCCGGCTGAGCTATGGCTGCGCCGGGGCGATGGCGTCCACGATGGCGTTGAGGGTGGCGCTGGGGCGCATGGCCCGGGCGGTCCTGGCGGGGTCCGGGAGGTAGTAGCCGCCCAGGTCGACCGGCTTGCCCTGGGCGCCGATGAGCTCGGCGTTGATCTTCGCCTCGTTCTCCGCCAGCTGGCGGGCCACCTTCTGGAACCGGTCCCGGAGTTCGGGGTCCTGGTCCTGGGCGGCCAGGGCCTCGGCCCAGTAGAGGGCCAGGTAGAAATGGCTGCCGCGGTTGTCGATCTGGCCCACCTTGCGGGCGGGGTTGCGGTTGTTCTCCAGGAACTTGCCCGTGGCCTGGTCCAGGGTCTGGGCCAGCAGCCTGGCCTTGCCGTTGTGGAAGACCCCGGCCAGGTGCTCCAGGGACACCGCCAGGGCCAGGAACTCGCCCAGGGAATCCCAGCGCAGGTAGCCCTCCTGCTGGAACTGCTGCACGTGCTTGGGCGCGGAGCCGCCGGCGCCGGTCTCGAACAGCCCGCCACCGGCCAGCAGCGGGACGATGGAGAGCATCTTGGAGCTGGTGCCCAGCTCCAGGATGGGGAACAGGTCGGTGAGGTAGTCGCGCAGCACGTTGCCGGTGACCGAGATGGTGTCCAGGCCCGCCTTGGCCCGGGGCAGGGTGAAGCGCATGGCCTCCACCGGGGGCAGGATGCGCAGGTCCAGGCCCTGGGTGTCGTGCTCCTGCAGGTAGCGCTCCACCTTGGCGATGATCTGGGCATCGTGGGCGCGCCGGCGGTCCAGCCAGAACACCGCCGGGGCGCCGGTGGCCCGGGCGCGGTTCACCGCCAGCTTCACCCAGTCGCGCACGGCCGCGTCCTTGGTCTGGCAGCCGCGCCAGATGTCACCCGCCTCCACCGCATGCTCCAGCAGCACCCTGCCGTCGGCGACGATGCGGAAGGTGCCGTCGCCCGGGGCCTTGAAGGTCTTGTCGTGGGAGCCGTACTCCTCAGCCTTCTGGGCCATCAGCCCGACGTTGGCGGTGGCGCCCATGGTGGCGGGGTCGAACTGGCCGTGCTTCCGGCAGAAGGCCATCACTTCCTGGTACATGGTGGCGTAGCAGCGGTCCGGGATGACGCACTTGACGTCCCTGAGCTTGCCGTCGGGGCCCCACATCCCGCCCGAGTCGCGGATCACCACCGGCATCGAGGCGTCGATGATGATGTCGTTGCCGGCGTTAAGGTTGGTGATTCCCTTGGCGGAGTCCACCATGGCCAGGGCCGGGCGCGTCCGGAACTGGGCCTGGAGGTCCGCCTCGATGGCCTGCCGCTGGTCGTCGGGCAGCCAGGTCAGCTTGGCGTGCAGGTCGCCCAGGCCCAGGTCCGGGTTGATGCCCAGCTTCTTGAAGGCGCCCGCGTGCTTGGCGAACACGTCGGCGAAGAACACCGAGACGAAGTGGCCGAACATGACCGGGTCGGAGACCTTCATCATGGTGGCCTTGAGGTGCACCGAGAACAGGACGTCCTGGCGCCGGGCATCCTCGATCTGCTCGGCGATGAAGGCGCGCAGGGCCTTGATGCTCATGAACGAACCATCCAGCACTTCGCCCGCCTTCAGGGGCAGCTTCTCCTTGAGCACCTTCACCGTGCCGGCCCTGTCCACGAACTCGATGCGCGCCGTCACCGGCTGCTCCAGGGTGACGGACCGCTCGCTGCCGTAGAAGTCGCCCTGCTCCATGTGGGCCACGTGGGACTTGCAGCCGGGACGCCAGGCCCCCATCTTGTGCGGGTGCTTGCGGGCGTACTGCTTGACCGAGGCCGCCACGCGCCGGTCGGAGTTGCCCTCGCGCAGCACCGGGTTCACCGCGCTGCCCAGTATCCTGGCGTAGCGGGCCTGGATCACCTTCTCGGCCTCGTCCTTGGGTTCCTCGGGATAGTCCGGGACCGGGTAGCCGCGCGCCTGCAGCTCCTTGACGGCGGCTTTCAGCTGCGGGATGGAGGCGCTGATGTTGGGCAGCTTGATGATGTTGGCCGAAGGGTGCTGGGTCAGTTCGCCCAGGTAGGCCAGTTCGTCCGGACACCGCTGAGGCTCGGCGAGACGCTCCGGGAAAGCGGCCAGGATCCGCCCGGCCACGGAGATGTCGCGGGTCTCCACCACCACCCCGGCGGCCCTGGTGAACGCGCTGACGATGGGAAGGAGGGAATAGGTTGCCAGGGCGGGGGCTTCGTCGACCCCGGTCCAGATGATCTTGGCGGTTTCCTGGGGCATGAAATTCTCCTGGGTTGCCCTCCAGGGTGCCATGGCCGTGGGCCGAGCGGAACCGGTACGCTCACTTGCAAACCCATGATGGGCGAGATGGGCCCGGGTAGGAGGCGGCCGGTTGCCGGTCAACCGGACAGGGCGAATTCCCCCACTGAAGTCTCCCGGGCGTACTCCAGCCCCGAGGCCCGGGCGAACATCTGGGTGTCCCCGGCCCCGATGGCGCAGGGCGCCAGCCCAAGGGCTGTGGCCACCAGGTACATCTGCTGGAACAGCACGCCGGTGTTCTTGAGGATCAGGGCGTAGGCGATGGTCTGGTACTTCCAGGACACCCGCCGGATCCGGGCGGCCAGGGTGAACAGGATGTCCGGTCCGGCCGCCGCGCCCATGGCGGCCTTGGCCTGGCCCAGCAATCGGGCGGAAGCGGCGTCCGGCCCCGGCCAGGGTTCCAGGGCATGGCCGCCGGCCGCGTAGTGGTAGAGACCGGGATCCAGCCCGGCGCACCGGGCTACGCTCAGGTACAGTTCGATCTCATGCAGGCCTCCGCCTCCGGGGCAGGGGGAGACCACGGCTTCATAGGGCCGCCCGGCGACCGGGTCGGGCGGCAGTACCGCCCGCACCCGGGCCACGTGGTGCAGGAAGGCGCCCAACTGGGCCAGGGTGATGGGCTCCGTCCTGGGCGCGCGGATGGAGCGGCGGGCCTCCAGGACCTGGTAGAACCCCGGCTCCCGGGGCGGCGGCCCGGGTTCCGGCAGCGGGATGACCGGCCCGGGAAGGGCCGGCTTCAGGGCCGGGAGCGGGTCCAGGTCGCCCAGGAAGCGGCAGGTGCCCCCCACCGGACCGTCGTGCCGTCCCGGGCGGCTGCGGCTGTGGAACAGCAGGTCGTGGAATTCCCAGGACCGCAGGTCCGGGTCCCGGTCCTCGGGCACCTGGCCGCCGGGCCCGCATGGGACGATGGCGCCGGCGGCGGCCAGCAGGTCCAGCGCCGCCCGGGCCAGGGCCGGGGCGAGGCCGGCGGCGGCCGCCAAGCTGTCCGGCGTCTGGGGCCGGCCCAGGCGGCCCACCCATTCCAGCGCCTCCGGTTCGAGCAGGACCACCCGGCCGAACCCCAGGGGGCTCTCCAGGACCAGGGCCCCGTCCTCGCGCCGGCGCATCCAGGCGAACCGCGACAGCCGCCAGGGGCCGTCCCCCCGGCCTCCTGGAACCGGAACTCCCGGGCCAGGGGTTCCAGGGTGGCCAGCACCTGTCCATCACGGGCGAGGGAGTAGCAGACCCAGCCTTCCTTTTCCACTTGCGCCAGGAGGCAGCACCGCTCCAGGGCCTCCCGGGTGCCCGATCCGCACAGCTCCTCCCCGGTGCGGCCGCCCTGGGCCAGGGCCTGGAGGAAGTCACCCAGGAAGCCGCCGGCTCTGGGCAGGCGCAGGCGGCGGTTGCCGGGCTCCTCCAGGCCGGCGGGCTGGCCTTCGGTTGCCACCAGGCGGACCGTGGGCTTCAGGGCGAGCACGAAGGGCGTCACGGCCGGCCGTCAGATGAAGACCGGCGTCGGGTTGAGCTCCTCCTCCGCCAGCGGACGGTCCAGCCAGCCCAAGGCCACGGGCACGTCGTAGAGCCTGCCCGGGGCGAAGCGGGCCCAGAAATGGCGCAGGCCGGGCACGATCACTTTGGCCACCGGCATGCCGGCGTCGGCTCGGGTCAGGTCCAGGACCAGCATCTCCATCCCCTTCGCCTCCACCAGCCGCTGGCAGAACCGGATGTCGTCCAGGAGGTCGCCGCTGGCGGCGTTGGTGAAATCCTCCAGCCGCCGGGCCGGGACCGTGGGGTCCGGGGCCAGGTAGGGCTGGTTGTCCGGGGTCGCGGTGCGCACCCAGCGCAGGGTCTCCTCGTCACCCAGGGGCGACTGGCTCCTGGGGCTGATGCCCGAAATGAACTGGTTCAGTTCCGCGAACGCCCGCACCAGGGCCACGGAGGGATCCAGGCTGCAGCCCAGGCCGAACAGGACCTGGCCCCGGCCCGGCCGGGCGCAGGACACCGCCGCGAAGGCCGGGATGCCCAGGTCGTGGGTGAGATCCAGGGCCCACAGGTCCCGGTCCAGGCGGCCGTAGTGGGCGGCCAGGTCCGCCAGGTAGGGCAGGCCGAAGCTGTCCAGGTCCACCGCAGGCCGGCGCAGGCGGTTGTACCACCAGATGGCGGTGGCGTCCCGCTCCACCAGTTCCATGAAGCCCTGGAGCACCGCCTCCTCCAGGTTGTTGCCGGCGGCGTTGCCGTTGGAGCACGCCCGGCAGCATCCCGGGCGGGGTCCGGGAGCGGCGGCGGGGCCCGGGAAGTAGAGCAGCTGGGTGGGCAGGAGCCGCTCCCGCTCCTGGGTCAGGGACCACACGGGGGACCACGGGATCGGCAGGTCCGGGTCCAGGGCCGCGGGCACCATGTTGAACCGCGACCGGCGCGCGTTCCAGGCGTCCCGTTCCCGGGTACTGCCGTTCGCTGTATCCCATCACCGCGTTGGGGTGGATGGCGCGGCCGGCCAGTTCCCGCAGGGTGCCCACGACCCGGTACTCCGAGCCGGTGTATTCGGTGGAGTACCGCTCCAGGGTCTCGGCCAGGGCGCTGGCCCGGGCCTGCGCCAGGGTGGGGCCCTTGCCGGCGCTCCGGCTGCGCAGATTCACCTTGAATCCCTCCAGGTCGGTGAGCGGGATGGCGCCGTTGGCCCCGCCCACGCACACCTGGAACGCCCCGCCGGTGCCCGGCGGGGGTTCCACCATGGACACGATGCCGACGATGGGGCTCACCAGGTGGCCATATCGATCCAGCGTCGCCTCGGGCGACATGGCCCGGTGGCCGCTGCCTTCGGTGGGAACAGCCCGGCGCTGCTCCAGGCGCACGGCGCCCGGGCGCGGCTGGACCGGGTCGCCGCAGACGGGGCAGGCCGGATAGCGGACCAGCGCATGGCTCTTGGACGTCCAGGTGCGGGTGTCCATGCTCAGCAGCATCCCGTCCAGGTTGTGGGCCGCCCCGGCCAGGAACTTGGCGATCTCCAGGGCCGCCAGGCGGCAGGCCATCGCCACCGCGGCCGGCAGGCCCGCCACCGCCGTGGGCAGGGGGTCGGTCCAGCCGTTGCGGCTGCGCAGGAACTCCTGGACCTGCTGGTTCCGGCGCAGGCGGAGCTGGAGGCAGCCGAAGCACGCGACCGGGGCGGCCGCGCCGGCCGGAAACAGGGGGCCGACCCAGAACTCCCGGCCGATGGGCCGGAGCACCATCCAGGACAGGCCCGCGTCCCGGGCCGCGGCGGCCCAGTCCAGCAGATCCCGGCGCAGGTAGTCGTCGGTGACCGCCACCTCCAGGTCGGCGGTCCCGGTGGCCAGGGTCAGGCCCATCTCCTCCAGGCTCCGGAGCAGCGGCATGGAATCGGCGCACCCGGCGCCGCGGATCCGCACCGTCCTGGAACGCAGGGCCATATAGGCCGGGCCCGGGTCCAGCCCCAGGCCCGCCCAGTACGCCTCCCCCGGCGCGTCCAGCCCAGGCACCTTGTCCGAGACGTGTCCCTTCTTTTCCAGGAACTCCAGGACGTAGTAGACCTCGGCAGGCCTCGCCGGAGCCAGCGCGGCCGCGATCTCCTCCGGCGTCCGGGTGCCGTCCAGCAGGGGTAGCACCTGCTCGAAGAGCCCCCCTTGGAGCGTCCAGGATCCCTCCTCGGATACCAGGATCACCCCCTCCCCGGGGACGGTACCAGCTTTGAGATGCGCCTTGAGCGCAGGACGTCGGAGCATGTCGGGACCTTAGCGGAACTGCGATAAAAATTTAAAAATTAATAACACCTACAAACAAGGCAACCACAAGCGCCACCTCCGCAGCCGCAGCCACCGCCGCAGCCACCGCCGCAGCGGTTCATGCTTTCGGCCTGGTCCAGGGACTCCTCGACCAGGGCCATCTCCGGCGCTTTGGGCAGCACCAGGTTGATGACGTTATCCGTGTTTTCCACTACGTTCAAGGTCACCCCCGCTGGGATCTCGAACCCATGGGCGCGCAGGGCGGCCCGGGGATCGGCCAGGAGGGCGGACTTGAAATCTTCGTCGGCCCAGGCCTTGGCGATGAGCCGATCCGGGCTGTCAAGTATAGCCATACCGTTCATAACTCCTCCTTTGGGATAGAAGAACCTTGAGCCTCCGTATGGGGGGAAATTCTGGAGCAAGGCTGATGTCCCCTACTGAATTTAGAAAAATGCTGATTAAAGTCAATCCCCTTTAATTTTATAAAAAATTCGATTATTTTAATTAGTACCCTGAAAATATTAGATATATCAATAAAATTGGAATCAAGATTCGACCGTCGGCTCGCTCGTGATCATGCATTTCAAAAGTTTTTGCCGATGTTGCCGATTTCGATTGTATGACGTATTAACATCATTTTTCGATTGTTCCAATTCTTACTTTTTTGATCATCAAGGGAGGCTTTCCCAAACCGATGGACTGCCGGTTCGGCGGGAGGGACCTGAACGTCTGCAGGCTCTATTCCCTGGCAAAGAAGAAAGGCGCCTCCAGGGATTCCGCTTCCAGCACCCCAACCAGCGTGTTCAGGGCATCGTGCAGGGTTTCCACCCGGCTGCGATCCATCCCCTCCAACCCCGCGAGGAGATGGCCCTGGGCCGGATGGGGCGCCGCGGCCAGGATCTCTTTCGCCTTGCCGGTGGGCACCAGGGAAATCCGCCGCCGGTCCTGGGAGTCCGGGCTGCGCTGGACCAGGCCCTTGGCCTCCAGGCGGTCCACGACTCCCACGACCGTACTGGAGTCGAGCTTCATCCGCTCGGCCAGGTCCTTGAGTGAACTGGGGCCGCCGCGCCCCAGCTCCCACAGGGCCCACAACTGGGGGCCCGTGAGGTTGAAACGCTTCTCGACGCTCTGGGAGTAGTCCTCCAGAGCCTTCACGATCCGGCGAAGGTTCTGCATGCATTCCTGGATGAGCTGCGTCTGCGTGACCGGTTCCATGTCTGCTCCCATGATCGATCAACCCTGCTTCCGAATCGGCCCTGATGGGCACCCATCTCAGGATTCTGAACGCGAGTCCAAGGGTCCGGCTGACTTTTGCAGCCCCCCCATGCTGCCTGGACCAGGCACGAAGGCGCCCCACGCTCCAGTAGAAGTTAATAGCAAATGCTTTGTTTTGCAACTCAAACCATGAGCCTAGGCCTTCATAGGCTCGGGCTTCGGGTTTGCGATCGAACCTTCCTTGGGGCCGGTGACTTGCGGGCAGGCCGGGATTCAGAATCCGGCGTTATGGCGTTTCCGGGTGTTCGCCAGCGGCCTCGTCCGGTGCATGCGACCGATGGCGAGAGGCAGGGTCCCGGTCCTCCGTTTGGCCCGCGCATCCAGGAACTGATTCAGATCTTGGCTCATCTTCGAATTAAACCCTGACCGTTCTGAATTTGTGTTGCAAAGCAAAATTTAGGAACTATGATTCACACAAGAAAAGTTTCGTCACATGGCTACCCAGCAGCAGCTCTTGCAGTCAGTTCTCCATGCTCACCGCGGTCGAACGAATCGCCTTCCCCCGAAGGGGTCCCGTGCATGCCTAAGCGTTTGACGGAAGAAACCATCCTGTTCATCAGCATCATCAAGTGGGTGGTGCTGGCCACGGGGGTCGGGGCCCTGATCGGGGTCTCGGTGACCTACTTCCTCAAACTGCTCGCCTGGAGCATCGCCACCGGCCAGCGCCATCCGTACACCTTCCTGCTGCTGCCGCTGGCCCTGTTCCTGAGCGCCGCGATGGTGAAGTACCTGGCCCCGGACGCTGAGGGCCACGGCACCGAGAAGGTGATCGAGGCCATCCACAAACATGGGGCCCGGATCAAGCCCATGGTGGTGCCGGTCAAGCTGGCGGCGACGGTGGTCACCCTGGCCATCGGCGGCTCGGTGGGCAAGGAAGGCCCGTGCGCCCAGATCGGCGCCGGCATCGCCTCGATCCTGGCCGGACTGCTCAAGTTCGGCGAGCACGACCGGCGCAAGCTGGTCATCTGCGGCATCAGCGCCGGCTTCGCCCTGGTGTTCGGCACCCCCATCGCCGGCTCCATCTTCGGGGTGGAGGTGCTGTTCGTGGGCGGGATCCTGTACGAAGTCCTGCTCCCCTCCTTCATCGCCGGCATCACCGCGTACCACATCTCCGCGGCCCTGGGGATCAGCTATTTCTACCACCCGGTCCGGGTGGTCCCGGTGTTCAGCGAAGTGTTCTTCATCAAGGTCATCGCGGCTGGAATCTTCTTCGGCCTGTGCTCCATTCTCCTGATCGAAGCCCTGCGGGCCAGCACCGTCCTGGCCAGACGGATCAAGATCTGGGAGCCCCTGAAGGGCCTGATCGGCGGCGCCGCCCTGATCGTCCTGACCCTGGTGTTCTCCGCCCGCTACCTGGGGCTGGGCCTGACCACCGTGGAGGCCTGCCTGGCCGGCCAGTCGGTGTCCTGGTTCGCCTTCCTGCTCAAGCCTCTGTTCACGGCCCTCACCCTCAACTTCGGCGGCAGCGGCGGCATCGTCACGCCCATCTTCTTCGTGGGCGCCACCGCGGGGTCCACGTTCGCCTCGGTGCTGGGCCTGGATCCCGCCACCTTCGCCGCCATGGGCATGGTGGGGGTCCTGGCCGGGGCCGCCAACACCCCCATCGCCGCCAGCCTGCTGGCCATGGAAATGTTCGGACCGGCCATCGCCCCGTACGCCACCGTGGCCTGCGTGATCAGCTTCCTGATGACCGGCCACCGCAGCGTCTACCCGTCCCAGGTGCTCTCGGTGCGCAAGTCCGAGTCCCTGCGGGTGGAACTGGGCCGGGATATCGAGGACATCGAGGCCAGCTTCATCCCCCGGACCAAGGGCCTGTCCACCCGGGTGCTGATGCTGTTCCGGACCTTGGCGCGGATGTTCAGGCAAAGGGGCATGTGAACGCCGGCGGCGGCTCCCGTCACCCCTCGGCGAAGAAGAACGGCGCTTCCAGATGCCCCGCCTCCAGGACCTGGACCAGGGTGGCGAGAGCGTTGCGCAGGTGCTCCACTTTATCCCGGTCCATGCGCTCCAGGCCGGCCAGGAGGTGCCCCTGGGCCGGGTGGGGGGCGGCGGCCAGGATGGCCTCGCCCTTGGTGCTCGGAGTGAGCGAGATGCGCCGGCCATCCTCGGGATCCGGTTGGCGCACCACCAGGCCCTTGGCCACCAGGCGGCTCACCACCCCGACCACGGTGCTGGAATCCAGTTTCATCTTTTCCGCCAGGTCCTTGAGCGCGCAGGGGTGGATCCGGCCCAGTTCCCATAGGGCCCAAAGCTGGGGCCCCGTGAGGTCGAACCGCTTCTCCACGCTCCGGGAGTAGTCCTCGAGGGCCTTGACGATCCGGCGCAAGTCCTGCACACAGGCCTGGGTGAGTTCCTGCTTGGATGCCCGGGGAGCATTCGTTACCATGACAATTAATTTGGGTTGCAAGACAAATTTTGTCAATCGTTCTTATGAATAGGTTGCTAGGAAATCCTGGCTCCCTGGGGCGAACCCGTCCAGGGACGGCCCGCCTCTGTGGCGACCCGCTGGAAGAACCGCCCGGCGGCCTCGGCGATCAACTGGGCCGCCTCCTGGTTCGGGAATCCGTCCGTGTTGAGGACCAGGTGGTAGAACTGGGCGTCATCGATGTCCACGTTGAAATTGGTCTTGACGAACCGGGCCCGGGACCGGTCCTCACGGTCGAGCGCCTCCACCGCCGCCTCCAGGCTCAGGTTCCGGGCCTGCTGCAGGCGCTCCACCCGTTTCCCCGAGGAGCCGACCAGGCGGATCCGGAACACCCGGGGCAAGGGGGCCGTGATGTAGCCGGCCCCGTGCCCGATCAGGATCACGTGGCCGGACGCGGCCAGGTGCAGGACGGTTTCGGCGATTTTCGGAGCGATCTCCCAGGTGGGCGGAATCATGCCGATCAGTTCGTCCATGAGGCAGCGGATGACGGAGCGGTGCTTCCCCGTGAGGAAGGCGGCCAGGGATTCCGGCAGATGATGCTCCTGGAGCACCTGGTTCATGAGCTGCCGGTCAATGACCGTCCAGGGCGCAGCCCCCTTGGGCTCCCGGGCCTGGATCCATCCCGCCACCAAGGTGGCGATCTCCTCGGCCGGGACACCGGCCTGGCGGGAAAAAGTGATGGCCGGGCCTGGGACGCCGGAACTCCCGCCGGCGCCGTTGGTGGTTTTCAGATGGGCGGCCAGACTGGCGTGGACGGGCGCCCACAGCCACTTCTCAGCCGCATAGTCCAGATCGTGGTCGGTTCGCATGGATGACTCCCCGGAACCGGAAAGTGCGAGGTCTTTCCGTTTCCAATACATATAATTTGGGTTGCAATCGAACCTTTGTCAATAACTACCCGTCCTTGTCAAGTATAGGTTCGTTTCTCGGCCCATCGCCCGGTTCGCCGCAGCTGGCAACCGCCATTCCCAAACGTGATGACCATCACTTACCCTGAACATTTGTCATGTCCAAATCACCTGGAAGGAGACATTAGCTATGCATCTGGCAGCGGAACGGGAAGCGATCGTCAAGTTCGGGCGCAAGCTGATCACCTCCAACCTGACCACCGGTTCGGGGGGCAACCTGAGCGTGTTCAACCGCGACCAGGGCCTGGTGGCGATCAAGCCCTCCGGGATCGAATACTTCGACCTGGAGCCGGCCGACGTGGTGGTGATGACCCTGGACGGTGAGATCGTGGAAGGCCGGCTGAAGCCGTCCTCGGAAATGAATTTCCACCTCGGCCTGATGCGCAGCCGCGCGGACGTCAATGCCGTGGTCCACACCCATTCGGTGTATGCCACCACCATCGCCTGCCTCAACTGGGAGCTGCCTGCGGTGCACTACCTGGTGGGGTTCTCGGGCAACAAGGTGCCGCTCGCGCCCTACGCCACCTTCGGCACCCAGGCCCTGGCCGACAACATCCTCCGCGCCATCGGCGACTACCAGGCCTGCCTCCTGGCCAACCACGGCCTGGTGACGGTAGGCAACAACCTGGCCACGGCCTTCGCCGCCGCCGAGGAGATCGAGCTGGTGGCGCGCCTCTACTACCAGAGCCGCTGCATCGGCGACCCGGTGATCCTCTCCGATGCGGAGATGGCCCGAGTCTGTGAAAAATTCAAGACCTATGGGCAGAAAAAATAAGGGAGGGGTTCGGGTCCCTCCAGGCGCGCCGCCCGTTCCGTTGGTTTCGAAAAGCGCCTCTGGGCCGCCGGATGCTCTTGTCGCTGGGGCCCAGAGGCGCTTTTCGAAACCAACGGGGGAAGCGTTCCGGCTTCGCTGCAAACTCCGGTTGGTGGAACGGACGGCCGTCTGGCTGTGATCCGGGTCACAAGGAGGTCCGCCGGGACGCGGGATCCGGTTGACGGGCGGGGCCTTGGTGGCAGCATTACAAATGTTCACTCCTAAAAATTTGTCCAAGCCCATCAGCTCGTGAAGCACAGGGATTGCAAATGGACGAAAACACCCGCCTGCTGGTCAAGGTCGCCAAGCTGTATTACGAAAACGGCCTTACCCAGGATGAAGTCTCCCAGCGCCTGCGCATTTCCCGCCCCAAGGTCTCCAGGCTGCTCCAGGAGGCCCGGAACCAGGGGGTGGTCCAGATCACCATCGCGGCGGTGCCGGGCGGGTACGCCGACCTGGAACGGCAGCTGGAATCCCGCTACGACCTGATGGAGGCCCTGGTGGTGGCGACGGGCGATCCGGGTTCGGCCGCGCCGGTGGCGCGGGACCTGGGCCAGGCGGCGGCCGGGTTCTTCCGCCGCACGGTCCAGGACGGCGACGTGGTGGGCCTCACCTGGGGCGCCACCCTGGCCGGAATGGTGGACCACCTCCAGCCGGAGAAGAAACAGCGGGTGGTGGTGGCGCAAATGGTCGGCGGGCTGGGGCAGCCCAGCTCCGAGACCCATGCCACCGACCTGGCGCGCCGGGTCTCCCAGGCCCTGGACGCCACCCTCAGCCTCCTGCCGGCCCCCGGCATCGTCGACACCGTGGAAGGGGCCCGGCTGCTGCGTTCCGACCGGCACATCGCCCAGTCCCTGGAGATGGCCGGCAAGGCCAACCTGGCTTTCGTGGGCATCGGCGCCCCAGGCACCGATTCGGTCCTGATCCGCGACGAGAGCATCATCAGCCGCTCCGAAGTGCGCGACCTGGTGGCCCTGGGCGCCGTGGGCGACATCGGACTGCATTTCTACGACCTGCACGGGCATCCCGTCCCGTCCAGCGTCGAAGACCGGGTCATCGGCGTGGGGCTGGACGTCATCCGGGCCCTGCCCCGGGTGGTGGGCATCGCCGGCGGCGCAGGCAAGTTCAACGCCGTCCTGGGCGCCTTGCGCGGGAAGTTCATCAACACCCTTATCACGGACATGGACACGGCCCATGCGCTTCTGGACCGTCAGGATTGACCGTTCGGCCACACATCCCGATTGAAGCGCGTTCAAGCGAGAAAGGAGAAATCTGATGTCGAAGCACCCGAAGTTTCTCAACCTGCTCGTGGGCGCCGGACTGGCGGCGGCCCTGCTGCCCGGCCTCGGTTGCGGCAAGAAGGATTCGGACGTGATCAAGATCGGGTACGTGGGCGCCCTTTCGGGCGAGACCGCCGTCTGGGGCCAGGCCGGGCTCAACGGCATGAAGCTCACCGCCAAGGAGATCAACGACAAGGGCGGGATCCTGGGCAAGAAGATCGAAGTGATCGGACTGGACGGCCAGGGCAAGCCCATCGACTCGGTCAATGCCTTCAAGAAGCTCCAGGAGGACGTGCTGGCGGTCATCGGCACCAATTTCTCCTCCTGCAACATCCCCATGGCCGCCGTGGCCGACCAGGCCGGGGTGCCCCTGATCGCCACCGCCGCCTCCAACCCCAAGGTGACCGTGGACGAGAACGGCAAGCTGCATCCGTACTCGTTCCGCATCGGCTTCATCGACCCCTTCCAGGGCCAGGTGCTGGCCAACTTCGCCAGCAACGAGATGAAGGCCAAGACCGCGGCCATCTTCCTGGACCAGGGCTCCGACTATTCCACCGGGCTGGCCGCCTACTTCGAGAAGCAGTTCGTGGCCAACGGCGGCCAGATCCCGATCAAGGTCCAGGCCCACTCCGGCGACAACGACTTCCGCGCCCAGCTCAGCAAGATCCAGCCGCTCAAGCCGGACGTGATCCTGGTGCCCTGGATCTACAAGGACGTGGCCCTGATCGCCAACCAGGCCCGCGAGCTGGGCATCAAGGCCAAGCTGATGGGCGGCGACGGCTGGGATTCCAAGGAACTGCTCACCATGGCCGGGGATTCGCTGGAGGGATGCGTCTACACCTCCCAGCCTTCGTTCGCCAACCCCGTGACCAAGCCGTACGCGGAGGCCTACCAGAAGGAGTACAACCTGGCCCCTGAAACGGAGGCCTTGTTCGGCCACGACGGCCTGTACTGGATCAAGGACGCGGTGGAGCGGGCCGGCAAGATCGACCGCGCCGCCCTGCGCGACCAGCTGGAAAAGACCACCAGCTTCCAGGGCCTGATGGGCTCCATGTCCGTCGATCCGGCCACCCACAACCCGGCCAAGCCGGCCAGCATCTACAAGGTGGCCGGAAAGCAGTTCGTCTGGGTCGGCGACTTCAAGTAGGGGAAAGGCAGGCCCGGCAGCCGCCCTGGCGCCTCGGCGCCAGGGCCGGGGACCGGCGGCCGCGGAGGCGTTCCATGCTGTTCCAACAGTTGATCAACGGGGTTTCCATCGGCGGGATCTACGCCCTGATGGCCACCGGCTACGCCCTGATCTACAGCCTGCTGGGCTTCTCCAACTGGGCCCACGGCGACGTGGCCATGGTCGGGGCCTACATCGGGTTCCTGTGCTTCGTGGGAGTCCGGTTGCCGTTCCTGCCGGCGGCCCTGGTTGCCGTGGTCGGGGCGGGCCTGCTGAGCGTGCTCAACGAGAGGGTGGCCTACCGGCGCATCCGCCGCAACAACTCCCCCACCATGTTCCTGATGATCGCGGCCATGGGGCTGTCGGTGACCCTGCAGAACTTCATCCTGGTCACCGTCGGCCCCAAGTTCAAGACCTTCCCCGCCGTGCTACCGGTGAAGTCGGTGAGCCTGGGCGGGCTGCACATCGGCGTGCTGGACCTGGTCTCCCTGGCGGTGGCCTGCGTCGCCATCTGCGCCCTCCAGTTCATGATCACCCGCACCCAGGCAGGCCTGGCCATCAAGGCCTGCGCCTCCAACATGCGGGTCTCCGCCCTGATGGGCATCAACATCGACCGCTACGTCACCCTGGTGTTCTTCCTGGCCGGGGCCCTGGCGGGCGTGGGGGGGCTGCTGGTGGGGCTCAAGTACACCGTCTACCCGCTGATGGGGAACATCTCCCTGAAGGCTTTCATCGCCTCGGTGTTCGGCGGCCTGGGCAGCATCCCCGGGGCCATCGTCGGCGCCCTGTTCATCGGGGTCATGGAGGTGCTGGTGTCCGGCTACGTCAGCGCCGGGCTGCGGGACCTGTTCACGTTCGGCCTGTTGATCGCCGTCCTGCTGATCCGTCCGGACGGCCTGTTCGGCAGGACCGTGGAAGAGAAAGCTTGACAGGGGTGAAGGTGAAGCATGTCAACATATGAACAAGGCATCATCATCCTGATCGGGATCAACATCATCGCCGTCCTGGGCGTGTCGATCCTGACCGGGTTCACGCGGGTCTTCTCCTTCGGCAACGCCGGGTTCATGGCCATCGGCGCCTACGTCTCGGCCCTGCTGAGCCTGCGCGCCCACGCCCCGTTCGTGGCCGCGATCCTGGGCGGCATGGCGGTGGCGGGGGCCATCAGCTGGCTGCTGGGCAAGCTGACCCTGGGGCTGCGCGGGGACTATTTCCTGATCGCCACCCTGGGCTTCGGGGAGTGCGTCCGGGTGCTGTTCGAGTACCTGGACCCCATCACCGGGGGCGCCCGGGGCATGCCCGGCATTCCGGCCAAGACCACCCTGCCGGCGGTGACCATCTCGGTGGTCCTGGCCATCCTGCTGGCCTGGAACTTCCTGCACTCCCGGTACGGGCGCAACCTCATGGCCATCCGCGAGCAGGGCATGGCCGCCGAGGCGGTGGGGATCGACACGGCGCACTACAAGAACCTGGCTTTCGTCGTCAGCGCCATCTACGCCGGCTGGTCCGGCGCCCTCTACGCCCACTACCTGACCTTCATCGCGCCCAACATGTTCAACCTGGACAAATCGGCCGAACTCACCATCACGGTGGTCATCGGCGGCCTGGGCAGCCTCACCGGATCGGTGATCTCCACGGTGCTCCTCACCGTGCTGCCCGAGGTGCTGCGCGCGGCGTCCACCTACCGCATGCTCTTCTACGGCGTGGCCGTGGTGCTGATCATCACCGTGCGCCCCGCGGGCCTGATGGGCTACCGGGAATTCTCCCTCGCCCCGCTGCAACGGGCCCTGGACCGGTGGCGCGCCCGCAGGCCGGCGGCCGGAACGGGGGCCAAGCCATGACCGCGATCCTGGACATCAAGGGGCTCGACAAGTTCTTCGGCGGCGTGAAGGCCATCCAGAATTTCTCCGTGGAACTGCCGGAGTTCGGCATCTACGGCCTGATCGGGCCCAACGGCGCCGGCAAGACCACCATCTTCAACACCATCACCGGCATCTACCGGCCCACCGGCGGTTCCATCCGGCTGCAGGGACGCGAGCTGGTGGGCAAGCAACCGTTCCAGGTGGCCAACCTGGGAGTGGGCCGCACCTTCCAGAACATCCGGCTGTTCACCCAGCTCTCGGTGGCGGAGAACGTCTTCATCGCCTGCCAGTCGGACGCGGACTACAACCTGCTGGGCGCCCTCACCCGCCTGGGCGGCTTCCGGGCCAAGGAGGCCAGGCTGCGCGAGAAGTCCCTCTACCTCCTGGACTACATGGGGCTGTCGCAGGTGGCCGGGGCCAAGGCCGGAAGCCTGCCGTACGGCCACCAGCGCAAGCTCGAGATCGCCCGGGCCCTGGCCCTCAACCCCAGGCTCCTGCTGCTGGACGAGCCGGCGGCGGGGATGAACGGGGACGAGTCCCGGGAGCTGGTGGACTTCATCTTCCGCCTGCACGCCGAGTTCAAGCTGAGCATCCTGATGATCGAGCACCACATGGACGTGGTGATGAAGCTCTGCCAGCACATCACCGTGCTGAATTTCGGCCTGACCATCGCCGACGGCACGCCGGCCCAGATCACCCGCGATCCGGGCGTGATCGAGGCCTACCTGGGCCGAGAGGAACAGCCATGCTAGAGGTATCGGACCTGCACGCCAGCTACGGCGGGATCAAGGCCCTGCGGGGCGTGAGCCTGAAGGTGGACGAGGGCGAGATCGTCGCCGTGCTGGGCGCCAACGGCGCCGGGAAGTCCACCCTGCTGAAGGTGATCTCCGCCCAGCACCGGCCGGATTCGGGCACCATCACGTTCCTGGGCCGCCCGCGCCCGGCCCAGGCCCACAAAGTGGTGGCGGGCGGCATCTCCCACGTGCCCGAGGGGCGCCAGATCTACGCCGACCTCACGGTGTTCCAGAACCTGCAGATCGGGGCCTTCCTGCGCAAGGACAAGGACGGCGTCAAGCAGGACCTGGACCGGGTGTTCGGCTACTTCCCCATCCTCCAGGACCGGATCGGCCAGTACCGGCGGCCTGCTCAGCGGCGGCGAGCAGCAGATGCTGGCCATCAGCCGGGGCCTGATGGCCCGGCCGAAGATCCTGATGCTGGACGAGCCTTCCCTCGGCCTGGCGCCGCTCATCGTCAACCAGATCTTCCAGATCCTCAAGGAGATCAACCGGACCGGCACCGCCATCCTGATCGTCGAGCAGAACGCCCGCAAGGCGCTGGCCATCGCCCACCGGGCCTACCTGATGACCACCGGGGAGATCGAGCGCTCCGGCGCCAGCGACGAACTGATGGAGGCGGAAAGCCTCTACAAGATTTACCTGGGCAAGGCGGAAGCCTGAACGGAGGGGCACATGAAAGGCTACAGCGTCGGCGTCTGGACCTACGGCATGGGCGGGGAGCGCTACGTGGGCAACGGCTACAAGCCGCGCCTGACCCTGGCCGAGCGCATCGAGCGGATCGCCAGGCTGAAGGGGGCGGCGGCGGTGGAAGTGTGCTTCCCCAACGACGTGGACCGGGATTCCCTGGAGACCTTCCGCGCCCTGGTCCAGCGCTGGGGGCTGCAGGTGGCCGCCCTGGGGGTGGAGCTGGTCTGCGACGGCGAGTGGCGGGACGGCTCCTTCTCCGCCCCCGACCCGGCGCGCCGGGCCAAGTCCGCCGCCCTGACCACCGAGGCCATGGACCTGGCCGCGGACCTGGGCGTGGACGTGCTCAACCTGTGGCTGGGCCAGGACGGCTTCGACTACGTGTTCCAGGCCGACTACGTGGCGGCCTGGGACCGGCTGGTGGACGGCCTGCGCACCTGCGCCCGGCACCGGGGCGACATCCGGCTGGGCGTGGAATACAAGGTCTCGGAACCCAAGATGGGCGGCTACGTCAATTCCGGGGGCAAGGCGCTGGCCCTGGCCCAGGCCACCGGCATGCCCAACGTGGGCGTCACCCTGGACGTGGGGCACGCCTTCAACGCCCGGGAGAACCCGGCCGAGATCGCCGCCGTGCTGCTGCGGGAGGAGCGGCTGTTCCACCTGCACCTGAACGACAACTACGGCCTCTCGGACGACGACATGCCGGTGGGCACGGTGCACTGGGCCCAGTACGTGGAGCTGCTCTACTGGCTGCACAAGCTGGGCTACGCAGGCTGGTACTCCCTGGACCTGTACCCGTACCGGGACGACGCCGGGGCCGCCTGCGAGGCTTCCCTGGATTTCCTGCAGCGGATCCAGGCGGTGGTGTCCCGCCCCGGGTTCGACCAGGCCCTCCCCGGACTGCGCCGGCAGGCCCCCGGACGGGTGCTGCAGTGGCTGTTCCGGGAAACGTTGCAAGGCTGAAAGGAGGCCGGCCATGCGAGCTGCGCGCTATTACGGGTACCGCGACCTGCGGGTGGAGACCCTGCCGGAGCCCCAGCCCGGCCCCGGAGAGGTGAAGGTGCGGGTGGCCTGGGCCGGCATCTGCGGCACCGACCGGCACGAGGTACACCGGCCCGGTGTTCGTGCCGGTGGGGCGGATCCACCGGGTCACCGGGCGCACCGCGCCCCTGGTGCTGGGCCACGAGTTCGCCGGGGTGGTGGCGGAGGCGGGGGAGGGCGTCACCGCCTGGCGCCCCGGGGACCGGGTCACCGCCTCCGGCAACATCGTGTGCGGGCATTGCCGGTTCTGCCGCGGCGGGCGGGTGAACCTGTGCGAGAACCTCGCCTTCACCGGGATCGGCACCGACGGGGCGTTCGCCGAGTACGTGGTGGTGCCCGCGTACCAGCTGTTCCGCATCCCCCCCGCGGTGCCCCTGGAGCGGGCCCTGCTGGCGGAGCCCCTGGCCTGCGGGGAGCATGCCACCCGCCTGGCCGGGGACGTGCGCGGGCAGACGGTGGCGGTGGTCGGGCCGGGCATCATCGGCCTGGGTTGCGTGGCCGCGGCCCGGGCCGCGGGCGCCGCCCGGATCCTGGTGGTGGGGCGGGGGCGCGCCAACGAGGCCCACGCCCGGCGCCTGGGCGCCGACGCCTACCTGGACGGCCGGGAAGGTGACCCCCTGGCGGCGGCCCTGGACTGGCTGGGCGCCCCCGGATTCGACCTGGCCTACGAATGCGTGGGCGCGGAGGCCACCCTCGGCCTTGCCGCGGGGATGACCCGCAAGGCCGGCAAGGTCATGGTCATGGGCGTGTACGAACGGCCGCCCGCGTTCCCCATGAACCTGTTCCAGGAGGGCGAGCGCACCCTGCTCACCTCCCAGGCCTACGTGGACGAGCTGGGCCCCGTGCTGGCCCGGATGGAGCGGGAGGACCCGGCCGCCGAGCGGCTGATCACGGCCCGCATCACCCTGGACCGGATCGTCCCGGACGGGTTCGAGGAGCTGCTGGCCCACCCCGACCAGCACGTGAAGATCGCCGTGGCAATGGCCGGCCTGGAATGAAGCTCCGGGCCCGGCCGATGGACTCATGGATTGGGAGAGCAACATGGACATCCAGCAAGCGAAGTTCGCAACCCGGGCGGTGCACGCCGGCCAGCATCCCGACCACGACACCGGCGCGCTGGTGGCGCCGCTGTACCTGACCAGCACCTACGTCTTCACTCCGGAGAAGATGGATCGCTACCTGGCGGGCGACAAGGAAGGCATCTTCACCTACGGGCGCTCGCGCAACCCGACCCAGAACGGGTTCCAGACCAAGGTGGCCGCCCTGGAGGGAGGCGAGGCGGCCCTGGCCGCCGGATCCGGGATGGCGGCCATCGCCCTGGCGGTGCTGGGCACGGTGCACAGCGGCGACCACATCATCGCCTGCCGCACCCTCTATGGCGGCACCTTCGCCCTGTTCAGCAAGATCTTCGAGGACCTGAAGATCGAGGTGAGCTTCCTGCCCGAGATGACCACCGCCGCGCTGGACGCCGCCCTGCGCCCCAACACCCGGGCGGTGTACCTGGAGACCATCCTCAACCCCACCCTGGAGGTGGTGGACCTCCCGACCGTGCTCGCCTGGGCCCGGGGCAGGGGCCTGCGCAGCTTCGTGGACAACACCTTCACCACGCCGTTCCTGTGCCGGCCGCTGGAGCTGGGGGCGGACGTGGTGGTCCACTCCACCACCAAGTACATCAACGGCCACGGCGACCACGTGGGTGGCATCATCGTCTCGGACGCCGGCTTCATCGAGCAGCTGCGCAGCAGCGTCTACCAGGAGCTGGGGCCGGTGCCGAGCCCCTTCGCCTGCTGGCTGGGGCTGCGCGGCCTCAAGACCCTGCACCTGCGCATGCGCGCCCACTGCGACAACGCCATGGCTTTCGCCTCCTGGCTGGAGCGCCACCCCCAGGTGGTGTCGGTGGCCTACCCCGGGCTGCCCAGCCACCCCCAGCACGAGCTGGCCGGACGCTTGTACCAGGGCGGCTACGGAGGCATGGTCGGCTTCTGCGTCCGGGGCGGGCTGAAGGAGGCGCAGCGGGTGATCAACCGCCTGCAGATGGCCTACTACGCGGTGTCCCTGGGCGACCTGGACACCCTGGTGGAGCATCCCGCCACCATGACCCACGGCAAGATCGACCCCGCCACCCGTGCCCGCATGGGCATCCCGGACAACTACATCCGGGTCTCGGTGGGGGTCGAGGACGTGGACGACATCATCGCCGACTTCCACCAGGCCTTGACCGGACGGTAGCCCGATGAGCGAAGCGGTATTCCTGGCCGTGGATTCCGGGACCACCCGCATGAAGGCCGCGCTGCTGGACGGGCGCGGGCGCCTGCGCGAACTGGCGGGCACCGACCTGCCGGTCCGGTACCCCGCCGACGGAGCCTGCGAAATGGACCCGGAGGCGGTGTGGGACGCCCTGTGCGGCCTGACCCGGCTGCTGGCGGAGCGCAGCCCGGAATCCTGGCGGGACCTGGCCGGGCTGGCCATCGCCGGCCAGGGGGACGGGCTGTGGCCCCTGGACCGGGCCGGACGGCCGGTGCGCCCGGCGATCCTGTGGAACGACACCCGGGCCAAGCGCCTGGAGGACGTGGACTGGCCCGGGCTGGCCGGGTTCTGCGCCGCCCACGCCCTCGGCCCCCTGTTCCCGGGGGCGGCCCCGGCGCTGCTGCTGTGGCTGCGCCGCCACGAGCCGGACCAGCACGCCCGCACCGCCCACCTGGTGCACTGCAAGGACTGGCTCAACTACAACCTGACCGGGGTCATCGGCACGGATTTCTCCGACGCCTCCACCGCGGCGCTGGACGTGCTGGAGCGCCGCTACGTGGGCGAGCTGTTCGAGCGCCTGGGCCTTCCCGGCGCCCTGGCGCTGCTGCCGGAGCCCCGGCCCTCCGCCGCGCCCCTGGGCCGGGTGACCCGGGCCGCGGCGGAGCGGACCGGGCTGCCCGAGGGTCTCCCGGTGATGGCCGGGGCGCTGGACGTGGCGGCGGTGGCGGCCGGGGCCGGAGCGGTCCGGCCCGGGGACGCGGTCACGGTGGTGGGCACCACCCTGTGCAACGAAGTGGTGCTGGAGCGCGCCCAGGTGGATCCCGCCGACCCCCGCGGCTCGACCCTGTGCCACGTGCTCCCGGACCGGTGGCTGCGCCTGATGGCCACCTCCAGCGGCACCAGCAGCCTGGACTGGGCGCGCCGGCAGCTGGCCCCGGACCTGACCTTCGCCCGGCTGGAGGCGGAACTGGCCGGGATCCCCCCCGGCTGCGAGGGCGTCCTGTTCCAGCCGTACCTGCACGGGGAGCGCGCCCCGTTCCGCAACGCCCTGGCCTGCGGCGGCTTCTACGGCCTGACCGTGCGGCACACGGCCATGCACCTGCTGCGCGCCGCCTACGAAGGGCTGGCCCTGGCGTTCTGCGACTGCCACCACTTCCTGCCGCCGGTGGACCGGGTGGTGCTGGCCGGCGGCGGGGCCGCCAGCGACCTGCTGTGCCAGCTGTTCGCCGACTGCCTGGGCCGCCCCACGCTCCGCCCGGGCTTCCCGGAACTGGGCCTGGCCGGCGCGGCCGGGCTGGTCTGGACCGGCCTGGGCGGAACCGGCCCCATGCCCCTGGAAGCGCAGGCCCCGGCCCGGGAATTCGCCCCGGAACCGGACCGGCACGCCTTCTACGGGCGACTTTATGCCCTGTCCGTGACCCTGCGCACCGGGCTGGAGCCGTACTGGTCCGCCCGGGACCGCCTGCTGGGCGCACACGCGGCCCGATGATCCCCGGGCCGCGCCGCCGGCGCGGCCCTGAAGCCGATCGAGGTTGAAAATGCACAAGGCTGTAGTGACCATGAAGCTGACCGACAACCAGTTGGAGCGCCTGCGCGGGCGCTGCCGGGTGGAGCTGGCCGGATGGGGCAGGACCGGGCAGCTCCTGGACGAGACCGGGCTGCTGGGCGCGGTCCAGGACGCCGACATCCTGCTGGTGGGCTACGAAGCGGTGTCCGGGAGGGTGATCCGGGAGGCTCCGCGCCTCCAGCTGGTGGGCTGCGCCCGCGCCAACCCGGTGAACATCGACGTGGCCGCGGCCTCCGCCCGGGGCATCCCCCTGATCTACACACCCGGGCGCAACGCTAATACCGCCGCCGAGTTCACCCTGGGGCTGATGCTGGCGGAATCCCGGCACATCGCCCGCGCCTTCCACGCCCTGCGCAGCGGCCTCTACCTGGGCGCGCCCATGGACCATTTCGCCGGCGCCGACGGCAGGGACGACGTGGTCTGGACCCTGGACGGCCCCAGCCCCTACAAGCGGTTCCGCGGAGTGGAGCTGTGCGGCCGCACCCTGGGCCTGGTCGGCCTGGGGCTCATCGGCAGCCGGGTGGCGCACTTCGCCCAGGCCTTCGACATGCAAGTGGTCGCCTTCGACCCCTATCTGGCGCCGGAGCGCGCGGCGGCCCTGGGCGTGGCCCTGGTGGGCCTGGACGACCTGCTGCGCCAGGCCGACTTCATCTCGGTGCACTGCAAGGTCTCGGCCGAGACCAAGGGGCTGCTGGGACCCCGGGAATTCGCCCTGATGAAGCCCGGCGCCTACGTGATCAACACCGCCCGGGCGGTGGTGATCGACCAGGCGGCCCTGGTCGAGGCTCTGGGCAGCCGCCGGATCGCCGGAGCGGCGCTGGACGTGTACTGGTACGAACCGCTGCCCCGGAACCACCCCCTCCTGGCCCTGGACAACGTGACCCTCACCCCGCACCTGGGCGGGGCCACCGAGGACGTGCCGGAGCGCCATTCCCGGATGATCGTGGACGACGTGTTCGCCTGGATGGACCACCTGCGGCCGGAGCGGCTGTTCAACCCGTGCGTCCTGGAGCCGGCGCGGGGATGACCGGGCCCCGGGCGGTCAATCCAGCTTGAAGCCCAGTTCCAGCGTGGCCTGCCATTCGGAGGGCTTCCCGTCCTTGACGGCGCCCCGGATCTCCACCACTTCAAACCAGGAAACGCCATGAAGCGACTCACTGGCCTTGGCGATGGCCAGGGTCACGGCTTTTTCCAGGCCCTCGCCTGAACAGCCGACCACCCGGATCTTCTTGTAGACTTTGTCGCTCATGGCTGTCCTCCTGGTCGAGGAAGGTAGCACCTGACCCTCTGGATGGGTAGCCTTTGCTTCCATCCCGACGGGTGGCCCGCCACGAAGGATCCGATCCATGAAACGAATTTTCCGCCACATCCTGGTGTCCCTGGCGGTGATGGGGGTGGCCCTCGCCTTGGCCCTGGTCTTCGGCGGGCCGGGTGAACCTGCGCCCATGCCAAGCATCAATGACCCCTTCCATGGCGTCGACTTCTCCACCCTGCCGGCCCTGAGCCGCTTCACCGCCCGGGACGGGACCCGCTTGGCCTTCCGCGTCTACCCGGCCGCAGGCGGCACGGTCGAGGGCAGCGTCGTGCTGGTGCACGGATCCGCCGGGAGCAGCAGCAGCATGCATGTCCTGGCCAAGGCCATGGCCATGGCCGGCTACACGGCCTATGCCCTGGACATCCGAGGCCATGGCGCGTCCGGCCCCAAGGGGACCATCGCCTACATCGGCCAGCTGGAGGACGACCTGGAAGACTTCCTGGCGGCCGTGAAGCCGGCCCATCCCATCACCCTCGCCGGGTTCTCATCGGGCGGCGGGTTCGCCCTTCGCTTCGCCGGCAGCGCCCGGCAGAAGCTGTTCGACAACTACCTGCTGCTCTCCCCGCTGCTTGGTCGCAAAGCACCCACCTTCCGCCCGGACAGCGGCGGCTGGGTCAAGATCGGCCTGCCGCGCATCATCGCCATCTCCATGCTCAACGCCATCGGCGTGCGCACCTTCAATGGCCTCCCCGTCCTCAATTTCGCCCTGGACGAACAAGCCAAAGCGGTCCTTACCCCGCACTATTCGTACAATTTAGCCCTGAATTTTGAGCCCCGGCGCGACTACCGGGCCACGATCCGGGCGATGGGACAACCGTGCCGCCTGGTGGCCGGCCAGGACGACGAGGTGTTCCACTCCGAGCGCTTTGCCGAGGTGTTCAAGAACGAGGGCAAGGATGTGCCGGTCACCCTGGTGCCGGGCGTTGGGCATATCTCCCTCATTCTGGCGCCGGCGGCGGTGCAGGCCGCGGTGGCCCAGGTGCGGAGCATGGACGCCGAAGCCACGTCTGAAGGTCAATGAGGGGAAGGGCCTCTGCGGCGCTCCTGGCCACAAGGTCTTGCAACCAGAGTACCCGCTCAGCCGGGTGCCTACAGTCGACCCATTTGGACTGATGGGTCAATTGTCTTTTCTCCGTGCCTCCGTTCCTCGGCGTCCACCTTTTCCAGCTCGTTCGTGGATGACGCTGCCGGCGCGAAGTGAACCTGTTCAAAAATCCCCTCAGCCCCCTGAACCCCCGGCTTAAAAGCTTTTTCGCCGGGGATTCAGGGGACTGAGGGGATTTTTACCCATAGCCCGGAGCGACCAGGGTGCCCAACTGGACGACACCCTCGAGCGCGCGGACGGCTTCGCCCAGGTCTTCCCCGAGCACATGGTGTTGGGCGTGGGCATCCGGTTCTGAATCCCGGTTTCGATGCCCTGAAGCGGAATGGACCGGGGACTCACGCCTGGGTGAAGCAGGACGGCGCTTCCAACGGGCGTGCAACCCTGGCACCCGCCGGGGCGCCTGGATGAACTGCTGTTGTGTGACCGAAGCCATTTTCGTTTTCATGGCACATAGTTTGATTTGCAAATCAAATTTGTTCACCCTATTCTTGCTGAGTGGATCTGGAGTCATTCATGCTCACGGTGAAAACCAACTCCCCACGGCCTATCCTGAGAATGCTCGGCCTGGCGGCAGAGGAACCTGCCCAGAGCTATCTGCGGGAGCGGGTACGGTTCAAGTTGGGCAAATTCCTTCGCTATATCCGAGGTTTGGAGGTCCGCCTGAGGGCCGAAGCCGGATCTCGCGGCGAATCCCTGGTCGCGTGCACCGTTTCCGTCGCCCTTGGGGCAGGGGGGCCGCTGGTGGTGGAACGGTTCGCGGGCGACGCCCGGGACGCCCTCGACCATGCCATGGGAGTGACGGAGCGGTCCGTCCGCCGCCGGCTGCAGCGGGCCCACCATTCCTGACGCTCACCTGGACCTTGGGGAATCGGCACTGCCTTGACCTCCGGCGGGCCCGTCTGCGCCCTGCCGCCGGCGGGCAGGTCCGGAGGGTTCGGGAGCGCCTGGACGGCCTGGAACGGACAGGTTTCATTGCTGTTATTCATTATTTGTGTTGCAAACGATAGTTTGAAGCCACATTATGAATTGGATGAACTTGAAACAGCTCATGCCCGATCCGAACCCGCAGAGTTTGTCACCGGTGCTCATCCCGCGCCTGATTCCGACCCGGACCAGCCGCCTGCGAAGGCTGGCCCACTCCCGCCACATGGTGCTGGGGACCCTGCCTCTGGGGGCCGACACCGGATTCCTGGTGGCGCTCGCCCAGAAGGGGCTGGGATCGTTCGAGCCCATCGTGCTCAGGGTCGGCGGCGAGACGCGGCTGACCATCCTGCTGCCCGCCATTGGCCTTTTCCTCACCACGGCCTGGCTCACCCTAACCGGGATCGGTGAGTCCTCCCTGTTCAAGGACCTCAACCTGGCGAAGAAGAGCCCCTATCGGGTGGTTCCCTTCCGGACCTCCCTGGGCAAGGTCGTCGCCTGCGCCCTGACCATCGGCTTCGGCGGCAGCGCAGGGGTCGAGGGGCCCGGGAAATGGTTCGGCGCGGCCCTGGGACTCCAGTACCACCGGTTCCTGCGCGCCGCGGCGCACCGCGTGAAGCTGTTCCGGCACCTGGCCCGTCCGGTCGTGGTCATGGTCCGGAGCGGAGCGGCCGCGGCGCTGGCCGCGGTCTTCCGCGCACCCGCCTCGGGGACCCTGATGGCCGCGGAGCACCATGTCTGGGCCGCGCTTGGAGAAAAATTGGTCGGCTAAACCTTGGACCGCCAGGACCTGTCAAGGAACCATATGAGCATCAAGAGATCGGGCGCCTTCCCGCGGCAGGTTCTGCTTGCCTCTCTCCTGGCGGGGAGCCTGCTGCCCTTGCCCGCCGCTGGCCAGGAACCCGCCGAGGCCAGCGCCCCGGAAGCGCCGGCCCGGCCTCTGGTGGAAGCCTTCCAGAAAGGCCCCGTCACCCTCATGGCGAAGGTGACCCGCGCCCAGGGCAAGCCCGAGCAGGCGGTTCTCCCCCTGTTCCAGGTGCCGGTCCTCAAGTACCAGGACCGGCTGGAGCTGGCCTTCTCCGGAGAAGCGTTCGACCAGCGGGTCACCAGCGCCGACTGGTCCGCGGTGGTGGTGTTCCTCCCCAAGACGATCGCCCCCACCGACCAGGGGGTGGTGGACTACCGGCTGAGGCGCAAGGGCGACCAGATGGTGGTCCCGCCCATCACGGTGCCGTACGATTCCATTCCCATGATCTTTCTCATCCCGGACAAGAACGCCCGCAAGAAGACGCTGAAGGATCTGAACGACCACCTGCAGACCTTCCGGACGCTGTGCGCCAAGATCGCCGACCTGTCCGGGGAGCGCTCCACGGCGGACAAGTTCCTCCAGGACCTGGACGCCCTCGACAAGAACCTGTCTCCCGCCCAGTACGACAACGCCCTGGCTGGCTTCATGCACGCCTACGGGGACGCCGTGTCCGGGGACCTCCAGACCTTCCTGGCCCAGCCCCGCTCCAATCTCGACAAGAGCCAGTTCATTGCCGAGGAATTCAAGAACACCAACGTCCTGGTGCCCGGCTCCGCCCCCGCCGCCCCGGCCGCCGCCCCCGCGGTCGTCGGCGGCGCCCCGCCGATCTGCGCCTACGTCTCGATCCTGTTCGACGTGGCCGCCATCATCAACAACCTCTGGCCCGGCCACCAGTTCCAGTACCTGCCGGCGCTGGCGCGGAATTTCCACGAGTTCAGCGCCGACCTCTACTACAGCGACTGGATCCACACCACCGGGGACACCCGCGGGGCCCTCATGTGCTGCCCTGGACGGTGGGTGGACCAGGCGGCTCCCGCCTTCACCTTCGAGTTGCCCCCGGAGGAGTCGCTCCTGGCCGGCCAGACCCTGTTGAAGGTGCACCTCAAGGACAAGGACCGGAAGCCGTTCTCCCTTTACGGCCACGACTGGAAACTGCTGCTGACCGGGCCCAAGGGCGAGAGCCTGGCCCCGCTCACCTTGACCCCCAGCCCCAACCGCGAGTCGTTCGTCGCCGCTCCCGGCCCCATCCTGGGCGCGCTGCGCAAGCTGGGGGCCGCCCGGGTCAAGGCCCGGATCGTAGGGTGCTGGGGCTTCACCACCATCGCCATGGACCCGATGGACCTGTCCGGCGGGTGCGACCCGGCCTGGCAACCCTCTCCAGAGGAGAAGGCGGCTTTCCAGGCGGGGAAGGCCTGCGCGTTCAGGCTCCCGGCCGCCTGGGCCGGCTCCGTGGCGCGGGTGGTCTACCGCCCCTCCGGGGCCGGCGCCACCCCCCTCGTGGCCAGTCTCAAGACCCTGAAGGATGGATCCAAGGAAGCCGGATTCGCGCCCAGGCAGGAAGAAGCGGGGCCCGGCACCCTGGAAATCCTGGCCATAGGCGAGGAACAGCCCGCCCTTTCCCGTCCCTTGACCCTGGCCGGGGCGCAGCTGGAAGCAACGGGGGTCGAGGCCCGGGTGGCGGAAAGTGCCGTGGTGCTGCGCGGGAAGCACTTGCGTGGCGTCCAGGCGCTGGAGCTGGCCGGGCGCCGGTTCGTGGCGGCCGCCAAGGACGCCAAGGACGAGGAGGACGGGCCGACCCGGGTGTTCCAGGCCGAAGATGGCAAGCCCCTGGCGGGCGCCCCCGGGAAACCGCTCCAGGCTGTCCTGATCACGGCCAAGGGCAAGCAGCCCGGCCCCATCCCCGTGACCCTGCTGCCGGAACGGCCCCGCCTCGGGGAGGTGGAGGTGACGCCCGGACCGGACAAGCATCCTGGGCTGCCGCTGACCGCGGCCATCCACATGCTTGCCACCAATGGGTCCAGCCAGGTGAGCCTGATCACCGCCGACGGGTACCGGTTCCCCGCGGACCTGGCCTTCTGCGCGGCCATCCGCAACGCGGACGACCCCTCGGTGGTCCGGACCATTCCCGCCGCCAAGATCCGGGTCATCGGGCGCAACCAGAAAGCCACGTTCACATTCAATCCCGACGATCTGCTGGGGGGTAGGTCGGCCGGGAAGCTGGAAATCCAGGTGCAGGACGAACACGCCGGGCCCAGCGACTGGCATCCCCTGCCGGCGACCTTCCTGGACCTCCCCGTGGTCAGCGCCGTCCAGGCGATCCCGTCCGGAGCCAGGCTCGTGGGCCCGTCCCTGGACCCGATCGAGGCGGTCGCCACCACCCCGGCCGGGCCTTGGGAGAAGGCCGACATCACCCTGGAGGGGGGGCGCGAGGTCATGGACCTGACCACGCGCCCGGCGGGCGATACCTGCTATCTCCGGCTGATCGGCTGGGCGGACCTGGTCCTGGCGGTGACGTTCCCGCCACCCCCCCCGCTGCCCGGTCCGGTCCCTGCGCCTGAAGTGAAGCCGGCCGCCGCAGCGCCGGGTTCCAGACCTGAAGGCGCTGGGCCTGGAGCGGCAGCCGCCCCAGGGACGCCGGCCAAGGCCGAGGCGCCTGGAGCCAGGCCCACGGCCTCGGCGCCGCCCGTTCCCGCCCAGCCGTCGGCCCCGGCCCAAGTTTCCCCCAGTGGCAAAGCTGCGCCGGAGGCTGGTCAAAAGCCCGCGGGTCCAGCTACCCAGCCGCATCCGCCGGACCCTGCCGCCAAGGATCCGAATGGCGGGTGACGAACCGCTTCCGTTTGCCCCTGGGCATGAAGCAGCTGCCACCTGGCCGGCGATCGCCGGGCGCTAATCCAGCCTGGCGATCATCGGCACCAGGACTTCCGGGTCCACCGGCTTGGTGAGGTGGAGGTCGAAACCGGCCTGCAGGGCCTGGTCCCGGTCCTCCTGGGTGCCGAAACCGGTCAGGGCGATGAGGGTGAGTTCGTTTCCGCAGGGGGTGCGGCGCAGGATCCGGGCCACCTGGTAGCCGTCCAGCCCCCCCGGCAGGCCGATGTCGCAGATGACCAGGTCCGGACCGAAGACCTCCGCGCAAGCCAGGGCCGCCAGCCCATCCTGGGCCACCACCACGCTGTGGCCCGCCAGTTCCAGCACCATTTTCAGGGTGATGGCCGCATCCGTCTGGTCCTCCACCACCAGGATGCGCCGGGTCCGGCCCGGGTCCGGCCCGGGGGCGGGGCGGTCCCCCTGGACCGGCGCCCCGGGAGGTTCAGCCAGGGGGAGCGTGAGGATGAACTCGGCGCCAAGCCCAGGTCCGTCGCTGTGGGCGGCGAGGGTGCCGCCGTGGACCTCCACGAAGCCCTTGGCCAGGGCCAGCCCCAGGCCCAGGCCGCCACCGGACCGGCCCACGGCCTCCTTGCTCTGGCGGAACGGATCGAACAGGCTGGGCAGCAGGTCGGGCGCGATGCCCACACCGGTGTCCTGGATCCGAAGGTAGGCCTCCCGCCCCCGGGTGCCCACCTCCAGCCGGATCCGGCCTCCCCTGGGGGTGAACTTGACGGCGTTGCTGAGCAGATGGTGGATCGCCTGCACGATGCGGGTGGCGTCGGCCTGGATGGGCACCCGGGGCGCGGGAAGGTTCGTTTCCAGAATCAGCCCCTGCTCGGCCAGCACGGCATGGTAGTCCTCCAGCACGGCCTGGAGGGTGGCACCCAGATCCAGGTCCGACCGCTCGAGGTGGACCTGGCCCCGGGCGATCCGCGCCACGTCCAGCAGGTCGTCCACCAGCCGGGTCAAATGCGTCAACTGGCGCTGGGCGATCGCGCAGGCGGCCGCCACCGGTTCCCCGACGGGGCTCTGCTGGCCGATCAGGTGCAGGGCGTTGCGGATGGGGGCGAGGGGATTGCGCAGTTCATGGCCCAGCACGGCCAGGAAGGCGTCCTTGCGCCGGGCCTCCTCCTTCAGGAATGCCTCGGCCTCCTCCAGGATCTCCTCGTGGCGCTTGGGCTCCGTGATGTCGCGGAGGTTGCCGTAGCGGTAGAGGGCCCCGCCGTCCTGGCCGTAGACCTGGGTCACGTGGTTGGAGAACCAGCGCCAGTCGCCGGCCTTGGTGCGCTGCCGGTATTCCAGGTCCACCTGGATGTCGCCGTCCGCACGGTCCGGGAGGCCGCGCAGCACCGGGAAGTCGTCGGGATGGATCAGGGCCGCCCCCGCCTGGGACCCAAGGGCCATGATCTCTTCCGGGGTATAGCCGACCAGGGCTTCCACCGCGGGGCTGACGTAGTCGTAGTGTCCGGTCTGAAGGTCCAGGCGGTAGAGGACGTCCCTGGAGTTGTCCAGCACCGCGCGGAAGCGCGCCTCGCTCTCCCGCAGGGTCGCCTCGGCCCGCTTGCGGGGCGTGATGTCGTAGCTGAAGGACACGACCTGGGCGACCCGCCCCTGGTCATCCAGGACGGGATACCAGAAGTGGTGGAAACTGGTGCCGGCTCGATCGTCAAACGTCTCCTGGGGGCGCCCCGTGGCCACCACTTCCCGCAGGGCGGCCATGCGCTGGAGCCCGGGGTCCGGGTCCGTAACCTCGATGAACGGGCGGCCGATGACCTGGTCCCGGGGACACCCGAACCGCCGCAGGGCGGTCTCGTTGCCCAAGAGGCAGACGCCGTCCCGGTCGAACAGCCAGACGCTTTCCTTGACGGCGTCCAGCACGGCCTTCAGGGTGGCCTCAGCCTTCGGCCCGCCGGGGCCCTGGAGGGCCCGGGCGAACCGTCCCGCCCGCCGGCGCAGGAACCGGCGCGCACGGGTGTTCTCGGAAGGGCTGCAAGGCATGGGGGCGTTCCGGGGAAAAAAGAGTCAATGGGGGAAAGGGGTGAGGGTATTATTCCCACTATCCGCCCCGGATGGCATCCCTATTTTCCTGTTACCTGCCAGGAACGCCGTTGCAGGGCGCGCAGCGCCTCCACGGCCGCGCCGGCCTGGTCCGCCGGCACGAACAGGTGGTCGTGGCAGGCCCCGGCCACCACGTTGCAGCTGATGCCCGCACGTCCCAGCTCGCCGGCGAAGGCTGCCGTCAGGCCCACCGCCTCAAGGTCCGAATGCACCCGCAGGGTGATCCAGGCGGCCCGGAACAGGACGGCAAGTCCATGAGCCTGGGCGGTGGCCTCCGGCACCACCACCGTCAGCCCTTCCGGCTCGCGCACCGTGACCGCCGGTTCCAGGGGTCCCGGGTCGGTGCCCGCGGGCAACCGGGCGTAGACCCACACGCCCTCGTTCAGCACCGGTTCCAGGGTGCGCAACAACTGGTTCAGGTCGGTGACGGGCTGGTCCATGCAGGTTCCTGACGTTCCCAGTGTACCGGTCGGGCATCACCACCAATCCCGGTCGCGCTCGTCCTCGTCGGTGAAACCGAGGGGTATGGATCTCCGCTCCATGGCCTTTGCCACCTCCATGCTGTCTGGGTTGCGGGGACACCTGCCAATGACAGGTATGGCTTGGGATTCAGAACCCCAAGGTAGGCTCCGCCGGCCAGGTGGGCAAGGACAACTAAAATAAAACTAATGTTTAATATAAAATTTGGCGCCAGTTTGCACCGGCATCGGCCGTCAGGCCGAAAAAGCCGGGGTCAGGATTTGGAGGCGTTCTGGACCGCAGGCGCGTTGATCTTGTCCAGCTGCCGGGCCAGGCAGGACCTCACCGTCAACAGCAGTTCCCCGACCTTCGTCCGCTGTGCGTGCACCAGGTCGCCCCGTTGCAGAACGGTTTCCAGTTCCTGCTCGATCGTCCTGGCTTTGCTGAGCCACTCGCTCATGGGCATTCCCGCCACGGGCGACGGCAGGGCACCTTTATGGTTCTTGGTTCCCTGATGAATCATGGGTCTCCATTCATCCGTTCCTGGTGACACGGTGACCCCCCATCTTACCTTGGATTGCCCATACGATGGGCGCATTAATTGATTTTCACTTGGCAAAAAAAGATGTTCCAACCTCCGCCCATTCACCGGGCCTCAGCCACGTGGCTGCGGGCGGTGGCGCCCATCAAGAACGCATCACCCCAGGTTCGCCGCCCGGAGGCTCTGCTCCAGATCTTGGATGGTGAAGGGCTTGGGCAGCAGGGAGACCTGCGGGTGGGCGGCGACCAGGTTCAGGACGGCCTGGTCGGCCCGCCCCGTGGCGAGAATGATGGGCAGGCCCGGCAGGACCGCCAGCAGGCGCGACAAAGTGCCGGCACCGCCCAGCCCGGGCATGTTCATGTCCAGGATGACCACGTCGGGTTGGCAACCGGCCTCCACCCGGGCCAGGGCCTCCTCCCCGCTGCGCAGGGACAGGACCTGGTGGCCCAGGATCTCCAGGACCTCCTGGATGGAACCCAGGACCAGCTCATCGTCGTCCACCAGGAGCACTTCCAGGGGCTTCCTGCCCGGTTCCGGACGCGCCTCCGCTTCCGCCTTCGGCTCCCGCGCCGGCGTCCTGCACGCCGGGAACCGCAGGATCACCAGCGTGCCCCGGCCCGGCTCGCTCTGGACCTCCATCGCCCCCTGGTGGGCCTTCACCGTTCCGTAGACGATGGGCAGGCCGAGGCCGGTGCCCTTGCCCAGGGGCTTCGTGGTGAAGAACGGGTCGAAGGCGCGTTCCAGCACTTCCCTGGGCATGCCGCTACCGGTGTCCTGGACCCTGACCTCGATCCAGTCCTGGTCGAGGTTGCGGGTCCGGAGCGTCAAGATGCCGTGGTCCGCCATGGCGTCCACCGCGTTGACGCACAGGTTCATGAACGCATGGGCCAGGGCACCCGCATCGCCCTGGATGGGCCTCAAGTCGGGCGCCAGATCCAGGGTCACGGCGACCTTGGAGAGGGTGGTCCGTTCCAGCAGCTGGGCCTCCTCGCGGAGGATCCCGTTCAGGTCCAGTTCGCGCTGCTCGGCGGGGTTCTGCCGGGCCAGGGTGAGCAGGCTCTTCACCATCGTGCCCCCGCGGATGGCGGCCTTGGTGATGGTGGCGAAGGCTTCGCGTGCCCGGTCATCCGTTTGATGGACCTCCTGGTTCGCCGAAGCCAGGCCGAGGATGGCGCCCAGCACATTGTTCATGTCGTGGGCCACGCCGCCCCACCAGGTTCTCCCCCGGAGCGCCGAACAGGGCGACCACGTGTTCGTTCACCTGCTCGATGATCCGGGTCATCGGATCCACGATCACGACCCCCGCCGGAAGGTTGTTCAGCAGCAGACGCTGCAGGTCGTCGCCCGCCTGCTGGCGCTCCCCAGCCGGTATGGGTCCGGCGCCGGGTGTGCGGAACCTGCGCCGCAGCCTCCAGGGTATCGTAGGCGGGTGACGGGGAGCGGCGGCCGGCCCGGAGCCCACGGACTCAGGGTCCGGTTCGCCTCTCGGGGGATTCACCGTCTCGCCAGTCATGACCACCTCGGCAGGGGCGCAAGATAAACAAATGCAACATGATTCCCGTTCGCTTGCCACTATATTCTGTCCCTCGCTGTTCTGAGTGGGTAGCCGCCGGTTGGCTGGATCAAGGTTTGCATTGATCTGCTCTCCTGTGGTTGGGGTCCATGGCTTTGGGCTTGTCAGGAATCGGCCTGTTCCTGTTTGCGTTTCTGGGGTGAACCCAGGCGCCCCGCTCCCCCGCCCGGCGCCGGAAGTCCAGGACCACGAATGACCGGGCTGGTACCCTGTCAAGCATGGTCGACTCCCTCGGTTCCCTCACCGAACGCCTGCGTCAGTTCGCCGCCGAACGGGACTGGGACCGGTTCCACACGCCCAAGAACCTGGCCATGGCGCTTACCGGCGAGGCGGGCGAACTGGCTGCCGAGTTCCAGTGGCTCACCGAGGCGGAGAGCGGAGCCCTGGAGCCCGACCGGTTGGAGCGGGTGCGCCAGGAGGCCGGGGACGTGCTGCTCTACCTGGTGCGCCTGGCCGACCGGGCCGGGTTCGACCTGGTGGCCGCCGCCCACGCCAAGATCGACCTCAACGCCCGCCGCTACCCCGCCGGGCAGGTGCGGGGCAGCGCCCGCAAGTACACGGAATATTGAGCGTGGCCAGTCCCGGGCGGCATCCCCGCAATCGCCACCGCGGCCACTACGACTTCTCCCGGCTGGTGGCGGCGTGCCCGGCCCTGGCCCAGCACCTCCGCCGCAACCCTTCGGGCGAGCCCACTGTCGACTTCGCCGACCCCGCGGCGGTACGGCTGCTCAACCGGGCCATCCTGGCCGACTGGTACGGCCTGGCGGCCTGGGACCTGCCGACCGGCTACCTGTGCCCACCCATCCCGGGCCGGGCCGACTACATCCACCACCTGGCCGACTTGCTCGCCGCGGAGCGCCCCGGCCCCCTGCGCGCCCTGGACATCGGCACCGGCGCCAGCCTGATCTACGCCATCCTGGCCCGCAAGGAATACCGCTGGAGCGTGGTGGCCACGGACGTGGACGCCGGCGCCCTGGCCGCGGCCGAGGCGATCCGCGCGGGCGACCCGGATCTGGCGGCCGGGATCGAAGTGCGGCGCCAACTGGACCCGGAGCGGATCTTCGAGGGCGTGGTGCACCCCGGTGAACGCTTCGACCTCTGCCTGTGCAACCCGCCCTTCCACGCCTCCGGCGCCGAGGCCCTGGAGGGCAGCCGGCGCAAATGGCGCAACCTGGGCCGGGACGGCGGCCCCCGGCCGGTGCTCAACTTCGGCGGCCAGCCCCGGGAACTGTGGTGCCCGGGCGGGGAAGCCGGCTTCGTGGGCCGCATGGTGGCCGAAAGCGCGCGCCATCCGGACCTGTGCCTGTGGTTCACCAGCCTGGTTGCGCGCAGCGCCAGCCTGCCCCGGCTGCAGGCCGCCCTGCGCCAGGCCGGCGCGGCGCGGGTGCGCGTGATCCCCATGGGCCAGGGGCAGAAGGAGAGCCGGGTGCTCGCCTGGAGCTTCAGGCTGCCGGAACCGTCGGCCCCCGAGCCCTGATGGCGATCCCGACCCACCAGCAGCGGGAGGCTATTTTCTCGCTTTGGCTTTGTTGTGCCTGAAACGGCCCAGCAGCACGTTGGGACCCTGGTCCTCGGCGATGGCGTCCAGGGTTTCCGCCCCGAGGTAGAACTTGCGGTGCTGGTAGGCCAGGCGGTGATCCGCCAGGTCCGGGAGGCTGCGCAGCAGGGCGAACACCAGGTGGACCGCCGCGTCACTGTTCTGCAGCCTGGTGGCGGTGACCCGGTCCAGCAGGAGGTTGTCCTCGAACTTGTTCAGGGGACGGGAGTAGTAGAGGACCTGACCGTCGTAGGAGATGTGGGAGCCGTCCGTGGCAATGGTGAATAGTTTGTCGCCGATGGTGATATCGAATTTGAACTCCGTGCCGTTCTTGAAGGCGGACATCAGGCTCTGGAACTTGGGGTGCTTCAGGAAGGATGCGCCGTAGTCGACCTTCCTGGGCATCAGCTGCATTTCCCCTGCGGTTCTGCCGTACATGATCTGGTTGTACCGCAGAGCTTCGGAGCGCTCCTCCGGCGTCTGCTTCTTGTCTTTGACCTTCTTGGGCGCTTGTTCGGGATTGAGGGTCATCGGGTTCCTTGTCGCACGGGCCAGCATGGCAAGTTTCACACAGGAAACCTGCCCAGGCCAGGAAAGACAGCCGGCAGGGATCCCAGGTCCCCTCGGTCCCCTTGGGTCACCACACCCCGCATGGGTCCGGATCGACCCGGTCTTCGGGCGCCTCAGGGTCGCTTCCTGAAGAGCACCACTTCATCCAGGCCCAGCTTGTGGACGGGCGCCGGCGTCTGGGCGGGGTAGCCGATGTCCACGTAGGTGGTGATCCTGAGATGGTCCGGAAGGTTCCAGTAGGCGGTCAGCCGCGCCAGCATTTCGTCGTCGAAGGTGAGCCACACGCCCCCCAGTCCCAGAGCGTGCACCGCCAGGACGATGTTCTGCGCCGCCGCGCCGCAATCCATGAATTTGTTGCGCAGGGGGACCGCCGGGTTGGCCCGGTAGGTCCGCTGGTCCTGGAGCAGGACGATGTGCACGGGCCCGGGCGGGATGTCGCAGCCCTCGAACAGCCCCGGTTCCTCTTTCTCCCTGATCACGCCGTAGCGGACCGACTGCAGGTTGCACGCATGCGGCGCCCAGGTCCCGGTCTCCATGATCCGGTCGATGACTTCGTCGGGGACCTCCCGGTCGGTCCAGTGCCGCACGGACCGGCGCTCCTTGAGGATCCGGAAGAATTCCGCCTGTCCTGCCGGGGTGACCTCCCCAGGCGCGAAGGCGGACAGGTCCACCTTGCTGCCCCCCTGGGTCCGCTCGGCCAGTTCATAGATGGTCCAGGCGGCCCGGTAGTCCGGAAGCTCCGTGCCCAGCCCCCGGGCCCGCCAGAGGTCGAACCAGCCTGCCACCGCCCGGAGGCGCTCCGGCGGCACCGCCTTCCCCTGGTGGATCGCCTCGTAGGTCTGGATCTCCAGCGTGTGGTGGATCCGCTCCCGGAACCGGGCCCGGAATTCGGTTTCGTCCAGGCGCAGATAGTCTTCCCTTTCCATGGTCCGTCCCCCTTGGCGAATGGATTTCCCTTCAATTCTGGCGCGTTCGCGCTGCCGTTGCGTCCCTCTTTTCACGCCCGGAGGTTCATACCAGCGGCCCATTCCGTCAGCATCTGGACCAGCACGTTGCCCGCCACCACCCGGCGGTAGTGGGCGGTGGAGCGGATGTCGTCGATGGGGCTCAGGTCGCCCATGAGCGCCTCCCGGACGGCGGCCAGGGGCAGGGCGGCCAGGGGCCGGCCCAGGATGGCCGCCTCGGCGCCCCGGGCCCGGCAGGGCACCGGGGCCACGCTGCCCAGGCCCACCCGGAACTCCCGCACCAGGCCGGCCTCCACCCGGGCGAAGGCGGCCAGGCAGACCTTGGACACCGCCTGGGCCGCCCGGGTGCCCACCTTGCGGAAGAAATGGTAGCCGGGCCCGGGGCAGGGCACCCTGACCCGGGTGAGCAGCTCGTCCGGAGCCATGACGGTGCGCTTGTAGCCGGTATGGAAGCCCTCGTACGGCACCCACCGGGCGCCCCGCACCGAGGTGAGCTCCACCTGGGCGCCGTACGCCAGCAGGCTGGGGGGAGTGTCGGCGGCGGGGCTGCCGTTCACCAGGTTGCCGCCCAGGGTGCCCCGGTTCTGGATGGCCACCGCCCCGGTGACCAGGGCGCTCTGCACCAGGTTGGGCAGGTGCCGCTGCACGTACGGGTGGCTGCGCACCTGGGTGTAGGTGGCCAGGGCGCCCAGGGTGATGCCCTGGGGGTCCGGTTCCAGGGCGCGCAGGGCCTCCAGGCGGTGCAGGCTGAGGAACCGGGTGTCCGGCAGGCGCCCGGCGGCGAAGGGCACCATGAGGTCGGTGCCTCCGGCCAGGGGCCGCCAGGTCCCGGGCTCCCGGCTGAGCAGGTCCAAGGCCTCGTCCAGGGACCCGGGCGCGGTCACTTGGCAGTTGGGGACGTCGCCTCTCATGGGCGTTCCTCCGGCCCGGGCGCCTCCCGGGCGGCGGCCGCCAGCACCGCGTCCACGATCTTCACGTAGCCGGTGCACCGGCAGATGTTTCCGGCCAGCCCGGCGCGCACCGCCGCCTCGTCCGGATGGGGGCAGCGCCCCAGCAGGTCGGTGGCCGCCAGCACCATGCCCGGGGTGCAGAAGCCGCACTGGGCCCCGTTGCAGGCCAGGAAGGAGCGCTGCAGCGGGTTCAGCTCCCCGTCCCGGTCCAGGCCCTCGATGGTGAGCAGGCTCTGGCCCTGGGCCTGGACGGCCGGCACCAGGCAGCTGTTCACCAGCTGGCCGCCCAGGAGCACCGAGCAGGCGCCGCACTCTCCCTCGCCGCAGCCTTCCTTGGTGCCGGTGAGGCCCAGGTCCTCCCGCAGCACGTCCAGGAGCCGGGCCATGGGATGGACCTCCAGCGAGCGGGGCGTCCCGTTCACGGTCAGCTCGAGCCGGATCTTAGCCATGGTTGGCCTCCACCGCTGCCAGGAGCCGCTCGGGGGTCATGGGCACCTCCCGCAGCCCCTGGAGCCCCAGGGCGTTCTCCACCGCCGCCAGCACCGCCGGGGCCGGTCCGTCCATGGGCAGTTCCCCGAACCCCTTGGCCCCGCCGGGACCCAGGGCATAGGGGTTGTTCTCCTCGAACTGCACCCGGATCCGGGGCAGGTCCTGGGCGGTGGCGACGATGTAGTCGGTCATCTGGTTGTTGACCATGCGCCCCCGGTCCCGCTCCACCTTCTCCCACAGGGCCCAGCCGATGCCCTGGGCGACCCCGCCCTCGATCTGCCCCGCCGCCAGCACCGGGTTGATCACCCGGCCCACCTCCTGGCGGGCCACGAAATCCTCCACCAGCACCTCCCAGGTGGTCGTGTCCACCGCCACCCGCGCCGCATAGCACGCCCAGGCGAAGGTGGGGTAGACGTAATCCCGGTAGGCGGCCTCGTCCCAGACCGGGTTGGGGGGCTGCTGGTACTCCGCGCAGCAGGAGAGGCCTCCGGTGCGGGCGTGGGCCCGGCGCACCGCCTCCTGGAACGCCCCGCCTTCGCAGGGTTCCCGCAGGTGGCCGCCCTGGACGAGCATCTGCTTCAGGCCCAGGGCGGCGTCCTGCACCAGCTTGCCCACCACCATGGTGCTGCGGGAGCCCACGGTGGGCCCGCTGTTGGGCACCACCCGGGTGTCCGGGTCGGCCATGGCCACCAGGGCGGCGGGGATGCCCAGGGCCTCGCAGACGATCTGGGTGAAGACGGTGCCCTTGCCCTGGCCTATTTCCGTGGAGGCCGCCAGCACCTGCACCTGCCCGTCCGGGAGCGTCCTGGCCCCGGTCACCGAGGCCAGGCGCTTCTCCCCGGACCAGGTGAAGCCGCAGCCGTGCATGAACACCGAGAAGCCCACCCCCCGCTTCACCGGCCCGGGGCCGGCGTTCAGGGACTGGAAGGCGGCCCGCCGCTCCGGGTAGCCCAGGTCCGCCAGGGCCCGGTCCATGAGCCCTTCCAGGTCCACGGCCTCCGTCACCCGCTGCCCGGTGACCATGAGGTCCCCCAGCTTGAGCAGGTTGATGCGCCGCAGGTGCACCGGGTCCAGGCCCAGGCGGGCGGCGGCCAGGTCCATGTGGCGCTCGATGGCGAACAGGCTCTGGGGCGCCCCGAAACCCCGGAAGGCGCCGTTGGGCGGGGTGTTGGTGGCCACCGCCCGGGCGCGGATGCGCACGTTGGGGCAGCGGTACGGCCCCAGGGCATGGCTGGCCCCATGGCTGAGCACGAACGGGGAGAGGGTGGTGTAGGCGCCGGCGTCCAGCAGGAAGTCCGTCTCCATGGCCAGCAGCCGGCCCTGGGCGTCGAAGGCGGTGCGCAGGCGGCTGCGGGAGGGGTGGCGCTTGGTGGTGCAGGCCATGTCCTCGCCCCGGTCGTACAGGATGGTCACCGGCCGCCCGGCCTTCCAGGCCAGCAGGGCCGCGTGCCCGGCGATGATGGACGGGTATTCATTCTTGCCCCCGAAGGCTCCGCCGGTCTCCATCTGCAGCACCCGCACCCGGTCGCCGGGCAGGCGGAACAGGTCGGTGAGGGCCGCGTGCACGTAGTAGGGGCACTGGAGGGCCCCCCGCACCATGACGCTCGGCGGGTCCCCGTCCCAGGTCACTTCGGCGGTCATGCCGTTGGTCTCGATGTACAGCTGCTCCTGGGCGCCGGTCCGGTATTCCCCGGCCACCACGTGGGCCGCCTGGGCCCACACCGGGCCCGGGTCCCCCTTCTCGATGAGGATGTCCTTGAACACGTTGTTCCGGCCCCCCACGAGCCGGGTGCAGGCCAGGGACTCGTCCAGGTCCAGCACCGCGGGCAGCTCCTCCACCTCCACGGTCACCGCCTGCCGGGCCCGCTCCAGCAGGTACCGGTCCGGGTGGGCCAGGAGCACGATGGGCTCGTCGGCGTGGTTGATGAAATCCTCCGCCAGGAACGGCTGATCGGCCTCGATGGCCTTCACCCGGTTGGACCAGCCCATGGCCCGCAGGTCCCCGGCGGTGACGATGGTGAACGTCTCCCAGGGCAGCCCGGGCTCGAAGCGCACGGCGCGGATCCGCCCGCACGGCACCTTGGACCGCACGGTGGCCCCCCAGATGCGTCCGGGCAGGGCCTGGTCCCCCACGTAGACGGCCTTCCCGGTGAGCTTGTCCGGCCCTTCTGTGCGCGCCACCGACCTGCCGATGCCATCCCGTGCCATGGCCAGGACCCGTCCCATGAAAAGAGCGTGGCCCATGATCCCAGGGCTTTCTGGGATTGGCAATTATCCTTGAATCAATTTTTCCGGAGGTCTGGGGACGGTATCGAAGACGAGTTTGTTGCCGAGGCCATCCGGCCGATCCTGGCCCGGGGGGCGTCCGGCTAGAACGTGCCCTGGCAGACACCGCCGTCAATCACCAGGGAGGTTCCAGTCAGGTAGGCAGCCCGCTCACTGCAGAGGAAGGCGATCACTTCCCCGATCTCCTCCGGTTTGCCGAACCGCCTCAGGGGAATGGCGTTCCGGGACTGCTCCAGGTATTGGTCCAGGGTGATGCCCTCCTTCTCGGCTCTCAGTTCGCCCAGATGGAGCTGGCGGTCGGTGAGAATGTGACCTGGGAGGACCGCGTTCACCAGCACGTTGTCGGGCCCGAACTCGGTGGCCAGGTTCCGGGTCATGGCCGAGACGCCCGCGCGCAAGGCGCTGCTGACAGCAAGGAGGGGCGAGGGTTGCCGGGCCGACAGCGAGGTGATGTGCACGATCCGCCCCCAGCGCCGGGCCCGCATGCCGGGGAGCACCAGGCGGGAAAGGCGGATGACGCTCATCAGGACGGCCTGGACTCCGGCAGCCCATTGCTCTTCGGAAAGGTCGAGGAAGGTGGCGCCGGCGGGGCCGCCGGTGTTGGTGACAAGGATGTCCACCCCACCGAAAGCTGCCGTGGTGGCACCGTGCCACTCGGAGAGATCCTGGTTCCGCATGACGTCGCAGGGACAGGCCAGGATGGCGCCGGCCGGCGCCAGGGCGGCCAGTTCGGCCCGGGTGGACTCCAGGGAACCGGGGTCCCGCCCGCAGATGGATACCCTGCACCCTTCCGAAGCCAGGGCCCTGGCGGCAGCCTTGCCCAGGCCTTTGCTGGCCGCGGCCACCATCGCCACACGATTCTGGATACCCAGTTCCATGACGGACTCCTCTGGAAGCACTCAAGCTGGAAGGGGGGGGCGCGGACCCGGACAAATTATTCCAGGTCGTGGCGGCGGCGCGACTCCCTTCCGTTACCCGGGCCGGCCGTCCGTCCCCTGGGCTGGTTCCCGCCCCCAGGGCAGGGTGGACAGCGACAAAGCCTGGACGGCCTTTCCCTTCCGTTCCCGCTCCAGGCGCTCGAGGCCGTCCCGCAAGGCCTCCTGGGAGATCAGGTGCAGCGAAGAAAAGGCTCGGTCCAGGTAGCTCTGGATGTCGCGAAGTGGCAGTTATGCTAGGCCAGAACATTGAGTTGCTTGCGGGCGTAGCGCGCATCAATACGGCTTTGGTGGGATGTCAGGGCCTGTCCCCGGATGCTGAGGGTATTCCGGCCGGTCAGGACAGTTGCCGTTTGCGGGGCCGAATAATACATGGACAGGCTCCTAGAGGCAATACGGTTCACTTAGCTACCACAATTTGAATCACCGGGTGAATTTTGGCATTGCATTTCAGGGTGCGGTCCCGAAGGTGCCAGTTGCTCATCTTTCGTTTGATGCCCCTGGGGTTCGTCCGGGAGCGGCTGGAACACACTCTTTCGCTCAGGATCTCCCGGAGGATGGCGTCGTGAACTGCGGGGATTTCCCATGGGGGGGGAGAGCCGCGAAGTGCGGCAGGGTCCGGCGCACCACTCGAACCGCGTGCATGAACGATAACTCGTCGGAATCCACTTGCCCCACTAAGGCCGCCTCATGCATCAGTCCTCGTACGGCGAAATGGGCCATCATCAGGCCATATAGCTCCTGGCGGATGAGGTCCGGTGTCTTGCTGCGCAAGAGGGTCTGGCGGCCTCGGAGATGGGTTTTCAATTCATCGAAGGCCGTCTCGATCTCCCATCGCTCCGGATACAGGGCCGCCAGTTCCTTGGCAGGTGCGGCCTTGGGGTCCAGAAGGGTGGTGATGATTCGATAACTGGGCTCACCTTCCGGCACAGCGGGAAGGCGGAAATCACGGGCCCCATCCAGGGTGTATTCCACCACCCTCACCCTCACGCCATCCTCGGGGCGCCGCCTTCGATCATTGCCGTCGAACACGGTGGAAAGGAAGGAGCCGTCCTCCAGTTCAACTTCCCTGGGTAGTTTTTGTTTAGAACCTACTCGCCAAGCCAGTTCGGCTCCGGTGCCTTTGGCCTTTTTCCAGAACGCAAAACCGTAGAACCCGCGGTCGGCCAAACAGAGCATCCCCTTGGTCAAGAATCCAAGCACTTCCGAAGCCAGGCTGCGTTCGTCCGCCTCGCACGGGCCCAAGCGGGTTCCAAACAAAACATGGGTGCCGTTTTCCACCAGGGAAACGAACCGGAGTTGGGGAAAGGCAGCTGCTCCCCGCGAAGTGGACGGCCGGCCGAAGGCAGATTCGTTGGCCGAACCATCGGGAAGGTCCAGAGTGCTGCCGTCCAGGCTTACGACCCGCCATCCGTGGAACCAGGCGCCCCGAGTCCCCTCCGTGGCGATGGGTCGCACCAGTTCGTCGTGAAGTCTGCGAAGGGTTTCCCAGCCGAGCCGGGTACGGGCCTGGGAGATGCCTGACTTCCCCGCGATTCTAAGATCGACGCCGGTCCTACCGAGCCAGCGGATGCCTTCCAGAAGACACCGGAGCACTTCCCGGCAAGAGGCTTGGGAGAATAATGCCAGCGCAATTACGTAGTAGACCACCACGTGCGCTGGGAGGTCGCGCTGGCGCTGGCTTGCCTTCCCAGTCGCGTTCAGGGATGCTTCCACCCGTTCGGCTGGGAACATCCGCGCCACGACCCCCAGCGTGACGTAATCCGAGATTCTGCTTCCACCTTCGAGTAAAGCTGCGGTCCTTGCCATGGCGTGCCCACCTATAAAAATAGGCAGGATCTACGCCATGTCAATACTTAAATGAACTGTATTGCTCCTAGAGGAGGGTTGGTGGCGGTGCGATCCCGGAGCCGCTGAAAAGGTTGGCCGTCACGGTCTCCTTGTCCCCGTAGTTATTGAACACCCAGATCGTCACTTCGCCCACCGTGCCAATCCAGTTGTAGGCCGTGTTGTTCAAGTAGATGAACAGGGATGGATACAGGTAGGAAATGTTAGGGTCGTTCCTTTCGTTGGAAAGGAGGGCGGGGAGGGACATGTCCCCCAGCCAAGGCCGCTCGCCGGTGGCGATCCAGCCGGAAGCGGGGGCGGCGGGCTGGTATTGCAAGCCCACCCAGGCCACGTCAGGGTAATCCTGGAAACCCCCGGGCACATCGTTTCCGTTGAAGGTGCTGAATTGAACGTCGAAAGTGCCGGCTGAGGGGGATGGGCTCGTACCGCTTTGTGTGAACAGGGGCGCCTGGGTGCCGGTGAAGGAGACGGCAGAGGTGCCGGGGAAATTGGCGGATACCACCCCATTGAGGGTGAGCCCATCCACCTCGATGTTAGTGGCGAGGGGGGTTGTTGCGGAGGTGGAGGGATAGACGACGTGGAGGTAGACGGTCACCGGCGGGGGCGGCCCGGTGAACTTCCCGGCAGCCTGGATCGCCAGGACAAAGGCAGCCTGGGAGATGAGGTTCGGGAACCGCAGGTCCAGGGTAGGGTTGATCCCGGTGAACGACAGCGCCGTTCCTCCGCTCGGGGGAGCCGTTCCTCCCTGCAGGTGTTCGTCGAGCCTGAAGGCATTGACCGGGATCGTGATGGGACTTTGATTACCGATCTTGGCTTGGGCTGTGATGACCGGAACGGGGCTGGACGCGAAGGCGATGCCCGAACTGGCCACGACTATGGCCAGAATGTTCTTTTTCATGGTAGGCCTCAGAAGGGAGAGAGGTTGAGTGGGAAGGTAACCGTTTGTGGAAGGGTTCGAACCTGCGGGTGACCGCTGGTAAAAATATAATTAATACATTAATATCGACAAGGGTCACCTGCGCGGCTGAAAGGGAAATGTTTCCTCTATGGACGGCCCTTCCGGTTTCCCGTCCCCCAGGAACTGGGCGCGGTGGGGCAGGCCGTCCTCGGCCGGGATGATCCAGCCCCCGAGGGGTTTGCTGCCATCGTAGTCCTCCCAGATGACGGCCCAGAGCAGCGCCCGCAGGCTCTGGTCCATGGGCAGCCCTTGGGCCTCGCCGCCTTTGGTCGGGTCGTATTCGGTGGATCCCGGGGTGTAGCGCATGAGGGCCCAGGAAGGCCCCTCCCAGCGCATTTCCAGGGCCTCGCTTTCCCGTAGGCCCAGCCAGGACATGGCCCGCACTGCCAGCTTGACTGGGAGGTTTCGGCTCTTGTCGATGGCAGCAAAGAACTTCGGCTCGAGTTCCCTATCCCCTTCCAGGTGGCGGGGGCGCCGAACAGGCAAGAGGCAAGCAGGCCCGGGAGGAGCCCTTATCTGATAGCCATGTTCATCTTCCTCAAGACAGTAACCGGTAAGATACCGCGGTCATAGGTCATGACAAGTCGTTTTTTGTAAATTGCCAGATCCTTCCCTGAAACCGCCAGGGGCTTGGGCCGGGCCCACCGGGAACCAGCCGATCCATCCGGGCATTCGAGCATGAGGCAACTAATTAATCATCCCACCTGGGGAGCATGCTGAATGTCGAACCTGCGCAAGAAGTCCTGTCGCCTGATGGTCCTGATGGTCCTTGCCCAGGGAGCCGGAACGCTGGAAGCCGGCGTCGGTTCCCTGGGCAAGGCGTTCCTGACAGCCCTCCTGTTCCTGGGAGGCGGGGACCCGATGGGCCCCGGCACGGCCCCAGGCGCCGGGGTCCCGATGGTTCCCTGGGTCCTGCCGGGAGTGATGGCGGCGGGAGCCCTGGCCCCGGATGGCCGAGGGGGGATCATCATGGACCCGGAGCCAGGGCCGCTCCCCTTCCATGGGGCCCATTACCTCAAGCATAAGAAACGGCTGGACACAGGGACAACGGAGGCGCCGGGGGGCCGCGAGGGCCAAACCGCCCCAGCCCCCGATACCCGGTTTGCGGAAGCCCTCGACCACTATCGGCAGGTCACCTACCCCCCCGGATTGTTCGTCCGGAAGGACGGTTCAGCCATCCGGGCGGGGGAGGCCATCCCTGCGCTCCCAGAGCTCGATCCAGGGTACCGGGGCATTCCGCCTGAACTCATGCCCGTCGATCAGCAGTTGGCAGGGTATGGCATCCTGCTGCTGGTTTCCGAGGTCGACTGGGCCATCATGCAAACCCTGGCCACGCTCGACCAGGCTCCCGAGGAGGAGCGTCCGCGGATCCTGAAAGAAGGTCTGGCCACCATGCCCCCCATGCGCAAGATCCTGAACAGGAAGGTGAAGACCTGGCGGGAGCGGTTCCGGAAGGACCTTGCCGCCTTCGAAGATCGATACCCCGGATTCGACGTCCCCACCCTTCTTCCGGCGGGCACGGAACCGAAGCCCGGGGATCCGGAGTTCAGGCGGCTGGCCAACGCGTTGTTGTTCCATGGCGCCGGGCTCAAGCTGCTGAGCGACGCCTGGGAGCATTACACCGAATGGTTCGAGCCGGTGATCCAGGGCCGGGAGCCGGGAACGGCGCGGCCCACCGATCAAGGGCGCCGGAAGGAGCCGGCGCCGAGGACAGCCGGCGCGGCCACGGCTGGCGACGTGAAGGCGAAGACCGCCATCATCGCCCCGGAGGCCGGGGACGGCGTCAAGAACGAGCTGTGAGCTGGCGCCCTGCATCCGCGTACCGCCGAACGCCTAGCCCCTGGCTTCCTTCATGCCGCACGTGGGGGAGTTCGCCGCCTCCATGGCATGGCCGGGGCGGCGAGGCAGCCTTCAGTGAGTCGGGGTCCCTTTCGGAGGCCTGGCTGCCCAATTCACGACCTTCAGGTTTTTCACTTTTTCGAAATGCTTGAGGTTCTTGGTGATGACCGCGAACCGGTGCACTTCCGCCGTGGCCGCGATCATGGTGTCCGGGACGCCTATGAGTTGACCTTGTTGGCGAAGGTAGGCTGAGATCCTGGCAAAATGCTGGGCCTCGGTCATCCCGTAGTCCAAGACTCTGATCGGTTTGAGAAAGGCCAGCACCTTTTCGGCCTCCCGTTCGGGCATCTGGGCGCAATAGGCCCCCACCAGCAATTCCCCGGCCGTGACTGCGGAGACGGCCACATCCGAAGGGAGCATGATGGCCAGGGCCTTGCGTGCGAATTCCTTGCGACGGAGCCAATCGATGCAGAAGTCGGTGTCCAGAAGGAACATCAGAAGGTTCCCTTCGGACCTAAGAGGCGTTTGATGCGCTTGTCCTGAACCGCGCCACCCTCACGCTCGGGAACCACAAAATCGTCCCCCACGGGTTCCATATCGAAGTACCCCTCGGGCCAAAGGTTGACAGCTCGAACGATGACTTCCACGTGCGTCCCCAGTGCCAAGTGGAGGGAGGCGGGAAGACGGACCCCGACCGAATTGCCCACACGGACAACCTTCGCGCGAATAGGCGTGGGGAAGGAAACGGGGTGGTCTGGGTACATATCAAGACTCCCTTGGAAAAGGCGAGATGCCCTTCGCACCAAAGTGTAATTACCCAGGTGATTACTCGCAAGTGGCCGGTGGCCGGCTATCGTGTCCTCGGCGTGACCGTTGACGACCAGGTCTGGGCCAGCGTCCGGGCCGAAGCGGTCCACCTCATGGGCCGTGCGTTGCTGAAATCCCACTAGGGATAGCGCCGGGCGATCTGCCAGGGTCCTCGGGTCCAGGGCCAGGTCCGCACCCGTGGTGGAGGGCGCGACCGCCAAGTCCGACTCCCCGACCTGAAGATAGACGGCATGGGCACCCACCTGCACCAGGGAAGGGAGATGGCCGGCCAATACCTCCAGAGCGTCCAACAACACCCGCCGGGCCGCTACGTAAAGCTCATCCACGCCAGTCCTTCTCATGGGGTCGTATCCAGGCCAGAAGTCCCTCGCCTTCTTTCGGGCCGTGATCGCCCCCGGAGCTACCTAGAGGAAAGCCCCTGAAACCTTTGGCTTCAGGGGCTTTTTTGTGGTGGCTGGATGCGGACTCGAACCGCAGACCTAGGGATTATGAGACCCTCGCTCTAACCACCTGAGCTACCCAGCCGGAAACCCTAGTCTAGCGGCTCGACCTGCCTAGGTCCACGCTGGTTTTTGCCGGAGCCAGCACTCGTTCGTATACCGACTCGTACAGGTCGATGATGGGGCCTTCCTCGAACGTCCCCAGGGCGCGCTCCTGGGCCGCCAGGCCCATGCGCTTGCGCAACTCGCTGTCCTGGGCCAGGGTCAGGGCGTCCCAGGCCATGGCCTCCACGTCGCCTGCGGGCTCCAGGAAGCCGTCCACCCCGTGGCGCACCACTTCGGGCAGGCCCCCCACCCGGGTGGCGATCACCGGCACTTTGTGGGCCATGGCCTCCAGGGCGGCCAACCCGAAGCTCTCGGTGGCGCTGGGCAGTAGGAACACGTCCGAGCAGGCCAGCACCGTGTCGATGTCCAGCTGCTTGCCGGTGAAGCGCACTTCGTGCTCGAAGCCGTGGTCCCGGGCGTAGCCCTCCGCCTCGGCCCGGTCCGGGCCGTCCCCCACCATCACCAGGCGGGCCGTGCATTCCCGGCGCACCCGCTCGAAGGTGCGCATCACGTCCAGCACCCGCTTCACCGGGCGGAAGTTGGAGATGTGGGTCAGGATGAAGGCGGGGCAGGGGGCCAGCCACTTGCGGCAGTCCGGCGCGGTCCCGCTGGGGGCGTTCACGAAGTTGGGGATCACGTCGATGGGCCGGTCCACCTTGAAGGTGCGGTAGGTCTCATCCTTGAGGTACTGGGACACGGAGGTCACCGCGTCGCTCGCCCGGATGGCCAGGCGCACCATGGGCAGGTAGCTGGGGTCCGAGCCCACCACCGTGATGTCCGTGCCGTGCAGGGTGGTGACCACCTTCAGCTTGCCCGCCCACGGCCATGCGGGCCAGCAGGGCCGCCGAGGCGTGGGGGATGGCGTAGTGGGCGTGCATGATCTCCAGCCCGTGCGTGCTCGGCCACGTCGGCCATCTTGGAGGCCAGGGCGATGGAGAAGGGCGCGGCCTCGAACAGGGGGTAGGGGCTGGCGGTCACCTCGTGGAAGGTGATGCGGTCCTCGAAGCCCACCAGCCGGGGCGGCACGGAGGGGCTGAGCAGGTGCACTTCGTGGCCCCGGGCGGCCAGGGCCTTGCCCACCTCGGTGGCCACCACCCCCGATCCGCCGAATGTTGAATAACAGGAGATTCCGATACGCATGGAACGTTTGTACTCCATACGGGGGAAAATGTCTAAATTGGGAGAGGCGCCGGCCCAGGCAAGGGCCCAGAGATCGCGGGTTTGGGATTATCATGGGCGGTGAAAGGTTCCTCCTATGCCACTTGTCGTCACCCTGGCCGACTGGGCCATCCAGGTGCTGATCCTGATCATCCTCGCCACCAGTCTCATGTCGTTCTTCCGGCCGGACCCGCGCAACAAGATCGTGCGGTTCCTGAACGGCGTGGTGAACCCGCTGCTCCACCCCATCCGGGCCATCCTGCCCCCGGCCATGGGCATGGACTTCAGCCCCATGGTGGCGCTGGTGATCCTCTGGCTGCTCCAGTCCCTCCTCCACCGCAGCCTTTCCTAGGGGAACGGCCATGAAGTTCACCCCATTGGACATCCAGCGCCGGGAATTCGAGAAGGCGTTCCGGGGCCTGGACGAAGGGGAGGTGCGCGCCTTCCTGCACGAGGTGGCTGGCGAGTGGGAGGAGCTGCAGGTGGAGAACGGCAAGCTGCGCACGGAGATCCTGGACCTGCGGGAGCAGCTGAAGGGCTACGTGGAGCAGGACCGGATCTTCCGGGAGACCCTGCTTACCGCCCAGCGCACCAAGGAGGAGATCCTGGACACGGTGAACCGGGAGAAGACCCTGATCCTCAAGGAGGCCGACTTCAAGGCCGACGAGCTGATCCGGGAGGCCCATAACCACGTGGGGGAACTGGAGACCCAGGTGCGCAGCCTGAAGCTGGAGCGCGTGCGCCTGCTCCAGGACCTGGACGCCTTCCTGGCCCGGGCCCGGCGCTTCCTGCAGGAGGAGGCCCCGGAGATGTTCCCGCCCGCCGAGCCCGCCCACAAGCTCGGCGACCGGGACGCGGAGCGCCTGGACCCGATCACCACCGTGCCCAACCCCGCCCGCGTGCCCATGCCGCCGCCCCGGCGTCCCGTCGAGTGAAGGCCCGGGTGACGGCGGACAGCCGCCCCGGTCAGTCGGCCTTGGCGTCGTTGGAGCAGGCGAAGTAGGTCACCCCTTCCTGGCAGACGCCTCGGTGCTTGGGCCACAGGAACCGGGGCACCATCACCACCTCCTCCACCCGCATGAAGCTTCCGGCCAGGACCTCGGCCACCCGGGGCTTCTGCACTTCCTGTTTGAACCGTTGGAACAGGCTCATTCTCCGCTCCCCGGGGAGGGTGAGGACCTCCTGGGGCGCCTGGAAGCCACAGGGGAGGTAGCCCATCTCCAGGTCCTGGCGGTACAGCTTGAAGTGGTCCAGGCAGGCGCTGTCGTCGCTCGGGTCCGGGAGGTTCGCGGCCTCGGGGAAAGCGACCCCGCCACCGGGCATCGCCTCGACGAAGAAGGTCCCCCCGGGCGCGAGCCAACTGGCGATCATGCCAAGATGGGTCTTGTTCCATCGGGCGAACTTGACCACCGACCAGTCCGAATAGATGGTGTCCACCCGGCCCAGCAGGGCCCAGGTGACCAGGTGCATCTTGGCTTCGTCGTTGAAGTCGGCCTGGAAGTGCGGCAGGTCCTTGACCTTGTGCTCACATATGTCCAGGAAGATCCAGCGGCCCGCGCCGAACCGTTCCGCCTCCTGGGTGGTGGCGCCCAGGACCAGCTTGATGGGGAGCGGCGCCAGGCCGGACCGAAGCCGGGCCCGGTCCTCGGCCTGCCACTGGATGACGGTCCGGGCGACTTGGAGGGCCTGGTCCTCCAGGCCTTGTCCGTACAGGGAACTGAACGCCAAAAGGGCAGGCAGGATCATTCGATGCTTCATGTAATTCCCGGCGCCCGGTCGGGCGCTTAATAAATAAGCAATGCTAGTTTCCACAGGAAGGTTCCCCCCTCACCCCATCTGAGACTGAAACCTGCCCGCGGCCACAGGGCCGGCCCCAAGGCATCAAACCGGCCCATGAGAATCCAGTCTGGCCCCTTTGGAGGATCGCGCCGGCAGCGTGCTCGACTTGGAACTGGCTAGCGGAATTCGCTGAAATCAGCCTCCTTGGTTATGGCGGTGTTGTCGCACCGGCCCCATGACCAAGGAGGATACTGCATGAGCCACAGTTCAGCTTTGGCGCGACTCGAGTCTGATCTTAGGATGGCCAACCGGGCCAAGGGAACCATCCAGCAATACCTGGCGTCCATCCGCCGGTTCCAGGAGATGACCGGCAAGACGGCCGACCGGACATCCCAGGAGGAGATCCGCCGGTGGGTGGAGCATCTCCAGGGCCAGCCCATCGGACCGGAACGACCTGCGGGTGATCCAGGTTCTGCTCGGGCACAAGTCCATCAAGTCGACCACCATCTACCGCCCGAGCCGGGAACAAGCCCGTCGCAAGAAAAGCAACCTTGGATGATTTCCATTAAGGAAACATTCCAGGTAAAAATTTCGTCCCTCAGCGTCTGTACAGGCTCGTTACACTCGAAAAGAAGTTTGATCTCTTCAGTTCCATGCGAAGGGGAGGCATGGTGGGCTGCCATCCGATGGGGTAGCCCAAGCTCCGCCTTCCAAGTGCATCCAGTTCGCTTGCATCGTAATGGCTTTCTATGAACCGAATCAAAACCGGTCTTTTGCCACCATGGCACATCCCAGGAAGGAGGTTCCATACATGATTAACGAAGTTGAAGTATTTGATGCCGTAGCGGCCCTTGACCAGATGGATCAATGGGAATCCAATGCCCGCACCTATGCCAGGCGGTTCCGGGTCGTGTTTACTGAAGGCGACGGCATGATCCTGACCACCAGCGACGGCCGCCAATTCATTGACTGCCTCTGCGGCGCCGGAACGCTCCTGCTGGGCCACAACCACCCGGTGGTCATCGAAGCGATCCAGGACGTGATCGCACGGAAGCGCCCTCTGCACATGCTTGACATGCGTACCATCGAAAAGTACGAATTCATGCAGAAAATCATGTCGGTGCTTCCGCCCGGGTTCGCCCGGAACGCCAGGATCCAATTCTGCGGCCCAGCCGGCACCGATTGCGTCGAGGCGGCCGTCAAGCTGTGCAAGACGGCCACCCGCCGCAGCACCATGATCGCCTTTCAAGGCGGATTCCATGGCCACTCCCAGGGCGCGCTGGCGCTCATGGGCAGCATCGGGCCCAAGGTGCCGAGCCTGGCCTCCGACTGCCATTTTTTCGCGTACCCTTGCGAGTACCGCAACGTGATCGAAATCGGCGGCGAGGAGGGGGCGCTTATCCTGGCCAGGGAATTCTGCAATTCTCTGCGCGATCCCAAGTGCGGCTTCACCAGGCCCGCCGGGGTCATCATCGAGGCCATCCAGGGCGAGGGCGGCGTCAACCCCGCCCACCCCGAATTCCTGCGCCAAGTCCGGCAGGTCACCCAGGAACTCGGCATCCCCCTCATCCTGGACGAGATCCAGGCCGGCATGGGCCGCAGCGGAAGGTTCTGGGCCTTCGAGCAATCCGGGATCATCCCCGACGTTATTACCATCTCGAAGGGAGTGGGAGGCGGTCTGCCCCTGGCGATCGTGGCCTACCACAAGGACCTGGACCAGTGGGGTCCCGGCGCCCACACGGGAACCTTCCGCGGCAACACCATGGCCTTCGCCGCCGGTGCGGCGACCATCCAGTACATCCTCGACCAGGACCTGGTGGCCAATGCCGCCGCTATGGGTGAACGCTTCATGGGGCATTTGCGCCGCCTCCAGGCCAAGTGGCCCCAGATCGGCGACGTGCGTGGCCGCGGCCTGATGATCGGCCTGGAGATCGTCGATCCCGACGGCCGCCTGGACTGCGGGGTCCCGCCCCCCAACGAAGAGTTGGCCCTCAAGGTCCGCGCCCAGTGCTTCAAGCAGGGCCTTCTGATCGAGCTGGGCGGCCGCGGCAGTGACGTGGTGCGTTTCCTCCCTCCCCTCAATATCACGCCGGGAATGGTCGACCGGATCTGCGAGATCTTCGCCCAGGCTTTCGACGCCGCCCTTAAGGAATGACCCTCTGAGTTCGTGGCGGCGGGGCGCCCTGGAGCGGCATGCGCCGTTGCCCACGACCACGCACGGCCTTGGGCCTTGTCGCACCCGTTGCCTGGAGATAAGATCCAGACAAGGGAACGATAACAAAGGCTTCGGATCCCTGGAGGTGCCATCCGGGTGCCATGATCAGAATCCAGATTCCTTCGACCCAAGCCCTGCGAGTATTTGAATCGGCGGCCCGGTTTCTGAATTGTGCCCACGCTGCCCAGGAATTGTGTTTGACCACCAGCGCCGTGAGCAAACAGCTGCAGTCCCTGGAAAGCTGTCTTGGGGTTGAACTGTTCACCCGGGGCAAGTTCGGGCTCACCCTGACCGAAGCGGGCAGGATCTACCTGGCATGCACCAAGGAAGCCCTGGGCAAGCTTACCGAAGGCGGGGTCAAGGTCGCCCGGCACAAGCGCCAGTCCGAAATCCTGCAGCTCCAGGTCCTCCCCACCTTCGCGGAGCGCCTGCTCCTGTCCCTCTACAACGATCTTTCGGATTCCAGCCTGGCCGGGAAGGTCCAGTTCTCCATCTATCCGATGGTGCAGATGGATGAGACCTTCCCTTACATGTACGACGGTTACATCTGCTTCGGCGAAGGGAACTGGCCGGGGTGCATCTCCGACTATCTGTGCGGCAAGGAGCTGGTGCTGGTCGGCGGCCGTACCCTGCTGGAAGACAAGCCCATCCAGTCCGCCGCGGATCTTGCCAACTTCACCTTGATCGAGCACTCCGAAGTCCCCACTGCCTGGCCGCAGGCCTTCGAGGCCCTCAATATCCGGCCGGAATGCATCAACCACCTCATCAAGTGGGATTTCTACTCCGTGCTCATCCGGGGCGTGTGCATCGGCCTTGGCCTGGCCCTGATCCCCCGGTGCTTCATCGAGGAGCAGCTCAAGTCCGGCGAGATGGTCCAGGTGCTGAACTACAGCCAGATCAATCCGTTAGGTTACTACCTGGTCTTCCCCGAGGACAACAAGAACAACAAGCTGCTCAACAAGTTCCGGATCTGGATCAAGAGCAAAATGATTTATGAATATTCTAATCAGTCCCCCCAGCAGGCGGAAGCGACCTGAGAGGGTGCCTACAGGTGAAGCTTGCTGATGCAGTCCGGGTAGTCCGAAATTCTTGGCATGGGGGAATGGTCAGCGGCAACACCCTGCCCATGGCACGCCTTGCAAGGTGATCCCCTTTCCGGTCAGCATCCATGAGCCCCTCCATCGGCGGCATTCGGAAACCTTCGCGTTGCCAAGCTCAGCCAGCACTTCCACCAACGGCTCTTCCATGGCTTCCATTCGTAGATAGAACCAGCTCTGCCTCATGGCCATCCTCAGAGGTGGCCGGATGGCCCAGGAACAGGCTATTCCCTTCAACCTTCCCCAGGTCATTCCATCCGTGCTGGGCGTAATAGGCATCGAGGATCCGGCTGAGATAACCGGGATCCGCCTTCCTGCCCTTCATGGGACCGCAACTCATGGGCGCCAGGAATTTGGGCGGGAGATAGGCATCGTAGGAACGATCCCGGCCCTGGACCCCATTGATCTCCCGTTCCAGGGAAACGATCCTTTTCCCGCACTCGATGAACGCGTCTGCCGTATACCTGTTCCCGGTTATTGCGCAATAAAGATCAAGAAACACCTCACTGGCAACATCACCAGGCAAGAAATCACAGATTCCCAGGGAGTCCACCAGGGCCTTGTTCCACTGGCTGGCGGCAACCACGGCCGCGATGGCCTCAGCCCCGGCCAGACCCGATTCCTCGGCTTGCACCGTCCAGGCATGGGTATGGTCTCCGCGGCCGCGGCTGGAGGTTGCATAGCAGGCCAGCATGGCCGGGAAGGCCTTGGGCTCGATGCCCGCATAGCCGAGGCCGCCATAGGCTGTGGTCAGGCACCAGAGGACCTCGTCCCGGAAGCCCACGCCGACTTGGTCGAGGATGGCCGCGCCGACGGCGTCGGTCGCCTGGGCGAACAGCTCGCCGAAGGCATTCCTCCGGTAGGCGATGTCCTTGATGGCGCGGACGACCGCTTCGAAGTCTCCGTAGGGGAGAGCCATGCCCAGTTGCTCCAGGATCCCCTTTTCATGGAGGTCCATGGCGGCGGCCACCATGGCTCCGGTCGTCATGGTATCGGCCCCGACCTCGTTGCAAAGGTGGTTGAGACGGACCAGATCCTCGCTCCTGGTGATTCCGCAATTGATGAACAGGGCGGCCGTCTCGAATTCGGGACGCGGGAGCAGCTTCCCTTCCCGGGTCTTCACCAGTCGAGAGCACAGGACCTCCCGGCAGCCCAGACAGACTTTATGGATGTCGCTGATGTCCAGGAAGGCCTTGGTGCCGGCTGTTACGAACGGCTGTTCCGGGACGCTGCCTTCATCATAGTTGTGCCAGGGCAGATAACCCCCCGCCTGCCCCAGGTATCCGCCATGCTGAGCTCGATCCAGCCAGAACGTGGTGCCGACCGTAGGTCGGAAATGAACCTCTTTCGTGTGATCCCTGACCGCCGCTGAGATCTCACCCTCAAGGACCTTGATGCGCTCCTGGAACAGCGCCTGGTCATGCCAGATCCAGGGGGTTTTGCCAGACACCGTGATCGCGATGAGGTTCTTGGCCCCGAAGACGGCGCCGCCGCCGCCCCGCCCGAAATTCCGATCTGTATCCGTTGTGAGACAAGCCCAGGGAACACGTGACCACCCTGCCGGGCCGAGGTAAAGGGAAGCACTTGCGGGTCCGCCGCACGCCTTGAGCAGGGTATCCATCTTGACGGCGGTGAGAACGTTCCATCCCCCCTCTGAGGCCTCGAAGAACTCGGAGCTTGCTGCCGCGATCCGAACCGAGTCTCCGTCGATGATGATGCGCACCGGACTGGGGGACTTGCCGTCGATGATGATCTGGTCTATCCCGGCTTTTTTCAGGCGGTTCGGGAAGGTTCCGCCGATGCTCGAGTGGGTGAGCAGCCCGTGGATCGGCTGCAATCCCTTCAAGAGGGGTTTCCGGGAGCAGGTCATGGGACTGATGAAACTTGCCGATCCCCGGCCAGCGGTGTGCAGGCGGGTGCCGTGGCAGGGAGCCCCGCCAATCACGATGCGGTTCTCCGGACCCAGGGGGTTGATGGGGCCACCGCAAGCCCTCATTCTTTCTGCGAGGAAACAGGCGCCGATCCCTCGGCCACCCAGGTAATCCCTCTCCACGGCTGGATCACTTGCCCGAATTTCCACCGAGCCTTTGGTCAGGTCGATGAAGACCCATTTCCCCGTGTAGCCATGCTTCTTCGTGTCCATGAGGCTGATCCATGGCTTATTTGCATTGGCTGGATGGATATCGGTTCACCGGCCCGATCAGGAAGGTGGTGGCGATACTAGTTCTCCGCGAGCACGATCTTCTGGTCCCTGATTTGCAGCTTGAGCCAATCCTTGTTCACGTCACCGGACGCCGTGAACCGGTTCAATCCGGTCACGCCCGGAACTGCGACGGAATGCAACTGGCCCCAAATGCCCTCGCGCGTGGCACCGCCCTTCCTGATGCACTCGGCGATCACCAACATGGCGTCATAACCCATGGCATCGGTACAGCGCCGGCTCGGTATTGTACTTGTCCCTGAAGGCCTTGCAATACTGCTGAATCTCCGGTTTCGGCAAATCCGCCAAGAACATTCCACATAAGCGGAATTCCTCGACGGCAGGCCCGCCCAGAGTAACCAGGGCAGGGGAGAGCACCCCGTCGGTGCCGAAGATCTTGGCCTTCCAGCCCACGTCGGCAACCTGCTTGGCGATCAGGGCCGCCTCGTTGTACAGGCCGCCGATGAAGATGCAGTCGGGGTTCAGGCCGCGGACCTTGGTGATGATGGAGCTGAAGTCCTTGGTCTCGCCCATGTAGTAGGACTCGATGGCCACCACCTGGCCGCCCAGGTCCTGCACGGCCTTGTCGACCACGTCCCTGAGCCCCATGCCGTAGTCGTCGTTCTCCCAGAGGATAGCGACCTTCTTGTTGCCCTGGTCCTTGACCATCCACTTGGCGACGAAGGCGCCCTCCATGGCGTCGGTGCCGATAACGCGGGCAATATAGGAGTTGGGCTTGGCGCCCTCCACGCTGATGGATGGGGCACTGGAAGCCGGGCTCAGCTCGAGCAGGTGGCCCCGGGCGTAGATGGGATGGCCCGCCAGGGTGCAGCTGGAATTATAGTGGCCGATGACGGCGATCACGTCCTTTTCGCTTGCCAGCTTGTTGGCCACGGTTGCGGCTTCCTTGGGGTCGGCCCGGTCGTCCTCAGAGATCACCTTGATCTTGCGGCCGTTAATGCCACCCTTGCTATTGATGATTTCGGCAGCGAGGATGGCCCCGTTCTTGATGGCGTTGCCGTCCTGGGCGCAGGTGCCGGTGAGCGGGCTGGCCGTGGCGATGGTGATGTCCTGGGCCGAAGCGGCGCCACCGGCACCGATCAGGGAAGACAGACAGAAGGCTAAAGCGGTGTTATGGAATCGCATGTTGTCGTCCTTTTCTGAAGTGACGGTATGGGTTGGGGTTGAAGGAAAACGAAAAAAATAGAAGGGACGTCTTGAATGATCTGAATCCGAAGTTGTGGCCTGCCCTGTTAAAAAATCAATTTGAACCGAATTTAGCGGGATCCACAGTCCAATTATTGACTGCAATCTTGGTCTTGACACAGCTTTGGTCCTCGGCCTCACCTCCTTTCCAATCCCATGTTTCATCGAGATAATCAGTCGCCATTTTGGCGAATCCTGCTGAAACCATAAAAAGATTTTTGTCATCCCATTGAAACGTCGGATTATGATGAAGGATGGGCACTTTCCCATCCTTGGCGATACCGATAAAAACAAACATGGATGGAACAAATGTCCCATAATGGGAGAAATCTTCGCTGACCATGGTCGGCCTGGGTAATACTCCCACTCTTTCTTTCCCGAAGAGCTCCGTGAATGATCTGGCGGCGAGTTCGGCCAACTTGGGGTCATTTATGACGGCAGGTGAAACTTTGTTGTACTCAAATTTGTAATTCGCATTTTGAGCTTCGGTGATCCCCTTCAGGGTGTTCTCAATATCATTGATTATTCTCTCTCCCACCAGCTCGTTGAACGTTCGGATCATGCCTTCTGCTTCGAGCTTGTCGGGAATCACATTCCCCGCCTCGCCTCCGTGGATGGAGCCGATGGTGAGGACGGCCGTTTCCATAGGGTCGGTTCGCCTGCTGATGATGTTCTGTATGTAGGTAATGGCCTGGGCCCCCATGCTGATGGGGTCCAACGCCAGGTGCGGCAAGGCACCATGTCCTCCCCTTCCTAGGATGGTGAACTTGAAATCCACGCATGCCGCCATCATGGGACCTGGAAAGACTTGTGCGATCCCCTCCTTCAATTCGCCCCAGAGATGGCAACCGAAGGCCGCATCCACGTGTGGATTCTCCAGAGCACCGGCCCGGATCATCTGGACTGCGCCGCTGTTGGTCACTTCTTCCGCGGGTTGGAAGACCAGTTTGACCTTGCCGCGGATCTGGTCCCGCAGCTCGTTCAATATCATTGCGGCGCCCAACAGACCGGCAACGTGCCCATCGTGCCCGCAAGCGTGCATCCTGTTCTCGACCTGGGATGAATATTCCAGGCCAGTGTTTTCCTGGACCGGCAAGGCATCCATGTCCGCGCGGAGCATCACCGTCTTGCCTGGTACGGGACCTTCGATGATGCCGATGACACCGGTGCCGGCAAGACCCGAAGTATAGGGAATACCGAGCGATGTTAAGGTTTCTTGGATGAGCCGGGAGGTATGGTGCTCCTCATAGGCCAGCTCGGGCTGCATATGGAGCCTATGCCTGATCTTGGTCATTTCAGGCAGGAACTTCTCGGATAACTCTTTAATTTTCTGTGTCGTCAAGGCGAACCTCTCAATTCTTTAATTCTTCAATTCTTCACAAACAGTTGCCGGGGCACGTGGCTGAGCGTCTCGAACCCGGTTTCCGTGATGAGGATGCTTTCGGTGATCTCGATCCCCCAGGTCTTCATCCACAAGGCGGGGATGAAATGGAACGTCATGGCCGGCTTGAGGATGGTCTTGTCTCCTGGACGCAGGCTCGCGGTGTGCTCGCCCCAGTCCGGGGGATAGGTGGTGCCGATGGAATAACCACACCGGCTGGTCTTCTCGATGCCCCCCTTGTGCAGCACGGTGAGGAAGGCGTTGGCGATGTCCTCGCACCTGTTCCCGGGTTTTGCCATCTCCAGGCCGGCCTGGATGCCTTCCAAGGTCAGTTTTTCCGCTTCCATCAGTTCCTTGGGCGGCTTGCCGAGGTAGTACGTGCGTGCCGTGGGGCAGTGGTAACGCCTGTAGGCACCTTCAATCTCGAAGAAGGTGCCGGCGTCCTTGCCGAACTTTTTATTGTCCCAGGTGAAGTGGGGCACGGCTGACTCATCGCCGGTCGGCACGAAGGGGACCATGGACGGGTAGTCCCCACCCTCGCCGTCCACGCCGGAGATGGCTGATTTGTACATCTCGGCGATCAGATCGCTCTTGCGGATGTCTGGGTCGATCCGTTCCAGGATGGTGGCATGCATCTTCTCGACGATGCGGCCGGCCATGCGCATGAACTCGATCTCCCGCTTCGACTTGACGGCCCGCTGCCAGGTGACGAAGAGGTTCGCGTCGAGCAGGACCGCTTCCGGCAGGTTGTGCTTCAAGGTTTCGAAAGCGGCGGCGGTGAAATAGTAGGAGTCCATTTCCACCCCAATCCGCAGCCTGGCCCAGCGCCGGGGCTTGATGACCTGGAGGCACAGGTATTCCATGGGATGGTGGAGCGGCGTCTGGATGTAGTACTCCGGGTAGCAGGTGATGTTCTCCGGCTTCATGAAGGTGGTCCGGAGGGCGCCCTGGGCGTCCATTTCCCGCCCGAACCAGACCGGCTCGCCCTCCATGGGCAGCAGCACGCACTGGTGCACGTAGAACGACCAGCCGTCGTAGCCGGTGAGCCAAGCCATGTTGGCGGGGTCGGTGACGATCAGGAGGTCGATGTCGGCGGCTGCCATGGCCTGGCGTGTCCGCTGGATGCGGGCTTCGAACTCGTTGCGCTCGAAGAACAGCTTGGGGGACGGAACCTTGTCATGAGGTCCGAAGTTTTCGGACATTTTCATAGCTATCTCCTTTCCGTTTTTTGAAGGTTTTTTCTAAGGGAATTCCTCATTTTTACGGGGTTCGGCGAGAGCCGTAGGGGCACCCAGCCCAGGGGGGTCTCGGCGGCGTAGCCGCGGCCGTGGACCGGGTCCCCGATCCACTTTGGGGCCCAGGTTCAGCGGATCCTCATTGGGAAGGTTGCTTCAGGTTGAAGGGGTACCGTAAGATCCGAGCCTCTAGGACGGAAATTCCCTTATCACCTGATTTATCAATTTGATGGCGGTGCACTGAAGTATAGAAGTCCGGAATGATGGTAAATAAGCGAAAATTTGGACGGAAATGTTTCCAAAGCAGAAAACCTGACCACCCGATCAGGAAATCTAACCCGGCTTCAAAGTTGAGCCGGCAAGGGGATCTGCCCTCGGTGTGGCGAAAACCTTCCTCATCCACACACGTTCACCTGCCCAAAATGCGGATTCCCCTTACGGGGTGGCAATTTGACCTGCCCGCCTGGCTACGGCTGGTAGCGCTCCATCCGCACCTTCGCCGTGATGGCATGCGCAAGCATGCGCTCCTCCGTGCATTGCCGCTCGGTCACCGCGGCGATGAGCCTGCTGGCTTCGGGGGTGATCCACTGGTAGGTGACGGTCTTGAGGAAGGTGCCCACCCAGACCCCGCCGGTGTAGCGGGCGGCGCGGCTGGTGGGGAGGATGTGGTTGGTGCCGATGGTCTTGTCGCCGTAGGCGACGGTGGTCTGCTCGCCGATGAACAGGGAGCCGTAGTTGCGCAGGCGGTTGAAGTAGTAGTCGCGGTCCTGGACGTGCAGTTCCAGGTGCTCGGGGGCGTACTGGTCGCACAGGGCCACGGCTTCTCCAGGGGATTCCGCCACCTGGATGATGCCGTTGACGCTCCAGGACGACCCGGCCACGTCCCGGGTGGGGAGGGTCTCCAGCTGGCGCTCCACCTCGGCCTGGACGGCGCGTCCGAAGGCTTCGCCCAGGCAGACCAGGCACACCCCGCTGTGGGGGTCGTGCTCAGCCTGGCCCAGCAGGTCGCAGGCCGCCAGGGCGGGGTCGGCGCTGTCGTCGGCCAGCACCAGGATCTCGGTGGGGCCGGCCAGGAGGTCGATGCCGCAGCGCCCGTACAGTTGGCGCTTGGCCTCGGTGACGTACTTGTTGCCGGCGCCGCACAGGATGTCGGCCTCCTCCAGGCCGCCCAGGCCGAACGCCATCATGGCCAGGGCGGGCACCCCGCCCAGCACGAAGATCCGGTCGGCGCCGGCGGATTGTGCCTAGAGCCCCAGCTCCGACCGGTTCAGGGCGCTGATGGCATCCAGTTCGCCCCGGAAGAAATACGCCACGTTCAAGGCGGAGCGCCGGCGCACTTCCTCCAGGGCGGTCTTCGAATAGAACCCCACGTGGGGGGTGATGAGGACGTTGTCCAGGCGGAACAGCTCGCTGCGGAACGACGGCGGCTCCTCCTCCAGCACGTCCAGGGCGGCGAAGCTCACCTGGCCGGCCTTCAGGGCCTCCACCAGGTCCGCCTCCCGCACCACCTTGCCCCGGGACGTGTTGATGAAGACGGGCCGCTGGGCCATGCGGACGAACAGGTCCCGGGAGAAGAAGCCGGCGGTTTCGGGGGTCGCCGGCAGGTGGGAGGAGATGAAGTGGGAGGCTTCCAGCAGCTTGTCCAGGCCCACGGCCAGGGCATGGTGCCGTTCCATGACCGCTTCCGGCACCTGGGGGTCGTAGGCCAGCACCTTCAGGCCGAAGCCCCGGGCCCGGTCCGCCACCGCCTGGGCGATGCGGCCGAACCCAACCAGCCCCAGGGTCTGGCCTTCCAGGCGAGTCATGGGGGCAGGACCGTGGAGGTCCCACCGGCCTTCCCGCACGGACTGGTGGTACTGGACGATCTGCCGGTTCACCGCCAGCAGCAGGGCCAAGGTCTGGTCCGCCACCTCCGGGACGCAGTAGTGGGGCACGTGGGCCACCAGGATGCCCGCCTCGGTGGCCGCCGCCAGGTCGATGTTGTCCACCCCGATGGCGGAGTTGGAGATGATCCGGCACCGGCCCAGGCCTTGGACCACCGGCCGGGACAGGGGCGCGTATTCCGCCAGGACCGCGTCCGCGTCCCCGCAGGCGTCCAGCACCTCCGCTTCGGTGCGGCACTGGAAGCCCGCCACCTGCCAGTGGGCCGGCAGGTACCGGCGCTCCACGTCGATGGACTTCCAACTGCAATCGGCGACCACTACCTTCATCCCACCCCCCGGAATCAAGAGCCTATCCCTGATCATTCAACCTTGGCACAGCAAATACGTACACCTTGCACCAGGTCCGGGGGGTCAAGCTCTTAGAGCCCCAGCAGCTGCCGCGCCTCGGTCTCCATGCGGTCCAGGAGTGCGGCGTCGGTGCGGCTCTGCAGGTAGACCTTCAGCTTGGGTTCGGTGCCGCTGGGCCGGAACGCCGCGAAGGCGCCGGATTCCAGGCGGAACTTGAGCACGTTGGAACGGTCGATGGGCACCGCGGCGGCGCGGTTGTCCGGGCGGTCCAGGATCGGCTCCACGCGCCCCTCCCCGTGCCATTCCCCGGTCTGGAAGTCCTCCCAGGCCACCACCTTCTCCCCGGCGAAGGCGGTGAGCCCGGCGCCGCGGATGCGCTCCATGGCCTCCTTGAAGCGCACGGCGCCGCCCGGGCGGGGGTCCTCCAGGTTCACCAGGCGGTTGAGGAAGGTGCCCACCTTGCGCTGCAGCGCCTCCACCGCCTGGAAGGGGCCCATGCCCAGGGCCTTGCAGTGCCCCAGCAGCTCGCCGACCACCAGGGCCGCCAGCACCCCGTCCTTGTCCCGCATCTGGCTGCTGAGCTGCATGCCGAAGGACTCCTCGGCGCCGAAGGCGTAGGTGTCCCCCCGGGCCTCCAGCTGGTCCATGCACACGGCGATGTACTTGAACCCGGTGAGGGTCCACATGACCTCCAGGCCGTGGTGCCGGGCCACCGCGGCCAGGAAGTCGGAGGTGACCACGGTGGTCACCACCACCCCCTTGAGCCCCCGTTGGGAGCACAGGTAGTCCAGGGTCAGGGCGGCCAGGTCGTTGCCGGTCATGAGCTCCCAGGCGCCATGGCGGGGCGCCACCAGGCCCAGCCGGTCCGCGTCCGGGTCGTTGGCCAGGATCACTTCGGCCCCCAGGCGCCGGGCGTCCGCCAGGGGCGCCTGGTAGGCGGCGATCTCCTCGGGGTTGGGCCGGGGCGCGGTGGGGAAGGTGCCGTCCTGGATGGCCTGGGAGGCGCACACCTGCAGGGGCAGGCCGGCGCGCCGGAACAGCTCCGGCACGAAGGCGATGCCGGTGCCGTGGAAGGGTGTGTAGAGGATCCGGGCCGGCTGGAACATGGCCGGCCCCTGGCGAAGCTGCAGCCCCAGGTCCAGGTAGGCCTCCTGCACGTCCCGGGGGATGGGCCGGATGGCCTCCGCCGCCGGCCCGGAGGCCGGGGGCACCAGGGGCAGCTGGGCCATGCGGGCCTCGATCTCCGCGTCCCAGGGCGCCATGACCTGGCCGCCCAGGTTGTTGTAGGCTTTGTAGCCGTTGTACTCCTTCGGGTTGTGCGAAGCGGTCAGGATCACCGCGCAGGCGGTGCCCAGCCTGCGCATGGCGAAGCACAGGAACGGGGTGGGCAGGGGCTGGCCGCCCAGGTACACCGTGTAGCCCGCCTCCGCCAGGACCCGGGCCGCCTCCTGGGCGAAGGCGTCCGACTGCAGGCGGGTGTCGAAGCCCACCAGGGCCGCGGTCCCCTCGGGCACGTGCTGCCGGGCCACCTGGGCCAGGGCCAGGGTGGTCCGGCGCACGTTGGGCTTGTTCATGCGCCGCAGCCCGGCGCCCATGAGGCCCCGCAGGCCGCCGGTGCCGAAGGCCAGCGGCCCGGAGAACCGGTCCTCCACCTCCGCGGCTGCCGCCGGGTCCCCGGCTGCCGCGGCCGCCACGAGGGGCTCCAGTTCCTGCCTCAGGTCCGGTTCCAGGTCCGGGGAGGCCAGGTAGGCTCGGGCGGCGGCAAGGGACGGCATGGGCATGACGACCTCGGCAAAGAACTGGCTTGGGTCCCCCGGGGACACGCCCCCAAGGATAGCACCCGTCAGGCGCCGCCCAGGCTGATGTCTTCCAGCAGAAGGCTCAGGCCGGCGCTGCTGCCGTACCAGCGCAGGTCGTCGCCCAGGGCCACGATGCGGGTGAGGAAGTCCCTCAGGTTGCCGGCGAAGGTCATGCGGTCCACGCTCTCCGCCAACTCGCCGCCCCGGATCCGGAGGCCCGAAGCCCCCACGCTCAGGTCGCCGGACACCGGGTCCACCGTGTGCAGGCCCATGATCTCGGTGATGAGCACCCCGTCCCCGGCCAGGCCGTACAGTTCCCGGACGCTGTGCCCCCCGGCCTTGGGGAACAGGTTGAAGGTGGTGATGCCCGGGTTGCTGCCGGGGCCCCGCCCGGCGCTGGCGGTGGGGTCCTGGCCCATCTCCGCGGCGGTCTTCAGGGTGTGCAGGTAGGTGGCCAGCACCCCGTCCTCCAGGAGCACGTTGCGGCGGGTGGGGAGCCCCTCCCCGTCCCAGGGTTCGGAGCCCAGGCCGCCCGGCAGCCGACCGTCGTCCACCAGGGTCAGGAGCCTGGAGGCGATGGGCTGGCCCAGCTTGCCCGCGAACAGGCTGCGCCCCTTCAGGACCGCCTCGGCGGACAGCATCCCCGCCACCAGGCCCAGCAGGTCCAGGGTCACCTCCGGGTGCAGCACCACCCCATAGCGCCCGGACGCCAGCTGGACCGGCTTCAGCTTGCGCTCACCCTTCTGGGCCGCTTCCCGGCCGATGGCCTCCAGGTCCAGGGCCTCCGGATGCCGCGCCATGTCCCAATGCCAGGCGGCCTGGCGGTCTCCCGCCTCCTCCACCACCAGCTCGATGCTTCCGGAGCAGGAGGAGGACAGATCGAAGGCCCGCACCCCTTTCTGGGTGAGCAGCAGGCTGGCGCCGGCGCCGTCGGCCCAGGTGGCCTCCCGCACCGCCGTCACCTTGGCGGAGGCGCGGCGCGCCGCGGCCTCCAGGTCCAGGGCCCGCTGGATCCGCTGCTCGGGGGTGAGGGCGTCCACGCGCGAGTCGTGGCGGCTGGGCAGGTCGTCGCTGCCGGCGGGCTCCGCCTGGCGCACCCAGCGGTCCTCGTCCCCCAGCGCCGCCAGCTGCCAGGCCTGGGCGAACAGGTCCGTGAAGGACTCCCGGGTGAGGTCGGTGGTGGTGGCGATGCCCGTGCGCAGGCCCTTGTCCCCGGCCCGCAGCACCCGCACCCCCAGGCCGCCCCGCTTGCTGGTGGTCAGGTCCTGGAGGGCGCCGTTCTGGACCTTGGCCCGGCGGCTCCTGGCGACGGTGACGAAGGCTTCGGCCCCCGCCGCCCCCAGGCCGGCGGCATGGCGGATGCCTTCCTGCAGGCGCTGTTCCAGCGCTTCTGCCACGAACGTGCGGAAAACGGACGGATCGGACATCAGGGCAGGGTCTCCCGGAAAATCTGCTGGTGGATCTGGTAGGTGGGGACGTCGAAGCACACCAGGACCACCTGCCGGGGCAGGCGGTGGTGTTCCAGGAACTCCAGGATGGTGCGGACCGCCACCGGGGCCGCCTGGTCCAGGGGGATCTGGGGCTGGGGGCCGGAGCCGAGGCTGGGGAAGGCCACCGTGTCCAGCCCCCGGCTCTCGGCCAGGCGCAGGCAGGCGCGGTAGCAGCTGGCCAGGGCCTCCAGCTCTCCGGCGCCACCGCCCACCCAGGTGGGGGCCGCCGTGTGCAGCACGAACCGGGCCGGCAGGCCGAAGCTGCCGGTGATGCGCGCCTCGCCCACCGGGCACTCCCCCACCTCGGCGCACGCCTCGGCCAGGGCGGGCCCGGCCGCCTTGTGCATGGCCATGTGCACCGGCCCCCCGGCCTGGAGGGAGGTGTCGGTGGAGTTGACCACCGCGTCCACGTCCATGGTGGTGAGGTCGCCCAGGAGGAGCTTGAAGCGGTTGGTCATGGTCGGCGCCCGATGGCGGTCACAGGATGCTGGGAAGAGGCTCGGCCGTCCCCCCCACGATCAGGGCGGGGCAGAGGATGGTGGGCAGGGCGTCCGAGACCGGCACCCCCTGGCCGTCCTTGCCGCAGGTGCCGATGTCGAAGTGGTGCAGGTCCGAGCCGATGCGGGTGAGCCCCAGCAGCACCTCGGGCCCGCAGCCGGTGAGGGTGGCGTTCTTGACCGGGTACTGGGCCACGCCCTTTTCCACCCAGTAGCCTTCGGTGACCTGGAACACGAAGTTGCCGGTCACCGTGTCCACCTGCCCGCCGCCCATGTGCTTGACCAGCAGGCCCCGGTCCAGGTCCTTGAGGATGGCCTCCGGGGCTTCGTCGCCGGGGGCCAGGAAGGTGTTGCGCATGCGCGGGATGGGCAGGTGCCGGTAGCTTTCCCGGCGGCCGTTGCCGGTGGGCTGGGCGCCCATCTTGCGGGCGGTCTTGCGGGACTGGAGGTAGGCCTTGAGCACCCCGCGCTCGATGAGCACCACCCGCTGGGCCGCGTTGGCCTCGTCGTCGCAGGCGGCGGAGCCGCGCTTGTGGGGCAGGGTGCCGTCGTCGATGATGGTGACCCCCTCGGCCGCCACCTTCTGCCCCAGCTTGCCGGCGAAGGCGCTCACCCCGGCCAGGGCCAGGTCCGCCTCCAGGCCGTGGCCGCAGGCCTCGTGGATCATGGTGCCGCCCGCGCTGCTGCTGAGGATCACCGGGAACGTGCCGGCCGGGGCGGGGCGTGCGGTGAGGGCCTGGAGGGCCAGGCGCACCGCCTCCAGCACGGTGCGTTCAACCGCCTCGGAGGTGAACAGCTCGAAGCCCCGGGTCTCCCCAAGGGCCTGGTAGCCGGTCTGCAGGTTGCCTTCCTCCCCCACCGTCACGTTCAGGCGCAGGACGCTCTGGATGCGCCGGTCCTGGGTGATGGCGGCGGTCCACCCGTCCTCCCCCTTCTCGGCGGCGGCGATCCACACGTCCTGGGTGCTGTCCCCGTAGCCCAGGGCCACCTGGCGCAGGGCCCCGGGCTTGAGGGTCTCGGCCCGGTGCCGGGCCAGGTGGTCCGCCCGGCGCACCAGGTCCACCTTCTCGGTGAGGGGCACCACGCCGGGCTCCCGGTCCACGGGGCTGGGCCTGGCCAGGAGCCGGGTGACCAGGGGGGGCACCGGCGCCGGTTCCCCCCGGCCGGGGGCGGCCAGGGTCCGGGCGGCCTCCAGCAGCTCGTCCAGGGAGGGGGCGATGAGGTCGGCGAAGCGGGTGGTCTCCCCTTCCACCAGGCGCAGGCTGGCGCCGAAGGTCTCACCCCCCAGCACGTCCTCCATGCGCCCGTCGTCCATGCCCAGGGCGCAGGCCCGGCGGTGTTCCACGAACACCTCCCCATAGTCGCCGCCCCGGGCCAGGAGTTCGGCCAGCACCGTGCGCAGGGCCTCGTCGGGGAAGGGGGCCTTGGCCAGGGGCCGCCACTTGCGCGCCCGGACGGTGATCCAGTGGGCCAGGAGGGCCTGCTCCGCCGCCTGCAGGAGCTCGTCCAGGTCCCCGCCGTAGTTTTGGAACACCCGGTCCGCGTGCAGGACCTTCTCGGCGCCGGCGGACTGGGCCAGGATGCGCTCCATGGCCGCCTCCCGGTCCATCCGGTCCCGCTTCATGATGCGCTGCACGCGCACCTCGACCGGCGCCTCCACCACCCACAGGGCATCGAAGATGTGCGCCTGCCCGCGCTCCACCCAGAGGGCCGCGTCCAGCACCACCCCCTTGGTGCCGGCGGGCAGGGCCTCCAGCCGGTCCGTCAGCCCCGCCTCGATGAGCGGGTGCAGGATGGCCTCCAGGCGCTGGCGCTGCAGGGGGTCCCCGAACACCTGGGCGCCCATGGCGGTCCGGTCCAGGCTCCCGTCCGGGCCCAGGACCGCCGGGCCGAAGGCCGCCACCAGTTGCGCCAGCCCCCCGGTGCCCGGCTCCACCACCTCCCGGGCCACCTGGTCCGCGTTGATCACCACCCACCCGGCGGCGGCCAGGCGGATGGCAGCGTAGGTCTTCCCGGCGCCGATCCCCCCCGTGAGCCCCACCACCGGGTAGGGAGCTTCGGCCAACCACTCGTTCAAGCGACTCATTCCACCCCCAGACGGGACTCCTGACCAGTATGCTCCACAATCCGAAACAACCAAGGCCCCCGGCCGGGGGGCCGGGCCGGGGGCCGCTGTCCGGGCCCGGCTGTCAGTTCGGCATCGGGGGCACGTAGGGCAAAGTCAAGCCCAGCAGCCACAGCAGGATCAGCACCACCGGCAGATGGAAGAGCAGCTGCAGGGTGGAATAGCCGGCCAGGTCCCGGGCCTTGACTCCGGTAAGCCCCATCAGGGGCAGCATCCAGAAGGGGTTGATGAAGTTGGGCAGCGCCTCAGCGGCGTTGTAGACCTGGACCATCCAGGCCAGGTTCACGTGCAGGGACTTGGCGGCGTCCAGCAGGTAGGGCGCCTCCACCACCCATTTGCCGCCGCCCGAGGGCAGGAACAGGCCCAGGATGGACGAGTAGACCCCGCCCACCAGCGGCAGCGCGCCGTGGTTGGAGATGGAGACGAAGAACCTGGCCAGCACCTCGTTCAGCTTGGACCCCATCAGGACGCCGAAGATGCCGGCGTAGAGCGGGAACTGCAGCAGCACCCCGCCGGTCATGGGCACCGCCTTGGCCGCGGCGCGCAGGAAGGCGCGGGGCCGCCAGTGCAGCAGCATGCCGGCGATGAGGAACATGAAGTTGTAGGTGTTCAGGTCCAGGGCGGCGAGCCCGCCCTTGGCGATGAACAGGTCCACCAGGTAGATCACGCCCAGGGCCACCAGCACCAAGGTCAGGACCGGGCTGAACTCCAGCCGCTCGCCCGGAGTCGCCGGGGCGCCGATGGGCTCCTGGGTCTCCTGGTAGGTGATGCCGGCCATCTCGGCGGTCTTGGCCCGGTCCGGCGTGGGGGTGGAGACGTAGCAGATCCACATGGACAGCAGCACCAGGACCACGATCAGCACCAGGTTCTGCCAGGTGAACAGGGTCGCCTTCAGGGTGATGATGCCGCTGATGGCCAGCAGGCCGGGCGGGATGGAGCCCTTGGTGGCCATCAGCAGGGCGGCGGAAGAGGACAGGCCCAGGGCCCAGACGCTGCCCAGGCCGAGGTAGCCGGCGGCGCCCATGGCCCGGTAGTCGATGCCCTTGATCCGCTTGCTGATTTCGCGCATGAGGATGCCGGCGAAGATCATGCTGAAGCCCCAGCTGAGGAGGGAAGCGATCATGGCCATGAAAGCCACGTATGCCACCGCTCCCTTGGGGGACTTGGGGAACCGGGCGAGGACATCGATGACCTTGCGCACCGGCGGGGACACCGCCACGATGTAGCCGCCGATGACGATGAACGCCATCTGCATGGTGAAGGGAATGAGGTTCCAGAAGCCGTTGCCGAAGTCCTTGGAGATCTGCACCGGCGAGCGGCCCATGCACAGGGCCGCCACCACCACGATCACCACCGCGGCGGCGGCGAAGACATAGGCATCGGGGAACCACCGCTCGCTCCAGTCGGCGAGGGCGGCGCCCAGGCGGGCCATGCCGCCCTGGTCCCGGGGTTCAGGCTTGGATGGGTTCTCGGCGTTCATGGTGACGGCTCCTGGTCGGACTGGGTTGGACACACCCGGTTCCCGGCGGCGACACACCCATCGCGTGGCCGGGTTTCCGTTATTTTCGGATGACCTTGGAATGGCTGGCTGATGCTACTCCAGGGGCGCAGGCCGGGCAAGAATCCGTTCTGCAAGAATGGATCCATGGCACGGGCGATCGCGGTACTCGGAACAGCCTCGGATGTGGGCAAGAGCCTGGTGGCGGCCGGGCTCTGCCGCCTGCTGGCGGACGCGGGGTTCGACGTGGCGCCCTTCAAGGCCCAGAACATGGCCAACCAGGCGGGGGTGACCGCCGAGGGCCTGGAGATGCCCCGCGCCCAGATCCTCCAGGCCGCCGCCTGCCGCCAGGCGCCCCACGTGGACATGGGCCCGGTGCTGCTCAAGCCGCTCTCCCAGACGGGAGCCCAGGTGGTCGTGCTCGGCCGGGCGGTGGGGGTGCGGGAGGCCCGGGACTACTTCCAGGACCCGGCCCGCTATCGGGACGCCGCCCTGGCGGCGCTGGGACGCCTGGCCTCGAGGCACGGGGTGATCGTGCTGGAAGGCGCGGGCAGCCCTGTGGAGCTGAACCTCATGGCCCGGGATTTCGCCAACCTGCTGCCCGCGCGCGAACTGGACGCCGGCATCCTGCTGGTGGCCGACATCGACCGGGGCGGAGTGTTCGCCCAGGTGACGGGGACCCTGGACCTGATGCCCCCGGGGGACCGGGAGCGGGTGCTGGGGATCGTGGTGAACCGCTTCCGGGGCGACGCGTCCCTGTTCGAGGACGGCATCCGCATCCTGGAGGAGAAGACCGGCCTGCCGGTGCTGGCCCTGGTGCCGCACCTGGAGCACGGGCTCGACGAGGAGGACCGCCCCTTCCGCATGCCCGTGGACCAGCGCGCCCCCGCGGGCGCGCTGAAGGCGGGGGCGGTGCTCTACCCGCGGGTGAGCAACACCGAGGATCTGGCCCCGCTGCTGGCGGAGCCCGACCTGCACCTGACCTGGGTCACGGACCCGGCCCTGGCGCTGGAGATGGACCTGCTGGTGCTGCCGGGGTCCAAGGCGACCGTGGGCGACCTGGTCCACCTCACGGCCTCGGGCATGGCCGAGGCCCTGCGGGACGCGGCGGACCGCGGGGCATGGTTCCTGGGCCTGTGCGGCGGCTACCAGATGCTGGGGCGCGAGCTGCGCGACGAGGGCGGCGGCGAAGGCGGGGCGAAGGTGTTTCCCGGCCTGGGCCTGCTGCCCGTGGCGACGGTCTTCGAGGACCGCAAGATCACCCGCCTGGCCGCGGCCGCCTCGCTGTGGCCCGAACCCGGCCACGCCCTGTCCGGCTACGAGATCCACCACGGCCGGACGGCGCTGCTGGAGGAGCGCGGAGCGCCCCTGGCCGAGGGGGGCGCGGCGGTGGGCTGGCGGAGCGGACGGGCTGCGGGGACCTACCTGCACGGCCTGCTGGCCGCCGACGGCTGGCGCGCCGCCTTCCTGAACCAGGTGCGCCGGGACCGGGGCTTCCCGCCCCAGGGGGTGCGCACGGCCGATCCCCTGGAATCCCGCCTGGACCGGTGGGCTGCGCACCTGCAGGCCAATCTGCGCCCCGGAGCGTGGGAACGCATCCTCGGGGCGGTGCGCCCATGACCGGCCCAGGATCAGGCGCGAGCCGCCCGGAAGGTCAGTCCTCCGGCCTGCGCAAACCTCCGCTGCGGGCGTAGACCTCCTCGCCGGCCACATAGGTGGCCAGCACCTGCGCCGCGGGCAGTTCGTCTTCGGGCACCCGCATCAGGTCCCGGTCCAGGATCACGAAGTCCGCCCACTTGCCCGGTTCCAGGCTCCCCCTCGTGTCCTCCTCGAACTGGGCCCGGGCCGCCCAGAGGGTCATGGCGCGCAGGGCCTGCTCCCGGGTCAGGGCGTTCTCCATCTGGAAGCCGCCCTCGGGCCGACCCTGGAGATCCTTGCGCGCCACCGCCGCGTGGAACCCCAGGACGGGATCAACGGGCTCCACCGGGAAATCGCTGCCGTTGGCCAGCCAGCCGTTCTGGCCCAGCAGGTCCTGGTAGCGGTAGGCGTGCCGGATCCGGCCTGCGCCTTTTGCCCTCCGGCAGCCCCGGAGGCCGCGACCCGGCTTGGTGGTCGGGCTTGGCGGTGGTTGGGGAGGAAGGATTCGAACCCTCGATACGCAGGATCAAAACCTGCTGCCTTACCGCTTGGCTACTCCCCAGGGAACCTGGATTCTAGCGCGGGTGCGCCGGGGGCGTCCAGACAGGGCGGGTCAGGGGTTGGCCTTGGGGGTGAAGCCGAATTCCTCCACGCCCAGCAGGTCGGCGCGGACCATGGCGGCTTCGCCGCGCTCGATGCGGGACAGCGTGCGGGTGCCGGTGGTGGCCTCGTACGCCAGGAGCACCCGCTCCTCGATCGCTTCCCGCAGCTCGTTGGTGAGGGGGTAGGCGATGTCCTTGAACGTGCCGTCCCGCTTGCGCTTGCTGGGCATCATCACGTAGAACCCGTCGTCCCCTTCCAGCACCCGCAGATCCCCCACCACGAAGCTGTCGTCCAGGACCAGGGCCGCGAAACCGCGCAGTTTCTCGTCTCCCTCGACCTTGGTGATTCGCACATCGGTGATGTTGAGCATCGCAATTCCTCGGCGGTTGGCACAGGGGTTCCGCCCAGACCGCCGACACGCCGGCCATCTTGGGTGCCGGCCAGGGCGAACAGGGTCAGACAAGGGCCGGACCGGACGGTGGATGCCCTTGGGGAAATTATAGGAGCTTCCGGGGAACTTGATGAATGGTTGTGATTTATGGAACAGCCTCCCCCCGGGACCTCACGGATCCGAGGCCAGGCAGGGAGATTGCAAGCCCCGGAAGCCTGTCTATGTATTGTTCGGCCCGGCTACGCCTTGCGGGCCAGGGTCAGCCCGTCCCCGATGGGCACCATGGCCAGCTCCACCCGGGGGTCCTGGTGGAGCTTGTCGTTGAGCCGCTGCAGGGCGGCGGTGTCCGGGTCCCGTTCCGGACGCACCGGCAGGGTCACCCGCCCGCTCCAGAACACGTTGTCGATGGCCAGGAGCCCCCCCGGGCGCACCAGTTCCAGGCAGCGCTCGTAGTAGGCGTCGTAGTTCACCTTGTCGGCGTCGATGAAAGCGAAGTCGTACTGGCCCCGTTCGCCCCGGGCCAGGCGGCCGTCCAGGGTTTCCAGGGCGTGGCCGTGCACCAGCTCGATGCGCCCCGACACCCCGGCCCGCTCCCAATAGGGCCGGGCCAGGGCGGTGTATCCGGAATTCAGTTCGCACGCCAGCAGCCGCCCGTCCCCGGGCAGGGCCAGAGCCACCGCCAGGGCGCTGTAGCCGGTGAACACGCCCACCTCGAGGGTGCGCTGCGCCCCCAGGAGTTTCACCAGCAGTTGCATGAGCGCCCCTTGTTCCGGGGAGATCTGCATCCGCCCCTGGGGGAGGGCCTGGGTCGCCGCCCGCAGGGCCGCCAACTCCGGATGTTCGCGCAGGGAATGGTCCAGCAGGTAGTGCCAGAGGTTGTCGTCCAAGGGCAGGGTGCGGGAACTCATGGAGGACCTCCCAGGACACCGTGCCAGCCCCGGTGCGCTCACCCGCCAAGGATGGGTAGATTTTGGCTAAGTGCCACTAATTGAGCGGAAAAAGCCAACCCGGCCGGTCCTGGTCCCCGACTCCTTGGGCCGGCCCGGCATCCGGCCGTTCCAGCGATCCGATACGGACGCCCAGCAGGCGCAAGGGGCGGTCCAAAGGCACCCGGCGCAGGCACGAGCGGGCCGCGTCCAGGATGGCCTTGGGATCGGCCGTGGGTTCGTCCAGGGTATGGTCCCGGGTGACCGTCTGGAAGGTGTCGTAGCGCAGCTTGATGCCGATGGTGCGCCCCCGGCGGCCCTTGCGCTCCAGGTCGCCGCCCAGGCGCTGGCACAGGTCCACCAGGATCCCGGTGAGGGCCTCCCGGTCCCGCCTGGGGTGCAGGTCCCGCTCGAAGGTGGTCTCCCGGCTGATGGACTTGATCTCCTGCGCCGTGACCACGGGCCGGTCGTCCCGCCCATGGGCCGCCTCCCAAAGCCACTCCCCGTAGCTGTGCCCGAACGCCGCCACCAGGTCCCGCGGGTCGGCCGCCGCCAGGTCGCCGATGGTGCGCAACCCCATGGCCTCCAGGCGGGCGCTGGCCTTGGGGCCGATGCCGTTCACCGCCCGGGCGGGCAGGGGCCAGATGCGCCCCGGCAGGTCGTCCAGGGTGAGCACCGTCAGCCCGTCGGGTTTCTGCAGGTCCGAGGCGATCTTGGCCAGCAGCTTGTTGGGGGTGACGCCGATGGAGCAGGACAGTCCGGTGGCCGCCCGCACCGCCTCCTTGAGGCGCCGGGCCAGGGCCACGGTCTCCCCCGGCACGTCCGTGAGGTCGACGAAGATCTCGTCGATGCCCCGGTCCTCGAGGGTGGGCGCGAGCTCGGCCACGGCCGCCTTGAACAGCCGGGACAGGCGTCCGTACTCCTCGAAGTTGGCGGGCAGCAGGATGGCGTCCGGGGCCAGGGCGGCCGCCTTCATCAACCCCATCCCCGAGTGCACCCCCAGGGCCCGGGCTTCGTAGGTGGCGGTGGTGGCCACCCCGCGCCCCGCATACTCTCGCAGGCGCCGCATCCGGAGCGGCTCCGCGGGGCGCCGCCGCCCGCCCCCCACCACCACCGGCTGTCCCCGCAACTCCGGGAAGCTGAGCAGTTCCACCGAGGCGAAGAACGCATCCATATCCAGGTGGGCGATGCGCCGGCCAACCCAGGGAGCGGGGGCTTGGGCAGGCGGAGGGGAAGGGGGCTCGGGCACGGACGGCTCCTGGACCGCTGGGCGATACGAAATTTTAGCAAAATGAACGCTTTAGGTTCAGGCAAATCCATCCGGGCACCCGACTGGTAGGATGGTCCAGGCAGCCATGCCAAACCAGGAGCGCTTGTGGTCCCCGACCTGCCCATGCCCCATACGCCGCCCCGGAGCCCCCTGGAGGCCGCCCGGCACGTGCTGGCCGCCACCCGCGAGGCCATCCAGGCCCTGGAAGGCTCCTGGGATGAGGACCTGGTCCGGTCCTGGACCCGGCACATCACCCGGAGCAAGGGCCGCCTGGTCCTCTCGGGCATGGGCAAGTCCGGGCTGGTAGCCCAGAAGATCGCCGCCACCCTGGCTTCCACCGGCTGCCCCAGCTTCTACCTGCACCCGGCGGACGCCCTGCACGGGGACCTGGGCATGGTCATGGCCGAAGACACGATGCTCATCCTCAGCAACAGCGGCGAAAGCGAAGAGATCATCCGCCTGCTGCCCAGCCTGATCCGCCTGGAAGTGCCCATCGGCGCCATCACCTCCCGGGCGGACAGCCGCCTGGGCCAGGCGGCGCGCTGGTGTTTCACCTACGCCCTCCCGGACGGGGAAGGGTGTCCCCTGAATTTCGCCCCCATGGCCAGCACCACCCTGCAACTGGTCTGGGGCGACCTGCTGGCCGCCTACCACATGGTGGAGAGCGGCTTCACCCTGGAGCACTTCGCCCAATTCCACCCCGCTGGAAACATTGGATCCAAGCTACTGAAGGTTAAACAAGTTATGCACGCCGAATTCCCCCAGGTCCGGCCGACCGCCGACCTGGTGGAGACCTTGGCCGCCATGACCCGGGGCAAGCTGGGCATGACCACCGTCATGGACGGGGACGAACTGCTGGGCGTGATCAGCGACGGGGACATCCGCCGGGCCCTGGAGGGAGCTCAGCGCATGCGCAGCAACCCCCTGAGCCTCACCGCCCGGAACATCCTGAGCCCCAGGCCGGTATGCGTGGCCCCGGACACCCTGGCGGCCGAGGCGGCCCTCAGCATGGAAGCCCGCAAGATCACCTTCCTGGTGGTGCAGGATGGCGCCCGCACCTGCGGGGTGGTGCACATCCACGACCTGTTCGCCGCCAAGGTCATCTGAACGGCACCGGGGGCCAAGTCCCGGGAGCCCCCCTGGATTCGTTGCGAACCGATCTCGCCCCAGGAGCCGTTCCAGGATGAAGACAGAGGTGGCTGCCTCGCCCAAAGCCGCAGGATCGAAGTCGACCCGGGAGGCCTCCCAATGCCGGTTCCGGATCTCCACCCCCATGGCCGCCCCCCGGGGCTGGTAGCATAAGCGAAGTCAATCCCTTGAGAGTGACCCTTTGACTCGTCGTGGCGCCTTGCATCCGCAGTTGCCGGCCTGTGGCTGGCCAGGCTGCTTTGCCATCCATCAAAGGTTACATAATATACATTATCGAAACCTAAATCCGAGGTCGAACCAGCCCATGCCCGGCCCGAACCTGCGGGCTGAAGACCGCATCCGGGAGGGCGGTTCCGGTCCGTCCGGAGCCCGCCTGCCCCGATTTCCCCGAGCCCGACCGTGCCCTCCATTCTCCTGAAGTACCTGCTCAAGCGCTGGACCTTGCCGCTCCTGGGCGCGCTGCTGTTCTACGGCGGCATGCTCATGGCCTACGAGGTGGTGGGCGTCACCAAGGAGATCTTCTCCATCGGGGCGCCGTTCCGGTGGGTCGGTCCGCTGCTGCTCCTGGCGGTGCCCGAGAACCTGGGGATGGTGCTGCCCATGGCGGCCACCCTGGCCGGGCTCATGGGCACCCAGCACCTGGCGGAAGGTTCCGAACTGGTGGCAGCCCAGGGCCTGGGGGTGGGCCGACGGGTGCTCATCAAGCCATGGCTGCTGCTGTCAGCCGTGGTCCTGGTGCTGGCCACCCTCAACGCGCACCTCCTGGTGCCCTGGGCCAACGCCACCCAGCAAGTGGTTCAGGCGCGCATGTTCGAAGAGACTCGAACCCGGTTCCTGAAACCCGGGGCGGACCCGTGGTTCCCGCCCCGGTCCCCCCGCAACGCGGTCTGGGTGGCTCCGGACCGGCAGATCCACCTCATGGAAGTGACCAACGACCGGGTCCAGCACCTGGTGGCCATGTCCCTGAAATGGGGACAGTCCGACAAGGTGCAGGACCACACGCAGATCAACCTCAAGCTGGAAAACCTCCGCGGCATGGCGATGCACAAGACCGACGGCACGGTGACCCTCATCCAGGAGCAGGAGCACACCTACACCATCGATGTGCCGCCGGTGCCCAAGCTGCTCGCCTCCACCCGGGGACGGGTGCAGCCCACCGGCGTCCTGCTGGCCCAGCACACCCCCGAGAGCCTGGTCGAACTTAGCCGTCGATTCACTTTGCCTATTGCTAGTTGTGCACTCCTGCTTCTGGGCATCGCCCTGGGCCTGGGCCACCCCAGGTTCCAGAAAGGCGGCGCCATGGTGAAGAGCCTGGGCGTGATCCTGATTTATTATTTGATACTTAGGTACCTTGAAAATCTTGTTTTATCTCAGAAAGTGCCACACCTCTTCCCGCGCATCGGCATCTTCATACTACCTTTCGCCTTCCTGGGTGCCGGGTTCTACTTCCTTTCCCGCCGGCTGCGCCCCCACCGTACCAACTGGCTGAGCAATCTGGCCTCCGTGCAGGCGGCCCACCTCTGGCTCCAGTCGGCCCCCCGCATCTCCTGGGCGCTCCAGCGGCTGTGGGCGGTCTACCGGGCCCTGGTGGGCATGGCGCGCCGGTTGGTGTTCCGGAACGCGGACCCGGACCGCCCGCCCCGGGGGGTCCTGACCGCCTGGACCAGCGAATTGTGGTGGCGCAACTGGGGTTCGGTGCTGGGCACGTTCCTGGCCCTGAGCTTTCTCATCGAATACGCCAGCCTGGCCGGGGACCTGGCGCACAACCATGTGTCAAGCCTGATCTTCCTGCACTATTGGCTGTGGAACCTGCCCACCTTCCTGGCGGTGGTGCTGCCCTTGGCGTTCCTGCTGGGCGGGGTGCTGTCCCTGTCCGAGGCCACCGTGTCACGGGAATGGATGGCCATGCGCGCCGGGGGCATCAGTTTCCTCCAGTGGTGCCGGGCGGGATTCCGGGGCTGGGGGGCGGTGGCGGCCCTCACCTTCCTGCTCCAGGCGGGGGTGGCGCCCCTGGGCTTCCAGCGGGCCGATCCCCTGTACCGGCAGATCATTGGCCGCCCTGCCCCGTCCCTCAAGACCCGCCCGTCCTGGATGAACCTGGGTTCCACCGGCGTGGTGTGGTTCCTGGACGGCACCGTGCGCTGGGGCTTCCCCCTCAAGCCGGCCAGCGCCGACATGCCGGTCCTGCTCAAGTGGCAAATGGGGGACCAGCGCTCCATGGCCCTGCCTTGGAATGCCCTCCAGATGGTTCCAGGACCCTCCACCGCCGACCTGTTCCCGTCCCGGGCCCTGCAGGATTCCGTCTCCGCCGAGGAAACGCCCACCCGGGACCTGTTCCAGTGGCAGAAATGGGCCCCGAACCCGGAACGGGCCACCATGATCTGGAGCCGCCTGTTCGGGTTCCTGGCGGGGCCTTGCCTCCTGTTCGCCATGCTGTCCTACGCCTTCCCCTCCCCCCGGGGGGGGCGGGGCCAAGCTCTGGGCTACAGCCTGGTGGCGGGACTGGTGTTCATGGGGCTCCAGGCCCTGTTCACGGGCGCCGCCAAGGCCGGCGAGTTCCCGCCCCTGTGGGGGGTGCTGTGCCCGATCCTGCTGGTGACGGGGTTCGGGTTCATGCGCCTGCACCGCCTGCGGACCTGATCACGCCTGCAGCCTCCAACCCGTTCCAGGGCCCCCGGCGGTCAGGCCGGAAGCACCCAGGGGGCGTCCAGGCTGTCGCGCAGGCTGGCAATGGACCTGGAGGTGGGCGCCGTCTTGTTCTGGGCGGCGGGCTTCTTCATCGAGGCCGTCTTGCGGGGGTGGTCCACCTTTTGGGTCGCGACCTTGGCGGGGGTCTTGTCCGTGGGTTTGGCCGTGTCGGCCACGGCGAAGGCGGGAGCGACCAGAGCGGAAACAAAGAGAACGGCAAAGAGCTTGTTCATTTGAGAACCTCCATCAGCCACCGGATGTGCCATCGGTGGCCACCCGGGCAGATGCAGGAACCTTGCCAGGCCATGGGGCAGTCCAAATCACCTGAAACCAACCGCGGATTGGGGTTCAATGGGAATTTTGCCACGCACGCCAGGGCAAAATGCCTGCCCTTCCCAAAGCGCCGGGCTCTTGGGGTCCCCCTTGAGCGTTGGTTGGACCGGAACCTGCGGCCAGACCCGGGCAAGCATCGCCAGGACCCCGCGAAGGGCGGCTGGGGTGCCCGGATTGCGTCCGGACCCTTCCTGGGCTGAGAACGCATATCATCGCCGCCGGGCGCCTACTCCTCCCTGCGCAGTCCAGGGGCCCCGGTGCCGGCGGCCGTCAGCTGCCGGGACTGGGCCTGCTCGATGAGCTCCTTGATGCGCAGGGCGTCCGCCTTGCGGTGCCCGCGGCTGGCGATGGGTTGGCCGCCGCCGGTGGATTCGATGAGGATGTGCGACCACAGGAGCCCGGTCTCGATGTGCACGCTGGCCACCCGCAGGATATGGATGCTCATCTCATCCCGGTGGAACCAGGAACGCTTGGTGCGGACCACCGCCGTGTCGGTGACCTGGATGAGGGTGGGGAACAGGCGGTTGCCCTTGGTCAAGCGGCTCGCTAGGAACGTCTCGGTGGCCATGGGCCCAGTCTAGCCCAAACCCTTGCGGGCCCCTGGATTTTTCCCTATTTGCCGCGCCTGGCCTGGTCGCCGGCCAGGTGGGCGTAGAAGCTGCTCCGGCGCAGGTGCTCTTCCACCTGGATGGCCTGGTGCAGGGGCGGGAAGGCCCGCTGCTCGCAGTCGGTGCGGTCGCACAGGCGGCAGGTGACGCCGATGGGCACCGGTGGCTGGTCCAGCACCAGACCGTCGGCGTAGCACCAGTTCCCGGGCATAGGCGATCTCGCAACCCAGCCCCAGGGCCTGGATGGCGTGCTGGCCCCGGTAGGTGCCCGTGTCCCGGGCCAGGGTGCGGGCGATGCAGAAGTACTTGCGGCCGTCGTTCATTTCGCTGATCTGGGTGCGGATCAGGCCCGGGGTGAGGAAGGACGCGTGGATGTTCCAGCGGGGGCAGCACCCGGAGTAGCGGGCGAAGCGGATCCCCGAGGCGGAAAAGCTCTTGGAGATGTTGCCGGCGATGTCGATGCGCAGGAAGTGGAACGGCACGCCCTCCTCCCCGGGGCGGCGCAAGGTTGACAGGCGGTGGCAGACCTGCTCGAAGCTGGCCTGGAACCGCCGGGACAGCAGCTCGATGTCGTAGCGGGCGGCCCGGGTCGCCTGCAGGAACGGCCCGTACGGCATGAGCACCGCGCCGGCGAAGTAGTTGGCCAGGGCCACCCGGGCCATGGCCCGGGACACGGGGGCGGTGAGGAAGGGATCCTCGGTGAGATCGTCCAGCAGGTTCCCCAGGGCCAGCAGGGCCCACTGGTGCGCCAGCTGGAAGGTGCGGCTGCGGGGCGAGAGCAGCTCCGACAGGCTCAGCACCCGGGCGTGGGGGTCGTACCGGCGCAGGATGCCCGGGGCCTCCTCGGCCCAGTGGATGCGCACCTGGATGCCCCGCTCCCGGAAGGCGCCCACCAGGCCGGCGTAGAGCTGTTCCGACTCCAGCCCGGCCTGCTGCCACAGGCCTTCGGCGGCGTCCTCCAGTTCGGGGAAATGGTTCATGCGGCGCTGGATGAAGTCACCGGCGGCCTCGGAAGGCAGGGGCGCCGAGGCGGCCGGAAAGCCCTGGCCGTCGCTCAGCTGGTCCGACAGGGCCTCCATGCGCCGGCGCGCCTCCCGGTACGACTGGTAGCAGCAGGAACACCGCCCGGGCCACCGCCGGATCGTTGTGGGCCAGGTCCCGCACTTCCGCCGCCGGCAGGTCCAGGGGCTCGAACAGGGAATCCCCGAACGCCTCCATCAGGTCCTCCGCCAGGCGCTGGTCCGAGTCCGGGGCGAAGGTCTTCAGGTCCACCTGGAAGGAGTTGGCCAGGTGGATGAGCAGGTTGGCGGTGAGGGGGCGCTTGTTGGCCTCGATGAGGTTCAGGTAGCTGGGGCTGATGGCCAGGCGCTCGGCCATCTGCACCTGGCTGAGGCCCGCCTGGCGGCGCAGGGCGCGGATCTTGGCCCCCAGGCGGGGCGTGGTCCGGACGGCAGAGGGTTCCGGCACGGGGGCCTCCTTTTACAGAATTTACCATTCGGTGACGTTTGAATTTTCTCTTTTTGACAATTGAACCCATTTCAATTCAATACCTTCTTGCCTCATCCACATTCTGAGTCAATTTGTGACTGAGTTCCATTCTCGGGAGTACCTTCATGGAAAGCAAGCCTTCTCAAGCCGTCGAAGACCGTCTTCCCCTGTCCTGCGCCGCCCCGGATCCCCTGACTCCCGAGGCGGTGGCCTTCGTCCAGGATTTGGCCCGCCGATTCCGCCCCAGCCTCCAGGGCCTCCTGGACCAGCGCCGGGAGCGCCAGGCCCGGTTCGACCGGGGCGAGCGCCCCGGGTTCCTGCCGGAGACCGAGCGCATCCGCCAAGGCGCCTGGACGGTGGCCGCCCTGCCCCTCGCGCTCCTGGACCGGCGGGTGGAGATCACCGGCCCGCCCGAGCGGAAGATGCTCATCAACGCCCTGAACAGCGGCGCCCAGGTGTACATGGCCGATTTCGAGGACAGCCTGGCGCCCACCCTGGACAACCTGGTGGCCGGCCAGCAGAACCTGCACATGGCGGTGCGGGGCGGCCTGGCGCACGTGGACCCGGAATCGGGCCGGACCTACCGCCTCCAGGAGCGCACCGCCACCCTGATGGTGCGCCCCCGGGGCCTGCACCTGGAGGAGCGCCACCTGGAGGCGGGGGGAGCGCCGGTGCCCGCGTGCCTGTTCGACGCCGGGCTGTTCCTGTTCCACAACGCCCGGGAGCTGCACCAGCGGGGCGCCGGGCCGTTCCTGTACCTGCCCAAGCTGGAGCACCACTTGGAATCCCGCTGGTGGAACCAGGTGCTGGAGGCGGTGGAGACGGACCTGGGCCTGCCGCTTGGCAGCATCCGCACCACGATGCTCATCGAGACCCTGCCGGCGGCCTTCCAGATGGAGGAGATCCTGTACGAGCAGCGCACCCGGGCGGCCGGGCTGAACCTGGGACGCTGGGACTACATCTTCAGCTTCATCAAGACCTTCCGCATGGATCCCGGGGCCGTGCTGCCGGAGCGGGCGCAGGTGCACATGGAGCAGCCGTTCCTGCGCGCCTACGCCCGGCTCCTGGTGGGCACCTGCCACCGGCGGGGCTGCGCGGCCCTGGGCGGCATGAGCGCCTTCGTGCCCCAGAAAGGGGACGAGGAGGGCACCGCCCGGGCCCTTGAGCAGGTGCGGGCGGACAAGCTGCGGGAAGTGCGGGACGGCTGCGACGGCACCTGGGTGGCCCACCCGGCCCTGGTGCCGGTGGCCCGGGCGGTGTTCGACGCCCACCTGTCCGGCCCCAACCAGTTCCATCGCGTCCCCGGCCCGGTGGAGGCCCGGGAGCTGCTGGAACGGCCCGCCGGAACCATCACCCTCCAGGGCCTGCGCCAGAACCTGCGGGTGGGCATCCGCTACCTGGAGTCCTGGCTGCGGGGCCAGGGCTGCGTGGCCCTGTACGGGCTCATGGAGGACGCCGCCACCGCCGAGATCTGCCGCATGCAGCTGTGGCAGTGGCTGCACCACGAGGTGGAGGTGGCCGGCCTGGGGCGGCTGGAGCGCCCCCTGTTCCACAGCCACGTGCAGCTACGCCCTGGACCAGATCCAGGCGGAGGTGGGCGTGGAAGCCTTCGCCGACGGCCGCTTACGTGGAGGCGGCCGACCTCCTGGAGGCCATGGTCCTGCTCCGGGAGCCGCCCGCCGTTCCTGCCCGAAGCCCGCCTACCACCTGCTGGAAACCCATACCCTTTCGGAGGCCTGACATGATCACCCCCCTCGAATCCCGCTGGCAGCGGCGTGCACCGCCCCTACACCCCGGCCCAGGTGGCCCGCCTGCGCGGGTCCGTGCCCATCGTCCACACCCTGGCCCAGCGGGGCGCCCGGCAACTCTGGGCCTGCTGAAGGAGGAGCCGTACGTGCAGGCCCTGGGGGCCCTCACCGGCGGCCAGGCGGTGCAGATGGTCCGGGCCGGGCTCAAGGCCATCTATGGCTCCGGCTGGCAGGTGGCGGCGGACGCCAACCTGGCCGGGCAGACCTACCCGGACCAGAGCCTGTACCCGGTGAACTCGGTGCCGGCCCTGGTCAAGCGCATCAACGCCGCCCTGCTGCGGGCGGACCAGATGGAGTGCGCCGAGGGCGGCCCCGCCCGGGACTGGCTGGTGCCCATCGTGGCGGACGCCGAGGCGGGCTTCGGCGGCCCCCTGAACGCCTTCGAGCTGATGAAGGCGCTCATCGAGGCCGGCGCGGCGGGGGTGCACTTCGAGGACCAGTTGAGCAGCGAGAAGAAGTGCGGCCACCTGGGCGGCAAGGTGCTGGTGCCCACCGGCCAGTTCATCCGCACCCTGGCGGCGGCGCGCCTGGCGGCGGACGTGCTGGACGTGCCCACGGTGCTGGTGGCCCGCACCGACGCGGACTCGGCCACCCTGATCACCTCCGACGTGGACGAACGGGACCGGCCCTTCCTCACCGGCGAGCGCACCCCGGAAGGGTTCTTCCGCCTCCGGGGCGGACCGGAGTGCGCCGCGGCCCGGGCCGTGGCCTACGCCCCCTACGCGGACGTGCTGTGGTGCGAGACCTCCACTCCGGACCTGGCCCAGGCCCGGACCTTCGCCGAGGCCGTCCAGGACGCCTGCCCGGGCAAGCTCCTGGCGTACAACTGCTCGCCTTCCTTCAATTGGCGCAAGAACCTCAGCGACCCTGACATCGCCGCCTTCCAGCGGGAACTGGGGGCCATGGGCTACAAGTTCCAGTTCATCACCCTGGCGGGGTTCCACGCCCTCAACCACGGCATGTTCGAACTGGCCCGGACCTACCGGGAGGAGGGCATGACCGCCTACGCCCGCCTGCAGACGGCGGAGTTCGAGTCGGAGCGCCGGGGCTACTCGGCCGTGCGGCACCAGCGGGAGGTGGGGACCGGCTACTTCGACGCGGTGGCCGAGGCGGTGAGCGGGGATGGGGTGTCCACCCTGGGGCTCACGGGAAGCACCGAAGCGGCGCAGTTCTGAACCGGGTCGCGTAGAATGGGAAGGCCGCGGCCCCCGGGTGCCGCGGCCTTCCCATGGAGCGGCTCCGTGTCCCACCACAAACTCATCATCATCGGCACCGGCCCGGCGGGCTACACCGCGGCCATCTACGCCTCCCGCGCCAACCTGGCGCCGCTGGTGCTGGAGGGGGCCCAGCCCGGCGGGCAGCTCACCATCACCACCGAGGTGGAGAACTACCCGGGCTTCCCCCAGGGGATCCAGGGTCCCGAGCTGATGAACGCCATGCACGAGCAGACCGCCCGCTTCGGGGCCCAGCTCCGCACCGAGACCGCGCTCAAGGTCGACCTCGCCAAGCGCCCCTTCCACGTGGCCACGGACCAGGACGAGTACACCGCCGACGCCCTGATCATCGCCACCGGCGCCAGCGCCAAGTGGCTGGGCATCGGCAAGGACGAGGACCTGAGCCGCTCCGGCGGCGGCGTCTCCGCCTGCGCCACCTGTGACGGGTTCTTCTTCCGGGGCAAGGAGATCGCGGTCGTGGGCGGGGGCGACACGGCCCTGGAGGAGGCTACGTTCCTGACCAAGTTCGCCACCAAGGTCACGCTGGTCCACCGCCGGGACCGGCTGCGGGCCTCCAAGGCCATGCAGGATCGGGCGTTCAAGAACCCCAGGATCCAGTTCCACTGGAACGCCCGGGTGGCCGACGTGCTGACCCGGGACCAGGCCCTGCCCGGCGGCGGGAAGGTGGCCAAGATCCACGCCCTGGCGCTGGTCGACACGGTGACCGGAGCGGCGTCGGAACTGCCGGTGGAGGGCCTGTTCGTGGCCATCGGCCACCAGCCCAACACGGAGCTCTTCAGGGGGCAGATGCCCATGAACGAGGCCGGCTACCTGGAGGTGGAGCCCGGCTCCAGCCGCACGTCCGTGCCCGGCGTGTTCGCCTGCGGCGACGTGCAGGACCACGTGTACCGGCAGGCGGTCACCGCCGCCGGGTCGGGCTGCATGGCCGCCATCGACTGCGAACGCTGGCTGGCGGAACAAGGTCTGGTGGAATAAATCGATATCGGTACAGGTTCCGCCCGGTTAACCTTCCCCTAGGCCTGCCATGAACCTGCTTGCCATCACCAGGCACCCGATGCTGCTCGAACGCCTCCGCACCGCGTTCGAGGGGGCGGGGCACAGCGTCCAGGAGGAGCCCAGCCTCCTGCACGCCCTGGCCTCGGAGGCCTGGAACGGCGCGCACCTGATGCTGGTGGACGCGGGCGGCGATCCCCTGGACGGCTACCGGCTGTGCAACCTGCTGCGGGCGGAATCCCGCAGCCTGTTCCGGAACCTGCCCATCTTCATCATCCTGGAACATCCCCCCACCCCGGCGGACCGGACCCGTCTGGCGGAGGTGGACGGGGACGGGTTCATCGACGCCAACGCCTCCATCCACCGCCTGCTCCTGACCCTGGGCCCCCTCCTGGACGGGACGCTGCTGCGCGGGCCGAGGCCCAGGGCCGCCCTCCTGGCCATGGGCCTCCGGAACTCCCACACGGAGCGCATCCAGGAGGTGGTGCAGCACCTTGGGTTCGACCTGCAGACCTGCACCCAGGACCAGCTGGCCCCGCTGGTCCAGAAGTTCCATCCGCCCATCCTGTTCCTGGGCTGCGGACGTTCCATCGACCGCGCCCAGGCCGTTCTGCACAGTCTCTCCGGCCTCCAGCGCCCGCCCTACCCCATCCTGGTGGGCCAGCTGGCCGACGAGGCCGGGCAGCGCCGGCTCCTCACCGCCGGCGCCATGGACTGGCTCACCCTGCCCCTGTCCGCCCCCATGATGCTGCACGCCTGCCGGCGGGCCGTGGAGTGGGTCCACGTCAGGCGCATCCAGCAGGAGTACCAGGTCCAGATCAATGACCTGGTGGAGCAGCGCAAGGTGCTGGAACTGGAGACCACCAGCCCTGCGCAACGAGGTCCTCGCCGATTCCCTCACCGGACTGCTCAACCGCCGGGCCTTCTACCAGCACCTGGAGCACGCCGTCAACCAGTGGGAACGCCACCACCGGTCCTTCGTGCTGATCCTGGGGGACCTGGATTATTTCAAGCTGATCAACGACCGTTTCGGCCATCTGGTGGGGGACCAGGTGCTGCGGGCGGTGGCCCAGCGCATGGGCGCTTCCCTGCGCCGGTCGGACCTGGCCTTCCGCATCGGCGGCGAGGAGTTCGCCATCATCCTCACCGAGTCCAGCCTGAGCGCGGGGACCGAGGTGGCCGAGAAGATCCGCCGGCGCATCGACGAACAGCCGGTGACCCTGGAATCCGGGCAGAACGTGTTTCCCACCATGAGTTTCGGGCTGGGGGTGCCGGACCTGGGCGACAGCGCCGGGCTGTTCGCCCGGGTGGACCAGGCCCTGTACCTGGCCAAGCGCAAGGGCCGCAACCGCATCGAGGTGCTGCCCACCGCCGAATGACCGGCGATCCCGGGAGTCATTGGGTCACCTGGAACAGGTCCCCCAGGGTGCGCAGGGTGATCACCAGGTCCAGCCGGTCCTCCTTGGTGAGGGCGCCGGGGACCTGGATGGCCACGTGGGAGTAGCGCAGGGACTCGGCCACGCAGGGCTGGAGGTAGGCCAGGGCCACCTGGCTGGTGGCGAAGCCGTGGGTGGTGAAGTCGTAGTTGCAGGCGAACTCCAGGCGCACCTGGTCGCTCCACAGCCGCTGCAGGCCTCCCAGCTGGAAGCCCTTCTGGCGCACCAGCAGGCGGTTGATGCCGGTGGAGAAGTAGGCCAGGTTGAGCTTGGAACCCTCTCCGGACTGGTACTGGGCGGATACGGCGTTGTCGGAGGTGCTGTCGGTGACGTCCGTGCTCTGGTGGAAGCTGATGTGCAGCTTGTCGTTGGGCTCGATGTCCATGTCGTTGTCGATGGTGCCCCAGCCCTTCTGCACCCGGCCGTCCGGGAGCAGGATGGGGCGGTACTGGTACTTGGTGGAGATGCGCCAGCGCACCAGGTCCAGGAACGGCACCCCGGGTCCCGGGCGGCCGAAGAAGTGCTGCTTGACCCCCAGCTCCAGGCTCTGCTCCCCGGCGGCGCTGGCCGACACTCCCGGCTGGGAGTCCACCCCGTCGAAGTGGGGCAGAGACCCCTCGGCGGCGGACACCGTGTTGTCCGTGAACGCGAAATAGGGTTCCAGGACGTGTTTCACCTCGCCCCGGTAGCCGAACGCGTGCACGTTCGGGAACTCCCGCCCCACGGGCGGGGCCGAGAACTGCACCCGGGTCGACCCCAGCAGCCGGTCCGCGGACGGGCCGTCCACCGCCAGGGCGGCGGCGGCTGAGCTCTGGTCGGGGTTGACGATGAACTGGCTGTCGCTTATGGGCTCGAAGAAAGACGTGCCCAGGGTGGCCGTATAGCGGGTGTACCGGCAAGCGGTCTGCAGGTCGGTGCGGAACGGCCCCCACTGGCCCAGCCTTCCGTACAGGCGCACCAGCGCATCGCTGCGGTCCCACTGGTAATGGGACTGCAGGTAGCTGTTGTCGGGAAGCTGGACCGAGTTGGGCCCCAGGTTCAGGTTGTAGGCCAGTGCGCTGTAGCGCACGCTTCCGTCCAGGTAGAACGATCCCAGGGGGACCGGATAGAAATTGCCAGACACGCTGGGCAGGTTCTGCTTCTGCAGGGTCGTGGGGAAATTGGCCTGGTACAGGGGGTCGTCGGGCAGGAAGTAGGTGAGCTGCTGGGCGGCGTTGATGTTGAAGTTGCCCCAGGTGAAGTTGCGTCCCAGGTAGGCGGCGCTGTCGAAGGAATTGGTGCCCAGGCGGGCGATGCCGTTGCCGTAGTCGGTCTCCAGCAGGGTGTCGGAGGCCCGGTTGATGTCCGCGGTGAACTGCCAGCCGTCCTCCCGCTGCCACAGTTCCTTGGCGTTGAGCCGGTAGCGGCGCTGGTCGTCGGTGCGCTGGTCGATCCAGGCCCCGGAGATCTCTCCCTTGTGGGTGGGTTCCGGGTTCCAGCGCAGGTCGCCGCCCCACAGGATGCCCTCTTTGCTGAAGTAGGTGGGCGTGATGGTGGCGTCGGCGGTGTCGCCCAGGACCTGGTAGTAGGGCACCGCCAGGGACGCCCCCATGGGCCCGGCGAAGGACATGGAGACGGGCAGGACGCCCGAGGTGCGCTCGGGCTTGGCCGGGTAGACGGCGTACGGCAGGTAGTAGTAGGTGGGCAGGTTGAACACCCAGATCCAGAGGTTGTGCAGATGGGCGTAGTGGTCCAGGTCCACCGTGAGCTTGGACACCGTGGCTTTCCACCCGGGCTTCTCCTCGGGACAGGGGCTCAGCTCCACCTTGTCGAACTCCCAGTGCTGAAGCGTGTTGAACTCCACCTTGTCGGACCGGAGCATCCAGTTGGGGGGCAGTTCCAGCTCCAGCACCCAGGCTTCGCCGATGCGCCGGTTCCAGTCCATGCGCAGCCTTCCGCAGCGCATGCGCAGCCCGGGGCCTTCCAGGCGGATGTGCCCTTCCGCCTGGATCTCGCCGGTGATCTGGCTGTAGTGGATCCGGTCCGCCAGGAGCAGCAGGTCCTGGCTCTCCACCCCGCCCTCCACCACGGTCCAGCCGTCCGGACCTTCCTCCACGTTCCGGCCCCGGATCCTCACCGGCTCCTTGCGCGCCTGGTCCGAGTCCAGGGGAATGGGGCGCAGGGGCAGCAGTTCCCCGGGGCCGGGGGCGGAGGGCTCGGCGCCGGTGGCGGGAATGGGGGGAGGGACTCCCCGCCCAGGACCCCCGGCAGGGCACCCAGGGCCAGGATCCCGCCGGCTCTCAGCCAGCCGCGCGGGATGATTGCCATCCGGGGCCCCATGGTGGCCGCCCGGAGTTATTTCTTGCGGGTCTTGGCGGGAGTGGCGGCTGTCAGGGGAGCGGCCGGCTTGGCGGCTTTGGCCCTGGGCGGGCGCCCGGCGCGCCGAGTCTCCCCGGTGGGTTCCGGTGCCGCGGCCTTCTCCACTTCCTTGGCCACCCGGGGCTTGGCCGGACGCCCGCGCTTGGCTGGCGCCGGGGCCGGCTCAGGCGCGGCCGGCATGGGTGCGGCCGGCACGGACGCCGCCGGTTCCGGAAGGGCCGGTTCCGGCGCGGGGGCCGGTGCCGGTTCGGGGGGCCTGGCGTGGCCGCCCATCAGGCGGGGCCGCGGCGAAGGGGTGAGCAAGTCCGCCACCAGGTCGGCGGTGAGCAGGATGGGAGGCGGTTCCGGCTCCGGGACCGCCGCCGGGGCCACGAAAGCCGCCGGGGCCGCTGCCTCCGGGGTGAACTCCCGGACCGGCAACGCCTCCTCGGCCAGGGGCGCCGTTTCGGGGGCGGACCTGGGGAGCGCCGGGGCCACCTCGGCCGGCTTGCGCCCGCCCCGGCCCCGCCGGCGGGAACCGCCGCCGGCCGGGGGCACGGCCGGGACGGCCTCGGGCGCTTCGGCGTCCTCGGGGCGGCCTTCGGCATCGTGGAAGGGCTTGGCGCTCTCGAACAGGGCCCGCAGCCGCTCCCGCTCCTCCAGGGCGGCGCGCTGGGCGTCCCGGCGGTCGTACTTGATCTCCGCCTCGGTGGGTTCCCGCTGGGCGGCCGGTTCCGGCGCCGGGGCCCGGCGCGGCTCCTCGCCCAGGGCCTTCTCGAAGGAGATGGGGGTGTCGCCGGCCAGCACCACGGTCTCGTCGTCAGGCTCCAGGTGCCGCTCGTGGGCGGCCCGGGCGGGCGCCTTCTCGGCCTCCCCCTCCTCGGCGCGCTCGATCTCCGCGGCCATCTCCCCGAACGGAATCTCCGGGTCCGCCAGGACCATGATGCGGGCCCCGTACACGTCCTCCAGGTTCGTGAGGTCCTTGCGCTTCTGGTTCAGCACCGCCATGGCCAGGGTGGGCATGAGCTTGACCCGGATCTCGGCGATGGCTTCCCGGCTGAGGATGGCCTTGACCCGCCGCACCACGCTCAGCACCAGGGCCTCCATGCTCTTGACCTTGCCGGTGCCCTGGCAGGTGGGGCAGGCCTCGTGGGTGACGTTCTGCAGGGACGGGCGCAGGCGCTGGCGGGTCATGACCAGCACGCCGAAGCGGTTGATCTTGCCCACCTCCATGCGCGCCTTGTCCTCCTTCAGGCATTCCACCAGGCGCTCCATCACCGCCCGGTTGTTGCCTTCCCGCTTCATGTCGATGAAGTCGATCACCACCAGGCCCGCCAGGTCCCGCAGCCGCAGCTGCCGCGCGGCTTCCTCCGCGGCCTCCATGTTGGTCTTGAAGGCCATGTCCTCCACGTTGTCGCCGGTGGTCTTGCCGGAGTTCACGTCGATGGCCACCAGGGCCTCGGTCTGGTCCAGGGCCAGGGCGCCCCCGGAGGGCAGGGGCACCTTCCGGCCGTAGATCCGGTCGATCTGCTCCTCGGTCTGGAACTTGCTGAACAGCGGCTTCTTGCCCAGGGCGTGCTTGAGCACGTGCAGGTACTGGGGCATGGTGCGCTTGAAGAAGTTCTGGGCGGCGTGGAAGGTCTCCAGGTCGTCGATGTGCACTTCCTCGATGTCGGCGGTGAAGGCGTCCCGGAGGGTCCGGGTGACCACGTCGTCCTCCTGCCACACCAGCCCGGGGCCCTGGCGGTGCTTGTAGCGCGCCTGGACCTCCTTGTACGTGTCCAGGAGGTAGTCCAGGTCCCGCTGGAAGTCCTCCCGGGTCACCCCCAGGGAGGCGGTGCGCACGATCACCCCGGAATGGCGGGGGATCTCCAGTTCGTCGATGAGGCGCTTGAAGTGCTCCCGCTCTTCCCGGGATTCGATCTTGCGGCTGATGCCGTTGATGGGGTTGCCCGGGGTGAGCACCAGGTAGCGGCCCGGAAGGGAGATCTGGGCGGTCATCATGGCGCCCTTGCTGCCCAGTTCCTCCCGCACCGCCTGGACCATGATCTCCTGGTCCCGGTTCAGCAGGTCCTGGATGCGCCCCCGGCGCCCGTCGGGGCTCACCAGGTCCTTGGGCAGCTCACCGATGGGCAGGAAGCCGTTCTTCTGGGCTCCGTAGTGGATGAAAGCGGCCTGCAGGCTCTGGTCCACCCGCACCACTTTCGCCTTGTAGATATTCCCTTTGATTTTTTCGTTGTGCACGAACTCGATATCAAAGTCCGACAGCACGCCGTCCAAGAGGGTCGCCACACGGATCTCTTCCGGATCCGTGGCATTGATGAGCATGGTTTTTCTGGCCAAGCGGGATCTCCTCGCGCGAAAGCCGGTCCGCACTCAAGTCGGGCAAGCTTTTCGGTAATTGGGATAGGGGGGAATTTAGGATTGGATTTCGATGGATCTGAAAAGATGGGGATGGAATGGTCCTGGTTCTCGAAAGGATCATTTCCGGCTGGGAAAGGGTCGCCAGGTGGACGCGGAGAGGCTACGGTCGGCCCTGGTTCGAATGCCATTGTCCCAAATCACGGCGATTCCGGCAAGGGGTAGCTCCATGGGCGGTCCTTTAAATCTTTACTAGGAAATTACACAAAAGTTCGGGTTCCTGCCTCATCTATAATTAGCGGCACCTTGCGGAACCATCCCCAGGCCGGGAACAATCGTGATAAATTATTCAATACAGAGGCGAGAGCATCCATCATGCGGCACTTCGACTACGACCTGCGTGAACTCAAGTTCGCCCTGCTGGCCATGGCCGGCCAGGTGGAGGAACAGCTCACCCTCACGGAACAGACCCTGAACGAGCGTTCCAACGCCAAGGCCGAGCGGGTGGCGGACCTGGACCGGGAGGTGGACGCGGCGGAGCTGAAGCTGGACCAGGCCTGCATCGACCTCCTGGCCTTGCGGGCGCCGTTCGCTTCGGACCTGCGCCTGATCGCTTCCACCCTCAAGATCGTGCCGGAGCTTGAACGGATCGGCGACCACTGCTGCAACATCACCCGGCGGGCCCTGATCCTCAACGTCCAGCCACCGGTGCCGGTGGGCGACGCCCTGGCCCAGCTGGGCGGGGCCACCCACTCCATGGTGCGCCGGGCGGTGGACGCCTTCCTCAACGGGGACGCGGCCCTGGCCCGGGCGGTGATCCGGGAGGACGACCAGGTGGACGCCCTGTACGCCAGGCTGTTCGGGGACCTGCTCAAGGGCATGCTGGCGGATCCCCTGCGCATCGAGCGGTCCACCCACCTGATCATCGTCATCAAGAACTGGGAACGGATCGCCGACCAGGCCACCAACATTGCCGAGGAAGTCCTGTTCATCCTCGAGGCGGTGAACGTCAAGCACCGTCACCTGACCGAAACGAACCAAGAAGGATCATGAAAGTTACAGGTCTGTAACAACCGGGCGCTCCCCCAGTCACAACCCTCCCTCAGTCTGAGTGCATGAAGGAGGAATTCATGACACCACGTTCCCTCATCCGCGCCGGGTTCGCCGCTCTCCTGCTGGCCCCCGTAGCTTTCGCCCAGACGACGAGCCTATCGGGCGCTGGCGGGACATTCATCTATCCACTGGCATCGAAGTGGTTCCACGAATACAACCTGCTCCACCCCAACATCCAGATCAACTACCAGTCCATCGGTTCCGGCGGCGGCATCCGCCAGTTCTCCCAGGAGCGGACCGTCGATTTCGGCGAAACCGACGGGCCCATGAACGACCAGCAGCTCAATGACGCCAAGATCAAGCCCATCCACCACCTGCCCCTGGCCCTGGGCGGCGTGGTGCCCATCTACAACCTGCCGGTGAACGGCCTCAAGTTCTCCGGCGAGACCCTGGCCAACATCTACCTGGGCAAAGTGGCCATGTGGGACGACCCAGCCATCGCCAAGGACAACCCGGGGGTGAAGCTGCCCGGTGATCCCATCACCGTGGTGCACCGGGCGGACGGATCCGGAACCACCTACACCTGGGTGGACTACCTGTCCAAGGTGGATGGGGAGTTCAAGACCAAGGTGGGCGTCGGCACCTCCGTCACCTGGCCGGTGGGGCTGGGCGGCAAGGGCAACGAAGGGGTGGCGGGCATGGTGCGCCAGACCCCTGGCTCCATCGGTTACGTAGAGCTGATCTACGCCCTGCAGAACAAGATCGCCTACGCCCCGGTGAAGAACGCCGCCGGCGAGTACGTGAACGCCTCCCTGGACTCCGTCTCCAAGGCCGCCGCCACCGCCAGCATCCCCGCCGACTACCGGGTCTCCATCACCAACGCCCCGGGCAAGGGGGTGTATCCCGTCTCCACCTTCACCTGGATCCTGGTCTCCCCGGCCCTCCCGGATGAGAGCAAGAAGAAGGCCCTGCACGACTTCCTCGTGTGGGCCGTGACCAAGGGCCAGGACTACTCCAAGGACCTGGGCTACGCGCCCCTGCCCAAGAGCCTGGTGAAGCTGGAACTCAAGGACATCGAAAAGGTCAAATAGGGTTCCAGAATGGACGTTCCCACGTCAACCACCCTGGAATCGCCCGCCCCGGGACTGGCCTCCCGGCCTCGGTCCACCGGGGTGGCCCTCCCGCCGACCCAGCCGGGGGCCGTCCAGGTGGATTCGGGGCCTCCGCCGGCAGAGCCTCCGCCGGCGGAACCCCTGGTGGACCGGTATCACCGCTCTACTGGGCGCACGGCTGACCGGATCTTCCGCCTGGCCACCGGCGCCTGCGCCCTGTCGGTGGCGGCCCTGATCCTGGTGGCGGTGCTGTACCTGGTCCACGGCTCCGTCCCGGCGTTCCGGGCCAACGGCCTGGGTGCCATCCTCTCGCCGGTGTGGGACCCCACCAACCAGAAGTACGGGGCCCTGTCGTTCCTGTTCGGCACCGCCTACACCAGCCTCATCGGCATGGCCATCGCCCTGCCCCTGGGGGTGTTCACGGCGGTGGCGCTGGTGGAGATCCTGCCCAAGGCCCTGTCCCAGGCCATCTCCCTGGCGGTGGAGCTGCTGGCCGCCATCCCCTCGGTGTTGCTGGGGCTGTGGGGCATCTTCGTGCTGGTGCCCCTGGTGCGCACGGTGGAGATCGCCATCTACAAGTCGCCGCTGGGCCTGAAGAAGCTGCCCATCTTCGCCGGCGCGCCCCTGGGGGTGGGCTACCTGTCCGCGGGGGTGCTCCTGGCCATCATGGCCCTGCCTTTCATCCTCTCGGTGACCCGGGAGGTGATCCTGCAGGTGCCCAGCGCCCAGCGGGAAGCGGCCTACGCCCTGGGCGCCACCCGCTGGCAGGCCATCCGGAGGTTCATCCTGCCCTACAGCTGGAAGGGCATCTTCGGCGCCGGCCTCCTGGGGCTGGCCCGGGTGCTGGGGGAGACCATGGCGGTGACCATGGTCATCGGCAACACCCCTCAGATCAAGGCGTCCCTGTTCGCCTCGGGCTACACCCTGGCTTCGGTCATCGCCAACGAGTTCACCGAGGCCCCGTCCGATCTGGCCATCAGCGCCCTCATCAGCCTGGGCCTGATCCTGCTCCTGGTGTCCATCCTGCTCAACGGCGCCGCGCGGATCATGCTCCTCCGCCTGAGCCGCAGCCACGGCACCCCCCAGGAGGTCAAATGAGCGGCTCCCATCGCCTGCGCAAGATCCAGGGCCGGCTCATGGAAGGCGTCTGCCTCCTGGCCGCCCTGCTGGCCGTGATCCCCCTGTTCGCCTTCATGTGGCACCTGGCCGCCAAGGGCGCCTCGTCCCTCACCCTGAACCTGTTCACCCAGCTGCCCCTGCCTCCCGGGGAGGCGGGCGGCGGGCTCAAGAACGCCATCGTCGGCTCGCTGGTGGTGGTGGGTCTCGCCACCGTGGCGGGCATCCCCCTGGGGGTCGGGGCGGCGGTGTACATGTCCGAGTTCGCCCGGCCGAAGGTGGCGTCAAGCCTGCGCTTCGCCTGCGACGTGCTCTCGGGCATCCCGTCCATCGTCATGGGCCTGCTGGCCTACCAGGTGGTGGTGGTGCGCATGCACCACTTCTCCGCCCTGTCCGGCTCGGTGGCCCTGGCCTTCATCATGCTCCCGGTGGTGGTGATCACCACCCAGGAGATGCTGCGCCTGGTGCCCCACAGCCTGCGGGAGGCCGGGCACGCCCTGGGCATCCCCGCCTGGCGCATCGCCTCCTCCATCTCCCTGCGGGCCGCCGCCCCCGGGGTCCTCACGGGGATGATCCTGGCGGTCTCGCGCGTCGCCGGGGAGACCGCCCCCCTGCTGTTCACCTCCTTCGGCAACCCGTACCTGAGCGCCGATCCCAGGCAGCCCATCGCCACCCTGCCCCACACCATCTTCACCTACGCCATCAGCCCCTACGACGACTGGCACCGCCTGGCCTACGGCGGCGCCCTGGTCCTGGTGCTGGGCATCCTGGGATCGACCCTCCTCAGCCGGTTCATCCTCTGGTGGCACCGGCGCAGTTTGAACGTCTAGAGGCATCGCCATGCTTGCCTGCGCAAACCTGACCATCGAATTCAACCGCAAGGCGGTGCTGAAGGGCGTGAGCCTCCAGTTCCCGCCCCGCAAGATCTCCGCCATCATCGGGCCCTCCGGCTGCGGCAAGTCCACCCTGCTCCGGTCCTTCAACCGCATGCACGACCTCACCAAGGGCGCCAGGGTGATCGGCTCCGTCACCCTGGACGGGCGCGAGATCTACAACACCAGCGAGGACCCGGTGCTGATCCGCCGGCGCATCGGCATGGTGTTCCAGAAAGCCAACCCCTTCCCCACCCTGTCCATCTACGAGAACACCATCGCCGGGCTGCGCCTGGCGGGCGTGACCAGCACCCCGGTGCTCAAGGAGGCCGCCGAGAAGGCCCTCGTGGACGCGGCCCTGTGGGACGAGGTGAAGGACCGCCTCAAGAGCAGCCCCATGACCCTCTCCGGGGGCCAGCAGCAGCGCCTGTGCATCGCCCGGGCCCTGGCGGTGGACCCGGAGGTGCTGCTCATGGACGAGCCCTGCTCGGCCCTGGACCCCATCGCCACCTCCAAGATCGAGGAACTCATGTTCCGCTTGCGGGAGCGGCTCATCGTGGTGATCGTCACCCACAACATGCAGCAGGCCGCCCGGGCCAGCGACCGCACCGCCTTCCTGTGGATGGGGGAGCTCATCGAGGCCGGGGAGACCGAGGCCATCTTCACGTCCCCCAAGAAGACCATGACCGAGGATTACATCACCGGGAGGTTCGGCTGATGGCGCGCGCATTCGACGCCGAGCTCAAGGAACTGAAGTTCAGCCTCCTGGACATGGCCGGGCAGGTGGAGGAGATGCTGCACCTGACCCACCAGGCCCTGATGGAGCGGTCCAACCACAAGGCCGAGGTGGTGACCCGCCTGGACCGGAACGTGGACGAGGCGGAGCTGAAGCTGGACCAGGCCTGCATCGACCTGCTGGCCCTGCGGGCGCCGTTCGCCTCGGACCTGCGCCTGATCGCCTCCACCCTGAAGCTCGTCCCGGAACTGGAGCGGGTGGGGGACCACTGCTGCAACATCGCCCGGCGGGCCCTGGTGCTGAACCTGCAGCCCCCGGCGCTGGAGAGCGACGGCCTGGAGCGCCTGGGGCTGGAAACCCAGTCCATGATGCGCCGGGCGGTGGACGCCTTCGTGAACGGGGACGCGGCCCAGGCCCGGTCGGTGATCCGGGCCGACGACCAGGTGAACGCCATCTACCGGGACATCTACAGCGAGCTGCTGCGCCGGATGCTGGCGGACCCCCTCTGTATCGAGCGCGCCAGCCACCTTATCATCGTCATCAAGAACTGGGAACGCATCGCCGACCAGGCCACCAACATCGCCGAGGAGGTGCTCTTCATCCTCGAAGGCCGCAACGTGAAGCACGCCTACCTCCAGGAACCGACCCAGCCTTGAATCACGGAGTCCCCATGCCCCACCTCCTCCTGCTCGAAGACGACGCGGACATCCGCCTGGGGCTCGAGCAGCACCTGAAGCGGGAAGGGTTCACCTTCAGCTCGTTCGAGAACGGGCGGGACGCCCTGAAGTGCCTCGCCCAGTCCGCCGCCGGCCAGGTGCCGCGCCTGGATGTGGCCCTGCTGGACCTCACCCTCCCGGACATGGACGGCCTGGACGTGCTGCGGGCCATCCGCGCCGACCCGCGCTACCGCACCCTGCCGGTGATGCTGGTCACCGCCCGCAACGAGGAGATCGACCGGGTGCTGGGCCTGGAGCTGGGGGCCGACGACTACATCTCCAAGCCCTTCTCCACCCGGGAGCTGGTGGCCCGGGTGCGGGCCATCCTGCGCCGGGCCGCCTTCATGGACCAGGCGGACCGGTCCCAGCAACTGGTTTTCGGCCCCATCGCCCTGGACCTGGACATGCACCTCGCCCGGGTGGAAGGGGAAGCCCTGGACCTCACCCGCCGGGAGTTCGAGCTGCTGGCCTACTTCCTGCAGAACCCCCGGCGGGTGCTGAGCCGGGAGAAGATCCTGCAGCAGGTGTGGGGCCTGGAGTACCTGGGCGAGAGCCGCACCATCGACGCCCACGTGCGCAGGGTGCGGGCCAAGCTGGGGAGCGCGGCAAGCCTGATCGAGACCGTGGTGGGCGTGGGCTACCGTCTGGGCAGCGTCGACGCCTAGATGCGTTCGGGTTCCTTGGCCGGAAGGCCGGCCGGCCGGGCTAGTCGCACCTGAGCCGCGGTCGCATGTCTAAACCCTTATAGAATCAATGCCCGTCCACCTTGGCGCAGGGTCAGGTCCAGGATTTCAACTAGGTTCGGCTCCCGGAACAAGGCACAATAAAGGTACACGTGCGTATGGGAGTTGTAATGTCTTTGAATTCGATCATCGCCTGGCTGAAACCACGGGAAATGGTCTTCTTCGACCTGCTGGAGGCTTCCGTCAGGAACCTGCTGGAAACCGCGCGCCTGTTCGAAAAGGAATTCGTGTCCCATGACTATGCGGGCACGTGGGGCGACCTGCGCCGGCGCATGAAGGATCTGGAGCACAAAGGCGACGAGATCACCCACCAGATCGTGGACCGTCTGAACCGCACGTTCGTGACCCCCTTGGACCGGGAGGACATCCTGGCCCTGGCCCACGCCCTTGACGACGTGGTGGACTGCCTGGACGGCGTGTGTGAGCGCCTGGTGCTGTACAAGATCGCGGCGGTCATGCCCCGGGCTCGGGAACTGGCCACCCTGGTGACCCGCGGGGCCCAGGAACTGGTGCCCCTCATCTCCAGCCTGCGGGACATGTCCGAGAGCAAGGCCATCGAGCAGCAGATCCACGCCTGCATGGAACTGGAGAACGCAGGCGGACGCGGTGTTCCACAAGGCCCTGGCGGAGATCTTCGACGACCCCAAGGATCCCGTGGAGCTCATGAAGTGGAAGGAGATCCTGGCGCTGCTGGAGAACGCCACCGACCGCATCGAGCTGGTGTCCAAGGTGGTCAGCTCCACCGTCATGCGCAACGCCTGAGCCGAGCGGATCCGCCATGTGGTTCACGCTCGTCCTCATCATCCTCATGTCGTGGTGCATCGACTACATCAACGGCTTCCACGACACGGCCAACGCCATCGCCACGGTGATCTCCACCGGGGTCATGTCCGCGCGGAACGCCATCCTCATGGCCGCGTGCCTGAACTTCGGCGGCGCCCTCCTGGGCACCCACGTGGCCACCACCATCGCCAGCGGCCTCGCCGACCCCCACCTGGTGGTGCCGGAAGTGATCATCGCCGCCCTCACCGCGGCCATCCTCTGGGACCTGGGCACCTGGTACTTCGGCATTCCCTCCAGCACCAGCCACACCCTCATGGGCGGGCTGGCCGGGGCCGTGGTGGCCCACGCGGGGTTCGGCGCCCTGCACATGAAGAAGCTGGAGGAGATCGCCGCCTTCATCGTCATTTCGCCGGTGATGGGCTTCATCGTCGGCCATGATCCTGATCCTCACCATCCTATGGATCTGCCGGAGGATGGTCCAGCGCCGGGTGAACGTGGCGTTCCGCAAGCTGCAGCTGCTGTCCGCCAGCGCCATGGCCTTCACCCACGGGCAGAACGACGCCCAGAAGGCCATGGGGGTGATCTGCCTGGCCTTGATCATGTACGGCAAGCTGGCCGTAGTGCCCGGCCACCAGGTGAACGTGCCCCTGTGGGTGAAGTTCGGCTGCGCCTGCATGATGGCCTTCGGCACCGCCAGCGGCGGCTGGAGGATCATCCGCACCATGGGTCACCGGATCGTCAAGCTCCGCCCCATCCACGGCTTCGCCGCCGAGACCGCGTCGGCCCTGGTGCTGTTCACCACCGCCCACTTCGGCATTCCGGTCTCCACCACCCATTCCATCACCGGCGCCATCATGGGCGTGGGCGCCAGCATGAACGCCCTCCGCGGTGCGCTGGGGGGTGGCCGGGAACATCGTCGTCGCCTGGCTCCTGACCATCCCCTGCAGCTTCGCCATCGCCGCGCTGACGCTCAAGCTGATCCACCCGCTCTTCCACTGAAACGGCGCCAGGTCCCCGCTACCGGCTGAACCGCCTCAGCATGCGCATGTTCCGGCGGTAGGCGGCGCCGCGGGTGAAGTTGATGGCCACCTGCTTGGGGAAGCGGGTGATGGCGCTGGCCAGGCCGATGAAGGTGCGCACGGTCTGGGCCGGGGCCCGCCCCTGGCGGGTGGCGTTGTCGTAGTAGACCATCAGGGCGCTGCGCATGATGGACTTGGGCAGGTTGAATAGCCCATAGGATTCCAGCACATCATGGTTGATCCGGCGCGTCCCGTCCTGCTCGGTGACGATAAGGTCCTCGGGCTTGATCTCCTGACGCATTGCATGGCTCCCGTTGGGAGGATTATCGGACGGGCCGGGACGAAAAGTAAGCCTTGGCGGGTGATTTTTTCAACCCGGGTGGTCCAGGAACCCCAGGGACGGGTTCTTCTCCATGGTGGTGCGGCGCTGCCAGTCGTTCTCGAACAGGATGGCCGGGTTGCGGTCCGCATCCTCCACCAGCTCCCCCCAGAACCGGCTGGGCTCCGGCCAGCCGCCCCGCAGCCAGCGGGCCATCTGGAAATTCCGGGGTTCCAGGAGCACTGGGCAGGCGTATTCGTCTTTCAGGCGGTGCTGGAGCACCTCGAACTGCAGGCGGCCCACCGCCCCGAGGATGGGCAGCGGGGCGCCGCCCCTGGGCCAGAACACCTGCACCACCCCCTCCTCGGCGATCTGCTGCAGGCCCTTGAGGAAGCCCTTGCGACCCCCGGGGTCCGCCAGGCGCACGGCGGTGAACTGCTCCGGGGAGAACCGGGGCACCGCGTGGAATTCCACCGGCCCGGCGGCGGAGAGCACGTCGCCGATGCGGAACAGCCCCGGGTTGATGAGCCCCAGGATGTCCCCCGGGAAGGCCTCGTCCACGATCATCCGCTCGCGCCCGAAGAACATGTGGGGATAGTTGAGCTTGATGGACTTCCGTCCGCGCACGTGCACGGCGTCCATGCCCCGCTCGAAGTGCCCGGAGACGATCCGGGCGAAGGCCACCCGGTCCCGGTGGGCCCGGTTCATGTTGGCCTGGACCTTGAAGACGAAGGCGGTGAACGGGGCGTCCACCGGGACCTCGCCGCCGTTCGCCAGGGGCCGGGCCGAGGGTGCCGGGGCCATCTGCCAGGAACTCCTCCAGGAACTCGGCCACGCCGAAGTTGTTCAGGGCGCTGCCGAAGAACATGGGCGACTGGCGCCCGGCCAGGAACTCGTCCAGCTCGAAGGCCGGGAGCACGTGGTCCATGAGCTCGATGTCGTCCCGCAGCTGCTGGAGCTCCTGGGGGGTGAGCAGGGCCATGATCTCCGGGTCGTCCAGCCCGCCCTGCCCGGCAACCCGGGCCTTGCGCCCGGCCTTGGTGCGCTCGAACACCTGGATCTGCCCGGTGGCGCGCACGTACACGCCCTTGAAGTCCGGCCCGGAGCCGATGGGCCAGGTCATGGGCACCGCGTGGAGCCCGAACAGCTCCTCCACCTCGTCGATGAGCTCCACCGGCTCCCGCCCGGGACGGTCCAGCTTGTTCACGAAGGTGAAGATGGGCAGGTCCCGTTCCCTGGCCACCCGGAACAGTTTCTTGGTCTGCTCCTCCACGCCCTTGGCGCAGTCCAGGAGCATCACCACGCTGTCGGCGGCGGTGAGGGCCCGGTAGGTGTCCTCGCTGAAGTCCTGGTGGCCCGGGGGTGTCCAGCAGGTTGATGACGTGGTCCTGGTACTCGAACTGCATGGCCGCGGAGGTCACCGAGATGCCGCGCTCCTGCTCGATGGCCATCCAGTCGGACTGGGCGTGGGCCAGCCCTTCCCGGCCCTTCACGCGACCCGGCCCGGTCGATGGCGCCGCTGTACAGCAGCAGCTTCTCGGTGAGGGTGGTCTTGCCCGCGTCCGGGTGGCTGATGATGGCGAAGGTGCGCCGGCGCTTGATCTCGTCCAATAGGTCCATGGGTCCCGTCACAAACGTGGAGCGGCCGCGCTGGTGCCGCGGCGGCCGCTCCCCACTATCATATCGGCTTTGGCCGGCCGGGAAGGATTTGAGGTCATCTTCAATATTCCGTGGCGTACTCCCCCGCCTTCACGTTGCGCTCGAACGGCAGGAACACCGGCGCCCCGGCCTTGCGGGCGATCCACTCGGCCACCCGGATGCCGTCCACCGCCGCGGAGGTGATCCCCCCGGCGAACCCGGCGCCCTCGCCGCAGGGGTACAGCCCCGGATGGCTCACGCTCTCCCCGCCCTCCCCCCGGACCAGCTGCACCGGGCTGCTGGTGCGGCTCTCGATGGCCAGGAGCAGGGCCTGGCGGCTGGTGAAGCCGTGGAGCTTGCGGTCGAAGTCGGGGATGGCCCCCAGCAGCTGCTCCTGGACGAAGTCCGGCAGGCAGGTGGCCAGGTCGGCGGGCACGGCGAAGGGGCGGAAGCTGGTGGCGGGGAGCTGGCCGGTGGCCTTGCGGCGCAGGAAGTCCTGGACGGACATGGCCGGGGCGCCGTAGGTGCCGCCGGCGGCCCGGAACGCCGCCTGCTCCCACTTGCGCTGGAAGTAGACGCCCGCCAGGAAATGGTCGGAACCGAAATCGGACGGGTTGACCTTGGCCACCAGGCCGGAGTTGGCGAAGCCCGAATCGCGCCTGGCGTTGCTCATTCCGTTCACCACCACCCCGCCGGGCTCCGAGGCGCACTGGATCACCTCGCCCCCGGGGCACATGCAGAAGGAGTAGGCGGCCCGGGCCGGGCCCAGGTTGCACACCAGCTTGTAGTCCGCCGGGGCCAGGCTTGGGTGGCCCTGGCGGGGGCCGTACTGGGCGCGGTCGACCAGGTCCTGGGGGTGCTCCACCCGCACCCCCATGGCGAAGGGCTTCTGGCGCATGGCCACCCCGTGGCGGTGCAGCATCTCGAAGGTGTCCCGGGCGCTGTGCCCCGGGGCCAGCACCAGGGCGTCGCAGGGGATCTCCTCGCCCGAATCCAGCACCGCCGCCGCCACCGCGCCCGTCCCGGAAGCGGATGTCGGCCAGCCTGGCCCGGAACCGGTAGCGGGCGCCCCGGGCCTCGGCGTCCTTGCGGATGAGCACCGAGCACCTGCGGATCACGTCCGTGCCCACGTGGGGGCGCGCCAGGTACAGGATCCGGGGGGCGGCGCCGAACGTCACGAAGGTCTCGATCACGTAGCGGATGGCCGGGTGGCCGATGCGGGTGGTGAGCTTGCCGTCGCTGAAGGTCCCGGCCCCCCCTTCCCCGAACTGGGCGTTGGCCTCCGGATCCAGGGCCCCGTCCCGCCACAGCGAGGCCACGGCGCGCACCCGCTCGCTCATGGGCGCGCCCCGCTCCAGCACCACCGGCTCCAGGCCGTAGTCCAGCAGGCGCAGGGCGCAGAAGGTGCCGGCCGGGCCGCTGCCCACGATCACCACCCGGGGGCGGCCCGGGGGCGCGGCCACGGTCCAGGACAGGGGGGGCGCAGCCGCCTCCACCTTGCACCCGGCGGCCAGGACCTGGCCCTGCACGGAACGGCCGGTGTCGAAGGCGATGGCCGCCAGGAAACGGATGGAGCCCTTGTGCCGGGCATCCAGGCTGAGGCGTTCCAGGGCCGGGCTCCGGTAGTCCTCCGGGCGGCCCCCGAAAACACCGGCCAGGGTCTCTTCCAGGGGCTTCTTCTCTTCTCCCAGCTCCAGGGGCAGGTTGGTGACGAGAAAACGCATGGGGCACCTCGGCGGGGCGATCCGACCTGGATCAGGGCCGGGAAAAGGTGATTATGCCCTGGAACCAGGCGGCCCCCGGCGGCGCGGATTGCGTCATCCTTGACTTTGCCTTAAGTTACCTGTGCGATCCCGCGAGCGAAGGCTTGCCATGCCCTACTGGTCGGAGACTCCCCTGAAGGTCATCCGTTGGCTTGCGGCCTGCCTGGCGTTGTCGCTGGCCCCGGTCCCTGCGGCCGAGGCGGCCCCGGAAGTCTGCCGGATCCAGGTGCAGGGCGCCATCGGGCCGGCCACCGCCAGCTACATCGCCCGGGCCCTGGGGGAGGCCGCCGGGCGGCACGCCCAGTGCCTGGTCATCCAGCTGGACACCCCGGGCGGGCTGCTGGACGCCACCAAGGAGATCATCCAGAGCTTCCTGCGGTCGCCGGTGCCCACGGTGGTCTACGTGGCGCCCGAGGGGGCCTGGGCCGGCAGCGCCGGGTGCTTCATCACCATGGCCGCGGACGTGGCCGCCATGGCGCCCACCACCAGCATCGGCGCCGCCCACCCGGTGCAGGTGGGGGGCACCGGCGAAAAGATGGACGAGACCATGAAGCAGAAGCTGGAGAACTTCACCGCCAGCTACATCGAGGCCATCGCCGCCCGGCGCCACCGCAACGCCCAGTGGGCCCGCTCCGCGGTGCGGGAAAGCGCCTCCATCACCGCCGAGCAGGCCCTGGAGCAGAACGTGGTGGACTACGTGGCCAAGGACCTGCCGGACCTGCTGCGCCAGATGGACGGCCGGGCGGTGGGCGAGGGCCAGCTCCACACGGCCGGGGCGGTGGTGGTGGACCTGCCCATGACCGTTCGGGAGCGGGTGTTCCAGAGCATCGCCCATCCCCAGGTGATGCTGGTGCTGATGCTGGTCGTGATGTACGGGGTGATCGGGGAGCTCACCAGCCCCGGGGCGATCCTGCCGGGGGTGGCCGGGGTGATGGCCCTGGTGCTGCTCCTGTACCTCGGCTCGGTGCTGCCCATGAACGCCGCCGGCCTGGCCCTGGTGGCGGTGGCCATCGGGCTGTTCGTCATCGACCTGTTCGCCCCCACCCACGGGATCCTCACCGCCGGGGGGGTGGTGGCCTTCTTCCTGGGCGTCTTCATGCTGTTCGACCGGGGCGAGCCGTTCCTGCGCCTGTCCCTGGCCTGGGTGGTGCCGGCCACGGTGGTCACCGCCCTGTTCTTCACCTTCGTCATCGGCGCCGGGATCCGCGCCCAGCGCCAGCCGCCCCGCACCGGCGCGGGGACCCTGGTGGGGCGCACCGCCGTCGCCCTGGAGCCCCTCGGCCCGGCCGGAGGGCGGGTGTTCATCGAGGGGGAGTACTGGAGGGCCGTGAGCCCCGAGCTCGTGGCGCCCGGCCAGCGGGTCCGGATCGTGGCCCGGGACGGCCTGACCCTACAAGTCCTGCCAACCATCGGGAAGGAGGAACACGGATGAGCGAGCTGATGCTGCACCTGGGGCCCTGGGCCTTCATCATCGTGCTGCTGGCGGTGATCACCTTGCCCCAGGCGGCCCGGATCCTGCGGGAGTACGAGCGGGGGGTGATCTTCCGCTGGGGCAAGCTCAAGAGCGCCAAGGGGCCCGGGCTGATCTTCCTGATCCCGTTCATCGACCGGATGGTGCGCATGGACCTGCGGGTGGTGACCATCGACGTGCCCCGCCAGGAGATCATGACCCGGGACAACGTCCCGGCCACGGTGGACGCGGTGGTGTATTTCCGGGTGGTGGACCCGGAGGCGGCGGTGGTGAAGGTGGAGAACTTCCTCAAGGCCTCCGCCCTGGTGGCCCAGACCACCCTGCGCAGCGTCCTGGGCCAGTCGGAGCTGGACGAGCTGCTCTCCCACCGGGAGAAGATCAACATGCAGCTGCAGGAGATCATCGACCGCCAGACCGAGCCCTGGGGGATTAAGGTGAGCATGGTGGAGGTGCGGGACGTGGTGCTGCCCGACAGCATGAAGCGGGCCATGGCCAAGCAGGCGGAAGCGGAGCGGGAGCGCCGGGCCAAGGTGGTGAACGCCGAAGGGGAGTTCCAGGCCGCCGAGCGCATGGTCCAGGCCGCCGCCATGATCGCCGAGCAGCCCATCGCCCTGCAGCTGCGCTTCCTGCAGACCATGGTGGAGATCGCCAGCGAGCACAGCACCACGACCTTCGTGCCGCTGCCCAGCGACCTGTTCGCGCCGTTCCTCAAGAGCCTGGCCAAGTAGGGGAGCGGGGTCCTCCAGGCCCCTGGGGCAGGGCGATGAGCACAGGAACGCTTTCCCCGGGCATAATGGCAACCGCCCCCACTGCCCAGAAGGCCCCTCTTGCTCACCCTGGACCCGTACCGCCTCATCCGCCCCCTGCTCTTCCAGCTGTACCCCGAGACAGCCCACGGACTGGCCTTCGGCCTGGGCCGCCTGGCCCAGCGCTTGCCCGGCGCCATGCCCTTGTGCCAAGCCCTCTGCGGCACCCCCGACCCTTCCCTGGCCCGCAACGTCTTCGGGCTGGCCTTCCGGTCCCCCATCGGCCTGGCGGCCGGGCTGGACAAGGGGGGCCACCTGCTGCCGGTCTGGAAGGCGCTGGGCTTCGGCTTCGTGGAGATCGGCACCGTGACCCCCCGGCCCCAGCCGGGCAACCCCAGGCCGCGGGTGTTCCGGGTGCCCGAGGAGGGCCTGATCCTGAACCGCATGGGGTTCAACTCCGAAGGCATGGACGTGGTGGCCAGGCGGCTCCGGCACCGCCCCGGCGGCCTGGTGGTGGGGGGCAACCTCGGCAAGAACAAGACCACCCCCGAGGAGGCGGCCCTGGACGACTACGCCGCCGCCTACCGCGCCATCGCCCCGCTGGTGGACTACGTGGCCCTGAACATCTCCTCGCCCAACACCCCGGGGCTGCGCCGCCTGCAGGCGCCCGAGGCCCTGAAACCCCTGCTGGAGGGCATCCTGGCCCTGCGCAGGGACATGGGGCTGGAGCGCCAGCCCCTCCTGGTGAAGCTGGCGCCGGACCTGGCCTTCCCGGAGCTGGACGACACCCTGGAAGTGCTGGTGGCCTCCGGCGTGGACGGGGTGATCGCCACCAACACCACCCTGGACCGGAGCGTCGTCTCGGACCTGAACCGGGCCCGGGTGGAAGCCCTGGGGGACGGCGGGCTGTCCGGCCGGGGACTCAAGGTCAAGGCCCGGGCCGTGCAGCAGCACATCCTCCAGCGGCTGCCCCCGGGCATCCGCCTGGTGGCCTGCGGCGGCCTGGGCAGCGGCGAGGACGCGGCCCGGGCCCTGCAGGACGGCGCCGCCCTGGTGCAGGTCTACACGGCGCTGATCTTCGAAGGCCCCGGCCTGGCGGGCAGGATGAACCGGGAACTGGCCACCCGGGATTTCTTTTGATTCAATCCAAATCCACGTTTTCCCGCACCTTATTCGCGGAACCGCGCCTGGAGTGCCCATGGTGATCGAAGGCACTTCCCGGAACCAGGAGGATTCCGAGAAAACCTTGGTGATGTTGAAAAAGTCCCCTCCGGGCACGGGACCCCCGGCGGGCTGCGTTGACTTTCCGCGGGGCAATGGTAGCCTGGACCGGAATTGTCTGAATTTTGCGTTCCAAAGCACTCCGCAGTTTGGTCAGGACCTCCCGGGGCCTGGATGTCATTCAACTTTTTTGCTGGGGGATTATCCATGAAGAGTGGATGGATCGACAAGCTTAGACTCATTCCATTAAAACGCAAGGCTTATCTGCTTTTAATGGTCCTCTTTTGCTCGGGGGCTTCCGGTTGGGCCCAGGCCCAGACTCCGGGCGCGGAGGGAGCCTTCCGGTTCTTCACCCCCTTCCGGGAAGGCAGTGATTTTATCCTCATGGAAAAGGTCTGCCTGATCGCCGTCCTGATCATCGCCGTGCTGGGGCTTCTTTATGCCCTCATGCTCATGCGCCAGGTGGTGGCCGCCGACCAGGGCACCAAGAAGATGCAGGACATCGGCGCCGCCATCCGGGAGGGCGCCAACGCCTACCTCAAGGCCCAGTTCCGCAAGATCGGCCCCCTGATCATCATCATCACCGTCCTGCTGGCGGCCACCTTCACCGGCAGCGTGGAGGCCTTCCGCTGGGGCCGCGCCCTGGCCTTCCTGGTGGGCGCCTCGTTCAGCTTCATCGTCGGCTTCGTGGGCATGCGCCTGGCCACCCTGGGCAACCTGCGCGTGGCCGCGGCCGCGCGCGCACAGCTACGGCGAGGCCATGCAGCTGGGCTACCGCACCGGCACCGTCACCGGCATGCTCACGGACGGCCTGGGCCTGCTGGGCGGCACCCTGATCTTCCTGGTCTACGGCGTGAACGCCTATGAAGCCCTGCTGGGCTTCGGCTTCGGCGGCACCCTCATCGCCCTGTTCATGCGGGTGGGCGGCGGCATCTACACCAAGGCCGCCGACGTGGGCGCCGACCTGGTGGGCAAGATCGAGAAGGACATCCCCGAGGACGATCCCCGCAACGCCGCCACCATCGCCGACAACGTGGGCGACAACGTGGGCGACTGCGCCGGGATGGCCGCGGACATCTTCGAGAGCTACGAAGTTACCATCGTGGCCGCCATGATCCTGGGCATGGCCACCTTCGGCCACAAGGGCGTGATCTTCCCCCTGCTGGTGCGCGGCATCGGCGTGCTGGGGTCGATCATCTCCACCTACACCGTCAAGGCCGGGCCGGACGACACCTCCGACACCGCCCTGAAGAGCGTGCACCGCGGCTTCTGGATCGGCTCCGTCATCAGCGTGGTGGGCTTCTTCATCCTGGGCTTCTTCTACCTGCACTTCGATCCCAGCGTGAACCTGCTCAAGGGCGCCACCGCCGAGGAGATCGGCCGCTACTGGGGCACCATCCCCGGCCAGCTGGCCTGGTGGGCCAACTTCGGCGTCCCCGGCCTGGACATGCGCCCGGCCATCACCTGCCTGATCGGCGTGTTCATGGCCGTGGCCCTGAACAAGGTCACCAGCTACTACACCCACACCAGCCACGCCCCGGTCAAGGCCCTCACCAAGGCCTGCACCACCGGCCACGCCACCAACATCATCGAGGGCTTCGCCCTGGGCTATGAGAGCACCGTGGCCATGCTGTGCGTGATCGTGGTGGCCATCTTCCTGTCCGTGCTGTGCTACGCCGGCACCCCGCCCATGTTCATCGCCTACGGCGTGGCCATGACCGGCATCGGCATGCTGACCCTCACCGGCAACACCATCTCCATGGACGTGTTCGGCCCCGTCGCCGACAACGCCAACGGCATCGGCGAGATGGGCTACGAGAAGGACGTGATGGAGAAGGAGAAGCCCGGCAGCTACAAGCGGGCCCGCCAGATCCTGGCCGACCTGGACGCGGTGGGCAACACCACCAAGGCCGAGACCAAGGGCATCGCCATCGGTTCCGCCGTCATCGCCGCGGTCTCCCTGTTCGCCAGCTTCATCGCCGTCATCGCGGTGGGCAGCGAGGACCAGATCGGCCGCATGAAGATCCTTGAGTACTTCAACCAGGCCGGCAAGATGTCCCCGGCCGATCCCCGGGTGTTCATCGGCTTCCTGCTGGGCGGGGCCGTGCCCTTCCTGTTCAGCTCCCAGCTGATCCGCGCCGTGGGCCGCGCCGCCTACTACATCGTCCAGGAGTGCCGCGTGCAGTTCCAGGACCCGGAGATCTGGAAGGGCACCAAGAAGCCCGATTACGGCCGCGTGGTGAACATCTGCACCAACACCGCCCAGAAGGAGCTGGTGGGCCCGGGCCTGCTGGCCATCGCCTCCCCGCTCCTGGTGGGCTTCCTGCTCGGCCCCTACGCCCTGGGCGGCTTCCTGGCGGGCATGATCCTGACCGGCCAGCTCCTGGCGGTGTTCATGGCCAACGCCGGCGGCGCCTGGGACAACTGCAAGAAGATGATCGAGGACGGCCTCTATGGCGGCAAGGGCTCCGAAGCCCACAAGGCTTCCGTCACCGGCGACACCGTGGGCGACCCCCTGAAGGACACCGCCGGCCCGGCCATCAACCCGCTGATCAAGGTCATGAACATGGTCAGCCTGCTGACCCTGGGCCTCATCATGCGGTTCACCCTGTTCCCGGTGGAAGGGCGGGAGAGCCTGAAGGTGGTTGGCTTCTTCGGCGCCCTGGTGTGCGCGGCCGCCATCGTCTGGGCGGTCTACAAGAGCAAGCAGGAGACTCCGGGCCTGGTTTCCGAAGAGGAACTGAACGCCCAGATCAAGGCCGAGATGAAGTAGTACGCATCAGCCGGCATCCTGGCCAAGCGCCGCCCTCCGGGGCGGCGCTTTTTCACCGCCGGCGCGGACATGGGAACAGGCGCAGACAACTTTTTCGGAGTCCTGATTCCGAAATGCTTTACAGTTTCCCACAGTGGTGGTGATATGGATTCCACCACAATGCCATACCCCATGAGGGGTTCCAGACCACGACCCAGGTTGCGTCAGGGGGAACGGTGTCCTGCCCCGGCGCGAGAAAGGAGTGCCAATGCCTGCAATTGAATCCAGTCTGGCCAGTCCCGCCGCCGCCAGCCCCGCTTTCCTGGCCTCGTCGGTGGGCAAGAAGGTGGTGATGGCCATTACCGGCCTGATCATGTCCCTGTTCGTCACGGTGCACATGATCGGCAACCTCCAGGCCTACCTGGGGGCGGAGCCTATGAACCACTATGCCGACTTCCTGCAGCACATGATCCACGGCGCGGGCATCTGGGTGTTCCGGCTGGTGATGCTCACCACCGTGGGCCTGCACGCCTGGGCGGCCCTCACCCTGACCCTGGAGGACTGGGCGGCGCGCCCCTGGGCTACCGGGCCCAGCAGTCCAAGGCCGCCACCTGGGCCTCCCGCACCATGCGCTGGTCCGGGGTGATCCTGGGGATCTTCATCATCTACCACATCCTGCACCTGACCACCGGCACCCTGCACCCGGACTTCATCCGGGGCAACGCCTACCACAACTTCGTGACCGGGCTTCCAGGTGCCCTGGACCTCCGCCTTCTACGTCGTGGCGCAGGTGTGCCTGGGCTTCCACCTGTGGCACGGCGTCTGGAGCCTCACCCAGACCCTGGGCTGGTCCCATCCGCGCTACAACCAGCTGCGCCGGTGCTTCGCCTACACCCTGGCGGTGCTGGTGGCCGGCGTCAACATCTCCTTCCCCATCGCGGTCCTGGCCGGCGTCATCCACTGAGTTCCCAACGAGAACATAGCGAAGAAGGCTCCCATGGAACTGAACGCTCGCATCCCCGACGGCCCCATCGAACAGAAATGGGACAAGCACCGCTTCGACCTCAAGCTGGTCAACCCGGCCAACAAGCGCAAGTACACGATCATCGTCGTGGGCTCCGGCCTGGCCGGCGCCGCCGGCGCCGCCTCCCTGGCCGAGCTGGGCTACGAAGTCCACTGCTTCTGCTACCAGGACAGCCCCCGCCGGGCCCACTCCATCGCCGCCCAGGGCGGCATCAACGCCGCCAAGAACTACCGCAACGACGGCGACAGCATCTTCCGCCTGTTCTACGACACGGTCAAGGGCGGCGACTTCCGGGCCCGCGAGGCCAACGTCTACCGCCTGGCCCAGGTGTCGGTGAACATCATCGACCAGTGCGTGGCCCAGGGCGTGCCCTTCGCCCGGGAATACGGCGGGCTGCTGGACAACCGCTCCTTCGGCGGCGCCCAGGTGAGCCGCACCTTCTACGCCCGGGGCCAGACCGGCCAGCAGCTGCTGCTGGGCGCCTACCAGGCCCTGGAGCGCCAGATCGGCCTGGGCAAGGTGAAGATGTTCACCCGCCACGAGATGCTGGAGCTGGTCGTGGTGGACGGCGTGGCCAAGGGCATCGTCACCCGCGACATGATCACCGGCGAGGTCGAGTCCTACGTGGCCGACGCGGTGGTGCTGGCCACCGGCGGCTACGGCAACGTCTTCTACCTGTCCACCTACGCCAAGGGCTGCAACACCACCGCCATCTGGCGCGCCTACCAGAAGGGCGCGGCCTTCGCCAACCCCTGCTACACCCAGATCCACCCCACCTGCATCCCGGTCACCGGCGACCACCAGAGCAAGCTCACCCTCATGTCCGAGAGCCTGCGCAACGACGGCCGCATCTGGGTGCCCACGAAGGCGGGCGACAAGCGCGCCCCCGGGGACATCCCCGAGAACGAGCGCGACTACTACCTGGAGCGCAAGTACCCCTCCTACGGCAACCTGGCCCCCCGGGACATCTCCAGCCGCGCCGCCAAGCAGGTGTGCGACGAAGGCCGGGGCGTGGGCGACACCGGCCGGGGCGTCTACCTGGACTTCGCCGAGGCCATCGAGCGCCTGGGCGTGGCCAAGATCGGGGAGAAATACGGCAACCTCTTCGAGATGTACGAGCGCATCACCGGCGAGGACCCGTACAAGGTGCCCATGCGCATCTACCCGGCCATCCACTACACCATGGGCGGGCTGTGGGTCGACTACAACCTCATGACCACCATCCCCGGGCTGTTCTGCCTGGGCGAGGCCAACTTCTCCGACCACGGCGCCAACCGCCTGGGGGCCTCGGCCCTCATGCAGGGCCTGGCGGACGGCTACTTCGTGATCCCCTACACCATCGGCGGCTATCTGGCCGGCATCAAGCCCGGCACCCGCATCGCCGCGGACCACCCGGCGGTGAAGGCCGCCGAGGAGGCCGTCAAGGCCCGCACCAACCGCCTGCTGACCATCAACGGCAAGGAGACCCCCACCGAGTTCCACCGCGCCCTGGGCAAGATCCTGTGGGAGGACTGCGGCATGGCCCGCACCGAGGCCAGCCTCAAGCAGGCCCTGAAGGTGATCCCGGAACTGCGCAGCCGCTTCTGCGAGAACCTGCGGGTGCCCGGCAGCGGCTCGGAAGTGAACCAGACCCTGGAACTGGCCGGCCGGGTGGCGGACTTCCTGGAGCTGGGCGAGCTGCTGCTGCCTGGACGCCCTGGAACGGCGGGAATCCTGCGGCGGCCACTTCCGCGAGGAGTGGCAGACCCAGGACGGCGAGGCCCTGCGCGACGACGAAAACTTCTGCCACGTGGCGGCCTGGGAATACACCGGCGACGGGCAACACGCCCCAAGCGCAACGTGGAACCCCTGAACTTCGAGATACGTCCATCTCGCCACGCGCAGCTACAAGTAAGGAACGGGACATGGCCAAGAACCTCAACCTCAAGCTCCATGTGTGGCGGCAGAAGAACGCCAAGGACCCGGGCCGCTTCCAGGATCTCGACGCCAAGGGCATCAGCACCGAGATGTCCTTCCTGGAGATGCTGGACGTGGTGAACGAGGGACTCATCCACAAGGGCGAGGAACCCATCGTCTTCGACCACGACTGCCGGGAAGGCATCTGCGGCGCCTGCAACCTGGTCATCAACGGCCGTCCCCACGGCCCCAAGGAGCGCACCACCACCTGCCAGCTGCACATGCGCAGCTTCGAGGACGGCGACGAGATCACCATCGAGCCGCCCCGGGCCAACGCCTTCCCGGTGATCAAGGACCTGATGGTGGACCGCACCGCCTTCGACCGCATCATCGCCGCCGGGCGGCTTCATCACCGCCCCCACCGGCACCGCCTGCGACGCCAACGCCCTGCCGGTGCCCAAGCAGAGCGCCGACCTGGCCATGGACGCGGCCGCCTGCATCGGCTGCGGCGCCTGCGTGGCCGCCTGCCCCAACGCCAGCGCCATGCTGTTCGTGGCCGCCAAGATCAGCCACCTGGCCCTGCTGCCCCAGGGCCAGCCCGAGCGGTACAACCGGGCCCGGGCCATGGTCGCCCAGATGGACGCGGAGGGCTTCGGTACCTGCACCAACCACGGCGAATGCGAAGCGGTGTGCCCCAAGGGCATCACCCTGGACAACATCGCCCGCATGAACCGGGAGTTCATCCGCGCCAGCCTGCTCTGGCGGCCCGACTCGGCGGCGGCAGGGGCGGGCTGAGGTAAAGCTCCCAACGGGCTCCGGCCTGGTTGGCTGGCATCCGCACCCTCACCGGGGCGGAGCGGCGATCGGACGTCGCCTCAAGAGCCCGCCAGCCCCAGGCACTGGAACACCCGGTCCCGGCGTACCTGCAAAGTGTGGCTCAAGGCTTCCTCCCCGGGCTGGACCCCGGCCGGGAGGGCGTCCGTTGGGATGACCCGGATCTCCCGGCGCCGGGCGCGGCCGGAGCTGAAGTCGGCCCAGTTGTTGAGGGTCCACAGGGGCTCGCAGCGCAGGTCGCGCACGTCCACCCGGACGCTGCCGTCCGCCAGGCGCTCCTTCACCAGTCGGCACTGGAACGCCACCCCGTCCCGGTTGTCCCCGGCTTCCACCGGATCCTGGGCGGCCTGGTAGGCCCGGTCCTGGTTGGAGATGAAGTTGCCCAGGGAGAACGCCACCAGGCCCCGGCGCCCGCCCCGCTCCACCCACTCCACCGGCTGCAGCACGTGGGGGTGGGTGCCCAGGATCACGTCGGCGCCGGCCTCCACCAGGCGCGCGGCCACCTCCCGCTGGCGGGGCAGCGGTTGGTGGCTGTACTCGTTGCCCCAGTGGATGCTCACCACCACCGCGTCCGCCAGGGCCCGGGCCCGGCGCACGGCGGCGACGGCGGCGTCGGGATCCAGGGGGCACACCCAGGGGCCCTGGCCGCCCCGGTTCAGGTTGATGTTGAACAGGTCCGTGTAGCCCAGGAACGCCACCCGCAGGCCCGGAAGCTGGACGATCCGGGGCTGTTCCGCCTGGGCCCGCCCGGCGCCGGCGCCCACCGGCACCAGGCCCTGCTCCTCCAGCCGGTCCAGGGTCTCCAGGAGGCCCTTGGCGCCCTGGTCGTAGCAGTGGTTGTTCGCCACCGAGAGCGCCGTGAAGCCGCTGGCCCTGAGGGCCCCGGGCAGGTCCGCCGGGGCGTTGAACAGGAACGGGGCCCCCGGCTGGCCGGAGGAGGGGGCCACCGGCGTCTCCAGGTTGGCGAAGACGATGGGGGCGCCCTGGAACAGGGGCTCCACCGCCGCCCACAGGCCGCGCGGGCCGTCCGGGTCCTGGCGGGCGGCGGCCTTGACGTCCTGGTGCATGAGAATGTCCCCCACCGCCACCAGGCGGGCGGAAGCCTCCTCCACCGGAAACACGGGCGGCGGTGGAGCCGGCGTGCGGTTGACCGGGCGGGTGCCCAGGGTGACCGCCAGGAGCCCGGCGGCCAGCAGCAGGAACGGCGCCGCCCTATTCAGGACCGTAGAAGACCTCCACCGGGATGTCCGGGAGCCCGGTGCGCACCCGCCGGGCCAGGTCGTCCATGGCCTGGGCCTTCAGGGCGCGGGCCTCGGGTTCCGGGGTGGGGCGGGCCACGGTGTACAGCTGGATGCCCTGGATCGGGCCCGCCGCCAGGACCCCCCGCAGGCAGTCCAGGTAGGCGTCCACTTCCGGGGCGGAAGGCCCCTGCCCCCGCCATTCCAGGAACAGAGTCTGGATGGTGATGGGCCAGCGCCTGGCAGTGGCGGCCAGGTTGTCCAGGATGCGCCGGAACGGCACCTTGGTGCGGTTGATCTCCCGGTAGTAGGCCTCGGTGCCGGCGTCCAGCTTGGCCCAGATCTCCCCCTGGTTGGCCATCATGATCTCCAGCCCGCGCACCACCCCCGGCGCCTGCAGGCGGGTGGAGTCGGTGATCAGCACCAGCTTCACCGCATCCAGGCCGCGGGCGCGCTTGAGCCGGGCCACGCAGTCCACCGCGTCCTTGAACTCCGGCGCGGTGGTGGGCTCGCCGTCCCCGGAGAAGGCGATGTCGTTGAGCCGGCGCTGGTCCGGGCGGGCGGTGTTGAAGGGGGAGGTGGCGAACAGCGTGCCGCTCACGGTGAGGTCCAGGAGCGCCGCCAGTTCCCGCTCCAGCTGGGCCAGGTCCACGTCCGAGCGGGGGCCGGGGGCGGTGCGGTCCACTTCGCAGTACACGCAGTCGAAGTTGCACACCTTGTCCGGGTTCAGGTTCACCCCCAGGCTCACGCCCTTGCTGCGGCGGGAGATGACCGGGTAGGCATACTGGAAGTCCTGCCAGATGCGCCGGTGGTCAAGATGGGCCTGCACGAGATCGCTCATGCGTCCATGATAGGAGCATCGTCATGCCACCGGAACCACGTCATCCCAGCAGGCACGCTTGCCGGGTGCAACTTCGGAGCTTCCCATGGACAACATCACCATTCTCGGATGTGGGCGGGTGGGCTCCGCCATGGCCCTGGACCTGGCCCGGGACGGGGAGTTCCGGGTGACCGCGGCGGACCGCAGCCCCGAGGCCCTGGCCCGCCTGGCGGCGCGCGGCATCGGGACCCGTTCCTGCGACCTGTCCCGGGCGGAGGAGGTGCGGACAGCGGTCCAGGGGGCGGACCTGGTGGTGGGCGCGGTGCCCGGCCACCTGGGCTACGCCGCCGTGCAGGCGGTGCTGGAGGCGGGCAAGCCCGTGGTGGACATCTCCTTCTTTCCCGAGGATCCGTTCCTGCTGGACGACCTGGCCCGGAAGCAGGGCCTGGTGGCGGTGGTGGACGCGGGCATCGCCCCCGGCTGCCACAACATCATCCTGGGCGACCTGGCCCGGGAATGGGGCACCATCACCCGCTTCGAATGCCTGGTGGGGGGCCTGCCGGTGGAGCGCACCTGGCCGTACGAATACAAGGCCGGATTCTCTCCGGTGGACGTGCTGGAGGAGTACACCCGCCCGTCCCGGTACGTGGCCGACGGCCGGATGGTGGTGCGCCCGGCCCTGTCCGAAGTGGAGCTGGTGGATTTCCCGGGCCTCGGCACCCTGGAGGCGTTCAACACCGACGGGCTGCGCACCCTGCTCACCACCGTGCCGGCGCCGTTCAAGCAGGAGAAGACCCTGCGCTATCCGGGCCACGCGGAGAAGATGCGCATGCTGCGGGAGAGCGGCTTCCTGGACCCGGAGCCCCGGGACGTGGGCGGAGTCCGGGTCGCGCCCGTGGACCTCGCGGCCGCCCTGCTGTTCCCCCTGTGGGAGATGAAGGAGGGGGACGAGGACTTCACGGTCATGCGGGTGACGGTGGAGGGCCTCCAGGACGGCCGGCCCCGGCGCAAGGTGTTCCACCTCCTGGACCGCTTCGACCGGGCCGCCGGCACCACCTCCATGGCCCGCACCACCGGCTACACCTGCACCGCCGTGGCGCGCCTGGTGGCGTCCGGGCGCTACCGCAGGGCGGGCGTCAACCCGCCCGAATACCTGGGCCGGGAACCGGGCTGCTGGGCCTTCGTGCGGGAGGAACTGGCCAGGCGCGGGGTGGTGTTCACCGAAACCGAATGATCAAGGATGTGGCGTGATGGCGATGATGGTGATCGAGTCCTTGTCAGGGCCATAGTGCCAGAAGATTCGATGAGCAGCAGATGTCTTGTTCTCTGCATAGGCTTCAAAAACCTTCTCCCCGTGGGCTCCTTTGAGAGATGAGAACTCATGGGTATGCAAGCCGGGATGGCGGGGGTTGGTTTCCAGGTAGCCAAGGGCTTTGAGCACCGCTTTATACCGCCTTGCGAGAGCCTTGCTGGTTTTCAGACCTTCGAGATTCGCTTGCGCTTCAGGGGTGAATGAGAGTTCCACTCAGCCCTCCTGGGCGTGCTGGGCAAAGCTTCCCAGGTTGACGCGCTTTCCCTCTCCCGCTTCCTTGAGCCCCCGCTGGACGGATTCCATGGCGGTTCTGTTCTGCCAAAGCCATGCCTCGACTGCGGGAACTTCGATCTGAGGTTCCAGGACGATCCTCCCCTCGCGATCCTTGTAAGCCTTGAAGCTGCTGATGCCCGCGGCAAGATTACCGAGCGTCACCCGGCCTTTGCTGTCGGGCCTGACGGTTCGGAGATCCATGGCCTCCTCCTTCCTGCCCAGTATGGAGGTAGTGGGAAGTGTGGGCAAGTGGGATTTCCCACCGGCAGGTGGGACAGGAACCGGAAGCCCTTCAGAAGTCCGCCACCAGGCTGACCCCCCGGAACCCCGAGCCCCAGGCGGGCGCCACGCTCACCTGGGCCACGGCCCCGGAACCGTCGCGCCGGTCCTGGTTGAAGCGCACCACCCAGCGGCCGATGATGGTGCCGACCAAGGCCCCGGCCACCACGTCGGAGGTGTAGTGGTCCCGGGTCTCCAGGCGGGCCGCCCCCACCAGCCCGGCCAGGCCGTAGGCGATGCCGCCCACCCAGGGGCTGTCCGCGTGCATGGAGATGGCCGAGGCCATGGCGAAGGCCTGGGCGGCGTGGCCGGAGGGGAAGGAATCCTGGGAACTGAACGGCCGGAAATCGTGGGCGCCCCGGTCCTGGCCCGGGTCGGCCCGGCCCACGGCAACCTGGGCGGCGAAGGCGGTGGCCCGGGCCAGCACGGTGGCGATGCCGGTGTCCACCCACAGGGCCCGGCCCTCCTCCTGCCCCAGGAGGCTGGTGGCCAGGTAGCCGCCGCCGATGAGCACCAGGCCCCCGGCGCCGCCCAACTGGGCCACGTTCTTGGCGGCGTTGCGCAGGGCCGGGTGGTCGCTGCGCACCACCGCCTGGTCCACGTCATGGTCCAGCAGCAGCCCGGCGGCGACCACCGCGGCCGCGCCCCATCCAGCCCGGGTCCAGTCCTGGGCGGTCCAGGCGGCGGGGGCCTGGACCATGCCCTTGGTGTCGTCCCAGAGCAGGCCGGGCAGGTGGCGGAACTGGTCTACCTGGTATCCGGAGGCCGGGGCCGCCGCCTGGGCGGCCTCCTGGGCCCACGCGGAGGCCGCGACCAGACTGACTGCCAATCCCAGAGCGGCTGCTCGCATCCCGGGCCTCATGTCTCATTTATTCGATCAGGTTCGGTCCCGGGCAGCGGAATGTCAACCTTCCAGCCGCTTGGCCATGGCCTGGCCCATCTCGGCGGGGCTGGCCACCACCGTGATGCCGGCCGCGCGCAGGGCCTCCATCTTGGCGGCGGCGGTGCCCTTGCCGCCGCTGATGATGGCGCCCGCGTGGCCCATGCGCCGGCCCGCGGGGGCCGACTGGCCGGCGATGAAGGCCACCACCGGCTTGGTGACGTGGGCCTGGACGTAGGCGGCGGCGTCCTCCTCGGCGGAGCCGCCGATCTCGCCCACCATGATGATCCCGTGGGTGTCCGGGTCCGCCTGGAACAGTTCGAGCACGTCGATGAAGTGGGTGCCGTTCACCGGGTCCCCGCCGATGCCCACGCCGGTGCTCTGGCCGATGCCCAGGGCGGTGAGCTGGCCCACCGCCTCGTAGGTCAGGGTGCCCGAGCGGGACACGATGCCCACGTGCCCGGGCAGGTGGATGCGCCCGGGCATGATGCCCACCTTGGCCTGGCCCGGGGAGATGACCCCGGGGCAGTTGGGGCCGATCAGGCGGGTGCCCGGGAAGTCCTTGAGCACGTGCTTGGCGCGCACCATGTCGACGATGGGGATGCCCTCGGTGATGCACACCACCAGCTCGATGCCCGCGGAAGCGGCCTCGAGGATGGCGTCCGCGGCGGCCGGGGGCGGCACGAAGATCATCGAGGTGTTGGCGCCGGTCCTGGCCCGGGCCTCCTTGACGCTGTTGTACACGGGGAACCCGTCCACCACGGTGCCGCCCTTGCCCGGGGTGACGCCCCCCACCACCTGGGTGCCGTAGTCCCGGCAGCCCTTGGCGTGGAACAGGCCTTCCTGGCCCGTGATGCCTTGGACGATCAGTTTGGTGTCGGTGCCGACCAGAATGGACATGGGAAGACCTTTCCTAGGAATGGATGCGGGGACCGGGGACGGCGGGGCGGGGCGCGCTCACTGGACGGCGGCCACCACCTTGGCGGCGGCGTCCTCCAGGTTGGCCCCCACCAGGATCTTCAGGCCGCTGTCCTGGAGGATGCGCTTGCCCTCCTCCACGTTGGTGCCCTCCAGGCGCGCCACCACCGGCACCCTGATGCCGATCTCCCGGGAGGCGTTGACGATGCCCTTGGCCACCACGTCGCAGCGCATGATGCCCCCGAAGATGTTCACCAGCACCGCCTTCACCCCCGGGTCCTGGAGGATGATGCGGAAGGCGTTCTTGACCGCCTCCTCGCTGGCGCCGCCGCCCACGTCCAGGAAGTTGGCGGGAGTGGCCCCGTGCAGCTTGATGATGTCCATGGTGGCCATGGCCAGCCCGGCGCCGTTGACCATGCAGCCGATGGTGCCGTCCAGCTTGATGAAGTTGAGCCCGAAGGCCGAGGCCTCGATCTCCGCCGGCGCCTCCTCGGACAGGTCCCGGTAGAGCTTGATCTCCGGGTGCCGGAACAGGGCGTTGTCGTCGAAGGAGATCTTGGCGTCCAGGGCGGTCAGGTCCCCCTGGGCGGTGACCACCAGGGGGTTGATCTCCACCATGGAGCAGTCCTTCTCGACGAACAGGCGGTACAGGTTGCGCAGGAAGGGGGGGAGCTGCTTCCAGGCCTCCGCGGTCAGGCCCAGGGCCTCGCCCAGCTCCCGGGCCTGGTACGCGGCCACGCCCAGGCCCGGGTGCACGCTCACCCGCACGATCTTCTCGGGGGTCCTGGCGGCCACTTCCTCGATCTCCACGCCCCCTTCGGTGGAAGCCAGGATGGCCCCCCAGCCGGTGCCCCGGTCCACCAGCAGGCTCAAGTACAGCTCCCGGGCGATGTCCACCGGGCGGGCCACGTACACCGTGCGCACCTTGCGCCCTTCCGGCCCGGTCTGCTTGGTGACCAGGGTCATGCCGTAGATCTGGGTGAACAGTTCGGCGGCCTGCTCGGGGGTCCGGGCGAACTTCACGCCGCCCCCCTTGCCCCGGCCGCCGGCGTGGATCTGGGCCTTGATGACGCTCTGGCCCCCGAACTCCTGGGTGATGGAGGCCGCCTCGGCGGCGTTCTCGGCCACTTGCCCGTCGGGTGTGGCGACCATGAATTGACGGAGCAGTTCCTTGGCCTGGTACTCATGGATGTTCATCGAGTCTCCTCGAAAAGTGCGGTTTGGCCCGTGAGGCTCCGGAGTGGCGAAGGACAAGTGTAGCGAAATCGGTATGGGGGAGTCAGTTAGAATGTGCCTTTCCAGGGAGCGGCCCATGCCCCAGATCGACAAGCTGTTGGCGCACATCACCCCCCGGGGGGGCGTCGCCCTGACGGTGGAGCCGGACCGGCAGCCCATGCTTCAGCTGGCCGACGGGGGCAGCCTGGCCCTGCTGCCCGGCCCCATCCCCTCGTCCATGATCGAGATGCTGACCCGGGAGGCCCTCCCCAGCCGCCTCACGGAGGCATGGCAGACCCGGGGCGAGGCCGCCTTCGACCACCAGGTGGGCACCGAGTCCTTCCGGGTCACCTGCACCCGGGGTCCCCAGGGCATCCGCATCCAGGCCACGCCCGGAGCCCGGGCGGCCCAGGCGCCGGCGCTCCCTCCGGTCCCGGCCCCCAGGCCCCTGGGGCAGGCGGTCTACGGGTCCCACCCCCTGGCCGAATCCCTGTTCCGGGACCTCCTGGCCCGCCAAGGCTCGGACCTGCACTGCAGTTCCTTCGAGGCCCCCATCTGCCGGGTGCGCGGGGACCTGGAGGACCTGCTGGACTTCGGCATCCTGGGGCCCAGCCTGCTGCTGGAGGTCATGGAGGCCCTGGCCCCGCCCGCGGCCTGGGAACAGTTCCTGAAACGCAACGACGCGGACTTCGCCTACCCCTTCGAGGCGGGCGGTTGCCGTCTGCGGGTGAACTACTTCGTGGACCGGCTCGGGCCCGGCTTCGTGTGCCGGGTGATCCCCAACGAGCTGCCGGACCCGGACCAGCTGGGGCTGCCCCAGGCCATCCGCCTCCTGGGGCAGCTGCCCAAGGGTCTGGTGCTGGTCACGGGCCCCACCGGTTCGGGCAAGTCCACCACCCTGGCGGCCATCCTCGACCTGGCCAACCAGCAGCGCCCGGACCACATCCTCACCATCGAGGACCCCATCGAGTTCGTGCACCCGCGCAAGCGCTGCCTGGTGAACCAGCGCGAGGTGGGCACCCACACCGAATCCTTCAGGAGCGGCCTGCGGGCGGCCCTGCGGGAGGACCCGGACATCGTGATGGTGGGCGAGATGCGCGACCTGGAGACCATCGCCATCGCCATGGAGACCGCGGTGACCGGCCACCTGGTGTTCGGCACCCTGCACACCAGCAGCGCCGTGGGCACCATCGACCGCATCGTCGACCAGTTCCCCGCCGACCGCCAGCAGCAGATCCGGGTGATGCTGGCGGACTCCCTGAAGTGCGTCATCAGCCAGGTGCTGCTCAAGGCCACCGCCGGTGGACGCATCGCCGCCCTGGAATCCCTGTTCATCACCCCGGCCATCAGCAACCTGATCCGGGAGGGCAAGGCCTTCCAGATCCCCAGCGCCATGCAGACCGGCCGCGCCTACGGCCAAAGGCTCATGAACGACGCCCTGATCGAACTCATCGTGAGCGGCAAAGTGGCCTACCAAGAGGCCTACCTCAAGTGCCCGGACAGGGAGAGTTTCATGGCCGCCTTGAAGCGGTCAGGCATGGACTGGGATCCCCGCTCCAACCCCAACGCCCTGACTTCCTAGAGTTCCCCCCCGGCTTCCGGCGCACCCTGGGAGCGTCTGCGCACCTGCTGGAACAGCAGGGCCAGGGGCAGGCACAGCAGGGCCAGGCCGCCCAGGAGGCGGAAGTTGTCCAGGTAGGCCATGAGGGAGGCCTGCTGGCGCACGGTGTGGTAGACCAGGGCCACGGCCCGGTGCTGGGCGGCGGCCAGGTCCAGGCCCCCCGCCACGAGCCTGGCCTGCAGGCCCTGCAGGCGCGCCGTGAGGGCGGGGGCGCCGGGGGTGACGTGGGCGACCAGGTAGTTCTGGTGCACCTGGGCCCCCCGCACCAGGAACGTGGTGACAGTGGCGATGCCCACGCTGCCGCCCAGGTTGCGCACCAGGTTGTAGATGCCGGCGGCGTTGCCCACCTCCTCCTTGTGCAGGCGGCCCATGGTCATGGTGGTGAGGGGCACGAAGATGAAGCCGCTGGCGAAGCCGTTCAGCAGGTTGGGGACGGCCACCGAGGCCATGGTGATGTCCAGGTTCACCCGGCACAGGAGCAGGATGGAGCCGCCCAGGATGCCGAAGCCGACGCCCAGCAGGATCCGCCCGTCCACCCGGTTGGCCAGAAACCCGGCCACCAGCATGGACAGGATGGAGCCCACGCCCCGGGGGCTCACCGCCAGCCCGCTGTCCAGGGCCGGGTAGCCCAGGAGGGTCTGCAGGAACAGGGGCAGCAGGGCGGTTGCCCCGTAAAGCACGAAGCCGTACAGGCCGGTGATCAGGGTGCCCACCAGGAAGTTGTGGTTGCCAAGCACCTGCAGGTTCACGATGGGTTCCCGGTGGGTGGATTCCCGGGCGATGAAGGCCCCCATGGCCAGGACCGAGGCCGCGCCCAGCCAGCAGATCCAGGGAGCGCCGAACCAGTCTGCCTCCTGGCCCTTGTCCAGGATCAGCTGCAGGCTGCCCAGCCACACGGCCATCAGGGCGAAGCCCAGGTAGTCGATGGTCCCGGGCACCGCTTTCCTCAAGTATGGCGGGTCGTGGATGAAGGCGCTGACCATGGCCAGGGCCACCAGGCCTACGGGCAAGTTGATATAAAAAATCCAGCGCCAGGAGTAGCTGTCGGTGATCCAGCCGCCCAGGGTGGGCCCGATCACCGGGGCCACCACCACCCCCACCCCGTAGGCGGCCATGGCGGTGCCGTGCTGGCGGCGGGGAAAGCTCTCCAGGAGGATGGCCTGGGCGATGGGCAGCATGCCCCCGCCCCCCAGCCCCTGCAGGACCCGGGCGCAGATGAGCATGGGCAGGTTCGCCGCCACCCCGCACAGCAGGGAAGCGACCGTGAACACCCCGATGGAGGCCATGAGCAGGCGCCGGCGCCCCAGGCGCCGGGTGAGCCAGCCGGTGGCGGGCAGCATGATGGCGTTGGAGACCAGGTAGCTGGTCAGCACCCAGGTGGACTCGTCGGTGGCGGCGGAAAGGTTGCCGGCGATGTGTGGCAGCGCCACGTTGGCCACGGACGAGTCCAGCACCACCATGAACGTGGACAGCATCACCGAGGCGGCGATCATCCACAGGCGCACCTGGCCCTCCGATCCGGCCGGTTCGGCATCGCGGGGGCGCGGCGGGGCGCTGGATGGGTGCATCCATCCATTCTTGGGGACTCGGCCAAGAGTTCAACTATCCTGGCTTCCCGTCCCCTGCGGTCGAGGCTGGGACTGGGCGCCACCAGGAAAATGCCGGCCCCATCCCTTGACGGCCAGCCGTTCGGACCGTATTCCTTAGTGCGTCAGTTATCTTTAAAAGTTCACGGTTCCGGCAGGGTTTCCGATCCCCTGCGTGGTCTGGAGGCGGTGTGGATAGGCCTGGATTCGTCAGCCTGGTGGGGGCCGGCCCGGGCCGGCCGGACCTGATCACCGTGCGGGGGCTGCGCGCCCTGGGAGCGGCCCAGGTGGTGCTCTACGATCCGGTGCTGGAAGCCGGGTTCCGGGACCTGTTCCCGCCCCAGGCGCAGACGGCGCCGGTGGGCCGCCGGAACGGCGCCGACGCCGTGGCCGCGCAGCGCCTGATGATCGAACACGCCGCCCAGGGACGGCGGGTGGTCTACCTGATGGAGGGCGATCCCCTGGTCTTCGGCCCGGGCGGAGAGGTGGCCGAGGCCCTCGAGGCGGCGGGCGTCCGCTTCGAGATCATTCCGGGCATCAGCGCCCTGCAGACCGGCGCCACGGCGGCGGGGATCCCCCTGCTCTACCCGGGCGTGTCCCGGCGCCTGACCATCCTGGAGGAAAGCCATCTGTCCGGGGAGGAGGGGCCCTGGTACGCCCTGGCCGCCGAGGGAGGCACCCTGGCGGTGCGCCTGGGGGCCCGGCGCCTGGGGGCGTTCGCCAGCAACCTGCTCTGGCACGGCGCCCCGCCCCTGACGCCGGTGGCCCTGGTGGAAGACGCGCTGGGGCCGGACCAGGTGACCACCCTGTCCACCCTTGGGGTGGCCGCCGGGGGCGCCCTGCGCTCCACCACCACCGCCGGCACCGGGTTGCTGCTGGTGGGCGCGGCCCTCGGCTACCGCACCCATCCGGAGCTGCCGGAAGCCCAGCCCGGCGATCTTCCCGGGCCCAGGGGGGAATGGCGGTCCGACCAGGACCGGGACGAACGCAGAACCGGCTGAATGGCGCTCCGCGGCCGCCGGTGCCCCGCTCAGGAGCTGCGCGCCAGCAGGAACTCGGGGATTTCCAGGAGCAGCTTCCTGGTGGGCGGATCGCCGTCGACCCGTTCCAGGGCCGTGGTGGCGGCAGCGGAAGCCTGGCGGGCCAATTGGCGGGTCTCGGCGTAGGCGTCGTGCTGCTCCAGCAGGGCGCGCAGGGCCTGCTCCTCCCGGGGCTGGATGGGCGTCTCCTCCCCGGCCTCCCAGATGCGCTGGATGATGGGGCGGGCCTGCCCAGGCGCCCGTTCCAGCAGGGTGAGCAGGGGCAGGGTGAGTTTGCCTTCCCGCAGGTCCGAGAACACCGGCTTGCCCATCTGCTCGCTGGTGGCGGTGTAGTCCAGGAGGTCATCCACCAGCTGGAAGGCCCGCCCGATCTCCAGCCCGAACCGGCGCAGGGCGGCGCAGTCCTCCGGGGACCGGCGGGCCAGCACCCCGGCGGTCTCGGTGCAGCCGGCGAACAGCAGGGCGGTCTTGCGCTCCTGGATGTCGAAGTATTCCTTGCGGGTGGTGTCCAGGTTGAACAGGAAGTCGTTCTGGATGAGTTCCCCTTCGATCATGCGGATGGTCACTTCCGCCAGGATCTCCAGGATCCGGAAGGACCGCCCGGCGATGGCCAGGGACATGGAGTGGAGGTACAGCAGGTCCCCGAACAGCACCGTCAGGGTGTTGCCCCACAGGGCGTTGAGGGTGGGGTTGCGGCGCCGGGTCTGGGCGTGGTCGATGACGTCGTCGTGCACCAGGGTGGCCGTGTGCACCAGCTCGAACACGGCCGCGAAGCGCACGTCCTCCTGGGACTCCACCCCGCACAGGCGGCTGCACAGGAGCACCAGGGCCGGACGCAGCCGCTTGCCCTTGCCCCCGTTCACGTGGGCGGCCAGCTTGCGGACCACCGCCACATCCGATTCCAGGACGCGCTGCAGCTCGTCCTCCACCCGCGCCAGCTTGGCCTGGATGGGCAGGAAGTAGCGGAGCAGGTCGAGGCGGGACACGCGTTTAGGGCCGGTAGTTGGTGAACTGCAGGTCCAGTCCCTGATCGTTCTTCTTGAGCAGGGCGATAGCCTCCTGCAGGTCGTCCTTGTTCTTGCCGGAGACCCGCAGCTGGTCGCCCTGGATGGCGGCCTGGACCTTCAGCTTGGCGTCCTTGAGGGCCTTCACCAGGCCCTTGGCCTTCTCGGGGGGGATCCCCTGCAGGATCTTCACCTCCTGGCGCACCGCGGCCTTGGCGGCGGGCTCCAGCTTGCCGTACTCCATGGCGCGGATGCTGACCCCGCGCTTCACCAGCTTGCTCTGGAGCACGTCGATCACCGCCTTGAGCTTGACCTCGTCGTCGCTGGTGAGGGTGAGCAGGGCCTCGTCCTTCAACTCGATCCTGGAGATGGAGCCCTTGAAGTCGAAGCGCTGGCCGATCTCCTTCACGGCCTGGTTCACGGCGTTCCTGACCTCCTCCAGGTCCACGCGGGAAACCACGTCGAAACTGCATTCACTGGCCATCGGCTCCTCCGGAACCCTACTAATGTAGCAGCGAGTGAGACCTTTATCAGCGGCCGGCGCGCAGGGAGGCTTCCAGCTCCTCCCACCCCGGCCACAGGAACAGGCGCAGGAAGGCGGCCATCACCAGGGCGTGCTCCATGCGCCCGGAACGCAGCAGGGCCTCCGCCTCGGGCCAGGTGGCGGCCCACACCCGCAGCTCCTCGGAGGGGTCCAGGTCCAGTTCGGCCACGCGCTCGCAGTCCAGGGCCAGGTACAGGTGGCAGTGGTTGTTCTGCACCGCCGGGTTGGGGGCGCAGACGCCCAGGCTCACCCAGCGGTGGGCGGCATGGCCGGTCTCCTCCCGCAGCTCCCGCTGGGCGGTGACGGCCGGGTCCTCCCCCGGGTCGCACACCCCGCCCACGATCTCCAGGGTGCTGGCGTCGATGCCGTGGCGGTACTGCTCCACCAGCAGCAGTTCTCCCCCGGCCGCCGGGGGGGTGAAGGCCACCACGTTCACCCATTCGGGGCAGATCAGGCGGGTGAAATCGTGCTCCAGGGTGGTGTGGGGGGAGCGGCGCCGGACGAGGAAGTGCTGGAACAAGCGGGTTTCCCGCGTAACCTGGGCCGCGCATTCGGTCCACGGGGTGCCCGGGTCGAACTTCGGGGAATGCTCAGCCACGATCCTCATGCGTCAAGCTTAACACTGGGGCCACCATCCCTTCTCTCGCCAGCAGGTTGGTGTTATGTTTCCGCCATGGTCCTCGCACGGTGCGTGGTCGTGACCTTGGCGCTGGTCCTGGTGTCCTGTCATTCGGAGGATCCGCGGCTGCCCCAGCAACTCTATGACGAGGCCATCCACCTGAACCAGGACGGCCGGCAGCTGGAGGCCCGCACCCTCATGGCCCAGCTGGGGGCGCGGTACCCGGACACCCCCGCCGGCCAGCAGGCCACCAAGGACCTGTACCTCATGGACGCCCTGCTGCGCCAGGACATGCAGGAGCGCCAGCGGCAGCTCCACAACGTCATGCGCCGCACCGCCGACGCCCTCACCCGCTACAAGACCAAGCACGGGGAGTACCCGCGCTACCTGTCCGCCCTGGTGCCGGACTACCTGGAGCAGGAGCCCGAGACCCCTTGGCACCATCCGTTCTTCTACCGCCCGTTCGTGGGCGTGCCCATCCTCAACACCAAGGACCGGAAGGGGCACTCCATCCAGGTGCTGGGCACCAAGCTGGACAGCTACCACCTGGCCTGCCTGGGCACGGACCTGCAGCCGGGGGGCGAGGACCTGGCGGCGGACACCTTCATCGTCGACGGCGAGATCTACCCGGAGAAGACCTTGCCGCCGATCCCCATCCCCCAGCCGGTGCGCTGACCCGCTTCTTGGCCCCCTGGAACCAGGGGCATTCATTGACATTCCAACTGCAGGAGGCCAGTTTAGGCGTCTGGATTCCCCCCTTCAAGAAAGGAAGGATTGCCATGAGACCCATCCTTTTCTTCAGCAAGCTGGCCGCCATCGCCATGTTCTGGTTCGGCACCAGCCTGATGGCCCAGATGCCCAACCCATACGGGGCGCCCATCCAGGTGGAACTGGCCAAGAAGGCGGCCGCGGCCGCCCTGGCCGAGGCGGTGAAGAACAGCTGGACGATGGCCGTGGCGGTGGTGGACTGGAGCGGAACCCTGGTCTACTACGAAAAGATGGACAACACCCAGGTGGCCAGCGCCAAGGTATGCATCGACAAGGCGCGCACCTCGGCCCTGTACAAGCGCCCCAGCAAGGCCTTCCAGGACGGGCTGGCGGCCGGCGGCGTTGGGCTGCGCATCCTGGACCTGCGCGGCGCCACGGCGGTGGAGGGCGGCATCCCGCTGCTGGTGGACGGCAAGATCATCGGCGCCATCGGGGTCTCCGGAGACTCCAGCGAGCACGACAACGTGTGCGCGACGGCCGGCGCGGCGGTGATCAACAAGTAGCAGCCTCGGCAGCACGGCGCAGGGCCCTCCTGCCGGTCCGGAGCCGCGGCTGGGGCCGATGCCGGTTTGGCCATTCCCCGGGTAGGCCGACCAAGGTCCGTGCGGCTACGATTTAGCTATGGAATAGCGGGGCCGGTCATGGAGGTGGTGTTCCAGGGAAAGCATCTGTGGTGGTGGCAGGGACCGGCCCCCCGCCTTCCGGAACCGGTCCTGGTGCTCCCGGAAGGTTCCCGGGTGCACCGGGTCCCCGAGGGCGCGCCCCTGCCGGCCGGAGTCCACGCCCTGGGCCTGCGGGAAGCGTACGGGGTGCTGCCCTGGGTCGACTGGCTGCGGGCCGGCCGGGCTTGGCAGTGGCTGGCCTGGTCGGAGGCCCACCGCCATTGCGGGGCCTGCGGCACCCCCTTGGCGGCCGGCGAAGGGTCGGGGCGGAAGTGCCCGGCCTGCGGACTGCAGGTCTTCCCGGCGGCCTCCACCGCGGTGATCGTGCTGATCCGGCGGGAGGGGGAGCTGCTCCTGGCCCGGTCGCCCCACTTCAAACCCGGGGTGTATAGCGGCGTGGCCGGCTTCGCCGAGCCGGGCGAGTCCCTTGAGCAGGCGGTCCATCGGGAGGTCATGGAGGAACTGGGGGTGCGGATCCATCGCCTGGGCTATTTCTCCAGCCAGCCATGGCCTTTCCCCAACGGCCTGATGGTCGGCTTCAAGGCCGACTACCTGGACGGCGAACTCCGCCCCGATCCAGCGGAGATCGAGGACGCCCGCTGGTTCCCCCTGGCCGGCCTGCCTGAGCTCCCCGGCGAACTGAGCATCGCCCGGTGGCTGATGGAGGACGCCCTCGGGCGCCGGATGGCGCCTGCCTGGGAGGCCTGAGCCTGGACATCGCCCGGGCCAGGGAATCCAGCACCTTACGGCACCCGCCAAGGGAAAATTCCGGCCCTGCCCTTGACGGCCAGGGGTCTGCTGCCTATTCCTTAGCTTGTCGGTAAGCAATATCGGTAATTCGAAACCGGAGGCCCACCCGCCAGTCCGGTCTTGTCCCCGCCGTCGTCCCAAGCCCCAGCGAGCCAGCCATCGGCCTGTCTCCACCCCCCCTCCTCCGGAGCATCCATGTCCAAGCGGCCCCTCGGCGTCCCGTTCCTGCGCTGGCTCACCCAGGATTCCTGGGCGGTGCTGGGCGCCTTCCTGCTGGCGGGCCTGGTCAAGGCCGGCCTGCTCAAAGCGGTGCCCTGGTGAGCCCCGCCGCCGCCTCCGCGGCCGGAGTCCTGGAAGCGCCGGCCCAGCCGTTCGCCTGGACCCGCCTGCTGCCCGGGCTGGCCCTCATGGCCGGGGTGGGCTGGCTGGGCAAGCTGACCGAGCAGGGCCTGGCCGCCTTCGCCAAGGCCCGCCACCTGCGTCTCCCCAACGTCGAGTACGTGCTGTGGGCGATCCTCATCGGCCTGGTGCTGGCCAACACCGTGCGGCTGCCCAAGGTGTTCCAGGCGGGCATCGCCACCTGCGACTTCTGGCTGAAAGTGGGCATCGTCCTGCTGGGCGCGCGCTTCGCCCTGGGGGACGTGCTGCAGCTGGGCGGGATCAGCCTGGCGCTGGTGGTGGTGGAGATCGCCGGGTCGCTGGCGCTGATGCTGTGGCTGGCCCGGAGGTTCGGCCTGGAGCCGAAACTGGCCTCCCTGCTGGCGGTGGGCACGGCCGTGTGCGGGGTTGCCGCCATCATCGCCGCCCAGGGCTCCATCGACGGCGAGGACGAGGACGCCGCCATCGCCATCGCCGCCATCCTGGCCCTGGGGGCCGTGGCCCTGTTCGCCTTCCCGGCCATCGGCCACGCCCTGCACCTGTCCGACCGCGCCTTCGGGGTGTGGTCCGGCCTGGCGGTGGACAACACCGCCGAGTCCGTGGCCGCCGGGGCGATCTTCTCGGAGACCGCCGGCAAGCTGGCGGTGCTGGTGAAATCCACCCGCAACGCCATGATCGGGTTCGTGGTCCTGGGCTTCGCGCTCTACTGGCACCGGCGCGGCCAGGCCCGGGCCGTGGGCAGCAAGACCGCCTTCCTGGCGGCCAGGTTCCCCCGCTTCGTGCTGGGCTTCCTGGCCCTCTCGGCCCTCACGTCCCTGCACGCCTTCACCCGGGGCCAGGCCCTGGTGCTGGGCAACCTGTCCCGCTGGGCCTTCCTGCTCACCTTCGCCGGGGTGGGGCTGCGCACCGACCTGCGGGGGATGTTCAAGAACAAGTTCCGCCCGCTGGTGGTGGGAGCCCTGGGGGAAGTGCTCATCGCCCTGCTGACGCTGGGCCTGGTGGTGGCCGCCAACGCCGTGTGGAGGCTGTGATGGCCGCCGCGGGCCTGGTGAGCCTGGTGGGGGCGGGCCCTGGCAGCCCGGACCTGCTCACCCTGCGCGGGCTGCAGGCCCTGGCCAGGGCCCGGGCGGTGCTGTTCGACGAGCTTCTGGACCCGGGCTTCCAGGCCCTGTTCCCGCCGCACGCCCAGTGCTGCCCGGTGGGCAAGCGCTGCGGCCGCGAAGGGATGCCCCAGGAGGCCATCAACCGTCTGATGGTCGAGCTGGCCGGGCGCGGCTGGCGGGTGGTGCGCCTGAAGGGCGGCGACCCGCTGATCTTCGGGCGGGGCGGCGAGGAGGCCGAAGCGCTCCAGGCGGCCGGCGTCCCCTTCGAGGTCATCCCGGGCATCAGCGCCCTGCAGGCCGGCGCCGCCGCGGCGGGGATCCCGCTCACCTACCGCGGGGTGGCGCGGCGGATCACCCTCCTGGAGGGACACCACCTCCCCGACGCGGAGGGCACCTGGCGGACTCTGGCCCAGGACGGCGGCACCCTGGCGGTCTACATGGGCACCCGGCGCGTCGCCGAGATCGCCGGGCGCCTGGTCGCCCACGGCGCCGGGTCCGGCACGCCGGTGGCGCTCATCGAGAACGCCCTCGGGCCGGGACAGGCGGTCACCCTGTCCAACCTGGGCAAGGCCGCCGCCGGCGCCCTGCGGCCCTGCACCGGCGGCCCCGGGCTGCTGCTGGCCGGGCCTGCCCTCCTGCACCGCACCCATCCGGAGTCGCCCCATGAACCTGCTTCCGCTCTTCCTGGACCTTTCGGGGAAACGCTCGCTCCTGGTGGGGGGTGGCAGCGCCGCACAGGGTAAGTGGCGGGCCCTGCGGGCGGCGGGCGGCGCGGTGCGGGCGGTGGCCAGCGCCTTCGATCCCGGCTTCCGGGCGGACCTGGAGGCCGCCGGTGCGGAATGGCACCAGCGGCCGTTCCGCCCCGCGGACCTGGCCGGGGTCCACCTGGTGGTGGGGGCCACGGACGACCCGGCCTTCCACCGGCTGCTCGGGGCCCTGGCCCGGCGGCGGGGCATCTGGTTCAACGCCGTGGACGATCCGGCGGCCGGGGACGTGCAGTTCCCCAGCATCCTGCGCCGGGGGCCGTTCGTGGTGGCCGTTTCCACCGGGGGCGGCTTCCCGGGGTTGAGCCGGGTGGTGCGGGAGGCCCTGGAGGCCCTGGTGCCCGCGGCCGCGCTGCCCGAGCTGGAAGCGCTGGTGCAGCTGCGCCGCCGGTTGCGCAAGGAGCTGCCCGATCCCGCCCGGCGCGCCAGCATCCTGCGCGGCATCGCGCGCCAGGCCGGGCGCGCCCTGGGAGGCCGGCCATGAGCCAGGGCCCGGTGGAAGACCTCAAGGCCGGTTCCCGCCACTTGCGGGGCACTCTGCGGGAGGAGGCGGGCGGCGCCGATCCCTCGTTCTCCAAGGACGCCCAGGCCCTCATCAAGTTCCACGGCCTCTACCAGCAGAAGGAGCGCGGCGCCAAGGAGCGCCCGCCGGTGCTGATGCTGCGGGGGCGGATCCCCGGCGGCCGGCTGGCGGCGGAGCAGTACCTGGCCTGGGACGCCCTGGCGAACCGTTACGGGGACGCCAGCCTGCGCCTCACCACGCGCCAGAGCATCGAGCTGCACGGGGTGCTCAAGGGCGACCTGAAACCGGCCCTGCAGGAGCTCGCCCGCGCCCTGCAGACCACCAAGGGCGCCTGCGGGGACGTGGTGCGCACCGTGACCCAGGCGCCCAACCCGTGGCTGCGCCCGGACCTGGCCCAGCTGGATCCGGTGGTGGACCGCCTGGCCTCGCACTTCCAGGCGGTCTCCAACGCCTACGCCGAGATCTGGCTGGACGGCGAGCAGGTGAACCCGGAACAGGAGCGGGAGCGGGTGTTCGGGGCCGCCTACCTGCCGCGCAAGTTCAAGATGGCGGTCACCGTGGCCGGGGAGAACCTGGTGGATGTGTACACCAACGACCTGGGACTGGCCGCCAGCTTCGGCGCGGACGGGATCCTGGACGGCTTCTTCGTGCTCGCCGGGGGCGGGCTGGGCATGACCCACGGGGACGACACCACCTTCCCCCGGGCCGCCGACCTGGTGGGATGGGCGCCGGCGGCGGCGGCGCTGGCGGTGGCGGAAGGCGTGGTGGGCATCCACCGGGATTTCGGCAACCGGGAGGACCGCAAGCACGCCCGGCTCAAATACGTGATCGCCCAGCGCGGGCTGCCCTGGTTCCGGGCCGAACTGGAGGGACGGGCCGGCCTGGCCTTCCAGGACCGGCCCCTGCCCCCCTGGCGCACCTCCCCCGTGCACGGCTGGTTCGACCGCGCCGACGGCACCCTGGCCCTGGGGCTGTGCGTCGGCTCCGGGCGGGTGCGGGGGGCGCTGAAGGAGGCCGTGCGGGCGGTGGCGGAGCGCTTCCGTCCCGGGTTCCAGCTGAGCCCGGACCAGGACCTCATCCTGCTGGGCCTGGCGCCGGAGAACCGGGAGGCGGTGGCCGGCCTGTTCCGGAGCGCAGGGCAGCCGCTCCTGCCCAGGGACCCCCTGGAGGCCCGGGCCCTGGCCTGCGTGGCCCTGCCCCTGTGCGGCCTGGCGCTCACCGAGGCCGAGCGCTCCATGCCCGATTTCGTGGGGATGGTGCGCACGGCCATGGCCCGCCACGGCCACGCCGGCAGGCCCCTGGTGTTCCGGGTCACCGGCTGCCCCAACGGCTGCGCGCGCCCCTACACGGCCGAGCTGGCCCTGGTCGGGCAGAGCGCCTCCACCTACAAGCTGTTCGCGGGCGGCGATCCGGAAGGGGCCCGGATCGGCTTCCCGGTGGTGGAGAAGCTCGCTGTGGCGGCCCTGCCCGGGGCGCTGGACCGGCTGTTCGCGGCCTGGGCCGGATCCGGCGGCCCGGGCGAACCGTTCGGGGACTTCGCCGCCCGGCTGGGCGGCGCGGCCCTCTCCGAGCTGGTGAACCGCACGGCCTGAACCGAACCACCGCTTGGCTGGATTGGGCCGGGGCTTAAGCCGTGCCCTGCCTGCCTTCCCCCTGGTTGATTGTAAACACTTAAATAGTTATGGTTATACTGTTGGAAAATAGACTTTACATTTAGACGTCTATAAGGCAAGTTTGTTTCCATGATTCAGAGGCCCTTCTGGATGGAACGCATGCGACGTGCCTGGGAGCAGGCGCCGGTGCTCTGGCTCACGGGCGTCCGGCGCGCCGGCAAAACGGTGCTCGCCCAAGCGCTTCCGGAAACCGAATTCATCAACTGTGACTTGCCGAGCAGCGCTGCGCGCCTGGAGGACCCGGAAGGGTTCTTCCGCTCCCTGGGCCGGCCCCGGTTGGTCCTGGACGAAGTGCACCAGCTCCCGGACCCCAGCCGTGTGCTCAAGATCGCCGCCGACGCCTTCCCGGAACTCCGGGTGCTGGCCACCGGCTCATCGACCCTGGCGGCCACGGGCAAGTTCCGGGACAGCTTGACCGGACGCAAGCGGGTCGTGGAACTGGCCCCAGTGCTCGCGGAAGAACTGCCGGCCTTCGGCATCGCGGATCTGCGGTTGCGCCTGTTCCGCGGTGGGCTGCCCCAGGCCCTGTTGGCGACCCCACCGGATCCGGAGTTCTATGAGGAATGGCTGGATTCCTACTACGCTCGGGACGTACAGGAATTGTTCCGCCTTGGCAAGCGGACGGAATTCCTGCGCCTGGTGCGGCTGGTGCTGCGCCAGAGCGGAGGGATGTTGGAATACACGAACCTGGCCAAGCATGCGGGGGTCAGCCGCCCCACGGCAGTGTCCTGGATGGAAGCCCTGCAGATCACCCACGTGGTGCATCTGCTGCCCCCCTTCTCGGCCGGTGGGCGGCGGGAAATCCTTGGCCAGCCAAAGGTGTACGCCTTCGACACCGGCTTCGTGCGCCACGCCAGCGGCTGGAGCGACCTGCGCACGGAGGACTGCGGACTGCTCTGGGAACACCTGGTGCTGGATACCCTGCGCGCCGCTCCGTGCCTGGACCTGCGGTTCTGGCGCGACAAGCAGCAGCGGGAAGTGGACTTCATCCTGCCCCGCGGGCGGGACGCGGTGGATGCCCTGGAATGCAAGTGGCATCAAGACGCCTTCGATGCCCGCAACCTGCGCGCCTTCCGGGCGAGCTACACGGCCGGCAGGAACTTCCTGGTGTGCCCGGAGATCCGGCACCGCAGCGTGCGGCGGGTCGGGGACCTGGAGGTGACCCTGTTGCCCATCGATGCCATCCGCCAGGAGATCGGCGCCGGGTGATCAGCCCGGCGGGGCGAGCCCGCCCGCCATGGCCACGAGGAACAGCCCTGCCCCGATGACGACGGCTCCGACGCCCCGGGCCACGTACTCGCCCGCCGCCCTCCATCGCGGCGCAAGCCGCCCCGGGGAGAGGCCGTGGTTTCCCTACTTGACGCCCCAGTCCAGGAGGACTTTCCCGGACTTGCCGCTGCCCATCGCCTCGAAGCCCTGGCGGAAATCGTCGATGGGGAAGCGGTGGGTGATGACCGGGGCGATGTCCAGGCCGCTCTCGATCATGGCCGCCATCTTGTACCAGGTCTCGAACATCTCCCGCCCGTAGATGCCCTTCAGGAACAGGCCCTTGAAGATCACCTTGCCCCAGTCGATGGCCACGTCGTCCGGGAAGATGCCCAGCATGGCGATGCGCCCGCCGTTCACCATGGTGTCGATCATGCTCTTGAAGGCGGAGCCGTTGCCGCTCATCTCCAGGCCCACGTCGAAGCCCTCGGTCATGCCCAGTTCCTTCATGACGCCCCGCAGGCTCTCCTGGCTCACGTTCACGGCGCGGGTGGCCCCCATTTGGTGGGCCAGGCCCAGGCGGTAGTCGTTCACGTCGGTGATGACCACGTTGCGGGCGCCCACGTGCTTGGCGATGGCCACGGCCATGCAGCCGATGGGGCCGGCGCCGGTGATGAGCACGTCCTCGCCGACCATGTCGAAGGACAGGGCGGTGTGGGCGGCGTTGCCGTACGGGTCGAAGATGGACGCCAGCTCGTCGGAGATGCTGTCGGGAAGCTTGAACAGGTTGATGGCGGGCAGGGACAGGTACTCGGCGAAGGAGCCGGGCCGGTTCACCCCCACGCCCGAAGGTGTTGGGGCACAGGTGGCGCTTGCCGGCGCGGCAGTTGCGGCAGTGGCCGCAGACGATGTGGCCCTCGCCCGAGACCCGGTCGCCCACCTTGTAGCCTTCCACCTCGTCGCCCACCTTCTCGATCACGCCGGCGTACTCGTGGCCCACGTGCATGGGCACGGGGATGGTCTTCTGGCTCCAGTGCGTCCCAGTTCCAGATGTGCATGTCGGTGCCGCAGATGGCGGACTTGTGGATGCGGATGAGCACGTCGTTGGGGCCGATTTCGGGGATGGGCACGTCCTCCATCCACAGCCCGGGCTCGCGCTTGCTCTTGACCAGTGCCTTCATGGGTCTTCTCCTTGGTTCCGGTCGGACTTGGATGGCCTACTTGATCACGCCCAGCTCGCGGCCCACCTTGGCGAAGGCGGCGATGGCCGTGTCGATGTCGGTCGGCGCTGTGGGCGGCGGACATCTGGGTGCGGATGCGCGCCTGGCCCTTGGGCACCACCGGGAAGAAGAAGCCGGTCACGTAGACGCCCTCGTCCAGGAGCCTGGCGGCGAAGGCCTGGGCCAGGGGGGCCTCGTAGAGCATCACCGGGATGATCGGGTGCTCGCCCGGAAGCAGCTTGAAGCCCAGCATCTCCATGCCGGCGCGGAACTGCGCCGCGTTGGCGCGCAGCTGCCTGCGCAGGCCGTCCCCTTCCCGCAGCATGCCCAGCACGCGGAGGCTGGCGGCGACGATGGCAGGGGGCCAGGGTGTTGGAGAACAGGTACGGCCGGGAGCGCTGGCGGAGCATGGCGATCGACCTCCTTGCTGGAGCTGATGTAGCCCCCGGAGGCGCCGCCCAGGGCCTTGCCCAGGGTGCCGGTGAGGATGTCCACCCGGCCCATGACGTGGTGGTGCTCGTGGGTGCCCCGCCCGTGCTCGCCGATGAAGCCCACCGCGTGGCTGTCGTCCACCATCACCATGGCCCCGTGGCGCTCGGCCAGGTCGCAGATGGCGGGCAGGTTGGCCAGGTAGCCGTCCATGCTGAACACGCCGTCGGTGGCCACCAGCTTGAACCGGGACCCGGCGGCGTCGGCCTCCTTCAGCTTCGCCTCCAGGTCGGCCATGTCGTTGTTGGCGTAGCGGAAGCGCTTGGCCTTGCACAGGCGGATGCCGTCGATGATGGAGGCGTGGTTGAGGGCGTCGGAGATGATGGCGTCCTCTTCGCCCAGGAGCGCCTTCGAACACCCCGCCGTTGGCGTCGAAGCAGCTGGAGTAGAGCTGGGTGTCCTCCATGCCCAGGAACTGGCTGAGCTGGGCCTCCAGCTCCTTGTGGATGTCCTGGGTGCCGCAGATGAAGCGCACGCTGGACATGCCGAAGCCGCGGGCGGCCAGGCCCGCCTGGGCGGCCTTCACCAGCTCGGGGTGGTTGGCCAGGCCCAGGTAGTTGTTGGCGCACAGGTTGATGACCTTGTGCCCGTTGGTCTGGACCCAGGCGCCCTGGGGCGTGGCGATGATCCGCTCGGTCTTGTAGAGGCCCTGTTCTTTCAGTTTCGCCAATTCCGCAGAAAGGAAATCAAGATACGGCTTGTTCACGTTGGACCCCTTTTAGGCTACGGCCAATTATAGGCGCCTCCTAAAGTGAGGGTGGTCACGACCGGGGCAGGGGGGCAGAATGGTGCATACCGCCTGGAGGAACCCGTGCGTTCGCTGCGCCTGATCCTCGTTCCCGTGCTGGCCGTCCTCCTGGGCTGCGGACCGTCCCAGCTGACCGTTAGGGAAGCGGAGGCCGATATCCGAAAAGACTACCCGGTGGTGGTGACCATCCGCGTGCCGGAAACCGAGAGCGCCATCAAGGGTTCCCCGGACCACGCCCGGCTGGTGGCCCTGCAGGAGGCGCTGGTGCGCACCGGCTGGTTCATGGTGAACCGCGCCCCCCAGGGGGACCGGGAGCAGTTCAGCTTCAAGCTCAATCCCAACGCGCCCAAATCCATCCGCACCGGCCCCGCCGGCTTCGAGCTGCCGGCCGCCGAGGCGGAGTTCGTGCGGGTGCTGCCGCGCATGGAGACCACCCGGGACGGGATCCGGGTGGCCTACCTGGTGCGCCTGGTCCATCCCACGGAGCATTTCCGCCTGTTCCAGACCCTGCACCCGGGGGTGCGCATCGGCGAGACCAAGGAGCGCCACGCTTCGTACCGCCTTCAGGGGCGCGCCTGGATGCTGACGGAAACGGACGAGTCCTTCAAGAAGGCCTCCTGACCTGGGCGGAAGCGTCCCGGTCCGGTATGCTCAAACCTTGTCCAGGTGGGGTTTCCATGCATCATGAGCGCGTCGCCATCCTCGATTACGGGTCCCAGTACACCCGGCTGATCACCCGCCGGCTGCGGGACCTGGGGGCGTTCGGGCTGGTCTACGGGCCCAGCGCCACCGCCGCGGAAATCCAGGGCCCCGACCTGCGCGGGGTGATCCTCTCCGGAGGCCCCAAGTCGGTGCTGGAAGCCGGCGCCCCGGACCTGGACCCGGCCATCCTGGACCTGGGGGTTCCCGTGCTGGGGGTGTGCTACGGCCAGCAGCTCATGGCCAGGAACGCCGGCGGCGCCATCCACCGCTCCGCCCGCCGGGAGTACGGCAAGGCCGCCATCCAGGTGCAGGACCCGGACAGCGTGCTGTTCCAGGGCCTGGAGCCGGAGCAGCAGGTGTGGATGAGCCACGGCGACCACGTGGAGCAGGCGCCGCCCGGGTTCCAGGTCACCGCCCGCACCCCCCAGGTGCCGGTGGCGGCCATGGAGGACCGGGCCCGGCGCCGGTTCGCCATCCAGTTCCACCCGGAGGTGAGCCACACCACCCACGGCGCCGCCATCCTGCGCAACTTCCTGCACGTGTGCGCCATGAAGCTGGACTGGAACGCCGGGCAGTTCATCGAGGAGAAGACCCGCCAGCTGCGCGCCCAGGTGGGCGAAAACCGGGTGGTGCTGGGGCTTTCGGGCGGGGTGGACTCCAGCGTCGCCGCCCTGCTCCTGCACAAGGCCATCGGCAGGCAGCTCACCTGCGTGTTCGTGGACACGGGGGTCATGCGCAAGCACGAGCTGGCCCAGGTGCAGGAAGCCTTCGCGCCGTTCGACATGCAGGTGCGCTGGGTGGACGCCGGGGCCCGGTTCCTGGGCGCCCTGGCCGGCGTGACCGACCCGGAAGCCAAGCGCAAGATCATCGGCCGGACCTTCATCGAGGTGTTCGACCACGAGGCCCACCAGGTGAAGGCGGACTTCCTGGCCCAGGGCACCCTGTACCCGGACGTGATCGAGAGCTCGGGCATCGGCGGGGCGGTGCTGGTGAAGTCCCACCACAACGTGGGCGGGCTGCCGGACGTCATGAAGCTCAAGCTGGTGGAGCCCCTGCGCGAGCTGTTCAAGGACGAGGTGCGGCGGGTGGGCCTGGCCCTGGGCCTGCCCGAGGACATGGTCTGGCGCCACCCCTTCCCCGGCCCGGGCCTGGCGGTGCGCATCCCCGGGTGCGTGACCCCCGAGCGGGTGCGCATCCTCCAGGACGCGGACGCCATCTTCATCGAGGAGCTCAAGGCATCCGGCTGGTACCGCACCACCTCCCAGTGCTTCGCCGTGCTGCTGCCGGTGCAGACCGTGGGCATCATGGGCGACGAGCGCACCTACGAGAACATGTGCGCCCTGCGGGCGGTCACCTCGGAGGACTTCATGACCGCCGACTGGGCCCGCCTGCCCCACGACCTGCTGGAGCGGGTGGCCCAGCGGATCGTCAACGAGGTGAAGGGCATCAACCGGGTGGTGTTCGACATCACCAGCAAGCCTCCGGCGACCATCGAATACGAATAGCGCCGCCGGGGTGTGGGAGCGGCTGCCCCGGGGAGGAGAGCAACCATGGTCAGCCTGCGCATTCGATCCATCTGGAAAGGTTGCGGCATCCTCCTGTGCGCCGCCCTGCAATCGGCCGCCCCCGCCCCGGGACCCGGCGTCTACCGCCTGAAGCGCCACGTGGTCATGGACCAGCGGGGCTTCGAGCGGCCCATGCCGGCCCTGAGCCTGCTGCTGCCCCCGGACTGGCAGTTCCAGGGCCAGGTGGAGTACAGCCCCACCGTGGGCTGCCACGCGGACCTGGTGCAGGTGGTGTTCCGGGCCCAGAGCGGCGACGGCCGGCAGCGCCTGGAGCTGTTCCCCAACCACCACTGGCAGTGGGCGGCGGATCCGGGCATGGGGCAGATGATGCAGGCCAACGCCCGCCAGGCGGCCGCCTTCGGGCGGCGGGAGTGCGACATCGCCCCGCCCCTGCGGGCCGCCGACTACCTGCGCCAGCAGGTGCTGCCCGAGGCCCGCCCGGGGGCCCAGGTGCTGGGCGCCGAGCCCCTGCCGGACCTGGCCCGGGCCCTGAACGCCCAGGCCCAGGAGCAGGTGCAGCTGGACAACCAGTACGGCCACGCCTGGACCAACGGCCTCGGCGACTATGTCCTCTCGGACCATGCCGGATTCAACCCCAACGCGGCGCTGAAGGGCAACTGGACCGAACTCCAGCCGGTGAAGTAGGCGGAGGGCGTCTGCAAGCATTGTGCTTGCAGACGTGACGAGACACCGCATACTGGTCCTGGAGGCCTCCATGGCGACGATTCATGTGCGCAACGTTCCCGATGCGGTGGCCGCGGGCGTCAAGTCCCTCGCCCGGGCCCACCGGCGCTCCATGGAGTCGGAAGTGCTGGAACTGATCGCCCGTGCCATCTCCGGCGAAGTTTCTCCCCCCGCTCGCCACATCAATTTCGACCTGGTCAAGGCGGTCGACCTGGGCGCTGTGGATTTCGAGCCCATGCGAGTCTCCATGGAGGAACCGGACCTGTGAGGTACGCCCTCGACACCAACATCATCAGCCAGCTTTGGCGGTTGAACCCGGCGGTGAGGGCCCACCTGGAAGCCTGCGATCCATCGGCCATCGGCGTGCCTGCCGGGGTGCTCGCCGAGTTGCATTACGGCAAGTTCAACAACCCCGACCGGGCGGAAAAGCTGGAGGTCCTCCTCAGCGACCTGCGCGCCGCCTACCCGATCATGCCTTTCGACGCAGGGTCCGCGGAGTGGTTCGGACGGTTGAAGCATCGGCTCAAGTCCGCCATGGTCCAGGATCGCGACCTGCTCATCGCCAGCACCGCCCTGTCTCACGGTTATGCCCTGGTGACCAACAACACCAAGCACTTCGCACGCATCCAGGAACTGGTCCTCCTGGACTGGACCGTCGTCCCTTGAGGGCAGGGAGGGCCAGGAGGAATGCCTATCGGCATGTCCTCCCTGTCCATCCCTTGACATCCTGTTCATCCCCGTTCCCAAGTAATGGTTGCCGACGGTACGCATGGAGCAGGAGACAAGGCATCATCCTTGGCCTGTTGACGGGGATGAACCGGATGTGGATGGATGAAATGGGATAAAAGAATGGCTTGGCGACACCTGCTCCCCGGCCCCACCTGTCCAGCCCAGGAGGTGGCGCGGAGCGGGCTCCGGCTGGCCGCTCCGGCCCCTCAATCCCCGCTGCCGGCGGCCCCCGCGACCTGCTTCCAGAATTCCGCCTGGTCCAGTTCCGCCCGGCTGGCCGCGTTGAACCTCCGGGTGGCCTCGGCGATCCAGCCCTGGGTCTGGATGTTGAGCCGGTACAGGTCGTAGGCGCTGGCGAACAGCCCGTCCCCCACCGAAGAGAACGTGTAGGCCAGGACCAGCGTGGTCTTGGCGGCGACCGCGTCGGCGGCTGCGGTCGCGGCGGTGTTGGCCACCACGTTGGCCTCGGAGGCGACGTAGAAGGCGTTGCCGACGGCGAACACCGCCGCGGCGACCTCGCCCACCTCCCCGCCGAACGCCTCGATGGTGGCGGAGAGGTCGCTGCGGGTGCGGGCGTCGGTCCGGAGCACCTGGGGGCAGGAGGCCTGGGCCCCTCCCGAAGCGCCGGCGGCGAGGCAGGCGATGGCCGGGGAGTAGAGGCCGGCGAGGGTGGCGTTGCGCTGGCGGAACTCGGCCAGGGATTCCGGGGCGCATGCCTGGAGGACCAGCCCGTGCTGGGCCGCCAGCCCGCAACCTTCGGCGAGCTTCTGCAGCGTGTCCAGGAGGGCCGGCCGGGGCGAGGCCGGGTCCGCGGCCCGGGCCGTGCCCGCTCCAGGGCCCGGGGCCGGCGCGGGAACGGCGGGCAGGGCGGTTCCGGCGCAGATCAGCGGCCGGTCGCCCTGGGCGTTGGCCCAGAGCCTCCACTTGGCCTTGGCGGTGGCGGCCTTGTAGCCGATGGACCCGAACCCGGCCGCCGTCCGGGCCCAAGAGGGTGGCGAGGCGGCGTTTTTTCAGGTGCAAGGTCCGGATCTCGCGCCGGTCCGGATCGACCATCAGCAGCCTCCGGCCGTGCACGGCCAGGTGGCGGGGGCGGGCGGGCGCCGCCGCCGGCACCGGGGCCGCCAGCCCGCGGACGGTCACCTTCCAGAGGCAGGACGGTTCCGCCACATAAAGGCTTCCGGTGCGGGGGTCCCGGGCCATGGCCAGGATCCCCTCGCTCCGGGCCTCTGGATCGCCCTGGGCCGCGGCTTCCGGAAGGCGGGCGTGGAGGATGGCGTTGCCGGCCAGGTCGATGCGCAGGATGTCCCGGCGGTCGCCCAGGGCCACGAAGACATGGCCGTCCCGGTCCAGGGCCAGGTCCCGCACCCGGCGCGGGGGGTCCGCCTCCCCGGCCCCGCCCAGCGGCAGCTCCCGCCGGGAACCGTCCAGGTCCAGGGCGAAGACCCGGTCCGCGCAGGCCGAGCCGGGCCGGGATACGGCGTAGGCCAGCCTGGGCGCCGGCCCGGGCACGGGCCCCTCCCCCGGCGGCACCACCGCCACCGCCACGCCATGCTCCCCAGGGTCGAGCGCGAGCTGCCCAGGCACCGGCACGGTCACTCCCGCCCTGGAAAAGGCCTGGATGCCCTGGGCGCCAGCGACGATCCAGCAGCCGTCCAGCCGGCGCAGGTCCGGATCCTGGGCTTCACGAAAGGCATCCTGGCAGAAACTGATCCGGGCGGCCTGGGGTGGCAGGGCCTCGCCCGCGGGAAACCGCTCCAAGGCCGGCACCGGGCCGGCCCGGGCCGGGACCTGGACCATGGCCAGGGCGCCGGCCAAGGCCAGAGGGGCCAACCGGAGCACCCAGCCACGGGATCGATTCCCTCCAGGCATCGCACCCTCCCTTGTGCATACGACCCGCTGTCCAGGAAAGTGTCGATTTTTTATTAATAGTTTCTTCACCTTCGGCCCCTGCGCCGGGTTTTCCGCGAAGATCCCAGAAGATTGGCACCCGCACCCCCCTGCCGGGGGAATTGCGTTGCGGCCCTGAAATTGGATGTGTAATATCTAATACATCACCATTGAAAAAAATTCGAAACCCCAGTCACCCCGGGCGGCGGCCGGAACGTTGCTGCCGGCCGTCTGCCCTCTGCCATCCACCCACTTCCGTAGGAGGCCCTGTGAAGGCTCTCAAATCCGCGGCCCTGCTCCCCGCCCTGGCCCTGCTGCTGTCCAGCGGCTCGTCCCTGGCGGCGGCGCCCAAGTTCCACATCGGGGTATGCACCGAAACCGTCACCCAGGCCGAAGACGACCTGCGGGGCGCCGAGCAGCTCATCAAGGAATACGGTTCGGTGGCCAACGGGGGCATGGTCCGGCACATCACCTACCCGGACGACTTCATGTCCCAGCAGGAGACCGTCATCTCCAACCTGGTCTCCCTGGCCGACGACCCCCTCATGAAGGTGGTGGTCACCTGCAACGCCCTGCCGGGCGTGTCCGAAGCGTACAAGCGCATCCGCGCCAAGCGGCCCGACATCATCCTCCTGGCGGCCCTGCCCGCCGAGGATCCCCTGGTCATCCAGAAAGCCGCCGACCTGGCCGTGGACGCCGACTTCGTGTCCCGGGGCTACACCATCCCCTGGGCCGCCAAGCAGCTGGGCGCCAAGACCTTCGTGCACATCTCGTTCCCCCGGCACATGTCCTACGAGAGCCTCGGCCGGCGCCGGGCGATCATGGAACAGGCCTGCAAGGACCTGGGCATCAAGTTCGCCTTCGAGACCGCTCCGGACCCGACCTCGGACGTGGGCACCGCCGGCGCCCAGCAGTTCATCCTGGAGAAGGTTCCCCAGTGGCTCAAGAAGTACGGGCCCAACGGCGAGAAGGTGGCCATGTTCTGCACCAACGACGCCCACACGGAACCCCTGATCAAGCAGCTGGCCGCCAGCAAGAACGGCATCTTCGTGGAGCCGGACTCGGCCTCGCCGCTGATGGGCTTCCCGGGCGCCCTGGGCCTCGACCTCACGGCCGAGAAGGGCAACTTCCCGGCGATCATGAAGAAGATCGAGGCGGCGGTGGTGGCCAAGGGCGCCGGCGGGCGCCTGGGCACCTGGGCCTACTCCACCGGTTTCACCCTGACCGCCGGGCTGGGTGAGCTGGGCAAGCGGGTGGTGGAAGGCAAAGCCAAGCTTTCCAGCACCAAGGACATCTACGATGCCCTGGGCAAGTACACCCCGGGCGCCAAGTGGAACGGCGCCTACTACACCGACATGAGCACCGGGGTCCGGTCCAAGAACGAACTGCTGGTGTACATGGACACCTACGTGTTCGGCCGGGGCTACATGGGCACGACGGCCCAGAAGATTCCCGAGAAGTACTTCAGCATCAAGAAGTAACCTGGATCCACCAGGAATGACCGCGCGGCCGGCCGTCCTCGGGCGGCCGGCCGCCTTACCTTCCAGCGAGGAGCCCACGTGCTGCGCAGGAGCCACAAGGTCGTGAAATCCCTTGGGGAGCAGGTGTACGACTACCTGTTCGAGCAGCTCAAGCAGAAAGCCCTGGCCCCGGGCACCTACCTGGACCTGGACCAGATCGCCGCCAGGCTGGGCATCAGCCGCACCCCCCTTCGGGATGCGCTCCTGAGCCTGGAGCTGGAAGGCTACGTGGAGATCGTCCCGCGCCGGGGGGTGCTGGTGAAGCACCTGGAGCTGGAGGAAGTGCGCGACCTCTACCAGGTCATCGGGGCGCTGGAGGCCACGGCCATGCTGGCCGCCGCCCCCGGGCTGGGCCCCGAGGACCACCGGCGGCTGCGGGAGATGACCGACGAGTACCAGAGCCGCCTGGACGAGGCCAACTTCGACCGTTGCCTGCTCATCAACTACCAGTTCCACGACTTCTTCCTGGAGCGCTGCGGCAACGACCTGCTGGCCCGCGCCGTGCACGGCTACAAGCGCCGCCTGTACGACTGGCCCCGCCAGGCGGAGCTGCTGGCGGAATGGGAACAGCGCAACGCGGACGAGCACCGGCGCATGGTGGAGCTGCTCGGGGCCGGGGACGCCAGGGGGGCCGCGGAGCTTCTCCAGTACGTCCACTGGAGCTTCCAGGGGCAGGAGAGCTACGTGCGTTCCTTCTACGGGGGCGGCGCGGCGCCGGCCCGGTGAGTCAATCGCCCAGGAGCTTGCCTCGGCCCCGGTAGGCGAGCGGCTCCCGGCCCGCCACCTTGCAGAATTTCTGTCCGGGGCAGACCAGCCGCCCGATGGCATGGGCGAACAGCAGCCCGGCGGCGGCGGCGTGCACCGGCGTGCGGGCGGCGCCCCAGGGTTCGCCGAAGGGCGCCACGATCTCCGCCACCCGTTCGCCCGCCGTCACCCGGTCGCCCAGGCCGCGGTGGTACACCACCACCCCGGCCTCCGGCGCCACCAGCGTGTCCACCGCCTCCAGGGGGGTGCACTCGCACAGGGGGGCCGGGACCGGCCCCGGGTCGCCCCCCAGGGCTCCCCGCCTTTGCAGGAACCGCACCAGGGCCGCGGCGTCGGCCGCGGCCAGGGCGTCGGTCACGTCCCCCTGGCCGCGCAGTTCCACGGTGGCGGCGAAGCAGGCCAGGGGCAGCGGCGTCCCTTCCGGCAGCCGGCGGCGCAGCTTCCACCAGGGGCCGTGGCACGCCTGGTCCAGGGGCATGCCCTCGGTGCCGTCCAGGCCGTCCAGCAGCACCGCCCGGGCGCCCAGTTCCGCCCCCAGGGCGGCGGCGTCCGCCGGTTGCCAGGCGGACGCGTAGAGATGCTGCAGGGCCACCCCGGCGCAGTGCAGGTCCAGCACCAGGTCCGCGTCCTGGGCCAGGCCCAGCAGGGTGCGCTTGAGGGTGTCCGCCTCCCCCGCCGGGGGCAGGGCCCCCAGAGCCTCCCCCAGGGCCTGGCGCACGGCCGCCACGTTGGCGGCGGGATCGGCGCCCAGGCCGTCCCGCACCCGCTCCAGCACGGCCGGCGCCAGGTCGGGGAAGTCCCGGTTGAAATTGCCGGATCCGGCCAGGTCGAACCGCCCCACCAGGCGCCCGCCCAGGTTCTGGGCCAGGCCCACCGGGTTGGCCGCCGGCACCACCACCACCTCCCCCTGGACCGCTCCCCGGGCCTGGAACCGTTCCAGTTCCAGGAGCAGGTGCTGGGCCACCAGCAGCCCGGGGATCTCGTCGGCGTGCAGGGCGGCCTGGACGTAGACCTTGGGCCTGGCGCCGGGCCGGCCGTAGTGGTGCACCAGCAGGGAGCGCTCGGTGCCGGGCGCGGGGGAAGGCAGCGGGATGCGTTCGGTGGTGGTGGGCATGGTCAGAAAGGGATATTTATACTCTATCCTTCGCCCGGAAACCGGGGTTTGATAACACAACGCCCAAAACTCTTTCTCGCCCGGAGGACACCATGCTCTCTCCCCATTGCCCGATGCCCACTCGCCGGCTGCGCGGCCGGGTGCTGGCCCTGATCCTGGGCGCCGCCTTCGTGCCGTTGGCGGCCACCACCCCCAAGGACACCCTGGTGCTGGCCGATGAACTGGATTCGACCATCACCATGGACCCGGCCGAGGTGTTCGAAGGCACCTCCTCCGAGGTCATGGGCGACATCTACGACCGCCTGGTGCGGTTCAGCCCCGCCGACCCGTCCCAGCCGATGCCCGACCTGGCCCAGTCCTGGTCGGTGTCCAAGGACGGCAAGACCTACACCTTCCAGATCCGGCCGGGGGTCAAGTTCGCCTCCGGCAACCCGCTGACCGCCGAGGACGTGGCCTGGTCCCTGCAGCGCGCGGTGCTGCTGGACAAGAGCCCGGCCTTCATCCTGACCCAGTTCGGCTTCACCAAGGACAACGTCAAGCAGATGATCGCCCCGGCCGGGCCGCTCACCCTGACCGTCGCGGTGGACAAGAGCTACGCGCCGTCGTTCGTGCTGAACTGCCTGACCGCCAACGTGGCCTCGGTGGTGGACAAGAAGCTGCTGCTCGAGCACGAGGACAAGGGCGACCTGGGCTACGGCTGGCTCAAGAACGCCTCCGCCGGGTCCGGGCCCATGAAGCTGCGCGAGTGGCGGGCCAACGAAGTGATCATGCTGGAGCGCAACGACGCCTACTGGGGCAAGAAGTCCATCATGGCCCGGGTGATCTACCGCCACGTCAAGGAGTCCGCCACCCAGCGCCTGCTGCTGGTCAAGGGCGACATCGACATCGCCCGGGAACTGGCGCCCCAGGACCTGGACGCGGTCCTCCAGGACAAGGACGTCAAGCTCGACATCTGCCCGCTGGGCTCGGTGTTCTACATCTCCCTGAACCAGAAGAACCCGATCCTGGCCAAGCCCGAGGTGCGGGAGGCGTTCAAGTACCTGGTGGACTACTCGGCCATCCAGGCGACCATCATGAACCACATCGGCGTGGTCAATCAGAACTTCCTGCCCAACGGGCTGCTGGGCGCCGCCAACGTCAACCCGTACAAGTTCGACCTGCCCAAGGCCAAGGCCCTGCTGGCCAAGGCCGGCTACCCCAATGGCTTCAAGGTCACCATGGACGTGCGCAGCGCCCAGCCGTACCAGGGCATCGCCGAGGCTTTCCAGGCGACCGCGCGAGAGGCCGGCGTGGACATCGAGATCCTGCCCGGCGACGGCAAGCAGGTGCTCACCAAGTACCGGGCGCGCAAGCACGACCTGATGATCTACAACTGGGACGTGGACTACTGGGATCCCCACACCAACGCCGACACCTTCGCCCGCAACCCCGACAACTCCGACGACGCCAAGTCCAAGCCCCTGGCCTGGCGCAACGCCTGGGCCATCCCGGAAATGACCGCCAAGGCCGACGCCGCCGTGCTGGAGCGCGACACCAAGAAGCGGGCCCAGATGTACAAGGACATCCAGGCGGATTTCCGCAAGAACAGCCCGTTCGTCATGCTGTTCCAGTCCATCGGCGTGGCCGCCGTGCGCAGCAACGTGGAGGGGTTCAAGCAGGCGCCCTCCACCGGCAGCACCTACGTGTTCAACGTCGCCAAGCGCTGACCGCGCGCTCCGGCCCGGAACCCCGGCAACCATGACCCTGCCCCCGCCCAGCCCCCGGAACGGGAACGGCAGGCCCCGCCTCGCCCGCGCCGCCCGCAACCTGGCGGAGTTCCTGGCGGTGGTCCTGCTGACCTACCTGGGGCTGCTGGCGGTGACCTTCGTCATCGGCCGGGTCATCCCCATCGACCCGGTCCTGGCGGTGGTCGGCGACCGCGCCCCGGAGGCCGTGGTGGCGCGCGTGCGCGAGGAGATGGGCCTGAACAAGCCGTTGTGGGAGCAGTTCGGGTTCTACATCGGCCACGTGGTGCGGGGCGATTTCGGCACCTCCATCCTCACCGCCAACCCGGTCATCAAGGACATCGCCCGCGCCTTCCCGGCCACCCTGGAACTGGCCACCGTCGGCATCCTGATCGGGGCCGGGGTGGGCGTCCCGCTGGGGGTCTGGGCCGCGGTGAAGCGCGGCCGGCTGATCGACCAGGTGGTGCGGGTGCTGGGGCTGGTGGGCTACTCGGTGCCGATCTTCTGGCTGGGGCTGATGGGGCTGGTGCTGTTCTACGCCCGCCTGGGCTGGGTGGCCGGGCCGGGGCGGCTGGACGTGGCCTTCGAGTACACCCTCAAGCCGGTCACCGGGCTGCTGCTGCTGGACGCGGCCCGGGCCGGGGAGTGGGAGGCCTTCTTCAACCTGCTGTCCCACCTGGCGCTGCCCGGGGCCCTCCTGGGCTACTTCTCCCTGGCCTACATCAGCCGCATGACCCGTTCGTTCATGCTCAACGAGCTGACCCAGGAGTACGTGGTGGCCGCCCGGGCCAAGGGCATCCCGGAAAGCCGGATCATCTGGCGCCACGCCCTGCGCAACGCCCTGGTGCCGCTCATCACCGTGGTCGCCCTGTCCTACGCCGGGCTCCTGGAGGGCTCGGTGCTCACCGAGACCGTGTTCTCCTGGCCGGGGCTCGGCCTGTACATCACCAACGCCCTGCAGAACGCCGACATGAACGCGGTGCTCGGCGGCACCATCGTGGTCGGCTCCATGTTCATCGGCCTCAACCTGTTTTCCGACATGCTGTACCGGCTGCTGGACCCCAGGACCCGGGAATCATGAGCGCCCCCTTCCCCGCCCTCGCCGCCCGCCTCCAACGCCTGGACGCCTGGCTCATGTCGGACCGCCCCGAGTCCCGCCGCCAGGCCGCCCTGGGCCGCGCCTACGGCTCCTGGCGCGCCTTCACCCGCAACCGGCTGGCCATGGCCGGCCTGTTCATCATCCTGGCCCTGGTGCTGGTGGCCCTCACCGCCAACCTGGTGGCGCCCCATTCGCCGATCCTGGGCGACCTGCGCACCACCCGCCTGCTGCCGCCCTCCCGCGGCTACTGGCTGGGCACCGACGACCAGGGGCGGGACATCCTGTCGCGCCTGATCTTCGGGTCCCGGATCACGTTGAAGGTGATCTTCCTGGTGGCGGTGCTGGCGGCGCCCATCGGCCTGCTGGTGGGCACCGCGGCCGGCTACGCGGGCGGCCTGCTGGACGCCGTCCTGATGCGCCTCACCGACATCTTCCTGGCCTTTCCCCGGCTGATCCTGGCCCTGGCCTTCGTGGCCGCCCTCGGCCCCGGCATCGAGAACGCCGTGATCGCCATCGCCATCACCTCCTGGCCCCCGTACGCCCGCATCGCCCGGGCCGAGACCCTCACCCTGCGCAAGGCCGACTACATCGCCGCGGTGCGGCTGATCGGCGCCTCGCCCTGGCGCATCGTGTTCCGCCACATCATCCCGCTGTGCATGTCCTCGGTGATCGTCCGGGTCACCCTGGACATGGCCGGCATCATCCTCACCGCCGCCGGGCTGGGCTTCCTGGGCCTGGGGGCCCAGCCGCCCATGCCCGAGTGGGGCGCCATGATCGCCAACGGGCGCGCCTACGTGCTGGACCAGTGGTGGGTGGCGGCCGCCCCGGGCGCGGCCATCTGCCTGGTCAGCCTGGCCTTCAACTTCCTGGGCGACGGCCTGCGCGACGTGCTCGACCCCAAGGTCGCCCGATGAGCGCGGGCGCCGGCGGCTCCGCACCTCTGCCTGCGCAGGGAAGCCCTGCGCTCGCACCGCTCGCTCCGGTCCCCCCAGCACCGCCTCTGCTGGAAGTGGACGGCCTGACGGTGGCCTTCCCCAATCGGGACGGCTCCTGGTCCGAAGCGGTGCGCGACGTGAGCTTCACCCTCGGCCGGGAGCGCCTGGGCATCGTCGGCGAGTCCGGCTCGGGCAAGACCCAGACCGGGCGCGCCATCATGGGCCTGACCGCGCCGGAGGGCCGGGTCACCGCCCGCCGCCTGGCCTTCAGCGGCATCGACCTGCTGCGCTGCCCGCCCCGGGAGCGGCGCGCCCTGCGCGGCGGCCGGATCGCCATGGTGCTCCAGGACCCCAAGTTCTCCCTCAACCCGGTGATGACCATCGGGGCCCAGATCGCCGAGACCCTGCGGGCCCACCGCCAGGTCACCGGCAGGGAGGCCCGGGCCCGGACCCTGGCCGCCCTGGAATCGGTCCAGATCGACGACCCGGAGCGGGTCTACCGGCTGTTCCCCCACGAAGTCTCCGGGGGCATGGGCCAGCGGGCCATGCTCGCCATGATGCTGATCGCCGAGCCGGACCTGCTGATCGCCGACGAGCCCACCTCGGCCCTGGACGTGACCGTGCAGCTGCAGGTCCTGGACATCCTGGACCGGCTGGTGGCCCAGCGCGGAATGGGGCTGATCTTCGTCTCCCACGACCTGCGCCTGGTCTCCACTTTCTGCGACCGGATCCTGGTGATGTACGCCGGCCGGATGCTGGAGGAGCTCCCGGCCGGGAACCTGGCCCAGGCCCGGCATCCCTATTCCATCGGGCTGATGAACTGCCTGCCCAGGCTGGGCGGCGGCGCCCATCCCCTGCCGACCCTGGACCGCCGGCCGGAGTGGGCCCGATGAGCCCCGCCCTGCCCTCCCCGGCGCCGTCGCAGCCCGCCGTGGGCCTGGAAGTGGAAGGCCTGCGCGTGACCTTCGACGGCTTCGTGGCGGTGGCGGACACCTCCTTCCGGGTGGAGCCGGGGGCGACCTTCGGCATCGTCGGTGAATCCGGATCCGGCAAGTCCACGGTCCTGCGCGCCATCTGCGGCCTGGCCCGCATGGAGGCCGGCGCGGTCCGGCTCCTGGGCGGGGCCGGCGCCCCCCTGCCGGCGCCCGGGACCCGGCCGTTCCGGCGGCTGGTGCAGATGGTGTTCCAGGATCCCTACGGCTCCCTGCACCCCCGCCACACGGTGGACCGCATCCTGGCCGAACCCCTGGAGATCCACCGCCTGGACGGCCACCAGGCCCGTATCGAGCGGGCCCTGGACGAGGTGGGCATGGGCAGCGGCTACCGGTTCCGCTATCCCCACCAGCTGTCCGGCGGCCAGCGCCAGCGCGTCGCCATCGCCCGGGCGCTGATCCTGGAGCCCCAGATCCTGCTCCTGGACGAGCCCACCTCGGCCCTGGACGCCTCGGTCCAGGCGGAAGTGCTGAACCTGCTGGAAGACATCCGGTCGCGCCGGGGCCTGACCTTCATCATGGTCAGCCACGACCTGGCCGTCGTGACCCACCTGTGCCGGCGGCTGATGGTCATGCAGCGCGGCCAGACCGTGGAGTTCCTGGATTCCGGGGACCTGGCCGCCGGCCAGGGGGTGGCCCCCTACACCGCCCGCCTCCTGGAAGCTTCCGCCGGCTTCCGCCGGGACCAAGGGGAATAGGAGGACTGCGCCGATGCCATCCGGACCGGAAGCCGCTGCCTCATTGGACTGGGCCCAGGGCCGCTGGACCCGGGCCGGGGCCGGCCCGGCCCGGGCCAGCCTGGTCATCGCCGGGGACTGGGCCCCGATCCGCGCCTTCGGGCCCCTGGTGACGGCAGACCCCGAGGCGGTCTACGGGGACCTGCTCCCGGTCCTGCGCGCCGCCAGCCTGCGCATCGCCAACCTGGAGTGCCCCCTCACCCGCCTGGACCAGCCGGCGGTCAAGAGCGGCTCGGTGCTCAAGGGCGGACCGGACCACGTGCGGGGCCTGACCGCGGTGCCGTTCGAGCTGGTGACCCTGGCCAACAACCACGTGCTCGACCACGGCCCGGCGGCGTTCCGGGAGACCCTGGACCTGCTGGACGCCCAGGGCATCCGCACGGTGGGCGCCGGCCTGGACGCCGTGGCGGCCTTCCGGCCCCAGGTGCTCGACCTGGGCGGGGTGCGGGTGGGCGTGGTCAACTTCAGCGAAGGGGAGGACCTCACCGGCGCCGGGCCCGGGCCCGGGGTGTCCGGCTGGGACCTGGACCGGGTGGCGGCCATCCTGGCCGACCTGGGCCGGACCGTGGACGTGCGGGTGGTGATCTTCCACGGCGGGGTGGAGTACATCCCCTTCCCGCCCCCGTACGTGGCGGCGGCCCTGCGCAGGCTGGCCGCAGCCGGGGCGGACCTGGTGGTGGCCCACCACCCCCACGTGCCGCAGGGGGTCGAGATCCACGGACGGACGCCCATCTGCTACAGCCTGGGCAATTTCCTGTTCCACCAGGACACCCGCCTGCTGCACCGCAAGACCGGCTACCTGGTGCGGGCGGACCTCGGCCGGGACGGACTGACCGGCCTGGAGGTGGTCCCCTACCGCATCGGCTCCCTCGGGCTGCGGCTGCTGCGGGGCCCGGACCGGGACGCGTTCTTCACCTCCCTGCGGGCGGTGTCGGAACCCCTGGCCGCCCGTTCGGGGGTGACCGAAGCCTGGCACGGGTTCCTGCGCTGGGTGGGCCGGGAAGGTTTCCGGGCCGAGGTGCAGCGGCTCATGGGCGAACTGGCCGAACACCCCGAGAAGGGCGCGGCCATGTTCCGCAACCGGCTGACCACCCTCCAGCACCGGGAGCAGTGGCAGGACCTGCTCACCCGGGTCATGGCCGGGAATCTGGACACGGCCCCCCAGTGGGCCTTCGACCTGGTGGCCGAGTGGCAGACCCGCCCGCTGCCCGGGAGCGCCCAGCCATGACCGGCCCGGATCCGGAACCGCGCCCCGAGCCCTTCTCCCTGGTGGTCACCGACTCCGGGCTGGGTGGCCTGGCCGTCGCCGCGGGGCTGGTCCGCCGCTTCCTCCGGGACCGGCCCGGGCGGGACCTGGCCATCACCTACTTCAACGCCTGGCCCGAGGCGGACCGGGGCTACAACCGGATCCCCGGCCCGGCCGGGCAGGCCCGGGTGTTCGACGCTGCCCTGGCCGGCATGGAGCGGTTCCACCCGGACTTGATCCTGATCGCCTGCAACACCCTCTCCGCCCTGTACGGGCAGACCGCCTTCGCCCGCCAGGCCCGCGTGCCGGTCGTGGACATCATCGGGTTCGGCCTGGACCTGATCCTGGCCCACTGGGAGCAGCAGCCGGCCAGCCGGATCCTGCTCCTGGGCACCGTCACCACTATCGCCAGCGGGGTCCACGCCGCCGGCCTGCGCGCCCGGGGGGTGCCCGCCGAACGCATCCTGGCCCAGCCCTGTGACGGCCTGGCCACCCGGATCGAATCGGGGCCGGACCGGCCGGAGGTGCAGGAGCTGGTCGACCGCTACCTGGACCAGGCCGCCGCCCGCTGCCCGGACCGGTCCGGGCCGCTCCTGGCCGCCCTGTGCTGCACCCATTTCGGCTACAGCCTCCCGGCGTTCCGCCGGGCCCTGGCGGCCCGGTTCCCGGGTCCGGTGACCGTCCTGGACCCCAACCAGGCCATGGTCGACGGCCTGGACCTGGGCCCTGCCGGCGGCCCGGAGGGGCGTCTGGACCTGCAGGTGGTGTCCCGGATCGAATGGAGCGCCCAGAAGGTGGCGGCCATCGCCGCCGCCCTGGAGCCGGTGGCGCCCCTGGCCGCCGACGCCCTGCGCCAGTACCGCCACGATCCCCTTCTGTTCACCTTCTAGGAGCGTGACCATGAAACGCGTTCTGCTCATCACCGGCCAGGGGGGCGACGCCCAGGGTTGGGGCAACCTCCAAGTCACCCAGAGCGTCCGCGAGGCCCTCGCCGGGGACGATTCCCGGGCCGAGATCGCCTTCGTGGAGACCCGGGACGACTTCCTGGGCCGGATCGAGCGGCGGGATTACGACCTGGCCTGGAGCGCCCTGTACTTCATCTCCGGCCGGACCGACGTGGTCGGCGCCAGCGGCGCCGGGACCGTGTGGGTGGCGGACGAGCTGGACGCCCGGGGCATCCCCTACATCGGCCCCAGCTCGGCCACCATGAAGAACCTGATCCACAAGCACGACACCCACCGGATCCTGGGACGGGCCGGGGTCCGGGTGCCGGAGAACCACCTGGTGCCGCCGGGCGCCGACCCGCCGGCGGTGGCCTTCCCGGCCTTCGTGAAGCCCGAGTCCGAGTCCCGCTCCGTGGGCATCAGCGACCGCAGCGTGGTCCACAACCAGGCCGAGCTGGAGGCCCAGGTGGCCTTCGTGCACCAGGCCCTGGACCAGCCCGCCCTGGTGGAGCAGTACCTGCCCGGCGAGGAGTACACCGTGCTGATGCTGGGCAACGGCCGGCACCAGGAGATCCTGGCGGGGATCGTGCGGGTGGACCCGGTCCACTACGGCCAGTACCGGATCCTGCGCAGCGACCTGCGGGGGGTGGGGCTGACCCACGTCTTCATCCCCGATTCCGCGGACCGGGCCGAGGAGGCCAGGGACCTGGTGCGCCGGGGCACGGAAGCCCTGGAGTGCTGGGACCACGTGCGGGTGGACCTGCGGGTGGACGACGAGGACCGCCTGCGCATCATCGAAGTGAACGGCATCCCGGGGCTGAAGCCGTTGAAGAGCTGGAGTCCGCAGATCTATTCCCTGTACCACCCCGCCCCGGGCGGCCCGCCGGAGGAATACCGGAACATGCTCCAGCTGATCCTGCGCTCGGCCTGGGAACGGAACGGGCTGGGCTAGGCGGCGTACGGGTCCCGGACTGGCTCCCTGGTTCGTTGCCGCCGGCTGGGCCGGCGTCAACGGAGAGACAACGGCTATGGAGGCGGGACTGTGTTGCCACCTTCGCACTTCGCTGGTCCTGGGGGACCGGGTGGTCTTCCGGGCTCTCCGGAGGGGCCTGGGGCCCAGGGGGGCTCGCTTCGGGTGGAGGCTGGACTTTCCTGCTTCGCGCCGAGCCTGAAGCTTGGGGGCGTTTCGTGCCATACCGAAGCGTCCGGGGAATTGTTGCGCCGAAACCTTTGCCATTGCCATGCCGGAACCTGGGCTGGGGAGTGGCTCCCACCGGCCTGAATCATTACTTCAAGAACTTTTACAAACACATCCAGGTACCTTGCTAAACTTGGAAAAAGGAGACTCGATTGAATTGTTATAGTTTATTCATAGCGAAAGGAGGCTGATCACAACCATACAAGTACGGTCCCCCTTTTCCCCGAATTCCCACTTGTCCAGCTGAGCGTTGCTGGAGTCTTGTAGCAAACCAAATTCCTTAGGAGTGGATATGACAAAGAAAAACTCGTTCCTCGCGTCCGCCCTGACCACGGCCTGCCTAGTGTTGCTAGGGTCCGGCATGGGCGCCCAGGCCGCCACCACGATCAAGATCGCGACCCAGAGTCCACTGTCCGGCGCCATGTCGGTCATCGGCAGCGACATCAAGAACGGCACGCAGCTCGCCATCGAGCAGCTGAGCGGGCCCCTCACCCAGATGGGCTTCAAGGTCGTGCTTGCCCCCTATGACGACCAGGGCAACCCGGACACCGGCGTGGCCAACGCCAAGGCCATCGTCTCCGATCCCGCGATCCTGGGCATCATCGGCCACTACAATTCCGGCGTCCAGATTCCCTCCTCCGAGGAATATCACGCCGCCAACCTGGCCAACATCTCGCCGGCCAACACCAATCCCAAGGTGACGGACCGCGGCTACCTGGAAGTCAGCCGCGTCTGCGGCCGGGATGACGTGCAGGGCGCGGTCGGCGCCCAGTACGCCAAGGGCAAGGGCGTCAAGAACGTCTTCGTCATGCACGACAAGACCGCCTACGGGCAGGGCATCGCCGAGTATTTCCAGAAGGAGGCCAAGACCCTGGGCGTCAAGGTGGCGGGCTTCACCGGAACCGAAGAGAAGGCCAACTTCGACGCGATCCTTTCCCCCATCCTGGCCGCCAAGCCTGATTGCATCTACTTCGGCGGCATGTTCGACCAGGCCGCCGTGCTCTTCAAGCAGGCCAGGCAGAAAGGCTTCATGGGCATCTGCCTGTCGGACGATGGCTTCGATTCCCCCGACGCCGCCAAGATCGGCGGCGACGTACTGCTCCAGGGAACGGGCACCTACTACTCCACCGTGTCCGGGCCTGCAAGCATTTATCCCGGCACCAAAAAGTTCATAGCCGACTTCAAGGCGAAGTTCGGCAACGACCCGGAACCGTTCGCGGCCCAGTCCTACGACGCTACGGCCATGTTGCTGAAGGCCATCGAGACCGCCGCGAAGGCCAACGGCGGCAAGGTGCCCGATCGGTTGGAAGTCTGCAAGGCGGTCCGGGCCATCAAGAATTTCAAGGGCATCACCGGCACCATCAGCTTCGACCGTAAAGGCGATCCCCTCGTGGCCAGGTACTTCGTCGTGCAGGACACCGCCAAGGAGCCCAGCCAGTGGGCGAACAACAAAGTCATCCAGACTCTGGACATCAAGGCCCCGGAATAGGTGCTGGATCGTGATGGACCCCCTCGCTCTTCTGGGGGGGGGCCTGATCTGCCGCCCCACCCGAAGCCGTTCAGCACCCAGGCCCCGAGATCTTCGGGGCCTTCGTTTGCCCTGCCCGCCCCATGAATCATGGGTATAACCTTTGAGGTGCCCCCCAATCCGTCAGGAGCCCCAGATGCAACCGCTTCCTCGCTACCAGGCCGCCGCCTGCCATGTGTCGCCGATCTATTTCGACGTGGAGGCGACGCTCGACAAGGCCTGTTCCCTGATCGCCGAAGCCGCCCGGCATGGGGCCCGCCTGGTCGCCTTCCCCGAGGCCTTCCTGTGCGCCTTCCCGGTGTGGTCGGGGGTGCGCGCTCCGGTGGAGAACCACGACTTCTTCGTCGCCATGGCCTGTTCCTCCCTGCGCGTGGATGGCCCGGAACTGCTGCGCGTCCGCAGAATGGCCAGGCAATGCGGCGTGGTCGTCTCCATGGGCCTCAACGAGTCCACCTCCGCGAGCCTCGGCTGCATCTACGACACCAACGTCCTGATCGGCCCGGACGGACGGCTCCTGGTCCACCATCGCAAGCTGGTCCCCACCTTCTGGGAGAAACTGACCTGGGCCAACGGCGACGGACGCGGGCTCGTGGTCGTGGATACGGAAGCGGGCCGGATCGGCGCGCTCATCTGCGGCGAGAACACCAATCCCCTGGCACGGTATACGTTGATCGCCCAGGGCGAGCAGGTCCACGTGGCCACGTATTCGCCCCGGTGGCCGACCCACCCGGCGGGAGACAGCAGCACCTATGATCTGGCGGCTTCCATCCGCATCCGCTCAGGGGCGCATGCCTTCGAAGGCAAATGCTTCAACGTGGTCGCATCGGGATTCCTCAGCGACGCCGCGGCCGACCTCATCTGCCGCGGGGAGGCCAAGGCCCGGGAATTGATCGACGCGTCCCCGCGCAGCGTGTCGATGGTCATCGATCCGGGCGGCAATGTGATCAGCGAGGTCCTGCAGAACGAGGAAGGCATCGTCTACGCCGAGATCGACGTGAAGAAATGCATCGCGCCCAAGCAGTTCCACGATCTCTCCGGGGCCTACAACCGGTTCGACGTCTTCAGGCTCCAGGTCAACCGTTCCGCCCTGGAGCCGGTGACGTTCACGTCGGCCGCGGAGGCTGATCTGCCGGTGGATCTGGGCCTGGACCCGGCTGATGGCGGTCACGGAGATCAGTGACGCTGCTCCCAACCACCTGTCGGCCAAAATGCCATTCAGCCAGTCCAGGCCGTGCCAGGTTAGCTTTTACAAGAATGCACGGACCCAAGGAACGATAGGCGATCCGCATCTCGTCATTTTGGTTGAGGCAAAGTCATGAACACCAGCCATGATTCATTATAACTATAATAATTTTAAATAATTAAATAAAGGCTCGGAATTTGCATCTATTTGCTCCCACGCTCTCCTGCACTCGGGGCGGAGCGATGCAACATGGCGCCCAAATTCATCCGGGAGCTCATTTCCAGGGAGGGCAGACGAAATGTCCGGGAACAAGCATTCGATCCAGAACCATCTCAAGGCCGATGTGAAACCTTCCCAGCCATGAAGATCCTGGTGCTCTACGACTCCCAGCTGCGGCAAAGCATGGGCCAGGCTGGCCGGACCCAGGTGGTGACGCAGTTCGACTACCGGCTGGTGGCCAGGCAACGGGTGGCGATCCTTTCCGAACGGCTGGGCCTGGTGTGACATGGACCGGACCGGGAGCACAGTGATCCAGAAGGCCAAGGCGGCGGCCCTGGAAGTCCTGCTGCACAATGTCCGGGGCCCCTGCCAGGGCCTGCCTCGCACCGCGGGGTGGGGCTACCCTGAGCCATACACCCGGGATCTGCTCATCTCCGCCCTGGGCGTGCTCGCCTCGGGCAACCCGGTGCTGGTCGAGGCGCTGATGAGCGTGATGGCGAAGCTGGCGGAGAATCAGAGCGCCCTGGGTCACATCCCTTCCCTGGTGCACGATCCGGAAGACCGGGGCGCCAGCGACACCACGCCCCTGTTTCTCGTGGTCCTGGGGATCCTGAGGCAAGTGACCGGAATGGCGGGGTATCTGGAAGAGCCATGCCGGAAGGCCCTGCACTGGATGGAATACCAGTCCACAGATGATCGGGTCATGGTGGCTCAGCAGCCGACCAGCGACTGGCGGGACGAGCACTGGGTTCTGGGTCACGGCCTGTTCGTGAACAGCCTGGTTTATGGCTACCTCAAGCTTTTGGGGAACGAAGCCCGGGCAGCCAAGCTCCAGGCCGCCGTCAATGGTCCGGATGACCAGGTGGACCGCAACCATCCCGTGGAGGGCTTGGCCATTCGCGGCCGGCCCACCTATGCCATGTGGTCCTACAAGGTGCTCCGGGACGAACGCTGCGACCTGCTGGGCAACAGCCTGGCCATCCTCACCGGATTGGCGCCCCGCTCCCGGGCCGTGCGGATGGCGGCCTGGATCGAGTCGGAATGCGAGGCCATGCGCCACCGCCACGAACTGGCCGTGCAGCTGCCCCCCTGTTTCTTTCCCTTCGTGCTGCCCACCGATCCCGATTGGCGACCCCGCTATGCCCTCTTCAACCTTCCAGGGGACTACCACAACGGTGGCGTCTGGCCATTCGTCTGCGGGTTCTACATCGCCGCTCTGGTGGCCGCGGGGCGGCAACGGCTGGCCGAGGAGAAACTACTGGCCCTCGCCGACCTGGTCAAACCGGCCCGGGAGGCCAAGGTGGCCTATGGTTTCAACGAATGGTTCAAAGCCCAGACTGGCGCTCCCTCCGGCCAGGACTGGCAGAGCTGGTCCGCCTCCATGTTCCTTTATGCCGCCGCATGCGTGGAACAGGCCCGGTCGTTGTATTTCTGTCCCGAGCCCTGAATGGCAAAGCCCCTAGCCAGGAAGCCCTTGAAATCGTCCATCAGGGACCTCGTCCCCGACCGGCCATTTCTGGCCCATCGCTAGGCCAAGGGTTTCCGGTCCCGGCGAAACCAGCTCCTTCATTCTGACCAGATACCTGCGCCATATTGATGGATGCATGGCCCGGAGCCAAGGTGCTTGTTTCTAGGCACCCGGCCCCCAGGTGGCCCAGCGGACGCCTTCCGTGGCCGGAGCACGCTGCCAGTGTCCGCCGCACCGGCTGGCACGTTCTTTGATAAAAATACCTTGTTCGCCAGGCACCAGGGCTCAGGTGGGTTCGCACCCGCCCATCAAGGCTGCCTCGCGTCCGGGGCAGGAATGAACAGTTTCAGGAAGTGGACGGAGGTCCGATATGAAGGCACATCAACAGGAGCAAGCCATGACAGGCAAAAAGGGATCGCGTGACTTGATGAAACCAAAAGTCATGTTCATGGTCATCTGGATGGCCCTGGGGATGGCGGTGCTGTCCTATGCCTTCACCCCGTAACGCAGCCCATCTCTTTGGGCGGAATCCGCCACTGGCTTGCCATCGTCAGGACCAACAGGATGCACGTGCACGTTGCACATCTAGTCAGAAACAATGTGATTGTAGCCAACCTAAAGACCATGAAATTAATTGCTAAGCAATACCTAGACGAAGCAGTAGCTACAAGGCTTGAGAAATATCTTAATTTACACTGTGACCCCAATAGTCCTAAACTTGAGGGTGAATTAATATCCGTGGAGACAAAAGACAAACTTCAACTCTATGGTATGCTATGCAGCAAAGGCACAACAATGCTGGCGCACACCCATGGCACAGCCTCCTGTCATGGTATTGAGGCATTTGAGTTAGCCCTGAAAAAATTTGCAGAAAGTTATGGTTGGGGCTACCTCACCTTTGACAACCGAGGTGCTCATGTTCTGGAAGATTGGCAGGTGAGTGGTGCCGCAGTGGAGAAATTCACGGATTCCCATCTGGACATTGAAGCCTGGCTCAATTACCTTAAATCTGCGGGTGTCAAGAACGTGATCTTAAGTGGTCATAGTTTGGGTGCAGAGAAGATTGTTGATTTCGTGCGTCGTTATAATGATCCTATTGTCAAGGGTCTAATCTTGTTATCACCTGCAGATACTTCCGGTGCACAAGAGGTTTGGGAAGAAAAATCCAAGACATCCTATCAGAAGAAAGCTGAGCAAATGGTTTTCATGGGCGATGGTGAGAGCCTACTGCCCGATGAAAAGGCACATGCAGGTTTCCTACCAATGTCTGCGGGAACCTACCTGGATTTCTTCGCCAAGGGTTCTTTTTTGCGGCAAAGTCTCCCCTTCAAAGCAGATGAACTCAAAGGAATCCCGCTCCCCACCATCGCTATTGTGCCCAACAAAGATGAATGGTGCTCCACCACACCTAAAGATTATTTTCATAAACTGCAGAAAATTGATGTAATGGCTCGAATGGTGATATCCGATCACAATCTGGCTACCGTCAAAACCTGATCCAAACCCTCGACCTCCACCATGCACGGTCGAGGCATCCCTGTCCCAATGCCATCCAGAGGCTCACCCATTCATGTCAACGAGCGACCCTGTGTCGCGACCTTGAAGGTCACCGCGATGCCAAGGGGAGCGGCGGTCTGGTAACGTTCATGGCTCGATAGGTCACAGGGATCTGCCAGTCGGCGTAGGCAGCGTTGAAAGGTTTCATGGCGTTGACCGTCTGCTGACGGAAGGTGGTCTCGATCAAGTTGCCCTGCCCGGGCCAGACTGTGAAATGAACCCGGATGAATTCCCATCCGGCGTCGGGAGGTCGCTCTACACCTCCAACCACAGGCTCGCCCAGGATGATGCCATCGAATTGCCGCCACATTCCCCTGGTAAGGCCTTCGACGATCTGGACCGCCTTTTCCGGGGCCAGGCCCGACGGGATCTGGACGTCGGCGTAGACGTAGATGCCCCCATGGGGAAATCGGCTGACATTGGCAATGGTGCGGTTGGGGATGAACACCCGTTGATTGTTGAAATTAAGGACCTTCGTGAAGCGCAAACCGATTTCCTCGACCCGGCCGATGACGATGGCGGCACCGACTATTTCCACCATGTCACCGACATCCATGGCATCCGAGAAGATCAGCGTCAGGCCGATGACCATGTCCTGGACCAGGCCTTGGGAACCGAAGCTGATGGCCAGGGCGGCAATGGAACCACTGGCCAGGTAGCCGGTGAGACTGACGCCGAACTCCTCCAGGAAAAAACCAAGGGCGAAGAAGTAGATCAGAAAGGTGACGGTATTGGCCAGGAGCCGGACCAGGGTCATGAATTTCGGTTTCTGGGCCACGAAATCGTTCGCACTCCGGGTGGCGTGGATCTTTTTAATAAGCCATTCGCTGATGAATCGGACCAACCTGAGGGTCACATGGATGAGAGCCACGAAGGCCAGAATGAGCAGCAACCGGTGCCCAAAGGAGGTGTCATGGCCCGTAAGGCGTAAATAGACCTTGCTTATAAAAGTTTCGTAATTTGAAACCAGCAAGAGGTTGGGTTGAAGAGCTGTCATCGGTAAAAAACTCCTGCGGTTGATCTGGACCGCACCAAAGCCCTCGGCTCCCTTCCAGTGTAGACTCCGCGAAATGACTGCCTCGGTCAATTCCCAACACTAGCATGTCCCTCAGATCCAGGGGCCGGTGGGCATGGAAGCGGACAATCAAATTGACCAAGCTCTCACCCTTTTTGCATGACTTGATTTTTCATCGGCTTCTTTAACTGAAGATATTTAAGTTACTTGTCTTTTGGCACACCCGTCGCTTTGTACCACCAGGTTACCTGCCCCGCCTAGCATAGGCGGCTCTAGGGTGTCGCCAGAAAGGCCATGGACACCGTCCGGGGCGCAGCCCTCCCAGCAGTCAGGCAGCAAAAGCGAACCCGCACGAAACGATTAATTGAAAGGAAAACCAGCATGTTAGTGAAAGCCAAAGAGCTTAGTGGATATAAACTGGACAGCCTCAATGGAGAGATTGGGGAGGTCCAAGAATTCTATTTCGATGACAAGTACTGGACGATTCGCTATCTGGTCGCCAACTCGGGCAACTGGCTGACAGGCAGGCAGGTGTTGATCTCTCCCTATGCGCTGGTCAGCGTGCAGCAAGATACGAAACAGATCTCCATCAACCTGAGCAAGAACCAGATCGAGGAGAGTCCATCCTTGGACAGTGACAAGCCCGTCTCGAAACAATTCGAGAGTTCCTACTATGGGTATTACGGATGGCCGATGTACTGGGGTGGCCCGTACATGTGGGGAGCCTATTCATACCTCGCGCGCGATCGTGAGGAATGGCTTGAGACCACAGGCAGGGAGGAAGTCTGGGATCCGAATTTGCGCAGCACCAGGGAAGTGACTGGCTATCACATCCAAGCGGCGGACGGAGAGATTGGCCATGTGGAAGATTTCATCATCGATGACGAAACCTGGGCCATTCGTTACCTGGTTATCGATACAAAGAACTGGTGGCCTGGGGAAAAGCTGCTGGTTTCCCCGCGATGGATCGATCGTGTGAGCTGGAGTGATCGCAAAGTATTCATCGACCTTTCACGGGAGGCCTTAAAACATTCACCGAAATATTCGGAGGATGCGCTGCTGACGAGGGATTATGAAGACCAACTGCATCGGCATTACCATCGCCCCGGGTACTGGGTCGATGATCCGGTTGCCAGGGCGCGTACCCGGTGAGGTGGGCAGGTTCATTTTTTTAATTCACTCATCTCGTCCATGTTTCACCAATTAAACGTTCAAACGATTCCCTCGGAGACCAAAGGATTCCCATGACCCAGAGCAGAACGCATGTGAAGGACATCCTGAGGCTGACCCCCGAAGAGGCGGAATCCCTGGGGGTGGAGTTTCCAGGAGAACCGGGCCTGCTCCCGGAAGACCGGCGGGAGCACCCCCTGCACGAACAGGTCGCCGGGGCACTGACCGAGGGCGACGTGGTTGAAGCCCTGGCCGGAGAGGTGACAGACGAAAGTCGCGAAGAGATCGAAGACACCTTCGCCGACTTGCAGGAACAGGCGATGGAGGCTGAGGAGGAATAGGAGTGTTGCCCGTGGGGACCGCCCCGGACGACTCGAGCATGTACCACTAGCCGGACCTGCTGGATCCGCGTCGGGTCCGTTGCCTTCAACCGGGACACTGCGGCAGGGGCACCCCATGGCTCTCCGCGCCGAAGCGACCCGGCCTTCAGATCTTCTGGTCTCACCACCTCCGCGCCCTCCCTCGGAACCCCCTCATGCGCATCGGCCGTTCGCTGAAAAACCTCCTCAACCGGTGGACGGCGCAGCCCGGCCGCTTCCTTACACCAGCCCTGGGCCTTTGTCTGTGTGGGGTCGTCCTCCTCGCCGTGGTGCTCGTTCCGCGGCTTGGCGGCGCGATCCTCAACGGCTACGGCAGAAGGAAGGTGGAGCGGGCTTTTGCCCAGGCCCATTCCGGGTACGTGTTGCGGATCGGAGCCTTGGATGACTCGCTGGGCGCCAACCGCCTGACGGCGCAAACGTACATGTAAAGCGATGCTTCACCCCTTGCCCAAGCCTGGCGGACGTCATCACCATTGGAACCGTGTCAATAAAAATGTTAGAACTGCCCAAGTGAGATTCCCAACGATGCCATCAAAGGTCGGAATTGTAGGAAACGGGTTGATTAAATTGAGGCAACGCCAATGGAAAATCACAGTTCAAGTGTGCCGCTGAAAAAGAAGAGAAAAGCTAAGCCAATGTTTGCAAAAATGCTGGCATGGTTCGGTGTTTTTTGGAATGCGGTTTACCTGGTCTATACCATTTACAATATTTTTCTAAATTTCCCAAAAAATATTATCGAATATATTATTGTCGCCATAATAACAATAACATTCGGAATTATATATCTAAAAATGATAAGTAAATTCAACGTTAAAGCCTATAAAATATCAACCATTTTGGCATTAATATGGCTTGTGTTTTTGGTCATTAAATTTATAATAATGAAAACAAAAGATGAATCCATTGAGACGCTATTCGTATTAGGAGCGGTATACACCCTTGTAGTTAATGTTATTGCCTTGCGTCAAGTAAAAAAATTTCATAATGTTTAAAAACAAAAATTTGGGGGTGTCTTAAAAGTAGCCCTTCGCAAAACGAGACATGATCGATCGGGCGCTGGCCATCCGAATCAGGGTCTGCGTCGTTTCACCCAGCGGGAGTGCAGCTTGCACTGAAACCCGGACTTGAGCAGAACCCCGGCCTTGGAGATCGATCGGAACCCGTTCAGCCCTGCGAGGTCAACCACAGAGCTCCGAGGGGCGGCACTCGGATCCTCGCGGACGCAGGTCGACCGTAACAAGGCTCTTGGCTCGCCTGGATCAGGCCGTCGTTGCCTACGCCCGATCCGCCATAGCACTTGGCATCCGTGTTGAGCACCTCGCACCAGCTGCCCGCGTGGGGTAGCGGCAGGCGATAGTTTTCCAGCGGTGTCCCGGCGAAGCTGACCACCGCGATCAATGGGGAGCCGTCACGGCCCCAGCGAATGAAGGCGAGCAGATCGTGCGCGGCATTGCCGGAATCGAGCCACTCAAAGCAGCCCGGGTTTTGTTCCCTTTCCCAGAGGGCTGGGGTCTTCCGATACAACGCATTGAGGTCGCGGATCAGTTGCTGGACTTCGGCGTGCCCTGGGTCCTTTTCCAGCCCCCAGTCAATGGAGCCGGACTCTGCCCATTCCGATTCTTGGCCGAGTTCCGTGCCCATGAACAGCAGTTTCTTGCCCGGGTGGGACCACATGAAGGCCAGGTAGGCGCGCAGGGTGGCAAGCTGCTGCCAGCGGTCGCCCGGGATCTTGTGGAGCAGGGAGCCTTTGCCCTGGACCACCTCGTCGTGGCTGATGGGCAGGACGTAGTTCTCGCTGAAGGCATAGAGCAGGGAGAAGGTCAGCTCATTGTGGTGGTACTGACGGTGCACTGGCTCGTAACCGATGTAACCGAGGGTATCGTGCATCCAGCCCATGTTCCACTTCAACCCGAAACCGAGCCCGCCGGTCTTGGTGGATTGAGTGACGCCTGCCCAGGCGGTCGACTCTTCGGCAATGGTGATGATACCGGGGACCCGTTTGTAGACGGTCGCGTTCATTTCCTGCAGGAATTTTATGGCCTCGAGGTTCTCCCGCCCGCCGTGGACGTTGGCCACCCATCGGCCAGGTCCGCGGGAATAGTCGTGGTAGAGCATGGAGGCCACGGCGTCCACGCGCAGTCCGTCGATGTGGAACTCTTCGAGCCAATACACGGCATTGGCCACGAGGAAATTGCGCACCTGGGGGCGGCCCACGTCGAACACCAGGGTGCCCCAATCAGGGTCCTCGCCCCGCCTTGGATCGGCGCATTCGTAGAGGGTCTGGCCATCGAAATGGGCGAGGGCCCAGTCATCCCTGGGGAAGTGGCCCGGCACCCAGTCGAGGAGTACGCCGATACCAGCCTGATGCAGGGCGTCGACGAGATAGCGGAAATCGTCGGGAGCACCGAACCGGGACGTGGGTGCGAAATAGCCGGTCACCTGGTAGCCCCACGACGCAGCGAAGGGATGCTCCATCACGGGCATCAGTTCCACGTGGGTGAAGCCGAGATCGTGCACGTAGCCGACCAATTGGTCCGCAAGTTCGCGGTAGGACAAGCCCTGCCGCCAGGAGCCGAGATGCAGCTCGTAGATACTCATGGGGCTGTTGGCAGGATCGCGCCGGGCCCGGGCGGTGATCCACGCCTCGTCCTGCCAGACGTGGCCGGATGCAGTCACGACGCTTGCTGTCCCGGGCGATACGCTCGCGGCGCGGGCCATGGGGTCGGCCTTCTGGCACCAGGAACCGTCCTTGCTCCGGATATCGAACTTGTATTCGTTGCCGGCGCCGACGGTGGGGATGAAGATCTCCCAGATACCGCTGGAGCCCAGGCTGCGCATGGCGTGTCCGGTCCAGTTGTTGAAATCGCCGATGACCCGGACGGCCCGGGCGTTGGGGGCCCAGACTGCGAAACTGGCGCCGTCCACGGCACCCAAGGGCCCGGCGAAATGCCGGACATGGGCGCCGAGGACCTTCCACAACTGCTCGTGCCGGCCCTCGCCGATCAGATGCAGATCGACTTCGCCGAGCGTCGGCAGGAAGCGGTAGGGCTCGTCGACAATCGAAGCAGCCGAGTAGTTCACCTCCAGCCGATAGTCCGGCATCTCCGCAAGTGGCAGCACGGCAACCCAGATCCCTTGGTACTCGTGGATCATCGGGAAGCGGTCAGAACCCGCGAGGACGGTTACCGCCTTGGCCAGCGGCTGCAGGGTCCGGACGGTGATGGCACCCTGGGCAGGATGAGCCCCCAGGACGCTGTGCGGATCGTGGTGCATCCGCTGCGCCACGGCCTCGAGCGTTGCAGGTTCGATCACGATTGCGCCGCTGGGAAGATGTGCCATGGTCTCCGTCCTTAAACCCTGCGCAGGCTTATACTTTCCTGCGGCCAAGGTGATGAATGTTGCGGCAAAGAATCAAGCAGCATTCATTCCAATATTTTAAGTCATTATTTTTCAATCAATTAAACAACATTGATGCAGTTAACCCAAATCCCGATTAATCAGAATGAAGGTGCTTCCACTTCAATTCGAAGGGAGTTGAGACCTGTTTCGACAACGGGTGGAACCAACGCCAGGCCCGTCCCAGTCTGCCGCAACCAAGCGGGACAGCCCGCCACTCGGGTGGGCCGCAAAAGGCATCCGCCGGCGGACGATCGGCATAAAGTGGCAACGGTGCGGTTCGGCCCGCCGAACCAGCATGACTCCGTCCCATTCCGCGGACGGTGTTGTTACCACGTCCAACTCGACCATGCCGTGACTCTGGAATACCGGGTAGGCGTGGACGATCGAGGCTCATCGCTGGGAAACTAATCTTCAATTCCCCACAAGAATGCTGGCTATTTCATTGCAAATAATGAGGGCAGTTGGATGCTCTGATGCCCCTTTTTGAGTTCTTCGACCAGATTGAAAACGATGGCTTTTTGGTAGTCGTACCTATAATAAAGCGTAATCAATCCTTCCTTGAGATCATAGATACAGGAATAAATAGTCTTGGTGGCACCTTCCTGGTGCGTGGCGGAGAGGACGGAACGGAACAGTTCTGCATTCAGTTGGCCGGCTGTTCCCAACATCTGCATCGCCAGTGGAAAGCGCCAACATGGCACTGTGTCACCGGGATAGATGGTGCGCAGGAAGTTGGTTGAAACTTGGTACCATGCATTTTCCGTAACAAATTGTACTTTACCTTTTGCATATTCGACAACCATGGAGGCACCACTGCGGTCAGCAACAGGGAAACGCAATATCTTGAGAAGGGTTACATTATATGTTTCAAAAAAATGTTTCACATCAGAAGCGGTTGCGCAAGTCTGCAGAATTTCCAATCTCGGATTCCCTGGGAAATTTGATTTGGCTGGATCAGCCGACCACCCCGTTTCGGCGACACTGTTATCTCCAAGGAATAGGCCTTGATCATTCATTCCCCCCTGCGTCCAGTCGAAGCCCCAGCTGATGGAGAAGGAGCCGAAATGGCCACTGGTGGCCGGGATGAAGTTGATCCTGTGGTTTGATCCATTCCAGTCCTCGTTATGACCTGCGAGGACAGTGCCATCCTTGGCGGCCATCAGTGAGGTGCATGCTGATACCTTGGCCGTAGGCATCAGAATGGTCATCAATGCCGTAATGCACAGGGAACGAAATCTCATGGTTCGAACTCCCCGATGATGTCTCGCCCTGGATCGACCGTGATTGAATTTTTGCTGGATATGCCAATCCGTTTGGGCAATTCCCTTTGCAACCAGCCAACTCATCGAAAAAGCGATTCTGAAGGATGCGGAGGAAGGGAGGCGCTGAGAAAAGACAAATTACCCATCGGCCCAAATGGGTCAATCATGCGCACCCGTCGGAACGGATGCTTCCACCTTTACAAAGATGCGTTTTCCATGGAACTATGCCCGTCCCACCTGGTATCCACCCCAACCTCGAAAGAAGCCTTGCCGGCTTCACGGAGCATCCTCACTCCCATGGCATTTCCGATGATTCCATCCTCGATCACATGGCCCATTTCCCTTAGGGAATCTTTAACTGCATCTGGAATACCCTCTTCGACACGCAGGGTGCGAGTTTCCTCGATAAACGCAATTTTAGGAGCATCAATAGCTTGCTGCATATTCATGTTAAAGTCAATCAAGTTCAAAATGATCTGGGGAACGTTCTGCGTGATGGTATGCCCGCCAGGAGTACCAAGCGCTGCCCATGGAATCCTGTCCTTCATGATGATCACGGGAGAATCGCCCGATACCTTGTACCTGCCTGGAACGACGTCCATGGGGTTGCCTTTGGGCTCAAAATTCGAGTAAGCCATCGAGTTGTTCAGCCATATGCCAGTCCCCTCCACCATGACCCTGCTGCCAAACATGTTTCCTAGCGTCTGCGTGGCGCTCACAATATTGCCCCAGTCATCAACTATCACGAAATGAGTGGTGTTTTCGCTCTCATGCTCAAAGGGGAGTGAAAAATCAGAAGCTCTCTCTAGATCAAGCGAAGCCGCTACAGAGCGAAGGTTTGGATTGGCAAGAATGTTATTAATTATAAAATCTTTCGCTTCTACCTCGCCTGGATGGGTTAAGCGCATTTTGCAAGATTCTTTTTCAGCTTCGGTGAGGAGATGGAGGTAACCTTTGGAATTATGAACCAGGCTCGCAAGGTTGAATTGCTGCATAATCCCAAGCGTAACAAGCGACGGGAAGGCGTTGCTGGGCACGCCGGTTGTAAAAATTTCATATCCCCTGTAATTTATACTGATCGGCTCCCACCACTCAGCGACATCACGTTGCAGATCCTCAAAAGAAAGGAAGCCTCCAATTTCTTTCATTTGCTTATCAATGCGTTTCGCAATGTAACCATGATAGAAAGGGTCGGGCCCTTTTTCGGTTATTAATTTATACGTCCCTGCTAGATCTTTCTGCACAAGAAGATCGCCTTCTTTCAAAGGCAGTCCATTCTTGCCATAGAAAGATCTAGGATAGTCAGAAAAAGCATCAAATGCGGCGGCTATCCACTTTGCACAGTGTGGAGTAATCCTGAAACCTTTTTCGGCACAGGTAATAGCGCCTTCAAATAAATCCGGCCAAGGCCGTTTCCCGTATGTTTTATGCAATTCCTTCCATGCATTCAAGTTGCCGGGGGTGGAAATGGCCTTGGGGCCCGTTCTGTTTTCTACGTAATCCGCTGTCGGCTTGCGCATCAAATCAGAGTTGCATTTGAGAGGGAACTTGCCACTAGCGTTCAAGTAACGAGTTTGTTTTTTGTTGGCGTCGTAGATCAGAATGGTGCCATATCCCCCCAGCCCAGACATCATGGGCTCCACAACATTCAGGACTGACGCGACAGCAATGGCGGCATCGAACGCATTGCCACCCTTTTCGAGTATCTGATGTCCTGCCTGGGTTGCAAGTGGGTGAGCCGAGGCTACCTGGCCGCGCTCTTGACGGCGGTTGGCTTCGACCAAAGCATCCCGGCCGGATGCCTCGGTGATCCGATTGGCTGCACGCATGATCCCACCTCCGGGCCATGTCCTACCCTGGCGATATCAAGCATAAACGAGTTCCTATGGGTTCAGTCCCTGAATCCGTGAGCAGGGCCGTGAACTCCAACCGGCCTCACGCTTCTAGGGCTGGGTCACGACGAGGTTATCCCCGACGGCGACCACCTGGGTCCCATTCCTGGCCACAGCATACAGGTAGGAGGGGGAACCCGCGTTTTCCACGGTCCAGGTCACACCATCGGGAGACAGGTAGATGCCACCGAGGGCGCCCACGGCGACGAATTGGGTTCCAGACCAGGTGATGCCGCTCAGGCCCCTGCCGGGCACCGTAGCCTGCAACGCCCATGTATTCGCGTCAGGTGAGGTGTATATGTTCCCAAGCGCATCCACGCCGGCATACACCACTCCCGAGCTGGCAACGCCAATCAGAGAAGCGTATGAATTGTTTCGCGTCCACCCTACTCCGTCCGTGGAAGTGAGGACGATGCCGTTGTCCCCCACCGCCACCCATTGGGTTCCGGACCAGACCACGGCGTGCAGGTCGCTGGGCGACGTGCCGGGGACGGTCTGCGGGGTCCAGGTGATGGCGTCCGGCGAGGTGAAGATGAGCCCATCGTTTTCGTTCAGGCCCACAGCAACGAACTGACTGCCGTTCCAGACCAGGCCAGTCATGACACCGTTGATGGGTCTGGAGGTCCATTCGTAGACGGTGATGAGGACAAAATCGAAGCCGCCGTAAACGAAGCCGGAGCTGGGATCGGCATTGGCCACGGCCGCTTCCCCGGCGATTCCTGCGAAGGCATCCCAGGTCCCCGGGGTCAAGGAACTGCCCAAGACCAAGGTGTCAGTCTGGTTGTTGGGATAGGTGTGGATGATGGGCGCGATGCCGTTGGGATCGGTCGCATCCAGGAGTCCCGCCAGAAAGACAGCATTGGCGAGGGGCGCCCCACCGGACCACGTCTCGTAGTAGTAGGCGCTCGCCACCGACCAGGCATCGCCGGACGCCGGCGCCGACAGGGCCGGATAGGCGGTGAACTCGGTGCCGGAAGCGGTGTAGGTCTGGCCGCCGGTGGTGACCGCCAGGGTGACTGGGTCGCCCGGGTTCACGTCCACGGTGCCTTCGTATTCCTGGTGCGATGGGGCACTGTTGTATACCAGAGGGACTCCGTTCATGGATACGGTGGCGTTGGTGATGGCCGTGCCGCCAGCGGCCGCACTCTGAACGCTGGCTGTGGCGTTGGCGAACCCGGCCGGAGCTTGCTTCCCAGGCGGCAGGCCGAGCAGGATGGCCTGGATGACGGGCAGATTCGCATGGCTTGCCGAACCGCCGCCACCGCCGCAGCTGGTGAGCAGTAATGAGAGCATCGTGGTGAATGCGTAACCGACCTGCACCGAATGTGCAACCCAACCAGGAGCCTTCATACCGCATCCCATTCCGATTCATGTTTTCGGTAAACCAAGGAATCGTTAAAGGTCAGACACTGTCTTGTTTGCTGTATTTTACCCGGACTATCAACGTCTCTTAAGTAGAGATGGACCTCCGGTAAAAAATGGGAGACCTGAGCCCGGGGCGGCCTTCAACCCACGTTCTTGGAATCGGCAAGGTGGAACTGACGCCGCAGCAGCGCGACGTTTTCGGCGGCACGGGCATCTCTCCCGAGGAACGCCAGCAGGAGTTGCTTCACATCATCGCGGTTGTCTCCGCCCGGCTGAGGAATACCGGCAAAGGACATCCGGCACCCCTTAGGTGAGGGCACCGCACCAAAGAAGTTGCGCCTTTTCGATCTCACCATTGACAGCCGCGGAAATTGCCCAGTACTTGACTCGCGGGGCCTGAAGGTCACCGCGCCGAAGGGGCTTCCGATGAGCAAAGAGAACGGGTCACTGGGAACGAACCTTCTTTCCTTTCTGCTGGGTGCGGCCTCCGGGGCTGTGGTGGCGGCTCTTGTCATCCCCACGAGCGGTCCGGATCTCCGGGCGGGAATCAAGGATTTGGCCAAACTGCTCAAGCGCAAGGACAAGGCCAAGGAAGCGGGAATACCCCTTGGCTCGGCTCACGCATCAGGGGACCACGACACGAGCGCTTGAACTCTGACTCTTGAGCGCCGCCCCACGATCTGCCGCCCTGAGGCCGAGTCCTGGACACCACCACCTACTCCCTCCACCCCTCAACCTCGATCAAGGCTTGGCTGATGGGTGGGTTGAACGATGGCTCCCTTTCACTTACTGACCTCGTCATGGCACCACTTTGTGAACTCATCGATATCAAACCCATCGAAGTAGAAGGATCTGCACTTCCCGCAAACCAGATTCTTATAGGGCCCGCTGCGCACACGCCGGCGCTCTGACAGCCATGCATTACCGGCACGAACACGCTTGCACCAACTGCAACGATAAGATTGTTGATCCAGCCGTTTATTTACCATCTTCGACCAGCCCTGGTTGAACTTCCGAACAAAAAGGTACGCCCCTTCTCCCCGGAAGCAATGCCTTATCTCACTCTCGCCGCCGCAAACCATGGCTGGCCGGCCCGGTGCCGGGTCCGCCGGGGTGGAGGTCTTGTTCAGGAGTCGGCTTCGTCGGTGGTGGGAGCCGGATCCTACCCTTCGGCCTTGTATTCCCCTGGATAGGTGAACGATCGGGCGGAGGGCCCCTGGACGACCGTATCCCAGGCTCCGAACGGGCCATCCGTGCCGGCGGCGGCTCCCTCCTCCTCCAGGCGCAGCGCGCCGGATGGGGTTCTCGTGAAGGTGAACCTGGGCTCGTCAAGGACGTTTTCGAACTCGCCGTACAGGGCCGCCTTGCGGCTGTCCCTCATGAATGCCCCCACCTCGTCCAGAGTCAGCGCGGGCCCGAGCCCGCCCTGCCCATTGGACAACTCCAATACTTCCTGTCTCATGATCAACTCAAGCAAATCTGTGGGAGTAAGGCCTGGGTGGGGCTCCCTCATCAGGTTTACGAGCATTCCGGAACCGCTGATCTTCCGAAGATGGTCCGCGGCGCAGCGCAACCGGAACTTCACCCGCAAATCCATTCCAGGAAAGCAATGGGTGTGCAATTGCAGGCTGGACCCCGGGGGCAAGGCGATCTCCTTGACCCTTTTGAGCGGATGGCCGGTCCCGACCTTTCGGTGGAGCTGGAGTGGCCCGTTCTCGTCATGCTTCAGGAAAAACTTGGGCCACGCCTGGGCGTCGGGACGGTCGTGTTCGGAGCGGAGCAGGGTGGCCATCAGGTGGAACCGACCGGGAGCGCCCACGGGTTCAGGAATGAGGGTCCAGTGGTCGCGGGTGCCATTCACCAGGGTCACCTCCGTGACGGCGAAGGCGGGGGCGGCCAGGATCAGGGCCGCGGGCAGCAGCCGGTGTCGGAGGGAGGCAGGGAGGAGGGCCATCTTGGGTAATTCCTTTCAAGGGGGGATATCGGAAATGAACCGTCCACGGGGCTTGGCTGACCGCCAGGGGAGCAGGCACCATCCGGGATGGAGGCGTGGAGGGTTCTGGGGTGGACCCGAAGGGAACCCGGGCGAAGCTAGGCGTGTTCCCCCAACCGCTATGTGTTGTTAATAAGCAAACGATTCCCCGATGGCTTTTCGATCCGATGATTTTCGAGAGTTGGGTTCCGCCTTGCCGCTCAACATGTGCGCGCGCATCCTGGGCCAAGGCCGCGGGCCGTCAACCCATTCCTGGAGAAATGAAGCCCGCGATCCTGGGCTGATGTCCCGCACCGGCCGCTTCGCTCCCTCGCCCACGGTCGAATTCGGGACCAGAGCGGTCCGGATCACCTGCGCAGGTGCGGGGGCGCCGCCGCCAGCTTGAACCCCTCCACCTCGTCGGTGGGCCGCATGTAGTCAGAAGCCATCCAGCCATCGCTCGTCGGCTTTGGAAAACCGCGCCAGGGCCGGATACTGGCCATAGTCCACCCTGGGGTCGACGTTCAGGGCGATGCGCGTGTAGAACTGGAAGAAGGTGTTGCAGAAGTAGTCGCCCAGGTCCTCCTCCGGCATCAGGTGGGCGCGGGCATGAAGTTCCCGCGCCCATTGGTCATCCCCGGATTTGAGGCCCTGGTCGCCGCCGATGGCCCCGAGGCGCTCGCAGGTGTAGTTGAGGTCGGGTCTTTCATCCCCAGCCTCCATTTCGATTTTTTTCAGCTCCGGAAGGGTCCTGGGGCCCGGCGGCGACTCGACGGATTTGGGTTCCAGGGCGTGCGACGGGTCGCCGCCCCGGTCCAGGATGACCACCAGTCCCGGCAGGCAGAGGCAGAACTGGGTCCCGCGGCGTTCGCGGGCCCCGGCTTTCGCGTTGAGGGCCGCGGGGGCGCCCGGGGCGTGGAGGTCCAGGGTGAAGGCCACATCGCGCTCGTCCACATCGCCGACATGGGCGCCGGGCGGGACCAGGGCCAGCCACAGGGAGGCGGCCTTGGTCTCCACCTCTGGCTTGGCCACCAGCAGCGCCACCGTCTTGTGGGCGGGAACCAGCAGACCCTCGGGAGCGGCGGCCGGTTCGCCCCGGCCGGGCGCTCCGGACCCGGCCTGGTAGCCCAGGCGCCAAGGGGCGTGCCCCACGATCTTCAGGACCGCCTCCTTGGCTGAGCCGTTTCGGACCTGCACGCCCAGCGGCAGCCAGTCGGTGGCCCGGGCACGGGGGGCGCCGGCCAGGATCACGATGCCGGCAACCCAGGGGGCCAGGCGGCGATGGGGGTGGACGGGCATGGCGGAACTCCTTCCAGAACCAGGGAGTCCCAATATGCTATAAGTTTTTAATTAAAACAAGACCTCTGCCGGGCAGATGGCTCATGGCTTCTTCCGGGATTCCCGCCGGAGGAAGGTTCAACGGTAGGCCGGTATCCCGGTCATCTGCTGCCCCACCATCAGCACCTGCAGGTTGTAAGCGCCCTCATAGGTGTAGACGCTCTCCAGGTTGGCCATGTGGCGCATGACCAGGTACTCGTCCAGGATGCCGTTGGCCCTGAGGATGGTCCGGGCCTTGCGGCAGATCTCCTGCGCCACGTTGACGTCGTTCATCCTGGCCATGGACACCTGGGCCGGGGTGAGCGCCCCGCGCTCCTTGAGTCCGCCCAGATGGAGCGGATAGTCTCCACCTCCACCCGGCCCCAGCCCGGGGTTGCCGGAACCGTCGCGTAGCCTGGGTCAGGCTGTGGGCAACCACCTCGGCCGACTCCGTGCCCACCCTCGCCTCCGAGATCCTGATCCCACGTCCGGCATCCTCGGGATTCGTTGGTCGCACCTCACGCTTCAGTCGCCAGGCTGTCCTCGAATTTGCCCATGCGGGCGGAATCCATCCTGGCAGCGTGGCTGGGCGGCTCCAGCATGACCGACGCCTGGACTACTCCCACCTCAACGACTTGAAGACCAGGCTGGACGCGCCGCCCCGGCGATCGGCCTAGACTTGCGCCCCGATGCGGCGGCCGTGCCTTTCGGCCGGGTTCCAGGGGGTCGGGCTTGCAGGACATGGGTCGGTCCCCCGGCGCTTCCGCCCATGAGCTCAAAGGTTCCCGAGCGCCGGATGAAACCTTCGGGAAATAAAATCCATTAATAAAGATTGGAGCTTACCCTCGCTCGGGTCCCGGAGGCCGCCCGTGTCAAGATCGCCGCAACGAGCCTGCCTGCATGCCTTTCGCCTCATCGCCCTGGCCGTGGTGACCCAGGCCGCCTGGGCTGTGCCGCCCTCCCTGTGGATCGTCGGAGAGGCGGATAGCGCGCGCGTCTGGCTGGAGCCGTACTTGGGTTTGACGACTCCTGGCGCCAGCTTCATCATCTCCTGCCATCACCCTGGCGCGCAGGGTCCCGAGGTCCACCACGTGGCGGGAACCCCTGAAAGCCTGCAAGGATGCGGCCGGTTCATGGTTCCCGCCCGCGGGGCCATCGAAGTAAGGCAGGAGCCAGGCCAGGGTGAAGGTGAACCCAGCAGGCTCGGGTTCCTTCTGCATCGAAATCCCAGGCTGGAATCCAGGGTCGGCACCCTGGCCATCAACTTCGAGCACGACAGATCCCGCTCCGGCCCGGGGGAGAAGGGGACGGTCTTGGCGGCCTGGGGCAAGTTCAAGTACAGGGAACCGGAGTTGGCCGCACGTTATTTTCTGCGGGCGGCGAACGTAATGCCCAAGTTCTGCAAGGAGGCGCCCGACCGCCCGATGCGGAAGCGGGCCCGGCAGTCCACCCCACCGGCGGACCCTGGGATTCCCAGCGGTGACGCCACCGCGCCCCTTGCCGCAGGGGAACCACCGTCCCGGAAGCTGGCCCGGGTCGAAGCGGCCGCGGCCCCCGCCCGGCCAGCCCCGGCGGCTGCGGACGGTTCCGGCGGTCTGGGCCCGGATTCCCGGGCGGCCAGTGCCGATCCGGCTGGCCATGGCAGCCTGCCCGGGTCCAGCTTGGCCCCCGGGAAACAGGGGGACCTTTGCGCGGAACCGGACTGGGAGGAACTCGGAAACCTGGCCGAGCTGCCGGAACTCCCCTGAACCGCCTTCGCCTCCCGTTCCTTCGTCGCCGCTAGGAATGTTGGACCCGGCTCACTTGGTCGGATCGATCTCTCCGGTCTCCGCCAGGTTGTTGAGCAGCCGCTGCAGCTCGTGATCCCCCAGGATCCCGCGCCGCCGCAGCAGCCGGATCAGGCCCAGGACCACTGACCGGGTGCCGAAGCTCTCCAAGGGCTGGACCTGCTCGGACAGGGCGGAACGCTGGTGGATGATGCCCGGCTGGCCATTCTGGTCCAGGAGGGCCGCCATCGGCGTGCTGGGGGTGGGGGCGCACATGGGTGTCTGGACCAGCCGGCCAGGCGCAGGCGACGGAAAATATGTCCGTAGGGGTTGGAAAGTTTCCCAAAAAAGGACAACCCCGCTGACCAGCTCCCTTCAGCGGGCCGGTCATAGGTCGGCCACCAGCCCCTGGGGGAAGTCGGCAGAGTTCGTACATCCTACGCATGGCAGCCAGGATCGCGTTGTCGCTCATGGGCCGGGCTGCCGTCCTGGCGCTCGGGAACACGTAGCGGCCACGCCCTGTCATCGGCCGTAGGTCCTTGAGTACCCTAACAGCACACCGGCCTGCCATGCCTAGCGCGGCCGGATCGCAGCCCAGCAGGTCGCCAAGTATTCCGGCCTCACCGCATGACTCCAGGTAGATCGTGTCTTTTCGGTACGGCTGTGTAGCCTGAGCGTCGTTCGCTGAAACCGTGAACTTTGGGTTTGCGGGAGCCTATGCGCTCGCCAGCCGAAAGCTCACAATTATTCCAGTAGGCGCCTACCCGATTGGACTCTTACTTGGACAGCCCTATCACGGCATGCCCCTGGATCTGGCTTGTGGACGGTCGAATTCTTGGCCTTGACACCTCCCAAGTTGTACCAGACCAGGACTCCCAAAAGGATCGCTCCACCCAGGAGGGACGACCTCGAAGGCAGTTCGTGGATCCCGATGGCCACCCACACGATGCAGAACACCGCCTCCGACATGCGGGTGAGGACGGCCGTGGTTGCTGAAATGTATTTCAGCCCCGCCGCCACAAACATCCAACTCAACCCGATCTGGAACACACCAAGGAAAACCAAGGCAAGGGCCTGTTTGGCAGTCACAGCAAGGTTCGGAAGCGCGACCGGCAGGCACATGGCGACCACCATCACGTTGCCGAGTATCACCAGGCCGTATGGCTCTCGCTCCGGGTGGCGTTGCTGGATGATCTTCAGGATCAGTGAGACCAGGGCCAGACTGAGGCCAGAGGCCAGCGCCAACAGGTTGCCCAGGGTGCTCCCGCGTTCCAGGTGCCCGGTGAAGAACAGCACCAGGGAGGCCAAGCAGGCCACCACTGCCAGCAGGTCCCGGCGTGAGAAGGGCAGGTGGAACCACCACGGTTCCAGCACCAGCAGGAACACCGGTGACGTGTACTGAAGGAGCACCGCGTTGGCGGCGGTGGTGAGCTTGGTGGCCGCCACGAACAACACCATCACCAGCGCGTAGCAGAAACCGCAGGCAAGGCTCGCTGGGCTCAGGTCCAGGTGCTGCGGCTGGCGGCGCAGCCGCAGCACCAGAATGATGGTCAAGGCGGCCACCAGCGAACGGTAAAGGTTGATCTGGAAGGGACCCTGGTCCAGGACCTTGATGAAAAGCCCCGCTGGACTCAACAGCAAGGCCCCGGCCAAAGTGTAGGCGACCCCCTTCCAGTGGTCGGTGATCCGCTTATGGCCGGGTGGCTGCAAAGGACTTCCTCAGTGTTGGAAAAGCAGTTGGTGGGCCTTCGCCATCTCCCCCAGGCTGTTGAACCTGAATGTGTATTCAGGCATGGCTTCCTGGGGGAAGGTCGCACCGTGGCCGGACTTGCCGGCGCGGCGGTGGATCCAAGCCGAAGCCAGGCCCATTTTGTTGGCTGGCAGGTGGTCGTGGAACAGGCTTTCGGCGGTGTGGAGGATGTCTTCCTTTCGGTAGCCGGCAGCTTCCATCTTCCGGAGCATATATTTGAAGTTCCGAAGGTCAGGCTTGTACGAACCGATCTCCTCGGCCGTCAAGACCTGGTCGAAATCCACCTGCAGCCTTGGATTGCTGGCCCTGAAACTAACCAGGTCGACATTGGAAAGGACCACCAGCTTGAAGTGTTTTTTCAGATACTGCAGGGCCTCGGCAGAATCTGGAAAGGCCGGCCAGTCTTTCACTGACCGCCCGTAGGCCCGGGATTCCGCGGGGATGGGGGGTACGCCCCATTCCTGGGCAATGCGGTCATGAACTTTCTCCAGCACCTCAGAGTACCGAAGGGTCGGCGTCTCCGCTTCCTGAGCCGCTTCAAACTTGGCATGGGCCTCGCACCTCTGGTCCTTGGTAAGGATCTTCCCGGCCCGCTCAGCCAGGGGCGTCAAGGCATTGCTGATTCCGGTCTCCCAATCGATGAGGGTCCCGTAGCAGTCGAAGGTGAGGATCTTGAAGTCTGTTAATTGCATTCGCATGCTCCAAGAAGGATCGGATGCTTCGGATCATGGTGGTGGTTCTGCGGTCCCGCGGGTTCCGGCTCCAGTGCCAGGACGTGGAACGACCAGTCTGGGTTGGACTAAGTTTCCAATCAAACGAATAGATTTTATGGCATCCATCAGGAACACTGATAGCACCATGACCGCGCCCCTAGACTTGGACCTGCTCAGAACCTTCGTTGCCGTTTGCGAGACCGGCAACTTCTCTAACGCCGCACCCCGGATCGGCCGCAGCCAATCCGCCATCAGCATGCAGATGCAGCGCCTGGAGCAGTTGGTCGACCGCCAGTTGCTGGTGCGTGGCCCGCGCACTGTGAAGCCCAATTCGCCCGGAGCAGATTTCCTGGTCTACGCGCGGCGGTTGCTGCGGCTTTCGGACGAAGCCTTTGCCAGCGTGAGCCGCCCCCAGGAGCGTGGCCGGGTGCGGCTGGGGGTGCCGGACGATTATGCGGCCGCTTTGCTGCCGCCGGCGCTCTCCAGCTTTGCTCGCGAGCATCCCCAGGTGACCGTGGAATTGGCCTGTGAGCCATCCCGGCGGTTGGTCCCGGCCATCGAGCAGGGCCGGCTCGACCTGGCGATCATCACTCGGCTGCCGGACCAGCCACTGGAGGTCCTGCGGCGGGAAAACCTGGTGTGGGTCACCGCTCCGGACCATGCCACCTGGGAAGAGGACCCCTTGCCCTTGGCCCTGTTCGAGGACTGTGCCGCCCGCAGGAACCTTCTCGAAGGCCTGAACCACGTCGGCCGGTCCTACCGCAGCGCCTACTCCAGTGAGAGCACCCTGGGCCTGATCGCGGCCGTGCAGTCCGGGCTGGCGGTGGCCGGCCTGGCCCGCTGCAGCGTGCCGCCGGCCCTCCGGATCATCGGCGAGCCCCAGGGTCTGCCCGTGCTCCGGGACCTGGAACTGGGCCTGCTGGGAGATTCCACGGAAAGCGCGCCGGCCGTCAGGCGGCTGGCGCAATTCCTGCGGCAGGAACTGGCGCAGTGACCGCCATCCCTACCTCGTCTCACCGTTCACCCTTCGCCCCTCCAGCCCTGACACCACCGGCTTGCGGATGGCCGGCTCCAGCACCGCTGGCCTGCCCCCGAATCCCGTACATCTGTGCGGCAACCAGCAGGAACCGTAGTTCGATCCCCTCGGCCTCAAGTCATGGCCGTGAACCCAGACCTGCTGGACATGTGGGAATTCGGCTACCAGGACTGGTGGGTGGCCTCAGCCAGTTCATGCTGCTCTTCAGCACCGAGGTGGTGACCGCCTACCCGGTGGCCGAGTTCTGACCCGCCCCTACCGCCGGAGATGGTTCCTGGATGTGGATCGCGTTGTCCCTGGTCTGGAGCACCCAGGGCATCGCGGCGCCGGCCGGACTCTGGATCCGGCATCGGGTGGCGGCGGGCGCGCTCCCTTGGGGGCTGGCGGTGCCTTGGATGCCAAAGTCCGAGAGCGCCGCCCCGGGCGCCGGCTGGGGGGCGCCCGGGGCGCGGCCGGGATTTTCCTCCGGATTTGGAAACCTTTCATATAAATAAAGCATAATGAAAGAAAGAGGTAACCCGATGAAGCTCACCTTTACCCTTGCATGCTCGATCCTCCTGTTGGCTTCCACCGCCCGCGCCGGTGGTAATGGCCCGGCCCCGGCGGCCGCCTGCTCCGCATCCGGGAACCCGGAAGCCCGGGGCGGTGCGGCGGCCGGGCCCAGGGGGCGCGGGGCCCATGAACTGGAACCGGGCGTCCATGGCTTCGCAACGCTGACCGACCGGTTGGCCCCGATCACGTTCACCATCCACCTGGTGGCCCCAAGCCATGAGGATAAGATTCTCCTCGGATCCATCCGGGGACTGATCCACGGCGCAGTCGAGCAGATCAACGCACAGATCGGCCCGGGACGGCTCCAGGTCGAAGAGGTCTTCAACGAGAACCCTGCCGCCATCCAGGGCCGGCCCGGCCACATCCTGGTCCAGGTGGGGGAACCCGGGAAGGCCGTCGGCGTGGATCGCGCGGGAGAGACGAAGCTGCATGGGATCGGGGGCTTCATCTTCCCGGAGGAAGTGTTCGGAGCCACCATCACCCTGAAGCGGGAGCTCCTGGACGCCCTGGACCACCGGCGCGGGGGCATTCCCTTCGTCGTTCTCCATGAGTTGCTTCATGCCTTGGGCCTGGACCACTTCGAGAAACCCTTCGGAGCTCCCCAGCGCGACCAGGTCATGCGCGAATGCTGCCATATGTTCGGGCGCCCGGATGAAGCAAGGGTCGACCAGTACATCGAACAGAATATCGAGCGTACCCGGCGGGAATACGGCGGCCTCACGGCGGGCCAGGAGGCAAGACTCCGGGAGGGGATCAGGAGGGGGATCCCTGCCGGCCTGGAATGCCGCATGCGGGAGAGGAATCCGGGCACCCTCGGGGAGGGCGACATCAACGGCTTGAAATACCTGACCCGCCAGGATCCCTGCGCCGCGGACGGCACGACCTTTAGCCCCATGGCCCTCGGGGACTACGAACGGGAGAACGTGGAATCCAGGCGCCGGTGCGGGGAAGGCTGCACCATCCTGTAGGGCCTCCCCAGGTCCGCCCGGCCGCCCGGGCCCCTACCTCCCCCCGAGCACCTGGGTCGGATTGAAGGTCACGCCGAAGTGGGTCATCCGCTCCTGCACCGCCGTGGCCGCGGCGAACAGGAAGGCGTCGCACCGGCGCGTCATCTCCGGCAGGCTCGCTATCCGCCGGATAGGTTCCCGCATCGGCCGGCACAGGGCAGTGGTCTGCACGAACTGGATCAGGGGCATCACCAAGGTCATCACTCCGGCGACCAGTTCCCTGGACATGGACCCGTGGGTCCAGGCAGGGGTCCGGGATCTGTCCATATTCCGGTTCGCAGCCACCCTTGGTGAGCGGCTGGCGGCCGGAACGAAGAGCCGGATGCCTGGCCTAGTGCAGCGTCCGTGTAGTTCGTTGAACAAACCAACTCATCCCGGCACTGGGTGGCACGGGCCGCGGACGCCCCGCCCAGTATGTGGCATTGACTGCTGATGAGAAGGACGCCCTGGAGGCCCTGACGAGGCGGCGAACGGCCCCACAGCGGGAAGTCGAGCGGGCCCGCATCGCCTTGTTGGCGGAGCGCGGCGAGTCCACCACCGCCATCGCCAAGATGGTGCAGGTATCTAAGCAGACGGTGTCCCGGTGGCGCGGGCGCGCAGCCTGCCGTGGGAAGGACGGCTTGGCGGACCTGCCCCGTTCGGGACACCCAGCGCGCATTACCGAGGCCCAGCGCCTGCAACTGATCTCCCTCGCCTGCGAGCCGGCCGAAGCGGATGGTCGCCCTACCCCGACTCTGAACGAGGTGGTGGATCGGGCCAAGGTCCACGGGATCGTCGTCAGCCGGAGCCATCTCCAGCACATCCTCAGCGTGGGAGACCTGCACCCGCACAAGAGCCACCAATGGCTGCATAGCCAGGATCCCCAGTTCCGGGAGAAGGTGAATGAGATCTGCGACCTCTACCACAGGCCGCCGGCAGGCAGTCGGGTGCTGTCCATCGACGAGAAGACCGGAATCCAGGCCACCGAGCGGATCCACCTCGACCGGCCGCCACGTCCCGGGCGGGTCCGCCGGCAGGAATTCGAGTACATCCGTCATGGCACCCAGGCGCTGATCGCCGCCCTGGATGTGCACACGGGCCGGACCGTGGCCACCTGCGGGGCGCGGCGCACCCAGGCGGATCTGCTTGCCTTCATGGAGCAGGTGGCCAAGGAGTACCCGGAGGGCCCCATCCATGTGGTCTGGGATAACCTCCACACTCACCTTCCCGGCCAGTGGGCCGACTTCAACCGGAAGCACCAGGGGCGCTTCCATCTCCACTTCACGCCCATCCATGCGTCCTGGGTCAACCAGGTGGAACTGCTCCTGAGCGCCTACTCCCGGCGCTGCCTGCGCCATGCCAGTCATACCAGCACGGCTCACCTTCGGGAGCGGACCCTGCAATTCTTTGCGGAACGGAACCGGGTCCCAAGGCCATTCAAATGGAGCTTTCGCGGGTTCCAACTCCAGACGGGCGAACCCAAGCGCAAGCCCGGGAGGAAGCCCTATGCCAAGCCCCCACGCCCGCGCCACCGCTGCCGAGATCCAGAAGCAACTGCAAGAGGCCCTGGGCCATGACCAAGTGAAGGTGAAACCCCACGGCCCGCACTACCTGATCCAGATGGACGCCGATGGTGAACTGGACACCGTCGCCCGCCTCACCGCACTGACTTCCTGTTCTTATGGAGCCGCATTCCGTTCCCATACCGGGCGGTGGGACCCATTGCCGGACGAGGGGACCCGGGAGGAGATGATACAGGCGGTTGTCGACATGCTCGGTCCCTACCTCACACCGGAGAATTATTGACGGAACTTGCCGGACGCTGCACTAGTCGCCCTCTAAGTTGAAGACTAAGGCTCAAATTGGCAAAAAGCCAACATTAAGAAAATTGATTTTATTGGGTGCTTGGGGAATTTGGGGACCTGTCAGCCTACGCCCTCGCCATGGCGGAGCCGGTGAGCCTGCTCCTGGATTTCCACGGCACTGGGAGGGTGCCCGAAACGGCGGCGGAGCATGCCGTGAAGCGCTTGTTCGACCTGCGTCCGGCGGCGATCCTGGAGGCCCTGGACCTGCGCCGGCCGAAGTCCCTTCCCACTGCGGCCTATGGCCACTTCGGCCGGAAACGGGAAGGCTCCACCTGGGAACAGACCCCTCGCCTGGAAGCCCTGCAGGGCCTGCTGGACCTCAAGGGCGACCCGATCGCCCCCCAGCATGCTTGACACCAGAACCGCCCGGATTCCCCTTCATCAGTTCCACCAGGAAGGCCCCACCACCCGGGAGGGGGTAGGGCCTCCGCTTGCGCTACAGGCCGAATTCCTCCTTCGCCATCTTCCAGAAGGAGAAGGAGGCGAAGACCGCGCCTTCCACCAGGTCGTCGAACAGGGACTGGTGGATCCCTTTCTCCAGATCGAGTTGGTAGTCCAGCGCCAGCAGGCCCGAAGCCAGGACACCGGCACTGTCCGCCAGGGCGGGGATTTCCAGGTAGGCGCGGGGCCAGCGGTAGCTGGCGTTCCACTGGTCGCAGAGTTCCCGGGCCCGCCCGTAGTCCTTGGCGTCCACCCGCCGGTCCCCCACCACCCGCAGGCAGTAGATGGACTCCGTCTTGCCCTCGATGCAGTGGCTGGACCGCAGGCAGCGGTCGGAATCCTGGTCGTAGCCCAGGAACACCAGGCAGGTCTTCTGGTCCGACTTCCAGTAGGAGATTTCCTTGCGCCTGAGCAGGCGCTCGATGGTGTCCAGGGTGAACGGCTGGATGGTCTCCGGGTCCATGGCGGCTCCTCCTTCCTTGACCACGACCTCCTTGCCGCCGGGAGGCGGTTCCCAGGGGTCGTGGAAACCGTCCCAGGCGGCCTCGTTCAGGGCCTGGATCAGCTCCGGGGACCGCTCCCCAGATTCGTACCGCTTGATCAGGCGGAGGGTTTTTCGAGAAGTGGCAGGCATACGCAACCTCCTTGGTCTACGCCCCGTTTAGCTACCTTGTTTCCCCTCGCGGTAAGCGGGGCTAAATCACGACGATGGCTCCTTCTCTCTGCAGACAGGATAGGTGTTCCCGAAGGACAGAGGCTGTCGCTCCGCCCCATGGGCGATGCCCGCCGGCAAAGGGTGGTCCAGCGGCCGGGGCGCCTCCGTTCCGGTACCCGCCGGACGACAGGATTTGTCCACCGCGATCGCCCACCCTTGGGCCAAGCCCGATTCTCCCTGCGGAGCGCGGAGGTATCCCCATGCTCGGCCACCTTGCGACCCTGACCGCCAACCAGGGCACCCATGCCCACGTGCTGGGCATCGACCTGGGCACTACCCACTCGGTGGCCTCCGCCATCCGCCTGGCTCCGGGCGAGGCCCCCGGAACCGCCTCCTGCCAGACCCTGCCCCTCCAACAACCCACCCGGGAAGGCCCGGTCATGGCGGTCCGGGTGCCTTCAGTGGTGGTCCTGGACCCCGAAGGCGGCACCTGGATCGGCGAGGGCGCCCGGCGCCTGCGCTCCAGCCCCGGGCGGGGCTGGCCGGTGTACGAGCGCAGCCTCTTCTACGACTGCAAGAACGACATGGGCCTGCGCAAGCGCTACCCCTCCGCCCCCGAGGGCCTGGACCGCCCCTGGAAGGTGGCCGGCCACATCCTCCGCTTCATCGTCCAGGAAGCCGCCGAAGCCCATGGCACCCCCCAGCGGGTGACCGTGACCGTCCCCGCCGCCTTCCAGCTGGCCCAGCGCAAGGACACCCTCGCCGCCGCCCTGATGGCCGGCCTGGACCTGCAGGAGCACGACCTGCTGGACGAACCCACCGCCGCCCTCCTGGACTGGCTGGTCCAGCACCCCGACAGCGACCTCGTGCACCGGCGCGTCCCCGCCCGGATCCTGGTGTTCGATTTCGGCGGCGGCACCTGCGACGTCTCCATCGCCGAACTGGGCGCGCCCAGCCCCGGCAGTCCCGTCCCGGCCCGGCTGCTGGCCACCTCCCGCTACCACCGCCTGGGCGGCGGCGACCTGGACGACGCCATTGTCGACGCCCACCTCCTGCCGGAACTGCTGAAGGCCAACGGCATGGGCCGCCTGGACCTGACCTGGGCGGAGAAGCGCCGGGTCCTCTTCCCGCACCTGCGCGGCACCGCCGAAGCCCTCAAGGAATCCCTCTGCCGCGAGGTGGAGCGCCTGGAGGCCTTCGGCCGCTTTCGCCCCGAGGACCACGCCACCCTGGCCACCACCCTGCCCACCCTGACCCTCCAGGTGGCAGACCGGGAACTGCGCCTCCCCACCCCCAGCCTGGACTTGCCCACCTTCGAACAGATCCTCGCGCCCTTCCTGGACCCCGAGCACCTGGGCGCGCGGGAGACCGAATACCGCCTCAGCCAGAGCGTCTTCGCACCCCTGGCCGACGCCCTGGAGCGGGCCCGCTTGGACCCCGCCGAGCTGGACGCCGTGCTCCTGGTGGGCGGAAGTTCCGCCATCCCCCAGGTGCGCCGCGCTCTCCAGGGCATGTTCCCCAAGGCCGCCATCCTGCGCCACACCGACCCCGACGACGCCAAGACCTGCGTCAGCCGCGGCGCCGCCTGGCACGCCCTGGCCATCCAGGTTGCCGGGCGCCCCCTCATCCAGCCGGTGACCCCGGACGAACTGGCCCTGGTCACCCAGGGCTCCGACCCGCTGGCCCTGGTCCCCTCCGGCGCCCCCCTGCCCTTCCCCCCCGACGGGGGCTTCATGCGGGTGGACCTCCTGGCCGTCCCCCGCGCCGGCGCCGAAGCCATGAAGCTGGAGCTGCGCGCCCAGGGCGCCCGCCGCACCGTGCTGGAGGAGCGCTGGGAGCTTGCCGCCGAGGTGGCCAAGGGCGACCCCATCACCCTGGATACCGCCTCACCGCCGCCCAGGAATTCCAGTGCCGCGCCTGGCTGACCCGGCACCCCGCGAAGGTCTTCGAGGTCCACCACGAGAACCCCCTCACCCACACCGTCAACCCAAACGCCGTCCGCGCCCGCATCGAGGAGAACGAAGCCGGCCTGCGCGAGAAGGCCCGCCTGGGCCCGGACGACGCCCGCGCATTCGAGGCCCTGGCCAAGGACTACGCCGAGATCGGCCAGACCGAGAAAGCCCTGGAATGCCTGCGCACCGCCGACCGCCTGGAAGGCCGGGAGAGCGCCTACCGGCTGAACCTCATGGGCATCTACTACGGCCGCCTGGGCGAGCCCGACCGGGAGGTCCGGGAGTACCAGGAAGCCCTGCGGGTGGACCCCGGATGGGACATCCCACGCTTCAACCTGGCCCTGACCCACTCCGGCCAGGGCCGGCCCGAGGAGGCTCTGCGCGAGCTGGCCAAGGACCGGGACCCCTCCCCGCCCACCCGCGCCCAGCGCGCCCAGATCCTCAAGGCCTTGGGCCGCGACCGCGAATCCACGGCTGAAGCCGAGCGTTCCCTGGCCTGTTCCGAGCCCCCTGAACTGCTCGATTCCTGGGAGCGCCTCTGGTACACCCGGGCCGCCACCCTGGCCGGCCGACACGATCTCCTCGCCCGCGCCCGCAGCGCGACCCCCCCGGACGACCGCACCGGCCCCGCCCCGGTCGCGGGCGACCTGCCCATCCTCCGCCCCGCGCCATGAGCTGGCTCGCCCCCGCCGGCGCCCTCTCCCCCGCCCAGCTGCGGGTCCTGGACCAGGGCCTGACCCGGCACCTGGTGGTGGAAGGCTTCGCGGGCTCCGGCAAGACCGCCCTGCTGCTGCACCGCGCCGCCACTCTCCGGGACTGCCGGAAGATCGGCCCGAAGGAGATGCGGATCTTCACCTACACCAACGTGCTCAAGGGCTACCTGGGCTCCTCCCTCGACCTGCTGGGCCTGCCTCGCAGCATCCTCTCCACCTTCGACGCCTGGTGCCTGGACCTGCACCGCCGGCACATCAGCACCCGTTTGCCCAGGGATTGCGGCCAGACCGACTTCCAGCGCATGCGCGACCACGTAGAGCGCCACCTGGTTGAGGCCGGCCTGGCCGGGGGCACCCTGGATGCGGCCCTGGTGGACGAAGGCCAGGACCTACCCCCCCAGGCCTTCCGCATCCTCGCACGGGCCGCGAAGCACGTGCTGGTGACCCTGGACCCCAGCCAGCGTATCTTCCCCGGAGGCAGCACCCCAGCCCAGGTGCGCGCGGCTCTCGGGCTGCAGCCGGCGGATCCGTCGCTGCGGGTGGACCTGGGCTACCGCTGCGGGCGGGAAGTGGCCACCTTCGCAGCGGGCTTCCTGGACGACCCCGGCGAGCGCTCCAGGTTCCTGGCCCAGGCCCGGGAGGCGCGGATCGCCGGCCAGAAGCCCCTGGCTTGCTTCGGCGCCGGTCAGGACGGGGTCGATGCCCGCATGCTGGGTCTGGTCCGGCAGCGCCTGTCCCTGGGCGAGCGCATCGGCGTCCTGCTGCCGCGGACCCACCAGGTGCGCCAGCTCGCGGACCGCTTCCGCCAGGCAGGCATCCCGGTGGAACTGGCGCTGCCCAGACTGGACCCGGGCGAGGCGGAAGCAGATTTCAGCAACAACGTCCCGAAGCTGTGCACCTACCACAGCGCCAAGGGGATCTCGTTCGACAGCGTCTTCCTGCCCCTGCTGGAGAACGAGTCCTTCCCGCGCGATGCCGGTCCGGCCAGGAGGAGGATGCTCTTCGTGGGAATCACCCGGGCGGCGAAGTGGCTGTTCATGGGGCGGGCCATGGACCGGGTTTTCGATGAAGATCCCTGGCTGGAGGAAGGCGGGAGGATGGGGGTCATGATCGTGCAACGGGACCACAATCCGACCGCCTCTTCGAAGGAAACGGCTCCCGATGCCGGAAGGTTCATGGGCGGACAAACCTCCTTTTTCTAATCGGTTTCGTCCAATGCCTACCAGCCTGGATAGCGCCTGGCCCAGTAGGCCTGCTCCCGTTCCCGCGCCGGAGTGCCAGGGTTGGACTCCCCGATCACCCAATCCGCCACCGAAGCCAGGTCATCCGCCATCTCGGTGATGACCTCCCTCAACTCCAGCTGCTCCAGCCAGCGGTCCGGGATTTCATGGACCCCCAGCATCGCCCCGAGGATGTTCCCGGTGATGGCAGCCGTGGAATCACTGTCCCCGGTAATGTTCGCCGCCATGATCACGCCCTCCTCCAGGTTCAGCGCCCGCAGGGAGCAGAACAGGGCAATGGCGAGCGCCTCCTCGGCCACCCACCCCTGCCCCAGTTGCGGCAAAGCCTCATCGGCCGGGCTGGAGCTTGCGGCGAGCGACTCCGCTGCCACCACCGCTGCGAGGGTCTCCTCGTGGGCCGTCTGCCGGCGCAAGTTAACTTTCGCGGATGCCACCGCCGCCGGAAGGGAACGGCCCCGGACCGTCTCCTCGATGATCAGCGCCAGGGCTCCGCCAGGCAACTGCCCGGACGGATGCCCATGGGTCAGGGCCGAAACCTCGCACCCCCAGGCGAACGCCTGGTCCGGCGATAACCCGAGGCTGGCGGCATAGAGCCCGACCGGAGCCACCCGCATGACCCCGCCGCAGCCCTTGGACCGGTTGCTGGCGGGCGTCACATCGCCGACCCCTTCCCTGGCGGCCAGCGCCGAGAGGCAGGTGTTCCCCGGCGCCCGGGGCGAGAACAGCTCACGCTGCCCGAAGAGCCAGCCGTCCCTGCCGATACCATCGGCTCGGCCCTCCACCTCCTGGGTGGCCAGCCAGCGCAGGTAAGCATGCCCGACGATGCCGGGGAGGCTGGTGGGCCCAAGGCCCGCGCTCCGCACGTGCGACCGCAGGACCCCCTCGGCCGTGAACAGGGTCATCTGGGTGTCGTCGGTGATCGCCCCCAGCCGTCCGTAGGCCGGAGCCAGGTTCCTGATCCCGTCCGGACCGAACCGCTTGCGGATGGCGGGCAGATCCATGAACTCCACCGGCGCCCCCAGCGCATCCCCCACCGCCCCGCCCAGGAGGCAGCCCCGGAATCGGCTGGCCCGGTCCGGCGGGATCCGGAGGTAGGGCCGGGGCGCCAGCGGCACCAGGGGCATTTGCCGCCGCACGTAGTCCTCCTGCCAGGCGTTCTCGATCGCCCCCGGGCGGGCTTTGCGCACGGCGGCGATAGCCTCATCAGGGTCCATCCCGAATTCCACCAGGAGCCGCGCTGCCACCGTCCCGGTCCGCCCCAGGCCGCCGCGGCAGTGGATGACCACCTTGGCGCCGGCCGCGAGCGCGGTGCGGATCTTCGTACCGGCGCGGGCCCACGCCCGCTCCCATCCAGTATCCGGGATTCCGCCGTCGACAATCGGCAGGAGGAAGTGCTCCACCCCATGGGGCACCTGCTCCGGCAGGTCGCCGACCTGGAAGGTCGCCAGTTCCTCCGGCTCCATGAGGGTCACCAGCATGCTCGCGCCCCAGTCCTGGATCGCCCGCAGGTCGGTGGCGAGATCCCGTTCCCAGTGCCCGGACAGGGCGCTCCGCTGGACCTTCCCGGGACACAGGGTCATGCCGATCACACCGGCGGCCCCAGGCACGTTCACCGGGTTGATCCTGAGAGGATGGGTCTCGCTGGTCTGCTTCATGGTCGGAGCTCCAAAGTCAGTGGAAGAGCCCCCCTTCCGCGGGCCTAGCCTGCCGTCAGGGAGAAAACCCTCAGCGCCACATAGAGTTCATGGCCCGACCCGGCGCCGCGGAACACCACCTCCGTCAGGATGAACCCGTGCGGCCCCCAGATGGTGCTGGCAGAATGCCGGGCCTGAATGGGTGCCGGAACATCATACGGCCGCGGGGCCGTCATTTTCTGACGCTTTCCGGCCAGGTCTTCGAGCCGCCTTCTCCCGCCCCTGGCGCACCCAATCGGGAATCCCCAGACACTCGTCCCGTTCCCCTTCACACGCCCATTCGATCAACCCCAGGTGGTCCAGGTAAGCCATTTCGCCGCGATCCACCGCTGCGGCCACCTCCCGGCTGATCCCGGTGGCCCAGGCGACGTACTCCTCCGCGCCCTGCCCCACTACACCTGGTGTTCCCGGCAGCCAGCCGCGTATCGCTTCCCGCTCCCTCCGCAGCGCGGCGTCCTCCTCCACAACGGCGATCCCGGCCAGTTCCAGGTATCGCCCATGCGCCTCCAGGATCCTCCAGACCAGACCCTCGTCCACCCCCGTCCAGGCGGAAGCGAAACGCACGGCTTCTTCGAAGTCGTAGCAGACCGCCTCCACCGGCGAATCCCCAGGCCTCGACTGCGGCAACCACTGTGCGAAGGGTTCCTGCCAATCCCCCCGCCGCTCCACCTCCGCAGCGGACCGAGTCTCCAGCGCACGGTCCAGCCAGCGCCGCAACCGGCGCTGGAAAACCCGAAGAGGCGGACTTCCCTCCTCCACCTGTTCCATCGCCACGCACACCCCGCCACCCGGAATGGGAAGGATGGCCCGCACTTCGAAGCAGGCATTGGCCGGCAGCACCGTCCCAGACCGGTTCTTCCAGCCGCGATGGACGAACACCAGGAACTGGATGGGCCACCCGGCGGCGCATTCCGAAGCCAGGACCGCCGTCCCCAGGTGTTTCACGATCCGGCCCGGGGTGAAATGGGCAAGGCGCCCAGGGGACAACTCAGCGCCCCGCCAGGCCCACCCACGATAGGGCATCTCCCGGGGGTTCGCCCTGCTGTGGATGGTGGTCTTCCGGTCGACTGCCAAGGGCGGCCCCTCCCCTATCTCTGGCCGGGCCGGTGCGGCCCTTGCCGTGCAGTATGGGGATCGCCCCAGGTCAGCCACTGTCTGTTCGGACCCAGCCATCCGGAGACACCCGGCACTGCCCCCCTTGCTCTCGTCAGCCGCGATAATGCTCCATGGCATCCGCATGCTGCTGCCGGATCTTCTCCCGCAACCAGTCCGGCCCCAGGACCTCGGCGGCGGCCCCGAACTGGAGCAGCCAGCGCAGGGCGCCCAGCTCGTGGTTGGCCTTGAACCGGACGCTGGTGCAATGGCCGTCGGCACTGGGGTGGGCCTGGAAATCGGGCAGCGCCGGCGGTGCCTCCTTGAAGGCCTGGACCCAGTGCTGGCCCTGGATCACCGCGGTCACTTCGAACAGCTCGTCTGCCGAGGCCCAGCCGCCGATCTGGTAGCGGACCATGCGTTCCATCAGATCCGGGTCCGGGATCACCCCCGGGCGCGTGCCCACCCTGATCGCGCCGATCCGGTTCAGGCGCAGGTGGATGGGTGCCTTGCGCTTGAGGTCCCAGACCAGCAGGAAGCAGCCGCCAGAGAACAGGTCATGGGTCATGGCGTAGGGCACCACGGTCCGGGTCGAGGCCGCCGGGGCGCCCACAGCCTGGTAGTCCACCTCGATCTCCCGCCCTTCCTCCAGGGCCCGCAGCAGGGGCTCAAGCAAATCCGGCGTCTCGATGGGATCGTCCACCCCGCCCTGGACCCGCAGCACGGACACGAGCCGCTCGAACATCCGCCGGTCCTTGTGGGACATCCGGTCCGTGGCCAGTTCCTCCAGGGTGTCCAGCTTCTCCTGCCAGAGCATGGTCCCGCTCTGGGTGAGGGAGATACCGGCCAGCCGTAGTGCCAGCCTTGCGGCGGGCGTCACGTGCTCGTCCCAGGCCGGCCCCTTCCTCAGAACAAGGTGCTGGACCAGCGGCTGGCCCGACTTGACCCGGTCCAGCCGGGCCCCCTGGTTCTCCAGCAGCGCCATAGCCCGGTCCACGGTGCGCATGCTGGTCCCCAGTTTCTGCATGAGAGCCAGCCGGGTGATGCCGGCCTCCCCAGCTTCCCGGAGGGCAGCCAGGGTCTCCAGCAGGTTCTCCCGGCGGACGAGGCCTTCGGTTTGGACGGCGGCGCGGCGTGGCATGGGACACCAAGTTGTAGGGGGTTCAGCCCATTGTAGATCAGCAGCCCATGGACCCGGGACGGAATGCCCAATCGGCCAAGGGGTCTGGACCGCCGGGTAAGGCAGAAGGCTGGGATCGATCCTCGCCTGGTCCAGGCCATCCACCTGGAAGCCCCGCCTGGCCCGGACCCGAGAAGACCCACCGGCAGTCCTTGATGGGCTGCGACTGGATCACCGTAACATCCTTATATGAACCCCATGCCAACCATTCACTCCACCCGGCCCGCATCACCGTGCACCTGTTCAGCGAACAGGAATTGCTGAACGCTCTGCGCGCGCTTCCACCAGAGGCGCATGTCTTTGTGCGGCTCCGGACCCTGGACCCGGAGAAGAACAGCGACCGGGAACCGGACTTCCTGGTGGCGCGCCCCGGACTGGGGCTGGTGATCGTCGAGTTCAAGGACAAGGGCGTGGAGCCCCAGGCTGATCGCTGAATCCGTCGGCACCCCAATGGGCGCGAGGAGAGTTGCTGGAGGAGCCAAAGTCGTCAAGAGGTATCACCCGCCGCATTGCTTCACCTTTTCCCATGCCGAAACCAATCCGTTGTTTCATCGGCTTGGTTACCGAACTTGACCCATGATCGGCATGCCTCAACAAATTCCTTGCCAGGGGCTCTGCCCCTCGGCCTTCGACCTCACCCCGGGATTAATCGCGGGAGCCACCCCCGTATAGGAGTAGGGCCAGCACATCGCCGGCACTCACCGTTCGGTGGCCCTGGGCTCCTCTGGTTGGATCCCTCTATAACCCTATTCTTCTCCAGGCGTTTCCAGGTGCTCCGCGTGTTCCCTGTGTTTCGCAACCGTGCCTGGATTTATCTGCTGAAAAAACCAAACGGCACCCGGTAGGGTTTCTTGCTGAGGCAACACGGGGTCAATGGTTTTGTCGCTGGACACATGGTGATGCCGAGCCGCGAATTCCAACGGCATGAGGTAGCCGATGTATCTATAAATCCGACGTCGTTTGAATTTCTGGCGCCAAGCTGCGAGTTTCCTCATGGCTCCATCTATACGGGGTTTGCGGGGCTAGCTGAATTAACTGCAGCCCCAAACAGCACTATTCCTTGTTTCAAAGCTGGTATTCTCAACAGAACCATCCATTGACCAGGCAATCCCGCGCCCCGCTTGAATTCTGATGAGCTGCCAGTGAACAGGGTCGACAAAATTCGCGTAGTAGCAGCCGTGATAGAACGCAATGGCCAATTCCTCATCTGCAAGCGCCCGTCTCATAAGCGCCATGGCGACCTTTGGGAGTTCCCTGGGGGGAAATTGGAGCCGGGAGAATCTCTTCAGACGGCTGTCCACCGGGAACTGGCCGAAGAGCTTGGCGTAGAGGTCCGTTCCTGCGGTGGACAACTCTTTGCTATCAACGATCCCGACTCCAACTTTGTCATCGAGTTCCACCCGGTCGAGATCGATGGTGAACCCGCTTGCCTTGAACACTCAGCCCTTGCCTGGGCGGCCATGCCCGCCATGCTCCTTATGGATTTGGCCCCCAGCGATCGGCGCTTTGCCCTGTTTCTCCAGGAAAGAGGCACCAACGATGCCTGAACCCCCGGAGCCCTCCCCCATCCAACTGGCGGCCATCCTTCATCCCTGGGGCTGCCGATGGGGCCTCCCCGGCTTCGAGCGGAACCTCACCATCCTCCACAGCAAGCGCCTGACCAGGTCCCTCGGCCGATGTAACCCCGCCACAGGAACCATCACCCTTCGGGCCGACCTGCCTCCGGAACAACTCCCCTATGTCCTTTGCCACGAGGCAGCCCATATCGCCGTCTTCCTTTTGTTCGGCCCCCGGCTTAAGCCCCATGGGCCTGAATGGTCTTCGCTGGTGACCAAGGCAGGGTTCATCCCCTCCGCCCAATGCCCGGGGGAGCAACCCCCACTTCCCAACCGCAACCCTTCCCCACCGACACCGTTCCGTTACGCCCACCAGTGCCTAGTGTGCCAGACCACCCGGTGGGCCCGCCGCCCCATCCGCCGTTGGCGTTGCGCCGAGTGTCTCGCCCTGGGTTTGACCGGTGAGATGAAAATCATCGACACCCATAGCCAGAAAGACCTCCAATGACCGGCCCTTGCCCCTTCTGCAATCCGGCCCCGGAGCGGCTGTTTCTGGATGCTGAACTTGTCCTTGGGCTATGGGACGCCTTCCCGGTTTCCCCGGGTCACGCTTTGATCGTCACACGACGCCACACCCCGGATTGGTTCTCCGCGACACCCGAAGAACAGGCTGCGCTCTTTAGGGCGCTGGACTTGGCCAGGGTCGAAGTAGAGAAGTCCTATCAGCCCGCAGGCTACAACATTGGCCTGAACGTGGGGGCGGCAGGCGGGCAGACCGTACCTCATCTACACCTCCACCTGATCCCCCGCTATACCGGTGACGTTCTCGATCCCAGGGGCGGCGTTCGCCACGTGCTCCCCCAACTGGCGAACTACCTCAAGCTACCTTCAACCCCCACACCCCACGCACGGTCCCTGGTGGCCGGAGGGGTTGAGGATCCCCTCTTGCCCCACCTCATCGCCCACCTGGGAAAGGCCACCGGGGTCGATATCGCCGTCTCCTTCACCATGCAAAGCGGCGTCAACTTGCTGCTGCCCCATCTTCGCGATGTGCTCGAGCGCCGCGGCCGAGTCCGGATTCTCACGGGCGATTTCCTCGGCATCAGTGAACCCAATGCCCTGCGACTCCTATGCGATCTGACCGGCAACATCCAGTTGAAGGTGTTCGAAGCTGGATCCACCAGCTTCCATCCCAAGTCATACATCACCTACCAGGGCCCCGAGGAAGGAACCGCCTTCGTGGGAAGTTCCAACCTGAGCCAGACCGCCCTCAAGACTGGCATTGAGTGGAACTATCGAGTGGTCACCAGCCACGACCAACTTGGTTTCGCCCATATCGTCGAAGGCTTTGAACGTCTCTTCGCCAGGGAGGAGACCAAGTCGCTCACACCCGATTGGATTGACCGGTATGAGCAGCGCCGCCAAACGTTGCCCACCCCAGAGATCGCCGTTCCCCCTGAACCTGCACCCATCATTCCCACCCCCCACCCCATCCAGGCAGAAGCGCTGGCAGCTCTAAGACAGACTCGAAAGCAAGGCGCAGGGGCTGGCCTGGTGGTCCTGGCCACTGGCCTTGGTAAGACCTGGCTGAGCGCGTTTGACAGCCAGAATCCCGAATATACCCGGGTGCTATTTGTGGCCCACCGGGAGGAAATCCTAAGCCAGGCCCTCGCCACCTTCCGAAGAATTCGACCCTCAGCGAAGCTGGGCTATTACACCGGCGATGAGAAGGCCCCCGGAGCGGACGTCATCTTCGCTTCCATCCAGACACTTAATAAGCAAAATCACCTCCGGCGTTTCGGGCGGAATCATTTCGATTACATCGTGGTTGACGAGTTCCACCACGCCGACACGAGGACCTATCGCGCCTTGATTGATTATTTCGAGCCGAAATTCCTGCTGGGCCTCACCGCAACGCCCGAACGAACCGATGGGGGCGATCTTCTGGCCCTGTGCGGTGAGAACCTGGTCTACCGGTGCGATCTCGTGGAGGGCATCACCCGCGGATTGCTCTCTCCATTTGCCTACTTTGGCGTCCCGGACATCGTCGACTTTACCAACATCCCATGGCGCAGCGGGCGCTTTGACGAAGAAGAACTGACCACCGCACTGGCCACCCAGGCCAGGGCCAAGAACGCCCTCGGCCAGTACCGCAAGCGCTCCGGCTCAAGGACCATCGGTTTCTGTGTCTCCAAGCGCCATGCGGACTTCATGGCCAAGTTCTTTGTTGACGCTGGACTTCGGGCCGTGGCGGTCCATTCCGGTGAAACGAGCGCCCCCCGAGCCCATTCCCTGGAGCGCCTGGAACAGGGCGACCTGGACATCCTTTTCGCGGTGGACATGTTCAATGAGGGCGTCGACCTACCCCAGCTCGACACCATCATGATGCTCCGCCCCACAGAATCAAAAATCCTATGGCTGCAGCAGTTTGGCCGAGGTCTACGGTGGTTAGAAAATAAATGTCTCACTGTGATTGACTACATCGGCAATCACCGATCCTTCCTGGTCAAACCCCGAACCCTTCTCCAACTCGATGCGGGGGACGCTGCGGTATCCAAGGCCCTCGACCTACTTCAAACCGGGAACTTCGCCCTGCCCCCAGGCTGTTCGGTCACCTATGACCTGGAAGCCGTCAACATCATGCGGGCTCTCCTTCAGGCCCCCCAGGCCAACCAACTGCTCCAGGCCTATTACGTGGGCTTCCGCGAAACAAACGGCTATCGCCCATCCGCAACCGAGACCTTCCACGACGGCTACGATCCCAAGTCCGCTCGCTCGTCCCATGGCTCCTGGTTGAACTTCGTCAAGGAAATGGGCGATCTCACCTCCCCCCAGGTTTCAGCTCTTCAGGAACTGGGCGAGTTCCTGCAGGCCCTGGAAGTAACCCCCATGTCCAAGAGCTTCAAAATGGTCGTGCTTCTGGCCATGTTGGCCGAAGGTGCGTTCCCAGGCGCCATTCCGATGGCCACCCTGCAATCCCGCGTTGTCGAGCTTGCGCGACGGTATTCCATCGTTCGCACCGAGTTTGATGCCGCACTGAATTCCCCCTCGCTGCTTCAGAAATCTCTGGAAGAAAACCCAATCAAGGCGTGGGTCGACGGCCGTGGAACCGATGGAACGTCCTATTTCAACTATGAAGATGGCGTGTTAGCCACGACCTTCAAGCTCTCACCCGAACTGCACGAGTCCGCACGAGAACTGGTCCAGGAATTGGTCGAGTGGCGGATGGCTGTCTATGCCCGACGGGTCAGCAGTCAGAGTCAGGCCCAACGCATCATCTGCAAGGTGGCCCAAGCGGAAGGGAAACCCATTTTATTCTTACCACCTCGAGACCGTATGGCCGGAATCCCCCATGGATGGGTGGATGTCGTGGCAGACGGCGAAACCTACCAAGCCAATTTCGTCAAGATCGCCGTCAATGTCCTTCACCAGGGCGATGATCCATCCAACCAACTCCCAACCCTCCTCCGGAAATGGTTCGGCCCCAATGCAGGTCAGCCTGGAACCACCTTCACCGTCGCCTTCACGCGCGACAACGAGGTCTACACGTTCGAACCCTTGTACACCATGGAAGAAGAAGGACTCCGTCTTTGGGATGCTTATCCACGAGCGAATGTGCCGGGCCTCTTCGGGTTTGAGTTCCAAGGCTTCGAAGCACAGACAGGCGTGGTTGAGCGAGAGGGATTGATGTTGCTCTTTGTGACGCTCGACAAAAAGGAGAAGCCGGAAGCACAGCGCTACAACGACGGTTTCGAGACGCCGTCGACCTTCCGATGGCAGTCACAGAATCGGACAACGATGAATTCCCCCGCTGGGAGGCGAATCGAGGCACATAAGGCACTTGGGATTTCAGTTCATCTATTCGTGCGAGCGAAGGCCAAGATCGGAGGTGTAACCACGCCATTCTCATACTGTGGACCTGTCACCTTTCACCGTTGGGAAGGGGAAAGACCGATCTCTGTCTGGTGGGATTTGGAGGAACCGGTTCCGGAACAGCTATGGAAAGGGTTCGGGATTTCACTGGTCTCACCTTAGAACCTATCTCGGTAGGGACGATTGAAAGCCCGATCGCCCGGGTCAATTCCTTCACCATGGCAGGTTTAAGTAAAGAACATCGACGCCGAGGACGCCGAGGACGCGGAGAAGGCACCGACCCACTCACGCACGGGCCCTGGCCCGCTGACACGGGCCGCAGCGCCGATGCGCTGCGCCCTTCCGGGGCGGGGGGCTTGCCGCAGGCGAGCCTTCGGATCCCCCCGCCCCGGAAGGGCTGTCGGGCCCGTGCTGGCCATCGGGTTCCACCCGATCAAGGGTAACGGGCGGGACGACGGCTGGCGGCTCTCGGACGACCTTTGGGAGCGGATCCGGGCGCTGCTGCCACCCCCCAAATTCCATCCCTGGGGCATGCACAACCCTCGGGTCGATGACCGTTCGGCCATGGACGCGATCTTCTTTGTGCTTCGGACCGGTTGCCAATGGAACGCCTTGAACGAGACTGGCATTTGCACCAGCAGTTCAGCCCATCGCCGATTCAAGGAATGGACCGAGGGCAACGGGCTCCCCATCGGTCTGGTCGTGGATGGGGCCAACCGCAACGACATGAAACTGGTGCGGGCCACCTTGGAGAGCATTCCGGTCCAGCGTCCGGAGCCCACTCCGGAGGCTCCCCAGGGGCTGTGCCTGGACAAGGGCTATGACTTCGACGAAGTCCGGGAATTGGTCCGGACCTTCGGTTTCACCGCCCACATCCGCGCCCGCGGCGAGGAAGCCAGGGCCATCAAGGAGGAGGCGGGAATCCGAGCACGGGCCCGTCCACCCTTGCGAGGAAGGGGCCGCGCCGAAGGCTTGCATGCGGAGTGGCCCCTGCCTCGCAAGGGGCAGCGCGCCAGTGCTGCAGCCCGCGTCAGCGGGCAGGGCCCGTGCGCGAGTGGGTCGGCGCTCTCTCCGCGTCCTCGGCGCCTCGGCGGCCTCAGCGTTCTTGTTTTTTACCTAACTTGGCCTGGGCGATGGAATTAGCCGGGGCGATCAAACTTGCAATCGACCCTACTGGAATAGGCTCTAAGTCTGTTTCAGTTCATCCAGGTAGTTTGCCCATTGCTGCATCATCACCCGGCGCTCCGCAAGGTGCGCCGTTCTGTTGATCGTCACCGGCGGTTACTCCGGGATCGGCCTGGAGACTACCCGGGCCCTCGCGAGGGCATTCCTCCATCAGACTGCCGTCTGGGCCTCGTTCTTTCCGAGCAGTTCCGAAAGCTTCTTCAATGAGTGTTCCAGCTCTCCCTGATCCCTGGCGGCTCCGAGGCAAACCCTGACGCCAGATGCGTATCTTGAATCCACAACACAAGATGAAGGCGGCGTGATGCGGATTCCCGACTCCAACGCTTCTCGGGTCAATCTTTCTGCTGCGACATCGGGCATCTCGAGCCAGACATGGAATGAAGGCGCCCATTGGGCGGAGATGAATGCCCCGAGCCATCTTTCAGCAATTTCTTTCCTGAGCTTCGCCTCATGCTGGAGGATCTTCAGCGCGGCCTTGGCGGTTCCATTCATCAAGTATTCCGATGTCACGAGACAAGCGATCGGCGATGCGCACCAAGTTGTAGCTCTAATCTCCCTTGCAATTTCATCGATGAATTTTTCCGGGCAGACCAGCATTCCGATTCGCAGCCCAGGGCTCAATGTTTTTGAAAAACTCGAGATATAGAAAATCCGCTCAGGAGCCTGTTCTGCCAGCGTTGGAGCCCCCGGCCCCTTGAGGGCTCCGTATACGTCATCCTCGATTATGTATGCATCGTGCTTCTGACAAATCTGGACCACCTCAGCCCGGCGCTTGGCCGACATGGTCCGCGCAGTCGGGTTCTGAAGGGTGGGCGTCACGAACACCAAAGGCCGGGGCTCGTTCTTGCCATCGGCTTTCAGCTGCGCTTCCAAGGCCGACGAACAAAGGCCTTCGTCATCCATCGCCAGTCCCAGCAAGCGGATTCCCAATCGTTCGGCGAGCGCCAGCGCCCCTGGGAAGGTCGCAGCTTCCGTAAGCACGCTGCCGCCATGCGGCCGCAGCATCCGGAACACCATGGCAAGGGCCTGCTGGGCGCCATTGCACAGGGAGATCCGGTTCGGAGACACATGAAGTTCCCGCGTATCGGATAGCCAGCTGGCGAACAGAGCCCGGTGCTCTGCCCTTCCCTGGTTGGAATCGTAGGTTCCGAGCTCGGCGGAAGTGCCGGTCCGACGGGAAATGGCCTGGAGCGCAGCGGCCAGTTGCCGATCGGTGACCGCGGCAGGCGGCACATTCAAAGAGAGGTCCACGAAAGGAACGGCCCTGCTTTCGCCGATGTCGGTCACGAAGGTGGCCTTGCCGTGGGATCCCGACAGAAGCCCACGCCGTGCCGCTTCTGCGTATCCCCGGGTCACCGTTCCCACCGACACCCCCAAGGCATAGGAGGCCTCCCGATGGGGTGGAAGCCGGTCTCCGGACTTGAGCAGCCCCTTGGCGATATCGACCGCGATGGCCGCGGCGATGCGCTCGGAAACGGTTCCAGGGCCCGGTTCCAGACGAGGGCTCCAGGGGGAATCCAGGTTCACGCGACCTCCAAAAGTGTATCGACACACCATAGTTCTTGTTCTCAAAAGTGTATCCATGATCCAGTAATCCTGGCAAGCGATCACCGGGAGACGCACACATGCTGAAGAACGCACCGTCGAAAGAAATGAGCCTGCCCAATGGGACGGACAAGGGTCAAACATGGGCTGGCCGCTTTCCTTGGAATGAGATCATCTCTCTGTTGGAGGTCAATCGGCGGTTCAACCTGGCCGAAAGTACCTCACAGGATCTCGAGCTCGGGGACCTGCTCGCCATGGTCGACCTGGAAACGCTCAAGCGCCTGAGGCTGGGGTATGGGTCAGCGGAAGGGGCGGAATACCTGCGCAGGGTGATCAGCCAGATGGTGGGCGTGCCTGCTGACCAGGTGGTGACCACCCAGGGAACCGCGATGGCCATGTTCATGCTCGCCTTCGAGCTTTGCCGTCCGGGCGATGAGGTCGTAGCCATCACCCCCTGCTTCCCGCCCAGTCGGGACGCGCTGGTCGGCTGCGGCGTTACGGTCCGGGAGCACCTCCTGCGCTTTGAAGAAGGATTTAAACTGCAAGTGGAAGCCCTTGCGCCGCTGCTCTCGCCTGCGACCCGGCTGGTGTGCCTGGCGAGCCCGCAGAATCCGAGCGGGGTCAGCACCCCGCGCACGACCATCACCAGGCTGTTGGAGCTCATGGCCGAACGGGCCCCGAAGGCGCTGTTGTTTATTGATGAGACCTACCGGGTGGCGACCTACGGGAACACGCCCCCTGAGCCGAGCGTGGCGGCAGCGGATCCCCGCATCATCACCGGCGCCTCCATCTCGAAAGCCCATGGGGCTCCTGGATTGCGAGTGGGGTGGCTGACCGTACCCGACCCTGCCCTGAAGGAACGCCTCCGGGTCGCCAAAATGAACATGGTCATCTCAGGCTCGGTGCTGGACGAGACCCTGGCGACGGTGGTGCTGGATCATCAGGACGAGATCCTGGCCAAGCGCAGGCTGATGCTCTCCAAGGCCTTGGACATCCTGCAATCCTGGCTGAGACGTGAAGAGGGACAGGTCGAATGGGTGGAACCGGATGCCGGCGCGCTCTGCTGCCTCAGGCTGAAACCCGGAGCCTTCGATGCTGCCGCCGTCCAGCGCTTCTGGAGCCTGCTCCCGGACCATGATCTGCAGCTGGCCTCCGGATCCTGGTTCGGTGCGACGGCGCACGAATTCCGCCTTGGATTCGGATACTTGCCACTTGATCGCCTTCCCCTGGCCCTGGACGCCCTGAGCGGGGCCATGGATCAGGCTCGACAGAACTAACAGTCGTTAGACATCCAACAAACTGGGAGCGGATATGAATGCCATCAAAGTGGCTGTGGTAGGTGCGCTCGGAGCTGTCGGGGCCGAGATGATCCGGACCCTCGAGCAGCGGAAGTTCAACATATCCAAGCTGATCCCGCTCGATACGACCGCGAAATCGGGAAGCAAGGTTTTCTATGAAGGCGCAGAAATCGTGGTGGGCGCCGCCGAAGCGGGCGCCTTCCGCGACGTGGACATCGCCTTGTTCTCGGCGGGAGCCGACGCAAGCCTGAAACTCGCTCCGGTGGCGGTGGGCGAAGGCGCGGTCGTCATCGACAACTCCTCGGCGTGGCGCATGGATCCTGGAGTCCCCCTGGTTGTCCCGGAAGTCAACGCCCACGCCTTGGATCAGCACAAGGGGATCATCGCCAACCCCAACTGCTCGACGATCCAGATGCTGGTCGCTGTGAAGCCCATCCACGATGAATTCCGGATCAAGCGGATCGTGGTGTCCACCTACCAGGCCGTTTCCGGCACCGGCGCCCCCGCCATGGAGGAACTCGCCTCTCAGGCACGGGCGTTCGCCGCCGGCAGGCCCCTGGAGTCCTCCGTCTACCCCCGCCAGATCCTGTTCAACGCGCTTCCCCACATCGATGTCTTCTTGGAGGACGGCTACACCAAGGAAGAAATGAAGATGGTGCACGAGACCAACAAGATCCTGGATCCGGCCATCCAGGTCTGCCCGACCGCCGTGCGCATTCCGGTGTTCCGGGGCCATTCGGAGGCCGTGAACCTCCAGACCGAAAGGGCGTTCGAACTGGCCACGGTCCGGAAGCTCCTGGAAGGGGCCCCCGGGATCAGGGTCATGGACGATCCAGCCCTGGGTGTCTACCCCACGGCCCTGGATGCCGACGGGATGGATGCTGTGTTCGTCGGCCGACTGCGGCGGGACCCGACTGTGCCCAACGGTCTCAACCTGTGGGTCGTATCCGACAACCTGCGCAAAGGCGCCGCCCTGAATGCGGTCCAGATCGCCGAGACCCTGGTGAAGAGGGGCTTCAGGGGAAAGGAAGCCTGATGGCGCTCATCGTCCAGAAATTCGGCGGCACCTCCGTCGCCAACCCCGATGCCCGGGAACACCTGGTGGCCAAGGTCAAGCAGGTCCGGGACCGGGGCGACCAGGTGGTGCTGGTGGTCTCGGCCATAGGCCGGCGGGGAGCCCCCTACGCCACCGACACCCTTCTGGAGATCCTCCGTGATTTCAACCCCAAACCCGATCCCATGATCAAGGATCTGCTGGTCTCGTCCGGCGAAACCATATCCGCTTGCCTGGTTGCGACCCTGCTACAGGCTCAAGGCGTCCCTGCCATCCCCATGACTGCTGGAACCGCTGGCATCCTGGCCGAGGGTCCGTTCGGGGACGCGATCCCGACCACCGTCGACGCCGGGGCGATTCTGGCCCACGTGGACCGGAACTGCGTTCCGGTCATCACAGGCTTCCAGGCCTTGAACCCGGCCCATAGTGTCGTCACCCTCGGGCGTGGCGGCAGCGACACCAGTGCGGTCGCCGTCGGCGCGGCGATCAAAGCGGATTTCGTCGACATCTACACGGATGTACCCGGTGTCGCCAAGGCCGACCCCCGGGTGGTCCCTGACGCCGATTACATGGCCTTCCTTGACTACGCCTCCATGTTCAGGCTGGCCAGCCATGGCGCCAAGGTACTGCACGACCGGTCCGCCTTGCTCGCGGAGCAGAGCGGGATGCTGCTCCGGGTCCGGTCGACCTTCGACGAGGGCGAGGGGACCCTGATTGGGCCGATAGGGACACTCGATCGGCAGGGGACCCGACAGCTCTCTGCCGACTTCATCGGGCTGGCTTCCATGCGCGATCCGGATGGTTATGTGAGAGTCACTGCACTGTTTGCCGAAGGGTGCAGCCTGCGCGGCATCAAGGAGGCCCAGGAAGCCGCCCGTCCATTCCAGGTCGAACGCATCCTTCTGGACGATCCGGACGCAGTGGGCTTTCGCTGCACCGCGGAGCAGTTCCCGGCCTTTGCGAAAAACCTCTATGCAAGCCTTGACAAAGCCTTCGCCACTGATGGATGGAAACAGCAAGGCTAGCTGTCGACCCTGATTCCCGGCCGCATCTGCATGAACACGGAGCATCTTCCGGTCTAGCGGCAGCCTGCCGCCGCGGGACGGGCCTGAAAGGAGGAACCCAGAGCGAATCCGGTCTTGTACCCCCACCAACCCAACGCCGCAGGCACCCCATGCCGGCGGATCAACGCAAGAAGTTGCTTTTGGAGGAATGCTAATGCGTATGTACATCCCGTTTGCCGCTCCAGCCGTGGCAATGCTCTGCTTGCTCATGGCGGGGTGTGGCAAGGAACAGAAGACCATCAAGATCGCGACCCAGAGCCCCCTCTCCGGCGCCCTGTCCGCCGTTGGCGTGGACATCAAGAACGGCGCCCAGCTGGGAATCGAGCAACTCTCGGAGCCCCTCAAGAAAATGGGGTTCAAGGTCGAACTGGCTCCTTTCGATGATCAGGCTAACCCTGACACCGGCGTAGCCAACGCCAAGGCCATCGTCTCCGACCCGGCCGTGCTGGGGGTTGTCGGGCACTACAACTCCGGTGTTCAGATCCCCTCCTCCGAGGAGTACCACGCGGCCCAGTTGTGCAACGTCTCCCCCGCCAACACCAACCCCAAGGTGACGGAGCGCAACTATCCTGAAATCAACCGAATCTGCGGCCGGGATGACGTACAGGGCGCGGTGGGCGCGCGGTTCGCCAAAGCCAAGGGCATCAAATCCGCCTACGTGCTCCACGACAAGACCGCATATGGCCAAGGCATCGCCGAATACTTCAAGAAGGAGAGCGAAGCCCTGGGCATCAAGATCATCGGATTCGAAGGCACGGAAGAGAAAGCCAACTTCGATGCCATCCTCTCCCCGATCCTTGCGGCTGCCCCCAACTGCATCTATCTCGGCGGAGCCTATGACCAGGGATCCGTCATCTTCAAACAAGCGCGTCAGAAGGGCTTCAAGGGGATGTGCATCTCCGATGACGGCTACGACTCGTCCGACGCCGCCAAGATTGGTGGCGACTCGCTCCTCGAAGGACAGGGCACCTTCTTTTCCACCGTGTCCGGCCCAGCCAACGTCTACCCGGACACCGCCAGGTTCATCGCCGATTTCAAGGCCAAGTTCGGCGGCGACCCGCAGCCCTATGCCGCCCAGTCCTTTGATTGCGCGGCCTTGCTGCTGAAGGGCATCGAGAACGCCGTCATTGCCAACGGAGGCAAGCTGCCCTCTCGCGATCAGGTGTGCAAGGCCGTCCGCGACCTCAAGGATTTCCACGGCATCACCGGCACCATCACCCTCAACAGCAAAGGTGATCTGGCCAAGGCTAAGTATTTCATCATTCAGGTCTCCTCTGCGGACCCTGCCAAGTGGGCTGCGAACCGCATTGACCAAACCCTCGAGATTGCTCCCCCCCAATAAACATCACGATCCAGCGGGCCCCCCTGAACCCCAGGGGGGTTAGTTCGTCTCAATGCCTCACGAACAGTGGCGGAGGTTACATGCACGACCTGTCCACCCATCTCAATACGCTTGCTCTGCATTCGGGTTCGGCCAGACCGGAAATCGGCGCGCCGGTCACCATCCCGCTCGTCTCAGCGACGAGCTTTTACACGGCACCCGACGCGGTCGGCTTTTCAGCCTCCGACATGACCGATGCGACACCCTATTTCTACGCGCGCTGGGGCAATCCAACGGTTGATCTTCTGGAGAGGCGACTGGCGGCGCTGGAGGAAGGTGCCGGGACTGTATGTTTCGCCAGCGGCATGGCGGCCGTTGCTGCCTTGTTCCTTTCGCGCATGAAGTCGGGCGACCACCTGGTTCTTTCCGATGTCTGCTATGCCGGCGTCGCCGAGTTCGCGCTGCATTCGCTGCCCCGATTCGGTATCGAGGTTAGTGCCGTCGATACGTCCGACCCACGCCAGGTCGCAAACGCATTGCGGCCCGAAACCAGGCTGGTGCATATCGAGACACCCGCCAATCCGACCCTCAAGCTCAGCGACATCAAAGCAATCGCCGTTCTTGCTCACCAGTCCGGCGCCGAGCTTTCAGTCGATTCCACAATCGCCACGCCGGTTGCTACCCAACCCATCACGCTCGGAGCCGACTATGTGGTGCATTCATTAACCAAGTACATTTGCGGGCACGGGGATGCGCTTGGGGGCGCCGTGGTCGCGAGCAACCGGGAACGCCTGAACGACCTTCGCCAGGGGGCCTTGATTCACCATGGTGCCGCACTGAATCCATTTGCCGCTTGGCTCATCGCTCGTGGGCTTGAGACGCTGCCAGCCCGGATGCGCATCCATGAAGAGAATGCGAGAGTAGTGGCCGAATTCCTGCAGAGCCACCCGAAGGTCGGGGCCGTTCATTGGCCTGGCCTCAACAGCCATCCGCAAGCAGCGCTGGCCCGCCGCCAAATGTGCAACTTCTCGGGTCTGCTGGCCTTCACGGCGAAGGCGGATGGGTCGTCGCTTGCGCGCCTTCTCGCCGAGCGATTGAGGATCTTCGCCTATGCGGTGTCATTGGGCAAGACCAAGAGCCTCCTCTTCTACCTGCCTACCGATGATATTTTGCGAACGTCGTTCCGGTTTGGTGCGGACGCTGCCGCATCCTACCGTTCCTTGGCGGGAGATGGAGTGTTTCGAGTCTCGGTTGGGTTGGAGCATCCCCAGGATCTCATCCGTGACCTCGATCAGGCTTTGCGCTAACGCCTGCAGATGAACGGTGCGGTGGGATGACCACCGCCCCGTTCAAGCAGGAACTGCAATTGCAATCCGTTTTGAATGCCGGAAACCCATCGCTTTCAGGGGCGATAGGCCACAACGTCGATCTCGACTTTCAAGTCAGCCACAGGGAGCGAGGACACCGCCACCGTGGTCCTCGCGGGCCGGTGCTCTCCAAAGACTCTGGCATATACGTTGTTCATCTTATCGAAATCCCGCATGTCTACGAGGAATACGCCGCAGCGGAGCACATGGGACAGGTCGGTTCCAGCGGCCTTAAGGATGTTCTCGATGTTGCGGAAGATCTGTTCCGTCTGGGTCTCCGCATCCAGACCCGGCATCCGCCCGGTGGTTGGATTTGTGGCTCCTTGCCCCGAGACGAAGACCAGACGGTCGAAGACCATGCCGGGAGAGTAGGGCCCAACAGGCTTGGGCAGTCCCTCTGCGTAGACGGGCATATGTTCTGGCGAGGAAGACATGGCGGTACCTTTCAAGAGGTGGGTTATAAACCTGCGCAATGGGCCAAGGAATGATCTTTGGCTCTCATACCCAGAGCTCGCCCTGACACACCAGCACGGAACTCCCGCCAACACGGATGGCCGTGATGGCGCCATCGCGCTTGTCGCATTCAACGTGGAGGATGCTGGGCCGGCCCATTTCATACCCTTGTTCCACCACCCAGCGCAGGGTGCCGCTTGCAGATGGGTCACGCATCCCGAGGTAGCCCCCCAGGGCGGCGCAGCCGGAACCGCAGGCGGGGTCCTCCGCGATGGAGACTCCGGGTGCGAACATCCGGGCGTGCACCTGATGGGTGGGGTCCTCGGCCTCCAAGCCGAAGACGAAAACCAGGTGAACCTCTGAGCCCGCCAGCAACCGCTCCCATAGGTCCGTTCGGAATCGCGCCCGTTTCACCGCCTCTAAGTTCCGAAGAGGGATGATGGTGAAAGGCAGGCCGCAGGAGACGGCCTGGGGCGCCAGCGCGCCGGTGAGCACGTCATCCGGATCCAGGGAGAGCATCGCCGCCAGTTCTCGGGGTGCCGGTCCTAGCGGCAGGACCTCGGGGAGCTTTGCCACGCTGAGTTGGGCGAAGGAGGGAAACCTGTCTGCCCATTGCAAGGTCACCGGCACCGGGCCCACCTGCTCGCCAAGGACCACGCGTTCGGTGCCGTATGGGATCTCGCCGATGGCAGCGAGCACATGGGCGGTTCCGAGGCTGGGATGACCCGCGAAGGGAACCTCGCTGCCCGGAGTGAAGATCCGCACCCGGCGCGTGTGGGAAGGGTCTTCGGGCGGTAGCACGAAGGTGGTCTCCGAGTAGTTGAATTCCCGTGTGATCGCCTGCATCTCTGCCGTGCTCAATCCCCGCGCGTCTGGCAGCACGGCCAATGGCCCCCCGCCGAAGCGAGTGGTCGTGAAAACGTCGACGGTGCAATAAGAGAAGCGTCGCAATGGGAACCTCCTCGATGAGGACCATCATAGGGGAGCCGAAATAGCCCCAACCCCCTCAAAGGTGTATCGATACGCCATATTTCTCGCGAACCTGAAGGAAACCGTGATCGAGTAAATCGAGGAGTCGCATGATGAGTTGCACCCATACCATCGAATTGAATCCTTTGGCAGAAGCGGCCAACGAGATCATTCGCAGGGATTGCCCAGTGGTCTACGAACTGCTGAGCGAACGCGGCAAGCGCTTCTTCTTTCCCACCAAAGGCATCCTGGCCCAGGGCGCCGAGGCCAGGCAGAAGGCCAAGACCACCAATGCCACCATCGGCATCGCCACGGAGAACGGTGCGCCGATGTACCTGGATTGCGTGAACAAGTATTTCAACGGCCTCACCTCCAGCGAGCTCTATGACTACGCGCCCAGCTGCTGTGGCCATCGTGAAGGCCCTCACGGACGCAGCCGAGGCGGGCAGCAGACTCGTAGTGGTCTGCGACGACGCCTATTACGGCATGTTCTTCGACGAGGCCTGTGAGCCGGAATCCTTCTTCGGGCGCCTGTCCCAGGCCCATCCGAATCTACTGGCAATCAAGGTGGACGGCGCCACCAAGGAAGAATTCGTCTGGGGCGTCAGGGTAGGCTTCGTCACCTACGGCATCCAGAACCCTACGTCGGAGAGTCCGTGAGCTTCCGGTTGGCGTGCGCATGCGCGCTCGCCAACCGTGCTTTCCGGCCCAGGGTGATGGGCGGATACCTCGCGATCAGGCGGGGAGGTTCAGCCCGGTCAGGGTTTCCCTGTAGTTCCAGGGCATCCATTCCTCGGGATTCTCTTCCACGAACGCGTGGTGGCGCAGCAAGGCAACCAGGTATTCAAAGGGGTTGGCGCCATTGAGTTCCGCGGTGTGGATCAGGCTCATGTAGAGATCACCCACCCGCGCGCCCTCTTGGGTTCGGTAGAACAGGCTGTTCTTGCGGTGCATGATGGCCCGCTTGAGCCCGCGTTCAATCTCGTAATGCCGCGTCCCGGATTATGCCGCGTCAGGCCAACCCGGTACCGTTCAAGCCCGATGGGGCCTGGATACATTCGTTCACGCAGTCGGCATAATCACAGCCCCTCGAGGAACGCCAGAAGAGCGTCAGGAGGCTGGTACCGCCCTGGACTGGATCCGTCCGCCGTCGCATGGGCGAGGGCCTTCTCCTTTATGCCCATGTCTGCGTGCAGGTAGATCTGCGTCGTTTCCGAGGACTCGTGGCCCAACCAAAGGGCGATCACGCTCAAGTCCACGCCCCGGCGGAGGAGGTCCATGGCCGCCGTATGCCTTAGCGTGTGCGGCGTCACATGCTTCCTGGCCAGAGTCGGGCAGGACCTGCTGGCGTTGGCTGCGTGCCGGCCGACGAGGGCCTGCAACGCATCCGCGCTCAGGGGTCCGCCCCTGGAACTGGGGAACACCGGGGCGGCCAGGTTCCCGCCTTGCTCGGTGAACCATTGTTGGAGTGATTCCACAACATCGGGGCGCAACGGGGTGCATCGGGTTTTCCGCCCCTTCCCCTGGCATTGCACATGGCCACCGACTTCGAGGGTCACGTTCTTCCAGCGCAACGAGGTGATCTCGGTGTTGCGCATGCCGGTCTGGATCGCGACTTGGAGCAGGACCCGGTCCCTTCTCCCGATCCAGGACCTTGTATCCAGCGCCGCCACCAGCGCGACGGCCTCCGGTTCATCGAGAAAGGCGACGGCATTATGTTCGTGGCGTTTCGCAGGAACCGCGAGGACCTGCTGGCACTGGAGGGCCAGGGCTGGTTCCGACATGGTTACGAACCGGAAAAACGCGCGTAGAGCTGAAAGGCGGCCATTCCGAGTCTGGATGCTGTTTCCGCGGTCAACCTCGAGGTGATGCAGGAAGTCACCCAGGAAGGCTGGATTGAGGTCCTCAATGGCAATCCTGGCGGGCGCCTTGTGCAGGCGTTCGGAGACGAACGCGAGCAGGAGCCTGAAGGTGTCCCGGTAACTGGCCACCGTGTGGGGACTGGCGCCCTGTTGCTGGAGCAGCCTCTCGGTGAAAATATAGGGGTGTTTCCCTGGTTCCCTCGCCTCGGACCGGCCTCCTTTGGTGTCGGCCGGTTCAGGCTGTGATGGGTGCTGGAACCAGAGCGGGAACCATGGCTCCCGTTACAGAAGAGGGCTGGCAGTGGGTATGGGTGAATTGGTGTCAACCGACTTATCTATTGAGCACACAGGCGACATAAGTTCTGAGCACCCCCCCTCTGAGTGTTAACGCCCGGCAAGTGCCGGAATGGAAGCGGCCAGCGCAGCGCCGCCGTACCAAGTTCAATGAACGAATTAAGCTGCTGATGCCCTCCAGACCAGGGGTGGGTGTGGGAAACGCGAAGGCGTTTCCCAGGCGAAGCCCGGAGGTGTGGGCAGGTTGTGGACCCGAAGGGCGCCCCGCAGGGGCGTTGCCTGTGGACCCGGAGGGCGGGCCAGAGGCCCGTTTCGCGCCAGCGAAATCCATCAGGCAATCCATCAGCCTGTCCATGCCCCCGCACCCGCCCCGGCGGGTGGGTCGCGGCCTCGAGGCCATCGATGCAAGTGCACCTGGTTTCCTTTCTGGGCCGGCGGCCGGGTTCAGGACCCCAGCCCCTCTCCCTTGCGGAGCAGGCCGGACAGGCGCTTTTCGCGCAATCGGTAGCTCTCCCCTTTGATCGAGATGACGTGACTGTGGTGGAGCAGCCGGTCCAGGATGGCCGTAGCCAGGACGTTGTCGCCGAATACCTGCCCCCAGTTGCCCACCGGCTGGTTGCTGGTGAGGATGATGCTGCCGCGCTCATAGCGGCGGTTCACCAGTTGGAACAGCAAGTTCGCGGCCTGCCGTTCAAAGGGCAGGAAACCGACCTCGTCGATCACGAGCACCGCGGGCTTGGCCAGGTGTGCCAGTCGTTCCTCCAGGCGCCCTTCCATCTCCGAACGGGTCAACTGTGCCACGAGGCCCATGGCTGGCACGAACAGGCACGTGGCGCCCTGCTCGATCACCTTCCGGCCCAGGCCGATGGCCAGATGGGTCTTTCCAACCCCTGGCGGGCCGAGCAGGAGGATGTTCTCTCCGTTGGCGATGAACCGGCCCGTCTCCAACTCCCGGAGAAGCTTGCGGTCAATGGAGGGTTGTTGCGTGAAGTCGAAATCGTCCAGGGTGCGCTTGAGTGGGAAGTGGGCGATCTGGGTCACCATCCGGTTCCGTTTCTCATCCTTGGAGGCAACCTCGTCGCTCAGCAGCGTGTCCAGGAAATCCATCAACGTGCCGTCAGCCTTCGCTGCCCGCTGGAGGATCGACTCCAGCCTTTCCCGGGTCGAAGTGAGCTTGAGCCGGGTCAGGTGCCGGTTCACCCGTTCCATCTGGGGATCCATCATGGTCACCCCCCGACCGCGAGGGTGTAGTCGCGCAGTGACCGCTCCAGTTCGTTTGGCCCAGGCATGTTGTGAGTTTTCCGGACCAGGCCTTCGAGGTGGCTCGGCACCTGGACGGTCCCGAACCGGCCCGGCAGGATGTCATGTTCGGCCACCAGTTTGCCGCGCCAGAGGACGGTCATTTCGCCGCAGACCACCTCCAGGTTTACGGACTGGCCGACCAGTTCGAAGGGGATGCTGTAACGGTTCGTGTCCAGTTCCACTCGACAATCGCTGGTGACCTTCCGGACCAGACGCCGCACCTTCAGGTAGCTGGCGTGGTTCCCCAGGGGGACCAGTTCGCCAGCCTCCCGCTCGAACCGATCGATGGGCCGTTCCTGGGTCGTGCCGTGGATCCGGGCATCGGCAATCTCGGCCATCCACCAGTCCAGGTGGGCATGCACAGCGTCCCAGCTCGTGTAAGCCAAGCGGCCCAGGGCGTTGCCTTTGACGTATTTGACTCCGCTCTCCACCTTGCCTTTGGTCCTTGGCCGGTAGGGCCGGCAGGCCCGGGGCCGCATCCCCCAGTGCTCGCAGAACGCCTTGAATTCCGGGTGGTAGTGGGGCTCATCCTCTTTCCAGTGGATGACCAGGGCCTTGGCATTGTCCACCAGGCACTCTTTCGGGGCCCCGCCGAAGTGGTGCAGGGCGGCCTCCAGGCCCTCCAGCCAATGCTGCTGCCGCATGGCTGGATAGATCCGGGCAAAGGTCCGCCGGGAATAACCGAGGGTGGCCACGAACACGAACGCCTTCACGCGCTCGCCGCCCACCACAATCCACTTCTCCCCGAAGTCGATCTGGAGCTGCTCCCCTGGATCGGTCTCGAACCGTAAGGTGGCGGCCTCCGCAGCACGATGTTCCTGCCGCCAGGTCTCGACGGCCCTCTCCACAGTCCGGAGTCCAACCTCCACGCCCTTTGCGGCCAATTGCTGGCGCAGGACGTCGGCGTTGTGGACGCCGCCTTTGAACTCTCTTTGCAGGTAGCGCGCCTCCCTGGCGAGCTTCCGGGGGCGTCCCATCACCGGCCGGGCCGTTGGCAGGCCCCGGTCGAGCCAGCCCCGGATCGTGTTCCGGGACCAGCCGAATTCCTTGGAAATCGCTTTCACGCTCCAGCCCCGCTTCTGCAGAGTGAAGATGAGCGCTACTTGTGATTCATCCAACATGCCGACTCCTGGGTAGACCTCTCCCAGGGTGCTATTGATTTGATCCATGACCTCTCCTTGGCGATCAGGGGGGTCAGAACTTATGACGCCAAGTGCTCAGTTTCCGATGTCGCCCGACAATTGGCTTGAATTCGGTTCCCATCCTGGTTCCCTGCTAAACGATCCTCTTGCTTAGCAGAAGTCGAAGGTGCCATGGAATCCTTTTTCACGACGACATAACCCTTTGGGACCTTAGTCGATGCGAAGGTATTTGCCTGCGAGGAATTCATCCAGGCCGTTCCGGAACATCCCCTGGCCGAAACCGCTCTCTCCCTGTACCCTCCAAGACTTCACCATTCGGCGGATAGAGCGCCGTGTTGATGCCGACCCGCTCAGCACGGATCAAGTGTGCCAGGTGCCAAGCCCTCTCCAGGTCCCGGGTGAAACAACAGGCAGCGGCCATGGGCTGGAATTCTGTGACAAGTCGGATCGCTTCCCTTTCGTTCTTGAACCGAAACACCATGGCCGCAGGGCCCGGCAAATCGAAATTTGCTGGCTTGACGTTTTTTGCGGCAATGACGGTCGGTTGGTAGTATACGTACCTCCGAGGGCATGACCCTGGCCGCCGGTAACGACCCTTCCCCCGCCGGCCATTGCTGCCGCAATCCGTAACACCACCGATTGGAGATAATCCCCATCGATCAAGGGGCCCAACTGGGTGCTCCCCTTGAGGCCGTCACCAACTTTGAGCCCTGCTGCGGCCTCCGAGAACTTCTCAATGAAATTTTCAAATAGATTTTCCTGAATGATGAACCGGTCGGTCCGGATGAACGCCTGACCAGTATTCCGAAAGCAGGAAGCGATTGCAGCGGAAACCGAGGTATCCAGGTTGGCGTCCGAGAAGACCATGAAGATACCCCTGCCGCCGAACTCAAAGGTAAACTTGGTAGTCGAGGCGGGGTGGCGGCCAAGGAATTTCTTTGCGTTTTCAGCCGACCCGACAAACGCTACCTTGCGGACGGCCGGGTTGGAGGAAAGCTCCTTGCCTATGGCATCCAAAGGCCCGCAAACCACATTGAAGACACCAGGAGGAATGCCAGCCCGCTCGCCCAGTTCGGCCAAGGCCAAGGCGGAAAACGGGGTGGCAGTGGACGGATTGAGCACCAGTGTGCAGCCTGCGGACAGGGCCGGCCCAACCTTGCGGATGACCATCTCGGCTGGATCATTAAAAGGTGTTACCACCGCTACGACCCCTATGGCCTCCTTGATCACGAGGGTTTGTTTTCCGAGCGGTATTTGCGGGCCCATTTCTCCTCGGATCCGCTTCCCTTCTTCTGCATACCACTCGATGAACTCGGCGGCGCACAAGATTTCTACCCGGGCATCCGCAAGCGGCTTTCCCTGTTCCGCAGTTATCAGGGTCGCTAGGTCGTCTTGATTTTGGCGCAGCAGTTCGGCCCACTTGCGCAGGATTGCCGACCGTTCCTGGAGCCCTCGCCGACTCCAGCCCAAAAAAGCGCCGCTGGCTGCCTGGATAGCTCGCCGCGCCTCCGTCGATCCCATTCGGGGAACGGTACCAAGCGCCTCCTGGGTGGCGGGATTGACCACGGTGAGGGTCTCCTCACCCTCGGCGCAGACCCAGCCTCCGTTGACATAGCTCTTCTGACGGAACAAATATTCGTCCTTGAGAGGAACGGGGAACGCGGCAACCGTGTTCATAGGCCCAGGTACGCTTCGCGAACCTTCGGGTCGGCTTCCAGATCCTTGCCGTTCCCTTCCTGGACCACTCTCCCGTTCTCAACCACAAAGCAGTAGTCGGAAATTTTGAGGGTCTGTTTCACATTCTGCTCGACCAGGAAGATCGTAAGTCCCTCACTGTGCAACACTTTGATAATCTTGAAGATCTCTTCGACCAGCAGAGGAGAGAGGCCCATGCTCGGCTCGTCGAGCATGATCAGGTCTGGGTCCTGCATCAGGCCCCGGGCGATGGCGAGCATCTGCTGTTCACCGCCAGACATGGTTTCGGCGAGTTGAGTCCGCCGTTCCTTCAACAGTGGGAAGAGTTCATACACCCGCGAAAGATTGACGTCCTTGCGGGGCTTAGCCCGTTTCAGGTACGTGCCGGCCCGCAGGTTCTCTTCCACAGTCATTTTCCCGAACAGTTGGCGCCCTTCGGGAATGAGTGATATTCCTAGCGCTACCACCTGATACGCAGGGTGGCCACTGATTTTGGACCCGTTGTAGCGGATCTCACCGGTTGTCACCGGGAGGAGTCCGCAAATGGTCTTGAGCGTGGTGGTCTTCCCCGCACCGTTGGCGCCAAGGAGGGACACCAGTTGACCTTTCTCCACCGAAAAGGAGATATCCCACAAGACCTGAGTGAGGCCGTAACCGGCAGTGATGTGGGAGGCTTCAAGAGCGATCATACGTGTTCCTCCCCCAGGTAGGCCTTGATAACTTGGGGATTGGCAGCCACTTCAACCGGGGTGCCTTCGGCGATCTTCATGCCGAAGTCGAGCACCACCAAGCGGTCGCTGATGCCCATGATGACCCGCATGATGTGCTCCACAATCAGGATGGTGACGCCTTGGTCACGGACATTGCGGATGAGTTCGATGGTGCGATCAGCCTCAGTGGGATTCAATCCTGCCACCACCTCGTCCAGCAGCAGGAACGTGGGCTCAAGGGCCAAGGCCTTGCTGATCTCCAGGCGCTTACGTCCTGCCAAGGTGAGGCTGGCAGCCGGCAGGTGGGCGCGGTCCGCCAGGCCGGTGAATTCCAGCACCTTCCAGGCATGGGCTTCTGCATGGGCGCGACGGGGATGCTTGAGGAAGGATGCGATCACGATGTTTTCCAGCACCGACAGGCCGGCGAACGGCTTCACAACCTGGAAGGTCCGGCCGATGCCGCGCCCCGCGAGGGCGTAAGGCGGTGCCCCGGTGATGTTCCTGCCCTTGAAGAAGACCCGGCCTACGGAGGGAGAGTAGTACCCACTTATGACGTTGAACAAGGTGGTCTTACCGGCGCCGTTGGGCCCGATGAGGCCCAGGATCTCCCCTGCCTTCATCTCAAAGGAGACATCGTTCACCGCGGTGAGGCCGCCGAAATGCTTGCTGACTTTCTGGACGCTCAGGATCGGTTCCGCCATGGCCTTACGCCTCCTTTTCCGGGCTTGGGGTTGTCACATGGATGGTACCTTTGGCGTGACGTCCGGTCCCCTTGCGGAAGGCTGCACCCAGCACGCCGTCCGGCAGGAACACCACGGAAATGGCGATGACCGCGCCGAGGATGATGAGGTATAGCACCTCGTAGGCCGACAGATAAGCCCAGAACAAGGTCTTGAAGGTGAAAATGATGATGGCGCCGATGACCGGACCGATGAGTGTGCCCATGCCTCCGAAGACGACCATGACCAGGGCCTGGTCACTGATGAGATCGCCCACGGTGGAATTGGGGTCGATGAAGGTGACCCAGTAGGCGAAGATACCCCCGATCATCGCGGTGGGGATGGCTGACATGATGAAGGCTTGCATCTTGAGCTTGGTGGGGTTGAGGCCCAGAGCTTTGGCACTTTCCTGGTCCTCCCGGATCGCCTTCAGTTTGAGCCCGAAGGGAGCCCGCTCCAGGAAGAACCAAAGGACGAAGAACGTTACTCCCACAAGCCCGGTCATCACATAAAAGAAGAAATGTGGATTTAAATAGGCCTTCAGCTGCATTCCTTCGTTCCCGCCTGCGTACGGAATAATCATGATTCCCTGCAGGATGGCCCGGGCCAGGGCCCAGGTGGCGATCGAAAAATACGCCCCCCGCAGCCGGAGCGTGGGAAAGCCGATGATCAGGGCGGCGAGGGTCGCCGTCAGGGCGGAAACCGGCAGTGCCAGGAAAAAGGGCCAGTTGGCTTTCATCATAAGCAGGCCGGTGGTGTAAGCACCGATACCGAAGAAGGCGCTGTGCCCGAAGTTGAGATAGCCGGTATAGCCCGCCAGCACGTCGAACGCGATGGAAAGCCCGATCCACATAGCTGCTTCGGTGAACAGGCGAATGAAGAAGGCATCGTGAACGACGAGCGGGAGCAGGAGCACCCCCACGAAGATGCCCAGGAATACCCACAGGCGCCGATCTTTGGTCAGTGGAATCAGCATGGCTCACCCCCAACCTTTGCGGAACATCCCAGTCGGCGAGATGACCAGGATGAGGTAGAGGAGCCCGAACACGGCCACCAGGGTGAACCCGGGGTCGAGGTAGACGAGGAACATGGACTGGATGAAACCCAGGACGAACGCCGCGGCCGGAACTCCAGCCAAGTATCCCATTCCGGCCAGGACGACCACGAAGAACGCGAAGACCGTGTAGTCGCCACCCATGTTGGCGGAGATGGAAAGGATGGTCCCGATCAGGACCCCTGTCATGGCACTGATTCCGGTATAGATGCCGAACAGGTACTTGTTGGTGCTCCGGTTGTTCACCCCCATCAGGGCAGCGGCATCCTTGTTCATGGCCAGAGCCCGCACAGCCAAGCCGAAGTCGGTGAACTTCAGCAGGTAGTTCAAGCCGGCGGTGATCACCCCCGCGTAGATGAGTCCAGTCAGGCGCACGGCGGAGATGGTGATGAAGAAGCTACCCTCCTTGATGAAGAACGACCGGGTTGAGAAGTAGGAGGGGATGGAGTGGCTGTAGAAGCCGAAGACCGTCTGGGCAAGCCCTCGGATCATCATGGAAAGTCCGAAGGTAAACACCAAAGCCATTAGCAGGGGATTGCCGCGGTGGCCTGAAAGCACCCTCTGGACGACCGGCTGAAGAAAATAGCCCAAGGTGGAGAAGATCACGAAGACCAAGGGCAGCAGATAGAGCGGATCAATTTTGATCCACAGGGTGAGGTAGAAGCCCGTGAACGATCCGAGCATGATCCATTCACCGACTGCGAAGTCGATCACATGCATCACGCCATACACCATGGAGAACGCGATCGCAATGATGATGTAGGTCGCGCCCAGCATGATGCCGTCCACAAGGGCCTGCGGAAGCAGGACCATACACGCTCCTTCTGTTCATAGCGGCGGTGGGAAAGAACCGACCCGGGGCGTTGCCGCCCCGGGTCGGTTGAGGTTACCTCTTGTCCCAAGGGACCATTGGATACTGGGGTTTGGCCTCCATGTCGCTGGCCGGACCGACCACCTTCGCCTGGCCATTCTGGATCTGCAGCGTGAGGATCTTCATCGCGGTATTGGAATGGAAGAATTCCCCTTCGGTCGCAAACTTAATGTGGCCATAGAAGGTATCCACATCCACAGCCTCCAGTGCTTTCATGAGTTGTTCTCGTTTGGCCTCATCCAGTGGGGGTGCGGCATTGATCTTCTGGAGCGCCACTTGGAACGCGATCCCGCCAGCTGCGCACCCGGCAATGTCATAATCAACCGGGACTCCATAAGCCTTCATGCCGGCTTTGGCGAAAGCCTCCGAATTCGGCCACAGGATCTTGCTGCTGGTCTTGGTGGTCTCGGTCCAAACAGCAGCACCGAAGATCTGGTTCGCATCGGTTTTGAGTGCCTCTAAGAAGGCAGGCCCTGTGATGCCATAGTGCATGATCAGGCCCTTGGGCGAGAAATTGATCTGATGCATGCTCTTCACGAACTTGATCAGATCTTCGTCGTGGCCTCCGTATGCGACGATATCGGGCTCCATGCCCTTCATCACTGAGAGAAGCGGTGTCAGATCCTGCCCAGGCGGAACGATGTCGAACTTCAAGACCTTGACGCCTCTCTTCTCAAAGGCATCTTTGAAGGACGTCGCCACGGACTTGGAAAACGGATCATTAAGCCCGACCACAACCGCGGTCTGGGGCTTCGGGGACAAAGCCATCAGCGTGTCCACCGTGCCCGCTCCAGTGAAATTGACCGGGGGGATCGTACCAAAGGTGTACTGGGGTTTTCTGAGCCAAACATTGGGCGATTCTGGGCCTCCGATCATCGGGACCTTGTACTTCTCCACAACCGGGGACGTGGCAATGGTCACCCCAGACGAATAGGGGCCAAACATGAAATCCACATGCTCCTGGGTGATGAGTCGTTCGGCTGCACTGGCGCCCTGGGCCGGGACCGACTGGTTGTCAGCATAGGCCAGCTGGACTTTATACTTCTTCTTGCCGATGAGGATCCCGCCGGCTTCGTTCACGGCGTTCGCCCACATCTCATACCCGCGCTTCGCGAAATTGCCGTCGGTTCCCAGGTCCCCGGACAGTTCCAGGTCCACACCGACTTTGAAATAGTCCCGATGTTCCTGAGCACCGGCGAAAAAGCTCGATGCCAGCGCCGCGAGTGCAGCGATGCGTAAGGTTTGGTTCATGTGACTCCTCCTGTTAAGCGAGTTGAGGTTTTTTCATTGCTGGGGGTTGGGGTAGCTGATCGCAAGGAGCAAGACCTATGCCAGGAACCTTGATAGGCCTTTCCCTCAGGGCGAAGCCGATGCCACTGCTATTGGTGACTTCTATCCCCATGCAGTAGGCGCATTTCCGCTTTGGGACCACCAAGTTCAGGCCCTCTCCTGACCGACTACCTGGAAATCAAGCCCGAGTGTTCCACCTTTTGGTGCAGGAATGCACAAATTCACCTAATCCGGGCTTCAAACGATCCCAAACTTCGCCATCTTCCTGGCCACGGTGGACCGGTCAATGCCCAATGCCTTGGCCATCAAGGCTTGGGTGCCATGCCGCTGCTTGGCTTCCATCAACAGAATCCGCTCCGTATTATCCAGTACCCTGATTGAGGTTCATTTCCTCCGGTCCCGCCTGCGCCATTGTCATTTTCCCGAGGATTTCAGGTGGAATGTCTGAAACACCAATGAGTTCCGATTCGGACATGACCACCAGGTGCTCACAAAGGTTGGCCAGTTCGCGAACGTTGCCGGGCCATGAGTAGGCCAGAAGAGCGTCCGAAGCGGCATGGGTCAGCCGGCGGGGAACGCCCAGACGTTCGGCGAAGTATTCAATATAGTGGCGGATCAGGGGCATGATGCAGTCCCCCCGTTCCCTCAGGGGCGGGATCTGGATGGGGATCACACTGAGGCGGTAGTAGAGATCCAACCGGAAAGTCCCGCGCTCCACCATGGCTTTCAGATCCTGATGGGTCGCCGCCAGGACGCGTACGTTGAGCGTCCGGCTTTTGGTGGCTCCCACCCGCGTGACCTTGCCATCCTCCAGGAAACGCAGGAGTTTGACCTGGGAGGAGAGGGGGAGTTCACCGATCTCATCCAGGAACAGGATGCCTTCATCGGCCAGTTCGAAGTAGCCCGGCTTGCCCTTGGCCTGGGCGCCGGTGAACGCGCCCTTTTCGTACCCGAAAAGTTCAGCCTCCAGGAGGGATTCCGGAATCGCGCCGCAGTTGATCTTTACCAGGGGCTTACCGGTGCGCTGGGAGTACTTGTAGATGAGGTCCGCGAACAACTCCTTGCCGACGCCGGACTCGCCCAGGAGCAGCACCGTGGAATCGACCGTGGCGACTTTGAGCGCTTTGCGCAGCGCCTTCTGCATGCATTCGCTCCTGGCAATGACCCGTCTGGACTCGGTTTCCTCCAACTGCATCTCGAGCATGTGGTCCCGGATGCGGTCCTTCATGGCGGCTTGCTCTTCCAGCTCTTTGTGCAACGCCTCAATCTCGGTGATGTCCCGTTCGGTTACCACCACCCGGATGATGTCACCGGCTTCGTTGAATACCGGCGTTCCGGTGGAGAGGACGAGCTGATGGTCGTGCAGGGTCTGGAGCATGGATATGGGCGCTTTGTTCCGCAGAACCTCGAGGGTCGCGGAACGGTCGCAGAAGCCTTCATTCACTAGATCCTGCATGTTTCGACCCACAGCTTCCCTGGCTTGGATCCGATTGAGCCGCTCCGAGGCCGGATTGATACGCAGCACTTTGGCATTGCTGTCACAGATCCACAGGCCTTCGGAGAGCGAATTGATGATGGCTTCCAATTCCCAGGTGAGTTCTGCGTACTCCCGCATTTGGCGAGCGATGTCTTCCGATACGGCCATTTCGATGAACACGCACAGAGCGCCGACGACCGCACCCCCATCCTCGACCGGCGAAACCTTGGTCAGGTAGGTGGCCTCCCCGTGCCTCAGCAGGGTTCCCCCGGGATCGCTCTCACCCTTTGAGGACCTGCTCCACCCGATCTAGGAGTTCAGGAACCAAGCTTGCCAGCAGCGATCCGGGTTGTATGCCCAATCCCTCGCGCGCAAGACGATTGGCAAAGTACACAAGGCCATCCTTGGCCACTGTCGCGCAGCCACTCTTGTTGGCGTCGGGTAGGCTTTTCGAAAAGGTGTCCCATTCTCGCCCGCTGGTCTTCAAACTCTTGAAAGGGATGGTTCCGCGTGCGTGCATGGCCACTTAGTTCCTTTTTGCACAAGATTGTGCAATATTGCACCACCCCTTGCCTTGAGTAGCGATCCATTCCTTGAGATCCAAGCTCGCCCGAAGCAATCGAGGTATTGGTTAAACATGAGATTGAGACTCGGCCTATCATCGCGCCATTTCAACCGGGGAGACTACCCATAGCCAACTCCCCCCACCGGGGCCTTGACGGGCCCCGTGGAGGGAGGTTGCATCGGTGCGGCGAGCCCGCTGGCACCGGGTCGCGAAATGCTGTCAGACCACGTTGTAGTTGATCCGGATTTCCGCCGAAATCCGATGACCATCCAGGGACTCCCGGTGCGATTGACGCACACAGATTGGGGCGATGATTTCAATGGCCTTAGGCTCGATCCATTGATGCGTGCAGGTTTTGATGAAGGACCCCACCCAGAGTCCGCCGGTGTACTTGGCCGCCGAGATCGTCGGAAGGTGTGGTTGGTGCCGACGATCTTGTCCGAGAACACCACCGCCGCGCTGTAGCCAATGAAAAGCGAGCCGTAGCAGGTGAGTTTCTTGGCCAGTTCTCGGGCGTCACGGGTATGGATCTCCAAGTGCTCCGCAGCCCAGTCATCGGAGAATTCGATGAGGGACTTCTGGGAATCGCAAACCACGACACCGCCGTGCCGCCGCCAAGCCGCCTCGGCAGTCTTAGTGGTTTTCATCAGGGGGAGCTGCCGCTCCACTTCCGCGATGGTCGCCTCGCCAATGGCTCTCGAGGTCGTCATGAGGATTACGCGGGCTTCGGTGTCATGCTCGGCCTGGCTGAGCAGGTCGGCCGCCAGGACTTTCGGATCCGCGGAATCGTCTGCAAGGATTCCGATTTCGCTCGGGCCGGCCAACTGGTCAATGCCTACCAGACCAACGCCGTCTCCGGGTTCAGGCTGCAGGCGAGGTGCCGTGCCGGTTGCGCGACTCGGATAGTCGCACGTTCGCTACACCGGCTAGTAGGCCTGGTTGACTGCCTGCTGCACAGTCTTCGCAGCCTGATCGAGGGCCTGCTGCGGCGACATCTTGTGGTAGAGCGCGTTGTCTCGCGCGTTCAGGCAGAACGCGGTCCACAGCTCGGCGCCCCAGGGGCCTTCGCCCCATCCGCGCGCGTTGGCGACGGCCTTCGTGGCCACCTTACCGACCGGATCGGAGTTGAAACGCTTGTCGCTGAGCAGCGCCACTCTCGTCGGCAGGGTGGTCCAGCCGATCACGATCTCGGCCATGTTGTCCGGCTGGCTGGCGAACTCGATGAATTGCCATGCATCGTCGGCGTTGCCGGCCTTCTGCGGAATGCTCCAGGCGAACCCGCCGGAGGTCGTGCAGGTGGTCCCGCCGGGAGGCAAGGGCATGGTCGTGACGCCGTAATTGAGGTGCGGGGCGTACTGCTGGTAGGTGCCAAGCTGGAAGTTGCCGTTCCACTGCATGGCGACCTGGCCGGTGATGAAGGGATCCGAAGCGCTGGCCTGGAAGCCCTGGGAGAAACCTTCATCAGCTTGGCGCCGCCGTTGGCATCGGTGAGTTGTACCTGGTATTGCAGTGCCTTCACGCCATAGGTGTCGTTGAACAGCACCTTGGGCGGCTGGTCATTCGAGACACGGACGTGGGTCCCTGCAGGTAGTACCAGACCAGTGGCCACGCTTGCCCGAAATTGGGGATGAAACCATAGCTTGACACGTGGCCACTCGAGTCGCGCTTGAGCAGCTTCTCGTTGACCGTGGCCAGCTCCGCCCAGGTGGTCGGCGGCTGGTCGGGATTGAGGCCGTTCTTCTTGAAGATGTCCCGATTCCACCAGAAGAGCGCGTTGGCGTCGGCCCCGATCGGAACGCCGTAGCAGCGGTTCATCCACATGCAGCGAGCCCACTGACCCGGAATAAAGTCCGCCTTCTTGACAGCTGAGCTGGACGAGAGATAGCTATCCAGCGGACGCGCCGCGCCGGTGAAGGCATAGTTGGTAGGGCCTGAAAGCATGACGATATCTGGTGGAGTGTTGCTTGCCGCGGCGGCGTTCACTTTCTCCTGGAAGGCGCCAGCCTCGGTGAACTGCACGAAGCTCAGTGCGACGTGGATCTGCGTTTTTGCTTCATATCGCTTGGCAACGTCGACCAGCGCATTGTAGCCGGCCTTGGCAGTTATGGGCGAGAGAACATGCCAGAGTTGGAGTGTTTTCGACGTCCGCACGGTGAGGGAGCTGACCTTTTCGGCAAACGCGCTTCTGGGCGAAAGCCCACCCGACAGGCTGTCGCCGCGCCTACGGCCGTTTCAACAGCGTGCGGCGCGTGAGCCGTCCGCGCGCAAAGGAGAGTACCTGAGACTGCGTCGATTCAGATGGAGAGCGATGGTCGTGCCGTTGGCGTCATCCAGATGCAGGTCCGAAGCCATAGCCGTTACTCCTCGAGAGCTTTGCTTGTCGCGGGCGAGCGCTGCCGCCCGCGCCTCATCCGGTACATTGCGCGAATATCAACAAAGAAAGCGTGCCGGCGCCGTTCCTCCTTTGCCGCTGCTACACTGCCGCCGATCCACACCCGCAGAGGCAACCCGGTCATTGGGAAGCGTCCCATGACAAAATACGAGAGGAGCATATACCAGGTCGTCTGGCTTGTCAAGGGGGCTCGCGCGGCCTGAAGGTGCGCGCCCACCTGCATGCGGATGTTGAGCCGCGAAGCTCGGCTCCTCCTGTTCACGCTGCCGACGGGAGCGGTGGCGCGCCTGCATGGTCTCGTGCCCAGTTCGGCGGAGTGGGTAGAGACACACCCAGTGACGTGATATAAGGGTATGCAATGGTGGGACGCTTCCCATAGCCGCGTGTATCGGACGTGTTGTGCGGGGCCTAGCAACCGCATGCGGGCGTCTACGAGGATCGATCCGATGCCGGATTGCATGACTGACTGCCCGGCTTGCCGCTATCTCACTTCGCCGTAGCCGGGCTGGAGAGCGCCGCGCGGCGGCGCGGCCCGGAAGCCGCGACGGCTGTTCCCGCGCACGGTGAAGCTCGAGCTGACAGCGCCTGCCTTCTGGCACCGGCGGCGTGCGCCCGGCAATCGGGCGGAGGTGCCTCTGGTCGCGCCAGGCGCGTGCTGCAAGTGCGGGTCCGCGGGCGCCGCGCCGCAGGATCTTGCTGCAGTCGTGATGCCCACGCGGACGCTCCAGCGGATGTGGAACTTAGTACCGGCACAGGCGGTAGACTTCCTGCGCGGGCCCGAGAGGGCAGCGCCGAACGCGGGGCCGGGCCGCGGTGAGACGGCAAGCGACAGCGAATGCCTGGCGAGTCGACAGTTTGTGTGAGGCCTCTGCGAAGGAGTCGTGGATGAACTCGAAGCCTGGAAGCATGGCAAGGAAAGAGGAGCACGCGTTCTACCTGTGCATCTTACCCTGGATCATCGGCTTCCTGCTCTTCGCCGCAGGCCCGGTCGCCTATTCGCTATACATTAGCTTGACCAGCTACCACGGCTCGGACATCTCGTATCGCTTCGTCGGTCTCGACAACTACAACGCAATGCTTCAGGATCCCACGTTCTGGACGTCGCTGAGCAACACCCTCTTCTTCGTCGTCCTGCTCCTGCCTTCGAGTCTCGTGCTGAGCCTTGCTCTGGCCGTTCTCCTCAACCAGCGGATCCCATTCCAGACGATGTTTCGCACTCTGTACTATCTGCCGGTGATCAGCCCCTGGTGGCAGCTTCGGTGCTATGGATGTGGGTGCTGAACCCGCAGTACGGGCTGCTAAACCTCGGCCTGGGCGCGCTGCACGTGCCCACTCCAGCCTGGCTGGCCGACCCATCCTGGGCGAAGCCAGGCCTCGTGATCATGGCGCTCTGGGGAGCGCTGGGCAGCCAGATCGTCATCTACCTTGCTGCGCTGCAGGGCGTGCCGATAGACCTGCACGAGGCGGCCCAGGTCGACGGCGCCAATGCCTGGCAGCGATTCTGGCGCATTACCGTTCCGCTGATCTCGCCGGCCATCTTCTTCAACCTGGTGGTCGGGCTCATAAACGCGTTCCAGATATTCACTCCGGCCTTCATCATGACAGCTGGTGGGCCGCTGCAGTCGACGCTCTTCTACGTTCTCTACATCTTCCAGCAGGCGTTCGAGTACTACCATATGGGCTACGCGTCGGCGCTGTCGTGGCTCCTCCTGGTCATCGTGCTCTTGCTTACACTGCTGTATTTTCGCTTCCTCACGCGCTTTGTGCACTACGAAGGAGGGGCCTAATGATGGACGTCTCTGAGGTCGCAGCCGGCGCCGGGACGCGCGGCTACGTCCCGGCACCACGCCGCCACTCGCAGCAGATGCTGGACATTGCCGTCCGCACAGCTGCCTTCATCATCCTCTGGCGGGCCGCCTGATCGGCCTGTACCTCTGGTCCTGGATGCTGAGCACCAGCCTCAAGACGGATCCAGAGATCTTCGCCAGCCGCCGCAGTGGATCCCGGCGCCTGCGATCCTCAACCACTTCGCGCACGTCTTCCAGGAGGCTCCGCTGGCGATCTGGACGCGTAACACGGCGTTGATCACGGTGACCACCGTCGTGGGCGCCACGATGTCGTCCTCGATCGTGGGGTACGGGTTCGCGTGCCTGCGGGGGCGCGGCCGATCGGTGCTTTTCTACGTCATGTTGTCCACGATTATGTTGCCGGGAATCGTCATCCTGCTGCCGCAGTTCATCATATTCTCCTACATTGGCTGGATAGACACCTTCTACCCGCTCATCGTGCCCAGCTTCTTCGGCGCTCCCTTCTACATCTTCCTCTTCGAGCAGTTCTTTCTCGGGCTGCCACGGGAGCTGGACGACGCAGCGCGCATCGACGGTGTCGGCTACGTCGGAGTCTGGTGGCGCATTTCGTGCCCCTGTGATCCCTGTCCACGTCACGGTGGCCGCCTTCGAGTTCATCGGCGCCTGGAACGATTTCTGGCCCCGTACGTGTACCTCACCAGCAGCGACCACGTGACGCTCGCGCTCGGCACGCAGTATTTCCTCGGCCTGCACGGCGCCCAATGGGGGAGCTGATGGCGATGTCCATGATCATGACCATTCCTATGATTTGGCGTTTGCCTTCGGGCAGCGGTACTTCACGCGTGGCATCAGTACCACGGGTTTTGGCGGACGCTAGCCTATCGGGCATGGCAACCCAGGTTATGAGGAACGGCGCGGAGAAAGGTGAGTGCGTGGAGGCAGATCGATTTGACACGGTGGGCCCGCACGGAGGCGGATAGCGGAACGCCAGCGGCGCGTCCGCAGCAGGGCTGGTCGCCGGAAGACGGCGCCGCGGATCCGAGCCGGAGAGGGCGGCCATGAGCACCGGCCCGGCCTCCGAAGTATGGGTGTACGTTGGCACCTACACGGAATCGTTGCCCCACGTTCGAGGACGGGGCCCGGGCATCGAGATTTGCCGTCTGTCCCTTTCGAGCGGAGTGCTGACCGCGGTGGGTTCGGCGCGGAGTGTCGTAAACCCCTCATATCTTGCGTCGCGCCGCACCGGCGCCTGCTCTTCTGCGTCGAGGAAGTGGAAGGTGGCCGCGTCGCTCGTTCGCGATGATGGGCAACTGGAGTACGGCGGCGATCGGCAGCCAGTCGTCCGGCGGCGCATGGCCGGCGCACTTGAGCGTAGACCGAGACGGTCGCTGGCTGTTCGTCGCCAACTATGCGAGCGGCAGTGTTGCCGCGATACCGGTAGAGGGCGACGGGCGGACTTGCGCCTCCGCGCAGCGTAGCGAGACACCCGGGCCGTGGTGTCGACCCGCACCGCCAGGAAGGCCCGCACGCCCACCGGATCGGCACGGACCCGGCAGGCCGCTTCGTGCTGGTCGCCGACCTCGGCATGAACGCGATCGCCGGGTATCCAGCCGACGAGCATCTAGGGTTCGATGCAGGCGCGGGGTGACGTGACAGCCGCGGCACGGCCCGGTCCTGCACCGCGACCTTGGCCCTCGCACCGCACGGACGACTCCTTCTGCTGTGCCATGAGCTGGATCCGCCGCCCGCGGTCGACGCGCGCGCAGGCGCGCTTCCGCGGCGCCGGGCCGCGCCAGCGCGTCGCGACCTTGCCGCGGCAGTTCAGCGGAAGCTCCTGGGCGGGAGCGATCCGCCTTGCAGAATCGGGGCGATTGCTGTACGTCACCAATCGGGAACACGACAGTGTCGCGGCGTTTCGCGTTGACCCGGTCA
>CAVRKY010000002.1:0-287434 GCA_963722335.1 uncultured Holophagaceae bacterium | reverse complement strand
GCCTCGGCCAGGATCTTCAGCTTGTAGTCCGCGCTGAACCTGCGCCGCTTGGGGCGCTGCAGCACATGTACCTCGCCGTTGCCCAGATTGACGACTTTCTTCATTCGAAATCCTTCCCCGCCCAGCATAGCTAAGACTGTTGAGAAATTTCGCCGAGTAGCGCGGGGGAATTTCACCCCCACGCTCTCACAGATCCGTACGTGAGACTCTCGCCTCATACGGCTCTTATCGTCCAGCCGCAGGTTTCACTCCAAGGGTCCACAGGGCGAACAAGGATTCGTCCCTCTTGGCGACGCGCACCAGCCAAGCAAATGCTTTTGACCAGCTGCCCTTGAAACGCTTGTATCGCCGTTTGGCCCACGTCGCGAGAACCAAATTGACATGGCAGAAGACGCGAAAACACTGCGAACGGTTGAACCGGCCGTAGTAATTCACCCAACCCCGTATGAAGGGGTTCACAAACTTGGCCACTGCTTCCAGAGGAGTAGGTGTTCCACCCTTTCGCCAAATCCCAGCCCCGGATGACCGCCCGGACAGCCTTGGCCGCCTTGGGACTCATCGCAGGCAGGAACCCAACGAACAGCTTCCCATCCTTGCGCTCGACCAGTCTTGGCCTGAAGGTATAGCCCAGGAAGTCGAAGCAGTGCGGCTCAAAAGTGCCCCTACGATTGTCGTCTTTACAGTAAACGACCTTCGTCTTCTCGGGATGCAACTCCAATCCGCATTCCTTCAACCGGGCCCGGACCGCTGCCAGGACAACATTGGCCTGCTCTTGGCTCACACAGTGGATCAGGACATCGTCGGCGTATCGTTCGAAGGGGACGACAGAGAAGGTTCTCGCCATCCACTGATCAAACGCATGGTGCATGAACAAGTTGGCCAGTACGGGGCTGATGACCCCGCCCTGGGGCGTGCCGCTCCACCGTTCCATCAAGGTTCCATCCGCGAGTCGGAGCGGGGCCTTAAGCCAACGTTCCACATAGAGGTGAAGCCATTTCAGGTCCGTGTGATGCATCAACGCCTTCATCATCAGGCCATGATCCAGGCTCCCGAAGAAGTCCCGGATATCCAGGTCGATAACCCAACCCCTCTGCCAGCAGCGCTGTCGCGCTATCCCAACGGCATCCAATGCTGACTTGCCGGGCCGATATCCGTAGGAATCCCGGTGAAACTTGGGCTCCACGATCGGCTCCAACGTCAGCTTGGCCACCATCTGCGCAATCCGGTCTGCCACCGTGGGAATCCCCAAGGGGCGCATCTTGCCATTCCCTTTTGGAATCTCCACCAGGCGCACCGGCGGCGGGATATAGCTTCCCGAGGACATCCGGTTCCAGATCTTATAAAGGTTTCCCTTCAGATCCTCGTCGAATGCCGCCAGGGATTGCCCATCCACGGCAGCCGCTCCTCGGTTTGCTTTGACCCGTTTGTACGCCTCCCAAACCAAACCCTTGGCGATACAGAACGGCTTCGCTTCAGGCATGGGCTCCTCCCCTAACGGGTTGACCCACCCCTGAAGCCGGACGATCCAGCCCCTTTGCTCCGCCTGCATTACCAGGCATCTCCGCTACTACGAGCTGGTCCGCCCCTTCGCCCCGCTTCGGTACTCTAGTCCTTGGGGTTGCTTCCCCTTGAACATCTCCCTTAGCATCAGGACGCCAGGTTCCCATGTTCCGCATGAAAGCCTGGATCAGGCTCACGCCGCCTGTACGCCGGTCACCGCCCGGACCGTAAACAGGTCCCTTCCGGGCTTCATCCCAGGGCCGAGACAGAGGCCTGGTTTCGATGACATTGACAACTTTTCGACGCCTGATCAGCGGTTCACTCACGTTCGTCTTCCTGATCCATACCTGACGGAGTCAAGCCCCGCCTTTTACCGGACTGCTCACCACCTGGGATCTCATCCCCACGCAGCGCCCGGCGGTTTGAGGACTGGTCCTGCAACCCGTCCCCGGAGGGCCTACCTCCATCTCTCATGCAGCAAAGCAGCGATTCAGGCTGTCATTCCTGACCTCCCATTCCGCGCCGTCATGGCGCAATGTCTCAAAGTCGTTGACACGTTCCGTTGCTGTATAGCTTCCAGAGGTCTGGAATAATTCTGCATTGGCCTGGGGGCTGCCAAAGTAAAATGACGCACTTGGTCTTCCCCCAAATTTGCAGATCCAATTGAAAGGTTGGGGTTCATCCTTGAACGAGGAGAACCCTGAATGCGTCCGAGCCCAAGCTGACCGACGAGCAGATCGTCGCCCTCCTGCGAGAGGCGGAGAAGGGCGAGAAATCCGTTGCCGACCTGTGCCAGGGAGGCCGGCGTGACCGAGACAATCGTTCTACCGTTGGCGGCGGAAGTTCGGTGGAAACACGGTACCGGACGTCCGCCGGCTGAAGGAGCTGGAGAAGGAGAATGCCCGGCTGCTGCGGCTCCTGGGCCAGCGGGATGTCGAGATCGACGCCATGAAGGAGCTGCTCCGAAAAAAATGGTGAGCGCCCCGCAGAAGCGAGAGGGCGCGAGGGTGCTGAAAGCCCATCGGATCCCAGAACGGCGGATCGTCGCCCTGCTCGGCATCTCCAGGGCCGGGATGCGCTACCAGGTCCGTCCCAAGCCCCAGGACCACCTGGCCCACGCAAATCAAGGCCCTGAGCGCGGAGCACCCGCGCTAGGGGCAGAACCGCATCTGGGCGCTGCTCCGCCGCAGCCGACGTGGTCGTGAACCACAAAGCGGTGAGCCGCCTCTGGCAGAAGCTGGGCCTGCAAGCTCACGCGGCGGCCCCGGCGGAAGAAAATCCGCACCGGGGAGAGCGTTCCGCAGAATGGCCGAGTATCACCAACCATGTCTGGACCTACGACTTCGTCTTCGCCTGGACCATGGGCGGCGACAGCTTGAAGTTCCTGACTCTGGAGGACGAGTACACCCGAGAATCCCTGGCCATCGAGGTGGGCCGCACCTTCAAGGCGCTTCATGTCCGTGAGGTGCTGACCACGGGTCATTCGGCGAGCGAGGCGTACCGAAGTTCATCCGCAGCGACAACGGCTCGGAATTCATCGCCATGGACGATTGGCCTGTGGCTGAAGGACCTGGGCATCGGCACCCACCTGATCGACCCCGGCAAGCCTTGGCAGAACGGCTTCGCCGAGAGCTTCAACGCCAGGTTCAGGGACGAGTGCCTGAACCGGCGAGACCTTCCACGGCGTCGCCTGAGGCCCGCGTCATCAGCCAAGCCTTCAGCAGAACCGCTTCAACGAGCACCACCCGCACTCCAGCCTGGGCTTTCATACGCCCAACGAATTCGCGCCACTCTGCGCCTCGGGGGCTCTGCCCCCGGACCCCCGGGATTTATCGCCTTGGGCCACCCCCGGTGCCACACGAACAAGGGCTGGACGAATCCAGCCCCCACCGTTCGGTGGCCCTGAGATCGGCGCTCGAGTCGGATCCCTCCGGCGCTCTATCCTCCGTCCAGGCGATGGAGAAGGTATCATGAACCCGGCCCTCAGACTAAGAGAACGCCTTGATTCTCGACCCATCCCCGGAAAACCTGGCCAGTTGAGACGTCAGTTCAACGCCTTTAAGGGCATCCTGGAGGGGAGCCCAGCCAAGGAGGCCAGCGTGCCGAGAAAGGGTCATACCGAGGAGCAGATTGTCTTTGCTCTGAAGCAGGCGGAGAACGGGGTCAAGGTCGCGGACATCTGCCGGAAGTTGGGCATCACAGAGACCTCGTTCTACCGGTGGAAAAAGCTCTACGAGAACATGGGCGTCTCTGAGCTCAAGGAACTGCGCCAGCTCCGCGACGAGAATTCGCGGTTGAAGAAGCTGGTGGCGGACCTGAGCCTGGACAAGCACATCCTGCAGGAGATCCTCTCAAAAAAAGTCTGAAGGCCGCGGCCCGCCGCAAGCTATTCAACTGGATCCGCGAGCGGTACCGGTTGGGCGAGCGGCGGGCCTGCGGCCTGGCTTGCATCTCCCGGCAGTCGGCTCGCTACAGGTCCCAGAAGGATCCTCAAACCGCCCTCCGGATGCGGCTGAAGGAGCTGGCTGCCATCCGGGTCAGCTTCGGGTTCGAACGACTCACAATCCTGCTGCGCCCGGAGGGGTGGTTCGTGAACCGCAAACGGGTCTATCGGCTCTACAAGGAGGAGGGCTTGCAGGTGCGAACCAAGCAGCGGAAGAAGATCGCACGCCGCCGCCCGGTGGTCGTGGAGTTCCCGACCGGTCCGAACCAGCGCTGGAGCATGGATTTCGTCCATGACCGCCTTGAGGACGGTCGGAAATTCCGGATCCTGACCGTGGTCGACCAGTTCACCAAGGAGTGCGTTGCCTTGCATGCCAAGCCTCGCCTGATGGGCTCGGACGTGGCGGAGGCCCTGGATCTGGCCATCCGCGAGCGCGGTAAGCCTGCGTCCATCACCGTGGACAATGGTTCCGAGTTCGCCGGTAAGGTCATGGACGTCTGGTCGGATCTCCACCAGGTGCAACTGGCCTTCATCCGTCCGGGGAAGCCAACGGAGAATGCCTTCATCGAGAGCTTCAATGGCCGGCTCAGGGCCGAGTGCTTGAACATCGAGCTGTTCCGAAGCATGGCGGAGGTCCATGGGAAGCTCGCGGCCTGGCGCCAGGACTTCAACCACAAGCGCCCGCACAGTTCCATCGGCTACCTGACGCCCCTGGAGTTCGCGCGCCGGCAGCCCCGCGGCCCTACGCCCTCGCTGAGGGTGGGTCGGCCGGAAGCCGGCAGCGTCAAGGGAGAAAGCGCCCTTGACCCTGCCGGCCTTCGGCCGTTATTGCTCCGCCACGAGGGCGAAAGGCCTTCCGACGAGTCCCTTTCGTGTGAGGCTATACTGTGATTTCAACCCATGCTCCCGACGCCGACCAGATCGGTGCCGGGGCCCTAAAGAGGCCGAAAAGCTCACTCTACGGCTGGCTCGAAAATGGGGAAGGGCTCACCCAAGGAGATGGATTCAATGTGGCAATACGGGGAGTCAGTTTGGGTGGCGCTTGACAAAGACCACCAGAAATGACGTCGAAGAATCAGATAGGGTTGCCTTAGCAGAAGCGCGGTCAATGCATAACGCCACCCGTGTCCCTGTCGGCTCCAAACCGAAGCAGGGCAAGTCACCTATTCCTGTCGGGGCGGCGCCATCCTTCGCCGCCAAGGGGCCCTCGCCGGATCGCCCGGTAGGGGTGAAACCACTTGTTACTTCACAAGCTTGAAGTTAAAGGTATGAATTTTGGTCACATCACCATTTCTCATTTGCCAGCCTTCATAGGTGAAGCCGTCTGCGGTCGCGGAAATAATCCAATATTTGCTGGGGTCCACGCCTGCGTCGCAATCGCCCTTGGCCCTGTCTTTGCAATTGACGCGGTATTTGCCGCCGTCGTTCGTAGCCCCATACGTGCTTGTTGGAGTGGTGGAATCATCAAATTCTTCCTGAATCAAGGTTTGGTCATTCCATCTCCAAATTTCATAATAATTAAAATCAAGCTTTTTTACTTTTGCTACTTTATAACCGTTTTCAACATTTACAACAGCCGACCATTCACTTCCATTCACCTCTTGACGCAATGAGATCAATTTACCGGTGTAATGACCGGGCTTTACTTCGCCGCTCCAAGCGCTCACCGAGATGGCCAATACCATCAAGGGGTAAACCAAATAATTTTTCATTGAAGCTCCTTTCCTCATCATTCGGCTTGGTGGTTTTATTAGGCTAGGCTAGGCAGCATGCAGTCATTGAGTCCGCGCAACCGCAACCACCCGGAACCCGAGGTCGTTGCGCCGATGCTCCTTTTCGTCATGGTCACGGGCGGCCGCCCGAACGAGGACATCCCAGTTCCTCCAAGAACAGCCGCGCTCCGCCCGATCTACGCCATCGCTGGGTCCCTGGGGATCCTGGGATGGGCTGCTGGTGTAATAACCAGCTTCAAATACGTCTTGGCACCATTGCCACGCATTCCCCAGCATGTCGAAGAGCCCAAAGGCGTTGGGTTGTTTCTGACCCACGGGGTGTGTCCGGTTGTCGCTGTTGACCCCAAACCAGGCAATGGCATCCAGGGAGCCATAGCGTTCGCTTGTGGTACCTGCCCGACAGGCATACTCCCACTCAGCTTCCGTCGGGAGACGGAAGGCCACGTCCCCGCCCTTACCGTTCAGCCAGCCGACAAAGGCCTGGGCGTCGTTCCAACTTACACAGACCACGGGGCAACTATCCTCCTGGGCGAAAGCGGGGTTGCGCCAGTTGACATCGGGCTTGGACACCCAGTTACTGCCAATGTGCACCTTGGCTCCTCCCTCCACCTCCGCTTGCGTCCTGTAACCGGTAGCCTCCACAAAGGCCTTGAACTGGGCCACGGTGACTGAGTATTTCTGCATCAGGAAGGGTCGGGTGATGGCCACGGAATGAACGGGACGAAGGCCGTTCTGCTCGATCCAGCCGATGCCAGTGGCGTCCGTCCCCATCTGGAAGGTCCCGGGGGGGATCTGCACCATCTCGAAGGTGCAGGGGCCAATCTTCACCTTGGCCTCCCACAGTCCCGATGACCCCTGAGTTGCCCCCTGGACAAGCGGTGGATCCTTCACCTGACCCTGGGTGGGCGGCGGCGCCTGGGCGGCCAAGGATCCAAGGAAACTAAGGCTCAGACAAAAGCCGACCAGCAGCCGACCCTTCATAAAACACCTCCTTTTACCAGTAAGTGGATGGCTACCTACTTGTTCCCCCGGGAAAAGCCCAGGGAGGCAAGGTTTTGGGATCTACTGGCAAGGTTTGGATTCTCTGGCGGGCGTGTCTTGAACGTTCTTGCTTTTTATTTCTCCCTCCCTGGGATCACGGGCTAATTAATGCACCGGAAGCCTTTGCTGTTCTACCGGGTGACAACCAGGTACCGGGCCGTGGCCATGTTCAGGAGCCTGGTCCACTCGGCGAAGTTGAACCGGATGGAACCGTTCAAGTTCTGAATGAGTTGTTGAACCACGCTGAGAAGGTGAACCGGGACTGACCCAGGCTGTTCTACGGGAGTCAGGGTGAATTTCCGCGTAGCCATCCGGAACCGGGGGTGGCGCCCCATGATCAGGCGAAAACCTTGTCCCGGGGCAACCCGGCGACATATTCCCCGGGGGTGAGGTGCAAGGCCTGCTTGAAATGCCGGTGCAGGTGGCTCTGATCGGCGAATCCCACCTCGGTCGCCACCTTCCCAGGGGGCATGCCACAGATGAGAAGGGAGCGGGCCCGCTCGATCCGTACCCGGGTCAGAAAGGCGTGGGGCGGCATGCCTGAATACTCCCGGAAAGCGTGCGCCAGGTAGAAGCCGTTCATCCCGGTCAGGCCCGCCAGTTCGTCCAGGCCCACCGACTCCCGGTAATGCTCTCGCAGGTAAGCCATTGCCTTTCGCACCGCCGCGCTGGCGTTTGTGGCCCGGGGTGGAGTGAATCCATGATCCGCATGGGCCAGCATTATCCGCAAGCAGATGGCCAGCCGGCTTTGCTGCTCCAGGGCCGACGCCCCAGTCCGGACCGCAGCGAGGAGTTGCACCATAGCCCGAAACTCAGGCGAATCCTTGGCTTTGGGCTCCGTCGACAAGTGGACCGGGCCCCGAAAATTGTGCTCCTCGGCCGTGCGCAGGAACAGTTTGGGGGGGACGAACATGTAGAAGCGATCCACAGGATCGATAACGCGGGTCATGACAAGTAGATCGCCCGGCTCCGTCAACCCAATACTGATCTGATCGGCGTTTTCCAGTATGAGACGGCCCCGCCATCGATACTCTCTGGTTCCCCGGAGGTTGATGCTGAATATGTAATGTTCATGAATAGCGCTATACAAGGACGTAGAGTTGAATCTGCGGAGGAAATCGATTCCCGGCAGGCATTGGGACCGCACGAAGGCAATCTGCTCCACCGTGTCCATGTAGCCTCCGATCAGGCTGCACCCGATCTGCTACTCAGCCAATCAAGACCCACGAATATTAATAAATTCAAACCTCAACCAGGAGGAAAGCACGAGGCAGGAAATGTCATGGCGATTTTATCACTGGCAGGCTGGAATTGGCACCCTGACCAGCGTAGATTTCCTGCTGCCTGCGCTCACGGCTTGGGAATCCCTTCCCGGACCCGTGCGAAATGGCCGCCCGGCGCAAGTCCCCTGATCCTCTTGAAGTGCTGGGTGATCAAGCCGCGTCAAGGCTGGATCCCCTGATTCCTGGCGTCCGTCTCAACGGGTCAATTTTCAGGGCACCCTTGCTCACGCCATTCCCCAATCTCGATCAGCGCCTGAAAAGGGCATCCTCGCTGAATCGTGTGGGTAACACCTGGTGCTGATGGCCCGGAAGGGGGCGTTGTGGGAACCGTGAGTTTGTACGCCTGCCCTGGGCCAGGTACTACTTGATCACCTCCCAGGTCCAGCGGTAGACCAGCGACTTGCCCTTCCCGGTGTCCTTCGCCTACTCAACCCATGTGTGGGACTGCTCCCGCAGGTACTGGGGAAGGTAGTAGGCGCCGCCGATGGCCTTGCCGGTGGAACTGGACCCTTTCCAGCCCACGAAGCTCTGGTAGCCGGGCCAGGCGCCGGTGGTCGCGCCCTGAGGACGGTTGAGATAGAGGGTGCCAGTCTCGACCTGGTCCAGGAACTGAATGATTTCCTGGTCACTGCCATAGCAGCCCGCAGTCAGGCCGAGTCTGGCGGCGTTGGCTTCGGCCAGGGCCTGGGCGAAGTTCCCGACTCGGGCCACCATGAGGATGGGCAGAAACATCTCGTGCCGGAACAGAGGGTGGTCGGCCGGCGCCTCGGCGATGGTCGGCGCCACGTAGCTGGGGCCCATGACCAGGCGTTCGCCCCCGACCAAGATCTTCGCCCCGCCCTCCCTGAGGTTCCGGCAGTAGCCTTCGTACTCTGCGGCCGCCTTGGCGTGGATCACCGGACCCAGCCAGTTCTCCCGCAAGCGGGGGTCCCCGACTTTAATGGCGCGGGTCTTCTCGATCACGAGTTCCAGGAGCCGGTCGGCTACCGGCGCCTCCACGTATACCCGGGACAGGGCCGAACACTTCTGGCCCCCCATGCCGAAGGCGGAACGGACGATCCCCGCTGCCGCCCGCTCCAGGTCGCCCTTGGCGGTGACGATGCAAGGGTTTTTCCCACCCATCTCCAGAATGCATGGCCGAGGCCAGGGACCTGCGGCCACCTTGCGGTAGATGTCCATCCCCACCTCATAGGAACCGGTGAAGGTAACTCCCGCTAAATCCGGGTGGCGGATGAGAGCCTCGCCCACCACCCCTCCACTGCCGCTCACGTAATTGAACACTCCGGGCGGTATCCCAGCGTCTCGGAGGCAGTCTGCCAGGAGCCGGCCCGCCCAGAAGGTCTCGCTGGAACCCTTGAGCACCACCGTGTTGCCCGTCACCAGGGCAGCCGCGGTTGGTCCGCCGGCCAGGGCCAGAGGGAAGTTGAACGGAGCGATCACTACCCACACCCCGTGGGGTTTCAGGACGCTGCGGTTGTGGGATCTGAAGTCGGGGAGGGGATCATCAGGCAGGGTCAGGGCGTAACCATCCGCCTGCTCGAACAGGCTGGAATAGAGGGTGAAGAAGTCCGCGGTCTCCTGGGTCTCGCCCAGGGCCTCCATGCGGTTCTTCCCCACCTCCAGCACCATGGCCGCGGCGATTTCATAGACCCGCTCTTCCAGGAGGAACGCCACTGAGCGCAGGAGGCGAAGCCGTTCCCTGGGCGGAGTGGCCCGCCAGGCTGGGAAGGCAGCCTTGGCAGCAGCCATGGCCTTGTCCGCCTCTTCCGGGCCGCCCACAGCCCACGAACCGAGGTGCAGGGCCGGGTCGATGGGGCTGAACCGGTCGGCAAATTCCAGGGTCGCAACATCCTTTCCAGCGATGAGGAGGCGGCCCTCGCGGCCGAGGTTGCCTTCAACCTTGGCGAGTGCCGCCTCGAAGCGGAGTTGCATCTCCTCGGGAGGTGTGAACATGGTCGAGTAGGTCAGTTTGAAAGCCATGGTTCCTCTCCATCGGTCCAGGCCAGTCTCGAACTATCGGCGGCCGGCCCTCACGGCGCGGTTTGACTCTTCCGTACCCGACTGCACCACCTGCGCCAGGAATTCGTCGGTGACAAGGGTGATCGTACCTAATTCTAGAACGATGTATATTTATGAATATAGCGCATAACCGCCTGCTGTGCCCTCTCAAATTTCGATTCCTTCTGATAGGACTGGCTGCACCTTGACCGGATTCCAGAGGCGGCTTGGAGTAGGCAAATCTTTTCAAAGGCAGGAGCCAGCATGTCAAGGATTGGGACGTTGACTCGGAAGTCGTAGTCGAGGTGTCACCCGGGGTGGGGAACACTTCGACCTTCACCAGCCGCCGATGGTGCTTCTGGTGGCCTGATTTTGGAGAGCAGACCTATGCCGATTCTGCAGGGTGCTGAAGCTGTCAGGCGCCATGCAGAATTGACCCCCAGGCGACACGAAAATTGACCCCCGCCTTGCTTCGCCTTTTTCCTTACCGAAACTGGTCCGTTGCCACATTGGTGTCGGGCGACATCGGAAACTGAGCACTTGGCGTCATAAGTTCTGACCCCCCTGATCGCCAAGGAGAGGTCATGGATCAAATCAATAGCACCCTGGGAGAGGTCTACCCAGGAGTCGGCATGTTGGATGAATCACAAGTAGCGCTCATCTTCACTCTGCAGAAGCGGGGCTGGAGCGTGAAAGCGATTTCCAAGGAATTCGGCTGGTCCCGGAACACGATCCGGGGCTGGCTCGACCGGGGCCTGCCAACGGCCAGGCCGGTGATGGGACGCCCCCGGAAGCTCGCCAGGGAGGCGCGCTACCTGCAAAGAGAGTTCAAAGGCGGCGTCCACAACGCCGACGTCCTGCGCCAGCAATTGGCCGCAAAGGGCGTGGAGGTTGGACTCCGGACTGTGGAGAGGGCCGTCGAGACCTGGCGGCAGGAACATCGTGCTGCGGAGGCCGCCACCTTACGGTTCGAGACCGATCCAGGGGAGCAGCTCCAGATCGACTTCGGGGAGAAGTGGATTGTGGTGGGCGGCGAGCGCGTGAAGGCGTTCGTGTTCGTGGCCACCCTCGGTTATTCCCGGCGGACCTTTGCCCGGATCTATCCAGCCATGCGGCAGCAGCATTGGCTGGAGGGCCTGGAGGCCGCCCTGCACCACTTCGGCGGGGCCCCGAAAGAGTGCCTGGTGGACAATGCCAAGGCCCTGGTCATCCACTGGAAAGAGGATGAGCCCCACTACCACCCGGAATTCAAGGCGTTCTGCGAGCACTGGGGGATGCGGCCCCGGGCCTGCCGGCCCTACCGGCCAAGGACCAAAGGCAAGGTGGAGAGCGGAGTCAAATACGTCAAAGGCAACGCCCTGGGCCGCTTGGCTTACACGAGCTGGGACGCTGTGCATGCCCACCTGGACTGGTGGATGGCCGAGATTGCCGATGCCCGGATCCACGGCACGACCCAGGAACGGCCCATCGATCGGTTCGAGCGGGAGGCTGGCGAACTGGTCCCCCTGGGGAACCACGCCAGCTACCTGAAGGTGCGGCGTCTGGTCCGGAAGGTCACCAGCGATTGTCGAGTGGAACTGGACACGAACCGTTACAGCATCCCCTTCGAACTGGTCGGCCAGTCCGTAAACCTGGAGGTGGTCTGCGGCGAAATGACCGTCCTCTGGCGCGGCAAACTGGTGGCCGAACATGACATCCTGCCGGGCCGGTTCGGGACCGTCCAGGTGCCGAGCCACCTCGAAGGCCTGGTCCGGAAAACTCACAACATGCCTGGGCCAAACGAACTGGAGCGGTCACTGCGCGACTACACCCTCGCGGTCGGGGGGTGACCATGATGGATCCCCAGATGGAACGGGTGAACCGGCACCTGACCCGGCTCAAGCTCACTTCGACCCGGGAAAGGCTGGAGTCGATCCTCCAGCGGGCAGCGAAGGCTGACGGCACGTTGATGGATTTCCTGGACACGCTGCTGAGCGACGAGGTTGCCTCCAAGGATGAGAAACGGAACCGGATGGTGACCCAGATCGCCCACTTCCCACTCAAGCGCACCCTGGACGATTTCGACTTCACGCAACAACCCTCCATTGACCGCAAGCTTCTCCGGGAGTTGGAGACGGGCCGGTTCATCGCCAACGGAGAGAACATCCTCCTGCTCGGCCCGCCAGGGGTTGGAAAGACCCATCTGGCCATCGGCCTGGGGAGAGCTACCGATTGCGCGAAAAGCGCCTGTCCGGCCTGCTCCGCAAGGGAGAGGGGCTGGGGTCCTGAACCCGGCCGCCGGCCCAGAAAGGAAACCAGGTGCACTTGCATCGATGGCCTCGAGGCCGCGACCCACCCGCCGGGGCGGGTGCGGGGGCATGGACAGGCTGATGGATTGCCTGATGGATTTCGCTGGCGCGAAACGGGCCTCTGGCCCGCCCTCCGGGTCCACAGGCAACGCCCCTGCGGGGCGCCCTTCGGGTCCACAACCTGCCCACACCTCCGGGCTTCGCCTGGGAAACGCCTTCGCGTTTCCCACACCCACCCCTGGTCTGGAGGGCATCAGCAGCTTAATTCGTTCATTGAACTTGGTACGGCGGCGCTGCGCTGGCCGCTTCCATTCCGGCACTTGCCGGGCGTTAACACTCAGAGGGGGGGTGCTCAGAACTTATGTCGCCTGTGTGCTCAATAGATAAGTCGGTTGACAATTGGCTTGGTTACCAAGCTGCCGCCAAGATCGGCTTGCCTCAACCCATTCCTTGCCAGGGGCTCTGCCCCTCGGCCTTCGGCCTCACCCCGGGATTTATCGCCTTGGCCACTCCCGGTGGGCTCAGGAGAAAAGAACAAAGCCGGCTCGAACCACAGCCACGAAGGCCCATGCGTTCAGCCTATCTGCTGAGAACAGCGGACGACGTTCGGTAGGGTCTTCTGATGAGTCAACACGGGGGGTCAATTCTGCATGTCGCATGACACGGCCCGCTGCCAACTGAAGGAGATCATTGGTATCTAGGCTCTCCTACACGCCGGAAAAACTCCGTGACCAATCCTGTGGGATAGCCAGTACCTGTTGGTGCCCGTGGCTACTCGAATCGTTCTTCCGTGGCCTTGCGCGTGGTTGCTACACCCTCCGCGTTCTCACCCAGCCAGCATTCATCCAGTAAGTAGACCTGTTCTGGCTTGTGATACCAGACCCCCTGGTGTCACAAAAATATTTTTCGCGCCCCCCTTCCGGCAGACAGAATAAAGCCCCGAAGTGTTGTTTCTTCGGGGCTTTCGAGTGGTGGTTCCTCAGGGACTCGAACCCTGGACCCTCTGATTAAGAGTCAGATGCTCTAACCAGCTGAGCTAAGGAACCGACTCGGAAGTACCAAGTCTACCTGCAACGGTGGCGCGGTCAAGGCGGAAAGTTGGCGTTCGCAAACTTTGGGGCGGGCCGCACGCCCAGGCGCACGGTCAGTCCAGGCCGTGGTCCATGTGCATGGCCTTGCGCACTTCCCGCAGGGTGGCGATGCCTTCCTGGCGGGCGCGCTCGATGCCCCGGCGCAGGATGTCCTTCAGGTAGGCGGGCTCGCGGGCGTAATGGGCACGGCGCTCGCGGAGGGGGGCCAGGTAGGCGTTGAGGGCCTCGGTTAGCTCGGCCTTGAGCTTGCCGCCGCCGCCGTCGCCGATGCGCTCGGCCACGGCCTCGGGGGCTTCGCCGGAACAGATGCTGATGAGGCGCAGGAGGTTGGACACTTCCGGGCGGTTCTGGGGGTCGAAGGTGATGTGCCGGTCGGTGTCGGTCTTGGCGCCCTTGATGAGCTTGGCGGTCTCCTGGCCGGTCATCTTGAGCAGGATGGCGTTGTTGCGGCTCTTGCTCATCTTCTGGCCGTCGGTGCCCAGGACCATGGGCAGGTCGCTGAGGAGGGCGTCCGGCACCGGGAACACGGGCTTCCTGGGGGAGAACCGGTCGTTGAAGCGGCGGGCGATCTTGCGGGTGAGCTCCAGGTGGGGCAGCTGGTCCCGGCCCACGGGCACCACGTTGCCTTTGCAGAACAGGATGTCCGCGGCCTGGTGCATGGGGTAGGTGTACATCAGGGTGTTCACCTGGCGCAGGCCGGCGGCCCGGATCTCGTCCTTGACGGTGGGGTTCCGGTCCAGCTCGGCGGTGGTGACCAGGGACATGAAGGGCAGCAGCAGCTGGTTCAGCTCGGGGATGTGGCTGTGGCTGAAGATGAAGGTGCGCCCGTTCTCCGGGTCCAGGCCGGCGGCCAGATAGTCCAGGATCGCTTCCCGGGCGTTGATGCCCACCGCCTCGGCCGTGTCCCGGTCCGTGAGCACCTGGTAGTCGGCGATGAGGATGAACACCGTGGCCCCGAGATTCTGGATCTTCACCCGGTTGGCCAGGGTGCCGAACAGGTGCCCCACATGCAGGGGGCCGGTGGGCCGGTCGCCGGTCATGACCCGGTACCGGTCCGGGTGTTTGGGCAGGTCCTCCCAGATGGCCTGGCTGCGCTGCTGGGCGACCAGGAACGTGGCGGACTCCTGCTCCAGCTCTTCGCCGGTGGCCCCCTCGGTGAGCGCGCTGTGCTCGAGCTTCTCTTCTTCCATGTGGCTAGGCTCCCAGGATGAGGCGGACGATGGGCTGCAGGACGGCTTCTGTCAGCAGCATGGTGGGCAGCAGCAGCCATCGCAGGACGCCCAGGTACATGAGCAGCATGAGGCCGAAGAACCAGAACCGGTTGTAACGGAAGGCGTTGTACCGGTTCTGCAGGTGGTCGGGCAGGAACCCGCCCAGGACCCCGGCGCCATCCAGGGGCCCCAGGGGGATGAGGTTGAAGGCGGCCAGGAGCATGTTCAGGCGCACCAGGGCGCCCCCCAGGCCCAGGAGCACCACCGTGCCCGTGTCCAGGCCCATGTCCATGAGCACCTCGGGCCCGGTGAAAGAGGCGTTGTACAGGTGGATCCGCCCGCTCAGGCTGGGGGCCATGAACCGGATGGCCAGGGTGGTGATGGTCATGAACACCACGCACAGCACCAGGTTGGACAAGGGGCCGGCCAGGGCGATGAGGGCGGCGGAAACCTTCATCTGGAACCTGCGGGTGAGCCGGGCGGGGTTGAACAGCACCGGCTTGGCCCAGCCAATGAAGAAACCGCCGAACAACAGGCCCAGCAGAGGGAACAGAACCGTGCCGATGGGGTCGATGTGGGCCAAGGGGTTCAAGGTCATGCGCCCCATCCGGGCGGCGGTGTCGTCGTCCAGAAGGTACGCGGCGGTGGCGTGGGAGGCTTCGTGCACACTCAGGGAAAAAAGCAGCGCCACGAAGGAGATGATGACCGTCGGCAGGGATATGTGGCTGAACAAGGAGACTCCCAAGGGAACTTCTATCCTACCTTAGAGCTTCTCCTGGCCCCCTCCCCTAGATGACGATGGTCTCCTTGACCAGGGCCCCCTCCCGGAACCGGGTCCAGCGCAGGGGAGTGCAATCGACGGTCCGGGTACCTGGCCGGTGACCACCAGCTCCGCCAGGCACTGGCCCACCGCCGGGCTCTCCATGGCGCCGTGGCCGCTGTAGCCGGCCTGCAGCAGGAGCCCCGGGTGGTTGCCGTGCCAGCCGACGATGGCGTTGTGGTCGGCGGCGTTGGTGTCGTACAGGTGGGCCCAGCCGCGCTTGAGCTTGCACTTGGCGGTGGGGGGCATGCGCTCCTGCATGACCAGGTTGATCTCGTCCACGTAGTATTCGGGCTCGAAGGTGGTGTCCAGGGCGTCGGGGGTGTCGGGATTGGCCTTGCCGATCATCAGGCAGCCGCTCTCCATCTTGAAATAGATGCCCTGGTCGATGATGGTGAGGGGGATGGTCTGCCAGCGGGGATCCTGGTCCGGGAAATCGGTGACGAACAGCATGCGCTTCTGGGAAATGATGGGCAGGCGGTCCTCGGCCGGGCAGCCGGAGCGGTCCAGGAGCTGGTTGGTCCAGGGGCCGGAGCACAGGGCCACCATGCCGGCCTCCACGGTCTCCTCGCTGCCGCCGGTCATGAGGTGCACTCCGGTGACCCGCCCGGAGGCGTCGAAGATGAGGCGCTCGGCCTCGGTGTTCAGCTTGAGTTCCGGCCGCACCGGGAAGTCGGTTTTGGCCCGCTCGAAGTAGCCCACCGCCGCCTGGCTGGGATCGAAGGCGCCGCAGTCCCTCCCGAACACGCCCCCGGCGATGTCCTCCAGGCCCAAGTACTCCCGCACTTCCGGGTCCACCTCGGCGACGCTGCAGCGCAGCCCGGGGATCCTGGCCTCCACCTGGGCGGGGCTTTGCAGGTCGAAGTTCACGCCGTTGGCCTTCCAGATCTCGGCGGCCTGGGGCACCAGCTTCCAGGCCTTGTCGTAATAAGTGAACAGGTAGCCGGTCTGCTGGAAGCCGATGGCCACCCCCATGTCGTCCTTGAACCGTTTAAGGATCTCGATGCTGCGGGTGCACAGTTGCTGGTTGATGGCCGTGGTCCAAAGGTTGCGGAATCCGCCCGCGGAGTAGGCGGAAGCTCCGGTGGCGACGGCCTCGCCCCGGTCCGCCACCAGGATGGAGCCGGTGAAGCCCTGTTTCAGCAAGTTGTAGACCAGGGACCCGCCCCCGATCCCCGCCCCGACGACGACCAGATCGAACTTTCGCAACTCATGCCTCCAGGGCTCCCAGTCTCCCTTGTTTCCACTCCGAATCCAAGGTTCCTTCATTGGTTTCCGAGAGTTTTATCCTGAATCACAGACTGGCCCGGGCCGGCTCCGGAAGGTTCCCCTGCAAAACCCCCATCCGGCGGATATCCTGATACTTCCGATCCGGAGATCGCTCATGCATGTGAAGGCGAATGCCCCCGCGGTGGCGTACAGCGGCAAGACCGTGATCGGCTTCAACTGGATCGGCGGCAAGGAGGTGGAGGGGGACCTGCCCTCCTTCGACGCCCGGTCCGCGGTGGACAGCCGGGACACGGTGGGCATCTTCCCGGAATGCGGAGCGCGGGACCTGGACCGGGCCGCCTGGGCCGCGGCGGCGGCCCTGGGCTCCTGGAGCGGCCTGCCCCTGCCGGCCCGGGGCGACCTGATCGGGCGCGTCGGCGAGGTGCTGGCGGCCCACTCGGACCAGGTGGCGGCGGTGATCACCCGGGAAGTGGGGCGCACCCCCCGGGAGGCCCGGGACGAGGTGCGGGAGACGGTGGGCCTGTGCCGCCGGTTCCAGGACGCCGGGCCGCACCTGAAGGGGGCCTTCGCCTTGGCCGGACGGACCGGCGGCCACAGCCACCGGCGGCCCCTGGGCGTGTGCGCCGTGCTGGCCGGGGCCAGTTCCCCCCTGGCCGCGCCCGCCTGGAAGATCATGGCCGCCCTGCTGTGCGGCGACACGGTGGTGTGGAAGCCGTCGGTGAACGCCCCCACCACCGCCTACCTGCTGGTGCGGGCCATGATGGACGCCGGGCTGCCGCCGGGGGTGGTGAACGTGGTGAACGGCCGGGGCCGGGGCGAGCTGGGGCGGGCCCTGGGCAGCGGCCTGGGCAAGGGGCTGTTCCAGAAAGTGTGCTTCTGCGGGTCCCCCGCGGTGGGCCGGGCCCTGGGCGAGCTGGCCGGGCGGGCCCTGGTGCCCTGCAGCCTGGAGCTGGAAGGCCGGAATCCCATGGTGGTCCTTCCCGACGCCCCGGTGGCGGCGGCGGCCGAAGCGGCCCTGCGGGGCGCCTTCGGCGCCGCCGGCCAGCGCCGGGCCTCCCTGCGCAACCTCATCGTGCACCAGGACGTGGCGGGCGCCTTCCGGGAGGCCTTCCTGGCGGGCGTGGCCCGGCTCACCGTGGGCAACCCGGTCACGAACCCGGAGGTGGACCTGGGCCCCATCGTCAACGCCCGCTGCGCCAAGGACTTCGAGACCCACTGGGCGATGGGGCGGGAGGACGGCGCCCGGCTGCTGTGCGGGGGCGCCGCCTGGACCGAGGCGAACCGCACCGCCCAGGTGCTGGGGCCCATCGCCAAGGGCAGCTACGCGCAGCCCTGCGTATGGGACGAGGTGGCCCCGGAGATGCGCCTGTTCAAGGGCGAGGTGTTCGGGCCCTCGGTGAACCTGGTGACGGTGGCCGGCTTCGACCAGGCCCTGGCCTGCGCCAACCAGTCCCCCCACGCCGCGGTGGCGGTCCTGCTCACCCGGGACCGGGCCTGCGCGGGGCGCTTCCTGCAGGAGAACAACGCCGGGGTGTGCCTGGTGAACGAACCGGGCCAGGACTGGACCGGCAACGGCGACGCGGAGCGGGGCGCGGGGTGGGAGGCGGAGTACCCCCGCTGGCGCACGGTCCTGGGGGACGCGGGCGAAGCGCAGGCCGCCCAGGCCGCGCCGGCGGCCGCGTACGAACCTACCCGCTGGGACAGGCTCTGACGGGACGGTAGACTGAATCAAAGGGAGACACCATGTGCGGCATCCTGGCCATCCTGGGCATCGACCCCAACCGCTCCAACCCCGTCGAGCTGCGCAAGCAGGCCCTGGGCATGGTCGCCAAGCTGCGCCACCGGGGCCCGGACTGGAGCGGGGTCTACAGCGACACCAGGGCGATCCTGGCCCACGAACGCCTGTCCATCGTGGACGTGGAGCACGGGGCCCAGCCCCTGATGGACACGGTGAACGGCAACGCGCTGGCGGTGAACGGGGAGATCTACAACCACAAGGCCCTGCGCGCCCAGCTGCGCCAGCCCCATGACTTCCAGACCTTGTCCGACTGCGAGGTGATCCTCTACCTGTACGACGAGCTCGAGCCCAAGGACTGGCTGAACCGCATGAACGGGATCTTCGCGTTCGTGCTGTACGACCCCCGCCGGGAGACCTGGCTGATCGCCCGGGACCCCATCGGCGTGAACCCCCTCTACGTGGGCTGGGACCGCCAGGAGAACCTGTACGTGGCCTCGGAGATGAAGGCCCTGGTGGGGCCCTGCGAGCGCATCCAGGAGTTCCCTCCGGGGCACTACTACCTGGGCCACGAGGCGGAGAAGGGCTTCCAGCGCTACTACGATCCCCAGTGGGCCCGGGAGGACTTCATCCCGGACCTTGCGTACGACCCGGACCACCTGCGCCAGGCCCTGGAGTCGGCCGTGCACCGGCAGCTCATGTGCGACGTGCCCTACGGGATGCTCATCTCCGGCGGGGTGGATTCCTCCGTGGTGGCGTCCATCGCCGCCCGCTACCGGGACAAGCGGGTGGAGGAGGACGACCAGGGCCCGTCCTGGTGGCCCCGCATCCATTCCTTCGCGGTCGGCCTCAAGGACGCTCCGGACCTGGCCCCGGCCCGCCAGGTGGCCGACTACATCGGCGCCATCCACCACGAGATCCACTTCACCCTCCAGGAGGGGCTGGACGCCCTGTCGGACGTGATCTACCACCTGGAGAGCTTCGACATCACCACGGTGCGGGCCTCCACCCCCATGTACCTGCTCATGCGCAAGATCCACGCCATGGGCATCAAGATGGTGCTGTCCGGCGAGGGGGCGGACGAGATCTTCGGGGGCTACCTGTATTTCCACAAGGCCCCGGACGGCCCGGAGCTGCACGCCGAGACCGTGCGCAAGCTCTCGAAGCTGCACCTGTACGACTGCCTGCGCGCCAACAAGAGCTCCGCCGCCTGGAGCGTGGAGGCCCGGGTGCCGTTCCTGGACCGGGAGTTCCTGGACGTGGCCATGAACCTGGACCCGGCCGTGAAGATCCCGCGCAACGCCAAGCATCCCCGGCCCATCGAGAAGTTCGTCCTGCGGGACGCGTTCCGGGGCTACATCCCGGACGCGATCCTGTGGCGCCAGAAGGAGCAGTTCTCGGACGGGGTGGGCTACGCCTGGATCAACGGCCTGCGCGCCTACGCCGAGCGGGAGATCACCGACGGCATGATGCGCGGCGCCGCCGAGCGGTTCCCGGTGAAGACCCCGGAGACCAAGGAGGCCTACCTGTACCGCCAGCTGTTCGAGGCCCACTTCCCCCAGGCCACGGCGGTGAACTGCGTGCCCTGGGAGCGCAGCGTGGCCTGCTCCACCGAGACGGCCCTGAAGTGGGACGCCTCCTTCCAGAACCTGGTGGACCCCTCCGGACGGGCGGTCACGGACGTGCACGCCGAAGGGTACTGAAGACCACGCCATGCCATCTCTCCGGGCCCTCCTGCTCCTGACCCTCGCCTTCTGCCTGCCCCTGGGCGCCCGGGTGGCCAACCCGCCGGTGCGGGTGGGCCTGGACACCCAGGCGCTGGAATACATCGTGGGCCTGGAGGGCGGCGGGGAGGTCCAGTCCCTGGACGGCCGGGCCCTGCTCCGCCTCAAGGACGGGGAGAAGCTGCGCATCTGGTGGGACAGCAAGGGCGAAGCGGACCCCACCGACGAATACCGGGTCCAGGTGGGCCCGCCCCTGGCCCAGAAGGAGGCGGACGCCCTGATCCAGAGGCTCAAGGGCCTGGGGGAGGCGCCGGAACGCCTGGCGGTGCCCGACGGGGGCACCTGGCGGGTGGTGACCGGGCACTTCGCCTCGGCCCAGGAGGCGGAACCGCTCCTGGACCGCCTGCAGGACCAGGGCTACCAGGAACTGTGGGTGGCCACCGAGAAGCGCAAGGGCAAGCCCATGAACGGCCGCGCCCTGTACGCGGTCACGGAGCGCTACGAGCGCCTGCCCCTGCCCAACGCCGGGGTGCGCTTCGTCCCGGCCGGGGACCTCACCTACGTGGCCGGCAAGGGCCGCTACCGGGGCCGGGTGGAGATCTTCCCCAACCCCCAGGGCCGGCTCACCGCGGTGAACACAGTGGACCTGGAGACGTACCTGCGGGGCGTGGTGCCCAAGGAGATGGGGGCCTGGGAATTCCCGGCCCTGGAGGCCCTCAAGGCCCAGGCGGTGGCGGCCCGCACCTACGCCTACGTGAACCTGGGCAAACGGGCCAAGGAGGGCTTCGACCTGGTGGACACGGTGGCGGACCAAGTGTACGGCGGCCGGGACGGGGAACAGGCCCTCACGGACCGGGCCGTGGAGGAGACCACCGGGCTGATCGCCACCTACAACGGCCACCCCATCCAGGCCCTGTTCATGGCCAACAGCGGCGGGGCGACCGTCGACAACCACTACGTGTTCGGGGACGCCTACCCGTACCTGAAGGGGGTCAGCAACTACGTCGAGAATCCGCAGACCTTGCGGTTCAAGGGCGGGCTGGGGGACCGGGGCGAAGGGTGGCTCACCTGGGAGATCCTGCGCCTGGCCGCGGAGGGGTTCCTGGCCCAGGGCTACCTGGACGGGCCGCACATGCACCGGCCCCTGAGCGGCGCCGACCTGCGCCCGGTGCTGGACGCCGTGGCCGTGCGCCTGGGCCGGCCGCGTTCCCCGGCGCCGCCGGAGGGCGGACCCCAGCTCTACCTGTGGCTGGCCCGGGGCCTGGGCTTCCAGGAGGTGGTGGCCGGCATGGACCGGCCCCAGGATGCCGCCTACCTGCTGGGGGACGCCGAGCCCAAGGGTCCGGACCGGCCCCTGGGGGCGTTCCTGGTGCGCCGGGCCCTGGTGCCGCCGTCCGTCTGGCGCAACCCGGCCCCCACCCTGGCCCAGGGCCTGGACGTGCTGGGCCGCCTGTGGCAGGAGCTGGAGCCCCTGGACTTCCTGGACGGGACCCTGCTGGCGGACGGGACCGTCCGGGTGCGCCGCGGCGGCCCGATCCCCCTGCGCCTGGCGCCCGGATACCTCCTGGCGGAGGAGGCCCCCGGCGGGTCCCTGCGCCTGGTGGGCCAGAGCGACATCCAGGTGGGGGACCGGGTCAAGTGGCTGGCCCATTCCGAAGGCTCCCCGGTGCTGGTGCGGCGCCTGGACCCGGACGGGACCTCCCTGGACCGCTACAACGGCATGGCCCACTGGAAGGTGGAGCTCAAGGAGGACGACCTGCTGGACAAGCTGCGCACCCGGGCCGGGATGCACAGCCTGCGCTCCCTGCAGACCGAATCCAACGACCAGGGGCGGGTGCTGGAACTCACCGCCCTGGACGACCAGGGCCGGGCCCACCGGTTCACCGGCATGCGCATCCGCAACCTCCTGGGGCTCAAGGACAACGTGTTCCGGTTCCTGGTGGTGGGCCAGCCTCCGGAGCGGCGCTGGATCTTCTACGGGCGGGGCTGGGGGCACGGGGTGGGCATGGACCAGACCGGCGCCTACGGCATGGCCCTGGAGGGCGCCACCTTCGACCAGATCCTGAAGCACTACTACCAGGGCATCCAGCTCACCCCCATCGCCGACTGATGCCCCTGTACACCCTCAGCTCCCGCCCGGTGTTCCCGGACCCCCGCAAGGCGGACCCGGACGGCCTGCTGGCGGTGGGCGGGGACCTGACCCCCACCCGGCTGCTGCGGGCCTACCGCAGCGGCATCTTCCCCTGGTTCGAGGAAGCGACCCCCATCCTGTGGTGGTCGCCCCCCGAACGGGCCATCTTCCTGCCCGGCGACCCGCGGCTCTCCCGGCGCACCCAGCGGGCCCTGCGCCGCTCCGGCTTCCAGGTGCGCCGGGACACCTGCTTCGAGGCGGTAGTCCGGGCCTGCGCCGTGACCCCCCGCCCGGGCCAGGACGGCACCTGGATCACCGGCGCCATGCGCGAGGCCTACCTGAACCTGCACCGGGAGGGCTACGCCCACAGCTTCGAGACCTTCCGGGACGGGCGGCTGGTGGGGGGGTTGTACGGCATCTCCCTGGGCGCGGCGTTCTTCGGGGAGAGCATGTTCAGCCGGGAGGACTACGCCAGCCGCGCGGCCTTCGCCGAGCTGTGCCGGATCGCGTGGGGGTGGGGGTTCCATTTCATCGACGGGCAGCTGCCCAATCCCAACCTGGGCGGCCTGGGGGCCAGGACCGTGAGCCGGGACGAGTTCCTGGACCGCCTGGGCCTGGCGCTGCAGGAGCCGACCCGGAAGGGGCTGTGGACGGACGGCTAGGCGCCGGCCGTCCGCAAGAACGATTTCCCGAAAACGGGGTTTGACATCCTGCCTGGATACCCATAGGATCCCAGCACCATCCCGTATTCCTTCTTGCTCTCGCCCCGCCGCCACGGCAGCGTCCGGTCCCGGGTGCGTTCAAGACCCAGCCCCAGGTGGGGCGGTTCGACAGATGGTTCCCCGTTCTCCCGGACCTCCGTGAAAGGGTTGCCTTCCACGTGTGCGTCCCGCCCGTCCCCAACCCCGGGCCGTGCCCCTTGGCCACGGTTCCAAACCCACAAGGAGAACACCATGGCAATCCGTTCCAATCTCAACCTGGGCGTGGTGGCCGGCTTCCTTCTCGCGGCCGCGCTGCCTCTTTGCGCGGCACCGAAAGGGACGCTGGTCATCGGCCACCTCACCCAGCTGACCGGGTCCGGGGCCTACATCGGACCGGGCGCCGTGGGGGCGCTCGAGGACGAGGCGGCGAGGATCAACGCGGCCGGCGGCATCAACGGCTGGAACCTCAAGGTCATCAGCTACGACGGCGCGGGCGCCCCGGCCGACAACGTGGCCTGCGCCAAGCGCCTGATCGACCAGGACAAGTGCGTGGCCATCGTCGGCCCCACGTTCTCGGGCGCGGCCATTCCCATCGCCAAGATCGCGGACGAGTCCCACGTGCCGGTGATCGCCACCACCGCCACCAACGTGAACGTCACCATGGACGAGTCCGGCAAGGTGCATCCCTACATGTTCCGGGTCTGCTTCATCGACCCGTACCAGGGCACGGCCCTCGCCGACTACGCCTACAACAAGCTGGGCAAGCGCAAGGCGGCCTTCATCACCGACGTGGGCTCCCCCTACACGGTGGCCCTGCACCAGTTCTTCAAGGACCGCTTCACCAAGCTGGGCGGCCAGGTGGTGACGGACGAAGGCTACAACACCGGCGACCAGGAGTTCCGGGCCCAGCTGGCCAAGGTCAAGAGCAGCAAGGCCGACGTGCTGGTGGCGTGCGCCGACAACTACAAGGACCCCGGGCTCATGGCCAAGCAGGCCAAGGGCCTCAACTTGAAGCTCCAGATGATGGGCGGCGACGGCTGGATGGTCGCCGACATCATCCCCTACGCGGGCAACGACCTGGAAGGGGCCTACTTCACCACCATCGCCTCGGTGGATGATCCCCAGTTCGCCGGCTACAACGCCGACTTCAAGAAGAAGCACAGCGGCACCGAAGCGAACATCTGGAGCTACCTGAACATGGACTGCATGAAGATCATCGAGAACGCCATCAAGGTGGTCACCGCCAACGGCGGCGCCCCGGACCCGGCGAAGCTGCGGGACGTGATCGAGAGCACCAAGGACCTGCCGGCCTTCACCTGCAAGTTCACCTTCGACAAGACCAACCACAATCCCTACAACAAGCCCGTGGTTCTGATGCAGATCAAGGACAACCAGCTGAAAGTCATCGAGTCCTACGCCCCGAAGAGCTAGGTGCCCGTCTACGTAATCATCCGTGTCCCGACCCATCGCCCTGTTCGTCGATGTCAGTTCGCTGGCGCGAACCGGCATCGACGGGAGGGGGGTGGCATGGATTCTTGGCTCCTGTTCCACCCTCGAGAGGGGGATTGAATTGGGGCCTGATTGGCTCCGCAACCAAGGTTTCAGCGGATCTCCTCTTATCGTACCAGCAAGGAAAACCTTTACCCCGAATGGGCCGCTTCCGATCCTGTCGTCCTTCCTGAGCCTGCCGCGAAACCGGCGAGGCGATGAGAACTCCGGACCGGAATCTGAGCTGGTCGGCGCAGGAGGGAGCCGCCTCCGTAATCAGCGTCGGCGCGCATCCGCCACCGATCCCTCCCACTTGAAGCTCGCCGCTGCAGCCATAGGCCGCCGAGGAGAGCCCGGTGCCTCAACCCTCATCACGGCTCATCGGAGAGAGGTTGCGGCAGCACAGGCCATGGTCCCCCAATGAATCCCCCCGTCGACGCCGACTCCGTCGGCGGCGACGAACCACGGGCGCCTTGGGGGGACCCGGACCTGCAACCTGGACAGGCTAGCTCGCGCCTCCGCCGGCGCCGGTCTTCTTCATCTCGCCCCAGGTCTGCTTCCCCCGCAGCCAGTCCAGGATGCCCACGGTGCGCCACCACACCGTGCGCTGGTGGAAGCCGAAGTTCTCGATGACGGCGGCCCAAAGCAGGATGACCCAGTCCTTCAGCCCCGGGTACGGGCGGCTGGTGATCTGCTCCATGGCGATGGCCACGAAGCTGTTGGCGATGCCCAGGAGCAGGGCCAGCACGAAGAAGGCCAGGCCGAAGCCGAGGGCGGCCTTGCCGAGGATCAGGGCGCCGATGAAGAACAGGTAGCCGAACAGCTCGATCAGCGGGGCGACGGCCTCGAAGAACAGGAAGTAGGGCATGGAGAACATGCCGACGCGCCCGTACTCCGGGTTGAACCACGTCTCCCGGTGCATCCACAGGCCGTCCAGCAGGCCCCGCTGCCAGCGGTTGCGCTGGCGGCGCAGGCTGCGGACGTCCTCGGGCACCTCGGTCCAGCACAGGGGGTCCGGCACCATCACGATCTGGTAGGGCCGGTGCTGCTTCCTCATGTGGTGGTGGAGGCGCACCACGATCTCGAAGTCTTCGCCCATGCTCTTGCGGTAGCCGCCGATCTCCAGGGCCAGGTCCCGGCGGAAGACGCTGAAGGCGCCGCTGACGATGAACATGCTGCCCATGCTGGAGAGCCCCATGCGCCCGAACAGGAAGGAGCGCAGGTACTCCACCACCTGCAGGCGCGCCAGCCAGCTCTTGGGCAGGGAGATGCCGCGGATGCCCATGGGCGTGACCTTGCAGCCGTTCACCGGGCGGATCACCCCGCCGGTGGCCACCACGTCGGGCCGGTCCAGGAACGGCCGGGTGGCCCGCAGCAGGGCGTCGTGCTCGATGATGGAATCCCCGTCCACGCAGCACACCAGGGGGTAGCGGGCGATGTTCAGGCCGCAGTTGAGGGCGTCGGCCTTGCCGCCGTTCTCCTTGTCCACCACCACCAGCCGGGGCAGGAAGGCGCTCTCGTAGGTGCCGCGGATGGGCCTGGTGGGCAGCACCTGGCGCACCACCCGGGAGGTGGGGCGCAGGTGGAAGGCCTCGATGAGCTTGGCCAGGGTGCCGTCCACCGACCCGTCGTTCACCACCACCACCTGGAATTCCGGATAGTAGAGCCCCATCAGGCTGTTCACCGATTCCACCACCCCCGCCTCCTCGTTGAAGGCCGGGCAGATGAGGGTGAGGGGCTTGGAGTGGGCCGAGATGAAGAAGCCCTCGAAGCGGTCCGTCTCCACCTCTTTCTGGTAGCGCCGGGTCGCGAAATAGGCGCGCAGGATGAGCAGCAGGTTGGTGAAGTGCATGACCAGGAAGAAGGCCAGGATGCCCACCTGGAAGAACCAGATGACGGCGACGGCCACGCGCACGATCATGGGGCCACCGCCTTGGGCTCCCACTGGAGACGCTCCATGGCCAGGTCCCGGGCGAACGGGTCGGCGCCGGGGTCATCGGCCACTTCGAGCAGGGCCAGGGTCCCCGCGGCGCCCAGGCGGGACAGGGCCAGGGCCGCCAGCCGGCGCACGTCGTAGACCCGGTCGGACATGAGGCCCACCAGCCTGGGAACGGCCTCGGCCCCGGCCAGGATGCCCAGGGCCAGGGCGGCCTGGGCCCGGATCACCCAGTTCGGGTCGTCCACCAGGGGCAGGATGGCCGGCAGCGCCTCCGGGTAGGCCACGGCAGTGATGGCCTTCACCGCCAGGACGCGCAGCTCGGAATCGGAAAACTGCAGCATTTCCACCAATTTGGAGGCGTGGGGAACGGAGCGGTAGCTGGCCACCAGCTTGGCGAACAGGTTCCATTCCCGGGGATCCGGCACGGTCCGGTTCTCCATGCGCTGCTCCAGCCAGGGCAGCAGGGCCGGGCCGAAGCCTTCCAGGATCCACAGCTGGCGCTCCTGCTGGAAGCTGTCCTGGGTGAGGATCCAGTCCAGCACCGGGCCGGCGTAGTCCAGGCGGCGGGTGCCGGCCAGGCCCCGGGCCGCCACGTGGGCCACGAACGGCATGGGGTCGTGCAGCAGATGCATGAGCCGGGGATAGTAGACATCCACCTCGAAGGCGGCCGCTTCCTGGGCGGCCAGGGCCCGGTCCCTGGGATTGCGGGCCCGCAGGCGGCGGTTCAGGCCTCCGGACAGCTTCAACTGGTGGTAGAGCCGGCGCACCGCCGCCCCTTCCTTCCCGCCCATGACCTCCAGGACCCGCAGCAGGAACGGGATGAACAACCGCCGCTCGGCCCGGCCCAGGTCCTGGAACAGCTCCGGCTGCCGGTCCTCGAAGAGGAAGGTGACCATGGCGGTCTCCCATTTCTTGAGGCAGGCGATCCGGAACCGGTTCCACCGGTTGCGGCTGTTCTGGAGGTAGGCGCTGACCAGGATCAGGACGACGAACTGGGCTCCCAGGGCGGCCAGGACCCACTTGAGGATGACCAGCGTGGCGGGGGGGGTCAGCGGGACCATGAGCCCCCCTCCCGGCCGCGGTGGTAGATGCGCCAGAGCTTTTCCACGTAGACCTGGGCCGAGAAGGGCTTAGTCATGTAGTCGTCGGCCCCGGCGGAAAGGCAGCGCACGATGTCCTCTTCGTTCTGGTTCACGGACAGCACCAGGATCGGCACGTCCCGCTGGGGCGCGGGCTGCTCCCGGATCTCCCGGATCAGCCGGTAGCCGTCCATGACCGGCATGAGGAGGTCCGCGCTCACCAGGTCCACCCGGTCCTTCTTGATGAATTCCATCGCCTCCTTGCCGTTGCGGGCGGTGAGCACCCGCAGTCCCTCCAGCCGCAGCCGGGAGGTCAGGAACAGGGATGTGAGGTGGTCATCCTCGACGACGAGTACGGTGGTGCTGACGGGCCAGGAACGGGGCATGTTGACTTTCGCGTCTGGTGGATCTTATGATCCTAACCGGTTTAGTCATGGATCCGTAACATCGGATTGACGGGGGCGCCCTCATTCGCCTGGATGGAACCGATAGAACTGGTTCAACTTGTTGATATCCTCCACGATCATCCGGTCGAACCGGGCCTTGGCCTCTGGGGTGACCGGGCGCTTGCTGAAGGTGTCCCCGGCGTCCAGGCGGTACAGGTGGTCGGCGAATTCCACCCCGTCGGCGATGTACAGGTCCCTGCCGGTGCCGTCCAGGATGCCGAACACCGCCCCGTAGCTGGAGGCCAGCAGGTACTGGTCCTGGCGGTAGGCGTCCCGTTCGGCCGCGGTGACGGTGAACAGCGGCTTGCCCAGCATGGGGTCCACCCGGGTGGGCCGGTGTCCCAGCAGGTAGTACAGGGTGGGCGTCAGGTCCGTGAGGAAGGCCAGGACCTGCGGATCCTGGGACAGGCCCTGGCGCCAGGCGGCGGGCAGGTGGATGAACATGGGGATGCGCACCACCTCGGGGTACAGGTAGTAGGCGTGGCCGAACCGGCCCTCCTCGCCCAGGGAGTCGCCGTGGTCGGCGGTGACGATGATCAGGCTGTCGTCGAACTTCCCCCGCCGCTTCAGGTCGGCGATGAAGCGCCCGAAGCCCTCGTCCAGTCGGTGCAGCCGGCTGGCGTAGGGGGCGTAGAAACCGTCGTAGTCGCCCGGTTCCACGGTGGTGCGGCCCTCCCGGTTCACCACCGAGACGTGGATGTCCTGGGCCTGGGTGTAGACGAACAGGGGGCGCGGGTCCGGGCCGCGCCGGTCCAGGAAGGCCCGGACCTTGTCCAGGCTGGTGCCCAGGCGCAGGTCCTGGGTGCCCACCCCCGGGTCCAGGTTGGTGAGCCAGGGGCCCGGGGGCACCACCACGTCCAGGATGCTGTCCACCGAGACCAGGCCCCGGTAGCCGTCGGCCTGGAGCAGCTTGGCCAGGCTGTTCATGGGCGCGAACGGCGTGATGTACTGCTTGTGCAGCATCAGCGCCCCGGTCCAGATGGCCGGCTCCGACAGCCCGGTGGCCCCGTAGCGGGTGAAGGCGTTGCGCATCACCAGGGATTCGCCGGCGAACCGGTCCAGTTCCGGAGTGAAGTGCACGTTCGGGTTGTAGGCGCCCAGGTAGTCCCGGCGCAGGCTGTCCACCACCAGCAGATAGATGTCGGGCTTGGGTCCTGGCGCCGGGGCCAGCCGGTCCACGTGCTGGATGTCCACCGGGTCCGTGCGCACGTCGCGGGGGATGTTGCTGTTCTGCTGCAGGATCCGGTAGATGGAGGACTGGGCCGGCCGCACCGGGGTCAGGGCGTCCCGCAGCAGGCGCGCCGAAACGTCCCGCCCGATGCGCACGTCCAGCACCGGGCCCAGCTTCTGGCCCGGGACCGCCGAACCGGCCCGGTCGGCCAGGCCTTCGTCGGCGGCCAGGAACAGGTTCATCACCACCATCGGCCCCAGGATCAGGGCCCAGACCCAGCGGATGCGCGGGGTCCGGGCGGGCACCGCGGCGTACGTCCCGGCGAACGCCAGGGCCTCGGCCCCGGTGACGCAGCTCTTCTGGAACAGGAAGTTCCAGTCGAACACCGCGGCCCGGGAGAGGATGAACCCGGCCAGGACGGCCAGGGCCAGGTACCAGCCCAGGAGGCGCAGGGGATGTCCCCGCAGGAGCCGGACCAGGGGCCGCAGGGCCAGGTCCAGGGTGCTCTCCTCCGGCGCCGGCGCGGCGGCCACCGCGGCGCTGCCCAGGAAGGCCGCCACCAGGCCGGCCGCCGCCGCCGCCGCCAGGAGCGCCAGGCGGCCATGGAAGGCCAGGGCCGGGAACACCGCCCGGTCCACCAGGCCGGTGAGCGCCAGCCAGAACGTCAGCCCCACCAGGAACACCCCGGCCCCGGGCCAGGGCAGGAGGCGGCCCAGGCTGGCCACACCCATGGCCAGCGCGGCGACGGCCAGGGCGATGAGCAGCTGGGCCCAGAAGGCCCAGCCCCACACCAGGCCCACCGCGTCCCAGGGCATGGCCGGACCCGGGGCGCGCAGCCAGGCCACGGCCGGGAACACCACCAGGCCGAACACCGCAGTGGCCAGCGCCGCCAGGGCCAGGCGCCGGGGCTCGTCCGCGTCCCGGGGACGCCAGGGCGCCGCCTTCCAGGCCGCAAGGACATCCAGGGCCAGGATCCAGATGGGCGCCAGGAAGAACTCCAGGGCCAGGACCAGGCTGGAGGCGTCGTTGCGGATGGCCGCCAGGGGCGGACGGATCGCCATGCCCAGGGCCAGGCCCCCCAGGACCAGATAGAAGCCCAGCCGGGCGCGGGCCCCCCGCCGCACCAGGGGCAGGTCGGCCAGGAGGTTCACCGCGGCGGTGGCCAGGAACAGCAGAGGATGCCAGCGCACGAAGCCGGGGACCCAGCTGACCATGGGGAAGCGGATGACCGCCTCGTAGGTGAAGGGGAGGTACGCCAACAGGGCGTAGGTTCCGGACACCAGGGCGAACAGAGTCAGCCAGGCCCGGGCCAGGATGCGCCAGCCCCGCCCGCTCATGGGGCCACCCGCCGGGCGATCCGGTTGCGCATCGCCTGGGTGCGCCCATCGCCCGGATCCTTGGCGAGGATGCGGTCACAGTAGGCCAGCGCCTCCTTGTACTGGCCCTGATGGTCGGCGATCCCGGCCAGCACCGACAGGATGTCCTCGTTGTCGGGACTCCGGCGCAGGCCCCGCTCCAGGGAGGCCCTGGCCCCGGCGTAGTCCCCCAGCTGGCGCAGGGCCATGCCGTGCACCAGCAGGGCGTCCGAGTTGTCCGGGTGCCGGGCCAGCACCTGTTCCACCCGGCGCCGGGCCTGGCCCGGGTCGCCGATGAACACCTCCGTGCGCGCCCAGCCCACCAGGACATCCGAGTTGTCCGGGATGATGGCGCAGGCGCGCTTGTAGGTGTCCATGGCCTGGCGGTAGTCGCCCTGGCGCTCGAACGCGCGCCCAAGGAAGAACATGAATTCCGAATTGCGCGGCTCCAACGCCACGAAGCGCTGGTAGGCGTTGATGGCATCCTGGGTCCGCCCCAGGAGCTGGTAGGCTTCCGGCAGGTCCGGGCAGGCTTCGCCGGGGGTGGGGGCGACCCGCACGAACTGTTCCCAGAGGGCCGCCTCCTCCTGGTAGTGGCCCAGGTGGTGCTGCAGGACCGCGGCCCGGCTCAGGTAGACGGGGTTGCGGGGGAACTCCTTCAGGATCCGCTCCACCAGGGGCAGCGCCTCCTGGTACTGGTCCGCGCGCATGAGGGCGCTGATGCGCTCCTGCAGGCGCGCCGCCTCCTCGACGGTGAGCCCCTGGGACACCTCGGCCACCTGGGCCGGCTGGTGCCGAGGCCGCACGTAGACGCCCCAGTAGCACACACCCAGGGCCGCCACGCAGCCGGCGACCCGGAACCCATGTGTCCTCATGAAACGACCATCAGCAACTCCCTGAAGGGGGCTTGGACAACCCTTCGATTGTTCAAAGATCACCTTTTGTAATCCCGGCCCCTGGCTGGGTCAAGAGACGTTAATGTTGGCTGATGGTAAATTGTCTCCGGAACGCCGGCATGGCCGTGTTCACGTACGAGGACTGGCGGAACCTGGGCCGGTGATCAGAACCGGTAAGTCAGGGTCGTGTCGATGGTCCAGTCGGTGCGGTAGTCGCCGGGCAGGAATTCCTGGTCGCTCCAGGTTACCTTGAGGGCCCCCAGCCAGACCCGGCCCAGGCGCGTCTGGCCGCCCAGGGAGGCGCTGCGGGAGTGCATGGTCACCACCGAGGCGGCGTACGCCACATAGTCCGGGGAGTAACCGTAGCCTACGGAGGCGTTGATGTAGTTGTCCGGGTCGGACCCGAACCAGCGCCCGGAGAGGGTGCCGGACGTGGAGGTGCCGGTGTCGCTGGGGGTCACGTAAAAGCGCAAGGAATACAGGGCGTTGCCCAGGTACTTGCCGCCCATGACGGTGTACAGGGTCACGTTGGAACTGGAGAAGTCCATGTGCCGGTAGCCCAGGGACGCCTCCACCCCGCCGCTGAAGTTGTGGTACACCTCGGCGCCGTGGTTGCGCTGGGGAAAGATGGAATCGGTGGAACGCCCGTAGTTGAGCCAGGCGTAGGTGCCCTCGCACAGGTGCGGGTAGGCCTCCAGCTCGTACTGGGTGCCCCAGGTGTCGAACAGCTCACCCCGGTCCACGGTGGCGATGACCGAGCCGAAATCGAACCGGTGCCCCAGGGCCAGGGAAACCTGGCGCCAGGGCGAGAAGGTCTTGTTGAAGGTGTCGTAGGTGTAATCCAGGGAAACTTTGGAGCGCCGGCGCAGCTCCCTGATGTCCTCCAGCAGCAGGCGCGCGGGGGCGTCCTCGGGGCGGGCGGCGAGCACCGTCTCCACCTGGGCCTGGGCCCCTGCCAGGTCGCCCAGGGTGCGCAGGATCCGGGCCTTGCGGTAGTGCAGGTCCAGGTTGTCCGGGGCCAGGGCCAGGCCCTGGTCGCAGACGGCCAGGGCCGTGCGGGGCTGGTCCGCCCACACCTCGATGTCGATGGCCACCCCCCGGGCCTCCAGGTTCTCCGGCTGGCGCTCCAGCACGTAGCGGATCTCCCGCCGGGCGGCGTCGGACTGGTCGTCCCAGGCGTAATACCGGGCCAGCTGGATGCGCACGTCATGGTAGTCCGGATGGCCGGCCAGGGCCTGGCGGCACAGGGCTTCGGCTTCCGGCCGCTGGCTCTTGGGCAGGGCCAGGGCCTGGCGGAACAGCACGTCGGGATCCGCGCTCTGGCCTGGAGCCGGGAACGCCGCGCCAGCCAGCAACAGGAATAATATGGACAGGTTCTTCATCAGGGAGCGGGGCATAACGGGATTCCAGGGAAAAAACCGGACCAGGGCTGGAAAGCATGGATTGAAAGGATTAAAGATGAGGGTAGCAGCGCGGCACCGGAAGGTGGATGTTAAACCGTCACCGCAAGGCCCGGGTCGGTACCAGCATGGAGGTCCGGTCATGAAAAACCTGTTGGGCACCTTGAGCTTGACCCTCGTGCTGGGCATGACGGCGGTGCCGGTTGCCGGGCAGGAAGGGGGCAAGGCGCCGGCGGCGGCGACACCCACCCAGGCCGCCCCGGCCCAGCCTCCCAGCCCGCCGCCCGACAATCCGCCTCCACCCCCCGTCAGCGCCCAACCCCCGGCCGCACCCGCGCCGGCCCCCCAGCCGGCCACCACCGGGCAGTGGGTGTACACCTCCCAGTACAGGCTGGGTGTGGATGCCCTACGGCAATCAGTACACCTATGCGCCCACCGACGGATCCATGCCTGACATGTATGTGTCACTACCCGGTCTACGGGTGGTGCTGGCTGACGGCCCCCTGGCTGTGGGGCGCCGGCCCCATGCCCTACTTCGGGGTGGTCGGGCCGCGCTACTACGTGTGGTTCGGGGTCGGCTTCGGCCACTGGTACGGTTTCGGCCCGCACTACCGGTACTGGGGCTGGTCCGGCCGCGGCTACTGGGGCCGTGGCGGCTGGGTGGGCGTGGGGGCCCGTCCCGGGTATGGCTATCGGGGCGGCGGCTACGGCTACCGGGGCGGCGGCTACGGCTACCGGCCCAGGATGCGGTGACCAGAGGCTCCGATTGACCCTGCCCGGTGGCCGGGGCACCCTGGTGGGGATCCATGCGCATCCAGCCGCCTCCCCTGCCCCCGTCCTGGCCGTACGCCCTCCGGGCCCCGCTGCCGGAGCCCCGGTCCTGTCCGGGCGCGGAACTGCCCGGGCTGCCGGGGCGCTGGCACCTGGAAGCGGCGCCGGGGCTGGACCTGGACGGGACCGGGGCGGAACTGGGCGAGGCTTTCGGCCGGGGCGGAGTGCTGCGCGCCGGGGACGTGGTGCTGCGCCCGTACCGCCGGGGCGGGCTGGTGCGCCACCTGAACCGGAACGTCTACGCCAGTCCCGGGCGGTTCCAGCGGGAATACCTGGTGCACCGGGCCCTGTGGGCGGCCGGGGTGCCCACCGTGGAACCCCTCGGCTGGGCGTACCGGCGCCGGGGGTGGGGCTGGGAGGGGGTATGCCTGACCCGTTGCGCCGAAGGGCTGCCGTGGCCCCGGGCCTGGGACCGGGCCCCGGAGGCGCCGGGCCAGGTGCGCACCCTGCTGGAGGCCCTGTGCGCCTGGGGACTGTGGTCTCCGGACCTGAACGCCACCAACATCCTGGTGGCGCCTTCCGGGGCGGTCCTGGCCCTGGACTGGGACCGGGCCGGTTGGGCACCCGGGCCCCGGCTCATGGCCCGGTACCGGGAACGCCTGGCACGCAGCCTGGCCAAGTTGGGAGCGCCTCCAAGCCTAATAAACTGCATATAAAATGACCCAATAAACAAAAGAATTGTGATGGTTGTCAGGGCCAGGCTCCGGGTGCGCCCGGTTGTTTTGCGATTATGATGTCTTCTTTCTACCCCAACGGGAGACGCGCGCATGGGCTGGTTCGAACGACTGAGGACTCAAGGCCGGTACGCCTTCCTGGAAGGCAACAACTGGATCACCCTCCTGGGGGTGGTGCTCACCACCGGGGCCGGTTTCACCCTGCTGTGGGCCTGGTTCAAGGAACTGGTCAGCGGGGAGCCGGTCCATCCCTACGCGGGCATCGTCCTGTTCCTGATCCTGCCGGCCTTTTTCGTGGTGGGCCTGCTGCTGATCCCGGCCGGCATCCTGTTGCGGCGGCGCCATCTCGTGCGCGCCGGACGCCTGCCCCAGGAGCCCCCCAGGATCGACCTGGCCTCCCCCCGCATCCGCAAGGTCCTGTGGCTCGTGGGCCTGGCCACCCTGGTCAACATCATGCTCATGGGCACCGCCACCCTCAAGGGGGTGACCTACATGGATTCCAGCCAATTCTGCGGCACCACCTGCCACACGCCCATGATCACCGAGTATAGGGCCTTCATCAACTCGCCCCACTCCAGGGTCGGCTGCGTCCAGTGCCACATCGGCCCCGGCGCCGAGTCCTTCTTCCGGGCCAAGCTGGCGGGGGTGCGCCAGGTGTTCGGCGTCGTGTTCAACAACTACTCCCGCCCCATCCCCAGCCCGGTGGAATCCCTGCGTCCGGCCCGGGAGACCTGCGAGGAGTGCCACTGGCCGCAGAAGTTCTCCGGCGAGAAGCTCCTGGTGCTCACCCACTTCGGCGACGACGCCCAGAGCACCCCGTCCACCACGGTGCTCCTGCTGAAGATCGGCGGCATCAACGGACACAGCGCCACCGGCATCCACGGCCGCCACCTGGACACCGGTTCGCGCATCACCTACCTGGCCGGCGACGCCAAGCGCTCCACCATCGCCCAGGTCACCTACCGGGACGACAAGGGCCAGTTCGTGGAGTACGCCTCGCCCGATGTGAAGCCCGCGCCTGCCTCCGAGCACGTGAAGCCCCGCCAGATGGACTGCGTGGACTGCCACAACCGGCCCACCCACGCCTTCCAGATGCCCGATGACGCCATCGACCAGGCCATCAACGACGGCCGCATCAGCCGCGACCTGCCCTTCATCAAGAAGGAGGCGGTGGCCATCCTCAAGGCCGACTACCCCAGCCAGAACGACGCCGTCGTCAAGATCCCCCAGGCGCTCGCCGACTACTACAAGACTTCCTACCCGGACGTCTACAACCAGAAGCGGGCCCTGGTGGACGCCGCCGGCGAGGCGGTCAAGAACGCCTTCCTGCGCAACGTCTCGCCCGAGATGAAGCTCACCTGGGGCACCCACCCCAATTTCCTCGGCCACGCGGACGGCGGCGGCTGCTTCCGCTGCCACGACGGCAGCCACGTCTCCAGGGACGGCAAGGCCATCGCCAGCGACTGCAACACCTGCCACGTGATCCTGGCCCAGGACGAGAAGTCCCCCAAGATCCTGAAGGACCTGGGCATCAACTAGGGGAGTGGCGAAGCCGTTAAGATGGGGCATGCAGCGATGCAGCGCTCCCTGCTCGTACCGGTTCCGGGAGAAGGCTTCGGTCTTCCTGACGGAACTGCATCCCGCCGCCGGCGCCGGGGAACGGGAGGCCGTCCTGGCCCGGCTGCGCAAGCGCGACCATGACGCCAACCACCACTGCTCCGCCTGGCGGGAGAGCCCGGCCGGCGGCGGCGGGCGCGGGTCGGACGACGACGGCGAGCCCTCCGGCACCGCCGGGGCGCCCATGCTGCGGGTGCTTGAGGGGGCGGACCTGGTGGACACCCTGGTGGTGTGCATCCGCTGGTTCGGGGGCACCAAGCTGGGCACCGGGGGCCTGGTGCGGGCCTACACCGAAGGGGCGCAGGGGGCCGTGCGGGAGGCCCTGGCCCAGGGCCTGCTGGAGGAGGTGCGGGAATGGCGCCTGGGCACCCTCCAGGTGGCGCCGGAGCGGGCCCACCTGGCCTTCGCGGTGCTGGACAGCGTGCCCGGGACCCAGGTGCTGGAGCAGACCTTCGACGCCCAGAGCGCCCGGGTGCGCTTCCGGGTGCCCCCCCGGGGGGCCGCGGCGGTGGACGCCGCCTGGACCGAGCGCAGCCGGGGCGGCCAGGTGCAGTGGGACCAGGCGCCGAATCCGTGCAGGTCGCGCGAAACATCGGGAGCGCCTGGTCCCACTGCACCTGGCCGCCCCGGCTGAATCGCGCGACTTGCGGCAGCACCCGGGGCGAATCACCGGCCCAGGCCCCCGGGATCCCCGGGAGCGAACAGGGCAACGGATCGGGTCCTGAACGTCAACTTCAATGATTAAATAATTATGTTTTTGGTCGATGATGGAAATTCGAGCAAATTTCATGAATTATAATTTTGTTTGCAAATCAAATCATGTCAGTGTCGTCTTTGGCATGGAGTTGATCCAACTCATGTTCGACCCGAAAATCCAGCTTCCGTCCCGACCCAGGCGCCCATGGCTGCGCGCCGCGGCCCTTGCTGTCACGGCCCTGACCGCGACCGCCCAGGAGAAACCGCAGAGCCGGCTGCACCTTCCGGGTACCCCGACCCTGGTGTTCCTGGCCTCCCAGCTCCCGGATGCCGGCTCCCACCTGGAGGCGGTCCGCCGGTTCAAGACCACGGCCCTGCGGGACCTGAAGGAGTCCGGGGTGTTCCGGCTGCTGGATCCGGGCGGCGCCCCCCGGGAGGAGGACCAGGGCGCCCTGTCCTTCTGGCGCGGAGCCGGAGCCAATTTCCTGGTGCGCTACGCCTCCCGTTCCCTGGCCCAGGGCAGGCTCGTCATCGAAAGCGAATGCATCAACCTGGAAACGGGCGCGGTGGTCCTGAAGAAGAGCTTCATGGGCGAAGCCGCCGCCACCACCCGGATGGCCCACCGCATGGTGGACTTCGTGGTGGGCAGGGTGACCGGCACCCAGGGGGCGGCGGATTCCACCATCGTCGTGGCCCGCTCCACCGGGCCCGGCATCAAGGAGATCTTCGGCCTGGACCGGGACGGCCGCAACCCGCGCCAGCTCACCCAATTCGGCAGCCTCACCACCCATCCGGCGCTGGCACCGGACGGCAGGCTGGCCTGCGTGACCTACCGGGGCGGCCCGCCCCAGATCTGGGGCCAGGTCCGCCCGGACGGCCCGTTCCAGCGCTGGTATCCGCCCCACGGCGGCTCCGGCCTGGAGCTCTCGGACCTGGTCTGGTCCCCGGACGGCAGCCGGCTGTGCTTCGTCCAGGAGAACCGCAAGGGGCTCGCGGACATCCACGTCCTGGACCCGGTCACCGGCCAGGAATCCCAACTCACCCCGGGCGGCCGCTCCAGCCGGTGGCCCAGCTGGAACCCGGCGGGCACGCAGATCGCCTTCCTCCTGGACCAGGGCGGTACGCCCCAGGTGTACCTGATGGCCGCCGACGGCGGCCGGGTCCAGCGCCTCACCGGCGACCCGGCGCCCAAGGCCTGCGTGGCCTGGGACGCCCAGGGCGACCGCATCGCCTTCGTGGCCCGGGAGGACGGGCAGTACCGTGCTGTACACCCTCTCCCCGGCGGGCACCGACCGGCAGAAAGTGGCCTCCAGCCCGGAGCCGGTGGAGTCCCTGTGCTGGTCCCCGGACGGGCGCTGGCTGCTGCTGGGCCTGAAGACCGGGACCGGGCCGCGCCTGCGCCTGGCCGGCCTGGACGGCAAGTGCCAGGACCTGGGGGACGGCCCCGGCGACGCCCAGTTCCCCCAGTGGACCCTGAACCCCGTGGCCGGCAGCAGCCTGGCCGAAGCCAAAGTCCCCCCGTCTCTACCAGGTCCCGCCCCGCTGGGCTCGACCCTTGTCCCATAGGAGCCAAGCAACATGACCCTGAACCGCACTCTCACCCCCTACCTGGCTGCAGCTGTCCTGGTGGCCGCGGGCCTCGCCTGCCGCAAGCCGGCCCCGGCCCCCCAGCCGGAGGCGCCCAAGGCCCAAGCCCCCGCCCCCGCCGCCCCGGTCCAGACCCAGACGGGCGAAAACGACGCCCAGCGCAAGGCTGACGCGGCCGCCGAGGCCGCCCGCAAGGCCGCCGCCGAAGCGGAAGCCGCCTACCGCAGGGCCGCCGAAGCCGCCCTCAAGGACGTGCACTTCGACCTGGACAAGTCCACCATCCGGGAGGCGGACAAGCCGGTCCTCACCGCCATCGCCGATTTCATGAAGAAATACCCCCAGGCCAACGTGTTCATCGACGGCAACTGCGACGAGCGGGGCACCGTGGAATACAACCTGGCCCTGGGCGAGCGCCGGGCCACCGCGACCCACGACTACCTGGTGAGCCTGGGCGTTGCCGCCGGCCGCCTGAGCACCACCTCGTACGGCAAGGAGAAGCCGGTCTGCACCGACCCGGTGGAGTCCTGCTGGTTCAGGAACCGCCGGGCCCACTTCAGCCTGAAGTAGCACGGCCGTTGTCGGCCTGGCCACGTAGTCGCACGTGTCCCGGACGTTCGCCCTGGTTCGTCGCCGCCGGCACAGCCGGCGTCGACGGAGGGGGTGACAGCGATGAATGGGGGCGGTGTTGGCACGCTGGCACTTCGTTGATCCTGGGGGACAGGATGTTGTTCCAGGCTCTCCGGGCTGACCTAGGGTCCTGTAGCCTCGCTTCGAGTGGGGCCTGAGCCCTCCTGATGCGCGCCGACCGTCAGGTTTGCGGGCGGTGCCGCCCACGGGGGGCGGGTCGTAACCGACCCCGTTGGCTTGGAAAAGGGGCCCTGGGCCCCAACCCCAGGAGCAGACGCCGGCCCAGGGGCCCTTTTCCAAGCCAACGGAATGGACGGACGGTTAAGGGAACCCGTACCTCTACCAGGCCAGTCCGCTCACGTCCCCCGCCACCAGCTGGCGCGGGCCCTGGGCGGTGTTCACGTCCAGGCGGCCGTCAGCCAGCCAGCCGGCGCAGATGCCCTCCCCTTCCTCCCAGCGGATCCGGTCACCGGCTTCCGGCCAGCGGAACAGCGGCTCCCGGTGCACGGAGAGGTTCGCCCAGGCGTCCAGGATCTCCCGGGCCAGGACCCCGGGCTCCGGGAGGACGGCCGGGGGCGCGAGCAGGTCTGCCAGGCTCGCCGGGGGGATGGGCCGCCCGGGGATGGCCGGGGCGCTGGCCAGGTTCACGCCCACGCCCAGCAGCACGTGGCCGTTCCGGATCCGGCCGATGATGCCCCCGAGCTTGACCAGGCGCCCCTGCCGCCACGCCACCAGGTCGTTGGGCCACTTGAGGCCCAGCGGCGCGCCCAGGGGCTCCAGGGCCTCGGCCACCGCGCCCATGGCCCGCTGCAGGACCAGTCCCGGAGGCACTGGCGGCGCCGGCAAGCGGGCCGAAAGCCACAAGCCGGCGCCGGGGGCGCTCTCCCAACGGTTGCCCCGCTGGCCGCGTCCCGCCAGTTGCTCGTCCGCCAGTGCCGCGCAGACGCCCAGTTCCGGGTGACGCTCCAGGAAGGCCTGGGTGGAATCGATCCGGCCCAGGCGGATCAGGGTGATCATTTTCGGTTCATCTGCCACAGGATCCGCAGCCCCTCCAGGGTCAGGTCCCTGGCGACATGCTGGATGTAGCGGCTGCCGGGGGAGATGACCCGGGCCAGGCCGCCGGTGGCGATCACCTGGGAGCCGGGATGGGCCTCCAGGAGCCGGGCCAGGATGCCGTCCACCAGGCCCACGTAGCCGAAGTAGAGGCCCGACTGCATGGCCTGGACCGTGTTCTTGCCCACCAGCCGGGCCGGTTCGGTGATCTCCACCCGGGGCAGCCGCGAGGCCCGCTGGAACAGGGCCTCGGAGCTGATGCCGATGCCGGGGGTGATGATCCCGCCCAGGTACTCGCATCCGGCGCTCACCACGTCGAAGGTGGTGGCGGTGCCGAAATCCACGGCGACCAGGGGGACGCCGAACAGCTCGATGCCGGCCACGGCGTTGACGATCCGGTCCGCCCCCAGTTCCTCGGGGTTGTCCAGGAGGATCTTCAGGCCGGTGGTGATGTGGTGGCCGATCCAGAACGGCTCCGCATGGAAGTACACCCGCAGCCAGCGCTCCAGCACCGGGTTCAGGGGCGGCACCACGCTGGAGATGACCACGTGCCCGATGTCCTGGGCCCCAATGCCCCGCTGGGCCAGCATGCCCAGGCTGGTGAGCCCGTACTCGTCCGAGGTGCGCTCCCGGCTGGTGGCCATGCGCCAGGACGCCAAGAGGGGCGAGCGCGGCCCCTGGGACGGGTCGAACAGGCCCATCACCACGTTGGTGTTGCCTACATCCAAGGCCAGCAGCAGGCTCATCCGGGACTCCGCGAGAGGGTTGCCACCAGCATGCCGGGGGCCGGCAGCAAGTTCAATCTCGGCCCGCCGGGCCGGCCCCGCAAAAACATTTGCACCCGCCCCCTGACCCAAGCCGGATTCCGGGGTCTAATGCAACACAGCCATCGAGTTCTCCCTTGCGGCCAGAAGCCGGCCCAACCCCAACCTCTTTCCTGCCCATGGAGGCAACCATGACCGCCATCCGCAAGACCGCCACCCTCCTCGCCGCCCTCCTGGTCTCCGGCGCCGCCTGGGCCGGCCAGAGCCAGTGGCAGAACAACCATCCCCGCCGGACCGAGGTGAACAAGCGCCTGGAGAACCAGAACAAGCGCATCAACCAGGGCGTCCAGAACGGGACCCTCAACAAGGGCCAGGCCCACCAGCTGAAGCAGAACGACCGGGCCGTCCGCGGGGAGGAGCGCGCCATGGCCGCCCAGAACGGCGGGCACATCACCAAGCAGGAACAGCGCACCCTGAACGCCCAGGAGAACAAGAACAGCCGCAAGATCTACCAGGAAAAGCACCCCCAGACGGCTCCCTGAGCCGATTACGGCCGGTCCAGGTCGACGGTCACGACGCCCGGCTTGCGGTGGAACGCCAGGGGCGGCGCCCCGTCCGCCTGGAACACCACGACGTACCCGTCGATGTAGATCCGGTCGCCGAAGATCAGGGGCGCGGGTTTCTCCAGCCTGGCAGCGTTCACCCGGGTGCCGTTGCGCCCGTGGTTGGCCACCTCCCAGCCTCGCCCCACCGCCCGGATCACCGCGTGCAGCCGGGACACCTCCGGCACGGGGAGGGAGACCTGGCAGTCGCTCCCCCGCCCGATCCGGATCTCCGGCTCGGTGATCTCCACCTGGAGGGTCAATTCATGGTCCTTGTAGATATCCAGCCTGGGCATGGGCAGGCACCTCTGGAGCCGCGCTCATTCTAGCGCCGAAACGGCCGGGCGTCCTGGAATGGGAACCGCCCGGGTCAACCGGCCTGGGCCTTCTCCAGGGCGGTCTGGGCGGCCTCCCATTCGGCCATGGCGTAGGCCAGTTCGGTCTCCAGGGCCTTCTGCCGGTCCAGCTTGGCGCCGAAGGCTTGCCAGTCGGCGGGATCCTGGGCGGCCAGCTCCTTGGCCAGGGCGCCGAGCTGCTGTTCCAGCCCGGTGACCCCGGCCTCGGCCTCCTGGACTTTGCGTTCCCAGCGGCGGATGGTCTTCTGCTTGTCCCGGTCGATGGGCTGGGCCTTGGGGGCCGGACCCTCGGCTTCGCCTTTGCCGGGTGCGGGGCCGGGCCGGCCCTTGCCGGCACCCTTGACCTGGGCCGGGCGTTCCGGAGCCGGGGCGGGTTCCGGCTCCTCCGCCTCCAGGGGCTCGTGGCCCACGTCCAGGTCCACCCAGGCCTGGTTGTCTTCGTAGCTGCCCTCCCGGAACTCGGCGCGGCCCTCGTGGATGCGCAGCAGGCTCTCCGCCACCCGCCCCAGCAGGTAGCGGTCGTGGGTCACCAGCACCACCGCGCCGGAGAAGGCCAGGATGGTGTCCTCCATGGCCTCCATGGAGGGGATGTCCATGTGGTTGGTGGGCTCGTCCAGGAGCAGCAGGTTGACGCCCTCCCGGATCAGGGTGGCCACGGACAGGCGCGCCCGCTCGCCGCCCGAGAGCACCGTGACCGGCTTGTCCACCTCGTCGCCCCGGAACTGGAACTTGGCCAGGAAGCCCAGCACGTCCTGCTTGGGGGCCAGGGGGACGACCGCCTGGATCTGCTGGAACACCGTGTTGCGGGCGTCCAGGTTGCGGTGGTGCTGGTCGAAGTAGCCCAGCTTCACCTGGCTGCCCAGGCGGGCGGTGCCGGCGATGAACGGGATCTCCTCGGTGATGGCCTTGAGCAGGGTGGACTTGCCGGTGCCGTTCAGGCCGACGATGGCCAGCTTGTGGCCCCGCTTCACCTGCAGGTGGTCGATGGGCTCGAACAGGGCCTTGCCGTCCCAGCCCACCACCACCTTGTCCAGCACCAGGGCGGTGTCGCCGCTGCGCTGGGTCTCCGGGAAGGCGAACTTGACCCGGCGCCGGTCCTGGAGGGGCTTGTCCAGGCGCTGGAGCTTGGCCAGGTGGGTGCGCCGGCCCCGGGCCTGCTTGGTGTTCTGGCCGGCGATGTTGCGCCGGATGTACTCCTCCTGCTTCTTGATGTAGTCCTGCTGGCGTTCGTAGTGGCGCTCGGCGACTTCCAGCTCCTGCTCCCTCTTCTCGATGAAGTCGGTGTAGTTGCCTTCGTAGACCCGGGAGCGGCCCAGCTCGATCTCCAGGATGCTGGTGGCGATCCGGTCCAGGAAGTAGCGGTCGTGGCTGATCACCGCCACCGTGGCGGTGGTGCCGTTGATGAACTCCTCCAGCCAGCGCAGGCTGGGCAGGTCCAGGTGGTTGGTGGGCTCGTCCAGGAGCAGCAGGTCCTGGCCCTGGAGGATGGCCTTGGCCAGCATCACCCGGCACTTCTGGCCGCCGGACAGCTCGTGCACGTTCTCCTCCAGCTGCCCGGGGGTGAAGCCCAGGGCGAACAGGATGCTTTCGGCCCGGGCCCGGATGGTGAACCCGCCCAGGCGCTCGAACTGCTCCTGCACCACCTGGTAGCGGGCCATGATGGCCTCCAGGTCAGGGCAATGCCCGGCGCCGCGAGCGGCGCTGAGTTCCGCCATCTGGTGTTCCAGGTCGTGCATCTCGCGGCCGGTGGCCTCCGCCGCCCCGAAGGCGGACAGGGCCTCCTCCAGCACGGTGCCGTCGGTGCGGGGCTCCAGGTCCTGGGCGTAGTGGCCCATGCGGATGCCTCGCTCGGCGCTGGGGCGCACCACCGTGCCCTCGTCCACCTCCAGCTCCCCCAGCAGGATCTTGAACAGGGTGCTCTTGCCGGCGCCGTTGCGGCCGATCACCCCCCAGCACTCGTCCTCCTGCAGGGCCCAGGTGACGTCCCTGAGCACCTGGTGGGGGCCGAAGCTGAGGTTGGCGTGGTTCAGGCTCGCGAGCATGGGGTCCTGGGTAAAGGCAAACGAGGCCACCGGTCGGTGGCCTCGTGTTTTGGTGGAGCTAAGCGGGATCGAACCGCTGACCTCTTGCATGCCATGCAAGCGCTCTCCCAGCTGAGCTATAGCCCCGGGGGAGCACCCAGAATGCCATCGGTGCGGGCTGGAGGCAAGGGGAAGTTGCGGTCAGGTACCGGTTGGGCGAAACCGGGTAGGCGTTGACCACGTCGTGGCAGGGACCGTCCTCGCCCTCATGGAGCTCGGTGACGACGATGAACTTTTCCGTAGCGCGCCGGTTCTGGTAATGGCGGTAGTCGCCCACCCCCGGGAGCGTGCACAGGGTGAGGTAGCGCCCGCGCCGGTCGAAGCGATGGCGGGGCGCCCGGATCCGGGCCATGGCGTTGCCCGCGTCCAGCAGCCCCTGGGCGATCAGGGCTTCCAGGGCGTTCCGGCCGCTCCAGGCGGGAGCGAACTGGCTCTTCGTGTCCTTCCGCCCGTGCCCATGCTGGTTCAGGATGTACCGGAGGGCGCGGGAGCCCAGGTTGACGTTCAGGGAGGCCAGGATCTCCCTCGGGGTCAGGTCCGCCAGGCCAGGGTCGGCGGCCCAGGCGTGCCGGGCCCTTCCGTGTCGATCTCGCAACTCATTCCGACCGACAGATCCACATAGGTGACCCCGTTGGGCCGGGAGTGGGTGTAGTAGAGCTCCCCGCCGGGACCGAACGCCGCCCCATGGATGGCGCCGACGGCCGGCTTGAAGAATGGCCCGGACCATTGGCCGCACCTGATGCCGGTCCAGCTGAATTGGAACAGGGCGTCCTGCTCCGGACCGATGAACGTCAAGTCCGGGTCGGCGCCATGGGCGACCACCCGCAGGGCCGCGGCCGCCTTGCATTGATCCGGATAGCGCCTCCACTCCCGGTTCAAACGCCCCTGGGTGTGGCCGAACCCCATGTAGCCATCGGCAAAGGCCAGCCAGAGGGTGCCATCCGGAGTGGCGGCGGCATTGGTCGGAGGATCCTGGAACCGGGACGGCATGTAGAGGCACAGACACTCCCCGAAGCCGACACCGTTCCCGTCCATGGGGAGCCTGGTGTAGTTGGTGGCCTGGTCACCGAACGTCCACAGTCCCCCCTGGGCATCCATGGCCATGGAGATCAATCGGGAATCCCGCAGATCCTCCGCTTCGGAGCGGAACATCTGGTCGATGCCGGTGGGCATCAGGTTGGAGCGATTCGGAGCGTTCCCCATCAGCCAGGTGATCTCGCCGTCCGGGCGAACCTGCAGGTGGCCGGGAAAGCCGAATCCAGAGTCGACTTCGCTCTGGTCCAGATGGATGAACTTGACCGTCCCCGCCGCCTCGGCCCCGATGGCGGCGAAGAACGGGTGCAGCCGGGCGCCCGCCAGGTCCACCCCGGTGGCGCCGGCCAGGTTCGCCATCATGAGCCGGGTCCCGTTCAGCACCGTGCCCTCCAGCCGGGCCATCAGCAGATTGGCGTGCCTCAGGTCGGCGTTGCTCAGGTCCAGGCCGCGGAGGTCCTCGCCGACCAGGTCCGCATAGGCCAGCCTGGCACCGGGCCCCAGTTCGTAGGTCTTTCCGGACGTGCTCCGGACCGTGCGCGCCTCGGCCGCGGCCGCAGGCGCGGGGGCGGGAGATCCGGAGGAGGCGGGCCGGGCCGGCGGGGTGTTGCCGGTTCGCCTGGCTGCCTTCTGCGCAAGCCGCTCACGGTACCTCGACCGGACCGCCGCCAGGTCCGTCCCGGCCTCCGCCGCAGGCCTGCCGTTCCGCGCCTTGGGCCGGTCTTGCGCCTGGTTCGGGCCCTGGTCCCGGTTCCCAGGTTCGGCATGGAGGTCCATCCGGGGGTTCCTGGCCGCCCCTTGGGCCGGAACGGTTGCCAGGCTGCCCAGCGCCAGGCAGGCCAGGACCAGCACGGAAGGCTTGGCGGAGCGACGGGGAGTGGTTGGCACTGGAAGCATCTCTGGATGGGAAAAATCCAAGGTGCGAACCCATGCCCGCCGGACGTCCCATCCTTCCAGTGCCATATTTAATTTATTAGTTCCCGTGGCCCTCCGTACGGGTTGGAACCACCCCCCTACCGCAGCCTCAGCCGCTGCCCGGGCTGGATGGCGTTCCTGCGGATGTGGTTGAGCTTGCGCAGGACCTTCAGGTCCAGGTCGTAGCGTTCGGCGATGGCGAACAGGGTCTCGCCGCGCTTGACCACGTGCACGGCGGGCCCGGTCTCGGCCGCCGGGACCCGGGGGGCCGGCCGGGGCGCCGGGGGCCGGGCCTGGGCCCGGGCGGGCTCGGCGGCCGGCGCGGCCGCGGGCGTCGCCTCCCGGGCCGGCCCCAGGGTCGGCGCGGCGGAGTCCGCGGGGATGGACGGCAGGTTCTCCAGGGGCTGGTCCTCGATGACCTTGGCCCGCTGCCCCTTGGACAGCAGGTCCCGGTCGTCGATGGGGGCGGCCGGCGGCGGGGGCACCAGGATGGTGCGCCCGGGCCGGAACTGGGCCCGGGTGATGTTGTTGGCCTCCAGCAGGTCGTCCTGGCTCACGTTGAAGCGGGCGGCGACCCGGGCCAGGCTCTGGCCCTTGCGGAGCTTGAAGGACTTGAAGTCCAGGCGCTTGTTGGCGGGAATCTGGGCCAGGACCCGGGCGGTGAGGCCGCTCTGCCCGGGGGGCACCCGCAGGGCGTAGCGCCCGGGCGGCGTGGTGGCCCGCAGCAGCTCCGGGTTCAGCTCCTTGAGGGCGTTCACGTCCGTGTCCGCGTAGCGGGCCAGCACCGGCAGGCTGGTCATGTGCTCCACGTCCACGGTCTCGTAGACGTAGGGCGGAAGCTGCTCCACGTGCAGCCCGTAGCGCTCCGGGAAGCGGCCCACCAGGATGGCGGCGCACAGCTCCGGCACGTAGTTCTTGGTCTGGTTGCGCAGCCATCGGCTGCGGGCCATGTCCCAGAAGTTGCGGCTGTTGAGCTGGAGGACGGCCCGCTCGGTGGTGAGGGGGCCGGCGTTGTAGCTGGCCAGGGCCAGGTACCAGTCGCCGGAGAGTTCGTACAGGCGCTTGAGGTACCGGGCGGCGGCGCGGGTGGCCTTGACCGGGTCCCGGCGCTCCTCCACCCAGCCGTTGCCCCCCAGCCCGTAGATGCGCCCGGTGGAGCGGATGAACTGCCACATGCCCACGGCCTGGGCGTAGCTGGCGGCGGAATTGATGTAGCCCGACTCGATCACCCCCAGGAAGGCCAGGTCCCGGGGGATGCCCTCCTCGGCGAAGATCTGGCGCACCATGGGCAGGTAGCGGCTGGCCCGGGACAGGGCCCGCTCCATGAAGCCGCGCTTGTCGGTGGTGAATTCGTGCACCCAGGCCAGCACCTTGTCGTTCAGGTCGATGGGGAAGTCGAACACCGCCCCCATCTCCGCGCCCTTGACCTGCTCCAGCTCGGTGCGCAGCTCGTCGGGGGAGAGGGGGCCCACCACCTCGGTGGCCTTGATGCCCGGGTCCGGCAGCAGGGGCACCTCCTCCGTGTCCGGCAGGTGCGACTGGAACTCCGTGAGGCGGTTCTGGAGGGTGATGGTCTCGGGGAGGGTCTGGTCCTCCTCGGGCAGGTTGTCCAGCAGGTCCGCCGCCTGGGCCGCGAACGCCAGCGCGCCGTCCCAGTCCTTCTCCTCCAGCGCCTTCTCCCCGGATTCGATGAGGGTCTTCAGCCTGGCCAGCTCAGGGGGCGTTCGGGGGACGGCGGGCTTGGGCGGGGGGATCTTGATGTACTGCTGATGGACCATGGGCGGGGCCGCCGGAGCGGGCGCGGCGGCTTTGCCGGACTGGGCGCCGTCGGCCCACGCCCCCCGCGCGGCGGCGAGGAGGAGGAGAAGCCGGCACCAGCGGCCGCCCATGGCCGTCCAAGCCACTCAGTGGCTCTCTTCGCTGACCAGTTTCGCGTAGGCGGCGGCGTCCAGGAGGTCGCCGCTGAGCGGGGCGGAGAGCTTGATCTTGATGAACCAGCCCTTGCCGAAGGCGTCCTCGTTGACGAATTCCGGGTGGGCCTCCAGGTCGCCGTTCACCTCCAGCACTTCCCCGGCGCTGGGCATGAAGACCTCCGAGACGGTCTTGACCGATTCCACGGTGCCGAACTCGGCCCCGGCGTCGAACGCGGCGCCCACTTCGGGCAGGTCCACGAACACCACGTCGCCCAGGGCTTCCTGGGCGTAGTCGGTGATGCCCACCAGGGCCGTGCCGTCGCCCAGGGGCTTGATGTATTCGTGGTTCTTCGTGTACTTCACGTCGGAAGGATACATGGGTGGAGCCTCCAAAGGGTGTCTGTTCCGGCCCGCGGGGAGCCGCACGGGGGTTGCAGGGAAGGATCGGCTACTTGGCGCGCTTGTAGAAGGGGGTGGGGATGACCTCGGCGTCGCAGGCCTTGCCGCGGATCTCCACCTGGAACCGGCGGCCGATCTCGGCATGGCTCACCGGCAGGTAGGCGCAGCCCAGGTTGCAGCCGCAGGTGGTGCTGGGGGAGCCGCTGGTGACGTAGCCGGCCTTCCTGCCGTCGATGAGCACGTCCATGTGGTCGCGGGCGATGTCGCGCCTCTCCAGCATGCGGAAGCCCACCAGCTTGCGGGTGAGGCCCTGTTCCTTGACCTTGAGCAGGGCGTCCCGGCCCAGGAAGTCGCCCTTCTGCAGCTTGATGATCCAGGCCAGGTCCGCTTCCAGGGCGTTGGTGGTGTCGTCGATCTCGTGGCCGTAGAGGGCCATCTTGGCCTCCAGGCGCAGGGTGTTGCGGCAGCCCAGGCCGGTGGGCACCAGGCCGTGGGGCGCGCCGCTCTCCATGAGGGCGTTCCAGACTCCCTCGGCCTTGGCGTTGGGGCAGTACACCTCGAAGCCGTCCTCGCCGGTGTAGCCGGTGCGGGCGATCATCACGGGCAGGCCCTGGAACTTGCCGAAGGCGAACCAGTAGGTACTTGATCTGGGCCAGGTCGATGTCCACCAGGGGCTGCAGCACGGCCAGGGACAGGTGGCCCTGCAGGGCCATGGAGCTGGTCTGGTCGCTCTCGTTGACGACCGTGACGTCCCACCTGGAGGCGTGCTGCTTCACCCAGGCGTAGTCCTTGTCCACGTTGGAGGCGTTCACCACCAGCAGGAACTCCTGGTCGTCGACCTTGTGCAGCAGCAGGTCGTCCACGAAGGTGCCGTTCTCGTACAGGAAGGCGGTGTAGTGGATCTGCCCGTGGGCCAGCCTGGCCACCGCGTTGGGGGTGAGCCAGTCCAGGAAGGCCATGGCCTGGGGGCCCTTGACCCGGATCTCGCCCATGTGGCTCACGTCGAACAGCCCGACCTTGGTGCGCACGGCGACATGCTCGCTGATGATGCCCGTGGGGTATTGGACCGGCATGTCCCAGCCGCCGAAATCCACCATCTTCGCTCCCAGGGCCCGATGGACTGCGTTCAGGGGGGTCTTCTTCAGCTCGGTCATGGGCTCTCCGCAAGCAAGGGGTGAGTAGGAAGGGAATAGGTCATTTTGACCGCTGGGCACCGGTTAAGGAAGGGGCAAGGGCGGCGCGGCGTGCCCACGGCAGCAGCCCGGGCAGGGACCAGCCCAGGGTCCACAGGCCGTCCGGCCCGCACTCCGCGCGCATCGCCGCGGCCACGGGGAGCACCTGCACCCCGTCCGCCGCGGCCAGGTCCAGTTCCAGGGCGTAGGCGGGATCGATCTCCCGGGCCGCGTCGAAGCTGGCGGCGTCGGGGCGGTGGATGAAGAACACGATGGCGGCCCGGTGCCCCAGGCGCACCATGGCGCGCAGTTCCCGCAGGTGCTTGGCGCCGCGCAGGGTCACCGCGTCCGGGAAGCAGGCCTGGTCGCCGATCCGCAAGGTGGTGTTCTTGACTTCAATGTAGACGCAGCGGTCGCGGTCATCCTGGGCCAGCACGTCGATGCGGCTGCCCTCGTCGCCGTAGCGCTGTTCCGTGCGCACCCGGCCCAGGCCCGGCAGCCCCGGCAGGCAGTCCCGGCGGGCCGCTTCCGCCACCACCCGGTTGGGCATGCCGGTCTCCACCCCCACCCAGGCCCCGCCCCGCCGGCAGGCCAGCCAGGTGAAGCGCAGCTTGCGCGCCGGGTTGGCGCAGGGTTCCAGCAGCACCGTGTCCCCGGACTCCCAGCAGGTGGCCATGGTGCCGGTGTTGGTGCAGTGGGCGGTCACCACGGTCCCGTCCGCCAGCTGCACGTCCGCCAGAAAACGCTTGTAGCGTTCAAGAATGACCCCCGGCACCAGCCCGGACTTCTGGATCAGCATGCCCCCCTCGCCCCTCCAGTCTGCCCCATCCCCGGGGTGATCACCCCTGGCAAGTCCAGAAAGCTTGCCTGCCGCTCGACCGCGAAGGCTTTGATTGAGACCCGGTATCACGGAAAAAAAGAGACTATTCATGAGAAAAATTTGAATTACCGACCTCGGCCTCTCATACTGACAGGCACCGGCGAGGTGCATCATGGGTTCGGGGATCGTAGGCAAGGGTGTCCCGCGTCTGGACGCCGTGGACAAGGTCACCGGCCGGGCGCGCTATTCGGAGGATTTCAGCCAGCGGGACATGCTGGTGGGCAAGGTGCTGCGCAGCCCCCACGCCCACGCCCGGGTGCTGCGGGTGGACGCCGCCGAGGCGAGGGCCCTGCCCGGAGTGGAGGCGGTGCTCACCGCCGAGGACCTGCCGACGATCAAGTTCGGCACCTCCGGCCACCCCTGGTCCCTGGACCCGCACCACCGGGACATGGCCGACCGGCTCATCCTCACCCCCAAGGCCCGCTTCGTGGGGGACGCGGTGGCGGCGGTGGTGGCGGTGGACCTGCCCACCGCCCAGAAGGCCCTGCGCCTGATCCGGGTGGACTACGAGGTGCTGCCGTGCGTGCTCACCCCCGAGGCGGCCATGGCCGAAGGGGCGCCGGCGCTGCACGAGGAGCGGCCCGGCAACGTGCTGGCCGACTTCGGCAACGGCTACGGGGACCTGGAGGCGGAACTGGCGGGCGCCGGGCAGGTGTTCGAAGGGGACTTCGAGACCAGCGTGGTCCAGCACTGCCACCTGGAGAACCACACCGCCTTCGCCTACCGGGACAGCCACGGGCGCATCGTCATCAACAGCTCCACCCAGATCCCCCACATCGTGCGCCGGGTGGTGGCCCAGGCCCTGGGGCTGCCCTGGGGCCGGGTGCAGGTGATCAAGCCCTTCGTCGGCGGCGGCTTCGGCGCCAAGCAGGACGTGGTGGTGGAGCCGCTGGTGGCGGCCATGTGCCTGGCGGTGCACGGCCGGCCGGTGCGCTACACCCTCACCCGGGAAGAGGTCTTCATCGATTCCCGCACCCGCCACGCCATGAAGTTCCACCTCAGGACCGCCGTGGACCGGGACGGCCGCCTGCGGGGCATCGGCATCCAGGTGCTGAGCAACACCGGCGCCTACGCGTCCCACGGCCATTCCATCGCCATGGCCGGCGGGAGCAATTTCCGGTCCCTGTACGCCTTCCGCACGGTCAAGTACGAACCCAGGACCGTCTACACCAACCTGCCGGTGGCCGGGGCCATGCGCGGCTACGGTTCGCCCCAGGTGTTCTTCGCCCTGGAGAGCCACCTGGAGGACATCGCCCGGGCGCTGCACCAGGACCCCATCGAGTTCCGGCTGCGCAATTTCGTGGACCTGGGCTACACCGACCCCATCACCGGCATGGTGGTGCGCTCCATGGGCATCCGGGAATGCCTGGAGAAGGGCAAGGCCCTCATCCGCTGGGACGAGAAGAAGCGCGCCTACGCCGGCCAGGCCGGCCCCCGCCGCCGGGGCCTGGGCGTGGCCTGCTTCTGCTACGCCTCGGGCACTTACCCGTTCGGCCAGGAGATCGCCGGGGCCCGCATCGTCATGCACCAGGACGGCTCCGTCACCCTGCAGGTGGGCGCCACGGAGATCGGCCAGGGCTCGGACACCGCCTTCGCCCAGATGGCCGCCGAGACCCTGGGCCTGCCCCTGGACCGGGTGCACGTGGTCACCTCCCAGGACACGGACATCGCCCCCTTCGATCCGGGCGCCTACGCCTCCCGCCAGACCACCGTCTCCGGAGTGGCGGTGCGCAAGGCCGCCCTGGACGTGCGGGCGCAGGTGCTGGCCATCGCCGCCCGCAGGTGCGGCCTGGGCCCGGACCAGCTGGACCTGCGGGACGAGCGCGTCGTGGAGCTGGCCACCGGGCTGGAGATCTGCACCCTGGAGGAGGCGGCCATGGCGTCTGTACTACGACCGCCTGGGCGCCAACCCCATCAAGAGCGACGTCTCCGCCAACGTGCGCACCAGCGCCATGTCCTACGGCTGCACCTTCGTGGCCGTGGAGGTGGACATCCCCACCGGCAAGGTCCAGGTGCTGGAGCTGTACAACGTCCACGACTCGGGCCGGATCATCAACCCGGTGCTGGCCGAGGGCCAGGTGCACGGGGGGGTGAGCATGGGCCTGGGCTACGCCCTGCTGGAGCAGATGCTGTTCGACCCCCAGAGCGGCAAGCCCCTGAACAACAACCTGCTGGACTACAAGCTGCCCACCATCCTGGACACGCCGAAGATCAACGCCGCCTTCGTGGAGACCACGGACGCCGCCGGGCCTTACGGGGTGAAGGCCCTGGGCGAGTGCCCGGTGATCTCGCCCGCCCCGGCCCTGCGCAACGCGGTGCTGGACGCCACCGGAGTCGCCTTCAACCGGATTCCCCTGTATCCCCAGGCGGTGTTCGAGAAGTTCCGGGCGGCCGGGCTGCTGGAGGAAGCCGCGGCGGCCCCGTGCCCCTGAACGGGCAGCCCTGCAGGAGCCCGCTCACCAGCCCTTGGTTCCGGTTGCGGGAACCTCCCGGCCGTTCCATCCTGTTGGCTGACCGCCCCTTGCGGCGGTTCTCGCGGGTCGCGTCGCCCGCGCGCCCACCCTGGAGTCCCCCATGCGCCTTCGCCCAATCCTCCTGCCGCCCGTGCTGATGGGCGCGCTGCTCGCCGCTCCGGCCCTGATGGGCGCGGACGCGGTCAACCAGGCCAACCCCGGCCAGCCCCTGGACGTCAAGTCGGGACCTGCGCCCGGGCCGCACCAACATCGTTGATTTCTACAGCAAGTACCTGCCCCCCGTGCATGCGCATCTCCCCCCTGCTGGAAGAGCTGGGGAAAAAGCGCGCCGACCTGAACGTGGTCAAGGTGGACATCAATCGCCCCGGGATCACCGGCATCGACTGGAAGTCGCCCCTGGCCGGCCAGTACGGCCTGCAGTCCATCCCCCACTTCAAGATCTACGACGGCAGCGGCAACCTGGTGAAGGAGGGCCCCGGCGCCTACCAGCAGGTGATGGTGTGGCTCAAGGCGGAAAAGCTGATCAACTAGCCAGGATCCGCGCCACTGCTTCCTCCAGGTCCTCGGCCACCAGGTCCGCCAGGGCGCCGTCCACCTCCCGGCCGTAGCCGGTGCGCACCAGCGCCGTCCGGCACCCGGCGTTGCGCCCGGCTTCCAGGTCCGAGCGCTTGTCGCCGATCATCCAGGAGCGGGCCAGGTCCAGGCCGTGCTCTTCCGCGGCGCGCAGCAGCATGCCGGGGTTGGGCTTGCGGTCCGGGTGGTCCGGGTGGCAGTACTCCCCGGCCCCTTCGGGGTGGTGCGGAGCAGCGTAGGCGCCGTCAAGGCGCGCCCCGCCTTCCGCCAGCAGCTCGTTGATGCGGACCATCACGGCGCGGTAATCGTCCCATCCGTACCTGCCCCGCCCGATCCCGGCCTGGTTGCTCACGACGATCACCGGCATGCCGGCGGCGTTGAGCCGGGCCACCGCCTCCCGGGCGCCGGGGATCAATGCCACATCCTCAGGCCGGCACAGGTACCCGATCTCCTCGTTGAGGGTACCGTCCCGATCGATGAACACGGCTGCGCGCAGGGCCATGGTGATGATGCTCCTGGTTTGATCATCCCATGGACAGGCGGCTTCGGTCGGAAGTCCGGCCAGCCCCGGAAAAGTGGCCAGCCGGATGAAGGGCGTGCGACTGGACGTGGAGTTCCTCGCCCAGGTCGAGCGCCGCCTGGCCCGGGAGCGCCGGACCTTCAGCGGCCTGGTCCAGGACCTCCTGGGGCAGTGGATGAAGGCATCGCGCTCATAATTCCTTCACCGCGGTCAGGGCGGTCTGGCACAGGCGCCGTATCCCGGGCGCCAGGTCCAGGCCGGCCAGGGCCTTCTCACCCACCCACTGGCCGCCTTCCGGGGGCGTGGGCAGCTGGTCCTCGGGGGCCCGGGTGCGCAGGAGGTGGGTCAGGTACAGCCGCTGCTGGTTCTCCAGCCCCTCCAGGCGCAGCATCCAGGGGGTGGGCAGGCGCGAGGTGCGCTCGTCGAACACCACCGGCAGCCGGGACGTATCGTGGAAGCGGAAGGGGATCTTCCAGCCGGTGTCGATGAGGCTCTGGAGCAGCGCCGGGGGCAGGTAGCCGGGGGACCAGGGCACCTGGGGGGGCATGAGCACCCCCCGGTGCGGGGAATGGGCGCACGGCACCAGCAGCAGGAAGGGCACGCCGGAACCGTGCACCAGCACCCCCTCGATGAAGGTGGTCAGGAAGACCGGGCCCTCCGCCATGTCGCTACCTCCCGTGCCGGGTTTCCAGTTCGGCCATGATCCGGTCCCGGGCCTGGGCGACCCGCGCCGCGATTTCCTCGGGCTGGAACTTCTGGACCTCTTTGGTGCGCCGGTCGCGCATCTCGATGACGCCCTCCTTGAGACCCCTGGAGCCTACCATCACCCGCAGGGGGAAGCCCAGCAGGTCGGCGTCCTTGAACTTGGCCCCGGGGCTCAGGCTCTCCCGGTCGTCGTGGAGCACCTCGAAGCCGGCCGCCTCCAGCTCCCGCTCCACCCGGTCGGCCACCTCCCGGGCCTGGGCGCTGGTGGGGTCCAGGTCCAGCAGGTGCACGTGGTACGGGGCGATGGGCCAGGGCCAGATGATGCCGTCGACGTCGTAGTTCTGCTCGATGGCGGCGGCCACGGTGCGGCCCACGCCGATGCCGTAGCAGCCCATGACCATCACCTGCTCCTTGCCGTGCTCGTCCAGGTAGACGCAGTTCATGGACTTGGAGTACTTGGTGCCGAGCTTGAACACCTGCCCCACCTCGATGCCCCGGAACGCCTGGTAATGGCCCTGGCCGCACCGGGGGCAGGCCTCGCCCTCCTGGGCCAGGCGCAGGTCCGCGTACTTGGCGGTGGGCAGGTCGCGCCCGGGATTGAAGCCGAAGTGGTGGCCGTCGGTGATGTTGGCGCCGCAGGTGAGGTTCACCGCCCCCTCCAGGGAGCGGTCCACCAGGTACACCAGGTCCTCGGATTTGGCCTGGTGCAGGTCCCAGTGGGGCGTGCCCGCCCTGGGCACCGGGCCCAGGAAGCCGCTCAGGGCACCGCAGAACGCCTCGGCGTCGGGCATGGGCTGCAGGTCCGCGGCACCCAGGAAGTTCTTCACCTTCACCGAATTCATCTCGTGGTCGCCGCGCAGGACCACCGCCACCTTCAGCCGGCGGGTGAGGTGTTCGGTGCCTTCCTTGCCCACCACCAGGTCCGCGTCCAGCCAGTAGACCTTGGAGGTCTGGTGCAGGGGCATGCCGTCGTGCTCCGCGTCCACGAAGGCGGCGGCCTGCTCCTCCATGCCCAGGATGCCAGGGGTCTTGAAGTGGTTGGGCCGCAGGGCGAAGGCCGGGCCGTGGTCCACGGCCGGCAGCCGCGGGGCCTCGGTCTTCTCCGCGTTGGAGGCGTAGTCGCAGGTGTCGCAGCACAGCAGGGCATCCTCGCCGGAGCCGGCCAGCACGTGGAACTCGTGGGTGAAGCTGCCGCCGATGGCGCCGCTGTCGGCCTCCACCTGGCGGAACTTGACCCCCAGGCGGGAGAAGATGCGGGTGTAGGCAGTGGTACATGGCCCAGTAGCTCTGGTCCGCGGCGGCGTCGTCCACGTCGAAGGAGTAGGCGTCCTTCATGATGAATTCCCGCCCGCGCATGAGTCCGAACCGAGGCCGGATCTCGTCCCGGAACTTGGTCTGGATCTGGTAGAGGTTCATGGGCAGCTGCTTGTAGCTGTTGACGTTGCGCCGCACGATGTCGGTGATGACCTCCTCGTGGGTGGGCCCCAGGCAGAACGGAGCGTCCTTGCGGTCCTTCATGCGCAGCAGTTCCTTGCCGTAGAAGCTCCAGCGCCCGGACTCCTGCCACAGTTCCGCCGGCTGCACGGTGGGCATAAGCAGCTCCTGGCAACCGTCCTTGGCCAGCTCCTCCCGGAGGATCTGCTCGAACTTGCGCACGCTGCGGAACGCCAGCGGCAGGTAGCTGTAGATGCCTGCCGCCACTTTCTGGATCATGCCGGCGCGCATCATCAGCTGCTGGCTGACCACGTCGGCGTCCCGAGGCACTTCCCGGAGGGTGTGGATCAACATCTTGGACTGTTTCATTTTTATAATCTTTCATTGAGAAGGAACGGCACGGACCAGGCTGGGCATCCGCGTCGGCCCGCCGTGGGGCGGGGAAGGGTTGATGGGTCAAGCGAGGAAGGATTGGACGAGCTGGCTGGCGGTCTTCCCGTCGAAGGAGGCCCCGTGCCTGGCCTGGAGGGTCTTCATGACGGCGCCCATGTCCTTGCGGGTCTTGGCGCCAACGGCCTGGATGGCTTCCCGGACGGCGGTTTCGAGCTGGACTCCCTCCAGCATGGCAGGTAGGAATCCCTTCAGGACCTGGATCTCCGCCTGCTCCACGGCGGCCCGCTCCGGGAAACCGCCCTTGGTGAACTGCTCGACGCTGTCCTCCCGGCTCTTCACCAGGCGCTTGATCACCGCCACCGCCTCCGCCTCGCCCAGCAACCCCTGGGGGCCAAGCCCCTTGGCCACCGCCTCGTTCTTGTAGGCGGCCAGGGCGCTGCGCAGCACCAGGGTGCGGGCGCTGTGCTTGGCCAGCATGGCGGCCTTCAATTCGGCTTGCAATTGATCCAGCATGGTAAGCTCCGGGCCTGCATCATTCCTATCCTGCCCTTGAAAGGCGCCCCCATCAATCAGTTGTGGAAGATTTCAACTCAATCGGGTAGAACGGATGAAATTAATGAACTTGGTGGAAAGGGAGTCAAGGTCCCATGAATGTCGCATTCATTAACCCTTTTATTGAATCCACGTTGCGCAGCCTGGACATGATGGCCGGCATCCAGGCTGAAAAGGCTGGCTTGGAACTGAAAGAGGATCTTATTACCACCTACGACATTTCCGCCATCATCGGCCTCACCGGCGAAACCTCTGGCTCCATCATCATCAGCATGCCCGCGGGACTGGCCTGCAAGATCGCGTCCAACATGCTCATGGAGGAAGTGACCAGCCTCAACAAGAACGTGGAAGATGCCATCGGCGAGATCGGCAATATCGTGGTGGGCGACGCCCGGCGGGCCCTCATCCAGGACGGCCACTCCCTGAACATCTCCATCCCCACGGTGGTCATCGGCGTGGGCCACAAGATCAGCCGCTCCGGCGACGTGCCCTGCATCGCCATCCCCTTCACCACCGACCACGGCATGTTCGAAGTGAACGTCGGCCTCCGGGAAAACTAGTCCTGCTGGGGCGTCCGGGTCCCCAACCGGCGGCAGGCCGGCCGTACGGGTTCCGTAGGCTCTCGGCGTCACACCGTTGGTGGTCGTGAATCGGAGTGCGTGCGCACTCCGATTCACGACCACCGGCCGTCGAGCCGCATCGGACTTTGGGGTCGGTGATTTACGCGCCAAGTTGAAGGCGTCATCACGAGCTGACGGGGTTTGGCGAATCCGGTTGGACCAGCTGGCATGGAAGGACCTTTGATGGTTGCGGGAGCGGTTCCCCCCGTTCGCCCCGAAGTCACCGGCACCTGGGAGCCTGACTACGTATTAGAAGGCCCCGACGAGCCAGCGAGTGCTTCGTCAGACCGCGCCCCGCGCGGCCTGACGAAGCCGAGCACCGGTGGGGCGGCGCAACCCCGAGGAACCCGGACGCCAGTCCGGCGACGGGGCGCCGAAGCGCCCCGTCGCCGGCCGCGCTTGCCTGGAGCGGGTCAGGACTTGTCGTACTTGATCACTTCCACCGGACAGCCGGCCGCGGCGGCCTCGATGGCCGCCTCCAGGGACGTCTGGTACTCCGCCTGCAGCTCGGACATTTCCTCCCGGTTCTCGGTCTCCAGCCCATCCGCCCGCACCCCGGCCTTGATCACGCAGGTGTTGTCCGTCACCAGGAACACGTCGGGGCACTCCGCTTCGCAGGCGTTGCAGACGATGCAGCCTTCTTCGATCCAAACCTTGGTGATGGCCATGAACGGTCTCCTATCGCGGAGCGGCGACGGCCCGCTCCGGTACCCTTCCAAGCTAGCACCGGCGCCCCCGCGCACCAAGTAGTATGGTGGTACCGGGAGGGGCCGTGGACCTGTCAGAACTGGAGATCATCCGCCGCATCCGGGAAACCTTCCCCGGCGGTGCGGACCTGGTGGACGACTGCGGGGCGGTTCCCCCGCCGCCGCCCGGGCAGCGGGTCCTGGTGACCACCGACCTGATGGAGGCGGACCAGCATTTCCGCCTGGACTGGCATCCCCCGGAACTGCTGGGGCGCAAGCTGCTGATGGTGAACCTGTCGGACCTGGACGCCAGCGGCGCGGTGCCCACCGGGTTCACCCTGACCCTGGCCCTTGGCCGGGACCTGGACCCGGGTTGGCTGGAACGGTTCCTGGACGGCCTGGGCGGCGCGGCCCGGGAGGTCGGGGTGCCGGTCCTGGGCGGCGACACGGTGGGCCGGCCCCGGGGCCTGGGACTGGGCATCACCGCCTTCGGCAGCGTGGACCGGTGGCTGCGCCGGGACGCCCTGCGGGAGGGGGACCGGCTGTACGTGGACCAGGAACTGGGGGCGAGCCTGCGCGGCCTGCGCAAGCTGCAGGCGGGGCTGCGCTGGGATCCGGCGGCTCCGGACCCGGACCTGCGGGCGCACCTGGACCCGCGCCCGAGGCTGGGCCTGGGCCCGCGCCTGGCGGCCATTCCCCAGGTGCACGCCTGCATCGACCTGTCCGACGGCCTCAGCCGGGATCTGCGCAACCTGGCGGAAGCCGCGGGCCTCAGCGTGGTCCTGGAGCCCGGCCTCGGGGCGGACTGGGTGGAGGGAGGCGAGGACTACGCCCGCTGCTTCTCGTCCTCCCTGCCCCGCCCCGAACTGGAGCGCATCCTGGAACTACCTCTGATTCCAGTGGGTTCCGCCGTGGCGCGGGCACAAGGGCCGCTTCTCCATTATGATGAAAGTGGACTGCGGCCATTCCCGGACCGCAGCTTCGACCATTTTGCCCGCTGACACCCCCTCCTGGAGCCTCCCCCAGACCATGACTGACGAGCCGGTTCAGGCCCCTTCCATAGGCAGGTTCCGGGGCGGACTGCGCGAAACTTTCAAGCGTTTCATCCTGCACCCGGAGATGAGCCCCGAGCAGGTGGCCCTGAGCTTCGCCATCGGCTTCTCCCTGGCCTGGAACCCGTTCCTGGGGCTGCACACCTGGGTCGTGCTGCTGCTGTGCATCATCTTCCGGCGCCTGCACCGCCCCCTGATGCTCCTGGCCTGCTACCTGAACAACCCCTGGACCATGCTGCCCATGGCCTCGATGAGCAGCCTGGTGGGCAACCTGCTCATGGGCCGGGGCTGGCACCTGCATTTCCGCGGCGTCAAGTGGCACGCCATCGGCTGGCGCAGCTTCGTCACCCGGGAGGGCTTCGACGGCATGTGCCACATGCTCAAGCCGATCCTGGGCCCGTACCTGGTAGGGGGAATGGTGATGAGCCTGCTGGCCCTGCCGGTGGGATACTACGGCATGCTCCTGCTCACCCGGCGCCTGCGCCGCCTGAACATCCACCTGCTCCCGGCCAAGCGGCCGGGACTGCACCTGACCAAGCCCCCCCCGAACGATCCCAAGCGATAGGAGAGTTTCATGGACATGCGTTTCCTCATGCGCCAGGCCCAGCAGATGCAGGCCAAGCTGCAGGAGGCCCAGACAGGCCCTCCGGGCTGAGGGCACCGCCGGCGGCGCCATGGTCAAGGTGACCCTCAACGGCGCCAAGGAGCTGGTGGCCATCGCCGTGGCCAAGGAGGCCATGGACCCGGAGGATCCCAGCATGCTGGAGGACCTGATCCTGGCCGCCTTCAAGGACGCCGCCGCCAAGGCCGACGAGGCCATGGCCAAGGTCAGCGGGGGCCTGGGCGGGGGCCTGAACATCCCCGGGCTGGGCTTCTAGGAACCTGGCCGTGCGACTGCCGGATTCGCTCGAGGCGGTGGTGACCGCCTTCCAGAAACTGCCGGGGGTGGGCGCCAAGTCCGCCCAGCGCATGGCCTTGCACTTGCTGAAGGAGGGCCCGGCGGCCATGGAGCACCTGGGCGAGCTGCTGCGGAGCGCCGCCCGCTCGGTAGGCTTTTGCCAGACTTGCGGCGCCTTCACGGACCGCCCGGTGTGCGCCGTCTGCTCGGACCCGGAGCGGGACGAGGCCACCCTGGTGGTGGTGGCGGAGGCCAGCAACGTGCTCAGCTTCGAGCGTTCCGGGCACTTCCGGGGGCGCTACCACGTGCTGGGCGGGCTCATCTCCCCCCTGAGGGGGGTGGGCCCGGACCAGCTCAAGGTGCGGGAGCTGCTCCGGCGCCTGGAGGACGGCCGGGTGCGGGAGATCGTCCTGGCCACCAACCCCACCCTGGACGGGGAGGCCACCGCCGCCTGGCTGGCCCGGATCCTGGAGCCCCTGGGCCTGCGCACCACCCGCATCGGCCTGGGCCTGCCCATCGGCGCCGACCTGGAGTACGCCGACGACCTGACCCTGGACCGGGCCATGGACGGGCGCCGGCCCTTGCAGGAACCTACTCCTCGTCCAGCTGGATCAGCCCCTCCTTGATGGCGAACCGGGTCAGCCCGGCCACCGAGCTGATGTGCAGCTTCTCCATGATGTGCTGGCGGTGGGTCTCGATGGTCTTGGGGCTCAGGTCCAGTTCGGCGGCGATGCTCTTGACGGTGCCGCCCCGGCTCAGCATGGCCAGCACCTTGCGCTCCTGGGGGGTGAGCCGGTCGGCGCCCCGGGGTGGACCCGGCGGCGAGCCCTGCACCACTTCGTCGGCCACGTGGGCCGCCAGGCCCGGGCTGAGGAACGAGGAATTGGCCTGCACCACGCGGATGGCCTGGGCCAGGTGCTCCTGCACGCAGTCCTTGAGCAGGTAGCCGGTGGCGCCGGCCCGGAGCATCTCCAGCACATGCTGGCTGTCCGCGTGCAGGGACAGGGCCACCACCTTGGTGGCGGGCCGCTCCTTGAGGATGGCCCGGGTGGCCTGGATGCCGCTGAGCTTGGACCGGGCGAGGTCCATCACCACCACGTCCGGCTGGAGGCTGCGGCAGGCGGCCACGGCCGCTTCGCCGTCCCCGGCCTCGCCGGCCACCTCCAGGTCCGGGCAGGATTCCAGCAGGGACCGCAGGCCGGCCCGGGTGGGGGCCTGGTCCTCGGCCAGGAGGATGCGGATGCCTTGGCCGGGGGCGGTTTCCTGGGCCCCCGCCGGGGCGGCCCCGCTCCCCGGGGTCCGGTTCTGGCCCAGCAGGGGGGCGTGCAGCAGCACCCGGGTGCCCCGCCCGGGGGCGGCCAGGATCTCCATGCGGGTGCCCAGGTGGGCCAGTCCTTCCCGGATGCTGAACAGGCCCAGGCCGGCGGTGCCCTGGTGCCGGGCCGGGACCTTGACCGGATCGAAGCCCACCCCGTCGTCGCCTACCTCGATGACCAGCCCGCCGCCCTCCACCCTGGCGCTCACCCGCGCCAGGCTCGCCCGGGAATGCTTGCCCACGTTGGTCAGCAGCTCGCGCACCGCCTGGAACAGCATGATGCGCAAGTCTTCGGCGAGGGGCTTGGGCTGGAGGTCGTCATAGAACTGGCCGGCGATGCCGGAATGGGCCCGCAGCTGGTGCACCAGCCATTCCAGCGCCGCGCCCAGGCCCAGTTCGTGCAGCACCGGCGGGCTCAGCTTGCAGGTGAGGTCGCGGGAGGACTGGAGGGTCTGCTCCAGGAGGGCCAGCACCTCCTCCAGCTCGCGGCTCTGGGACGTGCGCTCGAGGTGGCCCAGCTTGAACTTGATGGCGGCCAGGTTCTGGCCGATCTGGTCGTGCATCTCCTGGGCGATCTGGCGGCGCTCCCGTTCGCCGGCGAGGGCCAGTTCCGCCACCAGGGTGCGCAGCTGGGCCTGGTACTCGGTGATGCGCTCCCTGGTCCGCTGGCTCAGCTGCCATCGGCGCCGGCGCAGCGCTGCCCCGGCGGTCGCCGCCGGGCCCGGCGCACCCGATCCGGGAGGCGTCGGGAGAGCTTGCCGCTTGGGCTTGGTCCGCTCAGCCATGCTTGCAGTCCTGTGCTATCCGGAAATGGAATATCCAACATTAACAGCATTTCATGGCAGCCTCACCAGCCCACGGTGAGCCGGCTGCCCCCTTCGGGCCGCAACGCAATGTGCAGGTCCGCCCCCTGGGCGTTGAGCCACTTGAGGGCCAGGGGCAGGCCCAGCCCGGTGCCGTCGCCGCGGCCGCTCTCGAAGGGCCGGAGCATGCGGGCGGCAGCGTCGGGCCCCAGCCCCGGGCCGTCGTCCAGGATCTCCACCCGGCGGTCCTGCACCCGCACCTGCACCCGGCCCCCGGACGGGGTGGCCTGGAGGCTGTTCTCCAGCAGGTTCACCAGGGCCTGGTGCAGCAGCATGGCATCCGCCAAGGCCAGGCCCCGACCCTCCACCGTCAGGGTCCGCCCCTGCAGGGCCGGGCGCCGGCGCACTTCGTCCGCGGCCTGGGCGGCCACTTCCTCCAGGCGCACGGACGCGCACTGGGGCTCCAGGGGCTTGGCCCACTGCAGGAAGCGCTGGACCAGGCGCTCCAGGGTGTCGGTCTCCTCCAGCAGCCCCCCGGCCGCCTCCCCCTGCCCGGCCCGCTGCAGCAGCTGGCCGTGGCCCTTGAACACCGCCAGGCTGTTCTTCAGCTGGTGGGCCACCCCGGCGGTCATCTCCCCCAGCTCGGCGAAGCGCTCCCGCAGCTGGGCGCGCCGCTCCTCCTGTTCGGCGGCGGTGATGTCCTCGAACTCCAGCAGGGCGCCCACCATGTCCGGCGCCTCGATGCGCCGCAACTGCCAGCGCCGCCCGCCGCCGTCGCAGCGCCAGGCGTCCCCCGGCGCCCGCCCCAGGGCCTCCAGCAGCCAGGGGAAGGGCTCCAGCACGAACCTGGCGTCCAGCCCCACCACCCCGGGCTTGACCCCCAGCAGGGCCCGCCCGGCGGCGTTCACCGCCGCCATCCGTTTCTGCTGGTCCACCCACAGGACCCCGGACGGCAGGGCGTCCAGAAGACGCTCATGGACCGTGCGCAGTTCCCCCAGGGTGGCCGCCAGCTGGCCCCGCTCCGAGAGGCTCTGGGACACGGCCCCCAGGAGCAGTTCCTCGGACTCGGCCCCGGACCGGGGCCGCAGCTTCAGCCACCGGGACAGGAACATGATGGCCGCCAGCAGGGCCACGCCCACGGGCAGGCCGAGGATGATCCAGAGGAACACCGGGGAGGGATGGGACATCGGCGGATTATACCGTGACAGGGATGGACTATTGATTCATCCCATTCCTGGAAGGGCCGCCGTTCCCCGCTCAGGGCATGGGCTTGGCCGTAGGCCCAGGACCGTCCTGGCCACAGCCTTCAGGCATGCCGCCGGGGCCTCGCCAGCCATGGCCGCCCTCGCGCATGCCCGCCATCCGCCCCATCATGAACGCCGCCTTCTCCCGCTGCTCGGGGGTGAGCACCGCCCGCAACTCCTGGCGCTGGGCCCGGCCCTCCATCTGCAGGTCGAACTTGCGGTCCGCCAGGGCGCGGTTCAGATTCCTCAGGTTGTCAACATTGGCGTCGGGCTGTTCCAGGGCTTCCCGGTAGGCCTTGTGGGCGTCCCGGAGGGCCTGCCGCTCGGCCTTGAGCTTGTCCTTGTGCTTGGCGAAGATGGCCTGGCAGCTGGCCTTCTGGGCGTCCGTGAGCTTCAGGCGCTGGGCCAGGCGGTCCAGGCGCTGGGCGCGCCCGCCGTCCATCATGGCCCCGGGGGCCGGGGGCGGGGTGCCGGGGGCCGGAGCGCCCTGGCCCCGCACCGGCGCCGCCAGGCCGCCCAGAGCCAAAGTCAACCCGATTCCTCCAAGCACGTGCTTGATGTTCATGATTCCACCTCGATGCGCGAGCGTTCACCGTGCTCAGCCTAAAGACCCGCGCGCACGGCCTGCTGGTTTACCCGCCCCGGGTTTTTTTCTACGGGCCCAGGACGTGCACCGCCTGACCGTCCTCCAGGGAATCCGGCGGATTCACCACCACCCGGTCGTCCGGGCCCAGGCCGCCCAGGATCTCCAGGCTGGTGCCGTAGTCCCGGCCGATGACGATGGGGCGCAGGCGCACCCGGCCGTCCGCGCCCACCACGGCGGCGCGGGCGCCCTCGCCCCGGAACAGCATGGCGTTCACCGGCATGGTGACCCGGTTCACCCCGGTGCCGACCATGAAGCGGACCTGGCCCAGGGAGCCCGGCAGCAGCCGCCCGTCCGGGTTGGGCAGGTCGATCTCGGTGAGCAGGGTGAGGGTGGTGGGATCGATGGCCTGGGCGGTGCGGGCCACGGTGCCAGGGAAGGACCGGCCCGGGAGTTCCTCCAGGCTCACCGTGGCCCGGGTGCCGGGCTCGATGAAGGGGGCGTACGCCTGGGGCACGCTGGTGAACACCCGCAGCGGATCCACGCGCGCCAGGTCGAACAGCTCCCGCCCGGAGCCGGTTCCGCCCTGCGGGGCGGCACCGGTGGTGGCGCTGATGAGGGCGCCGGGGTCCACGTTCCGGCGCGTGATCACCCCGGCGAACGGCGCCACCACCTGCTTGAACCCTTCCAGCTGCTCCAGGCGGTGCACGTTGGCGGCGGCGGCGGCGAGGTTGGCCACAGCCTGGGTGTAGGCGCTGGCCGACGTGTCGTTGTCCTGCTCCGAGACCAGCTGGTCCTTGAACAGGGTCTCCATGCGGCGGGCGCTGACCTTGGCCAGGTCCGCCTGGGCCTGGGCCTGGTTGCGGGCGGCCCGGGCCTGGTCCAGCTCCTGGTCCACCTCCGGGGTGTCGATATCGGCCAGCCGTTCGCCCTTGGCCACCCGGCTGCCGATGTCCTTGTACCAGCGCAGCAGGTAGCCGTCGGTGCGGGCGTAGATGGGCGATTCCTCCCAGGCCTGGAGGGATGCTGGCAGGACCAGGTCCTCCTGGGGGGCTTCCAGCGCCGGATGGACCACGGCCACCTCCGGCACCGCCATCCGCTCGGTCTCCCGGGCCAGCGCCCGCCCATGGCGCACCTTGGCGGCGATGGTCAGCCCGCCGGCGAGCAGCAGCGCCGCCAGGGCCACCCCGACCAGGGCCAGGGCGCGGCGGGGGGGCGCCGGCGGCAGTTCCGGCGGAGGCTGGAGCCCGGCGGCATGGGTGCGGGCATGCTCCCGGAGGGATTCGATCTCATGGTCCCGCCGGTACCCTGGGGCTGATGGGCTCCCCGAAGTCGGGCGCATCCCCATCGGGCTGGGGCTTGGGGGCTTCGCTCATGGTCAGGCTCCTGGAACCCGGTCGCGCCTGGCTTCCCGGCGGCCGTGGAGGATGGTGAACACGCAGGGCACGAAGAACAGCGTGGCCGCGGTGGCGAACAGCAGCCCGCCGATCACCGCCCGGCCCAGGGGGGCGTTCTGCTCGCCTCCTTCCCCGAGGCCCAGGGCCATGGGCACCATGCCGATGATCATGGCCAGGGCGGTCATGAGCACCGGGCGGATGCGGGTGTAGCCGGCCGTGACGGCGGCCTTGAAGGCCGTCAGGCCCTCGTCCATCTGCTCGCGGGCGAAGCTCACCATCAGGATGCTGTTGGCGGTGGCCACGCCCATGCACATGACCGCGCCGGTGAGGGAAGGCACGCTCAGGGTGGTGCGGGTCAGCAGCAGGAACCAGCAGATGCCGGCCAGGGCCCCGGGCAGGGCGGTGATGATGATGAAGGGGTCCAGCCAGGACTGGAAGTTGACCACGATGAGCAGGTAGACCAGGACGATGGCGCCCGCCAGGCCCACGCCCAGGCCGAAGAAGGAGGCGCGCATGGTGGCGCCCTGGCCCCGCACCGAGATCGTGGATCCCCGGGGCAGGCTGCCCCGGAAGTCCTTGAGCAGGCAGTCGGTGTCCGCGGCCACGGCGCCCAGGTCCCGGCCCTGGGTGCTGGCGTAGACGTCGATGACCGGCGCCACGTTCCAGTGGCTCACCACGGCGGGCCGGGCTTCCGGGCGCATCTGCACCAGGTTGCCCAGGAGCTGCGGGCCCTGGGGGGAGGTCACCGGCACCGCCATCAGGTCCGCCAGGCTGTCCATGCGGTACTGGGGCGCCTGCACCGCCACCTGGTAGGTGACCAGGTTGCGCGGGTTCAGCCAGAAGTTGGGGGCGGTCTGGAAGCTGCCGCTCAGGGACACCAGCACGCTCTGGGCCACGTTCTGGGCGGTCAGCCCCACCTGCCCGGCCCGGGTGCGGTCGATGTCCATGCGCAGGGTGGGCATGGAGAACTGCTGCTGCACGTGCACGTCGGCGGCGCCGGGGATGTGCCGCATGCTCTGGGCGATCCGCTGGCCCAGGGCGTAGTCGGCCTGCTGGTCCTGGCCGGCGATCTGCACGTCGATGGGCGCGGGCAGGCCGAAGTTGAGGATCTGGGTGACGATGTCGGCCGGCTGGAAGAAGAACTCCACCCCCGGGAAGCGCCGGGGCAGCACCTCCCGCAGCCTCGCGGTCAGATGGGCGACGGGCTCGTGGCGCTCCGGGTCCAGGGCGATGAGGATCTCCGCGTCGGCGGAGCCGATGGTGCCGCTGGAACTGTAGGACTGGTTGATGCCCGAGTTGGGCAGGCCGATGTTGTCCAGGATGGTGCGCAGCTGGTCCTTGGGGATCTGCTCCCGCAGCACGTCTTCCACCTGGTCGCAGAGCCGGGCGGTCTCCTCGACCCGCAGGCCGGGGCGGGCCCGCAGGTGCAGCCGGATCTGCCCGGCGTCCACCTGGGGGAAGAAGTCCCGGCCCAGGAAGAACACCAGGCCCAGGGACAGGACGCAGAAGGCCAGGAACCAGCCCACGAAGGCGCCCCGGTGCTCCAGGGTGGTCTCCAGCAGGCGCTCGTAGCCCCGGCGGAAGCTCTCGAAGCGCTGCTCGAACCCGCGCTGGAAGCGGCCCAGGACGGTCCTGGCGTCCTCGAGCCGGTGCTCGTGGCCGCGCATGATGAAGACCACCAGGGTGGGGATCAGGGTCCGGGACAGGAAGTAGCTGGCCAGCATGGCGAAGCACACCGCCTCGGCCAGGGGCACGAACAGGAACCGGGCCACCCCGCTGAGGAAGAACATGGGCACGAACACGATGCAGATGCACAGGGTGGAGACGAAGGCGGGCACGGCGATCTGCTGGGCGCCGTCCAGGATGGCGTGCCTCATCTCCTTGCCCATGGCCAGGTTGCGCTCGATGTTCTCGATCTCCACGGTGGCGTCGTCCACCAGGATGCCCACCGCCAGGGCCAGCCCGCCCAGGGTCATGATGTTGAGGGTCTCGCCCAGGGCGCCCAGGAGGATGATGGACACGAAGATGGAGAGCGGGATGGAGATGGCGATCACCACCGTGGGCCGCCAGTCGCCCAGGAACAGCAGGATCATGAGGGCGGTGAGGAGCGCGGCGGTGAGCGCTTCCCGCAGCACCCCCTGGATGGAGGCCCGCACGAACAGGGACTGGTCGAACAGGGCGTTGACCGTGAGGGCGGGCGGCAGGGCCTGGACGGCCCTGGCCACCATGTCCTTGACCCCGGCCACGATGCTGCAGGGTGGAGCCGTTGCCGTGCTTGTAGATGGACATGAGGGCGCCCCGGGCGCCGTTGGCCCGCACGATGTTGGTCTGGGGCGCGAACCCGTCGCGCACGTGGGCCACGTCGCGCAGGTAGAGGGTGGAGCCGTTGCCGGTCTTCACCGGCAGGTCGTTCAGCCCGGCGATGGTCGAGGGGGTGCCGTTCATCTCCAGGTTGTATTCCAGCGGCCCCAGCTTCACCGTCCCGGTGGGCAGCACCAGGTTCTGGGCGTTGACCGCGTTGACGATGTCCAGGGGCTGGAGCCCGTGGGCGCGCAGCTGCTCCAGGTCCAGGTCCACCTGGATCTGGCGCACCTTGCCGCCGTAGGGGTAGGGCGTGGCCGCGCCCGGGACGGTGACCAGGTAGGTGCGCAGGAAGTTCTGGCCCAGGTCGAACAGCTCCTGTTCGGACAGGGTCCGGCTGCTCAGCCCCAGCTGGATGACCGGAGTGGTGGAGGCGTTGTAGGAGATGATCAGGGGCGGCGTGGTGCCGGCCGGCATGCCGCGGGTGGAGGTCTGGGCGATGGAGGTGATCTGGGCGATGGCCCCCTCCACGTTGGTGCCCGGGCGGAAGAACACCTTGATGATCCCGAGCCCGGCCACCGACTGGGATTCCAGGTGCTCGATGTCGTTGACCGTGGTGGTGATGCTGCGCTCGGAATTGGCCACGATGCGGTTGGCCATGTCCTCGGGCGACAGGCCGTTGTAGAACCAGATCACCGAGACCACCGGGATGTTGATGGCCGGGAAGATGTCGGTCGGAGTGCGCAGGACCGTGGCGACCATCAGGATGACGATGCCGATGGCCATGACGATGAAGGTCAGGGGACGCCGGAGGGCCAGAGCAACAATCCACATGCACCCGTCCCCTTCCTCGCCGCGAGTCCCAAAGATCCCCCTGGGCCGGCACGAACCTGGGGAACTTAAAGCCAGGTCGTATCTTAGCCTGCCCGGTCGGTAAATGGTGTTGAAACTTTTGTAATTTTTCGCAACCTATTGCTGATTCCTAGGATCTTGATAATTGATGATATATGGATCAGGTTATGAAAAAATCTACCTTTATACCTGTACCCAGGTGGGAACCGATTGACCTGCCATTGCTTCTCTGGCCGATTCCGGCCATCCCGGCGCGTCGGCGTTGGCAGCGAATAAAATTGAAGCACAGAGGGAGCAGAGCAGCACAGAGGACGCTGAGGAGGCCAGGTTCCCCTTGCGGGTGCCGACCCACTCGCGGCTTGGCCCGCCTGCTCTGTGCTTCCATGCTTTTGGCCGAATGCGCCGAAACGCCTGGATCCGGTCGAGGCCCTCCGGCTGCCTGGCCTGGCACGACGGATCGAACGGTTTCCGGCCGATCGATGGTCCGGGCTAGAGCCGTTCCTCGATCCGCTCGCACAGGGTGCGCAGGATCTTGATCCGCCCGAAATTCTTGTCCTCGCTGGCCACCAGGGTCCAGGGCGCGAACTCGGTGCTGGTGCGGTCCAGCATGTCGCACACGGCGGCCTCGTAGGCGGGCCACTTGTCCCGGTTGCGCCAGTCCTCGGGGGTGATCTTGAAGCGCTTGAACGCGCTGTTCTGGCGCTCCTGGAAGCGGCGCAGCTGCTCCTCCTGGCTGATGCTCAGCCAGAACTTGAGGATGATGCCGCCGCTGCGCTTGAGCTGCTCCTCGAAGTCGTTGATCTCCCCGTAGGCGCGCATCCAGTCCGCCTCGGCGCAGAACCCCTCCACCCGCTCCACCAGCACCCGCCCGTACCAGCTGCGGTCGAAGATGGCGATCCGGCCCCGGCGCGGCAGGTTGCGCCAGAACCGCCACAGGTACGGCTGGGCCCGCTCCTCCTCGCTGGGGGCGGCCACCGGGTGGATGGTGCACAGGCGGGCGTCGATGGCCTGGGTGATGCGCCGGATGGCCCCCCCCTTGCCGGCGGCGTCCATGCCCTCGAACACGAGGACGACGCTGTGGTCCGGGAACGCCTTGTGCCGGGTGAGCAGGTTGAGCCGGCCCTGGTACTTCTCCAGTTCCGTGTCGTAGGTGGCCTTGTCCAGCTTCGGGGCCAGGTCCAGGGTCTTGAGGATGTTCAGGCCGTCGAAACTGGGACGGGACGGGGGCGCCTGGATGACCGCCGTCTGGGGCGCCGGCCCATCCAGGCGCGCGCGCAGCTGCTCCAGCAGGACCTTGCCCACGGTGAGCTTCTGGTAGCGGGGGTCGGTGGCCTCCACCTGGATCCAGGGGGCGGAGGCGGTGCTGGTGCGCCGCAGGGACCGCTCGGCGATCTCCTGGAAGGTGTCGTAGAGCTTGAAGTGCTCCCAGTCGCGCTTGGACACCCGCCAGCGGGTCATGGGGTCCGATTCCAGCTTCTTGAGCCGCTGCTTCTGGGCGGCCTTGGAGAGGTGCATCCAGAACTTCAGGATCATCGCCCCTTCGTCGATGAGCATCTGCTCGAAACGGTGGACTTCATCCAGGGCCTGGTCGAACTGGGCGTTGTTGATGCGCCCCCCGGCCCGCTCGAAGATGGGCCAGGCGTACCAGCTGCCGTCGAAGATGGCGATGCGCCCCTTGGGCGGCAGCTCGCGCCAGAACCGCCACATGTGGGGGCGCTCCAGCTCCTCGTCCGAGGACTCGCTGGTGCCGTAGGTGCGGATGTAGCGCGGGTCCATCCACTCGTTGAGGGTGTTGGTGGTGGCGCTCTTGCCGGCGCCGTCCAGCCCGGCGATGAGGATGATCACCGGGAACTTGCGGCTGGCCCCCAGGTCGAACTGGGCGTTGAGCAGCGCCTCCCGCAGCGCCGGCACCTCCTGGGCGTAGGCGGCCTTGTCGACGCAATGGCCCAGCTCGGCGGACTCGAACATGGCGGCTCCCTGTGGCTTGGGTTTCGGCCTGTCATCCTAATCCGGATTGCTTCCGGGGGGAACCACCTACCCGTGCGCCGGCTCGGGCAGTTCCCAGGAATCGTAGCCGCGCAGCAGGAGCAGCCCGGGCACGGCCAGGGCGATGCACAGCACGAAGTAGGCGGGCCAGCCCAGGGTCCTGGCCAGGACCCCGGCGGGGCTGGCGAACAGCACCCGGTTCAGGGCCGCGAGGCTGGTGAGCAGGGCGAACTGGGTGGCGGCGTTCTTCAGGCTGCAGCAGCGCTGGATCAGGGCCACGTAGGCCACCGAGCCCATGGCGAAGACGGAGTTCTCCACCGCCACCGTCACCAGCAGCAGCACGTGGCTCTTGCCCACCAGGGCCAGGGCCAGGTGCCCGGTCATGCACGCCATCTGCAGGACGCCGAACACCCACAGGGACCTGCGCAGGGTCCACCGGGCCATCAGGGCCCCGCCCGCCAGCGCGCCCCCGATCAGGCAGCCCATGCCCACGATCTTGTTGGCCAGGGCGATCTCGGTGTTGCTGAAGGTGAGCCCCTTGAGGAACACGGTGTTGAGGGCCACGCACAGGTTGTCGCCCAGCTTGTAGAGCAGGATGAAGGCCAGCACCGCCCAGGCCCGCCGGCGCCCCAGGAAATCGCGGAACGGCTCCACCACCGCCTCCCGGAGGGTCGCCGGGGCGGCGGTGGCGCCCTCGGGCTCCGGGGCCAGGAAGGTGGCCACCACCCCGGGGAGGATGCCCAGGGCCATGACCAGGTAGGCGAAGCGCCAGGACACCAGGTCGGCCAGGAACAGGGCCAGGGCGCCCCCGTAGACCATGCCCAGGCGGTACGAGGTCTGGTGCAGGGACACCCCGGGTCCGAGCAGCCGGCCCGGCAGCAGCTCAATGCGGTAGGCGTCCACGTTGATGTCCACGCTGGCGGAGGCGAAGGCCAGGGCCACCGCCAGCAGGGCCACCAGGCGCAGGTTGGAGCCCGGGTCGCCGCGGCTCAGGGCGGCCAGCAGGGCCATGACCGCCAGGAACCAGACCAGGATCCAGCCCCGGCGCTTGCCCAGGAACGGCAGGCGGTATCGGTCCATGAACGGGGACCACAGGAACTTGAACGTGTAGGGCAGCCCCGCCAGGGCGAAAAAGCCGATGGTGGCCAGGTTCACCTTGGCGTCGGCCATCCAGGCCTGCAGGCTGGAGCCGATGAGGTTCAGGGGCACGCCCGAGGCGAAGCCCAACAGGATGACCGTCGCCAGGACGGGGAGTCGGGGCGATCGGCGGGGATTGTCGTCCATGCCCCTAGGATGCCAGCAAATCAGGAGGCGTACCAGTTGCTCCCGCTCTGGAAGAACCGGGTCTTGGCGATCTTCTCCTGGTGGCGCGTCAGGGCCAGGTCGATGAGCCGGGCGAGCAGTTCGGCGTAGGGGATGCCGCTGGCCTCCATGAGCTTGGGGTACATGGAGATGCTGGTGAACCCGGGAATCAGGTTGATTTCGTTCAGGAACAGCCGGCCGGTGTCCCGGTCCAGGAAGAAGTCCACCCGGGCCATGCCGTACGCGTCCAGGGCGCGGAAGGCGTCCGCGGCGCAGCGGGCGACCAGGTTGCCCACACCCTCGGGCAGTTCCGCCGGAATCTTCGCCGAGCTCTTGCCGTTGATGTACTTGTCCTTGAAGTCGTAGAACTCGCCGGCGACCAGGATCTCCCCGGGCACGCTCACCAGCGGGTCGTCCCCGCCCAGCACCGCCACTTCCAGTTCCCGGGCCCGCAGGCCCTGCTCCACCACCACCCGGCGGTCGTAGCCGAAGGCCCGGTCCAGGGCCGCGGGCAGCTCCTCGCGCCCGCGGACCTTCTCGATGCCGATGCTGGAGCCAAGGTTGGCGGGCTTGACGAACACCGGCAGGCCCAGGGCCTCCAGCTCCCGCAGCACCCGCGCGGGCTCCCGCCGCCAGCCCTCCTCGGTGAGGCCCCGGTACGGCGCCACCGGAAGCCCCGCGGACGCCCAGATGCGCTTGGTGATCCACTTGTCCAGGGCCGCGGCCATGGCCAGGAGGCCGGCGCCGGTGTAGGGCCGGTGCAGGGGCTCCAGGTAGCCCTGGATCTGGCCGTCCTCGCCGCCCGCGCCGTGGATGGCGTTGAAGAACACGTCCGGCAGGGGCGCGTCCTCGGCGCCCCGCTCCAGGGGCAGGAACGGGTGCTCGCTGCGTTCGGGCAGCTCCCCGGCCGCCAGCCGCGCCAGGGGATCGCCGTTCAGGACCCACACGCCGTTGCGGGCGATGCCCATGGGCCGCACTTCGAACCGGGCCCGGTCCAGGTGGGCCGCGATGCTGCGGGCGGTGACGATGCTCACTTCGTGTTCGGGGCTCTCGCCGCCGAACAGGAGGCCCACGGAAAGACGGTCAATGGCCATGCCCCCATGGTAGCCCAAGTATTAGTATGGGTTTCCCGGGTTCCGCCGCCGCCCTGGGTAAAACCTTCTAGACTATTGGTTTCCACATACATCGGGAGCTCCATTGCGCATCGCCATCTACCCCGGCTCGTTCGACCCCGTCACCTTGGGCCATCTGGACTTGATCCAGCGGGCGGGAAACCTGGTGGACCGCCTGGTGGTGGCGGTCCTGCACAACCCGGCCAAGAAGTGCGCCTTCTCGGTGGCGGAGCGGGTGGATTTCCTGCGCGAGCTGCTGCAGGACCTCCCCTACGTGGAGATCAGCACCTTCCACGGGCTGCTGGTGGACTACGCCCGCCAGCAGGGGGCCCACTTCATCATCCGCGGGGTGCGGGCCTTCTCGGACTTCGAGTACGAGTTCCAGATGGCCCTCATGAACCGCAAGCTGGCGTCGGACCTGGAGACGGTGTTCCTCATGCCCAAGGAGGAATACGCCGTGGTGAGCAGCCGCATGGTGAGGGAGGTGGGCGCCATGGGCGGCGACCTCTCCGGGCTGGTGCCGGACATGCTCCGGGAGCGCATCGCCGCGCGCCTGATGAACCCCGCCCAGCTGGGCTAGTTGGCCGTCACCGTGAAGGACATGGCCGCGGGGTCGCTGCAGGCTTTGTCCTTCCCGAAGGGCGAAGCGGCGCCATTATCGGCCAGGGTTTCCCGGCGCAGGGTCCGCCAGTCCGCGAACCTGACCCGGTAGCCGAAGACGTGGTCCAGGACCTGGAAGCCATCCTGGTCCGTGGCGTCGGGCAGTACGACCATTCCTTGGCGTTGTTTCCCCAGGCGCCCATGAGCTTGGGATAGTCCAGCTTCGACGTGGCCCAGGTGGCCACGTCCACCAGGACCCCCTGGTTCTTCAGCTGGTCGATGCGGGCGGTCTTGTTGATGCTGTATCGGGTGGCCATAAATAATTTAATCAGGCCAGCGCGCGCCGCAAGGCTTCAGGAGATCTCCGCCAGCTTCAGCCGGGCCTGCTCCTGGCGCAGCCACTGCTTCTGCCCTTCGCTCAGCCCCCGCTGCAGCGCCTTCTCCGCCGCCTCCCGGCACTGGCCCAGGAGCTGGCGGTCCCGCACCAGGTCGGCCACCTGGAACTGGGGCAGCCCGGCCTGGCGGGTGCCGAAGAACTCGCCCGGGCCGCGCAGTTCCAGGTCCTTCTGGGCGATGCGGAAGCCGTCCTGGGTCTCCACCAGGGCCCGCAGGCGCTCTGTGTCGCTGCCGGAGAGCATGAGGAACTGGCTGCGGGCGGCCCCGCGCCCCACCCGGCCGCGCAGCTGGTGCAGCTGGCTGAGGCCGAAGCGCTCGGCGTGGTCCACCACCATGGCGGTGGCGTTGGGCACGTCCACGCCCACCTCGATGACGGTGGTGGCCAGCAGGATCCTGGCGCTGCCGCACACGAACGCGCTCCATGCGCTGGGCCAGCTCGTCGGCCTTGAGCCGGCCGTGCACCACCGCCAGTTCCAGGCCGGGAAAGCGGGCCCGCAGCAGGGCCTCCATGGCCTGGATGTCCCGCAGGGGCACCTTGGTCTCGTCCTGGGGGTCGATGGCCGGGCTCACCACGAAGGCCTGGTGCCCGGCCTCCAGTTCCCGCTCCACCAGGTCCCAGGCCCGCTCCGCGTCGGCCGGGGCCAGCAGGCGGGTGGCGATGGGCTGGCGACCCGGGGGCAGCTCGTCCAGCACCGACTGCTCCAGGTCCCCGAACAGGGCCAGGGCCAGGGAGCGGGGGATGGGGGTGGCGCTCATGACCAGCCAGTGGGGATCCAGGCCCTTCTGCTTGAGCGCCTCCCGCTGGCGCACCCCGAACCGGTGCTGCTCGTCCACCACCACCAGCTGCAGCTTGCGGAACGTCACCGCCTCCTGGAACAGGGCATGGGTGCCCACGACGTAGCGAGGCCTCCCCGGAGGCGATGCGGGCCAGGGCCTGGCGCTTGGCCGGCGGCCTTCATGGGGCCCAGCAGGAGTTCGCATGCGCCCTGGGCCTGGTCCTTGAGCAGGCGCTCGAAGGTGGCCGCGTGCTGGCGGGCCAGGACCTCGGTGGGCACCAGCAGCGCCGCCTGGCCGCCGGTCTCGGCCACCATGGCCATGGCCAGGAAGGCCACCAGGGTCTTGCCGCTGCCCACGTCGCCCTGGAGCAGGCGGTGCATCACCCGCCCGGAGGTGAGGTCGGCCACGATCTCCCGGAACGCCTGGCGCTGGGCGCCGGTGAGCCGGAAGGGCAGGTAGTCCTTGAGCCGCTCCCGCAGTTCGGGGGTGGTGGGGACCGACCTGCCCGCGGCGGGCCAGGCGCCCGGCCCGGCGCAGGCTGACGCCCAGGGCGAAGGCGAACAGCTCCTCGCTGGCCAGGCGCCGGTGGGCCGGGGTGGTGCGGGCCTCCAGCTGGTCCGGGTCGCTGTCGTCCGGGGGCTGGTGCAGCAGGCGCAGGGCCGGGAGGGTGTCGGGAAAGCCCCGTGCCAGGTCCGCCGGCAGCCATTCGGCGCGGCTCCGCCGCCCGGGCCAGGGTCTCCTGCACCAGGCGCTGGCGGGTGCGTCCCATCACCGGCCCCAGCTTGCGGTACAGGGGCAGGTAGCGGCGCACCCACAGGTCGGCGTCATCCGCCCCGTTGCGGCCCATGACCTCGAAGGCGGGCCCGCGCATCTCCAGCCCGTGCCGCCCCGCCGCCAGGGGCCCGAACGCCAGCACCCGGTCCCCGGGCTTCAGGACCCGGGCCAGGTAGGCCTGGTTGAACCAGACCAGGCGCAGGGCGCCGGTGCCGTCGTCCAGCAGGGCCTCGGTGAGGGTCATGCGCCGCACCCGGGTGGTGGTCTGGCGCAGGTCCCGGACGGTGCCCAGCACGGTCACGATCTCCCGCTCCCCGTACGGCGGCAGCCGGTCCAGGGCGCCGATCTGCTGCACGGCTGCCCCGGTCGATGTAGCGGTACGGCAGGGACCACAGCAGGTCCCGCAGGGTGGTGATGCCGGCCTCCTGGAAGGCCTCCGCGAACACCGGCCCCACTCCCCGCAGGGCGGTGACCTTGGCGGCGAGGGGGAACAGGGGCAGCGCGTCGGCCACGGCCGCCTCAGCCGTAGTCGGGTTCGGTGGCGCGCTCCATCTCCCGGAAGCGGGCGTACTCGCCCTTCGAAGTACAGGGGCACCACCCCGGTGGGGCCGTTGCGGTGCTTGGCGATGAGGAGCTCGGCGCTGCGATCTTCTTCTTCGCCTTCCATGACCGGCTTCATCTTCCGGTGGATGAACATGACGATGTCCGCGTCCTGCTCGATGGCGCCGGAATTATGGCTGACGAGGCCGTCCGCGAGCCAGGAGGCGGGGCCGGGGACGGTGAGGTCGTACACGTCCTGCACCGGCCCGTCCTCGATGGCCAGCACGGTATCCCAGAACAGATCGGACTGGGCGAGGGCCGCCAGCTGCGCATCCTCCAGGAGCCGGGCGTAGAGCCCAAGGAGGTTCCTGCTGGGGGCGAACCGGTATGCAGCGGACCCGTTGTACGCAACCGCCCGCATGGCGGACATCGCCCGGGTCGTCACGCCTTTGGCTTTCATGGACGACCGGACGAGAGGCACCACATTGGCCGGGAGCGTATCGACGTTGGTATTGCCGGTGATCCCCTGAAGCGCGGCCCGCAGGCGAGCGGCAGGCTCGATCCGGGGACCGAAGGCGCCCACCTGGTCAAGGAACGCCGACTGCCATTCCACTCCGTTGACCCAGACCACATACAGGTGACGGTGGCCGGGGCCCTGGGGCACGGTCCGGATGCGGGCCACGATGCCCATGCGGAGCAGCAACGCCGCCACATCCGTGGCCAGGCCCTTGCTGCAGGTGGAAAAATGCACTCCCCGCCGCTGATCCTTGCCGACGCTGATGCAACCGTCGGTGGCCCAGAGATGCCGAAGCAGGAGGGCAACCTGGTCATTGGCCAACCGGAAGGCGGCTTGGGGAATCCTCTTCTCGTGGCTTCGCTGTCCAAAAATACCCAGATCCCGCAGCCACTTGCCCATTCCGGCGGGATGCCAGCGATCCCCGTTCCCGCTCAGGAGAAGGCCATGCCACTGCCCGCGCCCGGGATACCGGGTGACCTTCATTCCAAAGCAGGTCTCGGCAGCCTCCCGGATCAGTGCGCTGTTCTCCTCCGACGCCGTGGTGTACCGCATAGGCTGGTGCCTGAGGAAGCTCCCGTCGCCGATCATCTGTCCCAGCAATGCCACTGCCAGGTCAGGCCACCTGACGCTTTCTGCTGGTTCAGGCAGCCGCCGGGCCAGCGCCACACGATCGCCGGGCACCAGTTCTCCCAGTTGCCGCCACCCCCGCTGCGTCCACACGCGGTGCCGGCCAGTGGCATCGAGCCAACGGCCGGAAGCCGTTCTCAGTTTCCTGGTCAGGCGCTGCCCCACCAGCCAAACCAGATCAGAGCGGGCAGAAACAATGGCGCCGGACGGATCCATGGCCAGGACGTCCGGCGTCTGGCCCGCCAGATCCCGGATCTCCCTACGGGTGCCGTCCGCCAGCACCACCAGGGTGTCTCCGGCCACGCAGTCCCGCAGGTCCGACAGCTGCGGCCTGCCGCTCTGCCGGTGCTCCACCTCGCGGTTCAGCTGGCTCAGCACCACCACCGGGATGTTGTGGTCCTTGGCCAGCAGCTTGAAGCCCCGGCTGATCTCGCCGATGCGCACCGCCTCGCTCTGCCTGGCGGCCCGGGAGCCTTCGGGGCTGGACATGAGCTGCAGGTAGTCCACGATCACCAGGTCCAGCTTCTGGTTGGTGTGGGACAGGTGCCGGTCCACCATGGCGGTGATCTCCCGCACGGTGATGCCGGCCTGGTCGTTGACGTAGAGGTGCAGATCCAGGAGCGCGTCCCGGGAGCGCAGCAGCCGGCCCTGCATTTCGGCGCTGAAGGCCCCGGCCGCCACCTGCTTCATGTTCACGGTGCTGTGGGCGGCCAGCAGGCGGCTGAACACCTCCTCCTTGGACATCTCCAGGGAGAAGAAGGCCGCGTGCGCCTTGTACAGGTCCGCCGACCGCAGCAGCCAGTTGAGGGCCAGGGCGGTCTTGCCGATGCCGGGGCGGGCGGCCAGGACCACCAGGTTGCCCGGCTGGAAGCCCTGGGTGATGCCGTCCAGGCGGCTGAAGCCCACCCTCAGCCCGGTGGAGCCCCGGCCTTCCAGCCGGTCCAGGAGCGCCTCCATGGTCTCCCGGGCCACGTCGCCGATGTGTTCCAGGCCCCGGCGCTGCTGCCCCTGGGCCAGGCGGAACAGGTCCACGGCGGCCTGTTCCACCAGGGCGTCGGGGGGGGCCTCCTCGTCGGCGGCCTGGCGCACCAGCTGGGCCCCCAGGCGCACCAGCTGGCGCAGCTTGCGCTTGCGGGACAGCAGGTCGGCCAGCACCTGGGGCCGCCCCACCTCCTCGGCGCTGAGCAGCTCCACCAGCCCGGTGTAGCCGCCCACCCGGGACAGGTCCCCGGCCTGGTCCAGGGCATCCTTCAGGGTCAGGGAATTGATCTCGACCTGGCCGTCCACCAGGGTCTTGAGGGCCTTGAACACGGCCCGGTGGGCCGGGTGGACGAAGTCCTCCTCGCCCAGGGCCAGGGCGATGTCCGTGGCGGCCAGCTCGGCGCCGGCGGCGCAGCACGTGGCCAGCAGGGCGCGTTCGGCCTCGATGTCTTCCGGAAGGCGTTCGGGAAGCCACTCGTTCATGAGGTCAGGTTCCGGGGTGGATGTAGCTGCCGCCGGTGGTCACCTGCACGAAGACGGGATTGGTGACGGCGATGGGATAGATGCCCCTCATTATGGCATTCCAGACCGGAACCAGCGACTGGGTGGCCAGGCCGTAGGCGCCGGTGAGGGGAATCCCGGCCTCCACCACGATCCAGGCGTCGGTGCCGCCGGTGGGCATGGGCACCTGGACGGTGGCGGTGAACAGGCGCGGATCGGAGCCGGCCTGGACCAGGCTGGCCGGGCTGATGGAGGTCATCGAGGTGCCGTTCAGGGTCACCGGGGTCTGGATGCCGTTGACGATCACCCGCACCTCGTCCACCGGCATCCAGTCGGTCATCCAGAGGTTGATGGCCAGGTTGACGCTGGTGGCCCCGGGAGACTGCACCAGGCCGCCGGGGCCGGCCCCGGCCACGCTCACGTCCAGGAACGGGCCGGTGGACGCCACCGCCGCGCCGGCCTTGAGGGCGGCCAGCACGTTGGTGGTGTCGGCCTCCTGGAGGAGGCTGGCCTTCAGGTAGGTGCGGGCCAGGCCCACGGGAGTGTCCAGGCTGAAGGTGGCGGAGGACAGGCCCAGGGCCTTGGTGAAGAAGGCCGGCGTCTGGTAGTTGAGCAGGGCGAACCAGTCCGCGCGCACCTGCAGGAACTCGTTGAACCAGGCGGCCGGGGCGGTCGGGTCGAAGCTCTCGCCCCGCAGCAGTTCCAGGGCGTCGAACTGGCCGAAGGTCAGCCCGAAGGCCAGCGGCCCCGACTGCTGGGACCAGGGGCTCCACCAGGCGTTCAGGGCCGTGTTCCAGCTGCTGGCCGGGGGGGTCGGCTGGATGGGCGCGCCCTGCAGGGTGAACAGGCCCTGGGGTCCCCGCGGGCGGTGCACCACGTTGTACTGGCCCAGGCCCTGGGCCAGGAAGTCCGCCAGGTTCCAGGTCTGCCCCGGCTGGGGCAGCGCGGCCCCGCCCAGGCGCGCGCTGGTGGGCGCCGGCGTGAACAGGGCGGTCGCCGTGCCGAACCCGGGCAGGGTCGTGGTGCGCCCGGCCACCACGAAGGGGTCGCGGCCGAACTCCTGGTCCCGGGGGCGGTGGATGGCGCTGAGGCTGGCGGGGATCTGCTGGGGCTGCAGGAAGGTGGACAGGAATTCCGCATGGAAGTTGGTGTACACCTGGTCGGGGTCCACCAGCATGTCCTGCTCCGTGTGGCCCACCACCTGCACGCCGTTGGCCATGCCCGAGGCCAGCTTCTCGCCGGTGAGGGTGCCGCCGGTGGTGGCCTGCCCGGGCCCGGGCAGGTCGAAGCTGGTCCACCCGGGCGGCAGCCCCAGGGGGAAGACGGTGAACGTGTGGTGCACGTCAGGCTGGCCGTCGAAGGTCTGGAAGGTGGTCTGGTACAAGGGTTCCAGGGGGCCCCGGGTGCCGTAGACCGTGTAGGTCCCCCCGTTGGGCAGCCAGGCGAACTCAGTGGGCAGAAGGCGGCAGAAGCCGGTGCCGAACATCTCGTTGCCGCCGCGGTACTGGACCTGGCCGGGGACGATGCCGGGGGCCACCCCGACCACGTTGCTGCCGGGATCCCAGACGGAGCCCAGGGTGCGCTGGCGGCGCATGGCCACCGCCGGGGTGCCGGTGAAGGTGAAGCGCAGGGGCTGCAGGACGTTCAGCGCCCCGTTCTCCTCCCGGGTCACGAAGTAATGGACCGAATAGGGGTTGCTGGTGAAGGGGCCGAACAGGTTGGAGGTGCCGCTGGCGTCGTTGGCCACGTCCGGACAGAGCACGTCCTGGGGGTCCACCACGAACTCCAGGTTCTTCTGGATCCAGATGGGACCGGCCAGGCCCACCTGGGTGACGCCGCTGTCGTTGGGCACCGGCTTGCTGTTGTCGAACAAGGTGCGGGTCTGGGCCCCGCCGGGGGAGGTGAGCACCATGCGGTAGAACCCCACCGGCAGGTTGATCCGCAGGGCGGACGGGGCCAGCCCGGAGGTCTGCACCAGGTTCTCGTTGGGCTCGAACCACTCCACCCGCTGCACCTGCCAGGACCCGGCGGCCGGAGCGCCGGGGACGCCCGCCAGCACGTTGCGCTCGATGCGGACCTCGGTGGGGCTGGGGCCCTGGCGCTGGGAGGTGCCGGAGAGGGTGAAGGTGAGGATGCCCGTATCCCGGGCCGGGCGGATGTTGGTGTCGCCGTACCGGTCCGAGTCCATCAGGTTGAACAGCCCGGTGCCCTGGTCCGGGTAGGGCGCGTTGATGTACAGGCCGCCCACCACGTTGACCGACGCGCTGGGGCCGCCGACGATGTACAGGCGCCGGTTGAAGGAGAGGCTGGTCCCGTTCCCGGCCAGCTGGGGCACCGGCAGGCTGCCCACCGACAGGCGGGCCGGCACCACCGGACGGTCCGGGACGGTCATCAGGTTCTGGGGATCCGCGGCCACCAGCAGCCGTTCCGAATCCAGGGGCAGGAAGCCCAGGCTGGCGTGGGAGTCCACCGTGTCGGCACCGGGCTCCCGGCCGATGAGGCCGACATAGGCGGCCTGGACGCTGGTCTGCAGGGGCTGGGTGAAATCGCTGCCGGGGATCTGCATTCCCCAGCGGCTGGCGAGGGCGTTGCCCTGGTAGTCGAAGTTGGCGGGCACGTTGAAGGTGTAGCCGCTCCCCTGCTGGACGAGGCAGTCCCCGACGCTGCGGATGGGCAGGGCGCCGGAGGTGTTGTTGGTGACGATGGTGGTGAAGGTGAAGTACCGGTCCAGCTGCTCGATGGTGATCAACTCGGTCACCGCCACTCCCTGGACCACCGGGCTGGCGGCGCTGGTGCCGGCGCCCAGCAGGTTGCCCGGGTCATAGATGCTCCCGGTCAAGGTGATGCTGGCCTGGTCGTTCTGGTTGCCCAGGACGAACGTGCTGAACACCACCGGCAGGTTCGGGTCCTGGTTCACCACCGGGGTGAGCCGGTTCATGGTGTTGCCGGGCACGCTCACCCGGTTGTAGCTGTTGTCCAGCTCCAGGTAGCCCGCGTCGATGATGCTGCCGCCGGATACGGCGCCGGCCAGGGGGGTTTGCACCGGATCCCCGTACGGGGTGCCGTCGATGGCGATCTGGATGAAGTCGTTGCCCAGGTAGTAGTCGCCCTGCCCGCCCTTGTGCTTGATGCCCAGCACCGCGTCGCCGCCGAAGGCGGGCAGGACCTCCGCGGCCGCCGGGTTGCGCTGGAAGCCGGTGGCCCGGTAGCAGCCCGCCATGGCGCCGAGGGCCAGGACCGGCATGAGCCAATGGTGTAGTGCCCATCGGATCCCTTGGCGGGGCAGACGGTTCTGGGACTCATACCGGGCACGAATATTAATCATCAATTCAACTCGCATTAAACCCAAGGCGGGGTAAGGGTCTATGCTACCCGGATGCGACCCGCTTCCCCAGTTCCACTTTGGCCTGGCCGCAGGATCGTGCCGTGGCTTGCCGCGGCCCTGGTCCTGGCCGCCGACCTGCTGTGGATCTTCGTCGGCATACCCCGGGCCGGGCGGGGGCGCGTCTTCACGGTGGCCTCCCTGCCGGTGGAACACGCGCCGGTGTTGATCCTGGGAGCCGGGGTGCTGCCGGACCGGGAGCCCACCCGGGTGCTGCAGACGCGCCTGGACACCGGCCTGGACCTGTTCCGCCAGGGCAAGGGCTCCTGGTTCCTGGTCTCCGGCGACAACCGCGCGGCCAACTACAACGAGCCCAAGGCCATGCGCCGCTGGCTCCTGCAGCGGTCGGTGCCCCCGGCCCTGGTGATCAGCGACTACGCCGGGCGGCGCACGTACGACAGCCTGAAGCGGGCCCAGGCGGTGTTCGGGGTCAAGCGCATGATCATCGTCACCTCCGACTTCCACCTGGCCAGGGCCCTGTACCTGGCCAGGCACCTGGGCCTGGACGCCTACGGCGTCCCGGCCAGCACCGAAGGCATGTCCCGGCGCCAGCGCCTGGGCCTGTGGCTGCGGGAATACGTGGCCCGGCACCTGGCGGTGCTGGACGTCTGGTTCCCGCCCTCCACCCTGCTGGGGCCGAGGGAGCAGACCCCGGACGACGCGCCGGAAGCGAGTTGACCGGGAACCGGGACCCCTACCCGGACACGGCCGGTTCCAGCATGGCCTTCAACGCGCGGTAGTCGGTCTTGCCAGTGCCCAGCAGGGGGATCTTCTCCAGGCTCCGCACCAGCCGGATGTTGTGGATGGGGCCCAGGCCCGCTTCCCGGATGGCGGCGTTGGCGTCCTCCCGGGCGATGGGGCGGACGGTGAACAGCACCAGGTCGGCCCGCCCTTCGGTCTCCAGGGCTTCCACCGCCAGGGGCGGCTCCTGGTCCTCGGGGCGGCCGAAGCGGGCCAGGAGGGTCTCCTCCACCGCCGGCAGGCTCACCATCTCCCCGCCCATCTTCACGAAGCGCTTCAGCCGCCCGGCGAACACCAGGTTGCCCTGGGGGTCGTGGCGCACCAGGTCGCCGGTGCGGTACCAGGTGTGCCCCTCGAACGCCACGAACGGCTGGGGCCCGTTCCAGGCCAGGTAGCCGCCGAAGACGCTGGGGCCGCGCACCAGGAGCATGCCGATCGCCCCCGGCGCCACCCGCTGCCCGATCTCCAGGTCCACCACGGCGGTGGCCAGGGACGGCAGGGGGCGGCCGATGGTGCCCCGGGCCGGCTCCTCCTCCCGGGTGCCGGCCACCACCGGGGAGCATTCGGTGATGCCGTAGCCCTCCAGGACGCGCATGCCCGGCCAGCGGTTGTCGATGGCCGCGAACAGGGCCTCCGGGCACTTCTCCGCCCCGGTGATGACGAAGCGCAGGGTCCTGAGCTGCTCGTCCGCCGCCGCCCGCACGATGCCGCCCAGGAAGGTGGGCGTGCCCACCAGGAGGGTGGCCCCGTAGGCTTCCACGTGCCGGGCCAGCACCCCGCCGTCGGTGGGCACCGGGTGGTAGACGGCCTTGATCCCGGCGCACAGGGGCAGGACCACCGTGGCGGTCACGCCGAAGGAATGGAACGGCGGCAGCATGCCCAGGATCCGGTCCTCGGGCAGCAGCCGGTACTCCGCCACCACGTCCCGCACGTTGGCCAGGAGGTTGGCGTGGGTCAGGGGCACCGCCTTGGGCAGGGCCTCGCTGCCGCTGGTGAACAGGACCACGGCGGTGGCGGGCACCGGCCGGCGCAGTTCCGCCCAGGACAGGCGGGCCTTGGCCCAGGCCCGGAGCTTGGCGGCCCGGGACAGGGACGCCCCCACCCGCTCCAGGGGCAGCAGACGGTCCCCCAGGGGCCCCAGGTCCATGCCCTGGGACTGGATCCGGGCCACCACCGGATCGGCGGTGAGCACCTTGGCCACCCCCAGCAGGTCCAGTCCGTGGACCATGTTCTTGATGCCGGTGCTCCAGTTGACCATCACCGGGATCTTGCCGGCGCAGGCCACCGCCAGGAACGCCGCCGCGGCGCCCCCCGAGGCGGGGAGCATGATGCCCACGTACGGCCCCGGGATCGCCTGGAGCGCCGGGCGCAGGGCCAGGATGACGGTGACCAGGTCCCGGTAGGTGCGCACCCCGCCCGTCTGGTCCGCCACCGCCGCCCGGCCGGGGTTCCGGGCCGCCTGGGCCAGGAACACTTCCGGGATGGTGGTCCCCTCCGGCACCTGGACGGGCAGCCCGGAGCCCACGAACCACTTGGAGGGCACCGGCCGGAGGGGCGCTCCGCCCGCATCCACGGCCTGCCCGCAGGCCGCCAGCAGGACGTCCCCCACCGTGCGCAGGGATTCCGGGTCCCGCACCGGGTGGGCGAACTCCTGCTCGACCCAGAACTGCAGCTCCAGGCGCATGAGGCTGTCCATGCCCAGGTCCCGGGCCAGTTCCGCCCCGTCCGCCAGCTCCTTCCGCCCCGCCATGGCCTCCAGGTGGGCCAGCACCTGCTCGCGGGTGTGGGCCGGCACCTGCCCCAGGTCCCCGGTCAGGCGCGCCTGGGGCGGATCCGGCAGGTCCCGGTGGCCGCCCCCCTCCCAGAAGGTGTAGGGCACGTACCGGGCCGGCGGGGTGTCCTGGTTGTAGAAGCTCTCCAGTCGGCGGTTCAGCACCTCCCGCCCGGCCTGGCGGGGCAGGTCCGGAGGTTCCCACAGCTCCACCGTGACCGGCCGCCTGGGGCAGAAGAACAGGAAGTTGGCCAGCAGGTGCCGCAATTCGGCCCCCAGCACCCGCACCAGGTCCGGCGCGCCCTGGGCCCGGCTGAACCGGCTGCCCCACAGCCCCCGGGTGCGCACCAGCACCACCCGGGCTCCGGGCGCCAGGCGCAGCAGGGTCTCCACCGCGCTGTTGCCCCCCAGCTGCTCGTGGCGGCTGGACATGAGGTGCCCGGCCGGGTACAGCACCAGGTTGCCCCCTTCCCGCAGCAGCCGGGCGCAGGCATGGATGGCTTCCTCGACCTCCTTGCGCCCGGCCTCTCCGTAGCGGGCCAGGTCGGGCATGGGCAGGGCCCCGAAGGTGCGGGTGAGCCAGCCGAGGGCCACCCCGCCGACGCGGTCCTTGTCCGCCAGGGACGCCGGGCGGAACCGCCGGTACAGCTCGCTGATGACGATCACCGGGTCGATCAGCGCCGGGTGGTTGGGCAGGAACAGGATGCCCTGGTTCCCCTTCCCGGCCACCGCCTCGATCCCCCGCACGCGGATCCGGTAGCGCAGGCGCAGGAGCCTGCGCCCCAGTTCCATCAGCAATCCTGCCGTCCACCCCATCCAGAACTCCGCAGCGTGAACCGGTTCCCGGCTCCTCGGATCCGGCCCGCGGCTACAGGTCGATCTCCCCGACGCCCAGTTCCTCGGCCGTGTCCTCCATACCTTCCTTGATGGCGGGAGAAACGTCAAGGTCGGCTTCCATGCCGAGCATGGCGCTGGCGGAGGCGTAGATCTGGGCCACGGTCTGCTTGCGGGTCTCCAGGGTCTGGATGAGGTCCTGGACCCGCCTGATCTCGCTGTTGAGCCGATCCCACTCGGCCAGGATGGCGTTGTTCATCTGCTCGACTTCCGACTTGCAGCGCTCCCGCGCCTGCCGGTAGAAATCCTGCTGGTCTTGGTTGAGATCCATGGACGCCCCCGTTGGCGAAGGGTTGCTCGGCGTTGGCAGGCTTAATGAGTTCAAGGATACCTCCATTGGTCAAGCCCGGCCCGGGCTGGCCTTCGGGAAAACATGAACATTTTGTTGCTCAGGGCCGAATGACCATATAGGCCACCCAGGCGATCGCCGCCACCAGCAGGGCCAGCAGGAGGGGCATGCGACTGGACTTGGCGGCGGGCTGGGGCTGGGGCTTGGGCCTGGCCTTTGGGGGGGCCGGCCTGCGGGCCGGCCGCTGGGGGTGGGGCCGGTATTCGGGGGGCGGCGGTGGCAGCGGGCTCTGGGGTTGGGCTTCGATTCCGGGCCAGGTGGGCTGGTCCTCCAGGGCCACGGGCACCTGCGCCAGGCGCGGCGGCTGGACCGGCGGCGGAGTTGGCGCCGGCGGGGTGCGGCGGGGGTAGCGGGCGGCCAGGAGCGCCTCCAGGTCCTCCCGGGCACCTTTCATGAGCGCGGTCACATAGTCGGCCAGGTCCGCTTCACCGGGCTCGCGGCCCCGGCCGGCCAGCAGGTCCTTCAGGTCCCGCTCCAGCAGGCGGGCCGAAGCATAGCGCTGGCCCACGTCCTTCTGCAGGGCCTTGGCCAGGATGCCCCCCATCTCCGGAGAGATGTCGGGGTTCACCGCGCGCGGGTCCAGCACCTTGCCCTGGCGCACCTTCTCCAGCACGCCCAGTTCCGAATCCGCCTGGTAGCAACGTTCCCCGGTGAGCAGTTCCGCCAGCACCAGGGCCAGGGAATAGATGTCCGACCGGCCGTCCAGGGGCTGCCCCAGGGCCTGTTCGGGGCTCATGTAGAGCAGCTTGCCTTTCAGGGCCCCGCCCTGGCCCTGGGAATTCCTGGTGGTGGCCTTGGCGATGCCGAAATCCACCAGTTTCACCACGCCGTCGTACGAGACCAGGATGTTCTGGGGGCTCACGTCCCGGTGCACCAGCCGGAGCTCCGTGTCGTCGATGCCCCGCTTGCGGTGGGCGTAGTCCAGGGCGCCGGCCACGCGCAGGATGACGCTGGCGGCCAGGGATTCGGGCATGGGCAGCTTGTACTCGCGCAGCTTCCGCAGCAGGCTGCGCAGGTCCCGCCCGTCTACGTATTCCATGGCGATGAAATAGGACCCGCCCGCCTTGCCCAGGTCGTAGATCTGCACGATGTTCGGGTGGCTCAGCTGGGCCGCCAGCTTGGCCTCGTCGATGAACATGTGCACGAATTCGTCGTTGTCGGACAAGTGGGGCAGAATCCGCTTGATGGCGACGGTCTTCTCGGCCGGATGGTTGCCCCGCTGGCGGGCCTTGAACAATTCGGCCATGCCGCCCACCGCCACCTTCTCCAGCAGGTCGTAGGTCCCGAACCGCTCCAGGACCCCCTCCTCCTCCGCTTCCACAACCAGGGGGTCCGGCACGGCAGGCGCCGGTTCGTCGCCCGGGAGGGCGGACGGGGGTTCCGGCCGCGGGGTGGGCCGATCCGGCCCCTCCAGGTCGCTGAGGATGTCTCCGAACAGATCCTCGGTTGTATATTTTTTCGAATGCTTTCGGGGCGGGACCGAAGAGTTCATGAATCATCCAGGGATATCAGGCATTGTATCCACCTCCACGATCCCATATGAATGGTGGCAATCCCTGCCTATCCAGGATAGTCTGATCCACGGCCCGTTTCCCCGGCAACGGTGGGAAAGGGCGAGTCTACGGCGAAAGGAGGTGTCCATATGCCACTGGTGAAGATCAAGGAAGACGAAACCTTCGAGAACGCCCTCCGGCGGTTCAAGCGGAAGTGCGAAAAGTCCGGCATCCTCAGCGAGCTCAAGAAGCGCCAGCACTACGAGAAGCCCAGCGCCAAGCGCAAGCGCAAAATGCTCGCCGCGAGGAAAAAGACCCTCAAACGCCTGGCCCAGGAGCGGAGGCTGATGGGCTGAGGCCCATCCCGTTCCGAGTACCATGGAAAGGCCCGCTCGGCGGGCCTTTTTACTGCCGCCTTCGCCACTGCCGATGCCGCACTCCGACCCTTTGCCCGACCCGGAACTGGAAGCCGTCGAGTTTCCCGCCTTGACCGCCCTGGTGGCCGGAGGAGCCCGGACCCGCCTGGGCCGGAAGGCGCTGGTCCGGCTGTCCCCATGGGATGGCCGCCAGGGCCTGCGCCGTCTGCGCCAGATGGAGCTGGGCCCCCTGTGGGCCAGCGATCCGGCCGGGCTGCCCATCGTCCCCTTCGACGAGGCCCTGGACGAGGTCCTGAACCCCATGGGCTGGCCCCTGGCGGAACACTGGCGGCAGCTGCGGGAAGGCCTGCGGGCCACGGCGGCGCTGCTGCGCAGCTGCTCGGGCCTGGCCTGGCCCGACGGCGTCCCGGCCCCGGATGGCACCGAGCTGGGCATCGACCGCCTGCAGGTGACCGCCGAGCTGCTGCCGGACCCCACCCCCCTGGCCGACCTGCTGGCCCGCAGCTTCACCGAGGACGGCCAGCTGGACCCCATGAAGGTGCCCGGCCTGGCGGAGCTGTACCGGGCCCGCACCCGCTGCTTCCTGGCGGTGCAGAACCGGCTGCTGAAGATCCTCAAGGAAGTGCCGGAGGCGTTCCAGGACCCCAACGTGGTGGAGCGCAACGGCCGCCAGTGCCTGCCGGTGCGCGTCGAGCGCCGCAGCCTGGTGCCCGGGCTGGTGCTGGACCGCTCCAGCAGCGGCGCCACGGTGTTCCTGGAGCCCTTCGAGGCGGTGCAGCTGAACAACGACCTGGTGGAGGCCGACCAGGACTACACCCAGGCGGTGCACGCCTTCCTCCGGGACCTGCTGGATCGCCTGCGCGGCCGCCGATTCGACTTCGAGCGCTGGCACCGGTTCCAGGCGGACGCGGACGAGACCCTGGCCCTGCTGCGCTGGGCCGCCCTGTGCGACGGCCTCCTGCCGGACCTGGGCCAGGACCGCCTGCACCTCCTGGAGGCCCGGCATCCCCTGCTCCTGCCCGGGGTGCGCGCCGCCCTGGATCTGGAACCCCTGGAGCACGAGGTGGTCCCCCTCACCCTGGAGCTGGACCGGGAGCGCCCGGGGGTGGTGATCTCCGGCTCCAACACCGGGGGCAAGACGGTGGTGCTCAAGACCGTGGGCCTGCTCACCGCCCTGGCCCGGTCCGGGTGCGCCATCCCGGCCAAGGAGGGCACCGAAGTGCCTGAACTGGCCAGCCTGCACGCGGACATCGGCGACCACCAGACCCTCGTGGGCAGCCTGTCCACCTTCTCCAGCCACATCCTGCACCTGAAGGGCATCCTGGCCCGGGCCCGGCGCGGCGGCCTGGTGCTCCTGGACGAGCTGGGCACCGGCACCGACCCCAAGGAAGGCGCCGCCCTGGGCATCGCCCTGCTCCAGGCCCTGTCCCGGCGCCAGTGCTGGGTGCTGTGCTCCACCCACCTGGGCGAGATCAGCCAGTGGGCCCTGCGCCACCCCCGGTTCCAGAACGCCTCGGTGCAGTTCGACGAGGAGCGGCTCGCCCCCACCTACCGCCTGCTGGTGGGCATGCCCGGCCAGAGCCGGGCCCTCACCATCGCCGCCAAGCTGGGCCTGCCCCCGTACATCCTGGACCACGCCGAGAAGGTCCTGGGCCAGCGCGAGCAGGACTGGCGCGAGTTCCTGCGCCAGCTGGAGGCGGACCGCACCCGGGTGCTGGAGCAGGCCGCGGAGCTGGAGCGGCGGACGGCCGCCGTGGACAAGGACCGGCAGATCCTGGCCCGCCGGGAGGAGGATCTGCGCGCCCGGCAGGACCGGTTCCAGCGCGAGTCCCAGGAGAAGGTGCAGCGGGTGCTGGAGTTCCTGGACCACGAGGCGAGGCGGCTGGTGAGGGAGCTGAAAGCGCAGCACAAGGCCGCCCTGGAAACCAACCCCGACCGGGTGGGCACCGAGGCCCGGGAACGCATCCGCACCATGGAGCAGATCGCCCAGGCGGAGCTGCGCGCCGGGGCGCCTCCCCCCCGCCCGGCCCAGGACCAGCCCGCACTGAAGGAAGGCGGCTACGCCCGCCACCGGGGGCTGGGAGTGGAGGGGCGCATCAGCGCCATGAAGGGCGACCGGGTCGTCCTGCAGACCACCCAGGGCCGCACCTTCGAGGCCCGGGCCGGGGAGCTGGAGCCCCTGTTCCGGGGCGACCTGGGCGCCGCCGCGCCCCCCGCCCCGGCCCGGGGGCGGGTGCGCCTGCGCGCCCAGGGCGAGCCGGTGCATGCGGAGATCAACCTCATCGGCCGGGCCTCGGACGACGTGGACGTGGAAGTGCAGCGCTTCGTGGAGGCTTCCATCGCCGCCGGGCAGAAGTTCGTCCGGGTGGTGCACGGCCACGGCACCGGGAGGCTCAAGGCGGCGGTGCGGGAGGCCCTGAAGGGCCATCCGGGCATCGCCAAGGTGGAGGACGCGCCCCAGAACCAGGGCGGCGCCGGGGCGACGGTGATCACCCTGAGGTGACCGCTTCCAGGTGCCCCAGGAACTGTTTCGCGCAGGCCTGCCAGGAATACGCCAGGGCCTGCTCCCGGCAGGCCTCGGGCGACAAGCCCCGGGCCGCCAGCGCCGCCCGGCCCAGGTCCTCGTCCAGGATCCCGGTGACGCCCTGGGCCACCACGTCCAGGGGCCCGGTCACCGGGTAGGCCGCCACCGGCAGCCCCGAGGCCATGGCCTCCAGCAGCACCAGGCCGAAGGTGTCGGTGCGGGAGGGGAACACGAACACGTCCCCGGCGGCGAACGCCTGGGCCAGGTCCTCCCCTTCCTTGGCCCCCAGGAAATGGGCCCTTGGGTAACGCTCCCGCAGCATGGCCAGGTCCGGCCCGGCGCCGATGACCACCTTGCTGCCCGGCAGGTCCAGCTTCAGGAAAGCCTCCAGGTTCTTCTCCACCGCCACCCGCCCCACGCACAGGAACACCGGGCGCGGCAGGTCCAGGGCGGTCTTGGGCCGGGGACGGAACAGGCCGGTGTCCACCCCCCGGGACCAGAACACCAGGTTCCGGAACCCCTTGCGGGCCAGGTCGTCCCGCAGGCTCGGGGTGGCCACCATGGTCTTCGCGGCGGCTCCGTGGAACCTGCGCAGCCAGGCGTAGCTCGGGCCCAGGGGGAAGCGGAAGCGCTCCTGGATGTATTCCGGGAACCGGGTGTGGAAGGCGGTGGTGAACGGCAGGCGGCGCCTCAGGCACCACCGGCGCGCGCACAGGCCGAGGGGGCCTTCGGTGGCCAGGTGGATGGCGTCCGCCCCGGCTTCCCGCAGGTGCCGGCCGATGGACCAGGGGGCGTTCCAGGACAGGCGGATCTCCGGGTAGGTGGGACAGGCGCAGGAATGGAACAGGCCCGGGTGGATCACCTGGGTCTCGTGCCCCAGGGCGGCCAGTTCGTCCCGCAGGTGCTCCAGGGTCCGCACCACTCCGTTCAGCTGGGGACGCCAGGCGTCGGTGACCAGGAGGATCTTCATGCGGCACTCGCGGGCTTGCCGACCGGGCCGCGGATCTCGGTCCAGGTCAGCAGTTCCAGCCGGCCGTTGAAGTGCTCCGCCAGCGCCGTGCAGCTCTCGATCCAGTCGCCGGTGTTGGCGTAGAGCAGACCGTCCGCCATGCGCAGTTCGGCCTTGTGGATGTGGCCGCAGACCACCCCGTCCACCCCGCGCCTGCGGGCCTCCCGGACCAGGACGCTCTCGAACCGGGTGGCGAAGGAGACGATGTTCTTGACCTTGAGCTTGACGAAGGCGGACAGGGACCAGTAAGGGTAGCCCAGCTTCCGGCGCAGGAAGTTGAACCCGTGGTTGACCAGGACCAGGAAGTCGTACAGTGCGGCGCCCAGGCGGGCGACCCACTTGGAATACAGCACCACCGCATCGAACTCGTCCCCATGCAGCACCAGCAGCCGGCGCCCGTCGGCGGTGAGGTGGATCGCATGTCCGCGCAAAGCGATGCCTCCGAAGTCCAGGCCGAGGTATTGCCGGAACACCTCGTCGTGGTTGCCCGGGATGTAGGTCACCTGGGTGCCCTTGCGGGCCATTCGCAGGAGCTTCTGCACCAGGTCGTTGTGGCTCTGGGGCCAGTACCACTGGCTGCGCAGGCGCCAGCCGTCGACCAGGTCCCCCACCAGGTAGAGGTTGTCGGCGCTGTGGTGGCGCAGGAAGTCCACCAGGTGCTCGGCCTTGCTGCCCCAGGTGCCCAGGTGCACATCGGAGATCCAGAGGGTCCGGAACCGGTGGGGCGGTTCCGAGTCGTCGGCCGGAAACCCTTCCGGGGAGAGCAGCGGGTACAGGTGCTGGACCGGACCTTTGATCATGTCTATCCACCTTGCCGGACCCAGGTGCCCATTCCGTGAACAATGAGTTACTTGTAAGTGACCGATCCGGCCCTGGAACCGGAACTCCTTCGGAGGCATAGTGGCATCCGTCCCACTTCGTTCCTGGAGGGCACCATGGGCGCTTCCGCACGATTCCGCATGGCCAGGCGCGCCGGGCTGGTCGCCCTGGCTCTGGGCGCCCTGCCCTGCCCCGCGGCGGCCGGCGCCGAGACCGTCACCACCCAGAGGGACCAGAAGGCCCTGGCGGTGACCATCTACAACAACAACCTGGCCCTGGTGCGGGACCTGCGGGAGGTGGCCCTGCCCGCCGGGGACCTGGAGCTGGCCTTCCAGGAGGTCTCGGCCCAGATCCGCCCGGAGACGGCGCTCCTGCGCAACCTCACCGAGCCCAAGGAGTTCTGGATCAACGAGCAGAACTTCGACTTCGACCTGCTGAGCCCCCAGAAGCTGCTGGAGAAGTACGTGGGCGGCCGGGTCACGGTGGTGTCCCAGGTGCCCAACCCGGACGGCCCGGGGTCCCGGGAACGGCGGGAGGACGCGGAGGTGCTGGCCACCAACGGCGGCGTGGTGCTCAAGTTCGCGGACCGCATCGAGACCACCGTGCCCGGGCGGATCGTCTTCCCGGGGGTGCCCGGCAACCTGCGGTCCCGGCCCACCCTGGTGCTGTCCCTGCACTCGGGGGCCGCACGGGCCCAGCGGCTGGAGCTCACCTACCTGACCGGGGGCCTGACCTGGCAGGCGGACTACGCGGCCAACCTGGGGCTTGACGGGAAGACCCTGGACCTGGGCGGCTGGGTCACCCTCACCAACCAGAGCGGGGCCTCCTATCCGTCCGCCACCCTGCAGCTGGTGGCCGGGGAGGTGCACCGGGCCCCGGCTCCGGCGCCCATGGCGGCTGGCCGGTTGATGGACATGGCCAAGGCGGCACCTGCGCAGATGAAGGAGGAGGGCCTGTTCGAATACCACCTGTACACCCTGGACCGGCCCACCACCCTCAAGGAGAACCAGACCAAGCAGGTGGCGCTGCTCACCGGCCGGGGCGTGCCGGTGGTCAAGGAGTACGTGCTGCGGGGTGCGCCCAACTACTACCAGGACCGCTATGCCGACCCGGGGGCCAGGATTCCGGTGGCGGTCTACCTGCAGTTCGACAACCGCGCCGAGGGCGGCCTGGGCATGCCCCTGCCCAGGGGCGTGGTGCGGGTCTACCAGCGCGACGCCGCCGGCCGGCCCCAGTTCGTGGGCGAGGACACCATCGACCACACCCCCCGCAACGAGCAGGTGCGGCTCAAGCTGGGCAACGCCTTCGACATCACCGCCCGGCGCCGGCAGACGGACTTCAAGAGCCTGGGCCCCCAGGGCCAGTACAAGAACGTGTTCGAGAGCGCGTTCCAGATCGACCTGAAGAACGCCAAGAAGGAGCCGGTGACCGTCACCGTTCTGGAGCCCCTCACCGGCGACTGGGAGATCCTGCAGCCGAGCCTGCCGTTCACCAGGGAGACCTCCGGCCTGGCCAAGTTCCGGGTGCCCGTCCCGGCGGAAGGGGAGGCCACCCTCACCTACCGGGCGCGGGTGCGGTGGTGACCAGCCTCCGCACCACCATGGCGCGGACCGCGGCCATGACCCGGGCCACCGGGGCACGGCGGAATTCCCAGCGCGGATCCGGTTCCGGGGCATAGACGACCATGTCGGCATTGGCTTCGTAGACCAGCAGACGCCCCTGCCCGTCCACGCTGAAGTCCACGCCGGCCTAGTCCAGGCCGAGGGCGTCCCGGATCCGGCCCAGGGCCGCCATGGCCCGGGGGCCCAGCACCTCGGGCATCCGTTCCAGGAACGCCGCGTCCTCGGCCCGATGCCCGGGGTTCTCCGCCATGTCCGCGGACACGTAGTGGATCTTCCAGCCGGCCGCCACGGCCGCGTGCAGCGGGTACAGGTTCCCGTCGACGATCATCGACCGGTACTTGCGGATCTTGCCGTCGGGACCGCGGGCGTCCAGGAATTCCAGGGCGGTGATCTCCGGCCCCGGCAGGGACGCCAGGGCCTGGGCATAGGCTTCCGGGCCGTCCACCCGCACGAAGTGCTGGCCGTTGTGGAACCCGGGCGTGCGCAGCAGGAACGGCGGCCGGAAGCCGCGCCCGGCAAGGGCGTCCAGGGCCCCGGGCCGCTCCAGCTCCGCGCGCGGGAAGTCGGCCATGGCCGGAGTGACCACGTCCTCCAGGGCGCCCAGGCGGCGGGCGTTGGCGATGCGGCCGGTGGCCGCCACCGCCCGGGGCGGGTTGAGCACGGGCGCCGGGGATGCGGCCGCCAGGCGCTCGGCCGCGGCCAATCCTGGGGCGCAAAGGTCGGCGTCGCCCAGGGCGTTGATGAGCAATTTGTGGAGCGGAAGCGGGGTCTCCGGGTCGAAGAACTCCGGGTAGATCACCGTGACCTGGAACCGGTCCTCGTCCAGGAAGGGCAGGATGGGCATGTTGCCGCCCAGGGCCGAAGCCAGCATCAGGATGGGCACGGGCGGCCCGTCCCCGCGGTAGGGCAGCACCTTCGCCGCATGCCCGGCGAAGCCAAGCTGCCGGTGCGCGGCCGCCCCGTCCCGGTCATCCAGCTGCAGCAGGGTGAAGGCGAGCCCCTGGTGGGCCTCCGGCTGGTCCGGATCGAGCTTGAGGCCGGCCTCGTAGTGCCCCTTGGCCTCGAGGTAGTCCCCCTCCTGGAACAGCGCGTGGGCGAGGTTCAGGTGGCCCAGGGCTTCGGCCGCTGTGGTCCCAGAGCCGATAGACGTGCTCGCCGGGCGCGTCCACGTCGAGGGCCAGGGACTCCGGCGGGTTCTGCCTGGGATGGAGGGTGGTCCTGGGGCCGTCCGGACCCAGGCCAGGAGAGACGCTCCACTGGGCGCCGGACCAGTTGTTGATGGTGATTTCAACCCCTCTGGAAGGGTTGGCGGACAGCGCCAACAGCGCTGGCAGCACGGCGGGCAGGTATCGGGTCAACAGGCTCTCCTCCAAGGTGCGGTCATCCAACCAGCCTTATTGTGCGTCATGCGTATTTAATGGTTCCCGCCCGGTCTTTGGAGAGAAACCGGCCGGCGCGGACCCCGGACCAGCCGATGGCCGCTCCCGCCCCAGGAACCGCCGTGCAACCTTGCTTTAGCGAAGAAAGCCAGGGACTGCATCCGATCCCCGGAAGCCCCGTTACGGCTGACGGCTTGTGCAGACCGTAACAGTAAATAAAAGTGCCGAAAGCCTTTACGTACCTTGTGATTTCGGTCAACGCCCCCGGCCCGGAAGGGGGATAAAGTGGACCCGTGGCTGCCGCTGTCGTGAAGGACATCACAACCTGAACGGAGACGGACGCCGCGGATGGAGACCAGCTGACCAGCTCAGCGGGACGACCGGTTTTGCGCCCACGCGCCGGAACCGTTCCGAAGGCGATGAACGAGCCGGCTCCCTTTGGACCGGGTATATTCGATTATTTTATATCGATAAAAATTTCTCGATTTAATCAGCCTGTGACCTGGAATCCCCGGAGACCCCCATGGAGAACCCCATCACCCAGTTCTATTCGGCCTTGACCGCCAAGGCGGAACGGGCCCTGGCCGAGAGCGGCGACGCCAACCGGATCCAGATCCAGATCGGCTCCGCCACCTGCGAGCACGCCGCCGGCTCCCTGGAGGCCCTGGACGAGTTCCGCAAGCACATCCAGTCCTCCGGCCGGGACGACATCGTCCTCCACCAGACCGGCTGCACCGGCCGCTGCAGCAAGGAGCCCATCGTCGGCGTGACGGTGCCCGGCAGGATGCCGGTGAAGTACGAGCGGGTGACCCGGGAAGTGGCCCACAAGATCTTCGTCAGCCACATCCAGAAGGGGGAGCCCCTGCCCGAGCACGCCCTGGACGGCTCCCTGGACCACCAGGCGGCCCTGGAGTTCGTTTTCTGCGAGGGCCTGCGCTGCACCGAGGTGCGGGGCATGCGGGAACGCTTCGAGTACAAGCTCAAGGCGGCCGGGATCCCGCCCGAGGTGGTGAAGACCGGCAGCGTCAAGTGCTTCGGCGCCTGCAGCGAGGAAGGCCGGGGCCATTACGCCCACGTGCTGGTGCGCCCGGGCAAGGTGCTCTACCGCATCTCCGGCGAGCAGGACCTGGACGCCATCATCAAGGAGCACGTGCAGGGCGGCCAGACGGTGGACCGCCTGGTGGTCAAGGAGAAGCCCATCACCCAGGACTTCCTGGACCTGTACGGCGACGTGCGCTTCTTCAACCACCAGACCCGCATCGCCATGCGCAACAGCGGCATCGTCAACCCCGAGAGCCTGGAGGAGTACGTGCGCTACCGGGGCTTCAAGGCCCTGGCCACGGTGCTCGGCCGCAACGACCCGGAGTGGGTCATCAACGAAGTGCTCAAGGCCCGGCTGCGGGGCCGCGGCGGCGGCGGCTTCCCCACCGGCAAGAAATGGCAGCTGACCCGGGCCCAGGCCGAAACCACCCGCTACCTCATCTGCAACGGCGACGAGGGGGACCCGGGGGCGTTCATGGACCGGGGCATGCTGGAGTCGGACCCCTTCAGCGTGGTGGAGGGCATGGTCATCGCCGCCTTCGCCATCGGCGCCTGCAAGGGCTTCTACTACATCCGCGCCGAGTACCCCCTGGCCATCAAGCGCATCCAGAACGCCCTGGACCAGTGCCGGGCCGCCGGCATCCTGGGGGAGAGCGTCATGGGTTCCGGGTGGTCCTTCGACATGGAGATCCGCCTGGGCGCCGGCGCCTTCGTGTGCGGCGAGGAGACCGCCCTGATCCGCTCCATCGAAGGGGAGCGCGGCCAGCCCCGGGTGCGCCCGCCCTACCCGGCCGAGCGCGGGCTGTGGGGCAAGCCCACCTGCATCAACAACGTGGAGACCTTCGCCAACATCACCGCCATCATCAACTTCGGCGGCGACTGGTTCGCCCAGGTGGGGACCTCCGACAGCGGCGGCACCAAGGTGTTCGCCCTGGCCGGCAAAGTCCAGCACACGGGCCTGGTGGAAGTGCCCCTGGGCACCCCGCTGCGCAAGGTGGTCTACGACATCGGCGGCGGCGTGCAGGGCGGCCGCGCCCTCAAGGCGATCCAGACCGGCGGCCCCGCCGGCGGCTTCATCCCGGCCCAGGACGCGGACATGGAAGTGGACTTCGCGCCCCTGGCCCGGGCCGGCTCCATCATGGGCTCGGGCGGCATGATCGTCCTGAGCGAGGACGACTGCATGGTGGACCTGTCCAAGTTCTACCTGACCTTCACCCAGGAGGAGTCGTGCGGCAAGTGCACCCCCTGCCGGGAGGGCACCACCCGCATGCTGGAGATCCTGGACAAGATCACCACCGGCAAGGCCGAGCTGGGGGACCTGGACAAGCTGGAGCGCCTGGCCAGGCTGTGCCAGCAGACCTCCCTGTGCGGCCTGGGGCGCGCCGCGCCGAACCCGGTGCTCAGCTCCCTGCGCAACTTCCGGGACGAGTACCGCGAGCACATCGTGCAGAAGAGCTGCCGGGCCAAGAAGTGCGTCTCGCTCATCCGGTACGAGATCAACCCCGAGAGCTGCATCGGCTGCACCGTGTGCTCCCGCAACTGCCCGGTGGAATGCATCACCGGCACCCGCAAGGAAGCCCACGTCATCGACCAGGAACGCTGCGTGAAGTGCGGCCAGTGCTTCGAAGTCTGCCGGTTCGGCGCCGTCGAGCGCGCCTGATCCCCCCGTTACGAACGCGACCCCCAGGAATGAACCGATGACCGCCACCATGATCAACCTCATCATCGACCAGGAGCCCGTGCAGGTGCCCAAGGGGACCACCGTCCTCAAGGCCGCCGAGAAGCTGGGCATCCACATCCCCCGCCTGTGCTACCACCCCAACCTGAGCCTGGAAGGCGCCTGCCGCGTGTGCGTGGTGCAGGTGGAGGGCTTCAACCACTTCCTCACCGCCTGCAGCCAGGAGGTGTGGGAAGGGATGGAGGTGCAGACCAACTCCCCCCAGATCCGCCAGGCCCGGCGCGACATCGTCGAGCTGCTCCTGGACAACCATCCAAGAGACTGCCAGACCTGCGACCGGGACGGCCAGTGCGAGCTGCAGAAGCAGGCCTACCGCCTGGGCATCCGGGAGCGGCTGTTCGAGGGCAGGCGCAAGCAGTTCCCGGTGGACGACTCCAGCGAGTCGGTGGTGCGCACCCCCGAGAAGTGCATCCTCTGCGGCCGCTGCGTGCGGGTGTGCGAGGAGGTCCAGGGCGTGCACAACCTGAGCCAGCACGGCCGGGGCTTCAACACCGTGGTGGGCCCCGCCAACCTCTCGAAGATGGACGAGTCCGCCTGCATCATGTGCGGGCAGTGCATCAACGTCTGCCCCACCGCCGCCTTCCTGGAGAAGGACCATACCGAGCGGGTCTGGGAGGCCCTGTCCCTGCCCCGGGGGGTCAAGCACATCGTGGTGCAGCCGGCGCCCTCCATCCGGGCCGCCATCGGCGAGTGCTTCGGCATGCCGATGGGCACCCCGGTCACCGGCAAGCTCATCACCGCCCTGCGCCGCCTGGGCTTCGACGCGGTGTTCGACACCAACTTCGGGGCCGACCTCACCATCATCGAGGAGGCCCACGAGTTCCTCCGCCGCATGGCGGACGGGGGCCCGCTGCCCCTGCTCACCTCCTGCTCCCCGGGCTGGGTGAACTTCCTGGAGAAGTTCTACCCGGAGATGATCCCCTACACGTCCTCCTGCAAGTCCCCCATGAGCATGCTCTCCGCCCTGGCGAAGACGTACTACGCCGAGAAGAAGGGACTCAAGCCCGAAGAGATCTACGTGGTGGCCATCATGCCCTGCGTGGCCAAGAAGTTCGAGGCTTCCCGGCCGGAGCACGCCATGGCCGACGGCACGCCCTACACGGACGCGGTGCTCACCACCCGGGAGCTGGCCTGGATGATCAAGTCCTACGGCATCGACTTCGTCAACCTGCCGGACGGCGAGTTCGACCGGCCCCTGGGCATCTCCTCGGGCGCGGCGGACATCTTCGGCGCCACCGGCGGGGTGATGGAGGCCGCCCTGCGCACCGCCGCGGTGAAGCTCACGGGCCAGGAGCTGGGCCCCCTGGAGTTCGAGCACGTGCGCGGGGTCACCGGGCTGAAGGAAGCCACCATCCGCGTGAACGGCATGGACGTGAACATCGCCATCGCCAACGGCCTCAGCAACGCCAAGGCCATCCTGGACAAGGCCAAGGCCGGCGGCAAGCAGTACCACCTGATCGAGATCATGGCCTGCCCCGGCGGCTGCGTGGCCGGAGGCGGGCAGCCGTACCCGCCCATGGACATGGACGTGCTGGATCCCCAGCTGCCCCTCCTGCGCGCCAAGGCCCTGTACAAGATCGACACCGACAAGCAGCTGCGCCGCTCCCACGAGAACCCGGCCATCGAGCACCTGTACCAGGACTTCCTGGGCGAGCCCAACGGCGAGAAGGCCCACCACCTGCTGCACACCCACTACCAAGCCCGCATGCCCAGGGGGATCCGGTGAACACCATGACCCAGACCGACAACTGGAACGAGATCAAGGAGGCCTGCGAGGCCGCCCTGCCCGGAGAGGTGGTGGACTTCATCCAGAAGCACCGGGGCCTGCCCCACTCGGAAAGCCAGCTCATCGCCGTCCTGCACATGGTGCAGGCGGCCGAGGGCTACCTGCCCAGGGAGAAGATGCACGCGGTCGCCCAGCTGGCCCAGATCCCCCTGGCCAAGGTCACCGGAGTGGCCACCTTCTACCACTACTTCCGCCTGCATCCCCGGGGCAAGCACATGATCAACGTGTGCATGGGCACCGCCTGCTACGTGAAGGGCGCCGAGAAAGTGGCCCAGCGGCTCATGGACGACCTGGGCATCCAGTTCGGCGAGACCACCAAGGACGGCCTGTTCTCCCTGGAGTCCACCCGCTGCCTGGGCTGCTGCGGCCTGGCGCCGGTGGTGATGGTGGACGACCAGGTGCACGGCCCCGTGGAGCCCGGCGACATCGGCACCATCCTGAACAAGTTCACCAAGAAGGAGAAGGGCGCCAAAACCCTGGTGCAGGCCTGACTTGCCAGCCCATGGAACCCGGCCCCCGGCGCGGACCCCGGGGGCCTTTCATTTGATCTTGTCCACCTGGATGCCGATCATGTTGAAATTCTTGAACTGCGGGTCATTGAAGTGGATGGGCTTCTGCTCGTAGAGCATCTGGTTGCTCATTGCCGCCACGCCCACCACCGGCACGGCCGTGCTGGAGGTGTCCTTGGTGAGCGTCAAGTAGATCCGCCGCCGGTTGCTGTCCTCCAGGTAGCACACCCGGGCGAATTTCTGGGAAGAAAAGGTGTTCTTCTTGGCGCAGACCGGGGTCACCACCCATACGCCGTAAAAATCATTCATTGCCACCGGGCCGGAACTGGGGGTTACCTCCACCGGGGGGTAGGTTCCATCGCCGTCGGGCTTCAGCATGGCCACCTTCAGGGTCCCGGACTGCTCATCTTTGAGCTGGCCGGGGAATTTGTCGGTGATGCCGAATGTCCAGGCGCCCTGGCCCTGGTTGGTGATCACCAGGTCGTACGCATGCAGCGCTTGGAAATCCTTGGCATCTTTCTCGACGGCGGCCATGGCTTTCGCACTGGTCGAGCCGATGGCGGCCCTGGCTTTTTCGGCGATCATTTCCGCAGCCGTCTTGAAATACCACTTAATGAACCTTACAACAATGTCATCGCTCGGTGCATCCATGGTCGCCCCTGGCAACACGGCGCCCAGAGCCGCCACGGCCAGTGCGCTGATCAAGATCTTCTTGAAACGGTCCATCGGCCCTCCTTGGTCGTGGGGGATACGGGTTACAAAAATATATTATTTAATTATATTGTCAAGACCTAGCCAGGGGCAAGGTCAATCCGCGAACGGGGCTTCCCGGGAGGGGGCCCACCGGGTCTGGGGAAGCACCCGGGTGTAACGCCCGGCCCCCCGTTGACGTCCAGGAGCCCGGATCCCGCATCCATACCTGAGAGCGTTCATGGTCACCGTCGACATCCGCCCCCTCATCAGCCGCCTGAACCGCACCTGCAGCACCGCCCTGCAGGCGGCCGCGGGCATGTGCGTATCCCGCTCCCACTACGAGGTGACCGTGGAGCACCTGGCCGCCATGCTCCTGGACGACCCGGCTGGCGACTGGCCGCCGATGCTGCACCGGTTCGGCCTGGAGCCCGGGGACCTGGCCCAGGCCCTGGACGCGGCCCTGGATGAGCTGCAGGCCGGCAACGCCGGCAAGCCGGTGTTCTCCCCGCTGCTCCTGGACCTGCTCCAGGACGCCTGGCTGGTGAGTTCCATCGACCTGGGGGAGACCGTTATCCGCTCCGGCGGGGTGCTCCTGGCCCTGCTGGCCCGGCCGGCGCTTGCCGGCCCGGGGCGGGCGGGGCAACTGTTGCGGCAGCTCAACCGGGAGACCCTGGCCCGGGACTTCCGGACCGTCACCCAGCCGTCGGCGGAGAACCCCGCCACCCAGCCTCCGGCCGCCCCCGGCCCGTGCCCGGCGGCGCCGGGGGCCGAGGGCGGCTTCCTGCGGCGCTTCTGCCAGGACTTCACCCAGAAGGCCCGGGAGGGGGGCATCGACCCGGTGTTCGGCCGGGACGGGGAGATCCGCCGGATGGTGGACATCCTGGCCCGCCGCCGCAAGAACAACCCCCTCTGCGTGGGCGACCCGGGCGTGGGCAAGACCGCGGTGGTGGAGGGGCTGGCCCTGCGCATCAGCCAGGGGGACGTGCCGGAGATCCTTCGGGAAGTGGCGCTCCTGGGCCTGGACCTGGGGCTGCTGGAGGCCGGGGCCGGCGTGAAGGGCGAGTTCGAGCACCGGCTGAAGGGCGTCATCGACGAGATCAAGGCCAGCGGGAAGCCGGTGATCCTGTTCATCGACGAGGCCCACACCCTGGTCGGCGCCGGCGGCACCCCCGGGGCCGGCGACGCCGCCAACCTGCTCAAGCCGGCCCTGGCCCGGGGCGAGTTGCGCACCATCGCCGCAACCACCTGGACCGAGTACCCGGAAATACTTCGAGAAGGACCCCGCCCTGGCCCGGCGGTTCCAGCTGGTGAAGCTGGATCCCCCCACCGCGGAGACCACCGTGCTGATCCTCCGGGGCCTGCGGGAGAGCTACGAGAAGGCGCACCAGGTGGTGGTCCGGGACGACGCGGTGCAGGCGGCCGCCACCCTCGCGGACAAGTACATCACCGGACGGTTCCTGCCGGACAAGGCCATCGACCTGCTGGACACCGCCTGCGCCCGGGTCAAGATCAACCTGACCGCCAGGCCTCCGGCCCTGGAGGATCTGCAGCGCTCCATCCAGGCCCTGGAGCGGGAAGCGCGCGCGGTGCGGCGGGACCGGGAGCACGGCGCGGCGGTGGCCGAGGCGCGCCTGCAGGAGATCGCCGCGGGCATCGAGGCCGGGCGCCTCGAAGCCGGGGGCCTCGAGGCCCGCTGGCGGCGTCAGCAGGAGGCCGTGCGCAGGGTCCTGGACCGGCGCCAGGACCTGGACGGGGCGCCGGAGCCGGCGCGCGCCGCGGCCGGGGCGGCCCTGGCCGCGGCCGCCGGGGCCCTGGCCGACCTGCAGGAAGAGCAGGCCCTGATCCAGGTCGAGGTGAACCCCGACGTGGTGGCCCAGGTGGTCTCCGACTGGACCGGGGTGCCCCTGGGCAAGGTCCTGAGGGACGAGGCCGAGACCATCCTGCACCTGGCGGCCCGGCTGGGGGAGCGCATCAAGGGCCAGGACCACGCCCTGGCCGCCCTGGCCGAGGCGCTCAAGTCCGCCAAGGCCGGCCTCAAGGACGCCGGCCGGCCCCTGGGCGTGTTCCTGTTCGCCGGCCCTTCCGGGGTCGGCAAGACCGAGACCGCCCTGGCCCTCGCCGACCTGCTGTTCGGCAGCGAGAAGCACCTGGTCACCGTCAACCTGAGCGAATTCCAGGAGAAGCACACGGTGAGCCGCCTGGTGGGCGCGCCTCCGGGCTACGTGGGCTACGGCGAGGGCGGCCTGCTCACCGAGGCGGTGCGCCAGAAGCCGTACTCGGTGGTGCTCCTGGACGAGTGCGAGAAGGCCCATCCGGACGTGATGAACGCGTTCCACCAGGTGTTCGACAAGGGCGTGATGACCGACGGCGAGGGCAAGGAGATCTCCTTCCGCCACACCATCATCATCCTCACCAGCAACCTGGGCGCCGAGGTGATCCAGGAGCTGACCGCCGGGGGGCCCGTGCCCATGGCGGCCGTCCTGGGGGCGGTGCGGCCCATCCTCGGCAGGCACTTCAAGCCGGCGCTGCTGGCGCGCATGACCGTGATCCCGTTCTCCAGCCTGCCCCCCTCCGCCCTGCGCGGCATCGTGGCCATCAGGCTCAAGCGGGTGGCCGCCGCCCTCCAGGACCACCACCGCATGGTCCTGGACTGCACCGAAGCGGTGGTGGACCAGATCACCGCCCGCTGCACCGAGGCGGAGACCGGCGCCCGCAACATCGAGCACATCCTCGACGGCACCATCCTGCCCCGGCTGGGCCAGGAGATCCTGGCCGCCATGGGCACCGGGGCCATGCCGACCCGGGCCCGCCTGGACGTGGACGGCGCCGGGGCCTTCCATTTCGCCTTCGAGGTCTAGCGAAAGGATGGTCCCGCCAAATTGTCAATCAAATGCCATGAAATTCCATCTTGCTAAGTTAAATTTTCATGGTAATTTTAGGCCATGGCCCTGCCTCGTCCAACCCTCGCCCATCGTCTCCAGAAAGGGATCGAGCGCAGCCGCATCGTCGCTCTCCTGGGTCCCCGCCAGTGCGGCAAGACCACCCTGGCCCGGACCTTCCTCCCGGCGGATTCGGTCGGCTACTTCGATCTGGAGAACCCGGTGGACCTGGACCGGCTGCGGGAGCCCATGACCGCCCTGGCGGGGCTCCGGGGTCTGGTGGTGATCGATGAGGTCCAGCGGGATCCCAGGTTGTTTCCCATCCTGCGGGTGCTTGCCGACCGGGACCCCCTGCCGGCCAGGTTCCTCATCCTGGGCAGCGCCTCGCCGGAGGTGGTCGAAGGGGCTTCGGAATCCCTGGCCGGGAGGGTCGAATGGGTGCACATGTCCGGCTTCCACCTGGGCGAGGTGGGGTCCGAAGCCCAGCCCGTCCATTGGTTCCGGGGCGGCTTCCCGCGCTCGTTCCTGGCCGCTTCGGACGCAGACAGCCATGCCTGGCGCCAGGATTTCCTGCGCACCTTCCTGGAACGGGACCTGCCCGGATTCGGGCTCCGCCTCCCGCCCCAGACGTTTTTCCGGTTCTGGTCCCTGGTCGCGCATCTCCACGCCCAGGTGTGGAACGGCGCCGAGCCGGCCCGGGCGCTGGGCATCAGCGAGATGACGGTGCGGCGGTACCCTGGACATTCTCGAGGGCACGTTCCTGGTGCGGACACTGCCCGCCTGGCACGCCAACCTGGGCAAGCGCCAGGTGAAGGCCCCGAAAATGTATTTCCGGGACTCGGGTCTGCTCCACCAGCTCCTGGGCATCCGGACCCCGCGCGACCTGGATACTCATCCCAGGGTGGGAGCCTCCTGGGAAGGCTACGCCCTGGAAGAGACCCTGACGTTCCTGGAGCCGGACCAGGCCTATTTCTGGGGTACACATAACGGCGCCGAGGTGGACCTTCTGCTGATCAAGGACGGCCGGACCTTCGGCATCGAGTTCAAGCGAGTGGACGCCCCCAGGCTCACTCCCTCAATCCGGACCGCCCTGGCGGACCTGGGCTTGGAGCATCTGGCCATCGTCTATCCCGGCGCCAAGGCCTACTCCCTGGCGGACCGGGTCACGGTCCTCCCCCTCGCCAGCCTCGCGGATGGACGTCCCGGCTTCTGGCCCGTCTGAACTCACCCCCCCATCGCCTGCAGCCGCGCCTGGATGCTCTCCGCCTCGGCCTTGAGCGCCGCCACGAACGGCTCCGCCATCGGGGTCGAGGGCCGGAAGTCCGGCCGCACCACGTTCACCCGGAACGGGATGGCCACGGAGAACCGGCGCAACTCCACCCGGTCGCCGCCGAAGGCCAGGGCGGTGAGGGGGTTCACCAGGGCGATGCCCAGGCCCTCCCGCACCAGGCTGCACACGGACACGGCGCTGTGGGTCTCCACGGCCAGCACCCGGGACACCCCGTGGTGGCGGAACACCTCGTCGACCTGGAGGCGGTACGGGTCGCTGGCAGACAGGCTCACGAACCGCTCCCCCTGGAAATCCGCGGGCTGCAGCACCTTCCTGGCCAGCAGGGGATGGCCCGCGGGCAGCACGCACACTTCGTCGGCGGTGAGCACCGTCTCCAGGCGGGTGCCGGGGGGGGCGCCGGTCTTCTCGGTGAGGCCCAGGTCGTGGCGCTGCTCCGCCAGCTGCTCCTCCAGCAGGGGCGACTCCTGGGGGTTGATGGAGAGGTTCACGTCCGGGTGGCTGTCCCGGAACCGCCGGCACACCGCCGGCAGGGGCGCGTGGGCGAACGAGGGCATGCAGCCGATGGAAAGCTGCCCGGGCCCGCCGGAGACCAGCTGGGCCGCCCGGATGAGGATGTGGTCCAGGCCCAGGTACGAGCGCTGCACCTCTTCCATCAGCCCCAGGGCCCGGGCGGTGGGACGGAGCCGTCCCCGGACCCGGTCGAACAGGGGGAAGCCCAGCAGGTGCTCCAGTTCCGCCAGCTCGCGGCTGACGGTGGGCTGGGACGTGCACAGGAGCGCGGCGGCGGCGGTGACCCCCCGGGCGGTCATGACCGCCCGGAACACTTCGATGTGACGGTGGGTGACGGGCATATCGGGGATGAATGGATCGGATCATTAATGCTATTTCCCTGGATCATGCTCCCGCGCCATGCTCTATGCAAGTGGCAGGCAAGCACATGCTCGAATCCCTGGATACCCATCATCTGGCCCGGCTGGCCGAGCGTTACGGGACGCCGGTGTGGGTCTACGACGCCCAGGTCATCCGGGAGCGCATCCGCCAGCTGCGCGCTTTCGACGTGGTGCGGTTCGCCCAGAAGGCCTGCTCCAACATCCACATCCTGCGCCTCATGCGGGAGCAGGGGGTGCTGGTGGACGCGGTCTCCGCGGGAGAGCTGGAGCGGGCCCTGGCCGCGGGCTACCGGCCCGAGGGGGATCCCCCGGGGGTGGTGCTCACCGCCGACCTGCTGGACGCGGCCGCCCTGCGCCGGGCGGTGGCCCTGGGCGTGGAGGTGAACACCGGCTCCATCGACCTCCTGGACCAGGTGGGCCGGGCCAGCCCCGGGCACCGGGTCTGGCTGCGGGTCAACCCGGGCTTCGGCCACGGCCACAGCCAGAAGACCAATACCGGGGGCGAGAACAGCAAGCACGGCATCTGGCACACGGACCTGCCCCGGGCGCTCCAGGTGCTGGGCCGCCACGACCTGCACCTGGTGGGCCTGCACATGCACATCGGCTCCGGGGTGGACTACCGGCACCTGGAGCGGGTGTGCGGCGCCATGGTCAAGACCGTGCAGGGGCTGGACCACGACCTGGAGGCCATCTCCGCCGGCGGCGGGCTGTCCGTCCCGTACCAGGACCAGGAGGCGCGGGTGGACACGGACCACTACTTCGCCATCTGGAACGCGGCCCGGGAGAGCCTGGCCCAGGCCCTGGGCCATCCCCTGCGCCTGGAGCTGGAGCCCGGCCGGTTCCTCACCGCCGAGGCGGGCCTGCTCCTGTCCGAGGTGCGGGCGGTGAAGGAGATGGGCTCCAACCACTTCGTGCTGGTGGACGCCGGCTTCAACGACCTCATGCGCCCGGCGCTGTACGGCAGCTACCACGGCATCAGCCTGTTCCGCCGGGACGGCGCCCCGCCGGAGCCGGGCCTGCGCCCCACCGTGGTGGCGGGCCCCCTGTGCGAGTCCGGGGACATCTTCACCCAGCACGACGGGGGGCTGGTGCATCCCCGGCCCCTGCCCGCGGCCCAGGTGGGCGACTGGCTGGTCTTCCACGACGCCGGCGCCTACGGCGCCAGCATGTCCTCCAACTACAACAGCCGCCCCCTGATCCCGGAAGTGCTGGTGGACGGCGCGGAGCACCGGCTCATCCGCCGGCGCCAGACGATCCAGGAACTCATCGCCCTGGAGGAGCAGCCATGACCCCGGCCGACCTGCACCACTCCCTGCTGACGGTGGACACCCACTGCGACACGACTTCGCGCCTGGCCTGGAAGGGCTTCGACCTGAACCGCCGGTACCGGGCGGACACCTTGCTGGGCGGGGACGTGGACCTGCCGCGCATGGCCGAAGGCGGCCTGAAGGCGGCGTTCTTCGCCGTGTACGTGCCCCAGGGCCCGCGCACCGCCGGAGGCTTCGCCCAGGCCAAGGCCACGGCCGGCACCATCCTGGACCGCCTGGACCGCCTGTTCCTGGAACATCCCGACGCCTGCGCCCGGGCCACCGCCCCCGGCGACGCGGCCGCCATCGCCGCCACCGGGCGGCGGGCCATCTTCCTGGGCATGGAGAACGGCTACCCCCTGGGCCTGGACCTGGACCTGCTGGACCGGTACCACGGCCGGGGCGTGCGCTACCTGACCCTGTGCCACGCCACCGACAACGACCTGTGCGCCTCGTGCACCGCCTACGACGGCCACATGATCCCCCGCACCACCCCGGACACCGGCCTCACCGAGTTCGGCGCCCGGGTGGTGGCGCGCCTGAACCGGCTGGGCATGATGGTGGACGTCTCGCACCTGTCCGAGCGCACCGTGGACGACGTGCTGACCGTGAGCCGAGCCCCGGTGCTGGCTTCCCACTCCGGCGCCCGGGCGCTGGGTGACCATCCCCGCAACCTCACCGACCGGCAGCTGCGGGCCATCGCCCGCGCCGGCGGCGTGGTGCAGGTTGTGTTCGTGCCCGAGTTCATCCGGCCCGTGCCCCGGGACCTGGAAGGGGACCTGCTGCACAACGAGCTCTGGAGCCGGGTCAAGGCCCACTACGCCAGCGTCCCGGTGGGGGCGGACCCGGCCCGGGACGCGGCCCTGGAGGAGGAGCACCAGGACCTGTGCCGGCGCCATCCCCAGCACCGGGTCTCGGTGGCGGACGTGGCCGACCACATCGACCAGGTGGCGCGGGTGGCCGGCATCGACCACGTGGGCATCGGCAGCGACTTCGACGGCGGGGCCCGGATGACCGACTGCCGGGACGTTTCGGAGCTTCCGGCGCTCACGGCGGAGCTGGTGCGGCGGGGCTACACCGAGGCGGACCTGGGCCGGATCTGGGGCGGGAACCTGCTGCGGGTGTTCGGGGAGGTGCAGGCCCGGGGCCGCAGCCAGGCGTGACGGTTCACGGGCCGGTGACGTTGTAGTGGCGGTCCAGGGTGGTGCCGGTGATGGTGTAGGTCTTGTTGGTAGCCCCGTTCTCGGTCACGTTCATGGCTTCCTGCCACCGGCTCCAGGCGATGAGCGTGTCCGCCTCAGCCCTGATGTGGACATTGACGGCATCGCCGGGCAGGGGCACGGTATGGCTGTAACCGGCAGTCTGGACCCCGGATTCCCAGCTCTTGTTCACATAGTCGATCTTGGTGTCAGTCCCTTGCCCGGTGGCGGCCGCTTCCTGCCAGGTCACGTAGAACTTGGCCGCGTAGCCGGCCTTGTGCACCACCTTGACGAAGCCGTTGGCGTGTTCGAAGCAGTCCCACTGAGTGTAGTTGAGGTTGAAGTGCATGCCGGCCGTCGCGTTGTCCGCCAGGAATTTGACTCGGTAGGCGATCGGCAGGGCCGGGGTCCTGGCGTTGAAGCTGGCACCATCCTGGATCACCTTGAGCACCTTGGCCACGGCGCTCTTCCCGCCGCCCATGACGCCGCTCGCGTCCGCCGCGTTCCCCCCCAAGGAGATCACCTCGAAGGTGGAATTGCTGATGATTTGGTCGTATGTGGCCTTCATTTCAAAATGGACGCTGTCATCTTCTTCCCCGAAGGCATGATCCATGGCTCCCTCCAGGTCGGCGCTGGTGTGCGCCGAACTGGTGGTCATCTTGACCAGGAGAAGCCTGCCGTAATCCACGCTCTGGACATAGGCGGGGGGTTCCGTCTGGCTGCAGTTCCTCTGCACCTGAGCCAGGGTCACCGTGGGCGCGAACACGCCGGCTAGGTCGTCCGGTGGATCGAAGGAAGCGGTGAAATAGACCTGCTTGTAGAGCATCAGGGTGACCGATGAACTGGCATCGTGGCTGACCTTCGCCTTCAGGTCGACCTTGTCGCCCGCCATCTTGGCGCTGAACCCCAGGCTCAAGGCGACCTGCTCGGCGTTGTAAGCCTTCGATCTCTTGTATTCTTGCCGGGAGGCGGTGCCATTCTGGGCATTCTCGGGGTCGCTGAGCCAGCTCTGGACGATGTCCTGGATCGCCGACTGGACGCTGGAGTTCTTGGGGTTGTTGATGGTCCGGGTGTCTTTTGCGCCCATGTTGGGCAAGTCCAGGGACACCGTGATCGGACCCCGTTCCAGGGAGATGAGGACGGGGTTGCCTTCCGCCAGCTTCTGGTTGGCTCGGTACAGAGCTCCCGGGAAGACGATGCCGGTGGTCGGATCCAGGATCGTGACCGAGTCCAGGTTCTTGTCAATGGTCTGGGTGGTCGGAGTGCAGATGATGACGCTGTTCCCGGCGTTGCTCTTGCCCGGGTAGCTTTGGGTGCTTCCCGGGGCCTGGACGGACAGCACTACATCCTGCAAGGAATTGAGGAAGGCGTCGATCTTCTGGGCATCCTGGGCCCGGCCGGCGGAGGCGAGCACGCCGGCCAGGGCCAGGACCGCTGCCTTGATTGATCTGTTCATGGCGTCCTCGAAAAGGGCGGGTTGATGGGGAAGGCCACGACTGGTCTCCGGACTAGCGCGTGGGCCCGGAAACGGTCAGCTTTGGGCTGGCCTGGACGCCGGCCAGGGTGTAGGTCTTGTTGGTAGGCCCAAGCTCGACCACGATGTTGGCCTCTTTCCAGGGAATCCAAGGCATGGGCGTGGCGGCCCAGCCGGTGATCTGCACGTTGGTGGCGTCGGCGGGCAAGTTGAGGGTGTAGGCGTAGCCGGATTTCTGGCTCCCGGAGGACCAGGACTTGTTGACCCGTTTCTTGCCGCCTTGACCCGCCTGCTGCCAGGTCACCTCGAATTTGCCCGGGAAGGCGCCTTGGTGCGCCAGCTTCACGTAGCTCGGCTTGGCTGCCGGGGCCCCCTGGACCAGGCCGGCGGTAACGAAAATCCACGCCGTGGCCAGCAGGGTTCGCTTGATTGACGAGTTCATTGAATCCTCGAGAAGGTCCGGTTGGAAGGGCAACGGCTGGGTCAAGCTGGAACGGACCCTCCCAGGCCGGCCCCGGAAACAACGGGAAGGTAAAAGAAAAAATAAATTAATTATCATTATCGTCAATGGCTTTTCCCGCCCCACACCAGCCAGACCGCTCGGATCCCGGAACCGCCGGGCCCCGGTGTTCGCATCTGCAACCCAAGGCCGCATCAGCACTACACTCAATGGCTATGACCCGTCCCCCCGGCTGGCCCCGGTTTCTCGCCCGCCTGCGCCGTCTGCCCCTGCGCCTGCGCAAGGTGCTGCCCGGCGGCACCGAGGGGCTGCACCCCAGCCGCATCAAGGGCGCCGGCCTGACCCTGGTGGAGAACCGGCCGTACGTGCCCGGGGACGATCCCCGGGCCATCAACTGGCCCCTCACCGCCCGCACCGGGGAGCCCATCGTCAAGCGCTTCGAAGCCAGCCGGGAGCTGATCCTGTGGCTGGTGGTGGACCCGTCCCCGTCCATGTTCCTGGGCGACCCGGTGAGCCCCCTGCGCTGGGCCCTGGAGATCTGCGCCGCGGCCCAGGCCGCCGTGGGCGCCGGCAAGGACCGGCTGGGGCTGCTGGTGCCCGGGGACGCCGGGCGACCGGCCCTGCGCATCGCTCCCCGGCGCGGCCAGGTGCCGGGCCTGCACCTGCTGGAGGCCCTGGCCGGGCTGACCCCGGCCATCCCCACCCCGGCCGCCTGGCAGGAGGCCCTGGGGCACTGGGGCCGGCGGGGCCGCGGGCACCGCCTGTGGATTCTCAGCAACGGCGCCGGGCTGCAGGGGCTGGCGGGGCCCATCAAGGCCATCGCCGCCCGGCACCAGGTGGTGTGGTTCCGGCCCCTGATGCCCCACTACCGGCACCTGCCCAACTGGCCGGACCCGGGCTTCCCCGTCACGGTGCGGCAGGCCACCTGGAACATCCTGGACGACCCGGTGACCCGCCTGGGCCTGTGGCTCAAGGAGCGGGGCGCGTGACCGGCCCGGCGGCCTGGACCCTGCCCGCCCCCCTGGACCTGGGCCGCCTGGGCGTCCTGGAACTGCGCCCGGGGGATCCGGCCCAGCCGCCCCTGCCCCGCCCATCGGAGGACCGGCTCGGGCCCCTGGCGGTGCGCCGGGTGGAGCCCCTGGCGGACGGCCGGGGCTGGCGGCTCACGGTGCAGCCCCTGGCCCCCGGCAGCTTCCGGATCCCGCCCCTGGATCTGGGGGACGGGCGCGCCACCACCGAACTGCGGGTCACCGTGCCCCGCACGGTGCCCTACGGCGCCCCCTGGATGGGGGTGGGGGGCGGGAACCTGGACCGGCTGCCGGCCCTGCCCTTCCCCTGGCCCTGGACGCTGCCCCTGCTGCTGCCCCTGGCGGCCCTGGGCTGGGTGCTGGCGTGGCACCACCGGCGCGGCGCCGGGCGCCGGCGCCGGCGCGCCGCCCGGCGCACCTTCCTGCGCCACTGGCCCCCCGGCGCCGGGGACCGGGCCGCCCTGGACGCGGCCCACGCCGCCGGACGGGACCTCCTGGCCGCCCATTTCGGCCCCCAGGCCCTGAGCTGGGACGCCCACGCCTGCCGGGCCCGGGGCCTGGCGTCCTGGGGGGACTGGATCCGGGCCCTGGACGAGGCCCGGTTCGGCGCCGGCCCGGCCCCGGCAGGCCCGGCCCCGGCCGCGCTCCTGGCGGCCCTGGAGCGGCCATGAGCTTCGCCCTGCGCTACCCCGGCCTGCTGCTGCTCCTGGTTCCGGGACTGTGGCTGGCCCTGCGCACCAGCTACCGGTGGGGCATCCCCAACCCGCGCCCGGCCGGGATGGTGGCCCGGGTTTCGGCCCGGGCCCTGCCCGCCCTGCTGGTGCTGCTCCTGGTGGCGGCGGCGGCCGGACCGGAGCTGCGGCGGGTGGTGCGGGGGCGGGCGCCGGTGGTGGACTTCGCCGTGGTGCTGGACGGCTCCAGTTCCATGGCGGCCCTGGACGACGGCCTGGAAAGCCGCTGGGACGCGGCCCGGCGCCTGGTCCGGCAGTTCGTGGCCGGGCGTCCCGAGGACCGCTTCGCCCTGGTGCTGTTCAGCGCCCACCCGGTCACCCTGTGCCCCCTGACCGCCGACCACGCCCGCATCTGGTACCTGCTGGAGCACCTGGCCCTGGACAGCCCCGACGACGGCACCGCCATCGGCAACGCCCTCATGACCGCCGTGCGCCGGCTGCGGGACAGCCCCGCCCGCAGCCGGGTGATCCTGCTGCTCACCGACGGCGCCCAGAACCGGGGCCGGGTGCAGCCCCTGGAGGCGGCGGCCCAGGCCCGGGACCAGGGCATCCGCATCAACACCATCGGGCTGGGGGGGGGCGGGGAGAGCCTCTATCCCCTCCCCGGCGGCGGCTACGCCCGCCTGAAGGTGCCCATCGACCCGGACACCCTGCGGCGCGTCGCCCAGGCCACCGGCGGCGAGTTCTTCCCCGCGGACGACCCCGCGGGCCTGGCCCGCAGCCTGGCGGCGGTGGACCACCTGGAGGGCACCGCCCTGCCGGTGGACCCCCCCACCGAAGGGGAGCCCCTGGCCCGGTGGGCGCTCCTGGCGGCCGGCCTGCTGGCCCTGCCCCTGGCCCTGGACCTGGCCCGCAAGCGCGGGCGGGTCCCTCCCGCCTGGCTGGGTGCGCCGTGACCCCGTTCCCCCTGACCCACCCCCTGGCCCTGGAGGTCGCCGCGGTCCTGGGCGCCCTGGTCCTGGCCCTGGGCGTCCTGGCCCGGCTGCGGCCCGGGCTGGGGGTGCGGGTGGTGGGCCAGAGACCCCTGCTCCAGGGCACGGGCCTGGCCCTGGTGCTGGCGGGCGCCGGGCTGGGCCTGGCGGAGCCCCGCTGGGGCGCCGCGGAGGTGCCGCGCCTGACCGTGCTGGTGGTGCTGGACGCCAGCCGGTCCATGCTGGTGCCCGACTGCGCCGGCGCCACCCGCTGGGAGGCCGCCACCCGGATCCTGGACCGGCTGTGGTCCCGGCCCAGCCCCGGGGTTCGCTACAGCCTGGACGCCCTCACCGGCGACGCGGTGCCGGTGCTGCCCCCCGGGGAGGACCTGGGCCTGCTGCGGGACGCCCTCAAGGCCCTGCGGCCGGGGCTGGTGGGCTCCCCGGGCACGGCCCTGGGACTGGGCCTGCCCCAGGCCGGGGCCCGGGTGGCCCCAGGGGAGCCGGCGGTGCTGCTGGTCCTGAGCGACGGTGAGGAGACCGTGCAGGATCCGGCGGCGGCCCTGGAGCGGGCGGCGGCCGCCCTGGGCAAGGCGGGGCTGCCGGTGTACGCGGTCCCCCTGGGCCAGCCGGTAACCCAGGCCGTACCGCCGGATCCGGACCACCCCGGTCCGGCCCCGGTGAGCCTGGCGCGCCCGGACCTGCTGGCGGACCTGGCGCGGCGCACCGGCGGCCGGGTGCTGGACCCGGGCGCCGACCTGGAGACCCTGTTCCAGGCCCTGGCCCAGGGGCGGGCCCCGCTGCCCATCGGGCGGTCCCGGCTGCCGGCGCACCCGGAATGGGGCGCCTGGCTGGCCCTGGCGGGGCTGGCCCTGTGGCTGGCGGGCGCCGGCAAGCCCATGCGCGCCTGGCGGCCCATCCTGGGGCTGGTGCTGGTCCTGGGCGCCGGCCGGGCGGCCCAGGCCGCACCGCCCCTGCCCCCCAGCCTCCAGGCCTGGCTGGCCCAGGCGGCGCTGGAACGGGGGAACCTGGACTCGGCCCGGCGCTGGGCGCCCCGGGACGGCAACCCCCGCCACCGCCTGCTGGCGGCCCAGATCGACCTGCGCGCCGGCGCCTGGCGGGAAGCCCTGGACGCCCTGGCCCCCTTCACCGGCCAGGGGGCGCCCCGGCCCCTGCCCCCCTGGCGGGTGCCGGCCCTGCTCATGGCGGCCCGGGCCCAGGCGGCCCTGAACCGCCGGGAGGAGGCCCGGTCCCTGCTGGAACGGGCGCTGCTGGAGCACCCCGGGAGCCCGGAAGCCATCCACGACCTGCAGGCCCTGGTGCCGGACCCGGCGCCGCCGCCCCCCCCGTCCAGCCAGCCGCCGCCCCCTCCGCCCAGGCCGGACCAGGAAGCCCGCCAGGACGAGATGGAAGGCCTGCGCCTGCGCCTTCCCCACCATGCGGGAGGCGGGGTGAAGGACCTCTGAAGATTTCTTCCCGTGGCCATTGCGGAAGGCCCTGGGGAACCTTAATTTTATTTTTAGTTTATATTTTGACCTTCAGTACCCTTCTCCCATGGGAGTACCCGATGAACAGGCCACTAGGTTGGGGATTGGCCTTGGTCTGGGTGTGCCTGGCCGGGACGGCCCCGCTCCGCGCCCAGGAACCCCAGTTGACCGACCGCGAGACCCAGGCCCTCAAGGCCCTGGATGACGGCAGCACGCCCGACCCGCGCCCCCGCCTGCACCTGATCGAGGACCGGGAGACGCAGGACTGGCGCGTGGGCGTGAAGGTCCTGGGCGCCTCGCCCCGCCAGGACTTCAAGGACCTCGACAGCCGCGCCGGGTTCGGCGGCGCCCTGTTCGTGGAGAACGGCATCAATGACGGCTGGCAGGTGCAGTCCTACATCAGTTTCATCCGTTTTCCCCAGGTCACCAACACCACCTTCCGGGGCGCCAGCGTCCTGACCCTTTCGGCGGATTCCGCCGCCCTGGGGGTGGACCTGCACTACCACCTGCCCTTTCGGGACCTGGAAAGGGTCTACCTCCTGGCCGGACTCATGGGCACCAGCTACGAATTCGTCACCACCAGCGCCAGCAACCAGCTCAACGCCAACCTCCAGCCGGTGGGCGGCTCCGTCACCTCCAAGTACCGCACCGCCTTCCAGCTGGGGACGGCGGTGGGGCTGGGCCTGGACCTCAGCCGCAACTTCTCCTTCGGCGTCCGTTATACCTACGCCAACGTCGACGGCACCGCCTACGCGACCCTCGAGACCGGCCTCGCCCTCCGGTTCTAGCTCCAGGGAGCCTGTCCATGTATTATTCGGCCCCGCGCTGGTGGCACCGGGCCTAGCCAGACAAGGAAGGCTCGGAAGGAGGTATAGGTTATACCTCCGAGGAGCCTGACGCAGGATGGCTGGGCCCGCTGCCACCAGCCCGGAGGGTCGACGTCCAGACCCGCGCCTCTCGTGCGCAAGGCCCTTGAAGGTAGACCCACTACCTCCTGCGGGCCTTGCGCACGATATGCACGGGTCTGGACGTCGACGCGGGGCCGAATAATACATGGACAGGCTCCTAGTAGACCGATTCTTAAATAACATTGCTTTTGGGTTCCAATCGCCATCCGTGCTACACCTGCTTGGTTATGGCATTCCAGTTTTTATCCATTTTTTTTTCATCCCCGTTCATCACTGTTCATCCCCGGCTGAACCTTCTTCGGGTGCGCCGGCAGATATCAACGGGGGAGAACGTCATGGCCATCCAGGATCCACTCACCGAACTCATCATCGGCTGCTGCTTCCGGGTGGCCAATGAACTGGGCCCTGGTTTTCTGGAGAAGGTCTACGAGAATGCACTTGCCCATGAACTACGGAAAGCCAAGGTCAAGGTGGTTCAGCAGCAGGGCATCGAGGTTTTCTACGATGGCGTCAATGTCGGGAATTATGAAGCCGACCTCCTCGTAGAAAGACGCGTTCTCGTAGAGGTGAAGGCTTCCCATGCGCTTGGAAACGCGGATGTGGCCCAGGGCCTCAATTACATGAGGGGCACCAGGTTGGAGACTTGCCTCCTGGTCAACTTCGGGAGAGCAAAGATCCAGATCCGGAGGTTGGGGATGACCCGTGCGGCGGCGACAGGGGATGTGGAACTGGATGTGAAGGACGTCCAGTAGCCAGCTTCCAGGTATATCCAGCGCAGGTTTGCCGGGGATGAACAGTGATGAACGGGGATAAAAAAGCTGATAAAAGAAAAGAGTCGCCTATGTAACAGACACTTCTTCAATTTTATAGCGCCACCGGAATACAACCGGGTCGGCATTGAGGTCCTGGAGGTAGTGCAGGATCCGGGCCTTCAGTTCGGCCTTCGAGGCCACCCGAATCCCCCTGAGGATGGTCTTGGTCATCTTGGCGAAAAAGACTTCCACCAGGTTCAGCCAGGACCCGTGCTTGGGCGTGAACACGAACTCGAAGCGGTTAGGCCGCGTCTTAAGGTAGGCCTGGGTTTCCTTCGAGATGTGGGCTGAATGGTTATCCAACACAATGAGAATGCGGGTTTCAGGGCTGTAGGCCTGGTGGATCTGCTCGAGCAGCTTGGTGAATTCCAGACTGCGGTGGCGCTCTTCGATGCAGGCGTGGACCTTTCCTGTCAGCAGGTCCAGGCCCGCCAGGAGGCTCAAGGTGCCATGGCGCTTGTATTCATAGTCCCGGCCATTGGACGGGTGCTTCCCCTGCACCGGCGGAAGGTCCGGTGCCACTTTGCCAATGGCTTGGATCCCTGGCTTCTCATCCAGGGACAGGACCGCCATCAACTGGCCCTCCTCAGTCTCGGCTTTGTCGCCAGCTTGGAGTTTTTCCTGCAGGACCTGGACCTCACGATAGACCATCAGGATCTGGGCCATCTTGGTGTCGAACTCGGGGTCGCGCCGCTCCAGGTAATACTCGATCTTGTGAGGCCGAAGCTCGGCGCCGGTGAGCAGCTTGGAGACGGTGCCCCGGCCGAGCATGGCCAGGCAGGGATGCCCGGCTTCAGGTCCGTGTTTTCTGGCGTGGAGCGCCAGGGTCCGGGTTGCCCAGAGCTCTTCGGGGTAGCCAAGGTCGACGGGTTTCGGTACAGGCGACGGCCATGAGCCAGGCGCGCGCTTCTGCCGTGATCTCAGGCTTGCGACCCCGACCGGGGCGGTCTTCCAGCGAAGCCAGAGCGCCCATTTCAAGCGCCCGGTTGAGGATCCGCTCGATCTTTGGGCGATTCGTCTGGAAGGTTTGGGCTAAAGCCGTGACACGTTCTCCTGCGTGGTAGGCCAGCAGGACCTTGGCCCTCTCGATGCGGGCCTGCCCCTCCGTCCTGGATTTCGCAATGATTTCAAGTCTGGACCTGGCTTCCGCATCGAGAACCAGCTTGGTCCGTATGGGTGTGCGTCCCATGAAACCTCCGATGACCTACCTGCAAGCGTAGGTCATCGGAGATTTTATGCAATATTATTTTGGAATCTTTATACTAGAATTTCACCACCACCCCCAGGCCGGTGCCCGCCCGGTCCAGGTTGACGTCCAGGTCGCTCTTGATGGAGCCCTGGGGGACCTTGTAGTGTTCCGCGTCCGCGAACACCCGCAGCCCCAGCCAGGAGATGGGGAAGAAGCGCAGGTCCGCCGCCGGGTGGGTGTAGGTGGCGCCCTTGTACGCGAGGAAGTGGAAGTAGGCGCGCCCCAGCACCCGGCCGTCCGCGGCCTGGAAGCCCACGGACGGGCCGATCTGGGGGGCGGGCAGAGGCGTCTTGTAGTTGGCGGTGACTTCCGTGCCGGTGGGCGGGTTGAGGCCGGTGGCGTTGATCTCGAACTGGGTGACCCGGGCGCCCAGGTCGATGCCCACCCAGAAATGCTCCTGGGCCAGGCAGCGGATGGTCCAGTTGAGGGTGTTGTTGGTGGCCTTGAGGCTGGACGTGACCACCGTGTCGGCGGTGAAGGTCTGGCCGTCGACGACGATGTCCCGGGTGATCCGGTTGCTGCCCTTGTAGGTCTGCTCGTCCCGGGACAGTTCCAGGGCGAACCGGGTGCCCTGGTACTCGGCGCCGAACCCCAGCTTGGTCTGGTCCCTGGTGAGCCCCAGGTCGTTCTTCAGGTCGACGTCGATGGGGTTGCTGCTGGAGGTGTCCACGAAGTGCCCCTCGATGCCCGGGGCGAACCAGTGGACGTCCAGGTAGAAGTGTTTCTCCACCCCCTGGGACCAGGCCGGCAGCGAGGCCATCAGGATCAGGGATGCCAGGGCTGGCCGCATGGAAACTCCTTGTGACATTCAGTTGCCGCCCAGGGCGAGGGTGCCGCCGGAGATGCTCACCTTGTCGCAGCCCACGTTGAAGTTCACCGGGATGGTGTCGCTGCCGTAGGTGGTGCTCCGGAAGGCCAGGGAGAACCCGCCGGAGGCGGGGTAGCTGGCGCACAGGGCCGGGTTCCAGGTGAGGGCGGTGGCCTGGGGGATGGTGGCGGTGACGGTCTCGGCCTGGTCCGACTTGGTGAAGGTGTAGGTTCCCCACAGGGACAGGGTGGGAGCGCCGGTCCAGGCGGCCGAGAGGTTGGCGCTGAAGCCGTAGGTGGCGTCGTTGGCCGGATGGTTGCTGTCCACCAGGACGGCGGTGATGTTGCCGGATTCCAGGGTGGCGGAGGTGCCGTTCACGGTCACCGCCTGGAGGCCGGTGTAGGTCCACACCTGGTGCACGGTGCTGGTGGCGGTGGTCACGGTCACGTTGAAGACCTCGTTGAGCCCGCCCGTGACCGGGGTGACCGCGATCGTCCCGGTCATGACGCCTCCGTTGGCGGCGGTGCAGTTGTTGAAGGTCAGGGTGGTGACCCCCGCCACCGGGCCGGAGGACGTGACGCAACCGGGCAGCGGGGTGCTGCCGGTCAGAGCGCTGGGCCCCACGGACTCCAGGTCCATGAACACCAGGGTGCCGACCCCGGCGGGGGAGATCCGGATGGCGGCCGGGTCGCCGCCCGTGGTGGACACGCCGCCCTGGGTGCCCGCGCAGGCGACCAGGCCCAAGGTCACTACCGTCATGAAGCCATGGCCGATGTCCATGCTAGACCTCCGAGCGAACGGCCCCCGGGGGCGGGGGATGTCTGGCCAGCCACATTGATGGAATCAACAATAATCGTCCCTTGTCCCCGCACAACCGCCAATTTCACGGAATTGCGCCCTTGGCCGCGGCGCCCGGGCCGGGGCACCATGGAGCCATGCCCGTCACCAGCACCACCACCCTCCGAGTCCGCTACGCCGAAACCGACGCCATGGGCATCGTGCACCACGCGGTCTACCCAGTGTGGATGGAGCTGGGCCGCTCGGACCTGCTGCGCCAGCTGGGGCAGAGCTACGCCCAGTGGGAGGCCCAGGGGGTCTTCATGGCGGTGGGGGAGCTGAAGGTCAGGTACCGGGCCCCGGCCCGGTATGACGAACTTGTAAATATCCGCACCTGGGTGCGGGAGGCGGGCCGGCGGAAGGTGGTCTTCGGCTACGAAGTCTCCCGGGACGGGGTGCGCCTGGTGGAAGGGGAGACGGTCCACCTGGTGGTGGGCGCCGACGGCCGCGGGCGCACCATCCCCGACGCCATGCTGGAACTGGTCCGCAACGCCCTCTAGGTGACGCCTGTCCGGTTTGGTGCTTAGCTTTATGGCATGAGCCCCCTGCGCACCCTTTCCCTCTACAACACCCTCACCCGCACGGTGGCGCCGGTGGCCCCCCTGGTGCCGGGCGTGATCTCCCTCTACACCTGCGGCCCGACCGTCTACAACTACGCCCACATCGGCAACCTGAAGACCTTCCTGTTCCAGGACCTGATGAAGCGCACCTTCCTGGCCGCCGGCTACCAGGTGCGCCACTGCATGAACATCACCGACGTGGAGGACAAGATCATCCGGGATTCCCAGAAGGACGTGGATCCCGGCGCCGGCAACGAGGAGCGGCACGCGGCCATGCGCGCCCTCACCGACCGCTACACCGCCGCCTTCCGGGAGGACACGGCGGCCCTGCGCATCCTGGCCCCCAGCTACACCCCCAAGGCCACCGAGTACATCCCCCAGATGATCCGCCTGATCCAGGAGCTGGAGCGCAGGGGCCTGGCCTACCTGCGGGAGGGCAGCGTCTACTACCGCATCGCCGCCCTGCCCCAGGTACGGGCGCCTGGCGCGCCTGGACCGGGAGGGCATGCAGCTGGGCATCTCCGTGGACGCGGACGAGTACGAGAAGGACTCGGTGCAGGACTTCGTGCTGTGGAAGGCCGCCAAGCCCGGGGAGCCCTGGTGGGACAGCCCCTGGGGGCACGGGCGCCCGGGCTGGCACATCGAGTGCTCGGCCATGGGCATCGAGCTCCTGGGCGAGCGCATCGACATCCACAGCGGCGGGGTGGACCTGGTGTTCCCCCACCACGAGAACGAGATCGCCCAGTCCGAGGGCTGCCTGGGGCACACCTGGGTGAACACCTGGGTGCACGGCGAGTTCCTGCTCGTGGACGGCGAGAAGATGTCCAAGAGCCTGGGCAACTTCTACACCCTGCGCGACCTGGAGGCCAAGGGCTTCGACCCCTTGGCGTTCCGCTTCACCATCCAGAGCAACCACTACCGCAAGGTGCTGAACTTCTCCCTGGACGGCCTCAGGGCCTCCGAGCAGGCCCTGAAGCGCATCCGGGTGTTCCGCAAGCGCATGGAAGAGGACGGCGCGGCCTTCGGCCAGGGCACCTGGAAGGAAGCGGTGGAACCGCTGGGGCGCCTGCAGGAAGCCCGTGAGGCCTTCTGGTCCGCCCTGGCCGGCGACCTGAACACCCCCGAGGCCCTGGCGGCCCTGTTCACCCTCATTTCCGACCTGAACGCCCAGGACGACCGGGTGGCCCTGACCCGGGAGGAGCGGGACGCGGTGCTGGCGTTCCTGGACGAGACCGACGCGGTGTTCGCCTGCTGGCCGCACGAGGAGCTGCGGGCGGACGTCCAGGTGGAGGCCCTCATCGAGGCCCGCAAGGCCGCCAAGGCCAACAAGAACTGGGCCGAGGCGGACCGCATCCGCGGGGAGCTGAAGGGCATGGGCATCGTGCTGGAAGACCGCAAGGACGGCACCGTCGCCTGGCGCCGGGGCTGAGACGGAATCCTCCAGGCTGGTATCCGGTTTACACCTCCAGCGCTGCCACCACCCGCTCAGGCAGCAGTTCCTCCAGACACTGCCGGCGCTGACAGCCTCGTTCCCGGCAGGGGGAGCACTCGATCCCGGTGCGCAGGATCCTTCCGGTCCCTTCCGGCAAACCCGCCACCACCGGATCCGACCCGCCGAACAGGCCCAGGACTGGAACCCCAAGCAGCACACTCAAATGCAATAGCCCGGTGTCCGGCGCCACCACCCGGTCCGCCTGGCGCAGGGCCGCGGCCAGGGTCCACAGGTCCGTCTCCGGCAGGGCCGGCACCCCGGTGAGCTCCGGCAGCCATTGGCGCACGTCCGCCTCCTCGGGGCCCAGGGACCAGCGCAGCCGGCAGCGGCCCCGCAGCGCCGCCGCCAGGGTCTGCCAGTGGCGCAGGGGCCAGCGCTTGCTGGCCCCGCGCCGGGATGCCCCCGGCACCAGGACCACCCGGGGCCCGCCCCCTTCCCCCCACACCGGGCCCGGGTCCGGGAGGGGCGCGTCGCGCAGCACCGGATGGAACCGGTCCCCCAGGCCGGGGCGTCCGTTGGCGGCGCAGAACGCGGCCGCCAGGCCCAGGGCCTGGTCGTAGCGGGACTGGTGGCGGAACGGCAGGGGCCGGGTTTGGAGCCGGCCGGCCCCTTCCTTGGTGACCCCGTCCCCCCAGCGTTCGCCGATCCCCGCCAGGCGGGGGATCAGGGCCGACTTGAGGATGCCGTGGAAGTCCAGGGAGGCCTCGCACCCGGCGATGGCCCCCGCCGCCCGGCGCAGCTCCCCAAGGACCGTCCAGGGGCTCCCCAGGGCCCGCCGGCGCACCGGCACCGGCTCCAGCCAGGGCATGGGCGCCAGCAGGAAGGCGTGGCGGTCCTCCACCACCGCCTGGAAGCGGCCCTGGGGAAAGGCCTCCCGCAGTTCCGCCCAGGCGGGCAGCACTCGCAGGATGTCCCCCAGGGCCGAAAGGCGGAGCAAAGCGACGCGCATCCCTTCATACTATCCACCCGCCCCCCGAATCCCCATCCAGGGCCTGTTAGGCTGGTGCCATGGTCCGTCACAAACCGTTCCCCAAGCCCCGTTCCGCGTTTTCCTCCAGGCTTCCCCATCCGGAGGGCCACCCGCTCCGCCCGGCGCCGCCCCAGCCCGGCACCGGCCCCCAGCCCCCGGCCGGGCCGGCCCTGCGCATCTCCGAGACCTTCGAGGCCACCTTCCTGGGCCATCCGGAAGGGACCATGGGCTTCCTGCGCCCCGGGGCGCAGGGCCTGAAGCGCCAGGACCTGGACCTGCTGGTGGACTGGCGGGACGCCCACGGGGCCATCCACGGGGACCGGGTCCTGGGGGAGATCACCGGGCTCACCTTCGACGGCCGGCCCCGGGCCCGGGTGGTCAAGGTGCTGTCCCGCAACCCCAACCCGGTCCCCGCCCACCTGCAGAAGCAGGCCTGGGGCTGGAGCGCGGTGCCCCTGGAGCCCCGCCTGTCCCAGATCGTCAGCGTGCCGGCCAGCGACCTGGCCGGGGACGGCGACCTGGTGAGCGTCCTCCTGGACCCGGATCCCTCCGCCCAGCAGATCCGGGGCAAGGTGGTGGCCCGCCTGGGCCGGCCCACCGACCTGAAGATCGAGAACAAGCTCACCGCTGCCCTGTTCAACCTGCGCACCGACTTCCCCGCGGCGGTCATGGACCAGCTGGCGCCCTTCCCCACCGCCATCCCGGCGGACTGGATCCAGGGGCGCGAGGACCTGCGGGCCCTGCTGACCGTCACCGTCGACCCGCCCACCGCCAGGGACTTCGACGACGCCATCAGCCTGGAGATCCTGCCCAGGGAGGAAGGGGGCGGGTGGATCCTGGGGGTGCACATCGCCGACGTGAGCCACTACGTGGCCGAAGCCAGCCCCCTGGACCTGGAGGCCCGGGCCCGGGGCACCTCGGTGTACTTCCCGGACCAGGTCATCCCCATGCTGCCGGAGCGGCTGTCCGGGGAGCTGTGCAGCCTGCAGGAGGGCCTGGACCGGCTCACCCTCACCGCCTGGATCACCCTGTCCCCGGACCTGGAGGTGGTGGAGACGCGCCTGTCCGAGTCGGTCATCCGCTCCCGCAAGCGCCTGAGCTACGACCAGGTGAAGGCCGCCTGCATGGACCGGGACCGGCCGGCCCGGGAGGCCCTGGGGGACGAAGCGTGCGCCATGCTGGAGGAGGCCCTGCGGGTGTCCCGCAGCCTGACCCGGATCCGCCTGAAGCGCGGGGCCCTGGACCTGGACACGGACGAGATCGAGTTCATCTTCGACCCGGAGGGGCGCCCGGTGGACGCCCGCCGCTACCCCCACCACGACGCCCACCGCATGATCGAGGAGTTCATGCTGCTGGCCAACGAGGCGGTGGCGCGCTATTTCACCCGCAGCAGGATCCCCACCATCTACCGCATCCACGACCAGCCGGATCCCCTGAAGCTGGAGGCGTTCAAGGACGTGGCCGGGGCCTTCGGCCTGCTGCGCCCCTACGACGACCCCACCCCGGGCGTGCTCAACGCCATGCTGGAGAAGATCCGCGGCGGCCCCCTGGAGGCCATGCTCAACACCCTGCTGGTGCGCAGCCTGAAGCGGGCCGAGTACAGCGCCGACAACATCGGCCATTCGGGCCTGGCCCTGGACGACTACCTGCACTTCACCAGCCCCATCCGGCGCTACCCGGACCTGGTGGTGCACCGCCTCCTGCGCAAGGCGCTGCGGGGCGAGGCCCTGCCCCCGGGCCTGCACTCGCACCTGGCGGTGCTGGCCAAGAGCAGCACCGACACGGAACAGACCGCCACCGAGGCGGAGCGGGAGAACGACCGCTGGAAGACCTGCATGATCATGAAGACCAAGATCGGGCACCGGTTCGACGGGCGCATCCAGGGCTTCTCCCTCAAGGTGGCGTTCATCCGGCTGGACTCCCCGTTCGTGGAAGTGGGCGTGCCCCTCGGCGCCCTGGGCGGCACCTTCACCGTCGACCCCAACCGCACCCGGGCCGTGGGCCAGGGGGCCAACGTGGTGCTCTCCATCGGCGACCGGGTCAAGGTGGAGATCACCGGCGTGGACGAGGACCTGCGCCGGGTCTCCGCCTGGGTAGTGGAGGCTGCCGCCCAGGACGCCAAGGGCAAGATCCGCAGCTTCGTGCCCAGCCTGGCCGCCCCGGCGTCCCTGCGGGAGGCGGACTTCGTCACCGAGGACCGGCCCCGGGGCCGCGTCCGGACGTTGGAAAAGCGGGAACACCCGCCCCGGGTCCCGGTCCGGTCGCCCCGCACCGAGCGCCCCGGACGGCCCCCGGCGCGGGTCAAGCCCCCCCGGGGCAGCGTGCGGGGCACCCAGATGCGGCCGGGCGGGGCCGGGGAATCGCGGCTGCCCAAAGGGAAGAAGCGGAAGGGCTGACGGCACCCCATGCCCACGGCCGCTCCTGCTTCCATCTGCCTCGGGGTCGACCCCGGATCCCTGGCCTGCGGCTGGGCCGTGGTGTCGCGCACCGGATCCCGCATGGAACTCGTGGAAGCCGGGGTGATCCGCTCCCCCCGCGGCGCCGACTTCGACCGGCGCATCCTGAACATCCACCAGAAGCTGAGCGAAGTGATCGCCCGGCACGCCCCCCAGTTCATGGCGGTGGAATCCCCGTTCGTGGAGAAGAACGCCGCCACCGCCCTGAAACTGGGGCAGATCCGCGGCGGCATCCTGCTCACCGCCGGCATCAGCGGGCTGCCGGTGGGCGACTACAACCCCATGCAGGTGAAGAAGGCGGTCAGCGGCTACGGCTGGGCCGACAAGACCCAGGTGGGCAAGATGGTCATGGTGATCCTCAACCTCAAGACCGCCCTGCCCACGGACGCCGCCGACGCCGCCGCAGTGGCCATCGGCCACCTGCTCAGCACCCGCAGGTCGTGAACGTCCGACAATTGGTATAAAAAAGATATCAATTGTCCAAACCTAGGCATTTTTACTTAATTTGTTATGGCCAACAAGTCACCAGGCCCTTACCTTGGGCAAGCCACCCGAGGAGGCAGCCTGTGCAGATCACGCCCATCCGCCTGGACCCGGAATTCACCCACATCGCCCTCTCCGGCAGGCTGGATGCCGGGGGCATGCAGGGCCAGGACGTGAAGTTCACCGGCTACACCGCCGCCCGGCGCAAACCGGCCCTGGTGGACCTGTCCCAGGTGGAATTCATAGGTTCCCTGGGGATTGGCCTGCTGGTCTCCAACGCCAAGGCCCTGCTCAGCCATGGGGCCGCCCTGGTGCTGCTCAACCCCTCCGCGCCCGTGGACAAGGTCCTCAGGACCACCGGCATCGACCAGGTCATCCCCATCGTCCAGACCCTCGAGGACGGGCTGCGCCTGCTCGCCCGCATCGCCTGAGGGACCCCGCCCGCCGCCCATGACCCCCCACCTGCAGCGCACCCTGACGCCGGACCTGGACGGCCTGGCCCGGCTGGCCGACGAGTCCCGGGCCTTCCTGACCGGGGCCGGGGTGGACCCCGGGGCGGTGTTCAAGGTCCAACTGGGGCTCGAGGAGGTCCTGCGCAACCTGGCCGAACATGCCGCCGGCGCCGGGCAGGTCCGGGTGGCCATCCAGGTGGACCCGGAACGGGTGGCGGTGACGGTGGAGGACGACGGCAAGCCCTTCGATCCCCGCACCGGGCCGCCCTTCGATCCCTCCCAGCCCCTGGAGGAGCGCACGGGGAGGGGGATGGGCCTGCACCTGCTGCGCCAGCTCATGGACGAGATCCACTACGAGCGGGCCGGCGCCGGCAACCGGCTGAGGCTGGTGATCAAAGCCCCGGCCGGGACCGGTTGAGCCGTCCCGCCCTTTCCCCTTTTCGCGAGGCGCCATGACATCCTACCGGCTGCTCGTCAAGGACCGCCCCCCCATGACCGTCGGGCCGGAAGCCCCCCAGCTCTCGGTGGGCCGCGCCCCCGAGAACGACTGGGTGCTGGAGGACGCCAGCCTGTCCCGGCGCCACGCCCGCTTCGAGTGGAACCCGGACGGGCTCGGCCTCCGGGACCTGGGCTCGCGGTTCGGCACTGCGCTGAACGGGGTGGTCATCCAGGACCCGGTGACGGTGCGCCCCGGCGACGATGTGATCCTGGGCAACGTCAGGATCCAGGTGGCGGAGGTGCCGGAAGTCGCCCTCAAGATCGGTCCGGCCGAAGCCGGGCCGGCCCTGGATTCCACGGCGGTGGACGCCGCCGCCCTGCGCGCGGGCGCCGCCCCGGCCGGGACCCCGTGGCCCCAGACCCTGACCTTCCTGCAGGAGATGACCCTGGGCCTGGTCCGGGACGTGCCGGTGCAGGCGCTGCTGGAGAACCTGCTGGAGAAGCTCCTGGAACAGCTGCAGGCGGAGCGCGGGGCGCTGCTGCTCAAGGATCCCCAGGGCGAACTCCAGCCCAGCGTGGTCAGGGTGCGCGGGGCCGGCCGCGGCACCGGGCCGATCCAGCTCTCGCGCACCCTGGTGGAGGCGGCCCTGGAGCGGCGCGAGGCGATCCTGCTCACCGACCCCCGCAACGACCCGGCCCTGGCCAGCCGCAGCCTGATCCTGAGCGGAGTCAGCAGCGCCATCGTCACCCCCCTGGAGGCCGAAGGCCAGGTGTCCGGCCTGCTCTACTGCGACACCCGTTCGTGGCTGAAGCCGTTCACCCTGGACGACCTGCACCTGGCCACCACCCTGGCCCACGTGGCCGCCGCCAAGCTGCGCAGCGCCAGGCTCCTGGCGGAGACCCAGAAGCTCAAGGCCCTGGAGCACGAGATGGCCCTGGCCCAGACCATCCAGCAGCGCATGCTGCCCCTGGCCACCCTCGGCGACGGCCCGGTGGACCTGTACGCCGAACTGCGCCCGTCCCGGGACGTGGGGGGCGACCTGTACGACTGGCAGTGGCACCACGGCCGGCTGTGCTTCTGCATCGGCGACGTGTCCGGCAAGGGCGTCCCGGCGGCGCTGGTGATGGCCCTCACCAAGACCCTGTTCCGGTCCAGCGGCCGCTTCCTGGACGACCCGGCCCAGCTGATGGGGGCCATGAGCTCCCTCATCTACGAGGAGACCGGCCCGGCCATCTTCGTCACCGCCTTCTGCGGCTTCTTCGATCCCGCCGACGGGCGGCTGGTGTACAGCAACGGCGGCCACGAGCCTCCGGCGATCCTCCCCGCCCACGGGCCGGCGCGGTTCCTGGAGACCCGGTCCGGCCTGGGCCTGGGCATCCTCCCCGACTACCCGTTCCAGGACCAGGAGACCGTCCTGGGCGAGGACGAGACCGCCCTGCTCTACACCGACGGCGTCACCGAAGCGGCGAACCCGGCCGGGGAACTGTTCGGCTCCGTCCGCCTCCTGGCCGCGCTGGAACGCCGTCCCGACGGCGCCCCCCGGGGCGTGGTCCAGCACCTCCTGGGCTGCGTGGACCAGTTTGCCGCCGGCTCCCCCCAGGCCGACGACATCACCCTGCTCGGCCTGCGCCTGCGCCGCGCCTGAGCCGGCGCCGGTTCACCGGCACGCCTCCAGCCCCAGGGCCAGCCCCTGGCCCACCCCCACGCACAGGCTCACCACGGCCCGGCGCCCCCCCCGGCGGTTCAGCTCCAGGGCGGCGGTGAGGCACAGGCGGGCGCCGGAGGCGCCCAGGGGATGGCCCAGGGCGATGGCGCCGCCGTTGGGGTTCACCCAGCCGGCGTCGTCCGGCAGCCCCAGGGCCCGGGTGCAGGCCAGCACCTGGGCGGCGAAGGCCTCATTGATCTCCACCAGGTCCACCTGGGCCAGGGTCAGGCCCTGGGCCGCCAGGAGCCTGGCGATGGCCCCCACCGGGCCCAGGCCCATGACCCGCGGCGCCACCGCGGCGCTGGCCATGCCGGTGATGCGGGCGATGGGCGTCAGGCCCCGGGCGGCGGCCGCCGCCCCCGAAGCCACCAGCAGGGCGCAGGCGCCGTCGTTGATGCCCGAGCTGTTGCCGGCGGTGATGCTGGTGCCGGGGCCCAGCAGGGGCTTGAGGGCGGCCAATTGCTCGGCGCTGGTGTCCGGGCGGGGATGCTCGTCCTGGTCCACGGTGCGGGGCTGTCTGGGGGTGCCCGCCTGGACCGGGACGATCTCCTGCCGGAACTTGCCCGCCTCCCGGGCCTGGGCGCAGCGGCGCTGGCTGCGCAGGGCGTAGGCGTCCTGGTCCTCCCGGGAGATCCCCTGCTCCGCCGCCAGGTTCTGGGCGGTCTGGGGGTTGGAGTCCAGCCCCACCCGGGCCGCCAGCGCCGGGTTCACGGCGCGCCAGCCCACGGTGCTGTCCTCCAGCTTCTGCTCCCGGGCGAAGGGCGCGCCCGCCTTGCTCAGGACGTAGGGCGCCCGGGACATGCTCTCCACCCCCCCGGCCAGCACCAGGTCCGCCTCCCCGCAGCGGATGGCCCGGGCCGCCTGGCCCACCGCCTCCAGCCCCGAGGCGCACAGCCGGTTCACGGTCACCCCCGGCACCGTCTCCGGCAGCCCGGCCAGGAGCAGGGCCATGCGCGCCACGTTGCGGTTGTCCTCCCCGGCCTGGTTGGCGCAGCCCAGGATCACCTCGTCCAGGGCGCCCCAGTCCAGGCCCGGGTGGGCCGCCATGAGGGCCTGGATGGGCAGGGCGGCCAGGTCGTCGGCGCGGATGCCCGAGAGGGCCCCGCCGTGCCGGCCGAAGGGGGTCCGGGCCACCGAACAGATGTAGGCGTCGCGCGGCATGGGAGCCTCCGGAAAGGGATCCTTCAGGGCATCAGCGTGGGCTGCAGGGCCAGAGTGTGCTCGATCTGGGCCTGGGCCGCCCGGAGGGCCGGGAGGCCCACGGTCATGGCCCATTCCCGGCACCCCTCCCGGCTGCGCACGCCCAGGTTCAGGGCCCCCGCAACCCGCCCGGAACGGTCCCGGACGGGCACGGCGATGGAGCACAGCCCCACCTCCAGCTCATCCACCACGATGCAGTAGCCGTGCCGGCGCACGTTGGCGATCTCGGCCATGAGCCCGTCGTGGCTGCACAGGGTGTAGGGCGTGAGGGGCCGCAGCTGGGCCCGGCCCAGCCTGGCGTCCAGTTCCGGCTCCGGCAGGCCGGCCAGGAGCACCCGCCCCATGGAGGCGGCATAGGCGGGCAGCCGCGCCCCCACGCCCAGGTTGACGGTCATGATGCGCAGCACCGGCACCCGGGCCACGTAGACGATCTCCAGGTCGTCCAGCACCGAGAGGGAGGTGGATTCGTGCACCTTCTGGGCCAGCTGCTCCATGAACGGCAGGGCCCGGTCCGGCAGGCTCAGGGACGAGATGTAGCGGAAGCCCAGGTCCAGGACCTTGGGGCGCAGGGTGAACTGCCGGCCCTGGCTGCCCAGGTAGCCCAGGTGCTGGAGGGTGAGCAGGCACCGGCGCACCACCGCCCGGGACAGCCCCACCCGTTCGGCCACCTGGCTCAAGGTCATGGTGGGGTGCTCCAGGTCGAAGGCGCGCAGCACCTCCAGCCCGCGGGCCAGGGACTGCATGTAGTCGGGGCTGGTTTCGAAGGGCGGCTTGGCGGTGCTTGGGGCCAGGACCATGGGGAAAGCCTCTGTGGTTTCTTGAAATCCAAAGGATTGACACGAACCTAGAGAAGCATCATACTAAATTCTATCATAGAACAAAAGTTCGGTAATCGAAAAATACCCGCTGCCTGTCATCGCTTCGTCTCCAGGAGGCGCATCATGGATGGTTGGACCGGCTGGATCCTGCGCGTCGACTTGTCCGCCAGGACTTTCAGGAAAGAGCCCTTCGCGCCGGAATTCGCCCGGAAGTGGCTCGGCGGCCGGGGCTTCGCCGCCAAGATCCTGTACGACGAACTCAAGCCCGGCATCGACCCCCTGGGCCCCGAGAACAAGTTCGTGGTCACCCTGGGCCCCATCGCCGGCATCCCCGCGCCCAATACCGGCAAGGCCATCGTCGCGGCCAAGTCGCCCATGACCGGGGGTTACGGCGACGGCAACCTGGGCACCCCGGTGGCCGTGCAGTTGCGCAAGGCCGGTTACGACGCCCTGATCGTGGAAGGCCGGGCCGAGCGCCCGACCCTGCTCTGCATCGACGACGACCAGGTGACCTTCCTGCCCGCGGACGACGTGTGGGGCCAGGGCACCTACGCCACCCACGAGTGGATCCACGCCCGCCACGGCAAGGGCGTGGGCATCCTCAGCATCGGTCAGGGCGGCGAGAACCTGGTGCGCTACGCGGTGGTGCGCAGCATGGAGGGCCGCTCGGGAGGCCGCACCGGGATGGGCGCGGTGATGGGTTCGAAGCTGCTGAAGGCCATCATCGTCAAAGGTTCCAAGCCCATTCCCCAGGCCGACCCGGAGGCCATGAGGAAGGCCGGCACCGAAGGGCTGCGCCAGACCCACAAGATGGACCAGGAAGCGGGGTGGTCCACCCAGGGCACCACCGGGGTGCTCACCTGGTGCAACGAGGTGTTCGCCCTGCCCGTGCGCAACTTCCGGAAGACCAGCGCGGAGGCCTCCTGGAAAGTGGACGGCGAGCGGCTGGCCCAGGCTCGCATCGCCACCTACGGCTGCCCCAACTGCGCCATGAAGTGCGGCATCGCCATCCGCGACGACGAAGGCCACGAATCGGAACTGGACTACGAGAACATCGGGTTGCTGGGGCCGAACCTGGAGATCTACGACCTGCCCCAAGTGGCCTGCCTCAACTACCTCTGCGACGACTACGGCCTGGACACCATGTCCAGCGGCGTGGTCCTGAGCTTCTACGCCGACGCCATCGACCACGGCGCCGTGGCCGGCGAGTTCCGGTTCGGCGACGCCGAGGGGGCCAAGCGCCTGCTGGGCCAGATCGCCCGCCGGGAGGGGGACGTGGGCAACCTCCTGGCCGATGGCACCCGCCCCGCCGCCGGCCGCATCGGCCACGGTTCCGAGGCCTACGCCATGCAGGTCAAAGGCCTGGAGATCTCCGCCTACAACTGCAAGTTCATCCCCGGCATGGCCCTGGCCTTCGGGGTGAGCCCCATCGGCGCGCACCACAAGGAGTCCTGGATCATCACCTTCGAGCTCAACAACACCTCCCGGGACTCCTATGGCCCCGAGAAGGCCCAGAAAGTCATCGACCTGCAGAGGATCCGCACCGGGCTGTTCGAGTGCCTGATCTCCTGCCGGTTCCCGTGGGTGGAGGTCAACTTTGACCTGCAGAACTACCCCAACTACTTCAACCTGGTGACCGGACTCAGCTGGAAACTGGAGGACTTCTGGACGATCGCGGACCGGGTCTACGCGGTCATGAAACTCTTCTGGTTGCGTGAATTCCCCCAGACCGACCGCAAGCTCGACTATCCGCCCCCGGTGTGGTTCGACCCGGCCAACGCCGACCCGGAAGGCCCCATCGCCGGGAAGATCCTGGAATACCCCAAGTACGACCAGCTGCTCCAGCACTATTACGATCTTCGCGGCTACGACCGGCGCGGCATCCCCACCCGGGCGACCCTCGAGCGCCTGGGACTCGCCGAGGAGGCCCTGGCCGCCGAAGCCTTCGCCACCCTCGCATGAAAGTCACCGTCCGGCTCACCGGCCCGCTGGTGCGGACGTTCGGGTTCAGCGCCATGGAGCTGGACCTTCCGGAAGCGGCCCTGACGGCCGATCTGCTGACGCTGCTGGGGGTCGGCCCGACCCCGCCCCGGATCGTCACCCGCGCCGGCCAGGGCCTCGCCCCCGGGGATCCCCTGCGGGACGGGGACCGGGTGGTGATCTCGCCCATCTATTCGGGAGGTTGAGCATGCCGATTCCCGAGCGCGAAAGCGTACTGCACAGCTGGTGCGTCCAGAGCCACTGGCGCGGCCCCAGGATCGTCGGCGGATCCGGAGCCCGGTTCTGGGACGACCAGGGGCGCACCTACCTGGACATGAGCAGCCTGGCGGAGTGCGTGAACCTGGGCCACCAGCACCCCAGAGTGGTGGCGGCCATCCGGGACCAGGCGGCCCGCCTGTGCTACACCACCGCCGCCTGGGGCGCCGAACCCAGGGCCGGGCTGGCCGAGAAGCTCCTGGAACTGAGCGGGTTCACCGGCGGCCGGGTCTACTTCACCCTGGGTGGCGCCGACGCCAACGAGCACGCGGTGAAGTTCGCCCGCCAGGCCAGCGCCCGCCCCCAGGGGACCATCATCACCCGGACCCGCTCCTACCACGGCGCCACCTACGCGGCCGGCGCCCTCTCCGGGGACCTGCGCACCGCCCGCCAGATGGATCCGGCGGCCTTCCACGTGGTGCACTGCCAGCCGCCCTACGCCTACCGCTGCCCGTTCGGCACCGGCAGCGACGACGCCTGCGGGCGCGCGGCGGTCCAGGAGGTGGAGCGCCTGATCCGGGAGGATCCCCACGGCGTGGCGGCGGTGCTCATGGAGACCGATGCCGGCACCAACGGCATCGTGCCCCCGGACAACTACTGGCCTCTGCTGCGGGAAGCGACCCGCCGGCAGGGGGTGTTCCTGGTGGCCGACGAAGTGATGAGCGGCTTCGGCCGCTGCGGTGAATGGTTCGCCTGGCAGCGCCACGGCGAGGCGGGCCGCCCGGACCTCATGACCCTGGCCAAGGGCCTCACCGGCGGCCACCTGCCCCTGGCCGCGGTGGTGCTGTCCCGGGACGTGGCCGCCGCCCTGGAGCACCAGATGCTCTACACCGGGCTCACCTACTGCGGCCACCCGCTGTGCTGCGCCGCGGGCCTGGCGGCCCTGGCCGCGTACGAGGAGGAGGGCCTGATCCAGCGCTCCCGCCTCCTGGGGGCGGAGCTCCTGCGGCAGTTGCGGGCCCTGCAGGAACGCCACCCTGCCATGGGCGACGTGCGCGGGGGCCGCGGTCTGTTCGCCGTCGTGGAACTGGTCCGGGACCGTGCGACCCGGGAGCCCCTGGCCCCATGGGGACAGGACGCCCCCGCGCTCCGGGCCCTGGTGGACCAGGCCCGTGCCCGGGGTGTCTCCTTCGCCGCCCGGAGCAACCTGCTGTTCCTGGCGCCTCCCCTGGTGATCACCGGGCAGGAGCTGGACGAGGCGCTGGGGGTGCTGGACGCGCTGCTCACCGACCTGGAGGCATCATGGTGTTCCTGACCCTGAAAGACCTCATCGCCCAGCATGTGCAGGACGGCCAGACGGTCGCCCTGGAGGGGTTCACCCACCTGATCCCCTTCGCCGCCGGCCACGAGATCATCCGCCAGGGCCGGAAGGACCTGCACCTGGTGCGCATGACCCCGGACCTGATCTACGACCAGATGATCGGCGCCGGCTGCGCTCGGGCCCTCACCTTCTCCTGGGGGGGCAACCCGGGAGTGGGCTCCCTGCACCGCCTGCGGGACGCGGTGGAGCACGGCTGGCCGCGCCCCCTGGAACTGCACGAGCACTCCCACGCGGGCATGGCCGCCGGCTACACCGCCGGCGCGGCCCGGCTTCCCTTCGGCATGCTGAGGGGCTATGCCGGCACCGACCTGGACCGGGTGAACCCCCAGGTCCGGAGGGTGGCCTGCCCCTACACCGGCGAGGAGCTGGCCACGGTGCCGGCCCTGAACCCGGACGTGACCGTCATCCACGCCCAGAAGGCCGACCGCCGGGGCAACGTCCACCTGTCGGGCATCATCGGCGCCCAGAAGGAGGCGGCCCTGGCCGCCCGGACCCTGCTGGTGACGGTGGAGGAAGTGGTGGAGGACCTGGAGGCGCCCCTGAACGCCGTGATCATCCCGGGCTTCGCGGTCACCGCGGTGGCGGCGGTCCCCGGGGGCGCCCACCCCTCGTACGCCCAGGGCTACTACGCCCGGGACAACGCCTTCTGCCGGGCCTGGGACGAGATCTCCCGGGACCGGGACACCTTCCTGCGCTGGCTGGACGGCCACGTGCGGGGCACCCAGGACCACGCCCAGTTCCTGGCCTCCCTGGAGCAGCCATGAGCCCCGACTACACCCCCGAGGAGATGATGACCGTCGCCGCCGCCCGCACCCTGCGGGACGGCGCGGTGTGTTTCGTGGGCATCGGCCTGCCTTCGGCGGTGGCCAACCTGGCCCGGCTCACCCACGCCCCGGACCTGGTCCTCATCTACGAGTCCGGCACCATCGGCTCCAGGCCGGCGGTCCTGCCCCTGTCCATCGGCGACGGCGAGCTGGCCACCACCGCCACCGCCGTCGTGCCCCTGCCGGAGATCTTCGCCTACTGGCTGCAGGCCGGGCGCATCGACGTGGGCTTCCTGGGGGCGGCCCAGATCGACCGGTTCGGCAACTTGAACAGCACGGTCATCGGCCCCTACGACCACCCCGCCACCCGCCTCCCGGGCGCCGGGGGCGCCCAGGAGATCTCCGCCCTGGCCAAGGAGACCTACGTGGTGCTCAAGCAGAGCCCCCGGACCTTCGTCCCGGCCCTGGACTTCCGCACCAGCGCCGGGTTCCTGGAGGGGGGCGACGCCCGGGCCCGCCTCGGCCTGCCCGGGGCCGGCCCCACCCGGGTGATCACCGACCTGGGCATCCTGCGGCCCCACCCCGAGACCCGGGAACTGGAGCTGCGGGAGCGCTACCAGGGGGTGACCGTGGACCAGGTGCGCTCCGCCACCGGCTGGCCCCTGCGGGTGGCGGACCGGGTGGACACCCTGCCGCCCCCCACCGCCGCCGAACTGATCGTGCTGCGGGACCTGCACGCCCGCACCCGGGAAGCCCACCGCCACCCGGCCCTGCCCAGGGTCCGGCCGGCCTCCATGTCGCTTGCCCCTTAACCCGCCACCCCCAAGGAGGGCCGATGGAACACGCCGAAGCCTGAACTCCCCCGATGCCTTGACCATGCCAATCCCCTTCCCGAGGAGAACCCCATGAAATACACCGCAGTGCTCATTCCCGCCATCGCCGGCCTGGCCCTGATGGCCGCGGAACCCATCAAGATCGGAAACTTCGGCGCCATTTCCGGCGACCAGGCCATCTGGGGCCAGGCCGAAGCCAACGGCCTGAAGATGGTGGCCGACCAGATCAACAAGGCCGGCGGCATCCTGGGCCGGCAGGTGGAGATCATCACCTACGACGACAAGGGCGACCAGCTGGAGGCGGTCAACGCCGTCAAGCGCCTGATCAACGAGGACCACGTGGTGGCCATCATCGGCAGCAACTCCAGCGGCCGCAACATGGCCGTGGCGCCCATCGCCGAGGCCGGGCACGTGCCGGTCATCGCCACCTACGCCACCAACCCCAAGGTCACCGTGCCGGAGCCCGGCAAGCTGACCCGCTACACCTTCCGGGTCTGCTTCATCGACCCGTACCAGGGGGCCGTGCTGGCCAACTTCGCCTTCAAGGACCTGAAGGCGAAGAAGGCGGCCGTGCTCTATGAGATCAGCTCCGACTACTCGGTGGGCCTGCGGGACTACTTCAAGCAGGCCTTCCTCAAGCTGGGCGGCACCGTCGTGGCGGACGAGGCCTTCAAGACCGGCGACGTGGACTTCCGCGCCCAGCTCACCAAGATCAAGGCCGCCGGCCCCGAAGTGATCATCATGCCGTTCCTGTACAAGGAAGTGGCCCTGGCCTCCAAGCAGGCCCGGGACCTGGGCATCAAGGCCATCAAGCTGGGCGCCGACGGCTGGCCTTCCTCCGGACTGCTGGAGATGGCCGCCACGGCGGTGGAAGGCTCCTACTACGTCGACCACTGCGACGTGAGCCAGCCCAACGTGCAGGAGTACCGGGCCCAGGACAAGGCCATGTTCGGCAAGGACATGGAAGTCAACTCCATCATGGCCCACGACGCCCTGATGACGGTCAAGACCGCCATCGAGAAGGCCGGCAAGGCCGATGCCGAGTCCATCCGCGACGCCCTCGAGCATGTGAAGTACCAGGGCTTCACCGGCACCATCGCCATGGATCCCGCCACCCACAACCCCACCGGCAAGTCCGCCTGCATCATCACCATCAAGGACGGCAAGTTCGCCTACTTCAAGCAGTTCGCCGCCACGCTGTAGCCGCGTCCAAAGAGCGCCAGCGCCGGCCGGGACAGCCCGGACCCCACCCGTCCCGGGTTGTCCCAGCCGGACCCAGACTAGGAGTACCGGTCCATGATCTGGCAAGAAATCATCAACGGCATTTCCATCGGCGGGGTCTACGCCCTGATCGCGGTGGGCTATTCCCTGGTCTACAGCGTCCTGAACTTCTCCAACTTCGCCCACGGCGAGGTGCTGATGCTGGGCGCCTACGTCGGGTACTACGCGCTCACCGCCCTGCACGCCCCGTTCTGGCTGGCCCTGGGGCTGGCGGTGGTGCTCGGCGGGGTCATCGCCATGGCGCTGGAGAAGATCGGCTACCGGCCCCTGCGGCTGCGCAAGGCGCCAACGCTGTACTTCATGATCTCCGCCATGGGGCTGTCGATCTTCCTGCAGAACTTCACCCTGGTCACCATCGGCCCCAACTTCCGCACCTACCCGGAAGTGTTCTCCTTCGCGCCCCTGGAGTTCGGCACCCTGAGCATCGGCAGCCTGGACGTGATCATCTTCGTCACCACCGCCTTCTGCCTGGGCCTGCTCACCTGGTTCATCTACAAGACCAGGCTGGGGGTGGCGGTGCAGGCGGCGGCCTACAACATGCGGGTGGCCAGCCTCATGGGCATCAACCAGGACCTGGTGGTCTCCATCGTGTTCTTCATGGCCGGGGCCTCGGCGGGCATCGCCGGGGTGATGTTCGGCATGAAGTACACCGTCTACCCCTGGATGGGCGCCCTCACCATCAAGGCCTTCATCGCCGCGGTGGTGGGCGGCCTGGGCAGCCTGCCCGGGGCGGTGCTGGGCGCGCTGCTGCTGGGGATCACCGAGACCTTCGCGGCGGCGTTCGTGTCCTCCGCCTTCCGGGACCTGTTCTCGTTCGCCCTGATGATCGTGATCATCATCCTCCGGCCCGGCGGGCTGATGGGGGTGCTGGCCAAGGAAAAGGCCTAGGAGCCGCCCATGTCCGTCTACGTCCAGGGAATCATCTTCCTGAGCTGCATCAACCTGATCGCGGTGCTGGGCCTGTCCCTGCTCACCGGCTTCACCGGGTCGTTCAACTTCGGCCAGGCCGGATTCCTGGCCATCGGCGCCTACGTCTCCACCATCATGACCATGAAGCTGCACGCCCCGTTCGCGGTGGCCCTGGCCAGCGGCATGCTGGCCTCGGGGGGGGTGAGCTTCCTGCTGGGGTTCCCCACCCTGCGCCTGAAGGGCGACTACTTCGCCATCGCCACCCTGGGCTTCGCCGAGGCGGTGCGGCTGCTGGTGGAGAACCTGGAGAAGGTCACCGGCGGCTCCCGCGGCATCGTGGCCATCCCCACCAAGACCAGCCTGACCACCCTGGTGCCGCTGACCCTGGCCCTGGTGTGGCTCATGCGCAACTACATCGGCTCCCGCCACGGCCGCTCCTGCGTGGCGGTGCGGGAGGACGAGGTGGCGGCCCAGGCCATCGCCGTGCCGGTGTTCCGCTACAAGCAGATCTCCTTCTTCGTGAACGGGCTCCTGGCGGGCCTGGCGGGCGGGTTCCTGGCCCACTACGTGGGCTTCATCCAGCCCTCCATGTTCGGCATCCAGAAATCCACCGAGTTGATCGTCATGGTCATCTTCGGGGGCATGCACTCGGTCACCGGCGCCGTGGTGTCGGCGGTGATCCTCACCAGCCTGCCGGAGATCCTGCGGGCGGCCGCGGCCTGGCGCCTGGTGATGTACGGGGCGGCGGTGGTGTTCATCATGGTGGTCAGGCCCGAAGGCCTGCTGGGGTCCTGGGAGCTCACGTTCCAGTCCCTGCGCAACCTGGGAACGGGCTCCGCGCGCCTGGCGCGCAACCTCTATGCGCGGGTGGTCCATGGACATGCTTAGCATCGACAACCTGTGCAAGAACTTCGGCGGCGTCAAGGCGGTCGACAGCTTCCGCTGCGCCGTGGCCGAGGACCGGATACACGCCATCATCGGCCCCAACGGCGCCGGCAAGACCACCATCTTCAACCTGATCACCGGCATCTACGAGCCCGACCAGGGCAGCATCCAGTTCGACGGCACCGAGATCACCGGCCGGCAGCCGCACCAGATCGCCCACCGGGGGATCGCCCGCACCTTCCAGAACATCCGCCTGTTCCCGGAGTTCAGTGTGCTGGAGAACATCCAGACCGCCGGCCACCTGCGGGCCAACTACAGCGTGTTCGAGGGCTTCGTGCCCAGCCCGCGGCGGCTGCGCCAGGAGCGCGCCATCCGGGAGCACGCCATGGACCTGGCCCGGATGGTGGGGCTGGCGGACCGGGCCGGGGAGATGGCCCGCAACCTGCCCTACGGGCACCAGCGGCGCCTGGAGATCGCCCGGGCCCTGGCCCTGGACCCCAAGCTCCTGCTCCTGGACGAGCCGGCGGCGGGCATGAACCCGGACGAGACCCAGAAGCTGATCGAATTCATCCAGGAGATCAAGGAGCGGTTCCACCTGACCATCCTGCTCATCGAGCACCACATGGAGGTGGTCATGGAGCTGTGCGACCACATCACCGTGATCGACTTCGGCAAGGTGATCGCTTCCGGCCCGCCGGCCCAGATCCAGAACGACCCCCTGGTCATCGAAGCCTACCTGGGCGTGGGGGCCTGACATGGGCGCGCTGCTGGAAGTCCGCAACCTGCACGTGTCCTACGGCGGCGTCAAGGCCCTGCAGGACGTGTCCCTCGCCCTCCAGGAGGGCGAGATCGTCACCATCATCGGCGCCAACGGCGCCGGCAAGTCCACCCTGCTCAACGCCATCTCGGCCATCGTCAAGTCCACCGGGGAGATCGCCTACCGGGGCCAGGCGCTGCCCCCCAGGCCGCACCAGGTGGTGGCCCGGGGGCTGGTGCAGGTGCCCGAGGGCCGGCAGGTGTTCGCCAACCTGACGGTCCGCCTCAACCTGGAAGTGGGCGCCTTCCTGCGCAAGGACAAGGCGAAGATCAAGGACGACCTGGACTACATCTTCACCACCTTCCCCCGCCTCAAGGAGCGGCAGGGCCAGCTGGCCGGGAGCCTCAGCGGCGGCGAGCAGCAGATGCTGGCCATCGGCCGGGCCCTCATGTCCAGTCCGAAACTCCTGCTCATGGACGAGCCCTCCCTGGGCCTGGCGCCCATCCTGGTGCAGGAGATCTTCAAGGTGATCAGAAAGATCAACCAGGAGGGCACGCCCATCCTCCTGGTGGAGCAGAACGCCCACCGGGCCCTGGCCGTGGCCCACCGGGCCTACGTCCTGGAAGTGGGCCAGATCGTGCGGGAAGGCAAGGGCGTGGAACTGCTCAACGACCCGGTCGTCCAAGAAGCCTACCTGGGAACCAAGAAGGCGGTTCCCGCCCAATGACACGCCCCGGCCGGGCCCGGGGCCCGGCCGCACCTGGAGAGGAGATCCCATGAGCCTGGCAGCCACCGCCAAGTCCGCCGCCTACATCGAGCAGGAAACCCATTACGGCGCCAACAACTACCACGTCCTGGACGTGGTCTGCAACCGCGGCCAGGGGGTCTACCTGTACGACGTGGACGGCAACTGCTACATGGACTTCCTGGCCGCCTACTCGGCGGTGAACCAGGGCCACAACCACCCGCGCATCGCCGAAGCCATGATCGCCCAGATCCGGGCCCTGGCCCTCACCAGCCGGGCCTTCCGCAACGACCAGCTGCCGCCCCTGCTGGAGAAGCTCTGCCAGCTCTCCGGCTTCGACAAAGGCCTGCTCATGAACGGCGGCGCCGAGGCGGTGGAGACGGCCATCAAGGCCATGCGCAAGTGGGGCTACGAGGTGAAGGGGATCGCCTACCCCAAGGCCGAGATCATCGTCGCCGATGGCAACTTCCACGGGCGCACCACCACCATCGTCGGGTTCAGTTCCGACCCCACCGCCACCGCCGGGTTCGGCCCCTTCACCCCCGGCTTCAGGCTGGTGCCCTTCGGGGACCTGGAGGCGGTGGCCGACGCCATCACCCCCGACACCGCGGCCATCTTCATGGAGCCGGTCCAGGGCGAACGCGGCACCCTGATCCCGCCCCCCGGGTTCCTGCGCGGCCTGCGCCGCCTGGCGGACCAGCACCGGTGCCTGCTGGTGCTGGACGAGATCCAGTCGGGCTTCGGCCGCACCGGGAAGATGTTCGCCTTCCAGCACGAGGGCATCCGCCCCGACGGCATCTGCGTGGGCAAGGCCCTGAGCGGCGGCTTCTACCCGGTGAGCGCGTTCCTGGCCAGCGCGGAGGTCATGGACGTGTTCACCCCGGGCATCCACGGCTCCACCTTCGGCGGCAACCCCCTGGCCTGCGCCACCGCTTCGGTGGCCCTGGACGTGCTGGTGGAGGAGCGGCTGGCGGAACGGGCGGCGGAGCTGGGCGCCCACTTCAAGGCCCGCCTGGAGGCCATCAAGTCCCCGAAGATCGCCGCCGTGCGCTGCATCGGCCTGTGGGCCGGGGTGGACCTGGCCGCGGACGCGGGCCCCGCCAAGGACTACTGCCACGCCCTCAAGGAGCGGGGCCTGCTGTGCAAGGACACCCACCTGCGCACCATCCGCCTGGCCCCCCCGCTGGTCATCACCCGGGAGCAGCTGGACTGGGCCGTGGACCAGCTCGAAGCCGTCCTCAAGTAGTCCACCCAGAACCCCTTCCGCTTCCCGCCCCGGGAGGCCCCCCATGTTCCACCCCACCCAGGCCCGGATCCGGCTCGACTGCATCCGCAGGAACCTGGAGAACGTCCGGGCCTTCCTGGGGCCCGGGCCGCGCCTGCTGCTGTGCACCAAGGCCGACTCCTACGGCCACGGGGCGGTGGCGGTGGCGGCCATGGTCCAGCAGGCCCGTCTGGCCGACTGGTTCGGGGTCGCCACCCTGCCGGAGGCGCTGCAGCTTCGCCGGGCCGGCATCCGCCTGCCCATCCTCAGGTTCTATCCGTCGTTCCCGGACGAGATGGCCGCCGCCGTCGAGGCCGGGATCACCCTCAACGTCTGCGACCGGGCCAACGCCAGGGCCCTGCAGGCGGTGTGCGGGCGGCTGGGGCTCGGCGCCCGGGTGCACCTGGAGGTGGAGACCGGCATGGGCCGGTGCGGCGTGGACCCGGAGCAGGCCCCCGCCCTGGCCCGGCTCATCGAGTTCGAGTGCCCCGGCGTATTCCTGGAGGGGGTGTTCACCCATTTCCCGGAGGCCGACATGGCCGAGGGGGGGCCCTTCACCCGGCACCAGGTGGCCGTGTTCCGCCGGGCCCTGGACCGCATCGCCCAGGCCCTGGGGCGCATGCCCGAGCTGGTGCACGCCGCCAATTCCGGCGCCCTCGTGGCCCACCCGGAGAGCCGGTTCACCCTGCTGCGCACCGGCACCCTGGCCTACGGCTACTACCCGCCCGACCGCCCCGAGCGCCCCATCCCCCTGGAGCCCAGCCTGTCCCTGGTCACCCGCATCGCCCACCTGAGCTTCCGGCCCCAGGGCGCAGGACCGGGCACCTGGGTGGCCGCCCTGCCCCTGGGCCTCGCCGACGGCCTCGACCGCCGCTTTGCCGAGGGCGGCCGCGCCCTGGTGGGCGGCCGCTCCTGCCCCGTGGCCGGCCCGATCCAGATGGACCACCTGTTCATCGACCTGGGCCCCGGCCCCCCCGCCCGGGTGGGCGACGAGGCCGTGCTGGTGGGCGCCAGCTGCGGCCAGGAGATCAGCCTCTACGAAGTGGCCGAGACGGCGGGCACCCTGCCCTGCGCCTTCACCGCCTGCCTGGGGCCGCGGGTGGAGCGGGTGCACGTCCCGCTCACGGCGCGCCCGCGGCCGGAAACCTGATCCCGGCCCGGCGCCGGATGGGTCAACCCCGCCGGACGGCCCCCCTGATCCTGGCCCGGACCGTTTCCTGGGCTAGACTGCAGCCCGTCGCCGGCGTGGCGAAATGGCAGACGCGACAGACTCAAAAGGTGTCGCTCAGTATTTATTTGCTTTGACTTACATAAATGACCCACGAAATTTGCCGCACCCTTGCCACAAAACCGCATACCCCGCATTGGTAAGCGGGGTTGGCTTTCTTGGTAGCCCCTCTCGGACTCGAACCGAGACTCCCGGAGGGAAAAGCATTTTGAGTGCTTCGCGTCTGCCATTTCGCCAAGGGGCCAGCAGAGCCCTAGCCTAACACAAGCCATTGAAACCGGCACCGGCCTTGAATCTAATCCGTACTCTCGGCCCGATGACCTTGAAGGCATAGGGGCCTGTTGGAACCCTGGGATTTCGTACCCGTCTGGTTTCCAAACGCTCAACCAGGAATGTCCCGAAGCCACTAAGGCACACCCTCCGTCCAGTCTTCAACGTGTCGCGGATGGTGCTGGTAAGGGTGTCCAGAATCAGTAAGGCATCCCGGGAACTGATGATCAAGATCGAAATCGCCCAGACCTTGATGCAGGCCCTACCTGAGACGGTATCCAAAGCCACTGCCCTCAAAGTAGTGGATATTCTGACCGATCGTATGAAGCAAGCTCTCCTGAGCGGGCACCGCATCGAGATCAGAGGCTTTGGCGTGGTCGAGCCCCGTCCTCGGAAGAGCGGCATGGGCCGGAATATCAAGACTGGAGCCAGTGTTGAAATCCCCAAGGGGCAGAGCATCCGCTTCAAGCCCAGCCAGAAGTTGAGGGGCATCGAGGTGAAGTGATCCTTCCTAATTCGTGGCGACTCTGGCATCCAAGCCGCCAAGGCCAAGGCAAGAGGCTACCGCACCGTCAGGAACATCGTCACAATCGCCTACCTCCTCGCTGGGAATTTGCGGTTCGATGGCCTGACGCCCCTAAGGGGTACCTCGCTGGGGTCCACTACCCCGTCACCCACATGAAATACCTATGGAAAAGATTGACCCTGGTTTGAATGCTGCTAATCTCTCGCCCCAACCATAGAAAGAGGAGGGATTATGACCAGCTTCTTGGAGGTTGCGGCTGTATTTTCCTTGGCTCTACTCACCCACCAAGGATTTGGCAACAAAGAGATCGTCATCGGTGGCCTCGCACCCGTCACTGGACCAGCCTCACCATGGGGCACGTCCAGCCGGAAGGGGTTTGATCTGGCTTTCTACGAATGCAACTCGAAGGGGGGGATCAATGGACATCTCGTGAAACTGATATTCGCCGACGACAAGTCCGATCCGACTGTAACGATGGATGCAGTGAATCACCTCATCAAGGAGGACAAAGTCGTCGCACTTCTGGGACCCGTTCAATCATTTATCGCCGTAGCCGCAGGGAGGGTTTGTCAGCAGAACAACATTCCTATGGTGGCCACCACGGCGACAAACCCCAACGTGACGCAAGTTGGCGACTACATCTTCCGCGCCTGTTACACGGACCGACTGCAGAGCGAGGTGGGAGCAAAGTTCGCTTTCGAGAACCTGAAAGCAAGAAACGTGGGCTGCATTTTCGAAAAAAGTAATGGAGCTTTCAAATCGGCGGCTGAAAACTTCGCAGCGAAGTTTAATGCGCTGGGAGGCAAGGTGGTGGCCGAACCGTTTGACCAATTCGGCACCATGGATTTCGGTCCTCAACTCGCCAAAATCCTGCCTGCCAAGCCGGACCTGCTCTACCTTCCAGGCTCGCTGGATGTGCCCCAGATCATTAAACAGGCACGTGCAAAGGGGTTCAAAGGTCCGGTTCTCGGCACTGACGGCTGGGATTCCCCCAAACTCATCGAACTGGGGGGAGATGCCGTTGAAGGCGGTTATTTTACCAACCCCTTCTCAGTCCAGGACCCCCGCCCTGAAGTGCAGGATTTCGTCAAGAAATACCAAACCAAGTATGGAACCGTTCCGGACGGCACGGCCGCCATGTCCTACGAAGCGTCCACGTTGCTGTTCGACAGCATCAGCCGGGCGGGCACCACCGATGGTCCTGCCTTGCGGGACGCCCTGAAGGCTGCGGATTTCCCCGGCGTCTCCGGCAGGGTGAAATTCGACGAGTCCCGGGATCCAATGAAGCCAGTCGTCATCATTCAGATCCGATCCGGGAAAATGGCCTACCACTCCACTGTGAATCCATGAGCTGGAAACGTCAGTCCAACGCCCTTTTGTGCCAATGGCCTCTTCCCTCCCTGGGGGTCGCCGCTCCGGGCCGCTACTCCGTCACCCACGTGAAACAGCAAGGAACCGAAAAAAATAAAAGGAGGATGTGATGGCTGGGAAAAAGTTATCAATGGCCATTTTGATGCTGGTGATTCTCACTTCGGTAGTTGAGGCAAATCCCTCACAGAAGGTGGCAGTACCTGCAGGGAAACATTTCCTTACATCAGCCTCAACGGTTCCATCCCTTCCTGGCGTTCTATACAAACCAGATGGACAAGGCCCATTCCCGGCTGTTGTCATGCTTTGCGGATGTTCTGGCTATACCAACGCGCCGGATATGAGTCGCTATTCCAAATGGGCTGCAAGGTTAGTGAGTTGGGGATATACGGCTCTGCTATTAGATAGCTTCACTCCAAGAGGGTATCCAAATGGGATATGCGATAAAGATCGAGCTGTGGGGATTTACGACAGAGCCAATGATGCCTACGCTGGAAAGTTATATCTGTCAAAATTAGCATTTGTCGATTCAAAAAACATATTTGTGATTGGATGGTCACACGGGGGATCGGGTATCATGTCCATCATCGATAAGTCCTATAGAGGGAAGGAAGTGGGTCCATTCAAAGCTGCTGTGGCTTTCTATCCATTCTGCACCCCTCCTTCGAAACCTGATACGCCGGTCCTCGTTCTTATTGGCGAGAAAGACGACGACAATCCAGCATCAATAGCTAAAAGTACGAAAAGTTTGTACGACAACACGAACTGGAAACCGGAGTTTGCTCTGACCGTCTATCCCAACGCCTATCATCGCTTTGATGATGAAACACTCAAGGCAGGAATTATGTTCCTTGGCCATCATCTCCAGTACGATCCGGAAGCGACGACTGATGCAATTGCCCGCACCAAAGGTTTTCTGGCTAAGTATCTTGGAGCAAGCATCTCTAGCCGACCCTAGTAAACACCTTGCTGATTTCGGGAAGACATCCTTCAGCGTGTGCGGAAAAGCCTGTGAGCCTGATCAATGCCAGATCATCTTCCAAGGATCAGTTGATTTCGGTGGGTGTCTCATTATCCTCAATGTCCTCAAGGTAGTGGACGAGCGTGGAGAGTTTGCCCTGCATCCCATCCTGGAAACCTGGGTCATCTGTATGGTCAGGATCTTGAAGGTTCCCTTCCCGGTGGAGGACACCTTCCAGGTAGTGCTCCAAGTACACCCGCCCTTGGGCCGAACTGATGGCGAGATGCTCGAACAGGACTTCCAAAAGACGGACGGTTGACTTATCGAGCATGAGCCACCTCCTCTGGGGTCTGGAGATTGTAGTTTTTGCGAACATGGAGAGAAGGAATTTCTGGGAAGTGACCCTGGAAACGTTCTACCACCCGGTTTCGATCCGCTCCGCGTCCAGTTGGTCGATGGACCAACGGCTCAACTCGGCCGGCGGCCAGGCGGCCATTTGCTTCCAGGCGCCTGGCCATGCCCGAAGGCGACGTAGTCTCACGAACGCGCTGTGCGTCTGGCCAGGCTGACGGCGACCTTGATGTCCCCCCCGTCCATCCCGGCCCAGCCGGGTCGGGCGGCGGTCTCCCGCCGGGCCCGGTCGGAAGCCAGCCGGATCGCATCCAGCACGTCCACCACCCGCTGCCAGGGCTGGTCCTCATCGACCTTAAGGAACACCCGGCGCAGACCCGCCGGTTGCAGTCGCGCCACCGGGACCAGGGCATCCGCCAGCCGCGCAAGCCCGATGGGGGCGGCCTGAAGGAACAGCCCGCCCTCGCGGTCCAAGGTGACCACAAGGGGCGGATTGCGTGGATCGGCCGGCGGCGGCGCGGCGGCCTGGACCATCCTGGGCACCGCCACCGGCAAGGCCTTGGTAAGCCCGGGAACCAGCACGATGAACACGATGAGCAGGACCAGCACGATGTCCACCAGGGGCGTGACGTTGATCTCCGCCTTCACCGCCGGCTCTCCCTGCGGATGAATTCGTCCACCATCTGGGACGCCGCGTTGCTGATCCGGGTGGTCATCCGGTCCTGCTGAGCGGTGTAGAAGTTGTAGATCCACACGGCGGGGATGGCCACTATCAAGCCGAGGGCGGTGGTGGCCAGGGCCTCGCCGATGGACCCGGCCAGGGCGTTGATATCGCCCGCCCCGCGAGTCTTCAGGTCGGAGAACACCTTGATGATGCCGATCACCGTGCCCAACAGGCCGATGAAGGGGGCCAGTGCGCCGATGGTGGCCAGGGCCAGCATGCCCCGGCGCAGCAGGTCCCCCACTTCCGCGATGCCCCGGGCCACCGCGCGTTCCACCGGCTGGATCACATCGTGGTCGCCCCGGGTGGCCTGGAGCTGCTTTTCATACTGGAAGATGTCCAGGCCGTGCTTGAGCACCAGGGCCACGTGGCTGCGGCCATGGCTGGCCGCGGCCAGCTGGGCCCCCTCGAAGTCGCCCTGGCGCAGGGCTTCCACGAACAGCTTGAGGAAGGACTGGGATGCGGCATGGCTCTGGGCGTATACGAAGCCCCGCTCGATGGCGATGTAGACCTGCAGCGCCAGGAGGAACAGCAGCAGCAGGATGATGACCTTGTTGGGGTAGGAGGCCGCGGTCCAGATGGCCCCGGGCCCGAAGGCAGGTCCGGCGCCGTCGGCCAAGGCCAGGCAAATGGGATTGAACATGTTACCTCTTCAGGGTGAAGGTGACGGTCAGGGTGAACTGGAAGGGATGGGGGACGCCGTTGACCCGGTACGGTTCGAACCGGTAAGCCAGGGCGAATTTTTCCGCTGCACTTCGCAGCAGGGACGGGCCGTCCACGGCCCGGGCCGAAAGGGGCACCCCGTCCACGCCGACCAGGATCGGGACCACCACGCTGCCTTGGACCCCGGTCTTCTGGGCCAGGAGCGGGTAGTCGGGCCTGGGTGGCCTGGATTTCACCTCGATCCGGGAAAGGTCCAGGGTGAGGACCTGGGCGCCACGCCCACCCTCGCCGCCCGCGCGGGTTCCTCCGGTTCCTGGAGCGCCGCCGGTTTGGCCGTCACTCTCGCCGGTGCCGGCGCCGCCCTGGGTGTTGGAACCGTAATCCCTGGAGTGGTCCTCCTTGGGCAGCGCCGCCGGAACCGCCTCGGGAGCCACCAGCTTGCCTGGATCCGGAAGAGCGGGTGGCGCAGCCCTTGGGGGGGGCATGGGCGCAGGCGCGGGCGCGTGCAAGGGCGGGGCCGCGGGCAGATGGGCCACCCGCGCCGGTGCGCTCGGAGGCGGTCCGGGAGTCCGATCCGGCAAGTCCGGACCTTCCTGGAGAACGATGGCCACCAAGGGGACCCCTTTCGGTTCCGTCATCCGATGGCGGGCGGCCAGGGCCACCCCGGCAGCCAGAAGGGCGTACACGGCCAGCGCCACCGGCCCCGCCCCCCGGAACCCCAGGCCCCGCACCGCCCGGTTGCCTTCGGTCAGGGAGGGCCGGTACACCAGGTCCTCCAGGGTTTCCCCAGGTGTCGTCCGAGACGGAGACTGGCCCTTGTTCGTTTCGCGCCTCCGCACTAGCACCGTTGGTACCCTCCGGCATTGAACTCCCGTGCTGGGCACAGGCAACCGTAACGGCGCAAGCGCCGTAACAGTTGCTAGAACCGGTACTTGACGTGCACCGCCAGCGTCCGCGGCGGAATGACATGGGTTCCGCCGAAGGTGCTGAGGAAGTTGTATAGGCCCTGCTTGTCGAAGACGTTCAACAGGGCGGCGTCCACCAGCAGGGAGCGCTTCTCGGTGAGCTTGAACTCCTGGCCCATATTGAGGTTCCACACGGTCCTCGGCTCGATCCGGTAGTTCAGTCCCACCAGGCTGTCGTTCTCCGCCCGGACATAGGGGATGCCGAAGGCATAGTCCGGATTGCCTGCCACGGTGGTGGGATCACCCGCCTCCAGGCCGGAGTCGTAGCGCCCGATCACCTGGGTGAAGAATCCCTCGTGCTCGTAGCGGACGCTCCACTGCATGCACAACTTCTCGTCGTGGTCGATGAGATACGGAGTGCCGGCCGGGCCGTTGATGGTCGGGTCGGCCGAGGTGAGCCCGCCGATGGTGGGGCTGTAGAATAGGGTGCGCACGGTTCCGGCGCTCAGGTAGCCGGACCAGCCATGGATCGGGGTGACGTCCAGACGCAAGTCCGTGCCGTGGAACTTGCCCTTTGCGGCGGCGATGGGGAACAGCAGCCCGGTGTTGAAGAACTGGTCGTTGTCCGCCGAGTTGGTGCTGTCCTTCCACCAGTACTCCAGGCTCACCCGCACGTACTTGCCCACCTGCTGCTCCATCCCGACCAGGCAGCTGTCCTGGATCTCCGGCAACAGGTTGGGCACCTGGGTTCCGGCCGGGGCCACCAGGTTCCAGACCGCCTGGGAAGTGGAGAACGCCAGGTTCTCGTTTTCGGGGGTGATCAGCAGGCGGTCGTAGGCAGCCCGGAACAGGGTCCGGGAGGAGGGGATGGTGTAGGTGGCGCCCAGCCGGGGCTGGAACTGGTTTTTGACATAGTTCCGCCCATGGTAGCTGTCCAGGCGCAAGCCCAGGCCGAAGTTCCAGTTGCCCGTGGCCAGGTCGTCCTGGACGAAGGCGGAGGCCAGGGACGGGGTGATGCCCTCGTTGAAATTGAAGATCTGGCCGCCGCCGCCGGTGGATGCGGGCGTGTAGGGGAGCAACCCGGGCGGGATGGGCGTGATCTGGGCATTGCCGGGATTGGTGATGGCGAAGGCGAACTGCTCGTGGACCGGGTAGCGCACGTACTGCAGTCCGGTCTTGAAGGTGTGCCCGCCCTCCTTCTGGGTGAAGGCGAGGAGGGCGCCCTGGTTGTCCAGGGAGCGGGTCTGCTGGGCCACGACCGGGGTGTCCGGTCCGCCGGCAGGGTAGCCGGGCTGCAGGGAAGCGGTCGGATCCAGGTCGGCGGTGCTGTGCCGGTAGAACAGGGTGGCGTCCAGGCTCTGGGTGGCGCTGAGCAGGTGGGTCCAGCCCAGGTTCAGGTTGCTGTCCCCATCCGTCACCCGCTGGTTCATCCCGGCCGCCTCCTGGCTGGCCAGGTTCACCACATCCCGGCCGGTCTTGCCGCCGCTCACGGAGAATCTCAAGGTGTCCTGGTCTGAAAGGATCCAGTCGAACCGGGTGAAGATCCGGCTGGTGGTTCCGTGGTTGTGCAGGTTGTCGAAGTTGACGGGGTCCAGGAAGCGGTCGCTCTGGGATCCGGCCAGGGCCACGAAATAGCCGAACGTGTCGGTGCAGCCCTGGACCTGGGCTCCGCCTTCGTAGGTCTCGAACCGGGCCACCCCGGCTGAAACCTCGCCTTTGAATCCGTCGGGGGTGCCCAGGCCGGACTTGGAGGAGAGGTTCACCACCGCCACCGGCTTGCCGCCGAATTCCGCCGGGATGCCCCCGGTGATCACCGCCATGCTGTCCACCTGGGCCGGGTCCAGGGAGTTGGAGAAGGTGGCCTGGACCTGGTCGGTCACCGGAACGCCGTCGATGACGTACATCACCTGCCCATGGCTGCCCCGGAAATGGAAGCGCCCGTTCTCGTCCTGGATGAACCCCGGGGTGGTGAGCAGGATGTTCTCCAGCCCCCGGCTCTGGACCACTTCCGGCACCTTTTCGATGGTGCTGCGGTCGATGTCCTGGTGGGAGGACGTACGCGGCTCCACCAGCCCGGCGTCGGCTTCCACGACCACGGTGGCCCCGGGCAGTTGCAGGGTCGCATTGAACGCCACGGGCAGGCTGGAAGGCACCGAAACGGTACCGTGAAAGACCTGGAATCCCTTGGCCGCCACCTCGACCTGGTACTCGCCGGTGGGCACGTTGTACAAGCTGTAACGCCCCTCGGCGTCGGTTCCGGCCTCCTGCCGGTGGCCGGAGACGGGGTTCTCCAAACGGACGACCGCACCCTGGAGCGGAGTTCCCTGCCCGTCGACGATGCGACCGGTGACCGACCCGCTGGGCGCGGCCAGCAGCGGCAGGACCGCGCCGGCAATCCCCAGGATGACGAATGGTCTTGAATTCATGGGCAAGCTCCCCGCTCTGGCGTGGTCCGGTTCCAATAATAGAATTTGTTTCCATTTAGAACAAGTTTCTAATTAATTTGACGTGACCAAAGGGCATCGCCACCTTGAACGGAATCAGGCGCTCGGAACCCCAGGCAGCAGCGATACGCGGAGGCTTCCGTGCCGAGCACTGGGGCCTCCAGGAACGTCACCGCGTATCCGCACCCGGGATCAACTCCTGGCGTTGCCTTCGGAAAAAGCCAACTCCACCGCCTGGAAGGTCTGGAAGTTGGAGCCCGGCTGCTCAGCCCGGAACCGGTCACGCGGCCCGGCATCCCCCCACGGAAAGGCCAGGATCGGGTTCATAGCCTTTTCGGCCGGGCTCGTGTGGTTCCAACCGGAAGCCGTGCGGGAATACATGCGCCTCGGAGGGTGGGCCGCTACCGCCGTCGGAGGCTACCCGATCCTCAAGGAAGCCCTGGACAACCGGCGGGATCGGCGCATGACCATGGAGCGCACGAAACACATCACCCTCCTGGCCGTCACAGACCCTGAGGCAATGGGTATTAGCCATACCTGCCAGTCTTTTCCAACGCGCCCTAACCGAGCCCGGTGCACAGGGAATCGCACACCCGTTGGAGTTCGGAGGGGGAGAACGGCTTGCACAGCAGAGGCAGATGGAGGTCGGCCAGCTCGTCGTCCATCACCGAACCGCCCGCGTCCCCGGTGATGACCAGGGTCCGGAGATAGAGGGCAGGCCGTTCCCGGTGGACCCATTTCAGGACCCCGAACCCGTCCAGGCTGGGCATGCGGAGATCGGTGATCAGCAGGTCGACGCCTTCTTCCTGGAGGTTCTGGAGCGCCTCCTGGCCGCTGTGCGCCTGGGTCACGCGCCAGCCCGCCCGGGTCGACAGGGAGTCATGGACCAGGGCCGTGATGCTTTCCTCGTCGTCCACCACAAGCACCTTGACCGGGTGCCGACTCCTGGCCGGGCGGGTTTCGGAGGCGGGGACCGCCGGTGCAAGTTCCAGAACCCTGGTCGCCTGCGACGAAGCCAGGGGCAGGTTCAACAGGAACGTGGTGCCTTTCTTGGGCTTGCTTTCAACCCGGATGGAACCTTTGTGGTGCTTGACGATGCCCAGACAGACGCTGAGCCCAAGTCCGGTGCCCTTGTCCAGGGTCTTGGTTGTGTAGAAGGGATCGAAGATCCGGGTAATCACGTCGGACGGAATGCCCTCCCCGGTATCCGTGACCTGGATGGCGAACTCGGCGCTCTGGACGAAACCGCCGATGCGCAGGCGCTTCACGGGCGCATTCTCCATGGCGTCCAAGGCGTTCAAGACCAGGTTGATCAGCACCTGCTTGATCTGGTTCGGGTCCACCCAGATCCGCGGGCAAGACGCGGGCAGGGCCAGATCCAGCTCCACTTCCGAAGCCCGGATGCGGTACTTCATGAGCACCAGGGCCTCATCCACCAGGGCTGCGGGATCCACTGCGGCGCACTCCAGGGAGACGGGTCTGCTGAGCTGCCGCAGTTGCTGGATGATCTTGGCGCTGTCGCGCACCGATTGCTCGATCATGTCGCAGTAGTTCAGAACCCCGTCAGCCGCCCCCGCGTTCTCCAGCTTGAACCGCAGGAGCTCCGCGAAACCCAGGACCGGCGCCAGTTTATTGTTCAACTCATGGGCGACTCCCCCCACCAAGGTCTCCAGCATGGTCCGCTTTTCGTTGAGGGCGACGTTCTGCTCCAGTTCCCGAAGCTCCGTGATGTCCTGCAGGACCGCGCAGACCTGCCCAGTCTCCTGGATCCAGCAGGTGTGCGCCCGGATGAGCCTGCGTCCGCGTTCCGGCAGAGAGAGGCGGAATTCCCGGGGGGTGGCGGCGCCCGGGTCCGTTCTCCCCTCCTGTGAGGCCAGGAACTCCAGGAAGGCCCGGCGGTCCTCTGGGTCGATCAGGCCAGCCAGGTTGTCATGAACATGTCCCTCTTTGCCGTTCCGGAGCAGGCTCTCCATGCGCGGATTCCCAGCCTCGATGGTTCCATCCGGAGTCAGGAGGGCGATGGCCATGGGGCTGTAACGGAACAGGCTCTCATAGCGGTCCTCTGACTTGCGGAGCTGGACGATGCTTTGGTAGAGTTCGTCGTTCTTCCTGCCCAGCTCGAATCCCTGCATCTCAACCTGACTGACCTTTTCCATCATCAGGCGGGACTGGGCCCTCACCAGCGCCGGCACCGGGATGATCCCCAGGAAATCCCCGGTTTCTGAGGCCAAACTCAGATCCTGGTAAAAGGCGTCTCCGGTACGGTTCAGGGCCAAATCCAGCACTTGCAGGAAGGGGCTGGAAGGAGTGACCACCAAGGGGTCGGGCAGCAAGTGCTCGCGGACCGTGTGCCTGCTGTGGACGCTGAATCCGTAACGCGTGCCGAGCAGTTGGCCCAGCTGCCCCCGGGAGACCATTCCCAGGAAACGCTTGCCCTCAAGCACTCCGACGAATTCGCGTGCGTGATGCCGGAAGCCCTCGAAGACCGCCTCTATCGTATCCCCCGCGTACACGTGCTCCGCATGACCCACCAGGGAGAGGAGGTCGAAAGGGTGCTCGTTCGGATTGACGGGGTCTTCAAGCATAAGAGGAGAAAAGGGGGCTTGCCTGGGTTATCGGCACCACCTGGAACCGGAGATGTAACAAGTAGGGAAATTTTTCTCCGCCGGAGCCAAGTCGGTGAACCGGCCCTGATCGTGTCCCTGCGGCGGCCTGGTCAGGCACGCCCGCCGCGAAGGACACGGAATTGCGAACTCACGCAACGATACGCAGCGGGTGGGAGGTGCCGATGGACTCGATTTCCCCAAGGCGGGCCAGGACGGCGCTCGCGACGGGGAGGGGCGAGCAGCCCTCGAAGCAACGGGGGATTCGGCAAGTCTTGTGGAGCTTGTTCAGGCAGGTGATGTTCCGGCAAGGCGCATGGGAGAGGAAAACCGCCGACGGGGCGTCCTGCCATGCAGGGAGGAATCCCGGTTCCGTGGAATCGTAGCCGGACATGTGAGCCGGGGTGGCACCGAACAGGGCAAAGACGGTTGTGTCGTTCCAGAAGAGGCGCCTGCCCGTGCGCGAGCTCTTGCGGGCCGCACCCCAATGCAGGGGACCCGTATCTCCCGACACGAAGACGTCCATCCGGTCCAACAGGGACGCGTAGGCGGGGGCGGGAAGTGAGGCGGGAACCACAAGGGTCCTGGCGCGAAAGGGGGGAGGAAGGGCATCCTGAAGCCGGTTTCCCACTCCGGCATCCGTATGACCCTCCCCGACCAGGACGAAGGCCCCGCCGGCTACCAATCGCCTCAGCAAGGCCGCGAGAAAAGCCTCGGGTGGCCTCGTATAAGGCGAGGCGCCGTCTGGATTGAGCATGACCCACGGTTCCTTTCGGTCAGCTCGCGCCGAGTCCAGGAATGCGTCGGCCGCGTCCACCGCCTCATCCCCCAAGAAGACACGGGCGCCTCGAATGTCATCCGGCCGCTGGGGAGGCCATCGTTCTTTGAACAGATCCGCCAGGAACCGATGACTTTGAAACAGGAAGTGGTTGGGTTCGGTTGGCGCATATTCGTTTCGGACGAGGTGCGGCGCATGGGTCAGGAAATCCAGGACGGCTCCCCGTTCCGGAAGCGGACGACCCGGCACGAAGGAGGGGCAAGCATTCACCACCAGGTCGAATCCGCCGTACGATATCAGCGCGCGCACCCGCGCCAGGTCACTTTCTGAAGGAAGCGGCGAACCCGTGTAAAGGGGCCACAGGTGGGACACGTCGGGGTGCCCTTCCAGGAAAGGTTGCGAATGACGCGAAACCACATAATGGGTTTCAGCCGCGGGAAAGAAATCCCGGATCGCCAGGACCAGCCCCTGCAGCATCACGGCGTCTCCCAGGTGAACGTCGGCCAGCACCAGGACCTTGCCCAGTTCGCCGACCCGATCCAGCACGGCCCGGTTGCGGCGCCGGAAACCACCTTCGATCCACGGATGGCCCAGGAGAGGCACCAGGGCTGTGTCAAGCAGACGAGCCCCGGCCCGGGGGAAGAGCCCGGTGAGCGAACTGGACAGGCTGAAGAGCGACTTCTGCAAGGTGAGATCCATGCCTACAGGCTGGGCGGGCCACATGCCTTGGATGCGACAGGCGGGTGACTTTTCCTAGGCCATCGCCGGGTATGGCAGGTTCACCAGATCCAGTTCCACCGACACGCCCGCATGATCCGAAAGGGAAACAGCGCCCCGGGTTCCGGCCAGCATGCCGGGTATCACCCATCTGGCCTGCGCCTCCTTCCAGCCAAAACCGCACACGAAAATGTGGTCGAGCTTCGGTTGCAGGTGTGCCAGGCCCAGCGGATGGAGCCCCCTGGCGACGTCCTCCACGCACGCTTCGGCCAGGCAGTGAAAGGGCGTGTTTTCAACGAAGTTGAAATCGCCCGCCAGGACCGACGGTCCTAGGCGTGCCAGCCCGCGGAGCACTTGCTTCAATTGTGCAAGCTGTTCCAGGTCATGCACGAAACGGCGAGATTCCTGGTAGGTGGAAACAAGGTGCGTGTTGACGAGGGTGAGGCCCCAATCGGGTGCCTCCGCCTCCAGCCAACCCTTGCCCAGCAGGCGGTCCGAAAGCTGGAAATTGTGCCAGGCTCCCTGGGCGCGGTACGGGTGGAACCGCACCCGAGTCAAAGGAACCCGGCACAAGGTGAGGAGACCGCCACGGTTGAACAAGCCATTGGGAATCCAAGCGGCGTGATAGCCATCGATCCGGAAGCATTGCTCGTCTCCGGAGAACAGCACTTCCTGCAGGAACGCCACGTCAGGAGCCAATTCACTTATCTTGTCGGCGAGCGCCCGGAACCTGCGCGCTCGACGGGTGAAAGGAAGTCCGAAGGCGTTCTGGGTGTAGATGTGGAGCCGACCGGGAATCCGAGCCGCGACGAAGGGTACCGCCTTCTCTTCGCGGTCCGCAGTGAGGGTGACGTCCAGGTCCATGGGACCATGAAACAGCTTCGACGTTACGGCAGCGACAAAGGGATGCAAACAATTGAGGGGATCCTGGAGATGGATCCGCAGGCCTCCATCCGCCCGGTGCGGGCAAATTCCAGAAATGTCACACCCCTACACCGGCGATGTTTGGTCCCTAACGAATAATACCCCTGGATCGGCCGGCGTCCGCCGTTGATCCATCCCAGATCGCGCGGACCGAGACGCCTCGCGCCACGAATTGAGTTGCAGGCTCAAAAGGACCGGTTGCGGGCCAGAACCTTACCGAACAAAGTGAAATCTTTCCAGCGAGTCCTTATGACGAAAAAGGGCAAGAAACACAAAGAGGATTCAAACAAGCCTTTCATGGAAGAACCAGCGAACCCGCCCGGAGAGAAATTGGCCCAGAAGGGCGACCGAAAAAAAACCAAGGTCAAAGGCGCGGACCACGCTGGCGGAGTCGCCGGCATCAAGGCCAAGAAGTTGAAGGCGGTCACATCGGTCCATATTGCCCTGCTTCCCGTCGGTTCGGCGGCCCGAGCTGAAGGAAGATTGAGTTGGGATTAAAGAAGTTACACGGATACTACGGGCTCTATGATTGCGGCGGCAGATAATTTGCCCTATGTGGCAGTCATTCCCCAGGCCTGAAAACTACCTCAACCGGGAGTTGAGCTGGCTGGATTTCAACGAGAGGGTCCTTGAGGAGGCTGAGGATCCCGCCGTCCCCCTGCTGGAACGGGTCAAGTTCCTGGCCACCGTCTCCAACAACTTGGACGAATTTTTCATGGTCCGGGTGGCGGGAATCTGTCGCCAGATCGACGCCGGGATCACCCAGCCGGGGCCCGACGGGCGCACCCCCAGGCAGCTCCTGGAGACGTTGTCCAAACGGATCCACGCCATGTCCGCGCGCCAGCACCGGGAGTTCCATCAGGTCATCGAGCCGCTCCTGAGCGCGGAGGGAATTGCCATCCTGGAGCCCAAGGACCTGGACGAGGCCCAGCGGGATTACCTCCGGGACTATTTCCAGCGCAACCTGCTCCCGCTCATCACCCCCCTGGCGGTGGATCCGGGCCACCCCTTCCCGCGCCTGGGGAACCGGATCCTGGTGCTGATGGCCGAGCTGGAGTCTGGGGAATACCGGCAGAAACCCGGCCCTCCGGCCTCGGCCCTGGCCATCATCCACGTGCCGGGCACCGCCTCGCCGAGGTTCCTGCGGGTTCCGGCAGCCCCCGGGGGGCACCGGTTCGTGATGATCGAAGATCTGGTGCGGATGCACCTGGAGCAGGCATTCCAGGGCTACTCCATCCGCAACTGCCACACCCTTCGGGTGACCCGGGATTCCGATCTCCCAGTGGAGGAGGATCCCTCCGAAGATTTGATGAAGCTGGTGGAGGAACACCTGCGCAGCCGCCGGCGGGGGGCGGTGGTGCGTCTGCAATACGAGCAGGGGCTGAGCCCGGTGCTGCTGGAGATGCTCATCGTAAACCTGGAACTGGCCCCCGAGGACCTGTACCCCACCGAGGGCCTGACCGCCTTCTCCGACCTGACGCAGCTGTACGACCAGCTGGACCTCCCCCACCTCAAGTATCCCCCGCTACCGCCGCTGCCGGTGCCCCAGTTGGCGGCCCGCGCCAGCGTCTTCGAAGCCATCGCCAGGAACGATATCCTGCTCATGCACCCATACCAGAGCTTCGACGACAGTGTGGTCCGGTTCATACGGGAGGCGGCGGAGGACCCCAGGGTCCTGGCCATCAAGGTGGCTTTGTACAGGCTCAGCCCCACCAGCCCGGTCGCCATGGTCCTGGAGCGCGCCGCGGAACTCGGCAAGCAGGTGGCCGCCATCGTGGAGCTGCGCGCACGGTTCGACGAGGAAGCCAACATCGCCTGGGCCCGCCGCATGGAGAAGGTGGGGGTGCATGTGGTCTATGGGCTGCCAAAATACAAGATCCACGGAAAAGTCTGCCTGGTCATCCGCCAGGAGCCCGGCGGGATCCGCCGCTACTGTCATCTCTCCACGGGCAACTACAACGAAGGCACCTCCCAGTCCTACTGCGACATCGGCCTGTTCACGGCCAGGCGGGAGTTCGGCGAGGACCTGTCCAACCTTTTCAACTTCCTGACTGGCTATACTCACCCCCCCACGATGAACCTGCTCATCCTCGCGCCCCAGCAGTTCCGGAAGGCCATGTACAGCAAGATCGACCGGGAGCGGGAGCATGCCCTGGCCGGGAAGCCGGCGCGGATGGTCCTCAAGATGAATGCCCTGGTGGACCCTCCCATGATCCAGAGGCTCTACGAAGCCAGCCAGGATGGCGTGGACATCGATCTCATCGTGCGGGGGGCCTGCTGTCTGCGCGCAGGGGTGCCCGGGCTTTCCGAAAGGATCCGGGTCGTGTCCATCATCGATCGTTTCCTGGAACACGCGCGGGTGTTCCACTTCTGGAACGGCGGCGAGTCCGAGACTCTGTTGGCCTCCGGCGACCTGGTACCGCGCAACCTGGATTACCGGGTGGAGGTCGTCTTCCCGCTGGTGGATCCTCAAGCGGCTGCCCAGGTCATTGAATTGCTGGACCTCCAGTTGCACGACACCAGCAAGGGCAGGGTGCTCGGCCCTGACGGGAGCGTTCTCCGCAGAGGTCTCGACCCGGCGTGGCCGGACCTCAGGAGCCAGCCCGAAACCTATGAGCGCGAAGTCCTGGCGAACCGGAGCCAGCTTGAGAAGGTCCGACAGCCCCGCCATCCAGGGGGCAGTTCCCGCGGCTGGCCCGTCGAGCCGCTTGACCGACAACGATGACCGGGAATCAGCCGGTCTACGACTTCAAGCAACTGGTGACGACTGCCGACCTGTTCCGGAACCTGGGGTTCAGTATTGCGATGGATGACCTGGGGGAGGGCTTCTCCAGGCTACGTTTATGGTCGGAACTGCGTCCAGGATACGGGAAAATCGATAGGCATTTCATCCACGGCGTCAGCCAGGATCCGGTGAAGAGCCAGCTCCTTCGTTCTCTGCTTGAAATCGCCGCCAAAACCGGGGCCAAGGTGGTGGCTGAAGGCATCGAGCTGGAGGCCGATCTGGCAGTGATCATGGACATGGGCATGCACCTGGGCCAGGGCTACTTGATCGGGCGTCCGGTCCCCATTCCCCACGAAGGGGTGTCTCCGGAAATCCGGGCCCTGGTTCGCAAAGGTTCCCGTTCCTCGCCCCGCACTGCACGGATCACCGAAGGCCGTCCGACCGCGGCGCGTCTGATGGTGGCTGTTCTTCCTCTGGCGCCCTCAGTCCCCAACTGGAAGGTAGCTAGACGCTTTGCCCTGGAGCGTGAACTCCAGTCCATTCCCGTAGTCAAGGATGGCGTTCCCGTGGGCTTGATCAACCGGTACACGTTCACGGACCTGATGGCCAGGCCGTTCACCCCGGAGCTCTACGGCAAGCGTCCCTGCGAGGTCCTGATGGACCGTGCCTTCCTGGTCGTCGACCACCGGATCAGCTTGCCCGAGTTGAGCAAACTCATCGTGGAATCGGATCCTCGGAACATCCTCCATGGTTTCATCCTCACCCGCGACGGGCAGTACGCGGGCCTGGGGAGCGGACACGACCTCATGCGGGAGATCACCCAGATGCAGATCCACGCCGCGCGCTACGCCAATCCCCTCACAGGTCTGCCGGGAAATGTCCCCATAAACGAGTACCTGGACGATCTGCTCCAACTGGAGCAGCCTTTCACGGTGTGCTACTGCGACCTGGACCATTTCAAGCCTTACAACGACGTCAATGGCTATGGACGGGGCGACGAAGTGATCCGATGGACCGGGAATCTGATCGAAGGCATATGCGAGCCCATTCTGGATTTCGTCGGCCACATTGGCGGCGACGATTTCCTGATTGTCTTCCGCAGCCCTGATTGGGAGCGGCGCTGCAGGGACCTGCCGGCCGAATTTGAAAAGAGCAAAGGCCAGTTTTTCAGCCAGGAAGAGCAGGCCAGCAGCGGCTACACCAGCGAGGACCGCAAAAAGCACATGGTGAAGCATCCCCTGTTCAGTTTGTCCATCGGCGCTTTGAGAGTCCTGCCCGGGGCCTTCCCCAGCAACCATGAGGTCGCGGCCGCCGTATCGTTGGCCAAGAAGGAAGCCAAGCGGATAGAGGGTTCCAGTCTTTTCATCGAGAGACGGAATACCCCTGGGAATCTGGAAGGCCCGGTCCAAGACGACAGGACCTGACTAAGAGGGTGTCTGCAAAATCAAGCTGCTTCCATCAAAATTGCAAATCTCTGAACCAGCAGGCGGACAAAGGCAATGTATGCCCACGCTAGGCTGCTCTCGGGATTGGCTTCGTAATCTTTCGAATGCCGTCTATAGCGCCCGAGCCAGGCGAAAGTGCGCTCAACAACCCAGCGCCGGGGAAGGACCTTGAAGCCAACTGCCAGGGCTGTAGGCGTCGATTCCCCGGCGCACCAACGGCGGACATCACCTTCATCGGAGCGCTTAACGATTTTCAGCGTGATCCCAGCCTTCTCCTGCACCTGGTCAACACAACGCCCTGCGAAACCGGAGTCACCCCAGATGCATGTGAGCCTTGGCGCTCGCCGCTTGGCCTCAACGATGGCGGAAGGAGCTCCGTCACGTTCCTGCACTGAGGCCGAAAGGATCTGGATGGAGATCGGTAGGCCAAGGGTATCGACCACGGCGAAACGCTTCCGACCTTTTACCTTCTTCCCCGCGTCGAAGCCGCAGAGCCCCCTTTTTCAGTCGTCTTAACCGACTGGCTGTCGACCACACCCGCGCTCGGAGATTCATTCCGTCCGCTCCGCTCGCGCCACAGGGCATGCAAGCGTTGATAGACCTGCTCCAGAAGGCCTGAGTCGCGCGCCCTGGCGAAAAACGCGAACACGGCTTTGTAGGGAGGTAGATTCGATGGGAGCATGCGCCAAGCTCCCCCCCCGCGCACAAGATAGAACACCGCGTCCCACATGGCCCGGCGGTCATGAACCCGGGGGCGTCCTCGGTCTTGTTCAGGTTCCAGGATGGCGCAAAGGGCCTGCCATTCATGGTCCGTTAGACTTGATGGGTAACGGCCTGACGCAGGTTCCCGCCGATGGATGGCTCGGTACCGAGTTGTCTTGATTTTCGGTTGTTCCTCCGATGGCGCCTTCCTGGCGGGAACTTTATGGATCCCGAGTCCCTTCAAACCACGAGACACGGTTATGGGCGCAGCGTGTTTGCCGCAACGCTCCACCAGGACTTTGACCAGTTCCCTAAGCGAAATATCTGGCCTTGCTTCGACTACTTCCTTCAACACCAACAATTCCTCGGCGGCAAGTGATTTGGGCCGGCCGGGACCTCGGTGAACCTCCTCCATGGCCACCTCCTTTGCTTGTTAAGCAAGGATGTGACTATTTTTGTGCTTTGTCAATTTATTTTGCAGACACCCTCTAAGAACCTGTCCAGGTAAATAGTCAGGTCCCTTCATTTCACCCTGGTCCGCTCGGTTGGATCGCTGATCGCGATCCAACCGAGCGGATGATTTCGCCGGAATGTCCTCGTCGGCGGTGTTCCACCTCCGTGTATCGACCCCGCAGCGCTTGATCAGGAAAGGGTCACCGATGAACCCAGGCAACCCCGGCCGCAGTGGCATCGTGACGCTCAACCATGCGCGGCCGCGAGCTCCGCCAGGAAGGCCGCAACCGCATCCTCCCGGGTTGCCCAGGAGGTCACCAACCGGATGGCGGAGGCCCCTTCCCCGGCCTTGCTCCAGACGTGGAACTCGAAGTGCTCAGCCAACCGGTCGATCATCCGGTTGGGCAGGATCGGAAAGATCTGGTTGGAGGGCGAGTGGGTCAGGAACCCGTAGCCCAGCCGGGTGAATCCGTCCCGCATCAGGGCGGCCATTGCGTTGGCGTGGCGGGCCAAGTCGAAAAAGAGGTCGTCCCGGAACAGTTCCAGGAACTGGATGCCCAGCAGCCGTCCCTTGGCCAGCATGGCGCCTTTCTGCTTGATGTGGAACCGGAACTCCTGCTTCAGGTTGTCCCGGCCGATGACCAGGGCCTCCCCGAGCAGGGCGCCGTTCTTGGTGCCGCCGATGTAGAAGGCGTCGGTCAACCGGGCGATGTCGGCCAGGTCCAGGTCGTTCTCCTCAGAGCACAGGGCCGAACCAAGCCGCGCGCCGTCCAGGTATAGGTAGAGGTCATGCTCACGGCAGAACCGGCTCAGCTGCTTCAGTTCATCCTTGAGGTAGATCGAGCCGATCTCCGTGGAGTTGGACAGGTAGACCAGCCGGGGCTTGACCATGTGTTCGTCGGTGTGGAGGTCCAGCACGGCCTGCAGTTGCCCTGGCCGCAGCTTGCCGTCCTCCGTGTCGACCGCGATGACCTTGTGCCCGGTCGCCTCGACGGAGCCGGTCTCGTGGACCAGGATGTGTCCGGTTCGGGCCGCCACGGCGGCCTCGTGCGGACGCAGGAAGGCCGAGAGTGCGGTGAGGTTGGTCTGGGTGCCCCCGGAGAACAGGTGGATGTCCACGTCGCCGCGGTCCATGCGCCTGCGCATCAGTTCCACCGCCTCCAGCGTGAAGCGGTCCTCCCCATAGCCCTGCACCTGTTCCAGGTTGGTTTCCAGCAAAGCCTGGAGGATCCGGGGGTGCCCACCTTCGCCGTAATCATTCTTGAAGCTGTACATCAGCAATACCTCAACCAGATGTGAAGAAATGTTAAGGAACGATGGGAAAACTCCGCCCGGGGGATGAGGCCAGAGGGGAATCTTCACGAAGGGAAAGGAGCCAATGGTGACGCGGTGTTCCCAACGCACCTTCACTCAAGGGATCGTTGCCCGCGAATGTCGATTATAGCCTTGGTGTTCGCGCGTGACTCGATGTGGTTCAAATCACGGCTCCAAACTGGCCCCCGTGAGTCGTTCACTCAGCGTCCACAGCCGCTCCGCGGCCTCCGGGTCGCACGCCCAAGGCGCCACCCCGGCCGGTGTGGTCATATCCCCGGGGATCTCCTCGGCGATATCGCAATCCTCGCAATAAACCCCGCCCATGCCCTCCAGCATGGGGCTGGTGGCGCACCAGACGGTGGTCGCGGCGCCCTGGGCGACGGTCTTCAACGGGAAAGCGGGAAGGGCGGGGTCGGGCACGATCTTGCCGTCGGGCTGGCGGATGAAGTGGTAGCGCTTCAGGTCCTCATCCGTGAAGTAGCGCGTCAGGTCGGTCAGGATGCCGCCGGGGTGCACGGCGAAGGCGCGCACGCCTTGCTCCGCAGTCCGCCGGTCCAGTCCAGGCGCGAACAGGGCGTTGGCGGTCTTGGACTGGCCGTAGGCCTGCCACTTGTCATACGGCCGGCGTTCGAAGTTGGGGTCCTCGAAATCGACCGGGGAATACCGGTGCCCACGCGAGGACAGGGCGACGACCCGCGCGCCTTCGGCGCTCGCCAAGGCGGGCAGGAGCCGGAGCGCCAACTGGAAATGGCCGAGGTGGTTGGTGGCGAACTGGCTTTCATAGCCGCGGCGGTCGCGGGTCAGGGGTGACGCCATGATTCCGGCGCTGTGGATCAGCAGGTGCAAGGGCCGCCCACTGGCGAGGAAGACGCGGGCGAAAGCGTCGATGGAGGCCGGGTCCAGCAGGTCGAGGGCGGCGGGCTCTACCCGGGCCAGGCCGGCCAGGTTGGCGCGGGCCTTGTCCGGGGTCCGGGCTGGCACGATCACGGTCGCGCCGGCTTGGCTCAGGACCCGTGTGGTCTCCAGGCCGATCCCGGAATAGCCGCCGGTGACGATGGCGGTCCTGCCGGACAGGTCGATCGTCCGGATGACTTCCTCCGCGGAGGTGGCGGCTCCAAAACCTGAGCCTACGGGGCGTTGGACAGTGAACATGGAACGGTCTCCTGGTCTGGTCGTCCTGGATCCGCAGTCAAGGTCAAGCCGCGGGAACCGTGCGAGGATGGTCGGCAGATCGTTCCTGTCAGAACCGCGTCCCCGCAGTAGGAACCTCCCAGGTGTCCCCGGTGAGACCATGGCGCTGGAACAGGTCCCGGGCCTCATCGCTGGTCCATTTCCGCCACTGGCGGTCCAGGTGCCGGCCGTACCACTCGCGGGCGAAGGGCCAGAACCGGGAGAGCGGCTGGGTATCGCCCAGGGGGATCCGGTGCCGGCGGCACCAGTCTTCCACGGCGGGCCGGTCTTCGAAAACGAGCATGTTGCTGCAGGAATACACCACGTTGTCCCAGCAGCGGCGCATCGGGACCGGGAAGTGGACCAGGACGTCCGGCTCCAGGACCTGGCCCTGGTGAAGGTGCAGGTCCACCGGGCGTCCTTCGGCACCGAAAGTGGTGCTGATGGTGACGTCCTGGCCCACCAGGGCGGCGATGCCCAGGGAACACCAGGCGCAGTTGCCCCACCAAGCCCGATCGCCGCTGCGCACCCAGAAATTCGTTGGCGCCAGGGCGAACGGATGAATGGCCCACACCTCGGGCTGGTGGGGATGCAGCACCACCCCGTGGCCCTCGGCCAGGCGGTCCAGGGCCGCCGTCACCTCCGGCTCCGGCAGGTCCAGCATGCGTCCCAGGTCCTTCCGGTCCGGGGCGTGGCCGTGGTCGAGGATGTACCGGATGAGGGTGTAGTGGAGGGTGGCGTTGAGGGTCTCAGGATCGCGCGGGGTCATGGCTCACTCCTTCAATCGGCCGCATGGCTTCGATCATACCGGCGCTGGCGCGGTCCGCATGGAATGGACCACTTCGCCCGGGGGTGGATGAATCTCCGGAACCCGCCCCTCGGTGTGGGCATCCAGTGGGATGGCCTGAGCGAGGTTGGAGATGGACGACTGGATTGGTTACGCAGCGGGAGCCACAACCACCTTGGCGTTCCTGCCCCAGGTCATCAAGGTCTGGAGATCCCGATCCGTCCAGGACATCTCCCTGGGTATGTACCTTGTCATCACGGTGGGGTTGGTGCTCTGGATCTGGTATGGGCTCCGTACGGGGTCCACTCCGGTGGTGGTGGGGAATGTCCTGATCCTCCTGCAGACGGTCCTCGTGCTGGTGGCCAAGATCCGATTCACTCCATGAACTCCCATCGCCCGGCTTTAGCACTATAGGATTGTGGGGGGACTGCCATGACACCAGCCGAGATCCTGAGCGAATTGAGGTCCGTGCAGGCCCAGCATCGCTTCGAGGCGATGAACGCCGCCATGGACCGGCCGGAAGCCGTCATCCCCGGCCTCCTGGGGATCGTGGAGGAGGTTCTGGGGGAGGCCGGGGGCCTGGCCCGGGACGAGGTGTGCGCCGGGCCCTTCCCGGCCCTGCTCCTGCTGGCCCAGTTCCGGGAAGCGAAGGCCTTCCCCCTGCTGCAGGCCATTCTCCGTCTGCCCGACGATGCCCAGGAGGCGGCGTTCGACGGCCAGGTTTCCGAGATCATGCCCTCCCTCCTGGCTTCCACCTGCGGGGGAGACGCCGACACTCTGATGGCCTTGGCTGCCGATCCCGGATTGGACCCCTTCGCCCGTTCCGCGGCCATGGAAGCCCTCCTGGTGCTGGGCCTGCAAGGCCTCCTTGCCTGGGACCGGCTGGTGGATCGTTTCGAGGAATTGTTCAAGGTGTTCGAAACCCGAGGGCAGGAGGAGGATGCCACGGCCTGGGCCCTGCTGGCCTGCAGCATCGATGACGGCCGTCTGCACTCCCTGGTGCCCCGCCTGGAGGAGGCGTTCCAGCGAGGATGGGTCGATGAGGAAATCATCAGCCTGGACACGTTCCACGAGGCTCTCCAGCTCAACGCCGGCCACGTGCAGCGCCGATTCCTCCAGGCCCATCACCTGGTGGAGGATGCCATCCTGGACCTGGAGCGCCTGGAAGGGGATCTGACGCCAGAATTCGAGCCAGAGGAGGAGGATCTCTTCGACGATCAGGATGAGGAGGACGAGGCGTTCGAGGTTCCCAGGCTCACCCCGGAGACCATCGCGTCCATCATCGCCAGGCAGAGCCAGAGGCCCCGGCCGGCCGGGACCCCTTCGAGGAACAGCCCATGCCCTTGCGGCAGCGGGAAGAAATTCAAGCGCTGCTGCGGGAAATGAGAGCTGTCCTGCTGGGCAGGATCGGGCAGGACCGGGGGCTTCGGCTGTCGCATCCGGGCTGGGCCAAACGTCCAGCCCCACCAAGGGGTGCCTCGTGAAAGGGGCGCTGGCGGTCCACCTCGACGTGAGTGCGCTCGCCATGGCCGGTGCCACCATCGCGGGACCTTCTAATACGTAGTCAGGCTCCTAGGGTCGGCAGGCGGGTACGGGATCACCCGAACGTCCTTGCGCATCCGGAGGAGGCATCCGGTCGCTTCCCACTCACCCTCGGGGTCGACGAGGTCGGTCCTCAGCAGAATCTCCCGCCCCGGATCCAGCCAGGCCAGGAATGAGAGGATTCTGGAGTCTGGGTCCGGAATGCGGAAAGCCCGGGCAAGATCCACCTGGAAGCACTGCCCTTCCAGTTCCATGCAGAATCGCCCGAACCCGTATTCCCTGAAGCTGGCCTGAGCTTCCTGCCACTGGTGCAGGGACCAACCAGCGCCGCATGCGGCCGTGGCTCTGCCGCGATACCGGTATTGGTGGGTTTGGCCGGTGACCGCGAACCCGTGCCTGGCATAGAGCCTCCGCGCCCTGGGGTTGCTTTCCGCTACGTCAAGGGTCTGGCAGGAGGCGCCCTGGGTCCGGGCAAGCCGTTCCCAATGGGCCAGCATCCATGAGGCGAGCCCCTGGCACTGGAAGTCGGGTTCCACGGTGATCAAGTTGAGGTGGCTGGTTTCCACCAAGTTCCGGGTGTGGGCCGCCCCCAACAGCCTGCAGGCCTGATCCTTGACCCCCCAAAGCTGTTCATGATGTTGCTGCCCTGGGTCCTGGACGAGTGCGAGGAGGAACTTATCGGCCCCCCGTGCGGAGTAGATGCTTCGGGACAGTTCGGCAGGGGTGAGACCACGGCGGAACAGGTCCAGCATGGCCGGGATGTCCGATGGTTTGAGCCAGTCAAGGGTACAAGTGGAATCGGCCAGGACTCGAGCCAGGGAAGCGGGTTCGACATCGCTGGAGAAGGAGAGCGTTAGCATAAGTAGCGACGCACGTCTTTATTGATTCATTGGTGCCGTAAATTTCCAACCCCTCTGTTTCATCGTGATCTCTCACCAGGGCGACTAGCCCCGGAGCAACGGCGAAATCCATGCTGGCTGGTCACCTCCGCCGGACCAGGCAAGGGGCGATCTACCCTCCGAACCGTTGGTTTGATTTCCGCCAGGACTGGGCCTCGGTCCAACGGGATCCATGCATCCGGTGGAGGTCCGGGGCGGGATGAGCATCAAAGGACTTCTAGGTAAATTCATTGAGTTGGCAATTAAAAAATTGATTTTTTCAAGCCGCGGCAATTATGAGTCTACCTGGACCGAGGTGCTTCAAAAAAATTGACCAAAACCGTCAAAAATGTCAGGACATTTCATCTTTATATTCATAATTGCTAAATTAAATCAGGTTGTACCGAAAATACGGATTACCCAGGACCCCGCGCCCTGCCAGTTGCCTTCCCCAGCTTCAGGCCAGGCAAGCAGCATAGTGAGAACGGGGCCCCGGCGGTCCGGGGCAAGGGCGCTTCTGGTTCAGGAAATATTGACTTGCCTCGGCAAGGGGAGGATGGTGACGCCGCAAGGTGAAGCCTGATGTTGATTTCTACAATGCAAGCAAGAAGGGAATGGTGGAAGCCGCGCTCGGCTACTACGCCGATTATGGGACCTACACCTGCGACCCGGCCGCCGCCGTCTCCACCAGCCACATGCTGGGGAGCCTGTGGCCGAACCTGCGGGGCCACGACCTGAAGACCCACCCCCAAATGGATGGAGACCGGTTCATCAACACCACGGATCCCATCGACACGGGGAAGGGCAAGTCGCTGGTCTACCGATGGACCTGGGAACCGATCAAGTAGTACGTGGCCCAGGGGAAGACCCGGCATGCTGTGGATGCCGTAGATCTCGTCCATCGGGAAACGGGTGAGCAGACCATCCTCAAGCATGGCCTTGGCGCCCTTGCCGGGCTCCTCCGCAGGCTGGAACACGAACCGGACGGTGCCGCTCCAGCCGCCGGCCCGGCTGAGCAGGGAGGCAGCGCCCAGGACCATGGCCATGTGGCCATCGTGGCCGCAGGCGTGCATGCGGCCCTCGTGCCGGGAACGGTATGGGGAGGTTCCGGCTTCCGGGATGGCCAGGGCGTCCATGTCCGCCCGCAGGCCGATGGCACGCGCCCCGGCGCCGCGCCGCAGGGTGCCCACCACCCCGGTGCCGCCGACGCCGCGGACCACCTCCGCCCCCAAGGCAGCCAACCTTCCGGCCACGTAGTCGGAGGTCTGGAACTCCTGGAAGCCGGTTTCGGGAATCTTGTGCAGGTGGTGCCGGATGTCCAGCAGTTCGCAAGCAAGATCCGGTTCGGACATGGGGCCTCCTGGTTCCGACAGGACAGATAGCCCATGCGGAAGCATGCTACGGCTGGTTCCAGATGCTCGGGTCGGGATCCAGGATATCACGGCCGCCGGGCCGGCCCGTTGCGTACCTCGGCACCGCGCGCTCCGCCTGGGATCGGGTTGGCCGCCCAAGGCTGGACTGGAGCCCGCAGCCGGCGTGGCGAATGGCAGACGCGGCCGGCTCCAGACCAGGACGCCAGTCAGGCCTGGACGGCCCGGTGCCTGGGCCCGTCACTGCGGCTTGCGCCGGGTCTCCTTGGGCCAATGGGAACTTGGGAGCTCATGGCGCGGGCCATTCCGGGTGTCGGCGTAGTACCACCGGTCATGGTCGTAGAAGTAGTGGTGTCCCTGGTGCTGGAAGTAGCCGTCGGGGCCGACCTCCACCACAGCCGGCAGCACCGGTACCGCCTCGACCCCCCCGGGCCGCGTCTCGACCAGGCATCCGGTGAACATGAGGATGGATGAAGCGAGAACCAGCAGTGCGCGTCGCAAGGTAGTCCCTTTCCCGTTGGGGAACCCTGTCCCCAAGTTGAACTTTCCAAGCAAAGATGGGCCTTTCCCGAGGGTTCTCCACCCCCCTTTTCGGCTGGCGGCCACCGGACCGGATCCGTCCGGCCCCATGGCACTGCCCGGCTCACCTTTTACGTGGCCGGTTCCCGAGCCGGGCCAAGGGTTTGGCTGCCGGCGTCTTCGGGCTCGGGGAAGGATGGGCTGAACCGGTCCAGCACCTGGAGCGTGTCGCCCTGGGTGGTGATCACGGCCCGCTCGATCACGTTTTCCAGTTCCCGGACGTTGCCGGGCCACGAATGATCGGCCAGCCTCTTCAACGTAGCCTTGGAGACCTGCCTGATCTCCTTGCCCATCTCCCCGCAGAACTTGTGGAGGAAATGCTGGACCAGCAACGGGATGTCTTCGCGGTGCTGGCGCAGCGGCGGAACCTCCACGGGAAAGATGTTGAGGCGGTAGAACAGGTCTTCCCGGAACCGGCCTTTGGCGATCTCTTCCTTCAAGTCCCGGTTGGTGGCGGCGATGATCCGCACGTTCACCCTGGTGGTCCTGGGGCTGCCGAGGGGCAGAATTCCTTATCCTCGATCAACTGGAGCAGCTTGCCTTGGAGTTCCAGGGGAAGCTCGCCGATCTCATCCAGGAACAGGGTGCCATGGTCCGCCAGCTCGACACGGCCGACCTGCTGGGCGTCCGCCCCGGTGAACGCCCCTTTCTCGCGACCGAACAGTTCGCTTTCGATGAGGCTGCCTGGAAGGCTGGCGCAGTTCACGATCACCAGAGGCCAGTCCTTCCGTTGGCTCCGGGCATGGATGGCTCGGGCCAATAGCCCCTTGCCGGTCCCGGTCTCGCCCAGGAGCAGGACGGTGCTGTCCTGGGGCGCGACGGTCTCGATCCGGAAGGACACGTCCCGGAACGCTTCGCTTTGGCCGATCACCTCGTCGAAGTTGGTACTGACAGTTGTTCTCCAGGTGCAAGTAGGCATTCCCGGCCTCGAGCCGGTCCTTCAGCTGTTCCACTTCCGCCAGCGCCTTGGCCAGGGACACATGGGCCTGGCTCAATTCCTGGGAGCGCTCGCCGGCGAGCCGGTCGGCCTGATCGCGGGCCAGCCGCACGTGCTCCGCCTGCAGCCGAAGGTCCGACAGGTCCGTATGGATCGCCACGGCGCCGGAGATCTCCCCGTCATCAAGGATGGGGGCGGCCGCCGTGCGCAGGTAGGCCTCCCCGCCAGTATTGGGCCGGGTGAGGAGGTATTCGTCGATCACCGTCTCGCCGTTCAGCGCGCGCACGAAGGGCAACTCCGGCACCGTCATGGTCCTGCCGTCCGGCCAGCGCAGGTTGAAGGTGCGGATCTGCTCGCCGGGTTCTCTGATGGAAGCCATGGATGAGATCCCCAGGATACGCAGCGCCGAAGGGTTGCAGATGGAGACCCCGTCCCGGATCCCGATCAGCACACCATCCGGAAGGGACTCGATGAGGGCCTTGATCTCGGCTGCCAGGAAACGGCTCAGGCTCGAAATCCGGGCGCTCGGCACCGTCAATGCACGTGGGCCCCGGCCTCGCCGGAAGGTTGCTGGAAAGGCTGTGGCTCGAAAATTTCTCCTTCCTCCCGTTCAACTTCCTCCAGTAGCCGTTCAAGCAACATCTGAAGCTTCTTCATGGGGAACTCCTTGATCCGCGGGTCTGGCCTTTGGCCGTGGGAAAGCTTGCGGAAACCCTATACTTGAACCGGAGTCCTCGGCCCGCATGCCTTTTTGATCCCGAGGTTTCCACAACGCCAGTCGAGGGCTCCTTGCCAAAGGAGGTCGATAATGTCTGTCATCACAGTTTCCAGAGAATTCGGCAGTCAAGGTAGCATCATCGCGGAACAGGCGGCCCAGAGGCTTGGCTACCACCTGGCCGGCAAGGACATGATCGAGGCCATCCTCCGAGACTATGGCCTGTCCAGTTTGAAGGATGAGTATGAATCGATCCCGGGGTTCTGGGACCGGTTCAGCCCCCAGAAGCGCGACCAGCGAAACAACATCCTGGGCATGCTCAACGACTCCATCTGCGCTCTGGCCCAGCATGGCGATGTGGTCATCCTGGGGCGCGGAGGGTTCGCCATCCTGCAAGGTTACGTGGATGTCCTGAATGTTCGCGTCCAGGCGCCCCTGGCGTTGCGGATCAAGCGGGTGGAAGAGTTGCCCGCCATCGGCGAAGCCAGCCGGGCCGAGGAGGTCGTCAAGGCCAATGACCGGCTCCAGGACGAGTTCATCAAATCCGTCTACGGGGCGGACTGGGGAAGCGCTACGCCCTTCGACCTGGTCATCGATACGGGCAAGATCGGCCCGGACCCGGCCGCCTGGATGATCGCCGAATGCGCCAGGGCGCTGGAGCCGGCTGGAGACGCGGACGGACCCGCCACCGCGGACCTGCGCGTGGACTCCATCCTGGCGGCGGTGGTCAAGGATGTCTTGAACCCGGTTGGAGCGCACGCCGGCTGAACGGGACGGATTGGAGCCATTCACCAATACTTTTCCAGATGGATCTGCCCAGGATGCCGAGGGGAGTGCTCGGTGAAGCCTTCGGCTTCCAACATGGCTTCCATGGCCTCCAACATGGCCGGGTTGCCGCACAGAAAGAAATGCGTGTCGGCCGGTGACGGCTGGAACCCCCAGGCCTGTTCCAGGACCCTGGTCTTCCAGAATTCCGGAAGGCGGCCTGTGTGCCCCTTCCAGGGCACCGGTTCCGTTTCGGGACGGGTGAGAACCGGGATGTAAGTGAAATTCGGAGCCAGACGCTCCATGGCCACGAGTTCCTCGCGGTAGCCCAGGTCATGGGCATTCCGGGCGCCGTGGATGACTCCGTACCTCCGGGTCCCGCCGGCCTCGAGGCCGGTACGCAACATGGACATGTAGGGGGCCAGGCCGGTTCCCGTCGCGATGAACACAACGTTCTGGTCCGCGGGTACTTGTTCGAGGGTGAACAGGCCGGTCAGTTTCGGGCCGAGCCAAAGCCGATCCCCCTCCTTCAAGGCAAAGAGCCTGGGGGTCAGGGCTCCGGACCGGACTTCCACCAGGTAGAACTCCAGGAACTCGTGATCGCGGGAAGAAGAGGCGATGGAGTAGGCCCTTCTCAGGAAGCTGTCCTTGGGCAGGGGCGGATCCTCGGGCTCGGCCCCGGGGTTTCTGGGAGCGGAAGCCGGCAGGCCAAGCACGGCGAATTGTCCGGGCCTGAATGGCGGCAGTTCCCAGCCGTCCGGGGCGACCTGCAGGATCCTCAGGCTCGGCGCCAGATCGATGCGCAGCTTGACAATGGCGTTGAGATCGGGCATCCAGAGACCCTTGCGAACCAGGAGCCGAGTGGCACCAGCACCGGCATCGCCGGCCGGCTGGTATTTGGTGCCGCCCAACCCCCGGCCGTTCCCATTCTCCCCTTGGATAAACCAGGGGAAATGGCAATGCTGTCATCTTCTCTTTATTTTACTACCCAAGTGACCGCGGGAAGCGCACGATCGGGCAGGCGTGGATCACGGTGGTCATGCGGCTGTGGTCCTTCCAGGACCTGGCAGTCCAGCCTGGTGGCCCCTTTGGAGTTTGGTATGGCCCCTATGTCCCCTGAGCCCATCGCCTTCCTGGGTTGCTACCTGCCCCGGCGCTGCGGCATCGCCACCTTCACCCACGATCTCTGCGAAGCGGTCGCCGCGGCGGCGCCGGGCCCCGAGTGTTTCACCGGTGCCATGAACGACCGGGGAAACCGTTACGACTATCCTCCCCGGGTCCGGTTCCAAGTGGACCAGAATGAGCTGGACTCCTACCGGCGTGCGGCGGACTTCCTGAATTTCAGCCATGCCCGGGTGTTGTGCGTACAGCATGAATTCGGCATCTACGGCGGCCCGGCCGGCAGTCACCTGCTGGCGCTGCTCAAGGAAGTGCGCATGCCCGTGGTCGCCACCCTGCACACGGTGCTGCAGAATCCGGACGGGCACCACCGCCAGGTGGTGGACGGGCTGCTCGCGCACAGCGAACGGCTGGTGGTGATGGCCCGCAAGGGCGCCGAGATCCTGGCGGAAACCTACGGGGTCCCGCCGGGCAGGATCGATGTCATCCCCCACGGCATCCCGGACCTGCCGTTCGTCGAGTCCAGCATCTACAAGCGCCAGTTGGGCGTGGAGGGCCGCCAGGTGCTGCTCACCTTCGGCCTGCTCGGCCCAGGCAAGGGCATCGAATACGGGATCCAGGCCCTGCCGGAAATCATCCGGCGCCATCCCGACGTGGTCTACCTGGTGCTGGGCGCCACCCATCCGCACCTGCTCGCCCAGGAGGGGGAATCCTACCGTCTCAGCCTGGAGCGGCTGGCCGATGACCTGGGGGTCAAGGACCACGTGATCTTCTACAACCGCTTCGTCGCCCCGGACGACCTGAAGGAATTCATCGGGGCCTGCGACATCTACCTCACGCCCTACCTGAACGAGGCGCAGATCACCTCCGGCACCCTGGCTTACGTGTCCGGAGCCGGCAAGGCGGTGGTCTCGACCCCCTATTGGCATGCCCAGGAACTGCTGGCCGGCGGCCTGGGCGTCCTGGTCCCGTTCCGGGACGCGGCGGCCGTCGCCCAGGGCGTCTGCGCCTTCCTGGATGATCCGGCGCGTCTGCGATCCGCCCGGGAAAGGGCCTATCGGCTTGGCCGGGAGGCCATCTGGCCGGTGGTGGCGGGGCACTACCTGGGGTCCTTCGAACGGGCCCGCACCGAGCGGCGGGTGGCCCCCCGGCCGGCCTTCGCGGGCTGGATCCTGGCCAGCCGGCCCTATGAAATGCCCCCGCTCCGCCTGGATCACCTGGTCCGCATGAGTGACGGCACCGGAATCCTCCAGCACGCCCTGTTCAATGTGCCCAATTTCCGGGAGGGCTACTGCACGGACGACAACGCCAGGGCCTATCGGCTCTGCGCCCTCCTGGACGAACTGGGGGGCCCGGGGGCCGCGGAGAGCATCGATTGGCTGGCTACCAACTACCTGGCTTTCCTGGCCACCGCCCTGCACCCCAGGACCGGCCGGTTCCGCAATTTCATGGACCACTCCCGCGTCTGGCTGGAGGAAACCGGCAGCGAAGACAGCCACGGCCGGGCCCTCTGGGCCCTGGGCACCGGCTCCGGCCGGTCCCGCAACCAGGGACACCGGAACCTGTGCAGGGACTTGTTCCTCCGCGGGCTGGCCGCCGTGGAGGGGTTCACCTCGCCCCGCGCGTGGGCCTTCACGCTCCTGGGCATCCACGAGTTCCTGGGCAGCGGCCGCCAGGAGCACCCGGAAGCCGCCGCCCTGAGGGCGCAGTTGGTGGATCGGCTGCTGGGCTTGTGGCACGGCTGTGCCACGGAGACCTGGCCCTGGTTCGAAACCATCGCCAGCTACGACAATGCAAGGCTCAGCCAGGCGCTGCTGCTCAGCGGCCAGGCCCTGAACCACCCAGAGGCCCTGGAGGTGGGCTGCCGATCGCTGTCCTGGCTGGCATCGGTCCAGCGGGCCCCGAAGGGGCATTTCCGCCCCATCGGCAGCCATGGCTTCTACCCCAGGGACGGTTGCCGGGCCGACTTCGACCAGCAGCCCCTGGAAGCCCAGGCCATGGTCTCGGCCTGCCTGGCGGCCTTCCGCGCCACCCAGGACCAGGCCTGGTCAAGGGAGGCCAAACGGGCTTTCGAATGGTTCCTCGGCCGCAACGACCTGGGACTGCCCCTCTATGATTCCGGCACCGGCGGTTGCCGGGACGGGCTTCATGAGAGCCAGATCAACGAGAACCAGGGGGCCGAGTCGACGCTGGCCTTCCTGCTGTCCCTGGCCGAGATGAGTGTCGCCGAACACGGGATCGTCCCCGCCCGGATCGGCGCCTCGTGAACCCGCTCTCCTTGCATCGGCACGACATCATCCTGGCGCCCGAGAGCGGCCGGGTCATTCTCCGGCCCTTCATTTCCGCCAATGCCCAGAGGGTCACCACCATCATCGGCCGGGCTCTGGCCCTGGCCGAGGCGGAGGCCGAGGCGCTCGCGGAGGTCATCCGCCGTGACTTCCAAAGCCGCCACTTCGACCTGGAAGCGGTCCTGCTTGCCCATTTCGAGCGGGTCGCGCCCCAGGTGTTCACCGACGGGCCCCTCTCCCGCGCCCGCAAGCTGGTCATCGGTGGGTTGTTCACCGGCGAGTACGCCCTGGAATCGGTGGCCCTGTTCAATCCGTCCATGGTGCCGCACCCGGACCAGGCCGGGGTTCCGGACGGCTGCCTGCGCTTCATCATGAGCCTCCGGGCCACCGGGGAAGGCCATATCTCCTCCATCGAATTCCGCACCGGCCTGCTCACCCCGGAGGGGGTCCAGGCGGACCCGGTGTCCGGCCGGGTCACGCTGCCCTGGATCGAGCCCGATCCCGGCTACCAGAAGGCGCCCTTCCGGCTCAAGCTGCACGAGATGGGTTTCGACAATGAGATGGCCGCGGAGGTGCTGGCGGCTCTGGGGGACGGGTTCAACCGCTCCGAGCTGGACCGCAGCATGGCCCGGATCCGCCGGGAGAGGCGGCCTCACACCCCGGCCCTCAACGACACCCTGCGCTGCATCCAATGGCTGGCGAACTCCAACTACGAGATGGCGTTCGCGCCCGAGCACGATCTCAGCGAGCGGGCGATCTTCCCGAACTCCGCCAACGAGAGCAACGGCATCGAGGATGCCCGCTTCGTGCGCTTCCAGGAGCCGGACGGATCGGTGACGTACTATGCCACCTACACCGCCTACAACGGCCAGGCCATCCTCCCCCAGGTCATCGAGACCCAGGACTTCACCCGCTTCCGCGTGCTCACCCTGAACGGCTCGGCGGTGCAGAACAAGGGCATGGCCATGTTCCCCCGCCGCGTCGACGGCAACTATGCCATGTTGTCCAGGCAGGACGACGAGAACCTGTACATCATGTTCTCGGACAACCCGCACTACTGGAGCGACCCGCGGATCCTGATGCGCCCCGCGGCGGTGTGGGAGTCCGTGAAGGTCGGCAATTGCGGTTCGCCCATGGAGACCGATGCGGGCTGGCTGGTGATCACCCACGGTGTCGGACCCCTGCGGAGGTACTGCATCGGCGCGATCCTGCTGGACCTCCACGATCCCGCCCGGGTCATCGGCCGGCTGCGCCAGCCGCTGCTGGAACCGGAGGCCGGCCCCGGCCGGGAAGGGTATGTGCCCAACGTGGTCTACAGCTGCGGGTCGATCATCCATGGCCGCGAGGTCTTCATCCCCTACGCCATGAACGACCGGGTCTCGACCCTGGTCAGCGTGTCTCTGGACGAACTCCTGGGGGCGCTTTTAAACTACTGATTTCCTGGGCTCCGCGCCGGGTGAAGGAGGGGACAAGGTGGCGGTGGTGCCGGAACGAGGCCGAAGGGCACGGGTGGCCGTGATCGTCGCCCACCCCGACGATGAAATCCTCTGGTGCGGCGGACTGCTCCTCAGCCGGCCAACGTGGGCGCTCTTCGTGGCCTGCCTCACCCGGGGCGGGGACCCGGACCGTGCCCCGCGGTTCCGGCGCGTCCTGGAACGCCTGGGTGCCCAGGGCGCCATGGGCGACCTGGATGACGGACCGGAGCAGAAGCCCCTGCCGGCGGACCAGGTGCGGGCCCTGATCCTGGCCCTGCTGCCGCGCCGGAGCTACGACCTGATCCTGACCCACAGCCTTCAGGGCGAATATACCCAGCACCGCCGGCACGGAGAGACGGCCGAGGCGGTCCACTCCCTTTGCGAGGACGGGACCCTCACCACCCGGGGGCTCTGGAGTTTTGCCTACGAGGACGGCGGCGGCACAAGCCTGCCCAGGGCCCGGCCGGAAGCATCGATCCGCCTGGAACTGTCCGAGAGCCTGTGGGCGGAAAAGCGCCGGCTCATGCGGGACGTGTACAACTACCCGGAGACCGGCTGGGAAGTCCGGGCCACGCCCAGGACCGAGGCCTTCCAACGGTTCCCCAGCCCCGGCGGCACCCGCCGGGAACCACGCGGGAAGGCCCCCACGTCATGAAGATCCTGGTGCTCTATGAATATCCCCCCGCCCCCGGCGGCCTTCCCACCCAGGGCGACCTCCTCTACCACGGGCTGCTGGAGATAGGGGTGGACGCCAAGGCCGCCCACCTCAGGTCGGACCTGGAAAAGGAGTGGCACTACCGCTGGTTCAAGCCGGATGCCGTGGTGGGAGTCGGGTTCTGGGGTGACTATCCGGACCTCGTCCAGCATCCCCGGCGCTTCGGCATGGCCGCCGTGCCTTGGCTCCTGGCCGACGGCTTCGTGGCCAACTACCGCCGGGAACTGGACGCGCTGCCGCTGCTCCTGGTGACCGCGAACTGGGTCAAGGAGACCTTCGAGCGGGATGGGATCCGCGGAGACCGCATGCAGGTCCTGCCGGTGGGGTGCGACACCGACGCGTTCACGCCCAGGGACAGCACGGACGCCAAGGTGCGCGCGATGCGGGAAGCCCTGGGGGTGGGCCCGGACCAGCTGCTGATCCTCACGGTGGGCGGCGACGCGGCTTCCAAGGGCGGCCGGGAGCTGATGGAAGCCCTGGCGCTGGTGCGGGGCGAAGTGCCCGATTTCCGCTACGTCTGCAAGGTGTGGCCCCAGGCCAGGACCGAAGCCCAGAACGCCCTGGACCTGGAACTGGCCCGGAACCTCGGGATTGCCGACCAGGTGAGACTCTCCACCTGCCAGGTGTCCCGGGATGCCATGCCGTACCTGATGGCATCCTGCGAGGTCTATGCGGCGCCATCCCGGCTGGAGGGCTTCGGCATGCCCCAGGTGGAGGCCGGCGCCTGCGGCAAGCCGGTGATCGGCATCGCTGCCATGGCGATGCTGGACACCCTCGTGCACGGGGAGACCGCCTTCCTGGCCCGGGTGGCCCAGGCCAACACCATCACCCAGGCGGCCCTGGGCCCCGCGGCCGGCTATCCCGACGGGCACGTCGTGCGCTTCGACCGGCCCCGGGTCGCCGATTACCGGGCCAGCGTCCCCGACCTTGCCGTGGCCCTCCGCCTGCTGCTCAACGATCCCGGGTTGAGGAACCGCATGGGGGCCGCGGGCCGGGCACGTGTCGCGGCGAGGTTCGACTACCGGGTCGTCGCCCGGAAACTGGCGGCCATCCTTGCCGCGCACCTGGGGGTGACATGAGGGCGGCCGACGCGCAGCGGATCGAGGACGCCAAGGTGGCCTACGGCTTCAACGAGTGGCTCAAGGCCCAGACCGGCGCCCCTTCCGGCCAGGACTGGCAGACCTGGTCCGCATCCATGTTCCTCTATGCCGCCGCCTGCGTGGAGCAGAAGCGTCCGCTCTTTTTCGACGTCCCGGCCTGACCCGCCCAGGCCCTCACGAGGCGTGGCCCGGTTCGCTTTCTCGCCCATTCGGCCTACCTTTGGCTTGGGGTTTCCGGGAGGGGTTCCCGCATCAAAGGACTTGGATTGATAATAAGTGCAGAAATTTCAGACCCTAACGTAATGGCAATGCAGCCACCGGGTTCCGCCGTGGCTTCGGCAGGGCGGCGGGAATCCGGATCCGGAACAAATGCCCCAGGCAGATCCAGGAGATAGGGACCTCGGACCGAGGCCGGCTGGTCACCCTGGGCCTTTTACGGGGGATGGCAATGGCCTTGGGTGCACACCAGGACATCTACCAGGATGAATTGGATGGAGCGGAAGATCTACGTTTCGGCCGGGAGGTGGCCCGCTGGTTGAAAAAATTTTCATTTATTAAAATATTCTATATTAAATTTATTCCAAAGATCGCCCTGTCATTCACCCTTCTGTTGATCGAGCAAGTATTGTTGACTTCCATGCCCTATTTCCAGGGCGGGATCATCGACCATTTGACCGCCCCTTCCCAGATCCGGACTTCTTTCCTGCTGGGTGTCATCACGTTGCTGGTATTTCTGGGGGCCAGCCTGTTCGGTTGCCTTCGGGAAATCTATATCTTGAACCATATTTATTATGACCTGCCCAAGTTCGCCGATACCCTGCTATTGCGAAAATTATTCGGGTTGTCCCTCGGCCAATATGCCAACACCCATTCCGGCCTGACCATGGCCATCGTCAAGAAGGGCAATGACGCCGTGCACGAATTCCTGGGCATTGCGGTCAATACTTTCCTTCCTTTCGTCCTGCAGTTCATCCTGGTCACGTCGGCCATCTTCTGGGCGAGCGGCCTGCTCGGCAGCATCGTCCTCGCGTTCAGCGGGTCCTTCCTGGTGCTGCAGTACTATACCAATTACCGTTTTTACGAAAAGGTCCGGCGGAACCAGAACGAATGGAACGGGCAGTCCAAATTCTTTTCCGAAATCCTACACAACATCAAGCTGGCCAAGCTTTCAGTCAAAGAAGATGACTTGCTGAACGAATACCAGCGCTCCTTCGACCAGGTCGCCTCGGCTTCGCGCAGCATCTGGAAGTCCTATTTCAAGAAACACTACCGCCTCAGCATCCTGGTCCAGTTGGGGCAGGCCATCGCCCTGCTGGTGGGGATCCACCTGGTGGCCATCGGCACCAAATCCCCCGGTTCGGTGGTGATGCTCATCGGCTGGACGGCCACAGTTTTCGCGAATGTCGGCAACCTCAGTTCGGTCCAGCGGGTCCTGATCCAGCACCTGTCCGACATCCACATCTACCATGACCTGCTGGCGACGGAACCGGCGGTCAAGGAGAGCCCCTGCCCGGTGAGCCTGCCGGCCGTCGCCGGGAAGATCGAGTTCCGCCACGTATCGTTCCGGTACCCCGAGGCATCTCTGGCCGTCGGCCAAGCCGGTGACGCTCCCGGCCCCGCGCCCCGGCGGAGCGGCGTTGCGCAACCCGTCCTGCGCGACCTTTCCTTCGTGATCGAGCCCGGCGAGACCGCGGCGATCGTCGGGCACTCCGGGGCCGGCAAGACCACCATCATCAACCTGCTCCTGCGCGGCTACGATCCCGACTCCGGCAGCGTGTGCGTCGATGGCGTGGACCTGCGCGAAGCGGACCAGCGCAGCTTCCTGGCCCGGGTCGGCTACGTGCCGCAGGTGGTCGACCTCTTCGACAACACGCTGGGCTACAACATGGCCTTCTTCGTAGCCGACGGGCGGACGGTCACCGAAGCGGAGCTGGACCGGGTCGCCCGCAAGGCCCGCATCGACCAGTTCTACAACCGGCTCGGGGAGAAGAAGTTCGACGTGCTGCTCGGCGAGAACGGCGTCCGCCTGTCCGGCGGGGAACGGCAGCGGGTGGGCATCGCCCGGGCGTTGCTCAAGGACCCGGACATCCTGATCTTCGACGAAGCCACGTCGAACCTCGATGCCGAGAACGAGGCCCTCATCCACGACGCGATGCGCGAATCGCTGCAGGGGCGCACCGGCATCATCATCGCCCACCGCCTCTCCACCATCAGGGATGCGCACAAGATCATCGTCATGGACCGGGGCCGGGTGGCCAACATCGGCCGGCACGACATGCTCATGAGGTGCTGCGCCGTCTATCGCCGCCTGGTCGAACGCCAGATGTTCCTGCCGGAACGGTCCGCCTGACCCGCCAGCCCTTGGGGGCAAGTCCAGGAACCGGTGTAATTTATAATTATTGTTGACAAATTCAATCAAGAATCTAGATTGGTCCCGGGTGCCCTTCCGGCGCCCATGTCCTTTCCATTGCCCAAAGGCTTCGAGGTACCCGATGGGTCACGGGTCGCGGGTCTACGACAGCATCCTCCAGGCCTTGCCGGGGGTCGACAACCCGACCCCGCTGGTCCGCATCAACCGGCTCAACCCGCACCGGGAGTTCACGCTGTATGCCAAGCTGGAATGGATGAACCCGTTCGGCTCGGTCAAGGACCGGGCCGCGTCGTACCTGCTCCGGGACCTGGTCGAACGGGGCGTGCTGGGCGGGGGGCGCGGCGTGGTGGAGCCCACTTCCGGCAACACCGGCATCAGCATGGCGGCCCTGGCGGCGGTGCTGGGGTTCCGCCTGCGCGCGGTGGTGCCCGGCAAGGTGCCGCTGGAGAAGAAGGTGCTGCTGCGCATCGCCGGGGCGGACCTGGACGTGGTGAACGACGCGCTCTGCCCCAGCCCGGGCCTGGGCGAGGGCTCCATCAACCTGGCCTTGACCCGGGCCCGGGCCGAGCCGGACCGCTACGCCATGCCCAACCAGTACCAGAACGAGCTGAACGCCCGGGCCCACTTCGAGACCACCGGTCCCGAGATCTGGCGCCAGACCGAGGGCCGCATCACCCACCTGTTCGTGTCCCTGGGCACCTGCGGCACGGCCACGGGCTGCGGGCGCTTCCTGAAGCAGCAGAACCCGGCGGTCCAGGTGGTGGCGGTGCAGCCCGACCCGGGCCACGACGTCCCCGGTCTGCGCAACGTGGAGGAGCTGAAGGTGTCCAAGCTGTTCGACCCGAAGCTCCTGGACCAGATCCTGGAAGTGGATCACGAGCTGGCCTACACCCGGGCCCTGGACCTGGCACGCCAGGAAGGGCTTCTGGCCGGGCCCAGCTCCGGCCTGATCCTGGAGGGTGCGCTGCGGGCGCTCAAGGGGGTGCCGGCGGGGCTGGGCGTGATGATCTTCCCGGACAACGTCTTCAAGTACGTGTCGGCGATGGTCCGGCACCGGCCGGACCTGGCCGAAGGCACGGCGCCGCCCTAGCGCCGGGAACCCGCCCCCGCCCGGGCGGGAGGAAGGAGCAACCATGAACACCTACGTGCATCCCGAAATGCTGGTCAGCACCCAATGGGTCTTCGACCACCTGGACCAGCCCGGCGTCCGCCTGGTGGAGGTGGATGTGGATACCCAGGCCTACCAGGCCGGCCACCTGCCCGGCGCGGTCGGGTTCAACTGGCAGACCCAGCTCCAGGACCAGGTCACCCGGGACATCCTGCCCAAGCTCGCGTTCGAGAAGCTGATGGGCAGCGCGGGCCTCACCGCCCAGGACAAGCTGGTCCTGTACGGGGACAACAACAACTGGTTCGCCGCTTATGCCCTGTGGCTGTTCAAGATCTATGGGCACCAGGAGGTCTGCCTGATGGACGGCGGCCGGATCAAGTGGCTCAAGGAGGAGGACCGGCCCATGACCACCCAGGTGGCCCTTGCCAAATCCACCACCTATGTCGCCCAGGATCCCGACCTGTCCCTGCGGGCCCGGGTGGGGGACGTCCTGAAGGTGCTGGGCGGCGGTGCCGAGAACCTGGTGGACGTGCGCAGCCCGGACGAATTCACCGGCCGGGTCGTGGCCCCGCCAGGGATGACCGAGACGGCCCAGCGGGGCGGCCACATCCCCGGCGCCAAGAGCGTTCCCTGGTCCAGCGCGGTGAAGGAGGACGGCACCTTCAAGCCCATGGACGAACTGCGCCGGATCTATTTCGTCGATGCCGGCCTGCAGCCGTCCCTGCCCACCATCGCCTACTGCCGGATCGGCGAGCGCTCCAGCCACACCTGGTTCGTGCTCACCTACCTCCTGGGCCTGGAGCAGGTGCGCAACTACGACGGATCCTGGACCGAATACGGGTCCATGGTCGGGCTGCCCATCGAGCGCGGTGCGGGCGACCGGGTCCAGGCCTAAAGGTTTCCCGACCATCCGACTCCGGCGATCTCCAGGTGTTTCTGGAGTTCCCTCAGCGTGAAGGGTTTGGCAAGCAAGGTGACCTTCGGGAAGACCTTGATGAGGTCCAGGACAACCTGGTCGGCCAGCCCGGTGGCGAGCAGAACGGGCAGAGCGGGGCGCAACACGCGCAGGCGCAGCAAGGTTTCGGCACCGCCCAGGCCGGGCATGTTCATATCCAGGATGACCACATCAGGCAGATAACCAGCTTCGAGTTTCGCCAAACCTTCCTCACCGCTGGACGCGGTGTTCGATTGATGCCCCAGGGCCTCCAGGAGCGCCTGGGTGGAGCTCCGGATCAGGTCATCGTCATCCACCAGAAGGACATCCAGCGGGCGGCGGAGGCGCGCAGGCGGGGTTTCGGCCCAAGGCTCCAGGGACTGGGCCGGGATTCCGGTCGCGGGAAAAACCATCCTCACGCTGGTCCCCTGGCCCGGCAGGCTGCGAATCTCCACCGATCCCCCGTGCGCCTTCACCGTCCCGTAGACCCGTGCCAGGCCAAGGCCAGTACCTTTCCCGACGGGCTTGGTGGTGAAGAAGGGTTCCATGGCGCGGGCCAGGACTTCGGGGGTCATGCCGTGCCCGGTGTCCGCAACCACCAGCTCGACCCTGCCGGCCCCGAGGGACCGGGACCTGAAGCTCAGGGTTCCGCCGCCGGGCATGGCATCCAGGGCGTTGATGCCAAGGTTGATGATGGCGCTGCCCAATGCGGGGGCATCCCCCAGGATCGTTGGCAGGCACGGGTCCAGGTCGAGGACCACCTGAACCTCCGGGCTCTTGGCATGGAGCAGGAGTTCCACCTCCTTGCGCAGGGTTTTGTTGAGATCGAGCTGGCGGGGCTCTTCCAGCCCCTTGCGGGCGAAGTCGGTGAGGGCCTTCACCAGCTCCCGGCCACGGTTGCTGGCATGCAGAATGCTTTCCAGGGATTTGGCCCGGGGATCCTCATCGGGGCAGGTGGAGCGGAGGGCCGAAGTCAGGCCCATGATGGCAGCCAGGACATTGTTCATGTCATGGGCCACTCCCCCCGCAAGGCTGCCCAGGCTTTCCAGCTTCTCGGAATGCTGCCGTTCTTCCTGGAGGCGCCGGCGTTCAGATTCCGCCTGCACCTGCTCGGTGCGGTCTCGGTTGACCCCTATGGCCCGGACGGGCCTGCCTTCGGAATCGCGGATCACCGTGCCATTGGCCGCGATGTAGCGGATCCCCCCGCCTGGAAGCGCCGCCCGGAAAGCCGCGCCATAGGGCAGCCCGTTCTTGATGGCCGCAGTGATCTTCTCCTGGAGCTCCAGCCGGTCGTCCGGGTGGACCAGCCGCTCCACCCAGGATTGGTCATTGGGCTGGAAGGTTTCCCGGTCGACTCCGAAAAGCTCGTACATCCGGTCATTCCAGATCACGGTGCCGTCCTGCAGGTTGTGGTCCCAGATCCCCAGGCTCCCTGACTGGACAGCCAGTTCCAGTCGCTGGGCACTCTCGCGGAGGGCCTCCTCGGCGCGCTTGCGCTCGGTGATGTCCTGGACCAGCCCGTCATAGGTCTCCAGGGCGCCGTGTTCATCGAAATGCGGGACGAAGGTATTCCTCACCCACCGCACCGTCCCGTTCTTGTGGACAATGCGATGTTCGACGGGCGGCGGATCCTCGCCGGCCAGGATCAGCCTGGCCTGCTCCTGCACCAAAGGGCGGTCCTCATCCGCCACCATGCGGATCCACAGGAAAGGATCCCTGGCGAACTCCTCTGCCTGGTAGCCGGTGACGGCCTGGCAGCCCGGTCCGTGCGTCGTCCCCGACCCGGTTCCGGGCGCCAGGCGCACGGTGTATATGTAGTCGGTGATCGCCTCCGTGATCCGCTGGTAGCGCTCCTCGCTTTCCTGCAGAGCCTGTTCAGCCCGCCTGCGTTCGGTGATGTCGCGGAGCATCACCAGGGCCCGGTCATCCGCACAGGCGACGAAACGGGCCTCCCAGAACCGGGGGCTGTTCCCGAGCGGATGGGTGAATTCCAGGCTGAACACCTCCGCCGGGTCGGCCAGGGCCTCCCGGCAGTATCGGTGCATAAGCTCGGCCAGATCCCTGGGCAGCACATCGTCGAGGAGGCCGGCCGGGGGAAAAAGCTGGCCATCATCGCCGGGTATACCGGAATGGACAACGTTCAGAAGGCCTTTGGCGTCCAGGGTCAGGATCAGGTCGGGGTGCACGGAGAACAGGGAACGCAGGGTCTTGGTGCGGTCCTGAAGGGCCTTGAGGGCCTGGTTGGCCTGAAGCACATGGCGGATTCGATAGGGCAGATGCTTCCAATGCAGGGGCTTGGTGAGGTAATCATTGGCGCCGGCCTGGTACGCTGCCTGGATGGACGCCAGGTCCTCCAACCCCGTGACCATGACCACCGGCAGGTCCTCGAGTGGCCAGGTGCGCCGGATCTCCCGGCAGACGGTGAAGCCATCCTCGCCGACCAATACGATGTCCAGCAGCACCAGGTCCGGCCTGTGCGCCCGGATCAGCCGGAGCCCCTCACTCCCGGTGGCGGCGGTGTGACAGACCATGCCCTCGGCGGTAAGGGTCCTGGAAATAAGCAGAAGGATGTTGGGATCGTCATCGATCGCCACGACCGTGGGAGCCGGGTTGCCGGGGAGCATAGGGTGGCCCTCCTGCCGGCCGTCCATGCTGTCCTCGCCCTGCCCCTGGCACATACCTCAACTCTAGACGAGTTGCTAGGGATGGACCGGAGTTTCCTGCGGCAGGCCGGTTTCAAAGCAGTAGTAGAGATCCTGGAACGGGGCCCGGAAGTCCACCACGTCGCCCAGCACCCGTTTCACGGGCTCCCGCTCCGCCAGCACCCGGGCCATGAATCCGGCGATGGTCTCCATGTGGGCCTCCCGCATCCCCAGCCGGGTCACCTCGATGGTGCCGATGCGCAGGCCGCTGGGCCGGTCCCACTGCTCCGGGGTGTCGCCGGGGATCAGGTTCTTGTTGGTGATGACGTTGGCCCGGGCCAGCAGCTGCGCGGCCTCGAGGCCGCCTCCGAAGGCGCGGACGTCGGCGATCACCTGGTGGGTCCTGGTGAACCCCCGCCGGGCCCCCACCACCGGCACCCCGCGCCGCTGCAGGGCGGCCCCCAGGGCCTGGGCGTTCTTGACGATCTGGGCCATGTAGACCGGGCCGAAGGCCAGCATCTCCGCGGCCGACACCGCCAGGGCGGCCACCCGGTTGACCTGGTGAGTCGCCGCCAGCACCGGGAACACCGCGTGGGTCAGCGGTTCGGTGAGGCCCGGGGCGTTCCAGGCCATGATTCCGCTCTGGGGGCCGCTCCAGGTCTTGCCGGCCGAGCCGGTGAGGACGCAGGCCCCCTCGCGCAGGGGATCCTGGAACTGGCCGCCGGCGATCAGGCCCAGCTGGTGGGCCCCGTCGAAGAACAGCCGGCCGCCCCAGGGGGCGATGACCTCGGCCATTTCCCGGCAGGGCAGCGGGAACAGGGTCATGGACATGCCCAGGGCCACCAGCTTGGGCCGCTCCCGCTCGGCCAGCAGCCGGAACGCGCCCAGGTCCACCTCCAGCTCGGGGGTGAACGGGATGTCGACGATCCGAAGCCCGCGCACCCCGGCTGGACCGTCAGGCCGGTTGCTGGAGTGGCCGCCCATGGGCTGGGGCGCGGACATGACGGTGTCCCCGGGCTGGGTCAAGGCCGTATAGACCGCCAGGTTGCCGATCATGCTGGCGCACAGCCTGTGGTCGGCATAGTCGGCGCGCAGAGCCCGCTTCAGCAGCTCCATGCATAGCGCCTCCACCTCGTCGATGTACCGGGTTCCGGCGAACCAGCGGTTCACCGCGCCGATGTGGCCCTCGGCGGCCCGGGTGCCGATCTCGGCCGACAGCAGGGCCCGCACGGTGGGGCTGGTGGGGGCCTCCGGGGCCAGCAGGTTGAGGCACTGGCGGCCGCGCCAGGCCGCGTTGCGTTCCACGGCCGCCACCACCGCCTGGGCCATCTCCCGGGGGCCGCGGCAGGTGTCCAGGAGCTGGGAAGCCACCTGCAGGGTCCTGGGGTCATGCACTTCCAACCGGAGTTCAGTGGCCATGGGGGTTCCCTCCTGGCTCCAAGGGTAGGCTCGCCCGGGCCAGCCTGGTATGAAAAATCAAATTTTTTGCCATGTTGAATTTGCTAAAATCCTAGGGGCCATGAGGCCCGTTATGGAGTTCTGCCATGGGTGAAGCCATTGAAGTCGGCGGCCCGGACTTCGCGATAGACGGCATCGCCTGCTCGGCGCTGGAAGAGGGGAAGCCGGTGGCCGGTCAGGCGAATGGAGAACCGGTTCTGATCGTTCGCCGCGGCGAGGCGTTCTTCGCCATCGGCGCCGCGTGCAGCCATTATGGCGCACCGCTCGCCGACGGCATCGTCGAAGCCGGCACGATCCGTTGCCCCTGGCATCACGCTCGGTTTGAACTCGCCACCGGCGAAGCGAGCGGACCTCCCGCGCTGAATGCGATCCCTTGTTTTCCGTTGGAGCGCCGCGGCGACCGGCTTTATGTGGTCGGCGGTCCCGGGGGCCAGGCGGCCGCGCCCGGCGGCAACCCTAGGCGTTCGGCATCCGGAGGTCCGCAATCCGTGGCGATCGTCGGGGGAGGTCCGGCGGGAACGGCAGCCGCAGAGATGCTGCGCCGGGAAGGGTACGATGGGCCCATCACGCTGTTCGCGCCTGAAGCGTCGTCGCCGGTTGATCGGCCGAACCTCTCGAAGGACTACCTGGCCGGGAACGCTCCGGAGGACTGGATACCGCTCAGGCCGCCGGAGTTCTTCAAGGAACACCGCATCGCCTTGCGCCGGGAAGCCCTGCTTGGGCTTGAAGGCAGGCAGCTGGTCCTGGCCGGAGGCCCCCAGGCCTACGGCGCGATCCTGCTGGCCACCGGGGCGACACCGGTCCGGCTTGATATCCCAGGCGCAGAGCGAGCCCACCTGCTGCGAACACTCGATGACAGCCGCGCGATCATCGCCCAGGCGAAGGCCTGCGCCATCGTGATCGGCTCGTCGTTCATCGGCCTGGAGGTGGCGGCAGCGTTGACCATGCGGGGCCTCCAGGTGCACGTGGTCGGCCGGGAGACGGTGCTCCTGGAGCGGGTCCTCGGTCCCGGATTCGGTGCGTTCATCCGAAAGGTGCATGAACAGAAAGGCGTCCAATTTCATCTCGGCACCTCGCCCAGGGCGCTCGACGCCGGCGGGGTGGTCCTCGAGGAGGGCCGCATCGACGGCGATATCGTCATCATGGGCGTCGGGGTCCGGCCCGAGGTGGGGCTGGCGGAACAGGCCGGCCTCGCCGTCGACCGCGGCATCGTCGTGGACGATCAGTTCCGCACGAGCGCCCCCGGTATCTGGGCCGCGGGGGACGTCGCCCGCTTCCCCTACGCGCCCACCGGCGAGAAGGTCCGCATCGAGCACTGGGTCGTGGCGCAGCAGCAGGGGCAGGCTGCCGCGCGCAGCATGCTCGGCAAGGGAGCCCCCTTCGACCGCATCCCGTTCTTCTGGAGCGCCCACTACGACCTCACCATCGGCTACGCCGGGCATGCCGAGTCCTGGGACCGGATCGACCTTTCCGGCCATCTTGCCCTGGGCGACGCCGCGGTCGCCTACCGGCGCGCCGGCCAGACGCTCGCGGTCGCAGCGGTCGGGCGCGACCAGCTGCTGCTCCGGGCCGAAGCGGCACTGGAACATGGGGACGAACAGGCGCTGGCCCAGCTGATCCCACCCGGCGCAACCCAAGGCTAGGGTCTGATGAGGGACCGAAGGAATTGCTGGATATCCAGGCTCAGGGCTTCGATGCTGGCCCGTCGATGCACGTTGGCGCTGTAGACGAATCGCGCCTCCAGGCGGTTCTTGACCACATCGACGGCGATCGCGAGCGGATACAGCCTGATGTCCTTGGGGTCGTGGTCCAGCCCCGCGAGGGTGTAGGTGCCATCGAACAGACTGCCGGATTCGATGACGTCATCGATGGGGCCCCGGTAATTGAACAGCACTTCCGGCCGGGGCAACGCATTCAGGCGTTCGACCAGCGCCGGATCCCCGCCGAGATACTTGTACAAGCTGACGTGATTGCCGGAAATTTTGTCCACTTGCGCAGACACGTCGCGCAGAAGGTCTTCCGGCCCTTTCCGGGTGTCTATGTCCAGCAGGGTCGGGGCATAGCTGATGAGGCAACCGACCGTCCGGCTCAGGTCGGTCTCCGGCGGCGCCACATCGCGGCCGTGCAGCAGCCGGTCGAAGTATACGGTCCCGCCATGCCACCGGCTCAGCGCGACCGCGAGGCCGCTGATGAAGAGGCGTTCGGCGTTGAGCCCGTGGACCCGGTTCCGCCTCAGCCACCGGGTTTCCTGTTCCGACAGGGCGAAATGCACGACCTGCGCGGAACCATTGGTGTTGGCTTCGTGTTCGCGGCTCAGGTCCTTGGGCAGTTCGGCCACGCGCGACCAGTCCTGCTGGATCCATTTCCGGATGTCCGCCTCGACCGGCCCGGAATCGACGTAGGGCTTCAGCAGGGTTGTCCATTCCCCGAACGAAGCCGATGGGGCGTGGACGGACGGGCCACCCCCCGCCTCGAACCTCCGGTAGACCGAATCGAACTCAAGCCAGAAGTTTCTCCACGATATGACATCCATGGCGAAATGATGGACGATGAATAAAAGGCGTTGCGCCTGGGGATCGCCCATCTCGAACAAGGCCATCGAGGCGATGGGGCCCCGGGTCAGGCTGATCGACTCCTGGCATTGCTTGGCGCAGGCTGCGATGGCCTCGCCCTGCCGGCTTTCCGGCAGACCGGACAGATCGAGGGTCCTGAAGGCGATCGTTGCTTCCGGAGTCGGCATGACCCTGGCCTGCCACCGGGCCTCGGAGCGCTCGAACTGGAGCCTGAAGGCATCGTGCCGGGCGCCCAGGTGCCTGAAGGTGGCTTCCAGCAGATCGGGGGCGAGCCTCCGCCTTGCCACCAGCATTCTGGAAATGTTCCATTGGTTCGGGGTGCGGGATCCGGCCTCGTGGAAGAAGCGATGGATGAAGGGGGGCAGGTCGGGCAGGGCGCCGGAAAAGGGCTCGAGCGGGGTGCCTTCCCGGCGCCCGGCGGCAGGGTGGCTGCAGGTTTCGGCCAACTGCTCGATCGTTGGGGAATGCCACAACTGGGACGGGGAGATGGCCAGGCCCTGCTCCGCCGCCAGCATGCAGACGTTCATGGTCATCAGGGAATCGCCGCCGATATCGAAAAAATTATCGGTGATCCCCACGCGGGGGAGGCCGAGGATTTCCTGCCAGATCCGGGCGAGCAGCCGTTCGGTCTCGGTGCGCGGCTCCACATGGACCTCGGTATGGATCAGATTCTCCAGCGTCGGCGCCGGCAGCAGCCTGCGGGCGATTTTCAGGTTCTCGTTGAGCGGCATCCGGTCCAGGATCATCCATCCGGACGGCTGCATGTAGTCGGGCAGGAATCGGCGCAGGTGCTCCCGGACCGGCTCCAAGGCAAAATGGTCGCGGTCTTCGACCGTCAGGTAGGCGATCAGGCGGTTGTCGCCGGTGGCGGTCCGGTTCGCCGACAGGATGGCGTCCCGCACCCCGGGCGCCCGCCTCAAGTAGCTTTCGATCTCCAGCAGTTCGATCCGCTGCCCCCGGATCTTGATCTGGAAATCACGCCGGCCGAGAAATTCCAGATGGCCGGAAGGATGGATGCGGCCGATGTCCCCGGTCCGGAAATACAGCGCTCCACCCCGTTCGATGAAGGCCTTCTGGGACAGTTCGGGCTTGTTCAGATAGCCGTTCATGACCCCCGGCCCTTTGAAACAGACTTCCCCCACCTCGCCCTGCGGGGTCCGTTCCCCATCCTCTCCCAACAGGACGCATTCGGTCCCGGGGAAGGGCTTGCCGACGTAGGACCGGTCAACGACGGCATCCCTGGGGGCCGGGTAGAAGCATCCCATGCAGGCGATCTCGGTGCAGCCGTAGATGACATAGACTTCTGCATGACCGAACAGGGTCTTGAGATCTTCCAGCAGTTCCGCAGGCACGATGTCGCCGCCCGACGAAACATGGCGAAGCCCGTCGAATGGACGGAAATCCGCATAATGGTCCCGGATGTAACGAACAACCCCTTTCCAGAGGGCCGGACCGATGTGGACGACCGTGGCCTGCTCCAGGGCCGCCGTCAACTGGCCGAAATCCATGATGGTCGTTCTGGGCAGGATGACCAGCCGGCCGCCGGCGATGAGGCTCGTCAAGAGATCAAACAGGCTGATGCTGAAAGAGAATTTGGCGATCGTGAGGAGGGTGTCCTCTGGATTGATGCCAAATTGCTGGATGGCGGAAAGCACATAATACGCCAGGCTGCCATGGCTGATGGGAATCCCTTTGGGTTGACCGGTGGTGCCTGACGTGTAGAAGATGCACGCTGTGGCCTGCTCCGGAAGATCCGGTTGCGGGTTCCCCGACCGGTGGCCGTTCACAACGGGTTCCTGCAGTGGAAAGCCATAGGGGCGGGCGAAGGCCCCCTGGCATTTTTCCAGTACATCCGCCTGGGTTATCGTCAAATAGATGTCTGCATCGGCAACGATGCTCTTGACCCGTTCCATCGGGTAATCCGGATCGATCGGCAGATAGGTCCCGCCAGCTTTGTGGATGGCCAGCAGGGCGATGATGATCCCGAGGCCGGGTCTCAGGCAGACCCCGATCCGGTGCCCGGCGCACACTCCCATCGCGATGAGCCAATGCGCCAGTTCATTGGACCTGGCGTTGAGTTCCCCATAGGTCAGGGTCTCTTCACCGAAGGACACGGCGATCCGGTGGGGATGGTCCGCCGCTGTGCGTTCAAAAAGGACATGGAGCGGTGATTCGAAATGGAACTCGCCGGGAGGGGCTGGGGCTGGTTTCGTTGCCGCTCGCATTTGCTTGTCCGAAACACGGAACCATCTGGGGGTCAAAGAGCGCCAACCCGGCTTGCTTGGGATGGGTTGGGGCAGGAGGTCGAGGGTCTAATGCTTCATTGATATAATCAATTTGACATTGATAATATAAAGGTTATAGCCTGGATTTCAAGGTCGTGCTCCCAAAAAAATTGAAAAACCGGCAAGACTCATCAAGAGCCTTATAGGAAATAATAGGCATGACTGTGAACATATACCGTCACGGCCTCCATCGTCCCCGCATCCCGATCCCGCTCATCCGGCCTCGGAGGAAATCTGACGGAGGGGGACCGCCGCGCGATGAGCCGCGGGAATGACCTGCCTGGCAACGGCACCGTCAAGGCGCGAGGGCAAACCTGGCCAGGCGTGGCCTTGAAATTGTTTGTTGATTTTTTCCTATTGATAAAAACATGATCGACTCTATATTATTTTCAATTTTTACCAAGTATGAGTCATGCAAATCCAAGACCGAATTGAAAAGCTGCTGGCAAGCCCGAATCTGCGCCTCCATGACCAGGAGGGGGCTCCGTTGCCGTCCGGGGTGTTCCGCCAGGCCTTTCAGGCGGTCGGCCGGCATCTCCAGCGCCATGTTCCCCTCGGCGGGAAAGTCGCGGTGCGCCTGGGCCAGGACTGGCCGGCCCTGGCCTGCGCCATGGCCTGCATGGCCACGGGCCGGATCTACCTGCCCCTGGGCCCGGACTGGCCGGAGCATCGGATCGAGCAGATCCGCGCCTCGTCCCAGTTCGACCTGCTGCTCGACGCCCCGGCCTGGCAGGGGATCCTGGCCGGGCCGTCCGAGGGCGAGCCAGGCCCGGCCGGTCCCCTCGACCCCGAGGCCACTCTTTACATCATCTACACCAGCGGCTCCACCGGCGAGCCCAAGGGGGTCATGATCTCCCGGCGCAGCTACGCCTGCTTCCTGCGTTTCCTGGACCAGTTCTTCCCCCGGGTCGGCCCGGGCGACAACTTGCTGCAGGTGGCCCGGTTCACCTTCGACATGTCGCTCCTGGACCTGGGCCTGCTGCTGAGCCGGCAGGTGGGCCATTTCTTCTCCGCGGCGAACGGGAGCGCCTTCCGCCTGGCCCTGGAGATCGAGGACTACGGCGTCACCTGGATCGACGCCGTGCCCAACCAGGTCGGCATGATCATGGAGGACGGGGTCCGCTCCCGGGCCGACCTGTCCTCTCTTCGGCACCTGGTGCTGGGGGGCTCGCGTTTCCCCTGGCAGCTGCTGCAGTCATTGCGCGCCAGGCTCGGCCCCGGGGTGGACGTGGTCAACGCCTATGGCCCCACCGAGACCACCATCTACACCCACTTCAAGCGCTTCACCGGCGACCCGGCCGGGGACGCCCACGATGGCACCCTGTGCGCAGGCAGCGCGGTGCCGGGTGTCACCTGGACGCTGGTGGATCCCCTGCGCGGGCGGGAGATCCGCGAACCCTATGCCCGGGGCGAGCTCCTGCTGGGCGGCGAGCTGCTCATGCAGGGCTACTGCAACGATCCCGAACGCACGGCCCGATGCCTGGTCCGGATGGGCGGGGCCACCTACTACCGCACGGGCGACCTCGCCTACCGCAACGAGGCGGGGGAGATCTTCATCGTCGGCCGCACCGACGAGACCCTCAAACGCCGCGGCTACCGGGTCAACCTCCTGGACATCGACTCCTACATCCAGCGCCTGCCCGGCGTGCAGCAGTGCATGACCCTGGCCTATCCCGCCGACAGCATCGACCATTACCTCCTCACCGTCGTCCAGCCCCAGTCCGGCCATGACCTGGACCCCCCGGGACTGAAGAGCCAGCTGGCCTCGGTCCTGGTGGAATACCAGATACCGGATGCGTTCGCATTCCATCCCGGGCTTCCCCTCAACAGTTCCGGCAAGCTGAGCCGCAAGGCCCTGATGGAAGAGTTCCGGCCCTTGGCGGAAGTGGCCATCCGCACCCTTTGAAAGTCGATCACGATCGCGCAGGAATTGCCAAAGGAGGCAGGCGATGACCCGAGGTGATGTCCAGACGAGACTGACCCGCGTCTTCAGGGAAGTCTTCCGGAACGGCGACCTGGAACTCCAGGACAGCGTCACGGCGAAGGACGTCGCCGGCTGGGATTCCCTGAACCACGTCAAGCTGGTCCTCGCGGTGGAGGCGGAGTTCGACTGCAGGTTCACCCTGCGCGAGATCGGCCGGCCGCAGAACGTCGGCGACCTGATGGACCTCATCCTCAAGAAGGTCGGCTGAATTCCGGCCAGGGCGACCATCCATGGAGATCACCAACATCACCTTCCTCGTTCCGGTCCTCCTGCTGGGCACCCTGCACCCGCTCCTCCGGACCCTGGCGTGGCGCCAGGCCGCCCTGGCCGGGCTGAACCTGGTCTGCGCGGCGATCCTGCTGCACTCCTGGCCGGCGGCGGCGGCCCTGCTGGCCTTCCTGGCCAGCGGCTATGCCATGGCGCTGCTGCTGCGGCGGCGGCCGCGCCGTGCCTACCTGGCCGGTTACCTCCTGCTCCTGGTGGGCACCTTCGTCTACCTGAAGAACTATTCGTTCCTCGAGCTGCTGCTGCCTTCAGGGCTGCTGGGGCGGGGCCTGGTGTGGGTGGGCATCAGCTACATGCTGTTCCGGCAGATCCACTTCCTGGTGGACCAGTACCAGGGCAACGACGACCCCCTGGACCCCTGGACCTATCTCCATTACCAGATCAGCCTATTCTCCCTGGTGTCGGGGCCCATCACCCGCTATCAGGACTTCCACGAGGACTGGCACCGCCTGGAGCCCACCTGGGCCTCCCGCGCCGAACTGCTCACCGTCTATGCCCGCATCTGGATCGGCGTGATCAAGGTGTTGGCCCTGGGCGCGCTCTGCAACCACCTCTACACTTTCGCCGAACCCCTCTGGACCGCCGGGTCGTCCCTGACGGAACTGCAGCGCTGGTCGCGCGCCGCATGCATGTTCTATGCCTACCCGCTCTACATCTACTTCAACTTTTCCGGGTACTGCGACATCGTGATCGGCCTGGGCCGGCTCTATGGCCTGCGCGTCCCCGAGAACTTCCACAAGCCCTTCCTGTCCCGCAACATGATCGAGTTCTGGACGCGCTGGCACATCACCCTGGGCGCCTGGATCAAGGACTATCTCTATACCCCCGCCCTCCGGGCAACCCTCACCTGGTTCCCGCGCACCGGGGCCAACCTGGCCTTCGCCTGCTACTTCTTCGCCTTCTTCATCGCCGGGGTGTGGCACGGCTCCAGCTGGAACTTCGTGCTGTACGGACTTCTGCAAGGGCTCGGGGTCTCGGCCGCCAAGCTGTGGGAGATGTTCCTCACCCGCTGGCTGGGCCGGGAAGGGCACCAGGCCTACCTGGCCTCGCGGCCCCTGCGCTGGGCCGCCACCGGCTGCAACTTCCACTATTTCTGCCTCACCTGCGTGGTCTTCGGCCTGAACGTCCCGGCTCTGCGGCAGCTGGCCGCGACCCTGACCGCGCGGCCCTGACCCCCTCTGTCCGGACCCGCCATGGAACCCTACCGCTTCATCACCCGGATGGCCCAGCGCCGCTTCTGGCCCACCCTGGCCGCCGTGCTGCTGGTCCAGGTCCTCGCCCTGCTCCTGCTGCTCGCCCAATCCGGTGCGCCATTGCTGGTGTACCAGGGCTTCTGAGGAGCCGGGGAAATGCGCCCGACCCGCCGGCAGCCCCTTGCCTACCTCCTGCCCATGCTGCTCATGGTCGTACCCCTCGTGGCCGGGTTGTACCGCCTGGAGCGCAGCGCCTGGATCCGGCATTTCCTGTTCGAGCGCCACCAGGCCGACTGGCAGCGGCAGACCGACCGCTGCAACCTGGCCGGCCCCTACCTCACCATCACCGACCGGGTGCTGCTGGATGACGCCTTCAACCACACGGTGGCGGGAAAGCGTGTCTACCTGTTCGGCGGCTGCTCCATGGAAGCCGCCCTGGATACCCGGTCCCTGCCGGCGCCGCGCTCGGAGCTTGGGGTCTACACCCTGCCGAACTGCAACTTCGAGGGGCTGGACATGGTGACCCGGTGGCTCACGTCGGACCTGGGCCTGGGCCAGCGCCTGGGGCCGGACACCCTGGTGCTGGTGGGCCTGGCCACCGACCTGGTGGAGCCCGAGCGCTCCCCTGGGACCATGGACCACTTCGTCGAGTCCGGCCTCTACGAGTACGATGCCGCCGGCATCCGGCTCAAGCCCATGGCCGGGTTGGCGCGCTCCTTCAGCCTGGTCCGCCAGCGTCTCGCCCATATGCTCTTCTCCTTGTACCAGGCCCGCCCGCATCACAGGGTCCTGCATCCGCCCATCGGCGACCGGCGGGACCTGAACACCCGTGACCTGGCCTGCCAGCTGGAGGCCCTGCGAAGGATTCTTGACCGCATGAAGAAGACTGGAGCCACGGTACAAGCGGTCTACATGCCCAACGGCAGCTGGCATGAGACCCCAGCCTGGGCCGGGGTCCGGACCGAAATCGCCGCCCTGTGCCGGGCCGAGGGAGTGCCGGTGCTGGACCTCACGGGGCTCCTGAAGGACCGGGATTTCCTGGATGGCGTCGACCACCTGGCCTACACGGGGCAGCAGAAGACGAACCGGCTCCTGGCTCCGGTGGTCAGGCCGTACCTGGATGAACAGGCGGGTTATTCAGACTGCCGGACGGCCGACCACCGGCAGAGCGGTTGAGATTGGGGCATTCGGTGCCGCGAAGGCTCTCAGACGCGCCGTACCGGTCCCGGATACTGGGCCACCAGCGGATCGCCGGTGATCAATGCGACTCCTTCAACCATGGCCTGTGCGACGAGCATCCGGTCGAATGGGTCTTTGTGGATGGGCGGCAGTCCGTCGACGGCGACGGCATGTTCGCTGGTGATGGGCAATTCGCTGTACCCGTTGTCGAGCAGTCCTCGCCGCAGAATGCGAGGGTCCACACGGAAATCACTGCGCCCGAGGCCGCGCTTGATCGCGACTTCCCACAGACTGGCCGAACTGAACATCAATTCATTCTGCGGATCTTCCAGCAATGAGCGGGCCGCGGCAGGCAAATGATCGGGCTGGCCTGCCGCCCAGAGCAACAAGTGGGTGTCCAGGAGGAGTTTCACGCGTCGCCCCCGAACATGCGCTCGATTACCTGGCTTTCCATGACATCGAAGTCGGCTGGAACCGAGATTTCTCCGGCGAGGAAGCCCAGGCGGCGAGTCTGTCCAGCCGCTGGCGCGTCCAGGGCCATGACCTTGACCAGCGGCTTGCCGGCCCTGGCGATGACGAACGATTCTCCCCTCGCAGCCTGCTCCACAAGCCGGGAGAGATGGGTCTTTGCTTCGTGGATGTTGACGGTGTACATGATTCGCCCCTACTGGACTAAGTCAAGTTAGTCTAGTCCATTTTGAACAGGGGTCAACCCGCAGCAGCGTCGACTTTCGGGGGGCGTGGCTGATTGCGTTCCAGCCAAGCCCGGAACAGAATGATGCCGAGGTCGACAACCGCTCGTGAGAAGCCCATGGCTCCGGGAGGAAACCGCGGGGAATTTGATCCATGTTTCGTGGTCCAAGGAGATGACGCATGCCGTCCACCGAGGAGCGTGAAGCCCAGCCAGTCCTGGAGGAGCCCTGCCCCAGGTGCGGCTCTCCCGTGGTGCTCCGGAACTGGAAAGGACGGTTCTTCACGAAGTGCCAGAACCGGGGCTGCTCGTTCGGGTACGACGCGGACAACCGGGGCAACCCGGTCGCCCATGCCTCCGCGCTGGGGATCTGCCCGAAGTGCCGGAAGGGCCGGCTGGCAGTCCGCTCCGGCTCCTACGGCACCTTCGTCTCCTGCTCCGAGCGCTGCGGATTGACCTACGCAAGCGACGCCCAAGGCGTACCCGAGGGGGGCACCTGCATGGCCTGCCGGGGACCCGTCAAAAAGACCCCGAATGGGTCCAGGGTCTGCGCGGTGTGCGGCGCCCGCCAGGACGAGGACCAGCCGGCCCCCGCGGGTGCGGAAGCCGCGCCGGCGAAGCCCAAGGCCGCCCGGTGTCCCCGCTGTTCCCGGCCCTTGAAGGCCGTCTTCACCAAGCGCGGGAAGTGGGCCTACCGCTGCGACCCCTGTGCAGCGTGGTACGACGCCTGACGGCAGTTCAGGCTATCGCTTTTTCCCCCAATAAGATCGCCCCATCGGCCTGGGCCAGGTCCTGGTCGAAGGTGAATGTTTGGGCGATGCCCTTGCTCCGGGCCGGTTCGAGGATCACATAGCCCGGGAAGCCGGCGCTGCCGGTGCCACCGGTCCTGGAAAGCGTTCATCCCCTTCCCTTCCAGCCTGCCGGCGGCCTGGAAGACCTACACCAGAATTCTGGCGTCCACGACGAAGATTTCCCTCCCGATCCCTTTGACAGGGTTCAGGTCCATCTCCCGGATGCCAGGGAAATCGGTACAAAGCTGTCCGATCCGCATCAACCACTCTTCCAATAGAGGGATATCCATGCCTGCCTGCCCCCGGACGCCCTGGACCATGGGGAAAGCCCGCACGGAATGGACCATGGATTCAGCTTCGTCCCGGGAGAGTGGGGCGAGGGAGAAACGGACATCCTGCAAAACCTCGGTATAGATGCCGCCCAAACCGAAAGCGACCAGGTGGCCGAAACCCTCCTCGCGGCTCGCGCCGAGAATGACCTCGGTGCCGGCGACGTGCTGCTGGATCAGGCAGCCGCGGGCTCCAGGAATCTTCATCAGCTCGGCCCAGACGGCGCGGGCTTCGTCCAGATTGCCGATGCCGGGCCGGACTCCCCCCACGTCGCTCTTGTGCAGCGGACCCACCACCTTCATCACCCAGGGCCAGGGCACGTCCACTCCCGCCAACTGGGCGGGATCATGCACCTCCCGCTGGCTGGGGCAGCGGAGCCCTGCGGCTTCCAGCAGCTCGCGGGCCAGCTGGGGGGGCAGCGCGCCGGTCCTGCCTTCCAGGCACGCCGCAAGGCGGGCATGATCGTAGCCGGCGAGCTCGGGACCGGGTTCCGATATCCGGGGACGATGCACGACCCGGCCCAAGGCACGCGCCATGTCAACCTCGTCCTGGAAATAGCATTTCCCCGCGCGTTTGAAGCGGTCCAGGGCGGCCCGCGAGGAGACGGCCGTGCACAAGGACGGCAGGATCGGGATCCTGCTCCGGTCCATGGCCTGGATCACCGCCTGGTAGATCTCCCAGTTGTCCCCCAACCCGGAGTCGCCGACGACGAACAGGAGGTAGTCGAGCTGGTCTGCTTCTTCCTCCTCCAGGATGGCGAACACCTTGGCCATGGTCGCCCCGGTGCGGCTGGGGAGACAGTCCACCGGGTTGCCCAGGCCCGCGCCCGCCGGCAGCACCTGGGCCAGCCGCGCCCGGGTGCGCTCCTGGAAGGCCGGCACCTCGAGTCCCTGGCGATTGAGTTCGTCGGCCAGCATGACACCGGGACCGCCCGCATCCGTGATGATGCCCACCCGGCGCCCGTCGAGTTTCCCTTTGCTGCAGACCAGCACCCCGGCCACGTCGATCAGCTCTTGCCGGGACTGCACGCGGATGATCCCGGCCTTGTCGAAGAGCGCCTGCACGGCGGTATCACGGGTGGCCATGGCGCCGGTATGGCTCGCAGCGGCCCGGCTGCCTGCATGGGTGGTGCCCGACTTGATCCCGGCAAGGATGCAGCCTTTCCCGCTCAGGCTGCGGGCGACCCGAAGCAGCTTCCTGGGATTGTGGATGGTTTCCAGGTAGAGGAGCTTGATGAAACAAGGGTCCTGGCCAGGCTGCTGGTCGAACAGCGCAAGCAGGTCCGCGGCGCCGCACTGGGCCGCGTTGCCGATGGTCAGGAACGAGTGGAACGGCAGCCCCCGCTGGACCGCCTGTTCGGCGAGATAGTCCACCGTCGCCCCAGAACCGCTGATGAAATCGATCCCGCCTTGGCACATGTCCGGCACGATGCCTGCGAACTTGCTCGCATGGTCTGCCGTCATGACCCCCAGGCAATTGGGACCGAGAAGCAGCATGCCGTGCTGTTCCGCAATCTCCGCGAGCCGCTGCTCCTCGGCCTGGCCCTCCGCCCCCAACTCCCCGAAACCGGCACTGAGGACCACGGCCACCTTGGTGCCCTTGCGCGCCAGATCCTCCAGAGCCGGGCGCACATGGGCCGCTGGAACGGCGATGAGCGCCAGTTCCGGCCTCACCGGCAGGGACTCGATGGTGGCATGGGCCCGCAGGCCCTGGATGGCCGGACTCCTGGGGTTGACTACCATCAGCTCACCGTTGAAGCCCTTGGACAGGAGGTTCTGGAGGATCCGGCCGCCCGGTTTCGTGGTGTCCTCGCTGGCGCCGATGACCGCTATGCTCTTGGGATGCAGAAGGGTCTGAAGCATGAATTACTCCACGGATGCCCGACAACACTCCGAAGCGTTTGGTGGACCTGTTCGCCATACAGTGGTCCTTTCGAAGCGGGTGCTGTATCGCCAGGGCACAGGTGGGAGAGACTGCGATGCCTTCGGTAAGGAAGGCGACCTCAGGGGATGGTCAGACGTTGAACCGGAAGTTGATCACGTCGCCGTCGTGGACGACATAGTCCTTGCCTTCGCTGCGCAGCTTGCCGGCCTCGCGGCACTTGGCCTCGCTTCGAAGCGCCACGAGGTCCTTCCAGTGGATGGTCTCGGCCCGGATGAAGCCCCGCTCGATGTCGGAATGGACCTTCCCGGCAGCCCTGGGGGCCGTGAGGCCGCGCCGGATGGGCCAGGCTCGGCACTCATCCTCGCCGGCGGTGAGGAAGGAGATCAGGTCGAGCAGGGCGTAGGCTTCGCGGATGAACCGCTGGCTGGCGGGTTCCGCCAGGCCCAGGGAGGCCACGAATTCCTTCTGGTCTTCCGGGGCCATCTGGGCGATGTCCATCTCCACCAGCCCGGCCAGCACCACCAGGCCCAGGCCTTGCTCACGGGCGTACCGGGCCAGGGCTTCCGGCGCCGGGCTGGCTGCCTCCTCCTCGGGCACGTTGAGGACCAGGAGCAGGGGCTTCTGGGTGAGAAAACGGTAGCCGGCCAGGGTGGTCCAAGCCTCCGCGCCGATGCCTTCGACCCGGCGCAGGGGCGTGCCTGCCTCCAGGGCGGTCTTCAGGGTGGTGAGCAGCTCGGGTTCGCCGGTCCTGCTCCGCTCCTTCTGGAGCCGCTCGAGCCGCTTTTCGATGAGGATGAGGTCGGCGAGGTTCATTTCGTCCTCGAGACCCTTGGCCTCGGCGAGCGGATCCGGAGGGTCCCCCGCCGTGCCCCGGAAGCCCCGCACCACCTGGCACAGGGCATCCACTTCCCGCATGGCGCGCAGGGTCTGCTCGTCCAGGCTCTGGCCGCTGCTGCCGGCGGCGGCGGCGGCGACGTCACAGAAGGTGATCTCGGCCAGGATGGTCTTCCTGGGGTGATAGAGTTCCGCCAAGGCCAGGACGCGTTCGTCGGGAACCTTCACGGTGCCCAGGTTGGTCCTGCCCCGCGCGGCCGCGAAGCCGGTTTCGGCCGAAAGGCCGGTGAGCGCGTTGAACACCGTGGTCTTGCCACTGCCCGGGAACCCGACCAAGCCGACTTTCATGGACTTCCTCTCCGTAACCCAAAATGCACCAAGTCGATTATGGATGAAGGCCGGACAGGCTCCTAGCATCAAAGGTCAGGCAGCCGGGCGATGACCTGCGCCAAGGTTTCCGGCTCCACCGGCTTGACCAGGTGCAGATCGAATCCGGCCTCCCTGGTCTTGTCCCTGGTCCCCGCCGAGCCGAAGCCGGTCATGGCCACCAGGTGGACCTTTTCCAGGCCGGGGGTGCGCCGGATGGCCCGGGCCACGCCGTATCCGTCCAGCTGGCCCGGCAGGCCGATGTCGCACAGGATGATCTCAGGGTGGAAGCTGGCCGCCTGGTCCAGCCCGGTCTGGCCGTCGCAGGCGGTCGCCACGGTGTGCCCCAGCATCTCCAGCAGGAGCCGCAGGGTGGTGGCGGCATCCTGGAGGTCTTCCACCACCAGGATCCGGCGCCCGCGGGCGGTGGGGGCGGCCGGGGACGCGGAAACCTGGGGCTCCGCCCGCTCCGGGGCCTGGAGCGCGGGCAGGCGGAGGACGAACCGGGAGCCGGTCCCGGGCCCGTCGCTGTGGGCCGAGAGGGTGCCGCCGTGGAGCTCGGCCAACCCCTTGGCCAAGGCCAGCCCCAGCCCCAGGCCGCCCCGGGTCCGGCCGATGGTCTCCCGGCGCTGGGTGAAAGGCTCGAACACGGATGCAAGCATTTCGGCCGGAATTCCGGTACCGCTGTCCCGCACCGCCACCTGGGCCCACGTCCCATCCTGCACCTCCACCGAGAGGCCGACCTTGCCGCCGGGATCGGTGAACTTGATGGCGTTGTGGAGCAGGTTGCTCACCATCTGGACCAGGCGCGCCGGGTCGGTGTGGATCCGGACCGGGGCGGCGGGGAGGCTGGCCTCCAGGGCCAGCTCGTTCTCGGCGAACACCGGCTGGTAGTCCCGCACCACGCCCTGGATGACCTGGACCAGGTCGACCTCTTCGCGCTTGAGCTGGACCTTGCCCCGGGCGATGCGCGAAACGTCCAGGAGGTCGTCCACCAGCCGGGCGACGTGGGCCACCTGGTTTTCGGCGATGGTGCAGGCGCGGTCCAGGAGCGCCGGGTCCCGGCCCGCCTTGCGCATCAGGTAGATGGCGTTGCTGATGGGCACCAGGGGGTTGCGCAGCTCGTGCCCCAGCAGGGCGAGGAACTGGTCCTTGCGGTCGGCTTCCTCCTTGAGCACCGCTTCGGCCTGCTTCAGTTCCGTGATGTCGTGCCAGAGCGCGACGACGCCGTTGATGGCGCGGTCCTTGTACAGGGGGGCGGCGTAGGTCGATACGATCCGTTCCCTCCCGTCCGACGTGGTGATGACGTAGGGCTCGGCGGCGACGGTTTCGCCGCGCATGGCCCTGGCCGACGGGGACGTGGCGGGATCCAGGGGGCGGCCGTCCAGGTGCCTGAACTTGAGCGCGGTGATGGCCTTCCGGTTGGTGAAATCCAGGCCGCTGAACCCGGCCGCCTGCAAGGCCGCCGCGTTGGCCCTGACGATGGCGCCGCCGAGATCGTATTCGACGATCACATAGGGAATGGCGGAGAAGATGGCCTCGAGGCGGGACTGGTTGTCCCGGGACGCTGCCTCGGCCTGCCGGCGGTCGGTGATGTCCTTGTGGATCCAGAGCCGTCCATGCTGCCCATCCTTCAGGCGCAGGGGGATGAAATCGCGCAGGAAGACCCGTCCGCCCTGCATGGGGACTTCCTCGTCCTGCACGAGCCGGCCCTGGCGGATGATGTCCCCGATGCGGGCCAGTTCCTGGTCGGGATCCAGATAGGCGGAGCGGATCCTGGCGAGCAGCGCGCTCGAAGTGAGGGATCTCAGGTCCGCCGGCGCGTCCCGCAGGTGGAAGATGTCGCAGAAGGCCTGGTTGGCGAAGTCCACCCGGTCGTCCTCGGTCACCAGGAGGGCCGCGAAGGTCAGGAAGGACAGGGCCGCATACAGGCGACCATGCGCGGCCTGGGCCGCCTCGGCGGCGCGCTGGCGTTCGGTGATATCCGTGATGAACGAATAGTGGTACTCGGGATTCCCGGACGCATCGCGGCTGAGGTGGACCAGCAGCTCGATGGGCACGCGCGATCCATCCTTGCGCAGATATTCCTTCTCGTAGCGCACGGGCTTGCCCGTGCGCAGGAGCTCCTGGAGGTTCCGCCGCTCCCGGTCCCGCCACTCCGGGGGGGTGAGCCGGGCCGCCCAGTCCAGGTCGCGCAGTTCCTGGGCGGAATAGCCGGTGAGGCGCTCGAAGGCCGGATTGACCATGCTTATGCGCCCGTCCGGGTAGCCCACCCCGAAGGGCTGGGAGGAGAGGCCCAGGATGTTGGCCAGGAACAGCTTTTCCCGCTGGCTTTCGCGCAGGGCCTCCTCCCGGTCGAAGGCAGCGGCCTTCTGCTTGTAGCGGCGATAGAGGTCCGCGCCCAGGCTGAGGAACAGGCCCATGCCGAAGAAGACAACCAGGCCCAGTCGGTCCGCGGGCGAGGCGACGGCGAACTGGCCGATGGGCGGAAGCAGCCAGTATTCCACCAGGAGGCCCGACAGGACCGTGGCCAAGACCCCGGGCCCGAGGCCGCCCAGCAAGGCTGCGGCCACCACGGCGGGGTAGGCCAGGATGTAGGGAGGCAGTCCCGCGACGAACCACGAGGTCAGCGCGGACCGCGCCCCGAAGGACCCGGCGACGAGAGCCGCCGCCAGGAGGTAGCGGAGCGCCCGGCCCAGGACCGTCCGGCGCTGGAAGGCCGCGGCCATGGGCGCCCCCACCCCATCCAGGGGGAACCATCCGGACTTGGGACCGGCCGCGGAAGCCACCACCGCCACGCACAGGTAGACGGTCCCCAGGGTCCGGGTGGTGCGGGTGGTCCACTGGAGGGGCGAGTTGATCGAGGCGATGAGCATGGACCCGGCCAGCCCGGTGGCGATGAGCGCCAGGCCCAGCGCGTACCAGTAGAGGAACGGCGACGGGGCGCGGCGGTGGGCCTGCCAGAGCAGGCCGGCGGTCAGGACGAAGAGGGTCACCGCCACGACCACCATCAGGCCGCGCAGGAGGGTACCGCCCTGGCCGGCCAAGTAGAAGGCCGGCATCCAGCCCTTCAGGGCGCCCACCACGAGCAGCCCCACGCCCGCCAGCCCGCCCGCATACGAGGCCGCCAGCCAGGCCGCAGCGTCCGCGGGACGGACTCTGTGACGGCTGGCGATGGCCACCCCGGCCAGGTGGCAGAGGCCGGACAGGAGGAAGGCCGAGTCATAGATGGCCCAGTTCATGTCCAGGCTGCGGGGGGCCACGCTCGCGCCGCCGATGACCCCCAGGGCGATCACCCACATGCCGCACCCCAGCATGAGCACGCGGGGCTGTCCGCTGGCCAGGAAATTGCGGGCCGCCGGGATGACGATGTAGACGATCGCCAGGGCGGTCGGACCGTAGGCCAGGAGCCAGAGCAGGTACAGGGAAACCCACTGCGTGCGCGGGTTCACCACCCAGAGGCCAACCATGACGGCCACCAGGACCGGCACGGGCAACCAGGCGTACCGGGCCCAGGGCCCGGCCGTCCAGCGCCGAGCGTCCGGCTGAGCAGGGGTATCCATTGCCACTCCCTTTGGGGGATCGGGAAATGGTAACAGTCGACCATCCAAAAAGAGGACCCTATTGCTGGCAACCTTAAGGTTTCTCTGAAGATATAATTATCTCATTCGTCTGCCGCCTCAGATCAGGGTGACCAGCTTGTCGAGGAGGACCCTGCACACATCGGTGATCAGCCTCCGCGCACCCGCCGCCGCGGCGATGGCCTGCGCGTCCAGCTGCTCCTGGGCCAGGTCGCGGATGTCCTCGATGTAGTCGTGGAACTGCTCCCGGGTGATCCGGCCTTCGGCCAGTTGCCGGAGGCAGTCCTTGACCTTGGCGCCCTGTGCCTGGACGAACGCGTCCAGGTCCGTGGCGGCGCCCTGGATCGCCTTCTTGAGGGCCGGCTTGGCCAGCGTGCCGGCGTCGTCCTTGACCGCATCGATGAAGGCGTCCCAGTCCATCACCCCTCCTCAGCCTTGGCTCTTGATGATTTCCGATGCGATGGCGAGGTCGAAGGCCTCCGCGATGTCCTTCTCGTAATCGGTTGCCGAAGGGTCCGTCCACTTCCCGCCGTTCCTGCGGTTCAGCACGGCCCGCTGGAAGATCCTCCTGATCGCCTCGAACTGGTCCACGGTCAGGTGGTTACGGCCACCCTTGCCTTTCTCGTATTCGTACGCCTGGTCCAGCTTCAGGGCGACCTGGGCCACCCGGGCCTCATCCAGGGCCCCGGCGGTGAACGTCCGGTAGAGGGCCACCACTTCCGGCTTGAGGTCGGTGAGGTTCTTGTAGGTGGTGGAGTCGAACTGGGCCGGGACTCTGCAGGCCAACGTCAGGACCAGCAGGACCATGAGCGGGATCCGGGCCTTGGCCGAGCCTGGTTCGGGTGGGACGGGTGGGTTGGAGCGCATGGCCGGGACCGGAGGGGACGGCTGGGGAGCACCTTTCTTCAGGTGGCCCCACGCAAGACAACGTTCCACCTGCAGTGCCATCCGGCGCGACCTTAGCGGGGGCGGGGTCCTCTACAGCCGTTCCAGGGCCTGGCCGAGGTCGGCCAGGAGGTCGCCCGGGTCTTCCAGGCCGACCGACAGCCGGATCAGGCCGTCGTCGATCCCGGCCTTGTCGCGCTCGGCCTGGGTCATGTGCTCGTGGGTGATGGTGCGGGGGTGCATGCAGATGGTGCGGCTGGTGCCGAAGGTCACCGCATGGACCACCAGGCGGAAGGCGTTCATCACCTTCCGGGCCGAATCGATGCCGCCATCCACGACGAACGACAGCATCCCGCCTCCCCCTTCCATCTGCTTGCGCGCCAGGGCGTACTGGGGGTGGCTGGGCAGGCCCGGGTAGTGCACCTTGCGCACCTTCGGGTGGCCCTCCAGGAACTCCGCCACCGTCTGCCCGTTCCGGCTGTGCTTCTGCATCCGCATGGGCAGGGTCTCCAGGTATTGCAGCGCCAGCCAGGAATCGAAAGGCGACATGATGGCGCCGACGAATTCCGTGGTGTTCCAACGGATATCCTCGGTCAAGGCCTCCGGCCCGACCACGGCTCCGCCCAGGATGGTGGCGTTCCCCGCAAGGAACTTGGTGACGCTGAGCAGCACGATGTCCGCCCCCATCTCCATGGGCCTCTGCAGCGCGGCCGTGGCGGTGCTGTTGTCGACCAGCAGCGGGACCCCGCGGGCATGGGCGACTTCGGCCACGGCCTGGATGTCGGTGACGAACAGGGTCGGGTTGGACGGCGTCTCCACCCACACCATCCGGGTCCGGGCGTCGATTTCCCGGTCCCAGGAACGGGGGTCGGCCGGATCGTCCACGAAGCGGAAGTGGATGCCGCACCGCTCCGGGAAGATCTGCGCGGCCTGCTTGTAGCCCTCCCCGAAGATGTTCAGCGAGGTGACGATGTTGTCGCCGGGGCGGGCGATGGTGAAGATCAGGTTGAACAGGGCCTGGGAACCCGACCCGGCGCTGACCGCCGACTCGCCGCCTTCCAGCGCCGCCAGGCGCTGTTCCAGCAGGGCGGCCGTGGGCGTCTTGGTGCGGCCATAGACGGGGTAGGGAATCTTGTCGAAATGCTCATATGGAAAAGTCATGGACGGTACGATGGGCGGAACGAAGGCCCGGAACCGCTCCAGGTCGCCCCCGGGATGGAAGCCGGCGTGCAGAGCCTGGGTCTCGAGGCCCGGTGCACCGGCGGGCCGCCGGCCTTGCCGCAAGTCCGGGTCGAACACCCAGGGTTTGCGCATGAAGAAGCATTCGTCTCCGCTGGGCATTTCGTTCCTCCGGCAAGGGCCGCCTCTCCGGCGGTTCTAAATTTAATTTTAATATGGGATACTTTACCTTGACCTTAGTTTCCTGGGAGTTCCGCAATGGATCCAGGCGCCGAGTATCGAATCTCTCTGGACCCTTCTGAACTGCAGATGGAGGTCATCCACGGTTTCCTGACCCACACCTACTGGAGCCGGGGAATCCCAATGAAAGTGCTTGCATGCGCGGTCAAGAACAGCCTGGTCGCCGGAGCCTACCAGGCTGCAGGAAACCAGGTCGGCTTCGCCAGGCTGGTTACGGACCACGCGACGTTCGGCTACCTGGCCGACGTCTTCGTGCTCGAGGAGCATCGCGGTCGGGGCCTGGCCACCGCCATGACCAAGGCATTGCTGGAAGTGCCCGAGGTGAAGAGCTTCCGCAGGATCATCCTGGCAACCCGCGATGCCCACGGGGTCTACGAGAAATGCGGATTCCAGCGCATCGATGATGCCGCGCCCTTCATGCAGATCTTGCGCAGGGACATCTATCCCGTGGGCTAGTCCAGGAATGCCTGCAGCTCGGCGATGAGCTGGTCCGGATCGGCGGCCTTGACCAGGTGCCGGTCGAAGCCCGCGGCCATGGCGGCGGCGACGTCCGCGTCGCGGCTGTAGCCGGTGAGGGCGACCAGGCGGATGCGGCGGCCCAGCTCCGCGCGGACCCTCCGGGCCACCGCGTAGCCGTCCAGCCCCGGCAGGCCCAGGTCCACGAGGGCGATGTCCGGAGCCTGCGCCAGGATCTTCCGGAGCCCTTCCTCGCCGGTGCCGGCCGACGAGACGCGGAACCCCAGCGACTCCAGGAGCAGCCGGGTGGTGAGCACCATGCCCTCGTTGTCGTCCACCACCAGGACATGCCGCGGCCGTTCCGCGTTGGCCCGCAGCACGGCCTGGTGCAAGCCGCCCTGGGGTTCGGGGACGGGCCGCGCGCTTTCCATGACGGGCAGGCGCAGAGTGAATTCGCTGCCCTGCCCCAGGCCCGGGCTGGCGGCCGAAACGGAGCCCTGGTGCAGCCGGGCCAGGCGGTCCACCAGGGTCAGCCCGATGCCCAGGCCGCCTTCGGGGCGATCCAGGCTCTGGCCCGCCTGGTAGAACAGGTCGAAGACGTGGCCGATGGTCCCGGCGGTCATGCCCACCCCGTCGTCGCGGACCCGGAGCACGGCTTCCGGGCCTTCCAGGCGGGCCGAGACCCAGATCCGGCCTCCCGGCGGAGTGAACTTGCCGGCGTTGTGCACCAGGTTGCAGATCATCTGGTCCACCCGCCCGGGATCCGCGTCCATTTCCACGGGGGCGGCGGGCAGGTCGACCGACAGTTGGTGGTCGCGCTGGGCGAGATGGGGCCGGCTGGCCTCCAGGGCGCGGGCCACCGCCGCCCCGAAATCCATCCGCTCCTTCTTCAGGGTCAATTTGCCCCGCTCCATTCGGGAGACATCCAGCAGGTCGTCCACGAGCCTCGCCATGTGGGCCGCTTGCCGGCCGATCAGGTCGTGCAGGGTCTTCAGCTGCGGATCCCCGCTGGCGCGCGCCGCCAGGATGTGCGCGGCCGTGCGGATGGGCGCAAGCGGGTTGCGCAGTTCGTGGGCCAGCGTGGCCAGGAATTCGTCCTTCTGCCGGTTGGCCTCCCGCAGCGCGGCCTCGGCCTGCCTGCGCTCGGTGATGTCCTCCAGGAAGGCGACGATCCAGAGCGGCGCATCCCGGGTGTCGCGGACCAGGGATACGGTCTTGCGCACCCACACCACCCGGCCGTCCTTGCGCACGTAGCGGTGCTCCATGGTGTAGTCCGCGAACTCGCCGGCCACCATCCGCCGGAACCGGGCCTGGTCCGCCGCCTGGTCATCGGGGTGGATCAGTCCGGAATAGTCCAGGGCGCGCAGTTCCTCGAGGCTGTAGCCCGTGAGGTGGCAGTAGGCCGGGTTGGCGTTGACCAGGCGGCGGGACAGGGTCGCCAGGGTGAACCCGACGGCGGCATTGGCGAAAGCGCTGCGGAACCGTTCCTCGGCGCCCACCAGCGACGCCGAGAGCGCACCCTCCGGCGCAGCGCCCTTGAGGCGCGCCTGGCGCTCGGCGCTCAGAAGCGCCACCAGGAAGTAGACGCCGCCCAGGTACTGGGCGGCGCGCCCGGTCCAGCCGACCGGGCTCCCCACCGCGTTCTGGATGAAAAAGCCCCCCAGGCTGATGGCCGTCAACGCCAGCCCGCCCGCGTACCAGAAGAGGAACGGCTCGCCGTTGCGCCGATAGGTGGCCAGGAACACCAGGCTGGAGACCAGGAACAGGATGATGGCGGCGCTCAGCACCTGTTGCCGGAGCGGAGTCGGCCCGGCGCCCTGGATGAAGAAGACCGGGATCGCCCCCTTGAGGCTGGCCAGGGTGAGCGCCCCGATGGCCAGGACCGAGGCGCCATAGCCCAGGCACAGCCAACCGGGCCGGCTCCTGACGCAGGTTTCCGGAGTCAGGTCGCCCGCCAGCATCAGGGCCGCCGTGACCTGCAGGAGTGCCCCCAGCAGCGCGCTGGTGTTGTAGACGGTGACATTGAGGTTGGCGCCGCCGTGCAGGCCGCGAACCCCCGCGGCCAGCACGCCGCCCAGACCGAACACCAGCATCCCGCAGCCGAGCAGCAGCACCTGCACCCGCCCGGTCGAAACGTAGTTCCGCCACGCGATGCCGGCCACGATGAAGCTGACCACCCCCACGAACAGGGTGTTCCCCAGCAGGATCAGCCACTCCGGGTCGTAGAACACGGCCGGCCCCACGCTGGCATGGAGGATGGCCATCAGGGCCGGCAGCGCAAGGATGGGCCACCCGGCCCAGCGCCGTTGGGGCGCGGTCCAGGCGCCGAGCCGACTCATGGCTGGAACCTGGAGAACTCGGCCAAGATGCGGGTCCGGAGGTGCAGGATGTAGTTGCAGGTGCCGCTCACCAAATCCAGTTCATCCACCCGGGTCTGCAATTCCCCTCCTGGAATCGGTTTCTGCACCGAATTATCTTCGAAAGCCCTCCAAAAACAACGCAACTTTGCAATCATTCGGCCAGGACCGGCTGATAGCCTTGTCGAGTTCCTGATCCTGGAAAGCATCCGAACCAACCTGGACCCGGGCCCGGACCCGGGACGGCCGGCACTGGCCGCGACCCTCGCCCCGAACCGATCCTGAAAGGAGGTATGCCTTGCACACGCGGGAAAGTTGTATCGAAGCGGACCGGAAGGACCCGCTGGCAAGCCTGCGCGGGCAGTTCGACCTGCCCGAGGGGATCCTTTACCTGGACGGCAATTCCCTGGGGCCCCTGCCCAGGGCCGCGCAGGCGCGCAGCCTCCAGGTCCTGAAGGAGGAATGGGGGTCGGGCCTGATCCGCAGCTGGAACGCGGCCCACTGGTTCGAACTGCCCGGGCGGCTGGGGGACAAGCTGGCCCCGCTGCTGGGCGCGGGCCCCGGCGAGGTGGTGCTCACCGACACCATCTCGCTCAACGTCTTCAAGGCGCTGGACGAGGACGTGGTGGCGGTGCTACTGTCCCACGTGAACTACCGGACCGGCGCCTTGTACGACATGGCCGCCGTCACCGGGCTGGCCCACCGCCACGGCATCCTGGCCATCTGGGACCTGGCCCACTCGGCCGGGGCGGTGCCCATCGACCTGCGGGGCGCCCAGGCCGATTTCGCCGTGGGCTGCACCTACAAGTACCTGAACGCCGGACCCGGGGCGCCGGGGTTCATCTGGGTCCCGGCCCGGCACCAGGACCGGTTCTGGCAGCCCCTCTCGGGCTGGTGGGGGCATCGGCGCCCGTTCGACATGAGCGCGGAGTACCAGCCGGCCGAGGGAATACGCCGCTACCTGTGCGGCACCCAGCCGGTCCTGTCGCTGGCGCTGGTGGAGTGCGAACTGGACCTGGCGCTCAAGGCGGACATGGCCGCGGTCCGCGCCAAATCCCTGGCCCTGTCCGACCTGTTCATCGAACTGGTGGAACAGCGCTGCGCCCGCCATCCGCTGACCCTGGTGACGCCGCGGGAACACGCCCGGCGGGGCAGCCACGTGAGCTTTTGCCATCCCCATGGCTACGCCGTGATCCAGGCGCTGATCGCCCGGGGCGTGATCGGCGACTACCGGGAGCCGGAAATCATGCGGTTCGGCATCACCCCCCTCTACCTTGGCTACGCGGACATCTGGGACGCGGTGGAGGCCCTCCGGGACCTGCTCGACCGCGGCGCCTGGGACCGCCCGGAATACCACCAGCGCGGCCTGGTGACGTAGAGTCCATGGAGGCACGGATGGAAGACGAGTCCGTCCTGACCCGGGCCGCGGGCCCGCCCGATGACCAGCTTGCGTACGGGGACCACCCCGACCAGGTCGCGGACCTCCGGTTCGGCGCCGCCCCCGCCCCCAGCCGCCCGTTGCTGGCCCTGTTCCATGGCGGCTACTGGAAGCCCCAGTATGACCGGCGCCATACCGGCCCCATGGCCGGCGCCCTGGCGGCGGCGGGCTGGACCGTGCTGACCCTGGAGTTCCGGCGCCTGCCCGGCGACCCGGAGGCCACCCTCGGCGACCTGCGCGAAGCCCTCCTCCACCTGCCCGGCAGGGTCAGGAACCATGATGGCCGGATCCTGGGGGTGGGCCATTCGGCGGGCGGCCACTTGGCCCTGTGCGCCGCCGCCTGGGCCGGGGTCCCCTGGGCTGGAGTGCTGGCCCTGGCCCCGGTCACGGATCTCCGGGACGCCGAGCGGCTCGGCCTGGGCGGGGGGGCGGTCAGGTTCTTCCTGGGCGGCCCGGCGGAGGCCCGGGGCGACCTGGACCCCGCCCGGCTGCCCCTGCCCGGGTGCCCGGTGACCGTCCTCCACGGCACCGCCGACGAGACCGTGCCGGTGCAGCAGGGCCGCGGCTACTGCGCCTCCCACCCGGGGGCCCGTTGGGCTCCCGTGGCGGGGGGCGAGCACTATGCCCTGATCGACCCCCTCAGCGCCGCCTGGCCACAGGTTCTCCTGGAGTTGCGCCGACTTATCTAGGCAGCCCCTCACGGCCGGATCTGGACGTGATGGCTCCCCGCCCCATAATGGGAGGATCCATCCAGCGCCAGAACCGTGGGGGGAGCCATGCTGATTCCGCAGCTCTCGATTTTCGTCCAGGACAAGGTGGGCCGGGTGGGGGAGATCTGCGCCCTGCTCGCGGCCCGGCAGGTCAACATCGCCGGCTTCGACATCGCCGACACCACGGAGGGGTTCGGCATCCTCCACCTGGTGGTGGACCGCACCGACCTGGCGCTCAAGGCCCTTCAGGAACAGCACATAGTAGTCAAGAACGCGCCGGTCATCTGTGTCCGGCTGGAGAACCGGCCCGGCCAGCTGGCCCGGGTGCTGGAACTCCTGTCCCAGGCCAAGTTCAGCATCCAATACATGTACCTCGGCTCGGACAACAACATGTTCATCGGCACGGACCGGAACGAGGAGGCCGCGGCCCTGCTCTCGGAGGCGGATTTCCGCATGCTCCACGTCCACGACCTCGTCCCCGGGGCGGAGTGATCCATGTACCTGCACCCGGACCTGGAGACTCTGACCCGCCGCGACCTGGAAGGCCTCCAGCTGGAGCGGCTCCGGCGCACGGTGGCGCTGGCCGCCACGACGCCCTTCTACGGTCCGCGCCTGGCCGCGGCCGGCATCGGGCCCGGAAGCATCCGCTCCCTGGCCGACCTGCGGAACATCCCCCTGACGTCCAAGGACGACCTGCGCCAGAGCTACCCCAAGGGCATGCTGGCCGCGCCCCAGGAGGACGTGGTGCGCCTGCACGCGTCCTCGGGGACCACCGGCAAGCCGACGGTCATCTTCCACACCGCCCACGACCTGGACGCCTGGACCGGCCTGGTGGCCCGCTCCCTGTACGCCGCCGGCATGCGCAGGCACGACGTGTTCCAGAACATGATGACCTACGGACTGTTCACCGGCGGCCTGGGCCTGCACTACGGGGCCGAGCGGGTCGGGATGCTGGTCATCCCCGCCTCCTCCGGCAACACCAGGCGCCAGGTGCAGCTGATCCAGGACTTCGGCACCACGGCGGTGCACATCACTCCGTCCTACGCCCTGCACCTGGCCCAGGAAGTCCTCCAGTTCGGCGTGGCCGACCCCAGGGAGCTGGGCCTGAAGTTCGCGGTCATGGGCGCCGAGCCGTATTCCGTCGGCACCGCCCGCAAGATCGAGGCGGCGTTCGGGGTCCAGGTCTTCAACTGCTACGGCCTGTCCGAGATGAACGGCCCGGCCGTGGCCTTCGAATGCGCCGAGCGGGACGGCATGCACCTGTGGGAGGACAACTTCATCCTGGAGATCCTGGACCCGGAGACCCTCCAGGCCCTGCCGGACGGCGCCAAGGGCGAGCTGGTCCTGACCACCATCAACCGCACCGGCATGCCCATCCTGCGCTACCGCACCAAGGACCTCACCCGGGTCCTCCCGGAACCCTGTCCCTGCGGCCGCGTGCACCGGCGCATCGAGCGCATCCTGGGCCGGACCGACGACATGCTTATCATCGGCGGCGTGAACGTGTTCCCGTCCCAGGTGGAGCACGTGCTCATGGAGCTGCCGGAAGTGGGCTCCACCTACCAGATCGTGCTCACCAAGGAGGAGTGCCTGGACCGCATGACCGTCAAGGTGGAGCTGCGGGACCCCGCCTTCACCGGCGATCTGGCCCAGCTCCACGCCCTGCAGAAGCGCATCGAGCACGAGCTCAAGAGCGCCCTGCTGATCACCTGCCGGGTGAAGCTGGTGGAGCCCGGGGACATTCCGCCGTCCCAGGGGAAGGCGGTGCGGGTGGTGGACGAGCGGGGCGGAAACTGATCCGGAGGGGCCCGGCCGGGGGCGAGGTGCGCATGGACAAGTTCAGGATCGCGTTGGCCAATCTCCGCTACCCCGCCACTCCGGAGGAGTCGGTGGACCTGGCCCGACAGGCCATCGCCCAAGCGTCCTCGGCGGGTGCCGGGATCGTCTGCTTTCCCGAATGCTATGTGCCCGGCTACCGGATGCCTGGGCGGGGCCTTCCGGGGCCTGGCCCGGCCTTCCTTGAGAAGGCCTGGGCCGCCGTCGCCGACGCCGCCCGGGACGCCTCCGTCACGGTCATCCTGGGCACGGAGCGGCTGGCCGGCCCTTCGCGCCTGCTCACCGCCCTGGTCATCGACGGCCATGGGCACGTCCTCGGGTTCCAGGACAAGACCCAGCTGGACCCGTCCGAGGAGCCGACCTATGCCACGGGCTGCGGGCGGTCGGTGTTCCGCTCCGGACCGCTCACCTTCGGCGTCGTCATCTGCCATGAGGGCTGGCGCTATCCGGAGACGGTCCGGTTCGCCGCCCGGCGCGGCGCCCAGATCGTGTTCCATCCCCATTTCCATGTGGCCGAACCTGGAGGCTACCGGCCATCCACCTTCGGGGACCCGGCCAACACGTTCCACGAAAGGGCCATCCTGTGCCGGGCCGCGGAGAACACCTGCTACTTCGCGTCGGTCAATTGCGCGAGCCCCGGATCTCCGACCACGTCCGCCGTCGCGGACCCGGACGGAGCGTTGGTGGCCTGGCAGGGCTACGGCATCGAAGGCCTGCTGACCGCGGACCTCGATCTGGGCAAGGCGACCTGCCTCCTGGCGAGGCGGTTCCGGCCGGACCAGCTGACCGAACGGGATCCGGAACTCCGCTAGAATGATCATATGAACCAGTCTGCCTTCCCCTCCCGGCCAGCGGTCCTCGTCACCGGCGCGTCCCGCGGCATCGGCCGGGCCATCGCCGAACAGCTGGCCCGGCGCGGCTGCCGGGTGGCCGTGCACTTCCGGAGCAACCGGGCCGCGGCCGAAGCGGCGCTGGGGAGCCTGGAGGGCACCGGCCACCAGCTGTTCGCCGCGGACCTGGCCGAGCCCGGCGGCCCCGAGCGCCTGTGGGCCGAGGTGACCGCGGCCTTCGGCACGGTCTGGGCGCTGGTGAACAACGCGGCCCTCTCCCGCCGGAACCCGGTGCTGGCCATCGACCATGCCGGGTGGCAGGAAGCCTGGCGCCATACCCTGGCGGCCAACCTGTTCGCCCCGGCGGACCTCATCCACCTGGCGGCCAACGCCATGGCCGCCGCCGGCGGGGGCCGGCTGGTGAGCATCAGCTCCCGCGGCGCCTTCCGGGGCGAGCCCGAGAACCCCGCCTACGCCGCCAGCAAGGCCGGCCTCAACGCCCTCACCCAGTCCCTGGCGGTGGCCCTGGCCGGGAAGGAGGTCTACTGCTTCGTGGTGGCCCCGGGCTGGGTGGGCACCGACATGTCCAAAGCCAGGCTGGAAGGGCCGCAGGGCCCCTCGATCCTGGCCCAGCATCCCCTGGGCCGGGTCACCGCCCCCGAGGAGGTGGCCGCCGCGGCCGTCTTCTGCGTCCTGGACGCGCCGGCGGCCATGACCGGGAGCATGCTGGACGTCAACGGCGCATCCTACCTGCGCAACTAGACGCCATGGCCATGATGACGATCCTCGAGGACCTGCGCCGGGCGGTGGGGGCGGAGCACGTCCTGGACTCGGGGCTGGACCGCTTCGGCTATTCCTACGATTCCTCCCACCACCCGCTGGTCCCGGCGCGCCTGCCGGACGTGGTGGTGCGGCCCCGGACCACCGGAGAGGTGGCCCGGGTGCTGGCCCTGGCCAACGCCCACGACATCCCGGTCACCCCCCGGGGCGCCGCCAGCGGCCGCACCGGCGGCTCGGTGCCGCTGCACGGGGGCATCGCCCTGACCCTGGACCGCATGACCGGCATCCTGGAGGTGGACGAGGCCAACATGATGGTGACCGCGGAACCGGGGGTGCGCACCATGGCCCTGCACGACGCCTGCGCGGCCCGGGGCCTGTTCTACCCTCCGGACCCCGCCAGCTGGAAGTTCAGCACCATCGGCGGCAACGTGGCCGAGAACGCCGGCGGCATGCGCGCGGTCAAGTACGGGGTCACCCGCAACTACGTCATGGGCCTGGAGGTGGTGCTGGCCGACGGCACGGTCCTGGAAACCGGCGGGAAGGCCATCAAGAACGTCACCGGCTACGACCTCACCAGCCTGTTCACCGGTTCCGAAGGCACCCTCGGAGTCATCACCCGCGCCACCTTGCGCCTGATCGCCATGCCCAAGGCCCGGGGCGTGCTGCGCATCCTGTTCCCCGCCATGGACGACGGCTGCCGGGCCGTGCAGCGCATGCTGCTGGAGGGCATCGTCCCCTCGGTGGCCGAGCTCATGGACGACCTCAGCCTGGGCGCCGTGGCCCGGCACCGGAACCTGCAGCTGCCGGAGGCGGCCGGGGCCTGCGCCATCATCGAGGTGGACGGGGAGGACGGCGCGGCCCTGGCGGCCCAGGCCCGGCGCATCGAGGCGGTGGCGGTGGCCTGCGGCGCCCTGGAGGTGCGGGTGGCCCAGTCCCAGGCCGAAGCGGACGACCTGTGGGCCCTGCGCCGGGGCCTCAGCTCCGCCGTGGGCGCCCTGGCCCCGGACTGCCTCTCCGAGGACATCTCGGTGCCCCGCGGCGCCTTCCCGGAGATGGTGCGGCGGATCCGCGCCATCTCCGCCAAGTACGGCCTCCCCATCCCGGTCTTCGGCCATGCCGGGGACGGCAACCTCCACCCGGCGGTGCTGTGCGACCTGAAGGACCCGGGCCAGGCGGAGCGGGCCGAGCAGGCCGTGGCCGAGCTGTTCGCCGCCGCCCTGGCGGTGGGCGGCACCCTCTCCGGGGAGCACGGCATCGGCCTCACCAAGCGCCCCTTCCTGGAGCGGGCCCTGGGCGCGGCCGGGGTGCGCACCCTCAAGGCCATCAAGCAGAGCCTCGATCCCAAGGGCATCCTCAACCCGGGGAAGATCTGGTGAGCGGCGCCCGGCCCTGCCCCCCGGACCGCCGCCTGCTGCTGGAGGCCAAGGACCTGGTTTCCGGCTGCGACCGCTGCGGGGCCTGCCTCCCGGTCTGCCCCCTGTTCCGGGTTAGGGACCTGGAGCGCGCCAGCGGCCGTGGCAAGAACGCCATCGCCCGGGCCCTGGCCGAGGGCGGCCTGGAGCCGGGGCCCGAGGCGCGCGCGGCGGTGGACTTCTGCCTGCTCTGCCGGGCCTGCGCCGAGGCCTGCCCCAACCGGATCCCCACCGACGAAGCCATGGTCAGGGTCCGCCAGTTCTTCACCGACGCCGCCGGCGGCCCGCCGGCGGGGCTGGCCCTGGTGGGGCGGGCGCTCCGCAGCCGGCGCTGGGTCCGGCTCGGCGCCGGGGCCCTGGCCCTGCTGCGCCGGGTGGGACTGGACCGGCTCCTGCCCGCCGGGACGGCGCCGGCCCAGTTCACCCGCGCCGCCTTCCTGCGCGCCTTCGCCGGCCCGGCGGTCCTGGGCGGCCCGGTCCCGGCCGCGCCCGCGGCCCTGGGCGGCCGCGTGGCCTATTTCCAGGGCTGCGGCATGCGCCTCCTGTTCCCGGATGCCGCCCGCAGCACCCTGGCCCTTCTGAACGGCCTGGGCCCGGCGGCGGGCCGGGACAATTCCTGCTGCGGGCTCCCGCACCTGGCCCACGGCATGACCGGGACGTTCCTGGAGCTGGCCCGGCGCAACATCGCCCTGTACGAGGACGCCGACCTGGTGGTCACCGACTGCGCCAGCTGCGGCGGGACCCTCAAGCACCTGGCCGGGTGGTTCGCCGGGGACCCGGGCTGGCGGGACCGGGCCGCCGCCTTCAGCGCCAAGGTCCTGGACCTGACCGAGTACCTGGTCCTCGCAGGCTACCGGCCGCGGGCGCGCCACGACCTCACGTTCACCTTCCACGACCCCTGCCACCTTTGCCGGGGCCAGGGCATCCGCGAGCAGCCCCGCCAGCTGCTGGCGCAGGCGGGCCGCTTCGTGGACATGGCCGAGGCCGACAGCTGCTGTGGCGGCGCCGGGACGTTCCACCTGGAGCATCCGGAGGTGGCCGGGCTGATCCTGGAGCGCAAGCGCCGCAACATCGAGCACACCGGCGCCCAGGTGGTGGTCACCGCCTGCCCGGGCTGCCTCCTCCAGCTGACCCGGGCCGCCGAGGCCAGCGGCGGGCGCTTCCAAGCCATTCATATAAGCCAAGTCCTTTGACCCGGTTTTTTTCGGGCAATGACAGGCCTTGACTTCCCCAATCATTAAAATGGTATAAAAAGTCCAAGGTTCCTGGTGAAGGTCAGACCACCACCGAAATGGGAAGGTGAGTTATCCGTCGGTTTTTCGTCCCTGCAACCAAACACAGGAGAACAACGATGAACACACGAGGCTGGTTCAGGAAGTGGCTGCTGCCCGGTGCGGCGGTGGCGGTGGTCCTGGCGTTCTCCGGCTGGGCCCAGGCCCAGGATCTGCTGGCCAAGGTCAAGGCCGATGGCGAGCTGGTGGTCGGCACCGAGGCCCAGTTCGCGCCCTTCGACTTCATGGAGAACGGTGCGCACAAAGGTCTCAACGTCGACGTGTTCGAGGAGGTGGGCAAGGAACTCGGGGTGAAGGTCAAGTTCATCGACCTGCCCTGGGAGAGCGTGCTGCCGGGGCTGGACGCGCACAAGTACGACATGGTGGCCGGCCCGGCCACCATCACCAAGGAGCGCATGGTGCGCTACCGCTTCTCGGTGCCCATCGCCGAGGCCAGCGTCGGCTTCATCAAGCGCGCCAACGACAAGAGCATCACCAAGCCCAGCGACGTGGCCGGCAAGACCGTCGGCGGGCAGAAGGCCTCGGCCCAGCTGGAGCAGGTGAAGAAGTTCGTCGCCACCCTGCCGGGCAAGACCACGGTGCGGGAATACATCGACAACAACCAGGCCTATGCGGACTTGGCGGCCGGCCGCATCGTGGCCGTGGGCAACTCCCTGCCCAACAACGCCGACGTGGCCAAGAAGCGGCCCGACGTGTTCGCCCTGGTGCAGCCCACCTTCGGCGTCAAGACCTACTTCGGCTTCATCGGCCTCAACAACCCCGAGTCCAAGGCCCTGCTGGACGCCGTGGACGCGGCGATGGTCAAGATGGAGAAGGACGGGCGCATGGCCGCCATCCAGAAGAAGTGGTTCGGCACCGCCATGGACGTGCCCAGCAAGCCCATCGAGAATCCCAACCTCTAGCTGCTCTTTTTCCGCGCCGTGCCCCACCGGCGACCGGTGCGGCACGGCGCCTTCTTGAACCGGCCCAGCGCAGACTCCTTCGACCTGTTCCATGGCAACCCTCCAGAGCATGATGCAGACCCTGCCCCTGCTGCTCCAGGCGGCCGTGGCCACCATCCTGATCTCCCTGGTCTCCCTGTGCTTCGCCTTCCTGATCGGGACCGCGGTGTGCGCCCTGCGGTTCTCCCGGTCGCCCCTGCTGCGCGGGCTGGCGGCGGCGCACGTGCACTTCTTCCGCGGCGTGCCCATGCTGGTCCAGCTGCTGATGCTCTACTACCTGCTGCCGTCGGCGGGCATCAACCTGCCCTCCCTGGCCGCGGCCATCATCGCCGTCTCCTTCTGCAGTTCGGCCTACATGGCGGAGATCCTGCGCGGCGGCTTCCTGGGCATCCCGCCCGGGCAGCTGGAGGCGGCCCGCCTCCTGGGCATCCGCGGCTTCACCTGCCTGGTGCGGATCCAGGTGCCCCAGGCGCTGCGCCTGACCCTGCCGGCCCTGGTGAACGAAGTGCTGCTGGTGATCAAGGCGTCCTCGCTGGTGTCGGTGGTGGGCGTGGCGGAGCTGACCCGCACCGCCCAGAACATCGCCGCCAGCAACTACCGCCCCCTGGAGACCTATTTCCTGGTGGGGGTGGTCTATTTCGTCATCAACAGCCTGCTGTCCCGGCTGGGCCGCCTGGGTGAGCGCCGCCTGGCCAGGGCGCACTCGTCATGATGGTCGATTTCACCGTCCTCACCCACAACGCCGGCGCCATCGCCGGCGGGTTCGCGGTGACCCTGGAAACCTGGCTCGCCGGGACCTGCCTGGGCATGGCGGCGGGCCTGGCCATGGCCCTCCTGCTGCTGGGGGGCGGGCGCTGGACGAACCGGGCCATCAGGCTCTACATCGAGGTCATCCGCGGCACGCCGTTCCTGGTCCAGCTGTTCTTCCTCTACTACGGCGGACCCTCCATCGGCCTGGACCTGGAGCCCGTCACCGCCGGCATCCTGGGCCTGGGGCTCTACGGCAGCGCCTATTTCGCCGAAGTGTTCCGGGCCGGCTTCGGCTCCATCCCCAAGGGGCACCTGGAGGCCGGGACCTGCCTGGGCCTGACCCGCTGGCAGATGGTGCGCCGGATCATGCTGCCGCAGATGCTGGTGATCATCGTCCCGTCCCTGTGCAACACCATCATCGTCCTCAGCAAGGAGACGGCGGTGCTCTCCGTGATCACCGTCCCCGAGCTGACCGGCATCCTCACCGGCATCGGCAGCCTGTCCTTCGCCTTCCTGGAGGTCCTGGTGGCCCTCTGCGTAGGCTACCTGCTGCTGGTGGAGCTGACCGCGGCCCTGGGGCGCTGGGCGGAAGGCAAGGTGGGGCGCTACATGATCCGTTGACCTTCCTGCAAGGACTGCCATGGTTTCCCGTCCAGCCAGCACCCCCGACCCGTCCGGCCAGCCCAGGCCGGCCATGATCCAGTTGCGCAACCTGGTCAAGCGCTTCGGCGCCAACGAGGTGCTCAAGGGCATCGACCTGGACATCCTGAAATCGGAGGTGGTCTGCGTCATCGGCCCGTCCGGCTCCGGCAAGAGCACCCTGCTGCGCTGCATGGCCTTCCTGGAGGCGTACGACGAAGGCGACGTGTTCGTGGAAGGCCAGCTGCTCGGCTACGCCCAGGACCGGGACGGGCGGCGGGTGCGCGCCGGCGACCCGGAGCTCAACCGGGTCCGGCGCAACGTGGGCATGGTGTTCCAGCAGTTCAACCTGTGGCCGCACATGACCGCCCTCGGCAACGTCACCGAAGCGCTGAGGCGCGTGCGCCGGATGCCCCGCCCCCGGGCCGACGAGCTGGGGCTGGCCGTGCTGGAGAAGGTGGGCATGGCGCACAAGGCCCGCTCCTACCCGGCCCAGCTTTCCGGAGGCGAGCAGCAGCGGGCCGCCATCGCCCGGGCCCTGGCCATGGAACCGCACATCATGCTGTTCGACGAGCCCACCTCCTCCCTGGACCCGGAGCTGGTGGGCGAGGTGCTCCAGGTCATGAAGCAGCTGGCCCGGGACGGCATGACCATGGTGGTGGTCTCCCACGAGATGGGCTTCGCCGCCCACGTGGCCGACCGGGTGGTGTTCATCGACCAGGGCCGCATCGTCGCCCAGGGGCCCCCGGAGGAGATCTTCCAGGACCAGCAGCAGGCGCCGAGGCTGCAGCAGTTCCTGAAGGACTACCTGGAGCGCAACGCCTTCTGGACCCGCACCGGGGAAGACCCGGGGTAGCCGGGTCAATCCACCAGGAACAGCCGGGCGCCGGTCTGGGTGGAGGAGCGGTGCGCCCCGGTGTGGTCCGCCACCTGGTAGCTGATGCCCGGGGTCAGCACGAACTTCCGCCCGTCCTGCAGTTCGGTATGCAGCTCCCCTTCCACGCACAGCAGGATGTGCCCCTTGGTGCACCAGCCGGCGGCCCGGTAGCCGGGGCTGTACTCGGCCATGTGCACGTGGACGTCGCCGAATTCCCGGGTGCGCCAGCTGGCGGTGCCGGTTTCGCCCTGCTCCACGGTGGCCTCGACCTGGGACCAGTCGGTGACGCCGAAGGGTATGTCGTTCATTTCCATGACAGCCTCCTGATTCAATTCACGGTGGCGCCCAGGGCGGAGTCCAGGTCGACCTTGAGGTCGTCCACGTCCTCGATGCCGACGCTGAAGCGCAGGAGCGAGGGCGGCAGGTGCTCCTGCCCGGGCAGCCCGGCCCGGCGTTCCAGGGTCGACTCCACGGCGCCCAGGCTGGTGGCGTGGCGGACCAGCCGGACGTTCCGGCACACGGTGTCCGCCGCCTCGGCGCCGCCGCGGACTTCGAACGAGATCATGGTCCCGTAACCCTTCAGGACACGCCTGGCCGCCGCGTGGGTGGGATGGGAGGGCAGGCCGGGGTAGCGCACCCGGCCCACGCGCGGATGCGCCTCCAGCCACTCGGCGAGCGCCTGGGCCGTCTCCTGGGCGCGCCGGAAACGCAGCGCCAGGGTCCTGGCGCCCCGGAGCGCCAGGAAGGCCTCCAGGGCTCCCGGCGTCGCCCCGTTGAGCATCCGGGACTTCTTCAGGCCCTGCCACAGGGCCTCGTCCCGGGTGGTGACGATGCCGGCCAGGAGATCCGAATGGCCGCCGATGAACTTGGTGGCCGACTGCATGGACACGGTGGCGCCCAGGTCCAGCGGCTGCTGGTTCAAGGGCGTGGCGAAGGTGTTGTCCACCACCAGGAGGCAGCCCGGCTTGCGCGGCGCCCGGCCGATGGCGTCGAGCTCCGCCACTTCCAGCAGCGGGTTCGACGGGGATTCCAGCCAGACCATGTCCGCGCCGGCGCAGGCGCGGATCCAGCCGACGGTATCGTCCACCGCCAGCCGCCGCACAGACCAGCGCCCCTTGGCGGCCCCGCCCATGGCCAGGCTCGCGACCCCCTGGTAGCAGTCGTCGGCGAGGACCACCACGGCTCCGGGCTGGAGCTGGTCGAACAGCGCCGCGGCGGCCGCCATGCCCGAGGCGAAGGCCACGGCCCGCCCGGACTCGAGGCCGCCGACCACCTCCTCCAGCGCTTCCCAGGCGGGGGTGCCGTCATTGCGGGAATACACGCGGTCGCCGCCGTGGAGGAAGTTGGAGGCGGGAATGATCGGCACGTTGAGGGGTTGTCCGGGGCCGGAGCCGCGGCCGGCCGCCACGAGCCAGGATTCCAGCTTGAGTTGGGATGATGGCGCGACCATGGGGATACCTCCGCGTTCGGTAAAGTCCGGCACTGGGCAGTCCTGGCAGATTGATCAGTCATTATGCCGCACCTTGTCCATGGCCTCCAGGGTCCGGAGGTCTTCAGGCCCCCCGCGCCGCTCCGGCAGGCGGACCACCTCGGCCCTGGCCTCGAGCGTCAGGTGTGGACCCTCGTGGGGAAACTCAGTGGTAGGATGCTTGCGCTCCCTGAATCCAGTCCCAAAAAGAAAGGAGGAGGACATGCCTGGTTCCGATCGGCTTTTCAGCAGCACCCCATGGGAGGCGTTCTCCCAGGAGCATCTGCAGAAGTGCGAAATGAGCATCGATCTGATAAGTGACTACATCCTGCTGGCCTTCCCGGAAGAGGCTTTGACGGAAGGCATCTGCAGGGAATACGAACTGGTTACGCCCACGTTGAACCTGGCCGCGCTGCGGTCAGTGCCCTACATCGCCAAGATCGACGTGAGCGAGGAACGGAAATGGGAGTTCGAGCACAGTGATCAGACCCCCCAGTTCATCCACGGCCTCGGCGTGCGGCTCATCATCCCCTTTACCGGCAACCAGGCGCTGTTCTTCGTGAAGCCGGCCAGCGGAACCGTCAGCCCGCCCGAAGGCCAGATCGAAGGGAACCTGGTGAAGATCGAAATCGAAGGCGAACGGCTGGACCCGGAAGCCACCAGGAAATACTTCCTGAACCAGTTGCAGGGCATTTGTCGAACTTTGGCGGACCTCAAAGAGGATTGCGCGAGATTCAACGATTCGCTCAAGGCCATGATCCAGAAGGAGGTTCACCAGAAACGCACGCTGCTGGAAAGGGCCAAGAAGGTCGCCGATTACATCCATGCCTGAGTTCGCCCAGGCCGGCTGAAGCTCCGCGGACGCCGCCGGGGCGTTGCCTCCCTGGACGGCCCGGGTGACCAGGTTCCTGGCCCAGTCCATGGAAGGAGGGTCGGTCATCGCCAGGTAGCGTCTCTCCCGGGCGACCGAGCCGACAGCTTGACGAAAACCGGCGATAGGCTCCAACGTGATGGGAACGACTTGAGGCATCTGGAATCCTCCCTCCCGGACGATCATCTTCTCACCCACTCGCCCAGGATCCCATGCCATGGGCCTTTATTTATTAGAATCCAATCGACTAGTAATGTTAAATTTACGCACTCAACCCAAAAAAATCTGGCCAAACCCTGGTGACCTGAGGCAGGCTTGGGCTTTGCAACGGAGCCTGCCGTGATGTCGATCGCCCTCGCCGCCGTCCTGGGGGCCATCCCGGGACGGGGGCTGCTGCCTCCTTCCGGGCCGCCGGCCCCCTGCGCCGCCGCCCCCGCGCCCTCCCCTGCCGAGCAGCAGGACTGGGCGGCCCTGATCGGTCCCCCTCCGGCCGAGGGCTCCCCCCAGGACGCCCAGGACCTGGCCACCCTGCTCCGCCTGCAGGCCACCCGCACCGCCGATGACGTGGACCGGATCCTGGGCGAGGGGAGCCTGGGCCTGGCCGCCTTCACCGACGCGCTGGGGGACGGTTTCGACCCGGGCCGGTGCCCCCTCACGGAGCACCTCCTGGCCAAGGCCGGCAGGGACATCAAGGCCGTGGTGGAGGAGCTGAAAACCCGGTTCGCCCGGCCCAGGCCCTGCCTGGCCCACCCGGAGGTCATGCCGGTCACCCCGTGCCACGACGGTTTCTCCTACCCCAGCTTCCATGCCGCCCGGGGCGTGCTGTTCGCCGCGCTGCTGGCGGACCTGGCCCCGGACCGGGCCCCGGACCTCCAGGCCCGGGGCCTGCAGATCGGCAGCGACCGCGCCCTGGGAGGGCTGCACCATCCGAGCGACGTGAAGGCCGGCCGGACCTTGGGCGCGGCCTTCCTGGCGTACTGGCTGCGGCACCCGAGGCATGTTCGGCTGCTGGAGGAGGCCCGGCGGGACGAATGGAACGGACGGTGAACAGCCGATCCACCCTCGGGACCCCCCGTTGGAATTATTTAATGTTGAGACATTGACTCACTATCCAAAAAAATTAGACTGGGTTGGCGCGTCCAACCAGCAGCGGTTTTCGCCGCCGAATACCAGATTCTCGTTGGCATGAGGAGGGAACCATGGCGTCCCCTGAAGACGGAATCCGCACCGCATCGGCTCGGTTCTACTCGGCGCTGAATCGAATGGCCAATGGCGACGATGGCGATATGGCCGCAGCCTGGTCCCAGGGCCAGGACGTGACCACCCTGCACCCGGTCAAGGGCCGGCAGGTCGGGTGGGACCAGGTCCGGGAATCGTTCCATCAATTTTCGCTGGCGGCCACGGCGGGGCAGATCCGGCTGGACGATCAGATGATCCAGGTGCACGGGGACTTGGCCTACGAAGTGGGAGTCGAGCGGGGTTCCCTGAAGCTCGGTGGCCACCCGGTCCCGATCGACAGCCGGGTGACGAACATCTATCGCCGGGAAGCGGGCGAATGGAAACTCGTGCATCACCATTCGGACGTCTCCGGGACCATGGTGGAGGCTGTGGAACGGCTGATGGCCAAGGCATCGACAGCCCGCTGACCTGCCCTCATGTCGGCTGGCCGCATCCCAGCCCCGGACATCCTGTTCATCCCGTCTCTCTTGGCTGCCTCGGATACCGGCGCCTGGGTCTGCATCGTGCCCATCGCCATGGCCATCCGATCGTCCTGAGGACGGGCTGAAACGGATGTCCGGGGATGGCGTGCGTGAGGGCAAACAGCACCGTGCTCCTTGGCGCTGGCGGCGGACCGCCTGCTGAGCGTCTTCGCGGCCCACGGCAGCCGCGTCATGCGCAGGCTCTCGTCGGAATCCCGTGACCTCTGGCCTGGGCCTCAAGTCTCCGGAAGGGTCCGTCGGTGACGCTTCCGAAGCGGCAGGGGCCAGGAATGCTGGAGCGGAGAACCAGGAGCGGCCAAGCGCCCGCCCCTGCGGGCAAGGTTTACTGGCAACATTTCTATTGATTAATTATTTAAACGAACCTATATTCCACGCGCCAAAGACCGGACGAAGTTTGTTGAATTATGGCAACCCATTGGAATCGGCGACCGATTCCAGAGACAATAAAAATGAAAAATAAATTATCATTCTTGACTTTGATCCTCGTCTCCGCCCTGACGGGGCTCGTTCTGGGCTGCGGCGGTGGCTGCCGGGACTGCGGCACCACCGGCACCTCCGGCAGTTCCGGCACCACCGGCGGCTCCGGCGGCTCCGGCACCGGGAGCAACCTGCCCACCACCGCCCAGATCCAATGGAGCAGCGCCAGCTCGGGCAACAACAGCCCGTTCCTGACCGCGGGCGCCACCTACACGTTCACCACCCAGGGGCGGGAACCCAATGCGGGCGCCACCATCTCCGGCTACGAATGGGTCTTCGACGACGGCACCCTGCCCCAGCAGGTCCCGCCCCCCGCCAGCGGCGGCACCCCCAGCATCCAGCACGCCTTCAGCGGCGCCGGCCAATATAACGTCCAGGTGCGGGCCTTCGACAGCTTCCAGCTCACCGGGCCGTACACCGGGGTGCAAGTGACGGTGACCGCTCCGGGCGACGTTCCCCCGGTCACCTTACCGCCCACCGAGACTTCCGCCGGCAGCCTTCTGATACCGGGCCAGTCGTACAGCTTCACCAGCACGGCCTCCTGGGCGGCGCCGGCGATCGCGACGGCCGCGGCGCCCGCCTCCGGGAACGGCATCATCGACTATTTCTGGGATTGGGGAGACGGCTCGCCCGTGGAAATGACCCAGGGCAACCAGGCCTCCCATGATTGGCTCCAGGCCGGCGTCTACGGGGTTCGCGCCTGGGCCGAGGACACCCTGGGCGGGATCGGCCAGCCCTCCGCCGCCGACACGGTGACCATCGCCTCCCCGTGCCAGGACATCACGGCCGACCCGGTCGATCACCAGGTGTTGCCGGTCGGGTTGGACCCGACCGTCGCCGCTCCGGCCACCCAGGCCACCCTCGCCTTCCAGGTGGCTCCGGCCGTTGCCGGCACCATCAGCACCCTCAACGACTTCACCGTCAATCCGGGGGACCCCCTGGGCGGTCCGGTGGCGAGCTCGGTGACCTATGACACCAACACCGGGGCAGGAACGGTCGTGGTGTCCTATCCCGCGGCCCCCGCGCCCGGCAACCGCGTCGCGCAGCCCTCGGTGGCGGTGCATGACGACGGGGACACCTGGGCCTGCGGGGTGACCTTCCAGCCGCTGGAAATCCAGACCGTTCCCGTGGCGCCGACCTTGACGCTGACGGCCACATCCCAGGACGCAAGCGGCAATCCAACCAATGCTGCCCTGCTATTTTCCACCAACACCAACATCTATGGAATCCAGGCGGGATTTCTCACAGCCACAGCGGACAGCGTCAATGTGACGTTCACGGCCTCCACCAATCAGGACTCCTCCACCCCGGTGCTCTACACCTGGGAGTTCCCTGGCCAGCCCCCGTTGGCAGCAGGGGCATCCGTGGGATCCACCCAATCGTTCCCGTTCGGCTTTGGCCTTACTGGCGATCAGGTGGCGACCTATGTGGTGACCGTGACCGCGGACAACCAGAAGGGCGGTGTCACGCAGGGTTCATTCCTGGTGACGGTGACCGCCACAAGTTGAGCACTGAGCCCGTCCAATAATCCGGAGCGCAGGATGAATAACAAGTTGATAGTCATGTTCATGCTGGCCTCCGCGGCCCTCGGGGCCCAGGAGAACGCCGGCGCCAAGTGGGTGGGCTTCGAACTGGGCGGCCGGGACTACATCAACACCCTGTGCGTGCGGGACGGCCTGATCTACGGCCTGGACGCGGGCACCTGGTTCTCCTCCCGCTGGGGCGGCGAGCTCATGGGCATGCGCACCAAGCTCAACCAGCGCTTCGCCGATACGCCCGGATGGGAGACCCACTTCATGGTTTCCGTCCTCTACAACCTGGATCCCTCCTGGGGCAAAGTCGTTCCCTACCTGCGGGCCGGCCTGGGCGCCTCCCGGGTGCCCGGCCCCTACTCCGGCAACGCCACCACCGCCTCCACCGCCTTCGCCGGCCACGTGGGCGGGGGGTTCCAGTTCCTGCTGGGCAAGCACGGCGAGGCGCACCTGGAGGTGCGCGGGGTGCAGGTGGAAGCCCCGTCCCGCCATGGGGAGACCATGCTGCTGGCCGGACTGGGACTGCGGTGGGGCAGCCATCCCGCACCGCCGCCCCCGGAACCGGCGCCCCAGCCCGCGCCGGAACCGCCGCCACCGCCGCCACCTCCGCCGCCCCCTCCGCCACTCCCGCCGCCACCCCCGCCCCCGGTCACCCAGTCCAGGGCCGCGGCCCGGCGGATCGTCCTGGACGAGAGCGTCCTGCATTTCGTCAACGACGGCTACCAGCTCTCCCCCGAGGGCACCGCGGCGGTGGTCAAGGTCGCCGACAGTCTCCGGAACTACTCGGGACCCTATACCCTGCTCATCACCGGCCACACGTCCCTGGTGGGCACGCGCGAGCACAACCTGATCCTCAGCCGCCAGCGGGCCGAGTCCGTGGCGCGGGTGCTGCAGGCCCGAGGCATCCCCGCCCCGGTCATGACCATCACCGGCATGGGCCCGGACGTGCCGGTGGCGGACAACGGCACCGCCGCGGGCGCCGCCCGCAACCGCCGGGTGGAGATCGAGGTGCGCCCGGCGGACGGGGAGAACCTGACGATCGAGAAGACCAACACCGCCCCGGAAGAAGGACCTGCCCAGCCCCGCCGGCACCACCGGGCCCGGCACGCCAGGATCAATTCGTGACGGCAGGGGCAGGCCGGGGGGCCAGGGCTCTCTGCCGGTTCGCGTTGGTGACGTACACCCCCAGGATGACCATCGCCCCCCCGGCCACCGTGAAGAGGGTCAACGGTTCGTGCAGCAGGAAGATCCCGGTGGCGATGGCGAACAGGGGGTTCAGGTAGGTGAACACCGACGTGCGCACCGGACCGAGGGCTTCCACCCCCTTGTACCACACGTGGTAGGCGAACACCGAACAGGGCACGGCCAGGTACAGGCCGCTCAGGCCCGTGGGCCAGGACAGGTGGCGGATCTGCAGGCAGAGCGGCTGGGGGGCCAGGGGCGTGGCGAAGAAGGCCAGGGGCAGGAGCAGGAGGGTGCCGGCCATCTGCACGTAGGCGATGGCCACGAAGGGGCGGTAGGCCTGCATCAGCGTCTGCCCGTAGACGGTGAATCCGGACCACACCAGCGCGTTCAGGAGCAGCAGGCCGTCGCCCTTCCAGGAGTTGGACCGGAGCAGGCCGCTCCAGCGGCCGTTGGTGATGATGAGGATGACGCCGGTGAAGGCCGCGGCGATGCCGGCGGCGGCCAGGGCGCGGATCCGCTCCCGGCCGGTGGCGTGGCTGATGAGGGCGGTGAAGATGGGGCTGGTGGCGATGATCAGGGAGGAGACGATGGTGGTGGTGTAGCGCAGGGCCAGGAACTGGAAATAGAAGTACGAGGAGATGGCGAAGAAGCCCAGCACCAGGAAGCGCGGCACGTCCCCCCGCCGGATGCGCGGGCGGTCGCGGCCGCACCCGAGGATCACCGCGAACAGCGCTGAGGCCAGGCTGAACCGGAAGATCACCAGGTTCAGGGGCGACAGCTCCCGCAGCCCGATCTTGGCCGCGGCGAAGGACGTGCCCCAGAACAACGAGCCGGCCGCCAGCCCGAGGTATACGTAGCCTGACTTGGTTCTGCCCATCCCAATCCCTTGCTTGTCGACGGTCGACGTCCCTGTTTCCACTATCCTACAAGGATCACCCGGCGGCGCCCGCGGGCAGCCCGAGCAGCCTGAGCAGCAGGCCGACCCGGTGGCGGGTCTCGGCGGCGTTGAGGGGCTTGGGCAGGTAGTCCTGGATCTGCGGCCCCAGGGCGTCCAGCAGCGGCATCTGCTCCCGGGACGCCAGGACCAGGATGGGCAGGGTGTCGCCCCGGGGCGAGGTCCGGAGTTCCCGGATCTGCTCCTCGGGGCACCGGCCGGGCAGTGCCAGGTCCAGGATCAGGAGGTCCGGCGGCTCGGCCTGGAGGGCGTCCTTCAGGTCGCCCGAGTCCGCGGCCCAGGACTTCTCCCATTGTTCCGGGGCCAGGTGGCTGGCGATCTGGCTGCGCACGAAGGCGTCGGCGCTGGCCACCAGGATCCGAGCCTGGGCCGCCGGGACGGCGCCGGGCCGGGAGGCCAGGTTGAGCAGCAGCCGCAGGCGGATATCGAAGGCCGGGTTGTCGATGCTCTTGGGAATGAAGTCGTCCGCCCCGGCCTCCAGGCTGCGCTCCCGCACATCCCGGCCCAGGGCCGAGCAGATGGCGAAAACCAAGTGGCGGGTGGCCGGGTTCCCCTTCACCCGGCGGCAGAACTCCAGTCCGTCCAGGTTGGGCATCACGATGTCGCTGAGGATCAGGTCGGGCGGTTCCGCGTCGAGGGTTTCCAGCGCTTCCAGGGCGGAGGCGCAGGGCTCCACCTCGACGCCCAGGTGTCTCAGGCGGGCGCCCTGGAGCGCCCGTATGCATGGCTCGTCATCCACCAGCAGGACCCGCTGGGGGGACCTTTCAGGCGCCATGGCCAGCCTCCGCCTGGGGCTGGACCAGCCCGGCCGGGGCGGCCCACCGGGTCGCCAACGCCGGGGGCGGACGCAGCCCCGCGGGTTCCCGACCGCCGGAGGTTCCCTTGCCCGTGGCTCCTGCTCGAGCCCGGGGGCCGGGCTCCGCCACGCCGGTCAGGTCCTGAACCATCCTAGGTATCCCTCATTAAGTGGTGCAGGTCCAAGTATGGCCGTATTTCGCTGGGAATGCATACCGTCCAGGTCAAGGGTGTTCCGCCGTCCCGCCCCCGCTCGCCGCGCTGTAGTGTCCCCCGTGCCGCCGCACCTGGATGGGCAGGCCGAACAGCCGGGACAGGGGCGCGGAGCGGAGCACCGTCTCCTTGGGCCCGTCCAGGAACAGCCGGCCCTCCTTGAGCAGGATCACCCGCTCGATCTCGGGGATGACCTCCTCCACGTGGTGGGTGACCAGGATGACGGTCTTGCCCAGCCCGGCCAGGCGGGAGACCATGCCCAGGAACCGGTGCCGGGCGGCCAGGTCCAGGCTGGCGGTGGGCTCGTCCAGGAGCAGGGCGCCCGGGTCCGGGGCCAGGGCCCGGGCGATGAGCACCCGGCGGGCCTCCCCGGTGGACAGGGTGGCCATGGGCTGGTCCGCCAGGTGCTCCGCCTCCACCAGCGCCAGGGCCGCCAGGGCCCGGGCGCGCATGGTCCCGGTCACCCGATGGCGGTCGAACAGGCCCAGGCTGGCGAAGAAGCCCGACAGGGTGGCCTCCAGGCCCCGAAGGCGACCGAACCCCCGCCCGCCGGTGAAGACCTGGTGCAGGTCCTCGGAGACGATCCCCAGGTGGGAGCGCAGCTGGAACACGTCCCACAAGTCCCGTCCCAGGATGCGCACGGGGGCCTCGCCGTCCGGGCGCGCCAGGGGGTAGTCCTGGCAGGTGACGAGGCGGATGAGGGAGGATTTCCCCGAACCGTTGGGGCCCAGGATGGCCACGTGCTCCCCCAAGCGTACGTCGAAGCTCAGGTCCTGCAGGACCGGCCGCTCCCCCCGCACCAGGGTGGCGGAGCGGAGGGAGATCAGGGGCGGGTCCTGGGGCACGTGCGCTCCGGCGGGGGCAGCGCCATTCTCTCAGAGGTCCGTGTCCCGGGCCACCACCACCACGTACCCGCCGGTGCCGGGGAGGTCCACGGTGCGCAGGCCCCGGCGCTCGTCCTCGGCCCGGTCGTAGCCGATCACCGTGTCCTCGCGCAGGGTCACGTGCCGGTCCAGGATGGCGTTGCGGATCCGGCAGTCCCGGCCGATGGAGGTCTCCAGCACGTGGTTCTGGTAAGCCTCCCCCCCGAACAGCACCGACGCTTCCACCAGGGCCCCGCTCTGCAGGAAGGTCCCGGCGCCCACCACGCAGGCGCGCACCAGGGCGCCCGAGACCACCACCCCTTCGGCGACGATGGAACGCACCGCCCTGCCGGTGCGGCCTTCCTCCTCGTGCACGAACCGGGCCGGGGGAAAGAAGGTGGGGCTGCGGTAGATGGGCCAGCGCTCGCCGTACAGGGAAAAGGGCGGCCGGACCTCCACCAGGTCCAGGCTGGCCTGCCAGTAGGCGTCGATGGTGCCCACGTCCCGCCAGTAGCCGGCGTCCCCGACCGGGCCCAGGGTCTTGAGGCGCCGGCCGCCCCGGCACACCACCCCGTAGTCCTCGATGCGGTTCAGGGTGGAGAAGTCGAAGGCGAAGACCGGCTCGCCCGCCGCCACCATGGCCGGGATCACGTCCCGGCCGAAGTCCAGCAGCTCGTTGTCCAGCCATCGGCCCAGGGCCTGGCGGTCGAACAGGTAGATGCCCATGGAGGCGAGGCATTCATCGGAGCCGGGCAGGCACTTGGGCTGCTCGGGCTTCTCCTCGAAACCCACGATGCGCCCGGCGCCCGCCACCTCCAGCACCCCGTACTGGCGCGCCGCCAGGGCGGCGGGCACCCGGACCACCGCCACCGTGACCTTGGCCCCCTGGTCCCGGTGGAACGAGCGCAGGCGGCGGTAGTCCATCTTGTAGATGTGGTCGCCGGGGAGGACCAGCACGGTGTCCGAGGCGGTGTGGTCCAGGAACGCCAGGTTCTGGCGGATGGCGTCGGCGGTGCCCTGGTACCAGTGGTCGCCCAGCTGCATCTGGGCCGGGATCTCCAGGATGAACTCGTCTAGGCGCGGGGACAGGAAATTGAAGCCCCGGGCCAGGTGGCAGCTGAGGGAGTGGGATTTGTACTGGGTCAGCACCAGGATCTGCCGGACGTCCGAGTTGATGCAGTTGCTGAGGGTGAAGTCGATGATCCGGTAGATGGCCCCGAAGGGCACCGCCGGCTTGGCCCGGCCCTCGGTGAGGGGCCGCAGGCGCCCGCCCGTGCCGCCGGCCATGATCACCGCCAGGGTGTGGTGCTCCAAGGCGACCTCCTCGCGCATTCCTGCCCTATTGGATGTCGCCAGGGGCCTTCGGGTGCACCGGCCGGAATGTCCGGGTCACCCGGCGGGAGGAATCCGGGGAAAACGCAGCTTCACCGCCGTGCCCTGCCCCTTGCGGCTGGTGATGTCCAGGGCGCCGCCGTGGGCCTTGACCACTCCGTACACCAGGGTCAGCCCCAGCCCCGTTCCGGCGCCCACCTGCTTGGTGGTGAAGAACGGCTCCAGCGCCCGGTCCAGGACCTCCGGCCCCATGCCCGCGCCGGTGTCCTCCACCGACAGCTCCACCCGGCCCGCCTCCAGGAGGGTGGTGCGCAGGGTCAGCACGCCCCCCTGGGGCATGGCGTCCAGGGCGTTGAGGCAAAGGCTCACCAGGGCGCTGTGCAGGCTGCCCCCCTCCCCCAGCACCCACACCGGCTCCGCGGCCAGGATGGGGATGATGGCCACCGAGCCCGGGGCGCTGCTGGCGAACAGCGCGCCCACCTCCCGGACCAGCCGGTGCAGATCCACCGGTTGCGGCTCCGCCAGCGCCGGCCAGCTGGCCCTGAACATGGACCGGACCAGTTCGCGCCCCCGCAGGCAGGCCTTGCTGATGGCCTGGAAGGCCTCCCGGTCCTGGAGGTCGGCGGCGCACTCCTCCCGCAGGGAGGAGTTGCCCAGGATGATGGCCAGGAGGTTGTTGAAGTGGTGGGCCACCCCCATCGCCAGGCTGCCCATGCTCTCCATCTTCCGGGCCTGGGCGTCCCGGCGCAGATTCCGGACGCTCCGGGCACATTGCCGGAAGGCCCTGGTGGTCGGGTGGGGATTCATAGGGGGCGCTCCGAACCGGTCGGGTCTACCCATGGGCAGAAAGGGGTATGGAGCGAATTATACACCCTTCATTGTAATCCCGACCGAACCATCGGTTTTTCCCCTACGGCTCATCCGTACGTCACCGATCCCCCGCAGATGGTCATGGCCACCTCGACCTCCTCGATGGCTTCCGGGGCGATGCGGAAGAGGTTCCGGTCCAGCACCGCGAAATCCGCCAGCTTGCCGGGGGTGATGCTGCCCTTCTCCCCCTCGGCCCCTTCCGCGTAGGCTCCCCCCAGGGTGGAGGCGTGCACCGCCGCCGCCAGGGGCACCTTCTGGTCCGGCACCCAGCCCTCCGGGTGCCGGCCGTCCAGGGTGCGCCGGGTGACCGCCGCGTAGATGGCCCGGATGGGGTCCATGGGCGCCACCGGCCAGTCGGAGCCGAACGCCAGGGGCACGCCCGCGTCCAGCAGGGAGCGGTACGGGAAGGCGAACCGGGCCCGCTCCGGGCCGATGCGCCGCTGGGCCCAGCGCCCGTCGTCGATGCCGTGGTACGGCTGCACCGAAGCCACCATGCCCAGCCCGGCCATGCGCTCCAGGTCCCCGGGGCGCACGTGCTGGACGTGCTCCATGCGCAGGCGGCGGGGGCGGTCCCGGTCCTGCCGCGCTACGGACTGGAAGATGTCCAGCAGCTCGGCGATGGCCCGGTCGCCGATGGCGTGCACCGCCACGTTGAGCCCGTGCCGGTCCGCCGCCAGGATCCGCCGCTCCATCGCCCCCTCGGGGAACATCTGGTTGTGGAACAGGCCCCGGTTGCCGGGCTCGTCCGCGTACGGCTCGAAGAACAGCGCGGTGCCGGAGCCCAGGGAGCCGTCGGTGAAGCCCTTGAGCCCGGCGAAGCGCAGCCGGGTGCCCCCGAACCCGGAGCGCAGGCCCAGCCTGACCACCTCCTCCACGCCGGCGATGGGAAAGTACAGGGTGATCCGGGTGGTCAGCCGGCCTTCCCCCAGGAGTTCCTGGTAGGTCCCGAAGCCTCGCTCCGCCGACACGTCGTGCACCGTCGTGACCCCCTGGGCGGCGGCCGCCTTCAGGGCCGCCTCGGCCATGGCCCGCAGCTGGGCCGGGCCCGGCTCCGGAATGACCCGGTTGACCGGGTTCCGGGCCGCGTCCTTGAGCACTCCGGTGGGCTCCCCGGTGGCCGGGTCCCGGACGATGGCGCCCCCCTCCGGGTCCGGGGTGTTCCGGTCCACCCCGGCCAGGCGCAGGGCCAGGCTGTTGCACAGCACCATGTGCCCGTCCAGGCGGGAGACGCAGACCGGGTGGTCCGGGGTCGCCGCGTCGATCCAGGACCGGTGGGGCAGTTCCCGGGCCGGGAAGGCCTCGTGGTCCCAGCTGCCGCCCAGGATCCAGGTGCCCGCGGGCCATTCCCGGGCCTTGGCGGCGATACGGGCGGTGAAGGCCTCCGGGGTGGCGGCGTCCCGCAGCTGCACCCCCAGGAGGTCCGCGCCGCCCTCCATGAAGTGCACGTGGCTGTCGATGAACCCCGGAAGGGCCAGGCGCCCCTCCAGGTCCACCACCCGGGTGCCCGGCCCGATCCAGGTTTCCACTTCCCGGGCCGGCCCCACCGCCACGATGCGCTCCCCCACCACGGCCGCGGCCTCGGCCCAGGGCCGGGCCGGGTCCACCGTGCAGATGCTGCCTCGGGTCAGGACAAGATCAGCGGGCATGTCGCCTCCAGAAAGAACTAGTCGTCCAGGCCGGCCAGCTCCTGGTAGCCCTGGCGCTCGATCTCCGTCAGGGCCTCCATGTGGGCCGACGATTCGGCCTGGTTGCCCAGCAGCCACATGTCCATCAGGACCTTGAAGCTGGCGATCAGGCCGGTGTAGGAATTGGTATAGAGCAGCGTGGTGCTGGAAGCCATGATGCTTTCTTCAGAGAGGGGGTACACCGGGCAGCGGGGCGAGTCGGTGAACAGCAGGATCCTGGCCCCGCGCCGGCGGGCGAACCGGGAGATCTGGCTGTCCTCCCGGGAATAGGGGGGAAGCGAGGCGACCACCAGCACGTCCCGGCCGCCGATCAGGTTCAACCGGGCCACGTAGTCGCTCACCGATCCGGCGAGGAGGATGACGGGCTTCGGGAAGTTGGAGGTGAGCAGGAACCCGTAGAGCTCGGCGATGAACCGGCTGGCCCCGAACCCGCCGATGAAGATCCGCTCCGCCTCCCCCAGGGCCGCGACCATCCGGACCACGGTCCTGGGCGTCATGGCATGCAGGGTCCGGCGCACATTGTCCAGTTCGTAGCCGACGAGCTTCTGCAGTTGCCGGGCTTCCGCCAGGGAGGCGAACTCGGTCATGGCGACCTCCCCGTACGGGTTCAGCTGGCGCTTGATGGCTTCCTGCAGGGTGCGCTTGAAGTCGGCGAAGCCGGAAAAGCCGAGGCCGCGGGCGAAGCGGACGATGGCGGCCTCGTTCACGCCCATCAGCCGGGCCAGGGCCTGGATGGAGGAGAAGCTCACGCTCTGGGGATCCTCCAGCACGTGCACGGCGATGCGCCTGGGCGTGGGCCGCAGGCCCGGCAGCGCCTCCTTGATGCGGTCCACGATGGCGGCCCAGGTGTCCGGCCGGTGCGCCGATTCCCCTTCCTCCACGACAGTCCCTCCCACCGGAACGGCCTCACCGGCAATAGACCTGCTCCCCGCCCACGAACGTGGCGACCACCCGGGCCGAGGGCAGCTCCTCCTCGGGCACCTCCAGCAGATCCCGGTCCAGCATCACGAGATCCGCCCACTTCCCCGGCTCCAGGCTGCCCCGGGTGGGCTCCTCGAAGTTGGCCCGGGCCGCCCAGATGGTCATGGCCTCCAGGGCCTGCCGGCGGGTCAGGGCGTTCTCCATCTGGAACCCGCCCTCCGGATAGCCCCGCTGGTCCTTGCGCGCCACCGCCGCGTAGAAGCCCCGCAGGGGGTCGATGGGCTCCACCGGGAAGTCGCTGCCGTTGGGCAGCCAGCCGTTCTGCTCCAGGAGCTCCCGGTACCGGTAGGCGTGCTTCAGGCGCGGCCCCAGCCGCTCCCCGGCCCAGCGCATGTCCGAGGTGGCGTGGGTGCTCTGGACGGAGGGGACCACGCCCAGCTGGCCGAACCGGGGCAGGTCCTGGGGGTGGATGACCTGGGCGTGCTCGATGCGCCAGCGCCGGTCGTTGCCCGGCTCCAGGTGGCGGGCGTAGATGTCCAGCATCAGCCGCACCGCCGCGTCGCCGATGCAGTGGGTGCACACCTGGTAGCCGGCCGCCGCCGCCCGGCCGCACACCTCGTCCAGGGTCTGGAACGAGGCCAGCTGCAGCCCCCGGTTGCCCGGGTCGTCCTGGTACGGCTCCAGCAGCAGGGCGCCCCGGGAGCCCAGGGCCCCGTCCGCGTACATCTTGACGGAACGGACCGTGAGCCGGTCGGTGGCGTAGACCCCCTTGGCCAGGAACTGGTCGTAGTTCCCCTGGCCCGGGGCCAGCATGGCGTAGACCCGCAGCTTGAGCTTGCCGGTGCGGTGCAGGGCGTCCATGAACATGACGTCGTCCCGCTCCAGGCCGGCGTCGCACACGGAGGTCAGGCCCACCTGGAAGCAGTTCTCCTGGCCCCGCAGCAGGGCCCGCTCCTCGGCGGCCCGGTCCGGCAGCGGGATGGCCCTGCGCACCAGGTCGATGGCGTTGTCGATGAGCAGGCCGGTGAGGCGCCCCTGGGCCTGGACCAGTTCGCCCCCGTCCACCCGGGTGCGCTCGTCCACCCCGGCCAGGGCCAGGGCCTTGCCGTTGACGATGGCCGCGTGGCCGTCCACCCGCACCAGGAGCACCGGCGTGTCCGGGAACGCCCGGTCCAGCCCGTCCCGGGTGGGGAAAGCCTGTCCCGGCCAGGTGGTCTGGTCCCAGCCCCGGCCCGCGGCCCAGGGGGCCGGATGGCGCCGGTGGTGCTCCTGCACCCGGGCGATGGTGTCCTCCCAGGAGGCGGTGCCGTTGAGGTCGGCGTTGGCCAGGGAGTAGCCGTAGCCGAGGAAGTGGCTGTGGGGATCCAGGAGGCCCGGATAGACGACGCGGCCGCCGCCGTCCAGCTCCCGGGCCGGCGCGTAGCGCTCCAGCAGTTCCCGGCCGGAGCCCGCGGCCACGATCCGGCCCTGGTCCACCGCCAGGGCGTCCACCACCCGGAACGCCGGGTCCACGGTGTAGGCCTTCACATGCTTCAGGACGAGATCGACGGGTTGGGGCTTCATGGCTGCCTCTCGCAGGACGGACCCGGCCCAGGCAGCTGGCCTGTCGCCGGGGACACGTGAGTGAACTGAACCTTTGGTTGCGGAAAGGATCGCAGAAATAAAAATGGTGTCAAAGCCCAAACTTGAAATAAAAATTTTACCGGCTGTACCCGGCGAGGACCCTCAAGGGGCTGCCAAAGGAGCTTGACCAGGGTGCCGAAGACCCCCATCATTCCGGCTCGAACGCTCCTTGCCATGCCGGCTGCCCCCCCTTCCCGTCCCACCCGTCCCGGATCCCGCGCTTCCAGGGGCGGCCGGGTGCTGGAGTGCCTCGTCCTGTTCGGGATCCTGCCGGCGCTGCTGGCCACTCGCTGGCTGCGCGCCCCGGTCCTGCCCGTGCTCTGGGCCACCAGCCTCTACTGCGCCTGGCGGCTCCGCCGGGACCGCGGTTGGGTTCCGGCCTCCTCCGGCCGGGTGGCCCCGGGGGAATGGCGCCGGATGCTGGTCACGTTCCTGGTGACCGCCGCCATGCTCCTGGTCCTGGTCCGGGTCACCCACCCCGGGTCCCTGTTCGCCTTCCCCCTGCGCCACCCCCTGGGCTGGGCGGCGTTCCTGGCCTGGTACCCCCTGCTCTCGGTGCTGCCCCAGGAGATCATCTTCAGGGCCTTCTTCTTCAGCCGCTACCGGTTCCTGTTCGGCGACGGGGGCTGGCTGGTGGCGGGCAGCGCCCTGGCCTTCGGCCTGGCCCACCTGGCGTTCCACAACCCGGTGGCCGTGGCCCTGACGCTTCCGGGCGGCCTGATGTTCGCCCGCACCTACCGCCGGACCGGGACGCTCCTGTTCGTCAGCCTGGAACATGCTCTTTACGGGTGCCTGGTGTTCACCATCGGCCTTGGCCCGTTCCTGACCGAGCATCCGCTGCGCATGCTCCACTGAAGGCCCGGAAGGATGCAGGCAGCCGGGTCAGGGCCGTTCCCCCTGGCGCAGGCGCTCCTCGATCTGGCCCAGCACGTGGGGCAGGTCCGCCACCGTGTCCACCACGTAGTGGGCGCCCCAGCCCAGGAACTTCTCCGCCGCCCGGTCCCGCCGTTCCTGGCGCTCCCGAGTGGCGAGGGCCCGCACCTCTTCCAGGGCGAGCCCCATCTCGTTCCCGGACACGGCCACGCCCACGGTCCACATGCCGGCGCCGCGCCCCTCCAGGATTCCCGGCTCGGTGTCGTCCACCTTCACGCAGGCGCCCACGTCCCGGAGGCCCAGTTCGATGACGTTGGCCAGGGCCATCCAGGGGCCGGGGCGGCCGCCGGGCTTGAGGTCGTCGCCGGCCACGTTGTGGTCCAGGCGCAGCCCCTGGTCCTGGGCGCAGAGCACCAGGCGGTCCATGACCTGGCGGGGATAGCCGGAGGTGGAGCCCAGGCGCAGGCCGCGGGCGCGCAAGGCGCGCAGGGTCTCCAGGACGCCGGGGATCACCGCCGAGTAGGCGGCGATGTACTCCAGCTGGAGCGGCATGAAACGGCCGTACAGGGCATCCACGTCGTCCCGGGTCATGGTCCGGCCGTAGCGTTCCCGCCAGCGTCCGCCCACCCCCGGCAGGCGCCCCAGGGCCTGGATGTGGTCCCACTTGGGCAGCCCCATGGGCACGCGGGCTTCCGCCAGGCTCACCGCCACGTCCCGCTCGGCGAAGGCCTGGATCAGCACCCTGGTGGGGGCGAAGGAGCCGTAGTCGACGATCGTGCCGGCCCAGTCGAACACGACGCCCTGCAGGGGTCCCCGGAACGGCGACGGATGGACGGTCATGGCCGGTCTCCTTCAAGTGCGGGCATGGGCACGCCCAGGGCGCGCAGGGCGTCGGCGATGGCGTGCAGGGCGCCGTCCACCTCGGCGGACCCGATGGCGCCGATGCAGCCCACCCGGAAGGTCTCCAGGGCGGTGAGCTTGCCGGGGTAGAGGATGAAGCCCGCGGCCTTGACCCGCTGGTACAGGTCCTGGAAAGCGTAGGCGGGATGCGCCGGGGCGCACACGGTGACGATGACCGGAGCCTGCAGCTCGCGGGGCAGGAAGGACTCCAGGCCCAGCGCCTCCAGGCCCGCCAGCAGGCGGTCGCAGTTGGCCTGGTAGCGGGCCAGGCGCCCGGGCTGGCCCCCTTCCGCCTCGAACTGGTCCAGGGCCGCCGCCAGAGCGGCCACCACGTGGGTGGGCGGGGTGAAGCGCCAGCGCCCGGTCTGGCGCAGGTAGACGTACTGGTCGTGCAGGTCCAGGGAGAGGGAGTGGCAGCGGCCCTTGGCCGCCAGGAGGTCGTCCTCCGGCACCAGCACGTAGCCCATGCCCGGGACGCCCTCCAGCGCCTTGTTGCTGGAGGCCACCACCGCCTGGAACGGGATGTCCCGGGCGTCCAGGGGCAGCACGCCGAAGGAGCTCATGGCGTCCACCAGCAGGCGCCGCCCGTGGTCCCGGACCACCTGGGCCACTTCCTCCAGGGGGTTGCGCATGCCGGTGCTGGTCTCGCAATGGATGATCCCCACGTGGGTCACCACCGGGTCCTGGTCCAGGGCGGCCGCCACCCGCCCGGGGTCCACCGGGCTGGTCTCGCCGAAGTCCAGCGCCGCCACCTCCCGGCCCATGGTGCGGGCCAGCCGGGCCATGCGCTCCCCGTAGGCGCCGTTCACCAGCACCAGCAGCTTGCCGTTCCGGGGCACCAGGGTGCCCACCGCCGCCTCCACCGCGAAGGTTCCGGAGCCCTGCAGGGGCACGCAGACGTAAGCCCCGGCGCCGTGGATGACGTCCGCGAGGCGGCGGCAGACGCCGGTGGTGAGGGCGTTGAAGTCCGCGTCCCAGGAGCCCCGGTCCTGGAGCATGGCCACCTTGGTGGCCAGGGTCGTGGTCAGGGGGCCGGGGGTGAGCAGGATCGGATCGCGCATGGGAACCTCCGTGCGGGAAAGGAAAGGATGCGGTCAGGCGGTGGCCCGCCGCCAGGCCTGGGTCTTGCGGTCCAGCAGCCACCCGGCCAGGTGGGAGAGCAGGGTGACCGCCAGGGAACTGGCCACGATGAGGGTGGCCATGCCGGCGGCCGGCGCGATGTCCCCGGCGTCGTCCATGTTCACCACCGCCACCGCCGCCAGCACCGTCTTGGGCGTATAGAGGAAGATCACGCAGCTGATGGTGGTCATGGCCGAGACGAACAGGAACCTGGACACGTCCAGCAGGGCCGGGAGGGTGATGGGCACTGTCACCCGGCGGCAGGTGGTCCACCAGGGGCGCTTGAGGCTGCGGGCCACCGCCTCCACTTCGCCGTCGATCTGGCGCAGGGAGGTCATGAGGGCCAGGTGGGCGGTGGTGTAGAAGTGCACCACCGTGGAGATCACCAGGATGGCCATGGTCCCGTACAGCGAGTGCAAGGGATTTTCCGGGCGGTTGAAGCAGAACACGTAGCCGAGCCCCAGCACCAGTCCCGGCACCGCCATGGGGACCAGGGCCAGGGACTGGATCAGGGCCGCGACCGGCCGGGGCGCCGGGGTCTTCTCCACCAGGTAGGCGCCCGCGAACACCACCGCGCAGCCCACCACGGCGGTGAGTGCGCCCAGCAGCAGGCTGTTGTGGAAGGCCAGCCAGCCGCCCCCGTCCATGTTGGCGAAATCGTAGTGGGCCAGGGTCAGGTTCATCTTGTAGGGCCAGAGCTTGATGAAGGAGGCCACCACGGCGGTGCCGGACATGGCCAGCAGGAACACCGAGACCGCTCCGCACAGGAGCCACAGCAGGAGGTTCCGCCCCAGGCTGGGCTTGGCCACATAGGGCCGGGAGCTGCCGCTGAAGGTCCCGCCCCGCCCCCGGGCCAGCCAGCGTTCGGCCACGGTGGCGAGCACGGCCGGCACCAGCAGCACCAGGCCCACCGCCGCCCCTTTCTGGAAATTTTGCTGGCCCAGCACTTGCTTGTAGGCTTCCAGGGCCAGCACGTTGACCTTGCCGCCCACCACCACGGGCACGCCGAAATCGGTGATGACCAGGGTGAACACCATCAGGCAGGCGGAAATGAGGCCGTAGCGGATATTGGGCAGGGTGACCGTGAAGAAACGGCGCACCCGCCCGGCGCCCAGCACCTCCGCCGCCTCGTAGAACCGGGCGTCGGCCACCGACAGGGCCGTCACCAGCACCAGGACGGCGTATGGGAAGGTGTAGTAGATTTCCCCCAGCATGATGCCCAGGTTGCCGTAGATGGGCTGGCCGTGCATCCAGGATTTGAGCACCCCCTGGTTGCCGAACAGGTAGACCAGGGAGATGCCCGACATCAAGGACGGGGTGAGCAGGGGACTGAGGGCGATGAGCTTGAACAGGTTCCGGCCCGGAATGCGCACCTGGGCCAGTGCGTAGGCGAAGACCAGGGCCGTAGGCACCACCAGGGCCGTCACGCCTGCGCCGATGATCAGGCTGTTGACGGTGGCCGCCACCGTCCGGGCCTCGGTGAGCACCTCCCTCAGGTTCTGCAGCCCCACGAACTGTCCTTCCCTGGACTGGAGCGCCTTGACCAGGATCTCGCCCAGGGGCCAGGTCAGGAAGACCAGCAGCGCCCCGGCCACGGCATAGGCCAGGACCCGGGCCAGCCGTTCGTCGCCGGAGAAGACGGGACTGAGCTTGCTGCTCATGCCCGGCCTTCCGTGAACAGGCGCATGCGGTCCACGGGGAACCGCACCGGCACCACCTGCCCTTCACGGATGCCCGGGTCCTTGGCGCCCAGGTCCACGTTCAGCAGGATCTCCCGTGCCCGTTCCAGGCGCAGGGTGACCCGCCGGACCGGCCCCAGGAATTCGGTGCTCTCCACTTGGGCCATCAGGCTCCTGCAGTCGTCGTGGCCGTTCGGGCTGCCGATCTGGAGATCCTCCGGGCGGCAGAACAGGCGCGCCGATCCGGCCGGGTGGGTCCCGGGGAAGGGGAGCGGGAACCCGGCCAGCTCCACCTGCCCGTCCGCGCCCACCTGGACCGGCGACAGGTTGGAATGGCCCACGAAGTCCGCCACGAACGGGGTGTCCGGCTGGCTGTAGACCTGTTCCGGCGAGCCCACCTGCTCCACGGTGCCGTGGTTCATCACCGCCACGGTGTCGGCCAGGCTCAGGGCCTCCTCCTGGTCGTGGGTGACCATGATGGTGGTGATGCCCAGCCGCCGCTGCAGCTGCCTGATCTCCCGGCGCAGGTGCACCCGCACCCGGGCGTCCAGGGCCGACAGGGGCTCGTCCAGGAGCAGCATCCTGGGGCTGGTGGCCAGGGCCCGGGCCAGGGCCACCCGCTGCTGCTGGCCGCCGGAGAGCTGGCTGGGGAACTGCCGCTCCGTCCCGGTCAGGCCCACCAGCGCCAGCAGCTCCTCCACCCGCCGGCGGCGTTCCGCACCCCGCCCGCGCACCCCGTAGCCGACGTTCTGGGCCACGTCGAGGTTGGGAAACAGCGCGTAGCTCTGGAATACGATCCCGTAGTCCCGCTGAGCGGGGGGCAGGCGGCTGATGTCCCTGCCCTCCACCAGCACCGTACCCCCGTCCTGCCGCTCCAGTCCGGCGATGATGCGCAGCAGGGTGGTCTTGCCGCAGCCCGAAGGGCCGAGCAGGCACAGGAAGGACCCCTTGTCCACCTGGAGATCGATGCCACTGAGCGCGGTGAAAGCTCCGAACCGCTTGACGATGCCATGGACCGACAGGAATGCGCACATGGGAACTCCCGCACCGGCAGCACCGGGGTCACTTCTTCTCGGACTTGCCGTCGTAGCGCTTGGTCCACTCGGCCAGGATCCGGTCGCGGTTGGCCGCGGACCACTTCAGGTCCTGCTTGACCAGCATCTGTTCGAAATTGGCGGGAAGATTAGGAATGGGCTGGGCCACGCCCGGATAGGCCACCACCGCGAAATTCTCCTTGTAGAGCTCGTTGGCGTCCCTGGAGGCGCACCAGTCGGCCAGCTTCTTGGCACCATCCAGGTGCTTGGTGCCCTTCATGATGCCGGTGGCTTCCAGGTCCCAGCCCAGGCCTTCCTTGGGGAAGATCAGGTCGATGGGAGCGCCCTCCGCCTTGAGCTTGGCGGCGCGGTACTCGAAGGTGATGCCGATGGGGTACTCGCCCGAGGCGGCCATCTTGCCGGGCTTGGAGCCCGAGTGCACGTAGAGGCCCATGTTGTCGTGCAGCTTGTCCATGTAGTCCCAGCCGCCCTTCTCCTTGAACAGGGTCAGCCAAGCGCTCACGTCGAAGTAGCCGGTGCCGCTGGAGGCCGGGTTGGGCATCACGATCTTGCCCTTGTAGATGGGCTTGAGCAGGTCCTTCCAGGACTCGGGCTTGGGCAGGCCCTGCTTGGCGGCTTCCACGGTGTTGAAGCAGATGGTGGCGCCCCACACGTCCATGCCCACCCAGGTACGGCGGATTGTGCTCGCTGACGTACTTTTTGCTGAGCTTCTCCACCCCCTTGGGGGCGTAGGGCATCAGCATGTTCTCCTTCTCCAGGAGCAGCAGGGAGGAAGCCGCCAGGCCCATGACCACGTCTGCCTGGGGCGCGGCCTTCTCGGCCAGGAGCTTGGAGGTGACGATCCCGGTGGAGTCCCGCACCCACTCGATCTTCACATCCGGATAGGTCTTGTTGAAGGACTGTTCGTAGGCCTGGATCTGGTCCGCCTCCAGGGCGGTGTAGACCCGGATGGTGTCGGCGGAGAAACCGGCGGAACCGGCGCAGACAAGGGCCAGCTTGGTCACGAACGCAACGATCCTGCGGCGCACTTCCATGGTGTCGCTCCTTGGGTGGGATGGGTTTGCGAGTACCACTCTGGGGGAGCGCTGTACCGGGGATGCGACAATCCGGGCCAATTTTTGTAACGAAAAACAGACCGGACGTGCGGGAAATTTGCGCCGTCAAGTTCCAATTGCAGAATCCGGGCATAGAGTAGGGAAGACGTTCTGTCATTGGCAAGGAGACCGGCATGATCCCCGTCAACGCTCCCGACGCGCCCAAAGCCATCACTGCCTACCGCCACGGCAACGTGATCGGCAACATCCTGTTCACCGCGGGCCAGATCGGCCTGGTGCCCGAAACCGGCGAACTCGTCGGTGCTTCCATCGAGGCCCAGACCGAGCAGGTGATGAAGAACCTCACCGCCATCCTCAGGGCGGCCGGCACCGACTGGTCCCGGGTGGCCCAGGCCACGGTCTACCTCACCGACCTGGCCGATTACGCCGCCGCCAACGCGGTGTACACGAGGATGGTGGGCGACGCCAGGCCGGCCCGGAGCTGCACCCAGGTGGTCGCCATCCCCAAAGGCGCGAAGGTGATGATCGAACTGGTCGCCGAAGTCTAGGTGGACTGGGTCGCCCTTTCCGCGGCAGCCCGGGCGTGCAGGAAGGTCGTGTCGAACAGGGGCAGATCGGCCTGCTCCACCAGCATGGAGATCTCGGTGCAACCCAGGATGATGCCCTCGGCCCCGGCTTCCGCCAGGCCCCGGATGATCCTCTGGAATAGCTGCCGGGACGCCTCCAGCACCCGCCCCAGGCACAGCTCTTCATAGATGACCCGGTGCACGACGGCCTGGTCCGAAGGCTCCGGCACCCGCACCTCCAGCCCATGACGATCGCGCAGCCGGCCCCGGTAGAAGTCTTCCGCCATGGTGAACCGGGTCCCCAGCAGGCCCACCCGCCGGAACCCCCGGGCCAGCACCTCCTGCGCGGTGGGGTCGGCGATGTGCAGCAGGGGGATGGGCACGGCCCGCTCCATGGCCTCGGCCACCTTGTGCATGGTGTTGGTGCACAGGACCATGAAGTCCGCCCCGCCCGCGTGCACGGACCGGGCCGCGGCGGCCATGGCCTGGCCCGCCGCCGCCCAGTCGCCGGCGTGCTGCATGCGCTCGATCTCCTGGAAGTCCACGCTGTGCAGCACCACTTTGGCCGAGTGCAGCCCGCCCAGGCGCTCCTTCACGGTCTCGTTGATGATCCGATAGTAGGGAACCGTGGATTCCCAGCTCATGCCGCCGATCAGGCCGATGGTCTGCACGACTCCACCCCCAAGACCAGAAGGATAAACCATTTTGCCGGGCCGTTCAGGCCTCCGCCGGCAGGACCGGTTCGATCTCCTCGTGGTGCCCGGTCATGGTGGAGCCCACGTTGCGGGGCAGCCGGGCGCACACCGGGGAGGCGAACATGGAAACGGCGGTCACCCCCAGGAACGCCACCGTGAAGTCCGACAGGTGGGGCCCCCGGTGTCCGGCGACGGCCATGGACAGGGCCAGCAGGGCCGCGGACACGCAGATGCCCACCGACAGCAGCATCTGCTGGAAGGTGGCGTAGAAGCTGGTGGCGGAGCTCATGCGCCCCTGGGGGATGTCCGCGTAGGCCACCGTGTTCAGGGCGGTGAACTGCAGGGACTGGAAGAAGCCGCCCACCATCAGCACCGCGTAGATGGCCAGCATGGGCCAGCTGGGCCGGAACGCCGCGCACGCGGAGATGAAGACGGTGGCGATCAGCCCGTTCCAGATGAGGGTGTTGCGGAAGCCGAACCGGCGCAGGATGGGCGCCGTCACCATCTTCATGAGGAACGACCCCACCGAGCCGGTGACGGTGATCATGCCGCTGCGGGCGGCGCTGTAACCGAAGCCCAGCTGCATCATCATGGGCAGCAGGAACGGCAGGGCGCCGGCGGTGATGCGGGTCAGGGCCCCGCCCACCACCGAGATGCCGAAGCTGGGCACCTTCATGAGGCGGAACTCCAGGATCGGGTGCCCGCTGCCCCGGGCGTGACGGTAGTAGCCCACCCCGGTCACCGCGCCCACCGCCAGGATGGCCCCGGTGAGCCAGCCCTCGCCGCCGCCGCGGCTGGCCATCTCCAGGCCGTACAACAGGCAGGACAGGGAGATGGAGGACAGGATGAACCCGCGCAGGTCGAACGCCCGCACCCGGGTCTCGCGGATGTCGGCGATGTAGCGTGTGGCCAGCCAGATGCCCAGGAACCCGAAGGGCACGTTCACGTAGAAGATCCAGCGCCAGGACAGGTAGGTGACGATGAACCCGCCCACGGGGGGCCCCAGCACCGGGCCGATGAGGGCCGGCACGGTGAACCAGGACATGGCCTCCACCAGGTCCTCGGCGGCCACCGAGCGCAGCAGCACCAGGCGCCCCACCGGCACCATCATGGCTCCGCCCATGCCCTGGAACAGCCGGGACACCACCAGCATGGGCAGGTTCAGGGCCTGGCCGCACAGGATCGAGCCCACCGTGAACACCCCGATGGCCAGGCGGAAGATCTTCCGGGCCCCGAACCGGTCGGCGAAGTAGCCGCTGGCGGGGATGAACAGGGCCAGCCCCAGCATGTACGAGGTGAGGGCGGCGCTCATGTGCAGGGGCGAGACCTTGAAGCTGCGGGCCATGGTGGGCAGCGCCGTGGCTAGGTACAGTGGAGTCCAACTGCTCCATGAACAGCGCGGCGGCGATGATCAGGGCCGTGGTGCGGAAGCTCGGCCGTGACGCGCCCGGTGGGGAGGCGACCATTGTCATGACAATAAATCCTACCCGAGGAACCGTGTTCCCATTCATGCTTTAATCAAGGATGAACCAAATGAATAAAGCCATAAGGTTATGAAGGCCTGGATTGCCTATGTCGCCGTGTCCCTGGTATGGGGCGCCTTCTTCTTTGGCGTCGCCATAGCCAATGAGTCGTTCCATCCCTTCGGGCTGGTGGCGGTGCGCTACCTGGCCAGCGGCGTGGTCACCCTTACCCTCAGCCGGGCCATGGGCGAGGAAGCGCCCCGGTGGGCGGACCTTCCCCATTTGATGGTGCAGGGCTTCTGCCTGCTCACCGCCGCCGGCTTCCTGGTGTCCTGGGGCGAGCATACCGTCAGCAGCGGGGTGGCGGCGGTGCTGTGCTCCACCACCCCCCTGTTCTACGCGGTCATGGGCCGGGAGCGCCTGGGCGGCTGGTCCTGGGCCGGCCTGGTGCTGGGGCTGGGGGGCGTGGCCGTCCTGCTCCTGTCCCGGGACCACAACCACCGCCTGAACCCTCTGGGCACGGCCGCCATCATGACGGCGGTGTTCGCGTGGGCGTTCGGCACCCTGCATGGGCGCAAGCATGTGCGGGGCAAAGGCCTGCTGGGGCAGGTGGGCGTGCAGATGCTCACCGGCGGACTGGTGGGCCTGGTCCTGGTGCCCTTCACCGGCGGGTTCCTGCATGCGCCCGTCAGCGGGCGCGTGCTGCTGGCCATGGCCATCCTGGTGCTGGCGGTGGACCTCATCGGCTTCAGCTCCTTCCTGTACCTGTCCCGCACCTGGCCGCCCACCCGGATGAGCACCTACGTGTACATCAATCCGGTGGTGGGCGTGCTGCTGGGGTGCCTGGTGCTCAAGGAGCACTTCACGGGAGTCATGTTCCTGGGCATGGCGGTGATCCTCGTCGGGGTGGCCTTGCTCCAGTTGGCGGGAGACCGGCCCCCGGCCCCGGAAACCGGATAGTCAGGACCAGCCGACGATGCGCCGGCCGTTCCAGAGGTAGTGCAGCGGCCGCAGGATCCGGCAGTCCTGCACCGCCCGGGGCCGGAACATGGCCACGCAGGCGCCCTCCGGCGCCCGCACGCTGGCATAGGCGATCCCGTCCGCACCCTGGCCGCGGCGTGCCTTGGCCCAGGCCTGGGCGGCCGGGTACCGGGCCGGATCCGGATCATACAGGTCCGGGTGGCGGGCGCGCTGGCCGCGGATGTCCGTGAGGGTGCCCGAGACGGACGCCTGCAGGACGTCGTGCTCCAGGGCCATGGGCCCCTGGGCGGTGCTGGCCATGAACCGTTCCCGGTGGAAAGCCACCTCGACGATGGCGGTGGCCTCCTCCAGGCCGGCGTAGAAGACCCCGTACGAGCCGTCCGTGAACCGCGAGGGGACGGGGTAGACGAAGGGCGCCATGATGAAACCGCACCCCGGGCCCGAGATCCACTCGCCGGGGGCCAGCGCCAGGAGGCGCATGGCCTCCCCGTGATGGGGGCTGAAGGCCATCTCCAGCCGCAGGGCGTCCTCCAGATCCGCGGGCGCGGCGGCCCGTTCGAAGATGGCGATGGGCGGATGCCGGGTGGGCACCACCCGCCAGGCCGGCTGCTCCAGGAAAGCCTCCGGCCTCACGCCCACCCGCCCCGCTGGGCATCCAGGTAGCGGCGCACCGCGAACAGCCCGGTGATGCCCCCGCGCATCATGAGTTCCAGCGCCGGCGCGCCGTGGCAGGGCTCGGCCAGGTTCGGGCGGTTCACCCAGGCATCGGCGGCGGCGGGGTCAGGAAGGAGGATCTGCAAGGCCTTGTAGATGCCCAGCACATGGGAGATGCGCTCCAGCTGGTCCCGGTCCAGCCGGGCCTTCTGCTCGCGCTTCCATTTGAAATAGGTCGACCGGGAGCGCAGGCCCAGCAGGGCCATCTGCTGGTCCGTGTCCAGGCCCCAGAGGCCGGCGATGCGGAAGAACGTGCGGATGCCGGCGCCGGACAGGCGCTCCAGTTCCGCCGGATCCGTGGGCAGGGTCACCGGTTCGAGGACTGGCGGGCGGGAGGGGATGGCCGTGGCCTTGGAGTTCATAATCGCACTCCAGACCCTATTCTAGTTCATAAATGTACCCCGTCAACCCGGCGGCATCCATAACCCCGTCAAGGGGATCCGCCGCCCCCGCCCGAATGCCCAGGGGCTGACCTTGAGGCTGAACGGCAGCTGCCGGCGCTTGAACTCCGAGCGCCGCAGCAGCTCGAAGATGCGCGGCAGGGCCGCCTGGGCCTGGGCCAGGTCGGGGCCGTCCAGGAGGCACGCCAGGTCTTCCCGCAGGGTCTCCTCCTCCCGGCGGGCCTCCAGCAGGGTGCCCAGGATGGCGTCCAGCTGCCGGTAGGGGATCAGGCTGGCCTCATCGGTCTGGTTGGGGCGCAGCTCGGCGGTGGGGCGCCGCTCCAGGATGCCCCGTGGGATGGCCGGGCCCAGTTCCCGGGCCAGGGCGAACACCCGGGCCTTGAGGCAGTCCCCCAGGATGCCGAAGGCGCCGATGCCGTCCCCGTAGAGGGTGAAGTAGCCGGTGGCGGCCTCGCTCTTGTTGCCGGTGTTCAGCACCGCCACCTTGGTGGTGCCCAGCAGCCGGTGCACCGCGGGCTCGGAGGTGGCGCCCATGAGCAGCATGCCCCGGCAGCGGCTCTGGAAGTTCTCGTCGGTGAGCCCGAAGGCGCGGCCGGGGAAGGCCCCCTCCAGGGCGGCCGCGGCACCGGTGTAGGCCAGGTCCGCGTCCAGGCGCAGGAAGGGGATGCCGAGCCGCTCCGCCTGCTCCCGGGCCAGGTCCAGGCTCTCCTGGCTGGTGTAGCGGGTGGGCAGGGCCACCCCCAGCACCCGCCCGGGGCCCAGGTTCTCCGCCGCCATGGCCGCCACCACGGCGCTGTCGATGCCGCCCGAGAGGCCCACCACCGCCGCCTCCAGCCCCTGCTTGGCCAGGTTCTCCCGCAGGCCCATGCCCAGGGCCTTGCGCAGCCAGACCGCCTCCTCCGGCTCCTCCCCCCAGGGGGCGCCGCCGCTCCGGGTCTCCACCAGCACGATCCCTTCCTGGAAGAACTCGTCCCGCTGCCAGGTGCCGTCCGGGCGCGCCAGTCCGGAACCGCCGTCGAAGGTGAGCCAGCTCTCGGCCCCCACCCGGGCGGCGAAGGCGATGGGCACGCCATGCCTGGCGGCCTGGCCCTGGAGCAGGTGCCGGCGCAGGGCCAGCTTGCTGGGGGCGGCCCAGGGCGCGCTGCGCCCGGCCGGCAGCCAGCTGCCCAGGTGCCCGGGGCTGGCGGAGGCGTTCAGGATCAGGGTGGCGCCGCTCCCGGCCAGTTCGGCGATGGGATCGAAGGCGTAGCGGATGGGCCCCGGGCAGAACTCCGGGCTGGCCCACATGTCCTCGCAGATGGACAGGCCGATGCGCTCCCCCCGGAACGCCACCAGGGGCTGCGCCGCCTCGTCCGCATCGAAGTACCGGCTTTCGTCGAACACGTCGTACATGGGCAGGATGCGCTTGTGCGCCACCGCCCGGACCCGTCCCGCTTCGCACCACCAGAGTTCGTTCCACAGCCGCCCGGACGGGGCGGGGCTGCAGGTGCCCATGACCAGGGGCACCGGCCCGGCCAGCGCGGCCAGGCGTCGGGATTCGGCCTCCACCCGCCGGCGCAGGGCCCCCTCCCACAGCCGGTCCTCGGCCAGGTAACCCGCCACCGCCAGTTCCGGCGTCAGGACCAGGTCGGCGCCGCGGCCGACCGCCTCCCCATAGGCGGCCTCGATGGCCCGGCCGTTGGCCTCCGGGTCGGCGATGCGGGCGTTGAGCTGGAGCAGGGCGAGGCGCATGTCAGCAGTCTATCTCCATGGATGGGTCCTCGGCCCAGGGGGACGGTTCGCCGATGCCCCAGCGCCGCTGGTACCACACGTGGTCCAGGCACAGGCCGTGGGGCGGCGCGGTGATGCCGGCCCGGCCCCGGTCCCGGGCGGCCAGGATGTCCGGAAGGTCCCCGGCCCGGTAACGCCCCTTGCCCACCTCCACCAGGGTCCCGGCCATGATCCGCACCATGTGCATGAGGAAGCGGTTGCCCTCGAACACCAGGTCCAGGGCGGCGCCGTCCTGGACCAGGTCGGCCCGGTACACGGTCCGGAGCGGCGAGCGGGCAGCACACTCCTGGTGCCGGAAGCTGGAGAAATCGTGGGTCCCCACCAGGTGCGCCGCCGCGGCGGCCATGGCGCCCCGGTCCAGGGGGCGCAGCCCGAACACGTGCCAGCGCCGCTGGTGCTGGAACGGGTCCTCGGCGGGACCTTCCAGGATCCGGTAGACATAGCGCTTGGCCACCGCGTGGGCCCGGGGGAAGAACCCTTCCGGCACCCGCTGGGCGGCCATGACCCGCACGTCCCAGGGCAGGTGCGCGTTCACCGCGGCCAGGAGGCGGTACGGGTCCCATTCCCGGGCCATGAGGACCAGGGTTCCCTGGGCCTTGGCGTGCACCCCCGCGTCGGTGCGGCCGGTGCCGGCCGGCAGGGGAGCCTGGGGGTCGATGGCCCGCAGCGCCTGCCACAGGTCCCCCTGGACGCTGCGCAGGACGGACTGCACCTGCCAGCCGTAGAAACCGGTGCCCACGTAGGCCACGCGCAGGAAGTAGGGAATGGTCATGGCTTCATTGTACTCCCGGGCCTCCGGGAAGGCGCGTCAGGCCGGCGTCCGCCGCCTTCCGCCCGGGTGCCCGCGACGGCGGATGCAGCGGGGGAGCCGGATTCCCCGGAATCCCGTCCGGGGCTTCGCCCGAAACCGGTATGGAGTATCCGTTCCAATACTTCCACCGAGAGGAAGGGGGCGCCGCCAGCCGATCCGGAGGGGGTCCCCGCCGCTAGAGGTGCCCGGATGGCCAATCTCCTAAAAAAAAAATCATGAGAACCTTGACGGCTCTGGATTCCAAGCCTACCCTGCTGGTAGTTAAGTTGAAGATTAGAATCCATGAGGGTTTCAGAGTAATTAGCTCTTGAAAACCGAGTGTCGGTGGGGGTTCCCAAAACCCGTTCCACCCTTTTCCTTCCACCGGGGATACAAGTCCCCTTTTCGGAGGTTTCCATGAACAAAGCCGAACTGATCAGCGCCATCGCTGAGAAGTCTGACATCAACAAGTCCAAGGCCGCCGCCGCCCTGGATACCACCATCGCCAGCATCTCCGCCGCCCTGCGCGCCGGCGACAAGGTGACCCTGGTGGGCTTCGGCACCTTCTCCGTCGCCACCCGCGGCCCGCGCACCGGCCGCAACCCCCGCGACGGCGCGAAGATCAAGATCGCCGCCAAGAAGGTCGCCAAGTTCAAGCCCGGCAAAAAGCTGGCTGACGAAGTGAACGGCAAGGGCGGCAAGAAGAAGAAGTAAGCTACCCTGGGCAGTACAAGAAGCCAGGCGGCCCGGGGATCCCGGGCCGCCTTTTTTATGACCCGCCCGCGAACCGTCCGGGCAAAAAGGGGGCATTAATCATCCCTGGGCCGGGTATGGTGAAACGCCCTACCCCTGGGCCATCGGCTTCCACGCTCCTCCCAAAATACCGTGGGCGCTGACCCCAGGGCGCCAACGCACTTCCTGGAGCGGTTCTCAAGAGTCCTCCCTCCGGTGCCGTTAAGATGGTGCGTGGACCACCCTTTGCCGGAGGCATCCCCTTGAAGAAGAAGATCATGATGGCCCTGATCGCCCTCGTGGCCCTGGCCCTGCTGGGAGGCGGCGGCTTCTTCGGCTACCGGTGGTGGGCCAGGCGCAAGGCGGCGGCCGCCGCGGCCGCCCAGAACCCTGCCCAGCCCGCGGCCCCCCAGGACGACGACGACGACGCCGCCCCCTCCGGCGGGGAAGAGGGCGGCAGCCCGGCGGTGATGGTGCTCAAGCAGCTCATCGTCAACCTGGATTCGGCCCACAAGAACGCCTTCCTCAAGTGCGAGCTGAACATCCTGTTCAACAACCAGGAGCTGGGCAAGCTCGCCACCAGCGACAAGCCCACCCCCGAGAACAGCATCATCCGGGCCATCATCCTGCAGGTCCTGTCCGGCAAGACCGTGGAGGAAGCCTCGGACGTGGAGACCCGCGAGGCCATCCGCCAGGAGATCAAGGACAAGCTCAACGAGAAGTTCGCCAACCGGCACAGCAAGGAGGAGCTGGCCAAGGCCAAGAAGACCGGGAGGCCCCCCCGGCCGCCCATCAAGGACGTGCTGGTCACGGACTGGGCGATCCAGCAATAGTTCCTGTCGTTTGGCACGACCATTGCCGATAGCATCTTAGGCGTCCGGTTCTTGACGGACGCACTTCCAGGAACGGTTCCACCCATGGCCAAGCGCGGCGATCGGCTCGACACGGATCGGGTGCTCACCTTCGAGACGGTGATCACCGAGCTGATGCCGTTCATCGACACCCGCTTCCGCCTGGAGATCCAGCTGGGCAGCGCCACCATGACCATCCGGGACCTGCTGGACCTGGACGTGGGCTCCCTGGTGGAGCTCAAGAAGAGCGCCGGCGAGCCCATGGACGTGCTGTGCAAGGGCCGCCCGGTCATGCGCGGCGAGGTGACGGTGCTGGAAGACACCCTGGGCCTGCGCATCGTGGAGATCATCGACCCGCACCGGAGGGTCTGATGGGCCGGGCGCCCCGGAATCCCACGCCGGTGGCCCTGTGCCTGGGCGGCATGGACCCGTCCGCCGGGGCGGGGCTGCTGCGGGACGCCATGACCTTGTACGCCCTGGGCGTGCACCCCATGGCCGTGTGCACCGCCGAGACCATCCAGAACGGCCGCGAATGCCTGGCCATCCAGCCTCCCGCCGACCCCCTGCCCCGCCTGGAGGCCCTGGCGCCGCACCTGGCGGGGCCCGGCCCGTGGGGCGTCAAGCTGGGCCTGTGCGCCCTGGACCCGCCCGCCCTGGCGGCCCTGGCGGACCGGGTGGCGGCCCTGGCCCCGGCCGCGCGCATCTGGGATCCCGTCCTGGCCCCCAGCTCCGGCGTGGGACTGCATTCCGCCGCCGGGCTGCGGGCCATGGCGGCGACCCTCCTGGGCTCCGGCGCCTGGGTGGTGAGCCCGAACCTGCCCGAAGCCCACGCCTTGGCCGGCGGCGCCGGGCGGGTCCCGGCCGGGCCCCTGGACAGCGGCGGGCTGGCCGCCCTGGCGCGTCCCCTCCTGGACCTGGGCGCCGCGGCCGTGTGGCTCAAGGGCGGGCACGCGCCCGGCCACGAGGTGCAGGATTACTGGATCACGCCCGGCGAGGTGCTGAGCCTGGGTCGCTGCCCGCGCCTGCCCGGGGAGCGCCGGGGCACCGGCTGCACCCTCGCCGCCGCGTGGCTGGGCTGGCGCCTGCTGGGCCTGCCGGGCCCCGAAGCCGCCGTGGCGGCGGCGCGCTTCCTGCGGGAGCGCTGGGATCCCCCCCTGCAGCCCGGCGGCTACGGCCGGCCCTGCTTCGCCCCGGGAGCGCCATGAGGATCCACGAAGGAAGGGGCTTCCTCCTGCGCTGCGGGGTGGACGCCCCGTACGGCGGCTGGCTGGGCGTGCGCCAGCTGGACGCGGGCGTGTCCATCTTCGCCACGCCCTGGGAAGTGCTGCGCGCCCTTGGGGACCTGTCCCGGCTCATGCCCGGGGGCCTGGCCCTGCTCTGGAACGCGCCCGCCGCCTGGATCGAGCATCTGCCCCCGGACGTGCGGGCCGGCTTCCTCAAGGGCCTGGGCCATCTGCCCGGCCTGGCCCTGCACGTGCGCGGCGACGGCTTCGGGGCGCTGCTGCAGGAGCCCGCCAACGTCTGGTGCCACGCCCGCCGGCCGCCCACCGGCGCCCTTGGGCTGGCCTGGCGCCAGGGCTGGCTGGGCTGGGTGCCGGACCCGGGCCCGGCCTGGTCCCTGCCGGGGCTCGGGGTGGCCGGGGCGGCCGAGGGGGACCCGGCGGCCCACGGCCACCCGCCCCTGGGCCCCGCCCCGGGCCAGGGCGACCTGGCGGCCGAGGCGGCCCACCTGGGCGAGGACGTGGCCCCGGGCTTCCTGTGGGGGGAGGTGGTGCTGCCCCTGGGCGCCCTGGAGCACCTGGACCCGGAGGAGTTGGCGGTGGTGCTGGCCGAGCACCAGGGGCAGGCGGAGCAGGGACTCAGCCTGCGCATCAGCGCCGAGGCCTGGCCCGTGCCGGTGCCGTTCCAGCGCCGGCGCACCGGCTGGCGGGTGGCCCTGCTGGGCGGGCGGGAATTCCAGCTGGCCGGCGGCTCCTGGGACCAGGCCGGGACCCAGGCCCTGGCCCTGGCCCGGCACCTGGGCGGCGCCCTGCGCTGCCCCATCCACCTGGCCGCGGCCGACGACCTGCGGGCGGCCAGCATCCTGGGCCAGCAAGCCATGTGGGAGGGCCTGCCCTGGCGCCACGCCCTGCCCCTGCCCCCCGCGACCCCCTGCTTCACCCCCGGGCTGGGGGCCGACCCCCGGGAGCCCAACCCCCTGGCGGCCCGCTGCGCCCTGCCCGGACCCATGGCCCAGGCGCTGGACGAGGTCCCGGCGGTGGTCCTGCGGGTTCCGGGGGTGCCCATGGAAGGCGCCGTGCAGACCTTCCTGGACGGCCTGGACCGGGTTCCGGCCATCCGCTGGCTGCCTCCGGGCCTGCCGCCTCCGGGCCCGTTCCTGCCGGGCCGCCCCTGGGCCCCGGCCAAGGCCTGCCCGGCCCTGGGGAATCTGGCCCAGGCGCATCAGCCGGCCTTGTTCGACGACCTGGACTAGGGGGCACGAAGCGTTTGGCTATCTTCCCGGAACGGATTCCTATGGCTTCGGGATACGCAGTCGACTGATCATCAAGGAACCCGAAAGTGCAAACAGAAGCACCAGAGGATGGAGCTTGAAGCCGAACAGAGTGACTTCACCGAGCCATAAGTGCTGATTCACTGCCCCGAACCAAGCGGCGACCGCCAAGAGCAGGACCAGGAAAACCGAAGTCGGAATTGGCGTTCCTTCGAAGTACCTCACCTTGTCGGTTCCCTCGGACATTGCTTCGGTCGTGATGTTGTATCGGGCAAGGCGTGAGACACCGCACACGATAAAAAAAACTAAGATGATGCGGTCATAAAGACCCACCATGCCGCAACCATACCCAATAATTGCAGGCGCCACTCCGAAGGATATGACATCAGCAAGAGAGTCAAGTTCACGGCCCATTACGGAATGCTTCTTCCGCCACCTGGCGATGCGGCCGTCCAGGATATCGAATACCAATGCCGCCAGGACCAGACTGCACGCAAAGAACACATGCTTGACCTCGTGTCGTTCGAGGTAGCTCATGATGGAGAAGAGAGCACCTGCGCCGCATGCAGCGTTCGCAAGGGTAAACCAATCAGCCAACTGGAATTCACGAATCATCGAGAATGGCTTTTTCGGCATGCTTGTTGTCATTGGATGCACTTCCCTGATGGACTCGTGCGAGTGATAGTCCACAACATGATGCTGACTCCTCGGAAAATGGAAACGGCTGTGCCCACTGGGATGGTGGCCAGGGGAGGGTGCATCATTCGAGCCACTATTTAACATGGTCTTTCATTAGTAATTTGCATTCACGAATTGCAATGGGGACCCGGCTGCTCGATCATTCTGCCTGGATGATCACCCCGGGTTTGAAGCCCCCGGATCGGTGAAGGTACTCGCCGGCCCGAGGACAACCCGGCGCACCCCCTCCGGCTGGGAGGGGTTTCCGGCAGTCCCGCCGGGCTACTTCGGGACCTCGCCCCCACCGAGCCAGTAGAACGCCGCCGTCACTTCGGCCCCCAGCATGAAGATGGCGCAGGTGTAGTAGAGGAACACCAGGGCGGCCATGACGCTGCCCAGGGAGCCGTACAGGATGCCCCAGGTGGGGGTGTGCTTCAGGTAGTAGCCGAAGCCCAGGCGGGCCGCCCACCACATCAGGGAGCACACCACCCCGCCCAGCAGCGCGTGGCGGAACTGCACGTGCCGCCTGGGCAGGTGCTGGAGCACCAGGGTGGCCAGCGCCAGCCCCAGCGCCGGCGGAATCAAGTGCAGCACCCGCAGGGAGTTCATGGGGCTGCGGGAGAGCAGGGCCCAGTAGAACAGCACCGCCAGGAGCGCCACCAGGCTCAGCAGCAGGCCCAGCACCAGCACCAGGCGCCGTACCAGGGGGTAGCGCCGGGTCTGGCGGTGGGCCCGCATGCGCAGCCCGAAAATGTGGGACAGGGACCGGTCCAGCTGGTTCACCCCCCAGTGGGCGCCGATGAGCAGCACCACCCAGCTCATGCCCAGGTCGCCCACCTTGCGGCTGTTCTGGATGACCTCGAAGATGAAGCCCCTGGGCAGGTACGGGTACATGGCCGCGATGGCCCGCTGCAGGGGCAGGCTGTAGGCCCCGCTGCCCAGGGCCAGGCCCATGAGCTTGAAGAACAGGGTGGCCAGGGGGATCAGGGAGATGATGAGGAAGAAGCTGAGGCTGGCGGCGTAGGTGAGGCAGTCGTCGTGGTGGTACTTGCGCAGCACCTGGACGCAGAAGCGCCAGGCCTCCCGCGGGGAGGGCAGGCCGCGGCGCCAATTGGAGCCCAGCGCGGCCACGCTCCTGAGCCTTCCCCCGGCCCGACCCATCCGGTCAGAACCGCACGGGGTTCCGGGGCAGGAGGTACATCACCCAGGCCAGGACCAGCCCGATCCCCAGCAGCCCGGCCGCGTACTTCAGGATGCTGTTGCGGGTGCGGTCCGCCCGGGTGGTGGGGGTGAGCAGGCCCAGGATCAGGGCGATGCCCGCTCCCATCACGAAGAACTGGATCACATGGCTGCTGATGAATTTCACGGTAGGCGCCTATGGGAAGGGTGGAAAACAGACCGGGGAGCGAGGCCGATGGCCAAGGGTATCAGCCTGTCATGGAATCCGCACGGTATTGAGCAAGTCAAGCCAAGTCTTGAGAATCAGCGCGGTGGCCCCCCACAGGGGCGCCAGCGGCAGCTCCAGGCGCGGGATCTCCAGGGCCAACCCTTTCAGTTCCAGGACCTGGCTGGTCCAGGGGGCGGCCAGGAGGCCCTCCAGGGGCAGCAGGAGGACGGCCTGGACTTCCGAGCCCAGCCGGAACCGGGGCTCCGGGGCTTCCCAGCGCAGGAACACCGGGGTGAATCGGGTCCGGCCCTTGGCCACGCCGTCCGGGAAGCAGCCCATCTCCCACAGGTGGGTGGAGACGCCGAGCTCCTCCGCCAGCTCCCGCCGGGCGGTGGCCGGCAGGTCCCGGTCGAAGCGCTCCTCCATGCCGCCGGGAAAGGCCAGTTCCCCCCCGTGCTGGGGGGCGCCGTCGCCCCGGCGCACCAGCACCACCTGGCGGGCGCCCGCGACGCCGCCCCACAGCACCACCGCCACCGCCGCCCGGCGCGGGTGCTCCGCCACCCGCCGGGACAGGAGATGCGGGCGCTCCCAGCGCTGGCAGAGTCGCAGGCTCGCCTCCACCCGCGCCCAGGGCACGGGCCCGGCCGGGGCCCCGGCGGGATCCCAGGCGGCCTCAGTGGACGTTGCCAAAGTAGGACCCCCTCACCCGCTCCACCGTGAACACCCCCTTGAGCTTGCGGATGTTGGACATGAGCTCCACCAGCTGGTTGCGGTCCTTCACCCGCAGGGCCATGTAGAAGATGCCGCCCCCCTCGTCGGTGGTGCTGCCGCTGAACCGCTGCAGGCTGAAGCCGGAATGCTGCACCGCGGTGGAGATGGTCCCCACCATCCCCGGGCGGTCCTCGGTGTTCACCACCAGCTCGGCGTTGAACACGCTCTTGCCGGGCTTGCCCCAGGCCACGCTCACCAGCCGCTCGGGGTTGGGGGCGGAGGCGCTCAGGTGGGGGCAGTTGGCCCGGTGGATGGAGATGCCCCGGCCGCGGGTGGTGTAGCCGACGATCTCGTCGCCCCAGATGGGCTTGCAGCAGCTGGCCAGCACGTAGAGGATGCCCACGTTGTCGTCCACCAGCACCGTGTCCGGGGGCGCCGCCGGCGCCTTCTCCTCGCCCCTGGCCTTCTGGGTCTCGGGGATCAGCGGGTCCAGCAGCCGGCGCGGGCTGGTGCGGTTGAACCCCACCAAGGCGTAGAAGGCGTCCCAGGATGCCACCTTCAGCTCCCTGAGCCGGGTCTCCATGGCCTCCTTCACCTCGGCAGCGTCCAGGTGGATGCCCAGGGTCCGGGCCTCCCGCTCCAGGCGCTCCTTGCCGGCCTGGATGGCGTGGGCCCGCTCCTCCTCGCGGATGAACAGCTGGATCTTGGTCTTGGCGCCGGCCGAGACGACGATGGAGAGCCAGTCCCGGCTGGGCTTGTGGTCGGCCCGGGTGAACACCTCCACCCGGTCGCCGTTCTTGAGGATGTGCCGCAGGGGCACCATGCGCCCGTTGACCTTGGCCCCCACGCAGTGGTGCCCCACTTCGGTGTGGATGGCGTAGGCGAAGTCGATGGGGGTGGCGTTCTCCGGCAGGGAGCGCAGGTCGCCCTTGGGCGTGAACACCTGGATCCTCTGGAAGCTCAGCTCCCCCTTGAGGTTGGCCACCAGCTCCCGGCTGTCCCGGGCCTCCTGGTGCAGTTCCACCATGCGCCGCAGGAACGAGGTCTGGTTGATCTCCTGCTTGTTGGCGATGCGCCCGTCCTTGTAGGTCCAGTGGGCGGCGATGCCCGCTTCCGCGTGCTCGTTCATCTCCCGGGTGCGGAACTGCACCTCGAAGGAATCCCCCGAGGGCATCAGCACGCTGGTGTGGATGCTCTGGTAGCCGTTGTCCTTGGGCAGGCTGATGTAGTCCTTGAACCGTCCGGGAATGGGCTTGTACAGGGCGTGCACCAGGCCCAGGGCGGTGTAGCAGGAGGCCCGGTCCGGGCAGATGATCCGGTACGCCAGCCAGTCGTGGATGTCGTCCACGCTCTTCTCCTGGATGCCCATCTTCTTCCAGATGCCGTAAAGGTGCTTGACCCGGTAGATGATCTCCGCCTCGATGCCCTGGGCCTTGAGGGCCGAGTTCAGGGTCGTCCTGATCTCCTCCATCATCGGCGCGCTCTTCCTGCGCTTGAGCTCGATGATGTGGCGCATCTCCGCGTGGCGCTCCGGTTCCAGGTTGGCGAAGGCCAGGTCCTCCAGTTCCGCGCGCACCGGGCCCATGCCCAGGCGGTTTGCAAGGGGGGCGTACAGCTCCAGGGTCTCGTGGGCGATGCGGCGGCGCTTCTCCTCGCGCATGGAGGCCAGGGTGCGCATGTTGTGCAGCCGGTCGGCCAGCTTCACCAGCAGCACGCGCACGTCCTTGCCCATGGCCACCAGCAGCTTGCGCACGTTCTCGGCGTTGAGCAGGGTGCGGTCGGTGAAGTCCAGCTTGGACATCTTGGTGAGGCCGTCCACGATCTCGGCGGTCTCCTCGCCGAACTGGGTCCGGACCTCCTCCAGGGTCATGAGGGTGTCCTCCACCGTGTCGTGGAGCAGCCCGCAGGCCACGCTCACCGCGTCCAGCCGCCACTCGGCCAGGGACATGGCCACCGCCAGGGGATGGAAGAAGTAGGGCTCGCCGCTCTTGCGCCGCTGGTTGGCGTGCATCTCCTTGCCCACGGCGAAGGCCTTGTCCAGGAGCGCCGTGTCGCTGTTGGGGTGGTGCTGCAGGAAGGTGGCGCTCACCTGGTGGTAGGCCCCCTCCAGCGTCAGGCAGCGGTCCGGGCCCGAGGCGATGTCGTCGCCCTCTTTAAGGACCGTTCCCCTGTGTTTCGCGCCATCGGTCATATATCGAGTTTGCGGCAGGCAGCCGGATCGCGCCAGATCCATCCTCGCCCGGTAAGATGTGGGCATGAGCAAGGCACCGGACTCCTCCCTGCTGTCCCTGGAAGAGGCTCTCCAGCGCCTCGGCAGCGCCCTCCCGCCCGCCGCCCTCGAGGCCGTCCGGGCCGACCGGGACGACCCGGCCCTGGACCGCAGCGCCATGGACGGCGCGGCCATGCGCAGCGCCGACGGCACCACCCCCCGGACGGTGCTGGGCACCCTCTACGCGGGCGACCCCCCGGACCGGTACCAGGTGGCGCCGGGCAGCTGCGTGCGGATCATGACCGGGGCCTGCCTGCCCGAAGGGGCGGACACGGTGGTGCCCATTGAAAATCTCAAGGAGGAGGACGGCCGCCTGGCGCCCCTGCTCCCGCCCGCTCCCGGCGACTGGGTGCGCCGCCGGGGCAGCCAGGCCGCGGCCGGGGACCTGCTGCTGCCGGCCGGGTTGCCCCGCACCGCCGCCCGGGCCGGACTGCGGGCCCAGGTGGGCCTGGCGCCCCTGCCCCTGCGCCGGCTCACGGTGGGCATCGCCCCGACCGGCGACGAGCTGGTGGACCGGCCCGAACCTCACCAGATCCGGGACTCCAACGGCCCCATGCTGGCGGCCCTGGCCCACGCCCTGGGCGCCGAGCCCCGCCTGCTGCCGGCGGTGCCGGACCAGCCGGCCTGCCTGAGGGCCTTCTTCCAGGCCCACGGGGACCTGGACATCCTCATCACCTCCGGCGGGGTCTCCGCCGGCGCCAAGGACCACCTGCCCCAGGTCCTGGCAGCCCTGGGCGCCCAGGTGCTGTTCCACAAGATCCGCCTCAAGCCCGGCAAACCCATGCTGGCGGCCCTGCTGGGCCGCCAGGTGGTGCTGGGGCTGCCGGGCAACCCGGTGTCCTCGTACGTGAACACCCTGCTGTTCCTGCCGGTGGCCATGGCCGGGCTGCTGGGCGCCGCGCCCCCGGATCCCTGGAAATCCGGCACCCTGGAGGCTCCCGTGGCCAACGCCGACGACCGGCCCGTGCTGCACCCCTGCCGGCGCCGGGGGGCGAGCCTGGAGCCCCTGGCGTCCCGGGGCTCCGCGGACCTGGTGCGCCTGGCCCAGGCGGACGCCTGCGCCTGGATCCCGGAAGGGGGCCTGCCGGCGGGTCCGGCCCGCTACCTGGACCTGCTGTGAGCGCCCTGGGCCGGGACGGCCGGGTCCTGTTCCTCACCCGCTGCGCCCGGATGTTCGCCTACGGCTTCCTCTCGGTGGTCATGGTGCTGTACCTGGCGGGCCTGGGCTTCAGCGAAGGGCGCATCGGGCTGCTGCTCACCCTCACCCTGCTGGGGGACACCCTGGTGTCCCTGTGGATCACCACCCGCGCGGACCGGATCGGGCGCCGGCCCATGCTGGTGGCCGGGGCCCTGCTCATGGTCGGGGCGGGCATTCCGTTCGCCCTGAGCACCCGCTTCCTGATCCTGCTGGCGGCCGCCACCCTGGGGGTCATCAGCCCCTCCGGCAACGAGGTGGGCCCCTTCCTGGCCATCGAACAGGCCGCCCTGTCCCAGATCCTCCCCGACCAGCGGCGCACCGGGGTGTTCGCCTGGTACAACCTGGCCGGGTCGTTCGCCACCGCCTGCGGCGCCCTGGCGGGCGGCTGGACCGCCCAGGCCCTGCAGGGGGCCGGCATGGCGCCGGTGGCCAGCTACCGGGTGCTGGTGTACGCGTACTCGGGCGCGGGCCTGGTGCTGGCGGCCCTGTTCGCCCGGGTGTCCCGGGCCGTGGAGGCGCCGCCCGGCCCGGCCCGGGCCGGGACGCTGGGCCTGCACAAGTCCCGGGGCACGGTCCTGCGCCTGGCGGCGCTGTTCTCCCTGGACGCCTTCGCCGGGGGGTTCGTGATCCAGAGCATCGTCGCCTACTGGTTCCACCTGCGGTTCGGGGCGGCCCCCGGCCTGCTGGGCACCATCTTCTTCGCCGCCAACGTCCTGGCGGGCTTCTCGGCCCTGTACGCGGTGCGCCTGGCCAAGCGCATCGGGCTGATCCGCACCATGGTGGTCACCCACATCCCTTCCAACGTCCTGCTGCTGCTGGTGCCCCTGATGCCCACCCTGCCCCTGGCCATCGCCGTGCTCCTGCTGCGCTTCAGCATCTCCCAGATGGACGTGCCCACCCGCCAGTCCTACACCATGGCGGTGGTGGATCCCGACGAACGTTCGGCGGCCGCCGGGGTCACCGGCATCGCCCGCACCACCGGCGCCGCCGTGGCCCCGGTCCTGGCGGGCCAGTGCCTGGCGGTCCCGGCCCTGGCCGGGGCGCCCTTCCTGATCTCCGGCACCTTGAAGATCCTCTACGACCTGCTGCTGTACCGCAGCTTCCGGCAGACGGAGCGGAAGGCTTAGGGATCGTGCGTGTCCCGGACGTTCGTCCTGGGTTCGCCGCCGCCGGCGTAGCCCTGCCCTTTACCCATAATTGGTGGTACATGTCCCACCATTACGCCCTCGTTCGTCGCCGCCGGCACAGCCCTGCCCTTTACCCATAATTGGTGGTACATGTCCCACCATTACGCCCTCGTTCGTCGCCGCCGGCACAGCCGGCGTCAACGGAGAAGCAACGGCGATGAACGTGGGGTGGTGTTGCCACCCTCGCACTTCGGTGATCCTGGGGAAAGGCTGGTCTTGCGGGGTGTCCGGGTGGGCCTGGGGACCAGAGGACTCGCTTCGAGTGGGGCCTGGTTCCAGTTGCTTGGCGCCGACCCGATAGTTTGGGAGTGGTTCGATCCACGGCGAGTATCCGGAGAATCGTTGCACGATGGCTTGCAAGGCGCCCCAAATGATAAGGTCAGCGCGAAGCAGGTGGGCCTATGAGCAGCCCACCAAGTGGCGATCTCAAGCTATCCGCCTGCCCCGAGTTCAAAGCCCTGGGTCATGATCTGTAGGATGGAAAAGCCTCGCCACATGATTTCGTGTCCGGGCGGAGGATCGTTTTTTCGAGCCAGGTAGCCGCCTAGACGCGCCACCAAATGGACGGCGTTCTCGAGCTTGGTGGGTGCAGCCAGGCGCCTCTGGAGGGCCAGGGCCTTGAGGACCCGGATCTCAAAGTCCGAAAAGAGGATCTCCGCCGGTAGGTCCGGACTTTCCCTGCCCAGGAGGGTCATGAGCATGATCCGCCACGCGATCACCAGGTTGATGGCAACCGCCCGTTTCAGGCGTTCCGCAGTTTTGTGGGCCAACTCCTCGACCCTGCATCCGGTCTTTAGCACCCGGTGCCAATCCTCGATCCGCCAGCGCAGGGCGTACCAACGCAGGCACTCCTGGGCAGCCTCGACCGTCGCGACTTCCTGGGTGGTCAGCAGGAACCACTCCAGGGGCTTGACCCCTTCCGGCGGCTGCTCCTCCCGAACATGGACGACCCATAACCGGACCGGCCCTTTCTCCCGCAAATGCTTGGGTGGACTCAGTTCGATGGACTGATAGTGGAGGTTCACTTCCGCTTCCCGCCCGGGGCGGCGATCGGTGGCCTTGCGATCCCCCTTCTTGCGCCGAGCGCTTTGCCTTGGGACGTGGATCTGCAAACGAGCTCGCACCGGGCTTAGGCGGATGGCCTCGAACAGGTGCTGCCCCTCTCCCAGCCGGCGGTCATGCTTGGCCCTGACCAGCAGGTCGACCCGGCACTTCAACCGCTGCTCATCAAACAGCTCAAAAAGATCCGCCTCGCGATCCATGACGCACACCAGATGGGTGTCGGGTAACTGGGGCGCGAGGTCGATACATTGGCGCAGGCCCAGAAGCCAACTGAAAGTGTTCTTCTCCTCGATGGGAATGACACTCCTGTGTCGGTCATCTTCCTCGGCTCTCCGCTCTGGCGCTTCGCACGTGGCATCCAGGATGCCCAGGGGTAGCCCCGTATCCGTTACGGCCATCATGGAGTGCAGGTGCAAGCCGTCGTAGTCCGCGCGCTGGTTGCTGCCCATCGGGCCCAGCCCCTCGCAGTCCTCCAGGTTGGCAAAATTCAGGTCACTGGCGTCCTGGATGCACAACACTGTCGGATACCCCATCATGCGCTGCGCCGTGCGTTGCTGATGGGGAGCCAGGATCGCGGCCATGGTCACTTCCGAGTCGTCCGGATGGTCGATCATGCGGTAGTAGCCTTTGACGGCAGCCCAATTCTCCTTTTCCAGGCCGGAAAACGATACCCCGGGCTGCTCGGCCAAGGCACGGGCACTGGCCACCAACCGCTCGCCCAGGCGTTGATCCCCCAAGCGCGCTCCGCCGAATTCGTGCTCCGCCCAAGCAGGCCCCTCGAGCCCTTCAGTGGCCCCCAGGGCGACCGGGCCTTTGGGCTCTGCCAACCCGATCAAGCTGCGGAAATCGGGGCGAAGGGGATAGACATAGACCTCCTTGACGGAAGTGGGACGGACCCACTGGCGGTCCTGACGGCCCCGCCCTTGCGTCCTGCCAACCTTCACCCAGTTGGCGGCCTGATAGCAGGTTCCCGCGAAAGCCTCGGTGTCCACGAAGCTCTCTACCAGCAGAGGTTCGAACCCATACCGGCGCTCGAAATCCACCTTGAGGCGGCGCAAGGTCATCCCAAGGATCTGCGAGGCCAGGTTGCGGCAGTGCACCATGGGCCGGATCAGGAACCGGCTCATGTTAACCACCCGCTGCAGATGGCCCCTGCGGGTGACATCATCCCAGCCAATCCACTGATCGCGGTCAGCCAGGGTCAACGCTGCCGAAGCGAACCCCAAGCCTCCGAGCCAGCCATGCTCCGAGGCGATCAGATACCGGAGTTGACGGCCCACCAGCGGACCGGCTCCCTGGGGATGTTCCCGCGCCATGAGCTCGTTCCAGATGCGGATCTGAGGCACCGTTTCGACCAGAACCAGATTGAGCCCCCTGACCTCACCGGCGGCGGCGGGAACCTCCATCGGCGCCGGCACGGCTTCCGGAAGGCGCCTTGGCGTGGGCTTCGTATGCCGAACAAAATCGGGCGGCGGCAGAACGAAGTGGCCCTCTTGCTCCAAGTCCCGAAGCGCCTTCAGACAGGTCGCCAACTGCCTGTTCCCCCTGAAATCCATGAACCCGAATAGTTCGCATAGCTCGCCAGCCAGGGAAGTCCGGCTCGGGAGGTCGTCATCCTCGAGCAGGTGGTGGATCTGCTCAAGGCCCTTGGGTTGGCCGAGGGCATGTTTGATCTGGCTTTGGACCTGGTCCTGGATGTCCATGCCCCGAGGCTACGGAAGTAGCCTCGACTTGTCCAGCGAAAAATGTGGGTAAAGGGCAGGGCGTAGCCGGCGTCGACGGAGGGGTAACAGCGATGGATGGGGGGCGGTGTTGGCACGCATGCACTTCGTTGATCCCGGGGGACAGACTGTTGTTCTGGGCTCCCCGGGGCGGCCTAGGGTCCGAAAGGCTCGCTTCGGGTTGGGCCTGGGCCCTTGGGATTGGCGCCGACCGTGAGATTTGGGGGCGGTTCAAGCCATGGCGATTGGAGACGGTCCCGGTGAGGGTGGAACCGGCATGCCCCAGCCTGCAGATGGTTTTCCCGTCGCCGGCGTACCAGGACGCCAAGGGGGGATCCGCGCCCTTGCCCAGTTGAGCCCCCAGGGAGAAATGCCCTGGGAGCCCAGGAAGTTTTCCCCCTTTCCGGAACGTGCGCCCAGGCTGGCCGGCCTTTCGTGGCTGGCACCGTCTTTGCTGCCTCTCTGGTCACGAATCTTTCCCAGGGGGGCGCCCATGTCAAAGTCACGGTTCCACCATGCCCGGTGCGGGGCCCGGTCCCGGGGTCAGGGCTGCGCAGGCGGGGGCCGCCAGCCGAAGCCTCCCGAGTTGAGCGGCGCCCTGTGGCTGGCCGGCGCGTCCATGGCCCGGGTGTGCCTGCGCCTGGCCGGGTCCCCCAGGGTCCTGGCCGGGCTCCGCATCTGCGCCTCCGAACCGGGGCGGGAATGGATCCTGTCCGGAGCCAAGAGCCGCGACCGCCTGCCCCCCGACGGATCGGTGGTCCAGGCGGTGATCCGGATGGAGGAGCGGGTCCTCACCTTCCAGGCCAAGGTGCTGGGCTGCAGCTGGGAGCGCCTGCCCGGAACCGGTGTCCAGCCCATGATCCGCCTGGGATGGCCGATGTCCCCGCCCCTCCAGCAGGGCTGCCGCGACCGTTGCCCTGCGAGCTGACCGGCACCAGCGGACGCGCCCTTCCAGCGGATGCCCCGGTGGTCCAGGATGCCAAGAATTTCGCCCAGAGCCGGATTCCGTCCCTCACCCTGACGGACGTGAACGTGGCCTATACCCAGGTGGTCAAGGGCCTGAACATCAAGCTGGTCGCCACGGGGCTGGAGGACGGCCGGCAGGCGACCTGGAAGTTCGTGGTCTACAAGGACCTGGATGGCCTGATGGACCTGACCCTGGCGGAGAAACTGTAGTCCGGCCGCACCATCGGCGACGTTGCGGCTGCAAATCCCGGAACTAGGATCTTCGCACCCCTATGATCTCCAGGCGCGTCTTCCCCGCAGGCCGCTGCCAGGCCACCTCGTCGCCGGGCTCGGCATCCAGAAGCGCCTCCGCCAGCGGCGACAACCAGCTGATGCGGCCGGTGCCGGGCTCGGCCTCGTCCTCCCCCACGATCGTGAGCGCTTCGGTGCTGCCGTCCTCGTGGCGGACTTCCACGGTCATCCCAAAGCGGACCCGGTCAAGCGCCTGGACGGCGGGATCCACCGGGATGGCCCGCTGCAACCGCCCCTCCACCCAGCGCAGGTCCCGCTGCAGGAGCGCCAGTTCGTGCGGGTCCGCGGAAGGGCCGAGTTCCTGCAGGCGGGCCGCCAAGTCCGCAGCCTGGACTCGCAGCCGCTGGAGTCCCGCGGGCGTGACGTAGTTGGGGCGGGGGCTCTGGGGGCGCTCGGGCAGCACCTCCGGGCGGGCCGCGTCGTCGGGATCCTTCATGAAGGCTCGGTTCACAACCACACTCCGGGATCGAGGGGCGGCAGCCTTCAGCCGTGAGCCGGGGAGCCGGATCCCTTGTTCAGCTCTATCATCATGCCGTCAGTCTCCGTGGACGGTATAACCCTCCTGGCTCAGATCGCTGATGGCCGGTCCGTTGATCACCTTCCCGAACCGCCTGCAACCTTTGCTGCCGGGTCACCAGCGCCAGGATCGGCACTGAAGTGGCCGGGGCGAAGACATCGATCGAATTCATCAAACCATGCATGAGAAGGCCCGTCGCGGTCCTGGAAAGATTCCGGAACAGATTCGCCTGAACCCGAACCTCATATCCCAGACAGATCTTCTTCCGGAGGGAGATGGTGGCCTATTTTCTATTCGTGGACGAGAGCGGCCAGGATCACCGCGACTCCCCTTGCGAGGTTCTTGCAGGCGTGGCGGTCGAGGACAGGCTGCTTTGGAACCTGATCCAGGAGGTCCAGGCCTCGGAAGTTCGCTGCTTCGGCCGGCCATTCTCCACCGAGGCCCACGAGGTGAAGGGGCGCGCGCTGCTGCACCGGAGGGTGTTCAAACAGGCTGCCCAGGGTGAGCCCTTCCCGCCAGACCGGCGCACCGAGCTAGCCCGGGAGTTGCTGGAGGATCCCGAAAAGCCCACCCGCATGCGCATGACAGCCTTGGCCCAGGCCAAGCTGGCCTTTGTCCGTGAAGTCCTGGGCATCTGCGCCCGTTTCCGGTGCAAGGCATTCGCCAGCCTGGTCCGGGCCGAAGCACCTCGGGTCGAGTCCAGGGATCACTTGCGGAAGGACTACGTCACCCTGTTCCAGAACCTCCATTACTTCCTGGAAGGCACCAGCCCGCTCGCCCAGGGCGTCGTGGTCTTCGATGAGTTGGACAGGTCCCAGAGCCAACTGCTGATCAACCAGATGGACCGCTACTTCAAACGGTCTCCCTATGGCCAGAGCCAGGCCGAGCTGATCGTGCCGGAGCCGTTCTTCGTGCACAGCGATCTGACGACCGGGGTCCGGCTCGCTGATTTCCTCGCCTACATCCTGTCCTGGGGGTTCCGCACTTCGAACATGACCGAGCCCCGGCGGGATGAGTTGCTCCCCTTCGTGGACCAGGCCTGCGCCTTACGGTACCGGGCCACCCGCGAGTCCAACGGGGCCATGGCCACCTACTGGAGCTTTGCCGTCCTGCAAGATCTCCGTCCCAGGGACCAGCAGATCGGAGCCTAAAAAACCAAAAGGGCAATGCAGCGTTTCCGCCGCAAAGCCCTCAAGGAGAGTGTGCAACTCCTGGCCCCGTTCCGCAAGGGGATTTTCTCCCAACCTGGGCGAAATCACATGGCCCTCCGGCCGGCTATAAAGTTGGTGGCTCGGAACGTCAGAACGAAATCCGTATGGGAGGAGGACGCCATCGACCGCTGGCTCTCGGACCTTCCGGTCGGCACCCAGTTCAACCCCAACCTCGTGGGAGGCAGGTAGCCGTGCAATCGCCCGCCGCCGGGCTGTCGAGCAACGGCTCCATCGACCGGATACCCGGCGCCGCTTCTCCGGATGTGTGCCAAGTCATGCATCCTCCGAGGCTTCGGCCCACCCCAACCCACTCTCCTCCAAGATGTAGGTACCGGTGTAGGTAGCATCTGAGCTCAAAAAATAAGTCCTTGCAAGTCAATTACTTGCAAGGACTTCTGGCGGAGAGAGGGGGATTCGAACCCCCGGTACTGGTTGACCCAATACACTCGCTTAGCAGGCGAGCCCGATCGGCCACTCCGGCATCTCTCCAGGCGGCCTTTCATCGTAGCGTCTGGATGTGGCCAAGACAAGGTTCTTGCTCGGAAGACCAACCGATGCAGGACCGGAGCCGACGGAAGACCTTGGGGACGGCGGCGGGCCGGCCTGGCGGGCCCGGGGCCACGCTAATCGCTTCATGAAGGGGCGCAACGGACGCCAAGTGCCCGGGGCTTCCCCTGGCCGAGCCTGTCCTTTTTGTATTATTTTGTCATAACATATTGACATTTCTTGACTTATTCCTAATTTGCTACCGAGCCTGGGAAACCGATTCCCCTTAGGGTAGGTCGTTCCGCTCGAATCCTTACAATGTTTCGTCCGTCACCTACCGCGGCGCTTTCCAGCGCCCGTCCATGAGCCATGGCCACGGCTCAGGGGGAGCCCATGCCCTTCAGCAAGTCCCTTTGCCTTTTGTCTGCCGGTTTGCTTGCCGGCCCCGCATCCGCCCTCGCCCCCAGGGAGCCCGAGGCCCTGGCCCTGGGCCTGATCCGGGACCTGCGCCCGGCCCTGGACCTGGAGCCGGACGTCACCTTCCAGCTGCGCCGGTCCGCTCCGGACCCGGCCCTGGGCGGCACGGACGTGCGGGTGGACCAGTATTACCGGGGGGTGCGGGTGATGGGGGGCGAAGCCATCGTGCACCTGCGCCAGGGCCGCCTGCGCAACCTCACCGACGGGCTCAGGCGCCGGTTCACCCTGGATGCCCGGCCCACCCTGACCCCCAGCGAGGCCCTGGCCATCGCCGCGGCCGACCTGGCGCCGCGGGGCCCCTTCGTGCGGCCCCCCACCACCAGCGCCGGCGGCCGCTTCGAACTGCGGGATCCCACCCGGGGCGCGGGCGGGAACAAGGTGGTGAACCTGGACCACGGGCTGGAGGACGAGGGCGGCCAGACCTACGTTTCCTCCTCCAACCAGTGGGGCGACGGCGCCAACTACGACGGGGGCAGCACCACCTCGGCCAACGGCGAGACCGCCGCCGTGGACGCCGCCTACGGCCTGCAGTGGACCTGGGACTACTACAAGAACATCCACCACCGGGACGGCATCGACGGCAAGAACACCGCCACCACCCTGCGGGTGCACTACGACCTGGAGTACGACAACGCCTTCTGGAACGACGACTGCTTCTGCATGACCTTCGGCGACGGCAGGAAGTTCAAGTCCCTGGAGGCCATGGACGTGATCGGGCACGAGGTGAGCCACGGGGTGTGCTCCACCACCGCCGGGCTGGAGTATTTCGGCGAGAGCGGCGGGCTGAACGAGGCCAACTCGGACATCAACGGCACCATGGTGGCGTTCTATGCCCGCGGCGGCCGGCTGGACCAGGTCGGCGACCAGGGCGCCGCCTGGACCATCGGTGCCCAGCTGGCCACGCCGCTGCACCCCAAGCCGGTGCGCTTCATGTACAAGCCCAGCCTGGACGGCAAGAGCCCGGACGCCTGGAGCGAAGACCTGGAGAACCTGGGCGTGCACCGCAGTTCCGGCCCTATGAACCGTTGTTTCTATTTCCTGAGCCAGGGGGCCAGCGCCAAGGCGCCCAGTCCGTACGCCACCTCCTACCTGCCCAAGGGCATGCACGGCATCGGCAACGACAAGTCCGCCCGCATCTGGTACCGGGCCATGGCCAGCTACCTGACCTCCCTGTCCAACTACGCGGACGCACGCAAAGCCTGCATCCAGGCGGCCAGGGACCTGTATGGGGCCGGTGGACCGGAGGAACGGGCGGTCTGGAACGCCTTCCACGGCATCCATGTGGGGGAACCCTGGGTCGCGTCCGAACCTTGAGCCTCCCGCAGCCGCCGACGCTTCCTCCGGGGGCGGGCCGGCCGGTCGTGCTAGAATCCAATGCAAATCCTTTGGAGCGACCGGTTTGGTCCAGACCATAGCCGAACTGTTCTATGCCGCCTTGCGGTTCGACTTGCCCGATGCCCTGGCGGCCAAGGCCGATGGCATCTACCGGCCCATCTCCCACCGGGACCTACAGGTGCAGGTGGAACGCTTGGCCCTGGCCCTGCGGGCGCGAGGCCTGGGCCCCGGGGACCGCCTGGCCATCCTGAGCGAGAACCGGCCCGAATGGGCCATGATCGACTTCGCCTGCGCCCTGGCCGGGGTGGTGAGCGTGCCCATCTACCATTCCCTCACCCCCGAACAGACCGCCCACATCCTGCGGGACTCGGGCTCAGCGTGGCTGGCGGTGTCCACCGCGGCCCAGCTGGGCAAGGTGCGCCCGGTCCTGGAGGGCCTTCCGGACCTGGGCACGGTGGTGTTCCTGGACGGCCCGGCCCGGGACGCGCCGGACGATTTCGCGGGCAAGCACCTGGTCACCTGGGCCCAGCTCCTGGCCCAGGGGGAAGCCCAGGACGCCCGCCGGGACCAGGTGCGGGCCTGGGCGGCGGAACGCCGGCCCGAGGACCTGCTGACCCTCATCTACACCTCCGGGACCACCGGGGAGCCCAAGGGCGCCATGCTCACCCAGGGCAACGTGGCCTCCAACATCGCCGCCACCGTGGAAGTGGCCGTGCCGGCCCTGGATCCCCGCAAGGGCGACCGCTGCCTCAGCGTCCTGCCCCTGTCCCACATCTTCGAGCGCACCGGCGGCCACTATGCCATGTTCCACCTGGGCATCGCCATCTACTACGCGGAAAGCCTGATCTCCATGCCCCAGAACCTCCTGGAGGCGCGCCCGGCGGTGCTCATGGCGGTGCCGCGGATCTTCGAGAAGGTGTACACCAAGGTGCAGGACGCGGTCACCTCCGGCGGCCTGCTGCGGCGGATGGTGTTCCGCTGGGCCACCTGCACCTGCCGCCGGGTGGTGCGCCACCTGTACCTGGACCGGCGCCCTCCCTTGCTTCTGCGCGTGCCCTGGCGGGTGGCGGACCGCCTCCTGCTGGCCAAGGTGCGGGAGAAGACCGGCGGGCGGCTGCGCTTCTGCGTCTCCGGCGGCGCGGCCCTCAGCCCGAGGATCATGGAGTTCTTCTGGGCCATGGGGGTGCCCATCTACGAGGGCTACGGGCTCACCGAGACCAGCCCCATCCTCACCCTCAACCGCCTCGGGCGGGTGCGCCCCGGCTACGTGGGCCAGCCCGTCCTCAAGACCTGGAACGGACGGCCGTTCCTCAAGCTGGCCGAGGACGGGGAGATCCTGTGCCAGGGGCCCAACGTGATGGTGGGCTACTGGAAGCAGGAGGAAGCCACCCGGGAGGTGATGGACCCGGACGGCTACTTCCGCACCGGCGACGTGGGCCAGGTGGACCCCCAGGGACGGGTGAAGATCACCGACCGCAAGAAGGAGATCATCGTCACCAACGGCGGCAAGAACGTGGCCCCCCAGCCCATCGAGAACGACCTGCGCCAGGACCTGTACATCGAGCAGGCGGTGGTGGTGGGCGACCACCGCAACCACCTGGCGGCGCTCATCGTGCCCCACTTCCCCGCCCTGCGCGCCTGGTGCGAGCGCAAGTCCCTGGCCTTCAAGGACGACACCGAAATGGTGGCGCACCCCAGGGTGGTGGCCAAGCTCATGACCCGGGTGAACCGGGTGAACGCCCGCCTGCCGGCCTACGAGCGGGTGCGGCGCATCGGCGTGCTCGCCAACGAGCTCACCGCCGCCAGCGGACTGCTGACCCCCACCCTGAAGGTGAAGCGCCGGGCGGTGAACGAGGCGTTCCGGGAAGTCATCGACGGCATCTACCGCAGCGGCGACTAGGACAGGTCCTCCAGGAGCGCCTGGCGGGTGGCCGGCTCCAGCTTCACCTCGCCTTCCAGCCCCGGCAGGTCGCACACCAGCGCCGCCGGGGTGCGGCGGCCCACGGGGAACTTCAGGAACTGCACCGAGGACAGCTTGTCCTCGCTCATCTGGGCGGTGTCGAAGCGGGCCGCGGCGCGGCTGCCGTCCGCGAAGGCCAGGTGCACGTGGCCGGGCAGGTGCCGCCAGCGCCGCAGCAGCACCTCCCGGTCCCGCTCGGCGGGGATCTCGATGAGCAGGGTGCAGCCCAGCTCCCCCGTCCCGCCCAGCACGCTCGTTGTAGGTGTCCAGCTCGTGCCGGATGTCCGATTCCCGCACCATCTGCTCCACCCGCACCATCTCCAGCACCTGGTAGCGGATGGTCTCCGCGTTCTCGAACAGGAACGTGAGGTGCTCGCCCAGGTGCACCCGGCGCAGGGCCTTGGCGGCCATGGCCGAGGCCCGGATGGCGTCGCGCTGCTCGGCGTAGGTGACGAAATCCAGGATGTCGCTTGCGTTCAACCATGGGCATGGTCAACCTTCCCGGGCTGGAGGGATGGGGTTGGGGAAGCCGTCCGGGCGGTAGGCCCGGGCCAGGATGGTCATGGGGTGCAGGGCCTTGCGCCCGGCGTGCTGCTCGAACTGCATCCCGGCCAGGGGGCACTCGGTGGCCCAGACCTGGGCCGACGCGGCCGCCTGCATGCCCTCGAAGGCCTTGGCCCCGATGCGCCGGGACGCCTCGAAGCTCTCCGACTTCAGGGCGTAGGTGCCGTCGTGGCCGCAGCATTCCATGACGGTGGCGAGGGTGACGCCCGGGATCTTGCGCAGCAGGTCGCGGCCCTTGAAGCCCACCGACTGGGCGCGCAGGTGGCAGGGCGCGTGGTACGCCACGGGTCCGGGGCTGGACTGGAAGTTCCAGTTGGCCCGGGGCTCGTTGCGGATGGACCACAGGAACTCCCCCGGGTCCCGCACCGCCGCCGCCAGCAGCCTTGCCCGCTCCCGGTCGGCGCCGGCCAGCAGTTCCGGGTACTCCCGGCGCAGCATCATGGAGCAGGTGGGGTTGATGACGATCACCTTGGAGCCCGCTTCCACGTGGGGCATCAGCGCGTCCAGGTTGGCCTTGGCCTGGCGGCGCAGGCTGTCCAGGTCCCCGTGCTCCCAGGCGGGCATGCCGCAGCACTGCAGTCCCGCGCACGCAGCCGGTGCCGGCAGCCGTTGTGCTCCAGCACCTCCAGGGTGTCCTTGCCGATCTGGGGGTCGTTGTGCTGCACGAAGCAGGTCTGGAACAGCACCGCCTCCATGCCGGGGCGCTCGGCCATGCTGCCCGCTCTTCTGGGCCCAGGCCTCGAAGGTGGCGCTGGCGAATTCCGGCAAGTGCGCCTGGGGGTGCACCCCCAGCACCTTGTCCATGAACCACCGGTGCAGGGCGACCCGGTTCATGACGTTGGCCATGCCGAAGCTGGCCCGGGCCAGCGCCCCGGCCAGGTCCGGGTCCCCCAGGATCCGGTCCCGCAGCCTGCCCCCCGTTCCGCCGGCGCCGCACCGCCTGGTACCGGTGCACCAGCCGGGGGAAGTCCAGGGCGAACGCGTGGCCTTCCCGGGGGTGTACGGGCACTGGACTTCGCACAGCTTGCACTGGAAGCAGTCGTCCATCACCCGGTCGCGCTCGTCCTGGCCCAGCGTGCGCACGTCCCCCTGGTGCTTCTCGTCCAGGAGGGCGAACAGCCCGGGGAAGGCGTCGCAGTACTTGAAGCACATGCGGCAGCCATGGCAGATCTCGAAGACCCGGTCCACTTCCTGGTGCAGCAGGGCTTCATCCCAATAGCGGGGATCCTGGGGGTCGTAGACCGTGCCCGCCCCCGCTTGATAGCTGATGCGCTCTCCCGGGGTGGTGGGGGCGCGCCCTCCCGGTTCCAGGTCGCCGTGCTCCGCCATGGCCGCGTTCCGTGCCCGGGTCTAGGAGATGCTGTCCAGCATCTTCTGGAACCGTCCGGCGTGGCTCTTCTCGGCCTTGGCCAGGGTCTCGAACCAGTCGGCGATCTCCGGGAAGCCCTCCTCCCGGGCGGTCTTGGCCATGCCGGGATACATGTCGGTGTACTCGTGGGTCTCGCCGGCGATGGCGGCCTTGAGGTTGAGGACCGTGTCGCCGATGGGCAGGCCCGGTGGCCGGGTCCCCCACGCCCTTCAGGTAGTCCAGGTGGCCGTGGGCGTGGCCGGTCTCGCCGTCGGCGGTCTCCTTGAAGTTGCCCGCCACTTCCGGATAGCCCTCGATGTCCGCCACCTTGGCGAAGTACAGGTAGCGCCGGTTGGCCTGGGACTCGCCGGCGAAGGCGTCCTTCAGGTTCTGATGGGTCTTGGTGCCTTTCAGGCTGGCCATGGTGTGCTCCTTAAATGCAGGTCCATCTTAAGATTGGCTGCGTGGACTGGATGATAGATCTTGCGGATGGAAATGATAATCTATTATTATCAAATCGAACGGTTTTTTCTCCTCCCCGCCCCATGCCGCGCCCCGCCGACCTCACCTTCCGCCAACTGGAGTACCTGGTGGCCCTGGCCGACACCCTGGGGTTCCGGAAGGCCGCCCGGCAGGTCAACGTGTCCCAGCCGGCCCTGAGCTCCCAGGTGCAGCAGGTGGAGGCGGTGCTGGGGGTGCAGCTGTTCGAGCGCACCCAGCGGCGGGTGCTGCTGACCCCCGCCGGGGCGGTGGTGGTGGCCCGGGCCCGGCGCCTGCTGCGGGAGGCCGAGGACCTCCTGGCCGCCGCCGGGCAGTGCGGGGACCCCTTCCAGGGCAGCTGGCGCCTGGGGCTCATCCCCACCGTGGCGCCGTACCTGCTTCCGGGCATCCTGCCGGCCGTGGCCCGGCTGCACCCGCACCTGCGCCTGCTGCTGCGGGAGGAGCGCACCCCGGTGCTGGTGCGGGAGCTGGCCGCCGGGGGCCTGGAGGCGGCCATCCTGGCGGAGGTGCCGGACCTGGGGGACCTGGAGCGCGAGCCCCTGGCCCAGGACCCCTTCCTCCTGGCGGCGCCCCGGAACCACCCCCTGGCGCGCCGGCGCCGGGTGGCCCTGGCGGACCTGGAGGGCGCCCCCATGCTGCTGCTGGAGGACGGCCACTGCCTGCGGGGCCAGGCCCTGGCCTTCTGCGCCCAGGCCGGCGCCCGGGAAGCGGATTTCCGGGCTTCCAGCCTGGCCACCCTGGTGCAGATGGTGGCCGGGGGCCTGGGACTCACCCTGCTGCCCGAGCTTGTGCGCCCCCCTGGAGCGCACCCGGGCCCACCTGGCCGTGCGTCCCTTCCAGGACCCGGCGCCGGCCCGGCAGCTGGTCCTGGCCTGGCGCCACGGTTCGCCCGTGGAGCCGGCCCTGCGGACGTTCGCCCAGGACCTGCGGGACCACTGGCCGGCGCGGGCCTGAGACCGGGACACTGTTAGCAACAGAGCATTGCCTTTTGCTTCTGGTGCCCAAGCAGGCCCTAACTCTCAGGGAAAAGGAATTGTTGCTGAGGCCCAAATTAAACTTATTCTGTTCAAGAAGCTGTTATATAAAAAGTTAAATTACATGAAATTTACACCCCCGAACTCGAATATCTTATAAACCCTCCTTCTTCAACTGAATGCATGAGGTAACGGCTCGGTGGACCCAAAACGCACAAGATCAGAGCCTTCCTCCGACCTTCGGCAAAGGGCTGAACGGGTAGCGCGGCGTAGAGGGGTTTCACCAAGCATGGATAGTGACTCCAGGTCGGCCGAAGACTGGCAGAGATTGCTCCATGAGATGCAGGTGCATCAAATTGAACTGGAAATGCAGAATAAGGAACTTCGACGAGTCGAGTCTGAGATGGACACTTTGCGGGTCCATTACTTCGACCTCTTCAACCTTGCCCCGGTGGGCTACTTAACCATCTCCGGAGGCCTGGTCTTGGAAGCCAACCTCACGGCCGCCAACATGTTGGGCTACACCCAGAGTGAGTTGATAGGCCAGCGGATTTCCCGCTTCATCCTTAAGGATGACCAAGACATCTACTATCTGCATTGCCGACGATTCGCCGTAACGTGCGCACCGCAGGAAAGCGAATTGCGGATGAAGAGGAAGGATAGCACGTTTTTTTGGGCGCAAATGAGGACTACGATCCTGGAGGGCCCGCCGGCCAACTTAAAGCAGGCTGATGAGTTCGCACCAGTCAGCCGGCTGGTGCTCAGCGACATATCCGAGCGCAAACGACTGGAGGACGATCTGTCGAAGGCTAGCCGCCGGAGAGACGAAACCCTTGCTACCCTGGCAGACTTCAAACAGGGTCTGGATGAGCATGCCATTGTAGCCGTCACCAACCCCTTGGGCATGATTGTCTACGTAAACGACAAGTTCTGCGCGATCTCCAAATATAAGCGAGAGGAACTCCTGGGGCAGGACCATCGGATGATCAACAGCCACCTTCACCCCAAATCCTTTTTCGCGAACCTATGGAGGACCATCAGGCGCGGCCAAGTCTGGAAAGGAGAGATTCGCAACCAGGCTAAAAACGGGACCTTCTACTGGGTAGATACAACCATCGTTCCTTTCTTGGGTTCCAGCGGGGAAGTCATACAATTTGTTGCAATCCGAACGGAAATAACAGAGCGAAAGCAAGCGGAACATGCCCTGCAAGAGGCAAACCAACGCAAGGATGAGTTCCTGGCGACCCTGGCTCACGAACTTCGCAATCCCCTTGCCTCTATCCGGACCGGTGCATTCCTTCTTGAGAAGGAGGGCCACTTGGACCCGGAGCAAGGGCGAATCATTGACATGATCACGCACCAATCCACCCAAATAGGGCTCTTCGCTGAATCGTGTGGGTAAGCCAGGGTTATAACCAAGGCCCTTGGCCAGGCCACCCGAGCATTTCGGCCGGCTCACCCTCGCCAGGGTCGCGCCTCCGCTACGCTACATCACGCCCCTGGCCACGAGGGCGCCCGTGAACGGGCTCGGCGCCTTGATCCATTACTGACCGCAGGGAGGCGGTGAATCGCTTGCGGTCGCCTCATCGGCCCCCGCTGCGGGCGGGGGGGCCGATGGGCGACGGCGACGGCAGGTGAAAGGGCTGGGCAGGCAGAGCCTGCGCCAGCCTTGCTGGGTGCCGGGAGGGGCGACCTCCGGGCTCAGTCTCCGGCAAATGGGGTTCCGGGCCCGGTGGGCCCTCGGGTCAGCAGAGAACGGGGCTGGGACGGAAGGGAACCGGTTTCCTGGCGGTGGGCTTCTCCTTGGGCTGCGACGGCCACAGCTCCGCCACCTTGAACTTGAGCTTGCCCGCGATGAGGTAGGCGACCGTGATGAGGCTTCGGATCTTCCGGTAGCCCCTCGCCTTGGCCTTGGCGGCCTTGATGAGGGAGTTCAGACCCTCCAGGAACCCGTTGGAGAGCCCGCTCCTGAACCAGCGGAGCACGCCCTCCGCGTGGACCTGGAGGGTCTGGGCCACCTTGACCATGGGCTCGATCCCCGAGGCCAGGACCATGGCGATCCACTCGTTCAGGAACAGCTTGGCCGCATTTGAGTTGGCCTGCTCGTAGAAGTCCTGGAGGGTGCACCGCATCCGATAGGCCTCGGCCGTGTTCAGGTTGGCGTTCCGCAAAGCCTCCAGCATCTTCGCCTGCCGGGCACTGAGGTTCGAGGGGTTCTTCAACCAGACGTAGCGAGACTGCTTCAGCTCCGGGTAATCCTTGACCTCCTTCCGCCGAACCTCGTCCATGGCTTCGCCCAGCAGCTTCATGACGTGGAACCGGTCAAAGGTCAGCTTGGCGTTCGGGAAGTGGTCCCCCAGGCCCTTGATGAAGGCCGGCGACATGTCCACGCTGGCCTCCGTGATCTTGGCCGGGTCGCCGCCGTGGGCCACCAGGTCCGCTTTGAATGCCTTCAGGGTCTCCTGATCCCGGCCTTCCACCCCGAACAGGAGCTGCTTCGCCTCCATGTCCACCACCAGGGTGATGTACTTCTGGCCGCGCTTGGCCCCGGTCTCGTCGATCCCGACCCGGGATACCTCCGACATGTCCACCCGGGACCGGGCATCCTCCACGTGGTAATGGACCAGCCGCCAGATCCGGGTGTCGTGCTCCCCGACCAGCCTGGCCGCTTCGGACACCGTCATCGAGCGGACCAGCACCATCAGCAGGGCCTCGAACATCAGTGTGAACCCGGACCCCGGCCGCGCCCAAGGGACCTGCACTTGCTTGACCCCGTCCTTGTCGCACTTGCAGCGGGGAACCCGGGCCGTCAGGTAGGTGGCGTACTGGAAGAAGTTCATGTGCCGCCAGGTCTTCTCCTCAGTGTCGTGAACCTTGCAGGACTGGCCGCATACGGGGCAAGGGAAGTCCGCTCCCCGCTTGAAATCTATGAGAATGTCCAGCCGGTGGGCCTCCTCGTTGAACTGGAGGTCCGTGACCTCCCAAGGGGCCTGAAGGCCCAGCGCCATGGTGAAGAGTACTTTGGTGTCCATGGGACCATCTTCCCAGGCCCCTTCTTTCCAGGAAACCCAGTCAGGCCGAAAGGGATTCCCTGGCCCCAAACCCCTCGGCCCTGCACTGGAATCCCGGCCGACCTATACCGCCGGTTACCCACACGAAATAGCGACGGACCCCAAATAGCCAGGCTGGTGGATGATCTTCTTGATGTTTCCAGGATCGAGCGAGGCAAACTGGAATTACGCAAAGAATGGATAGACCTTGAAAAGGTGTTGGCCCAGGCTCTGGAAACCTGCCAACCCCTCATCGAGATCAAACATCACCTCCTCACCCTGGATCTGGCCAGGCCCTTGCCAGCCATTGAGGCGGACCCGGTCCGGCTGGAGCAGATGCTCTTCAACCTCCTGAACAACGCTTGCAAATGCACCCCAATGGGTGGAGTGATCAAGGTCTTGGTATTCCGTGAAGGGGCCGAGGTGGTTCTGAGCATCCGGGACAATGGGGAAGGCATGCCACCCGAGGTGCTCGCTCATAGTTTCGATCTGTTTTTTCAAGCCGAGCATGAGCTGAATTTCCCCGATACGGGGCTTGGGATCGGGTTATCGCTGGTCCGGCAATTGGCTCAGCTGCATGGGGGCTCAATCGTGGCCAAAAGCGATGGACCCGGAACGGGCAGCGAATTCATTCTCAGGCTACCGGCCCAGGAATCGATCACTCCGCTACCGAAGCCAGAACTGTTCATCGAACAAGACTTAGACGCGCAGAGGAAACATGTGATAATTATCGATGATGACTCCAACGTGCGCACGATTTGCAGGATGCTGTTGGAAGCGTTGAATTACAAAGTGACCGTGGTCGCCACTGGCACGGAGGGGATCGAAAGAGCCAAGGAACTTCGGCCCCAAATTGCCCTCATCGATTTGGGCATGCCAGGGCTCAGCGGGTTTGAGGTCGCCGCCCGGATCCGGGACGAACTGGATCATGCCATACACCTCGTGGCTCACACTGGGTTCAGCCGCGAGGATGACGTCACCCGGGCCAAGGCTGCCGGATTCGACCGGTACCTCGTCAAATCCGGAGATCCCAGGGAATTGTTGAGGGTATTGCAGGAAATCAAGCTGTAGTGGAACGATCTGGGCAGAGGGCGACTCCGCCTAACTCGATTCCTCCGGCTTCCGCCCAAATCCACGCCTGAAGTATGGGTAGCCTGTTCGCGAAAACCAGCCACCACCAGGGTGCCCAACTGGATGACGCCATCGAGCACGCGGACGGCTTCGCCCAGGTGTTCCCCGAACATAAATTTCACATTGTCGATGTTTTCCAGAAGCACGGCCACATCACCGGCATGACCGGCGATCGGCTGGGGTTGGGCGCTGGTGGTGTGGGGCTATGCCCTGGCGTGGTTCTTCCTCAATGACTTCATCAAACTGGGCACGTACCGGATTCTGGACCACAACCAGCCTGTTCTGCCAACCCTGCGCTAAGGAGAGGACCATGCACACCAAAAGTGCGACGGGCGCCTACGCCGACCAGCTTCCGCTGGAGCAGTGCAATGCCTATGTCCATGCCCAGTTGGATTTCCGCGAGGCCCACGGGGCGGTTCCCAATCCCCACGCACCGGGGCCGGCGATCACGATTTCCCATCTGGCCGGGTCCGGGGCCCATGAGATCGCGATCCGGCTGGTGGGGCTGTTGCAGGCCGAAGATCCGGACGGGCCGGTCCCCTGGACCGTGTTCGATCGCAACCTGGTGGAAAAGGTGCTTGAGGACCATCACCTGCCGCAAGCTTTGGCGAAGTTTATCCCGGAGGATCGGCGAAATTACATCCAGGACGCCGTGACCGAAATGGTGGGAGTGATCCCACCGTCGTGGGAAACGGCAGCGCAGATCGCCAGCACCGTGCTGCATCTGGCCGACGCTGGCCACGTGATCCTGGTGGGCCGGGGCGCTAACTTCATCACCAGCCGGGTGCCCAATGTGTTCCATGTCCGATTGATAGCGTCTCAGCCAAAGCGGATTGAGCGGATCCAGAAGCTGCACAGCCTGACCCCGGAGCATGCGGCGGAGTGGGTCCAGAAGGAAGACCGCGCCCGGGGCCGCTATGTGAAATCCCACTTCCACGTCGGCATCAACGACGACCTGCTCTACCACCTGGTCATCAATACGGACCGGGTGCCCATCGCCAAGGCCGCCCAGTTGATTGCCCAGGGGATGAAACTCTGTTTCTGAAGGGCGAATGACGCCGGGAACCCGGGTTATTTCATTGAACCGGTGCATGCCCGGGGATGATCGATCCAAGTCCGAGGAGATTCCCATGAACCAACCCAGCAAAGTCCCCGCCCCCATCCGTTCAGGTTCGCGGGTGCCCCCCGGGAATCTCAAACGGGTCGAACACTACGCGTTGATCATACTCAACGGCATGGCGGCTGGGGGGAGCCCCGGCATCAGCGACAGCGACATCGATTTCGCCATCGACGTTGCCGAACGCCTGGCCAGGAAGCTGGTGGAACGCGGACATATTCAGGAACATGAGTGAGCGGGGGGAGAAAGCGCCAGCCATGTGGTGTTCGGTGCAACGAGGTTTCCGGTGAACCGTTCTGCTTCGCCTTGATCCACCCCGGTGTCGGAGCGGGTTGCGGGAGCGCGCCGGACCTCCACTGGCGTACTGCCATTCCAGGCAGTAGCACGGAAGGTCGAAATGGCTTCGAGGGCCGGTAAACCATGGCGTAGGGCGCTTGCTGAAACAAGGCGATTGGAGGATCGCCCGACGGTCCATCGCCAACAATGGGGTATATCCCTGGCATGCGCGGCGCGACCTGCCGCCCTGGATTGGATCCAGACGGCGACCCGGTGGGCCCATCACTTTCTCCCTTCGTCCAGCGTTCCTTGCGCGGCCTGGGCGCCGGCGGTCGTCGGCTTTCCCCGGAGAATCCACTCGAAACCCACCCCCACCATCGCGCCCAACACAGGCCCGACGAGGTAGATCCACGAGGTAGAGAAATCGCCGCGGACGAGATCGGAGGCAATCGAACGCACCGGGTTCATCGACGCCCCGCTGATGGGAGCAGCCCAAAGTCCGGCAAGAGCAATGTAAGCGCCAACTGCAAGGGCGCCGTTGGTGCCGATATTGCGGGCGCCGGATGCCGTCCCCAGGATTGTGTTCACAAGGCCTGTTGTCAGCACCAGTTCCATTACCATCGCCTTAGCGCCGCCAATTCCCACACCGGGAACGGTTGCCCCGAGCGAGCCGGCCAGCCCGAACATCGCGCGGAGAAGCACTGTGGCCCCTATCCCACCTATCAGTTGAGCGGTAAAATATCCCGGAACACGACGCCACGGGAAATTGCCTCGGACCGCAAAGGCCAGCGTGACAGCGGGGTTCAAATGGGCGCCGCTCACCGTCCCCATGAAATAGATGATCGCCATTACCATGAGGCCAGGCGCAACGACGATCATTGCCAGACTTACACTTCCTTTACTCAGATCTCTGACGACACCGCCGCCAGCGGCGACAAGGACCAGTAAAAAAGTGCCCCAACTTTCTGCGAACATGCGCCGCCATTCCAGCGTGGAATCCGAAAAGTCGGGAACCGCCTGCGGGTTGAGCATGCGCCAGGAGGCGCGTGATTGGGATGGATCTCTGGTGTTTGACTTCATACTTGTACCGGCCCCGGTTTCCCGGATTTCTTCCCCCGTTTGACTCTGTTCGGCTCCTTGGCCAACGGTGGAGGTTCCACCGATCGCGGTGCCGCGTCAGGAACGCGCTTCAAAACATCTTCGAGCGCTTTTCTCAACAGCGCCACCTCGCTCCGTGATGATGATGAGGAACCCTACGAAGCTCAGCAGCAGCATGGGGCGTTCGAGCTTGTGCGGGAGCTCCGCAAGAAAACCTGGCTGGCTCAAAGGTGCAGGGTCCCCAGGTACTTCATGAAGGCGGGCTTCGCCTTGCTCACTCGGTCCGTGCCACCCATCAATTTGAGGAACCAAGTATCGCCATCATGGGTGGCAAGGATACCGGTCACCATGCGAAGCCCACCTTCGCCGGTGAAGTCGTAGACCGCCACCGTGCCGGCCTTGCATTGCACGGTCTGTCTGGCGGTTCCCAGGGCCCTCAGGTCCAGGGGCTGAAGCGCGATCTGACCGCGCCAACGGTTCACATTGGCCAGTTCGGTCCCAGCCGCACCCGGAAGCATCACCACCGAAATCTCGGCCTTCCCTGGCCCTGGAGGCGTAAGGGTGGCGAAACGCATGCCGCGCCCTGCTGTCCTGGTCCATCCCTTGGGCAGGGTCCATTTGAGCGCGTTCTTCGCCATGGGGCCGGGTGGCTCGGGAAGATGTCCATCAGGCATGGCCCCCTCTGGCATGCCCGTGGGGCCCCCCAAGGGGGCACCCATCGGCATGCCGCCGGGGGTACCTCCGGCGGGTTGAACCGCCGGAGCGATCTCGACTTTGTTGGTACGGTTATCCTGCTCCCGGTTGCAGCCAAGCGTGAACAGCATTCCGGCTGGAACGACGATGGCTGGAATGAGCCACGGGAGGGTGAACCAGTTCCGATGAGGGTTTCCTGCTTTTCGGTTGATCATGTCCAAAACTCCATAATCAAATTAAAAAAAAATGAGAAGTAACCAATACTTATCACTCGGTATCGGCTCATCGGTCAATGGACCAGTAAGGCGGGCGTCCATAATAATTATAAAGATCGGTCTCGTATTCACGGTCGATCACCTCGCCCGGAATCCACTGAGGGCCGTCTTTGATCGATTGCCGAGACATGTCCACATAGACATTCCTCTCCGCCCAGCTGATTTTCCCTGCCCAGTGCGGGGAAACCAGCACCTTCTTGCCGAACCACCAGTTGCTGGTATCGATCACCAGATACCGCACGGCCCAGGTTTCATCGTCGATGATGAGGTCTTGGAGGTGGCCGATGGCATCATCGTTTCCTTGAATGTGGTACCCGCGGAGTTCCGCTGCGCTTCGCAAATGGACGTCATAAAGGGCTGGGCCGGGACCTGCAGGAGTCGGCTCGTCGAACCTGGCGTTGGCGAGCATGCTCGGGTAGGCGCCCATGCCCCAGATCCCTGAGTAACCCCAATAATAGGGATAGCCATAGTAACCGTGGAAGTCACGCTCATGCTGTCGGGAGACAGGTTTGTCCGTGTCAATGCCGGGGCTGTCCTTGACCTTGGCCATGGTCAAGGCCAGGGGAAACCGTTTGGCCGACCAATCGGGCTCACCGAAAGAAATGGGCGAAATAAGCACTCGGTGGTTATCGAAGAAGCCACCAGTCTCCACGACAAGATAACGGACAGTCCAATCCTTGTCGTCAAAGAAGAAATTCGCCACAGTGCCGATGTCACCATCGGTGGCGTTCACTTGGTACCCTTGGATATCTTTAAGGCTTCGCAACATGGGCTCTTTCCTATCCGCCTCGCGGCACTTTCGGCGTACGCCAGCCGGAATCAAAGCATGATTCATGCCATGCCATCATCGCGGGGCATTCGAACCGTGCCGGCTCTCTGGCGGTGTAAGCGCGGAGGCATAATCGAGGATTGGGCCGTTCTTCCCTCGTTTTGGCCAGCGCCTGACTAGATCAAAACCATGCTCTGCCCAATCAAACTGAAGGAGAAAGTGGGAGGTCCTGATCCTGCTGGATTCGGCCTTCGACGCCTCCGAGAACCACGCCATGGCCCAGGCGTAGGGGGCGGACTGTCTGGTGAAGGGGAACCCTGCTCACGTGCGCTGGGACTGGCTGAAGGCTCCGGCAGAATGGTCCCGAATCAAAAACCGCCCCATGGAGACGCAGGCCAATCTGTGCTTAAGAGGGCGTAGACCGCCTCGTCCACGAAGCCCCGTTCCTCCACGAAGACGTAGTCCCGCAGCACGCCCTCCAGCCGCATGCCGAACTTACGGGCGATGGCGACGGAGGCTGAGTTCCGGGGGTCGCAGCGCAGCTCCACCCGGTGCAGTTCCGCCCGGAGGAAGGCGAAGTGCAGCACGGCCCGGGTCAGCTCGGTGCTGAGGCCACGCCCCCACCAGTCCCGGTGGAGGTACGATCCCAGCTCGGCGCGCTGATGGACCTGCGACCAATAGTGCAGCGCAAAGACCCCCACCAGCTCCTCCGGGGCTTCCTTGGCCACCACCGCCCAGCGGATACCCTTCCCCGTTTCGAGATCACGCTGCCAGGCATCGACCTTCCGGTGGCAGTCCTCCACCTGGGTCACCGGGGAGCTCTGCATGTAGCGCATGGTCTCCGCATCCCCGAAGATCTCCAGCATGTTCGGGGCGTGCTCCGTCCGGGGCTGGACCAGTCGGCAGCGCGCCGTCTGCAGTTCGGGGAAGTTCGGAAACAGGCAGTAAGGCTTCATCAGGGCTCATCCTTCCTCAGCAGGCGCCCTCAGTCAAGGCCCACGGCGGGAGCAATCCTGCAAATCACGGTACTTCGTCGCGAGAGAGGGTGCTGCATTGTCCGGAGCAGACGTAGCAGGTCCATGAACTTGCCCTTAAAAGCTTGTCCATCCATGCCTATGCCAGGTGTGGATGGGAAAGGGGCGAAGGCATCACGAATCCGTCATGCCACCCATGATCCCGGCCACCCCCTGGGCGTCCAGGGTTTCCCGCTCAAGCAGGGCCTTGGCCAGCCTGGCCAAGATCTCCGCTTGTCCTGAATGATGGTCCTGGCCCGCTGGTAGTTGCGCATGACTATCTCATGAACCTCCGCATCGATGATCTGGGCGGTATCGTTGGAGAATTCCCGGCGCTGGCTGAAGTCCTTGCCCAGGAAGATCTCGTGCTCGCCCTGGCTGAAGCTGAGGGGGCCCAGCTTCTCGCTCATGCCGTAGCCGCAGACCATGCGCCGGGCGATGTCGGTGGCCCGCTCGATGTCGTTGGCGGCACCGGTGGAGACCCGGTTGAAGAAGATCTCCTCGGCCACCCGGCCGCCCATGAGGATGGCGATCTGGCCCTCCATGTGCTCGCGGGTGGAGGAGTAGCGGTCCCGCTCGGGCAGCTGCCAGGTGACGCCCAGGGCCCGGCCCGCGCGGGATGATGGTGACCTTGTGCACGGGATCGGCCCCGGGAATGCGGCGGCCACGAGGGCGTGGCCCGCCTCATGGTAGGCGGTGTCGCGCTTCTCCTCGTCGGCATGACCATGGATCGCGCTCGGCGCCCATGTAGACCTTGTCCTTGGCTTTCTCGAAGTCGATCATCTCCACCCACTTCTTGCTGGTGCGGGCGGCGGGAGGGCGGCCTCGTTGCAGAGGTTGGCCAGGTCGGCCCCGGCGAATCCCGGGGTGCCCCGGGCGATGACCTCCAGGTCCACGTCCGGGGCGAGGGGGATCTTGTCGGCGGTGTGGACTTTGAGGATCTCGAACGCGGCCCTTAAGGTCGGGGAGGTCCACCACCACGCGGCGGTCGAAGCGGCCGGGGCGGAGGAGGGCGGGATCCAGCACGTCGGGGCGGTTGGTGGCGGCGATGAGGATCACGCCTTCGTTGCCTTCAAAGCCGTCCATCTCCACCAGCAGCTGGTTCAGGGTCTGCTCGCGCTCGTCGTGGCCGCCGCCCAGGCCGGCGCCGCGGTGGCGGCCCACGGCGTCGATCTCGTCGATGAAGATGATGCAGGGGGCGTTCTTCTTGCCCTGCTCGAAGAGGTCGCGCACGCGGCTGGCGCCCACGCCCACGAACATCTCGACGAAATCGGAGCCGGAGATGGAGAAGAACGGCACCCCGGCCTCGCCCGCGATGGCGCGCGCCAGCAGGGTCTTGCCCGTGCCCGGAGGGCCCATGAGCAGCACGCCCTTGGGGATCTTGCCGCCCAGCTTCACGAACTTGGCGGGGTCCTTGAGGAATTCGACGATCTCGCAGCTCCTCCTTGGCCTCGTTCACCCGGCCACGTCGGCGAAGGTGACCTGCTGGATTGGCGGAGAGTCCCCGGGCCCGGGACTTGCCGAAGGACAAGGCCTTGTTGCCGCCCATCTGGGCTTGGCGCATGAAGACGAACCAGAGCACCGCGAAGACCAGCAGGGGGCCCCAGAACACGAGCAGATACATGAAATTGTTCTCGCTGGGCTTGGCGGCCTGGAATTCCTCCAGTCGCCCTTCCTGCTTCCAGCCGAGGATCGACTTGGCCAGGTCCTGCATGGGCGGGGCGACGGTCTTGAAGTGGTCGATCCATACCCCATTCGGACCCTTGATGCCCGATTTGTAGGTCCCCTCCACATCCTGGCCGGTCAGAGTGATGCTCCGATATTTTCCCTCGCCGCCCTCAGCATAGAACCTGGAGAAGGCGATCTCGTTCCCGGCACTGGCCTGGGGTGCCTGCTTGAGTGCCCATAGGAGCAGAAGGATGATTCCGATCCAGACCAATGCGCTCCTCGTCGTCGGATTCAAGGTGGCTCCAGGGTGGTGGTGGCCTACCGGGTAGAATGGTTCTGTTGGCTCATCCATTCAAGGGAGGTACTTTGGCAGAATGCGGCCAGGCCTGTGTTAAAAAAACGGTTCTTCACATCATTCATGACCAAATCTCATTTTTCCCTGAATCCGTGAATACCCCCGACATATCTTTCAGATAAAACTAGCCATGCTCTTGACAGCAAGTCGGATTTCGGAGCGGTGCAAACCCTGCAGGGCTCCCCATGAGTGGCGAAGGCTTTGCTAGTGGGGCGGATTGCTTCGCCGGAGACGCTGCGGCAGAATCTGGATCTTCTGGGGCGACCAGCAAAGCGGAAAAAACGCTCACCAAAGATACAGTTCCGGTGGATGGGTCCATTCAGGGGATCTGACCGGTTCACCCATCAATCTCCAGCACCATCCCGAAGCATGCTCAACGCTAGCCACGGCGACCCCGACGATAGCCGGTACGGGCGCGGAACCCTCGACTGCCTCCAGATCTCACT
>CAVRKY010000001.1:0-3017 GCA_963722335.1 uncultured Holophagaceae bacterium | reverse complement strand
CTGCCGTAGAGCCGCCCCCGCCGAGACAGGCTTATCGGGGAGAGGTCGATTCCAGGAAGGCCGGCCGGCCAGCCCAGAGCAGGGAGGCCAGACTGTTCCGGGAATCTTTCCAGGCCTGCACGCTGCCGGCGATCAGTTCACCCCTTCGCACCTTGGGCAGGCTCCTCGGACCCACGGAGAGGGGAAGGCCTGGAGGCAGAATGATCCACGAAGACACCCTGACCAGATCGGGATCCAGGATGGCCGTGTCCCGGGACAGGAGCACGTAGCTGCTGCTCCGGCCCAGCGCGGCGAGGGGCACTGGATTTTCAGGGCTGGGGTGGGTTATCTCCATCGCCAGGAGCCCCATGTCCTTGGCCTGGGCCGCCACTTCCCGGTCGATGGGCAGGCGGTTGGAGACGTGGACCACCAGGACGCCCCCGGGGGCCAGGTGGGCCAGGTAGATCTGGAAGGATTCCCGGGTCAGGAGGTGCCAGGGAACCTGCCCGCCGCTGAAGGCGTCGAGGAGCAGCAGATCGAAGGCCTGGGATCCCGAGGCCAATTCCCGTTCCAGGAGGAGGCGGCCGTCGCCGATCTGGATGGAGACCTGGGCCGGGCAAGCCCGGATCATGTCGAAGACGGGCGCGGAGCCCCGGGAGAGGTCCGCGATCATCGGGCTGATTTCGTAGAAACGGAAGTTGTCCCCCTCGATCCCGTAGGCGGCGACGCTGCCCAGGCCGATGCCCACCACCCCCACCCGCAGGTGGGGCCGGTACCGGCGGACCGCGGCGAAGGCCCGCCCCACTCCGGAGGCCGGTCCGAAAAGGTCAGCGGGACCCGGGGGTTGGCCACCCGTTGCAACCCGTGCAGGACGTTGGCGTGCACCAGGATCTTGATGCCCGCCGTCTGGCCCACGTTCACGACCCCGTAGTCATCCCGGAGGAAGCGGCCCGGGCGCCGGGCCTCCTTCCAGATGCCCAGGAAACCAAGGGCCAGGGGCAACGCGGCCCCCAGCGCCAGCAGGTTCCTCAACGGCCATGGGCGCATGCGAACCCAGAGCAGGGCGGTGATTCCGCATAGCGCGAGCGCGATGGGGAGTTGTACACGCGGTCGAACACCCTGGGCGCTCCGAGGCCGACCACCAACCCGCCGATGGCTCCGCCCAGGGAGATGGAAAGGTAGTAGGCGGTGAGGTGCCGCCCCGAAGGCCTCAGGGTGTACGTGAATCCGTGCGCGATCATGCATCCGGTCCCCACCACGAGGACCACCGCCAGGATGGACCAGAGCGGAGCCGGGCGGCCCAGGGCCAGGAGCAGGGCCAGGATCGCGAGGCTGAACGCCATCACGAGGCCCAGGAAGACGAGCCGCCCTTCCTTCACCCACCGCGAATCGAACCAGAGGATGAAGGTGCCCAGGTAGACCATCAGCGGGAGGATCCAGAGCAGGGGAATGTTCGCGATGGTCTCTGCGAGCAGGTTCGTGCCGGACAGGAGCATCACCGTTCCGGCGGCGGGCCCCAGGAGCCAGAGGGGGCGGAAGCGGGCCCCTGCCTCCTTCTCCTCGGGAGGGTCGCCCCTGGCCTCGAAAGGCATGGATCCCGCCCGGACCATGCAGACCGTGAAGACCACGAACCCGCCGAAAATCACCAAGGCCTGCCCCCCCTGGGACAGCCAGGGTTCAGCCGCCAGGGGGAAGGCCAGGAGCCCCGCCAGCGAGCCCAGGTTCGAGAGGGCGTACAGCCGGAACGGGGACCTGCCTGTTCCGCGGGCATACCAGCTCTGGACCAGGGGTGCGGTGGCGGAGAGGGCGAAAAACGGCAGCGCCACGGTGCCGGCCAGGATAAGACAGACCCCGCGGACAGGTCACCCGATCCGTTCCAGGACGCCCAGGAAGCCGGCGGCAGCAGCGGCCGCCCCGAGACCGCCCAGGTTGCGGCCATGAGCGCCAGGGCGCCAAGGAGCACGGCGCCGTGGACGGCCACCTGCCTCTCCGGGCGGACCCGGTTCGCCAGGAGGTGGGCGTAGGCGTAGCCAAGCACCAGCAGGGTCTGGAAGAAGACCATGCAGAGGATCCAGACGTGGGAGCTCCCCCCGAACCACGGAGTGATCACTTTCCCGATGAAAGGCTGCAAAAAGAACAGCAGGAAGGCGCCGAGGAACGAAACCCATCTGTGGTTCATGGCCCTTATTGTGTCATCCCTTCCCAGCGGCCCTGAGGGTTCCGCATAGAACCTTCCTGCCACGGCGCCTTCCCGGGGTGCCCAGGTCCGGCGAAGGCCCTGGACAAGGAAGAACGGTTGATTCAGGACCGAACGGCAGAGTCCGGGCTCAGGGTTATTTGTCCGAAACCAGGGTGTCCGTGCGCAGGGTAGTCCAGGCGCATTCCAGTCGGCCGGTCATCTTGTGCCCGGGGAGCCAGAAAGCTGTTACGGATGTCCTGGGACAGGGGCAGGGCCAGATAGCGCGGCCCCTGGCCGGGGGCGGTGAACCGCAGGACCACCAGGTCCCAGGTGCCCCGGGGATGTAGCCCCGGACCCAGCGGCGGTACGCGATGGGCATGCGGAACACCGGCAGGGTGGCGGTGCCGTCCGGCAGCAGGGGCACCTGGATGGGGGCGTCCCGGAACCGTTCCGGGCCGGCGAACCGGGCCCATGGGCCGGCCCAGGCCGTCACCGTGACGTCCGGAGGGGCCTGGCGGATCTTCACCCGGACCTCCAGGTCGGCGGAAACCATGGCCCGGGCCGCTCCCACAGCCCCCAGGCCCCGAGGCTCGCCAGCAGGATGACCCCCCAGGCGGTGTAGGCCCAGCGGCGGCGGTAGTGGATGGAACGTCCCGGCTCGGCGGTGGTGGTGAAAAGGGAACGGAAAGGCATGGCTGGGATCCCTGGACGACGCTAGCAGACTCGTCCAGGACGCAGGGACTGCCCGCTCGACGGTCGAGTTTGGCATGATTCCGCGATATTCCCAGGCCTGCCTGGGGAACCTCTTCCATCCATAGGCAACCGGGCCTGAAAGGCAGGGCACGGTCCTTTAGCCCCA